>NZ_CP070969.1:0-5417500 GCF_017086365.1 Paenibacillus tianjinensis | reverse complement strand
TGTGGAGGCTTAGCGAAGTGGCCAAACGCATCAGACTGTAAATCTGCTCACGTACGTGTTCGGTGGTTCGAATCCATCAGCCTCCACCATCTTTAGGGGCATAGTTTAAAGGTAGAACAACGGTCTCCAAAACCGTTGGTGTGGGTTCAATTCCTGCTGCCCCTGCCAATGAAAACTTTAAAGCTTAATATGGCGGCCGTGGCGAAGGGGTTAACGCACCGGATTGTGGTTCCGGCATTCGTGGGTTCGAGACCCATCGGCCGCCCCATTTCTTTAAAAGACTGGTTGGCGAAATGTTTAGAAACAGCTTAATATGGCGACTGTGGCGAAGGGGTTAACGCACCGGATTGTGGTTCCGGCATTCGTGGGTTCGAGACCCATCAGTCGCCCCATTTTTTTCTGAAATTAATATTGGGGATTAGCCAAGCGGTAAGGCAACGGACTTTGACTCCGTCATTCATAGGTTCGATTCCTATATCCCCAGCCATTTATGCGGACGTGGCTCAGCGGTAGAGCATCGCCTTGCCAAGGCGAGGGTCGCGGGTTCGATTCCCGTCGTCCGCTCCATTTTTATGGCGCCATAGCCAAGTGGTAAGGCAAAGCTCTGCAAAAGCTTTATCCCCAGTTCGAGTCTGGGTGGCGCCTCCATTATTTTGGAACTTATTATTGAGAATCATGAATACGCCGGCGTGGCGGAATGGCAGACGCGCTCGACTCAAAATCGAGTGGGAAACCGTGGAGGTTCGAGTCCTCTCGCCGGTATAACAAAAACAGGTTGATAATCGTGTAACACGATTATCAACCTGTTTTTCTGTATGGACACTTTTTTAGCTGCCGGGGAATCTTATTGAATTTGGCTGAAGGTGCTCCAGCTGGTTACAAAATGCCCAATGGCAAACAGAACCGCAGGGATTGCAAACAAATAGGAGTTGAGCCAAACTGCAAGCAGGATAAAATACAGAATCGGAAATAGGGCCATTGGGATAGGGATGAAGCCTAACGGTTTGAAGAGCATGGAGAATTCTCTGCCGCTCCTAAAAAAGCGTACCCAGCAAAGGTAGTAAATAAGTAAACAAATTAACATTAACCCTGTTAACAAGTTGATAGGCTGTGCGGCAATCTTGGTGCCGAACACGATAGGCAGTGTAAAACAGGTAACTTGGCCTATACGCTCGAATACAGTGAAAATTAAAGGCGGGGAAACGGTTTTTGGAATGTTATGCGGCGCGAAGAATATTAAAAACAGGTTCGGCAGTAAAACCAATAACGGCCAGATAAAGCCTTTGAGATGTAAACCCATACTAAGCTCCATTCTAACGTTGAATAGTGGAATGTGGCATCTTTGTACTGCGGATTTTGATTTTTGGTTTGCCTGATATATAGATAGCCTTCTTAGGACAAGAGGCGGCACATTTCATGCAGAACTCACATTTGTTCCCGTGAACAGAAACATGACCCGTAATTGAAATATTTTGAACGGGACATTGTCTTACGCATAGCCCGCAGCCTGTGCATTGAGAGGGTTCGGTCCGCAACTTAAGCAAGAGGCGCATAGACATCCAGGGCAGCACGGTTCTCCTCGACAAAAAGGATACAAATGAAGATCCTTTATACTCTAAATCCCACTTAACCTTGCCTGTTACGGAATCGCTGACAAATTGATTAACCTTATCACACGCTGCGATTAATTGGTGAAGGTCGTTCTCCTTGCTCTGTTGTGTATGGCCCATATTGTTAGGCATACTGATCTCGCAGGCTGAAGCCGGAGTATATCCTTTGTTCTTAAGTAAGGTAAAGAGTGGATTTAGGATATAGGCAGAATTATTAAGAGTAGCAATTACATACACCTTGGTTCCGGAGCTCTGCGGCAATGATCGAAAAAACCTCCAGATGAAAGGGGAGACTGCCTGGGAGTTGACCGGGAAGGCAAACCACAATTGTTCAGCCGGCTCATTTTCTGAGAGGGTGTATCCTTTTTCGATATGCTTAACAGAGACGCTGCAGCCATTCATTGTAAGTGCGTCCACTGCGTGGTCCACAATAAGCTGTGTATTGCCAGTGCCGGAAAAGTAATAGAAATCGATTCTTTTATTCATCCGTGTCATCCTCCTGTGCGGTAATATCCTGCTCCAGTAAGCGGATCGTTTCTTCAGACCAGGCAGCATAAGCCTCCCACATCTTTTGGCCAAAAGATAATACCATTAAGATTTGTCTGTGATTGCTGTGTACATCCATATTCTGTTTAAGCTGTGCTTCAAATTGTTGAAACAACTGCTGCTGTCTGAAGTGGCTGGTTTGAAACTCTTTTACATGCTCCAGCATCTTGGCAGAAGAGTTTGTATTCGAAAAATACAGTTTCAGCAAAATTTCAAAACGGATAAGTTCCTTTTCAACCGGTGATTTGAGCCACTCCTGTAATTCCAGTCTTCCCGGCCCTGTAATCTCGTACTTGATGCTTTGCTTACTATGCATAGGAAGTGCATCGGTACAAACTGCAATCAGCCCTTCAGAAGTAAGCCGTTTCAACTCCGGATAAATCTGGCCAAAGCTCTCGTTCCAAAAAAAAGACAGCCGGTCATCTACAATCTTTTTGATGTCATAGCCGGATAAGCTTTCTTCGTTTAAAAGACCAAGTATTACATAAGATGTTTTGCTCTTCTTACTGCTCATATCCAATCATCCAATCTAAATGTATCTTTTAGATATAAATTATTCTATAAAATGGATAGTGTCAAACGATTAAATCACACTAGGAATCATTGATCCGGAAGTAAGTTTAAGGATGAATAAAAGCCCACAGCAAAGAGTACTCCTTAGGCCGTAATGGCTTATAGAGTACTCTAATATTAACTATACGTTTGACTGTCCTCGTCTAGTACGGCTGTGGCTGCTTAAGGGAGTTTGTTGCCAGCTGCACGGTAAATTTCATACCATTCCTGGCGGGTCAGCGTAATATCTGAAGCCTTGGCGATGTCGAGCAGACGCTTGGTATTAGTTGTGCCCACGATCGGCTGCATGTTCGCCGGATGTCTGAGCAGCCAGGCGATGGCGATAGTGGTGTCGGCGACTTCTTTTTCAGCGGCCAGTTTGCCGATAACTTCATTAAGCTCAGGGAACTTCTCATTGCCCAGGAATACGCCTTCAAAGAAGCCGTATTGGAACGGGGACCAAGGCTGAATCGTCATATCATGCAGTCGGCTGTATTCCAGAATGCCTCCATCATGTACGACCGAAGCGGAGTTGGTCATGTTCACATTGAAGCCGGCATCAATCATGCCAGAGACCATAATGCTAAGCTGCAGCTGGTTGAAGAGCAGGGGCTGTTTGACGTTTTTTTTGAGCAGCTCGATCTGCAGCGGGTTCAGGTTACTGACCCCGAAATGCTTGACCATGCCTTTTTGCTCCAGATAATCAAAGGCTTCAGCCACTTCCTCAGGCTCCATCAGGGTGTCGGGACGGTGCAGCAGCAGGACATCCACATAATCGGTCTTCAGGCGCTTCAGGCTATTCTCGACCGAGTTCACAATATGCTCCTTGGAAAAGTCGAAGAAGCCGTTGCGGATTCCGCATTTGGTCTGAATCATCAGCTGCTCACGCATGCCTGGGCTGGCAGCCACTACCTCGCCGAATACCTCTTCAGCTTTACCGCCAGCATAAATGTCCGCATGATCAAAAAAGTCTATTCCCGCCTCTAGGGCACTGTGAATATGCACATCCGCTTCCTGCGGAGAAAGATCGGCAATACGCATACATCCTAAAGAAATCTGAGCAACCTCAAGCTGGCCGCTGCCTGCTTTAATTTTTTTTACCACTCTGCATTCACTCCTTAATGTAGTGTTCCTAGTAAAGTGTAGACCTTAGAGTTAACTGTAAGTCAATAGATTTCTAAAGCGCTTTTAATAGACTCGAAATGGTGTTAACGTAGAGATGGAGCCGTAGCCTTACGGCAGAAGGGAGCTAATATCATGGGATACAGCATCAAAACCATATCACAAAAAAGCGGATTGAGCCAATATACGCTGCGTTATTATGAAAAAGAGGGTGTGCTGCCCGTTGTGGCCAGGGATGAGAATGGAAACCGCTGTTTCCACGATGAGGATCTGGAGCTGATTTCGTTAATCTGCTGCCTGAAGGACACCGGAATGCCGATCGCTGATATCAAGCAGTTTATCTCGCTATCCAAGGAAGGGTACAGTTCACTTCCCGAGCAGCGCAGATTATTGGAGGAGCATAAGTTGCATATTGATGAGAAGATTAAATTTTTTCAGACCTTTGCGCAAAAAGTGGAGCATAAAATCGCTTATTTCTCTTCCCTTGAAGAACAGGCTAAAGCGGAGAGCAAATAAATTCTGGCATGAAAGTGTCGCTCGTAATTTCAGCTGTGAGGAATGTCGTTGATATCCATAAAAAGGGTTTGCTGAAATTCCTGCAGTTAAATGTAACGGATCAGTCCGGATTTATGAACGGATTAATAGCAGCGAAAGAGCGGGGGGATGAAATCCTTTGCTGTGTCTGGGATTGTGTGAGCTTTGCAGGGAGAGGTAATAGGAAGAATAACGGGCAAACAGGAATGGAATCGTGGTTATGGGGTATCATCCAGTTCTTTATTGTGTTAATAAACATAACATATATTTTGCCGATTCAATGACAAACGGGTTTGTTATCTTGACGAAAGAGTTGCCAATGGTATGATATAGGTAATTGAGGAAGGATTTTGAATTATCCATGTTACTAAACGTAACAATGAATTGAAAAACTTCCTTGTAGGATGGATTAACAGAATATGCTCTTGTATAAGCTCAATAATCCGGTTTGAGCGTTTCGACCAGGCGACCGTAAATTGCCCCAGGCTACAAGAGGTATAGGCTAAGAATTGTTGTTCTTCGCGCGGTATATACCGGGTGAGGAATACGTTCTGCTTGTACCTTTTGTGAGCCGGGGCTTTTTTGTTGTGCGCCAACTAACCCCAAAACCTAAAGAAGAGGTGTGTATTCATGAGTTATGAACTGATCATTAAAAATGCCAACATTCCGCAAGGCGACAGACAGGTGCTGACTGACATTCTGGTTAACAAAGGTGTGATTGTCGGGTTCGCGAAGGATATTGAGGCTGAAGTCGATGAGATCATTGATGCTGAGGGCAAGCTGGTGCTGCCGGGCGTAATTGATTCGCATACCCATTTTAATGATCCGGGGTTTACACACCGCGAGGATTTCGTAACCGGAACAGGCAGCGCCGCAGCCGGCGGGGTAACGATGATTGTCGACATGCCATGCTGCAGCGTGCCGTCGGTCCGTTCTGCCGATAATCTGTTCAACAAGCTGAATGCATTAGAAGGCAAAGGGATTGTCGATTACGCGATGTGGGGCGGCATTACCGGCGAAGATGTACGCAACAACGTGCTGCCGGAGATTATCAGTGAGCAGGTGGCTAACGGCGTAGTGGCCTTTAAAGTGTACATGACTCCATCTGTGCCATCTTATCCGCGGGTAACCGATCCGGAAATGCTGGAGGCGTTTGCCGCCGTATCCCCTACGGGGCTGCCAATTGGAATTCACGCTGAAAACTATGCTATCTGCGATTACTTTACGAGTAAGCTGAAAAGTGAGGGCCGCCTTGATTATCCAGCCTGGGCAGAGGCGCGTATGGCGCTCGCAGAAAAGGCAGCTATCCAGCTCGGGATTAGCTTCGCCGAAGAGACGGGTGCCCGGCTGCATATCGTGCATATGAGCACGGGGGCAGGCAACGAGCTAATCCGTGAAGCAAAGCTGAAAGGAACCAAGGTGACCGCAGAATCCTGTCCGCATTACCTGACGCTGAATGCGGTAGATGCGATGACCGAGTTCGGTACGTTCGCCAAGATTGCGCCGCCGCTGCGTACTGCAAAAGATAATGAAGCACTTTGGCAGGGGCTGGCAGACGGAACAATTGACTTCATGGCTACCGACCATGCGCCCTATGAAATTGCAACAGAGAAGGATGCGCCGGGTATGGATGTCTGGACTTCTTTTCCGGGGATCCCGGGTGTAGAAACGCTAGTGCCGATTATGATCAGCGAAGGCTATAACAAAGGCAGACTGAGCCTCTCCCGGCTGGTAGAGCTGCTGTGCACCAATCCGGCTATCCATTACGGGCTGTATCCGAAGAAAGGCGCGCTGGAGATTGGTACCGATGCCGACTTCACGATTGTGGACCTGGAGAAGGAATGGACGATCGACAAAGACCAGATGCATTGCAAACCGAAGTACACTCCGTTCCACGGTATGAAGCTTAAAGGCAAGGTTGATAAAACCATTGTCCGCGGCACTCTAGTGTACGATGATGCGTTGGGTGTGGTCGGCAAACCAGGCTACGGCGAATATGTAAAACGCCAGACGATCAGCGAGCTTCCGCGCCTGCTGAAATATTAAAAATATATAGATTGAACTTGAAATTTGAGAAAAAAGGTAAGGAGCGACGGAGGGGAAGTTTGGAACTGTAGGAGCGTTAGCGTCCGCCTAAAAGCTTTCCGCAGGAAAGCTCACTTCGAAAGCATAGGCAAGGATTGATTTTCTACCGCAAATAGCGGTCAAATTCAGGAAATTCAAACCTAACAGCGGCCGGAAGTCCAAACATTCCCCGCAGCCCGCGTTCTGAGCCGGTCTGGTAAATCTAAAGTTCACTTATATATAACAACATACCGAGAGGGAAGTGAAAGGCATGGGCAAACAGGCTGTAGTAATTATAGATATGTTGAATGACTTTATTCATCCGGATGGGGCGCTGACCTGTCCAAACGGTGCGGGAATCGTGCCGGCGCTGCAGGAGTTGATTGAATTCAGCCATGAGAATGAGATTCAGGTTATCTTCGTACAGGAAGCGCACCGGAAGAACGATGCCGACTTCCGGGTCCGGCCGGTCCATGCGATCAAAGGCAGCTGGGGTTCGGATTTCATCGACAAGCTTAGGCCCGATGAGTCAAAAGGCGATTACGTGGTGCAAAAGAGACGCCACAGCGCGTTCAGCTATACGGATATGGACCTGTTCCTCCGCGAAGAAGGGATCGATACGGTTGCGGTCACCGGTGTGTGGACCAATGTCTGTGTCCGGTCTACGGCATCCGATGCGATGTACCACACGTATAAGGTAGTCTGCATCAGCGACTGCTGCGCATCCAAGGATGAGGAGATGCATTTGTCCGGACTGCGTGATATCGGGATTTTTGGTGAAGTTATAACCCTGGAGCAGTATAAAGAGAAGAACGCCGTTGTAAAAGGCTGAGCCGGGGAGCAGGTACTTGCCTGCTGCGGAGGAGTGTTCATCACCCGCTGCTGCCGGGGAACACAGTTAGCAGGGCAGCTATGCTGCCGAACAAGACAACACCTATGAGTACACAATACACAGCCCCTGTATAGCCGGGAAGCTCTCCCGGTTATGCAGGGGCTGTTGCTCTGCGGCAGGCCGATGAGCAGAGCTGTGCTTCAAGAGAAGCGCTGACGGTACTGCCGGGGAGAGATACCTTCCAGCTTCATGAAGCTGGAGCTGAAATACGGCGCCTGATTGAAGCCAACCTCCTCGGCGATCCGGGCGATCGGGAAGCTGGTCTGCATCAGCAGCAGCTTGCTCTGCTCGATCCGGTAGCGGAGCAGGTATTCCATCGGTGAGCAGCCGTACTCCCGGTTCATGCAGCGGGCGATGTAGACCGGATGGAAGTTGAGGCAGTCGCCCAGCATGCCGGTTGTAATCTCCTCGCGGTAATGGGCGCGGAGGAAGGAGGCCGCCTGCTCCGCACAGGCGGTCGATTGGGACGCGGGCCGTTCGCGGTGTACGGAGGCGGAGAGCTGCAGCAGCACCTCCTGGAACAGCATCTGCTGCTTGAAGCGGATTCCATCCAGGTGGGCGTTAACCTTGAGGAGCTCGAGCTGGGCGAGCAGCTCCTCCATCCTGGCCGGCTGCAGCAGCGTCATATACTGCGACAGCCGGAAGCTGAAGGTGCGGGCATTATACAAGTTGTAATGGGCAGACTCCTCCGTGGTATCCAGTTCACGGGGAGCTTCAGCATGACAGCTTGCAGAACACCACGGACCCGGGGTCTGAAAGTGAAGCCAGTAGTGGGAGCCGTCCTCCCGGCAATCTGCGGTGCCGTAATGGTGGCAGTCCGGGCGGAGAATCAGCGCTTCTCCTGCTCTGACTTCATAGGTTCGGTCCTCTTCGCCAACATAGAGGCAGCCCTCCCGGACGACCAGCAGGTCGAACACCTTAATATTATGGCGGTTCACATGGCGGAAGCCCTGCGAATAATTCATAATTCCGCTAATAATGTAATGGGGCAGCGGAGGGCTGGAAAATTGAAGCAGACTCATGGTGTCCTCCTGTAGATCAGGTTTAGAAATTGAAAGTTTAGGTTGGGAATTTGCTACATTTCCTCGAGTATATCACCTATAATTTACTCCTAGCAAGGTAATCTGCAGGCAGGTTACAAGGGTACTATCCAAGAGTGTAGCAGGATGAGGGGGAGTTCGATTAGTGAAACCCAACGTGAAACTAAAGACAGGAAACGTCGGGCTCTGGGTGCTGGCCTGGCCGATCTTTATTGAAATTTTTCTGCAGACGCTGCTGGGAACCGTGGATACCATTATGGTCAGCCGCATTTCGGACGATGCAGTGGCGGTCGTCGGGATATCGAACCAGCTGTTCGGGGCGCTGACAACATTGTTCACCACCTTTGCCGGCGGGGCGGGCATTCTGATTGCCCAGCGGCTCGGATCAGGACGGCAGGAGGATGCGCGCATAATAGCAATAATGGGAGTTACAGCAAGTACGGTGCTGGGACTTCTCGTCAGCATCATTATGTTCCTGTTCGCCGATCCGGTCGGCGGAGCGCTGAATATTTCCGGAGAACTGATCCCGCTTGCCCATGTCTATCTGACTTATGTCGGCGGCGGATTGTTTCTGATAGGACTGACTGCTTCCCTGGGCTCGGCTATCCGCAACACGGGCAATACCCGGGGGCCGATGTATACAGGGGTTGCAGTCAATGTGATCCACATTGTTCTGAATTATATTTTTATCTTTGGCATGTTCGGACTGCCGCAGATGGGACTTGGCGGAATCGCCATCTCCAATGTAATCAGCAGAGGGCTTGGCGCGATAGTACTGCTGATGATGTTCTGCGGTGCCTTTGAACGCAGAATCCGGCTGCGGGACTTCGCTACCTTCAAGCGGAAGCTGTTCGGGGAGATTGTGAAGATCAGCTGGCCGCTGGGGCTGAATTCCTCGGCTTGGGTCGTATCACAGCTGGCGATTTACTCCTTTCTGGCTATGCTCGGGGCCAAAGAGCTGGCGGCACGCACGTATCTGAATACGCTGGAATCCTTCTGCTTCACCCTGGGCTATGCGGTAGCAATGGCAGGCCAGATCCGGATAGCGACTTTGTTCGGTGCACGCCAGCTGTCAGAGGTCTACCGCAGTGCCTACCGGACGCTGTATATCGGGCTGGCTATTGTCAGTGCGAATGTTGTGCTGCTGTTCGCTTTTGGCAAGACGCTGCTGGGCATGTTTACGGTCGACGGGGAAATTGTCTCCATCGGCGTGGCCCTGCTGGCACTGAACCTGCTGCTGCAGCCCTGTAAAATGCTCAACATGGCCATGGGAAATGCGCTTAACGCTATCGGGGATACCCGCTATACGATGACGATCTCGCTGATCAGCATGACGCTGATCGGGATCGGAGGCTCTTACCTGCTCGGCATCAGCTGGGGCTGGGGGCTAGTCGGTATTTACTGCTGCATGATCGCCGATGAAGCGGCGAGAGGGCTACTGGTGCTGCGGCGCTGGCGCGGGCGGAAGGTGCTGTATGCAGCAGAGTCGCAGGATGGAGGCCAGCAGGCTGTCCAGTGCAAGGCGGCAGAGGCTTCTTTTTGAATAAGTAAAACCGAAAATTCACCCCGGTGTTTTCTTCTGCGGAAGAGATGCCGGGGCTATTTGACGTGCAGTAATAGACCATTATCCTGCGTTCCTTCACAAAAGTTGAAAATGTTCACTCCCCGCTGCTCAACATAATACAGGAATACCCTGAAGGTCCACTGTTCGGCCGGACGCGGCTTTTCTATACTTGGTTCATATACAGGCATAGGAGAGTGAGGGCTTTGAGACAGCGCAAACGCAAGACCGGAACACCGCTCGCGATAGAGCTTCCCTTAAAAGGAGGCGGCCCGGCAGCATCACCACTAGGGTCAGGCACGGTAAAAAAGAAGAGGAAGGGATTCCTCCATGAGCTGATCCATAACCGGGTTCTTTTTCTGATGCTGCTTCCGGCACTGTTGTTCTTCCTGGTGAATTCGTATTTTCCAATGGTGGGTGTGTATTATGCTTTTACACAGTTTGACTTCAATTCTGGATTGTTCAGTGCACCGTTCGTCGGGCTCAAAAATTTTGAGTTTCTCTGGAAATCCGGCACTTTGGTGAAGCTTACCCTCAATACAATCGGTTATAATCTGGCTTTTATTGTACTGGGGAACGTGCTGGCGATCGTTTGTGCGATTCTGCTCAGTGAGCTGCGGGTGAAATGGTTCAAAAAGCTTACGCAGTCCATTATGTTCCTGCCGTACTTCGTCTCCTTCGTAATTCTGAGCGTTATCGTCTACAACGTGTTCAATTATGATAGCGGTTTCTTAAATACGCTGCTGGCCCGGTTCGGCGCAGGTCCGGTCGATGTCTACAATAAGCCGGTGGTGTGGGTATTCCTGATCATACTTTTTTACCTCTGGAAAAATCTCGGCTACAGCATGGTCATTTATCTGGCCGCTATCACAGGAATCAGTGATGAGTATTACGAGGCGGCCAAAATCGATGGTGCGCATATCTTTCAGCGGATCTGGTACATCACGGTGCCGATGCTGAAATCTACCTTTGTCGTGCTGCTGCTGTTCTCGCTCGGAAGTATTATGAAGGGGCAATTCGACCTCTTTTACCAGCTGATCGGCAACAACGGGGTGCTGTACAATACGACGGATATTCTGGATACGTATGTGTTCCGTTCGCTCAAGGTTACTTTTGACATCGGAATGGCGACAGCGGCAGGCCTGTATCAATCGCTGTTCGGCTTCATTCTGATCATGACGGTGAACTACATTATCCGCAAAATAAACGATGATTACGCGTTGTTCTAGGAGGAGACAAGGAGTATGCAAATCAAAGACGATCATTATACGCGGCTGCTGCAGGGCCTGGCGTACACGGTCATCATTCTCGGCTCGCTGGCCTGCCTGATCCCGTTTCTGCTCATTATCTCGGCTTCTCTGACGGCCAATGAATCGATCATCAAGGACGGTTATCATCTGATCCCGGCGCAGTTCTCGGTGGAGGGCTACAAGACGGTGTTCACCTTCCCTGACGAGGTTCTGCGGGCGTATGGGGTTACGCTGTTCACGACGGTAACGGGCACGCTGCTGGGGCTGTTCTTCATGACGATGGCCGGATATGTGCTGGCCCGCAAGGATTTCAAATACCGCAACACCTTTTCCTTCTATATCTACTTCACGACGCTGTTCGGCGGCGGACTGGTGCCCTGGTACATTATGATCACCAAATATCTGCATCTGACCGATTCATACGGCGCGCTGATTTTTCCGGGGCTGATGACCCCGTTCCTGATCATTCTGATGAAGAACTTTATCCGCTCGGCTGTTCCTGAGGAGCTGTTCGAGTCCGCTAAGATCGACGGGGCCGGTGATTTCAAAATCTACTGGCGGATCGTGCTCCAGCTGTCGATGCCCGGCATCGCCACAGTAAGCCTGTTTCTGGCCCTGGCGTATTGGAACGACTGGTTCTCCTCTTCCTTGTTCATCAACGATCCGCATAAATATCAGCTGCAGTTCCATCTGTACAACGTCATCAACTCTGCGGCCTTTATCGCCAACATGGGCGCGGGCACCGGGGTCAGCCTGGGCAGTGATCTGCCGACCGAGTCGACCAAGATGGCGATGGCCATTGTTGTTACCGGACCGATTCTTTTTCTGTATCCGTTCATTCAGCGGTATTTTGTAAAAGGCTTGACGATAGGCGCTGTAAAAGGTTAGAACCGTATAGTGGAGCACGCCGTGAAGGTTGTGCCTGTTGTCCGGCTAACATAGTTTTGTTCGAAGTGACTCGAGGATGCTTAAACTAAACAAAACTAAGTTTATGCTTCCGAGGCAAGTTTTGTTCGAAGTAACTCAAGGATGTGTATGCTAAACAAAACTTTTAGGAGGGTTCATGATGAAAAAGAAGACAGGCCGAAGATCTCTGGTTACGCTTACAACGGCTGCGCTGGCGCTCTCGCTCCTTGCGGGCTGTGGCGGCAATAACAACAGCGGGAACAGCGCAAACGGCGCAAACAGCGGGACAGACGGCAATAAAGACACAGCCGCAGCAACGGACAGCACAACCAGTATGGCAGCTCCGGCAGAGACCGGAATAGACACTTCGAAGAAGGTGGAGCTCCAGTTCTATATGCTCGGCGATGCCCCTAAGGATCTGCCGGTCATTCAAGACGAAATCAACAAGATGGCTCAGGAAGAGCTGAACGCCACGGTTAAGTTCAACTATACAAGCTGGACGGACTGGGATCAGAAGTATAAGCTGCTGCTGTCTTCCGGCCAGGCGATTGATCTGATTTTTACAGCGGACTGGACCCAGTATCAATCGTACGCCAAACGCGGCGCCTTCCTGGCCATTGACGATCTGCTGCCTAAGGCTGCACCGGAGCTGCAGAAATTCGTACCGGAGTCGATGTGGGAAGATGTAAAGGTTGACGGTAAAATCTATACCGTTCCTGCCACTTATAAAGAGTACGTAACCAACGGCTTCGTCTACCGCGAGGATCTGCGCAAGAAATATGATCTGCCGGTGCCTAAGGATCTGGCCAGCTATGAGGCTTATATGGATGGCATTGTCAAAAACGAGCCGGATATGATGCCAATGTCCTTGAACAGCGATATCGGCAATAATCTCCACTACATTTATACCGAGCTTAACAAAATGATTGGCGCTCTCCCTTACGGGATGGGAGTGAAGTATGAATCGCCTACTACTGTCTACTCCTACTGGGGTTCTGATGAACAAAAAGAAGAGTTGAAAACGATGAAACGCTGGGCGGACAAAGGCTTCATCCCCAAAAACGTGCTGAATATCAAGGATACGATGCAGGATCCGGTGACTTCCGGCAAAGCGGCCAGCATGTTCGGAGATAATCCGACGCGCTATAACGACATGAAGATGAAGATCAGCACGACCCATCCCGAATGGGAGCTGGCTTATTCTCCATTCGGCCTGACCACGGGTTATGCTACACCTGTACACCCGATTCACAACGGGTTTGCGATTCCCAAGAGCAGTAAGAACCCGGAAAGAGCTCTCGCGTTCTATGAAAAGCTGGTCCTCGACAAACGCTACAATCAGCTGACGCAGTATGGTATTGAGGGCAAGAACTACACCGTTGAAGACGGCTATTACAAGCTTGTCGGCACCAGCGCCAGCAATGGCTTCTCCCGTGAAGGGATGAACGGCTGGGCTTGGAGAAATCCTGAGTTCATGCTGTTCGATAAAGGCTTTGACGGTGTGAAGGCGATCTTCGATGAGCTGGATAAGATCCAGAAGCCTGACCTGTTCCTGGGCTTTGCGGAAGACTACTCCTCTTACCAGGCTGAGAAAGCGGCACTGGAGCAAGTAGAGAAGCAATACCTCTTCCCGCTGGAGGCAGGCCTTGTAGAGGATATTGATAAAGGGCTGGAAACTTTCATGCAGAAGGCCAAACAGGCCGGGTTAGAAAAAATCCAGACCGAGTGGACGAAGCAATGGAACGCTTATGTTGCGGAGAAAGGCATTAAATAGTGGAGGTGTGCCCCGGAAGCCGATGGCTTTTGGGGCGTTTTATTTGCCGCTGGGTTGTGCGGGAGGAGTTGGTGCTTAAGTGGACGCTCCTAAAACGGAATGTTGTTCCAACCGCTGTTGTGTCCGGATTTTTTGATTTAACCTTGGCGGTGAAAATCCGGACACAAAGGCGGCCGCTGCCGCTTTTCCACAATCATTCCGTTTTATCCGCTGTTTAAGCGGTAACTGCTCCAGCCCAAACTGCTCAAAAAAAAGCCCTCCAGCCACCGGCTTCGGGGGCATAGGGAGGGAGCAGCAGAAAAGCCAGCCTCCATGTACTTGGAGGCTGGCTTGGGTGGCTTTTAAATAACCTCATGAGGCAGCCTCGGCCTTTATTTGCCGAAGCTGCTCATGGAAAGAGCGGGATGGAGGCTAAAGGCAAAGAATAAGTGCGCAGATAGAGGGAAGATTGGCTGCAACCTGAACTAGGCATTTTTAGAGCGCCGGTAGTCGGTAGGGGTGGTGCCGAAGCTGCGCTTGAACATCCGGTGCAGATAGGAGCTGCTGGTGAAGCCGCAGCGCTCGGCAATGGTCGTTACCGGCAGATCGGTGTTCTCCAGCAGGCTGCACACCTCGCGCATACGTACCTCCAGGATGACATCGACGATGCTGGTCAGGGTCTGCTGCTTATAGAGCCGGCTGATGTAGATCGGAGACATATCGAGCTCATCGGCGATCTGGTTCAGGCTAAGATTCGGCTCCATATAGTTCTCGGCTACCTTTTGATTGATCAGGCGGATCAGATCATGCTGCTTGGCGTTTTTTTTCTCAGACAGCTGTCCGCGCATTTCTCTGAACAGGGCGAAGAAGGCATCTTCCAGCTCGGCGACGGTTTCTACGGATTCCAGAGTTGGCAAGGCGGGCACTCCATCACATTGTAAACGGTTACGTTTTTGGACTGTGCTGATGATTTCTTTTATCGTCACACTAAGTCTCGAAACGGCTAATTGCACGGTATGAAAAGGATACGATTCAGCTTCCCGGATAATGGTGCTGAAATGCTCCTTGGCCTCCTCAATCTTGCCGCACATTAGCGCATCGGTCAGACGTTTTTCTTTTTCGGTCGGATAGTGGTACGTATTGGCCTGGAGTGCACTTATGGACTGCGCACTGATGATGCACCCATGCCCGTAAAACAGCCTGTGATTCGAGGCTTCTCTGACCTGCTTGTAAAGCTTATGCAGCTGCACGGCATTCCGGTCGATATGGCTGTAGGTGAGGGTTAGGCTTATTTTCAGATAATCGGAGCAGGCCAGCTGAATTTGCCGCAGGAGTGTCTCAATCAGACCGGTGTCGGTGTATTCTATTGAATCAATGATATTCAGGAGCACAAGTATTCCATCATCATTCATATCGACGGTTTCAACCCGGTAGGTCTGGCCGCAGATTTCCGAGGCGATGTTCATAATTGCAAATTTGTAAGCCAGCAGGTAGGACGACCGTTCATCCCGTAATTCTCTATAGTTGTCAATCCGCAGCAGAATCAGCCGGTAATCATCATTGAAGGTGAAGTGAATGCCAAGCTGCCTGAGTTTCTCCACCTGCTGAATGGATTGCAGCGGCTTAAGGCCCAGGACCAGATCGCGCATGGTATTTTGCCGGATCATAAACATGCTGTCCCTTTTCTCACTCTCGAGAATGTTCATCTCACTGACAATCCGGTTGATCGGCAGATACAGGCTTTTGGAGGTGATCCAGGACAGAAGAATCCCCCCAACCAGAATAAGGGCGGCGATGAGCAGAGTGGCGTTCCGGATGCTGTCGGTCTGTTTGGTGATGATGTCATAAGGGGTGATGCGCACATATTGCCAGCTTAGGTCATCCGGCGCAGTAAAAGAGATTAGCGAATTGACGCCTGCAAACTTGCCGATAAAGTAGCCTTCGGAATCTCCTGTAATCTTTTGCTCTACCATGCGGGCTTCTTCGGCTGAAAGCTCCTGCTGCTCCAGGCTGTTGCCGGACAGGAAGGAACCGTTCCCGGACAGAATAAAGGTTGCGCTTTTGGAATCGGCAGGACTGTTAATCTCTTTGTTGATCCAAGGGGCGGAAATGTTAACAATCACTGCCGAGTTAATCGTCCGGTCCCAGCCGATGGCGTCGTAGCATAAAAAGGTATAAGCCCGGACCTGATCATTCTCCTCGGCACCGTTCGAATAGACGCGCGGAATCGGCGTAAACGGCTTGTATTCCTCGTAATGGTTCAGAATATCCAGAATATTCGTATCCACCAGCTCCTGCTCGGTAAATACACCGTTCTGGCCGTGGGAAGAGGCGATATAGAGCTTTGCGCTTTTCGGGTTATAGACATAGATGGATTCGATATACGGCATAGAGCTTAAATAATTTCCGAGCTCGGACATGGCGGCTGTGACGTCATAAATATCCGGCTTGTCGTAGAAGACGATTTTGGAGATGGTGCTGTTGCGGTAGATCTGAAATGAAAGCGATTGCGCGGCTTCGTTCATGTTCACAACCTCTTTGCTGGTCTGTGTGAGATCGCTGAGGTCGGAACGGAAAGCCTGTGTCTTTTCGACGCCAATATAGTAGTTGTAATAAATAATGGTGGAAACAAGGAAGGTTAAGGATACACAAAGTGTCATACTGACCAATATCCTGCTGTATAGTGCTCTTCGATTGCCAAGCTTGTTCAGTCTCATTAGCATCCCCCTGAATTCATAATGCGCACTGGCGTCAAGGCCTCTCTGTATTGTTCACAGTATGATTATAAACTTCATAGGGGTGAACAGAACAGTGCAGCAAGCTGACAGCAGTGAACAAAATGGAATTCAGGGGGTGTGAACAAATCGGATATCAGTGTACAAAACAGCCTAACCGGTAATCTGCATCAGCAGCGGAGTGACCTTGAACCCGTTGACGGGAGCGAGGTCCTGCGAGCAGGAGGAGAGGGCGACAATCACGTCCGTCAGTGCCAGGAGAGCGACATAATCACCGGGCTTCGAGAGCGGTTCTTCAATGACATAGTCGAGGTTATCATCGAGTGCATTATTCATGAACCAGTTGATCGGATCGGGCAGCTCCTGGTCTCCAAGGTTGTATTTCTGCAATGCCCTCTGCAGATTATCGTGGCAGTTCGGGTGCTGCTCCAGTCCGAAATCAACCTTGTAGCGGTAATAATCACAGGCCGGGAAAAAGAAGTCATGCCGTCCGACCGTATCATGGGTCAGCTGCATCAGCGGCTGCCGGTAGTTGCTGTAGAGGCCGTCGCCGGGTTTAAGGCGGATGCTGCTGAGTGAAGCCCGCATATGCACAGGGGAGACATGCTCGTCAGGGTTACCGGCATTAAAGCAGACGAAATCGCCGACCTGCTTGCCCTCCACGTCTATGATATACAGTGTCTGGCCTTTGCGCACCAGAGCGCTTCTGCCTTCGTATGCCGGTACGATAATTTCCTCGATCAGAGTTCCGTTTCTCATGTCCTTCACCTGCTTAATATTTTATTCTATGAAAACTGCGACGGCCCGGATGGGAGAGCCGGTGCCTTTGCGGATTTTGAGCGGGAGCCCGAAGTAGAGGAACCGCTTCTGCGCGATTTGGTCCAGATTGCAGAGATTCTCGGTATTGGTCAGCTTGTACTCACGGCAGATTAGATGCCCGGCAAAGGTGGTATCCAGCGGGTTGTCGATGGAAGGCGCGTCGATGCCGATATTAACGACACCCTGCCGGGCCAGCCATTCAGCTGCTCCGTAATCCAGTCCGGTGTAGCGGGTCAGCCATTCGTCCGTGCCGTAAGCACGGTTATAATGACCGGTGTAGAGCAGCACGATGTCTCCTTTGTCGAGATGAAGAAACCCTTTGTCCAGGGCCAGCTCCAAATCCCTGCGGGTAATATAGTCATCGGGTGAGATATGAGAGAGGTCAAGACAGACGGCCGGCCCGTAAAAATACTCCAGCGGCATCTCGTCAATCGTCGCCCCTTGCGGGTCATATTCATAAATAGCATCGCTATGGGTCGGACCATGCTCGTTAATAAGCAGGTTATTCGTAGCGAATTCGAAGCCAAGCTTTTGCCGGCTCTCCTCATGGCTCATATTGGGGAAGATCATCGTCTTCTGATGCGGCGGGAACACCGGCATCCCCTGATAGATTTCCTGGGACAGATCGACTACCTGAATACCCAAGTGCAGCAGCCTCCTTTGATAAAATAGTGATGATCAGACCAGCGCCGGCAGTACGGTAAAGGCATCGGCATCGATCAGGCCGATGTCGGTAATTTTCCAGGCCGGGCTGGTGACGAGCGAGAGGAAGGACAGGTGCATAAACGGCACATGCAGGGTGCAGCCCAGTTCCTCACGGGCCAGACGGTGCAGCTCGGTGATTCTTGCGCTCATCTCTTTGCCGGTCAGCTCGTCGGTCATCAGACCGCCGATGCGCAGCGGCAGATCACCAACCACCTTGCCGCCTTCAATCATGGCGATCCCGCCGTCCATGGCAATCACCCGGTTGACCGCTGTCACCATGTCGGCATAATTGGTGCCGGTGACAATGATGTTGTGGGTATCATGGGCCACACTTTCGGCGATGGCGCCGGCCTTCAGCTTCATGCCGCGGACGAAGGTTTTGCCGATCTTGCCGCTGCGGCCATGCCGCTCGACAACGAGCAGGGGCAGGAGGTCATTCTCTACCGAAGGCTGCACGACGCCGTCCTTGACGGCAGCGGTGAAGATCCCCGCTCCGGTCAGATTCTGGTCGGGAATGACCTCAATAGCGCGGACCTGAACGCTGCCATGTGCCCCGCCTGAGGAGAGGTGAAGATCCTCCAGCTTGACGGGCTTCCGCTTGACTGATTTCTTCACGGAAGCGGGATAAGTATAGGATGGGATGTCACGGGTCAATTCGCCGTCCTGGGCCACCTTGACTCCGCTGATATACACTTGCGATACCGTCATCTGTGCCAGATCGCTGATGACAGCGATATCGGCCTTGGCCCCGGGGGCCAGCAGTCCGATATCCTGGAAGCCGAAATGGGTAGCCGGATTGATCGTAACCATCTGTATCGCCTCAACAGGGTCGATGCCTACAGCAATAGTGCGGCGTACAATATCGTTCATGTGTCCATGCTTCAGCAGATCCTCCGGGACCATATCATCGGAGACGAGGATCGCCCTCCGGGAATCCATCCCTTCTTCAGTAATGGCACGGATGCATTCCGCCATGTTCCGCTGCGAGGAGCCTTCGCGTATGAACACGCTGACCCCATAGCGCAGCTTCTCCACCATTTCTTCCTTGGTGGTGGTCTCGTGGCAGGAGACATGGCCGCCGCCACAAATGATATGGGCTGCCAGCTCCCGGCCAAACAAACCGGGGGCGTTGCCCTCGATGGTTTTGCCGATTGATTTGGCATAAGAGACGGAAGCAAGCAGATCATCTATTAAATAAGGCGCATTGTTGTACACCGGATGGACATTGCTGAAGCCCTGCAGCTCGCCGATTCCCTGCACATAGTCATCCTTCAGCAGATCCTGCATATCCTTGGAGCCGATATCCGCCCCGGCAGTTTCCAGGCCCGGTACATCGGGGGTGAGGCAGGGGACGGTGAACAGGACGCGGTTTGGCAGCGTGCGTGCTTCATCAATCATCGCCTTCATGCCGGGGACCCCCAGCACGTTGCCGATTTCATGCGGATCAGCCACCAGCGTGGTTGTTCCTGTAGGAATGGACAGCTTCGAGAATTCCGTAACGGTCAGCATCGCACTCTCAAAATGCATATGGGAATCAATAAAACCGGGGCTGATGAATTTGCCGCTCATGTCTTCGACAATGGTCGAGGGGCCGATCAGCTTATCCGCCTGGCCGACAAGCAGAATCCGTTCGCCTTTGACGGCGACATCGCCGGGATAAATCTCCCGGGTAATTACGTTGATAATATAGCCGCCTTTCAGTACCAGGTCGGCATAAGCATCACCGGAGAGCAGGACATCAATCATCCGGCGGCGCTGAATCGCATCTCTTATCTCTGTTGTCAGCATCTGCTACACACCTCCTGTCCGGGCGCAATCCACACTGTCCACGATCCCGACAATGGCTGCATCAACCGGGGCATTCGGATGCTGTGTTGCTCTTGAAGCCACGCTGCCCACCGCGTAGATGATCGTCTCACCGATGCCCGCGCCTACTGTATCAACGGCAACGACCGGCTGGCCCGCAGGTGCCCCATCAGGCAGGATCGGCTGAATGATCAGCAGCTTGGCACCGATCAGATTCTCATCTTTGCGCGTTGCGACGACATGCCCCGTAATGATTCCCAGCTTCATGTGATTGTCACCTCTTTGGTCTAGAATACAATTTCAATGCCATGCTGCCTGGCCAGATCCACGGCAAGCGGAGTGATCACCGCCGGAGCGGCCAGGCGGATGGACGTGGTGCACATTCTTAGTGCGGCCTGAATATCCCCCGCGGTTAGTACCTGTTTGCCCGATTTTGTCTGGGCGGAAGAGAACCAGTGTTTCACCTGATCCGGTTCAAGCAGCGTAATGCCGAAATCTTCAATGGCTGCAAGCTTATGCTGCAGTTCGTCCTTCAGCCGGGGAGGGGCCTGAAACATTCCTTGCTCCCCCCAGCGGTAATGCCCCGGATTCGCCCCAAGCGTCAGTGTCCCCACGGGTTTGCCGGCACAGAGGAACCGCACAATCAGCTCCACAAAAGGATCACCGGCATCCAGCTGGGCTAACCGGGACAACAGAGACAAAGATAGGACCGGAATAAACAGAATATCGGCATCCTCCGTTGAACAAGAGCGGAGAGCAGCAGTTGCAGTAATATCGTCAACCCCTGTTGCAGCAGCCAGCTCCTGAACTGTAATATCACGGAGCAGCTGTTCATCCCCCGCCAGCCGTAGCCGTGTCCGGGTCCGGTCAAGCTGCTTTATTGCGGAATACCCTTCCTCCATGCCAATAAAGTGACCGGCCAGCAGAATAAAGACCCGGGGAAAGTCCTTGTTCAATTCCTCTTCCCTGGACCGGTACGCCAGGCCGAGAAGGGCGCTGGCTGCAACCGCGCTATGCCGGCTATCCATAGTGAATATTATTCAATTCCCTTGGACAATAGCGCGCGTTCCACTTCACTGTGCGGCCGCGGAATGACATGCACCGACACCAGCTCTCCGACACGCTTAGCTGCGGCAGCTCCTGCATCGGTCGCTGCTTTTACCGCACCCACATCTCCCCGGACCATTACCGTTACGAGACCGAAGCCGATTTTTTCATACCCGCAAATTTCTACATTCGCAGCCTTTACCATTGCATCAGCTGCTTCGATTGCGCCTACCAGACCTTTTGTTTCGATTAATCCCAATGATTCTCCCATCTTAAAAACCTCCATTAGTTTAGTTTGGCTGATCCGGTAAATCCGGTGAATCTGATGCTTGGGCTAAGTCCGCTGACTTAGGCGGCTTAGCGGTTGTTGCATAAGACTGGTGCGGCGGAGGGGTGGAGACATCAGCACCAGCCTCAGAGCGGTTCTCAGGCAACAGGTAATGGTCCAGTATCTTGCCGGTCACATCGCTATGCGCCTTGGCGATTACATGGGCGGAGACCACGGTGCCGACCCGCTGCGCTTCTGCCTTGCCGGCCTCAACGGATGAGGTTACGGCAGCAACATCGCCGCTGAAATGCAGGGTGACGCCCAGTGAACCGCCGACGCCGATGACCTTCTCGACGGCAACCAGCTGCACATCCGCTGCTTTGAGCGCGGCATCCGCCGCGGAGACGGCGGTGGTAAAGCCCAGCGTCTCGATTAAACCCAGTGCTTGCATGAAGGAAGCCTCCTTAATGAATTCATTCGTTGTTCAGCGGTAATTGTAATCATCTACATGTCTCAGCCAGGTTTGCTAACCCGGGAGCTGCCGCTGCCATCTGTTCGGCAGCTCCGCTTATAATGCTGTAACCGTGCTCCGTGCGGAGGTGCAGCCCGGACGAAGGATGGCGCTGCAGCCACTGTTCTGCGATGCCGATGCTGTTCCAGCGGGAAGTACCGGCTACTACTGCAATGGCCTCCTGCTGTCCGCCGCCGAAATACCGCCGCAGCAGCCGGGCGGGCTGCAGGCTGATCCATATCCGGACAGGAGAAGCTGCTCCGGCCTGCATATATGCGGTGAGCTCCTCCAGCTTGGCTGCCACCTTATGCTGATCCTTGCCGAACAGCTTAAGCTCAAACCCGCCACCGTCGTTGCTCCAGCAGATGTCCGATTCCAGCTCAGGCTCGCCGGAGAGCAGCTCTTCGGCGGCGAACAGCTGGCCCGGGTGGCAAGCAGCTGCGCTGATAACCCCGGCAGAGCTGTAATTGCGGCTGGAGCTGCCAAGCAGCGGGCGGAGGTCATCGCGGATGCGGGGGAACAGCCAGACCTCCAGCCCGCCTGCTGCCGGGAGGCGGACCGGCGCAAGTATGTCCTGCGGCTCCGGGGTGATCCGCGGCTGGGTGGAGTTCCCCAAGGGGCTGTTATCCTTCTGCTCCAGCGGAGACAAAGTGCGCAGAAGCAGTGGAGACAGGTATTGTCCGGCCATGTCCCGGCCGGGGACAGCATCCGCTGTCGGCTGTTTTGCCGGCTGCATTACCCTGGCAGCTGCAAGGGAATCCGGCTGCCTGCCGGCAGGAGCCTGTGCCGGTGAAGGGAGCCCGGCCAGAACGGCCAGCCTCCTGGCAGTCTGCTCTTTCTGGTAATTGGTGCGCTGAAGCGGTAGCTCGGGCTTGGAGCAATGCCCCGGCTGAGCACAGGTGTGCGGGCAGTTCTCCCGGCTGCTTACCGTGCAGGAAGGAGCAGGGGCCGCTATCCCCGGAGCGGCGGTGCGATTTCTTTGCAGTACTTCAGAAACAACGTCCTTCATAAAACTGGACAAGGTCATTCACCTCCTTGATGACTTTATTCCGGCAGGAAGCTTAGAGGAGCATCCTGGCGAGATCGGGATGCGGACGCGGGATGACATTTGATGCCACCAGCTGCCCGCCGGTCTTCTGATAAGCGGCTGCACCGGCTTCGACGGCTGCGGCCACAGAGGCGACATCGCCCTCGACGATCACTGTCACCAGTCCTGAGCCAACCCGTTTGAAGCTGGCCAGCCTGACATTCGCCGCCTTGCACATAGCATCCAGCGCTTCCAGCGCCGGGGTCAGGCCGCGTGTTTCAATTAAGCCGATCGCTTGCATCATGCACCTCCTGAAAGTTTTGTGAGCCCATCTTCACAGAGTTCGCATCGTACAAAACTCACTTCGGAAGCATAGGCTAAAGTTTTGTGAGCCATCTTCACAGAGTTCGCCTCGTACAAAACTCTCATCGGAAGCATAGGCTTAAGTTTTGTGAGCCTATCCTTCATAAGGACGTTTAAGCTATATATAGTCGGCCAGCCGGATCTCATCCTGTCCCGGAATATGTGTCCTCCGGTACTGCTCTTTATGTGCGAGCGGGCAGGTGGCGTCGATGCCCATTTTGGCAGATACCCCGCGCAAATTATGTGACGGTTCCAGCGGTGAACCTTTGGCGCCCGGGACGATGAACAGATCGAGATCAGCCTGCACTCGGGTGGCAATGGCCCATTCCACATCCAGCGGGTCGAGCAGATTGACATCCTCATCGACAACTACAGCATGCTTGAGGTCTTTGTCACCGGCAAAAGCAGCCAGCAGCGCCGTTTTTCCGTCACCTTCCTGGACTTTGCGGATCTGGATGACCGCATGATAGCGGCCGACCCCGCCCATCGTAATATGGACATCCTTCACTCCAGGAACAACCTGGCGGACGGAGCCGAGCAGGGCAATCTCGCGGGAGATGGCCATCGGCAGCTTCTCCTCGTAGCTGGCCGGAAGGATGGTTTGCCATATGGGCTGGTTCCGGTGGGTGACGGCAGAGATTTCGACCACCGGCTGCTCTGTGCGCGGGCCGTAATAGCCGCCCAGTTCTCCAAACGGACCCTCCGGCTCGCGGACACCGGGGAGTATCCGCCCCTCGAACACAACCTCCGCCTCTGCCAGCACTTCAAGGTCAACCGTTTTGCACTGGACGACTTCGAGCGGCTGATGGAGCAGGGAAGAAGCCACCTCCAGCTTATCCGTATGGAATAAGTGGGTGCTGATCTGCGAGGCCAGCACGACCGCCGGCACAACCCCGAACATGAACGCCGCTTCCATCGGCTCTCCGCGGTCTTCGAATTCTTTGTACTGCTGGAACAGCTCGGGGGAGGAGATCAGAATACCGGTCCGGTTCCCCTCCAGCAGCTGCATGCGCCGGATGGAGGTATAGCGCTTGCGCCCGTCTTCGCCTTTGACGACCATCACACCGGAGACATAATAAGCGCCGCTGTCCTCCGCGTGGTACGTGCATACCGGAAACAGCTCCTTCAGGCGGATCCGGCTGGTGATAACCTTCTCGTGCACCGGTGCCTGCTCCACCAGCCGGGTTGGCGTAGGCGAGACGATGGCGGCGACCAGCCTTGGCAGCAGCTCGGCTGGAGTCATGTCCATGCTGTCTGCGATCAGCTCCTTAGAGCCGCCAAGACCGACGGTCATCGGGTCGGGATAACCTTTTACCTGTTCGAACAGCAATGGCTGCTTACCCTTTACAGCCTTCACAACGGCCCCAAGCTCAAAGCGGGGGTCAACCTCCCTGCGGATGTGCAGCAGCTGGCCGCTGCTCTCCCAGTGGTTCAGCAATTGTCTGATATTAACTGCAGCCATTTAACCCTCACCCCATCTCTTCATTAACTGATGTTCAATACCGAATGCATCAAGTACCCGGGCATTCATGAAATTCACCAGCTCCCATATTTCGGTTGGATGGTTATAGAAGCCGGGGGAGGCCGGCATAATATCGGCACCTGCCCGGGCAAGACGGAGCATATTCTCCAGATGAATCAGATGCAGCGGTGTTTCGCGGGGCACAATGACCAGCCGCCGCCGCTCCTTCAGCATCACGCTGGCTGCACGGTTGAGGAGGGTATCGCCCATGCCGTTCGCAATAGCTCCAAGTGTATTCATTGAGCAGGGGACAATCACCATTCCGTCCGTTTTGAAGGATCCGCTGGCAACGGGAGCGAACAGATCGGAATTTGGCAGGATGGTCCCGTACTGCGCAAGCTCCTGCATCTCTATGCCGCATTCATATTTCATCACGTTCGCACCGGCCCCGGTAGCGATGATATAGGTTTCGATGCCAAGCTGGTGCAGGCTGCGGATCAGGGAATACCCGTAAATTGAGCCGCTGGCTCCTGTAATGGCTACTACAATTCTCATGTACGGAATCTCCTTTGACCAAGGGCTGCATTGCTGCGAAGCCTTGGAGGTCAGATGTATATAACAAAAAGAAGCCGCTGAAATAGAGAGGGTCTCTAATCAACGGCTTCCTGCAATCTGTAAACAGATATAGGGCGAACCTTAAGGGAATTTCGGCTCATCAGGATGAATCGAGATGAAGCCTGGTATTTTGAATTATCGGAATAACAATCAATGGATACCGGCTGCTGTAAATCCGCGGGATAAATCCCGCATCATTGATCTGGACCGGAATCACAAATAATGACTGTGCAGGCCCAAGCCGTCTGGGGATCGTAGTCCCTGAGCACGCCTGCGGCTGGCAGTTCCAGGTCTTCGGTAAGCTTCTTCTGGATTCTCCGCTTGAATTCCTGATGCAGCGCGGCGTCTACGGACTGCTTCAGCTCGGGATAATGATCTTCCAGTGCGCGAAGGGCTGCGACCCGCTGATGCTTCACCAGGAACATAATCATTGTCTCGTTCACAGCCTCAATCTTTAGCTGGGTCACGCCGACTCCGTACAGCTCCTTATGAACCTCATTGTAGCAGCGGGATAATTTCTTCTTGTATTCATTGGATGAGAGAAGCAAGGTGACCGTCAAGAAATTCACTTCCCTGTAGCAAGGTTAATTGCGTAATGAAATATAACATAAAAGGTTGGGTGTATGCGAAAAGAGTAATTTTTAACGTAACTTAAACATCATTATAGAAGAAAAATCTGCAAAGTAAATGACTTATGTTACATTATATGACTTTGAACCGGAAGTGATTTAATTATTTTTAGAGGGGGTGCAGTTATCCGGACAGCTGACCGGTTTCTTCTTTTTACACACTTCTTCTTCCATGTTTTCACAAATCTATGTTAGCATGGTCTATAGTTATTTTGCAGACATCTCTTTGCAAATTTGAACATGGAGGTGCATGGCACATGTTGAAAGTCCTGATTGTTGATGATGAGCCCTGGGTACTTGAAGGGCTGCGGACGATGGTGGACTGGGAAAGATTTGGATTTGAAGTGTGCGGGGAAGCTCTTAACGGCCCGGATGCACTGCGGATGGCCGAGAGGCTTAAGCCGGATCTTGTGCTAACGGATATTCATATCCCGGTCTTTAACGGTCTTGAGCTAATTACCAGGCTGAATCAATCCATGGTTAAGCCGCCCAGGTTTGTAATATTAAGCGGTTATGACGATTTCCAATATGCAAGAACTGCTCTGCGCCAGCGGGTAGATCAATATTTGCTGAAGCCGATCGATGATGAGGAGATCGAAGCCCTGCTAAGCAGGATCAGTTTGATGATTCATAATGAAATCGCTTCCAATCTGGAGCGTCAGAAGAAACAGGCCATGATTGTCGGCAATCTGATCAACCGCCTGATTCAGGGGGAGGATGATGAGGATATCCAGCTGATGGCAGCCAATTTGATGAATATACCCACAGATGCGGAATTGTTGGGCATTCTTATCGATCCCCCCTCTGCCGCAGCGCTTCTTCAGCAGCATTTGAAGGATTACTTCCCTTGCGAATTAGCAGGCTGCTTCCAGGACAGCGCGGACCGGTTCGGCCTGATTCTGCAATCCGCCTTCCTTTCCCGGGACAGCCTGACTGCCGGAGTCAACCGCCTTCAGCAGGATTTGGCAGAGCAGCTACAGGAGCCGGTAGCCGTTATGGTCAGCGAAAGAATGTCTGGCGCCCTTTCCCTAAAGGATATTTATTTGCAGACGCTGGAAATGTGGAAGCTGAAGTACCGCAGAGAAAAGGGTGGTGTTTTTTTTAATAGCGACTTCAGGAACTCCTCTAAAGAGTTGAGTATCGACCAGGAAACCTTCACAGAGCTGCTGGAAAAAGTAAAGGCAGGCGATATTCAGGCGATTGAGCCATGTGTGAGGGATATCTTCATGTTCTACACGCAGCATTTATTTTCGGTGGAAGCTGTCCAGGCAGGGATTGCCCATCTGGAAATGACTTTATGCCGGCTGATCACTGAACGTAATGGCGAAACCGCCGGAATGATGAACCAGCATCACGAGGAGTTCGGAAACCTGGGCGAGCTGGGCGATTATTTCAGGCTGGGCAGTTATGTAAGCGGGCTGTGCAGACGGGCGGCTGTCTATTTGGCTGAGCTGCAGGAGGCTAACGAAGGGAACACGATCTATAATGTTATCCAGTACGTGGACCTTGAATTCCGCAATAAATTGCAGCTTCAAGAGCTGGCCCGGCAATTTCATATGAATTCTGCCTATTTGGGGCAGGTGTTCCGCAAAGAGACCGGCCGCAGCTTCTGTGAATATTTGAACCATAAGCGGATTGAAGCCGCTAAAGGCCTGCTGAAGCGTACGGAGCTGAAAATCTCTGATGTTGCAGCACAGGTCGGATTCAGCAATACGGATTATTTTATCGATAAGTTCAAGAGGATCGTGGGCGTCCTGCCTTCGGTATACAAAAATTCGAATAACTGTAAGCAGCGCTAAGAAGGACAGGTGCACAGGCCATGCAAAAAAAAAGATTCCGTTTCACCAATATTGTCAACGATATTCCGCTGAATTCTAAATTTATCCTGATCTATATCGTTGGTGTGCTTCTGCCTATTATGGTTATCAACCTCGTGTTTCTGGAACGGATTACTGATCTTATCAAATCAAGGGAGCAGCAGAATCTGGAGATCTCCCTGGAGCGGGCGAGAAAGGATATTCATGATTTTATCGAAGGCGGGGTTGCCGTCAACTACACATTGTCTACGGATAAGAACCTGTATGAAATGCTGGACCGGAACTATAAGGACCTTATTGATTTTTATGGTGCTTTTGATGAACAGCTGCGGGACCGGTTGAACAGCTATATGCCGGTAAACAACCAGATTGAGCGGATCAACGTGTTTACAAATAACCGCTCCATTGTTTCCGGGGGCAACTACCATATCATGGACCAGAAGGTATTGACAAGTGAATGGTATCAACAGGCGGAGTCCTCCAGCAACAGGGTTGTTGTTACCGCATACAGGACAAGTGAGAACGACAATACCTCGTCTTCGACCCCTACACTTAGTGTTATCGGATGGATGGATAATTACAGATCCTTTACCAAATATGGAAAGTTGCTGAAGATCGATCTGGATCTTAGCGAGGTTTATAACGTCATTATCAGAGAAAAAGATTACCTCAGCCTCTATCTGGTCAATGAACAGGATCAGATTGTCATGTCTGAAGACAGCGGTTACCAGCTGGTGACAGATGAGCCGTATCCTCTGTTTAAGCAGCAGGAAAATAATCAGCAGGAGCTTCATGTGCTGCCGCTAGGTTCGGCCAACTATCTCAGGGGCTGGCGTATTATCGGAATTACGCAGGGGGAACGGATCACGCAGGCAATTCTGGATATCCGGCTGTATGCAGCTGTGCTGGCGACCACGGTCACGCTGCTGACCTCTGCTTTTATTTATGTGATGCTGAGATCCTACAATTACCGGGTGAAGCGGCTCTCGAGACACATGCAGAAGGTAACCAACGAGAAGTTTGAGCTGATCCGGATTGACGAGGGACGCGATGAAATCGGCGGCCTGATTCATAATTTCAACAGGATGACCTCGCGGATCAATTCGTTGATTAATGATGTGTATAAGCTGGAAATTCAGAGTAAAAACCTTGAGATGGAACGGGTCAGGGCAGAGCTGAACTTTCTGCAAAGCCAGATGAATCCTCATTTCCTGTTCAATACGCTGAACGCGATCCTTGTGGTCTGCACCAAAAATAAATATGACGATGTGACGGATATTATCAAAAGCCTCTCCAAGCTGCTGCGCAGGCTGCTCCGGTGGAAGGAGGACCTGGTGTCACTGCAGGAGGAAATGCAGTTTATCGAGATGTATCTGAAGATTGAGAAATTCAGGTTCCGTGATAAATTCGACTATCAGTTTGAGATCGAGGAGCAGGCACTGGAGTATAAAATTCCGAAGCTCAGCATGCAGCCGCTCGTGGAGAATTCCTGTAAGCATGGCCTGCAGACGATAGAAGGGCTGGGCATCATCAAGGTAAGGGCAGCGGCCCTAGAGGACCGCCTGCAAATTACGGTTTCGGACAACGGAAAAGGAATCGAAGCTGCGCAGCTCAAGGATTTGCTGCATAATATCCGCACCGAGGATTCGTCCGGCTTGAATATCGGGATGCGCAATGTGTACCGCAGATTGGAGCTGTATTATGCCGATCAGGTGACTTTTGAAATTATCAGCGTACCGGGTGAGGGAACTGCAGTTTCGTTCGGCATCCCGCTGAAGCTGCTGGAGAAGACTCATCCCATGGGAGGCGGGGGAGTGCTATGACTTATAAAGTGCTGTTAATTGATGATGAGCCGAGTGCTCTCGAAGGTTTGCTGCTATGGATTGACTGGCGGGAGCTTGGCTTCGAGATATGCGGGACCTGCAGTAACGGCCAGGAGGGCTTACGGTTAATCCATGAGCTGGACCCAGATCTGGTCATCACGGATGTAAACATGCCGCTATTGAACGGTCTGGAGATGATTGGCGCCTGGCAGCAGGCGGGGGGCAGGGAGACCAGGTTCGTAATCTTAAGCGGGTACAGCGAATTCGAATATGCCCAGACGGCTATCAGATACGGTATTAATCATTATTTGCTGAAACCGGTGTTTCCGGAAGAAGCAACAGAGGAACTGCGGGAGATCTACCGGGAACTGGAGCAGGAGGAGCGCGGCAGGAGGTTTCAACAGATGGCAGCCTCGGAGGAAACAGCGGCGGCAATCAAAGGGCTGTTATATGAGCAGCCGGCCGATCCGCTGTTTCTCGCTGCACTGCCCGCGGATCTTTGCTGCTGGAATGTCTGCCTGGTCCAGACCGCACCGCAGCAGTATGCCGAGGTAAGGGGCAAAGCAGCCGCCTTAATCGTAGGAGCAGCCGCTATGTATCTGGTTGATCTGGAGGCAGGATGCTGCGCGATTGTATCCGGAAGTTCTACGGCTGGCCATGAAAATGATGCAATCACCCGGATGGCAGCCTCGCTGGGGCAGGAGTGTCCCGGCCAGCCCGTGTTTATTGCAGCCGGAACCAGTGTACCTGCATTGACTGGCATCATGGAGAGCTACCGGACGGCTAAGGAAGCACTGCAGCACTTTTTTTACCGGTCCTCCTCTGCCGGATTACTGATGTACCACGAAATCAAGGATACACCGTTCAGCAGGCAATACGATCATATCCGGATGGCAGATGAACTAATCGGATTCATAAACACGCTGGATCTGTCCGGCTTCCGCAGCGCAGTGGACTCGGCGGCTCACAGCTTTCAGGAGAAGCTTGTGGCTCCAGAGGCAGTGAAGAAGTTTGTTATCCATCTCATATACCGGATCAGGGAAATGACCAATGTGACAGAGAGCGGCAAGAGGCAGGAGCTGCCAGACGAGTTCCAGCTACCGGAGATCTACCATTACAGGCTTACGTTGACCGGACTGATGGGCTATCTGCTGACCTCAGGAGAGACTGGAATCGAGCTCCTTCTACAGGAGCGGAGCAGGAAGTCGCCTGATATCGTGCGGGATATCAACCAATACATTCAGGAGCATTACCGTGAAAGTCTGACGATCCAGAAGCTGGCCGAAATCTTTTATCTGCACCCTGTATATCTCGGCCAGCTCCTGATCAAGAAGAACGGTATGGGCTTCAATGAGCTGCTCCATAATCTGCGGATTGAGGAAGCCGAGAGACTGCTCCATGAGCATAAACTCAAGCTGTCGGAGGTTGCCGAGCATGTGGGGTATGCCAATTACGGCCAGTTTTTGAAGCAGTTTGAGAAAAAAATGAAGATGTCTCCGAACGAATACCGCAATACAAAGACCTAAAAAATTTGGGGTTATACCTTTAATTCTGTTGTATTTTACAAAAGAAATCACCTCTATAATTCATAAATGTAAGTGCTTACAAAAAGCGTGATCAATAATATGGAGGTGCTTTATGGGGGGCAAGTCGAAAAAAACGTTTAAGTTTTCCCTGATTATGCTATTAACCCTGAGCTTTACACTCGCCGGCTGCGGCGGGAACAAAAACAGCAATAATAATGCTACAGCGAAAGAAACCAGTGCGGCACAAACTGCGGGAGCAGCCAACACAAGTGATAAGGTTGAACCGTTCAAGGTAAGCGTCTTCATCGGCGCAGCCGGACAGCAGCCGACACCGGACAACAAAATTTACAAGAAAATCAAGGAAGAAACAGGTGCCAGCTTCGATATGGAATTCTTGGCAGGCGACATAAACCAGAAGCTTGGGGTTATGATTGCGGGCCAGGATTACCCGGATTTGATGACCGGTAATACAAAGCTTACAGCTGCGGGGGCTTATATTCCGCTTGAAGACCTGATTGAGCAATACGCTCCAAATTTGAAAGCGCATTATGCGGATTACTGGAACATGATGAAGGACCCGAATGACGGGCATATTTATATCCTGCCGAATTACGGCGTATACAACGGTAAGGTTAACAGTTCATGGTATTCAGGACCAGCCTTCTGGATTCAAAAAGCCGTCCTTAAGGAATTCGGATATCCAAAGGTGAAGACGCTGGATGAATATTTTGATCTGATTGAGAAATATAAAGCGAAATATCCGCAAATCGACGGAAGCCCGACGATCGGATTCGAAATTCTAAACTATGACTGGAAAAACTGGGGTCTGTTCAATGCGCCGCAGCATCTGATCGGCCATCCGAATGATGGCGGTGTTGTTGTAAATAACGGCGTGGCCGAAATTTTTGCAGACAAAGATTATGCTAAACAATACTATCAAAAGCTGAATGAAGTGAACCAAAAAGGTCTGATCGATAAAGAGACCTTTGTACAGAACTATGACCAGTATATGGCGAAGCTGTCCAGCGGTACGGTTCTTGGGATGTTCGACCAGCACTGGAACTTCAATGCCGCCGAGGACTCCCTGACTACCCAAGGCAAAATTGAACGCACGTATGTAGGTCTTCCGCTGGTATATGACGAGTCGACTAAAGACTACTACCGCGACCTCGCAGTTCTGAACCTTAACAACGGCTTCGGAATCAGTATCAACGCTAAAGATCCGGTGAAGATTATCAAGCTCCTTGATACCCTGATTCAGGAAGACTGGCAAAAAACCTTCTCCTGGGGTATTGAAGGCGAAGATTATATCGTTGAGAACGGCAGATTTATGAGAACCCAGGAACAGCGCGACAATGCAGCCGATGCCACCTGGCAGCTGGCCAACAAGGCCAAAGCGATGTTTGACTACCTGCCAAAAACTGAGGGAAGCTTCAGCGACGGCAACTCAACAGATGCAGCTGCACAGCCTGAAGAGTACAAAGCAGGTCTGAAGCCTTTCGACAAGGAAGTTCTTGATGCCTATGGCTTTAACTCTTATGTGGATTTCTTCAGCGAACCGCCTGCCAACCCGGTCTATTATCCTGCATGGTCCATTGACCTGATAGAAGGATCGGATGCCAAAATTGCAAGTACGAAACTGAATGAACTGCAGACCAAGTTCCTGCCTAAAGCCATCCTGGCCGATCCGGCTGATTTCGACTCCGTATGGACCGATTATGTCGGACAGATCAAAAAGGCCAACGTGAAGGCTTACGAAGACAAAATTAATGAACAGATCAAGTGGAGAATTGATAACTGGAGCAAATAACGGAGCATCAGCATCCGGAATCTGAAGGTGGGGGGCCGGTTCCGGCCTTCCACCTTCCTAAATTAAAATGATGGAGTGGGGAGATAACTAGTATGGATGAGACCCTAGAAATAGAAACCGTCGTCCGGCATCCCAAGAAAAAAAGGAAGAAGCAGCCGATCACCTGGTCCCTGTTGAAACGCCAGAATCAGCTGATTTGGATGTCTGTACCGTTAATGCTGTATATTATTCTTTTTGCCTACGTGCCTGTCTGGGGCTGGACCATGGCTTTCCAGAATTATAAGCCGGCCAAGTCATTCAGCGAACAGGAATGGGTAGGATTTAAGCAATTCAAATTCCTGTTTACCGATGATAACTTCATCAGGGTAATGCGTAATACTGTAGCGATGGGTCTGATCAACCTGATTCTCGGTTTTGTCACTGCTATCGTGCTTGCATTGCTGCTCAATGAAATCAAGAACATGTTCTGGAAAAGAACGGTGCAGACGATTTCCTATCTGCCGCATTTCTTATCGTGGATTATCGTTACCGGCATTGTGGCCACTTCGCTGTCGATCAATGACGGGATTGTCAATATCGTCCTAATGAAGCTGCATCTGGTTAAGGAGCCGATTCTCTGGCTCAGTGAAGGCAAATACTTCTGGGGAATTGTCGGGGCATCACATGTGTGGAAGGAAGTCGGCTGGAATACGATTATTTATCTGGCAGCTATTGCCTCTATAGACCCTGCACTTTATGAAGCCGCAGAAATCGACGGTGCGAGCCGCTACAAAAAAATGAGATTCGTAACCCTCCCAGGGATTAAAGCTACAATCGTCATTCTGATGATTATGTCCATCGGACATGTGCTGGAGGCGGGCTTTGAAGTACAGTACCTGCTCGGCAACGGGCTGGTTATAGACTGGGCAGAAACGATTGATATTTTTGTATTGAAATACGGGCTTGCACAAGGTAACTATTCTCTAGCGACTGCCGGCGGGATTTTTAAAACCGTGGTCAGCGTAACATTGCTGCTTATGGCTAACGGAATTTCCAAGCGGCTTGGGGAAGAGAGGTTGTTATAATTATGGATAACCGACAAATCAGCCCTCGGCAGACAGCGGGTTTTACGATGAAAAAAAGCTTGGGCACGGGCAAACTGGAACCGGTTCTGTTTGGCTCCTTCAACACGGTTTTTATGATCTGCCTGGTGCTTGTGACCTTATATCCGTTCCTCAATACGATTGCCGTTTCGTTTAACGCGGGGAATGATACGATCCGCGGCGGCATCTACTTATGGCCGAGAGCCTGGACCCTGCAAAATTACAAGGCGATTTTTGCCTCCGGCACCATTTACGACGCTTTCCTGATTTCCGTGGCCCGGACCGTGCTGTCTACGATCCTTAATATTTTTCTGACCACGATGCTCGCGTATACCTTAAGCCGGAGGGAATATGTATTCCGCCAGCCGATCACTGTCATTTTTGTCCTGACAATGTATTTTAGCGCCGGTTTGATTCCCGGTTACTTCCTGATCAAAGATCTTAACCTGATTAACAGCTTCTGGGTATACATTTTTCCGTCCATGATCAGCGCATTCAATATGATTGTTATCCGCACCTATATCGGCACGATACCGGAGAGTTTGCTGGAATCAGCGAAAATCGACGGCGCCGGCGACTTCAGAATTTTTATGAAGGTTGTGTTCCCGTTATGCAAACCGGTACTCGCAACAATTGCCCTGTTTGTAGCTGTAGGCGCATGGAATTCCTGGTTCGACGCCTTTATCTATACCTCATCCAGACAAAGCCTGAGTACGCTGCAGTATGAGCTGATGAAGCTGCTGTCCTCGACGATGAACTCCAACAGCAATCCGAACGTTGCCGCCGGGGTAGGGATGGACCAGAATTCAGCCCGAGCGCTGGTAACCCCGCTGTCGATCCGGGCAGCGATTACCGTGGTAGCTTCGGTTCCGATCCTGCTCGTGTATCCGTTCATGCAGAAATATTTCGTGGTGGGCCTGAATGTGGGCAGTGTTAAGGAATAGCATAACCTTCATTACGGCTGCGAAAAGGTTGTCTGCTTGAATATGTCTTTATTATTAGATTAAGAATTATAGAAGCCCCGGCAGCCTGTACAATGGCTGCCGGGGCTTCTTTGCAGAAACGCAGGATAATTATTACAGCAGACGCGCATGCTTAGAGATAGGCGAATTCTATCATGCCGCTGATATATCATTTTCAAAAAAATGATGACACAGCGTAGTAAATACCTTATTATTTAAAGAGATTTTTGATGAAACAGATTTTAAATAATTGTAATACACTCCGCGGGGTCAACAGGCTCTAATCAAGTCAGTCCGGAGAGGGGGAGGATTACTATTCTAACGCTGAGTGGAGTAAGCAAGAGCTTCGAACTGAAAAATGGCAGCTATCCGGCGGTCCGCCAGGTTTCGCTTGAGGTTAAAGCCGCTTCAATTCACGGCATCATCGGCCCAAGCGGGGCTGGTAAGTCCACGCTGCTGCGCCTGATTAATCTGCTGGAACGCCCCGATATGGGCACTGTAACAGTAGGCGGCAAGGAGCTGACAGCATTGCCGGAGAGACAACTGCGCCGGGAGCGGCAGAAGATCGGCATGATCTTTCAGCATTTCAATCTTGTCGGCAATGCCACCGTCAGCCGCAATGTTGCGATTCCGCTGGAGCTGGCCGGGGTAAAGCGGGGAGAGCGGCTGAAGCGGACAGCCGAGGTTCTGGAATTCGTCGGGCTGGCCGATAAAGCACAGCAGTATCCCGCCCAGCTCAGCGGCGGGCAGCGGCAGCGGGTAGCAATTGCCCGCGCCCTGGCGAACAGCCCGCAGCTGCTGCTGTGCGATGAGCCGACCTCCGCGCTCGATCCGGGAACTACAGCCGATATTCTTGGCGTGCTGAAGAATATCAATGCTGCGCTTGGTGTAACCATTGTCATCGTAACTCATGAGCTGGATGTGGTCCGCAGCATTTGCACTGAGGTATCCGTGATGAAGGACGGGGGAATTGTAGATTCCTTCTCACGGGGGGAGCATGAATTTCTTCCTCCGGCAGGTCACTCCGGTTCATACCGCCAGCAGATTACCGGCAAGGCAGGTGAAGACCATGTGGGATAGTATGCTGAAATACCAGGAGCAGATGTGGCAGTCCATCGGGGAAACCTTCGTGATGGTCGGCATTTCTGTGGGTGCGGCGGTGCTGCTGGGGCTGCCGCTGGGAACGCTCTTGTATTTTTGCCGCAAGGGCCAGCTGTATGAGAACCGGAGCCTGTCGCTGACGCTGAACAGCATCGTCAATATCATCCGTTCGTTCCCTTTCCTGCTGCTTGTCGTGGCGCTGATTCCTGTGACCCGCTTCCTTGTAGGGACTGCAATCGGTACGGTAGCGGCTACTGTTCCGCTGTCTGTAGTCGCCATAGCTTACTACTCGCGGCTTGTGGAACAGTCCCTGCTTGAGGTGCCCAAAGGCACGATTGAGGCGGCCCTCTCCATGGGGGCATCGAGGTTTGAGCTGATTTTCAAGTTTCTGTATAAAGAAGCCCGTTCAGGGCTGGTGCTTGGACTCACGGCTTCAACGATCAGCTTCATTTCTTTTTCTACAGTTATGGGGGTTGTCGGCGGGGGCGGGGTTGGCGATTTCGCTATCCGTTACGGGTACCAGCGGTTTGAGACGGAAGTGATGGCCTATGCCATCGTTGTAATGATCGTGCTGGTTCAGATGATCCAGTTCACCGGAAGCACAGCAGCCAGACTGCTGGATAAACGCTGACAGAACCTTAAGCTTTGTATGACCGCAATAACAGAGGAATATATACATTACACGGGGGGTTATCTTCAAATTATGAAAAAGTCAATGATAGCTATGCTTATGGTGCTCGTACTGATTGTCGCTGGTTGTGGAAACAACAGCAATAAGGAGAATGCCGAGGCGCCGGCAGCCACATCAACAGAACCTGTAAAGATCAAAGTAGCGACTTTGATCCCTCCGATGACCGAGATTCTGGATATTGTAAAGCCGCTGCTTCTGGAAGACGGAGTCGATATGGGGATTGTAGTACTGTCCGACAATGTGCAGCCGAATGAAGCGCTGGCGAATAAGGAAGTCGATGCGAACTTCTTTCAGCACCTTCCCTATATGGAGCAGTTCAATGCAAGCAAAGGCTCCAAGCTGGTAGGGGTTCAGCCGGTATATGACGCCATCTACGGCGGTTATTCCAAAAAGTACAAGACGATCGAAGAGCTGCCGGAAGGCGCGAAGCTGGTCATGGCCAATGACCCGTCGAACATCGGACGTTCGCTGCAAATGTTCGCAAATGCCGGTCTGATCAAACTGAAGGATGGCGTAGGCATCAAAGCGACACAGGCCGATATCACAGAAAACCCTAAGAACTTCAAGTTCGAGGAAGTCGATCTGCTGATGCTGGCCCGGATGATGGATGACGGCGATCTGGTGGCGATGACTCCTGCTTATGCCAGCCCGCTCGGCCTGACACCGAAGAAGGATGCGCTGATTACAGAAGGCGAAGATTCTGAGTTCACCATCACCCTGGTCGCCCGTGAAGACAATCAGGATTCCGATGCCATCCAGAAGCTGGCGAAGCGCATCAGCGGCCCGGAAGTGAAGAAATTCCTGGAAGAGAACTACGCGGAGATTGCACTGCCTGCTTTTGAATAACAGATCATATATAAAGAGGCTTTCCCATGGGGAGAGCCTCTTTTTTTTGTGAAACCTCCTGAGTTCGACCTGATTGCCGCAGCGGGTGTTAGCCGTGCTTTTTCAGCAGAGAAGGAACCTCATAGCATGCAGCTTCAATCCAGCTTCCGGTAGTGAAGTCCCGTCCCCGCACCAGCACTCTGTCACTATAGACTTCTACATAGTAGCCTTGACTTCCATCTTTGTGTTCATCCGCATTGGTCCAGAGGTAGGCAACGGAAGCGCAGTTGAACATCGTTGCAGTCTCCTCGTTGCCGGGATATATCGTGTTGTCTGCCTCAAGCTCCCAGTGGGTATGGCCGGTAAACAGCAGGGTCTGCGGATACTTGGCCAGTATTGAGCGCAGCTCCATATCCTGTGTAACTCCGTACCATTCCTGCGATTCCAGTGAGCCGGCTACGGTATTCTTCAGCGGCTGATGCAGGAACAGGAAGATGGGTTGAGCTGAGGCTGCCTGACCGTCCGCCGGCTGTTCACCGAGCTTGCGCTCCAGCCATTGGAGCTGTTCACTTGACAGATTGCAGAACGCCGGCAGGCCTTCTTCGGTTCCGAGGAAAATAAAATGATATCCGCCGATCCAATGATCGTGATAAGGTCCAGGCGCACCAGTACGGGAGGTATACATCGCCAGGCGCGATTCCCAGTGGCCGAGGCCAACATCATGATTGCCCAGGGTGAACCGTATTTCCGGCAGGACAGCCTGATGCCGCTTCAGAATACGCTGGACCTCCTCATATTCATCCGGGAAGCCATGGTCTGTAATGTCCCCGATATGCATAATCCCGCTGCTCCCCTGAGCATGAAGAGCCAGATCCTGCAGTGCCCGTTCGAAATTCAGATTATATTCATGCGCGGGATCGGCAGTGACATGAGTGTCCGTAATAATCTGAAAGGTTAACAGCGGCGCTTGTCCGCCCGGGTTGTTGGTATGCATGCGCAAACGTAGCCTCCTTAAGTTAAAGGATAATCAACTGGATAAGCTGTTAGCTGCTGAAGCTTAGTTCTTGATAAGACTGAACAACCGAATCGGCATCAGGCAAAAGATAATAACGTGCCGTCACAGGATCGGCAGCATCATCCCCGGCTGCATTCCCGGGTGTATGCGCCGTTCCGGTTATCCCTATAGCCACTGCTGCACCTGCCGCTTTGGCCATCTTCATATCGCCGTTCGTATCGCCGATTACAGCGGCTGCAGACGGCTGCACCCCGAGCTGCTCACAGGCCAGCAAGGCCATATCGGGAAACGGCTTGCCCCGTTCTGTCTGATCTGTGCCGATCACGGCGGAGAAGTAGCTGCGGATGCCTAGCCAGCTGAGATGCTTCTCCGCCGCCGCGGTTTCGTCAGCAGTTACTACGGCCATAGCCAGACCTTGAGCTGCACAGTCATTAAGGAAATGCAGCAAACCGGGCAGCGGGAGGGCTGGACGGTTCTGCTCCAGCATTTCATCTGCTTCCTGGCGGCAGATGTCCACCAGCTCCATCGATTCTGCCCAGGACAGGCCAAGCAGATAGCCCTGCCAGGAGAGAATAGCGTAAAGGTCGCTCATCGTTCCCATGGCCAGCGGGCCATTGCGGTCGTAGCCAGTGATTTTGCCCTCGGCATTGTGAATGGTACCAAGCAGAGAGGCAAGGTACGGTGCAGGGAATTCGAGACCGCGTACTTCCAGTTGCCGGGTGAATTGCTCCAGGAAACACTCGGCCCAGCTTCCCCAGAGGGGGACGAACTCCAGAAGTGTGCCGTCCTTGTCGAACAGGATCGCGGATATGGCATGATTTCCTTGCGGAGTGATGAGCTCTGGCATGGTGCGGCCCCCTTTAGTCAACTGTTATGTCATGTCATTGAATTATTCGTATGCCAGAATACTGGAACAAATATAAGTCCATTCTCCCAAATCCTCGTTTGGAGTGCCATTGTTCCGCAGGAAAATGGACTTTCTATTGCACAAAGTGCAATCATTCTCGAAAGCATAGACATTCCACAACTGAAAATCACTGAAATCACTCTAGGAGTGAGCCATTTCAGAAATTTCTCTTGAGAGGCCACCGCTTCTTTTGCAGGTCGGTGCCCCTCTAACTATGCCGCTGATTATTTCAGCTTATCCAGTGCCGCCTGGGCAGTCTGCTGCGCTTCCTTGAGTGCTTCGGCTGCCGGAATGTTCTCAATCTGGACCTTGTCCGCAGCGATAGTCAGCGCATCGTTGATTTTGCCGCCGGTTGGATCCTGGAACGGGGCGGAGGCATGAGATGCCTGCATTAATGGGATTTTGATCTGCGGATTGGTCCCGCTGAAAGAGACGAATGCCGGATCCTCCAGTGCAGACTGGCGGACCGCAATATAGCCGGTGTTGATCGACCAGAAGGCAGTATTCTCAGAGTTCGTGAAGTACGCCAGCCATTTCAGGGCTGCCTGCTGCTCGGCTTCTGAAGCCTTGGCGGGAATACCTGCCATGATCGCCTGTGCCACGGGCTTGCCTTCACCAATTCCGGCCCAGCCAGGCTGTTCCATCGCGGAGACGATATTGAAATCGAGATCGCCCTGGTCACCGCTGGAGCCGATGTAGCCGGCCGCCTGGCCTTTCATCACATCGTCAATGGTCTTGTACCAGTACTCCCAGCCTTGTCCGCCGGAATGGATGCGCATGATCTTATCTTCATGAATCCATTTGCGGAAGAGGTCCCACGTCTCGATCCACTCCGGGGAATCAATTGTTACGGTCTTGCCGTCTTCGCTAAGAATGCTGCCGCCCTTGCTCAGCACGGCATCGATCATATTGCCGGAGCCCCACATCGGCTCCCAGCCGTAGAAGCTCGTTTTGCCGCCGTCTTTGACCGCCATTTTCTCAGCTGCCGCAGCTAGGTCTTCCCAGGTCTTGATCTGGCTGGCATCAATCCCGCTTTTCGCAAAAGCATCCTTGCGGTAATACATTATCTGTGTCGTTCCGTACATCGGGAGGAAATACTGCTTGCCGTCGACCTGGCCTTGGTTCAGGAAAGTCTGGACAAAATCCTCTTTATTGAAATCCGGCTGCTCTGCAATCAGCTCATCCATCGGTGCAAAATATCCCTTGCGCGCCCAGTCTATATTGGAAGAGAGCACAGCAGCAGGTACCTGTCCTGTGGCGATGGCCGCCTGAAGCTTCTGCTCGGTTTCCGTATAATCCGCCTGCACGATGCCTTTGACGATCACCTCCTGCTGTGAGGCGTTGAATTTCTGAATGAGCGTCTCCATATTTTCCCCAAGCTTGCCGCCGAGTCCATACCAGAATTCAATCGTTACCGGTCCGCTTGGGGCCACAGCAGCTTCAGCAGCAGGAGCAGACGATGCTCCGCTCGCCTCCGTAACATCATTAGAAGCGGTATTTCCGCCACAAGCAGTGAGTACAGTGAATCCGGCAATCATGGACATCGCTGACAATCTTTTTAATACGTTCATCATCATTCTCCTCTTTGTTTGAAAATGTAAGATTCAGCCTTTACTGGAACCAGCGGTCATATTGACACTTTGCATAATCGTTTTTTGCGCCAGCAGGAAGACAAGCAGCAGCGGGGCGATGGTGAAGCTGCTCGCGGCCATAATCAGCGGCCATTTTAAACCGTAAGCACCTCCTTCCACGAAGAAGCTGCGCAGACCGGCGGACACCAGCTGCAGGCCGGGATCCTTGGTAATCAGCATCGGCCAGAAATAATTGTTGTACTGCTCGATGAAAGTAATCAGCGCAAGTACCGCGAAGGAAGACCTTGTGACCGGCACCAGCACCGTCCAGAGAATCCGCATATGAGATGCCCCGTCCACCTCACCGGCTTCGACCAGCTCATGCGATACCTGCAGGAATGCTTGTCTGACCAGAAAGATCGCAAAGACGCTCACACAGTTGGAGAGAATCAGGCCGCCGTAAGAGTTGAGCAGATGCAGCTCGGACAGCACCAGATAACCGGGCAGGTAGACTGCGGTAGCAGGTACCATGTAACCGAACAGGATCACTCCGGCAAAAACACCCTTCAGGCGGAATTTCATATGTGTAAGCGCATAGGCCATCATGCCTGAGTTGATCACCTGCAGAACGACGATGGCGGTGGCGACGAAGATGCTGTTGCCCATATACCGTGCGAATGGAGCCTCATTCCAGGCTGCGGCAAAATTGCCCCAGAGCGGCACCTCAGGCCAGAGTGTTGGCGGGGAACGCCAGATTTCATCATTGGTTTTGAGTGCGCTGGTAACCATCCAGTAGAACGGAAAGGCCATAAGCAGGGCAATTACGGCGAAAAAAAGTTGGCGGACCGGTTGGCCCAGCCGGGTGAATATACGCAAGCGGGGAGACCTCCTTTTGGATAGACGCAAAATCACTGATAATGAGTAGTCCGTTTACTGACGCCGAGCGAGAATACCGACAGCAGCATACAGATGAAGACCAGAACCACTGCGACGGTTGAAGCCTCACCGATCTGGAAGGACTCGAAGGCCGACTGGTAATACAGATACAGCAGAGTGCGGGTGGAGCCGGACGGGCCTCCCTGTGTCAGGACATTGATCTGATCGTAAGCCTGAAGGGCTTGGATAATCTGCACCACGAACAGGAAAAGGGTGGTCGGCGAGATCAGCGGCAGGGTAATACGGAAGAACTTCTGCAGTGCGCTGGCCCCGTCAAGCTCGCCGGCTTCCAGCAGATCGGAAGGGACATTCCGCAGCGCCACCAGATAAAAGATCATCGCCCAGCCTACCGATTTCCAGATGGTTACGAGCAGTACACCGGTAAGCGCCCACTTGGGATCCTGCAGCCAGCCGATCGGTTCCAAGCCAAGGAAATTCAGCACGGTATTGGCGAGTCCGACATCAGGCTCGTAGATCCAGGACCAGACAATGGAGACGGCAACGGTCGGCGTGACCCAGGGGGAGAACAAGAGCGCCTGGTACAGTGCGGAGCCTCCCAGCTTCCGGTTCATCAGCAGCGCAAGCCCGAGTCCGATCGAGATGACCGGCAGTACGCTGCCTGCACAGAAGAGCACGGTGACCCTCAGCGCTTTGTAGAAAGCCGGGTTGCTGAAGAGATCGGCATAGTTTTGCAGCCCGACAAAGGTTTTGTCCGGACTCATGAAATCCCATTCCGTCAGGCTGAGATACAGCACATACAGCAGCGGGGCAAGCCAGAATAGAATGAATGGGATCATCGCCGGCAGCGTGAACAGCACCGGTTTTAGGCCGTTTATTACCTTGGAGCGTGTCATTTTTGTTCGGATACCCCATTCCATCGTCTAAGTTTTGCGGTATAATGCAGAAGAAGTACACTCTGTTCAAAAAAAATTGTACACTCAAGCAGACGCCTTATGGTCAAGCGGAAGTAAAGCATGTTTAGAAATTATGTAAAATTTGCAGAAATGCTGCTGTGTTGCTTCCGTTTTGTGTAATGTAGAGAAAACAAGTCTAATTGGAGTGAAGGTGCAGCGAATGAAACAGGCCGCATTTGGCGAGGACAACGGGCAGTTATCTCCACGGGAGCAAGTGCTGCGTCCCATGATTGATGCGATTGCGCAGACTATGGATTTATACGGGGCAAATTATTCCTTCGGACAGCTCTACGGGATCATGTTCTTTGAGGATAAGCCGATGACACTTGAGGAAATGAAGCAGGTTATGAATATGAGCAAGAGCAATATGAGCTATGGCGTCCGCTCGCTGATCGCCTCCCGGATGGTAACGAAGCTTGAGGAGAAGCGGGACCGGAAGGAGCTGTATGCGGCGGAGACGGACTTTTTTCAGGCGTTCAGGAACTTCTTCACCTTGAAGCTGCAGCGGGAGATTGACGTGATGCAGGACGCAATGGGAACGGCGGTGCCGGAGCTGGAAGCGTTGATCCAGGCCGAAGATACTCCGGAGGAAGAGCGCCAGTCCTGCCGCAGAGACCTGGACAAGCTGCAGCATGCGATGGATTATTACAGCTGGCTGCAGCGTTTTGTGGACGGGCTGGAGGAAGGGGAAGTGTTTGGCGGGCCTGCAGGCAGGACGTAAGTTCAGTGCATCAGGCCGCAGCGTGCAGCAGTGCTGGATGGCGAGCTAAGGTAACGGGGCAAGCGGTGGAATCAACGGTATAAATCCCGTTGATTCCGCCGCCGGCGGGCCGAACGCGAAAATCAACGGTAAAAATCCCGTTGATTCCGCCGCTCGCGGGCCGAACGGGATATTCAACGGTAAAAATCCCGTTGATTCCGCTGCCGGCGGGCCGAACGTGGAAATCAACGGTAAAAATCCCGTTGATTCCGCAGCTGGCAGGCCGAACGAGGAAATCATCAGGAAAATTTTCCACTATAATCTTGTTGCGTGTGTTTGAGAGAGATTTTGGTGGAGAAATTCCACTTAGATATCACAGTACGGACGATAATTAAGATTCCATAAGTCAGATGATCAACAGGCCATAAATCTATTTGATTGAAAGATGCCTAAGAGCCCCTCAAGGAAACAGCCAAGAGATCGGATGTCCTTCCGCTGTTTGCTGTCATGAAGGGTTTTTTTGCGTAGGGAAAAGGGGGACATTGGCTTACGGATCGTTATTTTTTAGGGCGGATTAGTGCTTGTGTTATGACGAAAAAGCAATATTTCTGGGATGTATCATACGATTCGTTTGGGTTTGATTGCTCGTGTGTACGAATCGTTTATGAAGAAATAAATCATGCTATAATTTTTCCAGGAGGATGGGCCAATGGATGAACTGGATCATAATATTCTCAAGCTGCTGGAACGAAACGGAAGGCTGTCTCATGAGGAGATCGGCAAACTGCTGCATATCTCGCGGCCGTCCGTTCATCAGCGGGTTGCTAAGCTTGAAAAAAGCGGAATTATCAAAGGCTATAGAGGGCTTATCGACTGGAGCCGGCTGGATCAGAAGATCAAGGTGGTCATCTCGGTGAAGGTGGTCAGCCGGCATTTTCAGGAGGTTGCGGACAAAATAGTAGAGATGGAGATTCCGGGGGTAACCCTGATGGAATGTCTGCGGATGGCCGGGGAGTGGTGCATGATGCTGAAAGTGCGGGTAGGCTCACCGGAGCAGATTACGCTGCTGATTGATGAAATTGTCAAAATCCCCGAAGTGAAGGAAACGTCGACCACCTTTGTGTTATCCACTATCTATGAAGACGGCTTGAAGGGAATGTAGCACGCTTTGTAATAATATAGAAAGCTAATATTCAAAGGGAGGGGAATTATGAGTCAGACCGCTAAAGTCCAGGCCAAAGCAACACGCGCCGGCAAAACAAGCAGTTCGCTCTACATAATAGGCTTGGCGCTGGTAGCCGTCTATTTATTCTGGGGAGGCACCTATCTGGGCATGAAGGTAGCGATTGAGAGTATGCCGCCCTTTCTGATGGCTGGAGCCCGCTTCTTCTCAGCGGGACTGGTGCTCTATATCATCTCCAGATTAACAGGCGCCCGGCGTCCCGGATTCCTGGAATGGCGTTCGGCCGTGATTGTAGGTGCCTTGCTGCTGCTTGGCGGCAACGGTATGGTGGCCTGGGCGGAACAGAGGGTGTCTTCGTCGGTAGCTTCCTTAATCATTGCGGCCGTTCCGGTCTGGATGATGCTGCTCGGCTGGTCTGGTAAAAACGGAAAGCGCCCCGGCACAGGAGTGATTACCGGGATTGTTCTTGGCTTCCTCGGCATCGCCGTGCTGGTGCTTCAACCGGGACAGGGCAGTGCTGGCGATAAAGGCTTCGATGTCATCGGCATCACTGCCCTGCTTGCGGCTTCGATCAGCTGGGCAGCCGGTTCAATTTATTCGCGCAGCGCCAAGCTGCCGGGTTCCCCGCTGATGTCGACCGCGGCGCAAATGCTGACCGGCGGCGTCCTGCTGATTATTTTCTCCTATTTCACCGGAGACTGGGGGGAGCTGGAGGTCGCGGGAATTACCGCCCGCTCGTATCTTGCCTTTGGCTACCTGGTCTTATTCGGCTCGATTGTCGCATATACAGCTTATATCTGGCTGCTCAAAAATGCGGAACCGTCTCTTGTCTCCACTTATGCTTTTGTGAATCCGGTTGTTGCCGTCCTGCTTGGCTGGTTGCTGGCCGGTGAGCAGCTTACCGCCGGAACCTGGGCCGCCGCCGTCATTATAATCGCGGCAGTGGCCATTGTCACCGTGTTCCGCAGCCGCGTCCCGGGCGGGAAGCGGAAGGACCCAAGCAATACTTGAAATGCATTTTTTGGATGATCCACTACACTAAAGGCATGTTAAGCAAAGGGTGGAAGCCATGTTTGATATGCTGAAGGTAGGCCGTAATATTGCCAAGTTAAGAGGGCAGACGGGAATTACGCAAATGGGGATGGCGGACAAGCTGGGCATTAGCTACCAGGCGGTTAGCAACTGGGAGCGCGGAGCGAGTATGCCGGATATTGCGAAGCTGCCGCAGCTGGCGGGAATTTTTAATGTTAGCATTGAGGAGATTCTCGAAGAAGGAAAAGGAAGCCGGCTTATTACAAGTATGCTGGAGAACAAAACCGGAGAATACCTGCAGCAGCATGAGGTGTCCGCAGATGAGCTTTCCGGGATCGCGCCGCCTCTGAATATGGAGCAGATTGGGGAGGTTTTCGAACAAGTAAAGGATAAAGCACTCCGGGACCTGTTGCCGCTGGCCTCGTTCCTGAGCGAAGAAGTGCTGGGTGAATGTGCGCAGAAGGCGATGGAAGGTGGAACGCTCAGTGATCTGGTCCCGCTGGCCTCTTTTCTGGACAGCGATATTGCGGATGTAATTGCTCTTCGGATGTTTGCTAAATAACAGCATTAGTTACCGTGCTGACGAATAATACGGATGAACACAAAAACGCAGGCCCGCATATATCGCGGGCCTGCATTTTTGCGTTAACTGTTATTCAACGACAGCGGTGAAATGAAGCAGCTTGCTCTGGAAATCGCCGTGCAGCTCAGGCAGCAGCAGGCCGGCATGCATCAGCCGGTCGCCGCCGTATACAACTCCAGTCTCCTTGAGCACATAATCCTTAGCCGGATCAAGGCCCTGCAGGCGCAGGCGTGTGTGTCCCGGGTTCGGTCCGGCCAGTACCTGGAAGTAGCAGGCAAGCGCCTCGGAGCGGTCCGCGGACACGAACATCCACGCGGTGTCATTGCCTTCAAACGGCGAGAGCAGCCGGTACATCTCGCCCTGCTGAACGAGAGAGCGGATCTCTTTGTAGAAGGCGATCTGGGCTGCCGCCTCTTCCTGTTCTTCAGCCGTGAACCTGGTCAGGTCCAGCTCATAGCCGAAATTGCCGGACATTGCCACATCGCCGCGCATCGACAGCGGTGTGCTGCGGTGCACCTGGTGGTTAGGTACATCGGAGATATGGGCGCCTATGGCGCTGGCCGGATAGACAATACTGGTGCCGTACTGGATCTTGAGCCGTTCGACGGCATCGGTGTTGTCGCTGGTCCAGGTCTGCGGCATGTAGTGCAGGATGCCCGGATCGAACCGGCCGCCGCCGCCGGAGCAGCTTTCGAACAGCACATGCGGGAAGGCGGAGGTGATTTCTTCCATCACCCGGTACAGTCCCAGCATATAGCGGTGGGCGGTTTCCCCCTGACGCTCCGGCGGCAAGGCTGCGGAACCGATCTCGGTCATATGACGGTTCATGTCCCATTTGACATAGGTTATCGGAGCTGAAGACAGCACGCTGCTGACGGCATCGATGATATAGTCGCAGACATCCACGCGGGACAGATCCAGGATCAGCTGATTGCGGCTCTCGCTGCGCCGTTTATCCGGTACATGCAGGCACCAGTCCGGATGGGTGCGGTACAGCTCGCTGTCCGGCGAGACCATTTCCGGCTCGAACCAGAGCCCGAACTGCATACCGAGCCGTTTCACCCGTTCAGCCAAATCGGACAGGCCCAGGGGCAGCTTGCGCTTATCGACGAACCAGTCTCCGAGTGAAGTGGTGTCGTCGTCACGATGCCCGAACCAGCCGTCGTCGAGTACGAACAACTCGATGCCTAGGGCCTGTCCGGCGCGGGCGATGTCTTCGATTTTATCAGCGTCGAAGCCGAAATACGTGGCTTCCCAGTTGTTAATCAGTACCGGACGCGGTTCGTCGCGGAACAGTCCGCGCACAAGCCGCTGACGGTAGAGCCGGTGGTACGTGCGGGACATGCCGCCGATTCCCTGGTCGGAATAGACGAGCACCGCTTCCGGTGTCTGGAAGCTGTCCCCTGGCTCCAGCAGCCACTGGAAGCCGAACGGATTGATACCCATGGTGACACGGGTAGATCCGTACTGGTCCACCTCAGCTTCAGCAAGGAAGTTGCCGCTGTACACCAGATTGAAGCCGTAGGCTTCACCGCTGTTCTCCCCGGCATGCGGGGAGAGCAGGGCGAGGAATGGATTCTGCTGGTGGCTGCTCGCCCCCCGCTTGCTGTCAATGCCCTGCCGGCCGTTGTGCAGCGGAGCACGGACAACATGCCGTTCCCGGGCCCACGAGCCGGAGAGGTGCAGCAGCTCATAATTGGCATGCGGGAAATCCAGCGAAGCGGATAGGGCGCGTTCCAGCTTAAGCGGCTGCTTGCCGGTATTGATCAGGCGTGCTGAGCGGATGATCGCGTCATACCCTGTCATTACGGTATAGGACAATTCTGCCCGCAGCCCCGCACCGGCGTCTTCAAGTATCAGCACCAGCGTTTCAGCTTCTTCGTCGCTTTCCGCATAAACCGCCGGCAGGCCTTCAAGCGGAGCTTTTCCTTTTACAATACTATGGGATACATACGTCAGTTCTGTTACGGATGTGCCGTTTGACAGCCCGGCTACATAGGCCGGTTCCCGGAAATCACCTGAGCCATAACCCGGGTATTCTTGAGGAAGCGTATCCAATGAGAACGCCCATTCTCCGGGAAAAACGCTGCTGCTGAATCCTCTGCCTCGGGGCTCGAAGAGATCGGAGACAGCGGAGCTGCGGATTTTTTTGCCCCAGTACAGATGCGCCGGGTAGGCACCGCGGACAATGTTGAATACATAACTGGTATTTTCGGTTTGCAGATGGAAAATCTGCTGCTCTGGAGCATAGTGAATAGACAAGGAAACAACCTCCTATAGCTGCGTGCGGAATGTGAAGATTCAGCCTCATTATAAGTCTGTTCACCCCGCAAGCGTATGGAGAAAAGCAGAATCAATATGGAGAAATGTCGTTTATTTGGCAGGAATGAAGTTATTCCGTTTGCCGCAGCCGTTCAACAATGCTGGCCTTGCTCAGCATCCGGTAGGAGCTTAGTGTTACTGTATAAGCAATAGCAGCAAGAACCGGAACGACCAGGATAAACGGCAGCCAGCTCATGCGGAAGACGGTAAAGGCCATACTGTCCGCGATGCTTTTCGAGATGCTATAGGTCAGAATGACGCCCAGGGTGGAGGTAATGGCTGTGGTGAGAAGCACATTGTACAGCCCCTCATAGATCAGCATTTTTTTCAGCTGCCGCTTGGTCATCCCGATGCTCTCCAGCAGGGTGAACTCATTCCGCCGTGTAATGACCCCTGTAACAACCGTATTGATGTAATTAAGAACCCCGATCAGGGCGATGACGAAGCTGAGGCCGTAACCGACAATCTGAAAAATACGGATAAACCCGCTGAGCTCCTGCGTGTAATCCTCCCTTGATTTGTATACCAGCTCATCGCTGGAAGCGGCAAGAGACTTGGCGGTCTGCGAAGCACTGTCCAGCTTGGCCGGATCAATATGCAGCGTTGCCGACAGCGCCATCGGCGGAGCACTTCCCTCAGGCAGCCCTCTGGTCAATTCAGAGGAAGGGAAAAATGCATTATAGCCATACGCCGGGAAAGCTTGCGTGGTAGCAGCATACAGGGCGTCGTAGTTCAATACGGCCATCACCTCATAGCTTTTGCCGAACTGCTTATACTCAATATGGTCACCCGGATGGTAGTAGGAGACGTTATGGTCGTCCGGCATGATGACTTGAGTCACCAGCACATAGTTCCCGGAGGCGAATTTTTGCGGATCAAAATGGCCCTCCATGACATCTTTCTGCACCAGGCTATACCAGCCGTCATCAATGCCATACAGTTTAAGGACAATAAAATCATTTTTCAGAACGCCTGTTAGAGCCGGGTTAGACTTATAGGTTTCTGTCAGCGGCTCCAGTATAGTCCGTATGGTGTCATCCATATTGTAAAGCTCGCTGGTATAATAGACCTTCTCCACGCTCTTGACTCCATCGATCCCCGCTAACTTTCTGCTGAACGCTTCCGACAGCTTATAAGGATCACCAGGCTGCTCGCCGGCTGCCTGTACGACTGCATTGTTGCGGATCACCACGTCCCCGGATATATACGAACTAAGGTATTTATTCACATCCAGCGATGAGATGACGGTAAAAATAATGCTGAACAGAATCATGCTTAAGGAGAGCGAGGTCAGCATGAGACTGAGCTTCTTTTTATTGCGGAAAAGGTTAGTAAAGGCCATACTGTAAAGCTTACCTCCGCGTTTCGAACGTTTCTTCCTCCGGCGCTTGGCGTTAACGCCTGTGAACCTGACCGCTTCTACGGGGGCAATCCGCGCAGCCATCCGTCCCGGCTTGCTGGCAGCGATCCATACCGTTACATAGGCGAAAATAGCAGCGCCGATAAAAATCCACGGGCTGGCCGAATAGGCAGCTTCCATTGGTTCGCTTGAGAACGTGTTGAGCAGCGGAGTTAACAGCCGTCCGATTCCGTAACCGGCAGCGAGGCCGAAGGGCAAACCGAGCAGGTACAGCAGCTGGGACTGGACGGTAATGATCCGCTTCAGCTGTTTCGGCGTTGTTCCAATCGCTTTGAGCAGACCGTAAAATTTTACATCACGCACGACGGATATGTAAAAGATGTTATAAATCAGCAAATACCCGCTGAGCATAATAATGAGGATGACAGCCAAATAGGGGACGAAGTCGATGAGGTTGTCAGAGAAGGAGGAGGCTGTATAGCCCCAGTTGATCCCGATTGGCACCTCCACACCTGTATCCGCGAGCACTTTGTCCAGTTTCTTTTCGATATCAAATGAATTCCTGAACATTACGCTCAGCTCTAAGGTATTTACATAGGAACCGCTGGCTGCGGACTTTACCGGATCGATTCCGGACACATTCTCTTGCACCCAGGCTTCCGAGACAAAGGCCAGTCCTGCGAGCGCCAGATGTTTATCCGCCTCATAATAGCCCGACACGATAAAATCCTGCTGAATCACACGCTCCCCCATATCAATGTCCAGTTGAACCTGCTGCCCCAGCGCATGGCGGATACCGAGTTTATCCATAACCCATGTGTTCAGCACAACCTCGTTCTCAGCGGCGGGCAGGCGGCCTTCTATAAAGGAAATAAAACCATGTCTGGCATAGGCCTCATCAATCCGTTTAACCTCCACCGGGCTGTCCCGGAAGACCTCATTCCGCAAGTTTCCTGCATTTAGGGAAACGCTGTATTCCTGAATCGAGGGATGATTCTTTAACGTTTCTATCTGTTCCGGAGTCACATGTTTGAAACTGCCGTGAAAATCAGTGCCGACGGTCTTCATCCGGGTCAATTCTACAGATTTATTGAGGCTCAGAGTCATGGTGAAGATCGACGTAATGAGCAGGGTCGTCAGTACCACAGCACAGATCACAGCCAGATTGCGCAGCGGATTCGCCCGCAGGATTTTAAAGGAGAGGCGGGTAATAATCTTGCGGTTGTTCGTGGTGATCATAATAGGTGGGCTCCGTTTGTGGCTGGGTTACCGGACACAATCCGCCCGTCTTCAATTCGGATAATACGGTCGGCGGTCTGGGCGATAGCCTCGTTGTGGGTAATCATAACAATGGTCTGATTAAATTTCTCGCTCATCTGCTTCAGCAGAATCATGACCTCCTGGCTGGTTTTGCTGTCGAGATTGCCGGTAGGCTCGTCCGCCAGAATGATTGAAGGTTTGGCAGCCAGCGCTCTGGCAATAGCGACACGCTGCTGCTGGCCGCCGGACAGGTTCGCAGGCAGATTGTGGATTTTTTCCTGCAGCCCCAGGGCCCTGATTACCTCATCCAGATACTCCTGATCGATTCTGCCGCCGTCAAGCTCTATGGGAAGCAGGATATTCTCGAGCACATTCAGGACCGGTACCAGATTGTAGCTCTGAAAAACGAATCCGACCGACCGGCGTCTGAATATCGTCAGCTTCTCATCACTCATGGCAAAAATATCATTTCCGCCCACGATAACTTTGCCTGAAGTAGCCCGGTCCAGACCGCCAAGCATATGCAGCAGGGTGCTTTTTCCGCTGCCGCTGGTGCCTACAATCGCCAGGAATTCCCCTTGCTCAACGGATAGTGAGATATCGTCCAGCGCCTTTACCGTGGTCTGCGGATCTTTTCCATAATATTTCTTCAGATGCTCAATGCTTAAAATAGGCATTGCATTCCCCTCCATCATCCTTGATTGCTCCTTAAGATAGCAGACAAATCTAACCCAGCAGTGTCTGAAATCTGACAGAACTGACACAATTAGAGCTGAGGGAGGAAAATGGAGAGCTTGGTTCCCTGGCCGGGCTCAGATGCCGCCGTAATAAAACCTCCCTGGATGCTGATGATCTTCCGCGCCAGATACAGTCCGATTCCGATACCTTCAACTTCCCTTACGCTGTGTCCCCGGTAAAAACGTTTGAAAATATGCTCAAGCTCATCCTTCCCAATCCCTATGCCTGTATCGGAAATATCAATCCGCGTAAACATTTCATTACTCTCGGCTACAATCCGGATGCTGCCGCCAGGATTCGTATATTTCACAGCATTCTCCAGCAGGTTGAACAGCGCTTCACTGGTCCACTTATGATCATGACGGGCCGCCGTAACTGGATCGCATTCAAGTTGAATGCCAATCCCTTTATTTTCCGCGCGTGTATAGATGTGTGATAAGGCGCTGGTAAGCGTCGCAAGGACGGGTTTAACCTCACTGTGCAGGGTGATCATGCCCGTTTCCAGCCGGGATAATTTGATTAGCGAGGTAATCAGCCATTCCAGCTTGTCCGCTTGGGCCTCGATCTGATCCAGCAGTAGCCGGGTATCCCCGCCCAGGTCCGGTGTTTCGGCAAGCAGCTGGCTGTAAAGCAGGATATTGGAGAGGGGTGTTTTGGTCTGATGGGAGATATCCGAGATCAGTTCTTTGATGGTATTCTTTTCAGTCTCCAGATGCTGCTTATTCGCTTTGGTGATCTCAATGTAGCGTAATAATTTATGCTCCAGGGAAGAGAGGCTGGTCTCGTCAAAATGGGTCAGTTGCTCCCGTCCGTGAATCGCCCGGTCCACCATTCCATCCAAAGCATTCATAAAGCCGGCAGCCTGCCGCCGCAGCATCCACGTCCATAGAGCACCTACAATTAGTATAGAAATCACGAAGAGGGCGGTAAGGTTAAGGAAGACAGGATTTTCTCCGTTCAGATAGGTGGCTGTTCCAGCGTAACCCGATACCAGCAGCAGAAAGATCGTTAAGAATATTAAACTCACGCGTATGGAGTAGCGTGCATCCTTGCCGCTTTTCATGGGTTTGGCCTTTCCGCCCACATATATCCCAGGCCATAGACTGTTTTTATGTATTTTGGCGCAGCAGGCTCATCCTCAATCTTGGTCCGCAGCCGTTTGACTGCTACCGTCAATGCATTTTCATCCACAAACTCCGCGTCCTGCGACCAGATTTTATCGATTAACTGCTCTCTATTTAAAATGATGCCGGGGTTTGAGACCAGGATGCTCAGCAGCTTAAGCTCAGTTTTGCTCAGGGTCAATGGCTCCTTGTGCTTATAGAATTCCAGTTTTCCAAAGTCTAGGCTCAAGGGGCCGATGATTACTTTGTCCTCCGGATGCTTGGCGGCTCTTTTGAGAACAGCCATTACCCGGGCCCGCAGAATCATCAGGCTGAACGGTTTGGTGATATAATCGTCTCCCCCCAGGGCAAACCCCGTGACAATATCCGCCTCCATGTCGTTGGCAGTCAGGAAAATAACCGGTACCTGTGAGGTTCTCCGGATCGTCTCACAGAAATCCAAACCGTTTCCGTCAGGGAGATTAATATCCAGCAGAATCAGATCTACCGGGGTCGAGGCGAATATTTGCTTAGCCATAGCCAGCGTATAAGCTTGTTCAATATTCAGGCCGTTCTGGGCAAGCGACAGGGAGATTCCTTTGTTCAGGCTCCGGTCATCCTCGACAATCAATAGTGTCTTCAATGAAACTGCTCCTTTGCTCTGCCACATCTAATCAGCAGCTATATTAAGGAATACCTGCAACAATTATACACAGTTTGGAGCTTTAAAGTCGCTGATTGGCGACAAAGGGGCTTGTTTCATCCCTCAGCGGCCTGCAGTCCTAACTCTGCCCCGTCTAAGGTCCAGTTCATAAAACCGTCCACGGTCTGTTTTGAAAGTCTGCGGATTACCCTAGAATAAGGCTATAAGGTTAAGGTCAACGAAAGGCGGTGAGAAAAAATGCAAAATAGAAAAGGTAACGGACTTGCGGTTGTCCTGATTGTGATTGGCGCGATTATGCTGATGGGAGTGCTGCCCCACCTGATTCACGGAATCTTCGGAATCCTGTTTCCGGTCCTGCTGGTGGCTCTCGGGTACTACGGAATTAAAAGCGGACGCAAGATTATCGGCTGGGTAGTGCTGTTCATCGGTGTCATGGCTTTGATCTCGAAGCTGTCCTGGATTATTGGACCGCTGCTCGGGGTTGCACTGGTTGTCTGGGGCATCTCGGTACTGAAAGGCAGAAGAGGCAGAACATACTAAGCTTTAGAGAATTACTTAATTAAGAAGCAGGGAGGGTGCAGGAAATCATGAGTGTTTTTCGCCGCATGAGGGATATTACGGTAGCTAATCTAAATGAACGTTTGGAACAAAGCCAGGACCCCGTGAAGCTGATCGATCAATTCTTACATTCAACCCGTGAGGAGATCGCTGAAGCGGAAAGGTTGTACCAGCAGTACGCTTCCCATACGAAGCAATTGCAGCAGCAGGTGAATCAGGCTACGGCCATGAGAAATAAACGTGAAGAGCAAGCGCTGCTGGCACTAAAAGCCGGAGAGGATAATCTGGCGAAGATGGCTTTGCAGGAGAAGATTATTCACGAGGAAAAGCTGGAGCAGTACAGCGGGCTGCTGGAACAGAGCCAAGGATCGCTGTATGAGCTGGAAAGTCAGCTGAATGAGCTGAAGGTCGAATATCAGACGGTGTATAACAAACGCCAGTATTATGCGGCACGGATGGAGTCACTTAGGCTTCAGCAGCGCATGAACCAGAGAGCAACTGCCTACGGCAACGGCAGTGACGTTCCCAAAATGTTCGGCCGGCTTGAAGACCGCATGAATGATTGGGAGCTGGAAGCGAAGAGTCTCCGCGACCTGCGCCGCATGGGACAGGAGTACGCGGTGCAGGCCGGTGAAACGGTGGCAACGGTGCTGGAAAGAGAAATGGCCCGGCTGAAGGAGAAGCTTAACAATGGCGGAAAGGAGTAGTTCTATGACCCGATTGTATCGTTCAACCCGTGACAAGGTGATGACAGGGCTGGCTGGAGGATTGTCCGAGACTCTCGGTATTGATTCTACCCTGTTCCGGATTCTGCTGCTGGTCAGCATTCCGTTTACCGGAGGCACGACAATTCTGGTATATCTCATCGCAGCATTGATTATTCCGAAGGAGCCTACACAGTACAATCCGTTCGGACCTGGACCGGGAGCACCCGGCGGCCCATACGGCGGACCGTTCACTGGCGGCCCCGGATATGGACGCGGACCGCAAGGCCCGCAAGGTCAGGGCGGATATGGCGGACACGGCGGACAGCCCGGTTATACCCCAGGGTATGATAAAGCCAATGCTTACTCGGCTCAAGACTCCGGTCTGGATGCCATGATGAAGGATATTGAGAAGAAGGCACTGCAAAAAGAAGTAGAAGAACTGAAACAAAAACTTGCTAAATACGAGAAGGGAGAAGTGTAAATCATGGGAGTATTTCAACGGATTAAGGATATGACAAAGGCGTCGGTAAACGACTTGCTGGATAAAGTAGAGGACCCAATCGTAATGCTGAACCAATATCTGCGCGATATGGAGGCTGAAATTCACGAAGCTGAGGTAACAGTTGCCAAGCAAATGGCTAACGAGCGCCGCATGAAACAGCGTGTTGAGGAAGCAGCCAAAATGTCCGGACAGCGTGCAGCCCAGGCTGAACTTGCGCTGAAGAACGGACAGGAGGAAGTTACCCGCAAGCTGCTGGAAGAAAAGATCTACTTCGACCAGAAGCAAGTGGAATACGGCGATCTTCACGCTCAGGCAGAAGTGCAGGCTAAAGAACTGGTGCAGCAGCTGCATGACATGAAGGATGAGTTCTACAAGCTGCGCAACAAACGTAATGAACTGGTATCCCGCGCCCAAATGGCCAAGGCCAAAAAGCAAATGTCACAGATCAGCAGCGTTCATTCTATTGAGAGCGGCAGCGCATCCCTCGGCTTCCACCGCATGGAAGAAAAAATCATGCAGCTCGAAGCAGAAGCAGATGTTATGCGCGCCCCTTACAGCCCGTCGGCTGGTGTGTACACCAAACCGGTTGACGCCGAAAAACAGCTGAAAGTGGAAGAACAGCTTGCAGCACTGAAGAGCAAATTGAACCCGCCGGCTGGAGCACCATCTTTAGACAAAAAAGAAGACTAATGCCTGTTCCTAAAAACTAGGCAGATATGATATGCTGAACAAGGTAAAGCCATACGGTATGGATCTCCATACCGGTATGGCTTTTATAGCGGGATGCGGTAAACAGATTTTATACTATAGCAACAATTAAATTAGGCTAATGAAGCTGATTCTCCGCGGAACAGGTGGAGATTCCCTTTTTATATAAGATTTATGCTTACGAAGTAGTTTTGCTCCGCAAAACTTTTAGGAGGTGCGAAATGGATAAACGGAACCGTTTGATTGCCATCGGACTTATTGGTGTGGGCTGCTTGATGATTTTTGGCAAATGGATCGGATTTTTCTCCGTTGTCGCGCTTCTGTTCCTGCTGCTGGGGATCTACCGGACGACGTCGGGCAAGGTCAAGCAGGGCTATAAGCTGCTCGGAATCGGTGCAGTGCTGCTGCTGCTGGATCATTTGCTGCTGGTGCTGGGCATCTGCCTGATCTCGCTCGGGATGTTTTTTGTGAAATCCAAACGGCTGCAGCGCGGAAAAGGGTTCATGCAGAAGCAGAGCTTCTCTTCCCGGTTTGATTGGGACCTGTCACCTTGGGTAATGCGCAGTTTGAGCGCGTGGCATGTGCTTGGGGAGGCTGATGTTGATCTTTCGCTGGCGATGGCCGAGGATAAGGAGACAGTAATGCTGTTTCAGGGTGTATTCGGTGACATGGACCTTCATCTGTCCGAGGATTATGGTGTGGAGATTGAAGCGTTTGTGCTGTTCGGGTCGATTGAATTCGGCAGCCACCGCGACACGGGGATGATGAACAGGCTGAACTGGAGATCGGCCAACTATGATACCAGTGAGCATAAGGTAAAGTTCAATATCTCCTATCTGATGGGCGATCTGGATGTGCGGATATCCTGACAGCATGACATTTGAGTAGAGAGGGAGGACTCCTTAGCGTGGATAAAAAGAACAGTAATATGGTGACGCGCAGCATGGGCGAGGGAGCTTTATTCTCCTTTGTCATGCTGCTGGTTATCCTGTACATTATGTATACATATGGTTATTTGCAGCCTTTTGAGAATTGGGAAATCGGGATCAGGACAGCCGTGACGCTGACTCTGCTGCCGGTGGCCTTTGGCCTTGGTTTCGGCTTCTATCAGAGCTTCCGTATCAAGCACCGGCTGGAGCTGCTGCGGGGGACACTGGTGGCGTGGGAAAAAGGCAATCTTACCCCGGCGATGCCGGAGCTCGGCAGTGATGAGCTGGGCAGACTCGGTGAGCAGCTCGGCCGGATCAGCGGCAAGTGGGAGAATCAGGTCAATACGCTACAGCGCCTGTCAACCAATAACGCCAAGCTGGCCGAGCAGGCGCGGGTAACGGCGATTATGGAGGAGCGGCAGCGGCTTGCGCGGGAGCTGCATGATGCCGTGTCCCAGCAGCTGTTCGCCATTTCCATGACGGCGACGGCTGTAGGCAGAACGCTGGAGAAGGATTTTGATAAGGCACAGCGGCAAATTGCGCTGATTGAAGAGATGTCTGCAGTAGCCCAGTCGGAGATGCGGGCGCTGCTGCTGCACCTGCGGCCGGTGTACCTGGAGGGCAAAGGGCTCGAGCAGGGGCTGCAGGAGCTGATCAAAGAGCTGAGGATCAAGGTTCCGATGGAGATTATTTTCGAGATGGACCCGGATGTGCATTTGCTGAAAGGCATTGAGAACCATCTGTTCCGCATCGTACAGGAAGCAATCTCGAACACTTTACGCCACGCCAAGGCAGAGAAAATGGAGATTCGGCTGCACCGCCGGGGCGATACCGTCCGGCTGACGCTGCGCGATGACGGCATCGGGTTCGAGATGGATGAGAGCAAGCAGACCTCCTACGGACTCTCGAATATGCAGGAGCGGATTACGGAAACCGGAGGCTCGATCCAATTTATTACGGCGCCAGGTAAAGGCATGCGTATTGAAATTACCGTACCGTTAGTCAATGAATAGGAGGCAGGGGTAGCCATGGAAACGGAAGAAATTAAAGTTTTGCTGGTAGATGATCATGAGATGGTGCGGATCGGACTTGCCGCAGTGCTTGGTACCGAAGACGGAATTGAAGTGGTCGGCGAAGCCGGAAGCGGCGAAGAAGGCATCCGTCTGGCACAGGAGTATAATCCGGATGTCGTGCTGATGGACCTTGTCATGGAAGGCATGGACGGCATTGAGACGACCAAACGGCTGCTCAAGCTGTATCCGGATTGCAAAGTCATTGTGCTGACCAGTTATCTGGATGATGAGAAAATGTACCCCGTTATTGAAGCCGGAGCATTCAGCTATCTGCTCAAAACCTCGCGGGCCAGTGAAGTAGCGGATGCCATCCGCGCTGCGGCCCGGGGCCAGTCGGTGCTGGAGTCCCAGGTGGCTTCCAAAATGATGAACCGCTTCCGCGACAATGCCAAAGGCGAGGTTCCGGCCTACAAGGAGCTTACCGAACGTGAGATGGAAGTACTGAAGCTGCTGGCCCAGGGCAAATCCAACCAGGACATTGCCGATCAGCTGATTATCGGAATTAAGACTGTAAAATTCCACGTCACGAACATCCTCGCCAAGCTGGGTGTGGAAGACCGGACCCAGGCAGCCATTTATGCTTATAAGAACGGGCTGGCGGAATAACCTTAACAAAACAAAGGCTGGTGGGCTAGGAAACGGATTGTAGAGCATACGAATACGCGGCTGTCTTTATATTTTTTATGTAGAACGCAGGTATGCGTTCTTTTTTTTGCTATATAAGATGAACTTGGATTTGATAAAAAATATATTGAAGGAAAGATATTGTTATGGTAAAATTTATATATAATAACATATTTTACAACGTTAAATTATCAAATCTATGTTGTTTAAGTTTTAATCAATTGGATTCAACTATTTCACGAAAGGAGAACCTATGGATAGAGTCCAAATCTTGGATGTTATTCGTGATATCGTAGCTTACGAGCTGAAATTGGTCGCCCACCCTCAGGAGATTCAAGAGGAGTCGGATCTATTGTCCGACTATAGCATCGATTCGATCAAGATTATCCAATTAATTGTGGAGATCGAAACAGCCTTCGATTTTGAAATCGATACCGCTATGCTGTCTACGGAGACAATCACACGAATTTCAGAACTGATTACCTACGTCGGGCGCCAGTTGTTGCATGCAGACGGGGACTGACTGGCAGAGGGGAGCGAAGAAGAACTCCAAATAAATTATTGGAGAGAAGGGGCAATATGAATCGGGCTCTGGCAACGGTAAAGGTAAGAGGTTTGGCAGATGTAATTCGTGTGTTCGATTTAATTGTTAAGAATACATATGTCGAACTGGTCAAGGTACTTCATGAAACGATGGGAGGATCGCTTGTCATCATTTTTAGAGGCAGTCTGGGACAAGTCAGGGAAGCAGAGGCTCTTGTAATGGAGATGTGTATTCTAAGAAATATTGATTATGAGTTGAATGTCATTCCTAATTTTGATTTTGATATTGTTGCTCTCGACAACAAAGGAATTGAAATGAATTGAGCGAAGGTTTTTTTGGTTTCAAATTCAAACGTTTGCACTGCTTTTAGATTTTCCAACCTCACAAAAATCACCATGAATTATCGATACCCTGGCTCGGAATTGATAGTGTTTTTTATTTTTATTGCAAAATTCAAACGTTTGCATTAAATGTGTACCCGGAATGCGTTTTTAGCGCCACGTATTGTCAAGAATAGTGACGGGCAATTCTTCGGCGAAAAAGTCAGATGACATACAAGAGTGTCTTTTGACTTTAGTGCGACGACGCGTCATAGCGTCAATTCTGAGATTCGTTAACCTTTGATTGAGGAGGCTATGAGTTGATAGAAGAAGCAAGAATGGAGGATCTCCCGGAAATTTTGAATCTGCAGAAACTGGCATTCCAGAGAGAAGCGGAAGAAATCTACGGCATGGATATTGAGCCGCTCAAACAATCGCTGGAGGAAATTCAGGGAGAGTTTAAGCGATCCACGATACTGAAATTCTCGGAGCAAGGCAGGATTATCGGCTCGGTCCGGGCATTCCTGGATGTAGATAACGTCTGCCATGTAGGGAAATTGATCGTGCATCCTTTGGAACAAAATAAAGGTATCGGTACGCAATTGATGAATAGGGTACACGAAATTTTTAGGGAAAGCAGCAGCTTTCTGATCTTTACAGGTGAGCGAAGCAAAGATGTCAAACGCCTCTACGGCAAGCTGGGCTATTGGGATGAGTCATTGAAGAACGTGGGTAGCTTTCAGCTGTGCTATATGAGGAGGATCAAATGAAAGATTTGAGAATGCGAAAATTATTTCATCCTTCCACCGGCAAAATTCTGATAACTCCTCTTGATCATGGCATTACACTGGGACCCATCGACGGAATTGTGAATATTCGGGATACAGTAGCGAAGCTGTGCCATTCCAAGGTAAATGCGGTTGTATTGCATAAAGGAAACATACACGTATGCAAGGATATTTTCAAAGAAAACAGGGATATGGCTGTTATTATGCATCTGAGTGCTTCCATCGGATTCAGTCCCAACCAATTGAGGAAAGTGCTGATAGCTTCTGTAGAGGAAGCATCAAAGACCGGTGTAGATGCCGTTTCAATACATATCAACATCGGCAACGACTTTGATTATCAGATGATCAAGGATTTCGGCAAAATATCGGAAGAGTGCAACCAGTGGGGGATACCCCTTATAGCCATGATGTATCCGCGGGGGGATATGGTTGACGAGTACAATGTGCAAAACGCTTTGGTGAGTGCGCGGGTCGCCATGGAAATTGGTGCCGACGTTGTTAAGGTGAACTATACGGATAAGTATTCCTTTGAAAAAATTGTAAATGCAGTGGATATTCCAGTCGTCATTGCCGGTGGTGAAAATCACCATGACAAAAAAAGACTGCTGCAGACGATAAGAGATGCCATTGATGTTGGAGCAAGCGGCGTAGCGATTGGAAGGAATGTGTTTCAGGACAATCATATGCAGGGGATTATTGAAAGCATTGATTTAGTGGTTAACCATGGGGCAGACCCTGAGGATTTGATACAAACAATTTATAGGGGGAGTGTGGCGAATGGAGAAAGAGAGAGAGATTTGGTTTGAGGCAACTGCTGATACTAAGGTGGACACAATTGATAAGGTGTGTCAGCTTAACTACTCCACCATCTATATTGATTACCGGCATTTTTCTCTATTAGGGAAAATCCAATTGCCACAGCGGATGGAATTAGCGGTACTGGTATCCGAGATGGCCGATGTCGAGAATTTGGTAAAAGAGCCTTTGTTTAAGAAAGTTAAGTATATTGTTGCGAACAACTTGAAGCTGCTTCAACAAACCAAGGTGAAACTAAATGGACAAAACATAAAAATCGCTCTAACCATCAATGTGAAGGATCGCGAAACGTTAGATCAAACTGTCGAATTGGTCAATTCTGTGGATTTGGTCATCATTGAGTTCAAAGATCCTACCAACATTCCGTTGGAATTGATACTGGCAACGACACAGCTTACATCCTGTCAAGTATTTAAAAAGGTACGAACGGCAGAAGATGGAGAAGTTAGCTTGATGACGATGGAGGTTGGCAGTGATGGAATTGTACTTTCTACCAATCAGGTTCAAGATATCATCAGGTTCAGCGAAACTGTAAGCCGTTCCAAAATAAAAAAATTCGAGCTGCGGGAAGGCGTAGTTAAAAAAATCAGACATACGGGCATGGGAAGCCGGGTCTGCATCGATACGACTTCAGAATTATATCAGGATGAAGGAATGCTTCTAGGCTCCACCTCAAGTGGAGGAATCCTGACTTGTAGTGAAACTCATTTTCTGCCGTACATGAATTTAAGGCAATTTCGGGTAAACGCTGGTGGGTTGCACCTGTATGCCTGGGTACCGGGGGACAGGGCAGTATATTTATCCGATATCAAAGCAGGAGATGAGGTGTACATCGTCAATTCAAAGGGTGAAGCAAGAGTGGTTACTGTAGGCCGCTTAAAGATTGAATCCCGGCCTTTGCTGTATATTGAATGCGAAGTGGACGGAACGATCCTGAATACGTTTATCCAGGATGATTGGCATGTCCGCATGATGGGAGGCAAGGGGGAAATTCGCCCGTCAAGCGAGATCAAAATCGGAGATAAGCTGCTGGTGCATCTGGATGTTCCGGGAAGACATGTAGGCTTGAAAATTCTCGAAACAATCAGAGAAGTATAATTGAATATTGGAGTGATTGCCTAATGAGACTGCGACAACTACTTCACCGGCGGCAATTGGCCCCTGACCGCCCTGCTTTTATTCACCGGGATAGAACTTGTGCAGATACAGAATTCCTGCAAATGGTAACTAACGCTGTTTATTTATTCCGGTCTATAGGGCTTGAACGGGGAGACCGTTTGATCATCGCTTCCGCCAAGTCCATTTCCGTAATCGCGGTTATTTTCGCCTGCCTGGAAGAAGGGATTGTGTTTGTACCCATTGATTATTCCAGTCCCAAAGAACGAATACACTATATACTTGGCAATTCCGGCGCGATGGCGATTTTTTTGGATCAAGTTGTTATGGACCGGGTGGGGGGAGCCACTTTTACCAGTGTGAAGGACCTCACTGTTATTCGGGATATTCCGATGGAACCGATTGTTCACGAGATCAGCAACGCTGTTTCGATTAACGCGGCTCCCGAGGGGGAAGATCTGGCTTACTTGATCTATACTTCGGGTTCCACAGGTATACCTAAGGGAGTGGCCGTGCAGCGGGCGGCATTGGCCAGTTTTTTAGAAGCCGCTGCTGCTAAAGCCGGTTATTCGTCAGATACCCGGTTTCTTAATTTCTTTCCCTTACACTTTGACCCGGTGCTGATGGAGCTTCTTGTTCCGTGGGTTGTCGGGGGGACCACCGTAGTTTTCGACAGGTTCGTCTTTATTGATTCCCTGATAGAAGTGCTGCAGAAGCATCGTATTACAGATTTCTCCTGCACTCCTAATATTATCTCTATGCTGGTAAGCCGTTTCTCCAATTATCCGCGTTACTCCTGGGATTTCCTGCGTTCGATCTGGTTCGGCGGAGAATCTGCCAATGCCAGTGATCTGCAGAAATTCCATGGAATATCACCGCATGTAAAACTGTTGAACGGCTACGGACCGACGGAAACGGTCGTTGCCTGCTGCGTCCATGAATTGGAGAGGGGGGATTATGAAAAGGGAGTTATTCCGATTGGCAGACCGCTTCCAGGCGTTGAGTTTCTACTTATAACAACCGGAGAAGTTATTATTGGTGATGGTGAGGGGGTTGGTGAACTATATGTTGGAGGTGCACAGCTGATGAAAGGATACTGGGGCCATTTTAATGATCCTTCGGCCAATAAATTTGTCATGCTGCGCGACCAAATCTATTACAAGACAGACGATCAAGTATATCAGGAGAACGGTGTATACTACTTTGCCGGACGCAGCGGCAATATGATCAAAATGAGGGGATACCGAATCTATCCGCAGGAAGTCGAGAATACGATCAGGCAAATAGAAATGGTAGGGGCTTGTTATGTTTTTATGGATGAGAGAGGGGACTATCTGGTCGCCGCTGTCGAGGTGGATCAGCCGGATATTAAGTTTGAGGCGGTCCTGCTGGAAATCAAAGAATTTGTTTCAACCAGGCTTCCTGCCTATATGATCCCGGGATACTATGCCATTGAACGTAAGTTGCCCCGGTTAAGCAACGGAAAGCTGGATCTGAACAAAATTAGGGGGCTGGTTGCACATTGATTCAACAAGCAGTTGAAATGAAGACGACGATAGATTATCTTTCTGCCGGACTGAGCACATGGATGAAGCTTGGTTATCTTCCGCGGGAGGCGTGGAAAGAAATGGGCGATCAGGAATGGATCGGATTGTCCAGCCGTGCAGAATCAGGGTTGGAGTCATACTATTCACTGTGCCAGGAACTGGCAGTCCACAAAAGTGTGGGCCTTATCGGCACCTATTCGGTTAATGAAATTGCCCTTCGCCTGTTGCGGAGGTTCAGAAATCCGGCTGCGGAGAAGGCGGCAGAGGAAATCAGAACGGGCAATAAAAATATTGCTCTATGTATTTCCGAGGAAAATGCCGGTTCGGATATCAACAAGCTGACAACGCAGGCGATTGCTGCAGATAATGAAGGCTACATGATTACCGGCAAAAAGATGTACATTACAAACGCCCCAATAGCCGATTATTTTCTGGTGGCTGCCAGAACGAATGAAGCCGGTGAAGCCTGGAAATCCATCAGCCTGTTCCTGGTTGAAAGACATCAGAAGGGGATTGATGTATCGGAAGAGACGGATAAGGCCGGTGCCAGACTGATGCCATTCGGAGAGGTGCATTTTGCAGACTGCCCGGTGGCTGCTGATTGTTTGCTGGGCAGGAAGAACCGCGGGTTTGAATACTTGGCGGGCGCATTGGATTTTGAGCGGACACTCATCTCGATTATGGCGCTGAGCATGAGTGAAATGATCTTTACAGAATTGACGGAGCACTTGAACCGGCGGGAAATATTCGGTAAACGTCTCATTGAATTTCAGCGGAACAAGTTCCTTATCTCTGATTTTTACTCGAAGATCAGCGTGCTGAAACAATTCGTACTTAACTTAATTAATGATTTGAAGCAAAATCAGGCCGACAAAAACCATGTTTTTGTTGCCAAGATTCAGTCAACCGAGCTGTTGAGGGAGTTGGCTGACGCTGCCCTGCAATTGTATGGCGCCAAAGGATATGTATCTGATCACTGGATCGCCAATCTGTACAATGATATTCGTTGGTTAAGCATTGGCGGAGGGGCGAATGAAATGCTTAAAGACATGCTGGGGAACAAGGTTGTCCGAAACCCAAAAATATAAAAGGAACTCAAGCGATGATACTAGGTAGAGTTGTGGGGAACGTGGTGTCTACGATGAAAAAGAAGGAGCTCGACAAGTACAAGCTGTTTCTGATTGAGTCTCTGCACCCGAAATTAGGGAAGAACCGCGAAGTATTCGTTGCCCTTGATCTGGTCGGGGCCGGTATCGGCGACTGTGTGCTAGTTGTGAAGGGCAGTCAGGCGCAGCATGTCTTTCAGGAAAAGACACCGGCAGACGCCGCCATTGTTGGAATTGTGGATACAGTCAATACGATAGACCCAAAAATATTCTAGGAGGATTACAGTATGAATGCTATTGGATTGTTGGAAACCAAAGGATTGACGGCGGCGATCAATGCCGCAGATGCCGCAGTAAAGGCAGCTTCGGTAAATATTATCAAAGTGGAGAAGATCGGCTCCGCCTTTGTGACGGTCATTCTCAGAGGTGACGTAGCGGCGGTCAAAGCAGCGATTGATGCCGGCGCCGAAGCAGCGGTTAAATGTGGCGAGTTGATCAGTGCCCATGTGATTCCTAGACCGCATGAAGAAGTCGAGAAGAGATTCAACATTCAACATGTTAAGGAAGAGTCGTAATTACACAATCCCAGAAGCGGTTCGGGTTGTCCAGCATCCCGGGCCACTCGTGTAGGAGGAGCTATGAACAGAAATCATTCATATAGTCAAAAAAGCGACATCCCCACCCATTGGTACAATATCATGGCCGATTATCCGGAGTTTTACGTGCCGCATCTGGATTCCACAACACATCAGCCGGTTAATGTCCATTCGCTGTCTAATATTTTTCCCGAGCTGTTGGCGGAGCAGGAAATCAACAGGAAAGACGTAAACATCCCCATTCCCCCGGAGCTTCTGGATTATTATGCGATGTGGAGACCGAGCCCTTTGATCAGAGCACGGAATCTGGAGAAGTATTTGGATACAAACTGTAAAATCTTCTACAAATATGAAGGCGTCTCGCCAATCGGCAGCCATAAAGCGAACTCAGCCATCGCGCAGGCTTATTTCAGCAAAAAGTGCGGCTTTACCAACGTTGTTGCTGAAACCGGAGCAGGGCAGTGGGGCAGCGCAATGAGTATGGCGTCCAGCTTTTTTGATCTGAATTGCAATGTGTTTATGGTGAAAAACAGCTTTGATTCCAAACCGCAACGGCGGATTCTTATGCAAACCTACGGCTCCAAAGTGCACAGCAGTCCTTCAAATCTGACGGAGTTCGGCCGCCAGATCCGCAAGAATGATCCGGATTCACAGGGCAGTCTGGGGATTGCCATCGCTGAAGCGGTGGAGTATGCGTCTTCCGACCGGAATACGGTATACACCTTGGGGAGCTCGATGAATTTTGTCTGCCTGCATCAAACCATCATCGGCAATGAGCTTAAGAATCAGCTGAATTCCTTGCAGATCACGCCTAACTATATTATCAGCTGCATTGGCGGAGGCAGCAGCTTTGCGGGAATTTGTTTTCCTTTCCTGCGCGAGAAGCTGGAGAGAAACCGTGACTTGCATTTTATCGCGGTGGAGTCCAACGCTGTGCCTACTGTAACCAAAGGAATCTATACGTATGATTATGGTGATACAGCCAGATTGACCCCGCTCAGCAAAATGTATACGCTGGGGCATGAATTCTCAGCTCCCGTTATCCATTCCGGAGGCTTGCGCTACCATGGTCTGTCGCCGTTGGTCAGCAAGTTCATCGCAGACGGGCACGCCGAAGCCCGTGCATATTCCCAGCTGGATATTTACGGGGCGGCGAGATTATTCGCCAAGCTGGAAGGTTATGTTCCGGCGCCTGAATCGGCGCACAGTGTAAAAGCGGCAATCGATGTCGCTCTGGAAAACCGGAATTCCGGCAAAACAATTGTATTCTGTCTAACCGGGCATGGCTTTTTCGATCTCGCGGGATATGAGAAGTTCAACGCCGGAAAGATGGAGGATTCCGAAAGTCCTGATACAAACATTCATGAATCCTTGCGGAAGCTCGCACACACCGTCCGGCCGGAAACGGAAAAAGGAGCAGCGTTGCCGCCCCAGCCGCCACTGAATGCCGGCGTTCAGGCCAATAACCCGTTTGAAGCCTGGTGGAACCGCAATTTCGAGTCCCAGTCCCCGGCGGACAGCTTCCAGTCTGGACACACCATTGACAGCGCCGGCGCTTCTCCTAAAACCGCCGGCGGCATAGAGCAGGACAAAGGGAATCCCAATCTGTACAACTTACTGACAGAGAGCAAAGTGAGAGAGCTGATTGACAAGGGCCAGAAGGTGGCGTTTGTTTCCAAAGGGTGTGTAATTACTCCGCTTGCCGGTGAACTGATCAAATCCCATGGAATTGAGATTAAATACGCTTAAGCAAAGAGGGGGTTATTATGCGTTCAGATGAGGTATATGATTTGCGCACCGCCCTTTCTTTCCTGAATCACAAAGGGCATGCCATTGAAGTTATGGACAAAGAGATGGATACCTGCTGCGAGATTCCCAATCATTACGCCTATTACGGGTCCGGTATTCCGAACAAACACCAACCGGCTTACGGCCATCCTGTAATTTATAATCGTGTAAAGGGACACTCGATGCCGGTGCTTATCGGGTTGCTCAACTCAAGAGAAGCTTGTGCCGAACTTCTGGGAGTAGGACCACATTCCATTGGCCGTGAACTGGCCGGGATGATTCATGACCGTTATGAGCCGGAATTGATCGATTCTCCTCCTTCACAGGAAAATATCATTACCCAAAACATCAACTTGTATCAACAGCTGCCTGTGCTTACCTATACTCCTGAAAGCGCAGGGCCATACATTACAACGGGTCTGGTGTACGCCCAAGATCCGGAAACTGGAGAGGAGGATGTAACGATACATCGCCTATGCCTTCAATCCGAGGATACGATGTCCATTTATTTTGTTCCGGGCAGACATATCGGCCACTTTTACGAGAAGGCGAAAAAACGGAATAAGCCGCTACCGGTTACAATCAATATTGGCCTTGATCCGGCTATTTATATCGCGGCAGGTTTCTCTTACCCGGCTTGTCCTTTGGGCTTCAACGAGCTGAATATAGCAGGTGCCATCCGCAAAAAAGGGGTAAAGGTAGCCAGGGCGTTCAGCAACGGGGCGAAATGCATTGCGTTCTCTGAAATCGTAATTGAAGGTTTTGTGCTGCCGGAAGAAGTGCAGGAGAATCCGCGCAAGCACGACGGCGACTCTCTGCCGGAGTTTCTGGGATATATCGGCGCGGCCCAAAGTAAGCTTCCGCTTGTCAAAGTAACGGCAATTACGTACCGTAACCGGCCTATATATCAGACCATTGTAGGTCCTGGGGCGGAAATGTCCAATTTATGCGGCATTCCCACCGAGGCCAGCTTGTACAAGAGCATCAAAGAATCGATAACCGGCAACATATTGAACTGCTACTGCAGTGCAAGCGGCGGGGGGAAATTGCTGGCGCATCTTCAGTTCAGCAAATCCGAGCCCCGCGATGACGCCAAGACGAGGCAGGCCGGAGTGGCCGCGTTTACTGCGTTTCATGAACTGAAGAATGTGTTTCTGCTGGATGATGATGTGGATATCTTTGACGAAAGAGAAGTGCTGTGGGCATTATCTACGAGATTCCAGGGCAACCACTCTATCATTTCCATTCCGAATTTGGATGGGCATCCTCTCGATCCTTCACAAAGGCCGGAGTTCTCTTCCTATAACACCGAGATCGGATCGACATATAAGACGGTGTTCGATTGCACGGTTCCCTACCGGATGAAGGAGCATTTCAGGAGGGCTGACTATGCCTTCAAATAAAAGAATAGCCATTCTGACTGGCGGCGAACTGGACACCTTACAGGCCAAGATGGCCCATGGAGTGATGAGGTACCGTAATGACATTGCTGTTGTTATCGACGCTAAGCACGCCGGCGGGAATGTGAAGAGCATTGTGCCCTATGTGGACAAGGACATCCCGGTGGTAGCGGATTTCAGCGGAGCGTCGGCTTATGATTTGGAGGAGCTCCTGGTAGGTGTTGCCCCCCCGGGGGGGCAGCTGCCCCCAGACTGGATAGGAATTATTATTCAGGCGCTTCAGGCAGGAATCCGCGTAATCAGCGGGCTGCATCATAAGCTCAATGAGATGAACCAGTTATTGAGGTATGCCCAGCCCGGCCAAATGATTGACCTGCGGTATGCCGGCCGGTACGAGGAAGTAGCCAAGGGACAAGCAGGGGCGCTGAACAACAATGTTATTTTGACCGTCGGATCGGATTGCGCCAGCGGGAAAATGACCACCGCCTTGGAGCTTTACAACGCTTCGCTAGACCGGGGGCTTCGTTCTGACTTTATTCCAACCGGGCAAACCGGAATGTACATTGCAGGCAAGGGATTTGCCATTGATGCGGTTGTATCAGATTTTATGGCCGGGGCGATTGAACATTTTGTCTGCCAATCGGCCACAGAGCATGACTTTATTTTTGTAGAAGGCCAAGGATCCATTCTGCACCCGGCTTATTCGGGCGTAACACTTGGCCTGCTGCATGGTTCTGCACCTAACCTGATTGTCTTTGCCCATGACGTGTCCAGACCTAAACTGGCTTACTATGATAAAAGTATTCCGGCGCTGGAAGAGCAGATCGAACTTGTGGAGCGGCTGGCTAATTATCAAAGAGGTTGCAGGGTTCTCGGCATATCGCTGTTTGCCAAGGATCTGCATCCCGAGGAGGTCCGGGAAATGATTTATCAAATGGAATTAAAGCACCGCATTCCTGTATTTGCCCCGCTGGTATTCGGGTGTGACAAATTTATTGATATTTTAGAGGAGTACAGATGAGCATACGCTGCCAGCCGATGCCGCTGCAATTAAAGCAGCCGTTCAGAATTAGTCATTCCGTGTTCACCAAGCTGGATCATCTGTTATTAAGCATACACGCGAGGGGCGTATCAGCATTTGGAGAAGTGGCCCCCCTGCCTTTTTTTAATGAGAATTATGCTATCGCTGAGCGGCAAATAAGCTATATTATCGAGCACCACTCATCCGCCATTATCCGCATTGAGGATAGGGAGCAGCTCGTGGCCTTTGTTTGTACATTGAGCGAAGGCCCTTATCTAAAATGTGTCGTCTGCGGCTTCGAAATGCTGCTTCTGGATTATGTGGGCAAGCTTCTGAAAAAGCCTGCCTGGTCGCTCCTGCAGGTGGAATGTCCTAGGCCGAGGGAATCGGCGGTAACTCTGCCCATCTGCGAAAGAGGGGCAGTAGGAGCTCTTACAGATATTCAGTTACCCCTCGTCAAGCTGAAATTGGGGGGAAAAGATGACCTTGCACTGTTGGATTATATCCGGAACGAAGGAAACCCAGGGCAGAAATATATTATCGATATGAACCGGGGCTGGACGCTGGAGGAACTCGCCACTCATCGTGACAGGCTGGCGCATGAATCCATCCTGTTTGTGGAGGAGCCTGTCGCCGTCAGCTCGATTGATATTGCCCGGAAGATTGCGGATCTGAAACTGGAGGTCCCAGTCTTTTTGGATGAGTCGGTTACGTCGGAAGCGGAGCTGCACCGGTACCTGCCATTTATTGACGGGGTGAATATTAAAATTATCAAGATGGGCGGACTGCTGAAAAGTCTGAGTCTTATCGATGCTGTCGAAGGGCAACTGGATTTGCTGCTGGGATGCTTCCTGGAATCCAGCCTCTCGATTGCTTATGCTTATCAGATTTCCGCGAAATTCAAATATGCGGATCTGGACGGGGCCAGTTTTATCGGGAATGATCACTTTTCAGGCCTGAGATTCCATGACGGACAGATCGGCTTGCCGGATGACTATTACGGTTTAGGAGTTCAATATGTGTGATAAAAAGATCATTGTGGCGGTTACGGGCGCTTCCGGTGCATTGTATGCCTTGCATCTGATTGAACAATTGAAGAAGCGGAGCTGCAGGGTCTATGTCATTATGTCACAGGCGGCTGTGATCACTATGAAGCATGAAGTAGCGGACAGGCGCTATATCAGACAGGTGCTGTTCGCTGCTGACGGAATCTTTGACAATGACAATATCGGCGCTTCACCTGCGAGCGGTTCCTTTCACTATGATGCTCTGGTAGTGGTTCCTTGCTCTGTTAACACCATAGGGATGATTCATTCGAACCTTGCCCACAATCTGATCGCACGGACCGCTGCGGTTGCCCGGAAGGAGAGGCGGCAAGTCATTCTGGTCCCCCGGGAAACGCCAGTGTCGGCAGGGACACTGAAGCAATTATACGAACTGTGCCTTGAAGGGCTGGATGTCTGTTTTGCTGCGCCGGCGTTTTACTCCAAGCCGCAATCGCTGGACGATATCATTGATTTTATGGTGTTCAAAATCATGAATCTATTGAAGATAGACAATGATTTATCTCCGGAGTGGAACTCCGGCTGCCTGCATGAAACGGAACACTCAAGTTGAACGGAGGAGACAATTTGGGATTTAGAGATAAAGAGTTTAGGAGAAGCATCTTTGTCATTGCCCTGCCCATTATCATTCAACAGCTGGCCACGTCGTCTTTGAATTTCATTGATGTGATTATGGTGGGACGGCTAGGAGAGACCTCAATCGCCTCCGTAGGGCTGTCCAGCAACTTCACCTTTATTTACATCTGTCTGCTTAACGGAATCAGCACCGGGGCATCTATATTCGCCGCGCAATTTTGGGGAAAGAAGGAGGTACATCATGTACGGTCTGTCCTTGGCTTTTCATTGCTGCTCAGTTTATCCGTCAGCCTGTTATTTTCCTTTGCGTCCATTTTCTTTCCCGGCCGCATCCTGTCCATATACACCAATGATCCGGAGGTTATTGAACAGGGCAGGATCTTTTTAAGGCTCATCGGCTTCAGTTTCGTGGCTACCTCCATTACCTTCTGCTATTCGGCGGTGTTGAGGAGCATAGGGAATGCCAAGCTGCCAATGTTTGTCAGTGTGTTTGCGTTAAGTCTGAATACACTGCTTAATTATTTGCTAATCTTTGGGAATTTGGGGTTTCCTGCGCTCGGGCTGAAGGGAAGCGCTATCGCCACGCTGGTCTCAAGGCTGGTAGAGTTCGGATTAATTGTCAGTTCAGTTTATATTTTTAAGATACCGCTCGTCTTTAAAAGGATCAGGGATTTCTTTTCGGTTGGTTCAGGGTTTGTAAGAAAGTATTTTATAACGACGATCCCCCTTGTTTTAGGGATAACATTTTGGTCGTTAGGCCTGAACTTTTACAACATATCGTATGCCCATATAGGTACTCAGGCAGTAGCTGCCTATAGTGTGGCGGGTACGGTGGAACAGATCGCTTTTGTAGTGTTCACCGGTCTCTCGGGAGCCTGCAATGTACTGATTGGAAACAGAATCGGCGCGGGACACAAGGACAAGGTGCTCAGTTATTCGCGAAGTTTCATATGGCTCGCTTTTACCGGCTCTCTAATTGTGGGGGCTTGCATCTACTTGCTCTCAGGACCGGTTCTTACCCTCTACAGCATGTCAGCTGAGGCACACATGGCGGCCAGAACGCTGCTGCTCCTCATGTCTTGTTTCCTCTGCGTAAAAGTTGTCAATATGATACTGATTCAGGGTGTACTGAACGCCGGAGGAGATACAGTCTTTACGCTTGTGCAAAATAGTGCAGCCATGTGGGCAGTCGGCATCCCAATGGCTTATATTGCGGTTTACCGGCTGCATCTGCCCATTTACTGGGTGTACATTTTCATTATGTCGGAGGAATTTGCAAAGCTGATTATCGGGGTGCCCCGTTTCTTGTCCAAAAAGTGGATTCATAATTTAACGGAGAATACAGCTTACCCAAATCAAAGGGGGCAAAGTGAAGAATGGATCGAAAACTCGATGTGACGGAGCTCGATGTGGCCATAGACAACCGGATGAAGGTTATTCCGCAGGCGCTTAACAGCAGATATGTCAGAATCATTGACCAGCTGCTTCCCAATGATGATCGTTTTTCTTGGAAGCAGCTGAACTGCTTTTATAAGCCGCTCGGAATGATATTTGGTTCCTTTCAGCAGCGGTACAATAGCCTTTTTTTGATGTATGTGACCTACTACAGCACGTATATGGCTGAATCCTGGTTTCAGGAGGTGCCGATGAGCATGGAGGATTTGCTGGAATCCTTTTTTGAATATTATGAAGGTTATCTGAAGAAACGGTTCCTGCTGGACATTCAGACGCACACTGTTGTTGACGAGGCCGATTTTAGACGAAGGATTATTGAGCAGATTGACAGGAATGCGCGCGTGCTTGTCCCCGGAGATTTATACACCATTTACTATGACAATTGGTATAAGGCGAAACATCATCAACATTTCTTTCTGATTAAGGGCTACGACCAGCTCAGGGATATTTGCTATGTGCTCGATTCGCTGCAAATTGACGGGGGGACGAATGCCCTATACAAGGATTTCACCATTCCGTTCAGTATGCTCTACGATACCCTGGCGGGCTATGCCCACACCTTTGCCAAACAGGAAGGGACAATGTATTTCTGGACGGTTTCTGATCACGGGAACAGCACATGTGGTCTGAGTATGGAGGATGCTCTCAAGGACCATCTGGTTCATCTTAGGGAAGTGGAAGCCGGGCAAGCGGCAGTGAAGTATCCTGAACGGGAGATTATCCGGGTGATTAGGGCTTACGGATATACCGATAATACATCGAGGCTGCTGGAATCGACATTTCTCGTTATGAATATGAGATCAGTCTATTATCAGCTGATTTTTTCGTTCATAGAGCAAGCCGGCGCTGAAAAACCGGAGGTGGACAGCTTACGGGCCAGTCGTGAACAACTGGATGTAGAATGGGGACAGGTAAAGTCCAAGCTGATTTATAAGACACTGAAGCATAAACTGGATTTTGCGGATGTCGATTCCTCAATAGAGGCCTTAATTGGTAAGGAGGACTGCTTTAGATCTCAACTAATCGGCGTATTGTCTGGAGCTGTTGAGGGGAGCGGAGAATTCAGTACTGCAGACACCTATAGTTCGCCATTCACTCCAATCAATGAAAAGAATGCGGAAATCCTAATTCAGCAAGATCAAATTATATTAATTCATACGAGCGAGAAGCTGAATCTCAGCAGCATTGCTTACGATAATGCACCTCAAGCGCTTATGGCTGTTGGCGAACATAAAAATTGCAATCTGGAAGCGAAAGTTCAGATCAATGCTTCGGTCGGACGATATTTCAAAAGCGGGCTTATGCTGAAATTCGGCAATGGCACTAAGTTGCTATTTGGAACGAACCAGGGACAGTCCTTGCAAATCGAGCATCTCGGTGTATTGAACGATCTAATGTATGATGAGGTTTTCCTGGATAATCCCTTCTTTCTGAAAATCAGCAAAATGGATAACATATATACGATGAGCTATAAAATAAAACAGTCTGAGCAGTATACAGAAGTGTACAGCTTTCATTGTGATGAAAAGGCGCTTGCGGCAGGGTTCTATTCTTTGACCTTCGAGCCTCTGGACCTCAAGTCGGTTTTCTCTGAATATAAGTTTACGGAAGAAGAACTTTCCGGAATTTAGCTGGATGCTCCTGAGTATTGGGATTCTGGTCTCTGGTGTATATCCCCTCTCAAAGTTGGTTATCCTGTCTAGTAGATTGCTAGATTGGATGAGAGGGAGATGCCGTATGGGACTGGGGAACCGGGGACAAGGGAAGAGTAAACTGATGCTGCTGATTCTTTGCATGTGTATGCTGGTGCTCTTGCTGGCCGGGTTCCGCAGCGGTGCAGACCAGGGAAGTGCAACCGCGTCAGCGGCCGCTCCCGCTTCATCCGACCCTGCTGCGTTGCCGCAGTCGCTGGAACTCCTGGCAGCTGTAGGACAGGAAGTAACGGCAGCAGGGTCTCCGCTGCGGCTTGTCCTGAAATGGCAGGGAGAATACAGCGGGAGTGCTGTGGATACTGTTAGGGACGCTGACCTGCTGGCTGCACAGCTCGGACTCGGCAAGGCGGAGTCTAGCGAAGAAGATGGACATGCTACTTACAGAGCCTCCGGCTCTCCGGATTTGTATAGTAAGATATCGATGTTCTGGAGTGTGCTGGGTCATGGCAGCAGCTATGTGATTGTGACCGTTGAAACAGAGGATCTGCTGAAAGCTGTGGCTTTGCAGAAAGTAGCACAAGAAGCGGGGACACTGATGCAGGCGGCTGGCATTACGCCGGAGTGGAATGCTTCACTTCAAGGTGTAGCGTCACTGCAGGACTCCCCCCGTGAAGCACTTGCCGGAATTGAAGGAACGATTTCCGGGCGGTTATCCGGGCTGAAAGCGGTGGAAGATTATGAGGATGATACGACCTACAGCCGGTCTTATAATGTTCCGGGGCTGAACCGGTTTGTGAATAGCGGAGATCATAAGGTAGCTCTGCAGGCAGCCGTACATAAGAACGGCAATGACAACAGCAATCGTGTGACAATCGGTTTGCCGCTGATTACCATTGAGTATTGATTCCGCAAAATATTAATAATCAGCAAATTTCAGCAAAAAGCTTCGTACACCGGCTCCGCGTTTGCGGAGCTTTTTGCGTAACGTTATAATAGAATATGGCTGGCAGTGGCCTACCCTTATCCCGGAGTATAAGCTGGAGTATGTAAAGGGATAAGAAAGAGTAATGGAAATTTGCGAAATCCCGAGAAAAACTGTCAGGAATGTGATAGCATCCTTACTGCAGATATGATAAAATGACATCACGCCGTATGCGTATTTTATGTTTCGACCGGCGCTGAGAATGATTGTCAACTATATTACATACAGAGAGATGAGGAGCCATGGCTGAAAATCAAACCCTTGATGCACTGCATACACCCGGTGCTGTATTCTTTATTTTTGGGGCAACCGGAGATCTAGCCCGGCGTAAGCTTTTCCCGGCGATTTATAGTTTGTACCGTGAAGGCAAGCTGACACATGATTTTGCGGTAATTGGCGTGGCTCGGCGTCCCCGTACCCAGGAGGAATTCCGGGACGATGTGAAGGAGTCCATTCGTGAGTTCTGCCGCTACCAGGCGGGAGATGCTGCGGAATGGAATGAGTTCGTACAGCATTTTGAATACAAATCGCTGGACATTAATAATATCGACGGCTTCCGTGAGCTGAATGCACAGACGGAAGTGCTCGAAGAGAAGTTCCATATTCCGGGTAACCGGATGTTCTATCTGGCTCTGGCTCCCGAGCTGTTCGGAAGCGTCTCGTATAACCTCAAAGCCGGCGGCATGCTGCAGGGCTCAGGCTGGAACCGTCTGGTGATCGAGAAGCCGTTCGGCTACAACCTGGAATCTGCGGAGCAGCTCAACGAGCAGATCCGCCAGGTGTTCAAGGAAGAGGAGATCTACCGGATCGACCACTATCTGGGCAAGGAAATGGTGCAGAACATCGAAGTGATCCGTTTTGCCAATGCATTCTTTGAACCGCTATGGAACAATAAGCATATCGCCAACATTCAGATCACTCTCGGTGAAACCGTAGGGGTGGAAGAGCGCGGCGGGTATTACGATCATGCCGGAGCACTTCGCGATATGGGCCAGAACCATATTTTGCAGCTGCTGACGATGATCGCAATGGAGCCGCCAAGCCGTCTGCTGGCTGAAGATATCCGTGATGAGAAGGTGAAGGTGCTGCGTTCGCTGCGTCCTTACGCTTCCTCCGAAGAGGTACGTGAGAATGTAGTGCGCGGGCAATACACCCAAGGCTTGTACAAAGGCAAGAGCCTTCCGGCTTACCGCCAGGAGGATAAGGTAGACCCTGAATCCAACACAGAAACGTACTTTGCGGCGCGTATTTTTGTAGACAATTTCCGCTGGGCGGGAGTTCCGTTCTATATTCGTACCGGCAAACGTCTCCCTGTGAAGACGACGGAAGTGGTTGTGGAGTTCAAGGGCATGCCGACCAATGTGTATTTGGGCCAAAAGCATAATCTTGAGCCGAACTTGCTCGTCATCCGCGTGAATCCGATGGAAGGCATCTACGTGAAGATCAACGCCAAGAAGCCGGGCTCGGAGTCTGAAATCCAGCCGCTGGCGATGGATTTCTGCCAGAGCTGTATGGTCGGCATCAACTCGCCGGAAGCTTACGAACGCCTACTTCATGATGCAGCACGCGGCGACTCCACCTATTTCACCCGCTGGGATGAAGTATCGTCGGCCTGGTCGTTCGTCGACCGGATCGCCAAAGCCTGGAAGGAAGAGAGCAGTGATCTGGCCTCATACCCTGCAGGTTCGTGGGGACCGGTTGAAGCGGATCAGCTGCTGGCCCAGGAGGGCTTCCACTGGTGGCCGGTGAACGGACAGGATGAAGACAATGTGGTATGGAGCGTTAACAGCTAACAGCGCACTCTATAATGGAGTTATATAATAAGCTCCCCCTGCAGATGATGTAGGGGGAGCTTATTTGCGGTCTTCCTGCGCAGGTTGTGAAGGAACACAGGCCGGGAAAGTATTGATTTTGACAAAGTGGCTTACTTGATCTGCACCGGTGGGCCCACTTCCTGCCTATTGTCGAATAGGGCTATGGGAACGATGGAATACGTGCCTTGTGCTAAATCAACGGGCCCGTACCGGACATAGGAGAGTTCGCCTGCTTCGCCGGAATCATAACTTTCCCGGGAAGGGATTTCACCACCGAAGGGGGAGACCAGTTTGAAGATAACCGTGTCCTCAAATGTCGCTGCATCTGCAGCAGTATAGTACAGTAAGGTCGAAACCGGGGAAAGTACTATCTTATTAATCTGAATCTTGTTGCCGTTGTTAAGCGTTATGGTTTGGTCCATGTCTATAGTTTGTATATCCTTGGCAATTTGTTCAGCAGATACGGTTACATCAAATAGCCACGGATTGTCTAATGTTAGTCGCGTATCTCCGCTGAGTGTGTCATAAGAAATCTTCAGCTGCAATGTGTCCTGCTCAGGCAGAGCGCTTAATTGGATATCTCCATAAATGGTATACTGGCCTTCGGTCACTTTCACGGATTGTGAACCTGTGATCAGCTGAAGCTCCTGTCCATTAACGAGTACATGTGCCGGAAGCTGAGTCTGGTAATTAAAGCGCATGCCCTCTGCAGGTTCAAAAGTCGAGCTTAGAAGCAGCCTGTCAGAATCGATTAATACTTCATTCAGGGTGAGCCGTCCCAGCTCATTTTCGGCAGTTTCACCAATGGCTGTTTTGTAGGGGGAGTAATCGGGCGGATGTTCATTGTTGATAAAACGCTCAATCAATCCGCCGACAAGCGGCAGCTGTGCCAGCGAAATATTCCCGAATGAGAACGTCAGGCCGATAATCAGTGCGAAGACAGCGGCTGCAGCGGCCCGTTTGGGTAAGGCATAGGGCTTGCGCAATTTATGCAGGACGCGTATTGCCCACCTTTTCTGCTCCGTGTCTGTTAAAGGGGATTCATCATACGGGGCAAGGTCCAGCTGCAGATCGTTCAGCTCATGATAGATGGACATGAATTACACCTCACTTTTGGAAATGAACAGCTGCTTTAATTTCTTGCGTCCGCATGACAGCTTGTTGTGGATCCAGGACTCTTGTACATTTAATTGCTGTGCCAGCTCACGGGAAGGAACACCCTGCAAATAATATTGTTCAAAAAGCTCCCGGTCAGCAGCGCTCAGTCCCGCCAGTATATCCGTTAACTCATGCTGCGCCTGAGTGTGGGGATTGCTGTGAAACGCATCATTATATTCTGTATTGCTGGTTATCTGCGTAGTTCTGATGAGTCTGCGCTGATAATCGATGGCCCGGTATTTTGCGATGGCGGCGATCCACTGTTTGAATGTGTTTTTACGCCCGTCAAAGGCATCGATATTGTACCAGACCGCCAGCAGCACATCATCCAGACATTCCTCATATTCCTGCTGATTGAACTGCACATGACGTTTGATGATCGCGGAGAGTAGTCCGCCGTACCTTTGAATAATGAAGGTGATTGCTTTCTCATTGCGCTTCTTAATTTGCTCTGTCAGATTCTCCTCTGTTATGGTCACCTGCTTCTGCCCTCCTTTTGGTTACCGATCCAAACCTGCTATGTAATACGAATAATAAGACAGAAACCTATCAAACGGATCAAAAAAACAAAATAAACCGTGCAGCGGCCCGTTATTTAGTTGCATATCGCCTGTAAAGGCATATAATTACGCACAGAGGTTGAAAATAATAGATACGACTGCCGGATTTTGTTATACTTTAAAGGATGCTTTTTGAAGCGGAATAGGTAGTGGAGTTATTATAATGTAATGAATCCAACCAATGAAGGGATTTGTACAAATGAGCAGAAGACCGATTTGATGGAACCCTCAGCAATTGGCGCGTAAAGCATGAATTTATATATGAAGGGATATGTGCAATGAATAAGGCACTAGATCAGAAACTGCAACAGGAAGTGGACAAACGCAGAACGTTTGCGATCATTTCCCACCCGGATGCGGGTAAAACAACACTGACGGAGAAGCTGCTGCTGTTCGGCGGCGCGATCCGTCTCGCGGGTACCGTCAAGGCCCGTAAAGCAAGCAAGCACGCGACCAGTGACTGGATGGAAATCGAGAAGCAGCGCGGAATCTCGGTCACTTCCTCTGTGATGCAATTTGATTATTTGGGCCACCGGGTGAACATTCTGGATACGCCAGGTCACCAAGATTTCAGTGAGGACACCTACCGTACCTTAACGGCGGCGGACAGTGCGGTCATGCTGATTGACGTAGCGAAGGGTGTGGAAGCGCAGACGATCAAGCTGTTCCAGGTCTGCGCCAAGCGCGGCATTCCGATCTTTACCTTCATTAACAAGCTGGACCGTGAAGGCCAGAGCCCGTTTGATCTGATGGAGGAGCTGGAGAACGTACTCGGCATCCGCTCCGTACCGATGAACTGGCCGATTGGCAGCGGACGCGAGCTGTGCGGCGTATACGACCGGATGAAGAATCAGGTGGAGCTGTTCCAGGGTGACGATCACTCTGTTATCAAGGTTCAGAAGGTGGAAAGCTACCGCGACCCGATTATCCGCGAGATGGCCGGAGAATATCTGCATGACCAGCTGTGCCAGGACCTGGAGCTGCTGGATGTGGCAGGCGATGCTTTTGACTATGAAAGGGTGCTGCGCGGAGAGCTGACTCCGGTCTTCTTCGGCAGTGCAATCAATAATTTCGGAGTGCAGACGTTCCTCGATAACTTCCTGGAGCTGGCACCGAAACCGGAACCGCGCCGCAGCACTGCTGGTCCGATTGAACCGACCAATGAGAAATTTACCGGCTACGTGTTCAAAATCCAGGCCAACATGAACCCGGCACACCGCGACCGTATCGCTTTCCTGCGGATTGTGTCCGGCAAGTTCGAGCGCGGCATGAGCGTGAAGCATGTCCGGGCAGGTAAGGATATCAAGCTGTCCCAGCCGCAGCAATTCCTGGCGCAGGACCGCGACATTGTCGAGGAAGCTTATCCGGGTGACATTATCGGGCTGTTTGATCCGGGGATTTTCCGGATTGGCGACACGCTTAGTCAAGCCGGTGATATGGAATTTGATGAGCTGCCGACGTTCTCACCGGAGATTTTCTCCAAAGTGAGCATCAAAAATGCACTGAAATCGAAGCAGTTCCAGAAGGGGATTGACCAGCTGACGGAGGAAGGTATGATTCAGGTGTTCCGTACGGTCAACTTCGACGATATTCTGCTGGGCGTAGTGGGCCAGCTGCAGTTCGAAGTCTTCGAGTACCGGATGAAGGGCGAATATGGCGTGGACGTTCAGCTTCAGCGGATGAGCTACCAGTTCGCACGCTGGATTGTGGACGAGAACAAACCGGACCCTGCCAAGTTCCGCATCAACTCTACACTGGTGACGGACAAGAAGGGGAACTATGTCGTGTTGTTCGAGAATGAATACGCGATGCGTACCGCTATGGAGAAGAATCCGACCGCAAAATTCCTGGAAACAGCTCCTTGAGTAAACGGCAGTAAGCTGCGGGAGATGTAATCCCTGCCGCCATCTTAACGAAAAACCTCCGCCCCCTGGAGTGCAGCCGCATTCCGGGTAGCGGAGGTTTTGTACGTATGTGCCTGCTCAGGACATAATCGATCCGGGAGTCATTTCTTCCAGATGTCTGTGCAGCATAGAAATGACACGGTCCTGCTTGGCCTTTTCAAGGTCTTTCCAGACCATTTCGAACATCACACCAAGTCCTGGAAGCGCAGCTTCAGGTCCGTCTACGGAGCCTTCAATCATAGCCCGCAGATCCTCTTCGGACTGGCCGTGCACTTTATGGAGAACAGCCTGGCGCAAATCGATGGTAACCGGCATCATTAACCTCCTCAATGTTTTACTCTGTAAGTATGCTGAAACGCCCTGTACTAATGTACCCTGCGTGGGCGGTGAAAATTCAAGTTTAGATAACCATATGCTATACTGTTTGAAACGAAAAATGCTTACGGGAGGTACACGGACATGGCCAAAAAACAATATGCCGTCATCGGAATGGGACGTTTCGGCTCAAGTGTAGCCAAGGCGCTCAGCGGGATGGGATTTGATGTACTGGCGATCGATGCCGATGAGCAGCGTACCCAGGAAATCTCTGGTATTGTAACCCATGCCGTATCCGCAGACTCCACCGATGAGGAAGCGCTGCGCGCGCTGGGCATCCGCAACTTCGATGTTGTGGTTGTGGCAATCGGAGAGGATATCCAAGCCAGCATCCTAACGACGCTGATCCTGAAGGATCTTGGTGTGCCGGCAATTCTGGTCAAGGCCAAAAGCGAGCTGCACGGCAAGGTATTAAGTAAGATTGGTGCGGACAAAGTGATCTATCCCGAACGGGATATGGGCATGCGGGTGGCGCATCATCTGGCTTCGCCGAACATCCTGGATTATATTGAGCTGTCGCCGGATTACAGCATTCTGGATATGAAAGTGCCGAAGCCGATGCTGGGCAAAAATCTCCAGGAGCTGAATATCCGCGCCAAATATGGCTGTAACGTCATGGCGATCCGCCGGGGCGAGGAGATGAACATTTCTCCGCGGGCTGAAGACCGGCTCAGTGAAGGCGATGTGCTCGTCATCGTCGGGCGTAAGGAGCATCTGACGAAGCTGGAAATGGCTTATCAGTAGGGTGAATGTAAAATAGAAAGGTAGGACCTCATGGAAATTATATCTGCGCAAAATACGCGGGTGAAGGAATGGGCCGGGCTGCAGGAGAAGAAGCACCGCGACAAGACCGGCAAATATATCGTAGAAGGTATTCACCTCGTGCAGGAGGCGCTGCTGGCTGAAGCCGAGGTAGAGATCCTGGCCTATGATCTCGACAAAGGCATGCCGTCCGAGCTGAGGGCTCACCTTCAGGCCGTGCAGGGTATGGAGGTCATTGGTGTCTCAGCGGCAGTCATCGCCAAGTGCAGCAGCACGAATACCCCGCAGCCGGTGTTTGCTGTTGTCCGCAAAGAGCGGCAGGGCATGGAGGGTATCCTCGCGAAGCCGGACAGCCTGGTTGTTGTGCTGGACGGCGTCCAGGATCCGGGCAACGTGGGCACGATCATCCGCAGCGCGGATGCGGCAGGCGCAGACGGAGTCATTCTCGGCCAGGGCTGCGCGGATCTGTATAACCCTAAGACCATCCGCTCCACAATGGGCTCGATGTTCCATCTTCCTGTAGTGGAGGGGGATTTAAGTGTGGTTCTTCCGCAGGCGCGGGAACACGGCGCACTTCTCGTCAGCACTTCGCTGACCGGAGAGGACTCCTGCTATACGCACGATTTTCGCGGCAGCCAGTGGCTGCTGATCGGCAGCGAGGGTAAGGGGATCTCAACGGAAACGGCAGCGCTCGTCGACAAAAGCATCATCATCCCGATGGCCGGCCGGGCCGAATCACTGAACGCGGCGATGGCGGCAACCATTCTGCTGTTCGAAGGAATGCGGCAGCGCGGGGCCGGACGCTTATAGGGGGTCTGCTGTGTGAGTTGTAATTCACATTGGCACCGAATTGGAACGTAGTTTTGTCACAACAAAAGTCAGTCCCGATGTGTCTGAAAGCCTTGGTACATCGGACTGACTTTGTTTTTTTTGTTAACTATTTTTGTCAGATAACTAAGAGTAGATAGTCAAATTTGAGCGAAGGAGATACATCTTGACTAATAAAAGCTATCATAACTGCAATTTAAATATAGGGCATTATCTATCCGAGTTGGAATGGAATAAAATCGCAGATTTATATGAACGTATGCCTGGATGGATAGGCTATACCAATGGAGTTCCGTATTGGTTTGGACAGGAGGATTATGACAGATTTATTACGGCATCAGTCGAACCAAGTGGCTTATCATTTTATGCACAGCTGAATAATAGCGACTGGAATGCTTGGATTGAAAGATTTAAATCGGAAGCAACAATGGTGTTAGGTTATGAAGTGGGTGAACCAGAGGATGGATTTATGTTCACGCATCGGCAGCAAGCCTTCCCGGTCCCGGAAGATAAATCGAGGAACTGATTGCCGGACACCGGCGCACAAACATCTGAAACCATTTCCAAACACAATCGTAGCATTCCGCCAGTTTACAGTAATTTCTCCATAATCATAACATCAATAAATTCTCCATCCATAACACCCTGTTTTTCAAACACACCAACCTGCCGGTAGCCCATTTTTTGATATAATCGCTGGCCCCCAGGATTGAAAGGGAAGGTAAAGAGAACGATTTTATGAAATTCATGTTCTTTTGCTGCTTTTACTAAGGTGTCCAAGAGAGAACTGCCTACACCTTGCCCGCGATAGTCACGATCAATGTAAACCGAAAGGTCGGCGACCCCTTTATAGGCGCAGCGGTGAGAGTAAGGGTTAAGGGAGGCCCAACCAATAACTTCCCCTTCTTTTTCCGCCACCAGAACGCAAAAGCGTCCCTGATGATCATGAAACCATGCTTCCATATAGGACGAATCTTTCGTCTCGGTCTCAAGTGTAGCAATCCGGTCCTCGATACCCTGATTGTAGATGCGCAGGATACTTTCCGTATCCTCTAAGGTTGCCTGCCGAACAGTAGGTGTCACCATCATCATGAATCTCCTCCTGAAAATTACTTTTTTGCTTTGATTTCACCCAGCACCGGGACCCAATGTTTAATAGATTGTAAAATGCAAATATAAATCAAGAGTAATCACCCTTTTACAGGTGTGCCGCAATTGCTGGATTTCCCCATAGCTTCGTTGAACAGCTTAATGGACCGCAGTAAAGTTTCTACTTCAAATTCACTCATATTCGAAAAAGCTTCACTCAGATACGCATTCATCTGTTGATCAATTGTTGCAGCGACGACTTTTCCTTCGGGGGTAAGCGAGAGGGTATAGACTCTTCGATCGGCCTTATCAGGCGTTTTTTTGACCAGATTCATATTGATCAAGGATTGTACCTGCCGGCTAAAAGTAGTAATGTCGGTCCCGAGCGTTTCAGCGATCTGCTGCATGGAGGGACTGTGGCTCCGGCCGATTTCGTAGAGCAGATGGCTCTGGGTCGTGGAGAGAGTACATCCGCCTACGCTGCAGCAGTTTTTATTTAATAATCCCAAACGTCGGGTCATCATTTGAAATAATTCCCGGGGTGTTTCCATTTGTATTCTTCACCTCATAGTTAAGTTATAAATATAATAGTTGCAAAATGCAAGTTAAATATATATGAAGATATTCTCCCTTGTTCATATAAGTGTATAGTTATATACTGATAATGTGGAAGGGGGACTGAAGATGAGCTTACATATGGATGAGTTAGATGAAGTCTCGCATATTTTAAAGCTACTGGGTGATAAAACTAGGCTGACGATGATGAAGCTTCTGGAAAAGCGGGAATGCTGTGTATGCGAGCTGGTTGAGATTTTTAAGATGAGTCAGCCATCGGTAAGCCAGCATTTGCGGAAATTAAAAGATGCAGGCCTGGTAAAAGAGAACCGGAAGGGCCAGTGGATTTTTTACTCGGTCAATCCTAATAGCGTTCAGCATGAACTGGTTCAGAATCTGATAGCCTTTGTTCCTTCACAAGATCATCAATTGGAAGAGCTCGATAAGAAAGGTTTAAGAATTTCATGTGATTAATGGAGGTTAGCGGATTGGTTTCGGTATTCTTAGCGTGTTTCATTTTTGTTGTTACCTTAATATTTGTCATTTGGCAGCCCCGGAATTTGTCGATAGGCTGGTCGGCCTGCGGCGGGGCGGTCATCGCTTTGCTAGTAGGTGTTGTGAGCTTTGACGATGTTAAAGATGTCACCTTAATTGTGTGGAATGCTACTCTGGCCTTTGTTGCAATCATTCTGATTTCACTGATTCTTGATAAAATTGGTTTCTTCGAGTGGGCTGCCTTACATATGGCCATAGCGGCCCGAGGCAACGGAACCCGGATGTTTGTCTATGTCGCCATTCTTGGGGCCATTGTATCCGCGTTTTTTGCCAATGACGGTGCAGCGCTCATCTTAACTCCGATTGTGCTGGCGATGGTCCGTGCACTCAATTTTGATGAGAAAAAAGTCTTTCCGTTCATCATCGCCAGCGGGTTCATAGCAGATACTACATCTTTGCCGCTGGTTGTAAGCAATCTGGTCAATATCGTGTCGGCAGACTTTTTCGGGATTACCTTTATGGAATACGCTGGCCGGATGCTAATGCCTACCTTGTTCTCCTTGGGGGCAAGTATTCTGGTCCTGTACTTCTTTTTCCGAAAAAGCATCCCCGTTAAATTTGACAGCTCTGAGCTGAGAAATCCGCAAGAAGCAATTAAAGATAAGAAAATGTTCAAGCTATCCTGGTGGGTACTGGCGGTTCTGCTGGTTGGATACTTCATTAGTGAGTTCCTGAACATTCCGGTATCCGTGGTGGCCGGGGTAATCGCAATTTTTTTCCTGCTTATGGCAAGAAGAAGCCCTTACGTTCCCACGATGGAAGTGGTGAAGGGTGCGCCTTGGGCGATTGTGTTCTTTTCGATTGGGATGTATGTCGTCGTGTACGGGCTGCGCAATGTAGGGCTGACGGACGTCCTTGCTGATGTGATTCAGGCTGTTTCCGATCAGGGGCTGCTTGCCGCAACGCTGGGAATGGGCTTTATTGCCGCTGTACTCTCTTCGATAATGAATAACTTGCCTACTGTGATGATCGATGCTCTAGCTATTGATGCTACGCATACGTCAGGGCTGATTAAGGAAGCTTTGATTTATGCGAATGTCATCGGTTCTGACTTAGGTCCGAAGATTACTCCAATCGGTTCACTGGCAACCCTGCTGTGGCTCCATGTGCTGTCCACCAAAGGGGTGAAAATATCCTGGGGAACGTATTTCAAAACAGGTATTATTCTGACGATTCCCACGCTCTTCATCACACTGCTCGGATTATATATAACCTTGATCCTATTTTAAAACCAAAGGAGATTATCAATCATGGATAAGAAAAGCATTTACTTTTTGTGTACAGGAAATTCCTGCAGGAGCCAAATGGCTGAAGGCTGGGCTAAGAAATACCTGAGTGACGAGTGGAATGTGTACAGTGCAGGCATTGAAGCTCACGGCCTAAACCCTAAAGCCGTACAGGCTATGAATGAAGTGGGTATTGATATCACAGGTCAAACCTCAGATATTATTGATCCCCAGCTGCTTAATAATGCAGATCTCGTGATTACACTATGCGGAGACGCCGCAGATAAATGCCCAATTACGCCGCCGAAGGTGAAACGTGAGCACTGGGGATTCGATGATCCTGCCAAAGCGCAAGGAACAGACGAAGAGAAATGGGCTGTCTTCCAGCGGGTGCGTGACCAAGTGGGCGAGCGCATTAAACATTTTGCGGAAACCGGAAAGTAATTGATGATATAACAAAGACGTAGGGGAGAACTATAATGGCAAATTATCATGAACTGATTCCAGGTAAAGTATATATTGGCGGAGAAAATGCACTGCTTGAAGCTCTTCAAGAGCAGGAGATTTCGGATGTGTTTGACTTAAGAGATAATGGTACGGAGGCAGAAGGCTTCCCTGCTAAAGTAACGCGTCATCATTTTCCGATTGTGGAGGATGCGAGCGGCCAGGAGAATTCTGTTCAAGCAGCCATCCAGGCGGTTACAGCAGCAGTAAATAGCGGGAAAACCGTGTATTTCCATTGTGCGGGTGGAAGGAATCGTACAGGGACGGTAGCTACGGGAGTTCTTCTGGAGCTTGGTTTGGCTTCAACGGTGGAAGAGGCAGAAGCTTTGGCTAAAGAAAAACGTCCGGATATTAATATCAAGCAAGAAATGCGTGAAGTATTGCAAGGCTTTTATCCGTTAAAATAATATATTCCTACATTAGAGAAAGACTATTTCCTATGAGAAATAGTCTTTTCGTTCTTTTCCGCCTTTTCCGCGTTTGGATAGTCGGATCGTATTTTGAGAAAGTTTAAATTTATAGTTGCATTATCTTGATTAACATGATATATTATTAATCTAGTCGCTTTTGTTGCGGCTAAACAGTAGAAGACTTGATCTTTGAAAACTGAACAACGAGTGAGTATCGGAAATCACTTCGGTGAGATCCAAAATTAGAGAATGCAAATTCTCGTCAGATGTTTCAAAATGAGCAATCGCTCTTTCTAAATACCAATTTGGAGAGTTTGATCCTGGCTCAGGACGAACGCTGGCGGCGTGCCTAATACATGCAAGTCGAGCGGAGCTTATCCTTCGGGATAAGCTTAGCGGCGGACGGGTGAGTAACACGTAGGCAACCTACCCCTCAGACTGGGATAACTACCGGAAACGGTAGCTAATACCGGATAATTCCTTTTCTCTCCTGAGAAGAGGATGAAAGGCGGAGTAATCTGCTACTAAGGGATGGGCCTGCGGCGCATTAGCTAGTTGGTGAGGTAACGGCTCACCAAGGCGACGATGCGTAGCCGACCTGAGAGGGTGAACGGCCACACTGGGACTGAGACACGGCCCAGACTCCTACGGGAGGCAGCAGTAGGGAATCTTCCGCAATGGGCGAAAGCCTGACGGAGCAACGCCGCGTGAGTGATGAAGGTTTTCGGATCGTAAAGCTCTGTTGCCAGGGAAGAACGTCCGGTAGAGTAACTGCTACCGGAGTGACGGTACCTGAGAAGAAAGCCCCGGCTAACTACGTGCCAGCAGCCGCGGTAATACGTAGGGGGCAAGCGTTGTCCGGAATTATTGGGCGTAAAGCGCGCGCAGGCGGCTATTTAAGTCTGGTGTTTAAACCTTGGGCTCAACCTGGGGTCGCACTGGAAACTGGATGGCTTGAGTACAGAAGAGGAAAGTGGAATTCCACGTGTAGCGGTGAAATGCGTAGATATGTGGAGGAACACCAGTGGCGAAGGCGACTTTCTGGGCTGTAACTGACGCTGAGGCGCGAAAGCGTGGGGAGCAAACAGGATTAGATACCCTGGTAGTCCACGCCGTAAACGATGAGTGCTAGGTGTTAGGGGTTTCGATACCCTTGGTGCCGAAGTTAACACAGTAAGCACTCCGCCTGGGGAGTACGGTCGCAAGACTGAAACTCAAAGGAATTGACGGGGACCCGCACAAGCAGTGGAGTATGTGGTTTAATTCGAAGCAACGCGAAGAACCTTACCAGGTCTTGACATCCCTCTGAATCCTCTAGAGATAGAGGCGGCCTTCGGGACAGAGGAGACAGGTGGTGCATGGTTGTCGTCAGCTCGTGTCGTGAGATGTTGGGTTAAGTCCCGCAACGAGCGCAACCCTTGACTTTAGTTGCCAGCAGGTAAAGCTGGGCACTCTAGAGTGACTGCCGGTGACAAACCGGAGGAAGGTGGGGATGACGTCAAATCATCATGCCCCTTATGACCTGGGCTACACACGTACTACAATGGCCGGTACAACGGGAAGCGAAGCCGCGAGGTGGAGCCAATCCCAGCAAAGCCGGTCTCAGTTCGGATTGCAGGCTGCAACTCGCCTGCATGAAGTCGGAATTGCTAGTAATCGCGGATCAGCATGCCGCGGTGAATACGTTCCCGGGTCTTGTACACACCGCCCGTCACACCACGAGAGTTTACAACACCCGAAGTCGGTGGGGTAACCCGCAAGGGGGCCAGCCGCCGAAGGTGGGGTAGATGATTGGGGTGAAGTCGTAACAAGGTAGCCGTATCGGAAGGTGCGGCTGGATCACCTCCTTTCTATGGAGAATCGTTCTCTGCAATGAGAACATTCAAATCGGAAGTATAACTTCCAAAACTCAGGTTTAGGCCTGTTACTCACTCGTTGGTCAGTTTTGAGAGTTTAAGCTCTCAGCAGTACCTTGATCCTTGAAAACTGGATACCGAAACGAATTTGCGTTTTAGAACATTCTTTAAGCTGAACTTGTGTAAACAAGTTTCAATTATAGCAATGCTAGCGATTTTCCTAACGGAGAACGCATGGTTAAGCTAATAAGAGCACACGGAGGATGCCTAGGCGCCAGGAGCCGACGAAGGACGTGGCGAACAACGAAACTGCCTCGGGGAGCTGTAAGCAAGCTTTGATCCGGGGGTGTCCGAATGGGGAAACCCAGCTGTGGTAATTCGCAGTTACTCACACCTGAATACATAGGGTGTGTAGAGGCAGACCAGGGGAACTGAAACATCTAAGTACCCTGAGGAAGAGAAAACAATAGTGATTCCGTCAGTAGCGGCGAGCGAACGCGGAACAGCCTAAACCAAGGGGCTTGCCCCTTGGGGTTGTGGGACGTCTCACATGGAGTTACAAAGGAATATGGTAGGTGAAGAGGTCTGGAAAGGCCCGCGATAGAGGTAAAAGCCCTGTAACCTAAACTGTGTTCTCTCCGAGACGGATCCCGAGTAGTGCGGGGCACGTGAAACCCCGTATGAATCCAGCAGGACCATCTGCTAAGGCTAAATACTACCTGGCGACCGATAGTGAAACAGTACCGTGAGGGAAAGGTGAAAAGCACCCCGGAAGGGGAGTGAAATAGAACCTGAAACCGTGTGCTTACAAAAAGTCAGAGCCCGATCTATGGGTGATGGCGTGCCTTTTGTAGAATGAACCGGCGAGTTACGTTTAACATGCAAGGTTAAGGTGAGAAGCCGGAGCCGCAGCGAAAGCGAGTCTGAATAGGGCGACTAAGTATGTGGACGTAGACCCGAAACCGTGTGATCTACCCCTGTCCAGGGTGAAGGTGCGGTAACACGCACTGGAGGCCCGAACCCACGTATGTTGAAAAATACGGGGATGAGGTGGGGGTAGCGGAGAAATTCCAATCGAACTCGGAGATAGCTGGTTCTCCCCGAAATAGCTTTAGGGCTAGCCTCGGTGAATGGAGTGGTGGAGGTAGAGCACTGATTGGGTGCGGGGCCCGCAAGGGTTACCAAGCTCAGTCAAACTCCGAATGCCATTTACTTCTTGCCGGGAGTCAGACAGTGAGTGCTAAGATCCATTGTCAAAAGGGAAACAGCCCAGACCATCAGCTAAGGTCCCCAAGTGTGTGTTAAGTGGGAAAGGATGTGGAGTTGCACAGACAACCAGGATGTTGGCTTAGAAGCAGCCACCATTGAAAGAGTGCGTAATAGCTCACTGGTCGAGTGACTCTGCGCCGAAAATGTAACGGGGCTAAACACACCACCGAAGCTATGGCTAGATGCTTTGCATCTGGGGTAGGGGAGCGTTGTATGTGGGTTGAAGGTGTACCGTAAGGAGCGCTGGACAGCATACAAGTGAGAATGCCGGTATGAGTAACGAAAAGATCAGTGAGAATCTGATCCGCCGAAAGCCCAAGGTTTCCTGAGGAAGGCTCGTCCGCTCAGGGTAAGTCGGGACCTAAGGCGAGGCCGAAAGGCGTAGTCGAAGGACAACAGTTTGAAATTACTGTACCACCGTAATCCGCTATGAGCGATGGGGTGACGCAGGAGGGTAGTGACGCGGACTGATGGATGTCCGTCTAAGCAGTGAGGCTGGTGTGTAGGCAAATCCGCACACTATTAAGGCTGGGCTGTGATGGGGAGCGAAAATTATAGTAGCGAAGGTCATGATCTCACACTGCCAAGAAAAGCCTCTAGCCAGGAGAAGGTGCCCGTACCGCAAACCGACACAGGTAGGCGAGAAGAGAATTCTAAGGCGCGCGGAAGAACTCTCGTTAAGGAACTCGGCAAAATGACCCCGTAACTTCGGGAGAAGGGGTGCCTCGGTAGGGTGAATAGCCCGAGGGGGCCGCAGTGAAAAGGCCCAAGCGACTGTTTAGCAAAAACACAGGTCTGTGCGAAGCCGCAAGGCGAAGTATACGGGCTGACGCCTGCCCGGTGCTGGAAGGTTAAGGGGAGTGGTTAGGGGTAACCCGAAGCTATGAACCGAAGCCCCAGTAAACGGCGGCCGTAACTATAACGGTCCTAAGGTAGCGAAATTCCTTGTCAGGTAAATTCTGACCCGCACGAATGGCGTAACGACTTGGGCGCTGTCTCAACGAGAGATCCGGTGAAATTTTAATACCTGTGAAGATGCAGGTTACCCGCGACAAGACGGAAAGACCCCATGGAGCTTTACTGCAGCTTGATATTGAATTTGGGTACGATCTGTACAGGATAGGTGGGAGCCGTAGAGGCAGGAGCGCAAGCTTCTGCGGAGGCGCCGTTGGGATACCACCCTGATCGTATCTAGGTTCTAACCTGGTACCCTAAGCGGGTACGGGGACCGTGTCAGGCGGGCAGTTTGACTGGGGCGGTCGCCTCCTAAAGAGTAACGGAGGCGTTCAAAGGTTCCCTCAGAATGGTTGGAAATCATTCGAAGAGTGCAAAGGCATAAGGGAGCTTGACTGCGAGACCTACAAGTCGAGCAGGGACGAAAGTCGGACTTAGTGATCCGGTGGTACCGCATGGAAGGGCCATCGCTCAACGGATAAAAGCTACCCTGGGGATAACAGGCTTATCTCCCCCAAGAGTCCACATCGACGGGGAGGTTTGGCACCTCGATGTCGGCTCATCGCATCCTGGGGCTGAAGTAGGTCCCAAGGGTTGGGCTGTTCGCCCATTAAAGCGGTACGCGAGCTGGGTTCAGAACGTCGTGAGACAGTTCGGTCCCTATCTGTCGTGGGCGCAGGAAATTTGAGAGGAGCTGTCCTTAGTACGAGAGGACCGGGATGGACGTACCGCTGGTGCACCAGTTGTTTCGCCAGAAGCATGGCTGGGTAGCTACGTACGGACGGGATAAGCGCTGAAAGCATCTAAGCGTGAAGCCCCCCTCAAGATGAGATTTCCCAATACGTAAGACCCCTTGAAGACGACGAGGTAGATAGGTTGGAGGTGGAAGTGCAGTAATGCATGGAGCTGACCAATACTAATCGGTCGAGGGCTTATCCAAATTTCAAAGAACGCAGATTTGTTTCGGATTCAGTTTTCAGGCGATTAAGCCTGCCGTTTGGTGGCGATAGCGGAAGGGTTCCACGCGTACCCATCCCGAACACGACCGTTAAGCCTTCCAGCGCCGATGGTACTTGGACCGAAGGGTCCTGGGAGAGTAGGACGCCGCCAAGCACTTTGAGAGCATCCCCTAAGGGATGCTTTTTTTGTTTCTGGGGCGTATATTGATTGAAAATATTGACCAACCGGGAGTTACATAATGAGAACGATCGGTAAAATAATACTTTACTGATCGTTCTCATTATGTTAAGCTATGACCATAGCAAGGAAAAAGAACAGTAGTGATGGCAATCTAGAACGGTCGTTCACAAAAATCAGAAATTCCGTTGGCAATAGCTTATTTTTTTGAAGTAATTAGAATGATCGTTCTCATAAACAAGGAGGAATTATGATGAGTAAAAAAATCGCACTAGTAACAGGAGCCAGCAAAGGGATCGGTTTTGAAGTAGCAAAACAATTAGGAGAGCAGGGAATTACGGTATTGGTGTCGGCGCGTACTAAGGCAGATGCTGATTCAGCAGCCGGCCAGTTGAAAGGACTGGGGATTGATGCCTTAGGTGTAGAGCTTGAGGTGACCAATGGTGAGCATATCGCCGTTCTGGCTAAATGGATCGGCAAGGAATACGGCAAGCTGGATATTCTGGTCAATAACGCTGGTATCTGGGCGGAGCCGTCGAAAGCCGAGGGTGCTTTTGAAACTACTTTTGAGGTCAATACATTTGCACCTTATCACATTACCGAAGCTTTGCTGCCGCTGCTGCTGGAGAGCGATGCAGGCAGAATCGTAAACCAGAGCAGTGCCTTGGGGTCAATTCAGTTCCTGCTGAGCAATGAGCTCGCACAACGGCTTGCTACTCCTGCTTATGCAGCATCCAAGGCGGCACTTAATATGCTGACTGTGTATTGGGCGAAGAAGTACGAGGGGACGAATTTGAAGATTAATACGGTACATCCAGGTTTGGTAAAGACCCGCATGGGCGGAGAGAAGGCTGAATTGTCACCTGAAGAAGGTGCACGGACAGCTGTTCAGTATGCGACACTGCCAGCAGATGGTCCAACAGGCGGGTTCTTTTATATGGATAATGAGCTTCCATGGTAATCCTGCACTTCGGTGTATGGTGTTCTGAGCCTTGTCCTTGAGTTTTAATAGAAACGGCAGCGCTGTCCTTTGCTAAGGTGGCGGTGCCGTTTTTTTTGTTGGAAAGGAGTGTTTTTCTTATGATTTAAATTTTAACTTTGACTTTCCGGAAAATCACATATAAGATAACTAGTATGAATAAAAATGATAATCATTATCATTGTAATGATAATCGCTATCATAGGAACATTTATCTGAATATCAGGGGGATATTACAAGATGCACAAAAGGTTATTGAGTTTGGTTATGGTTATTGCTGTTGTACTGGTTGTGGCAGGCTGCGGTTCAAACAATACGAACAATAGTCCGGCAGCAACTGACGCTGGAGCGGCCGCCAACAATGCAGCTGCTGCAAACAACGGCAGTGAAGCCGCTGTAGGCCCGGTTGTACTGAAAGATGCTAAAGGTGAGATCACACTGGACAAGCCTGCACAAAAGGTCGTGGTGCTGGAGTGGACATTTACTGAAGATATTATTGCTTTGGGCATGCAGCCGGTAGGGAATGCCGATAATGAAGGCTATAAAGTGTGGGTAACCGGAGAAGCTCCGCTGGATGATAAAGTAACAGATGTCGGTACGCGCGGTGAGCCGAATCTGGAGACGATTGCTGCACTGCAGCCGGATCTGATTATCGCCAATACCGATAGTCACGAAGCGATTTATGAGCAATTGAAAGGTATTGCGCCAACACTGATTTTCGGCTTGTACCCGCCGGAAGGGCAAGGCGATCAATACACGATGATGGAAGATACCTTCAAAACCATTGCAGCCGCTGTCGGAAAAACCGCAGAAGGCGATAAGGTACTGGCCGATTTGGATGCACATTATGCGGAGGCAAAAGAGAAGCTTGCAGCAGCAGGCAAGGAAGGCCTCAATTACGTGCTGACCCAAGCGTTCAGCTATCAGAATGCAGCGACGATGCGTCTTTTCACCGACAACTCTCTTGCGGTACAGACACTGGACCGGATTGGCCTGAAGAACGATTGGAAACCTGATACATTTGAGGCTTACGGATTCAGCACATCGACGGTTGAAGCCCTGCCATCTGTACAGGATACGAATCTGATTTATATCGTCCAAAAGGATGATGACATTTTTGCGAACGAGCTCAAGGATAATTCGGTGTGGAAGGGTCTTAACTTCGTCAAGGAGAAACGTACCTTCGCACTGGACAGCGCTACCTGGGTGTTCGGCGGTCCGGTTTCCTCTAAAGTTATTGTGGATGAAGTTGTAAAAAGTTTGACGAAATGAGCATCGTGATGAACGGGAACAACAGCAAGGAATCGTCTAGCGGGTTGACCTGGCAGCTGATTGGGATATTCGGGGGCGGCATTGCCGCCCTTTTCGTTCTGTTCGTGCTGAGCCTCGGCTTCGGGGAGGCGAAGATCCCGGCAGGGACTGTATTGAATGGACTGCTTCACCGCCAGGATGTGATGGAGCATAATCTGCTCTGGGATATTCGGATGCCGCGCACGGTGATTGGCATTCTGGCCGGGGCGGCTTTGGCCGCAGCCGGCGCTTTACTGCAGACCATAACGAAGAACCCGCTGGCATCCTCAGACACCCTGGGAATAAATGCCGGGGCTTACTTTACGGTTGTTCTGGGCTTGGTATTTTTCCCGGCGCTGCAGCAGCAGTTTCCATTCCTGCTGGCGGTTGCAGGGGGACTGCTGGCTGCCCTGGCTGCTTATCTGCTCAGCGGCGGGAAGTCGGCTACGCCTGTTCGGCTAGCACTGTCGGGCATGATCGTGTCGCTGGTGCTTGGAGCGTTCACGTCAGCTATACATATATTCAAGCAGACAGAGACGCAAAATTTATTTCTGTGGGGAGCAGGTTCCCTGATTCAGCTGGATTGGGACGGCGTCCGGTATGCCTGGCCTTATGTTCTTGTACTTCTAGGGGCAGCGATGTTCGCGGGCAGGCAGTTCGATGCGCTGGAGCTGGATGAGTCTACTGCCCGTTCCCTGGGACAGCGAGTGGGGTTAACCCGGGCGCTGGGTCTGGCTATCTCGGTCCTGATGGCCGCAGTCGTAGTCAGTGTCGTCGGACCGATAGGCTTCGTCGGCCTGGTTGCCCCGCATCTTGTCCGGCTTAGCGGGATCCGTAAACATAGCCTGTTACTACCCGCGAGCGCCCTGTGGGGAGCGCTGCTCATTACGGCAGCGGATACCCTTGCCCGTGTAGTGAGGAGCAGTGTAGGGGAAATGCCAGTCGGTGCCGTTATGGCCCTTATCGGGGCACCTTGGCTTATTTGGCTGGTGCTCACCAAAATGAAAAATATTTCGGGGTCCAGCCCCGGGCAATCATCTATGAGTGTCGGGGGCGCTGCGCTGCGTATGCGTTTTGTTCCGACTGTAATCCTGATGACGGTACTGCTTCTCGCAATCATCCTCGTGAGTTTATCGCTCGGAGGAACGAGAATACCGCTCGATGAGCTGCTGGGCAGCCTTGTCGGCAAGGGAGAAGGATCCTATTCCGTTCTGCTGAACTTACGGCTGCCGCGCACGCTCGTAGCGGCTTGCGGCGGGATCGCGCTTGCCGTCAGCGGCGTCCTGATTCAAAGCGCTGTCCGGAATCCGCTGGCCGACGCCTCCATTATCGGTGTAACCTCAGGCGCAGGCTTTGCCGCGATGCTCGTGATGGTCGCCTGGCCTGCAATGACGATTGCAATGCTTCCGTTTGCCGCGATTGCGGGCGGAGCTGTCGCAGCCGCCGTTGTATTTTCGCTGGCCTGGCACCGAAGCCTGAATCCGTCTGTTCTTATCCTGCTCGGCATCGCCGTCTCGGCTGTCGGCTCTGCAGGCATCCAGATTATGATTGTCAAAGCAAGTCTGTATGGCGCCAGCTCTTATATCTGGCTGACGGGCTCTACCTATGGACGGAGCTGGGATCAGTTCTATAGCCTGTTTATATTCCTGCTTATCCTTTTGCCGCTTGCGTACTATCTGGGGCGGAAGTTCGATCTGCTGGGGTTTGGCGACGATAGTTCAGTAGGTTTTGGCCTGCCGGTCCGGGGTACGCGGCTCTATGCGATGATTCTGGGAGTTCTGCTTGCAGCTGGAGCCGTTGCCAGTGTAGGAACGATTGGTTTTCTCGGGCTTATGGCGCCGCATGCAGTGCGGATGATGATCGGGCATCACACAAGACGTTCGATTATTTTGTCCGGACTGTTTGGGGGACTGCTGCTGGTGATTGCCGATACGATCGGAAGAACCGTTATGGCGCCGGTCGAAATTCCATCCGGACTGATTATAATGCTGATCGGAGCGCCGTATTTCCTGTTCCTGATGTACCGTTCACTCATCCGAAAGGGATAAAGAATTTGACTTAAGCTCATACTAATTGTCCTGATGGTCAAAATCCTTGATCCATCAGGGCTTTTTTATTCATCTGAATTTATATCAGATAAACCCTTGACTTTATGTCGGGAATTGAGTACATTGATATCAATAAATATCTTAATTCAAAGATAATTATAAACCTAATATCTTAATGTTAAGAGTCTTTAAAGCGTAGTATTGTTTAACATCTTTTTCTTAAACCAAACTAATAACATAAAGGAGTCGATTCAAATGACAAACACTAAGCAAACCATGGGGATTCATCATATCACGGCGATTGTCGGGCATCCTCAGGAAAATATGGATTTTTACGCGGGGGTACTTGGACTGCGTCTGGTTAAACAGACGGTTAATTTCGATGATCCGGGTACGTATCACTTTTATTTCGGCAATGACGGCGGGAAACCAGGTACGATTATTACGTTCTTCCCTTGGCCGGATGCTTATCAGGGAAAGATCGGCGGAGGTCAAGTCGGCGTAACGACTTACAGCATTCCGGTGGGTGCTATGGATTTTTGGAAAGAGAGACTTGTGAAGTTTAAGGTTGCTTTTACGGAAATGGAACGCTTTGGGGAACAGGTGCTTGAATTTGACGACCCGCACGGGCTGCATTTAGAATTGGTGGAACGGGAGTCCGGTGACCTCAACTCCTGGAATTTCGGGGGAGTTACGCCAGAGGTTGCGATCAAGGGCTTCGGTGGTGCCACACTATTGTCCACTCATCCCGATGCAACAGCTGAGCTGTTAGAGAAGGTCCTGGGACTGACGTTCATCGGCAAAGAGGATGATATCGCCCGTTATCAGTCTGCTGCCGATCTCGGGAACATGATTGATCTCAAACTGACTGCGGTAGAACGTGGAGAAATGGGTGTCGGAACGGTGCATCATATCGCCTGGAGAGCTAAAGACGACCAGGATCAGCTGGAATGGCAAAACTATGTGCACGATAACGGATATGGAGTAACTCCGGTGCAGGACCGGAATTATTTTAACGCCATTTACTTTAGAGAGCACGGAGAAATATTGTTCGAAATCGCCACCGATCCTCCGGGCTTTGCTCACGATGAATCACCGGAAACGATGGGCTCCCACCTGATGCTGCCTGCACAGTATGAGCCACACAGAGACAAGATTGAACAGATCCTGCTGCCGTTTCAAGTAAGAGAGCTGGACTAAACCGCTAATAAGAAAGGGATGATCGACGTGATTGCAATTGATCCGTTAACGAATACGGAGAGAGACAACTATAAATTGCTGGTGGGAACGATTATCCCGAGACCGATTGCTTTTGTAACGACCGTGTCGGAGGAGGGGGTCCTGAACGGTGCGCCCTTCAGCTATTTCAATATTGTCTCTTCGAATCCGCCGATGATTTCACTATCTATCCAGCATTCAGCGGGCCAACCGAAGGATACGGCGAGAAACATATTGGACACCAAGGAATTTGTTGTACACATCGTGGACCAGCAAAATGTGGAGCAGGTCAATATAACCGCCGCTCCCCTTGCCCCCGATCAAAGTGAGATTTCATTAGCCGGTTTAACACCGGTGGACAGCTCGGTGATTGCCGTACCGGGGGTCAGGGAAGCCAAAGTCCGGATGGAGTGCAGACTGGAACAGGCGGTGGAATTCCCCGGATTTGAGCTGATTATCGGCAAGGTCGTACAATTCCACATTGACGAGGCCATCTACGACCAGGGCAGAATCGACCCGGTTCAATTAGCGGCGGTAAGTCGTTTAGCGGGTAATAACTATGCAGCTATTGGTGAGATTTTTACGATTGAACGGCCTGTTTAAATGCTGTCCCTAGAGCTGTCTACTGCTAAACCTGATAACGCGGCAGCTCTACAATGACGGAAGTTCCTTTGGTGAATTCACTCTCGATGCGCAGTTTGCCGCCATGCAGTCCGATGATTTCCTTGCAGATAGCCAGACCCAGACCGCTTCCCGACTGGCGTGATTTGCCTTTGAAGAATTTGGTGCCCAGCTTCTCCAGATCAGCCGCCTCAATACCCTCACCGTTATCGGTTACTGTGATAACAATCAACGCATCCCGGCTGACCGCTGTAATACGGACTGCTCCCTCAGCCGGTGTGAACTTGAAGGCATTGTCCAGCAGATTGACAAATACCTGCTTCAGCCGGTTGAAGTCGCCGTCGACCGGCAAGGGCTGATCGGGAATATCGGCGTAGAGCCGGATTTGCTTCGTCTGCCCGCGGTATCTGAACTGCAGCAGCAGATCCTCAAGCAGTCCTCTAAGATCATACGGCTGAAGCTCCACAGTAATCTCGCCAGCCTGGAATTTGGAGAAGTCGAGCAGATCCTCTACCAGACCGATTAGCCGGTCCGTTTCTCCAGTCATTACCTCGAGACCCTGAAGGGTCTCTTTTTTATCGGACAAATCACCCATTAGCAGTGTCTCGCCCCAGCCTTTAATTGAGGTTAGGGGAGTACGAAGCTCATGCGTGACGGAAGAGATGAAGTCATATTTGATTTTTTCGCTCTTGAGGATTTCCTCAGACATGTAATTGAGGGTGACCGCAAGCGTGCCGATCTCATCGTCATGCTGCTTCGCCGCCTTGGCTGCAAAGTTCCCGGTAGCCATTTCTTTGGCCACTGAGGTTAGCTGCTGAATCGGACCTACGATGCGCTTGGCGATAAGCAGGCTGAGTACGAAGCCGAAAAGGATGACAAGCAGCCCAACCCATACCGCATTCAGCACGATTGTGAGGATCACGTGGTATAGAGGTTCCGCAGAAATAGAGTAACGCAGTACACCGATATTCATACCGGATTCCCTTAAGGGGATGGAGACAGCCATAATCCGTTCACCGTTCACCGGCGTGAGGCTCTGGTAGCTTCCCTTGCCGCCGGCCAGAGCAGATTTGACATCAGGAGTATCGATCAGCTCCGAGCTGGAGAAGCCGAAAGAGTTGATTATGACATTCCCGGCAGTGTTAAGCACCTCAACCTTGCTGCTCTCTTCAGGGGAGAGATTCTCCAGAATATATCGGGCCCGCTCATTGATCGAATAGCCTTCCAGATACTTATTGAAAAAAGTAGCGGAGGTTGTGGCCCGTGAGGATAGCGTCTCCATCGCACTGCCCAGATAAAAGTAGTGGACAGCCACAATAAACACCCCTTCCAGCAGCAGAACGATCAGGAGCAGGACAATAGTTATATAGAGTATGAGCCGGGACCTGATACCTTTCAGCAATGTTGTACCCTCCATAGATAGCCGAATCCCCACACCGTCTCCAGATATTGCGGCCCGGAGGCGTCTTGGCCGATCTTTTGCCGGATCCGGCTGATATTTACATCAACGATCTTAAGCTCGCCCATGAAATACTGCCCCCAGACCGAGGTCAGAATATCATCCCGGTTCATCGCCTTGTTAGGCTGCTCCATGAGGAGCCTAACAATGGAGAATTCCGTCGGCGTCAAAGGAATCTCGGCCGTATTCTTCAGTAATTTACGTTCATCAAGCATAAGGGTAAAGGGGGGCAGCTGGATGCTGTTCTCCTGAAGCACCTCTTCCCCCGGATACATCCGCCGGTATAATGACCGGACCCGGGCCAGTAATTCAACCGGACTGAAGGGCTTGATTACATAATCATCGGCACCGGAATCCAGCCCCATCACTTTATCGATTTCCTGGCTCTTGGCGGTCAGCATAATGATTCCGAGCCGGGGGAATTCCCTGCGCAGGTGTGCGCATACCTCAAATCCGCTGATCCCGGGAAGCATCAGGTCCAGAATAGCGATGTCAAAATCCCGCTGCTGCCGGGCGGCCGCCAATGCGGCTTCGCCAGTGGCTGCTTCGGCAACCTCAAAGCCTGCACGCTTCAGATTCACCAGAAGAAAATCACGTATAGGCTTTTCATCTTCCAATACCAGCACCTTCATGGAGACCCTCCTTGTTATTGCAAAGGCTGCTGCGGTGTGCCGGCCAGCTGCCGGACTTCTGTAAGCGATAATTTAAGCTGGTTATACTCCGTAAGGGAAGCACCGCTCAGCTTACCGGCAGCATCCGCCGGCGGCAGCACTGCAACAAGCACCGTCGGTGCCGTAGTATCTTCTGTATTCTGAAGCTCATAGAGCAGCTGATAGGACCTGTTCTCCGCCTTCAGTACAGCTTCTGCGGCCTGCCAGTCCTGCTTGGTGAGCAGGCGCAATTCAAGCAGCTCAGCTTCTTCTCCGGATGCGTGATCATGGTAGTTAAAGCTGATACTCTCCCACGGGGTAGGAGATTCCGCGGCAATCTCAAGCGTGTATTTCCCTCTCCAGCTCTGTGGGATATGGAAATTGAAGCCCCATCTGTCGAATTTCTCTTCTGTGAACTTCAGACCCGATTGTCCGTCCCACTGATAATATTTGGTGATAAACGGGGTGGCCAGCGGAGCCATGCTCTCTGTTCCCGCAGGCGGAACAAGGAATCCGACCTCAACAATACCGTCACCGTTCGCGTCCGAGCTGTACAGCGGGTAATCCTTGATCGCCATATTGTTCTCTCCCAGTTTACCGCCTGGGCCAGGAGTAAAAGGTGCCAGTGTAATATCCTTGCTGTCCGCAAGCTCTGCATGATGATAATCATCTGTTGCCAGTATATCAATAAATTTACCATTTTCCCAAGTCAGGAGCAGGGTATAGGAAGAATGTGCACCAATAGCCATATCTACGAACAATGCGCTGGTGGATGGCGCTGCCTTAGCGAATACAGCCTGAATCACAGCCCCGTCAAGCGTCTGGTCGGCAAGGCTCTGCTGCTTGCCCCCGCTCAGCCGGAATAATTGCAGGCGGGCAACCGGCTGCATATCCGTGGTAAAGGTAGTCTGGAACAGTGCGATATCTGTCTTTCTCTCCCCTGTCAGATCCCCGACCGCCAAATAGTCATAAGCCTGCTTAAGCACTTCCGTCAGCACGCCGCTATTCAGACTGTAGACAGACAGCTCATTGCTGAGTCCCTGGCCCCCGCTGAAACCCAGTAGCATATCCGTCTGCCCGTCTGCAGTAACATCTGCAAACTGTACATAATCCAGCTGGCTGCCCACTCCGGTAATTGTGGTCAGCTTGTTCCAGTCCCCGCCGGTTTGCTTAAGGACAAGCGTATTGATCTCATAGTCAGTTTTGTCTGTTTTATAAAAGGCCAGAATCTCATTCTGACCGTCTTTGTCGAGATCCTGAAGCTGGATGGCGCTGCCCGATTCGGAATGGACAGGAACTGTCAGGTGGGCATTAGCCGGGAGAAAAGATTTCACGACACTGGTAATGGTCCCATTGGTGCTCCCCTGTGAGGGCGCCCGGAGCAAATCACTGGGAGCCTTGGGGGCACCGCAGCCTGAAGCTATTAAGGTTAAGAAGAGAAGTGCGCTTAAGGCGGATTTATTCATAAGTTATAATCTCCTTTGGTTCATCTGTGGCTAGTATATCCCAACCTGCCGGCAAAGTAGTTGCAAAATGGTAAAGGTGAAGCAGCGTATTGGCGGTTAGGATAAGAGGATAGCGGGTTAACCTGGGATCGAAAGGGAAGAAAGGAGCGGGATATATAAACGCAGAAACCGCCTGTGGCTGAGCCAAGGCGGGTAGGAGTATTACTATTATAAAGCGAGGAATCAGCCGATATTAGCATTCATTAACTTCTCATAGAACGCTCTGACATCCATTTGCACAGGCAGACCTGAAACTCCGCCGTCTCCCAGTTCAACAATGATCCAGCGGCCCTCTGCTGTTTTGGCGATGTCCATGGTGAAGAAGCGGCTTGTAATCGTCCGGGCGATGTCCCTGAAGGGGGTCAGCTCCGGCTGCAAAGCAGATTGGCCGAAGGCGGCAATTTGTGCGAACAGCTCCGTCCAGTCTTCCGGCCCGCCTGGACTTGTGCGCCATATCGTACGCGGGGTCATGGAGGCGATTAACGGATAGGAATAGGGCAGGTAGTGGCAGTGAGTATAAGCAGAAGGATCGTTGATGAGTTCAATATCCTCCAGCGACAGCAGCTCCGTCTTGAAGCCGGCAGCCTGCGCCCCGTGCCATTCTGCTTCGTAATCCATATCCACCCGTTTGGCATCCAGCGGGTCCCGGCAGAAAATAACTCTCATCACAATCCCCCCTTATCTCTAAAGCAGGCTCTCATCCATTGCAGCTCTTACTTAATGTCCGGTGTTGATGCTCTGTAGACCGGTTTCGTATAGATATGAGAGACCTGATAAGGCTGTTCTGGAGTATTGATCCGGGACAGCAGCATTTCGGCAGCTTTCACACCCATTTCATTGCTGTAGATATGAACGGTGGTCAGGTGCGGCTCAATAATTCTCGATTCCGGACCATTATCAAATCCGCAAACGACAATATCACCGGGAATGGAATGATTCAGATTTTTCAGAGATTTCATAATGTTTACAGCGATATAATCGTTTGCGCATACAAAAGCGGACGGGAGCTCAGCGATGCCGTTCAACTTCTCATCCGCCCACCCGGGGCTGGAGAAGAAAAGATCATCCTCATCTAAAATACACTGGTTGCGGTCCAGCCGTATTCCGGCCTCGGTCAGTGCGCGGTTAAACCCTACCCACCGCTCATTAAAGCTCCGGCAATGATTATAATCCCCGATGAACCCCAAGCTCGTGTAACCGCCATCAATCAACTTTTTGGTAAGCTGATACGTACTGTGTTCGTTCTCCATTAATAGGACATCCGCACTGAAATCCGGGTAGCAGACATGTGCAGAGCAGTCGATGAAGATCGTCGGAATTCCAAGACTTGTAATCAGATTGCTGTAAGCCAAATTAAACAGCTCGATACAGATGATCCCGTCCACATTAGCGACATCGAAATTATTCGGAAGGGACAGCGATTTCTGGTCAATCTCCCGGATGATGTGAATGGATAGATTATACCCCTCAGCACTGATCCGCTTCTCCAGGCCGCTGATTAACGTCGATCCAAAGTGGGAGGTGTTCGGCAGATTTTCTGTTAATAAAGCGATATTCCGGGAGCTCTTTGGCAGGACCGTTTCCGGTTCCATCAAAGAAAATTGTTTATACTTTAACTCAATCGCCTTCTTGATGACTTTGTTTCGGGTTTCTTCAGGCAGGCCTTCGGTTCCGTTCAAAGCTTTGGAGGCCGTGTTTCTGGAAATCCCCAACGCATCGGCGATATCCTGTATCGTTACTTTTCCCCGTGCCATATATGTAGGTTCACCTCAATAGTATTGATTCTCTTCGTTTTACTCCCTTAAATGTATAATAGTTTTCTCAAAATAGCAATCTCAATTTTACAAATGCACATTTTAGTTTACATTATTTATTGTTAATGTTTGCTAGTACTTTCTTGAATAGCAGTCATTATGAGTGTATTAGGTTGAAATAAGGGCCTTTTTGTACTATGAATAAGGTTTTTATGAGTTTTGACAAGTTTATCAAGACATTTACGAGTGAATTAATAGTCAAATGAACAAATTTATTTTTACAAAATGTATTGACTGATCCAACGGTCTTTGTTAAATTGTAAAAGAACCAGAGGGCATATGCGCCAAAATGTAAGCCTTTTTAATGGCGTTCCTGAAGCGGTGAACTATAAACCATGTAAAGAATGGAGGTAAAGTCATTGCATAACTCAATAGAAGTGAATCACAGAAAAGTGGCGGCTAGGCAGAAGAGTTCCCTGATGGAATATTTCAAAAAGCATTATTTCCTGTATTTAATGCTGTCACCAGCGCTGATCCTTACCCTGATTTTTAAATACGGTCCTATGTATGGTGCGATTATCGCCTTTAAGGATTTCAGCCCGATCAAAGGCATCCTGGGCAGTGAATGGGTGGGGCTATACAACTTCGAGAAATTCCTGTCTTCCCCGAACTTCGAAGTTATTTTTATGAATACGCTTAAATTGAGTTTTTTCGGTCTGATTCTGAGCTTCCCTGTTCCTATTCTGCTTGCACTGATGCTCAATCAGGTCCGCCGGGCCGGAGTGAAAAAGAACATCCAGCTGTTCCTGTATGCCCCTAACTTCATATCTGTCGTTGTCGTAGTGGGTATGCTGTTCATCTTCTTATCCCCGACAGGACCGATTAACCAGCTGTTTAGCTGGATAACAGGCGAACCGGTAATGTTTATGTCGCGGCCGGAGTACTTCCGCTGGATTTATATTCTGTCTGATATATGGACGGGTGCGGGCTGGGCCTCCATCATCTATGTGGCGGCGCTGGCCAATGTGGACCCGGAGTTACATAATGCAGCAAACCTGGACGGCGCGAACCTTCTGCAAAGAATCCGTCATATCGATCTTCCGACCATCCGGCCGATTATGGCCATTGTATTTATCCTAGCCGCGGGCGGTATCATGTCAATCGGATTTGAAAAGGCTTATCTGATGCAGACGGCCACGAACCTGCCGACCTCGGAGATTATCCCGACCTATGTTTACAAAATCGGCCTGCAGTCAGGCGATTATGCCTACTCAGCTGCAGTAGGGCTGTTCAATTCAATCATCAATGTCATCCTGCTCCTCACGGTGAACTTCACAGTGAAGAAGCTGAATGAGGGCGAAGGTCTTTACTAAAGAAAGGAGCAACAAGTCATGTTTGTAAAACATTCGCGGCTGGACCGTTTTATGCTCGCATTGAACGCCGCCTTTTTAACACTGGCCGTACTGATTGTGATTCTTCCGCTCATTTATGTGGTGATCGCCTCCTTCATGGACCCGTCGGTCCTGCTCAGCCAAGGGCTGTCGTTCAAGATTTCCGACTGGTCCACTGAAGGCTATAAGATGATCCTGACCAATCCGGCGATGCTGCGGGGATTTGCAAACGCTGTTTTTTATGCTTCTGCTTTTGCTGTTCTGACCGTGATGGTCTCTGTCTGTGCCGGGTATGCCCTGTCAGATGACCGGATGAAGGGGAAAGGTTTTTTCATGACCCTGTTCCTGTTCACGATGTTCTTTGGCGGCGGGCTTGTCCCGACTTACCTGCTGGTTAAGAATCTGGGACTGCTGGATACCGTATGGGCTGTAATTATCCCGGGGGCCGTCAATGTATGGAATATTATTTTGTCCAGAACCTTCTTCAAAGGTGTGCCGAACGAGCTAAAGGAGGCGTCCAATGTAGACGGGGCCTCGGAGATGAGGATTTTTTTCAGCATCGTATTGCCGCTCTCTAAACCGATCATCTTTGTACTTGCGCTGTATGCTTTTGTCGGCCAGTGGAATTCGTACTTTGATGCCATGATCTATCTCGATAATCCGAACCTTCACCCGCTGCAGCTCGTTCTGCGCTCCATCCTGATCCAGAATCAGGTAGACCCCGGCATGATCAGTGATCAGCTGGCTGCAGCGGAAATGAAACGTTTGTCTGAAATCATCAAATATGCCGCGATCGTTGTCTCCAGCCTGCCGCTGATCATTATGTATCCGTTTTTCCAGAAGTACTTTGAGAAAGGTGTCATGGTCGGCTCCATCAAATAGGAAGCGGACTGCACATAGATAAGGTTCTTTCATTCATTATTACTTTGGAGGTCATATCCGATGAAAAGATCAAAACGGTCAAAAGTATTGTCAAAAGCAGCTTCTGCCTCAGTCCTTGCTTCCTTCATGTTCCTTGCCGCATGCGGAGGCGGGAACGGGGGAGGAAACGCTGCCAGTGAAAAACAGGATCCAGACGGGAAAGTAACCTTGAACTTCATTACCCAAAGCTCCCCGCTGGCCCCGTCCGACCCGAATGACAAGCTGATCAATAAACGGCTCGAAGAAAAAACGAATGTGCATATCAACTGGAAAAACTTCACCAGAGATGTGTTTGTGGAAAAAAGAAATCTGGCCGTTGCCAGCGGCGATCTTCCGGATGCGATTTTTAATGCCGACTACAGTGACTATGAGCTGCTGAAGCTTGCCAAGGACGGCACGATCATTCCGCTGAATGATCTGATCGAGCAGAATATGCCTAACTTTAAAAAAGTGCTGGAAGAAGCTCCGGAGTACAAAAGCATGATCACGGCGCCTGACGGCAACATTTATGCCTTCCCTTGGATCGAAGAGCTGGGGAACGGCAAAGAAAGAATCCAGGCGGTGGACAGCATGCCTTGGATCAACGTGGAATGGCTGAAGAAGCTGGGCCTCAAGATGCCGACAACGACGGAAGAATTGAAGCAGGTGCTGATTGCCTTTAAGACAAAGGATCCGAACGGCAACGGTCAGGCTGATGAAATCCCTCTGTCCTTCATTAATAAGCCGGGAGCGGAGGATCTTGCCTTCCTGTTTGGTTCGTTCGGACTCGGTGAGAACCCTGACCATGCGGTCGTAAGCAATGACGGCAAGGTGATTTTTACGGCTGCGCAGGAAGATTATAAAAAAGCGGTGTCGTTTATCCATGAGCTGTATACAGAAGGACTCATTGATATCGAAGCGTATACCCAGGACTGGAGTACTTACCTGGCCAAGGGCAAGGATCAGAAGTACGGCCTCTATTTCTCCTGGGATAAAGCGAACATCTCCGGAGCTAACGATGCTTATGAAGTTATGCCGCCGCTGGCTGGGCCGGACGGTGAAATCAACGTTACACGTACAAACGGTCTCGGTCTTGGACGCGGCAAAATGGTCGTGACCAGCGCGAATAAAAACCTGGAAACCACGGCGAAGTGGGTGGATCAGCTGTATGACCCAATCCAGTCCGTACAGAACAACTGGGGAACCTACGGGGATGATACCCAGCAGAACATCTTCGAATTTGATGAAGCCAAGGGCATGCTGAAGCATTTGCCGCTGGAAGGCACGGCCCCTGTTGAGTTGCGCGAGAAAACAAGCATCGGCGGACCGCTGGCAATTCTGGATTCCTACTATAATAAATACACAACCATGCCGGATGATGCCAAGGGCAGAATGGATATCATCAAGAACATCATGGCTCCAAAAATGAAGGCAGAGAACGTTATGCCAAGCGTATTCCATTCCATTGACGAGCTGGACCGCCTGACGACCATTGAAACCGACTTGTTCGCTTATGTGCTCAGAATGCGTACCGAATGGTATCAGAACGGCAAAATCGATGCCGAGTGGAATGACTATCTCAAGGAGCTGGACCGCCTGGGACTGCAGGAATGGCTGAAGATCAAACAGAGCGGCTACGACAGAGCAACGCAAAAATAATATAAATATAAAAATATTTTTAGATTGAACTGAAGTCTTGAGGAAAGGGAGTGAAGCAGCGGAGGGGAAGTTTGGAACTGAAAGCCGGCATCGGAAGGATGGGCTGTCTTCGGATTTCAACCGCTAAGGAGAATGAACTCGGAAATATTAATTTAGGGGAAAGTGATGGAAGGGGATTTTTGGAACTGTAGGAGCGTTAGCGTCCGCCTTTGTGTCCGGATTTCAACCGCAATGAGCGGTCAAATTCAAGAAATCTGGACACAACAGCGGCCGGAAGTCCAAACATTCTCTGTAGTCACACCATTCCCCAAAAATGAAAATCATAAGTTCATTCTATATAACAGCGGTATAAATCAAGAAATCTACCTAAGGGCAGCGGCCGGAAGTCCAATCATCCCCGCAGTTGCAACTGACCTTTGCTCAAAACTTCCCGGTTCAATCTATCCAGGAGAAAAGGAGAAATCATAATGTCAGCGATAACCAAACAAAACTACCGAGGTGTCTATCATTTTTCACCTCAGCAAAATTGGATGAATGATCCGAACGGGCTGGTATATTTCGAGGGCGAATACCATCTGTTCTTCCAGCATCACCCGGATGGGATGACTATGGGGGAGATGCACTGGGGCCATGCGGTGAGCAGGGATCTGGTGGCTTGGGAGGAGCTGCCGGTTGCGCTGGTGCCGGATGAACTGGGCATGATCTTCTCGGGCAGTGCCGTTGTTGACTGGAAGAATACAACGGGATTTTTTGAAGATAAGCCTGGGCTGGTTGCAATCTTCACACACCACCTGAATAGGCCGGAAGGAAAACCTCCGGTACAGTACCAAAGTATTGCGTACAGCAAGGATAACGGCAGAACGTGGATTAAATACGCCGGGAATCCGGTGCTGACCCATGATACCTTCATTGATTTCCGTGATCCCAAGGTGTTCTGGGATAAACAGCAGAGCCGGTGGGTGATGATCGTGGCTTGCGGCCAGACGGTGTGCCTGTATCATTCGCCTGATCTGATTCACTGGACGTTTGCCAGCGAATTCGGCATAGGCATCGGTTCACATGACGGGGTATGGGAGTGCCCGGATCTGTTCCCGCTCGCTGTAGATGGAGATAAGGATAACACCAAATGGGTGATGCTCGTGAGCATCGGCGCTGATCCGGCCTTTGAGGAAGGCTCAAGAACACAGTATTTCACAGGTGACTTCGACGGAGCGGTATTCACTCCTGACGAAGCATCCCGGAGCATCCGCTGGGTGGATTACGGCAGGGATAATTATGCCGGAGTGAGCTGGTCGGATCTTCCCGAGGAAGCCGGAAGACGCCTGTTCATCGGCTGGATGAGCAATTGGATGTATGCTCAGCAGACACCGACGGAAGGATTCCGCGGAGCGATGACCATTCCCCGTGAGCTTACGCTGGAAACGAGAAACGGGGAAGCGACACTCATTCAGAAGCCTGCTAAAGAGCTGGAAGCAGCGCGTATCCCGGTCTTGTCCCTTACAAATGTTTCTGCACAAGAGATCAATGTGGCTTGTGCCAGCCTTCAGCTGGATGCTTACGTTATTGAGGCGAAGCTCACACCTGGTACGTCTGCCGGTTTTTGGGTAAAAGCAGGGGCCAAGCAGCAGACCGTTGCCGGGATAAACGCGAAAACGGAAGAGCTGTATATAGACCGCACAGCTTCCGGGAAGAGTGACTTCCATGAGTTGTTCCCGGGGCTGCATTCTGCAAAGCTTGCGGCAACAAATGTTGCCTATGATCTGTGTATTTATGTGGATCGTACCTCAGTTGAGGTGTTCGCGGGCGGGGGGCAGGCAGTCCTTACGGATCTGATTTTCCCTGAGCCTGAATCCGCTGGTCTTGCTGCTTTTGCAGAACATGAAGAGGATGTATTCCTTTCGCTGGATATCTATAAGCTGTCCTCATCTGCTGCAGACGGCAGCAAGCAGTAACCGGGAGGAGAAACTTTCATGCGTATAGGAGCGATTGAGGCTGGCGGAACGAAATTTGTCTGCGGGATTGGTGATGAAAGCGGGCGGATTGAGGATCAGATCAGCTTCCCGACCGGACATCCGGATCAGACGATGCCCCAAGTAATTGAATATTTTCAAGACAAAGGGGTAGAAGCGATCGGCATCGGATCATTTGGTCCGATTGATATCCGCCCGGATAGTCCCACCTACGGTTACGTTACGACAACACCTAAGCCGGGATGGGCGAATTATAATCTGCTCGGGACTCTAAAGCAAGTTTTCCCTGTTCCCTTCGGCTGGGATACGGATGTTAACGCAGCTGTATATGGCGAGGTCAAATGGGGGGCTGCTCAGGGTATGTCCAATTGCTTGTACATTACAGTAGGTACGGGTATTGGTGTCGGGGTATATGCAGAAGGCCGGTTAGTCCATGGTCTTGTACATCCTGAGGGCGGGCATGTGCTGACAAGGCGCCATCCGGAAGATCATTTTGCCGGTATCTGTCCATATCACGGGGACTGTCTCGAAGGAATGGCGGCGGGTCCAGCGATTGAAGCCAGATGGGGGAAAAAGGGTCATGAGCTTCCGGCGGATCACAAGGCATGGGAAATGGAGGCCTTCTATATTGCAGGGGCTTTAACGGATGCTGTTTTACTGCTCTCTCCACAGAAAATTATTTTGGGCGGCGGTGTGATGCAGCAGCCGCAGCTGTTTCCCCTGATCCGGGAGGCCGTACGCCGGAACCTGAACGGGTATGTCAGTTCTAATACTATTCTGGATCACATGGAGGAATACATTGTTCCACCGGGTCTCGGCCAGCAGGCGGGATTATGCGGCGCTCTGGCCTTGGGACTTACTGCATTGAGCAATCCAGCTTCTATTATATAAACAGCAAGCAAGGCCGGCGGTTATGAATACGTAACCAGCCGGCCTTACCTTCAAAAGGGGACTTATCATATCCAGGAAAAGAGGGGAATGGATGAACCGGAAAGCAAAGTTAACATTAAACATCCTGCTCACTGCGGGAATCTTGGTGACTTCGATGATTACAGTTAATCGTGAGACAGACTGGGCCCTGGCTGCAGATGAGACGTTCGCCAAAGAGACAAAGGAGGGGATATCTATTTCTGAAACCGCTACCAATTTAAACAGCAACCTGACGGGATGGCATGTAGCCGGAAAAGGCCGGATGGAGAACACAGCGGAAGGGCTTCTGCTGACATCGGACCCGCAGGAAAATGTGCTGGCGTTATCGCAGACCACTGCGGATGATTTTATCTATGAAGCTGACGTAATGATTAAGGAGGGGCAACCTGATGCTACGCTGCTCTTCCGTTCAAGTAGGGATGGGCAGCGGGCTTACATGCTGCAAATCATACCTCAGGCCGGCATGATCCGTTTACGGGACGCTGGCGGCGGGGAAGGCAGGCTAAAAGAGGAGCGCCAGATTCCCTTGGTCCAGGGTGAAATCTATCATCTTAAGGTGAAGGCAGAGGGCTCCTCACTTAAGGTATATTGGGGAAATCAATACAAGCCTGTGATGGATATTGAGGACGAGGCATATCGCTCCGGGCAGCTCGGACTCCATGTCTGGAATGGGGCTGCGTTGTTCCAGAATATCACCGTAAGCGATCTGCAGGGGAACCTGGGGACAGTGCTGGCGAGTACAGGTCAATGGCAGCCTGATCTAGGCGGTAAAAAAGGGATCTCTGCCAATCAGAGCAAGGCACTGCTGATCTATAACAAGCCGGCTGATGATCTGGTGTACGAGGGGCAGATATCATTTTCTGACGATGGGACTGCAGGCCTTGCCTTCCGGTCCTCTGCTGACGGATTAAGCGGTTATGAAGCTTCTCTTGTGAGGGAGGCGAATCAAATTAGCGTCCGTTTAACCAAAGCGAACGGAACGGTCATCGCAAGCTCAGCACGTACTTATCCAAGCCGGGCGGGGGCAAAGCATGCGGTAGAGGTACATGCGAAGGGGGAAAGGATTCAGATTTTTGTAGATGGATATACTCCGGCGGCCATTGATGTTTCGGATAGTATGTACACAAGCGGCAACGCAGGACTTGTGGTAAACAGCGGGACCGCTTATTTCCAGAATACTTATGTGACTGATGCGGTCAGCTATAATAATGAAAAATACCGGCCGCAGTATCATTACACACCGATGCGCGGTTCTGTGAGTGATCCGAACGGCCTGGTCTATTTTGCCGGGGAATATCATCTCTTCCATCAGGATGGGGGGACATGGGCGCATGCCGTCAGCAAAGATATGCTAAGTTGGAAGCGCCTTCCTATCGCCCTTCCCTGGAATGATTACGGGCATGTCTGGTCCGGATCTGCTGTAGCGGATTTGAGTAATGCCTCAGGCCTGTTCGCGGATTCGGGCGGCCAGGGGCTTCTCGCCTACTATACTTCCTTCAATCCGGATGCCTTTAACGGCAACCAGCGGATTGGTCTGGCTTACAGCAAGGATCAGGGGCGCACGTGGGAATATGCCAAGGATCGTCCTATTGTTATTGAGAACCCCGGAAGAAGCGGAGAGGACCCTGGAGGCTGGGATTTCCGTGATCCCAAGGTAGTGCGTGATGAGGTGAATAACCGCTGGATTATGGTTGTGTCAGGCGGCGATCATATCCGTTTTTTTAGCTCAACGAATTTGCTTGATTGGACGCTGACTGACAACTGGGGTTACGGCAAATATGTCCGTGGCGGTGTGTGGGAATGTCCCGACCTGTTCCCGCTTACGGTACAGGGGACTACAGAGAAAAAATGGGTGCTAATGATCAGTACAGGAGCGAATCCGGCAACAGGCGGTTCGGATGCGGAATATTTTGTGGGGAGTTTTACGGCTGAAGGGAAGTTCGTGAACGATAATCCGGCTGGAACTGTGCTGAGAACTGATTTTGGCAAAGAGTTCTATGCCTCCATGACCTTCTCTGACATGCAGGATGGACGCAGAGTGATGCTGGCCTGGATGTCGAATTGGGATTATCCGTTCGCCTTCCCGACCTTGGGCTGGAAGGGGGAATTGACGGTCCCGAGAGAAGTGACCCTGGTTAAGACGAACGAGGGTATCCGGCTTGCCCAGAGTCCGGTCAAAGAACTGGAATCGCTGCGCAGCGCCCTTTATTCGGCATCTAACAAGGATGTTAGTCCTTCTTCGCCAAACTTGCTGAAAGGCCTGACTTCCGGTGCCTACGAAATCGAAGCAGCGGTGGAGATTCCCGCCGGCAGCAGTGTATCAGAATTCGGATTTAACTTGCGTGAGAGTGTTGGTGCTGCCCAGAAGACGGTTGTGGGCTACAAGCCGGGCGTAAGCACGGTGTTTGTGGACCGTTCCCTTTCCGGGATAACCGATTTCTCCAGCCTGTTCAGTACCAGACATGAAACGCAGGCGTTAACGGAGAACGGCCGGATCAGGCTGCGTATACTGGTGGATGAATCCTCGGTTGAGGTGTTTGTGAATGGCGGGAAGTCCGTGTTCTCGGACGTCATATTTCCGGACCCGGCCAGTCGGGGGATGAGCTTCTATACCAAGGGCGGCAATGTGAAGATGGTCTCCTTGAAAGTCAATAAACTAAGGTCGGTGTGGAATGCTGAGACGGATCTCTCCACCCGGATTGTCATGGATACCCGTGACCGTGAATTAGGTATTGGGCATAGTGACACGCTGCAAGCGATTGTAGAAAATGGACCCGGAAACGGTACAGAGCCGCTGAAATGGAAGTCCAGCAATCCGGAAGCCGTCAACATAAAGGTGGCAGACCATTCCCAGGCGGTGATTGAGGCAGTAAAAGCTGGGACGGCCGTCATTTCGGTATCCACCCCCAATGGAAAAGCATCTGCAAGTGTTTATGTGCAAGTCTCCGGCGGGGAGTTCCGCACAAATCTTAGCAGCTGGATCAAGGATTTGTCCATGTCTTCCTGGCTGGACAGTGAAGATGGCATCCGCGGAAGTTACTCCGGCGACGCCAAATATGTTGCCGGGGAGCAGGCGGGGGATTTCACTTATGAAGCTGAGATGAAGCTCGGCACGGCCGGAGGAGCGGGCTCCCTCCTGTTCCGGGCAAGCCCGGACGGGCGCAGCGGTTATTACCTCAATCTGGACCCGAATATGAAATCGGTCCGTCTGTTCTATAAAATTGACGGGCGTTTTGAAGAACGGCAGGTGCTGGCGAAGGTTCCAGCCTTTATTCTTCCGGACCGTACGTATAGTTTAAAGATACAAGCGGACGGGCCTCATATTGCAGTATACCTGGGAGGGGAGCGAATCATGGATGTCCAAGACGGAACCTTTGCGGCAGGCCATTTTGGACTGCATGTATTCGGGGGATCTGCTTCATTTCAGAACGTAAATGTAAGCGGAGCGGTTCCGGCAAACCTGATGACCTCAAGCGTGGTAAACGAAGTATTCCGGAAATCCCTGTATACGGCTAACCAGGTAAATGGTGAACCCGTCACGGTCAGCGATACACATGAAACGTCAGATCAAAAGTGGACGTTCGTGCCGACGGGCGATGAAGCAGGCTCTTACTCCATCCGCACGGCTTCCGGCCAGGCCCTTGATCTGAACACGGAGCAGAACGTAATCCAGCTCTATTCCTACTTAGGTTACAACAATCAGCGCTGGATCATCCAAAAGAATATGGACGGCTCAGCGGCCATCCTCTCTGTTCATAATCATCTGGCGCTGGCTGTCTCTGAGGATGGACTAAGCCTGACCCTGGCTGCCATTCAACCCGGTGCCGACGCTCAGAAGTGGTATCTGGATTTCTAAAATCTCTCCGAAGTTTCAATATGAATTCATTACAGCAGAAGGATTTACGACAAACAGTCCCGGTGCAGAGCTAATGCACACGGGACTGTTTGTTTGTGTGATGGATATAGAGCTTAAATCTGCCGACCATTCTCCCCCTTTAGCTCCTTACGCAGCAGCAGTGATTCGGCGTAGGTAACCATGGCCTGGAGAAAAATAAGTAAAATCTGATTCAGCAGGCTCATTTCGGAAGCGATAATAATAACGAGAGCGATGAGCCCGGTAAGCAGTGACAGCAGGATCAGACCGATGGACGGTCTGCGGTTAACACTTGGCCTGAACAGATTCAACAGCGTGATGAACACACCTTGGGCCAGAAAACAATTCACGAGTAAAGTGAATTTGTCCCACATCAGCGAATCCAGGGATGAGCCGAAGATATTAATGAGTACAAGAGCTGCGACTAGAACGAAGAGCGAGATACCATCCTTTTTGGTAAGCACAGCACAACATCCTTTCCTGGCAGATTGTATCCATTATTACCCAGGAATCTGCAGGATCAAGCAATGCTTATGCGCCGTGCACCGCAGCGTTCACCGGGAAAATTCTTGTGAACAGGAAGCGGGTTAATGGTCCGACCACCAGCAGCTGCAGCGGCAGGGCACAGATGAAATTAAGTCCGAGGATGGACAGATAGTGACGGAGGAAGTTGTCTCCGAATCCGTAGTGTGCTAGTGTGCCATATAGGGACATGCAGATAACCATACCGCAAACCATGAAGACGGAAATGGCCAGCACTTTTTTGATCATCGGATCGGAGGGCTTTACCAGCTTGAAGGCCAGACCCTTGGCAATTTTGCTGATGACCACAATGTCCAGGAATAAGGCGACAATCAGTGCCGGCAGCAGGCCGGCGGCAACTTCAAGAAATACTTTATTAGTTGCACCATTGAATAGAATTACGTTATAAAAGCTCATTCCGACGACCATTAAGAAGCACATTATACTGGTGAAAATCAGTGCTTCTTTTTTATTTTTACCCATTGTTCAAACTCCCTTAAGGTTAAGTTTTCAAGCTTCACTTATAGTATCAGGAGGATGAAATATTGTCAACCAAGTTGACATAAATGAAGACATTCCTTCAAACTGAATCTGCATCCCATTACTGGAGGGCTTTATATGAAGGAGTATATCCGCGATTTAAATCTGATTGACCTGGTTAGTGAAAAACATAAGGTTTTGCGGGAACAGGTAACCGTACGGAGCGGTGATCCGCTGAATCATACTGAAACACATATTCTGGCGAAGCTGGAGCTGCACGGCAGACTGTCTATCTCGGAAATCAGCCGGCAAATCAGTATTTCCCGCCAGGGAGCACAAAAATCGATCAATGTGCTGCTGGACGAGGGTTATGTAGAGACCGTTCAGGTGGAGGGGAACAGCCGTGATAAATATATCGTACTGACGTCAAAAGGAATCGAAGTGTGCCGGAGGATGCTGGAGATCAAGCAGGGGATTGAGCGGGAAATAGCAGCGCGGATCGGGGCGGAGCAGGTGCAGCTGCTGAAACAGCTGCTTGCCGAGGACTGGCTTTAAGTTGCTCCGAATTAAATCTGTTGCGCAATCGCCTGGTGAAATGTATATTATGGATTGAATTTAATCAATACTTTTCGGGGTAATATAACTTTAAAAAAAGTCGGGTGAGGCAGATGATGATTTCGGTAAAAAGATTCCTGATTGGACGGCCGCTGAAATCAGATCAATTGGGCGACCAGAAATTAAACAAAACCAAAGCGCTAGCCATTCTATCATCAGATGCATTATCTTCTGTTGCTTATGGTCCTGAGCAGATTCTGCTGGTTCTGATTACGCTCAGCACGGCAGCGTTCTGGTATTCAATTCCTATAGCTATTGGAGTACTTATACTGCTGACGGCCCTGATTTTATCTTACCGGCAAATTATTTTTGCTTACCCTCATGGAGGGGGAGCTTACGTTGTGTCCAAAGAGAACCTGGGCAAATATCCCGGCCTGGTGGCCGGCGGCTCACTGCTCGTGGACTATATATTAACAGTTGCCGTGAGTGTATCTGCGGGTACAGATGCAATTACTTCCGCTTTTCCCAGCCTGCATTCCTACAATGTAATTATCGCCGTCCTATTTGTACTGCTGATAACGACCCTGAATTTACGGGGGGTCACGGAGTCCGCATCATTCCTGGCCTATCCGGTGTATCTGTTTATACTTGCAATCTTAGTAATGCTCGGATTGGGGCTGCTGCGGATTATGTCCGGAGACGTACCGGCAGATCTTCATACCCCTATAGGCACACCGGTAGCAGGGATCAGCCTGTTTCTGCTGCTAAAAGCGTTCTCGTCGGGGAGCTCGGCCCTGACCGGGGTCGAAGCAATTTCCAACGCCATTCCCAACTTCAAGGCACCGGCGCCGAATAACGCGGCCAAAACGCTCGCAGCGATGGGTGTACTGCTGGCTTTGTTATTTTCAGGAATTGTGCTCTTGGCATATTACTATGGCGTAACGCCGAATGAAAAAGTTACCGTCGTTTCTGAGATTGCTGAACAGGTCTTTGGGCGGAACTTCATGTATTTCTTTGTCCAAGGGACCACGGCTCTGATTCTGATCCTGGCGGCGAATACGGGATATTCCGCATTTCCGCTGCTGGCGGTCAATCTGGCCAAGGATAAATTTATCCCGAGAATGTTCACAGTCCGCGGTGACCGGCTAGGGTATTCGAACGGTATACTCAGCCTTGGAATCCTCTCCATAATTCTGATCATCGCCTTCGAGGGACGCACGGAGCATCTGATTCCGCTCTATGCGGTGGGGGTCTTCATTCCCTTTACGCTGTCCCAGACCGGCATGATGATTAAATGGATCCGCCAGAAGCCGGAAGGCTGGGTCAGCAAGCTGATTATTAACACGACCGGCGCATTGATCAGCTTCATCGTTACAATCATGTTCTTCCTGACCAAGTTCCCGCAGGTATGGCCGGTGCTGGTCTTCCTGCCGCTGATCATCCTGCTCTTTTACCGGATCCGCAAGCATTACGAGGCAGTGGCTGACCAGCTGCGGATTTCAACCTGTGAAGAAGAGCCTATGGCGATTGAAGGCAATATTATCATCCTGCCAGTTGCCGGGATTACCCATGTGGTGGAGAACTCGCTGCGCTATGCGCAATCCTTGTCTGCCGATCAGATCATCGCTGTGCATGTCCCGTTTGAACGGGATGATGAGAATATATTTGAAGAGAAGTGGAAGAAATTCCACCCCGAAATCAGGCTGGTGACGCTGTATTCGCCTTACCGCAGCATCATCCATCCGCTGACCAAGTTTATCGATACGGTTCAGCGCAAGGCGAGTGAGTCCGACTACCAGGTCACAGTAATTGTGCCGCAGTTCATTCCCAAGAAGGGCTGGCATAACATTCTCCATAACCAGTCCAGCCTGCTGATCCGCGCCCATCTGCTGTACCGCAGAAATGTAATTATTACTACAGTGCCCTATCATTTGAAAAAATAACCGCTGGTAAGCACAAAGACCGCGGGCGTCCGGCTGGCCGGCTGCTTGCGGTCTTTTGTATTATGTATAATGAATAGAGAAAAGAAGAATGGGGAGGAATGAGATTGAAGGGGAAGAAACTTTGCTTTATCGCACTTATTGCTTCGATGCTCTTTCTCCTGGCCGGCTGCGCCAGCGGAACGGCGCATATGACTGTGAAGAAGGACGGAAGTCTAGATCTGGCGTTCAGCATTATACTGGATGACCGGGCGGAATCCATGGTTGGCGGCAAGCTGGAGGAAGTGCTCACGACAAGACTTACTGCCGCAGGGATTCAACTGAACAAGAGCCAAAGCGGGAAATCCACCAAATATGAATTCCTGAAGTCGTATGATTCCTTCGAGGATATGCAGGAGAATGCCGGGAGTCTCGATATTGTAGATACGAAGGTCGTTACAGCGGACAAATGGCTGTACACCAAATATGATATCGTGGCCAGGCCGAAGCTGAATGCGTATTCGGATCAGATCATAGACGGCATTGGAACACTGAATATGCCGAAATCACTGGCAAGGCTGCTGATGCAGAGCCTGGCTTTAAATTTTAAAATAACGCTGCCTTATGACTTATATGGAGCGAATAATGCAGTCTCCCAAGAGGGAAACACCTTAACATGGCGCATAACGCTGGCAGATTCCGAGCCGCTCCGCCTGGTGGTTTATGTACCGGATATGAAGAATATTCTGATCGCAGGCGGAGGTCTCATTTTGATTATCGCGGCGGGTGTTCTTTGGTTCATCAGATTCAGAAAATCGCGTAACTCCCTTACTCAGTAATCATCCGGTACCGCTTTGGGCCGGGAACTTGTGTTGTCACGGTATTGGCCCGGCGTCATGCCTTCCTGCTTACGGAACGGATGAAGTTCTGTGAATTATTGTATCTATGTCAGCTCTCAACGATCATTGGGGATGCGACTTACAATTATATTATCGGCAATATCAATGCTGCAGATTTTAAGAAGGAAGTGGAAAAATGGAAATCCAGCGGCGGCAGTCTGATCATGCAGGAGTACGCTGAGGCGGAGACTAGAGCGGGGAGTGTGCAGTAGGAAGGCATATTGTCATAGATTCGTCTTGTTTGCAGCACTGGTGCTTAGACTATAATAATAGTAGAGAGACTGGAGGATGACATTCTATGAGAAAACAAGTCTTGCTGACTGCCGGATTTGCCGTAGTCATTGGCTTAGGAACATACCTGTATGCAGAAAATAACGCCCCGGAAAGTGCAGGCCCAAGCCCGGCGGATACGCAAACCCTTAAACAGCTGGTGCACGATTACAGCAGCCGCAGTATCACCGCTGAATCGGCTTCCATTTCATCAACCCAGCTGATCGTCAAAGAGAGCGGTGGCAAGTCGGCTACTTATAGCTTGCCGGACGATGAGTTTTTTGTCTCCATTGCACCCTACATCAATCAGACACATCCATGCGCAACCCATAGCTTAACTGGGTGTCAGGGCGAGATGGTGGAACAAGAGTTTAACATATCCGTTCAAGACACCGAAGGCAATCCGGTAATGGACAACGAGACGGTGAAATCCCAGCCTAACGGATTTATCGATCTGTGGCTCCAGCGGGATAAGACGTATCACATTACCATTGAACAAAATGGAAAAAAAGCCGAGTCTGACATTTCTACATTTGAGAAGAATGATACTTGCGTAACGACTATGCATCTAGGCTAAGTAGAAGCTGACCCTTAGCTCCGGAATAAAACAGAGCAGTGCCTCTCCTGGGATCAGGAGGGGCACTGCTTTTTTAGGCTGTGGCTGCTGCTAACGGACACAGGAGACGCTAATTCCTGATTTTTCCGCGTTTTGGCGCCCTTACGGACACAGATGCAGTTAAGTAAGCTGAAAAGCGCTGATTTGGACAAATCCATAGCAAATAACGGCGCTGGAGTCCGCTACGCCGCGTCTGTGTCCGGAATCCCGTAATTAGAGTCATCTGAGTCCGTAAATATTTGTTGCCTTCCTAACACACGCCAAAATTCTTCCATTAACGAATGCGGTTCCCGGCCAACCGGATATGATGACAGGTATCATAAATATGAATAACTGCGGATTTTTACTGGGGAATGTGCGTGATGTCCAGTTTCAGCAGGTGACGGTCGAGAACCATGAAGTTCCTGCTTTTTATGTCGAGAATGGTGAGAATGTTCAGGTCATCAGCTGTGTATCCAGAAACACCGCCAAGCCGGAAATGCTGGTCGAGCAGGTTGAAGTTATGCCGGCGAACACTTGAAGGATAACACCTGAAGGGCAACACGTAAATAGGTTTGCTATTTAGCAAGCATTAGCATCATAAGTAATTTATGCGGAGCCGTGGCTTCACTTGAGGTCATGGCACTTTTTTGTCGGCTTTCCAGTATTCTTTTTTTGCAATTTACTGTGCGTCCGGATATACTTAGTACCAAGTACTAATACCAGATACTATAAACTATATGAGGTGAGTGAAAAATGAAGGGTGCGAAAATTACAGCCATCGGAACCTATGTCCCTGCCCGCAGGTTGTCTAACAGCGATTTGGAGCAAATGGTGGAGACGAATGATGAGTGGATTGTACAGCGGACGGGTATCCGTGAACGCAGAATAAGCCGTGAGGATGAATATACCAGTGATTTATGCGTTGCTGCTGTCCGGGATTTGCTTACACGTTACGGAAAAACTGCCGCGGATGTGGACATGGTTATCGTGGCTACGAGCACAGCTGATTTTTCCTTTCCCTCGGTAGCCTCCATCATCCAGCACCGTCTCGGCATACCGCTGACTGCCGGAGCGGTTGATATGAGCGCGGCCTGTGCCGGCTTTGTCTATGCGCTGCATACTGCCCATGCATATGTAGCATCCGGTCTGCACCGTAAGGTGCTTGTGCTCGGAGCTGATGCGCTGTCCAAAATTACGGACTATAGTGACCGCAGTACCTGCATCCTGTTTGGGGATGGGGCCGGAGCAGTGCTTGTGGAGGCGGATGAGCAGCAGGACCGTTTTCTGGGATTCCATCTCAACAGTGCCGGCGGCGGGGCGCATCATGTCTACCGCACGGGACTGGCAAGTAGGGTTAACGGCATAGCGCTATCGGATACCGGGAAGCTGGTGCAGAACGGCCGGGAGGTGTTCAAATGGGCGGTGCGTACGGTTCCGCAAGGGGTGCGGCAGGTACTGGACAACGCCGGAGCAACGCTTGCGCAGGTGGACTGGTTCATCCCGCACAGCGCCAATCTGCGGATGATCGAGCCGATTTGTGAACGCTTGGCGTATCCTTTTGAACAGGCGCTGTACAGCCTTGAATACTTCGGCAATACCTCTGCCGCCAGTATTCCGCTTGCGCTGGACCTCGGTATCCGCGAAGGCAAGGTGCAGAGCGGCCAGCGTGCACTGCTCTACGGCTTCGGTGCCGGTCTGGCACAAGCCGGTCTGCTGGTTGAACTCAGTCTGGATGAGCAGGTTATGCCGCCTGCTGTTTTATAGAGCTGCGTAAGCTGCTGCGGGGGAGAGGCTGAATTGGGGTTCTCCCTCCCTCATATCCGAAAAATGGACCCTTAAATCAGAAAAACCGTGCCTTGAAGGCTAACTTCAAATGAGAGATTATATTATCGAAAACGTTTTCGGTGAGGGGGGATAGCTTAACGCCTGTTCATAATGAGTTTTCTTAATCAGAGCGTTGGAATCTCAGGTGAGCCATCTGCAGAGTTCATTTAATGGTTTACATGGCAGTCTGCTTGGAAGAACTTGGAGTAATATCTGGAAGAGTTCAAGGCCGTATTCGTTGTAATTGCATTTTGTGCAGTAGAATCGCTCAGTTGGGGCTGGAAACCGGGTTTAATTGCATTCCGTACAACTGAATTTGTGGAAAAAGGGTGTTTGGAGCGATTCAGACCATTTTAACTGTACAGAGTACAATAGAATCGCTGCGGGCAGCTTTATGGCCTGTTCCTACTGTAAAAAGTGCAATTAAATTCGGAATTGCCTAAAAGCCGGGGTTCGTAAGCTGAGTCTTAGAGGATAACGCCGCCGGATTTCGTATTCAGCGCTTCAAACCGCTGCCGCAGGATTCACGAATGATCAGGGCCGGTTCGACGACAAATGAGCCGCCTTCTGACTGGTTGTTGATGAGGTCAAACAGCATGTGGGCGGCAAGCAACCCAAGGCGTTCCTTGTTCTGGCGGATCGTGGTCAGCGTAGGGCTGGTATATTTGCAGGCTTCGATATCATCACAGCCAATTACGGCAACATCCTCAGGAATGCTGAGTCCATGCTCCTTCAGGGCGCGGATCGCCCCGAGGGCCAATAAATCAGATGCGGCAAAAATGGCCCGGGGCAGACTGCCGCTCTCAAGCAGACGCTGCATCGCCGCGTAGCCGCTAGACTCGAAGAAATCATCGCCATGCGCGAACCAATTGGGATTCAGCGTCAGGCCGAAACTTTCGATCGCCTTGATGTACCCCGCTTCCCGCTGATTGGAGATATCCGAGTCGCCTGTGCTGCCGATGAAGCCCAGCTCCCTGTAGCCCAGCAGATAGAAATGCTCCACAACCTTAGAGGCGATCTGAAAATTATCCGACATCACGTAACCCGACTTTTTGCCCTTAAGCTCCAGGTCGACACCGATGCAGGGAATACTGCTCATATCCAGATCACGGATGGCCGGCTCCATCTTTTCCCCTGAGATGATAACACAGCCGTCCACATGGAAATGTACGCAACGGGATAAGTAGTCTCCGCCGTTGATGAACTTCTCGTTGGAGAAAAAAATAAGGTCGTAACCCAGCACGCCCATCTGCTTCTTGAAGGAGTTCAGCACCTCCACAAAAAAAGGATGCGTAATTTCCACGTTAAGCTCACCGGCAAAAATAACACCGATTAAATTGGACTTTTTGGTGGCCAGCGTTTTAGCGGAGTTAGAGGGAGAATATCCGGTTTGTTCGATAATCTCCAGTACCCGTTGTTTCGTTTTTTCGGAAACATCACTGTAATTATTCATGATTTTCGAAACGGTAGAAACAGAAACACCGGCCAATTCGGCAATTTTTTTGATGTTCATTGGTACGCTTGTCCACCCTCCGCTTAATAATGATCTATAACTAAAAGACTGCTATAATACCGTTATTTTATGAATTTTAAGCTTATGTCCGGTACAAAAAATAATCACATTTAAGTCTATTCAACTTCCCGAAACAAGTCAAACAATTCTTGCCGGATAAATCGAAACCGATTTCGATATTCACAAGAGTAAACGTTACTGTAAATTGAGGAGGAATACACTGGATGAAAAAGAATATTTCGGCGGCGCTTGCTGCCGTGGTCCTAGTAACCGGCCTGCTTACGCCGGTGGGCAGCGGGACCGTTACTGCAGCGCCAGCGTCAAATCTACAGCAGTCTGTTGCAGCAAGTAATATGAAAGCGTTTACCGATGTGAAAGCAGACCATTGGGCTGCCCGGTCGGTGCAGCGCTGGAGTGACACTGGCATCATCGGAGGGTACGCAGACGGCACCTTTCGTCCGAATAACCAGGTGACGAAGGCGGAGTTCGCTGTCATTATGAACCGGATCTTTAATTACAGGGCCGAGGCAGCTGTGCTTCCTGCCGATGCTGCAGGGCATCTCTGGTTCAGCAAAGATATCGCCAAAGGCATAGCTGCAGGATATTTAAGCGCGGACCCGGCTAACCTGATTCATCCTTCTGCGATGCTCTCGCGTGCGGAGGCAGCGGTGGCGCTGCAGAAGATTTTCCGGCTGGAAGCCGCTAAACCGGATGCGGTTTACACGGATTTGGCAGGCGCCGGCAGTGAGCTGACCGATGCCATTACGGCACTTACGGCAGCCGGTTATTTACAAGGCTATCCAGGGGGCTTATTTAAGCCGGGTGGAGCGATCAGCCGCGCTGAGCTGGCCCGGATCGTGGATCTGATGGTTCCCGGTCTCGTTACGTCGGCGGGAGAGGTTTCTTTGGGAACAGTAAAAGGCAACGTAGTGCTGAACAGTACTGATATTCTTTTGCAGGACACGGTAATCGAAGGCAATCTTTACCTTACCGAAGGGATTGGCGAAGGTAACGTCATGCTTCAAGGGGTGCAGGTCACGGGTACAACCTTCATTCGCGGAGGCGGAGAGCATAGCGTAAGCCTGGATAACAGCAAGCTTGGAAAGGTAGTGGTGGCCAGACCCGGCGGCAATGTGCGCATTCAGGCCAGCGGCGGGACAGCCGTGGGAACGGTACAGCTGGACTCCGGGGCAACACTGGAGGAAGGGAAGCTGACCGGGGCTGGATTTACGGATGTTGAAATCCGCCCAGGAGCCAAGGCGGTGACATTGAAGGGGGAGTTCAGCAATGCCAGTACAGCGGATAACCGAGCAGGCAGCTTAGCGCTAAGCCTCTCCGGCAAGCTGGGTAAGCTGATTTTGAATACCCCAAGCCAGGTTCTGCTTGCCGGCAATGCCCGGGTCGCAGAGCTGCTGATATCCGCGAATGCCGCGGGCACAGCGCTGCTGGGCAGCGGCAGCTTCGGTGCTGTCACGAATAATGCCGAGGGCGTCACAAGCGGAGGTAGAGCGCTAACTAAAGGCAGCAGCAGTGAGCTGAAGGTGGCTGCACCAGCCTCCAGCCCGTCTCCGGTGAGCGGAAGCTCCTCCGGCTCCGGCGGTACAGCGGCCCCGACGGATGCACCAACACCGGCAGCGACGCCGACAGCAACAGCAACACCAACACCAACACCAACACCAACAGCTACACCAACAGCTGCACCAACAGCTGCACCAACGCCAACAACCACGCCTACACCAACGCCAACGTCAACACCAACAGCAAAGCCAACACCTGCGGCGGATCCATGGACGCTGGTGTGGAATGATGAATTTAATGATGGTGTTATCGATCCGGCAAAGTGGACTTATGATCTTGGAGACGGTTCGGCTGTCGGCAATCCCGGCTGGGGCAACAATGAGCTGGAATGGTACACAAATGACGAGAAGAATGTAAAAGAAGCGGACGGCAAGCTCATTATTACCGCACGCAAAGAGGCGCAGAATGGTAAGGAATATACATCCTCGCGGATTAAGACCAACGGGCTGTTCGGCAAGAAGTACGGCAAATTTGAGATCCGGGCGAAAGCTCCGACCGGCAAGGGCTTCTGGCCGGCGATCTGGATGCTGCCGGAGAATTATGAGTACGGCAACTGGGCCGCATCCGGCGAGATAGATATTATGGAAGGCTGGGGCAGCCGTCCGAACACCGTTGCCGGCACCATTCATTACGGATCCCAGTGGCCGGATAATGTGTACTCCGGCAAAGAATACGTATTCCCGGATAACGGAACCATCGGACAGTACCACACCTATTCGATTGAATGGGAGCCAGGGGAAATCCGCTGGTATGTGGACGGTGTGCTCTACTCGACCAAAAATGACTGGTACAGTCTCAGCAGCGGCCAGCCGGCTAACAATGCCTACCCGGCACCGTTCAACCAGGAGTTCCATCTCCTGCTGAATCTGGCTGTAGGCGGCAACTTTGACGGCAATCCGACAGAGGAGACGGTATTCCCGCAGTCGATGGAAATCGATTATGTACGGGTATACGAGCTGACAGGCAGAGCGTACCGTGAGCCGGTGCCGGTAACACTTGCGAAGGAGCCTTATCTGGAGGGCTCACTTGCTCCGCTGGCGGACGGCAACTTTATCCATAACAATGGATTCACGGAGCAGGTGGAGGGCGATGCCGGGTTGGGTATTCCGAATACAGCGCACTGGGTGCTGTACAAGGAACCAGGAGCCGATGCAGCAGTATCGCTCGAACCGCTTGGCGGAGCGAATTTCCTCAAGGTAAACATCAGCAGCGCAGGCGGAAATTCCTATTCGATTCAGCCGCAGGCAATCGTGTCATTGGCTAAAGGAAGATTCTACAAACTCAGCTTTGATGCGAAGACGGATGCCACGCGGAGCATGAATGCGAGGCTGACCGGCGGAGCATCCCGCGGCTATCAGGCGTATTCGCCGGGACTCAAGGCTGAGCTGAACGGAACATTGGGTCACTATGAAATGATGTTCCAGATGAAGGAGAATTCCGATATTGCAGCACGGGTTGAATTCAACCTGGGCACGAACAGCTCGCCGGTGTGGCTGGGCAATGCCCGGTTAGAAGAGATCGACAGCATTCCATTCGAACATGACAGCGCCAAGACGCCGCTCGGCAGCGGTAATCACTTATACAACGGCACCTTCGACCTCGGTGAGACAGACCGGCTGAGCTACTGGCATACCGCAGCTTCCGGCGGGGCAGAGGTCAGCAGCAGCGTTGACGATGAAGGGCGGCTGCGTCTGCAGATCACGGGCAACGGTGCTGCAGGGGCGGATGTACGGCTGCTGCAGAAGGGCATTTATCTGGTGCAGGGCCAGGATTACAAGCTGACCTTTGACGCGGATGTCACTTCCGCGCGGACAGCAACAATAGAACTGCTCGGCAAAGATGGAACGCTCTATACCTCGAAGGAGGTGCAGCTTACTGAGGGGGCGCACAGCATCACTGCCGAATTCCCGGGACTTGCCGGAGCTACGGATCATGAAGGACAGTTCGTTGTGCGCCTCGGCGGCGCGCCGGGCATCGTACGTCTGGACAATTTCATCCTGCTTCGCACCAGCACCTATTTTGATCCGTCTCTGGTCTATTATCCGCTGGTCAATGGAGATTTCAGCTTTGGATTTAACAGCTGGGAACGCCTGTTGACCGAGCAGGGCGGACAGAGCGCGGCAGCCGTAACGGACGGGGCCGCTAAATTTAGCATTACCAATACCGGCAGCCAGAATTATTCGGTCATGCTGTTCCAGAACGGGCTGAAGGTGGCTGGCGGAGAGGAATACATCATTGAGTTCGATGCCAAATCCAGCGTCGCCCGCAAGATCAGCGTCAACGCGGAGAATGCGTCTTATAAGCCTTCTTTTAGCCGGATCATTGATGTGTCGCCGGACGGTGCCCATTACAAGTTCGAATTCCGCCAGGGTGTGAAGGATACGCTGTCGCTGAAATTTCTGATGGGTAAGGTGGATGGTGTCAGCATTTCCGGATCCCATGACATCACCATCGATAATGTGAAGTTTGAGATCAAGAACGCTCCCGCTAAGCCGCAGGAGCTGCAGAGCGACAGTACCAATAACAGAGTCGGGCAGCCGATTGAGCTGACATTCATGGACAATGCCGCCTGGCGCAGCAAGATTAGCGCGGTCAAGGTGAATGGCACTGCAGTAGCAGAAGGACAATACACGATTCAGCCCGGCGTCATCACTATCCCCGCAGCAGCCTTCCCGGCTGAAGGCAACTACACGGTCACAGTGGAAGCCAGGGGTTATGTGAATGCGGCTGTCACGCAGGCCATTCTGGCGAATGACAATAATCTGGTGGTTAACGGGTCGTTTAGCAACGGCCGCACCGGCTGGTCCACATGGTCCGGGGAGGGCGGGGCTGCTGCATTTAGTGTAGATGAGGGTGTGGCTAATATCGCGATCAGCGCCGCCGGCAGCCAGACTTGGGCTAACCAGTTCTTCCAGGAAGGCATCCGGCTTCAAGCCGGCAAAACCTATGAGCTGAGCTTCAAGGGCAAATCGACGGTACCCCGGCAGATTATCGTGGAATACAGCGGAACTTCTGCCGCTTCTGCACAGGCGCGGTTTGACATTACGGCCACTTGGGCGACCTATAGCGCACAGTTTACAGTGGCGGACGGCAGTCCGCTGAAGCTGAATCTTCTGATCGGCAGCAGCGCGGGTGACGATAAAACGGCAAACAGCACGCCGCATACGCTATCCTTGGATGACATTGCCATTAGAGAGGTAACTACCGGTACACCTGTGGAACCGGCTAGCGGCACACTGGATAACGGAACCTTTGATACAGTAAAAGGGATGGCCGGCTGGACGCAGTACTTCGACGGAACCGGCTCCGCCAAGGCCATGAACGGGGAATTGGCTGTCAGCCTGACGGGAACCGGCGGAGCCCATTACAGTGCACAGGTGGATTACGCGGAGCTGAAGCTTGAACAGGGCAAGACGTATAAGCTGACGTTTCAGGCCCGCTCCGACATTGACCGGCTGATCGAAGTGGCTGTAGAGCATAAAGGCGGGGATTACACCAAATATCTGCCAGCCCGGCAGGTTGCGCTGACGGACGAAATGAGCGAATACAGCTATACCTTTACTATGGATGGGGCAACGGATTCCTTGGCGCATCTGGTGTTTCTCATGGGACTTATCGCAGGCAACAGCGCGGAAACGAATCAAGCGGTTAAAGCAGGCAATCAGATTGTAATTGATAACGTAACACTCGTAGAGATTCCTTAAGCGGAAATAATAATAGCTGCTGGAACAACAAATGGCCGTGGCCCCTTAAATGGGGACACGGCCATTTTTGAAAATATAAGAATTTATTTGATATACGATTAGGTTTCCTTAGGAATAAGTTCAAAAATTTTGCCGGTTTCCAGCGCCTCGATCAGCTTCAGCAGCCAGCGGTAGTATTTGATGGCTTCCTCAATTTTGGCTTCATCATTCGTCAGCAGCCGCAGCACCTCCGCATCCTCCGCATCCTCCGCGTATTCGGTCTGCATCGCTTTGATTTCGGCCAGTGACTTTGCCAGTGCAGTCATATTGCCCTCCACGGCTTTGCGCCACTTAATGGAGAAATAATCGCTGAAATTCTGATGCCAGTCAGGCACGACCTCGAACAGATCCTTGCGCGTTCCTTTTCCCCACACTTTGTCAATCATCTTAAGATCAAGCAGCGTACGGACGCCGGTGCTCATAGAGGTCTTGCTCATCCCCATGGTGCGGCTTAAATCATCCAGCGTTACGGGGCCCTCATTAAAATACATATATCCATATAAATGCCCGATGGACAGTGTAATTCCGTACAAATCCATATTTTTGCCGATGGAATCAATCACCCGTTCGCGGGCCTTGCTGATTCGCTGTATCTGCTCGGGCGGAAGCCCTTCTAAATCGTTCATGATGTCCCTCCTGAGGAATAGGCTGATAGACTGTAAACCTCTCAAATGTATTGTAATCAAATCCTTATCGATAAGTAAAGAATTCATGCGGAACGGAATATGGCGTAAAACAGAGTATTCTTTATGTAAAGTACGTAAAGTTAAAACTGTACACTAAATTTTTAGCGTATACGGGCTTTGCGTGTCTTTTCACAACTCCGCTACACTTAGTGAGAAGCAACTACCTGAATAACATAAGGGGAAAAGGAGGTCACCATGGCAATTATAGAGGTGAAGCAACTTACCAAAGTATTCGGTAACGATGCAGGACGGGCTCTTCCATTACTGGAACAAGGCTGGTCCAAAGAGAAAATTGCCCGGGAGGCCAAACTGACGGTTGGCGTCAATAAGGCCGAATTCAGCATCGGCGAAGGAGAAATATTTGTCATTATGGGCTTGTCGGGCAGCGGCAAATCGACGCTAGTCCGTTTATTGAACCGTCTGATTGAGCCCACCGGGGGCCAGGTTTTGTTCAAAGGCAAGGATGTAGTCAAGATGAATTCCGAAGAGCTGCGTACGTTCCGGCGTAAAAATATCGGTATGGTATTTCAAAAGTTTGCCCTGTTCCCGCACCGGACGGTGCTGGCCAACGCCGAATACGGCCTTGAAGTGCAGGGTGTAGATAAAAAAGAGCGGACCAGACTTGCGATGGAGGCTCTGGAGCTGGTAGGCCTGAAAGGCTGGGAGAACCACCGCCCTGATCAGCTTAGCGGCGGCATGCAGCAGCGTGTGGGCCTTGCCAGGGGACTTGCCAATGATCCCGATATTCTGCTGATGGATGAAGCCTTTAGTGCGCTTGATCCGCTGATCCGCAAGGATATGCAGCAGGAGCTGCTGGAGCTGCAGGCCAGAGTGAAGAAGACGATCGTCTTCATCACCCATGATCTGGATGAGGCGCTGCGCATCGGCGACCGGATTGCCCTGATGAAGGATGGCGTGATTGTGCAGATCGGCACACCGGAAGAAATTCTTATTCAGCCGGCCAACAAATATGTAGAACGGTTTGTCGAGGATGTGGATTTGTCCAAAGTACTGACCGCTTCCCACGTCATGCGCCAGCCGGAAATGATACGTCCGGAGCGTGGACCCCGGGTTGCCCTGCAGCTCATGCGGGACAGCGGCGTATCCAGCCTGTACGTGGCGAATAATGAAATGAAGCTGCAGGGTGTGCTTACGGCGGACGATGCTTCAAGAGCGCTGAAAGAAAATAAAAGCATTCTTGAAGTACTGCAGCGGGAAATTCCCCGTGTCGGCCCGGATACCCTGCTGAATGACCTGTTTGAGCTAATGTCGGAGACTCATCTGCCCGTTGCAGTGGTCGATGAGAATGACCGGCTCAAGGGGATTGTCATTAAAGGGGCCGTGCTGTCTGCACTGGCCGGCAACGCGGTTCCGGAAGGAGGTACAAACTCATGAATATTCCCAAAATTCCTATAGGTAAAGGCGTAGAGTGGATCGAGGATTGGCTGATGACTTACTTCGGTCCGCTGTTCGACCTGATTCACGCTATTATCGGCGGGATGGTCACCGGGATTGAAACGGCCTTGACCTTTCTTCCGGCGATTGTGCTGACTATTATTATAGCCGCGCTTGCTTATTGGATCGGCAAATGGCGTATGGCGCTGTTTGCGGTGATCGGGCTGCTGCTGATTGATAATCTCGGCCTGTGGAGCCCGTCTATGCAGTCGCTGGCGCTGGTATTGACCGCCTCGGTACTGGCTGTACTGATCGGCGTTCCGGTCGGCGTGCTTTGTGCCCAGAGCAAGACGGTGCAGAATATTGTGACTCCGGTGCTCGATTTTATGCAGACCATGCCTGCGTTTGTGTATCTGCTGCCTGCGGTATCCTTTTTCTCGCTGGGCGTCGTTCCCGGAGTGATTGCTTCTATTATATTTGCGATTCCGCCAACGATCCGGCTAACGAATCTGGGAATTCGGCAGGTATCGCCTGAGCTGGTAGAAGCGGCGGATGCCTTCGGATCTACGCCAGGCCAGAAGCTGTTCAAGCTTCAGCTGCCAATTGCCCTGCCGACCATAATGGCCGGCATTAACCAGACGATTATGCTGTCACTGTCCATGGTTGTCATCTCTTCGATGATCGGTGCGCAGGGCGTAGGAGCCTACGTATACCGGGCGGTATCACAGGCGAAGACCGGAGCGGGCTTTGAAGCGGGTATTGCGATCGTCATCATTGCGATTCTGCTCGACCGCCTGACACAGAAGCTGTTCAAACCCAAACAATCATAGGAGTGTGATGAGATTGATAAAGAAAAAAAGTATAGGATTACTGCTAACAGTGCTGCTGGTAGCTGTCTTGGCCGGATGTTCATCCGAATCAAGCGGCGGGAAAACGGTGAAGCTGGCTTACGTGGCCTGGGATTCGGAGATTGCCAGCACTTATGTTGTTAAGGAAGTGCTGGAGTCGAAGCTCGGGATGAGCGTGGAGATGCTGCAGGTGGATGCCGGCCCGATGTGGGCAGGTGTCGCTGACGGAAGTGCCGATGCGATGGTGGCAGCCTGGCTGCCCGGCACACATGCTTCATATCTGGAACAATACGGCGATAAAATGGAAGATCTGGGCGCGAATCTGGAGGGCACAAAGACCGGCCTTGCTGTTCCGACGTATGTGGATATCAACTCGATTGAAGATCTGAAGAACAGTGCATTGGCCGGAACGCTGCAGGGCCGGATTGTCGGCATTGAGCCGGGAGCCGGGATTATGATGTCTACAGAGCAGGCTATCGCAGACTATGGCCTGAGCGATTATACACTGCTCGAAAGCTCATCGGCGGCAATGGTTCAGGAGCTGGAAAAAGCGTATCAGAACAATGAGCCGATTGTAGTGACGGCCTGGACCCCGCACTGGATGTTCGCCAATATGGACCTGAAATATCTGGAAGACCCTAAAGGTGTATACGGGGGAGCCGAGGAGATCCATACTATGGTGCGTACGGGCCTAGCGGAGGATATGCCGGAGGTGTATCAATTCCTGGATCAATTCAACTGGACGCCTGAAGATATGGAACAGGTTATGGTTGATATTCAGGCCGGAGCAGCACCGGAAGATGCAGCCAAGAGCTGGGTGGAAGAGCATGCCGATCAGGTGGAAAGCTGGACTGTTCAGGCACAAGAATAGCATAACCGGGCGGCTTGTCCGCTTTTGCAGCAGTTGAAAATGTATGCTATGATGAAAAGAATATATGGCTACAAAATTGTAACCGTCCCTGAGGTGACGGTGAACCTGTTTTTTAGCCGTGATTGTTCTTTACATACATTTTCATACGCACCATATAATCCTTGTTCAATAAACACCCCGTAAGGGGTGTTTTTCTTGAAAAATAAACCATATATAAGTACTTAGCGGAGCTGATGAAGCAATAGCCGAGAAAGGAGACAGCTCCATGACAGAGATCATAAACAACTGGATTGATTGGCTGCTGCAAAGTCTGGGCCTGAGCGGTCCCTACATTTTACTGGCGACGATTCCTCTTACCCTGCTGCAGAGTTTATTCGGGTTTTTTCCGCTGGCTGTACTGATTGTTCTGCATGTATCCGAATTTAATATCATTGGCGGGATGCTCGTCAGCTGGATGGCCTGCAATTTAGGCTCGGTGCTTGTTTATTTCCTGTTTCGCAGATACCTGTTTGGCTGGTTCGACCGGAAATGGCGCTCCAAGCTGAAGCGTTATGACAAGTGGCAGCGTTATCTCGACCGGTACGGGATCTGGACACTGGTCCTGCTGCGTACCGTGCCCATTATGCCCAGCAATATTATTAATTTCATGGCCGCGGTCTCGCCGATTAAAGCCCGGGCTTATATCTGGGGCACGGTGCTTGGCAACCTGTCCTACATCTGGCTGTTTGGAACGATTGGTTCTTCCCTTATTGTCCCGCGGGAGGAATGGAACGGGTTCCTGCTCTGGTATGCGGTATTCATCGCGGTTCTGCTCGGAATCTTTGTGCGTTTCCACTGGGGACATTTGCAGGAGGATAAGCGGAAACGGATGGAGTAGCACCCTATTAATCATCGTACAAGAACGTTTCTTACAGTGCCTGCACTGGAGGGACGTTCTTCTTTTTTGCCCCCTGTCTGAATACCCTATAGTAATTAGAGGCGGCTTGACCGCAGGGATATCGGGAGGGACGAACATAACATGGGCAGAATTCGTAAATGGGGAAGCCGGAGAGCCGTGATGCCGAACCTTGGCCGCCTGCGGCTGCCGAAGGTAAGCTTGCATGGCTTGCCGAGACCGGCAGGGCGCAGCCCGGCATTCAAGGCGAAGCCGTCGAGAGCGGGAACTACGCGTCAGGCGGGGCGCAGTCCGGCCTTTAAGGCAAGACCGCGGGGCTCCGCTAGCCGGCTGTCCGGCCAGGGCATGACCGGCGGAGTCCGGGGCAGCGGGAAGCTGTTCAGGCTGCCGGGCAGCAGCGGCGGCAGGAATGGGGGCAGCGCCGGAGCTGCACCGCGTCCGCGCAGGCGGGGGCGCTTCTGGCTCATTCTGAGCCTTGTGCTGGTACTGGGTGTGCTGCAGGGCCTGCGTTATGTGGAGAAGCATTTGCGTCCGCCGATCATCCATCTGGCCCAGATCAGGGTAAAGCAAATCGCCACGGAATCGATTAACAAGGCGATTACCTCCCAGGTTGCCGATGGGGGGGACGCGGAGGCGCTGATCGACTGGAAAACGGATAAGAATGGCAAAATCTCAGGCTTCATGCTTAATTACAGAGAGCATATGCGGATAACTTCACAGGCGGCAGAGGTCATCCAGTCCACGCTGCAGGAGCTGCATAACCGGACAGAGCATATTCCGCTCGGCCAGGCGCTGGACAGTCCGCTTATTGCCTCCTTCGGTCCCGATGTTCCGATTAAGATTGAACCGCAGGGAGCGGTGAAGGTAGAGCTGAATACCCGCCAGAAAAATGCGGGCATTAATATGATTCTCGTCGAGGTATACATTCATATCGTTACCGAAGTCGCCGTCGTCGTTCCATTTGATATGGAGCCGCAGGTGGTGGATACAGAAATTCCTGTGTCCTATCTGATGGTTGTGGGAGATGTGCCGATGTATTATTACGACAACCAGGGCAGGCCTGTCGGAGAGAACGGCAGCAACGCGCCGGGGATTGCAATTCCGGCGCCTGAACAGTCCGGAGCCAAGACCGGGGGAACGGATAACGGGGCAGATGCCGGGGAAAGCGGAACAGGCGCGGATCAGGGCAACGGTTCTGCAGACATACCGTCTTCCGGCAGCGGGAATTCAGGAAACGCGGGGAATGCGGAGAACAGCAACACAGATGCGGGCGGAGGGGAGTAACCCTGAATTAAACCTTGACGATTATACCGTTAAGGTTTAATTTTCAATAAATGGATAAAATAAGCCGCATAACTCAAACTCTGCGGTATATCCACTATAGGAAAAGAGGACAGGTCATGAACGGCTGTTTATTCATTCACGGCTTCACCGGCGGCGAATATGAAATCTCCCCGTTGTCACAGTTTATGGAGCAGCATAATTACCATTCCCGGACGTTTACATTGAAGGGCCATGGCGGCAGCAGACAGGATCTGCTGCAGTCAGACCGGTTTGACTGGCAGAAAAGTGCTGAAGATGAATTGAATAAGCTGCTTGAAGAATATGAGGCGGTTCATCTTATCGGTTTTTCCACCGGTGCGCTGATCGCCTCCCATCTGTCTGTGCAATATCCTGCCCGTATCCAATCACTCACACTGCTGTCAACGCCTGTATTCCCGCTGAATCCGCTGGAGATTCTGAGAACCTTGGGCAGTTTGACCATGCTTAAGAATTACTTCAGCAAATTCGGCTCCACACCGGCAAAGGCTACCCGGGAGTTTCAGCGGCTCGTCCGTGAGAGCTTTGACATCTACCCGCAAATAACAATCCCCACCCTGATCGTGCAGGGCAAAAGGGACCATCTGGTAAAGACCAAAAGCGCAGGCTTTCTTAAGCAGGCTATTCCCTCCGAACGCAAGCAGGTGCTCATGATAGAAAAAAGCGGCCATATGGTCTGCCATTGCAACGACAGTAAGCGGGTTATGAACGAAGTGCTGCAATTCATTGAAAGCTCGGGAGCTTCATGACGAGCATGGAACTTGGGGAACAGCGGTATCCCCCACGATGAGCCTATTTCACATCAGTCTGTGGAATAGGCTTTTGTTGTATGGAATACGTCTGAATTACATTGACAACATATCCAGTACATGTTAATTTCGATTGAGGGAAACCGGTTTCCTAGCATCGGGAAATAGTTATTTTTATCAATAGAACCGGATTAATCATCCCTTCAAAAGGAGACTGTATAAATATGCCGACACACTGGTTTTTCTATCATACGGCCGAAGATCCGTTTGCTTTTCCCGCCGGCCCGGGTGCATTGAAGCTGCGGTTATTCGTGCAAGGCGGCCAGCAGTTATGCTGTACCGTAATTCATTCTGACCGTTATGATTCACCCGGCAGTGAACAGCCGCTGCTGATGGAACGGATCGGTTCTGCCGGTGCCTACGAGATTCATGAGGCCGTCATTTTAACGGAAACCGGTAAATGCAGATATTTATTTCATGCCCAGAATCCGGCAGGTGAGTATGTATGGTTCGGAGAGAGGGGAGTGGCTGGAAACAGAGAGCATGCCGGGTCTTTTCAGTATGCTTATATGCACAGGCCCGAGGCGCTGAAGCTGCCGTCATGGAGCACCGGGGCTGTTGTCTATCAGATATACCCCAGCAGCTTCAACCACGGAACCCTGCAGGGTATCACCGAAAAAATACCATATCTCCAGGAGCTGGGAGTAACGGCTATATACATGACCCCTATCTTCGAGTCACCTTCTGAACATAAATATAATACTTCGGATTATTACCGGATTGACCCGGCCTTTGGCAGTATAGACGACCTTAAGGCACTCGTTGAAGAAGCGCACCGCCATGGCATTAAAGTATTGCTGGATGCAGTGTTCAACCATGCGGGAGATACGTTTTTTGCGTTCAGAGATGTCCTGGAGCATGGTGAGCATTCACGCTATAAAGACTGGTTTTTTATCCGTTCCTACCCGGTCCGTCAGCTTCCCTCTCCTACCTATGAAACCTTCGCCAAAGCAGAAGCTTCTATGCCAAAGTTGAATATGGATAACCCCGAGACAGCTGATTATATGCTTGCCGTGGCCAAATATTGGGTACGTGAAGCGGGAATTGACGGCTGGCGTCTGGATGTGGCGAATGAAGTGAATCCGCAGTTCTGGACACGGCTGCGCCGGGAGCTGAAAGCGGAGTTTCCCGAACTGCTGCTGATTGGGGAAATTATGCATGCATCCGGCCCGTGGCTAAGGGGAGATCAGTTTGATGGCGGGATGAATTATGTTCTGCGGGAGGCGGTGCTGGAGTTTTTTGCACTGCAGGCGAGCGGTCCGGTGCGCTTTATGGAACAGCTGCTTCATGCTGAAGCCCTATGCAACGATCAGGCCAACTCGGCCATGTTCCAGCTGCTCGGAAGCCATGATACAGAGCGCTTCCTGACAGCCTGCAAGGAGAATGGACGCGGCTGGGACCGGGAAGGCACGGCACTTAAGCGGATGAAGCTGGCTGTTTTTTTTCAGCTGACTTATATCGGCATTCCGATGATTTATTACGGAGACGAGGTTGGCATGGAGGGGGCGACCGATCCGCACTGCCGGAAACCCATGCTCTGGCAGGCGCAGGAGCAGAATGCGGAGCTGCATGAATGGTACAAGACGCTGATTGCCCTCAGAAGACAGCATACCATCCTGCAAAAGGGTACTTTCCGCCCCTGGTTCACAGACGAAGTGCGGGGTGTGCTTGGCTTTGTCCGGCGCTGGGAACAGGATAAGATCGGCGTGATTATTAATAATTCTCCGAACGCCTACCAGCTTGAACTATGCAGCCTCCATTCTGACAAAAATGTGATGACCGACCTGCTCAGCGGGGCAACCATCCGGAATTCTGGCCGAATTCTCGCGGAGATTGAACCCTTCGGCTGCTTGCTGCTGTACTGAAATCCGCCATGTTCAAGAATGCTTATTTGTTCTTCTTATTTTTCCGGAGCGCCCGGTACTCCTGATTCTCCCACTGCTTCAGCAGCGGATATGGATCAAAGGCCCATTCCGTAGTGCCGCGGTCACGATAAATGCCGTAATGCAGATGCGGAGGGAATTTGCCTTGAGTGCCGGGGCTGCCGTAGCCGGAGCTGCCGACCCAGCCGATAATCTGGCCTGGTGTTACAATATCTCCGCGTGTGACCGACTTATCGTAACCGGATAAGTGCGCGTAGTAGTGGTAGCGGTTTTCAATATCCCGGATACCAATCCGCCAGCCGCCATAGCGGTTCCAGCCTTTCGTCTCAACAATGCCGAAGCAGGTGCTGCGTACAGGCAGGCCTTGAGGGGCAAAAAGGTCCGTTCCTTCATGAATGCGGGCACCTCCCCAGCTTCTGCCTGTGCCCCAGGTGCTGCGGTAAGCATATTTATTTCCGAGGGGCAGCGGAAAGGCGCTGCCGGATAAATCCAGCCGTCCAAAATGCTCGTACAGCTTGGCAAACTGGGCCACCCGCTGGGCGGCACGGCCGTTATGATAATATTCCCAGACGCCGATACTGAAATCATTGGCAGAATTCCCGTATTTCAGCAGATGTCTTGCCATGCTGTAGAGCTGATCGGCATCGTTAGAAGAATCAGCTAGGCCATCTCCAGAACCGTCAACCCCCATTCCGCCAAAGAAACTGATCGAATCCGGAGAAGTATCCGCCTGGTCCGGATTCAGCGGGCCGGACCATACCGGTCCAGGAATACTGATGGCGGTAATGCGGGAGGATGCTAAAGCATCTGCGGTTGATTTTTTCTTGGCGATGGTCCGTTCGTATTGATCAATCGCAGCGAAGCGGAACCAGGGAATGCCGGTGGCTGCACTCATCTGCTCATACAATTCTTTTCGCGCTGCCGCAGGGTCTACTATGCTTGCTGCGGAAGAGCTGCCGGACTGGACTGCAGGAGGGTTGACCCTCCGGGCGGCTTCAGCGGCGGCAGCCTGGCTTGCACCCCACAGCATTGCGGCTGCGGACAGGCACAATACGGTTCTCCATGGTAGGGTCTTTTTGAACAAGGCAAGCATGATAACTACCTCCTATAATCCGGGCGTGGAATAACGGCAACGGCCTTAGCTTAGGCAGCTGCCGGGTGCTTTTGTTATAGATTGGAGCAAAAAGCTGTTTTTTATCCGTATCTGCCAAAGCTCCTGAATGGGGAGATAAAATTTAGTCAGGCAAATTTCACAAAAACAGGCAATTGCCTATTGCACATGCTATAATATGAGGCAGCAACTTTTAACCATGAGACTTATATTCAGGTGAAAGCGGGGTTTATTATTTTGACTAACCGAACAGCCAAACAGCCCAAGCCAGACTGGATTAGAATTAAGTTAACGACCGGTGATAATTATCAGGATATTAAAGGCATGATGCGGTCCAAAACTTTACATACCGTATGTGAGGAAGCACGCTGCCCGAATATTTATGAGTGCTGGGCGAACCGCACGGCTACCTTTATGATTCTCGGTGACATTTGTACACGTGCCTGCCGGTTCTGTGCTGTTAATACAGGCCAGCCTACAGAGCTTGATCTTCTCGAGCCGGAACGCGTTGCGGAAGCCGCAGAAGGAATGAAGCTTAAGCATTGTGTAGTAACCAGCGTAGCCCGTGATGATCTGAAGGATGGAGGCGCCAGTATCTTTGCCGAGACCGTGGCGGCTATCCGCAAGCGGCTTCCGCTATGCAGTGTGGAAGTGCTGATTCCTGATTTTCTCGGAGACCGGGAGAGTCTGGAGATTGTTATGAACAGCCGCCCGGATATCCTGAATCATAATATCGAAACCGTAGAGCGGATGTCTGACCGTGTACGGGCAAAAGCCAAGTACCGCCGGTCCCTGGAGCTGCTGCGCCGGGCCAAGGAGATGAAGCCGGATATTCCGACCAAATCGAGCATCATGCTTGGCGTAGGCGAGGAATGGGACGAGATCCTGCAGGCCATGGATGATCTGCGGGCAGTAGATTGTGATATATTGACATTAGGGCAATATCTGCAGCCTTCCGACAAGCATTTGGACGTGGTGAAATACTATCCGCCGGAAGAATTCGCTGCGCTTAAGGAAGAGGGGCTGAAGCGCGGTTTCAGTCATGTGGAGGCAGGGCCGCTTGTCCGCAGCTCGTATCATGCGCATGATCAGGTCAAGTCCGCTGCTAAGACCCGTGAGGAGCGTTCTGTGAGCCTGTAAGGCTTGGGGATTTCAGAGAGGTTTATTTGGTTATTTTGTTAATTTTGGTTTTGTGGTTTAACAAAATGCTCAGTAACACAGTCACAATTAGTATTATTTTTTGTTTAGTCTTAAGTGTTTAAACTTAAGATTTAAGTTAATAAAGGTGGGGGGTTGGAGCGGGAGCGATCAACTAACCTTCGGGTTTGCTACACCACCCCCGTTGATGGGAGTCATGGAGAGGGATTTTGGAATTGGAGGAGCGGCAGCGTTCGCCTTTGTTGTCTGATTTCAACCGCTTAGCGGTTTAATCGAGGAAATCAGACAACAACAGCGGCCGGAAATCCAAAATCCATCGGAATGACAGGCTCCATCAACGCTCCCCCTCAGATAAAATGAAAGGCAGGCGACACACGCTTGATCGTTATAGGTGGAAAAGGCTACGAGCTGATGCTCGATCATAAAGACGGCTGGAACCCGGAGGCATTCCGCGGGCGTTACAGCGAGGTCCTGGACCGTTACGATTATATCATCGGCGACTGGGGCTACAGCCAGCTGCGCTTAAAAGGCTTTTACCGGGACAATCACCCTAAGGTGAACCGGGATACAGCGATTTCCGGCATGGTGGATTATATTAATGAGTATTGCAACTTTGGCTGTGCCTATTTTGTGCTGCATAAGCTGAAGGAACTGCCGAAAGAGGGTACCTTTAAGGATATTCTGATCAAAGAAATTCCTGAACCCGGCTCGGAAGAGGAGTCCTTAGAGGAATCCGCAGAGACAGCGGCAACCAACCGAGAACAACGGGAGGCTCCAGCCAAATCCTCAACGAATGGAGGGGCTTCCTCCAGAGAGCATACCAGCAAGGATAGACCGGTACGCGAGCATCAGAGCCGGAATCACCGGAATAAGGACTCGCAGGGCAAGAAGAACCATAAAGAGTCTCAAGGCAGACAGCACAACCAACATTCGAATCACTCGAACAACCAGGCTCCGAATCCGCCGCAAAACCCTTCGAATTAAGGGCGGTCTATCAAAAAGAGCACCTCATCAGCCATTAAAATGGTGTGATGGGGTGCTCTTTTCGTTTTACTGTGTGATGAAGATGTTATTTAACTGATAATTTCAATTGTTTTGTTGAAGCATTGTAGCTCCAAGTGAACGCGGGAAACTTCTTCGCGAAAGCACCAAGTTCAATCAAAGTTTCATAGTCCTTGGAAATGGCATCTTTGGAGGCCAGCGTGAAGCCAAATGCTTTGCCGGCTCCGTTCGTGAGCAATACCTTCTTGTTTTTGGCATCCCAAGTAATGTCACTTTCCACAAGCGCTGCGAGAACGCGTGCCGAAGCATATACCTTATTTCCCTGCTTCACCAATCCCAGGTTTCCGGCAAATGCATGACCGTTGACGTCCAGGATATGGTTATCGCCGGCCAGGGTGATGCTGGTCAGACCTGCAATCTGCAGGGCAGTGATCAGCTGAGCCGTGGAGCCCTCTACTTCAATATCCGGAGCCAGTCCGATATGGTTGAAGTCTTCTTTATTCGGCGTCAGATATTTCATGGTGGTCAGCTTAAGCATATCACCATTGGAGACCGGAAGAAGGCTCTGGATCCGAGCCTTGCCGTAAGATCGGGTACCGACAATGGTTGCCAGCTTGTTGTCCCGCAAGGCGCCTGTCAACGCTTCAGAAGCGCTGGCAGTATATTCATTGGTGAGTACAACCACCGGTACGCCAATTTTGCTGCCGGCAGTAATCGTTACCGGAGTCAGCGCGCCGCTTTGATCAGAGGTGTACATCATAATCCCTGAATCTATGAATTTAGAAGCAATATTATAGGCAGAATCCATATAGCCGCCTGTATTATCGCGTAAATCCAGAACCATTGATTTCATACCGGCTGCCCGCATGCTGTCTAGAACTGTAGAGAATTCTTCATCAGCATTCTGGCTGAAACCGGTAATCGTGATATAGGCGGTATGATCACCAATGATATGACCGGTGACTGAGGCCGAAGTGATATCATTTCTAGTCACGCTGATGGTTTTGCTAACGCCGTTTCTGCTGATGAGCAGGGATACCTTCGTTCCCGCGGTGCCGGCGAGTTCATCACCCGCAGTGTCACTTACCGCAACTCCATTGATTTTGAGGATGGTGTCCCCGCGTTTCAGGCCGGCCTGCTGAGCCGGTGAACCTGCAATAACCTCTTCAATATATAGCTCTTTAGTAACAGGAGTATATACCAGTCTGACACCGATGCCTACATATTCAAGATCAACCATACTCTCAAACTCAGCGGCTTCTTCTTTGGTAAAGTAGGTGCTGTAAGGATCCTCCAGTGTGTTAACCATTCCGTCAATCGCGCCGCGGATCAATGTATCCTGATCTACGCCTTCTACATTATATTGTTCTAAATACTGCATGATTTCATTAATCAGATCGGTATTCGAAGAGGTCTGCGTGCTGTCGGCGGCCAGAGCTGCTGGCGAGAAGATGACAGACAGTGCCAGACAGCCGCTGAGAACAGCAGTGATCACTTTAGGTGATTTCATTAGTGGATGCACCCTTTGAGTTTATTTGGTAATGCGATGGCAATGCTTCCGAGCTTGCTGCCAGCCTAATCGAGATAGTAGAAATCATCGATCGTCCAAGTTCCTGTCTCCGATTGATAGAACAGGAAGAGCATTGGCTGTTCGTAGATCTCCCCGGTCCCAGCATCCTTCACGGTAACTTCTGCATAAACAGCGGCTTCATCTGAAGCATAGTAAAAAATATTTGAAGTATTCAGTGTGTATTGAAGATCGTAATTATCGAAAATATCCTGCAAATCCGCCTTGCTTGAGGCATCATACTCTTCCCCGTATGAGCTCATCTGGGCCATCGTTCCATCGATGTTCTCGCTGGTCATTGCCTGGAAGTACTTGCCGAGATTGTCCTTGATGGTGGTTGCATAGCCTTGCGGAATATTGGCGGATTTCATGCCTTGTTCACGTGTCAGCAGTACTGTCTTGTCCTGTGTATTGATTTCGGAAATTTTCCAAACACCATTGACGCGGACGAGATTGTACAGATATTCGACTTTCTCATCCGGGATATAATATCCGCCAGTCCGGATCTCATTCTCGACGGTGTATACAGTAGCTTCATCACCTTGAATACTTAGGATTTTAAAAGTCTCAATGGTGGTTTTCATATCATAATTCTGGAAAAAGTCGTTCAAGGAAGAGACCTCATCCGTATAGCTGTCCCCGTCATCCACAAGGGAGTAATAGCTGACGGCTTTTTCCTCATTATAGTATTGAACGGCCTGTTTAATGAGTGCTGTAATAGCTTTCTCATCGCTTGCTGCTGTCGAGGCAGCTGTGGTGATCTTCACACTTCTGTTAACTGCATCCCAGACCGCAGTGCCGCCAGTCGCCTCAGCTACAAAACGGAGCGGGACGTAGGTGGTGCCTTTGCTGGAAACAGGGGCTACGGTCAGTTTCTTGACCATACCGTTAACGGAAGCGCGGTTGCTGCCGATTTTGAGGCTGATTGTAAGATTAGCGCCGGTACCGGTAACCGTTCCAGTCTTGGCATCCCATAATACCTGCATCCCAAGCTTCTCAAAAACAACCCGGAAAGGTACCAGAACAGAGTTATTATCAAGATATGGGGCGCCGGCAGGGAAGGTAAGACTGCTGCCGTTGACATAGACGGAGATCGGTTTGGCGGCGGCAAAAGCGGGGACCGCAAGCACGAGAGCCAGTAGACTTACTCCAATTAAGGACAATAGTTTTTTCAACAGTTTCTCTCTCCTTTAAGTAGCAACACTATGTAAAATAGGTTCATTATACCATTTGATTTTTCTCTCTGTCTATCAATTCATGTCAGATAGAATAGAAAAGTTTGTAAAATTTACCTGCGCATAAAAGAGCCGGGATTGCTTGCATTTCCCGGCTAGTGAATCATAGGTGAGTCCGATCCTCAGATCAGAAAAGCTTCGCGGACACGGTTCCAGAAAGGGAACGGGCGGTACCGCGCAAAGCTTATTTTTTTGTCGGATACTTGGCAGCGGACAGAAATCAGATCATCCACAGGAATATTGTTATGGTCAACCGTCAGCAAAAGACGCTGATCCTTCCGCGAAAAAATGTCGCAGTGATGATGCTTGGGCAGCATAAGAGGTGAACCCATCGTACGGAATACCCGATTATTAATGGAAGCTATTTCGGCAATCTGCAGCGCTTCTATTGAAGGATGCACCATTGCGCCGCCAAGGCTCTTGTTATAGGCTGTACTGCCTGACGGCGTAGAAATGCACAGTCCGTCCCCGCGGAACATTTCGAAGGTAACATCATTGATATCCATCTGGATGACCACTGTTCCGTCAACACCCTTTAGAGTGAACTCATTAAGCGCAATGTGGGAAGTAGTACCGGATTTCTTGTGAATTTCCAGCTCCAGCAGCGGATAGCGCACGATACGCGGCTGATGTGGTGCTAAATCGGTTGTTCCGCACATATGGTCGATCAGAGCAGGCAGCTCCTCTGCCTTCCAATCTGCATAAAAGCCCAGATGACCGGTATGCACGCCGACAAAAGCTAGATTGGGAATCTGATCGATAAACGTATGAAATGCATGCAGCATGGTCCCGTCTCCGCCAATGGAGATGACGATTTCCGGAGACTCTGCATCCAGCTCCAGGTTACGCTCCGCCGCCAGCTTGTGAAACTGCTCCGCAAGTTTAATGGACAACTCGTCTCCGCGGTCCAGAACATAATATCTCAAGATGTACAGGCTCCTTTGTATGTTTCAGTCATACAACGATCATAATCAATCTTGACCTGGAACACAATATTTGAACCTGTAAAGAATCGCCGCGGCGGTGTGCAAAATGCTTGAAGGGATCCTAATAGTCTGCTTAGGGCCGCGGCCGGAGCAGCGGAGTTTTTCGCAGCAGCCAGACCAGCAGCGACAGCACCAGGGCTGCTCCCAGCAGCACACCCAGCAGACCGAGGCTGGCGGCCAGGCCGGAGACTGGTGAAGAAGAGAATCCGGTAAAAGCAGGTAAAGAGCCGAAGCCTGCAGACAGCCTGGAACCAACGACAGGTTTCCAGAGAAGGAGCAGCAAGACCGCCGACAGGAAGGCATGCACCAGCCTTGCTGCCATAAAGGGCAGATAGCGCAGGCCTGAGCCATTCAGTATGCTTGCTACCTGGGCGTGAACCGATAATCCGCCCCAAGAGAGGATGAAGGCTGCCGTCGCTGCTTTGAACTGCAGGGGTACTGAGGCAACGGCTTCACCGGCTGAACGGGCGCCTATCGTCACCTCGAAGAAACCGCTGGCAAGCGCCGCCGACAGCCCGGGCGGGAAACCCGCGAAGGACAACAGGCTGCCAAGGACGCTGAACAGGGCTGACATAACTCCGGCGCGGGTGAGCAGCTCCATTAGAACGTTGAAGAATACAACCAGGCCTCCGACGACAATAATAAGCTGCAGTGAAGACTGCACTGCGCTTTTGAGCAGCTCGCCCAAACTCCGTCCGTCCCTTCGCCGGGCCTCAGCCATGGAGTTCAGCGCCAAGCGGAGCCTTCCTTCGCGTTGTCCCTCCGCAGCCTGTGACAGCCCGGGCGACCCGCCAAGGAGTGTAGAAACGGCAGCGGGTTTGTCCTGGCGTCCGTGAAAGGACATCAGAAGACCCACAATCAATCCGCCGCCGTAGTGCGACAGTGCCAGCACAAGCCCTAAGGAGGCATCATGAAAAAAGCCGACCGATACCGCACCCAGCAGAAAAATCGGGTCCGAGGAGGTTGTGAAGGCCACCAGCCGCTCGCCTTCCACCCGGCTGATCAGTTGCTGCTCGCGCAGCTTTGCGGTTAATTTGGCACCGACTGGATATCCTGATACATATCCCATGGCGGCCACGAAACCGCCGCTGCCGGGGATATTGAACAGCGGGCGCATGAGCGGATCGAGCAGAGCCCCGAAAAGATGCACTACCCCGAAGCCAAGCAGCATTTCGGAAATGACGAAGAATGGAAACAGTGAAGGGAACAGTACGTCCCACCAGATGGCCAGCCCGCGCAGTGCTGCGGCAAGCGTATTTGCCGGGTGCAGCAGCATCAGCAGCATACAGCCGGACAGGAGCAGGCCCAGCAGCGGTCCGCCCAGCTTTTTCAAAGTCATAAGCAACGCCTCCCCGTCTATGGTTAGATGTATGCAGAAAGTAGGACAAACAGCACAAAAAAGTTAGGAAAGCGATTACATTTCTCTGTGATTTTCAGCTTGAATTATGGTATTATAAAATTAATTAATGCACACCTTTTTTATATTAATAATTAGGGATGGAGTGATGGTGATGAGTGTAGTTGCCGGAGTTCTCGTTTGTGCTTTTGTCTATGTTATCCGGGTCTCGCTCGTCCCTCCAGGTGATGAGGAATTTAGGACCTATTAAATAACTCCCAAGGTGCTAAACTTAGGTTTAGCGCCTTTTTTTTTGGTATAATAAATTTAGCCTTACATTAATATGGAAGAAAGCTGGTAACCTCCGATGAATCCAAACGCTAGTCTATATGACAACCTGGGGGGCGCTGAGGGACTACACCGTCTGGTGGAAGTGTTTTATGCCAAGGTGCAGCTTCATCCGCAGCTAAGCCCGTTATTCCCTGCCGATATTACTCCTGTTATGGAAAAGCAGTATCAATTTCTCAGTCAGTTTTTTGGCGGACCTGCACTATTCTCACAGCAGCATGGCCATCCGATGATGAGAGCAAGACATATGCATGTTCCAATTACACCGGAGCGTGCTGAAGATTGGCTGGACTGTATGAAAGAGGCGCTGGAGGAAACCGGTGTAGAGGAACCGCTCCGTTCATTTGTTTTGAGCCGGCTTGCTGGACCCGCACATCATTTTGTCAACATGCCTGAGGAATAAGGAGTAGTTGATCGCGAAAGGATGAGGGCATTTGACAGAGTTAGTCCCCCTGTATTCAATTAACGTAATTTGCAGCAACTGTGAACATGAATTTTCCACCTCACGGGTGCGCCCAAGCCTTAAAAGAGCCATACGCCGTGATGCAGATTTCTGCTCCTACTACAAAGATGAGAACCCCGATTATTATGTGGTGCGCGTCTGCCCGAAATGTGGGTTTGCCTCCACGGAGAATTCAGCCGACAAACTGGCCGACTGGCAGCGCAAAGCATTTAACGAACAGGTAGGAAGCCGTTGGAAGAACCGCGATTTCGGCGGCAAACGCAACTGGGAAACCGCTCTTGAAACCTACAAGCTTGCACTGATATGCGCTCAATGTATCCAGGACAAGGAACGGATTATTGCCAGCCATCTGCACCATATCGCCTGGATGTACCGTTATAAGGGCGAGACGGCGCTGGAGCAGCGTTTCCTGCGGTATTCCCTGGATGAGTATATCAAGGTATTTGAGAACGACGGAATGGGCGGCAATGATGCCCGCCTGATGTTTCTGATTGGTGAGCTGAACAGACGAATAGGGGAGTATTTGAACGCAGTGAAATGGTTCTCGCGCCTGATCAATGACCAGAGGATTATGGATGCTGCGATGATCCGGGCGGCCCGTGAGCAATGGACGCTGCTGCGTGAACAGATGCGCGGTGAAAATGTTGATCCGGACAGTATTCCCAATCTATAGCCGATAGCGGAGTGCAGGTATGTGCAGACAAAAAAGCGCAAAACAGAGCGAGCCCTCTTTTGCGCTTTATAGCAGCTGTCTTGTTAACAGCGGTATTATTGAGTTGTTTATTCCGATAACTCAGCGGACAACACGGTCAAACAGCAGATAGTCGGCGTCATTATCGATGACCGTTGGGCTTGTACTGCAGCAGGGGAAAACCAGCAGCTTTTTTTTGCCGTCGCGCACGAGCTGCAATTCCTTCGGCTTCATCGGCAAAAGCACATTTTCCTCGTTGCAGAATGGACAATATTGTACATACAGGTCACCATAAATAATGTCATAAGGCCAGGTATGGCTGAAAGGGATCATTCGGTTCCCTTCTCAGGTGATGCCTCTGTTCCGCTAGTACCTTCACTCTGCTTCTTGGATAATTCGGCGATTTTTTGCAGCAAAATATGTTGAGGCATATGCATCAAGTGTTCCAGGGGAACGCCCAGCTGTTTGGATAGGGTGATCGCTGTTTCCGGTGAAATTTGCAGTGGTTTCATGTTGCAGCCCTCCTAAGTTTAATGTTAGCTGTGGAGCCGCTGGCGCCACGCTTTTCGTAATTCACTTTACCATGGCTTCAGGCCAAATACAAAGAAAACCAAATGATAGCAAAGGAATGGTGGAAATCAATGAAACAACCGATATCGTTAACCTGGGATTTGGATTCTATTTTTCCGGGAGGCTCATCCTCTCCCCAATTTGAGGACTTTCTTAAGAAGCTCGAAGCGGATATTGAGTCTTTGCGCAAGCAGGTAGCTGGTGCAGAATCTCCTGCTGACGCAGACGCTACCACAGCGCTGGATGGCGTAATTGAGCTGCTGCAGAGCTGTGCCGGCCGCCTGACCCAGGCAGCGGAATTTACCGGCTGTCTGGGTGCCCAGAATCAGCAGGACAAAGGAGCTGTCCGGCTGTCCTCTAAAGTAACAGGGCTGCGCGCCGGGTTCGAGGGGGTCAGCTCGCAGTTTGACAGTGTACTTCGCCAGACATCAGACGCGGTTTGGGCACAGTGGATGGCCCGTCCTGAGATCGCACCGCTCTCTTTCGTACTAAGTGAAAGCCGTGACCTGGCCCGTGAGAAGATGAGCCCGGAGCTGGAGAGCCTTGCGCTGGAGCTTGCCGTAGACGGCTACCATGGCTGGAGCGAGCATTATGAGACGATTGTAGGCTCGATCCAGATTCCCTTCGAAGACAAAGACGGAACGAAGCTGTTGTCTGTCGGTCAAGCGTTCAACAAGCTGAGTGATGACGACGAGAGTGTACGTGAGACCATGTTCCGGAAATGGGAAGAGGCCTGGGCTGCTGCTGCGGATTACAGTGCCGACACCCTCAATCATCTGGCAGGCTTCCGCCTGAAGCTGTACAAGGGAAGAGGCTGGGATGATGTGCTCAAGGAACCGCTTGGCATCAACCGGATGTCACGTGCCACCCTGGATATGATGTGGGATGTAATTACCAGAAACAAACCTGCACTTGTATCGTATTTGCAGCGGAAAGCCAAGGTTCTCGGCAAGGATGCATTGTCCTGGGTCGACGTTGATGCACCGGTCGGCAAATCCTCCGGCAAAATTCCTTATGAAGCAGCAGCAGCAGACATTGTAACGCAATTCCGCAAATTCAGTCCAAGGATGGCGGATTTTGCCGAGCATGCTTTCGACAATAACTGGATTGAGGTCGAAGACCGTCCGGCTAAGCGCCCAGGCGGCTTCTGTGTATCTTTCCCCGAGAGTAAGGAATCACGCATTTTTATGACCTATAGCGGCACGCCTTCCAATGTTTCGACACTGGCGCACGAGCTGGGCCATGCCTATCACTCCTTCCTGCTCGATGACCAGCCGCTGTTCAATCAGAACTATGCGATGAATGTCGCGGAGACAGCCTCGACTTTTGCCGAAGTGATTGTAGCCGATGCTCAGGTGAAGGCATCCACTGAAGCTGATGAGAAGCTAGCCTTACTTGAAGCAAAAATTCAGAACAGCGTTGCCTTTTTCATGAATATCCACGCCCGTTTCCTGTTTGAGACCCGTTTCTACGAGAAGCGCAAAGAAGGTCTGGTTAACGCCGAAGAACTGTCGGCACTGATGGAAGAAGCCCAGAAGGAAGCCTTCTGCGGGGTCCTGTCTGAATATCACCCGCATTTCTGGGCGTCCAAGCTGCATTTCTATATCACGGATGTACCGTTCTACAACTTCCCGTATACTGTCGGGTATATGTTCAGTACGGGGCTGTACCGGTTAGCCCTGCAAGAAGGTCCATCGTTTGCTGATAAATATGATAGCCTGCTGCGGGATACCGGTGTGATGACACTGGAGGATCTGGTCTTGAGACATCTAGGCGTTGATCTTAAGAAGCCGGACTTCTGGCAGGGAGCTGTCGATTTGATTGTTGAAGATATTAACGAATTTCTGCGGATGACCGAGCAATTTGCTTAAATGTTTGTCAAAAGTTAGACAATTCATTTTTTTTGAATAATGGTTTATAATGCCAAAACTATGTGTGAACGCGCAAAAGCCCCTGTTTAGGGGCTTTTTTTGACTGCTTATTTGTCGAAAATAGTCGTTATATAACGGGAATTCTATTTATCGATAATGAAAATTGCGCATTTATAGGGATATTCACCCAATTATGTTGAATAATGTTGTGGCGCTGAATTTAGTATCCTATAATGAGCCTAAAGCCTTATATAAGGCCCGCTAGACATAAATGTGAAGGTGTTTTTCTGCAAAAACTGAACAAGTGAAAAAGCATTGCTAACAAAACTTAAGTTTATGCTTACGAAGCCAGTTTTGTACGAAGAATAAGCGAAGAAGCATTGCTAACAAAACTTAAGTTATGCTTCCGAAGCGAGTTTTGTACGAAGAATAAGCAGAGAAGCATTGCTAACAAAACTTTTAGGAGGAACAATATGCTACGGACGGAACAACTCTCGCTAGCGAGACAGGTGGATTTAGTGTTTAAGGAACTGCAGGAGGAATTGTCAGGGCTAAATTCCGGCACGGTTTTTATGCAAATCAGGAATAATGTCATCGGCAAGTTTGGTATCCGCCATAATCCGCTGTCCGGCCGCGGTGGTGCAATTATAGCAGAGCCTGATGGACTCAGCTCCGGCCAGCAATCTTCGTTCCGGCTTATGGCGCTGGAGAGCCTCAAATACAAACGGCGCTGGACACACGGCGAGATCAGCTATGAATTTGCGGTCCGCCAGGGAATGGTGGTTGTCGATGCAATTCTTGAGTCGAATTACAATATGGCCAATCTGATGATCCGCGCACCGAAAGTCCCGCATTCCGGGGATGCTTCTGATCAATATTTCGGCTGAGCTATACATAGATTACCCCTTAGCAAAAAGCCCGCCTACGCTTCGGCAAGAAGCGATAGACGGGCCGAAAAACTACTCCGTATCAGGTATTAGCCTGCCGGATAAATCCACTTAAAATAAGGCTACTACGAACGACCAGACAGTTGTTGTTCTGCCAGTTGTACCAGACGTTTGGTGATATATCCTCCCAAAGAACCTGTTTCGCGGGAAGTATAGTTACCGTAGTAACCATCTTGAGGAATCGTTACACCAAGCTCTTGTGCTGCTTCATATTTCAACTGCTGCAGCGCTGCAGTCGCTTGTGGAACGACCAGGTTATTGGAACGGCTTCCACGACCTTGTTGACCTGCTTGACCCATGTTTGTTCACCTCCTTCGTCCGTTGTGAAGATAGTATGGGCGCAAGGAGAAGAAATCATGCACGAGATCAGAAGGTTTTAAGGATGGTAATTATATGAAGTTTAGAGCTTAGGATAGATCATTTCTAGGTTGCACGGCAAAGTCAGTGTTTCACCAGGGTTCAGTGTAATTAACCCTGTGAAGGAATCATCCTGCTGAAGGTTTGGCGCGTCCGGCAGCCAGGTATAGGGCTCGGCACACAAATACTGTTCCGCCGGGCCTTTGGTGTAAACCACCCAGTGGCGGAAATGCGCTTTGTCCGCAGTATAGCGAATCCCGTACCCGTCTTCGCGCATCAGCAGAGCTTCTACCGGCTGTCCATCTCCAATTCTCAATACTGTGTCCAGATCCGCACCCTCCAGGTTCATTCCCTGATTTAAGGAATCCAAAGCCCGTAGAGGTAGCAGTTTGCCGCTCGGCAGCAGCTCAGGGCTCAATTCGTAGATGCTTTCAACCGGCATTCTCAGGTTCCAGCGCTCCGGTTCACCATCGATCATGAACCAGGTATGATATCCAATTCCGAAAGGAATGCTGTTAGACCCCAAATGAGTAACCTTCAGCGTCTGCTGAAGCCGGGCATCCTGAAGCCGGAATGTCATTTCAAGCCGCAGCGGCTCCGGGAATTGCCCCATCCAGTGGGCATCGTCTGCAGTATTGAATTCCGTCGTTACTGCGCAGCCTTCTTCATCTTCTTCGATATCGCTCACACACCAGGACTGCGTCCGGTGCAGGCCGTGAATATGGTTATATTCAGCTGTATTCTGATCGAACTGGTACCGGATGCCCTCAAACTCAAATTGTCCTTTGCGTATGCGCCCGGGGGGAACTAAAAGCGGGATGCCGAAATGGTATGGCTTCTGCATATAATAAGCTAAGTCACTTTCATCAGGCCTGCGCAGGATTTGCCGCTGTTCCTTGTGGTCCCATAAGGAAATAACGTTGTTTCCAAGCCGCGGCAAAAGCGTGACTTCCAGCTCGCGGCTATGCAGAATATAAGTATCATAACCGCCCCACTGCCCTTTGGTCACCTGTTTCATGAGAGATTTGCTCCTTTAACTTAACTTGATCGCAAAGAACACGAATATCCTTATCATAACAGATTTATGTACCCGTGGTTAGGCGATTTGACAACTTCTCTGTATCGCTCTATGATGAATGCATTAAGATATGATGACAATGTGATGACAGGGACAAGTAAGCGGAAAGTGCACCTTCAGAAAGCCGGTGGTTGATGCGAACCGGTGGGACACTCCTGACTGAATGGACCCTCGAGCGCCGTGTTTGAACAGGCAGCAGGCCTAAGTAGACCGGACGGTTCTTCCCCGTTAACGGAAGTTAAGGCTGTTTGGAGGGTATTTTGAGAAATGTCCAAACGGCGAATAAGGGTGGCACCACGGTCTCACGTCCCTTGCGGATGTGGGACCTTTTTGCGTTCACGGAAAGTGGAAAAAATTGATGGAGGCAGGTACTATTATGGCTAAAAAAGTATTATCAGGCATTCAGCCCAGCGGTTCACTTACACTGGGCAATTATATCGGTGCTATTAAGAATTTCGTAAAACTGCAAAATGAGCACGAATGTTTCTTCATGGTGGTGGATCTGCACGCCATCACGGTCGCCCAGGATCCTGCAGCGCTCCGCGAGAATTCGGAATCGGTAGCGGCGCTTTATCTGGCTGCCGGCATTGATCCGAAAATCTCGAATGTCTACATGCAGTCGCATGTGCCTCAGCACGCAGAGCTGGGCTGGATCTTAACTACGCTGACCGCCATGGGTGAGCTGGAGCGCATGACACAGTTCAAGGACAAATCCTCCGGCAAAGACTCTGTCGGCGCGGGATTGTTCGTGTATCCGTCACTGATGGCCGCGGATATCCTGATCTATAATGCAGACCTGGTACCAGTTGGGGAAGACCAGAAGCAGCATCTGGAATTAACCCGTGATTTGGCGGGCCGCTTCAATCACCGGTTTGGAGATTTCTTCACTGTTCCTGAGCCTTATATTCCAGAAGTGGGTGCACGGATCATGTCGCTGGATGACGCCAGCAAAAAAATGAGCAAAAGCAATCCAAACGCCGGCAGCTATATCGCATTGCTGGATACACCGGATATCATCCGCAAAAAAATCAGCCGTGCGACAACCGACTCGGGCCGTGAGGTTGTGTTCGATCCGGCGAACAAGCCGGAAATCAGCAATCTGATGAGCATTTATGCCGAGTGCTCCGGCATGAGTCTGCAGCAGATTGCCGACAAGTATGAAGGCCAAATGTACGGAGGCTTCAAGAAGGATCTTGGTGAGGTCCTGGTAGCTACGCTTGAGCCGCTGCAGCAGCGGTATCATGAGATCCGCAGCTCCGGCACCCTCAGTGACATCCTTGCTGAGGGGGCGGAACGCGCCCGCAATGTAGCTTCCCAGACTCTGGCTGGAGTTAAGGAGCGGATGGGCTTCCTGCCTTACCGTTAAGAGGACTGCTGTCTACTGTTCTCCTGTTTGCGTCTAAGCCGGGCTTTCAGGATAAACCCCCAGCCGATGTTGAGAACACACAGAACGCCCAGCAGCAGTGCCAGCCAGATATTATAGCTGATACAGATGGAGGCGGCTGTAAGAATCAATATTGATGAGGTTGCGAACCAGAGTGACAGACCTTTACCCATACATGCAGCCTTCCTTTCTATACTAGCAAGTGAATGAACCCGTAGCGCTCCCGCGCTGCGGGTTTTCTTTGACGTGATCAATAGGTGAAAACGCTTTATGGTGATTGTGCCTGAAGCTGCGCCAGGCGTCAAGAGGGGATACAACAAAGCAGTGATCCTCCGGTTACGGGAGGACCACTGCTTTGTCGGCTGTTTCATTTGCTCCAGAGCTACAGCTTCATCGAGCCGGGATCAATCGCAAAGCGCTCGTCCAGCTTCTCGCTGCTGAGCCAGCCCACATAGGTATTGAGCGGATGATACTGGCCGTCCATCACGAGCACCGCCACGAAAGGGAATTGCTTGCGGTGTAAATAACGCACATCCCCCCAGCGTACAATATAACCAGAGGTCAGTTCTTCGACCTCGGCTACGGCGTAGGAGGTAAAATAAAGAAAGGCCTGAATATCCGGATGTGACTTGGAATGCTCTACAGCGGGGTGAGTGGAGCACACCGCATGCTTAAACCATTCGAGACGCCCGCCATTCAGTAAACCGACATTGTAGCTGCCATCCGGTTTGGCTTTAACTACATTCCAGCGGGAAGGCGAGATCGTAGGGATGACGAAGTAGCGGTCACCCGGATCGTGGTGCACATCCTTATTTTTGATGTTGCGTGTAATCCGAGCGTGCACAAGCGTCCGCCAGATGTAGTACACGGCCACGCAGATATACAGAATGATAAACAAGGGGGCCGGAGGAATAATCCCGCTGATCCAGAGAATAATCGCGGCCGCATGGCTGCCGAAGATAAATGGATCAAAGATATGGATAATGTTCCAGGCAATCCATTTCTCCGTAAACGGGCGTGCAGCTTGAGTTCCATAGGTATTGAACAGATCTGAGAACACATGGACGGCAACTCCGATGAAGCTCCAGAGAGCAATATGACTCAGGTTATGAAGATCTGTAAATCCGAATATCGGCCCGATAACAAGCGTAATCAGAGCCGGCCAGAGCAGCAGAAAGGGCAGAGAATGGGTGATTCCCCGGTGATTGCGGATGTACAGGGCGTTGTTCTTCAGACGCAGCGCAGTGTCGGCATCCGGGGCTTGAGAAGCCAGTACTGTGGCGATCATAACAGCACCAGCCAGCGTCGGCTGTGAGGCCACGGCAGGATCAACGAAAGAAAGTCCGGCGAGTCCGAGGCCCATTACAAAATGTGTTGCAGTATCCATTGGTCAGATCTCCTTTGTACGGAAGTTCCCTATTAATAACTACCCAATTTTACACTGACTTATTTAAGGGAAGAGAATGAATTTAGTCACGCAATTGTCAAATTGATGAACATCTTGGTCAATGATTGTCAAAGTCTTTCCCGGTTTGTTATGATAAAGTTAACAGCGGGGTGGATAACATTCTCAATTAAGAACGAAGTAACCATTCTTAAACTCCGACGGATCGCTTAGAAGTCCCTTAGAAGGAGGAACACCATACGTGGACAATCAATTGAGATATTCCGATTCCGCAGCTGCTTCCGCCAAGTCGCCCCGGGAAGGCGCCAGCTGGCGTGATTTCATTACGGTAACGAAGCCGGGCATCATCCGCTCTAACCTGATCGCTGCTTTTGCAGGATACTGGGTGGCCTCGGGCTGGGATGTAGAATACGGCAGATTAATACTGACATTGCTTGGAACAATGCTGGTGATGGCTTCAGCCTGTGTGTTCAATAATTACTTTGACCGCGACCTCGATATGAAGATGGAGCGGACCCGCGAACGCGGACTGCCGACCGGCAGACTTAAGCCGAACACAGTACTGCTCTATGCAATCGGGCTTGGTATTGCAGGTCTGGCTGTGCTGTTTGCTTTCTGCGGTGTGCTCGCCGGGCTGTTCGGCATTGTCGGCATGTTTGTTTATGTAGTAGTTTACACGCTTTGGCTTAAAAGAACATCTACATGGAGTACCTCAGTAGGAGCAATATCCGGAGCAATGCCTCCCGTGATCGGGTATGTAGCGGTTACAGGCAAAGTGGATCTCGGGGCCTGGCTGCTCTTCGCCATGCTGTTCCTGTGGCAGCCGCCCCATTTCTGGGCGCTTGGCATCCGCCGCAAGGAAGAATACAGAGCGGCAGGTTTTCCGCTGCTGCCCGTAGTTAAGGGAGTCCGGCGGACCAAGTTTCAGATGATTCCTTATGTCGCGCTGCTGCTGCCTATTCCGGTGCTGATGTACATGTACGATTACGCCGGAATTTTTTACCTCATTATATCTGCGGGCTTATCCCTGGTGTGGCTGTATTTAACTCTGACCGGTTTCAAGGCGAAGGATGATGATGCCTGGGCCAAGAAGAATTTCTTTTTCTCCATTAATTACCTGACAGTCAGTCTGATCGTGCTTGTGCTGAATACGATTCACGGTTAAGAGGGGGAGAGACACCTGTGCATACCTTGAAACGCTACAAATGGACCTGGCTGCTGCTGCTAATTGCGCTGGGTCTGGCGGTTTATTTAGCAGTCAATTCGCTGAGCTTCGCCAAAAGTAAACTGCCGGTGATCGGGGAGGTACAGGATTTCTCTCTGGAGAATGTGGATGGAAAGCAGGTCACGCTGGCCGATACGCAGGGGAAGGCACGGCTGGTCTATTTCTTTTTTACGGAATGTCCGGATGTCTGTCCCATAACTACGTACATGCTGTCCGAAACCCAGGATTTGCTGGAAAAGAACGGCAGCTTCGGTAAAGACGTGGAATTTATCTCCATATCCTTTGACCCGAAGAATGATACGCGTGAGGCTATCAAAACATTCGCTGACCGCTTCCATGTTAATTATGACGGCTGGTATTTTCTGCGCGGAGATCAGGAGCAAGTCCGTAAGCTTGCGGCGGATTCCTTCAAAGTTCTCATCTATGGGGACAACAAGGATAATTTCGCCCACGCCAATCTCATTGGACTGGTGGACCGGGACAATCAGCTCCGCGGGCTCTACGATGCCGGAGATTCGGAGAACGTAACGCCTGAGTTTCTTGCAGAAGCATTGAACAAGCTAGCCCGCGATTAAATAATTTCTACATTAAAAAGCCTTGCACGGCTCCGCTTCTTACGCGGCAGACCCGACAAGGCTTTTCTTGTGGTGCTATGATTCCATAAAAGGAAACGGCTGCGGATAGATGATATATTCCTCAAGCCCGGCTTTTTCGAGCTGGGTAATGCTGTATTCATCCGGGGTGCCCTCCACACCTGCATATCCTCTGCGGGTGTAAATATGAACGGCATCTGGAAAGGCGTCGCGCAGAATTCCGCGGATTTTTTTGCCTGAGCTGTCGTTATCCATGTAGAGATAGACATCTCCGTCACCGATTTTATGCCGCAGTGATTCCAGCTTGAGGGTGCTCAGTGTACCGAAGGTGCACAAAATGTCGACTTCCGGATCAAGCAGACGGCGTAATCGGCTCCGGTCGTTTTTGCCTTCGACAATGATGGTAATGGACATATGCGATCGCCCCCGTAAGTAAAGTAATTATTACGTGCCTGTGCTTACATATATTTTACCTAAGGTTCGTCATTTTTAACAGGGCGGCGCGTAAGAGGTGTTCATTCCCCGGGAAATGTCGTAAAAGAAAGATCACCCGGCCGCGGCCGGGTGATCCTCTAACTAACCTAATGGTAATATAAAGAGCTGTGTATTCTCTAAGCAGCATGACTGTTCAGGCCGGTGCGGTAAGGTGCAGGCTTGTTATCCCCTCTAGGCGGAAGCAGGAGAAGTGCAGTCATCAGCAGCACAAAGGCAATGAAATATGGGGATACGTAATCGCGCAGTTGTCCGGCTGCAACCGGTCCGGCAAAAGCGCCAAGGGACATTGCGATCGACTGCAGCGAGAACGTACGGCCTAAATGGCCGCCGCTGCCCAGGCTGATGAACAGTGAAGCCATGGCCGGAAACAGCACGCCTTTTGCTGCTCCGAGCAGAAAGAGCACGACACCCGGAGGAATGCTGGTAAATGCAGCCAGGGTGAAGAAGCATAGAGCCATACCGAGCAGCGCGGCAGAGATCCGGGCAGCCGGTGAGAGGCGGTTCAGAAAAAGCAGGCTGAGCGTGGCCAGCGCCCCGAGACTCAGCAGGGAGAGCAGGATGCCAGTGGAGACCATTCCGTCCTTTCCCTGGGATAGCGGCAGCTCGAAGAACAGCACCCCTTGGGAACAGGAGACGAAGAAGGGCAGCAGATAATAGCGTTTTGTCACTTTGGCCTGAACAGCGGCCGTTCGGGCCGGTTTATCCTGTAATGCTTGGGGTATTGAAACTGGGGATAACGCAGGGGAATGCTTCGGGACGCTGAACAAGGCCATGAGCCCGGTAGCGATCAATAGCCAGCCAAGTGTGCTAAACGTGCCGGAGTAGCCTGCCTTGTGCACGATGTAGGCTCCGGCTGCCGGAGACACTACCGAAGCCAGGGTGTGGATGATGCCATGTCCGGACATGTATTTGCCCTGAGTCTCTGCATCAGACGACAGCGAGGCCAGCAGCGTCATACAGGCAGGCGAGAGGAACGCAAGCGCAAAGCCGCTGGCCGCCCGCAGCATCAGCAGATGCCAAGGGAGCTGTGCATGGGCCTGCAGCAGCAGAATCGCACCGGCTGCCGTCAGGCTAAAGACGATATAGCGGCGGCTGCCATTGCGGTCAACCAGCACGCCGGCCAGCAGATTGCCGGGAAGGTGAGTCAGCGAATACATGCCCATCATCCAGCCGATGAAGGCCGGGCCCGCGCCGAGTGAGATCGCAAACGGAGTCAGGATGGGATACTGGGCGTGCAGATCAAAGAAGGCCAGAAACAAAAACAAATAAAGCCACAGTGCGGTTTTCACGGAATACACCTCCTAAAGGGCCGGTCCTGCACCGGATGGCACAGCCGGCTTTATCAATGATAGGGATGGAATAAGGCCTACTTGTACTTTACGTGAGACCCGGGGGGCTTATACCAATTTGTTCTGCTGCAGCGCATACGGACAGGCAACCATGAATTATAAGAGGCATTCATGTATAATAATTAATATTAATGAAGATCTTGAGGGACTTGCTCCCTGATCGAACGAAATTTGTGATAGGGGTGTTGTAAAATTGATGGATCCGGCAGTGTGGTCACAATTTATTAGAGAGAACTGGCTTGTTATTGTAATAGCGCTTGTCCTGCTGTTTGCTGTAATTAATCTGGTCAAAACGGTACTAAAATGGGCAATCGTTATTGTTATCGTAGCCGGTCTGTTCATTTACAGCGGAGTTACGATGGATCAGCTCGGCAACGCTGTGAATAAGGTTGCGGACAGTACTGTAAGCACGCTGAAGAGCGAAGCACAGGAGGTCATGCTGAGCGAAGCCAAAGAAGCGAAATATACTTCAGGCGGTGACGGCACGTTTACCATTACAACGCCGAATCTGGAAGTGAAGGGAACAGCAGGAGAGGACAAGGTTGAAGTGACCTTCCGCGGGGTCAGCCTGGGCAAGTGGAGTGTAACCGATACAACCAAAACCTTTATCGAAGAAGCCCGGAAGAACGGTAACTAGGGTATGCTGAACAGCTGGATCGAAAGCCTTAGTGAGGCTAATGTCATCTCAATTATATTACTGCTAATTGTACTTTTCTCTCTCTTGCAGGGCTGGAGCCGCGGGTTCAGCCGGGCAGCAGGGGGGTTGTTCGGTCTTCTGGGAACGGGACTGCTTGCTGTGGCAGCTCTGGTAACCGCAGTTCCCGCAGCGCTCTATATATCTCCCCGTGCCCAGGTCTGGGCTGCGGGAGTTGTGCTTCCGGATAGCCGGCTAAGCGGCTGGCAGCAGTTATACTACACCGCTGTATCGGTGCTGGAAGGCTCTCCGCTGGTGCGTTTTTTTCTGCTGCTCCTTTTATGCTACAGTCTCATCCGCCCGCTGCTGGGTCTGCTCTTTATGCTGCTGCCGTTTCGCCTGCCTAGACGGACAGTGAGGCCCCATGACAGGAAGATTACCCAGGCCAGCCGGCTAAGCGGAGCGGTCATTGGACTTGCGATCGGGCTGGTCCGCGGACTGGTGCTGGTTTTTGCCCTCTATATTGGAGTGGGACTGAATCCGGACAGCAGTTTCAGCCGCTATGTGGAAGCCTCTCCAATCTACAGTCAGAGCGCGGCTGCCGTGTTCGACCCGCTCGCCGGTGAGAAAGTGCGCAGCAGGCTGCCGGTTCTGACCAAAGCGGTGGCCGCAGAGATGAATGATATTCTCCGGCGGAAATATGAGGTCATCGATCATGATATTTCTGCGAATATCGTGGAGGCCGCTGCGGAAATAGCCGGTCCGGGCAAGGATGAGGAGCAAAAAGCCAAGCTGCTGTATGATTGGATAGGCTCGCGGATTTCTTATGACTATGCCAAGGCGGAGAACTATGAGCAGAACCGGATCTGGCATGAGCAGACGCCGCAGGATACGTTCGATACCCGGCTTGGTGTCTGTATAGACTATGCCCGGCTGTATGCGGTAATGGCCCGTTCGCAGGGACTTCAGGTGCGTGTCGTGACCGGACGGGGTTATGATGGACAAGGCGGATATGGCCCTCATGCCTGGAATGAAGTGTACATCCCCCTCAGACAGGCCTGGATTCCGCTGGATTCCACCTGGGCATCCAGCGGGAACTGGTTTAACGTCCAGGATTTTGATAAAACCCACATGAAAGAGGATGTACTGTGACAAAGAGGCGGTACGCCGTGATTCTATGGTACAATTCGAGAGGGATAATCCCCTGGATGCTATAAAGGTTTATTTAGGATGTAAAGGAGTGAAAAATTGTGAGTTTTTTCCGTAAGCAGGCCTCTCCGCCAGACGAAACCACCAGCAAGAGTTCACTTGGCCTGCGGATTAACGTGTTTTTCTTCAGCACGTTTATTATTTTTTGTGTCATCATCATTCGTCTTGCAGTCTTGCAGTTTGTGGAAGGACCTACCTTGACAGAGGTAGAGACCAGCCGTGATACCAAGAATGTGCCGCTTGCGGCTATCCGGGGCGTCATTCGTGCAGCGGGGGGCGAAGAACTCGCTTATTCGACCTCGGTGCAGTCTCTGTACATTACGCTAACCAAAGAATACACTGCCAAAACCACAGACAAAGCAACTGGTGAAACAACACTGACCCCGGAAGCAAAAGCCAAAGGGGAGGCGCTTGCCGCCAGGCTGGTTAAGGACTTTCATAAATACGGTGATCCAAATGCAGTACAGCTGACGCAGGAGGATATCATCGATTCACTGGACTTGTATTTCAAAAAGTATTCAGGATTTATGGCGCGGCGGATTAAGGCGGGGCTGACTTCAGATGAAGTAGCCTATTTTATGGAGCATAAAAATGAATATCCGGGTCTGGAAATTGTCGAGGAGAGCAGCCGCCACTATGACAAGGATACGGTAGCCGTGCAGACAATCGGCTATATTAAGCCGTTCAAATCCTCAAGCAGTCTGGATATTTATAAGAATATTCAATCGGCCATGAAGAAGATCGATGCTGATCCCGGCCTGAGCTATAAAGATGATGAATTTGTCGGATTCGACGGGCTTGAACTGCAGTATCAGCGTGAGCTCCGCGGCAAGAACGGCTATCAGGTCATTTCCGTTAATCCTCAGAATATGGCTGAAAAGGTTGAAGAGGTGGTGCCACCTGTCAAAGGCAACGATATTTGGACCACGATCAATAAAAACATCCAGCTGAAAACAGAACAGGCCATTACGGATCAAATCAGCTGGCTGCATTCCCATGCTGTCCAAGGGCAGACCCATCCGGATGCACTGACCGGTTACGCGGTTGCGATGGAGGTAGACACCGGAAATATCGTTGCCATGGCGAGTATGCCGGACTACGATACCAATGTATGGACAGCTGAAAAGATGGACACCGATATGTGGAATAAAATCATGGGCAACTATCAGAACGGAACCATTACTCCTTATTCTTCGGGGATGTCGGGCCATGAATTTGGTTCTACGGTCCTGCTCGGCTCCACAATCAAACCGCTGAGTGTACTGATTGGTCTGAATGAAGGTTTCTTTTCCACTTCAACGGTTTATAACGATAAGGGTATTGCTTATTTCGGTAAAAATGATAATGCTTCAGTGCGGAACGCTTCCGGTCACGTGTACGGTGCAATGGATCCGGCGAGAGCGATTGAGAAATCCTCCAACGTTTTCATGGTCGATATGGTCGGTAAAAAACTCTGGGAGAAGTACCACAACAGCGGGATCGAAGTATGGGATAAATATATGAAGGAATTCGGTCTGGGCGTCTCGACGCAAAGCGGATTGCCAAGAGAGTATCTGGGGCAGATCAACTATACCAATACTGAAGCAGCCGGCAGTGCGCAAGCCGCATTGATCTATGCTTCATTTGGCCAGCAGGGGCGCTATACGGTGCTTCAGCTTGCCCAATATGCTTCGACACTGGCGAATGAAGGGGTGCGGATTAAACCGCAGCTGGTCAGCAAAATTACAGACTCCGAAGGCAACACGGTAAAAGAGTTCGGGCGTCAGGTGCTGGATGAGGTAACCACTTTCGATAAATCCTTCTGGAATGAGATCAAAAAAGGTATGAACAGTGACGTCACTGCGTTCACTGATTTCCCTTATGATTTTGCCCGCAAAACAGGGACCTCGCAGCAAACGGACAGAACCAACAAAAACCGCGATAACGGGGTATTTATTGCTTTTGCTCCGCGCGAAAATCCCAAGCTTGCTGTGGCTGTAGTTATTCCTGAGGGCGGCTTCGGTTCCAACAGCGCGGCGCCGATTGCCCGTAAAATTTTTGATGCTTATGACTGGGAATATGGTCTCGACGGGGTGCCGAAGAAGAATGTGAAATCCGCAGATTCTGCTGCTGATGGGGCGGGTGCTGCGACAGAGGGAACGGAAGCAGATCCAACAGGAGCAGCGGATACAACGAACTAAGGAAATACAAATCAGCCCTTCAATTCATATAGGGCAAAACAAGAAATGGAGGGGTGGCAATGACTGCCAAATACCGCCTGCTTGCACTGGATATGGATGGAACCTTACTGAATGACGACCAAGTGATTACCCCGAAAACGGTGGAATGGATTACAAAAGCGGTCGATGCCGGCGTTCACGTCTGCCTGTCTACCGGGCGGGCGTTCAGAAGCGCTATGCCTTACGCGGAGCAGCTTGGCCTTAAGACGCCAATGATCACCGTTAACGGGAGCGAGATCTGGCGCGAGCCTTATGAGTTATACCGCCGCTCCCTGATGGATCCGGCGCTGATTGAACAGCTGTACCAGATTGCAGAGGATTACGGCATCTGGTTCTGGGCTTACTCCACCGAGCAGGTCTACAACCGCAAGAATTGGGATGGGGACATTATGGGCAGAGAATGGCTTAAATTCGGCTATTCTACGGAAGATGATGAAATCCGCCATAAACTGCTGATGCAGCTTCAGGATCTGGGAGGACTGGAAATCACTAATTCCACCCCGCATAATCTGGAGATTAATCCGCTTGGCGTCAACAAGGCCTACGGGATCGGCGAAGTCTGCAGACTTCTCGGGATCGAGATGTCCGAAGTGGTTGCAGTTGGCGACAGCCTGAACGATCTGGCGGCTATCCAGCAGGCCGGGCTGGGCATCGCTATGGGCAACGCCCAGAAGACCGTACAGCAGGAGGCGGACGCTGTGGTCGCCACCAACAACGAGGACGGCATCGCGGAAGTCATTGAGAAATATATTCTACCATCATAACTTTAGGGGATGAACGAATGGCAATCCTGGGTTGGATCCTGATCATTGCTTTGTTTGCGGTAGGGCTGGCCGGGGCGGTATATCCGATATTGCCCGGTGCGCTGGCGATTTATCTGGCCTTTTTTGTGTACGGATGGTTCTTCTCCTTCCACTCCTTCGGCGCTTTTTTCTGGATTATCCAGACGCTGATAGTGGTCGTATTGTTTGTGGCCGACTACGTAGTAGGTGCCTGGGGGGTCAAGAAATTCGGGGGCTCACGCGCATCAGTCATCGGCAGTACGATCGGACTGATTGTAGGTCCATTCGTGATTCCGGCCTTTGGCCTGATCATCGGCCCGTTCGTGGGCGCATTTGTCGGTGAGCTGATCGTGGGCTCCAAGCCGGGCAAAGCGGTCAAGGTCAGCTTCGGTTCCTTGCTTGGCTTATTTACCAGCACGGTAGTCAAAGTGATCTTACAGATTGTTATGGTGGTCCTGTTCTTTATCTGGATCAGTGTGTATTAAATTAACAGAGAAGAAGGCGAAACAGCTTGTCCAAGAAAGAGTCTTTTGTCAAAGGTACGCTTATTCTGGCCGCAGCGGCACTGGTGGCCCGCGTGCTGGGGCTGGTTCAACGGGTTCCGCTGGACCATATATTCAATGATATCGGGCGGGCATCCTTCGGGGTGTCCAACAATATTTACTTAATGCTGCTGACTGTAGCTACTGCCGGCATTCCAAGTACCCTAAGTAAAATGGTCTCAGAGCGGTATGCGTTGAACCGTCCGGAAGAGGCAAGACAAGTGTACCATGCAGCGCTCCTCTTCTCGGTCGGGGCCGGTGTCATTATGACCCTGCTGCTGTACTTCGGAGCGCCGTTTTATGCCACTCATATCGCTGATGTACCCGAATCAGCCATGGCGGTAAGAGCGATCGCACCGGCACTGCTTTTATTCCCGGCCATAGCTATGATGCGGGGGTATTTCCAAGGGCGCAATAATATGATGGCCGGCGGGATTTCTCAGATCGTGGAGCAGGTTGCACGGGTATTAACAGCTATTTTACTCGCTTATATTTTACTGCAGCAAGGATATAACAATACCGTTATCTCTGCCGGTGCTTCCTTCGGCAGTGTGCTGGGAAGTATTGCGGCATTCGCTGTAATGATTTATTTTGCAATGAAGCTGCGCCGTGCGGATAAGGAGCAGAATCTGAATTATAATTCAGATAAGAAGCTGCCTATCTGGAGTATATACAAAGATATTTTCACCTTGTCCATTCCAATTGTGCTATCTTCCCTTACCATTCCTGTAGTAAATGTTATTGATACATCGCTTGCGGTTCCCCTGTTAATTGATCAGATCGGACGGGAGAGTGCGACAGAGGCACTAGGTATCTTAACCACCCGGGCCCAAAGTGTAGCTGGCATACCTCCGGTTCTGGCCATCGCACTTGGAACATCGCTGATTCCGATTATTTCGGCAGCTTATGCGCGACGTGATGAAGTTCATCTTAAGCGTCAGATTACACTGGCTTTGCGTATATCCATTCTGACGGGTATGCCGATTGTATTGGCACTCTCTGTCGCCGCCTATTCCGTGAACGGACTGCTGTTTTCCGGTTTGGGAGGCAGTGGAATCGTCGCCATGCTGACGATCGGGACGATTTTCCAGATTACGATGATGACGACCAACTCGATCCTGCTGGGAATGGGGAAATCGCGGATCTCCATGTATTATGTGCTAGCCGGGATTCTCGTGAAGCTTGCGGGCAGCTTCCTGCTCAGCAAGGTATTCGGTATTTACGGTATTATCGGTGCAACGGGACTCTGTTTTATCGTCATTACTTTGCTGAATCTGCGCATGCTTAAATCGGTTGTGCCCTTTGAGATTATGGGCAAACGCTGGGGCGGCTTCGCCGTTGCCGTGCTGGCGTCCGGCGGGATCGGCTACGGCCTGAACGAAGCAGGTATTATGCTGACCCACTTCATGCCTGCACGCATTGCCTTCCTTATTACCTGTCTGGTTGTGGGTGCGGCGGTTGTAATCATTTATCTGGTACTGTTGATTGTTCTGGGTGTGCTCAGCCGGCAGGAGATTGCCGGTTATCCGCGTGTTCTGCAGAAAGTGCTGAACCCGCTGATGAAACTGCAGCCTGCACGGGTACGCTCAAACGAATAATGCTGTGATATTTGTTTTAATTTGTCTTTTTTAATTGACTTCCTGAGCACAATTTGCTTCACTTAGAGAGAAAGGCAGTATACAGTTTAACCCAGAAAGGATTGAACCTTAATGGATAAAATCTCTTCCCCTGCGGAATTTCAGGTGGCGATTCAATCGCCCCGCTTAACAGTTGCCGTGTTCAAAGCCGACTGGTGCTCCGATTGCAAATTTATCGACCCGTTTATGCCGGAGGTTGAACAGAAGTATGAAGACCGCCTCACGCTGGTTGAAGTCGACGTAGATGCAGTCGGTGATGTCAGCCAGGAACAGAATATACTGGGCATTCCAAGCTTTGTCGCTTACAGCGATGGCCGGGAACTTGTGCGCTTCGTTAACAAGCTGCGCAAATCCCGTGAGGAAATCGAGAACTTCCTGAACAGAGCCCTCGAGGTTTATCTGAGCATTCACAAGTAATGAAGCCTGAAGCACCGCTTTCGCCCTACCAGAGCAGAAGCGGTGTTTTTTTCAATCTCTCCATGATTTCTTCCATCCATTCCTACAAATGCGGGTGATCCAATTGACGACAACACATTTGAAATGGCTCAGCTACATAACCTGCCTCATTATGTTCCTCGCCTTGTTCGGAGGCGCCGTAGTAACCAAGACTGGTTCAGGGCTGGAATGCGGAAATGAATGGCCGCTGTGTCATGGTAAACTGATTCCGGCTTATACCATCGGCTCGCTGATTGAATACACCCACCGTCTGTTCAGCGGACTGGCGGGTCTATTATCGCTGGCCTCCGTGTATGCCTTCTGGCGTTATGGACGGAAGCAGAAGGATTTATTGGTTTATGCCTTGTTAACGCTCCTGTTTGTCGTTGTGCAGGGTGGAATGGGAGCGCTTGCGGTAATCAAATCCCAGTCTGCTGCGGTAATGGCGCTGCATATGGGTTTCTCTTTGATTGCGTTTGCAAGCTCACTCATGCTGGCTCTGGGTACGAAACGAAGTCTTGAATCGGGTGAAGAAAAGGATGACCGGGAGCCGGCAATCAGCCGGGGCTTCCGCAACTTAACGTGGATTACAGCGTTATATTCTTATATCGTTGTCTATATCGGGGCTTATGTCAGCCATACAGATTCACAGGGAGGCTGCTCCGGCTGGCCGCTCTGCAACGGGGAATGGGTTCCCGAGCTAACAGGCGGTGTGGGCATCGTGTTTATGCACCGGATCGCGGCGGCACTGCTGTTTCTTCTGGTGGCAGTACTAGGCCACTTGGCGTTCTGGAGGTACAAAGGACTGGCTGAGCTGAGAGCGCTTGGCGTTAGTGCCGTTACGCTCTGCCTGCTGCAGGTATTGAGCGGTGCAGCTGTAGTTCATACACTGTATAACGAAAGATTGTACATATTTGCCGCATTGGCCCACATCCTGCTGATTGCCGGATTGTTTGGTGTCCTTTGCTACATGAGTGTACGTGTGTGGCAGCTTAGTAAATTGAAAAAGTAATCTGCCATGTTCGAGGAGGAACAATATAGTGGGATACGGAAATTTGCGCCAGTGGATTGAGCAGCTTCGCAAAGACAAGGATCTTGCCGTAATTGAAACACAGGTGGACCCTTATCTGGAGCTTCCGGAGATTCACCGGCGTGTGGCACGGGAGGAAGGGCCGGCACTGTTATTTACCAATGTAAAAGGAACGCCATTTCCCGTAGCGACTAATTTATTCGGGACCGCTATGCGGGTCGAGAGAGCGTTTGGCAGCCGTCCGGAGCAGCTAGTGAAAGCACTGATGGGTGCAGCTGAAACGCTGCTTCCGCCTACCCTCACCAGCCTGTGGAAGGAAAAAGCACTGATCTTCGACCTGCTGAAAGTGGGCACTAAACATGTGCCGCAGGGTGAGGCTCCGGTGCTGGGGGTATGCCGTACTTCCGATCCGCTTCGCGAGCTGCCGCCTGTAACAAGCTGGCAGGAAGCGGAAGGGTCTTATATTACCCTTCCGCTTGTCTACACAGAAAGCTTGAGTAATCCGCAGAAGCATAACCTCGGAATGCACCGGATTCAAATCATTGATGACAATACGGCAGGGATTCACTGGCAAATGCATAAAGGAGCCGGACTGTATCATCAAGAGACCGAGATTCAGGGTGAGGCGCTGCCGGTATCTGTATTTATCGGCGGCCCCCCGGCGCTGATTGCTGCAGCAAGCGCTCCAGGACCGGCATGGCTGCCGGATCTGGTCTTCGCGTCAATTGTCCTGGGCGGGAAACTGCCCATGGTCAAAGATCCGCTCGGCGGACACTCCATCCCGGCTGAAGCGGAATTTGCGCTCCGCGGACTTGTCTCTCCGTATGGGCAGAGCCAAGCAGGCGCTTTTGCAAATAATGATAAGTATAATTTCCCGCAGCATACTGCCCCAATAATGCATGTGCAGCGGATGTGGCACCGCAAGGATGCGATTTACCCTGCGACGATTGCCGTCACTCCGCGTGAAGAGAATTACTACTTAGTCGATTTTCTCCAGCAGGTGCTATCCCCGGTCCATCATTTGGCTATGCCGTCGGTACATGCATTCTGGACTTATTCTGAATCTGGTCCGGATGGAGTGGCTGCCGCGGTTGTACAGGATAGTTCACCGCAGGATGCTCTGGGTACGGCTTTCCGCATATTGGGGGAGCGGCAGCTGTCTGTTTGCCGGTTCCTACTGCTGACGAGCGAGCCGACCGCTTTTTCCGATTTCCCTAAATTACTGGAAACTGTGCTGGAACGATTCAACCCCGGAACAGATCTGCATGTGTTTAGAAGCACAGCACGAGTCAGGCTGGAACCGGTTGAACGCGCACCCGGCCCGGACAGCCAAGCTGTGATTATAGGTATCGGACCTGCGGTGCGGGAGCTTCCCCGTACTTTCACGGAAGGCCTCCTGCCAGGAATTACAGAAGCCATTCCGTATTGCGGCGGATGTTTAATCGTTTCCGGTGCATCCTATGAAGAAGACCCTGACCTTCCGGTCCGGCTGAACACTGCGCTGCGCGAACGGAATACAGCCTGGCCGCTGGTGATTATGGTGGATCACGCTGCGGAGGCAGTCCGTACACAGACCTCTTTTCTCTGGACAGTGTTCACCCGGTTCAATCCGGCCGACGATATCTACGCAGAAGCCGAAGTGAAGCAGCACCACATCGGCTACAAGCTGCCCATTGTGATCGATGCACGTATGAAGTCTGGTGATGATGAAGAGCAGTCGACATGCACGAGTACGCTGGATATGGTGGACCGCAACTGGAGCAGCTATTTCCGGCAAGGATAGTATACATTTTTCTTTATTTTGAGGGGGATAAGAGATGCTGCGGGTATTACTGGGAGAACCTCCGCGCCAGAACAGCGGCGTGCTCGCCGATGCGATGGATAACATGGCGAAGGTGGCATCCATGCTGCGCAAGGAGATGAACGCACATGAAGACCGGGACCATGAATACCGCAAGCTGGAGGTTTGGACACGCGGGCTGATCTCCTCACTGGATGAACTGGAGCAGAGCTGGTTCGCGGCCGCCTTTTACCGCAAATTGGTGGTTGCCGGGTATATGGATGATATGTCGGTAACGGAGCAGGGCGAATATGCCCGTTATGTTTATTTCTATAAAAACGGCTTTATCCGTGTCTTCTCCCTGCTGGACAAGCTGGGAACGGTGCTGAACAGCCTGTATAATCTGAATACAAGCCAGACCAAAGCCCACTTCTCCTATTTCACGGTACTTCGGCAGTTCCAACTGCTCAAAGAGCATACCCCGCTGGCGGATGAACTGGAAAATATCAAGAACTCTTACCGGGAGCCGCTGCAGAATCTGCGCAAACGCCGCAATGCAGAAATTCATTATATGAATGCCGAAATGCAGGATGATCTCTGGCAGAGGCATCAGGGGCTGCACGACAAAATTCAGCTTGAGGATCTGGACAGTCATTTGGAGGATTTGAGGCAGGGTTTGGAGATGGTCTGCAAATCTTTATGTGCCGCCTTCCGGTACAGTAATGAGCAGTGGCACAAGAATGCCTCCAGCCAAAAGCGGGTGTGAAGACAGACTCACGTTAAAGCGTAAAAATCTTCCTTTGACAAAAAACCTGAAACTCACTATACTTAGGCTTGCATTATACTCTTACATCCTAAGATAACTATACGGCACTAATTTCATATCATAATCTTATCGAGAGCGGCGGAGGGATAGGCCCGATGAAGCCCGGCAACCGATTTGTATCCAGTAAACCAAGTGTACTGAGTACAAGTGTCATGGTGCTAATTCCTACAATGGCGAGGGTAATCGCCGTTGGCAGATGAGAAGGCATTGTAACTAAACGCACAGGGCCTCTTGCGATCTGCAACCGATCGTAAGGGGTCTTTTTGATACATGGAAATATGCATTAAGGGGGAACGACAGAAATTGATAGAGTTAAAAGAGTTGACTAAGGTATACGGAAAAGGCAGTAAAGCTGCTGTGGCGCTCTCGGGCTTAAATCTGTCCATTCAAAAAGGCGAGATCTTCGGCGTGATCGGTCATTCCGGTGCAGGCAAAAGCACGCTGATCCGCTGCATCAATCTGCTGGAGCGCCCGACGAAAGGTGAGGTTTGGGTGGATGGCGTCGAGCTGACCAGCCTCAGCCAGGGCCAGCTGCAGGAGAAGCGGCGCAAGATCGGCATGATTTTTCAGCACTTTAATCTGTTGTCTTCAGCTACGGTATATGACAATATTGCTTTTCCGCTGCGTCTAGCCGGTACGCCGAAGGCGGATATTGAACGCAAGGTCAAGGATTTGCTGGTTCTGGTCGGACTTGAGCAGCACCGGAACAAATATCCGGCGCAGCTCTCAGGCGGACAAAAACAGCGGGTCGGCGTAGCCCGTGCGCTCGCCAGTGATCCGGATGTACTGCTCTGCGATGAAGCGACCTCGGCGCTGGATCCGCAGACCACTGACTCCATTTTGCGGCTGCTGCTCGACATTAACCGCAAGTTTCATCTGACCATTGTACTGATTACCCATGAGATGCATGTCATTCAGAGTATCTGTGACCGGGTAGCGGTTATTCATGGCGGTGGAATTGTTGAACAGGGTGAGGTGGCGGAGGTGTTCCTGAAGCCCAAGCATGAGGTGACCAAGGACTTTATCCGCAGTGAAACCCAGCAGGACGGTCCGTTAAGAGCGGCTATAGAAGCGGTAAACGGAGAGAACACCAAAGCGGTCAAGATCACTTTTCTCGGACAAAAAACCTACGAATCCACGTTATCCCACGTTGTGCGCGGTACAGGCGTCAGCTTTGCGATTCTTCAGGGTACGATCTCGACCATTAAAGATGTGCCTTACGGCCAGCTGATTGTCCGCTTTGAAGGATCGCTTGAGGCGATTGATGCTACCCTGGCGGAGCTTGCGGCACAAGGTCTTGATGTGGAGGTGATTTCCTAATGGCCGGCTTGAATTTTAATGATATCAATTGGGAAGAAATGCTGGATGCATCCGTAGCCACACTAAAAATGTTAGCCTATTCCGGAATATTCACAATTATTCTTGGTTTACCACTCGGAATTGTGTTATATTTATGGGGGAAGTCCAAAAACAATATTATCAGGGCTGTTTACTCAGTATTATCACTGCTTGTTAACATCCTGCGGTCCGTTCCATTCCTGATCCTGATGGTGGCTCTGATTCCGCTGAGCAAGACGATCATGGGCACCTCGATTGGTGTCCTGGGAACAATTCCGGCACTGGTCATCGGAGCGGCTCCGTTTTTTGCCAGACTGGTGGAGACGGCACTCCGTGAGGTTGACCGGGGGGTAATTGAAGCGGCACAAGGCATGGGAGCCTCTACGGGGCAGATTGTGCTGCGTGTGCTTTTGCCGGAGGCTCGTCCAGGTTTACTGGCCGGTGTGACGATTACACTTGTAACCCTCGTCTCCTATACAGCAATGTCAGGGATGATCGGCGGCGGCGGTCTTGGTGACCTGGCAATCCGTTATGGCTATTACCGGTATGAGAAAGAAGTAATGATTATCTCTGTAGTGCTGATGGTTATACTAGTGCAGCTGCTGCAGATGGCCGGTGACCGGCTGGTTCAATATTTTACCCGGAAATAAGGTACTTCCAGATATAGCCTTATTCATACACACATACTAGAGGGGGATTTACTGATGAAAAAAGTACTTTTGACGTTCTTTAGCTTGACCTTAGTACTCGTGCTGGCGGCTTGCGGCAACAATAACAATGCCAATAATGCAGCGAACTCCGCGGCAACGAATGCACCGGCAGCAGATGCTTCCGCAGAACCTACTACTGAACCTGCAGCAGACCCGGTAACACTTGTTGTCGGTGCGTCTCCTGTACCGCATGCAGAAATTCTGAAGGCTATCGCTCCGCTGCTTGAAGCACAAGGCATTAAACTGGAAATCAAAGAATTCACGGATTATATCCTGCCGAATACACAGCTGGCCGAGAAAGCACTGGATGCGAACTTTTTCCAGCACCAGCCTTACCTGGATGACCAGAACAGCAAGAACGGTACCGACCTGGTAGCTGTAACAGCTGTACACGTGGAGCCCTTCGGCGCCTATTCCAAAAAGATCAAATCGATCGACGAACTGGCTGATGGTGCAAAAGTAGCGATTCCCAACGATGCAACCAACGGCGGACGTGCTTTGATTCTGCTGGCCAAGAATGGTCTGATCACCCTGAAGGACGATACCAACATCACCTCCACGAAAGCTGATATTACTGAAAATAAAAAGAACCTGGACATCATCGAACTGGATGCAGCTATGCTGCCACGCCAGCTGGATGAAGTTGACCTGGCCCTGATCAACACTAACTTCGCACTCGAAGCGGGTCTTGTGCCAACGAAGGATGCCCTGTTCATCGAAGGTACAGATTCTCCTTACGCCAACATCCTGGTGGCACGTCCGGACAATAAAGATTCCGATGCCATCCAGAAGCTTGCTGCAGCACTGAACTCTGCAGAAGCAAAAGCCTTCATCGAAGAGAAATACCAAGGTTCGATCATCCCGGCATTTTAAGCAGCTGCCTTACGCGGCTGCATGAATAACGAAAAGACGTCCCAAGTCATACTAATGACTGCTGGGGCGTCTTTTTTTAACCTGCCAGAAAGCTGCTCCGGGTTGTGGCTCCTGGAGAAATCCTCTATAATATAAAAAATCCCGGCTCTCCAATAAGAGAGTCCGGGACGTATAAAACGGGATTAGAATACTTGAACAACTTCTTCTACGCCTTCTACTTCTTCGAGTAGGGCACGTTCGATCCCGGCTTTCAGCGTGATCGTGGAGCTTGGGCAGCTGCCGCAGGCACCCATAAGCTTCAGCTTAACAATGCCGTCTTCAACATCAATCAGTTCCACGTCACCGCCATCGCGCTGCAGGAACGGACGAAGTTTATCGAGCACTTCCAGAACCTCATCATACATGGTGGTGCTTTGTGCATTCTCACTCATTTCTCAATCACTCCTTTCGTATGTTCATTATAGTACAAAAAGTTAAAAAATAAAATGGTTAGGGCAGAATAAGGAGAACAACATGAGACCAATTATTGAATTTTGTGCCAGCAATATCGGGCACGGGACTGGGCCGCTTAAAGACAAGCTGGAGCTGAATCCCGAATATGATGTCATTGAATATGGTTGCCTGAATAACTGCGGCGAATGTTACCTGAGACCGTTCGCCATGGTCGACGGCGAAATCATCGAGGCGGATTCCCCGGCAGAGCTGGAGGAAGCCATCGAGACTGCCATCAAAGAGCAGGAAGCCTGGGACAACCTCGAATTGGACTAGTCCTGAGAAAGAGTTAACCGAAATGCCGCTTGGACATCCAGAGCACACCGCTTTTGAGCAGGCGGGGAACACGCCCCATAACAGACCGGCGGCCCATAAGGCCGAAACCGGCATTTTTGCCGAGCGAGCCGAGGGTCCCCTTAAGCTTGATCCTGCCCAGCTTCGGAGTATCGCCGCGCCATAGCGCCTGCAGGACCTGTGCAACCTGTTCGCCTTGGGCACCAGCGGCCTGTGCGCTTGGTGCAAAGGGCAGGCTGGCACAGTCCCCGATTACGTATACTTCCGGATAATCGGCTACATTATAATGCGGTCCGAGAATAATCCGACCGCCGCGGTCTTTGGCCAGCTCCAGCTGCTGCACGACTTTCACTGGCTGGATACCCGCTGTCCATACCGTTACATCCGCAGGAATCTCCTGGGTGCCGTTAAAAATGGCATCCTTTTCGACATGGGAAACTGATACACGCCCCAGCGTCTGCACCTGATGTTCGCTGAACCATTCCTCTACGTACTGCGACAGCTTGGCCGGAAAAGCGGACAAAACACGTTCTCCCCGGTCCAGGATCGAGATATTGAGGTCTGGGCGGCTTTCACGCAGCTCTGCGGCCATCTCTACTCCACTGAGGCCCCCGCCCACGATATTTACTGTTCCGTAAGGCTTAATATCGTTCAGCCGGCGGTAGGTTTCCCGGGTGCCGGAGAAGCTCTGGATACTGCAGGTATATTGCTCCGCCCCCGGAATTCCATGGTAATTATCCGTGCAGCCCAAAGCAATCGCCAGGATATCATAGGAAACCGGCTCGCCGGATTCCAGGATGACGATCCTGCTGTCCAGATCAATGGAACCGACCTCGCCGTAGCGTACAGTTAAACGCGGGTGGACCGGAAACTGGATGCGCAGATGATAGTCGTTCACAGTACCTGCGGCAAGGGCATAATATTCGGTCTTGATTCCCTGATAGGGCATCCGGTCAATCAAGACGATCTCAACATCGTGCGGGAGATGGTGGTCGAGTAATTCCTGGATCAGGGCAAGGCCGCCGTAGCCGCCGCCTAGGACGAGTAATGTTCTCATGCGGACCGATCTTCCTTTCAATTATGGATCATTGCTGGCGCTATTCGTAAACCTTAATCTCGTTATAGAAGGTGTCCCGTTCCACCGGAATACGTCCGGCGCCTTTCACGAGCCAGATCAGTTCTTCACGCGTAATGCCTTCAGGAGTCAACGCCCCTGCCGCATGGCTGATCCGTTCCTTCAGAATGGTTCCGTGTACATCGGATGCCCCGAAGCTAAGGGCTACCTGAGTCAGCTGTACGCCGATATTAATGAAGTAGGCTTTGATGTGGTCGAAATTGTCCAGCATTAACCGGCTGACCGCAATGGTCTTAAGATCCTCATACGCCGAGTTGCGGCGCATAATTCCGGCATTCCGGTTCTTAGGCTGCATGGACAGCGGGATGAACACCATGAAGCCATTCGTCTCATCCTGCAGCTCGCGGATCTGCAGCATATGGCGGATCCGGTCTTCGCGGGATTCGATCGAACCGTACAGCATGGTGGTGTGGGTCTTCATGCCGATTTGATGTGCCGTCCGGTGCACCTGAAGATATTCCTCTACATTTGCTTTATCAACCCGCATTTTTTTACGGTACTGGTCGGACAGAATTTCCGCACCGCCGCCTGTCAGCGATTTGAGCCCGGCCGCCCGCAGCTCTTCCAGTACTTCGCGGATGCTAAGTCCGCTGATGCGGGTGAAGAAATCAATTTCAGCTGCCGTGTAGGCTTTGAGGGTTACCTCAGGAAAACGTTCATTCAGGGCTTTCAATGAATCAACGTAATACTGGAAGGGCACCTTATCATTATGGCCCCCGACAATATGGAACTCACGTACCCCAGGATGAATATGCTGTTCGACATATTGCACCATTTCCTGACCGGAAAGGGTATAAGCGCCTTCTTCGCCGTCATCTTTGCGGAAATTGCAGAATGCGCAGCGGGATTCGCAAACATTGGTGAAGTATAGACTCATATTCTCAATAAAATACACCTTATTACCGTTTTTGCGCAGATTGACCTCGTTCGCAAGCTGGCCGATCGTGAGCAAATCATCACTTTCATATAAATAAACGCCATCTTCCAAGTTTAATCGTTCTCCGCCGCGAACTTTCTCAATAATGCCCGCCATTCTGGCATCCGTGTGTGGTGTTATAAGTGTAGACATATGATTTCCTCCTGAAGGTTGGCGAGGCGAAAGCACCCGCAGAATTAATACCGGAATACCTAGCCGGTGCTATTAAGCATAAAAATAGAGGCGACAACAGCCTCGTGACAAATTTCCGAATTTTACAGCGCATCGCTTTCCCTATTATAAACCTCTCTCCAAGGGTGAGCAACCAGTGGAGAAAGTTCGCATATCCGGTTCAGCCCCAGCTCTGCTGCGGCACAGTTATGACTTGAGGGAAGGGGAATAGTGGAGTATACTTAGCTTTATATAGTGCATTTTTAAGGAGGCTAGAGAACATGATTACAATCAGTGAAACAGCAGCGGGACAACTCAAGACGATGCTGGCTGAACAGGAAGTACCGAATATGTTCCTTCGCCTTGGCGTAACTCCGGGCGGCTGCAGCGGGTTCTCTTACGCTATGGGATTTGACGATAACGAAACCGATCAGGATGTATATATGGATATTGAAGGTCTTAAAGTAGTCGTAAGCAAAGATGATATCCGTTACCTGGACGGTTTGGAGATTGATTTTGAGGAATCCGGCATGACCGGAGGCTTCACCATTAATAATCCGAATGCTACCGCTACATGCGGATGTGGTTCATCGTTCCGTACGAAGGAAGATGCGGGTCAGCCGAGCGCTGAGCCGTGCTAATGTCGGTTAGGTAACCGTTTTGAACCTCTTGAATGGTGTATGATGTACTGCACTTTTCAGGAGGTTTTTTTATATTGGTGAGGAGGTTTACAACTGTCAGAAATTGAATTTAGATTCATCCATTACAGAGGACCGTTTAACAAGATTAAGACCGGTGATGAAATCCTTTTTAAGGTGTAAAATTGCAGACTTGCGCCATCACTCAGGAGGAGTGTACATGATTAAATACATAAGACGAAGAATAGCCCGGAAAGAGCTGATTAAATTGCGGGACGAGCTCACCTTCTATGAGCCGTTGTATCCGCTGATCGGCCCGTTTCATCTATGGTTTACGGAAAAATGGAATTACATATGGTCGAAACAAACGAACCGTTACGAGATTGAACCGGAGTTTTTCGCTGAAATATACAGTGTAATTCCAGGTCAGTTGACGGTATTTAAGCAGGCTATTGCAGATTACGGCCAGAAAGTAGATACGAGTTATATTAAAGATAAGATAGTGATCATGGAAAAAATGCTGGCGGATGGTGATTCGGAGCGTATATTGACCCTTATGTTTCTCTACTTGCAGATCTTTGAGCGGGCGGAGCGTTACCTTCACCTGAAGAAAAGGGAAGCGGAATTGAATGAATACATAAGGTAACTAAGCTTCAACGTAACAAGCAGCCGGAAGGCAGGCGGGGGAATTACAGCATGCTTACAACGGAGTTTAGAAAACTATTGCAGTTACATCTGAAGCCGCGGTTGAACCAATTGGGATTCATGGGTTCGGACCACCACTTCCGCAAGAATTCGGATGAGCATTTTATCTATACCTTGGTTATACAAGGAAACCGGTACGGTGGGTCGTGCATCATGGAGCTGGGAGTTCATTTGGATTTCTTGCCCATCGGATTGAGTGGAAAGGCGGACAACCATAACCTAACCGTCTACGACTGTGAATTTAGAGAGCGAATAGAAGCCGGAATCCCCTGGAATCAGAGAATATTTGGTCCCGCACAGGCTCAAGCCGGCTGGTTTGAATATGGGAAAAGTGAAGCGGACGCCATCAGAACGATTAATAGAATGTACAAGGTATTCAAAGTGCGCGGTCTGGAATATTTTGACCAATTCAAGGGTTTTCCGAAGCCTATTCTGTCCATAAGCTTGGAGGAATTGAAGGCTGGAAGGAGCAAACAGCAAATGAGTATGGGGGCTCCGCTGGATTTGCGTCTTGCACTTGTTATTGCCAGAACCCATGAATTCGTCGGGGATTTGGATTCTTCGTTGAAGTTTGCGGAGTGGGGGTTGAATCATCTGGGACAAGCAGCCGGGCTGAAGCCTCATTTCGAAGAGTTGATTAGCCGAATTACACGTGTATAGTATGTACAAAAGGAAACCACTCTTTTGAAATGGTTAGTTGCACTTCCATTTACCAAAAGAGTGGTTTCTTTTTTTATGAATTTTTTGAAAGGTTGTAGATACGATTCCCGCTTAAACAGCGGAGCGTCCCCACTATATTTACAATAGAAGAAACAGAATTCGGCGAATCAACCAGACTATGTGCACAAGCTGTTTGTTCTCTTTTTCATAGAGTATAGTATTACTCACAGAAGTCAATCAAGCAGGGACGATGAATTTGAAGTTAATCATAAAAACAATCAGTGCAGCGGCACCCAGGGAAAAGGCAATGCAGCCTGCACCCAGGATTCTACGGCGGTCCTTAATAAACTTGAATCCGAGCGCACAGACAAGAATTGTGGTACCCGCTAAGACAACAGACATGCCGATCATCGCAAACCAATACAATATTTCGAACAATTGTGCCATTAGGTAGCCCCCTCACAGGGTAATAATACAATGAATTTTAAGATTTTTCCAGTGTGGGAAAAGGCGTGTGATACATAAAATGCGAGATTCAATATTTGGGGCTTAGTCCATACTTGTTGGTTCCTTCACTATCAATACAAGCAAGTATAAATAATACAATGAACCCGACAAAAGGAATAAAGCTGATCAGGATCCACCACCCGGTTCTTCCGATATCATGCAGTCTGCGGGCAAGCACGGCCAAGGAAGGTATTAAAATGAACAGCGAATAGAGCTTGCTGATTAAAGTTGATACTCCGAAGAAGTCTTCCGCTATCCCGAATAGGATTCCAATCAAAAAATTAACCAGCACAAACATCCAGAATTCCTTACGCCTTGCCCTTCCTGAGAAAACGGCGTAATTTTTAACAACCTTCAGGTACCAATCCATACGCGGGAGCCTCCCTGTGTTATTGTATTTCCTCTTTTAGCAGAATTATGTATATGCATTATATCGGCATCGTATATACCTGTTATAAGTTCTATCAGCCCAGGGGCACTTCACTGATAGTTCGACAACGGGCAGTAATTGCCGAGGATCGTCGAAGGCACCGCAGAAAAATCAACAGTTTCCGCAATCTTCCCAGAAATCCGGGTGGATAGCCCTCAGGACATACGGCCCTGCTGCCATATGCCCTTTTTGCTGTGAGGAGCTTCTTACACGGACAATCATACAGGAGGGCGGGACCTTTTCTGAGTAATCTATAGGGTAGGCTGGGATTGCGAAAGGAGAGGGGAACATGGCAGGAAGAGAACTGGCCAGCAAGTGGCTGAAAACCGAGGCGCTGCTTAGCGATTCGCGGGTTGCCGGTTACATTCCACGAACGAAGGAATATAGTGCTGCCGGGCTGTCAGCTATGCTGGGAAGATACGGAAACGTAGTCATTAAGCCGATTGTAGGCGGCGGGGGATATGGAGTTATTAAGGTATTCCGGGACCGCCGGGGATATGGTTTCACTTATATGCATAGAACCCGTGTATATCGTGATTTCACATCTATGAAACATGCGCTTGACAGAGTAAAGGTTAAACGGCGTTATATGATTCAGCAGGGAATCTCGCTTGCCCGGATTGCCGGCCGTCCCATTGATTACAGAGTGAAGGTTGTAAAGAACGGCACGCATTGGGAATTCCGTTCTATGGTGGGGAGATTAGCGCGGCCGGGTCTGTTTGTAACGAATCTATGCAAGGGCGGTACGATGATGAGCTGCCGGCATGGTCTGCGCAAATCGCTGCCGCAGATCAGCACTTCGGCCAAGAAAGCGGAAATGCGCCGTCTGACGCATGTCTGTATTGAACTGCTGGAAAGACACTTTCCGGGTATCGGTGAGCTGGGTTTTGATTACGCTGTTGACCAGCGGGGAAAGATTTGGATCCTCGAAGTGAATACAAGACCTAAGTAACTAATAAATTTTTAAGAATTGACGATAAAGATAATAATAGGATAGAATTGCGTTTAGTCGTGCATTTTCTGAGGTAATATGTGGTATTAATTTCTATATTATGAACATTCCAAAATATTTTTTTAGGCTCTCTGTGTGGAAAGCTCCTGTGCATAACTATTATCCCCATATTCCACTGCGGAGTTAACGCCTTTGTAACCCTTATTAACATATTATGCACAGGATTTCCACAGAACCTTGTGGATAGTAAGAACGCTTGTTCGAAAAATGATAGTTTGCTATGATAGATTCAGATCCAAATAAAGGAAAGGTAGGTGAACGTTATGGTTGAATTGTCGGATGAGATGCTGTTGGACTCTTACCAAAGAGCGATAGAGCTCCAATTAGAGCATGATTTCATCGCTCTTTTGCTCGCTGAAATTCGCAAACGGAACTTACACTCTCCAGCACATGCGGTTCTACATTAAAACAAATAGTTTCATTTTTGCAGCAGCAGCTTAGTCAAAACCGCAAGCGGCACAAAATAGGGTATCTTTTCAAGTTGGAGTGGAATCAACCTGAAAGGATACCCTTTTATTTGTGGATTAGGCTAGCCTGTAAGCTGCCGTCTAGAGCTTAAGATTACTGCTGTGCCCCGGGGATAGCTTGGCATCTGGATCAAGGTATACCTTAGCATTGTTAACCGCTGTAGGGGCTTCTCCGAATCCGACTGCAATCAGCTTCAGCTTACCAGGGTAAGTAGTAATATCGCCCGCGGCAAAGATCCCAGGAATGTTCGTCTCCATACGTGAGTCTACAACGATCGAATTGCTCTCAATTTCAATGCCCCACTCGGCAATTGGACCAAGCGAAGATACGAAGCCGAAATTGACAATGACACTGTCTACTTCAATCTCCTGTGTTTCCTTGGTTTTGATATGGGACAGGGTAACCTTGGTTATGAATTCTTCCCCGTGCAGTTCAGTGATCTCCGAAGGGGTAATCACATTTACCTTGGAGGCCATCAGATTCTCCACACTGTGTTCATGAGCACGGAATTTATCGCGGCGGTGAATCAGCGTGACCTGCTCCGCGATCGGTTCAAGCATAAGTGCCCAGTCAACTGCGGAGTCTCCGCCGCCGCTGATCAGTACCTTCTTGCCTTTGAAGGCATTCAAATCGCTTACAAAATAATGCAGATTGGCTTTCTCGAACCGCTGCGCTTCCGGAAGCTCCAGACGCCGGGGTTCAAAAGCTCCTACACCGGCAGTGATGATAACCGCTTTGCTGTGGTACTCGGCTTTATCGGTAGTTGTTACGAAATGGCGTTCATCCCGCTTCTCGACCGACACCACCTTCTCCTCCAGGCAGATATTAGACTGGAACAGCTCCATTTGCCGGGACAGGTTGTCTACCAGCTCCTGTGCGGTGATTTTTGGGAAACCAGCCACATCATAAATATATTTTTCAGGATAAAGGGCAGCGAGCTGCCCCCCCAGCTGGGGCATGCTTTCAATAAGGGTTACCGACGCCTGGCGCATACCGCCGTAGAAGGCAGCAAACATGCCGGCAGGACCGCCGCCTATAATTAAGAGGTCGCTCATAGGAACGCCGGATTGCTCTAGTGTCACGTAATATTACACCTCCGAGTTGATAGTTTCAAAATGCCATACTTAACGTACTTACTCATTATAATCATTGTGGCACTGCCCTGCAAAGGCTTTGAATGAACTGAAAATTGTGACGTTTTTTTGTATGATTATATTTGATTAAAACGATACTAAGGTTTACAATGGATATGGTTATTTTAGAAATCCTTTAAGTTTGATTGGAAATTCTTCTGAATTTAAGTGTATAAATTCACAAAAGAACCTGAATTATTTGACAAAAAATAACACATAGACAGATTCACCTGTTGGAAGGAGCCGGAACATGAGCAGTATTCCCAAAATTGTCATCCTAGGCGCGGGATATGGAGGTATTTTGACCGCCCAACGGCTGCAGAAAGCTTTAAACTATAATGAAGCAGATGTGACGCTGGTAAACCGCCATGAGTATCATTATTTCACCACCCATCTGCATATGCCAGCTGCGGGAACGGACAGCATTGAACATACACGTGTATCTATTTCCAAATTGATAGACGAATTTAAGATTGACCTCGTGAAATCTTCCGTGCAGGAAATCCGCACCCAACAGAAAAAAGTCATCCTTGAAGACGGCACGCTGTCTTACGATTATCTCGTGATTGCTCTCGGGGGTGAGCCAGAAACGTTCGGTATCCCGGGACTTGATAAATATGCGCTCACGATCCGCAGCATTAATTCCGTGCGGCTGATCCGGGAACATATCGAATATCAGTTTGCCAAATATAAAAATGAAAATAATGCCCAGGAGCATATTAATTTTGTGGTAGGAGGAGCGGGCTTCAGCGGTATTGAATTTGTAGCGGAGCTTGCCGACCGTATCCCGGCCCTGTGCAAGGAATATGATGTTGATCCAAGCATGGTGAACATCTACAATGTGGAAGCTGCGCCTACGGCGCTTCCGGGGTTTGCCCCTGAGCTTGTGGAACATGCAATGACTGTGCTGACGAAGAAGGGTGTTACTTTCAAAATCGGTGTAGCCATCAAGGAGTGCCTGCCGAATGGTGTCATTCTCGCAACCGGTGAAGAGATCAAAGCCTCGACAATTGTCTGGACCGGCGGTATCCGCGGTAACCGTCTGATTGAAGCGGCCGGCTTTGAAGCGATGCGCGGACGGGTGAAGGTGGATGAATACCTGCGTGTGCCGGGCCACGAGAATATCTTTATCATTGGTGACGGCTCCCTGATGATTAACCCTGAAGGGCGTCCATACCCGCCGACCGCACAAATCGCGATGCAGCAGGGGGAATGCTGTGCCTATAATCTGGTGGCCGCCATCCGCAGCCAGCAGCCGAAGAAGTTTGCCTTCAGCAACAAGGGTACTGTAGCTTCGCTGGGTAAAGGACAAGGCATTGCCGTAGTCGGCGACAAGAAGTATAAGGGATGGACAGCTGCACAACTCAAGAAGGTTGTCGATATGCGCTACCTGTTCATTATCGGGGGCATTCCGCTGGTGCTTAAGAAAGGAAGATTCTTCTAGGATGCGTCACTGCAGCGTGCAAGTTCGTGGGCTGTTGACGCGTGAGGAGCTGGACCGCTACAACGGTCTGATTGAGGTTGGATCCTTCCTTGAGGACCAGAGCCGGTATGATCTGGCTTATCATATCCAGAAGGAAATTGATCTGCTTATCCTGCCGGCGATTGAACGGCTAAAGGATAAGAGCCGGGCCCGCGACCGGGCAACGGCTGAATATTTGGAGAGTCTGCGCGAAGAGGACGATGAAGACGAAGATTCGGGCACAGAGCAGGTCCTTTAGTTCTCTGTCCGTTTGGTGAATGATACAACTAAAGGGTGTGACTCCGCATGAAGCGGAAGCACACCCTTTAGTGTTTTACAGTTTAAGCATGTCTTCAAAGGTCTCCGGAGTCAGCAGGTTGCCGACATAGAACGGGCCGAACTCGCCATAGCGGGCACTGACCTCGTCAAATCGCATTTCATACACCAGCTTCTTGAATTGCAGCGCATCCTCTGCGAAGAGGGTCACGCCCCACTCCCAGTCGTCAAAACCAACGGAGCCGGTAATAATCTGCTTCACCTTGCCGGCATAACCGCGTCCGATCAGTCCGTGTGAATGCATCAGCTCACGGCGTTTATCCATATCGAGCATGTACCAGTTGTCAGCAAGTTCGCGCTTCTTATTCATCGGGTAGAAGCAGATATGCTTCGCTTGCGGCAAAATCGGCTTCAGACGGGCGGCAACATGCGGATTCTGCATCGGATCGCTTCCATCCCCGGCATTCCCGCCGGCAGCATAGTTGCTTAGTTCAACAATACTGACATAGGAGTAAGACTTGGTGGTATATTGGGCAAAGGCGATTTTGTTAAAGGCAGTTTCAAGAGCATTCAGGGCTTCAAGGCTTTCCCGCAGAAACATCATCACGAAATCAGCCTTCTGGCCGACGATGGCATATACTGCAGAGCTTCCTTCCTTTGCTTCCTCCACAGGACCCCATTCTTCCATAAAAGCATGCAGCTCCTCGAGGGCTACAGCGCGTTCCTCGTCATCGGCAGCTGTCCAGGCTGTCCAGTCCAGAGAGCGGAAATCATGCAGTGCATACCAGCCTTCCAGTGTCAAAGCAGCTTCGTTCATGTTCTCACTCCTTAAAAGTTTTAAAACTTAGTTCGAAAGCATACGCTTCTATGTATGATCCGATTGATCTATTAGCATTGTATCGCAAGCGGGCTGCCAAGAGCAAACCCCCCTACCGGCATTTGCCGGGTTCGGAACTGGAACAGCAATAATGTTCATTGCTTCGCTACATTTTTTCTAGTAAACTTACTATTAAATAAGGTTTTGTGTGCGGTTCTTTATAGAGAGAGGGGATGGCGGTACGATGGGGTTTATTCCTGTGTTTGTTCTGGCCGTTTTATTCTTTGTCATGATGTTTGGCATCGGCTTTATCCTTAACATGTTAATGAAGACAACCTGGTTCCCCGCATATCTGTTCGTGATCGTAATTCTGCCCGTAGTCATCTATTCCATCTGGGACCGGAATGCCATGTCGCTCTGGGAGCACCTGAGCACCTTCCATGTTGTTGATTATCTTACCGGCATTGCCGGACTGGCTGGAGCAGTACTAAGCGGGTGGACCATCCAGAAGCTGCGGCTTGGCGGGTACAAGATGTTTTAATGAAAATTTATACAGCGCAGAAACGGCAGCTATCCCTGCAAAGGGACGGTGATGCCGTTTTTTTTCATTGTGACAGCCAGGACTTTTTTTTGCCTATTTCTATTATTTTTCGCTATCGCCAGCAAGCGTTCAAAAGATGTCGATTTTACGCTGAAAAGGAGGTTATTTGGTTCTTTTTTTACATTTCCGGCCGGGTGTTTTGTGATAGAATAGAAATCTATATGAATTCGTGTAGAAGAGGGGGAGGTTTCCGCAGATGCGCATGAGTAACCTGCATCATTTCACCGAACATCATCGGTACTGCGTTTCCCGCGAATTCGGTCTAAGCCATGTGGATTCACGTATGCTGGGCTCGGTCTATCAGCCGATGGTTGGAGCCTTTGCAATCAGCCTCTACAGGCTGCTGTTTGAGCATATTCCGGCAGAAGCGATCGGCTACTCCGCAGTGGAGCAGCAGCGCAGGCTGTTTATGACGCTGGGTGTCGAACCGAACGAGAAGGGCCGTAAATATTTAGTGGATCAGGCTTCCAGGCTGGAGGCGGTGGGGCTGCTTGCAACCTGCCGGATTTACATGCCGGAGAATGATGATTATATGTATGAATACGAGCTGATGCCGCCGCTGTCTCCGGCTGATTTTTTTGCAACCCAGCATCTGACACTGCTGCTGCGTGACAAGATCGGCAAGTTCGCCGTGCTGTCGCTGCGTGAGCAGTTCTGGAACCGGGAACCGGAAGAATGGAGCCGCCGCTCGATCGGCAAAGAGAATATATCCCTGCCATTTTATGATATTTTTGAGTTAAATACGCATGTGATTGATTATGAACTGGAGCAGGCCCTGGCCGAAGTGGCTACGGTGCGTCAGCCCGGATTCAGCGAAAACGGTGAGCCGGCGATCGGATACAGTGATATCATTCTACGGTTTCCAAGGGAGTCGGTGAACCGGGTTCATGTCGAGAAGCTGCGCTTTGACCATGCCCAGATGGGCGTGATTAACTATGTAGCCCGCAAGTACGGGCTGGGTCCGCAGGATTTATGCCGCTTGCTTGATGAGGATGACGTGTTTACACCGGACGGCGAAGTGATACTGGATACGCTGCAGCATAAGGCGAGCCAGCATTTCCGCCAGGATATGAAACGCCAGGAAAAACGGGAAATTGCTGCGGCGAAGGTGGTTTCACTGCGCTCGGCTGTCGCCGGGGAAACCGATGATTCCAATATCCTGCAGGAGCAGCCGGTAGAGATGGAGTATTATGTGGAGGTGCCTCCGCAATTCTTAACCAAATGCGATATCCACCAATATAATATGATGCTTCGCAACGAGCCTTATACCCGGCTGCTGCAAACTTTTTTTCCGGGTGCAGTTCCGGGCCAGCTAATGGATATTTTTGAGAAAATAGATCTCAATTATAAGCTGAGCGGGGAAGTTATTAATGTACTGATCCATTATTTGATGACGATGGTGGCTTCCGGCGGTGATCAGCGGATGAACCGCAATTTCGTCGAAGCCATTGCCTCCAATATGCTGGTGAAGCAAGTGAACACCTACGAGAAAGCCGTGCGTTACATCCGCGACCAGTCCAAGGTCAAAGGCAAAGGCGCTGCCACCGGGTCTTCCGGAGCAGCCTCCGGAACACGCCAGCGTTCATATGCCAAGAGCGGCGGACGCTCCGCTAAGCCGGAGATTCCGATTGTGCTCGATGACGGCAGTGCCGGGACCGTATCGGATGAAGAATTCGCGGCGATGATGAAGAAAGCGGCCGAGATTAAGGCCGGCAAGAAGAAGGGCGCTCTTAGGACGCCGTAAAGAAAGCGAGGTGCAGCAATGGAGTCTATGGGCGAAGTGCTGCGTTCGATGAACAATCCGGCTCTGCGCCAGCGTTCCCGTGATTTGGAGCAGAATTTACTGAACCATCCCTTGGTTAAGGAACTTCAAGCCGAGCATCCCGAGCTGGATGAGCCGCGGCTGCGGCTTCATATGAGCCGGCTGTACCAGTATGTACAGGAGAGCCGCAATTGCGCGAACTGTCCGGGTCTAGACAATTGCCCGAATGATTTCCAGGGCCATTACAGTAAACTAACGGTTGAGACGGTAAACGGCTCACCGGATTTATATGAACGTAAGACAGCCTGCAATCTGAAGGTAGCCCAAGACAACCAGGACAGCATCCGCAAACGGATCCGCAGCTTCTATGTAGATGAGCGCGTGCTGAACGGCGGCTATGATGAAATGGATATTATGGGCAAGGACCCGCGCAGGGCCTCAGCCGTGAACAAAATATTTGATTATATTACCGGAGTCAAAGAAGACGGGCTGACTTCGCAGGGGATCTATCTGCATGGTACCTTCGGGACAGGGAAAACCTTCCTGATGTGCTACCTGCTCCACGAGCTGGCGGTTGCCGGGTACAGCGGCGTGATTGTGTACATGCCTGATTTTATCGAGGATCTAAAATCGATTATGCTGGACGGCCAGAAGCTGAAGGAAACGGTAGATACACTGAAAAACTGTGATCTGTTGATTTTTGATGATATTGGTGCGGAGAATTTGAATCCCTGGGCACGCGACCATGTGCTGGGGGCCATTCTGAATTACCGGATGAACCGCAAGCCGACCTTCTATACCTCAAATTATCCGCTGGATGGCCTGGAGAAGCATCTCAGCTTCACCAGCAAGGACGGCGAAGAGGTCTACAAAGGCCAGCGGCTGATGGACCGGATCGCTCCTTTTGTTGATGTAATTCCTCTGCATGGTGAGAATCAGCGCGGAACAAAGCGGTAAAGCGGCTACCATGGTATACGCGCGGAAATAAAATAAACAGCGGAGCCGGGGACGAATAAGTCCTCAGCTCCGCTGTTTATTTTTGATACGTTAGCCGTTACTCGGAAAAAATGAACTTGACGATGACCATACCGAAGAATACGACAGTCATGAATCCGGTCATTCCGAAAAACCCGGTCATTAAATCGCCCAGATCGTTGCGGGGTTCCTCGTTGATATGCTCCCGCGGGTCCCGTACCTTAGCATTGACATCCATAGCTTCTTCCTCCTTGCGGCTTGCAAGTCTGTACTGCATTAGGTTACAGTTATACATGTGAGAGAAGTCATTGACAAATAATGCGCTTTCCTCAAGTATACGGAGTCTCCGGGAAGTTGTAAAGAAGCGGAGGATGCTAAAATAATTGATTTTATACAATGTAATTGTCTAAAACATTTCCCAAAAGCGTTGTATATATGTTATACTGTGAATGTGTCGGTAAATGGTAATCTGGTTATCATATTACATGAAGCATTTTTCCAGCTAACATTACGGAGTGAATTCGCTTAAGCTAGCGCAAGCTATGGAGGCGGATATTGCTTCGCAAAACTTAAAGGAGGAACAATATCATGGCTATCGTGAACGTGTCTGACCAATCCTTCGTTGGTGAAGTGGAAGGTCAAGGTACTGTAGTAGTAGACTTCTGGGCTCCTTGGTGCGGCCCTTGCAAAATGCTTGCCCCTATCTTAGAGGAATTGTCCACCGAGCTGGGAGACGGCGTAAAAATTGCCAAATTGAATGTAGATGAGAATCCGGAAACGGCTTCCCGCTTTGGAGTAATGAGCATTCCTACGCTGATCTTCTTCAAAGACGGTCAACCGGTAGATAAAGTTGTTGGATTGAACTCCAAGGATTCCCTTAAGAATATTGTAGCTAAACATCAATAAGTCTGATTATATCTGCTGAATCCGGGGCCTAGCGGCTCTGAACACAAGCGCCTTCGGTTTATCCGGAGGCGCTTTGTGTGTTAAACTTACCTTATCATTTCATTATTAAGTAAGCTCTGCTGTGCAGGGCTGTTTCATGACTGTGCAGTACTAGGTGGGGGAGAAATTATGGACTATAGCGATAATATCCGCAATAAGCTGGCACTGCTGCCCGACCTGCCCGGGTGCTATCTGATGAAGAATGAAGAAGGCACCATTATTTATGTAGGCAAGGCCAAAGTGCTGAAGAACCGTGTCCGGTCTTATTTTACAGGCAGCCATAACGGGAAAACCCAACGGCTTGTCGCCAATATTGTTGATTTTGAATATATTGTTACCTCCAGCAATATGGAAGCGCTCATCCTGGAGTGTAATCTGATTAAAAAGCATATGCCGCGGTATAACGTCCTTCTGAAGGATGACAAGACGTTTCCGTACCTGAAAATAACGAATGAAGCGCATCCGCGTCTGGAAGTGACACGCCGGGTGCTTAAAGATAAAGCTAAATATTTCGGACCGTATCCGAATAGCTATGCCGCACAGCAGACCAAAAAGCTGCTCGACCGGATGTATCCGCTGCGCAAATGCGGTGTGATGCCGAAGGAAGTGTGCCTGTATTACCACATGGGTCAGTGTCTGGCTCCTTGCGAGAAGGAAGTTCCTAAGTCAGCTTATGATGAAATAACGCGTGACATTGCCTCTTTCCTTGGGGGAGGGCATGAAGCGGTCAAAAAGGACCTGCAGCAAAAAATGCAGGAGGCTGCTGAGGAGCTGTACTTCGAACGTGCCAAGGAGCTGCGTGACCAGATTATCCACATCGATGCCCTGATGGAGAAACAGAAGATTAATACTGCGGATACGAAAGACCGCGATGTATTCGGCTATGCCGTGGACAAGGGCTGGATGTGCGTGCAGATTCTATATATGCGCCAGGGCAAAATGATTCAGCGCCATTCGTCTGCTTTTCCGTTCTATGGGGAAGCTTACAGCGACTTCATGTCGTATGTCACGCAATATTATAGTGACAACCCGGCACTGCCGCAGGAAATTCTGCTGCCAGAGGCGGTGAGCGAGGGGACGGAGAAACCGTCCGGAGCAACGGCTGCTGCTGCGGTGACAGCCGGCAGACTGGCCGCGGCGATTGACAGTGAAGATGCCGGCGGAGAGCTGGAGCCGGCAGAGCAGGACGCGGAACGCGAAGCTGCGGCCGCTGAAGCTACCGCAGTCGGTACGGTAGATGCGGCTGGCGGTGCTGCTGCCCTGCAGGAATGGCTGGGCGTTAAGGTGCTTGTGCCGCAGCGCGGGCTGAAGAAGCAGATGGTCGGCATGGCCTGCCAGAACAGCCGCGTGGCGCTTGACGAGAAGTTCCGGCTCATTGAACGTGATGAGGAGCGTACTTCCGGGGCAGCATTCGGCCTCGGCCAGAGCCTGGGGCTGGAATCCCTGAACCGGATCGAAGCATTCGATAACTCGAATATCCAGGGAACCAATCCGGTCTCAGCCATGGTCGTCTTCATTGACGGCAAACCTGCACGCAAGGAATACCGCAAATACAAGGTCCGCACGGTGCAGGGGCCGGATGATTATGAAACGATGCGTGAGGTGATCCGCCGCCGGTATGAACGGGTGCTGAAGGAGGATCTGCCGCAGCCGGATCTGATTGTCGTGGATGGCGGCAAAGGGCAGATTTCCTCGGCAATAGATATATTGCAAAATGAGCTGGGGCTCTACATTCCGGTCTGCGGTCTCGTTAAGGACGATAAGCATAAGACGGCCCAGCTGCTGATCGGCGATTCCGCCGAACCGGTGCCGCTGGCACGGGACAGCCAGGAATTCTACCTGCTGCAGCGCATCCAGGATGAGGTTCACCGCTTCGCGATCACCTTCCACCGCGAGCAGCGCGGCAAATCGATGGTAACCTCGAAGCTGGATTCCATTCCGGGGATCGGCGAGAAGCGGCGGAAGCTGCTGCTGAAGCATTTTGGCTCATTGAAGAAAATCAAGGAAGCCTCTATCGAGGATTTCCGTCCGCTGTCCATCGGAGAAAAGCTGGCAGGGCAGATCCTTGCGGCGCTTAACGATGAGGAGCTGTCTTAATTAGGGAGTATCCGGTAACTATATTAGTGAATTCTTAGCAGGCTGACCCTTACGGGTTGGCCTTTTATATTTTAATACACCTAAGTGGCCTCCAACCTGGCCCCATGGTGAAATCAAAGGTATAAATCCCTCTGGAGGTTCTTATGGAATTTATTTTTCTGCTTCCACAGTTTCTATTTCAGGTATTTACGATAGTAGTAGCACTGGTGATCTTTGACCGGTTCTTCAAGAGAAAGTAAAAGGAGGTGTTTCGCAGGCTGAGGGCAGCCGGTGAAACACCTCTTTCACTATAGAATAGCTTAGCTTAAATGCCAGCGGGCTGAAACGGCTCCTCCGGCCCTTTGGGCTGCGGATGCCCTGACTTGTTTGGCGGATTAAACCGATACACGATATAGCCTACCACAAACGGCATGATGATCGTGACGATGCCGGCGCCTATATTCACACTTTCCTGCATGAAGATCAGGGTCGCACCCATCAGGATGCTGTCAAATACGACATGGGCGAACATCACGGCAATAAAGCCGTAACGGAGGAAAATATAACTGAACAGCAGTCCGATGACCGTCAGTTCAATCGGCCGTGAGCTGACCGGATAAATCGGATACAGTGTATGGCCGAAAGCCCAGATCAAGGTGGTAATCAATGAAGCGATAAAGGTGTTCTTAACGAGCTTCTTGAGCATCCGGATGCCGAACAGGCGGTAGACGGCCTCCTCAGACAAGCCGGCAAGCCAGGCGACGATCGGCAGCAGCCAGGCATATCTCATATTATAGGGAGACTGGCTGGCGTCCGTGGTCGACCAGTTATGAAGGGTATACGATAGAATAATGAACATAACCGTCTGCACACCCAGCAAAATTAGCGCCCATACATATCCGGCACGAATACTGTCCAGTACATACTTGCCGTAACCGGGCTCTTTGGCTCGGGGCCAGGGATTCAGGCCTTCTTCCTGGCGCCACAGGCCGTTGCCTCCGACCAGTGAGAAGTAAAGCAGTGATGACATCAGCAGGCTGTAGAGTGCATAGATGATGAACATGACTACTGAAGTTATGCGGGCCTCAGCATTGTCGGCGCTTGATTCCGGCAGCATATTGTACGTGCTGATCATCATGATCAGAAAATGCACTGAGCTTAGAAAGATCCCCCGTACAAAAGAGGTATGGCCCCTTCTCAGGATGCTGAAGATCAGCGCGAGAATACCCAGAGCCAGGGTTGGCAGGCCATACCCGTAAAGGGTTAGCTTTTTAGCCAGAGAGGTTTGATCCTCTACATAGGTGTCATGCCAGGCTGGAGCGGTAAAACCGGCTCTGAAGTAGGAGACGTCCCCGTCCAGAAAACTAAACTGATAACTAAGCGGTGACTCGCCCACTTTGACCGAGCTGTCCGAATAGACAAGCCCGTAGCCTTCAGTGTTCGCTTCGATCTGCAGCTTGGCCGGGTTAGCTCCCCATAACTTAAGCCATGGGCGGGCGAGATTCTCTTTTTGCTCAAGCGTCAGGCCGCCGTTTTCGCTGTCTGCAGGGTATATCCCCTTCGAAGTGCCTGGGGCTGGAATACTTCCGTAGTTCAGTCCCTCGCCGGAATTCGCATTCGCGCCCAGTGCAAAGGCCGCAACCTCGCCTGTATACATATTGAGATCAACAGCGAGAAGGGGATCAGATGTACCGGAAGTATAGAGTACAGCATGGAAGACATCGAACGGATACCGTTGATCAAGCTTCTTTTTGCTATAGTCCTCCAGAAGCTTCTCCCGGGACATATAGCCGTAAAAGGAGGAGTCGGTCTGGTAGCTGACCATCCATTCATCCTGGGCAGTCTGTGAATGGCCGAGCTGCTGTGCTGCGAATGCTGCAGCTTTCGTACGAGCCTCGGTCTTGCTGATGACGGTAGTATCTTCCTGACCCGAACCTGTGAGGAGCTGAGGGGCCACCTGAAACATAATGAATACGATAAGACCAAGCACACCCGCGAGAATGACTCTGGTGGTAAGAGGCCGCTGCTGTAAAGGCTGGCCGACGGAATTCATGAAACGCCTCCTAGTAATGGATTAATCCGAAATTTTATCCCCTTACGTCCCGCAAATGAGCGGAGTCGATGTCTGTTGTGCTCACACCTTACTCATTATAATAGCACGGGCCGGGGAGTTACAAAAAATTCCCTGTTCTTCCTTTACATTTACGTAAGTGAAGCCAGGCTTATGCTTGTTTTGTTTAGCGCGAGGGGCAGACCAGTCAGGCTGCCTTGCGGAATGTCGAAGCTGATATCGTCGAGAATGATTTTTTCTTCATTATAAGTTTTAGGCCGCGACACTCTACCGCAGCAGGTCTGCCGCTTCAGTGTTGAGCTTATAAGGTGTCATTTGAATCCTCCTTATCGAATTCCAGCAATTGCTCAGCGGAGATGCCAAGTATATCCGCTGCAGCTTTAAATTCTATTATTGCCTTGCGCATAATAATCTTGCGTGCCTCGCCGATTACAGCATCTTCCCTGGTGACAAACGTTCCCTGCCCGCGGTAGGTAACGATCAGCCCCATACGCTCCAGCTCCTGATAGGTTCTGGCCGCGGTAGTGGGATTGACACCTCTCCCCGAAGCCAGATCTCTGACTGAGGGCAGCCGCGAGCCGGGCGGAATGAGGCCGCTGACGATTCTCCCCTGAATAGCCTCTACAAATTGTTCATAGATCGGCAGCGAAGGATTGATTTGAAACGGCTCCGGCAAAAGCTCAAAGGACGGATCCATAGGGTGCTCCTTCCGAATGAAGTACTAGCTTCATGTTGTTGTGTGTATGGATAGGCACCATACAATCTGTATTGGGAGTGTACCACTACACACCATACAATTTCAAGAGAGATTCCTCGCATCGGGAAATCAGTCTTTGTGATATTGGACAATAACGTTTATAATTTGTATGTTTATCTGATCAATATTACATTTGCTTAAACGAACAAGAAACTTGCGAGAGGATGAGAATATTGGCTTCACCCCTTCCTAAATTTACGGAATTCAGATTCCTTAAGCTGTCTCCGCCCCAGATTCTGGTGCTTGGCTTTGCTACGGCTATTCTGATCGGAACACTGCTGTTAATGCTGCCCTATTCCAGTGCATCTGGTCATTCCCTAAGATTTATAGATGCACTCTTCACTGCAACATCCGCAACCTGTGTAACCGGACTAGTCGTGGTGGATACCGGCACCTATTTCAGTACCTTCGGACAAATCGTTATCCTGGTGTTGATTCAAGTCGGAGGCCTCGGCTTTATGACGATGGCAACCTTGTTTGCACTCCTGCTGAAACGCAGAATTTCGCTGCGGGACCGGCTGATCCTCCAGGAAGCTATGAATCAAAGTTCAATGGAGGGCATTGTACGGCTGATCCGCAAGGTGCTGGTATATTCACTGATTATTGAAGCAAGTGGTGCGGTTCTATTGACGCTGCGCTGGGCTGCTGATATGCATGTTGGCCGCGCTTTGTATTTCGGTGTCTTTCATGCCGTGTCTATGTTTAATAATGCCGGATTTGACATCTTCGGGGACTACCGCAGTCTGACCGGATATGCCGGCGATCCTGTAGTCAATATTGTCGTCATGTTCCTGATTATTTCCGGGGGAATCGGATTTATCGTCATGGCAGACCTGATCGATTACCGCAAAAGCCGCAGGCTGATGCTCCACAGCAAGGTAGTACTGTCGATGACGGCAGCACTGATTTCGATCGGAACGGTAGTAATCTTTATCTTTGAGTTTACGAACCCGAATACGTTCGGCCAGCTTAACCTTGGCAGTAAAATATGGGCTGCATTCTTTCAATCCGTAACGCCGCGTACAGCAGGAGCCAATACCGTAGATATTGCCGGCCTTCGCCAGGCTACTCAGTTTTTTATGGTGATTCTGATGTTTATCGGCGCTTCGCCTGGCTCTACGGGCGGGGGGATCAAGACAACAACCTTCACACTAATGATCGGTGCCGTAGTCTCTATGCTGCGCGGACGTGAAGACATTGTGCTGTTCCGCTTCCGGCTGGCCCAGGAACGTGTCTTCAAAGCGCTGACGATTACCTTGCTTGCCCTGCTGCTCGTTGTTGCCGTCTCCATGGTACTCTCAACGACAGAGGGGCGGCCGTTCCTAATGATTTTATTCGAGACGACTTCAGCTTTTGCTACCGTAGGACTCAGTATGGGACTGACCCCGGAATTGTCGGAGACCGGCAAAATTCTGATCTGCCTGACGATGTTCGCCGGACGTCTAGGTTTGTTGACACTGGCCTATGCACTGGGTCCGAAACAGGGTAAAGCATTGTATAAGTATCCGGAAGGCAAAATGATAATTGGATAAGGGGTTAATGAAACTATGAAAGCACAGCAGTTTGTGGTGATCGGCCTTGGCCGCTTCGGATCAAGTCTGGCGCTTGAGCTAATGGCAATGGGCTATGAAGTGCTCGGAATCGACCACATGGAAGAGCGGGTGGAAGAAATGAGCGGGCAGCTGACTCATGCCGTGATGGCGGATGCGACGGATGAGGGTATCATGCGTTCCCTGGGTGTACGCAATTTCGACTGCGGTATTGTCGCGATTGGGGATAATATGGAGCGGAGCATTCTGGCGGCAATTTTGCTGAAAGAGCTGGGAATCAAGCAGGTAGTGGCGAAGGCGATCTCGATCCTGCACGGGCGTGCGCTGTCGAAGCTGGGTGTAGACCGGGTTATTTTTCCTGAACGGGATATGGGAATCCGTGTAGCGCATCAGCTGGTGACTCCCCATTTGCTGGATTACATCGAAATCTCCAAGGACTACAAAATTGTCGAGCTGAATGTGCCTTCCTGCATGGACGGAAAAAGCCTCTCAGAGCTGAATACCCGCGCCAAGTACGGCTGCAGCATTATTGCCCTCAACCGGAAGGACGGGATTATCGTTGCACCTACAGCCCATGACCATGTAAGCCAGGGGGACATTATGGTTGTCATCGGCTCCAATGAGAGTATTGAAGAATTTGAGGATCAGGCTGTGAATGTGGAGGCATAGAGCAGACATGGAAAGCCCGGACAACAGTCCGGGCTTTTGTTATTTGTGCGGCCAATGATTGATGGTTTCGAATACCTGCGAATAGGCAGATTTGATATTGGTGCTGTTAACCTTATCGTTATACAGACCGGTTCCCCAGTTCCCGCTTTCCAGCTGCGTTAAAGTACCCCGTTGCGTATATCAGCATCACCGGTTTCTGGTTGTGCTGCCATGAATTTTTCGATATTTCTAAATAAATTCCTAGACATATATATAAAACGTTTCTTTAAATGATAAAATAACAGTAGCCGGGGTATCCGTTATAACAAATTATGCAAACGCTTAATGTAAGCGCTTCTATTTATACGGGGTAAACAGGTCCTCATTCTGCTTCGTTTTTGAATTGTAGCTATTATTGAACTTAACAGGAACATGATGTTGCCGTTGCCAATCATGCCGTCGGGAGGCGCAGCTCCAAGAGCTGATCATGTTTTTCAAATAACCTTTCATAATCTTATATAGAGATCATAGGGGGATCGAACATGAAAAAAATACCGATGATACTGCAGCTGGCATTGATTCTATTCTGTATCATGGCCATTCCGACAGCCATCCTGACCTGGTACAGCGGATCACAGATTATAGAGAACTCAGAAGCAGCCATAGGAGAATCGACACTTGCCGGGCTGAATGCCAACCGCAAATTAAACGAGAATGCGCTCGCTAATCTGGCGCAGGACACGTCGCGGCTGGCGGCAACCAATATTTTTGAACCCATCCGCAGTGTGGATACGTACAGCGAGCTCAACTCCAATTACAACAATGTGAGCCGGTCGTTATCTGTATTCAAAGAGCTGCTCAATTTGAACCGCCGGGTGGACGGGGTATACTCCTCCTATTTTCACTTGGATGGTTCGGACTATGTGATTTCTACGGATAGCAGCATCACCAAGCTGGAGCACTACGAGTCGCTTGAATGGACGACTAAAGCCCTTGAAGGGCGGAGAGGAATCAGCGGCGTGTGGGTTCCCCGCAAGCTGGACTCCGGCGTCAATGTTGTGTCGTATGTATATCCCCTTAACCGTCTGTCTTCCACCACGCGCGGGCTAATCGTTGTCAATATGCGTGAGAGTCAGATCGGCGATTACCTGCATGCCACAGAGGTGGGGGATAATAACACCATGCTCCTGGAATCTGACGGCAAAGTGATTTCATACAATGACAAGTCGCTGCTGCTCACGGACGGCTTTGAGCTGCCGTTTCTCCGGGAAATGCTGACGGAGGAAGCAAATGAAGGGTATTCGTTCCATGAGCTTGACGGAAAACGGCTGGTTTATGCGTGGAGCCGCTCAGATGTTTCCGGATGGTGGAATGTAACCTGGAGCTCCATGGATGAGCTGATGTCCAAATCCCGTGATATGCAGGGAAATATCATACTGCTTACCGGTGCCATTATTTTGCTGGGAACTGTACTGGCTGTCCTTCTGGCGACGTGGCTGTCCAGACCGCTCCGGCAATTGGTGCAGACGATCCGGGCGAAAAGTGACTTGGGTGTGGTGAATAAGAATGAGCTTGCCTTCCTGGATCTGGCGTTCAAACGAATGCAGGAGGAAGAGGAAAGTCTGTTCCAACTGCTGCAGGAACGCGAACAGGATACCCGCAGTCTTGCCGTTCACCATCTTTTGCGCGGGGAGATTACGCCCCGGATCACGGAGGTTTTTCCGGAAGCATGTTACAGAATCGCCGTTGTCTCCATCGACCAGTATAGACGATATGTGAGCAATACCAATGTCGAGACACGCAGCTACCACCGGTATCTGCTCAATACGAAGTACGAAAGTCTTTTTCCGGAGGGAATTCTGGCCCGCTCTGTGTATCATAACGACGGTTGTATCGTTATTGTAATGAACTTTAGCCCGGATGGGTATGAGCATAGCGGCGGCCAGATCCATCAGGCACTGGAAACGATCCGCGACCAGTCCTCAGAGCTGTTGGGACATTCGGTCACGATTGGCGTAAGCGATTTGGCTGATACGCTTGAAATGGTCACCCAGCGGTTGTTTGAAGCGATGGAACTGATTAAGCAGCGGATCATCAATGGTGCCGGAAGCATCATGTACTGGCAGGAGGAAGAGGAGAACAGCCGTAAATATATGGATTCCGAAAGCAGCGAGCGGCGGATTCTCAACTTCCTGGATGCAGGCAATCTGGACGGGATTATCAAAGAGCTTCAGCTCATCCGCTGCCAGATTGGCTCAGAAGAGAATATTTCCTATGACAATATCATGTTCATCTATCATCAATTGATTGGTGCGACCATCAAGCATCTCCGTGAGAATCATATCGGCACCGGAAGAATGATTATGGGGAAGGGCAACATTTACTCCATTCTGGCTGCAATGGATACGCTTGATGAGCTGGAGGAGTATTTGCATGAATTTTTCCGAGAAATTGTGCAGAGCCTGGACCGAAGCGCCGATGACACCAATCATGGAGAGCGGATCATTCAATATTTGAAGGGAAATTATCGGGAAGAAATTGTATTCGAGGATATGGCCAAGGAAATCGGCATTAGTTACTCCTATATGCGCAAGATTGTGTATGAGCAAACCGGAAAAAGCATGATAGATTTTGTGAATCAGCTACGCATTGAGAAGGCCAAAGAGCTGCTGCTGGATACTGAATTCACGATTAAGCAAATTGCCGCTGAGGTTGGTTACTTCAATGTTCAGAGCTTCAACAGGTTCTTCCGCAAATATGAAGGCATGCCGCCGAGCAGCTACAAGTCGGCCAAGAGTAAAAGCTCCTAGGAGCCTCCTCTTGGCCGATTGCCGGCGGCCTTTGCCTGTAAATGAAAGCGTTTTATTTTTGGGAATGCCTATCATATTTGATCATAATGATGCTGTAGAAGCTGATAAAACCGCGCTTCGATCAAATTTGATGGGGATCATCAATACTCATGATTTTCAAAACAGGGCAAAGGGAATAGCATAGAACTCGAGCCGGTTGGCCTGACTGGCAAGGTGATAACTTGGTGTAGGAGGTGAAACTTTGAAAGTTGCAAGCGCTTCAAAAACAAATCAGACGGCTCTATTAAGTAAGAAAGAGGGAATCGGGTATTATTTGCAGCGTGACTGGCAGCTATATTTACTCGTATTGTTTCCGCTGGCTTTTGTAATCGTTTTCAAATATCTGCCGATGACCGGACTTGTAATTGCTTTTAAAGACTACAAAATAGCAAGAGGCTTTTGGGGCAGTGAGTGGGTTGGGTTTCAAATCTTCCAGGAGATCTTCTCCAAACCTGATTTTGCCCGTGCCGTCCGCAATACGCTGCTGCTCAACATTCTGGATCTCTGCTTCAGCTTTACGATGCCGATTGTGCTGGCGATCCTGCTGAATGAGGTCAAAAGTGTAAGATTCAAACGCGTAAATCAGACGCTGCTGTACTTGCCGCACTTCCTTTCCTGGGTCATTATCGGTGCCATCGGTTATCAGCTCCTGAGTGAGGGAAGCGGTGTTGTCAACAATTTAATTGAACTCATGGGCGGGAACCGTATCCCTTTCCTGCAGGAAGACACCAACTGGCTGATCAGCTATCTGGCAATCGGTGTGTGGCAGAGTATGGGGTGGGGAACCATTATCTACTTGGCAGCCATGAGCGGGATTAACCCGGAGATGTATGAAGCGGCTACCGTCGATGGAGCAGGACGCTGGAGAAAGGTATGGAATATTACCGTTCCTTCCATTCGTGCGACCATTGTAACCTTGCTGATCATGAACCTGGGGAAAGTCATGGAGGGCTCATTCGAGCGTATCTTCGCTCTGCAGAACAAGGCCACCACAGAATTCACAACAACCATACCGGTCCTGGTGTACCGTTGGGGGATCGAGAGCGGCAATTTCAGCCGTGCGACAGCGCTCGGGCTATTCCAGTCCGTCATCGGTATTATTCTTGTAATAACGGCTGACCGCGTAGCCAAGAAGCTTGGCGAGGATGGAATATTATAAGAAAGGAGAGAAACCATGAGCGCATCAACCGGCAACCCTGCCGCACCACGTAAAGGGCGTTTGGACATCTGGGAATTGCTGATCCGCCTCGTTCTAATTATTGCTTCACTAGCGTGCTTGTTGCCGTTTCTGCATGTCGTGTCCAAATCCCTGAGTTCTGACTCCTTTGTCATTGCCAACAAGGTCTTTCTTTGGCCTGAGGGGATCACCATAGAAGCTTACAAGAAAATATTTGCAGATGCCAGCATCCTTCGTTCACTGTACATCTCGGTTATAGTGACCGTATTGTTCACCATTCTGGGGATGGTCCTGACCATCTGCGCCGCGTACCCGCTGTCCAGAACACAGTTTAAAGGCCGTAGGGTAATCACCTTCATCTTCCTGTTCACGATGTACTTTAGTGGAGGTATCATCCCGGACTACATGAACATTAACAATCTGGGACTGATGGATACGATATGGTCAATGGTTTTACCGTTGTCGTTCAGTGCCTTCAATCTGCTGATTATGAAGACTTCTCTAACGAGCAGTATTCCCGTAAGTCTGGAAGAATCTGCGCGGATCGACGGTGCCGGGCATTTCCGAATTCTGCTCAGTATTGTCCTCCCGTTGTCCAAACCGATTATGGCGACACTGGCACTCTTCTATGCGGTTGGACGCTGGAATGCTTATCAGGATGCATTGTTCTACATTAAGCATGAAACGGATCTGCGGCCGCTGCAGCTCAAGCTGTATTATCTGGTCATTCAGGCAAGTGAAAGCTTCCAGCTGGAAGCAACCCAGGTGTCACTCAGTAATCCGGAAGTACTTAAAGCATCAGTCGTTGTGTTTGCCACTCTGCCTATTCTCTGCGTGTATCCCTTTGTTCAGAAATACTTCGTTCAGGGAGTTATGCTCGGAGCAGTCAAGGAGTAATCTGATGTTCCAAAATAGTAATTCTACAATCCGAAAATTCAAATGGGGGGAATTGCGATGAACAAAAAAAGATTTGTTTCGTTAATGATGGCAACTGTCATGACGGCCGGCATGCTGGCCGGATGCTCCGGGGGAAATAACAACAATAAGAATGCTGAGTCTAACAAGCCTGCGGAGTCTGCAGCCGCCAATAATCAGAGCGAAGGAAGCTCTAACGACTATTCAAAGGGCTTTAAGGAAAAGGTCAGTCTGGATATTCCGGTCTATGAGCGTGCTTTCGAGGGCTGGAATGTAAGCGATAACTATTACACACGCTGGGTTCAGAAGGAATTCGGTGATAAATACAATATTCAAGTCAATTATGTGCCAATTACCCGTAAGGGTGAAGTAACCGATTTCGAGCAGCTGCTGGCGTCGCATAAAGCTCCGGATATTATTTTCCACTACGATATGCCGCAGGCACTTACGTATTACGGCGAGGATGTGATGCAGCCGCTGGATTATGCTGAAATCGAGAAATATGCTCCAACGTACTGGAAGAACATGGGCGAGACGATCAAGCAATATGGGGTTGTTGACGACAAGAATATCTTCTTCTTCGCTGCACGCCCGGAGGCCGACAACTTCGTCAACGTTATCCGCAAGGACTGGGTTGAGAAGGTGGGGATGAAGGTTGAAGATTTGACTTCGCTTGAGAAATACAATGAGATGCTGGTGAAATGGAAGGAAGCCGGACTCGGTGTAACCGGCGGCAGCCTGATTCAACACAGCTTCAACTTTAACTACGCCTTCCGTGATTGGCCGGTTGACGCGAAATACCGCGCACTTTATTCCGATCTTAGCGTTGGTGACTTGACCACCGTTGAAACCGAGCGCTACCTGCGTAATCTGAACTATCAATACAATAACGGCCTCATTGATAAAGAGTTCTATCTGCGTAATGACGAGAATAAGGTCAAATCTGAATTCGTTGCCGGCAAGACAGGCAGCTACGGATTCTATCTGACAAACAATACGGATGTGTTTGCAGCTACTCTTGTGAACAATCCGGATGCGGAATTTGCAGTAGTTCCTCCATTTGCAGGTGTTCCGGAAGGCCTTAAGCCGCAGGGACGCGCTTACTGGCCGTTTGGCTTTATCATGGGGATCAACTACGAATCTACACCTGAGGAACGTGCAGCAGTCTGGATGTATCTCGAATGGCTCAGCCAGCCGGAGAATCTGTTCAAGTTCCAGAACGGTATTGAAGGGGAGAACTACACGCTTGATGCAGAAGGTATCGCTCTGAAGAATCCAGATTATAAAGGCGAATCCGTCCTGTCACAGAACAACAACAAAGACTATTGGGGCCTTGTGACTGAAATTGCGCAGTATCAGGATGAAGCCAAAACCCTTAAGGCTAATCTCCGCAACTGGGCACCGGCCGGCTATGAGGCTCTCGCCGATGATTTGGTAAAATATTATGATGAGACTGCGGAATTCCGTACACCTGATGCGCTGTTCACCGTTGTGCTTGATAAGGTAAACGAGTATAAAACAGACCTGGATACCCTATTCCAGGAATTGTACGTGAAGATTGCACTTGCTCCGGAAGCTGAGTTTGACGCAACCTATGAAGCCGCTAAGAAAACTTACCTGGAAGCGGGTTATCAGGAAATCCTGGATGAGAAGCAGGCGGCCATTGACGCAGGCAAGTTCCGTTAATCCCGCTTCGCCGAAATAACTGAATAACAGCACAGACAAACAATCCCCGGCGTGCCGATCCATATGATATATGGAAGCCTACCGGGGATTGTGTTATTCACGTGTACTATTCACGTCCGCTCAGGAATACTTCCTCCGTGACCTGTACGAGACAGCGTGCTGCTGTACTTAGCCCCCCGCTGCCCTGATAGATCAGGCAGGTGGTGCGCTGGGTCTGCTCCAGCTCCTTGATGTGCAGGGAGACGAGCCCGCCGCCGTTCAGCAGCTCCGGACGAAGGTACGACTTCGGCAGCAGCGCAGCAGCCTTGATGGTCGGCAGCAGCCGGACGATCGCTTCGAAGGAGTCGATCTCCATCCGCACGTCCGGATCGACTCCGCAGCGCTGGAACAGCTCATCCGTCATACGGCGGTACCAGGTGCCTTTGGAGAAGAGGATCATCGGCAGCCGGGACAGATGCTCCATGGACAGCTTCGCAGTTAAGGTCAGGGGATGATGCTCGGAGACGACCAGCCTGAGCTGGTCCTCGAACAATGGAATGCAGCGCAGGCCCGGCTCCTGGATCGAGGAGGCGATGATGCCGACATCGCATTTGCCCTCATTGACGGCTGAGACGATTTCATGTGTTTTGCCGGTGATCAGCTTCAGCTCCGCCGCCGGATATTTATTCATATATGCATTTACAAGCGGGGGCAGTGTCGTCTGAAGCGTCGTCAGGCTGGCCCCCAGGGTGACGAGCTGCGGCTCGCCTTCCTTGAATTTGGACAGGGCCTCAAGAAATTTGGAACGCTGCTGCCGCTGCTCCAGGGCATAGGTGTAGGTAAGGCGGCCCACCTCAGTCAGCTCCAGCCGTTTGCCGAAGCGGTTGAATAATGAAACGCCAAGACGCTCCTCCAGCTTGGAGATTTTACGGGAGAGGGCAGGCTGGGACAGATTGAGCTGGCGCGAGGCCCGGTTGAGGCTGGAATGCTCCACGACCGCGGCGAAAATGTCCAAATCATCAAACATAACGGAGTTCTCCTTTGAGGAAGTCTGTGGTAATGCTGCTACTTTACGCTTGAACGGATATGGATGAAAGTGATAAAAGGCATAGCCGAATCACTAAAGGAGGTTTGCTTTATATAGAAAACAGGCTGCTGTGTTGGGAAATGCTTGCTCTAAATGAGAATTATTATCACATTAAAAATATTCTTATGCAGTTATTGTATAACGTTTAATAATTAGATTGCAATTCCCTTATAAGCGAAAAAGGAGTAACATGAAAAGTGACACAAGATATTCACATATTGTGAATAATAGAGCAATGTCCGGGAAAACAATGGATAATGGTGAAAATAGAGATTTGGCGAGCTTCTGCAGCCTTCGTTCCCCTGTTTCAACTGTACTCCCGGCGGTGTATGCTCATTAATGAAAACGCTGTTTTAACTAGGAAAGGGGACACTTTGCATGAGAGGATTTTATTCCAGAAAGATTCATTCCTTGCTCGGCGTTATCCCGCTCGCATTCTTCTTCATCGAACATATGATGACGAACTTCGCGGCAGTAGAGGGTGGCGCTTCCGGTTTCACCGACAGTGTGCTATGGCTGAACAGTCTGCCGCTGGTCTTCTTCCTGGAATTGTTCGGTATTTGGCTTCCACTGCTCTACCACGGAGTCTACGGGCTGTATATCGCCTACCAATCCAAGCCGAACCTGAACCGCTTTAACCTGGAACGGAACTGGCGTTATACGCTGCAGCGCATCAGCGGTATTATTACCTTCATTTTTATCGTGTGGCATCTGTTCCAGACCCGTGTCCAGGTGGCAGTCGGGAATGTAGAGCATGAAGAGCTTGGCGGCGTAATGCATGACATCGCAACCCAGCCGCTGCTGCTAGCCGTATATGTAATCGGTGTTGTGGCTGCTTGCTTCCATTTCTCCAATGGCCTCTGGTCCTTCCTGATCAGCTGGGGAGTTACCGTCGGACCGCGCTCGCAAAAAGTGTCCTCTGTACTCTGTCTCGGCCTTTTCGTAATTGTTACTTCCATGTTCCTGCTGTCGCTGTTCACGTTCCGTGACAACGAATTCCAGGCTGCAGCTTCGGCTGCACAGATCCTCCGGTCCTTCTCTTAAGCGAGGCGTGGAATTTGACACGCTGCCCTTATCCGCCGCAGCATTCCATTTAGAGGCTGGACTGCACAGCAAACATTCTATATTAGCGGTACGACAAAACTTAAGTGTATGCTTCCGAAGCGAGTTTTGTCGAAACAAATTCAGGAAGCTATCCTAACAAAACTTTAGGAGTGAACAATCATGGCATCAGCCGATATCATTATCGTGGGCGGCGGGCTGGCCGGCCTGATGGCTACCATCAAGGCGGCAGAATCCGGCGCGCATGTTCATCTATTCTCTCTGGTCCCTGTCAAAAGATCGCACTCCGTCTGCGCACAAGGCGGCATCAACGGAGCCGTGAATACAAAGGGTGAGGGTGACTCCCCCTGGGAGCATTTCGACGACACCGTCTACGGCGGTGACTTTCTGGCGAATCAGCCTCCGGTCAAAGCGATGTGCGAGGCCGCGCCGGGCATCATCCATCTGATGGACCGGATGGGCGTTATGTTCAACCGCACCCCGGAGGGGCTGCTCGACTTCCGCCGGTTCGGCGGGACGAAGCGTCACCGTACGGCTTTTGCCGGAGCTACGACCGGCCAGCAGCTGCTGTATGCGCTGGATGAGCAGGTACGGCGCTGGGAATCGGAAGGGCTCGTCACCAAAAGCGAGAACTGGGAGTTCCTCTCAGTGATTCTTGACGATGCCGGCGTCTGCCGCGGTATCAGCGCGCAGAATCTGAAGACGATGGAAATCCAGACCTTCCCGGCGGATGCGGTGATTCTGGCCAGCGGCGGTCCGGGGATTATTTTCGGCAAAACGACGAACTCGGTTATTAATACAGGAACAGCGGCCAGTGCCGTATACCAGCAGGGTGTGCATTATGCTAACGGGGAATTCATCCAGATTCATCCGACGGCAATTCCCGGTGATGACAAGCTGCGTCTGATGTCGGAATCGGCCCGCGGGGAAGGCGGACGCATCTGGACCTATAAGGACGGCAAGCCGTGGTATTTCCTTGAGGAGAAATATCCGTCGTACGGAAATCTGGTGCCGCGCGATATCGCTACCCGGGAGATTTTTAATGTGTGTGTGGACCAGGGGCTCGGTATTAACGGCGAAAACATGGTTTACCTCGACCTGTCGCATAAGGATCCGAAGGAGCTTGATGTCAAGCTTGGCGGTATTATCGAGATTTATGAGAAATTCATGGGGGATGATCCCCGCAAGATTCCGATGAAAATCTTCCCGGCGGTCCATTACTCCATGGGCGGTATGTGGGTCGATTATAACCAGATGACGAATATCCCCGGACTGTTCGCAGCAGGGGAATGTGAATACCAGTATCACGGCGCGAACCGGCTCGGCGCGAACTCGCTGGTATCAGCGATTTACGGCGGCATGATGGCTGGGCCGAAGGCAGTGGAATATATTAAAGGGCAGAAGAAGTCCGTTCAGGATATTCCATCCAGCGTATTCGACAGCTTCCATAAGCAGCAGGTTGGCAAATACGAGACACTGCTGGGCATGTCGGGTACAGAAAACGCCTATGTGATCCACAAAGAGCTGGGCGAATGGATGACCGCCAACATGACTGTGGTGCGCGAGAACAAACGGCTTGAGGCAACCATCGGCAAAATCAAAGAGCTTAAGGAGCGTTACGGCCGCATTAACATGAGTGATACTTCGCGCTGGAACAACCAGGGCGTAGCCTTCACCCGCCAGCTGTGGAACATGCTTGAGCTGGCCGAGGCGATGACGCTGGGGGCGCTGCTGCGCAATGAGAGCCGCGGAGCCCACTACAAGCCGGAATTCCCGAATCGTAACGATGAGGAGTTCCTCAAGACGACCAAAGCGACCTGGACACCTGACGGACCGAAGATTTCCTACGAGGAAGTAGATGTGTCGCTGATCCCGCCGCGGGTACGTGACTATTCCAAGGACTAAAAAGCATCGTGAATATATGATAATGGTAAGTGCCGGATGGCCGGCATATACTGGCGGCAGAAATCTACGTATAAGTGTATATCGTGCAGCTATTTCAGCCCGACGGAGGCACGGGAGACGAATAATTGTATTCTTTACAGTTAAAATCTCCCGGATAGACGGAATTTAGCTATTTTGTAGTATATAAATGTACAAAGTGCAGTTAAATCGTGAAATAAACTTAACCCCCGGTTTTAGTTGTACGAAGTGCAATTAGCCTGAAATCGGAAGATCATCATAACGTTAAAAACTAAGCGTATGCTTCCGAAGTGAGTTTTGTACGAAGGAAAACCAGAGGAGTAACGCTCACAAAACTTTTAGGAGGTAACCGATATGGCGGAAACTGTTGCAGCTCCCAAAAACGTAAAGTTTATCATTACCCGCCAGGCCGAACCGGAGAGCTCGCCCTATACCGAGGAATTTGAACTGGCCTACCGGCCGGGGATGAATGTAATCAGCGCCCTGATGGAAATCCAGCGTAATCCGGTCAACGCTACGGGCGACAGTACAGTTCCGGTCTGCTGGGAATCCAACTGTCTGGAGGAAGTATGCGGCGCCTGCTCAATGGTAATCAACGGCAAGCCGCGCCAGGCCTGTGCTGCGCTGATCGATAATCTGGAGCAGCCGGTGCGGATTGAACCCATGAAGACGTTCCCTGTGGTGCGTGACCTCGTCATCGACCGCAGCCGGATGTTTAATGCGCTCAAGCGTGTCAAAGCATGGATTCCGATTGATGGAACGTATGATCTGGGCCCCGGTCCGCGGATGGCGGAGAAGAAACGCCAATGGGCTTACGAATTGTCCAAATGCATGACCTGCGGCGTCTGCCTGGAAGCCTGTCCGAATGTTAATGAAAAGACGAACTTCATCGGTCCGGCAGCCATCTCCCAGGTACGCCTGTTCAACGCCCATCCTACGGGCGAAATGAACGCTGACGAACGCCTGGAGGCACTGATGGAGGATGGCGGCATCGACGGCTGCGGCAACTCGCAGAACTGTGTACGTGCTTGTCCAAAAGGCATCCCGCTCACTACCTCTATCGCTGAGATCAACAAACAGACCACCAAGCATATGTTCAAACGCTGGCTGGGTGTGTAACGCAGCATTCATACTCTAATCAGTCACGGGCCGTCCCTCAAGGCATATTTTGCCGCAGGGGGCGGCTTTTTGCATGGGATGATATTATCAAAGTAATGTGTTTCTTTTGGCTGGAGAAATGGGTACATGGTATACATTCCGTGAATACATAGGAACAGCCCGGAAAAGGCAAACTTAAACAATTATAGATGGATATGTTATAATCTCCGTAGCTAATGCGGCTTTTAGGCCATGGAGAATCGAGGAGGAATTACGGTGATTTGTCGGGAGCAGGACGGGGCATTTGTAATGATTAAGCAGCATGAGCACGGGCGGCTGGCGGGAGAATTTGCAGCAAACTTCAAGGAAGAGCAAGTGCCGGTGCCCAGACGCCGGGCGGAAGTGCTGAGGGCAATCAGCAATCATGACCGGGGCTGGATCGACCTGGACGAAACGCCTTTCTGGAATGATGCGGAAGGAGCCCCTTACAGTTTTATCGATTTTCCGGTTGTGCCGAAACTTACGTTCTATAGACGCGGCCTTAATGAGATAGAAGCGGATACTCTGTATGGTGCCCTGCTATGCAGCCTGCATTTCGAACGGCTGATTGAGGTATCCGGCGAGGATAATCCGGAGCTCAACAACTATCTGAAGGATGAAGCGGAACGCAGAGCGCGCATTCACCGGGAGCTGGAACAGAACGCTGATCCGATTGGCGAGGCAGAGCTGTATTACGATGCCAGGCTGCTGCAGTTCTGTGACGATTTGTCGCTGTATCTGGGACTGAATGAACCGGGGAGCCCCAAATCCGAGGAGCATCCCTGGTGGACGGACGGTTTTTCGGGCAGCGAGGATTTCAGCTTTACCTCAGGACGGGTAATTACGGCAGAATGGCAGGATGCATCTACACTGCTGCTTGAACCCTTCCCGTTCACCCGGGCGGTTGAGGTGACCTTCAGTCTGCGCCGGGTCAGCCGTAGGGATATTGCGGATAAAGGTATTGCGCGCGCGTATCATGAGACACCGGATGAAGAATGCCGGATCACCGTGACCTCCCGTCCGGATGAGGCCGCATAACGAGCGGCGGGACTAACGGAGAGAATGGGAAGTGAGCCCGCAGGCCACACGGACAGGAGTGTAAAGCCATGGACTTTTGGATATGGACCTTCAATGCAGCTGTAATTATTATCCTGCTGTCGTTGTGGTTTTACCGGATGAAGTTAAGCTGGATGGGCAAAGCGGTGCTGCTCGCGCCAATCCTGATTTACGTGCTGATTTCGGTCGAGGATTTGCTGAATTGGATTGACCTCGGGGCGATTGTGCCGGGTACCCGCGGACTGCGGGGGCTGATTTTACTTTTTGTACTGGCCTCTGTTCTGTTCTATATCCTGTTTATCTTCCATGAAATTAAGCAGTCGAACAGCAAAGAAGTAAGAATGCAGCAAACGCTGGTCCGCATCAGCATCGCAGCCTTCACCTGCATTATTTTTTTTACGGTTGTATATACATCCATATATAAACTGTTTGGACAGTCTTCCTTCCAAGGGCAGGGGCTCGGTGCTGATCTGCTCAGCCAGCTGATTACCTTTCTATACTTTAGTGTGGCTACCTTTACGACAGTGGGGTATGGGGATGTGGCTCCGACGGATAATACCTCGCGGCTGGTGGTCGTTATGCAGATCAGCTTCAGCTTCATTACGGTGGCTTATGCCCTGTCCATGCTGGGATTGTTCCGCAAAATCCTCGGTTCGGGCACGGAGGAAGAGATTGAGGCTGCGATTGAAGTAAATATAGAGAATGCCGTTGAAAATAAGCAGGAGGAGATAGAAGAAGAGAAAGAGAAAGAGAAGTCAGCACAGTCTGATCCAACAAACTAATAATCAAGTTAAGAAAGGAGAATCTCCCTATGAATACAGGATCGCCCGGGACTTCTCCCAATCATGAACAAACAAATCCGGCAGACGGAAGCGGCCGTTATAGCGCTCCTGTACCGGAAAAGGGACGCAAAATAACCCGCCGCCAGTTCCTGGCCAGGGGAGCGGCCACAGTGTTTGGTGCAGGGCTGCTTACAAGCGGTTATGTCTGGCAGGGAGAGCCCAACTGGCTTGAGGTTACGAAGCTGGAGCTGGCCCTGAAGCAGCTTCCTTCCGCTTTTTCCGGGATCCGGCTGGTTCATTTCAGCGATGTTCATCTGGGCTTCAATAAAGATGCACATGATGTGAAACGCCTCGTGAAGCATATTAAGGAAGTAAAGCCGGATATCATCTGCTTCACCGGAGATATTGTAGACAGCAATGCCGAAGACCTGGAGGATTCTGTAGCTGTGCTTGCAGAGTTGACGGCCCCGCTGGGTAAATACGCGATTTTTGGCAATCATGATTATAAAAACACAGAGCTGTTAACCCGCTTATTGCAATCCGCCGGTTTTGTCGTGCTAAGGAATCAGTCCTATCTGATCCGGCAGGGCGGTGCGAGGATCGCGGTTGCGGGCCTTGAAGACATGCTGAAGAGTGCTCCTGATCCTGAAGCTGCGCTGAAAGCTATACCGGATGATACGTTCACGGTGCTGCTTATGCATGAGCCGGATTATGCGGATACTGCGGAAAGCTACCCCTTCCATCTGCAATTGTCCGGACACAGCCATGGAGGCCAGATCCGCCTGCCTTTTGTCGGAGCGGCATACACCCCTTACGGCTCGCAGAAATACATAAACGGATTATATTACACCGCGAAAAAAGCAATGCCGGTTTATGTGAACAGAGGTTTCGGCGAAACCTATATGCCTTTCAGGCTGCTGTGCAGGCCGGAGCTAACCGTGTTCACCCTGCGCCGGGCCTAGCGGAGGGTGACAGCATATCCGCTGTCCGCTGCTTGATGACAGAATGGGCTCAACGAACTTCAACCATCAGCTGCAGAGAAGAGGGGAAAATATGATTACTTACGAATCCATATCATTGATCGCCCAACAAGGAACAGCGGTTGAATTGAGGCCGATGCAGCCCGCCGAAGCCGGCAGGCTGCTGGAACTTCTCTCGCACCCCGGGGTACAGCCGCATATTGTGCTGCGCTGCGGAGCCGGCTCCCAGAAGGCTGTGCTGGACAAACTGGTGCACCGGTTGATCTATGCATATGATCCTTGCGCATTGCATGCCGGCATCTATCCAAAAGGCGGGGAGGAATTGATTGGAACGGTCTCCCTGCAGAACTGGAACCGGCATGAAGGCAAAGCCGTGCTTGGCTATATGCTGCATCCGGACAGCTGGGGAGCAGGGCTCGCTACCGAAGCAGTCGGACTGCTGCTGAGCTATGCACGGCAGGAGCTTGGACTGGCTAAGGTAGAGGGACGCTGCCGCGGCGATAACCTGAGAAGCGAGCGGGTCATGCTCAAGAACGGGCTGGCGCTCGAGCGTATTCTGCCAATGGCCGATGGCTCCGGCGATGTAATGAAAGTATTCACTTTGTTACACAATTGAAATAAAGCCGTTATCAAACTCTAACAGTGTCCGGTTAAACTAAGTACATGACCCCCTTTTGAAAATATAACTGCTGCTGGGACCCGAGGAATCGGGTCCATTTTTTTGCGTATATCCCCGGAGACTGGCGGTCCCTGAGTTCATTGGGGTATGATAAATGGACATGTTGTACGTTTATTTCACATTCGGGAGGTATTCATACTTTGAATGAAGTGCTAAGAACCTTGAACAACCACCGTTCGTTCCGCAAATATGAGCAGCGGCCGGTGGAAGCGGATAAGCTGAGACTCATTATCGAAGCTGCGCAATCGGCCCCATCCTGGGTCAACGGGCAGCAGGTAACGGTTATTGCCGTGCAGAATGAGCAGCGTAAAGAACAGCTGTCGGTGCTGAGCGGGAATCAGAAGCACGTGGCTGATGCACCGGTATTTTTAGTGTTCTGTATGGATTTTTACCGAACTAAATTAGCCGGCGAGCTGGAGGGGCAGCCGTTCGAGTCAGCCGGTGATGTGGATGCGCTGCTCGTCGGGGCGGTGGATGTGGGAATCGCGCTGGAGAGTGCGGTGGCCGCTGCCGAATCCCTGGGCCTTGGCATCATTCCCATCGGCGGAATCCGCCGCAATACGGCAGGCGTGATTGAGCTTCTGCAGCTGCCGGAGTATGTATTTCCGGTAGTCGGCCTGTGCGTCGGATACCCTGGTGAAGAGCTGCCCAAGAAGCCGCGTCTTCCGCTGGAGGCGGTGTATCATGAGGAGTACTACAATCCGGACCTGCGGGGGAGCATCGAGGAATACAACAAGGCATACCGGGAGTACCTTAAAGACCTGGGCCTGACGGAGCGGGACTGGAGTGCCACGATCGCCCATTTCTATGCCATGAATCCGCAGTACGGTGACGCCGGGCGGACACTCCCGCAGCAGGGCTTTACCAGCGATAATCTGCAGAAATAACAATAAGCACCGCCATGGTTGACGGCCGCAATTCCATATGAATGGATGGGCTACTCTCAACAAAAGCCTCCGTCTGCAAGTTCCTGCAGGCGGAGGCTTTTGTATTTCCCATCTAGAGTGCTACAGTCTGTTTTTCTTTTTGCTTATAGTAGACCCAGTGCGTAAACCCGATTTCCTTGAGACGGGCGGCCACTGCCCCCTGCTGATCTGCAACCCTTGAAGGCTTATGCGCATCGGAGCCGAAGCTGACCTCTACACCGAAATGCAGGGCGCGCTCCAGAATATCATCAGACGGATACCAGCCGCCGCACAGCTTGGTACCGCCTGAGGTGTTGATCTCAATCGCTACACCGCATTCGCCGATGACACGGAGGCACTCGTCAATCTCAGGGGCTGCCGGGATCTGCGAGAAGTTTGGATAGTTCCCCTTCATGGCATCAATATGTCCGAGAATCTGGAACATACCGCTGCGGGCAGATTCGGTGATCAGCCGGTAATACTCTGCTTTGACCGCGTGCATTTGCTTCGGCCCGAGCTTTTTCCAGCGGCTCTTATTGAAGATGCTGTCACCCTCGACGTTATGTACCGAACCTATGATATAGTCAAAGGGGTAGGCGGCCAGCGTGGTCCGGTACAGTTCAGCATGCTGGGGAAAATAGTCTGATTCGATGCCAAGCAGGACATCAATGGTGCCGGCATATTCTTTTTGCAGAGACAATACTTCATCTACGTAATTCGCTATTTCCGATTTGGCCATTGCAATACGGGGAAATGCCTGCTCGGAAGGGCTGGCAAAATAAGGCGTGTGATCGGAAATGCCAATAACGCTAAGACCGGCGGCGATCCCCGCCTCTATATAATCCCGGATGCTTCCGTCGGCATGGCCGCAGCGGAAATGATGGGTATGCAGATCAAACTTCATGAGTGGAACATCTCCTTTGGCCATAGTGTGTGTACGATAGCAGCAAATGATGCTGTTTACTCAGAACCGATAAACTGGGTCTCCGGCATGCCTTTCAGATCGCTCAGGAACTGCCGCATGGCGGAATTGACGTATTTGCCTGATTTGGTAATGACCCCGACAGGATGCGTGACCTCGAGCTCGATAATCGGGACGATTTTGAGTGTGCCGCTCCGGACTTCGGCCGTAACGGACTGCTTGGAGATTACCGCTGCGCCAAGATCCAGCTCGACCATCCGCTTGACTTCCTCACTGCTCGTCAGCTCCATGATGACCTGCGGCTGAATGCCGTGCTTAGCGAGCACCTCATCAACAAATTTGCGGCCGACGGTGTCTGGCGACAGCAGAATGAGCGGTGTTTTGCCGAGGGCTTCAATGCCTGCAGATTTGACTTGGGCCAGCGGATGCCTAGGTGATACTACCAGTTCAAAGGTGTCATAATAAAGGACGGAGGTAGTCATACCCGGACTTTGCCCGATCAGATAGCCGATGCCGACATCCACCAGGCCATTCTCCACATGCTGATAAATCTGCGATGAGGACATCGATGAAATCGAAGTTTTGATATGCGGGAACTGGTCCTGGAAATAAGACAGGATGCGCGGCAGAATCTGAATGGCAATGGAGGTTGTTGTCCCGAGAATAATATGCCCCTGGGGGTTCTCCTCCAAATCGGCCAGACGCTGCTTCAATTCCTCCACAATACTTACAATCTGCTCTGCATGCGTAAGGAACACTTTGCCCCTGTCGGTTAAGGTAACCGGCTGATTCCGGTCAACGAGCTGCGTCTTGAACTCTTCCTCAAGGCTCTTTATTTGTGCCGAAACTGCCGGCTGGGTCAGATTAAGCAGTTCGCCTGCCTTGCGAAAGCTCATGGTTTTGGAGATCGTGATCAGTGTTTCCAGCTGGCTAATGTTCATGGACTTGCCCCCTTTGGCCTACCGAATCGTGTCGCTGGTTATTTGTATAATGTGAAAACCGGGCGTTTTCACAGGATGGCTAAGCTGATTTTTACTCAGGAAAATAAGACTTTTTTCTTGTTGTCTTCTTATTCGAAGCCGTGCTGAACCGCCGCAATTGTGCAGGGTTTCTGGGTATGCTTTGCCGGAATAATCAGGTGTATCTTACGCGGAATGTTGGTATTTGATTAAATTATAGGAGATTACAACCTGCAGGGCAATGTCACCGCAAAAACTATCTTGAGAATTCATTCGACAAGGGCATTAATTTTTGGTGAATAATGCCGATATATGAAGTATAATTAAACATTATTACTTAGGACTTTTGGTATATGACTAAAGCCTGGTAGAGGGGGACAGCACTTTCATGAAAGCAGAAGTAATTAATCCGTTTCTAGAGTCTGCACGAATTGTAATTGAGCAGGTGATTCAAGTCTCGCCATCCACCGGTAATCTGGGAATTAAGGATATTGAACTGATCGATAATCATATATGGATTCAAGTGGGAATGACAGGTCAGTTAAGCGGAGATATCGTCTTTGGAATTGCTGAACAGGTGGCACTCAAGATCGTATCGGCAATGATGGGCGGCTATCCGATTGCAGAGATGGACGAAATGGGGCAGAGCGCGATTTCAGAGCTGGGCAATATGATCAGCGGCAATGCCAGTACGATTCTATCCAATCAGGGAGTAACCGTGGATATTACCCCGCCGAAGCTGATGAAGCTCGAAAGTATGTCGGTATTTCCGCGTAGAGCACTAAGTATCCCGCTTCTAATGGATGGAATCGGGGAACTGGATATTCAAGTGATGATTTCTTAGGGTGATCATTAGGAGCTGACGGATATTCATGCAACTTAAAGACAAAATTGTGGTTATTACAGGAGCTTCGAGCGGGATCGGTGCAATCACGGCGCAGATGCTCAGCAAGCGGGGGGCTGTTCCCATTTTGCTGGCCCGTTCGGAAGATAAGCTGAAAGAAACGGCGGCCGGTATTCCGGGCGTTTTTGGACTGTACACCTGCGATGTTACTAAAGAGGCCGAGGTTGAGCAGGTTTTCGCGGAAATTCTTGACGTTTACGGCAGAATCGATATCCTGCTGAACAACGCCGGTTACGGCAAATTTGCCGGATTTACCGAGATGGAGCCGCAGGAATTTGCCGATATGATGGACGTCAACTATATGGGGATCGTCCGCTGCACCAAAGCTGTTGTTCCGCATATGCTTCAGCGGGGAAGCGGACAGATTGTGAATGTGGCCTCCATGGCCGGCAAAATCGGCACAGCCCGGGCGGTTGCCTATACGGCTACCAAACATGCGGTACTGGGCTTTACGAATGCATTGCGCCAGGAGCTTCGCAAGAGCGGCATTATCGTATCAGCTGTCAATCCGGGACCGATTGCCACCGATTTCTTCAAAACGGCGGATCCTTCCGGCAACTACGAGAAAAGTGTAGCCAGAATGATGATGACCCCGCAGCATGTCTCCGCCAAGATCGTGAAGCTGATGGAGAAGGGCAAAGAAGAAGTGGATCTTCCGGGGCTTGCTGCTTTCGGTATCCGCCTGTATGCCTTATTCCCCCGTCTGGCGGATAAGCTGACTTATAACGCAATGAACCGTAAATAGATATGCAGGAAAGAAGAGGCCCGTTGTTATCCGGCGGATCATCCTCTTTTCTGCGGGCTGAGCTAAGCTGATATAAGCCCTACTCTAACGATACGGCCTTCCATTTGGTGGAGAGGCCTTTTTGGCATATAATGATGATATTAACTCAAGCGAAAAGGATGAAATACAATTATGACTAACGCATCTTTTGCGGCCATCGGCATCCAGGAAGACCTTGTTGCCAGATTGTCGGAATTCGGCATTACCGCCCCATCCCCTGTTCAGGAGCAGACGATCCCGCTTCTGCTGGAGGGAAGGGATGTGCTGGCCGCTTCCCAGACAGGAACAGGCAAGACTTTGGCATACCTGCTGCCGCTGCTTCAAGGAATTAATCCGGAGCAGAGAGTGGTGCAGAAGCTGGTGCTGGCCCCAACCCAGGAACTGGCGATGCAAATCCTCCGCGAGGCAGAACGGTACGGAGATCATCGCGGCATCAAGGTGATGGGACTGATCGGTGGTGCTGCGATTAAACGCCAGATCGACAAGCTGCGTGAACACCCGCAGCTTGTCGTCGGCACCCCGGGCCGCATCCGGGAGCTGATTGGCCTGCGCAAGCTGAAAATGCACGAAGTCACCACGATTGTCATCGATGAGGCGGACCAGATGTTCCAGCTTAGCGGAGCCGGTGAGGTAGCCAAGATCGTCAGCAGCGCCTTGCGCACACGCCAGCTCATTATGCTGTCGGCAACCATCGGGCCGGAAACCAAAGCATTGGCTGCCCGGGAAATGAAAGACCCGGCCGAAGTCGGGATTGATCCGGGGGTTATGACCGCACAGTCCCTGGAACATCATTATGTGGTGGCCGAGGAGCGTAACAAGATAGATATGCTGCGCCGCGTCATCCGCCATTACAACCCGGAACGGGCGATTGTATTCGTTAACGCTACTGAGGACATAGCCGAAGTACAGGCGAAGCTGAACCATCTCGGCCTGAGCGCAGCGGCACTCTACGGCGATGCCGACAAGGTTACGCGCAGTAATGTGCTGGCTAAGTTCAAGAGCGGGAAGTTCCGGGTGCTGGTAGCCAGCGATGTAGCAGCCCGGGGTCTGGATATTGAGAATCTGACACTTGTGGTCAGCTACGACCCGGCATTTGATTCCGAGCACTATGTGCACCGGGCCGGACGTACGGGACGCATGGGCAAGCGCGGCCTGTCGGTTACGATTGTTACCGAGCAGCAGACCTTCATCATGCGCAAGTTTGCCCGTGAGCTGGACATCCAGCTGGATGAGCGGGCGATGTCCGCCGGCAAGGCGCGGCCGGCGGATGAAGTCCGCAGGCCTGCAGGCAGCAGCCGGGGAAGCGACGGAACTGATGCACCGCGCCGGGAAAGTGCTGCACCGGGCAGCAGCAAGCCGGTGCGGACGGCAACTGTGCAGCCCGATGCTCCAGGTGCCAGACCGGCGACAGCGCGTCAGGGACTGTCGGGTAGCCCAAGTACCGGCGGAGAGGTACGGCGTGAGCCGCATCATGGTGCAGGCCAAGCCGCAGGCGGACGCAGTCCGGCCGCTCCTGCGGGCAAAGCACGCATCAGCAGTAGCGAGCGTGAGAAGAACCGTAAGAATAAGGGAGCTCCGAAATGGCTCAAGGACAAAACCCCGAGAGGTGACGGTCAATGAATACTGCCCCCGTACTGCAAATTACGGGCTTAAGCGGAGGATATAGTCTCAACAAGCCGGTACTTCATGATATCGGCCTTCAGGTACAGCCCGGTGAAATGGTTGGACTGATCGGACTCAATGGAGCGGGCAAAAGTACGACCATGAAGCATATTCTGGGGCTGATGTCGCCCCACAAAGGTGAAATTACCGTGCAGGGCAAGACCCGGAGCGACGACCCGGAAGGGTATCACAGTGCGCTGACATTCGTGCCGGAATCGCCTCTGCTGTATGAGGAAATGACGGTCCGGGAGCATGTCGAATTTACAGCCAGGGCTTATGGCGTGGATCGCAGCGATTATGAATCGCGCACCGGTCAGCTGGCGGCACTGTTCAATATGGAGGACAAGATGGATACATTGTCCTCCCATTTGTCCAAGGGTATGAAGCAGAAGGTAATGATTATGTGTGCCTTCGTGGCACGGCCGGCGCTCTATGTGATTGATGAGCCTTTTTTGGGACTTGATCCGCTCGGTATCCGTTCCCTGCTCGATTTCATGCTGGATCTGAAGAAATCAGGGGCCTCCATCCTGCTTAGCTCTCATATTCTTTCTACCATCGAGAATTACTGCGACCGCTTCATTGTGCTGCACCGCGGCAAGGTTATTGCCCAGGGTACGCTTAAGGAAATGACCGAAGCCGCCGGACTTCGCGGCCTTAACCTGGAGCAGCTGTTCTACGAACTGGTGCAGGGAGGGAAATGATATGGATTTGAAAGAGCTGCGCCGGCAGCGGCGCAGCCGATTCATGGGAAGCATGCTCCCGTATGTGGGCTATGTCATTAAGAGCGGTGTAGCGATGCTGCTGCTGCTGGTGCTGATAGTCTTCTCCGCCTGGTACACTGCGCTGCTCCGTGATACTCCGGCAGATCTGCCGATCCGCTGGATTATGCTGATTCTGCTGCTGCCTGCAGCAGTGCACAGCAGCTTCCGGACCTATCTGCAGAGCCCGGATACGGTCTTTTTGCTCCCGCAAGGCCACCGGATGAGAGAGTACTTCGCTCCGGCCTGGGTGAGCGGGAATGTGTGGAAAATTCTGCGGTTGGCTTTTATCCTCATTACACTCTGGCCTTTGTACATACGTACGGACCATTCTCCGAAGCAGCTGCTGCTTACAGCCGTGGTGTTGATTGCGGTGAAGTTGCTGTCGAGCTACGGGCTATGGCGGGAAATCGTGATGCTCTCGCGTCCTGCTTCGGCCGGATTTAGACTGCTGCGCTGGGCAGCCCTCGGGCTGATGATTGCAGCATGGCTGTGGCAGCCATCGCTGCAGGCATTAATCTTTATCGTCATTCTGGCTGCGGCTTATCTGGCAGCACTCAGCGTACCGAACCGTCATAGCGTACCGTGGGAGCGGCTGATTGCCACGGAGCGGAATCAGGGGACAAGAGCCCTGATGATGCTCGGCTGGTTCGTGGATGTTCCGGGCCGCGAGCAGCGGGTCTATTCGCGGCGTTACCTGTCCCGCTGGGGCGGAGGCATCGCCTGGCGCAGGGACAGCGCATACCGCTTTTTGCTAACTAAAAGCTTTGCCAGGGGCGATATCTTCGGTATTGTTATGCGGATTGCTGTCCTGGCGCTGCTGCTGGTCTGGTGGAACCGCGCCAGCTATGCCGGCAGCGGCATCTATCTGCTCTTCCTGTTCCTTATCGGCATCCAGCTGTCGGCGCTGCGCAAGCTGCACAGTGAGTCGTTCTGGCTGACCGTCTATCCGCTGCCTGCAGGCAGCAAGGGAGATAACACAACACAATTTATTTTCCGTACCCAGTTGGTACTGGTATTGGTACTGGGATGGCCTTTTCTGTTTACTTTGGGAGAACGTCCGCTGCCCGCAATCGGCAGTTTACTTGCCGGTACGCTGCTGGCTTATTTCTTCAAGGTCTATATGGAGCGCAAAGCATTGGATCAGGACGACGATTTATAACAGCAAAGAGGCCTTGAGAAGAGCAAAAGCTCTCATTTAAGGCCTCTTTGCTGTATATCAGGAAAGTTTCACATACCCTCGTAGCTTCCGCCTGATAGGGAATGGCGTATAACACGGGAGAGGGGAGAGAGCCAGGGGCTCCCTCCCGGGATCATCATTCCCGGTTAGACAAAGAGTGAACGGCTGATGATAACCAGCAGGATAAAGAGAACAAGAATTGCACCAGTGCTTGTAAATCCAGGGTATCCGTATCCGCCGCCTCTTACTTCTTCGCTCATGTTCATTCCCCTTTCGAATGTGTGTTGTACTTGTGTACATCGTATTGTATGTGCCGGGGGAAGAACGTGTATAGGCCAATGCCGTGAGATTCGTCAAAAAAACAGCTCCGGTTATCCCGGAGCTGTTCGCTGTACTCTAATTCGTTATTCGGCTTTTTCCAAGTCACGGACGCCTGCATATACCAGATCAAACAGATCCTCAAGCTGTTCTTCTTCTATGCAGGAGAAGGCCACCCGCAGATCGGTCTCACCCAGGGCAATGGTGCCCAGACCATATTGATGGATCAGATGGAGCCGCAGGTCTTCAGCTGACACAGTGTGCAGCTTCAGGCACATGAAATAACCGGAATTGAATGGATAATAGGTCCAGACGTCATCGCCGTACTTACCACTGTCCAGCAGCGCCTTCACTTTGTTGGCACGGCCTTTCATAATCTGGAACTTCTCTTCCTTCTGCTCTAAGAACTGTGGGGATTTCAAGGCATCCAGCACAAACGTCTGCGACGGGTGCGCCCCGCTGGAAATCGTAGCACGGATAATGCCCAGCGTTTTCTGTTCGAGAGCGGCCAAGAGATCCTTATCCTCGGAAGCATAAGTGATGAAGCCCACACGGAAGCCCCATACGAATTCTTCCTTGGTAGCTCCGTCAATCTTGATGGCAAGCACGCGCGGATGCAGATTGGCCAGACGCCCGAATAGGGATTCCTTGAGTGAGTTTTCGAAAAAGAGGCCGAAATAGGCATCATCGCTGACGACGACGACATTAATGCCTTCCTCAGCCGCACGGAGAATGGCGGCAACAATGGCTTCCCCTTCTTCAAGGCCAGGTGTATAACCGGTAGGATTATTAGGGAAGTTCAGCAATACGATAGCTTTGCCGCGGTCCTTCTGGGCCAGCAGCGCATCCAGCAAGCCTTCGCTGTTGAACTTCATATCTTCAGTAAAGAGCGGATAATTGACGATTTCGCTGAGACGGCGGATGCCGAAGGTCAGCTCGTAATTCTCCCAGTTCTTATCCGGATAGATGATCGCATCGCCTTCTTCTGCGAACAAGTCGGCAACAATACTAAGCCCGTGTGTCAGGGCATTGGTCACGATAGGGTTGCTGATGGATTTGCCTTCCAGCGACGGATTCTCGCGCAGCATCTTTTCCCGCCATACGGTGCGTAGCTCCGGTTTGCCGGCAGGTGGAGCATAGCCGTACAGGTCTTTGGGACTGTAAGAGGATAGCTTATCCTGAATGACGGCAAGGTGCATAGGCATGCCCTTCTCCGTCGCGATACCGATGGTTGCATTGTATTTCTTGGCATGAGCTGTCGCTTCAGCGGATTGGCTCAGGATGCCCTCTTTCGGGAAATAGATTGCTTTGCCAAGACCCGAGAGCATATCGTACACATGTTCATTGCCTGCCTTGATGCTTTCGTTCAATTGTCCAGCCAGTGGATTCATCAGTTTCATCCTTCCGGTATTCTTCTGGGATATACGTTAACATTGCCTAACATTATATCACCGCGGTTTGCTGTCGTCACTTAAGAAAGCCGCATTTTTTGAATACTTTTCGAAAAATTTCCGAGGAATCTGCCACCCTAACTGTGGTAAGGGCAATATTTTTTCATCATTTCCAGCGTTTCAGCATCGCGCTCCCCATTCCGCTCGGCAAGCCCCCGGGTGACCCCCGCCCGTTCATCCTCCTTCAGATTCTGGCCGAATTTAAATTTGGCCGTTAATTCCTCAGGCACGATCCGCACGACGGCAACCCCCTTTAACCGTGAACGGTACCTTGGGTCATCAGCAACAATTGGCGCATAGCCGCCCTGCGGCTGAAGCTTCTGCATGAAAAGCGACAATACGGCGGCCTTCTCATTACTATCTTCAACAATTTCAGCTTGTCCGTAGGCGGTTACGCTTTTGAAGTAAGCGGTAGCAGGGCAGGCCAGCTCGGGGTCGCTGAAGTAGGAGGGAATAAGTGCATATTCATCCGCTACTGTGAAGCAGACCTTCTTCTGCTGCCGGATGCTCTCCATTTTGCCGCCAGCATGACTGCCGTGAAAATAAAAATTGCCCTGATCGTAGACAAAGTTCAGCGGGGTTACCCTAGGGGCTCCTTGTTCGTCACTGGTTCCCAGAAACCCAAAGCTCATCCCCTGTAAAAATTCCCTGATTTCCTCTTCCTGCTCAATCTTAAACTCTTTTCTGCGCATCCTGCTCATCCTCTCACTTGATGTGAAGCGTATGCTCCATGGAATTTTATTTAGCATAGAGGAGGAATTGACAATGAAAAAGTACCGGTTTACATTAATTTTAATGGTCCACTTTTGAAATGAGGGAAAAACATGAATTTTACGCTGCCGTATGACCAGTATCTGGACATGTACCGCTACAAATATCTGGCGTTATATCATGCGCTCCGTGCAGCGATTCTTGACGGGACCCTGCCGGGAGGGGCCCGGCTGCCTTCCACAAGGAAGCTGGCCGGGCTGTACCTGCTATCACGCGGGTCGGCCTCGCAGGTATACGATATGCTGCTGGCAGACGGATATATCAAAACGGAGCGGGGGCGCGGCACATTTGTTTCGGTTGACGGCTTCTTTACCGGAACGGAAGGAAGCAGCGGAGCTGGAGCTAGTAAGCCGGAATCCGGTGAACCGCGTGCAGCGGGCGATGGTTCCGTTAGCCTTCTGGCTGTATCACCAGAACATGAGGAAGAAGCTGCAAACGGGGGATACAGCGGGTATGCAGCGGGTGTAAACAGGACCTCCCGCTCAGCATCTTCTGCCGTAGCGCCGATTAGGCTCACGGCCTGGGGGGAACGCCTGATGAAGCGGAAGCTCTCTGTCTATGAACGGGCCGGTGCGGACTTTATCAGCTTCCGCAGCAGCGGAATGCAGATGGAGCACTTTCCGTATGCCGAATGGCGGAGTGCACTCAACTATGCGGGAGGCAAACAAGGCGGACTGCTGGAGAGCTATTGTCCTCCCCAGGGTGATGAAGGCCTGCGGCGGGCGATTGCCGCCCATTTGCGGATGACCCGGGGAATCCGCACTGATGCGGGGCAGATCGTGCTGTTCAGCGGCTCGATGCAGGGTATCGTTATTCTAACGCAGCTTCTGCTGGAGCAGGGGAGCAGCGCTGTGGTCGAGGATCCCGGATTTCACGGCATCCGGAGGGCGGTGGAGATTGGCGGCGGCAGGCTGCTGCCGGGCCGGGTGGACGAGGCCGGACTTGTCCCGGAGAATTGGGAGGCACGGCTGCTGTTCGTCACACCGAGCCGCCAGTTCCCCACCGGCGCGGTGCTGCCGCTGGACCGGCGCCGCAGCCTGCTGGAATGGGCACGGCGGCACCAGGCGGTCATCATCGAGGATGATTATGACAGCGAGTTCCGCTGGGGCGGCCGGCCCATAGAGCCGCTCAAAGCGCTTGACCGGGAGGAGCGGGTTGTTTATGTCGGCTCCTTTTCCAACAGCATGTTCTTCGGGCTGCGGCTCGGTTACGCCGTGCTGCCGTCTTCACTGGCAGAGCCGGTCACTGAGGCCAAAGCCTTGTATGAGCCGCTCCCGGCGGGCCAGCTGGAACAGCGGGCCTTGGCGCGGTTCATGGGCACCGGCGGGTACAGCCGCCACCTGCGGCGCATGACGCGCATCTATGGCGAGCGCGCACGGATCTTCCGCGCCTTGCTGGCCGCGCGGCTCGGGACGATCTTCCAGGCGCTGCCGGGCGATGCTGGCCTGCATATCTATGCGCGCTGGCTGCGCACTGATGCGGAGTTCGCCGCCTTCCGGGCGGCGGCACGGCGGCGCGGCACGGACTTCCGTGACGCCGCGCTGTACCGGATCAGGCCGGGGAGCGCAGCGGCCTGCTTTTCTTTTGCCCACCTCGATGCTGAGGCGCTGGAGGAGGGCGTGAACCGCCTGCTGTTAGCCTGGAACGATGTGCAAAATGGAACGTGACAAGGTATTATGTATTGTAAGGAAAATGCTTACGGAGATAGTTTTGTTCACGAAGTAATTTCATAGAAGATTATGCTGAACAAAACTAAGCTGATGCTTACGAAGATAGTTTTGTTCACGAAGTAATTTCATAGAAGATTATGCTGAACAAAACTTTTAGGAGGGAATATTATGCTGCATGCATCGCCATCCTCTTTTGTAATTCTGCCGGCCCTGGCGAAGATTGTCTGCGAACCGGGCTGGAGATGGCAGAAAAGAGAGAAGCCGCTGCAAAATTATGATTTATTTTATGTCTGGAGCGGGGAAGGTACGGTTGTACGCAGCGGTGTGCCTTTTCAGGTGGGCAAGGGAAGCTGCTTCCTGTTCCGCCCGGGTGACTCTACTTATGCGACACATAATCCGCAAAAGCCGCTGGTAATTACATACATTCACTTTGATGTTGCCGAAGAGGTGTCAGAGATCCCCCAGCCATACCGTGAGCTGACAGAAACGGTGGAATTCGAGCATCTGCTTGCCCGTTATGTCCGTTTATTTCTGGTCAAAACCTTTGCTGCCGAGGAGGAAGGGCAACTGATTCTGAAGCAGCTGATGATCCATCTGCTGCGTGAGGACCGGATGATGCCGGTGGAGCGGCATGCAAGCAACCATCTGACTGAAATTATCCACGAGGTAGCCAATTATGTCAGCCAGCATCCGGGAGCTGCACACCGGGTAGAGGACCTGGCCGCCCGGGCGGGATTGTCTCCCCGTTACTTCTCGATTAAATTTAAGGAAATTACCGGCTCCTCGGTCCAGTCGTATGTAATCCGTGCCCGGATCGAACGGGCCCAGCATCTGCTGCTGTACGCGGGAATGAATGTCACCGAGGTGGCGGATGCGCTGGGCTACCGTGATATTTTCTTTTTCAGCCGCCAGTTCAAGCAGCACACAGGGAAAAGCCCGTCCGAGATCCGCTGATCGTTGTCCCGTCCTCCCTCTTCCGGCTGCTTTGTTTCAGCTTTTTACTCCAGGGGTAAATACGTTGCAACCTGGTTTACAGAAGATTTACATACAGCCTGGAAGGGGAGAACACAGGTATGACAAGAGGACGCCGGATTTCAAACAATGCTCTCAAGTGCGGGAGCGCCGGATTATGCCGGAACCGCTGGAGACGCTTGAAGCAGAATAGCGGCATGACCACAGACCAGTGGTTCTAAAGCAAGCAGACTAAGACGCAAGGATACAGCGATAGATGTAAGAGAACCGGGGCCGGAAGGCATCCGGTTTTTTAGAATTTGAGTGAGACGGGCCGGCCTCTCAGCTTCTGGCGTATCCGCATGGACTTGCCGGGGTATAAGGATAAAGAGGATTGGCGGCTAGAGATGACATATACTTAAGCGGAGCAGAAAGAAACTGAAACCAAAGGTTAGAGGTGAGAGAGAATGTACGAAGTGGTGTTGATCCGGCATGGAGAGAGTGAATACAACCGTCAGAATCTGTTTACAGGCTGGAGCGATCCCGATCTGACGGACAAAGGAATTGATGAGGCCAAGGCCGCCGGCAAGCTGTTGAAAGAAGCAGGCTACTCCTTCGATCTGGCCTTTGCCTCTGTGCTGAAGCGTTCGATTAAGACGCTTAACTATGTGCTGGAGGAAATGGATCTGCTGTGGATTCCTGTACAGAAATCATGGAAGCTGAACGAGCGCCATTACGGGGCATTGCAGGGTCTGAGCAAAAGTGAAACCGCCGTTAAATACGGCGAGGAGCAGCTGCATATCTGGCGGCGCAGCCTGTCGGTCCGCCCCCCTTTGCTTACGCCGGATGACCCGCGCTATGCCAGAAACGACATCCGCTACAAGGAGGTGCGTCCGGGCGATATTCCGCGAGGGGAGAGCCTGGAGGATACGGTCGCCCGTGTCGGCGATTTCTGGGGCAAACGGATTGTGCCGCTGATCCGCAAGAAGGAGCGGGTGCTAATCTCGGCGCACGGAAATACGCTGCGGGCGCTGATTAAATTCATGGAGGATTTGGATGAACCGACATTGCTTGAGCTGAATGTTCCCACCGGTGTTCCGCTTGTTTATAAGCTGGATGATGACGTGAAGCCGATCAGCCGCTTTTATCTCGGGGTCCCTGAAGAAGTGCAGGAGAAGGCCCGTGAGGTGGCGAACCCGAGCAAGGTGACGGAATAAGCTTAAGCAATAACCTGTACGAACGAAGAGAACGGAGCTGCCCTGCAGATGAAATCTGCGGGGTTTTTGTTATGGGTTAAGAGCAGTGTTGATCTTAATTCATCAGCCAACGCATTCTTTTTACCGCCTGAGTACACAATTTCTACATACACAGGATCACATAGTAGATCTTATTATGATGATTTTACGATATGATTGAAAATATTTTAGTTCCTTATAATGATTAAGAAGATTCGGAGAATGAAACATGATATGGAGCAAGCGCCCGACACTACAATAATTAGGAGGAAAATGTATGGAAACGGAGATTCAACAGTAAACGCAAGCATACAGGCCGCTAGGGCCGTCTGGTCTGGGGAGCTGGCTGATTCTGGTACAGATTGGACTGATTGCAACGCTGGTATTGGTCGCGGCACAGCTGCTGAACTATAACCTTCCAAGCTTTCAATCGGAGTACTGGGACATAGCCACATCCAAACAGGGAGAATTATATCATCCGCTGTGGGCTACCCTGCTTGTATTCGAGGCTTCGGCAAATCTGCTGCTGCTGCTCTTCAATGTCGTTACTTTGGTGTTGTTTTACCGGAAAAAATCGATATTACCCCGCATCATCATTCTGCTCTACTGCTGCAATCTGCTAATCGCTATTATTGATTATATTCTGCAGCTGAACATACCGCTGATCAGAGAGACGGGTCAAGGCAGCAACCTTCGTGATCTTATAAGAACAGGCTTTACCTGCATGATTTGGGTGTCTTACTTTCTAAAATCCGAGCGGGTAGCCAACACTTTTGTGCGGTAAAAGTACATATATATCTTGGTTGAGAGTTTTAATACAAATCAAAGCCCCGTCCAAAGGCGTGCCTGCGCTCCCTTGGACGGGGCTTTGTAGTATGTGTTGGCGGTTCAAGTAGGGCGCCGCAGTGTCCCCAGCAGTTCCCCCATCTTAACCTTGGTCTCGGTTGTGAGTCCGGGCCGCGGAGTAAAGGTGCCGTTCTCAAGAAGCAGCACGACAGTGGAGCCGAATTCGAAGTAAGCGAGGTCCTCTCCGATCTGCCACTGATCCGCTTCAGGATGCGAATAATGGATGCTGCTGACATTCATCGCACCTACCTTCACAACGGCGGCTTCCCCGTTTGCTCCGGCAATATAAGTAATGAGCCGTTCATTGCGGCTCAGCACACTCTTCATATGTCTCATGCCGAATTCGTTGACGGGGTAAGCCCGGCCGCGGATGTAGTCGCTCTCAATCCTGCGTCCGGTAAGCGGCGCGTGAATCCGGTGATAATCCGTCGGGCTTAAGTACAATACGAAGAAAAAGCCCTTTTTGTACAGCTCCATATGCGGAGAATGATTAAGCAAATCTTCCAGCAGGTAATCCTGCCCTTTCACATTCATAATAGTTCCGGCTTGAATCTCACCCATGGCGGTAATCAAAGCGTCTACCGGACTGGCGACAACATCAGCCCCATCCGCTACCGTGCGCATTCCAGGCTTCAGCCGGCGGCTGAAAAATTCATTTAGCGTGTGGTATTCCCCGGACGGCTTCTCCGCTTCGGCGGCAGGAATATGATAAGTCCGAATAAATACCGGGATCAAAAAACGGCTGAGTCTGCTATGGGAAAAAGCTCCCATTAACCGGGAAAGCCATCTTCGTGAGGACAGCTCAGTCATCAGCCGCAGCAATTGTTTAACCATGATTATCTCCCTTCCATCATGCAGAGTAACGGTCCCGCTTCCGGGACCGTTACCGCTCTGCATTATATTGACATAGAATAAGAGACAAATCAATAACGGATATACCTTGCGGGATCTTCAAGCAGGAAACGGGCATAGCCCATCGGCCTGCGGTAGCTGTCTTTCCAGGTTCCGCTCAGCCCTGCTTTCTGGAATCCATAGCGCTGGTCGCGCCCGTTGCATTCAATGAAATACAGGCGCTGGTCCCGGGTGATTCCAATATCGAGGCCGATGTCGGCCAGACCGGGCAGATGGTTCTCCAGCTGGTGTGCGATGGAGAGACTAAGCGCTGTGACGGACATGCGGATGTGTGCCGCTGCACTACCGGTGAAGACCTGATTCAGAACAGCGGATGCGTTTAACGCTTCTCCGCCTCTGGCGATGTTCGAGACAAAGCCCCCGGGTGCCGCAAGTTTGGCGAACATGCCGGTTACCTGCCACTCTCCGCCCCAGCCGCGCTGCACGGTGACCCGCAGATCAAAGGGCCGGCCGCTGACCTCAGCCAGCGGAATGCGCTCCTGCACCAGATAGGGTACTGACGCGAAGCGTAGCCGCAGTGCCCTGGGCAAAGCCTGCGGGTCCACCGTGCTGCTCAGCCAGCGGCGCGAACCGGAGGGGAGGTAACTCCAGGTCCAGCGGCGCGCACTGATCCGGGAGAGGCGCATGACGCCCTTGCCGACACTGCCGCGACACGGTTTGAGAATGAGGTCAGAATAGCGGTCCATCATTTCCTTAAGCCCGGACATTCCGGTCCTAGAGTCAGGCAAAAAGCACTGCAGTGCTTCATTCTGCTCCAGCAGCCCGTGAATCTGATCTTTTCCGTAGCGGTTACATGTATTGAATATCAGGAGGCCCTGCCGCAGCAGCCGGTCGATCCCGGTGCTGCCCTGGCTGTAGATCGCCCTGTTATGAATTACGCCCGGTGTCGGGATGACGGTTCTGACGTATCCCTGACTTCCTTTCACGTAAGCGATGCTGAACCCTGATTCCGGATTGATGTCGGAGAGCTGCAGAAAGCCGGGGATCATTCCGTATGCGGCGGCAGCCTCCTCATAGCTTTCCAGCGACTCCTGTCCCGTTTTTAACCGGGGAACGCCCCGGTGCATAGCGGCATTCAGCAGTATTCCCACGAGCTTTTGCCCCATGTTCGTTCCTCCCGTTATCTTCTGTAGTTACGGCGGTTCCCCTTCTTTAGCATTGTATGTTTGTACGGGGCCTCGGGGGATGGACGAATGCGCGGCGGCAGATGCCCTTTTTTGAACCAGGAGTTTAAGGGTGTAAAGAATGGCAGGCATGCTGCAAAAGGGTGTCATCCGCCTACCTTACTGCATATGATGCCTAGGAGAAACATTCGATGGAAGGAGGAGACTGCTTGTGAAGAGCTCCAGAAAGAACCGGCATACCAGCTCTAAAAAACGACTCTATTATGTAGATAATCCCAATTTAACAGAACTGAGCATGCTGCGAAGCGGTCCAAAGGTACAGGAGGGGGAAGCGTCAGCCGAAGGCACAGAAACGGTGGCGGAGGTTAGTACACCAGACCAGACTCTGCAGGTAAGCGGCGTAGGCACGGCGGAGCTTCCGGCACAGCCGGCCGCCCTTGAAACGAATCAGCTGCTGAAGCCTGCAGTGGAAGAAGCGCTTGAGATTGAGGCGGCTGCTCCAGTAAATGTGCCGGTGGTACCGCTTATGACAGAGAAGGAACGTCTGCAGAAGGTCTATACCGATGACATTTCCGAAGCGGCGGTTACCGGCTCCAAAATCGCCCCCCGAACCATTGACGGGTCCAAGCTGAAGTTCGGCATTATCGGTACACCGTGGCTGCAGGATTATGCGGTACAGAGCATCAACATTGCCGAAAAGGCGGTTACCTCCTCCAAAATCGCCCATGAATCCATTTCAGGAGAGCATTTGGCGGAAGGCAGTATCAGCGGCGGCAAGCTGCTGGATCATTCGATCGGCGGCGAGAAGCTGAAGAACGGCAGTATCGGCCCTGAAAAGCTGGCTGACCGCACGATCGGAGGAGAGCAGATCGCCGACCGCTCGATCGCCGGACGCCATTTGAGCGAGCTGCTGATTACCTCCGAGCTGCTGGAGGATGGTGCCGTTAGCGGCGAGAAAATTCTAAGCAGCAGCATTGTCAGCCGTCACCTGGCAAACGGGGTTATTGACCGCTCCAAGCTGGCGGATGAAGCGGTATCCGGTGATAAAATCGCCGATGGCGAAATCAGCGGTGCCAAGCTGGCTGATGGCAGCATCGACAGCCGCCATCTGAAGGAAGGGGCAGTGACCGCGAAGCATCTGGCTCCGGGTGCGATCGGGCGCGAGCAGCTGGCCGGCAAGCTGATCGGCAAAGAGCAGCTGGGCTCCGGCGTGATTGACAGCGGGCATATGGCAGATGGTTCGGTTGGCTCACGGCAGCTCGGGGAGAAGGCAGTACGCAGCCAGCACCTGAGTCCCGAGAGCGTAAACGGGACCCATATCGGTGATGGGGAAATCAGGGGGAATCATCTGGCTGACCGGAGTATTTCTTTTGTAAAACTGGCGGAAGGGGCTGTGGGGACGGCGCAGATTGTTGAGCAGGCGGTCACCTCCTCCAAAATCGCCGACCAAAGCATCCTCACGCATAAGCTGGCGGATGAAGCAGTGACGACCCGCCATCTGGCGAAGTCGGCAGTCCGCAGTCCGCAGATTGCCATGCAGGCGGTGACCTCCGCTCACATCCAACGTGAAGCAGTAGATCAATCTCACTTGAGCACTGAATCCGTGGGTTCAGAGCAGCTGCAGGCAGGTGCAGTGCTGAACACCCACCTGGCTTCCGGTGCAGTAACCGGCAAACAGCTGGCGCATGAGTCAGTCACGGCAGATCATCTCCTTCCGCATAGTGTAACTACTGCCAAATTGGCAGACGGGGCGGTTACCGGCGCGAAGCTGGCTCCCGGTTCCGTGAACAGCAATACCATTGTCCGTGAAGCCGTGAGCGGGGAGCATATCGCTTTCTGTGCGGTGGAGGAAAAACATCTGGCAGATGCCAGCATCAGCGGCCGTGTGCTGCAAAATGCGGTGGTAGATACCGAACATCTGGCTCCGGGCGCCGTTGAGCGCAAACATCTCTCCGAGAACAGTGTCAGCAGCACAGCTCTGCAGGCCGGAGCGGTGACCGGCGATAAGCTGGCCTCCGGTGCCGTGAAGGAAGTCCATCTGGCTGCAGGGGCGGTGCAGCCGCATCACTTGGCAGATCATGCTGTGACTTCATTGAAAATATCGCCGGAAAGCATCTCGACCGATAAGCTGAACGATTTGTCCGTTACGTCCATCAAGCTGGCTGATGGCAGTGTGAGTTCTCCCAAACTGGCGTCTGCTGCAGTGACCACAGAGCATTTAGCACCGGGAGCGGTCGTTCCTGCCTCCATCAGCGATACTGCTGTACAGGGAAGACATCTGGCGCCGGGAAGCATCGGCGGAGCGCATATCCGTCCGATGTCGATCGGAAACGGACATCTGCTCCCAAGCTCGGTCTCTTCTATACAAGTGCAGGAAGGCAGTATCGTCAGCTCCAAGCTGGCAGATGAAGCTGTAAGCTCCCGCCACCTGTCACCCGGCAGCATTGACGGCAGCCATCTGGCGGAAGCCGCAGTGGAGAGCCGGCATATCGGCGAAGGCGAGATTACGTTGGCCCATCTGGCCGAAGAAGTCCGCAGCGCGGACATTCTGCCGGATGGCAGCATCGGTGCAGATAAGCTGGCTGACAGCTCTGTTGGCTCCTCCCAGTTGGCTCCCGGCAGTGTATATGCAGGCCATATTACACCGGGAGCAGTGGATAGCCGCCATATCCGGAGCGGCAGCATTACCTTGAAGCATCTGTCCAAGGAGGCACTGACTTCCGATCTGCTGCCGGACGGCAGTGTCGGCGGCGCTAAACTGGCTGACGCTTCTATAGGCTCCGAGCATCTGTCACCCGGCAGCATTGACGGCAGCCATCTGGCGGAAGCCGCAGTGGAGAGCCGGCATATCGGCGAAGGCGAGATTACGCTGGCCCATCTGGCCGAAGAAGTCCGCAGCGCGGACATTCTGCCGGACGGCAGCATCGGTGCAGATAAGCTGGCAGACGGCTCTGTTGGCTCATCCCAGCTGGCTCCCGGCAGTGTATATGGAGGCCATATTACACCGGAAGCGGTGGATAGCCGCCATATCCGGAGCGGCAGCATTACCTTGAAGCATCTGTCCAAGGAGGCACTGACCTCCGATCTGCTGCCGGACGGCAGTGTCGGCGGTGCTAAACTGGCTGACGCTTCTATAGGCTCCGAGCATCTGTCGCCGGGCAGCATTGACGGCAGCCATCTGGCGGAAGCCGCAGTGGAGAGCCGGCATATCGGCGCAGGCGAGATTACACTGGCCCATCTGGCCGAAGAAGTCCGCAGCACGGACATTCTGCCGGACGGCAGCATCGGTGCAGATAAGCTGGCAGACGGCTCCGTTGGTTCCTCCCAGCTGGCTCCCGGCAGTGTATATGCAGGCCATATTACACCGGAAGCGGTGGATGGCCGCCATATCCGGAGCGGCAGCATTACCTTGAGCCATCTGTCCGAGGAGACACTGACTTCCGATCTGCTGCCGGATGGCAGTGTCGGCGGCGCTAAACTGGCTGATGCTGCTATAGCATCCCGCCATTTGTCGGCTGGCAGCATTGAGGGCAGCCATCTGGCGGAAGCCGCAGTAGAGAGCCGGCATATCGGTGCAGGCGAGATTACGCTGGCCCATCTGGCCGAAGAAGTTCTCAGCCCAGATATTCTGCCGGACGGCAGCATCGGTGCAGATAAGCTGGCAGACGGCTCCGTTGGCTCATCCCAACTGGCTCCAGGCAGTGTAAATGCAGACCACCTTACACCGGAAGCGGTGGATAGCCATCATATCCGGAACGGCAGCATTACGCTGAAGCATCTGGCTGAAGAGACACTGACTTCCGAGCTGCTGCCGGACGGCAGCATCAGTACAGATAAGCTGGCAGACGGCTCTGTCGGCTCAAGGAAGCTGGCAGCCGGCAGCGTATATGGAAGTCACCTGGCTCCGGAAGCGGTGGATAGCCGCCATATCCGGAACAGCAGCATTACCTTGAAGCACCTGTCCAAGGAAGTGCTGACTTCTGAGCTGCTGCCTGATGGCAGCATAACCTCGAAGAAGCTGGCAGAAGGCTCTATCGGCTCCTTCCAGCTGGCCCCCGGCAGTATATATGGAGGCCACTTAGCATCAGAGGCGGTGGATAGCCGCCATATCCGGAGCGGCAGCATTACGCTGAAGCATCTGTCCGGGGAAACGCTGACCCCTGATCTGCTGCCGGACGGCAGTATCGGCGCTGCAAAGCTGGCGGAGGGCGCTGTCGGCTCCTTCCAGCTGGCTCCCGGCAGTGTATATGGAGGCCACTTGGCTGCAGATGCGGTAGAAAGCAGTCACATCCAGCGTGGCAGCATAACGGCCGATCATCTCGCTGAAGGGACACTGAATGCTGAGATGCTGCCGGACAGCAGCATCGGCGCTGAGAAGCTTGCAGCCGGAGCGGTGCATTCACACCATCTCCAGCAGGAAAGTGTATACGGTGAGCATCTCGCCGACGGCATTCTGGAAGAGCGGCATTTGCTTCCGGAAGTCATTAAACTGACGCATCTGGCCGAGGAAGTCCGTAGTGCCGAGCTGCTCCCGGACGGCAGTATTACCAGCAGTAAGCTCGCAGCCGGCAGTGTTGGCGAGGAGCATCTGGCAGATGGTGCCGTTAATACTTCCGCGCTTCAGGATGAAGCGGTGGATGCTGCTAAACTCGCTTCCTTCGCTGTTCAATCCCGGCATCTGGAAGAAGAGAGCGTGCAGAGCTACCATATCGCGCCCGGCGCAGTCACCGGAGACCATCTGGCCCACGGCGCAGTCAGTGCAGAACATCTGTCCTTCAGTCCGGTACAGAGTGCCGGAAACCGGGAGGTGCTGCAGCAGTTTGGGATGACGGCATTCATGTTCAACGGCAATGCAGAGAGCGTGGAAGTTACTGTGCCTTTCGATGAAGCCTTTGGCCATACCGGTTATGTGCTCGTGGCGATGACGAACCAGCCGTTCTTCCATGTTTCACTGAAGAGCAGAGCCAGCGGGGAAGCAGTGGTCGTCGTAGACCGTTTACGCGAAACTCCGCATTTCTATGGCGTATTGTCGTGGATTGCCCTTGGCGCCCCGCAGGCTAAACCGGCGGCAGAACACCAGGCATTTGATTGAATAGAAGGGGGAAAAGCGCAGCCGGTGGCTCAATGTCATTAAGTTAAAGCATAGAGCCAAAAATTATGAAAAAGAGCAGGTTATCGAAAAGATAGCCCGCTCTTTTTTTGCACAAAAAGAAGAATAAGACTTGACAAAAAAATAAAAATGTGTGGCGAAGCCCCTTGAAACAACAAGGAGGTTACGCCAATGAATGAGTACGCAAATGCGCTAAAAGAAACGCTGACATCCCTCATCCGAGAAATGTCAGCCGAACCCGCACCTTTTGTCAAAAACCCAGAAAAAGATTTTACCCGAAAGAAAAAGCTGCCCTTTGAAACGGTTATGCACCTCCTGATTTCTATGGGAGGAAACAGCCTATATAAGGAACTCTTGGAATCGCAGGGCTACGACGTATCCACCGCAACCACTTCTGCTTTTGTCCAGCAGAGGAATAAAATCCTGCCCTCTGCTGTAGAATTCTTGTTTCACAAATTTACAGAGTCCTATACGGATATCAAGCGCTACCGAGGGTATCAATTACTGGCCATTGACGGTTCGGATTTGCATATCGCAACGGACCGGTCGGATACGGACACCTATTTCCAAAGTCAACCGAATATGAAAGGCTACAACCTTCTGCATTTGAACGCAGCCTATGACTTATGCAACAGACTTTACGTAGATGCCATCGTTCAGCCACGAAGATTGTGTAACGAGGGAAAGGCGCTGGCTGCTATGGTTGACCGTTCCCCGATTCAAGGAAAAACGATTGTTATCGCCGATCGAGGGTATGAAAGTTACAACAATTTTGCGCATATGGAACGCAAAGGGTGGAACTATGTTGTCCGGGTTAAGGATTTGAGTTCGAATGGTATTCTATCCGGATTGTGCCTGCCCTCTGGTGGAGCGTTTGATATTGACATTCATCTGACACTTACCAAAAAACAAACCAAAGAAGTCAAGGCTCTTCCCGAAATATACAAGTTCGTCCCTTCCACATCTACCTTTGATTTTTTGGATTTGCGGGAGAACTTGTTTTACCCGATTTCCTTTCGGGTAGTTCGTTTCATCCTGCCGAGCGGCGTTTATGAAACGGTCATTACGAATCTTTCTGCCGCTGATTTTCCACCCGGTGAGATCAAATCGATTTATAACATGCGATGGGGTATTGAAACCTCTTTTAGGGCCTTAAAATATACCGTCGGACTGACGAGTTTTCACGCAAAGAAACAAGAGTCCATCGCCCAAGAGATATTCGCAAGAATGATCCTGTACAATTTCGTTGAAATGACTACCTCGCACGTAGTCATTTCCCAAACGGATAAACGCCACCCTTACCAAGTCAACTTCACGGTTGCCGTTCATGTTTGTAGACATTTCTTGCGCTCACGGGACGATGAACCCCCGCCCGATGTCGAAGCACTGATTCGAAAAAACATTTTGCCGATTCGATCCCTTCGCCCAGGACAGCAGAATACGCGCAAAATCCGCTGGAAATCAGTCGTTAGCTTCGTCTACAGAGTAGCATAATTCATTTCATATGAACATTTTTTAAGCGGATATTTTATGCGCTTTGTTTGTTGTACGCTTTTTTCCTTGTTTGCACAAAAAACAAACGACACAGGGCTTTTCCCCATGCCGTTTTGGATTCCATTTTATTGCGAGTCTTATCTTTGAGCTTATCTTAATGACATTGGCCGGTGGCTGCGCTTTTTTGCGGGAAGTATGTGCTTCTAGGAGCTTGCAGAACTGTAGTGTTTTAAAGAAAACCTCCATACGCCGATCGAAACTGCAAAAATGGACCAGCTGAGTACAAGGAATAGAGTATACTCCGGAGAATGAATCGTTTTTATAGCTGCTTTGGAGGCAACCGTTAAGGCTAATCCATACGGCAAAACATAGCTGAGTACAAAACGGATAAAGCCTTTATATATATCTACCGGCCGGGTTGAAAAGTAACAGAGAATTCCGTGTATGGAGTCTACAAAGTCTGCTTTTACCAGCCAAAACGATGAGCACGTAAGGATGAAATAGACGGAGTATTGAATCATTAAAGCGTGAAAGACGGAAACAACGTAGAGTACAGCTCTTCCAAAGGTTAACTCCATTCCTCCCTGGATAAGCGCAAATGAAATCAGTATAATGCCTGTCAGCGCGCTTATTAATGAACCAGGATCTATATTTCTGAGACTGATCAGAAACTGGGCGTTCACCGGCTTGGTGAGATAATAGTCCAGTGCCCCGCTCCTAATCATGCCCGGAATTGCCAAAAGGTTAAAAAATGGACCAAACGTCCATAGCGAATCGATAATATTAAAAGTGCCGATATAGAAAAACATTTCGTATTTTGTCCAGCCGGCCAGTGTATCTACATTCGAGTAAACAAGATGCATAAAGATTAGCTGTACCGAAAAAAATGCGGCATTTGTAACGAACACTAATATAAAATTAACTTTGTAGGCCGCCATTTTCAACAGACTCTGCCTGATAAATACCCGGTATAATCTCACGTATCTCATATCAGCCTCACGCGCCTGTTCCCGTATATTTTTTTAGACCCAATCTCCAAATGATCCTTATCAAGCCGCAAAGCACTAGAATCCACACCAGCTGTATCCCCAGACCGCGGTAAAATTCCGCAGCAGACAATCCCTTCGTAATAATTACGGCCGGAAAATATGTGCAATACATAAAGGGAAGCACCGAAAATGCGTTAAGCAAGGATCCCGGGAACAGATCTAACGGAAACACTCTGCCTGAGGCAAGATCAAGAAGAATGTCTTTTAGAAGGAATAATGAGGCCGCCTCTGTCATCCAAAATACAAACAAACTGAGGATGATATGGATTAAAAAGCTCAAGATCAGAGAGCATAGGACCACCAACGGGAGTAAATAGAATTGCGCTGCAGAAATTCCTACCTGAAAATTCCCAAACCGGAAAATGATCACCGGTATAAACATCAATATGGCGATGATCAGGTTAAGCAGCTTCTGGGATACAATTTCAGTGAAGCAATACCCCACATAATTGATGGGCCTGACCAGTAAATTATTTAAACCCCCGTCTTTGATCTCATTAGCAACCTTGTAACCGATACTTCCAACATTCGTGAAAGAAGCAATAATAAACATGAAAATGTAGTAGGTGATGATGGAATTGAAATTGTACCCGTTAATCTCACTGCCTTGAGCATTGTCGAATAATACTTTCCAGAAAGCAATTTCCGCGATTACCCTGAATACATCCATCAATGAAGTGAAAATAAAATTTCCTTTATAAGCAAGGGAGGTCTGCAGATTAAGTTTCAGTACCTGAACATATTTTCTCATCGTGTACACCCATCCATTTTGAATAAGCTTTCGAAAATATCATTGATAGGCCGCTCTCCGGTCGTCATATCATGCAAAGTTCCATCGTAAATGATGTTCCCGTGGGAGATCGCAATAATGCGATTACACAGCTCTTCTATATCCTCCAGATAATGACTGGTCAAAATGACCGTAACCTTCTTTTCCATATTGATATACTTTAAAAATTCCCTGATCCTGCGCCTGGATGAAACGTCCAGCCCAATCGTAGGCTCATCTAAAAATAATACTTTTGGGCCATGCAGGAGAGCGCCGATGAGTTCGAATTTCATTCTTTCACCTAAAGACAGATTTCTTAAAGGTGTATTAAGGATAGATTGTACCTCTAATAGTTCCGTTAATTCCTGAAGCGTACGCGTATAATCAGCCTCCGTGATTTCGTAAATTTCTTTAATTAACTGAAACGAATCTATAGCCGGAAGGTCCCACCACAGCTGATTTTTTTGTCCCATCGTGATTGAGAAGTTTTTCTTGAAGCTATGCTCTAACCGGTGCGGGATATATCCCATTACGTTAATTGCACCTTCTGAAGGATGTATGATTCCCGACAGCATTTTTATGGTTGTCGTTTTTCCTGCACCATTAGGGCCAATGAAACCAACAAACTCCCCCTCCTGGATCGAGAAGTTAATGTGATCAACAGCCACCTTTTCCTCGAATTTTTTTAAAAATAGATTTTTAATCCCGGCTAACAATCCGGGCTCCTTTTTTGTGATTTTGTATACCTTTGAAACGTCATTCACTGAAATGATCTCAGTCACAATGTCTTCACCCCTATACTTATGTACTTATAACTATGTTATAAGAAGTTTGCTTGGTTTTCTTCCCCGGCTTTCCTTCCTCTTAAGGATGTGGTGGCCAGCAGCTCAAGCATCGTCTTATAACAATAGCGTAAATTATACCATTGGAAAAATATAGACTTATAATTAAAATTTTGGTATGATGTTGAATAAGCTCTTGAAAAAAATTGTCATACGAACCACGGATGATCCATTGATCCGTGGTTTTTTTGTTGTCCCGGGCAGATCCGGGAAATTAAAGGGATTTCATCTGCAGCCGGGAGGGACGGCATTTGTCCAATTTTCTGTGCGAAGGGAGACATGTGCCGTTACGAGGGACAGCGGATTACATAGACTGTGTTGTAACCCTCAGCCCGGGAGTATGCCCTCCGAAGGAAGGTGGATGAGCTTGAAACAGCATAGACGAACATCTGCCCGCCGCTCGGGGCGGCGGGCTTCTCAAGCAGCGCGAAGAAACTCCCGGCCGCGGCCCGCGGCAGTACTGCCTGCCGTGAATCATCCGGAGCCCTATGTGTCGGTGATTATTCCGGCTATGAATGAGGCGCGGACGATTGCCGCAGTCATTGCTGAAGCCAGAGGTGTTCATCCGCGTTGTGAGGTTATAGTGATTGTCAACGGCTCTGCCGATAATACGGCGGAAATTGCGTCCAGTATGGGTGCGAAGGTCATCTCCTTCACACAGCCGCTCGGGCACGACGTAGGCCGAAGTGTTGGAGCGGAAGCAGCCAGGGGGGAAATCCTGCTGTTTACTGACGGGGATCTTGTTATTCCCGCAGCGGAACTGCGTCCGTTCGTGGAAGCGATCAGCGGCGGGGAGGATGTGGCTTTGAATAATTACTCCGGTCCGGTCCGCAGCAGGTTTCCGCATCCCGTGGTGCTCTCCAAGTATGCGCTCAATATTATGCTTGGACGGCCGGATCTGCAGGGATATTCCCTGACAGCAGTTCCCCATGCGCTCAGCCGCGCGGCGCTTACGGCTATGGGGAGCGCCTCTCTGTCCAGGCCGCCGCTGGCCTATGCACGTGCAGTACTGGATGGGCTGAAGGTGAAGGCGGTGCACAAGGTGCCTGTTGGCCGGATGAACGCTGTCCGCCGTAAAGCGGAAGGCAAAGATCCCTTACAGGAGGTTATCCTCAGGGATCACCTGGAGGCGGTCGCGCTGCTGCTTGCGCGCAGGGGGAAACGGGCTGGGTATGGCGATGCCGGACGGCGAAGGGAGATGGTGAGATGAAGGCCACCAGCACTAAGGCGGTAATCCGCCCGAAGCAGAAACGGCGGAGTCCTGCCAGCACTTCCATCCGCCGGAACGCAGCCGGTACAGCACGGTGGGCTGGCCGCAAGCCTGCAGGCCGTCAGCCGCAACGGCTGCTCCGGGGGCTTCGCGGATCGCTGTCAGTGATCATCTCGGCAAAGAATGAAGCACGTACCCTTCCGCCGCTGCTGAAGCAGGTAATGCGCCTGCATCCGCTGGAAATCATCGTTGTGCTTAACGGGTGCACCGATAACAGCTTTCAGCGCACCAGATTGTGTCCGCAGGCGATGATCGTGCATTGTCCGGAAACGGCGGGGCATGATGTGGGGCGGGCGCTTGGTGCCAAGCTTAGCCGCGGGGATATCCTGCTGTTCCTGGATGGAGATATGGTTATCTCCGCTTCGCAGCTAGCCGGGTTTGCTGCCGCTGTAGACGGAGGAGTGGATGTGGCGCTGAATGATCTGGATCACCTGCTGCCGCCGTTTGGACTCAGTGATGATGTTACCCGCTGTAAGCTGTACCTGAATGCCGTTCTTGGCCGGAGCGATCTCGGGGTTAGCTCTATGACTGCGGTGCCCCATGCTTTGTCGCGGCGTGCGCTGGAAGTGATCGGCTGCCGTGAACTGATGGTTCCGCCCAAAGCACAGGCGATCTCGCTAATGAAGCAGCTGCGGGTGGAGAAGGCGGGGACAGTCAATGTGTTCAAGCAGAACCGGCTGCGGCAAGGCAATACAGGCGCCGGGAATAAGGTAGAGCAGCTGATAGCCGGTGATCATGCAGAAGCGCTGCTTGAGGTGCTTTCACAGCGCCGGATGCATTCCGGTGAGAGTCTGCTGGAGCAGCGGCGCCAGCTGGCGGCCTGGAGGAATGGCATATGACGCTTACCAGCATTATTATTCCGACTTATAACGGGCGGCATCTGCTGCAGGCCTGTGTCGAATCGATCAGGCAGTACACGGATACTCCCTATGAAATTATTGTTGTCGACAATGCTTCGACCGACGGCACGGATGCCTACTGCCGCAATCAGCAGCTGATGTTTATTTCTCTTCCGGAGAACCGCGGCTTTCCGCTTGCCTGCAATATGGGGCTGCAGCTGGCCTCAGGCGATGAGCTCCTGCTGCTGAACAACGACGTGATCGTCTCGCATAACTGGCTCTCCAATCTGAAAGCCGCCCTGTATAGTTCATCGGATATCGGTATCGTTGGCCCTGTGACGAATTATGCCAGCGGGCGGCAGCAGGTAAGGACTGCTTATACAGATATGCCCGGTTTTCATAGTGAGGCGCTCGCGGCGAATATCCGGAATCCTCTGAAATGGATGGAAACGGTGCGGCTTGTAGGACTGTGCTTCTTGTTCAAACGAACAGTGCTTGATACGGTAGGCCTGCTCGATGAGCGGTATTCACCGGGCCATTATGAGGATGATGACTATTGCTATCGTGCCCGGCTGAAGGGTTTCAAGCTGCTGATTGCCGGCGATTGTCTGGTGCATCATGAAGGAAGCGCCAGCTTCAAGCAAGTTTATCCCACTGAGCTTCAGGAGCTGGTGGAGCGTAACCGTAAGCTTTTTATGAGTAAATGGCATTTGGATCCGGCACATTTCATCTAAAATGCTGACTCGAAGGCTAAAGACACAGATAAAAGGGAGGAAAGTAAGTGAAAGGAGTCATACTGGCGGGCGGAAAAGGAACCAGGCTATATCCGCTGACCCGGCTTATGAACAAACATTTGCTTCCGGTCGGCAAATATCCTATGGTGTGTTACGGTATAGACCGGTTGCGCCGGGGCGGGATCACCGATATTCTCCTGGTTATCAGCAAGCAGTCTGCGGGGCAGTATACGGATTTTTTGGGCAGCGGTGCAGAATTCGGCGTATCTCTGACCTATAAAATCCAGGAAGAGGCAGGAGGGATTGCGGAAGCGCTGGAACTGGCAGAAGGGTTCATTCTCCCTGGAGAACGGTTTGTTGTCCTGCTGGGTGACAATCTGTTCATGGATGATCTGGGCGCCTATATGGAGAAATATCAGGAGCAGCCACAGGGGACGGCAAAAGTATTGCTCAAGCCGGTGGAAGATGCACGGAGATACGGGGTTCCCGTATTCGACAGTGAGGATGCTTCCTTGATCGCCTACATCGAAGAAAAGCCGGAGCAGCCGAAGACCGGGTTCTGTGTAACCGGTATTTATATGTATGATGAAGCCGTGTTTGATATCATCCGCCGCATTGCCCCTTCGCGAAGAGGAGAGCTGGAAATTACCGATGTGAACAACATTTATGCCGGAGAGCGCAAGCTTACCTATGATGTGCTTAAGGAATGGTGGAGCGATGCCGGCACCTTCCAGTCGCTGCAGGAGGCCGGAGAGAAGCTGAAGAACACGCTGCCGTAAGGCGGCGTGTTTTTTGGCTGTAGCCCCATTCCACGTCTAGTGACCCTTATCCAAAGTTTAGGTGCACTGCATATGATAGGAGTCGGAAAATAAGCGGCTCGTGGAAGATGAAGGGCGTCTGCATTTTGATCTTTTTTTTGAATTGTGGACTGGAGAATGATTTGCACGGCATGGCTTCCGGATTGGCCGGAAGTCATTTTTGCGTTTGTGGCCGGGCAATCCGCCACCAGAGAAGCTCTTCCGTTTCACGGTATTGCTCGGCGCCTAGATGTTTAAGCACTTTGTGGGATGCAAAATTATCCGGCTCCGTATCGGCGATGACCCAGCAGGCTTCAGGATGGCTGAAGATCCATTCGTTCACACACCCCACCGCTTCTGTCGCATATCCTTGGCCCCAGTGATCCTCGTCTATGATGTAGCCGATGATTACCTCGCCCCGTTCATTGGGCTGTCCTTTCAGGATAAGGAATCCAATCACCTGCTGCTCCGCGCGATGGATCACCGCCCAGCAAGTAAACCACAAATAATTGTCTTCATTCTGCAGCACTTTGGAATAGCGGACCTTCATCGCATATAGCATTTCTTCATCAAGTATAGAAGCTGCAAGCTTTAGCCCGAGCGACTGCTCCAGTGCGGCCGCAGTATAGCGACCTACGCTTGCGGACAGCTCTAAGGCGGTTAAAGGCTGCAAATCCAAACGTTTGCCGGATAGTTTCATATCTCTCACAATTCCCCCAATCCAGGTAACTCTTACCGCCGGATGTCCGGCTGGAAAAAAGTTCAATTTCAGCATCCAGCATATTCCTGACTGCTATAACCTGTCAATATCTGCGCTGTATGATCCGGTCTGCAAGCATAGCGGTTCCCGGCACCGTCAGGGCTTCTGCCGCATATGCTGTAGCAGGGCGTTTGAGCAAAGGAGACATGAAGGTGCAGAATAAATTAACCAAGGTGCTGCAGCACATGGCCCATACGCACGAACAAATGGCGCGGATTCTTGACGCCGAACGCCACGTAGCCGTCCGTATGTCACAAATAGTCCATGATCTGCCGGATGCGGAGCCTGATTTCGGCGGATTCAGCGGACTGGTCGAAAGCCACGGTCAGGTCAACAAGAATATCATTGCCTATTTAAATGCTATTGCCGATCTGGAAGAAGCAATGGCTGAAGGGGTAGGCCGGGTAATCAAAGAATTAAGCGGTCAGGAAGAAGAGTAGCGCTTAAGCAGGCAGGAGGCGGAAAATGAGCAGAGAAAAGGCTTTTCTGCAAATGCTGGAGTCAACCGCTACGATCCAGTGGAACATCGCGATGATTCTCGAGGCCAAAGCGGTGGAAGCGGAAAAGGTAAAGCAGTGGACACAGCATCATATCCATGCTAGATCGTTCGACAGCCATGAAGAGCAGCTGAAGGAATCCCTCTCCATCCATGAGGTGATTGTGGAAATGGTAGAGGGGCTGACCAAGCTGGAAAACGGGCTGTACAGCAACTTAAAAGCGGTACTGGGCAGTGGTGAAGAGGAAAGCGGCGAAGGCTTCGGCGGAATGTCCGGTGACGGCTTCGATTTCGGGGACGACAGCAAATGAGCGGCGGGCTTCTCTCCGAACACGCCGTCAAGCTGGAGATGATCCGCTCCATCGCCCGCAGCCAGGCCGCACTCGCTGCGATTCTGGAGAGTATCGCCGAAATTACGGGGCAATCGGAGCTGACGGCCCGCAAGCTGAGTGACAATATCAGAATCCTAAGCCAATATCAAAGCGCCATGTGCCGGATGATGTCCGGTATTTCGCTGCATCAGCCCAAACGGGGAATTCCTGCTGCGCCATGGCTAAGCACGGCATGCGCAAACGGAACCTCCAAAGTACATGGAGTACAGGAGGAGTAGAAGGATGAAGAGAAAGAAAGCGATCAAGCGTTCAGGCAAGGCAGCCCGCAGACGAGTCCTGCTGTTGACCAGGAAGACCAAAATCCGCAGAGGTGCCGGCCGTAAAACCCGTAAGCTCCGTTATGGCAAGACTACGAAGAGAGGGCTTCTGCTGCGCAAGAAAAGAAGACTCCGCCGCCGGCTTGCCCGGAGGGTGCAGGTGGTGGTGCAGCCGCCGGTACAGGTCGTGCCGGTCATCGAGGCTCCACCGGTACCGCAGGTAGTTCCGCTCCCCCCGGACCTGGGCGTCCCTCCGGAAACGCCGCCGGGAGACGCCTTTCAGCAGGGCTACACCGAAGCATACAACGTGGGATTCGACGCCGGTTTCGCCAAGGGCTTCGAGGACGGGCATAAGCTGGAGCTGGGCTGATCAGCACGAGGGTCAACAGGTAAGGGGTATATAAAGCAGGTCTATAGAGGGGGCGTTTCAGGTGATATGTCCTGGCTTCCTTTGTAGGCCGCTTATCCCCGCTCTTTCCTTTGTGCCTGCTAAACAAACCGGGGGCTTGCGATGCTAAGATAGCAGGCCCTCTATTGAATCTGCTCCCAGATATGATAGACTTCTCTAAAGAATCTTTGACGGGTTCAAATCTTAGGGCAGGAAAGCAGGGATACCATGAACAGTAACGAGATTCGCAAGGCACTGGCAGAGGAAACCGGGGAGATTATGGAGCTGATTGCCAAATGCGTACAAGCCATGCAGGCTGGCGGAAGCGACCAATGGGATGACAGCTATCCTAACCGGGAAGTCATCGGACAGGACATTGAACGGGGGACATTATACGCCTACATAGATAATGAAGCTATTGCCGGCATTATCGTATTGGACGAGCATCCGAGTGAGCTCTATCAGAGCATTCATTGGTCACAGGAGCAGGGGCGGCATCTGATCATGCACCGGCTGGCGGTTCATCCCGAGGTGCAGGGCAAGGGCATTGCACGCAAGCTGATCGCTTTTTCCGAAGAGCATGCACGCAGGGAAGGCTACAGCAGCATCCGGCTGGATACCTATTCGAAGAATACCCGGGCGCTGGCCTTATATCCGAGTCTCGGCTATGAACGCAGGGGCGAACTGTTTTTTCCTCACCGGGCAGTGAGTTTTCCGGTGTTTGAGAAGGTGCTTAATGTGTAAAAGATATAGTGTTGTTCAAAATGTTAATCACCAGATGAAAGTTTTAGACGAAAAACAGGGCTGGTTCTTACTAGGAAACCATTCGCGTGTCGCTGAGTTTGTTAGCGAAAGCGTGTATGACTTCTTTGTAGAACCGGCCTAGTTTTTTTGTGGCATTTTTTTGGATTTATCCTTCCGTGTACAGCTCAAATAATTAAATTCTCTGATTTCAAAGTGGATAATAATCCCATAATTACTTTTATGAGAGATAATAGATCCATTATATGACAAATTTAATAGAAGGATGATGTTTAGTTGTGTAAATTAGGTTAAGAAATTACTTAATAAGGATATTTATAGTATTGAAAGGCATTAATGTTAAAAAAATATTTTTATATCAGTGATTTGCTTACAAAAAATGAATAAAGGAGTGGCTAATGAGATATATAATTCTTCCTTTGAACCATAATCAATATTCATATTGTTATTGCATTAACTGTAATAAATGTGGAGACAGATGTAGCTCAAGGTGTGATTCCTTTAGTTAAAGAGAATGGATTTATTCAGAAAGGAGGTGATCGGTTTTGAGGTATGTAGTCAAACCCACAAAAAAAGATACTCTGGGATACTGTCTTTGTTCACAATGTGATCATTGTGATCAGTGTAGCAGTAAGTGTGGCAGCTACAAGAATAATTGCCTTGGATATACGGTATTCGTCTAGGAGGATGTGCAGAGTGGATTATATAGTGAAGCCTTTAGTGAAAAATTTCACTTCTTACTGTTACTGTACAAATTGTAACAAATGTACACCTAACTGCAACGAATGTAGAACGAATTATCCATGTCAAGGTAATTGTCCAAACATGTGTGGAGCAGTAACATAATCATTTCAATTAAGGAGGTAAACACTATGAAGTTTGTGGTAAAGCCTGGTCAGAGATGGGTAGAGGGATATTGCTTAGGATGCAAAAACCAATGCCAAAACGATTGCATAAAACAATGTTTGGATAAAAAGGTATAAATAGGTATTTATAATGTGGGAGGTACTATGAAATATATCATAGATCCAAAAGTTGGTTATGAACTGACTTATTGCTTTGCCTGTTCTAAACAATGTAACAACAAATGTAATGATCAAGTAGGATGTAGCACATTATGCATTAGTAAATAATGAAAAGGTGGAATGAGATATGAAATATTTAATCACTCCAAGTAAGATAAATGTTGGTGCTTATTGTTATGGCTGTGCAAAGCAATGCAACAATAGATGTGATGACCAAGTAGGATGCACCACATTATGTATTAGCAAATAGTATATCTAATCACCTTATAAATAATACGAAGTCATTATGATGCGACTCAGTAACTCTGTCACATCATAATGACATTTAATTATGAAAAGACAGACAATAGAGGAGAGACTTAAGTATGAAAGTATCGAAGTATAATAGAATTTTGACAATGCAAGATGAAACTAAAATTGCTTTTAATGCTATGACATGCGGTTTGGCAGCTGTTGATGATAGCTTTTTTGATATTCTTAACCATATTTCTGAAATTGATTATGAAAATCTTACAGGGGAAAAAAAAGAATTGGTAGATATGATGCTTGAAGGCAATTACATCATTAATGATGATTTTGACGAATTAAAGTCAATCAAATTCAGACACTTTAATGGTAAATATAACGGTGGTTCTTTAGGTGAGTCTGTAAAATATATTGTGTAAACTCTCAAACCCATTAAAATGGAAGTAAGAGAAAGGTTGGGGAGAACACATGGGACTTTGGACAAAACAACAGTTACGGGAATTTATTAAGGAAAACAACTTGGTAAGCGCACAGGATGCGCAGAATGCTCTAAAAGAGCTATTTGCGGAGACGATTCAGGAGATGCTGGAAGCCGAAATGGACACTCATTTAGGCTACGGAAAGCATGAAGTGAAGGCGAAGCTCACGCCAAACAGCCGTAACGGAAAGAGCCGTAAAACGGTTGTCAGTGAGTACGGGGAACAGGAAATCGCTATCCCTCGTGACCGTCTGGGTGAGTTTGAGCCACTTGTCGTCAAGAAGCATCAGTCGAACGTAACCGGCATCGAAGAGCAAATCATCGCTCTGTACGCCAAAGGGATTAGTACCCGAGAAATTCAGGATCACCTGGGGCAGATGTATGGCATTGAGGTGTCGCCTACGCTCATTTCCAATGTCACAAATAAGATTGTTCCTCTCATTAAAGAATGGCAGAATCGGCCTCTGCAAGGCGTTTACGCTGTTGTCTATCTGGATGCGATCCACTTCAAAGTCAAGCAAGACGGGGCCATTATCAACAAGGCTGCCTACATGGTCATTGGCATTGATCTGGACGGAAACAAAGACGTGCTGGGCATGTGGATTGGTGAGAACGAGTCCTCCAAGTTCTGGCTCAGCGTGCTGAATGAACTCAAGAATCGTGGAGTGGGGGACATTCTCATTATCTGTGTGGATAACCTGTCCGGGTTCTCTCAAGCGATTGCGGCCTGCTATCCCCAAACTGAAATCCAGAAGTGTATTATTCACCAAATCCGCAGCTCTACACGGTACGTGTCTTACAAGGATATTAAGAAGGTGACCGCCGACTTAAAGCCTATATACAAGGCAGCTACCGAGGAAGGTGCCTTGCTTGAACTCGACCGTTTTGAGGAAGTCTGGGGGGCGAAATATCCCCTCATTATCCGTTCGTGGCGGACGAATTGGGACGAACTTGCTACTTTTTTCAAGTACCCGCCTGAGATACGTAAACTGATTTACACCACCAATATGATTGAGAGTTACCACCGTCAGCTTCGTAAAGTAACCAAAGGAAAGAGCATCTTTCCTACCGATGAAGCTCTGCTAAAAATGCTCTATCTGGCCACCGTCGATGTCACTCGAAAATGGACTGGACGTGTCCAAAACTGGGGCCAAATGCTGCTCCAGCTTTCGGTATTTTTCCCAGACCGGGTCGGTCAACACTTGCGTTAGATTCGCGACTTCCCCCTCGGGGGAATCTGTGCTTAAAAGAGTTTACACAAAATTATTGACAGACCCCTTTAGGTTTAACAATTGCTCCAACACTAAGCTGTAACTTTGCTTGCCCCTACTGTTATGAAGATCCGAAACAAGGGGTAATGGATCAATCAACTATGGATGCGGTTATAAATCTCGTGAATGATGCTGCGAAAAAAGGAAATGATATTCATATTACCTGGTACGGTGGCGAACCTTTGACAGCTAAGAAAGTGATTTACTCTTTATCGGAACGCATTATTTCAATTTGTGAGAAATACAGTGTATCATACAATTCTTATATTGTTACCAATGGATATCTTATCAATGATGAGGTTATCGAGCACTTCAAAAAATATAAAATAGACGGAGCCCAAATTACAATGGATGGCCCGCCAGAGATCCATAATTCTAGAAGAAGACTTAAAGGAAGTGACAAAGACACCTTTTTTGTCATTCTTAATAATATAAAAAAATTATTAGAAAACGATATAAATGTTTCTATTAGAATTAATGTCGATAAAACTAATGTCGCTAATGTAGAAGAGCTACTTGATATTTTAGTCGCTCATAATTTGCAGGGGTTATCTATTAATTTAGGACAAGTAACTGCCTATACAGAAGCTTGTATGTCGATTGCAGAATCCTGTCTAAATACAGAAGAATATGCCAAAGAGAATGTTGTTCAGCAGGCGATATTATTTGCAAAAGGATTTAATGTGGGGAACTATCCATACTATCCAGGTGTTAAGGCTAATTATTGTTGTGCTGATGCAGTTGATTCGTATGTTCTTGATCCTAATGGATTTATGTATAAATGTTGGAACGATGTGGGGAATAAGGAGCGCGCAGTGGGGAATGTGAACACAATTCATGAGCCAACAAATGAGAAAATGTTTATGAGAAATGCTGATTATTTACTGTGGTCACCGTTCAACTTTGATAAATGTACCAATTGTGACGTTTTACCGATTTGTATGGGAGGGTGTCCGTATAACGGAGAAATGCTAGGTAATGAACCAGATTGTGAAAAATGGAGATACAATCTTGACGATGTTTTAAAATTAACGTACCTCCAAAGAAGGAATGATTTACATAGTGTGTCCGAATATGTTGTGGCGAAATAATTTAAACATTTTAACGGATAATTTAATCTTCATAAATCAATTACAGAACTTTGATGTTTTAAACGAGAGTATATTATACATTCGTTTCTTATTCGGATTTAGGAGTAAGGTTTGGATAAAATGGTTTGATTCTGTAGAGGAGCTCCAGCGATATGTTGGAGTTCCCATACCATCATGGGTTATAGGTACTATTTATGGTAAAGATATACTTATTGTTAACTACGAAAGATGGAAACATAAAAACATTGGTACTTTAGAAGAACTAATTATTCATGAATTCTCTCATATAGTTCTTCATAGTAAGTTGAGGTCTAGTTGTCCTTTATGGTTAGATGAAGGGTTGGCAGTGTATCTATCTGGCCAGATCAATAACTTTGCTTTAGATGCATTCAATCATGTTAAAACTGATGTATACAATTTAAATTACGATGATGAGGTATTCTATATTAGTAGCGCAAAAGCAGTCAAAAAATTAGTGGACTCTTTCGGAGTAAACTCAATTATCGATAGAATGCTAATTTTAGAGTCATTTGAAAACGATGCTATTTTTGGGCGACAACAGGTGAAGGCGCTGCTAGAGAGATAATGTTTTCAGGGAGGACTATAATGAAAATATTTTTCAAGAGAATTATATGGTTAACTAAGCCATACGTTTTTTCCCAAATAGCGGGATTCTGTCTGACTCTAATATATACATTGGCTGTTTTTTCTTCTCCCTTAGTTTCTCAATACTTGGTCGACGAAGTTATACCTACTGAATCTATGCATAAATTATACTTTGGGATTTTTTTATTTACATTAGTTTGTGTAATGCAACCTGTTTTTGGATATTTTAAAGACATTATTTTTTTACATATCTCTGAATCTATTACCTTAGGGATAAGAAACACTATGTTTGAAAAAGTCATTTATGCACCTATTTCTTTCTTCGAACAGGCGAAAAAAGGAGAAATTATTTCTAGAATTCTATCGGATGGGCGTGCGGCAAGTGATTTTATTACCAATTTTTTTGTTTTAATAATAAAAAATCTATTACTGATTATTTTAGTAATTGGAGGTATGTTTTACATATCTCCTGTAATAACTTTAATTATACTTCTAATGGTAGTATGTTTTCTTTTTTTGAATTGGAAAATAGGCAGACGCTTTATTGCTCTTTCCCAACGTTCTCAAATAAACTCGGATGCCATTTGCACTACTGTGAACCAAATGGCAGATTCCGTTGTTACAATCAAAGCTTTTTCAGCGGAAAAAGCTACTATTAACAAATATAATGAAGTGATAAAAAAAACATTTAAGGATAATAAGAGTATCGGATATTTAAGTACATTATTAAACAACCTGTCCACAGTTGTCGTTGTCTTATCATTGGGAATTATATATGGGATGGGAAGTATAGGTGTTATGAGGGGTGAATTGACATTAGGAGAGGTGGTTGCATTAGGCCTATATTTCCAATTATTGGTACAGCCTTTATATGAATTAGTTGGAAGCCAGACCAGTTTGCGCAAAACGATACCTGTATTTGATCGTATTTATGAGTACTTCGATATGGAGGCAGAAACATTAGTAAATTTAGCTTTTCCGGAAGTTTTTGATGGAATGACAATTAAGGATATAAGTTTTTCCTATAGCGATGGAACAAAGGCACTATCTGGTGTAAATATGCAATTTCCGAGCAAAGGCTTAATCGCATTTATTGGACAATCAGGCTCAGGTAAAAGTACGTTGGTAAAAATAATACTTGGTTTCTATAGGCCAGAGCAGGGGGAAATCTTTTTAAACAACTCCGACATGTTGGGAATAGGCGTGGAGACTCTTCGCCAAAATATTAGTTATGTCTCTCAGGATATTAACTTATTCAATATGAGCATAATAGAAAATCTACATTGTGGCAACGAACTAGCTACAACGGATGAAATTACAGATGTTTGTAAAAAACTTGGACTTCATGAAAAAATCATTTCTTTAGCGGATTCTTATGACACTTTAATAACTGAAAGAGTGAATTTATCAGGTGGAGAAATGCAACGATTAGCTATTGCTAGAGCGCTACTAAAGAGACCGAAAATTTTTATTTTGGATGAACCAACTTCGTTTTTAGATATAGATAATGAAATCCGCATCAAAGATATTATTGAAGAGATATCAAGGGAATGCTTGGTGATCGTAATTGCTCATCGGTTAACAACTATTGCTGATGCGAATAAAATTTATAGCTTTCACAATGGTCAAGTACAAGAAGTTGTAGAAACGGAAAAAGATAAATTATTCACAGAGAAGATACTTAATAATGGAATGTTAATGGAGTATGTATAATTAACTCTATTGAGAAGAAGGTGAAGTTATGGATCCAATTAAAAATATTGTTAGAAGAGCTGAGTTTAAGGATGTTTCAGATATCGCCTTAATGTGGATTAAATTATCCGCTGATCAGCTTCAAAAAGATAAGTTTTATACCGGAGAAATACCTGACAGTGTCAATGAATCAATAGAACACTATACTGAGTTATTAGAAAATGAGAATTGTGGAATATTTATACTTGAGAATGAAAATTCTGTTTATGGTTATATCGAGGTATGGAGAAGTGCAAAGGATTTCCATTTCTTTATAGATGACCATGCTTATATCCTCCATTATTACATTGAAGAAAGCTTTCGGAATTCACCACAATCCCTATATTATTTCCATCAACTGTATAATTGCGTCGAGAAATGGGCAAGCGAAAAAAAATTGTTGTACATCGTGGCAGATGTCTTTGAGCATAACAACAAAGTAGCCAAATTATTAGGACATTTATGCAAAATGGAGTTATATCGTCATAAACTAGTTAAAAAGTTAGACGAGGGGGCTAATTATTGAAGCGTACTCTAAATTTAGTTCTTATAATGTGCACAGTTTTATGGATTGGGGGATGTGGTGTGTTTGTGAATAAACAAGAGAAACTTTTTAATAATGAGAATCGTCTATTGGAATCGGGGGACAGCTTTACGTTTGAGAACAAGGTGGGTGAAATTAGCAGTAAGGAGGCGGATTTTAAATTTAGCGGATTCTCAGGTGTTTTTACGGTTTGGAAAATAAACAGCCAAAATAATGAAACAATAACAATTAAGATAGAAGGTTCTATTAACCGGGGCAAATTTAAATTGATTCAAACAACAGAAGATCATCAATTAAGCACGATTTGGATTGGAGACAAGGAAGGAAATATTACACTGGAAATCCCTAAAGGGAAAAGTGCGCTGAAATGGGTCGGCAAAAAAGCAGCTGGGAAGATAAAACTTCAGTTTGACCCACCGCAAGGATTAGTAGCAGATCCTCAAACGGACTTATTTGAAGGCGGATTTTTTGAAGATGAATAAAGCAAATTTCATGTAGTGTAATATAACATTAATATTGGTTTTCATTAGAGTAAGTGCTTTGTTTTTCATTAATATAAATATTTAATGTTAATTATATTGACATTGATTTTGTCTTTCGTTTATCATGAGGTTATTCAAGGCAATTGAATAATCCTTTTTTTCGTATATCCTTAATAATTGGTTTAAGGGTCTCTACCGGGAACCGTAAATTTCTGGCTACGAAAATATGCTGAGGCATATTTTTGTAGCCTTTTTGTGTTATCTGCATAAAGCAAACTGTGAATTGAACGAGGGGGAATCGGGTTATGGCGAACATTCTGATCAAAAATGCGGAGATTATTACGATGAATAAACAGGAAGAAATCTTTCATGGTGATATCCGGATTAAAGACAGCCTGATTGTTGAAATCGGCAGCGGCCTTACGGCACAGGGGGATGAACGGGTAATCGACGCGACGAACCGTACAGTCATTCCCGGCTTTGTACAGACGCACATCCATCTCTGCCAGACGCTGTTCCGCGGCAAAGGGGATGACTTAGAGCTGATGGACTGGCTGCGTAAACGGATCTGGCCGCTGGAGGCGGCGCATGATGAGGATTCGCTGTACTATTCCGCCATGCTGGGGATTGGAGAGCTGATCTCCAGCGGCACGACGACGATTGTTGATATGGAGACGGTCAACCATACGGATTTTGCGTTTCAGGCGATAGCCAAAAGCGGCATCCGCGCCCTCTCCGGCAAGGTGATGATGGATCAGAAGGGCGGCGATGTTCCTGAAGCGCTGCAGGAGGATACGGCGGCATCCCTCCAGGAGAGTGTGGATCTGCTGGAGAAATGGAACGGCTATGACAACGGGCGTATTCAGTACGCGTTCTCGCCGCGTTTTGTCATCTCCTGCACCGAGCCGCTGCTGAAGGAGGTCCGCGACCTGTCGGCGCGGTATAACGTCAAAGTACACACCCACGCCTCCGAGAACCAGGGTGAAATCGAAATCGTCCAGGCGATGACCGGCATGCGCAACGTTGTGTATCTGGATCACTTGGGGCTGGCGAATGAACGCCTGATTCTGGCGCACTGCGTGTGGCTGGATGCGGAGGAGAAGCGGATTTTGCGGGACCGCGGAGTGCATGTCAGCCACTGTCCGGGCTCCAATCTGAAGCTGGCTTCAGGTATTGCGGATACGCCGGGTATGCTGCATGACCACGTTCACCTCAGTCTGGGAGCTGACGGCGCACCGTGCAACAATAACCTGGATATGTTCAACGAAATGCGGCTGGCGGCGATCATCCAGAAACCGCATCATGGCCCGACGACCATGGATGCGCGCAGCGTGTTCCGTATGGCAACCATCGGCGGTGCCAAGGCAGTGGGTATGGAAGACAAGATCGGCAGCATCGAAGTCGGCAAAAAAGCCGACCTGGCCATCTTGAACCTCTACAACTTCCACACCTTCCCTTCCTATGATATCGACCCGATCTCCCGCATCGTCTATTCCGCCACCCGCGCGGATGTGGAAACGACGATTGTCGATGGTAAAATCCTGATGGATAAAGGACTGCTGAAGACCGTGGATAAAGACACCGTGCTGCAGGAGGCCAACCGCTCGATCAAACGCCTGCTGGTTCATTCGAAGATTAGCTGAAACATTACTGTTTATACGAATATATAAATATACGAATTAAGCCCACGACTAACTATTGTGTGGGCTTTTTTTCTGTGTTGACATAAAGATGGAATAACCTCACAATCGGAAAGATATGATTTTTGGGGTGGGAGTGTTCACTATAATAAGCTTTTACGAGAGTCTTCCGTTGCCGGTATATTTATTTGTATCTATTGGAATAGCGATCCCTTTTATTTTTCATATCGTAAAGAACCGGCACAAATATGATCTGTTTCTGTCTCTGGGTATGAGTTTAATTGCATCAATGTCTATTATGCTTGGTTTGGTTAAATTTTTTGAAAGATATTCTTTATATAGTCAGCAAAGAGAAAACATTGGAAATTGGGCTATGCTTGGTTTAATAGGGTTACCACTAATAATTATCAGTGCCTATAAGAATACAGCCGATGACCCGGAAAAGAGAAAATCAGTGGTGATTGCGGGCGGTGGACTGATTATTATCGCCTTGTTGGTGGGAGGAATAGGGATTTTAGCGTTTTTATATTGAATAGAGATCAAGGGTGCGAGTTATCGCAGCCCTTATTTTTTTGGAATTGACACGTCCTCATATAATGTATATATTTAATATATACACTAAATACAATTAACGTAAGGATGATGGTGCCGCAGGATGAACATATTGATATCAAGTACTTCCGGAGAGCCAATATATGCCCAGATTGTGGCCCAGATCCGCCAGCTGATCCTGCAGGGGGAGCTTGTATCGGGAACGCCCCTGCCATCCATCCGCCAGCTGGCCAAGGAGCTGCAGATCAGTGTGATCACGACGAAGCGGGCTTACGAGGAACTGGAGCGGGAAGGTCTTATCAACTCGATCGTGGGCAAGGGTTCCTTTGTGTCCGGGGCGGATCAGGAATTTATCAAAGAGCAGCGTCTGCGGATGCTGGAGCTGAAGCTGAAGGAGATCATTGACGAGAGCAGAATGCTGGGTCTCAATTATGCTGAGCTTACAGATATGCTGAAGCTGCTATACGAGGAGGAACAGGAATGAGTGATTGCATCAGGCTGGATCATCTGTATAAGAGCTACGGTCATTTTCAGCTGCAGGATATTTCACTGGGGGTGAAGGAAGGGTATATTACCGGACTGATCGGCCCGAACGGGGCAGGCAAAACGACGCTGATCAAGATGATCATGGGCATGGTTCATCCCGACCAGGGGGAGATTCAGCTGTTCGGGCTGGACCACAAGGAGCATCTGCCGGCGAATAAAGACCGGATCGGCTACGTGTCCGACGAGAATATATACTATGAGCAGCTTACGGTTAAGCAGATGAAAAAGGTGATCGCCCCCTTCTATAGCCGCTGGGATGAGGATACATACGGGAAATACCAGGAGCTGTTCAAGCTGCCCCCAGGCAAGAAGATCAAGGATCTGTCCAAGGGGATGAAAATAAAGTTCTCGCTGGCGGTAGCCTTGTCGCATGGTGCTGATCTGCTTATTATGGACGAACCTACGTCTGGACTTGATCCGGTGTTCCGCAGAGAGCTGCTGGATTTGCTTACGGAGCATATTCAGGATGAGCGGAAGTCGATTATTTTCTCAACGCATAACACAACGGATCTGGACCGGATTGCCGATTATATTGTGTTCATTAACGACGGACGAATCGTGTTCCATGAGATGAAGGAGGCGCTGGCGGAAAAATATCTGTTGGTCAAAGGCGGCAAAGAACTGCTCGACCGTGACGTCCGCCGCTTGTTTCTCGGTATCCGGGAGAGCGCGCACGGCTTCGAGGGGCTGACCGGGAACCGGGCAGAGGGGGAGCGTTATTTCAAGGAAACGGCCATTTGCGAGACGCCGAGCTTAGAGGAAATAATGTATTTTTCCGTAAAAGGAAGTGATATACGTGTATAATTCGCTGCATCTGATCCGTAAAGACATCATCCTAGTGCAAAAGTTTATGCTGCTCCTTATCCCTTATTATCTGGTTATGGGCTATACGAATTTCGAAGGCTACACCGTGTTCGCCCTGTTCCCTGCCATGATTCTGCTGATCAATTCCTGCACACTCGATGTGCAGCATAATAATCAGAAATTTCTGATCAGCCTTCCGGTTCCCAGACAGCAGCTGGTGCTGGCCAAATATTTGGCAATCCTGCCTTACGGCCTGCTCAGCTTCGTATGCACACTGCTGCTGTACCTGATCGTCAACCTGTCTGGGCGGACAACCGGCCCTGTAGCCTGGAGAGAGCTGGCTCTGTGCCTTGCCGCTTTTCCGCTGCTTGCATCCTTCTATCTTCCCCTCCACTACTGGCTGGGCCGGAAGGGGACGCAGGTGGTCAATTTTATCTTCATCATGCTGATCATGCTAAGTTTTAACGCGGCGTCTAAGCTGATAGAATGGATGCCTGGACTGTCGGGCTGGATCAGCACAGGCAAGACGGACAGCATTCTGCTTCCGGTTATTGCGGGAATTGGCTATGTTCTGGTTCTATTCAGCTCCTATCTGATTTCGCTGCGTGTGTTTACTGCCAAGGATATCTAGTAATCTTGAAATGATCTCCGGAGATACGGAGGTCATTTTTTTCTGTTATATTGGCTCTAACTGGCTCTAAATGTATTTAATACAACTGGAGAGGCCGGTTTGTGCGCTGAAACTGATGTAGCTGTACTCTGTACAATTAAATCGGCAGTAAGGAAGCGAAAGTGGGGTTTGACCTAATTCTAACTGTACAGAATACCATTAAAGCCACATATATGGGCGCTTTCTTTGTTTTAACTGCAGGGAATACACTTAAAGCCGAAAGTGTGAAGGTTGTTAAAAGGGTTGCTTTTCCTGCAATCAATCTGTGGCAGTTTTACCAAACCATAAAATAGAAAATAAAGGGAACCTTTTATCTGATAACGGGGTCGTATGAAGTGAGGTGAGTGCAATTGGAGCTGGAGTGGAAGCTAAAGCTGGAGCTGGATGAGCTGAAGGATGCTGAAACCATGGATGAAGATCAGCTGCGGCAGGTAATGAGTCTGTACGGAAATGATATCTGGAACTATATCTACTATCTGACCAAAAATGCCGGGCAGGCGGATGATCTCACGCAGGAAGTGTTCGTGAAATGTTTTTACCGGATTGGTACGTATAAGGGAACATCCAACCTGAAGGCCTGGCTGTTTACGATCGCGCGCAACACGGTTTTCTCTTACCGGAAATCACGTTTTTTCCGCACAGGCCTGTGGGGCGGAGGGGTTCAGAGTCTTTCGCCTGTGTACGCGGAGCGGCAAGGGGCAGATCATGGACAGCATGGCACCTTGGTGGAGCAGCTTGGCACTTCGCGTTCCGCAGAGATGGAATATCTAGGGAACCAACAGACGAGGGATATCTGGGACATCATCATGAAGCTGCCGGAGAAGCTGCGCGAGGTGCTGGTACTGGACCTGAAGGCAGAGCTGTCAGTTAATGAAATCGCCGGCCTGACCGGGCTGCCTCCGGGAACCGTCAAGTCAAGGCTGCACCGTGCGCGGCATAAAGTCCAGGACAAACTAAGGGGGATGAAGTGATGGAGGAGCATGAGCCGCAGTGGTATGAACAGGCACGCAAAGGGCCGTTCCAGGAGCCGAAATTTACAGATTCCTCTGCTGAAAAGGTGATCCGGCGTGTACAGCAGGGCAGGCCGGGCCAAGCCAGAGCCGGATACAGGTTCCGGGGCTTGCTGGCAGCGGCTGCCGTTGTCCTGGTGCTGGCAGGAGCAGGGGCGTTGTACTTGAACAGTATACCTGCAAAAGAAGGCAATTCGGCAGGCATCACCCTTCCTGTGGAGAGTGACCCTGTGCTTACCGATGAAGCGCTAAAAAAGATTGCGGAACAGCTGATGCGGGAGCAGCTTGGCAAGACGCTTCCTTTTGAAAAGCTGCTGCGGCAGGAAAATACGGGCCAGGCAAATCTCGTTTACAGAGAAAATGAACAGTCGGAATCCTTCGCATTCTTCCAGATCAGTATGGAGACGGGGGAAGTCACTCTGTTCAGCATGAGCGCTTCGTATGGGCCGGAAGAAATCGGCAGCAAGCTGATCGATGAGGCCCGGCAAAAATTGCGGGAACTTGGCTATACGCGGGACTTTCAGGCTACAGGCTTAACGCGTTACGCCGTATATGGGCGTACGGCAGATAAGACTGTTGAGATTCAGAATGTTGTACATGCGGAAGATGCGGACATTAACTTTACGAACGGAGTTTATATACGGGCGAACTTCGCTGTGGACCAGAACGAGGTCAGCCAGGAATTGAAGCAAGCCGGAGTACAGGCGATCAGGCTGCTCAGAAGCGGAGGGGAAGAGGCTTTGACTAAAATCCTCCGTTCCACCATAGAAGGCGCAGGCGATGAAATCACTCTGATTTATGGCCCGGCTGCAGGTTCTCCCAGATCTGTTACTTTGGATTATGCTACACATGCCGTCCTGGACGTGTCCGATTATTCGCTGAATGTGATTCCGTCAGTTGATCCTAAGAGACAAGCCGAATTTGATCAGCAGCTGCTGGAGATGGATAACGCCGAGCTGCAGAGCGCAGCCGCTGCCATTGCCGATAAGCTGTATGGTATCCGGCTGGAGGATTATATGCTGGACAAGAACGGGCCAAGGCCGGGTGTCATTACCTTTGAGAGCAGCTGGGGGGCACCAGCCATTGAGGCCTCCTATAATCTGGACGGTGTAATGTACAGCTTCAGAGTGAAGCGGGAGAGTAATACGCTGCTATATTAATGAAGCAATGAAGCAGGCAGGATAGAGACGTACACCCATACCGGGCGGCGTCTCTTTTTGATTAACAAAACAAGTATTGCTATACTAGAGAAATCTGATATTTTACAGAAAAGTGGAAGTTATTTTACAGAAAAATACGGAATAGAAGTAAGAGGGGATAAGATGAACGAGAATAAAGCCAAGCTGCTGCCGGTGCAGTTCTATATTGTAGCCGGACTCATCTGGCTGAAGCTGCTGCTGTTGAGAGGACTATTTTTTGACCGGATCGCCTGGGAGTGGATTGCTGCCGATCTGGCGCCGGTGTTGCTGATTATGGGCGTTCTGAGCATTATTCTTCCGCGGCGTATGAAGACGGCTGCCTATTGGATCTTCAACACCATTCTATCGCTGCTGCTGTTCTCAGCCAGTGTGTATTTCAATCATTTCGGCTCGGTTCCGACCTATCTGGCCTTCTATGAATTGAATCAGGTCTTTCAGGTCAAAGAGAGTGTGGAATCGACGATTCAATCTATTGATTACCTGTTCTTCGCCGATCTTGTGGTGATGATGCTGTATGCACTGATCCGCAGATGGCAGCGGGGCCCGGCCCACCCGGTCCGCAGCTACACCGCCGGCCGGGCGACAAGAGCCCAGCTGGTTGTCATTCTGGTGGCGATTCTCGGCGGCGGCTCGCTGTCAGCCTACTCCGTTCACGCGGCTCGCAGCATTACGAATGAGCTGGTACAGGCAGAGAGCGCCGGGTTCCTGAATTATGAGGTGGTTGCAGCGATTAAGGCACAGGAGGATAACGGCTTAATCGGCACGGGCGATATTAAGGAGACAATTGCCAAGGTAGAGCAGCTGGAGGCTGGCTACCCGTACAGTAATAAGCCTGCCGGTACATTGCCGGAGTATTTCGGTTCGCAAAAGGGCAAGAATGTAATCGTGATTCAAATGGAGGCCTTTCAGAACTTTCCGCTGCATCAATCGCTTGACGGGCAGGAGCTGACACCGGTGCTGAATAGCCTGGCCGGAGAAGGCTTTTATTTTCCCCATGTTTACCAGCAGATTGGCCCGGGTAATACTTCCGATGCCGAATTTATGAGCAATACGTCGATCTATCCGATCGGCACGCTGGCGATGTCCACCGGCTTTGGAGACCGGGAGCTGCCGAGCCTGCCGCGGCTGTTGCGGGATAAAGGCTATGAGGCCTACACGTTTCATGTGAATAAGGTTGGCTTCTGGAACCGCAATGAGCTGTATCCCGCCCTGGGTTTTAACGGCTATTATGATAAAGGTTCCTTCAAAAATGATCATTTCAACGCCTTCGGCGCCTCGGACGAGCAGCTATATATCACCGCTGTAGAGAAGCTCGCAGAGCTGAAGCAAAAAGGTACGCCATTCTATGCCCAGCTGGTGACGGCCTCCAGCCATCACCCGTTCAAGATTCCGGATGACTACAAAAGAATTACATTGCCGGATAATCTGAAGGGTACGATGCTTGGAGATTATCTGACGGCGATTAACTATACGGACTATGCTATCGGCACTCTGATTGACGGGCTTAAGCAGCAGGGACTATGGGATAATACGGTGCTTGTGTTGTACGGCGACCATTTCGGGTTACAGCCGCAGGATGTGCCGCCGGAGCAGGTGGAGGAAGCACTCGGTACGCCGTATGATTCCCGGATCAGCCGCTTCAATATCCCGCTGATCGTGCATGTACCGGGCATGACCCAGGGGCAGACGGTGGAACGCACCGGGGGCCAGCTGGACATTCTTCCGACTGTGGCTAATCTGCTGGGGGTCTCGCTCAAGGACGAAGGGTTTACAGCATTCGGGCATGATCTGCTGAATATCGGCCGCAATGTCGTGGGCATGCGTTATTATCTGCCTACAGGATCCTTTTTTAATGATGAGATTATGTTCGTTCCGGGCAAAGGATTCGCTGACGGTACTGCCGTTTCACTGGATACGCTCCAGCCGGTGGCAGATTTCAGCCCATATGAGGGCGACTACAACTATATTCTGCAGCTGATGGGCCTGTCTGATGAATACGTGAAGCTGCTGCCGCAGCGCTAGGAGGAGCTATGAAAAAAAGAATATTGAAACCCGAGTATCTGGTAGCTTTTGCCGGCTGCGGCCTAATTCTCTACCTGTTGTTCCTGCAGCCTTTTATCGGGGTAGCTGACAACGGGGATTTCAAGCGGATGATGGATACCGTCGGGCTGAATTACTATAATGCTGCAGAGAGTTATGCTGACCGTTTTTTCAGCTTCAGCCATGCAAGGTTTTCCTATGAAAATCTGTTTCAAGGCTTCTATCCTTCCTCACAGATTCTGCTGGTACTGGTCCCGAGACTCCTCTCCGGAGTATTTCATGGCAGTTATTTTGATATCCGCCTGCTGGGAGCGGTGTATGCGCTGCTGCTGCTTGCCGCGACCTGGCTGATTGTGAAGCTCGGAGCTAAGTACTCTGTGGTGACAGGATTGCTGCTGGGGGCCGGGATGTTATTTGTCTTTTATGATATCGGATATTTGGCTTATTTCAATTCGCTCTTCGGCGAACCGGTGTCCATGGTATCGATGCTGCTTACGTTTGCGCTTGGTCTGAGGCTGACGGTACAGGAAAGGCCCACCCGGAAAGGGCTCACGCTGTTCTTTATAGCTGTACTGTTCCTGATCTGCTCCAAAATCCAGAATGCTCCGGTCGGGCTTGTCTTCTCGTTGATTTTTTTGCGGCTTGGAGCACTTCCCGGGGAGGGGAACTTCCGGAGGCTGGCCCGCCGGTTCGCGGTGGCAGTGGCTCTGGTCTCGGTAGTGCTGTATATGGCAGCCCCCAAGGAACTCAAGCATATCAATCTGTATCAGACTGTGTTTTTCGGGATTCTGAATGAATCACCGGATGTACGCGGAGATCTGCGCGATCTGGGACTGCCGGAACACCTTGAGGTGCTGGCGGGAACGAATTATTTCCAGAAGGACACCGCCATCAAACAGGATGATCCGTCGCTTACGCCGGATTTCTATGACCGGGTCTCCCACAAGGATGTGCTCTTCTTCTATATTAAGCATCCCGGACGGCTGATAGAGCATATGAAATATGCAGCCAAGAACAGTATGGACATCCGCCCGCAGTATCTGGGAAACTATGAGAAGGCGGAGGGGAAACCGGCTGGAGCGCTGAGCCATACCTACAGTGTCTGGAGCCAGTTTAAAGACAAGCATATTCCTCACACCCTCGGCTTCCTCATTCTATTCTACCTGGTGTATTACGCGGGAGTGCTGTTCCATTATTTCCGTACAAAAGAGCTGGCGGGGCGGATCGCGGGAGAACTGCTGCTGCTGATCGGGCTGATCGGACTGTTCTCATTCCTGGTCCCGGTCCTTGGCGACGGCAGGGCGGATATCGGCAAGCATCTGTTTCTGTTCAATGTGAGTTTTGATCTGATGGCCGTGATCATGTTCGGCGGGCTTGTGCACATGGCCGTAAGTATGGGAAGACGCATCTTTGGAATATCTAGGAATTGACCCACGGTTCATTTTCGAATACAATGTGTTTGGAACTTTAGTAAAAGTTTAACAAATGGCTGTACAGCCTCATCTGAGTTAGGAGGCCGCTATGGGGAATGATGATCATAGGGACAGAATTGAGCAGGCAAGGCAGGAGCTGAACAGACTAGCCCTGGAATTTGGAATGCAGGATATAAGAGTACTCCGCCAATCCGTGAAGCTGGATGCACTGTTGAATGAATATACCGACTGCCTCACGGACAAAGACGATGTGCCTTATTAGGAAATAATAGAATAGAGAGCTGTATATCTTAGACATCTGGACGGTTATCCCGCCCGGATGTCTTTTTTGTGTGTTTGGTGGCGGGATGGTCACGGCAAGAAGGGTGGAAAAGGTGGAAAAGGTGGAAACAAAGGTATTTTTCCCTTTGATTTCTCGCTGGCGGGCGGGAGGGGTAGAAATAAAGGTATTTTTCCCTTTGATTTCTCGCTGGCGGGCGGGAAGGGTGGAAACAAAGGTATTTTTCCCTTTGAATTCCCGCTGGCGGGCGGGAGTGGTAGAAATAAAGGTATTTTTCCCTTTGATTTCCCGCTGGTGGGCGGGAAGGGTGGAAACAAAGGTATTTTTGGACCTCCGTCAAGAAAGTGGACACCAAAAGACAAAATTAAGCTGCTTTTCGCTTGAATTTCGCGGCGAACTGGACCGGAGATATGTAGCCCAGAGCGCCGTGGATTCGTTTGCGGTTATAGAAAAATTCAATGTACTGGTAGATTTCTTCATAGGCCTGTTTCTTTGTTTTAAATCGAGTACAGTACACAAACTCTTTTTTCAACAGGCTATGAAAAGATTCAATACAGGCATTGTCGTAACAGTTGCCTTTGCGGCTCATACTTGCCTTCATGCGGTATTTCTTCAACTGTTTTCGGTAGTCGGCAGAGGCATATTGTGATCCGCGGTCCGAATGGTGGATGAGGTCTTTCTTGGGGCGTTTAGCCTTGTAAGCATCGTCCAGGGCACCTAAAACAAGATCGGTGGTCATACGGTCGCCCAGCCTCCAACCTACGATTTCCCGGGTGCAGAGGTCAAGCACGCTGGCGAGATACATCCGCCCTTCCCGGCAGGGGATATAGGTGATGTCTGCGACCCAAGTCTGATTCGGTTTTTCGGTGAAAAATTGCTGGTTCAGTAAATTAGGTGCAACAGGCAAATCGTGGTTGGAGTCGGTCGTATTCACGCGGAATTTCTTTGCTACACAGGACCGGAAACCCAGCTCTCTCATGTACTTCCCTACGGTGCGCTCGCTGACTACATGGCCTTCACGCTGCAGGAGAATCGTGATTTTGGGACTGCCATAGCGGCCCTTTGTATCGTGAAAATAATAGGTAATCCGCTGGCACAGCAGCGCTTTCCGGGCTGCTTGTAGACTTGGCTTTGCGGTTCTCCACTTGTAATACCCGCTCCTTGATACCTCGAGGGTGCTGCACATCTTCTCCACAGAATACCGGGAGCGGTGATCTTCGATAAACTGAAATCTCAGTTCTTTGGATTGCTGAAGATGTGCACTGCTTTTTTTAAAATTTCCATTTCCTCGGCCAAGTCGGCCAGTTGCCGATCTCGTTCTTTCAGCTGGCGCTCGAGCTCTTTAACCTTTTCCGGACTGGACACAGGCTCACTCTGAAACTGCCGGTATTTTCCTAGCCATTGATGTAGGGTTTTTGCAGGGATATCGAGCTCCTGGGCCAGTTCCGCCACCGTCTTGGTCTGCTCTTGGATATACTTTACCGTCTGCTTTTTAAACTCGTCGTTATAGCTTTTTCGTGTTCCACTCATGTGGACACCTCCTCGTTAATCTCATTATCTCTGGGCTTTTAACGGGTGTCCACTTTTAAGACTAACAGCATTTTCCCTTTGATTTCCCGCTGGCTGGTGGAAAAGGCGGAAACAAAGGTATTTTTCCCTTTGATTTCGAGCTGGCGGGCGGAAAGGGCAGGAACAAAGGTATTTTTACAACTTTTCAGAGGGGCATTGTGACAGGGTACAAGTGTATCCCAGTGGAAGGGATCGGCAAAGGTTCGGGCAACCCGGGTGATCGACAGGGGGCATCTGCCAATTTATGTTCAGTCGTGGCAGATGTCCATGAGGCGGATGCTGACTCCGCATATAGTACTACTGTCTTGAGAATATGACGGGGCAGGGTGAAAGCCGTGAAAGCAAAAAAGAGAAGAACGCGTCCGCGGGATTATCGGGACGGCTATCAGGAAGGATACCGTCTCGGCTTATGTGAAGCTGTGAAACGCCTGAATTCTCCAGAGGTGGCAGCATGCCGGCCGTTCAAGCTGATGTATGTGCCCCAAGGCTTTGAGGCGATAGACACAGGGATCACAGAAGCACTCAGGCTGCTGGTAAGTGAGCTGGTGCTCAGCACACCTGAGACGATGCTGGAGGTTGCGGCGCGGGAAATGCCGGGAGCAGTCCTCGTCATGAACGGGCTGCATGTGTTTCCGGAGAACCACCTGGAACAAATTGATGAAATCAAAAAGCTCGGGATTCCTACAGCAATCTGGTTTGCAGATGACCCTTATTTTACCGAAGATACCTCCGTCATCTGCCTGCATTATGATCACGTGTTTACGCATGAGCTGGGATGTGTGGAGTTTTACCGCTCGCTCGGGGCGGGCTCCGTTCATTACCTTCCACTCTGCGTGAATCCCCAAATGTTCTATCCGCGCAGGACAGGACCGCAGCATAAGTTTGATATTGTGTTCATCGGCAACGCCTTCCGCAACCGTACTGCACTGTTCGACGAGCTGGCGCCCTATCTTAAGGGCAAGAAAGTGCTGATCGCCGGCGGCTTCTGGGAGCGGCTGAGCCAGTTCGAAGAGCTGTCTCCTTTCATTAAAAGCGGCTTTATCCCGCCGGAGGAAACGGCAAATTATTACAGCGGTGCTAAGCTGGTCATTAATATCCACCGGCCGTGGGAAGGCGGGCAGGATAACCGCAACACCTTTCAGCTGCCGTCACGCTCTATTAATCCCCGAACCTATGAAATCAGTGCCTGCGGAACCATGCAGCTGACAGATATCCGTGAGGATTTAGGAAGCTATTACCGCCCGGGCCATGACTTAGAGACCTTCGCCTCCACCGAAGAGCTGAAACGCAAAATCGACTATTACCTGAAGCATGAGAAAGAGCGCCGGAAGTTTGCCCTCCGGGGGCTGCAGACAACACTGCGTCATCATACATTCACCGCAAGGCTGCCTCAATTGTTGAATGTGATTACTTCACAACTGTGAAATCAGAATGGGATGAAGGAGCGATTACTCATGAACAATGAATTTATAATGCCCGCACCTCCGCTGCCGCGGACACCGGCGGAAGAAGAAAAGCTGCGCGGACGCCTGACCGGCTTCAAGATAGGCTACGATGAGGGATATTTACGGGGAAGGCTCGCCATTCTGGACGGCCGTCCGGAGGAGCCGATTCCGGTGCGGAACCTTCATGTGATGTATGTAGCTTCGGGCAAAGGCTATCCTTATTCTCCGCTGGATGAAGCCGTTCTTTATGCGCTGCAAAAACTGACGACTCAAGTCACAATTACCGATGTCCGCCAGAATCTGGTGGGGCTCGCAGACGCGCAGCGGCCGGATCTGGTACTGGTGCTGGACGGCCTTGAATTGCCGCTTGATCAGGTTGCCCAGCTGCGGGGCAGGGGCATTAAGACCGCGATCTGGCTGACGGATGATCCGTATTATACAGATTTCACGGTTAATATCGTAGCCCATTATGACTATGTGTTCACACTGGAGCGCAATTGCGTGGAAATTTACCGCGGCCTTGGCTGCACTGAGGTACATTACCTGCCTTTTGCCGCCCACCGGGAGCATTATCGCCCGACGACAGGGCGTTCACCGGTACAACGGGATGTCAGCTTCATCGGCTCTGCCTACTGGAACCGGATCAATTTCTTCCGTGACATTATGCCGGAGCTGATGAGCTACAACACGGTCATTAACGGCATTTGGTGGGACCGTCTGCCTGAGGCTCCGCTATACGGGGAGCGTATTGAAATCGGCAAGTGGATGACTCCCCAGGAGACTGCGGTCACCTATAGCGGCTCCAAGATTGTTATTAATCTTCACCGTGCCCATGTGGATGAAATGGACAATAACAATAAGCTGTATATTCCGGCTGCCTCACCCAATCCCCGCACCTTCGAAATCGCAGCCAGCGGTACGCTGCAGCTGAGCGATGCCAGAGATGATATGGGCACCTTCTACAAGGTCGGTGAAGAAATTGATACCTTCTCAAGCCCGCAGGAGATGATGGATAAAATCCGTTATTACCTGACCCATGAGGAGCAGCGGCGGGATATGGCGCTGCGCGCCTTTGAACGGACGTTGAAGGATCATACCTACACTAAACGCCTGAACCAGCTGTTAACCATAATCTACGGCTAACCGGCAGCGGAGGCAAAACGTGAAAATGTGCGCTTACCAGGGGACAGGTGTCGTGCCGGCATCTGTTCCCCCTCAATATACTGTGTACTGGACCTTGGCGTTCGCCCCCTTGCCAGACGCAGTCAGGGCCAGCTTCAACTGAAACAAGAGTCAAGTAAAACAAAGGGAATGCTTCCGAAGCGGGTTTTACTGCGAAGAATTATCCTGTAGCTGATGCTTCATAAAACAAAGGGAATGCTTCCGAAGCGAGTTTTACTGCGGAGAAGTGCTTCGTAGCCTGAGCTTCGTAAAACTTTGAAGGAGGTGAATGGTCGCTCGAGGCCCTTTGCCAGGGAGCGCCGAAACACCATGGCCGACAAAGCTACAATTGTCCTCTTTTCCCACGTTTCCAATACACGCAGTATAACGGGTGCAGAGAAGCTGCTGCTGTTCTTCGCCCGGGAGCTGTCTTCCTATTTCAACTGTATTCTCGTAGCCCCCCAGGATGGGAAGCTTACCCGTAAGGCGCGCAGCTCCGGGCTGAGTGTACAGGTGATCCCGATTCCTCTGGTCTACGGAATGTATACCCCTTATGCGGGACTTGAGGCGGATATCCGCAAGCTTCAGGAGAGCCGGGAATACCACGAGCTGACAGACTGGCTTGCCGCGCTCCGGCCGGCATTCATTATTTCAAGCACCTGTGTGCATGCTTTGCCGGCGATGGCGGCGAAGTCACTGGGCATTCCAGTCGTATGGAAGATCTCCGAGACGATCACCGACAACGATTACACCGGAATCAGCGTGGAGCTGATCCACAGGAACAGCGATGAGATACTGGCCATTTCCCATACGGCAGCGGCTTGTTTTCCCGAGGATATCCGTGAGGGCAAGGTGACACAGATTCCGCCGTCCTGGAATGACCAAGAAATGATGGTGGAAGCCTGGAGTACGCTCCGAAGCGAACGGCGGCGGGAACTGCGGGTAGCGCCCGGAGAACCGCTCATCGGCTATATTTCTTCTTTCATTAATAAAGAAAAAGGACTTGAGCATTTCGTCAAAATGGCGGTCCTGGTGAGCGCGCAGCATCCGGACGCTAAGTTTCTCGTCATCGGCACTCCGGGAGACAAAAGCTATTATGAACGCTGCGTCCGCAAGGTAAAGCTCGAGGGGCTGACCTCCCGGTTTAAATTCTACGGGTATGAAGAATCCCTTCCTTCCGCCTATTGTGCGATGGATCTGCTGGTTGTTCCCAGCCTGATCCGCGAAGGCTTCGGCATGACGGCGCTGGAAGGAATGGCCTTCGGCAAGCCGGTTGTCGCCTATGACTCCGGCGGACTGTATGAAGTGCTGCACGCCGCCGGCTGCGGCGGGCTGCTCGCCCCGGCGGCGGACATCGGCGCACTGGCCGAGCGCGTGAACAGCCTGCTGGCGGAGCCGCATCTGGCCGCCGCCATCGGCAGCCAGGCGCGCGAGCGCATCGACGCCGTCTACGGACCGGCGGCTTACCGCACGCGCCTGCAGGGGCTTGCGGAGCGCTGGCAGCTCCGCTACTACCCCGCGCCGCCTGAGTCCGGCGGCGCCGAACCCGCCCCGCCCGTGCCGCCGGCACCGGGGGGCGTCGAACCGGCGGCGGCTGCGCAGCCGCCGCGCGGTAAGGCACGCCGCGCTGCACGGCTGCGGCGCGCGAAGCTCCGGCGCGGCAAGCTGAGCCGCGCCAAGGCCCGGGCGCGCCGCAGCAAGCGCCGGGGGACGGGGCGGCGCGCCGTAGGCAAGGCGCGCCGCAAGAGCAGCCACGGGCGGAAGCACCGCGGCAGACGGACCGGGCGGCGCGCGAAGAGCCGCCGGTAGCCGCGCCGCAGGTAAGGCGCGGCCGCCAGCCAGGCTGCTGAAGCTGCAACAGACATCAATCCACCCTGCCCTATTCATAAGGCGGGTTAACCACAAAGGGGAGTGAACCCATGAAGATCATGACGATTTTGGGCACACGGCCCGAGATCATCCGCCTCAGCGTAATCATTCCGCTGCTCGACGAGCATGCGGAGCGGCATGTGCTGGTGCATACGGGCCAGAACTTCACGGCCAGTCTCAGCGGGATTTTCTTCGCGGAGCTGGGGCTGCGGGCACCGGATTATGTGCTGCAGGATAAGCAGGCGGGACTGGGCGGGCAGCTGGCCGCCATGTTCGGAAGCCTGGAGGGCATCCTGCTGCAGGAGCAGCCGGACCGCATTCTGCTCCTCGGGGATACGAACAGTGCGCTGTGTGCCATTCTCGCAGAGCGGATGGGCATTCCGGTAGTGCATATGGAGGCGGGCAACCGCTGCTACGATTTAAAAGTGCCGGAAGAGAAAAACCGCCGTGTCATAGATGCCGTTTCCACCATTAATATGCCATATACGCAGCAGAGCAAGCGGCATCTGGTCAGTGAAGGCTTTCCCAGCCAGCGTATCGTGCTCACCGGCAACCCGATCCATGAAGTCATTACGCATTATCAGGCGCAAATAAACAGCAGTGATATTCTATCCCGCCTGAATCTGACGGCAGGCCAGTATTTTCTCGTGACCGCACACCGGGCGGAGAATGTGGATGATCCTGAGGCACTGCTGCAGATCATGTCAGGCCTCAATCTGGTGGCTGAGCATTTTGGAATCCGCCTGATCTGCAGTATCCATCCCCGCACCCGCTCCAAGCTGACGGAGCAATTCCCGCTGACCATGAACCCGCTGGTGGAATTCCATGAGCCTTTCGGATTTTTTGATTTTGTCCATCTGGAACAGTATGCCCTCTGTGCGATTACCGACAGCGGAACTGTCCAGGAGGAATGCTGCCTGATGGGCGTGCCAACCGTAACGATCCGCAGGACGACTGAACGTCCGGAGACGGTGGATTGCGGAAGTAATGTAGTGTCAGGTGTGGAGCAGAACAGCATTCTGCGCTGTACCCGGCTGATGACGTCACTGAGTCCAGAATGGGAGGCACCGGAAGGATATTTGACACCGGATGTCTCGGCTAAAGTAGTTAAATTTTTGCTTGGAGGGAACCTGCATGTTTAATAATAAACGGATTATGGTCACCGGCGGAACGGGTTCCTGGGGGCATGAACTTATCCGGCAGCTTCTGCCGCAAAATCCTAAAGAGATCATTATCTTCTCCCGCAGCGAGTCTGCCCAGGTAGCGATGAGCAGGGAATACGAAGATAACCGGCTAAGCTTCATTATCGGAGATATCCGAGACAAGGATGCGCTGGTGGCTGCGTGCCGCGGTGTGGACTATGTGTTCCATCTGGCTGCACTGAAGCATGTTCCGGTGTGCGAAGATCAGCCGTATGAAGCCCTCAAAACGAATGTGGTCGGCACCCAGAATGTCATTGAAGCAGCCATTGCCAACAACGTAGAGAAAGCGATCTACATCTCCACCGATAAAGCTGCGAATCCGTCTAACTTCTACGGCATGACCAAAGCCATCGGCGAAAAGCTGTTCGTGTATGCCAATCTGCTCGGCTCAGGCACCCGGTTCGTAACCGTACGCGGCGGCAATGTGCTGGGCACCAACGGCAGTGTGGTGCATCTGTTCATGAAGCAGATCAAGGATAAGGGACAGGTGCGCATTACCGATATGAAAATGACCCGCTTCTTCTTCACGCTCCGTGATGCGATTACCCTGCTGTTCAAAGCTTCCGAGGTCAGCATCGGCGGGGAAATCTTCGTCATGACGATGCCGACCTGCCGGATCGTCGATCTGGCCGAGGTGCTGATCGAAGCCTCCGGAAAAAGCGATGTCAGCATTATTGAAGCCGGCATCCGTCCCGGGGAGAAAATTCATGAAATTCTGATGAGCGATTTCGAGAGTCTGACTACTGTTGTCTACGATGAGCAGTACCTGGTCATTCTCCCGACGCTGGATATGCCGGAGCTGAAAGAGCATTACCGGAATTATCCGCATGTGTCCTTCAACAGCTTCAGCTCGGAGAATAATCTGATGGATCAGGAGGAGATCAAGAGCATCCTGATCCGGGGAGGGTTCCTAGAGTGAAACTCCTTATCCTCGGCGGAAACGGTATGGCGGGTCATATGCTGGCGGCGTATTTTCGCCGCCAGGGCAAACATCACGTCTTCCATACAACCCGGGATAAAAGCGATCTTGGCGGGCTGTATGTGGATGCCGACGATATTGCCGGCGTAGAGAAACTGGTCGAAATGGTCTCCCCCCATTGCATTATCAATGCACTCGGGGTCCTTAATCAATTTGCCGAGCGTGACCGGATCGGTGCATATCATGTGAACGGTTTTCTGCCCCACCGGCTGCGCCGGGTTGCGGACGCCGTGCATGCCCGGCTGATTCATATCAGCACCGACTGCGTGTTCGAAGGAACACGCGGCGGTTATACGGAAGAGGATACGCCCGACGGCACTTCCGTCTATGCCATTACCAAAAGTCTGGGTGAAGTCAGAGCACCCGGCCATCTGACGATCCGCACCTCTATCATCGGTCCGGAAATCCGGAGCGGCGGAATCGGGCTGATGGAATGGTTCTTGGCCCAGAAGGGCCTGGTCTCCGGTTATGAACGGGTCATGTGGAATGGAGTGACCACGCTTGAGCTGGCCAAAGCGGTTGACAAGATGCTGGATTCGGAGGTGTCCGGCCTGATCCATCTGGCCCACCCCGAGCCGCTTAGCAAATACGAGCTGCTGCTTCATATGCAGCATGCATTTCACAAACAGGATGTCGAGATCATGCCGGATTCTGTTCATGTTCAGAATCGTACTCTTGTTAGTACGAGAACCGATGTTCATTTCGAGCTTCCTTCCTATCCGGTAATGCTCTCAGAGCTGGCGGAGTGGATGAACCAGTCAGCGATGTCCACATGAAGGGGCGGAGGCTGCTGATTACTGGAGCCGGCGGCTTTACCGGACGGCATGCTGTAGCTTATTTCCATGCTGCAGGAGCGGAGGTTACAGCGGTGGTACGCCGTCCGGCCGCCTTATCCGCAGGCTTCCCGGAGGGTGTAAGGGTGCAGGAATGCGACCTCAGCGACCGGAAGGCTGTTGCTGCTATGATTGCAGAAGCAGCGCCGGACGAGGTGCTGCACCTGGCGGGCAAGAATTCCGTTCCGGAATCCTGGCGGGATCCGCTGCTCTACATGGAGACCAATGTAATGGCTACCCTGTATTTGCTTGAAGCGCTGCGTGCCCGGCCGGCAGGCCGGATTCTGGTGGCCGGCTCCAGGCTCAAATACAGACCTGGAACGGCCGACGGGCCGCCCCACCCGTACAGCTTCAGCAAAACGCTGGAGGAGCTGGTGTCACTGGCCTGGGGGACGCTGTTCAAACAGCCCGTGCTGCTGGCTGAGCCCTGCAACCTGATCGGCCCCGGCCCTTCGACCGGCTTCTGTTCGCTCTTGGCGCAGCATATTGTGCGCAGTGAAGAAGCTGCGGCAGGAAGGACTACAGAGCCGCAGACGTTCAGGCTCTCTTCAAGGCATGTGCTGCGGGACTTTTTGGATGTGCGTGATGCCGTGCGGGCCTACGACTACATTCTGCGCCAGGGCAAGGCCGGAGCTGTCTACCGCATTGATTCGGGAACTCAGCGGAGTCTGGGGGATATTGCCGGGAAGCTGCTGGCTCATGCGAAGGCACCGGTCTTCATGGACTGGGGGACGGATACTGCGGAAGTGCAGCCGGTGAAGCCGGCAGACTCCGGTGAGCCGGATGCTGCTGACGGGCCGGAAAAGAATGCCGCTATCCTTGGCTGGAAACCGGAAATCAGCCTTGAGCATTCCATACAGGATATTGTCGACTATTACCGTTCCGGCAGGGGAGGAAGTTTGTCATGAACATGAATTATCCGAAGGTCTCGGTTATTATTCCTTTTTATAATTGCCCGTATATCGAACAGGCGCTGCAAAGCGCCTTATCCCAATCCTGGCAGCCTTATGAGATCATCGTAGTCGATGACGGATCTACGGTTCATGCAGACCGGATTGCTCCGTATCTGAACCATATCCATTACCTTGGCAAAGCCAACGGGGGAACAGCTTCTGCACTGAATCACGGGGTTATCCATGCTACGGGGGACTATGTTGCCTGGCTCAGTTCAGATGATATGTTCTACCATGATAAGATCAACAATCAGGTAAAGTTTATGGAACAAAACGGACTCCTGATTTCGTATACGAACTTCAATTATATTAACGGGGAATCGCAATTGACCGATATGAACGCTTCACTTGTATTTCCGGACCAGCTGGAATTTTTACGCTGCTTCCTGCAAGGCAATCCCATCAACGGCTGTACGGTAATGTTCAAGCGTGAGCTGTTTGGAGCTATCGGCTTATTCAATGAGTCACTGCCTTACACGCATGATTATGATTTGTGGTTCCGGGCGATTCTTAATGGTTACCCGCCGGTTATGCTGAACCAGTCCTTAACGGCCTACCGTCGGCATAGCGGAATGGGCACACTCAAGCATTATGACGTCATTATGGCGGAAGCCGCCGCGACGAACAGCCGCTATCAGGGAATGCTGCGCGAGCTTATCGCCTCTATGGGCGGATGAGTACATGTATATCATTTGGGGGAGGAGAGCCTATGTACCGGGAAATTCAAGTGTATGACTTCCTGCCGGTTCTGCTGGAGCAGTTGAAATTCTCCGAGAGCATTCTGGATATCGGCAGCGGCACAGGTACACTGCTTGAACGTTATGAGGCTGCTCTGGTGATTGGCCTGGACATTCACAGACCTTATCTGCTGCACCGCAAATACAAAGCACCGCATATTATTCCGCTTCACGCCGATGCCGGCCATATTGATAAGCTGTTTCTGCCGGGAACCTTTTCGGCGGTTACACTGATAGATTCCCTGGAGCATTTCACCATGGCGGAAGGAATGGAGCTTCTGAGAAAAGCTGAGATTATTGCTTCTAACCGTGTAGTCGTGTTTACACCGCGCGGCTTTTTTCCGCAGGAAGGAACGGATCATTTTCATTTGCAGGGCGAGAATTATCAGAGGCACAGGAGCGGCTGGGTTATTCGGTTACGGTGCTTAAAGGGTTTCATCATGCCGAGAATCCGGCCTTCCGGGAAGCGTTCGGGCCAGACCACCAGCCGCTGGATGCTTTACTCGCCTGCAAAACAGTCTAGCCTACGAACTCGGGAAGGAGGTGAGCGCATGAATCTGCAATCCAAGGTTTCGGTGGTCATCCCGTTTTATAATTGCCCTTATGTTCATCTTGCGGTGGAAAGCGTGCTTGCCCAGACTTATCCGGATATTGAGCTCATAGTGGTGGATGACGGTTCCACCCTGCATACCGAGAAGCTCACTCCGTTCATGGACAAAATTGTATATATACGTAAGACTAACGGCGGCACGGCCTCGGCGCTCAACCGGGGAATACAGGCTGCCAGCGGAGCTTATTTTGCCTGGTTAAGCGCGGATGACCTGTTTCACCCGGATAAAATAGAGCGGCAGATGATCACCCTCACGCAGACGGGCACCTCTTTTAATCATACGGCTTATTACTACATTAATGAACACGGGGAACGGGTCTCCGAGGTGGTTCGTGTTCTGTTAACCGGCCGGACCGAAATGATCGAGACCATGATGAAGGGCTGTCCGGTTAACGGCAGCTCTGTTCTGCTCAATATGGATATTTTCCGCAAAGTAGGGTTGTTTAATGAGAGGTTCCTGTATACCCAGGATTACGACCTGTGGCTGCGTATTCTGCCGCACTACGAATGGTCCTATATCGGAGAGCCGCTGCTGGATTACCGTGTCCACAAGGAGATGGGATCTGTCATTCACAATGAAGCGCAATTCCGGGAGATTGAAGTCGTACAGGCAAGGCACAACGGGGTTCTCGCCAAGCTGCTGAGAAAGGAGAGAGGGCAATGAGGCTGACATTCCCGATTCTGACATTGTCCAGGGGAGGCGCGCAGCGGATGCTGGCGGAATTAGCCAACCGGCTGAGCGACATCGGCCATGAAGTGGTGATCCTGATGCCCAGCGGAGGCAATGTGGAGTATGAGATGAAATGCAGGATAGAATTCGGCCGGGAGATCGAAAAACTGTCAGAGGATGATTTTCCCTGTGGTGATGTCATCATCTCGAATTACTATACCACTGTACCTGTAGCCCAGAGGGCGAGCGAGCAGGGGAAGGGGCTGCATATAAGGCTTGCACTTTGCTATGAACCAACCTTTCTGCCACATAACAACCAGTCGTTTGCTTCCTATAGTATTACCCGCAATCTGATGGTGCTGTCACGCTGGCAGCAGGAAATCGTCCGGCTTAACCATGGCATCAAAGGGCGAATTGTGCCGGTTGGCGTAAACGCTGACTTCACGAATATGCATATGCGCGAGGCAGCGGGCAAAAGTCTTGTCGTATCCGCAATCCTGCGTAAGCCGGAAGGCGGATTCTCGGGTCACCGGGAGCAGGAGTATCTTCTGGAGCAGCTAAACAGGGTCAAGGAACTGCACCCCGAGGTGGAAATTTATCTGATTACACCTCCGGGTGAATATGCTGAGTCGGCTGCATTAAAGATGATGCTGAATGATCACCGTTACCATTTACGCACGCCTTCTAATGATACGGAATTGAGCTATCACTATAATGAAAGCGACATTTTTGTCAGCTCCAGCACCTTCGATTCCGGCTCCCTGCCCGGTCTTGAGGCGATGCGCTGCGGCGCAGCGCTGGTTACGGTCTATTCAGGAGGCAATATGGAGTACTGCAGGCACGGCCATAACTGTCTGATGTCCTACCGGTACGAGAACAGGCTTGGCCAGGATATTATTTCATTAATCCGTGACAAGGCGCTGCGCGAACGTCTTGCCCGCAAAGGGGAGAGTGACTCATTACAGTTCACTTGGGACAGAAGCGCGCAGATTTTTCAGTCTGAGCTGTTTGAGATGGTCTCGAAGCAAGGCTGAACCCGGCCTGCCGCGTGCAAAAAAAGAACCTTCAACCCCGGTATTGTGTGAACCGGCAGGCTTGAAGACTTTTTTGCTGATAAGGATTAGAAAATACCGAAGGAATTCATCATTTCGCGGAACGACTGGGCGTAACGCTCTGAGCCGAAACGTGAAACCATATGCGTTCTGCCCTGGCTCCGGATGCTGCTGCGCAGCTCCAGATTATTCATGAGCTCCAGACCTTCTGCAACAGCCGCCTCAACATTGCCCAGCGGATAAAATTTGCCGGAATAGTTATGGACGATAAAAGACCGGACACCGTCGGAATCGGTGCTAAGGACAGGGCAGGTACAGCAGACAGCTTCTGCAACCGCATAACCAAATCCTTCTGTAATCGACGTTGACAGCAGGAAACCGCCGGAGCTGGCGATAGAAGAATAATAGAGGGGCATAATGTGGTTGGGAATATTGGTGAACACCACAAGCCGGTCGTTCAATCCCAGGGCATGCAATTCTTCATGAAACAGCTGTTTCTGTTCCTCACTGGCCAGCTCGGGATCATGGAACATCCAGAGATGAAGGTCAGGTTTGCAGCGGCGGATCTGATGAGCAATCTTCAGATATTCACTCCAGTTTTTATTGGTCTCCAGACGCCCTACCCAGGCGATAACCGGGTCACGGGGCGGTTCCCCGGGACGGAACCGGAAGGACTGGACATCGACGATGTTCGGAATGACATAACGGTGCAGCCAGGGGCAGATCGAGATGAATAGTTCCAGCAGATGTTCAGTAGGCGGAATCAGCACGGCATTGCAATAGGAACGCAGATAAGGAACGGCATCTATAATCATATCCTTCGCATCACTGCGTCTTCCGAGCCCCTGGGATTCATATATCAGAATGCCGCCATAGCCCAGCTGGCGCAGGCGTTCCATCAATAAGTAATCGGAGGTTACAATAATGGCGTCAAAACGCTCTTTTTCAAGCAGTATGCGGATTTCTTCATCCCCTGAAGCGATATATACGGGGTAGTTCGGCTGGTTTTGGTTTGAGGAACCCGGCATGAGATACAGCACGTGGCACTCAATGCCCTCGCGCTGCAGACTCTCACACCGCAGCGTGTTCAGAGTCTCCACCCCGCCGCTGGGTACATAAAACGTAAATAGAACCTTCATGCTCACCCCTCCTGAGTTCACCTTGCGGAGCCCTACTGTCTATAGGATACGCGAATCTTTCTCCGCGCGTGACAGTGAACCGGAGCATGTGCCAAATCCTTTCAGGATAGCCCGGCCAGCTGCAGGCTATGCTAAGCCTTGTTATGCTGCACATCACAGTCAAGAGATGGAGGATGAATTCATGTTGCGATCAAAGCTTAGCACGTCAGTCACAGCCGCGCTGCTCCTGGGGATGGTCAGCCTTACTGGCTGCGGAACTAACAATTCGGCAAACAGCACGGATGTGCAACCGAACAGTGTCCGGGGAACGCATGACGGACGGATTCAGGTGAATTCGGCCCGGAATAATAATTCCTATGACAAAATGGAGATGAGCCAGGAGCTTGCTGACCGTGTGGCTGCTATGCCTGAGGTAAGCACCGCAAATGTTATGGTGGTCGGAACAAGCGCTTATGTTGCCGTAAAGCTTGACGAAACAAACGGGAAGCCGAATACTTTGGGCACTAATAACCGTACCTATAACAATGGCAACGGCCTCCAAAACAATACCTCCGGCACCGGCGGACCGATGACTAACGGAATGAATGCAGGGAATGGAACTGGCGGAAGAGGAACGGTTAACGGCACTCCCGGCATGACCGGCATGGGCGGATCCATGAATGGCATACCGCAGAGTAATACCGGGACAGGGACGGTAGGTGGAGCCGGTACCGCGAATCCGGGAGCCTATCCGGGCAACGGCGGAAATGGTATACTATCCGGCAGCAATTATACCGATGGAACCCGTATGAAGCGGGATATCGATGATAGTATGGGAACCGGGATCGGCACGCGCAGTGTCGCTCCAAATAACAGCTATCAGATGAATGATAACAATGACCTGACTACGGATATGAAGGATAGAATCGCTTCCGTAGTAAGAAAGCAAAACACGGGCATCAGGAATGTCTACGTTTCGGCTAATCCTGACTTTGTGGAACGGGCAGATTATTATGCTCAAGAGTTCCGTGCAGGCCATCCGTTAAAAGGCTTTGCTAAGGAATTCGGCACCATGGTTGAACGTATTTTCCCTACACGCAGCGGGTATTAAAGCCAGCAGCCACGCCGCAAGAATGGATTAGGCTAGTATGCCTGGAAATGGTTTGGGCTATTCTTTACGTACCGGCCCTACGTCACAATAAAAAGCAGCCATCCTGTGATGGCTGCTTCCTTAGGTTATAGCGGTTGTTAGCGGTTATAAGCGGCATTGTTACCGGACAACTTTGCGGCCGTTTATCCATACACCGCTCAGGTTCAGCGATTCATCCAGCAGCAGAATATCGCCGCGTTTACCAGCCTCCAGGGATCCTATGGTCCGCTGCAGGCCAAGGGAAACGGCAGGTGTAAAGCTAGCCGCTCTTGAAGCTTCTTCGAGGCTGAGGCCCACTTCCTGAATAAGAAAGCGGAAGCCGCGGATCATCGTGAGCGTGCTTCCGGCCAATGCCTCGGGATTATCCTTCAGGGTGGCAACACCGCCATTAACAAGCACGGGCAGATCGCCAATCGTATATTCTCCGTCGTCCAGTCCGGTTGCGGACATCGCGTCCGTAATCAGCAGCAGATTAGCACTCTTCTTAAGCCGGGCGACAATGCCGATTGCCGCCGGATGCACATGAATGCCGTCAGCAATGACCTCTGCGCGGATCCGCTCGTCGAACATTACGGCACCGGCAGCTCCCGGTTTGCGGTGATGGAGCGGGGTCATGGCGTTGAACATATGCACAGCCTGATTCAGTCCGGCATCCGCCGCAGCGGTAACTTCCTCGAAGGTAGCGTTGGTATGTCCCAGAGCGGCTGTAATTCCGTGCTTCCGCAGCCAGGAGACCGCTTCCAGTGCGCCTTCGCGTTCCGGTGCCAGAGTAACCTGGCGGATCAATCCCGGGTACTGCTGCTCCCAGGCTTCCAGCCATTCAATGCTGGCAGGCACAATATGCCCGGGATTCTGTGCACCCGGCCATTTCGGACTGATAAACGGTCCTTCCAGATGCACACCGGCCAGCTGGGCATAAGGCATCTCAGCTGCCCGGTAGGCATTCACCTCGGCAAGCACCCGGTCAATATCCGCTTTGGCAGCAGTCATGGTCGTAGCCAGCATCGTAGTGGTTCCATGTGATGCGTGAAACCGGGTAATGGTCTCCAGGGAGTCGCTGTCGCTGTACATGAAATCGTAACCGGCTCCGCCATGCACATGCACGTCGACAAAGCCGGGAATCAGCAGGCCGCTGTTCTCTTTACATCCCATCGGCCAGTGGGAATAAGCCGCGGGCAGCCAGGCCGCTTCTCCTGCATACTGGATGACCCCGCTGGAGACAGCGAGCACCCCCTGTTCTACCAGCCCTGAAGGGGTCAGCACTTTTCCGTAGAGCAGCTCACCGGAAGGGGTTATTTCAGCCATTTTGCAGCTCCTTTATCCAGCAGCACGACAACATTGGGGTGGCTCTGCAGGAGCGAGGCGGGGCATTGGGTGGTAATAGGACCTTCCAGCGCATTTTTAACTGCTTCGGCCTTCTCTTCACCACGCACCAGCAGGACAATCTGCCGCGCTTTGAGGATACCGCCGATGCCCATTGTCACCGCCTGGCGGGGCACGTCCTCCAGCTTGTCGAAGAAGCGGGCATTGGCTTCCCGGGTTTCTTCCAGCAGGTCGACTACATGAGTTCCGCTGCTAAGACTGGCGTCCGGTTCATTGAAGCCAATATGGCCGTTGCTGCCGATGCCGAGAATTTGCAGATCCACCGGACCGTTCTCCTCCAGCATCTGGTCATAGGCCAGACACTCGGCAGTAAGATCGGGTGCATTGCCGTTAGGAACATGGGTACGGGCAAGGTCGATGTCCACATGATTGAACAGATGCTCGTTCATGAAGCTGCGGTAGCTCTGGGGATGATCTTCCGGCAAGCCAACGTATTCATCCAGGTTATAAGATGAGGCTTTGGCAAAGCTGACGATGCCTTTGCGGTGCATTTCCACGAGCCTTGCATATACGCCGACCGGAGAGCTTCCGGTAGCCAGGCCGAGCACGGCTTTGGGATTGCTCTGCAGCAGGCTGACAATCAGGTTCGCACCGGTTTCTGTGAAATCTTCTTCATTGTTGAATTTAAGAATGTTCATTAGGATTGGCCTCCCCGTTTATGACGGTAATGTTGGACATTCAGATAAGACTGCTCAAGCTTAGGGATGAAATCCCCGAACCGGGTACTGACCATCCCGGTAAACAGGATATCAATGATATGCAGCTGTGCGATCCGCGAAGCCATATCCCCACGGCGCATTCCCTGTTCCAATGAGGAGGAGAATAAGGGAATGCCGGCCAGCGTAGCCAGTGTGCTGCTGCCGTACGACGTAAGCGAAATGGTGGATGCGCCGCTGGCTCCGGCACAGGCTAACGCATCGATGGTTTCCGGGGTTTCGCCCGAATAAGAGATTGCAAAGGCTACATCACCCTTGGAGAGTGAGGAAGCGGAAGTGATCTGCATATGGGAGTCAGCAAAAGCCGTGCAGTTCACCCCAATGCGGATCAGCTTCTGGTAGAAGTCCTGAGCGACGATCGACGAGGTAGCCATCCCGTACAGATCGACCCGGCGGGCGTGGCACAACAAATCAATGGCACTCTGCAGCCGCTCCAGGTCAAGCAGCGAGGTGGTATCCCGGATGGAGGTCAGGTGATTGGCTTGCATTGCTTCAACAATGACCGATAACGGATTTCCGGCGACAATGTCCTGATAGGAGGATCCGCCCTCCTGGGGAGAGGCGTCGCTATGTGCAAGCTCTGCTGCCAGCTTGACCTTGAAATCAGGGAAGCCTTTGAAATGCAGTACTTTGCAAAAACGTGTGATTGTAGCCGGGCTGATCCCGCACTGCTCGGCCAGCTCTGTGATCCCCATATGAACAACTTCTCCGGGGGAGGACAGGATGCGCTCCGCCAGCTTGCGCTCCATCTGGGAGAAGCTTGCCTGCTCATGCTCCAGGGCATGTAGGATAGGAGACATTTCTCCACCTTCTTTTCTTCATAATACGGACAACAACTTCATAACTGAAATTATTTTAATTATTATGTGTATATTTGAGAAAATTATTTTCATAATCAGAATAAAACATATTCCTGCCGGATGCAAGCAAGAGTTTTTGCGGATACGAGCGGATATTAAAAGGATATAAAGTAAATATAAAGTAGATATAAAATAGATATAAAGTGGATTTAGATGTGTTGATCAGCAAACTAAGTGTATAGAAACGAATGATCAACGGATGAGATAATAGTGGGAAAACCTCCAACTAATCTCCATTATTACACCTAACAACGTAATTTAGGTGGAAAAACTCCCGCTAACACTCCAAAAAATGCTGATTTTGAGCCATACGTAAGATATTAGATGGAGAAAATCCGACTAGCGTCTGTTATCGTCCAGTGGAGAGGAACTAGATGGAGAAAATCCCATTACTGTGCCTTCATCCAGTTAAAGCGAGCGTTACGGTTAGTGGGAAATGCACGGATGGATGTAAGAGACGCTGGATGGGAGAATGGGGGACAGATAGGTGAATGTGGGACAGATAGTATGCAGCCTAAAAAAGCGGAGAACCTCCCAAGCCTTCGGGTAATGGTTCTCCGCTCTTATAGCTAGTGATGATATTAGTTGGCTGTACGTGTTTTCCTGTTAGTTCTGCCGCGCAGCATCTCCCTGAGGATAAATACCAGCACCACAAGCTGCGGCAGCAGCGTTTCCCAGGTCGGAAACAGCCCAAGCCAGCTTACAGCAGGTAATGCGTTCTCCACATGCGCCGGCAGCTTACCGGCCACCTGGAGTGAATGAAGGCTCTCGCCAAGGAAGCGGAAGACCAGATAATAGATCAGCAGAGTGGCTACGCGGAAGAACGCAGCGATCGGCAGCTTGGCGCTCAGAGCAATAATGGCATACCCCACGATTATCAGCACGGCCAGCGCAGCCCCAATCCCGAGCAGCAGCTGCGGGGTTGTAATGGAGGAAGCCATCCCGGCATAAAAAATCGTTGTCTCGGCGCCTTCCCGCAGAACGGCCAGGGCCGCCACGAAAAATAGAGACCACAGACTGCCTTTGGCCAGTGCGCCATCCACCTGCCGTCCCACATACCGGTTCCAGGCGGCAGTGTTCGATTTGTTGTGCATCCAGCGTCCGATGGTGAGCATCATTACTACGGCAACAAGTCCGGTAATTCCTTCTATGAGCTCCCGGGCTCCTCCGGAAGCCGCTTGCGATATCGTAAGTGTAAGCAGGAAGGCAAGACCTATACTGAGGATAAGACCGGAAGCAGCACCTGACCAGACCCAGCGCTGGGTTCCCTTACCGCCTTCTCTTTTGAGATAGGACAGCAGGGCAGACAGCACCAGAATCGCTTCAAGCCCTTCACGGAGCAGAATCAGGGCAGCATCCCAGGCGGTATAGGTTGTCTCACCGGCAAGCGGCGTCAGCTCTGCCAGCATGTTATCGATCACTTTCTGTGCTTCTGCAAGCTTTGGCGGATCGGAGAGCAGCTTGCCGGTGACGTCTGCACTTTCATTCTCGATATTCGTGTACGTTTTAGGCGAGGCGATTTGTACCTGCCCTTCAGCCGATGGCCAGGCGACGATGAACTGCTCCATGATCCCGGCTGCACCCGAGCTATCCCCCGCAGTAGCGGCAGCGGATGCTTGCTTCAGGTAGCTGATCAGCCCCTCAATGGAAGTAGGCTCCGCTGACGAATCACCCGCAGCGATGGCCTTGCCTTCGCTGTAATCGGAGAGCAGCGTATAAAGCGCCTCTGCTTCGGCTCTGGCCGCTTCTTCGCGGAGCGGCTCGGCCTGCAGCGCAATCCGCAGCAGGCTGATCTTCGTCTCAAGCTGGGCGTAAACCGCCGGATTGTCGACACGTATGCCGCGCTCCGCCGGCGCCCAGCTGTTCACGACGGTACGGTAGGCCTCAGCCGCCGCCGTCCAGTCGGCGCGCAGCGCCGCATCCCGCGTGGCCTTCGCCGCGGGCAGCAGCTTCACCGCCGCGCTGCGCCCGGCGGCGCTGGCGTCACTGCCGCCTGACGCGGCAGTGATGTACGCGTCCACGCTTCTGGCGAGCGTGGACAGCGCCTTAGATGCGGGCGTATCTTCGCCCGCATCTAAGGCCGACGCCGCAGCTGCGAGTGCGGCGTCCACTTCGGCAGCCGGACCGGCGAGTGCCGGGTCCGGCGTGCCTTCGTTCGCGGTGCGCCACAGCGCTGCGAACGATTCCACATCGGCGGCGGCCGCGTCCCAGCGGCCCTGGCCGGCTTCGACGAGCGCGCTGCCGACCGGCGGCAGCAGCTCGCTAAGCGCCGGCTCCGCCGCCGCGGCGAAGGCTGCCGGCCTGCCCGGCAGCAGCAGGAGCAGGCCGCCTAAGAGCGCGGCGGCCAGCATGCGGCGCCAATTGTTATGTAACAACCATCCCATAGGGGTTACCCCTTCCGTTCCATGATATTCGTGATCATATGCTTTAGCCAAGCAGCGTCTCCCCGATATATCCGCCCTCGCGGACACCCGGGAAGCAGGCGAAGACGGCACTGCCGGTATGGAGAATATATTCATTCAGCATGTCGCTTTTGGCGAGGCGCTGCTGGATGCTGACGAACTGCTTCACCAGGTCCTTTTGGAAGCTGATGAACAGCAGACCGGCATCGAGCTGGCCTGTTTTGAGATTCATTCCGCTGGAGTATGAGTAGGAGCGGCGGAGAATCTTGACCGATCCGTCCCCATGCGACAGCGCACTGTGGGAATTCGGGGGAACCACCGGTCGCCCGGCCGCGTCCTTCGCCTCCAGATTAAGGTCGGCGAATTCGTCCTTGGCACCGATCGGTGCACCGCTCTGCCGGTACCGCCCGAAAGTATTTTCCTGATCGCTCAGCGGGGAGCGGTCCCATACCTCAACGCGCAGCTGTACGCGCCGTACGGCCATGTAGGTCCCGCCGTTCATCCAGGCGGGACCGTCGCCGCTGCCGCTCCAGACGATTTCCTGCATTGCGGCTGCATCCGTCACATCCGGATTGCCGGTACCGTCCTTGAAGCCCAGCAGATTGCGCGGCGTGCCGCCTTTGGGATCGGCGCCGCCGGTCCGCTGGAAGCCCTCCTGCGTCCAGCGCAGCACTGCTGTACCGCGGGCAATACGCGCCAGATTGCGGATGGCGTGGAACGCCACCTGCAGATCGTCGGCGCAGGCCTGCACGCAGAGATCGCCGCCGCACCACTGCGGCTCCAGCGCATCTCCCGCAAAAGCCGGAAGATCCGCAAACGTAGACGGACGCTTCGAAGCCAGCCCGAAACGTCCGTCAAAAAAGGCAGGCCCAACCCCAAAGGTAAGTGTACATTTGGAGGGGGAGAGCCCGTCGGCTTCTCCGGTATCGGACGGAGGCAGGTTGGGGTTGTCATTGACGTTGCCGATCAGGCTGCCTGAAGTGAGCGCGGCGGCGGCGGTGGTCCATGCTTCCAGCAGCTGCTTCACCTCGGCGAGCTTGGTTGTCGTCAGATCAAAGGACGCAAAAACGATGAAATTCTGCGCAGGTGTCAGAATTCCGCTCTGATGGCTCCCGTAGAACGGGATGGTGTCAGCATTCGCAGCCAGTGCTGCGGGGGCAGGCTCGGACGCCTTACGGGCAGCGATGAGGCTGCCTGCCCCGGTCCCGCCCAGCAGCAGCCCCAGGCCGCCGACGCCGGTAAGCCGCAGGATATCGCGGCGGCTTAATTTTTGATCCATTACACCTTCAATCGGCTTCGTCACGGGTTTTGCGGATTTATCCTTTTTCATACCGGTCACACTCCCAGAATAGTACCCATATTGGACAACGGTTCAGCCAAAGCGTCCAGATTCTGGCTCAGCTTGCGGACCTCGTCTTCCTTCAGGGTTTCATAGGAGACATAGCCGTCACCGGATTTGAAAGGAGCCAGTTCGTTCAGCAGCGCGGTGAACCGTTCGCCGATCGTCTGGTCCAGTGCAGGATCTTTTTTCGCCAGCTCTGGTTTCAGCAGCTCGTAGATTTTCTGTGCTCCCTCAACATTGGCTACAAAATCATACAGATCCGTATGGGAGTAACGTTCTTCCTCACCGGTAACTTTGGAGGAGGAGACCTCGTTCAGCAGGCCGACGGCTCCGGTAACGAGCAGCGTGGCATCGATGTCGGTGGTTTCTACCTTGGCGCGCAGCAGCTGCGCATCCTTTAACAGCTGGTCCGCGACTTCGGACATCCCGTCAGTCGTCCCTTTTTGCCAGAGGGCCTGTTCAATCTTATGGAAGCCGCGCCAGTCAGCGGGATCTACATCATTTTCCCGGGCATCGATATTCGGATCCAGATCCCCCAGCGCTTCGGCAATCGGTTCGATCCGTTCATAGTGCATGCGTGAAGGTGCGTACAGCGCTTTGGCTTCCTCAAGCTGCCCGGCTTTTACAGCCGTGGTGAAGCTTTCGGTCATCTTGACGAACTCATCGCATTGCTCGATTACATAATTGCGGTATTGTTCAATAGCTGAGGTTAAATCGGCAGCAGCGGGTGCGGTTGTTGAAGCGGGCGCATTGGCTGCATTACTGCTGCTTGCAGCAGCGGCCTCATTACCTGAATTGTTGTTATTGTTGTTGTCATTGCTAGCACACCCGGTGAACAGAATGGAGGCAACGAGCAGCCCGGCGGGAACAGCGTAATTAAATTTCATTTAGAACACCCCTTGTTTATGTGAAAAATAGTAGAGCAACGTCCTCACGTGTGAATGATAATCGTTATCATTTATGCTGGATTTATCATAAATCCCTGCATAGGGGCTGTCAATAAAAAAATGTGACGTATATCACAAATACAATCCTGTCCTCTCCAAAAAATGGAGATATCAGGGAGTTTGGTTGCGGTAGATTTGCGGACATAGGGTCGAAATCAATACTTGCGCAAAGTGTCTCCTCTATAAATACAATGTTCCTCTGTAAGAATACAAAACCCTTAAAGAATATGAGGTTATCATACAATAGTCACAAAATATTGTCTTTTTACTGTGGACACCTCTTTCAAAATTTGTTGGTTATGTTATAATGAAAGCGTAAACAAAACAGCTGTTGACTATAGATTTCATCGCTCAAGGAGGATGAACGTAATGCTGGAAGGACTTAAGGAACTTAAAAATTGGGTAGTAGGAATTTGGCAGCCGGGGATGGCTTCCGGAGAGGAAGACTATCTGAATATGGAATACACCGTACAGCGGCATCTCCACACGCCACAATCCCCAAGCCCGCTCACTTATGAGGAACAGGCCCGGATTAAGACGGTTAAATACCATTAATCTTAGCTGCTTCAGATATAGAAGTATTGAATTACTTAATATGTACCAAAGGCCGCAGGCCCGGAGGATTATCCGGAGCTGCGGCCTTTTATTTGCTTAGATTCAGATCATTCACTGCTATCAATCGTTTTTGTATTCCAGAATATCTCCGGGCTGACAATCTAAAGCCTTGCATATCGCCTCCAAAGTGGATAACCGGACCGCCTTGGCCTTGCCGTTTTTCAGAATAGAGAGGTTAGCCATCGTGATTCCAACCCGCTCCGAGAGCTCGGTTACGCTCATTTTCCGCTTTGCCAGCATCACATCAATATTAATTATTATCGCCATAATCTTCACCTCAGACCGTCAGATCAATTTCGGATTTTAGTTCGATGGCCTCTTTTAAAAGCCTTTGAAGCACTGCCGCAAACACGGCGATGACCATGGAGGCAAAAATCAGAATCAGTCCGATGACGATGATCCCCGGCGCATCGTCTTTCTCTGCCATTAGGTAGAAGAGCGGCAGGCCCAGTACAAACAGGCTGCTGACGGCTATCGCAGAGTATTTGATACGCTTAAGAGCCTGCACCGATAATTCCGAGAACGCCTTGTGCTTGTCAATGTAGTCTAACAGCTTAAAGGCCTGATACAGGGCGAAGTAAAAGGGCAGCACCGTTGCGTACAAATCGATCCATACGAGCACCTTCAAAAACCGGTAATCCGGATACAATTCGGCAGCAAACTCCCCAATCTCCGGCACCAGAAAAATGCATATCGCAAGTACCGGAATGCCAATCAGAATCACAGCCGCCTTCAAAAAAAGTGTTGTACCACGTTCCATACGTTCCATAATAAATCCCCCGCTTGTTCTTGTGATTACATTGAATTTAACACATTATTTATCGTTTTACAATAAAAAAGTACTGATATTAAATATATTATTGTTGTTAAATTAAAATATGCCTGTGCCAGTAATTTTCCGCACAAAAAACCTCCCCTTATCCCGGAGGATAAAGGAAGGCATAGATGTGTCACTTCTGAATCACCTGAGGGCCGCTATTCCCGTTTCTTCCCGACCGCGCCCATATAGATCACAAATTCTTCATCACCGTCTAATGCCAAAATTTCATCAATCAGCTTTTGATCATAGATTCCAATTGCACAAGCACCTGCACCGATGGATTCACTGGATAAATAAAGGTTTTGGCATACATGTCCAACATCGATGAGGATTTTTTTGTGGGCTGAAATATCATACTTCCATTCGGACCGGTAGGGTGTGGTACTCCATGCAAACAGTACAGCAGCCTTTTTGGCAAAGTTAGGGACAAAGGGCTGATCCAAAGTAACCGCATCAACCTTTTGTTCAAGCTCATCCAGTTCAAACATAAATAAAAGCTTGTGTTCTACCGGAAGGTATCTGTAGATTCCCTGCTGAATGCCTTCTACCCGCATAATCATTAAATAGGTTTCAAAGGTGTGTGTCGCCCCGCTGCAGGGTACCGTCCGCATCGTTAGCCCAAGCTTATTCATACCCGTGATCCCTTGGGTTGCCCATAATAAATAGGATAACTCCTCAAGACTTAAAGTGTCCGCAGAATAAAACCGGGTACTTCTTCTCTGATCTATACAATTAAAAATGTTGTCGTTACACACAACGTCTTTGCTGACCTTCGGCAAATCGATAAGTACTGCTTCCGAATCAAAGGGCTTAACAATTGGCGGCTGTGTTATTCCCTTGATCTTATCTGTTTTTATATGTTTGAATTCATGGAAATTAGATTTTAGAAACTGCCTTTGTTGCTCGTATCTTGTCATCACAAATCCTCCTGAGTTGCCTTAATAGCTTTAATTTATCATTTCATAAAAATCTGACGGTGATCGAACTCACTTTCCGCTCTTTTGGTGGGCAAACAAAAAACCTCCTCTCACCCCAAAGGATAAAAGAAGGCTTAAACGTGTCACTTCTGAAGCACGGCAGCTATATCTTCAGCTCCCCAAGCTTGATCAGCTCGACAACCGCTTGCGAACGGCCTTTTACGTTTAATTTTTGCATGACGTTGGAGATATGGTTGCGGACGGTTTTTTCACTGATGAATAACAATCCGGCAATATCCCGTGTAGTTTTGTCTTGCACAAGAAGCTCGAATACTTCGCGCTCGCGGTGCGTCAACAGAAATTTGCTGTGATGTTCGTTCCCTTTCAATGGTGTCACCCCTCCTTGCTCGGGTTTGTTTGGTATAACAAGGTAAAGGGATACAGTCAAATCATATTATGTATGCGCAATGTTAATTGTGCGGTCATTGCCCTAAAATGGGCGGGGACGAAGACAAGCTGAAGCCTATTTCTAAGAACGTAAAAAAAACCGCCCTTCCGGCGGCAAAGACACGTACTGTACCGGTCTGTCACGCCCTTTCGGTCACGCCAGTTTAGTCCGGTAAGCTGTTGCAGAACCAGTGTAGTATATGAAATGGATTCCATAGCAAGCTTTTTTTATGAGCAGCTATTAAAGGCCGATGTGGTAAAATAAAACCAGTATCATCCTATTCAGGAGGAAGCTTGCTGATGGCCAACATTAAAGAAATTGCCCGCATCGCCGGTGTTTCTGTAACGACTGTATCCCGTGTTCTGAATAATCATCCTTATGTCAGTGACAACAAAAGAGCCGCCGTGCTTAATACCATAGAGCAATTACACTACACCCGGAATATGAATGCCGTGCATCTGATTACCGGGCGTACCGGAGCCATTGCGGTCATCCTGCCTTATATCAATTTATACTACTTCTCGATTGTGATGGACGGGCTGGCCCATGAAGCGCTGAATGCACAGTACCGGCTGATTCTCTGCCAGAGCAACTATGCTGCCGAGGAGGAGCTGAAAGTACTGGAGATGCTGCGCAACAAGGAAATTGACGGCGTGGTCATCGTGTCTACGGCGCTCCAGCCGGAGGTGATCGAGAAATATACGGATTACGGTCCGATCATTACCTGCCAGGACAGCGGTGAACGGCGTTTCTCCTCAGTCTATATTGAGCATTATGAGGCTTTTTGGGATGGCCTGGAGTATTTGACCAGCAAAGGCTACCGCAAAATCGGGTACTGTGAGGGCAGGCAGAACGGCAGCAGTGCCTCCATCCGGCAGTCCGCCTTCCGCACTTTTCTATCCGAGCGTAACCTTCCCTTCCGGGAGGAGTGGATGGTCTACGACTGTATGACGGAGGAGGATGGGGCGGGAGTTGCGTTATCGCTGCTGGACATGCAGGACCGGCCTGAGGCGCTGATCATTACCGGTGATCATGTCGCAGCGGGGCTCATTATCGAAGCGCGCAAGCACGGGCTGCGCATTCCGGAGGATCTCGCGGTCATGGGCTTCGACAATCAGCCGATCGGCCGGCTGCTCGGCATCACCACCATCGACAACCACCTCTATGACATGGGCGCCGCTGCCTTCCGCATCATCCATGAGCAGATCCGCACCGGCAGCCGCGTGCCCGTACACCGCAAGCTTGATTATGTGATTATTGAGCGGGGGACGGTGTAGGGGGATATTCCGTCTATTCATGCCAGCCTTCGTCTCGGCTTCAACAGGAAGCCGGACGGAGGTTATTTGTATGTTTGTTGAGATTTATATTTTTATAGAGTTTGGTGGAAGAGTTTGTCAAGTTGTTGTAAAGTTATGAGTATACAGGATTATTTTGTAATGCTGTGATGACTTGTGAAAGGGCAGGATTCAATGTCGACAATTTCAACCAATGCGCGAGAGCAGTATAACTTAGGTTTATCGTATCGTGAAAACGGACAACATGAAGAAGCTATAGAGGCTATGAAAAAAGCAGTCGAGCAGGAACCTGAAAATGCAAAATATCAGAACGGTTTGGGTTTTTCGTATCATGCCAACAGACAATATGAGGAAGCTATAGAGGCTAAGAAAAAAGCAGTCAAACTTGAACCAAATCACGCAGGATATCAAGTCAATTTGAGTGTATCCTTTCATGCAAACGGGCGATATGAGGAGGCTATAGAAGCTGCGAAAAAAGCAGTCGAGCTAAAGCCTGACAATGCAGAATATCAATACAGTTTAGGGTTATCCTTTCATGAAAACAGACAATATGAGGAAGCTATAGAGGTCAAAAGAATAGCAGTCAAGCTAAAGCCTGGCAATGCAGGATATCTATTTAGTTTAGGCAAATCGTATCATGCAAACGGACAATATGAGGAAGCCATAGAGGTCAAAAGAAAAGCAGCTGAGCTAGAACCAAACAACGCAGGCTATCAATACAGTTTAGGGTTATCCTTCCATGAAAACGGCCAATATTCAGAAGCGATAACGGCAAAGAAAAGGATCACGGAAATAGAACCAAAAAACGCAAGATATTTAGACAGTTTGGGTGCATCATATCATACAAACGGCCAATATGAGCAAGCCATAGAGGCGAGGAGGAAAGCAGTTCAGTTTGAACCTGATAATGCACAATACCACTTCAATTTGAGTCTATCCTATTATGCCAACAGACAACATCCGGAAACGATAGAAGTACTGAAGAAGGCGGTGGAGTTAGAGCCCGGAAATGCCAATTATCAGTATAGTTTAGGCGTGGAATATTATGCAACTAACCAGTATGATGAGGCTATAAATAAAATTAGAATGGCTATATCCTTACAAAAATCTAATAATAAGTATCGCCAGGGCTTATCTATAATATATCGTAACCTTAAAATGTATACTGATGCACTTAAAGTACTTGATGAAGCCATTGTTATAGACAGCGGGCAGAACGACAATCGCGATGCTCTGCTGTACTATCACTATGCATGGGTACAGTATCTCGAAACCGGTACTGCTGATAACTCAATAAAATATTTTGAGGAAGGCAAACGGGCATATCTGACAAACATGGATAAAAAGAAAATAAACAATTTTCTGAATGTACTTTCTAAAGCGATATTGAATGGCAGTAGTCAAGGTTCGCCGAACCTTCCGGTTCTAAATCAAGAATTGGAGATGTTAAGGTCTTTTGCCGAAATTCATGCGGATGTACTAGGGGATACCCAGTATTATTTCTTAAGTAAGATTATTTCAACCTTCAAAGATTATCCTGAGATACAATCCAATATGATTGGTATCCATCTCAGTATGAAGCAGATTATGAAGCAATGTGCGGTTTCAATTCCGGAGGGTGCTGAGCTTGCCCATTACTCCAGGCTTGAGAATTTGAACTACCTTGTCAAGAAAAGTGATGATCCGGCTTACCTGAGACTGAACAATGCCGCATACATGAATGACCCCTCTGAAGGGCTGATCTTTATTTCAACACTTAAGGATTGCCATGGCTGCGACGCTCCTTTGCTCAACAAGGTATATGAACGCTTTACCAATGAGGATACAAACATGCAGGCAAGTGATGTATATTTGTTCAGCTTAACCCTTCGGGTGGATGATCTGCCGATGTGGGCGCAATACGGTGATAAAGGTCATGGGTGCTGCCTGGTGATCAAGAATGACTTTTTTGATAGGGATAACGATGAAATTCAGCATGATATTATTGGAAACCGTGAGAATGGCAATACATATGTTAATTCCTATATCCCTTACCGGGTTATTTATGTGAAGAGCGTTAATAACACCATGCAGCTCAGTATGACTAAAGTTGACGGTGAAGATGATACAGACAGCATCAATCAAATAGATATGGAGCTTAAAAATATTGTTGGTTATATCCATGCTGCCTCAGAAAGATGCCATGGTGATGCAGGTCTGGAAGAAGCATTGATTGAGCACTTAAGGGAATCCATTGATCAGATCAGGTATTTATTCAAAACAACGGATTATGAATATGAGAAAGAGCTCCGGCTGATCCGTTATGAACCCGTCGATTCCAAGGAAATTCAACTAAACAAAGAAACCTCTCCGGTTCCAACACTTTACGTAAAACGGAGCGGCGAGAGCCTGCGTTATACCAAGATTATACTCGGCCCTAAAGTGGAGGAAGCGAACAGAATCGCGCCTTACCTGAAATATGTCGATCCTTCCTTAAAAGTAGAAAAATCTAATGTTCCGTTTCGGTAATTTTTCTCCTGCTCACGCAATCATACGTTCAAGCCTTCGTTCACCGTCTAGGGTGAACGAAGGCTTTTTGTTAAGCCCTATCTATGCTGCACAATATATTCAATATAATCCGCCGCGCTCTGATCAATCTCTTTATCGCTCACCTGAAAAGAAGCCCCGAAGACAGCAAAATGAGGTAGTGCAGTTGCGCCGACATGGATTGCACTGGCTTTGAAAGGGGCAATAACTTCATCTACCGTAAAAGAAACAGAACCCGCAGGCAGATAATTCTCCTTCTTATCACCGATCGACATCGCTAATCCCAGCTTTTTACCCTGCAGCTTCCTGCCGTTTGAACCGTAGGCCCATCCATGGGTAAATACATCATCCAGCCACTTTTTTAGTAAGGGCGGATAACTATACCAGTACAACGGAAACTGAAAAATGACATGGCTGTAGGCTTCCAGCAGCTTCTGTTCTCTTACTACATCTATGTTCCAGTCCGGATACTGCTTATAGAGCTCATGAATCGAAATCTCGTCCGGATGCTGAAGTAGCTCCTGTTTCCATCTTTTATTCACTCTCGAAGCTTCTATATCCGGATGTGCCAGGATCACTAAAGTCTTCATCGTCATTCACCTTTCCTTTGTATGCTGATTTGCTTGCTGCAGCTGCTTACATTATTTTTCATGTTCAAAAAAATGTAAATACACACAATCAAGTAACCTAGTTACCTCAAAGTGTGCATTGGACGCAGAGTGAATCTATGCGATTATAGAAATAACAGATAATCTATTGATTTCTAGCGTTGATGAGGTGGTGCGATATCATGAAGCAATATAACTTAGGCATTGAAGCAACACTTGAAATTATCGGAGGGAAATGGAAGGCTCTGATTGTATGTTTATTAATTTCCGGCACCAAAAGAACAAGCGAATTGCAGCGCAGTATTCCGGGAATTTCGCAAAAAGTGCTGATCCAGCAGCTGCGTGAGCTTGAACAGGATGGAATCATCGGCAGACATGTATACTCTCAAATGCCTCCCAAAGTGGAGTATTACATAAGCGAGTATGGAATTACAGCGAATGAAATTATTAACCAAATGTGCACCTGGGGCAGAGCTAACATTGAACGGAGACAACAGCAGGGTGAGGAAGTCGAGTTGCTGGAGAATGAATCCTGAAAAAAATTTTAGCGGGAAATCCTCCAACTATTTCATTCGTTTTCGCCTAAAATTAGGATTTAGGTGGAAAACCTCCCTCTAAAATCTCTAGAAATGCTAACTTAGGCCTGCCTGGTAGAAATTAGCAGGAGAAAATCCCGCTAGTGTCCGTCTCCATCCAGTCGGTCCGAAATTAGATGGAGAAATTCCCGCTACTCTGCCTACACCCCCATACATTAAGGGAAAAGTGGCGGAGGGGAATTTTGGAACTGGAGGAGCGTAGCGTCCGCCTTTGTCTGCGGATTTCAACCGTGAAACGGTATAATCAAGAAATCTGCAGGCGGGCAGCGGCCGGAAGTCCAAATATTCCCTGTAGCCACGGCTAATCCCTAAATGTAGCACTCCAAGTTCATTCCCCTGCCACCCAAATCATTAATTTCCATAGGATTTTTTCACTAATTATTGGGTTATTTGCCAAGTGGAAAAGATGTTATATTCTTTTAGGTAAGCGGTTACATGAAATGAATGGAGGTGGCGGGTGTACCAGGCTTGGGGGATTTGAAGAAAATGATCGTTCATTCATAAGGGAGGAATATCATATTCATGCCTAAGAAGAAATCATTTCTATCACTAGCGTTCACTACGCTGCTACTGCTCGCACTGATAACGCCGGGTGTATCGGCAGCATCTGCAGATCAGACGGCCAAAGCAAAACCTGCAACATCCGCGATGCAATCCTATGTTGATGCCATGCAGCCGGGCTGGAACCTCGGCAATACGCTCGACGCTACCGGGGCTGATGAAACGTCATGGGGCAATCCGAAAGTCACTCAGGAGCTGATCAAAAAAATCGCCGACCAGGGGTACAAAAGCATCCGCATACCGGTAACCTGGGATGTTCATATTGGGGCGGCTCCGAACTATACTATAGAAGCTGCTTATCTTGCCAGAGTTCAACAGGTAGTGGACTGGGCACTGAATGAAAAACTGTATGTGATGATCAATCTTCATCATGATTCCTGGCTGTGGATCAGCGGGATGGAGAAGAAGCATGATGAGGTGCTGGCCCGCTACAATGCAGCCTGGACCCAGATTGCGGCGAAGTTTAAGAACTACCCCGATAAGCTGATGTTCGAGAGCGTCAACGAGCCGCGTTTCACCGATGGGGGAACTACAGACGAAGCTAAAGCGACTCAAATGCTGACAGAGCTGAATAAGTCCTTCCACAGCATCGTAAGAAGCTCGGGCGGGAAGAATGCGGAACGTCCGCTGGTGCTTCCTTCGCTTGAATCCTCTCCGACCCAGGAACGGATGGATGTACTCTACCAGACCATCACCGGACTGAAAGACCCTAATCTGATTGCGACGGTACATTATTACGGCTTCTGGCCGTTCAGCGTCAATATTGCCGGATACACCAAATTTGACGCCGACACGCAAAATGACATTATCCAGACCTTTGATAAGGTGCATGCTACCTTCACCGCCAAAGGCATTCCTGTCATCGTAGGCGAATACGGACTGCTAGGCTTCGACAAGAATACAGGAACGATTGAGCAGGGGGAAAAGCTGAAGTTTTTTGAATTCCTGGCCAACTATCTGAGAGAAAAACGGATTACCTCTATGCTGTGGGATAACGGCCAGCATTTTGGACGCACGACGTATAAATGGTCCGATCCCCAGCTGTTTACGATGATGAAGAACAGCTGGAGCACACGTTCGGCAACTGCTGAAAGCGATCTCATTTATTTGAAAAAAGGTGAAGAAGTTAAGGATGTCACGGTTTCGCTGAACCTGAACGGCAACAAGCTGACCTCGCTCAGCGCGTCAGGCGGCAAGCTGAAGAAAGGGACAGATTATACTCTGAACGGAGATAAGCTGACACTCAAGGCTGCCAAGCTGAAGAGCCTCACGTCTTCCGGCAAGCTGGGCGTAAATGCAGTCCTTACGGCCGGGTTCAACAAAGGTTCCGACTGGACCTTTAATCTCATTGTTTCCAGTACACCTGTCCTTAGCAGCACCCAGGGAACAACAGCTTCCTTTAAAATCCCTACAAATTTCAACGGTGATATATTAGCGACCATGGAAGCCGTATATGTCTCCGGCGGCAATGCAGGACCGCAGAACTGGACCTCCTACAAGGAATTTGCTTATACGTTTAGTCCTTCCTACAATACGGGAGAGATCAGCCTGCAAGAGAACTTCTTCAAAGAAGCGAACGATGGTGAAATCATTCTTAAATTCCATTTCTGGAGCGGTGAGATTGTGAGCTACAAGATTACCAAAAGCGGAACAACCGTTACCGGTGCGGCTCAATAACTCCTGACAGAACCTTCGTTACCCTTACCGGGTAACGGAGGTTTTTTGCTATAAATATCCATGCGGTTTTTGGGAATACTACCACAAAATAGTAGTTGCAGGGAGGGTATTCAATGAGTTTGATGGCGCAGAATCCGCTTTCGCTTGGACATATTCTTGAAGAGTTCGATCAATGCGCCGATTTGAACCACCGTTCTTATCCGGAAGTGGAGATTGATGTTTTATATTTTTCGCATTCTGTGGACAGTGTCTTATTTATGAGAGAAATACAGGAGCCCTTTTCCAAAACTCGGCTGGATGAGGTTGACCGGCTGCTTCAGCAGTCGCAATTTACGCCAGCGAAAGATCCCAAACAGGTTGTAATCGGCATCCTGGAAGGCAATGTAGGTGTTTTTCATCGTGGGATGGTTTATTTACTGGATGTCTTTAGCCCGGAGACGCGTGGTGTGCAGCAATCCGAGACGGAAACGATTATTGCAGGTCCACATGATGCTTTTGTCGAGTCGGCGCTTACGAACATATCCTTAGTCCGCGGCAGACTCAAAAGCCCGCATCTCAAAATCAGAAAGTATGCTGTAGGTGAAGTATCCAAAACAGCTGTTTATTTGCTCTATATCAAGGATATTGCCAATCCAAAGTTTGTTGACGATATGGAGCGGCGGATTCAAACCATTGAAACGGATGCACTTAACGACGGGGGGATGCTAACCCAATTTATTGAGGACATGCCGAATTCGGTGTTTCCCCAATTCCTGACTACCGAAAGACCGGATGTGATTGCATCCAAGCTCGCTGCAGGACGGGTTGTTGCCATTGTTGATAACAGCCCGACAGCGGTTAGCGCGCCGGCTGCATTTTTTGAATTTTTCTCTTCGCCAGATGATTACTACCAGCGTTGGGCACTCGGTACAGCCCTGCGGCTGCTAAGATATATGGCATTGCTCATCACCATTACCTTTACGGCGTTATATGTCTCTGTGACTACCTTTCATTACGAGATGATTCCAGAAGCACTGCTGAGAACGCTGGCCGAATCACGCAACAGAGTCCCTTTCCCTCCGGTCTATGAGGCGCTGCTGATGGAGATCATGATTGAGCTGCTGCGTGAGGCGGGTGCACGACTGCCTACCAAGATCGGCCAGACCATCGGGATCGTAGGCGGTATTGTAATCGGACAGGCGGCGGTACAGGCCGGTCTGACCAGTAATGTGCTGATTATTGCCGTAGCTTCCTCCGCCATCGCGTCTTTTGTCATTCCCAGCTATATGATGAGCGCTTCGATCCGGCTGATCCGTTTCGGAATTATTATTCTGACCGGCGTTTGGGGCAATATGGGGCTGGTGATGGGGATCGCAGCCGTTGTGATTCATTTATCCGGCCTTACCAGTCTTGGCACGTCCTATGTTATTCCCGTTGCACCGATGAAGTCTGGGGATTGGAAGGATGTATTCATCCGAGCGCCCTTTTCCATGCTCAGAACCCGGCCTTCACAGTCTGCAACCTCTAACCGGGTGAAGCAAACCAACAGAAAGTAGGAATGGTAGGTATGCCAGAAAAGCTTAGTCCCTTTCATATTGCCATTCTTGTGTACATGACTCAGTCGGGAATCGTGATCTTTACCCTGCCGCGTAGTCTGGCGGATTATTTCGGAACGAACGGCTGGCTTGTAATCATCCCGTGTCTGCTGCTGTCGTCATTCAATATTTATTTGATTAATCTGGTTTTTCGGCTGGGGAAGGGACGTTCCATCTTTGAAATTATGGAGCAGTCGGTTCCGAAGGGGATCCTGTATCCTTTCTACGTCTGTTTAACAGCAGTTTGGCTTGTTTTTGGCTGTATGATCGGCAAAAAATATGTGCTGCTCTTTCAAATGCTGGCTTTCCCGACAACCAATCCGATGCTGTTCAAGCTGGCTATCGACGTGCTCGCCTTTATGATGCTGATCAAAGGAATCTACAAGATGTCCAATGCGGTAACCCTTTTCTTTTGGATGACTATCTGGATGTTTGGACTGCTGCTCTGGTTCTTCCCCTCTTTTCGCTGGGCGAGGTTTACTCCGTTCATTCTTCACGGCGGGCATGACCAGGTAAAGGGGGCGGTGGAGGTGTATGCCGCTTATTTGGGCTATGAGCTGTCCATTCTGCTATTCCCGTATGTGAACAAGAGTAAAGGTAAAAAGTCGATGGCGGCCATTTATGCCGGAAATGTTTTTTTATCGTTCGTCTACATCTGTCTGTCGCTGATCTGTTTCGGCTTCTTCGGCCCGGGTCAGTTAAAAAAGCTGCTGTATCCCGTGCTGGACTTACTGGCCTATATCCAGTTGCCGTTTATTGAACGGCTGGAAAACCTGCTCTACGGTTTTTTTCTGTTTTTAGTCCTGGTCACGGTTGTGATGTATTGGTGGGCGGCGCAATTGACTATACAAAGAATTGTTCCAAAGATGAAAACACCGGTACTTCTGGTCATTTTGCTGGGCATCTCCTATTGTATTTCTTTTGTTCCCAAGACGCTGGATCAGGTCAATGTCTGGATTACTAACTTGGGCTATGCGGTGACGGGTATTGCCTTTGTCCTCCCCCTGTTATTGATCATGATCCTGCTTATTCAACGGAAAGGAGGGGCTTCCCATGTTTAAGCTGCGGCTAATTCCTGCGATTCTACTTCTGCTGCTGTTAGCCGGCTGCAAAAGCGATGAGCGGATACTTGAAAAGCTGGGGATGGTCCAAACGGCAAGCTATGATCTCATGGACGATAAACGGCTCAAGGTGACTTACTGCGTTCCGGTTACAGATCCCACCTCGAAGGTCCGCCGTGAACTCATGACGACTGTAAGCGACAGCCTAAAATCAGCGCGGCTGCAGTTCTCCCGGCAAACTGATCTGAAGGTGGTCAGCGGGCAGGTAAGAGAGACCTTATACGGAACGAAGCTGGCAAAAGAGGGTTTAGGCGATTATATCGATACACTCCTGCGGGATCCCTCTATCGCGCTGGGGGTCAGAGTAACCCTGGTTGAGGGGGATGCAGGAGATCTGCTGTCCAAGACGTTCAAGTCCCATAACGATACGGGGCGCTATATCACTCATCTGCTGGATAAGGAATCTTACGGCAATAGTGTCCCGGCCACCACCCTATATGAGTTCTCCAGGGACTTCAACGATGACGGCATTGACCCTGTAGCTCCGATTGTGAAAGACGGGGGAGACAAAGTGGTCATTGAAGGAGTTGCCATGTTTCAAGAGGACCGGTATGTGATGAGGATTCCGGCCAAGGATGGAATTATCTTTGCCCTGTTCCGCGATGATCTCAGGCAGGGGGAAGCCGCAATTAACTTAGGGGAAAAGGATGGCAAGCCAGTGGTCGTCATGTTAAGCTCCATATTAAACAAACGAAAGATCAAAGTGCATCAACTGGCCGGCGGGCGGTTTAAGGTTGACATCTATGCTTCCATCCAAGGCTCGGTACTCGAATACACCGGAGAAGAGAAGATTAATGAGAGCAAGGCACGTCATGAATTAGAACAGAAGATATCTGAATATATCACGGCCAAAGCTGATAAGATGGTGGCGCAGATGCAGGAGCATGACATAGACAGCCTGGGAATCGGATCATATGTGCGGAACGGGCTGACCTACAAGGAATGGATAAGTTTAAATTGGAAAAAAGTGTATCCTGAGATAGAGGTTAAGTGTCATACCAAAGTACTCATCAAAGACTACGGCAAATATAGCTGAGGTTAGATGCTGGTGCATATCTCATACACACTAATGTAACGATAGTGCAGAGCCGGTGGTGGCGCTGATACACTGTCGTTTTTTTATGCAGCCGTTATTATTTAAATTTATAAATATACAAAATAGGGCAATGGGTGTAAAATTGCATTACTTACGCTTCCCGGGGGAGCATAAAGGATTCTCTATGCCCTTATGTGAATAAATGCGCAAGCAAAATATACTAGAGAAGATATGGAGGCAGGAAGATTCATGAAAAGAAAGAACTGGAAACACCTGATGATGCTGTTTATGCTGGTCGCTGCGGTAGGCATGGTTGCGGCAGGCTGCGGCAATAACAATACAGCAAGCGGCGGCAGCAATACAGGCTCGGCCAATACAGGGGGAGCGGCTGCTACTGAGGCTCCGGCGGAAGCGGCAGTCGTCACACTGGGCCTGCTGCCTTCGATCGATGCCATTCCATTTATCATCGCCCATGAGCAAGGCTTCGACAAGGAGCATAACGTCAATCTGGATATTCAGACCTTCAAGAGTGCCAAGGACCGCGACGTGGCGTTCCAGGCAGGCAAAGTAGACGGCATCAGCGCCGATCTGGTGGCCATCTCGATCTATAATGAAGCCGGTCTGGATGTGAAGATCACAAGTACAACAACTGGTGAATTTGACCTTCTGACCGGTAACGATGAGATTCAGGATGTGAAGGATCTGAAGGGTAAAACCGTTATTTTGTCCAAGAACACGTCCACTCAATATACAGTAGCGATGATGCTGAAGCAGGCGGGCCTGAGCGAAGCGGATATCACCGTGAGTGAAGTGCCGCAGATCCCGACCCGTCTGGAGCTGCTTAAGAACAAGAAAGCCGATGCCGCTGTGCTGCCGGAGCCTTTTGTGACCATGGGGGAATCCGCTGGCCTGCGCGTGCTTAGCTCTACACATTCTGCTGGGGTCAACCCGTTTGTGCTCGCCTTCCCGCAAAGCGTAATTGATGCCAAACCGCAGGCAATCCGCGACATGTATGCTGCTTATAATGAGGCGGTAGAGTATATGAAATCTCATGACCAGGCGGAATATATGGATCTGATTATTAAAGAAGTAGGCTACCCGGAAACATTGAAAGACGAGATTAAGGTACCTGAATACCAGCCGGCGAACCAAGTGGATGTGAAGGAAGTGGAGGCAGCCTTTGCCTGGGCACGGGAGACAGGACTGCTGACCAAAAATATATCGGCTGAAGATGTGATCTCCGATGTCCAGTTCAAGAATTAGCGGACTTTGCATCAAAGAGCTCCAGGTTGAGTACAAGAGCGGCCAGGTGGCACTGGGTCAGGTCAATCTGACTCTGCCGGAGCACGGGATTTATACGATTATCGGGCCTTCCGGCAGCGGGAAATCGACGCTTCTGCGGGCGATTGCCGGCCTGCTGCCGGATTATACAGGAGAGCTGCTGTTTAACGGCAAACCTGTTCATGACAAAGATATCCTGGTCGGGCTTGTTCCGCAGAACTACGGATTACTGCCCTGGAAGACCGTTCATGGCAATATCCATATCGCGATGAAAATTACCGGGGCTGCCGGGGGAGACAAAGCGGAGCGGGAAGCGCGGATTACGCACTGGCTTAGCTCCATGGGAATAGCGGATCTGGCGGACCGTTATCCGCTCTCACTGAGCGGAGGCCAGCAGCAGCGGGTAGCGATCGCCCGGGCCTTTGCCATTTTGCCGAAGATTATGCTGCTGGACGAGCCGTTTTCGGCCCTGGACGCCGTGACGCGTGAAGCGCTGCAGCAGATTTTTCTCGACAATTGGCTTGCCCATCCGGCAACGGCGCTGTTCGTCACGCATGATGTGGACGAGGCTATCCTGCTGGGACAGCGGATTATCATCCTGCCTGCGGGCAAGGAGGATTCGCTGGAAGTTCTGGATAATGCCGTAGTGTTCGGGATGAAGCATGAGGAGAAACGGGAAAGTAATGAGTTCTTTGAGCAGACGAAACGGATCAGAAAGGTAATGCAGGAGAAATGGTGATGAACAAGCGGATTACCCGTGTGCTGCGGTTGTTGTTTGTCTTTTTATGCATGAATCTGGTCTGGTATATCGTCTACCTGCTGATGAATCATCCGATTCTGCCCAGTCCGGGTTCGGTCTACAAGGCGATGTTCCAGCTGGAAGGCCGGGAAGTTCTGCTCAACGTCGGCTATAGCCTGCTGCGGATTTTTGAAGGCGTTCTGCTGGCGCTGGTCATCGGTCTCCTGATTGGACTGCTGATGGGACGTTCAACGCTGTGGAACAAATTGCTCGATCCGGTCGTCTATCTGACCTATCCGATTCCGAAGATTGCCTTGCTGCCGGTGGTCATGCTGTTCTTCGGGCTTGGGGAAACCTCCAAGGTACTGATGATTATGCTCATTCTGCTGTTCCAGATCATTATTTCCGTACGTGACGGGGTCAAGGCAATTCCCGAGAACACCTATGATGTACTGACCAGTATCGGTGCCGGCACGGTCCAGAAATTCTGGAATGTGACGCTGCCCGGCGCACTGTCAGTCATTCTCAGCACAATCCGGATTTCGCTCGGTACGGCGATATCAGTGCTGTTCTTCACCGAAATCTACGGCACCGAGCATGGCATGGGCTACTTCATCATGGATGCCTGGCTGCGGCTGGATTATCCGGAAATGTACGCGGGCATTATGCTGTTTAGCTTAGTTGGCTTTGTATTGTTCCTGCTGGTGGATCTGCTGGACTACAAGTTTATGAAATGGCGGCGTTAACGATAGATTGTAGATAGATGCTTGCAGATAATTATTAACACAATATAAACGCTTTGGAATCTTTGCTAAGCAAAGGTTCCTTTTTTATGCTGTCAGAGTAGGGAAGTATGGAAGAAGTGTGAGATTAGTGGGACTTTTCCCTCTGCGATTTCCCTCTCTGCCCTTAGTTCATTCTGAAATACCGGGCTATCCAGTATCCAGTTTTCAGCATTTAGACTCCTCGGTTTATAGGAAGGACAACTATAGTTTTAAATGTTTCACTGGCCGTTACGGTAAGATGACCTCCATATCTTTCAGTGATCTGCCGGATATTGAGCAGGCCTACTCCGTGTAGCTCATTATTTTTCTTTATTCTCCTCTTGTTGCAAGGGGTATATGAATTTTCGGAATAAATGGTTAGCATTTGATACTGCGTGAAGATTCGAATGAATATGAAACGTTCCGCAGGGGTAGGAAGAAGTTGAGCCGCTTCAACTGCATTGTCTAAAATATTACCGATTACTATGCACAGGTCAAAAGGATCTATCATGTCCAGATTCTCTATACTTATATGATGTGTTATTTGTATATTTCTCTCATTAGAAATATTTATTGCATTATTTAGTAAAGAATCAATAACCAAGTTACCTGTAGCTATCGTGAAATAAGAATTCTTCATCGCCTGTAGAGTTTTGCTAATATGACCAAGTGCCTTTTCCCTTTCCCCTGCTTGAATGCAGGCGCGAATATAAATAAAGTGCTTATTCGTATCATGGATAATTCGTTTGGTCATTTGAAAGGAGTTTGAAATTTTCTGATAGCTGGTATTTTGATACTCAGTTTGTTTATGTAATCTTTGCAGCTCATCCTTCATCTGGAAGCTTTCAATTAATTCATCAAATAAATAGATGATAGTAACATTGATTAGCAGGACAGCAATGGCTGAATAAATATACATGTTATTTTCTTGTGCATAGAAGAAAAGCGTATGTAAGATAAACAGACTAACTATATTGATGACAGCCAGTATAAGATAGTACCAGGTGTTCAGCTTGTAGTCCCGTTGTCTTTTAAATAACTTGATGAATACAATGAACAAGAAAAAAATAAGTGATGATAGCAATAAAATGGGTAAGCGTGTTTGTTCATTGCTTAAGTCTATAGCATCAGAGGAAAGATGAAATTGCGAAATGAGTCCATATGACAGGGTTTCCGCTACGAAACCCAAAATGACGTATACAATTGAAAAAATCAATTTCGATTCTATCCGGGCAGGGTAGCACCAAGAGATGATAAATGCACTGCACATTGATAATGAACCTGTTATGACAACAGGAAAAAAGGAGATTGAGGATAAATAAATGATAATTCCGCTCAGCAGATAATGAAAAGTTGTTTGCAGTTTATTTTGTTGAGAAGAACCGAGCAAAGCAAAAAAATAGCGATTCAATAGAACGAGCTGTATGAGAGTCGTTCCTAGAAAGAACAGTAAGGTTATTTTCATAGAATAAATTTTCCTGCCATATAATGAGCATAGGAATCTTTAATTTGCTTAATGTGAGCTCTGCTTATAGGTAATTCCTGATGGTTGCTAAGTACAACGGAACGAACAGTAAATCTTCGGATATAATCCATATTGACAATGACTGATCTGTAAATGAGCAGGAAAGGTGCTCCTAACTTCGTAGAATAGGATGATATAGTTCCTGTAACGGAAAAATCCCCATTGGTTGTAATGATTTTCAATTTATTTTGTGCCAAAGAATGCTTTATTTTTAAAATGGATATAACCTCAGACAATGGGATAATATGCTCGCCTTGCTCCCCTTTCAAAATTATTGAATACGTTAAGGTAGAGTTGAGATGGTCATAAAGCCGTATCATTTTTGATTCAAAGGTACTGTACGTCAATGGTTTTAGTAAATACTGGAATGTGAATACTTCAAAACTTTCCATGATATATTCCGGGTGGCTGCTTAAAAATAAGATTGCGACTTCTTTATTAGGGAAGGAACGTATTTGCTTTGCCGTTTCCAGGCCATCTATACCTGACATTTCTATGTCAAGAAAGAGAAAATGGAAATGAGGAGGCTTTTTGCTTTGATAGTGTTCTAGCAGTTCTTCTCCTGAGGAAAAATAAGTCAAGGAGATTTTACAATTAATGTTTCTTTCGAAAAGTGTGAAAAATCGACTTAATTCTTCGTAAACTTCGCTTTCGTCGTCACATACCCCACCATATAACATTGGATCTTCCCTCCCATTTATTCCATATATTTTAAGTATAGCGAATTCCGCCTATAGATCAACACAAGGGCAGTTCTAAAAATTAGTATACTTTCAAAATAGAGTACACGAAAAAATAAATATCCAAAAATGCAATTCGCATAGAAATTTATACGGTTCGCATATAAGGTGTTCCTTTGACAGAATAATTATCATATATTGTTTAGGGGGAGATGGAAAAAAATGATAGAGATGTTAGTTAATATGATGAGCAAGAGAATGGTTCATCATAAAGTTATCATGCAGAAGGAGCTATCGATAATCCAATACGGGTTACAGGCCATGATCGAAACCTTACTTATTTTCTGTACGATGATAATTTTTTCCATTTTTCTGGGACGCTTTTTAGAAGCGCTAGCCTGGGTAGGGACGGTCTTCCTAATAAGAAGTTTGAGGGGAGGGAGACATGCCGGGACATTTTTACAATGCTACTTCATATCTGTAGGTACCTTTGTATCCTGTATGATTGCAATCCATTTTTTTCAACATCAATTTATTCTATATTGGATAATTTGGGGAGCCGCGCTACTGCTGTTAGTCTGTTCACTGGTATCTTTAGGCACAAGGTCGGGGCAGGAGAACGCACAAAAAATAGGTACACTAATAAATTGCCTTCTATTATTGGCATATGGCTTTTTAATTTTCTTGCAAAATACTAATCCAATCTTGTTAGCAAGCTTGTTGGGCTTAACTGTTTCGCAACTATCTAATGTTTGGAAGCGAGAGCCTAATCCAGAATATAGCCCAAATTAAAAGATTGTATTGGGTATGATTGTGAAATTTATAACGTTCTTTTGTGTCTCGCTTTATCGCTTTGCAGCGGCAGAGATGATTCAGGGGAGGTTTTATCATGGAAAAGATATTGACTGAAAAAATTGCCAAGGCTTTTGCAGGAATCCCTGTTTTCCTTATTCAGGGGCATGATTTGTTGGCACAGGGCAAGGGGGGGAATATATGACTTCTACAGGAGGTTCTATGAAGCCCTCTGAGCTTCAAGGCAATATTCTCATTACCGGCGTCACAGGATTTATCGGGAGACACGTGCTATACGAGTTTCTGAATGTGGCTATGGAAACTTCATGGAGAAATAAAATATACATTCTATTACGGGGAAAGAAGGGGCTCTCAGCAGCCGCAAGAGTGGAGCATTTATTGACCCATGAGTATCTTCCCGATTATCTAAAAAAGTATGACTACCAGGAATTAGCGGACAATATCACCGCCATTGATGGAAATTTAGAAGATTCTGATCTTGGGCTGCAGGTATGTTCGCTAATCCCCAGAGAGGAGCAGTTGTACGTTATACATAACGCAGGGTCGGTTAACCTTTTTAATACTGCTGCGGCTGAACAAGAGGTCCATCATACTAATTGGCTGGGAACAATAAATCTGATTCATGCCATAGAACTGTTCAACAGTAAATTGGTATTTATGAGTACTGCATTCTCCTGTGGCATTGTAGATGGGGTAATCGGTGATAATTTCTCCTTTTATCAAGACAATAGTTTCAGAAATCATTACGAGAAATGCAAAAATCTGACCGAAAAATTCATTCAGAGCTATTGCACCGAAAAAAACATCAAGTATCAAATTTTGAGGCCGAGTGTGGTCTGCGGAAGACTTATTGATGCACCGCTTTATTACATCTCTAAATTTGATGTATTTTACGGCTGGACTAAGTTCTTTTGGAATTTACAAAACCAGGGCAGTACCGAAAGTGTAAGAATTCACATTTCCCGCAACTCAAAGGTCAACATAGTGCCTGTGGATTTTGTGGCCAAATCGGTACTGGCATTTTTTCAACAGGATATCCCTTACGTCAATATTGTTTATCCAGAATCTATTAATAACCGTTATTTGCATGCCTCATTGCTGGATGCTTTACATTTTAATCGCTATGAATTCATTGACGAGGCGCCTACTAACCTGAACAAGAGTGAGAAGCTTTATTACAGGTCCATAAACAAGGTGTATACTCCTTACTTAAATCAGTGCAGCAATGAATATGACACCCAACTTATAGGCAGTATTATGGGCAGCACGGTTATGCCAAAAATTGACTTGCATTCATTGGCTGATTTTTCGATCTGCAATCATTTTGATGAAGAAATGGTCTACTAGAATACAAATATCCAATTTTAGGGAGGAAGAACCTGATCATGAATGTAGCTCAAATTAAAAGAATTCCTTGGAAAGTAATCAGTTTATTGGCCGTTGCCTTTGTGATGCTGAGAGTGAATACGTTATGTTGGTGGATTGCCCATGAGCCTGAAATGCCGGAAGAGATCAAGGAAAAGTATTACAAATAACAATTGCGAAAATCTGGGGGTGGAGATTGGAAGATGATAAGCGGGACAAAAAACAAATTAGCATTTATGGCAGTTATTTTTGGGTTTTTCATGGCATTACTGGATACAACGATCATTAACATCACCCTTCCCGAGATGATGAGCTACTACAATACCACGCTGAAAAACATTACTTGGGTAATCAACGGCTATAATTTGGCGTTTGCTGTTTTTATCATTACAGCTTCAAGATTGGCCGACCAGTTTGGCCGGAAGAAGATATTCGGGATCGGTATTTTATTCTTTACACTGATGTCATTTCTGTGCGCTATCTCACCATCCTCTGAGATGCTTATCTTATTTCGCGTGCTTCAAGGATTATTCGGCGGAATTATTCTGCCGGTATCCATACCCCTCGCACTTGACTTGGCTCCGGAAGATAAGCAGGGCAAGGTGCTCGGCATTTGGTCCGTAGTGTCGGGGCTGGCGGCGGCAAGCGGGCCGACGCTTGGAGGATTCTTAGCGGATCAGTTCAACTGGCAGTCGATATTTTTGATCAATGTTCCGATCGGTATTGTCGCTCTGTTCTTAGTGATCTTTTGCATCAAAGAATCCTATGACCCCACAGCAGGCAAACAACTCGATATTCCGGGGATGCTTACACTGTCCGTCTCGCTGTTCTCTGTCACCTATGCGCTCATTCAGGCCAATGACGAAGGGTGGACCTCTCCGCTTATCCTGTGCTTGTTTTTAGCCTTCTTGATCTTTATGGCGTTATTTGTCTGGGTTGAGCTTACCTCAAAGAAGCCAATGATTCCCCTGTCACTCCTTAGGAATGTCACCTTCAACGCAGCATCCTTAACTCTGCTTATTTTGGGTGCGGGAATCATGACAATATCGCTGCTTATTTCTTTTTTCATGACTCGGTTGATGGGGCTCAGCGAGCTTGAGGCTGGTGTGACTCTATCTGTTATGCCGTTGTCCTCGGCCTTCTTCTCGGTAATAACCAGTCTGCTTCTCAAAAGAGTGGGGGAACGCTGGCTTATCATTGCCGGGATGGGCTGCATCGCGCTGTCAATGTTCCTTATGAATGACCTGACTGCAGGATCGGATCGGCTTGATGTAATATACAGACTGGCTATCGCTGGCGCGGGTATGGGGTTTGCGCTGGCACCCACGATGAATTCGGCCATCGGCAATGTCCCTAAAGATAAGGTTGGTATTACGTCAGGTATTATGAATATGACGCGCTCTATCGGGGCAGTGCTTGGTGTAGCTATTATTGTCACTATTTTGAACGCGGCCATAGGCAGTGAAATTACGGCTGCAAAGTCCGATATAATCGGCATTATCCGTTCGGATAAAGTCTTCAGCGCCGCCGCTCAAGAGGAATTGATTAACGCTGTGAATGACATCGAGGTATCCAGCAGTAGTGAAGTTCCCCAGATGGAGAGCGTTATCGGCTTGATGCAGCAGCGAGGGGCCAAAGTGCTGGCTGGTGTAGCTCCGGACAAATTGGAGATGACCAAAGCTGCTCTTCAGGCTCAGCAAGACGAAGTGAAGAAACTGTGGCCTGAACGGATTCAGCCTGAGTTATATTCCGGATTGGTCTCTTCGTTCAGTGATACTTTCAAATACGGCAGTGCCGGTCTGCTGCTGGGCATCTTATTTTCCTTTTTCATAGGAACGGGACGAAGGCAGGAGCAGGGTACCGAAATAGCGATGGACAATCAAGAAATGTGATAAAAAGGTGGAGAAGCCAGTGAACAGTATCTTTGAGATCATTAGGCAGTCAGCGTCAAGATGGCCGGATAAAGAAATATTGAAAGAACTTCCAATGGACGAAACAGGGGAACGTGCAATTACTTATTCCGAATTGATTACCCGGGCCGAGGGCATTGCCGCGCTTCTTCGCACGAAGGGATGCCAGCCGAAGAGCAGGGTACTTCTCCTATTCAACTCGAACATTGAATTTACGGTTGCATTCCTTGGCTGCATCTTCGGAGGAGTTATAGCGGTTCCCATGTATTTAACCAAGAGCGCGTCGTTTGTGGAGGAACTCAAGGCTTTCTCCGCGGATTGCCTGACAAATCTTCTGTTGACCACATCCGAGATGCAGCCCATGCTGCAGGCGCGCTTGCCAGGTTATAGCATATATACAACTGACGGGCGACTGGAAGAGGCTGAATATATACCAGTCGATCTATCCCCGGCCTCCGAAGCATTCATTTTGTATACATCCGGTTCTACTGGCAGGCCCAAGGGAGTTGTTCATACGCATCAAAGCTTCAGCAGCCATGTGATGTCAGTTCAGGACCGTCTCCGACTGCAGGATACGGACAGTTCAGTGTGTGTCAGCCCGTTGCAGCATATTATGGGGATGCTGAATGTCTTCATTTCATTAACTTTTGGTCTTCAGGTTATTTTTCTGCCCATGCTCCGAGTCTTGCAATCGCCTCTTGATTGGGTAAGGGAGCTATCCCGGCGCAGAGCGACCATATTTCTTGGTCCTGATTTTGTCTACAAGCTGGCGGCTGGCGCATATACCCTGGAACAGGCGGAAGGGTTGGATTTGAGTCATCTACGAATTTCTCTCAGCGGCTCGGAGCGGATTCTTCCCTCCACGGTGGACAGCTTTACCCGCACTTTTGCCAGGCATGGCTTTGCGGCGAATAGCCTGATCATAGGATACGGAATGACCGAGGCGGGCATTATCTCAATCAGCGCATTGAATGAACCGCCGAAGATGCTTGAATCACTTCCAGGTATTTATAATTGTGGTCAGGTAGTTGCGGGGTATCAGGCCGTTATTGTTGACAGCAACAGCGGGCGGGAGTGTGGATCGGGCGAGATCGGCGAGATATGGGTAAAGGGCTCCGGACTGGCTGATAGATATTGGAATGATCCTGATCAAACAAAGAAGGATTTCAGCATGAATTTGCCCGAGGGAGAGGGGCCATTCTTCAGGACAGGGGACTTGGCCTGTAAGATCGACGGCAATCTCTTTCTGACCGGAAGACTCAAGGAAATAATAATTATCAAAGGGCAGAATTTCTACCCGGATGATATTGAGGCGGGTGTACGCAGACAGGCAATGACGATAGGGCAGTGTGCGGCTTTTTCGGTTGAAGATATCGAGGGAGAACGCTTGATTGTGGTGGTGGAAACCGCACTTCACGACAAGGAGGAACTTTCCCGGCTGGCTGATCTGACAGTTGCGGATATTCAAGCACGCAACGGAATTCGGATTGCGGAGCTGCTCTATGTACCTCCTCAATCGCTTCCGCTTACCCGTACGGGCAAGCTCCAAAGAAGTAAATGCAAAGCTCTCTATCTTGAAAAAAAACTAAGCCTTGCATACGTATATGAGCATCTGACCAACAAAACGGGGACAGGTAAATCCCGCTCCGCATTTACATCAGATTGGATGAAGGAGCTCACCTTGAATGAGCTCAGGGAGGCTGTGCTTGCCGATTTGATTACCGCTTTCAAAAGGTTACTTCCCGGTGAAAGTGAATCGATTGATATCGGGCTGCCGATCCATCTGCTCGGTACCGATTCGATTACGGCCATTGAGCTACACCACCTGGTTGAAGAGAAATATGGGGTTCAGCTTCCGATCTCCTATTATCTGGAGGGCAATACTATAGAGTCCATTGCCGGCAGAATCATTGAAGAGAGCAGGGCTTCCACTGCTATGGAGGCAAGCCCGATGATGGAAGAACTGGATCGGGACAGCATGGACATTGAGACGATATACAACCGTCTGAACAGTTATTCGGAGGAAGAGCTTGATCTGATATTAGATGCCCTACAGCGGTAACCTAAGGCATATTAAGGAGGAAAAAATGGAACAGACCCTCGAAAGGACACAGAAACTCCAGCTTGCTGAAGCTATATTGAGACATAAACTTGGTCTAACCGGAGACTCTCTTCCTGCCTCCAAAGGGCAGGAAGGATTGTTTCTTCAATATCGACTCGCTCCTGACTCTTGTGCGTACCACTTGAACTTTTGTGCACGGATTGATAATCAGATCCGGGTCGATCTTTTGCGGGAATCATTCCGCATTTTGCGGGACAAGCACCCTATCTTGCGTACCGGGTATCGTGAGAATACCAGTGGCCTCTTTAAAGTTGTCCAGCAGGTGATGAATGGGGAAGAATTCTGGACGGTGCATGAGGTATCCGATCTGGAGGAAGAAATGATTGAGCCTCTGGTTCACGAGTGTTCCAGGCATCCCTTTGATTTGGAGAACGGCAAAGTAATGAGAGTTGATTTTTTTGAAAGGGCGGGGGGACAGGGTTTACTACTGGTATCCATACACCATATTGCGATGGATTATTGGAGCCAGGGTATTTTGTTGAATGAGCTTGGGCAGATCTACACAAGTCTGGTTGAGCACGGAACGGCTTCTCCAGGCCCATCGGGAGTTTTGTACAGTGAGTTTGCAAAGTGGCAAGGGGGATTGCTGACATCTAATGAAGGCCGCCGTTCCTTGGATTACTGGAAAGAAACTTTGAACGGTTTACTTCCGTGCATGGATCTTCCAACGGATTATCCAAGAGGAGAGTATACGGATTACAGAGGCCGTTCTTGCTCCTTCGAGCTGAATCCAAAGATGGTAGATGGAATCAGAAGGCTAGCGGGTGCCCATGGAGCTACAGTTTATGTAATTATGCTTGCTTTCTATTATATGCTTCTCCAGAAATATTCGGGGCAGAGGGATATAATCATCGGATCGCCGACAACCGGCAGAAGCAGTGCCAGGTTCAAAGATACGATAGGGTACTTAGTCAATATGCTTCCGCTCCGAATTGCCGCTGACAGTAGCCTCTCTTTTCCGGAATTGGTTGCTTATGTGAAGCAAGTTTCTATGGAGGGCCTGATCCACGGAGATATCCCCTTCTTTAATATTGTTCGGGAGCTTCAGGGTCAACGCAACGGCAACCGGACGCCGGTCTTCCAGGTTTCTTTGACGTTCGAGAAGCCGACATCCGCGAACCGGTCGGGTCGCTTTCTTTTCGCGGAAGAGAGACCGCTCATTCAATTAGGGCGTTTAATCCTGCAGCCCGTTCCGGTGCCGGTACATGCTTCCCAGTATGAGCTTTCCCTGTATCTGGAGGAAGTCGAAGGTTCGCTGTCAGGGCAGTTTCACTACCAGTCTGCATTGTTCAAGGAAGAGACTATCCAGCGCATGGCTCTTCATTATGTACAGCTCATCTCGGAGGTGCTGGATAAGCCGGATCTGGAGATAGGCGCCTATCCCATGATTACTAAGGAAGAACGGGAGAGAATTCTGAACGTCTGGAACTCTCCTGCCGCGAAGTTTACAGAAGAAGAAACGTTGCACAGTCGGGTCGGCAAGATGGCGGCGCGATTTCCTACAAGAACAGCCGCAGTTTGCGGGCAGGAGGAGATTACTTACCGCGAGTTACATCTGAAATCTTCCATTCTGGCTACTTGTTTAGTTGCGAAGGGTGTCGGACCCGAAGTGAAGGTGCCCTTGATTGTGCAGCCCTCGCTCGATATGATCGTGGCCATTCTGGCTGTTCTTAAAGCAGGTGGGACTTACGTTCCCATTCATCATCAAGCCCCTCCGGAACGGATTGCCGAGATCATACAGGATATTCAACCTGCTGTTATGATCACCGAACGGGATTTGGCTGCCAAGATCCAAGGTGGCGAGACGGACATCTTGTATGTAGACGGAGATTGGAGTGTGCCGGAATCGGCGGAGATACTTGAGTCTAACCAGGATGTGACCGCCGAAAACACTGCTTATATTATTTATACGTCCGGCTCGACCGGAAAGCCAAAAGGCGTTATGGTCAGCCACCGGAATGCCGTCCGCCTGTTTACTTCAACAAAACCGTGGTACAACTTTGACGAAAGGGATACGTGGACACTCTTTCATTCATTCAGCTTTGACTTCTCGGTTTGGGAAATTTTCGGGGCTTTATTGTACGGCGGCAAGCTTGTTATCGTTCCTTACTACGTAACCAGAGAACCTCATGCTTTTTACAGACTGTTGAGCTCGGAAGGCGTTACGGTGTTGAATCAGACCCCGTCTGCATTCAAGCAACTTATGAATGTGGACCTGAGCCTGCATCATGAATATCCATTGGCGTTGAGGGTTGTCATTTTTGGAGGAGAGGCGCTTGATCTCAAGAGTTTGAGGCCTTGGTTTGAACGTCATGGGGACAAAGAACCAACATTGGTCAACATGTACGGAATTACCGAAACGACAGTCCATGTTACCTATAGACCCATCACTATGGCCGATACCGAGTTCGCCACCGGAAGTTTTATCGGAGAACCGATTCCCGATTTGCAGATCTATCTGCTTGATGAATATCGGAATTTGGTTTCGCCTGGTGTGTACGGTGAAATCTATGTCGGAGGAGCCGGGGTATCTAAGGGATACTTCAATCGTCCTGAATTGACCGCAGAGAAATTTATTGATGATTTTATAGGTGGAATTCCTGGCAATCGCCTGTATCGTTCAGGCGATATGGGAAGATATCTTCCGAACGGAGATATTGAATATTTGGGAAGACGGGACTCACAGGTCAAAATTAGAGGCTTTCGGATTGAACTGGGGGAGATCCGGTCTAAAATCCTCGATTTCACCGGTATCAAGGATGCTGTGGTTCTGGTAGACGGCAGCCGCGATGAAGACAAGAGAATTGTGGCTTATGTGGTGTTGCATGATCAAGAGCTATTCGATTCCGGAACGCTTCGGAAGTTTCTGAAGGGTAAATTGCCAGATTATATGATCCCATCTGCTTTTCTAGCCGTTGAGCAGATTCCACTGAATGCAAATGGAAAAATAGATCGCTCTGCCCTTCCACCAGTTGTCTGCGGTATCTTGGAGTCGAGCAGCTTTTCCGCCCCTGAGACCGAGTTGCAACGGAAGCTTGCCAGCTTATGGGGAGAAGTTTTATCAATGGACAAAGTGGGAATAGATCATCCGTTTTTTGATATGGGCGGGAATTCTATTCTTGTGGTGGAATTGCACAATCGTATAAAAGATCAACTATGTGCGGATATCAGCATAACGGACCTCTTCCAATATTCTACCGTGGCGGAGCAGGCCCAGCATATCGAGAGCATACAGTCAAAGCACAAGGATGACAAGACGTCGTCTGTGACCTCCGACAGAATTGACAAGCAGCAGTTAAGAAAACATGCGATGAATCGGAGAGTCAAGCCGTAGAGGGGGAGTGTAACTAGCTATGGATAAGGATACGAGCTACGATATTGCGATTATCGGAATGTCCTGCCGGGTACCTGATGCGGGAAATTTGGATGAATTTTGGGACAACCTGATGCAAGGCAGGGAAAGCATACAGTTCTTTTCCACCGAGGAAATGGCCCGGGAGGGGGAAGTGGCTTTTACTAAGAGCAACTATGTAAATGCTGGCGGAGTTCTGGAGGAGATAGAGGGATTCGACAGCAACTTTTTTGACATGTCCTCATCCGAGGCTGACATTTCAGACCCGCAGCATCTTATATTTCTGGAAGCTGTCTGGAGTGCTCTTGAGGACTCCGGGAATATCCCGGGGAGGTATCCGGGTATCATCGGGATGTTCGGAAGTTCCAGCACCAATACATACTTGTACCGCAACCTGCTGCCGAATCGCGATCTGATGGATACGCTGGGAATTCACCCATTGCTGATTGGGAATGAAAAGGACTTTCTCTCCACTAGGGTATCATACAAGCTGGGCTTAACGGGCCCCAGCATGACCGTTCAGACTGCGTGCTCAAGTTCTTTGGTTGCTGTGCATATGGCAATTCAAAGCTTACTGAATGGAGAATGTACTATGGCGGCGGCTGGCGGCGTTACGGTCAGATCGGCACAACGGGTCGGGTACGAGTTCAGCGAAGGTGGAATTTTGTCACCCGATGGGGTATGCCGAGCATTTGACGAAAATGCGAACGGCACGGTAACGGGAAACGGAGTCGGGGTTGTGATTCTGAAGCGCTATGAGGATGCGGTTCGGGAGGGGGATTCTATCTATGCCGTAATCAAATCCAGCGCGGTGAGAAACGACGGATTGCACAAAGTCGGATTTACAGCTCCGGGAATTGAGGGCCAGATCCAGACGATTCGGGATGCGCTTAATTTATCCGGTGTCCGTCCGGAGGATATCAGCTATGTGGAAGCTCATGGAACGGGCACACGGCTTGGAGATCCGGTGGAGCTCTCGGCTCTATGTCAGGTGTATGCAGAATATACTGATCAAAAGGCCTTTTGCGCTTTGGGGTCCGTTAAATCTTCAATAGGACATCTGGACGTGGCAGCAGGCATTGTCGGCTTGATTAAAGTGGCTTTGATGCTGCGCTACAGGAAATTGGTGCCTACCGTAAATTTTCTATCCCCTAATCCGGAATTAAACCTGGAGAAAAGCCCGTTCTATATCAACACGGAGTGTGAGGAATGGGAGAGTGAGGGAACCCGATTTGCAGGCATCAGTTCCTTCGGACTCGGAGGGACTAACTGCCATATCATTCTGGAGGAGCATGTGCCGGAGCGTACGAAGGGAGAGGATCGGCCGCTGTATCTGGTGCCGTTGTCGGCCAAAACAGAAACCTCATTGATCAGCTATACGGACAAACTGCTAAACCAACTGGAAAAGACCGGCTATCAACTGGCTGATGTTGCGTGTACGCTTGCCACTGGACGAAAGCCCTTTAATTACCGCCGGGCAATTGTTTGCAGAAATTTGGAGGAACTGAAGACTAAGCTCGGCTCCACTACGGAGATAACGAAGTCCCCCTCCCGGCCTCTTCCGTTGACCTTGCTTGTTTCCGATATGGACGTTGGGATATTGGACAAGCTGTATCCTCATATATCTGCTTGCGGAGGGTCCTTTGCCAGCAGCCTGTTGGCAAGCTCGGAAATTCTGGGCAGGCATGGACTGACTTGTAGCGACTTGCTGGATTGCGCCGCTGGAAGGGTATGCACTGAGCGGCCAGCTTGGCTAACCAAACAGGCTGCCGTGAGAGCGGCTTCTTATATCTGCAACTGCGCGCTTATCTCTGGAATGATCACCGACTTTGGATTGATGCCGAATACTTACGCTTACACAGGCGATGGACACTATGCGATCAAGGTGCTGCTCGGCCAGATCAGAGTGGAGGATGTGGTGGAAATCCTGCTGGAGGTCCCGGTATCATCCGGACGCGGACGCGGCACAGACGCTGATATCCAATCCGCAGTTGAGAATTATGACCGCAGTCGTAGAAGTGGACATATCCTCCATGTCGGCTGTATGGAGTTGATTATGGATGCCGCAGAGCAGGTGCATCAGATCGTCGGAAACCAAGATGATGTGGCAGATTATTCGCTGTTTCAATGCATCATGGAGACAATGGGAGCGTTATGGTGCGGCGGTATAACCATAGATTGGGAGAAGTTCTATGAAGGTCTTGCGGCCAGAAGAGTGTCATTAGCCACATACAGCTTTGAACGGACGCGTCACTGGATTGAAGCTAAGCCCCAAACGGAGCCGGGTATCACGGTGCCTAATGAGGCCGGTTGCAGATCCCCGGAGGAAGTGGCCTCCAGACTTATAGAAATTTGGCGGCGGCACCTCCCGGTGGAACAAGTAAATATGGATACTGATTTTTTTCTGGCCGGTGGGGATTCATTCCGGGCCATTCAGATTCAAGCTCAAATTAGTCAGGAATTCGGAGCCAAGCTGTCATTGTCCAGGTTCATAGCAGAGCCTACCCTTGGAGCGCAGGTACAACAATTGCTGTCCAAGCTTAAGGGGGAGAATGTTCAACATGCGAAAACCGGAGAGCCGGATGAGCGTGTGGTGAGGCTTAGAAGTGGCGATGATGCCCAGCCTCCGGTCTTTCTGATCCATCCTGCGGGAGGGACAGTGATGGTGTACAAGGCACTGATTCAGGAATTAGACTGCAACCGTAATATATTCGCGATACAGGTGGGGATGTCCGCAGAGCGGGCAGGGGAGAAGAAGGAATGCATCGAGGAGACAGCGGCCGAATATATTCAAATAATGAAGCGCTTATATCCTCAGGGCCCGTATATTATAGGGGGGCACTCCTACGGAGGGAATGTTGCCTTTGAAATGTCGCTTCAATTGCAGCGGACCGGGGATTTGGTGGAGGAGCTGCTGTTGTTCGACAGTCATCCGCCTAAAGCTTATTTTAATAACAAGGTCATGACCGAGGAGAAATTCCTCGAGGCATTTCCTATTATAGCTTCCTTGTACTTTCCTAACGATAACAGTCGGGAGGATCGGGGGGTTCCGTCTGTGCGTGTAATCACGCAGCCTCGGGAGGACATTGCGGGCATTGTCGGCTATTTGAAGAAATATTCAACTCAGTTGAGCTTGCTGCCCGATGAGGAGATCAAGCATTTCTTCCAGGTGTGGGTAAGCAACCATAATGCCTTGAGAACTCATAATCCGCAGGAAGTGTATAACGGGCGGCTGCATTTTTTCCAGGCACAGCAACCTCAGCCCGGAGAAATATTAGAGATATTGAACATCAATTTACAACCAGGTATGGATTTGGCCGACTGGGGAAGACTGTCCGCAGATTTCTGGGTATATCCCATTCCCGGCACGCATTATTCAATGCTAAACGAGCCGAATGTCCGAATCATGGCAAGAAGTTTAGAGAAGATTTTGTAAGAGCATATTGATTGCAAAGGTGGTTTAGCGATGAACAAGCTTGCACTTCTGTTTCCGGGACAAGGTTCTCAGTACACTGGAATGGGCAAAGAATGGATCGGCTCTTGCCGGGAAGCCGCTTTAGTCTATGAAGAAGCCAGTGACTGGTCTGGAGTAGACGTGAAAAAATTATGCACGGAAGAAGCAGCCGCACTGGGCGGCAGCCGCAACACCCAACTTGCAGTACTGGCAAACAGTGTTGCCATGTTCAAAGTCTACGAGGAGAGGGTGGGTATTCAACCGGCCGTTTCTGCCGGACACAGTCTGGGAGAGTACTCCGCTTTGACCTGTGCAGGGGCGCTCGACTTCTCTGATGCAATCAGGCTGATTGCCAGACGCGGACAATTTATGGAGGAAGCCTGCGCAGAGGTGGAGGGAGGGATGGCTGCGGTCACAGGCGTTAGTCCCGGTGTGGTTGAAGAGTTATGCGCTTTGGTTTCCGAGCCCGATCAATTCGTTCATCCGTCTAACTACAACACTGATCACCAAACTGTAATCTCGGGGCATAAGAAGAAGCTGGAGGAGGCTTTGGGGGTTCTGGACAGACGGGGAATCCAGTATAAGCGGCTCCCGGTAAGCTTACCCGCTCATAGCCGGATATTGCTGCCAGCTCGAGACAGACTGGTGGAAGAACTGCAGTCTCTGAATATCCGCATGCCCAAGTGGGAGGTTGTTTCCAACCTTAAGGCGAGTCCTTATGGCTCAGTGGATGAAATCAGACAATCCTTACCTGAACAGATTGTATCCCCCGTATTATGGTCCAGTACCATGCGTTTATTGCAAAGCAGCAGAATTACGGTTGCTGTTGAAATAGGGCCTAAGACGGTTCTGCGTAATTTGCTTCGCCAATCGACACCAGGTATCAGAAGCTTGGCTTTCGATGTAGTGGAGGATCGCACGCTTCTGCTCCAATATATGAGCAGTGATTTGTACCGGCAGAACGACGCTCATTTTATTTCACTTTGTATGGGAATCGCTGTGTCTGTGAGGAACAGAAATTACAATCAAGAGGAATATGAAGAAGGCGTGATCATACCTTATAGTGAAATGAGCAAGATGAAACGGATGTATGAAGCAGGAGGCTATTCACCGGAGGTTGCGGACAGAGATAAGGTCTTGGAATATCTAGTCCAAATTCTTGAGACGAAAAGGTATCCCCACGACCAAATCCGCCGGAGGCTTCGGACCTTGACTGCAGAAAGGAGAGCGTAATGAACCGGCTGATTAGCGATACGAGTATTTTATGGCTGCTCCCGATCATATTTATGATTCATGATTTTGAAGAGATCATTCCTATTCCCGGATGGGTTCAGAGGAACAAGGAACAAATATACAATAAGATTCCTAGTTTCGCCAAAGCCAGAGTGGAAAAAATGTCCTCCCTCACGGGGTCACAATTCTCAGCAGCGGTGGGAGTGCTGTTTGTCCTATTTTCGGCTGCAGCATTCCTAGCTTATGAGTATCATTTTTATCTTCTTTACATGGTGCTGAGCCTTGGATTGTTCCTGCACGCCTTCTTTCACATAGGGGTGTCGCTGTTTTTAAGAAGATGGACGCCGGGCGTGGCAACAAGCGTGCTTCTACTTCTTCCATACGGTGTTCTAAGTATTGATTACTTCAATCGGAATGATCTGTTTGTGTTCCCGGATATTTTGTATTTCAGCCTGATTGTAATCCTCTTATTCATGCCATTTCTTCAATTTCTTCATTTCATTGGAAGAAAGCTGGCGAGATCGGAGCATCAATAGCCCGTAATGCTTCTCGACATTCTCAAGTTCTTCGCTTGACGCAATTTTGCAAGACTCAAGTTATTTAAGTTCCGGCAGACTTCTGCTGCCCGCTTTTGCTTCTACAATTCCAAGTCCTCCCTCAGCAGAAGCTTATTCCGCCGGGCCAGACGTACAGCTGCTCCTCCCTAACTAGAGAATTTCCAGTTTGGGAGGAACGGCTGTTTAGGCTGCGTACAATGAACGAGGCAGATTGAATTTGACAACTAGATTACTGCCTTTTTATTACTTTTATGCAGGAGATAAACATTGTTTGTAGAATTTTTAATTGGCAGGATGATGCATCCAATTAATTACCATTTTCAATACACTCTATTACTACGAACTGGCCTCGCAAATCATGAGTAAGAAGGGAGGGGGTTATGAAAACACGGGTTATTGTGGATGATGAGCGTATCTCTTGAGAAGGCCTGATATATACAGGATGATTGTCGGTTAAACCTCAAGCCTATTTTCATAGCCCGTTAGGGCATTAAAATTTAGGAGGATAAAATTTTGAAAAATGACAGGAATCAGTTCATTCATCAGACTACCAAAGCCGCATTGATTACTACCGTGGCACTCGCTTTGATGCTTCCGGGCGGTTTAGCCGCAGCGGATGCCAGTTACTCTTCGCAGGGCATCGTTGTTTCAGCATCGGCAGGGCTGGGAGCGGCAGCAGCAACAGCAGACCCGGATAAAGCCAAGGTGACTCAGGAGCAGGCTGTGGCGAAGCTGCGGGAGTTGTTCCCTGCTCTGAAGGATGCCAAGATCTCTAATGCCCAAATCGGCACAGGCAATTCTTATCCGGTAAATCCTAACCAGCTGGTCTGGAGCATTCAATGGGAATATCAAATCGGCAGTGCAGGATATGGCTTTTCCAGTGAGGTCGATGCTATTACTGGTGACGTGATCTCTACATATCTCTATTTCCCGTTTATGCAAGCCGACAATTATTATCCGCCTAAAGTGTCACGGGCAGAAGCTTTAGAGAAGGCCCGGAGCTTTATTGCCGTAGCAGCGCCCTCGCTGAAGAATAGTGAGCTGGAACTGGAAGAGAATACATGGATGAATGAATCGGCACTCTTTGGCCCGGTTCAATATTCGTTTAGTTTTATGCTGCTGACCAATGGTTTGCCTTCACCCAGTGACTCCATCCGGGTTACTGTAGACGGCAACGGAAATATCATTCAATTTAATAAGTCTTCCTTTGGACTGGAGTATCCGTCCGCGAAACCTGCTGTTTCCAAGGAACAGGCGGAGAAGAAATTTAAAGAAGGTTTTGATATCGGGCTGTACTATACCCCTGTCTATAAGAAGGGCGTAGTAGACAGCTGGGTGCTCGGCTGGAGAGCGCAGGAGGAAGCTTTATATGCGATCGATGCGCAAACTGGCAAACGGATAGACTATGAAGGTAAAGAAGCCGCTGCCACACCGGTTGTCTACGAGGCAATACCGGCCGGTAAAGAAGTCTTCCAGCCGGTAAACACCGGTAAAGAGCTTACTGTTGAAGAAGCAGTCAAACGGGTCAAACAGGTAGCAACGATTCCGGTGAACCGTAAGCTGGTCTGGCAGACGCTAAGCACGAATTATCAGAACAGTAAACAGAAAGTCTGGTCACTGGCCTGGAGTGATACTGCAGAGGCTGCGTTTTCAGGCATGCCGGGCCGTACGTATGCCGAAGTGAACGCAACTACCGGCGAGGTAATTCAGTTCCAGGTTGAGCAGTATGCCTACCCGGCAGACAGCAAAACAACGCAGCCAATAGCCGCCGGAACGAAAAAGCTGAGCCAGGCTGATGCGAAGAAGCAGGCGATTCAGCTGATCAACCGTTTGTATAACGGGGCGGGCAGCAATCTGAAGCTTGCCGAGCATGGGGGAACCTGGAGCGTCCTGCCTGAAGGGAAAGGATACCGCTATCAATTTCTCCGTTATTTCGATGGCATACCGGTAAGCAACAGTACGGTCTCGATTGAACTCGACAGTTACGGTAGACTCCGGACATATACGAACTATGGATATTCTGATTTTGCCCTAATTACCAAGCAGCCGGCTCCGGTAGTCACTAAAGCTGAGGCCCTACAAAAATATCTGAGCACTTATATCCTTAAGCTTCAATACAGTCTCATAGGCGGAACTTATGGAGCCAGCGCGTATGTCGAGCCAAAAATCAAACTGGTCTATGCGCCGCAGCAGGCCGATATGAGTAAGCCTTACGAGGTGGTGAATGCACAGACGGGGAACTGGGTTTCGGTCTATGAGATGTACGGACAGGTGAATACTTCAGCAAATGCGGTTGATGTGAAGGGCCATGCTGCAGAACAGCAATTAACCGAGCTGCTGAAGTACGGGGTTATTACACCGGACGCTGACGGAAAAGTGTACCCGGACCAGGAGATCACTGTAGGAGAATGGCTTAACTTCATTGCGAAAGCTTCAACCCCATATTATACGCAATATTCCAATATGCAGGATCGTAAGACCATAGCTGGTGTAAGTACGGATAGCCCGTACTACGATGCTGTGAACTTTGCGGTTTCCCGCAGCTGGCTGGACAAGGATGCTGTAATTAAGCCGGAGGATAAACTCACCCGTGAGGAGCTTGCAGTTCTCGTATCCTCATTCTTGAAATACAGTAAGATTGCGGCCTTCCTTGGTAATGATAATACGGTAACCAGCTTCAGCGACAGTGCGAGTATCACTAATAAAGGTGCTGTAGCGCTTGTTGTCCGGCTGGGACTGCTGCAGGGTGAGAACGGAAAGTTCAATCCGCAGCAGCACATAACAAAAGCACAGGCGGCGTCCATTCTTATGAAGCTGGTAGAACTGCAAGGCAAAACCGACCAACCGATTGGCCAGCAGTAATCTCCAGGCAGGAGCTGCCGGTGATCATCCTAACCTGAATTTCGTACATTATCCATAAAAAAGATCGTTCTGAGCGCCTGTACAGCAGCGCATGCAGAACGATCTTTTTTTAGTTATAGCTGAAATGTTTACCCATTGTTACTGGATTGGCGGGGCTTTAATGATCGTAATGCTGTATTCCTGCTCGGTTACATGGTCTTCAGCTTTGACGGTCAAGTTGACCTGTGTGCTGTTCTCTTGCAGCGAGACGGTTCTTGGCTGTGTATCGTCAATTAGGATGCCACTGTAGTAGACCAGGGCATTTTTGTGTGCCGGTACAGCCTGCAGCTCAATGGTTTGTGTATCTGTTGGAACCGTCAAAGTATAGCTGCTAAGATCGGCTGAGAACGGCTGATCAAGTGATCCCGCATCAAAGCTCAGACTGTGGAGCGCCGCATTGTGATCGAAGCCTGTCATCGTCCGCAGCAGGTCGAATATTCCGTTCATCTCGCCTGGAATGACAAATCTGACCTCAAGCTCGTTGCTGTCTTTGATGGTGTCTGCAGGAATTAGGTAGCTTTTCGTATAGAAAGACCGCGCCTTATCGGTCATCAGCGTGTCGCTTACCAGCAGCTCGCCCTGTACATAAATGTCGATGGTTCTGCCGTTGCTGCCGGAGAAGTAAGTGACCGCCAAGAAATTATCCCTGTGCGGAAGAACTTTAAGCTGATAGCTGAACCAGCCGTTGTTCTCCGCCTGTCTGATGTTATATCCGTCCCAGGTAGCGACCGAGGTGTTCTCACCTTTGATTTTATGCTCCAGCTCGTACTGGTCGTTGCCCACAGGCAGGCTGTCAATCGTAGCTTCCTGTACGCGCTGACGCTGCTTGCCCTGGAGAATATGCTCCTGCAGCTCGGTTGAATCAGCTTCGACCAGATTCCAGTAGATCCCGTAACGCTCATTATGCTGCTTGTAATGAGGGGTGAATTCCAGCCGGTTATCTTCATCGGTATTACGGAGAACAAAGGCCAGCTCCCCGCCCTTCTGGACAAAATGCTCTTCAAACTTATCCAGCCAGCTGCTTACACTTTGCTGTGCAGGGGTGATAAAGTCCTTCACCAGCATGTTGCGGGTCGGCACACTGACTGCCACGCCGGTAGCGGATTCTGCGAGGTCTTCGGTTCCCAGTGCAGCGCTTAGTACAACCGGACCATACTTGAAGGCTACTACATTAGGCGCATCAGGCAAGGTATGGTAAGACGGCTTCATCGGCAGGCGGATACTGAGCGTATCCCCGTCAGTCCACTTTCTGTCCAGTACAGAATAACGTCCCGACTGGTTAAGTGCCTGCGGCTGCCCGTTCAGCGTAATCTCCATATCTCCGGCGGCCCAGTCCGGCAAACGCAGATGCAGGGCAAAGGACTGCTCCCGGCCTTTAAGCGTGCGGATCTTAAATTCAGCAGTGTCGTTGTACGGAAGAGTAGCCGTTTGAGTCAGCTCAATGCCGTATTCCTCAGCGTTCAATGTGGAGCTTATATATTGGTTCACATAAATACTGCTGCTGCCATGGAAATAGATGCTGTCATTCAGTTTAGTAAAGCTCTCCATGCCTGTTCCGGTGCAGCACCAGAAATGGTCGAAGGGGGAGCTGTATACCTTGAAGTAGCCCGTAGCCATTGGCTGAAAATACATCGTCATCCCGGTATGCGGGTTCTGCGAGGAAAGAATCGCATTAATGAACGTATTTTCATAGAAATCCATATACTTGGCTTCGCCTGTAATCTTGAATAATTCCCGGCTCAACTTCAGCATATTGTAAGTGTTGCAGGTCTCAGCCGTGAAATTCGACCGTTCCGCATCCAGAATATCCGGATCGCCGAAATGCTCCCATTCACTGTTGCCGCCTGTAATATAGCTGTGATGGAAGACGACCATGTCCCAGAACTGCTGCACGGCCTCAAGGTAAAAGCGCTCGCTTTCGCCCAGCACCCGGTACCGGTTCAGCGCCCCGAGGAACTTCGGAATGGTGGTATTGGCATGTTTGCCCTTCAGAATATCCCGGCCCTCATGCACTGGAGTGAAAAGGGACAGCTCGTCGAACATGTGGGCGGCCTGTAAGTGGCGCTCATCCCCTGAGATTTTGTACAGCTCATAGAGGCAATCATTCATCCCGCCGTATTCAACAGACAATACCCGCTCCTGAATTTCCGCCGACCAGCCTGAGCTGCGCTGATGCACCCAGTTGCCAAGTCCGGTGACAATCTGATAGGCCGTTTTACTGCCGGTGCCATTGTATACAGCGGTTAATCCGGCGATGATCTTGTGCATCGTGTACCAAGGCACCCAGGCAGGCTGTTTGTTCTCAACATTATCAAATAATTGCTCAGGAAAAGCCGACAGGTAACCGCTCTCAAGTTGGCAGAGCGCAAGCTCGCCTACGACATACTCCAGCCGCTTAAGAAGGTTGTCGTTACGGGTGGTCTGGTAAGCCTGTGACAGCGCAGTCAGATAATGGCCCAGCGTATGGCCGCGGATTTCTGTGCTTTCCCATCCGGGGTATTTTTCGCTTTTTGCCGGCAGCCCCCGGTTCTCGCGGAAGCCGGCAACCAGCCGGTCCGGGTCATAGCTTTTGAGATAAAGCACCTCTTTGGAGAAGGCGTTAACACAATAGGGATCGGTAACCTGGACCTGATCCATCCGGAAATCGTTCAGCAAAGAATGGTCTTTTGTAAGGGGAACGGTGTTGTTTACAGTCATTATTTTAGCTCCTGCCTGTTGAATTATAGGGCGGTCAGTCTGCTAAGCAGACTCGCCTTCATGCTCATAACTTAGCTTATATTTTCATACGATCTGTGGTAAATAGTGCAACGTTCGAATTTGTGTGAAAAGGTTAGAAATATGATTAATTCGGGAACAGGCCTGCAGGAGAATAGGTACACTGAATCAGAAAAATGTGAATGTAAAAAGGTTAGATCGATCTCATGGCTACGATTAAGTGGAAGCTGATGAACCCGCCCGTTTGAAGAAACTAGATATTTATATGCATTTATTTAATATATTTCATTTATATATGAAATAATAGCTAATATATATTATAGATGGACCTTTTTTAGAGTGCTTATTTACTTTAAACGGTGGAAAAGAACCTATTTTTAGATTGTATTTATAAAATTATTAATAAATTTATATTTACAAGAAATAAACGTTATGATACCTTGAGGACGGAAACAGAGGCAAGCTTAAGCTATTGAAAAGGAGAACTGATCATGCCTAGGAACCAAGAGTATGTCAATCCGCTGGTAGAGCAACGCGCTGATCCTTGGGTGTATAAGCATTCAGACGGTTATTATTATTTCACGGCTTCAGTACCGGAGTATGACCGGATTGAGGTAAGGAGATCGCTGACACTTGAGGGATTGCCTGATGCGGTGCCGGCAGTAGCCTGGCGCAAGTATGAGACCGGGATGCTTAGCGCCAATATCTGGGCACCCGAAATTCATTACATCTCCGGGAAATGGTATATTTACTTTGCTGCAGCGCATACAACGGAGACGAAGGAAGGGCTGTTCGATCACCGCATGTATGTGCTGGAGAACGATGCCGTGAACCCGCTGGAAGGTGAATGGACTGAGAAGGGTCAAGTGAAAACTGCGTGGGAATCGTTCGCTCTGGATGCCACAACCTTTCAGCACAAAGGTATATTGTATTATGTTTGGGCGCAGAAGGATCCGGAGATTCCGGGGAATTCTAATCTCTATATTTCCGAAATGAGCAATCCGTGGACCTTGCAGGGGAAGCAGACGATGATTTCCACCCCGCAGTACCCCTGGGAGGTTATCGGGTTCAGCGTCAATGAAGGGGCTGCGGTCATCAAGCGTAACGGGCGAATTTTTATCAGCTACTCGGCCAGCGCTACCGATTACAATTATTGTATGGGGCTGCTGGCAGCCGATGAAGACAGCGATCTTCTCGATGCAGCATCCTGGTCAAAATCGCCGGAGCCGGTATTCTGTACATCCGAGGGGAACGGGCAATACGGGCCGGGGCATAACAGCTTTACCGTCAATGATTACGGGGAAGATGTGCTTATCTACCATGCCCGGAATTACAAGGAGATTACCGGCGATCCGCTGTATGATCCGAACCGCCATACGCGGGCCCAGGTCTTCCGCTGGAACCCGGATGGCACTCCGGATTTCGGAGTGCCGGTCAAGGATAGCCAATTGAAGCGGTAAGCAAATAACCCGGAAGATTACACCTGTGCTGGTGTGTATCTTCCGGGTTATTGTTTTAACGGTATCTTTATTTATTTGCCGAGCTGTTTATCGACTTCTTTAACCGGATTCTCGCCTTCATGCCCTTCAACTTTGTGGTTACTCATGAACCAGCCTGTAGCTGCGATGATCACAAGCACGACATAGAAGGTTGCTTTCCACCAGGTGCTGTGGGCGAAATCCTCGGACAGAACACCAAGGGAAGGGTGGGCCAGTGTAATAACAGCCAGCTTCACGCCGACCCAGCCGACGATGAAGAAAGCCGCGACTTCAAGACCGGGACGGGAATGCAGCAGCTTGACGAAGAAGGAAGCCGCGAACCGCATGATAACGAGACCGATGAAACCGCCGGCAAAGATGACGAGGAACTGTCCGCCGTCAAGTCCGCCGATGTTGCGGATGCCGCTGTCCGGAAGTGCAACCGCAAGGGCTACTGCCGCCAGGATCGAATCGACCGCAAACGCAATGTCCGCTACTTCAACCTTCAGAACAGTGAACCAGAAGCTGGACTTCTTTTTATCGACAGCTTCAGAAGTGCCGCTCTCATTGGCTTCATCTGTAACCGGCTTCTTAAACAGCACCTTCCGGAAAATGTGATTTCCCGCTATAAATAGCAGGTAAATCGCACCGATGGCTTGTACTTGCCAGATGTCTACCAGATAAGAGATGACAAAAAGTGATCCGAATCTGAAGACAAACGCCCCGGCTAATCCATAAAACAGCGCTTTTTTACGCTCCTCATCAGGAAGATGTTTTACCATAATTGCCAGTACGAGTGCGTTGTCTGCGGCGAGCAGCCCCTCCAGTGCTACGAGAACGAGCAATACCCATCCGTATTCTAATAATAATCCCCAATCCATTGCTGTTTCCTCCTCTTTTGGATGTAAATATCTTCAAAAAATACCTACAGTACCTTATTTTGACCAAAATATATATAAAAAAGACCTTTACCAAACAGATCAGCCTTTGGAATAAAGGTCTAACCTGATTGGTAAAGGTCTCGCTAACAATAGTTCATTGCCGATAAAGCCGGAGAATATCCTCATATTCTCGTACTGACGACTTTATCTGGTATATAAGCAAGTACAGGTCTCTCACCCATACTACAATCTTATATTTCTCACAGAAACGATCACACCTTACAGAGAAGATGGCAACCGGGTCTGCTCGAACAGCTACTCCCCTTTACGGGATATATTAAATTTTATAAGTTGTGTTATTGACTTAGAAGTATCATATATGAGCCTAGGGCGATTGTCAATGGATATGAGAATAAATATCAATATAACATTGAGTTAAATGGAAACGGAAACATGATATATATAGGTTATGAAACTTAACATACGTTATGGCGATACTGCAAACATGAGGGAAATGAGGGCATTTTAAGCTTGTATGTAATTGACGATGCCGGGTGTTGAAAATATGATGAAAGTAATTCAAGCGGTCAAGCGAGGTTGCTGTCAGGAAACTTAACACAACCAATCTTGCCCTTAACTCCACTGTCGTATAGTCGATTCAGCAAAGCGGAGGCTAGTAAAGATGCTTCCGAAGCGAGTTTTACTGCGAAGAGGTTTCAAAGAAGTTGAGCTCCGTAAAACTAAGCGGATGCTTACGAAGCGAGTTTTACTGCGAAGAGATTTCAAAGAAGTTGAGCTCCGTAAAACTTAAGCGGATGCTTACGAAGTCAGTTTTACTCGAAGCAGAACAAGGTTGTACCGCTCGTAAAACTTTTAGGAGGTGGGAAATGATGCAGCCGTCGTGTATATCAAATGAAGCAGAGGAGGAGATCAGCCGCCACCCTTGCTACAGCGAGGAAGCCCACCGGTTCTATGCCAGGATGCACATCCCGGTTGCTCCCGCCTGTAACATCCAGTGTAATTACTGCAACCGCAAATTCGATTGTGTCAACGAGAGCAGGCCGGGCGTGGTTAGTGAGGTGCTGTCGCCGGAGCAGGCAGAACGCAAGGTGAAAGGCGTTGCGGCGCAGCTCATGCAGCTGTCGGTGGTTGGTGTAGCCGGTCCCGGCGATCCGCTGGCGAATCCGGAGCAGACCTTCGACACTTTCGCAAGGGTGAAGCGGCATGTGCCTGATGTCAGTCTCTGCCTCAGCACGAATGGTCTCACGCTTTACCGGCATGTGGATGAAATTGTAGAGCTTGGCATCCGTCATGTCACCATCACGATCAACGCCATTGATCCTGAGGTCGGCCGTGAAATTTATCCCTGGGTGTTTGATGAGGGGGTTCGGTACGAGGGAAGGGAAGCGGCGGAGCTGCTGATCAGCCGGCAGCTAATGGGACTTGAGAGGCTGGCGAAGCTGGGGATTCTCGTTAAGGTCAACTCCATCATGATTCCGGGGGTCAACGATCATCATCTTCCTGCAGTGTCCAAAAGAGTAAAAGAGCTCGGGGCCACACTGCACAACGTAACACCGCTGATTATCGCACCGGGCAGCCAGTATGAAACGGACGGCCGCAAAGCGCCCCGTCCGAAGGAGCTGCACAATCTGCAGGAACTGCTGGGGCGAGACGGGATGAAGGTTATGCGCCACTGCCGGCAATGCCGGGCGGATGCCATTGGACTGCTGGGCCAGGACCGCAACCAGGACTTTCCGTTGGAGGCGATGGAAGCCGATCCGGTGATCAATCAGGAAGCGCGGGCGCAGTTTCAAAGTGATCTGGATTCCAAGATCCGCGAACGTGTCAGCGCCAAGCAGGCCAGAGCCAAAGGGCGCTGGGAGGAAACACCGAGAACAAGAGTTGCAGTGGCCACCAGAGGCGGCGACAAGGTCAATCAGCATTTTGGCCATGCGACGGAGTTCCTGATTTATGATACTGACGGAGCTGATGTCAAGCTGGTCGGTGTCCGCAAGATCCAGGCTTATTGTCACGGCAAAGCAGATTGCAACGGTGATAAAGCCGCTACGCTTCAGGAAATCATAACTATTTTAAATGACTGCCGTATACTTCTCTGCTCCGGTATCGGAGACGGCCCGCGGGCCAGCCTGAACAAAATCGGTGTATTGCCGCTGGTCCGCAAAGGCGGGATACAGGAAGCCATTCTCGAAAGCGTGAAGTACAGCTCATATTTTGAAAATATAAACATTTCGAAGGGATGATCAATCATGAGACAAATAGCTTTCTACGGTAAAGGCGGTATCGGTAAATCGACAACTTCACAAAACACCCTGGCTCAGTTAGCTACAAAGTTCGGACAACGCATTATGATCGTTGGCTGCGACCCGAAAGCAGACTCCACCCGTCTGATCCTGAATACTAAAGCTCAACAAACCGTGCTTCATCTGGCTGCAGAGCTTGGCTCGGTAGAGGATCTGGAACTGGATGATGTGCTGCAAACCGGATTTGGCGACATCATCAATGTAGAGTGCGGCGGACCAGAACCGGGCGTAGGCTGTGCAGGACGCGGAATCATTACCGCCATCAACTTCCTGGAGCAGGAAGGTGCTTACACCGATCTCGACTTCGTATCCTATGACGTACTCGGTGACGTTGTATGCGGCGGTTTCGCCATGCCGATCCGTGAGAACAAAGCGCAGGAGATCTACATTGTCTGCTCCGGGGAAATGATGGCGATGTATGCAGCCAACAACATTGCCCGCGGGATTCTGAAATATGCCACCAGCGGCGGTGTCAGACTGGGCGGCCTGATCTGCAACAGCCGTAACACAGACCGTGAAGATGAGCTGATTATGGAGCTTGCCCGCCGGCTGAATACACAAATGATTCACTTTGTGCCGCGCGACAATGTGGTTCAGCATGCCGAGCTGCGCAGAATGACCGTTGCCCAGTACAATCCGGAGCATAAGCAAGCCAAGGAATACGAAATCCTGGCTGAGAAAATTCTGAACAATAAAATGCTGACCATACCGACTCCGATTTCCATGGAAGAGCTGGAAGAGCTGCTGATGGAGTTCGGTATCATCGAGGATGAAGAAGCGGCGATCCAGAAGCTGCAGGCTTCCGGACAATAAACAGTAAGCCGGAGTAAGGCGGGGAGTTACCGGTGAACGGAGTGGAGAGACGGAGGTTCACCGGAATGGCTCACAATGGCACGTTAGCCATGCGGACGGCTTAGGCAGTCTGCACCATGAGAAGGAGGGTCAATAATGGGACTGGATATTGAAGCGAATAAGAAGCTGGTTGAAGAAGTGCTGGAAGCCTACCCCAAAAAAGCGAAGAAAGACCGGGAAAAGCACTTTCAGATTAATACGGAAGAAGCGCAAACCTGCGGCACCTGTGCCTTGAAGTCCAATATCAAATCACGCCCCGGTGTCATGACACCGCGCGGCTGCTCTTATGCAGGCTCTAAAGGTGTGGTCTGGGGACCGATCAAGGATATGGTTCATATCAGCCATGGACCGATCGGCTGCGGACAATACAGCTGGGGAACCCGGCGTAACTATGCGAGCGGTACGCTTGGGATCGACAATTTTACCGCCATGCAGATTACAAGTGATTTCCAGGAGACGGATATCGTTTTCGGCGGCGACAAGAAGCTTGAAGTGATTATGCGTGAAATTACCGAAATGTTCCCGCTGGCCAAAGGGATCTCCGTTCAATCCGAGTGTCCGGTCGGTCTGATCGGCGATGATATTGAAGCTGTGTCCAAGAAAATGTCCAAAGAGCTGGAAATGCCGGTTGTTCCGGTACGCTGTGAAGGGTTCCGCGGAGTCAGCCAATCGCTGGGCCACCATATCGCCAATGATGCCATCCGCGATTTCGTACTCGGTAAAGCGGAGCTGGCCGAAACCGGTCCTTATGATGTCAATATTATCGGTGACTACAATATCGGCGGCGATGCCTGGGCCTCACGGATTCTGCTCGAGGAAATGGGCCTCCGTGTTATTGCCCAGTGGTCCGGTGACGGTACACTGAATGAGCTGGAGATCGCCCATAAGGCGAAGCTGAACCTGATTCACTGCCACCGTTCCATGAACTACATGGTGGAGCATATGGAGAAGGCCTACGGTATTCCGTGGATGGAGTATAACTTCTTCGGACCGTCCAAAACATATGAGAGCCTGCGTGCCATCGCCGCCTTGTTTGACGAAACGATCCAGGAAAATTGCGAGAAGATGATCGCGAAGCACAAGCCGGCAATGGATGCCATTATCCATAAATACAAACCTCGTCTTGAAAATAAAAAAGTACTCCTGATGATCGGCGGTCTGCGTTCCCGCCACACGATCGGCGCTTATGAGGATCTCGGTATGGACATCGTGGCTTCCGGTTACGAATTTGCCCATAAAGACGATTATGAGAAGACCTTCCCGATGATGAAGGAAGGAACGATCATTATGGATGATCCGACCGCCTACGAGCTGGAAGAACTAGCCCAGAAAATGAATGTCGATCTGGTAGGTTCCGGTGTTAAGGAAAAATACGTGTATCACAAAATGGGTGTTCCGTTCCGCCAGATGCACTCCTGGGATTACAGCGGTCCTTACCATGGCTTCGACGGGTTTAAGATTTTTGCCAAGGACATGGATATGACTGTAAACAGCCCGGTGTGGAATCTGATCCAGAAGAAGAAAACCGTCCAAAAAGAGGAGGCGAGCATATGAGTAAGGACAGACTGGACATTCCGGATTACAACACTCTGTTCTCGGAGCACCGGTTTGTGGAGCAGCGGCTGAACAAGCAGCAATTCGAAGCCCCCTGCAGTGAGCAGGAAACCGCTGAAGCGCTCGCATACTCCCAATCTGCCGAGTACATGGAGAAGAATTTTAACCGCAAAGCGGTTGTTATTAATCCTCATAAGGCTTGCCAGCCGCTCGGATCGATTATGGCCGCGCTCGGCTTCGAGAAAACCCTGCCCTTCGTTCACGGCTCGCAAGGCTGCAACTCTTATTTCCGCAGCCACTTGAGCCGCCATTTTAAAGAGCCTACACCGGCTGTTTCATCTTCCATGACCGAGGATGCAGCTGTATTCGGCGGCATGAGCAACCTGATTGACGGTCTGGAGAACAGCATCGCACTCTATAAACCGGAGATGGTTGCGCTCTGTACCACTTGTATGGCTGAGGTTATCGGGGATGACCTGTCCTCCTTTATCGGCAATGCCCGCCAAAAAGGCGTAATCTCCGAGGATTTCCCGGTTGCGTTCTGCAATACGCCGAGCTTCGTCGGTTCGCATATTACCGGCTATGATTCGATGCTGAAAGGCATCCTGAGTTATCTGTATGAGCGATCCGGTCTGCAGGCGGCCCCGGGCAGCGGTGAAGAAACAGGAGAGAAGCTAAATGTGATGCTCGGATTTGAGCCTTACACCGGGAACTTTGCAGAGATCCGCAAAATTCTGGATGCTTTTGATACCAAATATACGCTTCTCGGCGATCACAGCGGTAACTATGACTCGCCGGCTACCGGTGAGTACGAATATTACTATGGCGGAACGAAGCTGGCGGATGTCCCGCTGGCTGCCAATGCGCTTGGTACGCTGTCACTCCAGAAGTACACACTGAAGAAAACTCAGGATTTCATCAGTGAAACCTGGAAGCAGCAGGTCTCCGCATTGTCCACACCACTCGGTATTGCCGGAACCGACAAGCTGCTGGAAGCGATTAGTGAACTGACCGGCCTGCCGATTCCAGCTTCGCTCCTGGAAGAGCGCGGCCGGGTAGTGGATGCACTTACCGACAGCCATCCGTATCTCCACGGTAAGCGTGTGGCACTGGTAGGCGATCCGGATCTGCTGATCGGACTTATCGGATTCTGTATGGAAGTAGGCATGGAGCCTGTGCATATCGTCTGCTCGAACGGTGATGTGGATTTCAATGAGGTGAAATTCAAGGAAGAGGCCGAAGCGCTGCTGGCTTCGAGTCCTTACGGCTCAGAAGCTACGGTATATGTCGGAAATGACCTGTGGCATATGCGCTCGCTGCTGCTGACAGATCCGGTTGATCTGGCGATCGGCAGCTCGCATCTGAAATTCGCGGCCAAGGATGCGAATGTTCCGCTGATCCGTGTAGGATTCCCGATCTTTGACCGTCATCATATGCACCGTTATCCGATCCTTGGATACCAGGGCGCGCTAAATCTGCTCAGTCAGATCGTAAATACCGTTCTGGATGAACTGGACCGCAACAATTCCGGCTTCAACTATGATCTGGTGCGGTAAGCAGAATACTTGGATTTTTACAGATTGACTACATGGTTAAGTGATGGAAATTACTGAAACTTTCTGTAATCATATTTTATGCTTAACATACATCAATTTGAATAAATGTAAAAAGTAATATCAAGCCCGGCGTTCTCTAAACCCGTACTTTCGCCCATAGTTCTCACAAGCGAATGGCGGAAATAGAGTAGGCCGGGATTCTTGCTAGTGATGTGTAAATGCCGTTTCTGATGCAGGTTAGCATGTAGGTAAAGTTAGCATCCACCTTTAACGAAGGAGATGAAAGCCGATGGACCCTATTCGAAAAGACGAGTTTGATTCCGAGGCTTGCGGGAGTAAGGCACCCAAATCCAAGCCTTGTCCGCGGCCTAAGCCTGGTGAAGCGGCCGGAGGCTGCTCCTTCGACGGAGCCCAAATCACACTGCTGCCGATTATGGATGCTGCACATCTTGTCCATGGTCCGATTGCCTGTGCCGGGAACAGCTGGGAGAGCAGAGGTACGCTTTCAAGCGGCCCCTCGCTTTCCCAATATGGTTTTGCCACGGATCTGAACGATTCCGATATTATTTTTGGTGGAGAAAAGAAACTTAAAGAGAGCATTGACTACATTGCCGGGCGCTTTGCGCCTCCGGCAATATTTGTATATTCAACTTGCGTAACTGCACTCATAGGCGAAGATATGGATGCCGTATGCAAGGAAGCAGGCGACCGGCTGGGGATACCGGTCATTCCGGTCAACAGCCCCGGCTTCGTTGGCAGCAAAAATCTGGGCAACAGGCTGGCAGGAGATGCCCTTCTGCAGTATGTGATCGGTACAGGTGAACCGGAGCCGGAGTTACCTCCGGGTGTCAATCTGATTGGTGAATACAATATCGCCGGTGAGATGTGGGATATTGAGAAGCTGATGAATAGCGCGGGCATCGCTGTAACGTCACGCATTACAGGCGATGCCAGATATAAGGAGATCACTTGGGCGCACCGTGCCAAGGTAAATATGGTCGTCTGCAGCCGCGCCTTGCTGGGTTTGGCCAAGGAGATGGAATCCAGATACGGGATCCCGTATTTCGAGGGTTCCTTCTATGGGGCCAAGGAGACAACGTATTCCTTGCGCCAGATGGCATACCTGATGAATGACCGGGATATGGAGCGGCGGGTTGACCGTCTCACTGAACGTGAGGAGAGCCGTCTGACACAGGATTTGCGTCCCTACCGCAAGATTCTGAAAGGGAAAAGAGCGGTGCTGTATACCGGTGGCGTTAAGAGCTGGTCCGTGATTTCCGCTCTGAAGGAGCTTGGTGTCCAGGTGGTTGGGGTCGGTACAAATAAAAGCACAGAGGATGATGTACGGCGGATTGCCGACCGGGTAGGGGACGATACCGAATATATCCCGGAAGGCGGGGCAACCCGGATTCTCAAAACCGTCAGGGAGCGCAAGGCTGACATCATGATCGCCGGCGGGCGCAATATGTATGTAGCCATGAAAGAACAGATTCCGTTCATTGATATCAATCAGGAGAGACATAAAGCTTATGCCGGCTATGAAGGGTTGCTGCGCCTGGCCAAGGAGCTTACGTATTCGCTGGCCAATCCGATCTGGAAGCTGGCTTCCAGCCCGGCTCCCTGGGATAAGGAGGTGCCTTATGACCGTTAACAGACGGAACAAGCCGGCGTCAGTGAATCCGATCAAAATCGGCCAGTCACTCGGTGCCGTGCTTGCCCTTCAGGGCTGTTACCGGGCCATGCCGCTGATTCACGGCTCGCAAGGCTGTTCAGCCTTTCCTAAGGCGCTGCTGACCCGACACTTTCGTGAGCCGATTGCCGTGCAGACCTCTGCGCTTCAGGAGATGGATGTTATTTTTGACGCAAACCGCAATCTGGAAGAAGCGCTCAATATCGTGCTGAGCAAACACCGGCCCGACATTATCGGCATTATCGGCACGGAATTGACCGATGTTGCCGGAGTGGATTATGCGACGATGCTCAAGAGCTACAAGCGGGAGCGGAACATGCGGGGCGGGCTAGCTTTCTCCGTCGTGCTGCCCGACTTTCGCGGTTCAATTGAATCAGGATTCAGTGCGACAGTCGAAGCGATGATTGACGAAATGATCCAGCAGGTAGGGCACCGGGGCTCAAGAACGGTAAACACCCGCCAGATCACCCTGCTGCCGGGATCCTTTCTGACCCCTGCGGATGTGATGGAGCTTAAGGAAATGATCTCTGCCTTCGGGTTTGAGGTCATTGCGGTGCCCGATATCTCCACTTCATTATCCGGACATCTGCTTACCGGCTTTTCCCCGCTGACCCGGGGCGGGGTGCCGCTGGATTCGATGCTGCAGAGCCTGCAGTCCGGACTGACCATCGCCGTTGGAGCCAGCATGGAGCGGCCGGCGAGACGGCTGCACAATGCGCTGGGTACGCCTTACAAAGTATTTAACGGAGCGATGGGCCTTAAGGCTACGGATGAAATGCTGCATTTCCTGCACCAGATCAGCGGTGAACCAGTACCGCTGCGCTACTGCTGGCAAAGGGAAAACCTGCTCGACAGCATGCTTGACGCGCACTTCCAGTTTGCGGGGATGTCTGTAGTGTCTGCACTTGAGCCGGATCATCTGTACTCCATATCAGCATGGCTGGAGGAACTCGGTGTGGAGCAGAAGGCACTGATCGCCTCTTATGAGACACCGGTCGTCGCCGGTATGGAGCGGGAGGTATGGATAGGCGACATGGATGATGCGGAGGTATTGGGCGGGGGCGCTGACCTGTGGATCAGCAATTCGCACGGAATTGCCGGCGCACAGCGGATTGGAGCCGCGTTTATGCCTGCGGGATTTCCGGTCTGGAACGAGCTTGGAGCTTATATGTCCGTTTCAGTGGGCTACAGAGGAGCAATGGAGTGGAGTAATAAGGCAGGCAATTTGTTAATGCAGAGGGAGGCTAAACACCGTGAAAGTAGCGTTCGCCACAGATGATGGAAGCCGTGTAAATGCCCACTTCGGGCAGAGTCCGATGTTTGCTGTATATAATGTGACCAAAAATGGCGGCGATCTTGTAGAGCTGCGCAGACTTCCGGTGGTTCTGAACCAGGATGAAGCCGGGAAAATTGAGAGCCGTCTGGAAGCCGTAGGGGACTGCACCCTGATTTTCATTATGCAGATTGGCGCTTCGGCCGCGGCGCGGGTAACACGGCGCAAGATTATGCCGGTAAAGGTTCCGTTCGGAAGCCCTATCGATGAACAGGTGAAGCGTCTGGTCGAAATGCTGCAGGGCAAGCCGCCGATGTGGCTGGCTAAGGTACTGCGGGCGGAAGAAGAAGGCACAGGGGAAGGGGAGGAAGCAGATGGAACCCACGGCTAAGGAGCATTCAGCCCAGGTAGTGTGGACTCTTGAGGGCGGCGCGCTACAGAAACGCCGCAGCCGTCCCGGCCGGAAGGAGCTGGATCAGGAAACTGTGGATGCTTTTGTCCGCCGGTTATGCAATCTCCTTGATACGGAAGATTTCTTTGGCCGCTATGCCGCGCTGTCGCCGCAGGAGAAGATTGTGCAGCAGTTTCTGGCTTCCTCTGAGGATAAAAGCCAGTCCGACTTCAACTGTGCCGTCTCTCCGAAAGTACGCCAGCAGGTTCCACTGCTGTTCCAGGCCATTGCCGGTGTGATGGAAGAAAGAAGCGGGACTATGATCCAGAGTACGGCCGAGATTAACCATGAAGGCTTCGGCCGGGGGCTGCTCTACAGCGGGCGTGTCATTCTGGTTCTGAAGAGCCTGCGGGCAGGTTTTCCCTTCCCGTTCACTTCGGAGGAGAAGGTGATCCGGTACGGGGTGGAATGTGTGGAGGAAGGTTTGGCCTTCCTGGCTAAATACAAGGAAGTGACCGCTCTGCACGGCTTGCTTAGCCTGGAGGGCTAGGCGGTAAACAACTAATCAGTCACAGGGGGCGACAGGTATGGAGCAGCTTGCCGGAGGAATGGAGCTTGAACGGTATGCCCGGCAGCTGAAGCTGCTCGGAGAGAGCGGACAGCAGGCGCTGAAGGAAGCGACGGTGATGGTAGCCGGCATTGGCGGCTTAGGAGGCACGGCTGCGCTGTACCTGGCAGCGGCAGGTGTTGGTAAGCTTATTTTGGCTCATGAAGGAATCATCCTTCCGCCTGATCTGAACCGGCAGATTCTGATGGATAGCGATTCTTTGGGGATGGAGCGGATCAGCACGGCAACAGCGCAGCTGAAGCGTCTGAATCCGCATGTGGAAATCGAGGGCTACAATGCCAAAATTGAGTATGATCTTGCTAAACCTTGGGTGGAGCGTGCTGATATTGTGATCGATGCCCGTTATGATTTTCCGGAGCGGTATGCCCTGAACCGTCTCTGTGTGGATACTGCTACACCGATGGTGGAAGCGGCAATGTACGGCTTCGAAATTTCACTTACGACCATGATCCCCGGCCTGACCCCTTGTCTCGAATGCCTCTACCCAGATGTACAGCCGCAGTGGGAACCGTTCGGATTTCCAGTTTTGGGTGCGACCTCCGGGATTGCGGGTTGTCTGGCAGCGCTGGAGGCCGTAAAATGGATTACAGGGGTAGGGACAACTTATGCGGGCGTAATGCATCGCTTCAGCTCACTCGACTTCGCCTGTTATAGCGTCCGTATTACCCGTAATCCGAATTGCGCTTGCTGCGGAGAAGGAGGTAAACGTGAAAAGTCTCAAGCTATGTGACACGACACTTAGGGATGGTGAACAGGCGGCTGGAGTTTCATTCACGCAGGCGGAAAAGCTGGAAATCGCAAAGTTGCTGTCGGAGTGCGGAGTAGAGCAGGCAGAGGTAGGTATTCCTGCCATGGGTAAGCGGGAGCAGGAGGACATCGCGGCGGTGGCCGAGCTGGGGCTCCCCATGAAGCTGATGACCTGGAACCGTTCGGCTCTTGGTGATATCGACAAGGCGCGGAGCACCGGGGTGAATTGGAGCCATGTGTCCATTCCGGTCTCGGAAATACAGTTGCAGGGCAAGCTTGGGTTAACGCCGCTGGAAGGACTGAACAAGCTGCTTCATGCGGCGGAATACGGGCTCAGGCTGGGCATGACGGTGTCGGTAGGCATGGAGGATTCCTCCAGGGCGGATATGGGGTTCTTGGTTCAGCTGGTGAATGCTTTATATAAAGAGGGTATCCGCAGGTTCCGTTATGCGGATACGGTATCCGCTCTTCATCCGGGGCAGATGGCCGAGCGGATTCATACGCTGCTCGGTGCGGTTCCCGCCGATGTGGAGCTGGAGGTGCACTGTCATAATGATTTTGGGCTGGCCGTTGCCAACACACTGAGCGGGATTGCCGCCGGTGCGGTCTGGGCCAGCACCACAGTAGCCGGTATCGGCGAACGGACCGGCAATGCGGCCATGGAGGAAGTCGCCATGGCCTGGCGTCATTTGTACGGCGGCGAATGCGGCGTGCGGCTGGAGCTGCTCAAAGGCCTGGCGGATAAGGTCATTGCCGCCTCCGGCCGCAATGTCGGTGATGCCAAACCGATTGTGGGACAGCTGGCGTTCACCCATGAGTCGGGCATCCATGTGGACGGGCTGATGAAGGAGAGGGCTACGTATCAGACGTTTGATCCTGCCGAGATCGGCCGGGCACACCGCTTTGTGCTGGGCAAGCATTCCGGCAGCGGCGGTGTCGCGCATGTGCTGGAGCAGCGCGGCCTGGAAGTCAGCGCCGATACGGCCGGACGCCTGCTGGAGAAGGTCCGTGAATATGCGGAGGCCCGAAAAAGCAACGTTCCGGAGGTCATGCTGATTCAGTGGCTGATGGAAGAGCAGCAGCGGGCGCAGAATGTGGTCTGAATGAAGTGGAGATGACTAAAGGCTGAAGCTTCAGAAGGATGCTGAGGTCTTACAGGTTAAAGCAGCGGCAGTTTCCGTTTATGGAGACTCGCCGCTGTTTTTTTTCAGAAAATTGACGTAACTGTAATTGAAAACTTGCATAGCTTGCAGCAAGCATCTACAATTTTGGCAGGATGAATTCAAAGAGACAGCAAGGAGAATGGAGAGCCATGATGAAGAAGACGATCTTTTTTGATATTGACGGTACAATTTATGACGAAGATAAGGTAGTGCCTGCTTCCACGAAGGAAGCCATTGCCGAACTGAAATTGCGAGGCCATAATGTCGCTATTGCGACCGGTAGAGCCTCCTACATGTTCAAGGAGCTGCGCGAAGAGCTGGGAATCGACTCGTATGTCTCACTCAACGGGCAGTATGTTGTTTTTGAAGGGAAGGAGCTCTACCTTAATCCGCTGGATACCGGAGCTCTGAAGGAAATTACGCTGTTCGCCGAAAAGAACGACCACCCGGTAGCCTACATCGACGCGCTCGATATGAAGGTGAATGTGGCGGATCATGAGTATATCCACACAAGTATCGGCTCGCTGAAGCTGGCTTTTCCGACGCATGATGCGGAGTATTTCCTGCAGAACGAGATTTATCAGGCGATGATCTTCTGTCCGCAGGAGAACCAGGCGGTGTATGCTGAAGCCTATCCCGGGTTTAAATTTGTCCGGTGGCATCCGCTGTGCATGGATGTGCTGCCTGGCAACGGCTCGAAGGCTAATGGCATCGCCCAGATGATCAAAGCGCTCGGCGTGGCGAAAGAAGATGTCTATGCGTTTGGCGACGGGCTCAATGATGTGGAGATGCTCAGCTTTGTCGGTCATGGAATTGCAATGGGCAATGCGGAGGATGAGGTAAAGGCAGCCGCTTCTTATGTAACCAGTCATGTCAGCGAGAACGGAATTTATGAAGGGCTGAAGCTGGTGGGGCTGCTGTAGCAGGCAGGGACAGAAAAAGCCTAATGGAGGTTCAACGGATCTGCCCGGTCCCACATCCCACACTTTTTCCACACCTGATTGGCTTAATTGCACTTTGTACAACTAAAAATGCCATGTAGCTTCAAGTCATCCCTTTAGTTGTATTCTGTACACTTAAACAGGCATATAAAGCTAGTTTTAGCCGAATTGGGCAGTTTTAGTTGCACAGTATACAGTTATATCGAACAGGTGCGGGCTTACGGGGTTTTTAATTGTATAAAATACAGCTATATGAAGGACAAAGGGCTTTCTGTTGCAGAGTCTGCATTAGAAAGCCCTTTTAGCGCTACCGGAGAATTTTCTATTGCACAAAATGCAGCAGAAGCTGCTTTTACAGTGATATCGGCATAATCCATTGTACAAAATACAATCATGATTAAGATAAGACAGCCAGTTCCGCAACTAATTCTGCCATGGAGCCGTTAATTACTTATAAACGAAGTGAATAGGGGCTGGCAAAGATGAGTATGAGTATGAAGCTGCGGATGTCAGGGATATTAATACTGCTGCTCCTCGGCTTTGGAATGCTGCTTACCGGCTGCGGCCGGGGAACTGATCCGGTTAAAGTTGAGGCCAGGGAGCTTAGCGCAGATGAGATTTCTGCTTATTTTGCCAGGCAGGGTCTGGAATTGCATAGCGTGGTAGTACACCCGGAGAATATATTTCAGGGGGAACTGAACGGAAGGAAACCGCTGGTTTTCCTGCTGGACGAGAAGGAACTGGTCATTTATCAGTTTGCCACGGCCGGGGAACGCGAAGCGGGCTGGGCTGATTTTGAACAACATACAGCCACAGCTGACTTGGTGCCCTATAAGGCTTATCAGGAACAGTCGCTGCTGGTTTTTTATATCCATGATGAAGGTATGATCGGCCAGGAGCTGTACCGGCAGGTTGAGAAAACAATACCGGGACTGCTTGAGCTAAAAGCGGACGGAGCCTGACAGCTGGAACTCTGATTTTTGAAAGGGGCGTGTGATTGTCTTCCTTCAGTGTGGTTAAGATATATTAATATATCTAACACGGGCAGGAGCCGGAGAAGCGGAGGGAATCCTAGTGAATCCAAAATGGTGGAAAGAAAGCGTAGCGTACCAAATCTATCCGATCAGCTTCATGGACAGTAACGGTGACGGAATCGGTGATCTGAGAGGAATTATTTCGAAGCTCGATTATTTGCAGGACCTGGGTGTAGACGTCATCTGGGTATGCCCGATCTACAAGTCGCCGAACCATGACAACGGCTATGATATCAGTGATTACTGCGATATTATGAAGGAATTCGGGACGATGGAGGATTTTGACGTGATGCTGCGGGAGATGCACGCCCGGGGAATGAAGCTGATGATGGACCTGGTCCTGAACCACACTTCCCACCAGCATCCATGGTTCATAGAATCGCGGAGCTCGAAGGACAATCCCAAACGGGATTACTATATATGGCGGAAAGGTAAAAACGGCGGTCCCCCGAACAACTGGGAATCCTATTTCAGCGGTTCGGTGTGGGAGCTTGATCCGCAGACGGATGAATATTACCTGCACCTGTACTCCAAATATCAGCCCGATTTGAACTGGGAGAACCCGGCGGTAATCGACAAGCTGCATGAAATGGTGCAGTGGTGGCTGAAAAAAGGCGTCGACGGCTTCCGGTTTGATGCGATTGCCCATATTGTGAAGGCGGAGGGCTACCCGGATGCCCTGAACCCCGGCGGAACGGCAACCGTACGCGCTTATGATATGTTCTCAAACCTCGCGCATGTCCATACGCTGCTGCAGAATTTACACGACAAGGTGCTGTACTTCTACGATATTATGACGGTCGGGGAGACATCGGGCCTCGGACCGGAGCAGGCGCTGGATTATGTCGGCGACGGACGCCGCGAGCTGAATATGACGTTCCAGTTTGAGCATATGAATCTGGATTGTGCGGCTCCGGGCGGAGGGAGATGGGATACCATCCCCTGGAATCTGCGTGACCTCAAAAAAATCATGAGCAACTGGCAGACCGTTCTCCATGACCGGGGGTGGAACGCCAATTATTTGTGCAATCATGACCAGCCGCGCTCCGTATCACGGTTCGGCAATGACCTCTACTACCGTATTCCTTCAGCCAAGATGCTGGCGACCTTCATTCATATGCTGGAGGGGACACCGTATATTTACCAGGGTGAAGAAATCGGCATGACAAATGTGGCTTTCGAGTCTATCGATGATTACCGGGATGTGGAAACGCTCAATTACTATGAGGAAAAGCGTACCCAAGGCGTCCCTGAGGCTGACATTATGGCGGCAATCCATAAAAAAAGCCGGGATAACGCCCGCACGCCGATGCAGTGGGACGCCAGCGAGGATGGCGGCTTCACCACAGGCGTACCGTGGATCCGCGTGAATTCGAACTTCCGTGAGATCAATGTAGCCAGTGCGGTTAAAGACCCTGATTCGATCTACAACTACTATAAAAAGCTGATCCAGCTGCGGAAAAAGCATCCGGTCATTGTCTACGGTGAATACGCCTTGCTGCTGGAAGATCATCCGGAGATTTATGCTTATACCCGGACGCTGGAGGATCAGCGCCTCCTGGTCATTCTCAATTTCTTTGAGCATGAGCCGGTATTCGAGCTGCCTGCGGATTTTGCGGCCGGGAAGCAGGAGCTGCTAATCTCCAACTACCCTTCTGTCAAAGAAGAGGATCTGACCCGGCTGAAGCTACGGCCTTATGAAGCCAGGGTGTACTTAGAGCGGCATCGATAAGTTCAATTCAGAAGAGTTACCCTACCGTGTGAAATATGGCGGAAAGGCGACTCTTCTTTGAGTTTACAGGGAAAAGGGGGTACAATCGTAACCATATTATACATAGAGAGAACTGCAGGAGTGCGGGAGGAGAAGGAAGATGAGTGAATGGTACGAGAAAAGCTTCGGAGAAGATTATTTGATTGTATACCGGCATAGGGATTTCTGCGGAGCCCGGCATGAGGTGGAGCAGATGATCGGCTGGCTGGAGCTGCCGCAGGGGGCAAAGATCCTGGATCTATGCTGCGGCATGGGCCGCCATTCGCTGGCGCTTGCCGAAGCGGGTTATGAGGTCACAGGCGTCGATCTGTCCGAAACCCTGCTTCGTGAAGCCCGTGCCCAGGCTGGTGCCGGAGCGGTGACCTGGGTGCAGTCCGATATGCGCAGGCTGCCGCTCCCCGGCGGTTTTGATGCAGTAGTTAATTTGTTTACTTCATTCGGCTATTTTGAAGAGGATGAGGAACAAGTGAAGGTGCTGCGCGAAATTTACCGGATGCTGAAGCCTGGCGGCAGGTTTATTATAGATTTTCTGAATCCGGCTTATGTCATCCGCCATCTTGTACCGCATTCCTCACGTGAGGACGGGGTTAATCTGATTGACGAGTCCCGCCGGATCGAAGACGGTTATGTGAAGAAGGATATCATCCTTACCTCCCGAGGGGATGATACGCCCCGCAAATATCACGAGCGTGTGAAGCTCTATCCACTGGAAACGTTCCGCAGGCTGATTGCCGCAGCCGGGCTGCAGATCGAAGATGTGCATGGCGATTACGATGAAGGGGAGTACGATGAGGAGCATTCGAAACGGATGATCTTCGTTGGTGCCCGTCCTTAGATGGTTTCAGGCAGAAGACTCAAAGAGGGCGGTGAAGGAGCCATGCGGAAGGCACAGATAAAGGCTTGGGAGAGCGGCATCCTTCAGGTATCCGTGCCGATGGATCCGCCGCTGCGTCAGGTGAACTGTTATATTGTGACAGAGCCGCAGGGCGGCATCACGGTGATTGACCCCGGTCCCCATACACAGGAGGCGGAGCTGGCCTGGGAGGGCGTGCTGGACGAGCTGGATTTATCCTGGGACCATATCCGGAAAATTGTGGTTACCCATCATCACCCTGACCATTACGGTCTGGCGGGCTGGCTGCAGTCCCGCAGCGGCAGCCGGGTATGGATGTCGGAGCGAGCCCACGCCGAGGCCCGGATGTCCTGGGGCGGGGCAGCGACTCTCAATGAGGCGCTGCCGCTGCTGTTCCTCCGGCACGGGATGCCGGAGGAATGGATCCGGGGGATCAGGGAGCATCTGGTGAGCTTCCTGCCCCAGGTTACCCCGCAGGCGGAGGTCAGCTATATCGACGCTGCGGTGCCGGTTGTGATTGGCGGCCGGGAGTGGACGCCGGTTCTGACCGGCGGGCATGCGCCGGGTCACGTGTCTTTGTATGAGGCCGGCAGCGGGCTTGTGTTCTGCGGCGATGCGATTCTGCCGCAGATCTCGCCCAATGTCGGCCTGCAGCCGGGCAGCGATCCGCAGCCGCTGCAGACGTTCCTGGAGGGGCTTCGCGCGCTGCGCAGCCTCCGGGTGAGCCGTGCGTTCCCGGGCCACCGGGAACCGTTCACGGTGTGGACGGAGCGGGCGGACAGCCTGCTCCGGCACCATGAGGAGCGGCTGGATACCGCCGCTCAGCTGCTGGCCGGCGGACCGCTCAGCGGGTTCGCGGTCTGTGAAGCGCTGTTCCGCAGCCGCGTGTCCAGCGCGCATCAGATGCGCTTCGCCATGAGCGAGGCGCTGGCGCATCTGGCCGAGCTGGTGCGCCGGGGGCGGGCAGCGGAGCTTGCGCCTATCCCCGGCGGGCCGGTCCTGTTCGCAGCTGCGGACAGGTAGGACGGGCTGCCAGTTGCCGCGGTTGCGGCACTCCACTCGCTGGCCCTCGCCGCTCGCGCCAAGTATACAAGCACAGCAAAAAGCCATGCCACAGAGCAGTGGGAGCATCCCACCCGGTTCATGTGGCCATGGCTTTTTTAGTTAGTTCAAGTCAGTCCGTTTAACTGCACTTAGTACATTAAAAGCAGCAAAAGTTACACCCATAACAATGTAACTGCATTCTGTGCAATTACTATGCGGAAAAGGGGCTCATACGGAGTAAATGCAGATTTTTAGTTGTACGAAGTACAATTAAAGCTGATTTACAGCCTTATTCGCTTAATTTAATTGCGCAAAGTACAGCTAAATGAACTGCACGATTACTCCAGCCCATCCTCAGCCGCCAGCTTTCTGGCGGCTTCTTCGGTATCCTCCGGCGCATGCGGGAGGCCGAGCTCCTGCTCGCGTTCCGCTTGCTTGCGGTGGGCAATGCGGCTGCTGGCGGCAGCGGCCACAGCGCCGACGATGTCGTCCAGGTAGGTGTGAATCTGCCCGGTGGTTTTATCGTTCAGCCGCTCCAGCACACCGGGCTTCAGCTTGTCTACGTAACCATAGTTGGTGAAGCCGATGCTGCCATATACGTTCACAATGGAGAAGGCGAGAATTTCGTCTACCCCGTATAAGCTCTCATCGTTCTCGATCATATCCTGCAGCGGAGTGAACAGCTTGCCTTCCTCCGCCAGCACATCCAGCTGAATCCCGGTCAGCACCGCATTCTGCACCTCGCGCTTGCTCAGCACCATTTCGACGTTATGGACACATTCCTCGATCGTCAGATTCGGATAGTATTTTTGCTGCAGAAACAGAACAAGCTCAGCAATCTCCTCCAACGTCACGCCGCGCTTATGCAGCCAGTACTTGGTCGCCTCTGCAACCGCTTTGCTGTTAAGACTGTAAGGATTTTTTATATCTTCCATAGTCATCAGTCACCTCATCAGAAGGATAGTTGATTATTTGAATTGCCACTATTATAACGGCTGCTGCTGCGGTTGTCTAAACTGCCGGAAGCCCTGGGGGCGCTTCACAGGCAATGCATTAGTCTTTGGAGTGTTTGGAGTTTTTGGAGCCTGTCCAGAATATAAGATCTGCATTGTCCAGCAATTTAGGATAAGCCGTTGTTATTTTTTGGGCATGGGGCTCGTATACATAGCAGTACAAACTGATCTTAGTGTTGAAAGGGGTAATTATTCATGAAGCATATGAACACAGTCCGCGGTCTGTCTGCGGCTTGTCTGCTCACGGTTCCCATTCTTTTGTCCGGCTGCGGCCTGTTCGGCTCGGAATCGGCATCGGTTGATCCGCCGCCGGAAGAGATTGAGGCGCAAATGCTGGAAGTCAGTGACAACACCACGCTCGACACCGGGGTATTTGGGCCTGTTGCGGAAGAAGGAACTGCAGCGGAAGGCAGCACTACAGATAAGGCGGAAGCTGCTGCCCCCGGGGAACGGACCACCGTGTTTCTCAAGGACGCTAATGGTCTGCTGGCTCCGGTATCCCTCAGCCTTCCCAAAGGCGACAGTACTGTAATGCTGAAGGATTCGCTTACGGCACTGGTTAGTAAAGGGGCCTATGCCTCGGCTGTACCGGAAGGCTTCCAGGGTGTGCTCCCTGCAGGAACGGAAGTGAAGAGTGTCTCGGTAGACAAAGACAAACTGGCAGTAGTGGAATTTAACTCCGCATTTAATGACTACAAGCCTGCCGATGAGCGTAAAATCCTTGAAGCAGTTACCTGGACATTGACCGGCCAGGAAGGCATTCAGGGTGTGCAGCTTTGGGTAGACGGTAAAAAGCTTACAGAAATGCCGCTTCAGGGCACCCCGCTGGATCATCCGCTGTCACGCGCCTTCGGGATCAACCTGCAGAAGAATGGCCCGATGCAGATGAACCAGAGCGCGGTTACGGTATATTTTTCCGCAGCTACGCCTGACGGTACCCACCAGTATTATGTTCCGGTCACACGCTTTGTACCCGCCGGAGAGGACAAGGTGAAAGCGGCACTGGGAGAGCTGATCGCCGGACCGGAGTCTGCTAACGGCCTGGAGACGGCAATGACCGGGGGAACGGTGTTAGATTCCGTAGAAGCCGGGCAAAATGGGGTAGTTACCGTATCCCTGACTGACGATATGTTCACAGACGGTAAGAATGTGCCGGAGGAAATGCTGGAATCCGTGGTGCTGACGGTAGCGCAAAATGCCGAGGATGCTCCGGTCCAAATCCGTCTGAACGGACTTGAAACGGTCACCGGAACCAACAACGTGGACTATGGCAAGCCGGTCTCTGCTCCGGAATATGTGAACGCACTGCCGTTATAAAAGATTTTCTCAGGGCTAAAAGATGCTTTTGTGCCTGCTCTTTGATAGAATAAAGTTTGCTAAGCGAAAAACGGATAATGTCCTTCCCTGGATGTTATCCGTTTCTCGCGCAAAGTAGAGAATAGACATCCCGCTTGGCGGGAACTTTTATCACAACTTTAGCTATTCAAGATGCAGGAGGAAGAAAACATGAGATCAAACGGACGTAACGACGACCAGCTCCGGCCGCTGACAATAACCACCCAAACGAATAAATATGCTGAGGGTTCAGTTCTGATTGAAATGGGAGACACGAAGGTCATCGTCACCGCGACGGTGGATGAGAAGGTCCCGCCGTTTCTGAAAGGACAAGGCAAAGGCTGGGTGACTGCTGAATATTCCATGCTTCCCCGGGCGACCCAGACGCGCAACCAGCGTGAGGCGGCACGCGGCAAGCTGACCGGACGGACGATGGAGATCCAGCGGCTGATCGGACGGGCGCTTCGTTCCGTAGTCAATCTGCAGGCGCTCGGCGAGCGCAGCATTACACTGGACTGTGACGTCATCCAGGCGGACGGCGGCACACGGACGGCTTCGATTACAGGCGCTTTTGTAGCGATGGCGTTTGCCATTAACAAAATTGCGCTGCAGCATAAACTTAGCGTATTCCCGATTACCGATTATCTGGCCGCAATCAGCGTCGGTGTGGTCGGCGACAAAACGCTGCTTGATTTGAACTATGAAGAGGATTCCAAAGCAAAAGTCGATATGAACGTAGTCATGACCGGCGGCGGGGCATTTGTAGAAGTGCAAGGCACCGGGGAGGAGCGGCCGTTCACCCGCCAGGAGCTTGACCAGCTGCTCGGTCTTGGGGAGAAGGGGATCTACGAGCTGATCGCCGTGCAGAAGGAAGTACTCGGTCCGATCGCGCTCAAAATCCCGTCCGGCCAGCCTGGCCAAGAGGTGTAGCATGAACGCCGGCGGTGGAATTCTGATTGTCGCTACCAAAAATAAAGGCAAGGTCCGTGAGTTCCAGCATGCTTTTGCACCGCTTGGACTGACCGTGAAGAGTATGTTCGACTACCCGCAGCTGCCGGATGTAGTGGAAGACGGGACAACCTTTGCCGAGAATGCATTCAAAAAATCCAAAGCAGTCGGCGATGCCCTCGGGCTGCCTGTGCTGGCCGATGACTCCGGTCTCTGTGTCGATGCTCTGGACGGCCGCCCAGGGGTCTACTCGGCGCGTTATGCCGGAGAGGATGCCCGGGATCAGGACAATAACCTCAAGCTGCTGAGCGAGCTGGAAGGGCTGAAGCAGGGTGAGGATACCGGCCAGCCGCTGCTCAGTCCCGCCCGTTTCGTCTGTGCCTTGTCGCTTTATGATCCGGCGGACGGCCAGGAGCTGACGGCGGAAGGCACCGTGGAGGGCTGGATTACCTCTGAGCCGGCGGGCGGCGGAGGGTTCGGCTATGATCCGCTCTTTTACCTTCCCGAGTATGAGAAGACGATGGCCGAGCTGACGCTGGAAGAGAAGCAGAGGATCAGCCACCGGGGAATGGCGCTTAGGCTGCTGACGGATAAGCTGGCCGCGAAGCAGCGGAAATAGCGGGGTCACGGCTTGCGGCAAAATTACTGTAGTGTTGCACCCTAATTCAATTGGAACCATTAGAGGGCCTATCCGCAGTCTTTGCGGGTGGGCCTTTTTGTGCTGTGCAGCTACAAAATAAACTGAAATTGCAATATTACGCAGTGGCATTTTTTAAGCATAAGATGATCTTATCCCTCCAAAACGGAAATTTCCCCCTAGCCCTTTGAGCAGCAATGCTTGAAAATTAGAAGTGCCTTCACACCTTTTCATGTAATAAATCCTCCACTAGCATTCACTCCATCCTTGCAACCCGTTCACACACCTGACAGCACCTTTTTTTTGGCGAGTTCAATCTAAGGAGTCAAAAGACTCCTTCACCACAGGCAGCGGAGAAGCTTCATGCGTTTTTTTAGCATGCTATCTTCTATTTAGCTGCCGCTAATTTAATAGAAAGGCAAGTGAGGGTGAATCCAATTCCTGGGGGTGAGCGATGAGTTTTCTTTTCTGAGCATGCAGGCATAAGCATTACCATTCTAGTCCGAACGCTGTCGCCGTTTCTTGTACCTGAACAGAATTGTGCTACGCATTCAACCGAGGAGGTAACCACTTCAATGCTGAAGAAACAGAAATCGAGGAAAGCTGCGCTGCTGGGCCTTGTAGCTGCTCTGATCATTACACTTGCCGCCGGACTGGGCGGTAGTGTCAAAACTGCAAATGCGGAAGGAAATTACAAGGTGGTCGGGTATTATGCATCATGGGCTGCCTATGGACGGGCTTTTAACGTAACGGATATTGATCCCACGAAAATGAATGTAATTAACTATGCCTTCGCAGACATCTGCTGGAACGGTATACACGGGAATCCCGACCCGACCGGACCGAACCCGGTTACCTGGAGCTGCCAGAATGAGCAGGGCCAGACCATCAGCGTACCGAATGGTACGATTGTGCTGGGTGATCCCTGGATCGATGCCCAGAAAAGCTTTGGGGATGACAAATGGGACGATCCGATCAAAGGCAATCTGAAGCAGCTGTGGAAGCTCAAGGAAAAAAATCCGAACCTCAAGACTGTAATCTCCGTCGGCGGCTGGACCTGGTCGAACCGCTTCTCGGATGTGGCGGCTACGGCGGCGACCCGTGAGGTATTTGCTAATTCCGCGGTTGATTTCATCCGCAAATACCAGATGGATGGGGTCGACCTCGATTGGGAATATCCGGTGAGCGGGGGGCTGGCAGGCAACAGCTACCGTGCGGAAGACAAGCAGAATTACGTACTGCTGCTGCAGAAAATACGTGAAAAGCTGAATGCGGCGGGCACCGCCGACGGCAAAACCTATCTGCTGACCATTGCCTCCGGTGCAGGTCCAGCCTATATCCAAAATAATAATCTCAGCGGCATTGCAGCGGTTGTGGACTGGATCAACATTATGACCTATGACTTTAACGGAAGCTGGAACACCACGACCGGACATAACGCACCGCTGTATTATGACCCTGCGGCAGCGTCTTCCGGGCTTACTGAGCCGGCGAATTATAATATCGACAAAGCTGTTACCAGCTATCTTTCCGCAGGGGTTCCGGCAGGGAAACTGGTGCTCGGCATGCCATTCTACGGCCGAGGCTGGGGCGGAGCGCCGAGTACGGGCAATGGACAGTATCAGGTATCGTCCGGTATTTCCTCTACTGGCACCTGGGAGAAGGGGAATTACGATTTCAATGACCTGGAAGCGAACTATATTAACAAAAACGGCTACACCCGTTACTGGAATAATACATCTAAAGTGCCTTATCTCTATAATCCTTCGACACAAACCTATATCAGCTACGATGATGTAGAATCCATCGGTTATAAGATCAGCTATCTGAAGTCCAAAGGCCTGGCCGGGGCAATGTTCTGGGAGACGAGCGGCGACCGCAACAAAACTCTTCAGAACAAGCTGAGCACCGAGCTAGGCGGTACTGTGGTTACACCAACCCCAACGCCGACTGCAACGGTGGCGCCGACACCAACAGCCACGGCAACGCCAAAACCAAGTGCCACGGCAACACCGACCGCAAGCGCGACTCCTGGCGTTACAGCGACGCCGACGCCAAGTGCCACAGTGACACCAACCCCAACACCGGGGCAATGCACAGTAGCGGCCTGGAGCTCTACCGCCGTATACACGAAAGGCCAGCAGGCCTCTTACGGCGGTATATTATATGAGGCGCAGTGGTGGACTCAGGGCGACCGTCCTGATCTGAGCGGTGCATACGGGGTATGGAAGGTGATAGGAACCTGCGGCAATACCGCTGCTTCCCCGACACCGTCCCCTTCCGCAACCCCCACGCCTGTACCAACTGTTACGCCGACTGCAACGGTGAAACCAACGGCAACCGCATCGACAACACCTGGAGCCGGTGCATGGTTGGCAGGTACCGCTTATAAAGCAGGTGATGTGGTTACCTACAATGGAGCATCTTATACTTGCCTCCAGGCGCACACCTCACTGGCGGGCTGGGAACCGGCGACCACACCGGCTCTCTGGAAAAAGAACTAATCCCGCTTCCCCCGCATCCGCTGGGTATATCATTATTATTGGGCAGCAAAAAAGCTTGCGGAGAAGGATAACTTCTCTGCAGGCTTTTTGGTGTGGTTCACGTATAGCGTGACCATTACACCCGCTGCTCCCAAGCCCGGTATTTTTGCCAAAGTGCGGTTCTGTATTCATAAGCTTCCACAAGCTGAAATATAATGATGATGCCGCTGCCCGGTTTTTAACATTTATGGAACGTAAGTGCCTTTGATTTCGTTATAGTAGTATATAGCGGAAGGTGGTGGGTCTACCTATGGATGTCTGGGCGTTGTGGTTAATCATTGCCGGCGTCTTGTTTGTCGTAGAAATGTTTACGTTTACATTTTATTTGTTATGGCTTAGTATCGGAGCTTTGGCGGGCGGTGTGGTTGCAATCTTGTTTCCGGACGCAATATTTCTGCAGGTAGTGGTCGGTTCATTGGTTGCTTTGGGTCTGACGGTATTTACCAAACCCCTGGCCGCCAGGCTCCGGAGCTCGCGGGGGTTCAAGGATACCGGGACAGAGATCGTCGGCAGACAGGGGCTGGTCGTGGAACCGATTGTGCCTGGGCGCTACGGGCAGGTCAAAGTAGGCGGTGATACTTGGAGTGCAACGTCCACAGAAGCTCTGGGCAAAGATCAGAAGGTTATCGTTGTTAAAAGAGGTACCACGATTATTGAAGTAGAACGATGGGGGGACACGTACTGATGCAATTAGCCATTTTAGGAATTATCGTTGTTGTTGTCGTAGTATTTATCGCACTGACGATCAAAATCGTTCCGCAGCAAAGGGTAGGCGTAGTCGAACGGCTCGGGAAATTTAACCGCCTGCTTACACCGGGTCTTAACATCCTTATTCCGGTTATCGACCAGGTACGAACCTATCATGATTTGCGGATTCAGCAGGCCAATGTGCCGCCGCAAACGGTCATTACGAAGGACAACGTGCAGGTGCAGATTGATACGATCATCTTTTATCAGGTGGTAGGCCCGGAAGAAGCGACTTATGGGATCTCCGATTATGTATACGGGGTACGCAACATCTCCACGGCAACCATGCGGCAGATTATCGGGAAGCTGGAGCTGGATGAAACCCTGTCCGGCCGGGAAAAAATCTCCTCGGATATCCGGCTCGCCCTGGATGAAGCGACGGAAAAGTGGGGCGTACGGATCGAACGCGTGGAGGTCATTGATATTAAGCCGCCGCTTGATATCCAGGAAGCGATGGATAAGCAGATGAAGGCAGAACGCAGCAAACGTGCGATTGTCCTTGAGGCGGAAGCCGCCAAGCAGGATATGATCCTGCGCGCAGAAGGCGACAAGCAGAGTAAGATCCTGAAGGCTGAAGGTGACAAGGAAGCGCGTATCCGTCAGGCGGAAGGCATGCGCCAGGCGCAGGAGCTGGAAGCGCTCGGTCAGGCCAAGGCGATTCAGGCAGTGGCGGAAGCCGAGAAATCGCGTATCCAGCTGATCAGCAGCGCCGGACTGGATGAGCGGGTGCTGGCCTATCAATCCTTTGATGCATTAACTGAAATCTCCAAGGGTGCAGCCAATAAAGTGTTCCTGCCAAGCAGTGCTGTGGAAACGCTGGGTACACTCGGTGCCATCGCTGAGGTGTTCAAGGCCAGCAAGGAGAGCAAATAAGCGGGAGGTTTTACAATCGCGGTACATTCCGTTAAAGTAAAAGCAAACCTAAATTAACTGTGGATGCTTATGCAGCACAACTTTAAGGAGAAGATACTGTGACGCAAAAAGAAATTTCTCCGCTGGTGGAAGCGCTGGGGCTGCAGCCTCACGTTGAAGGCGGATGGTACAAAAGACTTTGGAATTCTTCCTTTGAAATCCCGCACGAAACCCTTGGCAGCAGCTACTCGGGGCCAAGAGCCTCAGCGTCGTCCATTTACTTCCTGCTTCACCCGGGCGAAGCTTCGGAATGGCACACTGTGCTCTCCGACGAAATCTGGCTGTGGCATTCCGGCAGCCCGATTGTGCTGAGCCTCGGCGGCAGCGGCGAACAGCCGGAGAACGTTACCGAGGTCGTTCTCGGCATTGATGTCGCAGCCGGCCAGCAGCCGCAGGTGGTCATTCCGGCAGGCGTCTGGCAGGCGGCACGGCCGCTTGGCGATGAGCCGGTGCTGGTTTCCTGCATCGTATCGCCGGAGTTTCATTTCGATGATTTCAAGCTGATCGAAAAGTAAATAAGTGGGGGGAGCGTCTACTGTGATTACAGTGGCGCTCTTTTTTTAGAGGGGCGATCCGCGCTTTTGGTGGCACCGCAGCAATCTGTTATACTGTTGTTTGCATCCGGCTGATTACACAGTCTCTATAAAGGTTAAGGAAGTTTGATCAAACTATTCAAGCTTGGAGGGTGAACCATGAGCGAAATGAACGGACCGTTTACAGGTGGGCCTACATTGAATGACGGAGTAACGATGCCATGGCTGGGTCTAGGGGTATGGCAGACCAAAGACGGCGAAGAAGTTATCCATGCGGTGAAGACGGCTATTGAAACAGGCTACCGCAGTATTGATACAGCGGCCGGATATAATAATGAAGAAGGTGTCGGACAAGCAATCCGGGAATGCGGGGTGCCCCGGGAAGAGCTGTTCATCACAACCAAGGTGCGCAATCCCGATCAGGGCTACGAATCCACGCTGAAGGCCTTCGAGGTGAGCCGGAAGAAGCTGGGGCTGGATGTGATTGATCTGTATCTGATCCACTGGCCGGTGGCCGGCAAATACCGGGATACGTGGAAAGCACTGATCCATCTGCAGAAGGAGGGGCTGGTCAAATCGATCGGCGTCAGCAACTTTCAGACTCATCATCTGCAGGATATTATTGATGACACCGGAGTGGTGCCTGTTGTCGACCAGATTGAATTCCATCCGCTGCTGACCCAGCGTGAGGTGCTGAAATTTGCGAAGGCGCATGACATTCAGGTTGAGGCCTGGAGTCCCCTCATGCAAGGCAATCTGGATGTGCCGCTGCTGAAAGAATTGGCTGAAAGATACGGCAAAACTGTCGCACAAATTGTGCTGCGCTGGGATTTACAGCAGGGTGTGATCACGATTCCGAAATCGGTGCATGCCGAGCGGATCGTCGAAAATGCCGGATTCTTTGACTTCACCCTGAGTGACGAAGACGTCAAGGCGATTGAGGATTTGAACCAGAATCACCGGTTCGGTCCCGATCCGGATAACTTTAATTTCTAAACCGGATAAAATCGCGGCTGTAGGCTGTAATAAAAGACAAAAGAGCAAGTCACAGGAATGTGACTTGCTCTTTATTTTGTCTTGCTCGGATAAGTGGAGCAACTGGTTGAATCCTCTCCCTTTGCCGTTTACAGCCTGGGCGGTTGGCTGCGGCGTCTGCCGAGGATCCGCATCAGCAGGATGCCATGGAGAATGACCAGCATACTGCAGACCATCGCCATTACCTCAGCAGCCTGGTCGCTGGCGGTCAGCAGATCAAAAATGCCGTGCCATACGATGACAGGAAGGATGCTCCAGCGGCTGCCTTCACAGATCCAGGCCAGCACGACTGAACCGTAGGTCAGGCTGATCGCCCAGCCAATGATGCCAAAGCCCATTCCAAGATAGCTTTCATTGAACCAGAAGGCAGGTAAATGCCAGGCCATCCAGATCAGTGCCACCAGCAGAGCAGAGGTGAACAGGGAGTAGCGCTTGTGCAGTGCAGGCAGCAAATAACCGCGCCAGCCGCTCTCCTCCCCGATACCGAAGGTCAGCATCCATACCCCTGAGGTCATCCAGATGTTAAACCGCGGCGGCAGGTCAGAGGTGAGGCCGAACTTGTGCATATCCGGCATACTCCCCGTGATCAGCGTGTGGGCCAATACAGCGACCGCCCCGTAAGCGAGCGGCAGACCTGCGGCAATGGCCAGCCACTTTTTGGAGAAAGCAAGAGAAAATGCGGTTTTGCTCCAGGTGGTAATCCCTCCTTCACCGGGCAGCCGGAGGCTGACCAGTGTGCCGAGCAGCGGCCCGAAGGAGCCTAGATAGAATTGACCGGGCAGCACCGGCATACCAGCTTCGAACTGCTTATTGAGCAGGAGCGGCAGCCAGCACAGCCAGGTGAATCCAAAGGCGACAATTATGAATGGAAGCAGTTTTTTTGTGGGCGAAGCAGCAGGTTTTACAGAGGTTGGCATCAAGGACAATACCCCTTTAACGAAGATATGTTTACCTATAGTTGTAGAGGTTTTTATCCTATCCGGCTGTATTAATAATCACGAACCTCTGCATTTATCCAATCGAAACGTTGTATGTTTTCAGCCAGAGATTTACCTGGGCCAGATAAGCGAACAGCTGCGGACCGGACATCAGCTGGCCGAACCAGGGCAGGTTGCTGGATGATTCCGGCGATGCCGCGATTTCGCGGATTTTGGCCGGATCGATGAGCGGCAGGATCGGAGAGGAGGAATCATCGAGAATACTCAGCATCTGTGAACGTACGGCGTTTAAATAAGCGGGATTATGGGTTTTGGGATAAGGGCTTTTTTTACGGTAGAGCACATCATCCGGCAGTACGCCCTCCAGCGCTTTGCGCAGAATGCCTTTTTCACGGTTGCCGACGGTTTTAATTTCCCAGGGAATGTTGAACACATATTGCACCAGCCGGTGATCGCAGTAAGGGACACGGACTTCAAGCCCTACACCCATGCTCATCCGGTCCTTGCGGTCCAGCAGCGTAGGCATGAACCGGGTAATATTGAGGTAGGACATCACGCGCATTTGCGCCTGTTTGCCGGTCTCCCCGTCAAGCTTAGGAACCTCAGCCACGGCATCGCTGTAACGGTCGCCTAAATATTCCAGCGGACGTATCCATTCCCTGACTTCGGGCGACAATAGTTCTGCGCGCATTTTGGGGGCCACAGACCAGGGGAACGTCCCGGAGGACAGCATCTCTTCCCGGTGGAACCAGGGATATCCGCCAAAAATTTCGTCAGCCGCTTCGCCCGAAATGGCTACAGTCGCATTCTTTTTAATTTCCCGGCAAAATAAATACAGCGACGAATCCACATCGGTCATCCCCGGCAAATCGCGCGAGTAGAGGGCATTATCCAGCGCCGACACCAGCTCCGGGGTATCAAAAGTCACATAGTGATGATTGGTATTCAGCTCATCGACCATCCGCTTAATCCACGGCCCGTCTGCTCCGGGCTGGAAGGTATGGCTTTTGAAATGCTTATCGTTATCAACATAATCGACGGAATAAGTGTCAACCTGTCCTTGGCCGCTGCGGTTGTAATAATCAACGGCGAGCGCGGTGAGGGCGCTGGAATCAAGGCCGCCGGACAGCAGGGAGCAGACCGGAACGTCGGAGACGAGCTGGCGCTCCAGCGTATCCTGCAGCAGTTCGCGTACCTTGGCGGCTGTTTCATCGACATTATCGGTGTGATTGTAGCTCTCCAGTTCCCAGTAAGCATACTTACGGATTCCATTCCGGTTATAAATCATGGCATGACCCGGGCGAAGCTCGAATATATCTTTGTATACACCCTGTCCCGGTGTGCGGGCCGGACCGATGATGAAGATTTCTGCCAGACCTTCCGGTCCGACCTTCGGCTGAACCTTGGGATGCTGCAGCAGCGCTTTGGGCTCAGAGCCGAAGACAAACACATCATCCACCTGGCTATAGAACAAGGGTTTCACGCCAAGCCGGTCACGTGCCAGAAACAGATGCTCGCGTACGCTGTCCCAGACCGCAAAGGCAAAGATTCCGTTCAGCTTCTCAGTGCAGTCAGGTCCCCATTCCATGTAGGCGTGGAGCAGAACCTCGGTGTCACACTGGGTCAGGAAGCGGTGCCCGCGCTGTTTGAGCTCACCCTTGAGCTCGCCCGCATTATACAATTCGCCGTTATACACAAGGGCATAGACCTGTTCGTCATGGCGGGCGATCATCGGCTGTGCGCCGTTCTCGGGGTCAATCACGCTAAGTCTGCGGTGTCCAAGGGCACAAGGCCCTGATATCCACGTTCCGGCCGCATCCGGTCCGCGGTTGGATAAGGTTTCAGTCATTTTTACGAGCAGCTGCGAGTGCTGTGTTAGGTCGCCGCGCCACTGGATAAATCCGGTTATTCCGCACATGTCGTTTCATCCTCTCTTTTTGTGCGATTGTTGTCCAAATATAAGAATGGATATGCTTTACGCAAAAAAATGATCCTTATATTCTCGCTGAAACGGTTGTGGTCCTTAGGAGACGGCGCAGCCGGTTCCACTTGTTTCTTTTTTGCCAAGTAATACAGATATATGCCGATTGAAGGGATAAAATGTATGTCCTTATCCGAACACTAGGGAGAGGGAAATTTGCCAGGAGGGATGATGACAAGTGTATTACATTAAAGACGCCAAAATCCGCAGAATGACCGAATATGACGGTGCGCCTTGTGCCGAAGTAGGGGTATTGCCGGGAGCTGTAGGCGATTCCGCGCTTTTGGTGTACATTGTTGAAGACCAGCGTGAGGAAGGGTACGAAATTGTGCGCATTCTGACGAATGATGCGGACACCGAAACCGATTGGTTTGATAACAATATGCATGATGCCTTTCAGGATGTGACAGTCAGCGCGTTTACCGGCAGTATTGTCATGAGTCCGGAGGATGAACGGTCCAAGTTCCAGCGGGAGCTGCTCATTTTCGGCCATCTGAAAAAACAGCTGGAGGAGCACTTCCGGCAAGTTACACCAGGACGGCATTAAGGGCTGCAGCAGAGATGCTGCTGCCTCTGCTCCGGCGGCGGAAGACGGAAAGTGAGCGGCGCTATGCGCCGCTTCATCCGCTGCCGGGGGCAGAAATTGTTTTTCTTCGTCTCCAGCCTTGAAAAATTATCTCAATGAGGTATAATAAATAACGTTGCGTTAATACATAGTGTTAATAATCAGTCCTGTCATCGACATGTCCCGGTAGCTCAGTTGGATAGAGCATGCGCCTTCTAAGCGCACGGTCGGGGGTTCGAATCCCTTCCGGGACGTCACTGTAACAGCCTTCCTCCGGGAAGGCTGTTTGCGTTCGGGGGGATGAGAACCCCGAAAGGGGGGGACGTTGAAGCATAAGCATCGTTAGGATTACATCGCAATCAGCCCGAAAGGGCTGCATCCCTTCCGGGACGTCACTGTAACAGCCTTCCTCCGGGAAGGCTGTTTGTGCGTCCGGAGGATGAGAAGAAGACTGTTTACCACCCGCGGGTATAATAAGTGTACTCTGTGCAATTAAAAATACTGTGTTATCCGGCAAATTAGTTTAGGTGCACTTTGTACATCTATTTTGCCCGGAATTGCCAATGTGGGTCGATTTCACCGATTATAGTTGTACGAAATGCATTTATTCTCATTAAATGCTCATTCTCACGGGTTATAGTTGTACGAAGTACAGTTAAACTATGTTATGCCACGGAAGATCCAATAATCGATAGGCCCGTCGCCAAATCAGCTGTCACTCGTATCAAAGGAGCCGCCTCGGCAGTTACATCCGTTCCGGTTTCGGCAGTCCCAGCACGTCCAGCACATCCCCCAGCGTCTCCTGGAATTTGTACGTTAGCCAGAGGCGGAAGGAGACCCGGGCGGCTTCACCTTTCAGGATCGGGCAGGCTGAGTAAAAGTTGTTAAACAGCGAAGCCAGAGTATGCGCATAGTTGCAGATGACATTCGGCGTCAGCAGAACGCTTGCACTGTAGAGAGTATCCTGCCAGGTGCTGAGATGTCTCAGCAGCGCAAGCTCTGCCTTTTCCAGCGGCGACGGGAATTCCGGTAGAGCGTCCTCTTCTTCAACATTAACAGGAACAACAGCTTTGCTGAGCACACTGCCTGCACGCGCGTAGGTGTACATCAGATAAACTCCCGTATTGCCGGAAATCTCCGTAGCCTGCTTGAAATCAAAAATAATCTCCGTTCCCAGATTGAAGCGCAGCAGATAATACCGGATGGCTGCGGTAGCGATGAGCCGGCTGGAGAGGCCGGTTTTATCAGACCGGGTGGCTTCAATGGTATGCTCCATCAGCTGCACCAGCTCGGTGACCTTGATGCCGATACCCTGGCGGCCGGACATGGCGTAAGAGGATTTGCCTTCCGTGGTGTCGATGCCAAGCTCCGCTGCGGAGGCGGGACTGAGTGAAACAACGCCATAGCTTACGTGATGCAGCTTCTCAGCCTGCCCCTTGAACCCCAGCACCTCAAGCGCCTGCTTGACCATCGCCTGCGGATATTCCTGACGGTAGTCAATCACATTGACCACCCGGTCTGCCCCGCCAAAAGGCAGCTGCTCCCCGGTTAATCCCGTCGTCCAAAGTCTGGCATTAAACTCGCTGTAGGCGAAATCCTTATCCAAAAGTCCAAACTTCCAGAGATGATAGGCAATATCCTTGGCGGTATAGGTCAGAATTCCGTTCGAGCGCACCAGCACCTTATCTTTGTGATGCTCTTCAGAATCTGCCTCTCCTTCATCCTCCGCAGGTTGCTTCAATATCCAGCAGCCCGCAAGCTTCCCCTCCTTCTCCTGCACAAATACTTCCGTCTGTTCCAGCAGCGCGAACGCGGATGACCAGAAGCCTTCCTTCACAATGCTGCTCTCCCAGACGAGCAAATCATAGCGGATGCCGAACCCCTTCATCTCCTCCACATGCTCTTTGACAATCCGCTCCGCAACCAGTTTACCCAGCCAGGCTGTATTGCCTTTCCCTTCTTCCAAAGCATGAAGAATCTCCGTCCGTTTGTGCAGCGTCTCAGGATGCAGCGCATATTCCTTGTTCACACCGGCGTAAATATCCCAGCAATAATCACCAAAACGCACATGTTCACCTGCAAGCGGCACATTCAGCAGCCCAACCACCGTATCTGCCAGCTGATTGCCGAGATCGTCCACATAATTATGGACCTCTACGTTGTGCCCGGTTCTACGCAAAATTCTTACCAGCGCGTCCCCGATACACGAGTTTCTCAGGTGGCCTATATGCATCGATTTATTGGGATTGACAGAGGTATGTTCGATGATGACCTTTTCCCCTGCAGATGTGGGCAGTTCAAACCTGCGTCCGGCCCACTCCCGCCAGTCAATGTACAGATTAATGAATCCCGGTGCCGCGATGTCGACTTTTTGAAATAGTGCCCCAAGACTCTCTGACTGACGTAGCTCAGTTGTTATCAGCTCCGCAATGGCCATAGGGGCTTTGCGCAGTACCTTTGCCAGCTGCATGGCAATGTTGCTGGAGTAGTCGCCGAAATCGGGATTAGCGGGCTGTTCAAGCACAATCGTTACCTGTTCTGCACCGTCAGCGCCGAGGGCTGTAAATACATGACTTACGCTCTTTTCCAAACTGTCTTTGATAAGCTGGCTTAACATGGTTATGACCTCCTGAAAATGTTGAATCGTAATATATGCAAAAGAAAAAGCCCTCATCTCCAAAAAGAGACGAAGGCTTATTGCGCTCGCGGTACCACTCTCGTTGCTAAACCGCCGGTTTAGCCACTCATAAGTTAACGGTCTTCAGCCGGGGCTTCCTACTGTCAGTTCAGAAGTCCATCTCCCGGGTGCGCTTCATGGGTTGGCCTGTACCGGTTTCCACTCTCCCGGCTCGCTGAGGACTAGATCCAACTCACTACTATCCCGTTCATCGATTGCATATTGATTTTTTTCAGTATAGCGAATTTTTGGGAGAAAGCAAGAGACTAAGCCTTAACTATTTCCTTTTTTTGAAAAATATTAACTATGGTACGCACATAGCAGGTGAGTGCTGTATGCCACAGCTTGTCTTTTGTAACCCCTCCGTCCAACTGGGGGCAGAGAGGCCTTAATCCGAGGTGGGGGCAGCGGTCAGATCCTTAATATCCGTGGAGCCATAAATCAGCAGGGCAATTACGATTACCAGCAGCAGGGCACCGGCAAAATTCTCCCCGTCAAAATCCAAATTTCCCATAAGCTCCTTTGCCCCCTTAATCGTCATCATTTTTTATGAGAGATCGGCTTTTTTCTTTAAGGCGGTCATAATTTCATTTAATGTCAGGCTGCTGTTATCATCGAGAAAGCTAACCAGCTTATCTACATTGCTCTCGCTCAAAGGATTCAGGGATGTATATTTTCCGACCAGGCTCACAAGCAGGGATGCGTCTCTAAACATCTGAATGGAGTCTACCTTCAGTTTGCCTGTCAAAAGGAGCGCAGCGACCGCAAATTCCAGCCCTTTCGGGCTTTGTGCTTTGGGGTTTGCCGGTTGTTTTTTAACACCCGTTTTCTTTCCTTTTCCAGGAGGGGGCATGGAACTCCCTTCTTCCGTTTACATTCTATCGGGAAAGCTGCAAAACTCCCTAAGCGTGCTCTCCTTTGAACACCATATGCGCATTTAGAGGTATCGGTGAATGGAGCTGCCGGATGTCCATACTGACAACACAGCATTCGAATCTATGCCAGTCTATCAGATCATGAGAATCTCACGGATGTCCTGCTCGCTCAGCGTGGATAGTGCTTCTTCCCCGGGCTGGATGACTTCGTCGATCAGATTCTTTTTCTTCTGCTGCAGCTCATACATTTTGTCCTCCACCGTGCCTTGGGCAACGAGGCGGATCACCTGGACCACTTTTTTCTGTCCGATCCGGTGGGCCCGGTCAGCCGCCTGCTGCTCAACAGCAGGATTCCACCATAGGTCATACAGGATCACCGTGTCGGCTCCAGTCAGGTTCAGGCCGGTTCCGCCTGCTTTGAGGGATACCAGGAACAGGTCACGTTCACCTTCATTAAACCTGTTGCACAGTTCCACGCGCTGCGAAGCAGGCGTCTTGCCGTCCAGATAGAAATGCTGGATGCCCTGCAGGGCAAGCTCTCGTCCGATCATTCCGAGCATCTCGGTGAATTGGGAGAAGACCAGCATCCGTTTGCCGGAGCTTCGGCATTCCTCAATAATTTCGAGCAGCTGCTCAAACTTGGCGGAACCCCCGTCATAGCCTTCAACGAAAAGTGCTGGGTGGCAGCAGAGCTGGCGCAGTCTTGTAATCCCGGCCAGCACCTTGATCCGGCCATGGCCGAAGCCTTCGTTATCCAGATGCTTCAGTGCTTCTTTCCTCAGTCTCGCGAGATAAGCAACGTACAGCTTCTTCTGCTCCGGCAGCAGCTCGGAGGCCTGCAGCGATTCGATTTTATCCGGCAGCTCCTTAAGCACATCGCTTTTGAGGCGGCGCAGCAGAAAAGGCCGGGACCGCTTCGCGACGGTTTCCCTGGGCAGGTCATGAAACGCCTTTTTGCCGGGGAACAGCCCGGGGAATACGACGCTGAATATAGACCACAGATCCTCCAGCGCATTCTCCACCGGCGTTCCGGTAAGGGCGAATCGGTAGCGTGCCTGCAATATTTTAACCGCTTGCGCAGTCTGGGTAGCATGGTTCTTGATCATCTGGGCTTCATCCAGAATCAGCGTATGGAAGGAGTGCCGGGCGTACAGCTCAATATCCCTGCGCAGCAGCGGGTAAGACGTAATGATCACGTCAGCGCCAGCGGCATTACGCACAGCTTTGCTCCGCTCGTTCAGGTTCCCGTCGGCAATGGCCGCCTTGATCCCGGGTGCGAACTTCTTCAGCTCATTCTGCCAGTTGTAGAGCAGTGAGGCTGGAGCAACGATCAGAGCAGGCTTGCCCCCTTCGCGGATATCCGCCAGCTCTGAGAGCAGAAAGGCGATTGCTTGCAATGTTTTGCCGAGCCCCATATCATCAGCCAGAATACCGCCGAAGCGGTAGTGGGCCAGGGTCTTCAGCCACTGGAACCCGAACTGCTGATAGTCGCGGAGAATGGGAGCCAGACTGTCCGGCACAGGAAAGTCCAGATTCTCGGGACTTGCCATATTGGCCATCAGCCGGCGGAAGGAGCGTCCGATCGTCACGGCGTCTCCATGCTTTGTCTCTGGATTCAGCTGCAGGCCATGGACTAGAGGCAGGGAGAACTGGGGTTTGTTGAAAGGAACGCTATGTACCCCCAGCTCGTTCATAAACGCTATAACTTCTAAGAATTCTGCACTCTCCAGCGGCAGCAGTGCCCCGTCCGGCAGCCGGTAATATCTGCGCTTTTCCTGCAGCGCTTTGAGGACCAGTACAATTTCACCTTCCGGTATTCCCTGCATCCCGAATTTGAATTCCAGCCAATCGGTCTTCTCGTTCCAGGTCAAAACAGCCTTCGGTGTGAAGGTATCGGCAGCAATTCTTCCTTTGACGGCAGTGGTGGCATACACCTGAAGCAGCGGCTCCAGCAGCGGAATCGTGTGGTAGAGGAAATCATATTCCCCCTCTTCATCGTTCATGATATAACCGCCTTCCGTCCGGGCAAAAGACTCATGCTCCATCAGCTCGAGAATCCGCCGTTCGGCCTCCCCGTCACGCATCAGAATGACCTCGCTGCCCCGCTCACGGCTCTGTTCATCAAGCGGGTTAATCACAATGCCGCCGTATTGAAATTCAAGGCCGGCCAGCAGCCGGTCTCTGACCCGGTCCAAATAGAGTCTGGCCTGCAGCTGTGTCTGGACAATACGGTCCGCAATCGCTTCGGCAATATGCACATGACCCAGCTTTTTCAGCCCGGGAATGACTTTGTCCATAAAAGGCTCCATCTGCTCCGGGGCGATCGCGATTCCGTCTTTGCGGGCGGCCGCCAGCATCCGCTTCAGCTCGGCGAGTCTGCGGCATTCCTCGGCCGGGAGCTTCAGCAGCCTGCCTTCGGACAGCACCAGCCCGTAATCCTCAAGCACCATAATCTGCGCCATCCCCTGAATATCCAGCCGGTAGCCATCCTCTGACGCCTGGTCGAACTGGAAGCTTAGCGGCGGCGCCTCTGTGGAGATCTGAAGTCTCTCCATGGACAGGTTGCCCTGCTGTAAATAGACGGAGGGGGCAGCGGTCAGAGCCGGAAGCACAGACTCCCAGAAAAAAGGCGGGACCGCCAGCAGCCTTTCCCCGCCGATTCCCCCGGAGAGCGCTGCATAGGGGTTAACAGCGGCACGGTAGATCTGTTCATTCTGAAAAATCTCAATCAGCTTCTGCAGGACTGTATTGTCTTCTTTATGAAAGGAGTGCAAAGCGGGATCATAGATGAAATGTCTGGAGAACTCAAACGGCTCACCGCGTTGTAGACGGTCCAGGAACATTCTGATTTTTTGCACAATATAGAGACGCTTCGGCCCGATCCTGAGTTCGATTCCGAGCATGGGTGCGCCATAGCTGAGTGAAACCGGCTTGCAGATGAACTCTACCTGCAGCGGTGTTCTAAGATCGATATAGGTTCCCGTACCGCTTGGGCGCGGACGGCTGCTGCTCTCGAACACGCCCAGCATGCTGTTCACAAGCTGCCGGTCACCGGAGCGCTCCGCCGAGCCTGAGCCCGGATAGCGGGGGGGAATCACGCCGGCCGCTTCCGGAAATTCTCCCCGGGTCTGAAGACTGGAAGCGGCCGTCCGTCCGCCGGGGCCCCGGCCCTCTTCAAGACGGAGAATGCTCACCAGCGCAGCTGCAATATGCTGGCAGAATGCTCCGCCGGGATAATAAGCAGGACAGGAGCATTCCGCATTCACATCACCATCGCTATCGACCGTAAGCGCTACGTCATAATTTTCCAGACCCTGAACCTCAGCCCGGTACTTAGAATATTCAAGCGTGTCGTCATTCTCTATATAAGTTAACCGGACCCTGTCTGATTCGTGGTAGGCTATTCCTTTGTCCAGGGATGCGCTGCCGCACAGCAGCTTGATCACCCGTTCCGGCACATAAAATCCCATGCTTACCTCACATCCTTAATCGCTTTAATGCCGCCGTTCGTTTCTTTTATCATAGCAGAACAAGCGTACGCCTCAAAGTGTGGAGTGAATCAGCGGGGAATCCCCCCCGAACAGCGTGGCAGTCTGCACAAAAAAAGCAACCCGAAGAATTCACTTCCGGGCTGCCCCAAGGTCTATCATACGCTCACTCCGCCGCGGTAGCTGCATTCCCCGCCGCCCGAACGTTTTTTACTGTTCTGCTTGGTGTCCCGGCCCGCCAATACCGTGGAGCATAAAGCTTAGGATCAGATTGATCTCTTCCTCATCATTCCAGTCCTTCTCCGGCATCAGCAGCAGGCGTGTCACCAGATACCCGATTACCGAAGAGACCGTGAAACGGATAATTGCTGGCGTAGGTGCCTCGATAATTTCGCCTTTAGCCTTGAAATGCTCGGTAATAGCGGTTACGCGCTCCAGCACCTGGCTGAGGATGTTCTCGGAAAACTGCTTGCGCAATACAGGCTGGAAGGGAATCTCTTGAATTAGAATCCGTATAATTTTAAAGTTGTTACGGGCAAATTCCAGGCGGTTAAGGATAAAGGCCCGCAGAAACGCTTCATAGCTCTCAAAAGGCATATCCAGCACACCGTTAAAATTGCGCATCACGAAGGGAGCAATCATACGGCTCATGGTTGGCCCTACAATAGACAGCAGCAGATCCTTTTTCGTCTTGTAATAGCGGAAAATCGTTCCTTCAGCTACTCCGGCCTTTTGGGCAATTTCACTGGTGGACGCTGCCGAGAAGCCTTTGTCGGAGAAGACTTCGACCGCTGCCTCCAGAATAGATATCTGCTTCGGCGTCATTTGCTTGTCTCCGCCAATTTCTAGCAGCTCCTCCATCCATTGCTCAATTTCGTGCTGCTCAGCACTGTCCTTCTTCATGTTAATGCCCTCCAAATTTATGCTATCCCTTAATAGTATCACGGGCGCCGGGCAAATTACACCATGCTACATCTTCCGGTGCTTGCGCAGGGCAAGAACATTCAGTGCCATGAACAGGAGGGAGAACCCGATCAGCACATATACCTCCAGTGCGATAGCACTCCAGCCTTTGCCGCGGATCATGATATCCATCAGCGCCTGTGCGCCGTAGTAGATTGGTGTGGCCAGCCCGATCCGCTGCAGCCACAGGGGAAGGGTATCCAGCGGGAACAGCCCGCTTAAGAAAATCTGCGGCACAATGACCAGCGGGATGAACTGGATCATCTGCAGCTCATTCGCGGCAAATGCGGAGAGCAGCGTGCCCAGCGTAAGTGCTGTTACCGCCAGCAGCAGCGTCATCAGCAGCACATAGCCGAAGCTGCCAGCCATCATAATGCCGAGCACCTGGATGGAGAACCAGGAGATTAGCAGCGCCTGAATGACGGTGAAGATGCCGAAGCCGCAGACATAACCGAGTACAATCTCCCAGCGCTTCAGCGGCGTGGAGAGCAGGCGCTCCAGTGTTCCGGTTGTCCGTTCGCGCAGGAAGGAGACGCCCGCGATCAGGAAAACGAAGAAGAAGATGAAGACTCCGATCATAATCGGACCGAAACGGTCGATTGTGGTCATATCCTCAGCGCCGTACAGGTAACTGACGGCCGGGTGAACTTGTCCAGTACCTGAGGGCTGCAGCCGCTGCATAGCTTCCTGCAATACCTGCATGACAGCTCGGTTGGCCGTAGGGTTGCTGCCTTCCAGCATAACCCCGGGAGTGGAGCCGTTCATTGTGATTAGCGCATCAATCTCGCCGTCCTTCAGTGCAGCGTTCCCCAGCTCAGCTGTCGCGAATGCGGTAACAGCCGCCTCCTGCGCTTCCAGGGCAGGGGTGAAGACAGCCGCTCCTGCGGTAACGCCGATATTCGGTTTATAAGCATCACCGTTGAACACCAGGCTCATTAAGCTGAGCACGATCAGAGGCGCGATGAACATCAGCGCCATTGTCCGTTTATCGTGAATAAACTGCCGTAGAATTCGAATTGTAATTGCCCGGATTCTCATTTGCGGGCACCTCCATAGTATAGAAAAGCTTCCTCAATCGTTGCGGAGCCGCTCGCCTGCATCAGCCCGGCCGGAGTATCTACACCGAGCAGCTCACCGTCCCGGATCATCCCCAGCCGGTCGCATTTCTCGGCCTCGTCCATCACGTGAGTTGTCAGCACAATGGTAGTGCCCTGACGGTTCAGCTCCCGCAGCTCCCGCCAAATGGACTGGCGCAGCACCGGGTCAATACCGACGGTAGGCTCGTCAAGAATGAGCAGCGGGGGCTCATGCAAAAGAGCAATGGCCAGCGACAAGCGCCGCTTCATGCCTCCGGAATATTGATCGACGCGTTTGCGCAGATGCTCCTGCAGGTTCACCAGTTCCATGACGTCGGCTATCCGCCGTGTGCGGTTTCCGCCTTTAAGACCATAAAGGGCGGCGAAAAACTCCAGATTTTCCTTCGCGCTCAGCTCCGTGTATAAGGCATCAGACTGGGCCATATATCCGATTTGCTGCAGCATCGGCAGTGCGGGAATCTTTACTCCCATAACCTGCACTTCGCCTGAGCTGACCTCATCAATGCCGGTAAGAAGCTTCACCAGTGTAGTTTTACCGGAACCGGATGGACCCAGAAGGCCAAAGGTTTCTGCCTTATTTACCTGAAGATTAATATCCCGAAGCACCTCCTTGCTGCCAAAAGCTCTGTTGACATGGGTTACTGTAATAACCGGAGTGTCCTGATTCATGTCGATCTCCTCGATTCTCATCATTATGAGTGAGTACTCACTCATAATATAGAATATTCCTTTGGAAAAGTAAACCGTTATTTATTGCTGTGATATACACCCCGGCGCGACCCCACAGAATCAAAGGGAAAAATCCCGTTGATTTCGCCAATCCGGCGCGACACCGCGGAATCAAAGAGAGAAATCCCGTTGATTTCGCCAAACCGGGGCGACACCGCAGAATCAAAGGGAAAAATCCCGTTGATTTCGTCAATCCGGCGCGACACCGCAGAATCAAAGGTAAAAATCCCGTTGATTCCGCCAATCTGGCGCGACACCGCAGAATCAAAGGTAAAAATCCCATTGATTTCGCCAATCCGGCGCGACATCGCAGAATCAAAGGTAAAAATCCCGTTGATTTCGCCAATCCGGCGCGACCCCACAGAATCAAAGGGAAAAATCCCGTTGATTCCGCCAATCCGGCGCGACCCCACAGAATCAAAGGGAAAAATCCCGTTGATTTCGCCAAACCGGGGCGACACCGCAGAATCAAAGGGAAAAATCCCGTTGATTTCGTCAATCTGGCGCGACACCGCGGAATCAAAGGGAAAAATCCCGTTGATTTCGCTAATCCGGCGCGACACCGCAGAATCAAAGGGAAAAATCCCGTTGATTCCGCCAATCCGGCGCGACACCGCAGAATCAAAGGGAAAAATCCCGTTGATTTCGCCAATCCGGCGCAACACCGGGTAGCGTCAAGAAGTTTGTGTAAGAGAGCAGAATGTAACTTCTCGGGTGTTCGTTGGTAAGTGCAGATGTTCTTTGGGGCGGGGGAGACCCGCCCCAAAGAACAAGGGATTTTGAGTTACTTCTCTGGCTCTGCCTGCGCTGGATATCGCGCTTCAAACATCTCATTTAGTTTCTTCTTTACTTCCAGATCGCCGAAGCCGCGAATGACTCGTTCGCTAAAACGTTCGTTGTAATCGATGACGTCCAGGTAGACAATTTTCTCTGCCGCATCCATATTCGTGAGGCTGTTCATCGGCTTCAGGCGTTTTCGGATTTCTTTGTTCATTCGTTCAATCGGATTGGATGTGTAGATGGCTTCTTTTATGAGCACGGGATACTTGTAAAAGGTCAGCAGCGTCGGTAACTGTTCTTCCCAGGACCGCATTTCTTTCGGGTAGAGCTTGCCCCATTTGGCCTTCACCGTGTCAAACGCAGCCCGGGCCAGATCATGGTCTGCAGCCGTGTAGATGGTCTTCAGATCTTCAATGACTTCCGTTTTGTGCTGAACTCGAATTTTCGGAAAGGTCGAACGCACTTTGTGGACGATACAATGCTGCACATCCGCCTTCGGATAAGTTTCACGAAACGCTGCATCGAGTCCCGGTAGCCCATCAAATACGCCCAGCAAGACTTCCTGGACACCACGGTTGTAAAGGTCTTTGAGCACCTCACGCCAGCCGTTTGCGCTCTCCTGGCCGCCTACGTAAAAGCCAAGAATCTGGCGGTGACCGTCTTCGTCGATACCCATGGCGAAATAAACGACTTCTCCGCTCACGGTGCTGCGCTTGAGCTTCACATATAGGCCGTCCAGGTAGATCACGGAGTAGCGTTTGTTTAACGGGCGTTTCTGCCACTGATGAATGTCGTCAAGTACCGTAGCTGTAATGTTGCTGACGGTGGTGGGTGAGTAGTGGCTGCCGAACATACTTTCAATGAACCGGGCCACATCTCGCGTTCCCATGCCACTTTTGTACATCTGGATGACGGCCTCTTCTAGCCACCCGTCCCGCCGCTGGTAAGGCTCGAACAACTGCGTTTGGAAGACTCCCTGACGGTCCCTAGGAACGGCCAGATCCTCAACATTACCGTATTTCGTGTGCAGATCCCGGGTGTAGTATCCGTTACGGCTGTTGTGATTCCCCGACTCATCACTGGTCATGAATTGCTGGATTTCCGCTTTCATAATGGACTCCAGATTATCTTTTACAAACTGGGTGACAAGATTTTCAAATAGATTATTTAACATGTTTTCGGGTAGAATAGTCATCGAGTAGGGTTCCTTTCTTGGTGGACTTCGCAATCCCGAGAACACCCTACTTTTTTGTTGCCTGACTAGGCTCCAAATCTTGGTACACAACTTACTTTACGCCATCCAACACCGCAGAATCAAAGGTAAAAATCCCGTTGATTCCGCCAATCCGGCGCGACCCCGCAGAATCAAAGGTAAAAATCCCGTTGATTCCGCCAATCAGCCACCGCCCCCCCCCCCCCCCACTTTTATTGTGGGAACCTAAAATTTTCACTATTCCGTTTGCACCCTTGTCAAACTGGTTAAATAAGGGTATATGCCGCAATTACCGTAAACTCTGTTTATATCTCTGTTTATATCAAACTTTGCTTATATCTGTGTTTTTATCATAGAGGAGGTTTCTGTATGTGGTCTGCCAAGAAACCTGTTTTTTCCACGCTGGTCCTGCTAGCCGCCGCTGTTTCACTAGTTGCTTGCAGCCGCACGGAAACAGGGGATGAGAATTTCCATACGCTGGCTCAGGAGCAGATTCGTGATCCGCAGTATCTTCCCGGTGATTTGCCGATCCCTGAGGGGGCGGGCATCACTTTTACGGAAGGGGAGCTTGTCGGCGGCAAGAAATCATCCATGCTGATCTATGAGACAGAGGAAAGTATGGCTAAGCTGGGCACTACATATTTAAAGTATATTCAAGACAAGGATTTAGATAGTAATACGGAAATTGTGGATCAGAACAATCTGATTATTAGTGGAAAAGCCCCGGGCAGCTACTCGTATTCCATTATAGGCAGCAGCTCAGCAGCGAAACCCGGCGGAGCCGAGATTATAGTCACTTGGATTGAAAATTAACATTTACAGGACTTTTTCAACCATTTTGCACCGATTTTTACACTGAGTTTACTTACAGGCCGACCTCGAAGTATTTCGGGGCCGGTCTTTTTAGTTACTTAATATTTCCATAACATTCCTCTTGAACAGAATTCACACTAGTAGATGAAAATAACATTAGCAGTTACCTATAGGAAAAGGGTGAATCTAATTGAGAAATAGTAAATGGTTCGGCGCGGCTTTGGCTTCAGCACTTCTCGTAACAGGGGGAGCAGGCAGCATTGTGGCAACTAGCAGCAACGTGAGCGCCGCCGCAGCCGTCAATACATCAGCAGTCAAAACAGCTAAGGCGACATGGAAAGTCAACAGCCTGCCGGTTGCGTTCAGCACAATAGACAGCAGCGGCTACAAGCTGTATTCCCTTAGTGAAGTTGCCGGGGAGCTAGGAGCCAAAGTGATCCTCAGCAGCAACGGTTTTGAATTGAATGACAGTAAAGGATTACATATCGTACAGCTTCAAGCGGGTGCCAAAAGCTATCTGGTGGACGGAGTATCGCAGCAGTTCACAGTAGCCCCTGTACTCTATAACGGAAAAGTATACGTGGAGCTGACCAAGCTGGTTACTGCCCTTGGCGGTGAGCTCACGGCTGAAGACCAGTCGATTCTGAGCTTTGCCCGTCCGGAAGGCCAGTTCGATACGCTGCACTGGAACGCCGATGGTAGCATCATTGCGAACCGGAGCGATTCGGAAACCGCTCAGCTGCTCAAATTCAGCGCCTTCCCTGGCGTATATGATATTTTCTCTTCCAATGAAAGTGCACTGGATTTCGCTGTATCCCCAGATCAGAAATGGGGCGCGTTCACAGATGAGAAAGGCCAGCTGAATCTAATCAGCCTGTCGAGCGGCGCGATCTCCCCTCTGGGTACAGATACGAGCGTGAAGATGGATCTGGTCTGGTCGCAGGACGGCAAAACGATCTACTTCATCCAGGGCGACAAGCAGGAGAAGATTGGCCAAATCTCTGTAGAGACCGGAGCCGTCAAAACCCTTCTTGAAGATAAAGTGGAGAACAAATCGGAGCTTCGGCTGTCTGCTGATTCGAAAAGCGTTGTCTACATTGTCAATGTAACCGGTGTTGCCAAGAATGATACTGACAGCACGGAAGATTCACTGACTGTAGATTTCAGCAAAGCCGGAGAACAATTGTACAAGCTGGACCTCTCCACTAAAGACGCGAAGCCGGCAGCCCTCACTACAGCGCTGGATAACAAACTGTATCCGGAAATTTTGGCAAATGGTGCTGTAGCCTACCTGAGTGCAGATCCGGACGGAAATGCGGCGAACACCCTGAAATCCATTGGAGCGGACGGTGCTATTACCAACATCGCGCTTGATGTAGAGCCTTCCTGGTCTACCGGTGTAGCCACAGGTCTTATCGTGTCCGGTACAGCAGCTGACGGAAGCACCACCATCTATTCGATCGACGCAAACGGCAGCAAAACGTCGCTCTTCCACACTACCGAAGATGTCTCGGAAGTAGCGGTTTCCCATGACGGCAGCAAGCTGGCTATCGTAAGTGACGGCAAAGTGCTCCTGATCCAGAACGGCCAGGCACTTCAGCTCACTAAATAAGCAATTCCACCCACACCCACACAATATATCGGCGCAAACGCCGGGAGGAGAATTATTTCATGAAGGTTTTCAAAAAATTAACAGTAACAGCACTGACAGCGGTCATCGCGGTAACAGCATCCTTTGCAGGGATTGCTGCAGCGGCTGACAGCCTCAAGGGTAAAATCACGGTCAACGGCTCCACAGCACTGCTTCCGCTCACGCTACAGGCAGCCAAAGAATTCCAGAAGCTGCATCCAAAAGTGAAAATCGCCGCTTCCGGCAAAGGTTCGGTTACCGGACCACAGGCCGTGAAGAAAGGCATCGCTGATATCGGCGCCTGCGATTGGGATGCCAGCATCGACGTGCCGGGCTTCAAAGCATTTGACGGACAGGTAGCGAACAAGGTAGCGGTTATTCCTTTTGCCACTATCGTGAACAAAAATGTCGGTGTAGACAACCTGACTACCGAACAGCTGGCAGGCATTTTCTCCGGTAAAATCACCAACTGGAAGGATGTCGGCGGATCGGATGCCAACATCGTTGTAATTACCCGTTCATTCGGTTCCGGTACTCGCGTTAACTACCAGGCTAAGGCACTGGGCGGCGGAGATATCGTCAAGAAAGAAAAGAACTACAAGGAAACCGGCTCCAGCGGTGACATGAAAACAGCGGTTGCGACTACACCTAACTCCATCGGCTATATCGACCTTGTTTATGTAACCGGCAGCGACATCAAGGCTGTTAAATTCAACGGTGTGGCGGCTACTACAGATAACGTAATCAATGGCTCGTACAAGATTTGGGCATACGGCTACTACATGACCAAAGGCCAGCCGACCGGCGCAACCAAAGAATTCATCGACTATGTACAGAGCAAGAAATTCCAGAACGGATCGCTGAAAAAGCTTAAGTTCATTCCGATTGCAGCAATGAAAGGCTAATTCAAGAGCTTCATTATATTGAACGGTAAAAGCGGCCAGCCCCGGAATGTACGGGGGTGGCCGCTTACAGGAGGGAAAGTATGGGGGCACCAGTTCAAAGCCTGGCATCGAAAGCACCAAAGAAGGTTACGCAAAGCACTGCAAATGACAAACGCCACCGCAAACATCTGCTTGGCAATAAATTATCCCGCTATTATTTCTTATTCAGCATCCTTGCACTGTGCTTCGTGCTTGGACTAGTTATTGTATTCATCGGAAAAACGGCGCTGCTCCTGTTCGCACACGTCTCTCCGGCTGAATTCTTCCTGTCCTTCAATTGGACTCCGGAGGAGGATGCCTTTGGAGCTGCCGCCTTTATCGTAAATACATTGTCTCTGACCGCATTGACCCTGCTGATCGCGGTGCCAGTCTCAGTCGGGATGGCCGTGCTCTGCGCGGAGATCGCTCCGAAGTGGCTGAAGAGCTTTATCCGTCCGGTGCTTGATCTGCTCGTCGGCATACCTTCCATCGTATACGGCTATCTGGGCCTAACTGTGCTGCTTCCATTTCTGCGTAGAGTCAGCGGGGAAGGACTGGGCGACGGGCTGCTGGCGGCTGCGCTAGTTCTAGCGCTAATGGTACTGCCAACGATCTGCCGGATCAGTGATGACGCCATTATTGCCGTGCCGCGCAAATACCGTGACGCGGCCTACGCCCTGGGTTCTACCCGACTGCAGGTGATTATGCGTGTGGTGCTGCCTGCGGCTAAGCGGGGAATTATCTCTGCCATTATCCTCGGCATGACCCGTGCGGTTGGTGAGACGATGGCGGTTGTCATGGTTATCGGCAATACGCCGCAGCTGGCCAAAAGCTTGTTCACGCCGTCCTCGGTATTGACCAGCAACATTGTCATGCAGATTTCCAATGTGGAGTTTGACTCCTCCTGGAACTACGCGCTGCATATGATGGCCTTCCTGCTGCTGCTGATTTCGTTTGCACTTATCTTTGTGATCCGCGTGCTGGGCCGGAAAAGGGGGGATGCATAATGAGCGGTTTCACCCGAACACGTTATACTGCACGTGCACAGCGGCGCAACAAAATTGCAACCATCGGCTTCTATACGCTGGGGGCGCTGGTCATGCTGCTGATTTTCTGGCTGCTCTTTACCATTCTAAGCAAAGGGCTGCCGGCGCTTAGACCCGATTTCCTGATCAAGCAGCCGGAAGAGATTGATGCCGGAGGCGGGATTGGCCCGGTGTTGTTCAATTCCTTCTATATTTTGTTTATCTCCCTGCTGATTTCGATTCCGATCGGCGTTGGGGCCGGAATTTATATGGCAGAATACGCGCCGGACAACCGTTTTACCGGTGCGCTGCGCATTTGTGTGGAGTCGCTGTCCTCCGTCCCTTCAATTGTATTCGGGATGCTGGGCCTGGCAATCTTCGCCGAATATTTCAATATCGGCCTGACCATTCTCGGCGGCGGCGTCTCCCTGGCGCTGCTGAACCTGCCGATGCTGGCCCGCGTAACGGAAGAAGCCGTGCGCGCGGTTCCCGGCGACATCCGCGAAGCCGGCTACGCACTGGGGATGACCAAATTCCACGTCATCCGCAAGGTGGTGCTGCCCGTGGCGATGTCTGCCATTGTCACAGGCATCTGTCTGGTGGCCGGACGCGCGTTCGGGGAGTCTGCGGTCATTATCCTGACCGCAGGCCTCAGTACCTCCGGCGAAATGTGGGACTTCAATCTGTTCTCGCCGGGTGAGACACTGGCGGTGCATCTGTGGTATGTACAATCCGAGGCGATCGTTGAGGATGCGCGGCAAATTGCCGACAAGTCGGCGGCAGTGCTTGTTTTTGTAGTCCTGCTGATCAATTTCATTTTCAGGTTCCCGCTGTGGCTGGGAAACCGCCGCAAGGGGCGGTAATGCCGTACCGAATCAGCTAGCTGTACTAATTTATAGGCCGCCGGGCTCATCCGGCGGCTTATTTGGTGTTGGGATAGGTCACCAGAAATTCCTGCGCATCAGTATTTCACGTGCCCGTCCGGAACAGATAGCCACCGGTGTTGCAGCGATTGTGGAGGAAGCGGCAGGCGGGGGATGGTGGTAAGCTCCAACTTTCTAATCCTTCCATGATCCGTAATTGCTTAAATTTAATATTAATAATAAAATGAAAGCAGTTACGTACAGAGCGCAGCCTTTCTACCGTTGTACATTAACCAGGAGGTGCAGCGAGATGCCTGATCATATGTCCGAACAGGAACTGAACAAGCTGATTAATATGCTGGAGCTTTCGCAGAATGACGATGAGCCCCTGCAGACCTTTATGGAGTCTGAGTATTTTGAGAATGACCTCGGCGGACGGGTTCTTGTCCGTGCGGGCAAAATATTTGTTCAGGACCCGCTGCCCGGCGGAACACCTGCGGTGATTTCGGCCGCTCCTCCAGTGGTAATCCTTGTTAACGGCCAGCCTGTTTCAGGCCCTGCTGAAGTGACCTCTCAAGATACGATTGAGTGGGAGATCATGGAGCCGCCGCTGTATACGATTACGGTATCTGAGGATCGTCTGCAGGCTTTTTTTACCTTACATTCCCCCAAACGCTATCAATGGAAATTGAATGACTACTATTCAGCCGGCATGGTAGAAGTAGAGGCCGCATTGGATACGGAGACTGTGGTTGAACTGCTGGGTCTTAACCGGATTATTACGGATTTCGAGCATCGGGGAATTATACAGAACCTGAATATATCCGGAATTCATGCCGAGCTGCAGAATCCCACCTATCAGCCGATAACCGCTGCTAAGGGACGGGCTGCTGTCCCGGGAGAGAATGCGCAGCTGGAGCTGTTTTTCTCAGAAACGATAGAGAATGAGTTCAGTGAAATTGAGGGGCAAGTGGATTTCCGCAGCCATCTACGCATTCCTTCAGTGATCAGAGGAGAGGTCATTGCCCGTAAAATTCCCTTTGTCGAGGGGATTCCCGGCTGTGACGTATATGGGGAGATATTATATCCGCCGCTGCCGAACGATGTGAATATCATTGCCAAAAATAACACCGTGGTGCTGATCAATAATGAGATCCGGGCGCTGCGTGAAGGCCGTCCCCGGGTAACCGGTGACAAGGTCAAATATTTTGACATTACTACAACCTATATCGTTCCCGGCAATGTGAGTATCAAGACCGGCAATATTCTTTTTTCCGGTGACGTGATTGTCCGCGGCAACGTGGAAGATAATATGATTATAGAGTCGCTGGGGAATGTATATGTGGACGGCAGCATTTACAATTCCACAATAACAGCAACCGGCAGTATTCTCGTCAAAGGAAATGTGGTGAACAGCAAGCTCTATTCCGGCTATTTTGGCGTGCTGTACAACCGGATTTTCAATTGCTCCAAGCTGTTGATTGAAGAAGCGCAGCTGCTGAGAACAGCCGTCCGGCTGCTCATCCAGGCGGTCCAGGCCCGCAAACAAAGCGTGAAATACGGACAGGCGGTGGTTCTGCTGCTGGAGAGTAAATTTCAAAAGATCCCGCAGCTCACCAAGGAACTGCTCTCCGTGCTCGCGACGGTCCAAGCTTCGTACCATCAGGATCTTCAGCAGACGCTGCATTTTCTGAATCTGCTGTTAAAGCCGGCCCAACTGGTCGACTTCATGAATGAGGCTGCTCTGAGCGGAGTAATTAGCATGCTGGAGGAGCTGCACATGGGCGTGGCCCGGTTGCAAGAGACTAAGGTAGAGGTCAATATCGGAAAATGCCAGAACAGCACGCTTAAATCCAACGGCGACATTATGATTCACAGAGACGGTATTGTGCAGAGCGAGCTGTTCTCCTCCGGCAATATCTCGTTTCGCAAGACGTTTTCGATGTGCCGCGGCTCCAAGCTGGAGGCGGGAGGCAGCATTTCTGCCTATTATGTAGGCGGAGAGAGCGGTGCGCAGTCTTATCTGAAGGCGAAACAAAGCATCTCTGTCCACAAAATGTATCTCGGCAGGGTCACGATCGACCGCTACACGGCAGAAATCACGGAGCCGGTGGAGAATATGGTGTTCAACATCGACAATATCCGCACCATTAAGCTGCGGATGGAGTCGAATTAAAGCCCCGGAACGTAAAAACAGCCCTCCGAAGGAAGGCTGTTTCTGTAGGACGTCCCGGAAGGGATGCAGCCCATTCGGGCTGATTGCGAAGCGGTCCTCCCGAAGATTATGCTCCAACGTCCCCCCAAGAGGCGTTCTCATCCCCCCGGAACGCAAAAACAGCCCTCCTGAAGGAAGGCTGTTTCTGTAGGACGTCCCGGAAGGGATTCGAACCCCCGACCGTGCGCTTAGAAGGCGCATGCTCTATCCGGCTGAGCTACCGGGACATGAGATAAGAGTGAAAAGCAAGCAAAAATTATGTTATCATAGATGAATAACTTTTTCAACTTGTTTTTTTGAAACCTTAATAGGTTATGCTATAATCTACAATTAATTATGGTTCGGAGAAAAAGGAGGTGCCCTCATTAATCAATTCAATTCCCCCGCCAAAGAGAATATCGTGCTGTTTCCGAAAACGCTGGATTACTATCAGATCCAGCTTACGGTAATGCTGGAGAGTGAACGCTACGGGGAAGCGATGGAATTGCTGCGGTTTCTGCTGCAATGCCAGGGTCAGGAAGAGCGGCACTACGAGGAATGGCAGTCGCTGCTGGGCTGGCTGGAAGCGGCCTTTCCGGAAGCAGCCGACAACGCAGACAGTAATCATACCGCTTCCGGAGCTGAACAGGATCTTAAGGAAGAGGATATGGCCCGGATTTTGGCAAAGTCGAAGCTGGAAGAAGATGCGGATTATCCCGACAAGCTGCTGCGGAAGGTGATGAATGAACCGCTGTCCGAAGCGACTATTCTGGCACTGGAGCAGCTCTCTTATCTGGAGGGCGGCCAAGTGGATGAACAGCTGACCGCCTGGCTGCAAAAGACTGCGGTGCATCCGCTGCTGCAGTTCCGTACACTCCAGACGCTGAAGAAACGCGGGGCACAAGGAATTGTGAAGCTGGGCCGCGGTCATGAGGTTGCGCAGATTGAGATCGAAACTGTCCCGCTGCAGAACGACGAGTTTCCGCCCCAGATCAGCCAGGTGTTGGAACGGGTGGCGGAGCAGGCAGAGGTGCATGAGCCCACCCTGTATTATTTTGCGCAGGAGCTCTGGGGACAGTTTATTATGTCGATTTATGGGACCTCTGAATATCACAAATTGCTGGAAGGTGAGGATGCCCTGCTGGATATTTGGGCGGGCGCGCTGCATCAGATGGTTTCGGAGAGCCTGAACGGGAACCGCCAGGAGGAAGAAACGCGTGTAATGTACGGGATAACAGACGGCATGCGCTTTCAATTTGAAGGAGCCTATCGGTCTCTCAAAGGATTTGTTAAGAGTTCCATACTTGATAAATAAAGCGATGTTGTATATAATATAATGGTTATTCTGTGCGTGAATTGCGTGATTATTTTGCGTAATTATTTGAAGTAAACATGTAACCTATTTTGGAGGGAAAAGTATATTATGAAAGCAACTTGGGAAAAAATAGAGAAGAACCTTGGCGTTCTTGAAGTCGAAGTAGAAGCAGAACGCGTAGCTGCAGCACTCGACAAAGCATTTAACAAAGTAGTTAAGAAAGCAAACGTGCCTGGTTTCCGTAAAGGTAAAGTGCCGCGGCCGATTTTTGAATCCCGTTTTGGCGTAGAGAGCCTCTACCAGGATGCCATCGACATCCTTCTTCCAGAAGTATACGGTGAAGCTGTTGAACAAACAGATATCTTCCCTGTAGACCGTCCTGAAGTAGACATCGAGCAATTCGCAAAAGGCCAAGCCTTCATCTTCAAAGCGAAGATCACTGTTAAGCCTGAAGTGAAACTGGGCCAGTACAAAGGCCTTGAAGTTCCGGCTCAAAAGGCAGAAGTTACCGAAGACGAGCTGAATGCTGAACTGAAACGTCTGCAGGAGCGTCATGCTGAGCTGGTTGTAGTTGAAGAAGGAGCAGCAGCTAACGGCGATATCGCTGTTATCGACTTCGACGGATCTGTTGACGGAGTGCCATTCGAAGGCGGCGCGGCTGAGCGTCATTCCCTGGAACTTGGCAGCAACTCTTTCATTCCTGGATTTGAAGAACAGGTTGTAGGCATGGCTACTGGAGATTTCAAGGATGTTGAAGTTACTTTCCCTGAGGCTTACCATGCAGAGAACCTTGCCGGTAAAGCAGCAGTATTCAAAGTGAAGCTGCATGAAATCAAACGCAAACAGCTTCCTGAACTGGATGATGAGTTCGCTAAGGATGTTAGTGAATTCGATACGCTGGAAGAATACAAAGCAGACCTGAAGGCACAGCTGGAATCCCGCAAACAGGATGAGCTGAAAGGCATTCGCGAAACTGCAGTAGTTGATGCAGCAGCAGCAAATGCAGACGTTGAAATTCCTGAAGCAATGATCAACAGCGAAGTTCAGAACATGGTTCGCGATTTCGACAACCGTCTTCGTCAGCAAGGCATGAACATGGACATGTTCCTCAGCTTCTCCGGCCAAACCCGTGAAGATCTTGAAGGCCAGATGAAGAGCGATGCCGAGAAGCGCGTTCGCAACAACCTGGTGCTTGAAGTGATTGCGAAGGAAGAGAACATCGAAGTTTCCGAAGAAGAAGTAAACCAAGAGCTTGCGACTATGGCTGAATCCTTCAAACGTTCGCCTGAAGAAATCCGTAGCATTCTTGCAGCCAATGGCTCCCTGAGCAGCTTGAGCGAAGAAATTTCTCTGCGCAAAACCATCGACCTGCTGATTGCAAGCAGTGTTGAAGTTGAAGCGGCAGAAGAAGCTCCAGCAGCAGAAGAAGCAAGCGCTGAGTAAGATTGTTCCCTAAAGTCCATTTTACCTAGAACGGCCAAGCAAGTCGGCCTCCATAAATAGTAATCAATAAGGCACGTAAGTTCTGTTACGTGCCTTATTTTTTATCGGCGGCTGCACGTTTGGGTGTACATAACCGGAAGCGGATTGGCATTCTGTCTGGAAGTGCGCTATAATGGCAGGCACGCGGGGTATTACGTTATTTTCGAACCAGTGAAAAAATGACATCCCGCCCCGAACGTGTTAAAATATTTCTGAAACGGAAAGACTAATCTGTATAGAGAAAAGAGGTTGGTGGCATGAGTTTGGTACCTATGGTTGTGGAATCAACAAGTCGTGGAGAACGCTCATACGATATCTATTCCAGATTGCTTAAGGACCGCATCATCTTCCTGAGCAATGCGATTGACGATGATGTCGCCAATCTGATTATTGCCCAGTTGTTGTTCCTGGCAGCAGATGACCCAGAAAAAGACATTCACCTGTACATCAACTCTCCCGGTGGTTCTGTAACAGCGGGCATGGGTATATATGATACGATGCAATATATTAAACCGGATGTTTCAACGATTTGCGTAGGGATGGCAGCCAGTATGGGTTCGCTGTTGCTTACCGCTGGAGCACCAGGCAAAAGATATGCGCTAACCAACAGTGAAGTCATGATTCATCAACCGCTCGGCGGTGTTCAGGGGCAGGCATCCGATATTTGGATTCATACGGACTGGATTCTCAAAACGAGACAGAAGTTGAATCAAATTTATGTGGATCGCACGGGTCAGCCCCTTGAAAAAATCGAACGGGATACGGACCGCGACAACTTCATGAGCGCGGAAGAAGCGAAGGAATACGGGCTTATTGACCAGGTACTCTCTTCACCGATCATATCTTAAAGGGGTGGTAAGATGTTTAAATTTAACGATGAAAAAGGGCAGCTGAAATGTTCCTTTTGCGGCAAATCACAAGAGCAGGTTCGTAAGCTTGTAGCCGGACCTGGTGTTTATATATGTGACGAATGCATCGAGCTGTGCACGGAAATCGTGGAGGAAGAGCTCGGTCATGAAGAAGAGCTGGATCTGAAGGATATTCCGAAACCGAAGGAAATCCGTGATATTCTCGATCAATACGTAATCGGCCAGGAGCAGGCGAAGAAGTCGCTCTCCGTTGCCGTATACAATCACTATAAGCGCGTCAACAGCCAAAGCAAGATTGAAGATGTCGAATTGACGAAGAGCAACATTCTGCTGCTCGGACCAACCGGCTCCGGTAAAACCCTGCTGGCCCAGACGATGGCGAAGATCATCAACGTTCCTTTTGCTATTGCGGATGCAACCTCCCTTACGGAAGCGGGCTACGTCGGCGAAGATGTTGAGAACATTCTGCTGAAGCTGATCCAGGCTGCTGATTATGATGTCGAGAAGGCCGAACGCGGCATTATCTATATTGACGAAATTGATAAAGTAGCACGCAAATCCGAGAATCCGTCCATTACCCGTGACGTTTCCGGTGAAGGTGTACAGCAGGCGCTGCTGAAGATCCTGGAAGGCACAGTTGCTTCTGTACCTCCGCAGGGCGGACGCAAGCATCCTCATCAGGAGTTCATCCAAATCGATACAACGAACATTCTGTTCATCGTAGGCGGTGCTTTTGACGGTCTGGAGCAAATGATCAAACGCCGTATCGGCAAAAAAGTCATCGGCTTCAATGCTGCAGTTGAAGGCCAGAAGGATCTGAAAGCCGGAGAATACCTCTCCATGGTATTGCCTGAGGATCTGCTCAAATTCGGTCTCATTCCTGAGTTTGTCGGCCGTCTGCCGGTAATCTCCACACTCGAGCCGCTTGATGAGAATACACTGGTCCGCATTCTGTCTGAACCGAAGAATGCATTGACCAAGCAGTACATCAAGCTTCTGGAAATGGACAATGTGGCGCTGAAGTTTGAACCGCAGGCCCTTGAAGCTATTGCCAAGGAAGCGATCAAACGCAACACGGGTGCCCGCGGTCTGCGTGCCATCATTGAGAGCATTATGCTTGATGTCATGTATGAGGTTCCTTCGCGTGATGATATTAAAGACTGCGTGATTACAGAACAGGTTGTGCAAGAGAAGGCTCTGCCTGAGCTGGGACTTAAGAAAGACAAGAAAAAAGAGGAAAGCGCCTAAGACACGCTGACCTTACAATAATACAAGTCATAGTCTCCACCGTTTCCGCTGATCCCGCTTCATAAGGTGGGCGGAAGGGGTGGAGCTTTGATCGTTATGGGGGAGAAAACCATGTTCTTGAGACACCAGACCCGGCCCGTCAATGTCGGCGGAGTGATCATCGGGGGTAACAACGAGGTTGCTATTCAAAGCATGTGTACGACCAAGACCGCTGACGTGGAAGCTACAGTGGCTGAAATTCTGCGGTTAGAAGAAGCGGGCTGCCAGATTGTGCGGGTTACCGTCAACAATGAAGAGGCGGCTGCAGCGATCAAAGAAATCAAGAAGCAAATCCACATTCCGCTGGTGGCGGACATTCACTTTAATTATAAACTGGCCCTGCTGGCGATTGAGAACGGCATCGATAAGGTGCGGATTAATCCCGGCAATATCGGCCGCCGCGACAAGGTAGAAGCGGTAGTCAAAGCCTGCAAGGACAAAGGAATTCCTATCCGTATCGGAGTAAATGCCGGTTCCCTGGAGTCTCATCTCCTGGAGAAATACGGTTATCCGACACCGGAAGCGATGGTTGAGAGCGCCCTTTATCATATCGGGATTCTTGAGGAACTGGATTTCCATGATATTATCGTATCGCTCAAAGCCTCTGATGTGCCGATGGCCATCGAAGCTTACCGTAAAGCAGCCGAAGTTATTCCTTATCCGCTGCACCTCGGTATTACTGAGTCCGGTACGCTGTTTGCCGGAACCGTGAAGAGCTCCGCCGGGATCGGTGCACTGCTCTCCATGGGGATCGGAAGCACCGTGCGCATTTCCTTGAGTGCTGACCCTGTCGAGGAGGTTAAGGTGGCGCGTGAGCTGCTTAAGACCTTTGGTCTAATCTCTAACGCACCTACACTGATCTCCTGCCCGACCTGCGGACGTCTGGATATTGACCTCTTCTCCATCGCTAATGAAGTAGAAGAGTATATCTCCAAGCTGAAGGTGCCGATCAAAGTCTCGGTGCTGGGCTGTGCCGTCAACGGTCCTGGGGAAGCGCGTGAAGCGGATATCGGTATCGCTGGTGCCCGCGGTGAAGGGTTGCTGTTCCGCTACGGTCAAATGATCCGCAAAGTTCCTGAAGCGGAGCTGGTGTCCGAACTTAAGAAGGAAATTGACGCGATTGTAGTCGCTTTTGAAGAGACCGGTGAGATTCCGGGCCGTAAGCATGCCGGATTGGCTCCGGCTGTAACCGTGGGGAATCCAGAGGAATAGTAGAACTTATTCTATATTATTCTGCTTTTGCATAAGCCATAATACCTCAGGATAGTTACGCCGGGTGGATCATGAGCGCTGAATTGTTGAAGGGCTGGCGTGGTGTTGGATTGCTGGCATTGCGTTGAAGTGCTGTAACTAACGGGGAATACTCCCGGTAATTTAGCTCGATTAAGGGAAATGAAGAATGTAACGGGATTTCCTCCCTTTAATTCAATTAAGTTAGAACGATTCGAAGATATAGAATGAATTAAAGGGTAGCATTCCCTTTATTGCTTGAGAAACATGCTTAATTGGTATTATAGCGGGTGTATTTCCCTTTAGTTGTAGATAGAAGCTCCGATTTTCATAGCATGAAGCAAGGTGACGATGAACGTCCCATTATACCACGGGTGATCCGCGGTGAATGGGGCGTTTTTTATTTTTATAACCAAGGGGATATGCAGATATGAATCATAAACAGATTATCGATGACTTTATTCAGTATCATCTGGATGCCAGAACCGGAGAACGCAAGGGGAGACTAGAACGAGGTCATCGGCACGCCGAAGCGTTATTTCTTCAGAATGTGTGGTGGCCGCTGCGCGGTGATTTCTGTGATCTTCATCCTGAGTATGAGGTTCTGGACTGGCGCGGCCGCTCCTATTTTGCTGACTTTGCTTTTTTGCCGGGAACAATCAGACTGCTGCTGGAGATCAAAGGTTACACTGCACATGTAAAGGATATGGATAGACAGAGGTATAGCAATGAACTAAATCGAGAAACTTTTCTGTGTGCCATGGGCTACCAAGTGATTTCCTTCGCCTATGATGATGTGGAGCAACGTCCGGAATTGTGCATAACTTTGCTCCGCATGGTGCTCAGCAGATATATGGCGGCAGTTGTTCCGGTTGATAAATTACTGCTCGGAGAAAGAGAAATCATGCGTTTTGTCATGCGTCAGTCCGGATCCGTACGTCCACAGGATGTTTCTGATTATTTTTCAATCGATGCTAAGACTGCGCGGCAAATATTATACAAGCTGTGTGACAAAGGCTGGCTCAGTCCGGTAAAACGTGGTGAGGGGATCCGAAAGGTAAGGTATGAGCTCGCCCGTAATGTTCTTAGTTATTGGGATTAAGAGTCGATCATAATACTAATCCCTCTCGCCCAGTCCACTGGATCCCCGGTTTCTATTCAAAGTTTAGGCCAATCTGTTATTATTCCTGTCCCGGAGCGTTTACGAATGACCGAAACGGCTATACTACCTAGTAGTAGCCAAATGGGCAGGACAGATAGACTGAATGAAACAGGAGGGTGACCTATGCAATTAGGAATATTGCTGATGATCGTGCAGCTCTTTTTCGCGCTGGTTATCGGCGTTTATTTTTGGAATCTGCTGCGGGGACAGAAGACGAATAAGACGGCAGTGGACCGGGAATCGCGCAAGGAGCTGGATAAGCTGCGAAAAATGCGGATGATCTCTCTAACGAAGCCGCTATCAGAAAAGACACGGCCGGCCTCCATTAGCGATATCGTCGGGCAAAAGGATGGACTGCGTGCCTTAAAGGCCGCGCTGTGCAGCGCGAATCCCCAGCACGTGATTATCTACGGACCGCCGGGGGTCGGCAAGACGGCAGCGGCCCGTGTTGTGATGGAGGAAGCCAAGAAGAATTCACTTTCTCCTTTTAAAAGTGATGCCAAGTTTACAGAAATAGATGCAACTACAGCACGCTTTGATGAACGCGGGATTGCCGACCCGCTGATCGGCTCTGTGCATGACCCGATATACCAGGGAGCAGGAGCAATGGGTGTGGCTGGGGTGCCGCAGCCTAAGCCGGGAGCGGTAACGAAGGCGCACGGCGGGATTTTGTTTCTGGATGAGATCGGTGAGCTTCACCCGATCCAGATGAACAAGCTGCTAAAGGTGCTGGAGGACCGGAAGGTGCTGCTGGAGAGTGCGTACTATAACTCCGAGGACAGCAATACGCCTGCTTATATCCATGATATTTTTCAAAATGGCCTGCCGGCTGATTTTCGGCTGGTTGGAGCCACAACGCGTTCGCCGGAAGAAATATCGCCTGCACTACGCTCACGCTGCATGGAGATTTATTTCCGTCCGCTGCTGCCTGATGAGATTGCCGTTATTGCCCGGGATGCCATTCAGAAGATTGGCCTGAAGCCCAGCCCGGAAGCCGTGACAGTGGTACAGCAGTATGCCACGAACGGCCGGGAAGCCGTGAACATGATCCAGCTGGCTGCGGGGCTCGCACTTACAGAACAGCGCGATACCTTAAGTGCGGCGGAAGTGGAGTGGGTAGCCGGCTGCAGCCAGCTGCCGCTGCGTACAGAGCGGAAAATTCCGACAGCTCCGCAGATCGGGCTGGTCAATGGCCTGGCGGTCTATGGACCGGGGATGGGCACCTTGCTGGAAATCGAAGTATCCGCAGCACCCGCGCAGAACGGCCAGGGCCGGTTGAATATCACCGGTGTTGTTGACGAAGAGGAGACCCGCGGCGGTTCGCGGACGATCCGCCGCAAGAGCATGGCTAAGGGATCGATTGAGAATGTACTGACCGTTCTGCGGTCGATGAACCTGGAGCCGGATCGCTATGACATCCACGTGAACTTCCCCGGCGGCACGCCAATTGACGGCCCTTCTGCCGGGGTTGCCATGGCCGTGGCCATTGTCTCCGCAATCCGCCACCTGCCAGTGGACAACACCGTAGCCATCACCGGGGAGATCGGCATTCATGGCCGGGTTAAGCCGGTCGGCGGCGTGATCGCCAAGGTCGAGGCGGCCTTCCAAGCCGGAGCGACAACCGTGCTCATTCCCAAGGACAACTGGCAGTCCCTCTTCGCCGACCTTGCACCACTGCAGGTCATTCCTGTGGATACCGTTGAAGAGGTATTCCGCCACCTGTTCGGCGCCGACACCGCCGATGTGCGCCTGCCGGCGGTTTCGGGCGAGACCTTTTCAACCGGGCCTTCGCTGCTTAAGGCGGATGCTTCGGGGGAGAGTGCGCAGGGGTGAAGGCTGCATATGAGGTTTTTGAACCCTATCCTTCTGTCAGGATATAATGTGAAGTAGGAAATATTAAAATCGCTCCCTCATCAACAATTTGAGGGAGTGATTTTTTATGCGAAGAAATTGCAACTTTTTTACAGTAAGATCGTCTGTAGTACCGTGGATTATTGATGAAAACATGGATATTATATACAATTTATTAGTGTGATAATTTTTATCGGGGGAGAGTTGTATTTTGAAAAGACTATTCATCTTAAAAATTATAGTTGCATCTATGCTTTCTTTTTCTGCCAGTGCCAATAGTGAAGGTGTGAGCCCTAAGTTCATACAAATGAACAAGTTCTACCGGGGATGGCAAGGAGTAGCAGCAGATAAGGATAAAGTATATGTGACGTCCGATCGGGATGTAGACTTTTCTCTTTCAAATACAATTTCGGTCTATGGAATTTCCGGTAAATATTTAGCAGAGAAAAGAATGGCCTACACAGGCACGGATAAGAAAATGCGCTTCATGTCATTTGGTGATTGTTTTGCAGCCAAAGGATTCCTGTATGCTACGGTCTATAACTTTAATTCAGGCCCGCCGGAAAAAGAGCGCATTAGCCGGGTTGTGAAATATAGGCTTCCTGATTTAAAGCAGGTAGCGCAATACGATATTGGACAAGGGACAGCTGAATCCCTGGCTACTTATAAAGGCTCTTTTTGGGTGGTATACCACGATAGGAACGAAATCAGGCGGTTTGATAGCAAATTTAGATTTCAGGCTGCTTACCCGCTTTCTGCTCAATTCGGTGGAGAGGGAGGATATCAAGGTATCTTTTTCAAGAATGATGACCTTTATGGAAATCTTCACGGATCGAATGAATATGGGAAGGCATACGCCCAAGGGTTAGATCACTACAGGTTCGATGGACATTCTTTTAAATTCATCGAAAGAATTAAACCTCCTACATATGGGGCTGGTCAAGGCGTTGAAAGAGTGGGTACATATGTGTTTTGGGCAGACCGCCCAGGAAATAAAATAATAATAACCAGTGAAAATGCGCTGTAAAGCGCGTTTTTGCTTTGTAATGATGTCAGTGTTTATATTGAGAATACCGTTGCCGGCTAAAAATTCCGCTCAAAACATATTCTGCAGAAGAACCACAAATACTAAAGACTGTGCCAAAATCTGTTTTGGGCATCTTAGCCCTTCAAATGTCCTCTAACAGACCAACAACCTTTGTATCGCAAGCCGCCAATTGGTGTTTTGATGCCGCTTTTGTTAGAATGAATGCATATGACATAACTTGAGAACCATGGGAGGTGCGAAAGCGATGATACCAAACAAATCCAAAGGTCGTCGTTTTCCTTTATTGCCGCTTAGAGGTCTTCTCGTGTACCCTAGCATGGTTCTTCACCTTGATGTAGGGCGCGAGAAATCTGTTCGTGCGCTGGAAAAAGCTATGGTTGAAGATAACCTGATTCTCCTCTGCTCCCAGTCAGAAGTGAATATTGAGGAGCCTGGACAAGAAGATATTTTTCGGGTCGGCACCGTCGCGAATGTGCGGCAGATGCTGAAGCTTCCGAACGGCACGATTCGTGTGCTGGTAGAGGGAGTGGAACGGGCCGAAATTATTCATTATACGGATAATGAGGAGTATTACGAGGTTATGGCACGCGAGCTGCCGGAGCAGGAGGACGTCGATCAGGAGAGCGACGCTTTGATGCGGACGGTACTGAGCCAGTTTGAGCATTACATCACCTTATCCAAAAAGGTCACCCCAGAGACGCTTGCTGCCGTGTCCGATATTGAAGAGCCTGGCCGTCTGGCAGATGTGATCACGAGCCACCTGGCACTGAAGATTAAGGATAAGCAAGAGATTTTAGAGACCATTGACGTCAGCAAACGTCTGGAGAAGCTGCTCGACTTTCTTAATAATGAGCGCGAAGTACTCGAGCTGGAACGTAAGATCAACCAGCGGGTGAAGAAGCAGATGGAGAAGACCCAGAAGGAATATTACCTGCGTGAGCAGATGAAAGCGATCCAGAAAGAGCTCGGGGAGAAAGAGGGCCGGGCTGGTGAAGCCGATGAGCTGCGCTCGCAAATGCAGGAGAAGAATCTGCCGGAGCGGGTGCAGGAGAAGATTGAGAAGGAAATCGACCGATTAGAAAAAATGCCTGCCAGCTCAGCCGAAGGCAGTGTCATCCGCAACTACGTCGATTGGCTGCTCGGACTGCCTTGGAGCGAATCTACGGAAGATGATCTGGATATTCTGAAGGCGGAGCAGGTGCTGGATGCTGATCATTACGGTCTTGAGAAACCGAAGGAACGCGTGCTGGAATACTTGGCTGTGCAGAAGCTGGTCAAGAAGCTGAAGGGTCCGATTCTCTGTCTCGTAGGGCCTCCGGGCGTCGGCAAAACCTCACTGGCGCGCTCCATCGCCCGTTCCCTGAACCGTAAGTTCGTCCGCATTTCGCTCGGCGGCGTGCGTGATGAAGCTGAGATCCGCGGGCACCGCCGCACCTATGTCGGTGCTATGCCAGGCCGGATTATCCAAGGGATGAAGACAGCCGGAAGCATTAATCCGGTCTTCCTGCTTGACGAAATTGATAAGATGGCGGCTGACTTCCGCGGGGACCCGTCGGCAGCCTTGCTTGAAGTGCTGGACCCGGAACAGAACAATACCTTCAGCGACCATTTTGTGGAGCTGCCGTTCGATCTGTCGAACGTAATGTTCGTGACAACGGCGAATGCTGTGCACAACATTCCGCGTCCGCTGCTCGACCGGATGGAGATGCTGTTTATCCCCGGCTATACGGAGCTTGAGAAGCTGCAGATAGCCAGCCGTTACCTGCTGCCGAAGCAGCGTAAGAACCACGGGCTTGAGGATACACAGCTGACGATTGAAGATGACTCGCTGCTGAAGATCGTCCGTGAATACACACGGGAATCCGGGGTGCGTAATCTGGAGCAGCAGATTGCTGCGCTGTGCCGGAAGGCCGCGAAGCAGATTGTATCCGGAGAGAAGGAAGAAGTCATTATTCTTCCGGGAGAGATCAAGGATTATCTTGGTGTTTCGAAGTACCGCTATGGAATGGCGGAGCTGGAGGATCAGATCGGTACGGTTACCGGTCTGGCCTGGACCGAGGTTGGCGGCGACACGCTGCTGATCGAAGTGACGGTAGTCCAGGGTACCGGCAAGCTGACGCTGACCGGGCAGCTGGGCGATGTAATGAAGGAATCGGCACAGGCCGCCTTCAGCTATACCCGTTCCAAAGCGGAGGAGCTGGGTCTGGCGCCTGACTTCCATGAGAAGAACGATATTCACATTCACATCCCTGAAGGTGCGATACCGAAGGATGGTCCGTCTGCCGGGATTACCATTGCTACCGCGCTGATCTCTGCACTCACGAAACGGTATGTCTCGAAGGATGTAGCAATGACGGGAGAGATTACACTCCGCGGACGTGTCCTGCCAATAGGCGGACTTAAGGAGAAGTCGCTGGCAGCCCACCGGGCCGGCTACAAAAAAATCCTTCTTCCAAAAGACAATGAACGCGACCTCAAGGATATTCCGGAGAGTGTGCGTAATGATGTGGAGTTCGTACCTGTATCCCATATGGATCAAGTACTGCAGCATGCGCTGGTAGATCATCATCATACAGAAATAAGCAGTGAAGCGCCGAGTAGTGTGCATTAGAAAGGAAGTCCTATGAAAGTTAACAATGCCGAATTTATCATCAGTGCCGTAGGCCCTGATCAATACCCAACGGACGCCTTGCCAGAGATTGCTCTGGCAGGGCGCTCCAACGTCGGGAAGTCCTCTTTGATTAACCGTATGATTAACCGCAAGAACCTGGCACGTACCAGCTCCACACCGGGCAAAACCCAGCATATGAACTATTACCGTGTGAATGAAGATATGTATTTTGTCGATTTTCCCGGATATGGTTACGCCAAGGTATCCAAAACCCAGCGGGCCTCATGGGGCAAAATGGTTGAAAAATACATGGCGGAGCGTGACACGCTGAAATTGATCCTGCTTGTTGTAGATCTGCGCCATCCGCCGACCGGCAATGACAAGATGATGTTTGATTGGCTTAAGCACTATGACCTGCCGCTCTGCGTGGTGGCTACTAAGGCCGATAAAATTCCTAAGACGCGCTGGCCCAAGCATATCAAAGTGATGAAACAGGAGCTTGGTGTGCTGCCGGGAGATAACTTCATTCCATTCTCGTCGGAAATCGGTCTTGGCAAGGATGAGCTGTGGGCGTTAATTGAAAGTTACAGTCTGCAGGCTACAGAAGAAGATACGGATGAGATGTCTGATCCGGATGGTCTAAATGATCAAGCTGAGCAGATAGCAGGAAATGAAGTTGTGCCTGAAGAAGAGCAGGAATCCTGAAACAAGGCTTTATCCTGTGTATAAGTTAGCAATAGAGCGCAATCCTTTGACTCTCCTCCTATTCTCAAGGTATAGGTTGAATTATCAGCTTACAGTCTGTTTCCGCTCATGAGAAAACCCACACTCATCGATGTATAATCATTGTAAAGGCCTTACAAAGAATAGAGGGATGGTTATGGCTCAGCGATTGGCTACAGAATATGTAAATGCAACAATGCAATTGACGGAATTTCAGATGAACCAGTTTCTGCTCACAGCCGATACCTGCTATATCAGTCACCGGGTGAAGGTGCTTGGAGGCGGGGAACAGATGATTGTTCTCGAGGAAGCCGGGGGTGAGGAGGTGTGCCTGTCGGTAGAGCGTAAAGGCGACATCCATTGGTGCACACTTTCCTGCCGGGTAGTTAATCCCCATCTGAACAATGCTGTCCGCAAACTATTCGTCACCTATAAAGGAACGGGGACAGTGAATAGAATCTATCATGGGTTTACCATGATCTATGATTATGAGAGAGGTTCTGTCCGCCGGATCTCAGAATTGACGTCTGCTGGCAGCAAGCTGATCTATCAGCATAAGCATTCTCTTTCAGAGATGATGAATCTGTATAAGTCAGATGCTATAGAGCGAGAGATAGAAGAACTGCGCCGCAGGGTTGATCGTTTGCTGGATCAGCGCAACTCCCTTCAGTCTGCCATAGATCCACGAGATATTGATGGCCAGCTTGCATTCATAGCTCATAGATTGCTATTTTTGGAGGCTTGAGGATACAATAGCTATATACTTGGCAATCATTTCCTAGTGAAATGGTTGTATTTTTTTGCGAAACTCTATAATTTTTCTGGAAAAGGACCGATAAAAAGTATATGATAGATATTCACAGCCACATTTTGCCTTTTATGGATGACGGAGCCACTGACTGGGAAGCGGCCCTCTCCATGGCACAGGATGCCGTACAAGATGGCATTTCCACTGTTGTTGCCACACCACATCATGCTAATGGAGTATATATGAACCCCGCTCCAACTATTGGACAAGCTGTGCAGCTGCTCAATGAGAGAATTCAGCAGGCTGGTCTTCCGCTGCTTGTGCTTCCCGGCCAGGAGATCCGCCTTTACGGGGATCTGCTGAATGATTTGGAGCAGAGTCAATTGCTGACCCTGGCGGGTTCGAAATACATCCTGCTGGAAATGCCTTCTTCACGTGTGCCACGCACAATGGAGGAGACCTGCCACGAGCTGGTTATTCAAGGCTTCGTTCCGGTCATCGCCCACCCGGAGCGCAATGCTGAGGTCGCTGCTAATCCCGCCACATTAGAAAGATTAGTAGAGCTGGGAGCCGTAGGTCAGGTAACCGCCCAGAGTCTGGCCGGAACCTTTGGAAGTAAACTGCAGAAGCTGTCGCTTGATTTGTGTCGCAGAAACGCCGTACATATTGTTGCATCGGATGCACATGACAGTAGTCATCGTCCGTTTGGATTAAGTGAAGCTTTCAAGGTTGTGGAGAAAGAGCTGGGGACTGTGACGTTCGACAATTTCCGCCAAAATTCGCAGAGAATCATCGCAAATGAGGAGCTAATCCGGGTCATTTATACTAATTCCGGCAAGAGACTTCATAGAATGTTCGGATTTTTTTCTCGTAAAGGGTGACCAACCTCTCAATTGATGGTAGAATGGGTATTACTGGGTTATTGTTATATTTTATCAGATTAGTGTGAGTTAGGGCGAAACTTCTCTGATAGCGCAGCAGTATAAGCAACATAACTACATACAAAGAGGTGGATGAAAAGTGTCTTTGAAGAAGAAACTGGCAGTATCAACATTAGCAGTAAGCATGGCAGCAGCATCCGTAGCAGGGTTTCCGTTCAGCAGCGAAGGATTGGCTAAACATCTGACTGGCGTAGCATCTGCAGCAGCAGTCGATCACAACGCAGTAAAAGCCAAGATTACGGCAATCTACAATAACCTGACTGCAACAGAAGTAACTTATTTGCAGAACTATTCCAAAGAAGTTGCCGGAATTGATCAGGCGAAGTTCGAGGATATTTTTGCACCAGTACTCGGCAAACTGCAACTTAACAGTGAAGATAAGGCTACTTCCTTGAAGCTCTTCAAGAGCGTTTCCAGCGTAGTATATGATGTATATGCAAGTGATTTCGATGTTCTTAAAGGCATCCGTTATGATGTTAACAACGTTAAATTGTTTAACAACATTGCAGCCAAAGCGAAAGTGGACAGCCTCAGCTTCGACGATATTCTGGACTTCTTCTTCGCTACTAACGGCGTAGAGGCAGAGCTTCGTGCATTGCTGGGAAGTAAGTCTACTGCAGATATGATCAACCTCATCGGTAATCCGGAGTCCCAGAAGACCTTGGTTAAAGATGCTGTTTACAAAGTGCTTGAGCACAAGACTGGCGTAGGTGCACTGACTGTAAGTGATGCAGTATACAACTTGGGTATCACAGCTGATGATCTCGTGCAGACATTTGATAATGTGAATACGCAGATCAAATCCGCAAAACCTGCTGCACAGGCACTTGCTCTCGCCTACATCCGTACTAATCCGCTTGTTTCTGGTGGTGGTACTGGAGGCGGTACAACAGTTACTACTCCAGGTGCAACTCCTGGCGTTTATGATGTATCGGCTTTGGTAAGTGTTGTTAACGGTAAAGCAACATTGAAGCTGGTAGATGCTGATGTACTTAAAGCCTTTGATGCACTGTTGGCAGCTAACCCAGGTAAAACTGGTCTTACACTAACATTGAACTTGGGTACAGTGACCGCAACGACTGTAGAAGTTCCACTGTCCAAAGCGATCATTGAAGCTGCTAAAGCTAAAGGTATTGCGAATATCGCGGTTACCTTCAACGGCCTGACTGTTACAATTCCAGTCGGACAATTCAGTGATGCAGTAACTTTGACGGTTACTACAGAAGCTGACACTACAGTAACTTCGATCACTAGCCTGAAATTGGCTTCGAAAGTTTATTCCTTCGACCTGACCGTTGGTGGAGTAGCTACAACAACCTTCAAACAACCACTGACAATCAAGCTTCCTCTGGTTGGTGCAGCATCACTGGATAAAGAGCTTCTGTCTGTATCGAAGATTGTTTACGGCAAACTGCAGTTCCAAGGCGGCGTTGTTGACGGTGATTTCATCGTTGAGCCGCGCGACACCTTCTCTTCCTACGCTGTAGTAGAGAACAAAGTAAGCTTCAGTGATACCGCAAGCGTACAAGCTTGGGCTGGAAGACAGATTCAAGTTGTAGCCGCTAAGGGTGCAATTGAAGGAATCGGCTCCGGCAAGTTTGCTCCTAAGAGCAATGTTACCCGCGCTGAATTCGCGAAGATGCTGATCCGTGCACTCAACCTTGAGAACAGCACGGCAACAGAAAGCTTCAGCGATGTAAGCTCTACTGCATGGTATGCTCCATACGTTGCAGTTGCTGCTGAGAAGGGCATTATCACTGGACGCAATGCTTCAACCTTTGATCCGAATGCGACAATCACACGTGCTGAGATGGCTACAATGATCTCCCGTGCGGTGAAAGCACTCAAGCCTGCTGCAACTGCTGATGCAACAGCACTTAGCAAATTCTCGGATGCAGCGAAGATCAGTGCTTCCCTGAAAGACGGCGTAGCCTTTGCAGCCAGCAATAACCTGGTTATCGGTAATGCAGGCAAGTTCAACCCTAACGCTACTGCTACCCGTGCAGAAGCAGCTGTAATCATCTATCGTACAATGAACTTCAAGTAAGAATAATACAAGCAAGTGGAGAGCCTCCTCTCGTTCATGTGAGAGGGGGCACTTTTTTAGCGTGAATTGAAATATTACAGAAACAGCTTGGAGGGAAATTCACTTGTCAGCACAAGAATTGGATCTTCGCGATTATTTTCAGATTGTAAGAAAGAGACTGTGGATGATTGTAAGTATTGTTATCGTCGTCTGTCTTCTTGCCGGTGTGTATAGCCTATACATTAAGAATCCGGTGTATGAAGCTTCAACGAAGATTATTGTTAATCAGACACAGCAAGTGCAGTCAGCAGCATCACAGCTGGATTTGAATCAGATTAATACTAATATTCAATTAATTAACACGTACAAGGAAATTATTAAGACACCAGCCATTCTGGATGTTGTAGCCAAGGACTATCCGCAATTTAACACTACTGCAGAAGAGTTGCTGAAGAAGGTTAATGTGAGTTCGGTAAATAATACGCAGGTGATGACACTTGTCGTTCGAGATAATTCTTATCAGAGAGCAGCAGAAATCGTGAATGCCATTTCACTTGTGTTCAAGCAGGAAATTCCCTCCCTGTTCAATGTACAGAACGTATCGATTTTGAATGAAGCCAAGCTTAATCCTACTGTTGCACCAGGACCGGTTGAACCTAATGTAGTGATGAACCTGGCAATTGCCTTTATCGTTTCACTGATGATCGGCCTGGGGATTGCCTTCCTGCTGGAGTACATGGATGACACCCTGAAGACAGAAGAGGATATTGAGAAATACCTGGGTCTGCCGACGATAGCAATGATAACCAGACTCGGACAAGAAGAGACCAAGTCTACAGAAACGCAAGCACAGAAGCTATCCAGAAAGGCAGGGGATCTCGAACATGTCACAGCAGCCAAATAAACAACGCCATCTGATTACCGTAACGAATCCGCGTTCGCCTGTATCGGAAGCATTTCGGGCTTTGCGGACCAATATTGACTTTTCTTCGATTGATGAACAGATTCAGGTCATTATGGTCACATCTTCCGGACCTGAGGAAGGTAAATCCACAGTAACCGCGAATCTTGCGGCCGCCTATGCACAAGCAGATAAGAAAGTGCTTTTGATCGATGGAGACTTGCGGAAGCCTACGGCACACAAAACCTTTTCTTTAAGCAACCGTTACGGGTTATCTTCTTTGCTGTCACAGCAGGCGGATTTAAACGAGGTTATACAGGAATCTGGAGTTCCTAACCTATACCTTATGACTTCTGGTCCGATTCCTCCGAATCCAGCGGAGATGATGGCTTCGAACCGGATGAGTACAGTCCTGCAGGAGCTTCGTCAACAGTTTGATGTGATTATGTTCGATACTCCGCCGCTCTTAGCGGTTACGGATGCACAGATTGTGGCTTCCAAGAGTGATGGTGTGATTATGGTAGTCAGCTATGGCAAGGTGAAACGTGATATAGCCGTTAAGGCTAAGGCCAATCTTGATCGTGTAGGGGCGAAGATGCTGGGGGTAGTACTTAATAACGTCAAGCGCAAAGCTAGCGAAGGCTACTATTATTACTACTACGGAAATTGACAATGTTCGGTAGAGAAAATGTTATTTTTGGAGGCACTAAAAATGACAGCAAAATCTAGAGTGTTCGTGTTGTTCTTCATTGATCTGGCCATCATTTGGTTCAGCATTGCTACCTCATATTGGTTCCGGTTCTATGATGGTATCCCTCATGATTATGTAGTCCAGATGCTGCAGTTTGGCATCATCTCGACGATTGTTATCGGGGGAAGCTTGATCTACTTCGGTCTTTACCGGCGGATGTGGCAATATGCCAGTATTGGAGAAATCGTCTCTATCCTTAAGGCGATTGTCATTGGTTCTATTAGTTCCTATGTGATAGCACTGCTGCTCCTTCCGGCACGAGTACCCTTTGGAGTGGAAGTTCGCTCGATGGAAACGATTCTGGTCTTGGTTGGGGGAGTGCGGTTCTTATGGAGAGTTTTTCGGAATGACCGGATCACTAATAAAGAAACCGAAACCCATGCACTGATTGTTGGAGCAGGGGATTGCGGCATGCTGATTGCGAAGGAAATGATGGGGCCTTCCTTTGCGCATACGAGATTGATAGGGTTCATAGATGATGATCACAATAAATATCACATGTCTATCTTGGGCTTGCCTGTGTTGGGGAATAGGTATGATCTGCCAAGGCTTGTCAAAGAAAAAGATATTCATGAGATCATAATTGCAATGCCATCTATATCGAGAACCGAGATCTCCGAGATTATCAATTTAGCCAAAACTACAGGTGCTAAGCTTAAAATTATTCCCGCACTTAATGATCTGATTGCCGGGAAAATATCTGTGAAGAAGCTTCGTGATGTTAGCGTGGAAGATTTACTAGGACGTGAGCCGATTATAGCAGATTTAAATGGCATTCTAGGCTATGTTCATAATAAGACGGTTATGGTAACGGGTGCTGGCGGATCTATTGGCTCGGAGTTGTGCCGTCAAGTTTCACCCTTTGCTCCAGAGAAGCTTCTATTGCTGGGTCATGGGGAAAATAGTATCTATACCATTGAAATGGAACTGCGTAAGAAGTTTCCTGATCTTGAGATTGTTACGGTCATTGCAGATGTACAAGACCGCAATCGCATGATGGATGTATTCCGCACGTTCAGACCGCATGTTGTCTTTCATGCGGCAGCGCATAAACACGTTCCTCTGATGGAGCGCAATCCATCGGAAGCGATTAAGAATAATGTCTTCGGAACAAGAAATGTGGCTGATTGTGCGGACCGATTTGGAGCAGAGCGATTTGTGATGATTTCATCTGATAAGGCGGTCAACCCTACTAGCGTAATGGGAGCAACCAAGCGTATTGCAGAAATGTACGTACAGAGTCTGAATACTACAAGCCACACTAAGTTCTCTGCAGTGCGATTCGGTAATGTCTTAGGTTCCCGGGGTAGTGTAATACCAGCCTTCAAACAGCAGATCGCTGCAGGTGGTCCTGTTACTGTCACCCATCCTGAAATGGTACGATATTTCATGACTATTCCTGAAGCTGTACAGTTGGTCATCCAATCCGGTTCTTTCGCCAAAGGCGGAGAAGTCTTTGTACTGGATATGGGTGAACCTGTGAAGATTCTTACCTTGGCCGAGGATTTGATAACCTTGTCAGGATACGAACCTTATAGGGATATCAATATTACGTTCTCTGGTATCCGCGAAGGTGAGAAGCTCTATGAAGAGCTCTTAACAGATGAAGAGAATCTGGGTTCGACTCAACATGATCGTATATTTATAGGTAAACCAAATGTAATCAGTCAGAATCAGCTAGAGTTGGAATTTAAGCGGTTGGAACGTGTATTAACCGAAGAGCCAAGTGCGATCCGCGAAGTGATTAATCAGATTGTTCCCATGCAGCCCGTTGCTCAAGCCGCTATTAGCTAACTATTCTGAAAGAAGGGATTACTATGTTCAACAAGAGATGGAAGAAAGTACTGGCGTGGTCTCTGTCTGTAGTAGTGGTATTAGCAATTGGTGGATTGTTTGCTGCAAATTATGCGGTGGATAAACTAATGACCTCCATGGCCGGTGGGCTGGATTTAGAATCTAACAATGTATCGAATAGCGGGAGCGTAATCGTGGAACCTACTATAGCACCTGCTGAAACGGTAAAGCCAACTGAAGCAATTGCGGATAACCCGTTCAACAATACAAATACTCCAACTGTATCAGCGCCGGCTTCAGAGACTGCAACTAGTCAACCTGTCACGGCACAGAAGACAGCTGAGAATAGTGGGAATATTGCTTCTCCTTCGGCAAAACCCCAAGCATCAAGAAGTCCGTCCTCGGACAAGAACACAGATGTGGGCGGATATTCTGCACAGGTCTCAGCTGATAAAGCTAAGCAAATACAAGAAAATGTTACAGTTAAGGAAAAAGCGGATGTTGCATCTATTGTAATGGGTCAATTAAGTGTGTCGGATATCAAACGTTTGCAGGAGCTAGCATCGGGTGGATTAACCATAGATGAGAAACGCGAAGCACGCAGTATTATTCTTGGTAAAGTGTCAGAGGAACAATATAATGAACTTTCACAGATTGCGAAGAAGTATGGAGTAAGCGAAGGGAAAACACAAGAACAAGTGTTAGCTGAAGAAGAACAGTCTAAAGCACAAGAAGAAGGAAGTGAACAGCAATGAGTAAAGTCAAAATTCCTGCAGCAGCTCTACTGCTCCTCTTATCCATCGGGGCTGCCCCATTAACAGCTTCGGCACCTTTATCTGCATCGGCTGCTTCAGTGGCTACTGCCGCAACACCATCGATTTATAATAACTCTGCTAAAGTTCAAAATATGAATGTCAAAATGATATTTGATGGTGTAAGTATGGTACCGCCTTCTGGTCAATTAGTATTTATTCATAACAATACGACTTATGTACCTGTAAGATTTATGTCTTATGCACTGCAAAAGAGCGTTACCTGGGATGCTAAGAATCTCAAGGTTACCGTAGGTGAACCAAGCAGTGCTGAGTCGGTTGTAATTAAAGAATATATAATGAATGCTGCGAATACTAAAATTACCTTTTCTGAATCTAAACCTGTAACCTTAACTACAGTGAAGGCAAGCTTTGTATTTGATGGAGTTATCAAAAGTCTGCCTGCTAACCAGACTAGTTATATATTAAATGGAGCACTATATGTGCCGCTTCGCTTCCTTTCAGAATCAGTAGGAAACGTAATCAACTGGGATCAGAAAGCGAAGGTTATTACGGCTACATCTAAGGCTTACCAAGAACAAGTGAATGAAGGGAATACAGCTGGTAATGCAGGCCAGGGAGCAACTACTACAACTCCATCACAGGCCGGTGGCTCAACTTCTGGGAAAGTTTCATATGAAGACATAACAAGTGCAACGGAAGCTAAGCTTAATGCATTAAAAAGTCAAAGTCAGTCAACTTTGATGAGTATTGCACTTGAGTATGTAGCTGCCAAAGATGATGCTAGTAAAGCCAGTATTAAGAACAAGGGCTTAGAACAATTGTCTTCATTTACTGCAAGCTTTAATAGTATTGTGGCTGATGCCGAACAACAATTGAAAGCAAATGGATATAGTACAGATATCATTCAACAATATCGAAGTGCTTTTGAGGCGGAATTACAGGCTGGCAAAGATTTAGCTGGAAATACGGCAAATTGAGTAGTAGTGACATCTATAAATTATTTAGAAATTCACTAAATACGGGGGCTGTCAAAAGTAACTCAGTATTAGTTTTGTCCTCTCTTATAATCTTACTTACTTGTGAAAATTATTTATGAACTATGTGTCGTTGAAAAAAATGATAAAGGTGAGGTAATTTGAAAAGAATCGTTGATATTACATTTTCTTTAATTGGTTTAATATTGCTATCACCCTTTATAGTTATTATAGCAATAGCAATTAGACTAGATTCCCCAGGCCCTGTGATGTTTAAACAGAAAAGAATCGGAATGGGCAACTCGTTGTTTACCATTTATAAATTCCGTTCGATGAAAATAGGAACTCCTGATATTCCAACGGATCGAATTAATCCAGCTGACTATGTAACAGCCATCGGTAAATTTTTACGTAAAACAAGTTTAGATGAGATACCTCAATTATTTAATGTGTTTTTAGGAGAAATGAGTTTTGTAGGACCGAGACCTGCTTTACATAATCAAAATGAACTTATTAAGAGTAGGACGGAGAAAGGAATTCATCATATCCTTCCCGGCATTACCGGATGGGCACAGATAAATGGAAGGGACGAGATAGACACTGCTGAGAAGGTAAGTTTGGATGAATATTACCTTAAGAACTGGTCAATAAAGTTGGATTTTAAAATTCTATATTTAACATGTAGTTATGTATTTAAAGCAAAAGGAATAAAAGCATGACATGGGAGTGCTTATGATAACTTTATAGGGAAGTATAATGTTAATTACTGGTTCAATAGGGTGTCTTGTTTATCAACTTGTAGAGAAATTGTTAGAATTAAAATGCTCTGATGTAAGGTGTTTAGTTCGTACTCCTGAATCACTTGATGATAAAATCAGAGACAAAGTAACAGTTTACTAATCTCGGAGAGTTTAAAGAAAATTGATACCGTAATTCATTGTGCAGCAAAAGTTTTTTCCTAAATTAGTATCTAATAAAGAAGACTTTTATAAGACGGATTTTGAAAAGACAATACAGCTATTCGAAATGTGTTTAAATAATAATGTTAAAAGTGTGATATTTATAAGCACTGTAGCGGTTTATGACAACTACCCTCTTATTAATGAATATTCTATAAAGGCACCAAATATGTCTACGGAAATTCAAAGGTATGCTGAGGAAGCAGCGCTGGAAATGTTTTAATTTTTGGAGATGGAAGTAATGTAAAAACCTTTACATATGTAAGGATGCGGTGAATGCAATAATTGAAAGTATTAATAATTCCGTAATCTTAGGGGAACGCATCATAATTGCCAATAATATTGATATCTCCTTTATTCAACTGGTACGGTTAGTTGCAGATGAATTAAAGAGGAAAGTAATTATAGTTAAAATACCATATTGTTTTATAATTAAAACGGCTCGTATTATTGATATGATAACTAAAAATTTCAGTATAAGGTTATGCTATATTTAAACAAATTCAATATAATACAAAAAAACTGTGAAGATGTTTTATTGAGTATATAGAATTGGTTTTAATCATTGATTAAATAATTGCTTGAATTGGTATAACCGTGAATAATAATTACTTAGATTATGAGGTGTTATATGTCTCAATTTTCCGTGTTGATGTCAATTTATCTCAAAGAGATACCAGAACATTTTGAAAAATCATTAAATAGTATAATTGATCAGACCTTAAAGCCGTCTCAGATTGTAATTGTGAAAGATGGTCCCTTAACTAAAGAATTAAATACGATAATCGATGAATTTAAAGAGAATAATGTAAATATCGTTAAAGTTGTGAATTTGAAAGACAACGTTGGATTGGGTGAAGCGCTGAGGGTTGGTCTCAATCAATGTGATTATGAATTAGTTGCTAGAATGGACAGTGATGATATTTGTAGAACAGATAGATTCGAAAAGCAAATTATGTTTATGGAAAAGAATCTAGATATAAGTGTGATGGGCTCATGGATCGCTGAATTTGAAAGGGAACCTAATGATATTATTTCTGTTAGGAATGTACCTTTAACCCATGAAGAAATTATAAGAACTGCGAAAATCCGGAATCCTATGAATCATATGTCTGTAATATTCAGAAAAAAAGATGTAATTAATGCTGGTAATTATCAAAGCTTCTTATGGAATGAAGATTATTATCTCTGGGTTAGAATGTTAGTTAATGGATATAAATTTGCTAATATTTCTGAAGTATTACTAGACGTGCGTACTGGACAGGAAATGTTTAAAAGAAGAGGCGGTTTGAAATATTTTTTTGTTGAAATCAAGTTGCAAAGAGTATTTATTTTTTTGGGATTAATTGGTAAATATGTAGCGGTGAAAAATATAACCAAACGATTATTTATTCGTTTACTTCCGAGTGAATTTCGTGCTTATATTTATAAAAGGTACTTAAGAAATTCAAATGAGTAGTTTTTCGATAAATATTAGGATGTGTGTCTCTTGCAGATTAAAACCAATCAAGCTAGAAGTGCGTATGATATTTTATTAGGACTGTTTTTCTTTATCTGTTTATTCTGTATGACCAGACAAACGAATTTTCCTGTTTTATCTAAATTTATTCTTTTTTCTTTATTAATGATTTTTTTTATTTCTGTACCTCGAATGATTAGAAATATAAGATCAGTTGATGTCTTTCTTTCAAGAACTGTTGTCATTTATACATTAGCGCTATTTATTTATTTGATGTACTCTGTGGTTTTTTTAGGCAATAATCCGGAATTTTCAATAAGGTTTTTCATGATATTGATGTTACTTCCCTTATGTTATTTCATACCTGGCAAAGGGTTTTTTTTGAAAATTTTCATATTTTTGATGGCTCTACAGAGTATATATCTTATAATATTTGAACTTTATATGATTTTCAATTCTAGTCCTGCATTCAATTCAATGATTAGATTTCAATATCTCTCTGCCGGATTGGGTGACATATATACATATAATGGTTATTTCTTTAAGATTCAAATTTTAGGGAATTCTCTGTTACCTACTGGTTTATTTGTTGGAACGGTATATTTAAAAGATAATTTCTTTAAAAAGATATTATTATTAGTAATGTTAAGTGCCGTTATAATAGCAGGAAACTTTGCTTTCTTTGTATCTATAGGCATATTTTTTATAGGTTACTATTTCTTTAAATCAACTAAAAATTTATCAAAAATAACCAAACGACTATTTTTTATTATGATAATAATGTCAATAATTATTACTCCAATAATATCTTATACAACTAAAGTGTTAGAAATGAAATCAGAATCTTCTTTGTCTATTAGAAGTGAACAATTTGATTTACTACTCAAAGATATGTCGGTATCTATAGGGAGTACTTTGTTCGGAAAGGGACTTGGAAATACTATAACTTTACAATCAAACTATAGAGATTATAGTAAAGCTATATATTATGAATTACAATCAATCTATATACTTAATCAGTTAGGGTTTATTAATTTTTTTATATTTATATTACTAAATATTATCCTAAGTATTCGTTTTTTTGGAAATAAGTATATATATTTGATATATCTATGTTATCTCATTTATGCTATAACAAATCCTTATATATTCGATTCAGCGAATATCATAATAATCATGATTTTAATCTCATTAAAAAAAGAATTGCAAAAAAGAGGAACAATAGATGCATAAAAAAAAGGTTTGTGCAATTTTTGTGTTATATAATCCAAATATTCCTGAATTGATTAATAATTTAAAGGTAGTTTTGCCACAAGTAGATCATGCTGTTATTATTGATAATTCTGAAAAAAGTGAAAATGTTAACTATGAATATTGTTTTAGTGATTTTGATAAGGTCCAATATTTCGCGTTTAATAAAAATAGAGGTATTGGAGCAGCGCAAAATAAAGGAATGGAACTTGCGTTTAATGAAGGCTTTGAGGCAGTTCTTATTATGGATCAGGATAGTCATGTACCACCAAACTTAGTAGAAGAACTTCTCAATGGAGCTTTCAAGTTGAAAAGCGCTGGTTACAAAATCGCTTGCATTGGTCCTATTGTATATAATAGGGATACTGGTGAAACATATAAACCGCTATTTCATAGTAAAATGGATATTTCGGATTTTATCAAAAAAGATGCAATTATTAGTTCCGGATCATTAATTTTAAGAGAAGCTTATGAAGTTATTGGGGGAATGGAAGTAGGTCTGTTTATTGATAATGTAGATTTTGAGTGGTGCTGGAGAGCAAAGAGGGAAGGGTATTCAGTATTTGTATCAAAAAGAATTGAAATGGCACACAGAGTAGGAGAAAGGGATTTGTCCATATTCAATTTGTTTTCCTTACAAGTTAGTACACCTATTCGACTCTATTATCAATTTAGAAATACAATAATTCTTTTGCCCAGAGCCTATGTTCCTCGATACTGGAAGATTAGAAGTATTTTGATAAAACCAATTGAATTTATTGTGTTTTCTTTATTTATCGGACCTAGGTCGTTGAGAATGAAGATGATGGTAAAAGGTATAAAACATGGTTTGTTAAAGAAAATGGGTGAGATGATTGACTGATAGCGATTTAAATTACTCAAACGTTTGTATAGTTATTGTAACATTTAATCCAAATATCATAGAGTTAAGGGCTAGTATAGAAAATTTAAAGGAAAATAAATTAAATGTGTGCATTGTTGATAATAGTATTGAGGATGAGATTCAGCGAGCTGTTAAACTATTTAAGAGCTTTTCTCAGATAATTACTCTAGGGGAGAACAAAGGAATAGCCGAAGCTCAAAATCATGGTATGAATTGGGCATTCTCAAATGGATTTAAAGCTGTTCTTTTATTAGATCAAGATAGTTATATTAACAAGAAATTATTGGATGATTTATGTTCATCATATAATTATTTGTCGAAAGAAGAGATAAAAGTCGCTTGTGTAGGCCCTCTTACATATAATCGTGATAAGACTGAGAGGGATTTATATACAAAAAAGAGGCGTAATTCAGGCATGAATTTAATGAAAGTAGACAAAACATTAAGTTCAGGTTCTTTAATAGCGAAGGAAACTTATCAAATTATTGGTGGTATGGAAGTTGGATTATTCATAGATCTTGTAGACTGGGAGTGGTGCTGGAGAGCCCGAGAAAAAGGATATGAAACTTATATAATAGCAGATTCAATCATGGCTCATCGATTAGGAGAAGGGAGGAGGGAATTGGCGGGTTTTGGTATTGGAATACCCTCTCCTATTAGACACTATTATCAATTTAGAAATACGCTACTTCTTTTTAAGCGTAGTTATGTTCCAATAAAATTTAAGATAAAGTATAGCTTAGTATTAATATTTAAATTTTTCTATTTCCCATTATTTGTTTCCCCAAGAAAAGAAAGGTTGAAATGGATAACTAAAGGAGTGGTTGATTTTATCATTGGGAAAACTGGTTCAATATAAAAATATAATTCTTGAGTTTTTTGGGTATTAAATAGAATTCCCACTAAAGAATGAATGGGAAATGATACAAAGAGGTGGAAAATTGGAACCCTTAGAGCAAAAGAAAACAAACATATTAGCGAGATTTGGTAAAGATACGTTAGCATATATACCTGCAATTCTAATCCCAGCAGTTTTAGGGGTTCTTAGTCTTGTGATATTCACCAGAATGTTCTCTCCCTTAGAGTATGGTCAATATGCTCTTGTTCTGACTTCAGTAAGCATTTTATCACCGTTAATCTCTCAGTGGTTAGTTCAATCAATACAAAAATTTAGGCCACAGTATGAAGAAGAGAATAATTTATGGAATTTCAATCAGTATATAAAAAGATTGGTATTCTACATAATTCTATTTTTTGCCATTATTTTTATGTCTTTATATCCTATTATTAAAGATATTATTGGTGAATATAAAAAATATTATTTTGTTACATTTTTGTTAGTCTCATTCCAAAGTCTTTTTAATATTGGAAGTACAATCTATCAATCAGAAATGAAGGTTAAACTTTACGGAATTATACAAATCTCTAATGCAGTATTAAAATTGATAATTAGTATTGGACTATACCTTTTTTTTTGGAAAAACACAGAATCATTATTTTGGGGAATGGTATTATCCTTTTTGATTTTAATTGTTCCAATGTATTATGATCTTTTCAAATATAAAGAGACTGAAAAATTCGACTCATTAGAATCATTTAAAGAATTTACTACAAAATTACTGTCCTTTGGATTTCCTATGATTGGTTGGTTTCTAGGGTTGTCCTTACTAAATATGAGTGACAGATATTTGTTAGAATACTTTAAGTCTGCTAGTGACGTGGGTATATATTCAGCAAACAACAATATTGTGACAGCGGGATTAGGATTATTATGTGGTCCTTTAATTACAGCAGCACATCCAATTATAATGAATGTTGCAGCTAAACAAGGTGACACTAAGCATGTTGAGTCTGTAATATCAAATTTCTCAAGAATTTTTTTACTTGTAGTAACACCTGTAGTTTCTTTTGTGACTGTTTATAGGGACTCCATAGTTAAACTTCTTTTAGGAGAAGAATTTCGAGAAGGAGCAATTATAATTCCTATTCTACTCGTAGGATACTTTGCCTGGAATTTTGCTATGTATGGTCATAAGGGATACGAGATTTTAGGGAAAACTAAAAGAATGCTTCTTTACGTTTTAATTTGTGTTGTAGTAAATGCTATTTTGAATATAGTATTAATTCCCAGATATAGTTATTTGGGAGCCTCATTAGCTACATTAATAGCTCTTTTGTTATATCCTATAATTATTTATTTCACTTCAAAAAAACACATAAAATGGAATATTTCAATTCTGCTGTTAGTTAAATTATTCCTGATTGCTATATTTTTAGGGATTGCATTGTGTTTTTCGAAAAATATTTTATCGATAGATAACTTGTTTTTGGAACTATTCGTTTCGTTGTGTCTTAGTATTTTATATTACGGTGTTTTATTAATGATTTTTAAGGAATTGAAGCTGAAAAAGCTGATATATTATTTTAAAAAAAGATAGACAGTATAATTTACTCTTAAAGAAGAAAAAATAATAAGTATTTTGTGTTTGTTGAAAAATAATATAAGAGGATAGATGAAATGTTGACAGATTATAAGATTTCTATAGCTCTGTGTACATATAATGGAGGGGAATATTTACTCGAGCAATTAGATAGTATCTCAAGCCAATCTAGATTACCGGATGAATTAGTAATATGTGATGATTGTTCAACGGATAGTACAGTTGCAATAATTAATGGTTTTAGAAATAGAGTTTCTTTTAAAGTAAACTTATTTATTAACCAATTCCAAATGGGAAGTACCAAAAACTTTGAAAAGGCGATTGGGTATTGTACTGGAGACATAATTTTCCTCGCTGATCAAGATGATGTATGGAATGAAAATAAAATTCAAGACATAGAGATGGAATTCTATCGTAATTCTAACTTATGTGCGGTCTTTACAAACGCTGAGATTGTGGATCAAGATCTAAATTTTATGGGGTACGACCTATGGAAATCGGTTGGTTTTTCACAGAAATCTCAAAAAGAGTTTGATAAATATCCAGAGAGAATTCTGTTGAAACAAAATGTCGTCACTGGTGCTACTATGGCCTTTAGAGGGGAACTCAAAAAATCTCTTCTGCCCATTCACGACAACTGGGTCCATGACGCTTGGATATCAATTATTGTAGCAGTAATGAAAGATAAGGAAATTAAAGCGCTGGATAAGAGATTGATAAAGTATAGACAGCATGCTAACAACCAATTAGGGGCTCTTAAAAAAGACATTTTTAGCGAAATTGAGATTTCAAAAAATAAAAATGTGAAAAAGGGGAAAAATGTTGACTTTCTTGCATTGATAGAATTCCTCAAACCTAAACAGAAGCTACTTAAAAGGGAGGGCTTAACCCAATTAACAGAGAAGAATAGACATTTGGAGCATCGGAATAAACTTCATCCCGAAATAGTGGTTCGAGTGTGGAAAGTTTTTCTAGAGGCAATGTCAGGTAGATACTTTAGATTTTCTAGAGGATGGAAAAGTATACTTCGTGATATACGGTATAGATAAATAATCGTCTGTATATAGATATTTAACAGATAATATTTACGTATAAACCTGACTGAAATATTAATTAGTTAATTAAGTTTATGTTGAATGTAGGAAGGGGCTCTTTATGAAAGGTATTATTCTAGCAGGTGGTAGCGGAACGCGCCTATATCCTTTAACGATGGTTACTAGTAAGCAGTTGTTACCCGTTTATGATAAGCCAATGATTTATTATCCACTTTCCACATTAATGTTAGCGGGAATAAATGAAATACTTATTATTTCCACTCCAGAGGATACTCCACGATTTGAGAGTCTTTTGGGTGATGGGTCTCAGTTTGGAATCACCCTCCAATATATCGTACAACCGACACCCGACGGCCTAGCACAAGCCTTTATTTTGGGAGAAAAGTTTATTGGAGAAGATTCTGTAGCTATGGTATTAGGGGATAATATTTATTACGGAAACGGCATACGGAAAATGCTGAAACGTGCTTCAGATAAAGAGGTTGGTGCAACTGTCTTTGGGTATCATGTGCAGGATCCGGAGCGTTTTGGTGTAGTGGAATTTAATGAAGAAGGTAAGGTGCTCAGTGTAGAAGAGAAGCCTTCTGAGCCGAAATCCAATTATGCAATTACGGGGTTGTATTTCTACGATAATAGGGTTGTGGAAATTGCTAAGAATGTACAGCCTTCGGTAAGAGGTGAACTTGAAATCACTTCTATTAATGAAGCATATCTTAAACTTGGTGAGTTGGATGTTGAGTTACTGGGCCGCGGGTTTACTTGGCTCGACACTGGAACTCATCAGAGTCTTGTAGATGCCACTAATTTTGTCAGAACTATTGAAGATCATCAAGGAATCAAAATAGCAGCTCTTGAGGAAATTGCATATATTAATGGCTGGATCACTAAAGAGCATCTGCTGGTATGTGGTCAGAAACTGAGTAAAACTGGCTACGGGCAATATTTAATCAAAGTCGCCACCGGAAAAATCCAATATTAAACATTGAAGGTGTGGGGAATATGAAACTAACGGAAACGATGCTTCCAGGCGTATTTATTGTAGAGCCTGCTGTTTTCGGAGATCATCGGGGATGGTTTATGGAAACCTTCAGTGATGCCAAATTCAAAGAGCAAGGTATTGATACTGCTTTTGTACAAGATAATCAGTCCTATTCTGCTGCGAAAGGGACGCTGAGAGGTCTCCACTACCAATTGAATCCCAAAGCTCAGACTAAGCTTGTCCGTTGTACGCGTGGTTCTATTTTTGATGTGGCAGTGGATATTAGAAGAGGAAGTCCCTCTTACGGGAAGTGGTATGGGGTAGAGCTTAGTGCAGAGAATAAGAAGCAGCTACTGATTCCAAAAGGGTTCGCTCATGGTTTTATGACGCTTACCGAAGATGTTGAGGTTCAATATAAATGTGATGAGCTTTATGCGCCTGAATGCGACGGGGGAATTCTTTGGAATGATCCATCTATAGGGATTGAATGGCCTATTCATGTTACTCCGGTACTTTCCGGCAAAGATGAGAAGGCTCCTTTACTGAGAGAGGCTAATTTGAATTTTACTTATGATCTTTAGAAGAATATTTTATTGAATTTGAGGTGCATTGAATGAGCAGGAAGAAATTGCTGATCACCGGTGGTGCTGGTTTTATTGGCGGGAATTTTGTGCAATATATGGTGGATAAATACTCGGATTATGATGTCGTGAACCTGGATTTGTTGACCTATGCAGGCGAACTTAAAAAGCATTCAGACATTGAAAATAGAGACAATTACCGTTTTGTGCAAGCGGATATTGCTGACCGGGAGACGATTAGTTCACTTTTTGAGCAAGAACAATTCGATTATGTAGTGCATTTTGCAGCAGAAAGTCATGTGGACCGCTCCATAACAGATCCGGCAGTATTTGTACGGACGAATGTTATGGGTACACAAGTGCTGCTTGATGCATCTCGAAAGGATGGAATCAGCAAGTTTGTTCATGTATCCACTGATGAGGTTTACGGAGAACTGGATTTTGATCCTTCTGTATTCTTTACGGAAGAAACACCTTTGCAGCCTAACAGCCCTTACAGTGCGAGCAAAGCTTCTTCAGATCTATTGGTGCGGGCGTATTATGAAACTTTCGGATTACCTATGAATATTACCCGCTGTTCTAATAATTATGGACCCTATCATTTTCCTGAAAAATTAATTCCTCTGACGATATCGAAGGTAATGAACGAACAGAAGGTTCCTGTCTATGGCGATGGCAAGAATATCCGCGATTGGCTGCATGTATGGGATCACTGTGCTGCCATTGATCTGGTTCTGCATCAAGGAGTTAATGGTGAAGTATACAATGTAGGTGGACATAATGAGCGAACCAATCTAGAGGTAGTTAAGACGATCATTCATACTTTGGGTAAATCTGAAGATCTGATTGAATTTGTTGCTGACCGTTTAGGTCACGACAAGCGTTATGCTATTGATCCAACCAAGCTGGAGAATCTGGGCTGGAAGCCAACTTATACCTTTGAGACTGGAATTGCTCAGACCATCCAGTGGTATATCGACAACACAGAATGGTGGGAACTTATCCTTAGCGGCGAGTACCGGAATTAATCTATGAAGAATTAAATACTGAAAGTAAGTCAGGCAAACCTGTAAAGAGCTGTTTCTTTATAGGTTTGTCTGTTCTATTAACACTGATATTGTTACCCTCAGATGGTCGATTTTTCTTTTCCTCTTAAAGGTACCACAAGAATCCGTTGTCAACATCGTCTTGTTCAGATGCCGCATTTGATCTACCTTATCTCCCAAGCTAAGTTACTACCTCTACCTCAGTAGTCGTTTGTTACTGGGCACGCCCCTCTATTAGTTTTGCAGCATAACTGCTCAGAATCTTCCTCAAAGCAATAGCCGGATTTTCTACCCAAACATAACTCAGCGTTGCAACTCTTTTATTGATTACCAGAGTCAATATGTATAATACCTTTGGCAATTTCTGGGACTACATCAGTCATAAATCCAGTAATTTCGACATTTCAGTGAAAGTATTATCCTGGAATTAGTTCTATTCTCTTACCTGTTAAGGGAATTAATAGACACTGCAAAGAAATAAATGTAAAATCTATGCTAGACGCCTTTTTTGGGCTTAGTTTAGAAAGGAGTAGTGATCGTACGGTTTAGATCGTTAAAAAAAGGATTTGAATTCACTGGGGAGTAGGAGATGGGTTATGTATTCAAAGAGATTTCGAATGGCTGTTTCGGTAGTTTTAGTTTTTTTATTAGCTTTTATTAATGTACTTGGGGTGTCTGCTGCTTCACTTAAAGCGGGAATGGCATCCAATGAACTATCGCCGGACGGCAAGCAAAAGATTACGGTCAACAGTGTAGTAGATGTCACCTATAAAGATCTTAAGGTTCTGCAAGAGGTTAAGTTTATCCTTACCAAGGGTGAAACTGAAATTGCACGCCAGGTGAAGCCTAAAAGCGAGGCGAAGCTTACAGCAGTGGATGCTGTATACAATTCCCTTGAATATAGCAGCATTCCTTTTGAAGGATTGACAGCCGGTGAAGAATATTCCCTGCGGGCAGAATTTGAGGGTGAGCAAGGTACGGTTGTTACCCTACCGCAGATTATCCGGGTACCCTCGACAACGGGGATAAACATTGCTGTCGAAGTAATGGCCAAGGATTCTAATACATATGTAAGTGCAACCAATGGAGAGATACGCAGTGATGATAAGAATGTAAGACTGACCATTAGCAATAATGGTGTTCCGCTAGCGAACGAATCGCTCGCTATTTCGTTGAATTATTCCTATTACACCTTTACAACGGATGCAAACGGACAGATTCAATTGAGGGATAAAATAAGCTCAACCATTAGTACTTCTGTTCTGTTCGTATTGTTGAAACAGGGGACCGATCAATATGAAGCTAAGCCCATCTATGTAACCGATCTCCAGCAGGCAGGAACATATACTGTTGCTATTCGTTACTTGGATGCAGCTGGCAAGCAGCTGCGTAACTATAATTCTAACACTTCTTGGCCAAACGGAATTGTTAACCGCTATGGAGTTTCGGGAATCGATGTGTTAGTTCTTAGAACTGGTGAAGTATCAGGAAATTATACAGGCTACGTTACTACAGACGATGGAGCGTATTTATTCCAGACGGGTCAAGCGGCGTTGTATTCCTCTGTTAGCGGAGTTCACAAGGAGATTATTGAGGATGGCAGTGATTATAGTCGTCTCAGCCTCCATTACACATGGGATAATAAGCCGGTGCAGCTGGAATCTTATTCACTCATTGATAACAACCAGTATAAACAGATTAATGGTGGATACAACAATAAAAAGTTAACTTCACCTGTTATCTATGTCAAAAAGAATAAGGAATATGAAATCACTGCGGTCGGCACCGTTCAGGGTGTGGACGGCAAGGTGGTCTTCCGTAATAGGGTTAAGCCGACGGAAGCTGCGGTTGAAGTAACAACGGCTGCGAACCCGGCTGATTATAGTGCCTTGAAGCTTCAGGTGCCTCAGCAGAGCGCAGGTGTAGGACAAGTGCTGGTGTCTTATCTTAATGACAGGCTCAATTATAGCCAGATCAGTACTACTCTTCCTGCGGCTAATGGTACTTTGTATGTGCGCAAGGGGGAAGAAATTCATCGACTGACAGCCACTGTTGCGCCTTCGGCAGCCGGCCAGAGTAACAGTGCGAATCAGATTGTACTGAAAGCATTCTTTAAGCCGGCCGAGAGCGAATATACGCTGAAGGGCGGCAGCACCTACACAACCAAGATTAATGTTGTGGTACCGGACACGTCTTATTATGGCAAAGATGAACTGCGGAATCAGGTTGTACTGGGTGAAAGTGTCCAGAACCAGGTTGTTATGACAGATGAATATGGCAATATTATCGATCTGAACGGCAGCTATAGGTTCTCGATTGTGGATGAGAGCGGCACAGTTTTAGCGAATGATTCGCTGTCTTGGACGACCAGGGAGAAGGATGGTCATCTGGAGCGCATTAATATGCGGGACTGGAAGCCGGTTACTGCAGGAACTTATAAAGTTCAATTCTCGCCTTATACCTATTCAAACGGTCAGTATGTCAATGGAGAACCGCTGGCTGAGGCAGTACTGAAGGTTTTGCCGAAGAATGAATTTGATGTAGAGATCAGAGGTAAAGACGGGAAACTGGTTGACCTAGTAGAGAAACCTTATCTAACTGTTGACCAGGCACAAAATGTAACCATTACTGTGCGGCAGCATGTCACTGGCGGACAAGGCGAATTGCAGGCCGGCGTGGAAATTAGCCGTTATGGTCAGGCGCTCGGAGTTACGGATGCTCAAGGGAAGTTTACGATCCCTTCAGATCAGACCTATTATATCGGTGAACTTATGTTCAAGAAACCGGGCTTCTTATTCAAAAAGGTAAAGGCAGCGGTGATTAATCCGGCGACCCAGGCGGTAATCCGCGTTCGCGGGTTGGACAAGGCCGAAGGAAGCAGTTATGCCGGTGGCGTTCCACTCGATTATGCCAGCGTACAGGCCGTTGTTAAGAGTCAGGATGGTTCCTACCAAGGAGACTCTTACTTCATTAATACTTCTGAAGCGCAAGCTATTCTGGTTGTGGATTCACCTTCTGTAGTTGGTGTTGACTTCATCCGCTACAACCGGAGTTATACGGGTGTAGAATCTAAATTCGGCTACTATATGTACGGTTCTGTCCGTACGGAGCCAGGCAAGGATTACTCGCTCGTGCTGGATGCAAGACAGGAACTGCAGGAAGTAAGTAAAGTGTTATTAGATAGACCTGCAGAGGATTTATCTGTTGTTAGAGCTGACTTGGCTGGTGCAAACAACGTTCCATATGTAATCGACAGCAATGCGGTGAAAGAGAACTACTTCTACGCAACGCAGGGGACTTACAGTATGCTGGCGCAAACTGCATCAGACACCTTTATCTACCGTGATGGAGTTGTTATAGGAGCGGGAGATAATACACTTACGCTTGATGATTCCGCTTCCGGGCTGGCTACCCTGGTTGCGCCAGAATCCGGAACGATTTATAGCGTTGAATATTCTACACCGAATCAATCGACACTAAAGAGTTATGCCTATAACGCAGATCAGGTACGGCTGACTCCGGGTGATGTAACAGTACAGGTAGATAAAGCATTTGGTACAATTGAGTATCAGTATGATATTCATTTTGCACCTGGAACGCTGAAGGCGGGGACACTTACTGAGCTTGCTCCGCAGACCATACAGGGGCTGGACATCGTTGGGCTGAAGGATGGAAAGTTGAAACGTCCTGCCGGAGTGAACTGGCTGACCATCGGACTCGTGGATACTGCGGGTAATCAGATCGGACAGATTAAAAAGCCGCAGATTTTGGTAATATCCAACGGTGGCTGGTCTAACGGGTATAAATATGTTACTCCAGAGGCAGCTTCCTATGAAATTCAGGATGAGTCTGGACGAACACTATACTCAGATTCATCGGTCAGCTATCCGCTGACTGCTTATACCTTTAACACTTTAGGTGAGAACGTTGGCTATCTGACAAATGGAACCTATATAATTAAGGCTTCTCTAACCATTGACGGCAAGAATTACACGCTGAACAAGAAGGTTGTGCTTGAGACAACCACAGGCACTGTAGTAGATCCGGGTACAGATTTGCCAGGAACAGATGTAGGTAATGGTGATGGAAGCGGAACCGGCAACAGCAATGGAAATGGAAATGGAAATGGAACCGGGTCTGGTACAGAAACTGGTACTGGTACGGTTACTCCTACTCCGTCACCGACTCCAACTCCAACTGCTGCAAACGTGACTGAGAATGTAGAGAAGCAGAATAACAAACTTGAAGAATTATTAACGAATACCACGGGCTCAGCCGTTGAACGGGCCGCAGCAGCGCAAACGGCCCTCACAAGCATTGCGGACTCGCTCAAATCTGCTACGACTTCCGCGGAAGCCGAGCAGAACAGCAAGAGCCTCTCAAAAGCTATGGATACGGCAGCAGGGTTGCTCGCAACGATCCAAGATTCTGCAGCGAAGCAGAAGATTGTGGACTCGATTACAGAGCTTGTTGGAAGTGCACCATATCTGCTGAATAAAATGGACAGCTCCGACAAGGCAGTCTCGCTCGCCCATACGCTTATTGAGAATGCAGCAGCTGTACTCAATAATGTGCAGGGTGTGGCAGCGGAAGACATCCAGAAGCTGAAGAACAGCGTAATCTCCTCAAGCCAGACCGCTCTTAATAAAGCGGGAGAAGTAACGATTGCCAAGGCAAATGTAACAGTGGCAGGTAATACTGTTTCTTCGAAGCTTGATGAGACGCTGATCAGCACACAGATCCAATCTGCGAAGCTGGCGCTGTCCGATCTGTCCAAAGATCTGACAAGCAAGCTGGGTACAGGAAGTGCAGCAGAGCTGAAGGTGAGCATCACCGTCAACGTGCCTCCGGTAGAAGAAGGAATTCATAAGCTGAATACCACGCTTCCGTCCGAAATCCTTACGCTGGTCAAAGAAAATGATGTTGCCGGCTTAAAAATTCAGATGGATCAAACCGCATTCACGCTTGAGCCGGATACCTTCGGTACTGTAGAAGCCGGCCAGACGATTAATTTGGCGGCTGAAGTTGTAGAGAATGCTGTAGTAAGTAAGCCTAGCCAGGCTGAACCGCTGGCCAGCATTCCTGTGATGGAATTCAGTGCCTCTGTAGGCGGTCAGCAGGTTAAGAGCTTTGCCAAACCTATTGAAGTTACTTTTGATGTATCTTCGATCGATACTTCCAAATATTCCGGGGCCAACCTGGAGAATCTGACGGTGTATCTGCTTAATAATGAGAGTCTTACATGGGAAGCTGTCGGGGGCAAATATGACCCGGTTACTCAAACCGTAACAACACCAAGAGGACACTTCAGCCGATATACAGTAATGTTAGGCAAAGCTTCTTTCACAGATGTCTCTGCTAATCATTGGGCAGTGCAGGAAATTAATTATTTGTTGAACAAAGGAATCCTGGATCAGAGTGCAGTGTTCCGTCCATCGGACAAAGTTACACGTCAAGAGTTTGCTGCAATGATCGCCCGGGCTTATGGTTTGAGCGGTGAAGGACTGCTTCTGCCGTTCAAAGACATCTCATCATCCAATCCGTATTATGATGAGATCGCCGCTGCTTATGCTGCGGGGATTATTACCGGCAAATCAGCAAATGCTTTTGATCCGAAAGCAACTATTACCCGTGAAGAGATCGCGACGATGCTTGCACGGGCACTCACAGCCTATAATGGCAAGCAAGCTGTCTCCCAGCCTGAATCCGTAAATGCAACCTTCACAGATAAGGCCAAAATATCGAAATGGGCAGCGGCAAGCGTAGCATTAACTAAGAGTATCCAATTATTCGAAGGATTTGAGGATCATAGCTTCCGTCCGGCTCAAACCGCAAGCAAAGCGGAGGCAGCTGCGCTTATCTATCGTTTATATCAATTAAAATAGTAGTTTAAGAGAAAAAGACATCATAACAAGCAGAGCAGCGATTATTCCGTTAAGGATAACCGCTGCTCTGCTCTTTTGTATGGGCTGCCCATGGAATGATTAAAGTTCAGGCTCCAGCTCAATATCCTCTGATCCCCCACTCCACTCCACATGCATCTTTACAACAGAATCCTGTTCGGCCACTGAGCCGGTTCCACCACTGCCGCCCAGGTTGTATATGACGGACGGTGACTCCGCATCAGATAGGGTCCCGCTCCCGCCACCGCCGCCTTCTGTAGTATAAGCGTATTTCATTTCACCTGACGGGCCGGGCTCCTTGCCGAGATATTTCAAAAATACTCTGGAGACATGACTATCGCTATCTTTTTTCTGATAGACGTAATAGGTGGATGCCCAGTTGTCAGTATGTCCTTTGTATGCGTAGATGTAATCCAGCTCCTTGGCAGAATTAATCTCCGTAAGGTCCTGCTTTTCAATTCCTGAATAAATATTATCCTTCCCGCTACAGCCGCCGATTAACATAGCACTGAGCAGGAGTAGAATAGGTAACCGCTTCAAGTTCATCATCACTCCTTATATTCCTGGATAAGAAGGTTAAATTAATCATATTCTCAAATATACCATAAAATGGATTGCTCTAATGAACCTGCTGCTCATTGGTTTAGGCTTATTTGTGATCGGCGATTACGTTAGTAGAATGATTTGAAAAAAACGGACACTTCTCTTGCCCATTCATTCTGAGTGAATGCTGGCGGGAGAGGTGTCCGTTATTTTGGTGGTGCATGGTGCTGCTACTGCTACTGCTGTTCCTCAGTCTCCACAATCCATACCTCCGGCAGGTTGCGGTACTGTTCGGCATAGTCGAGGCCGTAGCCGACGACGAATTCGTCGGGGATCTCGATGCCGCAGTAGTCGATGGGAATATCGGCCAGACGGCGGGAGGGCTTGCTGAGGATGGTGCAGATAGACACGCTTGCCGCTTCGCGGAGGGCGAACAGCTGCCCCAGGTGCTGCAGGGTGAGCCCGGTGTCGATCAGATCCTCGACGAGCAGCACATGCTTGCCACGAATGTCGGTGTTAATGTCCTGCTTAATTGTAATTACACCTGATGTGGTGGAGCTGCTGCCGTAGCTGGAGACGGACATATAATCAATGGCCACGGGGAAGGTGATTTCCCGCATCAGGTCGGCCATGAATACGGCGGCACCTTTCAGAATGCCAATGAGCACGAGCTCTTTGCCTTCATAATCGCGTGAGATGGCTGCGCCCAGCTCCTTTACCCGGCTCTCAAGCTGGGCTTTGCTAACCAGTACCTTGCGAAGTTCCTTCATTACCACTGCTCCTTGTGAATCATAATCAATGCTCAGGATGTTCGATCCTTCTCCTTAAGCATAACATCATGTGCCCCGCCTTCGTAGATGGTAGTTGATGAAACGAGGGTGATTTTGGCATGCTTCTGCAGCTGGGGAATGGTCAGCGCACCGCAGTTGCACATGGTAGATTTGATTTTGCTGATGCTGAGGTCCAGGTTGTCTTTGAGTCTGCCGGCATAAGGGATGAAGGAATCCACACCCTCTTCGAACTCGAGCTTGCTCTCTTTGTCGGCGTTCCCGAAGTCGTATCTTTGCCAGTTGCGGGCCCGGCTGGAGCCTTCGCCCCAATATTCTTTGACGAAGTTCCCGCCGACGAGCAGCTTGCGGCCCGGGCTCTCGTCGAATCTGGCAAAATAACGGCCCAGCATAACAAAGTCAGCGCCCATAGCCAGTGCCAGCACGATATGGTAGTCATGGACGATGCCGCCATCGGAGCAGATCGGGACATAGATGCCTGTTTGCTCATAATATTCCTGCCGGGCTGCCGCTACCTCAATGACGGAGGAGGCCTGGCCGCGGCCAATGCCCTTTTGCTCACGGGTAATGCAGATCGAGCCGCCGCCGATGCCGACCTTGATGAAGTCCGCTCCGGCTTCGACCAGGTAGAGGAACCCTTCTTTGTCGACGACATTGCCGGCTCCGACCTTCACTGTCTCCCCGAAGGTTTCCTTAATATAATGGATCGTCTCCGCCTGCCATTCGGAATAACCGTCAGAGGAGTCGATGCAGAGCACATCTGCTCCCGCTTCGACCAGCGCCGGCACCCGTTCCTTGTAATCCCGGGAGTTGATACCCGCGCCGACGATCAGCTGCTTGTTGCTGTCATGGAGCTCCAGCGGATATTCCTGGTGGCTGTCATAGTCCTTGCGGAAGACCAGATGCACCAGATGTCCACTGCTGTTCACGATCGGCAGGCAGTTCAGCTTATGGTCCCAGATCATATCATTGGCTTCAGTCAGTGTAATCCCCTCTTCGGCGTAGATCAGGGCGGACAGCGGTGTCATGAATTCGGTAATCGGACATTCCTGCGGCAGGCGGTTCTCGCGGTAGTCGCGGCTGGTGACAATGCCCATAAGCTTGCCGGTCGGCTCTCCGTTATCGGTAATGGCGATGGTAGAATGGCCGCTGCGGTTTTTAAGGGCCAGCACATCCTTCAGTGTATCCTCCGGACGCAGGTTGGAGTCGCTCAGGACAAAACCGGCTTTGAACTTCTTGACCCTGCGGACCATCTCCACCTGTTGCTCCACGGATTGGGAGCCATAGATGAAAGAGATTCCCCCGCTTTTGGCCAGGGCTATAGCCATATTATGGTCGGAAACCGCCTGCATCACCGCGGAGGTAACCGGCAGGTTCATGGTCAGCGCCGGAGTTTCGCCGCGCCGGAATTTGGTCACAGGGGTTCTGAGATCTACATTCCCGGGAATGCATTCTTTGGTCGTCAGGTTCGGAACGAGCAGGAACTCGCTGAACGTTCTGGACGGCTGATCATAATAATAAGCCATGGTTGTTCACTCCTTAGAAAGTATTGTAACCCTTGAATTCACTTACACTTTGGACAGCACCCGCACCGGGATTCCATAGTCCGCTTCCAGCTGTTTGTAGTGCTCACCTTTGGCCAGAATACCCTGCACCCCGACGAGTTCTACCCCCATATCCGCCATTTGCTGGGCGATGCAGCGGATCGTTGCGCCTGAGCTGATCACATCATCAAGAATAAGTACCCGATCTCCGGCTGTGAATCCGTCAAAATAAATATAGTTCTCGTTATAAGCCGTCTCCCGCTTAATGCAAACCTCGTAATTCTCGTACAGCTCGGTGCTGAGGCGCAGAATATTCATCGGCTTCATCAGCTTGTAGGCTGCCAGCATGCCCCAGGTGTGACCGCCCGGCTCGGGCGAAACAATATAATCGAAAGCGGGGAACTGCTCTGTAATGCTGCTGGCCAGATTGTCGGTAATTTCACTGATCAGCTCGGGATCGATATATGTGCCCCGTTCGCCAAAAGGATACAGCTTGAAATCATAGGCGGTGTCTTTATTTTTATAAATCCTCACGTTTTTGGCCTTGCTGATCGATTCGCTGAGTCTTGCAAGTAATGCGCTCATCGCCTTCACTCCTTTTGTCTGGATATGCAAAACCCCAGAATACAAGAGACACCTGCAGAACAAAGAGTCACCGGGAAGAGCGGGCACACCAAAGTCTGCGGCTGCTCGGCCTGGGATTATCTGTCTTGCGGTATCTCTTGTAGCCTGGGGCAATTTACGGTTGCCTGTAGAAACGCTCAAACCAAATTAATGAGCTTATACAAGAGGTATGTGATTGTAGGGTTCATGTAAGGAATCATAACCTTGATTATTTTGTTATATGCTATCACCCGCAATAAAGTGTGTCAATCCTAGAATTTGTGTTATAAAATATGACGCAAAGGAGGGGTGTGTATTAATTTGTCGGGAAAGAAGGGGAATTGAGGTGTTTTGTGAAATAGTTAAGAGTGAACTGTATCTATGGAGGCTGGTATAAAATGCGTTTTAGAATGTATCGTGACTATTTTTGGTATATTGCGATGTTGAAGAAGAAAGAAACCTTTATTATTCTGGTGGATTTCGGAATATTTATAGCGACGGTATATGCTTTTGTTGAGCAGATGACGCGTGAGTTCAATGGAGCGGGAATATCCTTCAGTATCGGTTTGTTGCTTGTTCTCAGCACGATAAAGTTTGGGTGGGATTGCTACAAAATGTATTCGGATTACTCTGCCTATAATGGACTGGGGAAGTATATGAGTGAACCTGTGAGCCAGATTGTTAATGAGCAGGGAGTATTCAAACTTCGGGATCTGCTGCCGGGTACCGAGGATGAGGAGAACGGTTTTCAGATGCAAAAGGTCCCAAGCAGGGATGCATACCATGAGGAATACGTATTGGTATCAGATGAGATTGACAACTATATACGGAAGACCTCTGAAATATCACTGATTCCGAAAACTAGAAAGTATGAAAAGGTCAGAGAGCGGATTAAGGATGAGGGGGATGCGCTGCTTGCGTTCTTAACCTTTAACTTTTATCGGTCCAAAAATAAGAATCAGTATTTCTTCAATGAGCAGAAGCTGTGTCTGTCCACGGATATCCGGTTGAATAGCACTGAAGTGGAATGTCACAAAGGAAGTTATTATGATACATATCTTACAAATATCATCTCCATGCAAAAGCTCGTCATCGCCAAGAAACCGGAGAGTATTGTATTTGACGGACGTAAGCTATACCCTTATGGCATCAGTGATGGAGAGCTGAGACTTTGCAGCATCAAAGATTCGAGTGTGAATAATGAGATCGGCGTCTCTACCTTGGCTTTTACGAAGGATCGTTATTTGGTGTTGTGGAATCAGAATGCAATGGCCCAATCAAGTGGCAATTTGCTAGTGCCATCAGGCAGCGGATCTGCAGATTGGAGCGATATTGTGGGAGAAAGCTTCACCCAATCGATCCAGAAAGGGATGAGCCGGGAACTGAAAGAGGAAAGCTCCCTGAAGGAGCTTTCCGCTGAGCAAATCGGAGAAACGCGTATTATCGGATTTTTCCGCTGGGTTCGCAAGGCTGGTAAACCGGAGTTTGTAGGTATAACCAAAATGAATGCCGAATGGCTGGATATTAAGCCCGAGGAAAAAGAAGTAGCCCGGATAAGTCATACCACCAATTCAAGTATTAAGAATCTGGATCAATTAAGCAAAAGCTTGGCGTCTATCAAAAGTAACCTCAACATTTCTGTTCCTCTATACATGAACATTGATGCGATGGAGCGTTATATTGCGCGTGAACCTGCAGAAGTAATTGCTTTTTTGGGACTGGATTCCTGATACAGAAAGGTTGAGAGATATGGACAGCATGAGCCAGTGGAAAATGGAGACTTATTCATTACAAGGAGACGGCGAGTGGAATGAGGATTCGCTGGTAGTTAATGAATCGGCGCGTATATACGGAGTTGTGGATGGAGCGACCTCACTTTCACCTTACCGGAATCAGGAGGGATTTACCGGCGGATATTTGGCTGCCCGGCTTGCTGCCACGTATTTTACAGCTACCTGCCAGCAGCCGTTAGAGCTTACAGCCATCGAAGCCAACGAGCGTTTGCGGGAGGCGATGGAAGCTGAAGGTGTGGATATTACGGATTCTTCTGCACTCTGGTCTGCTGCTTACGTCATCATCAAAGTACATGCGTATTCCATAGACTATATACAGTCCGGAGACTGCATGCTGCTGTGCAGGTACAGGGATGGTTCGGTAAGAGCGCTCACCCATACACAGGTGGCCCATATTGATCAGAAGACACTGAACCGGATGGCAGAGCTGCATGCAGGAGGGGTAACAGATCCGGTGGAGCTCCGGAGGCTGCTTACGCCAATGCTTCAGGATAACCGCAGAAAGGCTAACACGCTGGAAGGATACGGAGTGATGAACGGCAGTCCGGATTTCCCGCTTTTCCTGGAGAAAGGGACGTTCAACCGGGCGAATGTGGAGAGCCTCTATCTCATTAGCGATGGTCTGTTTACGGGTGCTGCGGGGTGGGAGAGTCTTATTGCCGATATCGATCGGAAAGGGCTTCAGCGCTGCGCAAATGACATTTATGCTGCTGAACAGGAGGATGCAATGCTGCAGAAAGTTCCCCGCCTGAAAATATCGGATGATAAAACAGGTCTGGTGCTGCGCTTTATCTGATTCATAATTAATGAAAAAATAACCGATCATAAACCATAGCACTTTTATGGTTTTTTATTTATAATTATTATTATCTGGATGTCATAAATAGTTCAAAGGTTATACAAAAAGTCACATTTTGATGTGATATACTTAACACACGTGATTTGGGGACTTGTGAAAGACTACCCAATTCATCCGATCTAATTGTAACAGTGCCTGCACCACTGAATAGAGACTAGGATGGTGAACAAGCGATGCATATTGTCGTCGTTGGCCTGAATTACCGTACGGCTCCCGTTGAGGTGAGAGAGCAGTTCGCTTTTGCAGAGAAGGACTTGCCCGCAGCGCTTCATCAGCTGATGAAGACCAAAAGCGTGCTGGAAGGGGTCATTGTGGCCACCTGCAACCGGACGGAAATTTATGTGGTCGTAGACCGGCTTCATATGTGCGGATATTTCATCCGCAGCTTCATAGAGCAGTGGTTTCATGTGAAAAGTGAACAATTTACGCAACATATGTATATATACGAAGATGAGCAGGCGATTGCCCATCTGTTCCGTGTGACCTGTGGTCTGGATTCAATGGTAATCGGGGAGACGCAGATTCTGGGACAGGTACGCAATTCTTTTTTGACTGCACAGAGTGAGGGTGTGACCGGTACCTGGTTTAACCAGCTGTTCAAACAGGCGGTGACTCTCGGCAAACGGGCGCACAGTGAGACCTCCATCGGAGAAAGTGCCGTTTCGGTCAGCTATGCGGCTGTCGAGCTGGGCAAGCGGATCTTCGGCATGTTTACCGGCAAAAGAGTGCTGATCCTCGGCGCAGGCAAAATGAGCGAGCTGACGGTGAAGCATCTGTACAGCAGCGGTGCGGCTGAGGTTATTGTCGCCAACCGTACCCTGGCGCGGGCAGTGGAGCTGGCGGAGAAGTTCTCCGGCAAGCCGAGTACCATTGATGAAGCCCTAAAGCATCTTGATGATGTAGATATTATTATCAGCTCTACGGGAGCAGAGGGTTATGTATTGACTGCTGACCAGGTGGCTGCCGGTATGAAGCGCCGCCCTTCGCGGCCGCTGTTCATGATCGACATTGCCGTTCCGCGTGATATTGATCCGGCGGCCTCGAGCGTACCGGATGTCTTCCTCTATGATATTGATGATCTGGAGGGTATCGTGGAGAGTAACCTTGAGATGCGCCGCAGCGAAGCCGCGAAGATTGAAGTCATGATCGCGGGCGAGATGGACGAATTCCAGGTATGGCTGAAAACACTTGGTGTCAGACCTGTGATCCGTGCGCTGCAGGACAAATCGAACGGAATTTATGAGGAGACGATGGACAGCCTGTTCAACAAGCTGCCTGAGCTGGATGAGCACCAGCGCAAGGTCATCCGCCGTCTGACGAAGAGCATCGTGAACCAGATGATGCATGACCCGATTAACGTCATTAAGGAAATGTCCGGCGGCAGTCAGGGAAATGAAGCTCTGGAGTATTTCACCCAAATCTTCGCCCTGCAGGAGCAGCTTGAAGCCGGCCCAGGCGGAAGCGGTAATGCTCCGGTGCAGCAGAATGACAAAGAACGTGCTTCTACTGACTTCAATGTGCCTAAGACCGTCTTTGCTCCGGCAGGCCTGCTGGGCGGGTGAGCAGCATGCAACTGCTGAACGGAATATATGATACTGCTCTGCTGCTATATGCCCTGAGCCTGCTGTTTATTTTCTCGGATTGCCTTCGGCGTAATCCGGGCGGAAAGCGGATAGGCACAGGGCTTCTTGCCGTTGTGGGTGTTTTGCAATCCGGGGGGCTTGCCGTTCGCTTCTCCCAGGAGAGGGGCCTGCCGATCTTTACTCCCTATGACTTCCTGTTCTGGTTCTCCTTCAGTATCGTTGTGACATCGCTGGCCGTTGCGTATACACGCGGCGGTGAATTCACCATTCTGCTGCTCAGCGGAGCCGGCTTCAGTGTATTTTTGCTGAACCGGGTATGGCTGACCGCGGCGGATCATAGCCTAGAAAGCTGGAGTGCAGTACATGGCTGGCTGGCGATGCATATAATTTTGGCCAATCTGAGCTTTGGCGCACTGACACTGGGGACCGTATTTGCGATAATGTACCTGTTCCTGCACACGAAGCTCAAAAATAAAAAGTGGGATGACCGTATCCGCCGCCTGCCGAGTCTGGAAACGATGGACAAATATTCGTATTCCGCGATTCTTGCCGGTGTGCCGCTGCTGATCATCTCTCTGCTGCTGGCGGCTACGTCGATTATCGCTGAGGGGCGGACGCCGCTGTTTCAGGATTCCAAGGTGCTGACGACACTGCTCGGGCTGGGGGTATATGTTATTTATATTGTCCTCAAACGGTCCGGACGGAGAAGCGGCACCATTATGGCCCGCTGGGCTATATCCGGCTACGCCTTCATTATCCTCAACTTCCTGCTGAATTCGTTGTCTGAATTTCATGGCTGGGGCGGGAGGTGAGCGGGATGGGCTATTATATGCCGGTGATGCTGGATCTCAGGGGACAGAAGGTAATTGTTATCGGCGGTGGAGCCGTAGCGGAGCGCAGGGTGCTGGCGCTCCTTGATGCGGGGGCGGAGGTTGTTGTTGTCAGTCCTTCGCTGAGTGGGGCGCTTACCGCGCTCGCTGAGGCCGGCGGGTTAAGCTGGATGAACCGCAGCTATGCACCCGGTGATCTCCGGGGGGCTTTTTTGGTATATGCCGCGAGTAGTAATGACGCGGTGAATGAGGAAGTGGCTGCAGAGGCGCGTTCACTTGGACTTCCGGTGAATGTGGCCAGCCGGGCTGAAGCGGGGAATTTCATCACACCCGGCGTTCTGCGCCGGGGACGGCTGACTGTAGCCGTCTCGACTTCAGGCGCAGGGCCGTCTGCCGCGGCCAGAATTACGGAGCAGCTGAGCGAGGTGCTGGGTGAGGAATACGAACCGTACCTGGATTTTTTGCATCAGCTGCGCACCGAGATCAAGCGGCGCGAGCCCTCGGCTGAGGTGCGGGGGCGGCTTCTGCGCAGGCTTAGCCGGCTGGACGTGTTGAATGAGATGCGGCAGGGCACCTTTATAGAGTGGACTCCGCAGGATGTGGAGGCGTGGATCGCCGGGAACCGGGGCGATTAGTGCCGGGAGGCAGCCGGGGGGTGCTAATGCCGGGTAATGCCGGGTAGTGGCCTTGGCGGAACCGGTTTTATGACCCGGCTTAAGGGATTTTAAGGAATTTGTTATAGAGATCATCTGCTGCTCAAGCTAAGTGGAATTACTCCACCTAATTCTCAGATCACACTTGGAATCAGAGTGCTAGTGGGAATAACTCCACTTAAATGTATCGAAATTGAGCCCAGATGGATGTGTGGATCGAATTAGGTGGAGGTTTTCCAACTAATCATCGTAAATATCGGAATATGATGGGATTAGATGGAGCAAATCCAATTAATTATTGGATAATACTTGCAGGCAGATAGTGTGGATAGTTAGAAGCTGCTGCCCATATCAGGCAGACGGATGAACGGCAGGCTTGCCCCGGATTAGATAAGAGTACAATGATTGGGAGAGCAGTAAGACAGAGCGATGTTACCGGGAGGAATGAGAGAATGCGTAAAATTATTGTAGGCAGCAGACAAAGCGCTCTGGCGCTGACCCAGACAGGGCATGTCATTGAGGATCTTACGCGGCTAAGTGCGGAGCATGGCTTCGATTTCACCTTTGAGGTGCACAAAATCGTGACCAAGGGCGACCGTATTCTGGATGTGACCTTATCTAAGGTAGGCGGCAAGGGACTGTTCGTGAAGGAAATTGAGCAGGCGATGCTGGCCCGTGAGATTGATATGGCAGTACATAGTATGAAGGATATGCCTTCCGAATTGCCGGAGGGCTTAATGAATGGCGCTGTTCCGAAGCGGGTAGATCCGCGGGACTGTCTGATTGCTTCCGGGGGATCAAGCCTAGAGGAATTGCCGCAGGGCGCGCGTGTGGGCACAAGCAGTCTGCGCCGCTCCAGCCAGCTGGCTGCCCTGCGGCCGGATCTTGTGATTGAGCCGGTGCGCGGCAATATCGACTCACGGCTGAAGAAGCTGGAAAGCGGCGAATATGACGCTATTCTGCTGGCTGCCGCCGGACTGACGCGTATGGGCTGGCAGGACCGGGTAAGCGCCTATCTGCCTCCTGAGGTGTGTCTTCCCGCAGTAGGCCAAGGCGCGCTCGGTATTGAGTGCCGTGAGGAGGATGCGGAGCTGCGACAGCTGCTTGCGCTATACAATGATGAGCAGACGGCGCTGACAGTTGCGGCGGAACGGACCTTCCTTGGGGCATTGAACGGCGGGTGCCAGGTGCCGATCGGCGCTTATGCGGTGCTTGGTGCGGGCGAAGCTGCGGGAACAGAGCGGACAGCTGAACCTAAGGGGCAAGTCATTACACTGACCGGTATGGTCGGAACACCAGACGGCTCGGTAATCCTTAAGGAAACCTGCAGCGGCGAAGACCCGGTGCAGCTTGGTGAAGAGGTAGCCCGCAAGCTGATTGCCAGGGGTGCGGAGAAGATTTTGGCGGATGTAAGGGGATGATAGGGATGACGGGGAAAGTATATCTGGTAGGTGCGGGTCCGGGAGATGCGAAGCTGATCACAGTGAAGGGCTTGGAGTGTATTCAAAAGGCGGATGTACTGGTCTATGACCGGCTTGCAAGCCCGAGACTGCTGAAACATATGAAACCCGGCGGTCAAAAAATCTACGTTGGGAAATTGCCTGACCGCCATACCATGAAGCAGGAGGAGATCAACCAGCTGCTGATTGATCTGGCGCTGGAGGGGAAGACGGTTGTGCGGCTTAAGGGCGGAGACCCGACGATTTTTGGCCGGGTGGGTGAAGAAGCGGAGCTTCTGCGGCGGCATGGCATTTATTATGAGATCGTGCCTGGCATTACGTCGGCGATCAGCGTGCCGGCGTATGCCGGCATTCCGGTAACTCACCGGGATTACGCCTCCTCCCTGTCGATTATCACCGGTCATGAGAGCCCGGATAAGCTGGATCGTTCCATCCATTGGGATAAAGTCACGAATGCTACGGGAACGCTGGTATTCCTGATGGGTGTAGCCAAGATCGGCTACATCAGCGACCAGCTAATCAAGCACGGGCGCCCGCCGGAGACGCCGGTGGCGCTCGTCCGCTGGGGCACGCGGGCGGATCAGGAGACGCTTGTGGGCACGCTCGCCGACATAGAGGACAAGGTCAAGGCGGCTGATTTCCAGCCGCCGGCGGTGATCGTCGTCGGCGACGTGGTCCTGCAGCGCAAGCAGCTGCAGTGGGTAGAGGCGCTGCCGCTGTTCGGCAAGCGCATCATCGTGACCCGCGCCCGCAGCCAGGCCAGCGAGCTGGTGGACCGGATTGAGGAGCTCGGCGGGGAACCCTACGAGTTCCCGGTCATTGAGACGGTCATGCCGGAAGGCGAAGAGAAGAAAGCCAAGATTGCTTCCGCGCTGGGCGCGCTGGAAGCTTATGATTGGGTTTTCTTCACGAGCGCGAACGGCGTGGAGTTCTTTTGGCGCCACCTGGCGGAGCTCAAGGTGGACATCCGCGGCTTGCACCGCGCGAAGATCGGCGCGGTGGGGCCGGCCACAGCCGCGGCGCTGGCGGAGCGCGGGCTGATGGCCGAGGAGCTGCCCGCCCGCTTCCAGGCGGAAGGGCTGCTCGAAGCCTTTGGCCCGCGGCTTGAGCCGGGGCAGAAGGTGCTGCTGCCGCGCGGCGATCTGGCGCGCGAGTGGCTGCCGGACAAGCTGAGGGAGCTGGGGCTGGAAGTGACCGAAGTGGACACCTACGAGACGGTGGTGACCGGCGAGGATGATATCGAGCTGATCAGGCTGCTGGAGGAGAAGCGGATTCATGCGATTACCTTCACCAGCTCTTCGACAGTGCGTAATTTCATCAGCATCCTGGAGCGCATGGGGCTGGAAGATCCGCTTCAGCTGCTGGCAGGGGTCACAATCGCCTGCATCGGTCCGGTGACGGAAGAAACCGCAGTCGAAGCGGGCCTCACCCCGGGGCTGCTTCCGGAAGAGGCGACGATTGAAGGGCTGGTGCAGGAGCTGTGCCGCTGGAATGAGTCGACGAGACTACGATAGAGACAGGTCATCTGGTTGCTGTGATCCGGGAGCAACCGGTTCTGTGTCTGGTGTTTGTGTTTGCTTTTGTGCGAAGTAACTTTGAGCTCTTATGAGCTAACTGCATTCTGTACAGTTAACAATGCCATATTTGTGCTTCCTGCCAAGTAACTGTATTCTGTGCAGTTATATTTGCTCAATTGGGATTAAAATAGCTTCATCCGTAAAAATAACTGTATGAAATACAGCTAGACTGGTTACTCAAAGGCAAATCGGCGATTTAACTGTACAAAGTGCAGTTGCGGTTAGTTGGAGAGGTGCAGGTTTACGAACAGGATTACTGTTTACGGAAGCAGAGTGATAATGCGTCTGAGCTTATATGCACAGAATCATGTGCAGTGTGATGAACAAAGCAACAGATGAATGCTGCTGCAACTGGCGGGTAAGCATTAACAGCGCTGATTGCTTTCGGATTGTGTTTACATATCTACTATACAGGAGGACATACCAATGAGTTTTCCAATTACCCGGCACCGCCGTCTGCGCGGTACTGCCGGAATCCGCGGAATGGTGCGGGAGACGGTGCTGAATACGCTGGACTTTATCCAGCCGATTTTTGTGACTTATGGAACAGGAGTGAAGAGTGAGATCGGCTCGATGCCGGGCGTATATCATTTTTCACTGGATATGCTGAAGGCCGAGGTGGACGAGATTGCAGCACTTGGCATTCCGGCTGTCCTGCTGTTCGGAATTCCTGAAACCAAGGATGCCATCGGTACTTCCGGCTTCGCGGATGACGGGATTGTGCAGGAAGCGACGCGGCTGATTAAGCAGTGGTATCCTGAGCTGCTGGTCGTTGCGGATACGTGCCTGTGCGAATTTACGGATCACGGCCACTGCGGGATGGTCCATACACATGTGGTGGATGGTGTCGTGCATGGCGATGTGATCAACGATGCTTCGCTGGAGCTGCTAACCCGGACTGCGGTATCGCAGGCTAAGGCAGGCGCGGATATTATCGCCCCTTCGAACATGATGGACGGGTTCGTGCAGGCGATCCGTACCGGGTTGGATGAGAACGGATTCGAGCATGTGCCGATTATGTCCTATTCGGTGAAATACGCTTCTGCTTTCTACGGCCCGTTCCGTGAGGCGGCTGATTCCGCACCGCAGTTCGGTAACCGCAAAACCTATCAGATGGACCCGGCCAACCTGCGGGAAGCCATTCGCGAAGCGGATTCCGATGTGCTGGAAGGGGCAGATATGCTGATGGTCAAACCGGCGCTGGCTTATCTGGATGTGATCCGGACCATCCGCGACCAGTTCGATCTGCCGCTGGTGGCTTATAATGTGAGCGGTGAATACTCTATGGTCAAAGCAGCGGCGCTGCAAGGCTGGATTGATGAGCAGGCGGTTGTACTAGAAATGCTGACCGGCATGAAGCGCGCAGGCGCGGATATTATCATCACTTATTTTGCGAAGGATGCCGCCCGCTGGCTGCGCGGTTAAATTAAGAGAACAGAACAGGAGTGATTAAGCATGGGCAATGTGCCATTGTCGCGCCGGGAAGAGGCTTCCAGGGCGGCTTTTGAAGAAGCAAAGCAGTATATTCCCGGCGGGGTGAACAGTCCGGTGCGGGCGTTCAAATCCGTGGGTCTGACACCGGTGTACGTGGATCACGGGATCGGCTCGCGCATCTATGATATCGACGGCAACAGCTTTATCGACTATGTCTGTTCCTGGGGGCCGCTCATTATGGGGCATGCCCATCCTGAGGTAGTCCAAGCGCTGCAGGAGACTGCGGTAAAAGGGACAAGCTTCGGGGCGCCTACCCTGCTGGAGACGGAAATGGCTAAAACTGTAGTGGAGCGCGTACCCTCTGTCGACATCGTGCGGATGGTTAACTCCGGTACGGAAGCTACGATGAGTGCCATTCGCCTGGCCCGGGGCTATACCGGACGTAGCAAAATCCTCAAGTTCGAAGGCTCCTACCATGGACATGCTGACAGCTTGCTGATCAAAGCCGGTTCGGGTGTGGCTACGCTGGGTCTGCCCGACAGTCCGGGAGTGCCGGAAGGCGTTGCGGTGAATACAATCACTGTGCCATATAACGATCTGGAAGGTGCCAAAATCGCGTTTGAACGCTACGGCAATGAGATCGCTGCTGTGATTGTCGAGCCGATTGCCGGAAATATGGGCGTTGTGCCGCCGCAGCCGGGCTTCCTCGAAGGCTTGCGCAAGGTGACGACGGGGTACGGGGCCTTGCTGATATTTGATGAGGTGATGACCGGCTTCCGGGTGAACCGGGGCTGTGCGCAGGGGTTGTTCGGGATTGATCCTGACCTGACCTGCTTCGGCAAAGTAATCGGCGGCGGTCTTCCGGTTGGTGCGTATGGCGGCCGGAGAGAAATTATGGAGCAGATCGCGCCTTCCGGTCCGATCTATCAGGCGGGAACGCTCAGCGGCAATCCGCTGGCAATGGCTGCCGGTTACAGCACGCTGAAGCTGCTGACACCGGAGGTGTACGGCCGGCTGGAAACGCTCGGTGCGCGCTTGGAAGCAGGACTGAAGCGCAACAGCGAAGAGACCGGCGTTCCGCTGACGGTCAACCGTGTAGGTTCGATGGTCTGTCCGTTCTTTACCGAAGGGCCGGTTTACAACTTCGAAACGGCGAAGACAAGCGACCTGAACAGATTCCGTACCTACTTCGGCAAAATGCTCGATCAGGGCATCAGCGTTCCGCCGTCGCAGTTTGAAGGCATGTTCGTCTCTGGTGTGCACACCGAGCAGGATATTGACGATACGATCGAGGCCCATTACCAGGCCTTGAAATCGCTGTGACGGCTGGCGGAGAGGGCGCCAGCTTCAAGGGCGGCGGCGCCTGGACCCGGCGGGGGGAATGGCTGGAAGCCATGCCCGGCCGGGCTGTCACCGGAGCTGCCGACAAGGAAGCAGCCATAGATCTGTGGCTGCTGGAGACCGCCGGGATGCCGCTGAAGCTGCACACGCGGCTGCGCCGCGAGGGCGGCATCCAGTGGCGGGGCGACCGGCTGCGGCTGGCGCTCTTCCCGTACCGGGAAGCAGGGATCGAGCCGATATGGCAGGAAGCCGGCGTGCTGTATGAGGACGACTTCTGCCTCGTCGTTCATAAGCCAGCGGGCATGGCCGTGCACCCGGACGGCAGCGGAACGGAGGCTACGCTGGATCACCTGGTGGCCGGACATTATGCATCTTCCGGCGGAGGTGTGGCGGTACGCCATATTCACCGCCTGGATAAGGATACAACGGGACCTGTGCTGTACGCGAAGAATGAATATGCCCAGCTTGCACTCGACGAGGATATGCGCGGCAAGAATATTTCGCGCCAGTACGCGGCTATTGCCGAAGGCATTGTGCCGCCTGCGCTTACCGTAATCGACGAGCCGATCGGCCGTGACCGCCATCATGCGTCACGCCGGCGGGTCTCGCCCGGCGGCCAGCCGGCGGTAACGCGGATCATCGGGCGTGAGGTACTGCGCGGCGGCACCTCGCTGAAGGTCGAGCTTGAGACCGGACGTACGCATCAGATCCGCGTCCATCTCAGCCATGTCGGCCATCCGCTCATTGGTGATGAGCTCTACGGCGGACCGCGCTGGGGTCTTGCAGAACGCGGCCGCCAGGCGCTGCACGGTGAGTCTCTGGCTTTCCGCCATCCCTGGAGCAAAGAGCAGATCCTGGTGGCCGATCCCTGGCCGGAGGACATGCTGCGGCTGCGGGAGTCGCTCGGAGGTCCTCAGCTCTAAGCAACCTATGGCGTCGCATATCTCGGATTCAGTAAACATATTCTATCTTCGGCATTATAGACAGTTAAGGCCGGGGGAAACGCCTGTAATCTGGCGTTTCCCCCGGCCTTTATGTTTGCGGAGAATACAATCAAAATCAACTGTGCACAATTCAACAGGAATTTTTATTATTTTTCCAGTACGTATTTTTTCAGATCATCAAATTTAGCCTTATTCTCCTTAGTCCATTGTGCTGAATCAACTGGAGAAATTGACTTGCTCAGCTCCCCGCTGTCTGAGACTAAATATTGAATTGCCGGAAATAATTCAGTTTTACCAGCCTCGACTTGGTCGATTATAAAGGGTACCGCAGGAAGTCCAAGCTTTGTTAACGATCTGATTTTAACATCATTGGTTTGCTCGGAAGACGCGATTTTCTCAACATCTTCTGGAATGCTTTTCAATTTTACCTTCCATTTTTCGGAGAGTGTATCGCCAGTGTCCCAGGGAGCCGGATCGTCCTCTTTTAAGTCTACCTTCGCAATCTCTTCAATTGCAGCGGCATAAATATAGTCAATGAGACCACTGCCCTCGCTTTCATCAATCTTCTTCTCCAGTACCGGGATAGCTTTGTATCCCAATTTCACTATATTTTCATATTCTTCGCTGTCCTTGATATAGTCATATGGATTGCCGCTGAGTGACAGTTTTGTTTTGTTACTACCTTCATTTTGGATTTGCTGAGCGAGCAAAGTCGTGTTGTCATCAATTTGTTTCTCAACGGATGCCTCTGCATTCTTGGGATACAAAGTAAACAAGGCAGTAGCGGTAAAAACAAGGGCGAACATGCCCAATATCAGCTTCTTCAATGTTTCACCTCCATGATTATTTAATTATATTTCTCTAAAGCTGAACCGTATACAAGATTAGTGCAGCTCAGATAAGAGAGGGATTACTTAACTCCACCGCAAACCCAGCAAGTGGAAGTGAGCTTCTGCAGATTTTGGGTATAACACTAATAAGAGTTCTGTTCACATGAATCGTTTAGTGTAAATACGACTGGGGGGCTCAGCTATGAAATGGCAGGGTAGAAGAGGCAGCTCGAATGTGGAGGACCGCAGGGGTATGGGCGGCGGCGGCAAAATGGTCGGCGGCGGAATCGGCGGTATCATTCTGGTGGTGATCGTAACGCTGCTCAGCGGCGGCAATGTCGGTGATATATTGGGAGGTCTGACTTCCGGCGGCACTACCTCCAATGCTCCTTACCAGGAGACGGCACAGGATAAAGAGCTTGCGGAATTTGTCTCTGTCGTGCTGGCAGATACGGAGGATGTATGGACAGAGGTATTCGCGCAGCAGGGATTGACCTATACGGACCCTACGCTGGTGCTCTATAGTGGCAGTGTAGACTCAGCCTGCGGGACAGCAAGCTCGGCGGTCGGACCGTTTTATTGTCCGGGAGACAGCAAGCTGTATATTGATCTAAGCTTCTATGATGAGCTGCAGCAGCGTTTTCAGGCCCCCGGCGATTTTGCGATGGCCTACGTCATTGCCCACGAGGTGGGACATCATGTACAGACCCTGCTTGGAACCTCGGAGAAGCTGAACGCGCTCCGTCAGAGTCTTAGTGAGAAGGAATTCAACAAATATCAGGTCCGCTTTGAGCTGCAGGCCGATTATCTGGCTGGTGTGTGGGCTAACCATGCGCAGGGTATGAATCTGCTGGAGGAAGGCGACTTGGACGAAGCATTGACGGCAGCCAGCGCAGTCGGCGATGATACGATCCAGAAGCAGACCCAAGGCTATGCGGTGCCGGACAGCTTCACGCACGGAACCTCAGAGCAGCGGAAACGCTGGTTCTATAAAGGCTTCAATTCCGGCACGATTGCAGGCGGAGATACATTTAATGCCACTGAGCTATAAAGAGAACATATGGAGGAGCTGCACTGTGCTGCATTCCGCCTACGCAAAGAGCCGTTTCAGCCGGACTACCCGGTGAAACGGCTCTTCTTCATTAATCATCCAGCTCATTTTTATGCGTGAGCCGGTTTCTGCCGAGTTTTTTGGATTCCAGCAGCAGCTGGTCCGCGCAAACATAACCTTTTTGCATAGAGGTATTCAGATCTGTCTTGTAGTAATAGAGGCCGAAGGAAGCTGAATACCTGACTTTGATCATCTGGTCCTCATACTCCGCCGTAGCGGAATGCTCTGCAATATCATTCTGAATTTCTTCAATTATGGACCGGCACTCCACGAAGGATTTATTTCTCAGGAACAGGGTGAACTCTTCTCCACCGCTGCGGAAGAGAATATCGTCCTTCTGCAAATGCGATTTCAGGGTGTCAGCAAAATCAACAATGACTTTGTCCCCGACAGCATGGTTGTAGGTGTCGTTAATTTTTTTGAACCGGTCGATGTCCGCCACTACGATGCCGATGCATTCGCCGCTATGATCCAGCTCTTTCATCATTTTGTCCATATGGGCACGGTTGTAGCTGCCGGTCAAAAAGTCCCGGTAAGCCATCTGCTCGAACTTGTCCCGCTCGAACTTATGCTGGGCACTCTGCGACTTCGAGAAGAAGGAGAGACTGACGATGTAATTCAGCAGGAAAAGAGCGATCAGCATTTCCCATTTCTCCATTTGAAGCAGGCGCAGCAGCAGGGCATTGGTTAATGCGACTTTGCTGAAATCCAGCAGATTCCGGCTTTTTAACAGCAGATTCAGCGCTTCTTTCCGCGTCTTAATATCCCCTGAGAGTGCAAAGGTGATTACCAGGAACCCTGAGGACAGAAAGGTTGTAACACAGACCATCAGCAGGAACAGCAGCCAGTATCCGGCCGGGAAATTAGCGGCAAATGGATAGAGAAGCGTATATAAATAGTAGGCGGCAGTACCGCCGAGCGTGAAGGAACCGATATTGTAAAAGGTATCCAGAAACTCTCCGGGATCAGCGGTTTTCGTTTTCTTTTTATAGATAAATACGGTAAACCGGTAACAAATCTCATAGAGCAGCGTACCCAGCGGGCCGGCAAAAATACCAAAGGAGGAAGTGTAGCTAATAGCGTAGTCAATGGTCGAGTTTCCGCTCCGGGTCACAATGCGCAGCTGGAAATAAAAGCTGGCGAATACCCAGTACAGCAGCATCGCTTTGAGATATGTATAGTTCAAGGCTACACCGGGATGCGTCCCGAGTGCTATGCCTACAGCAGCAATAAACAGTGACAAATCGAAAATTCGTGCTTTTGACATCATCGCCTGACTTCCTTTCCAGAGTTATACCGATTATACCCGAAATGTTGAAGCATGATAAAAATATATTTTGAAAATTTACAGGCTATTTTCTTTGTTGTACAAAAGAGACGCTCACCCATGTCGGGGAACCGGTGCCGATCATATAATACTTTGTTCATTAGTGAATTCTATTTGCCGGGGGAGAGGGGTTCATGAGAATATTGCTGGTTACCTACTGGGGACTCACCAATATGGGGGGGATCTGGACGTATATGAAACAACTCTCAGACAAGCTGAGCGAGCAGGGGCATACGGTAACCCTCATGGGCAGCAATGTGGAGAGCAATACCTTATATCTGCTGAACGAGAACGCTCTCTTTGATAAAAAAGCGTATTATACCGCGCTGCTGCCTTATCTGGATCCGCAGAAGTTTCCCCATTTGCATCAGGAGCACGGCATTTTTAGCTTTGAGCTGGGACGCTATGTATTCGAAGGCGGGGCTGCGGCGCTGGGCCTGGAGAAATATGATGTAATCCATGCCCAGGATCTTATTTCCTCTTATGCGCTGCGGCGGATTATGAAGGTTCCGGTGCCGCTGGTCTCCAGTGTTCATGGGGCTCTGGCCCGCGAGTCGTTTTATGAATACAAAGGGCTTGAGCCGGGGCTGACAAAGCTGGAATATGAGCGCAGGCCTATCTGGAGCTATTTCCGCCGGATCGAACAGCTTGGTGCGAACGCTGCGGACCTGATTATGGTCTCATCAGAATGGATCGGGCAGTTGGTGGGGGAGCTGGGAGTGGAACGGGATCGGATTCACCTTCAGCCCTATGGAGTCAATTTGAACGAATATGAGGTAAAAGCGGCAATGCCCTCTCCGCTTCATCTGGATCACGGGCGGAAGGTCATTATGTATGCCGGACGTCTTGAATATATCAAGGGAGTTCATGTATTGATCGGTGCACTTGGCATGGTGAAGCAGCAGCGCCGGGACTGGATCTGTGTGATCGCCGGGAACGGCAGCCTTATGGAGGAGCTAAAAGTACAGGTGGAGGAGCTTGGCATCCAGGACCTCGTTTTATTCCCCGGCAAAATAGACAATATCCCCGCTGCGCTGGCGGAAGCGGATATTTATGTCCAGCCCAGCCTGCAGGATACGCAGCCCTTTTCGGTTACTGAAGCGCAGCTTGCCGGCATTGCCCCGGTTGTAGCTGGTACGGCAGGGATGCCGGAAATGGTACAGCATGGGGTAACGGGCTGGATTGTGCCTCCGGAGAATCCGGAGGCGCTGGCGAAACAGCTGGAACAGCTGCTGGAAGATGACGAGCTGCGGGCCAAGACAGGAAGTGAGGCGAAGCGCTGGGCTGGGAACAGCCGTTCACTGGATGCGATGGTGGAAGGGACACTCAAGGGATACCGCTTGGCAGCAGGAAAGCAGGCATGCCGGCAGCCAAGCGCAGCTGCCGGTATATTGCATTTGATCAAACGGAAAGCCCGGCCTATTCCCGGTGCGTTTCATCCTGCAGATATTCTCAGTCTCACCGACCCAGGTAATCCACTGGCGCGTATCTTGCGCAGCAGACTTCCGGCAGAATATTGCATTCCCGATGCCGGCATCCTCTCCGGCAAGTGAAATAACCAGTGACTTATGCTGTTGTGTCCAAAATAGTCATGCCTTTCTGATTAAAGCATATACATGAGTGGAGTAACATTTTGGGCTTATGCTCTGGGCTTGTCTCAGAGTTAGATTATGCCAAGAAGGAGGACATTTCCCGTGTTTGACCAGTCCCACGGCTTGCGGTTTGATATTTATGAACGCATCCATCTATCGGATGAACTTCCGGGAATAGCTGAGCTGGAAGAGGTGGAGCTGATTCCGGATATTCAGGTGATTCAGCGGGAGGACCGGGCTGAGCTCTACGGCCAGCTGCTGCTCACCGGACTTTACCGGGGCGAAAATGACCGGACCGAGCGTCTGGAGCATGCCATTCCCGTTGAAATCACAGTTCCGCTGACCCGGGTCAGTTCACTTGAAGACATAGGGGTGGAGATCGAGAACTTCGATGTTGACCTGCTTACAATGCGAACTGTCAACATAACAGGCGTGCTCTCCCTGCGGGGTATCGGCGGAACGGATACTGGGGCCGCCTGGCAGCAGGAAGAGTACACAGTTGCGTATTCTCCGGAGCATGAAGGCCGGGGAAGTGATGCTCCGGCTGAACCCCGTGAGCATGATAACGATGCCCTGTATGAGAATTCATTGTGGACTTACGGCGAAGGTGCAGCTGAAGCCCCGGCAGATGAACACGAGAATGCTGTTTTTACAGCGGAAGCTGCAGTGAATCCGCTTTTTGTGGAAGGCTCCGTCTACACTCAGCCTGCAGGTTCCTCAGCACAGCTGCAGAAGGACAAAGAAGAGAAGCTGCGGACGCATAGCTTTGATTCTCATAAAGGCAGCGCAGAGCCGCTTTCCGGACACTTTTTTGGTGCGCGGGAGAAGGCAGAAGCTGCGAATACGCTTAACTCTCCGGAATTAGCGCAAGTGTCAGGCAGTGCGTCCTTAGAATCTGTTATACCTGCTGCTGCACTCGTGAATGCTTTTGAAGAAGACATAGCTGGGGCAGAGAATTATGCGGTTAACCGGGAAGAGCCTTCGGTTGCTGCAGAAGCAGAGGATAACGCTCCGCCTGAGGTTCAGGCCCAGGATGAAGCGGCGCTCCCCGAGCCAGCTGAATACAAGGAGAATGAAGTTTTCCATTCACCGGAGACGCTGCCCGCTCATGAAGAAAAGACGGACCTGAAAATCGCTTTAGGAAGCAAGAAGGAAGAAGAGACTCCTGCAAAGGAGCATCTCACCTTCTCCTCATTGCTCAGTTCAAGCCGTGCTCATAAGGAGCAGGAGACTGCCGCCCTGAGCGGAGCCGTTTCTGCAGTGCCTATTCCAGAGGCCGGAAATGATAGTGAATGGAAGAGCCGCTTCATCGGCGGATTGGGCGGTGCCGAGCTGTTCCGCAAAGTCCGGCTCTGCATCGTACAGCGGGAAGATACCCTGGACACTATTGCCGAGAAATATCAGCTGAGTGCCCGGGAGCTGGTCATGTACAACCGGCTGTCCGGCCAGAATGTGGAGGAAGGGCAGGTCTTATACATTCCTTAGAGCTCGTGAACGGCATGATTATGTACTTGAGAAACCTCTCCTTAAAAAATGGCAGGTTGCACTTCCATTTTTCAGAAAGGAGAGGTTTCTTTTTGTATTCCGACAAATATTTTATTTGGGCGGTATAAGTCTCGCGGTTTGTGCGTATGCTGGTTGACTAGGAATAGTACTAACTGTATTATGGGATTAAGTAAAACTTAGCTAAAGACTGGGAACGGGAAGAGTAGGCGGTCAGCCCTTCAGAGAGCGGAATTGTAATTGCTGTGAATTTCCGCAGGATGCAGCCACCGAAGTCGCCCCGGAGTCGCCCTTCTGAATGCATACCCTTAATCAGGGCTGCAGTGTAGGATGTGGCCGGATGCAGCCGTTATCTGCGTGAGTGTCGCGCTAAGCTCTGGAACCGTAAGGTACCCGGGCAGAGGTTTATTTTCTGTTAGCGCGAAACAAAGGTGGTACCGCGAAAGAATGGCCTTTCGTCCTTTGAGACGAAAGGCCTTTTTGTATTTTCATGACCACAAACAATACAGTTATCTTAATGGAGGTTCAGAACATGGCTGATCACAACACTAATGCGGCAGCGGAGCTGCCGGACACGCAGGCTGCGGCAGACAATGCTGCTGCTGACAATAACGCCAAGAGCGAAATGCCGACTACATATGATCCGAAGGCGGCAGAGCAGAAATGGTACACCTATTGGATGGAGAACGAATTCTTCAAGGCCGGCATGCGGCCTGATGCCGAGCCTTACAGTATTGTAATTCCCCCGCCGAATGTAACGGGCATGCTGCACATCGGGCATGCGCTGGATTTCACGCTGCAGGATATCCTGATCCGCACCAAGCGGATGCAGGGCTTCGATACCCTCTGGCTGCCGGGAACGGACCATGCCGGAATCGCCACCCAGACCAAGGTGGAGCAGAAGCTGCGCCAGCAGGGAATTTCACGCCATGATCTCGGCCGCGAGAAATTCCTGGAGCAGGTATGGGCCTGGAAAGAGCAGTACGCCGAAACCATTCACGGGCAATGGGCGAAGATGGGACTGTCTCTGGACTATTCGCGCGAGCGGTTTACGCTGGACGAAGGATTGACCAAAGGGGTACGCCAAGTCTTTGTTGAGCTGTACCGCAAAGGCCTGATCTACCGCGGCAAGCGTATTATCAACTGGGATCCGGCTGCGCGTACAGCGTTGTCAGATATCGAAGTGGAATATAAGGAAGTTAACGGTCATTTGTACCACCTGCGTTATCCGCTTAAGGACGGCAGCGGCTTCATTACAGTAGCGACTACGCGTCCTGAGACGATGCTGGGCGATACAGCGGTAGCGGTGCATCCTAAGGATGAACGCTATAAGGACCTGATCGGCAAAACTCTGATTTTGCCAATTATCGGCCGTGAAATTCCAGTGATTGCCGATGATTATGTAGAGAAGGAATTCGGCAGCGGAGCGGTGAAGATCACTCCGGCACATGATCCTAACGACTTCGAGGTAGGTCTGCGCCACAGCCTTCCGCAGATTAATGTGATGGACGAAGGCGGCATTATGAATGAGGAAGCTGGACCCTACCAGGGTCAGGACCGCAGCGAATGCCGCAAGAATATCGTTGCTGATCTGAAGGAGCAGGGTGTTCTGATCTCCATTGAGGACCATGTGCACCAGGTTGGTCACAGCGAGCGTTCCGGCGCAGTGGTTGAGCCTTACCTGTCCACCCAATGGTTCGTTAAGATGCAGCCGCTGGCCGAAGCCGCCATCACTGCACAGAAGAACGGCGACGGCGTTAACTTCGTTCCGGAACGTTTTGAGAAAACCTATCTGAACTGGATCGAAAATGTGCGTGACTGGTGTATTTCCCGTCAGCTGTGGTGGGGACACCGCATTCCGGCCTGGTACTCTGAGTCTACAGGCGAAGTATTCGTAGCCTACAGCGAGGAAGAAGCCCGCGAAATCAGCGGTCTTGATGATCTGAAGCAGGATGAGGACGTTCTTGATACCTGGTTCAGCTCCAATCTGTGGCCGTTCGCCACACTCGGCTGGCCGGATGAGAACAGCAGCGACTATCAGCGTTTCTACCCGAACAATGTCCTGGTTACCGGCTATGACATCATTTACTTCTGGGTAGCGCGTATGATCTTCTCTGCACTTGAATTTACCGGCAAAAAGCCATTCAATGATGTCTTTATGCACGGTCTGGTACGTGATGCGGAAGGACGCAAGATGTCCAAGTCGCTTGGTAACGGGATTGATCCGCTGGATGTTATTGAACAGTACGGTGCAGACGCGATGCGTTATATGATTTCAACCGGCAGCACGGCCGGCCAGGATCTGCGTTTCCGTATGGAGAAGGTAGAGCAGGCGCGCAATTTTGCCAACAAGATCTGGAATGCTTCCCGCTTCGCGCTGATGAATCTGGAAGGTGTAAGCTTTGCAGATATTGACATTACAGGTGAGCTCACTACGGCGGACCGCTGGATTTTACACCGCCTGAACGAAACTTCTCGCGATATTACGCGTCTAATTGACTCGTACGAGTATGGTGAGACCGGCCGTCTTCTGTACAACTTCATTTGGGATGACCTGTGTGACTGGTATATCGAGTTCGCGAAGCTGTCGCTTTATGGTGCGGATGCAGCCGCCAAAGCCAAGACCCAATCGGTGCTTGCCTATGTGCTGGACCGCACGCTGCGCCTGATTCATCCGTTCATGCCGTTCATCACCGAGGAAATCTGGCAGCATCTGCCGCATGAGGGTGAGACGATTACCCTGGCGCAGTGGCCTGTGTATGATGCGGCACTTGAGAACCCTGAGGCCGTTGCTGAAATGAACCTGCTGATGGATGTTATCCGTGCGGTTCGTAATATCCGTGCTGAAGTGAACGTGCCGATGAGTAAAAAGGTTGAGCTGATCATCAAAGCCGGCAGCGAAGAAACACTCAGCATCATTACCCGCAACGATAATTACATCGGGCGTTTCTGCAATACTTCATCGTTCGAAGCAGGCCTTAATCCGCAAACTCCGGATAAGGTTATGTCCGCAGTAGTTACAGGAGCAGAGCTCCTGCTGCCGCTATCCGGTCTGATCGATATCGAACAGGAAATTATCCGTCTGAAAAAAGAAGTTCAGACGCTGAACAGTGAAGTAGAACGCGTAGAGAAGAAGCTTGGCAACCAGGGATTTGTTGCCAAGGCACCGGCTAAAGTCATCGAAGAGGAACGGGCTAAGCAGGCGGATTATTCCGCTAAGCGCGAGAAAGTGCTGGCCCGCATCGCAGAGCTGAGAGGATAAGGGACATGGAAGAGATGATCGGGAGCGGCGGTACCGCTCCCTTAAGTTCTTATACAGAAGCGGTCGACTGGATTAACGGTTTGATTCCTTTCGGCATCCGTCCGGGGCTGGAGCGGATTGAAGTGCTGATGGAGAAGCTGGGCAATCCGCACCGCAAGCTGAAGTTCATTCATGTAGCAGGGACGAACGGCAAAGGCTCGACTTGCGCTTTTTTGACAAGTGTGCTGCTGAAGAGCGGGTATAGCGTTGGAACGTTCACTTCTCCCTATATCACCAAATTCACCAACCGTTTTCAGTATAATGGCATGGATATTCCTGAAGAGACGCTCGCCGAGCTTGCAGAGAAGCTGCGTCCGCTCGTCGAAGAAATTGCCGGGACTGAGCTGGGTTCACCCACGATGTTTGAGGTGGCTACGGCGCTGGCTATCCTCTACTATGCGGAGCGCTGTTATCCCGATGTAGTCGTATGGGAGACGGGTCTTGGGGGAAGGCTGGATGTAACGAACATCGTGACGCCTGTCGTGTCCGTGATTACAAATGTCGGCCATGATCATACCGATGTGCTGGGAGATACCCTGGAGAAGATTGCCGGTGAGAAAGCCGGAATCATCAAGCCGGGAGTTCCTGTAGTCAGCTGCGTGAGCCAGCCCGAAGTTATCGCTGTGCTTAAGGCCAAAGCGGCAGCCTGCCGCTCAACCCTCTATCTGGCGGGAGAAGATTTCAGCTATGATCTGATTGGGATTGAGGATGGTGTACAGCGGTTTAACTTTAAAGGTCCGTTCCGTTCACTGGACGTTGGCATTGGCATGAAAGGCGAGCATCAGCTGAGTAATGCGGCCGGGGCCATGATGACGCTGGAGGTTCTTCGTCAATACATGGCGTTCATGCTGGAGGACGAGGATGTGCTGGAAGGCTTTAAGAATACGTTCTGGGCTGGAAGGCTGGAGGAAGTAGGCCGCTCTCCGCGGATAGTACTCGACGGGGCACATAATCCCGAAGGTGCGGAGAGTCTGGCCAAAAGCCTGCCGCAGTTTTATAAGTACGGCAAATTAAATTTGCTCATGGGGATGCTGGCAAATAAGCATCATGAGTCATACTTCAAGCATATACTGCCTATAGTGGATACGCTCATCCTGACCGAACCGGATTTCCGGAAGAAAATGGACGCGGAAGAACTGCAGGCCATCGCAGAACGTCTGCGGGAGAAATATGCCAAAGAAAATTTGGAAATCATAGTAGAACGTAATTGGGGTAAGGCGCTGCAGCAGCTGCAGTCGATCACGTCAGAAAAAGATCTTGCGGTCGTGTCCGGCACACTGTATCTGATCTCCGATGTGCGCAGTACGCTTTTGCGGCAACCCGATTCTGAAAAAGGCTGGTGACGAACTGTTGGATACTACTGAACGTGTGCATTTTATAGGGATCGGCGGCTACGGAATGAGCGCGATTGCCCGGGTAATGCTTGAGATGGGATATACGGTTACGGGCTCCGATGTGGCAGCTCAGGAATTGACAGAGAAACTGATTGCCAAAGGTGCCAAGGTTTATATCGGACATACTGCGGAGCAGGTAAAAGGTGCGGATCTCGTAGTTTACTCTACGGCACTGGCAAGTGACAATGTGGAATGGGTGGAGGCGGAGCGTCTCAAAATCCCGGTTCTGCACCGTTCCCAAATGCTTGCCCGGCTGCTGAATGAACGCAAGGGAGTTGCCGTTGCAGGGGCGCACGGCAAAACAACTACCTCCTCGATGATCGCTTTGATCATGGAGGAATGCGGAGTGGACCCGACATATATTATCGGCGGGGAAATTATGAATGTCGGCACCAACGCCAAGGCCGGACAAGGAGAATTCGTCGTGGCCGAAGCGGATGAAAGCGACGGCTCCTTCCTCCAGTACCACCCTTGGCTGGCCATTGTGACTAATATTGAAGCGGATCATCTGGAGAACTATGGCGGCGATTTTGGCAAGCTGAAGGCTGCCTACGTCCAGTTTATGAATCAGCTTCGTGAAGACGGCACGGCCATTGTCTGTGCTGATGACGAGACGGCAAGCTCGCTTTTGTCCGAAGTGAAAGGCAATGTCATCACTTACGGCATTCATTCGCCGGATGCGGATTATACCGCCACTGACATCGTGCTGGGCGACCGGCTGGTCTCCTATACGATGAGCAGCCGTGGTCAAGTGCTGGGACGGATTGAGCTGTCCATTCCCGGAAAATACAATCTGTATAATTCAATGGCTGCGGTAATCGCCTGCCTGAAGTCAGGCATCGCTTTCGAGGCCATCGCAGACGCTATAGTGAAATTTCACGGTGCCAAACGCCGGTTCCAGGTGCTGGGCGAAGCAAATGATATTCTGGTGATTGATGACTATGCGCATCACCCTACCGAAATTCAGGCTACGATCAGCGCCGCCAAAGCTACCGGCAAACGGATTATTGCCGTCTTCCAGCCACAGCGGTATACCCGTACTTTCTTCCTGCTGGATGCGTTCAGCCGGGCCTTCAGTGAAGCAGATGAGGTAATCATTACCGACATTTACTCACCGGCCGGTGAGAAGCAGATTGAAGGTGTGACCTCTGCGAAACTAGTGGAACTGATTGTTCAGAACAGCAACGCCGGGGCAAGGCATCTGCCGACCAAGGAAGCCGTACTGGCAGACCTGCAAGGCCGTATTGCTCCAGGCGATCTGGTGCTCACAATGGGCGCCGGAGATATTTGGAAGGTCGGGTACACATTGGCGGAAGCTCTGAAGGAGCACGGTAAACAAGCATAAAAGGATTGAAGCTGTATCTCAAAGCGTATTCTTTCTGATCATTCGGAAAGGATACGCTTTTTTTTGAATTTTATTTAATTTTAATGGAAGCGTGTACAACCTTGTTGTATGGCGGTACTGCACTTTATGGAGTGGAAAATATTTTGAAATATTTCTGCAAAATCCCATAAAACGACAAAAACTCGCGCCGCTTTGGGGTAATATATCTTAAATGAATAAATATGTCCAAAAAATTACAGATAAAGTGGAGAGTAGGAGACGAGGTTATGAAGGAAAGATTACTGTTTATTTCCGCTGAGAATCCTTTTCCGCAAGACAGCGGCGGCAAACTGCGGACTGGCAATATTCTGAATATTTTGATGATGAAATATGAGGTAGACCTGCTAACCTACCGTAACCCCCGGGAACAGAAGCCGCAAGAGAGAGTGCCAGCCTTTACGATGCATGAAGTGGAACGACGGATGAGTTACCGTAAGGCGATGCTCCGTTCACTCTATAAGTGGCGCAACTGCTCTTATATGAGTCATGCAGATATGGATATGCACAGCCAGATTATTAGGCTTAGTAAACAGAACAGCTATAGTCACGTTTTTATTTCTCATAGCCTGCTAGGATCCTGTATTGATATCGTCCGCGGAGTACTGCCGGAGGCAGTCATTATTACGGATGCCCACAATTTCGAGAGCAATCTCTCGGCGCAGCTGGCACAGAAGAAGCACGGTATCGCCAAGCTGTATTTTAAGCTGAACGCGTTCTGGACCCGGCTGGATGAGCTGAAGCTGATGGATAAGACCAATCTGCTGCTGACAACGTCTGAACAGGACGGATTGTCCTTCAAAGCGCTGTCCACCAAAAATTCCTATAAAGTGCATGTCATCCCCAACTTCATCCGGATCGGCGATTATCGTTCAAAAGCAGAACCGGAGAAAGAAAAGTGGATCATCCTTCCCGGGAATATGAACTACTTTCCGAACGTTAATGCAGCCGTCTATTTCTACCGCGATATCTATCCGCTGATCAAAGCACAGGTTCCGGAGATCAAATGGTATATTGTAGGCCGGGATGTGCATCCTGATGTGGCTGCGCTGGCAGATAAAGATCCATCCATTGTGATCACTGGTTATGTAGACAGTGTAGCTGATTATGTACGGAGAGCACAGGTGGTTATTGCACCTCTGCTGGAGGGGAGCGGAACCCGTCTGAAGATACTGGAAGCCTGGGCGCTGAAGACCCCTGTTGTCTCCAGTACCAAAGGTGCGGAGGGTTTGCTCTACAAGCATGGCAGCAATATTATGATTGCCGATGATCCCGTGACTTTTGCCGCCAGTGTCGTGCAATTGCTCCAAGATCGTAAACAGGGAGCCATTCTGGCGGAGCAGGCGCATCGGACGCTGATGGCTAATTATGAGGCCGACAGTGTGAGGGAGAAGCTGTTGAGTCTTGTCTAAAACTCTTCATATTTAGAAATAAAAAAATTTTCTCTCATAAATCGACATTCTTTTTCAATAAACTGCGCTACTATTGATCTACAACTAAAGTTCTATAAAAAGCGGCTGGGTATGTATCCAGCCTGCTTTTTCTGCATGTTAATATAAGGTTTATTATTTTTATAGAACCAAGGAGCCAGAGATATGAGAGAGAGAATGCTGTTTCTTTCTGCCCGGATTCAAGGTCTGGGGGATGATCCAGAAGGAGAAATACGAACGGAAAGTCTGGTCAGCATCCTGCTGGAGAGATTCGATATCGATCTGCTTGAATATTGCAAGTGCCAGCGTGATTCAACATTACGTCCTGATGCTGCGCTTAGGATGCACACTGTAAATCAAGTCCCCAGGCCGCGCAAGTCCCTGATGGATTCGCTATATAAGCTTAGGGGTAAAGCTGTTCATAGTTATGCAGATAAAGATCTGCAGGCAGAAATCAGACGTCTGTGCAGCTTGAATGCATACAGCCATGTATTTATTGCGCAGGGAGTGCCTGGCGACTGCATTGATGTAGTGTCTTCATTGCTGCCGGAAGCTGCAATTATTACCGATTTACAGCGTCTGGAGAGCATGCAGTCAGAGGGAAGGGCTGCCGGCAAACGCGGTCTGAGCAGACGTTATCATAAGTTAAATGCGGCACTGTCCCGGCGGGATGAACGTAAATTATTGAACAAAACCGCTTTGCTGCTGACGGCTTCCGAGTGGGATGCCCTATCGTTCAAGGCCCTGTCTTTTGCGGATGCCGGCAAGGTTCATGTCGTGCCGCATTTTATCGATCTGGACGATTATCAATACAGCGAGCCTGCCGTCAAAGAGAATGCAATCCTGCTTAACTGGAATATGCACACCACTCAGGGCAAAAATGCAGCGTTGACCTTTCATAAGAAGGTGTATCCGTTAATTAAGGCTAAGGTTTCAGACTGCAAATGTTACATAGTCAGCAGGGAGGTTCATCCGGAGGTTGCAGCTTTAGCCAAGCTGGATTCCTCTGTGCAGATCATTGAAGAGAGCGGAGAGATGTACGCATACATACGGCGGGTGAAGGCGGTTGTGACTACGCTCCGTGAAGGCTGCGGCAGCCCGCTGAAAATTCTTGAGGCTTGGGCGCTGCGGACACCGGTAGTTACGGGCCACAAAAGTGCGGAGGGAATATATTGCGAGCCGGGCCGGAACATTCTGTTGGCCAACACCACCGGTGAAGTTGCCGAACAAGTGGTGAAGCTGCTGCAAACCCCGGAACTCGGATCGATTATAGCTGATCAGGCCTACCGGACACTGCTGAAGTATTATGAGGCAAGCAATATCAAGGAAAAAGTGCTCAGTTTGGTGTAATCATAGCAAAATAGCATATTCGCCCCCTCTCTATCATATATTCTCTTAACGAATAGACGATAGTGAGGTGTGAGATTTGAATAACGGAAGAATGACATTCCGCTTTGATATGAACAAGGACAAGAGCGGACAAGCACCGCAGGATATAAGTGCAGGCGGCGGAGGTCTCGGTACAGCGAAGGATTACAGCAGCACGCAGCAGCGTGAGGAGACAATCCCTTTAAAGACTTGGTCCTATAGAGATTATGAAGTAGAGCCTGTCAGCCAGTATCCTGAATTTATGCCAGCTGACGAACCGGAGAACTTCGGGGATATCTCCTACTCCGGAGTCAGTTATGGAGGCTCTTACCAGACCCGCCGGCCCACGCAATGGTGGAAATTCGCCCTTCCTGTTGCCGGAGCGCTGGGGATAGGAGTGTTGCTGGGCTACGCGGCGCTGAACTTCATCAGCGGTGTGAATGATGGCGGCAGCGGGCCTGCCGGAGCCAATACGGCAGCCGTGCAGAGCCAGGCGAACACTTCTTCCGGCCAGCCGGTTACCGGCGACACCGGTCTGCCGGACATCCCTGCTCCAGGCCGCATCCCCGTAGCAATTGCAGAGCAGAGCTATTATCTGCTGCAATACGGTGTGTTCAGTACCCCGGCAGGAGCCCAGCAGGCGCAGCAGGAATTACTCGCCGCGGGACTCGCCGCCGGCTTCGATCCTGAGGGCGGCAACCGGGTGTATGCCGGAATGTCGCCTGACCGCGAGCAGGCCAAGCTGCTTAGCAGCGGACTTAAGAATCAGGGGATTGAGCTGTACGTAAGAGAAGTGACATTGCCGGCCGCGGATCAGGCTGCTTTTGCCGGGGCTTCTGAGGCTGTGAACAGCTACTTTGCTGCCAGTGGGAAGCTGGTGAATGAGCTGAGCAGCGTATCTGCTTCGCTGCTTAGCGGAGCCGGCGGGAATGTGAACAGCGCTGCTGTCAGTGATCTTCATATGCAGTGGAATGAGGCTGTCAAACGACTGGAACCGGGCCTGTCTGCCGAGGGGAAGAGTCTTTGCGCAGGGCTGGAGAAATCCGTGAGCCAGGGAATTGCAGCACTTAACGAATATAATAAGAATCAAGCGCAAGGACTGCTCTGGGAAGTGCAGGACTCGATGATGAGCTTCCTGGCAGGCCAGAAGAGCCTGCTCTCCTTGCTTAGTTAACAGGAAATATAGCATCCCCCGGCCCGGTGTCCCGCCCCTGGCCGGGGGATTTTTGATACCAGTAGCATCCGGTTTTACCGGGTTGAATGGTAATCATTACCGATGTGGATTTTGAGTTTGTATTGAACTCAGTTTCACCGTATAATAATTAAGGTGTCAAAAAATGGCGAGGGAAGACGTGGATGAAGAAGAAAAATGTAGGAACACTGCTGTTATTTCTTATTCTGGGCTGGCTGGCCGGGGCATGGATCGCCAAGCTGCTGGAGCCTGTAAAAGCCCTGTCTTTTCTTACAGCCCCGACTGTTCTTAAGTGGTCGCCGCAAGCCGATTTGGACATCATAACCTATGATATCACTATTCATTTGAAATTGTGCCTGCTCAGTCTCGCCGGTATCATTACAGCCGTATGGCTGTATCGCAGACTGTAGCTTTCAGCTGCTGACTTCAGAAGGGACGTTTATACAGTGGAGCATGATAACTCACGACTCATTATCCTTGCCTCTGGTTCACCTCGCCGCCGGGAGCTAATGTCGAACCTTGGCTTGCCTTTCGAGGTGATGGTCAGCGATGCTGATGAGAGTACGCCGCCGGACTTTACACCGGAGATGATCGTGCATACGCTCGCTTTACGCAAAGCAGAAGCCGTATTGCCTGCCGCCGGAGAACGGAATGCCGTTATTGTCGGCAGCGACACCATTGTCGTGCTGGATGACAAGGTGCTCGGTAAGCCGGTGGATGAGCAGGACAGCAAAGCCATGCTGAGCATGCTTCAGGGCCGGACTCATCAGGTGTATACCGGCGTGGCCTGCATCGGGCTGCCGGACGGCAAGTCCGAAGTGGCGCACCGGGTAACCTCAGTAAAGATGAGAACACTCGGCGAAGAGGAAATATCCGCTTACATAGCGACCGGAGAGCCTGCCGACAAAGCCGGCTCCTATGCGATACAAGGCCTTGGCGCCACTTTGGTGGAAGAGATTGAGGGCTGTTACTTTAACGTGGTCGGATTACCGTTGTCGCTGCTTGGCGGCATGCTGACCCGGTTTGGGATTTCCGTGCTGAACCGGCAAGGATAGCAAGGAGAGAGGGATAGGGATGGAGTCGCAATCATTTATGCTGCGGGACCTCCCCCATGAAGAACGACCACGAGAGCGCATGATGCACTATGGGGCGGAATCACTCAGTCAAGCGGAGCTGCTGGCTATACTGCTGCGTACGGGTACACGCCGGGAATCGGCTATTCATATTGCCCAGCAGCTGCTGGGCAAGTCTGGCGGTCTGCGCGGGCTTGCGGATCTGAGCATTGAAGAATTGACGAATATCAAAGGCATCGGCCCTGCCAAGGCGGTGCAACTGAAAGCTGGCATAGAGCTGGGCAGGCGGATGGCGAATTCGAGGCTTACTGAGCCGGTTACCATTCGTTGCCCGCAGGACGCAGCAGAGATTCTGACGGAGCAGCTGCGCTATTTACAGAAGGAACACTTTGTCTGTCTGTTTTTGAATACGAAGAATCATGTAATATCGCAGGAGACATTGTCTATGGGGAGTCTGAATGCCTCTATTGTGCATCCGCGGGAGGTGTTCCGGGCAGCCATGAAATGCAGCAGTGCAGCGATAATCTGTGCACATAATCATCCAAGCGGCGATCCTACGCCAAGTCCCGAGGATATCGCCCTGACGTCAAGACTGATTCAGGCAGGCGAAATTGTCGGAATCGATGTGCTGGATCACCTGATTATCGGGGACAGCCGGTTTATAAGTTTGAAAGAAAAAGGGTACATGTAATATAATTGTGCAGATTCACTAGGAAAAGGAGAATACAAGCATGTTAGGTGGTTTTACGAAAGATCTTGGAATTGACTTGGGGACAGCGAATACGCTTGTCTATGTACGCGGTAAGGGGATCGTAGTCAGAGAGCCTTCCGTGGTGGCCATTAATACAGATACCAAAACGATTGAAGCTGTAGGCGAATCCGCCAAGAAAATGATCGGCCGTACGCCGGGGAATATCCGTGCGATCCGTCCGATGAAAGATGGCGTTATCGCAGACTTTGATACAACAGCGACAATGATTAAATATTTCATCCGACAGGCACAGAAGCAGCGCTCTATGTTCCAGCGGCATCCGAATGTAATGGTTTGCGTTCCTTCCGGCATTACTGCGGTTGAGCAGCGTGCGGTTGAGGATGCAACCAAACAGGCAGGCGCACGTGAAGCCTACATTATCGAAGAGCCTTTTGCTGCTGCAATCGGTGCGGATCTTCCGGTATGGGAGCCTACAGGCAGCATGGTGGTTGATATCGGCGGGGGAACTACAGAAGTTGCAGTCATCTCGCTTGGCGGTATTGTTACCAGCCGCTCTGTGCGTGTGGCTGGCGATGAAGCGGATGAGTCGATTATTCAGTACATCAAACGCCAATATAACCTGATGATCGGGGAACGTACCTCGGAGCAGCTTAAGATGGACGTGGGTTCTGCACTTCCGCTGGAGAAGGCGGAAACGATGGAAATCCGCGGGCGCGATCTCGTTACCGGACTACCGAAGACACTCACAATTACCTCGGATGAGATCTGTGAAGCTTTGTCGGATACGGTGAATGCGATTGTAGAAGCTGTAAAAGTGACGCTGGAGAAATGTCCTCCGGAGCTGGCTGCCGATATTATGGACCGGGGAATTGTGCTGACCGGCGGTGGAGCGCTTCTGCGCAACCTGGACAAGCTGCTGGCACGTGAAACGGGAATGCCGGTTATCGTTGCCGAGAATCCACTGGATTGCGTCGTCATCGGAACAGGCAAAGCGCTTGAGAACATTCATCTGTTCAAGAGCCGCAACAATACAGGACTTCGTCCTAAACGATAGGATATACTGCTTCATATGCACATCAACCCCTGATATGGGTGAAATACGGTTGTTAGAGGGTGTTGAAACTGTTTAAGCTGTTTAACAATAAACGTCTGTTCATCCTGCTGATTACACTGGTAATGTTCATCGTGGTCATGGGCTTCAGCCTGGGTGCAAGGAAAGCCTTGTCCTGGCCGGAGAATTTCCTCAGGGATACAACCGGATTCGTGCAAAGTTTGTTCTACAAGCCCGCTGGATATGTAGCGGGCTTGTTCCAAGATATCGGGAATCTGCATGATCTGGCAGAAGAGAACGAGCGGCTCAAAATTCTGGCTGCCCAGTACACACGGGACAAAGCGACCTACAACTTCATAAAAGCAGAGAATGAGAATTACAAAGAAGAGCTTGAATTCCGAGAGGCCCAGAAAAAGCTGTACCAGTATGAGCTGCATATTGCTCAGGTCATCAGCTTGACGACAGAGCCGAGCAATAGCTCGATAGTGATTGATCTGGGCTCGAAGGACGGAATCAAACCTAATATGTCTGTAATTTCTGTGGAAGGCTTGGTCGGTGTTATCAGTCAGGTAAGTAATTTCACTTCAACTGTGAAGCTGATGACAATGATGGATGCGAATGATCCTAATTCCCAGCCGCCAATTGCTGCAACTGTACTGAATAAAGAAAAGCTAAGCTTTGGAATGATTGAAAGCTATGATCAGCAAACCGGAATGCTGAAGATGAACAAGATCCCGGTAGGTGACCCTATAACCCCAGGAGATACCATTATTTCTTCCGGCAGCGGCGGCGTGTACCCGCGTGGATTAACCATTGGTACGGTGAAGAGTGTCCAGGAAGGGGAGTTCGGTTATACCTCGACTGCGCTCATTGACCCTGCGGCTGACTTTCAGAATTGGAAGGATCTGTTCGTGGTGTTTACGGAGGAGCGTGTGGAATAGTGAGGATGCGCAGATCTGTTCTTGTACTGTTATTGTTTCTTTTATTTATTCTTCAGGGCACCATTCTACCCTGGCTGCTTCCGGATGCCTGGGAATTGCGGATTATTCCTAATCTTGTTTTTATCGTTATCCTGTTTGTGACGATCTACCATCACCGGCATACGGCACTTATCTTAGGACTGTCTTTCGGCATGCTGCATGATATTGTTTACTACGGCAGAATTCTGGGTGCCCATTCCTTCGCAATGGGGCTATCCGCTTATTTGATTGGACTAATCTTCCAGATTCCGCGGGCTCCGCTTCCGCTGATGATGACCGTTGTGCTGCTTGGCAGTCTGCTGGAGGACAGCATCCTGTTTGCGATTTACAGTGTGTTCAATCTCAATCAGGAGCCCTATAACTGGGCGCTTCTGAACTATATGCTTCCAACCATGCTCTTTCATTTTGCCGTTGGATTACTCTTATACATTCCGGTAAGGCGTCAGCTGGAATTGTTGAAGAAAGAGACCCGCAAGGAAGAACCGGCATAACCGGGCTCCGCATTTTCTTTCACACAAAGAAGGAATTTACCTGACCCGGAACGAATGAATGAGGATGGGGGGACAGGCATATGACAGTAAAATCCAAGCATGTAAGGATTAAGGGCATCAAGGACGGCCTGGTATTCCTGCTAGACGACAAGTGTCCCTTTGAAGATCTCTTAAGCGAGCTTCGCTATAAGCTGGAGCACAGCCATCAAAATATTTTAACGGGTCCGATTGTGCACGTGGATGTTAAGCTGGGGAGCCGCCCCGTCACCGATGAAGACAAAGCGGCGGTGCTGGAGATTCTAAAAAGTCAGGGCAATCTGCTGATTCGCTCTATTGAAGCGGTTGAAGATCAAGGCAATGTGGATCCTGAGGCCTTGTTCCTGATGAGCGGTATGCTTCGTTCCGGGCAAGTCCTGCATCACCAGGGCAATCTGTTATTTCTAGGCGATGTGAATCCGGGAGGAACAATTACCTGTTCAGGTGATATTTATATTCTCGGAGCACTCAGAGGCATGGCTCATGCCGGGGTGGACGGCAATCAGGATGCGATTATTGCCGCTTCTTTATTGTCACCGACACAGCTGCGGATCGCCGACGTCATTAGCCGGCCTCCGGATGAATGGGGAACTCGGGAGAGCAGCATGGAATTTGCCTATTTATCGAGCGGCGCTATGCAGATCGACAAAATTCATAATATAGTCAAATTACGTCAGGGTTTAAATGTGTTTAAAGGAGTGTAGCCTCCATGGGAGAAGCGATTGTCGTAACCTCGGGCAAAGGCGGAGTTGGCAAAACAACCACAACAGCCAACATTGGAACCGCACTTGCATTGCAGGGCAAAAAAGTATGTCTGGTTGATACGGATATCGGACTGCGGAATCTGGATGTAGTTATGGGGCTGGAGAACCGGATCATCTATGACCTTGTCGATGTGGCGGAGGGACGCTGCCGCCTGAATCAGGCGCTGGTCAAGGACAAACGGTTTGATGAACTGTATATGCTGCCGGCTGCACAGACGAAAGACAAGACGTCCGTTACCCCTGAGCAGGTAAAGGATATTATTCTGGAGCTGAAGAAGGAGTACGAATACATCTTGATCGATTGTCCCGCCGGGATCGAGCACGGATTCCGTAATGCGATAGCTGGTGCTGATAAAGCTATTGTGGTTACCACTCCCGAGCATGCGGCTGTAAGAGATGCGGACCGGATTATTGGTCTGCTGGAACAATCCAGTGTAGAATCACCGAAACTGGTGGTCAACCGTATCCGGCCGGGCCTGGTCAAGACGGGAGATATGCTCGATATTGAGGACATCCTTCAAGTGCTCAATATTGACCTGATTGGAATTGTTCCGGATGATGAGCTTGTAATCAAGGCTGCGAACAGCGGGGAACCAACAGTGATGAATCCCAACTCTTCTGCAGCGATTGCTTACCGTAACATCGCGCGGCGTATTCTGGGGGATGCCGTACCGCTCATGCAGCTGGACCGCAAGCCGGGTGCGTTTAGTAAATTCAAGAAATTTTTTGGTATGGGTTAAACGGTACGGAGAGCAATTGTAGAATTATCCATAAAAATCCCGCCTGCAGAGTATCTGCGGCGGGATTTTTCTTGGTGTTCTCTTCCACGGGGGCTTGTTCTAAACAGATGCTGCGGTCTCATAAACTAGCATTAAAACAAGCCCGCCGGAGGGATGATTATGGAACAGAATTCAGGCATCAAAGGACGCCGCAAGGAACGTATCCGCAGTCTGCTGGATGAGAACCCGGAAGCAGCGGCACCGCCGCTGTTTACGCTGACCGATAATGTGACGAGCTTTAAAGAATGGGGACTTGGACAGCCAAGCGAGACTCCAACTGGACCGGAGCCCGACCCTGAACTCCTGTGGAAGCAGCAGCGCGGAGGCTGGGGGGACGAGGGGGGCGGAGGTGGTACACCGCGGTTCGCGGCCGGATTCATCCGGAGGACTATCGCAAGTGTCCTTGTATTCGGAGCAGTATGGGGTATCTTCATGTCCCGGGAGCCTTGGGCAGTTAAGGCGCAGGATTTTATTACCGATGTGCTGAGTAATGATATGGATTTTGCAGCTGCACAGGTTTGGTATGAAACACATTTTAACGGTGCGCCCTCCTTTATTCCGATTTTTGGTGACGATGAGGTACCGGCGCAAAAGGTAAATGCCTCGCACAGCTTGAGTGCTCCGCTGGAGGGAAGCATCGTACGCGCCTTCGCTTCCACACTGAAGGGAGTGGAAATTATGCCGTTGGCCGATTCAAGCGGTAATGTCACGGTGAAAAGTGTAGATACGGGCCGTGTGCTCTCTGTATCGAAAGAAGCACAAGGAGGAATCCGCGTGGTGGTTCGCCATACCGGCAATATAACAGCGGAATACGGCCATTTAAGCGGAACCCGACTATCGGCGGATGACTGGGTGCAGAGCGGAGATACTGTCGGCTGGATGCAGGAAACGGAGAGCCAGGATGCGCCGCTGCTTTTTTTTGCAATTATGAAAGACAAGACTTATATTGATCCCGCTGAAGTGGTATCGTTTGATTAGGATATTAGGAATCCAGCTGTCGCTGCATCCGCTGTTCGTGCTGATTATGCTCCTCTCTGTCATTACCGGACAGTTCCTGGAACTGCTAACGTTATTTACAATCGTATTTATTCACGAAATGGGACATGTCATTGCCGCTTTGCTGAACGGGGTTACAGTCAAGTCTGTCCAGCTGCTTCCATTTGGAGGGGTGGCTGTTATCGAGGATCACGGACGGCTGACCGCCGGCCGGGAGATTACCATTGCGCTTGCCGGACCACTGCAAAACGGAATTATGATTGTGATGGCTCTTCTCCTGCAGCACGCAGGAGGCGGCAATAGTGCTTTTCTTGCTTATTTTATACAGGCAAATGCCATTATTGCACTTTTTAATCTTTTGCCGGTGCTTCCTCTGGACGGGGGCAAAATCCTTCAGGCTGCGCTTAGTATGCTGGCGCCTTATTATTACACTCTCCTATGGAGCGGCAGAGTGAGCATAACAGCAAGCGTGCTGGTCATTTGCTATGCCCTGCTTCCGCTTTTGACAGGCGGCGGCCTGCGGCTGAACCTGCTGATGATCGGTGCTTTTCTGCTCTATTCGAATGTTACGGATCAGCGTAATTTGCCTTACCGCTTTGTGGCTTTTCTGATGAACAGGGAGGCTGCTTATGAACGGCATTTACGCTCGGGGGGGGCCGCACGTCCTATTGTGGCTTTTTCCGCGAAACCTTTAGATGATATATTGCGTCTATTTAAACGTAATCAATATCATTTTATTTATGTGATGAACGATGATAAAAATGTGGTAGCCGTTGTACCGGAGCAGCGCCTGATCTCTTCCTATTTCGGAATTTAGATACATGAATGATTGAATACCAGAGGTGAAGCCATGAAACAAATGATCGTTCACTGCACGCAGCATGTTACCCGGATGGCTCTTCTGGAGAACGGGCGGCTGGTGGAGTATGCGGCCGAGCGCGATCAGCAGCAAGGGCTGGTCGGCAGTTATTATAAAGGCCGGGTTATGAATGTTCTGCCAGGCATGCAGGCCGCTTTTGTCGATATCGGACAGAAGAAAAATGCTTTTTTATATGTTGATGATGTACTCCATCCACACTTGGACAAGCAGCCGGAGGTAAAGCCCTCCATTGATACACTGCTGCAGCCCGGCCAAGAGATCATCGTTCAGGTCCGCAAAGAGCCCCGCGGCGGCAAAGGAGCCAGGGTGACCACACACTACACACTGCCTGGACGGTGGATGGTGTACATGCCTTTTGCCGAATACGTCGGGGTGTCCAAAAAAATCAGCCGTGAATCGGAACGGAACCGGCTTAAAGTCATCGGCGAAAGACTGCGGCGGCGCGAGGAAGGGCTGATCATGCGGACGGTTTCGGAGGATGAACAGGCGGATGCGGTGGAAGGTGATCTTTCCTTTTTGCGGGCACAGTGGGAAATGATTCTCCGCCGGGCAGAAGAGGCGTCAGCTCCGGCACTGCTGCATTCCGATCTTAGTATTGTTCAGCGTTTTATCCGTGATGCTTACAATCCGCAGCTTGATGAGCTGATGATTGACTCGGCCAAGGCCGTTCGGGAGGCGGAGGCTTTTCTGGCGGAGATGGCCCCCGAGGGGTACAAGCCTGTAGGATTTTACCGTGGACAGGAGCCGATCTTTACCGCGTACGGCGTGCAGGAGCAGCTGCTCCGGAGCTTCAGCCGCAAAATCATCCTTGAGGGCGGAGCAACACTGATCTGGGACGAAACCGAGGCATTGACCGTCATTGATGTCAATACGGCTCAATATACCGGAGGAGCGACACTCGAAGAGACTGTAACACGTACGAATTTGTTAGCTGCTGAGGAGATTGGCCGGCTGATCCGTCTGCGTGATACCGGAGGCATTATTATAGTTGATTTTATTGACATGGAACTGGAAGAACATCGCAGGCAAGTGGTGGAACGGCTGGGGCGGGTGGTCAGCAGCGACCGCACCAAAACGCATATTCTGGGCTGGACCCATCTTGGACTGCTGGAGATGACCCGTAAAAAAGCAAGGCATGACTCGGCAAGCTTCGCCCCGGTGATCTGCCAATGCTGCGGCGGCACGGGCAAGGTCGGGGCCTGGCTGGAGTAACCCGCAACTTCTTAAATACCTTTCCAATAGTATTGACGATAGGTAATAAGTATGATAATATCTTCAAGTATGTGTTTGATTCTTCTAATCCTGCACATGCTGTAACCGCTCCGATCGGGTACATAAGCGCAGTTCCTCCGGGAATTTGCCACCTAGACTAGGCGAGTCTGAGACATGAGGAGGTGCAAGTACAATGTATGCAATTATCGAAACTGGTGGTAAACAATACAAAGTCCAAGAGGGCGATGTTTTGTTCATTGAGAAGCTGGTGGCTGAAGACGGCGCAAGCGTAACGTTTGACCGTGTATTGGCTGTTTCTAACGAAGGTGGTCTGACTGCAGGAACTCCGCTGGTTAGCGGCGCGTCTGTAACAGCTAAAGTCGAGAAACATGGTAAAGGCCAAAAGGTTGTAGTTTACAAATACAAACCTAAGAAGAACTACCACAAGAAACAAGGCCATCGTCAACCGTACACTAAAGTAACTATCGAGAAGATTCAAGCGTAAGAAGGTGCGTTAATGATTAACGTGCGGATTACACGGGCTTCGAACATGGGTACTGTTATCGGTTTTGAGGTGGAAGGGCATGCAGGTTATGCCAAACGCGGTGAAGATATTGTGTGTGCCGGAGTATCAGCCGTTACGGTGGGTACCGTCAATTCAATTGAGAGTCTGACCGGAATCTCCATGGATACTTCCATGAAGAATGGCTTCTTAAGCGGAACCCTCGGTTCTGTTGAAGATGCTGAAACGTCCGCGAAAGTTCAACTGCTGCTGGAATCCATGGTCTTAATGCTCAGTGATATCGCAGAATCATACGGGAAGTATATTAAGATACAGCAAGTTATCATTTAAAGAAGGAGGTTGACCAACATGTTGAAATTGGATCTTCAATTATTCGCATCGAAAAAGGGTGTAGGTTCCACAAAGAACGGACGTGATTCCCACTCCAAGCGTCTTGGCGTGAAACGTGCTGACGGTCAAGCAGTTACCGGCGGTAACATTCTGGTTCGTCAACGCGGAACAAAAATTCACCCGGGCACTAACGTAGGCATCGGTAAAGATGATACGCTGTTCGCACTGGTTGATGGCGTAGTGAAGTTCGAACGTTGGGGACGCGATCGCAAAAAAGTGAGCGTGTACCCGGTTGATGTCGCTCCGGTAGCAGCGGCAGTGGAAGCGTAAGCTTTCCGAACCACATTTGTATGTAGAAGCCTCCGGCATGAGTGCCGGGGGTTTTTTTGATAAAATATTAGAATGTATAGGTTACACGTGCTGGTGATTGCACCGGGCGCCTGTGTTATACTGGGAAATGGTAAAAGCCCCTTCGGGGCAGATTTATAATTTTGAATGAATTTTGCGAACTGAGGGACGGGGAGAAAGAATGAAATCCTGGAAAAGGTTGATCTGGGCAGTCATGTTATCCGTAGCGCTTCCTTTAGGTCTCGTGTATTGGCAAACCTCCTTTTTCACATGCCTGCTGCTCGGATTATGGGTAGCTGGGGTGCTTGCTTTCAGCTTTTATTACAACCGGCGTCATTTTGAAGAGGAACTGCGCATACAGGAGAAAACTCTGCAACAGGCGGCAAACCGGACACTGAATCATCATCGTCATGACTGGATGAATGATCTGCAGGTACTTTACGGATATATCCAGCTGGGGAAGCGTGATAAATCCGTACAATGTGTGGAAAGAATAAAGGAACGCATCGCACTGGATAGCCGGATCGCTAAGCTTGGCATTCCGTCGCTGGTGTTCTATCTGCAGTCCTTCCGCACTTTCCGGAGTAATCTGGAGCTGGAAGTGCAGGTAGAGGAAGGATTGCAGCTGGAGGACAAGCTGACTCCTGATCAGGGGGACGAACTAACTTCTGTGATTATGCAGACGGTAAGGGCTTACCAATATAGCGGACTCACGCTACAGGGCGATACACGGACACTCCGCCTCGGCTTTTCACAGGATGGAGGAGACATTCTCATCTCTTTCGAAAGCAAGGGAGATCATGGTAATCCCGAGCTGCTGCAGGGGCAAATTTATAATATAGTACAAGGCAAAATCATGAAGGCGGAGCAGTGGAAGCCAAGTGAGGCTTACGTAGAGCTGCGTGTACCGCTGGGAATGTAAGGAAGGTGAACATGAATGTTCGTAGATAAAGCTAAGATTTATGTAAAGGGCGGCGACGGCGGCGATGGACTCGTTGCGTTCCGCCGGGAAAAGTATGTGCCGGAAGGCGGTCCTGCCGGTGGAGACGGCGGACGCGGGGGAGACGTTATTTTCCGCGTGGATGAAGGCTTGCGTACTTTGATGGATTTCCGTTATCAGCGCCACTTCAAAGCGGAACGCGGAGTAAAGGGCCGCAACAAAAGCCAGCACGGAGCGAACGCCGAGCATATGATCGTGCGCATTCCTCCGGGAACTGTATTGATTGATGATGATACTCAGGAAGTCATTGCTGATATGACCCGTCACGGCCAGCAGGTAGTGGTGGCGAAGGGCGGACGCGGGGGACGGGGAAATACCCGGTTTGCCACTGCAAACAATACCGCGCCAGAACTCGCAGAGAACGGTGAGGAAGGCCAGGAACGTTATATTGTCATGGAGCTTAAGGTCATGGCAGATGTAGGGTTGGTAGGCTTCCCGAGTGTAGGCAAATCTACACTGTTATCGGTGGTGTCAGCGGCACAGCCAAAGATCGGTGCGTATCACTTTACTACAATTACTCCAAATCTGGGTGTAGTTGATGTTGGTGATGGCCGCAGCTTCGTAATGGCGGATCTGCCCGGTCTGATTGAGGGTGCCAGCGAAGGTGTGGGCCTGGGGCATGAATTTCTGCGCCATGTTGAACGCACGCGCGTCATTATTCATGTAGTGGATATGTCCGGTTCCGAGGGACGTGATCCTTTCGAAGACTGGGTGCTCATTAATGATGAGCTGAAGCAGTACAACGCGAGTCTGATCGACCGTCCGCAGATCGTTGCAGCGAACAAGATGGATATGCCGGAATCGGAAGCGAATCTGGTTTCCTTCCGTGAACGGGTAGCGGAACTGCGCCCGGATATGGAGATTATGCCGATCTCTTCACTAACCCGTCAAGGGGTTCAGGAACTGCTGTACCGGGCAACAGATCTTCTCGACAGCATCCCGGTTGCACCGGTAGTAGAAGAAGTAGCAGAAACCTCGGAACGCAAGGTATACAAGCTGGAAGCCGAAGATGATAATACCTTCACTATTACTCGTGACAATGATGCGTTTGTTGTCAGCAGTCCGCGCATTGAGAAAATGCTCAAACGCATGCAGCTTAGCACGCATGATGCGATTCTGAAGCTCGCCCGTACGCTGCGGCATATGGGAGTAGACGCAGAACTGCGTAAACGCGGAGCTGTGGAAGGCACAATCGTCCGCATAGGTGAATTCGAATTCGAGTTTGTAGAGAACAGCAGCTACTATTAAATAATTTATCTGCCGGTTAGGCAGAGAGTTATGGAACGCCGACAGTGATTTCCCGTCAGGGGAGAACACCGCCGGCGTTTTTTTCGTGCAGACAACCCTAAACAGCCCTTGAATCGTTTACAATAATAAGCGGAAATGAATGTCAAGTATAGGAGCACAAGAAGGAATGGTTAAAGGGGGAAGTTATGCGGAAGAACAAGCGCTATACGGGTATCGTCAGCTTAATTTACGCTGTAGCAGTCATTCTCACATTATTTTCCTTTATGATCCTGGCCTTCTCAGAATCACAGCTGGCCGAGCTGATTATCAGTGCTGTTATCCTTGGGGCAGCCGGTATTTACGGCCGGAGTACTGCAGTAAAGCTACAGAAAACTAAGGATACTCTGCGGATTCATCGCCAGCATCTGGCGGAATTACAGGATATAAGGGAGCTTGCCGGTACATGGAGGCATCCTGGAGCGGAATGGCTGACAGAACTGGTTACCGGCTTAGAAGAACGGTTTCAATACAGCGCTCCGGTTTCCCATTCCAGTCTGTTCGCCATTGAGGTTATCCTTACTCAGCAAATATCTTTGCTTCATGATCAGGTAAGCCTGCTGATGACGCTTCAGCGCCCGGGCGACAATTGGGAAGAGTCTGCAAGTGAACTGGCGGAGAGTATTTCCGCTACGCTCCAGCGGCGAAATATGGAGCTTGCAGCGCTTAAATAGCGGTATGAAAATGTATTGCTTTTTTCAGTTCCTTTCAAGTATAATGTCCACTATATAAACACAAAAGTCTTTGGGGTGAGGACGTTCGTGAAAGAACGCTATTATTTGGTCCGGGAGGACATTTTGCCTGATGCCGTGCTGAAGACCATGCAGGTCAAACAGCTGCTTGAAGCGGGTGACGCCAAGACGGTACATGAAGGTGTAGAACAGGTTGGACTTAGCCGCAGTGCTTTCTATAAATACAAAGATGGTATTCATCTGATCCATCAGCTCGAGCGTGAACGTATAGTTACGATTTCGCTTGATCTGGAGCATGAATCCGGTATGCTGTCCAAAGTGCTGGGCTGTGTCGCTGTGCATGGGGCTAACGTGCTCACGATTAATCAGAGTATTCCGCTGCAGGGACGGGCTAATGTCGTGATCTCTGTGGAAATTTCACATTTGAATGAAGAACTGGGCGACATGCTGGAAGGACTTAAGGAAATCTCCGGTGTGAAGCGGGCCGTAATCATCGGCCAGGGTTAACAAGCAAGTTTTATTACGTAGAAATGATCTAGGAAGTATAGCTTCATAAAACTTAAGCGAATGCTTACGAAGCAAGTTTTATTACGTAGAAATGATCTAGGAAGTATAGCTTCATAAAACTTTTAGGAGGAACCAAATGAAGCCGGTTAAAGTTGGACTATTGGGACTGGGAACAGTCGGTGCGGGCGTGGTCCGTATCGTAGAAGGAAATCAGGAGGATTTGAGCAGCCAAGTGGGATCACCGATTATTATTGAACGCATCGCTGTAAAGAACGCCGATAAGCCGCGTGATATCGAAGTCGATTCCGCCAAAATCACTACAGATCCCTGGGAGCTCATCCGCGATCCGGAAATTGATGTGATCGTCGAAGTGATGGGCGGCATCGCCGGGACGAAGGAATATATTCTTGAAGCGCTGGAGCGGGGCAAACATATTGTAACCGCCAATAAAGACCTGATGGCACTCCATGGATCGGAAATTTTGGCTAAGGCGCAGGAGAAGCAGTGTGATGTATTTTATGAGGCCAGTGTAGCCGGCGGGATTCCGATAATCCGCACATTGATCGAGGGGTTTTCCTCCGACAAGATTATGAAGATCATGGGGATTGTGAACGGTACAACCAATTACATATTGAGTAAAATGAGTCAGGAAGGCGCCTCCTACAATGATGTGCTTAAAGAAGCGCAGGAACTGGGATATGCGGAATCGGATCCTACTTCGGATGTGGAAGGCTTGGACGCTGCACGCAAAATGGCTATTCTGGGCACACTCGGCTTCCGCACAAATGTGGAGCTGAATGATGTCAGTGTCAGCGGGATTTCCGGTGTGAGCAAGGAAGATATCGCTTTTGCCAAACGGCTTGGTTATGATATGAAGCTGCTGGGAATCGCAGAACGTGAGGATGAAGAGTTCAGCATTAGCGTCCAGCCGACGATGATCCGTACCAGTCATCCGCTAGCTTCTGTAAATGGCGTATTTAATGCGGTTTATGTATATGGCCAGGCTGTTGGAGAAACTATGTTCTACGGTGCAGGTGCAGGGGCCATGCCTACGGCAACTTCTATTGTCGCCGATCTGGTGGCTGTGATTAAGAACCTGAAGCTTGGCGTAAATGGCCTGAAGCAAATTGTTCCATACAAACAGAAGAAACTTAAGAGCGACGAAGCTATTTTTTATAAGAACTTTTTGCTGCTGCATGTTGATGATAAAGCGGGGGTACTGGCGAAGATTACCCAGGTGTTTGCGGAGTATGATGTCAGCCTCGATTCTGTAGTTCAGCAGGCCAATCCGAATAATCCTGACGCAGAAATTATTATAGTAACGCATAATGCCAGTAAGGCGAGTATGAATAAAGTAATGCGGCATCTCGAGGAGCTTGCGGTCATCCATCGGATTAAGAGCCACTATCGCGTAGAGGGATAATACTCCTTCTGAACAGCTATTATACCGCGCAAAAAATATGAAGGAGATTTCACCAGCTATGAGTATGTACGGAAGGTCTAGAGTAAAAGTGCCCGCCAGTACCGCCAATCTGGGTCCCGGCTTTGATACGTTGGGGATGGCTCTGTCACTGTATGAATGGATTGAGATGGAAGAGGCGGAGGAGACGGTTTTTCACTTTTTTGGAGACGCAATGAACGGGGTTGCCGGTGACAAAAGCAATCTGATTTATCAGGTGGCGCAAATGGTGTTCGACGAAGCCGGAGTTTCGATTCCCGAGCTGTCGATATCAGTGTATTCCGAAATTCCGCTGACACGCGGTCTTGGCAGCAGTGCCTCGGCCATCGTTGGCGGAATGGCAGCGGCTAATGCTATGATTGGCTCACCGCTGGATCACGCGAAACTGTTCGACATGGCCTGCGCCCTGGAAAAGCATCCGGACAATGTTGGAGCCTCCTTGTTCGGGGGCATAATTACGGCAGTGTGGGACGGTGTCCATGCCGACTATATCCGGATCGAGCCTCCGCAGGACCTTGAGGTGCTGGTCGTTATTCCGGAATTCGAGCTGGCAACGACCAAGGCCCGCGGGGTGTTGCCGGCTGAAATTACCGTAAGTGATGCGGTGTATAACATTAGCCGGACCTCGCTTTTAACAGCAGCCTTGGCCACTGGCAGGCTGGATTTAATCAGCCGGGCCATGCAGGACCGCTTGCATCAGCCCTACCGTGCACCGCTTGTACCCGGAATGGAGAAGCTGCTGGCTGAAGCTCCACAGCATGGGGCGCTGGGCATTGCGCTTAGCGGAGCGGGACCGACACTGCTGTGTCTGGTGGACCGCAGCGAGAGTAAGAAGCAGGAGCTGGAGCTTTTTCTGAAGGAAACGATGCTTGAGCACGGTATTCAGGCCCAGACCTGCTGGCTGCCGCCTTCTGGTGCCGGTGTGACTGCAGAGCTGCTGGAAAGAAACGGGATGCAAAACCATTCATTTTTGGATATGATAAAAGGAGAAGTACAGTTATGAAGTCTATAGCGGTATTGCCGCAGGGCACCGTATCCCACGAAGCGCTGCTGCATTTGTTTGGTGATGAGCCTGTCCGGATCGTGCATCACAAGCTGATTTCCGACGTTTTTCTCTCTACGGCAGGCGGTTCTACCGATTACAGTGTAATTCCGATTGAGAATACGATCGAGGGATCGGTTAGTTTGCATATCGACTGGCTCATTAATGAAGTGAATCTGCCTATGCAGGCGGAATGGATTTATCCGTCGGTTCAGAATTTGATCAGTAATCCCGGGGAACTTATGGATAGCAGCGGGCATAAGGACTACAGCAAAGTGGTGAAGATTCTCTCTCACCCTGTCGCTATGGCACAATGCCTGCAGTTCGTCCGTGAGCATGCCCCGCAGGCTGATCTGGAATCGGTAGGGAGCACCTCGGAAGCCGTGGAAATTGTGAAGCACAATCCCGGCAAAGGCTGGGCTGCCATCGGTACAGCGCTTGGGGCGTCTACGCATAACCTTGAGATCGTTGACCGCAAGATTACCGATCACCATAACAATTACACGCGTTTCGTGTTGGTGGGACCGCACAAGCTGACCCTTCCGCAGAAGAGCGCCGGTGATAAGACAAGTATTCTTGTAACCCTGCCGGAGGATTTTCCGGGAGCCCTGCATCAGGTGCTGTCCGCATTTGCCTGGCGGCGTCTGAATTTATCACGTATTGAATCACGGCCAACGAAGAAGAAACTGGGTACTTATTATTTCTACATTGATGTGCTGGAACCGATAGAATCTGTCCTGCTACCTGCTGCGATTGAAGAGATCAAGGCTTTGGGCTGTCAGGTACGGGTTCTGGGCTCGTATCCCACATACACCTATGAGGAAGAGAAAGCGGAGGTGCAGTAAGTTCATGGCTGAGCAATGGATCTATCTGGATGGACAACACGTAACAAAGGGAAATGCAAAGGTATCCGTATTTGATCACGGGTTTCTTTATGGAGATGGCATTTTTGAAGGCATCCGTATTTATAACGGCAACATTTTTAAATGCAAAGAGCATCTGGACAGGCTGTATGATTCGGCCAAATCCATTATGCTGGACATTCCGCTGACTTACGATGAGATGCTGGAAGCAATGGCAGAGACGATTCGTCTGAATGAAATGCGTAACGGATATATCCGTTTAATCGTTTCACGTGGTCCAGGTAACCTGGGACTTGATCCGCGCCGCTGCCCTAAGGCCAGTGTAATCATCATTGTGGAGCAACTCGCGATCTATCCGGAGCAGGCTTACCTGAACGGCTTGCGTGCCGTCTCCGTTTCGCAGCGCCGCAACCTTCCGGATGCACTCAATCCGAAGATCAAGTCGCTAAACTATCTGAACAACATCCTCGTCAAAATCCAGTCCAATCTGGCGGAAGCCGATGAAGCGATTATGATGAACGCCCAGGGTTATGTAACCGAAGGCTCCGGTGATAATATCTTCATCGTCAAAAGAGGAGTAGTCTATACACCGCCTTGCTACCTGGGAGCGCTGGAAGGCATCACCCGCCTGGCGATTATCGAGCTCTGCGAGAAGCTGGGTCTGCCTCTGAAAGAAGAACCTTTCACTATGCATGACGTTTATATCGCCGATGAAGTTTTCTTTACCGGAACCGCAGCCGAAGTTATCGCCGCACGCGAAATCGACGGCCGGATTATCGGAGAAGGGCATGCAGGCCCGATTACGCTGCAGCTGCTTGAAGAATTCCGCAATGCCGTAGATAAAGACGGTTATAAGGTTTGGGGCTAATCCAGTCTCTTTTTACAGATCTAAGCTGATATCAAAAAATCCTTTCATGTCTGACATGAAAGGATTTTTTTTGTTCCAGGGATGTCAATCGCCCATGGGCTGCATAAGATGTAGTAACGAAGGAGGCGGCTGTACCGCATATAACGATGCTCGAGATCCGTGCAGAAAGTCCTGAGCCGGAATTTGCAGCTGTAAAGATGGCAACGCGCTCCAACAATTAAGCACTTTTAGGAGGTTAATGCTGCGTGAAAATACACATTGTCAAACAAGGCGATACGCTCTATGCATTATCGCAAAAGTACGGAGTATCGCTGCAAAAAATCATTGAGGCCAATCCGCAAATCAGTAATCCTGATGTGCTTGTCTTAGGGGATAAGGTCAAGATCCCTTCCGCTCCGACACCAGTGCCGGATAACAGTGAGCTTTTCTATAAACATACCGTTAAACAAGGAGATACGCTCTGGAAATTGTCCAAGGCTTGGGGGATTACGTTAAAGGAAATGATTGATGCTAATCCGCAGCTTAAAAACCCCAATGCGCTCCTGACAGGTGAAATCGTCAATATTCCTAAAAAGTCTAACGCAACTCCAATACAGCCCCAATCCACTCAAACCAATACTACCCCTCCTCAGCCTGAAGCCACATCACCTGCAGTGGTAGACAAAACGAAGGTCGGCGGTAAAACATACACTGGACCTAAAGAAGAAGCGGTTCAAGAAGCAGCTCCTATGCCTGCACCTGTCCCTGAACCAGTAATCTCTAAAGAACCTGAAGCGAACTTAGCTTCAGAAGTGAAAACAGCTCCTGAAGTAAACATATCGCCAGAAGTAGTGAACATAGCTCCTGAAGTAAACAAGGCACCTGAGGTCTCACCTGTCCAGATGGTCCATGAGTCTCAGAGCCTGTATGTACAAATCTCGGTTCCTGCGCAGGAGGCTGTTGCCTACGAAATGCCTAAGGAGAAAGGCAAAACGGAGGTTCAGCAGGCGTACTGGACTGCAAATAAGGAAATGCCATGCGACAAAACAGCGGGTTACCCCGGATTAAACGAGAATCCGTATCTTTTTGATTGCCCGCAGGTATATCCTTATTATGAGCAGGCGATGCCGGTGATGGGCGTGAATCCCGCGCAGAATTACATTCAGCCAGCCGCTTATATGCAGGAGAGCATGCCTCCCTATATTTATCCGGGTAATATGTATCCCGTCTCAGAGACTCAGGAACCCTGGTATCCGAACTATACCTCTGATTACACTGCTGGGCCATTAACCGCTGTAAGTCCAGCTGTCGACTATCCGTCTTATGGAGTACCCCAATATGGCGGCCAGACGATGAATCTGCCATGGCCATCCTGTGGTTGCGGTGGGGAAGTTCCTATGCAGCACTATGGTTATGAACAGCCAGCTTTTGGTGGTTATCCGGTTTATATGCCGCAGCCGGGCGTAATCTCTCCTTATGGGGTAGGAGCGGGTAACTTGCCTAATGCAGCAGCGAATTCTGTAGCGCCATTTGAAACATATGCAAACGCCCCGATATCCGGCATTCCTGCCTATCCGTCCTATCCGGGCATGGAGAACTTTGCACATCATAACCGGGTACCGGAAATATTGGAGCCTGAGCCTATTGAGCCTCATACACCTCAAGCAGCCGTTAATACAACGGAAGCTGCAACAAAGACTAAAAACCGTAGCAATAAAACAGGAGCAGCTAAGGTGAAAACATCAAGCCTTACTGGTACCAAGTCCGGTAAACCTGCTTCCAAACAGGGGGGGAATCAGAACAGCCGGTCGGGGAGCGCTAAGAAAAGCAAGAATCCATGGATTTTGAACTAATCATTCTTAGTCCTACACTAGTTCTGCAAGCATGTAAGGTTGCGTTCATATAAGCAGCCTTACATGCTCTTTAACATTCCCATAGTGTATAAGTGATGCATAGTAGTTTTAGATATTCTGAGGTACTCATTTGTAAAATTGGAAAAAGCTATGGGTTGTTTTTGTAGGACGAGTCGTGTTATATTATAAATCCAGTCGGGAACAGCAAGATAATGTGAAGGACTGGAACATGATTATCCGATATGATTTGCTAACTTTCTTAAAAATAAATGTTGCATTCAATCGGAAAACGTGATATATTATAAGAGTTGCTGGTGACGAGCTAATCATCACTGACAGCGAGCTTGATCTTTGAAAACTGAACAACGAGTGAGTACCTGGAGATCACTTCGGTGAGATCCAAAATTAGAGAATGCAAATTCTCGTCAGATGTTTCAAAATGAGCAATCGCTCTTTCTAAATACCAATTTGGAGAGTTTGATCCTGGCTCAGGACGAACGCTGGCGGCGTGCCTAATACATGCAAGTCGAGCGGAGTTTATCCTTCGGGATAAGCTTAGCGGCGGACGGGTGAGTAACACGTAGGCAACCTACCCCTCAGACTGGGATAACTACCGGAAACGGTAGCTAATACCGGATAATTCCTTTCTTCTCATGAAGAAAGGATGAAAGGCGGAGCAATCTGCTACTGAAGGATGGGCCTGCGGCGCATTAGCTAGTTGGTGAGGTAACGGCTCACCAAGGCGACGATGCGTAGCCGACCTGAGAGGGTGAACGGCCACACTGGGACTGAGACACGGCCCAGACTCCTACGGGAGGCAGCAGTAGGGAATCTTCCGCAATGGGCGAAAGCCTGACGGAGCAACGCCGCGTGAGTGATGAAGGTTTTCGGATCGTAAAGCTCTGTTGCCAGGGAAGAACGTCCGGTAGAGTAACTGCTACCGGAGTGACGGTACCTGAGAAGAAAGCCCCGGCTAACTACGTGCCAGCAGCCGCGGTAATACGTAGGGGGCAAGCGTTGTCCGGAATTATTGGGCGTAAAGCGCGCGCAGGCGGCTATTTAAGTCTGGTGTTTAAACCTTGGGCTCAACCTGGGGTCGCACTGGAAACTGGATGGCTTGAGTACAGAAGAGGAAAGTGGAATTCCACGTGTAGCGGTGAAATGCGTAGATATGTGGAGGAACACCAGTGGCGAAGGCGACTTTCTGGGCTGTAACTGACGCTGAGGCGCGAAAGCGTGGGGAGCAAACAGGATTAGATACCCTGGTAGTCCACGCCGTAAACGATGAGTGCTAGGTGTTAGGGGTTTCGATACCCTTGGTGCCGAAGTTAACACAGTAAGCACTCCGCCTGGGGAGTACGGTCGCAAGACTGAAACTCAAAGGAATTGACGGGGACCCGCACAAGCAGTGGAGTATGTGGTTTAATTCGAAGCAACGCGAAGAACCTTACCAGGTCTTGACATCCCTCTGAATCCTCTAGAGATAGAGGCGGCCTTCGGGACAGAGGAGACAGGTGGTGCATGGTTGTCGTCAGCTCGTGTCGTGAGATGTTGGGTTAAGTCCCGCAACGAGCGCAACCCTTGACTTTAGTTGCCAGCAGGTAAAGCTGGGCACTCTAGAGTGACTGCCGGTGACAAACCGGAGGAAGGTGGGGATGACGTCAAATCATCATGCCCCTTATGACCTGGGCTACACACGTACTACAATGGCCGGTACAACGGGAAGCGAAGCCGCGAGGCGGAGCCAATCCCAGCAAAGCCGGTCTCAGTTCGGATTGCAGGCTGCAACTCGCCTGCATGAAGTCGGAATTGCTAGTAATCGCGGATCAGCATGCCGCGGTGAATACGTTCCCGGGTCTTGTACACACCGCCCGTCACACCACGAGAGTTTACAACACCCGAAGTCGGTGGGGTAACCCGCAAGGGGGCCAGCCGCCGAAGGTGGGGTAGATGATTGGGGTGAAGTCGTAACAAGGTAGCCGTATCGGAAGGTGCGGCTGGATCACCTCCTTTCTATGGAGAATCGTTCTCTGCAATGAGAACATTCAAATTTTAAATCTAACCGGTCGGTTAGTTACTCACTCGTTGGTCAGTTTTGAGAGTTTAAGCTCTCAGCAGTACCTTGATCCTTGAAAACTGGATACCGAAACGAATTTGCGTTTTAGAACATTCTTTAAGCTGAACTTGTGTAAACAAGTTTCAATTATAGCAATGCTGGCGATTTTCCTAACGGAGAACGCATGGTTAAGCTAATAAGAGCACACGGAGGATGCCTAGGCGCCAGGAGCCGACGAAGGACGTGGCGAACAACGAAACTGCCTCGGGGAGCTGTAAGCAAGCTTTGATCCGGGGGTGTCCGAATGGGGAAACCCAGCTGTGGTAATTCGCAGTTACTCACACCTGAATACATAGGGTGTGTAGAGGCAGACCAGGGGAACTGAAACATCTAAGTACCCTGAGGAAGAGAAAACAATAGTGATTCCGTCAGTAGCGGCGAGCGAACGCGGAACAGCCTAAACCAAGGGGCTTGCCCCTTGGGGTTGTGGGACGTCTCACATGGAGTTACAAAGGAATATGGTAGGTGAAGAGGTCTGGAAAGGCCCGCGATAGAGGTAAAAGCCCTGTAACCTAAACTGTATTCCCTCCGAGACGGATCCCGAGTAGTGCGGGGCACGTGAAACCCCGTATGAATCCAGCAGGACCATCTGCTAAGGCTAAATACTACCTGGCGACCGATAGTGAAACAGTACCGTGAGGGAAAGGTGAAAAGCACCCCGGAAGGGGAGTGAAATAGAACCTGAAACCGTGTGCTTACAAAAAGTCAGAGCCCGATCTATGGGTGATGGCGTGCCTTTTGTAGAATGAACCGGCGAGTTACGTTTAACATGCAAGGTTAAGGTGAGAAGCCGGAGCCGCAGCGAAAGCGAGTCTGAATAGGGCGACTAAGTATGTGGACGTAGACCCGAAACCGTGTGATCTACCCCTGTCCAGGGTGAAGGTGCGGTAACACGCACTGGAGGCCCGAACCCACGTATGTTGAAAAATACGGGGATGAGGTGGGGGTAGCGGAGAAATTCCAATCGAACTCGGAGATAGCTGGTTCTCCCCGAAATAGCTTTAGGGCTAGCCTCGGTGAATGGAGTGGTGGAGGTAGAGCACTGATTGGGTGCGGGGCCCGCAAGGGTTACCAAGCTCAGTCAAACTCCGAATGCCATTAACTTCTTGCCGGGAGTCAGACAGTGAGTGCTAAGATCCATTGTCAAAAGGGAAACAGCCCAGACCATCAGCTAAGGTCCCCAAGTGTGTGTTAAGTGGGAAAGGATGTGGAGTTGCACAGACAACCAGGATGTTGGCTTAGAAGCAGCCACCATTGAAAGAGTGCGTAATAGCTCACTGGTCGAGTGACTCTGCGCCGAAAATGTAACGGGGCTAAACACACCACCGAAGCTATGGCTAGATGCTTTGCATCTGGGGTAGGGGAGCGTTGTATGTGGGTTGAAGGTGTACCGTAAGGAGCGCTGGACAGCATACAAGTGAGAATGCCGGTATGAGTAACGAAAAGATCAGTGAGAATCTGATCCGCCGAAAGCCCAAGGTTTCCTGAGGAAGGCTCGTCCGCTCAGGGTAAGTCGGGACCTAAGGCGAGGCCGAAAGGCGTAGTCGAAGGACAACAGTTTGAAATTACTGTACCACCGTAATCCGCTATGAGCGATGGGGTGACGCAGGAGGGTAGTGACGCGGACTGATGGATGTCCGTCTAAGCAGTGAGGCTGGTGTGTAGGCAAATCCGCACATCGTAAGGCTGGGCTGTGATGGGGAGCGAAAATTATAGTAGCGAAGGTCATGATCTCACACTGCCAAGAAAAGCCTCTAGCCAGGAGAAGGTGCCCGTACCGCAAACCGACACAGGTAGGCGAGAAGAGAATTCTAAGGCGCGCGGAAGAACTCTCGTTAAGGAACTCGGCAAAATGACCCCGTAACTTCGGGAGAAGGGGTGCCTCGGTAGGGTGAATAGCCCGAGGGGGCCGCAGTGAAAAGGCCCAAGCGACTGTTTAGCAAAAACACAGGTCTGTGCGAAGCCGCAAGGCGAAGTATACGGGCTGACGCCTGCCCGGTGCTGGAAGGTTAAGGGGAGTGGTTAGGGGTAACCCGAAGCTATGAACCGAAGCCCCAGTAAACGGCGGCCGTAACTATAACGGTCCTAAGGTAGCGAAATTCCTTGTCAGGTAAATTCTGACCCGCACGAATGGCGTAACGACTTGGGCGCTGTCTCAACGAGAGATCCGGTGAAATTTTAATACCTGTGAAGATGCAGGTTACCCGCGACAAGACGGAAAGACCCCATGGAGCTTTACTGCAGCTTGATATTGAATTTGGGTACGATCTGTACAGGATAGGTGGGAGCCGTAGAGGCAGGAGCGCAAGCTTCTGCGGAGGCGCCGTTGGGATACCACCCTGATCGTATCTAGGTTCTAACCTGGTACCCTAAGCGGGTACGGGGACCGTGTCAGGCGGGCAGTTTGACTGGGGCGGTCGCCTCCTAAAGAGTAACGGAGGCGTTCAAAGGTTCCCTCAGAATGGTTGGAAATCATTCGAAGAGTGCAAAGGCATAAGGGAGCTTGACTGCGAGACCTACAAGTCGAGCAGGGACGAAAGTCGGACTTAGTGATCCGGTGGTACCGCATGGAAAGGCCATCGCTCAACGGATAAAAGCTACCCTGGGGATAACAGGCTTATCTCCCCCAAGAGTCCACATCGACGGGGAGGTTTGGCACCTCGATGTCGGCTCATCGCATCCTGGGGCTGAAGTAGGTCCCAAGGGTTGGGCTGTTCGCCCATTAAAGCGGTACGCGAGCTGGGTTCAGAACGTCGTGAGACAGTTCGGTCCCTATCTGTCGTGGGCGCAGGAAATTTGAGAGGAGCTGTCCTTAGTACGAGAGGACCGGGATGGACGTACCGCTGGTGCACCAGTTGTTTCGCCAGAAGCATGGCTGGGTAGCTACGTACGGACGGGATAAGCGCTGAAAGCATCTAAGCGTGAAGCCCCCCTCAAGATGAGATTTCCCAATTAGTAAGACCCCTTGAAGACGACGAGGTAGATAGGTTGGAGGTGGAAGTGCAGTAATGCATGGAGCTGACCAATACTAATCGGTCGAGGGCTTATCCAAATTTCGAAGAACGCAGATTCGTTTGGGATTCAGTTTTCAGGAATCAAGTTCTGATTCATGAGACCCTAGCGGTTGACTGATAAAGACCTGATATTCAGCATTTGGCGATGCTGAGACCTGAATATGCATTTACGCTGTAAATGCCCGTTTGGTGGCGATAGCGGAAGGGTTCCACGCGTACCCATCCCGAACACGACCGTTAAGCCTTCCAGCGCCGATGGTACTTGGACCGAAGGGTCCTGGGAGAGTAGGACGCCGCCAAGCACTTAAGACCACTGTTGATACTATCAGCAGTGGTCTTTTGTTCGTTTTACGGATTAGTTATACTGGGAGTTATGAATAATCACGGGAGGGATGTTGTTGATTATTTGGATAAATGAAGCTTTTGGTTCCGGAAAGACACAAACTGCTGCAGAGCTGAACCGTAGAATAGCAAATTCCTTTATATTTGATCCTGAGAATGCTGGGGATTATATTAGTCAAAATGTACCGACAGGTATGCTCAAAAATGATTTTCAGGATTATCCGCTTTGGCGTGAAATCAATTATGCGATGTTAAAGCACATTGATTCTGAATATAACGGCACGATTATCGTACCCATGACGATTGTAGAACCAGCTTATTTTAGGGAATTGACAGGCAGGCTGCAAAATGAAGAAATTACAGTTCATCATTTCACCTTATGTGCTTCCCGGAAGACCCTGTTAAAGCGGCTTAGGAGCCGTGGCGAGAGAGAGGACTCTTGGGCTGCGCAGCAGATCGACAGATGCCTTAGCGGGCTACAACAGGCGTTATTCCAGCGGCATCTAGATACGGAGGCATTAAGCGTAGAAGAGGTCTCTGAGGCCGTTTTGTCTTCTTTAGGATGGCCTCAGAGTACATAGATAAAAAATAGGTAAATATAGTATTGCTATTTTACAGAATAATTGGTATAATATTTTTTGTTGTCACAAACGACATTGATGATATGGCCCGTTGGTCAAGGGGTTAAGACACCTCCCTTTCACGGAGGTAACATGGGTTCGAATCCCATACGGGTCACCATTTTCCTTAATAAAGATTGCTTTTATAAGGGATGTGTGATAAGATCATTAAGTTGCTTCTTTCAATGGAGGCTTAGCTCAGCTGGGAGAGCATCTGCCTTACAAGCAGAGGGTCGGGGGTTCGAACCCCTCAGCCTCCACCAGATGAACCATTGAGGAAGATAATACTTTTACTGACGCGGGGTGGAGCAGCCCGGTAGCTCGTCGGGCTCATAACCCGAAGGCCGCAGGTTCAAATCCTGCCCCCGCAACCAATTTGGAACCGTGGTGTAGTTGGCCTAACATGCCTGCCTGTCACGCAGGAGATCGCGGGTTCGAATCCCGTCGGTTCCGCCATTTAGATGGCTTCAGGGATATGAATCCCACAGTGTTATAAGAATACATACCGTGTGCGGACGTGGCTCAGCGGTAGAGCATCGCCTTGCCAAGGCGAGGGTCGCGGGTTCGATTCCCGTCGTCCGCTCCATTATTTGCGCCCTTAGCTCAGCTGGATAGAGCGTTTGACTACGAATCAAAAGGTCGGGAGTTCGAATCTCTCAGGGCGCGCCATTATTTTAAATAACAATTAAATTTATGCCGGCGTGGCGGAATGGCAGACGCGCTCGACTCAAAATCGAGTGGGAAACCGTGGAGGTTCGAGTCCTCTCGCCGGTATTATCAGACACAGGCTTACAATTTGCTTTCGGGCGATTTTGTAAGCCTGTTTTTATATTTATCACAATGTGTACCTCCGGGTACAGAAAGACTGCGAAAAGCTATAGACCTCCTTAGGTGTGTGGACCTGGTGGAATAGGGGGATGTGCATATGTTTTAATGTAAGCGTTATCTAAATTAGGGCTAAAGATTCTGCCTATTGGAGCTTTTTGAATACCATCCACAACAGCACTATAAGACAGGCTCCGACAGCGATAAGAACGAATGGAAACCACTGGGGAGCATGATAAGCAGCCAAACTTATCGATCCCATTGCAGGACTCACCCCCTTCCTGGTGAAGTATAGTTTACATCTCAGAACTGTAGAGAACGGATACCTGATAGGTATTCAGAAAAGCGATCCATTCTTCCGAAGGCTTCTGATCGGTCACAATGTAATCGACCTTATCAAAGCTGAAGAGCTTAATGAAGGCGATACGGTCAAATTTGGAATGGTCTACGAGCAGCACGACCTTACTGGCCTGCTTTTGCATTAGAATTTTTAGTTCGCTCTCTTCTTCGTTGGAATCACTGAGGCCTCCGGTCATAGACAGCGCTTTACAGCTGAATAGAGCTACATCCACATTGTACTTTTGTATGGACTGGGAAGCTGTGGGGCCAACGAAGGAGCTGGTTTCAGGCCCTAAAGTACCGCCGGTGGAGATGAGCTTGTGGCCGGAATGCTGGAACTCGGACAACACAGCCAATGAGTTGGTGATTATCGTTAGATTCTGTTTGGCTTCGGTAATTTTGCGTAAGGCTTCAAAAGCTGTTGTACTGGTATCGGTCATCAGACTGTCCCCGTCATTAATCAAGTCCAGCACATTGGCGGCAATAATGCCTTTGGCTTCAAGGTTGATCTGATGTCTGATTGCATAGGAAGGATCTTCATTGGTATGCGCATTCAAAATGGCGCCGCCGTAATTCTTTTTGGCCAGTCCTTCTTTATCGAGTTTGTCCAGATCGCGCCGGATCGTCTCTTCGGAAACCTGGAATTTTTGGGCGAGGTCAGCGACATGTACTTTTTTATGTCTATAAAGCTCGTTAATAATGAGGTCCCGCCGTTCAAATGCCTTCATGTCTAATCCACCTTTAATTATTTATCATTTAATATTCATAGTGTACTACAATTTACTAAGAGATAGTCAGGAATCAACATAAACTCCACACTATTTTTTTAATAATATCACATTAAACCACAAAAATATAAGATTATTATGTGGTTTGTTGTTGACTTCGTTGAATTTGGATTCTATTATTAACATGAACTTCATTTAATCAGTCCCAAAACATTAATGATAGCGCTTTATTCGCAGGATTGATTTTTTTTCTAAATGGATTTGCCGCAATATTCAACCACTTATTATGAGGAGGAACAGCAGTGGCAACAAATTATCCGAAGATTGGTATCCGGCCCACCATTGATGGCAGAAGACGCGGTGTCCGCGAATCGCTGGAGGTCCAAACGATGGGCATGGCGCAGCGTGTGGCTAAATTTCTGGAAGAAAAGCTTTTTTATCCGGATGGTTCTCAGGTGGAGTGTGTTATCGCTGATTCTACAATCGGCGGTGTTAAGGAAGCCGCGGCTGCCGCACAGAAGTTTGCAAGTGAGAATGTTGGAGTGTCTATTACTGTAACCCCGTGCTGGTGTTATGGTTCGGAAACCATGGATATGGATGCCACTATTCCTCATGCAGTATGGGGGTTTAATGGAACCGAGCGTCCGGGTGCGGTATATCTGGCTGCGGTATTGTCTGCCTATGCACAAAAAGGAATCCCGGCTTTCGGGATATACGGTGAGGATGTTCAGGATTCCGGCAGCGAAGAGATACCGGCGGATGTGCAGTCCAAGCTGCTGCAGTTTGCCAAATCCGCTTTGGCGGTAGCGTTGATGAAGGGGAAATCCTATTTGTCGATGGGCTCCGTCTCCATGGGGATCGCGGGTTCGATAGTTAACGAGCAGTTTTTCCAGGATTATCTCGGCATGCGCAATGAGTATGTGGATATGTCTGAATTTGTCCGCCGGTTTGAGGAAGAAATCTATGATCAAGCAGAATTTGAGCACGCACTGGCCTGGGTCAAGGAGAATTGCCGGATCGGAGCAGATAATAACCCGCCGGAGCTGCAAATCAGCGATGGGGAAAAGGAAAAGCAATGGGAGACATGTGTGAAAATGACCCTCATTGCGCGCGACCTAATGGTCGGTAATCCTAAGCTGGCTGAGCTTGGCTTCGAGGAAGAGGCGAACGGGCATAATGCACTTGTCGGCGGCTTCCAGGGCCAGCGGCATTGGACGGATCATTTTCCAAACGGAGATTTCATGGAGACCCTGCTGAACTCTTCCTTTGACTGGAACGGCAGACGCGCACCTTATATTGTGGCAACTGAAAATGACAGCTTGAATGGCGTAACCATGCTGTTCAATTATCTGCTCACGAACACCGCGCAAATCTTCGCCGATGTCCGCACGTACTGGAGCCCTGCCTCTGTAGAGCGTGTAACCGGATATACGCTGGAGGGAGACGCGGCAAACGGCCTATTGCATCTGATTAACTCCGGCTCCGCGGCGCTGGATGGAACAGGTGAGCAGAGTATTGATGGAAAGCCGGCGATTAAGCCTTTCTGGGAGATTACGGATGAAGAAGCGGATAGCTGTATCGCACAGACCCGTTTCCGCGCTGCATCGCAGGAATATTTCCGGGGGGGAGGCTTCTCTACAGATTATCTGACGAAAGGCGGAATGCCTGTTACAATGGCCCGTCTCAACTTGGTTAAGGGACTCGGTCCTGTACTTCAGCTTGTAGAGGGTTTCACCGTGGAATTACCCGAAGCTGTTCATAAGACGCTGGATGAACGGACTGATCCGACATGGCCAACAACCTGGTTTGCGCCGAAGCTGACGAATCAGGGCTCATTTAAATCTGTTTACGATGTCATGAACAATTGGGGAGCCAACCATGGAGCCATAAGCTACGGGCATATCGGCGCAGATCTGATCACGCTTGCATCTATTCTGCGGATACCAGTCAGTATGCACAATGTGCAAGAGTCACGTATTTTCAGACCGCGGGTATGGTCATTATTCGGTACAGAGGATCTGGAGAGTGCGGATTACAGAGCCTGCCGGAACTTCGGGCCACTGTATTAATTCCTCAAATGAAGCAGGTGCGGATAATATGAGCGATGCTATAAATTTGCTGGCGATGGATCTGGGGGCAAGCTCCGGCAGGGTTATGCTGGGCGTGTATGATGGTGAGAGTATTCACCTGGAAGAGATTCACCGTTTCGCTAATCAGCCGGTGCAGGCGGGCGGACATTTATACTGGGATGTTCTGAGGATTTTTCACGAAATGAAGCAGGGTATACGGAAAGCCGCTAAGGCTCAGCGTGCATTGACGGCTTTAAGCGTAGATACATGGGGGGTCGATTACGGCTACATTGACAGCCAAGGACAGCTGCTGTATTCGCCACACCATTACAGGGATCAGAGAACAGCTGCCAGTGCGGGCATCCTTGAGTCCCTATTGCCGCCGGAAGAACAGTTTCAGCTATCAGGCAACCAATCAGCCAGAATCAATACAGTGTATCAGCTGTTTGCCGATCTGCGAATCAGCCCTTGGCTGAGAGAGACTGCGGACAAAATGCTGATGATGCCTGACTTGTTCCATTACCTGTTCTCGGGTGTTGGTGTGGCGGAGCAGACGATTTGGAGTACAAGCGGCCTGCTGTCCGCAGGGGGAGCTGGACCTTCCCTGGAGGTACTGAACAGGCTGGGTCTCCCGGTTGAACTGATTCCTGCACCAGTTCCGGCTGGCACGGTCATCGGCTCTGTACTGCCTGCCCTGCAGGAAGAGCTTGGCATAGGTCCGCTCAAGGTGATAGCCGGAGCTTCACATGATACGGCTTCTGCGGTGGCCTCAATCCCCTATATATCCAAACCGGATGCCGCGTTTATCAGCTGTGGAACATGGTCCCTGGTGGGAATGGAGAGTGAGCAGCCGGTAATTACGGAGCTGGCCCGTGAATACGGGTTTACCAATGAAAGCTGCTATGGGGGCAGCAATCGTCTGCTGAAGAATATTACAGGGCTGTGGATTCTGCAGGAAACGCAGCGGGGCTGGGCAGATGCGGGTGAACCGGTGTCTCATCAGGAGGCTGCCCTGCTTGCACAGAGTGTTCATAGGACAGCGTATGCTGCACCGGTTATTGATCCGAATGATGCGCTCTTCAGTACACCTGGCGATATGCCGGGACGGATAGAGGCGTATTGTACCCGGACCGGGCAGACACAGCCGCAGACAAAGGCAGAGATCATTCTAACGATTCTGAACAGTCTGGCCTTCTCATACGCAGAGACGATTAAGGAGCTGGAAGCGCTAAGCGGACAAATCATCCGGAGAATTCATATGGTTGGCGGAGGGATCCAGAATGTTCTTCTATGCCAGCTTACGGCAGACGCTACCGGCAAGGAAATTGTCGCCGGACCTGTAGAAGCGAGTGCGATCGGGAATATTGCGGTTCAATTAACGGCCTTGGGAGCAGTTCATACCTCTGAGGTCAGAGAACTTGTGGCACGCTCCTGTACGCTTTCCAGTTATTATCCGGCTTTATAAATCACTCATTAAATAAAGGAGAGTAACCATGAATCATACTGAAGAGGAATTGCGGCTGCAAATTTGTGATATAGGCAGAAATCTGTTTAACAAGGATTTTATAGCCGCTAATGACGGCAACATTTCTGCGCGCCTATCGGAAACAGAGATTCTTACTTCACCGACCGGAGTCAGCAAAGGGTATCTAAAGCCGCATATGCTCGTAAAGGTTAATCTGCAGGGGGAGATTCTTGAAGCTGCGGAAGGCTACCGTCCGTCTACTGAAGTAAAAATGCACCTTAAGATTTATAATGAGCTGCCTGAGATGAAAGGCGTAGTTCATGCGCATCCTCCTTATGCAACTGCCTTTGCCATCAAAGGCGAGAGCCTGGACAAGATGATGATGCCTGAGTCTGTGATTGCCATGGGGGATATTCCACTGGCAGAGTACGGGACACCTTCGACGGAAGAGATCCCGGATTCGCTGATCCCTTTTCTGGGCAAGAAAACAGCAGTCCTTCTGGAGAGCCACGGTGCATTGACCTGGGGCAAGGATGTAATGAGCGCCTACCTGAACATGGAAAGGCTCGAATATACAGCTAAGCTGACGTTTATTACACGAATGATTAACGGTGAACGGGAATTGCCCCAGAACCGTATTGATGAGCTTGTTGCTTTAAGATCATTTTATGGAATGTAGCCCGGCTCTAGGAGGAACAACATGCTGAAGAAAATACCTAAGCTCCTGTCCCCCGAACTGGTTCGTGTACTGATGGAGATGGGCCATGGGGATGAGCTTGTGCTGGCAGACGCCAATTACCCGGGGCATGCACTGCATTCCAGAGTGTTGAGATACGATGGCATCGGGATTCCCCGGCTGCTGGATGCGATCCTTGAACTGCTTCCCCTGGATCATTATGCGGCGCACCAGGCGGCGTTCATGGCTGTGGTTGAAGGTGACAACACGGTACCGGTGATCTGGTCTACCTATGAAGACATTATCGCCAAACATGATGAGGCGGCAACCATCGAATACGAGGAACGCTTTGCGTTCTATAACCGCTCCAGGCAGAGTTATGCCATTGTAATTACGGGTGAAGAGGCGTTATACGGAAATATAATCATCAAAAAGGGTGTTATCAAACCGGAGGATAACAACTGAGATTCGTTACGGGCGAACGGTAATAGATACCCAGGTAGAAGGGTTTGATACGCGGATAGCGGATTAAAAAAAGGGAGGTTACAGAAGCCGGAGGCTGCTGCGACGTCCCTTTTTTTTATAAATCTACGGGCTCTCCCGCAATTATTTTGGCTACGCCAGCTCTATCACTGCCATCTGGTGATTCTCCAGGTAAGGAACCGTATACGAGAGTTCACCCTCCTGACCGGCCGTAAACGGCAGCTCTGTCATTGACGGGGCAAGATAGACTCGATGGACGGGGGCAGCGGTGGGGAGACGCAGACTGACGGAAATGTCCCGCAGCGGCACGATGTCTTCAATGACTTCAATGCGGCCTTTGAGTACGGGAGCGGCATAGAGCAGATGGTTCACATAGCGCCGCTCTGCCTGCTGGTACTGCAGGGTCGTTATTCCCCGGGCCGGCAGACTGGTACTCAGGGCTGGCTGCGGAAGCAGCCGGGAAAGGGCGTGGAGCACCATCTCTTTCAGGATGAGATGTCCGCCATCCGCATAATCGCTGAACACCTCCCAGGCAATATAGATTCCGTCTTCACTCTCGACCATGCCTGGACCCTTGTCTTCTCTGGTACCGGGGGTGTGCTGATGCGAACAAAAGGTGAAGACATCACGGTTGAAGTACGGATTCTCCAAGTGGCCCAGTGAATGACCGCCTTTAAGTTCCACTAGCTGGCCCTCGCTGTACACCACATAGGAAGCGGGCAACAGGGCACCGGGAGTGAAATGCGGACGGAAATAAGATGGCCGATACGGATTAACTCCCAGCCAGTTGATTCCGAGGTTTAGCGCAAAAGCATCCCCGGCCATGTTTAGACCCGAACGCCCTGTGGCCAGCACCTTGCCGCCTCCTGCCGTAAAGGTTTCTATGGCGCCGGCCAATTCCGGCCATACCGGCACCTCGTCCGGCAGAATCAGCACCTTGTAGGCGGTGAAATCACTGGACATATCCACGATGTCGAACAGGTAGTGGCCTTCAGTCAGCATGCGCACGACACCGGCATCGGCCAGATTGCGCTGCCCCTTCAGTTCGTGACCGCCGGGACAGGCCTCACGCGCCGCTTCCAGGGACAGGACCGCGATGTCGGCAACTGATTCTACCCCGCTGCACCAAGGCTCCTTCGCTTCTACCTCGGCGTAGGCAGCGCCGATCAAGGCGTAGGTTGCTTCGTCCATCCGGCCTGAAGGGTGAAGCTGGTCGCCGATGGAGCATTTGGCGCCGTGGGCGAGACTGAGTGCGGCCTCAAACCGCAGTGCGTTCGGATGCTTGTAGCCTCCGAATTCGCCCCACGACGTATGGAATTTGCCGGTCATGCCGAGAAATTCCATGCCCAGCGGCTGGGCGTACCGTGCCGACAGCGGGAAATGGTCATAGCCCCAGCCTCCGGTCGGGAGCGATTCCAGTTCAAGATGGCTGTTGACATGGACAAGATCACGGCGGCCCCGCTGCTGATGACCGTTGTTGTGATAGACCGGAAGACCGGGCTTCACGGCGTCGATAGTCTCCCTTACGCGGCGCGCATAGTTCAGATAAGTCGCTTCCCCCAAGGCAACTACGGATGTTTCGTCGCGGGGGTCCTGGCCGGCTGCCCGCAGTGCGGCTACACAATACTGGCAGCGGCATTTACGGGCGCCGACGATGTCGAGAAAGATGCCGTCTGCATCGTACCGGGAGACGACTTCATGGATTTGCGCCAGTAAAATGTCCAGATAAGGTGTGCCCAGGCAAAACTCGTGGTAACCCGGCGTCATAAAGTCCTTCACCCAGCGGGTCCGGTCCTCTGCATCACGGATCAGCCACTCGGGATGGCGGCGCGCCAGCTTCTCATCAAGACCAGCCGACAAATATACCGGTGTCCGGACCCCGATCTCGTGAGCCGCCGCGATCATTTCCCCCAGCAGGTCAAAGGAGAGATGCGGATGCATTTCATTGGCTTCACTGGGATGGTAAGCCCAGCCGTGATGGCATTTGGAGAACACGGTGATTGAATCTACATGCCCGGTACGCAGCATAGCTTGAAAATTGGCTTTGGAGAATTCCTGTCCTATGCCGGGAATAGCTTCGGAAGTATGGAAGTCGAGATGAACCTGACGAAAACGCATCGATAAACAGCCCCTTATATGGTTGGATGTAAAGCGGATTCCCAGTCAATGTACCTCTTTTCCGCCAGAGCAGCCAGTGATAATATAGACTTTGAATAGCACAAAATCGACTTGGACAGGAGAGATATACGGTGCTGTGCCTGGAATTCGCCATCCCGCCGCTGCCGCAGTTCGTCACGGTGGGACATGCCGTCTGGTCGCCGGGAGACCGGCATTTTGCCCGCACCTTCGCAGTGTACGATCTGCTGCTGGTCAAGCGGGGAACACTCTATATGACAGAACAAGATAAGGAATATGAGATTGGTCCGGGTAAGCTGCTTGTGCTGGAGGCGGGGCTGCCGCATGCCGGGCATAGAGCTTGTGCAGAGGATACAGAGATTTACTGGGTGCACTTCATCCACACTTGTAAGCCGGCTTATATCCGGCGGGAGGATATTCCCTGGCCGTCGCTGCTGGCCAAAGGTACGGTAGAGGATGAGGAGCCTTCGGCACAGCAGCGCCTGTACATGCCGAAGTTCGCCGATGTCGATGTAGAGGCACTGGAGCCGATTCTGCATGAGATGAACGAGATTCACAGCCGGCTGAACGCAGAAAATGCACTCCGGCTCCATCTGCTGCTGGCCAGACTGATGGCGGCATTGCAGGCGGAATGCGCGCGGACTGCCCTGCCGGAGCCGGCGGTCAGGCTTGCCCGGGCAGCAGCAAGCTATCTGGACGTTCACTGGAGGCAGCCGTTTAATCTTGCCGGGCTCGAGGAGGAGCTGCATTTCCAGGCAGATTATATTACGAGATGCATGAAACAGCATATCGGCACAACACCGCTGCAGTACGTGCTGCACCTGCGCCTGGAAGAGGCTAAAAAACTGCTGGGCGGTACGGTGCTGGGCATTTCCGAAATTGCCGAACGGGTAGGCATTCAAGATCCCAACTACTTGACGCGTCTGTTCCGTGCAAGGTTTGGGGTAACCCCCGGAGTGTACCGGCGGCGGCTTCGTCAGAGAGATGAGTCCGCTGCCGGTCCGGAGAGGTTCAAGGATTGACGGGGGATGCTTGCCCTGAATCCCGTATTTTCTCGCGGTATTCGCTGGGCGTGCAGTTAAAAACTTTGCGGAACTGGCGGGAGTAATAGTTCTGGTCGTGGAAGCCGCTGTCCATGGCCACTTGGGATATGGAGAGGTCGGGGCTCCGCAGCAGCGTGCAGGAATAATCCAGCCGTTTGCGGATGACATAATCCATAGGGGTCGTCTGATAGTTGCGGGTGAAGACTCTCAGGAACTGGCGGGTTGACAGGTAGGCCATGTCTGCCATGGATTGTAGGGTGATCGGCTGCAGAAAATGCTCCTCGATATAGGTAACCGTCTCACCGATCCGCAGCGCCTTGTTATCCTCGCGTCCGCTGCTGTTCTGATAATACCGTGACAGCATGCCTACGAGTGCGGTGAAATAGGTGCGGATCATTAGCCTATACCCTTCCTGCTGACGGTCATGCTCACCCAGAATATAATCCAGCAGCCGTGTAGCCTCCCGGAGCTGGCTAGCGTCAAGGGTGAGCATGCCTTTGAAGTACATCTCCTTCCGGTAGAAGGGCTCGATATAGAACAGCGCCTGAAAACCCGGCATCAGCCTGAGCTCAGACTGCTGCAGCAGCTGCTCTGGCTGGAACATCACGTTAACATATTCGATGCCGTCGACATTCTTGTAACCGTGGGAAACATTGCTGTGGATTAGAAAAACCTGGCCGGCGCTAACCGGATACTCCCTCCCTTCGATAATATGTACCGCGTTTCCTGACAAAATGACGACGAGCTCGGAGAAGTCATGGCTATGGACATAGTAGTCATGGGTCAGCGGACATTTCTGGATTCTGAAGGTGAAGCCGGGTTCAAGTCCGATGTCCCGCGCAAAAAGTTTGGTTGTCATGGCCATATTATGCTAAAGATGGTCGATATCGTCAAGGCGAAAAAGGGCAGGCGGCGCTACCATTAGGTTGCGGGTGTACCGCCCGATTTCGGCCGGGCAAGGGACCAGCGCGATCGACTGGAGGGAGAAATATGCTGCATTTATTTACTGATAAGATAACTGATAAGGTAATAAAAGATTCTGCGGATCTCCGGATTCTGTTTCTCGGGGACAGCATTACAGCTGACGGCCTCTATATCCGTCTGGCCGGGGAATGGCTGAGGAAGCACCGTCCGGATCTGGCCGTGGAACTGGATGCACGCGGTGTCCCCAGCGAGACGGCCTCGGGCCTCAGCGAAGCGGCTCATCCGTTCCCGCGGCCCTGTGTACATGAACGTCTGGCAAAAGAACTCGCGGAAGCATCTCCCGGTGTGGTCGTAGCGTGCTATGGCATGAATGACGGGATCTACCATCCCTTCTCTGAAGCACGGTTCTCCGCCTATAGGGCAGGAATGCTGCGGCTGAGTGCACAGATCCGTGAAGCCGGGGCCAAGGTCGTACTGATGACCCCGCCGCCGTTCGACGCCGAATCAATGAACGGCCAGCTTCTGCCTGCGGAGGCGTCCGGTTTCAGCTATCTGGCGCCCTACAGGGATTATGACCGTGTACTTGAGCGTTATGCGGACTGGCTGTTATCGGGGAGCTGCCCCGCCGAGGGCATCATCGATCTGCGCACTCCGCTGCTGGAGCATATCCGGCAGGAACGCTCAATGAACGGCTCGTATCGCTATGGCGACGGTATCCATCCGGATGCATCGGGTCACGGGGTGATGGCGCGGACACTTCTGCGGGAGTTGTTCCGTGCAGAGCCCGGGACATGGCCAGACGGGGAAGATACCGGCAGGACGCTTCAGGATATCGAGGATTGACAAGCAAAATCGCGCGGGATTATATTAAGGTCACCCTAAGAGCAGGGAGAGAGGACCCATGAATGTATTGCAGACGATCCGCTCGCGCAAATATTTACAGCGGATTTTGCTCAGCTTTATGCTTGTTGTCGCCATACTGGCCATTGCTTCGTTTGTTTTGAACACCAGTGCCCGCGGCAAGGTGCTTAGCCTGCAAAATGAAGCCGACCGCAAGCTGCTGACCCAAATGAATTACAACATTGAGAACATGAATGGCATCGTAAAGGATTTGGCGGTTTCCCTGTATAATGACGAAGAACTGATTGCGCTGAAGTCCGGTGCGGATTACAGGCAAAGCATTCTAAAGATCGAACGCCTGAACCATACGGTGGCCTCTTCCCCGTATCTGCATGCTGCGGTTTTTTACAACGGTGCACAGCACCGGTTCTTCTCATCGCTGAACCATGACATTGATAACAGCCTCTTTTACAATGCCTTAGAGGATTATATGACCTCCCGGGCCGATTTGCCGAAGCTGCAGCTGATTCCCCTGGATCTTGACGGCAAGGACGAGGGAATCGATGTATTTGCCTTTTTCATGTATGACGGAGATTCCCTGGGTTCAATCAATGACAATGTGCTGATTTTGACGGTGAAGCCGGGATGGATGCTGGATAATATGAAAGCGCTTAATCATGTGGCTGAGCGGGAAAATGATGTGCTTTTCGTCACCGACAGCGAGGGTGAGGTGCTTATTTCGACTGACGGGCAGCTTCCGGCCGGACTTAATATTAAGCAGGATCTGCTGCCGCGGATCTCCTCCTCGGACACGCCGCTGGATTCTTTTAACTACACGTATGGAGACAGGAAGTATAAAGTCACTTATCTGAGTAAAGCCCTGAATAACTGGCAGATTGTCAGTATGCAGGATTATGATGTCGTACTGGGCAGCGTCCGGCAGATGAAGTGGACGGAACTGGCAGTAACGCTGTCTGTAGTGCTGCTTGCTGTAATGCTGTCCGTGTTCTTTTCGCTGCGGCTCTATAAGCCGGTGGGCCAGCTGCTGACGCTGGTGCCGCAGGATGAGCGCGGCGCTCCGCAGGCGAAGGATGAGCTGTCGCTGATTACAGCCAACGTGACCGAGATGCTCGGCAAGCTAAAGGGGCTGGAACAGGAACGGGCATCGCAATCCAATATAGCGAAGATCTACCAGCTGCGGAGCCTGATCGGGCTCAGCGGCAGTGTAGACGAACGGGCATTTCTGCAGATCAGGGAGCAGTACGGGATTGATATTGCCTATCCGTCGCCGCTCCGCCTGGCGCTGGTACAGATCGATGATCTGCAGGGACTTGCTCCCGGCCCGGGACTGCCGATGGAATCACTGCTATACTTTGCCATTGGCAATATCGGCCAGGAGCTGCTGCGCCTTGAAGGTTCCTGTGAAGCGGCGGATATGAAAAGCGGGCATCTTGTCTTTATCGCCGGCGGCGAAACGGGGAAACTGGAAAAGCTGGGAGAGCGCTTCAAGGAGCTTCAACAAACCATTCTTGGCTATTACCGCATTACGTTTACGGTTACGCTGAGCGAAATATTCACGGATTACCGCTGCATTTCGCAGCATTACAATCTGGCGGTGCGCCATTTGGGCTACCGGATGATTTACGGCAAGGGAGCGGTACTTGAGCCTGATCTTCTCCGGGAGAATGAGCGGAATGAATCACTGCGCATCCCGCAGGAGCTGGAACGGCAGCTGACAGAAGGACTGAAAGGCGGGGATCTGGCGGAGACGGAGCAGGCAATCCGCAGCTGGAGAGAACTGATCGGGGGGTTCAGCTTCGAAAATATGTTCTCCGCGGTGCTTCATCTGGCGGTTACACTGAGCAACACGCTTGGTGAAATGAACAATCATAACGTCAATCCGGTGTCAGTCAATCTGCAGGCCATTAACCGGCGCATTCTTGAAAAAGAGACACTGGATGAGATTGAGGCTGTACTGCTGGAGGTTGTGCGTGAGGTTGCAGACCAGCGCCGGAGCGGACGCGAGGATAAGAACCGGCTGCTGGCTGAAACGGTAAAGGAAATTATCGACAAGCATTACGCTGATCCAGACCTCAATGTGCAGCGGATCGCCGACATGCTGAAGATGAGCTCCGTTTATTTGGGTCAGGTGTTCAAGACACAGGAAGGAACGACTGTAGTCGATCAGATCAATGCAGCACGCCTGGCCTATGCCAAAGAGTACCTGGAGCAGAAGGACTTAACCGTGACGGAGATTATGGAGAAGGTCGGGTTTGGCAATGAGAGTTATTTCTACCGCCTGTTCAAACGCCGCTACGGGACGACGCCTAAGGAGTACCGCCTGAAATCAGCCATAGACCGCAGCAAATAAAACAGATCAAAATTCATACGTAATCCGGGCCCGCAGATGAATGATTTTCATTTCGCGGGCCTTTTGCTGTACTGCTGCAGCGTTCAGCCATGCCGGAACAGTAATCCGTGAACAATACAGCCCGGCTGTACAGCAATCCTGTAATTGTACAGTACCGCCAAAGCCGTATTCCACGCTATTGTTAGTCGTGCAAAGCCTGGAACACAGGCAGCCGCTAAGGAAGGAAAGGAAGGGGCTTTGGCTATGTTGAAGAACGTTTCACTGACTCAGCAAGGGGCACATGCGGGTGCGCCGCCGGGAAAACGCAGGAAGACGTGGATCTCAAGAGAGCTTCACCATTTCAAGAACAACCGGGAGCTGTTCCTGCTCTCGCTGCCGGGAATATTGTACAAATTAATTTTTGCCTATATTCCTATGATCGGCCTGATTATCGCCTTTAAAAATTACCGCTATGATCTCGGCATCTTCGGCAGCAAGTGGGTAGGGCTTGATAATTTCCGTTATTTGTTCACCACGGATACAGCGTGGCGGATTACCCGCAATACGGTTCTTTATAACACCGCTTACATTCTGGTGGGCACCTCAGCAGCGCTGCTGCTGGCAATACTCATGAACGAAATTAAGGCAAAGTGGAGCAAGTTCTACCAGACGGCCTTGTTTCTGCCCCATTTTTTATCGTGGGTACTGGTGGGTTATGTAGCATATGCCTTTTTGAATCATTCCGATGGCTTTATCAACCGCACCCTGGAGTCCTTCGGTCTCGAGCCGGTGAGCTGGTACCAGAATGCCGCACCGTGGCCGGTAATCCTCATTCTGGCTCAATTGTGGAAAGTGGTCGGGTTCAACACGCTGATTTATTTTGCCGGCATCATCGGCATTAACAGCGAATATTACGAGGCGGCGCGGATCGACGGAGCGACCAAGCGGCAGATGGCGTTCAAAATCACGATCCCGCTGATGGCACCGATCATCATTATTATGCTGATTCTGTCTATCGGCAACATGTTCCGCGGTGACTTCGGGCTGCATTACTTTATACCGAACAACTCCGGGTTTCTCTATGGCTCTACGGATATCATCGATACCTATGTCTACCGTGCGCTGCGGGAAGTCGGCAATGTAAGCATGTCGGCGGCTACAGGCTTTTACCAGTCGGTTGTCGGTCTGGTGCTGGTGCTGTCGGCCAACGCAATCGTGCGCAAAATCAATCCCGATAACTCTCTGTGGTAAGGAGGTGCCATGGCAGTGGCCCGAAAATTCGAATTCTCCAAGCTGTTTATTAACCTGCTGTTTACGGTGCTCTCCCTTATCGTTATCCTCCCGTTTCTGCTTGTCATAGCAGTCTCGCTGACGGATGAAAAGGCGCTGACCCAAAACGGCTATCAGTTCATTCCTACGTCGTTCAGTCTGGATGCCTACCGCTACTTGCTTGATGCTCCTGATATTCTGCTGAGGGCCTACGGGGTGACCCTTACGGTGACTGTGATTGGATCGCTGACCGGCCTGCTGCTGACTGCGATGACCGCATACGTCATTTCAAGACAGGACTACCGGTATAACCGGGTGACGACATTTTATGTTTTTTTCACCATGCTGTTCAGCGGGGGGCTCGTTCCCTCCTATATCCTCATTACGCAATACCTGCATCTGAAAGACAGCCTGTGGGCGCTTATTCTGCCGATCCTGCTGTCACCGTTCAACATCATGGTCATGAAGGGGTTCATGTCCAAAATCCCGCATGAGATCATTGAATCAGCCAAAATCGACGGGGCGCGGGAGTTCCGTATTTTCTTCCGGATTATCCTGCCCTTATCCACACCGGCGCTTGCTACTCTGGGTCTCCTGATTTCATTTACGTATTGGAACGAATGGTTCAACGCGATGCTCTACATCGATGATCCTAATAAAGTACCGCTGCAGCTGCTGCTGGTGCGGACACTCAACAGTATCGAGTTTCTCACCACGAATTCGGAGTTTACAGGACAGCTCGGTATTGATCTGGCTAGTTTCCCCAATAGTTCGGCGCGGATGGCCATTGCCGTGCTGGCGGGCGGACCGATGGTGGTTATCTTCCCGTTCTTTCAACGGTTTTTTGTCAAAGGGCTTACGGTTGGCTCCCTAAAGGGTTAACATACAATCATGTACAAAGTACAGGAGGTCACTCAAATGAAAAAAAGACTGTTTGGGGTTTTGGCGTTTGTATTGCTCGCGGCGTCGGTTCTGTCCGGCTGCGGCGGCAACAATAACGGCAATGCTAACGGTAACGGGGCAAGCAGTACGGAAGGCAGCGGTACAGAAGGTGTGCAAAGCGCAGCACCGGATTCGGGAAATGCCGGGGAGCTGAAGCCGGTTGAACTGACCTGGTATTATCCGCTGTCGCAGCTTCAGGCCGACCAGGCGAAGGTCCAAGAGGAAGTTAACAAGATTGTGAAGGAAAAGATCAACGCCACCGTCAAGCTGATGCCTGTCGCCATCGGGGACTATGTGCAGAAGATGAACACTGTGCTTGCAGCGGGCGAGAAGTTCGACATTCTCTGGACTGGTTACATGCTCAAGCCGGAGGAGCTGGTACGCAAAGGAGCTATTCAGCCGATGGATGCTCTCCTGGATGAATACGCGCCGGAGCTGAAAGCAGATGTGCCGCAGGTGATGTGGGACGGTCTTTCGGTTGACGGGGAGATTTACGGTATCCCGAACCAGCAGATCAACGGCTCCCGTTACGGATTCATTATTCAGAAGCGGTTTGCTGACAAGTACAAACTTGATACCGCTTCCATCAAAAAGATTGCCGATATTGAACCTTTCCTGGCCCAGATTAAGCAGAATGAACCGGATATTATTCCGTTTGGCGTATTCGGTACTTCTTTTATCAATCCTCAGTCGCATGACGACAAGTACTGGGTAGTTCCGGGACTGGATGACCATTTCTACATCAAAACAGATGATCCGAATTATACGCTGTACCGCTATCCGGAAGAAGAGCTGGACAATTTCCGGCTGGCCAGCAAATGGTATAAAGAAGGTTACATTTACAAAGACGCTGCTACTGAAAAGATGAACGATTATTTGACTAAAGGACAGATTGCCGTAGATTTCAACGTTACGCTGAAGCCAGGGGTAGAAGCCGAAGTTAAGGCGAAAAACGGCGGCAATGAGGTCATCACGGTTCCGCTCAGCGACTGGTTCTCCAACGGCTACTCGGCGACGACCAACCAGTCGATCAGCCGCACCGCCCCTAATCCGGAACGGGCCATGATGCTGCTGAATCTGGTGAATACCGACAAGGAGCTGTACAATCTGCTCTGCAATGGTATTGCCGGTGTTCACTACGAGAAGACGACAGGAGATTACATCAAGGCGCTGCCGGATTCCCGGTATCTGCCGAATATGGACTGGGTGTTTGGCAGTGTATTTAATTCTTATCTGAAGGAAGGCCAGCCGGAGAACGTCTGGGAGGAAACCAAAAAGATCAATTCCGATTCCGAGGTCAACCCTGTCGGTGCCTTCAAGTTCAATTCTGAGCCGGTGAATACAGAGATCGCCAACCTGAATGCCGTGTGGGGTGAATACAAGCGCGGACTTGTTACCGGAACACTGGATTTTGAAGAAACCTGGCCTGTACTGTACGGCAAGCTGAAGGAAGCGGGCGAAGAGAAATACGTAGCGGAAGTGACCAAACAATTCGAACAATTCCTTAAGGATAAAGGCTTGAAGAAGTAAGCTGCTATATAGATTGAACTTGAAAATAGTAAATTAGGAAAAGTGATGGAGGGGAATTTTGGAACTGTAGGAGTGTTAGCGTCCGCCTGAAAGCTTTCCGAAGGAAAGCTAGCATCGGAAGCATAGGCTGTCTGCGGATTTCAACCGTGGAAACGGTATAAATCAAGAAATCTGCAGGCGGGCAGCGGCCGGAAGTCCAAATATTCTCTGGAGTCACGGCCAATCCAAAATGGTAAAATCACAAGTTCAAACTATATAGAGATACACCTGTACCGCTGGAGGAACTCGGAAGAACCTGCTGCTCAAAGGCGGCTGCGCTTAGGAAAAATACAGGCGTGGCCGTCAACATTCCCACATGGAAAGGAAGAGGAGCTTTGGTGAGAAAAAGGTTGCTTGCAGCGCTTATGGCCGGTCTGTTGTTCATGATGACTCCCTGTCCCCCCTTTGCATCTTCTGCATCTGCTGAGGAGAAGACATCCGGGAAGGCTTTTTATGTAGCTACAAATGGAAGCGATTCCAATAACGGGACAAAAGATGCCCCGTTTCTGACGCTTGAGAAGGCACGTGATACCATCCGTTCTTTGAAGGCAAAGAAAGGATTGCCGAATGGCGGCGTCACTGTATATTTACGCGAAGGAAGGTATGAACGGACGGCCAGCTTCGAATTGCGGCAGCAGGATTCAGGGGAAGCGGGCAAGCCGATCACTTACACTGCTTATCCGGGGGAGTCCGTGACGTTGTCAGGTGCGGAGCAGCTTGCCAAGTCTGCGTTCGTTCCGGTTACTGACCCGGCTGTACTCAGCCGTATCATCAGTACAGAGGCGAGAACGAAAGTACTGACGGCCGATCTGGCAGCGCTCGGAATCACCGATTACGGCCAGCTTAGCCGCCATGGATATTATCTGGCCAATGATCTGAGCCAGGTCCCGCCGATGGAATTGTATGTGGCCGGGCAGGGCATGACACTGGCCCGCTGGCCCAACGAAAGCACGGTGCAGATGGATGAAATTCTTGATCCGGGCCCGACGCGGAAGGATCCGAACGGGGAAGTGCATACGCGCGGAGGCACCTTCACGTATACGTATGACCGGCCGCAGTACTGGACACAGGCTGACGACATCTGGCTGGACGGCATTTTTGGCTACAGCTGGGAATGGTCGTACAACAAAATTGCCTCTATCGATACAGCCGCCAAAAGCATCACGCTCCGTTACGGGGAAATGAGCGGCCTCTTCAAAAACTGGTATCCGGATTTTCATTTTGCGCAAAATCTGCTCGAGGAAATTGATATGCCCGGTGAATATTACATCGACCGCCAGGCCGGCAAGCTGTATTTCCTGCCGAACGCCGAGTTTGCAGCAGCGGACCCGGATATTGAAGTGACGATGCTGAAGACGCCGATGATCAACGCGCTGGATGCATCATACATCGATTTCTCTGAGCTGGTGCTGGAGAACGGCCGCGATTCGGCAGCCGTGTTCATGGGCGGAAGTCACATGCGGATCCTGAACAGCGAAATCCGTAATTTCACTAACAGCGGTGTGCTGGTCAATACGCAGAGCCGGTTTTATTACAATATTTTCGACGGAGCACCGGGTACGGACCACGCCATCATCAGCACCCACATTCATCATATCGGCGGTACGGCCGTCACGCTGGCGGGGGGCAACAAAACGACGCTGCAGCCGGGGAATAATGCCGTGGAAAATTCGCATATCCATGATTTTGCCTACTATCACAAAGCCTATAACCCCGGTGTTCTGCTGTCAGGTGTCGGCAACCGGATGTCACATAATGAGCTGCATGATGCGCCCCATCCCGGTGTGCTGATCTTCGGCAACGACCATGTTGTGGAGTATAACGAAATCTACGATGTATGTACAACCTTCTCCGACCTTGGTGCCATCTACATGAATGCGGGTGAGCAGCCACAGGAACGGGGCACGGTCATCAGGCGTAACTACTTTCACAATATCGGTGAAACCAAAGCCGGGGTGGAAGGGGTATATCCCGATAATTTCACCATGGGACTTACCATAGACGAAAATATCTTTTACAAAATGGGCAATTCGGCCATTAAAAACAACGGCGGGGCGCATATTCTGACCCGTAACAATATTTTTATCGACAGTAAGGTCCCCTATGACTACGCTGATATGTTTCTCGGCGACGAGCCGGATGATCAGGTGCCGCTGAATTACATGCCGAAGTGGCAGGCGCTGTTTGCGGCAAATAACAATTTTACAGGAACGCCTTATATGACCAAATACCCGGAGCTGGCGAATTTCTTCACGGAGAACCGTTATTATCCTGACACCAATACGTTTCAGGGGAATGTCGTCTATAATCCGTCGCTTCCGCGCAGTGTAACGACCAATGTATATGGGGCATACGACAAATTCGGGCTGGTTCAGTATGCAGATAACTGGGTGACCACGGAGGATCCCGGCTTCACCAATCTGGCGGGTGGCGACCTGTCGCTCCGGCCGGATGCGGAAGTATTCGCTGCCATACCCGGGTTCCCTGACATTCCATTCGCAGAAATCGGCCTAACCGGTAAAGCAGGTACGACGGCAGGACCTATAAGCCATCCTATCCAGGGGGTGGTCGCTTATGACAGCGAAATTACCGTGGACCGCTGGAAAAGTGTAAAGCTGCAGACGGCAGTCCTTCCGTGGAATGCGGATAATCCCGCGCTGACCTTCACCTCAGCCGATCCCGGCATCGCGGTTGTGGATGGCGCAGGCGTAGTCACCGGCCAAGCGGTCGGCAACACGGTGATCACCGTGGCATCGGCGGAAAATCCGCTGCTGACAGCTTCGGTTAATGTCACGGTAGAAGCGGGCGACGGCGTGATGGATTTCACCGATTTCGAGTCCGGCGCCAACGGCTGGGTCCAGGACGGGAACCGCAGCATTGTGAAGCTTGACGGCAACCGCTGGTATAAGGTGCTGAATGGAGCCTCGGCGCTTAGTCCTAAAAGCTTCTCTGAATATGAGCTGAGCTTCAGGCTGAAGACCCCAGAGACGATGGGGGACAATGTGACCCTGTATATTTTTGACCGCCAGGCCAGCAGCGGCTCCAGCCGGATTGGCTACAAGACGCGGGCAGACGGGACCTCGGCCTGGCTGCTCTACAACTCAGCGTGGACCGTACTGAAGGAAGTGAAGCTCCCTCATCACGACCTGCAGCCGAATACGGAATATGCGGTCAAAATGCTCGTTAAGGGCGGTGATATCAGCATCTATCTGGACGGAGCGTTTCGCCTGAAGGGCAATGATCCGGGACACAATGCGGAAGGTAAAGTAGGCTTCTACGTCAGCAATGTCAGCCATATGCTGTTCGATGACATTCAGTTCAAGGCACTGACTACCGAGCTTGCCGGGATCATCCCGGCAGAGAGCAGCGTGCGTCTCGCCGCCGGGGAACAGCGGCAATTGCAGCTGGCCTTTGATCCGTCGGATACACCGGAGACGGGCGTTACCTGGCAGTCGGCCAACCCGGCGGTGGCTACGGTGGACAGTACGGGAGTGGTTGAGGCAGTTTATGAAGGGCAGACAATCATCACGGCCGTGTCAACGGTAAATCCGTTAATTAAAGCCGATATTGCAATAACGGTCTCCAATATTATGCATGAGACAGACTTTGAGAACGGGGGGAACGGCTGGCCGGTAGATCCGAACCGCAGCATTGCGGCTGATCCGGACGGGAACCGCCGCTATAAGCTTCTGAACGGGGCGACTGCTTTACTCGACCGCAGCTTTACGTCCTATCAGCTGGATTTCGTGCTAAAGACACCGTCTGTGATGCCTGATAACGGCATCCTGTACATCTTCGACCGCCAGGACAGCACCGGCTCTACCCGGATCGGTTACCGCACCCGGGCCGATGGAACTTCAGCCTGGATTCTGTATAACACAGCCTGGCAGAAGCTTACCGAGACTGTCCTCCCGGGACATGACCTGCAGCCGGACACGGAGTATGCGGTGAAGGTAACGGCCAAGGACGGCGATATCTCTGTATTTGTGGACGGTTCACCAAGACTGTCCGGCAGTGATCCGGGCCATCGGCCGTCTGGTAAAGTCGGCTTCTACACCAGCGGCTTCGCCTACATGCTGTTCGATGACATCACCTTCTCGGTTTTACCTTAAATCTTCGTGAGCGCTCTTCCTGCGGGGAGGGCGCTTTTGCGCTTACCGGAGGGTGGGGAATGTCCTGAAAGAAGCAGGGAACTAGGCTGGAAACGAGTAGTAAGCGCATGTCGTTATCATGCTAAACAAGGTCGCCATCGTCAAGGCGGGGGCAGTTTGTATACGGTAACATGAGAGTGAACCAAACGATAGGGAGGTGCAGCATGAAGCGCTGTTTATACAGAGCGGAGGGGCCGGAAGGCAGGGAAGCGGCTGATTTTTTCCGCAGCCGGGAAATCTCACTTCCGCTTACCGAAGCCATGGACCGGCTGCATGTAGACCATTTGAGCCTGTTTGCCTGCAGCAGCCAGCTGTTTCTTTATTATGAATGTGCGGGGGCGCCGGTTCCCCCGGAAGCTTTGCTGCCGGGAGCCTCGGAGCAGCTTGCCGTTTGGCCCGGAGGGGAAAGGGGACGCCGCTGGGCGCCGCTGACGGATATTTTTCATTACCAGCATCCGGTTTCAGCGCAGCACTGGGAACGCCGCAGTCCTGAAGGCAAGCCTTACGGACGGCTTGCGCTGCTGAAGCCTGAAGAGGCTGCCAGCTACGTTTACTACCACTATCAATACCAGGAGGAACGGCCTGGGGACGGCGATAAATACGGAATCATCGGGCTGCATGAGAATGTGCTGTTTTTTTATGCGGAGCAGCCGGATACCCGGGAGCCTGCCCCCTATGAAGGAAAACTGAAGACATCGCTGCGTCCGGATAACTGGGCGGAAGTGATGGAGCCGCATTTTATCAAATGGGAGGGAGCACCTGAGGGCCAGGAGCTGTGGCGCAAGCTTACGCTGGTGCTCGAGGTATGCTCCTTCGCCGGAAAGCTGGGAATAAGAGATGCGTAATCTGCTATGTCTAAACGGGGAATGGGATTTCATGCCCCTCTACGATCAGCCGCAATGCCGCAGGCTTCCCGAAAAAATAATGTATGAAGCCCGCAAGGTACAGGTGCCCTCCAGCTGGAGGAGGACCTATCCGGAGCCGGACGGCAAAAGCTTCGGCAAAATTCCGAAGTATGCGTATGCTCCGTTTGACCTTCACGGTTATCCGGAGGCATGGGATGCCGCGGAAGCGGGTGTACTGCACAGGAGCTTCCGCGTCCCGGAGCGTATGGCCGGGCAGCAGATCGTACTGCGGCTGGACGGTATTATGCAGAAGGCTGTCATTTATGTGGACCGGCAGGAGGTTGGTGTCTGGGAAGACGGGTATTTACCGCTGAGGCTCGACATTACTTCCATAGTAAAGCAGGGCCAGGAGCATCAGCTGCATGTGGTGTGCGGCGGATTTGATACCGTGACGCTTCCCGGCGGCATGTCCAAAATCACCGGGCTTATGGGCTCCTGGTATGGAAGAATCAGCCGGGGGATCTGGCAGGACGTGTATCTGGAGGGTTACCCCTTAATGGCGCTGGAGGACGTAACGATCCGGACTTCCGTCAGGGAAGGGCGGATCGGGGTGCAGGCGCTTGCTGCCGGGACAGACACAGCAGCGGCCCGCGGCCCGCTTACGGTAAAGCTGAGCATATGGGAAAAAGGTGTGCTAGAGCAGTCTGCGGAAGGGCCAGGGGCGGAACAGTATAGAGCGGAACATTATAGATTAGAAGCTGAATCCAGTCCGGTGTTGTCTGCGGAGTGCGCGGCCGAACATGTGGATGCCCTCGCAGCGGAGAGTCTTAGACGTTGTGAAAACGAACGGGGCGGGGAAGTATACAGTGCTTCATTCCAGCTGGACTGGAGCAACGCCAGGCTGTGGAGCCCGGAGGAGCCGTTTCTGTACAATGCGGTGCTGGAGCTGCTCGAAGACGGGGAGGTTATCGACAGGCATGCTGTAGTTTTTGGTTTCCGCGAATTCTGGTGCGATGGCCCACAGTTTATATTGAACAGCATCCCGGTCAATCTGCGCGGTGACTCCTGGCATTTTCAGGGCGGACTGCAGATGACCGAAGCCTACATCCGCAACTGGTACCGCATCTGCCGCGCGGTTGGTATCAACAGTATCCGGCTGCATGCCGAGCCCTACCCTGCCGATTATCTGCGCATCGCTGATGAAGAGGGCATGCTCCTAATCGATGAAACGGCGATTTACGGCTCCGGCAAATCGATGCTGGCCGACCATCCCGCTTATGTGGAGAACTGCCGGCAGCATGTCCGGAGGCTGGTGCAGCGCGACAAAAACCATCCGTCTGTCATTCTCTGGAGCCTGCAGAACGAAATGCGCTGGGTGGACGGGCGGGACGGCTTCAAGGGGCATATGCCCGGCCTGATGGCCGAGATCCGCAGTCTTGATCCTACCCGCGCGATTATCGCCGAAGGGGACAACCGTCTGCTGCCAAAAGAACATACCGAAGTGGAAAGCCGCCATTACAACATCGACGGCACGATTAGCCAGTGGGACCGGACAGTTCCGCTGACTTTCGGGGAACATGGCGGCTGGTGGTATATTTGTCCGCAGAACAGCAGCATGTACAACGGCCTGCAGGCTTACCGTGGTACAGATGAAAGCACGGCGGGGCTGGCGCTGAAGGAGCGGCTGTTTGTGGAGTACGCCAGACGGCAGGGAGTGTCCGGCATCTCCACCTTCAATTTCGCCCATTATTTCATGCAGGCGATGCCGGAGCGGGACATTGTCCTGCCGCCTTCCGGCACGGATACTGCCGGAGTGAAGCCGGGGGTCATTCCGGCCTATTCGCTGTCGATCAACAACGGAATGCTGCCGGAGGAGTATCCGCTGTACTCCCCTAATCCGGCCTTTGCGATTATGGCAGAGGCGTTCAAGCCGGCAACGATCATCGCTGCCGAATATAATAGCTGCTTCTATGACGATAAGCCGGTTACCCGCAGCTTCGACGTATACAATGACACGCTGTCTGCACAGCAAGTCAGGGCGGAATTCGTTATCCGGCAGGGCGGGAAGACCGTGCATGAGCAGAGCTTCGACTTCGTTCAACCCCCTGCCGGGCATAAGATTATTCAACTGGAATGGATGCCGGCCTCCGCGGCTGAAAGCGGGCAGGCGGTGCTGACAGCGCAGTTATTCCACAGCGGGCGGCAGGTGCATGAGCTGCGCCTGGACTACAGGCTTATGCCGGCAAGTCTGCTGAACCGGCCAGTGAACGTACAACGGCGGTCGGCCTATTGGGGAGCGGACCGCGATTTCGTACTGATCCGCCGGCTTGTTCCAGGCTGTGAAAGGATAGACCGTTCCCGGCTGGCTGAGCTGGCGGCCGATTATCTGCTCATTGTCGGCAGCCGCGCGGAGGATGGTGACGGCACACTCGAGGCGTTGCTGAAGGCTTTTGCCTTGCGGGGCGGCCGGCTGCTGCTGCTGGAGCAGAACCAGCTGTCGCTGGGCAAGCTGACGCTCTCACGGCGGCCCTTCCTCCGCGCCCATGCCGGGAGCTACCGGCATCCGGTACTGGAGGGGCTTGGCGACAGGGACCTGATGTTCTGGCAGGAGAAGCTGCATGAAGAGGGGCCGGAGCCGATCATCCATGCTGCCTTCGAGAAGCCGGCGGCAGGTAATTTCAACCTGCTGCTGGAGTGCAGCTCCGGCGATTTCGGAGACGGCGGCGATCTGTGGTCTCCGCTGCTGGAGTACCGCAGCGGCGAGGGCATGTTCCTGGCCAACCAGCTGGAGCTGATGGCCAGTCTGGAGCAGGTTCCGCAGGCCTGCCTGCTGCTGCGGAACCTGCTGGCCTACGCCGGCGGCGCGGAGCCAGCCGGGGCTAAGGCCCTGCCCGCGGCAGCGCTGGTGCGCCGCGGCGGGCAGGCCGCAGCCTTCCTTGCGAAGCTGCGGCTGCGGTACACGGCGCTGGATCCCGCAGCGCCGGATTGGATCGGCGCGCCGGGCATTGCCGCGCGCGCCGGGCTGCAGGACTTCGGCCTGATCGTGGCCGAAGCCTGCATGCTGGAGACGCCGGGAGCCGCTAGGGCGCTCCGGCGTCATGCCGAAGCCGGCGGGCAGGTGCTGCTCCTGCCGGCGGAGGAACACCAGCAGGCGGCGCTTGCCCGCCTGCTGGACCGTCCCGTGCGCGTGGTACCGCACGAGACGTATCACTTGGCGGCGGACTATGCCTACGCCGCCGTGCAGGGATTCAGCCCTGTCGACCTGTTCGGGTTCGACAAGGTGTTTCTGTCGCCGCGGGAGGTCAAGAACCGCGTGCTGGCAGCCGACAGCCTGGAGATTCAAGGCGCCGGTGTGCTCTGTACGAGCGTCGAAGGCACGGCCTGGAAGGACTATTTCGTGCATGGCTACACGTCCGAATACAGCCGTCTGGCACTGGTGGAGTTGAACCGCAGAAACGCCCGGCCCGCTGGAACCTTCCTGGCGGAAGCTAAGGCTGGTGCAGGTTCTGTACTCTGCTCCCAGCTGTTAACAGACCCGGAGAGTGAGAAGGCGCTCCGCCTGTATACCCGTTTGCTGGCCAATCTGGGTGTGTCCTTTGATGACGGTCTATTGGACAGCGTGAAGGGGGACGGGGAGTGGGCCGTGGAAACGATGATGGCGCTGCCTTGTCCGCCCCATGTCGATTATGGTGAGATGAAGGCTTATTACACCGATCCGGAGTTTTCTCTGAATAATCTGGGGGAAGGCCTTTACGGCTGGATGCAGAAGAAAGAGCGGCGTTCCGGTGAGGGTACACTGCGCATCGCGGATGCGGGATCTGTTCCCTGGTTTCTGAGCTGCTTCGTGCAGACTCCGGATAAAGAGGGGGCTGCCGGGCAGCTTCACCGGGGACGGCTGCGCATCAACACATCCGCACCTTATGAGATTTATCTGAACGGTGCCCTGGTGGTAGAACCGGAGCGTGAGCTTACCCTGCAGACCGGTCTTAACCGGCTGATTGCGATCGTGCACGGAACGGGCGGAGACCTGACGTTCGGCCTGACTTTTCTGAACGAAGACGGCACCTATATGAAAGGCCTGGAATACCGTCTTACCCTGGATGAAGTCGAGCCGAAATAAGCTATTACCATCACAAAGGAGCTGAAGCAAAGTGAAAGCCGAGCTTTTCAAATATACGGATCCGAAAGATTACTACACCTTCAGGGACGAAGAGAAGGAGGTGGAATTTAAACGGCATGAGTTGCCGACGCCATGGATGAACTACCTGTCGAACGGTACCTTTCACACCATGATGTCGCATGCGGGCGGAGGTGTAGCTTTTTACAAGTCGCCCCAGATCTGGCGGATTACACGCTACCGGTTCTTCCACCTGCCGATGGACCGTTCAGGCCCGTATATCTATGTACAGAACGCAGAAACAGGCCGTTACTGGTGCCCGACCAGCGAACCCGCTTTAGAGAAACCGGAGGTGTGGAAGAGTGCCCATGGCATGGGGTATACGCGTTTTGAGGCAAGTCAGGGCGGTATAGCGGCGCAAACAGTGTATTTTGTCGGGCCCTATGAGAATTCGCTGATCTGGAATCTGACCCTGACCAATCAGGGCAGTGCACCGCAGGAGCTGAAGGTCTACGCATACGCTGAGTTTGGCATGATGGAATTTATGCGTGAGCTGCAGTGGCAGTGCTACAACAAACATCAGGTTTCAGTGCAATATCATGAAGCGGAGGGACTGGTGTACCGGTACGGGGTCGAAAATCAGCCGAAGCCGGAGGAGACGCCGCTTGTCTATCTGGCATCGGATACGCCTCTAGCCGGCTATGACGGTGACCGCGAGGAATTTATCGGCAGCTACCGCAGTGAATCCAATCCGTCAGCGATTGAGAACGGCGGCTGCACCGGATCGACGCTGATGGGCGGCGACCCGTGCGGGGCGCTGCAGTTCAACCTTACGCTCCAGCCGGGGGAGAGCCGCATGATCAATGTATTTCTTGGGACTGCAGCAGATGAGGAAGAGGTTGCGCGGGCAATTGCCCGCTCCCGGGAAGCCGGGTTCGTAGAATCCTCTTTCCAGGCGCTTAAGGAGAACTGGTCAAGCTACCTTGGCGCATGGGAGAGCCGGCTGCCGGACAAGGATGCCGAGCGGATGATCAACATCTGGAATCCGTACCAGGCGCACCGCAACTTTCTGTTCTCGCGTAACATTTCTTTTTACGCCACCGGCACGTTCCGTGGTGTCGGCTACCGGGATACTGCACAGGATATTTTGGCAGTCGTGCCCTTCGACACGGAGCTCGCCTTTGACAAGCTGCGGCTTTTGCTCGGACAGCAGTACAAGGACGGGCATGTGAACCATTACTTCTTCCCGAACGAAGGCTGGGACCCGGTAACGAGCATCCACTCCGACGACCATTTGTGGACTGCGCTGGCGGCATGGGATCTGCTTGCGGAAACCGGAGATGCCGCTTTTCTGAACACTAAGATACCTTATTATGACGGCGGCGAGGGAACAGTGTATGAGCATTTGAAGGCTGCGGTTGATTTCACCGCGTCGCAGCTTGGGTCCCGCGGATTCCCGCTGATGCTGCGCTCGGACTGGAACGACCAGCTGTTCCGTGTATGCCGGGAAGGGCGGGGCGAAAGTATCTGGACATCGATGCAGCTTGGAACGGTGCTGCTGCGGATGGTTGATCTTGCCGCAGCTGGCGGCCATCCGGAGGATACCGCCCGGTATGAAGCTATGTATGAGAGTCAGCGTAAACTCGTCAACAGCATTGGCTGGGATGGACGCTGGTTCCGGCGGGCCATCATGGACGACGGACGTTTTCTCGGCAGTGACGAACATGACGAGGCCAAAATCTGGCTCAACGCCCAGACCTGGGCGACGATGTCAGGCATGGCGGACCCTGAGAAGGGGCTGCAGGCCATGGACAGCGTGTATGAAATGCTGGACACGGAGCTCGGCATCAAAAAAATCCATCCGTCCATCACCAGCTTTCCCGATCCCGCTGACCCTTTGACCAATTACAACAAGGGGACGGGGGAGAACGGGGCGGTATTCTGCCACGCCAATACCTGGGCCATTATTGCGGAATGCATGCTTGGCCGGGGGGACCTGGCCTACAAATATTACCGCCAGCTGCTGCCGAACGTGGCCATGGATAAGGCAGGCTTATGGCGCTACAAAGCCGAGCCTTACGTCTATGCCTCCAACCTGTTTGGGCCGGAGTCTGACAAATTCGGTCTCGCCAATGTCTCCTGGTTAACCGGTACGGCTGCCTGGATGTATGTTGCTGCTACCCAATATATCCTGGGGGTGAAGCCGGTGCTCGAAGGCCTGTCCATCGACCCTTGTATTCCTGCCGGATGGGAAGGGTTTACGGTAAAACGGCGATTCCGGGGCTGTGTCTATGACATCACCGTTACGAATGCCAGCAGGGTCTGCAAAGGTGTCCGGCAAATCACGGTCGACGGTGAAGCGGTAGAGGGCAACATTCTGCCCGCATTTCCCGGACGCTCATCCGTCAAGGTTGAGGTCATTTTATAGACAAGGTTTTAAACAGCAAACCGCCCTTTCGTAAAATGGCTGCTTATCACTTCCATTTTATAAAAGGGCGGTTTTTTGTGTTTTATTCATTAGATTGATTTCAGCGGATGCTCTTTCTGTATTTCTCCGGTGAAATCCCTTTATTTTTTTTGAACATCTGACTGAAATAGGACGGGGAAAAACTGCCCACCTCCATCGCGATCTCCTGAACGGATTTAGCGGTATTGGCAAGCAGGATACACGCTTCACTTACACGCCGCTGCATCAAATATTCGGACAGCGTGATGCCGGAAAATTGCTTGAATACATGCGAAATATGATACGGTGACAGATGCATCGTATTAGCCAGTGCTTCGAGGCTGAAGGGCTCTTGGTAATGTTCATCCAGCCATTCGGTGATCCGCTCTACATGTGATCCTCCACGCGAATGCAGCGGGTTGACTTCGCCCATGACATCAGACATTTGTTTTTGAAGCAGCCGGATCAGCTGAAGCATCAGAAACCCGATCGTTTCTTCTTTGTCCGCGGCAGGGTTAGTGATGGAATGATCTATTTCCTCCAGCACATCCGGAATCATGGTGTCCTGCATCTCATAGAAAACCGGCTTCCGCAGGCTGCCTTTCCACATCCTGCGGAAAAATTTCTCCAGGAAAGGAAAAGCGGAAAGATAATGCTCCACAAAACTGGGGTCAAAGGTCAGATTGGTCCGGATATAAGAACAGCCTTGTGCCGGAGGAACCATCACACGGTGCAGCTGATAGGGCTGAAACCAGACCAGCGTATGATCCCGGATGGGGTAGGTCTGATTCTCTGCCATAATTTCGCCGCGGCCCTTGTAAATATACAGCAGCTCAATCCCCCTGTGAGCGTGAAACCAGTGGGCGTCCTCATTTTCATATTTATAATTGAACATTAGTAATCCAGGTTCAAGCCTTTGGGGTGAATGATCGTTCCTGTTCATGAAACGCTCCCTTATTAACCTTTATTAATTCCAGTATAGATCATTCTTTTCCTATCGGCCATCGGAAGACAAGGGGATAACTGATGCACATCCGTTTAGCGTTCATACCAATATCCCGGAACGCCTTGCTGCAGACGCAGCAGCGCTTCCAGGAAGAAATAGTCCCCCCAGATCATGAAATCATCAGGCGAAGAGTTCCCTCTGACAGAATAGGAGCCATGCCGGAGAAAACCTTCCTCTGCTGGACTGCCTGCAGTAAAATAGAGCTCCAGCAGGGAATCCATAGACTTGCCCACCGCTTCAGCAAGTACATCCCGGTCCTGATCACCCTCGGGCAAGTGCTCCAGCAGCTCAAGGATGCCGCATACAAAGATGGCCGAAGCCGAACTGTCGCGGGGAGTGGGGGGCTCCTGCGGAACATCGAAATCCCAATACGCAATACCATCACCGGACAGCTGCTCCAGAAAATAGCGGGCTAGTCTTTTGGAGGTTTCTAGAAAACGCGGTTCTTTAAGATAACGATAAGCTAAGGCAAAGCCGTAAACACCCCAGGCCTGCCCCCGTGTCCAGGTGGAGCCGTCCTGAAAGCCTTGTCCGGTTCCTCCGCGAATGGCATTTCCCGTCAGCTGGTCAAAATAAAAGGTGTGGTAGGAGGAATCATCTCCCCTCACCAGGAACCGGCGGCTTTTCTCAGCCTGAATGCTGGCACAGTCGGCATACCTGCGGTCGCCGGTCTGTTCCGTTGCCCAATAGAGCAGTGGAAGATTCATCAGGCAGTCAATAATAATCCGGCCCCCGTCGTTCACATCGCCTTCCGGTCCCCAGGCCTGAAACAGCTGCGGAACAGAGCGCCAGCGCTTCATCAGAATATCGGCTGCCTGTAGCCCCAGCAGACGGGACTCTTCATCCTTATCTACAATCCAGCGGGCCTTGGCAGAGAGCGAGTAGAGAAAACCGATGTCATGATGATCGAGCGACTGCTCCGCTTCCAGGCGTTTCTTAAAAGAATCAACCGTTCGGATAGCTGCGGCGTGAATCTCCGGGTCTTTGCTGTATTCATAGCTCAGCCACAAAATTCCGGACCAGAATCCTTCTGTCCAGCTGGTATGGTCAGTCAAATGATATTTGCCGTCTCCCAGGCTTACAATCGGAAAAGAGCCTCCAAAGCGTTTGATGTTGAGGCGGGTGGTTACGAGCGTGTGTTCAATTGCTGTTTTCCAGTTCATAATAACCTCCATAGTATCGCTTCATTGTTATTATGTTCATTATAGTCCTGGCGCTGTATTGATTTGTTGTGCAAATTATTAGCTATGTTGCGGTTTTGAGCGGGGGCGCCCGGGCTGCGACTCATGCAGTTTACGACAGCAAAGAAGCCGCCCCCTGACGGGAGGCCACTGAAAAAGTCCAATAAGATCTCTAAGAGACATTCTCCCCATTTTTCCGAGGAGAATGTCTCTTTTTTTCGGTATAATTAAAGGATCAAATCAAAGGCTGGTGGTCTTCATGCTTCCTGAGCAGCAGAGTTTTATCTTGAGCCCGTATATCGAGCTTTACAATATACTTATTCCTAAAGATAACTTGCTGCGTCGCATGGACGAGCTGGTAGATTTTAGCTTTGTTTATGAGGAACTGAACGAAAGGTATTGCCATGAGAACGGTCGAACTGCAGTAGACCCGGTCCGAATGTTTAAATATTTACTGCTCAAATCCATTTATGACTTATCCGACGCCGATCTGGTGGAACGCTCCAAAACCGACTTGTCGTTCAAGTTTTTCTTACATATGGCTCCGGAGGAAGGGGTCATTGACCCCAGTCTACTGACCAAATTTCGCAAGCTGCGACTGAAAGATATGAAGTTACTCGATCTGCTCATTGGTAAAACGGTAGAAATCGCCATTGAAAAAGGCATCATTCGCAGCAAAACCATTATTGTAGATGCCACTCATACCAAAGCCCGATATACCCAAAAGAGCCCACAAGAAGTGCTGCGAGAACGCTCTAAAAAGGTAAGACAAGCGATCTATACCTTAGATGAATCCATGAAAAGTGCCTTTCCGGCTAAACCTGTTACAAATGTGCTGGAGGATGAAATCGGATATTGCCAGCAGCTCATTGCAGTGATTGAGCAAGACGGACGATTCACAGGGCTGCCCAAAGTCAGTGAGGCGTTAAACCTGTTGAAAGAAACGATTATTGACGACGCAAAACATCTGCAAACCTCTACTGATCCCGACGCCAAAGTGGGCCACAAAAGTGCGGACTCCTCCTTTTTCGGGTATAAAACGCATATCGCGATGAGCGAAGAACGAATCATTACGGCAGCAACGATTACGACAGGGGAAAAGTCGGATGGGAAAGAGCTACAGACCCTCATTGAAAAAAGCAAGGCCGCAGGCATGAACGTGGAAACGGTAATTGGAGATACCGCCTATTCCGAAAGAGATAACATTGCGTACAGCACCGAACATGAAATTGAGCTTGTGGCCAAATTACATCCAATGATTACCCAAGGAAACCGCAAGAAGGAAGATGAGTTTGAGTTTAACAAAGATGCGGGTCTGTATGTCTGTAAGGCCGGGCATATGGCGATACGTAGAGCACGGCAAGGGAAAAAAGGTCAGGGCAAAAACCAAACGAACACGTACCATTTTGATATTGAAAAATGCAAGCGATGTCCGCTAAAGGAAGGCTGCTACAAAGAAGGCGCCCAAAGCAAAACGTACTCGGTGAGCATAAAGAGCACCGAGCATGTAAAGCAAGCTGAGTTTCAGGAAAGTGAAGCATTTAAGGCCAAAGCTAAAGAACGATATAAAATTGAAGCCAAGAATAGTGAACTCAAACACAGACACGGGTACGACATTGCGTTCTCCTCGGGTTTGGTTGGCATGGAAATTCAGGGAGCCATGGCGATATTCACTGTCAATTTAAAACGAATATTGAAACTCATGGAGTAGCCAAAGTTAAAGAAATACGCGAGAAAAAGACGACATCCAATCGAATGAAACAGAATGGATGTCGTCTTTTTGATACGCATTCTTGCTTTTACCAAGAAAGGCGAGTTTTTCAGTGGCCTCCCTGACGGGAGCGGCTTCTTTGCTGTTCACGATGTATATTAAACCTGTAATCAACCCGTGCTAAACCAAATTCGGAATATCCACTGCTGGCTCACTGTCAGCTTCGTAATCTACACCTTCTGTGCGGAAGCCGAACAGGTTGAAGAAGTCATCCTGATAGCCGGCAAGATCGGCCAGCTCAGGTACATTGGCGGTTTCAATAGTGCTCCAGCGTTTCATTACCTCAGTCTGCACATCCTCACGCATTTCCCAGTCATCAATCCGGATCAGGTGGCTTCCGTCCGCTGCCGCCACTCCTCCGTTATACAGATGCTCTGAGAACAGACGGTACATTTGCTGGATGCAATTTTCGTGCAGATCCTTCTCCTTCATGACCCGGTACAAGGCAGAGATATAAAGCGGTACTACCGGAATCGCCGAGCTGGATTGGGTGACAAGTGCTTTATTCACCGATACAAAAGCCCGTCCGCCCGTAGCATTCAGCTTCTCATTCAGTGCGATAGCTGTTTTCTCCAGATCATTTTTGGCTTGGCCGATCGTTCCGTCTTTGTAAATAGGGTGGGTAACTTCCGGTCCGATATAGGAATAGGCCACCGTAGTAGCTCCATCCGCAAGCGCTCCTGCTTCCTGAAGCTGGTCAATCCACATGCCCCAGTCTTCTCCGCCCATGACGGCAATCGTCTGGCGGACCTCATCCTCTGTAGCCGGTTCAATGGTTACAGTAGACACTTCGCCGGAGTGGAAGTTCATCGTTTTGTTCGTATACGCGCTGCCGACAGGCTTGATGACGGAGGAGAAGGTTTCGCCTGTAACCGGATGCGTACGGCGCGGGGAAGCCACGCTGTAAACTACCAGATCAACCGTGCCGAATTCTTTTTTGATTAGCTCAATCGTCTTGGTCTTGATGCTGTCAGAGAAGGCATCGCCGACGATGCTGAAGGATTTCAGCCCCTGCTCGGCAGCGGCTTGTTCCAGAGCGGCGGAATTATACCAGCCGGCGGAAGCCGTCCGTGCACCCTCAGCAGGCTTGTCGAAGAATACGCCAATGGTATTCGCACCGGCACCAAAAGCGGCTGTAATCCGCGAAGCGAGTCCGTATCCGGTAGAAGCGCCGACCACGAGAACATTAACAGGCCCGCTCAGCTTCTTGTGTGCTTTTACATAGTCAATCTGCTGCTGAACCTGCTTGGCGCAGCCTTCGGGATGGGCGGTGGTGCAGATAAAGCCGCGTGTTTTAGGCTGAATGATCATATAGGAAATCCCCTTTGTTTTAGTTTTTAACTTTTTAACCACTAATATAGAGTATAGCAAATGATAGCTTAGAAAGATAAGCTTTGCAGTTATTTTACTTCCGGTATTTCTCAAAAGGCATAGATGACGCTATGATAAAAGAAGTTGATGCAAAAAACAGGACTGGGGGCTAGGCGGAATGCTGGTTATTAACAGAGATGATGTAGCGGATTTGTTATCAATGAAAGCTTGTATCAATGTGATGCAGGAGGTATTGGCCGCACTCTCCGCAGGGGAAGCGGTGCAGAGCCTCCGGCAGGTGCTGCCGCTTGGCGAAGGTAATCTGCTGGGGCTTATGCCAGGGCATCTGCGTCAGGAAGCGGCAGCCGGAGCTAAGATTATCAGTGTGTTCCCGCATAATCACCATGCAGGCCTGCCTTCGCATCAAGGGGCGGTCGCTTTGTTTGATGCGGCAACTGGTGTGCTGAAAGCGGTCGTGGACGGGCGGAAAATTACAGCTATCCGTACAGCAGCAGTAAGCGCTGTTGCAACCAGGCTGCTGGCGAGGGAGGATGCTGGTATATTGGCGATTCTGGGGACGGGAGAACAGGCGGTGAGCCACCTGGAAGCAATGCTGCTGGTTCGAAACATCCGGGAGGTCCGGGTGTGGGGCAGAACAGGGTCCAAAGCGCAGCAATTTGCGGCAGAGATGAGCGCCAAATGGAATGTGAAGGTTACCGCGGCAGCCACGGTCCGTGACGCGGTTCAGGACGCGGACATCATCTGTACGGTGACCGCTTCCACCGTCCCGGTGCTGCTGGGCGAATGGGTGAACAAAGGCGCACATATTAACGCGGTAGGCGCATGCAGGCCGCAGGACCGTGAGCTGGATTCGGCGCTTGCGGCCATGTCCAGGCTCTATGTGGACCGGCTGGAATCCGCAGTCCATGAAGCGGGAGATTATCTCATTCCGCTGGGTGAGGGAGTCATCCGGGAGGGGCATATCATCGGTGAGCTCGGTGAACTGCTTCAAGGCCGGATTGAGGGCAGGGCTGATCCTGCGGAGATTACGCTGTTCAAAGGGCTGGGCCTGGCCATTGAAGATTTGGCCGCAGCGGATTATATCTATAATCAGGCAGTAATATTCCATAAGGGTGTTGAGGTTGTCTGGTAATTCCGCAATCTATTATGAATAATGAAGTAACGCCGCTCTATTTAATTGTCAGAGCTTCGGGCGTACAGGAGGGCTTAACAAGTGAGCTTGCAACCAGGAATGTATGATTTCAATTTATCGGAGGAACAGGAGAAGCGCGCGCAGCGTCTGCATGAGCAGAACATTAACATCGACCTGCTGTTCCAGGGCCCGCTGTCTCCCCGTGCGATCCCCGCTGCTGTCTCTGAGGCGATCAAAGAACTCAGTGAGCCATACAAGGAAGAGCCTATGATCTACAGTGCTATGCCGGCTAAATGGGTTACCAAGCTGTCGGCAAGCGGGGAAATTCCCCAGTACAAAGAGGAATGGTACATGTCAGGGATTACCGCCGGCAACCGTGAGCTGCATCTGAATGATATGGAGAGCGTGATTACGAGCATGGGCGAGGTGCAGCTGCAGTTTGATTCCGCAGACTGGCTGGTAAAAGCACTGACCGCTGAGGATATCCGCAGGGCCAAGCGGGAAGGACGTGTCGCGGGCATCGTGACGGCGCAGGAAACGGATGCGCTGGGCACCAATCTGGAGCTGCTGGAGGTACTGCATCACTTTGGACTGCGTATTTTGCAACTAACCTACAATAAGCAGAATCTGATCGGCTCCGGCTGTGCGGAGCAGGCGAATGGCGGGCTTTCGAATTTCGGTGTCCGGTTCGTAGAGCGCATGAACAAGCTGGGTATCATCGTCGATACCGGACACTGCGGTAAACAAACGACACTTGATGCCTGTAAAGTTTCCCGCACACCCGTAATTGCCTCGCACACCGGCGCAGAAGCGATTTATCACCATATGCGCTGTAAAAGCGACGAAGAAATCATCGCTATTGCGGATACAGGCGGCGTAATCGGAGTCTTTGCTATGCCATGGTTTGTGCATGAGGACCCTGATCATACGACAATTGACCATGTGCTGGATCATATGGAATACGTTATCCGGCTTGTTGGTGTAGATCATGTGGGAATTGGCACAGACTGGCCGATGAGCGATCTGGACTGGTCTCTTGTTTATTTTAAAGAACACATAGCTCCGAAGCTGGGTTTTGCCAAAGGGGACGGACCTTCTACGGAAACGGTAGCCGGACTAGAGAAGTACAGCTATTTCATCAATTTCACCCGGGGATTGGTCGCACGCGGCTATACGGATGATGAGATTGCGAAGATGATGGGCGGGAATTGGCTGCGGGTGTTCGAACAAATTTGCGGATAGGGGTTTTACACCGATGACTACATATTTACATACAACAAGCTTTAACTTCTACTGTTCGGGCATCTATAGCGGAAAGATCCATTTCACGGAACAAGGGATCATGCATGCCAAGGTAGATGTCCGCCGGCGCACACAAATGCAGGATAACGTGCTCGATCCAGGGGCGAAATATGTACTTCCTTTTGCTAAAATAGCCCGGCAGCTCAGGTCTTACGAAACCGCAGAATGGGCGGGAGAAGAGGTTGTACTGGATAGCGGCGACGTGTATCAGAAGCATATCCGCTATGAGGCGGAGATCTCCGGGCAATTGCAGGCCTCTCAGGTATGGGCATTAAGGGGGGATACCGCGCTGGATGTGGTCACGCTGGACGGGGAAGTGATTGCTTTTCTGACGCCTAACCGTTATGGCATTGAGATGATCGTCAAAGCAGGATACGAGAAGCTGACTCCGCTTACCGAATATGATGAGCCGCTGCTGTCCAAGCCTGAATATGGTGTCAATGATCTCGGAACTTTCCTGATCCCGATGCGGGACGGCATCAAGCTGGCTACCGATGTATTCCTGCCCGAAGGCATCAAGCCGGGAACGAAGCTGCCGACAATTCTGGTAAGAACCTGTTATGACCGGAACGGGAAAAAAGAGATTTTTATGCGCTGGGCGAACAAAGGTTATGCTGTAATATCCCAGGATGTCCGTGGCCGGGCGGATTCGGAAGGCGAGCTTATTCCTTTCTATCATGAGCGCGATGACGGCTATGACACGATTGACTGGATTATTGCCCAGGACTGGTCTGACGGTAAAGTCGGGATGTGGGGCGCATCTTATCTGGGCTATGTCGTGGTAGCGGCGGCAACGAGCGGGCATCCGAACCTCAAAGCGGTTGTGGACGAAGTGAATGTAGGTTCACCGTTCGTTGATACTGCGCGCAAGGGGGGGACGCTCTGCTCCTGGCCGCTGCTGTCCTGGACGCTGGCCCAATCGGTGGGTACACGGACGGATTTTGATATTTTTGGCGGAGTAACGGTGAACCCGGAGGCAGCTGTAGATGCCAGACCCATCCGGGACATTCCGCAGCAGATGATCAGCAGGACCTCAGGACCGTGGGAGCTGTGGAGCCAGCATCCGGAATACGATGACTTCTGGAAAAACTGCACCTTCACCGAACGCGGAGAGCAGGTAAAGGTTCCAATGTACGTAATCTCCGGCTGGTACGACGGGGACAGTCCCGGTGTATCGGAGACGTGGCGGATGCTGACTGAGCATGATGTGCCAAACCGCAAAATCCGTCTTGGCGCCTGGGAGCATGGACCGAACCGGGCCCGGGACCTGATGGGGGTCAGTTTTGGCAACGACGCCGTAGTGTACGATTACGATGTATCCGTGCTGCGCTGGTTCGACCGGTTCCTGAAGGAGATCCCGAATGGTATCGATGAGGAGCCCAGAGCTGCTTATTACGTGGTAGGAGAAAATAAATGGAGAACGTCGGAGGACTGGACACCTGCCGAAGCGGTAGTGACCCCGTTCTACCTGGCAAGCCGCGGGCGGGCGAATTCGTCGCTCGGCGACGGCAGGCTAGTATCCCAGCCGGAAGAGAACTCCATTCCAGACACCTATATCTATAATCCGGCTGATCCTGTTGCGGACAGCGGGGAGCGGGAGCCGGAGAATATGCGTAAGCATGAGCTGCGCAGCGATATTGTCGTGTACACGAGCGAACCGTTAGCGGATAAGCTGACTATTGCCGGAGAGCTGTCTGCGGTTATCTATGCTGCAAGCACGGGGGCCGATACGGATTGGGTCGTTACACTCAGTGATGTGCATGAGAACGGAGATTCCATCCGGCTCTCCAACTACATTGTCAGAGCGAAGTACCGGCACGGGCTGGAGCAGCCGCAGCTGCTGGTTCCGGGACAGGTGGAGAAGTATGATATTTTCCTGCAAAATATCGCACATACCTTTGCTGAGGGACACCGCATCCGCTTTACCATTACTTCGTCGAGTAAATTTGTCGCTTTCCCGAATACCAATACCGGAAATAATCCATATGAGGATACAGAGGATGTAACCGTGCAACAGACGATCTGCCATGACAGCAGCTATCCAAGCCATATCCTGCTGCCGGTTATTCCTAACGCTTAGAGCGCCATTATTCAAATATTTCCCATTCACTTCGTCAGTGTGTTATGTGGATCATAAATGCAACCATTTAGTCTTTGACTGTATCAGGAAGGAAACAATCGCTGAATGGGTTACGACCAAAAGTGTACCCCCATTTCCGAGCGATTGACCATACTAATCAATGGGGGAGCCGCTACGCTCTCCCATGCCGTGGTCTCAGAGGCTAGCGCTTCCGCTATCGCTGATGTGGAGCGCGATTCGCTGGTTTCTTAGTGCAGTATAACTTAAGACTATCCAGTAATCGGTTCTGTGCTAATAGAATAGAAAATATCCACGACACTGAGCAGTAGACGCATACGGCGCACTTAGGGAGAGATAGTACAGCTTATCGCAGCAGCTCTGAACTAAAAATCAAAGTCATAGACTGCTGCTGTTTTTTTTCATTAACGTTTTCCGTTAGTTCAAAGAACAGTTCATCAACAAATTATTACTTCACTCTTTCGGAAATATTTTTACTTATTTCTTCAGGATTTTTAACACCAATGATCAACTTTGATATTTTGAACTTACCAACTTTATAGCTATTCAAATCTAAATGAAGAGTTTCAAGCTCATTTTCAAAAAAGTGCAGTTGATAACCACCATTTGATCTAAATAACCCATTTCTCATTCCTCCTAATAAAGCACCATATAGTTTAAAAGCATTTGGTATCGGTCTACCTGTTGTTATTCCCTTGATTGAAGAGTATGGAATTTGCAACCCTTTATCTAATTTTAAAAAGGGTGAGTTTCCAAAGTCGATATTTACGTAGGTTTCCATTAGTTGAATTTTACGTTCCATATTTTGATTCCCCCATTTTCAAATAATCCATAATAACATATAATTCCACAAATACCTCATTTCTCCATAAAATGCCCGTTAACTTAATAAAGCTTTTTTATCGAGAGTCATCCTGATTGTTGCACAGTACGAGATACTCATGGGGAACAAATACAAATACTATTCGTTATTCTTCCGTATCAGCTTCTCAATATAAATCCAAACATAGTAAGTCATCCAAAATGCCATCGCGGTTGTAAATAATGCAAATGATCTTGTAGTGGATTGAAGAGTGAAGGCCAAGATGATCCCTAGAATGAGGAATAGTGGTAAAAGGGTGAAGTATTTCTTTTTATGCAAGTTAACTATCTCCTTTTATTAATTTGGTATACATCCATTAGAGGATGAAAATAAATATCTTATCAGACCGTTTGAACATCCTAAATGTCACCTCAATCCTCTTTTTGTTAAATAATACCATATATCTATAGCAAATCCAGAAGCCGATATTCCTAATGTGTATGCCGCCACTCTTGAAACTTTTTCCAATTCCTCGCGTCAGTGATGGTATGCGGATGTTCGGTACATACATTCAGCCATTATTGTGAAAGGGGGAAGGGTCGTGAACAAGATATTGGCATTGCTTCTGTCGTTGCTGCTGCTGACCAGCTGCAGTTCTGCGGGTTCCTCAATGAGCTTCAGCGAAAGAGCAGATGCGGCTAAGAAGCTGAATTCCCGGCTTGCCCGGCAGAGCAATGAGCTTGGGCTTAAGCTGTTCAGCCAATTGAGAGAGCAGAGCGGCGGAGGCAGGAATCTGACGATTTCGCCTTACAGCATTTCCGCTGCGCTGGCGCTGGCCTACAACGGCAGTAAGGGAGAAACGGCAGAGGAGCTGGGCAAGCTGCTGGGCTATGCTCCTGATGAACTGGATCAGCTTAATACTAGTGAGGGTGCTCTGCTGCCGCTGCTGAACGATGCCGGGCCCGGCATTCAGCTTGAGCTGGCTAACTCCGTATGGGCTAATCAAGATATACCGCTTCGCAAAGGATATTTGAAAGCAAGTGAAGACTACTATGATGCCCAGATCCGGACTGCAGATTTGGCTGGAGAGAAATCGGTCAAAGAGATTAACGAGTGGGTCTCTGATCACACGTCAGGGAAGATTGACAGGATGCTGGAGCAGCCGCCCGGAGCGCAAAGTGTTGCCGTACTTGTAAACGCACTATATTTCAAGGGTGGATGGAAGAAAGTGTTTCTGGAGGGAAATACGCATCCGGATGATTTCTATCCCGCCTCCGGTCCGGCTGTGGAGGTTCCCCTGATGAATCAGGCTGGTCACTTTCTATATGCAGAAGATAAGGATTGGCAGGCCGTGCGTCTTCCCTACGGAGAGGGCCAGATGCATATGATTGTGATTCTTCCCGCCAAGGATTCTTCTCTAAATACGCTTCTTAATCACCTGGCTAAAGACGGTTTACCTTCAGATGATCAATTTTCGGGTAAGCAGGGATCGCTTTCTTTGCCCCGGTTCACAGCAAGCTATGGTACAGACTTGAAGGAAGCGGTGCAGGCTCTGGGAGTGAAGCTTGCTTTTGACCCCCGCAAAGGGGATTTCTCAGCACTTGCGGATACGGGAACTCCCATCTTCATCAGCAGTATCATCCATAAAACATACATCGACGTGAATGAGTCCGGAACAGAAGCTGCCGCTTCAACGCTGGTTGGAATGCTCGCGGGAGCTGCTTCTCCAGCTGAAGCGCCTTTTGAAATGATCGTGAACCGGCCGTTTATCTATATTATTGAAGACATACAAACCGGAGTCTGGCTGTTCATGGGCGCAATTGAGAACCCGCTGCTCACGGAGTAGTAACGGGAACACAATAATATTTTTGCCTTATATAATTTTAACTTGAAGATAAACATTTAAGGAGAAGTGACGGAAGAGAAGTTTGGAACTGTAGGAGCGGCAGCGTCCGCCTGAAAGCTTTCCGAAGGAAAGCTAGCATCGTAAGCATAAACAGTCTGCGGATTTCAACCGTGGCAACGGTATAAATCAAGAAATCTGCAGACAACAGCGGCCGGAAGTCCAAACATTCTCTGTAGTCACGACCTGTCCTAAAATAGAAAAATCACAAGTTTAATCTATAAAGCGCATAATTGCCCCCTTCACAGGTCACAATAGGAAAAAACCAGAATGAAGGGATTACAGTGAACGCTTTTCGCTTGAAAAAACAACTGTGGCGGCGATGGAGACGGTGGAAAAAAGCCCCTTGGGTTGGAGCGGCTTGTATCGCATTAACGGTGCTGGCCTGGCGCGGCATGCAGGTTCCGGAAGAGATCAGCGGTTTGCTAAGTACTTCCGAATGGAGGATCCCTACAGCAGCGGGGGAATTGTATAATCCGCTGCAGAACGGGAATCAGGGGGACAGTGTAGCGGCTCTGGCAGCCGTTTATCATACCGGGAATAACAGGGAGGACAGCAGTACCGCAATGGACCGCGCACAACTGCTGGAAGCGGTGAGCCGCGGAGGCATCAGCAGAACAGTGCATCTGCAGACCACTTATGTAGCAGGTGAGGAAGTGGAGACACTGCCCGGTGTGAAGAGTCCCGCCCAGCTGAAGGCATTGATTGAGGATCATCCGGGCTGGAACGGCTGGATCAGCAAGGAAGGCGATCTGTGGCTGGAGCAGCGGGTAAATGACTTATCGCCGCTGACTAAAAAGGATGCCTACATCGGGGTGGATGAGCAAGGAAATCTGACGTTGTTCAAAGGGCCTCCGGCAGGAGAAGAAGTGCTGAAAACCTTTTTCCAAATGGATATGGGGTCGATGAAATCCTCGCTCCCCGAAGAGATCTGGAAGCAGCTTCACGAAGGCATACGCGTGCAGGATATCGAGGAGTACAACAGTGTGCTCTCGACGTTCAGCGATTATGCCAGGGATTCAGCAGAGCAGGTTATGCAATCTGAATAGGGTATGCACTAAACGGTTATGCGCCTTGAAAGGCGGCATGGCCGTTTTTTTTGTGCGCAAAATCATGCAGTTATTATCTAAAATCCGCCTGTTATGACATAAAAGTATATCCTTTTGCACCGATGCTACACTGTGAATGTAGGAAACAGGCCTCGCAATGAATTCCTAAGTGAATTCGTTCGGAGGATGTCAAAGGAGCAGAAGCTCACAACATTTGTAGGAGGTACAACAGCAATGCGGACAATTTTTTCAGGCGAGGCTATAGATTTCAGCTACAACAAAAAGGAACCCGTTCTGGACGGCTTAACAATCTCTATCACAGACAAACAAATTTATGGACTGCTGGGCCCTAACGGAGCCGGGAAGTCAACCTTGACCAAGGTGATGCTGGGGCTGGAGAACCCGCAGAACGGTAAATTGCAGTGGTTCAACGAGTATCCCAATCAGAGCACGAAGAGCCGGGTGGGATATGTGCCGCAGGATTTGGCGCTAATCTACGATCTATCGGCATATGAGAATGTGGAATTCTTCGGCAAGCTCTACAACCTGAAGGGGGAACGGCTGAAGAATCAGGTCCGCTACGCACTCGAATTCGTCGGGCTGTGGGACGAGCGCAAGCAGAAGCCAAAGAAATTCTCGGGCGGGATGAAGCGGCGGCTGAACATCGCCTGCGGCATTGTGCATAATCCGGATGTCATCATTCTGGATGAGCCGACTGTAGGTGTGGATCCCCAGTCGCGCAACCGGATTCTGGATGCCATTCTTGAGCTGAACCAGCTGGGCACAACCATCGTCTACATCTCGCATTACATGGAGGAGGTAGAGAAAATCTGCTCTCACGTTGGCATTATCGACAAAGGTACGCTGCTCTGTGAAGGCAGGCTGAGCGAAGTTCTGGAGGCACACACCGATCAGGCGATTCTTAAGCTTGAGTTCCAGCAAAAGGGATCGGCTTATGCCGAGCGGCTGGCGGAATACACGGTGATCTCTACAGACGAGAACACGGTCGAGCTCTCTGTCCCGAAGAATAACGTCAGCATTCTCAGTGAAATTAAAGCAAGATTCGGTGATGAGGTCAAAAGCTTTCAATACATCTCGCCGAATCTGGAACAGGTTTTCTTCAAATTAACCAAGAAGAATTTGAGGGATTAGCCATGTGGACCATTTATCTGACAAGCATGAAACGGAAAATAAAAAGTCCGGTCGTATTCGTCAACTACATTCTATTGCCGCTGCTGCTGATTGTAATCCTCGGCAATGCCTTATCCACCATGTTTCATTCTGAGCCGGAGAAGACAGCGGGAGCCATCAACATCACTCAGACCCGCACGGTTGTGGTCAATGAGGACAAGGGACAGCTCGGTAAGGATATTGTGTCCTTTCTGACAGGCAAGGAGAACCAAGAGCTGTACAAGGTAACGGTCGCGGAGAGCGCGGAGGAGGCCCGGAAGTCTCTGGAGGCTGATGAATATGACCAATATATTTATCTGCCGGCCGGTTTAACGGAAGGGGTGAATGCCAAGCAGGAGAGCGCAGTAACCATCTACGGCAAGGACCAGAACATCGATAAGGTGGACATCACAGCATTGACCCTCTCCGCCTTCGGGGATGGCTATCAGGCGATGGATGTGTCTGGACGGAATAACCAGCCTATCGTGTATCAGCATGCTTACAGCAATCTGCTGACAGCAGGAAATACGTCAGAGAAGCAGAGTGATGCGGGCAATATGTCAGGGCTAAGCTATTACGGAGTGACGATGCTGGTGCTGATTCTCTTTTACGGCCTGGCCAACACAATGAATTTCATTCAGGAGGAGTACAATGAGGCACTTGGCGACCGCTATCTCATTTCTCCGCTTTCCAAAATGTCGCTGGTAGTCAGCCAATGGCTGACCGGGTGCTCGATCTCCATTATTCAGGGACTGATCATCGTCTTCTGTGCCAAGCTGTTCTTCAATGTATCCTATGGCGCAAGCAATCTGGTGGTCCTGTTCATCATCATCGTGGGAGCGGTTTTCTTCAATGCGCTGGGTTTGTTTCTCGGAGTGCTTGGACGCCGCATGAAGGCGCTGGACGGTATTGTCTCGCTGCTGATTCCGGTCATGACGTTTATCGGCGGCGGATTTATCAAGCTGGATTTCGGCTCACTCAGCAAGCTCAGCATTAACGAGGTGTTTCAGCAGCCGTTGTTCGATTATATCCAGCAGGGTGTAATTCATCTGATGCCTGTCTATAATGCGCTGGCATTGTCCTTAGGCTTTGTGATCATCTCCGTCTTCTCATTGACACGGAAAGGAGTCAGATAAGATGAGAATCTTTGAACTCTATTTGAAACGGATCGTGAAAAGAAGGCTGACGCTTATATTCATGGTGCTGCTGCCGATCCTCTTTACCTTTATGGTAGTCACGCAATATAACGATGCGACCAAAGTTACCTTAGCCCTGTATGCACCGGACCCCGCGGTTGACTCTTATGTCTCTGCCATGCTGGAAAAGCAGGATGTGACCCTGATTCATGCGGAGGATGCAGACAGTGCCATTAAGAGCAGTGCCAATCTCGGAATTGTCTTCTCCCAGACGGCCGATGAATTGTATGCCAGCCCGGATGGAATGAAGATTGAAAGCTATGCCAAAGAAACCAATTTCAATTCAAAATCACTCGAAGTGAAGCTGAACAGCGTCTTCTCTTCCCTGCAGACGCTGGCCAAAAATGCTCCGGATGCAGGAGCCTTCAAGCAGAATATGAAGCTTATGGAGGGTTCCCCGGCACCGATTAAGGTGGAGCCGAGTATTCTGGGCAATCCGCACGCAGTGGTGCTGACCAGCACGTTCAACATGATTGTCTTCATCATGCTGTTCCTGACAATGACCAATACGCTGCTGTTCCTTGGTGATAAGGTTCACTCGACCACAGAACGGGTACTGCTGACGGCTAAAAATAAGCTCAGCTACTATCTCCAGACTGTCTCAGTATTTGCAGCAATCGGTGTCGTCCAGTTCCTGCTGATGATTGCGCTGATGAGCGGAGCTTTCGGAATTGACCTGGAGCTGTCCGCCTCTCATCTGCTGCTGCTGGTCCTGGCTTACGGCCTGCTGAATGTTATTGCTGCAGGGATTGGCCTGCTGCTGGTCAGCCGTACCACCAAGCAATCCACCGGCCGCCTGCTGGTAACGGTAGTCTCCCTGCCGCTGGCGATGCTCGGAGGAACACTCTGGCCCAGCTCGATTATGCCCGAAGGGATGCAGCGCTTCGCCAGAATTCTGCCTACCCGGTGGATCACGGAGCTGAATACAGAATTGTTCAGCGGGTTCTCAGGAAACAGCGGCGCTGTAACAACCCATTTCATCAGTTTGTTTGGCTGTGCGGCAGTGATCTTCCTGCTGCTTACCCGGGTGAAGACTCAGGATATTTAGAGCAGCTGCCGTGAAAGGAGGAGGGGACCATTATGAAAGTGGAGCCAGATAACGGCACACGGTACTATGAGCTTACACCCCTGCAGCAGAAAATTCTCTATGCAGAGAAGCATAACAAGGATTACGGAATTTATTTCTCGGTTCACTATGACAAGCGGTGGAGCCGGGAAGACCTGGAGCAGGCCGTTCAGCGGGTGATGAATGCAGCCGAGGCCTTTAGCGGCAGGATCATCAGACAGGAGGGGCAGTACCTCTTTGCTGTGGACCGCGGCTTCAAGGATTACAGAAGCGGGACTTCGCTCCGCGGCCAAAGAATCTCCATTTTTGAAGGGCAGCAGTTAGCCGCCTTTTACCTGAGAGAGGATGAGCGCTGCATTGAATTTCTGATGCATCATCTGATTATGGACGGGGATTCCCTTTATCTGTTCCTGGACTGTCTGGAACAAGAGCTGCTGACCAAGGATTCTCCGGTGTTTCAGGAGGGAAGTTATTTCCGGGAGCCTGCGGGCCAGGGGAAGCCGCTAACTATAGCTGACGGATACACGGACAAGATCAGGCAGTTCCTCCGCACGGATAAGGAGTCCCGTCCGTATGCCGAACCGGTGTATGGCCGGGACCGGCTCTCAGCCGAAGCATTTAAGGCAGCTGCCGCATTATCCGGTAAACTGAAAGTAACCCGGTTCGGTGTGATTCTGCTGGCTCTGGCCCTGCTGTCGCCGCAGCGGAAGAACCTCGTCGGCGTGGTGGTGTCCCGCCGGGATCACCGGCAGCAGGCCGGTGTTATCGGGAACTTTACGGACATTGCCCCGGTGCTCCTGCAAATTGACGAAAGCTTAAGTTACGCCGGTAATGCGCAGAGCATTTTCAAGGAATTGTTTCATGCGATTAACGGATCCGCCGCACTATCCTACGAGGAATATATGGAGCTGCTCGGGTATCGCGGGTATGATTACGTCCTATCCTATACAAAAATGCCGGATCTGGACCGGAAATCGGCGGTGTTCTCCGGGCTTGCTCTGGGCGAATATCTCCACAAGTACAATAACCACCTGCAGTTTAATGAATACGAGACGCAGCTGGATTATGAGGTCTGTTATGAACAGCATCTCATGCAGCACCTGTGTGAAGGTCTGGAAGAAATGCTGCTGGAGCTGGATCAGCTGGATCTGTCCCAGCCAGCCGGTAAGGCGCAGATCACACCGCTGGTTATGTTGGAGACTGCTGCGGCAGCCGAGTGGAGCGCTGAGCCCAAAAGGAGCAGCCAATGGTTCCCCGATGTGGATGAGGATGAGAACCTGTTCAACTCCTCCATCTCTTCAATGGATATTGCCAGGATGATCACGGATATTTATGAGCATCTTGGTGTACAGCTCAGCTATCAGGATATTTATGCATCGGGAACGCTCCGGGAGCTGAAGCAGCTGATTCTCGGCAAGGCTGGCACTGCGGTTCCGCTGCACATGGGCGGACAGGAACCGGATGAATATGTATGTCCGAACTTTATGAAGGTGCTGTTCATCGACAGCTTCCGGTTTACAGATTCAAATATGTACGATGTGAAATATGCGTACCGGATTTCGGAGCAGGGTACAGCGGAATTAATTGCCCTCCAGGCGGTAATCGAGCATGTTATTGCATGCAACGATGTATTCTTCACCGAATATTCCTATGCTGACGGTGAGGTGTCGGGAAAGGTTAAAGCGGACCGGCATGTTGAAATTGAGCATCTCACTGTGGCTGATCTTGAACAGCTGAACGGTATCAGCAGCGGATTCCGCCTGCAGGGCGGTGCAAGGCTGTGGGACATCCGGCTGGTCACGGTACTCTCCACGCAAGAGACCTACCTGTATCTTAATATGCACCACATGCTGATCGATCAGGTAGGGCTTGCCGTGCTGCTTCGCCAGATCGAGGACAGCTTCAATGGCCGGCCTGTAGATTATGCCCAGTACGCGCAAATTGCCGGAAGCTATGAAGCGGCAATCAGCGATGCCGTACAGGGCTGGCAGCCGCTCCTCCGTTACAACGCCTATCCAAGCCAGGGCAAGCCGATGCTGACCAAGGGAAGCTATCATGTGCATGAGATTGCTTTTCAAGTGGAAAAGGCCCCCTATTCCGAGACGGAACACAGATTGCTTACATACATAACAAACCGTTTGGCGCTGGCTTTCAATCATACACAAGGTTATGTAGGTGCGGTATACCACGGCAGGGTGATACCGGGCGCGACGAAAGTCATCCATTCCTTCGCCAGAGTGCTGCCAATCTTCTTCAACGCGGCAGACGAGGAAGTCCTGCGGGAGAGCCTTGCTACGGCACACCGGTATCAGGCGGCATCGATTTACGATTTGAACGGCGCCGGATTTACACTTGAATTCCCTTCAATCGTGTTTCAGACGCTGGTTGCAGGCAGCAGCGAAGGTACATTATTTGACCGGACGCTGGAGTTCGCAGGGATGTCCAAGTTCCAGATTCTGTTGAACCTGGAGCTGTCCGCCGCAGAATGCCGCTTAAGCCTGTATATTGATGATCAGATTTATAATCCGGCGGAAGAAGCACAGATTGTCCGTGATGTGCACGCCGCAGTACAAGAGCTCACTGGGAAGGCAGGTGAAGCGGAGCATGCTTGATTATGCACCCTTGGCAGACCGCCAGGAAGCCTGGGAGGAGAGCAGTGAGCTGACCTCCATTCAGCGGAAAATGTTCATCTGCAACAAGCTGCCGATCTACCGTCTGCCGCTGCTGTATCCGCTGGAACCCGGAATCAGCTATGCAGCTGTGAAGGAAGCCTTATATGCAGCGTTCAAGGCACATAAGACACTGCAGGTGAAATATACGTATGAGCCGCAGCTGCGGAAATTTTACCAGCGTTATACTCCGCTGCAGCCGGAAGAGTTCATTGTGGAATCCCTCAGGATTATTGAACCGCCTGATGAGTATATCCGGAACCTGCTGGCAGGCATTGATCTGAGCGCTGATTATCCATGGCGTCTGGCCTTTCTGGAATGGCGGGATGAGCGGTATCTCTGGGTAGAGTTTCATCATATCGTGATTGACGGGCTGGGCATCCGCCGGTTTGAACAGGATTTTACCGGCAGGCTGCTGGAAGGACAGGAGGTTCCGCCGCAGGCTTCGCTTCCATTGTCCAGCTACCGCAGAATCTGCGAGCTGCAGCGGGATAACCCCGGTGCACCGGAAGCAACCGGCAGGCTGCTGAAGCTGCCTGAGCTGCAGGACAAGCCGGTCCCTGGTGTCGGAAGGCTTACAGTTCCGCTGGATAATAACCGGCAGGAGGCTGTTCAGCGGCTGGCCAAGCAGCTGAATGTAACCAAAAACGCCGTGTTTCAAGGCGTGCTGGAGGAAGTGCTGAGCCGCTGCTGCAGCGGAGATACCTACGGCGCCATTGGCAACTGGCGCATGAGCCTGGGGAATTTCACGGAGGCAGGCTGCTACGTGCGGCTCATGCCGAAGCGGATGCAAGCAGCCGGTACAACGGAGGACAGGATCAGAACGATTCACCGGGATAATCTTCAGACGCTCATGAACCGCAGCAATGAGCTGCCGGGAATGACTGAATATCCAGTGATGTACTCCTATGAAGAGGATATGTTCAGGCATTTCCGGTATATCCCGGCGGACAGGATGTGCAAGTTCCAGCTCTATATCCGGGTGTATTGTTACCGGCAGGAGAATGGGATTGAAGCCGAATACAGCAAGGCTAAATATACGGAGGAACAGGTTTCTGCAATCATCAGCGAATTCAGCACCAGGCTTGATCATTTAGCAGAATAGGGGGCTCAATATGAATTTATCAGAAATATTTAACAAAAAGTTTAATATATACCAGGATAAACAGGCGATTCTGGACGATACCCGCACCCTTACATATCAGCAGCTGGACGAGCTAACCCGCGGGATTGCCGCCTGTCTGCGCAGGCAGGGAGTCGGTGAAGGGGATGTGGTCGCCATCGAATGCGTCAGCAGAATCGAAGCTATTGCACTCATGATCGGCACCATCCGGGCCGGAGCCGCCTATTGTGTCATTCCTGAAGCCTATCCGGACTACCGCAAGGAGAAGATGAAGGCGCTGGTTCAGGCCAAGCTTAGTGTGCATCAGGTAGACTGGGCAGAAGGCGGCCATGCAGACGAGCTTCCGGAAGCGGTAAGAAAGCCGGACAGCCTGCTGTACATTATCTTCACCTCAGGCTCAACGGGAGAGCCGAAGGCGGTAGCTATTGAAGATCATTCGATCGCCAAAATTGTGAATGAACCCAGCTTCTACAGCGGCAATGTAATGGGCCAGCTGGCTCCGCTGGAGTTCGATGCCTCGGTGTATGAGATTTTTGGCGGGCTGCTGAACGGCATGACGCTGAAGCTGATCAGTAAAGATGACAGCCTGGATTGCGAAAATGTACCTGAAAGGTTCAAGGATATCGACACCCTGTTTCTGACCACACGGCTGTTCAATCTGTATGTGGATGAGGCCCCGGAGCTGTTCAGGAAGGTATCGCTGGTTCTGACCGGCGGTGAGCGCTGCTCGGTGCATCATCTGCAGGAAGCCGCCCGGCACTGCACCGTCCTGCATGTATACGGACCCACGGAGACGACCGTTTTTGCCACCTCCCACAAAGTCACTGGTGCCGAACAAGATATGCCTATCGGCAGACTGTTTGACCAGGGAACGTTCATGATTGTAGGCGACAATAACCTTCAGGTGCCGCAAGGGCAGCAAGGGGAGCTTCTGATTGCGGATTCCGGTGTGATGCGCGGCTATCTGGGAGATGAAGAGGCCAGCCGCAGAGTCCTGCTTCAGCAGGATGGAGTACGCTTTTACCGTACCGGTGATGCCGTGTACCTTAATGATGCTGGTGAGATTGTCTACGTCGAACGGAAGGACAGGCAGGTCAAAATCTCCGGCTACCGCATTGAGCTGGGGGAAGTGGAGAAATGTGCCTATGACTTCGGCCTGCAAAAGGATTGCCTGGCGCATTATGACGGTAAACGGCTCACGCTCTACGTGAAGGATCAGGTCAATCTGGAGCAGCTGCGGGGCCATTTGAGAAGCCGGCTGCCTGAGTATATGGTTCCTACAGTGAAGGTGGTGGATATTATTCCTATGAATACGAACGGCAAAACGGACATCCAGGAGATTATAAGTGGCAATTGTAAGGCCAATGAGAGCCGGAATGAAATTATGAAGGTGATGACGAGTGTGCTGAGCAGCGAATTAACCGCAGAGCAGACGTTCCTGGATGTGGGCGGGGATTCCATCAAGGCGATGGAGATCATCTGGCAGCTGGGAAGCAAGGGGTATCAGCTGGACCTCGATACGCTGTTCAGCAGAACAATAGGAGAGATCGCGGACAATGTCAGCAATGGTTAGCAGTACTGAGAAGAGGATCGTAAGCAGCTGCCTGCTTAGTCCGACGGCTTATAATATTCCACTGTTTGTGAGGTTCGCCGAAGGGCTCAACATTCCCAGAATGTATAATCTGCTGACCCGCTATATGGAGGATTTCGAGCTGTTCCGGACCTCCTATGAAATACACTCGGAGATTCATAAAAGAACCCGGAATGAACCGCCGACGATTGAGGTTAGAACCTTTGAGCATCTGGACAAGGATCGTCTCATCGGCGAGCAGCTGATCACGATCAAGGACCGTGCGCTGGTACGTTTCCTGATCTGCAGGGTACTCGATGAGCCCGGTGATTATCTGTTTATCAATGCCCATCATGTTCTTCTCGACGGATTCAGCATGAATCTGTTTCTGCAGGAGCTTACCCAGGCTTATCTGTCCGGGGAACCGGCCGTCTCACAGCTGTATCCGCTGCTGCCGGAGGAGGCTCCGCAGGGAAGCATGCAGGCAGAAGGAGGCGGGGGCCGGACCCTCAGCTTCGGGAAGTATGCCCCGTTCAAGAGCAAACTGCTGGGCAGACAGAGCAGCGAGATTCATTACCTGAACGAGTGCTTCAGCCTGGACGGCAGTCCGGCCAAACGCCATTCGGATTTCGCGGTGGCACTGACCGCCTTCTCGCTCAGTCTGGCCCACTTTCTGCACAGCGGCTCCGTATATCTGGCCTATCCCTACCTGGGCAGAGACCCCCGGAATTACAAGGCGCTCGGTAATTTCGTCCAGCTGATTCCGTTTGGAATAGAGCTGGAGGAAGAGCTCGGGACAGAGACGGATCAGCTCATTGCCGGCATTCAGAGCCGGATTTTCGCAAGCTTCGCCGGACGAGATTATTACGATGAGCTGATCCGCACGGAGGGGATGAGCAGCATGAATATTTTCAGGGATATTATCTTTGACTATAAATCCGGCAGCCTGATCGCCAAAACCTTAAATGAGGCTCACGGCATTCAGCTGGAGGAGGCCCACGGCTACCGCGACGAGAAGTATGGTCTCCATTTCTCCGTATACAAGACGGGAAATGACTGGGAGATCAGCATTATCTCCAGCGAATACGGACTTACAGATCTGCAGGCACTGCTGACGCTGTTCCACTCCATTCTTCAGAAGCTGTATGCGAATGCCGGCGGCGGATTACGGGTTGGCGATTTAGTATCGCTCACTGCGAAGGAAGAGAAGCATGGCGGTGAAGCAGCCCCGGAAACACCGGGCGGAAAGATTTACGACGAGGTCGCCGGAATCGTATCCGCGCTGCTGGGGGAGGCGGGAGTGCAGGCGAATGTAAGCTTTTTCGATCTCGGCATGGACTCGCTTCTGCTGGTGAAGTTCAAGAAAAGAATCAGGGAATCCTTCAATATCAATCTCAAAATCTCGGATTTCTTCAATTATCATACGGCGGAACTGCTGGCCGGAAAAATTATGGATCATCTAAAGGAGGCTAATTAAATGAATATTGCATTACTGTTGCCCGGACAGGGAACCCGATTTACAGAACAGGTAAAAGAGCTCTGGCTGGAATCTCCGGAAGCCCGTGGCCTTATTGAAACGGCAGAACGGCAGCTGGGCTATCCGGTTTCGGAATGGCTGACCTCCGATCTGAGCAAGGACACCCACAAAGCGCAGCTTGCCACCTATGTCGGCTCCATGTGCATGTATCAGTTATACAAACAGCAGATTGGATTGTATCCCAGCTATGTGCTTGGCCACAGTCTGGGAGAGCTTACCGCGCTGACCATTGCCGGGGCTGTGAGCTACGAAGAAGGGCTGCAGCTGGTGGATATCCGCGGGAAGGCAATGAAAGCGGCGATTGAGCAGCAGGAGAGCCTCGGAATGATGGCGGTATTCGCCGCACCTGAGCAGGTCGAAGCGTTGGCAGCCGGCTGGGATGAGGTCTATGCGGCCAATCTGAACTCGGAGCAGCAAACTGTAATTTCCGGTACAAGGCAGGCCATTCAGGAATTCGTCAAACATCACCAGCTCGAAGGCGTGATGCTCGGCGTGAACGGAGCCTTCCATACGCCTTATATGAAGGAAGCGGCTGAACAGGTCTATGAGCAGCTTGGCGGGCTGTCCTTCAGCACCAGACTGCAGACACAGGTGATCAGCAATAAGAGCGCAGAGCTGTATAATTTCACGAATATCCGTGAAGAAATTGCCGCTCAAATGGTCAGCCCGGTCCGCTGGAAGCCGTCGGTGGATTATGCGCTCAGCCAGGGCGTGCAGCTCTTCGTAGATCTGTCGCCAAACGGGATGTTCGTCAAAATGTTCAAATCCCCGGATGGGGTATTTGCCTTCCATAGTGAAGAGACCATCGGCCTGCTGCGTACAGAGCTGAAGGATGATATTGAAGTAAACCGGCATTATGATGTATTCTCCCGGGCGCTGGGCATCATTGTCTCCACCAAAAATAACGGCACGGATGCCGAAGCCTATGACAATATCGTCATGAGCGGCTATAACCGCATCAAGTCGCAAATCGGCAAGGAGGCTTCGCCGGAGGATATCAAGCAGACGTTGTCTCTGCTGGAATTGATTCTGAGCACCAAGGAGGTTCCGGCTGACGAGATTGCCGAATATTGCAACCGTCTAGCCTGGAAGATCGGATAACAACGGTAAATGCAGCATTGAAGAAGAGGGAGGTGAGGGAGCTTGAGTAAGGAGGATATTGCTATTATAGGTCTGGATCTGTCCATGCCAGGCTGCCGGGATCAGGAGGAAGTCTGGCGCTTTATAAGCGGCAAACAGGTATCGAAGGGGAAGTTCCCTGCGCAGCGGCTGAACCGGAGCGGGCTGTCTGAGGATGAAGAACGTTACATGGAGGGCTCCTATTTTAGAGCCATCGATGAATTTGATCATAAATTTTATCATATCGCCCGGAAAAGTGCGGAGTATATGGACCCCAACCAGCGGCTGACCTTGCTCTCCGCAACACGGGCGCTGAATGACAGCGGCTATCTGGAAGACATCCGGGGTACACGGACAGGCGTCTACGGCAGCGTGAATACCACGCAGCAATACCAGTATCAGCTGCAGCTGCAGGCGCTAGGTCTGACCCCGGACCTGCTGGGCATGCTGAATTCGACCATCGCCAGCCGGATCAATTATATTTTTGACCTGAAAGGGCCGGCAGTCATGACGGATACGGCCTGCTCCTCTTCACTGGTATCCGTGATTCAAGCCTCGAATGAGCTCCGCCGCGGAGATATTGATTATGCAGTAGTTGTCAGCTCCAACCTGTATATTAAGCCCGGAGAGAAGGCTGATAAGCTGGTAGATATTCTGGCAGCCGATGCCACGACCAAAGCCTTTGATGAGCGGAGCACCGGCACCTCCATCGGAGAAGGGGTAGGCGCTGTCATACTCAAAAGACGTGAGGATGCCGAGCGTGACGGCGACGCTATCTATGGCCTGATCAAAGGCTATGCCGTGAATAATGACGGTCATACCGTCAACATGTCCTCCCCGAACCCGCTGGCCCAGGAGAGCCTGATTGAAGAAGCATGGAGCCCCTTGGCAGATCAGCTGGACCGGCTGGCCTTCATCGAAGCCCATGGAACAGGCACAGCGATTGGGGACAGCATCGAATTCGAAAGCCTGAATCCTTATTTCCTGGAGCATGGAATGAGCAGGCAATCGGTCGCTCTTACGGCCTGCAAATCGAATTTCGGCCATTTGGATGTGGCCTCCGGATTATTTTCTCTGATTAAATCCGTGATGAGCCTGCAGCGCAGCGTCCTGCTGCCGCACCCCGATTTCAGAATTCCCAATGGAGAAATTGAGTTCGAACATTCGGTATTCTATGTCCCGGACAAAAGCAGCCCGCTCCCCCCGCGTTCATTGGCCGGGGTCAGCTCCTTTGGCATGACAGGGACGAATGCCCATGTCATCCTGGAAGGTTACGAAGGCAATAGAGTAGGCAAGGGGAAAGCATTGGAACTGCAGCTGCAGCCCTATTGGTTCCCGCTGGACAGAAACTCCTTCTCGGTCAATAGTCCCCTTCAACGGCTGGATACGGAGCATACGCTGAGCGTTCAATTTCCGCTGAGTCTGCAGCAGTGCTGGGAGATCAGGGAGCACACCTTTGGCGGCAGCCATCTGATGGTAGGCACAGCAATTTTTGAAATCCTCTCCCAGGGCCTGCGCTCTACCGCCTATGAACTGGCACAATTCAATATCCGGAATCTGCATATTCTGGCGCCTCTCTCGGTACGGCAGGAGCCATTTACGATTACCCTTATCCTGGATAAAATAACCCTTCGCGGCACGGTCTCCTATGCTGTCACAGGAGAGCACCGGAACTGGCTTCAATTCGAGCTTGTGCACAAGTGTGAAGGCGGGCTTGCCGCCATAGAGCTGGACCCCGAAACGGAATTGCAGGAAATTGCCGTCACCAGCCAGGTGGGAGATGGCGGGGACGGCGGGCTGCAGGTCTCCGGCAGATGGGCAACTGTGGACAAGCTCTGGGTTAGCAGTGACCATGGCCGCGCCCTGGTAAAGTTGAAGGCACCGGCCGGCTATGAGCGGGAATTTGGATTATACAGCTTTTATCCGTCCCTGTTGGACCCGGCGTTCAACGCCCTGAACCGGATCGCGGAGCCGAATGATATTCTGTTCCCTTGGCTGTGGAGTGAAATTGATTTCGGCAGCGGCGAGCTTTCCGGAAGTGACTTTTATTCAGATCTGAGGATACGTGAGAAAACTTCGGATAACATCGGAAATATTATATTATCTTTGGACATTAATCTGTATGACGGTTTAGGCAGAGCGGTTCTTACGGTTAGAAACTACAAGGTCAAAAATGCGCTGACGACCGGCGGGGAGCCCCGGGGGGATTACTTCAAGCAGGAGCATTATATCGAAACGGTATTCAAGGTGCGGGAAGAGCCGCAGACGCCGCTGCTGATTATGCATCAGTCCTGGCAGGGAGTATTGCAGCCTGAAGAGCCGGTTCATTACTTCGGGGAAATCTCTGAGCTGCAGCAGCTGCTGCCGGCTGCGGAAGCTGCCCAGAGCATTTTTATGTGGGATAAGCCCTACAGGGATGAGTCCTCCGTAGCGGAAGAGACCTATGATTTCGGCTGCTGGCTTGTGGAGCTTAACCGCGGGAACCGTCTGAAAGAGTTTCATTACATCAGCACCGGGCTGTTCGGCCGGGATGAAATGAACGCCCTGAGCCGCAGTGTTGCTATGGGGATCTACGCTCTCCGCCTGGAGCTGAATTTCAAGATCAGGCTGATTGACAGCCCCTATGGCCAGGAATCCATGGAGCTCAACCGCTATGCCTATCATGACGAGGATCTGATTGTGCATAGAACCGGCCATTTCCGGACGCTCCGCTTCAAGAGCCTGAAGCTGAAGGCAGACGAACCCGGCAAGCTGGCCGGACGGACACTCCTGATCATCGGCGGTGCTTCAGGCATTGGAAGAGAATACGCCAAGTATGTGGCTGCCGCCTATCCTGACACACGCATTATTGCCGCTGGTCGCAGTCCGGAATGGAAGGGTGAAGCTCACCCTGCTAATCTTAGCTATCTCGCCTTCGATGTTACCGATGAGCATCAGGTGCAGGCCTTGGCCGCGGGGGAAGGACGGCATGTGGATTATGTGCTCAATTTTGCCGGAGAACCGGCAAGAGGGCTGTTCGCCAATAAGTCCAAAGCGGAGTTCTGCGGGCGGACACGCAGTAAAATCAACGGCTCCTTCCTCCTCGGCAAATACTTCCCCCATGCCCGGGAGATCATCCACTTTGCTTCCGTCGCCGGTCTGATCGGTGCCATGGGACAGACGGAATATTGCGCGGCGAACGCGTATCAATCCGGGCTGGCAGTGGACGGCGGCAATATCCGGACCCTGAATCTGACCGGATGGGAGGATGTCGGCATGTCAGCCGGCAAGGCGGACTATTACTTTGAGAAGCTGCATAGCGGGGATGGCGTGAAGCTGATCGATCTGTTCGTCCATTCGGGAGTCCGGCAGGCTTCCATGCTGAAGCTGAAGACTGCAGCCGAGGACTACTCCTCGCTGTTCGGCAGAGCGGAGCAGGTCTCCGGTATCCGCAGCCCGCTGCCGCAGGCTGCTCCGTCAGCCGCCGCATCCACAGCCGTGCAAGGTGTCACCGAAGCCTGGAAGCGGACGCTGGGCGAGGATTGCTACGACCCGCAGCTCAGTTTTTTTGAGCAGGGGGGAGACTCCATTACAATCGTGCAGCTATGTGATGAGCTTAACCGTACTTTTCCGGGAAGCTTTGATGTGACCACCCTGTTCTCCATTCCGACCATCCACGGGCAGGCAGAGCTCATAGAACAGGTCATACATGTGCCGGTGCAGCAGATAATGTCTGAAGCTGCCCCGGATGCCGCCGACCTGCTGGATTTCTTGAGATTCCAGAAGGCATAAGCGATCGAAGTCCAAAAACATTGAAAGAGGCGAACGCAATGAGAGCAGGCGAGTATATATTTGATCAGGTCAAAAAAGGAAACTTGGATTCGGCGGCCGGTAAGGCCCTGCTGGAGGAGATTATTCCCGATGATATCGCTATCGTGGGCATCTCCTGCGAATACAGCAATGTGAAGGATACCTTTGAGTTCTATCAGGCGGTCAAGCACGGGATGAGAGGCTTTAAAGAGTTCCCGGAGAACCGGATTCAGTACATTCCGAAGGATCATGACTATCTGCAGAAGGGTGCAGACCACTTGAAGACCACTCCGGAGGAGTTCCTGCAGCGGCTCTGCCGGGAGAAGGGGGCTTACCTGGAGGATATTGACACCTTTGATCCGGAGTTCTTCGGCATTTCCCCGGAGGAGGCCAAATATATTGACCCGACGCACCGTCTGGTGATGAAGCATTCCTACCTGGCACTTGAGGATGCGGGGATCCGGCTGGATGCCATCAAGGACAGCAAAACAGCGATTTATATCGGGAAGGACAAGTCCATTACCGCTAATTACCGCTCAGAGATCGAGGAGGATTCGAACTATGTAAACTCCGGCTGCTGGGAGGGCATACTGGCCAGCCGCCTCAATTATATCTACAACATGTCGGGCGGCTCCTTTGTTATTGATACCGCCTGCTCTTCCTCGCTGGTGGCCGCGCATCTGGCGGTGAAGACACTGCGTGACAAGGAAATTGATACAGCGATTGTCGGCGGTATCGCGCTAGGCCTGTTCCCCCGCCAGGGCAGTGTGCTGGACCAGTACAGCAATGTAGAGACCTCCCGTTCATTCCTGAAGGTGTTCGATGCGGAGTCGCAGGGGACGATCTTCGGCGAAGGGGTGGGGATTGTCATCCTCAAGCGGCTGAAGAATGCGATCGCTGACAACGACAATATCTATTCCATTATCCGCGGAAGCATGATCAACAGCGACGGCAAATCGAACGGGCTGACCGCTCCTAACCCGCATGCCCAGAAGGACCTGCTGCTGGAGACTTATGAACGCAGCTCCATCTCTCCCGAAACCGTGGAGTACATTGATGCCCATGGCACCGGTACCAAGCTGGGCGACCCGATTGAAGTCAGAGGACTTACAGACGCCTACAAGCAGCATGCGGACAAAAAGGGCTTCTGCGCCCTCACCAGCCTTAAGGAGAATATCGGGCATACCGTAGGTGCAGCCGGTGTAGGCGGACTGATCAAGATGTCGCTGGCTTTGCGGAACCAGGAGATTTTCCCCAACCAGTCCTTTGAATCGCCCAATGAATATATCAAATTTGTCGACAGCCCTTTCTATATCCCCACAAAAGTCCGGAAATGGGAAAGAGGCAAATATCCCCGCCGCGGGGGGATCAGCTCTTTCGGATTCAGCGGAACTAATGCCCATATTGTACTGGAGGAATATGAAACACGCCGCGAGCCGGTGAAGTCATCAGCACCTTATCCCTTCGTTTTCTCGGCCCAGACCGCAGAGCAGCTGATTGCAGTCCTGAATAAATTCGTGCGCCAGGCAGGAAGATTGGAAGCCTTCAGCCTGCACAACATCTCCTATACGCTGATTCACAAACGGAATCATTTTAAGAACGGTATCGGGTTCGAGGCAGCATCCTTCGCAGAATTCACCGGCAAGCTGCGTGCAGCCATTGGCGTTCTGGCCAGCGGACAGGCTGCAGAAGGAATTACTCAGAGCGAAGTTCAGGAGATATCCGGTGATATGAGGAAGCTGATGCAGCACCGGCTCAAAACCGGCTACGACCAGTACATGACAGGCGAACTGATCCAGTTATATCTGGAAGGTTATGATCTGGCACTGGAAATGTATCCTTATCAGGATGCAGTTACGCTCTCCTTGCCGACTTATGAATTCAAACGGCAGGTGCTGTGGGCCAATGTTAAAAAGCACAACACCTACGAGAATTCCGGGCCCAGCCTGCCCGTGCAATCCACACTGATCCGCAAACAGACGCTGAAAACTGCGCATTCCGATGTCTACACCGTTCAGCTGTCACCGGATGACTGGTTTGTCGACGATCACCGGATCGGCGGCCAGCGGACCTTCTCCGGAACCACCTATACACAGCTCGCCGCTGAGCTGGCGGTCCTATATTTCGGAACCCCGGCGTTCCAGCTGGAGAAGCTCTATTTCAAAAATCTGATTCAGCTGGAGGAGAAACGCAGAGAGTTCCAGATCCATGTCAGTAAGAGTTCCTCCAAACAGCTGGAGATCGAAGTCTTCTCCTATGAGAATCAGGATATGAACAACTATGTGACGCATGCCTCCTTCACGATCAGACAGGCGGAGCTTGAGGCTGCGCCGGAAGCAGTGGATGTGAACAGCATGTTCGAACAGCAGCTGCTAACCGCGGACTTTGGCTCCGAGGAGAATAACTTCTTTAAGGGCCGCTGGGATTTCGCCAAGCAGAATTTCCGCCTGGCCCGTCCATCCAGCTCCGAGATCCTGCTGTCCCTGACGCTTCATGAGAAATTTGCCGGTGACTTGCAGAATTTCTACCTGCATCCTTCCCTGCTTGACGGCATTCTTGGCGCGATGGTGTATGAACGTGCCCAGGCCCGCGGTAAAAGCTACCTTCCGCTGTCCTACGGCAAATTCATCTTTACCGGCAAAGCGTTCACCGGCCGGATATATTCCAGGACAGAGCTGCTCTATGACCCGGCCGGAGATCATGATGTCATTACGGCCAATATCTCCGTCTACAACGAGCTTGGCGAGACCATAGCTTATCTGGACAAATACGTGATGAAGGCTTTTGCCAACGCCTATTTCAAGCCTCACCTGCATGAAGTGACCTGGGTACCTTCGGCTTACCGTGTACCGGAGACAGCAGCTTCTGCAGCTGCCGGGAAGACCGTTCTGGTCGTCGGCAACGGGCGGGCGCTTGAGCTTGCCGCTGCTGAACAGCGTGAAGGTGTTGACCTGCAGGATTACAGAGCGCTCAAAGCCTTCAAGGCTGCCGAGAAATACGATTTCGTAATCTATGCTCCCTGGTTTGGGGAGTCCCTGCCGGATACCAGCGTCACCCGGCAGGAAATGCTGCATTACTTTGACTTTGCCAAGCAGGCCAATTCGCTGGTTAAGCGCAAGGGCAAAGTGCTGATTCTGGCTGATAACGGCTTCGCTCTGGATACGGCTGACACCATGCTTAATCCGCTGAACTATTCCCTGCTGAGCTCAGGAAGAATTCTGGGGCTGGAGAATACCGGCTTCAAGACACAAATGCTGAACCTGGCGGAATTCGACCTTGGGAAGATCCTCAGTATCGCGGAGACAGAAGAGCTGGACGGCAAGAAAATGCTGGTTGACCATAACCAGCTGTATGAGGAAGCGCTGGTCGAGGCGAAAACCCCGGCGGATGCGAACCTTCAGCTGAATGAACAAGACTGTGTGATTGTGACCGGAGGCTACGGCGGCATCGGGATGGAATACATCGATGTTCTGCTGGAACGCCAGCCGAAGCTGCACATTGCCATCCTTGGACGCAAGGATTCCTATTCCGCCTTGCAGGCCAAGTCATCGCTGACAGCCGAAGAAAGCAGCAAGCTGAACCGGATGAACCAGGTGCTGGGCAAAGGCGCTAACGTGTCCTTCCACAGCTGCGATGTATCAGACGAAGAACAGGTCAAGCAGGTTGTAGGCAGCCTGGCCGGAGCAGGAAGCATAGCCGGGGTTGTTCATCTGGCAGGGGTTCCGGAAGAGGGCATGCTCTTCACGAAGTCTGAACAGGAATTTTTAAATATTGTAGCTCCAAAAGTAACAGGGACCCTGCTGCTGCTCAAATATCTGCAAGGCCAGCCGCTGAAGTTCTTCATTGCCAGCTCCTCGATGACCACGATTGCCGGATCGGCAGGCCAGTTCTCTTATACCTTCGCCAACGCCTTTCTTGAGGGCTTCAGGGATGAAGCGGCAACCACAGTATTGTGGCCGGGCTGGAAAGATACCGGTATGGCGCTGCAATTCGGCGATCTGGCCGCAGCAGACGAGCATTTGCTGATGAAGTCACTCTCTTCGCCTGTCGGAAGGGAATACATCAGACTCTCGCTGGATAAGAAGCTCGGCAAGGTTATCGCCGGTGAGTTCAACAAAGCCAAGACGGCGGAATTCTTAGCCGAATATATCCGCATGCCGCAGCAGTATGCAGGCAGCAGAGCCGCAGCTGCAGCTTCGGATGTTGTAGCGGAAGAGGCTGCCAAGATTCAGATTAAGGAGTACTCAGCCTTAACGATCACGGGTACCGACAGCCAGGATGAAGTGGAGAAGTTCGTCACGGTTGTGTTTGCCTCGGTGCTGGACCGCAATGACATTGATGTGAATAAGAGCTTTACAGACTTGGGCGGCGATTCGCTCAAGGCCTTCGGCATCTATGGTCCGGTGGCAGAACAGTTCAAGATTGATATGGAAGTGGCCGATGTGTTCATCTACCCGACCATCACGCAGCTCAGCCAATACGTCAAAGATCTGCTGGAGGAAGCCAATGAATGAACGCCGAGTAGTTATCGTTGATTTCATCTATGATTACCCGGGCCGGGAATCGGGGAGTACGGAAGAGCTGATGGGCCGCAAGAACGCGATCTGGCAGAGCCGTGTGCGTGAGCTTGAACGAACCTATAATCAGGAGCCGGGTGAGGCTGCCTCCTTCGACGGGGTGTTCTATCCCTCCGTAGAGGAGCATTTCAAGCTGGAGCATATCTCCGGGCCGGACAGCAGATTCCTGCTGTCCAGCGAACGGATCACACTCTCCCTCCTGCAGACGCTGGCGGACCGGAATGTGCTGGGTCCAAAGAACAATCTGCTTGTCTCGATAGGAACCGCCCAGACAGACAGCCTCTCCAAATTCGCATTAATGAGAGTGGAAGGCGAGGCATTTGGACATGCAGTGAAGCTTATTGATCCGCTTGGCTATCTTAAGCTGCTTCAGCTGGGCCGTCCTCCGGCCGTTGAGCTCATCAGTGAAGCCTCTACTTCGGGGATCAGCTCGATGTACAGCGCCTATGCCAAAATCCGCAAAGGGGAGTTCGACATCGCCCTTACCGGCGGATCAAGCGCGGTTACCTTTCCGGTCCCGTATGAGCTGTCCCAGTTCGGAATAGGCGCTGAACGCTACACCGAACCTTTTGAGGACGGGGCCTCAGGCCGGTACTTCTCGGAAGGCGGGGCTGCCTTCCTGCTGAAGGAGCGGGAACTCGCACTTAGCGACGGCGATACCATTCTTGCGGAGATTAAGGATATCTCTGCAGGAACGATGGGCAATCCCGTTGTCAACCGCACCGTGATCAAGAAGCTGGTAAGCCGCTCTCTGGAGAATGCCGGAGTTGACCCGGAAGCAGATGTTTTTCTGGAGCTGTACGGCCGGGGCAATGAGATCGATGATACGGCAGAATTCTCCTGCCTGAAGACGCTTCAGAAATCCTACAGGAACCTGAAAGGCGGATTCCTGAAGGAGGGAGTCCATTATATCGTAGGCTACTATGGCCTTATCGGCACCTGCCGTCTGCTGGATTCGCAGCGCATGAAGACTGAACTGCAGGGCAGGGAAGTCGCCAGCCCGAACGCTTTTATCGGCAGAATCGGCGCAGAGCAGTGGAGTATCAGCCCTGGAGACTACAGGCTGTACTCGGCCGTCTCGTATTCGATGCACGGCAACTGCTACAATCTGCTGCTTCAGCTGGAGGCAGAGAGCGTGTACCGGGGAGGTGCCGGCGAGTGAAGCTGATTCTCCTGCCGTACGCCGGTGCCCATGTCAATGTATTCGCGGAGCTGCAGAAGCAGCTTCACGCCAGCTGCCCGGAGCTTGCTGTCCTGTCCCTGGAATATCCCGGTCACGGCAGAAGGTTCTCCGAGAAGCCCTTCGGCTCGATCCGGGACATCACTGCAGACCTGTTCTCCCTGCTGAAGAAATCTCTGGACCCGCAGGAAGAGCTGATTCTGCTGGGCTACAGCATGGGCTCCCTGATTGCGTATGAACTGGCCCATGCCTTAATAGAGTCCGGCTATCCGGTAATCAAGCTGCTGTTCATGGCGGCCACCCCGCCGCACCGGATTGAAGCGGTGGATGAAGAGGAGCCGGACGATGATACGCTGCTGGAGCGCTGCCGCATTTATGGCCTGATCAAGGAAGGGCAGTTTGCCTCCCAGCAGATGCGCCAGCTGTTTCTGCCGGCTCTCCGCAGTGATATTACAGCAGTTAACCGTTACAACCTGGACAATCAGTACCGCTGCCGCAGATTCGATCCCGCTATCCAGATTGCTGTGTTTCAGGGGCTTGAGGATCATTCCGTCACCGCCATACAGGACTGGAGCGACCTGTCGGAACGGGAGATTCCGTATCATACGTACCCGGGCGGGCATTTCTTTTACTACGAATTCCAGCAGCAGGTATATCACCATATCATCGGTTTCATCACATCCAGCCAGACAAGCCCATTCAAAGGAGGAAGCGGACAATGAACAATATTCTCGGCATTTTAGGGGAGAACATGCGGAAATATAGGGATAAGGTGGCGATTGCGGAGAGCAGCCGCTCCATCACCTATGGTGACTTAAACGCGTTGTCAAATATTTATCTGCAGCAGCTGCAGGTGAAGGGCGTTCAGGCTCATGATGTGGTAGCGATCGAGCTGGAGCGCAGCATCGAGGCGATTGCCGCTATGGTGGCGGTACTGAAGGCGGGAGCCGCCTATACAGTGATCAACAAGGACTATCCTGAGGGACGCAAGCAGTCCATGCGCGAAACGATCCAGGTTAAAGCTACAATTAACGAAGTGCTGCAGCCGGTTCCCGGTCTGAGAGAGGTATGGGACTTTCCCGCACGTACTCCTGAGCAGCTCTGTTACATTGTCTTCACCTCAGGCACAACCTCCACGCCCAAAGCGGTCGGCATTCCGGACCGCGGTGTCCTCCGCCTGCTGGGGGATGAGCGCCTGGGCCTTGCCCCGGACAAAACGATTTCACATATCAGTCCGCTGGAATTCGACGCATCGATTATTGAGATCTGGGGCGGGCTGCTGTCCGGTATGACCATTTCCTTATTGTCGAAGACGGAGATTCTGAATATCTATCATGTGGAAAAACGGATCAGCCAGGGCATTGACGTAATGTGGATTACCTGCTCCCTGTTTAACTTCTGGGTGGACAAGAAGCCGGAAATGTTCAAGAGTCTCTCCCGTGTAATTGTTGGCGGCGAGCAGCTCAGCTTATCCCATGTCAATGAAGTGCTTAAGCATACCACGGTAGTAAACGGCTATGGCCCCACAGAGAACACCGTATTTACTACCCTGGATGTCATGGAGCAGGGAAGTGTAATGCAGGAGATTGCCATTGGAACAGCGATTCATGGAACACAGACCCATATTGTCGATGAGCAAGGGCAGAGCGCCGCAGAAGGGGAGCTTTATGCCAGCGGGCTTGGGGTAGCACTGGGCTATCTCGGTAACCCGGAGAAGACGAAGGAAGCTTTTATCCAGTGGCAGGGCCAGGAGGTCTATAAGACAGGAGATCTGGTCCGGCTGAATGCGGAGGGCAAAATCGTCTATCTCGGCCGTAAGGATACCCAGGTCAAAATCAACGGCTACCGGATTGATCTGCAGGAGATCGAATATACCGTCCGTGCCCAGGGAATTCAGAACTGCCATGCTTTTGTGCGGGACAAAAAAATCTATCTGGCGGTCACGACCCGCTCCGAGAATATCGGCCAGGTATTGAAGCAGCTGCTGCCGATCTATATGATCCCGTCCAAGATCGTATATGTGCAGGAAATCCCGCTGACCGCGAACGGAAAGACCAACACCAAGACCTTATACGAGAACCATTTCCTCAGCAAAAATAAAAAGCTCTCGCTGATCCTGCAGCAGTATTTGCCCGGCGCGGCCTTGAATGAGCAGACCAATATTTTTGAGCAGGGCATAGATTCCGTCACCGTCTGGGAAATTGCCCGGGAGATAAACCAGCAGTTCGATGCAGATATCAGCTTCTTTGATGTATTTGAACACCCGTCCATTGAGCAGCTATCCAACATGCTGGGAGAGGAACATTATGCAGCGAACTATCTATGATTTTCTATACCGTAAATACGGCTTTAACCTCCAGGGAGGGAACACCGCCTTCCGCAGAAGGTTTACAGCGGGGATGAAGACCTACTGGGGACTCAAGCTGCTTGCGGTCGGGATCTATTTCTTCCTATTCCTGCGTTTTGTGGGCGAGGACAAATTCATTCCGGGTGACACGTATTGGTTCGTCCTGAGTGTAGTGGGCGTGCTGGTTCTGATTAGTCTATCTTATCTGAATGTGTTCGGCGCCTGGTACACCATCGCCCTCAGCAGACACCGTAAATGGATAGACTCGCTGCTGATCATTTCAGGTCTTCTGCTCTGCATCCGTTTCCCGGTATATACCTTCGGAGAGGCTATGCCAAATATCGGCGAGCTGCGGGAAACGCTGATTCTGCCGGGAATTCTGATGCTGATGCTCGGGCTGTACCGCAAGATCCACTACCGGAGTTCGGGCGTTGTACCGCTGAGCGCTCTGGCAAGCCTGCTGATTACAGCGGGTATTCTGCTCAAATATCCGGTCCATTCCATTACACAGAGCATCTATTTAAGCTTTATACTGCTGATCAATGCCGGATTTGTAGCGGATCTGCTTCTGTTTCATTATTGGCACCGCAAATCAAAGGCCGGGGAACGATAAGGGGATGAGGCCATGATTAGTCCGCACTTGATCGATATGAAGGAGCAGCACACCTTCGAGGTTCACAAAATCTTAAGCTCTACCGAGTACGTGATGTACTGCAATATCTGCAACGAGAGCCGGCGCAAGGAGTTTCTGTACGGGCGTTATGCGATCAAAAAAAACCTGGCGGACCAAACGGCTTCCTTTAAGGGTGAGCTCAGCGGAATAACGGTGGAGTATGGAAGCCTGCGCTTTCCAATTGTTAAAGACCAGCTGGTTGAGGTGGGGCTGAGCCATTCCAAACGCTATGTGCTCTCGGTAGTCTACTCCAAGGATAATATTGTGGGCATCGATATGGAAACCATCCGGCTGGATGTGCCGATTGAAGAGATGCTGAGCGGCAGCGAAAAAGAGCTGATGTCCGGATATGAATCTCCCGTCCGGTTCGCCTATATGTTCTTCAGCTGCAAGGAAGCGCTGGGTAAGGCATTCAAAATGGGGCTGCTTGCCGATTATGCCATTTATGAAATCTCCTCCATCAGACCGGAGACTATGTTCGGTACAGAAGTATTCCGGATCCAGTTCAAACACTTCCCGTTTCTGGTCGGCTATTCCTTCATGAAAAGCGAACAGGAAATCTGCAGCCTGGTCGTTCCGCAGAAGATTGAGGTACAAGAGGTACTGAAGGTTCTGATCAACACTTGAGCAGATTGTATATTCCACCCGCCCATTCGCCGCCGCGCATCCGGACTCTCTGGATGTACGGCGGCGTTTTTCATAGAGACCGCTGTATTCGTTTTCACAGGTAGGTATGATTTCGGTACATTTAGGATATGCCTTTCCGTTTATGCCAGCATTTGGTACATCTAAGTGGCATCCTGGGTACGAACCGTCAATCTCTCAGAAAATGGTCTAATATTAAGGACAAGAGAGGTGACCAAATAAGATGGAAGCTGAAGAAGCAGTAAAGATGGGATTTACCGAATCGCTGGCCTGCAGAATGGCCCAAAGGATGAACAAGGAGCGTGAGGGGGAATACATTGATTACCTGAAAATGAAGCTGGGATTTGAAATGCTGTTAATTAACCTGAATAAAATCGTTCTGGTTTACGGAGCGGCAATCCTGTTCCATCTGCTCTGGCAGACATTAGTCATGCATGGCGCCTACTTCACTATTCGCAAAACGGCATTTGGCCTCCATGCAAGCAACAGCTTAATGTGCAGTATATCAAGTACTGCTATGTTCATAGGCATACCGTATTTATGCGAACAATACATAAGGTTCAACAACATACAGGTAGGAATCATTGGTTTACTAGCTACATTGCTGCTTTACCGGTATGCACCGGCGGATACAGATAAATTTCCGCTGCTTGGCAAAGAAAGAAGAGAAAAATTAAGAAGGGCTACTACAAGGTCCAGTCTGCTGATTGTATTTACCGCTCTCTTAATTCCAAGCCCCACTGTCAAGGCTTTACTGCTCACGGGAATCCTGCTTCAAGTACTGATGATTTTGCCAATAACCTATAAACTATTGAAAAGGAGCTATAACAATTATGAAAACTATGACGCAGAGAATGTTTAACGAGGTAAAAGACGGACTAACCAGAACAGTGAGAAGTGCGGCAATCAAGAGCGGTGATATTGCGATGGAAACATGCTGCATGACATTCTTCCACGAACCTAAAATTCCGTTGGAGTTATTAAAGGCCTCAGCCCATAAATAACCTACGATTTAAGCATCACTGCACGGCTATGAAACCATTAGAATCCGAAAAGGTCTCCGGTATAGGGGGCTTTTTTTGGGTTATTCGGCTTTACTAGATTATCTTGTATGAATTACAATGTTATGTATAGGGTTAAAGTACCAATCTTGTATAAAATTACAGAGTGGGCTTAAGCTGAGGGGGATAGGGATTTTGGGAGAATTATTATCGGTTGGCGTTCAGATGTTAACACTTTCTTTGAGTATTTATATGTTAAATCAGGGAAGATTCAATCTGAAATTCAGTCTTGTAATGTTTATAGGCTCTCTTTGTATCGGATATCCTCTATACATAATGATCGGAATTCCCAGTATAACTATTATTCTGCTTTTTTGTATTGCATTAAGTTACTGGAAATCAAGGGGAATTGTATTCAGCATCATCTTTCCGATCATAGCGATCATTATTTCAGTGATCAGCGACTACATAACAAGCAATATGTTTATCTGGATCTTTCATTCTTCGCTTGATGAAATTATCCAGGGAACTTTGTACATTGTTTACTATCCTACTTATTTCGTGATCGCCATTCTTCTCACATTCGCAGCCCGGTTTCTTTTCACCAGATTCCAGGCATATGAACTGTTATTCCGCAGATACGGAATTCTGTTCGCTATCCTTTGTGTAATTACGGTGGTGATTTTTTATGCCAACATTCTAATCGGCAAGCAGCAGGGATTCACGAATGCCAATATCCAGGCGAACAGTCTGCTGTTTGTATTTTATTTCATTCTCTTAATCGGTGTGTTCATGGTATTGACGCGCAGTGTCATGAAGGAGGCTGTCATGAAGGGCAAGCAGGAGCAGTATGAGCGTCTCCTGGAGTACACCGACAATCTGGAAATGATGTACACTGATATGCAGAAATTCCGCCATGATTATATCAATATTCTGCTGTCGATGTCTGAATACATACGCTCCAAGGATGTGGAGGGGCTCAGCACCTATTTTGACCAGAAGATCCTACCGATCAGCGAGGGAATGCAGAACAACAACTATAAGCTGGGCACGCTGCAGAATGTCAAAGTCCAGGAGTTGAAAGGCATTCTGTCTTCGAAGCTGATCCGTGCCCAGGAGCTGCACATCGATGCAGTAGTGGAGGCGATTGAGCCGATTGAGGCCGTGAATATGGATTCCGTCAAGCTATGCCGCTGTCTGGGGATCATTCTGGATAATGCAATCGAAGAAGCCGTCAAATGCGAATCGTCGAATTTGCGGGTGGCGCTGGTCAAGCGGACCGGAGGGATACTGATTGCTGTAGCGAACAGCTGCCAGCAGGACGGCCCGGAGCTGCATCAGATTTTTGAGAAGGGCTTCTCCACGAAAGGTACAGGCCGGGGACTTGGGCTCAGCAATCTGCGAGAGATTGTATCCCAGTGCGCCGGGGTGACGCTTGATACCTACAGGAAAGACGGGCAGTTTATTCAGGAACTGGAAGTTTACTAGACAGGAGGAAGCTTAATGCTGGAGATATTTGTCTGTGAGGATGACCCGGAGCAAAGGAAGCGACTGAACTCTTACATAGAGAATTATATAATGATGGAGAATCTGGATATGAAGCTGGTTATCTCCACAGGGCGTTCCCAGGAGATCATCGACTATATACAAAATAACCGTGTAACAGGGCTTTATTTTCTGGATGTGGATCTGCAGGAGGAGAAGAGCGGGATCGCTCTGGGAGCGGAGATCCGCAAGTATGACAGCCTCGGTGCAATCGTCTTTGTGACCACCCACTCGGAGCTGACGTATTTAACCTTTACCTATAAGGTTGAAGCTATGGATTATATTACCAAAGACAACTTCACGGATATCCGGCAGCGGGTGATCGACTGTATCGATACAGCGAATACGCGCTATCTGCAGAACAAGTACAATAATATCAAGAAGTTCCAGACCAAATCGGGCGATAAGATGATCAGTGTCGATTATAATGATATTTTATTTTTTGAGACCTCGCCGCAGCTGCACAAAATCATCCTGCATGCCAAGAACCGCCAGGTTGAATTCTACGGCAAGCTGAAGGACATTCTCGAGATGGACTCCCGGTTCTACCGCTGCCATAACTCGTTTGTGGTCAACAAGGATAATATTGCCGAAGTGGATACCAAGAATCGCGAGATTCGCATGATCAATGGCGAGATCTGCTATGCTTCCAGCCGTTTTCTTGGGGGACTCAAGGACATTATCCCGCATAAATTACAATAGAAGGTTCACGAATAGAATGGAGCGGTTTCTGCACCAGGTGACCTGGCAGATTCCGCTCTTTTTGCTGTGCGCAGGATGATCCTTGTTGCATGCAGCAAATTTAATGCTCCCGTCAGAGGGTTTTTTGCTATAATGGTTAGAAGGAATACATATGTTCGCTTAAGTGACGGACAATGGATGATAACGGTGGAATATCCTGCCTGTGATAGAGGAGAGATTGGATTTGCGCATCTTGGGAATTGACCCGGGGCTGGCGATTGTCGGCTTTGGCTTCGTTGATAAGGAAGGGAATAAGTTAACACCGGTTCAATATGGTTCCATTCAGACTGAGGCGCATACGCCGGAGGAAGAGCGGCTGCTGCATGTCTATGAGGGCATGGTTCAGCTTATCGATAAATACAAGCCGGATGCGGTTGCGGTAGAGAAGCTGTTTTTTGCCCGTAATGTAACAACTGCTCTGCCTGTTGCGCAGGCACGCGGTGTACTGATTCTTGCGGCTGTACAGCGGGGGCTTCCGGTCTCTGAATATACACCGATGATGGTGAAGCAGGCTGTGGTCGGTTACGGCAAGGCGGAGAAGAAGCAGGTACAGGAAATGGTGAAGCTGCTGCTGAAGCTGTCGGCTGTACCGAAACCGGATGATGTGGCCGATGCGCTTGCTGTTGCGGTATGTCATGCCCATTCTGTAAGTCTTAATTCCAAATTAAATGAGGTATTGCGAAAATGATAGATTACTTAAGAGGACCGGTTGTACATTTGGAGTCAGAATATGTGGTGCTGGATGTCCAGGGGATTGGCTACCGGGTATTCTGCCCGAATCCTTATGCGTTTGCCAAGACGGAAGGGCCTGTGACGATCTATATCCATTATCAGACACGTGAGGATGCGACACTGCTGTTCGGATTCCCGACACGGGAGGAGCAGAAGCTGTTCCGCAAGCTGATTGAGGTATCCGGCATCGGACCGCGTGTTGCGCTGGGGATTCTGACCGGAGGAACGCCAGATCAGGTGATCTCCGCCATTTATCAAGAGAATATTACGTTCCTGACGAAGCTGCCGGGTATCGGCAAAAAGACCGCCCAGCGGATGATTCTCGATCTGCGCGACAAGCTGGATGGACTAAGCGGCGTCTCGCTGCAGACCGGACTGTTCGCTGTAGCGGCTGAAGCCGATGCCAAAGCTGCGGCTCTGCCTTGGGAAGAAGCGCGGGACGCGCTGAAGGCACTGGGTTATACTGAAGCTGAGCTTGACCGAGTCTGGCTGACAATGAAGAAAGAAGGCACGGATACAGGAACTGTTGATGTGCTGATGAAGAAGGCGCTGGGGCTGCTATATATAGCGAAGTAAGCCTTGAAGAACGGAGTGATGATTAAATGGATGACCGGATCATATCGGCTAATCTGATGATGGACGAGCAGGCGGTGGAATTAAGCCTGCGTCCGCGTTATTTGGGTGAGTATATCGGACAGAATCAGGTGAAAGAGAACCTGAAAATATATATTGAAGCCGCCAAAATGCGCAGTGAGGCGCTGGATCATGTGCTGCTGTACGGTCCTCCGGGCCTGGGCAAAACAACGCTGGCCAATATTATCGCCAACGAGCTTGGCGTGAATCTGCGGACAACGTCAGGGCCGGCCATCGAGCGGCCCGGGGATCTGGCGGCATTGCTCACCAACCTGCAGGAGGGTGATGTGCTGTTCATTGACGAGATCCACCGGCTGCACCGTACGGTGGAGGAAGTGATGTATCCGGCAATGGAGGATTTTGCGCTCGATATTATGATCGGTAAAGGCCCGAGCGCCCGTTCCGTCCGGCTGGATCTGCCGCCGTTTACGCTGATCGGAGCGACCACGCGTGCCGGGCTTTTGTCCGCGCCGCTGCGCGACCGCTTCGGGGTAGTCAGCCGCCTGGAGTATTACAGCATGGATGAGCTGAGCTTCATCGTCTCCCGCAATGCCGAACTGCTCGGTATTGAGATCATCGGCGATGCCGCCGAAGAGATTGCACTGCGTTCCCGGGGGACGCCGCGGATTGCGAACCGCCTGCTGAAGCGCGTCCGTGACTTTGCACAGGTGCGCGGCGACGGGATCATTACACCGGACATTGCCGGTGAGTCCCTGAAGATGCTGCAGGTGGACCCGCGCGGGCTGGACAGCATTGACCATAAAATGCTGCATGCAATGATCAGCTCCTTCCGCGGCGGTCCCGTGGGTCTGGATACAATTGCCGCTACGATCGGTGAAGAGAGCCAGACCATTGAGGATGTATATGAGCCGTATCTTTTGCAGATCGGATTTCTGCAGCGGACACCGAGAGGAAGAATGGTGACACCTGCTGGGTACCAGCATTTAGGTCTTCCGCTCCCTCCGCAGCAGCAATAAGTCAAATATACACAACAACTTCTAAGGGGGACTTCATGATGAATATTGCCAGTCGCAGAGGAATTAGAAAGCTGGGCCGGACCCTTCTTGCAGCAACGCTGATTGCCGGCAGTTTTCTGCTTCCCGCGGGTGACAGCCATGCCGAATCCGTCCGGACCATCCGGGTTGCACTGTATGCCGATATCGGCAGCAAATATAAATCCACCGTCCCGTTCGTAACGCTGCAATCGAATGCAGCCTTTAATCTGGAGTCGGCTGCCGGAACAGCACTACTTCCGGTTCCGGCCAACAACAAGATTCGCGTCAGCCTGGACGGCTACAGGGTTAAGGTGATGGAGACCCCAACCTGGCAGATCGCTGCTGACGCCGCGAAGAAGCTGCAAGCTTCTTCCGATAAACCGCAGCTGTTCGTTACTACACGCGGCGGTGCGAGCGTGTATCAATTATATACAGGTCCGTATGTAAGTGAAGCAGCAGCCAAAGAAGGTCTTACCCGCGTAGCTAAGGCGGGGCTGTCTATTCCGGCTGGCCAGACGGTGGCCGTCAAGGGCAACAAACATCTGCTTGCCGGGGAATTCGCTACTTCACAGGAGGCGGAACCCGTTCTGAGCAGCATTACCGATGCAGGATTTGATGCCTGGAAGGTGCTGGTGTCAAGTGCTGACGGCAGTGCGAAGTATCAGGTATGGGCCGGTGAAGCGGTGAATGACAGCGAGTTAGCTGCGCTGCAGGCGAGCGCCGCTGCCGCGTTGCCGCAGCTGGCCTGGACTGCCGGTGCTGCCGGCGCCACCGGCCTCATCATCCGGACGGATGCGGGGATGGACTGGATCAGCGAAGGCCAGGCCTTCCATTACATCCTATCCGGTACGGGGGCGAAGTTTGTGGCTGCCGGTAATGACAACGGCATTCAAATTGTGGAGAGATCCAAACGTACCTACCGCGGTGATTTGGAGATGAGCGGTTTGGCGGGATCATTGGCGGTGATCAATGAGGTTCCGCTGGAGCAGTATTTATATGCCGTAGTGGGCGGGGAAGTTTCCTCAGGCTGGCCGGCGGAAGCGCTGAAGGCCCAGGCGGTAGCCGCACGCAGCTATGCGCTGGCCCAGGGCAACAGGTTCGATGTGGCGAATGTGGTGGATACGACCCTTAGCCAGGTGTATAACGGCATCGGAGCCGAAGCACCTGTTATTACCAAAGCGGTCGATGCCACCGCCGGTGAAGTGCTGATGAGCGGCGGCAAGCTTGTCGAAGCCGTCTTCTCCTCGAACAGCGGCGGTGTGACCGCCGATCCCTCTGAGGTATGGAATAACGGCGGCAATGTTTTTGTCAGTGTACTAAGCGCCGAGGACGCAGCGGCGGTCGCATCCTCGAAGAAATGGTATTATGTGCTGCTGCCAAGCGGAATTTCCGGTTATGCCCGTGAGGATAACATTAAACTGACCGGCGACAAAACTGCGGCGGGATTAAGTATAGCTACAGCAACAACCAAAGACGTGAATATCCGGCCTTTGCCGGTTATCGAGAGCAGCAGTAGTCCTGTAGGGAAGCTGAATCCCGGCGACAACGCCGTTGTGCTCGATCAGGTCTATGAATCCGGCAGCTACAGCTGGATTAAAGGGCCCTATACCTCAGCCGAACTGCTGAAGAGTCTGAGCGGCAAGACAAGTAATTCGCTGCCTTCTTCCATTGTGAGTCTGCAGGTCACTCAGCGCGGGCCTTCGGGAAGAGCTACGCAAGTAAAGGCTAACGGTGAAATTTTGCAGGTGAAATATCCGGATCTTTTCCGGTCGGCATTTAACGGATTGCCCAGCACTTTGTTTGATATTGTACCTTCCGGCAGTTATACTGTATTAGGCGCTGACGGCTCTACAGCAACCATTAGCGGTTCCCAAACCGCAGGCGTGCTGTCTGCTTCTGGCAAAGTTTCTGCTGGGACTAGCGGTACGGTTGTTATGGGTGCAGATTCCTCCGCCAGAGTCGTTACCGGCACCAGCGGATTCTATTTTATCGGCTGGGGGAACGGCCATGGTCTCGGCATGTCTCAATGGGGTGTAAAGGGCATGGCGGATAACGGGTATGATTATAGGCAAATATTGCAACACTATTTTAATAACGTTACTATAGTTAAGGAATGAAGACTGAACATGAATGTAGAAGATTATGACTTTCATCTGCCGGAGGAGCTGATCGCCCAGACTCCCCTGCCTGACCGCAGTGCTTCAAGGCTGCTTATGGTGAATAAGGAGAACGGGCAGCTCGAACATCGGCATTTTACGGATATACTAGAGCAGTTTCAGCCAGGCGATACGCTGGTGCTGAATGATACACGGGTAATTCCTGCAAGGCTGTTCGGGATCAAGGAAGATACCGGTGCCAAAGCCGAGGTGCTGCTCCTGAAGAATTTGGGGGAAGACCGCTGGGAGGCGCTGGTGAAGCCGGGCAAGAAGCTGAAGACCGGTGCGGTTATTGTTTTTAGCGATGAGCTGCGTGCAGTCATTGAAGACGAGTCGGATATGGGCGGGCGGACCTTGCGCTTCATCTACCAGGGGATTTTTCAGGAAATTCTGGACAGACTGGGCTCCATGCCGCTGCCCCCTTATATTAAGGAAAGACTGGATGACCGTGAACGTTATCAGACCGTTTATGCCCGTCATGAAGGTTCAGCAGCTGCACCGACGGCAGGCCTGCATTTTACCAAGGAACTGCTGGAGCAAATTGCTGCAAAAGGCGTTAATATCGCCTATATTACCCTTCACGTTGGACTCGGCACTTTCCGCCCGATGTCTGTAGAGAAGGTAGAAGAGCATGTGATGCATGCAGAGTATTATGAGTTATCCCAGGAGACGGCCGATCTGCTGAATGCGGCAAGATCAAGGGGCGGGCGGATTATCGCCGTTGGCACCACCTCCTGCCGGACGCTCGAAACGGCCGGAAGACAGGCTGGGGATGGAATCCTTCAGGCAGGCAGCGGGTGGACGGATATTTTTATTTATCCCGGCTATCAGTTTACGGTAGTAAACGCGCTGATTACGAATTTTCATCTGCCGAAGTCAACCCTGGTTATGCTGGTTAGCGCTTTAGCGGGACGGGAGCATATACTCGCCGCATATGAGGAAGCGATTAAGGAACACTACCGCTTTTTCAGCTTCGGTGATGCAATGTTTATTTATTAAGCAATAGGAAGGGTTAAACATATGGCAGCAATTACTTATGAACACATTAAGACCTGCAAGCAGTCCGGAGCCCGGCTCGGCAGAGTCCACACTCCGCATGGTGTCATTGAGACACCTGCATTTATGCCGGTAGGCACACAGGCTACAGTCAAAACGATGGCTCCCGAAGAGCTCAAACAAATGGACGCTCACATCATTTTGAGCAACACGTACCATTTATTTCTGCGGCCGGGCCACGATATTATCCGCGAAGCCGGCGGATTGCATAAATTCATGAACTGGGATCGTCCGATCCTGACAGACAGCGGCGGTTTTCAGGTATTCTCGCTGAGTGATATGCGCAAAATCACCGAAGAAGGTGTACATTTCCGCTCCCATCTGAATGGTGATAAGAAATTCCTCTCCCCGGAAGTGGCGATGGAGGTTCAGAACGCGCTCGGCTCGGATATTATGATGGCCTTTGATGAATGCCCGCCGTTCCCCGCAGAATATGATTACGTCAAAAAATCACTGGAACGTACTTCTCGCTGGGCGGAAAGATGTCTCAAAGCTCATGCCCGTCCGGAGGACCAAGGCCTGTTTGCAATCGTGCAGGGGGGCATGTATGAAGACTTACGCCGCCAGAGTGCAGCTGATTTGACTTCCATGGATTTCCCGGGGTATGCTATTGGGGGGCTCAGCGTCGGAGAGTCCAAGCAGCTTATGTATGAAGTGCTGGATTATACAGTTCCGCTCCTGCCGCAGACGAAACCGCGCTATTTAATGGGTGTCGGTTCACCGGATGCGCTGCTTGAGGGGTCAATTCGCGGTGTGGATATGTTCGACTGTGTTCTGCCTACCCGCATTGCCCGCAATGGGACAACGATGACCAGTCAGGGAAGACTCGTTGTACGCAACGCCCAGTATGCCCGTGATTTCGGGCCGCTTGATCCGGAGTGCAACTGCTATACCTGCCGGAATTATTCCCGCGCTTATTTACGTCATCTAATCAAAGCCGATGAAACCTTCGGCCTGCGGTTAACGACCTATCATAACTTACACTTCCTGCTGGATTTGATGCGTAAAGTGCGTGAAGCCATCAGGGAAGATCGGCTGCTTGATTTTCGCGATGAGTTTTTTGCACAATACGGATTGTATGATAATCTTAAAGGCTTCTAGAAAACTGGATTGTGCTTCAATGTGTACTGAAAGGAGGTAAAGATATGTTTCAATTTGCAGCAGCTAACGGTGGCGGGGGCAGCATCCTGGGTCTTGTAGGCCCGTTTGTACTTATGTTTGTGGTGTTTTATTTCTTACTTATCCGCCCGCAGCAGAAGAAGACCAAAACACGCAACAGTATGTTAAAAGCGCTGAAAAAAGGCGATAAGGTAGTCACTATTGGTGGCCTTCACGGGACGATCACAGAGATTTCCGATGATATCGTTGTTTTGCGGGTTAATGATGTAACCAAGCTGACCTTTGACCGCGGTTCGATCAGTCATGCGGTTACAATCGCAGAAGGTAAAGAGTAGTTTTCACACATATAAAAAAGCGGCAATTCTCTTTTGGGAGAATGCCGCTTTTTTGTATGCATTAATCGTTCTAGCAATATACTTAGTATCACTGAATATCCGTTGCCCGGCTACGCACCGCCAGTGATTCTTCCCCGCTTCGCAGCGTAAGCTTCGCGAGCTGGACAGCTGCGGAGGTAGAGAGTACTGCGAGCAGTGTTCCGCCAAGCATGTCGGTGAGCCAGTGAATGCCGAGATAGAAGATTCCGAATACAATCATAGCTGCAGAGACCGTTGTAATGACCATCCAGCGCCGGTTGCCGGAACGGTAAGCCAAGATCGCTGTAGAAACGGAAATGGCAGTATGCAGGCTTGGAAAGCAGTTGTTCAGACCGGAAAGGGGTCTATATTCCTGTTCGAATCTCGGGAAAACGTCAAGCATTGTAAACCGGACACCTGCCGGAGCATAAGACCAAACCTCGTTTACCGGGAAATATAAATAGAACGGAATGGCAACCGCATAAACAATCATGATCGTGTAGCAGGTGGCATAGAGCATCACGCGGTTTTTATCCAGCAAATAGACGCCAAGTGATGCAGCGAGTACAGACTGGAGCATAAAAATATAGAAGAAAACAATAATCGGCGTCAGCCAGGGAGAATAAAAGAGCTGCTGCACGTACTCTACAAAATGCCCCTCCAGCCCGAAGATGAAGGACGTAAAATCGGAGCCGAGATGCATCTTCCTTTCAATCTGCAGTTCATACTTGTTAAGGGTTAGAACACTGATCATTCCGGCAATAATCAGCAGAAACTTATAAGAGCGCAGCAGTTCCCTGCCCAGTTCTAGAAATGCCAGCAGAGGATTACGCCGGGTGCCGAGCCAGATTAACAGCACTACAATTACGACGGTATAGAGAACTACATGATTCATGGATTGGTACAGCAAAACATTCAAAGCCTCCTTGAGCTTTTGCACAGTCAGATGAATCCAGTGTAACATATTTTCGAAGAAGGTTTTTATTTTTTAGAATATTCTATTTATTAGGATTTTTGCAAATTGACCCCAAACATTCCTCCAAGTGCCCCAATGGCTGCAGCCGCCAAAATCCACAAGCCGTCAATGCCGGCAGGCGAGCTGTCAAGCGCGAGAAATCCGACCAGCAGCACAATGGCCCCGTAAAAAGTGCCGGTTAGCGCGCCTTGATACCAGCCCTTGTTAACGGCTCTGCTTCCGGCTGTCAGGCCGCCGAATGCGGCAGCAATACCGTGGACAAGATACGTATACATGGTAAGGTCCTGCTCCTTAAGGCCGCTGCCCCACAGTAGAAGTGAGAGAACAAATGCCCCTGCCAGCATCCACATAAACGATCGGCATAAGCCCGACAGAACTGGATTTGAAATTCTCCACGAAAGCAGGCGCCGGATTAAGTACATGATACAACCTCCTAAAAGTTTTTTAGCATAGCCCCATTGAATCAGCTTCGGAAAACTGTCTCCGGAAGCATACGCTTAGTTTTTTAGCATAGCCCCATTGAATCAGCTTCGGAAAAACTGTCATCGGAAGCATACGCTTAGTTTTTTGATCATGGGTGTCTTTAACTACTAATCAGTGTATGGGAAGGCTTGCCCCAATAGTACAAGAAAGGCATGGCCGTCCTTTTACCATTAATTTATATGGCAGCTTCCGAATGTTCCCTTGGCAGGGAGGCCAGAATAGGGTTACAATCAACCGCCCCGGAGACAGGTACCGCGGGTGAGAAGCGGAAGGGGGAGCGAAGAGAATATGTTCAAACATATTTCTGTACATATCTTTCTGACCGTGCTGATGTATATCCTCATTTTCCTGAGCATGCGCATTATGGGGAAGCGTGAAATCGGCAAGCTGTCGGTATTTGATCTGACGATCTCCATCATGATTGCAGAAATTGCTGTGTTTGTGATTGAAGATATCGAACGGCCGGTCTACGATGGGATTGTACCTATGGCAACACTGGTTTTGATTCAGATACTAGTTGCACAGCTCAGCCTGAAGAGCAGAAAACTGCGGCTGCTGGTCGACGGCAAGCCAAGTGTCCTAATCTCAGACGGGAAGCTCAACCGGCATGAAATGCGCAAACAGCGGTACAATATTGACGATTTGCTGCTTCAGCTTCGGGGTCAGAATATCGATAGTCCTGCTGACGTGGAATTTGCGATACTGGAGACCAGCGGGCAGCTGACCGTTATAGAAAAAAGTAAAGGTGTCTCATCTACGAACCAGTCCGGCAATAGCAGTTCAGCCGCCGGGGAACAGGAGCAGGATTCAAATGAAGGCGGGAATTCGGACACTGCCGGGAATTCGGGCGCCTCTGGGAGCACTACGCTACCGGGCAAAAAGATCCGATATGAGGGCCTGCCGATTCCGCTGATTATGGACGGTAAAGTGCAGGATGATAATCTGGAAATGATCGGTAAAAACAGATTCTGGCTGCGGACCCAAATCCGCCAAAAAGGGGTTTCTGATTTCCGTGATGTGTTTCTCTGTTCTATCGATCATAAAGGTAAAATTTATGTAGACCGGCTGGACAGCCGATGAGTTTTTAACGCCGCCGTTTGAAGAATGGCACCCGGTCCAGATCACGTACTGAGATGAGGCCGGAGAGCAGGCAGATTCCCAGATAAAGGGCCATGCCGCTCGCGGCGGACAATAAGAACTGCAGCCATCCGGTGTCAGAGAAATGTACAGAGGTATACACGTAAGACATCCCGGCTGCCATGATGATCATTGCGGTGAGTGTTTTGAGGGGATCGGCGATTCTAAGCGACAATTTGATCAGCTTTACTACGCTGGCTCCATGCAGCAGAGTGACCAGAATACTGTTGACCATAATCGCTATGATGGCACCATAGATCCCGTACTCCGGCTGTGAGGCGAGCATTAGGATGAGCAGGATTTTGACCACCGCACCAATCAGCGTATTAATGAGGGCCCGGCCCGGCCGGTCCATGGCTTGAAGAGCGGCCTGCAGCGGTGCCTGAACATAAAGAAACAGTGCAAAAGGGGCCATCATCCGCAGCATTGGGGCGGTGTCCGCATTGCCGTACATAAGCGTGCACAGGGGTACGGCAAGCACATACATGATCGCGGCAAAAGGGGCACCCGTGACCATCGCCAGCCGCAGAGCCTGATGCATTCTTTTATGAATGGTAGTCAGATCATGACGGGCTGCCGCTTCTGACAATGAGGGAACAAGCGAAACCGCAAGTGAAGAGCTCAGCACCCCGGGAAGCAGCAGCAGCGGTATGACCATACCTTGCAGAGATCCGTATTGTGCAGTGGCTGCAGCAGTCGCAATTCCGGCAAGCGCCAGGCTGCGGGCGGTAATGATGGACTCCAGCAAATAGGAAAAGGAACCGACAAGCCGTCCTGCTGTGACAGGAACCGCTATTCCAAGCAGCCGTCTCATTACCGGGGCCGCCTGTGGATCCTCTACTTCTTGCTTTTCATGTCCAGGCTCTGACGGCACTAAAGATAAGCTATTTTCCTTTTTGTCTCTATTCACGATAAAGTAATACTGCAGCAGCAGGGCCAGCATTCCGATAATCTCTCCGACGGTTACCCCCAGCATCGCACCCGCTGCCGCAAAAGCAATCCCCTTCGGCAGCAGAATCCAGGAAAACCACAGCATGAAAAATATCCGGATGACCGATTCCAGCACCGAGGAAAGTGCAGAAGGAATCATGTTCTGCCTGCCTTGAAAATAGCCGCGGTAAATGGAAGACACCGCAACAATGGAGATCATGGGGGTCATACTGACGAAGGTATAGTATACCCGGCTGTCCGTCAGAACAACATTTGAAACCCATGAAGCGCATAGCAGTGCAATCAGGGTGAACAGAAGCCCAAGGCCCAGGCTTAGCGTAAGTCCGGTATGCAGGATGCGGCGCGACTGATCCGGGCGGTTCTCCCCTTCGGCTTCGGCCACCATTTTTGCAATGGCAAGCGGTATTCCTCCGGTAATCACTGTGACCAGCACGATGAAAAAGGGATATCCGAGCTGGTATAAGCCAACGCCCTCGGCGCCGATAATCCGCGGCAGCGCAATCCGGGGAATAAAGCCCAGCATCCGGTTAATGATGCCCGCGGCCAGCAGAATCATCGTTCCTTGAATAAAGCTTTGTTTCCTCAAAGGGCACTCCTTCTTCCTGAAAATGAAATCAATGCAGGTATGCCCGTAAATCAAGCGGGCTTGCTTATTGATATGCTTGACCCTATACACTACATGACAAGCTTTAGAATGTGACATCTTTTTGCGGGAAGCAGGAAAGCGGACAAGGAGGGTCGAATACATTCCTGTAGCCTGCTTTTAGCGAGGAAACTTTGGAGGTGTCATCACGTGGAATCGGAACAATTGAATTTTGACGAACTTAGCGATGCGATCGAGGCCATGTGCTCCAGTAAGGCGGAGGAATTCCAGCTTCTGGGCTATGAGTACGTAACGGGCAAGGATATCTGGGATTGTGTCAGCCGTAACTATGCCAAGGAGGGCAAGCCGCCGCTGCACAAGCTGGTGAACGATATTTATTCATTAAAGGCCACAAGCTATATGAATTATTTGACAATAGCGGCATACAGGGGATTCACCTGATTAAAAGGAACGATTTTCTTTTGCAAACAGCTATAGGAAGCGTTAAAGTAAGAGAGGATCAATTAAGCTGTACCTATCCAAACGGATGGCTTGCGACCCATAGCATAGCCGGCCGTTTCTTTGTGTGAATAGGGCACCGTCATTCTACCTTGAATTGACGGTGATTTCGCACGTAGCTATAATAGGAATATTGAGTAATGAAAGGGGAACTAGCAAGAGCATGAAGAGACTGTTGAGCTTTATCATTACCGTGCTCGTTTTAACAGGCGTTATGGCGTTTACAACTCCAGGGCTGTTGGACAGAGTCCGGCTGGGTCTTGACCTGAAGGGCGGATTCGAGATTCTGTATCACGCTGAGCCGATGGAAACGGGAGGAACGCTGACCCGGGCTTCATTGCAAAAGACAGCGGAAAGCTTGGAAAAACGCGCGAACGCGCTGGGAACAAGCGAGCCTGAGGTGACTACGGAGGGAACAGACCGCATTCGTCTGAAGATTGCCGGTGTTACCGACGAAGCTGAAGTCCGCAAGAAAATGAAAGAACCTGCGGTCCTGACTTTCCGCAGTGCTGCCGAAGGCGATGCAACAGGAGTTTATAGCAAGATTGAACTTGTGGGCAGTGATTTTGTTGAGAATGCTGCAGAAGTTCAGCGCAACAACCTGAACCAGCCAGAGATCAGCATCACTGTTAAAGATAAGAAGAAATTCGCGGAGATTACCGAAAGGTTGCTCGGTAAGGAACTGGCTATCTATCTCGATGATCAGCTGTTGGGCAATCCACCAGTCGTTAGAGCTGTATTGACCGATGGTAAAGCGTCGATCTCCGGAAATTACACGATAGATGAAGCACGTGCATTGGCTGACACCATTAACCTCGGTGCCCTGCCGCTGAAGCTGACCGAGAAATACTCCCAAAGCGTTGGAGCAACTCTTGGTAAACAGTCTCTCGATCAAACAATCACAGCAGGTCTTGTAGGTTCTTTGATTATCCTGATCTTCATGATGGCTATGTACCGTCTGCCTGGTGTTCTGGCCAGCTTCGCGCTGATCCTGCATACTTGGCTGCTGATTCTGGTCTTTGTCATCGCTGACTTTACCCTGACACTCCCCGGTATTGCTGCATTTATCCTCGGTATAGGGATGGCGGTTGATGCCAATATCATTACGAACGAACGGATAAGAGAAGAGATGCGTAGCGGCAAGAGTATCCTGTCCTCCGTAAAAGCGGGTAACAAAACCTCTTTCCGGACCGTCATGGACGCCAATGTAACAACCATTATCGTTGCGGCCGTTATGTTCGCATTCGGTACCGGCGCGGTTAAAGGCTTTGCACTGATTCTGATTGTCGAAATCGTGCTCAGTATCGCAACGAACCTCTATTTTGCCCACTGGCTGCTCACGGTGCTGGTTAAAGCCGGTACTTTGAAAAAACCGAAGCAATTTGGGGTAAAGGAGAGTGACATCCGTGCGCTTTAAGAAAGATATGGATTTCGTGCATCTGAGTAAATATTTCTTTATTTTTTCTATTGTAATTACTGTACTAGGTGTAATCTTCCTGGGATTTATGGGTCTTAACTACAGTGTCGATTTCAAAGCAGGTTCCAACGTCGATGTGTCCTTGTCCAAGAATATTACGCAGGAACAACTTCAGCCTGCTCTCGACAGTCTTGGACTTTCACACGAGCCAAATATTACAATCGGCGACAAGCGGGTGAATATCCGCTACGATGAAGAGCTGGATAATGAGCAGAGTGCTGCACTGAAAACTGCGATTACCAAACTGGATGACAAGGCTTCCTTCGAAGTCAACACCGTTGATCCGGAGATGGCCAAAGAGCTTGCCCGTAATGCGATCTATTCCGTGCTTCTGTCCAGCTTAGGGATTATCGTTTATGTAAGTATCCGTTTTGAATGGCGGTTTGCCGTTGCAGCGATCGTGGCATTGCTCCATGACGCATTCATGGTTGTAGCCATCTTCTCGATCTTCCGCCTGGAGGTAGACCTGACCTTCATTGTCGCGGTGCTTACGATTATCGGATATTCCATTAATGATACGATTGTAATCTTCGACCGTATCCGTGAGAATCTGCGCTTTGGTAAGCAAAAATCGTATGAGGATCTTAAAGCGCTTGTTAATAAGAGTGTATCGCAGACTCTTATGCGTTCCCTCTACACAGCGTTTACAGTGTTTATTGCCGCATTCTTCCTGCTTATTCTCGGCGGAGAATCGATTAAAATGTTCTCGCTCGCTATGGTTATCGGTTTGCTCTTCGGAGCCTATTCCTCCATCTTTATCGCAAGCCCGCTCTGGCTGCTGCTCAAAAAGCGCCAGAAGGTTGCAGTGAAGAACAATCCGGCCAAAGCCTAAGCTTTACTTCCTCCGAAAAGCCGCGTCAAAGGCGACGCGGCTTTTCGGAATCTTTGGAGTAAGATGTCAGGTAGATGCCTCATCATGAGATTACTTGCTACCAGGTAAGGAGGGCCTCAGTATGAATGACAAACAATCACCGCAAAGTGAGACGGTTGCCTGGAACGGGATCGTCAGCGATGCTGCTCTGGCGTTAGCCAAAGGATGTGTAGGCTATTTTACAGGCAGTAAGGCACTGCTGGGCGATGCATTATATTCCGGAGCAGACGCTGCAGCCAAGCTGTCGGAAGCTCTTCCGTGGCGCTCAGAACAGGTTAAGAAGACGGATGAAACACGCCGCACCCAGCAAGGGCAAGGCAACAAAGAACCGATTATTGCGATTCTTTTTTCAGTACTGATTCTTATGGCCGGACTGCAGATTGCCTTTTCCGCCATCCGGGATCTAACCAGAGGGCATTTGTCCACAGTCCCGCCCGCTGCACTAGTTACCGTTCTGATTTCGATTGTATTTAAAGAGGGTATCTTCCAATACCAATACCGTTACTTCAAAAAAATAGGCGATGGCAGCCATGCCGCTTATGCGGATAGCCACCGTTTCAGTCTATATAGTTCAATTACCGCATTAATCGGGATTACATTGTCTATGGTTGGAGGATATATGGAATGGAGTCCGCTGCTGTATATGGACCCGATAGCAGCGCTGCTGACAGGCGCCCTGATTCTCCGTAAAGGCTATTCCATGATTACGGCTTCTGTATATGACAAAAAAAATCAGGAGCTTCCCTCGGAGGAAACAGCCAACTTCATTGAAACTGTCGGGCGTGTGCATGGTGTGATCCGTGTGGAGCATCTTCAGGCGATCGAACAGGGACGATACGTTAATCTTCAGGTTAAAATCAGCGTCAATCCGCGGATTACCGTCATGGAAGCCCAGGATATCTCGGAATGTGCGAGAAAGCTGCTTCAGCACCGTTTTGTCCATGTAGGCGAGGTGCATATGGATGTCGTGCCGTATGATCCGGGTTATCCCTACAAGAGCAACCATCAGCTTGTGGACAACGATATTCCTACGCTGCTTCAGTAGAACGCATGGCGAGAGAAAGGTGAGCCCTATTGCTTCATTCAAAAACAAGATGGCATTCTCCGGCAGCCGATCCCGATACAGTTCGGGATTTGGCCCGGAGCCTTTCTATTTCTCCGCTCCTTTCTTCTTTACTTGTGACAAGAGGCCTGGATGCTCCTCAAGAGGCATTGCTCTTTATGGACGGAGGAGCGGAAGACAGCCATGATCCATTCCTGCTTAAGGGAATGGCCGAGGCTGTCCCGCGTATTAGAAAGGCATTGCAAGACGGAGAACATATTCTGGTATATGGTGATTATGATGCAGACGGAGTGTCCAGCACGGCGCTTATGATCTATCTGCTTCGTTATCTCGGCGCTTCATTCGATATTTATATTCCGCACCGCTCTAATGAAGGCTATGGACTTCATAATCATGCGCTGGATTGGGCAGTGCAGCAAGGCGTTTCGCTTATCATTACGGTTGATACCGGAATCAGTGCGGTCCACCAGATCGCTTATGCTGCGGAACTGGGGATGGAGGTAATCGTTACCGATCATCATGAACCGCCGGAGCATCTGCCGGAAGCGTTTGCCTTGATTAATCCCAAGCTGCCGGATTGTCCTTACCCGTTCAAAGGATTGGCTGGGGTAGGTGTGGCCTACAAGCTTGCCGAAGCATTACTGGACGGTAAGGTGCCTGAGGAATGGAGTGAAATCGCCGCGATTGGCACAGTAGCCGATCTGATGCCGCTGCTCGGTGAGAACCGCAGCCTTGTGCGCAGGGGGCTCTCCAGTATGCGGAATTCTCCTTTTCCTGGGATACGGGCGTTGCTCGAGGTCAGTGGAATAACAATGAGTACCGTGGGTGCGGTGAATATTGCCTTTGGCATGGCACCGCGGATTAATGCCAGCGGCCGGCTGGATCATGCGGGCCGGGCGGTATCCCTGCTGACTACTGCCCACCCGGGCGAGGCGGAGCAACTGGCCGGCGAACTTGACTTGTTGAACAAGGAAAGGCAGCTGGTGGTTGAACGAATTGTTGCTGAAGCTACTGAGAAGCTCTCCAAACAAATAGGTGACGGCGAGCCGCCGGATATTATTGTCCTTGCGGAACAAGGCTGGAATGTCGGTGTCGTCGGGATCGTGGCTTCCAAGCTGCTTGAACGGTATTACCGCCCGGTGATCATTCTCGATATTCATCCGGAGACCGGGATGTGCAAGGGATCTGCCCGCTCGATTCCCGGGCTGGATATTTATGCGGCATTGTCCTCGTGCTCCGGGTTAATGGATCATTTTGGCGGTCATCCGGCTGCTGCCGGAATGAGCCTGCACCGTGACAACCTTAATGCTTTTGCAGCGGCTTTGAATGAATATGCTGCAGCAGTACTGACACCGGAACATCTTGTTCCTGTAACGGCTGCGGATGGTGAAACGGAAATCGCAGATCTGACGCTGCAGGCTGCGCTTGAGCTGGAACGTCTGGCGCCCTTTGGAATGGCTAATCCGTTGCCGAAGTTCATTGTGCGCGGAGCAGCAGTGAAAGAGACCCGGAAGATGGGGCAGGAAGGCAAGCACCTGAAGCTAGTCCTGCAGCAAGGCAGGCATACCATTGAAGCGGTAGCCTTTGGCAAAGGCCCATTGGCTGAATTATTGCCTGGCGGAACTGTCATTGATGTACTAGCCGAGCTGACAGTTAATGAGTGGAACGGCTCGCGCAAGCCGCAGCTAATGCTGCAGGATCTTGCTGTGCCACAATCACAGCTGTTTGACCTCCGAGGCGCAGCTGATGCGGTGAAGCAGGCGGTCTACATCAAAGAACTGCTGCAGCCCTATAGCGGTGGCGCGCCTTTCAGAACAGCTGCGGTCTTTCAGAACAGCCGGTTATCACCGCTTAGTCAATTGAAAGGCATGTCACTGTGGGTTTATGATGAGGAAGCCGGGATCTCTCCTCTCCCTTCTGGACAAGCGGAGGCAAGCGGGACAATATCCCTGCTCTGTCTGCTCGACATGCCGGAAACGCCGGAACAGCTGGATGCCTTGCTTGCTGCTTTTCCGCAAGTAGAGAATATTGCGCTGCTGCACTCACTCCGCGACGGACGTGACCGGCTGCAGATTCCTACGCGCGATCATTTCAAAGCCTTATATAAATTACTGGCGGGGATTGCTGCTGCACCAACACCAGAGCATGAGGTGCTGTTGCGGCTTAGCCGCCAGTCACCGTTAAGTGTGCGCATGCTGGGTAAAATGCTGGATGTGTTCGAGGAGCTTGAATTTATTGAGCGCTCCGGGGGGACAATCTCTTTTGTCTCCCAGCCTTCCGCCAAGAGTTTAACGGCCTCACGGCAATTCGTCAGATTAGGCCAGATTGCCGAAATGGAACAATATTTCATGGAAGGCAGCCTTCGTGAGCTGGAGGATTGGATGCTGGCCCGCCGTCAGGGCGTGTCCTAATTTACAGTTTCAAGCTTTCGAAGTGAGTTTTGTACGAAGTAAATAAAGTGGGCACAGCTCACAAAACTTTCAGGAGATGATACGATTGGATTTCAAAAACAGTATTCGGGTAATTCCGGATTTCCCGCAGGCGGGAATCAGCTTTAAAGATATTACTACATTGCTTAAAGACGGTGAAGCCTACCGTGCAGCAATTGATGAACTTAAAGCGCTTGTCGCTCATTTGCAGATCGATGTAATTGCCGGACCGGAAGCGCGCGGTTTTGTGGTTGGGGCTCCACTCGCTTATGCACTTGGTGTCGGCTTTGTGCCTATCCGCAAAAGCGGCAAGCTTCCTTACGAAACCATCGAAGTGGGCTATGATCTGGAGTATGGAAAGGATACACTTGCTGTTCATACGGATGCTATCAAGCCTGGTCAAAACGTGCTGATTGCTGACGATCTGCTGGCAACCGGCGGTACCATTGCTACTTCTGTCAGTCTAGTAGAACAGCTTGGCGGCAAAGTTGTTGGGGCTGCCTTCCTGATCGAGCTGGTACAGCTTGCCGGACGTAATAAGCTCAATGACATTGAAGTTGTTTCCCTGTTGACCTACGAAGATTAATCTGTCCCGCAGAACCTTTTCCCGGGAAATAAAAAGCGGACCGCTGCCTGATGAGACAGTGGTCCGCTTTTTACCATATATTAGTATTCAGAGCTTAATGAGCGGATTTATCAGATTCATGTTCATTGGACAAGCCCAGAACTTCAATCAGCTTGAAGAACAAGGAGAGCACCATACCAACAATCGTAGCAAGCGCCATACCTTTGAGCTGCACACCGCCTAGATTAAGCGAAATGCCGCTTATGCCTACTACCAGCACCAGAGTTGCAAGAATCATGTTGGTTGCTTTGGAGAAGTCGACTTTCTGTTCTACGAAAATGCGCAAGCCGGATGCGGCGATTACCCCGAATAACAGGAGAGACACCCCGCCCATAACAGGTCCGGGAATATTGGCAATTACAGAAGAGAAGGTTCCCGAGAAGGACAGCAGAATCGCGATTACCGCTGCGCCGCCGATTACAAATACCGAATACACTTTGGTTAAAGCCATAACGCCGATATTTTCACCATAGGTGGTGTTAGGGGTAGAACCTACAAATCCGGAAAGTATAGTGGATATCCCGTTACCCATCAGGGAGCGGTCAAGTCCGGGATCTTTGGTCAGGTCTTTGCCGACAATATTGCTGGTAACAAGCAAGTGGCCAATATGTTCAACGATAACAACAAGCGATACAGGAATGATAGTCAGGATAACCTGCCAGTCGAAGGACGGAGTAGTGATCGTCGGATGGGAGAAGAAGCTCGCGTCAGCGATAGCTCCGGTGTTAACCTGTCCCATAATATAGGCCAGCACATAACCTGTAACGATACCGATGAGGATATGAATGATTTTGGGGAATCCGCGGAACATCACGGAACCGATTACGGTTACACCGAGTGTGACCATAGACAGCGTAATGGCTTTACCGTCCGGAGTCCAGTCTGTAACGCCTTCCGGTGCGATCAGCCCGGACATGCGTGCAGCTACCGGCACCAGTTCAAGTCCGATGGTTGCAACGATAGCCCCCATAACTGCGGGAGGAAATACAACATCAATCCAGCCCGTTCCGGCATAACGGACGATTAATGCAACCAGAATAAAAATAACGCCGGTAACAATAAACGCGCCAAGTGCAAGCGAATATCCATGCTGATGATCTCCCTTGTATTTATCCAGCACACTGAGCACCGGTGAGATAAAGGCGAAGCTTGACCCTAGATAAGCCGGGATTTTGCCGCGGCAGACCAATATATAGAGCAAGGTGCCGATACCGTTCATCAGCAGAATCATGCCCGGGTCTACCCCGAACAGGTTAGGGACAAGCACAGTGCTGCCGAACATGGCGAACAGATGCTGCAGACTCAGTAAAAAGCCCGGGCCCCACGGGAGTTTCTCGTTAACTTGAATTTCGCGTTGCAATGGAGTTCACTTCTCTTTCTCTATGTAGATTTAGGTTAGGTAGGCGAAAACCGCCTTTACTAGATTAAATAGAACGGCGTCTTTTTACAACAACATTTTTCAAAAAAATAAGACTTTATCTGTTTGTGTTGTAAATTGTCCTTTCTTGTTCATATAGCCTTGGTATGAATGCCATGCTATGGGAAGTGTTGACGTAATGCATCGTAAGCGTCATAATTATAAACAACTTTAATCTGCGTGTAGTGCAGCTTGGAAGAGCTGAAGACCTGCAAATATTGTTCCACTTGCGGGTTTATTTTATTAAATGATGGATGAACTCCTATAACATCTTCGAGAAACTCCTATACGGAATTTTTCTTATAGAAAGGAAACGGATACGACGAGAATGGGCATAGAGCAATTAATGGAAAAGGCCGGCGCCTATATAAAAGAAAAAGATCTTCTCCGCATCCGGGAAGCTTATGAGTTTGCCGATCAGGCTCATCACGGGCAGGTTCGGAAATCGGGGGAGCCCTATATTCTGCATCCGCTGGCGGTCGCAGATATTGTCGTTAATATGCAAATGGATGTCATCTCCATTATTGCAGCGCTGCTGCATGATGTAGTGGAAGATACCACGGTGTCTCTGGAGCAGATCCGCGAGAATTTTGGCGATACCTGCGCTATGCTGGTGGATGGTCTGACCAAGCTGGAACGCATCCGCTTCCGCTCCAAGGAAGAGCAGCAGAATGAGAATTACCGCAAAATGTTCATTGCCATGGCCCAGGATATCCGGGTCATTGTGATTAAGCTGGCGGACCGGCTGCATAATATGCGGACGCTTAAGTACCAGTCCGAAGAGAGTCAGCGCAGGATTTCGTATGAAACGCTGGAGATTTTTTGTCCGATTGCCGACCGCCTGGGGATTTCCGCGATCAAATGGGAGATGGAGGATATTGCTCTCCGTTATCTGAATCCGCAGCAGTACTACCGCATTGCCAATTTAGTGCATAAGAAGCGGGCGGAACGTGAGCAGTTCATCGACAGTGTCATCGGAAGGATTCGCGCCAAGCTCGATGAGATGGGCATTGAAGGCGATTTGTCAGGACGTCCGAAGCATATTTATAGCGTCTATAACAAGATGAATACCAAGAATAAGCAGTTTAACGAAATTTACGATCTGCTTGCTATCCGGATCATCGTTGATAACATTAAGGATTGTTATGCGACTTTAGGGATTATTCACACTCTTTGGAAGCCGATGCCCGGCCGTTTCAAGGACTATATTGCTATGCCCAAAGCCAATATGTACCAGTCGCTGCACACCACAGTGGTAGGTCCAGGCGGTGAGCCGACGGAAGTGCAGATCCGTACCTGGGAAATGCACCGCACCGCGGAGTTCGGGATCGCAGCACACTGGGCCTACAAAGAGGGCAGCAGCAACAACGCCAATCCGGAGAACCGGATGCCGTTCTTCCGTGAAATTCTGGAGCTGCAGCATGAAGCCAAGGATGCGGAAGAATTCGTGGAATCGCTCAAAATGGACTTCTTTTCTGATCTCGTATTCGTATTTACGCCCAAGGGTGAGGTTGTGGAATTGCCGGCCGGCTCGGTTCCGCTGGATTTTGCTTTCCGGATTCATACCGAGGTCGGCAACCGGACGATAGGCTCCAAGGTTAACGGGCGGATAGTGCCGCTCGACCACAAGCTGAAGACCGGGGATATTGTGGAAATTCTGACCTCCAAAAATTCTTACGGCCCGAGCCGCGACTGGCTCAAAATCGCCCAATCTTCACATGCGCGCAGCAAGATCAAGCAGTGGTTCAAGAAAGAAAAGCGTGAGGAAAATGTTGAAAAAGGCCGCGAAGCGGTGGAACGCGAGCTGAAACGGCTCAATATGGAGGTCTCCGATTTCCTGACAGAGGATAAGCTCAGCGATGTGGCGAAGAAGTTCGCCTTCGGTGATGTAGAGGATATGCTCTCCGCCGTCGGGTTCGGAGGCATTACTGCCTCGCAGATCGCCAACAAGCTGACTGAGAAGCTGCGCAAAGAGCTGGAGGACGCTGCTAATCATCTGGAGCTTACTTCAGAGATGAAGGAGATCAAGTCCAGCGGCGAGAAACGTAACCAGCCGACCAATGGCGTCCGTGTCAAAGGCATTGATAATCTGCTCGTCCGCTTCGCGCGTTGTTGCAATCCTGTTCCGGGTGACGATATTATCGGTTACGTAACCCGCGGGCGCGGCGTGTCTGTGCACCGTGAGGATTGTCCGAATATTCCAACAGACGGTGACGGGGAAGAATCGGCACGGGTGATCGAGGTCGAGTGGGAAGGCAGCATGGAAGCCAACTACAGTGTCGATATTGAGATCACCGGCCATGACCGCAACGGGCTGCTGAATGAAGTGCTGCAGGCGGTGTCAGAGAGCAAGACAAACATCTCGGCGGTCACCGGACGATCAGACAAGAACAAAATGGCGATGATTCACATGACAATTCTCATCCGCAATACGGATCATCTGCAGTCCGTCGTGGATCGGGTGAAGCGGGTAAAGGTTGTATATACAGTTAACCGTATCATGCAATAAGGCAAGGAGCTGAAAGACGATAATGAGAGTAGTTGTGCAGCGCTGCAAGGAAGCTAAGGTTACTGTCGGCGGAGCAATTACAGGTGAAATAGAGGAAGGCCTGATGCTGCTGGTCGGTGTTACCCACGGGGATACCGAGAAGGACGCTAAATATTTGGCCGATAAAATTGCCGGACTGCGCATTTTTGAGGATGACGCCGGCAAAATGAATTTTAGTGTCACGGACACCGGAGGAGCGATCCTCTCTGTATCGCAGTTCACGCTGTACGGGGATTGCCGTAAAGGCCGCCGCCCGAACTTTATGGCTGCTGCTGCACCTGCTGAGGCAGAACGGCTCTACGACTATCTTAATCAGGAGCTGAGAGCCGGCGGGCTTCAGGTGGAAACCGGCGTGTTCGGAGCCATGATGGATGTTTCGTTTACCAACTGGGGGCCGGTTACGCTGATTCTCGACAGTCAGACGTAGGTCTGCCGGACTGTTCCAACTAGTTTGAGGATTGATACTTTTAATAAGGATGCCGTAACTGTTCCGCCTGAGGAACAGTTACGGCATCCTTATTTTTGCGGAAAAGCCGCTGCGATTTCATGAAGCATATAGGGAATACAGCCTATCTATGCAGGTTACACTAGGGGAGACTGATAATTTGCCAAGGGCAGGGATTTAATATGAGAAGATCTCAGAAGGCATGGGTTTGGAACAGTATGTCTGCTAATCCGGCCGGATGCTCCGCAGAAGCTGCGATGTCAGCGAAAGATACCGGGGAGCAGCAAGAAATGCTGGTACTTAATGGGAGACGGCGGAGCCTGCTTCCTCGCACCTGAAGTAACTGTATAAGCAGCAGTTTTTTAACATAGGATGTGCAGATTACGTGCGGCAGAAGGTCAAAAACCGAAATCCGGGGGTTGTTTCGTTAGAACTCGCAACATTCAGGGTAATAAGAAAGCGAGAACAAAATAGCGGAGAGGAGAATTTATCTCATGAGTAAGGTAGCATTTCTGCTCGCCAGCGGTTTTGAAGATTCCGAAATGAAGGTACCCTATGATGAAGTTATACAAGCAGGTCATCAGGCAGAAATTATCGGCCTGAAGAAAAATGAGACGCTGCTGGGCAAAAAGGGAAACGTCTCTTATGCCGCAGACAAAGCAATCCGTGAGGTGAAGGCCAGCGAATATGACGCTATCGTCATTCCTGGCGGTTCATCACCGGAAAATTTGCGCCTGGATCAGGATGTTCTTGCTTTCGTGAAGGAAGCTGATCGTGCAGGTACCCCGATTGCCTCCATCTGTCACGGGCCGCAAATTCTAATCAGTGCAGACCTGCTTCAAGGACGTACCATAACCTCCTACCCACCGCTTAAAGACGATGTTGTGAATGCCGGAGCGGAGTTCAGGGATGAAGAGGTCGTCGTTGACGGCAATTATATTACATCGCGCACGCCTCAAGATGAGCCCGCTTTTGTGCGCGAGCTGCTGAAGGTCCTGTAATTAACCATTTCTGAAGGAGGGAAAGACAATGACTAGAAGAATTCAGGCTTATTTCAGAACGGAAAGTGAAGCAGAAGGTGCCAAAACTGCGTTAATTCCTTACGGTGTGGAGGGCCTTGAAATCTCGCCCTTAACAGATCCTTTGGATGTGGGCAGAAACAGCAGACCTAACCTTCTTCTGCCGCTGGTGCCTTATAATAATTCGGCGATGACCGGAGGACCTTTTGGGGTTGCAGGAGCGGCCGGGACCTTAAACGGGGCGGCGGTCGTGCCGGCCATTGATCCTGATGATGGTCTGGAGCGTTCAGATATCAACAATGACGACGGACTCCGGCGTAATGCGGATGTGAATAACGATGTGGATTTGAGTGATGTCCATGTGGTTATGGCGCTTAAGGTTGCCGAGGAGCATTACAATGAGGTGATTGAGACACTGCGCGGCAAACATGCCTTTGTAGAGGTCTTTGAATAAAGGGAACAAGGAATCAGCGGGTTACTTCAGACAGACAGCATCAGCCGCCCTGCAAGGGGCTGGCTGATGCTGTTTATTTTGTTTTGATCGCTTACGGACATAGAATTCACTGGACAGCCAAAGTTGATGTAGTGTAGACTATTTTGTGCTGGTAGGTCAGGGAATATCCCGGAAAATAAAACGCTTTCTTTTCTGTAATATAACCGTAATATTACATTCATGATTCCTTAATATAGCGTGTTTATAATAGAAGCATGACCCCCTTTTTTATAATATATGATGATGGACCTGCAGCAATCGGCTGCAGGTCACTTTTTTTAAACGGCGGAATTGGAGTATGTTAGCTGAGAAATTTCATTTCCTTTCTTGACTTTAGCGCAGTGGTTCAGTAGAATCTAACAATATACGAAATGTTTATAATTGTTTTGATGACGGGACCAAGTAATCCGAGAACCACAACCCCAGAGAGGAATCCCCGCAGAACCGGCTATCTTCCTTAAGTCTAAGGAGAAATAACCGTTTCAGCAACGGCTGTAAGGATTCTGTTGATGAACGGATGAATGACCTCCCCGAGAACGCATGGCGAACGCGAGGCAATGAATATTGCCAAGGGTCAGTAGCCGCTGCGCGTAGGCGGGCGTTAACCGCTTAAAGCGGATTCAATTTGGCATGAGTCCGGAATGTGGGTGGTACCACGGGTGAATAATCGTTTCTGATAATCCCTCGTCCCTGTTTGTTACAAACAGAGGCGAGGGGTTTTTTGCTTTATTTGCAGTTCAGCAAACAAGGAAAGCTAGGCAAGAGGGGTTATTTTCAGGAGGGATAGGCTGTGGCTAAAGAAAGATTCGAGAAACCAACGGGCACACAGGATGTGCTTCCGGGAGCAGTGGAGAAGTGGCAGTATGTTGAAGGCAAGGCCAGGGACCTCTGCCGCCGGTTTAATTACCGTGAGATTCGTACACCGATGTTTGAGCACACAGGGCTCTTTGAACGCGGCGTAGGAGAGACCACAGACATCGTGGAAGGCGAGATGTACACCTTCAAGGACAAAGGCGACCGTGATCTGGCGCTTCGCCCGGAAGGAACAGCCGGTGTTGTACGTGCATATGTACAGAACAAGCTGTACGGCGAGCCGGATGTCAGCAAGCTGTATTATATTGGGCCCATGTTCCGCTATGAGCGCCCGCAGGCGGGAAGATACCGGCAGTTCCATCAATTCGGCATTGAAGCCTTTGGCGCGGTTGATCCCGCGATTGATGCGGAAGTCATCTCGCTGGGGTATCAGTTCTACAAGGATTTGGGACTTAAGGATGTCAGAGTGGAGCTGAATTCCGTAGGTAACGCGCCCAGCCGCGCGGCTTACCGGGAGAAGCTGCTGAATTTCCTGAGACCGATGCGAGACAATCTGTGCAGTGACTGCCAGCGGCGTATGGAGCGCAATCCGCTGCGGGTGCTGGACTGCAAGGTGGATCAGGATAAATTCGGCGGTGCGCCTTCTATTCTGGATAGTCTCGATGAAGAATGCACCACTCACTTCGAGAAGGTAAAAAGCCATCTGGACACTATGGGCGTGGAGTACAGCACTAATCCCCGTCTGGTCCGCGGACTGGATTATTACACGCATACAGCGTTTGAGTATAAAGCAGCCGGCATCGGTTCGATCGATACGGTCGGCGGCGGCGGCCGTTACAACGGGCTGGTGGAGGAAATCGGCGGCCCCGATCAGCCGGGCATCGGTTTTGGCATAGGTCTCGAGCGTATCCTGCTGATCCTGGAGAATCAGGGCGTGGAGCTGGAGACAGCGAAGCCGCTGGATGTGTATTTTGTAGCACTGGGCGAAGCCGCAGACCTGGAGATTACGAAGCAGCTGTTTAATCTGCGCAGCCAGGGCTTCTCTGCAGAGCGTGATTATCTCGGCCGCAAAATGAAAGCCCAGATGAAATCGGCCGACCGCATGTCTGCACGGTATACTGCGATTCTTGGCGAAGACGAGCTGAATAACGGGGTCATTGCCCTGAAATCGATGGCTACCGGTGAACAGCGGACCGTGAAGCTGGAAGAGCTGGCGCAGTCGCTGGTCTAAGCTGTTGTAAGGAAGCATGCCGCACTATGAACGGTCAGGTAATCCAAAACTGTATTTTAACCATGAAGGGGTAGGATAAATAATGACTAGAAGCCATCACTGTGGACAATTGACGCCGGAGCATATCGGCCAGACAGTAACTCTTAACGGATGGGTGCAGACCCGCCGTGACCTTGGAGGCGTGCTGTTCATTGATCTCCGCGACCGCAGCGGGATCGTGCAAATCGTCTTTAACCCGGACTATTCCGGGGAAGCACTGCAGATTGCCGATAAGGTGCGCAGTGAATATGTGCTCTCTGTTACGGGTAAAGTTGTAAAAAGAGATGATGAAACTGTCAACCGCAATCTGCCTACCGGTGAGATTGAAGTACAGATCACCGATATCGAAGTGCTGAATTCAGCCAAGACCCCTCCGTTCTTCATTGAAGACGGTGTGGAAGTGGATGAGTCCCTGCGGATGAAATACCGTTACCTCGACCTGCGCCGTCCGGAAATGTACAAGACGATGCTGCTTCGTTCGAAAGCGGCAAAGATTTTCCGCGATTTCCTTGATGGTGAAGGATTTATTGATATTGAAACGCCGATCCTGACAAAAAGCTCCCCTGAAGGCGCACGTGATTATCTTGTGCCAAGCCGGGTGCATGAAGGCGAATTCTTCGCGCTTCCGCAATCGCCGCAGATTTACAAGCAGCTGCTGATGGTAGGCGGCATCGAGCGTTATTACCAAATCGCCCGCTGCTTCCGCGATGAGGACCTGCGCGCTGACCGCCAGCCGGAATTCACCCAGGTCGACATCGAGACCTCCTTCGTGCCGCAGGATGAGCTGCTCAGCATGATGGAAACGCTGATGCAGCGTCTCCTGAAAGAAACCGTGGGTGTGGATGTAGCTGTTCCGTTCCAGCGTCTGACGTATGCAGAAGCCATCGGCAAATACGGTTCGGATAAGCCGGACCTGCGCTTTGGCCTGGAGCTCGTAGAGATGAATGATATCGTGGCAAGCAGCGGAGTGAAGGTATTTGCTTCCGTGATCGAAAAAGGCGGAGAAGTGAAATGCCTCAACGCAAAAGGCTGCGGCACCTGGACCCGTAAGGAAATTGACGATCTTGGACCGTATGCCGCACGTTACGGTGCTAAAGGCTTGGCTTGGATTCAAGTGAAGGACGGGGAATTCAAAGGCCCGATCGTTAAGTTCTTCAGCGAAGAAGAAATCGCAGCTGTGAAGGAGCGCACCGGTGCTGAAGAAGGCGACCTTCTGCTCTTCTCTGCAGATAACAAAAAAGTCGTTGCTGACGTACTGGGTGCCCTGCGCCTCAAAATCGGCCGCCAGCTCGGCCTGATTGACGACAGTGTGTTCAAATTTGCCTGGGTAACCGAATTCCCGCTGCTCAGCTATGATGAGGATCAAAAACGTTATGTGGCGGAGCACCATCCGTTCACCCGTCCAATGGATGAGGATCTGCACCTCTTCGATACCAATCCTGGTGCGATCCGTGCTCAGGCCTACGATATCGTGCTTAACGGCTACGAAGTAGGCGGCGGTTCCCAGCGTATCTACAAACGCGAGGTACAGGAGAAAATGTTCGACGCGCTGGGCTTTACGCCTGAAGTGGCTTATGAGAAATTCGGCTATCTGATGGATGCATTTGAATATGGCACGCCTCCACACGGCGGAATTGCCTTCGGCTTTGACCGGCTGGTAATGCTGCTGGCAGGCCGTACCAACCTGCGTGAGACGATTGCCTTCCCGAAAACGGCAAGTGCAACTGATCTTCTGATGGACGCTCCGGCCCCGGTAGATGCTGCACAATTGGAACAGCTGCATATCAAGCTTGCACCAAAGCCGGAGAAAGTAAAAAACTAATTAAAGCACATGCTTGAGGAGCGGCTTACTTCCGCTCCCCAAGCTTCATAAAGGAGGCATGAACATCATGCTGCATCAGTTCTCACGTACAGAACTCGCTATCGGACCGGAAGGTCTGGAGATTCTGAAAAACAGCACGGTGGCAGTGCTGGGCATTGGTGGGGTTGGCGCTATGTCCGTTGAAGCGCTTGCCCGTACGGGAGTCGGGCGGATAATCCTGATTGATAAGGATGCGGTGGATATTACTAACATCAACCGCCAGATTCACGCGCTTACGACAACCATCGGCCAGAAAAAAGCCGATCTGATGGTCGATCGCATCAAGCTGATCAATCCGGAGATTGAAGCAATTGCTCTGAATATGTTCTACACGGAAGAGACCTATGAGGAGCTGTTCAAGCTGAAGCCGGATTTTGTGATCGATGCTTCGGATACCATCATCTATAAGATCCATCTGATTAAGGAGTGCCTATCCCGCGGAATTCCGATGATTTCCAGTATGGGCGCAGCCAATAAGATGGACCCGACCCGGTTTAAGGTAGCGGACATTTCCAAAACGGAAATGGATCCGATCGCCCGCGTCATCCGTCAAAAGCTGCGCAAGGAAGGCATTAAGAAAGGCGTAAAGGTTGTATTCTCGACCGAGATTCCGATAAAGCCGCGTGTGGATGTTACGGAACAGATCGTTCCGGCAGACGCACCGGACCGGCGCAAGGCCAAGCAGCCGCCGGCGAGCAACTCGTTCGTGCCTCCGGTTGTCGGCCTCATTATGGTCAGTGTCGCGGTTAACGATTTATTAAAAGCCGGCGGCGTCAGTGTATAGCAGTCGCTCAAGCAACGCATAAATATAAGATGGACGAAGGGCGTAAGCAGCCGGATAACCGGCTGCACGCCCTTTTATTGCGGTTTTCCGCTGCTTATGATGCCCCGAAACCGGGTAATAGCGTGCGGAACTTAACTATTGGTGGAGGTTTTTTGATGAAATCGAATGTTTGGCGGAATAGCGTAGGATTGGAACCCGGCGATAACTGGAAACGGGAATGGGCCGCGGGCATCTTATCTTATTTTGCTTCTGTATATATTGTCATGGTTAATGCGGCTATTCTTCATGATGCAGGCATGCCGCTGCGGGCAGGAATGGTGGCTACGCTGCTGACGGCAGTTACGGGCTGTCTGCTCATGGCTTTCGGCGGCAAAACGCCGATTATTGTTGTGCCCGGGATGGGGATCAATGCCTTCTTCACCTACACGCTGGTGCATTCCATGAAGCTGGACTGGCGGGAAGCGCTGGCCGTTGTGGTGGTAACCGGTATATTATTTGCGGTCGTTGCGTTTACTTCGCTGTACCGTATTCTAAGCGAAGCGATCCCGCATAATCTGCAGCATGCCATTACGGTCGGCATCGGGCTGTTCCTGACCTTTATCGGCCTGCAAAAAAGCGGAATTGTGATTGCTCACCGGACAACCTTTGTGGCTATCGGGCACTTCAGTGAACCGGCTGTAATTACGTCCTGTGTAACGCTGATTCTGGCACTAGTCCTGTTTATCCGTGGAACGCGCGGCGGACTGCTGATCAGCATGATCGTTGGCACCGGGCTGGCCTATCTGCTTGGAGCGGCACATAAGCCGGAGACAACGGGTTCCGGTCATGTGTTCAGCGGGTATGGCGCTGTGTTTGCCGGAATGGACTGGAGCCGCGGGATCAGTCTGGTGTTCTGGATCGCCGTGTTTCTGCTGCTGCTGATTGTCGTCTTTGAGAATATCGGGCTGATCTCCTCACAGACACTGATGGCCGGCCGTCCCGAGCGGTTCAAGAGCAGTCTGCGGGCGCTCTCGATCGCTAATATTGCAGCCGGACTGTTCGGCAGCAGCCCGGTAGTAGCGGCTGCTGAATCAACGGCAGGCATCGCTGCCGGGGGTAAATCCGGTTTGACCTCGCTGGTTACCGGACTGCTGTTCGGAGCTACATTCCTGTTCATCCCGCTGCTGGCTTATGTTCCGGACAGCGCAATAGCGCCAATCCTGATTGTGATCGGCGGGCTGATGGTCCAAAACGTACGCGAAATGGATCTCAGCGACATGACCGAGCTGTTTCCGTCATTTCTGATTATGGTGATGATTCCTTTTACCTACAGCATCGTAGACGGCATGGCCTTTGGCTTCATCACTTACCCGATCGTCAAGCTGGCCATGGGCAAAGGCAAGGATGTTCCGCCGGCGCTATACGGAATTGCCGGGCTGTTCGTGGCAAACTTTGCACTGCATGCTTTCATGGGATAATAGCAATACCGGAAAGGTCCCAGCGTTAGTTAGATAATTCTGGATTTCCTGAATTTGTTGTGATATGATGATAATCCTTTTTTGTGTAAGTGGTATCAGCCTTGCACGGGGGTATATTACTTTTAGGAGGTAACTGAAATTGGAAGACAACTTTCAAAGTGCCTATCAAGAGGAAGAAGACAGGCTGAATAGTACGCTTACAGAAATTGATTCTACCCTTGAGAGACTGCGCAGCATTCCGGTGTACACGGGACACGATTACACGGAACAGGTGCTGGAGGACTCCAGGGAGCAGAGGCGCAAAGATCTGGCCAAGCTTAGGCAGGAGCCTTATTTCGGACGGCTTGATTTCCAAGGCAGCGATGAGGATGACCGCAAGGCCCTGTATATCGGCAAAATCGGTGCAGACCGTGAACAGGTAAGCGACCGTCCGCTGGTCATTGACTGGCGCGCACCGGTAGCAAGCCTGTTCTATTCGTTTACCGGAGGGACTGAGCCGGTCACCTATGAAGCGCCGGAAGGGCTGATTGAGGGGCTCGTCTATCTCAAGCGCAACGTGGTTATCCGCAAGCGCATTCTGGAGCGGGTGGCGGATACCTATAACCGCGACAGCGATGCACCGGTGGTGTCGGATGAATTTCTCGTCTACCGTCTGGGTGAGAACAAGGACAACCGGCTCCGTGATATCGTCTCGACGATTCAGGAGGAGCAGGATAAGATCATCCGTGCGGTGAAGAACACGGCGCTGATTATTCAAGGCGTGGCGGGCAGCGGTAAAACAACGGTTGCGCTGCACCGGCTGGCTTTCTTATTGTATCAATACAAGGACCAGGTATCGGCGGAGAAGATGATAATATTTGCTCCGAACCGGATGTTCCTGGATTATATTTCAGATGTGCTGCCGGAGCTCGGCGTAGGCAACATTGCCCAGAGCACGTTCCCGGACTGGGCAGCGGAGGTACTGGATATTACCCTGCCTGAACAGAACACGGCCGAGACTCTGAACCGGTGGTTTGAATCGGCGGGCGGTATGCCGGATATTACGGAAGAGACGCCGGGCCGCTTCAAAGGCTCTACTGTGCTGATGGGTGTAATTGAGTCAGCGGTCAGGCAGCTGGAGACCGGGGCGGTTCCCGAGGGCGATTTCAGTCCCTGGGAAGGCGCTGTGCTGCGCCGCTCGATGATCCTCCGCTGGCACAATGAGGAATACGCACCTTATCCGCCGCTTAAGCGCAAAGAACGGGTTATGGCGCGGATTCACCGCTGGATTGAAATGGAGCTGAAGAAAAGCCCATCGGCGGCAGCGCTGAAGGATCGGAAGAAAAAAGGTGCGGCCCGCGAAAAAGCCTACGCCGCTAAATGGCCTAAATATGATCCGCTGATGATCTATAAACAAATTTTCCGCGCGGCGAAGGTGCCCGAGGACTGGCCGGCGGAAGCGCCGGAGCAGATTCCGCAAGCTGTCCTCAAAGAGACGGCCAAGGATCTCAAAAAAGGTATCCTGCGCGAGGAGGATCTGCCACCGCTGCTCTATATCCATTATCTGCTCAGCGGAAACGAAGGCGGTGAGCGCTTTGACCATATCGTAATCGATGAAGCGCAGGATTTCTCGCCGTTCCAGATTGCTGTGCTGGACTTGTATGTGAAGGGGCACTCCTTCACGATTCTAGGCGATCTGTCCCAAGGAATTCACGCCTATAAGGGAGTGCATGAATGGGATGAGATGCAGAGCCTGTTCGCACCTGAACATACGGCTTACCATGCACTGACCCGAAGCTACCGCTCCACGATGGAGATTATCGAGTTTGCTAATGGCATTTTGTCATCCGGTGTCCATAGTCCGCTCTTGGCTGTGCCGGTCTTCCGGAGCGGGAACCCGGTCCGGCTGATTGCCTACGGCGAAGAGCAGTCTAAGGCCGGCAAAAGTACGGACCCGCGCGTCAATGCCGTCAGAACGGCGCTGGAGGCGCTCTCCGTCCGTGAATACCGTACGGTTGCTGTTCTTACCCGCAGCCTGCGTGAAGCCGCGGAGCTGCACGCGGAGCTGGCCGCAGATTTTGCCGACCTGCATCTGATTGACGGCAGCATGACTCAATACCTGGGCGGCCTGTCTGTACTGCCTGTATACTTGTCTAAAGGGCTGGAGTTCGATGCGGTTATCCTTGCTGATGCCGATGCAGACCATTATGGAGCAGCCGCCTGGGATGCTAAGCTGATGTATGTCGGCTGTACACGTGCCCTTCATGAATTATGGCTGCTGCACAGCGGAGAGCTTCCTGAGTATGTGCAAATGACCGGCGAAGAGACAGTCAGCGGGTGGCCGGAATCATCCGAAAGCTGACTGTTTCCTTTGGTGAAGAACGATTATAACTATTCTTGAACTTGTAACCCTCCCCTGGCTATGGCTTAATAATAAGTGTCCGGCCGGGCAAGATTACTTCTGGAAGGAGGCTGATTGAAATGATTTCAGTATACGAGGTGGTTTCCGTCTAAGGACGGAGACCTGTTAAAGGGGAGGCCGCGAGGCCTCCTTACTTTTAAATATAGGGAAAAATAACATAAATCTATGGAATCAATAATTTATTACTGTGAATGTAGACGCTAACCATAGGGTTTTATATAATGAACTTACGGTATTTACCAAATATGAGCTGAAGAAAGGAGGCAGGTGCAGTGATTATTACTTTAAGTGCAGTTGACGAACTCAAAGGGACACACCTGTTGAAGGAGGAAGCAGAACGTGAGTTATGTAAATGGAAAGGATGTGCTCCCCCCGGGCCTGCTCGAAGAGCTTCAGGGATACATTCAAGGTGAATTGCTCTACATTCCCAAGAAAACGGAGCAGCGGGTAAAATGGGGCGAAAACAGCGGGTCACGGCAGGAAATTGCCAACCGCAATGAAGAGATTTTCTGCAGTCACAGCAGCGGCTGCTCGGTGAACGAGCTGCAGAAAAGATACCACCTGTCAGAAGAAAGCATCCGCAAAATTATTTCAAAAATGCGGCTGGCGATGAACCGCTAGCCTGAACTTTGAACAAAGAGCATGGCACCCGCTTGAGGAGCGAGGTCATGCTCTTTCTATATTTTGTGGTATGATAGAGAGAGGTATGCAGGGTGACAGCCTGCAAGATCACAGCAAGGAAGTGGAGTTATGGATTTATTTTCCCTCGGGGAGGATACCGGAAGCGGACGTCTGCTGGCAGACCGCATGCGTCCGGAGAATCTCGATGAATATATCGGACAGGAACATATTGTCGGCAAGGGCAAGCTGCTGCGCAGGGCGATTGAGGCGGACCAGGTCTCTTCGATCCTGCTGTATGGCCCGCCGGGCTGCGGCAAAACAACGCTGGCTCATATTATTTCCCACCATACACAGGGCGAATTTGTGCGGCTGAATGCGGTCGAAGCCTCCGTGAAGGATGTGCGGGAAGTGATCGACCGTGCGCAGAGCAACAAGGCACTATACGGTACCAAGACGATTCTTTTTTTGGACGAGGTGCACCGCTTCAACAGCTCCCGCCAGGATGCGCTGCTGCCGGCCGTGGAGAAGGGCACGATTATCTTTATCGGCGCTACGACAGAGAATCCGTTCCACTATGTGAACGGGGCGCTTATGAGCCGGTCTACACTGTTTCAGCTGGAGTCCTTGACCAGCGAGCACAGCCTGACTGCGATGCGGCGGGCGCTCGCCGACGAGAAGCGTGGACTTGGCTTTATGCGGCTGCAGGCGGACGAAGACGCGCTGCTGCATATCGCCGCGATGGCGAACGGCGACATCCGCCGGGCGCTGAATGCACTGGAGCTGGCGGCGATGACTACAGCGCCGGAGCCTGACGGCAGCGTGCATATTACGTTGGCGGTAGCGGAGGAATCGATCCGCCGTCCGATTGTCAAAGCGGATGAATCCACCCAATACGACGTGCTCTCGGCGTTTCACAAAAGCATCCGCGGCTCCAGTGATGCCGCGCTGTTCTGGTTTCTCTACGCCGTCGAGAAGCTCGGCATGGACCCGATGACGTTCATCCGCCGGCTGATTGCCGCAAGCAGCGAGGACATTGGCCTTGCGAACCCGCAGGCCATGGTTCAGGCGGTCAGTGCACTGGACGCCTACCGTAATAACGGCTGGCCGGAGGCGAGGCTAAATATTGTCCAGGCCATCCTGTTTGCAGTAGAGAGCCCGAAATCCAACGGTGTGGTAACGGCAATCTCGAATGTCATGGACGCCATAGAAGAACTCAAATCCGCAGAGGTGCCGCTGCATCTGCGTGATACGCATTACAAAGGAGCGGTGAAGCTCGGGCATGAGGGATACCAGTATCCCCATAATTTCCCGGGCCATTATGTCAAACAGGACTATCTGCCGAAGCAGATTGCCAGAAGAGTATTCTATCAGGCAACCGAGCAGGGGAATGAAGCGAAGATCCGCCATAACCAGTTGCTGCGGCGCGGGCAGAATTAACGCTGAGCGGATGTTAATGAGCTAGCATAACAAAAAACTCTCTTTGGCTTTCGGGCCGAAGAGAGTTTTTAGTGTCTACTGGTTTAGTACGGCTGAGGAATAACCTTCTCTGCCGCTTCAATGGTTCCGCCGCCCAGACATTGTTCGCCAAGATAGAAGACAACGGCCTGTCCCGGTGTAATCGCCTTTTGCGGAACATCGAATTCGACATGAACGGTGCCGTCTTCCCGCGCAGTCAGCGTAACACCTTGGTCAGGCTGGCGGTAGCGGAATTTGGCAGTGCATTTCAGGGGTGCGTCTCCAGGCGTAAGCGTCCGGCCGTCGATCCAATTCACACCGGAAGCGTTAAGGCTGGTGGAGTAGAGACTGGGGTGCTTATCCCCCTGTACAACGTACAGGATATTGCGCTCCAGATCCTTTTCTGCGACGAACCATGGTTCACCGGTTCCGGAACCTCCGATTCCTAAGCCCTGCCGCTGTCCCAGCGTGTAATACATCAGGCCTTCATGACGGCCTTTGACTTCACCTGTGGCGATATCGACCATGTCCCCGGATTGTGCCGGCAGATACTGGCTGAGGAATTCGCGGAAATTGCGTTCACCGATGAAGCAGACGCCGGTGCTGTCTTTTTTCTTCGCGGTGTAGAGTCCGGCTTCTTCAGCGATTCTCCGCACTTCCGGTTTCGGCAGATGGCCGATCGGGAACATCGCTTTGGAGAGCTGGTACTGGTTCAGCGCATTCAGGAAATAGGTCTGGTCCTTATTGTTGTCGACTCCGCGGAGCAGCTTAAACACCCCGTCTTCCTCCACAACACGGGCATAATGGCCAGTGGCTACATAATCGGCGCCCAGCTGCAGCGCTTTATTCAGGAATTCCCCGAATTTGATCTCGCGGTTGCACATCACATCCGGATTAGGCGTCCGCCCGGCCTTATATTCATCGAGGAAATAGGAAAAGACTTTATCAAAGTATTCCTTCTCGAAATTAACGGTATAGTAAGGAATATCGATCTGCTCGCATACGCGGCGTACATCCTCAGCATCGGTCTCTGCCGTGCATACACCGAACTCGTCGGTATCGTCCCAGTTCTTCATGAAGATGCCGATGACGTCATAGCCCTGCTGCTTGAGCAGAAGCGCTGTAACGGAGGAATCGACTCCTCCAGACATGCCGACGACGACACGTGTATCCTGATTTGCCTTTGTCATCGTAATCACCATTTTCTATGCAAAAAATACCGGTATCACACTAAACACCCGGCTCATTTTGTATTATAACACACCTGTCTACCCCAAGCTGCCTCTGATCAGAGGAATTTGTTGCGGAAAAGCAGGCGATTTTGACAATTTGTCCACCGGAGGCGAACATTTTGCCAAAAAGTTGTGTTTTGCGCTGCAAATGTGTCTGTAGATATGATAACATAAGCATAGAGCAAACATCGGAATACGTTGATATGACATTTCTCATGTCTACTGAGCTTTCTATGATTCAGACACCAGCAGCAATTAAACCGAAAGAGGTGCCCCTTTGAAAATATCAACAAAAGGACGTTACGGATTAACCATTATGATGGAGCTTGCCCTGAAATTCGGCGAGGGGCCTACATCGCTTAAAAGCATTGCCGAAAAAAACGGATTGTCCGAGCATTATCTGGAGCAATTAATTGCCCCGCTGCGGAATGCCGGACTTGTAAAGAGCATCCGCGGCGCCTACGGCGGATATATTCTTTCCCGCGATTCAGCCACCATCACTGCCGGTGACATTATCCGCGTGCTGGAAGGACCGATCTCCCCGGTTGATTTCACCGAGGAAGACGACCCGGCCAAGCGCGATCTCTGGCTGCGCATCCGCGATAGCATCGCCGATGTGATGGATTCCACGACCTTGTCTGACCTGATTAACTATAAGGAAGAAAACAAGGCAGATAACTATATGTTCTATATCTAGAGCTGTTCTTCATCTGTATTGCCAGCTTCACCAAAAACGCCTAACCGGCCGGTTAGGCGTTTTTTGCTGCTTCTTGAGAAGTCTTCAGCTACACAGAAGCCAGCGGGAAATGGCAGGCTACCATCCGCCCGGGTGCTGCCTCCTCAAGCAGCGGCTCCTGTAAGCGGCATTTCTCCTGTGCCAAAGGACAGCGGGTATGAAACCTGCAGCCGGAAGGTGGATTGGCGGGAGAAGGGACATCGCCCTCCAGGACAATACGGTCCTGCTTGCGTCTTGGGGTCGGCTTGGGAATGGCGGAGAGAAGCGCTGCTGTATAGGGATGCAGAGGAGCGGCGAACAGCGTCTCCGTCTCAGCGACTTCAACCAGCTTACCCAGATACATAACTCCTACGCGGTCCGAGATATGGCGTACGACATTCAGGCCGTGGGCGATGAATAAGAAGGTCAGTCCAAGCTCCTTCTGCAGCTTCATGAGCAGATTGATCACCTGGGACTGGACGGATACATCGAGCGCAGATACCGCTTCATCGGCAACGATGAACTGCGGATTCAGTGCGATGGCCCTGGCAATACCGATCCGCTGGCGCTGTCCGCCGGAGAACTCATGCGGGTAGCGGTTTCTCCGGCTGGCATCAAGCCCTACGAGCTCCATAAGCTCCACCACTCTGGCATCGATATCCCGTGCAGACATGCTCCGGTGAATGCGCAGCGGTTCGCCGATGATATCCTTGACGAGAAAGCGGGGATTCAGTGATCCGAACGGGTCCTGAAAAATAATCTGCATTTCTTCGCGCAGGCGGCGCATCTCCTGATGCCTTAGAGCATGAATATCTTTACCTTTAAACAGCACTTCTCCTTCTGTCACACTCTGCAGCCGGAGCAGCAGACGTCCAAAGGTAGACTTCCCGCAGCCGGATTCTCCGACCAGGCCAAAGGTTTCGCCTTTGCGGATGGCCAGGCTTACCCCGTCAACAGCTTTTACTTGGCCGACAGTCCGGTTCAGCAGGCCTTTGGTGATGGGGAAATATTTTTTGACGTCCTTTATGTCAACCAGTACCTCGGCTGAGGACAAAGCTTTACTGTCGGCTGTAACAACCGCTTCCTTAACCATGTGTTCTCACCTCATCGCTGTAATCGGTCTGGACCGGTTTGTCTTGGAACAGCCAGCAGGACGTCCGGTGATCGCTCGTAACCATGAAATTCGGCGGCTCCTGGCTGCGGCAGACGTCCATCGCATGAGGGCAGCGCGGATGAAAGCGGCAGCCGGAGGGAAGCTGGCCGATCGGAGGGATGGTTCCGCGAATGGTATACAGCTCACCGCCGCGTTCCCCTTCAAAGCCGGGAATGGACTGCAGCAGCCCCACTGTATATGGATGGCTGGGATGATCGAAAATCTCTTCAACCGTACCTTCCTCGACGATAGCCCCCGCATACATAACCGCAATCCGGTCTGCCATCTCTGCAGCTACCCCCATATCATGAGTGATCAGCAGGATCGACATGCCAAGCTCCGCCTGAAGCTTACGCAGAAGATCGAGGATCTGCGCCTGGACTGTTACATCAAGGGCTGTCGTCGGTTCATCGGCAATCAGCAGCTCGGGGTTACAGGCGAGCGCAATGGCGATGACGACGCGCTGGCACATCCCGCCGGACAGTTCATGCGGATATTGCTTAGCCCGGATCTCGGGTGCCGGAATGCCAACCAGCTTAAGCAGATCAACAGCAGCTTTCATCGCTTCTTCGTTACCTTTGTTCTGATGCAGCCGAAGGCTCTCAGCTATTTGTTCGCCTACGGTGAATACCGGATTGAGAGAGGACATCGGGTCCTGAAAGATCATCGCGATCTGGTTGCCGCGGATTTTACGCATGTCCTCCTGCTTCTTCGCGGCAAGATCCTGACCATGGAAATCAATGCTGCCTTCCATAATCATTCCTCCGGCATAATCGATCAAACGCATGATAGCCAGTGAGGTTACGCTTTTTCCGCTGCCGGATTCACCGACAAGACAGACCGTCTGGCCTTTCTTAACGGAAATCGAGATGGCATCTGTAGCTTTGACGAGCCCCTTTTCGGTGGCAAAGCCGGTGGTCAGTTTCCGGATTTCGAGTAATTTTTCCGCCATTTTTCCAGCCTCCTCCGGGATTTGGTCACTTGCTGTCTGGGATCAAGAGCATCCCGGATTCCGTCGCCGATAAAGTTGACGGCGAGTACTACAAGTAGAATGCACAGGCCCGGATATACGGCCTGCATCGGGTCAACCAGCATGAATTCCTGGGCATTGCTGAGCATGACTCCCCAGCTGGCTTTCGGTGCCTGTACACCTAGCCCCAGATAAGAGAGTGCCGATTCACTCAGAATGGCACCGCCGACCATCAGAGTCGCATTGACGATGATCGGGAAGCTCGCATTGCGAAGCAGATGGCGGAATATAATTCCCCAGTTCGATACGCCGATCGCTTTGGCGGCTTCAACATATTGCATCTCCCTTAGCTGCAGGAAGGTACCGCGGACCAGCCGGGCAATGCTCATCCAGCTCGTCAGGGCCAGGATCAGAATCATGTATTTAATCTGCGACCCGAAGATGGCCATGAACAGGATATTCAGGAAAAGGGAAGGTACAGAGTTCATCACATCAACAATACGCATGAATACCGTATCGACCCAGCCGCCAAAATATCCTGATATTGCCCCGATAACGGAACCGATCGCAACCGAGGCCAAGGCAACAGAGAAACCGATCATCAGGGAAATTCTCGCGCTGTACAAAAGTCTGGTAAACACATCGCGCCCAAGCTCGTCTGTCCCAAGCAAATGGCCTTCGGCACCCGGCTTCAGATTAGGAAACATCAAATCAATGGCTGCCGGGTCGAACTTGGTAAGCTTAGGGGCTAATATCCCGGCGATAATAAAGACGAGTAATACAATAAGTCCGCTCATCGCATAAGGATTGCGGGAGAATTTCTTCCACAGCACTGCCCATGGACCCGGAGGCCGCTTGGAAACATCCGCTGAAATCTGCGGATCGGGAGTAGGTGCCAAACCGTTATCAGGTGTTCCGGAAGCAGATGCAGACGATTGGGCAACAAGTTGTGAATGGTCGGTACTCATGCTGCTTTGCCTCCTTGCTTGCCGAGTTTTACACGGGGATCGACTACGGCATACAGGATGTCAGCCACCAGATTACCGATGACGACCATGACAGCTGTGATAATGGTGATGGCCATAAGGGCCGAATATTCACGTGAGCTCGCCATTTCTACAAACCAGCGGCCCATCCCCGGCCAGTTAAAGACATTCTCCGTCAATGCGGCCCCTGCTACCAGAATAGGCAGATCAAGTCCCAGTATCGTAATAATCGGGATAAGCGCGTTGCGCAGCGCATGCCGGAATACGACTTTGCGTTCCTGTACCCCTTTGGCGCGGGCAGTCCGGATATAATCCTGATCGAGGACCTCGAGCATGCTTGACCGGGCATATTTCATATAAGAGGCGAGGAAGCCAAGCGCAAGAACCGTTACAGGCAATACGAGGTGCATGAATAAGTCTCCGATATCCCCCTCATGTCCTCTGGAATGCATATCCGAGAGCGGAAACCAGTCCAGCTTAATGGACAGCCACTGCTGAAGCAGTATTCCGAACCAGAAGGTGGGCATTGCGAACCCCAGATAGGAGATGAAGGAGGCCGTCTGATCAGAGAAGCCGTATACCTTGGTACTGTTATAGATACCCCATGGGATCGCGATCACCAGCGAAACCAGCCAGGCAGCCCCCATGAGAATGAAAGTATTGGCGATACGCGGCCAGATCAGAGCGGATACGGCAATATGGTTTTTGAATGTGTAACCCAAATCGCCTTGCAGCAAATCGCCAATCCAGCGGACATACTGGACCGGGATAGGTTTATCCAGACCGAGATTCTTAGCCTGCTGCTCAAGAACCTCCGGGGACAGCCCCGGGGACAGCATCACTTTGGTCGGCCCTCCGGGAGCGGCATGAATGAGAAGAAATGTAAGCAGTGTAATCAGAAAGATGACCAGTACTGATTGCAGTACGCGACGGATCAGATATTCTGTCATGAACTATATCCTCCTAGAGAAGTTAGGGTATAGAATCCGGAATGCAGTCCCCCATAGACAAAAGGAGAAGGAGAAAGAGACTTCTCTTTCCCCTTCCGAGATTCTATTTCCTGTGTCCGTTTTGTTAATCCGTTACCCACCATTTAATAGCATGGAAGAATTGTCCGTAGCCGAGTGATGGTTCCGGAGCATCTTCTTCTGCCCAGTGGACTCTAGGACCCGTACCAATCGCCTGACCGTACTGGTACAGGAATACGTAAGGAAGATCGGTGGAAATTTCTTTACCTACTTCTTTATAAATCTCTTTGCGTTTATCCTGATCAACGGTAGAGTATCCGTCTACCCACAGCTGATCCAGCTTCTCATTCTTATACCAGCCTGCGTTCTGGCCAGCCGGCGGGAAGTACTTGGAAGAGAAAATGCTCTCTGCATCCGGATCCGGGTTATTCAGGGACCAGGCCAGGAGAACCGCCTGGAATTTACCCGGTGTGACATTCTGGTCAATCCAGGAAGCGAAGTCAATGGCTTTAGGAGTCACTTCAATGCCTACATCCTTCAGGTTCTGCTGGATAACGGCAGCAACCTGTTCACGGCGGCTGTTACCTGCATTGTACTGCAGCTCGAAGGAGAAGCGGTGGCCGTCTTTGGTGAGAATCCCGTCAGTGCCGGCAACCCAGCCATCTTCAGCGAGGAGCTTCTTGGCTGTTTCTGCATTGTAGTCATAGTTCACAGCTGCATCACCCGGATCAGCCCATGTATCCGGCAGGAACGGTGCATTCATCAGCGCGCCGACACCTTTAAGGATATTATCAACCATGCCTTGACGGTTGAGAGCGTGGGCAATCGCCTGTCTGGTCTTCTGGCCTTCGAATAATCCATATTTGTCTTTGAAATTATTCGCATCAAAGTTGAAACCGAGATATTCATACTGCGCACCCGGCTTTTGGATGATCGCAATATCGCCGTCTGCTTTGGCTGCCTCAACCTGTGTTACCGGAATAGCACTGATGTGGTCGGTGTCGCCTTTCAGAATGGCTTGAACTTCGGTATTCTGATCCGCGTAGATTTTGTATACGAGCTGGGAAATATGAGGTTTAACTTCTCCCCAGTAGTCCGGATTAGCGTCCAGCGTGTGGCTTTCGCCTTGTTTCCAGGCTGTCCATTTCCATGGTCCGCTTGTTACGGTTTTAGCCGGGTCTGTGCCATATGGATTGGTTTGAATTTCTTTTGGAGCTACATCCTTCAGAACATGCGCGGGTACGATGGCTTGGCACAAAGCATACAGGAACGGAGCATAGACCTGGTTCATTGTAAATTTAACGGTATGGTCATCAACCTTTTCAACGGTTTTTACCTTATCATACTGGCTGATCAGCGGTGATCCGGTTTCCGGATTCTTCGCGGTTTCAACTGTATACACTACATCATCCGCAGTAATCGGCTGGCCGTCACTCCATTTAATGTTATCTTTTAATTTAACAGTGTAGGTCAGACCATCTGCGGAGATTTCCGGAAGCTCTGCAGCCAGCGACCACGGTTCGGCGGTTACATTACCTGCGCGGTCCAGGTCATAGATTTGTGCAAATACGAAGTTAGCGATATCGCCTGAAGAAGTGTCTCCAATCAGGAGCGGGTTAATATTTACGATATCGGAGAAGGAGCTTAATACGAGGGTTCCGCCGTCAACCGGTGCGTCAGCGGCCGGTGCGGAGGCTTCAGGTGCTGCACTTTCAGCAGGAGCTGTGCTCTCTGCAGTAGCGTTAGGAGTATTTGCAGTGTTATTTGTACTGCAGCCAGTGAACAAAATTCCTATGAGCGATACGATAAGTAAGATAGACCACCAATTTCTTTTTTTTGTCATTCCGTTTACTCCTCCTTTTTTAAGTGCGGGTAAGTAGTTTACCTGGATACTGGACTTAAAATTGAGTTGTTCTGGGGTGCAGTCCGCGCTCTTGCTGTCTCTCTGTAATCTAAGGCTTTGTTCGACCTCCTCGGCAGTTAGATAGTGCTTGCCCAATGAATGATCTTAATAGTGTTGAAGAGTTTCTTCTGTCCACTGTAATAACCCTTTGCTCTGTTAGGCGACGTCCGTTTCTGCAATACGGCATGGGGCGCCGAATAGACCGGAGGTCAATTAGAGACAGGATGAAACTCCCCAACCTGGCGGGCAAAACCTTTGTATATAAATTATGGTTTATACTACATGTTAATAATTCTTACGTCAATATAATATTTTGTAGTACATTTATTTTGGTAAACTGATAAAAAATGAAATATTTAGGCATATAGGGTAAGGTATATGCAGGTTTTTTGAAAGTAAATAAAACTTATCCGTTTACTATTGTTATTTTAAATGACCTATATGTCACATTGTGTCGATATAATGGGGTTTATTGTTTTATTTGTGACACCTGTCGACAAGATTTTGAATAAAATGCCGGAACTCTTCAAAACTGGCCAGCCTCACTATTGACGATTCTGCTGCGAAATACTAAAATAAGTCTACGATGACTAGGGCGATGGAGTTCGCCGTAACTGCCGCGAGGCTAATGACTCCTACCAGCGATATATTTCCTGGTAGGAGTCTATTTTTATGTGCGATTATAATGCGAAGGGAACGAATGTAATGACCCGGTTGAAACAAAAATGGTCTGAGGCTGCTGAGAAATGGTGGTTTGCTGCATCATGGGTAACTTTACTGAAGTGGATTGTACTCGGGGGCGGAGTGGGGATATTAACAGGAACAGCGTCAGCTTTTTTTCTGAAAAGCCTGGACTTTGTGACGGATATAAGATTGGCCCATCCGTGGCTGCTTTTTTTACTTCCCCTGGGAGGGGCGCTGGTCAGCCTGCTGTATTTTAAATATGGGGGCAGCAGTGCTAAAGGCAATAACTTAATTCTGGAGCAAATTCAGGCGGGCAATGAGCCCGTAATGCTGCGGATGGCTCCGCTTGTATTATTTGGAACGCTTATTACCCATTTGTTTGGCGGCTCTGCAGGACGGGAGGGGACAGCGGTGCAGATGGGCGGCAGCTTAGCCGATTGGTTCGGAAAGATGTTAAAGGTCGGCCCTGTTGACCGGAGGATTCTGCTGATATGCGGGATTAGCGGCGGCTTCGGCTCGATCTTTGGGACACCTTTGGCCGGAACGGTGTTTGGACTGGAAGTGCTTGCAATAGGATTAATCAGCCATGAAGCGCTTATCCCTGCTTTTATCGCCAGCTTTGTCGGAAACTTGACAGCTACTTCATTCTGGGGCATCACACATCTGCACTATCCTATAGGACAGATTCCTTCCCTGACTTTTGTAGTGCTGCTTAAGGTTGTATTTGCTTCCATTTTGTTTGGACTTACGAGCATCCTGTTCAGTGAGCTGACTCATGCGCTGAAAAAGGGCTATACCCGCTGGTTCGCTAATCCAATGATAAAAAGTGCTGTCGGTGGTGTAGTGATTATTGTGCTGGTGTACGTTTTGGGAACTAGAGATTACCTGGGGCTGGGGATCCCTTTGATTCAGGATTCATTTACCGGAGACGTTGCTCCGTTTGCCTTCTTAGGAAAGCTTGTATTCACATCGCTGACCCTGGGAGCAGGCTTTCAAGGCGGGGAAGTCACTCCGTTGTTTGCCATTGGAGCTACATTAGGACATGCATTATCCGGATTTTTACACCTGTATGCCCCTTTTCTGGCCGCACTCGGTTTTGTCGCCGTATTCTGCGGTGCCACTAACACGCCTATCGCCTGCTTTTTGATGGGCATTGAATTGTTTGGAGCCGAAGGGGCCGTTTACCTCTTTATCGCTTGTCTTGTAAGTTATTTGTTCTCGGGGCATACCGGCATCTATACCTCACAGCAAATCGGTATATCCAAAAGCCAGTTCACTTCCATCCCGCAAGGGACAACACTGGCCAAAGCCAAGCTCCTTAGAAAGAAAGGCAAAGACCCCTCATGAATGCTTACCGGATCTATATTTGTTTGAACCGTTTTATCGTCCAATAGGGCAAGGATAATAGACCCTTGTCTGTTTTTAGCTCGAAGGAATCGGCTAACTTACCCTTTTTACATATCCCTCTATAGGTTTCACCGCTGATCAGATGAATCTCGAGCAGAGTTCCTTCAGCGATCGCTTGTTGGAATTTTAGTGTTTGCAAAATACGGTCTCCTCTTAATATATATATGCTTTTTATAGCCATGTACTTATTTAAACCAACTGACATTTCTTTACACGCAAAAATGGATAATTAACAAAGTTGTAATGTTTGCCGTATGTGCATCAGGCTTCTTTTATCAGTTCTTTATAGTCATTTCGCACATTGCCAACCTCTGAGGATACCGGATAGGCATGCATCCGTGCCGCATCGTATGGCCGGAGCAGACGCATTAGGGAAGGGATATCCTGATTGCTGCGGTCCAGCCACTGGGATTCGGCTTCCGGGCTGAGAATAACCGGCATCCGGTCGTGAATATCCGCCATCAGGCTGTTCGCCTCCGTGGTAATAATCGTACAGGTGCTGAGCTTGTTGCCGCTTGCATCTGTCCAAATATCATATAAGCCGGCCATCGAAAAAATACTCCGGTCCTGCAGCACAATCCGCATCGGTTGTTTACCGCCAGCCTGCTGCTTCCATTCATAAAACCCGTCGGCGGGTATGAGGCAGCGGCGAGAGCGGATCAGCCCTTTAAAGGAAACTTTGTCCAGCAGTGATTCTGCACGTGCATTGATCATTTTGCTTCCGACTTTATCATCCTTGGCCCAGGAAGGTACCAGCCCCCAGCGTAATACTCCCAGCTTGTTAGAGGTGCCGTTATGAATGACCGCCGGAATATGCTGCATCGGAGCCGCATTGAATTTAGGCGCGTAATGGACAATGCTGGATTCATCTGTAAAATACCGCAGCATCAATTCCTCTAGCGTTACTGTAATCGTGTATCTGCCGCACATCCTGGCTGCACCTCCATTTTCATCTGTTATTGTACGGCAAAGTTTACAGCTTTAAGGGCCCCCGTGTTATACTCTGAATGTTTATTTTAATAGAACTTGAACAGTTACAGCTATTATAAATCATGCTGCATTAAATAGTGAAGTAAAGAAAGAGAGTGATCCTGTGATAATGGTTAGCTCCTGTCTGGCCGGGATGAAAGTCAGATATAATGGTACAGATTGTTTGGAAGAGAGTCTGATGAGTCTGCTCGACAGCGGCAAGGCAATTGCGGTCTGCCCCGAGCTGCTTGGCGGCTTCTCTACCCCTAGAGAACCGGCGGAAATCATCGGCGGAACCGGCGAAGATGTGCTGAACGGGAAGGCCCGGGTGATCGACAGATCGGGAAATGATGTTACCGGGATGTATCTAAAGGGAGCTCATGTGACTCTAGAGAAAGCCCGTGAATTCGGCGCTGCTACTGTAGTGCTCAAGCAGAACAGCCCATCCTGCGGAAGTACAATGATCTATAACGGAGAATTCTCAGGCCGTAAAATTCCCGGAGAAGGCGTTACGGCAGCATTGCTTCGGAAAAACGGGATTGAGGTCATCTCCGAGGATGAGCTTGCTGCCCGTCTGGAGGAATTTAGACTCCCTTGAAATCAGGGTGCTCGCCGAGGCAGTATATCAGGCGAAGCTGAAAATTAGCTGAATACCTGCTGGGAGTTTGGAGGTGCAGCCTCTTGACAGAGATTACAATATTGTGTTTATTCCTTGGTGGTAAAACATTCTGTTCAGCAGTATAATCGAGTAGTCCTGTAAGAAAATACTGAAATTCAATTTCAAGAAGCGGAGAAACAAGTCATGAAGCCCATCTATTTGGACCACGCCGCCTCAACCCCGGTTCATCCGGAGGTGGCTAAGGTTATGTACAATATAATGATTGAGGAATACGGCAATGCGTCCAGTGTACATCAGTTCGGACGTTCCGCCAAAAAGATTATTAACGGTGCGCGCGATTCTATCGCGGGCTTTTTAGGCTGTGCGCCTGATGAATGGATCTTTACCAGCGGAGGCACGGAAAGTGATAATCTGGCCTTATTCGGCGCTGCTGCCGGCACCACAGAGAAAGGCAAGCATATCATTACTACAGCTGTTGAGCATCATGCGGTCCTGCATACCTGCGGGGAATTGGAACGGCAGGGCTATTCCATCACCTATCTGCCGGTAGACTCCACGGGTTTAGTTGCTGCTGCAGATGTTATAGCAGCTCTGCGGGAAGATACTGTTCTAATTAGTGTGATGTTTGCCAATAATGAGGTTGGAACGGTGCAGCCGATTGTGGAGATTGGGCAATTGGCCGCTGAGCGGGGCATTTTGTTCCATGTAGATGCTGTACAAGCCCTTGGGATGCTTCCGGTCACACTGCGTGAGCTGCCGGTGGATTATATGAGCTTTACCGCCCACAAAATCGGCGGTCCGCAGGGCATAGGCGGCCTCTACGTACGCCGCGGTGCGCCGCTGCATCCCAGACAGCACGGGGGCTTGCAGGAGCGCGGCAGACGGGCCGGCACGGAAAGCCTGTCGGGTGCGGCCGGGTTTGCCAAAGCAGTGGAACTTGCGGTGGCGGGGCTGACACAGCGTCAGGACCATGCGCTGCTGCTGCGAACCACCCTGCTGCAGGAGCTTGACGGCCGGATCGGGCGGGATGCTTACGTGATCAACGGAAATACACAGCATTTTTTGCCGGGAATTCTGAATCTCAGCTTCCCAGGGGCAAGCACGGATGTGCTCCTTATGAATCTGGATATGGAGGGAATTGCTGCTGCCAGCGGTTCGGCCTGCACCTCCGGGTCACTGGAAATTTCGCATGTTCTGCAGGCCATGAATCTTCCGGCAGAACTTTTACATTCAGCGATTCGATTTAGCACAGGTTTGGGTAATACTAATGAAGAAATGGAGTACGTTGCCCAAAAAGTTGAAACCATTCTGAAACGGCTGCGTAAATAAGACCAGGGATTGCTACAGTCTTGTGTCTGTTTCAGTTTTTCACTTCTCTGGGAACTCGTAAGTATACTCAAAGTGAGGGGACTTAGCAGTCATGAAACTTCAAGATTTGATTGGCCTCACTATATATGAAGTTGAAGAAGGTAATGAAGTCGGCAAGCTTGTCGATTGTTTACTCGATTCAAACTGGAATATTACGGGTATTGAACTGGAAAGCAAGTCTTTTTTCTCCAGTCATGTGAAAGTTGTGGCATGGGAAGACATTGTCGCTTATGGCGAAGATGCTATTATGATTCGCAGTAAAGAGTCGATTGTTAAGGCCGACACTGACCATATACCATATACTTTTCTTTTGGGAAAGAACAAACTGAAGGATTTGCAGGTACTGACTGCATCCGGAACGAACCTAGGACGAATATCCGATGTTTATTTTGACCAGAAGTTGGGAAACACAATAGTAGCGCTGGAAATCAGTGACGGGCTTGTAACTGATTTGATCGAAGGCCGCAAATGGCTGCCTTGTTCTGAAGGGATGTCCATTGGGGAGAATGCCGTACTGGTTCCCGCGATGAGCGAAGAACGGCTACAAAAAGCCATTAATATTGTTAACGGATAGGTGGAATGTATTATATGAAGTGTCCAAACTGCAACTCCAAGGATATCGGCAAGATCGGTTCACACCAGTTCTACTGCTGGGGCTGTTTCATCGAACTTACGGTCAACGGTGAGAAAATGTCGGTTTATCAGGTGGAAGAAGACGGCACACTCAGTTCGCTAGACGATCTGTTTTCGGGTGAGGATATTGCTCAGGATTTCCCTCAGATCCATGCATCCTCCTGATTTGAAACCTAATGATGCTCAACAAGAGTTACATAGATTCACCGCGCCTAATTCTCAGGCAGCTGCTGCAGCGGTCTGAGAATTAGGCTTTTTTCAAATTATAAGAATTTATATGCTTTACATTATAAATTATCCTTCTATTTCTCGCAGAAACGGATACCGTCCTAAGAAGGACGGCTATACCGTTTCTTCTTGTTTTACGCGAAAGTTGCATCTTTGTTATACGTACTAAGGAATTGGTATGTTACCTGCAGCGGGCGAACTCTATACTGAAATCGACCGGCGGCAACGCCGGAAGTCTACACGTATTTACATAAGGGGGAATGTGAAGATGTACCGCAGGGGAATATCTAAGCTTCTGGTTACTGCTATGCTACTATCAGGTCTGCAGCTTCCAGGGAACATCGGACACGCAAAAGCAGCCGGTCCGGAAGGACTTCCCGGCTCAGCAGTAAGCGCAAATAGTATTAATGCAGCCGGAACGGCAAAGTTTGCCGACATGAAACAGCATTGGGCGGCGGAGGCGGCGGACAGGCTCGCAGCCGCCGGGATTCTGCAGGGAGACGGCCAGGGGCAATTTGGGCCCACCCGGGTAGTCTCCCGCGCGGAGATGGCAGTTATTCTTAACCGGGTGTTTCGCTACTCAGATTCGGGCAGTGCCGTTTTCAGTGATGTAAGCGCTTCTTCCTGGTATGGCAAGGATATTGGCGGGGTGAATGCAGCGGGTATTATCAAGGGTTACGCGGACGGCCGGTTTCAGCCGGAAGCTGCTGTAACGCGGCAGGAAGTGATAACGATGCTGGTCCGGGCTTTCCTGCTGGAGGCCGCCTCTCAAACTGCACTGGCCGCGCAAGCAGACGGTTCATCGGTCAGCGGCTATGCCAGGGAAGCAGTGAGCACTATGCTGGACGCCGGTTATATTCACGGCGACTCGGCGGGAAAACTGAATCCGCAGGCTCCGATGACACGCGCCGAGCTGGCGGTGCTGCTGGGCCGGATGATCGGATGGATTAGTCCGGACAAAGGAAGCTATTCAATTGGAGAGGTGTCCGGCAGTGTTATTGTCAACCGGGCAGACGTACGGATTGAAGGCGGATCAGTCAATGGAAATCTCTATGTGACTGCCGGAACGGGTGAGGGAGAAGTGTCGTTATCCGGACTCAAGGTAAAGGGTAGCACCCGTATCTCCGGAGGCGGCGGGCATTCGGTGGTCTTTCACAAGTCTTCTCTGGGGCAGACGATTGTAGACAAGCCCAAAGTGCCTGTCCGGCTCGTCCTGGAGGATGAAAGCTCAGCGGCCCGGATCGAATTGATCCAGCCGGCCAAAGTTGAAATTGGGACCGGCTCAAGGGTGGATGCCCTGATCGTCGATCCCGGCGCAGCCGGATCAGAGATTGTGAACCGGGGGCAGATAGGCTTGCTTGATCCAAAGGCGGGCAGTGTGCTTCTCAACGGTACTGCCCTCAAAACCGGAGAGACACTCCGGGGCTTAACCGGCAGTGTATCCTCTCCTCAGGCCAGTGCTCCGGCTAGCGCAGTCGGCGGTGGAAACGGAGGAGGCGTGACACCAGCACCGACGCCTGCAGCGACAGCCAGCGCTGCACCAACTGCAACTGCAGCTGCCAGCGCTACACCGGCTGCAACGGCGACGGCTACTCCGTCAACCAATAACGATCCATGGGAGCTGGTCTGGAACGACGAATTCGACGGCAGCTCCATTGACGGGAACAAATGGAATGTACAGGATACCGGAACTGTATACAACAACGAACTGGAATATTACCATCCGGACAACGTTGCACTCGAAACGGAGAGCGGGCAGGGTGTGCTCGCACTGGAAGCACGGAAGGAAGCTTACGGCGGGAAGGAGTATACTTCCGGCAAGCTGACCTCCAAGATGAAGGGCGACTGGACTTACGGTAAATTCACAGTGCGTGCCAAGCTGCCGATTCAGCAAGGCATGTGGCCGGCCATCTGGATGATGCCAACCGATGAAGAGAAGCAGTACGGACCTTGGCCTGGCAGCGGCGAGATGGACATTATGGAATTGACGGGACCGGTGGCTGGTGATACGGAGAAGGCTGATCTGTACCCGAGAACCGTTCATGGCTCGCTTCATTACGATATCCCGCACATGTCCCAGTCTAAGACTTACGTTCTGCCCGAAGGCAAAACATTCGCTGACGATTATCATGATTTCACGCTTGAATGGCTTCCGGGCCTAATCCGGTATTATGTGGACGGTAAAATGTATTTCGAAACGAGCGATTGGGGGACTAAGGCAGAAGGCCAGCCGGATTACTATACGTATCCTGCACCGTTTGACCGGCCGTTCTATATGATTCTCAATCTGGCGGTCGGCGGCGATTGGCCGGGCAACCCGGCGGCTGATTTCCAGTCCGATAAGATGTATGTCGATTATGTACGGGTCTATAAGTATAAAAAGCTGGATGAGTGGCCTGACGTAACGGGAAAGCGGCCAACAAAGCCCGAAATCTCAGAACCGCAGCGTCCTGTGCTTGCAGACGGAAACCAGATTTACAACGGTGATTTCAAAGGCGCCGCAGCAGCCGGCGGACTTCCGGAATACTGGGAATTAATCAAGAATGCAGGCGGTGCGGGCACAGCTTCCGTCATCGAAGACAAGGATAAGGGTAAGGCTGTGAAGGTGGCTATCCAAGAGGCGGGAACCCAAAACTATTCCGTTCAGCTCACCCAAATGCCGCTTATTCTGGAGAAGGGCAAAGCCTACAAAGTAACGTTTGACGCCAAAGCAGATGCGGTCCGTCCGGTGATGAGCAAGCTTACCGAGTTCGGCGGCGGATGGACAGCGTACTCTAAAGAACGGAATTTCCAGCTTACCCCGGACTGGCAATCTTTTGAGTACACCTTTAACATGGCGCAGGCTACCGACAACAATGTCCGTTTTGAATTCAATCTTGGTCTAAACGATATTACAGCCTATTTCGCTAATGTCCGGGTAGTTGAGACACAGCCTCTGCCGGTAGTCCGCACTCCGCTGGCTGACGGCAACCTCATTTACAATGGAGGATTTGAGCTGGGCGAAGACCGGCTGGGCTATTGGGGCTTTGCGGTTAAGCCGGAATCGGGAGCAGCGGCGGATGCTAAGGTAACCAATATCCTGGAGCTTCCGCTCATGAAACGGATATTCAGTGTCCAAGTCGATACCACCGGTAAGTCGGCGGAGGATGTGATGCTTACGCAGACAGGTCTGCCATTGTCTGCAGGAGGCGTCTACCAGCTCTATTTCGATGCCAGATCGGAACAGACTCAGCCGATGGGTATTAAGCTTGAGGCCGGTGGCGGAGATACCCTCTATCCTGACGGATCAACGCTCACTCTGACGCCGGAATGGAAGAGCTACACAGCGGAGATCACCATGTCCAGCACTGCTGGCACCGAAGGTACGTTATCCTTCCTTCTTGGCCAGGCTGCCGGACAGACCGAGATCGACAACGTGCGTCTGGTCCGTAAGGCCGATCCGCCAACATTCAGCGGCTATCTGCATCTTCGCGGCGACCAGTACTGGAGTGCATCGGGAATCAGTCTGACGCCGAGCGGCGAAGGCGGCAAGGATGTCACCGATATCGACAAGGGCGATTACGCGGAGTATAAAGTGGTTCTTCCACAGGCGGCAAGCATTGTTCCGGTGGCCCGGGTGTCCAGTGTTCGGGCGGATTCCGAACTGGGACTGTCTGTTCTGGATGCCAGCAAGCGCAGTGTGGTGACGGCAGCCGTCTACAGCACCGCAATTGGGGATACGGGAGGACTTCAATCCTATCGCGCAGTCATCGGGGCACCGCTTGAATTGCCCGCTGGAACCTATTATTTCCGTCTCGGCGGTAGCGGCTATAATCTGGCCTGGCTGGATCTTTCCCGCGAGCTGGTGGTGAACGGCAGCTTCAAGGACGATTCGACCGAAGGCTGGACGCTATTCAAGAAGGACTGGGTAGACAATGATCCGGTGAAGAATACTGCAATGACTGCTAAGAATGGAGCGCTGCAGGTTGCTCTTGGCGGCAGCGGCGACGAGGATTGGAATGTACAGGTCAAGCAAGGCGCGATTCCGGTGGAGAAAGGTAAGAAGTACCTGCTTCGCTTCGATGCGGAAGCTTCTATAGACCGGTTGATTCGGGTACTAGTTCAGCATGACGGTTCTTCGGACAACAACTGGACCGCATATACGAACAAGTCGGCTAGTCTGAGCGAAGCCGGCGGACACTTCGAATACTATTTCACCGCTTCGGAGAGCGATGCCGCCGCCCTGCTTCAGTTTAGTCTCGGCAAGGTATCGGAGGCACTTGGAGCACATACTGTCACGCTGAGCAATATTTCCCTGCTTCAGGTGAGTCCGGTGATGGCTGGTGAAGCCTATGGGGAGAATCTGATCCCGAACGGAGACTTCTCGGCTCCGCTGCAGGGCTGGAGCAGCTATTCATCTGACAGCGGTGAATTGTCTATTGACAATGTAAATGGCGCGCTGCGCATGCAGGTAGGCTCCACAGGGTCGAACAGCTGGGACCGGCAGGTCTACTACGAGGGAGTAGCCTACAACGAAGGCAATCATTATACACTCACTTTTAAGGCCAAAGCAGAAGCAGCACGCAAAATGAACATCAGCATCGGCTGGCTGGATGTCGCGAATAATTACACCTGGCACGGTTATGCCAGTAAAGTGGTTGATCTTGGCACGGACTACAACACTTACACCTTGGAATTCGACGTTTCGGGAGATAGCACGTCCATCGGCCGAATTTCTTTTGAACTGGGAAATATTACAGACGGAGGCACAGGCCATCTTGCGGTGGATGTCGATGATGTGGTCTTGATGAACAACGGAGTAATACCGGCACCTTGAGACAAGCTTTATAATTTGTTATCCAGACTTGGGATTTGTTATTTAGACGGACAAGAAACGCTTTTATAATCAAGACAAGGGGAACGGGCAACCGTTCTCCGCGATTATCAAACGATAATGGGGGAGATTTATTTTGAAAAAGACAGCAGTATCAATCAGTGCACTGCTCATGGCATTTTCAGTAGTCGTCAGCGGATGCGGCGGCAACAACAATTCTTCAAATTCTGCTAACAACGGAGGAAACAAACAAGAGGCCAGTGCAACTGCGGCTCCTGCCACTCCAAGCACGGAACCGGTTACCCTGAACGCCTGGGTGATGCCGAACAGTCCGAAACCGGATGCAGACTTCTTGAAGACGCTTGATCCTTATCTGAAAGAGCACCCGAATGTCACCATGAAGGTAACAGTGCTCGACTGGGGCTCCGCCTGGACCAAGATTACGACAGCCGCTACAAGCGGTGAAGGCCCGGACCTGCTGCAGCTCGGATCGACCTGGGTGCCGGCAATTGCCAGCATGGGCGGTATTGACAAGATAACGGACAAAGTAGCCGATGTAGGCGGTGCTGAGGCCTTCCTGCCGGCCATCTGGACGACTACCTCTATTGCAGGGGACAGCGAGGTATACGGAGTGCCATGGTTCGTGGATGCACGGGCCATTTACTACCGGACAGATGTATTCAAGCAAGCCGGTGTTGACACAGCAACAGCCTTCAAAGATTGGGATTCCTTCAAGAGTGCGCTGCAAGCGGTCAACGGACAGACAGTGGATGGCAAGAAGATTGCCGCACTCGGACTTCCGGGCAAAAATGACTGGAACGTAGTGCATAATATCTTCCCTTGGATCTGGGCTGCAGGCGGGGACGTTCTCTCGGCAGACAACAAAGATGTAGCCTTCAATGATGATAAAGGGCTTGATGGTGTGATGTACTACACAGGACTTGCAGCGGAAGGCCTTGTTGACAAGGCATCGCTCGAGAAGAACTCGTCACAGATCGAGAGTGACTTCGGCGATGGCAAATCGGCCGTAATTATCTCGGGTCCATGGCTGGCCAAGAACTTTGCAACACCCAAAGCAAACGGCGGTATGGATGACAAAAAAGCAGCGAAAAACTTTGCGGTTGCTCCGCTTCCGGCAGGCCCTGGCGGACAAGCGACCTTTGTCGGCGGCAGTGAGCTGACCGTATTCAGCGGTTCGAAGAATAAGGAAGCTACATGGGATGTTATTAAGTATCTGACCTCTGATGAAGCGCAGAAGGCCTATGCTGCGGTATCCGGCCAGCTCCCGGCCAGACTGTCACTTCTGGAATCGCCGGACCTTGATGCCAATATGAAGGCCTTCTCGGAAGCAACGAAATACGGAAGAACCTATCCGTCCATCCCGCAATGGGGACCTACGGAAACAGCGCTGCAAAAGCATTTTGCCAATGTCTGGGATATCGTTGCCGGCGTGAAGGGCAAGTACAGTAAAGAAAGCGTCAAGGAAGAGCTGGATTCTGCAGCAGCTGAAGTCAAAGCCATTATTAACCAATAGGATCTTGGGATGCCGCCGCGCGCAGGGTGCGGCGGCTCTTCTATTAGCAAAGTGAGGGATAAGAGATGGGACTCCATACTGAAAAAAATCTTCCCGTAAAAGCGGCTCCAAGCAAAAGCGCAGTGTGGCGCAAGCGGGTTAGAGATAATAAATTTGCTTATATGCTGATGGTTCCGACCATCATCTTTATGCTGCTGGTGCATCTGCTCCCGATGATTCAGGGATTCTGGATGTCCTTTTTGAAGCTGAACCAATTTACGCTGGGCAAATACCTGAAGGCACCCTTTGTCGGGATGGACAACTATATCGGCCTGCTGTTCAACTCCGATAATCCGGTCCGCCAGGGGTTGAATTTTGCCATCCGCAACACCGTGATCTATTCGGTTATCGTAACGATCGGTGTAATGATCATGGGCCTCATGATGGCTCTGCTGATGAACCGTGATTTTCCCGGACGAAGCATTGCCCGTACCGCTATGCTGCTTCCGTGGGTAGTTCCGTCATATGTGGTCGGTGTACTCTGGGGCTTCATGTGGCAGCAGAACGGGATTATCAACTACTTCCTGGTGGATGTGCTGCATCTCTTCGATGAGAAGCCCTTCTGGCTGCTGGGGCCGAATACGATCTGGGCGATCATTATCCCAACCATCTGGCGCGGCTGGCCGTTCCTGATGGTCATTTTCCTGGCCGGACTCCAGACCATTCCTGAAGATATCTATGAAGCGGCAACCATTGACGGCGCAGGCAAGCTCCGCCAGTTCTGGAACATGACGCTCCCGATGCTGAAGCCGGTTATTGCGGTACAGCTTCTATTCCAAATTATTAATAATGTCTACTCCTACAACATCGTCTCCACAATGTTCGGCAATGGTGCCGGATATCCTGGCGAATGGGGAGACCTCCTGATGACGGCCTTGACCCGCCAATCCTTCGGATATTGGTCCTTCGGTTCGGGTTCTGCCGCTTCTATCATGCTGATGTTTGCCATGCTGATGGTCGTCGGTGTCTGGTACCGCGCCTTTAGATCGGAGTTGAATGCCCAATGAGTACACACCGTAAACGTTCTGTCAGCTCATTCATGCTGACTTCACTGACCTGGGTCATCGTTATATTGACGATATTTCCCATCCTGTGGATGATCTTCACCTCTCTGCACTCCAATGACCAGATTCTGAACGGGATCACTACCTTCAGCCTGCCGAAGCCGCAGTGGGTCAACTATATCAATATGTGGGATACGGTTAACTTTGCCGTCTATTTCCGCAACAGCCTGCTGATCTGCGGTGCGACGACGCTGCTTGCCGGTTCCTTTGCCGTGCTGGCCGGATACGCGCTGGCCCGGTTTGATTTTCCCGGATCGAAGCTGTTCAGCATGAGTATCATCTCCACCCAGCTGATCCCGGGGATTATGTTCCTGTTCCCGATCTATCTGATGTTCCTGTGGATCAAGAATACGTTCGGTTTGCCGATGATCAATACGTACTGGGGAATGATTCTCGTCTATACGGCGTTCTATACCCCAATCAGTATCTGGATTATGCGCAGCTTCTTTGTCTCGATTCCAAGAGATTTAGAAGAATCGGCTACGATTGACGGCTGTTCGAAATTTCAGGCTTTCTACAAAATTATTCTGCCGTTGTCTCTGCCGGGCATCATTGCGACAGGGATCTTCATCTTCCTGACAGCCTGGGATGAGCTGCTCTTCGCCTGGGTACTCACGACCAGCTCAGATGTACAGACGATTCCGGTGGGTATCCGCCTGTTTGTCGGCCAGTACAATACCCGATATGATCTGCTGATGGCAGCTTCGACTGTTGTCACCGTGCCGGTTATGGTCATATTCTTCATGACACAGAAATACTTTATCAGCGGTATGACCGCGGGAGCTGTCAAGGGCTGATCCGCAGGCTGCCAGGGAAGAGGAGATAATCTATTATGCTGAAATTCAATACCGCAAGAGAAGCAACAGCTTCGGCTGAAGAGATTCTGAGACAGGTGTTCGCTGACCGGATCGGCGGCGGCACGCACATTAGCGCCGTCTTTACCGATTCGCAGCGCTGCGGGGCTGTTGGCATAGCTGGCCTGCCGCTCCGGCTGCCTGCCATTCAGGAATTGCTGAAGCTTCCGGCCGTGGCGGCGCTGCTGCCGGCGGAAGCCGCCGCATCCGCGCTGTTCACCGTAGAAGGCGAAGGCACGGCATTGTCACTGTATATCCGCCATGCCGGAAGGCAGGAACAGGCAGTAGCCATCCCGGAGTCCACTGTAATCGAGGCGCTGGCGCAGCTGCAAGCCGCACCCGGCTGGGCGGGGGCGCTTAACAGCGAGGGGGAGCATGTCATCGATCTGCGCTCACCCGTACCGGGTCCGCATTTCGCGGTCAATCTGCTGCTCGGCAACCGTCTCCGGTTTCCCCACCCGCTTCAGACCACGCCCAAAAGCGTTGTTGACCGGTTCGGCGGCGGGAGCTTCCGCTCCCACGCGGCAACCCAGGTGCTGGCTACCCGCTGGGATATGCGTCAGGAAGAGAACGGCTTCCCGGCCAACCGGCAGTTTTATTTATTCGAAGACGGGAAGCAGATCTTCTACTCCGCAGACCCCGGAGATGAAGGGATTGAATCGGCGGTCTGCCGGCATTCCCAGAATTCAACCATAATTACCTACCGCACGCGCTGCGGATTGGAAATTATACGCACGATCTTTATTCTTCCGCAATCCGAAGGTCTGCCTCTGGCTACCGAAATGCAGCGGATTGATATTGTGAACCTGGGGGGAGACGCCCGCCGACTCCGACTTGTGTATACCGGGATGTTTGGTTCTGCCGCCCCGGGTGCACTGTTCGAGGATGTGCTGTACAGCAATGTCATCATGCAGGGGGGCGTGCTCCAGGATTCCTCAGGAGCTGTGGCGGCCATCAGTCCCGATTATTATCCGGAAGGCGGCCGTCACGACCTGCGCTTCCATACGATGATCATTCACGGGGCGGAGGGGCCGGTGCTGCCGCGCGAATATTGTGTCAGCTACAATGAGTTCGTCGGTACAGGCTCGCTGCACCGGCCGGCCGGTGCGCTCAGGCTGAGCAGTATTCTGCACCGCAAGGGACCAGGCTTCTTCGCTGTAGCCGGTGAGGTTCATATCACCGCCGGCAGCGCGGTAACTGTCGACCAGTTGACCGGACTTGTCTCCGACAAGAGCGGCGCGCCATGGAACGACACGGTGCTGGCGGACGAGGTGGGGGCCCTGGTCGCCCGTTTCTCCGAGCGCAGCGCGGCGGAATCGGCGTTCGCGGAATCGTCCGGCTTCGTGCGGGAGTATGGCAAGTTCCTGCAGGTATCCTCCGGTGACGGGAATTTCGATGTGTTTGTCAACCGCAATCTGCCGTTTCAGGTGCTCTACCAGACATTTGTCTCCCGTTCCTTTTGTCAGACACAGAAGGGATACCGGGAAATTGGTTTCCGCGAAATCCAGGATTTGTACGCGTCGATGTATTATTTCGTTGGTATGGGAAAAGGCAGCCTGGTGAAAAGTCTTTTGAAAGAATGGACCAGTATGGTGTTCGAGCTGGGCTATGCTTATCATAATTTCTTCTGGATCGGCAAGGAGCCGGGCAAATGGTCCGATGACGCATTATGGCTTGTCCAAGCCGTCTACCGTTATGTAATGCTCACAGGAGATCTGGAATTCCTGGATGAGTCCTGCCCGGTGGCGGGACAAGAGACCAGCCGTCCGGTCTTTGAGACTTTAAAGGCGATTATTGTCTATTCGGGAAGGATTTCGGTCGGCCGCCATGGTCTTCCGTTGCTGGATTTCGCAGACTGGAACGACTGCCTGAAGCTTGACGATACGTATCTGAACGGCCCGGCCAAGGAAGAGCGTTACCGGAAGCAGCTGCAGGCAGGCGGAGTATTCGGTGATCCGCTGGACAGCGATTATTCCGAGAGTGTCATGAATGCCTTCCTGCTGAAGGTGGCTGTGGATGAATTGTCCGTACTGGCAGCACGGAAGGGAGAGCAGGACTATGCAGCCGAGCTGGACCGCTTCGGGGCAGAGTTGCGGGGACGCATTCAATATCATGCCTGGAAGGATAACTTCTTCGCACGCGTGCTGTTCAACCGGTATGCGAACGGCGAATACACGTATTTGGGGGCCGCCGGGGATGGTCTGTCTTCAGATCCGGAAAGCGACGGTTCTTACTTCCTGAACTCGTTCAGCTGGAGCATCCTGTCTGGCTGTGCGGATGAAGATCAGATCGCTGTGATGCTGGATACGATGAAATCGCATCTCATGACTCCTTTCGGGCTGAAGCTGGTCTCGCCTGTTGCACTGGGACGGGTGTCCTCCCACACAGCTTCGGACGAATACTTTCCGGGTGACCGGGAGAACGGCGGCGTATTCAAGCATGCCTGCATGATGGCGGCAGCAGCAATGTTCAAGGGAGCGAAGGAAGTATCCAATGCGGGGCTTGCCGCTGAACTGGGCCGCTTCGGCTATTGGCTTCTGGACCGGATCATGCCGTTTAAAACCATGGAAGATCCGTTTGCAATCTGCGGAAATCCGCGGTTCTGCACCCAATACAATAATAGCGAGACCGGTGAGAACATCGGTCCGATGCTAAGCGGTACATCGACCTGGCTCACCCTCTCGCTGATGGAAGCGCTGGGTATTGAATATACGGCGCAAGGAATTAAGCTTAATCCGATCCTACGGGAGGAGCAGACAGACTTCGCCTACACCCTGAAGCTCGGCGGCTCCTCGTACCGGATTTCGATCAGCAAGCCGGAAGGCTTCCGCCGGATACAAGACGGAACTGCCTCCCTGACGCTGGATGGCCGGGCGCTTGAAGAAGGACTTGTGCCGACGGCGGATGATGGCCTCTCCCATGAGGTGGAACTGCGATTTGAAGGCTAAGAGCGTTACAATGCCCGGTCGCGGAACTCTTGCGGGGTCATGCCGGCGTATTCCTTGAAGAGCTTAATAAAATAATGGGCGTTGGAGTAACCAAGCTCAGTAGAAACTTCATAAATTTTCAGCGGCGTATGGATCAGCAGATACGCCGCTTTTTCCATCTTTACCTGACTGATATAGTCGCTGATTCGCTTGCCTGTCTCCAGCTTGTACATTTTGGACAAGTAAACCGGGTGCATCTGGACATGGTCGGCGATGGCCTGGAGTGAGACATAATGCAGATTGCTGTTGATATATTCATGAACGTTCTGAATCAGGACAGTCCGGCTATTCAGGCGTTCCGATTCAAAATGCTCTCTCAGCAGAACGATGACCTCAAGCGCCCATTCCCGCAGCTTGTCCGGCGTCTGGAAGGGAGCCTGCTCCAGCAACGGATTGCCTACAATCTCACTCAGCATTTTGTTGTTCTTGTGGGCGAAATAATAGAATGCCGTCTCCAGATGAAGGCGGGCTTCATGAATGTGCTCAAGTGACCGGTCCGGATTCCGGCCCAGCTCCGAAGTGATGGCATTAAGCTTGTCTTCGATACCCTGCCAATTGTTCGCTTCGAACATATGGAAGAGCAGCGGAGGCTCATAGAGCGGCTGGAGAATCTCTACAGGCTGGGAGCTGCTGGTGTCGGTGACGTCCAGATAAATACCTGTTTCGCTGCCGATATGCTGGCGGATGGCCGTAATGGCGGATTGATAGAGCGAATAGACCTGATCGGGAAACTCTCCCCAGCCTGTGGTTACAACGGAGAGGCCGCCTCCAATCAGCGTGCTGACATGGTTCTGCAACTGATAAGCCGCCTGCGCTACATCATTCCCCGGATTACCGCTGGGTTCAATGTCATCCCTGGGCTGGAGCAGAAATATGAGATAATCATGCACATCCTTGCACGACCAGATGTGGAAATGGTCTTGGAACAGCTCCTGTGCGATATTGATGATCGCGTATTCGAACAGCAGCATGCTGCGCATGTCCTGCCGGCGGAAGAATTCCTCCGGTCTGACGACTGCGAGGCATACCGGCAGGTCGGCCTGCAGCGGGAGATCGAACTGGGCCAGCCGTTCTTGCAGCTGCTGTACGGATAGCTTCCGTCCCTGGAGCAGCTCGCTGAGCAGGCGGTCCCGCAGGAGAGGAAGATGCTCACGGAAGGTCTGCATCGTCCGCTGATAGGAGGACCAGGTCTCCCACTCTGAGCGGAGCTCCTCCTGGAGCTTAACGATAACGTCGATTAGCTGGTTATTGGCAATCGGCTTAAGGAGGTAGGCACTGGCCTGCTCTTCTATCGCCTTACGGGCATATTCAAATTCGGCATAGCCGGTCAGCATAACAACCCGGATATGTTTCCAGCGACTGCGGATGGACGCGATCAGTTCAATGCCCGAGATTTCCGGCATATTGATGTCAGTGACTACGATGTCGATAGGATAGCGCTGAAGCAGCTCCAGCGCTTCGTACCCGGAGTAGGCTTTGTGAACCTGTTCGAACCCCATTTCCGCCCAAGGAAGCGAGATGGATAAATCATCAACGACATAGGGTTCATCATCGACCAGCAGAATTTGGTGCATAGTTTTCCTCTTTCTTCTCCATACGGAGTGTGATTTTTAGACCGCCGGCAGGTGAAGAGGCGATCAAAAGGCCGGAAGAATCATCATAATGAGACTTAAGACGCTGCTGGATATTCCAGAGTCCGCAGCCTCCGTCCTCGCGCCTCGATTCGGATATTCTGGCATGCAGAGAGGCAATCTCCTCATCGGTCATGCCGGCTCCGTTGTCCTCAACGGTGACTGTCACCGCTTCAGGCGTTTGGCTGGCAGTGATCCGGATGAAGCCCTGGCCGATTTTTTTCTCAATGCCATGGATGATACTGTTCTCCACTAAGGGTTGAATCAGCAGCCGGGGAATTTGCAGACCAAGCAAATCACCGGCAATATCCATCTCATAGCGGATACGCTGTTTCCGTAAATTCTGAATTTCCAGGTAATTCTCCAGCAGCTTCAGTTCATCTTGAAGCGTGGTGAGGGAATGGTCGACTTTGGTGATGTAGCGGTAATACTCCCCAAGATTAAGCGCCATCGCCTCCACCGAATCCGTATCGCCGACAACGGCCTTGCTCTTGATGAAGAACAGGCAATTATAGAGAAAATGCGGATTGATCTGTGATTGAAGCTGCTTCAAGTGAGCGTCCTTAGCCCGGATCTGTTCCAGATAGACCTGCTCAATTAACGATTGAATCTTTTCCGCCATCTCGTTAAACTCTTCGTTGAGCATCGTGAATTCAGGATTGGTCTTGGCGTGAATACGGGTAGACCAGCGTCCTTCCTTCATTCTGTTAAGGGAGCGCAGCAAGAGGCTGACCGGACGCTGAACTTGGCGGTAGAGCTGAAGCGAGAACAGCAGGCTCATGACCAAAAGAATGGCCGTACCCGTCAGGAAAGAATAACGGCTGCTTTGGATCGGCTGAAGAATCTGCTTCAGCGGCGAATAATGCACGACCTGCCAATTGATGGCAGAGGATGGGACTGAACTGACAAGAAAGCTGCCTCCCTTGAGGCTAAAGATTTCTGAAGTTCCTTGACCGGCCGAAGAAGCCAGCGTTGCAACGATCTGCTTCGCCATTTCAGGGTCGGTATTGCGGGAAAGAATCACCCCGAATGATGGATTAAACAGGAAAGTATCGCCCTTGTTTTGTGACTGGTAGGCATCGAACAACCGCTCAATGTTGGATACAGGAAAATACATGGACACCAGGAGTCCCGCCTTGCTGGGCACATTTCTTCTCTCGATAGGGTCCGACAGCAGCAGGCGGAAGCCTGCTTCAGCACTGCCCTTGTCCTCCGGAATATACTCCCAGCCGGAAGGCAAAGGCTTCTTCAGTACGGAGGGATCAAAGGAGAGAGAGGAATCCGAGCCCAGGGTCTCCCCGCTCTGCGGCTTGTACAGGACAATCCGGTTCTCCCACGTACTGGAGCTGGTCTGAAGGGAAAGCTTCTCCAGTACGGTCATAATGGTCTGGGCAGGATCAATGAGATGGCCCAGTTGCCGGATCTGCTCATAGTCGCGGACGGTCGGATCTCTCTGCAACGCATACATGCTGCCTGCTAATTGGTTGATATTGTTGTCCAGCTGTTGAGTCAGGAACTCCAGATGGTTCAAGTCGGTCGTCTTAATCTGACTGGTAATAACGCCGATATCCTTTCGGTATGACAATCCGTAGAATAAGAGCGTAACCGAAATGAGAGATAGGAGAATTGCAAGCATTTTGATGAATAAGTTCGGCCGCCGGGTCATAAGATCATCCTTTACAAAGACTTCAATTTACTAAAAGAAGTGTATCACACGATGCGGAAGACGATTGTGATACAATCGGTTTAACTCCCCAGTATTTTACGAAAAGCAGGTGTTCCATGAAAATCCGTTTATCGCTACTCATACTGCTCCTGACGTTGTCGGGTTGCAATTTTCAGAGCACCGGCGAAAGTCTCCCGGCAGCTTCCCAGGAGAGCCTAACGCCTCATTTCGAAGTCAGTGAAGGTAAATATATTCCTCCTGTAGATCTGTATACAGTAGGCTCCGTCAACCCCAATCTGACCTTTAAAAAGGGCGAGAGCCTAGAACATAACGTGCATACGACCTGGGCTGAGGAGCGGCTGGGTATCCGCATCCGTTATCTATGGACCATCTCCGGCACCTCCGAGACCTATGCCAACAAGCTGAGACTTGAGCTGGCTAAAGGCAATATGCCCGATGTCGTAACGACAAGAGATGCCGATATCATCCAGGAACTGATCAAATCCGGGCAATTCATGGAAGTTGGCAGTTTATTTGAAAAATATGCTTCCGCGGTGTGGAAGAAGGCCGTGGCCGAGGACCCCTCGGCGTGGGATCCCTTCGTGCAGGACGGACACAAGTATGCAATTCCAATCATGGACTATGAATATAACTCCGATCCGCTGCTCTGGATCCGCCAGGATTGGCTGGACAAGCTGAATCTGGCAGCACCGCGGACTTTGGACGAACTGGAACGGGTCATGGATGCCTTTGTCAACCGGGACCCGGACGGCAACGGCCTTAAGGACACTTACGGCCTTGCAGTCGGTTTCAGGAATGGTGCCAATACCTGGATGGGCGACAGCAGCTGGATTTTTGGCGCGTTCGGCACGGTTCCTGAGCAATGGAACCGCCGGAGCGACGGAACACTGGAATACGGGTCCGTGCTGCCGGGTGCCAGGAAGGCAGTCGCACTGATGAAGCATTGGGTGGGGCAAGGATACTTGTCCGCCGACAGTGCGTGGCTGGATGAAGAGGGTGCCGCCAATCTGTTCGTTTCGGGCAAGGCCGGCATCATTGCCGGTCCGTACTGGATGCGCGGCTGGCCCTTATCATACCTGACCGATACTGACCCGAAGGCACGCGTCCAGGCTGTCGCCATCCCTTCCGGACCGGACGGCACCGCCATGAGAAGAGGAACCTTGCCTGTCAACGGTGCTATTCTCATTAACAAGAAGATGAAGCATCCTGAAATCTTTTTTACCTATCAGAATTATTTGTTTGATTCTTATGCTACCTCGACCGGCGAATTCATAAATGGTCTTGCAGAGGGATATGATTGGGCAATGGTTGACGGAAATCCGACCATTATGCCTTCTGCTCTGCCGATGGGCGGCATCCGGGTCGCTTCTTACACGCTGACCTTCGACGGAGCGAGAATTCCTTCCAAAGTCATTAAGGAAATCCCGGAGGACATTGCTCCCGTGCTGCTCGGCCAGAAGGAGGCCTCCCGTAAGGAGCAGTTCACGGGACCGCCGACCGTGACGATGAAGAGCGCCGGGGAGCTGCTGAAGAAGCTGGAACAAAAAAGCTATCAAAAAATCATCTTCGCGGACAGCGGCATCGGGGAATTTGACGAATTTGTCGGCAAATGGAAAGCCTACGGGGGATTAACCGAAACCTCAGAGGTCAATGCCTGGGACCGCAGCCGCCATTGAGTGCGCAGGGACAAGAAACCGCCTTGATTAAGGCGGTTTCTTGTCGGATTGGCGCCGGGAATTTTACTCGCCGGGCGCTTGATCCGGAGTATAGCGGAACTGGTCATAGTATGCGTGGAGCGGTACCTTGCCGTCAAACGGCTCCAGCCAGGAGTCCACACCAGTCCCGTTCCAGAGATTCATCATAATGCGGCCCGCGGTGGAGGGAATGTTCTCGGTGGCTGTGTGAACGGGCCGGCCGTCGATGTACCAGGTAATGGAGTCCCTCTTCCAGTCGAAGCCGTACCAGTGGAATTCCTGTGAGGCATCAAAGCCGAGGTCGATCACCTGCTCATGCCCCCCTGCGCCGTCAGTGAAGTAATTTAACTGCACCTGCCGCGTGTTCTTGCCCAAAAATTCAATGTCGATTTCATCCCAAGGCTCGCCTTCCGAAGGGCCGGTATAAGTGAAAAAAGAAGAGACCACACCGGGATTCGCCGCCGGCTTCATCCGAATTTCATACCTGCCATAGCTGTACTTGTCCAGCGAACGGTACTCCGCACCGTCGTATTCTCCCGGAGACGGGCTGGTGAGTGACAGAGTCAGGAGGTCATCTCCGGCGAACGAAACGTTGTCCCCGCGCCAGGTGCAGTTGAACATGTCTCCATTGGAATAGCCATCCGTTTTCTTCCAGAACTCCGTGTTGAATGTTGTGAAATTGTCCTTGATGATTCCGGCTTCTTCTGAGCTGGATGCTGAAGTGAAAGCCCATATCCCCCATACAGCGGCCGACAGAGCTGCAACCGCTGCGGACATTTTGATTAACCTGCTGCGTATCAAACCTGTTCCTCCTGTGAAGTATTCTTGCTAATATCGTACTGAATGACGGCTGCAGCCGCCATACCAATGTGTCAATCCGAATAACAAATTCTGAAGATAACGGATTTCAACAGAAGTAAAAGGACCCCGGCAGGCGCGTTTTCAGCAGCCGCCGGGGTCCTTTTACTCGCTTTTAGTTGCCAGTATATTTCAACCAGTCGTAATAGGCATACAGCGGATTAGCCCCGTTATATGATCCGAGCCAGGAATCGACGCCTGTACCATTCCAAAGGTTCATCATGATTTTACCGGCATGGGAGGGAATATTGCTCGTGGCCGTATGCTTGAGCACTCCATCCACGTACCATTTAATCGACCCTGCCTGCCAGTCGAAAGCATACGTATGATAACCCTGTGAAGCATCAAAGCCCAGATCGACAACCTTTTCGTGTCCGCCAACGCCGTTAGTGTAATAATTGAACTGTACTTTAGTCGTATCCTTGCCAAGGAATTCGATATCAATCTCATCCCATGGTGTTCCATCGGAAGGACCGGTATAAGTGAAGAAGGAGGAGACGATTCCGCTGTTCTTGGCCGGCATCATGCTGACCTCATATTTGCCGTAGCCATACTTGTTTGTAGACCGGTATTCTGCCCCGTCAAACTTATTGTAGCTGGAGCTGGTCAGTGCAAGGCGAAGCTGTCCTCCGCTGGTAAATGAGACATTGTTGGCGCGCCAGGTGCAGTTAAACATACCTCCATTGGAATAGCCGTCGGCTTTTTGCCAGGTTGCGGAATTGAAGTAGGTCAGAGGTTCATAAAAGACGGTGGCAGCCGATACAGACGGAGCACCCGCCAGCAATCCGACAAGCAGCAAGGTCAGACCAGCACCGCAAAATTTCTTCAGCCTTTTCATAGAAAAGCATTCCTCCTTAAAATGAAAGCGTTTTACAATATGATTCTAGCTAACGCAAATTCTGTCCACCATACCAACTTTCGAACCTGGATAACAAAAAAACAATTTATTTGTTGGGCAACTAGAGTATTTTGCCTTCCTCCCACACATACTGATATCGTATGTCTGTCTTATGCTGAATTCGATCAGGAGGGATAACGTGGAGCAATGGTCGCAAAGCAAATGGTTCCGCTGGATGATCGGTGTGCTGCTCGCCCTGATCATTTTATATTTTGTCTGGCTGCTCCGTCCGATGCTGCATGGGATATTCGTTTTTTTAAAAGCGATTCTGGCGCCCTTTCTGGCTGCGATGATCATTTCCTATGTACTGAATCCGGTAGTCAGTATGCTGGCCGGGCGGAAAATGCCGCGGGGTGTGGCGGTGCTGCTCATCTATACCGTATTCCTGACTACGCTTGCGGTCATCGCCATTAACCTGATCCCGATGTTCATCGAACAGCTTGAAGAGCTGAATGAGCATTTGCCGGAAATGACGCTGCATGCGCAGGGCTTAATGCGGAATATGAATAGCAGGCTGATCCCGCCGGGTGTAGAAACGGGGATGAATAACTGGTTTTTTCAACTGGAGAACCGCCTTGAGGAAGGGATTTCCCATTTTCTCGATAATATCGGAACGACGATAGGGGTGCTGTTCAATGCGTTTATCGTACCGTTTCTTGTGTTCTATATCCTAAAAGACTTCGATGTGTTCGAACGGACGGTCGTTTCCTGTCTGCCCCGCTCGCGCCGCAAATCGATGGTGAAGCTCCTGAAGGATATCGATGATGCGCTCGGCAATTATATCCGCGGCCAGTTTCTGGTCTGTCTTATCATCGGTGTACTGGCGTATATCGGCTACGCAATCATTGGTATGCCCTATGCCCTGCTGTTTGCCTGTGTAGTTGCCGTATTCAATATCGTGCCCTATATGGGGCCGTTTCTTGGAGCAGCGCCTGCGATTGTGATGGCCTCGACAATCTCGCTGCGGCTTGTGCTGCTGGTAGCTGTTGTGAATACACTGTGCCAGATGCTGGAGAGCAACGTCATTTCTCCTCAAGTGGTAGGCCGCAGGCTTCATCTGCATCCGCTGATGATCATTTTTGCCCTGCTGGTCGGCGGGGAGGTTGCGGGAATGATCGGCTTAATCCTTGCAGTACCGGTCTTTGCAGCCGGGAAAGTCGTCATACAGCATATCTTTACGTATTATATCCGGCGTAAGCCGGCATAAGCTGGCAAAAACGTTGACTATAGACAACAAAGTTGTATATAATATTGTGTAATATTACGATTAGCATTACGAATACTTGTCGATGAAGAGGAGTACTAATTCGCTGGACGTTAGTTCAGAGAGCCGGTGTACAGGTGCAAGCCGGTTAACGAAGCGGATGAACTCACCTCGGAGTAACGGCGCAAGCCGCAGGTTCTGTACACGGTTTTTACAGAATCCAGCGTGTGAACCGTCGTCGCCTCACCCCCGATAAAGGGTGTCAAAGTGAGTGGCAGGCAGAGCATGTCCGGCCGCTAACTAGGGTGGTACCACGGGAATTCAAACCTCTCGTCCCTAGCGTAAATACGCTAGGGATGGGAGGTTTTTTTGTACTTACAGCAGCAGTACTCCAAGGAGGAGAATGAGATGAGCGAGAATCAAACAAGCACGGCAGCCGGAACTGGCTACCGCGCCCAGACCATCGAGCCGAAATGGCAGAAATTCTGGGATGAGAACAAAACCTTCAAGACTGGCGAAGCCCAAGACAAACCGAAATTTTACGCGCTGGATATGTTTCCGTATCCTTCGGGCGCAGGACTGCATGTAGGTCACCCGGAAGGATATACGGCGACAGATATCGTCTCCCGCTACAAACGGATGCGCGGCTACAATGTGCTTCATCCGATGGGCTGGGATGCTTTCGGCCTTCCGGCAGAGCAGTATGCAATGGATACCGGACAGCATCCGCGCGATATTACGGTTAAGAATATCGACAACTTCCGCCGCCAGATTAAATCGCTGGGCTTCTCGTACGATTGGGACCGCGAGATCAGCACTACCGATCCGGAGTACTATAAATGGACACAGTGGATCTTCATCCAGCTGTACAACCGCGGACTTGCTTATGTGGCTGAGGTATCGGTTAACTGGTGTGAAGCGCTGGGAACCGTATTGGCTAATGAAGAGGTTATCGACGGCAAAAGCGAGCGCGGCGGCCATCCGGTCGTCCGCAGACCGATGCGCCAGTGGATTCTGAAAATTACGGAGTACGCGGAACGTCTGCTTGAGGATCTGGATGAGCTGGACTGGGAAGAAAGCATCAAGGATATGCAGCGCAACTGGATCGGCAAATCGACCGGTGCGGAAGTGAACTTTGCGATTGACGGCCACGAGGCGAGTCTGGAAGTATTCACCACCCGTCCGGATACGTTGTTCGGAGCAAGCTATTGCGTGCTGGCACCTGAGCATAAACTGGTCAATATCATTACAACCGAAGCCCAGGCTGCTGCGGTTGCAGATTACCGCGACAAAGCGGCCCGCAAGAGTGATCTAGAACGTACGGACCTCGCCAAGGAGAAAAGCGGTGTATTCACCGGCGCTTATGCGGTTAATCCGGTAAACGGCGCTAAAGTGCCGGTCTGGATTGCCGATTATGTATTGGCCGGTTACGGAACGGGAGCGATTATGGCTGTTCCGGGACATGATACCCGTGACTGGGAGTTCGCCAAGCAGTTCGGCCTGAACATCATCGAAGTTGTTCAAGGCGGCAATGTCGAGGAAGAGGCCTACTCCGGCGACGGCCCGCATGTGAACTCTGATTTCCTGAATGGTCTGGACAATAAAGAGGCTATCGCGAAGATGATCGCCTGGCTGGAGGAGAAGGGCAGCGGTAAAGGCAAAGTAACCTACCGCCTGCGCGACTGGCTGTTCAGCCGCCAGCGTTACTGGGGTGAGCCGATTCCGATTCTGCATCTGGAAGACGGTACGATGAAGACTGTTCCAGTGGATCAGCTGCCGCTGATGCTGCCGGATGTGGATGCCATTAAGCCTTCGGGTACCGGCGAATCTCCGCTGGCGAACGTAACCGAGTGGGTGGAGACGATTGATCCGGAGACCGGCATGAAGGCCCGCCGCGAGACCAACACCATGCCGCAATGGGCCGGCAGCTGCTGGTACTACCTGCGTTATATCGATCCGCATAACGACAAGGAGCTGTGTTCACCGGAGAAGCAAAAGGAATGGCTGCCGGTTGATCTGTACATCGGAGGTGCTGAGCATGCGGTGCTTCACCTGCTGTATGCCCGCTTCTGGCACAAAGTGCTCTACGATATTGGTGTAGTGGATACGAAGGAACCGTTCCACAAACTGGTGAACCAGGGCATGATTCTGGGGAACAACAATGAGAAGATGAGTAAATCACGCGGCAATGTTATCAACCCGGATGAGATTGTGGAAGCCTACGGGGCAGATACCCTGCGTGTCTATGAAATGTTCATGGGGCCGCTGGAAGCTACCAAGCCGTGGAATGAAAAAGGCGTGGAAGGTATCCACCGCTTCCTCTCCCGCGTATGGCGCCTGTTCGTAAACGAAGACGGCAGCCTCAGCGCTAAAATTACGGCGGACGGCGGTACGGATGAGTTCAAACGCACCTGGCACAAGACGCTGAAAAAGGTTGGTGATGATTTCGAACACCTGCGCTTCAACACAGCGATCAGCCAGCTGATGATCTTCATCAACGATGCCTACAAGCAGGAGAGCCTGTCCAAGGAAGCGGCAGAGCACTTCGTGCAGATGCTGTCGCCGCTGGCACCGCATATTGCCGAAGAGCTGTGGCAGCTGCTCGGCCACGAAGGAAGCATCAGCTATGTCCCTTGGCCGGCTTATGAAGAAGCCTGGACGGTGGATGCTGAGGTTGAAATCGTTATACAGGTGAACGGCAAGATCGTACAGCGTGCATTGGTAGCAGCGGATATGGACCAGCAGGAACTGCAGGAACATGCACTGGCGCTGCCGAATGTGAAGGCCGCTGTAGAGGGCAAAACCGTCCGCAAAATCATTCCAGTTCCCGGCAAGCTTGTAAATATTGTAGTGGGTTAAGCGAAGAACGCAATTCTACCCGCAGCTACGGATGATTCCGTGCTGCGGGTTTTTGTTTCTTGCCATATGAACGGACGCAGGAACTTAGGTGCAGTACCTTGCAGAGGCAGACTAGCGGTCCAGCGGTCCTTGAACGATGCCGCTCTGGCCGAAGAGGGCATCCAGCTTGTTCAGATCCTCATTGTATTTGTCGTGGGTTGTGGTGATCAGCCGTTCGAATACGCCTTCCAGACTGGAACGCAGGTGGTTCAGCGCCTCCGCCGTAATTCCTCCGCGGACGGCAACCCGCTCCTGCAGCTCCTGGGGAGTGAACCCCCTTTCCGTCAGCAGCTTGCCTGTGCCAAGCAGCATTTCACCGGCCAGCGTGCTGACCAGTGCCTCGTCGATGCCGGTCGCTTCTACAGCCGCTTCAATCCACCGCTCCAGAAAATAACTGAGGAACGCCGGACCGCAGCTGGAGAAATCAGAGGCAATCCGGGTATGACCCTCAGGGATTTCCGCAGGAACGCCAATAAATGATAACAGCTGGAGGAGCGCCAGCCTGTCTTTTTTATTTAACCTGCTTCCGAAGATGCAAAGAGAAGTCCCGCTCTTGACGGAATGGGTGATGCTGGGAATAATCTTGGCAACTTTGGACGGCAGAACGGATTCCAGATGGTAGAGCTGGACAGGACTTGTAATGGATACGACAATTTGCTCGCTGCTCAGACAGGGAGCAATTTCATCACATAACGTTTTGAACTGCAAAGGTTTGACACATAAAAAAACAATATCGCTTCCTGATGCGGTTTCGCTGTTGCTTGCGCAAACCGTAATTCCGGGATGAACCTTCTTAAGCTCCAGCAGCTTGCCTTGGCTGCGGTTGCTGGCCAGCACATCGCTTGGATCAAGTGCTCCCGAACTAAGAAAGGTTTCAATGAGCAGACCGCCCATGCTACCTGTTCCGATAAATCCCACTTTCATCCTGTGGTTACCTCCTTTCTTATGTTGCTGGGCTTACAGGAATACTCTTCGTTAAATGTATGCAGGACAGTCTTGGACAAATGACAGGTTTTAAACGTATTTTTGAATAAAATTACAATTAATTGAAGGAGGACGGTTTAATGATTATAAGAAGAATTGGTTCGGCTATTGCCGCCGCGCTGCTGGGCGGGGGGTTGGTCTGGGCTGCGGACCATAGGGCAGAAGAGGGCATCGCCGGCTGGGAGACGCTGAACGCCGGAATGGCGCAGGCTCTGGGAGTGGAAGCTGGCGGGGGGAAGGCGGACAGTGATGGTGCGGGCTCGGGTAGTGGAACGGCTGATGGGGAAGGAAAGGATGTTGCAGCGGCTTCCGTTACAGTAAGCAGTGGACTGGCGGCTGACAGCGCAGCAGGGATCAAGGGTGATGGCAGGACAGCGGCGTCTGGCGCGGTAAACGGTGGAACGGGTGGTGACAGAAAAGAAGTAAGTGCCGGTTCGGGTACGAGTGGCGGAACTGCCGGAGCAGCAGAGAGTGAAGGAGCTGCTACACCGGGTGCAGCAAGCGGGAGTATAGCCGCTGGAACAGCTGCAAGCACGCCACCCGCCGCCGCAGCGGACGGCAGGATCAATGTAAACACAGCCGATGCCGCAGCGCTGATGAACCTGCCGGGTATCGGCGAGAAGAAAGCGCAGGCGATCATCGACTACCGCAGCAGCACAGGGGCGTTCCGCAGCTTGGCCGATTTGGGCAAGGTGAAAGGGATCGGGCCGAAGATGCTGGAACAGCTGAAGCCGCTGGTTGTTTTTTGAGGCAAGCACTATGTTTGCGGAAGGTCTTGGACATGCTGTTATCCCGTACAAGCTTTATAGTGAAAATATGCCGCATTATGTTACAATAATGAACAACTATTTATGAGGAAGTGGAGATTGCTGATGACTGTGGCCTATCGTAAGAACTGGGATACATATTTCATGGACATTGCCTGCATGGTCTCCACCCGCTCACGCTGCCCCCGCCGCCATGTCGGCGCTGTGCTGGTGCAAGGCAAGAAGCTGCTGGGCACCGCCTATAACGGCGCACCTATGGGTGTTCCGGACTGCTCTGAAGCTGGCTGTATGGTCTCTGAGCAATATGAGCGGGAGATCGTTGGCGGCGTAGAGACGATGGTGAAGAAGCAGCGCTGTATCCGCACGATCCATGCTGAGCAGAATCTGCTGCTGTTCACCGACCGGAGCGACCGGGAAGGGAGTACGGTCTACGTTACAGATGAACCATGCTGGACTTGCGCTAATATGCTGGCCAACAGCGGTATTGTAGAGATCGTCTACCTGCGTCCATACCGCAAGGATATGGCGAAGGTAGAAGCGATGCTGGGCTCCAAAGGGATTGTGTTCCGCCAATTGGAGAACTATGAGCCGCCGAAGGAAACCATGATCACCGTATCAGAATAACCGGCGGAACTGACGCAGCCGGAGTAAGAATAAGCTTCAGGGGAAGAACCTCTGCACACGCAATGTTTGCGTATGCAGAGGTTCTTTTTTGTGATAAAGGCGATTACCGAAGGAGGAATATTATGAACAGGAGGCCGCTCTTAAGCTTCACGATCTGCTGGATTGCCGGCAGCTCGGCGGGCTGTTTATTCTCTGGTCACAAACTGTTGATCTATATCGCTTGCTGTCTGCTGCTGATCGCTATCTGGGCAGTCAGCAGGGGGATACGCTGGCGAACGGCTGCGGTGTTCGGTCTGGCACTTGCTGCGGCAGCCCTGTATTGGGAATGGAACGAAGCCCGTAATATCAGCCTGCTGCCGGAAGCGCTGGGTAAGCAGGCGAACGAGCTGAACGAGAATTACGTTACTGCCGCAGGTGTAATAACTTCTCCAGTGGAGCGGGACGGGGACCGGGTGGATTTTACGCTGAAGCTGTCGCGTATCGGTTTGGATCTACAAGGGGCTAATGCAGTACATGCGGCAGATGAACTTGTTGCTGTGCAAATCAAACTCCAGGCTGAAAGTGAAATTGCGGTAGCTGCCGGGTGGCAGCGGGGAGACCGGGTAGTCATGGAAGGAGAGCTGGAGCAGCCGCAGGCGGCACGTAATTTTGGCGGATTCGATTACCGAGCCTATCTGCTGACTAAGAAGATCCACTGGCTGCTAAAAGGGGAAGGCACGGCCAGCGTTTCGGTGAAACCTCCGGCATCCTGGGAGCTATCTGGGATCCTCCGCTGGAGTGATGCCGTGCGTTCAGCGCTCGGGGCAGAGCTGGACCGCTTATTTCAGGAGCCGCATGCCGGATATATGAAGGGCCTGGTCATTGGGATCCAGGAGGATCTGGACCCGGATACGTTCAAGCAGTTCTCCCAGCTGGGCCTGACGCATATTCTGGCCATCTCGGGGATGCATGTAGCTGTATACGTCGGGGTGATTCTATTTATCCTGCGCCGCTGCCGCATCACCAGAGAAACGGCCATAACGATAACCTTGCTGCTTGTTCCTGGATATGTATTGTTATCCGGTGCCGGGCCGTCGATTATTCGTGCCGGGCTGATGAGCATGATCGCTTTGCTGGCCGCCAGGCTCGGCCTGCTTAAGGACGGGATGCACATTCTGGCCGCTTCGGCGCTGCTGATGCTGGTCTGGAATCCTTATCTGCTGCTCAGTGTCAGTTTTCAGCTTTCTTTTCTGGTAACGGCGGGGCTTATGGTGTACACACCTCTGGCTGCACCATTATTCAGGAGGCTGCCGGGCTGGCTGGGCAGTGCCCTGTCGGTGACTTTAATCGCGCAGCTGGTTTCTTTTCCGCTCACAATCTATTATTTTAACCAGTTCTCGCTGCTGTCCTTTGCCGCCAATTTGCTGCTTGTTCCCTTTATAACCTTTCTTGTACTGCCGCTCGGGACACTGGCGCTGCTGCTTGGGCGGTTCTGGAATGCCGCTGCACTTGTCATTGCACATTTTGCAGAGTTACTGAATAATGTTACGTTTGCGGGAGTGGAGTGGGTGAACGGATTCAGTGCCGGTACCCTGATCTGGGCCTCGCCTTCATTGTTGTGGATTAGCATCTATTACACGCTTCTCTATGGTCTGCTGTATATCCTGAAGCGGCGTAAGGAAGCCAGGTTCGCTCCCCAGTATATGGAGGATGAAACCAGACCGTTGTCAGAGCTTGAACAGCCGGGGGATGACGGACGCTGCCATCACACAGGCAGAAGTCGCGGAGCGTTATCACCGCACCCGCTGTTTCCCGTTCCGGCTACCCTCCGCTGGAGTGGTCCGGCAGCTGTACTATGCGCCGCCGGAATGGCGCTCCTGCTGTACAAGGGTTATTATGCCGGGGAGCTGAGTGGTGGTACAGGAGCCATCAGCTATCTGGATGTGGGTCAGGGGGACAGCATCCTGATTACTACGCCCGAGGGAGCGCATATTCTGGTCGACGGCGGCGGAACGGTAAGCTTCGGGGACTGGGAGGAATGGCGCATCCGCCGCAGCCCGTTTGAGGTCGGGGCCAAAACACTGCTGCCCTTGCTGAAGCAGCGGGGCATCCACCGGCTGGACGCTGTAATATTAACCCACGGTGATCAGGATCACGCGGGCGGGCTGCAGGCTGTGCTGGAAGGAATGCCGGTCTCTGCACTGCTGTTCAACGGGACGCTGACCGGCACGGAAGCGTATGCTGAGCTGATGGATACGGCGCTTGCAAAGGGTGTCCGGATGTACGCGGTTCATCAGGGACAGATGCTTACTCCGGATGACGAGACGCGGTTGTTTTTCCTGTGGCCGGAGCTTCCGGCTGAGGGAGATTCCCTGCTTCCGGAGGTGGAGGAACAGAATCACGAATCGGTCGTCTTCCGGCTGGAGATGAACGGCCGTGGCTTTCTTTTTACGGGAGATATGGACGAGGCGGCGGAGCGGGATATTATGGAAGCCGGTCAGCAGGCAGGTATCCTAAAAGGCGGGCCTATCGAGGTGTTGAAAGTAGCGCATCACGGCAGCAAAACCGCAACAAGCGCAGCCTGGCTGGAGTTCTGGAATCCCGGTGCAGCAGTGATCTCTGCCGGAGTCCATAATCTGTACGGGCATCCCAATGCGGATGTATTGAAACGTCTGGCGGATTCGGCTACGGCTGTATACCGGACGGATTTGCATGGAGAGATTCAGCTGAGGGTACGGAAGGAAGGGATCACCGTGAGGCATAAGCGCTTAGCACCTGGTCCTTAACAAGAGCAGGGATCAAATCACCCAGCAGCCGCCTTGTTCAATGCGCAGACTTCCAAGAGTGTATTCTTATTTCTTGTACCCTATAGCTGAAATTGCTGTTATCATGCTCAGGTAAGGTTTCTGTGCAGGACCAAGGTTCTTGCGGGAGGTGCCTTCTTGGCCAGATGTATTCCGTTTCCGCCGTTTTTGCCACGAAATTAGTTATACATAAAATTCGTTGATCCTTTTGGAAAATTGAGGGAACCAATTGCTGCCTGGAGAGTCTTATTGGGGGAGAGGTGAGAGAGAACATGCACAGTGAAGAATTGCCTTACGCCGTGGCCTATGCGCCGTCCATGACGCTGCGGGAGATGATGGAGACGTACGGCTCCGATGTGTGGCATTATGCGTTTTTCCTAACCCGCAGCCGCGAGCAGGCGAATGACATCAGCCAGGAGGTGTTCCTGAAAGCCTACCGGAGCATCGGAAAATACCGCGGGAACGCTACCCTAAAAACCTGGCTGCTGACGATTACCCGCAATACGGCATTCAGCTGGAGAAGGAGCAGCTTTTGGCGCAGATTTGCCCCGCTTGGGAACGGGCAGGAGACTGGACAGGCGATGTCTGCGGAAAAAGAAGCGATCAGCAACCAGTACGTCAGCAGGATCTGGGAGCTGATTATGGAGCTGCCGGAAAAACACCGGGAGGTGCTGGTACTGGAGATTCAACAGGGGCTGTCCACCGTAGAAATGGCTTTACTGCTCGGTGTGGCGGAAGGAACGGTAAAATCCCGGCTGTCGCGGGCCAGGGACAAAGTAAGAAAGGCGCTGGAGGAGGAGGAAAAGCGATGAAGAACAGACAGGCCCAGGACACAGTACACATGTTACATAAAAAGCCGGAATGGTATCAGCAGGCGGCAGGCGGTCCGTTTCAGGAAGACGGCTTCACCCCGGAGCTGATGGCCCGGATCGAGCTTGCAGCCGAAAGCCGCGCCGGGGCAGGCAAAAGATTTCGTTCACCCAAAAGCTTCAGTATCGCCGGTTTATCGGCCCTCCTGCTGTTCGGTGTGCTGGTCTGGCCGCTTGGGAGCCTCGGCAAGGGGGATTACGCAGCTCAAATTGCCTCCTTGTTCAGTAAATCTACCGCTGCCGCTGTGCAGCCATCGGCTGTACCTTCTCCATCAGCGGAAGCGAAGGATTATAATCCGCCTGTAGGCTCGGCAGAGTTCGAAATCGGAGGGCAGAAGTATTATATGCCTTTGTCATTTAGCGGAGATAAGTCAAACGCGCGTGCAGTCGAGACAGATGCAGGCATTGTGTGGTCACCGCCGCCGCCGGTAGTAAATTACACTAAACCCAAGCTGACTCATAACACAGAGCCATATTCGCTTTATCTCACTCCAAAAGGTCATTCTGAGCTCTCAGTTGCCTCAGCCAAACGCATCTATACCTTCCCGCTTTATGCCGGTGGGGCACAAACATACTATAACCTGATGGGAGTTGAAGGTGCCGGGAAATATGCGCTTTTGGTTAGCAGCACATATACGCTAGGGGAAGGACGCGCCAATTATTCCAAAGGGAAGCTGTCTGTCATTGACGTGCAAAAGGCAGCTGCGGGAGCAACTGTAACACCAACAGAGATATTTTCGATAGAAAAGGAATATGGAAACTACAAGTCATTTATCTCTATCGATCTGAAGCATGAGGAATTGCTGCTGGTGTACTATACCCCCGGTGATAACGGGAAGTGGATTGCCCATAACAAGCTGTATAATCTCGAAACCGGGGAATCGCAGATGCTTACTGGAGAGTTCGCTGCAAATCAAAAGGATTCAGGCGCTAAAAAATCGACCTCGTTTGCTGACCACGACTTGAATACTTTGATCCAAAGTAAGATCTTAACAGCACACTATGAAGTAAACGGCGAGAAACGCTCACCTGAATTCACGCTGCCGCTAGGCCAGCAATGGGTCTATGACTGGTGGCTTGAAGAATATGGCGTAAAGTATGAACCGCAGAACTAAGCTCTTTCCCGTAAGCTAAAGCTTCGATAATTGATTACTAGATAATTTACTAAAAAAAAGCTATACTTTTGATAATATCAAAGGTATGGCTTTTTTATATAGACAGAGTGGGGCGGAAAAATGAAGAAATTAACGATTGAGGATGTCGCTCAAAAAGCGGGAGTGTCCAAAAGCACAGTCTCGCAATTTTTGAATAAACGGTTTAAATATATGAGCGAGGCCACGAAGAACCGGATAGAGGGTGTGATCGAGGAGCTGAACTATCAGCCGAACGGCCTGGCCCGCAGCCTCAAGCAGAACCGTACCCATATGGTCGGGATCATTGTGGCGAATATTGACTACTCGTTGTCGATCCAGTGCATCCGGGCGATCGAGAATGAGCTGTCGCGCCATGGTATTCAGGTTATTATCTGCAATGCCGATGAGAACGCTGATAAAGAGAATACCTATGTGGAGAACTTAATAGCGCGCCAGGTAGACGGCTTAATTATATTCCCGACAGGCGACCAGTCTTCGGCTTACAGTAAGCTGATTGATGCGGAATATCCGCTTGTTTTCATGGACCGGCTGGTGGAAGGGGTAACGACGCAGAGTCTGCTGCTGGACAATGAAATGGCTGTCAAGACCGCGGTTAAGGAGCTGACACGGCACGGTCATGAGGCGATTGCGATTCTATCACTGCCGCTTGGGGAGCATGCAATTACACCGCGAAGGGAACGAATGAGCGGCTACAAAAAGGCAATGGAGGAAGCAGGGCTGCCGCTGAATGAACGGTACATGCGCAGTGTGCCGCGTGAAGAGATCTCCGCTGCGCTGGATGATCTGCTGCGCCAGCCGCAGCCGCCGACAGCGCTGCTCGCCGCCAACGATCTCGTGCTGGGCGAGATCCTTAAATACGCGAACCGCCATTCCATTGCCATCCCCGGGCGGCTGTCTGTCATCGGCATTGACGACGCGGAGTTTGCCCGGATCTACAATCCGTCCATTACGACGATCCGCCAGCCGGCTTATGAAATGGGCATGCAGGCGGCGAAGCTGATGCTCTCTTTGATTGAGGATCAGGATGCTGCCGTCCCGATTACGTACCGTTTTCCGCCTGCGCTCCAGCTGGGACAGTCGGTCCGGCCGCCGTCAGCTGCGGAATAAACCGTTTTATATGCTCCGCCTATCGCAATGGCTCCTGTGTCCCCAGCATGCTATGCCGCCAATATAACATTAAAGAGCAGCGACCCTTAACGGGGATCGCTGCTCTTTCTGTCGTCCTACTATTTCTGCGGTGCCGGATATTCGCAATTGCCCTTAAACGCTGGCGTTCATGAATTGTTCCAGTCCTTCCCGGGTTGGCAGTCCGTCCATATCTCCGGGAGACATAACCGCCAGTGCGCCGATCGCATTGCCGCGTCTCACGGCCTCGGCTACGGTAAGCTGCTCAAGCATTGCGCTGATCACCCCAACGGCAAATCCATCCCCGGCCCCTACCGTATCCACTACCTCTTTTACCTTGAAGCCGTCTACATAGCCCTCTTCTCCGGCGGCAGTTTTGTAATAAGCGCCTTCCGGGCCCAGCTTGATCACCACGAGCGATACTCCCCGCTGCAGATAGTAACCGGCGATTTCCTCCGGTGTCTCAAGTCCGGTCAGAATTTTGCCTTCGCTAAGGCCCGGCAGGAACCAGTCGCAGCGGGTAGCGAGATCATTGATCGTATGGACCATCGTCTCTGTGTCCGGCCAAAGGGTTGGACGCAGATTCGGGTCGAGGGAGACGGTTTTACCGTTCTTTTTCATAAATTCCATCGCATGCAGGGAGAATTCATGGCAGGTCTTTGAAAGGGCTGAAGATATGCTGGTTACATGCAGATGGCCTGCGGAGGCAAAATAGCTTTCATCAAAATCAGCCAGGCTAAGCTTGGAGGCGGCGGAATTTTTGCGGAAATATTCAACCTTGGGATCACCGGTAAGCACCTTGGATTTGATCAGCATTCCGGTTGAGAACTCTTTGGTATAAGTGATGCTGTCGGTGTCAATACCCTCTTTATTCAAAGCCATGGCGATGAATTGACCGAAGTTGTCTTCGCCAAGCTTGGTTACATATCCGGTCTTGTGGGCCAGACGCGACAGTCCGGTTGCCACATTGCTCTCTGCTCCGGCCAGCGCTTTAGAGAATGAGGTGACCTCATGGAGCGGGCCCGTCTCATTCGCATAAAACATCGCCATCGGTTCTCCAAAGGTGACGGCATTCAACTGCTTACTCATTGATAAATTCCTCCCGAGGGCAATCGGTAGATTCCCTGTATAATGATTAGTAACTAGAAATTATCATATAAATCGGTTTTGTTCAATAAAACATTATTCATTCTGTGGAGATAATTTTGTGAATAATAATGGTTTGCTCACTAAGTCCTTTGTTTATAAGGGATTTTTGGATCGTATTAGGCTGGTTCTGCAGATTTACATAAAAACTTATTGACTGTTAACGGTATTATTATTACTATTTCCATAGAAGTATTTACGATTAAGTTAGTAAATTAGATAAAATAGTTTATCTAAATTAATATTTTATGTTTTTACTTTTGCGATGAAATCTATTTTTTATTAGGAGAGGGAGTTTAATCATGAAGAAAATAAAAGTTTTGCAAAACATCACATCTGTTGGTGTAGTCGCTGTTATCCGTGCGGATAATGCCGACGATGCTTATAAAATGTCAGCTGCCTGTATAGGAGGCGGACTGAACAACATTGAGGTTACCTTTACGACTCCGGATGCAGATGTAGCGATCAAGCGGCTGGTAGCCGAATACGGCAGCCGTGCGGTTATCGGTGCAGGTACAGTGCTCGACCCTCTTACGGCGAGAATTGCTATTCTGGCCGGTTCGGAGTTTGTGGTCAGCCCTTCTTTTGAAGAAGAGACTGCCAAGATGTGCAATCTTTACGGGATTCCTTACATGCCGGGCTGCATGACGCTGAATGAAATGAAGGAAGCGCTGAAGCTGGGCGTAGATGTGCTGAAGCTGTTCCCGGGCAGCGCCTTCGGACCTGATTATGTCAAAGCAGTCAAAGGTCCGATGCCGCATGTCAACATCATGCCAACAGGCGGTGTGGACCTGAACAATATGGAGAAGTGGATTGCGAACGGCTGCATTGCAGTAGGCATCGGCGGCAACCTGACCGCTCCGGCCAAGGAAGGCCGCTACGACCAGATCACAGAGCTGGCTGCGCAGTATGTTGCGAAGTTTAAAGAGATTAAGGGCGCGTAATCGCTGGCTCCAGCCGCTAATGATGTACATCCGTTGAAATACTTAAACTGCCCGGCCGAACTTAGCGGTCTGGCAGTTTTTTTGTGAAAATTCTTCCTTCATCTAAATGAAGCTAAATGATGGTTTTTCCCCACTTCAGGGCAATACTTACAGAGAAGGTACTTTAGAACTGGCTTAAGCTCTGAAGAATGTTTCTAATGGAGGAAAGGAGCCGTCATGCGCGGGAATGATGATCAAAGGACGCTGTACCGGACCTTACATGAAGAAGAAGCCGAATATGTGCAGATTCTATCCATTGTGCGCGGCTGCCGGGTCACTGCCGGTAAGATGTATAAATTGTACCGGAATTATAATAATCCGCATATTTTTGAACAGGGTGAAATGTATGTAGTGGATGATGACTCCAAGGACAATTACGCTGTATTGATGCTGTGTGCTACTATACTATATCGATAATCCGGGCTGTCTCCAGTGTAGCGAAATCTGCTGCGGAGGCGGCCCTTATTTGATTTCAATTTTGTAATAAACTTCTGTAAAAGAATATTTGAAGATTGGGCGCTTCCCTTGTATGCTTAGTAAGGATTATGGACGGTTATGGCCGTGCGTCGGAGCGGAACCGGTGGCGGCACAAGACGTAACATGTAAAGTTTGGTATTGTTAAAATATTGATTACAGGCTTGCAACAAATTCGCAGTCTTACACGTCAGTAAGATTGCATAGAGAGGGGGAACCTTCGTGGTGGAGCAGGGACTCATCAGAGCCGCTCAAGCGGGCGATCGCGACGCTCTAATCACCCTATTGCGGGAAATTGAAGGACATGTGTATAAGACGGCCTTCTACATTTTGCATAATGAACAGGACGCTCTGGATGCCTCACAGGAAGCGCTCATCAGAGTGTACACCAAAATTGGTTCCTATGAAGAGAAGGCCCAATTCAAAACATGGGTTCAGCGAATCGTGACCAACATTTGCATTGACAAATTCAGGAGAACAAAGCCTACCGTTTCTATCGATGAGCACGAGATGGTGTTCCAGGATAATAAACATAACGTAGAGCGCGAAGTCATGTCCGGTTATCTGGCGGAGGATATCCGCGAGGCGATCGAACAGCTGCCGGAGCATCACCGGACGGTGATTGTACTGCGGTATTTACAGGATTTTTCTTACAACGAGATTGCAGACTGTCTGGATCTGCCGCTGAACACGGTGAAATCGTACCTGTTCCGGGCCCGGCAGCAGCTGCAGAATAGACTTCAGGAGTATCAGAAAGGTGGTGTATCAGGATGAAGTGCACGGAGGTGATAGAATGGATGCACCGTTATTTGGATCATGATCTCAGTCCAGATGAAACTATAGAGATGTATCGGCATATCGACAACTGTCCTTCTTGCGCGGAAGTCTTTAACCGGTTGACTCTGCTCTCCGAACAAATGGAACAGCTGCCGGACGTTAAGCCTCCTTTCAGCCTGGTTGATTCAATTATGCCTCAGCTTGAGCAGATTGATCTTGGTGTTCAAGCGGAGGATGCAGCAGCTTCGGAGGACACTAAAGTCATTCCAATGACACGCAAAGGTACTCATAGCCAAACAGTGAAAGGAACCTCCAGAGTAGCTTCCATGGCCGCGCGGACAGGCATTGGCGCAGTTGCTGCTGCGATTATTCTGGTGATTGCCCTCTTTAATATGCCGGACAGCATGCCGGCGGCAGATGTGGAGCAAGCGTTGAACCAGGCGGCTGATACGGCTGGAAGCAATGAAGCCATGAGCAAGATGACAACGGGGAATTCGGATACGGCAGCGACGGAAGGCGCGGATAACGCTGCTGCGCCTGATGAGCTTAACGCTCAACTCTCTGAATCCGCAGGCGCAAGCGACGGTGGAACCGTTGATGGTGGAGAAGCGGACAGTGCGGCTCCGGCTACGATAGACGCCGGACCGGCAGCGGAAGCTACAGAAGCGGGCCCTGCTGTGAGTGAGGGTCCCGCTTCGGCAAAGCGGAGCACGTCAGTTATCCGTAACAGTGAACTGGCTACTCCGGCCCCCCAGTCTGACATCAAAAGCGGCGGTGGTCATATGAGTGCTCAGGACGCCCGGACCTTTAATGATGAGGATACGGCTGCAGACAATTCAGCGCCGGCGCAGGATGTTGAGCAGACTCCGGCGGCTGAAGAAGCCGGAACGATGGGGCTGCTGCCTATGCTGAAAGCCCAGTCCCCCTGGTACTCACCGGACGGAAAGTATTCTGCCGAGCTTGCCGGACAGCAGCTGGTAATCTATAACGTTCCGTCAAGCGGCCTTCAGGAGGAACGGACCGCGGTAACCTCGCTTCCGCTGGAAGGCACGTGGGTATCCGGTACTTGGTCGGAGGACAGCCTCCAGTTTACGTATGTAACCTTGAAGGATGGCTCCGAAGTTTCCAAGGTATACAACGTTCCGGATGCCGGAGCCGCCGGGGTACCGTCAGCTTCGCCGGACGCTTCGGCGACAGCCCTTCCGGGTAATAAATAATTATAGTTGGAACTTTTTAGGGGCACCCGGAATATGCTATGGTAAGAGGACAGGAATTACAGGATTTGCGAGTTTCATCGGTATGACCGCCGGAAGTGAAGTTTCTAGAGCTTCTCCTTCCGTCGTTTATATAGATGCGCCGCTGAAACGGAGCAACTTTGGCTTTAGTGCCGAGGTTGCTCCGTTTTTGCATGGAACAAAGCAGCGAAGCTCCCTATGTTTAAAACGTTTTTTTTGTTAAACTATAAAATGGTTATGATGAAATGGAAAAGGAAGTGGCAGGATGGATGCCAAAACGGCGGCCAAAGACATCAGGCAGGGGAAAGTTTCACCGCTATATGTGCTCTACGGCAGTGAGAAATTCCGGATGAATGAATTTGCGGCCTTGCTGGAGGATCACCTGATCGCCAAAGAGGATCGTGATTTTGCGGTAATTCCCTTCGACCTCTCCGAGACGCCGGTGCAGGCGGTAGTGGAGGAGGCGGAGACCGTCCCGTTCATGGTGGAGCGCAAGCTGCTGCTGGTGAGGGATGCCTCGCTGTTTACAGCGGGCAAAGAGAATGCGAAAATTGAGCACCGGGTAGAGCTGTTAAGTGAATACATGCAGGCTCCGGCCGATTTTAGTGTAATTGTGTTTCTGGTCAATAACGATAAGCTGGATGAACGCAAAAAGATAGTCAAAGCTGCCAAAGCTGCCGGAACGGTACTGGCTTTTAATCCGCTGGGTGCAGAAGAGCTGCTGCGCTGGGTGGAAAAAGGTTTTAAAGACCGCGGCTGCGCAGTGGCCCCGGGAACCGCAGAGGCACTTGTAGCAAGCGCTGGCACAGGGCTGCAGAACCTGTCCGCAGAGATGGACAAGCTGTGCCTGTTCACCGGTGCCGGCGGTACTGTGGATGCCGCAGCTGTGGAGAGCCTTGTACACCGGGGAACCGAGCAGAATGTGTTCACGCTGGTGGAGGATATAGCGAATCTGCGCCTGGATAAGGCACTTAATACACTCTATGAGCTGCTGAAGCAACGCGAGGAGCCGATTAAGATTGCCGCGCTGATCGCCCGGCAGTTCCGGATCATCCTGCAGGTTAAGGATCTGTCTGCGCTCAGCTATTCACAGGGCCAGATTGCCTCTCAAGTCGGACTTCATCCGTATGCCGTTAAGCTGGCCGGAGAGCAGGCCCGCAAGTTTGAGAGCCAGCGGCTGCGTCAAATTCTGAGCATTCTGGCGGATCTGGATTACCAGATGAAGACAGGTGCCATCGACAAGGTGCTCGGGCTGGAGATGTTTATGCTGCGTCTGGGCGCCTAACTTTGCCTGATACGCTCCCCATATAGCAGACGGGTAATGAAAATCTGTCGCTGTATGGGGAGCTTTTTTTGCCCATTGCCGCGTATTTAATCAGCAGCAAAAAAACTGGCCCCGATGCAGCATCGGCGCCAGTTACAAGTTGATGGTCAAAAACCGATTTACAGATTGGCCAGAAGAAGGGCGATAATAGCCAGAAAAGCAGGGAGGCCCTGGACGAACAGAATGGATTTCTTAGCCGTCATGCCGCCATAGACCGCTGCAACCAAGACACAGATCAAGAAAAACAGCTGAAGCTGAAATCCGAACGTGTCGTTCGGATGGAGCAAGCCCCACACCAGACCGGCAGCCAGAAAACCATTGTACAGACCTTGGTTGGCTGCGAGTGATTTCGTGTCCTGCGCGAACTCCCTGGTGGTCCCGAACGCCTTCTGCGCTCTGGGGGTAGTCCACATAAACATCTCCAAGGCTAAAATATACACATGCTCCAGCGCTACGAGCGCCACAAGTATAGTACTCAAAATCATCATTTTAATTCCCTCTTTTGTATTGGATTAGGCGGGATAGCCTCCGCCAGGTGGCGGCCAGGCCCCGTGGAGACGGCGAAGTATAACTATTTCTCCTAAATGGTAGGAATTATGAGAGGCGATGTTACGTAATATCCCGCCCTTAGTTTCCCCCGGAAAACCTAGGAGCGGTTCGTCCAGCTGTACGGTCCGGGCAAAAGCAACAGCCTTTTCCACGCCTTGCAGCAGATGCCTCACGGTGTCCTGCCATTCTGCCTCGTCTACAGGGGCTTCCTCTACCGGCCAGCTCTCCCTTACATTTCCTGGCGCTTGCGGTTTTCCCCCCTCCAAAAAGGTCAGCATGAAATCCTGCCAATAGCTCATATGCTTCAATAATTGATAAATGCTGTACGGGATCCCTTCCGTGCGTTGTCCGGCGAGCTCGGATGTAATATCCGGCAATGCTCTGGCAATCGGAATATGCCCGCGTTCTCCAATCAGTGATTTCACAAGAGCCTCACCAAAAGCAGAATTGGATTCGGACATCATGAAGCTCCTTTCTTTAGTTTACTAATAGCATCTAAATTATATTTTGCAAAATCTAATTTCATAAAAGTAAATATACCTAAATTCAGTAATTTTGTCAATTGCCCGGGTCTTGGGCGAGGGGATAAAAAAAGAGCCTGCCCTAGACGCTTATTCAGCGCAGGACAGGCTCTTCTTATTCTAATGGGAACAAAAAAACCTAACCGTATGCAGCATAGCGGTCAGGTTCTTATAGTGCTCATTATGAATGTCGCCCTTGGCTTAGGCTTGAGCCTTAAGAGCGTTCAATTTCTTCGCCAAGCGGGATTTTTTGCGGGCAGCCGCATTTTTATGAACCAGACCTTTAGTTACGGCCTTGTCCAGCTTTTTGGAAGCAGCTTGGAAAGCAGCATGAGCAGTTTCAACTTCCGTTCCTGTCAGTGCTACATCAGCAGTTTTCACAGCTGTACGAAGCGCAGATTTCTGGGAAGCGTTCAGTGCACGGCGTTTTTCGGTCGTCTTGACGCGTTTAACCGCGGATTTGATATTTGGCATTGCATTCACCTCCTGAAAGACATTCGAAATCATTAATCAAATGATTCACAACTTAAAATAGTTTAGCATGACCAGTAGTAAAATGCAACACTAAATACTATTGAATAAGCCTCCGCTTCCTCAGGTGAACTCCCGGAGATAAGGTCCGGCGCTCTATCTTTTCGCATGTTCATGGGTGAAATTTTTTTGATCCGCAATTATATATCCGTCCCGTTTGTATAAACAATGCTCTTCTCTCGCACACTACTGGACAAAAAGAAGTTCAATCAGGATGCATATGCTCACAAAACTTTTAGGAGGCTGAACTAGCGATGGAACTGGATCTTCAGCTGTATTCGGTACGCACGGACCTGGCGGTAGAGGCGAAAGAAATGGCCCAAGGACCGCTCGAAACGCCGATTCCCGGTGTGAACGAAGAAGTGGAAGAAGCGGATGGGATCAAGGTTACGCGGCTTGGCGTGGCGAATAACGCCGGCTCTCAGGCCATTGGACGCGCGATCGGAAACTATGTAACCCTGGAGGTTCCGGCGCTGCGCGGCGGAGATACCGGCCTCCAGCAGAAGGTGTCCGTTGTGTTTGCCCGTGAATTCGAGCAGTTTATGAATAGAATCGGCATCAATAAAAATTCCTCAGTGCTGATCGTCGGCCTCGGGAACTGGAATGTGACTCCCGATTCGCTGGGTCCGCTGGTTGTGGAGAATGCACTGATTACGCGGCAATTTTATGAGCTGGTTCCTGACCAGGTGTCTCCAGGGTACCGCAATGTCAGCGCAATCGCTCCGGGTGTACTTGGTCTTACCGGGATTGAATCCAGTGAAGTCGTTCAAGGCATTGTGGACCGGACCAAGCCGGATGTGATCATCGCGATTGATGCACTGGCCTCCCGTTCGCTGGAGCGGATCAATACAACGATTCAAATCGCTGACATCGGAATTCATCCCGGATCAGGCATCGGCAACAAACGCCGTGGACTGACAAAGGAGATTCTTGGAGTCCCGTGTATAGCCATCGGGGTTCCTACTGTTTGTTATGCTTCTACGATCGTCAACAATGTGCTGGAAATGATGAAGAATCATTTTGGTCAAATGGGGGACGGCGGGGCGCATACCAAAGAGATCATGGGCATGCTGGATGATATCTCCGAGCAGGAACGTCTGCAGCTGGTGAAGGAAGTGCTTGAGCCGCTGGGCCATGATCTGATCGTTACACCCAAGGAGATCGATGAATTTATTGAGGAAATCGCCAACATTGTGGCTAGCGGACTGAATGCCGCATTGCATGACGCGGTTGATCCGGGGAATGTCGGCGCATATACCCACTAATCCGTATATAAGTAAAATGGCCCGTACAAGCTGCCTTAGTGGCACTGCTTATACGGGCTTTTTCATAGCTGCGGGTTTCTCTACTCCGGTAAGGCCTGCTGGCGGCTGTGTTCATCCCGTGACTCTCTCTTTGTCTCTTTTTTTGGTTCTAGTATTCCTTCCCTGCTCATAGATTTGAAGTATAAGAGATTACAGAGGGCTGGAGGAGGACATAACAATAATGAACAGAAAATGGTTTCAGCTATGGAATATCGGCAGACTGCGGGGAAAAGTGCTGGACGTTCTGTCGCTGGGAAAAACGATGCTGCTGCTGGCCGGAGGCTCACTTGTCTTTTTCATGCTGCTTGGAGCCGGCGGTTTGGCCGGACAAAAGCTGAATTCTTCCCCTGTTCCTTCTATGAAAGGACTGGCCGCCTCGCTATCAAGCGGATTTTTCATGGAGCTGCTGGGGATGGAGGTTCCGCATTTGCCAAAGGGCGAAGAGCCCTCTGCCTTCTCTGCCCCCAAGGTAACTTCGTTTGTGTTCCGGATGCTGACCAGCGTCGATCCCGGCAATCCCAAGAGCCTGCTCTCGCGTGAGGTGCCGGGGCTTGCGGCAGATGATCCTTTTTTGCTGCGGGAAGGCTCGGGAGGGACCGCCGGCGCACCCGCCGATTATCATCCGGGCACGGATGAGCTGGCAGCAGGCGAAGATCCGCAGCCGGGTACTGGAACGGATCCGGGATCATCCGGAAATGATCCTATAGCGGGTGAAGATACGGACAAGCCTGCGGATGATCCTGCTGCACAGCCGCAGCCGACAACTGCACCGGATGCCGGTACTGCCGGAGAACAAGGCAGCAACGGCAGCGCTGGTGAGGACAGCGGCACTGAGCAGGATACTTCGGTCAAACGCATCCTAATCTACCATTCGCATCCCCGTGAAGCCTATAATCCGCTGCTGGGAGCGGAGAGTGATAATCCCAGCTCCAGCGTTCCTTCCAAAAATGTAATGCTGGTAGGCTCCTATATCGCCGACAGACTGGAACAACGCGGGATTGGCACGGTGCATGCGCAGGAGGATTATGCGACAGAAGTACCGGATTACAATTGGAACTTTTCCTATAAATATTCCCGGATCACCATTAAAGCGGCAATGGCTGCCAATCAGGAAATGACTGAACTGATCGATATTCACCGCGATTCGCAGCGGCATGGCAAAACAACCGCAGTCATCAATGGCGAAAGCTACGCACAGGTCTATTTTATCCTGGGGCATGCCAACAAAGACTGGAAGAAGAATGAAGCCTTCGCCAATTCGATTCATCAAGTGCTGGAGAAGAGCTATCCGGGACTGTCACGCGGCATCTGGGGCAAATCTTCCGGTAATGGCAATAACGGGGAGTACAATCAGACCCTTTCTCCTAATAGCGTCTTAATCGAAGTGGGGGGAATCGACAATTCTGCTGAAGAGCTGAAACGGACGGCGGATGTGCTGGCCGATGCGATTGCGGATGTGTACTGGAACAGTCATGATGCTGAAAAAGCGGCTGCCCCTGAAAAAGGCACTGCCGGTACACAGGAGAGCAGCGGTCAGGCGGACTAGAAGCAGAAAGCGATGCCCGAAATTTATTGGGGGAAAAAGGCAGGCTGGCTGTCACCCTGGAAGCAAACAGGGTGACAGCCGGTAGCTTGCTTCTTATAAATAAACAGAACTGGTAATAAGCAGATAAAGGAGGAGTCAACATGTCGCGTTTCGGCAAGAAGCTGGTCATGGTCGGCATTTGGGCGGGCATCGGCATATTGGTTGGCATGCAGTTCGGCAGCAGCGGTGGAACCAGAACCAGTGCGGTGCTGCCGGGCTGGAACGGGGCAACCGGGGTGGCACAGACAGGCCAAGCTGCGGCAACGCCGGTGACGGGAACGGGGATAGCCCAGAACGGTCAAACTTATGTTTACGTGCCGGTTGCCATAGATCCGGCTACAGGTGCTTACACAGCTCTTCCGGTGGCTCAGACGCAGACTGCAGTCCAGACACCTGCCACAGGACTTCCGCAGCAGGAGGTACCGGATTACAGTACGCTGACTCCGGAGCAGATTCTGATTCCCGGGGAACAGAAGCCGACAATTGATGTGCTTGCGGATAAAACGGCGGGTCTGCTGCAGCAGGCTTCGCAAAAAAGTATCCGCTGGGTCGTCTCCCTGTTTGATTCAGCCGAGTAGCGGACTTAATTACAGGATGGTGCTCCTGTTTCTTTACTTTCCCTGCTGCACGGGATTGATGGGGGAAGCCCGTACTGTTATAATAAGTGGATTAACATTAGGCTGTCTGTGGGGGTAAGGAATGACTGACGTTCAGAAAAGACAACAACAAATCCGCAATTTCTCGATTATTGCACATATAGACCATGGTAAATCGACATTGGCCGACCGTATTCTTGAGTATACAGGCGCACTAAGCTCGCGCGAAATGCAGGAGCAGGTCCTTGACCAGATGGATCTGGAGCGTGAACGCGGGATCACCATTAAGCTGCAGGCCGTCCGCCTCACTTACCGTGCTGACGACGGTCAGGATTATTTGCTGAACCTGATTGACACACCGGGACATGTCGATTTCACTTATGAGGTATCCCGTAGCCTTGCGGCCTGTGAAGGCGCATTGCTTGTAGTAGATGCTGCACAGGGGATCGAAGCGCAAACGCTGGCTAACGTATACCTGGCGCTGGACAACAACCTGGAAATTCTGCCGGTCATCAACAAAATCGATCTGCCAAGCGCTGATCCGGAACGGGTGAAGCAGGAGATTGAGGATGTGATCGGACTTGATGCCAGCGAAGCAGTGCTTGCTTCTGCCAAAGCGGGCATCGGTATTAAGGAAATTTTGGAGCAGGTGGTTAAGCAGGTCCCTGCACCAACCGGCAATTCCGAAGAGCCGCTGAAAGCGCTGATTTTTGACTCCCACTATGATCCTTACAAAGGCGTTATCGTCTATGTCCGGGTAATTGACGGAAGCATCCGCGCAGGTTCGAAGATTAAGATGATGGCAACCGAGAAAGTATTCGATGTCATTGAAGTCGGTGCCTTTATGCCGCGTATGACCATTGTCGACGAACTGAATATCGGTGATGTCGGCTTTATCGTCGCCGGAATCAAGCATGTCGGCGATACCCGTGTCGGGGATACCGTGACGGATGCGAAGAATCCGACGCCGGAGCCGCTGCCGGGTTACCGCAAGATCAACCCGATGGTTTATTGCGGACTGTATCCAATCGAAACCTCTGATTATAATGACCTTCGTGAAGCGCTGGAGAAGCTGCAGCTGAATGATGCTTCGCTCAGCTTCGAGCCGGAGAGCTCCAGTGCGCTCGGCTTCGGCTTCCGCTGCGGATTCCTTGGCCTGCTGCACATGGAAATTATCCAGGAGCGGATTGAGCGCGAGTTCAACCTGCCGCTGATTACGACTGCACCAAGCGTTATCTACCGGATTATGCTGACTAACGGCGAGACGCTCACCATTGACAACCCGTCGCATTATCCGGAGATCGGAACGATTGATTATGTGGAAGAGCCTTACGTCAAAGCTGCGGTCATCGTCCCGAACGATTACGTAGGAACCGTAATGGAGCTGTGCCAGAATAAACGCGGCGAATTCGTCAACATGGAGTATCTCGATTCCAACCGGGTAACGATCACTTATCAGATTCCGCTCTCGGAAATTGTATATGATTTCTTCGACCAGCTGAAATCTGGTACGAAGGGCTACGCTTCCTTCGACTATGAAATTTCCGGTTACCGCCAGTCCAATCTGGTGAAGATGGATATTCTCCTGAATGGCGAGCAGGTCGATGCTCTCTCGTTCATCGTTCACCGCGACCGTGCCTATAACCGCGGACGTATTATCTGCGAGAAGCTGCGCGGCATTATTCCGCGGCAAATGTTCGAGGTGCCGATTCAGGCTTCTGTCGGAACCAAGGTTGTTGCGCGTGAGACCGTCAAGGCGATGCGCAAGAACGTACTCGCCAAATGCTACGGCGGTGACATTTCGCGTAAGCGGAAGCTGCTGGAGAAGCAAAAGGAAGGTAAGAAACGCATGAAGCAGGTCGGCAGTGTTGAGGTGCCGCAGGAAGCGTTTATGGCAGTTCTGAAGATCGACGAGTAAATTTGTCCCTGGTAACAGTGCGCAGCACTGTTCCTGATGTGTGTAAACTGATCTGCAAGGGAAGCCTTAAGGCTTCCCTTTTCTGACTTTTTGGATCAATGACTGCGCCGCTGCTCCGGCGCTAATATAAGATGAAGGAGACTGCTATGACAACTCAATTAAGTGGCCGTCCCCCTGAGGCCGTATATATTCATATCCCGTTTTGTACGAATAAGTGCTTTTATTGTGACTTTAATTCCTATGTACTGAAAGACCAGCCGGTCATGGATTATCTGCACGCGCTTGACCGGGAAATGGAACTGACCGTGAAAGAGACACCTCCGGGTGTAATTAAGACAATCTTTGTCGGCGGCGGAACACCAACCGTACTGAAGCCGGATGAAATGGCTTATTTCCTGGAATCGGTACGCAAGCATTTCCCGCAGTGGGATGAGAATATCGAGTTCTCCATGGAGGCCAATCCCGGCACGACAGATATGGATAAGCTGACTGTAATGAAGGAAGGCGGCGTCAACCGGGTAAGCTTTGGCGTGCAGGCTTTCCAGAATGAGCTGCTAAGCGGAATCGGTCGGATTCACAATGTGGACGACGTTTACCGCAGTCTGGAGAATGCCCGCAGTGTAGGGCTGAATAACCTGTCGGTCGATCTCATGTTCGGGCTGCCCAACCAGACGGTAGATATGCTGAGAGAGAGCATCCGCAAAGCGCTGGAGCTGGACCTGCCGCATTATTCGATCTACAGCCTGAAGGTGGAGGAGAATACGCTTTTCCACACGCTATTTAACAAGAATAAACTTCCGCTGCCAAGTGAAGAGGATGAGCTGGAGATGTACCTGCTGCTCATGTCAACGATGGAGGCGGCCGGCTACACCCAATACGAAATCAGTAACTTTGCCAAACCGGGCATGGAGAGCCGCCATAATATAACGTACTGGCGCAATGAAGATTATTACGGCCTTGGTGCTGGTGCACACGGATACGTCAAACGCCAGCGGCATATGAATATCAAAGGCGTCAACCCTTATGTCGAAGCTTCACGCAGCGGCCTGCCGCGCCTGGACTCTTTCGAGATCTCCGAACAGGAGGCTATGGAGGATTTCATGATGGTTGGTCTGCGGATGCGCGAAGGAGTATCGGGCAGCGCATTCCAGGCGCAGTTCGGTACAACGCTGGAGGACATCTTCGGGGCTTCGCTGCATAAGATGCTGCATGCCGGGCTGCTGGAGCATGAGGGTGACACCTACCGGCTGAGCAAGCAGGGAATCCTTTTCGGGAATGATGTTTTCGGTGAATTTGTCGGTGCTTTGACAGAAGTTTAATTTTAAAATACCCCTTGAATTGTAATTCACTGTGTTGTATATTTATTCATATTAACAACGAGGGGTGAGTCAAAGTGCTTGTCAAGACGGAAATGATCCGCCAGTCGGCGGCTCCTGCGGGAGATCACAAGGTAATATGCAGAAATGCTACAGTGGAGGATGTTGAGCCGCTGTACTTAATGATAGAGGAATACGCCCAGCGCGGTATCATGTTACCCCGTTCCAGGCAAGCACTGACCCGCCAGATTGATCAGTTTGTGATAGCCGAAATCGGCGGCAGGTTTGTGGGCTGCGGATCGCTGTTCAGACTGGGCAATGATCTCGTTGAAGTCCGTTCCATCGGTCTACGTGATGAAGGCAAGGGCAAAGGTGTAGGCTCCATGATTCTGGAGAAGCTCACGGAAGAAGCGAAACGCCAGGGCATTCCGAAGATTATGGCTCTGACCTATGCGGTAGATTTTTTCCTCAGAAACGGATTCACCGTGGTCGAGAAGGAAATCTTCCCGGAGAAGGTCTGGACTGATTGCGTGAACTGCAAGAAGCAGCATGCCTGCGATGAAATCGCGGTGCTGAAGAGACTGGATTAACCGGAGCGGATTGGCTTCGTTATTTATAAATAAAAGAAACCACTATTCGTCCGAGGCGCGGTTCCGGGTGAATAGTGGTTTTTTTAATCCGTCACTTACTTGGTATAGATCAGCTTGCGCTGCTGCTCTACAAGTGCTGCAAGTTCCGGCGTAGCGTACGCAGGAGGGTTGAAGGAGGGGGACAGCGTATTATACAGAATGTTCATTGTAGACCCGTCCTTCATTTCGATTTCGAGCCAGTAGTTATCTCCGACCCAGCCTTTGGTCTGTTTGTATAGTTCCTGGAACGGAAGGTACTTCAGCTTGGGAAACTCCCTAATAAATATCCCGGCAGCCTCCGGGGTGAAATCCATCAGGTGAGTAGTACCGTCCATGCCGCTGATGAAGCGGACGTTCTCAATTTTGCCTGCGATATCCAGGAGGTCATTCAGTGTCTTAGCGGCAGGATTGCTATGGGCGTCATACAGTCTGTCCCCCGCCCATAGCCTGGCGGATGCCTTATACCCGGTCACTTCATACAGCTGCGTGCCGACATCAAGGAGAGTGGCGTCTCCATCCTGCATAACCGTACGAGGGCATTTATGGTCTGCTGTAGTGTAGGTGATCTCACCAACCAACTTCCCTTTATGAAGACCGGTGAGCGGGCTGTCCCAATTTTGTTCATAGACAATACCGTCCCACTGCAGCACTGAAGCATATTCAGATTCACCGAAGGAACATTCATAATGACCGGCCCTGTCCTTCAGATAAACCCAAGCACCGCCGGCCAAGAGCAGCACAGCTGCAAAAATCATGAATATGGAAGAACGTTTTAGTTTCATGCCGTTTATCCGCCCCCCTTTTTATATTCAGACGAAGGTTATAGGCAGAGGTTGCGATGCTTATGCCGTAATAATGACTTTATCTTGAAAAATCTGTAATTATACTATATCTTAAAAATAGGACGTTCGTTCAATTTTGATCGGGGATGGCTGTACAATGAACAAAAGGCATTATGACAGTGAAGAGACAAGGTCGGTCATCGCAGAGAAGGCGGCAAGGCTTTTTTCGCAGAAGGGATTTGCCGGTACTTCTATCGCCGATATTTCCAGGGAATCGGGGTTCAGCAAAGGGCATATTTATTATCATTTTGAGAATAAAGAGAAGCTCTTCGTATACCTGGCACTGGAAACGATGGCCTCCTGGAAAGAGCGGTGGGAGAGAATCTCGGCAGATTACGGGACGGCTACTCAGAAGCTTTATGCGATTGCGCATTTTGTGCAGAACAACTATAAAACACCATTGCTGCAGGCAGGACAGGAAGTGAGCAGCAATCACGCAACCTCACCGGAGACGGTAGCTCAGCTGATGGGACTGGCGGCAACACCTATGCAGGCCTATTATGAGATTTTTAAGCTGGGTGCGGAGACCGGGGAGTTCAGGCTCGAGGAAGCAGAGCTGCAGACTACGGGCTTCTTGTTCGGCACTCTGATGGGGGGACTATGTCAGCATCTATTTACGATGGAACCAGAGCCCCTGGAGGCACTGTTTCGGCAGAGTGTAAAGATTTTTGTGGATGGAATCCGCGGCAAGGGATGAGTCAAGTGCTAATCTTTTGCTTAGTCGAATTAGAACGATCGTCCTATTTTGTTCCAATGTGTTCTTCAGGATGGACTACATACAATTCATAGGGAGAGATGAAAATGCAGGAGATCGGACGGGTAGGCATCGTAACAGGCGGAGCTTCCGGTATAGGCAAGGCAATTGGCAAAGAATTGGTCAAACGGGGAGTGCATGTGGTTATTGCAGACTTAAATACGGAGCAAGGGCAAATTACAGCGGCCGAACTCACCCAGCTTGGCGGTGAAAGCACCTTTGCAGAGATAGATGTAACAGATGCTCGGCAGGTGAAGGAACTGGTATGCGGTGTGCACCGGGAATTCGGGCGTTTGGATTATATGTTCAACAATGCGGGAATAGCGATGTACGGGGAACTCTGCGACATGACAGAGCAAAACTGGAAGCAGATCATAGATGTGAATATATGGGGAGTGATTCATGGTGTACAGGCGGCGTATCCGCTGATGAAGGAGCAAGGCTTCGGGAGCATAGCTAATACTGCCTCTGCGGCAGGCCTGGGGCCTGCCCCTACGACAGGAGCCTACTCAGCGACCAAGCATGCCGTGGTAGGGCTGACGACTTCTCTCCATTATGAGGCTGAAGCCTACGGGGTTAACGTTAGCTGCCTGTGCCCCGCTTTTGTGGATACTCCGATATTTGATTCCGGAGAGGCGATTAAGATGGATAAGAGCAGGTGATCGCCCAGGTGAGAAAGCAAAAGCTGATGACGCCCGAGCATTTTGCGGCACTTGCCATCAGGGGGCTGGATAAAAATGAGGTGCTGGTTCATCCGATGCCGCTGCGCAGGACGATGGATATAACGTTTACGCTGTTTCCTGTTTTGCACCGCAAAGTCATGCAGTTTGTCTGCAAGAAAGCAAGGGAGGCCAGCTTAAGGTCGGAATAGTTGAGAAAAGTCACCATGATAACGCACTCAAGATGCCGAACTGACTTGACAATGCCAAGGTCAGTTTGGTATTTTTGTATTAGTGGTTAGCACTCATCTCGACAGAGTGCTAACGAATCGGAGCCACAGCCGATAGGAGGGAATTACATGTTAACTGAACGCCAGAGAATGATACTTAACGCTATCGTGGATGATTATATTTCTTCCGCTGAGCCGGTAGGCTCGCGCAGCATCTCCAAACGGGGCGATGTGGGCTACAGTCCGGCAACGATCCGCAATGAAATGGCCGATCTGGAGGAGTTAGGGTATCTGGAGCAGCCTCATACTTCGGCGGGAAGAATTCCGTCCCATAAAGGCTACCGCTATTATGTGGATCATCTGGTACCGTGGAATTCCGCTGAGTCGGCAGAGATGGGCACGATCCGCGCTTTTTTCGCCGAGAAGCTGAACGCTACAGAGCAGGTTATCCAGCATGCGGCAATGATACTTTCCAATATGACGAATTACACTTCCATCCTACTCGGACCGGAGGTTTTTCATACTTCATTGCGCCATTTTCAGCTGCTTCCGCTCGACGGCAACAATGCCGTAGCGATTATTGTAACCAGCACCGGACAGGTAGAGAACCGTACGGTTCAGATTCCGCCGGAGATTTCCCTTTCCGAAATGGAAAAGGTGGTTAATCTGCTCAACAGCAAGCTGGTGAATGTTCCGCTCTACAAGCTGAAGAGCCAGCTCTATTCCGAGCTGGGCGAGGAAATGCAGCGTCACATTTCCCACTATGAAGAATTAATGCAGGTGCTGGACAAGGCGCTGGAAAGCGATCATGAACAGCGCATTTATCTCAGCGGAGCGACCAATATGCTGACCCAGCCGGAGTTCAAGGACGTCGACAAGGTCAAAACTATTCTTGATCTGCTGGAAGAAACGCCGACCCTGCTTAAAATGCTGGCCCCCGCATCCGGCGGAACCGGTATACAGGTGCGCATCGGAACGGAGAATAAGCATGAGGCCTTTGCCAACTGCAGCCTGATTACAGCCACATATTCACTGGACGGCAAGGCGCTGGGCAGTATTGGCATCCTGGGACCGACCCGAATGGAATATGCGCGCGTGATGGGCATACTGGGGATTATCTCCCGGGATTTGACAGCGATGCTGGCACACTGGTATAAGTGAACAGAGTGTAAATGATTTTCGTGAATGATTTGAAGGAGGTGAAGACAACTTGAAAGAGGAACAGGTTCAAGATTCGAATGAGATGAATGATGAGGCTATAAACGAAACTCAGGCGGCAGATGAGGCAGAAGCCGTGCAGGAGAACGATGCAGCCTTCGAGGAGGCTTCATGCGGTGAAGCCGCTAAGCGCCTCCAGGAGCTGGCTGAGGAGGCTCAGGCCCGCGCGCTGCGCGTGCAGGCTGATTTCGACAACTTCCGCCGCCGTACCCAGAAGGAGAAGGAAGAGCTGGCCCAGTACGCCACTTCCAAGCTCGTAGGTGAGCTGCTGTCCGTACTTGATAATTTTGAGCGTGCACTGGTAACTGCTCCGGGGAATGCAGAATCCGAAGCCTTCACCAAAGGCATCAATATGATTTTCCGCCAGCTTGAAGGGGTACTGAAGTCTGAAGGACTTACAGCAATGGAAACGGTAGGACAGCCCTTTAACCCTGAATATCATCAGGCGATTATGCAGGTGGAGAGCGAGGAGTACGAAGAAGGTATCGTGACGGAAGAGGTCCAGAAGGGCTATCTTCTGAAAGATAAGGTTCTTCGTCCGGCCATGGTCAAAGTCAGCATGTAGTCTGTCTATATACCTAAGGCATCACCTGCCTGCTATGATACGGTGCTGCCGGATGTTCCGGCCATACGGTCATGTGCGGGTGTCTTTTAAGCATTTGTGTTCATTATGCAACTATTGATCATTCCATAGGAGCCTAAGCTCCATAATATTGTTGAGGAGGCACATTACAGTGAGTAAAGTTATCGGGATTGACCTTGGAACCACCAACTCTTGCGTTGCCGTTATGGAAGGCGGGGAAGCCGTCGTTATTCCAAATCCGGAAGGCGCGCGCACAACCCCATCGGTTGTAGGCTTTAAGAAGGACGGCGAGCGTATCGTCGGCGAAACAGCGAAACGCCAGGCTATTACGAACCCAGACCGCACCATCGCTTCAATCAAACGCCACATGGGCACGAACCACAAAGAAAGCATTGACGGCAAAGATTACTCGGCACAAGAGATCTCGGCCATGATTCTGCAAAAGCTGAAATCCGATGCTGAAGCATACCTGGGACAGCCTGTTACCCAAGCTGTTATTACGGTTCCTGCTTATTTTAATGACAGCCAGCGTCAAGCTACCAAGGATGCCGGTAAAATCGCAGGCCTTGAAGTTCTGCGTATCGTAAACGAACCAACTGCTGCAGCGCTTGCCTATGGTCTGGAGAAATCCGAAGATCAAACGATCCTCGTCTATGACCTCGGCGGCGGTACATTCGACGTATCGATTCTTGAACTGGGCGACGGCTTCTTCGAAGTAAAAGCTACCAGCGGTGACAACCGCCTCGGCGGTGACGACTTTGACCAGGTAGTTATGGATTTCCTCGTAGCTGAATTCAAGAAAGAGCAAGGCATTGACCTGAGCAAGGATAAAGCTGCTGTACAGCGTCTGAAGGATGCAGCTGAAAAAGCGAAAAAAGAGCTGTCCGGCGTACTGACAACTACAGTATCGCTTCCGTTCATCACTGTGGTTGACGGCGTGCCTCAGCACCTTGAAATCAACCTGACCCGCGCGAAATTCGATGAGCTGACTGCAGGTCTCGTAGAGCGTACACTTGGACCTACACGTCAAGCCCTGAGTGATGCTGGCATGACTCCGGCTGACCTTAACCGGATTGTACTGGTAGGCGGATCTACACGTATCCCTGCCGTACAGGATGCCATCAAGAAGCTTACAGGCAAAGAACCGCACAAAGGCGTTAACCCGGACGAAGTAGTAGCCTTGGGTGCTGCTGTTCAAGCCGGTGTATTGACTGGTGATGTTAAAGACGTGGTATTGCTCGACGTAACCCCGTTGTCCCTGGGTATTGAAACTGCGGGCGGCGTGTTCACGAAGATGATCGAACGCAACACTACAATCCCTACAAGCAAATCCCAGGTCTTCTCGACCTTTGCCGACAACCAGCCGAGCGTTGAAATTCACGTGCTGCAGGGTGAACGCCAAATGGCGAACGGCAACAAAACACTGGGCCGCTTCATGCTGAACGAGATTCCGCCGGCACCGCGCGGTGTACCGCAGATCGAGGTTACTTTTGACATCGACGCCAACGGTATCGTAAATGTATCTGCCACAGACAAAGGCACGAACAAGAGCCAGAAGATCACGATCACCTCTTCCAGCGGCTTGAGCGATGCCGAAGTTGAACAAATGATGAAGGATGCCGAGCTGCACGCTGAGGAAGACCGCAAGCGTAAAGAACTGGTTGAAGCAAAAAACAATGCTGACCAGCTCGTGTATTCTACAGATAAAGTAATCAAAGACCTCGGCGACAAAGTGGATGCTTCCGAAATCGAGAAAGCAAACGCTGCTAAGGACAAAGTAAAAACAGCACTGGAAACTGACAACCTGGAAGAAATCAACGCAGCTACAGAAGCGCTGACTGAGATTGTACAGCAGTTGTCTGTGAAGCTGTATGAACAGGCTGCACAGGCTGAACAAGGCGCTGAAGGCGCTCCGGAAGGCGCTAAGAAGGACAATGTCGTTGATGCGGACTATGAGGTTGTTGACGATGAGAAGAATCAAGGTTAACCTTAAACGATAAACACTATTGTGGAAGAGAGGGAAGGTCAAACCGGGGCATCCCGTGTTTTGACTTTCCCTTTAAATTGTCAAGAATGATCAGTATGGATGTACGGAGGTGAAAGCAGTGGCAGAGAAACGCGATTATTATGAGGTTCTGGGCCTCGGAAGAGATGCATCAGACGATGAAGTGAAGAAAGCCTACCGCAAGCTGGCTCGCCAGTATCATCCGGACGTCAACAAAGCCAGTGATGCCGAAGCCAAGTTCAAGGAAGTGAAGGAAGCTTACGATGTGCTGAGTGACGGCCAAGCGCGGGCCCGTTATGACCAGTACGGTCATATCGACCCTAATCAGGGTATGGGCGGCGGCTTTGGCGGGGGCGGAGATTTCGGCGGACTCGGTGATATCTTCGACATGTTCTTTGGCGGAGGCGGTGGACGCCGCGATCCGAACGCCCCGCAGCGCGGCGGCGATTTGCAGTACACGATGACCATTGAGTTCAAGGAAGCGGTATTCGGCAAGGAGACCGACATTACGATTCCCCGGACGGAAGCCTGCGATACCTGCTTCGGCTCCGGCGCTAAACCGGGTACCAAACCGGAGACCTGCTCCGTCTGCCATGGCAGCGGCCAGCAGGAATTCGTACAGAATACCCCGCTTGGACAAATGCGTAACCGCCGCCCCTGCTCCAATTGCAGCGGCACAGGCAAGATTATCAAGGAAAAATGTACGACCTGCGCAGGCCAGGGCAAGGTTAGGAAGCAGCGCAAGATTCATGTGCGCATTCCTGCCGGTGTCGATGACGGCGCACAGCTGCGAATGACCGGCGAAGGCGAAGGCGGCACGCGCGGCGGCCCGGCCGGAGATCTGTACATCGTGATCCGTGTGAAGAGCCATGATTTCTTTGTGCGCGAGAACGACGATATTATGTGCGAGGTTCCGCTGACATTCGCCCAGGCAGCGCTTGGTGATGAAATCGAAATTCCTACTTTAACTGAAAAAGTGAAGCTCAAGATTCCGGCCGGAACACAGACCGGCACCTTCTTCCGCCTCAAAGGCAAAGGTGTTCCGCATTTGCGCGGCAACGGTACAGGTGATCAGCATGTGCGGGTCATTGTAGTCACCCCAAGCAAGCTTAGCGATGAGCAAAAGGACCTGCTGCGCCAGTTCGCTTCCTACAACGGAGAGAACACGCATGAGCAGGAGCAATCTTTCTTTGACCGTGTGAAGCGTGCCTTCCGCGGTGATTGAGTATCTCTTCATCCAGCATCTTCAGTGAATTCATAAGAAGACACAATAGCCCCAATTTCGTATATTAAACGGAATTGGGGTTTTTTGTGCTGTATACAGTAGGTTAAAAAAAGGACCGTACATGGCTGTTAAGCCATGCACGGTCCTGGGACAAGCATCACTGCTCACTTCCGGCCTCCGGGGAGACCGGAAGCTGACAGGGACTTAGAACTATTCGATTAGACCAATCTTACTCAGCAGTTGGTACAGCGCGGCAGCAGCGGTCTCACGGGTTGCGGGAGCGACCGGGTTAAAGCTGGTTCCCTGGTCACTGCTGATGATGCCGGCTGCAGACAGGGACTGCAGGCTGTCCTTCGCATAGGCAGCTACTTTAGCGCTGTCTGCGTAGGTCGTAAAGGAAGGGTTCGCACTCTTCAGTTCGGTTCCGGTCAATTTAAGCGCTCTGTCCAGAATAACAACCAGCTCTTGGCGGGTTACCTTCTGGGTTGGAGCAAATTTACCGTTGCCGATGCCCAGAATCAGGCCGGCTTTGGAAGCGGCAGCTACGTCAGCAGCGTACCAGTCTGTTGCTTTCACATCAGAGAAGGTAACTTTGGCATCCGTACGCAGACCGAGCGCGCGGGTCAAGAGCGCCGTGAACTCAGCACGGGTCAGGTTGCTCTTCGGCGAGAAGGTCGCCCCCGAGGTTCCCTGGATGATCAGCTTATTGGCCAGCGCCTGGATGGCTTCTGCCGATTTCGAAGAAGCGATGTCCGTAAAGGCTGCTGCTGGTTTACTTACGGCAGCATAAGTCGAGAAGCCTGGGCGGTTTACAGTAACAAGAGTTGTTCCGTCTGTCTGAGACTTGAACACGGAAGCAACCGGAGTTACCACTCCCTTCTCTTCGAAGAGCACACCGGCAGTTTTCGGCTGAATCGTGCCTGGAACTGTAAAGGATCTCTTAATGAATACATTGCTTGGTGTGTTCAAATAGGTGCTGCCGGTAGCGGTAGTCCAAGAAGCTTCAAAAGCAACCGGAGTTCCGATTACCGTAGAACCAGGTACGCTGGCAGTCAATTTGCTTGCGGCTTCAGGTGCCTGCTTGATATCCAGCTTGAAACTTTCACCTGCAGGAGCAGATTTCAGCAGGGATACCGGCAGGGAAACTGCAGATCCGCCAACACTGATTACAACAGAACTGTCAGCATGGATACCGGCCAGCAGTTTCACTTGGTCCGCAGTCAGGCTCAGTACAGCTGCCTTGTCAGTGATTGCGGCCACGGAGATCACTACAGCGGTCTTGGAAGCTGTGGCTTTAGCCAGAGCAGTCTTCAGATCATTGTCTGTCACCGTTACTGTGGTAACACCATCTTTGGAAGCTGTCGAAGGAGTCAAGGATACTTGCGCAGCTCCTTCTTCAACTAGCGCAGCTGCAGCAGCAGGCACAGTTGGCGTGGTTGGTGTGACTGCGCCACCACCGCCGCCACCGCTTCCTCCGTCTGGTCCGGTACCCGGAGTAGGAGTAGTTGTCTTATAACTGAAGGATGTATAAGCGGTATAGATTTCTAAATCTTCATCGTTTTGATCAATCTTGACCGGAGGTTTGGTATTATCTTCCGCATTGATTCCTATAACTTGAAGCTTGTAAACCCCGTCTGTCAAGCTTGCCACAGCTGGTTTACCGTTCGCATCTAGAATTGGATCTCCATTGCTGTCATACGGGTGATAAGTGGCTCCGATGACAGTACTGTATTCGCCCGGAGCGAAATATGCATCAGGATTTGAAGTAGCATAGTATTTGAAATAGCCCTTGGTTTTATCATCCAGGCCAACCAGATCCACTTCATAGTAATTGATGTCATCAGCCTTCAGTTTGTAGGTAAGGATACCGGAATCATCTTTCGTTACGATTGGTTTATTCATGACAGCTTCTTGTATACCGGTACCCCAGTCAGGCTGTTGCAGAGTATTGTCAATATTAATAGCAAACGGCAGATGCAGTGTCGGCTGTCCATCGGCTGTCAATACAACATTACCTTGCAGCATTTCCGGTTCGGCATCAGAGGAAACATTAACCTTTAAATTAAAGGTAGACGTTCCGTACGCGGAAGCGGTCACGGTTGTTTTGTCTAAGGTGGCAGTAACATTTTCCAGATCATCATGGTTCCAAACGATGGATGCGGAATACGTATGGCTGCTATTGCTGACATTTTTCAGCTGCAGTGCTTTTGTCGCAGAGGAACCCGGCAGCAGTGTTCCAAAGCTTGTAGAAGGATTATAGTTAATGACATTTTGCGGTGTGAAATTTTTGTCCAGAATCGTAATGGGTTCAAGTGCTTCAAGTAACGCTGGTGTTTTAATGGCATTTTCAACATTTGCCCGACCCGGACCTTGAACGTATAAATCTTCCGGAGCACCATTAGAAGTGAGCTGGTCTGCAGTATTAGCCAGAGCGGCACGGATATCAAATGGTGAATACTCCGGATGAGCCTGCTTGATCAGAAGAGACAAGCCTGCAACATGCGGTGTCGCCATACTGGTACCGCTGATCCGGTTATAGGCTTGGGTGTAATCTCCGCCGTATGCCGGCCAAGTGGACAGTACGCCTTCACCAGGAGCCACGATATCAGGTTTGATAGACAGGTTACCATCTACATTTGGACCCCATGAGGAGAAGGAAGTTACTTCATCTCCGGCAGACATTGAAGGATTATAATTGGTTCCAAAGGTGAAGAAGACAGGTTTACCCTCGTTCGCCAAAATTGTCCGCGCCAGTTGACGTCCAGTCGTACCTTTGATATCAAAAGTTGGAATGTTGTCAAATCCATCCCCGAGGTTGTTGCCAATGAATCCGTCGCGGCCTTGGATGCTATCAGCCAGGATGGCTTCATGTTTAGAGTTGGCATTACCGTTGAAGATGACAATCGCTCTGGCACCGCGTGCCTTGGCGTTGGCAATCTTATCAACGAAAGCCAGCTCTCCGCGGGAGACCAGAACGATGGAACCGCTGATGTCACTCTTTGGATAATCTTCCTCTGCACCTAGATCAGCGTAAACTACCGGAACGGGTTCGGTACCGATAATTTTGGCAAAATCAGTTTTCCCAAGTTCGTAAGCCATCACGTGGAAATCCTGATAAGTGGCGTAAGTAACTGAAGTTACCGCACCTACAATTTCCGTCTCAAACCGGCCAGAGAAGGATTTTACCGGACTGTTCACGGCACCTACTGAGATTGCCAGCTGGGAAACTGCCGGAGAACCAAGGGTGAAGTATCCAGGTCCGTTGTTGCCGTTGGCAATAACCGCCACAACGCCAGAGAGTACAGCGTTGTTAATCGCAATGGTATCTGGAGAGTTAACGTCCTTCTCTGAGTCGGAACCAAGCGACAGGTTGATAACATTCATACCGTCTTTCACCGCACGCTCGATACCGTCGATGACCTGGGCGGATGAACCGGAAGAAGTACTTGGTTTATCGAGATTCCGTCCCAGTACCTTGTATGCATAAAGTTCAGCCCCGTATGCGACACCTTTTTGAGCAACATCACCTTTGGCTGCGTATTGACCGATGATAGTACCGGCTACGTGTGTGCCGTGATATGTTCCTCCATAACCGGTGCCGTAAGGATCTTCATCTGCTGCCAACGGGGGTTCTTCAGAGGGATCATTATCATTATAGAAGGAGTCGTATCCGCCTTTATAAGCAGCTGCGATATCCGGATGATTAAAATCTACACCGGTATCAATTACGCCAACCTTCAGACCGGCCCCGGTGATCCCTTGATCCCAAGCCCAATTGGCATGAATTTGCTCCAGTGGAGCATTGTCATTCTTGTAAGTGACCTCTGTCACTGTTTCTTCCGGCAGCGCATACCAGGTGCTGTTCGGATAAATGGAGGTAACGCCGGAGATCTTCGCCAGCTGCGGAATTTCATTGGCTGGAACGGATACTTCAAAACCGTTAAGTACCGTATCATACTGGTAGTTTACAGTCAGATCGATTCCCAGGTCATCCGCTTTGTCCAGTACTTCTGCCTGCTGGCTTTTGACCGCAGCCTCCGTAGCTGTCTTGGAAAGGGCGGAAATTCCCTGCTTCGCTGCATATTTACCTACTGCTGCAGGCTGGCCGCTCAATTGCACGATAACGCGGACATTGTTTGAGGATTTGGTGTTGATCTGTGGTGAGATAAACGTCTGATTCGAGGTCTGAGTTAAAGAAGATAATGTTTTACTCGATGATGGCGTCTGCAAGCTGCTGGCAGCAAATGCTGCTCCAGGAATCATGCCTGCTGTCACTCCCAGTGACAAGGCTACGATAGATAGCTTGCGTGGTAGTTTAGTCCACTCCAAATGTAATCCCCTCCAGATGTGTGTTATTCTGATACAAATTTTTCCCGCTGTAGACAGTAGGTTGATTCTCCTTTCTATTAATCTTCTATTTCCATCTAGATTAGTAGGAAAAATATTAAGAAGATTTTACCATTGGTAAAATGTAAAATCTACATAAAATTTATCTGATTTCTAAAGTGCTTGTTCTTTTGTGATGTAAAATATGACATGTGCACAGCTTATTCTCGGAAAAAAACTAGATACAAAGAACTAAATCAAAACTGTATCTCTGTTTATTTGACATTAAGTAAGCTTTTATGACATGAATAACATTTGGATATTTTAATTTTAATGGGTCTAAAGTAATGCTCTCTTTAGCCCTATGTTCAATATAGGCACGAACTGGCGGGGACTGGTAATAATTCCGAGTCTGGGAATGGAAAAAGTAGTTTTGAATATGCAGATGATGACACAAGGAGCTTATAAAAAATAGAGCATGTGCATAATCCGGAATGCTTCAATACAAAATAACACTGTAAATTTGCGTTGTGCATTCCAGCAGAAAGCAGGGATTACCCTTGTCCGAAAAAAACATACTTGCTTATTTTAAAGCTCCCGAAGAAGCAGAAGGCGTCTCCAGGAAGCTTCAGGCGCTTCGTGTAATCGACATGTCCATAGACACCTTCAGTAAATACCCCGGCAATGCGCAGTACTCGGGAAATAACCCGCTGACTGGAGATATTCCCAGCCTGGCGACCATGACGTTGAACTCCACGATGGACAGCCATTCAGCGGGGATACTGGCGGCAGCAGATTCCAGCGCGAGCGGAATGAGCCACGGAGGAGACGGCGGTCCTACAGGCAGAAATATTTTGCTGACCGTAGTTGTAGACTCGGGTTCATTTGACCAGGCTTTAAAAATCATTGAAGATGCCGGCGGAATGATTTGAAGTTTTGCATTTTAGAACAACACGGAGGCTGATCCCGATATGGATAGAGAAAACTCAAAAATATTCTCCAAAACAGACAAACAAAAAATGCTCTACGAAGCCAAATTAGAGGATGTGGAGTTTTCGGCGGCGGAGGCCGATCAGGATGACCTTGAAGCGCTTGATCGTTCGCGTGAGGCCGATAAACGGCATCTTCATGAAATTTTGAAGAAGGAATAGCTGAGTTAAGATAATGAAGGTTAACTTCTGACACGCCCCACGAACTGTGGGGTTTTTTTGTGCTCTGCCGTGTATAATGAGGTGGATAAGCGATGCGTGGAGGGAACTGGAATGAACACATTTATTTTATGGGGCGGACTGGCGCTGCTGGTTGCGCTGCTTACTTTTTTGAACCAGAAGCAGGTCTATTCTTCTAAAGTAAAGCGGGCTTACCGCGAGCTGCGGGAGCTTACGGAGCGGGTGCGTGACGGCCGCTCTGAAGCTGCTGATCTGGAAAGCTGGGAAGCCTCACTTTCGGAAATGGAGAAGCATCCGAATGAGTTTAACAAGCTGGATTACGAAATCGGCCTGCGCCGGGGATTTGTGATGTACCTGGAGCGGCATTATCCGCAGGATGTGAGGCTTCCTGATCTGCAGGAGGCGGCAGCACATCAGAAGGATTCGGTGTGGGGGATTAAATTCGGGGATTATGGCCCGAAAAAGTGAACGATATAGTGTTTAAACTGGATAATAACTAGATCAGTGAACAACAATATTGAACCGCCAAAGCACTCGGCATCCATCTTCTTAATGGACGCCGGGTGCTTTTGTTACGGGGACATTGCTATATTTTAGAAAAGTTGATGTTGTATGTAATCCAAAGCTGCAGTTTTACCGTTAATATAGCATACAAACAAATATAGCGGCTTGATGATACCGGGAAGTCACAGATCACAAATTAGGTTAGACAGGGAGAAATTACTATGGAGAACGGTTCAGCCCAAACAGTCACAGATGCGCTGGTTGTCAAAGCTTTAGAGAAAAATCTTGCCCTGATCCGCTTTGATCTGGACCGCAGGGTGGCATATGTTAATGAAGTGTTTGCGGGTTCAATGAAATACAAGCCAGAGGATATGTATGGGATGAATCATCGGGAGCTGTGCTTTCCTGAATTTGCCGATAGCCCCGGTTATGAAGTTTTCTGGCAGAATCTGCTATCGGGCACAAGCTATCAGGATAAAATTGAACGAATGGATTCAGAAGGGAATATAGTCTGGCTTGAGGCGGCATATATGCCGATTTTTGATGAAGCGAATGAGCAGGTTATCGGTGTAACTAAGGTTGCAACGAATATCACACATAGGCAGATCAACATGAATAAATTGGTGGAAAAGATGCAGCAGATGGCGGACAGTCTGAACCAGCGCGCAGAAAAAGGCATTGAACGGAGCCGCGAGCTGCTGCAGAGCATCGACAAAATCGCCGGAGTATCAGACGAAAATTCAGTTACGCTAGTGAATCTGCAGAATAAAGCCGGTGATATTCAGGGGGTGGTACAGACCATCCGTGATATTGCATCACAGACACATCTTCTGGCACTTAACGCAGCAATCGAGGCGGCGCATGCCGGAGAGTTCGGCCGAGGTTTTGATGTGGTGGCTAAAGAGGTCAGAAAACTGTCGGGTCTAGTACAGGATTCCATTGCCGAGGTTCGGGACAGTGTCAATGCAATCACAGAAGAAATCAGCAGAATGTCAAACGGCCTGGATCAAGTGCAGAGCAATGTTGAAGAAGGACAGCGGCAGATAGACACTGCTCTGAAGGAGTTCACCGGAATTGCGGTTTCCGCCCAGGAGCTGGATACCCAAGCGCGTGAAGTACTCAATATCATCTAACTTGAATCGACAGTATGGAGCCCTAAAAAGAAGGGAGGCCATGCTGTTTTTTTAATGCGGATTTCAGTAAAAAATATATTGGATTTTTGCCGGATCCGTCCGATATAATAGTAGCTTATGTGAAATATAAGTTTTCGCCAGCCTTGTGGAATGGTATGAAGGGAGAAGCACATGGAGCATATACATGGCAGTCATGATAAGCTGCTCGTGTTTTTTTCATATTTGATTGCGGTTGCAGCCTCCTTTACCGTTCTGGAGTTAGCAGGCATTGTGGGCATGTCAAAGGGCAAACGCCGCGGATTATGGCTCGGGTCCGGTGCGGTGATGATGGGGATGGGCATTTGGTCGACCCATTTTGTCGGGATGCTGGCCTTGAAACTGACAGTTCCGGTGGCTTACAACCTTATGGCTGTCTTACTGTCAGTTACGGTTGCGATTATTGCATCATTCGTGGCGTTATTGGTTATCAGCTTGTTCAAGCGGGGAATGCTTCCGCTCTTTGGGAGCGGAATCCTGCTGGCCGGCGGTATATTCGGGATGCATTATATTGGAATGTCGGCGATGCAGATAGGCGTTACTTATAAGACTGGTTATGTGTTCCTGTCTTTTGTGATTGCTCTGGCTGTATCCGTTGCCGCTCTGGGTATGTCCTCTAATCTGATGGTGAACCGGGAAGACGGCAGGCGCGGGAAAAAGTTCATAAGCGGTCTGGTTATGGGAACCGCCATTGTGGGGATGCACTATACCGGAATGATGGCCGCAACCTTCGAGCATGCCAGCCATTCCTGGCTGAATACCGGGGTGGTGCTGAACCAGAAGTGGCTTGCCTATGTGATTGCAGGCGGAGCACTGCTAACGCTGGGATTGTCGATCCTCGGCATCTATATCTCCCGGCGGTTCTCCAGTAAAGATACGGAGCTGCTGGTCAATGAAAAATGGTATAAATCGCTCTACGAAAACAACCAGGACGCTATCGTCTCTGTAGACCTGAAGCTGCGGATCATCGGTTCCAATCCTGCAGCAACAAGAATCACCGGGATCAGCGAAATGGAATTGAAGGAACAGCCTCTGATTTCAGTCCTGTCGCTTGTTGCAGAAAGAGACCAGGAGCCGGTCCGGGAACTGTTTGCCAAGTCTTTGGCCGGAGAACAGGCTAGCATCGAGACGAGGATTACCCATCAGAGCGGGCGGACGGTTGATATCGGTATGAGTGTTGCTCCGGTTGTAGTCGACGGGCAGGTGGCAGGAATCTATGTCATTGCCCGGGATGTGACCGAAGAGAAACGGGCTAAGGAGCAGAATCAATATCTTGCTTTCCATGATGAGCTGACGGGATTACCGAACAGACGGATGTTTAATCAGCTGCTGGCACAGACCATTGAGGTGCATCGGGGAAGCCAGGAGCCGTTTGCGGTACTTGTCATGGATTTTGACCGGTTCAAAATCATCAATGATTCACTCGGGCATCTGTACGGTGATCTGTTCCTGCAGGAAATGAGCAGTCGGATTCACCGCAGTGTAGTCAATGAGCAGCTGACAGTGGGCCGGATGGGGGGAGACGAGTTCGCCCTGCTCTGCCGGTTTTCCAGAGAGAATATGAATGTTACGGCTATTGCAGAGCGGATGATCGCAGCGATTGAACAACCGCTTTATCTAAAGGAGCGGGAAATATATGTAACCGTAAGTATCGGAATCGCCTTCTTTCCTGCTCATGGTCAGGATGCGGGCGAACTGCTCAAAAATGCAGATACTGCCATGTATGAGGTGAAGAAGAACGGCAGAAACGGCTATCAGTTCTTCTCAGACGATTTGAATGGACAATTACTGGAGCAGCTGGAACTGGAAGCGGATTTGCGCAAAGCGCTGGAACGCAACGAGTTCACGGTGTTCTATCAGCCACAGATCCGTGCAGATAATAATGAGATTATAGGGGTGGAGGCGCTCGTACGCTGGCAGCATCCTGTCAAAGGATTGCTCCCTCCCGGATTGTTCATTTCTGCGGCGGAAGAGAGCGGGCAGATTGTGGAACTTGGAAACTTTGTGCTCCGCGAAGCGTGCCGGCAAATGCGCCAGTGGCATGATGAGGGAGGTCCGCTCATACCTGTGGCGGTGAATCTCTCTTCCCAGCAGTTTCTGCAGTACAGTTTACTTGAGGATATCCGGGAAATTCTCCGGGAGACCGGACTTGCTCCTAAATACCTTGAGCTGGAGATTACGGAAGGGATGATGATGGATGCCACGCGGTCCAGCGGAATTCTGAATGATCTGGCGAAGAGCGGAATCCGGATCAGTCTGGATGATTTCGGGACGGGCTATAGCTCTCTCGGTTATTTGAAGCTGTATCCTATTCATAAAGTGAAGATCGACCGGTCGTTCATCAGCGGCATAACGGACAGCAGCAATGACCGGGCGATTGTAGCTACCATCCTGACGATGGCACAGCATATGCACATGCAGGTGATCGCTGAAGGCATCGAGACCAAAGAGCAGCTGGAAATTGTGGTGGACAGCGGGTGCCAGGATATTCAAGGCTACTATTACAGCCGTCCGCTGGCTGCTGACGATTTGAAGCAGAAGTATATGTTTCCGTTAGAAGCATCCAAGTAGATTGGTATGAAAAAGCGCGCCCCTTCGGGGTGTGCTTTTTTTTGTTCTACGGCTCTGCAAAACCTGCTTCCTGCCCTGGTCAGAACAGCTGCAAATGTATATGCTCAAGAAATGAACCTTTTTCGGGCCCGGATTGTTAAATAGACAGATCACATAAGAAAGGAGGGCCAGAATTGCAGAGTAACCGCGAATTATTTGAAGCCTATAACAAAGCTGTTTACCGGACCTGTTACTACATGGTGCATGATGCAGCAGATGCCGAGGATCTGTGCCAGGAGGTGTTCATCACCGTGTTTCGCAGCCAGTGGCAGGATGTCGAATATATCCGGGCATGGATTATGAAAATCACGGTCAATGCCTGCCTGAATCATCTGAAACGCTCACGCAGCCTGCAGCAGAAGGTCGCAGAAAATCTGCATCTTTGGAACGGGAACAGCGAAACACCGGTAGAGCGGCTCATTGAACAAAAGGAGACAGCACTGGAATGGGCGGTTTATATGTCCAAGCTTCCAGCAAAAATCCGGGCGGTACTGACACTAAGATACATGCATGATTTCAGTCTGGCTGAAATCTCGGAAGCACTATCCATACCGCTCGGTACAGCAAAATCAAGACAGCACAAGGGACTGAAAATGATGAGGCGGATTCTGCTGGAAGCCGGAATACAAGATGAAGAATGGAAGGGTGAGCATTATGAAGAAGCTGGAAAATATGCTGGAGCGTCAATTAAATAAAGAACACGCTGTTAACTATCCGGATTTTGACAGCATGTGGGACCGGGTAGAGCAAGCGGCGCATGCTGCATCCTTAAGGGTTGGCACTACGGAAGCCGCTAGTCCGCGCAGGTCGAGAAACTGGCGCAGAATTACGGTTGCTGCCTCCCTTAGTGCACTGCTTGCTGCCGCCCCGGTGTATGCGGCCATTCAATATGATTGGGGTAATCTGCTGCGCGACAGGGAAGGCGTCCAAGCTGCGCTCGACCAGAATCTGGGCCAGCAGCTGGGGCAGTCCATCAGCAGGGACGGGGTTACGCTGACGCTGCGAACGGCAATTGTCGATGAGAACCGGACGGTGATTCTATATAGTCTGGATGTAGGGAAACGGGCGGATCAGGAGTTTTGGAATGTAAAAGGCCTGTCCTTAAAGGATGAAAAAGGCAACAGCAGCGAGGGCCAGTACAGCTACCAGCAGTGGGATGAAAAAAACCAGCGGTACAATGGCTATTTTGAGAGTGACTGGACCTCTAAGTCGGAGGAAGCTAAGGTTACTTTGACCGCGGCAGCAGTGCAGTCCTTTACTCAAACGGAGCAGGAACTCTCTCTTGACAGTGGCTCTTCGGCGCTGCAGACCTTCCAGATCGGACAAGAAGGCATGCAAAGCCTGGAGGTACAGCCATTTACCCAGAGTGACGGTAAGCTGCTGCTGTCTTCGGCAGTAATTTTCGCTGAGCCTGAGGCAAAGGAATGGACCTACCCGATGATTGTAGCCTATAAGGGAGGAACTCAGGTGAATTCGCTTTCCGGGGGGACCTTTGGAGCGCCGGGGGATAACGGTGAATACACCATGAAGCAGTATTTTAAAACAGCTGAGGTTCCTAAAGGGCAAACTGCCTACAAGCTGCAATATACTAAGCTGAAACACAGTATAGCCGGACCCTGGTCCTTTGATCTGCAGTTAAGCAAGAAGCAAATGGAGAGCGGAACGATCAAAACAGCGCTGAATCTTCCGCTGGAACCGGGCGATACTATGAATACTATTGAGAGTATGGTGGTTACACCCACCCAGATCCGTGTCTCTGTCAGAGTGAAGAATAATAAATTTCCAAGGATACCTTATGTCAAAGTAAAGCTTGAAGCTGGCGGAAAGACAATCGAGGGGATGCAGTACCGGTCGAAAGAAGATGATCCTAAATTAATGACATTCAGCTTCGAGCGTCCTAGTGATCTCGTGATCGATAAGCAAACCCCGCTTACCTTTATCGGCAGCTACAAGGTTACTGTTCATGAAGATGACAAGTCTCCGCTCCAGCTGACGAATATTTCTGCTCATAAACAGACGCTGATCCGCACTACCGGGGGCTATCCAGTGAAGTGGACCTATTATATGCAGGGAAGCGATTTGTTCGTAGAGACGCAAAGCGATGACGACCGTTTTGGCGGAGTCAACCAAACCCATATTAATCTGGGTAAAGATCGTATACTGGGCAGACCGGTCACGAGCAACTTTGACGGGGACGGAAATAATAAAGCTATCGATGTCTATAAGAATTTCAAAGGAACAGAAGCTTCTATCTATATGTTCTATTACACAACCGATGAGCCGGAGAAAGAGACGCGGGTTCAGCTGCAGCCTTAAACTCTGCCGTCAGATCACACCGTTTTGTAAAAGCAAAATTAAGCCGTTCGATACCCTGGTGCAGGGGCGGACGGTTTTTTTTGATATTATATTATAGAATATTATTATGGTTGAAGCAGACCGAAGCTTGTATAACAGCTTGAGAGACAAAGGAGAGAACAACTTGGAGATCACACGCTGTGCCTGGGTTAACGAAGACCCGCTCTATATTGCCTACCACGATGAAGAATGGGGCAAGCCGCTGCACCATGACCGGAAGCTGTTCGAGCTGCTGATGCTGGAGGGCATGCAGGCCGGACTGAGCTGGTATACCGTGCTGAAAAAGCGGGAGCATTTCCGGAAAGTCTTCGACGGATTCGATCCGCAGAAGATTGTCCAGTATGATGAAGCGAAAATTGAATCATTGATGCAGGATACGGGGATTATCCGTAACCCTCTGAAGATCAATGCCATTCTGCGGAATGCGGAGGTCTACCTGCAGATTTGCCGGGATGAGGGCAGCTTTGCCGATTACCTGTGGAGCTTTACCGGAGGAAAGCCGGTGATTAACCAGTGGAAGACACGTTCCGAGGTTCCGGCTACCACCGCCCAGTCTGACGAGATGAGCAAGGCGCTGAAGAAGAAGGGCATGAAGTTTGTCGGCTCTACGATTTGTTATGCGTTTATGCAGGCCTCGGGCATGGTGAATGACCATACGGCTGACTGCTTTTGCCGCCGGTGAAATAACGGAGCTAAGGCACAGAAGTCGCGGTTTTGGCGCTACCTATAGAAGAAATGTTATACTGTTAAATATTCAACCACTGCATATTATTTTAGGAGGACCTACACACATGTTATGGCATGAACTGACGGTACATACAACAGAAGAGGCACAGGAGATGATATCCAATCTGCTGTATGAAGCCGGAGCAGGCGGTGTTTCCATTGAAGAATCAGGAACACTGAGTAAAATAAGAGACACCCGGTACGGCGAATTATACGACGAGCCGCTGAATGATATTCCGATCGGTGAAGCTGTGATTAAAGGTTACTATGCCGAGACGGTTTCGATGGACGATGTGATCTCGGAAGTCGCTCCGCGTGTGGAAGAGCTGCGGGAGTTCGGGATTGATCCCGGCAAAGCGCTGATCTCATGGAAGACCGTAGACGAGGACGAATGGGCCCATGCCTGGAAGGCGTATTTCAAGCCGCTGCGTGTATCGGAGCGTCTGACCATTAAACCGACCTGGGAAGAATATACACCAGCCGGCCCGGATGAGAAAATTATTGAAATCGATCCCGGCATGGCCTTCGGAACAGGTACGCATCCTACGACCGCACTGTGCCTGCGTGCACTTGAGAAGAGAATCAGCGGCGGTGAGGAAGTAATCGACGTAGGCACCGGATCCGGTATTCTGGCTGTGGGTGCGGTTCTGCTTGGGGCAAAGTCTGTGCTTGCGCTGGATCTTGATCCGGTCGCGGTAGAAAGTGCCCGGGAGAATGTGGTCCTGAACAGACTGCAGGAATCGGTTACTGTAAAAGAAAGCGACCTGCTGTCGCTGCTTGGCGGCGAAGGCGCAGCGGATACTGCAGCGGCAGATATGTGGCCTGCGGCAAGACCCGGTTATACGAACACGCAGGAAACTGAAGCTCCGGCAGATTCTGGCCTTGGAGTGACACTTCCCGTGAAGCTAATCGTGGCTAACATTCTGGCGGAGATTCTTGTGCTGTTCACAGATGATGTATTCCGTGCACTGCAGCCGGGCGGGATTTATATTACCTCCGGCATCTATAAGGATAAGGAAGGTCTTGTGACACAGGCACTTGAGGCTTCCGGTTTTGAGATTATGGAAATTACCCGTGAAGAAGACTGGGTGGCAATTACAGCCGGAAAGAGGTAGAGATGGATTCATTGGATCGAATTTTAGTATATCCCCTGCAGCAGCTTCCGTTTTTTCTGATTACGATTGTGATCGCATTTACTGTGCATGAGTTCGCTCACGCATACTTTGCCAACAAATTCGGTGATCCGACGGCAAGACTGCTGGGCCGCATGACACTGAATCCTGCCGTTCATTTTGATCTGTTCGGTATAATATTGCTGCTCATTGCCGGATTCGGCTGGGCCCGTCCGGTTCCGGTGAACCGCGACAATTTCAGCCGCCCGCGGCTGATGGGAGTAATTGTATCCGCAGCCGGACCAATCAGCAATCTGCTGCTTGGTATTCTCGGTGCGCTGATCTACGCTGCACTCCATGCAACAGGCGTTATGGATTCCATTACAAATGATCAATTGTTAAGAGCGATATACTGGTTCTTCGGAATGTTTATTCCGTTCAATTTCTTCCTGTTTGTGTTCAACCTGATTCCGCTGCCGCCGCTGGACGGCTACCGGATTGTGGAAGACATCGCACCGCGTCCGATTCGCGGCAAATTACAGCAGTATGAACAGTGGACGGTCTTTATCTTCTTGTTGATCATTTTCATTCCCGGACTGAGCGCTTATACCATCCGGCCGCTGAACATATGGTCACAGCAAATTGCCACTGACTTTATCAATATGTTCCTCAAGCTGTTCGGATATGGGACCCTGTAACAGGGGCTGTTCACAGACAGGCAAACGTTGTATGATGTAATGTGTTATTTTTAGAGGGTTTATATGTGCGTAGGAGCGGCGGCCGGAGACCTGGACAGCAGGAACGCCGCCGTTTTTACGCTGAATAATCGAACAGAATGAGGTTTGAATATGCAGCGTTATTTTGTAGCACCCGAGCAGTTTGGCACGGATCAGGTGAGTATTGGGGGCGAAGATGCCCGCCATATCGCCAAGGTCATGCGCGGCAAGGCGGGGGACAAGCTGATTGTAAGCGATGGCGTAGCCCGTGAAGCCCTGGTGGAAATTGCATCGATTGAAATTGGTGAGGTTGTAGTGAACATCCTGGAACCCCTGGAGATGACTCATGAGCCGCGTATCCAGATCACGGTGGCCCAGAGTCTGCCTAAAGGTGACAAGCTGGAAACGGTCATTCAAAAATGCACCGAAATCGGTGCGGTGGCCTTTGCCCCCTTCCTCTCGGAGCGTACCATCGTGCAGTACGATGAGCGTAAGGAGAGCAAGCGGCTGGAGCGCTGGCGCAAAATCACCAAGGAAGCCGCCGAGCAGGCGCACCGGAATATCGTGCCGTCCGTGCATTCACCGCTCAGCTGGAAGCAGCTGCTGCAGAGCTTCAGCGGGTACGATGCGGTATACTTCTGTTATGAAAAGGAAGAAGGCCTGCAGCTGCGCAGTGCCGCCGCTCCTTGGTTATCCGCGCTGCCGCCGGAATCTGCGGGCAAGGTCATGATCGTCGTCGGACCCGAAGGCGGCTTCAGCCCGGAGGAATGCCGTGCGGCCGAAGAAGCCGGGGCAGTATCCGTTGGACTTGGAAGCCGTATTCTGCGCTGCGAGACAGCAGGTATGGTCGCCGCAGCATGTATTCTATATGAATCCGGAGAAATGGGGGGAGCTTAAACAATGCCATCCGTAGCATTTTATACTTTAGGTTGTAAAGTCAATTTCTATGACACTGAAGCCATCTGGCAGCTTTTCAAAAATGAAGGTTACGAGCAGGTGGATTTCGAGGGCTCTGCCGATGTGTATTTGATCAATACCTGTACAGTAACGAACACCGGCGACAAAAAAAGCCGGCAGATGATCCGCCGCGCCGTGCGCCGCAACCCGGAGGCCATCGTAGCCGTAACGGGCTGCTATGCGCAGACCTCACCCGGCGAGATTCTCGATATTCCCGGGGTCGATTTGGTGATCGGGAACCAGGACCGTGAGCATATTATGACCCACGTCAAGAATATACAGGAATCCCGCCAGCCGGTTAATGCCGTGCGCAATATTATGAAGACGCGTGAATTTGAGGAGCTGGATGTGCCTGGCTTTGCCGACCGGACGCGGGCTTTTATGAAAATTCAGGACGGCTGTAACAACTTCTGCACCTTCTGCATCATTCCGTGGTCGCGCGGGCTGTCACGCAGCCGTGATCCGAAATCCATCGTTGCGCAAGCGCATCAGCTGGTTGAGGCTGGCTACAAGGAATTTGTGCTCACTGGCATTCACACCGGAGGCTACGGCGATGACCTGGACAATTATCGTCTCGCCGATCTGCTCTGGGAGCTGGACAAAGTGGACGGGCTGGAGCGGGTGCGCATCAGCTCGATTGAAGCCAGCCAGATTGACGAGAAACTGCTGGAAGTACTTAACCGGAGCTCCAAAATGTGCCGCCACCTGCATATTCCGCTCCAGGCCGGACATAACGACGTACTCAAAGCGATGCGCCGCAAATATACGACTGAGGAATATTACGCCAAAATGCAGCTGATCCGCCAGGCTATGCCGGATGTCGGCATTACAACCGACGTAATCGTCGGCTTCCCGGGCGAGACGGAGGAAATGTTCCGTGCCGGCTATGACTTCATGAAGGCCGTGAACTACTCCGAGATGCACGTATTCCCGTATTCGAAGCGGACAGGCACACCGGCTGCGCGGATGCTGAACCAGGTCGATGAAGAGATTAAGAATGCCCGTGTACAGCAGCTGATCGACCTCTCCGAAGAGATGCAGCTTGCGTATGCCCGCAATTTCGTCGGCAAGACCGTATCGGTCATTGCCGAGCGGTCCGCCAAAGATGCACCGGGCCGCAGCACCCAGCACGGCTTCAGTGACAATTACCTGCAGGTATTCTTCCGCGGCGATGATTCGCTGCAGGGTGAACTCTGCCAGGTGAAGATTACGGAAGCCGGAGTCAATGAATGCAAGGGCGAGCTGGTAGGCGTCAGCCGGACTGAGCTTCGCCCAATCGCGCACTAGCATTTATAGATGGCCGCAAGTAAGGATTTCATTTCCCGCGGGAGATGAAGTCCTTCTTGCTATTTTGACGCTGCAAAACTAAGCGTATGCTTTAGAAGCAAGTATTGACGCTGATGATTCAGTGATGCTATGCTACAAAACTTTTAAGGAGCTATCAACATGGCGCATAAGCAAATTTCAGCGGGCGGCGTGGTTTACCGGAGAGGTAGCGGGCAGCTGGAAATACAGCTGATCGTGGACCGCTACGGCAAAGTGGCGCTGCCCAAAGGCAAGATGGAGGACGGAGAGACAGTAGAGGAGACAGCGCTGCGGGAAATCCGTGAGGAGACTGGTACCGTCGGAATAATCAAGGCACCCATCGATATTATTAAATATACTTTTCAGCATCCGGTATTTGGAAAAGTCGATAAGGAAGTCCATTACTTCCTGGTGGAAGCGGTGGGCGGGGTGACCAAAGCGCAGGCTGAAGAGATTAACGCCGTGGAATGGCATGAGCCGGAGGCAGCCTGGGAGCGGGGGAAGGGCAGCTTATATGCCAACAACGTGCCTATTCTCCAACAGGCGCTGTCAATGCTTGCCCAAAAATTTACTATATAAAATGAATTTGAATATAATCAAAAGGGGAAAGTGACGGAGGGGGATTTTGGAACTGGAGGAGCGTAGCGTCCGCCTTTGTCTGCTTATTTCTACCTCTAAGAGCGGTAAAATCAAGAAATCTGCAGACAACAGCGGCCGGAAGTCCAAATATTCTCTGTAGTCACGGCCAACCCCAAATCAGATAAAGTAAAGGTTCATTTTATATAGTTACAAAGTCCCGAATTCGGCCGAAACTGAAAATAAACTGAAAAGAAGGTAAACACTTCAGGCGTAATTGTCGATATAGTGGAAGAGTGTGGGAATTGACCACCGATAAACTTACTGCCTAAGGAGAGAATAGATGACTGTGTACAGGAAAATGACGAAAATGCTCCTCATTATGATATTGCTCGCTGCCGTAGCTTTTCCGGTAAACGTCTTTGCAGCTACAGGCGATACCATCTCAATCGATTTCGACAGTTCGGCAAAAGTAGAGCTTACCGTTGGACAGACACCCAAACAAATCAAAGTCTATGCAAGCCTTGAAGGGTCCTCCTCTAAAAGGGACGTCACAGCTGCTTCGACTTGGGTATCCTCGAATACGAATGTAGTCAAAGTGATGAACGGACTGCTGACCCCGCAGGATGCCGGTACAGCTATGATCACAGCTACATACAACAATGCGGTAGCCACTCTTGAGGTGTCTGTTACCCATCCCTATAAGGAATTAACTCTGGAGCGCAGCTCCGACGGGAAATATAAATTAGGCGATAGCAAAGACACACTGCAGGTCAAAGCTAAAGCAATAGGCGGCGAATCGGCCACTTCCGTTAAGGATGTATCCGCCGATGCCGACTGGAGCAGCTCCAATGCGGGAGTGCTGACTGTCGATGATGGCCGAATCATACTGGTGGGAGAAGGAACCGTCACCATTACGGCCAAATACAAAGGCTTGACTGCATCGTTCAAGGCTGAAGTAGGACTGCCGTATTCAGCGATTGTACTGAAAGAGAAAGATGAAGCTGATGTTGTCAAGGAGCTGGAGTTGCTGGTCGGAGATGATCCGGTGGAATTAACAGCAATGACCAAAGCGACCGAGAGCAGTAACGAACAACCGGTTACGGGTCTGGCCGAATGGTCAAGCTCGAATGAGAGTGTAGCAACTGTAAAAGCCGGAACAATCACCGTCCTGGCTTCAGGAAAGACTGTAATTAAAGCAAGCTACCTTGGAGTGTCCAAGGCAGTGGATGTATATGTCCGTTCCCCTTACGAGGCGATTCTGTTAACGCCTTCGGATGATCAGGCTCTTTTTCTCGGTGAAAGCCTAAAGGTTATGGCGAAAATGAGAAATGCCGCTAACTCAACCCTGAACCAGTCTGCGGATGCAACCTGGACTTCTGACAATCAGTTGGCCGTAACGGTGGCAAAGGATGCTACAGCGTCGGCAGATGCTGCCGCGACTGTCACCGCCAAAGCAGTTGGATCGGCAGTGATTAAAGCAGATAACCTGGGTGTCAGCAAGATGCTCAAAGTGACTGTGTATCCGACAATTACGGATTTGACACTTGAGAAAACCGAGCAGGAAATGTATACATCCGATACCCTTACCCTGCCGAAAGTAAGCGGCACTAAGCTGGATGGGACCAAGCTGGATATCAGCCCGGAAATCGTATGGACTTCTGGCAATAATGAGATCGCTGAGATTAAAGACGGCAAGCTTGCTGCGGTCAAAGCAGGGACAGTAACCCTTACCGGCAAGATCAAGACGGGAAATGTCTCCTTGCCGGCCTCCGAAGTGCGCGCGAAAAGCGTCGAGCTGAAAGTAACAGTACTGAACAAAGTTCTGATTCTGATTGGGCCTGAAGACGGGCTGGGACTTGTCATTGGGGAAGAGCAGCCGCTGCCGACAGTGAACGCAGTGCTCGAAAATGGTGACGAGCTTGATGTCTCCGGTACGATTGCCTGGGAGGTTACCGGAACGAATGCCGTGATTAAACAAATTGCTAGCGGCAAAGTGATCAAAGGCTTAACCAAAGGTACAGCTACCCTCAAAGGTACTTATGCCAACAAGACCATCAGCATCCCGGTATCGATTGAGCAGAAGGTTGTGAAGCTTGTTGTAGAGCCTGCAACACTGGAACTAAACCTCAAAGCCACCAAAACAATCAAGGTAACCGGATATTTTGCGAACGGCAAGTCGGCTAACTTCTCCGGCGGAATGGACTGGGAATCCTCCAATCCGGAAGTGGCTACAGTAAAGGGAACATCTGTGAAGGCTGCTGCCGAAGGCACGGCAACGTTGACTGGTTCTTATCAGGGCATTACCGCTACAGTCAAAGTTACAGTGGTTCCTAAGCTGGCCAAGCTGACTGTGAATGAGACCAAGCTGACTCTTGCTGCCGGATCCTCCCAAAATGTAGTCGTGACGGCGCTATATGATACCGGAAAAACTGCCAATGTCACAGGAAGTGTAGTCTGGACAAGCTCCAAACCATCTGTGGCGAAGGTGAATGCATCCGGAACGATTACAGCAGTGAGCAAAGGAACAACATCTATTAAAGGCAAGTGGAACAACAAAACGGTAACGGTATCCGTTACTGTAAAATAGAACGCAAAAGATCTGTGAAGCAGCTGTTTTAGGGCTACGCAGATCTTTTTTTAGTAAATCTATAGTAATCCCTAGTAAACCGATGTATAATTCCTAAAAATACATAAGGGAGATGAAGCAGGTGGCCAAAAAAGATATATTATCTATCAGAACGATTGTAGCGGTTGGAATCGGTTCGGCATTATTCGTAATTTTGGGAAGGTTCGGTTCGATCCCCTCCGGCATTCCGAATACGAATATTGAGACCACTTATGCGCTACTTGCATTGTTCGCCTTGTTGTACGGACCCGTTGCCGGACTGCTGATCGGCTTGATCGGCCATACGCTGAAGGATGCCATTTTTTACGGTTCCCCCTGGTTCAGCTGGGTAATCTCCTCAGGACTGGTCGGGCTGATTATCGGCCTGCTTGTGGCTGGAATCTCTATACAGGACGGGGAGTTCGGCAGAAAAGAAATCATCAGGTTCAATCTCGCCCAGATCGCAGCAAATGCCATTGCCTGGTTTGCTGTAGCACCAACGCTGGATATTCTCATTTATGCAGAGCCGGCGAACAAGGTGTTTACGCAAGGATTGATCGCCGGAGCGGCAAATATTGTAACCGTGGGGGTCATTGGCACCCTGCTCGCAACAGCTTATGCTAAGACCCGGACCCGGCAGGGAAGCTTAAGAAAGCTGAACTAACATAGGATTTAACAGAAAGCCGGTGACAATCACCGGCTTTTCTGTTGAAATAAAGAAAATACAGCTTCACGAGACAGCTGAAAGAGGAAGATCAATTATGAGTAAAGCGGTTATTGAATTTACGGATTTCAGCTTCACCTACCGCGCTCAGCAGGAGCCGACGCTGCGCGGAATAACCTTGAGCATTCACGAAGGGGAGAAGGTGCTGATCGTTGGCCCTTCCGGTTCCGGCAAGAGCACCCTGGCCCATTGCATCAACGGGCTGATTCCCTTTTATTACCCGGGTGAAATGAGCGGAAGCCTGCAGATTATGGGGCAGGAGCAGAACGGACAGAGCATCGCTGCATTAGCGGAAACGGTGGGAACGGTGCTGCAGGACCCGGACGGGCAGTTCGTCGGTCTTACTGTCGGTGAAGATATCGCCTTTGTACTGGAGAACGGGGAAGTGCCTCAGCAGGAGATGACGAAGCGGGTTGAGGCTGCGGCCAGAGCTGTCGATGTTCACGAGCTGCTGGCTGCTTCACCCCAGGAGCTGTCCGGCGGACAAAAGCAGAAAACCATGCTGGCTGGAGTCCTGGTCGGCAATGTTGATATTTTGCTGTTCGACGAGCCGCTGGCCAGCTTAGATCCATACACCGGGACCAAGACGATTGAACTGATCGACCGGCTCCAGCGGGAAACCGGCAAAACGGCAATTATTATTGAGCATCGTCTGGAAGAGGTGCTGCACAGGCCGGTGGACCGGATTATTGTGATGAAGGACGGGGCAATTGCCGGTGATCTGCCTGCGGCCAAGCTGCTAAGCTCCAGCCTGCTGGCTGAAGCGGGCCTCCGGGAGCCGCTTTATCTGACGGCACTCAAATATGCAGGTCTTGTCATTACTCCGGATATGCAGCCCCAGCATCTGGATCAGCTCCGGATGGAGGGACATGCCGACAGGCTTCAGCAGTGGATGGACAGCTGTGCGGAGGAATCGGAGGTTCTGGAGGCTTCCCCGCTGCTGGAACTGAGAGAGGTTTCCTTCGGCTATGACCGGGATAAGGAGGTGCTGCACCGGCTGTCGATGACCGTTAACCGGGGCGAAATGCTGGCGATCGCCGGAAGAAACGGGGCCGGCAAGTCGACGGTATCGAAGCTGATCTGCGGCTTTTACCGGCCTTCATCTGGAACGATTCTGCTGAACGGACGGGATATCAGCCGGGATACAATCAAGGAGCGGGCGGAGAAAATCGGTTTTGTCACACAAAACCCTAATCACATGATTTCCAAGACGCTTATATACGACGAGATTGCACTGGGGCTGAAGCTGCGCGGGATTCCTGAGGATATTATTCGCGGACGCGTCTATGAGGTGCTTAAGGTATGCGGGCTGCATGAACTTCGTGAATGGCCGGTTTCTGCGCTCAGCTACGGGCAAAAGAAACGGGTTACGATCGCTTCTATTCTGGTTCTTGAACCTGAGGTAATCATTCTGGATGAACCAACCGCGGGGCAGGATTACCGGCATTACAATGAAATAATGGAATTTCTGCGGGGCCTGAACAGCCGGGGTATCACGGTGATCATGATTACACATGACATGCACCTGATGTTGGAGTATGCGCAGCGGACCATCGTACTGGCGGACGGGAAGAAGCTTGCCGACGACCGGCCGGAGCGGATTCTGACGGACCGCGCCGTAGTGGAGCGTGCCAACCTGAAGGAAACCTCGCTCTTTACCTTGGCTGTTAAGGCGGGAGTGGGTCAGCCGGAGGAGCTGGTGCGCAGGTTCATTGCTTTTGACAGGAGGGTCCGCCACAAATGAAAGCCCAAATGCTGACGTTTACAAACCAGGACTCACCCGTGCACCGTCTGACGGGGGCCACAAAGCTGATTGTGTTCGCGGTATGGTCGGTTTCGGCCATGATTACATACGACACCCGATGCCTGATTCTGATGCTGTTAATCAGCCTCGTGATCTTCAGAATCTCACGGGTACGGTTTCAGGATTATGCCTTTGTGCTCTACTTCATTCTGTTCTTTTTCTTATTGAATCAACTGGCGATCTTTATGTTCTCTCCGCTGGAGGGAACGCAGATTTACGGCACGCGCCATGATCTTGTTCATCTGGCAGGGCGGTATACTGTAACAGCTGAGCAGCTGTTCTATCAATTCAATATTGCGCTGAAATATGCTGTGGTCATTCCGATGGCGCTGCTGTTCCTGCTGACGACAGACCCCGGTGAGTTTGCCTCCTCACTGAACAGGGTCGGAGTTCATTATAAAATCGCTTATTCCGTCTCGTTGGCTTTGCGCTATATTCCCGACATCCAGCGGGATTACGAGAATATCGCCTTCTCCGCCCAAGCCCGGGGGATTGATATTTCCCGCAAGGAGAAGCTGCCGGCACGGCTGAAAAATATCGTGTCGATTCTGCTGCCGCTGATTCTGGCGAGTATTGAGCGGATTGAGAAGATCAGCACGGCGATGGAGCTGCGCGGCTTCGGCAACGGCAGGAAACGGACCTGGTACCGGGGCCGTCCGTTCACCCGAAGGGACTATCTCGCCTTAGGAATGATATTGGCTATTGCAGCAGTATCGGCAGTGGTTACCTTTTATGATGGTTCAAGGTTCTACAGTATCTTTTGAGCTGGAGAAACCATTAGTATTGCAGGGCGGTTTGAAGTATAATAATACGGCGAATCTCCGGGTAACAATCGAACGCTGCATTGCTGCGTGTTCTTGCACGGCTAGCAGGCTGCCGCCCCAATCAGGAATATGCTTAGGGATTAACTTATCATAGTAGACTTAAGTCCGGCTGAGGCGCTGCTCGATTCTGGACCAGAGCGGCAGGTAGCACAGAGGCAGCACCGCGAGTGAACAGACGACGTTGAAGATCGTCTGGGCATGGGCGAGCTGCGAGGCAGGCCCGCCGCCAAGCGCGGCGGATAAGCTCTGGAGCGGCCCGATAAAGGGCAGGAACAGGAGAGCGCCGCCGACATTGAGCGCTACATGCGATCCGGCAACAAACTTGCCGGAGGCTGAGCCGCCGATGGCGGCGATGACGGCGGTGACGCAGGTGCCGACGTTCGCGCCGAGCACGATGGCGATGCCGAGCTCAGGCGGCATCGTCCCGGAAGCCGCGAGGCCCATTGCCATGCCGATGACCGCCGCGCTGCTGTGCAGCATAGCGGTCAGGCAGGCTCCGGCAGCGAGACCCCACAGCGCGCTGGTCGCCGCATGGTCCAGGAACCAGCGGAACAGCCCGCTGGCCTGAAGAGCCGGGCCGATCGACTGCATGACAGCGATCCCCCACAGCACCAGTGCAAAGCCGGCCACCGCCAGGCTGATGAACTGGAGCGGCCCGGAGATGCGGCGGCAGAATTCGGCCGCCCGCCAGGAGAAGGGCGGGAGCTCGCCGAGCATGACCGCCGCCGCCCATAAGCACAGCGCCGCGGTGAGCAGCGGCGCAGCCATCGAGCTGATCTGCAGCCCGATCAGCTCGGTGGTCAGGCAGGTGCCGATGTTGCTGCCGAGAATGATGCCCAGCGTGCGGGCATAGGTGAGCAGCCCGGCATTGACCATGCCGATGGTCAGCACCGTAACGGCAGTGCTGCTCTGCAGCAGCGCTGACAGCAGGCTGCTGGCGATCAGGCCTTTTAAGGGCGTGGAGGTGGCTTTATGCAGGCTCCGCGTAAGCAGCGGGCCGGCGAGTTTCGCCAGCGCGGCCTCCATCACCTTCATGCCGGCGAGGAAAATAACAAGGCCGTATATAACAGGGAACAGCAGGTCACGGATCATAAGGACAGGCTCCTTTGAACGGGGGTTGTACACCAATATATGAATGCATTGCAGTGGACATGTATGAAATCATCAACAAGAACAGGGAGTTGAAGTCATTGGCATCGGTTATTCTGGAACGAAACCGCAAAAAAAGACTGGAACAGGGCCACCCGTGGGTGTACGCCAGCGAGGTAGCCTCAGTGGACGGAGATCCGCAGGCCGGCGGTTTGGTGGATGTTCTTACGCATCAAGGCCGGTTTCTCGCGGCAGGTTATTACAATCCGGCTTCGCAGATCCGGGTACGAATTGTATCCCAGGCCCCGCTGGCGGCAATGGATACGGCTTTTTTTATCGAACGGTTTACGCGCTGTCTGCAGCATAGGGAACGGTTTCTGCCGGGAGCGGACGCGTACCGCTTCGTCTATGGAGAAGCGGATTTTCTGCCGGGTCTGATCATTGACCGGTTCGGCGAGATTCTGGTCGTGCAGCTGCTGACACTGGGCATGGACAAGTGCCGCACCGAGATTGTGGAGGCGCTGGTGCAGGTAATGGCTCCGCGCGGCATTTATGAACGCAGCGATGTTTCTGTCCGCGAACTGGAGGGACTGGAGCAAAGAACCGGCGTATTGTACGGGGATTGCCCGCGCCACATTACGGTAAGCGAGAATGGCCTGAAGGTCATCGTTGATATTGAAGAAGGCCAGAAGACCGGCTATTTCTTCGATCAGCGCGAGAACCGGGCTTCCATTGCTCCGCTGATTAAGGGCTGGGGCGGGCGCAGCGGGGTTACACTGCAGGAAGTGGAGACGGAAGACGGAGACAAGAAGATTTTGCCGGTCAACAAAAGCGGTAAACCGGTCACATTCCCATACTGGGATGGGGCGACAGTACTTGAATGCTTTGCGCATACGGGCAGCTTCACGCTGCATGCCTGCAAATACGGGGCGAAGAAGGTAACCTGTCTGGATGTTTCCGCCCATGCGATTGAGAGCGCCAAAGCAAACGTGGAGCTGAACGGCTTCACGGACCGCGTAGAATTTGTTGTAGATGATGCTTTTGCTTTTCTGCGTAATCAGGTAAAAGGCTTAGAAGAGCGTTCCGAACGAGCAACGGGTACTGGGGAAACGAAGTCCGGAAGTAAGCCGGCGACCAAGACCGATACGGCGAAGCCCATGACAGCCGGCGGCGGGCGCACCTGGGATGTCGTCATTCTTGACCCGCCTGCGTTTGCCAAAACCAAAAGCGCTGTAGCAGGAGCCTGCAGGGGTTACAAGGATATCAACCTGCACGGCATGAAGCTGGTCAACGAGGGCGGTTACCTGGTGACAGCGAGCTGCTCGTACCATATGCAGCCGCAGCTGTTCCTGGACACCATTGCTGAAGCGGCGAAGGATGCTGGCAAAGTGCTGAGACTGATTGAATGGCGGGCCGCAGGCAAAGATCATCCGCAAATCCTTGGCGTCGACGAAGGACATTACCTGAAGTTTGCGATTTTTGAAGTGACCAGCAAGAAATAATTCAGCCGTAGGGCTGGGTAGGCAAGAGTCTCCGGAAGCGGAGGCTCTTTTTTATTTTATTGATTTGTTGTAAATACAACAAAAATACAGTAAATTTAGTTCAGCGCATTTTTATTGTATTTGCAACAAAAATTTATGCTCATACAGTTGAACTGGAAACATACACGAGGGAAGAGTGGCGGAAGGGAATTTTGGAACTGGAAGAGCGGTAGCGTCCGCCTGAAAGCTTTTCGCAGAAAAGCTCGCTACGGAAGCATATGCAGTCTGCGGATTTCCACCGCTAACAGCGGTATGAATTCAAGAAATCTGCAGATGGGCAGCGGCTGGAAGTCCAAATATTCTCTGTAGTCACGGCTGATCCAAAGTATAATACTCAGAAGTTCAATATATAAGGAGTTCTACTATGAAGGAAATTCTTCGGGAAATTGGAATGATAGCAAGGGCCTTAGAGTCGATAAGCAATATAGAATTCAAAGAGTATAACCTTACTAAAGGGCAATATTTGTATCTGGTACGCATTTGTGAAAACCCTGGAATCATTCAAGAAAAGTTAGCGGAGATGATAAAGGCAGACCGGACGACAGCAGCCCGTGCGATAAAAAAACTCGAAATGAACGGTTTTATTGAAAAGAAAGCGGATGAGCATAACCTCAAAATTAAAAAACTCTATCCGACCGTTCAGGGACAAGAGGTGTATCCTTTTATAAAAAGAGAAAATGATTATTCAAACCTCGTTGCATTAGCGGGTTTCACGGGCAGTGAAGCTGAAGTTATGGCCGGTTTTCTTCAAAGAATAAGAAAAAATGTGGAGAAAGACTGGGAATATGTCAAAAAGGGAAACAAGAGAGATTATTGATGATATAAAGGAGTGTTCTATTGAAATGACTATAGAGGTTAAAAAGTGTACCCTTGCTGATTTACACCTTCTTCAAGAATTAAGTTATGAAACCTTTAATGATACTTTCAAGCATCAGAATTCACCTGATAATATGCAGGCCTATCTGGAGAGGGCATTTAACTTAAATCAACTGGAGAAAGAATTATCCAACCGCTTTTCGCAATTCTTTTTTATTTTTTTGAATCAGGAGCTCGCCGGTTATTTAAAGGTTAATACGAATGGGGCCCAGACTGAAGAAATGGGTGAGGAATCTCTTGAAATCGAGAGGATTTATATAAAAAACACCTTCCAAAAATATGGTCTTGGCAGGTATATGCTTAATAAAGCTAAAGAAATTGCCATTGAACATCAACTGGAGAGGATCTGGTTAGGCGTATGGGACAAGAATGAAAATGCGATCGCCTTTTATAAAAAAATGGGGTTTGTTCAAGCGGGAGCCCACTCTTTTTATATGGGGGATGAAGAACAAACCGACTTTATTATGATTCACACACTCCTGTAACTATTGAGATTTGAAAACAATGGCAAACGTATGTTCTGTTCCGTAAGGTAGAGATATGCTATAATGTTGGGACGAATGTAACACCTTGTGTTGATATTGATTCACCTCATCTCCGCCACGGAAGGAGTCTACTGCAATGACGGTTAACTTTTTGATCGGCCGCTCGGGCAGCGGCAAGACAACAAAAATATGGGAGGAGGTCTCCTCCCGGCTGGAATCGGAGCCGCTGGGTGCGCCGATTATTGTGCTTGTGCCGGAGCAGGGCTCATTCGGGGCGGAACGGGGGCTTCTGAGCAGCGGGAAAGTGAAGGGCAGCATCCGCGCCCAGATGCTTAGCTTCTCCCGGCTGGCCTACCGGGTAAAGCAGGAGACGGGTGGCAGCGCCAGTCTGCCGATCAGCGAGGAAGGCAAAAAAATGCTGATCTACAAAATCGTCAGCCGCCGCAAGGATGAGCTGAAGCTTTTTGGCGCGTCCAGCGACAGGCCCGGTTTCGTCGAGCGGTTAAGCAGCCTGCACACAGAAATGAAGCGGTGCTGTCTGGGGGCTGCGGATCTGGAAGAGCAGCTGTCCGGCATCAGGCAGTCGCCAATGGCAAGCCCTATTCTGGCAGGCAAGCTGGATGATCTGCAGCTGATATTCAGCGATTTGGAGCAGGAAATGTCCCGGCTGTATATCGATGAAGAGGACCGCCTGGCCGAGCTGGCCGAGCATATTCAGGATTCCTCGTATATCCGCGGCGCTGAGATTTGGGTGGATGGCTTCCATGGCTTTACCCCTCAGGAATTTATAGTGCTGCGTGAGTTAATGCTGCATGCCTCTAAGGTAACAATAGCACTGACCCTGGACCGGATTTATGCCTCCGGACTGCAGCCCCATGAACTGGAGCTGTTTTATCCGGCGGCTGTGACTTATATCAAGCTGCGCGGGATGGCGGAAGAGGCAGGTCTTGAAGTGTGGGACGAGGTGCTGGCTCCTCAGGTGCTGCCGCGTTTCGCGGACAGTCCTGCCCTGGCTCATCTGGAGCGGGGCTTCGGACGGCGGGCACGCTGGAGCGGAGAAGCTGCACAGGCCAGGGAAGCGATCACCATTAGTTCGGCCTCATCACGCCGGACAGAGGTGGAGAGCGCACTCCGGGAGATGCTCCGTCTGGCGCGTGAGGACGGGGCGAAATATGGTGAGATGGCCGTGTTTATGCGGAACATCGGCGACTACGAGTCGCTGGTTGCCCCTTTGTTTGAAGATTACGGAGTGCCCTTCTTTCTTGACCAGAAGGCCAATGAGCTGCATCACCCGCTGGTGGAGTTTATCCGCTCCGCGCTTGATGTGGTGCGCCGCCGCTGGCGTTATGAGGATGTGTTCCGCTGTGTGAAGACTGAGCTGCTGCTTCCGCTTGACGGCAGTCTGACCCGTGAGGATATGGATCAGCTGGAGAACTATGTACTAGCCTGCGGCATTCAGGGCTACCGCTGGACCGACGGCAAATCATGGCGGGGGATTCCGAGCCTGTCGCTGGAGGGCGCAAGGGTCGTGGATGAAGTGCTGCTGGCGAGAATGGAGGCCTGCCGTAAGGCCATTACTGGGCCGCTGTCTGCGTTTGAGAAGCGGGTCAAGAAAAGCCGCAGCGGTCTGGAGCTGTGTACAGCGGTATATATGCTCCTCCAGGAATCGGAGGCAGCGTACAAGCTGGAGAAACGAAGCGCAGCGGCTTTGGAGCAAGGGGAGCCAATACTGGCCCGTGAGCATAGCCAGCTATGGGATGCGGTGCTTGATTTGCTCGATCAGATTGCCGAAATGATGGGCGGTGAGCGGCTGGAGTTTGACTTGTTCGCCGGAGTGCTGGAGACAGGACTTGCCGAGCTCCGGATGGGACTGGTTCCGCCTGCGCTGGATCAGGTGCTGGTCGGAACGATGGACCGGACCCGGACTACGGGCGTGAAGTATGCCTTTTTGCTTGGCTTTAATGAAGGTGTTGTGCCTGCACAGTTCAAGGAGGACGGTATACTCTCCGAGGGGGAGCGGCTGCAGCTGGAGAACAGCGGTATGGAGCTGGCTCCCGGGGCTTCCCGCAAGCTGCTCGACGAACGGTTTCTTATTTATAATGCCCTCACAACGGCCAGCACCAGGCTGTGGATTAGCTATGCAGCAGCGGATGAAGAAGGCAAGGTGCTGCTGCCGTCCGAGATTATCCGCCAATTGCATAGCATGTTCCCGGGAGCGCTGGCTGAGCGTTCCCTCTCGGGTTTCCCTCCGGCTGTGTCTCCGGAGGATGCAGCTGCGGGTGAGACTCTGCATCTGAGTTTTATCGGGCAGCGGGATCAGACGCTGCGCATGCTGATTATGCAGCTGCGGCAATGGCGTCAGGGCGTAGAGATTCCCGGAATATGGTGGGATGTCTACAACTGGTACATCAGCGGGGACAAGCAGCGGAGAGTGCCCTTGGAGCGGCTGCTCGGTTCATTATTCTACCGCAACAGCGGGGTTCCGCTGCGGCGGGATACCAGCCTCAGGTTATATGGGGGTTCAACACTGCGGGGCAGTGTGTCGCGTATGGAGAAATTCGTCGCCTGCTCCTTCTCGCATTTTGCTTCCTACGGCCTGAGATTGAAGGAACGCCAGCTCTATAAGCTCCAGGCGCCGGATATCGGTCAGCTGTTCCATGCGGCGCTGAGTGATATGGCCAAACGCCTGCAGGAGCAAGGCAGAGGCTGGGGCAGTATGACGGCAGAGGAATGCCGGCGCGAAGCCGGAGCTACGGTGGACAAGCTGTCCCCGCTGCTTCAGGGCGAGATTCTAATGAGCACCAAGCGTTACGGGTACATTTCCCGCAAGCTGAAGAACATTGTCGGACGGGCCTCGGTTATCCTCGGTGAGCATGCCCGCCGGGGCAGCTTTGAGCCGGCAGGGCTGGAGCTGGATTTTGGCCCGGGCAAAGAGCTTCCCCCGCTGAGAATAGCCCTGCCCAATGGCTGTGTCATGGAGGTTGTGGGCCGGATAGACCGTGTAGACAAAGCCGAGAGCGAGCAGGGGGTACTGCTGCGGGTCATCGACTATAAGTCCAGCCAGAAGGACCTGAAGCTGCATGAGGTCTACTACGGGCTGTCGCTGCAGATGCTTACTTATCTCGACGTGCTGCTCACCTATTCGGAGCAATGGCTGGGCAGAGCTGCGCTTCCGGCCGGAACACTGTATTTCCATGTGCATGATCCGCTGCTCTCTTCACCGAACGGGCTGAACAGGGAACAGGCGGAGCAAGAACTGCTCAAGCGGTTCAAAATGAAGGGGCTGCTGACCGCTGACCGCGAGGTTGTCTCCCTGATGGATACAACACTGGATAAAGGACATTCCTCAATCGTGCCGGTAGCGCTGAAAAGTGACGGCTCCTTCTATAGCAGCGCATCTGTCGCTACACCTGAACAGTGGGGGCATTTGCTGTCTGCGGTACGAACCAATATTACCGAGATCGGGACACGCATTACAGAAGGTGATGTGGCGATCCAGCCGTACCGGATTCAACAGGAAACGGCCTGCACCTTCTGCTCGTTCCGCCCGGTATGCCAGTTTGATGAGGCTGTAGAGGGTAACGGGTACAACAATCTGGGCAAACCCGGCAAAGACGCGATTTGGGATCTGCTGTCCCGCAAAGGAGGAGAGAAGCCGTGACAATTAGAAGCGCAATCGAAGAGAAGCCGGAGGGCAGTTTCTGGAGCGATGACCAGTGGCGGGCTATAGCCGGCAGCGGCGACGATATTCTGGTAGCGGCGGCAGCAGGCTCAGGTAAAACTGCGGTGCTGGTAGAGCGGATTATCCGGAAAATCAGTAACAGCCAGAATGGCTTCAGTGTGGACCGGCTGCTCGTCGCCACCTTCACGAAAGCGGCGGCCTCGGAAATGCGCCAGCGGATCCGCGAAGCGCTGGAGCGGAAGCTGGAGGAGGCGGAAGGCGCAGCAGGGGAGGAACATGAGGATACGGATCATTTACGCCGTCAGCTTGCCCTGCTCGGCAGGGCTTCCATTACAACATTGCACTCCTTCTGTCTGGAAGTCATCCGCCGTTATTACCAGCTCATACCGATAGATCCCGGATTCCGGATTCTGAATGAGCATGAAGCGGAGATGATGCGGCAGGAACTGCTGGAAGAACTGCTGGAAGAGAAATACGGGGAGATCTCCGAAGACGGGACAGACAGTGTATTCGTGAAGCTGGCTGACTGGTTCAGCGGGGAACGCAGCGACGATGCAGTGCATTCTCTTGTGCAGCGCCTGCATGACTTTGCCCGCAGCCATCCCTGGCCGTCGCAGTGGCTGCGGGATACCGCAGCTGACTTTTCGCTCCCGGATACGGAGAGTCTGGGGCACACGGCATGGGTGCAGAGCATTCTCGCCGAAGCTAAGCTGGCGCTGGATGGAGCGGCCAGCCAGCTGATACAGGGGCGGGACATCGCTCTGCAGCCGGGCGGCCCTGCGCCGTATGCGGACAGCCTGGCAGAAGACCTTGCCATGGTACGCGGACTGCAGGAGGCGGTGGCCTCACGGCCCTGGGGAGAGCTCTATGATATCTTTGTGGAAATATCTTTCGGCAAGCTGAAGGCCTGCAAGAAGGATTCAACCGATCCCGGATTGCAGGAGACGGTTAAAGAACTGCGCGATAATGTGAAAAAGAGCCTGCTGGAGCTGCAAAATTCGCTGTTCGGCCGTCCTGCTGCTTCTTATCTGGCAGAGCTGCATGAGGCGGCTCCGCTGATGCAGGAGCTGGCGGAGACAGTTATCGCCTTCGGGGAACGCTACCGCGCTGAGAAGGCTGGCCGTGCGCTTGTGGATTTCAGTGATTTGGAGCATTACTGCCTGCAAATCCTGCGCCATCCCGACTCACAGCCGGGCCGTTCCTTGCCTTCGGATGCGGCAATGGAATACCGTGACCAGTTCGATGAAGTGCTGTTGGATGAATATCAGGATACGAACAGCGTGCAGGAGGAAATTGTGCGGCTGATCTCCCGGGAATCACCGGGCAACCGGTTTATGGTCGGCGATATGAAGCAGAGCATATACCGGTTCAGGCTGGCTGAGCCGGGTCTGTTTCTGGACAAATATAACAGCTTCCGTTCCGTGAACGCAGCAGGGTACGGTGAGCCGGAGTATGACGGTGCCGATATGAATGCTGAGAATAGGACTGGTGAGAATAGCGGTTCGGGCGGCATGGTCATTGACCTGGCGCGCAATTTCCGCAGCCGGATGGAAGTTGTGAATGCCGTCAATATGATTTTCCGGCAGATAATGGACAAGACGATTGCAGAAATCAGCTACGACCAGCGTGCAGAGCTGGTATACGGTGCGAACTTTCCCGGGGCGGAAGAGAAAGGTCCGGATCCTTATTTTGCCCCGGAGCTGCTGCTCATCGACCGGGGAGCTTCAGGCGGACGGGCCGAGGAAGCCGGCGAAGACGGGGAACTCCCGGCGCAGGAGAATGAAGCGGCCGAGAGCGAGACGGCGCAGCTGGAAGCGCGGGCGATTGCCCGGCGTATATCCCAGATGACCGGGATGACCGGCAGCGCCCCCCTGCTGATTTACGATAAATCGCTGCGCATAATGCGTCCGGTGGTGTATGGTGACATCGTAATTTTGCTGCGCTCGGCCCGGATCTGGACACCTCTAATAATTGAAGAGTTGCGCTTGGAAGGCATTCCGGCCTTTGGCGATCAGAACAAAGGGTATTTTCAGGCTACAGAAGTGGAAATTGCACTCTCCCTGCTGCAGATCGTCGACAACCCGAGTCAGGATATTCCGCTGGCCGGAGTGCTCCGCTCGCCTGTAGTCGGCTTAAGCGAGGAGGAGTTGGCCACTGTGCGCCTGTGCAGTAATGGTACGTTCTTTGATGCTCTCCTTGCAGCTGCCGGAGAGCGGCGGTCGGGAAGCGGGGGAGACGATTATTTTACCGGACTGGAGCGGGATGAGGATCCTGCGGCGGCTGAATATAGGTTCGGGAGAGATACGGTTCAAGCAGAGACTGCCGTATCTCTGGAGCCTTTTGCCGACGCGGCTGAACAGATTCCGCTGCGTCTGCGGGAGAAGCTGCTGCATTTCCTCGAACAGCTGGACAGCTGGAGGAATGCGGCGCGGCAGGGCAGCCTCAGTACATTAATCTGGCGGATTTACGGGGAGAGCGGATATCTGGAATGGGTCGGCGGACTGCCGGGCGGATTCCAGCGCCAGAACAACCTCAAAGCACTGTATGACCGGGCAGTACAATTCGAGAACGACACCTCGGCACGCGGACTGTTCCGTTTTCTTGTCTTTATTAACCGGCTGAGAGAGAACGGGGGCGACCTCGGGGTTGCCGGAGGAAGCGGTGAAGAGGCGGGCGGAGTAAGGATTATGACAATACACAAATCCAAGGGGTTGGAATTCCCGGTAGTCTTTTTGGCCGGAATGGCTAAGCCCTTCAACCGCCAGGACCTGTATTCCCCGTTCCTCATGCATAAGGAGCTTGGTTTCGGACCGCGTTTTGTGGAACGGGAGACTAGAGTCAGTTATCCGACTCTCCCTTACTTAGCCATCAACCGCCGGTCACGGCTGGAACAGCTGGCCGAGGAGATGCGGGTGCTGTATGTGGGCTTAACCCGGCCGCGGGATAAAATGATTCTCGTAGGCACGCTAAGAGATGTGCCGCGTGCCGTGTCTGCTTGGACCAGTACGCAGAACCGCGAGGAGCTGCTGCTGCCTGATCATCTGCTGGCCAGGGGACGCAGCTACCTGGATTGGGTAGGACCTGCGCTGATCCGGCATCCCGGCGCGGCCATGTTGCGTAAGCTGGCCGGGGGTGAAGGCACCGGATCTACTGTGCTGCATGGCGACAGCTCCAATTGGAGCATCTCGGTGCAGGATGCTGCCGGACTGAGTTCAGGCGCTATTCTGGCCGGTGAAGATGACACGGCGAAGAACGAGGAGAAGCGGCTGGTGCTCGAAGCCCTGCGCAAGGGTAAACCCGTGTCTGCCTACGGAACAGCAGCCGCTCCGGAGATTGCCGCCCGGCTGGAATGGCAGTATCCGCTGGCTGCGGCTTCCGCCATTCCGGCCAAAACCTCGGTAACGGAGCTGAAGGCAATGCTGTCGCTGCAGGAACAGCCTTCCTATGACTTGCTGGAGGACGGGGTACCTGTCAGAGCCGTCAAAGGACATAAACGGCAGGGCAATGCGGCCCGGGCGGAGAGCCTCCATCTGCGGCGCCCCAAGTTCATGGAGAAGCGGGGTTTGTCCAGTACGGAACGCGGAACAGCCTATCATACGGTAATGCAGCATATCCCGCTGGACGGCCCTGTCGATCGTACAGTTCTGGTGGCCTCACTGGCTGAGCTAACCCGGGTGGCTATCCTCAGCGAAGAGCAGGCGGAGGCGGTAGACCTCGGCGAAGTAGAGGCTTTTTATGCCAGTGAGCTGGGACACAGATTGCTTCACGCCGAATGGAAGTGCAGAGAGCAGCCATTCAGTTATATGGTTCCGGCTGGTGAAGCGTATAAGGGACTTGAGTATTACGGTGAGACGGAAGGGCTAACAGCCGCAAACGGCGGTGCCCTTGGCGAAACTGTACTGATCCAGGGTGTTATTGACTGCCTGTTCCGTGAGGAGGGGCGGCTGATTCTGCTGGATTACAAGACAGATGCCGTGCTGGAGCACCAAGGCGGAGTGGAGGCGCTGAAAGAGAAATACCGGTTCCAGCTCGAGCTGTACAGCAAAGCGCTGTATGATATAGTAGGCGAGCCGGTCAGCGAGATTTGGCTGTACTTTTTCGACGGCGGCCATGCCGTGAAACTATAAGTCTTGTTCATTTGAACGTGGAAATAGAATCACTGCTCCAGCTGGTTGAGCAGCTGCCCGCACTTAGCCGAATCCCGTTTGGGGTTCTGCCGGCTGCGGGCGTTACACAAAGTGCAGTCTCATAACCGATATTTATTTGTTTTAAGCAATGATCTCTATTTATTTTGTTATAGAGCATCATTGCTAGTTTTCACATTTAGGGACGAAATCTATGAATCTATGAATGCCGCATGATGGGCGGGGAAAAGAGGGCGGAAATGCGCATATTGCATACAGGAGACTGGCACTTGGGCCGAACGCTGGAAGGACGGAGCCGGCAGAAGGAGCAGGAGCAGTTCATTGATGAGCTGGTGGAGATTGCCGACTCTGCGCAGGCGGATCTTATTCTGATGGCGGGAGATGTCTATGATTCGGTGAATCCTCCGGCGGCGGCGGAGCAGCTGTTCTATGATGCTGCTGCAAGACTGACGGCAGGCGGCAGGCCGCTGGTCGTCATCTCCGGCAATCATGACCAGCCGGAACGTGTAGCTTCTGTCTCCCCGCTCGTGCTCAGACAGGGCATTACCCTGGTCGGTATGCCTACTTCGCAGCCGGTAACGGTGCATGCAGTACGGACAGGCGAAACCGCCAAAATCGCTGCGCTCCCTTATCCCTCAGAAGCCCGGCTTGGCGAGCTGCTTGCCGGGGAGAGCGGTGAGGAGGAGCTCCGGCTCGCGTACAGCGCGCGGGTAGGCAAGCTGATGAAGCTGCTGGGCCGGGAGTTCACACCGCAGACTGTGAATCTGGCGATGAGTCATATTTATGTGCTTGGCGGTGTGGAGAGCGATTCAGAGCGTCCGATCCAGGTTGGCGGAGCGTATACCGTAGATCCGTCTGCTTTGTCCTGCGGGGCACAGTATACGGCGCTTGGACATTTACACCGGGCCCAGCGGGTAAAAGGTAACGGGATGATCCGCTACAGCGGATCGCCGCTTGCGTACAGCTTCTCCGAAGCAGGCCAGGCGAAGTCGGTAACTTTGATAGATGTTGTTCCCGGAGGAGAGCCGGTCTTCGAGGAAATCTATCTCCGCTGCGGCCGGCCGCTGGTGAACTGGAGATCCTCGGGAGGGCTGGAGGAGGTTTACCGCTGGCTGGATGAAGGCCGGGACGCTTCAGCCTTTATAGATCTGGAGCTGCGCCTGACGGAAGCGATGTCCATGAATGATATTCAGCGGCTGCGCAAATCGCGGGAAGGGATTATCCATATCCGTCCGGTTTATCCGCAGATGGAGCTTGAGCTGGAGGAGATCTCCCGCTCACGCATGCCCGTGCAAGAGCTGTTCCGCAAATTCTATCAGCGGCAGACCGGGGGAGCGGAGCCGGAGGAGAGCCTGATCAAGCTCTTCCTGGAACTGGCGGAAGAAGAGGACCGGCGGCAGCCGGAGGAAGGAGAGGTGAACTAGCTTGAAGCCGATTCTATTGAAGCTCTCGGGGCTTCAGAGTTACAGGGAACAGCAGGAGATTGATTTTGCCAGCCTGACCGAAACTGGGCTGTTCGGAATCTTCGGCCCGACGGGCAGCGGCAAGTCCAGTCTGCTGGATGCCATTACGCTGGCGATGTACGGCAAGGTGGAACGCGCCGTCAACGGTACGCAAGGCATTATGAATCATTCCGAAGACCAGCTCAGCGTAGCATTCACCTTTGAACTTACTTCCTCGGCAGGTCCCATCCGCTATCGGGTGGAGCGGAAGTTCAAGCGGACCGGAGAACAGTCGGTCAGCAATACCATTAGCCGCTTTATTCAGGTCACTGAGGACGGCGACCATGTCATGGCTGACAAGCTGGCTGACGTTACCCGTTGTGTAGAGGAGCATATCGGACTCAAAATGGATGACTTTACCCGGGCGGTAGTGCTGCCGCAGGGTAAATTTGCTGAATTCCTGTCGCTGCGGGGTGTGGACCGCAGACAGATGCTCCAGCGGCTCTTTCATCTGGAGCAATACGGGGATCAGCTGGCTCTTAAGCTCAGCCGCAGGGTCAAGGACAATGAGGCGGCGCTGCGAGCACTGGAGGCGGAGCAGCAGGGGCTGGGCAGCGCCGGTAAAGCGGATGTCGAGGCAGCGGCAGTACGGCTGCAGGAAGCGGTCCGGCGCGCGGCGGAATGCCGTAAGCTGCTGGAGGCTGCCCAGCAGCGCTCCGAGCGCTTCGCGAAGATCCGCGAGCTGCAGGAGGAGCGTTCCCGCCGCGAAGCGCAGCGGCAGGCACTGCTGGCCCAGGAGGAGAGTATCGTCCTCCTGGAGCAGAAGCTCGGCAAGGCTGAAGAAGCCGAGCAGCGGCTGCCTGCGCTGAATGCCTGGCGCAGCGCAGAGGCCGCCTGGAAGAGCCGGCTGGCCCGGGCGGAGGGCCAGGAGCTGCTAGCCGCTTCCGCGGAGCGGGAAGCGGCGGGGCTTGCCGCGGCCGAAGCTGCGGCGCAGGCTGCGCTGCTGGCGGAGGAGCCGGCCCTCCGGCAGGGGGAGGGCACCTACCGCCGTGCGCTCGAGCTCGAAGCCGAGCTCAGCGGGCTGCGGCGGGAGCGCGCCGAGGTGCTGGCGCGCCGTGATATGGCCTCCGGCGGGCTGGCCGCCTCGCAGGAGCGCATGGCCCGGGAGCGGGAGCTTTTGGCCCGCGGCCAAAAGAAGCAGCAGGAGCTGCAGCAGAGTCTGCAGCCGCTTGCCGTCCGCTCCCAGGAGCGGCAGTCTCTGCAGGAAGCGATGCAGAGACTGCAGGGGCTTCGCTCTGCCGAGACCCAGTGGGACTCGGCGGAGCGTGAGCGCCAGGGCCGCGCGGCGGTGCTCGCGGCGGCCGAAGCGCGTGCTGCCGCCGCCGAGTCCCGGCGGCAGGAGCTGGCAGCGCAGCGCGGCGGGCTGGTCGCCGCGGCCGCGCTGCACCTGGAGGACCTGCGGGCTGCGGAAGCCGCCGCAGGAGAGGCCGCCGTGCGCCTGGAGCAGCACGGCGGCGCGCTGGAAGCCGCGCTGAAAGACCAGGAGCTTCACCGGCTCTCGCTTGCGCTTGCCGGTGAGCTCCAGGCTGGCCTGCCTTGCCCGGTCTGCGGCAGCCCCCATCATCCTTCGCCTGCGTCCTCCCAGGACGACGGCGAACGGGAAGAGCTGGAAGGCAGGCTCCAGCAAGTCCGCCTGCTGGCAAGACGGGCGCTGGAGACGCGCCACCTGTTTCACAGCCTGCTGGAGCAGGACGCGGCATGGCTGGAGCAGGTCTACGGCGAAGGTATGCAAGGCAGTCCGGCGGAATCTCCGGCGGCTGTGGCTCTGGAGCAGAAGGGAGCTGCGGGTGCCGGGTCTGCACAATCCCTTGCGGAGGTTCCGGATGAGAATCTGATGGATGAGCTGGAGTCTAGGCTGACTGCAGGCAAAGCCCGTTCAGGCGGGCTGCGCAGCGGTGCGCTGGAGTGGCAGCGGGTCCTGCAGGAGCAGCAGCAGCTATGCCATAAGGAGGCCGCAGCTGTGCAGGCTGAATCTGCATGGGTACAGGGGCTGGCAGCCAGGGCGGAGGAGCTGAATGTCCAGTTAGGTGTCTTGCGTCAGGAATGGACCACGCTGTTCCCCGAGATGGCACTGAATGAAGCAGAGGATGCCTACCGCGCGATGCTGGCCAAGGATGAGCAGTCCGAAGAGATCAGAGGACGGCTGGAGATCAGCGTGAAATTCCTGGAGGAGAAGAGCTCGGCTGTGCAGGGACTTCAGGAAGAAATCGCTGGTCTGGACAAGGAGCTGACGCATTTACACGCACAGCTTGAAGGCAAAGAAGTCCTGGAGCGCGAGAAAGAGCAGCGCCTGTTCCAGTGGACAGGCGGCCGTCCTGCGGCTGGTTTGCTTGCGGAATGTGAGCAGAAGCTGCAGAAGCTGCAGTCTGCGCTGGAGCACACCAGACAGAGTCACCGCCAGGCTGCGGAGAAGGCACAGCATGAGCTGAAGGAAGCTGCCATTGCCCGGCAGGCGGCAGATTCAGCTCACGAGCACTACACCGAGGCTGCATTCCGCTGGGAGGAGAGCCTGCAGTCTTCTCCGTTTGCCTCGGCCTCCGAGGTGGAAGCGGCAGCTTTGCCGCCGGAAGAACGGAGTGCCGCCGCTGCACATGTGCGGAGTCATCGCGAGGCTGAGGCCGAGGTGAACCTGCAGCTGCGCAGCATTGAAGACAAACTGCAGGGTGCAGTGCTCAGCAGTGAGGAATGGCTGGAGAGTCAGACCGCCCTTCAGCGGTGCAAAGAGGAGGATGAGGAGTCGCTGCAGCACCGGGCGCGCGCCGAGCGCGATCTGGAAGATTTGCAGCACCGTCATGTTCGCTGGATGGAGCTGGAAGGCCAGCGGGTGGAACATGCCGCGCTTCAGGACCGCTTGTCCAAGCTGCAGGCCGTGCTGCGCGGTAATGCCTTCGTTGAATATATCGCCGAGGAGCAGCTGATGCAGGTATGCCAAGCCGCGTCACAGCGGCTGCGTTTCCTGAGCAAGCAGCGGTATGCGCTGGAGGTCGATTCGGGAGGCGGCTTTGTCATCCGGGATGACGGGAACGGAGGCGTGAGACGTCCGGTTTCCACGTTGTCCGGCGGCGAGACGTTCCTGACCTCACTCTCGCTGGCGCTTGCTTTATCGGCACAGATCCAGCTGCGGGGGCAGTATCCGCTGCAATTCTTCTTCCTGGATGAAGGCTTCGGCACACTTGATCCGGAGCTGCTGGATACCGTCATTACTTCTCTGGAGAGATTGCATAATGATCAGCTGGCCGTCGGTATCATCAGCCATGTTCCCGAGCTTCGGGCACGGCTGCCGCGCAAGCTGATTGTTGTTCCTGCTGAGCAGGGCGGCGGGGGTTCGCACATTCTCTTGGAAAAAATGTGAGACTTGGGGTTTGATGTGATGTCAATCACAGAGACACCTTCAAACCCCTGTTATAATACAGCTAAGCCGACATCATTTTTGAAACACCTCGGCGGACGTATGACCGGGAAGATCTCCTTTTCATACGTCCGCCGCCGAATCAGCTTTTTAAGCTGATAAGGGTGTTTCTTTTTTTTTGGATTTTTTGGTGCTCCAGGCAGGGGACGAACCGCGTACAACCGGCCTTTTTATGGATTTTCGAATCTCTTTGCAGAATACAGGGTGCACTTAAATAGAGTGCCATTGCCTCCAAGGAAGTGATTCCTTAGTTATTTACACAGATTACTTTGAAAAGCCGGTTTATCAATAAAAGACATTTAGATCGCACTGACATCCTTGTTTTCTGTTACTGATACAGTTTTCGCTAGTAATAACAGGGCTGTTCCGCAACTTGGCTAAGCCCGTACTTGTAATTACTGTTTTTTAGCGTAATCATCGCTGTTTATATCACAGCCATTGTGTTAAACATAGTTTCATGCTCTTTCCTTGGCTGTGAGATCCCTATGTGATGTTTCGCAGCCCTCCAACTCCCCGGCCGTACGGTAATATAAATATCTATCATCCAAAAGAGCTGTATTCTGCTTCTTCCGCTTTCGTATTCTTTTATAATCCTGTATGATTAGAGACATAAATTTATTGTGGCGAAGACAGCCGGGCTGTAAGACCGAAGCAGGCGCTCCACAAAACAAAGTGTCAGCTTACGAAGCGAGTTTTGTTGCGAAGAGAATTCAGGCAGACATGCTCCACAAAACTTTTAGGAGGAAGCGTTGTATGGAAACCGTCTTTAGCAAAATTATAGAGGGCACAATCCCTTCCAAAAAGGTTTTCGAGAACGAGCGGATTCTGGCGTTCTATGACATTGAGCCTGCTGCGCCAGTGCATGTGCTCATTATCCCGAAGAAATTCATCGCCTCGATGAATGATGTCACGCCGGAGGATTTGCCGCTGATCGGCGAGATTCATGCTGTGGCACAGCAGATTGCCATAGAGCTAGGCATTGCGGAAACCGGCTACCGGCTGATCAACAACTGCGGACCGGATAGCGGACAAGCCGTGCCTCACCTTCATTATCACCTGCTGGGCGGTGCCAAACTGGGCGCCCTTGTCGGCACTTCTGCTTCACATGCTTAGCGGATTTTTCAAAATTAGATAACCAGCCAGAAAAAAGAATAACACGAAGGTTGACACCTTATTTCGGTTTGACCTATAATGAAATTTGATGAACCGTGTTATGCTCTTGGACGGTCTGGTCGGAGGGAGGGAAAACTGGTGTCTGAAACGAAAGTTCGTAAAAACGAGACAATTGATGCTGCACTTCGTCGCTTTAAACGTTCCATCGCTAAAGATGGTGTCTTGGCTGAGGTGAAGAAACGCAAGCATTATGAGAAGCCAAGCGTAAAGCGCAAGAAGAAGTCTGAGGCTGCTCGTAAGAGAAAGTTTTAGGAGGATTACCGAGTCATGAATCTTAGCGAACGATTGAACGAAGATATGAAGCAAGCGATGAAGAGTAAGGACAAGTTCACACTCTCCACCATTCGAATGGTTCGTTCTACGATAAAGTATCTTGAAATAGATTTGAAGAGAACATTAGACGACAACGAAGTGCTTGATATCCTTAGTCGTGAAATCAAACAGCGCAAAGATGCCCTCCAAGAATTTGAATCAGCGGGTCGCGACGAGCTTGCCGCGAGTACGAAGGCAGAAATCGAGATTATCATTAAGTATCTTCCTACGCAGCTTTCCGAAGAAGAAATTAAAGTAATTGTACAGCAGACCATCCAGGAAACCGGTGCTTCTTCGAAAAGTGATATGGGTAAGGTCATGAGCGCGCTGATGCCTAAAGTCAAAGGTCGCGCCGATGGTAAACTTGTGAACCAGGCGGTTCTGCAATTTCTGCAATAATATAACGCTAGCACCCCTTTTATAAGGGGTGTTTTTCGTAATTAAGGGACAGGTATAAGCAGCAGCTTAACTTGTCCTTTTTTTGCATTTTCGCAGGTGACTAATGGAACTTGAGTGTGTTTGAAACGGATTTCCCGGAATGGCGTACTAGGGAGTATGATCTGGGTTATCATGAAGAAAGAAGGGAGGTTAAAACATGAGCAGATTTCGAAAAATGTTACTATCCTTTACTGTCGCAGTTCTGCTGCTGATGCTGGGTATGCCGGTTCTGACTGGAGCTAACGGAGCGGCAGCCCCGGCAGGTGCAGCAGATTCAGGAGCCCAAGAAACTAAGAGCGGACCTGTGTTTATTATTCCGGTAGACCAGGAGATTGAACGCGGACTGCAGAGCTTTCTGGAGCGTGGTTTTGGCGAGGCGGCAAGCTACGGGGCTGTTCTGATTGTGCTGGAGATTGATACACCGGGGGGACTTGTTGACTCTGCCGAGCAAATAGGTACGCTGGTCAGAGACAGCGATATTCCAACGGCTGCTTACATTAAGGGCGACGCCGCATCTGCGGGCAGTTACATAGCGCTGAATGCGGATACCATTATCATGAAGCCCGGAAGCATGATCGGAGCGGCATCGCTGGTTGATAGGAACGGAAACCACGTGGATGATGCCAAAATGGTCTCCTACTGGAAATCCAAAATGGTAGGAGCAGCCGCGCTGAACGGCCGTGATCCCGACATTGCCGCAGGGATGATGGATGTTAATCTGGTGGTGAACAAACCTGAGCTTGGCGTGAACAAAACCGCAGGGCAGATCATTGCTTTGACCAGTGATGAAGCGCTGAAAGCCGGATATGCTGAACATTTGGCGGGTACACCGGAGGATGCTGTGAGCTGGCTTGGGTATTCTACGGAAGATATTTTTTATGTAAAGCATACCGGTGCGGAGAAAATGTCGCAGTTTCTCACCAATCCGGTTGTGATGACCATCCTGCTCTTTATCGGGATTGCCGGAATTGTCATTGAAATGCTGATACCGGGATTTGGTGCTCCGGGGATTATCGGAACGCTGGCCTTTGCCCTTTATTTCTTCGGCAACTATGTTGCCGGCTTCGCAGGGGCCGAGACCTGGCTGCTGTTCATTCTGGGGCTTGTAATGCTCGTTCTGGAGCTGTTTGTCCCTAGCTTTGGGATACTGGGTCTGCTCGGTTCAGTCTGCCTTGTGGCAGGCGTAGTGCGGGCAGCCTTCAGCTATACTCATGCCCTGCTCAACCTTGGGATTGCCTTTGCGGCGGCAGCGGTGGTAATTGTGATTGTCGCAGTAATCTTTAAGGAGCGGAGAATCTGGAACCGATTTATTCTACGGGACAGTCTGACCAAGGAAGAGGGATTTGTGCCTGTACTGGAAAAGCTGAACCTTCTTGGAGCAGCAGGCGTGAGTATCACTCCGCTTCGTCCGGCAGGAACTGCCATGGTCGGCGGAGAACGTGTAGATGTGGTTACTGAAGGCAGCTTTATCAATTCGGGCAGGCCCATTTCGGTCATCAAAGTAGAGGGCGGGCGCGTGGTGGTAAAGGAATCGGCGGAATAAGCTGAGTCTTTGAAAAGCAGAAGTGGATTTTAAAAAAGTAGCGGAGGTTGAGAAAGAGTATGGGTGAAGCGTCTTTGATTCCTATTTTGCTGATCGCGGTTGTCGTGATCATTGTTTTGAGTGTGTTCTTCAGCTTCTTCCCGGTTATGCTGTGGATTTCGGCATGGGCATCCGGTGTAAGAATCAGTATTATTACACTGGTGGCGATGAGGCTGCGCCGGGTAACTCCGAGCCGGATTGTCAATCCTCTGATTAAGGCAACGAAGGCCGGATTAGGCCTTAATATCAATCAGCTGGAGAGCCATTACCTGGCCGGCGGTAACGTTGACCGGGTTGTTAATGCGCTTATCGCCGCCCAGCGGGCCGATATTCCGCTGGAGTTCACGCGGGCTGCTGCGATTGATCTGGCGGGACGTGACGTGCTCCTGGCTGTACAAATGAGTGTTAATCCGCGTGTCATTGAGACGCCGATTGTCGCTGCGGTTGCCAAGAACGGGATCGAAGTGAAGGTTAAAGCACGTGTAACAGTCCGGGCTAATATCGACCGTCTGGTCGGCGGTGCGGGTGAGGAAACAATTATTGCACGTGTCGGTGAAGGGATTGTCACTACGGTAGGTTCAAGTAATTCTCATAAGGACGTGCTGGAGAACCCGGATTCGATTTCACGGACCGTTCTGTCGAAAGGCCTCGACTCCGGTACCGCATTTGAGATTCTCTCGATCGATATTGCGGATGTCGATGTCGGCAAGAATATCGGTGCTTATCTGCAGACGGAGCAGGCAGAAGCAGACAAACGTATTGCACAGGCTAAGGCGGAAGAACGCAGAGCAATGGCGGTGGCCCATGAACAGGAAATGAAGGCCCGGGTCGTTGAGATGAAGGCGCTGGTCGTAGAAGCCGAATCCCAGGTACCGCTGGCTATGGCGGAAGCGCTGCGTGGCGGACAGCTTGGCGTTATGGATTACATGAATCTCAAGAATATCGAGGCCGACACGCAGATGCGCGGCTCGCTCGGTAAATTCAATGATGGGGACGATTCGAACCGTCCGACCAATAAATAAGGGGATGTGAGTTCCCATGGGCAGTTTGATTTATATCGCCGCGATTATCCTTATCGCGATCGTTTCCAATGTGAATAAAGCGGCTAAGAATAAGAAAAAGCCTAACGCGCGTGGCGGCATGCCTGCCTTTGGAGGAGGCGGAGATGCTCCGCTTCGCCGGGCACGGCAGCCTGAGCCTGACCGGGAGGTCGTGCGTCCGCCAGCCTCGGGCAGCGGGTTCCCGGCGCCTGGAGGTTCCTCCTCGTACCCTGGACGGTCAACGGCGTCTTATGAGGAGCATGACCATGAGCTCTCTCCGGCATGGAGAGAATCTCCGCAGATTCCCACACCCGATTATGAGACAGGCGAAGGAATGTCTCTGGAGCAGTCCGAAGATAGAGAAGACAGCGTACAGGCGCGTACAGAGCGTATGCAGCGCGAGCTGGAGCGGCTGCAGGCCTCATTTGACGGTATGGCTGGTCAGGTGAAGGAAGAGGGCTTAGGAGGCGCTGAGGCGGCCCGTGAGCAGAACGGCACATCGTCAGCCCCTCTCCGGAGCAGTCTGGCAACCAACCGTCAAGCCCTGCAGAATGGGCTGGTCTGGTCGGAAATTCTCAGCCCCCCGCGTTCCCGGCGGCCGCATTCTACCCGCAGATAAAGATTTTGGTAAAGCCTCCGGGGCCTTTAAAGGTCCCGAAGGCTTTTTTGTGGTACGCCCAGCATGGGCGTCATCTCTAGGGTGAAAGTCCCGAGCGGGGGCTGGCAAGCGCCTACCGTTAGCCAAGGGCAAGGGTGTCCACCGTGAGGCGGAATCTGAAGGAAGCCGGAGGCAAAAGCACGACCTGAGGTACACGAATCCAATTTGAGGCGGTTGCAGCCGGATGAGTCACCCATACATGACAAAATCCAAAGCTGCCAAGGGCTGCAGCCGTAAACTTGGGCAGGTGCGGGCGGAAAGATGACGTTCTTATCTGGGGAGGCCTGCCGGAGGGGCAAGGAAAAAAAAAAAAACTTGTAACCGTAGCCGAGAGGCTGCGCTGAACCGGCAGGAGTCAGCAGAGGCCATAGTACGTAAACTGCTGCAGCGTTTACGGAAGGGCTGAACCGAAAGGAGAGAGGAAACCGATGCGTTCGCATGAAGTGCAAAGACAGCAGAATATCTCGCAAGAGAGCTTACGGCAAAGAGAAGCGGTGAAGCCGCCAGGGTATGCCGGAGCGCCGAGTTCTTCGTCGGCACAAATCGCCCCTTCCTCTCGCGAAGCAGAGAGCAACTTGCTGGAGCGAATGCTCGAAGGAGACAACCTTCGGCTCGCGTATAAACGAGTGGTACAAAACGGAGGAGCGCCCGGTGTGGACAATGTAACGGTAGCGAATCTACAAGCTTATTTGAAAACACATTGGGAATCGGTGAAAGCCGAACTTCTAGCGGGGGCTTACAGACCTGCGTCAGTCAAACGGGTGGAAATCCCCAAACCCGGAGGCGGTGTAAGGCTACTAGGCATCCCAACCGTTATGGACCGTTTTCTCCAGCAGGCGCTTCTACAAGTCATGAACCCGATCTTTGACGCAGAGTTCTCCTGGTATAGCTATGGCTTTCGACCGGGGAAAAGTGCACATGACGCCGTGAAACAAGCGCAAAGATATATCCAAAGTGGCCTCCGGTGGGTCATAGACCTCGATCTGGAGAAATTCTTTGACCGGATAAACCACGACATGCTGATGGCAAGAGTGGCGCGGAAAGTGATAGACAAAAGAGTACTGATCCTGATTCGTGCGTATCTGAACGCCGGAGTTATGGTGAACGGAAAGCTGGAACGTAGCCGGGAAGGAACGCCCCAAGGCGGTCCGCTCAGTCCGCTTTTGGCAAACATTCTACTGGACGATCTGGATAAGGAATTGGCCGGACGCGGGCTGCGTTTTGTACGCTATGCGGACGACTGTAATATCTTTGTGGCGAGTAAACGAGCGGGCGAACGGGTCATGGAATCGGTTAGCCGATTTGTAGAAGGAAAGCTGAAACTGAAAGTGAACCGGGATAAAAGTGCGGTAGCAAGACCGTGGCACCGAAAGTTCTTAGGTTTCAGTTTCCTGAGTCAGAAGCAGGCAACGATTCGATTAGCTCCGAAAACAATCTCGCGATTCAAGGAAAGAATCCGTGAACTAACGAATCGAACGTGGTCCATTTCCATGGAAGAGCGAATTCGCCAAGTGAACCGGTATGTGATGGGGTGGCTTGGCTATTTCCATCTGGCGTCGGCGAAGAAACACCTCCAAACGCTGGACCAATGGATTCGGAGGAGGCTGCGAATGTGCCTGTGGAAACAATGGAAACGAGTGCGCACACGAATCCGCGAACTCCGGGCGCTTGGGGTGCCCGAGTGGGCCTGTTTCACAATGGCAAACTCACGGCGAGGCGCATGGGAAATGTCCCGGAACACAAATAATGCCCTTCCCACTTCCTACTGGGAAGGGAAAGGGCTGAAAAGTTTGCTTTCACGTTACTTGGAGCTTTGTTAACCTTTTGGAACCGCCGTATGCGGACCCGCATGTACGGTGGTGTGAGAGGACGGGGGTTAGCCGCCCCCTCCTACTCGATTTTTCCGGGCTCCGAAGGCCCCACGAATCTCGCTTCCCATGTGACTTCTGCTCATAAAAAACGGTATCTCCGCATATGGTGTACAGAAGGCAGGAAGGGGGAGAAGTCTACATATGACCCGTATCGGCCGCAGGCTGCGGGGATGGACAAACGGGGTACTGGATCTTCCGCAGGATGTGCTGCAGGAGTTGCCCCGGATCACCCTGATCGGCAATAAGGAGCTATACATTGAGAATCACCGCGGTGTGCTGAACTTTTCCTCTGGACAGCTTACGATCGCGTTAGTGAATGGTTCACTGGAAATTTCCGGGGAGGGGCTTATGATCCGGAACATACTCGGCCAGGAGCTGGCTGTTGAAGGCATTATCGGTGAAATCAGATATAAGGGAAGCGAGGAGAAACCATGAAAGAGCCGCCTCTGTCAACATTGCGGGGGTTCGTTACACTGCATGTGACGGGACCGCAGGTGGAAAAGTTTATCAATGCCGTAGCCGAAGCCGGCATCGTCATCTGGGAGGTGAAGCCTGCCGGAGACGGCGCTTCCCTGAATCTCTTGCTGAATGACTTTTTTGCTCTCCGGCCGCTCCTGAAAAAGACAGGCTGCCGCATGCATGTCACCGCCAGGAACGGACTTCCCTTCAGGGCGGCACGGCTGTGGAGACGCAAGCTTTTTGCCGCAGGTATACTCCTGTTTGGGGTTACACTTCTGCTGTTTTGTTCGATGGTCTGGACCATCCGGGTTGAAGGAAATAAGCTGATTGCCTCCGATGACATATTAGCTGCTGCCCGCCAGGAGGGCGTATATCCGTACCAGTGGATTTGGCGTATGGAAGATCCGGACAAGCTCTCCAAAAAGCTGGCTTCCCGTGTCCCGGGTATTTCATGGGTCGGTGTGGAGCGGACGGGGACGAGCATTACGATTCAGGTAGTCGAGGCTGACCGGCCGGAGAATAAGCCTCTGTTAAGCCAGCGCCATTTGGTCAGCAGAACTGATGCTGTGGTTACCGGAATTTATGCCGAGCAGGGCAGACCGGTGGTGGGCATCCATTCCCGGGTCAAAAAAGGGCAGATATTGATCTCCGGAGCTTTGGGTGATGAGGAGAATATAGAGTATGTAGTGGCTAAAGGAGAGGTAAAGGGCCTTGTCTGGCATGAATACAATATCGAGGTTCCCCTGAAAACGACAAGCAGCTCCTATACCGGGGAACGGAAAGACCGCACTTACCTAGTGCTGGGTAAATGGGCGGTCCAGTTGTGGGGCTACGGGAAATCCGGTTTTGATAAATCACGCACGCTTACAGAGAATAATATGCTCACCTGGCGGTCCCTGCGGCTGCCGCTCGGGGTGATGACGGAGAAGGAGCTGCAGATCCAATACACGTCTTCGGAAAAAACGGCCGAAGAGGCCAGGGCAGACGGGATTGCACGGGCAAAAAATGATATTTTGGCCCGTTACGGCGCTGACAGCACCATAAAAAGTCAAAAAATTTTGCATGAGAAGAAAGACAATGGTAAAGTTTATATAAAAGTGCTGTTTGAAGTGGAAGAGAAAATTGCGGAAGAACTTCCGATAGTAAACAACTGAGGAGAATGAGGCTACTTGTCAGAACAGACTGCAAGCATTCGTATATCTTTGCAAAATGCGGGAGAAGCGCAATCCCTGTTCGGCCCGCAGGATGGATTCCTTAAAATAATCGAAAGTGAAATTCCGGCGGTCATTGACTCGCGTGAGGCGGAGGTTACGATACGCGGGGCGGAGCGCGAAGTGGACATGCTGGGGCAATTATTTGGCGTTCTGCTGTCCCTGGTTCGCAGCGGTTACATACTCAGTGAACGGGACATTCAATATGCGGTAGAGCTGGCTAAGGATTTTCGCGCCGATCAGCTGCTTGACCTGTTCAAGGGTGAAATCACAACCACTTTCCGCGGCAAGCCGATCCGTGTCAAAACCATTGGCCAGAAGCACTATGTTACTACCATTAAGAAACGCGATATCGTCTTTGGTATCGGTCCGGCAGGAACAGGCAAGACCTACCTTGCCGTTGTACTTGCCGTTACAGCCCTCAAAGAGGGTTCTGTGAAGCGTATTGTGCTTACCCGCCCGGCCGTTGAGGCAGGGGAGAGTCTGGGCTTTCTTCCTGGCGATTTGCAGGAGAAGGTAGACCCGTATCTTCGTCCGCTTTACGACGCCTTGTATGACGTTATGGGACCAGATCAGGTGGCCAAGGCACTAGAGCGGGGATTAATTGAAATTGCACCGCTTGCCTATATGCGGGGACGTACGCTTGATGATTCGTTTATCATCCTGGATGAAGCCCAGAATACAACCCCCGAGCAAATGAAAATGTTTTTGACCCGGCTTGGGTTCGGCTCGAAGATGGTGATCACTGGAGACGTCACCCAGATTGACCTGCCGCGCGGCAAGAAATCGGGATTAATCGAAGCTAAGGCGATTTTATCCGGCATTGAGGAATTGGGTTTTGTTTATTTTGCAGAACAGGATGTAGTAAGGCACTCCCTGGTGCAGAAAATTATCGTAGCCTATGACCGCTCTGCCGAAAACCTCGACTAACAAAGGGGACTGTCCTCATGGCTTCAAAGCAACCATCGAAATTAAGCGGATTTGTATATAGCAATACCGGATGGAAGTATAGCGCGGCAACGCGCTATGCTCTTTTCCTGTTATTGGGGATTGTCTTCTATTTCAGTCTCTCTTCTGATCTGCTGCCCAAACGTTATGATATAAAAGTGAATACCACCAGCGCCAAAGAAATTACGGCCCCCAAGCAAATCCTTGATAATAAGGCTAAGCTGAAGGCCCAGGAGGCGGCTGCCGAGAGTGTACCCAACAAGTATGAGATTATTCCGATCAGAGCCGACAGTCTGGTCACCTCGCTGCTGGACCGGATTGACAGCCTTAATCAGGATGATCTGATTTCACAAAGCGATAAGGTCGGTATCTACAAAGATGTGATTCCCCAGCGGGCTAATGACTTTATCCTGAATTTTATCAATTCAAGCCGTAATTCAGGCACTTATTCCGATACACTCCTGGATGAAATACAGTCGGTCATCGCTGAGCAGGCTTATACCATTCCGGAAGAGACTTATATCAAAATCCCGCGTCTGACCTCCCAGGACATCATCGAAATGAAGCAGGTTGCCCGGGAAATTGTGATTAAGCTGATGAACGATCAAATCGTTGACGCCCAGACGGTGCGCGCCAAGGTAGCAGAACAGGTCAGCGTCAGTTCGCTTAGCCAACGCACAGCGCGTGAGGTTACGCAGGAGCTGGTGCGGCTTGTTATTATGCCGAATAAGTTCTTTGACGAGGAAGCCACCAAGGAAGCAAAGGTGCAGGCCCGGGAGAATACGCCGGATGTGTTTATTGAGCAGGGGGATGTGCTTGTATCCAAAGGGGAGACAATTACGCCAGATTTATACGCGCTGCTGGATGAAAACGGACTGCTCAGCAATGAAGTCAACTATTGGCCGCAATTCGGGCTGCTGCTGCTGTCGATCATGCTCTCGGCAGGATTAATGGTATTTATCCGCTATTCCGGAGGCACCTCCGGTTTTAAGTATAATAACTCCCAGCTGCTGATGCTGGTGCTCGTCTTTATCATAACCATCTTCACCATGCGGCTTGCCGCGTTCCTGCAGACCGATGTCCGGTCTTATGTGGGCTTCCTGGCTCCGGTCGCGATCGGGGCGATGCTGATTGCCATGCTGCTGGATATGACCCTGGCTTATTTCTGCTCCATTTTGTTCAGTGTGCTCTCAAGCATTATTCTGAATGTGCAGCAGAATACGGTTTTTGACTTTACCTTCGGCTTCTTTGCGCTGGTAGTTTCGTATGTCGCCATTTTTGCAACCCACCGCGCCGGACAGCGCTCCACCCTGCTGAAAGGCGGAATTATGGTCTCCTTGTTCGGCTGTGTAACAGTATTTATGCTGAAACTGCTGGGAGGCGGGGAATGGAATGATACACAGACCTTATATGAGGTGGGTTTTGCTTTTGCCAGCGGTCTGCTGACAGCGGTGCTGGTGATCGGCCTGATGCCGTTCTTCGAGGCTACCTTCGGCATTTTATCGGCGCTGAAGCTGGTCGAGCTGTCCAACCCGAATCATCCGCTGCTCCGTAAGCTGCTTACCGAAACACCGGGAACGTATCATCACAGCGTAATGGTCGGCAACCTGTCGGAAGCTGCGGCAGAGGCGATAGGTGCGGATGGCCTGCTGTGCCGCGTCGGCTCCTACTATCATGATATCGGCAAGACGAAGCGGCCGTTTTACTTTATCGAGAACCAGAACAATATGGAGAATCCGCATGATTCGATTGAACCGGCGCTCAGTAAATCAATCATTGTGGCTCATGCCCGTGACGGGGTGGAAATGCTCAAGGAGTATAAGCTGCCTAAACCGATCCGCGATATTGCGGAACAGCATCACGGCACGACGTTCCTGCATTATTTTTATCATAAAGCACTAAAACTGGCGGAGGAAAAAGGCATTGAGCCGGATTTCACCGAAGAGGATTTCCGCTATTCCGGACCTAAGGCACAGTCTAAAGAAGCAGCCGTGGTCGGAATTGCTGACAGTGTGGAGGCTGCTGTCCGTTCGCTCCGCAAGCCGACCGTTGTGCAGGTGGAGACGATGATCGAGAAGATTATTAAGAGCCGTCTGGACGATCACCAATTCGACGAATGTGACTTGACTATCAAGGAATTGGACATTATCGCGCGGACGCTTAAAGAAACGGTAATGGGGATTTTTCACTCACGGATCGAATATCCTGAGGAAGTGAAGAAACCGAAGAAAGAGGAAGGGGCGGCTACTACATGAGTTTAGCCATCAATTGGAGCAATGAACAGGAAGAATACGAAATCAATGACGGTCTTATCGCACTGCTGGAGAGTATTCTGCAAAAAGCGGGGGAAGCCGAAGGGATTGAAAAAGGTGAGGTGGACCTAACTTTTGTCGATAATGAGCGCATTCATGAACTGAACCGCGAATACAGGGGGATTGACCGTCCGACGGATGTGCTTTCCTTTGCGATGAACGAAACCGGAGAAGATGAGCCGGAGATTATATATGCATTTGAGGAAAATGATGAACTTGGGGATGTGCCGAACGCGCTGGGAGATATTATTATCTCTGTTACACGGGCGCAGGAGCAGGCTTTGGAGTACGGGCATTCTCTGGAACGGGAGCTTGGATTCCTGTTCGTTCACGGTTTTTTGCATCTGCTGGGCTATGATCATCAGGATGCGGCTTCGGAGGCCGAGATGATGTCCAAACAGGAGCATGTACTGGCTCAGGTGGGGTTGACCCGCTAATGGTCAAAAATACGGCGGTGGGCCACAAAAAATTCTGGCATTCTTTTCGATTTGCTGCGCACGGCATAGCCTCAGCGTTCAAATCCGAGCTGAACATGAAGGTGCATTGCGGCCTGGCTGTTATTGTGCTGGCCGCCGCCGCTTTTTTTCGGCTTCCTCCTTCAAGCTGGATGATGCTGCTGCTGGCAATTACGCTTGTTCTGAGCACAGAGCTGTTGAACACGGCTATTGAAGCGACGGTTGATCTGGTGTCGCCGGATATTCATCCCCTGGCTAAGACTGCCAAAGATACCGCCGCAGGAGCTGTGCTGCTTACGGCGGTCTTTGCTGTTATCGTCGGAATCTATGTTTTTTATCATCCTGTGATGGACTGGATCGCCGGACTTATGTCATAATCAGTTTACAACTTCAGCTGACCTAAGAGGCGGACCGGCTTTTTTGCCCTCCGTCATCTTTAGTTAGGCCGTTCTCTTTCGAAGCAAATATGCTGTAGAAGAGCCCAATTTCAAAGGTGTGTATAGGGGCAAATCTCAAATAGGACGGCTTATAATAGCATGGTTGCCTGCTGATGAAAAATGATCAGAAGTCTAACAAAACAAACTGAGCGGAGGTTTGCGAAGCCAGTTTTGTATGTAGTAAAACCAAGTAGAATATGCTGACAAAACTAAGTGAATGCTTACGAAGCCAGTTTTGTACGAAGTAATCCAAGTAGAATATGCTGACAAAACTTTTAGGAGGGCCACTATGGAATCTGCTCAACTTCTTCAGGAAGCGATCAAGGCAAGAGCTAATGCATATATACCTTATTCCCGTTTCGGAGTCGGTGCGGCGCTGCTGGATCAGGACGGCCATGTCCATCATGGCTGCAATATCGAGAATGCGGCCTACGGCCCGACGAACTGCGGTGAGCGTACAGCAATGTTCCGCGCCATTGCAGACGGCCACAAACCCGGCACCTTCCAAGCGATTGCCGTCGTTGCTGATACTGACGGACCTGTATCGCCCTGCGGCGTCTGCCGCCAGGTCATGGTTGAACTGTGCGGTCCCGATATGAAAGTTATTCTGGGCAACCTGAAGGGCGATATCGTCGAAACAACGGTGCGCGACTTGCTTCCCGGCGCGTTTGGCCCGGCTGATCTGGAGCAGGGGCAGGCTCCTGAATAAATCAGCTCTACATAGCCGGCGGAATTCAGTAGCCGCAATGTAGTGTACTTTCGTTTTAATTGCACAAGGTACCGTTAAGTAAGCCAAACTTTGCGCAGTATTCGAATTTAATTGCAGCTTCTGCAGTTATATTTGCCAATTTGCCAGTGAATCGCCCAAATTTCCAAAAATAACTGCAAGAAATACAGCTAAATGAGAAAGTTGCAGATTCAATCTGAAATAACTGTACAAAATACAATTAAAGTATCGACTAAAAGTATCGACCGAGTGCTGATGGTGCGCTCCAAGCGAATGTCAGTTAACTAATCAATTCACGCCGCTGTCCAGCGTGTTCCCGGAGGGAACGAAAGCGCTCCATGCACCACTTTACTGATCCGTGCGCCGATTCCTGCTCCTACGCCAATTCCGGGTGTCCAGAGGGCCGGGGCCCTTGGGATCCCCCTTGCTAAGGGGGATTTAGGGGGATCGAAAAGGTTTTGAATCAAGGTTTTGAATCAAGGTTTTGGATCAAGGTTTTGAATCAAGGTTTTGAATCAAAGCTTATAGAATAAAAACACTTTTTAAATTATTTTTCACCAGTGGAAGGAAGATCATATGAAATTCAAATCAGGGTTTGTCGCCATTATCGGCAGACCGAACGTAGGCAAATCGACACTCATGAACCAGGTGATTGGTCAAAAAATTGCCATCATGTCGGACAAGCCGCAGACCACAAGAAACAAAATTCACGGGGTGTATACGGCGAACAATTCACAGATCGTATTCCTGGACACACCGGGTATCCATAAAAGACAGTCGAAGCTGGGCGATTACATGAACCAGACGGCGATGAGCACGCTGCATGAAGTGGAAGCGGTACTGTTCCTGGTGGATGCTTCAGAGGGTCTGGGCGGCGGTGACCGCTTTATCGCTGAGCAACTTAGCGGCGTTAAGACACCTGTTATTTTAGTGCTTAATAAGATCGACAAAATCGAACCGGAAGCACTGCTTCCGCTGATTGCACAGTACAACAAGCTGCATGAGTTCGCTGAAATCGTACCGATTTCCGCCAAACTCGGCAGTAATGTCAATACGCTGCTGGATCAGGTGGCCAAATATCTGCCGGAGGGTCCTCAGTATTATCCAGATGACCAGATTACCGACCATCCGGAGCAGTTTGTCTGCGCCGAGCTGATCCGTGAGAAAATTCTCCACATGACCCGTGAAGAGGTGCCGCATTCCATTGCAGTGGCCATCGAGGATATGCGCGTAGAGCCTAATGGCGTAGTGCATATTAACGCGGTTATTTTTGTCGAGCGCGATTCCCAAAAGGGGATTATCATCGGCAAACAGGGGGCGATGCTGAAGGAAGTCGGCAGACGGGCCCGCACGGATATCGAGAACCTGCTGGGTTCGAAGATTTTCTTAGAGCTATGGGTAAAAGTAAAAAAAGACTGGCGCAATCAGGAACGCGTTCTGCGCGATTTGGGCTTCCACAAAGACCTTTAAAACTTAGGCTCCGCAGCTTCTTGAAACGGCCCCGCCTGCCAAGCAGGACGGCAGGCCGTTTCTGCTTGGCAGGAATTGCAAGGATAAACCTCCGCTTAGCGCACATCCTATTTCTGAAGAGACATCGTGTTTCCGAAGAAAGGATGAATACGAATGCGAGACTTTTCGTGGAAGTATTTTGCAAAGACTGGAGATGTCGATGCTTATCTGCTGTATAGAGAAGCCGGAGATCCGCTTGAAGAAGGCGGACCGCTGCTAGCGGAGGAAGAGAAGGCCCTTGATGAAGAAGCGCAATAAGGACTGGTTGCTTGCCGAATGGTTGGGGGAAGAGGCATGCTACACAGGGTGGAAGGGATCGTCATCCGCAGCATGGACTACGGTGAAGGGAACGCCATTATTACGCTTTGCACCGAGAACGCCGGTAAAGTAGGCGTTCTCGTCCGCGGTGCCAAGAAGGTTAAAAGCCGCCATGCTGCGCTAATCCAGCTGTTCACGGTTGGGGAATTTGTATTTTTCCGCAACAATGGGGGGTTAGGGACCCTGAACGCAGGAGAAATAACACAGTCCCATCATTCGCTGCGGACAGATTTGATCAAAGCAGCCTATGCTTCATATGCATGCGAACTGCTTGACCGTGTGCTGCATGAGGAGGAAACCGGCAGCTTCTGGTTCCGGCAGCTGTCGGCGTGTTTGAATGCACTTGAAGAAGATAAGGAACCCGGTGTCATTCTTAATGTATTTGAGATGAAAATACTGCAGGCTGCGGGATACGGGCCGGAACTCGATCATTGTATTGCCTGCGGGCTGGACAAGCCTGATGAAGAACTGCGCGTCAGCCCCCGCCTCGGCGGGGTATTATGCCGCAGCTGCAGGCACAATGACCCGCCGGCGATGGAGATTTCTCCCCGTGCGCTTAAGCTGCTTCGCCTGTTTGCAGCCCTTGATCTGACACGCCTCGGCAATGTGGATGTGAAGGAAGCCACCCGCAGTGAGCTTAAAAAAGTAATGCGGGCGTTTATGGATGTGCAGCTGGGGCTGAAATTGAAGTCGCAAGGTTTCCTTGACCAGCTTGATAAATACAATATTTGACGAATCTTAAATTATCCGTTACTATGGGATCAGTTTCTTTTTAATTTACAGCCGATGTTACTCCGAAGATTTGGAGACGTGCAGTGATCGGGAAAGTAGTGGACGCCAGTTGTCGCTTAAGCGAGCCGGGGATAGTGGAAGCCTGGCAGCACAATGTTCATGAACAAGGCACCCGGGAGTACGGAGACGGCAGAATGAAAAGTGGATTTCGTCAACTTGCGTATTACTGAGCCGAAATGGCCGGGGACGCAGTGCGTAATCAAGTAGGGTGGAACCGCGGGAGTATATGTTAAGCTCTCGTCCCTATGTCTGGAAATCAGGCATGGGGGCGGGAGCTTTTTTGCCTTGTGGCGGACCTTCGGGCCTACGCTGCAGGCTTATAAGAGCGCCGCCTCCATCGCGGCACAGTAAGAAGCTTCATGGCAGAGACTGCCACCAAACTTGTAAAGCGAAGGAGTCGGTAGTATGAACTTTCAGCAGATGATTTTGACGCTGCAGCAGTTCTGGGCAGAACAGAACTGTATCCTCGTCCAGCCGTATGATACGGAAAAAGGGGCGGGCACGATGAACCCTATGACGTTTTTGCGTTCGCTTGGACCGGAGCCGTGGAAAGTAGCTTATGTTGAGCCTTCCCGCCGTCCGTCGGACGGACGTTATGGCGAGAACCCGAACCGGTTGTACCAGCATCACCAATTCCAGGTAATCATCAAGCCTTCACCGGACAACATCCAGGAGCTGTATCTGGAAAGTCTGAAGGCGCTGGGTGTAGATCCACTCTTGCATGATATCCGCTTCGTTGAAGATAACTGGGAGAACCCGTCACTGGGCTGTGCAGGCCTCGGCTGGGAAGTATGGCTGGACGGTATGGAAATTACGCAGTTTACCTATTTCCAGCAGGTGGGCGGAATTGAGACCAGTCCGGTAGCCGTAGAAATCACTTACGGTATGGAGCGTCTGGCTTCTTACATTCAGGAGAAGGAAAATGTATTCGATCTCGAGTGGGTAGACGGAATGACCTACGGTGATGTATTCCATCAGCCGGAGGTGGAGCATTCTACCTATACCTTTGAAGTATCTGATGTCCAGATGCTGTTCACCCTGTTCAACACCTACGAACAAGAAGCCCGCAGAGCCATGGAGAACCATCTGGTATTCCCGGCCTATGACTATGTGCTGAAATGCTCGCATACCTTCAACCTTTTGGATGCGCGCGGGGCCATTAGTGTTACTGAACGTACAGGCTTCATTACAAGAGTGCGGAATCTGGCCCGTACCGTTGCGGCGACATATCTGGAGGAACGCGAGAAGCTGGGCTTCCCGCTGCTGAAGAAAGAAGGTGTAGAACATGTCTAAAGATATCTTGTTCGAAATTGGTCTGGAGGAAATTCCGGCGCGCTTTATCCGGGCGGCGATGGAGCAGCTTCAGGACAAAACAGCCAAATGGCTGGAAGCTTCGCGCATTGAGCACAGCGGAGTAACCGCCTATGCCACCCCGCGTAGACTCGCTGTACTGGTGAAAGATGCAGCTGAGAAACAGGCGGATATCAGTGAAGAAGTGAAAGGCCCGTCACGCAAAATCGCACTGGATGCCAGCGGCGAATGGAGCAAGGCGGCACTTGGTTTTGCCCGCAGCCAGGGGGTATCACCCGACCAATTCACCTTTAAGGAACTGGCTGGTGTGGAGTATATCTATGCCACCAAAAACAGCGACGGTGTAGAGACCTCCTCTTTGCTTGCCGAGGGACTTACAGGCATCGTCAGCTCGATGAGCTTCCCGAAAAATATGCGCTGGGGCGCTTATGATTTCAAATTCGTCCGTCCGATCCGCTGGCTCGTTGCCTTGTTCGGCCAAGACATTATCAATCTGGAGATTACCGGTGTACAAGCAGGCAACGTGAGCCGCGGCCACCGTTTTCTCGGTGCAGAGACGGTCATTACAGAACCTGCTGCTTATGTTGAAACCATGCGGGCGCAGCACGTGCTGGTGGATGTGAAGGAGCGCGAAACGCTGATTCTGGATCAGATCAACAAGCTGGCAGCTGAAAAAGAATGGACCATCGGAATCAAGGAAGATCTGCTGGAAGAAGTGCTGTTCCTGGTGGAAACACCGACTGTACTGTTCGGTACCTTTGATCCTTCCTTCCTGAACATTCCGCAGGAGGTGCTGATTACCTCGATGCGTGAGCATCAGCGGTATTTCCCGGTATTTGATGCTGCGGGCAAGCTCCTGCCGTTCTTCGTAACTGTTCGGAATGGTAATGCGGAATCGCTTGATGTGATTGCCAAAGGAAATGAAAAGGTGCTGCGCGCCCGTTTATCGGATGCGAAATTCTTCTATGAAGAAGATCAGAAGCTGCAAATCAGCGATGCACTGGCTAAGCTGGAGACCATTGTGTATCAAGTTGAACTGGGCAGTGTTGGCGACAAAGTACGCAGAATCCGTGCAATTGCCGACAAGCTCGCAGCTAAGCTTGAACTCTCTCAAAGTGCAGCAGCTGAAGTCAGCCGTACCGCGGATATTTGCAAATTCGACCTTGTCACGCAAATGGTGGGTGAATTCCCTGAGCTTCAAGGCACGATGGGTGAAGACTACGCCCGTAAAGCTGGAGAAGCGGAGAATGTGGCCAAAGGTATTTTCGAGCATTATCAGCCGCGTTTTGCCGGAGACAGTGTGCCGTCGACGGAGGCGGGTATGGTCGTCAGTCTCGCTGACAAAATCGATACGATCGTCGGAAGCTTCTCGCTCGGCATTATCCCGACGGGTTCTCAGGACCCTTACGCGCTGCGCCGCCAGGCGGCAGGTATTGTGCAAATCGTACTGGAGCATAAGCTGCCGGTCAGTTTGCAGGAAATTTTCGCTGCAGCCGTGGAAGTTCATGAAAATTTACGCACAGAGAAACATTTTGCCCCTGAACTGCGTATAAACCTTTACGAGTTCTTTGGCCTTCGCGTGAAGCGCCTGTTATCCGATGATAATATCCGCTACGATGTTGTGGAAGCTGTCACTGCTGCGGGTTTTGATGACATCGTGGATGTTGTGAACCGAAGCCGTGCACTCACAGAGGCTGTAAATACTCAGGCTGATTTCAAAATCACCGTCGACTCGCTGACCCGTGTCAGCAATCTGGCGGCCAAAGCGGCAGAGGGTTCCGTTATCCAGCCTTCCCTGTTGAAAGAAGCAGCCGAAGTGAAGCTATATGAGACATGGCAGGGAATCCACGCGCCTTACCAGGAAGCACTTGCAGCCAGAAATGCCGCAGAAGCGCTGAGTATTCTTTCCGGCTTGAAGGATGCCGTCACCGGATTCTTTGATTCCGTAATGGTTATGGCCGAAGACGAACAGATCCGCACGAACCGCCTTGCTCTCCTGGCCGCTGTAGATGCAGACTCCAGAGTGTTTGCCGATTTCGGCAAGCTGGTTTGGTAATTTCCGGCTGAATTTGAGCTTTGCTGCCACAGCAAATTTGTAATTTTGAGTAACTTATGGTATAGATCGATGGTTTGGGGTATAAATATACGGAACGGTGCCAATGCGTAAGTTGACATTCGTTCCGTATTTATGCTTTATCAAAGAAGGATTTCGGTTTGGGTAAAGCGTATATATATTACACGGGAATTTGGTGATGACCATGGAAAAGCCCGGCGGAAGAAAAATCGTGGTCGACGGGGATGCTTGTCCGGTCAAAAAAGAAATTGCTGCTGTTGCACGTTCCTTCGGCGTACCTGTCCTGATGGTTTCGTCCTTTGACCATGTGCTTCAGGCGGAAGAGGGTGTCGCAGTGGTGCAGGTTGACCGCGGAGCTGACAGTGCTGATCTGTACATCGCCAATCATATTTCTGCCGGAGATATCGTCATCACGCAGGATTATGGACTAGCTGCGCTGGCGCTGGGCAAACGCTGCAGGGTGCTTTCAAACCGCGGACAGGAATATGAGGATTCAAAGATGGATTTTATGCTGGAAGGCAGGCATGCCAGGGCTGTGGAACGCCGGCGCGGGCACTATTCCAAAGGACCAAAAGCGATCACGGCCGAAGAAAAAATTCTTTTTCAACATAAACTGACAAAACTTTTAACACTTTTGCAGGAGAATGTGCAGCTATAGCGAATTATATTTATTTGTTAAGAGATGAAGGTGGCTAAAAGTGGCAAGCGGACACGGTAATATTCCGGAAGAAGTTATCGAGAGCGTGCTGGCTCGGCATGATATTGTCGAAACCGTCGGCAAGGTCGTCCATCTAACTAAGCAGGGGAAATATTTATGGGGCCTCTGCCCGTTCCACTCGGAGAAATCCCCTTCCTTCACCGTGACCCCTGACCGGGGTGTATTTCATTGCTTTGGCTGCGGAATGGGCGGTAATGCCATTAAGTTCAGGATGGAAATCGAAGGATTATCCTTCCCCGAAGCAGTCAGAATAATGGCGGAAGAAAGCGACATTGCCATTCCCGAGGGCAAAGGTGGGCCATTGTCTCCACCCGATCCCGAGCGGGACCGGCTGCTTCAGGCTTATGAATTGTCAGCAAAGTTTTATCATTTTCTGCTGAAGAACACGGAATACGGCACAGCCGCGATGAATTATTTAAGATCCCGAAACTTCAGCGACAAAATGATTGACCAGTTCCAGATCGGGTTTGCTCCTGACCGCTGGGATACGCTGCTGCAATTCCTGGAGAAGCGGAATTTTGATCTCGCCGAAATGGAGAAAGGCGGGCTGCTGTCTGCCAGAGGAGAAGGCAAGGGCTATATCGACCGTTTTCGCGGGCGGGTCATTTTCCCGATTGCGAACCGGACGGGCAAGGTAGTTGCTTTTGCCGGAAGAATTCTCGGAGACGGTCAGCCAAAATACTTAAACTCCCCGGAAAGCAGATTATTTAACAAGAGCCGGATTCTGTACAATTTGCACCAGTCCAAAGCATCCATCCGCAAAACGCGGCAAATCGTCCTCTTTGAAGGATATGGCGATGTCATTTCGGCCTGGGAAGCAGGTGTGCATAACGGTGTAGCTACAATGGGAACGTCTCTGACGGAGAGCCATGTGGCACTGTTGAAAAGTCTGGGAGATGAAGTCATTCTCTCCTATGACGGCGACAAGGCAGGACAAGCTGCCGCGCTGAAGGCAATCCCGGTGCTGGAGGATAGCGGGCTGAGGGTTAAGGTTGCCGTGCTTCCAAGCGGACTGGACCCGGATGAGTTTATCTCTCGTCATGGCGGGGAAAGGTTCATGGAGCAGGTGATTGACTCGGCGGTTTCAGCCATAAAATTTAAGCTTATATATCTGAAAAAAAACCATATACTCCTAGAGGAAGACGGCAAAATAGCCTATGTTAAGGAAGCACTCCAGATTATTGCGACGCTTCATTCCTCCACAGAGCGGGAAGTTTATTTGCGGGAAATATCCTCCGAGCTCGAGCTGTCATATGATAGCTTGAAACAGGACTGCAACTTACTCCGCGCGTCGATGCAAAAAAACATGCCCGAAGGGGATAATAACGACAAAAGGTGGAATAATGGTAGGCATAAAAAAGGGCAAGTGCAGACACCAACTTTGCTGCCCGCTTATCATGCTGCAGAACGGCGCCTGCTGTCTTTTATGATTCAGGATCCGGAAGCTGCCGCTTATGTAGGCGAACGCCTCGGAGAAGAGTTCAACATCGATGATCATGCGGCAATTGCCGCTTATCTATATGCCTATTACGCGCAAGGCAAACCACCCGGCATCAGCCGGTTTCTGTCATCGCTTCAAGATGACCGTCTGGAGAAGACTGCTACAGCCATATCCATGATGGACACACCTCCAGACTGGAATACGCAGGTTCTGGATGACTGCATCCGTGAAGTGAAGAAATATCCTACACAGCGCAAGATGGAGCAAAAGCGTGAAGAGATGATTCAAGCGGAGAAATCCGGTGACTTTTTACGTGCGGCACAAATAGCAAGTGAGATTATAACCCTAGAGAGACAGTGAGAATTTGACAGGATGTACCTAGGGAGGAGGGAGTCGAATTATGGCGAACGATCAGCATACTGAACTGGAAGCAGAATTTACTCTGGATCAGGTTAAGGACCAGCTTATTGAACACGGCAAGAAAAGATCATCATTGAATTACAAAGATATTATGGAGAAATTGTCGCCGTTTGATCAAGACCCCGAGCAGATGGAGGAATTCTACGAGCAGCTCAGCGACCTCGGGATCGAGGTTGTCAATGAGAATGATGAAGAAGGCTCCAATCCGCTTCGGCAGAGCGAGGACAATGAGAACAGCGAAGGTGATGATTTCAGCTTCGATGACGATTTGTCCTTGCCGCCGGGAATCAAAATTAACGATCCAGTCCGGATGTATTTGAAGGAAATCGGACGTGTGCCACTGCTATCAGCAGATGATGAAGTTGAGCTGGCTATGCGGATCAAAAATGGTGACGAGGAAGCCAAACGCCGTCTGGCCGAAGCCAACCTGCGTCTCGTGGTAAGTATCGCCAAACGTTATGTCGGACGCGGCATGCTGTTCCTGGATTTGATTCAGGAAGGCAATATGGGTCTGATCAAAGCGGTGGAGAAGTTTGACCATAACAAAGGATTCAAATTCAGTACCTATGCGACATGGTGGATTCGCCAGGCGATCACACGGGCTATCGCTGACCAGGCACGTACGATCCGTATTCCGGTGCATATGGTGGAAACGATCAATAAGTTGATCCGTGTCTCCCGCCAGCTGCTGCAGGAACTGGGACGTGAACCTTCGCCGGAGGAAATTGCTGCAGAAATGGAGCTGACCGTTGAGAAGGTTAGAGAAATCATGAAGATTGCTCAGGAACCGGTATCACTGGAAACTCCTATCGGGGAAGAGGATGATTCGCATCTCGGCGATTTCATCGAGGATCAGGAGGCGCTGGCGCCTGCGGACGCCGCTGCTTATGAGCTGCTGAAGGAACAGCTGGAGGATGTACTGGACACGCTCACTGAGCGTGAAGAGAATGTGCTTAGACTCCGTTTCGGTCTGGATGACGGACGGACAAGAACGCTTGAGGAAGTCGGCAAAGTATTCGGTGTTACGCGTGAGCGGATTCGTCAGATCGAAGCCAAGGCGCTGCGCAAGCTGCGTCACCCGAGCCGCAGCAAACGGCTTAAGGATTTCCTCGAATAGATTCGATAACCGGACCTTCTGCTGCATGGTGGCAGGAGGTTCTTTTAGCTTGAGAAGCATCTAGCGCAAGGGTGAAATGAGGGATAAGCCGTTGAATCTGGAAAAACGTGAAATTATTATAAGAGAAATTCAGTACTGGAGAAGAAGCAAGCTGCTGCCCGAACAATATTGCGACTTCTTGACCAACCTCTACAATGATGAGGCGGAGATCAAGGACAGCAATCCGGTATCGCTGCAAAATCTACAGCAGGGAAGCATCAAAGTTTGGTTGTTTGGTTTTGGAATTATTTCCTTGATTTTCTTGATTAGTCTTTATTTTAGCGTTTTTCCCTGGCCTTTGCAACTTGCAACAGCACTCTGTGTTTTAGTGGTCTGCTACGGTTATTCGGCCATTTACCGGGACCGCAACAATATGATCAGCCTCCTGCTGGCTGGGGTCGGCAGTGTGCTGACACTGGGTTTTGGCCTATGGCTGATCGCACTGCATGACCTTGATCCTGACTTTTGGAGACCTCTGCTGATTGCGGGCTGCGGGCTGCTGTGGTGCGTCCTGGGCTTCACCCTGCGGATTGGTTTGCTGCACTACTGCGGATTCGCCTTTTGGGCACTTCTGTATGCCGGATTCTCCGGGCAAATGCGTCCGGATGCCTCGATGCTGGAGCTGGAGCTGATCTGGCTGCCGCTGTGTGTGCTGATGGTCTGGTTAAGCTGGCTGCTTTACCATAAGGTCAGCGGTGTGTCAGGTGTCTATCTGGGAGTCGGCGTGTCGCTGTGGCTAATGCCGGAGGTCGATGCATTGTGGTTAAGACAGGACTATCCGGGCTGGGTGTCACTGTTATTGATAGTGAAGGTTGCTGCCGGATTGGCTCTGCTGTTTATTTTCCGAAAAAAATGGATAACGTGGGTGGCCTCATGAACAAAGTAAAATTATCAGACCGGCTGCAGCTTCTGCTGGATCAGGTGCCGGAAGGAAGCAGACTCGCCGATATTGGCTCCGATCACGCGCTGCTTCCTGTAGCTGCTGTAGAGAGTGGAAAAGCCGTTTCGGCAATTGCAGGTGAAGTAAATCAGGGTCCGTATGAAGCGGCGCTAAAAGGTGTTGCAGAAGCCGGACTCGGCAAACAAATCGCTGTACGGCGCGGTGACGGACTTGAAGTGCTTGAACCGGGTGAAGCCGATTGCATCACGATTGCCGGAATGGGCGGATCGCTGATCGCTGCCATATTGGGCCGCGGCCAGGCCCTCGGCAAACTGGAGGGTGTGAAGACGCTGGCGTTGCAGCCGAATGTAGGTGAGGATATTTTGCGCCGCTGGCTGCTGAATAACGGCTGGGTAGTGACGGCCGAGCATATTCTTGAAGAGGACGGTAAAATCTACGAAGTGCTGACAGCCTATCCTGAAGGGGATGCTTTCGGACTGACGAATGAGCAGCTGTACCTAGAGCGGGTGCTGCCAGGAGGAGTGATCTGCAGCCCGGACATGCTGCTGCAAATGGGACCTTGGCTGCTGGAAAAGCCGAATGCCGTATTTACCGCCAAATGGCAGGGGGAGATTGCCAAGCTGGAAGGCATTCTTGGCTCTTTGTCCCGCTCAGAGCTTGATTCGGCGGAAGAGAAACGGAGCAAAATCCGGGCGCAGATCAAGAAAATTTCGGAGGTGCTGGAATGTTTGCCAAAGGACAAACTGTAATTGGCTATATGGAGCAGCTTGCCCCGAAGCATCTGGCGGAAGAATGGGATAATGTAGGCCTGCAGCTTGGCAGTCTGCAGAAGGAAATCAGCGGCGTGCTGGTTGCCCTAGATGTCAATGACGCCGTTGTGGACGAAGCCATTGCTAAGGGCTGCAATCTGATTATTGCCCATCATGCGATTATTTTCCGGCCGATCAAGGGAATTCAGACCGATACTCCTATGGGTAAACTCTATGAAAAGCTGATCAAAAATGATATCGCGGTCTATATCAGCCACACCAATCTTGATGTTGCCGAAGGCGGAATGAATGATTGGATGGCGGATGCGCTTGGTATTGAGAACGGGGCGCCGATCAAGGATATTCATACAGAACAGCTGTCCAAGCTGGTCGTATTCGTGCCGAAAGACCATCATCAGAAGGTCCTCGATGCGATCCTGAATGCCGGTGCGGGCTGGATCGGGAATTACAGCCATTGCAGCTTCAATATTGAGGGCTATGGTACTTTTGTTCCGCGAGAGGGCTCCGACCCTTACATTGGAGAAGCGGGTAAAATGGAGCGTGCCGAGGAAATCCGTATCGAAACCATTGTTCCGCTCTCCATCCGCAATAAGGTAGTCCAGGCCATGCTGAAGGCACATCCGTATGAAGAGGTTGCCTACGATCTCTACTCGATGGATCTCAAAGGCCGGAGCCTTGGACTGGGCAGAGTAGGCAAGCTTAAAGAGCCGACGACATTAGGTGAATTCATCGAAACGGTTAAGCGCGGGCTGAAGGTGGATCATGTACGTGTCGTAGGTGACCTAAACCGTCCGGTCCGCAAAGCTGCGGTGATGGGCGGATCCGGTGCCAAATACTATAACAGTGCCATCTTCAAGGGAGCTGATGTATTGGTGACCGGTGATGTGGATTATCATACGGCGCAGGATGCCTTCCTGGCCGGAATTGCCCTAATCGATCCGGGACATAATGCGGAGAAGATTATGAAGGAGCATGTGGCGGAGTGGGTGAGCAGTAAACTGGCGGAACATAAGTATAGTACCGCTGTTTATGCTTCGCAAATTGACACAGAGCCTTTCAAGTTCCTCTAAAGTTCCTTTATTTTACACTTGTGCAGACTGGTGCAAGTCTGTATAATATACAATGTTGTTCGGGAAGTTTGACAGACAATCGCCGGCGGCTTAGCCGCGGGAGGAAAGTCCGGGCTCCACAAGGCAGGGTGCTGGATAACGTCCAGTCGGCGCGAGCCGAAGGATAGTGCCACAGAAATGGACCGCCGATGGCCGCTTTCGGGCGGCACAGGCAAGGATGGAACCGAGGTGTAAGAGACCCCGAGGAACGCTGGTGACTTCGTTCCTGGTAAACCCCATCTGGAGCAAGACCTAATGAGACACAGCGCTTCCTTTACCGGAAGAGCAGCCTTCGCCTGAGGCGTGTCTAGGTTGGTCGCTGGAGCTGTGCAGTAATGTACGGCCTAGATAGATGATTGTCGCTTATGGTGGGAGGGTAGTTCCCGGTTGAACCACAACGAGCACAGAACCCGGCTTACGGCAAACTTTCCTAACTGACAACTCATAGCGATGTACGAAGCTTATATACGACAAGACAGCGGCCTTCCTTTTGGAAGGCCGCTTTTTTTGCTGTTTTTCGGATTTCAGACGATTGTTCCCATTGCCTTTACAGATTTCCGCGTATAGTTCTCCAGTGCCGTCTCAAGCCGCTGTACAGCAAGCGGTACCAGTGCTGGAGGGGTATGCGTGAAGTTTAGGCGCATCGCGTTCGTAAGCGGATCGGCTGCATAGAACACTCCACCGGGTACAAACGCTACACCCTGCTCTACGGCCAGTGGAAGAAGCTCGGTAGTGTTAATATCCGGCGCCAGCTTCAGCCACAGAAACATTCCGCCCCGCGGCTCGCTGAAGCTTGCTCCCTCCCAGCCCCGTCCGGACAGTTCGCCGGAGAGCCGCTTCATCCGTGAATGATATTCCCGTGAAATGACACGGATATGCGCATCAATATCAAATCCCTGAAGTAATTCATGCAAGGCGCGCTGGTCAATTGCACTGGAGTGCAGGTCAGCGGCCTGCTTCGCTTTTGCGATCATTTGGATCAGCTCAGAGGGTCCGGTAATCCAGCCGGTGCGCAGGGCGGGGGCAACGATTTTGGAGAAGGTTCCGGTGTACACGACACAGCTGTCATCGCCGGAGCTTCTGTCAATGGAAGCCATGGTCGGCGGATAGGCTCCCGGGGTTTCATCGAATGTTATTTCACCATAGGGGTTATCTTCCAGAATCAGCACGTTGTAGCGCCGGCATAGTTCAACCGTTCGTTCACGGCGTTCCCTGCTCCAGCTTGCGCCCGAGGGATTGTTGAAGGTGGGCACGGTGTAGAGCAGCTTGGGACGGTGCAGCCGGAGCTGTTCCTCCAGATGATCCGGCAGCATACCGAATTCATCGCTTTGTACGGTCTGAAGATCAGCGCGGTAAGAGCCCAATACCTGCAGGGCGGCCAGATAAGTGGGCGCTTCAATTAGCACTGTGTCCCCCGGGTCAAGCAGGACTTTACAGAAGAGATCGATGGCTTGCTGGGAGCCTGTGGTCAGGAGCAGATCGGCAGCTTGAACGGGAATACCCTGAAGTGTTAATCTGGCGGCTACAGCCTCGCGCAGCGGTGCATATCCTTCGGTAAGCCCGTATTGCAGCGAAGAGGCGCTTCCGGATAGCGCACGGTTATAGGCTTCACGGACAGCCTCCACCGGAAACAGATCCTCTCCGGGCAATCCGCCTGCCAGGGAGATGATATCCTTGCCCTGTGTAACCTTGAGAATATCACGAACGGCTGACGATCCGAGATGACCTGTCATATCAGCGTAATTGATCTTCATAAAAAAAGCTCCCCGCAATTGAATTTTGTTGTATCATAACGGCATAGCGGTATAACAGTAAAGCGCTGAATATAACAGTGGGAGGATGGCCAAATGCATATTGAGTTAGTCCGCAGCAGCACTAAGTCCCTGCCGCAGCAAATCAGCGGGACGCTGGCTCAGCGAATCACGTCCGGCCTGCTTCAGCCGGGCATGCGCCTGCCCTCTGTACGCAGTCTGGCCTCCTCTTTGAAGGTCAGCCAGGTCACGGTTAGCAAAGCCTATGACGATTTGGAGAGCCATGGCCATATTCTGTGCAGCCAGGGGAAGGGCTGTTTTGTGGCAAAGAAGCCGCAAAAAGCACAGGAAGCCGGGTCTGGATGGCAGGACGGGTATGATGATTTTTTGCCCCGGGCCCAGCTTTGGCGGAATTTTGATTACTCTAATGTGCAATACCCCTTTCATATAGCAGCCATTCACAGTGATCTGCTTCCTCTGGATGAGATTGGATCGACGATGTCCCGGCTTGTACTTGAGCAGCCTGAGCTGATGGCCTCCTACGGGAATTTCCAGGGGGATTCGGAGCTTCGTGAAGTGATGTCCCGGCATTTGAGAAAACACGGGGTTTCTGTACAGGCCTCCGGCATAATGATTACGAGCGGGTCACAGCAGGGGATTGATTTGGTTGCCCGGACTTTTGTGGGTCCGGGAGATACCGTATATCTGGAAGCGCCCAGTTATACAGGAGCTATCGATGTTTTTGCCGGACGGGGAGCGGAGATGATCTTTGTACCCATGGACGATGAGGGAATGAGGATTGATGTACTGACCAGGCTGTGTGACCGGAGGCCGCCGAAGCTGATCTACACCAATCCTACATTTCAAAATCCGAGCGGAGTCACTATGAGCATAACAAGAAGACAGCGGTTGCTGGAGCTGGCCAGAAGCTACCGCTGTCTCATTGTCGAGGATGATCCGTTCAGTGATCTTTATTTTCGCAAGCCCCCGCCGCCGCCAATCAAATCCTTGGATGAGGAAGGGCATGTAGTCTATATGAAAAGCTTCAGCAAAGTCATTGCCCCGGGCTGCCGGATTGCCTGTGTCGCCGCCGGAGGCAATATCCTCTCCAGGCTGATTGCCGCCAAGTCAGCGAGTGACCTCGGCAGTCCACTGCTGAATCAGCGGGCGGTACTTCCGTTCATCGCCCGGAAATATGAGGCTTACGCAGAGCAGCTGCGGGCTGCCTTGCGGGGACGGATGGAGACAGCGGCAAAGCTGCTGAAGCAGCATGCCCCGCCGGGAGTCACCTGGAACCTTCCGGAAGGAGGATTGAACCTGTGGCTGCAGCTGCCCGCAGCAGACAGGATCGCAGGGCTGCATGCGCGGGCCGAACAGGAAGGAATATCCTTTCTTCCCGGCGATGTTTGTTATTCCGGCGAGAAGCCTTCCCGGCACATCCGACTCTGCTATTCACAAATGACGGAAACAGAGATGGAGCAGGGCCTAAGGCAGTTCCTCCTGCTGCTGAAAGAGCATTTGGGCTCCGGCCTTTAATGGCTGTTTTCCAGACTTTGCTGCAGGCTTTTGAGCTGCCGGCCGACATGCTGGGGAAATAGCTGAAGGGGGACGTTGTTGCCGCCAGCGGCCCGGAGAGTTTTATAAATATCAACCTGGCCCCACCCGTAATATTTGTCATGCCCCGCGACACCAAGATCAACCGCATTAGCGGTCATCAGATCCATGACCTCCTTGTTGGTTAAGGCCGGATTGAGTGAGCGGACCAGCCCGGCAAGCGCAGCAACATGCGGACTCGCCATTGAAGTTCCTGATAGCGCCGCATATTGATTATCGGGATAGGTGCTGGCAATGCTTTCTCCCGGTGCTGCAACGTCAATGTATTCCCCGTAATTAGAGAAGGAGGCCCGTTCTCCGGTGGAATTCGTGGCGGCAACGGCGAGCACTTCTTCGTAGGCAGCCGGATAACCCGGGCGTTCAGTGTTGTCGTTTCCCGATGCGGAGACGATCACAACATCGCGGTCATAGGCATATTTAATGGCATCATGCAGAAACTGTGAATCGGCATAGTTACCCAGGCTGAGATTGATGACCTTAGCACCGTTGTCGGCAGCCCAGATAATGCCTTCAGCAACGGAGTAGGTTGTGCCTGCTCCCGAGTTGTCGAGCGCTTTAACCGGCAGTATTTTGTTGTACCAGCTGATGCCGGCGACACCTTCCTCGTTATTGGTCAATGCGCCGATAATACCCGCTACATGAGTTCCATGTCCCACATCGTCGTCTGGTGTTGAACCGTTTGTGATCGCATTATATCCAGTGAGCAGCTGGCCTTGCAAGTCCGGATGGCTTGCCTGCACACCGGTATCAACCACGGCGACAATAACCTCTTTGCTGCCTTTAGACAGATTCCAGCCCTGCTCGGTCTCGATAGCCGGAAGGTTCCACTGGTAGGTAGAGAACAGGAGATCATTGGGTGTAATTACTTTAGCTCCGGTATTTTCGTCTTTAGCGTCATTGGTTAAATACATATAGTGAGGCTCTGTATATTCCGGACTCCATTTCTTAGTAAAATAGGTTTTGAGCCGGGAATAAGTCATTTTGTCCGAACGGAAAATATAAGCATATCCCAGTTTGCGCGGCTCCTTGCAGCGGATATCCGCTGCGATGGTCTGAAGCTGTCCGGCAGTGGGATGGCCGTTTTTGAAACGGACGACGATTTCGTTTTCGTAAAAATGGCTGGCATTTTCGTTATCATGGCCTGTCTTAACGGTAATATCCTTCAGGGTATCGGTATGGACGGATTCCACCCGGTAGTTGCCTTCCTTCGGGTAAGGGATGAGCCGCAGGTTTTTGAGCTGGTGATCGGCTACACGGTCAAGGATCCTTTGATTGATCAGGGCGATTACAGCGATATTTCCTTCCTGATCACGCTGGGCCATAAAGTAATATTTTTTATCGCCGATAATGAAGGAAGGGGATTCATACGACTGATGCCCTTTAATCGCAGCTTTTGCTGAATTCAGGTATTTGCGCAGCTGTTTGTTTTCCTGATCGGTGCCTTCCGGGAGTGAGGATTTGAAGGTGCTTGTCTTATGGGTCCGGTAATCGATCCACATTAGCATGGTGATATGCCCGTGTCCCTGCTGAAGGCGCTGAGCATATGCTGAAATATCCTGGGGCGGTGCACCGTGAGTCTCGGCGAGCATGGTCCGCAAATGTCTGCTGACATCAGTCCGGTTTAAACGGTCGGTAGCGCTGACATCCTGAACAAGATTTGTTTTTTTGACCGTTTTTTCCTGTGAGGGATTGGGAACGGTGGCTTGCGCAGTCTGTTTCAGCCTTGGTTCTTCAGCAGGGCGCAGAACAAAGGTTAGCAGGACAACCGTGAACGCAGCGGTGACAAGACCGGCGACCGTTAGATTTTTACGTGACATATTTTCCGCTCCTTCAAGGTATTGTATAAGCTGTAGGTTTAGAAGAGCGCACATGTTTTATGCATCAGAGAAAAGGATACCGCGTCCCTTGGTTTTGTGATAATATCAAAAGGAATAACCGGCTAGTACAGCTTCTTGATATTGCTACAGTAACCATCCGTTTTGGCAATACCTTTCGTTAACAACAATAAAAGCAAGGACTAATAAGGGGGAGCAATCGCCATGTCAGCAGCTAATGTGCAGAAATTATGTGAAACGACGAGAGAAAAACTTAAATCGGTAATCGGAAAAATGGAGTTATTCCTGAATGGGCATGCGCTGCCGCAGCTGGTAACCGAAGAAGATGAGGAAACCGTGGCGTTCTATCAAGGTTTCTTGTCCGATCTCCGCCATCTGCTGGTATTCTCGGAAATGTCCTATGAGAAGCTTGGGGTTGCTTTGCGCCGTGCCACATTTGATGAAGATTTCGCCCAAAAGGCGCTTTATAACGTATACCATTTTGGAGTCAACAACTTCTTCTATCCGAAGAATGAAAGCTACTCCGAAGATGGCCGCTATGCATACACAGGCCAGGATGCTATCCGCTTCCGCAAAAAACCTGTCCGCCCGGCGCGCGACATCATTATGGAGATTACCAAGGTTTATGAAGAACTGCGTGATGATCTCAGTTATTATGAGAATGACTATTTGACCGAAAAGCGGATGCAAAACCAGGTTTAAGGTTTATTTGCATACAGCTACCCATAACTTAACATTCCCGAGAGACCGCACTTGTCATGGTGTTTATGACAGGTCCGGTCTTTTTTGTGATCCGGTACATGCCGGCAACAGCTGACAGTCCTCAACCCGAATAGAGATGAAATGACCCGGACATAATGAAACCGAGGTGATCATATGTCAAACACTAAACCGCTTGTAAAATGCAGTGTGAGCAATTGCCATTATTGGGGAGAACAAAATTTATGCCGGGCTGAAGAAATCATTATTGAGATCGATAAGCATACCGGCAGCAGCTTTAAGGAAGAATATGCCGAAGAGATGACCAATCACAACCATCATGATCATGCCGACACTTCGTCAGCAACCTGTTGCCTAACCTTCAAGCCTGGTGTCTAGGAGGACTGCAGATGGATTCGAACCAAGAGGGAACGAAGCATGACCCGGCAAAACGCAGGAAAATAATTCTGCGTCCGCGCAGCAGGGTGGATTACCCCAGGCGGGACCCTTCGCATAATGAAGAGTACGCCGCTGAAGTAAGTCCGCCCTTAACACAGCTGCAAAGAACCGACGGGGTTACAGAGAAGAAAGAAACGGCAGGGGAAAACAGCGACAGTAAAAGAATGGGTTACGTCGGACTTGCATTCGGGATAGCTTCTTTATTTATTTGGTCGATTATTACAGGGCCAGTGGCTGCGGTGCTTGGTTACTATGCTTATACCCGGGGACAAAAAACAACCGGAGCGTGGGCGATGGGACTGGGGATTGTGTCAACGCTGAGCTATTTTGTAATGATTCCGTTTGCCCGGTAAGACTTTGGAAAACATGAACAGCGTTATCGAAACAGGCTTTAAGACCTAACTATAAGGGTCTTAAGTCTGTTTTTTCATGTCGTGTTATAGCATTTATAGTAAATGAATTGTAAAATAAAGGCGTATCTACAACTTTAAATAGAGCCTCTTTGGACCAGAGATTTTATATAGAATGAACCAGAAAGAAGGGTTTTCAGGTATGGGTATAAATCCGGCTACGGCCAGCGGGCTTGGGCAGCTGAAATGGGTGAATCTGCGGGGTGCAGGCATCAAGGAGTTAACCGGAAAGCATAGCAAAGAAACCTCGGGTTCCTCCAAATCCGAGTTCGCCGCCTTGCTTCAACAGCTTGCCTTGCAGTCTGCGAACGGAGACAGCACCAGCGGACTGGCCTCCCTTCCGGACAGCTCATCGCTAAGTAATCTGATATGGCAGCAGCTTGGCGGGACTGCCGGCGGCTATAGCGAAATTTCCGGGGAAATAAAAGAGACGGTTCCAACCGACTATGAGGATCTGATCCAGTCGGCCAGTGCGAAATACGGTGTGCCGGTCGATTTGATCAAGGCAGTGATAGATACGGAATCCTCCTTTAATCCGAATGTTGTATCATCGGCTGGAGCTAAGGGGCTGATGCAGCTGATGGACGGAACGGCTAACGGGCTGGGCGTCTCAGATCCGTTCGATCCGGCCCAAAGCATCGATGGCGGGGTCCGCTACTTATCTTACCAGCTGAAGCGTTATGACGGACAGGAGAAGATGGCGCTGGCTGCTTACAATGCCGGACCCGGACGGGTGAACCGGCTTGGCGTGAGCAATGACCAGGAGCTGATGGAGAAGCTGAGTCAGCTTCCCAAGGAAACCCAGGCCTACATTACCAAAATAGAACGCGCCCGCGCAGAGTACGCGGTATAATAAAAGGATCAGACGGTATCGACTTGCACCTTTTTGGTGGTGCAGGAGCCGTTTGGTCCTTTTTTTGAAGTCTAAGTCTTTATAAGGACTTCGCGATAAGGTATTCTATATTTCTCAAGTTAGGACTTATCAGCAAAGATGCAAAGGAGCGCCAATATATGCTGTACTGGGATTATGCCGCAGCAAGCCCGCCCTATGAAGAGGTGGTGCAGACGATGGAGCAGATTATGAAGCTGCACTATGCCAATCCTTCTTCTCTGCATCGTCCAGGGGCGGAAGCGGACCGGCTTATTACACGTTCAAGAGAAGTCTGCGCTGCTGCACTTGGCGTACAGCCTCAGGAAATTCTATTTACTTCAGGAGCAACGGAGAGCAATAATCTTGCGGTAAAAGGGGCAGCCTTGCAGTATCGGAGCAGGGGACGCCACATTGTTACAACAGATATCGAGCATCCTTCCGTATACGAGAGCTGCCTGCAGCTGAAATCACTGGGCTGGGAGATTACATTTGTGGCGCCGGACAGAACAGGAGTTGTAGATCCGGCACATGTTGCCGCAGCCGTCCGCCGGGACACTGTTCTGGTGAGTGTTATGCATGTCAACAACGAGACCGGAGCGGTACAGCCGCTGCGGGAAATCGGCAGCCGGATCAAAGCGGCCAACCGCCGGACATTATTTCATGTGGATGGCGTTCAGGGCTATGGGAAGCTGGAAACGCAAATCAAGGAGTGGCAGGCAGACTTGTACAGCCTGTCTCCTCATAAAGTCCGTGGTCCGCGCGGTGTGGGGATTCTTTATGTAAAAGAAGGGGTTGCGCTATTTCCTATCCTTACTGGCGGATCGCAGGAGCAGGGGGTTCGTGCCGGCACAGAGAACGTAGCCGCAGTTGTGGCTTCTGCCAAAGCTATACGCATGAGCGGAGAGCGGAGAGAAGCTTTTAATCATCAGATCCTTCCGCTGCGGAACCGGCTGCTGGATTTTGTCTCGGGTATCCCGGAATTCACAGTAAACAGCAGCTGGGACGGGGCGCCGCATATTGTGCATTTTTCTTATCCGGCAGTAAATGGCGAGGTTATGGCCCGCAAGCTGGAGGAGCTGGGAATGACCGTCTCCACCCGCTCCGCCTGCTCATCAAGGCTGGCGGAGCCGAGCCGGGTTCTGCTGTCCATGGGTAGAAATGCAGCTGATGCACTCGGTGGGGTCCGTATCAGCTTAGGTGACAGCCATACTGAAGCTGATGTGGCTGCTCTGGAGCAGGCGCTGCTGACAGCTGTACAAGCTTTGAAGATTGTAGAGAGGGGCACGAAATGATGAGAGATCGGGAGACTGCAGCCGCAGCAAGCGGCGGGAGCAGTATAGACTATGCCGATATGCTGCTGTTGCGGTTCGGGGAGTTTACTTTAAAGGGGAAAAACCGTACCCGTTTTGAAAAGACGGTGCTGCGGCATGTGAAGGAGATGGTTAAACCCTATCCGAAGGCAGTGCTGAGCAAAGAATTCGGACGGATTTATGTGACGCTGAACGGTGAACCGGCCCGCGAGCTTGCGGAGGCGCTGAAGAATGTTTTTGGTATCGCTTCGATAAGTCCGGTCAAGGTATCACGCTCTGAGTTTGAGGATATTCTGGCAGTAAGCCGGACATTTCTTGAAATTATTGCCCCGGCACAGGGAACTACGTTCAAGGTAAGTGCGCGGCGCGTGTGGAAGGACTTCCCGTATGGCTCAATTGAGATGAACAAGCTGATCGCCACACCGCTGCTTCAGGGATACCCGGGTTTGCTGGTGGATGTGAAATCGCCGGAGCTTGAGCTGAAGCTTGAAATCCGCGAAGGTCATACTTTTATTTTCTGTGAGCAAATTGCCGGTGTCGGAGGGTTTCCTTTGGGGACTAATGGGAAGGCGATGCTTCTCCTGTCCGGCGGCATTGACAGTCCGGTAGCAGGGTGGTCTTCGATGCGCCGCGGGCTGGAAGTAGAATGCGTCCACTTCTACAGCTATCCTTACACAAGTGAGCTAGCCCGGCAGAAGGTGGTGGATCTTGCGCGTGTACTGTCGCGTTATGCGGGTGTGATCAAGCTGCACTTGGTTCCGTTTACGGAGGTTCAGACCTCTTTTACCGGGATTGGCCAGGATAATCTGATTATTACGCTGATGCGCCGGGCGATGCTTAGAATTACTACACAGCTGGCTGAGCGTGAGGGTGCTCTAGCGGTGGTCACCGGGGACAGCCTCGGGCAGGTTGCCAGCCAGACGTTGTCCAGCATGAACGCCATCGGCCGTGCTACTGTGCTTCCGCTGCTTCGTCCGCTGGTCATGATGGACAAGAGCGAAATCGTGGAGCTTTCCAAAACCATCGGTACTTATGATCTGTCGATTCTGCCTTATGAGGATTGCTGCACACTGTTTGTCCCGAAATCACCGACAACCAATCCCAATCTGCGGATCGTGGAGAAGATTGAGGCTACATTGCCGGGATATTCAGCGCGGCTGGATGCAGCGGTTGCAGGTACGGAGACCCTCTCCATTACGCCTTACGGGGATGAGAAGCCAAGCGATGTAGTTTCGGCTCAAGCCGGGCTGCAGGAAGAGTGGTTCTAGAACGAGGTTCAGCCGGAAGTTCCGCTGTGGGGAACCTTCTTATGGTCAAGGTGCCGCTTCCAGTGACCGGCAGCCAGAATGCCCGCAATGACCAGAACAATGAAGAGAACATGGAGCACCGGATGCTGTCCGAAAAAAGGCTCGAGCTTCTTTTCTCCGGTGATCATAGTCGATGCCGTATAGCCTAGCACAGCGGAACCGATATAGATGATCCAAGGATATCTGTTAATCAGCTTAATAAAAAGGGTGCTGCCCCAGACTACGATCGGTACACTGATCAGCAATCCTACAATAACAAGTGTGATATTGTGATTGGCAGCTCCTGCAATCGCAATGACGTTGTCGAGACCCATGGCTGCATCGGCCACAATAATCGTACGCACGGCAGCCCACAGGGTTCCTCCGGCCTGAATGTCACCAGCTTCCTCACTGTTCTCGCCGGTTAGCAGCTTGTAGGCAATCAGAATCAGCAGTAGTCCGCCGAACAGCAGGAGCCAGGGTACTTTCAGCAGCCAGACTACCAGGATAGTGGCAATGATCCGCAGGATAATGGCTCCGCCAGTGCCAAGCAGAATGGCTTTTTTCTGGGTGTCTCCGCGCAGATTGCGGGCGGCAAGTCCGATGACAATGGCATTGTCTCCCGCCAGAATCAGATCAAGAAAAATAATGTTCAGCAGCGGCAATATAAAATCCGTAAAGGTTGTGTTCAAGCCAAGGTCACTCCTAATGTTTGTTTGTCTAAACTTTAGAACTCATAGAGAGTATGCGTTGTTCAATATTGCCACGGTATAGTTTTGTATACGCTAAAATGGCCCCTGACATTCATCCTCCCGCAAAAAAAACGGACAGGAAGCATAGCTTGCCTGCTGTGGACATACATGTAATACATGTAGCCCGGGGAGGTAATAACAAATGGATTCCGTAGTGCTGCTTGGTGAAATACTGATGATCAATCTTGTGCTGAGCGGGGATAACGCAATGGTCATAGCAATGGCCAGCAAAAATCTGCCGGAGAAACACCGTAAAACGGCAGTATGGTGGGGGGCGGCTGGGGCTGTGGCACTGAGGTGCCTATTAACCTTCGTAGCAGTACTGCTGCTTCAAATCCCATACATCCAAGCCGGCGGGGGCATTCTGCTGCTGTGGATTGCGTTCAAGCTGCTGCTGGAGGAAGAGGATGAAATTAATGTCCGGGAGGAAGGCTCCAGCGTGTGGAAGTCTATCCGTACCATCCTTCTGGCAGACTTCATTATGAGCCTGGATAATGTTCTGGCGATAGCCGGAGTGGCCAAAGGGGATCTGGCTCTGATTGTAATCGGAATTGCCCTAAGCATTCCGATTGTCGTGTGGGGCAGCGGGATTATTGTCGGATGGCTGCACCGTTTTCCTGTACTGGTCTATATCGGGGCCTTTATTCTCGCCCATACAGCAGGGGAGATGCTGCTTCAGGATGCCAAGTTTGGGCCGGTCCTCTCGTTCTTTCTGCCTTCTTCGCATTCCTTACTGCCGGTAGCCCTTGGCATTATTGTAGTGCTGACCGGTGCTTTCAGACGCCGGCTTGTATCCGCCCGGTAAGAACCGGCAATACTTATGGCTGTGCCAGAAGCTGTATAAGCTTTGGTGCAGCCTTTTTAGCATGAACGGCGCTATGACTTTTTTAGACAGCCGAAACCTGAAGAATGATGGCGTTTTAACTCTTTTTCAGATAAAATATAAGAGAAATCCAGGGACAAGAAGTGAACTCTGAAGGGATGGGTGGACAATGTCATCTAAAAACGACATGAAACTGGGGGTATTTATTGCCGCCGCCGGCCTCGTGATTTTATTAGGAAAGCTGGGGGTATTCGGATTTCTCGGACGAGCCTTATGGCCGCTCGTAATTCTGGTTCCAGGCCTGTTCCTGCATGTGCTCTTCTTTAGCCGCCGTGCTTCTGCAGCCGTGCTGATTCCCGCGGGGATTTTGACTGTATACGGTTTGCTCCTGGGATTCTGCAATACCTGGGGCTGGGGATTTATGAGTCATCTGTGGCCGCTGCTGCTGTTTGGCATCGCTGTTGGCCTGTACGAATATGCATTTTATTCACCGGCGCGGACGGGGAGTCTGACAGCCACATCAGTGATATTGGGTGTATTGAGTCTTGTGCTCTTTATTTTCACTTTGCTGGGTACCGGAGCCCTTTATCTGCTCGGAATTGTACTAGTTGCAGGCGGAGTCTGGCTGATGTTTGGCCGCAGAAAACAGGGAAGCCGCAAAAAATGGAATGGCGGCTGGTAATCCCGCTGCCCGGAACTTGAAAATTTAAACGAAGCTGGAAATCGTTTTTTCATAAAAAGACTTGCTTTTCATGGTGCTTTCACTATAATATTAAGGAATGTTGGAGCGTCGGCTTTCTGCCAGGCGCTTCTTTTGTGAGATTGCCGTGACATGCTAAGAATTTAAACATTTTTAATTTGATAAATGAGAGGATTTGGATACAAATCATGCATTCAAGAACAGAAATTCGCAATATTGCGATCATTGCCCACGTTGACCATGGTAAAACAACACTCGTCGATCAGCTTCTGCAGCAATCGGGTATATTCAGCGCCCACGAAACTCTGCAGGAACGCGCCATGGACTCGAACGACCTGGAGCGGGAACGCGGTATCACCATCCTAGCCAAAAATACAGCAATTACCTATAAAGAGTTCCTGATCAACATTGTAGATACCCCTGGACATGCCGACTTTGGCGGCGAAGTAGAACGTATCATGAAGATGGTTGACGGTGTCCTTCTGGTTGTTGATGCTTATGAAGGCTGCATGCCGCAGACGAAATTCGTACTGCGCAAAGCCCTGGAACAGCACCTGACTCCAATTGTTGTCGTGAACAAGATTGACCGTCCGGCTGCCCGTCCGAAGGAAGTTATTGATGAAGTACTGGATCTCTTCATTGAGCTGGAAGCCAGTGACGATCAGCTTGAATTCCCGGTTGTCTATGCTTCTGCGCTGAACGGTACATCGAGCCTGGATCCCGAAAAGCAGGACGATAACATGCAGGCACTCTACGACACCATTATTGAGCATATCCCGTCTCCAACGGAAAAAATTGACGAGCCTCTGCAGTTCCTTGTAACCCTGATGGATTACAACGAATATCTCGGACGTATCGCTATCGGCCGCGTAAACCGCGGTGTGATTAAGCAAGGCCAGTCCGTTACAGTTATTATGCGTGACGGTAAGAGCAAGACTGCGCGGATTGAGAAGCTGTTCGGCTTCCAGGGCCTCAAACGTGTAGAAACAGAAGAAGCCGGCGCGGGTGATATCGTGGCTATTGCCGGTATCAAAGACATTAACATCGGTGAAACCATCGCTGATCCGGCGAACCCTGAAGCACTGCCGGTTCTGAAGATCGATGAGCCTACGATGCAAATGACATTCCTCGTGAACAACAGTCCGTTCGCCGGTAAAGAAGGCAAATGGGTGACTTCACGTAAACTGCGCGAGCGTCTGTTTAAAGAGCTTGAAACAGATGTCAGCTTGCGTGTAGATGAAACAGACAGCCCTGATGCATTTATCGTATCCGGACGCGGTGAGCTTCACCTCGGGATTCTGATTGAGAACATGCGCCGTGAAGGTTATGAGCTGCAGGTTTCCAAGCCAGAGGTTATCGTGAAGGAAATCGACGGTACCAAGATGGAGCCGCTTGAGCGCCTGCTCATTGATATTCCGGAAGAAAGCATGGGCGCCGTAATGGAGAGCCTGGGCAGCCGCAAAGCTGAAATGGTCAACATGATCAACAACGGTACCGGCCAAGTCCGTCTGGAATTCCTTATTCCGGCACGCGGCCTGATCGGCTACAATACGCACTTCCTGACATTGACCCGCGGCTATGGCGTAATGAACCATGCGTTTGACAGCTATGCTCCGCTAATTGGCGGCCAGGTTGGCGGACGTCACCAGGGCGTGCTTGTATCCAGCGAAACCGGAACAACTACGTTCTACGGTATGATGGGTGTAGAAGACCGCGGTATCCTCTTCCTGGAGCCGGGTACTGATATCTATGAAGGTATGATCGTCGGCGAACACACACGCGACAACGATATCATCGTTAACATCTGTAAGGAGAAAGCACTGACTAACGTGCGTTCCGCTACTAAGGATGAAACGGTCAAAATGAAAACTCCGCGCCTATTCTCGCTGGAGGGTGCCCTTGAGTACCTGAATGATGATGAATATTGCGAAATTACGCCTAAATCCGTACGTCTGCGCAAGAAGATTCTGAACAAGAGTGAACGCGAACGTGCAGAAAAGCAGCGTAAGCAGGCTCAAGCAAGCCAAGCCTAAGCTGATAACCCAAGCCGCCGGATGAGTCGTCCGGCGGCTTTTCTTCGTCTAGGCTTAAAGCCGGCAGGAATGCTATAATGTAAGCGATACTTATTTCCGGGAGGAGTGACGGCTGTGCAGAGCTGGTTTGCAGATCATCCGATTGTCGCTTATATCGTCATTTTTATATTGCTGACTTACGTGTATAACCGTGTCTTCCGCGTGAATCAGAAGCTGTCCATCGGCAAGGAAATTATGCTCTACCTGATGATGGCACTGGGATCAGGAATGCTGCTCATCTTTCAGCACGACAAGCTGCCGATTATACAGTGCCTGCTGGTTGCTGTAGGGCTTATGCTGCTTGTGCGGGTCCGTTATCTGGTGGAAGCCCGGCAGAAGCGGAAGGCAGCTGCAGCTGCAAAGCGGCAGTAACCGCAACTTTTGCCGACCCGATTCGTCTATTTATATGTTGATGTACTAAAATCTAATTGAGTTGAAAAGGACTTTATTCCATTATGAATACAAGCAAGGGAAGTTTACCTCCAAGATCGAACGGACAACAAGGGGGCAGGGGATCTCAGAACAGAACCGCTCCGCAAGGAAAGCCGAAGAAAAAAGTAAAAAAACGCGGATTTTTTGCCAGATTGGTCAGATTGCTGCTCGTCCTGATCTTAATTGCGGTACTTGCCGCACTCGGGTATGCCGGATTCCTGTACTTTAAGTTCGAAAAGGGCGGCTTCGGTGTGGACCAGTCTGTAGAGAGCGGACAGCTCGCCTCGAAGAAGCCACTGACCCTCCTGCTGCTGGGTACCGATAACCGTCCGAAGCATCCCTCCAATCTGACGGATGTCATTATGGTGGCTGCGCTGAACCCGGAGACGAAATCTGCGACCGTTGTTTCGCTGCCCCGTGATACCTATGTAGAGCTTAGCGGTTATAAGAAGACCAAGATCAACGCCTTCTACGCCCGCTTCAAGGCAAAGGAGGAATCCTCCGGCAACCTCGCCAAGGATGAAATGAAGACAATGATGAGCAAATATCTGGACATCGATGTTGATTATGTCACTGTGCTTGATTTCCAGGGCTTCCGCGATATTGTGGACGAGCTTGGCGGAGTGGATGTTAACATCAGTGCGGATATGTGCTATACCGACAGTGTGGATGGGACAGATATCAATCTGAAAAAAGGCCCTGCAGAGTTGAACGGTGATGATGCACTTGATTATGTACGTTACCGCAAATCGAATTGCAGCCCCAAGACAGAGGCTTCAGATGATTTTGACCGCAACAAGCGCCAGAATGAGGTACTGAACGCACTGGTCGGACAAATGCAGTCGCTGGGCGGTGTGCTCAAAATAGGCAAGGTGCTTGATGCCGTTGATAATAATCTGGAGACGGATATCGAAAACGCCCAGATCAAAAGCATGATTGCTACCTATTGGAAAATCTCCAAAGAAAACATCGAATTTGTGCCTGTCACCGGAACCTGGCGCAGTCCGTATGTGTATATTAACGATGAAGAATTGGAGAACGCCAAGAAAAGCCTGCACGACCGGATTACCGGAGTTGCTGCGGATGGAGCCGCTGCTGCAGAGACCCCTTGAGCCGCAGCTGCAAACATCCTGAAATTGAATGCAAGTTTGGGCATGTGCTATAATATAATAAATTGAATGCACATTTGCGTCATAGGGGGCCTGTACTTATGTCCGAAGCCATTGCTCAGCTCAATGAAACCCTGCTAACGATGCTGCAATCGGAAACTTTTGTTCTTCTAAACACGGTGGATGCGGAATCCGGAGGACCTACGTCCACTGCCATTTCCTGGATCTACGCAGTGAGCCCTTCTATCGTGCGTCTTGCGGTGGACCACCGGTCCAGACTGGTGAACAACATGAAGGTCAATCCGCTGGTAACGATTACGGTTTTTGGCGAGGGTACCGTTCATGCCATTAACGGGCGTGCTTCCGTCAAGCAGGATCCGCTGCTGGATGTGCCCTTTAAGATGTGCTGTTTTGATGTTGAAATTGATGCGGTCCGCAATGCGCTTTTTTACGGCGCACAGCTTGAATCCGCCCCGAAATATGCGAAGGTATACGATGCGCGTGCGGCTGAGAAGCTGGACGGACAAGTGTTTGCCGCCATGCAAAAAGCCCAGTGATTCTCTCACTAGGCTTTTTTTGTCCATTAGGAATTCCAATCGGAGAAACTAAAGGGTAGTACCGGTTATTGGCCGTTGCCCTGCGGTTTAGTATCTTCCGGAAGCTGAGGGATGATACGCCCGATGATATCGGCCATTTCTGCAGCGAATCCGGATACCGGATTGCCTTTGGAAATATGGCGTCCCATTTCATCCAGCCGGTTAGAAAGATCCATGTCGGCGGTAACCAGAGCTTTTATCCCCCGGGGGTCCTTGCGGATCGCTTCGGCTACGGAGTATTTGATACTTCCGACCCGTGAGCGTCCAAGTGACCCATCGACATCAATGCCGACTACTGCAAGGTTGTTCATCACGACACAGTGGGCGCCGTTTACACCGGGAACTCTTATAGCCAGCTGTTCAAAATGGTCTTTAAGTGCAACATCGCTTTCGCCTTGAACGTCAGAAGCTTGTCCGGCTTTGGTCGCATCACCTTGAGTGGCGGCATTGTCATCAGGCAAATTCCGTACCTCCTGGTTCCCCTGGCTGCTCAATGTTTCAGGCGATTGTTGACTCTGAGGAGAGGGTGATGACTCTTTATTAGCGATACCGCAGCTTGTCAGCAGCAGCAGTACCAGCAACAGACACATTGATTTTCTCATATGTGAATACTCCTTTCAGTCCAAGATCAGTACTTTACTTTATGTTGCCCGTACTGAAAAGAGTTATGTATGATCAATCAAACCAGGCGCTGTGGAGGGGATATCATGAAAAAGATATTTGTACTAGACACTAACGTGCTTCTGCACGACCCCAATTCGATCTTTGCGTTCAAGGAGCATGAGGTAGTGATTCCGGCTGTAGTTCTGGAAGAAATCGACTCCAAGAAGCGCAACGCCGACGAAATCGGCCGCAACGCCCGCACCGTGTCACGCTTGTTAGACGGACTCCGTGAACTCGGCCACCTGCACAGCGGAGTGGTACTGGAGCATGGAGGCACGCTGAAGGTGGAGCTTAACCACCGCAGCTTCGTAAAGGTACAGGAAATGTTCGGAGAAGTGTCCAATGACAACCGGATATTGGCTGTAGCGCTTAATTATCTCCATGAGGAGAACGAGAAAGCTGAACCGCGTCCTGTGGTACTCGTAAGTAAAGATGTACTCGTCCGCATCAAAGCGGATGTGCTGGGGATTACACCGGAGGATTATTTATCCGACCGTACAGGAGATCTGAACGAGCTGTATAGCGGCTGCCAGTCTCTGCTGGTCCATCCTTCACTGATAGATGAATATTACAGTCACCGTTCCTTGTCCGTTAAGCAGCTGTCCTTGTCTTACCCCTTGTATCCTCATGAATTCGTCATTCTGAAGGACGAAATCGGCAGCGGCAAGTCAGCTCTGCTCAAAGTGAACAGTGATGCATCGCGGCTGGAGCCGCTGTATCTCGGCAATGATGCAGTTTGGGGCATCAGTGCCCGCAACGCACAGCAGCGGATGGCGCTTGAATTGCTGCTGAATGAGGATATTCCGCTGGTGACCATTACCGGCAAAGCGGGAACAGGTAAAACCCTGCTGGCGCTAGCCGCCGGATTGTTCAAGGTAGAGGATGAGCACCGTTACAAAAAACTGCTCATCGCCCGTCCCGTCGTTCCGATGGGTAAGGACATTGGTTATCTGCCCGGAGAGAAGGATGAGAAGCTGCGTCCGTGGATGCAGCCGATATATGATAATCTGGAGTTTCTGTTCGATACCAAAAAAGCCGGGGATATTGATAAAATATTAATGGGGCTGGGCAGCATTCAAGTCGAGGCGCTCACCTATATCCGCGGACGTTCCATTCCATCGCAGTTCATCATTATTGATGAGGCTCAGAATCTTTCCCGTCATGAGGTAAAGACGATTGTCTCCAGAGCCGGGGAAGGCAGTAAAGTTATCCTGATGGGCGATCCGGAACAAATTGACCATCCTTACCTCGATGCCGCGAGCAACGGACTCAGCTATATCGTTGAAAAGTTCAAGCAGCAAGGCATCAGCGGACATATTACTCTGGAAAAAGGCGAGCGTTCCCGCCTGGCCCAGCTGGCCGCGGATTTGCTGTAGAACCTGTAGCGGCTATTGAAGTTGCAGAAAGGGCAGCCTGCCCAAGGCACCGCCATAAGCAAAAGCCGGGAGAACCTCTCTCCCGGCTTTTTGCTTGCCCGCCCCCGTGAGGGGCGGGGATGTTTTAAGATTGTTTCGCGATAAGAGGAATGGAAAGAAAGTTTGGAACTGTAGGAGCGGCAGCGTCCGCCTTTGTCTGCGGATTTCCACCGCGAACAGCGGTATAAGATCAAGAAATCTGCAGACAACAGCGGCCGGAAGTCCAAAGCTTTCTTGGAATGTACCAGACTATCGCAGCGGCAATCTTTTACCTCCCCGCCACACACATATATAATAGAAAGAGAACGGTTTCAACTGTCAAAGACAACATCGCGGTCATCTGGTAAAATAGGGAAGAATACCGAAGTCGGGAGGGGAAAGAAACGTGCTGAGACGCAAAAACTATTGGCTGCTGTTTGCAATATTGCTGCTGGCGCTGACAAGCTTGTCGCCCAGCATGGAGCTGGATACCACCGAAGGTTCCTATCCGCTGAGGCAGCCGCAAAGCCTATCCGAACAGCCCGATTCGGGAGATCAGGGCAGAGTGAAAAGTCTGAGCATTAGGGTCTCCTTGAGCAGCGAAGAGCTTAAAGAGCTGGAACGGATCAGCAGCAATTATACCTTATCAAGCGGAATACAAGTAATAATCAGTAATGTAGGCAATGAAGAGAATGCCGATATGCTCAAACAGGAGCTGACGACAGGCGAAAGTCCGGATATTATCATGACCGACGGCCGGAATATTGCTGATCTGGCTACCCGCGGATTTTTGCTGCCTGTAGACGTTTATCAAAGTGTGCCGGGCAGTGCGCCGCTCACCATGCTGATTCAGCAAATGCAGTGGAACGGATATGACTGGGGAGTTCCGCTGGATATCGATCCATATGTCCTTGTATATTCACCACAGCGGATTGCCGAACTGGGCCTCGCGGAAGCTCCGAGAAGTCTGGAGCAGTGGGGTTTACTGCTGAATCAGCTGCGTGAACAGCAGGAGAAGACACCCGGAAAAGAACAGTATCTCCTCGGATTGGACAGCCGCAACCCCTATGGTTATATGACGCTGCTGGAAAGTATGGGATTCAGCCTGGCTTCTGACAATACAGCCGCGCTGGAGTGGACGCAATATGCCCGCAGCTATTTTTATCTGAGCAGCCGCTATAATCCGGATCTCTGGGACATGCTTCAAAGCGGCAAGCTTGCCATTGCTGCGCTTCCTCTCTCCGAATGGCAGCAGTACGGTAACGCTTCGCTTACGGCAGAGGCTCCCATGGATATGGCGGGCAATAAAGGATATGAGGCGATGCACAGCCGGTTCTTTGCACTTCCGGCCGGTTCAAACAACCCGGAAGCAGCGGTCAATTGGCTGGCTTACATTACTTCATCCACCGCACAGCTGGAGTGGCTGGAGAATACCAGACGGCTGCCGGCACTGGATGAACTGTACCAATCATCATTGCCGGAGATTACCGGTCTTCCATTTGATAGCAAGCTGCTATTATCTGACGAAGCTGTTACTGATGAAGCGCCGGGCAGATGGAGTGTATTATCGACAGCGACCACTTTACTGCTGACCGGAAAGCTTGACGCTGCTGGATATAAAGCTGCACTCAGCCAGAAATCAGAATGAGATGGAGAGCTTCACATATAGCACACCCTCTTTACTCTCCACATTTGTCGCACGCAGGAAGGAAACAATCTTCTCCGGGTAGAAGCCGAGATCGAATTCATCCTCCAGATCCTGGCGGGTGGATTCCGGCAGCTCCAAACCGTTAAATACGACATTATCGATATGGAACATCAGTGCATTAACCGGCTCGGATTCTATCGAGTAATGGCCTGTCAGGGTGAGTGTTAAGCCGCCGCTTGATCCGGAAGCGGTCACGTTACCGTTATTGAAATGAAAGCCGAAATCCTGGAACAGCTTATTTTGCGACACCAGAAATTCGTTCAGATCTTCTTCCTTTAGCGCTAGATTGTAAGTCATTCCTTTACGGGTCAGAATGCCATCCCGGCTCTGGACAAATTGCGGAAGATGATTCATGGCCGAGGAAAGGGCTTTGAAATACGTTTTTACTTCATGAAGGCCGATATTTTCCCAGTATTTTGTAAACTCGTCCAGCAGAGCGCTCATGCTTTCAGGGTCACTGCTGGCTGAGATACCGCCCTCAATCTCTTCATTCAGCGCGGCAATCCGCGTTTTCTGTTCCTCCAAAGCTGTTTTAAGCTCTGCAAGCTCTTTGGAGCTGCGTTCTGCAGCAGCCAGAGTCGACTTTAAGTCTTTATATTCCCCTTCATACTGCCTCAGGATGTCATGGTCCCGCCCGATAATGATCTCATAATAATCATATAAGGCAAGCATCCGCCCGATGCTTCTTGCCGAGAGCACTGCAGCAAGCAGCCCGTCTCTTTCTCCCATATAATAAGAACGTACAATAGCACCTGCGCGCTGCTGCTGATCCAGTATCGCGGATTGCTTAGCTGCGGCCTGTTTGTTTAACACTTCCACTTTTCGCTCAAGAACAGCTTGCTCTGCGGTAATTCTGCCAATTTCCTTTTCGATTTCGGTAGATGACAGGGTTTGCTCCAGCAGCTTCCGGGTTTCATCATTATCCGGGATGATAGGCGGAGATGAGGTGATGGGGCCGGGGCCGGCCGAAAGATAAGCTGTAGACGACAGCGGCAGTATAGTGAGAATCATAAGAATGAGCAAAACGCTGAACCTTCGGATTGCCTTATTACGGGAGAGCACCACACCACCACCTTTTGCATAATAGATAGGTATGTACTAATAATATGTTTTGTCCTGTTAAAATATCATACTCCGTTCTGTCAAAAGAGCACACAAAAAACGGAGGCTGTTCCTTGTACCAAGGAGCACCTCCGTTTTTACTTGTTGAAATAGTGGGGTTACAGCGGCAGTCCCATCTTAAAGACAGTCCAGTAGCTGAAGCCGGTGAACGTCAGAATCATATAGCCCCAGAAGAGCAGAATATAAGTCTTTTCCGTAAATTTCATATAGCCCAGCACAACAAAAAAGGCCGTTTGCAAAAAGAAGAGCAATGCCATTTCGGTTAAATCGCCAGCGAAAGCCATAAGCCCGATAGCGAGCGTGAAAAAACCCAATACGCGAAACATACGGTCCAAGAGAGTAGCCCCCTTCTTAGAAATGGTTCCCGAAAAGTACTTCTTTGGATCTATTATAACTGCTGGACAAAAAGCTGTAAACGAATTCATTGAAAAAAATTAGTATTTATATAATAAATATGATTTTTGCAATTGACTAATTCGGATTAGTCCCGAAACGAGAATTTATAGCTCTGTGCGTATGAGGTTTAAACAAAATGGAAATACAATTTAGTATCAAATAGATTCTATGAACTCTAGCAGAGGCATAGAAATGGAGTAAGCAGCTTTTATCCTATTCACTATCCGGCGGAGCTGCCGGTTATGAAGATGGTTATTTCAAGATGTTGTTAGGAGGGTTAGGCTTTATGACAGCCGTTAGACAGGACGCTTGGAGCGCGGAAGATGATTTGATATTGGCAGAAATAACGCTGCGTCATATCCGGGAAGGCAGCACACAGCTTGCTGCTTTTGAAGAGGTGGGAGAAAAGATTGGCCGAACCTCGGCGGCATGCGGATTTCGCTGGAACAGCTGTGTCCGTAAAAGCTATGAGGATGCTATTGGTATTGCTAAAGGCCAGCGCCAGAAGCGGAGTTACCTGAAAAAGCAGCCAGTGAACAGAGGAGCACAAGTTGCCGGACTGATTCTTGGAGACATTGATGAGGAATATGGCCGAAGCGAAGGGCTGAACGAAAGCACCTTATCCATCGACGCGGTGATCCGGTTCCTGAGACAGTGGAAGGGAACCTTTCAGGAAGCAGGCCGCCAGCTGAAAATGCTCGAGCGTGATTTGCGCGAGAAGGAAGACGAATTAACGGAGCTTCGGGCAGAAAATGAGCGCTTATCCAAAGAAGTGAATCTGGCTCAGAGTGATTATCGTGTTGTGAACGATGATTATAAGGCTTTAATTCAAATTATGGACCGGGCCCGCAGACTTGCGTTCCTTAATGAAGAGGAAGAAGAAATGAAAACAAGATTCAAAATGGATGCGAACGGAAATCTGGAACGGATTGAATAATGGAATAACAGTCTGTCCCGGTTATAAGCCGCAAACGAATGCCGCCCGGCAAACGTATTGCGGCTTTTATTTTTGCTTTCGTAAGCAACAGCGGGCTATAATGAGGGAAATTATTGGAAGGATGCGTTAGTAAGCATGATAATTGATATTATCGGTGCAGGATCATTGGGGCTGCTGCTGGCGGGTAAGCTTATCCATGCCGGAGCCCGGATCAGAATATGGTGCAGAAGTTCAGAACAGTCAGAAGCGCTGAAAAAAGAGGGATTAACAGTCAGCTATGAGGACGGAACAGCACCGGTCTTCATCCCGGGGAAGGAGATCTTTGCTGCTCCGGCAAGTTCATTTGCGGATACTGTCCTGCGAGAGCCTGGGGATTGGCTGGTCATCACACTCAAGCAGCAGGCTTTTCATGAGAAGTTGCCTGAAATGCTGTTTCCTTTAAAGAACAAAAGCCTGCAAATGGTTTGTTTTCAAAATGGATGCGGACACCTGGAACGGTTGCAGGAGCTAATGCCCTATGCTTCTATCTGGGCAGCAGTGACTACAGAAGCGGCTAAGAGGAAGACATTAACAAAGGTTATTCATGCTGGCAGTGGGGAAACATGGATAGGGAAAGGGGGATTCGGCGGGGCTAGTCCAGAACCGGACATACCGGTACATGCTCCGGCAGTAATAAGTTTGGTGGACACACTCCTAACAGCAGGATTCTCCGCCTCTGTGTCGAAAGAAGTGAATACCATGATTTACCGGAAGCTCTTAATCAATGCTGTGATCAATCCGCTTACGGCGGTGTGGCGCATACAGAACGGTGAACTGCTGGCTTCTGAACAGCGGCTGCTGGTCATGAAGGAACTGTATGCGGAAGCGATTACTGTATTTGATGCCTGCGGAATTGAACATGAGGAGAGTGCCTGGGACAGCATTATAGAAGTATGCCGGGCAACCTCAGGCAATATCTCCTCGATGCTTGCCGATGTGCTCTCCTCAAGAGCAACAGAAATCCGCTGGATTAACGGAAGCATTGTGGATCTGGCAGAGCGCCGGGGGATTCAGGTTCCACTGCATCGCTGGATTTGCCAGCTTGTTGAAGGCATGAGTGCGAGAGAGAGGTGAGGCTGTTTGGAGTTATTGCAAAATTCATTTATTACATTAGGTGTAATTCCGGTTGTTCCCTTTTTTATCGTTTATTTGATTGGAATGGGCCTCAAACAGGATAAAAGAAAGAACTTTTTACTGGCAATGGACGTAACCACATTATTTTTATTATTATCAGTTTCGGCTTTATTCAACATCCTCTTTCATGCGAAATTCGGTTTTTACTTTATACTACTTATTGTATTAATATCCGCTGGACTGATTGGCGGAGCCCAAAACCGGATTAAAGGAAAGGTGGACGGGAAGCGGTTATTCCGGGCGGTTTGGAGGCTATCCTTCTTTTTTTTAAGTTCCATGTATGTACTTTTTATGGTTGTCGTCCTCATTCAATACATATCACAAGCGATGTAATGTTCCACTGCTCCGGTGAAGCGTCAATGTCACAAAATTTTTAAGTTTTAAAAAAAATGTGTTTTCAGAAAATATTGCTCTAGATTTTTTTGACCACTGGTTGTATAATCATAAACCATATACCACATTCTATTTAGGGGGAACTGCTAGATGAAGAAGAGTAAAAGTCTTTTGCTCATGATTGCAATTGTTCTGGTAATCGGCACAGTGCTTGCTGGTTGCGGATCGAACAATGCAAACAATGGCAACAACGCAGCCGCGACTAACAACGCCACGGCTACAGACAATGCAGGTACAAACACAGGCAACACTGGTGACGAGAAATTGGCTGCTGACCAAACGCTTAGAATCAACCTGAGTGCAGAGCCACCTACATTTGACCCTGCACAAGCTCAAGACAGCCAAGCAAACACTGTCCTGAAAACTATGTACGAAGGCTTGACTCGCATGAATGACGAAACTGGCCAAGCTGAGCCGGGTATCGCTGAAAAGTGGGATGTTTCCGCTGACGGTCTGGTATATACCTTCCACCTGCGTGATGCAGTATGGAGCAACGGCGACCCTGTAGAAGCTGCTGACTTCGTTCGTGCTTGGAAACGCGTGCTCGATCCGAACACTGATCCAACAGCACCTTACGCTTATCAACTGTACTACCTCAAGAATGGTGAAGAGTACTACACTAAGAAAGTTACTGACTTCAATGAAGTAGGCGTAAAAGCAGTTGACGCTAAAACGCTTGAAGTAACTCTGAAAGCACCAACTCCTTACTTCCTTGGATTGCTTTCCTTCTATACTTATTACCCTGTACACAAATCCGTTGAGGGTAATGCTAAATGGGCAACCAGCAAAGACACTATGATCACTAACGGTGCTTTCACTTTGACCGAGTGGACAACTGGACAATCTTTGCAAGTAACTAAGAATGAAAAATATTGGGATGCTGCATCCATTAAACTTAGCAAAATCGACTTCTCCCTTGTAAACAGCGGCGCAACTGAACTGCTGAGCTACAAGAACGGCGAGTTGGATCGCGCTGGCGGTCCTACTGGTGAAATTCCTACAGATCAGATTCCTATCGTTTCCAAAGAGCTTCCTAACGAGTTCGTAAGAAAAGGTATTGCAAGTGTTTACTACTATGAATTCAACATCACTGAAAAACCTTTCGACAACGCTAAAATCCGTAAAGCCCTGGCTATGACTGTTAACCGCCAAGTGCTGATCGACAACGTTACACTGGGTGGACAACTTCCAGCATACGGCTTCGTACCTCCGGGTATCGCTGGTGCTGACGGAGAATACCGCACAGCTGTTAAAGACAGCTACTTCACTGAAGATGCTGAAGCAGCAAAAACTTTGCTGGCTGAAGGTCTGAAAGAAGAAGGTCTTGACAAGCTTCCTACAGTTACACTGACTTACAACACAAGTGAAGGCCACAAGAAAATCGCTTTGGCTATCGCTGATATGTGGAAAAACGCTCTGGGTATCGATGTACAAACCGTTAACCAAGAGTGGGCTGTATTTATCGAAAACCGTCAAAACCTGAACTACCAGATCGCACGCGCTGGCTGGACTGCGGATTACAATGATCCAATGACCTTCCTCGACATGTGGGTAACAGGCGGCGGTAACAATGATACAGGTTACGCTAACCCTGAATACGACAAACTGATCAACGAAGCTAAAGCAAGCTCCGACCTGGCTGCCCGCCAAGAAATGTTTGCTAAAGCTGAAAAAATGCTGATCGAAGATGACATGATCTTGATCCCGCTTTACTACTACACAAACAACTCCCTGACTAAAGAGTACCTTAAAGGTGTAACTCTTGACTTCAGTGGTGCAATCGACCTGACTCGCGGCTACCTGCTCGAGCACTAAGATTCTATATACTTCAGTAAACTAAACTGAATAGTTAGGTATCTGAAGTTAGCATTACACTTCGGGATATATATGTGGAATTCCATATATATCCCTTTTTTTTGCATTTCAGGCATTTTGTTAATGTTTACTCTTGTTTACAAAAATAGAAAATAGACAAACTGCCGTTTTTTTCATAAAATCAGTTTGTGTGCCTAAAAAAATTGTCGAAGGAGGTGTTGATGGGGATGGTTCGTTATGTTGCTAATAAGTTGTTTTACATGCTTGTATCGCTGTTTGTGTTAATTTCAGCGACCTTTTTTCTGATGAAAGCTATTCCGGGGGACCCGTTTACTTCTGAGAAGAAAGTTCCGCCGGAAATAAAAGCGCGTTTATATGAGCAATACGGTCTGGACAAGCCGCTCTATCATCAGTATTTTAAGTATTTGGGTGACATTGCCCAGGGTGATCTTGGTGTATCTATGAAACGTTTGAACCAGGACGTTACACACTTGATCGGTCAAACCTTTTCAGCGTCCTTAAAGCTGGGAGTCGTCGCAATTATTGTGTCGGTTATTGTCGGGGTATTTCTCGGGATGATAGCCGCACTCTATCACCGTAAATTCATTGATAGTGCAGCGATGGTGCTTGCGGTGCTTGGGATTGCGGTTCCGAGCTTTGTAGTCGCTTCTGTTTTACAATATGTACTAGCCTATAAGTTCCACTGGGTTCCGGTATCAGGCTTTAAAGGGCCGATCTATTATATTCTGCCTGTAGCAGCGCTCTCAGCGCAGCCGATAGCCTTTATAGCCCGTTTGACCCGTTCCAGCATGCTGGAAGTGCTGCATGCCGATTATATTAAGACGGCAAAAGCTAAGGGACTCAGCTGGGCTGCAATTTTGAGCCGTCACGTATTGCGCAACGGGATTCTGCCGGTTGTAACGTACCTCGGACCAATGACAGCTAACGTTGTAACCGGTTCGGTAGTTATCGAGCAAATCTTCGGAATTGGCGGTATCGGTAAGCAGTTTGTGGAAGCCATTGGTGTCCGCGACTATACGGTTATTATGGGGATTACGATTTTCTATGGCGTATTGCTCATGCTCGCCCGTTTTATCACAGATATTGCCTACGTATTTGTAGATCCACGGATCAAACTAACTGGAGGAAAGGAGGGCTAAAGATTGGCATCTGACAAAAACTTGGTATCGCTTGATGCGAACCTGAAACCGGAAGATTTCCGTAAAATCGGGATTGATGAGAAGCAGGCAGAGGTTATTCAGCGTGAAAGTCTTTCCGCTTGGCGTGATTCCTGGCAGCGGCTGCGTCAAAACAAAATGGCGATGACTGCGCTTGGTATTCTGGGACTGATTGTACTGGCTGCAATCTTTGCACCGTATTTCTCGAAATTCAATTATTATTCCAATGATTTGCTCAATACCAATAAGCCTCCTTCAGGTGATCATTTCTTCGGAACTGATGATCTTGGCCGTGACATCTTTGTACGTACCTGGTATGGAGCACGTATCTCGCTTATCGTAGGTTTGGCTGCTGCGGCAATCGACCTTTTGATCGGTGTAATTTACGGCGGTATTATGGGTTACTTCGGTGGCCGTGTCGACAACATCATGAATAAATTCTCGGAAATTTTGTATGCTATTCCTTACCTGTTGGTCGTTATCCTGCTCCTGGTTGTAATGGAGCCAAGTCTTGGCACTATTATCCTGGCCTTGACCATCACGGGCTGGATCAATATGTCCTGGATTGTACGCGGTGAGATTATGCAGCTCAAGAACCGCGAGTTCGTTCTTGCTTCACGCTCAATGGGTGCAGGCTCCAAGAGACTGTTGTTCCGTCACCTGCTGCCTAATGCGGTCGGACCTATTATCGTAACGATTACTTTATCCGTACCAAATGCAATTTTTGCTGAAGCATTCCTAAGCTTCCTAGGACTTGGTGTGCAGGCTCCTGTCGCTTCCCTGGGATCGATGATCAATGACTCACTGACCGGCTGGCTGTACTATCCGTGGCGCTTCCTGTTCCCGGCTATCCTGGTAAGTTTGATCATGCTTTCCTTTAACATTTTTGGTGACGGCCTTCGTGATGCGCTGGATCCTAAATTGAAAAAATAGGGGATGAACGTTGATGGAACCCATTCTGCAAGTCAAGGATTTGCATGTCTCCTTTTTTGTGAAAGGCGGAGAAGTACAGGCTGTCCGTGGTATGAATTTTGAAGTAGGCAAAGGCGAAACGGTTGCTATTGTCGGTGAATCCGGTAGCGGCAAGAGTGTTACCGCACAATCGATTATGCGCCTGATCCCTACCCCGCCCTCGAAAGTGAAAAAGGGTGAAATTATTTTTCAAGGACAGAATCTGCTGGACAAAAGCATGAAACAAATGGAACATATTCGCGGCAAAGATATTGGCATGATATTTCAAGACCCGATGACTTCTTTAAACCCAACTATCAAAGTGGGTAAACAGATAACCGAAGTTTTGATCAAACATCAGAAAATGTCAGCGGCCGAAGCGACCAAGCAAGGTATTGAGATGCTTAAATTAGTAGGTATCAAAAATGCGGAGGCTCGCTTTTACCAATATCCCCACGAATTCTCCGGCGGTATGCGTCAGCGTGTGATGATCGCTATTGCGCTAGCCTGCCGCCCGGCTCTGCTCATTGCGGACGAGCCGACAACGGCGCTTGATGTAACCATTCAGGCGCAAATCATGGATGTTATGAAAGAGATGCAGCAAAAGCTTGGGACCTCCATTATCCTGATTACACATGATCTCGGAGTGGTTGCCGGTATGTGTGACCGGGTCATCGTTATGTATGCCGGTGAAGTAGTGGAAACCGGTACGCGGTGGGAAATCTTCAAAAATCCGCAGCATCCTTATACTAAAGGTCTTCTGCGGTCAATGCCGCGTCTGGACCAAAAGAAGGGCGAGCCGCTGATTCCGATCATCGGTACTCCCCCGGATCTGATTAAGCCGCCGATCGGCTGTCCGTTCTCTGCGCGTTGCGGCGAAGCAATGCATGTGTGCGAACAAATCGATCCCGGCGCCACAGAATTCAGCGAAACCCATATGGCGCGCTGCTGGAATCTGCATTCGATGGCCAAGGAGGTGCAGTACGTTTGAGTAAGAACCTGATTGAAGTTGAAGGGCTTAAGAAATATTTCAATGTAGGCAAAGGTAAAGTTCTTAAGGCTGTGGATAATATTAATTTCACAATCCGTGAAGGCGAAACCCTCGGGATGGTAGGCGAATCCGGTTGCGGTAAAACTACTGCTGGCCGTACGGTTCTTCGTCTATACGAACCGACTGCCGGAAGCGTGAAATATAATGGTACTGATATTTACAAATTGTCATCCGGTAAAATGAAAGCTATGCGCCGCGATATGCAAATGATTTTCCAGGATCCGTACGCATCGCTTAACCCGCGGTTCACGGTTTCTGATATCATCGGCGAAGCGCTGGATATTCACGGTATGGCCGGAAGCCGCGCTGAACGCAAGAAACGGATTGAAGAGCTGCTGGATATGGTTGGTCTTAACCATGATCATGCTACCCGCTATCCGCATGAGTTCTCCGGCGGACAACGCCAGCGTATCGGAATTGCCCGTTCGCTTGCAGTTAATCCTAAATTCATCGTCTGCGATGAGCCGATTTCTGCGCTTGACGTGTCGATTCAGGCACAGGTTGTCAACCTGCTGAAGGAATTGCAGGACCGTCTTGGCCTGACTTATCTCTTTATCGCGCATGACCTGTCCATGGTTAAGCACATCAGTGACCGCGTAGCGGTTATGTACCTGGGCAGAATGGTTGAACTGGCAGAGAGCGAAGAGCTGTATGCTAACCCGATCCATCCGTATACCAAATCGCTGTTGTCGGCGATCCCGGTTCCGGACCCGGAAATCGAAGTTAACAAAAAGCGTATTCACCTGCATGATGAGCTCGGCAGCCCGATTTTTGCGGCTGGCTCGAAATCGAATGACAGCGACTTCGAACTTGTGGAAGTATCCAAGGGTCACTTTGTCGCCAAACAATTTGCATAATCATCAGTATTAATTCATGTAGGCGGGAGCGTTCAGCTCCCGCCTCTTATGCGTCAGCGGGATTTCTTTGACGCCGCCCCTTACTTTGGATACAATCATATAGAGTTTATGGACCTAATGTTTACATACAGCAGGAATACAAGAACGGGAGGCAATTGCACATGAATGTAGCACCGGAACCGCTACCGGGCGGATCTGCGCTCGCACGCGATTATATAGACCGCTATGAATCGGTAGGCCATTTGTACGGCGGAGATTTCAGAAATGAAGAGAGCAGAAGGAAACGGGCGGAGTGGCTGGATGGCAATGAGGATCAGCGTGCCAACCGGGCTGAGGTAGCTTCAGTGTTGCGCCTTTATAATGAACGTCATAATTCCTCTCCTGAGGTGATGGCATCACTTGCGCTGCTTGAGCAGCCTGGAACACTGGTGATTACCGGCGGGCAGCAAAGCGGCCTGTTCACAGGACCACTCTTCGTTGTGTATAAGGCGATGACAACAATTCTGGCGGCTAGAGAAGCCGCAGCCCGGCTGGGGCGGCCTGTCGTTCCGCTATTCTGGATCGCCGGAGAGGATCATGACTGGGATGAGGTGAATCATACCTATGTTTTGAACCGGACGGGTGAGATTGCCAAAATCAAGCTGGACAAACCGGAAGGGCCGCGCGCTTCAGTTAGCGGTATCACGGTAGAAGAGCAGAGCTGGCAGCAGGTGACTGAACTGCTGGAGGGCATGCTGCAGGAAAGTGAATTTAAACCGCAAATCATGGAGTTTATCCGTACTTCCTCAGATGCAGCATGCAGTATGAGTGATGCTTTTGCTAAGTTAATGGGTTCTTTGTTCGGCAAATTCGGCCTTATTCTGCTTGACTCTGCCGATCCGTCGCTGCGCAGGCTGGAGCGTCCATTCTTCAAGGCACTGATTGAACGGAATGATGAGCTGGAAGCCGCCTATAAGGACACAGCTGCCAATATTATTGCCGCAGGTTATGATCTGCAGGCGGATGTGACGCCGGGTAATGCCAATCTCTTCTATATACATGAAGGAGCGCGGCTGCTGCTGCATAAATCGGAAGGAAGATTCAGCGACCGCAAAGGAGAGGTCTCTTTTTCACGGGAGGAGCTGCTGCTGATCCTGGACGAGCATCCGGAACGGTTCAGCAACAATGTTCTGACCCGCCCGCTGATGCAGGACTATATCCTGCCGGTTCTGGCAACCGTACTCGGACAAGGGGAAATGGCTTACTGGGCGATTCCGCGCGATGCGTTTCATGTGGTTGGCGGACAGATGCCACTGATTCTCCCGCGGATGTCCTTTACGGTAATAGAAGGTACACTCCACAAACATATGGATAAATACGGACTTTCCTTCGCGGATGTCCGCTCCGGTCTTGAGGGGAAGCGGAAGGAATGGCTGGCGGCCCAGGATGAACTTGAGCTTGGACGGCGGTTCGAGGAGGCTAAAGAAGCCTTCTCCGCAATGTATGAACCGCTGATCGAACAGCTCGGCAACATTCAGGCCGGACTGCTGAAACTCGGCAACAACAATAAAGAGAAAATTCTCGATCAGATTGCCTTTCTGCAAGGAAAAGCCATGGATGCCATGGAAAAGCAGAACGAAGCAGCGCTCCGCCAGTGGGAACGGATTGAGCTGTCGCTTATGCCTGCAGGTAAGCTCCAGGAGAGGGTATACAATATTATGTACTACTTGAATCGGTATGGCCTGTCCTGGCTGGATGAGCTGATGACCATCCCGGCGGATTACAGCGGAACGCACCGGATTATTTATATGTAGGAACATGGCGGGGTAGCGAGTATTTGTGCTAGTGTGAGTAAAATCAATGCATCTTAGAATTAACTAAAACTTGAGATAAGAAAGGAACAATGGAGGGGAATTTTGGAACTGTAGGAGCGTAGCGTCCGGCTAAAAGCTTTCCGCAGGAAAGCTAGCATCGAAAGCATAAGCAGTCTGCGGATTTCTACCCTTACAAAGGTTAAATTGAGAAATCTGCAGAAGGGCAGCGGCCGGAAGTCCAAATATTCTCTGGAGTTGTAGCTACTTCGTTCTCCAAAGCTTTAGGTTTATTCTTCAATGCAAAACTATTAGGAGGTTTTCAAATGAGTCCATTGTCGAAAGAAAATAGTATTGTTGCAGATATGTCGCTAGCACCCGAGGGGCATCTCAAAATCGACTGGGTCCGCCAGCATATGCCGGTGCTGAACCGCATCCGTGAGCAATTTGAAGCCGAGCAGCCGTTCAAGGGGCTGAAGGTGTCGATTACACTGCATCTGGAGGCGAAAACCGCCTATCTGGCAAAGGTAGTGCAAGCAGGAGGCGCAGAAGTTACGATTACCGGGTCCAATCCGCTCTCGACACAGGACGATGTCTGTGCGGCGCTTGTCGAAGATGGGATTACAGTATTCGCCAAATACAATCCTTCCCCGGAAGAGTTCAAAGCGCTGAATATTAAGGCGCTGGAGAGCAAACCGGACCTGATTATCGACGATGGCGGTGATTTTGCAACACTGCTGCATTCGGAGCGGCCCGACCTGATGGAGAATATCCGCGGCGGGGCAGAAGAGACAACGACCGGAATTATCCGGCTCAAAGCTTTGCAGAAGCAAGGCATCCTGAAGTTCCCGATGGTAGCAGTCAATGATGCTTACTGCAAGTATCTGTTCGACAACCGTTATGGTACTGGCCAATCAGCCTGGGACGGTATCGTCCGCACAACCAACCTGATTGTAGCCGGCAAGACAGTCGTTGTAGTTGGTTACGGCTGGTGCGGTAAAGGTGTAGCTATGCGGGCCAAAGGCCTTGGCGCTAATGTCATCGTGACCGAAGTCGATGCAATCAAAGCTGTTGAAGCTCACATGGACGGCTTCCATGTCATGCCGATGCTGGAAGCGGCCAAACGCGGGGATTTCTTCGTGACCGTTACGGGCAACCGGTATGTGATACGCGGTGAGCACTACGATGTGATGAAGGACGGAGCGATCCTCTGCAATGCGGGGCATTTTGATGTGGAAGTGAACAAGCCGGAGCTGGCTGAACGTTCGGTTTCCCAGCGTACGGTGCGTAAAAATATCGAAGAATATCAGCTGAAGGATGGCCGCAAGCTGTATCTGCTGGCAGAAGGCAGACTGGTCAATCTGGGGGCGGCAGACGGTCACCCGGCGGAAATTATGGATACCACCTTTGCACTGCAGGCACTGTCCCTGAAATATGTAAATGACAACTACAAGAATATCGGTGTCAAAGTGGAGAACGTTCCCTATGATCTGGATGAACAGGTGGCGCGTTACAAGCTTGAAAGCCTGGGAATTGCCATTGACAGTCTAACCCCGGCGCAGATCGATTATCTGGACAGCTGGAATTTGAACGGTTAAGCGGTACAGTTTAAACACTATAGCCTGGTGCCGACAAACGGCCCAGGTTATTTTTATGGAGACTTGACAAATAAGAAAAAATTACCTCACGTGTGAAAAAGGTTTTTGATTTTTAATGGCGAATCTATTATGCTTAGGTGGTGTGAAGTGGGGTAAAGTGGGGAATTGGTAACAAGGAGTGGGTAAAACGATGTTTATGGGGGAATTCCAGCATAGCATTGATGACAAAGGCCGGATCATTATCCCGGCTAAGTTCCGTGAATTGCTCGGAACCTCTTTCGTTGCGACCCGCGGCCTTGACTCCTGCCTGTTTGTTTATCCCATGGAAGAATGGGGAATCATGGAGCAAAAGCTCAAAAGCCTTTCACTGATGAAATCGGATGCCCGTGCATTCAGCCGCTTTTTTTTCTCGGGAGCGACCGAATGCGTTTGGGACAAGCAGGGCAGGGTAAATCTGCCGGGGAATTTGCGGCAATATGCCAAGCTGGACAAGGACTGTGTTATTCTGGGCGTTTCGAACCGGGTGGAGATCTGGAACAAGGAGCTATGGGAGCAGTACTTCGAACAGTCAGAGGAATCGTTCAACGAGATTGCCGAAAAATTGGTTGATTTCAATTTTGATCTATAAAACATACACAATTCGAATACTGCCCTGGAGGGATGCAGCTTGTTTCACCACATCACGGTGCTTAAAGAAGAAGCGACAGAAGGGCTGCACATCAAGAAAGACGGCATTTACGTCGACTGTACACTTGGAGGAGCGGGACACAGTTCGCTTATTGCGTCCAAGCTTAGTGGCAGCGGCCGGCTAATCTGTCTGGATCAGGATGATTGGGCCCTGGACAATGCCAGAGAACGCCTGGCTGAATACGGAGATAAGGTGGTCCTAGTTAAGACCAACTTCCGCGACCTTGAACAGGTCCTGAAGACTCTTCCGTTTGTTCCGCAAAAAGACGGTGTACCCCAGGTAGACGGCATACTGTTTGACCTTGGCGTATCTTCACCCCAATTTGATGAAGGGGAGCGGGGATTCAGCTATAATCACGATGCCCCGCTTGATATGCGGATGGATCAGTCCGCAGACTTGACCGCAGCCGAAATAGTTAACACATGGCCCGAGCAGGAAATCGCCCGAGTGCTTTTCCAATATGGAGAAGAGAAGTTCTCACGGCGGATTGCCCGGAAAATTGTGGAGAGGCGTGAGGAGCATCCGGTAGAGAGTACCGGAGAATTGGCCGAGCTGATCAAGGAGGGCATTCCCGCAGCCGCGCGGAGAACGGGAGGACATCCTGCGAAACGCAGTTTTCAAGGACTCAGGATTGCAGTTAATGATGAGCTGGGAGCGTTTGAAGAAGGACTGCATGGAGCTGTACGCTGCCTGGCGCCGGAAGGAAGAGTATCAGTTATTACCTTTCACTCGCTGGAGGACCGGATTTGCAAGCAGATTTTCAGCAGCTATTTGAGCAGATGTACTTGTCCGCCTGACTTTCCGTTTTGCGTTTGCGGCGCTGAAGGCACGCTCAAGTTAATAAACCGTAAGCCGCTGATTCCTTCCGAGGAAGAACTTGAGCTTAACCCGCGCGCCCGTTCGGCGAAATTGCGCGTTGCAGAGAAATTGTAAAATACGACGATAAAGGAGAGTCAGAGATGGCCTATACCCGCGGCAATTTAGCAGTTCAACCCAAGAGAAAACAAGAGGAAAACCCGCTTTACCGCGAGAAGACGAAAGTTGTCACCAGACGGATGGTGCTGCCGACACAGGAGAAGCTTTTGTATATGCTGACACTGGGAGCATTTGTGCTGGTAGCTGTCGCCCTGATTTGGCGTTACGTCCATATTTATGATTTGAACATGCAGGCTCAAAAGCTGGACAGCAAAATCGCTGAAACGCAAAAGCAAATTGCCACTTATCAAATGGAGAAGCAGTCTTTAGAGCAGCAGGTGGCCGTGAAAGCTGAGAAGCTGGGCTATATTCAGCCGCCTGAAGATTCTACAATCTATGTATCCGCTAAAGGTACGGCAGCTGACGGAAACGACAATTAGCGGCTGACAGCAGCCGCAATAATAGAGTTTGTGAGGTTTCCTTATGGTAAAGAGAATCAAACTTCGCACGCTGTTTATAGGAGGGTGTATTACCCTCTTTTTTCTTGTTTTAGTTGCCAGGGTATTCTGGATTCAGGTGCTGCAAAACGATTTCTGGCATGAAAAGGCAATCGCCCAATGGGCGCATACCTCAGTCATCAAAGCTAAGCGGGGAACGATCGAAGACCGCAACGGCAGTGTTCTGGCCAGCGATGTTCCGGCTTACACGGTTGTGGTGAACCCTGAGGTCATAGCGGAGCAGGGGCTCGGTGAAGAGGTAATTCAGGGGCTCCACGAACTGCTGGGCAAACCGGAGAATGAACTGAAGGCGCTGGTCGAAGCCAAGGATAAGAACGGGAATTACCTCAAGAACCGTGAAATCCGCAATGAGGGCTGGAAGATTGACAAAGAGCTTGCGGATAAGGTGAAGGCATTCTACGAAGGTCTGGAAGATGAACATGATATTCTCGAGACTGGGGTCGGGCTTATCACGGAGCAGAAACGCTATTATCCGAAGGATTCTTTGGCTGCGCATATTTTGGGCTATACCAACCGGGACGGCGTTGCCATCATGGGGCTGGAGAAATATTTTGACGAGAAGCTTAAGGGAATCAATGGCGAGCTCAATTATCAGAGTGACGGCAAGGGGATTAAGCTTCCTGATTCCAAGGATACCTATCAGCCTGCGGTGAACGGTAGTAATTTCAAGCTGACCATTGACAGTATGATTCAACGTTATATTGAAGATGCGATGCAGAAGGCATATGACCAGTACAAACCGAAGAGTATGACTGTTATTGCCGCCGAGCCGAACACGATGGAAATTCTCGGTATGGCGAATATGCCTACGTTTAATCCCAATGAATTCTGGAAAACAACAGATCAAGGAGACTTTTTGAATCATGCGATTAAATCGATATACGAGCCCGGCTCCACCTTCAAGATTGTAACGCTGGCCGGAACGGTGCAGGAGAAGCTGTTTAATCCCGATGCCACCTTTAAGTCAGGTTCGATCCGGATTAAGGGCTACAGTAAAGCACTCCATGACATCAACCGCTCGGGCTGGGGTGAGATTTCCTTTCTTGAAGGTGTAAAACGCTCCAGTAACGTTGCTTTTGTAAAGCTGGGTTATGAGATGCTGGGACAGGAACGGCTCACCCAGTATATCCATGATTTTGGGTTTGAAGAGAAGACAGGCATCGATCTGCCGGGAGAAGTCTCAGGCCGGGTAACTCCGCAATACTCTGTCGAGTATGCCACACTGGCTTACGGACACGGGAAGGTGCAGGTAACGCCAATCGAGCAGCTTACGGCAGTAGCGGCCATCGCGAATGGCGGTAAGCTGATGGTGCCGCATGTCGTCAAGGAAGTGACCGATCCGAATACCGGGAAAACAACGGCCACCCAGCCTGAGGTTGTCCGTCAGGTTATCTCGGAGGAAAGTGCACGGGAGACCGGTAGTTATCTGGAGCAAGTCGTATCGGATCAGAGTATCGGTACCGGGCGTCATGCCTACATTGAAGGCTACCGGGTAGCAGGTAAGACTGGTACAGCGATCAAGGTAGAGGGTCAGGATTACGTGAAGTCCAAGGTGCTAGTATCATTTATCGGTTATGCCCCGGTTAATGATCCGAAGATTGCGGTTATCGTCATTATCGATGAACCGAACGTGGAGGTTGGCGGAGGAACCGCAGCAGCCCCGGTCTTCAAGGAGATCGTTTCGCAGTCCCTCCAATATATGGGCGTACCCAAAACGGTTGAGAGTGCAAAGGAAACGGGGACGAAAGTGAGCCAAACTGCTGCAGTGCCGCAACGTTCAACACCGGACTTAACCGGCAAAACGATGAAGGAAGCACGGGAGCTTTTGCTCGATCAGGGATATGATTTTGAAACGGTCGGCGGAGGGGCAAATGTAGTAAGCCAGTATCCGGAGAAGGGCACCCTGCTCGCTTCGGGCCAGCGGATCTATTTGCTAAGCCAGCAGGGGGATCAAACAGCTATCCCTGATTTGCGCGGGCAGTCACTGCGTGATGCGCTGGAGGTTCTTAATCTGCTGAAGGTCGGCATTGCCGTTGAAGGTGAAGGGTATGTCACAGAGCAGACCGAATCAGATCAGAATGGCAAAAAGCTGGTGACCCTGAAGCTGAGTCCGCTCAATGAATACGGGGAGGAAATTCCTGTTGCTGCCGCAGATGAAGATGCAGCGGGTTCTGAGGATAGTGGAGGTTAGCATAAAAAGTACAAAATTTAATCTATAGTAATTCTTACAGTTTCGTGAGGCTTGTTCTAAGCCCTGTTTGTCCCGAATAGTCATGAAGATAAGAGATCATGTCTATACGAGCGAAAGCGGGGAGAACGGAATGAAGGTTTCGAAAGTCGTAACTCGGCGGAGAATGCTGTGGACACTGCTGGGACTGGCTGTGTTGTTCGGTTCGCTGGCCGTACGTCTTGCCTATGTGCAGCTCTATCAAGGTGAGAAGCTTAGCGCTAAGGCGGAGGAGTCGTGGCGTCGTAATATTCCATATACCGCAAAGCGCGGTGAAATATTGGACCGCGAAGGCGTCGCGCTGGCCTACAATGTCAGCTCGCCTACGGTTTATGCTGTTCCCGTACAAGTGAAGGATAAGCAAAAGACGGCACAGCAGCTGGCTCCGCTTCTTGGCATGACCGAAGAGAAGCTGGTCGCTTTAATGTCTAAACGGGAGATGTCGGTGAAGCTACAGCCCGGCGGCCGCAAAATTACGATGGAGCTTGCCGCGAGCATCCGTGATTTGCAGCTGCCGGGCATCGTTGTGGCTGAGGACAACAAGCGTTACTATCCCTTCGGAGATTTGGCAGCACATATTCTCGGGTTCACCGGGATTGATAATCAGGGGATTACCGGAGTAGAAAGCATATACGATAAGCTGCTAAAAGGAATAGAAGGCAATGTGTCGTATTTATCCGATGCGGGCGGACGGCTAATGCCAGGCTCCTCAGAGAAATATTCCGAACCTCAGGAAGGCCTCAGCCTGCAGCTGACGATTGATAAGCAAATTCAATCGATCATGGAACGCGAGCTCGATCAGGCAATGGTCAAGTATCAGGCACAAGGCGCCTGGTCAATCGCGATGAATCCGAAGAACGGCGAAATTCTGGCCATGGCCAGCAGGCCGGGTTATGAACCTGGCGCTTACAAGGAATATGATGCAGCGGTCTATAACCGCAATCTTCCGATATGGATGACTTATGAGCCGGGGTCAACGTTCAAGATTATTACCTTGGCTGCTGCGCTGGAAGAGAATAAAGTTGATTTGCAGAATGAGCACTTCTTTGATCCGGGATATATTGAGGTCGGAGGTGCGAAGCTGCGCTGCTGGAAAAAGGGCGGCCATGGCAGCCAGACCTTCCTTGAAGTGGTCGAAAATTCATGCAACCCCGGTTTTGTGGCACTGGGGCAGCGGCTGGGTAAAGATACCTTGTTCAAATATATCCGTGATTTCGGCTTCGGAACGAAGACAGGTATTGATTTGAACGGAGAAGCGAGCGGAATCCTGTTCAAGCCTTCCCAGGTCGGGCCGGTGGAGCTGGCAACTACTGCTTTTGGCCAAGGGGTCTCGGTTACACCGATTCAGCAGATTGCAGCAGTGTCGGCAGCCATTAACGGCGGCAAACTGTTTACCCCCCATGTCGCCAAGGCCTGGATCAATCCGGAAACGGGTGAGACCGTATCTGAGGTTCAGTCTAAGGAAGTACGGCAAGTGATTTCGGAAGAAACGTCGAAGAAAGTGCGGGCTGCCCTCGAGAGCGTGGTTGCCAAAGGCACCGGGCGGCCGGCATTCATTGACGGCTACCGGGTGGGAGGTAAGACGGGGACGGCACAAAAAGTGATCAACGGCCGTTATTCTCCGACGGAGCACATTGTTTCTTTTGTCGGCTTTGCGCCTGCGGATGATCCGCAGATCGTAGTATACACCGCGGTTGATAATCCCAAAGGAATACAGTTCGGGGGCGTAGTAGCCGCTCCGATCGTACAGAACATCCTGGAGGATTCCCTGCATTATTTAAAGGTGCCGGAGCGGAAAGACCAGCTTCCCAAAACCTATAAATACGGAGAAACTCCGATTGTTACGGTTCCTGATCTTACAGGTGCGACAGTACAGGATATTTATGAGGATCTGAATATGAACTTTACGCTTGCCCGTTCCGGGACTGGCAATACTGTAATTAATCAGGCTCCCAAGCCTGGGGCAAGAGTTGAACAGGGTTCAACCATCAGGATTTATATGGGTACTTCCAGTGAATGATAGTAGTAAGTATATCTTCTTATCCGAAATTGCAGAGTGAGGGATTAGTTATGAAAATTAAAGAATTATCTTCTTGTCTCGCGGCTTCGCGCTTGTACGGGGAAGGAGAAACTGAGATTTCAGATATTCAGGCGGATTCCCGGAAAGTTAAACCGGGTGACCTGTTTATCTGTCTCCCGGGTTTTACGGTGGATGGTCACGAATTCGCACCGCAGGCGGCGGCAAACGGCGCTTCTGCTCTTGTCTGCGAACGGAAGCTGGACATAGATCTGCCCCAGCTAATCGTAGATGACTGCCGGTTTGCGATGTCCGTATTGTCCAATGCCTTCTTTGGCTCACCAAGCAACCGGATGAAGATGATTGGTGTGACCGGAACGAATGGTAAAACAACGACCACCTATCTGATCGAACGGATTTTGACGGATCATGGGGTAAAGACAGGGCTGATCGGTACGATCCAGCTGCGTTATGACGGCCAGACCTATACGGCGTCAGGTACTACACAAGAATCGCTTGAGCTTCAGCGTACGCTGAATGATATGGCTCTGAAGGGTGTGGAATGCTGTGTAATGGAAGTATCTTCCCATGCGCTCCATCAGGGACGGGTAAAAGGTACGGATTACCGCACCGCTATTTTCACGAATTTAACCCAGGACCACCTGGATTACCATCATACGATGGAGGAGTACCGCGCAGCAAAAGGGCTGTTCTTCTCACGTCTTGGAAATGTGATTTCGCCATGGAAAGAAGAACGCAAATATGCCGTGCTGAATGCCGATGATGAGGCGGCCGCTTATTTTGCCGCCCAAACCGCAGCAGAAGTGATTACATACGGTATTGACAGCAAAGCGAATGTTAGAGCTTCGCAGATATCGATCACGTCAAAGGGAACTTTTTTCCATGTGGATACGTTTAAGGGAGAGACTGACATTTCACTGCGTATGGTCGGTAAGTTTAATGTCTACAATGCTCTTGCTGCCATTACAGCTGCACTGCTTGAAGATGTTCCGCTGGAAGAGATCAAGACCAGTCTGGAATCTGTAGCCGGTGTGGATGGACGTGTGGAGTCTGTCGATGCAGGCCAGGATTATGCAGTGATTGTAGACTATGCCCATACACCGGATGGCCTGGAGAACGTACTGAGAGCGGTCTGCGAATTTGCCGGCGGGAAGGTGCTGACTGTGTTCGGATGCGGCGGAGACAGGGATAAGACCAAACGTCCGCTCATGGGCAAGATTGCCGCGAAGTACAGCGATCATGTCTTTGTTACTTCCGATAATCCCCGGACGGAGGATCCGCTCTTGATTCTGCAGGATATCGAGGCCGGGCTGACAGAAGACGGTGTGGAACAGGACAGCTATGAGATGATACCGGACCGCCGGGAGGCGATCACAAAAGCTATTGAAATGGCAAGCCCCGGAGATGTAGTATTGATTGCGGGGAAAGGTCATGAGACCTATCAGCTGATTGGCGGAGTGGTTCATGATTTCGATGACCGTCTTGTTGCCAAAGATGTTATAAGGGGCCGAAGCTATTGATTACAAGAACGCTGCAAAGAATCGCTGCCATGTGCGGAGGAGAACTGGTTTCCGCTGTAGATACGGATATGGAGATTGCTGGGGTCGTTACCGACTCACGTAAAATTACGACAGGTTGTCTGTTTGTCCCGCTGGCCGGAGACAACTTTGACGGGCATCATTACAGTGCTGCGGCTTTGGCTGCCGGAGCTGCTGCCACGTTGTGGCAGCAAGACAAGGGACCTGCACCGGAAGGCGGTGCTGTCATTCTGGTTGAGGATACGCTGGCTGCGCTGCAAAAGCTGGCTGCCGCATATTTAAGTGAAGCAGCCCCGCAGGTTGTGGCGATCACGGGCAGCAACGGCAAAACGACAACGAAGGATATGATTACTGCTCTTTTGGAGGGCCAGTATAAGGTTCATAAAACCCAGGGGAATTTCAATAATCATATCGGCTTGCCGCTTACTGTACTCTCGATGAGCGAGAACACAGAAATTGCTATTCTGGAGATGGGCATGAGCTCCCGGGGGGAAATTGCCCTACTCGCTTCGCTTGCTGCTCCTGATGTAGCGGTTATCACCAACATAGGCGAATCGCATCTGCTGCAGCTTGGCTCGCGTAAGGAAATTGCCCGGGCTAAGCTGGAAATCGCCGAAGGGCTAAAGCCGGGAGGACTGCTTATCTACAACGGCGATGAACCTTTACTCGCGGAAGTGATGGCTGAGCCTTCTTTCCATGCCCCTGCACATATGCAGACGCTACGTTTCGGTTTGAGTGCAGATAACGATAATTATCCTACAGGGATGATGACGCATCCCGGAGGAATGACGTTTACAACCCGCTATCTTGCTGAGGAGCGTGCCTTTACACTGCCGCTTCCCGGACGCCATAATGTCATCAACGCGTTGGCCGCACTGGCAGTTGCCCGCCATTATGGGGTAACCGAGGCAAACATCGAAGAGGGGCTGAAACGGCTCAAGTTGACCGGCATGCGGATTGAAGTGATGATGACCGCATCCGGCCTGACACTGCTGAATGATGCCTATAATGCAAGTCCAACCTCCATGAAAGCGGCGATTGATGTGCTGCAGTCTATGAAAACCGGCGGCAGCCGGATCGCTGTGCTGGGGGACATGCTGGAACTGGGTCCGGAGGAAGTGGATTTCCACCGGGAAATCGGTGAATATCTTGACCCGGCATTAACCGATCTGGTGTTTGCCTATGGTCCGCTTGCTGCCCGGTTAGCTGAGGCCGCAACGGAGAAATTCGGTCCTGAACGGGTGTTTGCCTTTACAGACAAGGCAGAGCTGTCTTCGGTCCTGAACAGCAAATGCAGTACCAAGGATATTGTGCTGTTCAAAGCCTCCAGGGGGATGCGCCTGGAAGAGGTGCTGCACAGCCTGAATGAACATTTTAATCAGACCTAAATTAATGGAGGGGGTGTACCCATGGATTATCAACTTCTGCTGCTGACAATTGCTGTATCTTTTATCCTTGCGGTCATTGCCGCTCCGCTCATCATTCCGCTGCTGCGCAGGATGAAATTCGGACAGCAAGTACGTGACGACGGACCGCAATCCCACTTGAAAAAAGCGGGCACGCCTACAATGGGCGGAATTATCATCATGGTGGCGTTCACGTTATCTTTTTTGAAATTTTCCGTGGTGAATTCGGACTTTTATGTCCTTCTGGTGGCTACGCTCGGCTACGGGCTGATCGGGTTTCTGGATGACTATATTAAGATTGCCTTTAAACGTTCACTCGGACTTACCGCTCGCCAGAAGCTGGCGGGTCAACTCCTGGTGGGCATCGTGCTATGTATCCTGCTGAATAATGCCGGCCACAATACCGGAATTAGCATTCCAGGGACAGACATCAGCTTTGACTGGGGCGGGTGGTTCTACTATCCGTTCATTGTGATCATGATGATGGCGGTCACGAACGCCGTGAATTTTACAGATGGCGTAGACGGATTGCTGTCCGGTGTGAGTGCCATTGCACTTGCCGCTTTTGCCGTAGTGGCCATGCAGGCTACATCGATTGCAGCAGGGGTATGCGCAGCGGCGATGATTGGTGCAGTACTCGGCTTTCTTGTGTTCAATGCACACCCGGCCAAAGTATTTATGGGGGATTTCGGTTCCTTCGGTATCGGCGGGGCGATTGGGGCAATTGCCATTGTGACCAAAAGTGAGCTGCTCTTTGTGGTAATCGGCGGCGTGTTTGTTATTGAGATGCTGTCTGTTGTTCTGCAGGTGGCCTCATTTAAGACGCGCGGCAAGCGCATTTTCAGAATGAGCCCGATTCATCATCACTTTGAGCTGGGCGGATGGTCGGAATGGAGAGTCGTCACCACATTTTGGGCGGTAAGTCTGGTGCTGGCGGCAGTGGGACTAATCTTGAGCAAGGGGTTGTAAGGAATGAAGCATCCAGATGAATACCGGGGTAAGCAAGTGGTCGTCCTGGGGCTCGCGAAAAGCGGCGTCCAGGTGGCCAAGGTGCTGCATGAACGCGGCGCGGTTGTAACGGTCAATGATAAAAAGGAAAGAGATCAAAGTCCCGAAGCTTCCGAACTGGAATCTTTGGGAATTTCTGTTATATGCGGCGGGCATCCGGATGGACTGATTCATGAAGGTGTGAGTCTTGTAGTTAAAAATCCGGGTATCCCGTATTCGGTACCACCTGTACAAAAAGCGCTGGAGCTTGGCATTGAAGTTGTGACCGAGGTAGAGGTAGCTTACCGTATATGTGCGGCACCGATGATCGGCATCACCGGGTCAAACGGTAAGACGACTACAACTACTTGGGTCGGGCGTATGCTCGATGCGGCCGGAATGAGACCGATTGTCGCCGGCAATATCGGTACGCCGCTCTGTCAGGCCGCGCAGGAAGCGGATGAGGACAACTGGATGGTGGTAGAGCTAAGCAGCTTTCAGCTCAAAGGAACCGAGACTTTCCGACCTAAGGTAGGAGCACTGCTGAATGTGGCCGAGACCCATTTGGACTATCATGGCGGCATGGAGGATTATGTGGCCTCCAAAGCCAAACTGTTTGCCAATCAGGGGCCAAGTGATACTGCGGTGCTAAACTGGGATGATCCGATCTGCCGTGAGCTGGTTCCTTATATCAAAGCAGGCATCCTTCCCTTCTCCATGACAGAGGAACTGGTCCAGGGTATCTTTGTCCGGCCCTCTTATGTTCCGGATACCGAGGATGACCTGGAGCGGGTTATTATCTACCGTGATTATTCAGAAAGCGAGACAGAGATTGCCAAAGTAGATACTATTGGCTTGCCGGGCCGCTTCAACGTGGAGAATGCACTGGCTGCCTGCGGTATTGCCATTGCTGCAGGAGCTGATCCTGCAGTGTTAGGCGAGGTGTTGGCCTCCTTCCGCGGAGTCGAGCACCGGCTGGAATATGTGGCGGATAAGGCCGGGGCAGCTTATTTCAATAACTCCAAAGCTACCAACTCTAAGGCGACTACGATGGCTCTGGGCTCCTTTAAACAGCCGGTAGTACTGATTGCAGGAGGCCTCGACCGCGGTTCCGATTATATGGAGCTGCTGCCTGTCCTCGGCGGGGTGAAAGGTGTAGTTCTGCTGGGAGAGACAAAGGACAAGCTGGCAAAGGTCGCCAGCCTGGCAGGAGTAAAGCATGTAATCTCGGTCGATAATGGGGAGAGTGCCGCCGCCGTGCTTCAAGAAGCTGTGCGGGAGGCTTCCGCCATTGCGGAAGCGGGAGATGTTGTTCTCCTGTCTCCTGCCTGTGCCAGCTGGGATATGTTTACCTCCTACGAGGAACGCGGGCGTATTTTTAAAGAGGCGGTGCATAACCTTTAAGTAGGGGGGTGGATAAGCCCCTACTACGGATGCAAGAGGTGTGCTCCTGATGAACAAAACGCGTCATGCGCCTGACATCTGGCTGCTGATTCCCATTCTTGCTTTGCTGGTTATCGGCATGGTAATGGTATACAGCGCCGGATCGGTTCTGGGCTTCCGCAATTATGGCGATTCGTTTTATTTTGTCAAAAGACAGCTGTTATTCGCCGGACTAGGCTTAGGCGCGATGTTCTTTACCGCTAACACGGATTACATCGTACTGAAGAAATTCGCCAGACCTGCGCTGATTCTCTGTTTTATTCTGCTCGTTCTGGTATTGGTGCCGGGCATCGGAGTGGTGCGGGGCGGGGCGCGCAGCTGGCTGGGAATCAGCAGTTTCGGTATTCAGCCCTCTGAATTCATGAAGATGGGGATGATTCTGTTCCTTGCCAACTGGCTGGGGAAGGAGGAATATGATATCTCCACCTTCACGCGCGGCCTGCTGCCTCCGCTTGCTTTGATCGGTTCTGCGTTTGCACTGATCATGCTCCAGCCGGATCTCGGCACAGGTACTGTAATGTTCGGTGCGGCTCTGATGATGGTCTTTACGGCGGGGGCCCGGATGAAGCATCTGCTCTCGCTCGGGGCGCTTGGGGCCGCGGGATTTGCCGGCCTGGTCGCCGCCGCCCCTTACCGGCTGCAGCGGATCACGGCCTTCCTGGACCCCTGGTCCGATCCGCTCGGCGCCGGTTATCAGATTATCCAGTCCCTCTATGCGATTGGTCCCGGGGGTCTTGGCGGCCTTGGTCTGGGCATGAGCCGGCAGAAGTACAGCTATGTACCGGAGCCGCAGACTGATTTTATTTTTTCCATCCTGGCTGAGGAGCTGGGGTTCATCGGGGGGCTCGCAGTGCTGAGCCTGTTCCTGATTCTGATCTGGCGGGGGATGAAGGTTGCCATGAGCCTGCCTGACCGGTTTGGGAGCTACCTGGCCGTCGGAATTGTCAGCATGGTGGCCGTTCAGGTCATCATCAACATCGGTGTAGTGATCGGCCTGATGCCGGTTACGGGCATTACGCTTCCGCTGATCAGCTACGGCGGTTCATCACTTACCCTAATGCTTACAGCTCTCGGCATTTTACTGAATTTATCCCGTTATGCGAGGTGAAAGACATGCGTATCGTATTAAGCGGCGGAGGTACGGGGGGACATATTTATCCCGCCGTTGCCGTCGCCAGGCAGCTGGAAGCAGAAGAAAGCGGATCAGCCTTTCTCTATATCGGCGGTAAACGCGGTCTGGAGAGCAGGCTTGTTGCGCAGGAGAACCTTCCTTTTAAAGCCATCGACATTACCGGCTTCCGCCGGAAGCTCTCTATGGACAATGTGAAAACGGTGATGCGTTTTCTGAGGGGAGTCAAAGCCTCTAAAGAAATGCTTAGAGAGTTCAAACCGGATGTAGTCATCGGTACCGGAGGGTATGTATGCGGACCGGTAGTGTACGCAGCTTCCCGTCTGGGAATTCCTACACTTATTCATGAGCAGAATGCCATTCCCGGTCTTACCAACAAGTTTCTAAGCCGCTATGCCGATACAGTGGCAGTAAGCTTCGAAGGCACGGAATCAGCCTTTCCGAGCGGCAAAAACGTTATTTACACCGGTAACCCCCGGGCTACAACAGTGACAGCCGCCAGTCCGAAGCGCGGCTATGCCTCACTTGGCATCCCGGACGGGAGCACAGTAGTACTAGTGGTTGGAGGCAGCGGCGGAGCCAAGGCCATTAACCGGGCGATGATTGAAATGACCCCATTTGTGGGTAAGGGTAATGGTGTTCATTATGTGTATGTAACCGGCGAGTCTTATTTCGAGGAAACCCGCAAAACCTTGCGCCAAAAGCTTGGAGGAGAACCAAGCTGGCTGCATATTCTCCCATATGTGCACAATATGCCGGAGGTTCTGGCCTGCACCTCACTGATTGTGAACCGGGCGGGCGCCTCTTTTCTGGCTGAGATCACAGCACTGGGCATTCCCTCCGTCCTTATTCCGTCCCCGAATGTGACGAACAATCATCAGGAAGCGAATGCAAGGCAGCTGGAACGGGAAGGTGCGGCTGTCGTGCTGCTGGAGAAGGATTTAACGGGGCAGGCGCTGCATGAGGCTGTCCAGCAGATTATCGGGTCGCAGTCTCTGCGGAGCAGCATGGCAGAATCGTCCAGGCGTCTGGGCAAAAGAGATTCTGCCGCGCTGGTCGTCAGCGAATTGCGGCGGCTTGTAGCCACACGCAAAAAATAGGCATCTATTCTTGTCCGTACAGAGCTGTCAAGCCGGATAAGGCGCATACGGTTCTTGTTAGCCTCCTTCAGTCACACACCCGGGGTTATGAACATAGGATAATCCTATAAATCGTGACAATCACCCAGGGCACTACCGGTTTGTGAAATGAGAAAGCGGGAAAGGCTGTCCCGCACATTTCATGGTCCTCATATGGGAAGTGCCAGTGGTGGGTGAGCGGTAATCTCGGAGGTGATACATTGGACAAATTGGTGATTGAGGGTGGAAGTCCCCTGTCAGGCACCATACGTATCCATGGAGCAAAAAATGCGGCGCTGCCGATCCTGGCAGCGAGCCTGCTGGCCGAAGGAGTTCACTCACTGCACAATGTGCCGAAGCTGCTGGACATCGAGACGATGCTGAATATCCTGGAACGGCTGGGCTGCGTGACTGCGCATGAGGCGGAGACTGTGACGATGGATACGTCTTCCTTAAGCACTTCCCATGTTCCAGAGGATCTAATGCGTCAAATGCGATCTTCTATTTTTTTGATGGGGCCATTATTATCCAAATTTGGAGAAGTGACGATTTATCAGCCGGGAGGCTGTGCGATCGGGGAACGCAAGATAGACCTTCATCTGCAGGGCCTCAAGCTGCTTGGAGCGGAGATCGAGGAGAGTAATGGACGGATTACCTGCCGGGCTGCAAAGCTGACTGGAAGTGACATTCATCTTGACTATCCCAGTGTTGGAGCGACAGAAAATATTATGATGGCCGCTGCTATGGCAGCGGGAACGACCACGATATCGGGGGCGGCCAGAGAGCCAGAGATTCAGGATCTGCAGAATTTCCTGAATGCGATGGGCGCTCAGATTATCGGTGCAGGTACCGATACGATTACGGTCCAAGGTGTGAATAAGCTGTACCCCTGCACGTATGAGGTTATTCCGGACCGGATTGTAGCCGGCACGGTAATGATTGCCGCAGCAGCCACACGCGGCAGTGTTACGCTGACCCATACGAATGCCGGTCATTTAACTTCGCTCATCCATGTGCTGAGGCGGGCAGGTGTTCAAATCACAGTTTGCAATGATATAATTAATATCAGTTGCATTGGACGTCCACGTGCGGTAGAGAGAATAGTAACTTCACCGTATCCCTCTTTTCCAACAGATCTGCAATCACAGGTTATGGTGCTGCTGTCTTTAGCCGATGGTTTCAGTGTCATTAAAGAGACGGTATTCGAGGGACGCTTTAAGCATGTGGAGGAGATGGCCCGGATGGGTGCGGATATCTCCATTGATTTAAACCGGGCGTTTATCCGCGGTGTGCAGCGATTGTATGGAGCAACGGTGGAAGCAACCGATCTGCGGGCAGGAGCCGCCCTGGTGATCGCCGGACTCGCAGCTCAGGGAACTACAGTAGTCGAGCAGGCGCACCATATTGACCGGGGCTATGACGGTATCGAGAAGCTGTTTCAGAAGCTGGGTGCACGCATCAGCCGCAAAGCACCTGTACCGGGTCCTGTTGATTTGGCCAATTAAAGCTCCCTGTCTCCTTCAGCTTACTGTACTGTAAGGGAAGGAGACAGGGCCTTATTACGGAGATATGAGAATGCCTAAAACCCGTTTACCTCTTCTAAAAGAGGACAAGCCTGTAAAAAAAATGAGCCGTAAAATCACCGTTATACTGCTGCTGCTGTTCCTCGCGCTGCTGGCGGTTATCTTTTTCCGCTCGTCAGTCAGCCGTATTACGGAAATTAATATTCAAGGAAATAAATATTCTACCCGTGAGGAGCTCCTTGCCCAGAGCGGACTTGTGGTCGGCGGACAGTTTTTCGCGGCTTCGGCTCATTCTGTAGAAGAAGCGCTGAAAGAGCTTAAGACCGTCAGGGAAGCAACCGTGGAGAAGGATTTCCCCGGAGTCGTCAACATCACCGTCGCAGAGTTCCCGGCAGTAGCTTACGAGTTAGATCAGCAAGGTACTCTGGAAGCTATACTATCCAGCGGTGCTGCAGTCAAGGTGAATGAGACCGGGATTGCGGTGGAGAAGCCTATTTTGACTAACTGGCAGGCAGATGACCCGTTCAAGGCCAAGCTTTGCCAAGCATTAGCCGATATTCCGAATGAACTGACCAGTGACATTTCCGAGATTGTACCCTCACCTACCTTATCCTTCCCGGACCGGATTAAACTGTACACTCGTTCGCATTTTGAAGTTATTACGGCGATCTCCCTGCTGAAAGATAAAGTGGAATATCTGAATCAGGTGATAGAGACGGAACAGCCTGGGCTGATCAAGATGCTTGAAGCTGATACTTATGTTCCTTTCATTGCCGAAAATGAGGACAAAGAGGTCATACAAGAGTAAATAGTCCCTACTAATAATTCGGAAAAAATGCTACAATCTGTTTTACGGGCAATAAGCTGTATCCCTCTTTTTTCTGCGGTTTTTTTGAAAGTAAGGCCTAAATATGGATGTTATTCCTTTATTAACCTTATTTTACTTGTGATATCGCTTCGTATCCTGTTTTTTGGCAGATACCTTCTATACTCACAAGGTATAAACCATATTATCCCATTCAAAAAAATTGTAGAAAAAAGAGGGAAAGGAATAGGGATGTTGAATATGTACAAAGAAGCTTTCCGGAACCGGAAATCGTTTGTTTCGTCAGCATCATATTTTATTTTGATTATAACAGGAGGTGCCATAGGGCTTGAGCAACAATGACATCATTGTTAGTTTGGACATCGGTACATCCAAAGTTCGGGCAATTATTGGGGAAGTAACTAATGGAACCTTTAATATCATTGGCGTTGGATCTGCTGATTCGGAAGGAATACGCAAGGGTGCGATTGTAGATATCGATCAGACTGTGCAATCGATCAAGAGTGCCGTAGAACATGCGGAGCAAATGGTCGGTATTCAAATATCCGAGGTCTATGTCGGAATCTCCGGCAATCATATCGGGCTGCAATCCAGCCATGGCGTCGTGGCCGTTCAGAATGAGGACCGTGAAATCGGCGAAGATGATATCGAACGAGTAATCAAAGCAGCAGAGGTAATTGCTCTGCCGCCTGAGCGTGAAGTTATCGATGTTGTCGCCAAGCAATATATCGTCGACGGCCTTGAAGGAATCCAGGATCCCCGCGGAATGATCGGTGTTCGTCTGGAAGTAGAGGCGACGATTATTACAGGGGCTAAAACGCCAATACATAATCTGCTTCGCTGTGTAGAGAAATCAGGGCTGAAAGTTAAGGATCTTGTGCTGATGTCTCTGGGAGCCGGCGGATTGGCGCTTTCCAAAGATGAGAAATCTATGGGAGCCGTACTGGTAGACATCGGTGCCGGCTCTACGACGATAGCCGTATATGAAGAGGGTTCCCTTTGTGCAACCTCCACGATCCCGATCGGAGGAGAATTCGTAACCAATGATATCGCGTACGGACTCCGTACACTTACAGATCAAGCTGAAAAGGTAAAGCTGAAATACGGCTGCGCCTGGATAGACGATGCTGCCGCAGATGTTGTGTTTAAAGTGCTCCGCATCGGCAGCAATGTGGAAAAGGAATTCAATCAGGAAGATTTAGCAGCTATTATTGAACCGAGAGTCCAGGAAATCTTTCACTTGATTCGTCAGGAAGTGAAACGATTAGGTTACAATGAGCTTCCTGGGGGTTATATACTTACGGGTGGTACTGTATCTATGCCGGGTGTATTAAAAGCAGCCCAGACTGAGCTATCTGCTTCTGTGCGGATTGCTGTTCCTGATTATATCGGAGTCCGAGACCCCGGCTTTACCGGCGGCGTAGGCATTCTGCATAACGTCGTCCGCCGCTTCCGCAGTCGGGGGACGGGTGGCGGAAGCGCCAACAAGAAGACGGTCAACCGAAGCAAGCAGAGCGCTGCTCCAAACCAGGAGATCGATAAGAAGCCAGGCTTGGTAGAGCGTCTAAAAAATATGTTTAGCGAGTTCATATAAGTGTAAGTCCAGATATACTTGGACTGGCCATCCAAGCACTATTCGAGGGGGAGATGGAATCAATATGTTGGAATTTGATTTTGAAATGGAGAGCTTGGCGCAAATAAAGGTCATCGGCGTGGGCGGCGGCGGAAGCAATGCCGTTAACCGGATGATCGAAAATGGCGTTCAGGGTGTTGAATTCATCACGGTTAATACGGATGCCCAAGCGCTGCATATGGCCAAATCGGAGCATAAATTGCAAATCGGGGACAAGCTTACCCGGGGACTTGGCGCAGGTGCCAATCCTGAAGTAGGCAAGAAAGCGGCCGAGGAGTCCCGCGATCTGATTTCGAATACACTTAAGGGTGCCGACATGGTCTTTGTTACCGCAGGAATGGGCGGAGGTACCGGTACTGGCGCAGCACCTGTGATTGCCGAAATTGCTAGAGAATGCGGAGCACTCACTGTGGGTGTGGTTACCCGTCCGTTTACATTTGAAGGAAGAAAACGTTCGAACCAGGCTGAGCTGGGTATCGAGGCTTTAAAAGAAAAGGTGGATACCTTAATTGTTATTCCTAATGACCGCCTGCTTGAAATCGTCGATAAGAAAACACCGATGCTGGAGGCATTCCGCGAAGCGGACAATGTACTCCGCCAGGCTGTACAGGGTATTTCGGACCTTATCGCTGTTCCGGGACTTATCAACCTCGACTTTGCCGATGTAAAGACGATTATGACAGAACGCGGCTCTGCGCTTATGGGTATTGGTATTGCCACCGGTGAGAACCGTGCCTCTGAAGCAGCCCGCAAAGCCATCATGAGCCCGCTCCTCGAGACTTCTATTGAGGGTGCACGTGGCGTTATTATGAATATTACAGGCGGCTCCAACCTCTCCCTGTATGAGGTGAATGAGGCAGCTGAGATCGTTACCTCAGCTTCGGACCCTGAAGTGAATATGATCTTCGGTGCCATAATTGAAGAGAGCATGAAGGACGAAATCAAAGTTACGGTTATTGCTACCGGCTTTGAGCACAAGCCTTCACCGGTTGCACCAGCACGCCGTCCTGCGGCAAGCAGTGAGCCTGCAGCAGACAAGAGTGCTAATCTGCGTCCGTTCGGTAATCAGACTACCTCTGATCAGCTGGATATTCCGACCTTCCTGCGCAACCGCACACGCGGCAATAATGATTAATCATTAGCCACAACAGAATACCTTTACGGAAGCACCGTATCCACCTGGCCGAATGCTGGGACCGGATACGGTGTTTTTTTGCTTTTTCAGCTGATATAATACGGATATCGGGAGTGGATACGTAAGATGGAGCTGCTTGATCCCCGGGTAGATTTTGTGTTCAAAAGAATTTTTGCAAGCGAAAGCAACAAGGATGTGCTGCTGGCTTTTCTGAATCGTGTGCTGCTCGATGCCGGGGACCCTCCGCTGCAGGAAGTGGTGCTCCTCAATCCGTATACGGACAAAGACGATCCGCTGGATAAACAGTCAATCTTTGATATCTGGGCGAAGACGGTTGACGGGAAGCTGATCAATATCGAAATGCAGCTGTTTAACCGGTATGATATGGAGAAGCGTACCTTGTATTACTGGAGCAAGCGGTACTCAAGTCAGCTGCAGACAGGCGGTAAATATACAGAACTCAAGAAATGCATAACGATCAATATTTTGAATTATAGTGTTCTGCCTAATGAGCATACCCATAGTGTGTTCCATCTGCGGGAGGACAGCAGCGGCGCAGCGCTTACTGACGATATAGAAATTCATTTTCTGGAGCTGCCGAAGCTGAATACAACGGCCGTCCCTGGTGAAGAAGGGCTGGTCAACTGGCTGCTGTTTTTGAAAGGGAACGATAATTCGAATTGGGAGGTTTTGCGGATGAACGAACCGGCATTGAGAAAGGCGATGGAAACGCTGGAGTTTTTAAGTCAGGATTCCGAAGCCCGCCGTAAGTATGAAGACCGCCAGAAATTTCTGCACGATGAGGCTTCGCAAAGAGACGGCGCTCAAAGAGAAGGTTTTGCTAAGGGAATGAAAGAAGGAATCAAAGAAGGAATGAAAGAAGCCAAACTGGAGATGGCCCGAAAATTGCTGCTGATGGGGATGGAACTCCCAGCCATACAGACGGTGACGGGACTGACGGAAGAAGAATTGAAGTCTATTAAGTAAATATCTGCTCATTTGAAGCCAGCCTTTCAAGGTTGGCTTTTTTGCGTACGCCGTGCTATATCTCGACAAAAAAACCTCCAGAATGCCCCCCATGTTTAGACAGACTTTGAATGCGAGACTTTCTATACTAATCATATCGTCCAAAAAAGAGAGCCTGCTCCCGGCTCCGGATAGGCAGGTGAATGCACTGGTAGTTTATATTGACTTGATTTTCGCTGCCAATCTGCTGATCGACGGAGTGCTTTTATGGCTGACAGGCTGGCTGGTTAAAGTTAAAGTCCCCTGGTGGAGACTGGCTCTCTCTGCGCTGGTTGGCGCATTGTATGTGGTTATGATGTTCGTACCGGAGCTCTCTTTTCTCTATACCTTCCTGATTAAGTTCGGATTGTCGGTACTGATGCTATGGATCGCTTTCGGGTTCAAGAGTCTGCAAAGCTATCTGCGCGCATTAGGAGCTTTTTATGTGATTAATTTTGCAGCAGCCGGCGGTATTGTTGGTGTTCACTATTTGCTGCAAAGCTCCGGCGACATCTGGAACGGTATTCTGTTTACCTCTTCGGGAGGTCAAGCTTACCGGCTAAAAATCGGTTTCTGGTTCGTGCTCGCTGCACTTCCGCTGATTCTGCTGCTCTTCAAGCTGGTCCATTCTTCGCGGATCCGCAGAGAACAGCTGGATTCCTATATCGGTGAGGTGTCTGTGGAGATTGAGGGCGTAATCGTTGTCTGTCCGGGCCTGCTGGATACGGGAAACCGGCTGAATGATCCATTGACGCGGATTCCGGTGATGGTTATGGAGGCTTCACTGTGGGAAACCCATCTGCCGGCCGCCTGGAAAGGCAAGCTGACGCAGATGAGTGCGGACAAACTTCTGCTGGAAACGGACGGGCAGTCTTTTGCTTGGCAGGACCGGATGCGGCTTGTACCCTACCGGGGAATTAACCGCGGGGCGGCGTTTATGCTGGCGCTGAAGCCTGATCTGGTGAAGATAAAGCTTGGTGAGGAGATCTTCTGCAGTAAAAGAGTGCTCATCGGGCTGGATGGCGGGACACTGTCGGGAGACGGAGCGTACCGGGCGGTCATTCACCCTGACTTAGCCCAAAAAGAGCACACCGCTGACGCGGCTGTGCCTTGTTGATAATGGTCGAAGAGGAAGAGATAAGGAACATACGGGGGAACGGTGTACTTCTTGGAGGAGGAACAATAATGGTCAAATGGAAGCTTGCGCTGCAGCTGCAGTACTACCGCATGCTGTTTCTGCTGGGTCTGAAAAGCCAGGAAATTTATTATATCGGCGGAAGTGAGGCTTTGCCTCCTCCCCTGACCCGGGAAGAAGAGGAATATTTGCTGCAGCGGCTGTCCACCGGTGATGCTGCAGTCCGGGCGATGCTGATTGAGCGAAACCTGCGCCTGGTTGTCTACATTGCCCGCAAATTCGAGAATACAGGCATCAATATCGAAGATCTTGTCTCCATTGGTGCTATAGGGCTTATTAAAGCAGTAAATACGTTTGATCCGGAGAAGAAAATCAAGCTGGCGACATATGCCTCAAGGTGCATCGAGAATGAGATTCTGATGTATCTGCGGCGCAACAGCAAGACGCGCAGCGAGGTATCCTTTGATGAGCCGCTGAATATTGACTGGGACGGCAATGAGTTGCTGCTATCGGATGTGCTAGGTACGGAAAATGATACCATTTACCGTAATATTGAAGAACAGGTCGACCGCAAGCTGCTGCAAAAGGCGCTGGAAAAACTCAGTGAGCGGGAGCGGCTGATAATGGAGCTGCGGTTCGGGCTGCGCGGGGGCGAGGAGAAAACACAAAAAGACGTTGCTGATCTGCTGGGTATCTCTCAATCTTATATCTCGCGTCTGGAAAAGAGAATCATCAAACGGCTGCGCAAGGAGTTCAACAAGATGGTGTGAGCGGAAAAACCAAGGAATAAAATGCCGGGCCGGGGAGATAATGTACAGTAATGTTTCTCCTTGGGAGGTAAATCATCATGACCCGAAACAAAGTCGAGATTTGCGGTGTGGATACTTCCAAGCTGCCCGTTCTGACAAACGTGGAAATGCGGGAGCTGTTCACTTCGCTGCAGCAGCAGGGCGAGCGATCCGCCAGAGAGAAATTGGTTAACGGTAACCTTAGACTCGTTCTTAGTGTTATTCAAAGGTTCAATAATCGGGGAGAGTTCGTTGACGATCTGTTCCAGGTAGGCTGCATCGGTCTGATGAAAGCCATTGATAATTTTGATCTATCGCAAAATGTGAAGTTCTCCACCTATGCAGTGCCGATGATCATTGGTGAAATTCGCAGATACCTCAGGGATAATAATCCGATCCGGGTGTCGCGTTCGCTGCGGGATATCGCCTACAAAGCGCTTCAGGTGCGAGACAGCCTGACGAATCAGAATTCGCGGGAGCCGACGATTTTTGAAATTTCCCAGGCGCTGGGTGTACCAAAAGAGGATGTTGTTTTCGCACTGGATGCGATTCAGGACCCGGTCTCCTTGTTCGAGCCGATCTACCATGACGGCGGGGACCCGATTTACGTGATGGATCAGATCAGCGATGACAAAAACAAGGATGTCTCGTGGATTGAAGAAATTGCCCTGCGGGAAGCAATGCGTAAGCTGGGGCAGCGGGAAAAGCGGATTCTTTCCATGCGGTTCTTCGAAGGCAAGACCCAGATGGAAGTTGCGGATGAGATCGGTATTTCACAGGCCCAGGTTTCCAGGCTTGAGAAGTCGGCCATCCAGCAGATGCAGAAGCATGTGAAGTCTTAAAGCTGACGTTAAAAAGCAGGGGTATCCAGTTCAGGCTTGCCTAAGCAGCCGGAGGATACCCCTTTGTAATGCCAAATAGCCCAACTGCAATTAACTTGGCATGTTGCCAAGCCTTTAGATCATATACTCAGCTATAGGTCTGATTGTACAGGGGTGGCGAGGTGAACGAGGATTCTTTAGGCTCAGGCAAAAAAATGAAGATTTCCGATTTTCAGACTAAGGATGTCATTAATATCGTGGATGGAAAACGGCTGGGACAGATCAGCGATCTGGAGCTAGACCTGCGCCGTGGCGTGATCGATGCTATCATCGTTCCCGGTTTCACCCGCTTTATGGGACTTTTCGGAGGCGGCGCCGACCTGATAATTCCCTGGCGGAATATTGTTAAGATTGGCGCGGATGTCGTGCTCGTTAAGATTGAGGAATCCAGACTGCCGCAAGGACAGGAAGAACGGGAAACGGTGTATCTGGAACGGGGAGACCGCAATGAACGGCGCACTTATTAACAGGGTGCGTCTTTTTTGACTGTTTGTGGTAAAGACCCTGAGTAAGCTTCAGAGTCCTAACGTCACTTTGTGGGGGATTCTTGAAATATAAGAAAGCTAAGCTTCGCTTTAAGCTTTATCCTTATATTTCGCGCAGAAACGCAGGCGTCCTTTGGAAAGGACGCGCTTGAGTTATTTGTTAGGTTATGGGGTCCCCGCAAAGTACTTGAATAGGCTTCGTAGTCCTAACGTCACTTTGTGGGGGATTCTTGTGGTACACTTAGGCGGAGGTGAGAAGATGGAACCATTTGTGCAAAAACAGGGGATGCCTCTGCTGCTGGAGCTTGAGCCATGGCACGGGTACAGAGAGATTACCGCCGGCTTCACAGGAAGGCAAGGCGGTGCCGGCAAGGCGCCTTTTGATAGCTTCAACTGTGCTTTTCATGTCGGTGATAATCCGGAGGATGTGCTCAGCAACCGGGAAAAGCTCGCGGAGAGTCTGGGGTTTAGCATGGATGCCTGGACCTGCGGGGAGCAGACCCACGGAAAACATATAGCGGTAGTGACAGAGGCAGACCGCGGACGCGGCAGCCGGACAAGAGCTTCGGCTTTCCAATCGACGGATGGGCTGCTGACCAATGTGCCTGGAGTGCTGCTTACTTCTTTTTATGCGGATTGTGTACCGTTGTACTTTTATGATCCGGTGCAGCGGGTGGCAGGCTTGGCCCATGCCGGCTGGAAAGGGACAGTGGCGGAAATTGCCGGGGCCATGGTCAGTACAATGACGGAGGTTTACGGAAGTGAGCCGAAGCATATTTTAGCTGCCATAGGGCCTTCTATTGGAGAATGCTGCTACGAGGTCGATGATTATGTAATGAAACATGTTCTTCAGCTAGAAGAAACATTGGCTCATACCGCTTCCTCCGGCACAGAACAGGACTTATACAGCAAATCGCTATCTGATGACAGCAAAAGTATGCTCAACTTGAAAGAATTGAATCAACGCATTATGATTAAAGCAGGAATTTTGCCGACTCATATCGAATGTACAACGTGGTGTACAAGCTGTAACACCGATCTGTTCTTTTCTTACCGGAAGGAGCAGGGGATTACAGGGAGGATGACGAGCTGGATCGGAATAAAGGAGAGTTGAACGTTGGTTTTGACACTGCAGGAAAGAATCGCCGATGTAGAGGGACGTGTAGCACGTGCCTGCGCGGCAAGCGGCCGGGATGTAGGTGACGTCAAGGTTATCGCAGTGACGAAATATGTATCGCTGAAGACGTTGGCTGCTGTGTTGGAGGCAGGTTTAGAGGACATTGCCGAGAGCCGCTGGCAGGATGCCGAGCATAAGTGGAAAGAGCTGGGAGACAAGGGTACTTGGCATTTTATCGGCCATTTGCAGACCAATAAGGTTAAGGACGTTATCGGCAAATTTGAATATATACACTCTTTGGACCGGTTATCATTGGCACAGGAACTGCACAAAAAAGCCGATGCAGCGGGAATTACCGTGAAGGTCTTCCTCCAGGTGAACATTTCAGGAGAAGATACCAAGTTTGGCTTGCCGCCTGAAGCGGTGCCGGGATTTCTAAGGGAAATCGCTTCTCTGCACCGGGTAAAAGTAATCGGACTGATGACGATGGCGCCTCATGAAGGCGATCCGGAGCTTACACGTCCCGTATTCCGGGGACTCCGTGAGCTTCGAGATGAGCTTAATCTGCTAGCTTTGACACCTGAGCCTATACAAGAGCTGTCGATGGGAATGTCGAATGATTTTGAAGTGGCGATACAGGAAGGAGCCACCCAGGTGCGCCTGGGGACGGTATTAGTAGGTCACGAGGAGGGAGCTTGATGGGCGTGATGAACCGGTTTATGAGTTTTTTGGGCTTGCAGGAGGAAGAGGAAGTTGTGGAACGGGAGCAGATCTCCCGTGATGAGGATGAATACGAGCCCGCCCCTGTAGAAACCCGCAAAAATCAGCGGGCCAACGTCGTCAGTATCCATTCACAAAAAAATGTAAAGGTTGTACTGTATGAACCCCGTTCCTACGAGGAGGCTCAGGAAATCGCTGATCACCTTCGCTCGCACCGTACGGTCGTCATTAATCTGCAGCGTGTGCGCAATGATCAGGCGATGCGGATTATTGATTTCCTCAGTGGAACTGTTTATGCCCTGGGCGGAGGAATCTCCAAGATTGGGGGCAATATATTTATGTGCACACCGGATACTGTTGAAATTCAAGGCTCCATAACAGAAATTTTAGGTGACGATCAAGATTACAACAGAATGAGGTGAACAGGTTTTGAACGAAGTATCTTCTATTATCAACATCCTATTTCAGATTTACTATTACATGATTCTCATATACATTCTCATGTCCTGGTTGCCTAATCTTCGCGAGAACTTCATTGGTGAGCTGCTCGGCAAGCTTGTAGAGCCGTACCTGAGCCCGTTCCGGAGGATTATTCCCCCGCTTTTTGGCACGATAGACATTTCCCCAATCATTGCGATTATCGTGCTGCGCTTTGCTGTAGGCGGGCTTCATTCCATTGTGGCCCTGATATTCGGCTAAAAAGATGAAGAATGAAATTTACGGGCATTTTCATCCTGACGAACGGCAATTTGTGGACAAGGCCTGGGAATGGGTTACCCATGCAGGAGAATATCACGAGACGAAGCTGACCGAATTTCTTGATCCGCGCCAGGGATATATTCTGCAGAGTCTTGTAAACCGCCATCCCGATGTTGAAGTAAGATGGGAGGGCGGTACTGAAAGTGCTGAGCGGAAACGTGCACTGGTGGCTCCCGATTACCGGGATCTATCAGACGAAGATATGGAGCTTAAGGTGCTCGCAATTTCCTCCGGGGAGCAGAAATTCCTCTCTCTGGAGCATGGCGATTATATGGGCGCTATCCTTGGATTAGGGGTCAAAAGAGGGAAAATTGGCGATATTCATGTGCTTGAGGATGGTTGTCATGTGGTCGTAGCGGCAGATATCGCAGATTATCTGGCGATGAATCTGACGGGAGTGCACCGGATTAATGTCAGTACGGAGATTTTGCCGTTATCCGGTTTACGCAGCAGTGAGGTGAAGCTTGAGACGATGGAATTAACGGTGGCTTCCCTGCGGCTTGATGGTATTGCTTCAGATGTTACTCGGCTCAGTCGGAGCAAAATATTGATCCCGATCAAAGCCGGGCGCGTCCGGGTGAACTGGAAAGTAGAGGAGGATCCTTCCTGCGGACTCAAGGATGGGGATATGGTCTCCATTCAGGGTTTTGGCCGGTTCAAGGTTCTGGAGATTGGCAGCCTGACCAAAAAAGGCCGGTACCGGGTCCGGATCGGTAAATTTGTGTAAATCCCCAGCAGGAATCTGCAATTACTTGTCGAAATTCATTATCTCTAGGGAAGCAAACATTTTGAAAGCCGGGCGCCGATACTCTTAGAAGGGACGGTTCCTGAAGCAGCATTTCAAGATGAATTCCTACTTGCGCCTTATCATTTTTTCGAAGAACCGGTTGCCTCCTTCAGGTGGGACGATGCATCCGATTCTTTTTACAGTACAGTCTTTCTTCTATGTCTGCCGGGACACCCTATGATTCATAGTTCAGGGACATAAAAGGTCCGAAATTTCTAGGAGGTGCACAGCATGCCATTAACGCCGCTCGATATACATAACAAGGAGTTCTCCCGGAGAATCCGTGGTTATGATGAAGACGAGGTCAATGAATTTCTTGATCAGGTAATCAAGGATTATGAAAGCGTCATTCGTGAGAACAAAGAGCTGCATAACCAGCTTCTGACCATTCAAGAGCGTCTCGACCATTTTGTGAATATCGAGGAAAGTTTATCGAAGACTATCCTTGTCGCTCAGGAAGCGGCTGATGATGTGAAGAACAATTCCAAGAAAGAATCACAGCTGATCATTAAAGAAGCAGAAAAGAACGCAGACCGCATTATCAATGAAGCGCTGTCCAAATCGCGCAAGGTAGCGATTGAGACGGAAGAGCTGCGTAAGCAGGCCTCCATCTACCGTACCCGTTTCCGTACACTGGTGGAAGCGCAGCTGGAGCTTCTCTCCCAGGATGACTGGAACGCGCTCGAAAGCCGGGAGACCAGCGAGAACCTGCTCTGATTTTGTGCTTAAGCCGTGACAGGATTCGCTCAGGCCAAGGGAGATGGTATAGCGGCAAGCCGGAGTGGGCAAGCTGCTAACGGATGAATAAGCACGTCACCTGCGGTGCTGAGGGTGTTGACATTTTTTCTTAAAACGTCTATAACTAGAACATATCTGTGTCATGTTCATAAGTATTCGATGACGGGACAAAGTACGATAAGGTATTGTTCTCCAGAGAGTCGGCGGTTGCTGCGAGCCGATTGTTCACGCCTTGCCGGAAGATCTTCCCCTAGAAGCTAAGCTGAAGCGATGTATTCGTGCGTAGGTGCAGCCGTCTGCCGGACGTTATCCCGGACCCGTACAGTACAATTATGTGCGGAACTGAGATTGTGCTGAATACACTCCCCTTAAGGATGTGCGTGAAGCGCAGAATTAGGGTGGTATCGCGAGCGTCGTCTCGCCCCTTTGGGGGCGGGATGGCGCTCGTTTGCGTCTTTTCCCCTAAATCCCCCTTCCAAGGGGGACCCCAAGGGCTCGCCGCCCTCTGGACACCCGCAACAAGGGCTCCGGGCAGAGAGCGGCGATGGCGGACGGGAGGGATTACTTCGGCGGGGGAGCGGCCCTTCTTAGGCTCCCCTGGCGGGAACGCCTGCGGGGCCTTACTTAAGGCAAGAGCCAAAGGCGAAAGACTAACGGCAAAGGCAGGGCGACCCGACCAGCGCTGCCCTGCGGGATCGCGGGGCGGGTGCCCCAAGATCCATGGGCCAGCGGCGGCTGCGCCCCGCCGCCGTGGGCGCCCCGCCCAGCGCTGCCCTGCGGGATCGCGGGGCGGGTGCCCCAAGAGCCACGGACCAGCGGCGGCTGCGCCCCGCCGCCGTGGGCGACCCGCCCAGCGCTGCCCTGCGGGATCGCGGGGCGGGTGCCCCAAGAGCCACGGACCAGCGGCGGCTGCGCACCGCCGCCATGGGCGACCCGCCCAGCGCTGCCCTGACGGGATCGCGGGGCGGGTGCCCCAAGAGCCACGGGCCAGCGGCGGCGGGCTACGCGACTAGCGTGCTTGAGGTAGAGCGTGCCGCTTGCGGCGACAAGCGAGGACTACAACCAAAACCACCAATCACACCGTCTCTGTATCGGAACTAGCCAATATTCCGGGTGTCCAGAGGGCCGGGGCCCTCGGGGTCCCCCTTGGCTAAGGGGGATTTAGGGGGATCGAAAGGCTTTTGAAACTGGGTTTCATGATTACACCATTGAAAGGATTGACCCTCATGCAAAAGGTAGATGTCAAAGAAAAGGCGCGGGCCAGAGATGTCCGCATCTTAAAGAAATGGAGCGACGAAAATACGTTCCGCAGATCCATGGAGAACCGTGCAGGACGCCCGAACTATGTATTCTATGAAGGACCTCCGACAGCGAACGGCGTGCCGCATATCGGGCACGTGCTGGGCCGGGTTATCAAGGACTTTATCGGCCGCTACCAGACGATGAAGGGCTTCCGCGTTGTGCGCAAGGCCGGCTGGGATACCCATGGCCTGCCGGTTGAACTCGGCGTGCAGAAGAAGCTCGGCATCTCCGGCAAGCAGGATATCGAAGAGTACGGTGTAGAGAAATTCATCAAGGAATGTAAGGAAAGTGTATTCGGCTACGAGAAGCAGTGGCGCGAGTTCACGGAAGCGATCGGCTACTGGACCGATCTGGATAACCCTTATGTGACGCTGGACAATACCTACATCGAGAGTGTATGGAACATCCTGGCTACGGTGCATGAGAAAGGTCTGATGTACCGCGGGCACCGCGTCAGCCCCTACTGCCCTAGCTGTCAGACGACGCTGAGCTCCCATGAAGTGGCGCAGGGCTACAAGACTGTTAAGGATCTGAGTGCTACCGCGAAGTTCAAGCTCGAAGGCAGTGGAGATTATGTGCTTGCATGGACGACTACACCTTGGACGCTTCCGGCACATATGGCGCTGGCCATGAACCCGGAGATGGAATATGTGCGTGCCCAGCAGGAAGATGGTGTATATATCTTAGCTAAGAACCTGGTGGAGGAAGTGCTGAAAGGCGACTACACTATCCTTTCTACTCACACAGGTGCCGATTTTATCGGACAGAGCTACACGCCGCCGTTCAGCTATATCAAGGCGGAGAAGCACAATGTGATCGTTGGCGCGTCCTTTGTTACTGATTCCAGCGGTACCGGGATCGTACACATGGCTCCGGCGCATGGTGAAGATGACTACAAGAGCTGCCGTGAGAACGGCATCAGCTTCGTGAATGTAGTGGACACTTCCGGTAAATACACCAGTGTGGTTAGCGATTTTGCCGGACGGTTCGTCAAAGACGTTGATTTGGATATCATCAAGGTGCTGTCCGAAAAAGGGCTGCTTTACAACAAAGAGAAATATGAGCACAGCTATCCTTTCTGCTGGCGCTGCGATACACCGCTGCTCTATTATGCAACAGACAGCTGGTTCATCCAGACGACAGCGATCAAGGATCAGCTGATCGCTAACAATAACACTGTGGACTGGTACCCTGATCACGTGCGTGAAGGCCGCTTCGGCAAGTTCCTGGAAGAGCTGGTCGACTGGAATATCAGCCGTAACCGCTACTGGGGCACACCACTTAACGTCTGGGTCTGCCAGGACACCGGCAAGGAATTCGCACCGCACAGCATCGCTGAACTGCGTTCGATGGCGATCGGCGAAGTTGCCGAGGACATCGAGCTGCATAAGCCGTATGTGGATAACATTAAGCTGCGCAGCCCGTTCAGCGAAGGCGGAGTGATGGTGCGTACACCGGAAGTCATCGACGTCTGGTTTGATAGCGGCTCGATGCCGTTCGCCCAGAGTCACTACCCGTTCGAGAACAATGAGACCTTTGAAGACCAGTATCCGGCGGATATGATCTGCGAAGGGATCGACCAGACACGCGGCTGGTTCTACAGCCTGCTTGCGGTATCGACACTGTTCAAGGGCAAAGCGCCTTACAAAGCGGTTATCGCCCACGGCCACATCTTCGATGAGAATGGCCAAAAAATGTCCAAATCCAAAGGCAACGTAATCGACCCTTGGGAAATCATGAACGAATACGGCACTGACGCATTCCGTTGGGCGATCCTGTCTGACAGTGCGCCATGGAATAACAAACGCTTTTCACGCGGCCTGGTCGGCGAGACCAAATCTAAGGTAGTCGATACACTCGTAAATACCCATGCTTTCCTGACGCTGTACGCCGGTATTGACGGCTATGATCCTGTGGATCATCCGTTCAAGGTCTCGGAACATAAGCTGGACCGCTGGATTCTCTCCCGCCTGAACAGCCTGATTCTGCTGGTGGATAAGGGCCTTGCCGTCAATGACTTCGTCAATACGTCCAAAGCGATTGAGAACTTCGTAGATGAGCTGAGCAACTGGTACATCCGCCGTTCCCGTGACCGGTTCTGGGGCAGCGGACTCGGCGAAGAGAAGCTTGACGCTTACCGGACACTGACACATGTGCTGCTTACTACAGCTACGCTGATGGCTCCGTTTACACCGATGCTGTCTGAGGATATCTTCACGAACCTGGGCGGCGGAGAAAGTGTGCATCTGGCGGATTATCCGAAGGCGGATGAGAACCTGATCGACCTTGAGCTGGAACGCGATATGGAAAGTGCCAGAGGTATTGTGGAGCTGGCCCGTAACGTGCGCAACGAGACCGGTATCAAGAACCGTCAGCCATTGTCTGAACTGATTGTTTCCCTGGACCGCAATTTGGATATTGCAGATTATGAGGAGATCATCAAGGATGAGATCAATGTTAAGCATATTGTTCTGGAGAACAGCGACAGCGGCTTTGTGGACTTCACCCTGAAGCTGAACCTCAAGGTAGCAGGCAAGAAGTACGGCAAAAACGTCGGCTTCCTGCAGGGCTTCCTGAAAGGTATGGACAGCGAAGCTACCCGCAAAGCCGTGAGCGAGGGCATCGTTGCAATTGTCTCACCGGAAGGCGAAGAGCTGCAGATTACTGCCGAAGAGCTGCTGGTTGAGAAACAGGCTAAAGCCGGATTTGCTGCCGCCTCCGGATATGGTCTGACCGTGGCGCTGAATACCGAGATCACGCCGGAACTGGAGCAGGAGGGCTGGGTGCGCGAAATCATCCGTGCCGTGCAGGATACCCGCAAACGTCAGGATCTGGCGATTGAGAAACGGATTGCCCTCTCGCTGCAGCTGGATGACGAGCTGAAAGCAGCTGTTACTGCGTTTGAACATGTGCTGCGTGAGAATGTCCTGGTGACTACGGTTGATTTTGACGGTGATCACAGCTTTGAGACCGTGGATGCGGGCGGAAGGTCCATCGGGATCTTTATCGGAGCTTAAGCCGTACGCGGGCAACTGTGCATTACCTGTCCCTAAATGGCATATACTAACGGCATAAGAAGAAACGTCCAGGCAGCCCTGAGCGAGGGGCGTGTGCTTTCCCTTAGTGAACGGTACCCGTACCGCTTACAGGATGCCGTTACTGCGTGAAGATAGAGATTGATTGCAGAACATCTTTATCTAAGGCGTACAATAACGAGTCCGTGTTCCTGGAGAGATCCTCTCTATCAGGGCCGGACTTTTTATTTGCGGCAAAGGGCAGGCAGGACGGGTTGCTGAGAATACCGTGGAAGGGGCTATCAAGGGTGGCGGGTAGGGAGCAGGAGCACAATAATTCTATCTATAACGGGAGAATCTCCATTAAGACATCGCGGGCAACCCTCAATTCGGAACAGGATAGGGAGAGGCAGCCGGATACGAAAGAGGAGCCGCAAATTACGCAGGAAGAAAAGCTGAATGCCGTCTACCGGCTGACTACCGGACTGGCCCAGCAGATGGAGAAGTCGCGGATCGCAGACTATACGGAGCTGCTGCACTCCCCTTTTCGCTTAATCTGGCTCAATGTTATGGCGGGGACGGCCCGCGGGGTGGGGATCGCGCTGGGCTTTACTTTTTTTGCCGCGACCATTATTTATGTCCTGCAGGTGCTTGGCGCGCTCAATCTGCCGATCATCGGGGATTATATTGCTGACATAGTCCGGATCGTCCAGCATCAGCTGGAGCTGAAGACCTTTTAACGGGGCAGTCTTTTGAGTTTTTGTGAGAAAAAGGAGCAGCCCATGGCTACTCCCTGTCTGCTTTTCTGTTCGGATCCAGGAGATAGCTGCCTTCCTCCGAATCCATATAGTGACGGTAGCTGTTTCCTTTGATTATGGTGAGATGATTGCCGGCAATGTCCGTGGCGACAAAATTTTCCCATGGCTCTACAAAGCCTTCAGTCTCATCGGCCTCGATCTCCATGTCATTATACGAGCGGATCTCATTATCTTCGGCCATGGCCGGGGAGTTCGAGCTGCCATAGCTTTCAACAATCTGCCAGGCGTCTTCGCCGTCGAAGCCGTTTTGCTCCTCTCGTTCATCGAGGCTGGTCCGTCCAAAGGGAGGCGACAGGAATTCTTCTTCCGCCGGCCGTGTAAACGGGGAAAACTGGCGGGGATTATGCTCTTTGCAATACCGGGTTGCAGGGACAACGGACAAGCGTTCATATGGAATGTCCTGTCCACAGACGGCGCAGCTGCCGTAGCTGCCCTCATCCATCGCTTTCAGGGCATCATCGATTTCCTCGAGCTCATGTTCATCCCGCTCTACAAGGGAAATGTCCATGGAGCGGTGATACAGCTCTGTTGCGGCATCGCCGGGATGATTGTCGTTAGTGGAGAGCTCTCCGGTGTTATCGCGCAGTGATTCCTGCAGTCCATAATGCCCGTTGTTTTGCAGACGGTGGCTGATTTCCTGCTGCTGCTGAAGCAGTACGGTATGCAACTCTCCAAGCTGCTGTGGTGTCAGTCGGCTCATAGGGCCCTATGCTCCTTTCAGGTGCAGATGGTTACCGGCAGCTTACACCGGTTCTTCCTTTGATAGCTTGACCTGAGGAACGGTATTTTACCGCTGGAAAATAGTTCTGAGCAAGCGGCCGTTTGCTAAAGGCCTGCAATGGACGGTTTCTTGAGGCCTGTGCTACAATATACAAGTCTTTATTCAGTATTCGTACCGCATCCGCGGGAAAAATAAGAACGGAGTGACAACTTCTGTGGTGTACTTTCTGATTGCGCTTATTGTATTTTTGATTGACCAGGGTACCAAATATATCATTGCTACCCGGCTGGAGATCGCTGAGCAGATTCCGGTTATTAAGGATTTCTTTATTATTACCTCTCACCGCAATCGTGGAGCCGCTTTCGGAATTCTTGAAGGACAGCAATGGTTCTTCATTTTGATTACGGTTATCGTTGTTGTCGGTATCGTCTGGTACCTGAACAAAGCCCGGAAGACCCGCAAACTGCTGCCTACTGCGCTGGCACTTGTGCTTGGCGGAGCGGTCGGCAACTTTTTGGACCGTTTACTGAACGGCGAAGTTGTAGACTTCCTGATGTTCAATTTCGGCAGCTATACGTTCCCGATTTTCAATGTGGCCGACTCCTGCATCGTCATTGGGGTAGCGCTGATTATTCTCGATACGCTGCGTGACATGAAGGGCGGAGAAGATATTACCGAAGTCAAGGAATCCAAGGAAGTCAGAGAAGGGAATGAATGATTTGAATAAGGACGTCAAAGAGATGGCGGCTGGGGCCGCCTCCGAAGAAGATAAGGACGTCACCGAATGGACGGTTATTGCAGAAAATGCCAAGGAACGGATCGATAAATATATCACCGAGTCCTGGGAAGAAGATATTTCCCGTTCTCAGGTACAACTGTGGATCAGCAATGGACATGTTACGGTAAACGGTGCTCCTGTAAAAGCGAATTATAAGCTGACTGAAGGCGATGTTGTGGCGGTTACCGTTCCAGAGCCGGAAGTGACCGATCTGGTGGCGGAGGATATTCCGCTTGATGTGGTATACGAGGACAGCGATGTCATTGTGGTCAACAAGCCGCGCGGCATGGTTGTCCATCCGGCAGCAGGGCACCCTTCGGGTACCCTGGTCAATGCGCTGATGCATCACTGCAAGGATCTGTCCGGCATTAACGGCGAGATCCGTCCGGGTATTGTGCACCGCATCGACAAGGACACTTCAGGTCTGATTATGGCAGCCAAAAATGATGCCAGTCATGCCTCGCTTGCCGCCCAGCTCAAAGAGCACAGCGTTACACGCCGTTATATCGCTGTAGTGCACGGCAACCTGTCGCATGACAAGGGAACTGTGGATGCGCCGATCGGCCGCGATCCCCATGACCGTAAGTTGTATACGGTAACCGAGAAGAACAGCAAGCGGTCAGTGACGCATTTTACCGTGCTGGAGCGCTTTGGGGACTGTACCCTGCTGGAGCTGCAGCTGGAGACGGGGCGTACGCACCAGATCCGCGTGCATATGAAGTTTATCGGTCATCCGCTGGTCGGGGATCCGGTATACGGGCGCAGTAAAGGGATCACCATGGCTGGACAGGCTCTGCATGCCGCTGTACTGGGCTTCGTACATCCTTCGACAGGACAGTATATGGAATATAGCAGACCGATTCCTGCAGATATGGAAGAAGTGCTGTTTACACTGCGCAGCAGATAAGTACAAATGAAGTGATGATAAATCCATGGTTTTGAAGGCGGCTTTCCTTCATATTTAGGATATAAGATGTAAAGATAATCAATCATGGGATACAAAAAATGCCAGGAGATGAGAACAAGATTATGAGTATTGAACAATACCAGAACACCTTTATTCAGACTAATTTTGCAGACCGCATCGGCGGCGCGAACTACGGCAAAGATACTAACATTTATAAATTTGAGAAAATCAAACGCGCTAAAGCTTCGGCAAAGCAGGATTTTCCTAACATTGAACTGATTGACATGGGCGTAGGCGAACCGGACGAAATGGCTGATGAAGGCATTGTCGCCAAGCTTGCCCTCGAAGCGGCCAAAGAAGAGAACCGCGGTTATTCCGATAACGGAATTCCAGAATTCAAAGCAGCAGCTGCCGCTTACCTGAAGGAAGTATTTCAGGTTGACGGCATTGATCCAGTGACCGAAGTGGTGCATTCCATCGGTTCGAAGCCGGCTTTGGCGATGCTGCCATCCTGCTTCATCAATCCGGGCGACATCACAATCATGACCATTCCGGGATATCCGGTGCTGGGCACACACACCAAATACTTAGGCGGACAAGTCCACACCGTGGAACTCAAGAAGGAAAACAACTTCCTGCCTGACCTGAACTCCATTCCGGAAGACATCGCCCGCAAAGCGAAGCTGCTCTATCTGAACTATCCGAACAACCCTACCGGCGCAAGCGCAACCCCTGAATTTTTCAGCGCTGTTGTAGACTGGGCCAAAAAATATAATGTCGTAGTCATCCATGACGCTCCTTACGCAGCCCTGACTTATGATGGCGTGAAGCCGCTGAGCTTCCTATCTGTTCCAGGTGCGAAGGATGTCGGCGTAGAGCTGCACTCCCTCTCCAAGTCCTATAACATGACTGGCTGGAGAATCGGGTTCGTAGCCGGCAATCCGCTGGTTGTGAAGGCATTCAGCGACGTGAAGGACAATAATGACTCCGGTCAGTTTATTGCGATTCAAAAAGCTGCCGCTTATGGTCTGGCGAATCCGCAGATCACCGAAGCCATTGCTGCCAAGTATTCCCGCCGCCACAACATGCTGGTGGACGCGCTGAACAGCCTGGGCTTCAAAGCCGAGAAACCGAAGGGCTCGTTCTTCCTGTATGTAGCTGCACCTAAAGGTGTTAAAGGCGGACGCCGCTTTGAATCCGGTGAAGATTTCTCGCAGTTCCTGATCCGCGAGAAGCTGATCTCCACCGTGCCTTGGGACGATGCCGGCCCGTTCGTACGCTTCTCCGTTACTTTTGTAGCTAAAGGTGAGGAAGAAGAGAAACGGGTAATCTCCGAAATTCAAAGACGTCTGAGCGATGTTGAATTCGAATTTTAATACGAAGAGGCTGTCCCATAAGTAGATTTTTTCGAGTAGAGACAGACCCTTTTCATTATTCAAAACCGAAAAACGTCAACAATGTAGCGATTCTCCTGTTATTGGAGGATCGCTGCTCTGCGTTTTTGGTCGTTTGCAGCTTGCTTCAGTAGATTGTGGGCAAGGGAAAGCCATCCGACTTCAAGCGTCACTTTTTCCATGCCGCGAAGCAGAAACCGCCGGAAACCCCGGTTGTTCTTTAGTTGTCCAAATACACTTTCTGGTTCTGTCATTCGACGTACGGCCAAAGTGAAGCCTTCCTCGCTTTGCAAAATTGCCCGAGCTTGTTTCTGGTACCGCAGTCGTTCCAGACTGACAACCACTTCCCGATTTCCTTCGGCTTTCGTACATCTTTCCTTCAGTGGACAGCCCACGCAGCTCTGGCTACGGTAATGACGTTTTCGGATTTCATATCCACTCTCTAACGTTTCCTTGCTTTCTTTGCGAAAATGCAGCGTTTGTCCGGCGGGGCATGTCCATGTATCCACGGCTTCGTCGTACGTCCAGTTCTCAATCTTTCCGATATTCTCTTTCCACGCTTTGCTCTTTTCTTTGTGGTAGCTGCCGTATTTGACCACGGCCTTCACGTGTTCGTTTTCCAAATAGGCATAATTTTCTTCACTGCCGTAGCCGGCATCCGCGATCACCGCCCTCGGAAGTCTCCCTAGGATCTGCCGCACCTTTTCTAAGTGCGGCTGTAAACAACGCGTATCCGTCGGTCTTTGGTGTAGACTGTACGCCAAAATAAACTGGTTTTCGGTGCCGATCTGTACATTGTAGCCGGGTTTGAGTTGACCGTTTCGCATGTGATCTTCCTTCATCCGCATGAAGGTGGCATCCGGGTCCGTCTTACTAAAGCTGTTTCGGTCCCCGAGCAGGTTTTGGTATTGCTCATATTTCAGCAGTCTCGGAAACAGATCCTTACGGAGCCTCCGAACCGCTTTTTTCAATGGCTTGTTCTTGGGCTTCTTCAGCAGTTGCGACTCTAACGACTGGGTCATTTGTTCAAGTTTCTCACTGTCGATCTCGGCGGACTCGCCAAGTTCGCTCAGATCCTGGCCGCGGTGTTCCTGTTCTTCTTGTTTCTCTGCAGCCTCAATGTCGGCAAACAATGCATGTACCTTTTCTTGCAGCTTGGCTTTATGCTTACTAACGGCTTTACCCCACACGAAGGTATAGCGATTCGCATTTGCCTCTATTTTTGTGCCATCTACAAAATAATGCTCGAAGGAGATGTATTTCTCGTCCGCCAGAAACTGAAGCACGGCGGTAAATACCATTTCTAGGACGTCCTTCATCCGCTGAGAACGAAAGCGGTTGAGCGTGCGGAAATCCGGGCGTTGTCGTCCCGCTAGCCACATGAAGGGAATGTTTTCTCGGACCGCTTTGGCGATTTGCCGGGAGGAATAAATGCGCTGCGTATACGCATAGATAATGACTTTGGTGAGCATTTTAGGGTGGTAGCTGTCACGGCCGCCACCGGGATAGGCAGTGTCAAAGATGGTGTCGTCTAGCCGATTGACGGCTGCGTTAACGACACGAACGAGGTGGTTTTCGGGAATATCTTCTTCCAGATCCATTGGCAAGCAAAGTTGGTCCATGGTATATTGAATGTACAAAAGAAACCTCTCCTTTGAAATGGTTGTGTGGTAACTCCATTTTACCAAAGGATGGTTTCTTTTTTGTGCGATTTTTAAAGATTGTAGATCCATTTCCCGCTTAAACAGCGGAGAGGACGGAACGATTGTGGAAAAGCGGCAGCGGTCGCCTTGGTCTCCGGATTTTCACCGCTAAGGGGAATGAAAAAAATCTGGAGAGCACAGCGATTGGAACAACGGTCCGTTCGCGGAGCGTCCACCCAAGTGCTCACGTTGATCCTACTTAAAAAAACAGGGGCTATCCCAAGCAGCCATTTCATGGCTTTTGGGACAGCCCCTTTTTTTCGGCTGGATGTATTGGAGATCTGCTGCAGACAGCGAGCTTTCCCTGCGGAAAGCTTTCAGGCGGACGCTGTAGCTCTTCTTCCAATTCCCCACTTCAACTTCTATTAATATAGCGGGAAAAACTCCAACTAAACCCTTCAGTTTCGCCGAGAATGAAGCTTTAGATGGAAAAATTCCCGCTAATTCCCTGATAAATGCTGCTTTGTGCCCACATGTAAGGTATTAGCGGGAGGAAATCCCACTAGCTTCTTTCTGCCTTCCTCCTGGAGAAATTTAGATGGAGAAAATCCCAATAATGTACCGTTTTATTTTGCGGGCGGCCGGTAGGCTTTTTTATGGAAAGCATTAATATACCGGAACAGGGACTCCCCCTGATCCTCAACCTGCACGCTCTGCTCCAGCGGCTTCAGCATCGCCTGATACGGCTCCGGCACCCAGATATACTGATGCACATAAGGGGTTAGGATGAACCCGTTTTTCTCCCAGAAGTGAATACGCTGTACATGAGTCTCCGAACTCCCCGATTCTGCCTCAATAATGACGCCCTGTACCTTATTAGTTTTTTTCGCCCAGTCTATGATCAGATCCAGAAACACCGTTCCAGCCCCCTGGCCGCGCAGCTCCCGGCTGACCGCCAGATAATCTATAATTAGACGTTTCCCTTCCGCGCCATCAATCATTCCCGTTACTGCCATTGCGGCTGCTTGTCCATCTATAAGGCCTGCATGGATATATGCAATTCCCCGGTCCAGCATACTGCGCAGGATGCCTTCCGGTTTCGCCCCGCTGGGAAAAGCCTCCCGGTATACCGGTTCGATCGATCGCCATAGCTTATCATCCCAATGTGCAGTTGTTATCAGCTCCATGTTCATCATCAGTCGCCTCCAATTTCATCATACCAGACCGGGATGGGAAGAGTAAAAAAGGAAGTGAAGACTGAATTTCCCGCCCTCCTTGGAATATGACATACTGATGTCTATTTAGGGCTGATAGAATTAGCAATAGGAATACATTCAAGGGAGTGTAAATATGGACAAAATGGATTATAAGAAAACCGATAAAGAGCTGTATCAGCCAAAGACTGAACCCGGTATCATTGATGTTCCTGCGATGACCTTTATTCAGGTAAACGGGCGTGGCAACCCGAATGATCCGGAGGGCGAATATCAAAAGGCAGTGGAGACGCTATATGCCCTATCTTATACGATTAAAATGTCACCCAAAAACGGGCCAGCACCGCACGGCTACTTTGAGTATGTAGTGCCCCCGCTGGAGGGGCTGTGGTGGCAGGAGGGGCTTCGGGGAGTGGACCTCACGAGTAAGGATACCTTCAGCTGGACAGCTATGATCCGCCAGCCTGATTTCGTGAATGAACAGGTATTTGCCGCCGCGGTTGAAGCAGTGAAACGGAAAAAGCCGCAGGTTGATGTCTCCAAGGCTGGACTTGTAACATTCACAGAGGGACTGTGCGTGCAGTGTATGCATATCGGCAGCTTTGATAACGAGCCCGCAACGGTTGCCAAAATGAACAGCTACATCGCAGAGCATGATCTGCTGTGCGATCTGTCAGATGCCAGACGGCATCATGAAATATACCTCTCTGATCCCCGCAAAACAGAAAGTGCCAAGCTGAAGACGATTCTGCGGCATCCTGTGCGGCAGGCTTGATTCAAAGTAGGCGTGCTTTTTGCCGCTGATATCGTTTGCTTTTGATTTTGCTTTTTGCTTTTGTTTTTTGATTTTGCTTTTGTGCCGGTAACGCTGGGAGCCCAGCCCAGCCGTTATGCCCCTGCTGCCCTTCTCCTTCGAACTGGGAAAGGTTTCGGTTAGGTGGAAGCGCGAAGGGGATTTTGGAACTGTAGGAGCGGTAGCGTCCGCCTTTGTCTCCAGATTTAATCCGATATGCGGATCAATTCAAATAAATCTGGAGACAACAGCGGCCGAAAGTCCAAAATCCCCGCAGCAGCGCCCATCACCTAACTACCTAACATCTTCCCACCATCCCCGCCATTCCAAAGAAACTTTTCCCAGTTTGACACCCGCCTCAACATCTGTCATAATTCTGTTAAATGAATATGCGCCTTTAATTCAGTCCCGTGAGGCTGGCAAGGTAACGTGAATCGAGGTTCGCGACTTAGGAAGGAATCCGTATGAGTACGGAGGGCCTTTTTATGCGCGCGGACACGCCATCTTTAGTAATCTGCGGATTTCACTCCTTGCCTGCTTCGGGCAAGGAGTTTTTTGATTTCCGGGAGCTTGAACGGGCGTACAAGCGAGAGGATGGCTAGATAATGTCTACCGAGAAAAATGTAATTATGGATGAGACGGCAATTCGCCGGGCGCTGTCACGCATTGCACATGAAATTTTGGAGAAAAACAAAGGGATTGAGAATTGCCTGCTGATCGGCATCCGAACTCGCGGGGTGTACCTGGCACAGCGGATCGCGGAACGGATTAAGGAGATTGAGGGTGTCGATATCCTATGGGGAGAGCTAGACATCACACATTACCGCGATGACCGCGAAGGCGGCGATAACCGGGAAGCTATGGACCGGGCGGTTGTGGAGAGCAATGTGACGCTTCCAGCCGGAAGCGGCGGTATCCGCGACAAAAAAGTGATTTTGTTCGACGATGTGCTCTACACTGGCCGTACGATCCGCGCTGCAATGGATGCGCTGATGGATTGCGGACGGCCGCGGATGATTCAGCTGGCTGTGCTGGCTGACCGCGGACACCGCGAGCTGCCGATCAGGCCGGACTACATCGGCAAAAATGTACCTACCTCCAGACATGAGCAAATTGAAGTGGCGCTGAAGGAGTATGACGGCAGAGACGAGGTTTACATTATTTCGAACCGGGAGGAACGATAACAATGATGACAGCAATCAAGGTGAAGGAACGCAGTCTGCTGGGGATTAAGGAGCTGGACCGGACAGAGATTTTACAGCTTTTGAACAGAACAGCTTACTGGGACAATCAGAGCGTGAAGCTGAACCCGGTGCTGAAGTCGCACTTTGTAGCCAATATGTTTTTTGAGAATAGCACGCGTACCCGCTTTTCCTTTGAAATGGCCGAGAAACGCCTGGGGGTCCAGGTGCTGAACTTCACGGCGGCGGCTTCCAGTGTAGAAAAAGGTGAATCGATCTATGATACAGTCCGTACGCTGGAATCGATGGGGATCGATGCCGGAGTTGTGCGTTTGAAGCCTGCAGGTGTCCTGCAGCAGCTGTCGGAGAAGGTATCCATACCGCTGGTTAATGCAGGGGACGGGAACAACGAGCATCCGACGCAGGCGCTGCTGGACATGTATACTATGACCAAAAACTTTGGCGAGCTGAAGGGCCTGAAAGTATCCATTATAGGAGACATTATGCATAGCCGCGTAGCGCGCTCGAACCTCTGGGGACTGACAAAGATGGGGGCGAAGGTGCAGTTCTGCGCACCGGACAGTATGAAAGCTCCGGAACTGGCACAGTACGCACCTTATGTAACAATGGAAGAGGCGCTGAAGGCTGATGTGGTTATGATGCTGCGCGTGCAGCTGGAACGCCATGCCACGGGTATACTGCAGTCAGCCGAAGAGTACCGTAAACAGTACGGACTTACAGAAGAGCGGGCGGCAAAACTGGACAAGAATACCATCATCATGCATCCGGCGCCGGTTAACCGCAATGTGGAAATTGATGATGCAGTAGTGGAGAGCAGCCAGTCGCGGATCTTCCCGCAGATGGCAAACGGGGTTCCGGTCAGAATGGCCGTGATGGAACGGGCGCTTCTGTAACCGGAGGGAACTCAAAAAACCTGACATAAATGTATTAATAAATATACACAAAGATGAATTTTTATTATATAATAACGAGAGAGCTTGCAGCTTCGGCTTGCGGGCAAAAGGAGAATCATGACAGTGATCATTAGAAACGCCAGCGTATTGAACAAAGAAGGCGAACTGGAAATCAAGCATATCGTAGTTCAGGACGGAATGATTACAGCGATCGAAAGTGATCTGCCGGCTTCTGATGCATCTGCAGAGATTGTAGAAGCTGAAGGCAAGCTGCTGGTACCGGGCCTGATCGATATGCACGTGCATCTGCGCGAGCCTGGCTTTGAGCATAAAGAAACGATTGCAACCGGTGCGTTATCGGCGGCCAAGGGCGGATTTACCACCATCGCCTGCATGCCGAACACCCGCCCGGTGACAGACACTCCGGAGATCGTGGAGCTTGTCAAAGAGAAAGCGCGCGAAGCCGGACTCGTTAAAGTGCTGCCTTATGCGGCGATCACCAAAAATGAGCTTGGCCGCGAGCTGACAGACTTTGCCGCCTTGAAGGAAGCCGGAGCGATTGGCTTTACCGATGACGGTGTAGGTGTACAGACCGCCCAGATGATGAAGGATGCCATGAAGCTGGCTGCAAGCCTGGATATGCCGGTCATCGCCCACTGTGAGGATGATTCACTGGTGGAAGGATGTGCGGTGAACGAAGGCACCTTCGCAACAAAGCACGGACTGAAGGGAATTCCCAATGAGTCGGAAGCTATTCATGTCGGACGCGACATTCTGCTCGCTGAAGCGACAGGTGTACACTACCATGTCTGTCACGTCAGCACAGAGCAGTCGGTACGGCTGATCCGCCAGGCTAAGCAAATCGGCATTAAAGTAACCGCTGAGGTGTGTCCGCACCATCTGCTGCTCTCCGAAGAGGATATCCCGGGAATGGACGCCAACTGGAAAATGAACCCGCCGCTGCGCTCCCGCCGCGATGTAGAAGCCTGCATCGAGGGGCTGCTGGACGGCACAATCGACATTATCGTAACCGACCATGCGCCGCACAGTGAAGAAGAGAAGGCTAAGGGTATGCAGCTTGCACCGTTTGGCATCGTCGGCTTCGAGACCGCCTTCCCGCTGCTGTATACCGCTTTTGTCGCGACAGGCAAATGGGACCTGTCCTTGCTGGTACAGCGGATGACCGCTGATCCGGCCCGCGTATTCCGGTTGAATACAGGCAGCCTTGCGGTAGGAGCACCTGCCGATTTAACACTGATTGATCTGAACGAAGAGCAAGTGGTGGACCCGGCTGCTTTTGCCAGCAAAGGACGCAATACTCCTTTCACCGGCTGGAAGCTGAAGGGCTGGCCGGTTAAGACCTGGGTTGAAGGTAAAGAGGTATGGACTAAAGCGTAATTAACGAACTGGTGGGACGAAAATGCCGGCTGTATGGAGCAGGTGACCTACGGCGGCATTTTGGCGCGTACACTCCGCTGGTGATGCAAGGCATAGAATCAGACTACAGAAACAAGAAGGAGTGGAAGGGAATGCAGGCGAGATTGCTGCTACAGGACGGAACGCTTTTTACAGGCACCGCATTTGGCGCTGAAGGTGAAATGACAGGCGAGGTTGTATTTAACACAGGGATTACAGGATATCAGGAGGTGCTGTCGGATCCTTCGTATTGTGGACAGATCGTTACCATGACCTATCCGCTGATCGGAAACTACGGCATTACCCGCGATGATTTCGAATCTGTGCGTCCGTTTGTACACGGCTTTGTTGTGCGCCGCCATGAGGAAGTGCCAAGCAACTGGCGTGCTGAATACAGTGTAGACGACCTGCTGAAGGAATATGGCATTCCCGGCATCAGCGAGATCGACACCCGGATGCTGACCCGCATTATCCGCCACTACGGCACCATGAAAGCCATCCTGACCACATCGAACAAACGTGTGGAAGAACTGATGGAAATGATGGGAGATACAACGATTGAAGAGCTGCGCAACCAGGTTGCCCGTACTTCTACAACTAAGACCTACAGCAGCCCGGGAACCAAGGAACGGATCGTGTTGGTTGACTACGGTGCGAAAACCGGTATCCTGCGCGAGCTGAACAGCCGCGGCTGTGATGTGGTTGTGGTGCCGCATGATGTAACTGCGGACGAAATCCGCCGTCTGAATCCTGACGGAATCCAGCTGTCGAACGGCCCTGGGGACCCGAAGGATGTGCCTTATGCCGTGAACACCATTTCCGAGCTGCTTGGCGAATACCCGATCTTCGGCATCTGCCTGGGCCACCAATTGTTCGCACTGGCTTGCGGCGCAGACACCGAGAAGCTGAAATTCGGCCACCGCGGCGGTAACCACCCGGTTAAGGAGCTTGAAAGCGGACGCTGCTTCATCACCTCGCAGAACCACGGCTACACGGTTAATGAAGAATCTGTGCAGAGCACCGAGCTTGAAGTGACGCACATCAATAATAATGATAAGACCATTGAGGGTCTGAAGCATACCCGCTACCCTGCCTTTTCGGTGCAATACCATCCGGAAGCAGCGCCGGGACCCCATGACAGCAGCTATTTGTTCGACCGTTTCCTGCAAATGATTGCTGACCACAAAGCAAAGACACCTGCCGGCTCACGTCAGGCCCAGCTTGCGGCAAATGCCAGAATCACGGCACCGAAACCTACTACTAAGCTTGAAGCCGTGAAAGGAGCTCTATAACATGCCAAAGAACGATAAGCTTAAAAAAATCCTCGTCATCGGCTCCGGCCCGATTGTGATCGGGCAAGCCGCTGAGTTTGACTATGCGGGAACACAGGCCTGCCAGGCGCTGAAAGAAGAAGGCGTTGAGGTGGTGCTGATCAACAGCAACCCGGCCACCATCATGACTGATACTAACATGGCTGATAAAGTATACATTGAGCCAATCACCCTTGATTTCGTAACAGGCATCATCCGCCAGGAGCGTCCCGACGGATTGCTGCCGACTCTGGGTGGCCAGACCGGCCTGAATATGGCTGTTGAGCTGGCGCGTGCCGGCGTACTGGAAGCGGAGAACGTGAAGCTGCTCGGTACTCAGCTGCATTCGATTGAGAAAGCGGAAGACCGTGATTTGTTCCGCGAACTGATGCGTGAGCTGGACCAGCCGGTTCCGGAAAGTATTATTATTACAACGGTTGAAGAAGCGATGAGCTTTGCAGAAGAAATCGGCTTCCCGCTGATCGTACGTCCGGCTTATACCCTGGGCGGGACAGGCGGCGGAATTTGCGACAACGCGGAAGAACTGCGCGAGACGGTCAAAGCGGGGATCCGTTACAGCCCGATCGGCCAATGTCTGGTGGAGAAGAGTATCGCCGGCATGAAGGAAGTAGAATATGAAGTTATGCGTGATGCGAATGACAACTGTATCGTGGTCTGCAACATGGAGAACTTTGATCCAGTTGGTGTGCATACAGGAGACAGTATCGTTGTGGCACCGAGCCAGACGCTCTCCGACCGTGAATACCAGATGCTGCGCAGTGCTTCACTGAAGATCATCCGTGCGCTGAATATCGAAGGCGGCTGCAACGTGCAGTTCGCGCTTGATCCGCAAAGCTATCAATATTATGTAATCGAGGTTAACCCGCGTGTCAGCCGCTCTTCGGCGCTTGCATCCAAAGCAACCGGTTATCCAATCGCCAAGATGGCGGCCAAAATCGCCCTCGGCTATACGCTCGACGAAATCGTCAATCCGGTTACTGGCCAGACTTATGCCTGCTTCGAGCCGACACTGGACTATATTGTAAGCAAAATCCCGCGCTGGCCGTTCGACAAGTTCACCTCGGCGAACCGCAAGCTGGGTACACAGATGAAAGCGACCGGCGAAGTAATGGCCATCGGCCGTACCTTTGAAGAGTCGATCCACAAGGCCGTCCGTTCCCTGGAAATCGGAGTTCACCGCTTCCGTCTGCCGGGTGCTGAGCTGCTGGAAGACAGCGTTCTGCGTACCCGTCTGGCCAAAGCGGATGATGAGCGCCTGTTCCTGATTGCCGAAGCTTACCGCCGCGGTTATCAGCTGCAGGAGATCCAGGACATCACCAAGGTTGACTGGTGGTTCCTGTCCAAGATCGAAGGGCTGGTGCAATTCGAGGATGTGCTGCGCAGCGAAGAAACGCTGAGCGCTGAAACGCTGTATCAGGCGAAACGCAAAGGCTTCACTGACCGTGCTATCGCCGAGATCCGCGCGGAAGGCCGTCCTGGCGGCGCACAGACGAAGGAAGCGGATGTCCGTGCCCTGCGCCTGGCCCAAGGCCTGACACCTGTCTTCAAGATGGTAGATACCTGCGCCGCTGAGTTCGAAGCTTCGACGCCTTACTACTACTCGACATATGAAACCGAAAACGAAGTTACTCATTCCGATAAGCAAAAGGTTGTAGTGCTCGGCTCCGGCCCGATCCGTATCGGCCAGGGTATCGAGTTCGACTACTCCACTGTACACGCAGTGTGGGCGATCCAGAATGCCGGCTATGAGGCCGTTATTATCAACAACAACCCGGAGACGGTGTCTACGGATTTCAATACTTCGGACCGGTTGTATTTTGAGCCGCTGTTCTTTGAAGATGTAATGAACGTCATTGCCCAGGAAAATCCGATCGGAGTTATCGTGCAGTTCGGCGGTCAGACGGCTATCAACCTTGCTGCGCCGCTTGCGGCAGCCGGTGTAAACATCCTTGGAACCAGCCTGTCGAGCATCGACGAAGCCGAGGACCGCAAGCGGTTCGAAGCACTGCTGGCCCGTCTGGATATCGCACAGCCGAAAGGCAAAACAGTAACCGATGCAAGCCAGGCTGTAGAAACAGCACAGTCCCTCGGCTATCCGGTGCTGGTGCGTCCTTCCTACGTGCTGGGCGGACGTGCGATGGAAATCGTATATAACGATACTGAGCTGATGAACTACATGGTTGAAGCGGTTAAGATCAATCCGGAGCATCCGGTCCTGATCGACCGTTACATGCTCGGCAAAGAGGTTGAGGTTGACGCAATCTGCGACGGCGAAACCGTAGTCATCCCGGGCATCATGGAGCATGTGGAGCGCGCAGGCGTCCACTCCGGTGACTCCATCGCCGTATATCCTCCGCAGTACCTGGATGAAGGCCTGAAGCAGAAGATCACCGATATCACGATCAAAATCGCCAAAGAGCTGAAAACGATCGGTCTGGTGAACATCCAGTTTGTTATCTACCAGAACGAAGTGTATGTCATCGAAGTAAATCCGCGCTCCTCGCGTACGGTTCCGTTCCTGAGCAAGGTAACTGGCATTCCAATGGCGAATCTGGCAACCAAAATCATCCTCGGCGGTAAGCTGAAGGAAGAGGGTTATACAGAAGGCCTCTGGCCGGAGAGCGACTACGTATCGGTTAAAGTGCCGGTGTTCTCTTTTGCCAAGCTGCGCAGAGTAGAGCCGACCCTGGGACCTGAGATGAAATCCACCGGTGAGGTTATGGGCCGCGACAAGCTGTATGCCAAGGCGCTGTACAAAGGTCTGATTGGTGCAGGTATGAAAATTCCGGCAACCGGCGCGATCATCGTTACGGTAGCGGATAAAGATAAAGCTGAAGCGGTTGAGCTGATGAAGGGCTTCCATGCTATGGGCTACAAAATCATTGCTACCGGCGGCACAGCGCAGGCGCTGGAGCAGTCCGGCCTGAACGTGATGAACGTCAACAAGCTGGATGAAGGCGAGCCTACGATCCTCGACCTGATCCGCAGCGGTCAAGCGAACTTCGTCTTCAATACGCTGACCAAAGGCAAGACACCGGAGCGTGACGGCTTCCGTATCCGCCGTGAAGCGGTAGAGAACGGGGTCGTATGTATGACATCGCTTGATACAGTAACGGCGCTGCTGAGAATGCTGCAGACGATCAACTTCTCGTCACAGTCGATGCCTGCCTTTGTTGGACAATAATATAAAACTTAGAGGGCTGCCTGCTGGCGGTTCTACAGAGGACGGTTTGCGTTATCGCAGACCGTTCAACTGTGCCCGGGAGTTGGACAAGAAAGCGTTAATGACGGCGGGAGCCGTAAATGATAAATAGAGGAGATGGATAACAACGTATGGAGCAGACCCCAGAACAGGCCCAACATGAGAGTATCGGTCATATCACCAAACGGGATGAAATGGCCGGAAGGCTGATGATTCCCCTTGACTATCCTGATGCAGCCGAGGCCAGGGTACTGATCGATAAGCTGGAAGGCATCCCGTGCTACCTGAAAGTTGGCATGCAGCTGTTCTATGCAGCTGGACCGGACTTTATCCGGGAGCTGAAGGACCACGGGTATTCCGTGTTCCTTGATGTCAAAATGCATGATATCCCGAACACCGTCCGGGGTGGAGCGGAGAGCATCACAAGGCTCGGCGTGGATATGTTCAATGTCCATGCTTCCGGCGGCAAGGCGATGATGACAGCAGCTCTTGAGGGGGCAGCGAAGGCAGTCAGCCTGCATCCTTCACTGCATATTCCGCTGATTATCGCGGTGACACAGCTTACGAGTACCAGCCAGGAAGTCATGAATGGAGAAATTGGCATTGCCGGGAACGTAGAGGATACCGTGGTGCGCTACGCCCGGCTGGCGGCAGAAGCCGGCCTGCACGGCGTCGTTGCTTCCCCGCAGGAGTCTGCAGCAATCGCTGCCGCCTGCGGTCCGGAGTTCGTTACTGTGACTCCGGGTATCCGTCCGGCAGGCGCCTCTCTAGACGATCAATCCCGGGTTATGACGCCGGGACAAGCTATCCGGCAAGGCAGCCACTTCCTTGTAGTGGGCCGCCCGATTACCGCAGCAGCCGATCCGCGCGCAGCTGCACTATCAATCATTGAGGAGATGACTCAAGCATGAGTACATTATCGAATACAAGCGAACAGGTCGCTGCTTATCTATTGGAGATTGGAGCGGTTGCACTGCGCCCGCAGGAACCGTTCACCTGGACTTCCGGCATCAAATCACCGATCTATTGCGACAACCGTCTGACCCTGTCTTTCCCGGAAGTGCGTAACTATATCGCAAATGGCTTCGCAGAGCTGATTAAATCCAGCTATCCCGAAGCTCAGGTGATCGCGGGTACAGCGACTGCGGGTATTCCGCATGCGGCCTGGGTGGCCGACAAGCTGAACCTGCCGATGGCCTACATCCGTGACAAGGCCAAAGGTCACGGCAAGCAGAACCAGATCGAAGGCATCATCTCTCCCGGCCAGAAGGTGATAGTGATCGAGGACCTGATCTCCACCGGCGGCAGCTCGATCAAAGCCGCGCAGGCAGTAGAAGAAGCAGGCGGAGAAGTGCTGGCAGTCCTGGCAATCTTCAGCTACGAGCTGGACCGTGCCACTGAAGGCTTCGCTTCTGCCGGTGTACCGCTGCAAAGCCTGTCCAACTACACCACTTTGATTGATGTAGCCCTGAGCCAAGGCAAGATCGCTGAGAGCGATGTAGCGCTGCTGCAATCGTGGCGTAAAGATCCGGCATCGTTCGGAGTGTAAGTGTTCTACATGCGGGACTCCCGGATTTTCAGTTATGAAATCCGGAAGTCCCGCATATTTTTTTATCATAGTGGGGTATCCTATAATTGCAGCGTTGAACAACAACCTCAAGGGAGACATCCATCATGAACTGGATATACTTTGCAAAGCTGTTCAGGACGAGATTTCAAGCAGGCTGCCTGGCAAAAAGACTGGAGCAGGACGGCTGGATTTACGGCTATCATGACCCGCGTTTTGTAGAGATTTACCGTTCACGGAAAGGCCGTTACGGGGTGCGATTCTTACCCTGACGAATTAACAATTTCATCCTTGACTTTAGGGCCTCATTTAATGTATATTAACTATTGTCGCTGTTTGAATATGATTACTGACGCGGGGTGGAGCAGCCCGGTAGCTCGTCGGGCTCATAACCCGAAGGCCGCAGGTTCAAATCCTGCCCCCGCAACCAATTTATTTTCCTACAGCCATTGTACATTCGGATACTTTAGATCCGGGCCCTTAGCTCAGTTGGTTAGAGCGGTCGGCTCATAACCGATTGGTCACAGGTTCGAGTCCTGTAGGGCCCACTTCACTAAACCCCTTGCCTAGCAAGGGGTTTTTGCTATGTTTGAGGTCGTCTCTGTTTTTGAGAAGGGGTAGATTCAGACCGGAAAAAGCGACTTGCTAACGGATTTGCTAACGGGAACTATTTATCCACAGGATCAAGTTGTTTTTCAGCATATCTAGTTAATTCAGCTTCAATTTTGTCAACGGCCTCTTCCTGCATTGTAGGCAGCAAGTGAGAATAACGTTCGTTAAATATTGTAGGAGTCATGCCGAGACGTTCAGCAGCAACTTTTGGGCCGCCTGTGACCTGATGCTTCCGGTGTTGTTATAGATATTGGGAAACGAGATGGGAACGATCCAAACTAGGTCACTCTGTTTGCTCAGAAGGGTGAAGATGGCTCAACTGACGAGTTGATCATAATGTATGAAGACACTCTACAGATAGTTCAGTTCACCCATTCTTACAATCGTGTGTATCTTCAACAGATTGAAATATGTTAATCTGGAAGCATACTTATCAAATACAAAATAATACATTATGGGTGGTTATGGAATGATGAATTTTAAGAACATGAGCGTGAAAGACAAGATTCATTTTGCAGTTAGCCCTTCCACTTACTTGATAAGTAAGGGTGTAGAAAAAGCAATCGAAAAGGTTCAAGATTTATCACAAAATGGAACACTTCAACAGCTAAGAGAAGAGGCTGCACGTCAGGAGCTCATTGCGCAAATGCGTGCGTCGCAGGCAAAGGTAGCGCAAGAATTAGCCATTGCACAAAGAATTAACACTGCTGAGACTGTTGAGATAGAAGAGTTCTATGAAGCAAGTGGGAAGGGGGGACTTAATGTTCAGGCGTCCGAAGCCGCTGTAACTGGTGGATTAACAGGAGAAGGACGTAAAGTTACAAGAAGAATCTACCGGTTCAATGGTTGGCATGAAGGGGCTGTTCAAGTTTTGGAGAATCAATATGAGGAAGATTGAGCAAGACGACAAAATGACTGTTAATAGTCACCGATCAATTCCTTGCGGTGAAGATAAACTTAGTATAATCAGCCGCCTAATCATTGGGCGGTTTTTCTTTTGACCAAATTAATAGGAGGACAAGCTAACTTCCTCCTAATTATCCAGGGTATCCCCCGGTTGAGACAGCATCGCGCCACGCGTGGCATTCACAGTCATCTGCTGTCTCGTTTCCAAATATACACGGAAGTAGAGGGGCAAAATGGGAACAAATGATGAATATTTATTGCTGGTGAGCTAGAAGTTATGGCCGGTATCTTGGAAAGCAAGGCGCAGTACCGGAAGATTGTTAAGGCCGGCATAGCCAAGTGGGTTAAGGTGGATGATCTGAATAAGCTGATTGAGATAGATATTGAACTGCAGAAGGATGAATTGTAATTGAACAAATAAGGAACAGAGTTAATTAAGATTGCAAAACTCTCTAAGAAAACTGAAGTTTTATTACGATAATAAGAGAAATATTAATAACATTAGAAAGAAAAAGGAGTGACCGATATACTTCGTAGAACATTCCAGGAAAAAAAGTACATGAAAGTGATAGCTGAATTTGAATTAGAACAAGCAAAAGACATTGAAACATCAATTAATAGGCTTCGGGAAATCAAGAGATATTTTTTTCAAAAAAGCACCTATGAGTTAAAATTAATTAAGGCTGAAGTAAATTCAATAGTTGATGATTACAAGCAGGTTTCTATTTTCTCTAGTATGATTACATCAATGCTTGCTATTTTTACAATTATCATAAGCATTATGAGAGAGATTCCTACAAAATTATTTCCTGATGATAAGTTATTGAATAAAAGTATGGGTTCAGCCACGGTAATCTATGCAGGATTAGTTTTACTAGCGTTGTTGTTTTTAATAAAGGGATTTGTTTTGAGAGCAAAAAAAATTAACTTTTTAAATCAAGTGTTAGAACTGGTAATAACGGAACGTGAAATGCTTGATAAGGAACATAGTGAAGCTTATATTGAGTTTTTAAAGTACCTCAAAGAAAGAGATGTTTAACCTAAACGTAATCTTAAAGGGATGAGCTGAAATAGCTGAGTCTGTAAAATATATTGTGTAAACTCTCAAACCCATTAAAATGGAAGTAAGAGAAAGGTTGGGGAGAACACATGGGACTTTGGACAAAACAACAGTTACGGGAATTTATTAAGGAAAACAACTTGGTAAGCGCACAGGATGCGCAGAATGCTCTAAAAGAGCTATTTGCGGAGACGATTCAGGAGATGCTGGAAGCCGAAATGGACACTCATTTAGGCTACGGAAAGCATGAAGTGAAGGCGAAGCTCACGCCAAACAGCCGTAACGGAAAGAGCCGTAAAACGGTTGTCAGTGAGTACGGGGAACAGGAAATCGCTATCCCTCGTGACCGTCTGGGTGAGTTTGAGCCACTTGTCGTCAAGAAGCATCAGTCGAACGTAACCGGCATCGAAGAGCAAATCATCGCTCTGTACGCCAAAGGGATTAGTACCCGAGAAATTCAGGATCACCTGGGGCAGATGTATGGCATTGAGGTGTCGCCTACGCTCATTTCCAATGTCACAAATAAGATTGTTCCTCTCATTAAAGAATGGCAGAATCGGCCTCTGCAAGGCGTTTACGCTGTTGTCTATCTGGATGCGATCCACTTCAAAGTCAAGCAAGACGGGGCCATTATCAACAAGGCTGCCTACATGGTCATTGGCATTGATCTGGACGGAAACAAAGACGTGCTGGGCATGTGGATTGGTGAGAACGAGTCCTCCAAGTTCTGGCTCAGCGTGCTGAATGAACTCAAGAATCGTGGAGTGGGGGACATTCTCATTATCTGCGTGGATAACCTGTCCGGGTTCTCTCAAGCGATTGCGGCCTGCTATCCCCAAACTGAAATCCAGAAGTGTATTATTCACCAAATCCGCAGCTCTACACGGTACGTGTCTTACAAGGATATTAAGAAGGTGACCGCCGACTTAAAGCCTATATACAAGGCAGCTACCGAGGAAGGTGCCTTGCTTGAACTCGACCGTTTTGAGGAAGTCTGGGGGGCGAAATATCCCCTCATTATCCGTTCGTGGCGGACGAATTGGGACGAACTTGCTACTTTTTTCAAGTACCCGCCTGAGATACGTAAACTGATTTACACCACCAATATGATTGAGAGTTACCACCGTCAGCTTCGTAAAGTAACCAAAGGAAAGAGCATCTTTCCTACCGATGAAGCTCTGCTAAAAATGCTCTATCTGGCCACCGTCGATGTCACTCGAAAATGGACTGGACGTGTCCAAAACTGGGGCCAAATGCTGCTCCAGCTTTCGGTATTTTTCCCAGACCGGGTCGGTCAACACTTGCGTTAGATTCGCGACTTCCCCCTCGGGGGAATCTGTGCTTAAAAGAGTTTACACAAAATTATTGACAGACCCAAATAGCTCATCAGGCTGTCGAGAAAGTCTCGACAGCCTTCTTTATGTGATCTTGGTTTCAGGATAACGGACGACCTGCTATTGATCCTGTCGTGCTGTTCAAGATTGACTTTCCTGGGGTACTTCTACGGCATTTCTTCTGAACGCCAGTTAGAACGTGAGGTCCAAACGAATTTAGCTTACCGATGGTTTCTTGGCTCGGGCTAACCCGGCAAGGTTCCAGACCACTGCACGATTAGCTGGAATCGGCGAACCCGTTTTAAAGATACGAATCTTTTTCAGGATATCTTCGATAAAATTTTTCTCCAGGCGATTTCGCACCGGATGGTGGATCGTCGGCAAGGTGAGGTACCAAGTATGTTTACTAACTGTAGATAACGCCAAAACACAGGGAAAATAAGCAAAAAAACTCTAGGATGAGAGTTCTGCGGTAAAAGTACTATGTATCTTCAAACAAATCGTCCATGAATATATGAATTTCCTATTCCGAGACGGAGAATCTCCAGTATCAATTTTCACAGTACTATCCTTGAAAATAGTGTGGCACCAACTTTTACCTTTGTAGGTAATTCTGATTTTAGTACATCTTCCGATTTGCCATCGTATTCAATGAGGATATACTTACCTTCGAAGCGATCAATGATTCCTTTCCACATTTACCTACCTCTCTTATTTGTAGTAAGGTAATTTTACTTTCATTACTAATTGCTGTGATGGTGCCTTTTTGATAAGTCTACAACATAGAAGCATTTGCATTTTTAATCTGGTCAGAATGACGGAATCCGGATGACTAAAATTATTTTTACCTATGCTAATTACCTCATACTGCGGTTTGAGGGTTTCATAAAAGCTTTGCTGGTTGAACTGCTGTAACCGTGATGACCGACATTTGGGGTTGTTGGGAAGGAATTCCTCCCGTGTAAGGAGAATGTAGACTATACAAATCTTAAAGGGAATAGAGGCAGAACATGCTTAAAAAAGTTTGGAATGGAAATCCGCGCTGGTTCACATTAATCTGGTCATTTATTATGCTGACTTACATTCTGTTAATGGTCTTCCGCCGGAATGACGAAATAATGACGGGGTTGTTATTTGTTTTGTTTGTAGCTGTTGGGGTTCGGGATTGGAATAAACTAAGAAGACTTGCGGTATTTTCTTTTATCTTAGCTGGCGTATTTCTAATCATAGATTTGAAAACGATGTTAGGGTAGCGGTTTTCCCATATTGCAGCTGCAGGCCGTCTTAAATCAGACGGCTTTTTGTTATCAAAATACCATATCAATATGTAATTCGACATGGAGGGAATAAAGGTGGCACGAAGAAAGAGCAAGGCCAAACAAGAGGAAGAATTTTTTGAAGCACTAGCCGGGCTGACAGCGCTATCTATGGCTGGACTAGGATTTCTCATTACAAAATCTCTGTACGGCATGGTTGTAGGAGTCGTTTTAGGACTGGTAATAGTTAGTTTAATCATGAGATCTATTTGGAACAAGCGGGCTGAGCGCCTGAAGAGATCAGGAATCGCTGACATCGACAAAATGGAAGGTATTCAATTCGAGAAATACTTAGGACACCTCTTTCGGGCGCAGGGATATAAGATTGAAGTTACAAAGGCCGCCGGTGATTATGGGGCTGACCTGATTATCCAGAAAGATGGAAAAAAGATTGTTGTTCAAGCCAAGCGGTATAGTAAGAACGTTGGTATCAAAGCTGTTCAAGAAGCGAAAGCATCAATCGCGCATTACGGAGCTTCCGAAGCATGGGTTGTGTCAAACAGTGACTACACGGCTGCTGCGTATGATCTGGCCAAATCGAACCGGGTCAAGCTGATCAACCGTGAAGCTCTGATTGAGATGATACTGACTATGAACCCTGCAGCAGTTCCTACACCGCAGGTAGTCATTGCAGAAGTTCCTGTGGATGAATTCACTTGTCCTAAATGCGGTAGCAGGCTTGTTCTGCGTAGTGGCCCGAAGGGCCAGTTTTACGGCTGCAGCAGCTATCCGAAGTGCCGCCACATTAAGTCGATCAAAGCAGTGTAGAGGAGGATACCTAATGGAGTTAAGAAAGTTTACGGAAGAGGATATTAATCAGATCGTCTCTATATTCTACGAAACCGTGCATTCCGTGAACAAACGGGATTACACCGGAGAGCAACTTCATGCCTGGGCACCCAAAGATGAAGAGCCGCTCAAGCTGAAGACTTGGAAAGAATCGCTGAGTCACAATTTTACCTACGTTGCGGAAATCAAAGGTGAAATCGTTGGGTTCTCTGATATGACTCAAGAGGGGCATGTAGAAAGACTTTTTGTTCATAAGGATTTTCTGCGGCAGGGGGTTGCTTCTGCTTTGGTGAATACACTTGAAGCTGAAGCAAGGCGGTTAGGGCTTAATGAAATGGATACAGAGGCGAGTATAACTGCCAGGCCATTTTTTGAACGTTTAGGATACCGGGTTATCCAGCAGCAGGTGGTTGAACGTAAAGGTGTGGAGTTAGTGAATTTTAAGATGGTGAAAACACTACGCTAATGTCAGCGGCCGCATTTACTCCGAACGGAAATGGAGACTGGACACGATGAGAATGTATACCGACCCTAGAGGCGAAGCATATGAGCAGGTAATTGATCTGGCGATATCGAATTCGGAATGTTTTGTGCTGGGGGAGAAGATTCCAGCCGATATGGCGGTACGGGATCGGTACACAAGTGCTTTGGAGGCGCTGGAGCCTTATCTGTTGAAGAACGTCATCATCCCGGACAATAATATGGATGAATTTAAGCGAATCAGGAAGACCTATAACAGTCATGCTTTTTATTGCGCAGGAACCTACTATTTATATCGCTGCTGTGAAGAAAGTGGGAAGCTGTTGAAGCAAATGGCAAACCGGTTGTCGGACTGGATGTACCCTAATCTGCCGGAGGACTTGTGTTTCTTGAGAAAAGGCGGCGGAGATTACCTGTACTCGGTGGTACATGAACATATGTATGGGATGGATGTTACTGAGGAAGAAGCAGGTGAGCTGATGGAACAGGTTACGGGACTCTTTTTGGAATTAAAAGCACACCGTGATCTGGATCATCTGCTGGACGATGCCATAAAGCATAAAACAGACTGGCTGTATATAAGCGGACATAGGCTGACGGAGCTGCCTGAACGAATCCGGGAGCTTACAGAGCTGCGGGAGCTGGAGATTTTTGAACAGGATCTGTATCGTCTGCCCGAAGGGCTGTTCGAATTAACCAAGCTGGAATGTCTGAAAATTTTATCTGCTGATCTGGAGGGCATTCCGGCAGCTATAGGCAGGCTGAAGAATCTGAGAGAGCTGTCTATCCGGTGTGCGAGCTCGGACCGGCCGGCTCTCGGGTATCAGGCCAAGCCCAGGGAGGAGATCAGCCTAAACCGCATCCCGCCGGAGATTGGAGAACTGGAACAACTGGAGCAGCTGACGATTCAATACACCTCGATCCGTGAACTGCCGCCTGAACTGGAGCAGCTGAAGAACCTGCAATTCCTGGATATCGGTATGTGTCTGATCGAACGGAAGCCCGAATTTCTGGGTGGTATGAAGCAGCTGAAATACGTTAATGTGTCACGCAAATCGTTGCTCGAAATGGCATTAGACAATCCGCCCGAAGCATAAAGGTTAATAATAACCCTTCGAAGGGGAGTGATCTAAGCCTGTGCTTCGTCATCAGGAATTCAAAGTGTATATTATAACCACTGGCGATATTATGCGGTTCTTTGTAATAGAGATCATAATCGGGACAGTGACATATGCTCTGGCTAATAAGATATTTCATAATTTTATACTGGCAAGTGCAGGCGGCTGGGTGGGCACGGAAACGATCAAACGGGTGAATGCCGCTGTGAAAATGCTGGTGAAGTAAAAATACAGCCCCGCCTCGACAAGGCAGGACTGTATTTTTTTGACTTGCCATTCCCGGAGGGGCATGAGGTGGTCCGGTTTCTTTGTTACTGTTCCATGCTGTTCCACAGCGTCTGGAACGCACCGGATTCGACTTCGAAAAATACCGGCGCATCGCCGTAACGAACAAGTCCTTGACCGAAGAGTACAAGCTGAACCTGGGTTTTATCTTGGAGCTCCAGATAGATGACCTTGCGGTCTTCGCTGTCGTAGATGCCCTGCGCGATCAGCGGTTCTGCTGCGAGCGGTTTGGCTGCCAGGAGGGCTGACAGGAAGCCGTCAAGCGCTTCACTTCCGCTGAGCGGCGAGTACTGCTGCAGTCCGTTATTCCAGCTGTCGAAGCTCTCCCACTGGGCCGAAGCGATCCGGCCTTCAAGATTCAGCATGCCGATCAGATCGTCTCCGCTGTTTACAGTGATGCCGTTCGTATGCTCGTACAGTTCAGCGAATACCTGACCGTCGATTTCCGAATAGGACATAATCAGGAAGCCGGAATCGTATCCCTTCACGGTATAGATATCTGTCTCACCGATATTGGAGGACAGCTCGGTGTATTCTTCTTTACCGCTCCATTCGTCGATGCCGCCTGTCGTCCGTCCCAGACGGTCACCGCGCAGCGCGGCTGCATCAGCGGCTTCGATACTTGTAGCAGACTGTGTATAAATATTCCCCTTATACACAACCAGGGCGATCATGCTTGCCTTAACACCCGAGCTTGAATCCGGCAGCTTCAGCTTGGGAATGACGACACTGCCGGCCGAAGCGGCTCCGCCTGTGCCTGATGTCCCCGGATCTACCTGTGCCACTTGTGCAGGTGACGCAGGCCCGTTTATCTGGTTCCATATAGTAGGTGAAGCCAGACCGATTCCGGCGGCGAGTACGATACTTGCTGCGATATATATTGTCTTACGCGGACGTTTTGTCTCCTGATGCTGCTCCATTTTGGCGAGCAGTCCTTTTTTCGTTTCTTCGCTTGGGTTCATTGAATCCACCGCTTTCTTATAGGTTGATCGAAACTGATCCTCGTTCACTCCGGTTCCGCTCCTTCCAGCTCCAGTTTTAACAGCTGCCGTCCCCGTTTAAGCCTCATCTTCACGGCGGACTCACTGATCTTCAGTATCTTACTGATCTCCTGGACGGGATAATCCTCGTAATAATACAAATGGATAACAGTCTTATATTTTACGGGCAGGGCCAGCACCAGCTGTAGCATTGCCAAATCCTCAGGACTGTCCGCTATAAGCGGCTCGGCACCCTCCAGCTTAATCTCGCGCTTACGCCAGCCTCTGCCCAGCGATGTTTTGCAAGTGTTGGTGAGTACACGGATCAGCCATGCCTTTTGATGTTCGGCATCCTTGAACTCCGGCGCTTTCTCCATAAGCTTGATGAAGGTGTCCTGAGTGGCTTCCTCGGCATCCTGGCGGTTGCCCAGATGAACCAGGGCAATCCGGAACAGCATTTTTGAGTAGTTTTCATAACTCTTTATCACATCATTCCCCGGCCGGGACATGAATCGCTGCATGATGCTCTGCCCTCCTTTACCTATAACACCATTAAGAACGGGATTTGGTCACATTTTGTTTCCGGGAAATTGACAAACGAAAGGAGAAATGTTAAATTAACTATATAAAATATAGTAAATATAAAAATAATAGTTAAGAATAGAGCTGAACCACAACTCGTTAAGGAGGAGAGCATTATGGAACAATCTGCAGTTAAAAGAGATATAAGTGAAGTCAGAAAGGTTGTTCTAAACCAGGTGAGTGCAATCCATTCGGCAGGGCCGGTACTTGAACCGGGAAATTGGGCGAAGCATGATCCTTTTCTGCTGATGATGGAGGATAAGTTTCAGAAGGGATCCTTTGACATCCACCCGCACCGCGGAATGGAGACGGTAACGTATGTGATCTCTGGACAGATTGAACATTACGACACCCACAGCGGGGAAGGCGGGGTGCTCGGGCCGGGGGACGTGCAGTGGATGACGGCAGGCAGCGGAGTTGAGCATAATGAAGTGCCCTCTGAAGGGATGACTGCGCATTCCCTGCAGCTTTGGGTGAATCTGCCGAAGGTGCACAAGATGACTACGCCGCGTTATCAGAATTTGAAAAGCGGGGATATGCCTGTACGGCAGGAAGCTGGCGCAGCCATAAAAGTTTTCTCCGGATCTTCCAAGGGAGTGGCTGGTCCAACCCGCAACTATGTTCCGGTAACGATGGTGGAGATGACTATTGAGCCGGGTTATACAGTCACGCAGGATTTGCCGGGCAGCTACAACGGGTTCATCTATGTTCTTGAAGGCGACGGAACCTTTGGAAACAACAAAGCAGCGGCTTCTGAAGGCCATGTCTTATGGCTTGGTGAAGGCGGCAGCGGAGAAAGTGAAGTGGAAATTACGGCGGGAGAGAAGCTGCGAGTGCTGTTATATGCAGGTGAACCTGTCCGCGAACCGGTAGTCGCCAGAGGACCGTTCGTTATGAATACGGAAAGAGAGATTACGGTGGCGTTCAGTGAGTACCGGCAGGGGACTTTTTTGAAATAAGATCTGTGAAGTGAAAATAGTATGGAAACAGGCAAGGTCATCCTTACGGGGCTGGCCTTTTTTTTATGCTATAAATAAGACGATGTGATATTAAGCAGATTTGGGATTGTGGATGAAGACTCTAAAATGTAGTAAACTTAGAAGCCTGGAAATTATTCCATATTTTATCAAGGGGGACTATATGCAGGAACAACTGGCACGTGCGAATAAGGTGGCTTGGGAATCGAAGGCATATCAGGCTTGGGTAGAGCATCACGGATCTCCGGAAGAGCAGGCTAGTAAATTAAAAATGGACCCGCAGCACCCTTTGCGTTATTGGTTAAAGTACCTTGGTAATCCATCAGGAAAGAAAGTAATCAATCTGCTGGGTTCCCATGGCATGAAGGCGATCGCGTTAGCCCTGTTGGGCGCTGAGGTTACCGTGGTCGATATTTCAGAGGAAAACTGTAAGTATGCCGGTGAGGTTGCGGCTGCTGCGGGGATTCCTTTGAACTATATCTGCTCAGATGTATTGCATATCCCGGATGAAGAGACGCTGGGCCAATTTGATATTGTATTGATGGAGTTTGGAATTTTGCATTATTTTACAGATCTAAATGATATTTTTGCTTTGGTCAACAGAAGATTAGGCGCAAATGGCCGGCTGATGTTAACGGACTTTCATCCGTTTGCCAGGACATGGAGGACAACGGTAAATCTCCAGCATCCGACAGGGAATTATTTTGACGACACGGTCCGGGAAGGTGAAATAGCTTTTGCCAAGCTGCTTCCTGAAAAAGAGCGTTCTGGACTGGGTAAGGTTTTGACGCGGGGATGGACGGTTGGCGATATTATAACGGCAGTGGCCGCTAACGGGTTATATATCCGTACCTTTGAAGAAATACCTAATGCCCAGGACCCGAGCTTTCCGGAATTTTATACGCTGATTGCGGATAAATGTGAGGTTCCGCTGAAGAGCTTACGGATCGGTCCGGATGAAGGCTAATGATTTCCTATTCACCCAGTCAGGCAGCGGCTAATTTACATAGTCTATGGTGTACTCAATTATGAAGGAGGAATTTAGAATGGGTTGTTACGGTGAAAATGTAAGTCCGGTTGGTGGAGCTAACTGCGGAGCATATGCTAGCCCCTTCACTTCTAGTGCTGCAATTCTGGTATTGTTCATTCTGCTCGTAATTATTACTAAATCTTTCTGGGTATAGAGCCTGGGAGTGCAACTTAAGCAAACATTTAGCACTGCTTCAGATTCGTTTAAGCTTCGGGATATATATTAATTACATGACCCCCAGTTAATAGGCCTTGACCCTGCCGGACGTTCGGTAGGGTCACTTTTTTTGCCGTTATAGAACGTGAACTTGAGGTATTGCAAGATCCGTCTGTTTCAAAAATAATTAAAGAAAGCCGGCGATTGACGGTTTGGGAGTAGCCATCTATGGGTAACTCCCTCTTTGAAGGATTGAGAAGAATTCTTAGAACCGGAAGGAGGGAATCCTGTGTATTTTGATCAGTCATCTTATGAAATTAAGCTGGACTGGGGACGGAGAGGGGCCAGGGCAGCAGCAGAGCGCGGGGACATTGTGATTATTGTTGACGTGCTTAGCTTCTCGTCTACGGTAGTAACGGCGGTTCAGCATAAAGCCAATATTTATCCGTATCCTCCGCCGATTAATGAAACCGCTAAAGCTTATGCCAAGGAGCTTGGTGCCGAAATGGTCTGGGGGAGATCAGAAGCTATAAGAGTGGGGGGCCACTCCTTATCGCCGTTGTCCTTCAGCTCAGCCGACTATGCCCGTGACTTTGTATTATGTTCCTTGAACGGAGCAGCCTGTACATGGATTGCAGCACAAGTGCCGGCTCTGCTTGTCGGATGCCTTTTAAATGCTTCTGCTGTTGCAGATACCGCGAACCGGCTGAAGCTTGAAATGGACGTGAATATTACGGTAATCCCCTGCGGCGAGAAGTGGTCGGATGTTATGGAGGGGGAGGATGAACTGCGCCCGGGCATCGAGGATTACCTGGGTGCAGGTCTGATTCTCTCCCGGTTAGCCGGAACGAAATCTCCGGAAGCTGAGGTGTGCATTGGCGCTGTGAAGTCCTCCGGTCACCGGATCAGGGATTTGATCTGGGAATCTGCCAGCGGCCGTGAACTGCGGGAACGCGGATATGAAGATGATGTCACGTACTCCTGCCAAGCAGATATCAGCTATGCGGTACCAATGCTGCAAGAAAATAGGTTTGTAAATGCCGGCGATCCCGTTTAAGCAGGACAGATTTTAGCTCATATTCAGCGGGATTTCATAATGGCTTAAGCTGGAGGCTGTATAGTAAGGACATACCCCCTAGTAATAGATATAGACCTTGCCGGACGCCGGCGGGATCATTTTTTTTGGGGAAATACTTACGGATTGGAAATAAACAGTTACCGGATATGCCGGTGATGGATGAGATTTCTGTCTTCGTTTTTTTCCAGCACAGCCATCAATTGCCCCTGGAATACCCGCCTCTGAATCTGGTCAATCCGCTGCATGGCCAGTTCCTCCGGAACCTGAAACGTTGTGGCAATGTAGTGAATGGCATCCTCGCGTAGCTCCGGCAACGGTCTGGCAGAGATCATGGAGTAGGGCATAGCCGCATAAAGAATAAACCGCTCCGATTCGTCCTGCTGAGCCTGTGTAAAGTGTCCGGGCATCAGACTGCGGCTTCCGGCATGACGGAGCAGATGGCAAAGCTCATGGAGAAATTCCAGGCGCTGCAGCTCGGGGGGGAGCCGGTTGTCTAAAAACATGGTGTACATCCCGGCAGAGGCCTCAATGCTCTTGCTGCGTACATCCAGATAATGAACCCAGATATTCAGCCGTTCGGCGATGTAATTAACCGATATGTCCGACGGCTGCCGCACTTGCAAACGCTGATATAAATCCTCGGTCCAATTCTCCAGGGCGGTCATTTGGTAATAAGACTGCATGTAATCACCTCAATATAAGATCGTATGTTCGTATTTAGGAGTAAAAGAAAAGCCCGAAGGGGCTAGTAGTTGCCGGATTCATACCGGAACTGATGTTCTTATGTATCTAAGCATAATGCAATTAAACCTGAATATCAAGTGTTTTTCCAAGGTCCGGATGAGGGCTCTGCTGGAGCATTTGGGCCATATTCTGCCCTTGAAGCTCAGCGGTATTCTTGGCAATACTCATGACCTGCAGCCCGACAGCCTGCTGTAAGGACGCCTGCCTCATTGCAATGGATAGAGCGGCAATGTCCATTTCGTACCTCCTGAATGGGTTATAACCCGTTTTTTTGAGAATGCTGACCTATTAAAATCCCAGGTTTACCAGCCTTCCTGTAATGTATATCGTCTGGATAGAGCGGTTTATTTAGGCGAAGCGGATATTGTTTGCCGGTTGGCCCAGACTGCCGATCTGCCTGCAACATATTCTGTGCTGTGTAAGAGATGAACTTGAGCATCTCGTTTCATGTATTTCATATCTCAGAGGAGGAATGAATTATGGGTGCAGAGTATGGTTGCGGTTGCGGAAATAACGTTGGCGGGGTGAACCAGGGACCTCCGGCGGTTATGCCGGTTGTAAGCCCATGGACCTCAACGAGTGCCATTCTGGTGCTGTTCATTTTGCTGGTAATTATCACCAAAGCCTGTATATTCTAAAGGACTTTATGGTAAGTGCAGCCCCGTCAGGCAGAGTGCCTAAGCGGGGCTTTCACTTGGTATTATGTGTTATCACGATCATGTTGCATAAAGAACATTTGTTCGCATATAATACATATAATTATTTCGGAAAAGTGTGATAAGGGGGAATTGAAGTGAAGGTAAAAGATCTGGAAAAGCTGATCGGACAAGTAATTGAAATCATCTACGAGGACAAATCGGGCAAAATCACCCAGCGCAGCGTGGAGGTGCACGGGATTAAAGGGGACCTGCTGCGGGCCACTTGCTTAACCACAGGCGGTCCCAGGGTATTCAGAACCGGCAGTATTCTGGCCTGGCGGCGGGCCAAGGCGCGTCATGCTGGATGATACTGCCCGCAAGCTGCTGCGGATTATGTGTCACTTCAGAAGCCACTTCGGGCGGATGCCGCAGCTTAAGGAGCTTGCTAGGCTTAGCGGGCGGAGGGAGGCTCAAGTGATGTCCGGCCTTCGTGAGCTGGCACTGCAGGGGTTTATCCAATGGCAGCCGCCCCAGCCCGTAGAGGCAGCGGTAATTCTCATTGCCTGGGAAAGTCCGGAACCAGGGGCAAAAGTGACCGGCAGCGGCAGCGGTCACTGGACCGATTGAAGCACCTGCAGAGAGTGGATAGCCTTGAATCTGCAAAAGCCCCCTGCCGATACAGACGGCAGGGGGCTAATCCATACCTATGCGGTTCTCGTTTACTTGAACATGAACTCTACCCGGGTTCCGTCGGCATAACCTTCCAGCTGATTACCAACCCAGCTTCCGGCCCCGCGGTTGTCACTGGGTGTTATGTATTCAATGTCGGCACCGCTGCCGCCTTCGGCACACATCGCCATCGGCCATTCATCGCGGTCGTAGCCCTTCTTGGTCGGCACACCGGACAAGGATTCCTTGCGGTTCTCTTCGGCATCTTCCCGGCTGATAGTGCAGACGGCTGATTCACCGCTCTCAATCGCTTCCTGGATATGCTCGGCGGTTTCGGGATAACGGTCTGCCGGGAACTCCAGCTGTACAATTTCAGAGTCATCTGTAGAAGGTGGCGTGACGGGCGGGTTATTTTCCTCAAACCAGTAAGCCACCAGGACCAGCAGTAGAATGATGATCAGAGTGGAGATGAATTTCTGTTTTTTCACATGCTCCTCCTAAGGTGTGGGGGTCATAAAGTCTCTGCCTATTAAGTATTATATCTTAAAACAAACGGCTTTTAGTATACTAAATTAGGACAAGGTTACCATTCACGAAGTGAGTTTTGGCGGAACCCTGCGATGAGGCACAAGGATTGCACAACGTTTAGGAGGACAAGCACATGGAAGTTGAGATTTCGATTGAGGACCAGACCCTGATAGCTTCTGCTAAAGAGATTATCAGAAAACGATACGCATGGGAGCGGCATCATGTCAGTGCGGCGTTGCGCACGAAGACGGGGGAGATTTTTACAGCTGTTCATCTGGAGGCAAATCTGCCGCGGGTTAGCGTATGTGCCGAGGCAATGGTTATCGGTAAAGCGATTTCCGAGGGGTACCAGGAGTTCGACACCATTGTTGCCGTAAGGCACCCGGATCCGGACAGTGAGGATAGAGAGATCAAGGTTGTATCGCCATGCGGGATGTGCCGGGAGCTGATCGCGGATTACGCCAAGGATTACAAGGTGATTGTACCTGCGGAAGGGACCCTGGCCAAAGTGGATATTCTTGAGCTTTTGCCGCTGCGGTATGCGAGGTATGTGACAGTAAGTGACAGCAATAGCCGTAATGGTAATTATACATATTGAAAACATGAATATTTTGCCGAATGCTCAACATTCGCCGCGTCCTTGTCACGGTTGTCCCCATACAATGGTACAAAAGGTTGGTGGGAAGAATGGAACAACGCATCCTCCGGGATCTGCTCGACTCGGCGTCACGGCTGGTCAACGATGTCCGCTGGCAGGCGTCCTTCCGCAGCTTGGTGATGGAGCCTGCCGATACGGCTCTTGCGCTCCCGGCGAAGAGCTTGCTGAAGAAGCTGTATTCGCTGCAGGGCAAAGGCATCATCAGCGGACAGCATGATTATCTGGAGAGTCCGGATGAGTACAGCAATAAGCTGAAGAATACAGGAGGATTCTATCCCGGACTTCACGGCTATGAGCTGGGGGCCATCAGCAACCAGACAGAGGCGGTTATTGCCGGCCAGCGGCAGGCGGTGGTGGACAGTGCCGTTCGCTGGCATAAGGCCGGGGGAATCGTGACGATGAGCTATCATGCGAATCTGCCGGGGACGGCTCCGGCCTGGTCCAATGTCTCCATGAGCCTCAGCGAGGCTGACTTTGCAAGATATATAACACCGGGTACTGTTCAATATAAAGCGCTGCTGGCAGATCTCGACAAAACGGCGCTGTCCTTACAACAACTGAGCAATGCAGGTGTTCCTGTCCTGTGGAGACCGTATCACGAGATGAACGGGGGATGGTTCTGGTGGGGGCAGAAAAGCCGCTTCTCCGAGCTGTGGAACCTTATGTTCGAACGGTACACGGAGGTTCACGGGCTGCACAATTTGCTGTGGGTATGGAGTCCGAATGCCAAGAATCAGTGGTCGGGCGAGCCTGCGGACTACTATCCCGGTGCCGGCAGGGTAGACGTACTAGCCCTTGATATTTATGATGGAGATTTCAAGGCAAGCCACCATGACGGATTGTGGGACCTGGGACGCGGCAAGCTGATCGCTATAGGGGAAAACGGAGAGCTGCCTTCTCCGGCAGTCCTTGCAAGATCCCAGAGCAAATGGTCCTACCAGATGACCTGGGGCAAGCTGCTGTATGAGAAGAATACAGACACTGTGATTAAGGCTTATATGAAGAACAGTTTTGTAATCACCCGGGATGAATATAAGGTTAAGCCTGCGGGAACGGAAATAACAACTGCAGCGGGAGTTAAAGGGGAGTATTTCAACAATAATACACTAAGCGGAGCTCCGGTACTGGTTCGTACAGATCCGGCGGTCAACTTCGTCTGGAGACAGTCCAGTCCTGATCCGGCGGTAGCCTCCGACAACTTCTCTGTGCGCTGGAGCGGCTGGCTGAAAGCGGACTTCAGCGAGAGCTATACGATTTATTCTTCTTCGGATGACGGCATCCGGGTGTGGATTGACGGTGGATTGGTGATTGACAGCTGGATTAAGCAGAGCGGGCAGGAGCGAAAAGGCAGCGCGAATCTGACCGTCGGCAGACTGCATGAGCTGAGGGTAGAGTACTTCGAAAACCAGGGCGATGCCAAAGCAGTACTGATGTGGGAAAGCCCCAGCCAGCCCAAAGTCATTATTCCAGCCGGGGCCTATGTTCTTGCCGACTGAACGGCAACGGCAATCAAATCTGTTCGCGGTAGCTGATATTGTTGGCGGTTTTTTCGTCACGAACCGCTTTGCGCAGCACATCCTTAACCGTGAGCACCTTGCGGATTTTGCGGAAAAGCAGCTGCGGGGACGAAGCGTCATCGGAGAATACAGTCAGAGTCCCGATGCCGAGCAGGCGGTCCGGAAGGGTCTGATCCACCGAGAAGTCATTGACCCGCAGCAGCTCAATTTCTTCCAGATCTTTGCCGATGAGTCCCGTCTTCACGATAATCCGCTGGCTGGTAATCGTATATCTGGTCGTGTTGAGGCCAATCAGGCCCTTAAGCCGGTCATAGAGGCCGGCAGGCTTGCCCTGCCAGAGCTCGGTTTCCGGGCTTCCCCCGGAGGCGGAGCCGCCCGCAGGACGGCGCGGGGCCGCTGAAGCAGCGGTGTCCGTTCCCGCTCCGCATTCTCCGCAGAATTTGGCGCCTTGCTTATATTCAGCGCCACAGCTGGTGCAATAAGGCATAGATATCTTCCTTTCTTACTTCAGAATGAGATTATATTTATTATAGCAGGGATTTCCATTCTCAATGGAGGTCTCTTTGCTATGAATTCGCTTTATTTATAGGGGGTGGGGATTTCGAGTCTTTTTTACATAAAATTTCATTTGCACTTTACAAAACCCGCCATTATTCTGTTAAGTGGAGGGATTAGAAATGAGAAAAACCTTACTGACAGTTTTGCTTATAATGGTCGTTGTCCTCAGCGCTTGTAGCAAAGATAGTTCTGCACCTGCTTCAGAGGAAGAAGTGCAGGAAACTGTACAGAACTTTTACAATGAAATGTCGAAATTCGATGAGATGGGTAAATCTTCTCTGGAGAGCTTCAATACAACACTGACTTCTTATTCGACAGGAAAAGCCACCGACAAAGAACTGGAGAAAGCGGTCGATGAATTCCAGGACACAGCATCGGATATTGCCGATCAGGTCAAGGATGTGAAGATTTCCAAGAATCTGCCGAAGAATGTTCAGACCTTGCTTAGGGATGCTGCAATTGCGTTCCAAAGCGCCTATTCCATTAAAGAACAGGCTTCGCAAGGCGCAGTTTCCCCGGAGGTTACTGCGGATGAGTTCAACGCTTTGAATCAGCAGGCGGACGTGGCGATGCTGTACGGCATCTCCAAGCTGAATGAAGCGAGAGTAGCTGTAGGGCTGCTTGAGGAGGACAGCGCTGCTGAGGCTGAGCTGGGAACGGCTGCCGGAACTGCGGTGGAGACAGACGGGGCGGCAGATACTGCCCAGAAGAGCGGGGCAAATGCCGGTACCTCTACGGTTACAGGCTCAGAGTCAGGCAATACGGCGAATTAGAGATTTTTTTGTTGAAAAGATAGTCCCCATTAAGGCGCTGCACACCATCATGTGCGCGCCTTTTGCATGTAATCTGAAGCCTGGCAGCACTACAGTTATTTACCTGCTGGCAGCTTTTTCTGCTTGATAAATAGGCAGCTCTGCGGATATAATACAAACATACGTTCGCATTATGTGGGACGCAACTGACCTTATCCAACCGGAAGGAGAACGGAAAATGAGCAAAAAGCTGGAGGATCGTGGTCTGCTTGAGCGTAAGAGCCGGATTAGCAAGGAGGAGCTGGAGACACTGCGCCGCGGCAAGCTGCTGCTGGATGCGCAGAAGCTGGAGGAAATCGAGTGTACACTGGCGCTGTCGCTGCGGACTCATGTCCGAGTAACAGTGATTCTATATGATCCCTCCGGGAACAAGCTGCTGAACGGATTTGTTACCTCCATTCATACCCACTCGCGGGAAATTAAGCTGCAGTGGGCAGAGGAATGGAAATGGATTAACGTAGACGACATCGTAGAGGTATACATAGTCTAGAGGCTTATTTTGCGGCGGAGGCTTCCGTTTTCTCATAAGCAATTAGCGTAACGGCGTTGTTGCCGGTGATTTGGGCAATAGCCGCTTCAGCTTGCCGGATAATCTCTACCGCATTCTCCTGGTCGCTTAGTGCAGCTACCTTGTAGCTGTCGCTGTGAATGTCCATAGACTCATCCCACCTTTCGCGGGTAGTGTGGCCTTTTTTGCGGATAATCATTCAATTGGACATCTATGCGTTGACCCCGGGGAAACCGTACAAGCAAACCGGGAAGAGGGGGCATTTACTATACCAGGGGGTGAGTACATGCTGACTTTAGATCAGGTGAAGAGTAAATCAGCAGGCTGGCTGGGCAAGCTTCATCCCGTGCTGCTGGCTGGTGCGAGTGCGCTAATCCAAAGGTGCTACGCCAAAGGAATTCCGATCGTCATTACCCAAGGGATGCGGACTATTGCTGAGCAGAATGCGCTTTATGCGCAAGGCCGGACAACGAAAGGAAACATTGTAACTAATGCCAGAGGAGGCAGCAGCTACCACAATTATGGTCTGGCGATTGATTTTGCCTTGCTTCTGCCGGACGGGAAAAGCATTTCCTGGGATACCTCCCGTGACGGGAATAACGATAGGATTGCGGACTGGCAGCAGGTGGCGCAGGAGGCGAAGAAGCTCGGCTTCGCATGGGGCGGGGACTGGACTTCTTTTAAAGACTATTCTCATCTGGAGATGACCTTCGGGCTTACCACTGAGCAGCTCCGGGCCGGTAAACAGCCGACGGTGCAGCAGGTGAAGGATGCCTTAGCCCTGATTAATGGAACCGGCAGCGAGACGGATCCGGCCATCAGTGTCACATTGAATGGAGTCAAGATTACCAGCGGTTTTCTCGAGAACGGAACAACCTTCGCGCCTGTACGGGCAGTGGCCGAGGCGCTTGGAGCCAAAGTATCTTATGATCCGGTGAACAGGACAGTAAACCTCGTCAGGGAATAAGGATTGCTTGCATAGATGTTGCACGATGTGGGGAAATTATCAGCGAGATACCACACTATCCTCAAAGGGGGCATACATTTTGAAGAAGCTGATCACAAGCCTGGCATGCGGTACCGTGTTATCCCTTAGCCTGCTGGGATCCGGTTATGCAGCCAATGCAGCTGGTACTGGCGGAGGAATGGGCACAACGGTTCCCGATACCGGAACAACCGGCACAAGAACACAAGGAGTACGTGAGATGAACGGTACTGGTACCCATCTGATGAATCAGGGCAATACCATGATGAATCAGACCACAGGAACCATGCGTAAAGGCGAGAACATGGTGAGGGACGCGGTCACTCCGGGCGATAACAATAGGGTCTCTCCGCTGAACAACACAACGCAGACCGGCAGATACCGGGCCACCAGTACAACCACCAATGCCAACAACAATGATGACAACGACTCGAACTGGGGCTGGCTCGGCTTAGTCGGCCTCCTGGGGCTGGCCGGCATGCGCAGCAGAAGCACTGATCGTGACCGCCGCTAGCTCATCCTAAGCCTTACAGAGCAAAGCCCGTCCGGCTAATCCGGAACGGGCTTTTGCTATAAATAAAAAAACATCGGAATTTAGATTGCGTGTTTGAAGGATACGTGATATTATATTTCTTGTCGCGTTACAACGCACATATTATGCCGGGGTGGCGGAACAGGCAGACGCACAGGACTTAAAATCCTGCGGTACGTGAGTACCGTACGGGTTCGACCCCCGTCCTCGGCAGTACAGTGAAAACCTTGAGAAATCAAGGTTTTTTTGTTGTGTGAATTTTAAAGCTTCCGTTAAAAGCTAAAGGTTCTGTGTGTCGAGAATTTACTTCCTAACACACAGAACCAAGACGATAATACTCCTTTTCAGTGCTTGTCTAATCACAAGTTCTAGAGAGGAGTTTTTATTATGGCTATTGTTACGAGTGTTAATCAATACAAGATAACTGATAAGTAAAAGTTATATAAAGAATTAGTCGGTTGGTGTAAAATTGTGGCATAAACTAAGGGGCAATTATTTAATTAAGATAGGAGACTAGTTGAAAAATGTCAGATAAGGTGAAGTTTTTATCCACAACTGCATTGTCAAAAGAAATGGGATATACATCTAAGGAGTTATTTGCCCTTATGATGAATTCAGGATTGATAAATAGAGAAAACGATACTTGGGTCCTGACGGAACAAGGGAAAGCAAGGGGAGGTATTATCAAGAATCATCCCCAGCACGGCTCATTTATAGCTTGGGATGAGAAGATTAAGGATGAATTGAAGCTGACAAATTCGAATGAAGAAAAACTTTTAAGTGCAGTAGCTTTAAGTCAACACTTTGGAGTTTCTAAGCTTCGCATGAATCCGATTTTGTCGGAACTTGGTTTATTACAAAAAGGAGTAAAGGGATGGTTAATAACTAAGCTTGGCGAGAGTATAGGCGGAAAACAGTTTGAATATGACCGGAATGGCGTACCTTATGTATGCTGGGAAGCAAGTATATTAACAAACAAGCGGCTACTTGAAACGATAAAGGAGTTACGTGGTGAAAGTGTAGAGACAGCAATTGAGAATAGAAAGATCGAGACAGTTGCTGTAGGCTTTAGAGAAAAGTATGAAGCAACTCATAGGTCGGCAGATGGGCACTATGTAAGATCAAGAGCAGAGATGCTTATTGATAATTGGTTGTATATGTCTGAGATTGTACATGCATATGAAAGAAAGCTACCCATTGAGGAAGATGTTTATTGTGATTTTTATCTACCTGTTGGCAAAGTATACATAGAGTTTTGGGGTTTGGAAAATGATGCTAGATATAATGAGAGGAAAAAAATCAAGCTGGAGATATACAAAAAGTATGGATTTAACTTAATTGAGATTGATGATAAAGATATATTGAATTTAGATGACATCTTTCCCAAGAAACTACTGAAGTTTGGCATTCAGGCGTATTAAGTGATGCTCATAGATGTGCAGGTAGAATGTGCTGGGATTTATTTTTTGATAATTATAGCAGTTGTTGTAGTAGCTGGATTTATTGTATCTAGAGTTCAAATGGTAAGTGCTAGGGTTAATATGCTTTCAATAAATACAACACAATCTATTTTAAACAGTATTGTTGACTTAACTGTTTAAATAATCAAATGTTTTCAACATATTCTGCCACGCACATGAATAGTATATTTTAGGTCTCATATTCTTTGTCTCTTTGTATTCGAAAAAAAACTCCTACTTTAGAAGTCTGGTTTGTCCTAAAACAAACAAGACTTCTATAAAGGAGTTTTTACTTTGAGGATTAGAACGGTTAAGCTTAATAAGTTTATGCAGGCGCGTAAACTCTTCCTGAGATATTGACTGGGCCCGTTATGGTGATATCTCCCTGGAGATCCTCCGGGTTTGAGGCAAACACCTGAACTACATGAAAGCCTACAGATACATTCGTAAGAATGGTATGGAACGCTGTGGTCATTTCAAGGATTTCATCTTCATCGTAGGAAATGGACTCTTGCTCAGCGCTGCCCACAACGACTCCATCCATAAAGACTTGAAGTAAGAGCTTGGGCTGCTCTGGTGGTGTGATAAAAACGTTCGTCGCCTGCCAGCCTACTGTAGTGGTGAGTTCTACAAAGTTAGTTGCAACCGGAATATTAATCCCGAATTGTAGTATTAGCGTTGGTGTGACATGAATGGGAACATTAACGGTATTGTCTAAGTTTGTCTGGACACTTCTGGCGAATTCAACCAAGGTATGAGCCATAGTACACCTCCACATATTTATAAACTATCATATGAATGATTTTATGGTCTGCTTGTGGCAATGTCCTATTAACTGGAAATTCTCCGGTTTACGAGGGAGGGAGAGCATGAGAATTCTTTTTATAACCTCAGGTTTTCGGGCCGTTTATTCCTTCTTCGAACGAAGTATAGTAGAAGCATTTCAGAATGCAGGTCACTATTGTGAATCTTTTGGATTGAGAAATGATCTGCAAGCCTTACAGCAAATGGAGCAATCTTTACAGCCGGATCTAATATTAGCAATGACCGGTCTAAAAATCCCCAAACCGATACTAGAATTCTTAAGACAAACAAACGTGAAATCAGCTGTCTGGATGACGGAGGATCCTTATTATATGGATTGGACCCTTCCGCTCACCGCTTATTTTGACTATATCTTTACCATCGATCAGGCTGCAGCAGAACAATATACAAGACTTGGACATCCCTGTGTGTATCATCTTCCGCTGGGGACAGATCCGGGAATATTTCACTGCACACCAGTCTCTGAGGAGTTTACAAGTGATATTGGTTTAGTAGGAGTACCCTACAGTAACCGGATTGAGCTGATTGAGCTGTTGTTAAAGAATACAGACTATACGATTCAGATCGTTGGGCGGGGATGGGGAAAGCATCATCTGGAATGGAACAGAACAAAAGCTGGGCATGTTCATTTGGTGAATGCCTGGGTAAAGCCTGAAACAGCAATGAAATATTATAATGGTTCAACCATCGTTCTTAATATTCACCGCCCCTCTGATGAGAAATACAATAAGAACCGTATGGGGATTATGGCCAAAAGTATCAACAACCGTACCTTTGATGCTGCAAGCTGTGAAGCATTTCAACTTATCGATTCCAGAGAAGGGCTGGTCAATCATTTTGCGGAAGGGAAGGAAATGGTTTCTTTCGAGGATAAGAATGATTTACTGGAGAAGATTCATTATTATATTGCACACGGCGAAGAACGAAAGCACATTGCCAGACAAGCAAGGAAACGCGTGCTTTCCTCCCACACCTTTCAGCATCGAATCGACCGTTTGGTGAAGACGGTTCAATCTGAACAATAAATTCGGGTACCTACAAAACGCTTAGCAGGATAACTGTTAAGCGTTTTATTGTTGTGCTGGTTACCAGTTATTAGTAAATATAGTTCTCTAACCTATTACCTTTTAATGATCGAAACATAGTATAGCAAGTAAGCAGCACCAAGGGAGGTCTTATATTGGCAAAGGTATCCATAATCATGACTAGTTACAATAAGCCTGGATATATCGCGAAATCCATTCAATCGATTCTAAATCAGACTTATACCGACTTTGAGCTCTTCCTGATGGATGATAACTCGAATTCAGAAACTCTTACCGTCATTGAGCCATTTCTAAAGGATAAGAGAATCAAATTCTATCAGAGCAATATTCAAACTATGGACCAAAGGGTGGAGAAGGTCAGGTATGCTGCTCTAATCAATGAAGCCTTGCTACACGCTTCGGGGGAGTATATTTCCTATGCAACAGATGATAACTGTTATAGAAATACTAGACTGGAACAAATGGTAGATTATTTAGAGCGGAGCCCGAGTGTCATGATTGTCTATTCCGCGTCCTTAGTCAATTATTTGAATGAGAAGAATGAGGTCAGCAAACAACAATTAAGACCGGCAAAGCGAGTGGTCCCGGTAGCCCCTTGCCAGATCGATCATTGCTCGGTCATGCATCGAAGCTCCATTCTTCCGGTCATCCAAGAAAAGTTCGGATCTCATTGGGATGAGAATCCGGAATTTTACCGCATTGGTGATGCCCGGTTTTTTTGGCGGCTCAATCATTTCTGGGATTTCTATCCGATAGAGGAGGTTTTGGATGATAACTATATAACAGAGCTATCCATCCATCATCAGCTGCAGCAGCAGGAAAAGAGTCAGTTTATACAAATGCTGCCGCCTCAGAGAACATGCAAAGAGCTTAGAGAAGATCTGAGAGCCATGAAAAAGAAAGCAAGTGAACTGCCCAAAATCACCACCTAAGGAGGGATCAAACGGAGTGTCAACCTATCTAGCCCATTACTGGTCTCTTTATAGTGAATTCATCAACGTGTTTAAGGATTTAAAATACAAAAACATACCGGTTGCGCTTATGACGAATTTCTATCAGCAAATTAATGATGAACTTCGTAGCGATATGGAGCAGACGGGGTTTGAGATGAAACTGAACGATTCCCGGATTAAGCAACCAGAGGAGATTCAACCTTTTTTTGAGAAGCTGGCAGCTCCGTTTAAGCAGCCGCTCCAGGCGAATGCAGATGGAAAGACATTAATTAATTTAGACTACACAAGAATTCCGGAGAAACGATTAAGCGAGTATTTCAGCAGGGACCGCACCCTCATTCTGTCACGTTCCAGAGCGCCTGAATATTTCGGGATTCCCAATGTATGGATTGGAGGCTTTAAGAGCGACACAAGTCTAGCATCTGAGGAGTTAATCCGAAGGGCAGCGTCCATTTTTGCAGAATACGAAGGACATCCGGCTTTTGGGAATGCCTTTTTTACCGACACGTTCATGAAGCGGATTCCCGGTATTGTAGATGCCATAGAAACGGTTAGTAATCTCTATGATCAGATTCCCGTAACCACTGTATTGATAGGCACATCAGAAGATGTAGGGAGCCGGTCTCTTGCGGTCGTTGGAGCGATGAGGGGGATTCCCAGTATTTGTTTTCAGCACGGGATATTGATGGGGGAGGAAGCCTTTATCCCTGTTTTCTCCAGTCATGTGGGGGTCTATGGCGAATATGAGAAAAGATGGTTCATGGCAAGAGGTCTGGAGGAAAACCGCATCGCTGTGACCGGCCACCCCCGGTATGATGAAATTTTCACTTCTGAACGGCTGTCCAATGATTCATTTTATGAGGAATATGAGCTTGATCCCAATAAAACTACGTTACTGCTGGCTACGGGGCCAAAATTAGATGCAGAAAAGATAGCTGCGCTAATCACGGAGCTGGTTGCGGGCGGGAAATTCCAATTAATCATTAAACCTCATCCCTGGGAGCTTTCCAAAAAACTGATTTCACTCTATACGAATTTGGAAAGCAAAACGAACTCTGTACATGTGATCAAAGATAGAAAAACTGATATACGTGATCTAATTGTGAATTCCGATGGCGTCATATCTTCACTATCCACTTTGGCTCTGGAAGGCTTGTTAATGAATAAGCCGGTTTTTGTCTATCATTTCATTCAGGCGAACCGTGAATACAATTATTATAATACCCTGGATCATTATATCCAGAACGATCCGGCAGATTTAATACAAACGATCTCATTATATTTTTCCAGCGAAACAGAGAGATTCAATTACGAAGACGTGAAGAGTAAGTTTTTACAACAATCCTATACAATAGAACATTCCGGCAATGCGCTTACAGCTTTGATCAGCAATTTGACCCGTGTAAATCCTGAATAAATAAATAGGGGGAGGAGAGGTATGTTCTTCAAGAATAAAAAAGTTCTGGTTATTGGCGGAACCGGCACCATAGGAAAAAATATTGTGAAGCATATCTTGCAAGAGGATCCTGAAGTGATCCGGATATTTAGCAGAGATGAATATAAACAATTCGAGCTGCAAAATGAAGTGAACCGAAATTCAAAGCTAAGCTACTGGATTGGCGATATCCGTGATTATGACCGTGTGTTAAGTGCGATGGAGGATATGGATTACGTGTTCCATACAGCAGCAATGAAGCATGTTTCTTTTTGTGAATACAACCCTTTTGAGGCTGTACTTACGAATATTATCGGCACGTATAACGTGATTAAAGCAGCGAAACAGCAAAACATAAAAAAAGTAGTGTTTACCAGTACAGATAAAGCCATTTCCCCGACAAACAATTATGGAGCCACAAAATTATCCGCTGAGAAGCTGATTTCCTCTGCAGAATTTTCAAAGGTCAGGGGAAAAACGGTGTTCTGTACGGTGCGCTTTGGGAATGTACTCGGCTCCAGAGGTTCGGTCATACCGTTATTCGTTAAGCAAGTCAGAGAAGGCAAGGCTATCACCGTAACAGATCTATCCATTACAAGATTTATGATGACACTGGAGCAGGCGACGAAACTTACCATCCAATCCCTGCAATTATCGAAAGGCGGAGAAACCTTTATTCTGAAAATGCCTGTGATTAAGCTTAAGGACCTGGCAGAGATTGTTGCAGAAGAAACGCCGAAGAAATACGGGCTTGACCCGGCACCGGTGGATATCGTTGAAATCGGCTTAAAGCCCGGTGAAAAAAGATATGAAGAACTGATGACCTATGACGAATCATTAAGTGCTTATGAATTACCGGATGTATATATTGTTCCTTCTCCGTTTGCCCCTGGTAAAACCTATAAGAAGGCAAGCCGACCGAAACCCGGTACCTATAGTTCTGAAGGTGAGATCCCTCTGACTAAGGAAGAAGTGCGGAAGTTAACCATTGAACAAAATCTAATCTAGCGGAGGTTTATTATGAACATACTCGTAACCGGTGGGACTGGCTTTATTGGCCGATGGGTCGTAGGACGTTTGTTAAAGGATGGACAGAAGGTCTGGGTAATCGATAATTTAGCAAATTCATCCCTTGATAACTTGAAAGAGTATAGTGGCAATGAACATCTGCAAATGGTCAAAATTATGGACCTGAAAGACCGAGAATCATTAATAGAGCTTTTCCGGGATACCACATTTGATCTGTGTTACCACCTCGCAGCCAGCATTAATGTTCAAGACAGTATCGATGATCCCGAAACTACGTTTAACAACGACACTATTGCTACCTTTTATTTACTGGAAGAATGCAGAAAGCAGCATGTGAAAATAGTCTTTATTAGTACATGCATGGTTTACGCCAGAGCAAGCGACGAACGCGGAATTCACGAGCAATCTCCTATCAAACCCGCTTCCCCTTATGCCGGAGCAAAAATTGCTGCTGAAAATATGGTGTTATCCTATTTCTTCGCCTACGGTTTACCCGTTGTGGTCGTGAGACCGTTTAATACGTATGGGCCTTATCAGAAAACCGGCGGTGAGGGCGGAGTGGTGGCCATCTTCATTCATAGTAAATTAAAAGGCGAACCCCTAAATATCTATGGAGACGGCACCCAATCACGGGATCTGTTATTTGTAGAGGATTGTGCTGATTTTGTGGTTGAAGCGGGTTACAGCGATCAGTTGAATGGAGAAATTGTAAATGCAGGTACAGGGAAAGATATTTCCATCAATCTATTAGCAGAGCTTATTTCAGCGGGACAAGCGCCTATTCATCATATTCCTCATATTCATCCGCAAAGTGAGATCCAAAAGCTGCTGTGTAATTATCAAAAAGCTGAAAAGATCCTGTCCTGGACTCCAAAGGTAACGATTGAAGAGGGGATACAGCGGACGGAAAACTGGATACAATCAACCTTTCATCGAAAGGACGTGTCCAAATCATGAGCGGCAGCACATTAGCAATCCATGGCGGAACTCCCGTACGCAGTCACTATTTGCCTTATGGAAGACAATTCATCGATGAAGCAGATATTGCGTCGGTTGTTCAGGTGTTACAAAGTGATTTCATAACGACCGGTCCGGCCATTGAGCAATTTGAAGCTGAAATCGCAAGGATCACAGGAGCGAAGTATGCGGTGGCCTTCACAAGCGGAACAGCAGCCTTACATGGCGCATGCTTTGCTGCCGGGATTGGCGAGGGGGATGAGGTTATTACAACTCCCATGACCTTTGCCGCTTCAGCGAACTGTGTATTATATCAAGGAGCAACACCGGTATTCGCCGACATCGATCCGCAAACGTATAACCTGGATCCCAAACGGATCAGGGAAAAGCTAACCAAACACACAAAAGCAATTATTCCAGTTCACTTTACAGGCCAGCCGGCTGAGCTTGATGAGATCCATACCATTGCCAGGGAAAATAACCTAGTCGTGATTGAAGATGCGGCACATGCGCTTGGTGCACAGTATAAGAATAAAAGCATTGGCTCCATTGGCGATATGACGATGTTCAGCTTTCACCCTGTAAAGCATATAACAACGGGAGAAGGCGGAATGATCACAACGAACAACCCGCTGTATTATGAGAAGCTGCTGCAATTCCGGTCGCACGGCATCACCCGTAACCCTGATCATATGATTCAGAATCATGGCCCCTGGTACTATGAAATGCAATTCCTGGGGTATAACTACCGGTTGACGGATATCCAGGCCGCACTTGGCATAAGCCAGCTCAAGAAATTAGAGCAGTTTGTTGATTTACGGAAGAAATATGCGGCTATGTATAATGAGGCATTCCGGCACACCAAAACGATTCAAATTCCATACCAAAGTAATAGTGGGGTCTCGAGCTGGCATCTGTATATCATCGCTCTGAACCTGGAGCAGCTAAAAGGCAGCAGGAAAAATATCTTTGAAGCACTGCTTAAGGAGAACATTGGTGTTAATGTCCATTACATCCCGGTACACCTCTTACCTTATTATCAAGAGCTCGGCTACAAACAAGGGCTTTGCCCGAACGCGGAACAACTGTATAACAGAATTATTACGCTGCCGCTGTTTCAGGGGATGTCAGAACAGGATGTTCATGACGTTATCCGTGCTGTTAATAAAGTCTTAAATCATTACTCCAAATGAGTTGAAGGAGATCCTATGAGAATAGTAGCCATCATACAGGCAAGGATGGGTTCGACCCGATTGCCGGGGAAAATTATGAAAGAGGTCGTAAATAAACCGCTACTGGAATATCAGATAGAGCAAGTAAGACGATCCAGGACCATAGATCAAATTGTCATTGCTACAACAACTAAGGATGCAGAACAGCCCATCATCGATTTGTGTAAACGAATGTCTGTGGATTACTACCGGGGGCCGGAGGAAGATGTCCTGTCGAGATATTATCAGGCTGCTTGTTGTTATGGAGCTGACACGGTTGTCCGCCTTACTTCAGACTGTCCGTTAGTGGACCCGGCTGTAATAGACGAGGTAATCACTGCATTTCTGTCCCATTCAGCAGGATATGATTATGTATCGAACACTATGGAGAGAACCTATCCGCGTGGATATGATGTTGAAGTTTTCTCCATGAAGGTGCTGGAACAAGCGTTTAAGGAAGCAGGTTCTGCTGCAGAGCGGGAACATGTAACCTCATATTTGTACGGACATCCTGAAGTTTTTAGAGTAGGACAAGTGAAGCAGACACCAGATTTAAGCGCATATCGCCTCACAGTGGATACGGAAGAGGACTTTGAATTAATTGCGAGGCTGATAACAGCTCTATGCGGGAAGAGAAGGGATGGGTTCACGCTGGATGAGGTGATCACCCTTTTGCAAGAGAATCCGGATTGGGTATGGATCAACGCTCATATCGAACAAAAGAAAGCAGACGGTAATAGGAGAGCATAACAATGAATATAATCTTTCGGGTCGATTCTTCCTATGAAATGGGTACAGGCCATGTCATGCGGTGTTTAACACTGGCCCATGAACTTAAGAACAGGAAAGCAAGGGTGTCGTTCATTTGCCGGGACTTACCCGGGAATCTCGCAAGCTATATTAAGGAGCAAGGCTATCCTGTATTGTTGCTGCCTTTCCGCAGTGAACGGGCTGATACTTCCTGGCTGCGGGTGGACTTCAAGACAGATGCAATGGAAACCTTGCAAATGCTTATTGCCTCTTCGCCTGTAGATTGCCTGATTATTGACCATTACGGAATCGATCAACGCTGGGAGAAATTAATAGAAGCGAATGTTGCGAAGATGGTTGTGATTGATGATTTAGCCGACCGGCCGCATCAATGCAGCCTTTTGCTGGATCAGAATCGTTCATCTGCCGGGGACCGTTATCATGGTTTAGTCCCGGAGGGCTGCGTGAAATTAGTAGGGACCAGTTATGCAATACTCCGCCCTGAATTTCGGTCGGTGAAGCAGCAGTTAGCTGAGCGGGATGAAAGTATTAACAGAATCCTTGTGTTTTTTGGGGGGACTGACCCTACCCATGAAACATTAAAAACCTTACAAGTATTAAATAAACGCCAATATTCTAATTTACTCCTCGATGTCGTAGTAGGTGAAATGAATACAGACAAGGATGTCATTGAACATATGTGTAACCCTATGCCGAACGCATTCTTTCATTGCCAGATTGATTATATGGCCGAATTAATGCGGAAGGCCGACTTTGCCATCGGAGCAGGCGGAAGCTCCACCTGGGAGCGGTGTTATTTGGGCTTACCCTCTCTTTCCATTGTGACGGCAGATAACCAAAGGGAAATAACAAAACTGGTGCACGATCAGGGGGCTACTTGTTGCTTAGGTGACAGTGCTGAAGTCACGGCGAAAGAGATTATGAATGGAATAAACACGATGCTTACCAGCCCGTCACTGGTGAAAGAGATGTCTGAACAAGCTCTTCGGCTTATGGGAGAGGATAAATTCAATGAGGTCATAGACAGGATTATGGGGGGGGACCATGACATCCATTAACGATTACAGCTTGAGGAATTTAGGCCGGAATGAAATAGAGCTTGTATGGGAATGGCGTAATGCTGACCATATCCGCCCTTTTATGAATCATGATGATTTGATTCCGTTAGAGGAGCATTACCGCTGGTTAGAGGCAGTGGAAAAGGATGCGGGGAGGCTAGTTAAACTGTGTTTTTATCAGGAAAAACCAGTTGGTTTCGTTAACTTTTCACACATTGATCCCAAGAACAACACCTGTGAATGGGGATTCTATATTGGAGATCAGACCTGTCCCCGCGCGTCCGGGAAGGTCATGGGGATTTTGGCTTTGGATTACATTTTTAAAGAAAGAAAGATGAGAAAGGTATGTGCACAAATCCTGGACTTTAATGGGAAGAGCCTATCCTATCACCACAAATTAGGGTTTACCGAAGAAGGCAGGCTGCTAAAGCAACTTCTGAAAAATAATCAATATATTGATGTGGTGTTAATGGGCCTGTTCAAGGAACAGTGGGAGAAGCACAGTGAATTTCTGAAAGAGCATATGCTTTCGAAGTAGTTTTGTTGCGTGAACACTCCAATGAAGCTGATGCTACACAAAACTTTTAGGAGGTTACGAGTGCCAATGAAGGAAATAATAATCGGTAACAAACTTATAGGCAACGGCCACCCTCCGTTTATCATAGCGGAAATGTCAGGGAATCATAATCAGTCGCTTGACCGGGCGCTGGATATTGTTAAGGCGGCGGCAAAAGCAGGGGCACATGCGTTCAAAATTCAAACGTACACTCCTGAAACGATGACACTGAATATCCAGGACGGAGATTTCAGGATTGAATCGGGTGGACTCTGGAAGGGGAAGTCTCTATTTGAGCTCTACAAAGAGGCATATACCCCCTGGGAATGGCATCAGCCGATTTTTGAATACTGTAAGAAGCTAGGGATGATTCCGTTTAGTACACCCTTTGATGAAACCTCGCTTGAATTTTTAGAAACTCTGGATGTGGCTTGCTACAAAATTGCCTCCTTCGAAAATAATGATATCCCTTTATTAAGAAAGGTCGCATCCAAAGGAAAGCCGATGATTATTTCAACAGGGATGGCTTCGCTTGGTGAAATTGAGAATGTAGTAAAAACAATTACGGATGCAGGCTGCGATGATTATATTTTATTAAAGTGCACGAGCAGTTATCCGGCTTCACCTGAAAAGTCAAATCTGAATACCATTCCCTATTTAAGAGATGTATTTCATTGTCAGGTTGGGCTATCTGACCATACCTTGGGAATTGGGGCCGCTGTGGCAAGCGTAGCGCTTGGTAGCACAGTCATTGAAAAGCATTTTACCCTTAACCGTGAGGAAGGCGGCGTGGATGCTGCTTTTTCCTTGGAGCCTGAAGAATTTGCGGCACTCGTGAAAGAGACGGATACCGCCTGGAAGTCACTCGGCGAGGTTGCAATCGGCCCAACCAAGGAGGAGGAACATTCACTCCAATTCAGACGGTCCATTTATGTTTCTAAGGATATAAAGGCTGGCGAAGTGTTGACGGGGGAAAATATAAGTGTGATTCGTCCGGGATTTGGGCTGGATCCGAAATACTATGATCTGCTTATCGGCAAGCAAATGAAAAGAGAGCTGAAAATGGGGACGCCATTAAGCTGGGACCTGTTAATGTGACAGGATTTCATAGAGATTTTGTTTCGTAGGATGGACATTAACCAGAGTGTATAATGAAAACAAGCATTTCGAAGAAAGGCGGTGAAAATGATAAAGTATCTTGTTCTCGGCTTGATCTTTGCGTTCAGTTTTCTGCTGATTACAACCGGAATCCAGGTTGGATTAGGGATGTTAATGACCAAGGAATATGTACCTGATATGACAAATGCATATGAAATTACGGGAACAGAACCTGTGCAATCAAGAGTTGATTTTGGTGTTCAACCGTCCATGTTCTCTATACGAAATATGATAGTGTGGCTAGTGTCTCTTGGAATCTCATCAGGAATTGTTTTTGCAGTGCATAAATATAGTTTCAATAAATGAAAAGAGCAGAGCCTGCGGACAATGTCTGCAGGCTCTGCTCTTTATAGATCGGGACGGCATTATGCCGTCCTTGTTGTTATTTCTTGTCTCCGCTCTCGGCATGGAGCTTGGCGATCAGCTTGTCGCCCTCGACATCGAGGTTCGGCAGCAGACGGTCCAGCCCTTTCGGCAGCCACCAGGCTTTGTCACCGAACACAGCCATGACGGCCGGCACGAGCGTCATGCGGATGATGAAGGCATCGATCAGGATCCCGAAGGCCAGCGCGAAGCCGATCTGCTTGATCATCGCATCAGGGGCGAAGATAAAGCCGGCGAATACGGAGACCATGATTATGCCTGCGGCAAGCACAACACGGCTGGCAAGATCGTAGCCGTGCACCACGCTCTCGTTGCCGTGGCGCCCGTGGACGTAAGCCTCACGCATGGAGCTGACCAGGAACACCTGGTAATCCATTGCCAGACCGTACAAAATACCGGTGACCAGAATCGGCATGAAGCTGAGCAGCGGTCCGCCGGTATCGAATCCGAACAGGGAGTGCAGCCAGCCCCACTGGTAGACGGCGGTGGTCACACCGAAGGTAGCTAGAATGCTGAGAATAAAACCGACTGTCGCTTTGACCGGTACGATGACCGAACGGAATACGAGCAGCAGAATAATCAGCGACAGGATGACGATGATGCCGATATACACAGGGAATGCATCAGACAGCTTGGAGGACATGTCGATATTAATAGCGGTAAAGCCGGTCACTCCAAGGGTAATATTGTTCTCTGATGCGAGGCTGTAGGCGGGATCGCGCAGCTCCTGCACCAGATCTCTTGTTTCTGTATCGGTTGGGCCTGTTTTTGGAATCAGGCTGATAATGGCAATATCACCTGTTGCGTTGACGCCCATCGGGGACACCAGCGTGACATTATCATGCATCTGCAGCTCCTGAACCAGCTTACCCATTGTCTGCATAGAGATTTTGTCGGACGGGTTGTTTGGCTGGGCGACCAGCAGCAGCGGTCCGTTAAATCCTTCGCCAAAGCCTTTGGAGATGATGTCATAGCTTTGGCGTGCCGGGGTATCCAGGTTAGCCGAGGCGCCGGACGGAATGCCGAGCTCCATTTTCGTGACCGGAATTGCGGCTGTGCCAAGTACCAGAACTACCAGAACGATGATGATCCAGCGGTATTTCACTGTGAAGTTCGCCCAGCGGTGTGAGAATCCGTGATTGGATTTGTGTCCGGAGGCGGACTTCTTCGTGCGGGCCTTGGCAGAGCAGATCCGCTCACCGACCAGACCCAGCAGTGCAGGCAGCAGGGTTAACGACAGCAGGACGGTGATCAGCACGGTGACAGCGGCAACTAGCGCCATGGTCGACAAGAAGCCGATGCCGATGACCAGCATGCCGCACAGGGCGATAATGACGGTCAACCCGGCGAAAAATACGGCGCTGCCAGCGGTACCGACTGCCCGGCTAGCCGCTTCGCGTGCGCTTAAATTCTCATCCAGAATCAGCCTGCGCTGCCGGTTTACGATAAACAGCGAGTAGTCGATGCCGACTGCCAGACCGATCATAACGGCGAGAATCGGCGTAATGTCATTCATCTGGATTACGCTCGAGAGGGCAAAGGCACCTCCGACGCTGATTGCAACGCCGAGGAGCGCAGTGATCAGCGGCAGGCCGGCAGCAACAACCGAGCCTAGCGTAATGAACAGCACCACGGCTGCGACGACTACGCCGACTGCCTCCGTCGATCCGATCGAAGGCGTGCTCTTTAGGGAATCACTAGGAATAGCAGTGATGCCTGAGCCTGCCTGCTCGACTTCGGTCACGGCTTTGATGACGTTATCCGGTACATCCGAAGGCAGGGACGTTTGCTGAACGGTGAACTGGAACTGGAACAGGGCGATGCTGCCGTCTGCGGACAGCATGACGCCGGGAACCGGAACACCGTCAGCCAGCAGCGGGCCATAAGGAGCTGCAGCAGCTTGGCCGGCCGCGGCCGAAGGATCAGCAGCGGCAGCCTGCCCGGCCGCGGCCGAAGGATCAGCGCCGGCAGCTTGGCCGGCCGCAGCCGAAGGATCAGCAGCAGCCGTCTGCCCGGCCGCAGCCGAAGGATCAGCGCCGGCAGCTTGGCCCGCAGCAGCGGCGGCCTCGGCGGCAAGCTTAGCAGGATTGATAATATAATCCATGCTGTAGACTTCATTGATAGCCTTCTGGAGCAGGGCTACCCGTTCTGGTGTGTCCAGACGTTCTCCGTCCGGTGTAGTGAAGGCGACGCTCGCCTGGCCGCCGGCGGCAGCAGGGAGTTCATCGGCCAGCATATCCAGCACTTTTTGCGATTCAGTGCCTTCAATCTTCATTTCGGAGCTGGACTGGATGCCATTAACGCCGAGCAGGGCGCCTACAACGCCGAGAACGATGATCCAGGCCGTGAGGAAATACCATGGTTTGGAATACGCCGATTTTCCCAATCGGTACAGAAATGTGGACATGTGATGGTTTCTCCTTTTTATCTCTGGTTTAGAAGCCTTTTCGTAAATAACCAAACATCGAATTCAAATAATGATCGAACGATATAGCACTGGAGCGTTCATCCTGTGCTTCTCCCGGCAGCAGTACATTGAGCCGTCCGTCCATAATCGGAATGAACGCCCCATAGACGGCACCGGCAAGCAGGTGGGTATATCCGTCGGTGTAACGCCCGCGGGTGAACTGTTCCAGTACCTCCTGTGCGGCAATCTGTAAGCGGTGGAATACGCTGAGGAGATAAGGCTCAAGTGTGGGATATTGATTCGCCAGCGATACAAACTGCCGCAGTTTATGCAGAAATGCAGAAGTGAACTGCAGCTTAAGGAGACAGTATAAGGCATCCAACGGCGTTGCATCGGGAGGCAAGCCTGCCAACAGCATGTTCTGATCCTCTTTCGAAGCACTGCTCATAAAGTACGCCGCTACCGCTTCCTCTTTGCAAGAGAAGTAATTGGCAAAGGTCCGCCGGGAAACGCCTGCCTGCTGGACAATATCGTCAACGATGAAGCCGTCCATCCCCCGCACAAGGGCCAGTTCAAAGGCAGCCTCGGCCAAAGCAAAGGTGGTAGCTTCCTTTTTTTTGTCGCGCAGTGTGAGCTTGGGATTCAAGTTTCAAATACCCTCCTTTCCCTGATTGAATAAAGATAACACTCTATTACTATCCTCCATTAAATCATAATTTTGCCCAAAGTGCAAAATTGCATAATGTGCAAAAAATGCCCCTCGTTTGCTGAAGGGGTATTTGTCTTGCTGCTATATATAACAAACTCTATTAACACTGCTTAACGTGACCAGACGCATAACGCTTTTTCAGCCATAGTGTATATTCAGGTTATGGACATCTGTTTTGAAACTTTCAAAATTTGATTCAAATCCTCCTTTTGAATTGGCGGCCATTATAGAATGAGGTTGCTGATAAACATTATCAATCAGGAGGGCTAACAGATGAACAACACTGAAATTAAGATTGCAAAAGATACGTATTGGGTAGGCAAAATCGACAACCGGGAGGTTCCCTTCCACCGTCTTGTACTGAGTAAAGGAACCACCTATAATTCATACCTGCTGAAAACCGGCAAGCCGACTGTCATCGATACCGTGGATATGGAATTTGGCCGGGAATATGCGGACCGGATGGAAGAGCTGATCGATCCTTTGGACATTTCATTCATTGTGATTAACCATACCGAACCCGATCATTCCGGCGGACTTGCAGCATTGGCTTCCCGGGCGGCTAACGCCACAATTGTCTGCACAGAGATTGCTGTGCCGGAGCTTCAGGAAATGTACAAGCTTCATGCCCGCAACTTCCTGGTGGTGAAGGATGGAGATACGCTGGACATTGGCGGCAAAACGCTCCTGTTCAAAGAAACGCCGTACCTTCATACCGCAGAGACAATGATTACTTACTGTGTGGAAGACAAAATCCTGTTCCCCTGCGATATATTCAGCACACATGTTGCTGTCGGGAAGCTGTTCAGCGATGAAGCCGGGTTCGACATTACAGAAGACTTCAAGGGTTACTACAATGCCATTATCCATCCCCACAGAAGATATGTAAGAACGCTGATTGAAGCCGTTAAGGATCTGGAAATCGAAATGATCGCCCCTTCGCACGGATTTATTATCCGGGAAGATGTACGCAAATATATTGATTTGTACGCCGAGCTGAGCCGTGAGACGACACAGGGGAAAAAAGCAGCTATCGTGTACACCACACTCAAAAACAATACCAAAAAAATGGCCGGCATTCTGCAGAATACCCTGCAGGCAAACGGGATTGAAACAGCAGTCTGGGATGCGGATAAAAGCGGCATGACAGAGATTCTGGACAGTATCGCCGCAGCGGATGCCGTCTTTATCGGCAGCTCGACTCGTTATGCAGACATGATCGGTAACCTGGAACCTCTGCTGAAAGAGCTGCAGCAGATGAATCTGGAAGGGAAGCTTGCAGCAGCATTTGGCTCTTACGGCTGGAGCGGTGAAGCCATTGAGGTGATTCAGGACTATTTGAACGGAACCAATATGACGGTACAAAGTACTTCCGACGTGATCAAGTCAACCGGTATGACCCATGTGGAATTCCCGATCCGGGTCCGGTTCTCACCCAAAGATGCCGAGAAGACGCAGCAAATCAAAAATGCCGCTGATTTTGTCTCCGATCTGCTGCTGAGCTCATTCTAAGGGGGGAACGGATATGTCTAAACATTACGTCATTGTCGGAAGCGGAGTCGCGGCAGTTCATGCCGCCAAGGCGATCCGTGATAAGGATGCGGAATCAGAAATCACTATCTTTGGCGAGGAGGCCCATCTGCCTTATAACCGGATTAAGCTGACCAAAGGCTTATTCAGTGACCTGCACAGCGAGAAGGTGCTGATCAAGAAGGAGAAGTGGTACCGGGACAACCGGATATCTCTTCAGACCTCGAGCCGTGTGATGTCTATTCATCCGGAGCGGCAGCAGGTGGAGACTGCAGACGGTAAGCTGACCTCATATCATAAGCTGCTGCTCTGCATGGGCGCGAGAAACCGGGCGCTGACGGTGGATGGTGCCGGGCTGAAGAATGTTCACACGATCCGTGAATTAGGGGATGCCGACGCGCTAAAAGCAAGTCTCACAAGCGGACAGCGAATCGTTGTGATCGGCGGAGGGGTTCAGGGGCTGGAGACGGCTTGGGCACTGCATGAAGCCGGTTATCAAGTGATCATTGTAGAAGCAGCCCCGCGGCTGATGGCCAGACAGCTGGATGAAGCTTCCTCAGAGCAGCTGCGTTTGACCCTGGAGCAGGCCGGAGTGGAGGTCAAACTTCATCGCGGAGTTACTTCGATTAACGGAACGGACGTTGTCTCCAGCGTGACCCTTGATGACATGGCGGCAATACCCTGCGAGCATGTGGTGTACTCCATAGGCATCGTTCCTAATACTGCTCTTCTAAAAGAAACAGGGATCCGCACACGCTCCGGCGTGGTTGTGAACACCCGTTTGGAGACAAGTGCTCCGAATATCTACGCAGCCGGAGATCTTGCCGAACTGGACGGTCAGGTCGAAGGATTATGGGGCGGTGCCATGGAGCAGGGTAAGATTGCCGGAGGCAACATGGCTGCCGTTGAGCCTGCTGCTTACCGCAAGTCGACACCGGTCACTCTGTTTAACGCTTTTGGCATTTCACTGTTCTCCATCGGCAATACCGATGAGAGTCAATGCGACCAGACGGTTTCAGCCGTGGTTAACGGCGTGTACACCAGAATATTTGTGAAGGACAGCGTGTTAACCGGGGCCATCTCCTGGGAAGGTGCTGCAGCTTCATTAACCTATAAATCCGCAATTGAGCAGAATATAAGCCTCAGAGGCATAGACTTGGCGAATCGCACTCCCGGGGAAATCATGTCTGAAGTAGAGGCCAGATTACAGAATTAATTGAACAAATTGAAGGAGATGACTACTATGAAAAAATACATTTGTTTACCTTGCGGTTATATTTACGATCCGGCGATTGGAGATCCGGATGAGGATGTTGAACCGGGCACTGCCTTTGAAGATCTGCCGGAGGATTGGGTCTGTCCGGTCTGCGGCGAAGATACGACCCATTTTGCACCTGTACCGGACAAAGGGGCAGCTTCATAAGAAGCTGCGCCTGATTCAAGATCAGTAGAGATACCAGGAGGGATACAAATGTTGGAACATTCCTGCCAGAACGCTGCGGAGCCCTGTACCCGTAAAGTGCCTATCTTCGCATCGCTCAGCGATGGGGAGCTCTCGCGGATCAGCGCCATGATCAGACACCGGAAAGTAGGCAAAGGCCAGGCGTTGGTGCTTGAAGAGCAGCCAACAGACACCTTGTATATCATTCAGCAGGGACAGGTAAAGCTGTCAAAAATGACGCCTCAGGGAAAAGAACAAATTCTGCATGTGCTGACAAGCGGAGAATTTTTTGGCGAATTAAATATATTTAACAGCGAAGAGCTGAGCAATTTCAGTGCCTATGCGCTGACCGATACAAGCATTTGCATGCTGACCAAAAATGATATGGAGCAGCTAATCTCGGAGAACCCGGATATTACGATCAAGCTGCTGAAGACCGTCTCCAAAAGGCTGGCCCATACCGAGAATCTTGCCCAGAGCCTTGCAACCAAAGACCCGGAAATCCGCATCGCCTATATGATTCTGGAGCTGAGTGATAAGTACGGCAAGCCGCGCAGCAGCGGCATTCATATTAAGCTGCCTCTCTCCCGTGAGGAACTGGCCAGTTATGTGGGCGTTACGCGGGAAACGATCAGCCGTAAATTTGCCATCTTCGAGGATTTGGGCCTCATTGAGCTGGTAGGAAATAAGCAGATGATTGTGAAGAACCGGCCATCCTTGGAGAAGTACATTGATTAGGCTAGCGGCTGGACCAACGGGATTTTTCCCTTTGATCTTGCGATGACGGGCTGGATAGGTGAAATCAACAGGATTTTTCCTTTTGATTCTGCGATGGCACGCCGGATAGGTGAAATCAACGGGATTTTTCCCTTTGATTTTGCGATGACGTACCGGATAGGTGAAATCAACGGGATTTTTCCCTTTGATTCTGCGATGACGTGCCGGATAAGTGAAATCAACGGGATTTTTCCCTTTGATTTTGCGATGACGTGCCGGATTGTCGAGAATAACGGGACTTTTCCCTTTGATTCAGCAATGTCGTGCCGGATAGGCAACAGGAGGCCGTAATCGGCGAGTGGATGAAGGAAATTGCCCCCAGCCCGGAGCTGCGCCAATGGTTCGGCCACATTCAGGAACCGTTCGGGGAATTCAGTGACCGCTATATCGGGGAACTGGAGGAGGAGCCGGAGCGCGAAAGACTTGCTGCGAAGATCAATGAGCAGGCGCTGGAACAACAAGTTAAGTTGGAGTATGCCGCGTGCTACCGTACTATATAAATGGCTTCTTTCCCGTTAAAAAGAACACAGGCCGCCCCTGGATCACCTTAGATCCGGGAAGCGGCCCGTGTATTTTTTTAACTATATATTTTGAACTTGAAAATTGTATATTAAGGGAAAAGTGGCGGAAGGGAATTTTGGAACTGTAGGAGCGAAAGCGTCCGCCTTTGTCTTCGGATTTCTACCGCTAACAGCGGTTCAAATCAAGAAATCGGAAGACAACAGCGGCCGGAAGTCCAAACATTCTCTGGAGTCATGGCCAATCCCAATATAGAAAAATCACTAGTTCAAGCTATATATCTCTAAAATTGTTCAATCTACTGCATATATCTGAATCCCTTCTGATGTCCATCCCCGATATAGAACACATTGTCGAATTCCGAGGATTGCAGCCCGCCATCATCGTTCAGATAGTCCTTGGCGACCAATCTGCCTTTGATATGGGCCAGGATATTGGTTATGCCCTTGAACTGCTCGCGTTCGATAATATCAGACAGTGTACATTCAATGGAGATTGGACACTCCCGGATCACGGGAGCGTTAACGGATTGTGACTTTACATGCGTCAGATTTACGTTATCAAATTTGCCCAGGTCATAACCGGTAGTTGAACCGCAATAGCTGATGGCATCCATCATCGAACGGTCAGGCACATTGATTACAAAATCACGGACCTCTTTAATCTGATTGATCGCATAGCCCTTACTGCTGAAGCCAAGGACCACCATATCCTTCAACGTGTATGAGGAAGAGATGGTAGTCACGTTGGGGAGTCCGTTAACATCGTAAAAGCTCACCAGAATAACCGGAAACCCGTAATACATTTTCTCATAATTGACAGCTACCTTTTCCATAGTGCATCCTCCTGTAAACCTTACTTGCCATAGAATGGCATCTTCACAGAAAGCATAACGCAAGCGGGAAAGGAGGCTGGGTGACCAGACTCACAGAATTAGTGATTGTCCAGCTGCAGGGCCGGGCCGAAAAACTCATAATGAATTTGTTCTTCCTTCATTCCGAGTGCATGCAGCTCACGGATCATGGCTTCCATAAAGGGCACCGGACCGCAAACATAGGCATCACCGGTAATGTCGACATAATTTTTGAGGGTTTCTCCTGTAATGACACCGTCCGGGCCGCTGGAGAAGAAGGTTTTGGTCTTGACGTTGCTCATGGCTGCTGCATGCTTCTCCACATCCTGAGTGAAAGCGGCGAGCGCTTCATTCCGTGCAGAGTGCAGGAAGACCGTCGGCCGGTCCGGCGTTACATTGGCAACGGTCTCGAACATACTTATCATCGGTGTAATGCCTACGCCGCCGGAGATGAACGCAACGGGTGTAGTTTTGGTGGCATCCAGCAAGAATTCACCGGCAGGCGCACTGACCTCAAGGGTGTCTCCTTCATTGACCTGATTGTGAAGATATACGGATACAACGCCATTCGGATCATTCGCTTCTTCACGTTTTACGGAGATACGGAATTCATCGGGTTTTGGAGCCTGGGAAAGGCTGTATTGGCGGATCATCGTGTATTTTTCACCAGGAATCAGGACTCGTACAGAGATATACTGGCCCGGTTTATAGTCCGGTACATTAGACCCGTCCGCAGGTTTCAGATAGAAGGAGGTAATGTTTCCGCTCTCCTGTACTTTACGTGCAACGGTGAAAGGTTTGAAGAAGTTCCAGCCGTTCTCCTGCTCGCGTGCTTCTTTATACATGCTGTCTTCGACACCGATAAAGGCATCCGCGATGACACCGTAGGCTTCTTCCCAGGCAGTAAGAATCTCATCCGTAGCCGCATCACCCAGCACTTCCTTAATCGCCTTCAGCAAAAATTCACCTACGATCGGGTAATGCTCCGGCTTGATGCCGAGACTGACATGCTTGTGTGCAATCTGAACTACCGCCGGCAGAATATTCTCAAGGTTATCGATGTGGACGGCCGCTGCGTATACCGCATTGGCGAGTGCCGCCTGCTGGCGGCCTTGTGCCTGGTTGGCATGGTTAAATACATTCAATAATTCAGGGTGGGCTTCGAACAAATTCCGGTAAAAGACAGAGGTAATTGTTGTTCCATGTTCTGCCAGGACTGGCGCTGTAGATTTGACAATGTCACGCGTTTGTTGTGATAAAATAATGTTCATCCCCTCTCAATTATTACAAAATTAATATATACCCATTTTAAATTAAAAGATATATTTAAAATACCACTTTAACAAATTGGACAATAGTTATGATAGTATTTGTAATAAATATCACTTACTATACCCAGGGATCGGAGATAAAAATGAGGCTGACGTTGTACACTGATTTTTCATTACGGATTCTCATCTATCTTGGAGCGAAAAAGCGGGATGAGCTGTCAACGATACAGGATATTTCAAATGCTTATCAGATATCCAAAAATCATTTAATGAAGGTCTCGCACGAATTAGGAAAGGCGGGATACATAGAAACGGTAAGAGGAAGGAGGGGAGGCATACGTCTGGCTCTTGAACCCGGGGATATAAACATCGGGGAGGTCGTCCGGCGGATGGAAGACGACTTTTATCTTGTCGAATGCTTCAATCCTGCAGGCGGCAGCTGCCCGATCTCCCCGGTATGTGGTCTCAAAGGTGTGCTGGGCAGAGCCCTTCAAGCCTATCTCCAGGTGCTGGATGAATACACACTGCAGGATTTGCTGGTCAACAAAGATGACCTGCGTGCCATTTTGCAGCAGCAGAACGAGGTCACGCTTCCTCAAACAGAAGACGTTCTTCCTCCCGGCTATGAATGGCGTTCAACACCAGCAGCGCATGGAACTGGTGAAGAACCTCAGGTGTGAGGCCTTCTTCTGAGAGCCGTGCCTTCACATCTTTTACGATGATCCGCAATAATTCATGATCACGGGTAAGCCGCAGAACCGTATCCTGCAGGTTAGGATTGTTCTCGGCCATTTCCTGATAGAATCCGTCCTCTTCCGCGTCGGCATGGCTGAGAATCCGCGTCTCCCAGTACTCTATCAAATGATCGGCGGCCTGCCGCGCCACTTCAAATTCCCTCGCTTCCAGCAGCTCCTCCACTTCTTCGGTCTTGGCTACAGCACCGGACAGCCCGCCCTGATGAATGGCATGATGGGCGTGCAGCTGGCGTAGTGATGGTCCTGGCATGGGGCTTCATCCTCTCGTTTTTTTGTCAGTATAACACACAGATTTGTAGTGAAATTCCCGGTAAGGAGTTCCCCGGCCAACAAAGAGGGAAGTCCCTAATAGAGCTGCCGCCTTGGAATTTGCTTCACCCGAACAGAGCTTTTCTCCCCGTGAGGAAAGCTTTTTTGCTTTTTATTCAGATCAAGGGAATTCCCGAGGCACAATAGGTGTTTCCCTAATGGGAAGCGCAGTCTGGTAGATCCATAATGGTATTACTTGAATGTTTTCTGCAAAGGAGTGTTCGTAATCGATGAAGAAAAAATACGGCCTTAACTTTTTTAAACCGGTCGAAAGCTATTCCGGGAACTGGTCCATTCTTGAGGAGAAAAACAGAGATTGGGAGAATATGTACCGCCAGCGCTGGTCTCACGATAAAGTCGTCCGCACCACACACGGAGTCAACTGTACAGGTTCATGCAGCTGGAAGGTGTTCGTGAAGAACGGAATCATTACCTGGGAGAACCAGCAGATCGATTATCCTTCCTGCGGGCCGGATATGCCGGAATTCGAACCGCGCGGCTGTCCCCGCGGAGCTACATTTTCATGGTACGAATACAGCCCTTTGCGGGTGAAATATCCCTACATCAGAGGAAAGCTGTGGCGCCTGTGGCAGACGGCCCTGCAGGAGCATGACAATTACGTCGATGCCTGGGCCAGTATTGTGGAGAATCCCGAGAAGGCTACCCTCTACAAGCAGGCACGCGGCAAAGGCGGCCATATCCGTGTGGCCTGGGACGACGCGCTGCGCCTCATCTCGGCACAGCTGATCTATACGATCAGAAAATACGGCCCTGACCGTATCGCCGGCTTCACGCCGATTCCGGCCATGTCGATGGTCAGCTACGCATCGGGTGCACGGTTCATCTCGCTGCTGGGCGGACAAATGCTGAGCTTCTATGACTGGTATGCGGATCTTCCGCCGGCTTCTCCGCAAATCTGGGGCGAGCAGACGGATGTTCCGGAATCCTCGGACTGGTACAATGCCGGCTACCTGATGATGTGGGGCTCGAATGTACCGCTTACCCGGACACCGGATGCACACTTTATGACAGAAGTACGTTATAAGGGAACCAAAGTCGTGTCGGTGGCGCCGGATCTCGCGGAGAACGTCAAATTCGCCGATAACTGGCTGGCACCAAATCCCGGTACGGATGCTGCGCTGGCCCAGGCCATGACGCATGTCATCCTGAATGAGTTCTACCAGGAACGGCAGGAGCCAATGTTCCTGAATTATGCGAAGCAATATACCGACATGCCTTTCCTCATTCTGCTTGATCCCCATGAGGATGCACTCAAGGGCGGACGTTTTCTCCGGGCGAGTGATATTGGAGAGGAGTCGCCGCACTCCGACTGGAAGCCGGTAATCTTCGATGAGGCCACCGGCCAGGTGATCGTTCCGAACGGAACCATGGGGCAGCGCTGGGAAGAAGGCAAGAAGTGGAACCTGATCCTTGAAAATGAAGACGGAAGCAAAGTAGAACCGGCCTTGACAATCGAAGGCCATGGGGAAGAGTGGACGGAAATCGTGTTTCCGTACTTCGACAATGCCGGCAACGGCACGTTCCGGCGGATGATTCCAGTCCGGAAAATGCGGCTGGCTGACGGGACAGAGCGTTATGTTGCTACGGTTTATGACCTGATGATGAGCCAGTATGGTGTCGCACGTACAGCAAGCCCTCTTAACGCCAAGGGTTATGAGGATGAGTCTTCTCATTACACCCCGGCATGGCAGGAGAAGATTACGACGGTGAAAGCGAGTGTCGTGGTGCAAATTGCCCGCGAATTTGCCCAGAATTCGATTGATACTGGCGGACGTTCGATGATCATCATGGGCGCAGGCATCAATCACTGGTTCAACAGCGATACCATCTATCGTTCGATTCTGAATCTGGTGGTATTGACCGCCTCCCAAGGGGTCAACGGCGGCGGCTGGGCGCATTATGTAGGCCAGGAAAAATGCCGTCCGATCGAAGGCTGGTCGACGGTTGCCTTTGCCAAGGACTGGCAGGGTCCGGCGCGCCAGCAGAATGCGACCTCGTTCTTCTACTTTGCCACTGAGCAGTGGCGCTATGAGGAGAGCGGAACAGATTCGCTGAAATCCCCGACGGGCGGAGAGGTCGCTTACCAGCATCCGGCTGACTATAATGTGCTGGCTGCACGGCTCGGCTGGCTGCCGTCCTTCCCGCAATTCAACAAGAACAGCCTTCTGTTCGCTGAAGAGGCTGCACAGCAGGGCAAGAAGACAAATGCCGAGATCATCAGCCACACGCTGGAAGAGATTAAATCACGGAAAACCCGCTTTGCCGTGGAGGACCCCGGTGCTCCGGAGAACTTCCCGCGTTCCCTGTTCATCTGGCGCTCGAACCTGATTTCAAGCTCCGCCAAAGGTCAGGAATACTTCATGAAGCATCTGCTTGGAGCTTCCGACGGGCTGCTGGCTGAGCCGAATGAAGAACAGAAGCCGGAGGAGATCATCTGGCGGGAGGATGTCGAAGGCAAGCTTGATCTCATGGTTGCGCTGGATTTCCGGATGACCACAACACCGCTCTATGCAGATATCGTGCTGCCGGCCGCAACCTGGTATGAGAAAACAGACCTGTCGTCAACCGACATGCATCCGTTCGTGCATCCGTTCAATCCGGCAGTCAATCCGCTGTGGGAATCCCGTTCGGACTGGGATATTTACCGCCAGCTGGCAGAGGTGTTCTCCGAAATGGCGAAATCCCATCTGCCCGGCGTCTATAAAGATCTTGTCGCCACACCGCTCGGCCACGACTCCATCAGTGAGATTTCCCAGCCGATGGGTCTGGTCAAAGACTGGGCCAAAGGCGAAGTGGACGCGATCCCCGGTAAAACCATGCCGAATCTCAGCATTGTAGAACGTGATTATACCAAAATCCATGATAAGTACATCTCACTCGGGCCAAACCTTATAACCGGTAAAGCAGGCGCACACGGAATCAGCTTCTCTGTCGCTGAAGAATATGAGGAGCTGAAACGGCTCAGCGGAGTTTATTTCGACGAAACGATCAAAAACGGCCTGCCGAAGCTGCAAACCGCCCGCCAGGCCGCAGATACAATTCTTCACCTGTCTTCGGCTACCAATGGCCGTGTATCCCAGAAGGCTTACGCTTCGGCGGAGATGGATTCCGGCGTAGAGCTCCGGGATATCTCGGCTGACCGGGCCGCCGAGAAGATTACGTTCCAGAGCATCACCGCGCAGCCGCGCGAAGTGATCCCGACACCGGTATTCAGCGGTTCGAACAAACAGGGGCGGCGTTATTCACCATTCACCACCAATATCGAACGGCTCGTACCGTTCCGTACCCTGACGGGAAGACAGCATTTCTATATAGACCATGAAATCTTCCAACAGTTTGGCGAATCCCTGCCAGTCTACAAGCCTACCCTGCCGCCGATGGTCTTCGGACCGCGTGACAAGGAAGTAAAGGGCGGACAGGATGCACTGGTCCTGAGATATTTGACACCGCATGGCAAGTGGAATATCCACTCGACCTACCAGGATAACCAGCATATGCTGACGTTGTTCCGGGGCGGGCCAACCGTATGGATCAACAATGAGGATGCCGGGGCCCATCACATAGAAGATAATGACTGGCTCGAAGTCTATAACCGGAACGGTGTTGTAACTGCACGTGCCGTTGTCAGCCACCGGATGCCGAGAGGCACTATGTTTATGTACCACGCTCAGGACAAGCACATTCAAGTGCCGGGTTCCGAAATTACGGATACCCGCGGCGGAAGCCACAATGCGCCTACCCGAATTCATCTGAAGCCTACCCAGATGGTCGGCGGATATGCACAGCTCAGCTACGGTTTCAACTACTATGGTCCAATCGGCAACCAGCGGGATGTCTATGTAGCCGTACGCAAAATGAAGGAGGTAAATTGGCTTGAAAATTAAAGCGCAAGTTGCAATGGTGATGAATCTGGATAAATGCATCGGCTGCCACACCTGCAGCGTGACCTGCAAGACGACCTGGACGAACCGCAAAGGTGCGGAATATATGTGGTTCAATAACGTAGAGACGAAGCCCGGGATCGGCTATCCGAAGCGTTGGGAAGACCAGGAGCTCTATAAGGGCGGCTGGCAGCTGCGCAAGGGTAAGCTTGAACTGAAGTCAGGCAACAAGCTGTCCAAGATTGCGCTCGGCAAAATCTTCTACAACCCTGACATGCCTGAGATGAAAGACTACTATGAGCCGTGGACATACAACTACGAGCATCTGACCAATGCAGGCGAGCAGAAGCATTCTCCCGTCGCGCGTGCCCATTCTGCGGTGACAGGCGAAAAAATGGATCTCGAATGGGGGCCGAACTGGGAGGATGATCTGGCGGGAGCGCATGTAACCGGACCGCTGGATCCGAATATCCAGAAGATCGAGGAAGAGATCAAATTCAACTTCGAGAAATCCTTCATGATCTATCTGCCGCGCTTATGTGAACACTGCCTGAATCCGAGCTGCGTCGCTTCCTGTCCTTCAGGAGCCATGTACAAACGGGATGAAGACGGGATTGTCCTGGTTGACCAGGAAGCCTGCCGCGGCTGGAGATATTGCATGACAGGCTGCCCTTACAAAAAAGTGTACTTCAACTGGCAGACCAACAAAGCGGAGAAATGCACCTTCTGTTTCCCGCGCGTCGAAGCAGGGCTGCCTACAGTATGCTCCGAGACCTGCACGGGCCGGATCCGCTACCTCGGTGTTCTGCTGTATGACGCAGACAAGGTTCTGGATGCTGCCTCAACACCGGATGAGAAGGACCTGTACAAAGCGCAATGCGATCTGTTTATGAATCCCCATGATCCGGAAGTCATTGCCCAGGCCAGAAAAGACGGCATTTCCGAGGATTGGCTGGAAGCCGCCCAGAACTCTCCGGTCTATAAGCTCGCCATCGAGCACAAGCTGGCCTTCCCGCTTCACCCGGAATACCGGACGCTGCCGATGGTATGGTATGTGCCGCCGCTTAGCCCGATCATGAATTATTTTGAAGGCAAGGATTCGCTGAAGAATCCCGATATGATCTTCCCGGCCATCGAAGAGATGCGTACACCGATCCAGTATCTGGCGAACATGCTGACTGCAGGCGATACGCAGACCGTTAAGGAAGCCCTGCAGCGGATGGCGATGATGCGATCCTATATGCGGGCTAAGTCTGTAGGCCAGGAATTTGACCTTAGCCGTCTTGAGCGTGTCGGAATGACCGCACATCAGACTGAGCAAATGTACCGGCTGCTCGCTATTGCCAAGTATGAGGACCGGTTCGTCATCCCGACCTCGCATAAGGAACAGCATATGAATCCTTACCGGGCCCAGGGCTCAGCCGGCTTCGGTAACACCATGGGAGATATGGGTTCCGGATCCGGCTGTGACGGCTGCGGGCCGGCCAGCCCTGCCGAGAGCACCATGAAGACCGGCAAGGAGATGTACGAAGAGAATTTCTACGGGGGGATTTGGCGTGATTGATCTGGTGAAACTGCATGATTACAAGCAATCCTTCGGATATTTCGCCCTGCAGCTCATGTACCCGGAAAAGCTGGACTTTCATCCGGCTTTTCTGGAAGAGGCGTTTGACAGCGGTCACCCGGGTTACACCCATGTGCATACCTATTGGACGCTAATGCAACAATTCAGTCTGGATGAGATCCAGGAGAGCTACGCAGCCACCTTTGATTTCCAGAAGGACTGCGCTTTGTATATGACCTATTTTAAATTTGAGGATGCCAAAGAACGGGGGCAGATGCTCGCCAAACTGAAGCTTCTGTACGAAATGTCCGGGCTTCTGATGCCTGAAGGCGAATTGCCCGATTTTCTTCCGCTCATGTGTGAATTTCTATATGCCGCAGAATGGCAGGAAGACCCGGGAGCGCCGGAGAATTTCCGGATGCTGATGGCGATTCTTGAGGATGGAACCTACCATCTGCTCAAGGCGCTTGAACGGATGAACAGCCCTTATTTCCATCTGGTGAAGGGACTTCGCGAAACATTCAAAGCTTGTGCTGAACAGGAGGCCCTCCATCCATGAATATGTCCGGTCAGTTTTTATGGGTCATTTTCCCCTATGTTTGTTTGGTGATTTTTATTGGAGGCCATATCTTCCGTTACCGGAAAGACCAGTTCAACTGGACGGCCAAATCCAGTGAATTTGTGGAAAAGAAACAGCTGAAATACGGCAGCATCCTGTTCCATCTGGGCATTATGCCGGTTATTCTGGGCCATATCGGCGGCCTGGCGGTTCCAAAATCGTGGCTGGAGGCCATCGGCGTCAGTGATCATCTCTACCACATCGGTGCGGTATACATCGGGGGGATTTTCGGTGCCGCCACACTGCTCGGGATGCTGATTCTGACTTCGCGGCGCTTTACGATTAAGAATGTCCGCCGGCTCAGCAGCGCCTCGGATCTGATCGTCAACTCTCTCCTGCTGTTTATCGTGTTTATGGGGATGTACTCCACGATCGTAACGAATGCCGTACAGCCTGAATTTGACTACCGTGATACGATTTCCGTATGGTTCCGCGGTCTGTTCATGTTCCGTCCGGACCCGTCGCTGATGGCGAATGTCCCCTTTTCCTTTAAGCTTCACATCCTGTCCGGATTTGCGATCTTTGCCTTTTGGCCGTTTACCCGGCTGGTCCACGTGTGGAGTGTTCCGTTGAATTATGTAGGCAGAAGTTATATTCTATACAGAAGAAATAGATCGAATTAAAGGAGAGCAGTGCGAACTTCTTTCCCTGTTCAATTAGGAGAGAATGCGATGACCAATAAGGTGGATTACCAACTGGAGCTTGACCGGATCCGTATGGATTTAGGTTATGATTTCATGTCACTGGCACTGGCTGAACCCGCAGAATATGACTACGTTATCCGATGGAAATACGCCTCCGGGAACACGAATGAACGTTACAAGCGGATCGTTCTTCAATCCGGAAGAGGGATTGCGGGCATCGTGTTCAAGACCGGAAAACCGTTTCTACTCCCTTCTGTGCAGAAAGATGTGAAGCCTGATTCGTTATTTAATTATCCCATTACCAAGATGGAGAATCTGAACAGCATTGGTGCTGTACCCATGTGGAATGATGCCCGCGTCGCTGGTGTGCTTCTTGGCGGATTCAGGGGAGAGCGTGAGGTAACCGGTGAAATGCTGCTGGCCCTGGAAGCGACAGCGCGTAAGGGTATTGGAGACTTGAACGGGAAGGAATTGTTGCTGAGTTGATCACACCCGGAAAGGATCTGCCGAGCCTGCTCATGACGAAGCTGTTCGAGAACAGCACGGAAGCGATGTTCTTTTTTGACCGGGAAGGGAAAGCGCTGGCGATGAATCCCGCTGCTGAGAATATTATAGACAAGGATATTCTGAAGCAGCTGTATCAGGGAAATCCGAAGGCGCTTTGCGGCACCTGCCGGGGATACACCAGTGAGACGGAGCTTCGCACTTGTCTGGATTGTTATTTGAATACCCCGGACTCCGAGGAGTTCACTTCCTATCAAGTCTATCTGGAGACGAAGGATAAGGGGATCGTTCCTTATGCCGCGACCTTTCATACGATAGACTACGAGAATGATATTAGAGTGTTTATGCTTAGGGATTTAACCAGACAGTTCAAGACCCAAGAGAAGTTCTATCAGAACAAAATGATGAAGCATATCATTGAGGCGCAGGAGAATGAACGCAAGCGGATTTCCCGTGAGCTCCATGACAGTGTAGCCCAAGAGCTGATGAGCGCCGTGATTGATCTGCGGGTACTGAAATATATGACAGCCGATGAGCAGCTGCTGAAGAAAGTGAAGCAGACTGAAGTTTCCATGACAAGGCTTCTGCAGGATATCCGCAACCTCTCGGTGGAGCTCAGGCCGGCTGCACTGGATGACTTCGGACTGGAGGCTGCATTCCGTTCACACTTCAAGCGGATGGAGCAAAGCTATGGGCTTGTCATTGAATATGAGTCCCGGCTAGCGGACAGACGGTATGAGAGTGAGATCGAAACCGTTGTGTACCGTGTGTGCCAGGAGGCTGTCTTGAACGCTCTGAAGTATGCCCAGGTAGATACAGTCAAAGTATCCCTTACCGAAAAGGACGGTGTGCTGCGCCTTCTGATTGAGGATGAGGGGATTGGCTTCAATCAGGGTGACGAGCCCAGTGGTACCGGACTTGGCCTCTTTGGCATGCAGGAACGGGCGGAGCTGGTGGGCGGCACCTTCAATGTAGATTCAGGGATAGGCAGGGGAACGAGAATTCTTTTGCAGGTTCCAGTAGGATTTGCCCGAGGAAAGGAATGAGCTTCTGATGAAGATTGTCATCGCAGACGACCATGCGATCGTACGCAGCGGGTTCTCCATGATTCTCAATTTTCAGGATGACATTGAAGTGATCGGAGCGGCGGCAGACGGCAGGGAAGCTTATGCACTGGTCGCCAAATTCCGTCCGAATATTCTTATTATGGATCTAAGCATGCCCCCGGGAGAAAGCGGGCTGGTTGCGACTGGCAAGATTAAAGAGGATTACCCCGATACCAAAATCCTGATCCTGACGATGCATGATGATGATGAATACCTCTTTCATGTATTGAAGAACGGAGCCTCCGGTTATGTGCTCAAAAGTGCGCCGGACGAGGAACTTCTGCTGGCCATCCGGACCATCTATGAAGGGGGTACCTATATCCATCCCAAGATGGCCACCTCTCTTGTCCGTGAGTTCATCAAGCAGGAGAAAACCGCCGGGACAGAAGACCTGTTTGAGCTGTTGTCTAAGCGGGAGCTGGAGATTTTGCCGCTTATTGCCAAAGGTTACGGAAATAAAGAAATAGCAGAAAGGCTATTCATTTCTGTGAAAACGGTAGAAGCCCACAAAGCGAAAATTATGGAGAAATTGAATCTTAAAAGCCGGCCTGAGCTGGTCGAATATGCTTTGAAGAAAAAAATGCTGGATTTCTAACCGGCGAATGGAGGTACCGCTGCATGCCGGAATATACAGAGTTGCAGTTCACAACGCCCGCCATGCGCATTCTTGAGAATGAGCACCGCTATTTATCTTTTTTAATGGAAGAATGGCATGCCATCGTACTTTGGTTTGAACAGGAACATATCCGTCTGGATGAGGTCAGGATACGGCTTCAAGAGCTGCGGCAGGCGATCCTGGAGTTTACCGGTCCGCTGAAGAAGCATACTATGAAGGAAGAGACGCATTTTTTCCCGCTGCTGGGCACTTATATCGGGTTTGAACAAGGACCGCTGGTTGGAATTCAGGAGGAACACCGCGAAATTGACGGGTATATCGGGCATTTCCTGCATCACACAGAAGGCGGGCCAGACCTGCTGTCTCTGGAAGATATCCGTGCTGCTGTCAGAGATGCAGGGGAGGCTTTTGAGGTACTGACGGTACACTTTGTAAAAGAAGAAACGGTCATTTTTCCGATGGCCGAACATCAGCTGAGTGCGAAGGACAAAGAGCGGTTATGCCAGAAGCTGAACACGCTTATTACATGAAATGAACGGGCTGCTCCTAAAAGGAGCGGCTTGTTTTAGCATTGAAGTTTCCGGGGTCCCCGCAAAGTACCTGATTAAGCTCCGAAGCTAAGCCCCACTTTGTGGGGTTATTTTAAAATATAAAAATTTATCACCTTCATGTTATAAATTATCCTTCTATTTCTCGCAGAAACGGATACCGCCCCAAAAAGGGCGGCTATGCCGTTTCTTCTTATTTTCAGGGTTTCCCCTGTCAGGGAAAGGGGACTCCCCTATATCTGAGCCGGGGATGGGCAGATACAATGAATACAGGAAGTATTTGTACAGACGATCAGAGAATACATGGCGAAAAGGTGGGGCGAATGATAAAAAAATTGCAGTTGCCGCTACAAACATTAAACTTGATTACCGGATTCATGGTGTGGGTGATCATCTCTTCCCTGATGCCCTTTATTTCGGAGGATATCAGCATCCCGCAGGGAAAATTGGCGATGGTTACGGCCATTCCGGTTGTACTCGGTTCTATACTAAGAATTCCTCTTGGGTATTATGCCAACATTCTGGGTGCCCGCATTATCTTTATGTCCAGCTTTATTCTGCTTTTATTTCCGGTCTATTTTATCAGTGAAGCTTCTTCGGTAACCCATTTAATGATCGGCGGAGTGTTCCTTGGCATCGGCGGAGCCGTATTTTCTGTAGGCGTGACCTCCCTGCCCAAGTATTTCCCCAAAGAGAAGCATGGTCTGGTCAACGGGATCTATGGAATCGGGAATATCGGAACGGCGGTCACTACCTTCTCGGCTCCGATGGTGGCTGCGCAGATTGGCTGGGCGTCTGCGATTAAGCTATATCTGATTCTGTTACTGGTGTTTATCGCATTGAATTTCTTCTTCGGCGACCGTCATGAGCCCAAGCTCAAAACACCGATTATCGAACAGATCAAGGGTGTATCCAGGAATGAAAAGCTCTGGCTGTTCTCGCTTTTCTATTTCATAACATTCGGCTCCTTCGTTGCCTTTACCATTTATCTGCCGAACTTTCTGGTCTCGAATTTCGGTCTGGAAAAGGTGGATGCAGGCATGCGAACCGCCGGCTTCATTGCTGTGGCAACGTTCTTCCGGCCCATAGGCGGCTGGCTCGGTGATAAATTTCAGCCGCTGTTCCTGCTGATCGGCACCTTCAGTATCTATACGGTAGCAGCAATCATCCTGGCCTTTATGCCGGATATGGGCCTGTATACCGCGGGATGCCTTGCGATTGCCGTAAGTGCGGGAATCGGTAACGGGGTTATTTTCAAATTAGTCCCCCTGTACTTCAATAAGCAGGCGGGGATTGCCAACGGGATCGTGTCGATGATGGGCGGTCTGGGCGGATTTTTCCCTCCGATTATGCTGTCGGTGATTTATTCGGCGACCGGGCAATATTCGATAGGATTCATGCTGCTCTCACAGGTGGCGCTGGCCAGTCTGGTGCTGGTAGTGTGGCTCTATTTTCAGGACCGGCTTGCGCTTACCGCTGAAGTGTTCAACTCCACCGGGCAGGGTATTCTTGTAACGGATATCTCGGGCCTGATTAAGTCAGTGAATCCGGCATTTACGAAGCTCACAGGCTACACCGAAGAGGAAGTGCTCGGCAGACAGCCCAGCATTCTGAAGTCAGGCCGCCAATCCAAGGATTTCTACCTCGGCATGTGGAGGGAGATCAGGGAAAAGGGCATGTGGCAGGGAGAAATCTGGAACAAGCGCAAGAACGGCGAAGAGTATTTGCAGTGGCTGAATATCAGCGCTGTGAAGGATGAGACCGGCGAAGATGTCCGGTATGTGGGTACCTTCAGCGATATTACGCAGAAATAACCGGATGAACCGGTAAGCTTACCGGAAAGGAGACAGACAGATGAGTACTCATCCGCTACAAGACCAGCTGCTGCGGCCAATTCACGATTTGCGGATTTCAGTAACTGACCGGTGTAATTTCCGCTGTTCTTATTGCATGCCAAAGGAAGTGTTCGGTGATGATTTCGCCTTCCTTCCGGCAAGTCAGCAGCTTACTTTCGAAGAAATCCAGCGCCTGACGGGGCTGTTTGTCTCCCTTGGCGTAAGCAAAATCCGCCTGACCGGAGGAGAGCCGCTGATGCGGCAGAACCTTCCCGCACTTGTAGCGGGAATTCGTTCGATCTGCGGAGTGGAGGATATCGGACTGACAACGAATGGGGTATTGCTTGAAAGGTACGCTGTGCCGCTGTATGAGGCAGGACTCCGCAGGCTTAATGTCAGTCTGGACGCGCTGGAGCCTGAACTGTTCGGCAGAATGAACGGACGGGGATATAAGCCTGATACGATTTTGCAGCATATTGATCATGCCGTTCAAGCCGGTTTTGAGGTGAAAGTGAACATGGTAGTGCAGAGGGGTGTGAACGAATCGGAGATTGTGCCGATGGCCTCTTACTTCAAAGAAAAGAACATCACGCTGCGCTTCATTGAATTTATGGACGCCGGCAACGACAACGGCTGGAGCTATGATAAAGTCGTCACCAAGCGGGAAATACTGGAGCGCCTCCACAGCAGCTTTGAGCTGGAAGCGCAGGACCATAATTACTTCGGTGAGGTGGCCAAAAGGTACCGGTACAAGGGAAGCAGCACGGAGGTTGGCTTTATTACGTCCGTATCTGAATCGTTCTGCTCCTCCTGTACGCGGGCCCGGCTGTCTTCTGACGGCAAACTGTTTACCTGTCTGTTCGCTTCCGGCGGCTCAGATCTCAAGGCGATGATCCGCAGCGGGGCGAGTGACCAAAGCTTGCTCGCAGCCATCCAAAACGTATGGGAGCAGCGGAGTGACCGTTATTCCGATGAGCGGACGGAACAGACCGTGAAGAACAGAACCAAGATCGGCATGTCCTATATTGGAGGTTAGGCGGCGGAACGCTGCTTCAGCTGTTGATCGAGCCGGATTGCCGATCATTTTTGGCCGATTCAAAATTGCCCGAGCCTACCAGGCGGCGGATTTCATCTTCTGTCAGCTCTGCGCCGATCGATCCGGTTGGAATATTGGTCGAACCTTCGGTGGCTTCCGTGCGCTCCACCCGGGCGAAGCCTGCACCCGTCCGGCGGCCGATTTGCTCACGTTCCTCCCGGCTTAGCTTTGACGATTGATTGGATTCGTTGGCCATTACTTTCACTCTCCTCTTAAGGTAGTAATCATAAAGTAATACCCATATTTTGTAACCTGAAAACACTTTTTATACGACTGGAGACGAACTGTACCTATGAACGGAGCACAGCTGCTGATAGAGATGCTGATCGGGAAGAATATTGAAATCCTATTCGGATACCCCGGCGGTGCCGTATTGCCTTTGTATGATGCCTTGTATGATTGTGACAGGATCCAGCATGTGCTGGTCAGGCATGAGCAGGCTGCGGTTCATGCTGCAGACGGATACGCAAGAGCAACCGGACGGCCGGGTGTGGCACTGGTCACCAGCGGTCCCGGAGCAACCAACGCTGTCACAGGAATCGCTACAGCATTTATGGATTCTGTTCCGCTAATCGTTCTTACTGGACAGGTATCCACCGACCTTATTGGCCTGGACAGCTTTCAGGAAGTAGATATTTACGGGATGACCATGCCGGTTACCAAGCACAATTATATTGTCAGGGACATAGCCGATCTGCCGAAGAATGTGATGAATGCGGAGTTCACAGCGGAGAACCAGACTGCTATGCAGAGTTCGCCGCCATTCATCCGGGGATACCAGCCCGATCATGCCATTGATCCGGCGGATATTCAGGTGGCGGCAGAGCGGCTGAGCTTGGCGCAGCGGCCGCTTATTCTGATTGGCGGAGGCTGTATGACAGATGGTACACCAGCGCTATTAAAAGAGTTCTCCGGGCGCTTTAACCTTCCCGTTGCCAGTACACTCATGGGGCTGGGGGCGCTCCCGTCCGGACATCATCTTCATCTAGGCATGGTGGGAATGCATGGAACAGTGGCTGCCAACCGTGCGCTGCAGAATGCTGATGTTGTGCTCTGTCTCGGCGTCCGTTTCAGTGACCGTGTGACCGGCAACCGCAAAGCATTCTCTCCGGGATCTTATAAAATCCAGGTGGATCTGGATACATCGGAACTGAACAAGAACATCCCCATAGACTTAGCGATCACAGGCTCATGCGCTGAACTGCTCGCAGGACTCCTGGAAAACGTACATACAGCAGCGGATCACTCCGCTTGGGAACAGCAGATCGGAACCTGGACCCGCCGCTCTGCAAAATCAAGACGGGAACTGGAGGTTAAGCTGACCCCCCAGGAAGTTATCCGGTGCCTTCAAAAGGCTACAGCAGGCGATGCCATTATAGCTACGGATGTCGGCCAGCATCAGATTTGGACCGCAACGCATTATGAATTCTCGGAAGCCCGGTCCTTTCTGACCTCCGGGGGGCTTGGCACCATGGGATACGGTTTGCCTGCTGCGATCGGCGCTGCCGTTGCTTTTCCTGACCGCCATATCATTTGTATCACGGGTGACGGCAGCTTCCAGATGAATATGCAGGAGATCATGACGGCTGTGGATCATGGGCTCAATGTTAAGGTCGCAATATTTAAGAACGGGTATCTGGGTATGGTAAGACAGTGGCAGCAGCTGTTCCTGGGCCGGCGGTATTCCTCGGTACGGATCAGCTCGCCGGATTTTGTCGCCTTGGCCAAGTCCTTTGGCGCTCACGGGTTCCGGGCCCATACGCTTGCTGAAGCAGAGCAGATCATCGGGCTCGCGCTGCACACGGACGGCCTTGTCGTAATGGAGTTTGATATTACCGAGGAGAAAAATGTATATCCTATCGTCCCCCCGGGGGCCAGCAATCAGGATATGATCGTAGAATAGAATTAACGCAAGAATAAGGAAGCTCCCCTAACCGGGTTACCGGTAGAAGAGCTTCCTTGTTTCATTGCAGGCGATTAACGATTTATTGACGGTTATAATAAGAAAACTTGTTTTCAATTAACGGCTTGATCCCGGAGCAGAGCTTTTTTACCGAGTTAATCCCGTGAGCGTAATAGTAGACCGTACAGATCTCTGCTGGTTCAGGCTTGATGAGCAATAAATCCCCGTCTGCTTCTTTCCAAAATTCACCCAGAACGATATAGGGCTTCTCTTGAATATTTATTCTTCGCAGTGCTTCCAATTCTAAATGTATGCCTTCAATGGAAATATTCTCAGTGATTTCAAAATGCATTTTTACATCGCCCGGCAGTTGACAACCGAGGGATGCTTCCACTTGTTCAATTTTATATACAGCTGCTCCGCCATCAATAACATCCGAACTGCTGTAAACATTTTTAAGTGAAGCCGCAAACTTCGGATAGTTCCGGAAGAGTTCCGGCATCTTTTTCCGGAGCTGTTCAAGCTGAGTTTTATCCTGCTCCTTTTGAGCTAGGCAGAAGGCGGCAAGTTCGGTTTCATAGTGTTGCTGGTACAGATCTGAACTTCTAAATGGAATGTTTCTGTCCGAAAGATATTCGATGGCTCCCTTTTGGCTGGTAAGGACGGGTACCCATCGAAAACCATGCTTGATAGGCTTAAGTTTGAGAAAAATGCCCCGGGATAAGTGCTGCTCCAATTGAGCCTCGTTGTCCTCCCACCAGGCCTGCCATTCTTCCGGAGACAGCTCGCACTCAACTAATTGGATGAGAGTCTTTTCAAAGGGTTCTGCCATTTCGTAACCTCCAAAATCAATTGAAGTACAACACAAGCACAGACACATATAACATGAGGGAAAAGCCGATTTCGATCATTCCGGTATGCTTGGCTGAGATCCCAGTCTTGGGTACAACGGCTGCCCGTATCAGCAGAATTAGCAATGGGACAACCAATGACGGGAAGAGGAATAGCCCGGCTGCTGCAAACAGCAGATGATAACCCACAGATCCGTAATAGAAGGTGATATTGTTGCGTTCACGAATGACGGTTTTGACATAGAAGGCGGTTCCGACGAAATACAGTACGGCCAGCAGGAAAAGCTCTGTTGCTGTCCGCCAGCTTTCACCCTGACCGACGTAGAAGACCGGATAAATGATCAGGCAAAATGCCACTATGGCTGAGATGTCATTGAGTAAGGCGCGTTCATTTTTGCTTTTGGCATAATAGAGATTCACAGCGAACAAAGGCAGGAGCGGCAGAACAAACCATAACAGTACCGGTTCAGTGATTACCAGGTAGATGACTAATGGCACCAGCAGAGTTCCATATACCTTCAAAGGCTTTTCATAACGCTTGAATTTTCCGCTCTTGACCCCCTGCAGCAAAGGAAAGCTGAACAAATAAATCAGAAGCCAGCAGGCAAACAGCGGAATATGTATCCATTGCCTCCCAGAAGCTGCTACACCGAACAGAAAGGGAAGGATGAGCATGGCCCAGGCGCCGTGCTGGTTAGGGATATATTTCCTCATTGAATCATTAACCTCCTACCAGGAAAATTATAGGGCAGAACAGGAACTTATCTCCCTAACTATACGGCATTTTCCGGAAGGGCCTGGGTGATTTGAAGCACAATGCAGGAGGCGCCAGAGCTCAGGAGCGGCTTCTCTCTGAAGGCTGCGCTCAGGCAGAGAACCTGCCTCCAGGAGGATTGTGGCCGGCTGTATTGAACCTGGCAGATTGTGATGTGAGCAGCCTGCCGGGTTTTTCTGTCAGGGGCGGTTATATTCCGTCTTGCTTCTCCGTTTGCTTACCGTATTTACCGGGCGGGACGCCGGTGATGTTCTTGAAGGTGCGGATGAAATTGGCATAATCATTGAAGCCGGTCTGGTAGCATGTATCGGATACGGAGGTTCCGGCAGTTAAGAGCTGTTTGGCTAAAGCGATCTTTTTGAGCAGGACGTATCGGTAGATCGTTCCGCCTGTCTGCTGCTTGAACATATGGCTGAGATAATATTTATCGATACCCAGTTCCGCGGCAATCTGCTCCAGGGACAGATTCAGCTGCAGATGGTTATCGATATAGCTCATGGCGGACTGGATGTGTGATGATATTAGGCTCGGAATGGCAGAACGGTTATGGCTGTACAGCTCACCCACGAGTACCAGAAGCTGAATCAGATAAGTCAGTGCCAGCACCTCGCTGCCGTATTTCGGATGTTCCAGCAGGTCGATCAGACGCAAGGACAGGTCCATATATTCTGTAAGCTTCGGTTCATCCATATGTGCTAGATTATGCTCTCCGGGCTGGCGGTTCTGGAAGCAGGCCAGCAGATTCGTGCTTGCCGTACAGAAGGGATACACGAGCGGCGCTTTAAAATGAATCGTTAACCGTTCATAGGGCCCGGTAGACAAATTGATGATCTTATGAATCTCGTGATTGTTGAACAGAAGTACATCACCCCGTTGCAGAGGATAGCTATATTGATCCACAAATCCGTTCACTTTGCCACCCAGGAACAGGAAGATTTCGTAATGGTCATGAATATGGAAATCCCTAGTGGGAGAGATCGGAGAGTTGCCGATCCCCGCCAGAATATCGCCGTCGAACACCTGATTATACTCAGCATGTTTCATACGAGAGGCCACCCTTCAGATTAATCGCAAGAAACGCAATAAATCATCATTAATCGCAAAGACATTGCATTAATACAACAGTAAACTATAGTAGAAGATTGCGCAATTGAAGGAGCGAAATGATAAATGAATGATACGGAACAGCGTAAATACTGGCTGGATACGATGCTGCGGATTGGACATCCGGTACTGGAGGCACTTAGCCGGAGGGAACTAAAAAAACAGCTTCCTACAGCATTTCACAGTGACCGGAGCAGCTTTGCCCAGCTCGAAGCCTTCGCCAGACTGGCCTGTGGAATGGCCCCTTGGCTGGAGCTGGAAGGGCTGGAGGGGGAAGAGGAGCAGCTTAGAGCCCGTTATGCCGGGCTGATGCTGGAAGCCATCGATGCGGGTACTGATCCGGATTCACCGGATTACATGGATTTCCGGACCGAAGGACAGCCGCTGGTCGATGCGGCCTTTCTGGCCCATGCGCTGGTGCGCGCAACGAAGCAGCTGGCCGGGCGGCTTAGTGAGCGGGTCAGAGGCAATGTAATCGCCGCTATGAAGCAGACGCGGCGTACCGCGCCGAGCGGCAGCAACTGGCTGCTGTTCAGCGCCATGGTCGAAGCCGCACTGTACATCCTCGGTGATCCCGAATATGACCGGATGCGCGTGGGGTATGCCCTCCATATGTTCATGGACTGGTATAAGGGGGATGGCGTATACGGGGACGGCAAGGAGTTTCACTGGGATTATTACAACAGCTTTGTCATTCAGCCGATGCTGGTCGATGTGGTAGCACTCTTTGAACACGAATCGGGGCAATACGCTGAATGGGAGCCGGTGATCGTGGAGCGGGCACGGAGATACGCAACCGTGCTGGAGCGTATGATCGCACCGGATGGAACGTATCCGTTCAACGGCCGCTCCATTGTCTACCGTTTTGGAGCATTTCAGCTGCTCTCGCAGGCGGCACTTCAGCATTTCCTTGAGGAAGCGCTTCCGCCCCAGCAGGTGCGCTGTGCCCTGACCGCAGTGATCGCCCGGATTATGGAGTTTCCCGGCAATTTCGATGCGGACGGATGGCTGCGCCCGGGGGTATACGGCTACCAGCCGGAGCTTGCGGAGAGCTATATCAATACAGGCAGCCTCTACTTATGTGCGTCCGTATTTCTGCCGCTTGGCCTGCTTCCTTCCGATCCCTTCTGGGCGGGGGAAAACATGAAATGGACCTCGCAAAGAATTGCCGCCGGTGAGAATGTGATGCGTGATAGTGCTTTGGGCAAGTGAAAGCGATAATCCCCACGTGACAGGAGGAAGAATGCATGAATAAGCAGGAGCTTTTCGAAACAGTGAAGGAGCTGAAGCCGGTATCCTTAAGCCTGTATTTTCCGGAGGGAGATGCGGAGGCTTGGTGGAAACAGGCAGCAGCGTCAGCACATTTAGCGCAGGAGATTGCAGAAATCCGTGCGGAGGGGCAGAAGCTGGACAGGCAGGCGGTACCGGAGCTGACATCAGGGCTGTTTGCTATGTTCGCATGGACGGGTTCGAGACTTCCGTATGAGAAGGTCTACTTCGAACGGAGAAGACGGCTCAACACCTATGTGTTTCTGGCACTGCTGGAGCCGGAGAATCCGCGTCATTTGGAGCAGCTGGAGGATATCATCCGGGCGGTATGCGGGGAGTACACCTGGTGCCTGCCTGCGCATCTCCCCCGGGAGCATCAGGCGGAAGATATCGACCGCTATATAGATCTGTTTTCTTCCGAGACCGGCTTTACGCTGAGCGAGATATCGCTGCTGCTGGGGGAAAGGCTCCCCGCGGCGCTCCGCTTACGGATACAGCAAGAAGTGGAGCTCAGACTGTTCCGGCCTTTCCTTACTCAGGGGCCTTATGAATGGGAGACTGCCCGGCATAACTGGGCGGCTGTCTGTGCAGGCTCGATCGGGGCAGCTGCGCTGCTGTCGATGCACGATCCCGGGCTCCTGACGGAAATTTTGTTCAGGACAGAGAGCAGCATGCGCTATTATCTGGAAGGCTTCGGAGAAGACGGGGCATGCCTTGAGGGGCTTGGCTACTGGAATTACGGCTTTGGCTATTTCACTTATTACAGTGACCTGCTCCGCTCCCGCAGCGGGGGGAAGCTGGATAGGTTCCACAACGAGAAGGTGCGCAAGGCCGCCCGGTTTCAGCAGCAATGCTTCATCGATGGTGCCCTTGTCGCTAATTTCTCGGATTCTCTGCCGCAGATGTCGGTGCATATGGGCTTGTCCCATTATCTGGCGGAAGTTTATCCGGGGGAGGTCGAGCGTCCGCCGTCAGTACTCCGTGCGCCGTACACCGAAGATCACTGCAGCCGGTTTGCTCCGGCGCTCCGTAATCTGCTCTGGACTAGGCCAGGCAGCGGGAAGAGCGCCTGGAATGCCTCGAGCTGCTATCTTCCCGATGCTGCATGGCTGATTTCGCGGTATGTCTCGGAAGCGGGCACATTCGGATTCGCGGCCAAGGGCGGCCACAATGCGGAGCCGCATAACCATAATGACTTGGGACAGTTCATCTTGACCGGGCGGGGCGAGGTCTTCACAGCTGATCTCGGCAGCGGGGAATATACGGCGGATTACTTCGGCGCCGGCCGCTATCAGTATGATTGCAACGGATCGCAGGGCCATTCGGTACCGGTTATTGACGGGCGGAATCAATCTCAAGGACAGCAATTCAGCTCCGTGGTGCTCCATGCATCCACGGGGGACACGGATGAACTGTCGCTGGACGTGACGCGGGCCTATGAGGTTGAAGCCCTGCTGTCACTTACCCGGTCCTTCGTCTGGCACAAAGAGAAGCTGCCCCGTCTGGAGCTGCTGGATGAATACCGGTATGAAGGTGTTCCGGGAAGCTGGACCGAGCGGTTTGTCACATGGCGCAAGCCGCTGCTTCTCCGGTCCGGTGTCGTGCTGTTGCCAGGGGCGGGCGGCGGAGTCGAAGTATCTTACGATCCCGTGGCAGTAGAACCGGAAATCGCAGCGCATAGATACCGGGATCATTTTGGGCGGGAGCAGGTCTGGCACAGCCTGGACTTTCATGCGGTCCGGCCCGGCAGCGGGGGCAGATTTGCCTTTACTTTTCAGTTTCTATAAAGGAAGCGTGTAAATTCAAAATAAAGGCGGGAGCTCGAAGATGGAAATGACGGCAAAGCAAACATGGATCGATGAAGCCTGGAGCAAGGCGCTGGAGAAGACCAGAAGCAACAGCCGGAGAATCGGCGCCGGATTTCCTCATGCCAGCCAGGGAGGCCAATATGTGCTTGAAGGTCCGAACTGGTGGACAGCCGGCTTCTGGCCGGGCATGCTCTGGCAGTTGTACGCGGAGAGCGGGGACGAGAGTCTGAAGGCAATTGCCGAAGAGTGTGAGCAGCGGCTCGATGAGGTGCTTGACGGCTATGTCAAGCTGGATCATGATTTGGGCTTCATGTGGCTGCTGACCAGTGTAGCGAACTTCAAGCTAACGGGTAATGAAGCCTCGCGGATCAGGGCACTTAAGGCCGCGAATTATCTGGCAGCCCGCTTCAATCTGAAGGGCCGCTATATCCGCGCCTGGAATCCGTGGCGGGAAGGCGAGGATAACAGCGGGATCGCGATTATCGACTGCTGTATGAATACGAGCCTGCTCTTTTGGGCTTCCCGGGTGACCGGGGATCCCCGCTACCGCCATATCGCCGAGGCGCATATGGATACGGTGCTGGAGCATTTCATCCGGCCCGACGGTTCGGTTTATCATATCGTCAGCTTCAACCCGGAGACGGGTGAAGTTACGGAGAAGCTCGGCGGGCAAGGCTATGCGCCGGAGTCGGCCTGGTCGCGCGGCACCGCCTGGGCCATCTACGGATTGGCGCTGGCCTATCACCATTCCGGCAAGCAGGACTACCTGCATGCAGCACAGCAGGTGGCGAATTTCTTCCTGACCCGCCTGCCGGAGGATCATGTTCCGCATTGGGACTTCCGCACATCCGGGGCAACCGGTGATCTCCGTGATACCTCGGCCGGAGCCTGCGCAGCGAGCGGGCTGCTGCTGCTGGCCGGTCAGGTGAATGCTTCAGACTCTAATGTATACCGGAATGGGGCGATGAAGATCCTGGAGTCCCTCTACCGGAATTACGGTACATGGGGGAATGCGAACGAGGAAGGACTGCTGCTGCACGGCACGAGTAACTATCCTGAGAACCGGAATATTGATGTTCCGCTGATTTACGGAGATTTTTTCTACGTGGAAGCCTTAGCCCGGGTCAAGGAAGCCGGACCATTCTACTGGGAATAGGGAGGATACAGGATGAACAGCAAGCAAACAACAGCACTGGAGACAGGGGAATTATCATTAACATGGACCAGGAATGCCCTCACATATAGCCGGGATAAACAGCGAATAATTGCCCGGGCAATTGTATACAAGAAACCCAAAAGGCTGCCGGGAAATTACCCGGCAGCCTGAATGCTCATCAATTATTCAGGCTCATGAACAGGCTGCTCCATAATAACAGAACCGTCCTCCAACCGAAGCCAGGTGTCAAAGTCCTGGCTGCCGAGCGTCATCCGGATAACCCGGGCGCCGCGCATGAAGCCTTCTCTGCCATAAGTGTTGTAGCCGGTAGCCCTTCCGTAGCAGAGGCGGATGCCATGCAGGCTGCCGGTATAGTCGTTGACGTGGTCATGTCCGCAAAAGGTCCCCCGCACATCCTCCATTTCCAGCAAGGCCGCAAATAATCCGGAATTGATCACCGGCGAGCAGACACGCTCGAATTTTTGTCCGCGGCAAATTTGAGTGTCCCACATTTCCTGGTACTCAGGGAGCGGGATGTGAAAGAAGGCCAGTGCCGGCAGCTTTGCCGCGCCTGCCTGCGGGTTCAGCCGCGCGGATTCTCCAGTCAGCCAGCTGATCTGATCCCGCTGAACCCAGTTATAGCCCGGAACATGCTCCACTTCGGAATAGCTGCCGGTGTCCAGGAAATATAGCAGTGCGGCGGCCCGGCCGTCCGGACCTGCGATTTCAAGACTGTAATTGCCGGTTCCGGCAATCTCTTCGGGACCGGGTTCCGCTAGGGTGTGGGGATGTTCGAGGGCAATCTGCATCAGCTCCCGCCGGGTGATCCCCTTCTCGGTATCGTGGTTGCCGAATACAAAGGCCCAGGGAAATCCGGCGTTCTCCACCACGGCTACAGCCTCCCGGAAGGCTTGTTCAGGCTGGGTACATTCCTGGTCTCCCGGAGACACGGGTCCGGTATAAATGAGATCTCCCGTGAATACAACCAGATCCGGATGCTCCGCTTCGAGCACGCGTTCCATCAGCTCCCGGGTACGCTGGTCCTCGGCTCTTCCGTCCATCCAGTGAAGATCGGTAAATTGCACAATGGTAAAGGTTCCGTCTTGCCGGAACGATAAATTGCCGCTCATCCTTACATTCTCCTCTCAGGTTCACTGAAAAACGCCAACCGCCTATTTCACCATACGGGTGTAAGGGTGTGGCGCTTTCAGTTATACAGCGATAGTGAGATCAGCCGATCCAGATCCGTTCAGTGCTGCAGTCTCCGGAATTCCGGCCAATCATAATGTCAAATTCCCCGGGCTCGAAGATCAGCTGGTCGTCCTTGCCGTAGAACATCAGCATGTCCCTGGTGATCTCGAAGGAGACCGCCTGTTTCTCATGTGGGGCAAGCAGCAGCTGGCGGAAGCCCTTCAGCTCTTTGACCGGACGCACCACACTTGCGCTGACATCACGGATATAGAGCTGGACGGTTTCTTTACCGGCGATGTTTGAAGTATTCTCTACCTCGACGGAGGCAATCAGGTGATCTTCGTCATCCACCCGTTTAACTGTAAAGCTGCTGTAAGCAAAACTTGAATAGCTTAGCCCATAGCCGAAGCAGAACAGCGGGTCATTGGGACAGTCCAGATAGCGGGTAACATAACGGACCTGGGGATACTCGGGATCATAGGGGCGCCCGGTCTGATAGGCGTTATAATACACCGGAATCTGACCCACCGTATAGGGAAAGCTCATCGACAGGCGTCCGGACGGGTTATAATCCCCGAACAGTACATCCGCGAGGGCATTCCCGGATTCTATCCCGAGGAACCAGGCCTGCACCAGGGCGTCACTGGCTTCAAGAACAGGCTTCAGCTCCAGCGGACGTCCGCTGAATACAATAGTGACCACCGGTTTGCCGGTATCCTTCAGCCGCCAGATCAGCTTCTCCTGATTGGGGGACAGCCGGAGGCAGGACTTGCTGCCGCCTTCTCCGGTATCGTGCTGGTTCTCGCCTACAGCAACCAGAATGACATCGCAATCTTTCAGCCGGCTATACGCTTCCTCTGTTTCATCTGCCACATCAAAGATTCCCTCCAGCATACTGCCCAGCTCACCGGTCATACCCGTAAGAATATCTCCGGCAGCGTTTTTTTGCGCAAGGCCTGAATATAACGATACAGCGGAATCCTGTCCGGTCCCGGACCAGCCGCCCAGCACATTGACAGAGGCCGCAAAGGGGCCGGCCAGGCCGATCTTCATCCCCCGTTTAAGCGGCAGCACCTCATCGTCATTTTTCAGCAGTACAACACAGCCAGCCGCCAGTTCCCGGGCAGCCTGACGGTGCTCCCCGCTGGGTTCAGCCGCTTCATCCGCTTGCGGATCGGCATCCTTGAACGGATTGTCGAACAGGCCCAGCGCATCCTTAAGCTCCAGCACCCGGATGACCGCCTCATCGATCAGGGCGGCGTCCAGCCGGCCTTGCTCCACAAGCTCCGCACCATGGGCAAGATAGTGGGTGGACATCATCTCTATATCAAGTCCGGCAGCGAGACTTAGCTCTGCTGCTTCCCCGCCATCGTGCGCCGCGCCATGGGGGATCAGCTCATTAACGGAATTGAAGTCAGCGATTGTCACACCGCCGAAGCCCCATTCCTCCCGCAGGATACCGCGGAGCAGCTGCTTATTCCCGCTTGCCGGGATGCGGTCTACGGTATTGAAGGCAGCCATTACCATCGCAACCCCGGCATCAACGGCTGCTTTATAAGCAGGCAGATAGAAGTCGCGCAATACGCCGGAGGACAGATCGACCGTATTGTATTCGCGCCCGCCCTCGGGTGCACCATAGGCGGCGAAATGCTTCACACAGGCGGCGATGCGGCCTTTATCCCTAAGGTCATTGCCCTGGTAGCCGCGGACCATACTTGCCGTAACCAGGGCGTTCAGGTAAGGGTCCTCGCCGGAGGTTTCCATTACACGCCCCCAGCGCGGATCGCGCACAAGATCGGTCATCGGGGAGAACGTAACATGAATCCCGGCAGCAGCGCTTTCCTTGGCCGCAATAGCGGCAAACCGTTCACAGGCTGCCAGATCAAAGCTTGCGCCCATCGCCAGCGGGATTGGCAGGATGGTCCGGTAGCCGTGGATCACATCCGCCATGAAGAGCAGGGGGATCCGCTGGCGGCTGTTCTGCAGATGCCGGGTCTGCAGCTCTATTACATTCCTGGCACCAATGCCGTTTAATACGCTGCCGATGCTATGAATTATATGCGGCTCTATGTTCAGCTCCTTGAACGGACCCGTTAAATCCACAGTATCGTCCAGACCCCAATAGTGAGGACCCAGCTGGGTGAGCTGGGCCAGTTTTTCGTCCAGCGTCATATCATTTACAAGATCTTGGATAAAGGGTTTCGTCATGGTTAACTCCTTCTTCCACAGCGCACGGAAAGTTATTGGGTTAAGTAGATGTGCAGTTCTCCGTCCTTTAATGCAAGCAAGATATCCCTGGTAATACCCGTAGCACCAGGACGGTATATAGGGGTGATCTTTTCACAAAAAAAGGGATAGAAACGTTTCCATGTTAGATACACCTCGATATTAGTATCCAAAGCAAAAAATGTCAATCCTCTATGGAATTATCGCTGTTTCAGAAAATTCACCCCTAAAACTAGGGCATTAGTACTTAAAAATTAAAAAATAATTTCAATTGACAGCGCATACATTTCAGGAGTATGCTCTTCGCAAGGGGAGTTCCAAAGAAATGATGGAAACGTTTCTATACCGTTCAATACGTTCATTACCGTTCAAATTGGAGGTGGGCTCATTGGCAAGACTTATGCATACGGGTGGGAATATTGTCAGGGAAATCATAAAAAACAAAGTCCTGTTTCTCATGCTGCTGCCTGTAATCCTGTATTTCGTCATTTTCCACTATGCGGTAATGCCCGGCGCTTATGTCGCATTTGTGGACTACAATCTCAACAAAGGTATTTTCGGAAGCCATTTCATCGGCCTGAAGAATTTCGAATTCCTTGTGCAGAACGGTGATCTATGGAATATTACGAAAAATACGCTGCTCTACAATCTCGTCTTTCTGGCGCTGGGCAATATCATTCAAATCGTATTTGCGATTATGCTGTCTGAAATCTCGGGCAAATGGTTTAAGAAGGTCTCCCAGTCCGTTATTCTCCTGCCGAACTTCATTTCCATGGTTATTGTCGGCGTGTTTGCCTACAATATCTTCAACTTCAACTCCGGTTTTATCAATACCCTGCTGGTCAACACCGGGCTCGACCGGTACGAATTCTATTCTGATCCGGGCATCTGGAAGTATATTATCGTCGCCTTCAAGATTTGGGCCAGTACCGGCTACGGCATGATTGTCTATCTCGCCACCATCACTGGAATCAATCATGATCTGTATGAGGCGGCCTATATGGATGGAGCTACAACCTGGCAGCGGATCCGCTATATGACCCTGCCGATTCTGAAGCCAACCTTTATTCTGCTGCTGCTGTTCGGGATGGGCGGTATTCTCAAAGGCTCCTTCGACCTGTTCTATAATCTGATCGGCACCAACTCCGTACTGTATCCGCAGACGGATATCATTGATACGTACGTCTTCCGTTCACTGGTGGGACAGTTCAACTTCTCCATGGGAGCGGCGGTAGGCTTCTATCAATCCTTATTCGGTCTGATTCTGGTATTGGTGGTTAACTTTATCGTTCGCAAGGTCGAACCGGACAGCGCACTATTTTAGATCGAAACAGGGGTGATGATGATGGAAAAGAATACGATCAAACAGGACTCCGGCAGTACCTTCATTAAAGTGATCAGCTATCTCTGCGTCGCAATATTCGCGCTGTTCTGCCTGTTTCCTTTTGCGCTGATGATTTCTTCCTCGTTCATGAACGAGCAGGAGATTGTCCGTGAAGGCTACAAGCTGCTGCCCAAGGAAATTTCATTCAAAGCCTACGACTTGCTGCTGAATAACTCCACCCAGCTGGTGAATGCTTACCAGGTCACGATATTTATCACCGTAGTGGGTACTGTGCTTGGACTGTTTATGATGTCGATGGCCGGGTTCGTGCTCAACCGCAAGGATTTCAAATACCGGAATTTCTTTTCATTCCTGATTTACTTCACAACGCTCTTCAGCGGCGGCCTGATTCCCACCTATATTCTGATGGTCAAACACCTCCATCTGAAGGACAGCCTGTTCGCGATGATTCTGCCGGGAGTGGTGGGCGCCTGGTCCATTTTCCTGATGCGTAATTTCATGAAGGCGATTCCGGACTCCCTGTACGAATCTGCGACGATTGACGGTGCCGGTGACTTCCGCATCTATTGGCGGATTTTTATTCCCTTGGCGGTTCCGTCACTGGCTACGATCGGGCTGTTCTCGGCGCTCGGCTTCTGGAATGAGTGGTATAACGGGATGCTGTACATCGACACTCCGGCCAAGTATCCGCTTCAATACTTTTTACAGCGGATGGTCAGCCAGACGAATCTTGGAGCGCTGATCAATTCGGGAGCGGTCATCAATACCGCCGATCTTCCGACCCAATCGATCAAGATGGCTACGGCGGTGCTGGCTACCGGACCGATCATTCTGCTATACCCGTTTGTGCAGCGTTATTTCGTAACCGGCCTGACCATCGGGGCTGTAAAGGGTTAATGGACGTCTGCCTTCAGGGGGCGTTTATTATAAATGAAGACATTCGTAAATAGAAGAGAAAAGGGAGGCTTACCGAATGAAAGGTAAAAAGATTGCGTCTTCTTTAATTGCTGTCCTCATGCTTAGCGGAGTTTTGTCAGCCTGTTCCTCTAACAACAATGAGCCGGCTAATGATGCGGCAGCCACGAAAGCACCGGAAACTTCTGCTAACACAGGCGGAGTGGATACTTCCAAAGAAGCCAAGCTGACGTATTACCTGTGGGGCAGTGAAGGAGTTCAAAACAAGGCCATCCTCGGCGAGATTAATAAAAAGCTCAAGGCGGATCTCAACGCTACCATTGAAGTGAAGTATATTGACTGGCCGGATATTGCCACCAAATACCCGCTCTTATTCGCTTCCGGCGAAAGCTTTGATATGTCGCACGCTTCTCCGGGAGCACCGGTCTCCTATTTTACATTGGCTAGTGAAGGCGCACTGGTAGATATCACGGAGATGCTGGACAAGGTTGCGCCGAAGCTGAAGGCGGAAATTCCGGACAGCGCCTGGCAGAACACGAAATACAAAGGCAAAATATATGGTGTTCCGAGCTTGTACAGTGAATACACCCCTTACGGTTATGCCTACCGTTCAGACCTGCTGAAGAAATACGGCATGGACAAAATCACTTCGATTGCGGATATGGAAAAATATATGGATAACGTGGTCGCGAATGAATCCTACCCGCCGATTAACGGCAAGGCGGAAGATGCGGAGAACATGTTCAGAATGCTGGTCGATACTACGGGAATGTGGCTGAATGCACCGGGGATTTCTCTGAATGAGCTGAATCTCGTTACGAAGAGTCCCGAGGATTATAAAACCGTCTTCCATCCGGCTTTCACCCAGGAGTTCGAAGACTGGGCGGTGAAGATGCGTGAATGGGCGGATAAAGGCTACTGGAGCAAGGACGTGCTGTCTGCTACTCTGGGCGGCAAGGATAATTTCAGAGCCGCCAATTCTGCAGGTTATCTGACCCATGCCCAGGACTGGATCGGCCAATATGGTGCAGATATGAAGGCACAGCCGGAGTCGGATCCCTATTTCTTCACCTTCGCAGAAGCGAATAAGAAAATCAAACGTAAGATGGGTGTAGACAACTCGACGGTAATCAGCACCAATTCGGCTAATCCGGAACGTGCGCTGATGGTCATTGAGAAGTTCATGACGGATGAGAGCTACTACAACCTCATTCAATACGGTATTGAAGGCAAGCAGTATGTGATCGAAAACGGTATTAAGAAGTTCCCAGCAGGCTACAATGAAAAAACAGACGGCGGCGGCTTCGCAGCCTGGTCGCTCCGCAATGATAAGTTCGTGATTCCAAGCGATACCGAAAATCCGGTCCGTAACTCCCTGTTCGCAGAATGGGATAAAGTTGCAATCGATGATCCTTACAATGGCTTCAGCTTCGATCCATCCAATGTGACTACGGAAATTGCTTCGATCTCGAACGTAAATTCACAGCTGGGCATCCAGCTGATGCTGGGCAAAACCAGCAAAGATCCTAAGGAAGCCGTTGCAGAATACCGCGATCAGCTGAAAAAAGCAGGAATTGACAAGGTCATTGCCGAAGTAGAGAAGCAACTGGCTGAATTTGTTCCTGTCAACTAAGGAATGTTAAAAGGTGTAAAGGAGCTATGATCCGATATAGCTCCTTTATCCATAAATGGAGGAGTAAAGTGGACGTAAATATCAAGGATATCGCGCGGATTTCCGGTGTGGGCATCTCAACGGTTTCCAGGGTAATCAATAACAAGGGACTCGTTAGCAAAGCCACGCGGGAAAAAGTGCTGAGTGTAGTCAAGGAATACAATTACATTCCCAATTCCAACGCGCGGAATTTGAAAACAACACAGTCTAAGAATATAGCACTGATGGTCAAAGGGATCACCAATCCGTTCTTTTCCAATATGATCAAGGAAATTGAACGGCAGGTTAATCTGCGCGGATATCCGTTTCTGATCCAGCAGGTGGAGGATGGAACGGATGAGATCAATGCGGCCATCCAGCTGGTGAAGGAGAAGAATCTGTGCGGGATTATCTTCATGGGCGGAACCTACAATCATTCCGAGGAGAAGTTCAAGCAGCTGACGGTTCCGTTTGTGCTGACGACTATCACCTCTACGCAGGAAGTGGACCCGGCCATCTTTTCCAGTGTGATTATCAATGAGTTGAAGGAAGCCTATAAAGCCACCAATTATCTGATCTCCCTCGGGCATACAAGGATCGGATTCCTGGCGAAGTCTCCTTTATTGGATGAGACGACAGGCAACCGGCGGTTTCTGGGCTACAAGCAAGCGCTCGAAGAGCATGGCCTGCCTTACGATGCCGGGCTAGTCGAGGACTGCGAATATAGTCCGAGCTCGGGCTTCAATGCCGCGCGGAGACTGCTGAATAAGAACAAGGGACTTACAGCAATGTTCGCCGCTTCGGATACGATTGCGATCGGTGCAGCCAAAGCGGTGCTTACCGCCGGTCTGTCGATCCCGGATGATATCTCGATCATCGGCTTTGACGGGATCGAAATGGCTGAATATTATCATCCTTCGCTCGATACCATCAGCCAGCCGGGTACCGAAATGGCTCTATCCAGTGTGGGTGTCCTGTTCGACCTCATTTCCGGACGGTCAAGCCATCAGCATATTGTTTATGATGCGGTGTTGCTCAAACGAGGCTCCTGCAAGATGATTAACTGAAAAGGGGCTGTTCCAAAAGCCGTGAAATGGCTGCTTGGGACGCCCCATTGGTTTGAGTCGGATGTACGTTTTCACTTGGATGGACGCTCCGCGAACGGACCGTTGTTCCAATCGCTGTTGTGTCCAGATTTTATTTATTCTCCTTAGCGGTGAAAATCCGGACACAAAGGCGACCGCTACCGCTTTTCCGCGGATCACCGAAGCCAAAGCTGTGAAGGCTGTCCACTGAAGGAACGCTGTAGGAAGACAGCAGGAAATCGGGAAGTGGTTGTCAGTCTGGAGCGGTACCAGAAGCAGGCACGGGACATCCTGCAAAGCGAAGAAGGCTACGCCCTTGCCGTACGCTTTCGCTTGCCCATAATGTACTAAAACAAGCCGCGGTGCACCAAAAACGCAAGGCATCTATTCTCCAATAACGGGAGAATAGATGCCTTACTGTCTTTTTACTGCACTCGAAGCAGTATGGGCTGTTTCTTTTGTAGAATGTTTACTTATGGGACAGCCCCCTTTATTTTTACCAGCCCTTACGGTTACGCAAAGAAGTAATATGTGCAAGATGATGCTTACCATGCCAAGCATAGATTCCTATATTTTTACCTATTGAAACTTCACCTGATTCTGGATGAATAAGGGTCTTTTCCATATCAGTAGGAGTTAGATCACGTAACAGGTTAGTCCAGCGTTTGTGCAATGTTTCGAGGAGTAAAAGTGAAGTATCAACGGGCAACTTAGAATCTGATAATTCAGCCCATTTCTTTTCATCATAGGGTTTAATGATAGGACTTTCTTCTGTAAGTGCAATTTAAAGCGAATGTAAGCATTCATATGGCTATCTGCAAGATGATGTATTACTTGCCGTACCGTCCATCCTCCGGAACGATAATCTGTATCTAGTTGCGCATTATCTAAGTCTTTTACAGCATCCCGTAATAATCCTGGTAAATCTTCAATCTCGTTTATCCAAACACTTGTAACCTTGTTAGTAATTTCATCATCAAATTGAAAAGTGCCAATTGGGTATTTCTGATCCATCTACTTGATCCCCCTAACAATCCCTTGTTTTTGTCCTCTGAAATGATCTGCCAGAATCCTTGCTAATGCCTGCTTATAACCGCTCAGATCATATGCGGAGTTATCGACTCTGTGTTTGGCTATGGGCAGGTCGCTGAATATTTCTGTTTCCAGCTCCTTTCGGGCCTTCAGCACCTGCAAAGCTCCTTCTAACCCGTGATACCCCTGCTGCGCTCCATATCCCTGGTTTGTATAATAATCTATAAATCCCTCTGACCATTCTATGGGTCTTTCGTGAACTGCCTTTCTGAATGAACGATCGAGATCATTCTGCTCTACGTATATCAACAACGGCTTAAGCGGCTTGGCTATTGCGGCCAGCTCTTCGACATAGCTTATAACGGCTTCTTTTGCTGCGCCATATTTAATCATCCCTACAGTTACCGGGTTTTGTATGAAACAGCAATCAAAGATATAGGTGTCCGGGCTGTGTATAGCATCCGCTGCAAATCTTCTCCAACGCTCTGTAATCAGAATCCTGTTCTGCTCCAGCGGCAATTCATAAATATCATGTCTGGAGACGTCAGCCAGCAGAACATCCGGGAAATCCGTTCCTAATTCCTGTTTTATTTTCCGGTATTCCAGAAAGTGCCGGTCACCTTGTGTAATCAACCGCTCACTCAATAACTCTTTATACTTGCTATGGTCATTCCATAATTCAGCGAGATCAGCTGCCGTAAAGCAGGCGACCCCCTCATAGTCAGCAGGATGGTCTGCATTTCCCTCTAAGAACAGCCGGGCGCTAAGGTTCATTTCCGTGAGCAGCTCATGGATCAGGTTCGCGGTTGTTGTTTTCCCGGAGCCCGGTAATCCTTCAATCAATATTAACTTCGGTTTCATATTATGACTTCCCCATCCCCGCTTTAACATGTTTTAACTGGGCTACAATAATGACGCTAATAATGACAAGCAGGAACCACGAGCTGATCTTGCCGTAGCTGACGAGGTGCCAGGCCTGCTGCTGGTCAGGATATTTCCAGGCATTAAAAAAGGTAGCAATATTCTCGGCCAGCCAGATAAAAAATCCGACGATGATAAAAGCCAGTGATAACGGCATCCGGTAGGTTACGGAGCGTACCCGGTAAATGATCCAGGTTCTCCAAAAGACAACGAACACAAGGGCGGTCAGCAGCCAGCGGAAATCTGGAAGAAAATGATGGGTGAAGAAGTTCAGATAGATGGCGCCTCCAAGTATCCACGCAGATGCAAGCCCCGGCCAGCCGGTCATGTCCATCTTCAGCCTGCGCCAGATCTGGCACATAAAGCTTGCAACACTCGCATACATGAATCCGCTATAGAGCGGGACACCAAATATCTTTGTAAGCCCGGGCTCAGGGTAGGACCAGGATCCCATACTGACCTTATAGATTTCCAGAAGCAGGCCAATCAAATGGAATACACAGATTACTTTGATTTCATCCCAAGTTTCGAGTCCGCTGCGGTACATCAGATACTGCACAGTTAGGAGTATAATCAGCACAGCATCATAACGGTAGATGAAAGGGATCTCAACCATGCCGGAAAGCGCCAGGGTTCCAAAGATTGCAACAGGAAAAATACAGCTCATCGCCTGATGATAGCCAAAATGCAGCAGCTGTATGACGGGTTTCAGTGGTATCATCTCCTTAGTGAGGGTTATCCCGCAAGTGTACTTATCGAATCAGCAGGAGGCGGAACGATGCAAAAGAAATGGGTTGTGGTAACCGGCGCAGACAGGGGTGTAGGACTCAGTCTGGTTAAGCAGCTGCTGGATCAGGGTTATCATGTGTTTGCCGGGCAGTTTCAACAAGAGAATGATAATGCACTCGGTCAGCTTAAGGCAAGCCATAAAGAGCGGCTGCAGGTACTGCAGCTGGATATAAGCAGTGAAGATAGTGTGAAGCTTGCGCTGGACGAAGTCTCAGCAGTTACGGACCGGGTGGACATTCTGATTAACAATGGTGCGGTTCTGGGGGATATACAGGCTACGGTGCAGGAAGAGCTGGATTTTGCAGAAATGGAGCAGGTATTCCGGGTAAATACGCTGGGAGCGCTACGGATGTCGAATGGCTTCATTGAACCGCTTCTGCGCAGCGAGAGCAGGCTAATCGTTAATATTTCCTCAGAGGCCGGGAGCATCGGAGCCTGCCGGCGTACCAGCTGGTACGCCTATTGTATGTCCAAGGCAGCGCTCAATATGCAGTCTCAGCTGATCCACAATGGGATCTCGGGGCAGGGCGGTAAGGTGATGGTCATTCATCCGGGGCATGTGCAGACTTATATGCAGGGGAAGCTGGACGAGGCAGGGAGTCTCACTCCTGATGAATCGGCCGCATATATTCTGCAACGGATTGAGAACCGCCTGAAGCAGGATGAAGAGGGGCTGGAGCTTACGCTAACCGATTATGCCGGAAATACGCTGCCGTGGTAGGAGTAAGGCATCCTGGGATTATTTTATTGCAAGGTTACAGTACGCCCGAGAGTGATGGCCTCTTCTATCGCCAGTGATACCCTTACATCCTTTAATGCATCAGATAAGGAGTAGGATGAGATTCCCGTCTGCAGGTAGTCCGCCATATTTAACAAGGATTGAGCCATGGCAATCTCTTCATCGGACAAAGGGGAAGGATGAAAGGGATTCCGGAACAGACACTGCTGGCCTGCCCGCAATTCATAGAGTGCGAGACTTTCCAAACTTCCCTCCTGTCCTCCTTGTATCCGTTTCAGTTGGAGGTATTCTGTTTCATCGGTACCCAGACGTCGGACAATATCATTATCACGGATTTCACCATGTGAACCGCGGATGAGGACCCGGTTAGTGCGGAGCGGAGAAAAATATTGTGAGCGTGTAAAATCCAGCACGGCGCTTTTGCCGGACGGGAAAACCATAATGGCGATATCCTGCTGCTCCATCTTCAAGGTATCTTCGGCCTCTTTGCCTCTGTATGAAAAGTCCATGATGAGAACCTCGAGCCGGCGGGCTGTGATTTCACATGATACTTCAGAGACGGAGAGCCATTTGCGGATCAGGCTGATACCATGGTAACCATGCGCCACAGAGGCTTGAACATGGCATACCTGTCCGAGAAATCCGGCTTGAATCAATGCTGCTCTGGCCTGATGGTGAGGATGAAGCGGATACTGCTCTGCAACCTGGATAGAGGTGGAACCGGCTATGGGGAGGAGTCTCTCATAATCGGGAAGCGTTGCAGCAGTTGGAGTTTCGGCTAGCACCGGTATTTTTAAGGCATTCAATTCTAATAGTAAAGAGACAGCAGCGTCCTTAGATACCGCCAAGACCACAAAGTCGCTGTCAGCAGCAAGACTTTCGATTGAACTGTAGACAGGCAGCTTCCATTTGTCGATTAGATTCTGGTATTTGGAAGGGTTGCGAATCCATAAGCCGGTGACCTGAAATTGCTGCGGATGTTTTGGAGCCAGCGTTATATAACAATTTGCCCTCCAGCCGCTACCGATAATCCCAAAACGAACAGGTTTATTCATCGTTGTAAACTCCTCGGTTGATGTAATCTTTCAGCAATTTATACCATCTCTGTATTTAAAAATCAAGGAGTTTAGAATCAAGTAAGTTAATGAAGAATTTAGTGATTCCCGATAAAAAATAAGGATGTGGCGTATTTACATTCCGTTTGAATTCATAGATTACACTACATGATGTCCGACTACAGAGATGGAGGTAATCAACCTTTGGAATTGTTTGAATATATTTTACTCATGCTGGCAGCGCTGGCGGTATCCAATCTGGTGAACCGGTTTATTCCGTCGGTCTCTGTGCCGATTATCCAAATCGCGCTCGGAATGGCGATCACCTGGCTGCCCCTGCATTATGAAGTGATATTAAACCCGGAGCTGTTTCTGCTGCTGTTCATTGCACCGCTGCTGTTCAATGACGGAAGGCACGCGGATAAAGAGGCGCTTTGGAAGCTGAAGAAGCCCATTCTTTTGCTGGCGTTGGGTCTCGTGTTCCTAACGGTCGGTGCTGTGGGGTATTTTGTACACGCTCTGCTTCCGGTGATCCCGCTGGCGGCGTCCTTTGCGCTGGCGGCAGCCCTGGCGCCTACGGATGCTGTGGCCGTGGGTGCGCTGGAGCAGAAGGTCAAAATCCCTCACCGGACGATGCAGATCCTCGAAGGAGAATCTTTGATTAATGATGCATCGGGTCTGGTATCCTTTCAATTTGCCGCAGCCGCTATGGTTACCGGAATGTTCTCCTTCAAGTCCGCCGGGCTCAGCTTTATTTCCATCTCACTTGGCGGGGTGGCCCTGGGTCTTCTGCTCACACTGGTGAAATATGGAGTGGTAAAATGGCTGCGCAGACTCGGCATGGAGAACGTTACACTCCATATGCTGATTGAGATTCTGACACCCTTTATGATATTTATGGCGGCAGAAGAACTGGGGGTCAACGGCATTCTTGCCGTAGTCGCTGCAGGGATTGCCCATTCTTTCAGCTATAAGAAAATGAATCCCGAGGTAGCCAAGCTGCGGGTTGTCTCCAAAAGCACCTGGTCCGTTATCATCTTTGTACTGAACGGCCTGGTCTTCCTGCTGCTCGGCACACAGCTGCCGGAGATTATTCAGACGATTTGGAACAGCCCGGAAATCGGGAATTTCAAAGTCGTGATGTACACTCTATTGTTGACAGCAGCCGTACTCGGGCTGCGGCTGATTTGGGTACTTCTAATAGATGTCCCGGAGGACGGCGGAGAACGCAGCTCGGGGAAGGGCAGATTCAAAAAGGCGCTGATCCTCTGCCTGTCGGGCGTCCGGGGAACGATCACACTGGCGAGTACGTTGTCATTGCCGTTTTATCTTAATGATGGAACTGCCTTTCCATCGAGGGATCTCATCATCTTCCTGGCGTCCGGCGTGATTTTGTGGACACTGCTGGCCTCCAATTATCTGCTGCCGCTGCTGCTCGGGAAAGAGCCGGCAACGGCGCAGGAAGAAGAGGAGGTACAGGCCAAAATTGAGATTCTGAGAAATGTGGTTGCCGGCTTAAACGATCTGACCACAGACCAGAACCGGCTGGCTGCCGTTCAGCTCATCAATACGTATACCTCCAGAATCCGCACGCTCCGGAAGGACGACAGAAGTGATAACATGCAGCGTGCCCTGGGCCTGTCGGTCCTGCAATGGGAACGGGAGAACACGCTGCTTGCGCTGGAGCGGAAAGAAGTCGATCCTTATACCGGCTACCGGTATTTGAGAAGAATTAACCAGATGCTGTATATGAGTACGAAGGATGCCCGGTATAAAAGAGAGTTGTTCCCTGTTAAGCAATGGGATGATGTGGTTGGCATCCTGCAGCAGGCCCGCCTAAGCTTCCGCGAAAGACGAGCCGAACGGACCAGACTCAGAATTCAAAACATTTCTTATGTACTCAAACAGCTAAACGCGCTCCTTGCGGAGGGAAAGCCTGAGATGGAAACGGTCAGTGCATTCATTCTGCAATATGAACGGATGTTGCTTCGTCTGAACAGAAATCAATCAGGTACTGGCACCCGCGAGGATTACGATCTGTCATTGCAGGAGCTGGCCCGGGCCGGAATTCAGCTGGAGCGGGACAACCTTCAGGCCATGTTCGAGACCGGACGAATCTCCAGACAGGGCATGAAGGAAATGAAGCGCGACATCCTCTTCATGGAGCATGATCTGCGGGAAGAAGCGGTTTAGCGGAAGTCCCGCGCGGTCCAGGAGACGGAAACAGAGGTAAAAATCCCTCTGATTTCGCCCTGCGCGCCCCAGAAGCCGGAATCAGAGGTAAAAATCCCTCTGATTTCGCCCCGCGCGCCCCAGAAGCAGGAATCAGAGGTAAAAATCCCTCTGTATTTTGCCCCGCGCGCCCCAGAAGCAGGAATCAGAGGTAAAAATCCCTCTGATTTCGCTCCGCGCGGTCCAGAAGCCGGAACCACATCCTCGGTTCCGTAAGCTAATTCAAAATGTTACCGGTTCTTACTTGGCATCAGCGGGGATAAGCAGCTCCGTTACCTCACGGCGCATGCTGAGCGGAGCCTCTTTAATAGGCTGGCCCAAGCGCACCAGCATCTGGATTGTACCGCCACCTGGGGCGTATTCCCGGTGAATGGCCCGGTAAGGCTCCTGCATCTGCAGATATTCCTCCAGTACCTGGCTGAGCGGCTGCATGGCCAGCCCCAGCTGATGTGCCTCCAGAATCAGCCGGCTGTATACGATTCCGCTTCGTACCTGACTGTCACGGCTGTTGTCTTTGGTTAGGATTAGGGCATAGGCCGGCGTGCTGTCCACCGCTGTCTGAACAGACTGGATCAGCCGGTCCTCCGCAGCTTTTCCGCTGTTCATGGACGGGAAGAGGGTGACGAGTCCCTGCATGATATGTTTCATGAAGCCGGTAGTGCCTTGGCCCTCTACGGAGAACCCGTAACGGTATTGATTTTTCTCGCGCTCATTCGCACGGAAGATGTCCTCGGATTCTTTGGCTACAGATGCTGCCGCTGCCTCGATGGCAGCCCCCTGCATGGCATAATGGCCCAGCTTATCCAGGTTAGCCTTGTCCTGAACAATGCGGATGGACACGCCGCTGTCATCACTGACAGCTTCCAGCTGTTCAATCTGTTGCCTGGTTAATGGAACTGGCGAATACGCCATCCGGTTAGTATCGGGGAGAAATAGGTCATCATATAACGGGGTGTCTTGGGGCGGGCGCTTTCGCAGCGTTAGTTTTGCAACGGGGTAAGTATCCATACTTTGTGCGAGCGTCTGCTCATTATATTGACCCATGGGAAATAGGTCTAAGCCAACCGCATATCCCAGCTTTTGGCCGGCTACATCGATATAGTCCAGGAAGGTTCCCTGGGAGATCATCATCTGCCGTGCAAGCGGATCAGCCTCCTTGCTCATCCGACTGCTGTCTGCGTAGAGGTACAAGCTCATCGGCTCACTGCCGCTTAGCGCGATTCTCCAGGGCTGCATATTATGTCCGCTTGCGGCAAGCAGGCCGTGTGCAGCCAGGCGGATCCGCGGATCGCCGAATTGTGCAGCATAGGTCGTATTCCACGGTTCAAGATAGGCTGGTTTCTGAAGAACACCGCTTATGTAGAATAAAATGCCAACGATAAGAAGCACTAAGGCGGATAGACTTATTAGAACAAGACTCACAGATTTCTTCACCGCTTTCTTCATATCTATTCTCCTTTAACGCGATTATTGAGCCGGTTCCAGGAAACGGAGCAGCAGGTGGAACGATTCCTGGATGAATTCACCGGGACCGATTTTATAGTAGCGCTCAAGGTAATGCTTCTTGGTCCTTACCGTGCTGAATATGCCAAGCATACTGGCCCATAAGGTCATTGTGGCTTGATCCACCGGCAGATCCGCACGAATGCTGCCGTCCTCCACACCTTTTTGCAGTGCAGTTTTCACGAATTGCAGAGCTTCTTCCCCGAGCGCATAACATTCGTCCCTGGACTCATCGGGTATCCCGTTCTGAAAATCAACCAGGCTGTTCTCATATTCAATAATGGCCTGAAAATAATGCGGCTCCCCGCAGGAAAACTCATAGTAAACCGAGGTAATCTCCCAGAGTGCTTCCATTGCGCTAAAGGAGTTGTTCCCCTGAAGCTTGTCTTGTAAGAGGCCGATTAAGCGCCGGTACCCCCTGATCATAATTTCAAAATAAATCTGCTCCTTGCTGTTAAAGTAAGCGTACAGAGTTCTTTTGCTGAATTCGGCCTGCTTGGCCACATCATCCATAGTAGAGCGTTCATAGCCCTTTTCAAAAAATACATGCTCTGCGGCTTCTATGATGTCCTTCCTGCGAAGCTCCATCTCTCTGCTTCTTCGTTCTGCGCTTCCCAACATAGATCCCTCCGTAAAATTCACTTAAGTGCAGTTGATTACACTATTAGTTTACTTTAATCTACGGGGTTTTTCAATTTTTTGTCAATGACTTCAGTACCTTGTTGAGCGGATTCGGCCCGGCAGCGGGCACACCGCTTACCGGAACCGCCGAAGAGAAGAGTGGCAGGCAAAGCGCTCTACTTTCTTAATGCTTGGCTGGAATGGAGTATCCCTTACGCTGATGGAATGAAATGGACCGGTAGGTACGCGCCAGCTTCCGGCGTTGTTTGGTTCCTACGGCGGATGCTGAGGTTTTTAGCGCTTTATTATTTGCATTTCTGAGCAGAACCGAGGCACGGTTACCGCTGTACACATAATTGGCGTACGTTTCAAATTCGGAAAAGCCGAACTGCTTTTTCCTGTCGATACTGCGGAGAATGGCGGCATGCCAAGGCATTCCATGACGGGCTTCAATGGTTCTTTTTAAAGCGGTAAGCTTAGATTTCTCAAACAGCATATAATGCGTCACAAAGGATTTGGGAGAAGGTGCGGCGGTTCCCATCAGCTTCCGGTAAGTGCGGAAATATTCCGGCTGGCTCCAATTGCGGCAGTAAAAGACGGTTTTACCCTCTGAACGGAACCGGTGGGGGCGAATCAGCACCGTATCGGCATCGATAACCAAAAAATAATTTTCCCGGCAGATATGATCCCCATTCAGCTTAAGCAGCTGCTGATACAGCCACCCGGAACGGTTCCAGCGGGAGGAGGAATAACGGATGTCCTTTTTGGTAAACGGCAGAACGGTAGTCTCATCGACGAAAATACAGCCTTTGCGAGAGCACATTTCCCTGATTCTGCTGCTGCCGGGTGAGACGATATAGATGTGGCTGATGGGGTGGCGTACATAGCGGCGAAGACTGTCGATCACATAGGGAAGGGTGGCCAGATCCTTTTCAATGGCCGGGATTAGTACGTCTATAGAAGGGCCGCTAACGTGTGAGCCTGCTGAGGTTGTAGACATTAGGTTCATCTCCGTGCACAAATTGACACTTGCGCGTCTGCACTAGAATATGCCTGAGCCTCATGGGATGACCGGGCAAAGGAAAGCTGAAACTTAATATTCCCGGACGGGACAGATGGTTCATTCCGCCTCGCCTGATTCTGCATAGGATGCACTGACTTTGTAAATCAGGAAAAGGGTAACCCTTTTCGGACAGGAGAGTGCAGGTGTGAAGGCAAGAAAAGCTGTTTCATTGCAGAGCAAATGGCTAAAAACGAAGCTGCTGCTTCAGAGTGCTTCCATCAGACCCTATATCCCGGATACCCGGAGATTTACCAGACGCAATCTGGAGCAGATGATCTACAGCTATGGAATGATCTACGTCAAGCCCGAAAGGGGAACCTACGGGAATGGCGTAATCCGCGCGGAGCGGGGGGAACGGGGGGGCTTCACCTACCAATATGAAGAAACGGTCCGCCATTTCGACACCTTTGATTCCTTTCATCAAAGTCTGGCGAAGAAGACAGGCGGCAGAAGGTATCTGATTCAAAAAGGGATTCACCTGCTGAAGCATAACCGCCGCCGTTTCGATATCCGGGTAATGGTGCAGTTAAGTCCCAAAGGAGTCTGGGAAGCTACCGGAATTATCGGCCGGCTGGGCCATCCGCGCAAGATTGTTACGAATTACCACAGCGGCGGCAAACCAACGGCGATCGAAACCTTACTCAGTACCCATCTGCCGGCACAGAGGCTTACTCAGCTGACGGGTGAACTAAGCACGCTTGGCGTCCGCATGGCAGCTCATATGCAGAAAACCTATCCGAAGATTGTGCAGATTGGCGTAGATGTCGGATTGGACCGGTCACTGACGCCATGGATTATTGAAGTGAATATGAATCCGGATCCCTACATCTTTAATCAGCTCAAGAATAAGTCCATGTACAAAAAAGTAATGAGATACCGGCGATTTCAGATGAAGAAATAGCTTATGAAGGTGCAGCAGCAGACTTGGCTTGATGTTCCCTGTGGGTTATAGTTAAGGGAAATATTCAGGGCAGGGAGCGAACAGGATGATAGCATTAATCTTGGCTGCGGGGTATGCGACCCGTCTTTATCCGTTAACGAAGGATACGCCAAAGCCGCTGCTGCCGATTCAAGGAAGCCGCACGATTCTGGATCTGTTGGTGGACCGGCTGGAGGTTCTGAAGGAAATCACGGAGATTCTGATTGTGACGAATGAGCGCTTCTTCGGCGCTTTTCAGCAGTGGCATCTTGATTATGGCGGGACGAAGCCTGTCCGTATTCTGAATGACGGCACATCTTCCCCTGATACACGGTTAGGTGCGGTCGGTGATATCCAGTTTGTCATTGAACGGGAACACCTCAAGGAGGATCTGCTGGTTCTGGCAGGCGACAATGTGCTCGGCTTTGGCCTTGAGGGGTATCTGAATTATTTTCATCAGGTGGACAAAGACTGTATTCTGGTCCGGACGGTAGATAATATCCAGGAGCTCCGCAGTGTAGGCGTGGCTGAGCTGGATGAGGAGATGCGTGTCCTTTCTTTGGAAGAAAAGCCGCAGTCGCCCCGGACGAACATAGGTGTATTTGCACTCTATATCTATAAGCGTTCAACGCTGCCGCTGTTTTCCCGTTATCTCGCCGAAGGGGGCAACCCGGATGCGCCGAGTTATTTCCCTGAGTGGCTGCACTCCCGCCAGGAGATCCGTGCCTATTTTACGGAGGGTGCCATTGAGGATGTCGGTACACCTGAGGCTTATGCGGAGATGCGGGATAGGCTGGGTAACATTGAGGAGAACAAAGGTAAATAATTGATAATAAGCTAAAAAGCAGGCTTCCTTCGGGATCATGCCAGCTGTTCACAAGTTCCCGCACAAGTAGAGCGCAATAGAGAAACAGCCCATATGAGCGTAGGGCCGAATTAAACAAATGGCGATGCACCCCGGTGAAATGGGGGCATCGCCATTAGCTGTCTACTCCTCGGAATGCGCGGCTTCGTCCTTAACTTCCTCGCGGAAGCCTTTGATGCTTTCTTTGCGTCGTTCGTTCTTTGCCTCGATTTGTTCACGTTCTTTGCTGCTGATTTCAGAAGAAAACTCGTTTAAATAGTCTTCGGCCTCATGCAGGTTTTGCATGGTGTGCTGAATACTTTGCTGTAAATGCTCAACATTGTCTGCACGGTTATCCGGCTTTGCCATTTGTACAATCACCTCCTGTGATTAGAGCGCCGTTAGGACGCTAACCTGTAGGTTGATCGTTGCCGGACGATTTTATGCATCTTTTTGCCATATGATTTAACACTTTCTGCTTAATAAACATCCCGCGCATACCGCTTGGATAAGGACATTTCTTTTACATAATGATTCGCTTCATCCGCTGTCATGCCGCCGTGCTGCTGGATAACCATCTTCAGCGCGGCATCTACCTCTTTGGCCATTTGCTGGGCATCTCCGCATACGTAGAAATGCGCGCCTTCTTGAAGCCAGGCCCAGAGCTCGGCTCCATGCTCAAGGATACGGTGCTGTACATAAACTTTGTCCGCCTGATCGCGGGAAAAGGCCGTATCCAGCCGGTGCAGGAAGCCTTCCTTTTGAAGATCCTCAAGCTCCTCGCGGAAATAGAAATCACTTTCCTTCCGCTGTTCCCCGAAGATCAGCCAGTTTTTTCCCTTGGCCCCGGTTGCTTTGCGTTCCTGCAAGAAGCCCCGGAACGGTGCAATGCCTGTGCCCGGACCGACCATAATCATCGGGGCATCGGGATTAGCCGGCGGGCGGAAATGGGCATTCTTTTGAATGAAAATGGGAATGTCCGTATCCTCGGTAGCGAGATCCGCAAGAAAGGTGGAGCATACTCCCTTGCGGGCGCTGCCGTTACTCTCGTAGCGGACAGTGGAAACGGTAATATGAACCTCGTCCGGACTGGCTTTCGGGCTGGAAGAAATCGAATAGAGGCGGGGCTGCAAAGGCTTGAGCTGCTCCATAAGCTCCTGTGCGCTGAGGGGAACCGGAAATTCCTGCAGCACATCGATCAGCTGGCGGCCCCACAGCCATTGCTTGAGCTCCGCCGGGTTCTCATTGTCTAGCAGCTTGCTTAACCGGGCATCCTGAGAGCGGTCACGGATGAAACGGAGCATATCCGGTGTCACCCGGGCAATCTCGAAATGTTGGAGCAGCGCTTCGGTCACCGGCATCTCTCCCTGTCCTTTGACAAGCACCGGAGTAGAGGGATTAATGCCCAGCGTATGCAGCAGCTCGTGGACCAGATCCGGGCAGTTGGCAGGCCACACGCCCAGAGCATCGCCTGCTTCGAACTGGACCCCGGCAGACTTAAGGTCGAAGGCGTAGTGGCGGGTTTCTTTTTCAGATCCGGCCTTGTTCAGGTTCTGCTTGAATAGGAGTCTGGACGATACCGGGTGGTTCCGGTGATATCCGTGCGGTTCTGAACTTGAAGCTACCGGAGCGGATACAGCAAGCTGAGGGGACGAATTACGGCTTGCTTCGGCAGGTACACCGGGCTTCGGGCTGCCTGTAAATCCGCTCAACAGTTCAGAGATATCATTCGTCCAAGCATCCACCTGCTCTTGAAAGTCTGTATCGCAATGGGCACAGTCAAGCAGCCGCTGCGCGCCAAGCTCCGTAAGGCGGTTATCCAGATTCCGCCCGAAGCCGCAAAAGAGATCGTAATTGGAATCCCCGAAAGCGAGCACAGCATAACGCAGACCCTGAAGCTGGGGGGCATTCTCTACCTGAAGGGACTGGAAGAAGCTTTCGCCATTGTCCGGAGGGTCCCCGGCTCCGAAGGTGCTGGCGATGAACAGGGCAAACCGGTTCTTGGCCAGATCGCTCACGGAGTATTGGTTCATATTTACGAGCCGTACATCATAACCGGCTTGCTGTAGCTTCCTGGCGCAGTCAATGGCTGCACCCTCCGCATTCCCCGTCTGTGAAGCCCAAAGAATAGTTACCGGAAGCTTGGCCGCAGCGGTACTCTCCGGCAGCGGGGCAGCCACTGATGGGTCTGATTCTGTTAGCGTTACTGTTCTTGCGTATGCTTCCGCTCCGGTAAGCGGGACGCGGGAGAACATGCCTGCGAGCAGGCCATCTACAAAGAAACGGGTAGGTGCTTCAAAAGGTGCGCTGGACGGAAGAACCGGGATGCCGGAAGCGGACCCGCCAGCCTCGGTGCGCAGGCTGGTGAGGAAGCCGGAGAGATAAGCCTGTTCGTGGCTATCCAGATTCAGGGCTGCAGGGACTTCAATCCCTAGCAGACCTGCGAGTGTGTCGAGCTGCTTCATCGTTACGGCCTCCTCAGGGTGGATGGTCTCAGTGCTGGCTGGCTGTGAAGCCGGACTCTGGTCTTTGGCCGGCGTATGCCGTTCTCCGCCAGGCTGAACTGCAGCCTTGACCAGAGACACCGAACAGAATTTTAACTCGGGCTGCAAGGACATTGGGTCGACGGCATCATTGGTAACATCATTGACAGCCAGCTGAGCTCCAAAGACATCATTCCAGTGAAAAGGGGCAAAGCAGTTGCCGGGGCGCACACGGTCTGAGAGGACCGCCGGAAGAACAGCCAGCCCCCGCCGCGAACGGAGCTCCACTGGCTCCCGGTCTTTAATTCCCAGGACTTCAGCATCTTCCGGATGAATTTCTACAAAGGGTCCCGGATTTAATTTATTGAGCTTCTGGACTTTGCCTGTTTTGGTCAGCGTATGCCATTGATGCTGCAAACGGCCGGAATTCAGCACAAAGGGATAGTCGTTGTCCGGCAGCTCTGCAGGCGGCATATACGGACGTGCCCAGAACACAGCTTTTCCGCTTTCTGTCGGGAACACAAGATCCGGAGAACCTTTATCTGAAGGCTCGTTCTGTGCTGTGCCGCCTTGACGGTTCAGATACCGGATGGGATTCCGGTCGTTCGGCTGATCCGGCGCACTTGGCCACTGAACTGGCGTTTCCCGCAGCCGTTCGTAAGTAGCCCCGCGCAGGTCGTATCCTGTTTTCGGATTCCAGGCTTGCTGGATTTCCGCGTAAACCTCGGCTGAAGAAGAGTAGGAAAAAGCCTCAGCATAACCCATCTCAGCGGCTACCCGAGCGATAAGCTGCCAGTCCGGCATGGCTTCTCCAGGCGGCTTCACGGCCTGCTGCATCAGGGTCAGGTTGCGCTCCGAATTAATCATCACGCCTTCACCTTCAGCCCATAAGGCTCCAGGCAGCAGGATATCCGCATACCGGTTGGTCTCGGTATCCAGGAAGCTGTCCTGGGTAATAACCAGCTCTGCCGCTTCCAGGGCAGCGATGACCTTCCTGCGGTTCGGAACGGTAGCCACCGGATTGGTGCAGATGATCCAGCAGGCTTTGATCTGGCCTGTGATCATGCTTTCGAACATGGAGATGGTACCGGCACTGACATCCGTTCTAAGAGTGCCTTGGGGAATTTCCCACAGCTTCTCTATGAAGCTGCGGTCAGCCTCAGACACCAGAGAACGCTGTCCGGGCAAGCCCGGCCCCATGTAGCCCATCTCCCGGCCGCCCATGGCATTGGGCTGTCCGGTGAGGGAGAAGGGACCGCTCCCCGGACGGCAGATCGCTCCTGTAGCCAGATGCAGATTACAAATAGCATTGGTGTGCCAGGTGCCGTGAATGCTCTGGTTGAGACCCATAGTCCAGCAGGACATCCACTCTGGAGCCTCACCAATCCACTCGGCCGCCTGACGGATATCCGCTTCCGGAATGCCGGTGATTTCGGAGACTTTATCTGGCGGATAATCCTCCAGGAATTCCTCCATGCTCTCAAAGCCCAAGGTGAACCGGGAGATAAATTCCGGGTCCGTATGGCCGTTCTTTACCAGCAGATGCAGCAGTCCGTTAAGCAGGGCCAGATCCGTTCCGGGTCTGATCTGCATGAACAGGTCCGCCTTCTCCGCCGTAGCCGTCCGCCGGGGGTCAACGACAATCAGCTTGGCGCCGTTCTTCACCCGGTCCATCATCCTCAGGAACAGAATCGGATGACAATCGGCCATATTGGCTCCGATCACGAAGAATAAATCGGTCTGATCCATGTCCTGATAGGAACCCGGAGGGCCATCCGCCCCCAGGGAGAGCTTGTAGCCGTTCCCGGCACCAGCCATACACAGACGTGAATTGGACTCAATATTCGGCGTCCGGATGAAGCCTTTGGCCAGCTTGTTAATCAGATACTGGGCCTCCAGCGACATTTGGCCCGATACATAGACGGAGAGGGCATCCGGGCCGTGTTCCTCCAGAATGCTGCGCAGCCGCTTCGCGGTTTCGGAGATGGCTGCGCTGATTTCCATTTTTACAGGTTCAGCCCCCCGGGAGGGGCGGCTGTAGGCATACTCCATCCTGCCGGATTCCGTAATCGCAGCTGCAGCGGTGCTGCCTTTGGTGCACAACCGGCCGAAATTGGCCGGATGCTCCTTATCCCCGGTAATTTTGACTACGCGGTTATCCGATACTTCGAGTATGATCCCGCAGCCAACCCCGCAGTAAGGACAGACGCTTTTAACTTTGTCAGTTGTCATGTGAGTTCACCGCCCCGAAGTTTTCTATACGAGCTGATTAGTAATTTACACCCGACTCTGCCTTCGCCCAGGACTTTCTCCAGGATCTTGTTACAGCGTAGAAGATTAGGGTGGTGAGGAGCACAATGGAACCGACCACGAGAAATCCGGTGACCTGTGAGCCTGTGGACTGCTTCAGCGGGCCCAGGACGTAAGTCGGCAGCAGATATCCGCCAAGACCTCCGGCTGCACCGACAATGCCGGTAATGACTCCGATCTCTCTGGAGAAGCGCTGAGGGATGATCTGAAAGACCGAGCCGTTCCCCATCCCGAGGCAGGCCATCATTACGCTGGTATAGAGCAGCATCACAAGGAATGAACCCGGCATTGAGGCAATGGCAAACGCACATACCGAAATCACACTGTACAAAACAAGCAGCAGACGCATGCCGCCAATCCGGTCCGCAATCCAGCCGCCTAAAGGACGGAAGAAGCTGCCCGCGATAACTGTAATGGTAACCAGGTATCCTACCTGGATTTTGGTCAGCCCGCCGGGGTGTGCGGCGTCGCCGTACACATCGTAGAAGAAAATGCTCGCGTAGTTGGCGAACCCGACAAACCCGCCGAAGGTAATGGCGTAGAACATCGAGAACCACCAGGTATCCGCATGCTTGAAGACGCTGAGGTAATCTTTGAGCGGTTTAGGTGCAGGGGCATTCGGGGCATCTTTAGCTAATATGGCAAAAACAATCATAACGATCGCCAGAGGAATCAGCGCGAGTCCGAATACACTGTGCCATCCGTAAGCCTGGGCGATTTGCGGTCCGAAAAAGGTAGCCAGCGCGGTTCCGCTGTTTCCTGCACCGGCAATACCCATCGCCAGCCCCTGATATTGCGGAGGGTACCAGCGGCTTGCAAGGGACAGCGATACGGCAAAGCTTGCACCTGCGAAACCGAGCAGGAATCCGATCATATGAATCTGCAGCAGGCTGCTTCCGCCAAGCCAGCCCCACAGGAGGGGAATAATGGTGAGGAACATCCCGGTCAGACCCGCTTTTTTGCTCCCGATGCGGTCTGCCAGGATCCCCATTGGAATCCGGAAGATCGAGCCGCCGAGGATTGGGATGGCGACCATGGTTGCTTTTTGGGTATCTGACAATCCGAAGTCCTTGGTAATGTAGAGCGATAGCGCTCCGCACAGCACCCAAATCATGAAACTTACGTCAAAGTACAAAAAAGCTGAGAATAAACTCGGGGCATGACCCGCCTTGCGAAAACTTTTTGCTTCCATTGCTGACATCCTCCTTTTAATAAACCCCAAGTAAGTGAATCGACAAAAAAGGGCCGACTGACAGAACCCGCATACCTGCGGATTGTGTTAATCGGCCCCGTTGCCAATTGCAGCCACGTCATCGTAGCTGACTTTATAAACAAATGTAAGAATGCCGGTACAACAGGCCATCCAGCCACAACATTGTGGGGAGAACCCGTTGTTTCCTTTGTTGACACAATGCTGTGTCGTTGAAATCTTATATTGTCAATATAAATAGTCACACTGAAAATGTCAATAATGATGACATATAAATTTTTATTTATTCATATTTATGCTTTTTTTAGAGCGGATTATTGGATATTGTGTTAGGTATTCTAACATATAATGAAAATTCCAACAAATAAGAGATCAACGACCTGGATTGTCGCCGACCTCTTATTTTTACTAAGCTTAGGCTTTTTTAGCTACGGCCTGCTTCAGCACCTGACCAGTGTGGGGCACCCGAGAATCTGTTGGCGAGAGCTGCGTGCCCGGGTAAAAGTGCCTTTGATATCGGCGCACGCGGGCTGTATGGGGAAAATAGAGGTAAATGTACCTTTGATTTCGCCGTAGACGGGTAGTATGGAGGAATTAATGGTAAAAGTGCTGTTAGTCTTAAAAGTGGACACCCGTTAAAAGCCCAGAGATAATGAGAGTAACGAGGAGGTGTCCACATGAGTGGAACACGAAAAAGCTACAGCGACGAGTTTAAGAAACAGACGGTAAAGTATATCCAAGAGCAGACCAAGACGGTGGCGGAACTGGCCCAGGAGCTCGATATCCCTGCAAAAACCCTACATCAATGGCTAGGAAAATACCGGCAGTTTCAGAGCGAACCTGTGTCCAGTCCGGAAAAGGTTAAAGAGCTCGAGCGTCAGCTGAAAGAACGAGATCGGCAACTGGCCGACTTGGCCGAGGAAATGGAAATTTTAAAAAAAGCAGTGCACATCTTCAGCAATCCAAAGAACTGAGATTTCAGTTTATCGAAGATCACCGCTCCCGGTATTCTGTGGAGAAAATGTAACAGCACCCTCGAGGTATCAAGGAGCGGCTATTACAAGTGGAGAACCGCAAAGCCAAGTCTACAAGCAGCCCGGAAAGCGTTGCTGTGCCAGTGGATTACCTATTATTTACACAATGGTAAAAGTACCTTTGAATTCGGCGCAAGCTGGCAGTATGGAGGAATTAAGGGGAAAAGTACCTTTGATTCCGGCACAGACGGGCAGTAATGAGAAATTAAGGGGAAAAGTGCTGTTAGTCTTAAAAGTGGACACCCGTTAAAAGCCCAGAGATAATGAGATTAACGAGGAGGTGTCCACATGAGTGGAACACGAAAAAGCTATAACGACGAGTTTAAAAAGCAGACGGTAAAGTATATCCAAGAGCAGACCAAGACGGTGGCGGAACTGGCCCAGGAGCTCGATATCCCTGCAAAAACCCTACATCAATGGCTAGGAAAATACCGGCAGTTTCAGAGTGAGCCTGTGTCCAGTCCGGAAAAGGTTAAAGAGCTCGAGCGCCAGCTGAAAGAACGAGATCGGCAACTGGCCGACTTGGCCGAGGAAATGGAAATTTTAAAAAAAGCAGTGCACATCTTCAGCAATCCAAAGAACTGAGATTTCAGTTTATCGAAGATCACCGCTCCCGGTATTCTGTGGAGAAGATGTGCAGCACCCTCGAGGTATCAAGGAGCGGGTATTACAAGTGGAGAACCGCAAAGCCAAGTCTACAAGCAGCCCGGAAAGCGCTGCTGTGCCAGCGGATTACCTATTATTTTCACGATACAAAGGGCCGCTATGGCAGTCCCAAAATCACGATTCTCCTGCAGCGTGAAGGCCATGTAGTCAGCGAGCGCACCGTAGGGAAGTACATGAGAGAGCTGGGTTTCCGGTCCTGTGTAGCAAAGAAATTCCGCGTGAATACGACCGACTCCAACCACGATTTGCCTGTTGCACCTAATTTACTGAACCAGCAATTTTTCACCGAAAAACCGAATCAGACTTGGGTCGCAGACATCACCTATATCCCCTGCCGGGAAGGGCGGATGTATCTCGCCAGCGTGCTTGACCTCTGCACCCGGGAAATCGTAGGTTGGAGGCTGGGCGACCGTATGACCACCGATCTTGTTTTAGGTGCCCTGGACGATGCTTACAAGGCTAAACGCCCCAAGAAAGACCTCATCCACCATTCGGACCGCGGATCACAATATGCCTCTGCCGACTACCGAAAACAGTTGAAGAAATACCGCATGAAGGCAAGTATGAGCCGCAAAGGCAACTGTTACGACAATGCCTGTATTGAATCTTTTCATAGCCTGTTGAAAAAAGAGTTTGTGTACTGTACTCGATTTAAAACAAAGAAACAGGCCTATGAAGAAATCTACCAGTACATTGAATTTTTCTATAACCGCAAACGAATCCACGGCGCTCTGGGCTACATATCTCCGGTCCAGTTCGCCGCGAAATTCAAGCGAAAAGCAGCTTAATTTTGTCTTTTGGTGTCCACTTTCTTGACGGAGGTCCAAAGTACCTTCGATTTCGCCGCAAGTGGGCAGTATGGGGGAATTAAAGGTAAAAATCCCCTTGATTTCGCCACAGGTGGGCAGTATGAGGGAATTAAAGGTAAAAATCCCCTTGATTTCGCCGCAGGCGGGCAATATGGGGGAATTAAAGGTAAAAATCCCTTTGATTTCGCCTCATTCGGGCAGCAGCCCTCTCGGCTCCAGAACCTTAGCCTACAGCGGGGCTTTCTGCTAGACCGAGTTAGAGGCCGGGGGCTTACTCACCGATCCCCGGCCTTCGCTCAAGCCGCTGAAGTGCGGTCGGCTGCCTGATTTACCTTGGAGCGGCGGCCAAGAAGGAAGCCTACCAGCGAAGCGAGCAGCTGCTGAAACACCATGCCTAGTACGACGGGGACGGCGACCGGAGCGGGGAAATAGGACACCGCGAGTACCGCGCCGGCGCTGATATTGCGCATGGCGCCGTTGAAGAGCAGGGCGACTTCATCTGCTTCGTTCCAGCGCAGAAGCCTGGCGATGAGAAAGCAAAGACAATAGCCGGTGGAAGCCATCAGCACAATGACAGCGGCCAGACCAACCAGATGAAGATTGATGTCCGCCAGGTAAGGGGAAATGACGGAGCCGTTAATCATAATCACGGCAGCCATGAACAGTTTGGATAGAGGGTTCAGTCTCGGGCTCCATACGGGAGCGACCGCACCCTTGCTCCATTCATTAAGCACCATACCCAGGAGAGAGGGCACGACAATCATCCAGAAGAGGCTGCTCATCATGGCCCAGGTATCCAGCTCCACACTGGTTCCAATCAGCACGGAAAGGACACCCGGTACGATAAAGGGAGCCAGCAGCGTGTCGATCAGAATAATCGAGAGGGTAAGAGCGGTGTTGCCTTTATAAATGCTGACCCAGATAAAGCTGCTGATCCCCGTAGGAATCACCGCAGCAAGCACAAGGCCGGTGATGGTGAATTCATCCGAGTGGTAGAGCACATTCCCGAGTCCGAAGGCAACCAGCGGCATGGCCAGATGAAGGATAAATAAGCAGGCGAACAGGGGCACGGGCTTTTTGAGCACATTCACAAAATCTTTAAATCCAAGACTGATGCTGCCGGCAAACGTCATAAAAGCAAACAGCCAGGGAGACAAAAAGGTGTAAGGAGTAAGCGCACTGCCGCAGAGTACCCCGGTCAGGACACTCAGCGGAGTGATCAGCGGCATCATCCGGTTAAGCACACGGTTCACAGCAAGAAGCATGTCATGACATCCTTTTTTGGTAAGTTCCTACTATTATACACCTTTTGAAAAAGCCTGCATGTGACGACACCTCAATGATACGCCCCGCATCTCTTCCACTTTTTAGTAAGCGGCTTTACCAGCCTATGGTATAATCATTTACAACTTATAACATTAATGAGAGGGAGCCAGGAGGAAGGGAATGGAGGAGCGAAGCAAGAGAAGGAAAGCACAACGCAGCAAAAAACGTACCCGCAAGACACTGCTTAGTATCTCAGCTATACTTGGTACATGTCTGATCGCCGGAGCTGTCTATGCCGGAACACTGTATTTTAAGGCCGAACGGGCGCTTGACCGGATATCGGCATCTGGGACCCCTCCCGCTGAAACTGCTGGTCCTGCATCACCAGTGCCCGGAGCATCGGCAGATGCTGAGGCTCCGGAGGAAAAGGATGAGAATAAGCCGCTTACCTTTTTACTCGCCGGTGTGGATAATAGAAGCGGCAGCGGAGGGACGCTGAATACGGATGTGCTGATGCCGGTGGTTTATGAGCCTGTTACAAGGAAGCTGTCTATCCTGTCGATCCCCCGTGATCTGAGGATCACAAGCCGTGAGATCGGCTCGCATAAGGCCAATTACTACTATGCCTATTATTACGCACATAACAAGGACGAGGATTTAAGCAAAACAAGAGAGTTCTACGGCAGTATCCTGCAAATGGATATTGAGCATATGATTCTGATTAATTTTGCAGCATTCAGCAGCATCGTGGATGAGCTGGGCGGGCTGGATATCAATGTGCCGATGGATATGCGGTACGTGGATAATGCCGACGGTACTAATATTGACCTGAAAAAAGGGATGCAGCATTTAAGCGGCAAAGAAGCTTTGGATTTCGTCCGTTACCGTAAATCCAACCGGGGAACCGCAGAGTCATCCGATTTCTCCCGTAATGAACGGCAGCAGGAGGTGCTGAACCTCATTCTGGATAAGCTGGATTCCGTGAGCGGAATTGCCAAGTGGGGGGAGATTATCGATATTCTGGGCGATAATATCCGTACCGATATTAGCAAGGATCAGCTGATGAGCTGGATTCTGAATTATAACTCCATGAAGCCTGCATCCAGTGAACTGCTCACTCTGGAATCGGAATGGAAGAGCCCGTACGCGTACGCGAATGAAGAGGATCTGGTGGAGAAGCTGCAGAATTTACGCACCCCGCTGGGATTGCCTGCGCTTGATACTCAGGAGCTGCTGCATGATTTTGGCATCACAGAACTTAATTAGCTGAAGATTGTAAATAAGCATTAGGGGAGTAGAGAACATGGGTTACCTGGAGGATATTACGAAGGAATTATTCAACTATAAGCCGGAGCTTACCCGGCAGGAGGACTTTGACCAGTTTTGGGAGGAAACCATTTCCGAGGCTAGGGCAGTTCCATTGAATAGCAGCAGACAAAAAATAACCTATCCCATTGAGCAGGTAAGCGTATATGAGATCAGCTTTGACGGGATGGATACAACGCCGGTGTACGGGTGGTATATTGTTCCTGATTTCATGCAAAAGGAGAAGTACCCGTGCCTAATCCATTATCACGGATTCAACGGCAGCCGGGGGGAGCCCTCCGAGTTCATGCACTGGGTATTGATGGGTTTTGCTGTGGTGTCGATTGATTGCAGAGAGCAGGGCGGACGCACCGGCAGCCGGGCCCCCTCATCCTGGGGATACTCCATGAACCTTGCCAGTAAAGGTGCGCGCAGCAAATATGAGTATTATTACCGCTATCAATATATGGACTGTATGAAGGCGATCGATTTTGCCTGCACCCAGCCGGAAGTGGACCCTAAGCGGATTGTCGTTGAAGGCGGCAGTCAGGGCGGGGCTTTGACGATGGCAATGGCCGCGCTGGATGACAGGCCTGTAGCAGCGCTCGCAGATGTTCCGAGCAACAGTAATCTGGTGCGGAGAATAGAGGGTGAGCATGGCGCGTTTGCCTCTGTAGCCGACTATCTCCGCCGGCATCCGGAAGAACTGGATCTGGTGATGAATGAGCTGAGTTATTTCGATACGATGAATATGGCCGGGCGGATTACCTGCAAGGTGCTTGCCTCCGTAGGCCTGAAGGATGAGACCTGCCCGCCGGAGATGTATTTTGCCACCTATAACCGGATTACCGGGGAGAAAGATATCAATATTTATCCGTTCAACGCCCATGAGGGCGGGGGAGCGATTCAGACCGAGGCCAAGCTTAAATCGCTGAAACAATGGTTTCCGGAGTGGTTTCTCTAAGCATAGAAACTGGAACTGTACACCGCCGGCCATGATCCATCCGGAGTGAAGCTTCTCTACGATCATCATTCCAGCCGTAGGTGGATAACCCTCGGCAGTTAAGCTTGGCCGAACCCAGCCGGTGCCGCCCTAATGTATGAACGGCTGATTCTGCCGGATTCAAGCACCGCTGCAATAGCCCCGCCGGATATTGTTCCGGCGGGTCTTTTTGTGCAGCTATCAAGTGGTTTGCCGGCAGACGAACAGGTCTTTTCCTTACCATTACCATCAGGACTTATCTGTGTTCCCGGCCCGATTCCCGGTACTCCCTGGGAGATTTGCCGTACCAGCGTTTGAACTGGCGGCTGAAATGAGCGATATCGCGGTAGCCGAGCAGGGCAGAGATCTGGCTGACCGGTAGCCGCAGATCATCCAGCAGCACCTTGGCCTCATGAAGCATCTGCTGGGAGAGGAACTCCCGGGGGGAGAGACCGAACACCTGCCGGAATACCCGGTAGCAGTGCGAGGAGCTGATGCCCAGCTCTGCAGCAATATCATCGACGCCAAGCGTCCGGTCTTCCTGTACATCGTGTTTGAACTGCTGGTAGACAAGTCCCTGGAGCCGGCTGCGGATCTGGTGGGCAAGCTCTACCTTCTCATAAGTAGCAGAAGCATGCAGATTCGCCTCAATCGAGAACGCCTCCCACAGCTGGCCGAACAGGTCGAAGACCGCGGACTGCAGCATCATCCGCTGAGACATGGTAATATCCCCATGGATTGTAGTTGAAATGTCCACCAATTTGCTTAGGGGAGGCGTGAGTTTATGCGCAATGGGGCTTGCCGCGGTAAAGAGCATATGATTCAGCCGGCTCAGCAGCGAGATCAGAAGCTTGTCATCGATGTCAAAATGAATGCAGAAATAGGTGAACGGCTGGCCGTTGCCACTCTGGCTGGAATGGGAGTCTCCGGGTCTGAGCAGGACCAGATCCCCGGCCCGCTGCGTATAGCTGCGGTTATTGACGTTCATCCGCTGCTCCCCTTCAAGCACATAGTTGAATTCGTACTGCGGGTGGGCATGAATTGGATAATTCCAAGCACCGCTTACTTTCCTCAGATGCATGCCGAACAGGTTCAGCGTAGTTTTTACGTCCGGTATAATCGTTTCACTGATGCTTTCTCCAAGTGCAGGCGGCATAAAAGCTGAAGCCATGAGCAGTTCCCCCTTGGTTTATCTAGTTCAATGGTTTATCTATTAGTATAGCTGACATTAGCTTGATTTGGGTAAATTATTGCTTGATTTGACAATGTTCCCTCCGGGTAGCCCGTGGTAGGATAAGGAAGTACCATCAGGCAAATCGATCCTAAACGTACGAACCGGGAAGGAGTCATTATGACAAAATCTAATCTGTTCTATAATGTCCAGCATTCACCGATAGGTGCTTTTGCAAGCTTCACTTTAGGTTTTAAAGGCAAACATGGGGGACTTGGACTGGAGCTGGGTAAACCGGCTGACCAGAATGTGTATATCGGATTCCAGTCCGCAGACGGTGCAAGTTACGAGGCGCTGCCTTTTTTCGATCAGGTCGAGGATGCCGGCGCCAGATACGATATAGAAAAAGCGGATGAAACCGCAAAGGAATTGCAGCAGGGACTCCCTGTTCCGCCGGGCGAGAATGACGAAGCTAAGACAAATGGATCCCATCAGCCGTCCGGCGTACTTTTGAAAGCGTTTCAAGACCATGAAATCAGCAGAAAACTTGGGGCAGCGACTGATACCTGGCAGGCGGGTGACCTGACTTTTCAATTGTACTCCCCTGTCCGTCCGGTTCCTGACCCGGCCGCTGCTGATGAAGCTGCGCTCAAGGCAGCCCTGCTGCCGGCAGTCTTCGCCGAGCTTACACTGGACAATACAAAGGGTACTTTTGCGCGAAAAGGCTTCTTCGGTTATGAAGGCAGCGATCCCTACAGCTCCATGCGCAGACTCAGCGACACCAGCGGAGGGGCTTTTCAGGGAATCGGACAAGGCCGGCTGATGGCAGTTGCCTGTGACGCTGAGGAGGTCCAGTCTGCACTCGGGTTCACGATGGAGAAGATTCTGGAGGCTAAGCTTACGCACAACCTGGCATTCGGACTGGGCGGCACAGGCGCCGTGTTGATGGAGGTTCCTCCGGGGGAGAAACGGACATACCGTTTTGCCATCTGTTTTTACCGGGGCGGATTGGTGACCACAGGAATCGATGCCAGCTATGCATATACCCGTTACTTTAACAATATTGATGCCGTGGCCGGCTATGCGCTGGAGCATTTTGATGAGCTTACCGGTTCCTGTTCAGCAGCGGATGCATGGATTGCCTCTGCGGGGCTTACCGGAGATCAGACCTTTATGCTCTCGCATGCGATTCACAGCTATTATGGCAGCACTCAGCTTCTGCACGACGGGGACCGGTACATCTGGATCGTGAATGAAGGTGAATACCGAATGATGAATACGCTGGATTTAACGGCGGATCAGCTGTTCTTTGAACTGGTAATGAACCCGTGGACGGTGCGCAATGAGCTCGAATTGTTCGTAGACCGCTACAGCTATGAGGATAAGGTTGTCTTTCCGGGCGGAAACGAGGAGTACCCCGGAGGGATCAGCTTCACTCATGATGTCGGCGTCGCCAATGTATTCTCGCGGCCGCAGTATTCCGCTTATGAGCTGGCCGGGCTGGATGACTGCTTCTCTTATATGAGCCATGAGGAGCTGGTCAATTGGCTGGTCTCGGCGCTCGTCTACATCGAACAGACCAAAGACCGTGATTTTACCGATAAAATGCTCCCGACACTCCGTGCCTGCTTTGACAGCATGCTGAACCGCGATCATCCGGACAGCAGCCAGCGCAACGGCCTGATGGGTCTGGACAGCAACCGTACCCAAGGCGGTGCCGAAATCACTACCTATGACAGCCTTGATACCTCGCTTGGGCAGTCCCGCAATAACATTTATATGGCAGGAAAATGCTGGGCGGCCTATGTGGCGCTGGAGAAGTTCTTCGGACAGGAAGGACTGGCTGAACTGGCAGCAGAGGCAGGGCAGCAGGCCGTGAAGTGTGCCGCTTCGCTATCTTCCCAATTAAACAGTGACGGTTATATTCCTGCTATTATCCATGAAGACAACCAATCCTGTATCATTCCGGCGATTGAAGGACTGGTCTTCCCGCTCTTCACCGGCTGCGGAGAAGCGCTCGATCCCGGCGGCAGATTCGCGGAGTATCTCAGCGCGCTGAATACCCACCTCCATACGGTGCTGGTTCCAGGCATCTGCCTGTTCGAGGACGGAGGCTGGAAGCTGTCGTCCACAAGCAATAACTCGTGGCTCAGCAAAATCTATCTGTCCCAGTTCATCGCCCGGGAGATTCTGCAGCTGCCCTGGGAGGAAAGCGGACTTGCGGCTGATGCTGCGCATGTGAACTGGCTGCTGCATCCCGAGCTGTCCTACTGGTGCTGGAGTGACCAGATCTTATCCGGCCTGATAGGTGGAAGTAAGTATTACCCCCGCGGAGTTACAGCAATCCTCTGGCTCCTGGAAGGTACGGGCAGCAGATCGCTGACGGACTGCAGAAAAGCCAATAGCTAGGTAAATCCTACACTCAGGTAAAACACAGGAGGAGTCTTCCAGATGATGAAAGAATCCAATGAGCATCATGTTTCGATCGAAGATCATGGTTACGGCGCCTGGCTGGGCTATCCGGCACTGCCACAGGGCAGGCTGCAGGAGCAATATGTAAAATGGTGCGGAGCGGTGAGCGTTACGGAAGCTGATGATACGGTTCAGGCTGCACTGGCGGAATGGAGCAGGGGCATCGAAGGTATGCTTGCTATCCGGGTCCAGGCGGATCATAAGTTAAGCTCCGGCAATTTAAGGGTTGCCATCGGCACCTTCGGGGGCGGGAATGCGCTGATCCACAGTGTGTTTAGTGAGGCTGACATTCGCAAGGTGGAACGTGAAGGATTCGCCATCCGCACGAGTGCAGATCATCACTGCATTGCTGTAGGAGCCGCTTCGCCGGCAGGTGTTCTCTATGGAGTGTTTCACCTGCTGCGCCTGCTCGGCACATTGCAGGAGATTGAGGAACTCGATATAACCTTGAATCCGGTAAACGGGCTTCGGATGATTAATCATTGGGATAACTTTGACGGCAGTGTAGAGCGGGGGTATGCGGGGAGATCCTTCTTCTATGAAAATAACCGGTTTAAAGGGGATATGGGACGGATCCGCGACTACGCTCGGCTGATGTCCTCGACCGGCATCAATGCCATCGCGATCAATAATGTGAATGTCCATGCCCTGGAGACGCTGTTTATTTCGGATTATTTGCCCGAGGTGGCAAGCATAGCTGATATATTCAGGCTGTATGGCATCCGGCTGTTCCTGAGCGTTAATTTTGCCGGACCGATGCATGAAGGGGAAGTGGGTACAGCTGACCCGCTCGATCCGGGCGTGCGCAGCTGGTGGCAGCGCAAAGCGGCCGATATTTACCAGGCGATCCCCGATTTCGGCGGCTTCGTGGTCAAGGCGGATTCGGAGAACCGTCCGGGACCGTTCACGTACGGGCGCGACCATGCCGATGGTGCGAATATGCTGGCGGAAGCCCTAGAGCCCTATGGCGGAATCGTCATCTGGCGCTGCTTTGTGTACAACTGTAAGCAGGACTGGCGTGACCGCAAGACAGACCGGGCGAGAGCGGCCTATGATCACTTCAAACCGCTAGACGGCAAATTCAAAGACAATGTCATTCTGCAGATCAAGAACGGGCCGATGGATTTCCAGGTCCGGGAACCGGTATCCCCGCTGTTCGGGGCGCTGGAGCGGACTAATCAAGTGATCGAATTCCAGATTGCCCAGGAATATACCGGCCAGCAGCGCCATGTCTGTTACCTTGTCCCCCAGTGGAAAGAGGTGCTGGAATTCAATACGTATGCCAAGGGGGAAGCTTCTCCGGTTAAGCATATTGTAGACGGCTCGCTGTGGGGCAACCGGTACAGCGGGATCGCGGCGGTGTCCAATGTTGGCAATGACTTGAACTGGACCGGCCATCTGCTGGCCCAGGCTAATCTGTACGGATACGGCCGTCTGGCCTGGAATCCGGAGCTGAGCGCGGAAGAGATTGCCGGGGAATGGATCGCTCTTACCTTTGGCAAAGATCCGACAATAGCAGCTGTGATCAGCCGGATTCTGCTGGATTCTTGGGAGATTTATGAATCCTACACAGCTCCGCTCGGCGTGGGCTGGATGATCAATCCGGAGCATCATTACGGGCCGAATGTGGACGGCTATGAATATTCCCAGTGGGGGACGTACCATTATGCTGACAACCACGGGATCGGAGTCGACCGGACCGTGAAGAGTGGTACAGGCTACAGTTCCCAGTATATCGGCAGCAATGCTGCACGGTATGATTCGCTCGAGGAATGCCCTGATGAATTGCTGCTGTTCTTCCATCATGTTCCGTATACCCATGTGCTCCATTCCGGAAAAACGGTGATCCAGCATATTTATGATACTCATTTTGCTGGCGCAGAACGTGCGGAAGAGCTGGTCACCTTATGGAGCAGCTTGCAGGGGAACCTCAGAGAGGATCTGTATGTGCAGGTGGAGGAGCGCCTCAAAGGGCAGGCCGCTCATGCCAAGGAATGGCGCGACCAGATCAATACGTATTTCTTCAGAAAGAGCGGCATTATGGATGCAAGCCAGCGGATCATCTACTAAAGAGGTGAATGGCCATGACAATAACCTTTGGACATATCATTGATCGCTTGACGGCCGGCGTCGTCCGGCCTGATCCAACCGTGGACAAGCTGGACCCGGGAAGCCTGGAGACAGAGGTGCGGGGGATCGTTACGGCCTTTGCAGCCTCACACTATGTAATTGAAGAGGCGGCTTTGTTTGGGGCGAACCTGATCGTGACTCATGAAGGGGTTTATTACAGCCACCAGGATCAGCGGGAATGGCTGGGCGGGGATCCGGTATTTTTGCAGAAATCTGCTTTGATTGCATCATCAGGTATCGGGATTTACCGGTTTCATGATGATGTGCACCGTTACACGCCGGACGGAATAACAGAAGGGCTGATCCGTGCACTCGGCTGGGAGGATTATGTAACTGAGCATCGGGCCGCAGTGTCGATATTAACCATTCCGGCCATGTCCGTCAAAGACGCTGCAGAGATGGTGAAGCGGCAGCTGGCAATCTCTTACCTGCGTGTGGCGGGCAATTTAGCTGCTTCCTGCACCCGGGTGGGCATTCTGGTTGGTTATAGAGGCGGAGGTTCAATGACAATTCCCCTGTTCGAACAGGACGGCCTCGATCTGATTATTGCCGGAGAAGGGCCGGAATGGGAAACTCCGGAGTATGTAAAAGATGCCGCCGCACAGGCGCGCAACCGGGCGTTAATGATGCTGGGCCACGCTGAGAGCGAGGCACCCGGCATGAAGCTGCTGGCAGAGCGGCTGTCGCAGCAATTCCCCGGCCTGCCCGTCCGCTTTGTGCAGGACAGGCCGGTATTTCAAATCCTATAGTTAATCCAATACCTCTTTGCCGACAGGCGGACGAAAGGGACCCTCAGGTTCCGTATGTTTCCCCCTGCCGGCAAGGAGGTTTTTGCAGTTTATAGAGCGTGAGGGTGGTCTTATTCAATTGTAGGCGTAGAAGCTTAACAAATACCTAGACTTTGATGTAGTCTGAGAAGTTCTCCTGCAAATAGAGCGAGTTAATGTCTTCGCGCAAATGGTGATGGATCAGCGCATCCAGCTTGTCCGTTTCCTGCCGGGTCATGTATTCAAGGATGCGCTGGTGCTCCGTCCAGATCTCCTCCAGCTTCTCCTGACGGAGCATGTGCAGACGCCGGTATCTGACATAATGCACATTGGACTGCTGTATCAGATTCCATAGGAATTCCCGTCCGGCAAGCCGGAAAAGGGCAGCGTGGAATGCATCGTCCAGGTTGAGGAAATGCTCTGTGGCATCCTCTTGATGAATTGCCGCCTTCTGCCTGTCCAGAATCTCCTTCAGCTCATGTACACCCTTCAGCACAAGATGGGCCGAGAGGTATTTCATGATCTCTTTTTCCAGGACACTGCGCAAATAAATAATCTGTTCAACCGACTCCAGATCAATAAACGAAACCAGGTTGCCCTTCTTCGGATAGATATCAATATAGGATTCCAGACTGAGCTGTTTCAGCACATCACGCAGCGGGGTCCGCGAAATCTGGAACCGTTCGGATAAAACAGTCTCACTGAGAATAGTGCCGGGCTTCAGTGTCAGGGTCAGAATTTCATCTTTTAGCGTCTTCATAATTTGTTCTTTGATCGACATTGTGTTTCGGCTCCATCATCCGTATTTTAAGTTCTAGTATACATCAATGCCCGCGGTGATAAAAGAAAACTTTCACTATACAATTCAATGTTTTCGCTATATATCGATAATCGTATACGTTTTCAAAAGAAGTATTGACAAAATTATGTTGTTTATTTATGATCTACTCAAAACTTGTATACAAGATTTTAGGGTATGTGCAATCATTGGTTTATACATCATAAGGAGGGTTTATCAATGAACATGACGTGGAGATGGTATGGCGAAGGGAACGATAACATCACGCTTGACCATATACGGCAGATTCCGGGGGTAATGGGCATCGTCTGGTCGCTGCATGACAAGGTAGCCGGTGAGGTCTGGGAGATGGAGCGGATACAGGAAGTGGCGGATCAGATTACGGCCAAGGGCTTCAGCACCGCCGTGGTGGAAAGCGTCAACGTTCATGATGATATCAAGATCGGCCTGCCGACCCGTGACAAATATATCGACATCTATATCGATACAATCCGTAAGCTGGCTACAGTCGGCGTTAAAGTTATCTGCTATAACTTCATGCCGGTGTTTGACTGGACGCGCACGGAGCTGTACAAGGAGCTGCCTGACGGTTCGAACGCCCTCTTTTATGAAAAGGCTGCCATCACCGATAATCCGCGTGAGATGGTAGACCGGATTCTCAAAGGCGCAGGTCAATTCACCATGCCGGGCTGGGAACCGGAACGGCTGGCGAAGCTGGATGAGCTGTTCGCGGCTTATGCTGATGTGACGGAAGATAAACTGTTCAGCAACCTGCAATATTTCCTGGAGCGTATTATTCCGGTATGTGAAGAAGTGGATATCAAAATGGCGATTCACCCGGATGATCCGGCCTGGCCCATCTTTGGCCTGCCGCGCATTATCCGCAGCCGCGATACGATCCGCCGTTTCCTGGATTTAGTGGACAGTCCATACAATGGCCTGACTTTCTGTACAGGGTCGCTTGGCACGAATCCGGAGAACGACCTGCCGGCGATGATCCGCGAGTTCCATGACAGGATATATTTTGCCCATATCCGCAATGTGAAGGTTTTTGACAACGGGGACTTCATCGAAGTATCCCACCGCGGCCGCGACGGCAGTGTCGATGTGGCGGAAGTCGTAAAGGCCTACCACGAGAACGGGTACACGGGTTATGTGCGTCCGGATCACGGCCGTCATCTGTGGGGCGAAGAGAAAAACTGCCGTCCGGGGTACGGCTTGTATGACCGGGCGATGGGCATCATGTACCTGCTCGGCGTATGGGACAGCCTGGATAATGTGAAGGGAGCGAAATAAATGCTGCGCCTGAGCCGATCCAGTATCCGGGATGAAGCAGAATCATGGGAGGCAGCCGGAGCCATCCTTCCTAAGTTTGACTATGACACAATAGCGAAGAACACGCTGGTGAAGCCGGAATGGATTCATTTCGGTGCGGGCAATATCTTCCGCGGGTTCGTGGCGAATGCCCATCAGAAGCTGCTGGACAGCGGCGCAGCGGACACGGGTATCATCGCGGCGGAAACCTTTGACTTCGAGATGATCGATAAAGTCTACAAGCCGTATGATAATCTGACTCTGCTGGTGCTGATGAATGCGCGCGGCGATTTCCAGAAGAAAGTCGTCAGCAGCATCGTAGAAGGCATCACCGCCGATAAGAACCGTGAGGATGATTACAACAGGCTGACGGAGGTGTTCGAGAACCCGAGCTTGCAGATGGCAAGCTTCACCATCACGGAGAAGGGGTATTCCCTGACCGGCCCGAACGGGCAATATCTCGGCATCGTCGAGAAGGATATTGCGGGCGGGCCGGAGCAGCCCGTGCATGCCATGAGCATTGTTGCTTCGCTTGCATACAATCGGTATCTGAAGGGCGCATACCCGATGACTTTTGTCAGCATGGATAACTGCTCCCATAACGGCGATAAGCTGAAGAATGGCGTCGTAACCATTGCCAAGGAATGGGCCGCCAAAGGGCTGGTGGAAGCAGGCTTCTTGGCTTACCTGGAGAATGAGCAGCTGATTACCTTCCCGCTGTCGATGATCGACAAAATCACACCGCGCCCTTCGGAAACGGTGCAGGCAGCACTGCTTGAGCAGGACATCGGTGAGATGGATGTGATTGTCACCTCCAAGAATACCTATACTGCCCCGTTTGTAAACGCTGAGATCAGTGAATATCTGGTCATTGAAGATAAGTTCACGAATGGCCGTCCTCCGCTTGAGCAGGCGGGCATTATCTTCACCGACCGGGATACCGTCAACAAGGTGGAGACGATGAAGGTGACCACCTGCCTTAATCCGCTGCATACCGCACTCGCCGTATCGGGCTGTCTGCTCGGTTATACCCTGATTGCCGATGAGATGAAGGACGATACGCTGCGCAAATTTGTGGAAATCATCGGCTACACGGAAGGGCTGCCGGTTGTTGTGGATCCGGGCATCCTTAGTCCGAAGCAGTTTCTGGATGAGGTGCTGCAGGAGCGCTTCGCCAATCCGTTTATACCCGACACGCCGCAGCGGATCGCAACCGACACCTCGCAGAAGGTGGGCATCCGCTTTGGAGAAACGATCAAGTCCTATGTCCGCAGAGAAGATCTGGACCCGGCTGACCTGACGGCCATTCCGCTTGCTATCGCCGTCTGGTGCCGCTATCTGCTGGGCGTGAATGATGAAGGAAGTGCCTTCAACCTAAGTCCGGACCCGCTGCTCGAAACATTGCAGGGACATCTGCAGGGTGTGAAGCTGGGCGACACCAGCTCTAATGTGCGCGCTATTCTCGAAGATGAGCAGCTCTTTGGCGTGAATCTGTATGACATCGGGCTTGGCGACAAGATTGAGGGTATGTTCTACGAGCTGCTGGCCGGACCGGGCGCGGTAAGAAGCACACTGGAGAAGTATCTGAAATAAGGGGTAAGGGGACATGAGCAATGAAGGAACTTATTCATGAGGATTTTTTGCTGCAGTCTGAGGAAGCCCGGATACTCTATTATGAGTACGCCAAGGACTTGCCGATTATAGACTACCACTGCCATCTTGATCCGCAGGCCATTGCTGAAGATAAAAGGTTTAACAGCATTACAGAGTTGTGGCTGGGCGGGGATCATTATAAATGGCGTGCGCTTAGAACCTTTGGCGTTGATGAGAAATATATTACGGGCAGTGCTCCGGATGAAGAAAAGTTCGCCAAGTGGAGTGAGGTTCTGCCCTTTACCATCGGCAATCCGCTGTTTCACTGGTCGGCCCTGGAGCTGAAGCGCTTTTTTGGCGTAGAGGAGCAGCTGAATCCGCAGAACTGGCGGGAAATCTATGAGCATTGCAATACGCTGATTGCAGATAAGGGCTTCTCCGCCCAGGGGCTGATCACACGCTCTAATGTGAAATGGATCTGCACTACGGATGATCCGGTGGATGATCTGAAGTACCATGCCCGGATAGCCGGGAATGGTCTGGACACCTTCAAGACCGGCGTGACCCCGACCTTCCGGCCGGATAAGGCGCTGCTGATTGAAGCAGAGTCTTTTCTAGGATATGTATCCAGTCTGGAGCAGGTGGCAGGGTACCCGATTACCAGCTTCGCGCTGATGGAACGTGCCCTGCTGGAGCGGATTGAATATTTCCACCGTCAGGGCTGCATGATCTCCGACCACGGCTTCTCGCATCTGCCGTATGAAGAAGCTCCGGCCTCAGTCCTCGAAGATATCTTCAGCAGACGTCTGGGTGGTGACAAGCTCAGCAGGCTGGAATGTGACCAATACGCGACTGCACTGCTGCTGGCTATGGGACGGAAATACGCTGCGCTCGGCTGGGCCATGCAGCTGCATATCGGGGCCATCCGCAATCCGAATACGCGCAGGTTCCGCGAGCTGGGACCGGATACAGGCTTCGATACCATTGGCGACAACAGCTATGCCGACCGGTTATATAAGCTGCTTGACGGGCTTGACCGGACCGGAGAGCTGCCCAAGACGATCATATACAATCTGAATGCGGCACAGAATGATGTGCTGGCAGCGATGATCGGTTCTTTTCAGGGCGACGGCATCAAGGGCAAAATCCAGTTCGGCTCCGGCTGGTGGTACAATGACCAGAAGGACGGCATGATCAAGCAGCTGACATCCCTGTCGAATCTTGGTTTGCTCAGCTGCTTTGTAGGCATGCTGACGGATTCCAGATCGTTTCTTTCCTACACGCGCCACGAGTATTTCCGCCGTATTCTGTGCAACCTGATCGGAGGCTGGGTCGTAAACGGCGAAGCGCCAAGGGATCTGCCTTTCCTGGGCCGCATCGTACAGGATATCTGTTATCATAATGCTGACCGCTATTTCGAATTAGGCTGATGACCTGATTCCGTTATTCCTATTTAGCGCAGAGACTGTAGTTCCGGGCTCTGCGTTTTTTTTGCTATTCTGATCTTGTCTCGTTTGTCCGTTAGAGCGACTCTATGATGTATAATGAGATATCAATGTAGAGGAATTAATTGATTTAAATTTAAGGGAAGGTGGCGGAGGAGAATTTTGGAACTGTAGGAGCGGTAACGTCCGCCTTTGTGTGCGGATTTCCACCGCGATCAGCGGTACAAATTCGAGAAATCTGCAGACAACAGCGGCCGGAAGGCCAAATATTCTCTGTAGTCACGGCCATTCCTTAAAATATAAACCGATATGGTAATAAGATCATGAGGAGCGGAAGGAATGAACGCATCAGAATTTCAGCAGTATGTTAGAGCATTTAGTGAAGTGAAGGGCTTTGATACGAGTACCATTGAGCAGCGGATGTTATACTTGATGACAGAGGTCGGCGAATTAGCCAAAGAAGTGCTCTCAGTGTCCTTTCATCCCGATGCGGAACGTAAAGCGAACCTGGGTTACGAGATGTACGATGTGGTGTGGAATATTTTTGATCTGGCCAATAAGCTGGACATTGATCTGGAGAAAGCGTTCCGCGAGAAGAGAGTGATTAATGACCTGAGAAATTGGGATTAGGGCCGGTCCAAGACCGGCTCCTTTCTATCTAACAGTAATCCCTTGTTCACAAGATAACTTATTCGCTGCGCAGTGCAACCACCGGATCTTTTTTGGCGGCGAATTTGGCAGGAATGAATCCGCCCAGCATGGTCAGTCCAACGCTGAGCACGACAAGTCCGAAGGCATGCAGCGGGTTCAGCTGAGCCACATTCGATAGTTCAGTAATCGACTTGAGAATGATGTTGACGGGAATGGTCAGCAGATAAGCGATTCCGATGCCCAGCAGTCCAGAGAGCGAACCGATAATGCAGGTCTCTGCATTGAAGACACGCGTAATATCCTTTTTGCGTGCCCCCAAGGCGCGGAGTACACCGATTTCTTTGGTCCGTTCTAGCACGGAGATGTAGGTGATAATCCCGATCATGATCAGGGACACGACCAGCGAGATGGAGGCAAAAGCGATCAGCACCATCGTAATTCCGTCCATAATGCCGCTGGAGAGACTGGTGACCATCTCAGCCAAATCGGTGTAGACAATCATTTCTTTATCGCTGCGGCCTTCATTCCATTTATCCAGATACTCCACAATGCCTTCTTTGGCTTCAAAATCTTTAGGATACAGGGAGATGGAAGCTGGAGTGGCTACAGCACCCAAAGCGGCAAGTGTATCTTCCTTGGAACTGGAGCTGCCCGGATCAGTACTTGAACCGGAGCCCCTCATTCCAAGGCCGAGGCCCATACCACCGCCGCCCATGTTCAACCCGCTGACTTGAGAGAATACCTTGCCAGTAAGCACATTAACCTGATCCTGCTGTTGCTGGGCTTTGACAATGGCCGAGTTCTTAGCATTGGTTATAAACTGTTCTGTCAGACTGTCAGAGTAAGCAATTCCCGCCGACATGGTGGACATTGGGGAATCCTGCTGCTTACGGATGATGCCGGAAATTTTCAACGTGACGGCATTGCCGCTGTTATACATTGTACTCAAATTGGCAGCATTGCCGTTCAGCTTAAACATACCGTCAGATTCAATATAGTAATCATCGTTATAGATCAGCTTGAACTCCCGGCCGACTATATTATCGAAGCTGATGTTAGCTGCTTTATAATCAAGGCCGAGAGCTTCCAGAATGCTTTGGCTCATCCGGTTATATTCATCGACGACCATAACGAGATCCGTGGATTTCTCCGGCAGGCTTCCGGCGAGCAGATCATAATAATCGGCAAGATAGCTGCCTTCCGCACCGGCGGGCTTATCGGGATACGAGGTGAAGTTCAGACTTGCTGCATCGACGGGAACAGCAGTAGCGCCGTCAGATTTGAGAATATTCATGCTCACCTTGCGGCTGTAAGACACACCGTCCAGCAGGGCAGGGTCGATACCGTCCAGATAATTCAGATATGCTTCACTTAGTACATTAGTATGCATAACCGTGTTGGCGGATGGATCATAAGGGTATATTTCATCCGCGCTGGTGAACTCTGTCCACTCTTTGTCGGTCTTACGGGCGTCTTCCGACGGCCGGCTGGACAGATCAATACTGGCAGCCGATTCATTGATGGTCACCGGGAAATTGGATAACGCCCCTGATTCATAGCTGCTGATCTGCTTGTCGAACCCGTTCGAGAGCGACAGGATTAGCGCAATACCGATGATGCCAATGCTGGAGGCGAAGGCGGTGAGCGCCGTTCTCCACTTTTTGGTGGAGATATTTTTGCCGGATAATTTGAGTGCGGTAAAATAGCTCATGGCCGTCTTTTTCAGCTGATAATTGGTATTCTCCTGAATCTCGCTTGGCGGATTGCTGTCCGAAATGACCTTTCCGTCCCTGAACTGTACGGTCCGGTCGGCATAAGCCTCGGCCAGCTCCGGATTGTGGGTGACCATGACAACCAGTTTGTCCTTGGCAATCTCTTTGATCAGCTCCATAATCTGTTCGCTGGTTACCGTATCCAGTGCACCGGTCGGCTCATCGGCGAGAATAATGTCTGGATCATTAGCCAGTGCTCTGGCGATGGCAACACGCTGCATCTGGCCTCCGGATAGCTGGCCGGGCTTTTTGTGGATATGTTCCTTCAGTCCGACCTTTTCCAGCGCTTCTACAGCCTTGCGGTGTTTGATCTCAGCACTCACACCGCTTAAGGTCATCCCCATTTCCACATTGTCTGTAATGCTCAGGTGGGAGATCAGATTATAGCTCTGAAAGATAAAGCCCACACTGTTATTGCGGTAAGCATCCCAGTCACTGTCCTTGAAATGTTTGGTTGAGGTTCCGTTAATGATCAGATCCCCGCTGTCATATTGGTCGAGCCCGCCGATCAAATTCAGACAGGTTGTTTTGCCCGAACCGCTGGGTCCGAGAATCGCCACAAACTCGTTTTTTCTGAAGTCCAGATTGACATCATTTAAGGCAATTTGCGTGAAACTGCCCGTGGTATAACTTTTAGAAATGTTTTTTAATTGCAGCATACCGTAATCTCATCCTCTCTTAATCCATCCATCTCTCTTGTGTGTGCAAAGCGTAACATACGATTATGAACTGAACATCAACTCGTACAGCCTGACAGCCGGGGAGCTGCTTATGTATAGTAAGTGTTACGCTGTCCGTTCATAATGGGTTCATAAAGTTGTAGTACAATGTTATAAGGATTACTGAACCTCAAGGGAACGCAGGTGGAGAAATGATCAACATTCTTGTAGTAGAGGACAACGACAAGCTGCGGCAGCTGATCGGCACAGTGCTTACCAAACACGGGTATAACCCGGTAATGGCAGTGGATGGACAACATGCGCTGGAGCTGCTGGATACACATTATATTGATTTGATTATCTCGGATATTATGATGCCAAACGTGGACGGATATGAACTGATCCAAAGGCTTAGAGAGGCAGGCTATAATACTCCGGTGCTGATGGTTACCGCGAAGGAAAGCTTCAAGGACAAGCAGTGCGGGTATCTGGCCGGCACGGATGATTATATGGTGAAGCCGATTGATGTGAACGAGATGATTCTGCGGATCGGGGCACTGCTGCGCCGGGCACAGATTGCGAATGAACGCAGGCTGGTTGTCGGGGAGGTCATACTGGATTCGGATTCCATAACAGTCTATCGCGGGGATAAAAGCCTGCTGCTGCCCCAAAAGGAGTTCTATCTTCTGTACAAGCTGCTGTCCTACCCGAACAAAATCTTTACCCGCCAGCAGCTGATGGACGAGATCTGGGGGATGGACTCGGAGACGGATGCGCGTACCGTGGATGTGCATATCAACAGGCTGCGTGAACGTTTCAAGGACTGTCCTGAATTCGAGATTGTTACCGTCCGGGGATTAGGGTATAAGGCGGTGAAGCGCTGTTGATCAGGCCGAGGAAAATACGTAATCTGTGGGGGACGCTGGTTCTAATGGTGTTCTTGATTATGCTGAGCGCGGCGCTGTTAATGGCACTGATGAGCTTTTTGATCGTACATTCGGGAATTATTGATGTGGAGCGGTTCAATATCTTTTGGCCGATTTCCTTTGTAATGATTGCCAGCATCCTGATCGGGACGGTTATAACTGCGATTTCGGGACGCAAAATTCTGACCCCGATCATCGATCTCAGTGAAGCCGCCAAGCAGGTCGCCAAAGGCGATTTCAGTATCAGAGTTGCGCATGAGGAGCATAGAGTCGATGTACTTGGGGAGATGGCCGTCAATTTTAACCGCACGGTGCAGGAGCTGGGCGGCATTGAGACGCTGCGTAATGATTTTATCGTTAATGTCTCGCATGAATTTAAGACCCCGATTGCGGCGATTGAAGGTTATGCCACCTTAATGCAGGACCATGATCTTTCGCCTAAGGAACGCCAGGAATACAGCCGGCTGATCATTGAGAGTACAAGGCAGCTGTCCTCTCTGTCCAGTAACATCCTGAAGCTGTCCAAGCTAGAGAATCAGGAATTCATTGTGGACAAAAGCCAGTTCGGCCTTGATGAGCAAATCCGCCAGGCCCTGCTGCTGCTGGAAGCCCAGTGGAATGACAAAGATATCAATCTGGACCTCGACCTGGAGCCTGTCGTGTTCTATGGCAACGAAGATCTGCTGATGCAGGTATGGCTGAATTTACTCGGGAATGCCATTAAATTTACGGATAGCGGAGGGGAAATTGCCGTCCATCTCTCCACCACAGGCCATGCCGTTACTGTGACAATCACAGATTCCGGAATCGGGATGACAGAGGAAGTAATGAAGCATATCTTCGTGAAATTCTATCAGGGGGATAAATCGCGGTCGGCAGAAGGCAACGGCCTCGGGCTGCCGCTGGTCCGGCGCATCGTGGAGCTGTGCGGAGGAGAAATTTCGGTTGAGAGCACGCCGGGGGAAGGCTCAGGGTTTGCGGTTAGTTTTCCTATTGAGAATAATAGATTGTGAATAAATTGAATTGTAATGGAAAACCTCTTTACCCGTCAGAGTCTCATTTGCACTGGCAGCGGTATAGAGGTTTTTTAATGCTAATTTAGTTAGAGTATTGACAGTTAGAGTTCTAACTATTATGATATCTTTATTACTTAGAATTCTAACTAAACATTATGAAGTGAAAGTTCGGAGGAATGAATATGAGTCAGGAAACATCTAATCAATATTATCTGGAATCAGCCCCGCTGAAGAAGGCGATTACCCATTTGTCGATACCCATGATGATTGGAATGTCGGTCGGGACCATTTACAATGTTATCAACGCCTATTTCATCGGGCTGCTGCACAATACGCATATGCTGACAGCGATTACGCTGGGCCTGCCTATTTTTACTGTATTAATGGCCTTCGGCAATGTGCTGGGAGTAGGCGGCGGTACGTTTGTGACCCGGCTGGCTGGTGAGAAGAATCCAGAGAAGGGCCAGAGAATCGCCGGTTATTCCTTCTACGCAAGTATTATCACCGGTATCGTAATCGCACTGCTTGCTTTTTTGGCGATTAACCCGATTACACGGCTGCTTGGTGCGGATGACGCTACGTTTAATTTTACAAAGACCTATGCCACGACCCTGTTCGCCGGCGGGTTCGTGATTGTGCTCAATTTTGCGCTGGAGCAGCTGGTTCGCTCGGAGGGGGCATCGAAGGAATCGATGTACGGGGTGTTTATCAGTACTGCGCTTAGCCTGATTTTTGATCCGCTGTTTATTCTGGTGCTGAACTGGCATGTGGCAGGCGCGGCGCTGGCGATGATCCTGGCGAATGTGGGCTCGGTAGTTTATTACATCTATTTCCTGGAGACAAAGAGTGAACATTTAAAAGGATTCTTGAAGCATTTCAGGATTTCGGTGCAGGATAAGCTGGAAATTTATAAAATCGGAATCTCTGAGCTGCTTCAATCCGCTTTTCTGATTGTGACAACGCTGCTGCTGAATAATTATGCCATTCTATATGGAGACCATGTGGTTGCCGGCTTTGGTGTGGCGCTAAGAATCGTTCAGGTTCCGGAGTTTCTGTCGATGGGGTTATTCCTCGGTCTGATCCCGCTGTTTGCTTTTACCTATGCCGGCCGCAATATCGAGCGTCTTAAATCAAGTATTAAATATGCCTTTGCCTGCATCGGAACCATTTCTATTGTGTTCGTCAGCCTGGTATTTATCTTCAGAGACACGGTCCTGCACTGGTTCTCCAACGACCCGTCTGTGATCAGCAGCGGCGTAACGATCCTGGCAGCGATGCTGATCTCGGCTTTGTTTAATGGATTCACGGGACTTTTCATGAGTATTTTCCAGGCCACCGGACAAGGCGCACCTACAGCGATTATGGCGATTACTCAAGGCATCCTGTATATTCCGGTGATTATCGTGCTTCATTATCTCTTCGGACTGAATGGTGTTATCTGGTCTATGACCGTAACGGAAGTGATTACTAGCGTGATGGGGGTTATGCTGTTCGTTATGTTTAATCGGAAGCTCAAAAAGGTGAGTGTGAACGAGGCAGACGGGAATGTGGCTGGAGCATAGAGGCAGCGCAGGCAGTATTGCTTTTAATGAAAAAAAGTACCATAAAAGTATTCGCGCGTTAATTTGCTCTAATCCGGCTTCTGGAAGTGTGACGCGCAAAATAGGTATGGAGCAAGAAGGGGTACTTAGAGAGCATGTACGGAAAGAAGGCCGGTATGAGGATCTGGTGTATTACGGAATAATTAACCTATCATGGACTAACGGGTCTATCTGAAACCGTTCCGTCATGGCTCATAACAAATAGATGAACTTCATGATCCTTAGGATTAACATAAGCTATGATAATATGATCAGCATGAGCTGGAAGATCATCCGAACGGTCATAACCGGGTACTTTGAAATTCATATTTCCAATACGGCGTAGCGGGATTTTCTCCCGCTAATATCTCCAACATGGATGGCGTAAAGTAAGTTGTGTACCAAGATTTGGAGCCTAGTCAGGCAACAAAAAAGTAGGGTATTCTCGGGATTGCGAAGTCCACCAAGAAAGGAACCCTACTCGATGACTATTCTACCCGAAAACATGTTAAATAATCTATTTGAAAATCTTGTCACCCAGTTTGTAAAAGATAATCTGGAGTCCATTATGAAAGCGGAAATCCAGCAATTCATGACCAGTGATGAGTCAGGGAATCACAACAGCCGTAACGGATATTACACCCGGAGTCTGCACACGAAATACGGAAATGTTGAGGATCTGGCCGTTCCTAGGGACCGTCAGGGAGCTTTCCAAACGCAGTTGTTCGAGCCCTACCAGCGGCGGGACGGGTGGCTAGAAGAGGCCGTCATCCAGATGTACAAAAGTGGCATGGGAACGCGAGATGTGGCCCGGTTCATTGAAAGTATGTTCGGCAGCCACTACTCACCCACCACCGTCAGCAACATTACAGCTACGGTACTTGACGACATTCATCAGTGGCAGAAACGCCCGTTAAACAAACGCTACTCCGTGATCTACCTGGACGGCCTATATGTGAAGCTCAAGCGCAGCACCGTGAGCGGAGAAGTCGTTTATTTCGCCATGGGTATCGACGAAGAGGGTCACCGGCAGATCCTTGGCTTTTACGTAGGCGGCCAGGAGAGCGCAAACGGCTGGCGTGAGGTGCTGAAAGACCTTTACAACCGTGGTGTCCAGGAAGTCTTGCTGGGCGTATTTGATGGGCTGCCGGGACTCGATGCAGCGTTTCGTGAAACCTATCCGAAGGCGGATGTGCAGCATTGTATCGTCCACAAAGTGCGTTCGACCTTTCCGAAAATTCGAGTTCAGCACAAAACGGAAGTCATTGAAGATCTGAAGACCATCTACACGGCTGCAGACCATGATCTGGCCCGGGCTGCGTTTGACACGGTGAAGGCCAAATGGGGCAAGCTCTACCCGAAAGAAATGCGGTCCTGGGAAGAACAGTTACCGACGCTGCTGACCTTTTACAAGTATCCCGTGCTCATAAAAGAAGCCATTTACACATCCAATCCGATTGAACGAATGAACAAGGAAATTCGAAAACGCCTGAAGCCAATGAACAGTCTCACGAATATGGATGCGGCAGAGAAAATTGTCTACCTGGACGTCATCGATTACAACGAACGTTTTAGCGAACGGGTCATTCGCGGCTTCGGCGATCTGGAAGTAAAGAAGAAACTAAATGAGATGTTTGAAGCGCGATATTCAGCGCAGGCAGAGCAAGAGAAGTAACTCAAAATCCCTTGTTCTTTGGGGCGGGTCCCCCCGCCCCAAAGAACATCTGCACTTACCAACGAACACCCGAGAAGTTACATTCTGCTCTTTTACACAAACTTCTTGACGCTACCCCAACATGGCTTAAAGTTAGCTAATTCGAAGATTTTAGAGGGACTTTTTCCACCTAATATTCATTTTTAGTATAAAATGATTGAATTAGTGGGAGCTTTTCCCGCTAGATTGATGAATATAACTGACCGGGAGGGGTTCCATCCACGCTATGCTAGATATCCATCAGATCCATGTTCGCCTTCAGTGGATAATTACAAAATAAGGCCAGACGAGTCAGCAAGTGACGGTCTGGCCTTTTTAGGCGATACAAACAGGGAAGACTTCCTATTTAGTTGAGGCTTTTTTCAGGATCTCATGGACTTGGCTGACCATGGCGGTAGCGTCTGCACGGGTGATGGCGTCTTTTGGATGGAAATTGCCGTCTGCGTCCAGGCTCACGATCTTGAGGGCGATCGCCGTTTGAATAGCCCCGGAGTTTAAGATGTCGATCTCATTATTATCCTTGATCTCCACCGGATTCAGCTTGATCATCGGCAGCTGACCGCTCGTTTGCAGCGTATGCACCAGCAGGTAAGTGAAGGATTCACGGCTCATGCTGGAAGCGGGAGCGATCTTGATCTGCAGGCCGGCTTCAGGTCCTACGGCTTCTTTGATCAGTTGAACAGCCTGCTCTGCCGTAAGGATCTCGCTTGCAGCTTCAGGTGCCGGGTGAGCCTTCAGGTATGCCAGTGCATTGCTGATGGCTACGGCTGCTTCAGCCCGGGTGATTTTCTGCTGCGGGTTAAACTTCCCGTTTGCATCCAGCTGCACAACACCGTAGTTCAGGGCGCGTTGGATCGAACCGGAATAGTCCGCCTTCACTTGGTCCTGGTCTTTGAATTCTACGACGACTGGCTTGATCATCGGCAGACGGCCGCTGATTTCGATGGCATCAATAAGCTGATGCGTGAATTCCTCGCGTGTTAACTTCTGGCCCGGCTTCAAATCCGCCGGCAGGTCCAGTCCGTGGACAGCAGCAATAATGAGAGCCTGTGCGTACCAGGCGGAATCATTGGCATTGGCAAAATAGTCCGAGGCCTTGGGCTCCTTCACGAATCGGATCAGATCAAGATTCAGTCCTAAGGCACTCACGATCATTTGAACCCCTTCAGCTTCCGAGATGGGAATATGCGGGCCGAACTGGGAGGCGCTGATTCCTTTGATCAGGCCGCTATTTTGCAGGGCGATGATCTTCTCTTTATCGGGAACGTTATTTAAATCTGTAAAGGCTGCGGCGGAAGCGAATTGCTGTCCGGCAAAACTTAGCGCCAGAGCAGCGGCGGCGGATAGGGTAACAAGCTTGAATGTTTTTTTCATTTTTTCTTCACCTCGTGATGTAGTTTGTGGTTTATTTGAGCTCTTAGACGTGCATTCGGACAAAAAGGTTTCCGCAAGAGATTAATTAATTTATGAATGAACGTTTACCCTATGCTGTACGTATAATAATTATTTGCTAACAGTTAGGAAGAGGTGAAGGACCATGCTTACCATCAGACATTTTACCAAGAGCTATAAAGGCGGAAAAAAAGCAGTAAATGACCTGAACTTAGTGGTCGAACGGGGAGACATATACGGCTTCATTGGACATAACGGTGCAGGCAAGACGACGACCATCCGGGCGGTGGTGGGCGTACTTGATTTTGAAGAGGGAGAGATTGAAATTGACGGGATTTCGATGAAAAAAGACCCGTTAGCCTGCAAATCCCGTATCGCGTATATTCCTGACAATCCGGACCTGTACGAACATCTTACCGGGATCCAGTACCTTAATTTTATCGGCGATCTCTTTCGTGTATCCAAAGCGGAACGCGAGCGGCTCATTCAAAAATATAGTGATGCTTTTCAGATGACTGCCCATCTCGGCGATATGATTTCATCGTATTCTCACGGAATGAAGCAGAAGCTGGCGATCATCTCGGCGCTTATTCATAAACCGAAGCTGCTGGTATTAGACGAACCCTTCGTGGGACTTGATCCCAAGGCTGCCCATATGCTAAAAACAATCATGGCAGAGCTGTGTAGTGGGGGAAGTGCGATTTTTTTCTCCACACATGTACTGGATACCGCAGAGAAACTCTGCAATAAGATCGCAATCATTAAGGCGGGCGAGCTGATCGCCCACGGGAAGACGGAAGAAGTTAAGGGCGAGAACAGCCTGGAGGATGTATTCATGGAGCTGATCGATAATGATTAATATCTGGAGATTAACGAAGATTCAGCTGCTCTCTGCCTTCGGTTTGAATAAAGCCCTGCATACCCAAGATGTGAAGGAAAGACGCAAACTGCTGCTGCTAAGTATCGCCATAGTCCTTGGTGTGCTAATGATCGCGGTTTTTTCATTTGGATATAGCTATGCCATGGCACTGGCTTTTGAACAGATAGGCCGGGTGGAGCTGCTGCTGGCCATAATGATGGCTGTTACTTCGATGGTAGGGTTCTTCACGACGGTTTATAAGGCAAGCGGTGTCCTGTTCAGCTATAAGGATTACGATCTGGTGATGTCGCTGCCGGTAAAGACGAGTCATGTGGTGGCAAGCCGTATTCTCCAGCTCTATGTGCTGAATCTGTTTTTTACGTTGATGGTGATGCTGCCGGCGGGTTTGGTATATGCGCTAAAAGCACATCCGGAGGCCTATTATTATCTGCTGTTTCTGCCGGCGATGCTGTGTATTCCATTAGTCCCGATTATTGCAGCAACCGTGATTGGCGCGTTCATCAGCTGGTTTTCTTCCCGGTTCCGGGCCAGCCGGATGATCAGTCTTGTCCTGACCTTTGCCGTCGTGATTGCGCTCATGGCAGGTTCATTTACTTTGAAAGGTAACGGGCAGGAGGAACTTGCTGATCTGGGCACCGGACTGGCAGATATGATCTATAAGCTGTATCCGCTGGCGGCTATGTATGTCGATGCTGTCTGCTCCTACCGGATAGATTCATTTGTTTTATTTATTCTGTTATCGGTGCTGTCCTTTGTATTCTTTGCTGCCGTACTAGGGTCGCGTTATAAAGCGATTCATACAGGTCTAATGACCAGCCATGCAGGCGGCAAATATACAATGAAGCCGTTAAAAGCATCCACGGTATTTCACGCTCTGTATCAGAAGGAGCTGCGCCGCTATTTCAGTTCTTCCAATTATATTTTGAATACAAGCATTGGCATGGTTCTGTTATTGATGTCGTCAATTTCCCTGTTGTTCATCAGCCCGGAGCAGCTGGGGGAGCGGGCCGAAATTCCAGAGCTGCAGCATTACTTGAATACACTGGCGCCTGTCTTCGTCTCCATGTTCATAGCTTTAAGCTGCACAACGTCAAGCTCCATTTCTCTGGAAGGCAATAATCTTTGGATACTCAAAAGCGCTCCCGTACCTAAGCACATCATCCTGCTCTCCAAGGTTGCTGTAAATCTCACCATTACAGTACCTATCACGATTGTGAGCTGTGTAATACTGATACTATCGCTGCGGACAGGATGGATGGATAGTCTCTTACTGCTCGTAATCCCTGTGATCTATGCCTGCTACTCTGCACTGATAGGCGTTATGGTTAATCTGAAACTGCCTAAGCTGGAGTGGACAAGTGAGGTTCAGGTGGTTAAGCAGAGTGCGGCGGTACTGGTGGGCATGCTTATCGGGATGATTAGTTTGCTTGTTCCGGCAGGGCTGACGATTCTGCTGACGGGTGTGGACGGGAAGATTATCATGCTTGGAGCCGCCGCAATTATGATTGTGTTGAGTATGGGGCTGTATAGGTATATGAAGCGGAACGGGGAGAAGCTGTTTCGAGGATTGTGAGGATTGTGTACAATAACTTAACCGTAGTTTAACCAAATCCATGTGTACACCACATATACAAGTGTCATAATAGTTTGAACACTTGGGTCCCCATACGTTGTTCCCTATAGATGGAGAACGTGGTTATTGCAGCAAAGGAGCGGTGACGATATGCAAACGGGTCAGCAAGAAGCACAGAAAGAGGCTCGGATGGGAAGGTTGGGTGCTCTTTTAGAAGTGCTGAGGGTGTCTGCCAAATTGGGACTTACCTCTTTTGGGGGGCCGGTTGCCCACCTGGGTTACTTTCATGATGAATACATACGCCGCCGAAAATGGATGGATGAACGTAGTTATGCTGACCTGGTAGCTCTTTGTCAGTTCCTTCCCGGTCCAGCGAGTAGTCAGGTTGGAATTGGAATAGGTGTTGTAAGAGCAGGTCTGCTTGGGGGTCTTGTGGCATGGCTAGGCTTCACTTTGCCGTCAGTCATTGCGTTAGTTGCCTTTGCCTTCCTGCTTCAAGGCTATGATATAGGCAGTGCGGGGTGGATTCATGGACTAAAGATCGTAGCGGTAGCTATCGTTGCCCACGCTATTCTTGGGATGGGACAAAAGCTTACACCGGACAGGAACAGAGTAACAATCGCTGTCATTGGAGCGGCTATTACCTTGTCTTGGCAAACGGCATTCAGTCAGGTCCTTATTATCGTTGCTGCCGGAATAGCAGGTTTATGGCTTTATCGTAAAAAAGCTGCGGAGGGAACACCAGACCTGCAAATACCAATCAGCAGAACCCTCGGAGCCGTCTGTTTAGTTTTATTTTTTGTGCTGCTGGCAGGACTGCCTCTTCTCAGGGGGGCAGGAGAAGCCGGGTGGTTAGCCATGTTTGACAGCTTTTACCGTTCCGGTTCTCTGGTGTTCGGCGGGGGACATGTCGTCCTCCCCCTCTTGGAACGCGAAGTAGTTCCTGCGGGTTGGGTTAGCCAAGAGGAATTTTTGGCGGGCTACGGGGCTACGCAGGCAGTTCCAGGCCCGTTGTTCACTTTTGCAGGGTACCTTGGGACTATGGCGGGTGGGATTTTTGGGGCAGTGGTTGCCATTTTCGGCATTTTCCTGCCAGCCTTTCTTCTAGTGATCGGTGCGCTTCCTTTTTGGAACGGATTACGAAACAGCCCGAAAATCCAAGGGGCATTGGTTGGAATCAACGCTGCTGTAGTCGGTATACTGCTTGCTGCATGGTATGATCCCCTTTGGACTACAGCTATTTTGGAGCCATCAGATTTCGCGTTAGCCGTCATTTTATTTGTAATGCTGTTCTTCTGGAAGCTGCCGCCTTGGGTGGTTGTGGTAGCTGGTGCAGCAGGTGGAATGTTGCTGGGGGTTTGAGGGACACTATGTCATGGTGCTTACGAACCCGAAGGGAGCTACAACAATGATAAAAGGACATATTATCACCGGTATCCTTTGCATACTCCTCATGTTTCACACGCAGCCGGTTGAAGCGTCAGGAGGTAGTTTGAAATCAAGGCCGGTTGAACCCTCATTGCTAAATTCGCTTCGTCAGGGTGGATATATTCTTTATGTCAAGCATGGAGAGGCCACAGCAGGAGAAGATATGGCGGATATCGATTTCAATGATTGTTCAACCCAAAGAAATCTTTCTGAGACCGGGAGAAGACAAGCTGTGCAATTTGGTGAGGCGCTGCGCAGACTGCATATTCCAGTCGAGACTCCGGTTCTGGCGAGTCCCTTTTGCCGGGCAAAGGAAACTGCGGAATTGGCTTTTGGTAAGGGCAAGATCCAAACTGATCCATTCTGGATTAGAATCTATCAATTAAGTGGTACCTTGTCTCCCGCCGAGCAGCAAGGGATTATAAAAGACTTAACTTCTGTATTAGAAGTATTGCCTTCCCCAGGGACTAACCGGATTATCATCGCCCACAGTTTCCCTCAAGGGGTTGGATTAGGGGAAATCGCAGATTTGGGAACCGTAATTGTAAAACCAAACGGGCAAGGCAAAGGCTATCAGGTTGCAGGCCGGTTCACTTTAGATGAATGGTTAGGCTTACTTCGGGAAGCGAGTTAAAAGGATTGACAACCACAATTTAGACATGTTAATTTATCACTAGAATAAAGGCAATGTAACCTTAGGGTTCAACCTCGCTGAGAAGTGCGGGTTGGACCCTTTTTGCATTCAACCTATAGAGGAGGATTGGGTATGATTAGAAAAGAATTACTCCTTCAGCGGCTTCATGAGATCGGCAAGTCGCTCGAACGTAAAGGTGGAGCTCTTGTATTATTAGGGGTGGGTTCCGTTGGGGTTGAGACTGAACGGCTGGATGAATATTCGGATTTAGATTTTTTTGTGATTGTGAGACCGGGGGAGAAGGACAGATATATTGACCGGCTGGATTGGCTCGAAGATGCACATCCTCTTGCCTATTCCTTTAAGAATTCAGAGGCAGGATGCAAGATCCTGTTCGAGGACGGAATATACGGGGAATATGCTATATTCGAGGAACGGGAGCTCCCGGAAGTCTCCTATACAGAGGGACGGGTCGTATGGAAGGATCCGATGTATGATAACACGGAAATCGCCAAGCCAGTAAGTCCGCTGCCCTCTCAAAAAAGTGATTCCCTGGACTTTCCTTTGAACGAAGCCTTAACTAATCTGTACGTGGGGCTGTGCCGTTATGCAAGGGGGGAACGCTTATCTGCTATGAGGTTTATTGAGGTATATGCGGTAGACCGAATCCTGTCGGTGCTTCATCTGCTGGAGCAAGAGGTGGATTACTATCCCGACCCGTTCGGGAATGAGCGGCGGTTAGAGAAGAGATATCCCCGTTTTGCAGAAATCATCGGAGACATGATTCAGGGGTACGATCGTGTTCCCGAATCGGCACTCCGTATTTTAAATTTCATCGAAGCCGTGTATCCGGTTAATTCAAGGCTAAGCGAAGAGATCCGGCGGCTGGCTAATCGGATTGACGGATAGATAAACCGAAGTTCTTATTGGCAAATTAGGTTGAATAAAGAATGGGGTGTGAATAAGACCATGAAGACAATAGGACTTATAGGTGGTATGAGCTGGGAATCCTCCATGCTGTATTACCAAATCATCAATGAGACGGTAAAAGTGAGGAAGGGCGGACACCACTCTGCAAAGTGTCTGCTGTATTCATTAGATTTTCAAGAAATTAAGGATCTTCAGCATCAGGGGAATTGGGCGGAAGCTACGAAGGTTATGATTGAAGCGGCACAAAAACTTGAAGCAGGCGGAGCAGATGTCATCGTCATATGCACGAATACGATGCACAAGATGGCCTCCCAAGTGATGAACTCGGTTTCGATTCCGTTACTTCATATCGCTGCTCCGACGGCAGAGAAAATTGTTTCCGATAAAATAAAGAAGGTGGCCTTGTTAGGAACCGCTTTTACGATGGAGCAACCCTTTTATAAGGATCGGCTGACCGGTCAGTTTGGACTTGAGGTTGTAGTACCGGATGAAGCAGACAGAGCGGTTGTTCACGATATTATTTATCATGAGCTTTGTCTTGGAATTATAAATGAACATTCAAAGAAAAAATATCTGGATATCATTGACAGTCTTATCCGAAAGGGGGCGGAAGCCGTTATTCTCGGATGTACGGAAATCACTATGCTTATCTCACAGGAGGACTGTACTATCCCGGTTTATGATACAACGCGGCTTCATGCCGAGGCTGCCGTTGATTTTTGTATAGGGGACGGGGAGTAGAAAGACTGACGGGTAAACTCTATAACTAGTGTAGGTATGTGGTATATTCTCAAAAAGAAGGCATGAATCCGGAAAATATACGGAATTCTTGCCTTTTTGCTGATAAGGGAGATCAGTGACACGATTCAAAAGGGAGGTAAATGAGAGGAGCCAAGCGAAAAAGTGGATGAATTGTAGCTCACTGAAGACCGATAGGGAAATAACGGGAAAAACCCCGTTGATCCTGGCGGATCTGCTGGTTTCTCCGCAACTGCCTGAGCCTGCGGGAAATCGGAGTTGATGCACAGAGAATTAGCGGTCTCGCGATATTCGTATGTGCAATAAGTGGCACCACTATATTCCAGGCAACCTTGGAGGGGCAGCGCAGTCCGTAGTTGCTGAATTGTTCCTACGGGTGGTCGGTTCCGTGAGAGGAACAAAGATAGCGAACTTTTCATTATACATCTTGAAGGAACCTCACTATGATGGATTTACTCACTTAAAGGGAGGGATTGGTTTGATTGCATTGATCGAGTACGTTATGGAAGATATGAATAAGCAGCTTGACCGGATTGAGAAGAGCATGAATCCATTGAACAATGAGCTGGTTTGGACAAGAACGAAGGAATCCATGAACAGCATCGGTAATCTGTGTCTGCATTTAGCCGGTAATGAATATCAGAATTTTGTCAGCGCCATCGGAAACCGTCCCTTCATCCGGGAGCGTTCCCGCGAATTCACAACGGACGGAGGCATATCCAAAGACGAGCTGATCAGCCTTCTCCGCGGCATACGGTCACAATCGGAGGAAGTGCTGTCGAGTCTGTCAGACGACGATTTGTCCCGGGAGGTCATCATTCACTATGGCCATGAAGACTGGAACCGCATGTACCGGAAGGCTGACCGTGCCGGCGAAACCTATGATACAAGAGTAATTGGCCGTCTGATTGTTCAGGTATCGGCTCACTACGGATATCATGCCGGTCAGATCGTAGTGCTTGCCAAAATGCTGCAGGATATGAGTGAGCATGTCACAGGTCAATACCATTAAGAGAGGCGGAATCGTTATGATCAGACTGGAGCCGTTCGAACGTAGCGACTTTAAGCAATTAATGGCCTGGATTGATTCGCCGGAGTTTATGGTGATTTGGGGAGGGAAGACGTTCAGCTACCCTTTAACGGAACAACAATTAGAGACTTATATTTGCAGTAATGCGCTAATCTATTGTGTGGTATATGAAGATAACAATGAGGTTATCGGGCATATCAATTTAACGATGGATCCATCCAATCATTCGGGCAGAATCGGTAAGGTCATCGTCGGGAAAAGAAACCTGCAGGGACTTGGCATAGGGCAACTCATGGTACAAAAGGTCCTGGATATCGCATTCGGACAACTGAAATTACACAGAGTCAGCCTCGGTGTATTTGATTTTAACCATGCTGCAATTGCCTGTTACGAGAAAGCGGGGTTTGTAAAAGAAGGTTTACTCCGGGAAGCGCGCAAAGTGGATAATGAATTCTGGAATCTGTGGGAAATGGGCATTTTACAAAAAGAATGGTTGAATAGCCAAATTTGAAGATATCTGTTATGGATGTCCGTGCTGCAATGGGTTTTCATAAATGATAATCATACCTTAATCGGCCTCGGTCCTGAATTCCACAGGACTGGGGCCGTTTTGTTTTGACGGAGGAAAATTTTACTTGCATCCTGCCGGTTCATCTGCTATTTTGATATTAACAAAATGTAATTATCAATAAGTTAATAAGTGTTTATCAACACGAATACGCGCAGAAAACGGAGGGGATGCAAGGTGAAGAAGGTTCTGGATGGGTGGAAAATGTTCGAAGTCGTCTGGCTGGTTTTGTTTACTTTGGTGGCTGTCAGTTTTACGTTTCTATCCAAGGATTCATTATTCGGCTTCACGGTCTTTATCACCGGGGTGCTATGTGTGGTACTCACGGCGAAGGGGAAGCTGACGAGTTATGCTTTTGGCATGTATAATACCTTCGGCTACGCCTACTTGGCTTACATTAACGGGTTATTTGGGGAAGTCATGCTGAATTTGCTGTTCTTTGTCCCGATGAATGTCGTCGGCTTCTACATGTGGAAGAACAATTATCAGAGCGGCAAGCTGACCATGCGCCAGATGGAGCTTAAAGGGATGTTCCTCACTTTCGCGGTCTGTCTTACGGGTTCACTGCTGCTGGGGTTTGGCCTGTCATTCATTCCGGGACAGAATTCGCCTTACATTGATGCCATAACTACCGTGTTGTCTGTCGTGGCCACGATTCTGATGGTGAGAAGATTCAAGGAGCAATGGCTGGTCTATATTGTGCTGAATATGTTTACAGTGCTGCTATGGGTCATCCGGACGCTGGAAGGCAGCGGTGAGGGCCTGCTGATGATCGTTATGTGGAGCGCCTATCTGATTAACGCGGCATATGGTTACTATAACTGGAACAAAGGTGCTAAGGAGGCATTAGCATGAAGACTCTTGGATTAACCCTTGGAAAATTCGCCCCGCTGCATAAAGGGCATCAATATATGATCGAGACGGCGCTGCAGGAGGTTGACGAATTAATCGTAGTGATTTACGAAACCACGGTTACCAGCATTCCGCTGCATATCCGGGCGAACTGGATCCGCAGGCTCTATCCGCAGGTTAGGGTAATTGAAGCGTGGGATGGTCCGGACGGGTACTCCGATGACAGGGAGCATGAGATCCGGGAAGAGCAGTATATTCTGGGGCTGCTTCAGGGAGAGCGGGTGACTCATTTTTATTCCAGTGAGTTCTATGGCGGGCATATGAGCACCGCTTTAGGCGCAGAAGACCGGCGGGTGGATGAAGCGCGTATAAAAGTACCGGTATCCGCCACAATGGTTCGTTCCAATCCTTATAAGTACAAGAAATATGTCAGTGATCTGGTGTACCGGGATTTAATTACAAAAATAGTTTTTGTGGGAGCAATGTCAACCGGCAAGTCCACGATCACCGAAGCGTTGGCGCGGCGGTACCGGACTGTATTTGCCAGCGAGTACGGGCGGGAGTATTGGACGGAGCATCAGGTGGACCGGCGGATCAGCCTTGAGGCTTTTGATGAAATCGCTGTGGGTCATATGAAGCGGGAAGAGCAGGCACTTTTGGAAGCCGACCGGTATCTTTTTGTAGATACCAATGCGATTACCACTTATATGTATGCCTTGGATTACCACGGACGCGCTCCGGAGCTGCTGACCCGGCTCGCCCTGGAGAACGCTCAGCGGTATGATTTGTTTTTCCTGTGCGACGACGATATTCCTTACGACGATACGTGGGACCGCAGCGGGGATCAGAAGCGGCATGTTTTTCACAAGCAGATAATAGCAGATTTGCAGGAGCGGAGAATCCCCTATATAACGCTGAAGGGAACGCTGGAGGAACGTATGCGCAAGGTAGACGCGGTGTTAGCCGAGTTTGAGCCTTACCGCAATTATTTCGGAGAGCTGCACAATTACATCACAGCAACTGCCCCTTCGGAACACTAAGCGTCACCTTTCCTCCGCCGGAGGGGAACACATTGTCTAGGGTTAAGCTGCCTCCGTGCAGCTCGGCGGCGGATTTGGCAATGTACAGCCCCATTCCGTGATGCTTGCCGGAGCTTCGGCTCTGGTCACCTCTGTAGAACTGGGTGGCGGCCTCTTTCAGGTCGGTTGGGGAGAAGCCGCCACCTGTATCCGTGACTGTGAAATGGATGGCATCGTCATCCCCCCGGACCTGCAAAGTGATGCTGCCCTGCCGGGGAGTATGCTCCGCCGCATTGGATAACATATTGGCAATTGCCCGCTGAAACAGCTCCTTATGGATGAAGAGGAATTCCGGAACGCTCTCCTTCAGGACAGAAGGATGCAGATTTTTCCCGGAGCACAGAGCCTTCATCTGCAGCTCTAATTCTTCAATAAACTCTGCTGTAGATACAAGTGATTGCCGGGGGAACGGGCTGGACTGCAGGCTGGACAGGTCAATAAGCTCCTGCACGAAGGCCTCAATATCCCCGGCGCTGCGGAGAATGTATCCGTTATATTCCCGCTGGGACTCATTCTGGGTGGTCTCCTTAAGCAGCTCGGCATTTCCCCGGATCACGGTAAGCGGTGTCTTGATATCGTGGGCCAGCGCGGAAATCTGTTCTCTGCGGGAACGCTCCAGCTCCCACTGCTGCTTCAGGGAAGTGTGCAGGGCTTTCTTCATCTGGTCCAGTGAGGCCAGCACATCGTCGATTTCACGGATCCCGCTGGGCTTGACGGTGAATTCGAGATTCTCATGCTGGATGTTCTCGGTCGCTTCCTGTAACCCGGCCATTTTCTCTGAAAGTCTTCTGCCGAATAGGGCGGCGAGCAAGGCTGCCTGGAGCAGAACCCCGAAGATGAAGAGCAGGATTCCCAGCAGCTGCGGATTCGGCAGATAGCTGCGCAGCAAGGGAGAGGCATACTGCGGCGTTAAGCTATAGCGGAATATCCAGATTTCCTGGCCGCGCCGGGCGGTTGTATAGAAATGAGAGTCCTGATGATCACCTTGCTGTGTAATCTTCCAGGCATCTGCTGCTTCGCTCCGGCTAAGATTGCCTTCGAGAAGCTTTCCTTTGTTGGTGAAAACCGTATAATCCAGCATTTCCGGAACGTTTTCGAGTGTTCCTGCTTCGCTAGAGGCAAGACGCTCCTTGAAGACCGCTATCTCCTTCTCGGCATAGTTGGCAGGCAGGATGGTGTTCGAGGCAAAAGCCAGCGTAAACAAGCCAAGCAGCACTACCAGCAGCAGGATCGTCCCCGCGCTTAAGAACAGAAGGTATTGCAGGAAAAAGGTGCGAAGTCGCACGGTTTTTATTCGTTTTACAGTTTCCACTTATATCCGATCCCCCAGATGGTCTCAATGGCGTCGATGCTGTACTTGCCTAGTTTGGCGCGGATGTTCTTGATATGCTCCGTAATAGCGCTGCTGTCGCTTACCCCGTCAAATCCGAAGACCGCTTCATAGATATGCTCTTTGGAGAAGACCTGTCCGCGGCTGCGGGCCAGAAATTCGCATATTTCATATTCGCTTTTGGTGAGAGGCACCTTGTCCTCCCGGACAAACAGTTCCTTACCGGAGAGGTTAAAGTGAACATTCTCCAGATACAGGACACTCCGCCGCTCCCTGCTTTCCCGCCTGAGGTGAGCACTAATCCGTGCCCGCAGCGCACCTATACCGAAGGGCTTCACAATATAATCATCTGCGCCCAGTCCCAGGCCGTACATCAGATCGCTTTCCAGTGTTTTGGCTGTTAAAAAAAGAATCGGACAATCCACAGCCCCGCGGATCTCCCGGCAAAGGGTAAACCCGTCCACCCCCGGCATCATCACATCCAGCAAAATAAGATCATACGCGCCAAGGTCGGCCCGGCGCACCTGTGCAGAATCAGAGATCGCCGTCACCAGATGCTGATCTGTAAGGAGTGCGTTACGGATCAGTGACAAGATGGCGGGTTCATCGTCTACCACGAGTATTTTTGCCATATTCGTTCCCTCGATTGTAAGTTGTAGGTCTTAATTATCAGTTGAGCGTCCTTCCCACCGCCGGAACCATAAGCAGCTTAGGAGGACCGCGGTTAGCGTTGCCAGCATACAGACCGTTATTCCGGTGTTCAGCCCGGATATAGCGGGGGATAACGGGTTACCGGAAGCGTGGATTGTCCAGATCGAGATAAAGCGGACGCCCCATGCAAAGGGAAGATACACCCAGACGGCATCGCCCAGCCCGGTGAGCATTAAGGCAGCGATCAGACTCCCCACAATCCCAGCCCCAATGGAAGCGCCTCTTCCAAAGCGCAGGCTGACCGTCAGGTGAAGCAGATAGAGAAAAACATTACTTCCGAACAGAATAACTGCTCCGGTGATATAAAAGGGGATGCCCAGCCGGTCCTGCTGCAGAATCCCGCCAAACCCCAGTCCAAAAAGCATGTAAGCAAACAGAACAGCTCCAAGGCCAAATAACAGCAAAAGCAGCAGCTTGCTTGTAAAGGCTGTGATTTTAGTTGCGGGAATGGCAAGCATGCCCTGGAACTGTCCTGCATTCGCCTCCTGTTCCGCTGACATAGAGCAGACCAGCCCGATCAGAGTAGGAAATGCACACCCTAGAGACTGCATGAATGCCAAAGCTTTGTCGGCTGCACTCCAAGGAGAGTAAGAATAGTACGCCAAGAACACCCCGGCCCCGGCAAGCGGAGCCAGCAGATGAATGAACATGAACGGCGTGTGCCGGGTTTTGAGCAGATCCGCCCTCAGCAAGCCCAGTAGTGAAGCCATGTTACTTCGCCTCCTGTTTACGGAACCATAGCGCAGTAAGGAGGGAGAGCACTCCGAACCAGGCCAGGGAGATCAGGACATCCGGAAGGATCATGTCCGTGCTGCTCGGCGGGCTGTCCACCGGTACGGGAAGACCGTTCGGCAGGATCGATAATACCGGGCACATGAGTCTGAAAGTAATTGTATAAGGGAGAAAATGCCACAGCCCTCCAGAATCGAAGGCAACAACACCCATGACATTACCGAACATATTAAGCAGTACAGCGGCGAATAATCCGAACCGTGCAGCCAGGAACAGACACAGTGGAATCTGCCACAGAAACGTGACGAAGATCAGGAAGCTGCCGGCCATGCTGTTCAGCAGCGGAATAGTTTGGCCAAGCAGCAATCCCCCTGACGTAATGCCAATCAGGAACAGGAGGAGAGCAGCCAGGAGCCATCCTGCACAGGCGATTATTTTCCCGGCCCAAAGGGTTCTCAGGTCAACGGGCAGAGCCAGCAGTCCGCGGTATTTCATCTTCGCATCTTTCTGCAGAGCCAGCGAACAGGCGAGGGTCAGCGCTCCGGGCAAGAGCATGGTATACCACCAGTTATAAGCCCCGCTTTGAAAATGACGTCCCCCCATTAAAATGGCGCAAAGGAGAATCGTGAACACAGGGGCGATCCAGGCAAGCTTGGGAATGAAGGTGCCCCGCCATTTTAAGCGTTCAGCCCGGAGATGACTAAGCATGAACCGCACCTTCCCTCCGGTTAGCTGCTGCCACCTGCATGAACAAGGCTTCCAGCTCTTGCCCGTGAGGAACGGCACCCTGATACCCTAGAACTCCGCCGGCGATAATTCCAATCTGATCGGCAACCTGCTCGACTTCGGAGAGGATATGACTCGACAGAATGACGGTAATCCCTTGCTGTGGAAATGAACGGATCAGCTCCCGCAGCTCTTGAATCCCGATAGGATCCAGCCCGTTCATCGGTTCGTCCAGAATCAGCAGCTCCGGCTGGTTTAACAGTGCAATCGCGATGCCCAGCCGCTGCTTCATGCCCATGGAGAATTGCCCGGCACGTTTCTTGCCGGTATGAGTCAAATCTACAACGGCGAGTACCTCCTCGATCCGGGAATGCGGAAGTCCAAGGGAAAGCGTACGTACCTTGAGATTCTCACGGGCTGTCAGATTCTCATACAGCGGAGGTGCTTCAATCAGTACACCAATCCTGCTTAGAGCCTTACGGGTCCATTCATGGCCATGAATGCGGATACTCCCGGAATCGGGGCGCAGCATGCCGGCGATCATCTTGAGTGTTGTCGATTTGCCTGCGCCGTTCGGACCCAGCAGCCCGTAGATCGAATTATGGGGTATGGCTAACGATACTTTGTTGACGGCGGGCTGATGTTTGAAGCTTTTGCATAAATCCTTCGTTTCTAAAATAATGTCCTGCATATTATATCATCCTTTCTACCTCCACAGTGTAAGGGGAGATTCTAAGGATTCTGTAAGGACTAACGGAAGCAGAGAATAATTTTAATAATACTCTACTGGGATAGGCTTCCATTTTGATGCTATGATTAATGAATGCTCATCTATATTGCGGAAGGATGATACGATTGCTTTTTAAACAATGCCTAATTAACGAGGTGCAGCATCTCATTCAGGATTATATCCATACCTTGTCCTCGCCATTTGATTCCTTCCTGGAGGAACATATATTAAACTCAACGTTTTATGTAATCCTCGACAAATTAACTGAAGCCGGCTATTATGCGATTCATCAGAATCAGCTGTTAACGCAATTTTACATCCAGCCTATGTATCTCAAGCATGCTCAAGAGCTTTTTAGTCAAGTGATAGAGAATCATGCCGTGAAGTCTCTATTCGTACCGACCTGTGATGAATTGTTTGTAAGCTTAGCGTTAGATAAAGACTATTCAATCACCAAGCAAGCTTATTTCTTTCAGGACAGTCACTTAACGATACCGGAGAATAACTTACTAAAAGGCGATTGTTTCATTCCGGCAACATTAGATGATCTCGTACCCATACAACAGATGTGCGGGGATTTCCTGGATCAATATGAAAAAAGAATTGCGAATGGAGAGCTTTTCTCATACTACCGGGGTTCTCTCTTGCTGGGAATTGGAGTTCTTGAACAGAGCAAAATGCTTAATGGATTGGCGAGTATAGGCATGTATACGAATGAGGCCTACCGCAAGCAAGGGATTGGGAGAAACATTATTCTAAAATTAAAACAATGGTGCTATGATCACGAATTAAAGCCGGTTTGCGGATGCTGGTATTATAACGGGGCATCAAAATCAACGCTGGAAAGTGCAGGTATGATTACAAAAACCAGGCTGTTAAACCTTTCAGTAAACCGAAAGTGAGGGGAAAGGTATAAATTATAATGAGGCTGTTACAATTGGAGATGCTTGTTTACTTACAGTAGTATCGGAGTTATACGGATTAGAATGCTATGCTATCCGGCTGATTCCAGCACATGACGGAGGGCGGAATGTCGTATATACCTGTGAGAAAGCGGGGAGTCCTTCCAAAATACTCAGAATCGCTTTCTTACCAGACAGGAGCCGGGAAGATATCCTGGGCGAAGTGGAATATATCCGGTATCTCTATGAGCATGGAGGCAGTGTCGCCAATGTAATTAGTTCCCGGAAAGGAAATCTGCTGGAGGAGATCACTTACAACAATCACACCTTTAGGGTCTGCCTGTTTGAAAAGGCTAAGGGGAAAATGCTTGTGGAGAACAATTACCAGTACCGGGAAGGCGCTCCAATTACCGAATATTATTATAATTGCGGTAAAGTCCTGGGGAAAATGCATCAAATCGCGAAAGGGTATGTGCCTGTTCATCCCCGGCATAGTTTTTTTGACAAATACAACGCTGAATATATCGATCAACTGATACCAGATTCCTTATCTCTGCTTAAGGAGAAAATGGCAGAGCTCCTTGATACCTTACAAGGGTTGGACAGAAACCAGGAGACTTTCGGTATGGTCCATTTTGATTATAACGATGGGAATTATTCGATAGATTTTGATACCGGACAATTAACCGTTTATGATTTCGATAATTCTTGTTACTGCTGGTATATGTTTGACTTGGCCAGTCTCTGGGGAAACGGAATGGGCTGGATACAATCTGAACCAGACGCCGGTAAACGGAAACAGTTTATGGATGATTATTTTGAAACCGTCCTTGCGGGCTACAGATCTGAGACTTCAATCGATAATTCGATGCTGGATAAGCTGCCCTTGTTTATCAAAGTAACCCTCATGGAAAGTATTGTTGATGCCTTCGAGGTGATGCAGAACAATGGTGAGGAACCAGCCTGTGATGAGGAACTGTCGTATCTCATAAAGTGTTTGGAAGACGATATCCCGTATAAGGGATTTTTCCATGACATGTTCTCGTGTGAAGACCCCTTTGAGGCCAAGGAACGGAATATCTAGACAACTAGCATGAAGCTAGCATGAGGTGAAATCACGAATGAAGATCTCCGGAAAGTTAGTCCTTTCATTTGTTCTTGTATTTGTCATGGCCTATGTCTCGTTTGGTGTATGGATCGCACATGATACTAAGATTATTCTGGAAGAAGCCATGCAGGGAAATGCTGATACTGAATACATGAATAGCTCCGCTTATAAAAGTATTAATCCAGACGAACGCGGCATGACCCCAGATAGCTTTAGTTATGAAAGAAACTCGCATAATATCGGTTTTGTACTTCCTTTGCATTTCTTCTTCGTATCCAAAGTGTATGTAACTCAAGAATATGTGACGGATAATCTGGCATTTAGAGAACCCGTCAACTTAACGCTACATTTAAGATCCGGAAAGTGGTATGCGGTTAAGGCAAGCATTAAACCGTAGAAAATATTGCTATCTAGATTGAACTTAGGATTTCTCTATTGGGGATTAGCCGTGACTACAGATCGCAGTAGAAATCCAAACCTAAAGGCGGACGCTACCGCTCCTCCAGCTCCAAAATTCCCCTCCGCCACTTTCCCCTCTAACTATCCCACCCCATGCGAATGCTGCTCCTTCTTATACTCATTCGGCGACAGGCCGACCTCCTGCTTGAACAGCTTCGAGAAATAGGAATAGTTCGTATATCCGGTTTTGCTGGCAATGGTATACACCGACAGGTTGGTCGTTTCCAGCAGATGTTTGGCGGCGGCGATACGGACTTGGATCACATAGCTGCCGAGGGAAATGCCTGTTTCCCGCTTGAACAGTCTGGCCAGATAATCCGGGTTCAGGTAGACGATTTCCGCCAGATCGTTGCGGGTCAGATCATCGCCATAGTGCGCATGAATGTACTGCTTGATTTCCTCGGCGATCGATTTGGGCTGGGCGGCGAAGTTGCGGTATTCCATGGCGGTATTGACGAGATACTTCAGGTATTCCTCCATATCCTCTATCGATTGCAGGGAGTGCAGCAGCATCTGATCATTGACCCGGCCGGCATATAATTTATGCGCCTGAATGCCTTTGAGCTTGAGAAAGGTATAGACCAGCTGCACAATATCCAGCCGGAACAGGCCGAGTACAGAGGTGTCGAGACTTTGATGGCTCAGCATGCTTTTTAGATAACGGATGGCCTCCTCCAGAAAATCTGCCAGCTTGTTCTGGTTCAGCAGCTCTTCCAGCTGTGCCAGATCGGGCGGGGTGTAGGCTGTCTTGGGCTGATGCAGGTAATTGGCCACGAGATAGGTCCGGTTCCGGCATTTGGTCAGCTCCTCATCCATATTCAGCAGCTGCTTCAGAATGTTCCCGATATTGTGCAGCTCACCGGCTGTGCCGATACTGCAGCAGGCATCGCATTTCAGATAAGGGACGGCCTTTTGGATAAAGGAAGATCCGAACGCTTGCAGCGCTCCGCTATCCTCCGGGTGCCCGTTCCATTTCAGGATGGCGATCCAGTTGTACTCTTTAACCTCCAGAATACTTTCTATCGTGTAGAGGGGGCTTTGCAGTAGCTCATAGAGTACATTCAGCAGCGCAAAATCAAACAGGTCCTTCTCTTCCTTGCCCATGCTGCCGTTATGGGGGAAGACATTGATTAATAGAGGCTGGATAAGATCATTCATCTGATAAGACAGATGTTGCTCTTTGATTGCATGGGTAATGTCCGCTTGTTTAAGCGGGAAGGAGGTACTGCCGCTGACCAGCCTGCGCCAGAAGTGCTCCACGTTTTTGGACTGGTTTTTTTGCCAGAAGTAGCCCTCCAGGATCGCCTGCTCGTTGCTCTGCTGCTCCTTGGCCCGGACCACCGCCTTTTGGATGATCAGCATCAGCTTGTCGAATTCAATCGGCTTCAGGAAATATTCAAAGCTCTGCAGCTCAATGGCTTTCTGGGCATAATTGAAATCTGCATAGTTGGTCAGGAGGATCGCCTGGATGCTGTAATTCTGCTCCCTGATCCAGGCCAGCAGCTCCAGGCCGCTGCCCTGCGGCATTTCAATATCGGAAATCAGGATCTGTACGGAATGCTTCTCCAGAATCTCCCGGGCCTGCGCGACATTATTGGCCGTATAGACCGTTTCGATATTCAGCATCTTCCAATCGATTTTTTTTTGCAATGCAGCGATTACGTAGTAGTCGTCATCCACAAGCAAGATATTCATAGGCGGCTCTCCATTTCTAGTGAGGTGTCGGGAAGATCCGGCAGCAACAGGGTAACACAGGCACCGCCGTCTTCAAGATTGGAGAAGCTAACTTCGGCCAGATTATAGTACAGATATTCCAGCCGCTTCAACGTGTTCATAATGCCGATATGTGTGCCCTTCGTCTGATCCAGGGGAAGTTCGGCATGCAGCTTCTCCAGCACATCCTGAGGGAAGCCCGGTCCGGTGTCCGTAAGCTGAATCACCGTCGCGTCGATGTCCCCCTCCAGCAGGTCACGGTTCACAGTGACTTTGATCTGCACTTCATTTTCGCGGGAGATGGCATATTTGACGGAGTTCTCTATGAACGTCTGCAGCACGAGCGGCGGGATGTTCACTTCCTTGGCATCCTCGGCCAGCTCCACGTAATAGCTGAAGGCGTCCCGGTAACGCTGCTTCTGAATCTGCAGATACATCTGTACATGCTCGATTTCATCGGCAAGCGGCACAAAGTTCTCACCGTTCTGGAACAGGTAGCGGAAATACTTAGAGGTGGTCATCGCCATATCCTCAATTTCCTGATACATTTGAATTTGCGCCATGCTGTAAATGCTGGTCAGGCAGTTCAGGAAGAAATGCGGCTTGATCTGCTGCTTCATATAATTCAGCTGGATGCGCTGTTTCTCCAGTTCCTGCTCATACATGGTGATTTTGAACGTTTTGATCTGGCCTACCAGATCCCTGAACTGCTCATTCGCCTGCTCCAGCTCGATAATTTTGCTGCCTTTGTAATCCGCCGGTTGGCTCTCTTCATTAATACGCGCCAAATTTTCGGAGAAGCTCTGAATCGGGCCGAGCACTCTTTTATTGAAGAAGAGCATAATTACAAACAGCGAAGAGGTGACCATGAAGAACAGCAGGACGATCAGGAGCTGGGCAATCATGATTTTTTCAAAAGCCCCGAATTTAATGACCATCTTCGCACTGAACGTTGTACCCTGGAAATCACTGATGATTGTAGTGCGCGGCTGTAACAGAGAGAAGAGGCCTTTATCTTCCTGCAGCGGTCTGCCGATGTTCGAAAGAGGACTGGAAAGGGCTGTACCCTGCTCATCTACAAGTGATGCATAGCCATTCGCTCCCAGATTGATGTCACGCAGCGGGCGGATCAGGTTGTCTGCGGAGATCAATCCGATTAAATACCGGTTATAGTAAGGGACGATGTTGATTACATAATATTTGCCGCTTACGAGCACAGGGGTCCATTTGGAATAATACTTCTCGTACACCTTCTTGTCGTCGATAAAAGAAATGATCTGTTCTCTCAGCGCCAGATATTCCGAATAGCTGATACTGATCGGCGAACAGTTCAAAAAATACGACTGATTTTTTAAATAGTAGAAGAAATTGTATTCCTGCCCGTAATTCCTTTGCAGCTCGGTGAACCGTTTGTGCAGATTCTCGTTGGACTTGAGGAACTCGATGCTGTTGATATGGTAGGCATTCATCGTGTTCAGCGTTTCATCATTCGCCAGCGTCCAGCCCATATAGTGATTCATGTAAGCGAAATCATGATCGATCCGGTTGATGTAAAGGGCGGCGGTATCCTTCAGATACCGGGTAGACTGCTGCTTAACGATTATAATAGAAGCGATGCTGATTACCAGATCTACAAGAAGTACAGTAACTGCAATCAGCACCATAACTTTCACATAATGGCGGATTGGAAGCGGTTTAGTTCCTGCTGTTTTTTTGGCCATAGGCTCTGTCGTACCGGGTCCTTTCTATGCAATCACATCTATGAATGCGTTTTATTGTAGGTAACAAAATCATTATAAAACCTTTACGGCAAAAAAACATAAGAACAGACAGCCGATTCCCCGCAAAGTCCGGAAAGCGCTAACAAAAGTCTGGAAACTGTTATATGAATTTTTGAAGCGGGCAGTGTTAAGCTACTCCAGGGTGTACAAACGGAGACAGAGGTCCGAATAACGGCGGCAAAGCGTCCGGAATACGGAGATGCGGGCGGTTATGATTAGACATGTAAAGAGGATGCACACAACAGAAACGGGGGATGTACACAATGGTTAAACAGAGCAGAAAGTTTACAGCCAAGAAGCTGACTACCGGCCTTCTGGCAGCTGTAATGGTAGCGGGACTGGCCGGCTGCAGCGGCAATAATAAGGAGAATAACTCCGCAGCCAGCGATGCGGGGAGCTTCAACAAAGAAGGGCTGCCGATTGTAAGCGAGCCGGTGACGCTGAAGGTACTGACCGTACGCTGGGGCAGCATGGGCGATACGTTTACCCAGAACCAATGGCTGAAGGATCTCGAAACCAATACAAATGTGAAAATAGACTGGCAGGTTATGTCCTCCAATGACTGGGCCGAACAGAAGTCGATCATGCTGGCCAGCGGGACGCTGCCGGATGTGGTGCTGGGTGACCAGACCTTCTCCGACTCCGATATCGTGAATAACCTGAGCTATTTCCGCCCGCTGGATGACTATATCGACCAGTATATGCCTAACCTCAAGGCAGCGATGGAAGAAACGCCGGATATGAAGAAGATCAGCACCTTCCCTGACGGAAAAATCTACTCAATGCCGGCCAGACTGCCTTCGCGTCCGATGAGCTCCCGCCAGCCGGTCATCAACAAAACCTGGCTCGACAAGCTGGGCCTGAAGGTTCCGGATACTATCGACGATCTCTACAACGTGATGAAAGCCTTCAAAGAGCAGGACCCGAACGGCAACGGCAAGCAGGATGAGATTCCTTACATCGAAGTGAGCAATGACCTGATCAGCCCCTTCGGAATTGCCGACCTGAACAATAACAACATGCTGGTGAAGGATGGTAAAGCGATCTATTACCCGACATCAGAAGAATACAAGGAAGGCCTCAAATGGGAAAATAAATTGTATAACGAAGGTCTGCTCGACAAAGAGCTGTTCACACAGGACGATACGATGAGATCCGCGAAGTTCCAGAATCCGGATGCTCCGGTTGTCGGCTTCTCCTACCAGTGGACACCGGATGCCGTATTCGGCAAATGGGGCGACCAGTATGAAACTATTCCGCCGATCGCCGGACCGGACGGCAAGCGCTACACCATCGGTAATCCGATTGGGATGAACCTGGCACGCAATGAGCTGCTGATCACCTCTTCCTGCAAAACACCGGAAATCGCTGCCCGCTGGGCTGATCAGTTCTACACCAATGAAGCAAGTATCCAAAACTTCTGGGGCGCGATCGGAACCGTTATCCAGAAGAACGATGACGGCACTTATACCCTTATGGACCCGCCAGCCGGAACCAGCGCAGATGCCTGGTACTGGGATCAGTCGCTCCGCGATTTCGGTCCGAAATATGTAAGCCCTGCGTTTGAGAAGAACATTGTGCTGAGCACGGAAAGCGGAGACGGCCTGAAGCTGCAGCTCGATAAGCTGGGCAGTGAATATGTGACAGAGCCATTCCCTAACGTTATGTACACTGCCGAGGAATTCCAGGAGCTGCCTACCTTGACTACGGACATTGACACCTATGTGAACACCATGCGTGCCCAGTTTATCAGCAAAGGCGGTATTGATGAAGGCTGGGATGACTATGTGAAGAAGCTGAACGACATGGGTCTGGAAAAGCTGCTGAAGATCCGTACGGAAGCTTACAGCCGCTATGTAAGTGTAAAATAATTCGTTTCCCTCTCTGTTCATCCGCCCTGCGCAGCCCATTGCGCGGGGCGGTATTGTCTCCGGGACAGCTGCAGGCGGCCGGGGATGAGGAATGACTGGCCAAGCCCATGTTAATAAGAGGCGAGTGACCTGCTGGAGGAGGATATGATGACAGTTACGATGAAAAAAGTAGCCCGCCGGGCGGGAGTCTCCATTTCCACGGTCTCCCGGGTATTGACGGGCCATTCGAATGTCAGGGAGGAGACTTCCCGCAAAGTCCGCCAAACGATGGAGGAATTGGGGTATACGCCGAATATTATCGCGCAGAACCTTGTCACGCGGTCAACCCGCTGCATCTGCGTGCTGCTGCCGGGTACGGCGGAGAAATGGTCCTCCAATCTGTTTTTTATGGAATTGATCCGCGGAATTGTGCTGGGGGCCGGGCGTCTCAGCTATGACATTCAGATCGGGTCAGGCGCAGGGGAACAGGAAGAGCTGGAAGCCGTTTCCCGTCTCATGAAGGGCGGACGTGCCGATGGTGTCATACTGCTGGCCTCCCGCATGAACAGCGCGGAAGTCAATTTTTTGAAGCAGGGCAGTTATCCGTTTGTACTGGTCGAGGATGACCGGGCGGCGTTTGGTAGGAACCAGAGTCAAGGACAGCAGGTCAAATTCAAATCTCAGGTGGTTGATCCGGCAAGTGCAGGCTTTACAGGCTGCTCACAGGGAGGGCCTTTATTTGACGGGCTGATGGATGACTGCATCTCGCGGATGGGCGCTATGGCCTCACTAATGCTGATTGAAAGCATCCAAAGACCAGGCAAAACGCCGCTCCCGGAGGGACGCTTCATCAAAGCGGCCCAATTCGTCCTGCGAAATCAATCTTGAGATGATAAACCGTCTGCTCCAGAGCTTAGTTTAGTTGGATTTTCTCCACCTAAGTCCATTACTTTTCATGAATTACGATATTTAACTGGAAAACCTCCATCTATTTCGGCCAATTATCCCTCTGAGAAACAAATTCGAAAGGATTAAGTGGAGTTTTTCCCACTATTATTCTAAAACCGTTGTTTGATGAAGAATTAAGTGGAGAAATTCCACTTAGTATGCTAAGCGTACAGCTAATCAACAGGGCGTTTGTCTATTTCAACTATAGGAGTGTAACGGAATGGCGAAGGTAACAGCGAAATCACTGCGCAGCAGTGTTGTTTATTCGGTTTATGTCCGCAATCACAGTGAAGAAGGTACCTTCCGGGCTGTGGAACGGGATCTCGGGCGTATCCGCAGGCTGGGTGTGGACATCATCTGGCTGCTGCCGGTTCATCCGATCGGCCGTATGGACCGCAAAGGAAGACTCGGCAGTCCGTATGCCAATCAGGACTACCGGGAGATTAACCCGGAGCTGGGAACGCCGGAGGATTTCACACGTCTGGTCGGCGCGATCCATGACCATGGGATGAAATGCATCATGGATGTGGTGTACAATCACACCTCGCCGGATTCGGTGCTGGTGAAGCAGCATCCGGAATTTTTCTACAAAACGCCGGAAGGCCAGTTTGGCAACCGTGCCGGTGATTGGGCCGATATTGTAGATCTGGATTATACGAGCACAGAATTATGGGAGTATCAGATCGAGACGCTGCGGATGTGGGCCGGACTCGTGGACGGCTTTCGCTGCGACGTTGCACCGCTGCTGCCGCTCGAGTTCTGGCAGCGCGCCCGTGAGGAGGTTGCTGAGGTTAATCCGGACTGTCTGTGGCTGGCTGAATCGATTGAACCAGGCTTTATTATGCATCTCCGTTCACTGGGCTTGACCGGACTCAGTGATGCTGAAATTCTGCAGGCCTTCGATGCCTGCTATGACTACGATATTTATCCGTATTACAGCGGATATCTGGCCGGAGAGAATACACTGGGCAGCTATGTGGAGAAGATCAACGCCCAGGAATATCTGTATCCCGATAATTATGTCAAGCTGCGGTTTCTGGAGAATCATGACCGGGCCCGGGCCAAGTCGGTAATCCCGGATGAACAGGACCTGATCAACTGGACGGCCTTCCTGTATTTCCAGAAGGGAATGGCGCTGATTTACGGCGGACAGGAAATGGCGAATGAGGTTTGCCCCGACCTGTTCGATAAGGACAAGGTCAGCTGGAACACCGGCACCGACCTGTCCTGGCTGTTCGCTGCGCTCTATTCCGTCAAACAGAAGGAGATTATGGCCCAGGGCATCTGTAATCTGTGCGCACTTGAAGAAGAAGACATAATCACCGGTACCTATATCTGGGGTGAACAGAAGCTGGTTGGCGTATTCAGTCTGAGAGGTAAGTCCGCAGAAGTAGATACAGGACTCCCGGATGGAGTCTACTGCAATTTGATTGACGGCAGTGAGGTTACTGTAGCCGGAGGCAGGCTGTTCTGTGCTGCCCGGCCGGTCATATTAGAGTCCAAACAACTAATGATTCAGGAGGGGATTTCATGAGATCCGGCCAAGCGAGTCCCGCGGGGACGTTCGGAGCTGTGAAAAGAAACTGGGGACTTTATTTGCTGCTGCTCCCCGCTGTCGTGCTTTCACTGTTATTTGCTTACAAGCCGATGTATGGCGTACTCATTGCTTTTAAAGATTACAGCCCGGCTATGGGGATTGCCGATAGTCCGTGGGCAGGCTTCAAATATTTTGAGAAGTTTTTTAATTCATATCAATTCTCGAATACCATTAAGAACACGCTGATTATCAGCGTGTACAGTCTCGTTACCTTTCCGATTCCGATTATCCTAGCGCTTATGGTTAATCAGATGCGGCCGAACCGCTTCCGGCGTTTTTTTCAAACCGTATCCTATATGCCGCATTTCATCTCAACAGTGGTCATGGTCGGGCTGATGGTCATTCTGCTGTCTCCAAGCACGGGGCTGGTGGGCAATCTGTACAGCTTGTTTGGAAAAGAAGCACCTGATCTGATGGGCTCCTCCGCGCTGTTCAGCAGCGTGTATGTATGGTCGGATGTGTGGCAGCATGTCGGCTGGGACAGTATTATTTTTATCGCTGCATTGTCGGCCGTTGACCCCAGTCTGTATGAAGCCGCAACCGTTGACGGCGCAAGCCGCTGGCATAAAGTGCGGTTTATCGATATTCCGATGCTGATGCCGACGGCGGTCACCCTGCTTATTTTGCGTGTCGGGGGTCTGCTCGGGGTTGGTTTTGAGAAGGTCTATCTGATGCAGAATGATCTCAATGCCACCTCGAGCGAAATTCTGTCCACCTATGTCTACAAAATCGGTCTGCTCAGCAGCCAGTACAGCTTTTCTTCGGCGGTCAACCTGTTCAACACCGTCATTAACTTTATTCTGCTCATCATCGTCAATCAGATTTCCAAAAAAATCAGCGAAAACAGCTTGTGGTAGAAGGGAGGAGCAGAGTTATGGGAGTATTAACGCCTGTAATTAAAGAGAACAAGAGGAAGATCAAAAACAACCGTTCCTCGGACACGGTTATGGAAATAGTGATGTACGCTGTTGCGGTGATCTTTCTGATCATCCTGATTTATCCGCTGTATTTTATCATTATCGCTTCCTTCAGTGATCCTTCGGCGGTGTCCGGCGGGCAGGTCTGGCTGTTTCCGAAAGGGTTCACCCTGGACGGATATCAGGAGCTGCTGCGCCATAAAAATATCTGGATCGGCTACCGGAATACAATTCTGTACACCATTGCCGGAACAGCCATCGGCCTGGCTGTAAACATCTCAGCGGCCTATGCGCTCTCACGCAAGGATCTGAGAGGACGCAGGTTTTTGTCGCTGTTCTTTATTTTTACGATGTTCTTTAACGGCGGACTGATTCCGACCTTTCTGACCATCCGCGATTTTCATCTGTATGATACGTTCCTGGTGATGGTGCTGCCGTTCTCGGTAGGCGTGTATAACATTATTGTCGCCCGCACCTTCTTCCAGACGAGTATTCCCGGGGATTTGTGGGAGGCGGCGCAAATTGACGGCTGCGGAAATCTCCGCTTTTTTACACAGGTCGTGCTGCCGCTGTCCAAAGCGATTATTGCCGTGCTGGGCTTATGGATCGCCGTCGGTCACTGGAATTCTTATTTCAATGCCCTAATCTATCTGAAAAATCCGGATCTGCATCCGCTGCAGCTGATTCTCCGCAACATTCTGATTACGAATCAAATGCAGTCAGGCATAGGATCCGGTGAGGCTGCGCAGCTCGCGCTGCGGCTGGCGAATATGATGCGCTATTCGGTCATCATCGTGGCTACTGTACCGATCATGTGCGTATATCCGTTTATCCAAAAATACTTTAACCAGGGGGTCATGATCGGCGCGGTGAAGGAGTAGTCTTCATCTACGCCGGCTGGCCGGAAAAGAGGTTTGCAGACAGAATGAACAAAACTAATCATGCCATTCATGAGCAGCGGCCCCTGCCTGAACATATGAAGCTGCAGGTGCGGCCTTCCGCTAATACGGACGCAATCATCCAGGGAGACTGTTATCGCTTCACGGTCCTGACTTCGCAGCTAGTCCGCCTGGAATACAGCGCAGCGGGAATCTTTGAGGATCGGGCTACACAGACTGTGGTCAACCGGGAATTTACAGTCCCGGAATTCCGCATAATCGATCACGGGAACAAGCTTGAGATGATTACCCAGCACCTGCATTTGAGCTATGACAAGCAGCCTTTTTCACGCCACGGCCTTAGTGTGCGCGTCCGGAACGGTTCGGGTCACCTGATGAGTGTCTGGAATTATGGCGACACGCCGCTGGACCTCGGCGGTACGGCGCGGACGCTGGACAATGCGGACGGGGCGATTCCGCTGGAGCCCGGGCTGTTGTCCCGCAGCGGGTATACGCTAGTTGACGACAGCATCTCACTGCTGCTGGAGGAGGACGGTCAGGTCACGCCTCGTGCCGTGGAAGGGCAGGACTTGTATTTCTTCGGCTACGGCCATGATTATCTGGCCTGCCTGAAGGATTTCTATCAGCTGTGCGGGCCGACACCGCTCCTGCCGCGTTATGCGCTCGGCAACTGGTGGAGCCGCTATTATCGCTATACGGCGGATGAATACAAAGCGCTGATGGAGCGGTTTGAGCAGGAGCAGATTCCTTTCTCGGTCGCGGTGATCGATATGGACTGGCATATAGTCGATGTCGATCCGCAGTACGGTAGCGGCTGGACAGGTTATACCTGGAACCGCGAGCTGTTCCCGGACCCTGGACAATTCCTCTCCTGGCTGCACGAGCGGGGACTGCACGTAACCCTTAACGTTCATCCGGCGGATGGGGTTCGGGCCTTCGAAGACCCTTATCTGGCGATTGCCGCTGAGCTGGGCATGGACCCGGAGCGGGGCGATGCGGTGGAGTTTGATATTACCGATCCGAAATTTCTGCAGGCCTATTTCAAATATCTGCACCACCCGCTGGAGGAGGAAGGCGTAGACTTCTGGTGGATCGATTGGCAGCAGGGCGGAGTGACCCGCGTGCCGGGCCTCGATCCACTCTGGATGCTGAACCACTACCACTATCTGGATAGCGAACGGCGGGGGAGCAGGCCGTTAACCTTCTCCCGCTATGCCGGACTTGGCAGTCACCGTTACCCGGTAGGTTTCTCTGGCGATACGATTGTCACCTGGAAATCGCTCGATTTCCAGCCGTATTTTACGGCCAATGCCGCAAATGCAGGGTACGGCTGGTGGAGCCACGACATCGGCGGACATATGCAGGGATATCTGGATGATGAGCTGGTGATGCGCTGGGTACAGTTCGGCGTCTTCTCGCCGATCCTCCGTCTGCACAGCTCAGCCAGCCCGTTCAACAGCAAGGAACCGTGGCGGTTCAACCCGGTCGCAGAGTCCGTGATGAAGGCTTCGCTGACGCTGCGGCACCGGCTGATTCCGTACTTATATACTATGAACCGTTATGCCAGCCGGGACGGGCTTCCGCTGGTCCGGCCGATGTATTATCATCATGCCGAGCAGCCAGAGGCTTATGATGTGCCGAACCAGTACTACTTCGGCACGGAGCTGATCGCCTGTCCGGTCACCCGGCCGGCGGACCGCAGAACGGGTGTTGCCGAATTCAAAGCGTGGCTGCCGGAAGGCCGCTGGATTGATTTCTTCAGCGGAAGAGTATATGACGGCGGACGCAGCCTGGCGCTCTACAGGAATCTGGAGAGCATTCCGGTGCTGGCCAAGGCTGGAGCTATCATTCCTCTAGCCGACCTGACCGGGTATACCTCCTCGGTGGCGAATCCGCAGCAGCTGGAGGTTAGGGTATTCGCCGGCAGCGGCGGCAGCTTTCAGCTGTGGGAAGATGCGGAAGAGGCACCGGAAGACCGGGAAGAGAACTGGTGCTGCACGGAAATGACACTGAGCTGGGAAGAAGCAGCCCGCTTTACGATTGGCGCTGCCCGCGGGAACCTTGCGGCCGTGCCTTCGCGGCGGAGCTGGAAGCTCTGCTTCATGGGAATGGCCGATACGCAGGTGCGGGTGCTTGTTGGTGGCGAGGAAGCCGGGGCGGTAAGCGGGTATGACGATGCATCGCATACCCTAACGGTTGTGATAACGGAGGTGGCGACGGATACCGCCATTGAGGTTGATTTCGCCGGCGCAATGCTCGCCGAAAACCGGGTAGAAGCAGACGTATTCGCCCTGCTGAACCGGGCACAAATTGAGTTCCAGCTGAAGGAGCGGATCTTCGGTTTGGTTAAGTCGTCAGCATCGCCTGCGGCTGCGCTGGCTTCCCTGGCAGCGCTTAAGCTGGAACATTCGCTGTTTGGTGCGTTATGTGAAATTTTGACGGCTAGAATAGGGTGAGAAGGTCCACGGGGGAACTGCTGAAAACGGGGAACTACGGCTATGGCGGCAGAACCTTAATGCTCATGCAGATTTCTTAAAACCCTAATTGGAACAGACCTAGTTGGATTTTCTCCAGCTAATTTACACTCGAGATGATGTGAATAGACGCTAGTGGGATTTTCTCCATCTAAATTCCCAGATACGGGCTGAGTGCCGTGTTTTTAGGGGAATTAGATGGAGTATCTCCACCTGATTCGATGTTCTAGGGGAAAGAGGACCAATTAGTTGGAGCTTTTCCCGTTAAGTTTGAGCTTGCCTTTCATCTGAATAAAAGCTATTATAGACTAATAAAGTCTTTAATTGAGGTGGAAGATGAAGTACTCCAAAGCCACGAATTATGCGCTGCACACGATGCTTTTTCTGGTCGCCGCTTCTCCTGATAAGCCGGTAGGTGTTCAGCAGCTGGCCGAACGGCAGGATGTTTCGCCTACGTATCTGTCCAAGATTCTGACCAAGCTGGTGAAGGCTGGACTGATTCAGTCGGCCTCGGGGGCGAAAGGCGGTTATCTGCTCAAGCAGAAGAAGGATGAAATTTCTTTTCTCGATATTATTCACGCGATTGAAGGAACGGCCTCGCTGTTTGACTGCACACTTAACCATCCCAGCGAATGTCTGATCCAGCAGGTGATGGTCGAAGCCGAGAACCGGATGGAAGACTATTTGCGGAACAAAAAAATTGCCGAGCTTGCCGCACAAATAACGGTGGATTGATTATCGCCGTTATTTTTACGGCTTAATTATAGATATTATAAGTCTTTTAAATCTCCGTATTTACAGGAGTATATCTCGAAAGGAATGATACACATGAGTCAAGATTTATTTAACGTTCAGGTATGGGAGCAGGCATGGAAGGAGGATGCGAGAGCCCACGGCAATCTGATGAAACGGGCAGGCATTGATCCTACGCATTCTTTTGATCACAAGGCGGTGAGCTTTAATGCAGAGGTATTCAGTGAAGGCGGAAGACACAGAGCGGAGCGGATTATCGGCTGGCTTGAAGGGCAGGGAGTCGATTTTGACGGCTTGTCTGTACTGGATGTCGGCGCAGCTTCCGGCGGATTCAGTGTGCCGTTTGCCGAACGTGGAGCAGAAGTTACAGCTGTTGAACCGAATGCTCCTCTGGCTGACTTGCTGGAAGGGAACAAAGCGCGGGTCAGCCCGGGAAAAGCGGAAATCAGGCTCGTACGCGAAGCCTTCGAGAATATTGATATTGCAGCCAAGGGCTGGGAGCAGGCCTTCGATCTCGTTTTTGTCTCGATGTGTCCGGCGGTCTATGACTGGGAGAGTGTGAAGCGGGTGATCAGCTGTGCCAGACAGTACTGCTACATCAGCTTTGCGGCAGGGGCCAGGCAGCATAGTCTGCTGAATGAGGTGCTGCCGCTCCTGACCGGCAAGGAGACGAAGGTGGAATCCTCGGATATGGCTTATCTGCTTCATCTGCTCTATTTGAACGATTACGCTTATGAGTCGATTGTGACAAAAGAAATGAAAAGCACCGAGCTTACAGCAGACGGCGCTATTGAAGAGGTGCTGGAGATGCTGAAACATCACGGGCTGGCTTCCGGAGACAGTACCCGGCAAATCGTCACCGAATATGTGCACACCGCCTATCCGGAAGGGACAGTAGTAGTGCAGCAGGGCGGACGTTTCGGCAAGGTGCTGATCCGGCTGCAGGATCAGAATATGTACAGCAGACGTTAAGGCCGTCTGCTAAGGCAAGCGCTTTGCTGAAACCGGGCAAGCGCTTGTGCTGTATCTGCACGTAATCAGTCCGTTTCCCAGGCCTTCAGCAGCGGTCCCGCCTGACCGTAGATGGGATCGTTTTCCGGCAGCGGCACCATGGCAATTTCCGGCAGCGCAGCTGCGAGGTCGTCGGATGTAGCCCGGCGGGTGTTGTAATCGGCTCCGCCGGGATAAGCACCGGCCACACGGAAGTCCTGCGTTGCGGTTAGGCGTTTGTGCGCCGTTCCTGCAGGCAGCACTAGCACATCTCCGGCCGACACCTGAACGGTACGGCCGGAATCACCACCAAGCTGCAGGCTGGCGCTGCCGGACATCACCCCAAGCACCTCATGCGCATTGCTGTGATAATGGTGATAGCTGAACACACCGTTCACCCAGCTGTTCAGCCAGCCGTTGCTATTAAAGATCTGTTCTGCCTTTTCCGGTTTGTCCTGAAGTGCACCCATATACAGGACCGCTGGAAGCTTCGGATTGTTCGGCAGCAAGCCGTCAGCTTTGAGATGTAAAGTCTCTATGGAACGGTCCGCTCCCGGCTGTGAAGATACGAAGAATGTCATGCACCGCACCCTCCTTCATAATAATTCTGGGATTATTGAATCTGCTGCAGTTTGTCGGGAAGATGAATAGTTTTACCCGGATTGTTCCGGTTCTAACCATCATGTACCGGCATTTAGCAACTAAAAAGGACAATCCCGCAGTCACAATGACCGGGGATTGCCCTTTGTTAGAGATAAGATGGATGATGCTAGTAATGGATGCGTTATGCTTAAGCTTTTTTTACAGCCAGTTTGCTGGTATCTACGGCTTCTTCTGGTGCTTCACCTTCTGCCGATCCCTTGTTCGAGGAGCGCAGCGGAAGCTCCTTCAGGAAGAAGACGAGCACGAAGGCAGCACACAGGACAATGGTTCCGGTTAAGAAAACGGTGGACAAGGTCTGGCCCAGCGCGTCACGGATACTGTCAATCATCTGTGCGAAGAGCGGCTGGACATCAGCAGGAAGACTCGCTTGCGTCTGCTCCAGCAGCGGCTTGTTCATCAGCGCCTGCGGATTGGCAAAGGCTGTCAGCTGCTCAGCCATCTTGGGATCCAGTGTGCTGAAATCCGGTGCGGAAGGTGACGTCAATGCTTCTTTTAGGTGTCTGGTCAGATTATTCGACATAACTGTACCCATTACTGCGATACCAATCGTGCCGCCAAGGTTACGGAACAGCTGGGAAGAGGCTGTTACTGCGCCTAGCTCCGTATGGGACACAGCATTTTGTGTAGCCAGGGAGAATACAGGCATCCCGAGACCAAGGCCAAGACCGAATACAATCATACTGAGGACAGCCATCGGCACGTTGTTCATGAAGATCATGATCGCCATCCCGGCAACCATGATCGGTACACCGATCAGTGCGAAACGTTTATATTTGCCTTTCTTGGCAATCATCTGGCCGGTTAAGGCACTGGCTACTACCATAACGATCGACATCGGCATGGTGACATAACCTGCATAAGTTGCGGAAATCCCCAGCACGCCCTGCACGAAGAAGGAAAGGTAGATCATCGCCCCCATCATGCCGAAGTTCATCAGGAACCCGATCAGATTAGAGACGGTAACTACGCTGTTTTTGAACAAGTGCAGCGGCAGGATCGGATTCTTGGCTTTGGTCTGGGTGAAAATAAAGATGCCAGCCGACACGACGGTTGCGGCCAGCAGGCCGAGAATCTGCGAAGAACCCCACTCATATTCTGTACCCGCCCAGGAAAAGGCCAGCAGAAGCGGTACAATCGTAGTTGTCATAAACAGAGAACCCAGGTAATCGATACTGGTCGACTCTCCGCGTTTGGCTTTCGGGAACAGGGCAAGGATCATTGCGAACGCTACAAAACCAAGCGGCAGGAAGATCCAGAACAGCCAGTGCCAGTCGAGATGATCAATCAGGTACCCGCCGAGTGTCGGTCCAAGTACGCTTGAGAAACCGAAGACCGCTGTCATCAAGCCCATCCATTTGCCGCGTTCGCGCGGAGGGAACAGGTCGCCTACAGCTGTGAATGCGGTGGACTGGATAATCCCTGCGCCAATCCCTTGAATCCCGCGGTAAATAATGAATTGATACACATCATCAGAAGTTCCTGTCAGAAAGGCGCCAACCATAAATAGCAGAATCCCGGCCAGCAGGAACGGCTTGCGTCCGAACATATCGGAGAGCTTGCCGACCAGGACAGTGGCAATCGTCGAGGTAAGCAGATAAATATTGATAGTCCAGGTATAGTAATCCATACCGTCGAGAATAGCGATAATACGAGGCATCGCCGTGCTTGTAATCGTCTGGTTGATCGCGGCAAACAGCATAGCTGCCATAATGGCGATCATAATAGAAAGCTTGCGCTTGTCAGATAAATGTTCCATGGTTCTCTTCTTCACCGTCTCTTTTTAGTTTTTGTCAATTTCCTTAATCAATACAGCAAAAATTCTTCTTAAATGACCCATGTCTTCTTCGGACAGGATACTGAAATAGGAATGCATAACTTCCTTCTGCTTATCCTGCACCTCTTTGATGATGGATTTCCCTTCGGCTGTGAGTGTGATTTTTACCGCCCGGCGGTCCCCTTCGGCGCGCTCTTTCTGAATATAAGCTTCAGCGAGCAGCTGATCCGTAATGCCGGTAACTGCGGCAGGAGTCAAATCAAGGGCAGCGGCAAGCTGCGATACCATCATCGGTCCTTCCTTCGACAAGACATACAGCGCCTTGAACTGCGTCTGGCTTAAGCGAAAGCCTTGTTTGTTCCATTCCTGGGCAACCCCCTTCAAGAAAGTCTTGAATAGCAAGGAGATTTCAAAATAATCATCACGTTCTGTCAATTCTTCACCTCCATGGCTGCTTCCGGATAGATAAATCATTTATTAGATCAAAGTTTATATATTAACTGAAAAATAATTAAACCATAAATAATTAAGAACTTAATTATTAAAGCATGAAACAATATATCATCTGAGCAGATATACGTCAAGGACCTAACTAATTTTTTTACGCACAAAAAAGCTGTCCCGTGCATCAGCATTATCTGACGCAGGGAACAGCTTTATTCAAGAAATAATATTTACAGGTTCTCCACTTCACGCAGCCATAGAGCGGCGGAAGCATCGCTTGGCATACGCCAGTCACCGCGCGGCGAGAGGCTTACGGTTCCGACCTTCGGGCCGTCCGGCAGGCAGGAGCGTTTGAACTGCTGGGTAAAGAAGCGGGAGATGAATACCTTGAGCCAGGCCACCAGCTGTTCTTTAGGATAAGACTCCCCGAACGCATGCCGGGCGAGGTACAGCATTTTTGCCGGAGCAGCACCTGTCCGCAGCATATAGTAGAGGAAGAAATCATGCACAATGTACGGTCCCAGGATGTTCTCGGTCAGCTGGACAATTTCGCCGGTTGCCGACGGCGGCAGAAGCTCGGGGCTGATACCTGTTTCAATGATGCTGTACAGCAGCTTGTTTACCGTCTCGTCCGCTTCATGATCGGCATACCACGCGACAACGTACTGGATCAGCGTTTTGGGTATACCCGAGTTAACGCTATACATCGACATATGGTCACCGTTATAGGTACACCATCCGAGGGCGAGCTCTGACAGGTCGCCGGTACCGATCACGATGCCGCCGTTTTTGTTGGCCAGGTCCATCAGAATCTGCGTCCGTTCCCGCGCCTGCACATTCTCATACGTCAAGTCATGGACATCCTTGTCATGGCCGATGTCCTCGAAATGCTGAAGACAGGCGGCTTTGATATCAACGACCTTGAGCGAGGCTCCGAGGGCTTTGATCAGTCCTACGGCATTGTCGTAGGTCCGGTTCGTCGTTCCGAAGCCCGGCATGGTTACGGCAAGCACATCGCTGGCCGGGCGGCCGAGGCGCTCCATGGCACGTACAGCAACAAGCAGCGCGAGCGTAGAATCGAGTCCGCCGGAAATGCCGATGACGGCCTGCTTGGTGCCGATGTGGCGGATCCGCTTCATCAGGCCGGAGACCTGAATGGAGAGGATCTCCCGGCAGCGTTCGTCACGCTGCTGCGGATTGCCGGGTACGAAAGGATTAACACCTACGGGGCGGTTAAGCTTCCGCTCACTGTGCTGCGCTGCCGGATCGGCATACAGCACTTCGCGGTAATTGCGTCTGCCTTTGCCGGCACGGAACGTACCCATTACGGAACGGGAATACTGCAGCCGCGGCACATCGATATCAGCGGTGATCATCCGGCTCTCATGGGTGAACCGCTCCGATTCGGCCAGTGTTTGTCCGTTCTCGGCGATCAGCGAGTGTCCGCCGAAGACGACATCGGTTGTCGATTCGCCGGTATTGCTGCCGGCATAGACATACGCCGCCACGCAGGAGGCGGACTGGCTGGATACCAGCTGACGCCGGTAATCCGCTTTGCCGACCAGCTCATTGCTGGCGGAAGGGTTGAACAGCAGCACCGCACCTGCCTGGGCCAGCAGGCTGCTTGGTGGAACAGGCACCCACAGATCCTCGCAGATTTCTACGCCAAAGGACAGATTGCCGTCCGCTTCGTTCGCGAAGATCAGGTCGTTGCCGATCGGCACCGTATGATTTCCCAGGCGCAGCTCTGTAAGCTCCAGCTCCTCGGCTCCGGCGAACCAGCGGGGTTCATAGAACTCGCTGTAGCCAGGAAGGCAGGTCTTAGGCACAATGCCCAGAATAGCTCCCTGCTGAATGACAGCAGCGCAGTTAAACAGCCGGCCCCGGACAGCGATGGGAAGCCCGGCAATGACGACCAGGCTGGAGCCTGCAGTTGCGGTAGTGATCTCATACAGCGCCTGCAGGGCCGAATCCAGCAGCTTGGGCTGCAGAAACAGATCTGCACACGTATATCCTGTGATACATAGCTCCGGCAGTACCAGGTATTCCACCTGCTGCCCGTCCGCCTGCTTAATAACTTCAATAATTTGTGCTGCATTAAACTCGCAGTCGGCCACCCGCAATTCAGGGGAAGCGGCAGCGACACGAGCGAATCCGAAATTATGCATGGTTTCACCTATCCTTTGTATAATGACACTTGTAATAATTGTACCCATGATCTCGACTCACTAACATATGTAAGGGGAAAGCAGACGAATCAGCAGTGAACTGCTTAGTTTATTGGCCAGTCATTTCTATACATGAAATCAAATCCCGTCCTCCTCAAAATAATCTGAAAGGGTATGCAGCCATAGTATGCTTACCGGCATTATTACTATTTTACATGAAAATCTTGAGGAACACATCGGTAGCAGGCCTTTCATTAAGGAATAGGCCAGGACGAGGTGGAAATAGCACTGCGAAAGTAGGTCAGCGCGAATAAGCACCTGCGCTTTCGCAGGTGCTTGGATTCTTTGATCAGGTGCGTAAACAGTCGCTCGCTATACTTCGTTATACAGCCGGTGCAGAAAATCCACGCTTTCCTGTATATACGGCTCCGTAGTGCTCTCCAGAAGTCCCTGAATATGCGGCCTTTTGTATTTCATATAATGAAGAATAGGTGCAAATTGCAGCTGACCCTGGCCCACGGGAACGATAACAATCCGGCCGTCTTCAACGGTGAAATCCTTCAGGTGGATGACAGCAATCCGGTCGCCCAGCAGTTCCAGCGCCTCTGCAATAACGGACTCTTGCTGCAAATAATTGTCCGGCGACATCAGATTCGCACAATCAAGGATAATCTGCAGATTATTGGAAGGTACGAGCTCCAGCAGTCTTTTGGTCAGCTGTGCGGTATGCAGGGGATGATTCTGTCCCGCTTCAATGCCTACCGTTACCCCGAAACGTTCCGCTTCGGCCACCATCGCCCTTACCGAAGTGACCACCTCCTGAAAGGCATTTTCGGTAAAATTGTCCGGAGTATAGCCCTTGCCTACGCTGCCTGTTTCCGTCCCGACCAGACTGGCTCCGAAATCGCGCGCCAAGCGCAGATGGGTGCAGAAATCATCAAGCGCCTGGGCCCGCTTGGCTGGATCCGTGTCGACGATGTTGACATAGCAGCCGAGCACAGCGACCCTTATACCGGCCTGACGGAAGCTTTCGCCGAAATAAGCAGCCGTACCGGGACTGAGCGAGGAGAGAGAAGGGACACTTTCCGGGAAGGATTTATGGACCGAAAACTGAATATGGCTGAACCGGTAGTGCTTCAGCTTTCCGATCAGCTCCGGCAAGTAATGCCGGGGAAAGTCATGGGCGCGGATGCCGAGATGCAGCGGAACGGTCATGATATGGAGTCCCCCTTTAAGTGATGCAAATTAGTTGACATGCGATTGTCCGGCACGGATGCGGTACATCGTTACCATTTGAATTCCTGTTCCATAGTATTTCAGTTCATGGTATTTCAGTTCATTGTGTGAATGTAATCACAGGCTCAATCTATACTATGTATTTGCATTCAAATGTAGAAACGGATGCAACCCGGATAAGGCTGAGGATTCTCTGATGGCCACGGCTACAAGCTCAGCAATCCGTTTGGCCCCTTCGGTACTGAAGTGCGTATCATCTGTGATGCCGTCCCGGTAATTAGGATGCTGTACGGGCGGCAGATGCATGAATAAATGCTGCGAGCCCTCGAAGCCGAGTGTCCGGTACAGCTGCTGGGAGGCAGCGAAAATATCGAGGAGCGGGGTTTCGGTGAGCTCCGCCACAGCACGCATGGCCGCAGGATAGACTCCGACTGCCAGCGGATCGGGCTGACCCTCCGCAGTGAAGCGGTGGCTGACTGAGGTCAGCAGGACAGGATGTCCGCCCTGCTGCGGGCAGATTCGATATACTGCTGCAGATTCTGCTTGTACCCTGTATCAGGGTCAGTGTACCGGAAAGGGTCCTCCTGCTTCTCGTCATTATGTCCGAACTGGATCAGCAGGTAGTCTCCCGGCCGGAAGTCCTTCTCGATGTCGGCCAGGCGACCTTCTGCCAGAAACGACTTGGTGCTCCGCCCGTTGATGGCGCGGTTGTCGATGATAATGTCCGGGCTGAAATGCTTCTGGAGATATTCACCCCACCTTGCCATCGGTTTTGCCTCCGCACCCTTTAAAGCGGCTGTAGAATCCCCGGCAATATATAGTGTCGGCAGCATGCTTGCTCCCCTTTATTTATTCCGCAGACGGAAATCCGAAATAACCGGCGGCATTATTATAGGAGATATCCCGGACCAGTTGTCCCAGCAGGTCCATGTCGTCAGGTGCTTCTCCGCGTTCAGCAAGCTCTCCGATCAGGCCGCATAGCACCCGGCGGAAATATTCGTGGCGGGTGTAAGAGAGGAAGCTGCGGGAATCGGTCAGCATGCCGACGAAGTTGCCCAGCAGGCTGTTGTCGGCAAGAAGGGTAAGCTGCTGCCGCATACCGCTGAGGGTATCGTTATACCACCAGCCGGAGCCGAGCTGCATTTTGCCTGCAGTATCCTTCTGGTAACAGCCCATCAAAGCCAGCAGGGCTGGATAATCCCCCGGATTGAGCGAGTAGAGGATCGTCTTCGGCAACCCTGATCCGCATTCGGCCCGGTCTAACAGCTTGGAAAGGCTTTCGGTAATGGACAGGTCATTAATGCCGTCGTAACCGGTATCCGGCCCCAGCTTGTGGAACATCGGCGTATTATTGTTACGGTACGCGTGGATGTGCAGCTGCATGGTCCAGCCTTTATCGAGATAAAAGCCGATGAGCGCAGTAAGCAGCTCCGTGCGGTATAGTGTAATTTCCTCTTGAGACAGCTCAGCGCCCTCCAGTCTTTTGGCGAAAATGGCCTGGGCTTCAGCGGCTGATCCGGCCCGGTAACGCAGCACGTCCAGCGCATGGTCGGACAGGCGGCAGCCGTGGTAATGGAAGAATTCAACCCGTGCGCGCAGCGTGTCAAGCAGTTCGGCATACGTGGTCACTGGCGTTCCGGCAGCCTCTTCCAGTGCCTTAAGCCAAGCGGGGAACCCGGGATCGTCAATGTTCAGCGCCTTGTCAGGACGGAAGGTCGGGAATACGCTGAAATCCTTCTCTGCTTCCTTCAGCAGCTTATGATAAACTAGCGAATCCGCCGGATCATCGGTGGTGCAAATGGTCTTGACACGGGAGCTGCGGATCAGCCCCCGCCTTGTGAATTCCGGTTCAGCGAGTTTGCGGTTCACTTGCTCCCAGATGGCCGGGGCAGAATCCTCATTCAGCAGCTCTGATACACCGAAGAAGCGGCGCAGCTCCAGATGGGTCCAGCTGTAGAGCGGGTTACCGACAGCTTTGGGAAGCGTCTTGGCCCAGGCCAGGAACTTGTCGTAATCCGATGCGTCCCCCGTAATATGGGATTCCGGAACTCCGTTAGCGCGCATCAGCCGCCATTTGTAGTGATCGCCGTAGAGCCAGGCGGCAGTCAGGTTATTAAACGGCTGATCCTCATAAATTTCCCGCGGGTCGAGGTGGCAGTGGTAGTCGATGATCGGCATTGCTTTGGCGTAATGATGAAAGAGCTGCCGTGCAGGTTCGGTGGTTAATAAAAAATCGTCGTTTAAAAACATGAGGACGCTCCCTTTACATGGATTTAGGATAAGAGATTATAGCGTTACTCCGGTTTTGAAAATGGCCAGCTCGCGCACTTCGTTCTGCTCATTGCGTGTCTTTTGGCCGCTGGCAACGGCAATAATGTAGTTGATAAATTCTTCGAGCACCTCGGCCATCGGCACTTCCAGCAGCGGTCCGGCGTTGAAGTCCATCCAGTGGCCTTTTTTGGCGAATAGCTCATTGTTGGTAGCTACCTTAACTGTAGGCACGAAGCTGCCGAACGGGGTGCCCCGGCCGGTGGTGAACAGCACCAGCTGGCAGTCGGAGGCGGCCAGCGCAGAAGCGGCTACAAGGTCGTTGCCGGGCGCCTGCAGCAGGCTGAGGCCCTTTTTACGCAGCTTCACACCGTACTGCAGCACATCGACAACCGGAGAGGTTCCGGCCTTTTGGGTACAGCCGAGTGATTTGTCCTCCAGGGTGCTAATTCCCCCGGCTTTGTTGCCCGGCGAAGGATTCTCGTACACCGGTTCACCGTAGGAGAGGAAGTACTGCTTGAAATTATTGATCAGGGAGACGATATCTTCATAGACCTCGCGGCTCTCTGCGCGGGCCATCAGCATTTTCTCGGCACCGAACATTTCTGGCACTTCCGTCAATACCGAGGTGCCGCCCTGGGAGATGATGAAATCGGAGAAGGCACCCAGCAGCGGGTTAGCGGTAATGCCGGAGAAGCCGTCAGAGCCGCCGCATTTCAGGCCGATGTTCAGCTCGCTGAGCGGAACCGGCTCGCGGGCATCCTCCTTTGCGGCTTCATACAGCTCCTCCAGCAGGACAAGTCCTGCCTCAACCTCATCGCCCACCTCCTGGGCTACGAGGAATTTGACCCGTGATTCGTCGTAATCGCCCAGCATGCTGCGGAACTCTGCGACGATATTGTTCTCACAGCCGAGGCCGAACACGAGCACACCTCCGGCATTGGGATGATTCACGGCATCCAGCAGGATACTGCGGGTCATGCGGTGATCATCTCCCAGCTGGGAGCAGCCGTAAGGATGCTTAAGCACAGTGAAATTGTCGAAGCCGCCAAGATCCGGATGCGCGGCCTTGAACTCCGTCAGCATTTGTTCGGCAATGCCGTTCACACAGCCGACTGTAGGGATAATGAACAGGTCATTGCGGATGCCGACCTTGCCGTTAGCACGCCGGTAGCCTTGAAAGGTCAACTCCCGCTTCGGATAGGTGACCGGATAGAGCTCGGGCTTGTAGTCATATTCCTCTTCTCCGGCCAGGTTGGTTTTGATGTTATGCGTGTGGACCCAGTCGCCCGCTGCAATAGGTGCAGTCGCGTACCCGATGGGGTAGCCGTATTTGGTGATTACTTCATCCGGTGCGAAGGCGGTTAGTGCTATTTTGTGGCCCTGAGGGATATCCTGGCTAGCCTGCAGCGTCAGCCCTTCGAATTCAAGCTGTTCACCGGCAGGGATTGGGCGTAGCGCTACAGCCACTGTATCCCGGGGGTTCATTTTCATTAATCGTTTCATGCTGTCTATCCCTCCTAAAAAAGTGGTTATGATATCAAGGCAGTGTACCCGCCTTATTATGATTCTTACGGACTGCGGAGCCCTTATTTGGCCTGATAGTCTACATTCCATCGGCTAACGGACCGTACTGCACTTATCTCTTCATTTGTTGCCGGAAGGTAGAGAGATGACCGTCAATAAGGGCGCTGGAGTCCGTTAGACTGTCAATAAATGAAATTCAGGTGAAATAAGAGCTGCTCTGTCCGTTAGGTAGAGCTATAGTCTTTGGTTCAACAGATCCTGCTGTTAGTGAGGTATCAAAAGTACCGCCATTTGTCCGGAAACGGTGTTCTATTGGTTCACAACCTGCTGCAGCGCAGCACGGCTGTCTGTGCTTTCCAGCTTCTGCAGGTTGGCGGAGATGGCGTCCGAAAGGCCTGGCACCAGCGTCAGATCCTGGCCCCACAGGCTGTCATTCTTCAGGATGCTCTGCACGAAGCTGCCCGGATGGCTCCAGGCCAGATCGAATACTTCCAGCACTTCGGCTCCGTCCTGACGTGCCACGCGGTCTCCCCGGTAGCTGAGGAGCAGGGCGGCAAAGGCGAGCGTCATCAGTTCAGGTAATCTGCCGCGCTCCTGCTGGTAGCGGAGGAGAAGCGGAAGCAGCCGTGATTTGAATTTGGAGATGCTGTTCAGGGAAATGGACGCTAGCTCATGACGGACGAACGGGTTCTTAAAACGCTCCAATACGGCAGCAGAGTATGAGGTGAGCTCATCGGCAGGCAGATCCAGCATCGGAATCAGCTCCTCGTTCATCAGATCCTTCACAAACCGTAAGAAGGTCTCGTCATTCATCACATCTTCAACAGTTTCCAGGCCGGCCATCATACCGAGCGGAACCATTGCGGTATGCGGCCCGTTCAGCAGATGCACCTTACGTTCGCGGTAAGGCGTCATATCGTCTGTTATAACTACGTTAAGACCGGCTTCCGTCAGCGGCAGCTTCTCGGCCAGCCAAGAGGGGCCTTCAATCACCCAGAACAGGAAAGGCTCGGCGGTGACCATCATTTTGTCCAGATATCCAAGCTCTGCTTCCAGCTGCGCAGCCTTGTCGCGCGGATAGCCCGGTACGATCCGGTCCACCAGGCTGCAGCAGAAGGTATTCTCTTCAACTAACCATTTATCGAAGGCCTCTCCAAGCTGCCACTCTACAGCGTACTGCTGCACAATCTCCCGCAGCTTCTCACCGTTGCGGTCAATCAGCTCGCAGGGGATAATGACAAAGCCCTTTTTGCCCAGCTCAAAACGTTTATAGAGCAGTGCCGTCAGTTTGGCCGGGAAGCTCTTCGGCGGAGCATCATTCAGCCCATCTCCCGCGTGATAGGCAATGCCGGCTTCGGTAGTGTTGGAGGTGATGAATTCCAGATTGTCGTCCTCAGCTAATGCCAGATAGGCAGCGTAGTCCTCGATAGGACTGATGACCCGGCTGACGCTTGCAATGATCTCCCGGGAATTCACGGTCTGCTGCTGCATAATTCCGTTTAGCAGCACGGTATACAGATTGTCCTGTTCAGCCATCAGTGCCCCAAGCCCCTGGCCGATCGGCTGTACCAGCACTGCACTGCCGTTAAACAATCCCTGGTTGTTCATCTGCTGCAGCTGCCAGTCTACGAAGGCACGCATGAAGTTGCCTTCACCGAATTGAATCATCCGTTCAGGATACACGGGCAAGCCGGGCTGGGTGCTTCTGGATAGGCGTTTTGTCATGGGTTTCTCAATCTCCTTTAAGATACATAATAAATGCACACGTGAACATTTTTATCAGGAAGAAGCGGATTATCCCTCTGCTTGGGAAGGGCATCCGGTTCTGCAAGAAACAAAGATAATAAGAGCTGCTTAACACCCTGCAACAGTATCACGCACGACGAGTGAGGTCTTAACGAATAATTGCTGCGGTTTCGTCTCCGGCTGCTGCAGCAGCTGGATCAGCATCTTCGTGCCTAGTTCACTGATATCGGCAATCGGTTTGCGGACGGTTGTCAGCGCGGGATTCGTATACCGGGCGAACATAATATCGTCGAATCCGAGCAGGGAAATCTGCTGCGGGATGCTGATCTTGTGGGCGTAGCAGGCATTCATGGCACCGATGGCCATATCATCATTGGAACAGAATACGGCAGTAGGCCGCTCAGAAAGGCTGAGCAGTGCAGTCATTGCGGCATAACCGCTCTCAATACTGTAATCCCCCGCTGCAAAATAATCGGAATTCAGCTGCAGGCGGTGGTCAATCAGACTGTCCATAAAGCCTTGCTTGCGTTCGGTCGAAGATTTGAATCCGGGTTTTCCCTCAATAATAGCCAGCCGCTGATGTCCTTGCGAGACCGCATAGTCGATAGCTTCCTTGACGCCCTCGCGGTCGTTTGCCACCACGTTCATAATACCAGGGTCTTCCAGCTGGCGGTTCAGCACGACCAGGGGAATCCCCACCGTCTTGACATGGTAAATAAAAGCATTATCCTCATCGCTCTGGCTCATGACGAGAATGCCGTCAAAACGCTGCGGCCGAATATTTCCAAGGTTGTGGACGCCGTCGATTCCGTGAACGGTCAGGTTGAAGTTCTCATCCAGCACATGGCTGATTCCTTTGATCGCATCCACAAGAAAGCTTGAAGAGGTTCCCTGATCAATGCTGGAGAAGAAGAGCCCGATGGTAAAGGAGCGTTTGGTAACCAGGCTCTTGGCGCTGTAATTCGGCACATAATTCATTTCCGCGGCGATTTTCTCAATCTTGTCGCGGGTGGCCTTCTTGATCAGCGGGCTGCCGTTAAGCGCTCTGGACACAGTGGTATGGGAGACGCCGGCAACACGGGCAATGTCTTTGATGGTAATCATAAGTTCTCCCCGGCAATAGAATTGTTAACGATTTCAGTGTAGTCCTCAAGCCCCTTCAAGTCAAGATGATTATGAAATGCACACGTTAAAATTTTTGTTGACCGGTCGGACCTGACGATAACCGGCATTGGAGAGGTGATGATCAGGAGTAACCGCTATGCCCGGCAGCTGGATGATACCGGAGAAGAACAGGGGACCTTTGCCACACCGACCCTATTTCTGGGGGGCAGCAGGCTGATTGTTGAGAATCTTATCGTTGTCAATACAGCGGGGCAAGGCCCTGAAATTGGGCAGGCGCTTGCCTTGTATGCCCACTGCGATGAAACGGTGTTCCGCAACTGTACATTTAAAGTAAAGGGCACCAGGACACTATTTTTACCGGCCCGCTGCCTGCGGCCAACAAGCACGGCGGCCCCTTTGGCGGTATTCCGCTGCAGGAGCGGCATGAAATCTGCCGCCAGCTGTACACGGGCTGCTATATCGAAGGAACGGTGGACTTTATTTTCGGCGGAGCAGCCGCCTATTTTGAGCATTGTGAAATCCGCAGCCTGAAGTCCACAAACGAAGGGTCGGGCTTCATAACAGCAGCGTCTACTCCGCAGGGGCAGAGCTTCGGATATGTTTTTGATGAATGTTATCTGACGGCTGCCGAAGGCGTATCCGGAGTGTATCTGGGACGCCCGTGGCGCGGTTATGCTAGGACAGAGTTTATGAATTGCCGGCTCGGATCCCATATTCTTCCTACAGGCTGGGATAACTGGGGCAATCCTGCCAATGAAACAACGGTCTGTTACCGGGAATATGGCATAGCTGATGATGATAAGCTGCGGGAGCGGCGTGTGCCTTGGGCTCTTTTACCAGGGGAGGGGGAGGCTTGCCGTCTAAAGCGCAGGTCTTTGAAGGGACGGAGTTCTGGAAATAGCTGCATAGCACAAGCCATTACCGGAAAGGAAGGTGGAGATCATGGAGCGCATAGGAGACGGTTGTTGTTCTATATCCTTAAGCATGCTCCGACCTGGGTCATACCCGTTATTACCGCCGATATTATTAATCATCTCAGCCGCCCGGACTTATTCAGTCTGCGTTGGCAATGGATCGAACTGGCGATTGTATCCGTTGTCATTGTGCAGAATATCCCGTCCACCTATATGCAACAAAAAGCGGACACATGCTGGTCATGTGTCCGCTTTGGTACGGTCGTGGTACCCGGGTCAGGCAATTATTCACTTATCCTTCCCGGATTGCTTGTTTTTCTCCCCTGTCAGGCTCTCCTGCACATTATCAACAATGCCTCCGACGATATCCTCTACCTTGCCGGTGGCACCCTCTTGCCCAAGCCTGCTGTGGTCAGGATCCGGAATCTGCTCAAATGCAGCTCCCCGTTCATCCTTGAACTTGTCCTTATCGCTCATGTCGCTCATCCTTTCCGGTCAGTAAAAGTTAGGATATGCCAGATGCGCATATACTATGTAACCAGTAAACCGGTCCGGAGCATTTGAACCAGGACACATGTGAGGTTATTAGAACCCAGAAGCAGGAAAATTCGCACGCAAAGGGAAGTATTACTAGGTGTTACGCCCGGTTATGCTGAAATTTCGTAATTTCCCGGTCATAATGCGAGACGGAGCCGTCAAAACGTTTTACACGCACATATTCTTCAGAGAACTTCTCAATAATTCCGCAGCCGACCTGGGAATACATTCCGTCAGGGTCTAGCTGCAGCGCGGATACAAAGGTCTGCGACATGGCGGCAACAAAAAAATCAATGTTTTTAACAAGTGTTTTCGGCATAAGTCCCGGTCCCCCCCGTTTAGTAGCTTGAATCCAATTTGCCCGAAAAAAGCTTTTCAATCATTTTACGACAGGCTGTATATTTTGAAAACAGGTTTATTTTGCAAAAGTGATGAAAACATAACAATTTGTATGAAAGGCAGGGAAGCGGGAAAATGAATGATGAATTTCTGCAGGCCCGTGAGCTGTTTGTCCGCTATTCCGGCAGCCTGGTTCAGATGCACCGTGAAGGTGCACTGAAGACCTATCAAGAGTACAACATCCCGAAGGAGACTGAGCAGCAGTGGCTCAAGGAGCTGGCGGGCGATTATCTGCAGCGGTTGTCTATAAGAGACTGGGAAGCGGTTGCGGGACTGGAGATACTCTCCAAACAATATCAGGACCCGGGGATCGTAGAAAAAACCGTGTCGTTCGCGGACCGCAACATCATGAGCGCAGACAGCATCGTCAGGCTGATGTATGCGGAGGGGCTGGTTGGCATTATCCGTGGCCATAAGCCGCTAATTTCACGTGAGCAGCTGTTCAGCGCCTGTCGCACGGCTGTACAGATACTGGAGGCGGTCATAGTCCAGCCGCTGGTGATCGACCCCGGTCATGAGCTGCAGCAGCTCCGGCTGAGGGACAAGCGAACGCTGAATAGCAGGGCGAAGAAAAGCATTGAAGAAGTGGAGAAGCTGCTAAATTAATGAATTTGGATGGCAGTGCATTAGTTGGATTTCTTCCCACTACAATTAAACGATATCAGTTATTGATGCGAGGAGAGCAGCGTATGCAGATTAGAACAGAAATGGTGAAGGATTATGAGCAGGTCTTCCAATTAAATGAGATTGCGTTCGGCAATCGTGAGGATGAAGCGAAGCTGGTTGAAAAAATTAGAGCCTCTGAAGAGTTTATTCCGGAGCTGTCCATAGTAGCTGAAGTGGCGGGAGAGATTGTCGGTCATGTCTTGATCAGCGGAGCCATGGTAATAGAGGATAACCTGGAACATCAGGTGATTGTACTGGCACCGATTGCGGTTCGTCCGGATTACCAGGGAAGAGGTGTCGGCGCACTGCTGATTGAAGAAGGGAAAAGACGGGCCTCGAAGCTGGGCTTCGGTGTAGTCCTGCTGATCGGATATCCCTCGTATTATCCCAGATTCGGTTTTGTACCGGCGAGAGCCCATGGGCTGGAGCTTCGGCAGTTCCCGGTGGAGGATGATGTGTTTCAGGTATGTGAGTTATATGATGTCCGGAAGAGATTTTCCAAAGCTGACAACGAACATGACACAAGGCTGTCCAGTTCTCCATGGTAAGCTGCATCCAGAAGGTCTGAAGAATCAGCAGGAGGAATGAACTCATGGCGGAACCATTAAAAGCAATGTACAATGAAGAATTTCTGCGGGGCTTAGGCATGAAGCTTGCCCGGGTGTATAGCGCATTCAACACAGAGGATTTCGTCTCGGCGGCGATGAAGGGGCCATGGGAGGAGCTGGAGCTGAAAGCCCGAATGCGACGGATTACGGAGACGCTGGGGGCTTATCTGCCTGCGGATTACGAAGAGGCGTTGTCGGTTCTGTATGCGATAGACAGGGAATGCACTGGTTTTCCGTACCTGATCTTTCCCGATTTCGTCGAGGTATACGGGCAGGGGGACAAGCACTGGGAGCTGTCGATGGCAGCGCTGGAACGTTTTACGCCGGGATCGTCGGCTGAGTTTGCCGTCAGGCCGTTTATGCTGCGTGATCCGCAGCGGATGATGGCTCAGATGCAGGTCTGGTCGCGCCATGACAATGAGCATGTGCGGCGGCTGGCCAGCGAAGGCAGCCGGCCACGCCTGCCTTGGGGTCAGGCGCTGCCGATGTTCAAGCTTGACCCGTCTCCGGTCCTTCCGGTGCTTGAGCAGCTGAAGGCGGACCCTTCGCTGTATGTGCGCAAAAGTGTTGCCAACAATCTGAATGACATCGCCAAGGACCACCCGGATGTGGTCTTAGACATCGCACGCCGCTGGAAGGGTGTTAGTGAACACACGGACTGGATTGTGCGGCATGGCTGCCGCTCCCTGATCCGCCAAGCAAACCCGGAGATTATGGCTTTATTCGGGTATGCGGACGAGGCGGAGGATATGCCGCTGGTGGCTGCTGCCTCTCTGACTGTAGATCCGACTGTGCTGCACATTGGCGACAGCTGCGAGCTGCGCTACAGTCTTTCGGTCCGTGAAGGTAATCCGGTGCGTATCCGGATTGAATACGGCATAGACTTTGTGAAGGCGAAAGGGAAAACCTCACGCAAGCTGTTCCTGCTGTCTGATAAGACAGTGCCGGGAGGTTCGAGACTATCAGCGGTACGGACGCACCGCTGGGCAGATTTGACGACCCGCCGCCATTATCCGGGAGAGCACCGGATGACGCTGCTGGTGAACGGGCGTGAGGCCGCATCAGTGCTGCTCCATCTTGAAGCTGATGAAGCAGGAGGTAGCGGAAGATGATCATTAATAATTTAATGATTAAACTGAAAGAACGCAGTCCTGAGAGTATTGCTGCCGCAAAAGACAAGCTGCTCAGCATGCAAGGGAAAATTGAGTACATTCGGGACTTGCGGGTGGAGACGGATATCCGCAGCGGTGCTTACGATCTAATGCTGATTGTTCAATATGAGACGATTGAAGACCTCGAGGCTTATCTTATCCATCCTGTTCATGTTGAAGTATCCGGATATATTACCGGTGTGCTGGAATCGGCGGCGTCTTTTTGCTATGGAACCTAGTTCTTTTTTGCAGAATCTGTATTGAAGGAAGAAGGATGATGCGGCCATTGCTGCCTCTGTTTTCGCTGCTGCTCGTGTTTTGGCTTGCCGGGTGTGAGGGGAATACGATCGATCGGTAGGCGGGTATGAATGAAGCAATAAAAAAGGGCGTCCTGCACAGGCAGGTGCCCTTTTGCTTTATATAAGCTAGTCCGTAATGTTACCGGCCATTTTAAGCCGTTTGGCTATTTCCTTAAAGTCCTCGGCAGAAATGCCGGGTGCGAACTCTTCTTTGGATTCCGGGGCTTCAGGAATCGGTACGCCCTTTGGTGCGCCGGCGATAACTTCAAGCGGAAGCCCGTCCTCAGGATGTGTGCCTTTCCAGATCTGGTCAATGGAGCTGAAATCCTGGTCACTCCAGGTGTATAGCTTCGTATGAACGCCTTTTTTCTCGTATTTCCTGGCTTCGGTGAAGGATTTATTGCTTAATGACGGAACCGGCACCAGCTTGGTCATATTCACGCCTGTAGCGATTTCCAGCGCCTTGGCGTAAGCGACAACATGGACGCGCGGACCAGCAGGAAGCCGACGACCGCGCGGGCAGCCGGATGATCGGTCATTTCAGTTCCACATGCCCAGCTCCTCAGCGGTAATACTCATCACCAGATCGTAGAAAGGCTTCAGCTTTTCTTTGGAGCGGAAATTAAAGGACTGGTACAGATAATTGTTGAGGGTGGACATTTCTCCGAACTTCCCGCCTAAAAGCTCCTGTACGGCTGCTCAGCATTCGGGTCCGGCTTCTCGACATCGGGGATCTCAATCATGATTTCATCCATGCGCTTGAACATTGATTTGTTATCCTCCTTTGAGCCTATTGAATTATTCTGCTCGACCCTACTTAAACGTAATTCACGCTACACCCTACCGTCCGGTTAATTTTACTTGCAGGTGATGATTATCTTGTTGTTCCAGCTGTGCCATGCCCATAACATAACTCCGTAATCTACTTGCAGGTGCGTCTTGCCAGAGATTGTATCCTTCCGAGGCAAGAACGGCTGCATGATTCGAATCCGCTATCCCGGCAAAATAAATTTTATTAAGCTTTCCGACAACGTCAGCCATGGTTTGGAGCTGGGTGGACGTATAGTTGGCATACCTGCTGTCCTGTGATAAACGCACGTAGCTCCGGTCAGCGGACAGCTTCCGGAATGCCTCTTCGCTGTAAGTATTGAAGTGAAGCAGATTTGAATCTGTGCTTCCTGCTGCTTTTGCCCACAGCTCCACGTTCAGGCTGGAAGTACTATAATCTAGCGTCTGACTTGCGGGAGAATAGTTTAGAACTCCATATTGATACGGGTAGACGGAGAGCGCGCTTTCAGCAATATCATAGATTTCCGTACCTTTTGCACTGTGCTTGCGGATATCCTGGATATGGATGTGTCCGCTGAACACGGTGGTAATGCCGCTTCGGACAAGCCTTTGGATGACCTGATTATTGTCATTAATCGTGAAGCCTTCCTGAATGAAATCACTGTGATCCAGCAGGCTGTGATGCATGACTGCAATGATACGGGCCCCGTTGTCTGCCGCAAGCCTGCCGCATTTATCGATCCATTTCAGCGTGGAGGCAGACAGCTGACCGTCCAGCTGAGGGTGGCCCAGTTTTTTATTACTCCGGTATTGGCTGGAATCGAGCATCAGGAGCCACAGGTCATCCGAAGGGGCAGCCAGGTAACTAAGCGAATCTTTATCCGATAACACCGCTTCATCATAACCGAAAGCGCCGTAAATGCTGCGGAATGCTTTGGGGGAGACGGAGTCTGCAGGGATTTGCCGCTCTCCTTCGAAGCTCCGGGCCCAAGGGTTCTGCACATCGTGATTACCGGGAATCACATAGACCTGCGTACCGGTGCGCTGCTCAACAGACTGCAGGTGTTTGGCTAATTCATGATGGCTGGCTTTTTCCCCGTTAAAGGTCAGGTCTCCGCTGATAATGACTGCCGCCGGCTGCTGAAGTCCGATATCGTATTCCAGGGCATTCAGGGTTTCGTCGCTGTAGGTGACCTGTTTACCGTCCCCGGCAGCCAGAAAACGGCTGAAAGCCGGGCCGTTATCCGTTAATCCAGGGGATAAATAATGTGTATCTGTTGTCGTGAGAAGTTTTATATTCTGGCCGGACTGAATCCGGAATACCGGATTTTGCTCTGCTGCCTGTCTGCTGCATGACAAGAGAATGAGCACTAAAGACAGCAGGATCCATAGAAGCAGCCGGCGTACTGGCGAATGCATCGCTGCACCTCATTTCTTGTGGACAAAGTTGTGTTGAAGTGATGAAGTTCACGATTATGAGTAATATTTACCGAACGTTCTATAAATGGTAAAATAGCACCAGAAAGGAGCATGATTATGGCTAGAAGCAAGGAGTTTGATGTTGACAACGTACTCGGAAAGGCAATGACGATCTTCTGGCAGCAAGGTTATGAGAAGACCTCCATGCAGGACCTGGTTTCCGGTATGGGGATCCATAAACGAAGCATGTACGATACCTTTGGCGATAAGCATACTTTATATATGAAAGTGATTGACCGTTATGCGGAAATCTTTTCTTCCAAGATGGAGAACCGGGTGGAAGGGCTGTCCTCCGCGAAGGAGGCTATCCGGCTGTTGTTTGAAATGGCCATACTCCGGGAAGAGATTGAACCGAAAGGGTGCCTGCTCGTCAATACTGCGGTGGAGCTGTCCAATCTGGATCCGGACGCGGCAGCCAAAGTGAATGAGGCCTTTCTGTACACCGAGCGGCTCTTCGAGCGTTTGCTGTGGCAAGGACAGGAGAGCGGAGAGCTTCAGCGCAGCTATGAACCGGCTGATATGGCAGCTTATCTTCACAACGTGCTGGTAGGCTTGCGGGTTATGGTCAAAACAACACAGGATCGGGGCAAACTGCAGAATATCATCGATACTGCGCTCAAGGTGCTGGATTGAACAGCCCGCCATAGTATGAGCCCTACCATAATTAATTATCCGGCTTTCCTCCGGGCTGCAGGCAGTCCCAATAAATGCACTTCAATCTGGACGCGGTTTCGATTACAATATTCTTCTGATGAATTTTTGGCGGCAGGGGGTGCAGTAACGATGGCAAAACAGAAATATTATGTAGTATGGGAAGGCAAGCAGCCGGGTGTATATAGCACTTGGGCAGAATGCCAGGCCCAGACCGATCATTACACAGGGGCTAAATACAAGTCCTATGAGTCTAAGGCAGCAGCCGATACCGCCTACAAGGCAGGCTGGAAAGGCAATTGGGGAACCGGTGCTGCAGCATCCGGCGGTGCTAAGGGCAAACCGGCAAGCTCGTGGAGCCGGAGCGCTTCCGTTCCGACATCGGCAGAGATTGATTACGACAGTATCTCTGTGGATGTCGGTACCCGGGGCAACCCGGGTCCGGTTGAATATAAGGGCGTGGATACCCAGACCGGGGATATTATCTTCTCCTGCGGCCCGATTAAGAAAGGCACGAACAATCTTGGAGAGTTCCTGGCGATCGTCCACGCACTGGCGCTGTTGAAAAAAGAAGGCAGCAGCAAAACCGTTTACAGCGATTCCGTCAATGCCATGAAATGGGTCAAGCAGAAGAAGGTGGCCACAACGCTGGCGCGGGATGCTTCAACAGAGGAGATCTGGACGCTGATCGACCGGGCCGAGAACTGGCTGCGGACGAATACCTATGATAATAAGGTCCTGAAATGGCAGACCAAGGAGTGGGGCGAAATCAAGGCGGATTACGGGCGGAAATAGTACCCGCAATACTGGGTAATAAAACATATAGATGAATATCAGCAAAGAAGCGGGAGGAGATCGGGGATGTTCGGCAACGATTGGGATGAGGTGCTGCAGCAGGAAACTGAGAAACCCTATTTTCAGGAGCTGCTTAATGCGTTAGATACGGAGTACGAACAATATACGGTTTACCCGCCGAAGGATTTGCTGTTCTCGGCACTCAAGCTGACGCCTTACAGCAAGACGCGGGTCGTTATATTGGGACAGGACCCCTATCACGGAGCGGGCCAGGCTCACGGGTTAAGCTTTTCAGTGAAGCCCGGGGTGCGGATTCCGCCTTCACTGCGCAATATATATCAGGAACTGCATAACGATACCGGTGTAACCGTTCCGAATCATGGCTCATTGCTGCATTGGGCCGAAGAAGGCGTGCTGATGCTCAATACAGTCTTAACTGTACGTGAAGGACAACCCAATTCTCATAAAGGACTGGGCTGGGAGACATTTACCGGTGCCATTATGGAGAAGCTGAATGAACGGACAGAGCCGGTCGTGTTTATCCTCTGGGGCAGCCATGCCCAGCAAAAAGGGGCCAACATTGACCGGAGCCGTCATAAAATCATTCAGTCTCCGCATCCTAGTCCGTTCTCCGCACATCGCGGATTTTTAGGCAGCCGGCCTTTTTTACAGGCCAATCAATATTTGGAGTCACATGGTTTGAAAGGAATAGATTGGTCCATACCGAATGTATAGGTAGCTAGGACACAGCGAAGGGGGTGGAGCAATGAAGCATTGGGTAGGCAGACCTGTCATTATGTATTGCGGCGAACCGCCGTATACGATCATGAAGGGCGTGCTGCGCAAATGGGACCCTGCGGCTTCGGTGGCCGTTATCGGCCATCAGGAAATTGCTGTACCTTTTCGTGACATTGTGTTCATAAAGGCACTCGCTCCCAAAGAGAGAGCTTTGCCCCCGGTTCTACACTCCGTCGGATACGTCATGAGAGAACGGCAGCAGTTTGACAACGCAGTTTATTTTAAATCAGCGGTAACCGTCTGGAGGGGGGATCAGCTGATCGCGTATAATTCGATCATCATCTCGCATACCAAAGGCTCGGTTACCCTCCAGGACGGACAGAACCTGATGAAAGGCTCACATCTATTTGTGGTCCGTTCCCTGCGCGGCTAAGCAGATCCACTAACAAAAGGCCGTGCCCTCCGGAAGGAGCGGCACTGCCTTTTTTATTTTTCCTATAGCTTCTCCTCTGGGGTGATTTGAATTTCCTCCACCCTTTCTGCAATGACAATCTCGTAGATCCGCAAAAAGATGATTTTGGCAATCATGTAGACCGGCAGAGCAATCAATACCCCGATAATCCCGAAGAAGTCTCCACCCACCAGCACAAGGACAACAGTGGTTAGCGGATGCACATCCAGCGATTTACCGTAAATGATCGGAGAGAGTACATTATCCTGAATTTGCTGGGCAATGACTATAATAACGAGCGACCAGATCGCCATTGATGGAGATTCGATGAATCCGACGATAACCACCGGAACAGCGGCAAGCAGCGAACCGACATATGGAATGAAGTTAAGCGGTATAGAGATGACTGCAAGCAGCAGTGAATAGGGCAATCCGATAATTAAAAAACCGATATACAGCATGATGCCCAGGACAACATTCAGCAGCACACGGGTAACGATAAAACCGCTCAGCGCACTGTCAATATCCTCCAGAATAACCTGGCCCTCCTTGCGGTATTTCCGTGGAATCAGACTTTGCAGAATCGGCGAAAGCTTATGCCCGTCCTTGAGCATGTAATACAGGATGACCGGCAGCGTGGCTATAATAACGACAATGCTGGAGATGACGCCGATAAGATTGGACATGGAGTTGGTTACCCAAGTGACGCCATTGCTCAAATACTCGGAGACTCTCACCGAAAGATCGGTATCCCCTTTGAAAAAGCGCGAGAAGGTAGGATCGCTCTGCAGCTTGGTGAATTGATCTTGTATTCCTTGGACAAGGTAAGGCATATTATCGATAAAATTCTGGAACTGCTCGCGCAGCGTTGGCCAGACGAGGATCCAGAAGAGCACGAACAGGCCGATGAACACGAGATAGATTAACAGAATAGACAGTGCCCGGTTCAGATTATGCTTCTCCAGAAACTTTACTAGAGGCCTCAGCAGATAATACATGAACCCAGACAGCATCATTGGCACCAGCAGCAGATTTAGAATCGCCAGCACAGGATTAAACAGAAAAAATACCTTGGAGCCCAGATAGAGAATCGTTAAGAAGGCGATAATGGACAGACAGGTCCGAAAATACTTACTTTGCAGCATAGCAGCACCTCCTATTTCTAATAACACATTATGTATCCGTTAGGATCATGGATGTCTAGTAACATAATCCCGATTCTATCTTTATAACCGAATTGCTAGTGATTGATTCAGCCGGGTGATGCATCCAATACCCCCCCTGTCCAGGTTTAAGCGGTAAAATAGGCGGTTAATATCGCAATAATAGGAGGGGATTGCAGATGACTACACTGGTTATTGGGATATTCGGGCACAGGAGCGATGCTGCGCTTGCTATCGAGTCCTTGCGTAAAAGTGGAATTAAAGCGAAGCAGATCTCAGCCGTCACGAAACAGAAGAATACGCTGGAGATCATCAGCCAGGATACCGGTATTGGAAAAACGGAGAGCGGAAATGGGAATTCGGGCTTGTTCGGAACCGCCCGGGAGATTGGGGTGGGGCTGGACATGATCGATGATACCGCTGTGGCCGCAGGACCGGCTGCGCGCAAGCTGGCAGGGGCTGACCTGGAAGGTGATGGCCTTATCGTCAGCCTGATTAGTATAGGAATTCCTAAGCAGGATGCCGCACGGTATGCGGAGCATGCTGAACAGGAGCATATTCTGGTCATCGTGAATGTTCCGGAGGATCAGCGCAAGCAGGTTAGTGAAATCCTGGAGCAGCACCAGACCCTTCCATTGGAGTCCGTATAACAGGCTTTTGAGGGAGTACAGCTGCCTATAAAAAACATCAGCGCGGTGGACGGGATTTCCGTTTCATCGCCTTTTTTCGTGATTGAATAAACAGATCCGGCGCCAGATCTACCTGTCCCCCGGTTTCCTTATTGACTTCTTTTGCCTTGACGAGTGCTAAGAAAGCGAAGAATTCTCCCAGAACGGAAAGTCCGGCAGCAATAATCTCATAATCGTCAGCTGTCAGCTCTGCAGCTTCAACCGGATTTCCGTTGCTGGCGGAGCTACTGCTGCTTTTGCTATTGCTCTTGCTGCTGCCGTTCCCGTTATTGTTATAGGCCATTTCCTGTTCACCCGCTTTTCGCCATATGTATTATAAAATATGTCATTGTCTACATAGATGAGATAGGCAATCAGGAGGATATTTCCAGCGAAGAGCCGGATGCGCATTTGTGATTAAAAAAGCGCTTTACAGACCTTGAAAACGCTGTTAAAATCATAAATGAGCACAAATGATCAATAACGAGCATGGTGATCCAAGCAAATGAGCAAAATTATCAATAGTAAGCATAGATGATGCATGGCTGGCGGAATATAAGCCCGCGCACTGCATCCAAGGAGTGATGGATGTGCTGTTTGAAGAGGAAAGAAAACGCAGCATTGTGCAGTTCGTGGAGCAGCAGACGAGAGCATCCGTGCAGGAGCTCAGCCAGCAGCTTGGCGTCTCGGAATCGACGGTCCGCAGGGATCTGAAGGAGCTGGAGGAAGCAAGGCTGCTGAAGCGGACACACGGCGGAGCAGTTTCGCTGCAGAGTGTTAACTTTGAGGCCGCATTTCCGGACAAGGAAGACCGGTTCCAGGAGGAGAAGCTGCGGATAGCCCGCAAGGCGGTCGAGCTGATTCAGGAAGGAGACGCGATCCTGCTGGACGGAGGAACGACGACCCTGCAGATTGCCAAGATGCTGAAGGGCTTCTCTAATCTTAAGGTCATTACCAATTCGATTATGGCGCTGAACGAGCTGAAGGATTGCCGGAATATCGAAGTGTCGATTACCGGGGGCATGCTGCGGCCGGATACAATGGCTTTTGTAGGCCCGATGACGGAACGTTCCCTGGAGATGGTACGGGTGGATAAAGCCTTTCTCGGTACGAATGGACTTGATCTGCACGACGGGATTTCCACCCCGAATATGCTGGAGGCGGCCACGAAGCGCAAAATGATTGCCGTTGCCAAGCAGGCCATTCTGCTGGCGGATCACAGTAAGATCGGGCAGGTCTCCTTTTGCAAAGTGGCTGACCTGCAGGATATCGATCATCTCATCCTGGATTCGGACACGCCGGACAGCTTTATCCGCGGGCTCGAAGCACTGGATGTAGACTTTACCATCGTCTGAGATCAAGTAAACCACAATAATGAGGGATGAAAATGATATATACAGTGACACTCAATCCTTCCATTGACTATATCGTGGAAGTTGAAGATTTGAGGCTCGGCAGCTTAAACCGAATGACACGTGATCTGAAACTGCCGGGCGGCAAAGGGATCAATGTGTCGCGCGTGCTGAATCAGCTCAAAGTTAGAAATACGGCGACCGGCTTCCTTGGCGGGTTCACCGGACAGTTCATTGAGGACTGGCTGCAGAAAGAAGGCACTTCCAGCGATTTTGTTCCGGCCTGTGGCGACACCCGGATCAATATCAAGCTGAAATCCGGCGAAGAAACCGAGATCAACGGAGCCGGACCGGACATCAGTATGGAAGAAGCCGATGCACTGATGAACAAGCTTTATAATCTCAAGTCCGGAGATATCGTTATCATGTCCGGGAGCATTCCCCCGTCGCTTGGCGAGAGCTTTTATAACAAGCTGATCGGAGTATGCAAGGAGCAGGGGGCGGATTTCGTCATCGATACGACCGGTCAGGCCTTGAAGCAGGCGCTTATCCATGGTCCGCTGCTCGTCAAGCCGAATCATCATGAACTTGCCGAATTGTTTGGCGTGACGATCAGCACCAGAGCGGAAATTATCACTTACGGACGTAAGCTGCTGGAATCGGGTGCGCAGCATGTGCTTGTATCCATGGCAGGTGAAGGAGCGCTGTTCATTTCAGAGCAGGGGGTGTTTTATGCGAACGCGCCGGCAGGAAAGGTGAAGAATTCTGTAGGCGCTGGGGATTCGATGATTGCCGGGTTCGTGGGTACGTTGTCCAAGACGGGGAATGTGCTGGAGGCATTCCGCACAGGTGTTGCATCGGGAAGTGCGACTGCATTCTCTGATGACTTAGCGGACGGGGAGCTTATTGAGCAGCTTCGGCCGCAGATTCAAATTACACAGTTATAAGCAAGTGGCATTCATAGGAAGATAGGGAGCTGATAAACATGAGAATTACAGACCTGTTAATAAAAGATACAATGATCATGAACCTGCAGGCTACAACGAAGGAAGCGGCGATTGATGAACTGATCGCCAGTCTTGCAGCCAACGGACGGATCAATGACACGAAGCTGTTAAAAGAAAAGATTCTGGCGCGTGAAGCCCAGTCCAGCACGGGGATCGGCGGAGGGATTGCAATGCCTCATGCCAAGACAAAGGCGGTCAATGAAGCAACCGTAGTGTTCGCCAAGAGCCGCGCCGGTGTCAATTTTGCTTCACTGGATGATGAACCGGCTAAACTGTTCTTTATGATTGCAGTTCCGGACGGGGCTGGAAATATGCACCTGCGCACCTTGGCTTCGTTGTCCAGGTTGCTGATTGAAAGCGAATTCATAGAAGCGCTCATGAATGCAGGTACACCGGATGAGGTTGCTGCCCTGTTTGATGCCAAGCAGGCAGAGCAGGAAGCTAACGAGCAAGCTGATGCTTCTTCAGAAGCTGCTACAACAGCTCCTGCGCGGGTCATTACCGGTAATCCGGCTTCCTCAAGCTTCGTTGTCGCAGTAACAGCTTGCCCAACAGGGATTGCCCACACCTTTATGGCAGAGGATGCCCTTAAGAAAAAAGCGCTGGAAATGGGCGTTAATATCCGTGTGGAGACTAACGGCTCCGAAGGTGCGCAGAATGTGCTGACTGCGGATGAAATCCGCCGGGCCAGCGGTGTTATTATTGCCGCCGACAAGAATGTTGAAATGGCCCGCTTCGCCGGCAAGCCGGTGCTGCAAAGACCGGTCAGCGACGGCATACGGAAGCCGGAAGAGCTGATCAGCAAGGCTGTAAAGGGCGATGCTCCGATCTACCGCAGTGAAGGACGCGGCAATGATGAAGCTTCGGCTGTAAAGTCCGGCAGCATCGGAAGTAAAATTTACAAGGACCTGATGAACGGTATTTCGCATATGCTCCCGTTCGTAGTCGGCGGAGGTATTCTGCTGGCGATCTCCTTCCTGATTGAGCAGGTGGCCAGCGTTGACAATCCGCTGGTGAAGCTGCTCCAGACAATCGGCGGCGGAGACGGTGCGTTCCACTTCCTGATCCCGATTCTCGCCGGATTTATCGCGATGAGCATCGGCGACCGGCCGGCGCTCATGCCAGGGATGGTAGGCGGTATCATGGCCCTGAATTCCAACGCTGGTTTCCTCGGCGGTCTGGCAGCAGGTTTCCTCGCTGGTTACGTGGTCGTTGGCCTGCGCAAAGCTTTTGCCGGATTGCCGCGCACCCTTGACGGACTGAAGCCGATTCTGCTCTACCCGGTGTTCTCCCTGCTGATTACAGGCGCCGTAATGTTCTACCTGTTTGATCCAGTCTTCAGCTGGCTCAACGAAGGACTCATTGATGCACTGAACAATTTGGGTACCGGAAACATGGTCCTTCTGGGAATTATACTTGGCGGAATGATGGCTATTGATATGGGCGGTCCCTTCAATAAAGCAGCATATACCTTTGCAATCGGGGTATTTACCTCAAGCGGCAATGAGAACGGATTGATGATGGCAGCTGTTATGGCAGGGGGGATGGTTCCTCCGCTGGCCATTGCATTGGCAACTACGCTGTTCAAGAATAAATTCACGGAAACCGAACGTAAATCCGGTATCACCAACTATGTGCTTGGATTATCGTTTATCACGGAAGGCGCGATTCCTTTTGCTGCAGCCGATCCGCTGCGTGTCCTGACTACCTGTATCTTAGGCTCAGCCGTAGCCGGTGGACTCACTCAGCTTTGGCATATTAACGTCCCTGCACCGCACGGCGGGATTTTCGTGGCCGCTCTTTCCAGCAATGCGCTGCTGTTCCTGCTGGCCGTTCTGATCGGTTCTGTCATCTCCGGTCTGGCCTTTGGACTATGGAAGAAGCCGCTGCAGGCTAAACAATAAATCTCATTAATCACAATAAAAAACTGCGGGACATCAGACACCTTTCTGCTGCCCGCAGTTTTTTGTTGTAGTCTGCTGCATTTTTCAGGCGTATTTCTGTATAATGACCAATATATATAAAGTGAAGCTAAAGGAGAGAGCGAGATGATTCTGCATAAAGGGGAAGCCTTGTTCCGACAGGGAGACAGCTGCGATTATCTGTATCGGGTGAAAAGCGGGCTGTTTAAAGTAACAAGGCTGCATGAGAACGGGAATATGGTGCTGTTTAACCTTCTGTATCCCGGCGAGACCGTTCCCCACCATTCCCTCATTTCGCCAAAGGAGGCGCATGGAACAGCTGTCGCGATGATGAAAAGCGAGGTTGAAGTCATTCCGGCTGCGGAATGGTACCGCGAGCTGCGTGAGAATCCGGGGAAAGTCATGGAGATTGCACTTCTGCTCCAGGAAAAGGTGCGTTTTATGCAGACGCGGGTAGATCATCTTACAGTTGGATCGCCGGCTGAGCGGATGGATCTGCTGACCCGCTGGATGAATGAATATGCGCATGGCGCACAGCTAACAGATCTGTTAACACAGGAAGAAATTGGCCAATTGATCGGCGTCCGGCGAGAGACAGTCAACCGTTTGCTGCGTAATCAGGAATAGCCGCAGATTTTACACAGTTCGTGAATTATTTTACTGGAAAAATGTTTAGAGAGTACCTGCGGCGTGGTATAATCTATTCAGAACTTATTAAATTAGAGAAAGGATCAGGATACCATGTGTCCCCGAAGGACGATTCCCCAAAGGACGATTTGGAAACGTTATGATCTGTCTTATACTTAGCTTCCCTGTAGAATGTGCGTACGTTGTTCATTGACGAAGCCGCCTCTCACAAGGGAAGGGAGTATTGTATGCGAAGGAATAGCTCCTCTGGTATGACCCTCGTAGAGGCACCGGTGACGTCTAAGCCGCCATCTACGATAAGGGGAGACCTGTATGAGGAATCACAACAGTGGCACAAGTTTGCCGCTACGACTCACCGTTATTTTGTCCGGAACTTTGCTATTAGCGTTTACTTATTATCACATTAATTATCAGAATCATTTGACCGAGGGCGGGTTTGTCGGCCTGGCACTGCTCGGCAAATACGTTTTAGGAATTTCGCCTTCATTATCTACACTACTCTTAGACATTCCAGTACTTCTAATCGCAGTGATATTCAAAGGAAAATCGTTCGTGGTCAACACCTTCATCTCCGTAGGAGCCTTCACGCTGTTCTATGGACTGATGGAACGCTATTCCGGATGGGTGATCAACTTGCAGGATAACTTGCCGCTTGCGGCGTTGTTGTCCGGTGTACTGACAGGTCTAGGAGCGGGATTGGTCCTGCGCGGCGGCGGGGCGAGCGGCGGTGATGATATCTTATCGCTGCTGATCAGTGAATGGAAGGGAATTAAGGTAGGTACTGTATTCATCCTGATGGATGTCATTGTTCTGGCCTTGTCGCTTTTCTACATGCCGGTTAAGGAGACGCTGTATACGGTGATGGCCGTGGTAGTTGCCGGTTATGTAATCACCTTTACCACTTCTTTCGGCAGAGCGAAGCTGAGCAAAGTGCCGAAGCTTCAACCGAAGCTGGGCAAGCCGCACGATGGTACAGTGATGTGAATAATGCAAAGTTAACCCTGTGTCACAGGGTCCATGATGAGAGGCCAGCTGGATTAGATTCCGGCAGGCCTCTTTTTGTTTCTTTTTTCATTGATAATCAGGAACCGTCCCTCTGCACTGAACGTATATATCTCATTCAAACATCATAGAAATGCAGGAAGTCTGGGAGCTGTACTCAACAAACACTTAGGAGGAAACAGGAATGAGTGCTCACGAAATCGATTATGTCATTATGGGTGAAGAAATTCAGTGTGTAGAGGTGCAGCTTGATCCCGGAGAGAGCGTAATTGCGGAAGCGGGCAGCTTTATGATGATGGACCCGGAGATCACCATGGAGACAATTTTTGGCGACGGCTCGGGTTCCCAGCGTGGGAGCGGGCTGATGGGTAAGCTGATGGGCGCGGGTAAACGTATACTGACTGGAGAAAGCCTTTTTATGACCCTCTTTACTCACACCGGGGGGTATGGACGGAAGAGTGTAACCTTTGCCGCCCCTTATCCGGGCAAAATCATCCCGCTCGACCTGCAGCAGTATAACGGGAAGATCATCTGTCAAAAGGATGCGTTCCTCTGTGCAGCCAAAGGGGTGTCTGTGGGGATCGAATTCCAGCGCAAGCTGGGCGTAGGGTTCTTCGGGGGGGAAGGCTTTATTATGCAAAAGCTGGAGGGAGACGGCCTCTCCTTCGTTCATTCCGGTGGTTACGTAATGGAGCGGACCCTTCAGCCAGGGGAGACCATTAAGCTTGATACCGGCTGTCTGGTCGCTATGACTTCATCGGTGGAGTACAATATCGAATTCGTCAAAGGTGTAAAAACAGCGCTGTTCGGCGGTGAAGGCCTGTTCTTCGCCACCCTGCGCGGACCGGGCAAGGTATGGGTGCAGTCACTGCCGTTCAGCCGGATGGCAGACCGCATTCTGTCTGCTGCAGGCAATTCTGGACGCAAGGAAGAGGGCAGCATCCTCGGCGGCCTGGGCAATCTGCTGGACGGCAGATAGCCTGCAACAAGTTAATCAGCCGTTCCTACCGGATTGAACCGGAAGGACGGCTTTTTACTTTGTGAGGACAGCAATATGGAGTTATTAATGAATCGAAACGGGAACAACTCATTTTCTGGCTAAATACAAGTCGATAGTATCATAGACACTTAGTACATCTCCAAAATTCATAATGGCTTCTTTAATCTCAGCCTCCAACCCTTCTTTTGCAGCGGATGGCATACTTCTATGGTCTGAATAAGAATTCAATAATGCGATATAGTCGGCCGAAGGAAATCTTCTGGTTAAATGATATAACTTAAACACAACATTCCTAAATCCATAACCTTGAATAGTCTTTAAGATGTAATTATATCGTTCAGTGTCATTTTCAATTATTTTGGTATTAGCAGGTCTGTATTTTTGATATATGCTTTGAATGTTCTGATGTAATTCGTCATTTTCCCGTGCTACAAACGGCCGGTTCCAGAATAATGCCAGTGTTCCATTGGTTTTCAATAATTTAGAGACTTTTGGATAACTTGTTGCTTCAGGAATCCAATGAAATGCAGTGGCGGAATAAACTAGATCTACACTGTCATCCGGATATTCAAATTCCTCAAAGGCAGTGTTGCATACCGTGAAATTTTTATATTCCTGAAACTTTAATTTTGAGTACGCTGCGAGGTCTTTTCCTAATTCAATTGCCGTTAATTCACACCCCGTGTTCAAAAAAGGCCTTGTTGCCTGACCGGTTCCAATCCCTATTTCAAGTGCCTTTTTACCCTGCCCAATTTGAGAATACGCCATAATATCTTCGAATAATTCTTCGCAATAGGTGGGTCTCCATTTGTCGTAGTTCTCCACATCCTCATTAAATGTTAATCGTTTATCCATAAAGAATCATCCTCCTATGTAAAAAACTACTAAAAGAGTATACCTCATATTTGACTAGCCTGCAGGGACTGTATATATTATGGGCAACCCCCTTGGCTTACGCTAAGGATGCAACCGGAGGCCTCCTATGTTCAAAATATTCATTATTGAGGATGACCAGGGTCTGGTAACCCTGCTTCAGAATTATCTTCATAAGTTCGGCTATGAGACGCAGGCGGTGCGCAATTTTGATGCGGTAAAAGCGGAGTTTGAGCAGTATGCGCCGCATCTGGTCCTGCTGGATGTGAATCTGCCTAAATTCGACGGTTACTACTGGTGCCGCCAGATCCGCGGGATTTCCACCTGTCCGATTCTGTTCATCTCTGCCCGTGACGGTAAAATGGATCAGGTCATGGCGCTGGAGAACGGGGCGGATGATTATATTACGAAGCCGTTTGATTATGAAATTGCCTTTGCCAAAATCAAAAGCCATCTCCGCCGTGCCTACGGCTCCTATGCCGCGGGGAGCAATGAGCGCAGCCTGAGCGTTTCCGGACTGATGCTAGATGTAGAGCGGCTGGTTCTGTCACGCGGCAGCGCAAAGGTTGAGCTTAGCCACACCGAAGCGAAAATTCTCGATGAACTCATGCAAAAAGCCGGCACAATCGTCACACGCGACCGGCTGCTGGAGAAAATCTGGGATGAACAGGCGTTTGTTGATGATAATACGCTGAATGTCTATGTCACCCGGGTACGCAAAAAGCTGGCCGTCCTGGATATCCAGGATGGGCTTCAGACCGTCCGCGGTCAAGGCTACCGGTTAACGGGAGACTGGGGGGAAGCGTAGGATGAAGCTGTTTTTGCGGGAACAGACGCCGCTGATCATAGTCTACATAGCCCAATTGCTGATCATCACACTCATATACCGCCTGGACGGCGGAAGTGCGGTAGAGGTGAGCCTGTATGCGGGGCTGCTCAGCACTTGCCTGCTGCTGGGATATCTGGCTTACCGTTATCTTAGCAACCGCTCCTTCTATGAGCGGCTGCAGTCGCTGCCGGGCTCGCTTGATGAATCAGGCGGTCCCGCCCAGAGCTCACCGCTTGCCGACAGCCTGCGCACACTGCTGACCCAGCAGTTCCGGCTCTATCAGAATGATCTGCACAGCTACCGCCATAAGCTGGAGGAGCATATCCATTTCATTAACCAGTGGGTGCATGGCATGAAGACACCGCTCTCGGTCATCCATCTGATCATACAGGACAAGGACGGACCTCCATTCACCGCAATCGGCGACGAGTTGGACCGGCTGAAAAAAGGGCTGGATACGGTGCTCTACACCGCCCGGCTGGATACGTTTGAGCATGATTTTTACGTAGAGCAGCTGAAACTTGCAGACATTGTGCGCAGTGTGACTTCAGAGCAGAAGCGGCTGTTCATCCGCAAACGGGTGTTTCCGGCCATTTCCGTAGACAGCGGCATCACGATTACTTCTGACGAGAAATGGCTGACTTTTGTACTGACCCAACTGATCACCAATGCTCTGCGTTATACAGTAGAGGAAGGCAGATTTGTACATTTTCATGGTTATGCAGAGGAGCAGGGGAGAGTCACGCTTGAGGTGCGTGATGAGGGGGTAGGTATTCCCCCCGGTGACCTGCCGCGGGTATTCGATCCGTATTTTACCGGTGTGAACGGGCGAAGCTTTCAGGAATCAACCGGGATGGGCCTTTATCTAGTCAAGCAGATCTGCGGCAAGCTGGGGCATGAGGTGGAGATTTCCTCTGAGGTGGGCAAGGGGACGGCGGTACGGATTATTTTTTCGGGACACACGGTGAATGGTAGCGCAGGATCAGGAGAACGACGGTAGAAACAACGGTGAGGGACATCGTATTCGTAACCAGAAAAGCCAAGCTGTTCCCGTCAGCAGCCAAGCTTACCGCGTAAGCCTCCATCAGCCCGATACCCAGCAGCATCAGCAGATAGGCTCTCAAGCAAATATGCTGGATAAACAAATATAACAAGAAAACCCGCCATCCCAGAAATCGGACAGCGGGTTCTTGTTTGTATCCTGCCAGGTCAGCAGCAGATCATTGCTGTTTCGGGCGGGCAAGCTGCTCCAGAAGCTGCGCGGTTTCACTCTGGGGGAAGGCCTCAGCCAGCACCTCGTTCACGGTTACCCGCGCGCGGTCTACCTTGCTCTGCCCGTAGGCAGTCAGCGAAGTATAGATACTTCTGCGGTCAGCGTCGCAGGATTTCCGCTCCAGCGCTCCGCAGCCCTTGGCTTCAAAGCGGCTGACCAGCCGGGAAACGGCGCTCTGGCTAAGCCCGACCATCGCCTCCAGCTGCTGGAGCTTCAGCTTCTTCTCCGGAGCCTCGGAGAGAAAGAGCAGCAGGTAGAATTCCTTCAGGGACAGCTGATAATTCTCCTGCAGCCTCGCTTCAAGTTCATTCGCCACATTCATCTGTATATGAGTCAGAGACAACCAGCTGGTAATCAGCTCATCCTCCAGGTTATTCTTCATCTGCAAAATCCTCTCCCGGTGTATGCCGGCACATGAAATTTAGTAGTATCCATTATACCATCATCACCCCGCAGGTTGCGAGAAAAGAAGCCCGACTGACTGAACGCCGTGTGCTCTGTAGACTAGAACAGTTTAGCTCCCGGCTTAGTTGTGGACTCTCGGGAAACCAAATGTATACTGCTTTGGAACACCGGCTTCTTTGCCTAGCTGTACGCCGGCCTCCAGCGTCCAGTAAGGATTTCTCAGCATCCCCCGGCCCACAGCTATCAGATCAGCATCCTCATTGCCGATAACCGCGTTGGCGAGCGCTGCTTCATCCAGCCGGCCGACAGCAATTACCGGAACTGCCAGCTCCTGCTTGAAGGCCCGTGCAAGCGGAACCTGATAGGCTGCATGTGTACCCGGTCTGCCTGCAGCAGCAATCGCTCCTTCACCGCCGGCGCTGATATGGAAAATATCCGCTCCCGCTTCCTTATAGGCTGCGCCAATAGCAAGACTCTCCTTGATGCCGTAGCCGCCTTCAACATATTCCTGTGCCGAGATGCGCATAATGAGCGGCATACCTTCCGGTATTTCACGTTTGGCGGCAGCGATGACTTCTTTTCCGAACAAAGTAAGGTCCTGGCCGTATTCATCGGTTCTGCGGTTTGTCAGCGGCGAGTGGAACTGGTGGATCAGATAGCCGTGGGCGCCGTGCAGTTCAATGACATCGAAACCGGCCTGAACTGCCCGTCTTACACCTGCCTGGAATTTGTTCACCATTTCTTTCACTTCCGCCGTTGTCAGTTCACGCGGTGTTTTGGATTTATCATCGAACGGGATCGGGGAGGAGGACACAGGCACTGCTGCGTCTTCGGCTTTGCGTCCGGCATGGGCAATTTGAATCCCCACTTTAGCGCCATAGGCATGGCAGGCGTCTACAATTCTCGCCAAGCCGGCAATATGCTCATCCGACCAGATGCCCAGATCATAATCTGTAATCCGGCCATCCGGATCTACGTCGGTCATTTCTATGATGATCAGTCCGGTTCCGCCGACGGCCCGGCTTACGTAGTGGTTATAATGCCAATCCGTAGCAATCCCGTCCTTAGCCGTAACTGAATATTGGCACATAGGAGGCATAACCACACGGTTTTTCAGCTTTAAATCCTTTAGCTCATAAGGTGTGAACAGATCGTTCATTTTTTATCTCTCCTTGGCAGGGTTCTGAATTTGGCATGCTTTTATGTAAACAGGTCAAGCGAAATAATAAATGCATGCTCATGCATATAAATATAGTCTTTCCTATATTCGCTGTCAACCCTGTCTTGCTTACAATTATGTAAGGTGACTGTAAGTTTCAGAAATAGCAGCTAAAGTTTACAGTTTGTATAATGAAGACAATCCAAATCACAGAAGGAGCGGACGCACTTGCCCCTGTTAGACGTTCATAATCTATCCAAAATATATGAGGGCAAGGTGTCCATCCATGCGCTTAACCATATCCGCTTTGCTGTGGAGAAAGGGGAGTTTGTCGGTATTATGGGACCTTCGGGCAGCGGCAAAACTACCCTGCTGAACGTCATTGCAACGATAGATGAGCCTACCTCGGGTGAAGTCATGATCGGCGGACGGGACCCAAACAGGCTGGGGCGCAAGGATAAGGCGCTGTTCCGCCGCAAGGAGCTGGGGTTCGTCTTCCAGCAGTATAATTTGCTTGATACGCTCACTGTGGAGGAGAACATCGTGCTTCCGCTGACGCTTGCCGGCGTCTCCGTAGCGGAGATGGAGAGCAGACTGAAGGAAGCAGCGCTGAGACTGGACATCACGCCACTATTATCCAAGCGGACCTATGAGCTTTCCGGCGGCCAGATGCAACGGGTAGCGATTGCCCGGGCGATGATTCACCGCCCGTCGCTGATTCTGGCGGATGAGCCGACAGGCAGCCTGGACTCCAAGGCAGCAGGCGAAGTCATGAACCTGCTGGCCGAGGTGAATGAGGCAGAAGGCGCCACGGTATTGATGGTTACACATGATGCGGTGGCAGCGAGCTTTTGCCACCGGGTGATTTTTATTAAAGACGGACGTTTCTACAGCGAGATGTACCGCGGCAGCAGCAGGGCGGCTTTTTTCCAGAACATCATCGACATGCTGTCGCTGCTGGGGGGAGCGGCTCATGACCTTTCGCCAGTTCGCTTATAGGAATGTCGCAAGGAATAAACGCAAATATGCCGCTTATTTTGTCAGCAGCGCTTTTTCCGTAATGGTTTTCTTTCTCTGTGCACTGTTTATTTTTCATCCGGCCATCGCCAGGGATACGATTCTGAGCACGGCGGCTAATACGATGATGGTGGCGGAAGGGATAATCTTTGTGTTCTCCTCGCTGTTCATGCTGGTGTCCGTAGGCTCTTTTCTGCAGTCGCGCAAGCTGGAATTCAGCATTCTGCTGATGCACGGGATGACCAAGGGACAGCTGAACACGATGGTGTTTCTGGAAAACATGCTGATCGGCAGCTCTGCAATTCTGACCGGCACTGTGCTTGGCCTGCTGCTCGGCAAGCTGTTTCTGATGATTGGAGCGGAATTTCTCGGGATCGCGCCGCTGGAATTTTACTTCTCCTGGCAGGCACCCCTGTTAACGGTCAGCAGCTTCGCCCTCCTGTTCGTGCTGATCTCCCTGTGCACCTTTGCCTTTATCGGCCGGGAATCTCCGCGCGGGTTGTTCCAGAGCGGACGCAGAGCGGAGAGGGAGCCGCGGGTGTCTCCTTTGCTGGCTGTTGTCTCTGCGCTGCTGCTGTTGGGCGGTTATGGTCTGGCAGCTTCGGCAACAGCAGCTTCCGTAGAGATGGTCATGTTCCCGGTGGTGGCCATTACGGTTGCCGGGACCTATCTGTTCTATACACAGCTGAGTCTCTACATCGTTAAGCTCCTGCGGGGGATGCGCCGCTTCTATTGGCATAAGACCCATATGATTATGCTCTCAGGCTTGTCTCACCGCTGGAAGGACAACGGGCGGATGTTTTTTATGGTGACCATTGTTTCGGCAGTCTCTTTCACTTCTGTAGGTGTATTTGCATCCATTCATACTTTGTCTAGAGAGCTGAAGCTGGATTATCCTGCGGCTGTAGGTTATGTGGCCAAAGGAAGTCAGGCCGGCTACAACGCAGAAGGAGATCTACGGGGCATCCGGGATGAGCTGGAGCGTCTGGGCCTGCCTTATGAAACGCTATCAATACCGGTAAAATACGCGGAAGTAAGGTCCCAGACCGGGCCGGACCGGACCCGTCAGCTGCCGCTGATGGCATACAGCGATTATAAGCTGGCTCTGCAGCAGGCCGGATTTATCTCCCATGAGCAGCCGCTTCAAGGGAATGAAGGACTGGTGATGATCGGCTCCCAGCGGGACCGCAGCTTAACCAAGGGCCGGATCAAAGTAGTGTACACCCTGGAACAGGGTACAGAGATTGTGGAGACCGGCTATACGGAGCATGTCCCGATTGCCGAATATCTGTTGCCTGAGCTGGACGGGCGGGACGGCGGGGATTTCAGCGGAGTTGTAGTCAGTGACAGTCTGTTCCACTCCATTGTTCCGGCACAGATTGACTATTATACGGGCTTCTACGTTGATGATTTCCCGCAAACTGCCGGTATTGCAAGGACACTCGCTGATAAAGGCAAAGTAGCCTATGAAAGCTACTCCCCGTATGCGGTTGTGGTCAGCGGGACGCTGTTTGAAATTCAGAAGACGCTGTACAGCACAATGCTGTTCGCTTCGCTCTTGGTCGGTACCGTGTTTTTTATCGCCGCAGGCAGCTTCCTTTATTTCCGGCTATATACGGATCTTGACCATGACCGGCTGCAGTATTCCACTTTGTCCAAAATGGGGCTGACCGATCAGGAGCTGGACCGTTCCTTAACCCTGCAGCTTGCGCTGATGTTCTTCGTGCCGGTAGGGATAGCCATGATGCACAGTTTGTTTGCTTTTATTGCCCTGCAGCGGCTCTTCTATCTGTCTATCGCTGCTGAAACAGGGGCGGTGCTGGCCGGTTACCTGGCAGCGCAGGGGCTGTATTTCATCCTGATCCGCGGCCGTTATCTGCGCAATCTCAAAAAAAATCTGTTCTGAAAGCGGGGACCTGCTAATGAAAACATGGATTACTGACTTTATGGAGCAGTTCGGCTACGCCGGCATTCTGCTGATGCTGGCTCTGGAAAATATTTTTCCGCCGATTCCTTCAGAGATCATCCTCCCGTTCGGCGGGTTCATGACCACCACCTCCGGTATGACCATTACCGGTGTGCTGATTGCGGCTACTGCCGGATCACTTCTTGGTGCAGTCGTGCTGTACTGGATCGGCCGGATGCTGGATGTAAGCAGACTGGAGCGGATCGTCGAACGCTGGGGCGGATGGATCCGGATCAGCGCCAAGGATATCCGCCGGGCCGATGCCTGGTTTGATAAATACGGCTACTGGACCGTGCTGTTCTGCCGGATGATTCCGCTGGTGCGCAGTCTGATTTCGATTCCGGCCGGGATGTCCGGGATGAAATTCGGCCACTTCCTGCTGTTCACCACCATCGGCACACTGGCCTGGAACCTGCTGCTCATCTCGCTGGGTGCGGCCCTGGGAGAATCATGGGAGGATATTGCAGTATATATGGACACATACTCGAACATCGTATACGCCGTGCTTGTTGCCGGGGTTCTTGTACTGGGACTGCTGTATTTCCGCAGACGCCAGACAGCGGGCAAAGCGCGTGGAAAAGCTTAAACATAAGGAGGGATAAACATGGAGCTGCTAACCATTATTAAAGCTATTATTCTGGGTATTGTAGAAGGTTTGACCGAGTTTGCTCCGGTTTCCTCCACAGGCCATATGATCATCGTTGATGATATGTGGCTGAAATCGCAGGAGTTTCTGGGAAAATACACAGCGAACACGTTCAAGGTTGTAATCCAGCTGGGATCAATTCTGGCGGTGGTCATTATCTTCCGCAACCGGTTTATTGATCTGCTGGGCCTCAAGCGGTTCAGCCGCAAGGAGATGACGGCTGTACCGGAAGGCGTGCCGCAGGTGGAGACGGAAGGCCGGCTGAAGCTGGCGCAGGTCATTGTGGGACTTATTCCGGCGGGGATCTTCGGCTTTCTGTTCGAGGATTATATTGATGAACACCTGTTCTCGACCTCGACGGTACTGATCGGGCTGGTAGTCGGGGCGGTGTTCATGATCTGCGCCGACCGTTTTGCCCCTAAGAAGGTCAAAACAGAAAGTGTCGATCAAATTACATACCGGCAGGCGATATCAGTCGGTTTGATCCAGTGCATTTCCCTCTGGCCGGGCTTCTCACGCTCCGGCTCGACGATATCTGGAGGCGTGCTGCTGGGGATGAGCCACCGGGCCGCGGCGGATTTCACCTTTATTATGGCGGTACCGATCATGGCCGGTGCGAGTCTGATTTCACTGATCAAGAACTGGCAGTATTTCACGCTGGATGCGCTGCCGTTTTTTATATTCGGCTTTATTAGCGCCTTTCTGTTCGCACTGATCTCGATGCGCTTCTTCCTGAAGCTGATTAACCGGATCAAGCTGCTGCCGTTCGCGATTTACCGGATTCTGCTGGCCTTAGTGGTCTATCTGATCTGGTTCTAAGCAGCGGACAGAGCGTTACCCATAAACCTAATTTATAGCCCGTTCATTGGAACGGCAATGCCACCCGGTTAAGGGAATGTATTGCCGTTTTTGTGCGTCCTCTCCGTTGTTTCCGGTCTTTTGGAGTGGAAATCGTGTGGAGAAAGTGCATGGGCTTATGCGGCATCAGCAGTGCTTAGAAGTTCCTGGCGGCACCAGCTATAGGGAATGTGTATAGCTGGAAAGCCAGGAATCTGTTGCGGCAGCCCCTTGCGATTCAGTATGATGGCATCAGATTAGGTAAGCGGGCAGCGGCAGAGCTTGAGCCAATGTCAGAGGTAGAGCCAGAGATACATGCACTTAGCCTGATATTCCTGTGCGGCGTATAACAACGATATTCATATGATTTATTCAAAATAGGAGGGATTCAAAATGGCTAACAAGATTACAACGAGCAGTCTCGGGTATCCGAGAATCGGCAGAAACCGGGAGTGGAAGAAGCTGCTTGAAGCGTTTTGGGGCGGTAAAATCAATGAGGCGGTTTTCCGCACAGAAATGGCCGGACTTCAGCTTCAGCATCTTAAAACACAGCAGGAGGCAGGCATCACGCTGATCCCGGTCAATGATTTCACGTTCTATGATCATGTGCTTGATACGGCCGCCATGTTCGGCATTATCCCGCCGCGTTATGGTTATGACGGAGGCGAGGTCTCCCTCGATCTTTATTTCGCCATGGCGCGAGGCAATACCGAAGCAACCGCCTGCGAAATGACCAAATGGTTTAATACAAATTACCACTATATCGTACCCGAGATCGGAGAACAGAACCCGAGCCTGACAGCCAACAAGCCGCTTGCCGCATACCGGTTCGCCAAGGAACAGGCGGGCATTGAGGGCAAACCTGTTATTATCGGTCTCTATACCTTCCTAAAATTATCCAAAGGCTTCCCGGCGGCGGATATCCAGTCGGTTGCCGAGCGGTTCATGCCTGTCTATGTGCAGCTGCTGCAGGAATTGCAGCAGGAGGGTGTAAGCTGGGTACAAATCGATGAGCCTGCGGTTGTAACAGGACTGACTACAGAAGATACTACACTGCTGGAGTCCATCTACAGCAGAATCGCCGTAGAGGTGCCAGGGCTTAAGCTGCTGCTCCAGACCTATTTTGAAGCCGCAGAGCCGCTTGAAGCCCTGCTGAAGCTACCTGTACAAGGTATCGGCCTAGATTTCGTCCATGACGGCGGTGCCAATCTGGAGTCGGTCCGGCAGCTGGGCTGGCCTGAGGAGAAATGGCTCTTCGCAGGCATTATTGACGGACGCAACATCTGGCGCAGTGATGCCGATGCCAAGCTGGAGCTGGTCAGCGATTTGAGCACTCATGTGCCGGCCAGCCGGCTGGTTCTGCAGCCTTCGTGCAGCTTGCTGCATGTGCCTGTGTCGGTACAGAGTGAGGACCGGTTGAAGAGCTCAGTGAAAAATGCCCTTGCTTTCGCGGATGAAAAGCTGGCCGAGCTAAGTCTGATCGCAGCCGCAGCCGGGGATGAGCAGGGCAGCTATGCTGCAGCGCTGGCAGAAAGCCGTGAAGCGTTGGCTCGCTTCCGAGCGCTGCCTGAGCGCGGGCGCCGGGACGTAGCAGAGCAGGTCCGCGCACTGGAGCAGCTTCCGGACAGCCGCAGCCTGCCGTATGCTGAAAGGCTGAAGGTGCAGCGCGAGAAGTGGCAGCTGCCGCTGCTGCCGACGACGACCATCGGAAGCTTCCCGCAGACCGCTGAGGTACGCCAGGCCCGGCTTAAATGGCGCAAAGGCGTGTGGAATCAGGAGCGGTACGACGGCTTTGTCCGCGAACAGATTGAGGGTGCGATTGCCTTCCAGGAAGAGCTTGGACTGGACGTGCTGGTGCACGGGGAATTCGAGCGGACGGACATGGTCGAGTTCTTCGGCGAGAAGCTGGCCGGATATCTCTTCACCAAAGGCGGCTGGGTACAGTCCTACGGCTCACGCTGCGTGAAGCCACCGGTTATTTATGCCGATGTCGCTTTCATCGAACCGATGACAGTCAAGGAAAGTGTCTATGCCCAGTCCTTGACGAAGCTGCCGGTTAAAGGGATGCTGACCGGACCGGTGACCATTCTCAACTGGTCCTTCGTGCGGGATGACCTGAGCCGCGAAGAGGTAGCGAAACAGATTGCGCTCGCCCTCCGGCAAGAGGTGCAGGCACTGGAGCAGGCCGGTATCGAAATGATCCAGGTGGATGAGCCTGCCATCCGTGAGGGGCTGCCGCTGAAGGCGGAAGATCATGAGCACTATTTGAACTGGGCCGTCCGGTCATTCCGGATCGCTACAAATCCCGTGAAGGCTACGACGCAAATTCATACCCATATGTGCTACAGTGATTTCAATGACATGATCGGTTCGATCTCGGCGATGGACGCGGATGTCATCTCCATTGAAACCTCACGCAGCCACGGGGAGCTGATCGCCAGCTTTGAAGCGCAGGAATATGATAAAGGGATCGGACTAGGCGTGTATGATATCCATAGTCCGCGTGTGCCGGAAGTGAAGGAAATGGCAGTGAGCATTGAACGGGCTTTGCGTGTGCTGGATGCTGAGCAGTTCTGGATCAATCCGGACTGCGGGCTGAAGACAAGAGGGTGGGAGGAGACAGAAGCTGCCTTGCGCAACATGGTACAGGCGGCAGAGATTATTAGGAAAGAAGCCAGAGTATAAACAGCAGGCCAGCCGGGGAGGGATTCCCCCGGCTGGCCTTTCAACTTACAGGCAATATAAAACGCCACCACATTCCAGCAGTGACGTAATCATCTACTTTAAGGTATTACTTTTCCATAACTGCGAAGTAGTTATTCTCGTCGTCGGCGAAATTGAACACCCGGCCTCCCGGCATATTCACCAAATCTCCAACCGTAATGCCTTTCTTCTGGAAATCCTGATACAAGCCATCAAGATCGTCAGAATACAACAGGATGGAAGGTGTGCCAAGATTAAGCTCCGGCTGCATCTCAGCGATGAGCTGCTTGTTGTGAAGCACAAATGTCGTCGATGCTCCTTGCGCGGGTGCAATTTCAATCCATCGTATTCCCTGCCCGTTGTCATTTTCCGAAACCTTAATGAAGCCGGCCTTTTCCGTCCAAAAGCGCAAAGCCTGGTCCTGATCATTTACATATAGCATTACCTGTCCGATTTGTCTGATCATCATTCACCCTCCGATTTGTATCTTCTTGATAACGCATTTTCATTGTACGTTTTTATATCAAGTCATGCAATTCAGCACAAGTCCGGAGGTTGCAGTGTTAGTTACAGATTTTTTCATGTAAACACTTGATAATAATTCTCATTATTGATAGAATGAGAAACAGAAAAGAAGGAACCGTGGAGGGTCCCTTCTAAGTCTAACTTATTTACGTTCGAATGTTTTGCAATCTGTTTCTTCAGGTTGTGTAGGCTCCTTGGAGCTGTGATAAGCTACAAAGATGGATTCAGCGTTACATTTGTTCTCTTCAGCCCAATAGGTGCAAGAGTTCACTGCACACAGTACGTCTTTTGCCATGAGGGTCACCTCCCCTTATAGTAGATTGGTAATATGCTCAGTGCAAATAGTGCTGCTCTGTTCAGCAAGGTGGAGCTTGTCCGAACAGAACCTTACCCTTATTCTTCTGAATAAAGGGTATTTGGATTTCCTTGCCTTTTTCAGACATTATAATTGTAGCAAATATAGAATGGGTTCGCAAACAGGAACGTTCAGCCGCTGAATGTTCCTGTTTTTTTTATGCAGATTGTTAATTTTGGAAAAAAAGGTTCGAAAAAGGCTTCGAATCCATAGTTTTCATGCAACCTTCCAGTATCTGGAGCGTCAAAGAGTTAGGCGGATTATCACCAAAATAGACAAAGGGTATCTGCGGAACTATTTTTACAAAAGAAGCGGGAATCCACTACACTTTTGGAGGAATGAGAATGCGCAAATGGGGTCTGCATTACTTGGCGGGATTATTAGTTTTGGCGGTTGTACTGGCTGGCTGTGGTTCCAGCAATGATAATTCGGCGGCTAATTCAGCGAGCACAACCAACATGAAGGCAGATCAAGGAGCAGCGAATGCTCCTGCTGAGGAAGCAGCACCTGCTGCCGTTGATGAGGTTGAAATGCAATCTGGGAGTGAGCATTCAACCGTAAGCTCAGCTGATGCAGCTGCTGGAAGTAAAGACTCAGTAAAGGGTTCTGATTCAGATAAGGCGGCAGAAGCAGCGGCGGGATTGACTGGTACTGATGTCGTAGCGGGGCTGAACAAGAAGCTGATGTATAAAGCAAACCTTACGATGGAGGTCGAAGATTACGCTGCTGCACAGTCTGAAGTAAGGAACATGATTACGCTGGCCGGTGGATATATCATTGGATTCACGGAGAGCATGTCTGAATACGAAAAGGGCGGGACCTTTATTATGAAGGTTCCTGCGTCCGGCTTTTCCCCTTTTCTGAATAATTTGGAGAAAATCAAAAATGAGGGGATTCAGCGGAATATTGAAGGCCAGGATGTGTCGGAAGAATATGTGGATCTGGAGTCACGGCTCAAAGCCAAACAGCTGATGGAGAGCCAATATATCGAATTTATGAAAAAAGCGACCAAATCCGCGGATCTCGTTGCTTTTGCCAATCAGCTTGGTGCAATTCAGGAGCAAATCGAACAAATTAAAGGCAGAATGCGTTACATTGATCAGAATGTATCTTTCTCCACTGTAGAGCTGCGGCTCTATCAGACCGACAAAAGTATCGCGGATATCCAGCAAAAAAAGCAGGGGCCGCTGCTGACGAGGGCTTCCGATGCGCTGACGAGCAGTCTGCATGCCTTGTCTGTCATGTTCCAGTGGCTGATCGTTTTCTTGGCGGCTGCACTTCCTATCCTGATTGTTGCAGGAATCATTCTTGTTATCGTACTGTGGCTGCGGAAAAAGTTAAAGCGGCGGGATGACGGTTATCTGCAGCGGATCCGGGAGTCTAATCGTAAGCAAAACCGGGGATTGCCGGGACAGAACAGAGGAGAGGAAATTCAGGCTGAAGCACCTGTCGTAGAGGAATCTAACAAAGAGCCGGAGAACAAAGGGTAAATCCAGCTGTCCTCCGCGAGCGGCAAAGCCGGCTTTTATGAACAGTTCGGTTTTGAGCGAAAAATAAAGCCTCCAAATCCGCAGGATCACGGACTGGAGGCTTTGTGTTGTGAAATGGGCCTATAGCTTATGCATGCTGGAAAAGCACCTGGTACTCGCCATAGCCTTCCTTTTCCAGATCCTCTTTGGGGACGAACCGCAGTGCCGCTGAATTAATGCAGTAGCGCAGACCGTTCTCTCCGGGACCATCGTTGAATACATGGCCGAGATGCGAATCGGCGGTTTTGCTGCGTACTTCTGTACGGATCATCAGATGGCTGAGGTCTGTTTTTTCTTTGACCGCATAGTCGCGGATCGGGCGGGTAAAGCTTGGCCAGCCGCAGCCGGAATCGTACTTGTCCTGGGAGCTGAACAGCGGCTCGCCGGATACGATATCTACATAAATGCCGTCACCATGGTGATCCCAGAATTCATTGTGGAAGGGTGACTCGGTAGCATTATTCTGGGTTACTTCATACTGAAGCGGGGTTAGCCGCTCCTTAAGGCTCTGTTTGTCCTCTTTATGCTTCCAGTGGGTTTCTATAAAGGCCTCCCGGCCGGAGCCCTTCCGGTAACGTTTGTAATGTCCGGGATTCTTATGATGATAATCCTGGTGATATTCTTCAGCAGGATAGAATGGCTTGGCTGGAAGAATCGGTGTCACAATCGGTGCTGAAAAACGTCCGCTGGCCGCAAGTGCAGCTTTGGAAGCTTCTGCTTCGAGCCGCTGTTCTTCAGAATGATAGAAGATTGCCGTACCATAGGAAGTTCCGCGGTCATGAAACTGGCCGCCGGCATCGGTAGGGTCAATTTGCTGCCAGAACAGCTCAAGCAGCTTGCTGTACGGGAAAATATCCGGGTTAAACGTAATCTGAACCGCTTCGACATGCCCGGTTGTCTCCGAGCAAACCTCCTGATAGGTCGGATTAACCGTATGTCCGCCTGTATATCCGGAAATGATCCCTTCAATTCCCGGTAAATCTTCAAAAGGAGATACCATACACCAGAAACATCCACCTGCAAAGGTCGCTTTTTCCGTCTTGAAGCCTATATTGTCAGACTGAACATCACTCATAAATATCCCTCCATCCGTAGAATGCAATTAAATAGATCACAATTCAATTTAATTATAAAGCAAAGAGGCGCTGTCTGCCAGCACCGTCCTTCAGTTCTTATCGGCCTTTTGTACTACCGGCTGGACGCGGGCGCAGAGACAAACCGGCCAGTAAGAGCACAGCGGCATAAAGTACTACTGCGATAACAGCGCTCCGCGGATGCTCGAATAACTGCCCTCCGAGATACGCGTAGAGTGTGATTCCAGGGATTTTACCGAGTCCGGAAGCGGCGAGATAACTCCAAAAGGGCAAGCCGGCGGCACCGGCATAGATATTTACTGCAGTCTGCGGCACAACCGGCGCAAGACGGGCCAGGATGATGGAGGCGAACGGACGCCGCTGCACAGCGGATGTGAACTTTTCCAGCGCTGGAACGGACGCTAGATAGGTTCGGGCTTGCTTTTGGAACAAATATTTAACGAGGCCGTACATTATCGCTGCTGCAAGTGTTGTGGCACTCCAGCAAATCAGCGCTCCGGTGAGACTCCCATATGCATATCCGAACAAGCCAATGATTAGCTTATAAGGCAGGACCGGAAACAATGCAAGCGCCGTTGCGGCCAGAAGGGACAGAACAGGGCTATGATCCTCGCGCAACCAGTCCAGCAGATCATATCTGTAGATAAACGCAAGAATAATACCCGAAACATAAAGTATTGCTGTAAGCCATTTTCTCATTTTACTATGCCCTTTCTTAACCTGTTCATCTCATCATACTGAAAAAAAAGTAATTAATGAAGCAAAGATCATTGTCCCGGCGGGATGTCACGGTATAATACTTCTATAAGACAAGTTGTAAAGGAAGATATGCCATGAATACTCCTGTACGTAAAAGAGTGGCGATGATCGGAATCGGCGATATTGCCCGTAAAGTGTATTTGCCGCTGCTCTCCCGGCATGATCAGGCGGAGGTTGTCGGTGTGCTCAGTCATTCACAATCCACTGTTCAGGGAGCTGTCCGCTCCTACCGTTTTCCCAAGGGTACAACAGATGTGAATGAGCTGCTGTCCTGGGAGCTGGATGCCGTGTTCGTGCACAGTCCAACGCCTACCCATTATGAGCTTGTTACGAAGTGCCTCGAGCACGGGTTGGCGGTATATGTAGATAAACCCCTTTCCTATGACTTGGAACAATCACGGCGGATGGCGGAAATGGCAGAGAATAGAGGACAGCTCCTCGCTGCCGGCTTTAACCGCCGCTTCGCCCCGATGTATACGGCAGCCAAAGCCTGGCTTGAGAAGGCGGGCGGCATCAGCCATTGCCATGCGGTCAAACACCGCACTAAGCTGCAATCCGGCAGCAGCCGCGAGACCATCCATGATGACCTGATTCATATGCTGGATCTGCTGCTCTGGCTGTGCGGCAATGATTATGAGCTGCTGAGAAGCAGCCTGAATTCCGACAGTGAAGGACGGCTCCTGCAATCTTCCGGAATGCTTGGCTGGAATTCAGGTGCTACCGGAATGTACAGTATGGTCCGGGATGCCGGAGCGGACATTGAGAAGCTGGAGCTTCACGGCAGCGGAAGATCGGTGGAAGTATCCGATATGGAACGGGCGACTTTATATGAGAAGGGTGCGCTGCCGCGTACTCAAGGCTTCGGAAGCTGGGATACGGTCCTGGAGCGGAGGGGCTTCAGCGGTGTCGTGAACCATTTTCTAAATACCATGAATACACCGGAGCAATGCGGCATTTCAGCTTCTGCTGTGCTAGCGAGCCATAAGCTGGCGGCAGAGCTTGCCGATTGACAGATGAACAGAGAGGAGTACGGGTATGGACGATTACCGCAAATCAATGGAGGAACAGATCATCGAGAGCTATAAGCGGGATGAGGAAATGATGATTCTTGTGTTTGCCCAGTGGTGTGTGAACAACGGGCTTGATCCGCATGCACTCTATCTGCAGGCTTATCCGCAGCAGGAAGGCAATGCCGCACTTAGCCATGCACTTGCACTTACTGTACCTGAGGATGAGGCAGGTTATATTTCTGATGATACGGTTCTCGGTGTGCTGTCCTTATACAGCAACGATGACCTTGCATACGTGGTCACAGAGGCAATTGCCCAGCGCAAGCCGCGGCAAGGCACAGGGGATTGACACCGAGGATATAATAAGGTGGGGCTGATGAACTTTTTTTTGGTAAACGATGTTCATTATGCTTTAAATGTGTTAAAATTATATATACTAACTAATTGTAAGTTTCACAACTGAGAGGTGAGAACAATGGAAGAACATCAGCTGACGATGTGCCCAAGATTCGAAACGGCCTTCTCTTTCTTAGGCAAACGTTGGAATGGACTTATTATCCAGACATTGATGAGCGGCCCGAAGCGTTTCAAGGATATTTCGGGACTGATTCCGTCGATGAGCGATAAGATGCTGTCTGAACGAATGAAGGATTTGGAATGCGAAGGTATTCTTGTAAGACATGTGTACCCTGAAACACCGGTGCGCATTGAGTATGAATTAACACCTAAAGGCCGTGCACTTGAGCCGGTTATGCAGCAGATTCAGTCCTGGGCCGAGAGCTGGGTCGAGTAGTCCCGCCATAAGTGTCCTATTGATAGCCCCTTTTATCCGTGTGACGGAGAAGGGGCTTTTTCAAATTTTAATAAATAAAACTTGCACAACTCACTGCTGGATGTAATATAATAGAAAAAAACTGCTGCCACCCGCCTGTTCAGTACCTATCAATATTCTGCATATTTATTGTGGAAGCGCAACCAAAATTGGGATATGCTTTCGTGATATGCTTTCGAAGTGAGTTTTGTCGTAGTGACTCGAAGATGTAACGCTAACAAAACTAAGTGTTTGCTTTCGAAGTGAGTTTTGTCGTAGTGAACTCGATGATGTAACGCTAACAAAACTAAGTGTATGCTTTCGTAGCAAGTTTTGTCGTTGTGACTCGAAGATGTAACGCTAACAAAACTTTTAGGAGGCGAGGAAGATGAAAACCACCTTGTTTTCCCGGGAAATAACCTATGGAAAAGAGGATGTTGCCGAACTGGAAGCCGCTTCGATCAAAGTGCAGCTCATTTATGATAAAGCGCTGTTCATGCTGCACGGCCATCTTCCCGATTCCTTGTGGGATGCGTGGATAGGAGTACCCTATGAAATTATCTCTTCTTTATATAAAGGAGACAATGATAGCGGCAGCGTTTTTCAAAAGTGGATCCAGAGTCCTTCGGGCTGGAAATGTATAGGCTGTGAGCGGCATTGCCTGGAGCCTTCAGCTGCTGCACAAGGAAAACCTGCAGGCAATCAGCGGTTGTTTACCTTTCACAACGGGATCCGGCAGAGTATGGTTCTGCAGGCGCTAATCTGGTCTATGTATGAGAACACCGTGCTTTTTCAGACGTATCTGGGTGATGAAGCTTTTCTGGACGGTGATGATCTGGATACCATCTCTTCCTATTTTGTGCCGACCTATTTGAACAAGCTGCGTCTGACGGAGAACGGCAAACCTTCTAAAGAATATAAAGAAAATAATATAAAAGTATATCAGGAATGGATATCGGCCCCCGATCTTGTCCTGCAATGGAACGGCGGGTTGACCGAAGGCAGATGGATGACCGGCGTGTATGTGGACCATTCCCGTTTTGCCGGCCTCGGACCCTATCTGAAGGATGCGCAGGGCAAACGGACCTATATGCAGGCTACGGTTCAGTGAAGTATAGCAGATCTTCAAGGATAACACCTCTATTAAGAGGTGTTTTTTGTACGCAGCTTGTCATCAAATCTCCTCGTTCTATAAAATTTTATATATTTGTGCGTACAATCACAAGCTGAGGTTCCGGTGAGCGTTATGGTGTAGGAGTAAAGAAAAACCTAAACCAATAACGTGAGGGAGGGCCCCATATGACGGCCAATCAATTAAACCATACAACAGAAGCGCTTAGCTTTAGCGGCGAGGATCTGGTGAGAGATATCGTACTGCAATTTCCTAAGGCGGCGGATTATTTCAAAGGACAACGGATCGATTTCTGCTGCGGAGGAGTGAAGCCGCTGGCGGAGGCAGCTGCAGAGAAAGGGCTTGATTCGGATGCGATGCTAAGCGATCTGCACAAGCTGGCCCAGGAGCATCCTGTGCTAGAAGAAGACACCAAGTGGAACGGAGCAACTTCAGAGGAACTGGTGGAACATATCGTGAACAAGCATCACCGGTATCTGCGTGAAGAGCTGCCTTTGATCAGCCAGAACGTAACCAAGGTATTCCGAGTCCACGGCGAGGATTCCCCGCATTTGGCCGAAGTTTACCGCTTATTCAACCTGCTGCGTGAAGATCTGCTGAAGCATACAGCACAGGAAGAAGAAATTGAGTTCCCGAAAATGCTCGCCTACAGCGCGAATCCGAGCGAGGAAGCTTTGGCTGAACTGCGTGGCCTCCTGACGGGACTGGAAGCGGAACATGATGGAGCAGGCGAGATTTTGCGTGAGCTCCGCGCGGTGACGAATGACTTCACCCCGCCCGAGCATGCCTGCACGACTTACCGGTTGACGTATGCCCGGCTCGAGGAGCTGGAAGGAATGACCTTCGAGCATGTGCATCTGGAGAATAATAACCTTTTCCTGCGCTACCAATAATCCGGTGAAATGTAAAAAGAAGTCCCTCCGGGGACTTTTTTTGTTGTACTGCCGGAATTGCGCGGGCGGAGATATTTTTTTAAGCAGAAGGGCCATGTTCATATTGCCTTAATTAATAAATCATGTGAAAATAATGAAGCGAAAAGGACACTATACATAAAGACTACAAGCCTGAGAGAAATGCTGGAAGCTGTGATCAGGCAAAAAAGGGCGGTGCCGGGAATGTCTGTGAAGTTGATGTGGCGCGTATGTCTGGGCCTTCTATTTGTCGTGATCATGGGAGGCTGTTCTGAGCTTAATAGCAATCTGGAGGGAAATATTGCAGACGCCGGGGCAACCCAGCCTGGTTTTTCCCTTAGGGTGGGAGATAATGATCTGACCGGGAGTTCAGGCAGACAGCTTAGTGATGCGTATAAGCAGGAGATAACGATTCAGGAATTGCTTAAGAACAGCGGTCTCGTCACTTTTGCTGAAGACGGATCTACGCTGCTTACTGTAAATAAAGTATCATTGGCGAAAGATATGGTGTGGGAAATTCAATTGAACGGCAAGCGGATTACAGATATGGATACCAGAGTTAAGCAGGAAGATAATCTAGTGATTACTGCACAGGCGGCGGCACCCAATACTCCGTTTCAGCCTGTTATCTTTAAAGTGAACGGGGGGAGTGAGCAGCCGGAGCTGACACATTCATACGTTCAGCCGTTTACGGAGAATCTGTCTGTAAGGGGCCTGCTTCTGAGCAGCGGAATTGTTCATTTGGCGGAGAATAATAAGACTGTGCTGACTGTCAAGGAGTATAAACCGCTTACCAATGAGGAATGGAAGCTGAAATTGAACGATAAGACGCTACTAGACAGCGGTATCGATATGAAGCTAAGAATACAGGATGAACTGGAGTTATCACTTGTACTGCGATAGTGATGCTGTAATCTGACTAGTCTTTGTCTATAGCCATGTTTCTCTGTTGCCGCAGCTGGCTGCAGAGAAGCATGGCTGTTTTAGTTGGAGATATCCATTGAATCGCGATAAGCTAACATGGCGTGTAAAATGTGAAAAAATTCACATTTGATGTGATTACAATCACAAATGCAGTTCAAATTTAAAATGTATAATTCTCTTACGAGATAAGTTTTCATAGGAATTTAGATGCTTCGGGGAGGTTTTAACAGTGAGAGTGGAGAGAGAAAAATTAGTATTAATAGGCAACGGGATGGCAGGCGTGGGTACAATTGAACAGATTCTTAAGCTGGGCGGCGCTTATGATATTACCATCTTCGGCAGCGAGCCTCATCCTAACTACAACCGGATTATGCTTTCATATGTTCTTGAAGGCAGCAAAAGCATTGAGGACATTATTCTGAATGACCGCCAGTGGTACGAAGACAACCATATTACCCTGCATACTGGGACTACCGTAGTCCGGATTGATGAAGATACCCGTCAGGTCATCGCGGATAACGGTTTAAGCGTTTCATACGATAAAGTGATTATTGCAACAGGCTCGAACTCTTTTATTCTTCCTGTTCCGGGCAGCACCAAAGAAGGCGTAGTCGGCTTCCGCGATATCGCAGATTGCGATGCCATGCTGGCTGCAGCCAAGCAGTACCGTACAGCAGCGGTGATCGGCGGCGGACTGCTCGGACTCGAAGCAGCCAAAGGCCTGGTTAATCTCGGCATGGATGTGACAGTAGTGCATCTGCTGGAGGACCTGATGGAGCGGCAGCTGGATCATACCGCTTCGTCCATGCTGCAGGCTGAACTGAAACGTCAAGGCGTGAAGTTTGCCATGGGCAAGCAGACGGTTGAGCTGACAGGCGAAGAGCGGGTTAACGGACTGCGATTCAGTGACGGTACGGAGCTGCAGGCGGATTTCGTGGTGATGGCTGTCGGGATTAAGCCGAACACTCAGCTTGCTAAAGACTCCGGTATTACAGTTAACCGCGGGATTGTCGTGAACGACTATCTCCAGACCTCTATGGAGAATGTTTATTCTGTCGGAGAGTGTACAGAACACCGCGGGACCTGCTACGGTCTGGTAGCACCGCTGTTTGAACAGGGTATGGTGCTGGCTAAGCATCTTGTCGGAGCATCCACCCAGCCATATGAAGGGTCGGTTGTGGCTACGAAGCTGAAGATTTCCGGAGTAGATGTATTCTCCGCCGGTGAATTTACGGAAACAGCTGAGCATACGGTTATTTCAGCGAAAGACGAGTGGAAGAGAACCTACAAGAAGATTTTGCTGAAGGACAATATTATCGTCGGTGCAGTATTGTTCGGTGATGTTACCGAATCGGCCAGCCTGCAGAAGCTGGTGAAGCAGGGCTCTGAAATGACTGATGAAATATACAATGAAGTAATGGGTACTGGCTGCTGCGGCGGTGGCGGAGCCAAACAAGGCTTATCTGTCGAAACGATGGCTGATGAAGAAATTGTCTGCGGCTGTAATGGGGTCACCAAAAAGGCGATTGTCGATGCAGTGACAGAGAACGGATTTACCACTGTGGATGAAATTAAAGCCTGCACCGGAGCCACGCGTTCCTGCGGCGGCTGTAAGCCTGTCGTGGAACAGATTCTCCAGTTTGTCCTTGGCGATAGCTTCCAACAGAGCGCCAAAGCCGGCATTTGCAGCTGTACATCACTTAGCCGTGATGAGATTGTAGCCGAGATTACTGCCAAGGGGCTTAAGACTACCAAGGAAGTCATGAATGTACTGGACTGGAAACAGGCTGAGGGCTGCTCCAAATGCCGTCCGGCCGTGAACTACTACCTAGGCATGATCTATCCGGACACGCATGAAGACGAGAAAGAATCCCGCTTCGTTAATGAGCGTATGAGTGCGAATATCCAGAAGGACGGCACATTTACCGTCGTTCCCCGGATGTATGGCGGTGTAACTACACCGGAGGATCTGAAGCGGATTGCTGATGTCTCCATTAAATATGATGTGAAGGTAGTGAAGGTAACCGGCGGACAGCGTCTGGACCTGATTGGTGTCAAAAAAGAGGATGTGCCTAAGGTCTGGGAAGAGCTGGATATGCCATCCGGTTATGCGTATGCCAAGTCGCTTCGGACTGTCAAGACCTGTGTCGGCAACCAGTTCTGCCGCTTCGGCACCCAGGACTCAATGGGTGTAGGAGCAATGCTTGAACGCAAATATGAACGGCTTGATTTCCCGGCCAAATTCAAAATGGCTGTTAACGGCTGCCCGCGTAACTGTGCAGAATCCTGCACCAAGGATATCGGTATCGTCGGCAATGACGGCGGCTGGGAAGTGTTCATTGGCGGAAACGGCGGAATTAAGCCGCGTATCGCTGATTCCTTCTGCAAGGTGAAGACAGATGAAGAATTGGTTGAGGTCTGTTCAGCGGTTATGCAGTACTACCGTGAAACCGGGAACTATCTGGAAAGAACCTCCGAGTGGGTGGAACGCATGGGTCTGGAGAACATCCATCGCGTGATTATGGACAATGCAGAGAACCGCAAGGAACTGGCTGCACGGATTGATTTTGCCTTGGCCCAGGTTTCAGATCCATGGAAAAAAATGCTGGATGATGATAATACCCGCAGCGCACTGTTCGAAAAAGCCAACCTATAAACGGAACCCAAAGGAGAGAAGACCATGGAAAGCACAAAACTTAAGTATACGCTAGGCACGCTTCAGCATTTCCTGCCGCAGATAGGCCGTGTAGTCACCTGCGGTCCGGTGGAGCTGGCTATATTCCGGACTTCTGATGACCAATTCTATGCTGTGGAAAACCGGAGTCCGCATCCAAAAGGCGGTCCGCTGGCTGAAGGAATTGTATCCGGCTATTATCTGTATGATCCGTTGTATGATTGGAAGATCGATCTTCGCACTGGAGAGGTTCAGGCTCCGGATAAAGGCATCGTTGCCACCTTCCCCGTTACGGTGGATGGCGATAACGTCAATGTCATCCTGTAAGAAACAATGATTCAAAGCTAAACTATGTAGAGAAATGGCGGGGTGGAAAGATGTTTACGCAAAGTGTCGAGAACATCGTAGAGGCAGCAGTTAGCAAACGTGACAAAATGAATGAGAGTTTGCCGAGGTACTTTCTGGCTGCATTACTGGCCGGGGCTTACGTTGGAATCGGAATTATCCTTATCTTCTCCCTTGGTGCGCCTCTGGCTGCAATCAAATCACCGTTTCAGCCGCTGGTAATGGGAGCCTCCTTCGGGATCGCGCTGACACTGGTTATCTTTGCGGGCTCAGAGCTGTTTACCGGGAACAATATGTTCTTTACGGTAAGTACACTTGCCGGAAGAACTACGGTGTGGGATACGCTCAAGAACTGGGTCATCGTCTTTATCGGCAATGTCGGCGGGGCCATTATTCTTGCACTGCTGATTCAGGGAACCGGACTGTTCAAGGCAGCACCTGCAGAGCATCTGATTTTCGCTGCAGCAGCCAAAAAGATGACACTTCCCTTCTCAGAGCTGTTCTTCCGGGGGATTCTCTGTAACTGGCTGGTCTGTCTGGCCATATGGATGTCTTCACGAGCTAAAAGTGAAGCTGCCAAGCTGGTGCTTATCTGGTGGTGTCTGTTCGCCTTCATCGCCAGTGGTTATGAGCATAGTGTGGCTAACATGACACTGCTTAGTGTGGCCGTTTTACTGCCGAATCATCCAGAAACGGTAACGGTTGCCGGCTGGCTGCACAATATGATTCCGGTCACTTTAGGAAATATTATCGGCGGCGGTCTGTTCGTCGGAATGGCGTATTGGCTGATCTCTCCGGTTCGCTCCAAATTCAGCAAACATTAAGCATGTACTGATAAACTGTTCTGAGGCAATAGCCCTCAGGACAGTTTTTTTGTTACACTGGATTTAGAAATGTCGGTGGAGGGGCACAATGAAGAGCTTTAACCATTTTGGGGTTTACAACTTACTCATACATAAGAAAAAAGACGCCAGGTAAGCGCCTTGACCACTCTATTTTATTGTGCAGAATATTTGGGCCATATATGTTTCAATGAGGAGAATAGAGGGTAATGTTACTAGGGAATTAGATACGGCAAATTTCGTTAGGACATAATTCGCAATGGCAGATTTCCTGCAGCATGCTAAGATCCTTAATGACAATCATGCCATTCTCATATTCAACGGCATCTTTTTTACGCAGATCGCTCAGCATCCGGTTGACACTCTCACGGGTAGCACCGATCATGTTGGACAGATCCGTATGCGTAATTTTTTTGTTGATCAGAATATTGTCTCCATTCTTCTCGCCATAGGTGTTGCCAAGACGAATCAGTGTGGAGCAGAGTGCGCCTGGTTTGCCGTACATCATCAAGTCACGGAATTTCGTCTGTGTGAGACGGTGATGGATACCCATCCATTTCATAAAGTCGATGGCGAAATCGCAGTGTTGGCAGATCAGAATCTCCAGATCCTTCTGCTCAATTACGCCAACCTCGCTTTCCTCAATTACTTCGGCAGTGAAGCTGTGCTTCGTGCTGAAGAACGGGTCAGCTTGGCCTACCATGTCACCAGCCTGATACATATAAAGAATCAGTTCTTTGCCTTCGTCGGTAGATTTGGTCAGTTTAACACGTCCACGTTTGATATAAAACAATTTATCCGAGTAGTCACCCTCCCAGAACAGATGTGATCCTTCAGGGACCATACGTTCTTTCATTGTGACCAGAAGTCTGTTAAAGTTCTGCTCGGAGAAACAGTTTGTATTTCCGTGGGCTTCGATAACATTGTAATGTTCCTTTATCATAATCGACATCCCCTTTATTCCCTCAGTTTTTCAATAAATTTTAAATTAATTATACCTTGAAATTCCTCATAATGGTTAAAAATTTTCGATAAAAAGTGTCGAATTTTTAACATTGTGATAATTTTCACTTCATACGTGTGAGATTTAATATGTTTTTCTCCGAAATAGGGGAGGAAATCCATAATTAACGTTTATTATAACAGCCATTTCCCACTTTACACAATTGTGGGGAGGCTGTTTTTTTATCTCCGTAAAAATGCACATAACTCAGATATAGCCTGACATTGGCCTCTTATCTCCTGAAAGGTACGCTGGATAGGAGCGTTGATACTCGGGAGAAGGAGAAATCAGATATGGCAAAAGTAGCAGATAAATATTTAAAGGTCGACCCTTGGGCAATTATTGAAGAGGGCTTTGATCAGGAGCGGAACCGGACCTCGGAATCGATTTTTTCACTGGGCAATGAGTATATGGGGGTGCGGGGTTATGCTGAGGAAGGCTACAGCGGGGATACGCTCATGGGCAGCTATTTCAACGGCCTTAATGAAGAGCAGGCGGTCGGCAACCATTACAAAGGCATTATCCGTTCTCTGCGCTATATGGTGAATGCGGTGGACTGGCTGTATACCCGGATTACGATTGACGGCGAACAGCTGGATTTAGCTTTCAGTAAAATATCGGATTACAGCCGCAGGCTGGATTTCCGCACCGGCACCTATTGCCGCGAATTAATATGGCATCTGGAGAATGGCAAACAACTGAAACTAACCTTTACCCGGCTGGTCAGTATGACCATGTCCCATCTCGGACTGCAGAGGGTTGCCTTTGAGCCGCTAAATTTCTCAGGCAATGTTCAGGTGTGTACGGGACTTGATTTTGCGATGATCCATGAGGAACGGGGCCAAAGTATGTGGAACGGTCTGCGCAGCGGAGGGAGAGACGGGATTACCGCGATTATGGCGGAGACGTTGACTACGGGGAATAAGCTGTTTTCCGGGTTTGTCCTGCAGTCTCCGGTCCAGCTCAGTCCATCGCGTGTAGAGCGGGATAAATTTATCGGTGAGTCGTTCACCCTGCCTTTAATAGAAGGAGAAAAGGTACATTATACGAAGCTTGCCGTCAATTGTGCGGACAGCAGCGGTTCTAGGGCAGCAGATGAATTATGGAAAGAAGGGATGGAGCTTGCTGCAACAACTGCAGGGTTAAATGAGGCTGAAATATTCAACGCTCAAACCGACTACTGGAAAGGGATATGGGAGACCAGCGATATCGTCATTGAAGGTGACCCGGAGAATCAGCAGGGCATCCGTTTTTGTATTTTTCAGCTGTACCAGACGTACCATGGCGACCATCCCGGCTATAATATCGGCGCAAAAGGGTTGACGGGTGAAGCCTACCGCGGGCTTGCTTTCTGGGATACGGAGTCGTACTGCCTGCCGTTCTATATGTTCAACAATCCGAAGGCGGCCAAAAGCCTGCTGGAATTCCGTTATAAAACACTGCCCGAGGCAATGAAGCGGGCCAAGGATGTGGATTGCGAAGGGGCTTGCTATCCAATTGCGACAATAGACGGAACCGAAAGCTGCGACCTGTGGCAGCATTCTAACCTGCAGCTTCATGTCGGGACGGCTGTGTCCTACGGTATCTGGCATTATGTAAAAAATACGGACGACAAGGAATTCCTCTACAGTAAAGGTGCTGAAATGCTGATTCAGATCAGCCGGTTTTATGCCACACGCGGTCAATGGGGGGCACGCAGCGGCCAGTTTGGTTATTTTGGGGTCATGGGTCCTGATGAATTCCAGTTAATGGTGAACAATAACTGCTACATCAACCTGATGGCTAAAAAATTGTTCGATTATACCCTCGAAACGGTGGCTCATATGCAGGCGGCTGTGCCGGAGGCCTTCGTCCAGCTGGCTGCTAAAACCGCGCTCCATGAAGACGAATTGGCAGACTGGAGAAGCAAGGCGGAGCATATGCGCATTCCGTTAGATCAAGACAGCGGTGTTTATGAAGAGCATGACGGATTTTTTGATATGCCTCATATTGATATTCATTCGATTCCGGTGACGGAATTTCCGCTGTATTCGAATTGGTCTTATGACCGCCTGTACCGCTATGACATGATAAAGCAGCCTGATGTACTGATGTTCATGTTCCTTTATAACGGTCAATTCTCCAAGGAAGCCAAACGTGCCAATTACGAATATTATGAGCCGCGCTGCATTCATGAATCATCGCTATCACCATCCATCCATTCCATTCTGGCCAGTGAAATCGGCAAACCTGAGGAAGCGTATCATTTCTTCGAATTCGCAACCCGGCTTGATCTCGACAACTATAACCGCAACACCCGCGAGGGGCTGCACACAACCTCCATTGCGGCTGCCTGGATGAACATCGTCTACGGGTTCGGCGGCATGCGCTCGGACGGGGACCGGCTAAGCTTCCAGCCTTCGCTGCCGGAACGCTGGACCTCCTACAGCTTCCAGGTTTTGTATGAGGGGGTTCTGTTGAAATTGGAGGTTACTATCGATTCAGTGCGGATACAGGCTGTCTCTGGCGGAAGCACAGAGATCATTATGAATGGGCGGCAGATCAAGGTAGGTGCCGACGCTATCGAACTCCCGCTATGCGAAGGGATGATGGCCGGATGAGCTGGATGGTACAAGATCAGGTCTTTGACCGGGAGCGGATCACGTCGAATGGCAACAAATTTATGGCCGGTAACGGTTATATGGGATACCGTGGAACGCTGGAGGAGTTCGGCAAGGAACAGCTGGCCGCAGTCACCTTGGCTGGTGTATATGATCAGGCCGCCGGGAAGTGGCGCGAGCCGGTGAATGCCCCGAACGGGCTGTTCACCAGACTCAGCAGCAACGGACAGCAGCTCGGAGTGCTGGACACTGAGCCTGAGGCCCACACACAGGAGCTTGATATACGCGGCGCAGTCCACAAACGGGAGACGGTATACGGCCTAACCGGAAGTGGACAGCTGGTATTCACTGCTGAACGTTTCGTCAGCATGGATGAATTACATCTCCTGGCAGGCAAGCTAAGCATACGCAGTACGGTGGATTGCCGGATTGAGATTGCGAGCGGAATCGATGGGGATGTATGGGATATAAACGGCCCTCATCTGTATGCGTGTCAGGAGCAGTTTGTGGAAGGTGTGCTCCGCTCAAGTGCGGTTACTGGTGAGCTGGGGGTGCCGGTGTCAGTTGCTGAAAGGACCGTATTCAGCTTCGATGCACAAGAGACAATCGGTGACCGTGCAATCCGGATGATCTCATTCGATGCCAAGGCAGGAGAGACTTATGAATGGTTTAAATTCGCAGCGGTCTACACGGGGCTTGATGCCGGCGGCGATCCGGCCTTACTTGCCGAGCGGAATGTCCGTGCAGCGGAAGAAGCGGGCTATGAACGTCTGCTTGAGGCTCACCGTGATGCATGGGAGGAGCGATGGCTGCAGAGTGATTGCATAATTGAAGGGGATGATGACGCCCAGTTTGCGCTGCGGTACAGCATCTATCAGCTGCTGATTATTGCGCCAACCGGCTCCGAGAAGGTTTCGATTCCGGCCCGGGGGCTGTCGGGGCAAGTGTATAAAGGTGCTGTGTTCTGGGACACGGAAATGTTCATGCTGCCTTTTTTCCTCCACAGTGATCCCAGCACAGCCCGTAATCTGCTGATGTACCGCATCCATACGCTGGAGGGTGCACGACGGAAGGCAGCAGAATACGGATTCTTGGGCGCGTTCTACGCCTGGGAAAGCCAGGATTCGGGTGATGACGCCTGCACCCTTTTCAATGTTAATGATGTGTTTACCGGCCGCAGGGTGCGGACCTATTTCCGCGACAAGCAGGTGCATATCAGCGGGGATGTGGTGCACGGGATCTGGCAGTATGTGATGTTCACCGGAGATAACACTTTACTGACAGATGGCGGTGCTGAGGTTATCTGGGAATGTGCGCGCTTCTTCTATTCTTATGCCTACTACAATCCGGTCAAACAGCGGTATGAGATTCTCGATGTTACCGGGCCGGATGAATATCATGAGCGGGTGAACAACAATGCGTTCACCAATGCCCTGGTGAAAGAAACGCTGGAGGTTGCGCTGAAGAGTGCAGATCTGCTGCAGTCTAAGTTCCCGGAGGAGTTCCGGAAGCTGAACGGGCAATTCGCAGACGGCCCTTTTTTGAAAGAATTCCAAACGATGCTGGACAGCTTCTATGTGCCGCAGCCTGATCCGGAAACACTGCTCATTGAGCAATTCGACCGCTATTTCCAGCTGGAAGAAGTGGGGCTGGCAGAACTGAAATCACGGGTCATCCACAAAAATGAATATTGGGGCGGGGGCAATGGCCTAGCTACGACAACCACTATATTGAAGCAGGCGGATGTTGTGCTGATGCTTAATCTCTTCAAACGATCCTACTCCAGGGAGGTGAAGCAGGCGAACTGGGAGTTCTATGAGCCCCGGACAGAACACGGCTCCAGCCTCAGCCCGTGTATCTATGCGCTGGTGGCCGCCGATATCGGTTCGCCGGATTGGGGATATCCTTATTTTATGCGGACGGCAACCGTGGATCTTACCGGCGAGTCCAAGCAGTATGTCGGAGATCTCTATATTGGAGGAACGCATCCGGCTGCGAGTGGGGGAGCCTGGATGGCGGCAGTGCTCGGCTTTGCGGGGGTACAGTTTGACGGTGAGACGCTATACATCAACCCATCATTGCCGGAGCAGTGGAATGCCGTGGAGTTACCGCTGATCCTGCTTGGGGACAGCTTCAGGCTGCGGATTAGCCGGAATGAGATTACAGTGACCGCAGCCACGGGTAATCGCAATGCTTTGGCGCTGATTGCGATTGGTGGTGAGCGGCAGCTGTGCCTTTCGGGAGCGCGGCTGCGGCTGCAGTTAGAATAGGGAGGACAGGAAACATGCTGGAGCAAATGAAAGGCGCAATTTTTGATCTGGACGGTGTAATTGTGGACACGGCCAAATATCATTTTCTGGCTTGGCGTTCACTGACCGAAGAGCTGGGCTTCGAGTTTACAGAAGAACATAATGAACGGTTGAAGGGAGTCAGCCGGATGACGTCGCTCGATATTCTGCTGGAGATTGGCAACCTGGAATTTACGGAGGCCAAGAAGCTTGAGATGGCGGGCAAGAAGAACCGTCTCTATGTAGAGTATATCTCCCAATTGGACCAGTCTGAGCTGATGCCCGGCGTTAAGGAATATCTGAAGAGGCTTAGGAAAAGGGGTGTAGGCATTGCTCTGGGTTCAGCCAGCAAAAATGCGCTGTTTATTCTGGATAAGCTGAATATTGCCAGGATGTTCGACGCTGTTATTGACGGCAACAAAGTATCCAGAGCCAAGCCGGATCCTGAGGTGTTTCAGACAGCCTGTCATGAGCTTGGGCTGCAGCCCCGGGAGTGCGTGGTGTTCGAAGATGCACAGGCGGGAGTGGCGGCAGGAAAAGCGGCAGGCATGCAGGTGGTCGGCATCGGCAAACCGGAGGTGCTGCGTGAGGCGGATCTTGTGATTACCGGATTGCATGAATTGTAAGGGCTTGATAGACTAGTGGTCGAGGGTAAAGCAACTCCTTAGACTCATTATTCTATTATAGAAGAAAGCTTGAGGGATGCAGATGGAAACATTATTGTTATGGCCGGAGGGGGCTCCGGGGGCACTGGGAAGCAGCGAGGAAGATTGTCCGGCGATTACACCGTATCTGGTGGAAGGCAAAGGGAATGCCGCAGTACTGATCTGTCCGGGAGGCGGCTATTGGCTGCGTGCCGATCATGAAGGAGGTCCAGTAGCCGAGTGGTTGAATACACTGGGGATCTCAGCCTTTGTGCTGCGTTACCGCGTAGCACCATATCAATATCCAAGTGCACTGCAGGATGCTCAGAGAGCGCTGCGCACCATCCGCCTGCGGGCAGATGAATATGGAATTGATCAGGGCAGGCTCGGAATCCTGGGATTCTCCGCCGGAGGGCATCTGGCTTCAACTGCTTCCAGCTTATTTGACCGGGGGAATCCGGAAGCGGGCGAGGAGCTGGACCGCCAGTCCTCCCGGCCGGATTTCTCGATCCTGTGTTACCCGGTCATTTCCATGATGGAAGGCGTGACACATGAAGGTTCAAAGGCCAATCTGCTCGGAGAGCATCCCGCTGAGGAGCTGGTCCGTCAGCTCAGCGGAGAGCTGCAAGTTACAGCAGATACACCGCCTGCATTCCTCTGGCATACCGCGGATGATGAGAGTGTGCCGGTGGAGAACAGCCTGCTGCTCGCCGCTGCGCTGCGCCGCCAGGGGGTTCCGTTTGATCTTCATATCTATACCCACGGGACACATGGTTTGGGGCTCGCCACCGGGGAGCAGCATACCAGCGGCTGGACGGGAGCCTGCGCTTCCTGGCTGCAGATGAACGGCTACACCAAATAATTCACTGTCCCACTTCAGCACTAAAGCCATGCGAGAGAAATAGGCGCATGGCTTTCAACATTATATTATTGAAAATAACTGCCGGGCAGTTGGATGCCACGCCAGCCGTTTATATCGCATTGGCCATTTTGGTTATCACCCGCTGCAACAACCGTACCGTCCGCTTTAAGCCCGATCGTATGAGTGCAACCCGCTGCAACCGCTACAATATCACGCCATCCGCTTACATTACATTGGCCATGCTCATTCCAACCCGCAGCTGCCACTGTGCCGTCCGATTTAAGCCCGATGGTATGATTACTACCCGCCGAAATTGCCACCATATCGTGCCAGCTGCTAACATTGCATTGGTCACGCTTATTCCACCCCACAGCCGCCACCGTGCCGTCCGATTTAAGCCCAACGGTATGAAGGTAACCCGCCGCAACCCCCACCATATCGTGCCAGTCACTTACATTGCTTTGACCATACCGGTTATTGCCGGCAATCGCCACCGTACCGTCCGCTTTAAGCCCGGCAGTGTGCCAGTCACCTGCTGCAACCGCTATGATGTCACACCAGCCGCTAACATTACACTGGCCTTCATTATTTCGACCCGCAGCAACCACCGTGCTATCCGATTGAAGCCCGACGGTACGGCGCCAACCCGCTGCAACCGCCACAATATCGCGCCAGCCGCTTACATTGCATTGGTCATATTTATTCCACCCCACAGCCGCCACCGTACCATCCACTTTAAGTCCGATAGTATGAGCATTCCCTATGTGAGCATTACCCGCCGCAACCGCCACCATATCGCGCCAGCCGCTTACATCACATTGGCCATATTTATTATCGCCCACAGCCGTCACCGTGCCGTCCGAATGAAGCCCGACGGTATGGCGATAACCTGCAGCAATAGCGGATCGAGCGCCCAGTGAGTAGCTGCCCTTAGATGCAACGGGTTCCATAATCTAATCCCCTTAAATCATAATTTTATAGATAGTATTGCAGAACCATCGGGAATTTACAACGATTCACTGCGATCGGTGACCAGATTATCTGATTAACGGTTCGGCTTAACCTTCTGAAAATTTGCTATACGGGTGGATAAATATTGAATATAATAGCATTGTATTTAGAAAAAAATGTAAGTCAATGCTGCGTTTTGTTTTGGCACGAATTGTCTCCTCTTTTTAACAAAATATAAGAAAGTAGAGTGTGTTCCGTGAATTATTTATCCGTGACCGAAACTCCAGACGGATCTAGCGGGATCATCTCTGTCGACTTCCAGCACATCTTGTTTCTTAAGTGCAATACTAGCGAATCACAGTCTATCCTGGTACATACAAGGGAAGGCGTATATTACATCATGGGTCCCTTGCGTTACTGGGTCAGTGCGCTTAACAGCACCGGATGTCATTTCAGCATCATCAATCGGGGGACGGCAGTTAACATTGATAACGTATCACGTCTGGACAGAGCCTTCAGAGCTGCGTATTTTAACCTAATGAATGCCCCCAAATCTCTTACTTGTACGATAGCCCTCCATCGGTACAGATTTGTGGAGAAAGAACTGCTCCGAATAAATCCTAATATCATAATGAGCTAGCAAGTAAACGGAAGGGAGCTGTCAGGTGACAGTTCCTTTTTTCGGATTTGATCCGCTGCGCGGTATAAATCATAGAAATCCGGAGGCAACAGCGGCCGGAGGTCCAAATGTTCCGCGTAATGACTCCTATTAGCCTCCCCTACCACTGCCCACCGGAAAAATTGCATACAAACACACCTAATTGACTTTAAAATAGACCTATGTAAGCGCTTATCTGTTTGTTATATTATTGAAACTGGAGGTGAATCCGGGATGTTGTCCGCATTAATGAAACCTATTGTCAGGCTGAGCGTCAAGCAGCAGCTGATTCTGCTGTTCCTGATTATGTTTGCGCCGATCCTGATTCTTAACAGCTATGGGAACTACAAGGCGGAGCAGATATTAAAGCGTCATGTGACGAATGCCTATGTGGAGCTGAATAAACAAAATTTTGCGATTATCAACAGGGATATCGATACGGTGAATAAGATCACCACAACAGTGATTCAAAATCCGATTCTGCAGCAGCTGAATATGAGCGGACTTGATCCGGTGCTGGAGCGCGTCGAACGGTATGAAACGATAGAAAAGCTGCTCGCCAGCTATTCGCAGGGGGCGGAGCGGGGCGATGCGATTTATTACTCGCTGTACGTATATGATCCGAACAATTATTACTTTTTTGCCCCCAACTTTCCGCAGGTGAAGAAGGCGGGCGTTTATTTTTTCACCAAGGAAGAGGAGCCTTTCTGGTTTAAGCAGGTAGTGGGGCAGAAGGGACGGGGGTATCTGATGTTCATGGACCGTCTTAGTCCCCAGGCTGAGAACCTGAAGACCCTTACCTACGTCAGAGCGGTAAATAACATCTATTTAGGGGCAGGAACCATAGGCGTGCTGGTAGTGACCAAAATGGAGGCGAAGATCGGCACGTCGATGAAATCCATTTCACTGCCGGGCGGGGAAATCTACTTGACGGATATGAATAACCGGGTGCTGGCTTCAACCACGAATTCCACCGGAGAGGCTCTAGAGCTGCCCGAGGGTGCGGAGAGCGGAGATCCGGAGGGCACGCGGGATGTGATTACCAATGATTTTATTTATGTCGTGAACAATAATCATATGCTGGGGCAGAAGCTGGTCTATAAGGTCCCGGTAAAAGCGCTCCTGCAGCAGCAGAATGAAATGAAGCGGGTCATTCAATACATAACGGTTGCATATGCCTTGTTCGGTCTGATCATTATCACTTATTTTTGGCGTTCTCTGATGACACCGCTGCAGAAGCTGGCTTTTTTTGTGCGCAAATATGAGCCGGGCAACCGGGTTCCCGAGACGCCTAAGAGAGGCAGCAATGATGAAGTCAGCGTGCTGATCGCCTCGACCTATGATATGGCCCGCAGGCTGAACAGCCTGATTATGTATAAATACCAGATGGAGATCAAGCAGAAGGAATCACAGCTGCAGCTGCTGTATCAGCAGATTAACCCTCATCTTCTATATAACACACTGGAGAGTATCTATTGGAAAAGCTCGCTGGAAGGCAATGTGGAATCTGCGGAAATGATCAAGGAATTATCCAAGCTAATGAAGATCAGTTTAAGCCGGGGCAGAGAGCTGATTACCCTGGAGGAGGAGCTGGAGCATGCCGGAGCCTATATCAAGCTGCAGCAGCACCGGTATGATTATGTGTTTGCTGTCATCTGGAACATTGCACCGGAAACGAAGAGCAACCTGATTCCCAAAATTACACTTCAGCCTCTGATTGAGAATGCCATTATTCACGGAGTCAAAAATATGGATGAAGACGGTCAAATCATCATTACGGCAGCTGTTATAGATGATACGGTACTGATTACTATTGCAGATAACGGTTATAGACAGGTCGACTACGGGGCGATTGCTCATGTGCTGAATGATGATAGTCCTAATCCAACGGGCGGCTACGGTATCCGGAATATAAACCAACGGGTGCAGCTGCATTTCGGCCCTGGCTATGGTATTCGCTACGGCCCCCGTCCGGGAGGCGGAACAGTGGCTTCTGTCATGCTGCCGATAACGGAAGTTCAAGAATAGAAGGGGGATTCACCATATGTTCAATATTCTGGTTGTGGACGATGAACCGCTAATTTGTAAGGGGCTCAGCAATCTGCTTGCTTCTTCCGGACTGGATATCGACCATATTTATACCGCGAACAGCGGGTTTGAAGCGCTTGACTGTATCCGGATGGAGGAGGTCGACTTACTGGTGACCGATATTCAGATGGGCGCGATGAGCGGTATTGAGCTGATGCAGCATGCCAAGCTGGCGAAGCCCTGGGTACAGACGATCGTAATCTCGGCGCATGAAACCTTTCAATATGCCCAGATGGCCGTAAGGCTGGGGGCGAAGGATTATTTAATCAAGCCGCTCAACAGCGAGCAGTTTCTTGATTCAGTACGGAATGTCTTGCTCAAAATGGACCGGCCTTCGCCGGAGCTGGCCACCTTCATGGCCGGACTTGGCGATAGCTTCAAGCTGGAGGAACCGCTGCCGGAATACAGTAAGGTGCTGAATGCGCTGCTGGCAGACCCGGCTGCTGTTCTAAACGATGAGGAAGGGATGGCTAAGCTGGATGAACTGAAGCTGCAGGGTCCCTATTTCTCCGTACTCAAAATAAAGCTTCCGCTGCCTGACGAAAGTATGGGGGGCAAGAACTATAGCTCCCGTGACAGAGGCCTGCTGCGTTACGGGGCGCTCAATATTGCCAAAGAACTGCTGGATCAGGAATGGAGCTCTACTGCTTTTTACTCCCCGGATGAAGAAATCACAGTCATTATCCAATGGGACGAGAAGAGCTATGAAGAAGCGGGGACGGGCCAGGTAGGCAGGCTGGATGCGCTGGGTCGCAGTCTGCATTTTAATGTCCAGAAATTTCTGCATCTGAATGCAGTCATTGGAATAAGCCAGATCCTCAAGGGACTGTCATTCATGGAGGTGCTGAACCGGCAGTCCTCCAAGGCCATTCTCTGGAACAAGGAGCATAGCGACCATTATGTGTTCTATTACGGCGATTTCAACTGGAATAATTATGCCGCCGATCCTTCGGCAGAGGAGCTGCACACGCGCAGCAATCTGATCGTGCAGAAGGCCAAGGAGTATATCGATGAGAATTACGCCCAGAAGGGATTAACTATCCATGAGGTTGCCAAAAAAAATCATGTCAGCCCCAACTACCTCAGCTACCTCTTCAAAAAAAACACAGGCCATAATCTGTGGGAATATGTAATTAAGCTGCGGATGGAGGACAGCCGGGAGATGATTCTGAATACCGATCTGCGCCGCTATGAGATTGCTGAGCGGGTCGGGTATGAATCGCCGGAGCATTTCAGCAAGATTTTCAAAAAATACTATGGCATCAGCCCGAGTGAACTGAAGAAGTAAGAACGCTCATGACTTCGGTAGATATAGACATGTTCAGCCTCCCCCGCCTTTCCTACAATTAAGGTAAGAAGCACTTTGTCAATGTGCTGCAACACGAAAGGAATGAGGGAGCCAGATGAACCAGACAGCTATATTAAACGATGAGCTGCCGGCGAAGCCGGGGAGTACACCTTACAAACAGAACCGCTGGAAAAAGAATTTTTGGGGCTATATGTTTCTCGTGCCCGCCCTTGTCATCTTCATTATGTTTATGTGGGTGCCGATTTTCAAAGGCTTTCTGTACAGCTTTTATACTGTGGATTTTGTCAAAGGAAATACCTTTGTAGGCTTCGGCAATTATGGTACAGCACTCACGGACCCCGATGTCCTGATCGCAGTCAAAAATACGCTGTATTACATGCTGCTCTGTCTTGTCGTCGGCTTCTGGGTGCCGATTGCCTTCGCTATTGCGATCTCAGAACTCCGGAGGTTCGGAGGGTTTGTGCGGGTAGCAGCTTATCTTCCCTATGTGATGCCTGCGGTAGTTCTTTATGGGCTGTGGAGATGGCTCTATGATCCGGTCGGACCGATTAATGCCTTGCTGGGTACGCTTGGGGCGGACCAGATCCCTTTTTTGACGGACAGCAGGTGGTCTATGCTCTCGCTTGTATTTATGGAAACATGGCAGCAGTTTGGCTCGGGGATGCTGATCTATCTGGCCGCCGTGCTCAGTATTCCGCGTGACTGGTACGAAGCGGCTGAGATTGACGGAGCCGGTGTCTGGGCGCGTATCCGCCATATTACACTGCCATCCCTGCGCAATCTGATTGTCCTGATGCTGATTCTGCAGATCATCGCGACCTCTCAAGGATACCAGTCACAGTTGGCGCTGCTGGACGGCGGGCCGAATAAGACCACACTTACCTATGCGCTGCTGATCGTGAAGTATGCCTTCACCAGGCTTGATTATGGAACGGCGACGGCGTTTGGCATGCTGATGTTTATCGTCCTGAGCGGCTTGGGTATTTTACAGTTCAAGCTGGGGAAGGAGGATAACTAGAATGAAGAGCGCAGAGAGAGGGATTTTGTCCGAACATGATCTGAAAAAGACAAGCAACAAAGTCGTCTACGGCCTTATGGTATTCCTTATTGCCATAATGGTTTTCACCATGATGTATCCAATCCTGATGACCATGTTCAACGGCTTGAAGTCCAACCAGGAGGTCAACTCCTTCCCGCCGCATTTTTTCCCGCAGGAGTGGCATTTCAGCAATCTGAAGGATGCTGTGAATTACATTGATCTTCTGATGTTCCTGAAGAATACCCTGTATATATTTGTAGGGAATATGGTAGTGACACTTGTAGTGCTCGGCATGGCCTCGTTCAGTATTTCCCGGATGAATGTGCCGTACCGGAAAGCCTTCTATTTCTTTTTCCTGATGACGCTGTTTATCCCGGCAACCAGTTATATGATTCCGAACTTTGTCAATCTGAAGGAGCTGGGCCTGCTCAACCAGTATGCGGCATTCTGGCTGCCAGCCGGAGCGAATACGTTCCTTTTCCTGCTGCTGAAGAACTTTTTTGACGGAATTCACCCGGAAATCTTTGAAGCTGCGCGGATTGACGGAGCCTCGGAGCCGAGAAGCTTTTTCTCCATTGCTGTTCCGCTGTCCGTGCCGATTTTTGCTACGCTGGCCATCTTTATTTTTTCTACAGCGTGGAACGACTGGTTCTGGCCGTCACTGGTCATGCACACGGAGGATAAATATACGCTCGCGACTGCGATCTATAAGTATGTTATCAACGTCAAGGCGCTGAATACGAACATTAAGTTTGCAATTCTCTTCCTGGTGTCACTGCCGCCGATTCTCGTGTTCCTGATCTTCCAGAAGTTCATCATGCGCGGAGTAACCTTGTCGGCTGTGAAAGGATAAGCACGGATAACCGGTTTTATATGGAATCGTAAACCTGCACATGAAAGGAATATAAATACACCTCGTTTGTAAACGATTTCTCTTTTAAGATGAATTTGTAAGTTAATTATGAATTGAAAAGGGGAGTTTCAATGCGTAAATTTTCCAGCGTATTAGCAGGTCTCCTTGTGGCCGGTTCGTTGTTATCCGCTTGCGGCGGCAACAATAACAACAACGGAAATGCCCAGGGAAATACAGGGGAGGAAGCGTCTCCGGCACCTGCCACAGCAAATACGGAAACAAATACTGCTGCAACAAATGCACCTGCCGATGATATTACCCAGAGAAAAGTAACGATCAAAATCCACTATCCGACGCCTGACCTGACAGAGATGCGGGCGCAGGAGGACGACCGGATCAAACGCTTTCAGACGGAATATCCGAATGTAGAGATAATCAAGGACGACTGGCAGTACAATGTCAGTGAAATCGGAGTGAAAATGGCCGCCAATGAAGCGCCAACCTTCTTTAACACCTATGCTACAGAAGCCAAATTCCTGGTGGAAAAGGGCTGGGCTGCTGATATTACGGAGCTGTGGAACAAATATGAATACAAGGATCAGATCAATCCGGTGCTGCAAAATCAGTTCATCATTGACGGTAAGGTCTACGGTGTAACTCAAAAAGGGTATGTAACCACAACAATGATTAATAAGAAGATGCTGGATGACAAAGGCGTAGCCGTTCCGGCGATGGACTGGACCTGGGATGATATGCTGAACACCGCCAAAGGGGTAGCTGATCCCAAAAAAGGGATTTCCGGAATCGCCCCAATGGGGAAAGGTAATGAAGCTGGCTGGAACTGGACCAACTTCCTGTTCGAAGCCGGCGGGGAGATCCAGAATGTGGAGGGCGGCAAGGTCGTTGCTACCTTTAATTCCGAAGCAGGGGTAAAAGCACTGGATTTCTATAAAAAGCTGAGATGGGAAGCGAATGCTATTCCGCAGGACTGGGCACTAGGCTGGGGGGATGCAGTCGGGGCATTCCAGCAGGGGCGTACAGCGATGGTAATGGCCGGCTCCGACGGCGTCATTGAACAGGCACTGAACCAGGGCGGACTCAAACCGGAGGATGTGCTCACCTATCCAATGCCGGCAGCTCAAAAAGGCGGCAAGCATACTGGAGTACTTGGCGGCGACTACCTCGTAATCAACCCGAACGCTTCTAAAGATGAGCAGGAAATGGCCTTCCGCTATATTACATTTGATTATTTCTCTGATAAAGGCCTGGGTGCGCTAGATGCGATTCTGCAGCAGCGCAAGGCGGACGGCAAGTATTTTATCCCGCCGCTTCTGGACTATTATGCTGCTGATTCTGATTTCGGCAAGAAAACAAAAGCCGTATACGACAAGTATTCCGACATTGTGTACCAATACAACCCTGACATTATGGCTCTGCTGGATGGTAAGCCTGAAGCACAGTACAACACTCAGGATTATTATGCAACTATGTCCAATGTGATCCAGGAGCTGTTCTCCAAAAAAGGCACAGACTCCAAAGCGCAGCTGGATGCTGCCGCCAAAACGGTGCAGGAGAAATTCTTCGATACTATTAAAGTAGAATAGAATACGCTGGTAACGCCAGAAATGAAAACAAGACGGGCCATTCTTCTGAATCGGGAGAACAGCCGTCTTGTTTTTTTGTTTGTCAAAATCAGACAAAAAGCAGCAATTTCAAATTCTCGTGAACCTGGAGAACCTGGGTTTCAAAAGTCAACATGAAACCGTAATATAAATATTACCAAAATATTTTTATAAAAAATGGAACTAGAACCTGATTATGATTGAATGAAAGCGCTTTGAAAACAAATCAAAAAAACTTTATACTTTGTGAAAGAATTCACTATACAAGACGAGGAGGATGTGATAAGATAAATGTGTAGAGAAAAACAACCTAAAAATTGACAGGAGGACGAGGGAGATGGCAGTTAAAAACGAAGTCGCCGCCCAAGTGAAACAAACCACCGCTGAAGAGTATATTCAGACTTTGGTGGATAAAGCAAAGAAAGCCCTGGATGCGTTCATGGAGCTAGATCAAGAGCAGGTTAACACAATCGTTCATGCAATGGCGTTGGCAGGTCTCGACAAACATATGTACCTGGCGAAATTGGCCGTCGAAGAAACAGGACGCGGAGTATACGAAGACAAAATTACGAAGAATATCTTCTCAACTGAATATATCTGGCACGGAATTAAGTACGACAAGACAGTAGGCGTTATTGAAGATAACACTTATGACAACTTCCAGAAGATTGCTGAACCAGTCGGAATTGTAATGGGGATCACACCGGTAACCAACCCAACATCCACCACGATGTTTAAAGCATTGATCGCCGCTAAGACACGTAATCCTATTATATTCGGTTTCCATCCATCTGCGCAAGAGTGTAGCGCGGCAGCAGCCAAAATTCTTCATGATGCAGGCGTTAAAGCTGGTGCACCTGAGAACTTCATCCAATGGATTGAACTTCCTACTATGGACAAAACAAACGCACTGATGAACAATCCTGACGTTGCACTGATCCTGGCAACCGGCGGATCGGCAATGGTTAAAGCAGCTTACAGCTGCGGCAAACCGGCACTCGGCGTAGGTCCTGGTAACGTACCTGCCTTCATCGAGAAGAGTGCTAACATCGATCAAGCAGTAACAGACATCATCCTTTCCAAAACCTTTGATAATGGTATGATCTGTGCTTCCGAGCAAGCCGTTATTATTGAAGAAGCAATTTTTGACCAAGTGAAGAAGAAAATGATCGCGAATGGCTGCTACTTCGTTAACAAAGATGAAGCTGCTAAGCTGACCAACGGCGCAATGAACGTAGAAAAATGCGCAGTTAACCCGGCAATCGTAGGTCAATCGGCAGTGAAAATCGCTGAAATGTGCGGTATTCAGGTTCCAGCCGGCACGAAGATTCTGGTAGCTGAAATCGAAGGCGTAGGCACTAAATATCCGCTGTCCGCTGAAAAGCTCAGCCCGGTTCTGGCTTGCTACAAAGTTAAAAATGCAGACCAAGGTATCGAACGCGCTGCAGAAATCGTTGAATTTGGCGGCATGGGCCACAGCTCGGCTATCCACTCCAACAATGAAGAAGTTATCATGAAGTTCTCGAACCGCCTGCAAACAGGACGTATTCTTGTGAACTCGCCTTCGACACATGGCGCCATCGGCGACATTTACAATACGAATATCCCTTCGCTTACCCTGGGCTGCGGATCTTATGGTCGCAACTCGGTATCGCAGAACGTTACTGCAATCAATCTGATCAACGTGAAAAGGGTGAACCGTCGTACCGTGAATATGCAATGGTTTAAAGTACCTGACAAAATTTACTTCGAAAAAGGATCCACTCAGTACCTGACTAAAATGCCTAACATCAGCCGTGTAGCAATCATCACGGACCCTATGATGGTTAAACTGGGTTATGTAGAAAGAGTAGAGCACTATCTGCGTCAACGCCAAACACCTGTAGCAATTGAAGTGTTCTCGGAAGTTGAACCGGATCCATCGACTACTACAGTTGAAAAAGGTACTGCTATGATGAACAGATTCCAACCGGACTGCATCATCGCACTCGGCGGCGGTTCCCCAATGGATGCTGCAAAAGGAATGTGGTTGTTCTATGAACACCCGGATGCTGACTTTGACGGATTGAAACAGAAATTCATGGATATCCGCAAACGTGTCTACAAATTCCCTGAGCTGGGCAACAAAGCGAAATTCGTTGCAATCCCAACAACATCGGGTACAGGTTCGGAAGTAACTCCGTTCGCAGTTATTACTGACAAAACAACTGGCAACAATACTAAATACCCATTGGCTGATTATGAGCTGACTCCAGATGTTGCGATCGTTGATCCAGAGTTTGTATACAGCTTGCCTAGAACTGCTGTTGCTGATACCGGTATGGACGTATTGACACATGCAATTGAAGCTTATGTATCTGTAATGGCTAGTGACTATTCCGATGGTCTGGCAATCAAAGCAATTCAATTGGTATTCCAGTACCTGGAAAAATCAGCGCTGACTGGCGACAAGCTGGCTCGTGAAAAAATGCATAACGCATCGACACTCGCTGGTATGGCTTTTGCTAACGCGTTCCTGGGCATCAACCACAGCTTGGCGCACAAATGGGGCGGTCAATACCACACAGCGCATGGTCGTACCAATGCCATCCTGATGCCGCACGTTATCCGTTACAATGCCAAAAAACCTACGAAGTTCGCTTCGTTCCCTAAATATTCGCACTTCGTAGCTGACGAGCGTTATGCCGAAATCGCCCGCATTCTGGGATTGCCGGCCCGCACTACTGAAGAAGGCGTAACTAGCCTGATCAATGCAATCCGCGATCTGAACAAAAAACTCGGTATCGAAGAGTCGTTCTCGGCGCTTGGCTTCGATGCTAAGGATTTCGAATCGCGTGTAGATTACCTGGCTGACCGTGCATTTGAAGACCAATGTACTACTGCCAACCCTAAACTGCCGCTGGTAACTGAGCTGGCTGATGTATACCGCAACGCATTCTACGGAAGATTCGACGTATAATTGGCGCTTGCTTAGCAAAAAAGAAGTTTAAAGGTTAATATGGGACTAGATGGTAGTGACAAATATCACCGGAAAGGTGATATTTGTCACAGTCCTTTTTGAGAAAATAAACTAAAATGTTTATATAAACAACGTTCCCGGATATGAAGTCGCGATTGTGAATTTTATAACAACCATATCATTGGGATCACGAGACACGGGATTAACCTTCAAGCCCGCGATCTCTACAAATATTATAAATATATATGGAGGGATTTAGCATGTCGGTGATTGAAAAAGATGTACAAGAAGTAAAGTCCGGTTGGAGAAGTTTTGCAAAAGGTAAATGGTCCAAGAAAGTTGACGTTAACAACTTTATCGCAACAAACATCAAGCCTTACGAAGGAAATGAAGATTTCCTCGTAGGTCCTACAAGCAACACCACTGAACTGTGGAAGATCATCTCCCAGCTGAGTAAGGAAGAAAGAGACAAAGGCGGCGTATGGGACATTTCCCTGGATACTGTCTCCACTATTACTTCCCATAAACCAGGCTACATCGACAAAGATAAGGAACAAATTGTAGGCGTGCAGACTGATGCTCCTTTCAGACGTTCCATCCAACCATTCGGCGGTATCAAAATGATGATCGACGCCACTAAGGCTTATGGCTTCGAACTTCCGAATAACATTGTCGAAATGTTTACGAACATCCGCAAAACGCATAACCAAGGCGTATTTGATGCATATACACCAGAAATGAGAGCTGTACGTAAATCGGGCGTTATCACAGGTCTTCCTGATGCTTACGGCCGTGGACGCATCATCGGCGACTACCGTCGCGTTGCTTTGTACGGTATCGAATTCCTGATCAAAGATAAGAAACAACAGCTAAGTGAACTTGAAGTTGATTTCATGAGTGAAGATGTAATCCGTTTGCGTGAAGAACTGTCGGAGCAAATCCGCGCTCTGGGCGAACTGAAAGAAATGGCTGCAGCACACGGTCTTGATATTTCCAAACCGGCCAACACCTTCAAGGAAGCTACTCAATGGGTATACTTCGGTTATTTGGCAGCAGTTAAAGAGCAAAACGGTGCGGCAATGTCCCTTGGACGCGTATCTTCTTTCCTCGATATTTATGCACAGCGCGATTTCGAAGAAGGCACTCTTACTGAAGAGCAAGCACAAGAAATTGTTGACCATTTCGTAATGAAACTGCGTATCGTGAAATTCCTGCGTACGCCTGACTATAACGAGTTGTTCTCCGGCGACCCTACATGGGTAACTGAATCCATCGGCGGTATGGCTGAAGACGGAACAACACGCGTAACCAAAAACAGTTTCCGTTTCCTGCATACCCTGTATAACCTGGGTCCTGCTCCGGAACCAAACTTGACTGTATTATGGTCCGAAAGACTGCCTGAAGGCTTCAAAAAATATTGTGCCAAGGTTTCCATCGAAACCAGCGCTATCCAATATGAGAACGATGATGTAATGCGTCCATACTGGGGCGAAGATTACGCAATTGCCTGCTGCGTATCCCCAATGCGCATCGGTAAACAAATGCAGTTCTTCGGCGCCCGCGCCAACCTGGCAAAAGCTTTGCTGTATGCAATCAATGGCGGTGTAGACGAGAAGTCCGGCGCACAAGTTGGACCTGAATTCCCGGCGATCACTTCCGAGTATCTGGATTACGACGAAGTAATGAAACGCTTCAAACCTATGATGGAATGGCTGGCTAAGACTTATGTCAACACCCTGAACATCATCCACTATATGCATGACAAATATTCTTACGAACGCATCGAGATGGCACTGCATGACCGTGACATCCTGCGTACGATGGCTTGTGGTATCGCCGGTCTGTCCGTTGCAGCTGACTCCCTGAGCGCAATCAAATACGCGAAGGTTAAACCGATCCGCAACGAACAAGGCATTGCAATCGACTTTGTAACTGAAGGTGAATTCCCTTGCTACGGTAACAACGACGATGCTGTTGACAGCATTGCGGTTGAACTGGTTGAAACCTTCATGACAATGATCCGCAAAAACAAAACTTATCGTAATGCTGTACCGACTCAATCGGTATTGACTATCACTTCAAACGTGGTATACGGAAAGAAAACAGGTACTACTCCTGACGGACGTAAGAAAGGTGAACCGTTCGCTCCAGGTGCTAACCCAATGCATGGACGCGACAAGAAAGGCGCACTGGCTTCCTTGAATTCTGTTGCCAAACTGCCATACTCTGATGCACAAGACGGTATCTCCAATACCTTCTCCATCGTGCCTAAGGCGCTTGGAAAAGACGAAGAATCCCGTAAGTCCAACCTGGTATTCATGATGGACGGTTACTTCCACAACAACGCTCAGCACTTGAATGTTAACGTATTTAACCGTGAACAGCTGATCGATGCTATGGATCACCCTGAGAACTATCCGCAATTGACTGTTCGTGTATCCGGCTATGCTGTTAACTTCATCAAGCTGACTCGTGAACAACAATTGGATGTAATTAACCGTACCTTCCACGGTACAATGTAATATAAAGAACTGAGTAATATAGTCTTTGTATATTAGCAATAGCTATGAGGTGATACCGCCCTTGGTTCAGGGGCGGTAAAATCTTGCTAAAAAATCATTAAAATTTTAAGCTTTTTTTGAGAGGAAGTCATCATATGGCTAATGGACATATACATTCCTTAGAAACCTTTGGTACTGTAGACGGACCCGGAATTCGATTTGTCCTGTTTATGCAGGGATGCCTATTGAAGTGTCAGTACTGTCATAATCCGGATACATGGGGTCTTAATGAAGGCAAAGAAATGAGCCTCGAAGATGTACTGGCTGAAATTGAGCCTTATATTAACTATTATCGCTCTTCCGGCGGCGGATTGACGGTTTCCGGCGGTGAGCCTACACTGCAGGCGCATTTTGTGAAGCAGCTGTTCACAGAAGTAAAGAAACGCTGGAATCTGCATACAACGTTGGACACCAACGGCTATAATGACGGTTCAAAAATCAGTGATTTGCTAGATGTTACTGATCTTGTATTATTGGATCTTAAGCATATCGACGATGAAGCGCATATCAAGCTGACCGGCAAATCGAATGACCGAACTTTGAAATTGGCCCGCTGGCTCTCTGATCATAACCGTAAAATGTGGATCCGCCATGTGTATGTTCCCGGCATTCATAACAAGGAAGAAGACCTGCTGAATCTTGGCCGGTTCATCGGAACCCTGAACGGTGTTGAGAAGTTTGAAATCCTGCCGTATCATCAGATGGGGATCTATAAATGGCAAGAACTTGGCCGTCCCTATGAGCTTGAAGGGGTACCTTCACCGACAGAAGAGGAAGTGCAGCGCGCTTACCGGCTGATCGAAGAAGGACGTCAAGAGACAGCTTTGGTAAAGTAATGAATGCATTTAAATGAAGCCGTTCCTGACAGTAGCTAACATACTGCGGGAACGGTTTTTTGCTGTCCGGTTAAGGGGGATATGTAGAGGTATCCCCCAATGTGTATAGGTTTTATGACAAAAAGAAGTTGTGATTTTATTGGATTTTTAATATTATGTCACTAAATATAACTTAATATGTGACTAAATACTGTTGTATTCGCTTACATTAGAGGTTTTTATCCCTATTGTAGATGAATCTTAACCTTACGATTACAAAGTCTGTTTTCTATAATAAGAGTTGTAAGGGAAATCATAAATCATTAACCAGGGAGGGTCACCCGTAATGAGAAAAAGTATAACAATGCTCTTGTCCCTAATGTTTGTCACCTCAGCTCTACTGACGGCTTGCGGCAATAATAATAATGCAGGCAACAATGGCGAAGCCGCTGCAACTAACAGCGGGACTGCTGCAACCAATGCCCCGGCTACAGAAGAACCGGTGAACACGGAGCCTTTTGAAATGACGATCCGTCATACTCAGGTAGGTGCAGATAAACAAAAACGCCTGGCGATTCTGGAAGATGTCGTCGGCAAAGTGCAGGAAGAGGTGCCGGGTCTGACCTTCAAGCTGGATGGTGTGGATTCGGATGTGAACCGCAAAGAAAAGCTGCGCGGTGAAATGGCCGCCGGTAATCCACCGGAAATTTTCGACCTGTTCGGCAGCCCTGATTCCAAGATCTACGCGAAAGAAGGCAAGCTGCTAGATCTTACTCCGATCCTCGAAGAGCTCGGTATCAAGGATAAATTCTCCAATCTGGATCCGTTTACTTATGAGGGCAAAATCTATGGACTACCGATTGGCGGTTCGGGTGAAGGATTCTTCTATAATAAAGAATATTATGCAAGCAAGGGCTGGAAAGCTCCTACTACTTTCGCTGAACTGGAACAGCAGCTGGCTGATATTAAGGCTGACGGCAAAGTGCCGATGGCGGGCGCGTCCAAGGCCGGTTGGGTACCCTTGATGCTGGCTAACCATCTGTGGTCACGGTATGCGGGTCCGGATGTAACGGCGAAATTTGCCACAGGTGAAGCGAAGTGGAATGATCCTAATGTTGTGAAAGGGTTCGCCAAATACAAGGAATGGGTCGACAAAGGCTACTTCAAAAAAGGTGAGCTCGGGTTCGAATATGCTGAATATACCACCCAGTTCACTAGCGGTGAAGCGATTCTGATGTATGACGGAACCTGGAAATCCTCTGTATTCAAGGCTGGTCAATCCGGCGAAGGGCTGATCGGTAAAGTAGGGTTCTTCAATATTCCTGCAGTCGAAGGCGGGGTAGGCGATCAGACGGCCCTGATGCGTGACGTGAACAATGGCTATGGCTTCTCCGCTTCCGCAGGTGAAGACGAACGTCAGCTTGCCGCAGTGAAGTCTTTCATCAAAAATATGTACAATGAAGAAATGCAGTTGCGCGGATTGGTGGAAGACGGTGTGCTTCCGGCGATGAAGATTGATCAGGCGGTGCTGAACAAGAATATCACTGATGATCTGATGAGTGAAATTGTGGCGGTGCTAAACAGCTCGGAGTCTTCCTTCCCGGCATTCGACTCTCTGGTACAGGCGGATGTAACGACCGAAATCAGCAATATTCAAATTCAGAAGCTGATCGGCGGTCAGACTACACCTGAGAAGATGGGTGAAGCGCTGCAGAAGGTTCAGGAAGAAGCGAACGCAGCAGTGGAGTAAGCAGCAGCCAATGAAATGTACCCTGGTGCTTGCTCCAGGGTACATTTTTACACTCCGGCCTAATCTTTTCCAGATGTCAAAGCTATCGGAGGTAGTCATGAATAAAGCACTCAGAAACCCCTTGGTCTTCATCCTGTTCGTAATTCCTGCACTTACATTGTTCTTTGTATTCTTCATCTACCCGATCTTCAGTTCAATCTATTATAGCTTCACCAGTTGGAACGGCGTATCAGATACCGTCAAATATACCGGGCTGGACAATTTCAAGAAGGCGCTCGGCGATGATCGCTTCTGGGTCTCTGTGAAGAATAACGGCTGGTTCATCCTCTTTTCCGTATTTATACAGGTTCCACTGATTGTCTTCTTCTCTTTATTGATTGCCAATGTGAAGAAGCTCAAAGGATTATATAAAACAGCCGTATTTATGCCTTCCATTATGTCCACCGCAGTAATCGGTATTCTGTGGGGATTTATTTATGAGCCTAATATTGGTCTGTTCAACAAGCTTCTGGGGCTGTTCGGGGTGGAGCCGATTTATTGGCTGTCGGATGAGCGTTTTGCCATGCTGTCGATTCTGATTACAAATGCCTGGCAATGGACCGGATTCTACATCGTTATGGTGCTGGCGGCAATCCTCTCCATTCCCAGTGAGCTCGATGAGGCAGCAGCGATTGATGGTGCTACCGGCTTCCAGCGGGCTACCCGCATTACTCTGCCGCTGATCGTGCCGATTATTTCTGTGGTGATTATGCTTTCCATCGCTGGGGCGATGAAGGCTGCCGATATTGTTATTGTTATGACCAAAGGCGGACCGGCGGGCTCAACAGAAGTCATGGCCACCTATATGATTAAATATGCCATTACCAACTTTAAATACGGTTACGGCAACACCATTGCGGTCCTAATCTTCGTGTTTACGCTTGTTGTTACGGCGTTATATCAGCTGCTGTTTAACCGGCGTAGTGAAAGGATTGAATACTGATGCCGCGTACCTTGAAGAAAAGTCTGCCCCATATCGCGCTGCTCGGCTATCTTTTAGTGGTTCTTTTTCCGTTCTTATTCGTACTCTTCTCCTCCGTGAAAAAGGACAATAATTCGATCGCCCTGAATCCATTCGGCATCCCGAAGGAGTTTGTGTTTAACAACTATGTAGAGGCGTGGGTAAACGCTAAGATCAGCACGTACTTTTTTAACAGCTTGTACATTTCGGTCCTGGCCTCGGTAGTATCGATCCTGCTGGCTTCGATGTTTGCCTTCGCGGTCACACGGATGCGCCAGGGGAAATGGAACACAATCCTGTTCTCGCTGGTATTGATTGGGATGCTGATTCCGAATAATGCGCTGATGCTGCCGATTTATACCATTGTACGGAAGCTGCATATTTTGAACTCGCATTGGGCACTTATTATCCCTTATATTGCCAATGCAATTCCGTTTACAATTATCATTCTGGCCGCCTTTATGCGATCTCTGCCCAGTGAAATTGAGGAAGCGGCGGTAATGGATGGGTTGAAGGCTCCGGGCATCTTTGCTAAGATTATTGTACCTCTGACGGTTCCCGCCATGGTTACAGTGTTCATCGTCAATTTCCTGGGAAATTGGAATGAATTTTTGCTGGCTAACTATTTTCTTTCGAATGATGAGCTGCGCACGCTTCCGGTGGGAATGGTCCAATTCCGTGATCAGTATCAGATGAACTATGCGCAGATGTCTGCCGGTATTGTCTACAGCGTATTGCCGGTGGTCATTATCTATGCTGTTTTGCAGGAGAAAATAATTGAAGGCGTAACGGCAGGCAGCGTAAAAGGATAACCTTAATCACAGTCAGGAGCGCAGCCGATGAATTTGCGCTATAAATTGTTCACAGCCTTTTTGGGTCTGATTATTATTCCGTTATTTATCCTTGGCATGATTATGTTCTTCGTAACTTATAATTCCATTGAGAAGAAATACAGCCAGCAGTCGGAGTATTCACTCAAAGCGATCAGCTACAGCATTTCCAATGTTTTCAAGGATATGAACAATGTAACGGACAACGGAATTGCCACCTCCGTTTTTCATATGGCGCTTAGTGCGGATGATCCCTCCAAGCAGGATTTGACCGATGCCGAACAGCTCAGTCTGAATGCCAGCCAGCGCAATTTCCGTAGCCTTCTCTATAACCATCCTTCGATCAGTTACGCCTTTCTGTACAATTTTAATGGAAAAGGCAGCTCAGAGATTGTCTCGGTCTTCACCAAAGAAAATTTCCGGACGCTACCCTATGACAAATTCAAAGGGAGTGCACTGTACCAGGAGGTTATGGAGCTAAACGGAGTGCCGAAATGGCTGGCCCCGCATGAGTATCCTGAACTGACCGGAACAGAAGCGGTATTTACGCAAATCCGGCTGATCAAAGAGCTGAGCTTCTTTCAGAATATCGGTATTCTTGTAGTACAGATCAAAAACTGGGAGTTCGAATCCATCTTCCGTAATTTGAAAATTGGCGGCAGTAACCAGAAGGTTTCGTTTATGCTTGTGAATGATGACGGAATGATACTGCTCGACCCGGACCGCAATCTGGACGGCCAGAGCTTAAGCTCTTTTACCACTAAGCATATTACCTATAAGCCAGGCTTTCAGAGCTTCAAAACACAATTTGGCGGAGAGAAGAGCATTCTGTCTGTTTATCATCTGAAGGACTATCCATGGAGCCTTGTTTCGGTGACCTCATGGGGTTCTTTATCCCGTGAAGTTACTGTATTTGCCCGCTGGTTTGTCGCTGTGATATTCCTGTGTTTTCTGGCGGCGGTCATTTTCAACCTGTTCTTCATGAACCGGATTACCGGCGGAATTGCTGTTATTGTCCGCTTTATGCGCCGGGTTGAGGATGGTGATCTCACGACACGGGTTGAGGAGAAGGGCAATGACGAGATGACGCTGCTGGCCAAAGGGATCAACGATCTGATGGACAAAATTAATATGCTGTTCAATCGCATTCAGGTGGAGCAGCGGCGGAAAAACCAGGCGGAAATGCGCGTCCTGCAGGCGCAGATTAAACCGCATTTTCTGTTTAATACACTGGAATCTATTAATGTGCTCGCCGTCCAGAACGAAGGAAGCAAAGTCAGTGAAATGGTCTACCGTCTGGCCAGCATTTTGCGAATCAGCATTCAGGACAGGGATGAAATCACCCTACAGGAGGAAGTCACCCATTTGCGAAATTACCTTGATATCCAAAAATTCCGCTTCGAGGATGTATTCGATTATGAGATCGATATTCCGGAGGAGCTTATGAAATGTGGGATTCTTAAGCTGACGCTGCAGCCGCTTGTGGAGAACAGCATCCAGCACGGGTTCGAGGGGATCGGCTATCATGGCCGGGTTAGCGTGAAGGGCTGGGAGGATCAGGGGAATCTAATTCTGAGAATAGAGGATAACGGAATCGGCATGACTTCCGCCCAGCTCTCTATGTTCCAGTACATGATCAATGATTCGGCGGAGCAGAGTACGGGCGGCCAGGCGGAACAGGTCATTCACCAGGAACGGAGAGGGCTTGGCGTACGGAGTGTAGCTGACAGGATCCGGATTGAATACGGCGACAGATACGGGATTTTCATTTGTGCCAGCCCCGGTGAGGGTACGATTATCCAATGCGTCATACCTAAATACGAGCAGGGGGAAGATCATTATGCTAAAAGTATTATTGGTTGACGATGAAGCCCCTATCCTTAACAATCTCAACAAAGTGCTGCCGTGGCAGGAGATGGGGATGGAAGTTGCAGGCATGGCGCGCAGCGGCATGGAGGCACTGAGGATTGCTGAGGAGGAAGCGCCGGATCTTGTGCTTTGTGATATCCGCATGCCGGTGATGGACGGACTGACGTTCATTGGCAAGCTGCGGGAAATGGGGCTGGAGAGTGAAGTGCTGCTGCTGAGCGGATATCAGGAATTCGATTACGCCAGAGAAGCCATCCGGCTTGGGGTGAAAGAGTATATCTGCAAGCCGATTCATTATGGAGAGCTTGGCAACAAGGTGCGTGAAATCGGTACGCAAATCCGCAACAGGCAGTATAAGGACAAATTGTACAACAGCATCCCGTTGTTTCAGGAGCTGCCTGCCGCAGAGGATTCGGCCAAAAAAACTCCGGATCAGCTGATGAATCTGGCGGCAAAAATAATTTCCGAACGGCTGAGCTATGATCTCGGCATAGAGGAGGTCGCGGGCAGGATCGGTATCAGCAGCAGCTATTTCTGCCTGTTGTTCAAGAACCGTTTTGCGATGACTTTCGTGGAATATGTTACCCAGCAGCGGATTGAAGCCGCCAAATTCATGCTTTCCAGCACGGACAAGAGCATTACGGCGATCAGCTCGGGTGTGGGGTATCAGGAGCGGCGTTATTTTACCAAGGTGTTTCAGAAGCAGACGGGAATGACGCCCAAAGAATACCGTGATCAGAAGAAGCGCCCGGAGAAGCAGTGAAACCTGTGTCCCGGACAATCAGATGGCAGATTTACTTAAATGCTAACTGGAGAAGACGATTAACCTTACTGTTTAAGGGGAATCGTCTTTGTTGTTTGAAGCGCATAGGCAAAAGTGTTTACTGAAATGGCAGTCAATGGTATGATCTAGGTTCTGTGAGATGGAGTTGGGTGGCTGCGGTACTTCTTAGCAGGTAACTGTAAGGTGAAGTAAAAAATGTATTTTCAAGTTATTTTTTATTTGCAGTGAATGAAACTTTTTGAGGTTCGATGCGTCTAATACTATGTTTTGTAAAATGGGCGTGGCAAAACATCACCTCCTGTTTTTTGAGGAGGATTATGTTATGCGGGGAATATAAGGATCAGAGAGATAAATTACTGCCTTATAGACTACAAATGGGAGCAGAAGGAGTCATACCATGAATTTGAAAAAACTAACATTAGTCGCTGCATTGGTTGTATCGCAAGCTGCAGCAGCCGTTCCGGCGTTTGCCGTACCGGTCAGTACCGCAGGGGTATCCAGCACTGTTTATGCAGCAGAAGCTGCTCAGGTGTCTGAGGTGACGCTTCAGCCGGAGGCTACCGATCCGCTGCCAAGTGAAGTTCCAGCCGGAACGGTTACACCAACAGCAACCCCGAATCCTACGGCAACAACAACCCCGGCGGTGACCCCGGCAGTGACCCCGGTTCCGTCGGAGCCTGCAGTTCCCGCTGCGACTGAAGGGATTAATACCCAGCCGGTAAACACAGTGACGGCCGTTTATGCAGCAACCTCCAATCAGCTTATACTTATGATGAACAGCAATAAAATGTACAAGAACGGCACCCCGTATCTGGCCAACCAGCCGATGGCTGTCAAATACGGAGTATCCTATGTCTCCATTCGCGCTATGGTGGAGATGGTGGGTGTGAGTTACACCTATGATTACAAAACTAAAGAAGTTATTGTTACCAAAGGCACCAGTGTGATGCGTTTCAAAACGGACAGCAAAATTTATACCGTAAACGGCAGCAAAGTGACGATGAAAGGTCCGGCTTACCAATATAAAGGAACATTTATGGTTCCTTTGACCTCCATTACCTACGCGCTCGGGATTCCATATACGGTTGATAACATAGGGAAACGTGTCATTCTGACACTAAACACGAAGCCGACAGCTACTTTTAGCGTTCAGCCAACGGAAATTTATGCAGGCCAGACCTTTGTAACTTATAAAACCACTAGTTCTTCTCCAAATGGAACACCCATTCTTGAAGAAATCTGGAGCGGTAATAAGCAGGATATGTATGATCAGCCCGGGTATTATACAGTGACTTACTCCGTCCGGGATGCAAACGGGGTGTTAAGTGACCCTTACTCTGTGACGATTAATGTGCTGCAGCCTAACCAGCCGCCGGTTGCTAACTTCACCACCGACAAAGAAGAGTACAAGATGGGTGAGCCGGTAACCCTTACTGATTTAAGCTATGATCCGGAAAATGAGGCACTGACCGCTGAGTGGACGAACCGCGCTTTGGCTTTCTTTAATCCAGGTCCGGTGTCGATTCAATTGAAAGTAACCGATAAGCACGGTTTGAGCAGCACTTTTGAGAAAACCATTAATATTACCAGCGAGCAATTATATACCCAGGACGAAGTAGCGAAGCTGTTTACAATTCCGGGAGACATTATTTCTATGGATGGCGGAATGATTCCTGGATTGACAAATGTGAATAATACCACTTCATCCGAGGATTATTTACTGATCCGCAGCAACAGCCCGGAGACTGTTAATACTGAAGGAATATTGTACCGTGAAACAGCGGTCGGCAAGACACGCTTCCTGGTTCATCATATGAACAATATGTCTACAAGACAGAAGCTGTATGTTATCGCGACCAACAACAATCTGTACCCGACAACCATTACAACGCAATATTCAGGGATTGCCGGTCCGGTTACTTCCCCGGAATATACCGGTAAAATCTCGATCCTGAAGTATTACACTTCCATGCTGACTAATGAAAAATACAGCACAGTGACGCTTCAGCCGGGCCAGAGCATGCCAATCCTGACGGATATCAATAAAGTGTCTATGAAGCCTGGCGAAGTACTGTCGCTTAGTGCCGATCTATTCAGTGACCTTACCGTTCAATACAATGTGGTGATGGTTGAAGAAAGTAAGGACCCCGTAGCTCTGCTGCCTACACTCCCGATTCTGGACCGTGACGGCGTGCACAACCGCGGAACTTACCCGAATTCCACACGGATCATTAATGTGAGCGATGTGGTCGGCACTACTCAAGCTAAGCTTGTGCTTGGTGATAACAAGAATGACTTGAATCTGATTGGTATGGATCCGATGACCGGAACCACAGCATCCAATGCCGGAAACTTCGGTGTGCTGTACAAAATCAGACTCGAACGCGTTGCACCAAACACACTAATTACGTTCAACCCGCGCGGAGGGAATTACCTTGGCTCCTTAATGGTGAATAATACTATTGTCAACCTGCCGAATAAGGGCAATTTGTCCAGCTCGGATATGAATGCTGTAGTCTACCGCTCCGGCAATTATGAAGGTCCGGTAGATATCGTATTCTCCGTGGCTTCCGGAAGCAACCTCCCGGTTAACTTTGTCTTCACGCCGCTTCCGGCATTGAAACAATAGCATTAAGCAATTAGCCAAGTATGTACAGTCCAGACCGGTTATGGCTTCCTAACGGAGCTTTAGCCGGTTTTTTTTATATATGCGGGTTAGCTGAGGTGCAGTAATTACAATTTACGGGCGAAAACAACGGAGGCACTTCATTGACGGGGCATTTGTTTTGGGGCATTATAAAGAGAGTGTAACACCAATGACTTATGTTATGGGAGATGAGCGAATGCTGTCGACAGAACAAATACTGGAAGCAATGTCGGGGCAGGGTCTGCGAATCACCGATCAGCGCAAAACGCTTGCCAAGTTATTCGGCGAGAATACGGGATATTTGTCGGCGAAGGATGTTTACGATCATATGGGGCGCAAGTACAGCGGACTCAGCTTCGATACGGTCTACCGCAATCTGCGTGTGATGGAGGAGCTCGGTGTGCTGGAGCAGGTGGTATTTGAAGAAGGCGTCAAGTTCAAGGCCAGCTGCAGTCAGGACCACCATCATCATCATATGATATGCCTTCAGTGTATGAAGACTTACCCGATCCATTTCTGCCCGATGAATTTAACGGATACCCCGGATCAGTTCCGGGTAGTCAAGCATAAATTTGAGGTGTTCGGTTATTGTAAGGAATGTGAAAGCAGCCGTGAGGAAGACTCAGCCGTAGCTGCTCATGGCAAAGAAGGCCGCTGATATGGCTAGCCTGCGCAGAACAGTTCAAGCTCCTATCCGGGTATACCGCAAGTTCATCTCACCGCTGAAGCCTGCGACCTGCCGGTTTTATCCGACATGCTCAGCATACGCGCTAGAGGCGATAGAGGTGCACGGCCCGGTGAAGGGCTCATGGCTTGCCGCAAAGCGGATTGCCAGATGCCATCCCTTCCATCCCGGAGGACTGGACCCGGTGCCGCCTCGGGAAGATCAGCCGCCTGGTGAGAGCTCTGCCCGCACGACTTGACAGGGCGGGTTATTTTTGGGTATATTTTGGAGAATAACAAGAATTCCGAGGAACGGATGAGTAGATCGGGTTGGCCATTACAGAGAGCCGGAAGTGCTGGGAACCGGTATGGTACACAGATTGAATATGGTCCGGGAGGAACTGTGTTCGAGCAGGAGCGGATAATACACCGGCTCTGGTAAGATAACAGCGTGTTCCAGCGTTAATGGACAGTTCCCTTCAGGGGAACTGGCGAAGCCTGTGCTCTGTGAAGAGCCGGGGAACTTTGGGTGGTATCGCGTGAGTATACTCTCGCCCCATATAGGGGCGGGAGTTTTTTGCGTTAATTAGTATTAAGAGATTTGTCATGACGAAAGGATGACCCCTACCAATGAGCGAGAAGAAAACATTTTATTTAACGACACCGATCTATTATCCAAGTGATAAGCTGCATATCGGGCATGCCTATTCGACGGTTGCCGGTGATGCAATGGCCCGTTACAAACGGCTGCGCGGCTATGAGGTCCGTTATTTGACCGGTACCGACGAGCATGGGCAGAAGATCGAAGAGAAGGCTGGCAAGGCCGGCAAGACGCCTCAGGAGTTTGTTGACGGGATTGTCGAGGGCATTAAAGATCTGTGGCGCAAGCTGGATATCTCCAATGATGACTTCATCCGTACAACCGAACCGCGCCATAAAAAAGTGGTGGCCGATATTTTTGACCGCCTGCTGAAGCAGGGAGATATCTACAAAGGGGAGTACGAGGGGTGGTACTGTATTTCGGACGAGACGTTCTATACCGAGACTCAGCTTGTGGATATCGAACGTGATGCGGACGGCAATATTACCGGAGGCAAAAGCCCGGATAGCGGCCATCCCGTTGAACTGGTCAAGGAAGAAAGTTATTTCTTCCGGATGAGCAAATATGCTGACCGGCTGATCCAGTTCTATGAGGAGAATCCGGAGTTTATATTGCCGGAATCACGCAAGAACGAAATGATCAACAACTTTATCAAGCCGGGCCTCGAGGACCTTGCGGTTTCGCGTACAACGTTTGACTGGGGCGTAAAGGTAAAAGGCGATGATAAGCATGTGGTCTATGTATGGATAGATGCGCTCACCAACTATATTACAGCTCTGGGATATGGTTCCGAGGACCGCAGCTTATATGATAAGTTCTGGCCTGCGGATGTGCATATCGTCGGCAAGGAAATTGTCCGCTTCCATACCATTTATTGGCCGATCATTTTGATGGCGCTGGGTGAGCCGCTGCCGAAGAAGGTATTTGCCCACGGCTGGCTGCTGATGAAAGACGGAAAAATGTCCAAATCGAAAGGCAATGTCGTTGACCCGGTAACACTGATCGACCGCTATGGTCTGGACGCGCTGCGCTACTACCTGCTGCGTGAGGTTCCGTTCGGTTCGGACGGCACATTTACACCGGAAAGCTTCGTAGACCGGATCAACTACGACCTCGCCAATGATCTCGGGAACCTGTTGAACCGCACTGGAGCTATGGTCGAGAAATACTTCGGCGGCGAGCTTCCGGGTTATGCAGGCCAGGTTACTGCTTTTGACGGGGAGCTGGAAGCGGCAGCGCAAAGTACCTATGTCAAGGTGGAAGAAGCCATGGAAAAGATGGAGTTCTCCGTGGCGCTTGCAGCGATTGGAGCTTTCATCAGCCGGACGAATAAATATATCGATGAAACCCAGCCGTGGGTGCTCGCTAAGGATGAGAGCAGAGCTGGCGAGCTGGGATCGGTAATGAGACATCTCGTAGAGGGACTGCGGACAGCCTCAATCCTACTGCAGCCGTTCCTTACCGGCACACCGGCCAAAATCTGGGAGCAGCTTGGCATTCAGCCGGGGGAACTGACTACTTGGGACAGCGGCAAAACCTTTGGCCTGATTCCAGCCGGAACTAGGCTGGCCAAGGGAGACCCTATCTTCCCGCGGCTTGACGTTGCTGTGGAAGTGGCCTACATCGCAGAGGCGATGGGCGCTAGCAAGCCGGCAGCCGCCGAGCCGGAAGCTGTAACGGCAACTGCAGCTCCTGTTCCCGCCGAATCGGAGCCGGAGGAAGAGCACAAAGAAGAAATCGGCATCGACGATTTCGCCAAAGCCGAGCTGCGCGTGGCCCAGGTTATCGCAGCAGAGCCCGTTAAGAAGGCAGATAAGCTGCTGAAGCTGCAGCTGGATCTGGGATATGAGCAGCGGCAGGTCGTTTCCGGGATTGCCAAGTTCTATACACCAGAAGAACTGGTAGGACGCAAAGTTATCTGCATTGTCAACCTGAAGCCGGTGAAGCTGCGCGGAGAGCTGTCGCAAGGCATGATACTGGCGGCCTCCAAAGGCGACCAGCTGACGATCGCTACGGTTCCGGACAGTATGCCAAACGGAGCTATTGTTAAGTAAACATGAATCAATAGGACGATAAGAACGCCAGCATGCCGGGAACGGTTGCAGGCGTTCTTTTTCATCCTGCCGTTCAGGGAGAGTTCGGTGTTGACTTATCGTAACGATTACTATTATAATTCTCATAGTAAAATTTACGATTTAAGGAGTCGATAGTTACTATGTCTTTCAAAGGTTTGCACAGAGGACTGCTGATTGCACTTGCCCTGCCGGTTCTGTTGATGCTCGCAGCCTGCGGCACTAAAAGCAGCGGGAGTATTGTCGAGGGAAAAGTAAACGTGGTCACAACTTTTTATCCCATATATGAATTTGCCGGTGAAATTGGCGGCGAAGATGTGAATGCGATCAATCTATTGCCGGTTGGGGTGGAGCCCCATGACTGGACACCGCGCAGCCAGGACATTATCAATACCTCCAAGGCACAGTTATTCCTGTACAATGGAGCTGGCCTTGAGGGCTGGGTGCCGAATTTCCTGAAAAGTCTGGAAAGCGACAGTAAAACCAAGGCTGTTGAAGTCAGCCAGGGCGTGGATTATATCATGACTGATGAAGAAGACGGACATGATCACGGTAAAGCTGAAGAAGCGGAGAATCATGCGGCGGAAGGCAGCAGTGACAGTCTGCATACGGATCCCCACACCTGGGTAAGTCCAAAATCGGCACTGATCATGGCGGAAAATATTAAAGAGAGCCTGATTGCAGTTGATCCGGAGCATAAAGCAGGCTATGAGGAGCGTTATAATAAGCTCGCTGAGCGTCTGCAGGCATTGGACAGCAAATTCGAGACAGAGCTTGCCAAGATGCCGAATAAAGAGATCGTTGTCTCCCATCAGGCTTTTTCTTATCTGGCACGCGACTATGGCCTGACCCAGCATGCCATCATGGGCTTGTCGCCGGATTCGGAGCCGCGCGGTCAGGATCTGGTGAACCTGGCTGCACTCGTGAAAGAGGAGGGCATCCGGTATATCTTTTTCGAAGAATTAGTCTCCGATAAGCTGGCCAAAACACTGGCAGGCGAAGCGGGTGTAAAGACGATGGTACTGAATCCGGTAGAGGGACTGACCGAAGCGCAGGAGAAGAACGGGGATAATTATTTCACTTTGATGGAGAAAAATTTGCAAAATCTGATTCTGGCTTTACAATAAAAAGGAAAGTATAAGGGAAAGGCGGTACAACACATGCAATCGGTATCCCTGGACTGCCATCAGCATATGATTGAAATACAGGATTTGTCCTTCTCCTACGGAGAGCAGAAGGTAATTTCCGGTCTGAATTACACGGTGAAGGAACGTGATTTTCTTGGGATTATCGGTTCAAATGGAGCCGGCAAAACCACATTGATGAAGATGATCGTCGGCCTGCTGCCCCCAACCGGCGGTGACATCAAATTGTTCGGGCAGTCGGTGCGCAAATTTAAGGATTGGGAACGGATCGGCTATGTTCCGCAGAAAAATGCCTTTAATCCGCTGTTCCCGGCCACGGTCCGTGAAGTCGTGTTGTCCGGGCTGTATAATAATAAAAACCTGATCCGCCGGGTATCCAAGGCTCAGCACCGCCAGTGCGAGGACGCGCTGGAAGTTATGCGGATTCAGGATATCGCCGAGAAAAGAGTTGGCCAGCTGTCCGGCGGCCAGCAGCAGCGTGTATTCCTGGCCCGTGCACTGATCAACCATCCGGATCTGCTCATTTTGGACGAGCCTACGGTGGGGATTGATGCGGAGACGCAGGCGGGATTTTTTGATCTTATCTTCCATATGCATGCCCACCACCACATGACCTTCCTGATGGTATCGCATGACATTGACATGATCAAAAGCTATCTGGGCAACGAGCCCGTGCAGAGTAACGGCAAAATCAACTTCTACTGCCGCCACTCCCACGAGGCCCAGGATTGCGTGGTAGAGAACCTGCAGCATACGCTGACGTGAAGCGATGGGATCTGCGATCTGAGGATAGCCACTAGCACTAAACTAAAAATGTTAGGATTACTGTGTACGAATAACTGTATTCTCTGCAATTAAAACTAATTATCAAGCTCTAGAGTAACATTTATTGCACTTTGTACACTTATATCTGCAGAGAATTGCCCAAACCGTTCTTTTTTGCAAAAATAGCTGCACAGAATGCATTTATTCTGTTAGAAATAACATTTCTGCCAGTTTTAATTGTATGAAGTACACTTATTGCCCGTCGCTCTCTATTCTATACCTAGGCACTAAACACATCCAAGGTTAAGCGTGTCCCTGTAAGGGACGAAAGCGATCCTTCCTCGCAATATCTAGTTACCTGTATGCGAACCTCATACGCCAGTTGCACTTAGCGGGTGTCCAGAGGGCAGAGCCCTTGGAGCCCTCCCTTGGAAGGAAGGGTTTGGGAGGGATCGAAATTTTTTATACAAAAATCTTAAAATGCAATTCAATTTCAGAGGAGATATTATCTTGGAAATCCTATTCAGTGACTTTTTTCAGCGGGCGCTTGCGGGCGGGCTGATGATCGGGATCACGGCGCCGCTTATAGGCGTTTTTCTTGTCTTAAGACGTTTGTCCATGATTGGGGATACGCTGGCACATGTAACCATTGCCGGGGTGGCGCTGGGCTTTTTGACCGGATTCTATCCGCTTGGAGCAGGTCTGATCTTTGCAGTGATAGCTTCTTTTGCCATTGAAAAGCTGCGGAAAGCTTACAAAAGCTACGCCGAACTGTCAATCGCTATTATTATGTCAGGCGGTGTGGCGCTTGCCTCGCTGTTCTTTACCTTGGGCAAAGGGTATAATGCGGATGTAATGAGCTATCTGTTCGGAAGTATCTACACGCTTGACAATACGGATCTGGTTGTAGTGGGGATAGTGACTATTGCAGTTGTTGTTACCGTTACGCTTTTCTTCAAAGAATTTTTCCTGCTGAGCTTTGAGGAGGATGCGGCAAGTGTCAGCGGACTGCCTGTAAAGCTGCTCAATATGCTGATTACAGTACTGACGGCACTGGTCATCAGCACTGCAATCAAAATTGTCGGTTCCCTGCTCGTATCTGCACTGCTGACCATTCCGGTAGCTATCAGTCTGCTGCTGTCACGCAGCTTTAAGTCATCGGTGGTGCTGTCCGTGATTATCGCGGAAATCGCCGTTGTCGGCGGTCTGGTTGTGGCTGGAGTATGGAATCTCGCACCCGGAGCGACAATCGTCCTCCTGCTTATCGCAATGCTCACCCTGACCCTGATCGGTAAAAAGGGGCTGCCTGCCTAATTGATCAAGCACCTGCGGGAATTGCAATACATAAAGTGACCCGGAATCCGAAAGGAGAGCTGCCGCTTTGTCCAATCTGAATGCAGGAATCGCTTTTGCCGCTGGAGTGGCGTCGTTTATTTCCCCTTGCTGCCTGCCTCTCTATCCTTCGTATTTATCGTATATTACCGGATTGTCGGTCCAGCAGATAAAAAACGGCAGCGACAGCAAAGAGGTCCGTTTCCGGACCCTTTCGCATACGCTGGCCTTTATTTTGGGTTTTTCGGCAGTGTTCTATACGCTCGGCTTCGGTGCCGGGCTGTTCGGGCAATTTTTCAACGGCCAGCGGGATTTGATCCGCCAGCTGTCGGCGATTCTGATCATCGTCATGGGGCTGTTCCTGCTTGGTATATTCCAGCCGCAGTTTCTGCTGCGCGAGCGTAAGCTGGATCTGAAATGGAAGCCGGCAGGGTATGCCGGGTCCTTCATATTCGGCATCGGCTTCTCTGCAGGCTGGTCACCGTGTATCGGGCCCATTCTGACAGCGATTATCGCGCTCTCGGCCAGTGATCCAACCACATGGTTCACCATGATCACAGCTTATAGCATCGGGTTCGCGCTGCCATTTTTTGCACTGGCCTTTTTCATCGGAAGTGCCCGGCGCATTCTTAAATATTCGAATGCTCTGATGAAGGTTGGCGGTGCGCTGATGATTTTTATGGGCTTACTGCTGTTCACGGATCAAATGTTCCGGATTACAATCTGGCTCCAGGGAGTGACGCCGGACTGGCTGAAGTTCTAACTGCTTTAGGTGAAATAATCTATGCCCGCTTCCGGGAAATGTTCAAAGATCCGCTCTGTGATGAATTCACGCAGGGCGGTTTGCTGTTCATCGGGATAGACATATTTATTCTGCCCCCAGCGGCCCCATTTCTTTTTTCGCTTCTCGATGTCCATCTCGAGCTTGGATTTCGGATAACGTTTCTCGATGACGGCTTTGGCGGTCTTGGTGAACCGGTGCTGAATCATCTCGAAGGTCAGGCCTTTACCAGCGTCCGGCGGTAATGTCTCTGCCAGCTTGGACAGCAGCTCCGCGTAGCCCTCCTCCCAGCCGTCATGCCAGATTATCGGCGCGATAATGAAGCCGAGCGGGTAACCGGCACGGGCAACCTTTCCGGCAGCCTCAATCCGTTCCTCAAAGCGGGAAGTGGCGGGTTCAAAGTTTTTGATTACGTAATCGGCATTGATGCTGAAGCGGATCCGCGTATGACCGTTATGATTAAGCTTCAGCAGCGGGTCTACATGCTGGTATTTGGTAACAAACCGCAGCCGGCCTAGCGGCTCAGCGGCCATGAAAGTAATCAGTTCTGACAGTGAACCAGTAATATGCTCAAGCCCCAGGGGATCAGAGGTACATGCGGCTTCAAAGGTTGTGATTTCGGGAGCACGCTCATCAATATATTTTTTGGCGGCGTCCAGGATATCACCTGTATTTACATATACTCTTATATAAGGCTTCGCGCCAAGTGTGGTCTGCAGGTAACAATAATGGCAGTGGCCCATACAGCCGGTGGCAATGGGTATGGCGTAATCGGCTGAAGGTTTGGACTGGTCAAAAGCCAGGGTCTTTCGAAGACCGACTACAAGTGTCCGTTTGGCAATTTTGTATTGCTCCACTTCCGTTTCACCGGGCAGATTCGTAATCCGGTTATGCGACGTGGTCATCCGGAAGGGGATGTTACGGGCTTTGACCCATTCCATAATCTGCTCCCCTTTGGGGTAATTCAGCGCATCCGGCTCAAAAAAAACAAGCTCAGGGATGAACAAACCGGTGGGCTTTCTTTGTTTTTTTACGGCAGGGCGTTCAGGTGCTGCGATCGTCATGGATTCACGCTCCTTTGGATGGTCATACCGATATTGTGCCTTTCTCCGGGCTGCTGAAACCATGGTAAACATCGCTAACGGTGGCGTTTCAGCGCCGGAGGACTTGCCAAGGAGCGGCAGAAACATGTATCATTGTTAGAGCAAGGTTGGCCCCGTGCCACGCTCATTATAGAAAAGAGGTAAACTTGAATGCCAACACCCAGCATGGAGGATTATTTGGAGCGCATATACAAGCTCATCGACGAGAAGGGTTATGCGCGGGTCTCGGATATTGCCGAGGGATTAGAAGTACACCCCTCATCTGTGACCAAGATGATCCAAAAACTGGATAAGGACGAATATCTCATCTATGAGAAATATCGTGGGCTTGTCCTAACGAGCAAAGGTAAAAAAGTGGGAAAACGGCTTGTTGACCGGCATCAGCTGCTGGAGGAGTTTCTTGGCCTGATCGGAGTACAGCAGGAGCATATTTATAAGGATGTCGAAGGTATTGAGCATCATTTGAGCTGGGATTCCATTACGCGGATTGAAACGCTGGTGGAGTATTTCCGCCGCGATGAAGAACGCGTGAAGACCTTATATGATATCCACCATGAACTGGTCAGCGATTCATAAAGAAGACTGTTTCTGTATCGTTTACCGCAACCTTTCCAGTTTTTTTACGTCAAAACGGATAACGTCCTTTAATGAAGTCCGTTTTTAAAGAAACGGCCGTCTCCCTTATTCAAGGACGAGAAGGCCGTTTCTTTTTTTGTTTTAAAGCCATATTAATTTTTTACAACTGGGAGGAATTATGAATTACCGTAAATGGATGTTGGGAGTATTGGTGTTGATGTTATGCCTGCCGGTGTGGTCAACAGGCGCACGGGCGGCGGCAGCGGTGCAGATTACAATTGAACTCGATGGAGAGACACTGGATACGGACGTGCCGCCGTACATTACGGTCTCTAATGTAACGATGGTACCGGTCGGCGTAGTCAGCAAAGGACTCGGTGCGGCGGTAGAATGGAACCAGAGCAGTAAGACAGTGACAATCAGCAAGGAGGATACCGTGCTCAAGCTGACCAGCGGCAAGAAGACGGCTCTGGTTAATGAGGCTTCTGTCAGCCTGGATACCTCCGTGCAAATCAAGCAGGGCCGGGTGATGGTGCCGCTGCGGTTTGTGAGCGAACAGCTGGGGCTGCAGGTGGTGTGGAATCAGGCGGCCAAGCATATCGCATTGTATTCAAATGCAGAGATCACTGCTCCGGCGGGTCCTACGGTACCAGCAGTACCCACGGTGCCCGCACCGACAGTACCAGTGCCGACAGTGCCGTCCGTGCCATCTATCCCTGGTGTGAAGTCGGGGAAGGAGATGAAGGGGGCATGGGTCTCCACCGTATTCAATCTGGATTGGCCTCAGGCGGCCTCGGTGAATAATCCCGCGAAGCAGAAGCAGGAATTCGATACATTGCTGGACAAGCTTAAGGCGACCGGATTCAATGCTGTTTTTGTACAGGTGCGTCCGTCGGGTGACAGCCTCTACGCCTCGCAGCTGGTTCCCTGGTCCAAGGTGCTGACAGGTACTCAGGGAAAAGCCCCTGGTTATGATCCGCTGGAATACATGGTCAGCTCGGCGCATCAGCGGGGTATGCAGATTCATGCCTGGTTTAACCCGTTCCGGGCAACTACGGACACCGGCGCAGCAACACTTGCCGGGCTGGCCGCGAATCATGTGACTAAGCTTCATCCAGAATGGATCGTCCAGGCAGACAGCAAGCTGTACATAAATCCCGGCATTCCGGAAGCGCGCCAGCACATTATAGATACCGTGATGGAGGTTGTGCGCGGGTACGACATCGATGGCATACATTTGGATGACTATTTCTACCCTTCCGGCGTAGCCTTTGCTGATGATGATGCATTCAAAGCGTATAATTCGAAAGCCATTGTGAGCAAGGCGGATTGGCGTCGGGACAATATAAATGAATTTATCCGCCAGCTGGGCCAGGAGATTCACACTGCCAAGCCTACGCTCTCCTATGGAGTCAGTCCGTTCGGTGTCTGGCGCAATAAGAAAGCTGACAGTTCGGGATCGGATACCACTGCGGGTGTTTCCGCTTATGACAACATGTATGCGGATACCCGCACCTGGATTCAGAACGGATGGATTGACTATATTGCCCCGCAAATATACTGGAGTCTATCCTTCTCTGCCGCCCGTTATGACAAGCTGGTGGACTGGTGGGTGAATGAAGTTAAGGGAACAGGTGTTAAACTCTACATCGGTCAGGCAACCTATAAAGTAGGCGACACCAAACAGAGTGCTGAGTGGCAGAGCGGTGAACAGATCATCAACCAGCTGAAATATAATGAGAATTATGATGAAGTTGCCGGTAGTATTATGTTCCGGGCTAACGATATTGTCGTCCGTGATCCGTATGGGCTATCTGGCTTGTTGACATTTTATTTTAAATCCTAAGACAGATTTCAGACCCTAATTTAAAGAAGTCATTAAAGCTCCCCCGTGCTCATAGATAAGCATAAGATCTATGGAACGGGGGATTGTCGTATATGGAGATTAACGCAGTATTTGAAGGCGGGGGTGTAAAAGGAGTAGCGCTTGCCGGAGCAGTGGAAGCTACAGAACGGGCTGGGGGCATCTTCAAAAAAGTGGCCGGAACCTCCTCCGGCTCCATTATCGCCTCTCTCCTGGCCGCAGGCTATGACGGGGAGACCATGAGCCGGATTATTAGACAGACCTCTTTTATCACTTTTTTAAAGCGGGGTATGCTGTACAATACTGCTATCGTTGGGCCTGCACTGCGTGTAATGATTAAGAAAGGGTTGTATTCCGGAGAGGCGCTAGAGGCGTGGATCCGCGGCATTTTACGGGATAAAGGCATTGTTACATTCAGCGATCTGCCGCCCGGTAAGCTGTCCATCATTGCGTCGGATATCACGAATGGGAGAATCATTGTACTGCCAGACGACCTGAAGGACTACGGGATATCTCCTGGCGGATTTGAGGTCGCTAAGGCGGTACGGATGAGCTGCAGTATTCCGTATTTCTTCGATCCGGTGATGCTGCGTCTAAACGGGCAGGCGGCGAAGGGCAAAACCTTTATGGAACAGTTTATTTATGTAGTGGACGGCGGCCTGCTGAGTAATTTTCCGCTATGGCTGTTCGATGAGAAGGAGGGCTTTAGAAGTCCGGAGCGCAGGACGCCTACGGTCGGTTACCAGCTGATCGGGAAGACGGAGCCGCAGGCGCACCGGATTACCGGTCCGTTCAGCATGCTGCAGGCGATGGTGGGCACGATGCTGTCTGCGCATGACGAGCGTTATATTGAGACGGAAAAGTTCGTGCGTACCGTCAAAATCCCGACGCTCGGCGTATCCACGACACAGTTTCGTATCTCACCGGAGCAGAGTGATGAGCTGTATACTGCAGGAATGAAGGCGGGGGAAGAGTTCTTTAAGCATTGGCGGCCGCATAAACCAAGCTTTAAACCTTAGGCTACAGGCTCTAACTCTCATGAAAAAGAGCATCCCGTAGGATTGCTGACGCAACATCGGGATGCTCTGATAAACTCTAAATTATACTTCGGTAACAGCGGTTAATGATATTTGGGAAGATGTTCATCATTTTTTCCCTTGCTGCCTTCAATGACTTGAAACGGGTAGGTTTTGCGTTTGCCTGGAGCAGCTTGAGTCTTGCGGACCCCTGCAACTTTGGCCATGGTTTTCTGGGACGGCTTTACTTTGGGTCTCGATCTGCCTGGACCATTGGGCGTCTTCAGAGTTAACCGGTAAGCATAGATCAGAAGGGCGCAAAGAAGCAGAGTAGGAAGCAGCGTCCAAAACAGCCAGCCCAGGCCATAGTCCATAATCCCCGTAACTAATCCAAGTACAGCGAGCGAAACTGCAATCCAAAAAATCAAAGCATGCCTGATCATAGGCCACTCATCCTTTCGCAGGATCCAATATGCCGCCTGACACACTTTCCTCCGCATATCCTCTTGCCTCAATCGCGGCATCAAGCTCCCGCATCCGGTTGAACGAAGCGATCGATACTTCCACCATATCGTCTTTAGGTTCCTTCGTTGTAAGCAGCTGGAGCCACAGTCCCGGATACCCCAAATATTTCAGGCCCGGAATATCCCGTACGGCGTTGGTTCCTTTCAGAACCTCAAAAGAAACACCGATGACAACCGGCAGGAGAATAATCCGCTGAAGAATACGCTCCGTAAGGCTGCTCCAAGGGACAACCGAGTAGATTACCACGCCGAGAATGATGGTTAGCATCATAAAGCTGCTGCCGCAGCGGTAATGCAGACGGCTATACTTCTGTACGTTCTCAACAGTTAATTCTTCGCCGGCTTCAAAGGCGCTGATCACCTTATGCTCGGCTCCGTGATACTGGAACAGACGTTTAATCACAGGGGTCTGTGAAATGGCTGTCAGATAGACTAACAGCAGAATCAGTTTAATGCCGCCTTCTACGAGGTTGTGCAGAATGTAGTTATCAAATGCATCTTTGAAAAGGAAATTCTCCACAAAGACAGGCACCAGCGTGAAAATGAGCTTACCGAACAGAAATGACAATATCCCCATAACGGCGACGCCAAAAATCATGCCAAGGCTCCAGCCTTCTTCCTTCTTCTTGGTCTTTTCTTTCTGCTTCGCCAGCTCTTCCGGCTCTGTCTCATCCTCGGCATAGGATTCAGCCGAATAATTGAGGTGCTTGGAGCCTTTGGCGCTTGCATCTATAATACTGACAATGCCGCGAAGCAGAGGAATCCTGCGCAATTTGATGACCCAGCTCTTATCGCTCTTCGGCACCTCCAAAAATGTAATTTCCTGATTCTTCCGCCGTACGGCTGTTACGTTGATATGCTTGCCGCCGAACATGACGCCTTCGATAACGGCTTGGCCGCCGTAACTGGGAGTTTCCTGGGACAACCAATTCACCTTCCCGCATATTAATATGATTTATATAATCCATTGTAACTAATTTATGCTTACATTGCTAGTTGGATTGCCTTTTCCTGTGCATACTAGCATATAGAGATCCGAGAAGCGCACCGCACACCATTTACCTGAAAGTGAGGCCATAAAATGAATAAAGCAGGCAAGAGAGAATCAGAACATACGAACCAGTTGTTTTTTGCGGTTGAACTGGGGATATTTGCCGGATTGATCTGGGGAGGTATCCGCTGGCTAATCTATACACTGCATTTCACCAAGGTGATCCCGGGTTTTTTGGCAGAGCCCTTTTTTAAGCATGAGTTCTTAATCAAACCTGCCGGGCATCTGCTCGGATATTTGTTTTATATCGCGTTTTCTGTAATTGCATCACTGATCTATGTACTGATCTTCCGCAAGCTGAAGGGGCCTTGGCCGGGCATGATTTACGGCATGCTCTGGTGGGCGGGAATCTTCCTAGCCGGCTCATGGATGTTCCTGCTGCAGCCCATGTTCAAGCTGCCATGGAACTCTGTTGTCAGTGAGTTTTGCATCTCTTTACTCTGGGGTTTATTCATCGGTTACACAGCGGCAATTGAGTATACCGATGAACGAAAACGCGAACAGCGGACAAAGCTTGCCTGAACGCCCGAAAAAACTTCTCAAGGGCATAACCCTATGTTAAAATACAATGTGGCTATTTCGAGAGGAGAATGAGAATGGGCAACAAGCGCGTCTCCAAGCTGCGTAAGGTTTTGCAGGAACAGGGATTGGATGCGATGTTAATCACCAGCGGCATTAACCGCCGTTATTTGAGCGGATTCACCGGCTCCTCCGGTTACGTGCTGGTCACTGGTGATGAGAGTTATCTGTTGACTGATTTCCGGTACCGGACACAGGCGGCAGAACAGGTAGCAGGGTTAAAGGTTGTTGAGCATGGTCCGAAATTCATTGACACTGTGCGTGAACTGCTTCCGCAGGGCGGCTCAGTCCGAGTCGGCTTTGAACAGGATGACGTTACCTTCAGCGCATATACGGCTTATGCTGCTGCGCTGCAGCCTGCAGTACTGGTTCCGGTATCCAAGGCTGTAGAGAATCTGCGCATGTTCAAGGACGAGGACGAGCTGGCTGTGATGCAGCGGGCGGCGGATCTGGCGGATGCGACCTTCAGTCATATTCTGAATGTGATCAAGCCCGGCATGACCGAGCGTGATGTTGATCTGGAAATGGAATTCTACATGCGCACCCACGGCGCAACCTCTTCATCGTTTGATACGATCGTTGCCTCAGGTGAACGTTCCGCCATGCCGCATGGTGTAGCCAGCAGCAAGGTGATTCAGAACAACGAGTTCGTTACTTTCGATTTCGGGGCGCTGCTTGACGGCTACTGCTCGGATGTAACCCGCACCATTGCACTGGGGACTCCCGATCCGAAGCTGAAGGAAATCTATGATGTCGTGCTTGAAGCCCAGCTGCACACGCTGGCGAATATCAAACCGGGCATGACCGGACGGGAAGCCGACGCTTTGGCGCGCGATATCATTACCAGTTACGGCTACGGAGAATACTTCGGGCACAGCACCGGGCACGGTCTGGGCATGGAGGTTCATGAATGGCCGCGTTTGTCCAAGCTTGCCGATGAGATTCTGGAGCCGGGGATGGTCGTTACCGTGGAACCGGGAATCTATCTGTCAGGTCTTGGCGGCGTGCGGATTGAAGATGATATCGTGATCACGGAGAGCGGCATTACGCTGCTGACGCATTCGTCGAAAGATTATCTTGTACTGTAATTCTGCTTCATCATGTTAATTAATCCAGGAGGGATTTTTAGTGATTTCAGTCAATGATTTTAAAACAGGTTTGACCGTAGAGGTGGACGGAGATATTTTTACCGTTCTTGATTTCCAGCACGTAAAGCCGGGTAAAGGCGCGGCATTTGTCCGCTCCAAGCTCAAGAACCTGCGCAACGGCAACACTGTTGAGCGCACATTCCGTGCCGGTGAAACGATCGGCCGCGCAATTATCGAAAACCGTGGCGTGCAGTACCTGTATGCCAGCGGTGCAGAGCATGTATTCATGGACAATGAAACCTATGACCAGTTTGAGCTGAGTGCCAAACAGCTGGAATGGGAGCTTAATTTCCTGAGAGAGAATATGACGGTTAACATCGTCAGCTACCAGGGCGAAATCCTCGGAATCAACCTGCCTACAAGTGTTGAGCTGAAGGTTACTGAAACAGAACCGGGCGTTAAGGGCAACACTGCTCAAGGCGCAACTAAAGCGGCTACGCTGGAAACCGGTCATACTGTACAGGTTCCGCTGTTCATTAATGAGGGAGATGTTCTCCTGATCGATACCCGCGAAGGTAAATACATCTCCCGCGCGTAGGATTAGTACGGCATTAGCCGCAGTTCGCTTTCAAGAAGGCCTCCCCGCATAGCGGCGGAGGTTTTTTTTGTGAAACCATTAACGCTTAATATGAATTTCGTATTATACTGGGTTAAAGCGTTAATCCAAATATAAGCTTCATAGAGCGAAATAGGGAGTGAATGGGACTTTGTCACTTTATGTCATGAAATTCGGAGGCAGCTCCGTCGGCGACATTGAACGTATGAAACGGGTCGCTAAGCGCATCGCAGACAAGCAGGATGAAGGTCACCGCTGCGTTGTGGTTGTATCTGCTATGGGGGATACTACGGATGATTTGATTGATCAGGCCAAACAGCTGAATGAACAGCCGCCTGCACGCGAAATGGATATGCTGATGACGACCGGGGAACAAATTTCAGTTGCTCTCCTGTCCATCGCGCTGCATGGGATTGGCAGGGATGCCGTCTCTTATACAGGGTGGCAGGCAGGCTTCCGCACCGATGAGACCCATGGACGGGCACGGATCAACGAAATTGTACCGCGGCGTGTTCTGGAGTCCCTGGAACGTGATCAGATTGTCATTGTAGCCGGATTCCAGGGGATGACGCTGGACGGCGAGATTACAACACTGGGCCGCGGAGGTTCAGATACGACAGCCGTAGCGCTGGCTGCCGCGATCAAAGCAGATGTCTGCGAGATCTATACGGATGTCGACGGAATCTATTCAACGGACCCGCGTATTGTGAAGACGGCGCGCAAGCTGAAGGAGATTTCCTATGATGAGATGCTGGAGCTGGCCAATCTGGGTGCAGCAGTACTCCATCCCCGTGCCGTTGAATATGCCAAAAGATATCAAGTGAAGCTGGTCGTCAGATCGAGCTTTAATCATAATGAAGGTACTGTTGTGAAGGAGGAAGCAAGCATGGAGCAGGGAGTTGTAGTTAGTGGTATTGCGTATGACAAGAACGTAGCGCGGATCAGTATTCTTGGGGTGCCGGATGTTCCGGGCGTACTTGCCCAGGTATTCGGCAAGCTGGCTGCTGAAGGCGTTGACGTAGATATTATCGTGCAGAGCGGTGTCCAGAACGGGGAAGCGGACTTCTCCTTTACACTCGCGCTGAGTGAGCTTGAGCGGGCCAAGGGAATCATCGAAGGTCTGCACACCGAACTGCCTTACCGCGAAGTGACCTCTGAGGACAATCTGGTTAAAGTTTCGATCGTCGGTGCAGGCATGGTCAGCCACCCGGGGGTTGCAGCGCAGATGTTCGAAGTGATTTCCGGCGAAGGGGTCAGCATCAAGATGGTCAGTACCTCTGAAATCAAGGTGTCCTGTGTCATTGAATCAGGTAACCTGCCTACAATCATCCAGGCGCTTCATACCGCCTACAACTTGGATACAGAAGAGCAGGCCTTCGTTGGTGGTCCTAAGGACCGCCGCTAGGCCGCTGCTACACAAACAAAGGGATGTTTCTTCAGCCGGAGGGCTGGAGACACATCCCTTTTTGCTTAATGAGACTGAGAGAACCATGTACCCTTAAAAAGAAGTACACAGGCATCAAGCAATTTGTATTGGAGCCGCAGCAAGGTGATTGGGCGGTTGCAGGTATATCGATCTGTTCTAACAGAAAGTGGCGGAAGGGGATTTTGGAACTGTAGGAGCGAGAGCGTTCGCCTTTGTCTGCGGATTTCCACCGCGAACAGCGGTCAAATCAAGAAATCTGCAGAAGGGCAGCGGCCGGAAGTCCAAACATTCTCTGGAGTCACGGCTAATCCGTAAACTGAAAAATACAAGCTCAATTTATATAGCTAACCGAGCCGTCTGAATCTGCCTACGATCTCCACCGTCTCCAGCACGTTGACGAAGGATTTGGGATCCGTTTCCAGGATCGTCTTCCGCAGCTCAGCCAGCTCATAGCGTGTCGTTACCGTCATCAGCATCGTGTTGCCCTCATGGCTGTATCCGCCCTCTGCATTGACGACGGTGATGCCGTGCGGAAGCAGGGTCAGGCGATCCAGCATTTTTTCCCGTTCCTTCGTTACAATGAAGCAGGTTAGTTTAATATGGCGGATATGAATCATATCTACAACCCTGCTTTTGACGAAGATACAGAGCATCGCATACAGGGCGGAGTCCCAGCTCTTAAAGAAGCCGAGGCTAAGAATAACCAGACCGTCCAATACAAACAGCACAGTCCCCATTGGAATATCGCGTTTACGGGTAATAATTGAGCCTAAAATATCAAATCCTCCGGAAGATCCTCCCGCACGAAGCGAGAACCCTACCCCGCCCGCAATGATCACTCCGCCAAAAATACTGGCCAGAATCGGATCCTTGGTCAGCTTAATCACCGGAATTACAGTCAGGAACCAGGTGGTGGAAACGACGGACAGCATGCTCAGACAAATATATTTTTTACCTACGGCCACAAAGCCCCAGATCAGAATTGGAAGATTAATTGCAAAATAATACAGTGAGATATACTTCGGATTTGTCAGATAGCCGATGATGGAAGCCGTCCCCGCCACCCCGCCGCTTAGCAGCTGATGCGGAATTAGGAACAGCCGGAGCCCGCTCGCCACCAGAAAGGCTGAAAAGATAATGACAGCCACATCTTTTACCTGCTTGGCAGCAGTGCTTGATACGAGCGGTACTACGAGATTACGAACTTGCATGATAAAAAATCCCCTCTTTTAAGTAGTATTTAATCAGATGCAGGAAAGCCATTAAGCTGAAAATATAAGGATGTCTTAGTCTAACCAACCTCCTGCACTTCTATTTTCCATTAGGCCTAAACGCTTAATAACAAATTTATTTTATCACACTGATGATATTTTTTTATGAAAAAATTCACTATGATTTCTTTCACATTTCGCTTCCAGTGCCCTGCCGATTTTAGGTTGTCTAAAGTGGGAGGCTTCCGCATATCCATGGAATACAGCTTGTTTAAAAAAGCTAAAGAATAGTTCTAGCAATAGATTTGGAAAAAGGAGTGGAGCGGATTGGACAAGTATGTAAGCTGGATGGCGGTGCTTAGGCTGCTCTCCGGCAGTGTGGAAATAACGGCTGCCCTGATCATGCTGAAGTTGAATCAGGTAGATAAGGCGCTGGCGGTTAATTCCGGGCTGGCCCTGGTTGGACCGACGATACTGATTCTGACGACGGCTGTCGGCCTTACAGGGATGGCTCAGGAGCTGTCATGGGGCAAGCTGGGCTGGATTGGCTGCGGAGTAGCCTTTCTCTTAATCGGTATTTTGAAAAAATGATAGATGATAGTCATAAAGCACAGGTACAAGCATAAATATGGAATAAAGCTATAAAAGTAGAGGAGAACTTGGGGGTACTCTGTATGGCAAATGACTGGCTTTTATTATTTCCTGAAAAAGTAAGGGTGCTGCTGAACGGACTCCCGGTCCCGCTGCTCGCGAAAGTAGAAGAAATCAGGGTGCGAGAAGGGCGTCCGCTGGAGATCAACTATTCCGGCCACTATCATTTCCTTACCGTGAGCGGCAGCCTGACGCAAAATCCTGGCGAAGCGTACAAGCCAAGCCGTGAGGACACGCACCGGCTGCTCGACCTGATCAGCAATCATTCACTGTATACGATGGAAGAAGAGCTGCGCAAAGGCTTCATTACCATCCCTGGAGGGCACCGGATCGGCCTTTCAGGCCGGACAGTGCTCAGCGGCGGCGGTGTGGAGCATCTGCGGGACATCACCGGATTCAATGTCCGGATCGCCCGCGAGATTCCGGGCATCGCCGACAGCGTGCTGCCGTATTTGCTGGAGCGGGGACGGCAGCGTATCATGCATACGCTGATCCTCTCGCCTCCGCAGCACGGCAAGACTACACTGCTCCGGGACCTTGCCAGGCAGATCTCGGCGGGAAGCCGGGAAGGCCGTGAGGGCAGCCGGGCGGGCCTGAAGGTCGGTATCGTCGATGAGCGCTCGGAGATCGCCGGCAGCCGCCGCGGCATCCCCGCCTTTGACGTCGGGCCGCGCACGGACATCCTCGACGGCTGTCCCAAAGCGGAAGGCATGATGATGATGATCCGCTCTCTCTCGCCGGATGTGCTGATTGCCGATGAGATCGGGCGGCTGGAGGATGCCGAAGCCGTCACTGAAGCGCTGCATGCCGGCATCTCGGTAGTGGCATCGGCCCACGGCAAGGAAGTGGCCGAGCTGGCCCGCCGTCCCGGCCTTGGCGGACTACTCGAGCACCGGATGTTCGAGCGGTACGTCATTCTGCACCGCACAGAGGCGGGACTTACCTTCCGCATTCTGGACGGGCAGAAGCGGGCACTGCTGCTGATCTCGCCGGAGGAGCGGCTGGGCGGTGAGCGCCATGCTTAAGCTGCTCGGAGCTGTGCTGATCGTGCTGGCCGGCACGTTGGCCGGGTTCAAGCGGGCTGCCCAGTATGCAGACAGGCCAAGGAACATCAGGGCCCTCATCGCCGCCCTGCAGCGGCTGGAGACCGAAATCCTGTACGGGTACACCCCGCTTCCGGAGGCTCTGCACCGGATTGGGCAGCAGTCGAAAGAACCGCTGCGGACCTTTTTTACCGCAGCGGCGGATGAGATGAGCCCGCCGCAGAACCGCAGTGCCGAGGAGGCCATTCAGCGGGCGATGGAGGTTCACTTCACATCCGCCGCTCTGAAGGGGACGGAGAAGGAGATTATCCGGCAGCTGAGCTGCACCCTGGGCACAAGCGACAGATCGAATCAGAGCACGCATATTGCGCTGGCTCTGCAGCAATTGAAGCAGGAGGAGACAGTAGCCAGAGAAGATCAGGGCAAATATGAAAAAATGAGCAAAAGCCTGGGTCTGCTGCTTGGAGCATTGATCGTCATTTTGATCTTTTAGCGAGGTGCCAGGAATGAATATTGAAGTCAACGCGATCTTTCAAATCGCCGGCATCGGCATCATCATCGCCATGATTCACACGGTGCTTAAGCAGATGGGGAAAGAGGATATCGCCCACTGGGTGACCATTGTCGGATTTATCATCGTGCTGTTTATGGTGATCCGCATGCTGGACGGACTGCTTCAGGAAATTAAAACGATTTTTCTTTTTCAATAGGCAGGCGATATGGAAATTATTCAAGTAGTGGGAATAGGACTCTTGTCGACGGTGCTGATCCTTGTGCTGAAGGAACAAAAGCCGATGTTCGCCTTTCTGCTGACTACGGCAGCAGGCATACTGATTTTCCTGTTCCTGATCGGCAAGATCGGCACGATTCTGGGGACGCTGGAGCGGGTGGCGGAGTCCTCAGGAATGGAAATGATCTACATCAAAACCGTATTCAAAATTATCGGAATTTCCTATATCGCGGAATTCGGGGCGCAGATTGTGCGTGATGCCGGGCAGGAATCGATCGCCTCCAAGATTGAGCTGGCCGGCAAGGTCCTGATCATGGTGCTGGCGGTGCCGATCATCAGCATTATTATCGAAACGGTAATGAAGCTCCTGCCCGCATGAACCGTGCTGAGGCCCAGAATAATCCAGAGAAAGGCGGTGGTAAGCCCATGTGTGAGCGCAGTGTGTTCCGGCCTCCGAAATTAAAAATGCTGCTGCTCATCCTGCCCTGCCTGCTTTTTCTCTGGTTTGCGGATACCGCCTGGGCCACCAGTGCTCCGCAAGCTTCAGGCGGTTCGTCCTCACCCGTTGACGGATGGGTCAAGGGTCAGGTGGAGAACCTGCCGATGGACGGGGTTGAATCGTACTGGGACCAGCTGATGAAGGAGTACGGGGGATTTTTTCCGGACGGTAAAACGCCGTCGCTGATGGATATGCTGCTTCCCGGTGAGGACGGGCTGAGCTTCAAAAGTGTCCTGTCCGGGCTCACCCGGTTCATGTGGCATGAAGTGCTGTATAACGGCAAGCTGCTGGTCACGATCGTGATGGTCAGCGTGCTGAGCATGATTCTGGAGACTCTGCAGACCGCTTTTGAACGGAAATCTGTTAGTAAAATCGCTTATATGCTCTGTTATATGGTGGTGCTCGTCATCGCCGTTAACAGCTTCAATATCGCCATCGGGTATGCGAAGGATGCGATTGACCGGATGATTGACTTTATGATGGCCATGATCCCGCTGCTATTCGCACTGCTGGCGTCCATGGGCAATATCGTGACCGTGTCGGTCACCCATCCGCTGATTGTATTCATGATTCATACCGTAGGCACGCTTATCCACACCATCGTGTTTCCGCTGCTGTTCTTCTCAGCGGTGCTGCACCTGGTGAGCGCCATGTCGGACAAATACAAGCTGACTCAGCTGGCTAATCTGCTGCGCAATATCGGTGCCGGACTGCTGGGCGTGCTGTTGACGGTATTTCTCGGAGTGATCTCGGTCAGAGGCATCACAAGTTCAGTGACTGACGGTGTGACGATCCGGGCCGCCAAATACATTACAGGTAATTTCGTACCGGTCATCGGCAAAATGTTCGCGGACGCCACGGACACGGTGATCTCGGCTTCACTGCTTGTGAAAAATGCAATCGGGCTCTCAGGCGTCATTATTATCCTGTTCCTTTGCGCATTTCCGGCAATCAAAATATTGGTTCTTGCTCTGATCTACAATGTAGCCGCCGCTGTGATGCAGCCGCTGGGTGATACACCGATCGTATCCTGCCTGCAGACCATCGGCAAAAGCATGATCTATGTATTCGCGGCACTGGCCGCGGTCTCTCTGATGTTCTTCCTGGCTGTCACAATCATGCTGACCGCCGGCAATGTCACCGTCATGATGCGGTAAAGGCGTATGGGCGAAATAGATTAGGATGCAGAAACTTTTAGGAGGTATCCAATGACCTGGTTAGGCGGGTGGCTGCGGGAGCTCATACTGGTGGTCCTGATGGCTGCCTTCGTGGAAATGCTGCTTCCGAGCAAGTCGATGGAGCGTTACGCCAGGCTGGTGCTCAGTCTGCTGGTGCTGCTGACGATGCTTAGTCCGATCGTCTCCCTGCTGAAAGGGGATGCCGCGAAAGAGCTGAGTGTCGCCATGGTGCAGCAGGAGCAGGATGGCGGGCTGCTGTCCGGTGCGGGAAAAGGGGCCGATTCGCTGGAGAAAATTCTGGCGGACGGGCGGAGGCTGGCAGCCGGAGCCAGGGAGCAGAGCCTCCAGCTTGCCGCAGAGGAAGTCGCCGGACAGATGCGGGAGCAGATTGCCGGCAGTACAGGCGTGAAGGGAGCCACAGTTACAGTGAAGCTGGGGATGGGGAAATCCTCCGCTGGTCTAGGAGGTGATGCGGTTCCCGTAATTTCTTCGGTAACTGTTTCCCTGCCGGCAGCGGCCGGACCGGCACAGACCGGCAGCATGGGAGGAGATACAGATCTCGCAGCGGGAACAGAGCCGATTGAAATCGAGCCGGTAGCCCCTGTGCAGGTGGATATTGGCGGAGAAAATGCGGATTCAGGCATTTCAGCTACCGAGGCGGTTGCTTCACAGGCAGACCTGGCCGGTGCAGATAGTGCTGCCGGGAAAGCGGCTAACAACGATACAGAGGCAATCATCAAGCTGCTGGAAACGAACTGGAATCTTGAGCGCGAATTGATTCAGGTAGTTGACAGCGGAACAGATACAGGGAAATCATGAAAAGCAATGTGAAACCTGCGAGGGGGGATAGAAGTGGGCAATTGGTTAAAGAAGCTGGAGCAATGGGCAGGCGGCGGCTCCGGCAGTCCGAAAAGGAGTCATACCTTCCGCTGGCTGATCATTTTGGGACTGCTGGGCGCGGCGATCATGCTGTTCAATTCCTTCGTGAATGTGAAGAAGCTTGACAGTGAGAACACGGGGAGGGAGCCGCCGGTCAGCGAATCGTCACAGGCCACCCTGCAGCAGGGGGATATGGGGTCTCCGAATTCTTTTGACGGAATTGAACAGGCGATGGAGGATCGCACCAAGGAAATCCTGGAGAAAATCGTCGGTGTCGGAACCGTGGACATCATGGTAACGGTAGATTCTACAGAGGAAATCGTAGTGCAGCGGAATATGAATGATTCGCAGCAGCAGAGTGAAGAGACCGATGCCAGCGGCGGCAAACGCCATACGACTCAATACACAAGAGATGGTGAAATTGTCACCTACAGCCAGTCGGGTGACGAAACCCCGATTATCACCAAACGGATCAAACCCCAGGTACGCGGCGTTCTTGTCGTCGCCAAAGGCGCGGAGAATAAGGTCGTACGGGGACTGATCGAAGAGGCGATCCAGAAAGGCCTGAATGTGCCAAGCTACCGTATCTCAGTCGTGCCGCGGAAGCAGGAATAGATTCTAGGCTGTGAAGTGAGTTTGCGAAGCGATTACTAAGAAGTAAATGCTATCAATAATTTTTAGGAGGAATAAAAATGAAGGGCAAAAGACAAACAATTTGGTTGGTTTCCATGCTTAGTTTGATGGTGGTGCTCTCGGCATACTATTTATTTACAGAAGACACAGGTGCTTCTATCCCCAAGGAAACGGCGGGAACAATCCAGGTAGACAGCGCGGATAACGGAACAGACTCCACGGTGCTCGATAACGGCCTGGTTGTCAATGAAGTGGACACACAGGGTGCGCTTGAAGCTGATGCTGATTCAAAGGATGCAGCAGCAGGCAATGACAGCAGCACAGCAGCTGTTACAGACCCTGCAGCTGTTACAGACCCCGCTGCCATTACAGACGACAGCAAAGCGGCTACAGCTTCAGAGGACACCAAAGCCGCTGAGACTACTAAAGATAAACCTGCTGCTGCAACAAGCGGGGACTCAGACAAGACGGCGGCAGCAGAATCGGATGCTGCAGCAGATAAAGACACCGCGAGTGCTTCAACCGGCAAGACACCGGCTAAGGGTGATGATGAGATTCTTAAAGAGGTTGCCGCCCAAAGCTCCTCCGCAAGCAGTTTGTTCAACAATTATCTTTTTGAACGCGAGCAGAAGAATCTTAAGAACTACAATGATCTGATTGCCCAGATCAATGACATGGAGAAGACGCCTGCCGAGAACGCGGCTGCCCAGGAGCAGCTCAGCAAGCTCGAAGAAAAAGAATCGAAAATCAACGATATTGAAACCAAGTTACAGCAAAAATTCGGTGAAGCCATCGTCAAGGAAGAAAAGGGCGAAAGCTACACAGTGGTTGTGCAAAGCGATAAGCTTGATGTGAAAGAGGCGGTTGGGATTGTTGATCTTGTTATGAAGGAACTGAGCGTCACCCAAGATAAGATCAGAGTCCAATATGTATCAGAGCAATAATTTACTGAAGAATACAGCAAAAAATGCCGAAAGAGCTCGGGTTGTCCCGGGCTCTTTCCATTTCTAGCGTTTGTGATATAATACATAAAGTTATCTTGATGAAAGCGACCCCAGGATTGCGCAAACAACTGAAGCTATGCAAGGAATAGCGAAACGGCGCAGCCGTTTTTTGCTTGAAAGATAAGAATTTATTTGCTTTACGCAATAAATGATCCTTCTCTTTCCCGCAGAAACGGATACCTTCCCTATAAGGATGGCATGGTCGTTTCTTCTTGTCTGCACCAGAAAAGTGGCTTCGAGAGAAAGCTGAAGGAGTGAACTATTAAATGTTCAAGTTAAGTGAGATTAAGGAATTGATTAAATTGCTGGACCAGACCTCCTCTGTACATGAGCTGGAGATTGAAAGCGAAGGCATGAAGCTGGCTATACGTAAACCGGATCGCCCTGAAGCTGATGGAAACGCAATTCAGGCGGCTCCTTATGTCTATCCCTTTACGCCGGCACCCCAGCCTCAGAGCCCGCAGCATGTAGCACCTACGGTTTCAAGTGAGATTCCAGCTGCTGTGCAGCCGCAGGTCTCTTCTGCCGAAGGAGCATTACATAAAATTGTTTCTCCGATGGTAGGAACCTTCTATAGTGCAGCTTCTCCGGACAACCCATCCTTTGTAAGTGTAGGAGACCGGGTGAATGAGAAAACAACGGTCTGTATCATTGAAGCGATGAAGCTGATGAACGAGCTGGAAGCGGAAATTAAGGGCGAAATCGTGTCCGTGCTTGCCGAGAACGGCCAGCTTGTAGAATATGGCCAGCCGCTGTTTCTGGTAAAACCGGAGTAAACGCCGCAGAACTAGAGGAGCTAGCAGGCCTCGTTAAACTTTGGGAGGAAACGCATGAACATTCAAAAAGTGCTGATTGCCAACCGCGGTGAAATCGCGGTCCGCATCATTAGAGCTTGTCGTGAACTGGGCATTTCCACCGTCGCGGTCTATTCAGAGCCTGACCGGGATTCACTTCATGTCCGGCTGGCGGATGAAGCTTACTGCATCGGCCCGATGCCGTCTAAAGATAGTTATCTGAACTTTACCAATATTATGAGCGTGGCTACTCTAACCGAGTGCGATGCCATCCATCCGGGCTACGGATTTCTGGCGGAGAACGCCGATTTCGCAGAAATCTGCGAATCCTGCAATATCACCTTTATCGGGCCTTCACCGGATGCCATTACCCGCATGGGTGACAAGGCTGTGGCCAAGGAAACGATGAGGCTAGCCGGTGTTCCTATCATTCCCGGCTCTGACGGGCTTGTAGGGGATATCGAGGAGGCAGTTATGCTGGGCCGCGATATCGGGTATCCGATCATTGTTAAGGCTACCGCAGGCGGCGGAGGCAAAGGCATCCGCATTGCCGAGGATGAGGAATCCCTGGTGAAGCAGATTACAGCTGCCCAGCAGGAAGCTCAGAAGGCCTTCGGCAATGCCGGAGTGTACCTGGAGAAATTCCTTACCGGCATGAAGCATGTGGAGATTCAGATCATTGCCGACAATCACGGAAATGTGGTTCACCTGGGCGAACGGGACTGCTCCGTGCAGCGCCGCCGACAAAAGCTGGTGGAGGAAGCGCCTTGCTCCGTGCTGACACCGGATATCCGCGAAGCGATGGGCCAGGCAGCAGTACGTGCAGCACTCGCCGTGAATTACTCCGGAGCAGGTACCCTTGAGTTCCTGCTGGGACCGGACGGGCAGTTCTACTTCATGGAGATGAACACGAGAATTCAGGTGGAACACCCGGTAACTGAGATGGTGACCGGCGTTGATTTGATCAAGGAGATGATTTCGGTGGCGGAAGGCAATCCGCTTTCTTTCACCCAGGAAGACATCGTGATCAACGGCTGGTCGATCGAATGCCGTATCAATGCGGAGGATCCGGAACGTAACTTCATGCCTTCGCCGGGCAAAATCGGGTTTTACCTGCCGCCAGGCGGACTGGGAGTACGGGTTGATAGTGCGGCTTATCCAGGCTATACAATCTCGCCATTTTATGACTCCATGATTGCCAAGCTGATCGTCTGGGCGCCAACGCGCCAGGAGGCAGTTGCGAAGATGAAACGGGCACTCGCTGAATTTGCTGTAGAAGGCATACATACCACGATCCCATTCCATCAGAAGCTGCTGGAGCATCCTGTGTTTTTGGACGGGGATTTCGATATCAAATTCCTTGAAGAGTATGAAATTTAGGATCGCTTCACATTGTTTGTCATAAAGTTCGGCAAATGATATAGTATGTTTAATAAGAGACGTGCTCTCCGCTAGAAATGTTGAACAACTTTTTTATTGAAAGGGTTGAAGTCCAAAATGAGTACATTGCCGACGGAATATGAACGTACGGAAATCGGCGAAATCCAGATCGCTCCAGAAGTGATCGAGGTTATCGCTGGTTTGGCAACCGTAGAAGTTAAAGGCGTGGCTGGCATGAGCGGCGGATTTGCCGGAGGAATTGTCGAGCTTCTCGGACGCAAAAACCTGTCCAAAGGAGTCAAAGTAGAGGTTGGACAGCGTGAGGCTGCAGTAGATGTGTCCGTCATTATTGAATATGGCAACCGTCTTCCGGAAGTAGCCGGTGAAATTCAGCGCAACGTTAAACGTTCCATCGAGACAATGACCGGTTTGACCGTAGTCGAAGTGAATGTGCATATTCATGATGTGCAGTTCAAAACGACTGGCAATGTAGATAAGAACGAAGATACAGAAGCGGTTCTCCGCGTGAAATAAGGGCCATCGTTTATCCATAAACCCCCGACAGCACCGTCGAGGGTTTACTCTAATTTAAGGAGGTTATGAGACTCGTGGCAAAAATTTTGGACAGGCTTCTGCTGTTTCTGTACAGCTTAAGCATCGGAATATTATCTGTAATTGCCATCCTCCTTCTAAGCGGCGCAATTCCCGATACCCTGGAAATTCAGGATGGTCCGGCCGCCTATATTGCTGCAATTGCGGTGGCAGTTATTCTGTTCCTGCTCAGCATCCGGTTCTTCTATATTTCTCTGCGCCGCGACCGGGCTTCACAGCCTTCAGTAGACCAGCGTACGGAATACGGGGACATACAGATTTCCATGGAAACGATTGAGAACCTGAGCCTGAAAGCAGCCGGCAAAGTTAAAGGCATCCGGGACCTGAAGTCGCGCATCCGCGTTTCACAGGCCGGGCTTGAGATTATGATCCGCGCAGTGGTGGACGGCGAGCATTCGCTGCCGCTGCTTACGACGGAGGTCCAGCGTCAGGTGCACGATTTCGTGCAGGAAACAACCGGAATTCCGGTTGCAGACGTGTCGGTCTATATTGCCAACCTCACACAGTCTCCAAGCTTCAAAAGTCGAGTGGAATAGAGGTGAGTTTCCCTTATGCCCTGGAGAGAAGTATGGGAAAGTCACGGGGGTAGAATTACCGGAGTAACCTTCGGTATTGTTCTTGGTTTGATTTATTTGATTAGCGGTTTTTGGGATATGTTGTTCTTTGCACTGGTAGTGTTCATCGGATATACGCTCGGCAAAAGAAAGGATACCGCACAGCCCCCGCTGTTTCAGTGGCAGGAGCTGGCTCAGCGGCTGTCCGGACGCTGGCGTCCCTTTAAGTGAACCGCGATAGTCTTTCTCCCGGAGCATGGAACCCGTCACTTGAGTTGCCTGGCTTGCAGGAAGAAAGGCTGTGCGGTTTTTTTGATGATAAGAATCTATCTGTTTTCTGAGCTAGAAAACCATGTCTTGTTGTGAAGAAAAGTTACGAAGAGAGTAGTGTAATTGTAGATCGTGCAACTAAAAGCTGTTAAGACATCTCACAGTTGGTTTAACTGTATTTCGTACAATTAAATCCAGGAACGAACTCAGAAATAACCCTTTTTCTGATTTTTAATTGTACGAAATACAATTAGGGATAGAATTTGCTGATATTAGCTCAAAATAGCTGCATGAAATACAATTATTTATTTTATAAACAGCAAAAAACAATGGAATACCAATATAAAAGTATGCGAGATAAGATTGTAGGAGGAACACATGAAGAGACGTTTAGCAAGAGAGATTATTGTCCAGAGCCTGTACCAGATGGAAATGAACGATGTAGACAGCGCGGAAGCAGTAGAGATGCTGATTGCCGAGGCTGCAGATGAGAATGAGACGGAACATGTAATTACGGATGAGATTGAGTTGAAGACTTATGTTGTGCAGCATGTGAATGGCGTGTGGGAGCATAAGGTCGCCATTGACGACATGCTGGAGCATTATTTGAAGGGCTGGCAGATGAGCCGCCTGTCACGCGTTGATCGCCAAATTCTGCGTCTGGCAACTTTTGAAATGGTCTTTGCAGATGATGTGCCGGCTAAGGTTGCCGTGAATGAAGCGATTGATCTAGCCAAGCATTTCGGCACGGAAGACTCCGGCAAATTCGTGAACGGTGTACTGGGGAAAATGATTCAAGAGGTTGACACGCTGAAAGGCGATCTGTAAACCGCACGATAAGACATTAACTATTCATTAACGTTCCAGCATCCATCTACAGTAGATAAAAGGGGAGAGACTTACATGACAGCAGCAATCATCAGCGGTAAACAGGTATCAGACGAAATTCGTATTGACATTGCCCAGCAGGTTAAACAACTGGCCGAACGCGGCGTGAAGCCCGGTCTTGCTGTCGTGCTTGTCGGTGAAGATCCGGCTTCTCAGGTCTATGTCCGCAATAAGGAGAAATCCAGCACCGAGCTTGGCTTCCACTCGGAAGTGCACAGACTCGATGCAGCGACAACCCAGGAAGAGCTGCTTGCCCTCGTGGCAGAGCTGAACAGCCGTAATGATATCGACGGTATTCTTGTCCAGCTGCCGCTTCCTAAGCATATCGAGGAGAAGGCGGTTATTGACGCCATTGCTGTAGAGAAGGACGTGGACGGCTTCCATCCGATCAATGTGGGCAATCTGGTGATCGGGGATGACAGCCTGCTGCCTTGTACACCTGCCGGTTGTATCGAACTGATCAAGCGGACAGGAACCGGAATTTCCGGCAAGCATGCCGTCGTAATCGGCCGCAGCAACATCGTCGGCAAGCCGGTCTCCCTGCTGCTGCAGCGCGAGAATGCCACTGTAACGATGTGTCACTCCCGCACGGCTAATATGGCGGAAATCTGCCGCCAGGCAGATATTTTGGTAGTAGCTATCGGCCGGGCCAATTTCATCGACGGCTCTTATGTGAAGCCGGGGGCTGTAGTCATTGACGTCGGCATGAACCGGCTGGATAATGGCAAGCTTGCCGGTGACGTGGACTATGAAAGCGCGCGGGAGGTTGCTGGATACATCACACCTGTACCCGGCGGCGTAGGCCCGATGACCATAACCATGCTGATGAGCAATACGCTGATTGCGGCCAAACGCCGCCGCGGCCTGGAATAGGCACTGCTTATGGCGGCAGAACGGCAAGTCTTATCCATCAAGGATCTTAACAAATATATCCGCATGAAGCTGGATTCGGATGTTTTGCTCTCGGATGTATGGATCCGCGGTGAAATCTCCAATTTCACCCATCATGGCAGCGGCCATATGTATTTTACGCTGAAGGATGAGAGCAGCCGGATCAAAGCGATTATGTTCGCCTCGCATAACCAGCGGCTGCCCTTTGTTCCCAAGGAAGGGACCAAGGTTATCGCCAGAGGCAATGTGACAGTATATGAACGGGACGGGCAGTATCAGTTCTATGCAACCCATATGCAGCCTGACGGAATCGGCAGCCTGTATATGGCCTACGAGCAGCTCAAGCGTAAGCTGGAGCAGGAAGGGCTGTTCGCTTCTGAGCGCAAGCGCCCCCTGCCGCGCTTCCCGCGCGTTGTTGGAGTCGTAACGTCGCCGACAGGTGCGGCTGTAAGGGATATTATTATTACCCTGCAGAGGCGCTTTCCGCAGGTGGCGGTTGTGCTCTATCCCGTGCTGGTGCAAGGCAAAGGGGCCGGCCCCTCTATTGTGAAGGCGATTCAGAATCTTAACGCCATGGGCGAGGCCGACGTGCTGATTGTCGGCCGCGGCGGCGGTTCGCTGGAGGAGCTGTGGGCCTTCAATGAAGAAGCCGTCGCGCGGGCGATTGCCGGCTCAGTGATTCCGGTGATCTCGGCCGTCGGTCATGAGACCGACTTCACGATCGCCGATTTCGCCGCCGATCTCCGGGCGGCAACCCCTACGGCGGCGGCGGAGCTGGCTGTGCCGCATGCCGCCGAGCTTGCTGCGCAGCTGCGCACAGCTGAGCAGCGGCTGCGCCAGGGTCTGCTGCGCCGCTCCCAGCGCGGCGGCGAGCGCCTGGCCTCGCTGCAGCGCTCGCTGGCGCTGGTCGGCCCGCGCCGCCAGCTGGCCCAGCACGCGCAGCGGCTGGACATGCTGCGCATGGCGCTGAGCCGCGCAGCCGAGAGCCGGCACCGCCGGGCGCAGGAGCGCCAGGCGGTGCTGAGACACAGCCTGCAGCGGTTCCACCCGCAGGCAAGTGTCAATGCGGCCCGGCAGCGCACGGAGGGCATCACCCGCCAACTGGCGGGTGCGATGCAGGCGCGCCTGCAGGACAAGCGCTCGCGCTATGTGGCCGAGCTGCGCCATCTGGATGCGCTCAGCCCGCTGAAGGTGATGTCGCGGGGCTACAGCCTCGTGTACGACGAGAAGGAAGAGCATTTAATCAAATCGCTGAAGGAAGTAGAGCTCGGCGATGTGGTCAACATAAAGCTGAATGACGGACAGCTAAGCTGCCAGGTCTGGGGAATGAAGGAGGATGGCAAAGACGATGACGAAGGAAGCGGAGCTTGATTTTGAAGGTGCAATGGGGCGGCTGGAGGAAATCGTACGTGAGCTTGAGCACGGCGACGTTCCCCTGGAGAAGGCCATCGACTTGTTTCAGCAGGGAATGAAGCTGTCGCAGCTCTGCGGCAATAAGCTGGAGCAGGTAGAACGTAAGATTGAAATGATCACAGAGATGGATGGGGAACTGCGCAAGAAGCCTTTCGGCGCGCGGCTGGAAGGGGACAGCGATGAGCCAGTCTGAGCATAATCTGGAGATGAATGCTGAAGAAGGCGTACGCCAGACGCTTCCGGATTATATCACCGGGGTCTGCGTGGCTGTCATGCAGGAACTGGAGACAACGCTTCCGGCGGACTGGAATGTGCCTGTCCACTTAAAAGAAGCGATGGATTATTCCCTGCAGGCCGGAGGCAAGCGACTTCGCCCGCTGCTGGTTATCGCTGCCTGTGAAGCACTCGGAGGCAGCCGGGAGGCCGCCTTGCCGGTGGCAGCAGCGATTGAGATGGTACATACCTACTCGCTGATTCATGATGATCTGCCGGCTATGGATAATGATGATTACCGGCGGGGCAAGCTTACCAATCATAAGGTATTCGGCGAAGCTACCGCCATCCTGGCCGGAGATGCACTGCTGACACATGCCTTTTATAGTGTGGTGCAGGCTTCCCGCCGGCACGGAATCCCTGCAGAGCAGGCGCTCTCCATCGTAGAGGATCTGGCGGAAATGGCCGGTCCGCGCGGCATGGTAGGCGGGCAGGTGGCCGATATGGAGGGTGAGCAGGGGCTTACCGATTTAGAGCAGCTGCAATATATCCACCGTCACAAGACTGGGGATCTGATCGTATTCTCACTGCTTGCCGGCGGCAGGATTGCCGGAGCAGATGCCGGACAGCTGGAAGCGCTGCGCGAATTCGGCACACAGATTGGCCTGGCCTTCCAGGTGCAGGACGATATTCTTGATCTGGTTGGAGATGAAGGCAAGCTTGGCAAGAAGACAGGCAGCGACATCAAGCAGCAGAAGGTGACCTACCCGTATTTTATCGGGCTGGAAGCCTCGCAGGCTGAGGTGAAGCGGTTGACGGAAGCAGCCCGCAGCGCGGTGCTTGAAGGCGGTTTTCCGGACAATTCGCGCCTGCTGGAAATTGCCTCATATCTAATGTCCAGAGATCATTAGGGAAAATTCGGAAGCGGCTGTATTTCGACAGCCGTTTCGTTTGTGTTATAATGGGGTTTATATTTTACAACATCTAGGAAAGCGGGGAAGACTCGTGCTGCTTCCAAATATAAATGATCCGGAGCAACTGAAAACATTGTCGGTGCCTGAGCTGGACACTCTGGCAGAGGAGATCCGTAGGTTTCTGATTGAGAAGCTTACTGTAACCGGCGGGCACCTCGGATCCAACCTGGGGGTAGTGGAGCTAACACTGGCCCTGCATTACTGCTATGACAGTCCCCGGGACAAAATGATATATGACGTAGGACACCAGGCTTATGTCCACAAAATCCTGACCGGCCGCCAGGACCGCTTTGACACGCTTCGCAAGAAAGACGGACTTTGCGGTTTTGTGAAACGTTCGGAGAGCGAGCATGATGTCTGGGAAGCCGGACACAGCAGCACCTCCTTGTCTGCAGCCATGGGTATGGCGATGGCACGTGACCTTAAGGGCGAGGATAACAAAGTTATCGCTGTAATCGGCGATGGTGCCCTGACCGGCGGGATGGCCTTTGAAGCATTGAATCATATTGGCCATGAACGCCGCAAGCTGATGGTTATTCTGAATGATAATGAAATGTCCATCGCTCCTAATGTAGGGGCAATGCACAATTATTTGAGCAAAATCCGTTCGGACCGTCATTATCTGCGTGCGAAAGATGAGGTTGAAGGACTGCTGAGAAGAATTCCGGCAATTGGCGGGAAGCTGGCCAAGACTGCTGAGAAGCTGAAAGACAGCCTTAAATATATGATGGTTCCGGGTGTACTCTTTGAAGAACTGGGCTTCACTTACCTGGGTCCGGTGGACGGCCATGATATTGAGAAAATGATCGAAACCTTCCATCAGGCGGACAATGTATCAGGACCTGTTCTGGTGCATGTGCTCACTACCAAGGGCAAAGGGTACAAACCGGCTGAAACCGATTTCTACAAATCACATGCGATTTCTCCTTACAAAATCGAGTCCGGCCAGTCCCTTAAGGCTGTCGGCAATCCGATGTACACGGAAGTGTTCGGCCAGACGCTGATTGAACTGGGCCATGAGGACCAGCGGCTGATTGCTGTGACTCCGGCAATGCCGGGCGGATCAGGACTGTTTCCGTTTGCCAAGGAATTCCCTGACCGGATGATCGATGTCGGTATTGCCGAGCAGCATGCCGCGACGCTCTGCGCAGCACTCGCCATGGAGGGGATGAAGCCGGTGTACGCCGTCTACTCCACCTTTATGCAGCGGGCCTACGATCAGATCGTCCATGACATTTGCCGCCATAACGCCAATGTCATGTTCGCGATTGACCGGGCAGGCTTTGTCGGTGCTGACGGCGAGACCCATCAAGGGGTATACGATATTGCCTTTATGCGTCATATTCCGAATATGGTCATGATGATGCCGAAGGATGAGAACGAGCTTCGCCATATGATGAAGACGGCGCTGGAATATAACGACGGGCCGATTGCCTACCGGTATCCCCGTATTGACGGAACCGGTGTGGCACTGGATCCCGAACTGCGCGTTCTGCCGATCGGTTCATGGGAGCGGCTGCGGCCTGGTGACGATTATGCGGTGCTGGCCTGCGGCCCGATGGTTCAGGTGGCGGAAGAAGCAGCAGAGGTGCTTAAGCGAGAAGGCATTCAGGTGGGTGTAGTGAATGCACGTTTCCTGAAACCGCTCGACAATACCATGCTGCTGGAACTGGCCCATGCCGGAACCTCCATGGTAGTGATGGAGGAAGCAAGTCAGGCAGGAAGCCTTGGCAGCGCAGTGCTGGAATTCTTTTCGGAACAAGAAATATATGATGCCCGTGTCCATTTGATGGGCGTTCCGGATATTTTTATCGAGCACGGTTCCGTCAAGGAGCAGCGCCAGCAGACCGGACTTACCGTTGAAGCGCTGTGTGCACGTATCAAAGCGATGAAGGCGCTCAGTAAATATACCTACAAGACGACTTCTACTTCTTAAAAGCCAGAAGAGAATCTCGTTAGCCCAAGAATGATCGGGAGATGAACATGGAACACCCTAAAGAACGGATAGATGTATTGTTAGTAGAGCAAGGCTTTTATGAGAGCCGGGAAAAGGCCAAGGCTGCGATTATGGCCGGTCTTGTTCTGGCGGATGAAGAACGGATCGAGAAACCCGGGATGAAGGTACCACGCAGCTCCACCCTGAAAGTGAAAGGCGCCGTGCATCCTTATGTCAGCCGCGGCGGCCTTAAGCTGGAGAAGGCGCTCCGAAAGTTTGAGATCGGCCTGAACGGTCGGACTATGCTTGATATTGGAGCATCCACCGGCGGGTTTACTGATTGTGCGCTGCAGAACGGGGCAAGCTATGTCTATGCCATTGATGTCGGTTATAACCAGCTGGACTGGAGCCTGCGCAATGATGAGCGGGTCAGCGTGATGGAACGGACGAATTTCCGTTATATGACGCCACCAGACCTGAAGGGGCCGGTTCCGGACTTTGCGAGCATTGATGTATCCTTCATCTCGCTCAAAATTATCCTTCCTCCGCTCAAAGCCCTGCTGAACCGTCCGGCGGATATTGCGGCACTGATTAAACCGCAATTCGAGGCTGGGCGTGAAAAGGTTGGCAAATCCGGCGTAGTGCGTGATCCGGCGGTTCATAAGGAAGTGCTGGTGAATGTGCTGACTATGGCTGCAGGGCTTGGTTACCGGCTGGAGGGGCTGACATTCTCGCCGATTACCGGCGGAGAAGGCAACATCGAGTTCCTGGCGCATTGGAAGCTGCTTCCTGAGGCAGAGGCTGCCGCAGGTGAAGCGCAGCCGGAAGCGGCGGCAGCTCAGCTCAGCCCTGTTGACAATTTCGCAGCGTTGGCTGATGACGTTATCAAAGAAGCCTCTGCAACCTTTACTGCGAACACCAACGGAAACTCATCGAAAAAACGATGAGTTTCTTTTGCTTGAATGGAGAAGGCAGTATCCAAAAAGCAGGATTTCAGCGCTGCTCAAGCGAATAAATCACCGAGGTGATTGTGTTGGCAAGCTCTGATAAAACCGTTATGGTGCTCATTGGACTGGCGGTTGCGATATTTCTGGTTTACCGGATCTATATATGGCTGCAGAGTTCACCGCGGTCCTTCCTGAAGGACCGGGTGCCGATCAACAGTGTGATTACGCCGCATCCTTCCATTGAGTGGCTCGAGGCGGCAGGGTACGAGGTGATTGGCGGCAAACTGAAAATTCCGCTTGCTTTTAATGTTGACGGATCTTCCATGTACAGCAGGCTGTTTATCGACTATGTGGCCAGCAAAGAAGAGGATTCCTTTTACCTCGTGATTTTATCCCGTCCCCGTAAAGAGCTGGAATTCACCGGCAGCGCGCTTCGGGATGCACTTCTGCCGTATTTGCTGATTTACCCTGACTGCAGCGGCGTGCTGTACGTCAATACCGTATCATCTGCCATACATCTGATTTCGCTCGGTAGGGATGATGGAGAATCCAATTAATGTTCATCTTTTAAATACAGGAGGCAATAATGAAGGGACACAGGCATATCAAGATCCGTGAGATCATCACACAGAAAGACATTGAAACACAGGATGAGCTGGTGGATGCGCTGCGTGACGCGGGCTTCCAGGTTACCCAGGCGACCGTATCCAGGGACATCAAGGAGCTGCTGCTGATCAAGGTGCCGATGGATGACGGGAGATATAAATATTCACTTCCGACCGACCAGCGATATAATCCGACACAGAAGCTTAAGCGAGTGCTGGTGGATAATTTTGTCCAAATTGATTACTCCGGCAACCTTGTGGTAATGAAATGTCTTCCGGGAACGGCAAACTCGGTGGCGGCTCTGATTGACAATATTGACTGGCCGCAGATTATGGGCACTATTTCCGGCGATGACACCATCCTGATTATTTGCCGGCAGCCGGAAGACAGCAAGAACGTAATTACGCAAATAATGGGATATATCTCCTGATTACAATAAAATAAGTTTTAATCCATTCATGGGAAACATCTTTCCGGAGGTGCAGTATTCGTGTTAGAGACCTTGTCGATCCGCAATCTAGCCGTTGTTGAAGCGGTAGATGTACATTTTTATCCTGGTTTTCATGTACTTACAGGGGAGACCGGCGCCGGGAAATCGATCATTATCGATGCGCTGGGCCTCATTGCCGGCGGCCGCGGTTCCGCGGATTCCATCCGCTACGGCTGCGAAAAGGCAGAGATGGAAGCCCTGTTCAGCCTGCCCGCCGGCCATCCGGTGTGGGAAACGCTGGAGCGTCTGGGTATCGGAGGGCATCGTGAAGAGCATCTGGTCATCCGCCGGGAAATCACTTCCCTTGGCAAAAGCACCTCGCGCGTCAACGGGCAGATGGTTAATCTCAGCATGCTGCGTGAAATCGGTGAGCAGCTGGTAAATATCCACGGCCAGCATGAGCACCAGAATCTGCTTAAGGCAGAGCGTCATCTCGGGCTGCTTGATACGTATGGCGAAGCTGTGATCGGACCGCTCAAAGCCGATTATCAAGAGAAATATTCGGCATTTGCCAAAGTGGAAAAGGAACTGCGGGAACTTCAGGAATCCAGCCAAAAAGCCTATCAAATGCTGGATTTGTACCGTTTTCAGCTGGAGGAAATTTCTTCAGCGCGATTAAAACCGGGAGAAGATGAATTACTTGCCGAAGAACGGGTCAAACTATCCCACAGCGAGAAAATGATGGATTCGGTTTCCGGCGCATACGAGCTGCTGTATGACAGGCAGGGCCTGGAGTCCATCGGTAATGTCATCTCCCGGCTGGAGGATGCAGTCCGTTACGATGAAAAAGGGCTGCGCTCGGTATTGGATCAGCTGCAGTCATCCTATTATCAGCTGGAGGATGCCGCTTTCCAGCTGCGGGACTATCGTGAGGATATTGAGTTCAATCCGGCCCGGCTGGAGGAGATCGAGAACCGTCTGGATCTGATTACCGGGCTGCGCCGCAAATATGGGGACAGTGTCGAGCAGATTCTGGCCTATTACGAACAGATTCACCGGGAAACGGATCTGCTGGAGAATAAGGATGAATATATCGAGAAGCTGACCGTGAAGCGGGATGGACTGCTCAGTACCTTAATGGAAGCAGCACGGGCACTTAGCAAGGCGCGCAGTCAATGTGCGGCAGACCTCTCCACCCAGGTTGAGGGCGAGCTCAAGGATCTGCAGATGGAGCGGACATCGCTCCAGGTTAAGCTCGATACCCTGGAGGATCCGCGGGGCGTAGAGTATCAGGAGCGCCGTTACCGGCTGACCCGGCAAGGCATCGACAGCGCCGAGTTTATGATCTCTCCGAATCCGGGGGAGCCGCTTAGACCGCTCGGCAAGATCGCCTCAGGCGGTGAGCTGTCACGGATTATGCTGGCGATGAAGAGCATTTTTGCCCGGACGGATGCTATTCCTGTACTGATTTTTGATGAGGTGGATACCGGGGTCAGCGGACGCGCAGCCCAATCCATTGCCGATAAATTGTATAAGCTGTCCTCCACCTGCCAAGTGTTCTCCATTACGCATCTGCCGCAAGTGGCGTGTATGGCCGATCATCAATATCTGATCCGCAAAAAAGTCGAGGACGGGCGCACAATGACCGAAGTGGATTCCCTCACAGCAGAAGGCAGAGTCATGGAGCTTGCCCGCATGCTGGGCGGCGTGGAAATTACCGAAAAAACATTGCATCACGCACAGGAAATGCTCGGTCTGGCCGAGGCCAGCAAAGCAGCTATAGGCTAAGCGGGACAATGATTGACAGTAATAAAAGCCTGGGGGCAAGGTTATCTTATAGGTACGCAATTGGCGACCACCTTTTTCGTCAAGCGAAAGAAGCAAAAGGGAGCGTGACAGCCATTGAAGCCGAACCTCAGGAAGTTAATGCCCGGCCTTTTATTTGCCTTCTTTCTCAGCTTATCAGGCATAACGGGACCTCTACAGAGCTATGCTGCACCGCTTGATCAACTAAACAAGCAGGTGCATGGGACTGACCAGGAGCTTAAGGTTATCCCGGGAGGTCAGACGATTGGCGTGAAAGTAAAGTCTGCAGGTGTACTTGTTGTTGGCCATCATTTGATTGAAGTGTCTGAGCAGTCCAAGCTTTCCCCCGGAGAGAACAGCGGGCTTGTTCCCGGAGACCTGATGGTCTCCATTGACGGAGTGAAGCTGGACGAGGTATCCAAGGTAGCGAAGCTGGTTGAGCGAGCAGGCAAGGCAGGAGACACTTTAAGCATCGTCTACAAACGCGGCGGTAAAGAGCATACAGCCAAGCTTACCCCCGCTTATGACCGTAATGACAAGGTATGGAGACTGGGGCTGTATATCCGTGATTCTGCGGCGGGTGTCGGCACCTTAACCTTTTATGCTCCGGAGCAGGGAGTTTATGGCGCTCTGGGCCATGTCATTACGGACATGAACACCGGTACTCCGATTGTAGTGGGCAGCGGTCATATCGTACAATCCACTGTAACCTCGATCTCCAAGAGCCAGGATGGCGATCCCGGAGAGAAGCGTGCTGTTTTTCTCAAGGAGAGCCAGGTGCTGGGAAATGTGCAGAGCAATACGGATTTCGGAATTTTCGGCAAAATGACCAGGAACCCCGAGCACAGCCTATACAAACAGCCGATTCCGGTTGCGATGAGCAATGAAGTGAAGGAAGGTCCGGCGCAGATTCTAACCGTGGTTGACGGGCAGCAGGTGGAGCGGTTTGATGTGGAGATCATCCATGTAGCGCATCAGCAGACGCCGGCAACCAAAGGACTGGTGCTGCGTATTACCGACCCGCGCCTGATCGAGAAGACCGGCGGTATTGTCCAAGGCATGAGCGGCAGTCCCATTGTGCAGGACGGGCGTCTCATTGGAGCGGTAACCCATGTATTCGTCAATGATCCCAAATCGGGGTATGGCTGCTTCATCGAATGGATGCTCAAAGACTCCGGTGTAGCAGAGCAAATTGAAGGTTCACCCTATAATCTTAAGGCGGTATAGCCTTAAGATTTTTTTGTCGAAGCTAAGCGATAAACATCGAAAGATGAAATAAAATAATTAATTATAATCCAACACCGAAAAAAAATAAAGAAAAATAATTTTCGACAGAAGGATATTTAGAGTGCATGTCGAAAGTGTAAGGGAGGACAGATAAATGCTAATTAGAAATCGCAGAGATGAATAAGGAGGAAGCAGCCAGTGCAGAATATTGAAGTGTTGTTGGCCGATGATAATAGGGAATTTACAAACTTGCTTGCCGAATACATTACGGAACAGGAAGATATGACCGTTACAGGCATCGCCTACAATGGTGAAGAAGTGCTTCAAATGCTTAGCGGGGCAAGAAAAATTCCCGATGTACTAATCCTCGATATTATCATGCCGCATTTGGACGGACTCGGCGTTCTGGAACGCCTGCGTGATATGGATCTCAATCCTCAACCGAAGATTATTATGCTGACTGCATTCGGCCAGGAGAACATCACTCAACGGGCTGTGCAGCTTGGCGCCTCTTATTATATTTTGAAGCCGTTCGATATGGAAGTTCTGGCCAACCGTGTGCGTCAGCTGGTCGGTGCACAGGGCAGCATGAGCAGCTCCCCGAACATGTCCAATATTCCGGTTCAAGAGCAACGTCCAATAACAATGTTGTGCCGCTCTCCAAGGGCAAGAATCTGGATGCCAATATTACTTCGATCATCCACGAAATCGGTGTACCTGCACATATCAAAGGCTATCAGTATCTGCGTGAAGCGATTACGATGGTCTATAACAATATTGAAATTCTCGGAGCCATTACCAAAACGCTCTACCCTGCCATCGCGGAGAAGTTCAAGACCACTCCATCGCGTGTAGAACGGGCCATCCGCCATGCAATTGAGGTCGCCTGGACCCGTGGCAACATCGACAGCATCTCCCACCTGTTCGGCTATACGATTAATATCTCCAAATCCAAGCCGACTAACTCGGAATTTATTGCCATGGTAGCGGATAAGCTGCGCATTGAGCATAAGGTGTCTTGAAAGGGTAAGGAGCAGGATACGTGAGGTTTTTAAGCCGATCTATTTCTTCTCAGTATATGTATAAATTTCACTCCTTTATTGGGTATCAGAATCCAATGAAGGAGTGTTTTATTATGACCAGTTATCGTATTATTGAGCAATATAGTTATGAGGAGCAATCATATGTTTGATAATCAAAATAAAGTGTGGAGCACGTTAATTTTATTTATCATTTTGGGGTTACTTGTATACGGCGGGGCGACTGAAATTTTTATCCCTAGCGGGGCTTCGCTGGAGATTAAAGTATTCAATATGAATTTTACGGGAGAATTCCCCCATATATATACATCCATTAATACTGATCTTACGGTATTACACGGAATACAAAATGGGGTAGCCTTGACGGGAAAAATCATTTGGTCTGGCTTGAAAAGTGTATGGGCAGATTATATTCAGGGATTCCAAGAGGGCTTGAAGCTAAAGATTGTTTGGCTAATTTTGGGGATTCCATTAGAAATTATTAAGAACTTTTTTAAATATTTTATACTTTTCTTTTTAATGATTATTAATTTATTTGTTTTTGGCGGAAATAATTATCAGATTGCTTTAGCTGTTTCTGCGCTTATTCTTCCGGCTTTAGCGGTAGCGTTATATACAATGTATCCTTCTAAATCGAAGGACATTAGGCAAGAATGGTGAGTAAATAATCAGGTATTAATTGTTATATTGAAACACAAAGTGTTATCTTGTGTTATGATAGAGGTAGAGGTGACCCCATGAACGATTTCGATCATTATCCCGATGAGCTCGGAAACTTTATCCGGCACTTCAGGAAAGCGCGAGGTTTGACCTTAAGGGGTCTGGAAGAGAAGAGCGGCATCAGCTACTCACAGCTCAGCAAGATTGAACGGGGAGAAAGCATTCCTCTAAAAGACAACCTGGACAAAATAATCGAAGCGCTCGGAAGTGATCTCAAGAACCGGATGTACCACCTGGCCGATTACATGCCTGATATTGAATATATTAAGACGTTGAAGCAGGGATACAAGCAGTCACAGGATTACAGATATGAGACAGCTTTTAATAAGCTGAAGGCGTTTCGGGCTAAGGAAGGTAAGGAGACGTCTTATGTTTCGTTTGATTCAGACGAAGTGATCGTATATGAAACGGAATATGGGGCAGGAATGGTAATAGAAAAAATTGAGAAATATAATCTTACGGATGTACTCAATGACAAGTTTGAAGGAAATCTGGATTCACTGCGGAAGCAGCCCCGCAAAGGCCGGCAAGCCTATCTGTTCGGGGAGTGGCTGAGGGAGTATATCTACGAGCTCAAGGAAGAGGAGCAGGACGAGATTATTCAGGCTTTGAAGGAATTTACCCAGTTTAAGGCGCAGCAGGTTAAAGGGGCTTTTAAATAGCTGTGAGCCGGTACAACCAGTTTTCAAAAATGAATAATGTTGCCCTTTCTTGCAGCCATCTATTCATCTTGATCCATAAACCAACAAAAAATGGTTCGACAGAAAAGGGGATATCTATTAATGAGAATTAACATGAAATTTACCACCAAGGGAAAAGCCGCAATTGAAAATTTCAACAATGAAGAGCTGCTGGAGATTTTCGCCCGGTACATCAAAACCCTGACCAAGAAATACGACATCGAAGTCGATGTGCCTCTTGAAGTAAACCAGAACATCGTAGGTGACGGAACGGTTATTGCGATGGCACAGAATGTGAAATGTGATGTCGATACGTTCTTCAAGGAACTGGGCCGTGATATTAAGGTACCACTCAAAAAAAGACTTGGCGGGAAATTGGATAATGTGTTTAAAACTGAATTTATCGAGTAGCCGGACGAGTATTACGATGTGTTCCGGTCCGCATGCAAAGAAGCCATCCTCTTCACGGTCGTGAGGGATGGCTTCTTTAGTTATGGTTATTGAAAATAATTATGTAGAAGTGGGCTGGGACAGTGTGCTCACACATCCTGAACCTTCGAGGCTGCAGATTGTCTTCCAGATAGAACACTTACTATAATTTCAATAAAATCAGGCGAAGCTTTTGCCTCCACCGCTAATTCATAGATATTCAACAACTGCTCGTCAGATAATAATTCAAGTGATGAGGGTCGCGGAGAAGGATGAAAATAATAATCCATTAGATTCCTCCATCAAATAGTGTAATGTTTTAAATTGTAGCTAATCTATTTAAATGGTACCATTTGGAAGGTTATCCGTCTCCTGGCATTCACCCTGCGAATCACCCTTTACAAAATAGGAGGAATATGTAATAATATTTTATTTATTATTGCTATTATTAAATAAAAAATCCCAGAGTCTGCTAGACGCCGGGATGAATAGAGAACTATAATGCGCAGATGATCAGTCTGCGGATTTTTTTATACGGGAAGCCAGAAACCTTTTGATGCGCGGTTCGTTGGACTCCGAGACGGTCGCAAATTGTTCGGCTTGGGTAAAATGAACGATTTTCCGCTCGGCGTCATACTTGTCAACGTTGTCAAGACTGACAACATTGTTACGGTCAAGGCGTTCGAATCCTTTACCCTTGTAAGCAATCAACAGATCGGAAAGAGTAGTGGGGAGAACAAACTCGCCTTCTTTCGTATGGACGAATATTGCATTCTTAAAACTTGAGAAATACAATATATCTTCTTCCCTAATATCCAGGGAGGAGCCGTCGTTTTGTAAGACACGCATGTTTTCCCCATCCTTGTTTGATTACTTACGCAATTCTTTAGGTGCTTCCGGGCTGTGCAGACCAATCTTCATAACAGTAGCGAAGAATCGGGCGGATGCTTCAAGCATTGAAGAAGTTTGCTTAGCAATGAATGATTTCATACTTTTAACCTCCCTTTCCATGGAATTACTGTTAAGGATTGCACGAGATAAGCCAATCCAATGACAGACGAGCCAATAAAAAAGTTCAACCCTACCAATACTATGGAAGCCAGCTTCAACCCTGGATAATATCTGAACGGAATTTGTGCATTTTTATCCGGGTTGGGGGCAAATAAAAGCATAATGAAAAAGGATAAAGCATTTATTATCCAAAGCGAGGTCCCAGTGATATTTATTAATAAGGGGGGGGCTACACAAATTAAAGTGGTAACAACGTTGCAGGCTGCTGCTGTTTTAAGATGAAAGCCTCCTGAACATAGACGCAGTACAGAAAAACAGAAGTAAAAGATTAATGTTTGAGTGAAATTATTAAACAGCCAGCCAAGGGCAAGGGAAGCTGTGATGGTTAGCAGGGTATTTAGGATGATGTTCAGGGCATATTGCATGATTTCTACAGAGCAGGTTTCCTCTGGATTGGCCCGCTTCAGGGCGACTGAAATTTTTATAGCAAGGCTGTTCAGAAGTCATCACCGCGGTTCGTTTTGAATGAGAAATTCAAATATCCGAATAAGAGTACAGCATAACAAATAGGAATGATAATGAAAAACTGCGAGAAATTCTCAGAAAGATATATCATTAAGAAGATTATAAGAATAGAAGGGAGGCTTAATGCAAAAAGAATCTTTTTATGACAGTTAATAGCTAATTTCACTTCAGGCTTGTCCGGGATAAAATCAAATCCTTTTCTTCTTTTCCCGATAAAGCGTCCTATACTGAAGGCTGTCAAGGCAGACAGGGTTTGCATTAAATATACTCCTATCGTCACTGAGTGGAACTCTAAGCCGATGACACCTATAGGTTTCATCAATAAATATAATAAAGATTGGATAAGCATATAGAACTGGTAGACCATACCTGTCATGATAGCGGCATAAAAAACATGAATCCGAAACAGCATCCATATAAAACAAAAGACTAGCAGGTACTGGGTAAAAACATCGATTTCTGCCATGCCACTCTCAATTCGTACTTCATAGGAGAAGAAGGCCATAATTAGACCTGCAAAAACAATTTCTTTCGGATAGAGGTCAATCTTGAATATCTTGAATGCCAGATAAAATAACGCGGTACTTTCAAGTACCGAAAACAAAATGAATAAAACAAAATCCAGCATGCCTACACTCCCGATGAATAGATTAACTTTTCCTTAATCTTGCAAAGATTATACATAATATACTAAAATACAACAATAACATTTTATGCTCTTGGACTAGTTTTTCATAAAATTGGGAGTGGAAGGGGCCGTTTATATGAATCAGCGTCCGGAAAAAAGCGAATATTTGGAGTATCAGACAGCGTACATCTCTTTAGTACCATCTGAGGGAGATTTGGCAACTATTCTCCGCGAGCAGTCAAAAGAAATCTTTGCGCTGCTGGAGGGTCTCACCGAAGAGCAGGGAAGCTACAGGTACGCCCCGGGAAAGTGGAGCATCAAGCAGATGATTGGCCATTTGACGGATAACGACAGGATCATGTCCTACCGCCTGCTGTGTTTTGCCAGAGGTGAGCAGGCGCCGCTGCCCGGATATGAGGAGAATGATTATGTAGCGGCAGGGGATTTCGACCGGTTCAGCTTAAAGGAAATGCTGCTTCATTACCGGATCGTGCGTGAGTCTACACTTGCACTTCTGGAAAGCCTGCCGGCTGATTCGTGGACCAAGGCTGGCCAGTTCTTCTCGGTACCTATGACAGTCAGAGCCCAGGCCTGCGTGATCATCGGACATGAACGGCATCATATGAATGTATTGCAGGAGCGTTATTTGAAGCAGGCGTGACCGGCGGGACAATAAGCGGTGAATTACAGGAGGAGAAGCGTATGAGCTTAGCCAAAAGCATACTGCATTTCTTTTTACCGCAGGAAAGAACACTGTTGTTTACGACTTTTGACCAGCGGCAATATTTCCTAATCAAGAACCGGCTTAGTGCTGCAGGTATCCGGCACCGTTCTAAAATTAACGGAGGCATGCGTGTCATATCAAGCCGTAACCACTATGGCGGAAATATGGCGTCTAGACATGAGCTGTTCGTAAGCAAAGAAGATGAATATGAGGCACTCAAGGTCATTCAATCCTAAGATTTGCGTCAAAAAAAAAGCATTCCGGCCGTAAAAAGAGCGGTACCGGAATGCTTTTTGCGTTTTTACAAAGGAGGATTCTTGTGACATTTGCGGCAGACCGGGTAATAAGCTTCATTGCCGCCGATTTGGATTTGTTTGCCGCTGTAGACGGGCTTGCCGTTCTCAACCCGCAGCGCCATCGTGGCTTTCCGTTCGCAGAACCAGCAGATGGTCTTCATCTCTTCAATTTTATCGGCGTAAATCAGCATATACTTGCTGCCTTCGAAAAGATTGTTCTGGAAATCATTTTTCAGGCCGAAGGCCATGACCGGAATGTTCAATTCATCCACGATCCGCACAAGCTGGAGGATGCAGTCTTTGCTGAGGAACTGGCATTCATCAATCAGCACGCAGTGGGGCTTCGGCAGATTACGGCTTACAATGCTGAAAATATCTGTATTCTCGTCGACAGGTATGGCCTGCTTGCGCAGTCCGATGCGGGAGGAAATATACCCGACCTCGTCCCGATCGTCCAGGGATGGAGTGAAAATGAGCACCGACTTGCCCTGCTCCTCGTAATTATGGGCTACCTTGAGAATCTCAATGGATTTACCGCTGTTCATTGCCCCATACTTGAAAAACAACTGTGCCACGTCCATCTGTCCTTTCGCTCTATAACCTGAAGTATAGTATTCCTAAAAATGCGACTTTATTAGAGTATCATATGAGCAGCCGAGCTAGCCAGTGAAAACATGTTGAACCCCTAAACTTTCAGTCTGCGGGGGCACTTGAGGTAAAGATCATTTCTGTAGATGTGTTATAATGTACGCACTTGTGTTTTCAGCTGGAGAACTTTTATTAGGAAGGAAGTATGGCAGGTGACGGATAAATTGGAGCAGTTCCAAGAAAGACTGGCTGGGGTGATGGAAAACGGGGGGCTGTCTGCAGAGGCGCAAAGCCTAATGTCGGAAATGATGGACGAGCTGGCAGAACTACAACGCAGCAACAAGGCACTGCGAAGGGTTATTTTGAAGAGCGGACAAGGCTCAGCAATGTCTACCCGTTTGCGGGATGCACTTTACGAATAGAACAAGAGGATAACGCCGATGAACCTAATTTTCTTATATCTCAAAAAATACAGGGTAGCTGCTATTGCCGCACTGGTAATGATGGGAATTGAGCTGGCAGTGGAGCTTTCACAGCCCTTGCTGATCGCGAAGATTATCGATAACGGAATCAGGGAAAAGGATATGACAGTGGTCTGGCTGTGGGGCGGAGTGCTTACCTTTAGCGCTGTAATAGCGTTTGCGGCAGGCATTTTGAGTTCATTTTTTGCCTCCCATGCCAGCCAGGGCTTTGCTTATGATCTTAGGGATAAGCTGTACGAAAAGGTGCAGTCCTTCACTTATGAAGTGTTCAGCCGTTTTCAGACTTCTTCGCTGATCACGCGGCTGACCGGGGATGTAACGCAGCTGCAGGATACGGTATTTATGGCACTGCGTTTTATGACCCGTGTACCGCTGGTTGTGCTGGGCAGTGTAATCATGGCGCTGGTCGTGCATGTGAAGCTGGGCCTGTTGCTGGCCGTCACGCTGCCGCTGCTGATTGTGGTCCTGACTTGGGTGATGCGCAGGTCTTCGGCCTTGTTCAAGATTGTGCAGAGCAGAGTTGACGGTGTAAACGGTGTCATTCAGGAGAATCTTACTGGTATCCGGCTCATCCGGGTATTTGTGCGTATGGGTCATGAGATCGGCCGCTTTGCTTCGTACAGCGGGAGTCTGATGAAATCCACTGTTGCTGCGTTAAGGTTAACCGAAACGATGGGACCGCTCATTATGCTGATTGTCAACGCGGGAATTGTAGCTGTGCTGTGGTTTGGGAGAATCGAAATTTCTGCCGGGCAAGCTACACTGGGGGAGACTGTCGCGGTTATTAACTACTCCTTGCGTACCATTGGGGCGATGTCGGCCCTTTCCTGGATTATGGCGACTTTCTCCCGGGCTGTTGCTTCGGAGCAGCGTATTTCAGAAGTAATGTCTTCGCCTGAGGGCCGGGGAGAAATCGGATCGGCAGATGTACAGGTAAGCGGGTCACATGCGGCAGGGGAAAATCTGGTGAAACAAACCCATGAAGAGGCATCCATCGAAGGCAGAGTGGAATTCATTGATGTAAGCTTCAGTTACCCGGGAAGCGATATAGCTGTGCTGGAGCAAATCTCATTTGCGGTTCAGCCTGGTGAGCGTGTAGCCATCATGGGTGCAACCGGCTCCGGAAAGTCATCGCTGGTAAGCCTGATTCCCCGTCTATACGAGCCTGACAGCGGGATCATCAGGATTGATGGAGAGAACAGCTCTGAGATGGAGGTTAGCAGGCTGCGCAGGTCTATTGGTTATGTTCCGCAGGAGATCATGCTGTTCTCCGGTTCGGTGCGTGAAAATATTGCCTGGGGAAATGAGCATGCTACGGCAGAGGAGATTGAACAGGCGGCTGCGGCAGCCCAGATCCACGAGACGATCACTGGTCTGCCTCAAGGCTATGAGACGATGCTGGGCCAGCGCGGGGTCAATCTGTCCGGAGGCCAGAAACAGCGGATGACCATTGCCAGGGCACTCGTAAGGAAGCCGGCAATTCTGATTCTGGATGACAGCACCAGTGCCCTTGATGCGGTAACCGAGGGGCTGCTGCTGAAAGAACTCAAAAAAATGTCCTGCACCACCTTCCTCATTACCCAGAAGATTAGCTCTACTGTCTCTGCTGATTTGATTCTGCTGCTTGATGAGGGCAGGCTGATCGCCGGGGGAACACACGGGGAGCTGATGAAGGATTCAGCCCTTTACCGCAAAATTAATGAATCACAGAATGAGGAGGCGGCGCAGCATGTTCAAAGCACTACTTGAGCCATTCCGCCATCCGAAGCTGGAACTGGGGCTGGGTGAGGGGAAGAGCTTCGGATCCCCCGCCGGACGGAAGCCGAAAGCCAGGGCGAAAAATTCATCAGCTACACTGAAACGGATCTGGGCTTATCTGGCTGCACGCAAGGCAAAGCTGATCCTGGTGCTGGTAATGGTGCTGCTCAGCTCCGGGCTTGCCCTGCTGGGGCCTTATCTGATCAGCAGAGCGGTGGATCATTACCTGGAGGGAGACGGGGGCAGCACCTGGATCGTTTTTTTGATCACGCTGGCCTCGGTCTATGTGTTAAATTCTCTTACGTCGTGGCTGCAGAATATCTGGATGATCGAAATTGCCCAGGAGACGGTATACCGGATCCGTACGGATCTGTTCGCACATTTACACCGTCTGCCGATCTCCTTCTTTAACCGCAGGCAGCAGGGTGAGATTATGAGCCGCCTGACGAATGATATCGAGAATATCAGCTCGACGCTTAACAGCTCGGCAATCCAAATTTTCTCGAGTGTCTTGACCTTACTGGGGACGGTTGGAGTGATGCTGTGGCTGAGTCCGCTGCTCACTCTGCTGACGTTCATTGTCGTGCCGCTGATGACATTTGGCATGCGCTGGATTACGCGGCGTACAGGCCCGCTATTTAAGGAGCGCCAGCGCAATCTGGGCGAGCTTAACGGATTCATTGAGGAGACCTTATCCGGCCAGCGGATTATAAAGGCCTTCTCCCAGGAGGAACGGGTAATCAACGGTTTCCGCGAGCGGAACGGGCGTATTATGCTGTCCGGGTACTGGGCACAGTCGATTTCCGGCTTTATTCCCAAATTGATGAACGGGCTTAACAATCTTAGCTTTGCTATCGTTGCAGGGGTCGGCGGTCTGCTGGCCATCCGCGGCCTGGTCACTGTCGGAGTGATTATCGCTTTTGTGGAATATACACGCCAGTTCACGCGGCCGCTGAATGACTTGGCTAATCAGTGGAACACCCTTTTGTCGGCGATTGCCGGAGCGGAGCGGGTGTTCGAAGTGATGGACGAGGAGAAGGAAGCGAGGGATGAAGGCGCTGCACATCTGCTGGAGCATGTGGAAGGTGCGGTGAAGTTTTCGGGGGTATCCTTCTCCTATGACGAAGGGGCTGATATTCTGCAGGATATCAGCTTTGAAGCGAAGCCTGGTGAGATGATCGCACTGGTCGGGCCTACGGGTGCAGGTAAAACAACGCTGATCGGGCTGCTGTCGCGTTTTTATGATCCGGACAAAGGCAGCATTACCCTCGACGGCCAGGACTTGTCCTCCATCCGGCGGGAAAGTCTGCGCAGCCATATGGCTTTTGTGCTGCAGGATTCCTTTCTGTTCAAGGGGACGATCCGCGACAACATCCGCTACGGCAGGCTGGGGGCTACGGATGAGGAAGTGGAGCAGGCGGCGAAGCTTGCTGGTGCCCATGCTTTTATTATGCGGATGCGCGGCGGGTATGACCGGATGCTGTCGGTGGATGGAAACGGGATCAGCCAGGGGCAGAAGCAGCTGCTGGCGATTTCGCGGGCGATTCTGGCTAACCCGTCGATGCTCGTGCTGGACGAAGCAACAAGCAGCATTGATACCGTGACCGAAATCAAGATTCAGGAGGGTCTGCAGGCGCTGATGAAGGGCCGGACCAGCTTTGTCATTGCCCACAGGCTGGGTACGATCCGCGCTGCAGACCGCATTCTGGTGCTCAAGAACGGACGGTTGCAGCAGCAGGGTTCCCATGAGGAGCTGTTGCGGCAGGGCGGACTGTACAGTGAGCTGGTGCGGGGGGCTTCAGCAGCTTCAAGGGCGGAATAAAGCAATACAAAAAGCAGTTCCGGGTTTGCCGGAGCTGCCTTTTGTATTTATATAAGATCGAAATTGAAGACTAAACTAAAGGGGATAGTGTGGAACCTTAGAATGCGGTATGTTTAAACCATTGTATCCGGTGAGGCCGGCTGCTGGGCTTTTTGCTTTTCCCGGAATCGGGGTCCCACGTAGTTCTTCTTGCGGTCTCTGGTCAGAATCCAGCCGCCGAGGAAGCTCATTCCTGCCAGGAACAGAAGCAGTCCGCCGCCAAAATGCAGCCAGGCGAATACGGGGGTTACAGTATCATCGCCGTGCATGGAGACGTAGTTGAAAATATCATCCTTCATCATCAGGAAGCCCTTCATCGCCATCAGACCCGGAAGAACGAGAATGAGAATAGCAATGAAGCGTGAAATGAGCAGTTTCATTTAGGATTCATCTCCCTTGCAGGCCTTTGGATTCACCCATATGATAACGCTTCAACCGGTAAAAGTCCATGTTTACATGACGTTTATAAGTTTTGTATTAGGCTTAAAAGGGAGTACAATGTAGGGAGTTATGCAGAACTTATGAGTAATGACTGGAGGATACATATAATGACAATTTCCTGTGACGTGGCTATTCTGGGCGGAGGAACCGGCGGTTATGTGGCAGCGATCCGCGCGGCCCAGCTGGGCAAGTCTGTCGTCGTCATCGAAATGGACAAACTGGGCGGAACCTGCCTGCACCGCGGCTGCATTCCGAGCAAGTCGCTGCTGCGCAGTGCAGAGGTATATGCTGAAATACAAGAGAGCGAGAGCTACGGCATCGAAACTTCCGGGGTAAAGCTGGTATTTCCGAAAGTACAGAGCCGCAAGGAAGCTGTTGTCGAGCAGCTGCACCAGGGCGTACAGTTTCTGATGCGCAAAAATAAAATTCAGGTGCTGAAGGGCAAGGGACGGATTATCGGCCCTTCGATCTTCTCTCCGCGTAGCGGTGCGGTGGCAGTGGAGCTGGAGGATGGCGAAATGGAGACGGTGGTCTCTACCCATCTGATTATCGCGACGGGCTCCCGTCCGCGTGTACTGCCCGGCCTAAAGCCGGACGGCCAAGTTATTCTCAGCAGTGAGGAAGCGCTGACGCTGGAAGAGCTGCCTTCTTCGATCATTATCGTAGGCGGCGGAGTGATCGGAGTGGAATGGGCTTCAATGCTGGCGGATTTTGGTGTCCAGGTTACGGTTGTGGAAGCAGCAGACCAGCTGCTGCCGCTGGAGGATGCGGAGATTGCCAGGGAGCTCATGCGCCTGCTCAAAAAACGCGGAGTGAAGGTTCTGACCGGAACCACTGTCGATGCGGAGACCTGCGTGGTGACGGAGGACGGTATTACCATCGAAGCCCGCAAAGGGGAGCAGAGCCAGACCCTGTCCGCCGGAAAGCTGCTGGTCTCTGTAGGCAGAGTAGCCAATGTTGAGAATATCGGGCTGGAAAATACCGATATCCGCTTTGATAAAGGGGTTATCGAGGTCAATGACAACATGCAGACAGGCGAGCCCCATATCTATGCGATCGGCGACTGTATCGGGGGATTGCAGCTGGCCCATGCCGCGAGCCATGAAGGTATTCGTGCCGTCAATCATCTGGCCGGGGAGAAGCTTCATCCGTATCATGCCCACCTTGTCCCTCGCTGTGTCTATACTAGGCCGGAAGTAGCCAGTGTCGGTTATACAGAGAAGGAAGCCCAGAGCCTGGGTCATGATGTGGTCACCGGGAAATTCCCGTTCTCGGCCATCGGTAAGGCGATTGTGTATGGGATGAAGGAGGGTTTCGTCAAGGTTGTAGCTGACCGCACCAGCGGGGATATTCTTGGGGTGCAGATGATCGGTCCTCATGTGACCGACCTGATCGGGGAAGCTGCGCTGGCGCAGCTGCTGGATGCCACACCTTGGGAGATCGGGGAAGCGATCCATGCCCATCCGACCTTGTCCGAGATTATTGGAGAAGCAATGCTGGCTGTGGATGGCAGAGCAATAGGATTCTAGGAAACGATGCGGGTAATAAAAGGAAGCCGAAAGAGAGCTAATTACGTCTGATGACCGTAAAATAGCGCTATTCCGGCTTTTCCTCTCTTTTCTTTTTGACTGTAAAGGGCTTATAATGATCTTGAGTTAGGTTTAGTACCTGGTTATAAGATCAGGGCATAATAGATGGAGTTGTACGAAGCAGCAGGCAGTATAGCTATCAAAATATTTAGGAGGTACCTCTGTATGGAATCCCAAGGTACTACTGTAGGAACGGTTAACAGACATTCACAGCTTGGACTCACAGACGGCCAGGTCATTGATATGTACAGATATATGCAGCTCGGGCGCAAATACGATGAGCGCAGTTTGCTGCTGCAGCGTGCCGGCAAGATTAACTTTCATGTCTCCGGTATCGGCCAGGAGGCGGCGCAGGTTGCAGCAGCGTTTGCGCTGGACCGGCAGAATGATTATTTTTTACCGTATTACCGCGATTACGCTTTTGTATTGTCGGTGGGCATGACTACGCGTGAGCTGATGCTGTCCGTATTCGCTAAGGCGGAGGACCCCAACAGCGGCGGCCGGCAGATGCCGGGCCATTTCGGCAGCAAGCGCCTGCGCATCGTGACGGGCTCAAGTCCTGTGACAACCCAGGTTCCGCATGCGGTTGGCTTCGCTCTGGCAGCTAAGATGAAGAAGAAGAAATTCGTGTCCTTTGTCACCTTCGGAGAAGGCTCCAGCAACCAGGGGGATTTCCATGAAGCCTGCAATTTTGCGGGTGTGAATAAGCTGCCGGTCATTATTTTTTGCCAGAACAACCAGTATGCCATTTCTGTTCCGGTCCACAAGCAGCTTGGCGGCAAAATCAGTGACCGTGCGCTGGGCTACGGCTTCCCGGGCGTGCGCGTTGACGGTAATGATCCGCTTGAAGTGTACCGCGTGGTTAAGGAGGCGCGGGAGCGCGCGATTGCCGGGGAAGGGCCGACACTGATTGAAGCGATGATGTACCGTTTGTCGCCGCATTCCACCTCTGATAATGATCTGGCTTACCGGACCAAGGAAGAGGTCGACGAGAACTGGAAAAAAGACGGCATTGCCGCATTCCGCACCTATCTGACCGGACTAGGACTGTGGAGTGACGAGCAGGAGCGTGATCTTGCCGCTGAATATAATTTGGAACTTAAAGAGGCTATCGCATACGCGGAAAATGCACCGTTTCCGAAACCGGAAGACACGCTGCTGCATGTGTACGATGATTCCGGCCTCAAAGGAGGAGCATAACTCATGGCGATGATGGAATATATCGATGCCATCCGTTTGGCGATGAAGGAAGAAATGGAACGCGATGATTCGGTATTTGTGCTCGGCGAGGATGTTGGCCTTAAGGGCGGTGTGTTCACCACCACTAAGGGATTGCAGGAGCAATTCGGGGAAGAGCGTGTAATGGATACACCGCTGGCCGAATCGGCGATTGCAGGTGTTGCCATCGGGGCAGCAATGTACGGCATGAAGCCGATTGCGGAAATGCAGTACTCTGACTTTATGCTCCCGGCCACCAACCAGATTATCAGTGAAGCGGCCAAAATCCGCTACCGTTCCAATAACGACTGGAGCTGTCCGATTGTGATCCGTGCGCCGATCGGCGGAGGGATCTTCGGCGGACTGTACCATTCCCAGTGCCCGGAATCAATCTTCTTCGGTACGCCCGGACTGAAGATTGTTGCGCCTTATTCGGCAGCCGATGCCAAGGGGCTGCTGAAATCAGCAGTACGGGACCCTGATCCGGTGCTGTTTTTTGAGAATAAGAAATGCTACAAGCTGATTAAGGAAGATGTGCCTGAAGGTGATTACACCGTGCCGATCGGCGAAGCGAACCTGCTGCGTGAAGGCAGTGATATCACGGTTATCGGGTACAGTCTGCCGCTGCATTTTGCGATGCAGGCAGCAGAGGAACTGGAGCGCGAGGAAGGGATTACCGCGCATATTCTTGATCTGCGCACCCTGCAGCCGCTTGACCGTGACGCGATTATTGCGGCGGCCCGCCAGACCGGCAAGGTGCTGATTGTCCACGAGGACAACAAAACCGGGGGCATCGGCGGAGAGGTGGCAGCGATTATCGCTGAACACTGCCTGTTCGAGCTGGACGCGCCGATCTTCCGGCTGTGCGGCCCTGATGTGCCGGCGATGCCGATTAGCCCGCCGATGGAGAAGTTCTTCATGCTGAGCAAGGATAAAGTGAAGGCGGAAATGCTCCGGCTGGCACAGTACTAATATCAATTGAAGGAGTGACAACATGTCTGACAATACAAAGCTGACCGATGTGATTATGCCGCAGCTTGCGGAATCGCTGGTGTCAGCTACGATTGGCAAGTGGCTGAAGAAGCCGGGGGATCTGGTAGAGCAATATGAACCGCTCTGTGACCTCATTACCGATAAAGTGAATGCCGAGCTCCCTTCCACCGTGGAAGGTACGCTGGTAGAGCTGCTGGCCGAGGAAGGCCAGACGGTCAGCGTGGGCGAGATCATCGCCCGCATCGCCGTTGCTGCGCCTGCCGGAAGCTCCGCACCGGCGGCTTCTGCTGCACCGCAGGCGGCTTCAGCAGCATCTGCCCCGAGCACGCCTGCCGCACCGGGCAGACCGGCTGCGCTGGCTCCTTCAGCAGCGGACGCGCCGATGCGCTCCCGCTACTCGCCGGCGGTGCAGACGCTTGCCGCTGAGCACCGCATAGACCTAGGTGCCGTGCCGGGCACCGGACTCGGCGGACGCATCACACGCAAGGATGTGCTGATGTTCCTGGAGAACGGCGGCGCTGCTGCCGTTCAAGGAACGTCCGCACAACCGGCTGCGGCGCCGGAAGCCCGGACTGTGCCTGAAGCCTCCCAGCAGCCTGCGCTGCAGGCCATTCAGGCCGAGGTGCAGAATAAGCTGGAGCCGGTCCGTCATTCCGGTCTTCACCTGAGCGAGTCCCCGCGTATTCCAACGATTGAGGTGGAAGGCGGACTTGGCAGCAGCTCGGAGTATCTGATCGACGTTACACCGATCCGCAACACAATCGCGACAAGAATGCGCCAGAGTGTATCGGAAATTCCGCATGCCTGGACGATGATTGAGGTGGATGTGACCAATCTGGTCGTGCTGCGCAACAAAATCAAGGATGAGTTCAAACGCAAGGAAGGGATCAATCTGACTTATCTCGCCTTTATGATGAAGGCTGTGGTTAGTGCGATCAAGGATTACCCGATTATGAACTCGGTTTGGGCCGTAGATAAAATCATCGTTAAACGTGATATCAATATCGCGCTTGCTGTCGGTACCGAGGATTCCGTCATGACGCCGGTGATCAAAAAGGCTGACCAGAAGAATATCGCCGGGCTGGCCCGCGAGATCGATGAACTGGCCCAGAAGACCCGCGAGGGCAAGCTGCGCCTGGATGATATGCAGGGCGGTACCTTTACAGTGAACAACACCGGTTCCTTCGGTTCTATTCTGTCCTACCCGATCATCAACTACCCGCAGGCGGCGATTCTGACATTCGAATCCATTGTCAAAAGACCTGTTGTGATCAATGACATGATTGCCGTGCGCTCTATGGCGAACATCTGTCTGTCCCTGGATCACCGGATTCTGGATGGTGTTATTTGCGGCCGTTTCCTGCAGCGTGTAAAAGATAATCTGGAAAGCTATACGCCCGATACAAAACTGTATTAGGTTATATATGAATCCTAAATCGGAAGACTGATATCCAAGCGGGGAGCTGAAATGATGAATCAACCGGAACTTGGTAAGCTGGAGCTTTCATATCACCCCCTGATGGAGTATGGCGCGGCCTGGGAGCTGCAAAAGAAATCCGTACTGGCGATCGATGCCGGAGAGGCTAATGAACAGCTGATTCTTTTGCAGCATCCGCCTACCTACACCATCGGTTCACAGAATCATCCGGAGCATCTGCTCTTAAGCAAGGAACAGCTGGAGCAGCAAGGTATTGCCTTGTTTGAAATCGACCGCGGAGGAGACATTACATATCATGGGCCGGGCCAGCTTGTCGGCTATCCGCTGCTTAAGCTAGGGGAAGAGGGCAAGGTGGATTTACGCGGATATCTGCGCCGCCTGGAGTCTGTTATCATTGATTATTTGGCAGCCCAGGGGATTGAAGGAACACGCAAGCCGGAGTATACCGGTGTGTGGGTCGGGGATGAGAAAATCTGCGCGATTGGTGTCAAGTTCAACAAAAGCAGATCACGCAGAGGCTTTATCACCAGCCACGGGTTCGCCTTCAATATCTCGGAGGGAATCGGACAGCGCGGATTTCAGGGGATTATTCCTTGCGGCATTTCGAGTTATGGCATCACGTCACTGGAGGAATGCACCGGGCGCTCCTTTGAACTGGAGCAGGTGGCGGAGGCATTGATTCCTTATTTTCTGCACCATTTTCCTTATGAAGCGGTTCGAGCAGAGGGCCGCCCGGTTCCGGCGGATTAAGCGGCAGCTGCTTGCATAACAAACAGCGCCCGGAAAATACCGGACGCTGTTATTAAGGTTTCAAGGCTTGTCCGTTAACCGGCCATAAAGGGCTCGATTACCAGCAGCACGGTTGAGGCGACCATGGCGATCAGCATGACATAAATGACGACGCGGAACCATTTTTGACGATTCATGAGTGACTCCTTTGGGATTAGTTTAAGTTAAAAGCGTACATGAAAATAAGCATTACCACTATTGTAACGTATCTGTGAAAGAGAGGGAAGCCTAAGTGATAGTACAAGACCGATTGATTCAGGAGTTCATGGAGCTTGTCCGTGTGAACAGCGAAACCGGAAATGAACGGCAGATAGCCGATGTGCTAAAAGCAAAATTCAGCGCTCTTGGTTTAACAGCCATCGAAGATGACTCCCAGGAGCGTACCGGACATGGAGCGGGCAATCTGTTCGTAACCTGGGCGGCTGACAGCGGTGCGGCAGGACCTAAACTGCTGTTCACCTGTCATATGGATACAGTGGTTCCGGGACAAAATATCAAACCGATTCTCGGGGAAGACGGCTGGATTACCAGCGACGGTTCTACAATCCTCGGCTCCGATGACAAAGCGGGACTTGCTGCCTTGTTCGAAGCGATCCGCGTTATTCAAGAACAGAAGATTCCACACGGGCAGATTCAGTTCGTGATTACAGCGGGTGAAGAATCCGGACTGCTGGGCGCACGGGCGATGGACCCGAGCCATCTGGATGCGGATATGGGCTTCGCCCTTGATTCCAACGGTGAAGTTGGAGGGATTGCTGTAGCCGCACCGGCACAGGCGAGAATAACGATGCAGATTTTCGGGAAATCCGCGCATGCAGGTGTTAACCCTGAGGACGGCATCAGCGCCATCCAGGTTGCCAGTAAGGCTATTTCAGCGATGAAGCTGGGACGCATCGATAAAGAAACAACCGCTAACATCGGTAAGTTCGCAGGCGGCGGTCCGACGAATGTTGTCTGCGACCATGTACAGCTGGACGCGGAAGCGCGCAGTATTGTGCAGGAGAAGGTCGAGCTGCAGATCGCTTCCATGCGTGAAGCGTTGGAAACTACAGTGCGGGAATATGGTGCAGAGTGCGAGTTCCGCAGTGAGATTATCTATCCCGCGTTCAGCTTCAATGAACATGACCCTGTAGTTCAGCTTGCTGACCAGGCGATTACTTCACTGGGGTTGAAGACCCGCCTGTTCCCTTCGGGCGGTGGAAGCGACGCTAACGTATTCAACGGCCTGAAAGTTCCAACGGTGAATCTGGCAATCGGTTATGAGCATATTCATACGACCAAGGAACGGATCAAAGCTGAGGATATCGTCAAGACAGCTGAACTGGTTGTAGCAATCGTAAAAGAAAGCGTTAAAGCTTAATAAATGAAATGAAGGAGCTGTTTCCGGGAATGCCCGGGAACAGCTCCTTATGTTTAGCCGGCGGGTGAAGGCGTGAAGGTGTATTATTCAGCCGGCTCTGGGTGGATAGATCCGGGACGCTGCTTGCAGCTGGAGAACGTAGGCCAGGGGCATATCACGTCCGTACTTTTCCGTCCAGCCTGCAATGACCGCTTTAATCTGCTCGGGCTTGCCTGCGATTGTAACTGCTGATGTGCTTGTACGGATAAGAATGTCCTTCATGCCTGCATTCCTTCTTTCCCCTTAAGTTTGCTATAATACACCTTATGCAGAACCCAGTTAAAGGAGACCATGAAACTATGAAAAAAGAGGAATTGAATCGTAACCCGGCCTTAGACGAAGAGACATTGTCCACGCAGCCGATTTTTGAAGGCAAAATCATTACCCTTCAGGTAGATACCGTGAAGCTGCCGGACGGCAATACCGCTACCCGTGAGGTGGTGAAGCATCCTGGTGCTGTCGCGGTACTGGCACTGAACAACAATAAAATGCTGGTGGTAGAGCAGTACCGCCAGCCGATGCACCGCACGGAGGTAGAGATTCCTGCAGGTAAGCTGGATAAAGGCGAGGACCCGCTGGCAGCCGCAGGACGTGAGCTTCAGGAGGAAACTGGCTTTCACAGCGGGGAGCTGAAGCTGCTGAAATCCTTTTATACCTCACCCGGCTTTGCGGATGAAATCATCCATCTGTATGTAACGGACAATGCCCAGCCGGGGGATATGGCGCTGGATGAGGATGAATTCTTAGAGGTCTCTGAGCTGACACTGGAGGAAGCGTACGCGTATATTGCGGACGGGCGGATTGCCGATGCCAAAACCATGATGGCAGTGTACGCATGGCATCTCTACACGCTGACAGGTCAATGGCACTAGAACCGAAGCTGCGCAGCTATTACTGCGATCTCCATGTTCATATTGGCCGGACCTCTTCCGGACAGGCAGTCAAAATCAGCGGCAGCCGTAATCTCACCTTCGCGAACATCGCCATAGAAGCGGCGGAGCGCAAGGGGATAGAGCTGATCGGCATCATTGACAGCCATTCGCCGGGCGTGCTGCAGGATATCCGCGATGCTCTTGAGTCCGGTGAGATGACTACGGCAGAAGGCGGGGGGATTGCTTACCGGGGAACAACACTTCTGCTGGGGAGCGAAATCGAAATCCGCGAGCCCGGCCGTAAGGAATGTCATGTACTGGCTTTCCTGCCGGACCTTGCGGCCATGGAGGATTTCAGCGGCTGGATGAGCCGGTATATGCGTAACATCAACCTCAGCTCGCAGCGGCTGTATGCCTCTTCCAGAGACCTGCAGAATGAGATCTGCGGACGGGGAGGAATACTGATTCCCGCGCACATTTTCACGCCGCATAAAGGGCTGTATGGCTGTGCGGCGGAGCGGATGGCGGAGCTGTTTGATCTGGAACGGATTGCAGCGGTTGAGCTTGGCCTCAGCGCGGATTCGGAAATGGCGGGATATATTTCCGAGCTGGACAGCTATACCTTCCTGACCAATTCCGACGCGCATTCCCTCGGCAAAATCGGCCGTGAGTACAATGTCATTGAACTTGCCAAGCCTTCGTTCAGCGAGCTGCGCCTTGCGCTGGAGCGCCGTGAGGGCCGGAGGGTCAGTGCCAATTTCGGCCTGAATCCGCGGCTTGGCAAGTATCACCGGAGCTACTGCGCCGGATGCGGCAGCATTATCGACGAGACGTATGCCACCTCGGAACGCTGCCCTTATTGCGGCAGCCCTAAGCTGGTGCAAGGGGTGTTTGACCGGATATTGCATATCGCCGACCGTGAGCATCCGGTTGTTCCGGCACATCGACCGCCTTATCACTACCAGGTTCCGCTCGAGTTTATCCCGGGTCTGGGCAAGGCCAAAATGAACGCGCTGCTGGCGGCTTTTGGCACCGAGATGAATATCCTGCACCGTGCCGGCGAGCCGGAGCTTGCTCAAATCGCGGGATCCCAATTAGCGGCACAGATCGTTCTGGCGCGTACGGGCCGGCTTGAGCTGACCTCCGGAGGCGGCGGGACTTACGGTAAAGTGAAGAGCACCGAGAGATAACGGGCACTTGGGGCCTGAACGTCTCACATATCCAAAGGACAAGTCATAGAGCGGGACGTTTCCTCATATGGTGTAACATGTGACCTGAAAGGAGAACGTCCCTATGCGCAGTTTGCGGCTGATGATCAAGGAACAGACGCCTCTTTATATTTTTGTTGCGGTATTATTTCTGGTTGGGGTCGTTTTTGGGGCACTTATAGTAAGTGCGCTGACCCTTGATCAGCAGCAGGAGCTGGGTGATTATCTGGGGAATTTCTTTGTGACCGTGGATCAGCAGGGACTGCCCGCCGCTCCTGATTCCTACTGGGGCATTGCCGCGCTGAATCTGAAGTGGGTCGGCCTGATCTGGATTCTGGGCTTGTCGGTGATCGGACTGCCGGGGATTCTAATACTTGATTTTCTCAAAGGGGTGCTGATCGGCTTTACGGTCGGCTGCCTGGTCAGCGAGTATTCTTGGCACGGGATGCTGTTCGCGCTTGTCTCTGTGGCTCCGCACAATCTGGTGCTGATTCCGGTACTGCTTGTCAGCAGTGCGGCGGCTATCGCCTTTTCCCTGCTGATGATCCGCAGCCGCGTGCTTGGCCAGCGGCGTACGCCGGTGACCAGACCTTTTGCCATGTATACGCTGCTCTCACTCGGGATGGCCGTGCTCGTGCTGGGGATTTCCGGTTTCGAGGCCTGGGTAACGCCGGAGATGATGAGATGGGTGACACCGATGCTGATAGGTCAGAGTGTGTGAAACCGTAACTATATGAACAAAAATAACCTGCCGGGCCATTAGCCTGACAGGTTATTTATTTAATAATGATATCGTCTGCTTATGTATCGATCATAAGGATACTAAGTGGAAATACACCCGCTAAATCAGCTGATTTTCCTTGTAGTCAACATCTAAGTGGAATCAATCCACTTACATTGCGGGAAAAGCAGATTGTTGCTTAAAAAAGGATAAATTAGATGGACATATTCCCGCAAAATTCACTATTGTCTCTGCAATCAAATATGTAAGTGGATTCATTCCATCTAGTCTATTACAGTTAAGTCAAGCTACCAGGAAGTGTGTCATTACGGTATCTCCTGAATCAAGTCAGTTTCGCTCGATTAGCGTCCATACTGTTAGTATCAAACTCAACAGAATGATAACCCATAGGCCTGTCCTTTCAGAAAAGCCAGCGGCTACTCCTATCGAGGCGGCGTTTCCCAATATAACTTCTTTGAGGATGTAGTGCAGTATTTTGAGGATGGTGAAGAACATAAGTATAGCCTTAACGGATTTTTTGATTGCCTGCGTTCTGATAAAGTTCACCACCACTTTACTCCAAATACAACCGATAATTCCGGCATGCCTCCATTATCTTGCAGGTTCCTGCCGGATTCAAGTTGTTAATGAGCCTTTTCATCAAACCTTTATCTTTCATTCATTCTATTTTAAGCTTCCGGGCTTATAGTAGTCACATGACCCCCTTATAATAGAACTTGGCCCTGCCGGACGCCGGTGGGGTCCCTTTTTTTGTGCATACATGCCGGGTGTCCTGCTCTTGAACCTATTCTAAAAGCGTTTGACTTCTCAAAGCGACTCCCCCTATAATGTAAGAAGTGGTTTTGTGCCCGGTGCGGTAATTTTCTTTGGGGGAGGGAGATAGGTGGAAGCCCGGATAGACAAGATAAAACAACAGCTACAATCCCAAGGATATAAGCTTACACCCCAACGGGAAGCGACCTTAAGAGTGCTGCTGGAGAATGAAGATGATCATCTAAGCGCTGAAGATGTGTTTATGCTTGTAAAAGAGAAGGCTCCCGAGATCGGTCTCGCCACCGTATATCGTACCCTGGAACTGCTCAGCGAACTTCATGTCGTGGAGAAGATTAATTTCGGAGACGGTGTTGCCCGCTATGATCTGCGGACGGATACAGCTAAACATCATCATCATCATCTGATCTGTGTGCAATGCGGCTCGATGGACGAGATTCGCGAGGACTGGCTGGGACCGCTGGAAGAGCGGCTTGAGAAAGATTATAATTTTACGGTGCTTGATCATAGACTTGATTTTCACGGGATTTGCCACCGTTGTAATGAGAAGAATGCTGCGGACGGCAACGCTCCCGAATAAGCTTATAGATGAGGAATTACCGCACAAGCTCTCCCCGGTATCTGCCGGAGAGGGCTTTTTAAATGATTTTTCCAGAAGAAATACATACTATCAGTATCCGGCGCATACAGTTTAGGACGAGTTAACGCGAGTGGTAACTATATTTTTCGTTGACTGTTTTGTACAAAGCTCTTCATCGTGACTATACTTTTAGGAGGTATCTTAAATGATTATCTCTGTGCCCAAAACAGTGCGCCGGTTGTATTTTATGACTTTGCTGGTTGCCCTGAGCTGCCTTTTTTATTATGCGCTGAACTGGATCGGCGCCTGGATCAGTCCGGTAGATCATTATGAAATCCCGGAAGGCTCGGCTGTCCGGGCGTTTCAGGAGTCCCCGCATCCCGAGGAAGGGCTGAATGCCGGGCAGCGCCTGCGGCTGTACTACTGGTACGGCGAGTGAAGCTGCGGCCAAAAAGCAGGGAAAAGCTAGAAGTCTGTCGAATGTAGCTAAGGTGAGTTTACCCGGTTTGCTGTTACAGGCCGGCTGTCAGACTCACATGCCTAAATGCTGCATAGCCGCGAAGAGCAGCCTGAGCAGACGGGAGAGTGAGTAGAATGAAGTCACATTTGCAGCCTTTTATGCAATATCTGTCCGTTGATAAAGGCCTGTCTTCGAGTACGCTGGAATCTTATGGACGCGATGTCTCGCAGTTTTTGGAATTCGCCGGGGAGCGGGGGATCGTATCGCCGGGGGAGATTAGAAGATCGCATCTAATTCAGTATCTCGCCGGACTACGTGGTGCCGGGCGGGCAACGGCCACGGTTAACCGGAACACCGTATCGCTGCGCGCCTTTTTTCACTATTTGCTTAAGGAAAGGCTGATTGAGCAGGACCCTACGCTTGATATGGAAATGATCAAACCCAGCAAGAAGCCGCCGATGATACTGAGTATTGGGGAAATTGAGCGGCTGCTGGCAGCACCTGATGAGGCCAGTCCGCAGGGCATACGGGATAAGGCAATGCTGGAGCTGCTGTACGCAACCGGCATCCGCGTCTCTGAACTGATCTCCCTGAATGTAGAGGACGTGCAGACGGAGATGAAATTTGCCCGCTGTAGTGCAGCATCTGGCAAAGAGCGGGTGGTACCGATCGGTACGATTGCTGCAGACTGCGTTGCTGTATATACAGCCGGGATGCGGGACAAGCTGCTGCGGGGGAATCAGGAGGAGCCTGCTTTGTTTCTGAATAGTCTCGGCGGACGGCTGACCCGTCAGGGATTCTGGAAAATCATTAAAAAATACGCGCGTGAAGCCCATATTGAACAGGATATTACACCGCATACCTTGAGGCATTCCTTTGCCGCCCATTTGTTGGAAGGCGGTGCGGATCTCCGCTCGGTTCAGCAGATGCTGGGCCATGCCGACATCTCTACTACACAGGTGTACAGCGGAATTGCCCGCAAAAATATGAAGGAAGTCTACGAGAGCCATCATCCGCGGGCCAAGTAAATGCTCTGCGGTTAATGGGCTGGATCAGGTTTAGTGGAAGTTGCCCGTTACATTAACGTGCTAAAAAAGGTGCTTTTTGTGAGTAAGATAGTTATGATGGAATCATACTGAAAGAATGGCCGGATACATCGGTACAGCCGGACGGTTCTTTCGCAAGAAAACGGGTACCTAACAAGCGGGCTATTGCCCCCGGGCTTTCCAGGGGAGTACCCCCTGCGGAAGAAGGTAGAGCCGTTTCTTCTTGTTTGGATCAAGACCTCAGAGAATGCAAACTTCGAAGGAGTGTATGAATGAATGTCCTCATTTAAACGGATCGGATTTATTGTGCTGGATAGTGTGGGTATCGGTGAAGCGCCGGATGCCGAAAGTTTCGGAGATAAAGGTTCCCATACGCTGGGACATATTCTGGAGCGAGTGCCGGGCCTCAAGCTGCCGAACCTGCAAAGACTAGGCCTGGCGAATATTGCGCCGCTGCCGCCGCTTGAACCTGTAGATGCACCTACCGGATATTACGGCAAAATGCAGGAGGTATCTGTAGGTAAAGATACGATGACCGGCCATTGGGAGCTGATGGGGCTGAAGATTGAGGTTCCGTTTAACGTCTATCCGGACGGTTTTCCTGCCGAACTGATTGAGAAGTTCGAAGCAGCCACCGGACGCAAAGTGATCGGCAACAAACCGGCTTCCGGCACCGAAATTCTGGTTGAATACGGTGAAGAGCAAATGAAAACCGGTGCCTGGATTGTGTACACGTCGGCGGACAGCGTCTTCCAGCTTGCAGCGCATGAAGATATTATTCCGCTTGAAGAGCTGTACAGCGCCTGCAAAATCGCCCGCGAGCTGACGATGGCCCCTGAATTCTCAGTTGGCCGCGTCATTGCCCGTCCTTATGTCGGCGAGCCGGGGGATTTCAAGCGCACTCCGAACCGTCATGACTATGCCGTGAAGCCGCCGGAACCGACGATTATGAATGCTTTGGAAGACATCGGCAAAGATGTTATTGCTGTCGGTAAGATCAACGACATTTTCACAGGTGAAGGTGTTACAGCCTCTTACCCGACAAAGAGCAATGAGCATGGTATCCAGATCACCATTGACGAGTTGCGTAAGCCGTTTGACGGCTTCCTGTTCACCAATCTGGTAGACTTTGATTCGTTGTACGGGCACCGCCGTGATCCGGAAGGATACGGACGTGCGCTGGAGGTCTTTGATGAGGCACTGCCGGAACTGCTGTCTACACTAAGCGAAGATGATCTGCTGATTATTTCCGCCGACCACGGCAATGACCCGATCCACAGCGGAACGGACCATACGCGTGAGTATGTGCCGCTGCTCATTTACAGCCCAAGATTCAAGACGCCGGGCAGCCTCGGCATCCGCCAGACCTTCTCTGATGTTGCGGCAACGATTGCCGACAATTTCGGGGCGAAAGCGCCGCAGTACGGGACAAGCTTTTTGGCAGAACTCAAATAATGAAGCAGCCCGGATCAACCGGGCATAACCTCAAGGAGGCAACAACCATGGCAGTGACTCAAAACCATATTCAAGAAGCAGTAGCTTATATTAAAGATCAATGTACGGTAGCTCCGGAAATCGGCTTGATTCTCGGCTCCGGTCTCGGCATTCTGGCCGATCTTATTACAGATGAAGTCGTAATTCCTTATAATGATATCCCGCATTTCCCTGTCTCCACAGTGGAAGGGCATGAAGGCGAGCTGCTGATCGGCATGATCGAAGGCCGCCGGGTGGTCATGATGAAAGGCCGCTTCCATATGTATGAAGGCTATGGCCCGGAGACCACTGCATTTCCGGTACGTGTCATGAAAGAACTTGGCGTAACCAGCCTGCTCGTTACCAATGCCGCAGGCGGTGTGAACACAGACTTCACTCCGGGCGACCTGATGCTGATTACTGACCATTTGAATCTGACCGGCCGCAATCCGTTGACTGGACCGAATGATAATGCGCTTGGCGTACGTTTCCCGGATATGTCGACTGCGTACAGCCCTCGTCTGATTGCAGTAGCTAAGGAAGCTGCGGCAGCGCACAATTTTGAATTCAAGGAAGGCGTGTATGCCGGTCTGCTTGGCCCGAACTACGAAACGCCGGCCGAAATCGTTATGCTGCGCCGCCAGGGTGCAGATGCCGTAGGAATGTCCACTGTATCTGAGACAATCGTGGCCCGCCATGCCGGTATCGAAGTGCTGGGAATCTCCTGCATTACCAATATGGCCGCCGGTATTCTGGAACAGCCGTTGAATCATGCGGAAGTGATGGAGACGGCAGAACGTGTGCGTGAGCAATTTTTGAAGCTGGTTCTGGCGTTTATTCCAAAAATGTAGGCTGCGCCGTTCAGAGCGGCATTTGCTGTGCAAAAAACAATATATATAGGCAAAACTATTCATTCCGGGAGGTTCATCTCATGACACAGACAACTATCGCTTACGGTACACAAGTAAAAGAAGCGGCTGCATATATCAAGTCTAAATTCGGACAGTACAGCCCAAGCATCGGACTGATTCTAGGTTCGGGCCTTGGTGATCTGGGCGACCAGATTGAAGACGCAGTCTATCTTCCTTACGAAGAAATTCCCCATTTCCCGCGTTCCACAGTGGAAGGCCATGCCGGCCGGTTCGTTATCGGTAAGCTGGAAGGCAAGGATGTAATCATCATGCAGGGCCGTTTTCACTATTATGAAGGCTATGAAATGCGCAAAGTTGTGCTGCCTGTGTATGTTATGGCTAAGCTGGGCGTAGGAACGCTGGTCATTACCAATGCCGGGGGTGGTATGAACCGGGCTTTCAAAGCCGGTGACCTGATGCTGATCACAGACCATCTTAATATGACCGGTGACAACCCGCTAATCGGACCGAATGATCCGGAGCTGGGTGTGCGTTTCCCGGATATGTCCCGTGCCTATGACCCTGAATATATTGAGCTGGCCAAAAAGCTGGCGGTTGATGTCAAAGGTGTTGACGGTGAAGCGCTTGTGCTGCAGGAAGGCGTCTATGCCGGCATAAGCGGCCCGACCTATGAAACACCGGCTGAGCTGAAAATGCTCGCTTACCTGGGCGGAGATGCGGTCGGCATGTCCACTGTGCCGGAAGTAATTGTTGCCAGCCACAGCAAGCTGCGCGTACTCGGTATCACTTGTATCACCGATATGGCGATTGGCGATGAGCTGGAGCCGCTGACACATGAGCAGGTAGTAAAAGTAGCAAACCTGACCAAGCCGAAATTCATCGGACTTGTCCGTGCGTTTGTGCGTGAGGTACAGGTATAATGCGTGCGGTTGATCTGATTCAGAAGAAAAGAGACGGCGGCGAGCTAAGCCGTGAGGAAATCGCCTACCTGATCCAGGGTTACAGCAAAGGCGAAATTCCGGATTACCAGATTTCCGCCTGGGCAATGGCCGTATACTTCCAGGGAATGAACGCGCGGGAAACCGGCGATCTGACACTCGAAATGGCGATGTCCGGCGACCAAGTGGACTTGAGTCCTATCGCCGGCATCAAGGTGGATAAGCATTCCACCGGCGGTGTAGGTGATAAAACAACAACAAAGAACATAAACATTCTGATATCCTTAGCCAAAGGCCAGTCACATAACTTTAGAGAGTGGGCGTTAGAAATATACAACGCCCATAAATCAAGTTTTAAGCATTGGCTTATCCAGTGTGCAAATGAAAAAGAAATATCTCCAAAACCCAATGCTTTATCGCTTGTAACAGGGATTAGTAGTACAACAATTAAAAGTTATTTGATTTATGGAGTTGTGCCACAATTTGAAAAGTTTTTGAAAATTACTGAAGCATTCGATAAATCGCCAGATGAATATTTACATTATGCTAATATCTATACTCCTTTAGAATTGACGTTTGAGATTATAAAGATGGTTGAAGTTTGGCATAATAAAGACTTGCTTAACCTTAAAAGTAAGGGGTGAAAACAATGAGAATGGTGGACTTGATATTAAAGAAGCGTAATGGACAAGCTTTATCTAAAGATGAGATAGAGTTTATGATTAATAATTATGTCATAGGTGAAATTCCCGATTATCAGATGTCGGCATTTACGATGGCAGTTTGCTTTAATGGAATGGACAATAATGAGGTTTCGTACTTAACACATGCTATGGCCTTTTCTGGTGACACTGTAGACCTTTCGGCAATTCGAGGAGTAAAGGTTGATAAACATTCATCGGGAGGCGTAGGAGATAAAACTAGCCTGATTGTGTTGCCTCTTGTTGCTTCAATTGGAGTTCCTGTTGCAAAGATGTCAGGAAGAGGATTAGGTCACACAGGAGGAACGTTAGACAAGTTAGAAGCGATTAACGGTTTCAAGATCGAGTTATCTAACGATGACTTTATAAATAACGTTAATGAAATAGGCATTGCTTTGGTTGGGCAAACGTCTAATCTGGTTCCTGCGGATAAAAAGTTGTATGGGTTAAGAGATGCTACTGGAACTGTTGAATCAATCCCATTGATTGCGAGTTCAATTATGAGTAAGAAAATTGCTTCGGGCGCAGATGCAATTGTATTGGACGTTAAAGTGGGTGCTGGTGCATTCATGAAAAACATAAACGATGCTAGAGAATTGGCAGAAATAATGGTAAGTATCGGAAACAACCTTAATAGAAAAACTGTAGCAATACTTAGCAATATGAATGAGCCTCTTGGCTATGAAGTCGGTAATGCTAATGAAATAAAAGAGGTTGTTGATGTTTTAAAGGGAAAGGGAGAGGCTAAGTTAACAGAGTTATGTTTAGAGCTTGCTTCGAATATGGCAGTTTTAGGCGGAAAATACACTAATAAAGCAGAAGCGCATCAAGAGCTAAATGAATCGATCTCGACAGGTAAAGCGCTTGAGAAATTCAAAGAGTTTGTTCTTGCACAAGGAGGGAATGTGGACTTTATTAATGACTACAAATTACTCCCTCAAGCAAAGGAACACATCTCTATTACAAGCGAAAATGATGGGTATATTTCTTCGATCAATGCAGAGGAAATTGGAATTGCTGCAATGTTATTGGGGGCAGGACGCAAAGTAAAGACAGATAACATTGATTATGCAGTTGGTATTACAATCTGCAAGAAAACTGGTGAACAAGTTAAAAAGGGAGACGTTATTGCCATAATTCACAGCAATGGACAACATACCGACAGTATTGCTAAAACTAAGGCTGCATTTGAGATTCAAACTTCAATGCCAACAGTTGATCCGATTATTTACGATGTGATTCAGTAGTATAAAATTTGGATGCTGAGGGAAAAATAATATTACAACTTCAGACCACACAGAAAAAAATAACCCCCAAATGGATTAATCCAAATGGGGGTTATTTGTTGTTTACTGAATAAAATCTTTAATCATTAACCTGTCTTCATCATAATAGTATTGTTTTATTTCTACGCCATCTAATGACTGCAAAGATTCACATAGTTGAGTAGAGTAATCTGGACATATGGTGATCATTCTGACTTCCTCTTTAAATTGCTGGGGATAGTATACTGATTGTTGAGTTAGTCTAGGATCATTGTTTTTAACTTTTAATTCGATAATACACAGAACATTGTTCTTATCTCTCGCCAGTATATCAATAATACCATCTTTTACTTCGTACTGTGTCTTCAGTAACTTCATACCGCTTTCAATAATGTCCAGATTATTAGCCAAGTATCTTTCAATATCTTTTTCTGTTTTTATTCTAGTATGAAGCTTTGTTTTGTATTGACTATCTTTATTGTTTTTTGTTATAACTTTATCTGAACAAAACTCTGCAATATATCCAATCAAATCAAAGATGGCAACAACGTCTAAATCCAACTCTTCGTTGTGATGAATAAGATACGGATTCATCACATAAAAAGTTTCGTTGCGAGTACTTATCTTATGTATTAATTTTGATTCTTCTAGTTTATTCATGTTGCGTCTAATGGTTCTTACATCTACGCACAACAACTCTGAAACAATTCTTTGATTCGCTGGTATCCCATTTTCATCACATACCATATTTAATGAGGTTGAAATATAGGGAATTAAGCTTAATAAAAATTCTTTACTTCCCGGATCTAATTTATTTGTTTTGAGTAAATAGCTTAATTCTTTGCTATTCAGTTTTACATAAGAAAATTCGTCAAATTTATGAGGAACGATCTTTAAACTCTTAGTTAAAATCCTATCTGACACTTCTTCAGAATTTCCGATTTCAGAATAAAAATTATTCATTAATGTATTCCTCAATCTTTTCATAATCACATTCCAACAATTCAAACATCTTCAACGTCTCTGTAAGCAAATCTTTTCCCGAAGCATAATATTCAGGATTCACATAAATTGCTTTACGATGGCTTGATTGAACCAATTTAATTAAGTTTTTATCTTCCAATGATTTTAATGCTTTACGTATCGTTCTTTCTTTTAATCCAATAATGGATTCTAACTCTATCATGGTTGGAATTTGTCCGTTAATCATAATACAATTAGATGGATAAGATATAAAGTCACGAAGTACGTAATACACCAATTTTTCATTAATTTCCAATTTCATATCGAAAACCCTTTCAATTCCCGATCTATAAGCCATATTAAATTCTCCGCCATCATACTTAGATCTATTACTAATAGGCTTAATCTTTGATCTCTTCTTTATCAGTGTTTGTTCTGTAGAAACTCCAAGTGTTTCAAAAGCCACTCTTTTGGTTTCATCAAGGTTTTTATGTATCAATATATCGACTTTTTTTGCGATATATTTCTTAACTTCTGCTAAAGTAAATAACTCGCCAGTATCAACTCTAACAAATGAGCCTCCAACCATTTCAATAAATTCATTGTTTATATTTTCTATTTGCTGTTTTATCTCTGACATACTTAAATGTCCTCCTTGGAGGTTACCTGAATTCGGTATGTGGATGCCGAATTGGAAAAGTTATCTTAAAATTAAATGTCGTGAAATGCCGATTTTTTGTTCCGAGAAGGAAGGGTATATTGAAAAATTAAGGCTTATCATATATGGATTTAAATGATCCCTTCTTCTTTCTTAAATTAAATATTGGTAGATTTATACTTTAAAATTTCAGCCTTGATTAATTTATTAATTGACCTTCTGTTGGCAGAAAAACTCAATGGGTCTATCTTTACTGAACTTTCCTTGTATTCTACAAGTCGATTCAGAAGCTCAGTTTTGTCTTCATAAAAGTGAACAAATGCTTTGGGTCTATCTTTGTGATCTTTCGTGATTTCTATAGAAGTGTGTTTGTAGCCTACAGAAAGAAGGTATGAAACAAAGTCGGTATCACTATAACGAAAATCTACTTTTTGCATACTTAAATGCCTCCTTAGATTTCTGATTAAACTGCAAATGATTAATTCTCACTAACGAGCCGTGAGGGTGAATTGCCGCAAGGCAAGAGGGTGGTGCGGCAGGTCGGGCGTTACGCAGTAACGAACGAGATGGTATCAGCACCCTAAAATAACAAAGAAGAGGCACATCTCTGCACCTCTCCACATAACACTTTTATCACATAACACTATATTTACTTTTTACTTATTAACTTTCCCCGCAAACTCCAATCCCTGTCTTATCAGAATCTCAATCAATTTCTTCTCATTCTCACTTGGTTTGACTCCATGATGTTCACAAATACTATCAACAACACTCAACGCAAGTTTAATTTCATCGTCTTCACTCAATGTCCCATTAGCATATGTATTAACATACTCAACAGTCTCAGCAGCAACATCTAATACGAAGTTTGCTTTTTCTTTATATTTATCCGTCAACGGTAATACATCAACAACCAAACGTTCAACATTAACTAAACTCAACGCTTTATTCACGTTCTTGATTGTGATCCATCCCTTTTTATCCATCCAAGGGATAGCGAAAAATCCAGCAATAACGATCAAGACAGCGCCAGCAATAATATACAGATCAGTCATTATGATTCCTCCCGGTTTAACTATATTTATTTAAGTTAATATGTTTTATTCTTATCTATAGGTATGATCTTTGTATACCCGTTTGGAAGTATTTCTTCATAACAATTATTACGCAGATCAATACTCTTGGCGTTCTGTAAACGTTCAAGCATAGAAATATCAGCAAAAGGGTTAGCCATTTTCTTTCTTGTCATTAAATCTGAACATATCCTGATATTGCTTTCCATCTCAATCCTTCCTTCATCGGAATTAGTTGATATACAGCTTCTTATTGATATTGTCCCAGGATGCTTTAATCAATCCTAGTCGTTTCAAATCTTCAACGGACACATAGTTTTTATTATCCTTCATAAATCCATCAACGAGAGAATTATCTTTTGTGTAAACAATCTTTACTTTATCCACTTGATCATCATCCTTTACTGTTGGTTGAGGAGGTGTTACTACGGGAGCAACATATCTATACTTATTGATCAACGCCAAAGCATCATTAACCTGTTTTTGAGTTGGAGTTTTTCCCGATCTAAACTGAGAAGTTTTAAGTCCAAATATCATCTGGAAATGTGGATAATCCTTAAATGATGTCCAATCACCACCCCATTCAAAACCAAGTTTCTTTGCTTCATCTACAACCTCAGTCCAGTCTTTAACATTGTTACTGTTAAAGTCTGTTTTCAAATCCCAAGTTACATTTTTACCATCAGGAAGGATAAGAACAAAATCGATAGCCACTCCGAAGTTATGGTAGCTTGTTCCGCCTTTAGCATTGGTTACAATATTTCCTGGTTTAGTTCTGCCTTGGGCATATAGAGCGTCTTGTTCGGCGATGGTGCGGAGTCCTTGAGTAACTTGAATACAAATACCTTTTCTATAGCAATTCTCAATGAGTACTTTTGTGGCTTCCTGTAATATGGGATGGAGTCCAGCAATCTTAGATGTAGATTTATTCATTACTTGCTCTAATGTTAACATTAATTATCTTTACTCCTTTCGAATCTTATGTTATAAAGCATTTGAGACGATATTTATGTGGGTGCTCAAGCAGGGCGATACATTAATTATCGTCTTTTTGTTGTTCTGATTTCCCTTTATCTGTTACCTGGATTTCAGCACGTTCCTGGAATATAGTAAATATCTTTGTAAAAACCGGAGGGACTTTGATTGTACAGCGCCCATAATTTTCGATTATTGATACCCCTTCATTAGCCATCCAAAAGAAAATAGTTCCGTTCATGACTATGCTCATGTTCATAGCCAAATCAATACGATGACCCAAAAATACCATAAGAAGCATCAAACCTTTTTTGATCAATCCCCAGAAACCAACACTACTCTTCAATCCTTTGCCAGATATAAGACTTGCAGTAATGCCTGAAATATAATCAATTGCAAACATCAATAAAAGCACTTCCAACAAGCCACTCCAACCTCCAAATGCATAAGATACTAACGTGCCTGAGATACCAGATACAGCATAGAGGAATGTGTAGTCCTTATTGGCTAATAGTTTTAAATTAAAATCATTCACTGTAACACTCTCCAAAATCAAAATAAAAAAGAGGGTATGATAAAACCCCTCTTTCATCAAATTTTATTATTTATTTACTTTAAAACATAATGACAAAGTTTCGATTTCCTTGTCCTCGAACACTAATGTAGCTGTTCAAGTCAGCAACATTTCTTTTCTTTATGAGGATTTCAGCATCCAAATTATTCTCACCAGTAACTCTAGGCGATAGTAATCCAAATAATTCAGGATTATTTATAGTAATTTCACCATCAATTTGGTTGAACGCCTTAACCATCAAGACACCAGATATCTCGCTGATCTTTTTTACATCAATCAGCATATCTAAGTATTCTTTCTCTTTTATGTAGATTTCGCTCTCGATGTCTGAAACATACTTTACTGTCAAACTGGCACTCAAATCAGGATGTGAATAGCCAATGGTTGAATCCAAATATGTATATGAGGGAACATCGATCATTCCAGATATAGCACTATCAGCAATGGCTCTAATATACATAGTCCCAGGTAAGTCTGGGGTCGAGGTGGCTATGTATGAGTCAATAGTTGTCTCATATTCTGTTCTAACCGTTAGAGTAGAATCAGTATCGCCATTCGCTCTAATATGATTGGAGATAGTTAATGAGGCTCCTAGATCGGGCTGGGAAACAGTTATAAATGCTTCCATAAACTCGTGTGCAGGAACATCGATATAACTAGTTAATGACATATTAGAATCGACAGTCAACCAAGAGTCTATGTCTGGATTGTTTATTCCAATACTTGAATCAAGATCGGTCAAAGTTCGAACATCCACGGTAATTGATGCATCTAAATCTGTAAAATCTCTATTTTGTACCGTTAATGTTGAGAATAAATCGGGTTTTGAAACAGACATAAAGGTATCTATATCGCTTTGCATATAATCAGTAGCGCGGTGGACATAGATATATGAGATTAAATTTTCAATTCCTACGTCACTGTCTACAGTCAGTACTGCGGAGACATCCTTATGCCCCCTACCATAAACAAATAGACCACCTTCAAGTTCACTGCGGCCAACACTGTATACCTGCGATGTAACGTAATCTACAATCAACTGAGGCGGGTAATCAGATTCTCTTGTAAAAAACGTATATCGAGCATCATCCATTGTAGAGACGATAAATCCAAAATTGTTGAGTAGACCATTTTGCCATCGCGTAGCGACATCTTTAACATCAAACTCGATATATCTTTGTGCAGTATTTGCTGTATAAGTGTCATTAAGCTTTTCAATTGAATGTGGTTTATTGGCATCTGTAATGCCAAACTCACGCCAAATTGTATTCGGCTGATGAAGTTCAATATTTGCTCCTGAATGAAGATTGGTATAATACAATCTTAGCTTTGCTGATTCAATAAACTTTAAATCAGGTATTGAGTTCGCAAAATCTGCAAATTGCACAAAAGCTCCAAAGGTTTCATCGGTAGTTTTACCAGTTAACATACTGCGTGTATCGCCATAGTTAATTGTCCGTAAATCTTCACGACTACGAGTTGTTGCATCTGCAATAGGAGAGAGGGATACGCTTTTCTTAGGAGCACCCATTAATTCAAATTTACCAAACATCCGATTATGCGGTCTTACTTCGATCATTGCATCTATGTATTTTGCTGCTACTGCCTCAATTTGCCCTACGGTGTCATTCGTGCCTCGATACACAATATCAATCAACGAGTTAAAATCATAATCTCGCTTGTTTCTAATCTCAATAATACTTCTTAAATCATCGCCAGTATTCTTCTTGATAGTAATTTCAGCGTCAATATCATCAGTCATTGGACGGTAAAGCTTAAAACTTCCTGCCAACTGATTAGCAAACCTATTTTTAATTGTAATAACACTACTTATTTCATCGATTTCATCCACATACACACTTCCTATCTCATTGTATTGAGATCGTTAATCATACCGGATCTGCTTTAGCTCTTACTTCAAACTCTCCATTTGCTGCTGGAGGAGCTTGAATATCTGTTACAATTCGAGTATAGAACTCAAACTCTTCGTCCGCATTAAAGAACATATTAAATAACAAAGGATCTTCAGGAGTAAAAGGGAAATTAGAGCGAGACATTTCTATTTTCACTCCTTCAGGCAACTTCTCTTTTTGCACTTCTAGAATTAGATTCTGCACTTGAACTCCTAATTGATTTTTCACAATCACCTTTTGCTCTAGCGTAGTTTGACCAGCTATCACAACACCAAAATCAAGATGCTTTAATATCTCACCGAATGAATTAGACAAATAAGTTCCGGTTTCATCCTTGAACATGATTCCTGAGTAGGTTCCTACAAACGGTTTTTCCCAGAAATCCATCTGCCCCCAATAATCTTGGAACTCTACTCGAAGAACATTGTCCTGTCCGAATTTAATATCTTTTTCGTTTAGATTTAACTGAATGTTAAGAGGAGAGGGAGCAAGAGAAGAGAATTCACCCGTTAGAGGATAATAAGGATTACCATTGAGGAGAACACGATACTGCACTTTACCTGTGTCACTATCATCTAATGTACCAACGATCTTATTACCCTGAAGAGATAGTTTAATGGTTGCTATCGTGTTTAACAGATAAAAGGCAACATCGCTGAACTTCACATCTTGAGTAGGAGAGCTAGTGCTTATTTTTAAAGAATCTAATTGAGCAATCTCAGCACTTCGATGAATACTATTGTCAAGGTAGTAACCAACTCTTTTCAATCCAACTAAAGCACTTTCAGGGATTGTATTAATCGTATCAACTGTCATCCCGTATCTTCTGATATTCTCAGTATTGGTGATATTGATAATTTTCCATTTTCCAAATCTATAAGACTTCCATGTTACTCCAGAGTCAAAAGAGACTATAAATCGTAATGTACCTTCGACGGACTGATTTATTTTTTTTGCAACAATAGTCTTAATTGTTCCATATGATGCAATATCATAAGGTGTAATAATTAGTTGCTCAAATGGCAAGGCTTCGTAGGTCAATGTTGGCTCGTGTCCCACTTCAATATCGGCGTTTGTCCAAGTAACAACATCAAAATCACTATCAATCTCATCTAGTGGAGTGTAATTGGCTGTTACAGTTAGATTAGCAGATGTTTTTGAAGTGTTATCTGTGTAATACAACACATCTACTGTATCGCCTAATTCTTCATATATGCTGAATGGTTCGGTATCAAGCGTGACCACAGATTCGGTTAGTGCAGGATTATCAGTATATTCAACTACTTTGATAGTCTTATCTTCCCATTCTTGAGCAAGTGTAAATGGAGTTGTTTCGATTCCAAATTGCACTTCTGTTTTCGTTGGATTGTCGGTGTAATAATATAACTCCACATTTCCCGTAAGTTGTGACCAAGCTGATTCTGAAATAGAAGAGACTTCCTCTAAGTTATTTCCATTTGAATAGTCGCTCTCTGTTGGTGTAGCTGATGTTACATTTTGCCATCCTAATACAGTGTCGTATTTTTTATATGAACCACCAGATAAGATTAATGCCTTATCACTATACAACATCTCCATCATTTCAAGTTGTCCAATACTTACATATGTGTCTCCATTATTTGCCGACACACTCAATCTGTATTTCTTATATGCGTTTGGCGTGGAGATAGTGAACTCTTTTTTTGTACCTACCGCCCAACCAGTTACGTTTGTTTGTGTATCTACATTCGCCCAAGTGCTGCCTCCGTCATTAGAACCTTGAAAAATCCAACTTTTTGGACACCTAGTTTCTCTGCCACTACTGTTCGGTGGTGCGATTGTATATTTATATATAATTTTCGCTACAGGAAATTCATAAGACAACCATTGTCCTGTAGAAAGTGTAACCATCCATCCATCATGACCAGATACAGTTGTATTCTTTTTATCAAATGCATACCATGCGTCTGACCCTGCGGCATATATAGCACTTGCACTAGCAATACCACTTGGAGCGGTGTTGCTAGTCATAATTGGGATTACATCTGTTAAAATATATTGCATCCAAACTCACCTTCCTTTCATTTTTTCATCTCAATAAAACAATCATTTTAATGAGATGTATTTATGTGATTGTTGCTTTTTTAATTGGTATTTTAGATGTGTCGATGATATGCCTGAACACTTTCCCAGAGCCTACTGCTGTAGAATCCGTTCTAACATTCACAACCTTAGTAATAGGTTTACTTAAATCAATCGAAATGGATTTATCCATTCCATGTGATAAAAAGAAGCCCTCAGATTGAGAAGGTAATGCTTTAAGATATGGCTCAATAACTTCAAACATTTGTAATTCCGGTAGCAATGCTCCTGAACCATTAGTAGAAGTAACATTTATTCTATATTGAGAAAACTTTTGTGGATTCGATATAGTAAATGTTTTGAAGTCAGTACTATTTGCACCTTTCACGTTTCCTGATCTCGTATCCAAAACAGTCCAACTATTTCCATCATTGCTTCCTTCGAATGTCCATGCGGTAGGTATTGGGTCTACGTGAGTCAAGATTGAATATTTGCCGATTTTCTTCGGTTCTGCGAATTTATATCTCAGCCAAAAGGCGTTTGATGTTGACCATATCGTACCGCTACCTAAACCATCAAATGCTTTCCATGCTCCATACGAGGTGTGGTTATTATTGTATATTGTTGCGTTTGTATCAGCTTTTGCTGTATCATCTGCTGTCATAACAGGTATTATATTATCTGTATATCCTCCACCAGATATAGAAACATTGATTCCATCACCCGATGAAATCAAGAATTTATTCGAATACTGAACTTCAAACAACCCCAACTCTTTTATAACTGTATACCCTGTATCGCCATTATTTGAAGTTATGCTGATCCTATAATACTGATAGCTATTTGTATTGCTGATACTAAAACTTTTCGACTCATTTTGAGTCCAAGAGGAAATATTCAACTGCGTATCTAATGTAGTGTAACTCACATCATCATTACTACCCTCTAGAGACCATGATTTGGGTGATTGTGTATTATACCCACTACCATTTTTTGATTGGAGCGTATACTTGCTAACAATTCGTCCCTTATCAAGTTTAATTTTTATCCATCCCGTCAGAGTGTTTGCCGAAAACGCAAAGTAAAAGTCAGCACCATCAAATGCCCTATAAGGTTCACTTCCACTTAAAAAAGTAGATGATGATGCTATATGAGTGGATGGAGTGTTATTCGCTGTCATCAATGGTACTACACTTGAATAATTAATAGCCATACTTCACCTTCTTATAGTTTATATTTTTTCTTCTAGCATCTAAATAAAACACATCTTCAATTGATATCGAAGATGTGTTTTGATATTTCTATTCTCTATATAATTGATAGTCGTTAACCTAGCGTTATTTTGTTAATCTGACTCTTGGACATATTGATCGAATGTTCAAATGTTTTCCCCGAACCTAAAACATTAGTGTCAATGCAAATATCCTCTATAATATTCATTGCACTTGTTAAGTCTAATCCTGTGGAGAGTCCTCCATACTTTATAAGAATATCTTCAGTTATATTTAACGAATTTATCTTAGTAGTTTTATTCTTAACTTTCCGCACGTACATTTTAACCTTATCAAGTGTCAATGGTGCTGTTGTACATGTCATATCTGAAAATTCGTAATAGGAATAGGGAGTATTGTTACTTGTAGTGAAGTTTTTTTCAACCGCACTTGTCCAAGTTAAGGATGAAAAAGTATCAATTATTGCCCAATTGACTCCATCATTGCTACCCTTGAAAACTATTTTTGTAGGACTTTGTGCTGCATTATTCCAACCTACCGAAGAAAAAGCGCCAATCAAAACAGGATTTGGAAATTGTATTCTCAGCCACCCTGTACTAATTCCACTACTTACTTGCCACGTTGCGTCATTAAAAGCATTGAAAGATGATGTGCTATTCGTTGATGCTGATGTAGTAATCCCTAATGATACATCTGTAGCAGACGATAAAGTGGGTACGTAGTCAGAAGTTGAATCTTCGTTAACAAATGAAGATGCAAATTGTTCACTGCCACTTGAAAGTAAGATTTTATTTGAATATATAATCTCAAACATTTCTAATTCCGATATATCAGTATACGATGTATCTCCGTTATTAGACGAAGAATTTATTCTATACATCTTATATCTCTTCACTTTAGTAGAATCTATAACAAACTCTTGTTTAACATTGGCGACCCAATTTGTTATATTAGTTCGCGTATCTAGAACATCCCATGCTGTGCCGTTATTTGAGCCTTCGAAAGTAAAATTCTTTACGGCTCTACTAACAACCGTAGTAGCAAGAGAATACTTCGCTATTGCTTTAGTAGTTGTAAACTCATAGCTTAACCATTGATTAATGTTTCCAAGTCCACGCCAGCCAGTGGAACTTAAAACTCCATTAAATGCTAAATAGGCAGGAAACGAAGCGTCTGCGCTACTAGCATTAGCAATTCCATTGGGAGATGTATTCGATGTCATAACTGGTATTGCGTTTAAATTTGAAGTTGTCGCCATTTGCTAAACCCCTTTCACACTTAAATTGTTTCTTTTAGCTAAATAAAGCACATCTCCAATCGAAACTTGAAGATGTGCCTTGAAATTTATATATGATTTTACTCCACTTTAACACCTGTAATCTCGAATAACTTCTTCAAGTCAACACTTTTCTTGTACACTTTTCCACTTCCTAACACACCATTATCGCTCATAACATCGACAAATGTAGTTGACTTCCTATTCATCACCGACAAGTCGCTCATTCCGTCACTCATAAAAGTGTCTACCGAAGGCAAAGTTGTTGATATTGTCTGCCAATAGGATGGTGTTGCTGGAGTGCCTTCAACCCACTTCTTATACACTCCATCAAACTTAACGAACGATCTGTTGGTAGTTAACGTTTCAATTATTAATACAGGTCGGAAGCCATCAGTAGCGGCAGCACCAGTAGACTGTCTTCCTCCCCATCCAGATGCTGCTGTGTTACCTCTTTCGACTCTGGCAGTAGCTGTCGTACCTGTCGTAGATGTATAAGAAAAAATCCCACTCCAATTCCACACACTACTATCACCAGCAGTTATTGCTCCGTTGAGCGTAGAGTTAACAATATACTTGTCCCACTCATTATCTTTGTCTGTAGATAAGATACCGCCTGTCAGAAGACGAAGAGTGGATTCATATGTGTTTTGACTTTCTAAAAGTTCTAATTCACCTATACTACTTGCATCAGTAGCTCCATTAAATGCTGATATGCTTATTCTGTAAATTTTAAACAGTCCTACAGTTGCGGTTTTAAATAACAATCCAGAACCACTCCAAGCTGTTACATTAGTTCTAGAGTCCAAAGTATTCCAATTTACTCCATCGTTAGACCCTTCAAAAACCCAATTTTTTGGAGATTGAGTGTAACTTGCTCCATTTGGATAAATTTTATATCTATCAATTCTTCGTGGAGTATTAAATTGATATGAAAGCCATCCAGCCTTGTTTGCTGGAATTGCCCAACAAGAGCTATTTGCTATGCTGCCATCAAATGCTTTGTATGCGCTAAATGTTGACAGTTCTTCGCTTGCCAATACAATATGACCATTAGATGATACATTTGATGTTGTGAAAATATCATTTGACTTAAAATATATCGGCACACCACTCCCACTAGCAATACCAGCCGAATTCAACGAATCCCAAGAAATAGTATGTTGAATATTTCTGTCAGCAATCAAGATTTTCTTCTTGTTTATATCTTCTACCATAATCCAATAGAAGTCACCGTTAGGTGTTGCTGTACTGGCAACAGGAATAAAATCAGATGATTCTTGTCCTAATCCACTAAAAGTGCCTACAGCACCAGAGATTGCAGAGTAATGACAACGAATACGTTTGCCTATGGCAAGGTCTTTAATGTCTGTAATCTCGTCTGGATGTAGTAGACGACCTGTGGAGTCAATGTCAATAGCATCAAGTGTAAAATTGTTGACTGTATCAGTTTTACTGATGATAACTTGATGGACTTTATTTATAAGTTCGTTTTTCTCATAAGCAAGTGATTGGAGAGCTGAAGCAGATGCATAACACGAAAAGCTTTCCACTACTCCATCAATAGATATGCTCATAGAACTCGATTGACTAGCAGCCATGTTAGTTATAATCCTTAATTTTGTGCCTACGAAATTAAACTTAACCAAACCTGTATTTGTAAGGTTAATGGTGCGTGTAGTTGAATTGTAATTACTCGTTTGCCCCGTGTTAGCTCCCCACGTCCCTGAGTACGATAAGGAAGGGTTCGTGTCATCATACCTTTTCCACCCACTCTCTGGGGCAGTTAATACTTGTCCTACTGTTGCCATATATTACACCTCCTTATATTCTAGAACTGGCCGAAATCCAATTGCTGTCGTTGTCTGTGCAGAAGTGGGTGAAAATACAGAGTTTGCTGTGTAATTCCCACGCATGACACGATTACTGGCAGCAGCCCAAGACAATATGGGAGTTTCAGAAACTAACGTATGAACACCATTCCAGTGAAACACATCATCAAGAGTTTTACCCGACTGAATTTTACTCGCAGGAAAGTTGACAATATATTTATCCCATTCATTGTTGGTAGGCCACGCACCTAAGTTGCTATTTGAAATCGAACTATTGCCATTTGCATCAGCATAGGCTACGCCACCTGTTAAAGAACGGATTTTGCAATCATTAATCGAATACTCTATGTCTAGACTATCAATCCTAATATTTGCATTACCATTGTTTGCACTAATATTCAATCTAAAATACCTGTATTCCGTTGAAGAACTAACTACAAACGTTTGTTTTGCATTTTCTGTCCATGCAGTTATATTGGTTCGAGTGTCTAATGTCGTCCAGTTAGTATTATCGTTACTTCCTTCAAACGTCCAAGTTTTAGGTGTTTGATTTGTGCTAGCGCTTGTGATTGAATATTGAACCACTTTATATGTTTTTCCGAAGTCAAGTTTAATCCATCCACTTGTTGCATTAACGTACCACATCGTACTTGTTGTTTTATCAAAAGCCTTCCAAGGTTCATACACTGTATTGTAGGAGGAAGCCGAAGCGACAAATGGTGCAGGAGTATTACTTGAAGTCATCGCATCATTTGACATTAAAAACGGAGTTCCCTGAATGTACTTTCCACTATTCAAAACATCCCAACTTATCGAATTTTGAATAACCCTGTCTGAGATCAATAATCCTTTCGCTGTCTTGACAAAATAGAATGTTCCATTGGGAGCTACTGCACCTAAAACTGGTATCTCAGCAACCACGCTTGTTCCCAACTCACTAAACACACCAACTGCACCAGATGATGCAACATATTTGCAAATTATATAATCACCAACTGCCATATCATTTACATTATTGCGTAATATCCCCGTAGTCGCTGGAACTGTTATGATACATCAACTCTTTTCTGTATATATTAATTTATCAACTTTTTTATATGTTGTTTTTGGTACGAGCGCACTCATGATTTTCCCACTACCAGCCCACGTTGCATCAATAGCATAAGGAGTTGCATATGACTTTTTCAACTCAAGAACACCAGATGTAGAGTTAACAAATTGATTATTGTATTTTCCAGGTGTATCAAAACTATCTACTGTAAAAGGTACGACTGTCGATGTAGCGAACAAAAATATTTTTACTCTAGCGTAGTAACCCACTTGGGTATTTATTGATCCGTCTGTTAATGTTTCATTCCATTCAGACCAAGAAAATCCATCATTTGATGATTGAGTGTATATTTTATATAGACCTGTTCCTGTAATGCTTTTTGCAACATATTTAAATTGAGCAATTTTATCGGCAATTCGGATGGTTTCTGATATCCAATATCCTTCTGGTGAGTAAATCGAAGTGCCGTCATCGCTTTTTGTTAATTCAATTAGCTGCAATTTCCCATTACTGAATATTGTATTATTATAAGTGCCTTTACTTAAGTCAAGAGGGATACCAATTTCTTGCGTTGCCATTTTAGCTCACACCCTTATACAGAATCAAAGAAGGTATCAAAAAAAGTACCTGAAATATTTTCAATTACAGAGTTATCGGAAAGGTTAAATACAAGAGAATTGTATTTTACATCTTTATGATTGCCCCCAAAATGAACTTCAATAGGGAAGGAGTTGTTTTGAATAGTCTGTTTAATAGCAGCGACTAACTCGGAAACTCCGGTTACAAACATGGAATTATACGTACCTTCTGGAATGGTAAAAGTATAATCATGAGAACCCGATGAAATGGTAATTTCATTGTTAGCTGTCGTGATCACGGACACGTCGCCAATGGCTTTATTCCCCCAAACTCTTCCATAGTTATCGGTGTAGAAATTTTCCATTATGTATCATTCCTTTTCTTTAAATTAATTCCCAATTATATACGCCTGCACGATTCCTAATGAGAGGAGCGTGAATGCGGTTGGCCTCAAAACCATTAACTCGAAATACAAGTTCACCATCTAAGTCCTTATCTACGGATATTTTTATTTCAAGATAAGGAGGAATGTTTTTATCTTGCGGAATATGTAAGAGGTTTTTAAAATTAATATTCACATCTGCTAGATCCATTGCTTTCTTGTATCCAATGACATGCTGAGTGATGTGATTTTTAATTCGACCACTGGATGTTTTTGATAGTAATTTACCATCCCCAATGGCATCCTTATATTGAGTAATGTCATTATATAAAATGGCCCTACCTGTTAATGGGTACTCAATGCCATCGGCAATGTAGGACACTTGAATTCTGTTTTTGTTGATATTGAAAATTCCATTTGCTACATCAAAGTATATTTGAGATCCCATTCCGATTAAACCAAAACGGATTAGCACATCTCTCTTGATTTGATAGTAGCTATTCTCTTTTCTGTCATCGAAGTTGTATTCTGATAGATAAGAACCATCCATATAATCAGCTATCCAAACGAAGTTTTGTCCTTGCGGAACAGGGGAGAAGCGATATTGCATATTACCTAAAATCATATAATCCCTCCACATTGTATTGTTGAGAAAATAAAAAAAAGAGACACAACTAAATGTGTCTCTAGAACTTATTTAAACGTATCTGTAACTGCCTGAGAATACCGTTCCTTTCGGAATACTTTAACACTCGTTATAATTGAGTCGGAGTAGAGCGCACCATTATCCCATAAGGATACTCTTATTACGCTCGTTGAAGGTCTCTCTTTAATAAGAGATTTCCCTGCTACGATTTCCCATTAAAAGTCCTTAGCACCATCGAAATACGTGATGGATTTTTTTCAGCATAGACCATATTTTCATTTTTTTCTGTCTTTCGACCACATTCACGCTCACCGTTACCAGTCACGTTGTAGTATGAAAATCTTTAGGGGGTTCCAGCAATTTAAAGAGTTTACGCCACATCGTTACCGATATAGGGGGCCATATTGTTAACCCGAATTTTAAACGCTTGCTGTCCTGATTTGGCTTCCAGTGGAACGTCTGCTTGAAGACTTACTGTTGCAAAGTTCCCTGCAGCATCTGCGGGTACTCCATTATTCTTTACCCCAAGAATTTCTTTTGCTCCAGGTTGAATGGGAGTGGGGTAGGAGGCACCAGTATTATCTTTCTTAGTCGTACCAGTCGTTCCAATTGGTTTTGTGTAATCTTTACCGATTCGAGAAGATTCTTGAACTAGATCGGTTTCTCCCAGCGAATCAACCTGACAGTGAAACCAGTTATTTTTAACAACTTCTATTTCACTACCTACAGTATTACCGAGACCGCCCGACATGTCACGAGTGGTAATTGTGCAATCTTCCATTTTTGACACATCCGTAGTGCCGCCTTTATTATTCCAGATGTTAAAAGTGAAAACTGGTGAAAGATCGTCGGCATCTATTACACCGAAATTAAAGGGGGTTGTTACTACAGCAGAATGCGTAGAATTATACCAACTGATGATAGGATTCATATATGTATTTCTCCTTTGAGTAATTTATTTTATATCTTTATTTTTAAACTTACAGTTAAATTGTATAAACCCAATCCCTGCTGGGTTAAGTTTATACGAAAAATGTCTCCTTTTTGGACAACGGCATCGGTAAACGTTACATTTTTATCATCAAAATTATGATTGGGTTCAAATTGCAATCTTCGGTCAGTTAATTCTGTCCAATTTTTCATATCTCTGGTTCGTTCCAGGGATAATGTAGAAACAGTTTCTCCTGCAGTTGCACAATAGGCGCTTAAGTCCGTAATTTCTCCATCAAAGGGGAAGGGAATGAAGTTTTCTATGGCTCCTTGTACTGCATCGGGCAAAGAAAAACTTATTACGCGCTCCTTAATATCTACCGGAAACGTTTTTAGTTTTTGATAATCTGCAATAGACATTAATCCATCTTTAAATTCATTGACAACTTGCAAATTAGAACCAAAAACATCGATTTCAATCCAACGGCTACCATCAAAACGATATCTTTTTCCATCTTTATATGTTTGTACTGTCCAACCGACAAGAGGAGAGGGGTAAGTCGAAGGAATGTTTGTAAATTCAGCCACAGGTTCTTTGAAGACGAGTCGAGTAGTATTATAGGCGCTTTGAGCTAATGCTGCTGCGGATTGTGCATCCTGAGTTGCTATATTAGCATTATCTGTTGCCAAAATTGCATTATCAATTACGAGTTTAGTTTGATTCATCAGGTCTTCAACATTTTCAATAACTAACTTATTTTCATTAATTCTATCTTGAATTTGATCTATGTAATCTTGAAGAGTAGTTACAACATCTGGATTACGATGTATCATAGCGTATACGCGACTTGCGGCAATCATCGTCAATCCACGGCCTTTATAATTGCATAAGAATGACATTCCTTCTTTGGATGGATGGAATTGAATAGCGCCCACAGAATAATTAACTAGGAACTCATTTTCCTCAAGAAATTGTCTATTACTATAAATTTCTTGATCAATTTCTATGAGTGATGGTATTTGCACGTGATGTGCACGAGATGGAAGCTCAAATAATGTTATTAGTCCATTAATAACAGGCAATAAATCCGTGCGATCTACATAGGGATCATCATCTGTTCCTTTTCTGAGCAATGAAATATTTGCATCATTGTACTGTAACTGAGTTATAAGATCAGGCAATTAATTCACCTCCAATTTGCTTTCTTAGCCACTCTTTAAATTGAGCCTCAGTATTATGTATTCTTGTATATTCATTATGAAAATCGGCATGACATTGTCTACAAAGGGTTGCACCATTATTAACATCGGTTCTTCTTTTTACACACCAATGGTACGAATCCATATGGTGCGCTTGCAATTCTGTTTCTGAGCCACATGCGATACATTTATGTTCATCTTTTTCTAATACATTTCTTCTCCATTCTCTATCATGGAGATTAAATGTTCTTTTTTTGTTGATCTTAAATGGATTGTTTTTATGTTTTTCTCTTAATGTGTTTGAAATCCTTATCCTACTACATTTTTTACACTTAACTCCTGCTCTTATTTTTACCAACGACGAAAATGCAATGTTGCCGCATGCACATCTATATTTCAATTTTGTATCTTGACTTTTATAGTCGCTTGCCTCTGAAAGTAAGAGACAATTATTTAAAACAAAAGTCTTTTGAACCTCTGTATATTTAAGTCTTCTTGAATTTGAAGCAATTTTGCTTCTGCATTTTGTACACGAATGACCCTTCATAATATTTTTATAGCTCATTTGAGTTTTGTTCCCACAGTGACAGATAACATGTAACTTTTGATGATTGTTTAAGTATTCCTCTGACAGTAAAACAAATTTCATACTTTCTATATTTTCTTTTACTGTCTGAAAGGATAATCTCTGCTTCTTTGAAGATTCAATATATTTACATTTAGAACATCTCCTACCCAAGACAAAGTTTCCTATTGCTACCCTTCCTTCGTGTCCATTCGAACAAACATAAGACAATGGAGTATTGCTATTTATATATTTATCTGAGGTCAATACATATCCACACTCATTAAATATTTGTCTTGCTAATTCCAAATTGTATTTTCTTTTGCCCAATATATCACCTCCTTGTCGGATTATTGGAGCAGTCCAAATTGATACCTGAATTTTATTTTTGCTTTTCCGGTTGCTCTTAAGATGTTCTTCCCTGGAGGGAAGTTTAAGTAATTATCATTAAAATCTTTATAGCGATAAGTTACTGCATGGCTCGTCTGAATATCCTCGCGTTCATTGTTGACATATATAACTTCCTGATCAACCAAATTTACAAATTTGAACTCATCGTTAATTCTTGAAGTATTTATTAAGCTAAAATCTCCACTATCAATTTTAGTAATCCAAATTTCAGGTTTGCATTTGACATCGCCTTTATTGTTAAAAACTATGACGGGTTCAAAATAGAGAGTAATGTCGTTCGAAATTAGAGGAGGAGAAACGTGGTCTGTTGCATCAATAATTATACGAATTACTATTTTTGTGTTAGCGATATATGTATCTTCACTTATATCAGGAATACTTCCGCCATTTACGCATTCACGCCATTCAGTCCAGTTGTAACCATCGAATGATACTTTGGATTGAACGACAACTTTATCTCCTTGCCCAAGTGTTTGACTCCATGTAATACTACTCAAAGCACCATCACAGATAAGAGGAAGCGTTAGTGTGGGAGAGGTATAGTAACCAGTGAGATTGCAAATATTTTTCCAATTAGTCACTTCAAATCACCTCATCAAATTTCCCAAACGCTTTGAATAAGGCTGCTGGGCCAGATTCTTTCCACTTTGCAATTCGATAGCTTCTCCAGGCTACGTTTTTATCATAAGTTGTATTACCATCTACCAATGACCAGACAGGTTCAGAAGCATTTGATTCTCCTGCCTGTACACATAGGTAGAAACGCCCATTATCGATGCTTGGCAGTGCAATATCATTTACTTTATACATGTGCGATGCTATCCAAGTATTCGAACCTCTAACATCTTGAACTTGACCATTTGCTGAGACGGGAAAAATTGGTTCAGTAACACCAGAATTTCCGGCTTGTACACATTCATAATAATGTCCATTATCTCTTACAGGAACAACTTTACTTCCAACCACATAGGCTTTAGATGATTCCCAAATCGGAGCACAATTCCCGGTTCTAATGTTTGACCATCCTGCATGAGTTTGAGTCAGTTGATAGTTGTTCCACATTCTTTTTCCAGCATTATATAGCCCATCTAGTGGAGGCTTAGATACATATTCTTCAGAAACGTTGTCAAGTGTCTGGAAATTCCCTGCTAAATCATTCAATGTTGCTTCCACTTCATCAGTAAATGAAGGGATTTTTAAACCAAGTTTATTTGATGTTGTCGCCAAATTTCATTCTCCTTTCTTAAAGATTAAAGATCGCTCCATTTTGTTCCAGTAGGAAAATCACTCCATTTTGGCTTATTCGGATTCAGAGTAAGTTGTCCTGAACCATTAACTATGAGTGATTTCTTTTCTCCTTGAGAAAAATCAGTCAGCCCAATACTTTCTGAAGCCTTATCCCAAATATATTCTCTACTTGTTGTAATTGGAGTATAGGAGTAGGGGGAGTCACAACGGAAGGTTAATTTTACGTATCCTTGCTTCAAACTGTTATGTACAAGAGTGGAATCATCTACAACCATGGCATAGAATATGCGTTCTGGGTTATTACCTTGTTCATTCGTAAAGTAAAGCTCTTGGTAATATTCTGGAGATGTTAGCCACTGAGCAACTTCTCTAATTTTTTGTGTGTCCCAGGTATCTTCAAAAGCGAAGTTAACTGAGAATTTTAATGGCTCTCTTTTTAGTCGTTGAAAATAAGGTTTATCTCTTCCTTTAATTGTTTCCTCGACTATCTCTGCTGTGGGAGCAAAGGTTTCTTCTTGCATTCCCGAATCAATATTCACATTATAGATCCCATAGTTAATTGATTTCTTGCCCGCAAAAGAGAAGTAAAGCGAGTCTCGTATTGTCATTTAATCACCCTCTTTACAAGTTAATAAGATCAATTCCGTCTTCAATCGTCGATACTGTATCTAAACAAGTAGTGACTTGTGATCCGACAACGGCTATCAACTTTCCATTTACTTTAGCGTTCTTACTATTTCCGCCCGTTATCTTTCCTTCCCCAACCCCTGATGTTGGAGAAGTTGGTCTGTAATCAGTCCAACCGTTACCAGAAGGGATAGGCGGATATGCTTCCCATGTCTCATTAGTTACGTTATCAACTGTGGCAACCGCTATTCCATTAACTTTCATTGTTGAGTTTGATGAGACAGTGCCTGTAATCTTGGCTCCAGTCGAGGAAGAACCACCATACCACCAGTATCCACCTGTATCTTCGTCTCCATTGTCCCAATAATAGATATCATATGTCACATGACCAGTTTTGGTGGATTCAGCGATTTTTGAGCCATCGACAGCTACTTTAGCGATTTAGTTCACATCCTTTTAAAAGAAGACAAAATAAAAAACCCTTTGTTTATAAGGGTTTTATGTGTTGGATTTCCTTATGAAATTGTTATTTTATTTGAATGGGGAAGAGGGGCAGCGCATTATAAAAGCCACTCCGATGATGGAGTGACTTTAAATGGTCTAACTTATGTAATTTATTAATGCTCAAATCCTTTAATGCTCATATACTTAAGAGCCTCTCCAACTATTCTTAAAAAATCTTCTTCGTCTAATTTCCCGATTGGATTATTTAAGACGTTTAGAGGAAGAGGCATATTCTTATTGACTCTAGCATATGACTTTTTGTTGAGTCCAGCCTGACTCCATTTTCCTATTGGCTCCCTAAACTGATCATAATGGGTAGGAGGTGTTTTTGGCCCTTGTGTGGTTATTTGAGTCATAATTCCTATGTCTAGATTTTCTCCAACAATGTCAGTTAAGAGAAGTCTCCGAAAATCCTTGGTTCCGGGCTGATCTTGATACTGAAAATATCCTTTATAAACATTTCCAATTTCGTGCTTACTCACTCGTTATCTTCACCATCTTCTAGATTAAACCATTTCACATGAGCTTCGTTCTTGGGGTTGAGAATAATGGTATCATCTTTGGATTTAGGAAGTTCGAATGATTCGAGCATTTTTTTGTAGTCAAGACCGACTTTTAAATTCGGATACTTTTCTGCCAATGCGCTCCTCATCTTTTTTTCCTCCTCATTTTCTTCCTCGTTCTTTTTCATGTTTTCACCTCCTAGTTTTATACTAGAAGATGCGTAGTGCAAATACCCTCAAAACATGTACCGAATTATAATAGATTTTCCCCAAAATAAATTACATTCGACATGCATAAATAATAGACTGTCGGGATATAGTATATAGTAGAGTAATCTATCAGAATTGGTCTGGTTAAATTATAACATAGAGTTATATTATGTGGTAATATTTTGCCCTAAATTTTGTCACGAAAAACGATGGATTTCTTAAGAGATTTTCAAGCAGATTCTTAGAGGTGAAATGTGGTCATGTTTTTACTGCTTTTCCGATCAATAAATGACTCATAAAAATGTTCTCAATAATACTTAGTAAAAACAGCATGAGATTTTACTACTTAATTCAATATAAAAAAGAGCCTGCCAGATCAATTCTGAAGGCTCTCTTTTTATATTGTAGTTTTTTGATTATAGATCTCCATCTGTGTCAATGTAAAAAGAGTATGTACTTGCCCCAATTTCAATATGAAAAACAATATTCTTCGTTCCGGAAGAAACTTTTTCTTTTGTAATGATACCATTAATGGTTTCCTTCGCCGCAACCATTGAAGGGAAATTTTCTTTGCCGTAGAATGTTCCTTTAGTAGAGAATGGAATTCCTTCAACTCTCAGGTTAGACCCCATTGACAAATCGTATCTAATGTTTTTTCGAGAATCAAGAGAATTAACAACGGTCACATCCAGGTCGGTCGAATTTTCCCCCTGCGAAACCCTATTAACCGTTACTGATATTCCATTTTTCTCAATGGTTATGGGTAATTTCTTGAATTTAATTACATCTGATTCCGTGCTGACATTTGTTGTAGTCGTTGTATTTAGGTGATCAATGATTACTGCTTCATTATCCAAACTTATTACTCCATTCTTAAATCCGACTTCATACCCAGTAATTGAACCAACATCTCGAACAGGCACATAGGCTGATCCATCAATGGTGACTGGAGATTTTGCTAATTTCTGTTCTTTGCCGTTTACTACAATTTTAAATTTCGAAGTTTTAGCAACAAAGTCTCCGGTAGCAGCAAATGATACACCCGAAAAGAGCAGTGCCCCGCATAGAAATGCTGAAGCAATTTTAAACTTTTCTTTCATTTTTATTTCACTCCCAAATAATTATATTTATTTTAATTATACAATATTAGACAAATTACGTCTATCAATTGTTTATTAAATAAAATTATACTGTGGAGCAGAGAACGACATATTTCCAGTTGATTTTAAATCCAGTGTTCCATTAATATCAGCGGTCATTCCGTTCGGAGACAGTCTGATTTCTCCAGAAGTGGGATGAGCCATCCTAATGATCGTGCCATCGCTATTAATATCAAACATAACTCCGCTGCTGTGCTTAATTTGCACTGTTCCGTTCTGAGAATATAAAGAGACGGAGGTATCGTCGAACTTTAATGATCTTTCCTTGGCATTTGAATCGCTTGAAAAATACTTGAATTCAAAACTCCCATCCGGCTTTGTAATAAACCCCTTGCCAGCATTTTCAGAGGCTCCAGTTCCTTCGCCAAATGTCATTTTAGGAAAAGCCATTTCTCCAGAATCTTGAAATGAAATAGATAATTTTGTTTTTTTATTGATTGGATATTCTAGAACGGGCCAAGCGGTAACCTCTGTTGTCATTTGTCCGGTCTGAGACGAATTTAACCAATACACAGGAGTGCCATCAGGAAGGGTCTTTTGCGTGCCCGAACCACTAACCTTTCCTGTTATCCAATTGGCAGAGTTATCTTTAATCTCAATAAAGTTTGTCCAATCACTAACTGCACTATTAGACAAAGTGGAGACTTTTGCGGCAATGAGGTCTGTAATATATCCAAAATCGCTACTTAGAAATGTTGCGGCCACCAAATCAGAACTTAATGATGCCAAACCAACGATTGACCAACGATTCATGTAAAAAATTTTGCTTTCGGCATCCAACAATAATTCATCCTCTGATGATCCACCAATAGGGTCAGATGTGATTTTTAACTTTTTGGCTATCAAGCTATTAGCTCTTAATACTCCGTATGTATCGAGATAGAATACCTTCTCATTGTTTCTGTAGATAGAGAATCCTTCTGTTGCATTAAGTACTGTTTTAACAACATCATCAGAACGAGTAACGGTTAGGCCATTAACAGCATCAAGGACTAATTTATTATAAGGCAAACCAAGTTGAACACTGCCCCATTTAACAGCGTCCGTAATTTCATTAATAATTCTCTGAGCTTCATTGTAATAACTCTGAAATTTGGATTTGAAAACTTCTCTATCGATATCTGTTGTAGCCGTCATATCAGCGAGTAGAGGTGCAACATAATTATATAGATTATTATAGGCATTGGTGAATGGAGGAATATCAATAAGGATTGTTTGATAATTATCTCTAGTAGATGTCTTATAAGCATTAGCCTGAGACAATAACTTTGCATATTCTGTCTGAATAGTCTGCCATTCCTGCTTAAGAGTTAACTTTTCAATTGAAGTCAATTTGTTATCGGTGATAATTGTAGTAAATCGTCCAATATCTAAATAGCTGGTATCAACATCTAAAAAGATATCATTCAAATCGTTGACAATTGTAAGTTTCTTGGCTACTAATTCTTCAACCCAAAGGCGACTATCTTCCACATTTACATAGAATTTTCTAGTCCACACATTGTTAACTTTTTTCTCAATTGATATACCGTCGGTAGCATTGAGCCTAGTTCGATACAATTCATCAGAACGTGTTACAGTGACACCATTTATGCTGTCCAGGAGAACTCCATTATACAAACTACCCAGTTGTAAACTACTATATCTAATAGAGTCATTAATCGCATTTAGCAGATTTACAACTTCATCATAGTAGGTTTTGAATGTATTATTAAAAACTGTTCGATCAACAACCGTAGTAGCATCCATGTCAGTGAGTAGTGGGGCGAGATAAGCAATCAGAGCATCATATGTATTCGTTAGATTAGTTGGATCAATCCTTAATGTATCATCTCTCGTTGTAGTCTTATAATCATTTGCTTGTGCTAATAATTTCACATATTCACTCATGATTCTTGTGCGTTCACCCAAAACCTGAAGTTTTTCAAGTGAAGTCAATTTACCATCGGTAAGAATTTCATCAAACTTACCAATGTCCATGAACTTTGTATAACTATCAAGCATCAATTCTTCTGTGTCGGATACAATTTTTAATCTTTTTGTGGTCATATCTTCAGCAAATAAATACCCTTGATAGTCCGCATACAGTTTATCTTCAAATGATGATCCAGTCCAACGTTGAATTTTAAATCCATCTTCTGAATTGATGACTATTCGATTAATGAGAGCAGAGGTAGACAAGAAACCATCATAACGATTTACAATAATTCCGTAATAGTCTGGGTTCTCTTCATATAAGCCAAGTTTCATTGCAACACGACCATATCTATCTGTTATGGTTGTTTGTGGTCCTTCGGTCATCCATACACCGTCATCTGTACCTATGACCACGCGTTGACCAAGAATTATTTTACCCAATACCTGTTCTGCGATAATACCATCTGCCGAAATAGCAGTTTTATATGATAGCCCACCATCATTTGTTAATCCCAAAACTCCATGTGTTCCTCGAAGAAATCTCAAAGGGTCATTTGGGTCAACAATTGTTAATCCAGACCTATCGAAAGTTACATACTCATTGGAAGCCATATTGATCTCATTTGTAACCTTGTTCCAAAAGTTCTCAAACAATTGACTCATTTCAGACGTATCAACAACTGCTTTTCCCCAAGGATTCTTATTCAAATCAACAGTGACATTAGTATTTTTGGCATCATTAAGGAACTTTTCTAGTCTTTTTGCTTCATCATTTGCATTTTTAGCATTAGACAAAACTAATTTAATATTGAAATTCTCATAATCGTAATCGATCTGGGTTATTCTTGCCGTTACATTCGTATTCGTAGGTTCATATTTAACATTGACGAAATCACCTAGATTTAACTTATTCCAATTCGCTTGTTCTTCAACAACTTCTAAAAAGTTTACAATGTCAACCGATATTTCTAATTGTGGTTGTTGTAACTCTCTGAACTTTTCAAGGGCTGCATCATATAAATCTTGAGCATCAATAATAGTATCATCGCTATATTTATACTCAAACATATATAAATTTAGTTCGCGTAATTGTTCAGTTGTGAAGTTATTCTCAGCCGCAAGAAGAGTTTGAAGTGTTGAGATCTGACTTTTGACGGTATTAATATCGTTAGTTTTATTGTTGATTTCAGTTTGTTTTGCATTAATCTGCATCTGCTTATGGTCTAAACAATATCTATCAATAATTGTAGCTTCGTTACCAATTGTAGTATTCTCGGAAATGCTTATATTGGCAACTTGAATAAATACTTCGGTATTGCCGCCAATAATAGTTACTGTTGAATTTACAACACCATTTACCTTCTCCAAAACAATCCACTGATCCATTATGGTCGGTTTGATTTGACCATCTAAATAAACACTTACACCTGTATTATTTGTGACTTTAATCATAACGGCATATGCATAATCAGGTTTTAAAGTGAAAACTCTCTGAGTTGTTCCGGTAGATGTATATTTATCCTTAAACATCATTGCAGTATTAGGAAGCCCATTAACCATTAATTGTGCCAATTCGACTTGTTGTACTGCTGATGCTTCATTTTGAAGGGTAGTCATTTGAATGGTAAGAGCATTTAAATCAGTTTCAAACGTTTCTAGATAGTTTAAATACCCAGAAAATAAGCTTTTTTTACTTTCTACTAGTGCTTCATAATCAAGCAGAGCAGAGCATAGACTGTCGCTCATAAAATAACTTGATTGCAGTATATTCCCGCTAAGGTCTCTTTCAAATGGATACATCCAATATCCATAATTCTCAATATAGTTTTGTCCTGTGGGATTAACTTTCTGGATTCCCAGACCATCCTGACCACTAGCAGACATTCGCGTGACTACTTCATCTGTCCTAATGGTGTGATCCATAGATTTGAGATATTTACCATATGAAAAAGTTAATCCGCGATTTATTCCAGTAAGTTCAGGCTTTGTCATGTCTATAGTCCGTAGATCTGTATTAAAGGTAAATATTGCGTTAAATGTTTCACCAACAGAGAACACACAATCTAAGATTTTATTCTCAGGAAAATCAAATGCTCTATACGTTAATTTGAAATCAGCATCAATATACCCTACAGTCCACAAACTTCGTTTTAGAACAAGGTTTAATATTTGTTCAGCATTATATGATTCAACACTTAAACTTTCAATAATTAAATTTGTTAATTCATGATAGGCAGCATAACATTTTACCATTTTTATATCAGAGTCAACATCAACGGCATTGCTAATCTCATTTATGATAAACCATTCAGTTTTACTTCCCAATACTACTTTAATACAATAGTTTTCTCTCAATAAATCAACATTTTTGTTGCGTTCTAAGCGATGATTAACGTCTATGAAAAACGGAAGAGAGAAGTTAAGTGTGTAAATGTCATTTATTTTTGTTTCTATTGAAACACTGTATGCTTCGGACAGTTTGCTAATAATTTCTCTATTTGGCTTAGCCAAAAATATCTGTGGCTTAATTGGTTTTCTATTGTAATCAATATCTCCTAAGATTTTAAACACCCTCCTTTACATACAAAAAGAGAGGGTGTTTGCCCTCTCTTAGAACTTTTTAAACTTTTGTAATTTTTTAATTACCTTATCAGAAATAGACTCAGCATCATCCTTGTCGTTGGCATAGATGTTAATGTTCTCAACAGTAAAAGAACTAGAAGACGAAGATGGGCCAGCAGCAGATGGTGCAAAAGTAGGAGAGATGTTCGCAAATCCAGATTTGAAATTATCATAGATATCTCTGGAGATATTTATGATTTTCAAGAGTTTACTTGTATCAAATTTATCTAATACAAGCTCTTTTTCGTGAGCCAACAGAAACTGCCCTTCGGCTGGCATGTTATCTGGGGTCATGCCGCCAGTTCTAGCACTGAACACTTTTTTTTTAAGTTGTTCGTAAGACCCATCTGGAAAGTCGGGGTACTTTTTACGTAACGCATCATTCCTATTTTGCAACTCTAAAAACTGAGATTGTTTATTCTTGTAGTCTGTAGAATCAGCCATCAAGGTTTTCATATCAGTTTTTAACTGTTCTGCTTGCTGTTTATTTGAGAGATAGGTCTGCCAGTCATTTTGCTTTTCACTACTCGAAGAATCCGGTGTTCCAGAAACCGGATTTCCGCTACTGGTAGATGGGGAGGAGGTAGAATCGGAATAATCACCATTAGAGAATTTAGTTAAATTTTCTTGCATTTTAATTAATGCATCGTTTAAGTTACTAAATGCTTGAGTTGTCGTAAATGCATGACCTTGCAGCGTTGTGAAATAAGTGCCGTAAGCACTTTGAATTTCCGCAATAGCAGCCTTAGACGTAGCAGAATCTTCACTCATCAACCGCTTTTTAAGGTCATAGAAATACTTCTCATTATTCAATCTGTCTTCATATTCCTGGTCAATTGCTTCTTTTTGATTGTCCAGGTTTTTTGTAACAGATTCGGTTATGCTATCTTCAATATCTTTAATCTTCTCGGTGTAGTCGGATCGGTCCTGTAATTGATCTTGAAGGCTTTCGTCTCTAACCGTTCTTTCTCTATTGAGTTTAAATTTTTCAATTTCCTTATCTTTACTGGCAAGTTGTTCGTTTAAATCTGCTCTTTTTGCTTTTGCAGACATAGAGTTGTCAGCAGATAGGACATCTAAATCAGAAATTATCTTTTGTCTCTCTTTGAGCTTCGCTTGAAGTTCAGTTTCATAATCATCTGAAGCATCGCTACGACTCAATAGTTTCTGCTGAGTATTAATATAATCTTCGAATTGCTTTTGTTCGTCATCTATGTTCTTAATTCTGGCATCATGACGTTTTTCTTCGGCTTCGATCTGATCATCAATTGCCTCAAACTTCAAATCACGTTCTTGTGCGATTACTTTCTTCAACTCATCAATGATATTGTCCGCCGCAGCTTCACGCATGTCTTTAAGATTTTCATTAACATCTTTAATTGAATTGCTATATTCATAATTAGCTAAGACAAGTTCTTTGATTTGTTCTTTTAAGTTGACTTTAGTAGCGGCGGTCAATTGTTCATTCTTAAGTTGCTTTTCAAGAAAACCAATCAAGGTTTGATTAGCAGATATTTGCTTCTGGGTGAAAGAGGTTTGGTTTTTAAGTTCGGCATTGTACTCAGCAGTTCCCTCTTCAAACTGAGACATTTTAGCCTTAGACAAATCAATTTCATAACCAAAATCAGAAATAGTCTTTTTTGATGCAGATATTTGGCTGTTGATATTCTCGGTTAATCCGCTCAATTTATCAGATTGAATATCCTTGACATCGGTATCTAATTGTATTAAGAAATCATCATATTCATCAGATGAAATGCCCAATTTTTTCATCATAGTCTGAAGATTTGATTTCTCCGTAGCCTTGAGGGACTGAATTTGAGTCTGAATATTTATTTGTTTATTATTTTCAGTTCTCCATTCGACAGAATTAGGATCAAGAGTATCTTGAACCTTTTTAGATGCTTCAATTTGTAACTCAGCAGAAGCGACTAAACGGTCATACTTTTCTTTGATAGAATCTAAAATAAGCAAATTATTTTGATAAACTTGATCATTGTCTTTATCATTCTGTGCTTTTGCGTTGTCAGATGCTTCTTGCATTTCCTTCGCTGTTGCACCATCTGTTTTTACTGTTGTACCGCCAACTTTAGAGGTTGTTTTACCAGCAATTGAAGAAGGAGTCGATGTTGAAGTTCCAGTCAATGAATTATAATTACCTAAGACTTTCGGAGCATAAGCCTTTGTTTCTGCGAACGGGATGTTATTTATTTTCCCATTCTTTAGCCACTTATCAACATTCCCCTCGCCCGCATTATAAGCATACAGTGCAAGTTCAACATCACCGTTATATTTTTTGAGTAATCTAGCAAAATGTTTTGTTCCTCCAGCAATGTTCTGTTCTGGATCGTAACTATTCTTAACGCCTAATCCCTTTGCAGTCCCAGGCATGAGCTGCATAAGACCTTGAGCACCAGCACCAGATGTTGCATTGGTATTATATCCACTCTCAGTTTTAATGATGGCAGATATTAAGTTAGGATCAACATTATACTTACTCGCATACTTATTAATTAAATCTGAGTATTGCGAGTTAGCAGAGGATTTGTTGGATGCACCTACTCCAACAGAAGAAGAATCTTCTCCTGCTTTGGTTTTGACTGTCGTAGTAACTTTAGTTGAAACCAACTTAGACGGATCAGCGATCCCCTCTTTACGAAGTTTAATCTGTTCCTGAATAAGTTTGTTTTCTTTTACAAGAGAATCACGATATTCTTGCGATCCTTTACGCATACGCGAACGCTTATTTTCTTCTTCGTCTCTAAGTTTCTGAATAGAGATTAGAGACTTCTGAAGTTCAGTTAAAATCTCAACCGTATCAGAAATAGAATCGTAATTAGCATCTGTTGCGCTTTTGGAAGTAGTTGTACCATTTTTAAAATCAGAAAGAGTATTAGATAAAATTCCATATTTAGACTGTAGATCTTCTAATACCTTCTTAGATGCTTGTAAGGCATTGAGTCCTAATTTTTCAGCGTTTAAATCGTCAGAAGAACCTACGCTTAAAAGCGCCATTTTCGCGTTCATTTCATCTGTAATAGCCTGAATACGCTTTTTGGTTTCCTCAATAAGAATTTTCGTTTTATCCATTTCCGTCTGGATAACTTCATTTTTTTCTTCTTTTCTGGCTTTAATAAATTCATAAACCGCATCTTTGCTAAGTCCAGTAACTTTGATAAAATCAGAATACTTCTCACTTACCTCTTGGACGGTAGATGCTGACAATTGATTGTTATCTTCGAGTTCTGCCTGTGCCTTATTGAGAACGTCGATTTCTTCTTTGGATGCAACAATGATCTTAGTGAATGCAGCCATCTGTTCATTTGAACCATTAAGACCGCCATCTAAAGCCTTCATTGCATCTTCTAGTGTTGTGAATTGAGTTACGGCTTCATTTGCTTTCTTAGTAGCTTCGGCACTACTTTTAGCAAAATTATCAAGGTTTGATACGATTTCTGGATTGCCCTTTATTAGTTCAAATGATTTCAATCCAGAAACAATAGTGTTTAAGTTTTTACCGTCAAACTGTGAGGCATACCACGCAACACCTTGAAAATCCTTGTTGATATCCTCTAGCGGTCTTTTGTTGGTAATTCCTGTAAGAGTATCATAAAGCTTCTTTTGCTCATCATTCAGGTTGACCATTTCAGCGCCAGTTTGTTTTAACTGTTCTTTCCTTAAATCTTCAAGATTAGAGATTTGCTTATATGCTGGTTCTATTTCAGTTATTTTATCTTTAACAACATTTAATGCTAATTCCCATTCTTTTGCGCTCTTTGGGATTAATGACTGAGAAGCAAATACTTCAGTATTCTTGTTGCGAATCTTATCTTGAACATCTAGTAAGGATTCATAATACTCTTTTAAACTTAAATCTGTACCTTGCCCGCCACCATCTTGAACTTTATATCCAGTTCCAAAGCCCATTCCTGATTTAAGATTTGCTCCAAGAATTGGCTTACTATAACGCGTAGCATTTGCAGCATCTGCTATAATTTGATTATCTTTGATCTGATCGTCTAACTTCTGCTTGTTCAGGTCTTTAAGTTTATTTATCTGCTCATCATATTTGCCATTAACCAAATCAAGACCATTTGCTTCAGCACCATATGTATCAATGAGTTTATTTTGGATCTCGAATAATTTATCTTTTACTTCTGCGTTTGTGCTGATCGAGTCAAAATTCTGTTTATAGTATGACTCTGCTTCTGATAGAGAATTAGTCAAGTCCTCATACTTTTTATTACTGTCTTCAATTAACTTATTGTGCTTTTCAAGAGTATCTTCGTTATCATGGAATACCATATAAAGAACAGATAGTGCAGTTGTTGCTAATCCGATCCATCCAAAAGCCCTTTGTAACCCCGTCATAGCGACAGCAGTAGTGTTTGCTGCACTGGCGGTTGAGGTTAGAGCTGTAGTAGTTGTAAATAGCGCTTTGACAGTAGAGAAAAGAGAGGTAATTAATCCGGCGATAGCTTTTGACTTAAAAGTTAAAAATAATCCACTAATAAGTATTACTGCATTACCTAGATTATCTAACCGTTTTATGAAGTATGATATTGCATCTACGACACCTTTGATAAATTCCGAATTAATGCTACTAGTCCAGAATTTTTCAATTTCATTCTTAAGGAGATTCAGTCGCCCAGCGATTGAATTAAGATAGGTCTCGTTCTCCCTTGCTGCGGAACCAGTACTATTTAGAGCGGTGTTGAGCGATTTCTGGGCTGTTTCAAAGTCATTAATCAGTGAAGCAGCGATGTTACCTTGAAGTTTACCCGCCACCGACTCAAGTATGTCGGCTTTTTGAAAGTCATTTAAGTCTTTCCAGACTCCACTTAATTCAGAGAATATTTCATATGTACTCTTGAATGTACTGTCATCTTTTTTAAGAGTTAAACCTAGAGCAGAAAACTTCTTTTCAAGAGTCGGTACGAGATTGCTTAAATCCTCGCCATCTTCGCTTATCCCGCGCAACCTCATCGAGATGGTCTTAAGAGCTTGACCTACTCGCGCTGGATCTTGAATTGTACTATTTGCTGCTGTTGCCAACGCCACTGCTTCTTCAATCGTATTACCAGATTCATACAAACTTGCAGCAGAACGACGAAGAGCTTCACCAATGCCGCTGGAAGAAATTGCATATTTATTTCCGACCTCATTAAACACATCGACTATGTGGGTTATGCTCTTACCTTGTGCATCTACCTCAAGATTAAATCCTTTGATGGTAGAAATCAAAGACTTAGAAGCTTCCTCTGCACTCGCTAGGTCGCCTACATTTTGATACACTAGAGTTTGTTTTGCAAGTGTTTGAGCTTGTTGGATATTGTATCCCAATCTTGCCCACTCAGATGAAGCTTTAACAACATCAATGGTCAGACCGCCAATAGAGTTTGCTGTTTCATTAGCGTACTCTAAAAAACGACCATAGGTTGTATTTGTTTCGTCAGTAACTTTCTTGAGATCGATCATCGCTTTATCTAATTCAAAAATTTGCTGTACTCCGCTACGAATCGCACTGGTTATACCAAAAAATATACTCCCAACACCAGAATAGATGAGTATATTAGACATTGCAGATTTAAGCGAATCCCCAAAAGTACGAGTATGCCTATTTGCTTCTGTTAACCCAGAAATAGTCCTTCTTATATCTGAATTGAGAGCAGAGAGGGGGGATTTAAAATCTCCAATATTCTTAATTGATTTTAATTTACTCTCAAGTTCATTTAAATCAGCAACAGCCTTAGCATTTCCGCTATATTTATTCCTAGCATCATTAATCTTGCTTTGAGTTTCGGCAACAGATTGAGCATATTGTTGATCTCTTTTTTGATTCTGCTGTAAAGCAAGATAGTGTTGTTTATCCGCTGCTTCAATTCTTTGTTGATTTGTTTGTAGTGCTTGATAATATGCGCGATCAATAGTTTCAGCTTCTTTTGTTTTTTGCTGTTTAGATCGATTATCCATTTCCCTATTTTTTTGTAGCGCAAGGTAATGGACTTTATCCATATCTTCGACAAGTTTAGTATTACTTCTTAAAGCCATAAAATGAGCACGGTCTAATGCCTCTGCTTCTTTTAGTTTTTGTTGCTTATCTTTAAGAGCTTGATCGGCAATGGCTTTCAGTTTAGCTTCTTGTTGCTGCTTAAGTTTTAAGAATTCTTCAAGTTCGGCAGATTTATTTACATATCCATTTGCATCAGTATTGATTGTTACAGTTTGACCTGTATTAGCATTCTTATATGTATTAGTGATACTATTTATTTCGCCAGCTTTATTTTTATTAGTTCTGGTTGAAACTTTTTCATATCCTTCAAGTTGTGACTTTAAATCAGCAAGTGTTTTCCTCTGTGCGTCATAAGCCTTATTCTCATCCTGAATAGTTTTTTTGTTGGCATCATGCTTAACCCTAGTTTTCTCAATCACTTCACCAGTAGCAAGTGTTTGTTGAGTAACTTTAGTCATACTACCATCAAGATTTTTCATCTCAGTAACAGTTTCTTTGATAACTCGATTCTGAGATTCCATAACAGCATTTAGTTTTTTAGAGGCATCAACAAATCCGTTGATTGCAGAAATAAAACTTTTATCAATGTCAATCTTCAACTCAAGTTTTTTGAGGTTAGGGTGTTTTGATAGTACATCGAGAGAAGTATTGATATCTTTAACTGCTAAGTCAGGAGAGAGTGCAGCACTAATTAAAATCTTCATATTGTCAGCCATTATATTTGAGTCACTTCCTTTTTATATTTAAACTAGAAAAATAAAAAAGAAGAGATTCAAAATCTCTTCTTACATTTCATCATACTTAATTTGTTCAACAATTTCAGCGAGACAATCATATATATCTGCGTCAGTTCCTTCTAATTCAGAAGGGCCGCGATTCAAAACAGATTCTTTAATTGATAGTAACATTTTCTTATTTTCTTCATTTTGATCAATAAAGATCTCTTCCATGCTTAAGTCTTTTATCTCTTTAAGGCGTTCATCGTTGTGTTCAAAAGTCATCTTGTCATCATTGATAACGACTTGACCACTTTCGTCTTTGATAGCATAATTCTCATTGATCTCGTTTAGCTCATCAACAAATTCCTGATATTTGTTTATAAGAATCTTTTTGAAACGTGAACGCATACGACTGTCCACCCGATCAAGTTTAAGCGAGTGGAGGTAGGCGATAAATTGATTCAATTCATACTTTTTGATTTTCATATATGTATAAAACACTCCCAAAATTTAATATATTTATCCATATGTAGATTTAAATGTCTTAATATTACTATATATAGATGTCATTTCTTCATGAAATTGTAGTTTTATTCAACAATCACCAGTGACCAATTTCCCGATTACCATTCTCATTTACATATTCATAATCAGATGTAATAGAGTTATCAATAAGGATGCCACAACTAGCCGACACTCCTTTAAAAGTATCAAGTTCAGATATCGTCAAATACTTACCATCATAAAATTTTGAATAGTCGTCTCTAGAGAATTTTTCGTAGGCATTAGCAAGATTCATTACAATATGGGGTTCTGTAACTGTAATCATTACATTTACTCCTCAATTTTATTTTAGTTTTAATTATACATTCGAACATTTGGATCTTGCTTACAAGTAACACTTCCGCTGCCTGAGAATCCGCCGCACCAAACCTGTGGATGCATGATTGGATTAGGATTGTCCACAGAAGGGAGAGGAGTACCATAAGCTGGTGGATAATACTCGTATGTAGGACAGGAGGGAAAATTAGAGGCAGGTGGCAATTTTTTATTCTCTTCAATTTCAAAAATAAGTCTAGCGATTTCTTCGGCAGTTCCTTCAACTTCGATGCCTCGAATAGTGGCTTTCATTATTTAACTCCTTTATTTCTTGCTATCAGCGATAATACTAAGTTATATTAACCGAAAATTTTATTTCTTTCTTCTGCAAAATCTCTAAGGTCATAATGAGCTATAGTTGTAGCAATATTTTCATGATGAGCTACATACTTGGATACAATTTCAATAGGAACCTTTTTAACTTCTAACAAATACGTAACACACGATGCCTTAAATAGATGGGGATTGATCCGTCTCCCAAGAATATTTGATAGAGTTTCCTTACAAAACTCATTAGCCCACGCTTCAGACATCGAACTTATTTCTCCGCCATATTTAGTAGTGAAAATATACTCAGATTCATAATCACGCTTTTCAATCCATAACTTTGCATACTGAATTGCTTCTTCATTAACCATATAAGGCTCTTGTTTGCCGTCTTCCCCTCTACCTTTGAGGCGAATTATATGTGACATGGCATAACCTCCACCTTCAACGATGGGATAATCTAAGATTTCCGTTTTAAATTGAGGAATCTCTGCCCGTCTTGCTCCCACATTGAAGGCAAATGCGACCCATGCAGCACCTAGATAGTTCTTATCATTCAACAATGTCTCCATTAGCAAGTCGTAATCATCTTTTGATATTTTTACTTTGGTGTATACGTGGTTCTTTGTAATAGCTGGCAATCCGCGAGTAAAGTTTCGGAATGTTTTATAATTTTTGTCGTCATCTGCTACGACATTTTCTATATAATTGCAAAGACTGGACACACAGGCTTTACGTAATCCTATGGCGCTAGATGACATTTTTCTTGTATCTCTTAAGAAACTAATATATCTTAAAAAATCACGTTTGCTGATCTCATAAAGCGGTTTGTTATTCATGCTTTTAAAAATATAGTAACCGAATTGTCTTAGGCACGACTTGTATTGTATTTTAGTTTTTTGACTATGCGCTTGAACCGAAATATACTCTTCGACCAAGTTGCGGTAATCTTCATTAACCAACAGCCATTTTTCCTCGTCAATAGGAGGTAGTTTACTGGCTGTTTCTCTGAGCATATTTTTATTTATTTGCATAACTGATTCACCTTATTCTATTTTCTTAAAATAACCATTTTATCAAAACTCACAGACTATTTCTTCACATTCAATCCTTGTCGTTTCAGCCCATTATAAATAGCATGTTCAACACTACCGTCATTCCGAATCTCGTCCCTTGTGACCTCCGTAAAGGGTCTGGCCTTATGAGTATAGGGGAAAGGCCATTCTTCGTTGTACCCAACACCAGTTTCGACAATTACAGATACGTCTCTGTTATCATCCATGCGCTTACTCTCAATAGACACTGTATTTGAATTAACCATATCTACATGAATATTAGCATCATCAATCAAACCACCGTTTTCGCCTAAGCGTTCATAAATAACTGGTTCATAAACATCATAGACCTCAGACTGAATGTTTTCCTTCATCTTCGGTCTAACTAATTTTTCACCAACGTCTTCTTTGAGCGTTTTTGATAAGACTTGTTGGTTTATGTATTTGGCTAAATCGTTGACATTCTTAAAGTTCATCAGAATCAACTTCAACGTTTTCTTCTGTTTTTGCTTCTTGTAATGCTGCTTGAATTGCAAGTTCTGCTGTAGCTTCACCAATTCCCTTAGAAACTTGTTCAAGTTTAGCCTTAACTTTTTCAATTTGATCCTTTGGAATATGATTATATACTTCAACCAGAATTCCATTATCAAGCAGATTATGAGTGAACTTAATCAAGTTAGGAATATCATTTTTCTTTGGAATAGGGAGGTCGGTGAATTCTCTAAGAATCAATGTATCCAGAAGCACAACAGTATTTTTAATAGTCTCATTGGTTACATTTTCGCTTTTCTTTAGGTCTTCAAGCAGTCCAATATAGGTCATAACTACATTTTCAATCAAAGATTCACGAAAACTAGTATGAATGAATACTTCATATTGATTGTCAAGAATATGTACTTTTTTAAGTTCATTAAATTTGGAACTGAGTTTATTTAACTCAGCCACAGTAAGTTTCTTTGCCATTTATATAATCACTCCCATTGTATTATTATATTAATTACTTAACTTTTGGAATCTCAACATCTCTAACCTGTCTACCAGTCCAAGAGCCAAGGAATAGATGATACCCATAAGCGTCTTTATGCGGAATTATTTCTAATTTTTGATGTTGGAAAGAACAGAAGTAACTTACTGGATAAATGGTAACATCACCTTTTAACCATCTAAACCCGTATTCATTTTCACGAATAACAAGAGGTTTACTTAGTTGTGTAATAATGTTCGTGTTAGTGTTTTCACCATATGGACGATCTTTATAGTAGTCGAGGAGTAATTTAATCCACTCGTGACCCTTGACACTGCCCATTATAGCCGTAACCATTAAGTCTTTTGTTTCATGTCCAGTGAAAGCGCGAGTTTCAAGGAACCTGTCCAGTGGCCTAACACAGAAAAAATCGCTGTCGCAATAGACACCGCCCATATTTAGCAAACCCCACAATCTGGCGACATCTGTGGCAAAGGCATACTTTTTACGTTTCAGAGCTTCTTGAACAAAAGGATACTCGTCAATGGGGAAGTTGTTTTCATTAATCTCAACAATCTCCCAAGTTGGATTATGTTCCTTCCAACTAGCAATACATTTCTGTACCATTGGAGGTTTTTCGTTATTTCCAAACCAACAATATATCAATCTGCGAGGGATAAGCTTTTTAGCCATTTTGCACCTCTGAATCTTTCCAGATAAATCCTTCAAAAGATTCTATTTCTCCATTCATACACATGCTTATTCTTTTTTTATTTAATCCTAATTCATTATAAATGTCCTTAATCATGTTCCATTCTTTTATAAAATTCCCCGACAAATCATACTGATAGACACGTCTGTTTCTTTTTGTTTTATATGGAGTTGCTGAAGACGATTGGGTGTTTGCATCCTGCCATATAAAGCCTCCAGCCGAACTATATTGTCCATTTACATTTAAACGTATGGCACTTTGTTGTATGCCAGTCTCCTTTTGAACATCTCTTGCGCTATCCCATGTTCTTAAAAAATCTCCGTTTAGAGTGTATTGATTTACAGCCTTTTTACACTTCTTTGCGATTGTAACATAGTCTGTATTTTGCGATATCCGTAGTTTGCGATTACCGTAATTACTATTTTCCAAAGGAGTACACCATTGTAGGTTTTCTATGCGATTATTGTTTCTTATTTCATCCAAATGATTTACTTCAGGTTTATTGTCTGGGTTTGCAATAAAAGCAAGTGCTACTAGTCTGTGCGCTCTACAAGTTTTATCTTTTCCGTTTTTATACAAATGTACGGTAACATATCCTTGCGTGTCATAGCTTGGAGTAATGATTTTTCCTTTAAATCTACGTCCGCTGTCAATCACTCTATCTAAACTTCTGATTCTTCCGTGAGTACTGACTTGATAATATCCCTCAAATCCCTCGATATCCTTCCATATTTCCAAATATAACAACTCCCGAAAGTATATTTATTTTTTACTGACTTCAAATGCCTTGCGATAGTCTTTTAGTGTTCTGAACCAAAAATGGGGGTGCGGAACGCTGTTTTTATCCCAGGGCTTGTCATTTCCCGCATAATGAATAATATTAATATTCTCGCGTTCCAAATTTAGACCAGTGGATATAGAAACATTATATTTATTATCAATGAGCTTAATTTTCTTTTTACAGGTCTTATTCAAAATACATTGGTCATGACACATATATTTTTTAGTGTTTACTTCATACAACCATTTATCATAAATTTTATCTTCTCTAATCTTCCGCAGATTCATCAATAGAACTCCAGCGTTCACATACACATCTTTATCAGTCAGTCCTAATGGTTTCTTCAAATTGTAATGATCTGCATGAATATCCACCGCTCCAGCAATATAATAGTCATCTATATTTGTATTATACAAATCAGTAACATCGCCAACAACTAAAGCATCGGCATCAATATGAAGCAGCTTATCGTCCTTGACTAGTTCAGGGAGCATCAATCTATATAGAGCATATTTCGTAAATCGAGAACTCACATTAACAGTGCTAGGAATCAACTCTTTGAATTTATCCTCAGCATTAATAAACTCAATCTTACATCTATTCCCAAAAGGATCTGTAATGTAACTAGCATCAAATATTCCATCTTTATCAGAAATTAGATATACTTTGATATTTCCTTCATTGGTTTTGAATATAGAATATGTCTCAACCGCTGCCCATTCAGCCCAATTCGGACTATATATAATAGCAATGTTCATAGTCATGTTAACGATCTCCCTGTAAATTTTATAGATTTATTTTGTATGTATAACTCCAAAACTACATATCTTTACTCATAATATGTCTTGAAAAAGTTGCAATGTCACACCACAATTCAAATCCTTGATCCTGTGCCATCTTACAAAAATAAGCGTCTTCACCTTGAGGGTGATAACCAAACTTTACATTTTTATATACTTTCTTATCCAATAAAAATACTGCACCAGTCAAATCAACTTTACATAATTTCTGTTCGGTTAGAGTAGAGGCATTCTTGACATAATAATTAGAGATATGCTTATACTGTCCGTTTTCTTCAAGTCTCATAATATTTGGATATTTATGAGGTGCTTCAGGCGATACCAAATAACCATTATAAATAAGCGAAGATATAATATCTTTATCTGCATTGAGCAAATTGTTAATTATATCATCGGGAACTAAAATATCTGAATCAATAAACAGAAGTTTATCTGTATTGACTTTGGACATGATATGATTCTTCAAAATGCTCAAGTGATTGTATATATATTCATTTCTTACTTTGGTGCTACGAATATCTTCTGGTACTTTGCGGTTCATTGTCTCAATTGTAATTGAAGCATATTCGTGGTTATGTAATTGTTTAAATTCACGCAAGATCGATTCCGTTTTATCTTTGCTATCATTGATAAGAAAACATAGTGAGAGTAGATGTTTAGGATATGAGATGTTGTTAATATGATCAAGATATCTATCAATAACAAAATCTCGATTGCGACATGCTGCCGCTATGGTGATTGTGGGTTGATTGTTCATAAGTTCTCCCAATTTTTTATTAAAAATAGATATAAAAAAAGCCCATCCACTATAAAGATGGGGATGGGCTTAATATATTTATCTTTTTATTAAGCCAGATCGCTTTCGTCAAAGATAGAGATTTGTTTATGCTTCGTCATAGATAATTTCTTCGCCATAGCTATCTTCACCATCTACCTTAATTGGAAACAGGTCGAATACGAGTGTCAATACCGAAGGATCTCCTGTAGCATTATGAGTTACTGTGTAGTTCGGTTGCAAACTTGCCTTATGATATACTTTTTGAACAGGAACAAGTTCGCCTGCAACTTCATCAGCATACACGCTATCTCCAACAAGTTTAACATACCCAGGGAATCCTTTAGTGGTATAGTTTACAGAGTGTGTGCTGGCTACAGTTGTCTTGTAATAAACCTCAACTTCATCGCCAATAGCGATATCGGCGGCAGTAAATTTAACAACATTCGTTGTTACGGAAGTGATGGTTGCTGGGCTTCCTGTTTTTACACCATTAACAAACTTATAAACGAATGTAAGACTTGCCCCCACAGGACTCTTATCGAGTGTTACTTGTTTACCAGAAGATCCATCGGATTCTACCGTAACAATTTGAGTTTTATAAACATCTTTTTCTCCAGACACAATAGGATTCCCAGCCAACATCGCAAGATGATCCATTGTAAAGATTTGAGTTTCAACAGTAAGGGTTTTAGTTTTTGATCCATCGAATTTAATACGACGAACACCGCCGGAACCCCCAATCGCAAAAACTCGATCACTCGCCGTCTCGTCTGAAGATCCAGTACTGTAATCAAAGTACATTCGCGGCGTTGGGGTAGCCCCGAAATCAAAAATCTGAAGCTTTAATAGCTCCCTTGAGCCATAACGTCCAAGATCCAAAGCCATTTATTATTTCCTCCTTGTGTAATTACATATTGTTACTTTATAAAAATACCGCACAATAATAATGCAGCATTATAATTTGGTTCGTTTAATCCATTCTGGCAATTTATCTTTTTCGCCTAGATGACCATTTGCCCATACTGGCAATATTCTCTTGAATGTATCTTTAAGTCCAACTCGTTCCATCTCTTCATAGACCTGATAAATAGTTAAATTAAATACATTAAATATATTTATTCCATTATCTTCAGCATTACAGAGGATAGAGAGGATGTCTTTTAATTCAAGTTGTTCATCTTGTTTTTTTGTTTTATTTCTGAACTCGGCCATTTTTTCAAATATCTCTTTAGCCTTATTATTCTTGAACTTTATTTCTTTCTTTTTGTTCTCAACAACATTCAGTGCATTGATAATATCCGATAGTTCTCTATAGTTTTCGCTATTGCAGAGCATAATTTTATCAATACAAAAAGACTTTGACTCATCATCAAAGTACACGTCTTTTCGAACAAAGAAAGATAAGCCAGAACATATGTATTGAATTATTGATCTATGAGAAGTTAAAACGAGATAATCATCTTGATCTTTTAGAAGATCATATTTCTCTAGGTCATAATTGAATAAATCAATTAATATTTTCCCTTTATCGAATGACGCAAACAACAAGTGATAATAATATTGATCTTCATCAATATCCAAAATGTTATTGATAGTTGGAGAGTAGATATCTATCCCATTAAAATTATGGGGGCGACCAGCAAATGCTTTTAGTCTTGAGATAGTCATTTATTAAAGTCCACAGACCTGTATGCAATACAGTATCCTTGGAAATTTTCATTTACAACATACTCTTTGAGATAGTCAAATTCTAACTTACCAACACCAATGCCATTTTTCTCATTCATCATTTCATCAATTTTATTTACAATATAATCCACACGAGTACACCCATAATGAGTTTTAAAAGTTGTTCTGTGTGTAAAAACATTAATAGCAATAGTTCCAACTTTAAAACTTCTTTTGACTAACCTAAAGTCACCTAATGCCATTGTTACATACGTCCACATATCTTGGTCAATAGTAGGAATAAAACGATGAGGATAGATGTTGTTGTATATCAACATTGATACATCTTCGATATCTGGCTGTTCAAGAAAATCAGGAGTTTGATAGTATAGTGCCTTACATAACTCCTGATCGGACAACAGCCTATTGATTATTGTATTTTTATAATCACTTATTTCAGAAAGGAAAGCCACTTCATCACTTCCTAATTAACTTCTAACCAGACTAGTACAACGGTTTAATCCAAACCCTCTTCACAAAACTACTCTTACCATCTACATCTCCAGCAATCAACTTCACATATCCAGTTTTACTTCCAGCCAACACGGTAAATGTATTTGCTACACTATTCTGAGCACTAATACTAGCCAAATTAGTCACACTAACCCCATCATCAGCTTTTAATGAAATTACACTTTCATCAGTATATTCGACTCCATTGTCATAAAAATTAATCACATAGGATTGAGTCTTACCGACTGTAATCTCATCTTTACCAACGATTTCACAAGTGTAATTATGTGTAACGACATCAGTGATGTTGATCTGTATAGACGCTGTTTGACCTTTAAATCCTACATCAATTATTACAATTCCAGACCTCAGAGGGGTAACTAGACCTGTTGTTGATACCGTAGCTACATCTTCAAAATCAATTGAATAAACTAAGACAGGAGACTCTATAATTCGATCATTGTTTTTTGCTTGAACATTCAGTTGTAATGTCTGGTCTGTGCTGATTGTCACATTCTCACCATTCAATATAGTTACACTATAATCGGAGACATTATTATAATAATCAGCAATACCAAGTTCAACATTATCCAAGTCTTTATTGATCAGGTTCTCTTCAAGAGTGAGGGTTATAATTCCATCAATTAGTCTATTGACTCCAATGACACGCCAAGCGCGACCATCGACAATAAACCGTTTATTCTTTTCAATTTTTCTGGTGTAGATAGTATCTTGAATTGTCAACTCTCTACGTTCATTGGGGAGAATTAATACTCGACCATCCTCAATACCAAAACTAGACGTACTATTGGATTGCATACAGAACCAAGATGATCTTATATCGCCATTTTCGTCTAGCCATTTAATTGACGAATAGCAGCGCAAGATGACGCCTCGATCATATATACCACCTAATTGATAGTCATTTTGGATTGTGAGCCAGTATTCATTATTCCAATAGTAGAGATATCCCGCATCTACAGATTGACCAGGAATAGCAGTAACGACTTTCTGGCTTTTTAATTCAGAATCATCTGTAATCCAAACATCAGATGGGGTGGATGATAGGGGGGTAGAGGGAGTATAGACAGAGACATTGTAATAGGATGGACTTGCTTTAAAACCTGACAATATTGTTCGTTTAGTAATATCGACTTGTCGGTCTCTAGGGCTGCCACCTTTGATTCTCAAATATACTTCATAGGCATCATAATTTCCCATATTAATTCAACCCGAAATCAAAATTTAAGAGCGCATAGTCTGTCATTAGTTTTTCTGAACGTTCTATCGTTCTGTCTCTTAAATCTCTTTTAGCATTCATGTTATTGGCTTCAGCATATCTTTTAAAATCTGAACTGCTCAAAGCCAATCTCATTTCTAACAGATTGTTGACTTCCTTTTCTAGCCACTCAACAAGCATTAGGACGGACAGAATTTCTTCTTCTTTCTCAGTTAGAGTTGAGTTAAATTCCATCAAAATGTCATCTCTATTTGATAGATTGTTTTTACAGTTATCAAATTTTGTGAGTGCAGATTTTAAAAGAGAGGTCAAATACAATTCATAGGAATCTATATCGGAAACGAATAGTTCATCTAAAAAATAATCTTGAACCTTCCCTTGAAAACGTGCAAAAATGTTCTGAAATGGAGTAGGCATTCACCATCCCTCCTTAGACAAAATATTAATTGTTATCAATACGTTCCTGCGCAATCTTACTGAGATTTTTGTCGCACAAACGACTAATCAGGTCGATCTTATTGCGGTCTCCATATCTACGATCATTAGAGATAATACCTTGAATAACAATATCTTCTACTGTAAAGCGAAGTGCAGGTGTAAGATTCGTAATGATATCCGTAATTTGTTGATCACTCAAAGTGATAATTGATTCAATTGTTTGTTTATTAACAATATTTTTATAATTATCTTCTAGATAGAGCGCTTTAATAACATTCTTATCATGGATATAGAAACATCCTTCTTCAGCCAGCTTGCGATGATTACTACAGATGTAATTCAAATCTTCATAAGATACTGGAAGCGTCACACCAAATTTCTCAAAAGGAATACGTTTGTTGTTTGATCCACGAAGGACCATACCTCCATAGAACAAACTCGTTACTTTAATTAGTTGATTTGGCTGAATATCAATTGTTGAGTATTCATCCTCTTCTTCGATAATTGGAGTAACAACTTTTGCTTCATTTTGTGACTGAACAGTGCTCATAAGTTGTTGAAACATTGCTTTAAGGTCGTTAATTTCTCGTTTCAATTGTTTGTTTTCTTCTTGTGTAGAGTCAACCTTTGTGTCGCCTTGTATTTGTGGTACTTCAGCGTTTGCGTCAGCATTCTTGTTTCCTGCTGGTCTAGCCATTTATTAATTCACTCCCCATAAGATTAAAGGTGGACATCATAATGACATCCACCAATTATATATTTATTAATTAAACGTGCATAATACCATAACGAGCAGAAGTAGCTACCATAGCATCGTAAGACTGCTGATATGTATAGTTCTGAGTCAAATCAGCATTTGCAGTTGCAGTATCTTGAATAATCAGAGGACTACCTTCAAAACCAATCTTAACTGGACGGTCAGTACCCATGCAGACGAAATACAGGGAGTCATCAGCAATTGCAAAATCAAAGGAGTTTGGTTTCAGGCGCTGATCGATCATCAAAGTATCTACACCAAACATGCTGCCCAGGTATCCCATACGGATGTATTCTTCGCCTACGCCCACGCCGAAGTTTGCAAAGTTTTCATTTGGAACGACCTTGCTTAGAGCAAGTTGCGTACCGAAAACAGTAACTTTCGCGCCACGGTTAGCGGCGGATACACGTTGAGCCAATTTAACAAACTGATCTTTGTCATAAGTAGCTTCTTTGAAGTTTGCGTTCAGACCAGCGTAAGAACCATACAGGCCGCTATATACCATTGTGGTAATGTCTGTTTCAACAGACTGCGCAATACGAGTTACCCAATCTCCGAAGTTAACCTTGCCCGCAACTACACGATACCAGTCTTCCTGGATGGTGATTTCACGAGGGGATGGAGTCAGGAATACTTCACCATTATAGATACGTTGTGGTTCGCCACGACGAATACCCTGAGCAGTCTTTGAAACTACAAACAGATCAGGATTTGGAATAGTGAATTTGAAGTTGTCACCCCAGTTGCCATTTCGGACTTCAGCGAAACGTTCAAAAGAGTTCAGAACGGTATTTGGGATAATAACACTCAGTGTTTCAGAAAGCAGCGCAAATACTGCCCACTGAACGTTCGGGCTGCGCATCATAACTTCATCTTTAAATCCAGCATTAGCAACGCCAGCACGTTTGAAAGCTTCGCGCATCAAGCCTTCAGTGAACAGTTTTTCTTTTTCTTCGTAAGAAGCACCTTGGGCAAACTCTGCATACTGTGTCTTGGATTTATTTGTGTACAGATAGTGCTTATAAAGATCAACACCACATTTAACTACATCTTGCTCGTCTTTGTTGAATCTCAGGAAATTTCCAGAGTTGATTACATCCATCTTTGCCATTATATATTTTCCTCCTAATTATATTTACTAATTAATTAAAGTGCGCGAACTACAGTGAGTTTATAGGCTGCTACACGTTCCAATCCAACACTAATATTGGTAAGCAAGTCTACTTTATAAGCCAGCAGAGTGTTACCAGAGAGATCGGCGGCAGGGGCTAGTTTCGTTGATCCGTTAGCGGGAACGGCATACTGTCCTACGGTTGGAGTACTAGAGAATCCATCTACGGACATAGTAAAGCTGTCGCCAACAACAAGTTTGCGTGTACGGAATGGACGGTTAGCAGCGTTTGTAAATTTTCGTGGATCCTGCAAATCAATACGCATTCCTTCTACTTCGATCAATACAGGAGCCTCTACCAGAACAACTTCTTGAGTGGTAACAGACGATGGAGTGGAAGCGACATATGTATTCAGATCACCAGTCAACAAAGCTCCCAGTACTACATGAGCACCATTTTCGAGTGCAGCAGTATATTGGGCAGGTTTCAGATAAGCATCAACATTTGTAGATGCCATTTTACCGATTTTTACGATAGTATTAGCCATTAATTTATAACTCTCCTTGTTTTGTAATTTTTACTTACCAGACTTTTCTTTCATTCTGTCCCAGTGACTAAGTTCTTTCTTTTCTTCTTTTACATCATCAATAAGGGCCATTGTAATAAATGATTTATTTTCATCTTTTGTTTGATTCTTAATCTTATCAAAGGCAAAAGACTTAATATGAATTTCAAACTTTTCAATAGAATCAAATTCAGAACGTTTTGTCTTAAATTCCAGTTTTTCGTCTTCAGATAAAATAGCGGTAAAATTCTTAAGCAATTCATCTACGGCTTTTTCATCTTCTTTTTGGGCAAAAGATTGAACTTTCTCATTAAGCTGTTCGATTTCTTTTTCTTTTTCATTAACAATTTCTTTCTGTGAAGTAAATTGTTTTTCAAGTTCACTATATTTATTTTCTACAGCAAAAACTGTGTCTTCATGTTCTTTGATCTTAAGATCATATTCGGATACTTTTTCTACAACAGTAGATTTAGCTATTTCTGTATATTCTTTAATATAGTTAAAACTCATTTCTTCTTCGCCTTCTACTGCTTGAGTTTCCCAATCAGTAGGCGTGTATTTTACACGAGTGGGGGAATCGAAATCTACTTTAATGTCATCTCCTTCCTTAGAATATGGAAGTTTTACGTCAATATAATCATTCTGAACATCGATGACATATACATATGCCTCATCAAAATCACGCATATAATATCTTGCCATTTCGCACTTTTCGCCCCACCAATTTTCACCGATGAATGTTTGTTGTTCAATCACTCTGCTCATTTCATCGTATAGTTGCATAATTGTAAGGGCGAAATTAGTAGCAATCTCAGCTTTAGTTTTCACTACATCATTCTCCTTGTTATTTATATTAGTAAAATCAAGAGAATTATCTTGATTATCACTGTTAGAATTATCTTGATTATTCAAAAGAGAATCTTCTAGTTCTTTAACCATTAAATTGAATTGTTGTGAAAATTCATTCTTTTCATCGGATTCAACAGTGAATAGAGAGATGCTAGCACTTTCGAAACAAGCTTCCACATCTGAACCCAAAATACATAGACCCGAAAAGTTAAAATCAGACACAACAAATTGCTTGTTATCATTAAAGTCACCAACAACATTAGCAATTTCCATTGATTGCGGGAGGCTGTGATTTTCTAGGGCATCAATTACCTCTGGATATCTATCTCCCCACAAGTATCCGGTGCAAGTTAGATATTCTTTTCCGTCAATGAATTCCCATTTAATATCTGAACTCTCTGGAACAACTCCATACGGGATAGTGGTTGTTACATATTCTAATTCTCCATCTTTATTGACTACAACTTTTCCACCATGATCTAAGAAATCTTCTTTTACTTTTGAGTACTCACCGACTATTGGACAATTATACAGAGTATGTAATTTATCATTAATCAAACTATATGGAATGACTGAATTGTTTCTATTTAGATCAGCATAGCAAATGAGAATCTTGCACCTAGAGAATAAAGAATTCACCTTTTCGATATCTTTGATTTGTACATCAAATCTCAAACTATCCATTATTTTTATTCACCTCCTTTGAGAGAAAGAAATTATTCCTCTTCCATCTCTTCATTCAGGAGAATAATTCCGGTTCCATCTTCATTAATCAAATCAAGTTTAGATTTAAAATTCATTGCTTCTAACTCTTCTGATATTTGTTCATCAATAAACCATTGAATAAATTGAAATGTCATGTAGTCTTTAAATTCAAGAGCTTTCTGAGCGATATCATAAATATCTTGAGTTGTTTGTGACTCAAGTTTAATGTATAGGTCGCCCGCATCAGAAAATTTATCTAAATTTACCGTTATTTCTGGCACAGAAAGCATTTTTACCTTCCCGGAAATACGATCATTTAGATATTTAATGAACTTATTCTTATGACTAATCTCATCTTCTGCCTGTTTTCTAAAGTATTCACCAAAACCAGAAAGATTCTTTTCTTCAAACCATGCAGACACTTGTAAATATGCATTGGCATTTCTACCCTCGTGCATAATTTGAGTATTAATTAGATCATTTATCTCTTTAGGAATATCCACTTATTAATCACCCACTTTATCTATTTTCGTTCGATTGAAGATCTCTAGTTTTTACTCCGGCATCTCCCAAATCTTTTGCGTCCATTTCTGGCCTACCACCTTCACCAGTTTGAACATGGGAACTTTGCAGAGGAAGTAGATATTTATTGATCATATCTATGCTATTTTCATACATAAGCAAAGAAATCATATCATCTGGATCTATTCCGAGAGCGACAGATATAAGGGTTTTACTATAACCACTTTGGGCTGCCTTTAGGTATTGATCTAATTTACGCTCACGATTGAAGATAGTAATGTCGGGGAAATGAATTTTAAATCTATAACGAGAAGATTTAGTCTTGAGATAGGCATTAATAAATCGCTCAAACTGCCGATACATATGAATGACATAAGATTCGTCAACTATTTTTGACGCTTCTAGTCCAGTACCATTCACATTCTTTTCTCCAAATAACACAGGAGACGTACCCGCAGAACCATAGAAATTGTCTTGTCCATAACCAACAATATTGTCTCTGCTTTGTGACTGATTGAAATCAACAGCATGAACTTTTAATGGAGTAGTCATTGCCTTATAACCATCTGGCAGAGATGCTTGCATTTGGGCTGTGAATTGTGCCGCAGTTCCTGGGTCAATAGCGAAATTATTCTTAGTTTGAGCGCCCTTTGAATCTGAATGCATTGGTATTTCATTTACAAGAAGTTTAATAACATCTAATTGTGTTTTTGTCTTAAGTAATTTCTTGTAATTAGCAATCTCTGCGCTATCTAAAAATAAGCCCAGTAAAGGAGGAGTCAGTCCAGCATGTGTTTCATCAAACTTAAATACGGGAGCTTTAATTGGATCGAGTCTCTGCCAGTAAAAATATGTATCTGTTGATTTCTTGTTTTCAAGAAAATTCTCAAGATACTCAATAAAATCTGGATGAAAATCTCTAATATCAACTCCAGCTTGTAGAAAATAAAACATATTAAAGGCATATTGATGTCCATGTTCTGTGTTTCTTACAATCTTGCAGTATTTAGATGGCATTTCTTGCAGAGTAACAGAATCTTCAGACTCTCTAACATAATAGAACTTTGCATCCTCAAGTAAAACACCACTCATAATTTTTGGGAATGTTGATTTGGGATTTAATTTATCAACCCAACTCTTTACGTCTTTACGAGCCTTTTTAAATTTATTTGTTTTATAATCTTCTTCATCTGCGTTCGTTGGAACAATATAACTGTCAAAAGTAAGTATCTTTGCGTATAAATCTACTAAACGATTGAACTGCATGATTACATTTTTCAGGTATTGTCCCAAGTCTTTAAGCGCATCTTCATTCGATTTTGGATCAGCAATCATTTGTTCGATCTTGTCTCTATCAAACGTATTTGGAGACATATTAAGATTTTTAAGTATTTCATTCTGCCAAATAGGATTAAAGAGTGACGGATTGCTGTATGAACTTAGAAGGTCTTTTGCAAAATGAAGAGCGAAATCATCCATGCCTTTTATCTGAATATTCGATTCGTCCTGAACTTCATTTGATTGTACTTGAGACTTTTGTTTGTTACGATTAATTGCCAATATTTATCCTCCTTTCTTGGTTATTTGGTGGAGTGGAGGGAGGTGGGGGAGAGTGAAAGTTAGAGAAAGAGGTAGTCGAGATAATCTACGCTATCTTCTTTCTTTTGTAAATTCTCCTGCTCTAGAATTCTTGCTATGTAGTTTGCATAACCAATACTACTATATCTATCCTTTGTAGAACGTCCCTTTTCGAAGACTTTAATAAATCCGTTTCGCACTTCTGATTCTAGATTAATTAACTCATTGACCAGTGCTGTAGTTTGTACATATGGACGAAGTAACATAGCGTGTTCATATGGATTTTTATTCATTAAGTCTTGTTTGTCGATTAAATACTCTTTGCCTTCGGCATCATTTACAAGCAATCTAATCAATCTCTTTTCCAATGCAGTCTTAAGCCAAACTGCAATTTCGTGGTTGACTTCAGACTTAACAACTTTCATTGAATAGATAATAGGAAGAGCGTTAGGATCATTCGTTCTTTCTTTCATTTCTTCGTTGTTTATGGCACACCAAGGCAAGTATTCAACATCTCGCTCTGTGTCATAAAGCATTCTTGAACAATAATCATAAATGGACATACCAGCTCCAGCGGTATCCATCACCACATAATCTGCTTCGAAGTCGTTGTGTAGTTGCTTGAGTCTTATAGCTTGATCTTCTGAATGCATTCCATGCATACTTTCAATATAAGGAACCTGTCTAACGTAATTAGTGCCATCTGGAATAAGCCTCATACAAGTAAAAATGGTGTTATCGTTATCATTGCCCTTCATCAATGCAACGTCCATAGAGACTAAACGTATTTCTCCCGCTTGTTTTTCGAGAGCATTGCCAGATTTTTTATTTCTAGACTTAGTTTTTTCTTTATTCTCTACAAATGTAATATTGTCTGTGGGGTAGAAAGGCTTAACTATTGTTCTACACTTTTCAATATCATTAAGTTTAAAGAAGGCATTTTCGGCTGCTCCATAGGGAAGGGTGTCCATTTCCATTTGCCAGCCGATTGCGTCAAGATCGTCCTCTGTTCGCATTTGTTCGACACGGCGCTCAGACAATAATCCATGATGAAGAGCTAATTGATAGGGGAAAGCACATGCAAAATAATCCCTTCCTTTAACCATTGCTTCGAGAAAGGATCTGAATTTTTCATAGCTCCAGTGAGATGTGTACCACGCAGACGAGATATAAATTTCCTGAGTCTCTTCATACTTAATGAATTCTTTTTGTCTACCTTTGTACTCAGGCAAACTAAGGAATTTTGGAGTTCTAACATAGTTCAGAAATGGTCTAAGAACGCGAGTAAGAATGTCTTCTTTGATAAGCCGAAACTCATCATTTATTAGAATTGCTGCTCGATATCCACGCGCATTGTCATTACTTGCGACAGCAGAAATTGTACTGCCATTATGCATAATTACAACACATTCATCTGAACCAGTTTTAACTGTTTTAATTTCTCTTGCTATGTTCGGATACTTTAACCTAAGCTCTTTATCAATCTTAAGTGTAATTACGGCTCTAGCCTGATTTTTTGTACCCGATGCAACCACAATGGGAATTCCTGGTTTTAATGATCCCATTGCTAAACAGTAGAGGGCAACGATAAAACTCTTGCCTATACCGCGACTTGCCCACCAGAGGAAGAAGGAATTCTTACTCATCATAAATAAGATAATTTTTTGAAATGTGTGCAGTCTGACCCCAAAATAGTCTTCAATATATCTATGTATATTACTTCTATAAAATCCAGCCCAAGTCTTGATCCCATTTCTCATTTTTTGATCTTTAGACAACTTCTCAGCGGTGTTGTTTACTTTTTTCTTCTTTTCATACATATTTAAATCTTTATTTTTATTTCTGCTAACTTGAAAGTTTTTTATACCTGCCATAATTTATCAACTCTTTTTTGTCGCTTCTTTTTCATCGTATTCTTCCATGGTTTCATTCGACTGACCAATAAATCTCTTCATATGATGCAGGAACCACTTATTGATATATTTACCGATCCCATCAACATCTTTGAATTCATCTCTTGGTTCTGGAATTGGCTCAGTTTCTTCAATCATTTTTATAAACTCACCAAAAGAAGATATCCCATTTGCCTCTGCTCCAGTTTCTTGGACTGGTTTGATGTTGGCGTCATTCATAAGTTTACTAAGCGTTCCCATTAACTTATCAAATTCCGTAGGTGTCTTTGCGTTGTCTGCCATATATTGTGTGATTGTCATATTTCGATATAAAGATTTTTGAATAGGAGTTGAGCATTCATATGTTGAAGTCAAATCTTGAAACATATTCTCTAAAATTACTATTTGCTCATCATTGTAACCCCTCCAAAACATACGTAATTTAGGAGTTACTATGACTTCATAATCATTTTCTTCCACTTCGTTTTTAGATAGATTTTCCAATACAGAGTCTTGTTGATAAAAATCACTATCTTTAAATGTAAGTGTTTTATATTGAGGAAGAGAACTTAGAGGAGTAATATATTTTGCCCACTCTCCAGAAGATGTAGACCATAATTCTTCAGAAAAGGGCTTATCTAGAATTGCCAGCATTGAAATTACTCTTGATTTATATCCTTCAGTTTCTTTTGATCCAATAAATTCTTGAATGCACTCTTTACAAATTTCAAGTTTTTCGGAACTAAAAAGATTATTTGTATTATTATAAAAATTCGCAGTGTTTGGACTTTTTAATTTTCCACACTTGAGGCATTTAACCTTTTCGAGTTCATCTTTTTTTACAGGAGACTTTTTAACTGCCATTTTTGAATCACCTAATTTATATATTGTTATAATTTAATTATTAATGAAATGGCATGGGGTAGGAGGGAGCTGCCACACAAGTGGTCTTACTTTGTCCTGTTTAAAGACCCTTTCGGCAGAGTCTCCCCATAAAACCACAAAGATTTAAGCAAATAATTGCCTTTTTTATTGTTCGTGAACTGTTTAAATTAAACTTCCTGGTCAATAGATTTAACTAAGTTTACCCAGGCTCCAAGGACTGTCCCATTCCCAAAATCCGGCCTATTTATTGGCTAATTTTAATAAATTTTTAGCAGCATTTATGTCACGATTATGATCAGTATTGCATATTGGACATGTCCACTGCCTAACATTTAATTTTTTTATATCTTTATTTTTATGGCCACAGATTGAACATAGTTGACTGCTTGGGTAATATGTTGGAGCAACAATTATCTCTCTTCCATACCATTTTCCTTTGTACTCAAGCATACGTCTAAAGTTAGACCACGAGGCCTCAGAGATTACTTTTGCCAACAAACTATTTTTCATCATATTTTTCACATGTAAATCCTCAATTACAATAACTTGGTTATCGTTAATTATCTTTGAGGATAGCTTTTGTAAAAAATCCTTTTGTTGATTTGCTATTTTTTCATACATTTTTGCAACTTTTACTCTGGATTCTTCTCTGTTCTTGGATTGTATTTGCTTTCTTGCGAATGATTTTTGTAATTTTGCAAGTTTCTTTTCGGAACTTCTGAAATACTTTGGATTGTTAATTATTTGTCCATCGGAAGTAATTGCGAAGTCTTTTAATCCTAGATCTATGCCTATCTTTTTATCAGTACTAATATTGTTGATGTTTGCACTTAAAGACTCTGTTAAAACAGATATAAAGTATTTTCCAGAAGGCGTTGCCACTATTGTGCAAGACTTAATATGCCCGTTTATCTTACAGTGATCAATGACTCTAACTCTTGATTTTAATTTTGGTAATCTAATCTTTCCATTTTCAATTTTTATTAGATTATTTAGATTATTTGTTGTATAGCTTCGTCTATTAGACTTTTTATTCTTAAATTTTGGGAATCCTGTTTCAATATTTTTGAAGAAAAATTTAAAGGCTTTATCTAGATTCATTTGAGCATTACATAAAGCATATGAATCAACTTCTTTTAACCATTTATTGTCTTTTTTATATTGTGCAGGAGTGTTTTTCAACATTGTTTTCGTCATCTTATAGTGTTCTATTTTGTCAGCCAACATCTTGTTGTATATGAAACGCACCGCCCCGAAGTTCTTTTCGAAAAATATACGTTGTTCTTTGTCGGGATAAATACGAAACTTATAACTCTTATGTATCAAAAAAATCAACCCTTAACGTCAAAGAACCGCAACTAATTTATAATTGCGGTTCTTCTTATTTTTTTAGATAATCTCGTCAATAACACCAAACTCAAGTGCAGTTTTAGCAGTCATCCACCATTCGCGGTCAGCCATATCTTTATATTTATCTTCTGTAATTTTACTATTGCGAAGAATAAAGTTCTTAACCTGTTCATCTTTTTCTTCTTGGAATTTAACATGGTCTTTAACTTTATTACTCGATCCAAACAATACAGTGGAGCCATCGTGGAACAGTACATTCGAGAACTCGTAAGCTCGTCTCTTACCATGTTTAGCGCCAGATACAAGAATTAGTGCTCCCATAGAAGCCGCATTACCAATTACGGTAATGGCAATAGGAGTGTCTGATTTTTCAATAACAGAACATAGCGCCATTCCAAGATATACGTCTCCGCCAGGAGAGTTTAAGATGATTTCAATTTCTTTTCTATCTGCCAAGGGAATATTCTTATCTTCTTTATTCCATTTGATAATTTGGAATGCAACACGCTCAAGAAGATAGTCTCCGACTTCATCATTAAGAATAATCTGACGATCCTCAAGGGCTTTGAAAAATACGTATTCTCCAAAATCTAGGATAGAGAAGGGCAGTTTTTCATATTTATCCTCTTTATTCTCACATTTATCGCACATTGCATTGCCTCCCCTAAAAGATAATTTTATTGTATGTGTACTTACCGTGTATGTATATTTATACTTTTATTTGTTATTTGATATCCTGCAAATTAATATCAATCTTGTATTCTATTCTTTCATTCTCATCAAAAATATGCATCTTTTGCATAGCATCTGCATACATGCGTTTAGAAACTGCATAAGAATCTGCCCCACATAGACTACCGTTTGAGATTACAATTGTTCTGCCATAATCCTTAACTGTATCATGATGAATATGGCCCTGGAAGCAGTACGAGGGGATAATACCGAGGAATTGAGGAATGGTTCTTGCAATACTAGATACATGATCTAAATCGCCATGCACATACAAATGTGGTTTACTAAATGTCTCATCTACAAAATATCCGTCTTCACCTTTTAATACTTCTACATTATCAAAGTCTCTTAAACGGCTTTCAAGATACCAAGGAATAATGTTCTCGAAGTTCTCTTTCATAATAGAATCATTCTTATTTTGAAATGTTCTTGAATGATTACCGATAATATTAATTACTCTAACTTTACGAACATGTTTAGAGATTTCCGCAATTGCTTCGGCAAGTCTCTCAGAAATATACTGAATTTGAGAAATAACATCTTCGCTTTGTTCAATACGGGATGTCAAATGAATGAATCCTGCAATTTGATCTCCTAGTGAACCAATTGTTAGCTCATCAACACTATGTTTTTTACAATAATGAATTGTTCTCGAAACTAAATGTTCAAATCTCTTATCAAATACATCTGGATTGAACACATTTAAGGTGTTATTGGATTCCTGTCCATAATGGAAATCTGAAAACAAAACGTTGGCTCTAACATCAGAAAAACTCTCCTTAACGGGAGAGTAGGGGAGAGGTTTAATTTTTTCAAGTTGTTTAATTGCAGAAGCAATTTCATCTTTCAAATGTTCATACTTAGCAATCAGCTTGATTTTATTATTGTATTCTCTTTTTTGGTCTTGGAACTGGTACTTTTGCTTCTGTAATTCAACGGTCTTATCTTCAATCTCGCGAACGTATCCATTATCGGCCGATTTTTTAACACCAATAGTAATTCCTCGACTTAGCAGATGAAATTCTTTTCTGTATTTAGATTCAGAGAAGTCTTCGCTAAGATGTTCGTTCATGATAGAAGCAATTTTACCCCAAGACAAATCTAGTTCATCTTTACTAGATCCGAGTCTGATGAGAAATTCTTCGTAAGACTCGTTGTCAAGAATATTCAAAGGAGTTGACATTCAATCACTCCTTATTCTTCAACTTGATGACTAGGCTCGAAATCAGATGCTACAGTGATAGAGATGTTGTTGCCATCAAAGTCTTGAAGGAGAGACTTGAGATCAAAAATGTAAATCCCGTTTTTATCTTCAGCCGTTACCGTCATTTTGTCCATTTCAAATAGACCAGTACGATTAACTGTCTTACTGTCCTTATTTTTAGCCATATTTTATTACTCCCTAATATGTATTTTTATTAATATTTATTCAAGACAGGCAAACACTTTGCTGGCATTAGAACGCACGTCTTCCTCAAGAACAACGATGCCAACTAGAGGATTTCCTTTAAGTTTGTCAATTGCTCTCATGAGGCCATTATTATTTTTATATTCATTTTCTGTCTGATTGTAATCTCCGGCAAAAATGACGGCAGAATTACTGCTCAATCTAGTACCAATCAAACGAATAAGTTTAACATCTAAATCTTCTGCTTCGTCACAGATGATGATAGTATCTTCAATACTCAAACCCTTCATATAGAAAGGAATTTCACGACTTAGTACTCCTCGTTGTTCTAAGAAATAAGCTTCTTGATCTCCGCCATCCAAATGTTGAATGAACGGTTTAAAGAAGCCTTCAGTTTTTTCGTTTTTCCCGCCAGAAAGATAGCCAATTTCCTTGCCTGAGCCAATTGGGTTTCTAACCATCATGATTTTTGCGTAATTTCCTTTGTCCAATACATTATATAGTGCTGTTTTTACGCTCAAGATTGTTTTGCCTGAACCATAATTGCCAGCAATAATTTTAATTGGAATTTCCTTATTAAGAAGAATATCGATAGCGCAATCCTGAAGATGGTTCATGCTTTTAATCTTTTTAGTGGGGGAGTGCTTCAATTTAACGTGTTCTTCACCATTCCAACGAAGCTTATCTAAGACAAATCCATGGTTGTTTTTGATAATTAGGAATTGATTAGTTAGAAGATTATATGTATTTTTCTTTAAATTTTCGTACAAAAGAGCCAGTTCGCTATCAGATGGAGCGATTTCCCTGTATCCAACATATGACAAATCAGACACTTTGCCATCACTCTCAACCAAATCAATTCCATACATTCTAGCTTTTTGTTTAAGCAGTAAATCATTAGTGGTGAGCGAATATCCATTATCAATACATGCCTGGATAATCTTATTATCTGTATAGTTATTGTCAAAATCTTCATCGAATGAAACTTTATAATCTTTGACATCGAATTCAAAATTATCTTGATGCTCTTCAATAAATCTAACTGCACGTCGAGCCTTAAATTTCAATTCTCCATCGCCATGCACTTTATGCTTATCCAATTCTCTGTTTACGTGAGACAATAAAATATATTTATGTTCATTGTTAATCTCGAAACCTTCAAGTAATAAATTCGTGTCAACTAAAATACGTTTCATAGGCGTTACCTCGTTGGGTAGGATGGAGGGGAGGTCAGTCCCCTCAGTGTATTCTTCGGTTTAAATGGTCGTCTAAAATCAACGACAGTGTTCCGGCAATGGTGAATCAGTTCCTACAATTTGAAGTTAGTTAATGGTACTGCATTATAATAGTCGATAGCAGGGCGGCGATCCTGCATTTCTGATAACTTGGAATATACACAACGTGCGTTCCAAGCGCGTAGAGAACCTTTTCTACCTTACCGACTATCCAATTGAGATATTAAATCTCTTGAATGCTTATGTATGATAAAACTATTGTTTTATATGAATGTTTATTATTTAATTGCGTCTTTAAGTCCCTTGAGTGCCTTGAAGGTTGGTTTTTTACTAGCAGGAATCACAATTTCTTCACCGGATTGAGGGTTGCGACCCTTACGTTCAGCAGTTGGCTTAACGCCGAACTTTGCAAATCCAGCAATATTTACCTCGCCACCATTAGCCAATTCCTGTGTGATTGCTTCAAATACGGCATTCACCGATGCTTCAACATCTTTCTTAGCCAATCCTGTTGTTTCCGCTACTACCTTAGTCAGATCTGTCTTATTCATTTTAAATATCTCCCTTAGTTTAGTTTATTTTGTGAGAGGATGATAATCTCTTAATTTTGGATATTAAATCATCATGCTCCCTAAAAGACCATCAATATTTTAGCGTGTTTTTTAAAAAACGTTGATTTTTAGGGCTTTTCCGAATTAATAATATTAAGTAAATATATATTTATTATATAAAATACCGCGAAAAATCAACGTATAACGAAAAAGTTAGGAATGTCGGACATTATGCCTGTTTCTCTTATTATTTCTATCCCATTCCCGTTTTTGTATAAGTCTAATGCTCTTTTGACACTCGGAACAATATTTTCTATTCTTATTATCTTTTTCGATTCTTTCTCCACATGACTCACATAAAATTATCGTTTCTTTGGTATCTTTAATAATATTGTTTTTAATATTTTCAACAATAACATCTCCGAAACTAGACCATAGTGTTGTCTTATAACTGCTTTTCTTCTTTTCATACAAGAATTGTACTAATACATCAACCACATGCTCTACGTCATCACAGACATCCAGTATCTTTTCTCTGATATTTTTGTAAACAAACAAACTATCTCCTGTATAGTGCCCGTCAACCGGACGGGTATCCATAAATCGCTTTTTAAGGTCTAATTCTTTATATTTTTCAATGATTTGATTATCTATATCTCTCTTGGCATATTCTTTATTCATCAAGACCCTATAATCAAATTCTCCTATATTCATTGCAGAGAATTTAATTCTTGGATTAGGGATAAGTTTACCTAGTCTATTAACAACGCTCTCATTAGCTAGTTCCACATTAATCTTTTCTTTATCTTTTGCATAAATGAAGAAATGAGGCGTTTTAGATTTAGTGTATTCTGTGATGATTTTTTTCTTATTATTTGGTCTCTCGGGTTTATACAGAGTTTTTGCATAGTCGATAGTAAAATTGTTCTCCATACATAGTAACTTAATGACATCCAGGTTAACATTATTACTGTTCCATATTTTTGTAATGTCATTGCTGATCATCCCGATATTCCCGCCTGTGTAGGCAGATTTCAATCCCTCATATATAGTCTCATAGTTAACAGGTTGTGCTTCGGCTTTTGCCATATTGTAAAACAAAGGATTAATTCCTTTCATATTTCTTTCTGCAACACTAACAATAGTTTTGTCATTACAAACTAGACTTTTATCACCGTCCACATCAAACATAAGTATCTTGCTGATAGCATCATGACAACTTGTATATAGATTCTTAGTAACAAACCAACGCTTCATTTCTTTGTTTACTTTATTTCTCCGCACAGCGTGTTCCCGATATAGATGGGGGCTACGCAAGCAATCAAGTTTTTCCTCATCATTATAAAGGAAGCAAGAAACTTCTCCATCATCAATCAACCCTTTGGGGTCTTTATCGTCTTTAATTAAGTATTCACAAAAAGCATATAAATCTGGACATATGAATGTGTATTTGCCGCTTATTGAAATTTTCCCGGCTTTCGCAGACATTACCATGCTCTTTTTAGTCTGCTTAAGGATTTCTTTGCTATATGTATCATTTAATAGTTCTGGATAAATCTCAAGCGCTTGCTGGACATAGTTTTTGTTTATATTTGTTTCTGTAGCACCAAGTATTTTAAGCATGGTACGCCGATCTGTTCCAACATTAATAATATTGCTTCTAGTTTCTTCACTTATCGTTCTTAACTCATCATCGGTGATGTCTGTTAGGGTTTGAAGCATTTGATAGTTCAACTTGGCATTCTTAATGAATGATTCTTCTTCGTTGCACTTTCCTGCATGGCATTTAAACTTTTTATAAAATTTCTTGTACTCATCCCAGGAAGAATAGTACTTCCACATTTTAAACTGGCTTTTTGTGAATATTACTTCAATTTTTTCAGCGTTTAGATCATGCTCTTTACCATAAATATCTTTAACGGTGCCGTAGAGTCCTTTTTTTGCCTTCTTGTTTTCTTCACGAATGAATTTATCGAAAGGAAAGGGGACTAACAAACCTTTTACCCAAGGCAGACGCACCATCATACTATTCTTACTAACTCTTGGCAGGATCATTCCGCAACCATCTGTGTGTTCGATGGGAATGTCCATATTCTTTGTTTCAATTTCATATGTCTTGTCATCAATGAAGTCAACAGTACAGTTAACAAGTGTTTCCATGTCATTGACCACGATAGATTTGTCAATATCAAACTCATCCCATTTTTCCGTTGCACTATTGCAGAGAGCGAGATAGGCTAGATACTTGTTAATATTGACTCCTTTATGATCATTAATCTTTTTAATGGTAAGACCGCACATCAGCGATTGTTGATATTTATTAAATGTTTTTTCTTTAATGAATACCGTTTTCTTTGTTCTAATTTGTCCCGCGCTTGCTGTAAAGCATATGTATTTTTCATTATCAAAGATAAATCCATTATGTATAAGATCTTTTAAAATATCAAAAAAGTAAGTTTGAACAACAAGTATGTCTTTGGTTAAAGTATTCTGTTTAACCTTTAAAGTTCTTGTTAATACAGAGTCGAATACTGAAATCGTATTTTTTTCTCTAATCAACTCACTACACAAAACTCTAAGTTCTTCATTCTTTGCAAATAGCTCGTACAGCGTATCCTTTAGTTTTTTAATTCGAGTGGAAGTCCTTGAGATTTTTTCTTCAAATCTTTTTTTTGTGTCATCTTCTATGTGAGCTGATTTTATTTTACCTTTTAATAAATATCGATATCTGTAGTTCTTATTTAATCTTCTATGTATGGACATTTCACTTTCGTTATAAAAGAAACTGGTATCGATGCTGTATACATGGACTTGTTTGTCTAGGCTAATCTCAAATTCCTCCTGTCTGGTATTTTATGATTTCATATGTATATTTATTAATTAAATAATTTCCAAATTCAGAGCACTTACTCCAACCTGTGGATTAAACGGTTCTCTATAAAACACTCCACTATTAGCATTATTCATCATCCAAAGTACTTCATCGTCTACCACATTAGAATCAACATACTTCATACAATCATTCATTCCTAACTTCATTTCTTTAGAAACAAATTTCTCGTCTAAATAATCAGCATCACCATCATAATACTTATCATCCATTTCCTTAATTGAAAAACCTTGATAATTCATTTTAAATTCTTGCTTAATCTCCTGTGTATTTTTCATAATATGTATTCCCTTACCCTTTCTTTATACCCTCGTATGTTTTATTCAGGATCGGTTAGTTTGTTTACTAATCTCTCTCTGTGTTTATAATATAACATGACAATGATTGTTTCGTCAATATATATTTATTTATTAAATTTATCTAACGGTATATAAGAGTGAGTTTATATCCTTTCATTATATATAACAAAAAAGATGCTGATTTTAATGAATAAATATATACAAATAAATAATTATATGATATGATGTGTTTATGAGACAGATAAATGCAGACATAAACAAACACAATACATAACAATAAGGAGGAGAGCAATATGAGTGCTATATCAAATAATGTAGTCGGGTTGCATACAGGTAGTGTGTGGGAGGATATTAGAACATTTCTGGGGGACTTTGAAAGTCAGCATACTAAGAATGGCTACGAACGTAATTGTCGTAATTTTTTTAAATGGTTTAAAGGAAAGGATTTAGAAGTTCTTACTGTTGACGACATCTATATTAGAAATGCCGATATCAAAGCTTATCGCATCTTTCTTTCTGAACATGAAGCAGATTACTCAAACGCAACGATCAATAATATCATCGCATCTATCCAAAGTCTCTATGGGTTTTTTGAAACCAATGAATACAATGTAAAAGCAGCAGTTACAAAACTAAAGGCACTTCCTGACGACTCGGAACGCGCTGGATCTTTTCATACAAGCGAGATCGAAGCAATTCCAAATGTATTGATCAAGACAGTAAAAGGATATGAGAAGATTGTATTTATTGAGATGGCATATACCACTAGCTTTCGTAAAAGTTCATTACTCGCTTTGACATGGGACGATATTCTAGTTAAAGAAGATTCCACTTGCGAAGTCTCAACTATTGGTAAAGGAGGGAAAAAACACAGTGTAGATATTCCATTTGAACTGTATCAGAAGTTGATTGAAATTAAGGAACTCCCTTACTATAAACGATATGACGATAATAGAATATTCCACCTAAGCACCAAGGCAATTCAAGATATGATGCAACTAATCAAAGAAAAACTCAATATCCCAGAAAGTCGTAATATTGTTTTCCACAGTTTCCGCAATTTCGCTTCAATGTTTGGAACATTGGAAGAGGCAAAGAAACATTATAATCACTCATCTATTGTCGTAACTAATAAGTATTATGGCCGAGACAATAAAAATAAAAATAGTACTATTGGTCTCAGGATTAATGAGAAAATTGAGGATGGTGTTTTTGATGAGTTAAGCAAAGATGAAATAATTAAATTGGTTATGAGACAAAACGAAGGAGTGATTCATCAAATGAAGAGAGAAGCACAGAAAATTGTTAATGATAAGATTGAAAATAAAAAGGAGAGTGTTGAGTAATTGAATCCTATTATTGAGTTGAAGTTGATACCAGTAAGAAAATTGTTTTATGGGAATGATTTTGGTGTTTATGCTTGTGAATCAAAGTCACCAGATGTTGAATATAACGCCTTTGATAATTTTGTTATAAATGGTGGAATGCAAGAACTTTCATTAGGCACAGAATATATCGCTTCAATTCAATTTAAAGAACATAAGAAACATGGAAGGGGTTATGAGGTTCATAGTATTCGTCAGGAGCTACCAACCACTATTGAGGGACAACACGCCTTTTTAAGAACTATTCTAAGTGAATCTCAGTGCGAACCACTTATAAAAGCATTCCCTACTCAGGATATTATTGAAATGATCAAGAGCAACACTCTAGATTACAAAAGAATTAAGGGTATAGGAGATAAGAAATTCAGCAAGATCAGAGAGAAGGTCATTAAAAATATTGATATTCAAGAAGCACTTGTTGAGTTATCTAAGTATGGAGTTTCCTATACAATAGTTCAGAAATTATTGGCGAGATACAATAATTCCCCAACTCTGGTGGTTCAAAAGGTAAAGCTTAACCCCTATATTTTATGCGACGAGGTTAATGGATTGGGGTTTGATAAAGTTGATAAGTACGCATTAAAAACTGGAATAGAGATTGATTCACCATATCGAATTGAATCTGCAATATATTACATGCTTAAAAAAGCAGAGCAAGATGGTAACTGCTGGTCAAATAAAAAAGAGATCATTCAACTAGCCGCTGGTATGTTGTCGTTATCAGAAGAAGCGATTATTGAATTTATGAATAATGATAATTTAAAATCTGCATACATAGATGATAGTAAGATCGCACTAAAAAAGACATACGCTCAAGAAAAGAAAATATGTGATAAAATTTCACAGTTAGTAAGAAGTGAAAATATATTCAAAGTAGATAATATTGAAAATAAAATCAAGTTAGTTGAGAACGAACAAGGATTTCAATTTACAGATGAACAAAGACAGGCAATATATGATAGCATAGATAGCAATGTAATGATTATTTCCGGTAAAGCAGGATGCGGCAAGACCGCACTGTTAAAAGGAATCATTAAAATATTGAGTGATTATACATATGATACATGCGCATTTTCTGGTAAGGCAGCACAACGAATTACTGAATCAACTGGACTAAAATCACAAACCATACATCGGATACTCCAGTTTAATCCAAAGATCGGTGAATTTACATGCAATGAAAATAGTCCAATTCCAGTACAATCTGTCTACCTGGATGAAGGAAGTATGACTCCAACAAGTTTGTTTTACCATTTATCTATAGCAGTTGCAAATGGACATAAGTTGATAATTCTAGGTGACGTAGGTCAATTATCTGCTATTGGATGTGGTCGCCCATTTATAGACCTGATTGAAAGCGGAGTTATTAAAGTGTGCGAATTAACTAAGGTTCATAGACAAGCAATGAAGTCTGGAATATTGTTAGCAGCTAATGAAGTCAGAGAAGGGAAACAGATCATTAAAAGTGGAGATTATGAACCAAAAGTTATTGGAGAATTAAAGGATTTGTATTTGTATCCTAAAGAAACTAGTCAACAAATTTTCGAGCATATTATCCATTTGTGTAAAAATAATAAAGACAGATTTGACTTGATGGAATTCCAAGTTGTCGTGATGCTTAAGAAAAAGGGTATTATTAGCGCAAATAATTTGAATATTGAACTTCAAAAGATATTCAATGACAAAGATGAACGGGGATTGAAGAGAGGCGACTTTGTTTTTAAGACCGGAGACAAAGTTATCAAGAACGGCAATGACTATGATAATGGGGTCTTCAATGGAACACTTGGCAAGATCGTTGAGATTGACTATGATGAAGATACTTTAAGCATTGAATTTATTGGAATTGATGACATTGTGACATATAAGCGAGATCAACTATTACAAATTGATTTAGCTTATGCGCTTACCGGGCATCGCGTTCAAGGAAGCCAGTTTAAACAAGGAATATTTGCCTTGGATTATGCAGCGTATAAATTATTGAATAGACAGGGTGTATATACTGGCATGACTCGATTTTCAGAGATGTGTGTGATGATCTTTGAGTTGAAGGCATTGATTAAGGCAATTAGAACGAATGATACTAATAAGAGAAACACATTTTTGAAAGATATGTTGATTGAGGAGTTTAATAAATGAATATAGGAAGGAGGTATTAAAATTAATATTGATAATATTTGTGTTGGATTTATAGCAAATAATTATAAACACTTATGCAGAGTTCTCGAAGAAGAAACGAAGTCCGGTAAATCAAAACAGTTACAACTAAAAAAATGGAGTTGTTATTTTGATATTGAAAAAAGAGGTAATAAGTTTGTCATTACTAAAATAAATGAAGAGCCAAGAGAGCTTCCACAACGGGGAGGCTCTAGAGATGTTATTCATTATATTGAAAATATTAAGCAGCTTATTATTGAGTTACTACTTAGTTCAGATGAGGGATCTGTGAAACTAGCCAAAAACAGGTTACTTAATTCCCTAAACATGGTTAATTCAAACTACAGAGAATGCAGACAATACATACCAAGCTTAAGCGAATACATAAATATTGAACAGTTTGATATATTTGAATTTTATAGAAGTGCTGACTCGACTTTGAAGAATAACTTAGAAAGGGCTTTAAATGAATTGCAAAATAAGAAAAATATATTCTGGTCACAAATTATGATGGTTAGTATCCAAAACATAATTCGTCCAGCTAGAGACGGCCAGGAATATGAGAATATTTTAAGGATACAAGGAGAAGTCTTAGACGAATTTAATTGTGAAGATATGAGAGGAATAATTGGAACGGGAAAATATGATGAGTATAGTAAAAGAGTAAATGAAAGGCTCAATAAGGAGATGGGGATTCAATTTATTTATGAAGCATACGACATTCAATTAAATAGAGAGCGTCTCAAACGTGAACTGGTTAGGATGAAAGGTGAGGAAAGGTTGATGATGGAATTTGAATTAAATCAATCAATTCAGGAACGCCTAACAGATAATATTCAAAAAAGACATAACAGAGCCTTAAACAAAGTGGATGATTTTTTTAGTACAATGAATAAAAAGGAAGAAAATCGTATTGATGAACAATATGTCTCAGACCAAATAAAACTTGTTGATACCCTTATTAATTCCAGACACGAAAGAATATTCCCTGAGATAAGAAAATTGAACAATGAAAATATGCTTGAATAATATAGGTAAATATAAAAGTTGTCACTTTGAAAATCTTATATAAATAATAATGTAAAGCCAATTTTCAAAGTGACAACTTTTTAAAAGAGAAAAGATCAAAGGCAAAGAGCCGTCATAAAGCTAAAGCTTTATTCCGTAGCCATCCAACTTCGTTGGCTGTCTCCAACTTAGATCTTCTGGAATAGTGTATAAGGTTGGTATGTGATGATAACGAATAGTTCATTATAATTTATGTATGATTTTATGGGTGTATGGTTGAGATGAACAAATAGATAAGTTACATAGTTGAGTTGGGAATTTATAATAAATTATAAAGGAATCTGAGTTTAAAATTGAAATTGAGATATTTGGTAAAGTGTAATATGTAATGAGCAGAGTATGATGTGTGAGAGGGATAAAAGTTAAAATTATATTTGAATATTTTATACAGGGTAGTATCCAGGATATTGGGTGCTACCTTTTTTATGTTAATGTACCCCCTCCCCTGGAGTATGGTGATAGGTTGATGAATGATGAATAGTTGGGATGATAAATTTTAATCGTGAGTGGTTAGGGAGGTAAAATTGATTCCGATTAGAATGTGATTAGAATGTAAGAGGTGATGATAATTGGGGAGAGAAGAGAGGTGAAAAGCGTAGATGGAATAAGGGGAATTGTGTGGTTGAGATGGTGGTTATGTGAGTTGGGGATAGGTGGATAAGATGAGAAGATAAATTCGATATATAGAGTAATCGTAAAAGTATAGAGATTATAAGGGTTATTGAGGTGAAATTGATGATAATAGGGGGAAATTGAGTAAAAATTTGAGAAAAATTGAGGAAAAAAGTGTAGGGAATATAAGGGGATTGCGATTGAAATTGCGATTGAAATTGAAGGGAAAGTGGGGGATAAGTGACGTAAAAAAGTGTTGATGAAATTTTATTAGATCATGATGAGAAAAGTAAAAATTGAGTTGAGTGTAGGAGTGGAACAGATAGCGGACTATTTTCCATAATTACCATTATTTAGGTTGTAAACTACCCCCGGTATCCCTTCATAGATAGCATATAAGTATAGTTGTATGCTATCTAGCATGCATGATCCATGTTGACAACCAGCTATTAATATGCAGTATATCTCACTTAATTTTATTTAAAAATTTTTCTAAAATGAGCATATTTTCATTTAAAATTTTTGATTCCAGGCAGCATTTATAAAGCACGTATATACGTTATCATATGACGTAATTGCGTAATCGCTCGATAACGTGAAACCGCAAAATCATGACTTCACATTTATACAGTTACTGTATCATAACTATTATTATCTGTTATATAATACAACTATAATATAGATATAAATCTATATGCCTTTATCGTCCACTATATCATATGCTCTGTTTCTTCTATTATCAATCTGTTATAGCATGTATCAATCCTGTATTAATGCTGTCACACTCAATTATTTAAAGTGTTTATCATGATATTTATTAATATTTCCATATCTGTACTATTAATTTATATAACTGTTATACAAGCAAATTTCCTCTCGCGTTGGTGAGCTTTACACCTCATTTAATAAATAAAAATATATACATTTATTAATATCCATGCTATAATGAATTATAAGTTAAATAACAGGAGGTTATACATATGTCTAACAATAACAGCAATCTTATTTATTCTTCTATCCGCTTTACTCAGGATGATTCCAAACCTCACCAAATTAATATCATCGCTGAAGTTGATGACAATGGATGGTATTATACAGACGTTGTAGGCCGTTTCTGCTTTATCTCCAATGAAGGCTGTATCTACCTTCCAGACGGTTCCAAGAAGAACTATAAACGCTTCTCGGCTTTGGCTAACAAGGTTTACACTATTGATGCTTTAGCTATGATGAACTCTAACTTAATTGAAACGGTAAAAAATGCAGTTAATACAGTTTCTAACATTGCCGAAATTGAAACAATTCAAGAATCAGAAGTAACAGTTACCGAAACAATGGATCAAACTATTGCACCTGTATCTGATATTAATATTAATAAAGATAATGAAACAGATTCAACCTCATTCACAGCCTATAACCGTTCTTTCCCATCTTACAATGAGGCCTATAACTTTTGCCTAACTTCTGATTTCGATCCTTCTTATATCGTCTATGAGTCGCCTTGCATGCCTTCAGATTCTTTATTGAAACTCGACTTGCAACTATTCTCATCCATTACTCAGGAGTCACCAGAGGCAGCACAAGAGGCTACACGCAACATTTATGAATCCAACTATGATGCTGTTAATATTCAAACTATCAACGGTGAACTAATACAGGCACGTATTCATCCTTCAGATATTCATAACAACATGCACAAAGTATGTTATTCCTCAGATGATTATTTTTATATTCCTGATTCTGATATCGTTTCTGTTTCTCCAATCACTTACACTAAATCCAGAACTAAAAAAGGTGTAATTTATCGTAACTTTGGAACGACTCTAGAATTATCTTATATCATTGAAACGACTAAATGCGACGATGAACCAAATATAAACTATTCTAATATTACTAAAAAATTATGTTCAAATTTAAATAGTGTTTTTGATACATTTAACCTATGGCAAAAACAAGGATACAAAAATATATCTGTCGGTACAATTGTAAAACAAAATGGTAATGATATTATAGATGATTATTCAGATACTTTAGAAACTGCTATAAATAATAATGAAATGGATAAACTAAAGAAACAGAAGGAACAACTTAATTTAGCATTACAGGAAATACAATTATATAAAGAATTCATTCAAAAGTATAACGCCGATAAAATGTTTAAAAAGTTTATTGAAGATCAACAAACAGTTAACCGTTAACAACTCAGAAGAATACGAATTAAGAAAAAAGGAACATAATAAATAAATATATATACAACATATATAATAGTGTGCTATAATGAATTATAAAGTTAAATAACAGGAGGTTATACATATGACTAAAGTATCTTCAGTATCCGCAGAACTTAAAAAGGAACTTAAATCAACTTTTCCTGGTGTTAAATTTTCCGTTCGTTCTTCATCTTATAGCACTGGTTCATCGATTAGTGTAGAATGGAACAACTTGCCTACGGTCGCAGCAGTTGAGGCCATCACTAATAAATACTCTCACATTAACCGTTGTGAAGTTACTCACGAGATCCTCAGCGGAGGGAATACCTATATTTCTACTTTTGTGGATTATACTCCTGAATTTATTGAGCAGGTGGAAGCGCTCATGAGTGAAGCAAGTAAGGAAATTAAGGGTAGCCGTTTTTATAATTCAAGCTTCAGCAAAGTTGTTGATCAAATTTGGAAAGAACAGAATGCTCCAGTAACTCCGGCGACTGAAGAAGTTATTACAGAATCAGCAGTTAACGAGATACCGGATCAAACAGAAGCAGCAGAGGAGCCAACAAACAGCAATGCAACTTTAATGGGCCAGATCAACACAATTCAAGGTGTAAGCACTAAAGAAACAAATATGTTTAACTTGCACGAGTTGCACATTGATGGCGTTCATGTTGGATATACTAGATTAACAAATAATAAAATAGAAATCCTTTCACATATTAATTATGCAGTTAGCACTGCTAAACAAATCTTTGTAACCTTCGACGAGCTTCACAACGTTATTGATCAATACAGAAAGAAAGGTATTATTTATTACAATCTCGCTCATAAACCTTCCCATTCGGTTACGCCTAATACTATCCACATTCCAGAATTAGGCCATTTTTCCGGTTCATGGGTTGTCAGCGGAGTTAAAGACGGATCTGTCATTGGTGAATTCTATGAACGTTCAAATATTGAAAAGTTTAACCCTGAAGCATGTCTTATTGAAACAGCATTACAATATTTGCAACGTATTAATAAGAGTATTAAAGAATGGAGCAGTATATCAATTTAATAAATAAATATAAGTTGCAATCAATAATCAATCATGTTATAATGATCTTAGTTAGTTAATACATTCTATCATCACAAAGGGGATCATACATATGTCAATTCAAACTCAATCATCTATCTATCTCGCCACATCCAACCTTATCGGCCTTAAAGTATTCGGGAATTGGGGTTCTGCTGGATGGGATTATGGTATTATCATTAATGAATATTCTGACTCTTACGGAAAAGACATTGTTATTGAATGGGAGAATGGTGACACGAAGCAGATTGACGTAAAGGAAGTTATTGTAATTGAACAGCAAACAGATATTCACAATGTAGGCTACTACATTGATCTAACAGGCGAATATCTGAGCAATGAAACTCCTGTTACTGAATCCACTAATACACCTGTTGCAATTCCAGTCCAATCCATTACATTTAAATGGTCAGAAGCTTCCCATATCATCGCTGACAATACTACAGTTTCCACCTTCACAGAAACTAACTCACTAATCCATTCCGTTGCATCTGACATGTATCGTCATAATGAAGAAGGATACACAAAAACATCTTTCACTATCACATGGGCTGATGGTTACACTCATGAAGGCCGTATAGACATCACTCCTTCGCTTATTAATAAATATAATCCAATTGGTGAACATGTTAAAAATTTCTATGAATCTATTGCAGGACTTCGCAAGCCTTCTCACTGGTCAGAAGAACAATATAAGGGTTATCTCTTGTCTGTTTATAAAATGGATGAAGCTAAAACAGAAGAGGTTAAAACTATGCTTAATACTTATCTGTTTGAGGATATCGCTCCATCAGATCAAACTTGCCAGGATAACGATATCATTAGAGAGTTAGCAGCTAACATCCCAGCACCTTCTGAACGTTCTTCCGGAGCCTCTGAGACCGTTCCAGAACCAGAAGTATTCTTCTTATACTCTGGCACCTTCCCGAGTTATTCAGACGCCTATAATCACGCTATTCAGAACAATATAACAACGTCTATGATCCTGTCTAATAAAGCTAACATATCTTATCATCAATTAATGGATCTGGAATCAGCCTACACAACCAATAAACGTAACATGTCATTGCAGGACGCTACAGCCTATTATAATCACCTTGTTACTATTCCTTATTCCTCAGACTCAGAAGAACGTATAAACGCTTTAAACAGGCTCATAGAACGTCACAGCAACAAACAATCAGCAGCAGATAAGAGAGAGGCCGAAACAATAGAATTGATTCATAAATTTGAATCCTTGCAAACTAAACTTTACTCACTTGGAGTCACTAAAAAGGATCTCGGTGATTGCGGTTCATATTACACTAAATACTTTTATAACGGTGAATGTATTTATACTTATTTCAGCGGTTCCCATGTTTCAAAACTATACAGCGACTTATTAACCGTTTATGATAAATATTTTAAAAGTGAATCATCTTATTCAGCCTAACTTTAATAAATAAATATAAATAAACCACTTGAAAGATTATTTGGTATGTGCTAAAATGTATTTATAAAGGTAATACATATTAACAGCACAAACCAACTAAACTTTCGGAGGTTTTTAATCATGAAAAAGTATTTTCAATCCTGCAAAACGAAACAAGAGGCTAAAAAGTTGTTCCGCGAATTGGCTAAGATTAATCATCCAGACGCTGGCGGTTCTAATGATGAAATGGTCGCTATCATTGCAGAATATGAAGCCATGATGAAAAAACTTCCTTCCCAGAAAGATGAACATTCCAACACCGAGAACCAGACAGAAGAAGAGTTTAACTTACATGTTTCTGAAGAACTTAAAACAGTTATCAATAACATTTCACATTTACCACTTGATATCGAAGTCATTGGTACATGGATCTGGGTGTCTGGTATTAATACATATAAATATAAATCTTATCTCACAGCTAACAACTTTGTCTGGTGTCCTTCTAAAAAAATGTATTCCTGGCACATGGAAAAGGCCAAAAAGGGATACTATGGCAAGCCTCAAGAAATTGAAAAAATCCGTTTCACTTATGGCAGCACAAAAGTAAATAACACTAAGCAATACGCAATCAGATAATAAGTAAAAATATTAACGCTTGAATCATTGAATGGTTCAGGCGTTAATAAATAAATATATTGAAATACATCATAATAAATGTTACAATGTTCTTAACCAATCAAATACATATTCCTAAAGGGAGACGATCTATAATGAAAATCCAAATCACTGAATTAAACTATAACATTCTTCCGTGTAACCGTTCATCTTATACGAATGACTGGGGAATTAAAAAGTCATTTAACGCATTCAAGGTAAAGGAAACAAGTGGATCAAAAGTATATATTACCGTTCTTGATGGAGAAATGAAGCTTTCGACTATTGGTAAATTGATGGAGTTTAAAGAAGGTTCGATTATTATCAAGTTTGGCAAACAGCAGATTGTAATTGGTAAATATAATAAGGTGGCTTAATAAATATATGGATAATAAAACTATTAAATTTAATGTATGGTTTTGCCGTGAACGCCTGGGAATATGTGAATCAGTCAGCGATGCACAGAATATTATTTATTCTCATCCAAAATATAAAAAGTCGCTTTTCACAAAGAGGGGCAAAACTAGTTCTAATAATCCAAATCAAAATGAATATTTTTCTATCTATGACAGTGAAGGTTATGGCTGGAACATTAGATAAATTTTCAAGGAGAATCCGTTCTCCTTTTTATCATATATTCTTTCACCGACTCAATAACACAATAATAATCAAAAGGGAGGCATTCACATAGATACATCTAAACTTAAAAAGGGTTTTACATTCAGGAACTATAAAGAGTTATGCGCGTTTGTCAATGAACCAGTAAAAACAGGTCAAGCCAAGCAATTACAGTTTGAAGAGTGGGAACGTTATTTCTCATATATAAAAATAGGTCACAAAATAAGTATTGAGAAGATATACCGTAATCCTCGCGGGAAAATAACTCGGTATGGCTTGATCAATGACCTAGAAGAGTTGATAATTAATATTCTTGTCAATGACCAAAAAGGTGAAGTTATTTTACCTAAAAGTAAGATATTCATGATTTTGAACATGGTTAATAAGAATTATAATTATGCTAAATATCACATGCCGAAACTTAGTATTCTGACCGATATCTCAGAAGAGGAAATAAATGAGTTTTACGGATTGTCAAACGATTCATTAACAAATAGTTTAGAAACTGCTTTTAAGAATCTTAGAAAGAAATCTTTGTTGATTAAAGAAGAGGTTATGACTGTATGTGTTATTGATTCTAATATTCAACATAATGAATCAGAAAGCGGAGTAAGCATAAAAGAAATTGTTACAGGTAAGGACGAATATGGAGAAAATACATATAATTATGAGTTAGGAAATGTCTATAAAAAACATAGGCCAGCGACAAGCGAAGAAAAGAAATGGATACTTAAATCAGAAATACAAGCCCTAAAGGATATGGAGTTAGAGAATAAACAAGAAGCATTTTTATCTGGTAAATGGAAGGAGTACACACAAAAGATAAAAGAATATATCTTTGATAAATACAACATCATATATTATTATCCATCCTACAAACTTACTTTTAACTTTGACACAATATCTGATATTTATGATGAAATAAATTCATTATCTGCACATGAATGTTTATTGAAGGAGGATAATGTAAATGAAAATATTAAAATTTTGTTAATAAACAATGCACAGAAAAGACATGTTAAAGCAAAATCTTTAATTAGTGATGAAGGGGAAAGAAAGAAGAAATATACAACAAGAGAGCAAATTAATTATTTAAAAAATAATCAAAAACTCGTAGATATGCTTATTGATAATGATCAAAATGATATTAGAAATAAGATAAAAAGCATTGATTTAATTGATAAAAATAGCAAATAAACTTCAAAAATTGTCGCACTCTGCTATATAATATAAATATATTATTTAGGTAGGTGCGACAATTTTAAGTGTACTTTTGCCATGAAAGTCCTTATAAATAAAGGATAATTTCATAAACACTAATTCATACTTTACACAATATCACTTGTCAAATAGACAAATTTTATTCCTTATTACGCTTCCAGGCGACAACCTTTACAATACAAAGACAAACCAAAGGTCAAGAGCCGCCACGCTTGTTCAGGCTCTAGAGAGCCTTTCACTGCCCGTTCCCGCATCGGGACGAAGCGTCCCAATGCAATAATTAATATCTTAACCGTCATTCTCGCCCATTCTCACGTTTAATGAATAAATATAAGTAGACAAAATAATAATAACAATGCTATAATAAGGTATCACCAATAAGCAATACATATGATCCACCGTTCAATGTTTCAGCCAACAGGCCGGATACACCGGATGAGGTGAAAGGAGCCTTTTACATGACAACTCAAACTATTTCCGTATATCCTTCACTTTCTAACTTTTCTACTCTGTCAACCGCTGACCAAATTGATGTTCTTTCTGATACATTCGCCAACATCCTTTTTAGTGAATTTGACGGTGTTCCGTTTACTTCTCTTTCTGCAGAAGTTAAAGAAATGGCTTCGGCTCTTTTCGTTAATGAGTTGATCAATGCAGATATTACTATCTCTTCTGAGCTGTTTCAGGCTATTGAATCGGAGGGAATGTATACAAATATGCTTAACATTATCCGTAAGCACATGGCTGCAACTTTCACAACAGAACAAATTAACTCAGAACTCCAGATCGTTAAGCTTTCTGGTCAGAAATTCGCTGTCACTAAAAACAGCTACACTATGCCTTCAGGTTTCGCTCTGTATCATCCTGTATTTGGTTTCTTAGGCTTTGCTGATAGCATTGCACCTTATCAGCCAGGAGGCGGTAAAAAGTCCTTACAATCCATTTTAAGCGGTGGAGGATTTTGGACATTTGAAGGAATGAAATGGTGGAAGCCGATTCAAGTTAATGAATAAATATATTGATTATCATTATTCTATGTGGTAAAATGATTTTAGATAGTTAATCAACGTTAACCCTAAATCATTTACCACATAGGAGGCCGTTACAATGTCAACATTAACTCAAATCAATGCCACCGAAATCGAATACATTCTTAAAGATTTTCTTTCTGCTAACTCCATTCATAACATCTATCTGAAAGATACATATAACTGTGAACTAGGATCATTCCTCTATGATGATTTCATGTCTGAAATAGAAGTAAATATATCTAATGTTATCGAATATGCTCGTAAACATTCATTAGATCCCGTTCATGCTGCTAAAGCCATTCTATGCCATGAATTAGGCCACTATATCGACTTCACAACCTATAACGGTATCCAGCGTTCAAACAACGCAGAACGCGCTACAGGAGACCGTAAAGCACGCTTACAACGTAATCTGGAATTGTCAGCCTATAGACACGGCAAACAGTTTATAACTACTGATTTTGCTCATGCTTATGAGGTAGTTAACGAAATCAATCTGCAATGTTATACAGTGTAAATAAATATATTGAACAAAGAAGAATCCTTAACAGGGTTCTTTTTTATTTACCTATTTTCCTTTTAATAAGTAAATATATATTGAAATAAATATAATAGTATGTTAAAATGAATTATAAGTTAAATTAATCATTTCCATCTCAAAAGGAGCAGATACATATGATCATCAGTATTAATAAAGATAACATGACTGCAAAAGTTGAATTGCATCGCGCAGATGATAACGCTCCTCATATGTTGTCATGGTGGTCATTAAGCAAAGAAACTGCTGATTTTTATGCTAAACGCAATGATGCAAAGATTAATACTTTAGTTCTTGATCTGCCTATCCGCAGGATTGTTAATTCTAATATGGGTTATGAAATGGTAGAGTTAAAGAGTAACGCTCCCTATATATACGGCAATAACGGAAAATATAGTATAGGTTCGTTCGGCGTCGCTCTAGACGAAATGCACGAATGGTTCGAAACACCTGTTAATATGGTTCTTGCTTCAGATAGGGATTTAATTCCTGTAGGAAGTGAAGTAAATATAAATTTATGCTTGGGGCAAAACTTGGCTAAGGTTACGGCTTAGAATTATCATAAGATGATTTGATGAAATACTTGTTTTATGATGTTTTTAATGTATGAATATACATCGTCTGATGAATAATAGTCTATATTGAATGAATAATATACATAAAAATGTATAAATATAATATGGTTGATTTTACTTAGGGAGAGAACGCGAATTATCTCTTTTTCATTTAATAAATAAAAATAAGTTGACAGTAATTAATTATTCGATTATTATTATAGACAAGAAGAACAATACATAGCGGCTAGGCCGAGAGGAGTTTTTAAAATGACAAAACAAATCACAGTTCGCGGACTCAATACAGAAGAATATGCTGCAATCAAAAAAGCAGCAAAAGAAGAAATTCCTTTCACTGTATGTATTCGTATCTGCAAACGTAAATATGCAGAAGGTGCAATTGATATTCGTCCAAAAACTCCTCGCGGTTCTGCTGATCCTTTTTACAAATGGACAGAAGAAGAGTTTAAAATTGTCCTTGATTTTGTTATCCGTCATAAATTACTCTATGCTACAACTCTGATCACTGAAGTTAAAGCAGGAACACATCATGATCAATTTGGAATGCAATTTATGTTCTGGAAAGGTGGATTTACTTTTCTTCAATTTGTAGAAGGATACGAGCCTCCACAGGCTGTTGTAACTGAAGAGGTGACTGCTGTTGAGGTAATGACAGAAGAAGCCGAAATGACAGATACAGAAGTTTGTGAAGCGCCTGATGCTGTTTCTATTGCGCTTGATAATAAAAATACAAAAGTCGTGCACACGACAGAAATTCTGTCCAATAATGCCCGTCATTACGGCTTTATTCCTGATACAATTGATACATTAATTGAAAAAATGAATACTTATACTCTAGATCCTACTTTTGAAGAGTATGGTAACTTTGCAACAGATTTTAATCCTAAAATGTGGACAGATGAAAATAAAAAATATAAGGGCATGACCTGTTTCTTTGGAAACTTTCATTCACTATCTAACGTGTTTAGAATCTATACGAATGATCCTGAAGTTATAGACAGACTCACTCAGGCTATTAGATCAAATCAACTTACGGAAGCTTACAGAGCGGCTAGGGTTGAAATTGAAGAGCGTAAGAACGAGTGGAATAGGATTCATATAGATAATATGAATAAGAGAGTGTATAAGGCTATTTAATAAATAAATATATGTTGACAATACATTAATAAAGGTTTAATATATAGTTATGAAGTTAATACATATTATTCACGTGGAGGTTTTACAAATGACAAAAACAATGACAGCAACTACAGCAGCCGCAATTAAAAAAGAACTGAAAACAACTTTCCCAAATGTTAAATTTTCGGTTCGCAAATCTGCTGGCGGTGGTTCGATTAATGTCAAATGGGAAAACCTTCCGAGTGTTAACGCTGTTAATGCAATTGTAAAGAAATATGAAAACGTCTCATATGATCATCATTCTGGCGAAGTTTTGAGCGGAGGAAATACTTTTGTGTTTGCAACGGCTGAATATACACCAGAATTTAAAAAAGAAGTTGAAAGCAGAATGAACGAATTTGCATTAAACAATCATACTCATTATTATAGAGGATTTATCGAAGTAGTTAATCAAATGTGGGAAGAGAAAAATGCCGCAACAGCGGTTGAGGTTGATACTGTCGAAGAAATTCAAACAGAAGGATTCGAACCTGTGACAGCAACAGAAGAAGCGCAACAAAAAGTTGAACTTAGCGAAAATAACGAAGCAATAACGCAAAACTGTGAATTGCAGGTTTCGGTTACGCTTAACAACGAATTGAACGGTATTGAAGTACGTTTTGACCCTAAACCTGAGCCAGAAGTAATTGCACAGCTCAAGTCTAACGGTTTTCGCTGGTCTAAACGTGGATTCTGGTATGCCAAACAATCAGATAAAACTATTGCTTTCGCTAATTCTTTAGTATCCACTGACAGCCATCCAGAAGCCACACAAGAAGACGTAACGCCTTACACATATCCAGAAATCATTATTGATGACCTGGAACTATACACCGTTTCAGACGACCTACAAAGCCGTTTAAATTCGGCTAGTATGTTCGAGGTTAATTATCAAAAGGAATGCATTAGCACATTTCAATCAATCCAATCAGAAGCAGTAAAAATAATTGAGTCAACTAGTGTAGAATCAATTCAGTATCAAGTTAAAAAGTACCTGCAATCATTCAAGAAACGGTACTATGAGCAATATCTTAAAACACTTAGACACAAGGCTAACAATCCTAGTTGGATGGTGACGGGCAGAGGTGGCCTGAATGTTAACAAATATAATAAAATGCAGGACAGATATGGAAACATGATTTCTAAACTTTCTGAATTGTCGGAAGAATTCGAACGCAAATTAAACCAGTTTAATAATGCCATTCGCAAACAAGAACAAGAAGCAATTAAACGGACTGTGAGCGATTCTGTAAGCTCCGATAGTGCACCAGTACATTTTACTTCCGAGACGAAAGTTATGACCTTATTGGGGCTTACAAAGCGCCTCAGAACGTATAATGCAGGATACTATACTATTACAAAAATTTGGGGACGTTTTAGAATATTTGATAATAATGGCGAAGAAATTGATGCTAATTTAAAAGGAACAAGCACGTTAGAAGATGCTAAGAATTATGTAACATATCTCATACGTTCACAGGCTGTTAATCAAGCCGTTTGACATAAAGGAGGTTTTCCAATGATCCAAGCAATCAGCAAAATTCTCCCCATTCCCAACAAATCAAACTTTACCAAAACAATGCAGCATGAATCTAAACTAAAAAAGAAAATCAACAAACTAAATCAGACAGACGTCTACCCGTCATTTGCCGATCAACTAGAATTGGCTTGTAAATTCAACTAAATAATAAATATACAGAGGTGTTTATATAATGAAAACAAAAACAATCAAACTTATTAAGCGTGACGGATCGGTAATTTTGAAATGCGAAGGTGATAATTTGAAGGTATTAGAACTTGCTACTTGCTGCAAACATGATGTAATTTGTATTTATGGCGATGTTGTGGAAATTAAGGTTAGTGCTTGATGGAGTAAAGAGTAAATATAAAAAACATTGTAATGTATTTTGATATGTGTTATTATTGATTCATGAAGTAATACATATAGGAGGCAAAATTATTATGAATGATGTTAAATACAATAAAATTGCTAGAATTAATGTTTATGGTAAATCTGAAGAGGAGTATAACAATATTAGAGCAGAAATAACTAAAGATATTAAAGATAACAAAATTAAAATATACAATACCGATATGGGATGTTTTGGCGACTATAGAGGTTGGGGCAACTATTGTTTACCAAATATTCCGTATGAAAAAGCTTTAGAATATGCCGAAAAATTTGATCTGGCAATTGATTTAGAAAAAGACATTATTCAAAAAGAAGAATTGTTGAGTTTAGAAGTTGGTCAAAAGATACAGTATACTATTGATTCCTTCTTTGGTATGAATACCTATAAAGGTACTGTTTATGCAAAAAATGAAGACAGTATTACAGTAAGACTATACAGAAGCAAATCAAAAGGTCATACACTTAAGGTTGGGAATGTAGGGAAGATTGTTTCTGGATGGTGATTTAATAAAACACTTATTTCAAACGGTTTAAGGAATAAATATATGTTGTAAAACATTATAATGTGTGTTATACTTTAGATATCCTAATAAAGAGGTGATACATATGTATAGTGATAAAATTATTGAAATTCTAAATAAAGACGAAAGAGCGAAAAATCTTCTTGGGGCATTTGAAAGAGCAGCAAAAAATCAGGGTTTGACTGGTGAAGAATATAATCAGGCGAAAAACACAATAATGATGATGGCTATTAGCGGAAATGATGAAGCCATGAATATTATGGCTAAACAAGTTTATGAAGAGTTAACAGCCTAAAATAAAATATCATGAAGAGGTGATACATATGACGACTGCAATACTAACGCAAGTTAAGAAAGTAACTCCAATCGAAACTCTGATCAAGAGAGCGTCTAGGGCCGTTTCTGCTGCAACATGCGGAGATATCAAGTGTAATGAGTATACATCGGCAGAGCTTCGCAGAGTGTTCCTGGAGCTTGCTGAAGATGGAGCGTGGGCAGCGTATCAAGGTAACGGAATGTTTGAAGATGGTTACAATGAAATGCATATAGATGAAATGTCTGATAGATGGATTGCAAGAAAGTTGATTTATGAATTTGAATGCGAATAGGTTTAATGAGTAAATATATGTAGACAACAATAAATATATGTGCTATGATGTAAATATCAAATGAAGCGGAGATGATACATATGAATTTAGCAAAAATGACTCGTGAAGATCTTGAAGTGGCAATCATTGAAAATGATATTGTCGATGTAATGGAGCTTGATGACGATATCAGCACAGAAGAGCTTAGATCAATTGTCCAAAAGTGGGTAGAAGGAGGCGACGAATGCTCTGATTGCTAAGGTCGGAGCTAACGAAATGATAATTTCATTAAAATAAAAATACATATTAGGAGGAATAAAAATGTTTGAATTGTATTTGTTTGGAACTATGTTTTTACTGGTGTTGATTTCGACATTCAATAGAAAATTTAAAGTAAAACTGAATGGACGCGAAAGAAGAAATATTACTACCAGGTTTTTGGTTTCTTTCTTTGTTATTAATTTTATTGTTGGGTTCCCGTTATGGATTATCGGAAGAGTAGTAATTTCGTTTTTATGAATTAATGATGTGTTTGATGAAAACCATATTTCATTCGCCTTTTAATAAGTAAACATATTAATAGTTGACTTTATATTGTGACTGTTATATAATTAACTCATAAGGAAGATACATATTAGGAGGCGGTCAATATGGTGATCAAAGCAAAATTTGCAAGTATTTGCCCAGTTTGTTCCAAAGGTATTGAAGTTGGCTCAAATGTTGAGTGGAGCAAAGGTCAAAAGGCAACTCATGCAGGTTGCTCCAAGCCTCAGAAAAAAGCAACAAAATCGAGCACTCCGAGTTTGAGAGTGGATATCATGGAAAAAGGATTTCATATTACTGGATACAATATAACACCAGTGATGAATGGAAATATTACTGGATTTATTCAAAAAACTTTGATCAATGATGAAGCAAAATCTTTCTTACTTGAAAAGGGTTATGAGTTAGTAAAAATAGATTCAGTTAGATTTGAATGGTGCAACGTAGACAGAATAAAAAGCGACGCTGAAGCAGGAAAGATAAAGGCAAAAAGAGATAGTAAAGGTTTAATTCATGTATACAACTAAAGACTTCATAAAAACAAGATTTCATCAAATTTTAGATGAATATTTATACGATACTTAGTTTATAAGTGTCGTATTTTTCATGAGAATATACAAAAGAATGTATAAATATTCTCATAGTAACTTTAATAAATAAATATATACATAGCTTTAAATGTGTGATATGATGTATTCATAAGGTTAATACATAGGAGGCGGTAAGAATGGGAATTAAAAACGTATCAGCTAAAAAATACACAAAAGGAAAATATTACAGTCTGAAAGTTGGGTTTTCTGATGAATATAACATCTATGAGAAGGCATTATTCAGAGGCGAAACCCAAAACGGCGAACTGATCTTCTGGGATGGCGGAACAAGTGACGGACTTATTGTTTTGCTGCACTGCAATATACTCGAATCTACTTCTAACGAAATGGAGAATAAAAATGATGAACTTGATTGCTTTTTCTAATGATCTTTCATGTCTAGGGGGGTGGTTATGAAAAGAGTTTTTCATTCTATAAAGCAATTAAATTAAGAGGGGGTATAATAAATTAAGAAATTAAAAGTTGCTGAATTATTCGCTGGAATCGGTGCATGGAGCAAAGCGTTAGAGAAGTTAAACATCGATCATGAAGTTGTTGAGGCAATTGAGTTTGATGAAAAGACAATGCATAGTTACAATCTAATTCATAATTCTGATTTTAAAAGTAAAGATATTACATTAATTAATCCGAGTGAATTTCCAGATCATGACCTCCTTTTCTATTCTCCTCCATGCCAAGCTTTCTCAGTAGCGGGAAAACAAGAAGGTTTTGATGACTCTAAGGGAAGAGGAATGCTGTTCTTTGAGGCACTAAAAGTTATCCAAGCAAAGAAACCAAAATACGCAATCATGGAAAATGTGAAGGGGTTGACTCAAAAAAAGTTTCAGTTTGAATTTGAGACTATGCTCCAATTGCTCGAACAAGAAGGATACAATAATTATTGGAAAGTTTTAAATGCTGCTGATTATGGAATAGCTCATCATAGAGAAAGAGTATTTATCGTAAGCATAAGAAAAGACATAGAACAAAATTTTATGTTTCCTGGAAAAGAGAATGAATTCACATCGCTATCCGATTTGCTTGAGCCTCATGTAGATGAGAAGTATTATTTATCTGAAGTTGCTTGTCTAAGATTGAACACAATTGATAAAAGAGCAAAGGATAAAGGTTTGGGCTTTAAGAATATATTCGTAAACATACATATTAACGACAATGGAGAATTTTATGAGCAAGAAAGTCAATTGTTTTTAAATTTGGACGCTAACTTTTTTAAAGGCCCAGATGGGAAGAGAACAATGATTAACGTTATACCAGATTCTATTTCTCAATCTGAGTATTCTGGTTTGAGGATGCCAACGCCTCTTGAATGTTTAAGATTAATGGGTTTTGAGGATAAAGATTATTTTAAGTTAAAATTAAATAACATTTCAAATAGCCAAATATATAAAATGTCAGGAAATAGTATTGTCGTTAATGTGGTTGAGAAGATTTTAAAACAATTAATCCCACAATACATAAAAAGCAGTGAAGCTTTATCCATACATAATTAAAAATGGAGGAATACAGAATGAACAAAATTGAAGAAAATATCGCTGAAATCGCATTATATGTTGGTAGCATGATGTCAAACGGTGATATTGATAAACAAGAATTAGATATCTCATCAACAGAAATGTGCGAAGAAATTGTAAAATGGGGTAGCGAATTCGAAGTGAATTATGGAGATACCGATCTATTTCAAGAAGAAGGTGTTATAGATGGCTTGGGAAATGTCTTTGGTTATTTAGACGCAATAGATAAATTTACAGATATCAAGGTAAAAGAAGTGGGATGGGTTAAATAAGCATTTAATAAAACCCGTCTTTCACGTAAACTTAGGTGCTTAGTGAGTTGATCGCTGAGCACTTTTCCTTTATAGACAAGAAGATAAGTTAAATATAGAGTGTGGAGGCCGTAAAGATGAAGCTTAGATTATTAGAAAGAAATTATTGGTCAGATTATGATTGCTGGATAGGTAGAAAGTCAGGATTTAGGATTGAAATATCTACTCCATACAGAGTCAGTCACAATGATTTAGGAAAGTTCTCATACATAGTCAAAGAATCAAACAAGATCATAAAGTCATCTGTAATGGATGACAAGTTGTTTAGTACGTTAGATGAATGTAAAGAATTCTTAGAAGATTGGATTAAAAAAGCAAAATGACGTTTAATGAGTAAATATATGTTTGACAATTATATGTGGATAGTGTATTATTATAGATAAGAAGAGGAATACAATACATAGTGCGGAGGCGGTACAATATGAAAATCAATTTAAAAGACTTTATTGAGATCGATGAACTAAAATATCCAAACCTGAGCAAAGCAGAAATTAAGAAACAAGTACAGGGGATATTCAATGGATATATGCAAGCACTGGAAGATGAAGCAAATAACCTTTTAGCTGATCAAAATGCTGAGGCTAAATAATTCCGAATGAAATGTCAATTTTATGGTGAGTCAATAATCATGTTGACATTTCACGATACAGTGACATATAATAAATATATAAATAAATATATCTAGAGGTGAAAACATTTGAATGTAAAAGACAGCGAGTTAAACCTTGACGATGAAAGAATATTGTCTGCTGCTGAAGCTTGTGATAAGTGGGGAATTGAAAACTCTACACTAAGAAAAGCTATAGACAGATTCCCAAAAGGAACGATACGCAAATTTGGTAAGCAGTGGGTTGTTACTAAGTACGGAATGGATAAAGTGTTCGGAAATAAAAATGACTGATGGAGGTTTTATAAATGAAAAGAGTCAGCCCGTTCAATACAAATATTAATCAAATGGTCAGCATGATTGATAAAGGCACAATTGTTTTTGACAATCCGTATCAGCGGCCCAGCGGTCAATGGAAAAACGTTGATGAATCACTACTTATACATTCCGTTTTTGCCTTCTTTATTCCAGGAGCAACAGCCATCAAAGAGAAAAGAATAATCAATGAAAAGGAGGTGAATGTATATAGCATCGCTGACGGAAAGCAACGTATGACAACACTGTACAAATTTAAAAAGGATCAACTTAAATTAGCTAATATTCCTCCCTTTGTCTCTGACATTGATGGGGAAGAATATGATATTTCAGGAATGAAGTATTCTGAGTTACCAGAAGCCGCGAAAAACGAATTTGACTCATATGTGTTAAATATCTATCCGGTTGAATTAGAAGAAGGAGATGACAAAGATGAAATTTCACGCGAGTTAATTTTAAGGCTAAATAATGGTGTGAAAATGAGTGCATCTCACCTTGCTTTAGTTGCAGCTAAACCAGAAACAAATGCATTTGTAAAAGACAAAATTGACAATCATAAATTATTTACAACTACAGCTCACTTTGCTGAAGGTAGCACTATCAAGTCGGAACCTCAAATGTCTGTTCTTCAATCACTTGCACTTGTCGGGAATTATGAATGCAGTTCTTTTGGTACAGCGGATATAAAAACGCTTTTCATTAATCAAACTGTAAGTGATAAGGTATTTGCGGAAGCAATTAGGGCGTTTGACATGATTAGTGAAGCACTGCCCGAATACACAAAATTTGTGACAAAAGTATTCATCCCTGTAGCGGTGAAATTAATTGTAAATAACGATTTCAATGATAATTTATCTGATTTTTTGAAATACTATGTTGTTAATAATTCCAAAAATGATCAATACAGAAAACACGGAACCGGAGGCACAACTAAAAAAGATAGTGTTATGGGGCGCGTTAATGGTCTGCAAAAGATTTATGAAGAATGGTTGCAAAAACAGTAAGATTATTATAATTGAGCATTCTATTCTCTGTACTGGAATGCTTAATTATTAAATAATAAATATAAAAAGGAGAATGATTAATATAAAGCATTTAGACCAAAAGAAAAATAGAGTCGGTGAATTATCAAGCAACAAATATGGTAGTGTTATGAAAATAACTAAATATAATAGTGCTATAGATGTTGAAGTGGAATTTGAAAATGGGTATATGGCAAAATGTTATTATTATGATTTTAAAAATGGAGGAGTGTTTAATCCATTAGATATAACAAGCTATGGCGTTGGATACTTTGGAATTGGAGAATATAACTCATCTCACCATGCATACTACGTATGGAAAGGTATGTTTAAAAGATGTTATGATGAAAAATATTTACAAAAGTATGAAACCTATAGGGGTTGCTCTGTGTGTGAAGAATGGTATGATTATCAGAATTTTGCGAAGTGGTATTACGAAAACTACTATGAAATCGACACCATTGCCACAGAACTTGACAAAGATATACTACAAAAAGGAAATAAAATATACTCTCCAGACACATGTGTTTTTACTCCAAAAGAAATAAATTATTTGTTCGTTAAGAGAAATAAAAGTCGAGGAAAATATCCTATTGGAGTATATTTACATACTGATAAAGATAAGTATGTTGCTGGATTCCACAGTAATGGCAGATCAGTTTATTTAGGACGATATGAGACAGTAGAAGAAGCTTTTATGGTCTATAAATACCATAAAGAAAAAGTCATAAAAGAAACCGCTGATAAGTATAAAGATAAAATACCGAATAATTTATATGAAGCAATGTATAAATACATAGTAGAAATAAACGATTAAATACATATGCAATTATTCTTAAAGAAAGGGGTGATTCCCATTGATCAAAAATCACACCTGCACTTACTGCAACAAGCCCGTTACACAAGCAGCATACAATTACTGTCTGTCTAATGGGCTTCCTGTGGCTTGCTACAAGTGTCAGTATGTTAAAGGAATAAGTAAATATAGTATACATCAGAGAATGCGGCATAAAGTCAAGGAGGAGGCTGTGACGATGAATATAGATAATGAGGAGGAATAAGAATGAATATGATAAAGGTGAGAGTAAAAGATTTTTGGGTTGATAATTGGACGTTGATTGCTGCTATTGTGGTATGGGGATTTTGGATTGTAAAAGTTGTTGGTTGATTGTATTAAAAAATAAATATATATTGTACAATATTATTAAGTATGTTACGATTACATCAAGAAATACATAAGAAGTCTTCGTAAAACAGTTAATTTATTAAAAAGAGGAGTGAACTGAGTGAAAAAATTAGATAAATACTCAAATGCGCAATTGATAATCATCGCTAAAATACTAGGAGGAATAGAGTCATCACTAACAGAGCTTTCGTTCATTAGCTTTTATAGAGATTATCAGATTAAGTACTATTCTAAAAACTTCAACAGAATAAATTTTGACTTTATGTGTAAAAACGATGAAATGGATGTTCGAAAATTAATAATAAGTTACATTTTAAGTATAGAGAGAAACATCTCAGAAGATTTATGTGATGTCATACTGGAGTATAAAAATAAAACTATTCCAACTAAATATGATGAAAGATATTTTGATGGATTTATAATGTATTATGTTTATTTTAAACACTTCGGTATCGAAACAATAAGAATAATTGCAAGAGATAGAATGCAGGACGAATGTAAAAATCATAAATTTAGAGATACTTTATTCAGACAGTTATCAAATTGCTTTTTCAAATCTTTGTGCAAAGTGGAAAATAGACATTTACTAAGAGAACAAAAGGAAAAAGAGAATATAGAGGAATTCAGAAAAGAACTTGAAAACATAAGACGTAAATCAGAGTATAATAACGGTATTTATAAAATATTAAACCGCATTAACCAAAAATGTTATATAGGTAAGTCCACATATATCGAATCTAGATGGCAAATACATAAATATCAACTTAGAGCAAATAAACATCACTGCAAAGAACTACAAAAAGAATGGAATACTTTTGGAGAAGAATCATTTCTATTCGAAAGAGTCGTGGAAGTACCTAAATCAGAGTCTTTAGAAGAAAAGGAATATGAAGTATGGAGTTATTATAAAAGCAAAGAATTATTATTGAATTTACATCCGCCCATGAGTGAATTTTCAGCGTTAAAATTAGAAGCTGAAAGACTAAAAACTGAATTAAAAAAATATAAACTTTTGGAGATGAATAATGTATGAAGAAAGTAGTATTTGCCGCCTCAATAAAAGATTCAAAGGGGAACAATGTATTGTTAAATAATTTGTCAAGCATTCGAGCAGCCGCAAAAGAACAAGCATTGAACTTTTGTGCTAAAAACAATTATGAATTTATAGAATTATTTCCTTGTTTACAATAAGTAAGTAATAGAACCATATGAAAGTCTGATTTCATTTCATTTAAAAAGGAGAACAATAAAAATGAAAATTACTGAATTATTACTAAAAGAAAAAGGTTACAATGCTTACAGCGCAGCTTTCAGAATTGATAATCCTGCATATGTACAATCCTGGCAAAAAGTATTTTATGACAGAGGAAATAAATATTATATTGATATTGATCAATTTGATTTTACTAAAGTCCCACAATATAAAATTCCCTATGATAAAGCATTTGGTGCTCATGCTCAATTCATCACAGAAGAAGATGAAACATTTAATATTGAATATTTTATTAATAAAGATACTGATCTGATTGACGTTGAATTATTTTTTAGAAAAGTGTTCGATGTAATGGATTGTAAATCAGAATAGTTATATTTTGTAAGGAGTTGATACCTAATGCAAACCATCATCCGTTATCGCGATGATAAAGGCAACCTCATCATGAGTATGCGCGAAGAAAAGTTAAAAACTTTGTCTGATGTAATCAAAGACATTGAATATGCTTTAATCATTGTTAACGTTGCCTTCATTGCGGTTGTTACTGCTGTAGCAATATTTTTATAAACAAAATAGAATACATAGACTATACACATCTAGATAATGATTAGATGTGTATTTGTTTTCGATAAAACTAAAAAGGAGTTATTGTCTATTGTCATCTAATGACCGTTATCTAATTGAGGCAGAGATTATGTCTCATCAGTTTGAAACTGGCCTTATATCGTCTTTTGCGGTGGCTAACACAGTATATAAACGATGGCAGAGCTATCCAAGAGTACAAAATGTTAAGCTGATGAAGTGTACCAATCAGGGACGAACAAATATAGAAATTTGAGTTTAATAAATAAATATATATTGACTATAATAAATTAATGTGGTAAGATAACTACAGATAAGAAACATACATACAGAGGGTGAAACGCAGTAATGTATCAAGTTAAAATCATTGAAAAGATTTGTGGCAAGTTGGCGGTGAATGTGTACAGTTTTGAAAAAGAAGGAGATATGGAATTATTCATTGAAATGTGTAAGGATGATAAAGGGATTATATTATTGCACAGAGTTAAGGCTGCGTAAAAGTTGATGAAATTATGTTTTTAAAAGGAGAGTGTTCTATGAAATATCACATTGAATGCTATGTTGTCGATGATTTGGGACGAGCATTCACTAATGCAATTCTTGAGAAGGAAAGTGAACTTAACAGAGAGGACTTTGTTAAGGATACAAGATTGGCGCTTTCTAAAGAATTCAATGTAAAACCGTCTCAAATATATGTTGAAGAACTTACGGTTAAACGACTTAAAAAGGAAGTGGAATTATGAAACCTGAAAAAATGATTGGTAAAAAAGTATCAATCGTCAACAAAGAATCTTCATACGTGGGACATTGGGGATTTATTAAAATATGGGACGGAAGATGGTTTCATATCGGTGGAGGTTCTATATCAAGCGAACATGGTGAGATTACACCAGTATTTGAAAGAGACGAATTTAAAATTATGAGCAAATGAATGATTTAAAAGGAGATGAAGAGATGAAGGTATGTTTGGATGTTGAAAATAAGGAAATGGATCTCAATGTAGGAGATGTATTCGTAACCAAGAAAGGCAATCCTCATATGGTTATCTATAATAATTTCAATGCTAAGAGGTTTCAAGTCATTAAACTCAGTGGTCATAGGCAGTCATTTGTAATCAAATGTTTTGCTACGTTAAAGGATGTTGTTGAAAACTATGATATAGCAGAAGTGATTAAATCAAGCAATGTAGTCTTAAATAGACGATAAAAGAAGAGAAATTTTATCATGAATTTAAACAAATAAAAAATCCTATAATTAAGGAGTTGAAATAACATATGTCAACTTTATTAAATGAAAAGAAACCTTTTTTAGATTTTAAAACACTTGAAATAGACGATCACGCAGTTAGAAGAGTAGAAGAACGATTTAAACGAAAAGGGAGAAACGAAGCGTTAAATTACTGCAAGTGTCTACTGGGTCAATCGAGATACATAGGAGAAACTACATGTGAGAGAGGAAATAGGGCACATATGTTTGTTGCACCAAATAAAGTAGCAATTTATCTAACTCTTGATTATCACGAAATAAAGACGATTATGAAGGTAAACGACAAACCATTTTTGATTTATGATAATGATAAAGACGTAAATGCGGAAGAAAACGATAAGACCGAAAACACTTCAACCGAGTTGTTTAGTTCGGATAACCCACTTCAAGAAAAACTAATCAAATTATATCAAGTTGAGTTTAGAAAAATTGGACGAGTAGAAACAAAAGTATCCAGAGAAGTTAATGAAGAAAAATTGAAATTAGATATTGAAATATCGGAGTTAAAATATAGATTATACAAAAGCAGATCAGCAAAAGTAAAAAATCAATGTGAAAAAAGAATTGAAGAGGTTCAGTCTGTCATCATTAAAAACAATTTAAGGCTAAAGAAAGTCGAGGACGACAAACGAAAAATAGCCAAAGCGCTGGCCTCAATGCTAAGTATATAGATTTAAAAAAATAAATATAAAAGGATGATACACAAATGAAAAAATGGGACTTTATTGTTAATAATCAAGTTGTCGAAACTATTGAACAGCAACAAAGCAAAGAATCATTTTACTGGATTGTATTGGATAAAGTATATTCTCTCACACAGCGTTATGGGTCTTCTGTGGCTGTTTGTAATCGTTCGGGAAAGGAGTACAGCTATGTATAGGAATGGACGAGTCAAAGGCGGGAAATGCGTTGTAGTGACTGTAGAAGGGGTAGAAATTGAATTACTTGATGCTGCTAAAAAATACAATCAAAATCATAAGTAAGTGATAAGGCGAACAGAATAAAGTGTTCGCCATTTTCTTTTAATGAATAAAAATATGTTGATTGACTGTATTTTTAGTGGTAAAATAAAGTAGTAAGAAGGATACAATACATATAAAGGAGAATGTAATTGAATACAGATAATGCTAAAATTAGATCAATGATTGCGGTGCAGATTAGAGACCTGGAAGCGCTGAGGGATTCTGCCGTTGCTCAATCATCACCACAACGTTTGATGATGGTTGAAGCTGAGATTAAGGGATTGCAAGTTAGAATGGAAAGGTACACTTGAGATAAATATCTGTAACTGAGAAAATTAATTAAGTGTGCAGTAGACGTAAACTGTGAAGGAGGGGCAAAATGCTTGCTAAACACAGTATTGTTTGCAAGGTGAATAATCCCAAAAATGTTGTGGTGTGTACCAGCGAACGATTTTTAAAAGGCCCAACAGGTAGAGTTGTATCACGAAAAACCTTGCTAAATCAAGTAGAGAAGCATTGTGTTGCATATAGGGATGGGGATTGCAAAGATTGTGAATCGGAAAGGGAAATACCGTGTATCGAAGCGTGGAAATTGACTGTCGGTAAAGGGATAAAGCTCTACTAAGTTGTTGTGCAGTACGAAGATTAAGCGTATGAAAGACATCTTTTATCAGAAATTGAAGGAGAGATTGTTGAAATGAAAGATACTATTCTCAAAGCATTTTCAAACGTAAACAAAACAAAGTATGAAGTGGAAAACGCAAATAAGAAATTTGAAGAGGCGCAAGACGTACTTAGAGAAGCCAAAGTGAGTGAATGTATTGATAACATTATAAATGTCATAAAAGATGAAGGTAAGATTACTGATCGCGATTTGAGGTTGTTCATTGGCTCTCTTGGATTAGACATTAAACAGATATACTTTAAATGAATTGCAAGTTTTAAGCAGAGAGGGAGTGTTAGATTTGAGGAAAATAATCAGGAATTTCATTAATGGAGATTCTAAAGCGCTCAAAGATTTAGATATTAAAGATTCAATTAAATATGTTTACACTATTATTGATGAAAACAAATACACATTCAATCCAAAAACGGGAAAACAGGTGGACATAGATTCGGACGATGCTTATTTGGGTCATTTAGACAATGTTTTTCTTGAAGATTATTATCATGATTGGCGCGTAGATGAAGGAGTATTCAAATTTTACGGACATTCTGGAAAGAAAGGACAAAAACACGATCTACTTATTGTATATAAATAAAATGTAGATTTGATTAAGTGCAAATAGGAGGTGTAAGTATTGGACATGGAGAAATTAGCCTTTATCATCAGACTGGGAAACATCTGCGTATCAATTACCTCATTGTTGCTGATCATAATTTACCCCTTCACACCTCTAAGTTCTGACATTACGCCAATATTCATAGCAATAACAGGCATTAGCTGGTATGTTATGCTATTTCACAATCCACTATTTAAAGACTTGTGGCACAATTTCAAGAACCGTAAGTAGATTGCATGAAATACGAATTTTATCAAGAAATAGATATGAAAAAACCCTTGTAAATCAAGGGTTTTTATTTTGTCTTTTTATAAATTCGGTAAAATTGATCCGTGTTGGTGTTTAATAGTAAAAATATATGGTTAATAAAGAGTACAAAAGACATTTATCACAATAGACGCTGTATTCCCGGTAGGTATGTAATACTTTTAATATCTCAGAAAATGTCAATACCAAAATTCACTATTTCCCTAATTTATGTAAGAAAATTTTGCGCCTCATAAATGTTCTTGACAAACCAAAAAAACAAAGAATTTAGAACGAATGTTCGCTTGTTAAAACAACTATCACTAGGTATAATAAATATATAAATAGTTAATAATAAGAGTACATAGTGATAGAAAAGATATAGTAAGGCCAAAAAATATAGGAGCGTGGTACATATGAGCATGGTAATGGAAAAAACGGATATTAATAAAAATATTAACATCACAACAACACAGTATGAAGTTTGGTTGGCAGACTTACAAGCAGATGGATCGGTGCAAGGAGGAAGAAGACCAGTAGTGATTTTATCCAATAACCTTCAGAATAAATTTTCGCCTACAGTAATGGTAGCACCAACAACCGGAAGTAAAACAAAAAGACCTTTACCAACACACGTTGATTTAATTGCTGAAGAAATTGGGTTTGTAAAAGATAGTGTTCTACTTTGCGAACAAACAACATCAATTAATAAGCGAAGACTAATCAAAAAGCTGATTGATCTTCCTACTAGTTATCAAAGTAAAATTGCCGAAGCGATTAGAGTAGCATTTGCTGAAATAAGTGTTTATTAATAAATATGAAAAAGAAGAGGATTCTATCCCTCTTCTTTTTTAAAATCATCTTTGTGATATACAAATAAATCAACAATATCCACATCTAAAATATCACATATAGACACAATATTACTAAGAGGTATTTGTTTAGCCGTATTGTTACACATTTCATTAATTGTTCCAGGTCTAATTTTAGTACGTCTTGACAAATCTCTTCTGGTTAATCCTTTAGAATCTAATATGTATTGTAATTTGATTTCGACCCATGACATTACGCAGCCTCCTGAAAATGAGTATTGACTATAAAATGATAATCTAGTATATTTAGGGTGAGACGATTATCGTCTCAAATTTAAAGCATAGAAAAATCTCTCCATATTAAACTGAGAGATGCCTAAATAAGATCATAACAAAGTTAAAGTGCAAAACATAGGAAAAATATTACAACGAGGTGCAGTCACAATTGACAAAGAGATATTGCTTGCAGAAATTGATTAGTCGAGATACTAAGACTAAACTTGAAATATGGAAAAGCACCAATTTAAAAAGCGATGATGTTGAAGTATTTAATAATTTCAATACTTCATCTTATAGAATTTATGATACAATATTGAGAAAAGTAATACCATTTAAAAAAATGTAATTATCTTTTAATAAATGAATATAAAAAGGAGTTTGTTACTATGGAAGATGAAATTGAAGTTGTTGCAAGGCTTGTGCAAATGGAAACAGGTAAAGATTATTTCGATAGATATTTTAGGCCAGCACCAGTACATACTTATGTCTTTGAGACTTTTGATAAACAATTCTTTATATGGCAACTAGACCATAAATATTCGCTTGAATTAGTTGAAGATCATGTATATCATCTCAAAGCCCACAGAGGAAGAAGATTACTCGGTGGGAGAGGCGTTGCAATAAAAGATGTTAAGATTTTAGGGGAGATGAATGTAGATACTAAATAATACGATTAAACATTTAAATTAAGGCGGATTGTAATAATACATATGGTTATAAACAACACTATTGTTGTCAATCATATATATTATTATAATCCGCCTTTTTCGTTGGTTGAAAAAGGTTGCAAAATAATTAATGAATGGTAAATTAGTCTGTGGAGGTGATTTTCTGAAGACTAATGACGATAAATTGCACATCATGACATATACGATGTCTAGTGGCATTAAAAATACCATACCTCTACACTGCGATCAAATTAACACATGGATAGAATGCTATAAGAAAAACGAAATGTTTGTCGTAAATGTTGGGAAAGAGGTATTCGGATTAAATCCAAGTTTAATTGCAGACTTTAGAGTACATAATGAATTCTCAGAACAGCGCAACGTTATAAGTACTATAGATCAAGCAAATTTCAAATTGCAAAACGCTTATGAAGACATACAGGTTTTAGTCAAGGTTGATTGTAAGTGTGGTACAGTATATACAGCAGAAACAAATAAAAGAAAAGTGTGGTATTGCAGCAAATGCAAAGCAGATATTTATTTGAATGACGAACTAATGGTTGAGACAAATAAAGGAAAAGCTTATCTTATGTCGAATAAATTAGATAATCATAAAGAAACTTAGGAAGGAGTTTATAGGTGATTGATAATAAACTAAAGACTAAACTGAAGCAATTAGAAGAAGAATATGGTTATGTAAATGTAGAACTATATGATTCAAAACGTGGGACAGAGTACCCATCCAGCACAACAATTAAAAAGATGTATGGTTTATCTTTGTTAGACATATTAAAAGATCAAAAGATAAAAAGTAAAGATGAATACCTAATAATAAAAAATAGACCAGTATCAATAAGCAACATGAAATTATTATATTTAGAACATGGAGAAATATCTAAATCATTATATAGTGAAGCAAAATTACTACCTAGCAGTGAATATATAACTAAACATTATGGATGGGAAAACATCGCAAAAGAAGCAAATGTAAAATTAGCAAATGCACAATATAATTCAAAAGAAGATGTAATAAAGGAATTGAAAATTATCATTAAAGAGCTAGGATACATCCCAACAAGTAAAGAGTATGAATCGCTTAGATTAAAACCATCGCAAGAAACCCTAAGAAAGTACGGATTTACCTTTTCAGAAGCAATGAGAAAGTCAGGTTATAGAACGTATAATAAGAGCGTTACCATAAAAGACAAAGTGTGTAGTAATAAAGATTGTTATAGACAATTCACTCCAACCGAAGATGAGATATATTGTGAACCATGTTTTAAAGAATTGAGATCTAGATTAATTAAAGAAATAGAAGGTATGAGTCCGCAACGTTTAAAGGAAATATGTCAAAGACTAATATACGCAGGAAATAAACAAAATACAATTCTTGACATTTTTAACAATATGTAAAACAGTGTTTTTAACAGCAATCATTTATTATATTTATATTTTTATGTTATAATTTAAATAAGGAGATGAGTAAATTGAAAAAGGACAGAGAGCGACTTGAATTGTTGATTGCAGATTCAATAACCGAAATCAAAGTTGATCGAAAAAAAGTTTTAAAAGTAAATAATCTTCTTTCTGAATTAGGTGTTCCATTCGGTACTTTTGATGAGATTTCTAAAGGAGATAAACAATTATCTACGGTTGATTCTTCTCTACTTTGTGCTCTTTCAGAGACCCTATATGAAGTCAGTGGAAATACAAATTTAAAGTCAGACCAGTGGTTTACAAATAAAGAAATAAGTTATGCAAAAAAAGAATTATCTAATAATAATGAAACAAATAGAATAATATTACCTATAGCACTGGAAAACGTTGAGATTGTAAATATTGATAACTATATAACAAAGATAAAAATGGTCGATTTAGTTCAGTGGTTTCACTCACAACTAATTATTTATGATTTCGAAACCCAAAGAAGTGCTAAATTTAAAACTGGCAAAAATGGCGTTGTGCCAGTGCCAGATATTAATTTAAAAAGCGTTAAAGATATTGCAGACAATATGTTGAATGGTACATATTTAGAAGACATGATTACTTTAAACATCTACTCAGACGAGACGGAAGCTGTTGAGTATAACCCTAAGACACGTATATTAACTATTAATGAGCAAGCAGCAATATCAATACTGGATGGATTCCACCGACTCCAGGGCGGCGTTAGAGCCTGTGCAACGAACCCAGAGTTAGAACAAATGATGATACTCTCAATAAGGTCATATGATACCGACACGGCTAAGAAGTACTTTGGACAAATTAATACAATCAATGTTGTTAAAAAAGAACGACTTAAAGAATTGAAATCTCAAGAATTCTCGGACTTAGTTGTTAGAGACCTACAACAAAAAACAGATCTAAAAGGAAGAATTGCTTCGGCATCAAAGATAAGTGAATTAGCTGGGCAGTTAACCACATTTGATATACTTTCTTTTGCGATTGATAAAGTATTTAAGCCAAAAAGCAGACTGGATGCAAGAGAGGCATCTGAGACATTAATAAAGTTCTTTGATTATCTAATCGGCAGTTTTGTAGATGAGTTTATGTTAAATCCCAATAAATACAGAGACGATTTGATTAATCATTCTTTGATGTTTGTTGGATATGTGGTTATCGCTAAATATTTTGAAGATAACAATATGCCTATTAAAAACATTAAGGATTTTATTGATAAGAAAATTAACTTTAAAGATAAAAATCTAATTGAATTGTTGAATAGTAAACGTGGGATAAATAACGCGAAGGTTAGAAATGAAGTAATTAATTATTTTGAAATGTTACTAGGAGTGAATGAAAATGTCCAATAAAATATATGAAGATGGATTTTACAATGAAACACAAAAAGAAATGTATCTCAAGGATTTGGCTGAAAAAACTTATACCTCATATGCCAGAGTCTTAAAAAGGGCAAGATATGTAGAAGAACAATTAGGCAAAGACTTATACAACTTTAATGTTTCAGAGATAGAAAAGTTGCTTGTGTTTATGAGTCCTGGTTCGTACTCCGCCAGTGCGGGAAATGTTAATGTAATTCGAACCTATATAAGATGGGCAATTCAACAAGATCTAAGAATAGATAACATTAATCCTTTAGACTCAGTAATCAGTGATAACTTTATCAACAAGTTTATTGATACAACAAACAAAAAACTGTTTACAGAAGAAGAAATCGCTACTATAGTTGGTGGACTACAAAGTTTCCAAGATGCTGCAATAGTTCAGTGTCTTTTTGAAGGAATAATGGGGCATGAGTATTCTGAGATTTTGAATATTCTTAAAAAAGATGTGGATAGAGATAGCGATGAACTAGAGGTAAGGAATTCTCCGGCTTCTGGGCCAACAGAAATACGCAAAATCAAGGTAAGTACAAAGCTTATGAATCTCCTCTATAGTGCAGCAAATGAAACATCATATATCAAATCAAACGGACTTAGTGATGCAAAAGCAAAAGAAATTGAATTGATCGACAATGATTATGTTTTCAGATCGGTCAAACTAAGAGTTGTGAATTATGACAGAGCCAGTAATCACCTTGTGCTAAGGAGAATGAAAAGTGTTAGAGAATGGTTTGATTATCCTCATTTAACAGCTACAAGCATAAAAAATTCAGGAATGTTAAAGTATGCTAAAGATTTATATATGGAAGATAAAACATTAAGCAGAGATCATATTGGGAAGATTTGCAAGCGTTTTGGAGTGAATTCAATTGCTACAACAAGACTAACTAAAGACTTCTTAAACATAGAAACGATAAAGTCGTTATACCCAGAAGTTGACGAAGAACAAGCGTAATACTTGTTCTTCTTTTTTTTGTTAAAAGTGTTGACACGAATATAATAGCGTGTTATATTGAATACATAAGATATACATATATTTATTCATTAAAATAAAAAATAATAAAGGAGACAAGAAAAATGTTGGATGCAATTGTGTATGTGGCGTTTGCGGCAATAGAAGTTTTCTCAATTATGTTTTTAATTATGGCGATAGCAAGGATGAATATTTTTGAATACATAAAGGAATCCACTGTTGGAGTAGTTATTGTTTCCATATGCACATATCTGTTCAAAGAATCTTCTGTGCTAAGTCAAATATCCCCGATGATTTGTCTTCTGCTATTTTTATCAATATTAATATTAATCTTCAGGATTTCAACAATTCATTCGATAATTATTGTATTGATTGGCTATATAACATGCCTTATTATACAAGGAGTATTTATTTTTATCCCAACAATATTTTCGAGTTTAACTTTTGAAGAAATAAAATCCAATGATGTTTTAAGATATTCTTTTCAAACATTTAATGCAATAATTATTTTTATAATGGGTAGTTTGTTTAGAAAGAAAAATATTGGTTTTCTGTTTGTTCCGTATTCACCATCATTAAGGTTTAAAATAACAAAAACAAATCTTAACATTGTTTATTTATTGATTCTCGCTGTTCTGGCATTGAGTTCGATTTTAGAGGTTAGTAGAATGTTGATTGGAATTTTTATGCTAATTATATTATTTATCTTCGCACTCTTTATGGGGCTGCGTCGAGAGAGAGGGGAAGTAAAATTTGATTGATAAGATATGCAATGCGACTACAAATTATTTATACAAATATGATGGAATGCCAGAAAAAGATGTGATTACTTATTCATTAAAATTTATTCTAACTAATCTAATTACATTTTTATTAATCCTATTAATTGGAATTACGACAGATAATTTATATAACATTTTGTTATCCGCACTATCATTTTCTTTATTAAGGGTTTTTTCAGGAGGATTTCATATTAATAATCCTGATCTGTGCATAGCATCCTCTTTGATTATAGTTTATTCAATAAGCAACATCTCTCAATTTACTGCATCGAATTATAATTTGTTTTTTGGGCTAGTTAGTTTAATCTTGGTTATCATCTTCGCCCCTTCAAGAATAGAAGAACATTCAATAATTAACAAAAACAAGCATTATATTTTTAAAATTATTTCAATAATGATAATAATCATTGGATTTTTAAGTAAGAACGAAATTATACAATTTTCTTTTTTCATTCAAAGCTTAACCCTCATCCATTTGCGCCTGAAGGGAGGTGAAATAAATGAATAAATTCATGAAAAAATTCGCGCCAATTATGGGAGCACTATTTTCAGCAGTAGCAGTTCTGAGCACGTCTTCCACAGCATCTGCTTTGTGGTTGGGAAGTAATCCAGCACCAAAAAGCCTGAGAAAGTAAAATTATGTGGCGAATTGTCTCCTCCTGTCGAAAGATGGGAGGACAAGTCGCCAAATTGGAGGCATTTATAGTGAGTTATAATAGTAGAATAATGGGTATAAAAGTTGTATATGATCAAAAGAAAAAAGAATACATAAAAGGTGAAGCACAATGGATTGAATCAAATAAGATTTTGAATACCAGAGTAGAAAGAATTAAAGGTGACGACAAAATTATTATTACTACTACCGAAGGATTATTCTTCTATAACACGCTTGTAGATAATTTCACCAACCTAATGTCTGAACTTGAAAATTTCGAGTATGCTGACAGGGGAGTTGTCGTCAATCTGGCGCATGATTTAACGTTAGACATAGATAAAAGAATGATTATATTCGAGGGTTATCCAGAAGTAACATCAACTGTAGGTATATCTCGAATGAGCAGTATTAAAAAGTTAATAAAGAAATGGGTACTCGGAAAATAAGAAGATTTAAAAAATAAAAATATATTTCTAATATTATAATATACTAATTGCAATAATGATAAATGATCTGTATAATCAATAAATAAGAACATAAGTTCTTATAATCATTATATGACACGAACCGACAAATTATGATCAACGTTGAAAATTATGGGAAAAGTCAACAAAGAAATTGTTGCCCTTTTATAGCATTGAAATAATATGACATCAACTATATGATATATTTACCACCTATGGACAAGGAGGCGATGTATATAATCAACTTGAAAACAAGTGAATACACTAACATCAAAAGTGAGAGCACTTCAAAAAGGGGATACGTAAATATGGAAATGAACGATGAACTCTCGTTAGCACTAAATGTTGATTCTAAAGCAGTTGGATTCTGGCGGAATATCCTTTACTTATTTAAAACAGAGGCCGATATCGCAATGTTGCTGCATGAGTGTGCTGGAAAAAGCAGAAGAGAGATTGATAAATATGTAACCAGAGTAAGAAAAGATAAAATTAATAATGAAAAATACTCTTCCGTAGATGAATTTATAGAATGTTATATTGAAGATAAGACAGGCGCATTGGAAAGATTGTTCCAGGAGCCGATTGACGCAACCAAATTGTCAAAACTAACAACTAACGATCCTAGACATATTTTCACCATACATAGTAAATTACCTTTCGCAGTATGGTTCATGAGCTTTGTAATTTATTTGTAATCAGGTGGACTGTGAAATTAGTCACATTACTGTTAGCCGGGAGTAAATTCCCGGCAAAAAAATATTAATAAATAAATATATAAAAAGTTGTTGACTAATAGTAATGATGAGAGTATATTAAAGAAGTAGAGGAAAACAAAACGAAATAAAACTTAATAAAGTAATAATTTTATCAGAAAAATGGGGGACGAAGAAAATGAGCAAAGAAACATTAATGAGAGACAATAAAGATTTTGAATACATATTGAATGATTTCTTTGGTAGCAAGCATAAGAGAGATACTATTGCTCAAAATGACTGGAACAACTCAAATGTAATAATTATTGAAAAAGATCAAGAAATGTACCTGCGTCAATCGAGATACTATCCTTACGACTTAAACAAGAGTAGAATGCTGGATGAAGATGATTATGAGTACATTATAAACAAACAAAATAATATTCTTTATATTTTTGAAGATGGATCATACAGCATCATCAATAAAGAATGATAAAACGCCATGCGAAAGCATGTTGAATATATAGTCTTACGTAAGTGAGGTTATAGATATTCTAATACTGAAAGGTGGTGGTTTGGATCAAGAATGAACCAAGAAGTCCTCCCTTTAATATGTTTATCTCATAAGAACGATGAAAGATAACATATTAAATAATAAACATATAAAAGGGAGATACAAATACATATGGCAGATTATAAAATTACACCAAACAAAAAACACGGCGGCAAACAATTTAAAAACTCGTTTCGCTTCATCGGGAAAGTTAGCCAAGTAAGCAAAAAAGATGAGTCGGACAGTTGGATTAAACAGCCTATTGCAAAACAGTACACTACTCAATCAGGCAAGCAACGTAGACTTATTCAGTTTGAAATTGAAACAGCATTGAGCAATCGACTACGGGTTGAACTATCAGGTATGGAACAAAAATTCGCATATCCTTATAGCAGCACTCATAAAAAATCTGTAACTGTAGATTGGGCTGACCGAAATAATAAAGATAAGTTCCCAGATAATACATATCATCCAATCGAAGTTGATTGGGATAAATGTGAACGACTTGGAAAAATGATTAAGGCAGATGAGTGGTACGAAGTTCGCGGTAACTATAGTTTTGAAGAATTTACAAAAGACGATGGAAGTACAACATTGTTTGTAAAACGTAATATCAACTCTGCGCGTCCTATTGTTAATGGTCAAATTCAGCAAGAAGACGGAACATTCCAAACAGTTAAACATGCTGGCGAAGAGTTTGATTATGTGACGGACTTCAGCAGTCCATTGTTCCGTGAAGTCAATTACTTCAGTATGCAAACTGGTATTCGCAGCACATATCAAAACGAAGAAACAAAAGATACAAAGGTAAATGGTGTATTCCTTGATTATGGAAAGGAACGCTCAGAACCAAAAGATGTTGAGCTTATTGTCTATCAAACTGAAGTTCCAGAGGGTAAAAAATCCCTTGCAGATGCCTTCGCTTCGTTGAACACAAATGACTTTATTGAAGTTACAGGCCAAGACAATAATCGAGCCACGTTTGCCTATGTTGAAGTTACTGAAGAAATTGACTCCAGTGATCCATTTGCAGACGTAGATGATACTCAGCGTGTTGTACGCAAAGAGCGTGTGACAAATGGAGATAAGAAGGGGCTTGAGATTACCGGATATGTTGCTAATAGCCTCATGAGAGATCTTCTTACTGAAGAAGAGGTTAAAAAGACTGTCGCAGTCACAAATGATAACCCGTTCGGCTCCAACAGCACAGCAACGGATAACCCTTTTGGCGATGACCCTTTTAGTTCTACTAAAAGCAGTGACCCTTTCAGTGATGATCCCTTTAAATGAGAATGATTAGTTGAACAGTTAGAGAGAAAATATTTAAACCGTTGGCCTATAAATCAAAAATAGGTCAACGGTAAACTACAAATTTTTCAAGGGAGTGCAGATTGGAGGATGATTGAACCTAAACGTCAGCGGAATATATGCTATTGTAAGAAAAGATGAACTTAAAAGAGAAAAAATATATATTGGTTCGTCAATTAATGTAGCTGTAAGATGGAGGACTCATAAAGCAGATCTTAAATCTAATCGCCATCGAAATGCGCACTTACAATTTGCATGGAATAAATATGGGAAAGAAAAATTCCATATAGAGTTGTTAGAAATAGTTAAAGACAAGGAAGAGTTAGTGTATCGAGAAAATCTTTGGATATACGCTTTAAACACTGGTGACTCTGAACATGGATATAATATGTTGGTTGCCGATGTGAATGGACGTACGATACATAGCGATGAAACAAGAAAGAAAATGAGTTTAAACCATTATGACTGTACTGGTAAAAACAACTCATTCTTCGGAAAAACACATTCTAATGATACAAGAATGAAGATTAGCATAGCTAATAAAGGCAGAGTAAGGAGCATTAAAGCCAGACAGAATATGAGCGAATCACATCCCAAAGGCGAAGATAATCATTGTTCTAAGTTAACAGTTAATAATGTAATCGAAATAATCAAGATGCTAAAAGATTCTTATCCATTAGCGTCAATAGCAAAAAAGTTTAAAGTTTCAAGTCCAGCCATAGCCAGTATCAGAGACGGAGAAACATGGAAAAGTGTTACTGGAGGGGCTATTGAATGCAAGAAGTATTCTAGAATAAAGATGACTCAAAAGCGCGCTGATGATATTAGGATATTATATTCTAATGGAAAAACAATAACTGAATTGTCTAAGATGTTTAATGTGGGTACGAGTTGCATAAATAAAATTGTTAAAAATCAAAGATGGAAAAAGGAGAATAAATAAATGGCTGGATTTCGCAAAAATGTTCGTACTAATATTCCCAAGGTAGATTTGCAATCTTATAAAACGATTATTGCTTCTGGTTACAAAGGTGGTAAAACTCGACTCTACAAAGAATTAACTGAATTACATTATCCAAATGAGCCAGAAGCTGATCTCCACATCGCTTTTGAGCCCGGAGAAAAATCGTGGCACTTGAGAAATACAATCGCTCTATATGACCAAGAGAAGCCTTGGGAATACTTTAAAAACGAGATTGTTAGGGGGCTTGTAGAAGAGGCTAAAACAGGATCTGTTACTAAGCTTATTGGTATTGACACCGTAGACCGATGCATTGAAAATTGCTCAGATTACATCATTGAGCTGTGCAGTAAAAAATATGGTAAAAAATTTACTAGTTTGCAAGATATCACTCAATCCACCAACGAGAATGGCTATATTTTGCTTCAAACCGAACTTGCAAAACAATTTGATATCCTAACTAAAATCGGAATTGGATTCATCTATATTTGCTGGACAAAAGAAAAGGAAGTTACAACAATTGATGGAGTGAAATACAATTCACTCGAACTTATGATGAATGCGACAGGTAAAAAAGTATTTGAATCTCAAGCCGATCTTATTTGCTGTTTGCATACAGAGGTGAAAGTAACAGATAAAAAAGGTGAGGTTATCGAAGAAAACGAAAAAACTAAAAAAGGCAAAGAAATTGCATCCAATTTCCATACAACAGAAGTGCAGATGTATTTTAGACCTTCGAATTACATCAGTATTGCAGGGGGGCGTTTTACTAACCTTCCTGAAAAAGTAGAATATGGCGCAGAAAACTTCTTTAAAGTATTTAAGGAAGCCGTTGAAGGACAAATCGGGAATGTAAATAAATCGTTTGAAGATATTAAATCTGAAGAGATTATTAATCGAGAAGAAAAAGCAAAAGAATTCGCAGAAGCCGAAGATAAAACAGCTAACGCTGAAGATTTAATCGCACAGATAGACGCTGAAACAAAACGATTCACTTCAAATGATCTGAAAGAAAAAGTGGTTCCTAAGTTTACTGAACTATTAGGATCTCCTAATTATCGGAAAGCTGAAGACGTAGAAAAATTGGAAGAAGCCCTTAAATTCATTAAGGAAACAAAATAAGTAATACATATTGAGTTTTAATAAAAGACAGATTTGATCAAATTTAAGTAAATAAAAATACATAGCCTCACAGTAAAATGTGGGGCTATATCTAAAATGTGGAGGTCATGATGCTACAGGAAGCTATCCTATCTTTGTATTTGTTTTCACATCCGGTTTTAACATTTGAGCCGATTCAGAATGTGAACCTAATCGAAGAAATGAAAAAGACGAATGATACATATAAAATTGCCGAAGCAGTTAGGAATGACGAGAGACAGGAAGCAAAATATCATATTATGCAAGTTGCATCAACTAATAAAAAAGAAGAAGTGAAGGCAATAGAAAGTAAAAAAGAAGAATCTGAATGGTTAAAATTTGAAATTTCTGCATATACAAACGGAAAAGAGTCCACGAACAAAGTAAAGGGCGATAAAGACTATGGTCGTACAGCATCGGGGCGAATGACAAAGGAAGGTCGTACTGTATCTGCCGATGTTAGCTTGTTCCCTTTCGGCACAGTACTTTACATAGATGGAGTTGGGGAGCGCGTCGTGGAAGATACAGGAAGTGCAATAATTGGTTACAAATTAGATTTGTTCATTGAAGATTTAAAAGAAGCAAGACAGTTTGGAAGAAAATACGATGTTAAAGTCAAGGTTATCAAGATGGGAGAGAAGAAGAAATGAAAAAAAAGTGCTTTGTACTCATGGGTTACAGCGGTTCAGGCAAAACAGAAATTGCTAAAGCATTAGAAAAGTATAGTTACAATATCCTTCAGTCATATACTACGCGCCAGCCGCGCTACGAGGGCGAATATGGGCATATGTTCTGCACAGTAGATGAATATGAGCAGTTCGAGAGAAACGGCGAAGTAGCTGCTTACAGCTTGATTGAGGGCAATCATTATTTTAGCACGAAGGAACAGATTTATAATACGCCGAACCTTATTTATGTTTGTGACCCTGATGGAATTAAGGATTTGAAAGAGAAAATCACAGATATTGAATTCATCACAATCTACATCAAAGTAGACAAAAAGACTCGCATGAGACGTATGCATGAACGCGGCGATAGTGTTGACAAGATTCTTAGTCGAGTAACAACTGATGGAATCAAATTTGCCAAGAAACGCTTTGACTACCAAGTCATCAATTATGAATTCGATAAAGCAGTAAAGATCATCAAGAATATTATCGAAACGGAGAACGAACAACCATTAAATTAAAAGGATGTGGCATTTATGTTCCCGATTAATTTAGAAATTTACAAAGAAGTCCTGGATATTGTTGCAAGTGGAGATTATACATATAGTGATTTGTTAGAACTTAGAGACAAGACGAAGGACATTTTGGACTATGTAGAAAAGAAGATGGATGAAGAATAGATTTGATAAAACTGTTAATTTATGAAGAAATCAAAGGAGGATGTTTAATGGATAAATTTGAGGTAGGATCAAAAGTATTGTTACTTGAAACTAGTTATGCGGAGAATTTGGGGATCACAGGAATGACTGGATACATTATTGATGAAGATAGCGATCATTACGATTATGCAGTAGAATTTTCTCTTACTAAAATTAATAAAAAAATGAAAGATTTTTTTAATCATGAAGAGTTAGCTTTAGTCACTGAGGATTAATAATGAACAGACTTAAAACTATCAAATACATATCAGAAACATCGGTCGAGGACATGATTAACGACATCAAAAATAAAAATATGGACGTTAATCATGTCATTGCTGCATCGCTTGAGGCACGTAAGGAATTTGGACTTAAGGTTGGAGAATTGATTGATGAGTTGAGTAAACTCTTACCAAAGTTAGAAGTTGGAATGATTCTAGAGGCTAAAGAAGACTGTATGAATAATTTTCGAAAAGGTCAGCGGCTAGAAATAACCAAAGTTAATCAAAATGGTGATTATGTGATTGATGGAGTTGTTGGAACTAACGAGGAAACAATTCATAAGTATTTTGATATTGTCAATATGAGAGGAGAATAAACAATGATTAAAATTCCTGGAAGAAAATCTGATCCTCACGTAACAATTAATGGCATTGAGGTAGATGTAGAGAAGTTAAGAGATAGTTCTGTTTCATTGGAAGAATACAAATCCGTTCGAGCAAATACTGATGGATTCAGGGCGTTGACCAGCAAACTTTGCCTTGAGGCACTTGTATATAGTGTAGAAAACAATCTGAAAAATTGTAGAAGAGAGTACGAGTCTACCTATGATTGGTCACTTAAAAATGTTATTGTTCCTGAACTGCTGAAGAGATTAGAAGAACGGTCAATGTTTTAATAAAAACGTATTTCGTTATAAAGAGGTGAATCATGGACATCGATAAAGATTTTGGTTTTGGTAATGAAGTATGTTCTAAATGCGGAGAAGAAATATATAATTCAGAAACATTGAGCAGATGCTTGAGATGTGGGAAATCAACTCCAAGGGAAATGAGTGGTAAGGAATATTATAAGAATAAATATGGGGATGGTGGGTTCATTGATTGATTATCTAAAACGAGTAATTGAATCTGATGACGGAGACAGACAGACCAGCAGACCACCTAATAATATTGAAATTATGATGAAGATTAATGAGATTATTCAGGTGATCAATAATGACCTAGTAAAGAAAGATAGAAATCCGTTTAGAACACGCTAAGATAAAAAACTATGAAGGAGGAATAAAAATGAAAGTAGAAGTACCACTATATAAAGAATCAGAAAATTATATTAAAGAAACATTTTCACGATATACCGAGAGCAAGGAGCTGCCATTTTCATTAAAACTTGACAATTGTATTATCCATATGTATCCACATAGCGATACATATGATGAAAATGGAGAGTTGAATGGTTATGTGGACGCTTTGTTTTTTAGAGCACACATTTATGATCTGAAAAATAAGGTGGTTTATAAATCTGAAATTCATGATGCTATTTTTGCTGAAGCAAACTGTCAAATTAAATATTTTAAAGACATGAGTACTATGGTTCATTTTGAGAGACCAATAGAAATAGTTATGGGTAGAGCAATTCATGTAATGAATGTTTAATGAAATGGATCTTTGATCAAGAAAGGAGGATTGTAAGATGAGCATCACTATAGATTTTGGTCAGGAATGGATTAGCAAAGAATCTCCTCGTGAAAATTTTAAAATATATGGTGGAACAGAGTATAACGATGAATTTATTTGGTTTTGGGAACGTGCTAATGAGTCTGCTTTTGAAGAATTCATTATACAAAAGAAAGGTGCATCAATTAAAGAGTTGATTAAACAAGGTAAGAATACATATCCTTATGTATTTGCTGGTGAATGTAATAGTAAGACACTGAAAGAAAGAATTAAAAAGTATAATATGCAATTAAAGATTTGATAAATTCATCATTTTATTAGGAATTATAAAAATAAAAATACATAGGAGAAGTGATAATTTGAGTAAAAAACTATTGGGAAGCATGGAACTAAATAGAATCTATCAAATAGACTGCATTGAGGGCATGAAATTTATTCCAGAAAAATCTGTAAAATTAGTCATTGCGGACCCACCATATAATATAGATATAGCGGAGTGGGATACATGGGATAATGCAAAAAACTATCTAGAATGGTGTAAGAAATGGGTTAGTGAAATTGCTAGAGTAATGTCTGATGATGCATGTGGATTTGTTTGGTGTTCTCAAACATTTATGGCTGACATAGAAATGATTCTTAGAGAACACTTTGTAATTCAAAATAGAATTATCTGGAGCTATGATAACGGCCAAAGAATGGCTACAAAAAAACTATCTATGGGATACGAACCTCTATTTTGTTTTAGCAAAGGTAAAAACTTCACATTCAATTTAGATGAAATGAGAGACGGTGTGATTTGGGAAGGAAAGAGAACGAAAAAACATAAAAACGGACATGTTACAGTGACAACACCACACCCGCTTGGAAGAAGACCATTGGATGTTTGGAATGTTGCACGTTTGACTGGTGGGGCAAAAAATGGTCATCCCTCACCTAAACCAGAGAAATTGGTTGATAGATTAATTCGAGGATATAGTAATGAAGAAGACATAGTTCTAGATCCGTTTATGGGTAGTGGGACTACGGCAATCATGGCTAAACATAATAAAAGATATTTTATAGGATTTGAAAAGGAACATAAATACATAGAATTAGCAAACCAAAGACTTGAAAGCACATATAATGAAAAAGGTGACATCGAAATAATCCAAAAGGAGAATTAAAATGCAACTATCCTATGCGCAAACTCAATATATATCAAAGCAATATTTAAAATACCTTGATGGAAAATTAAAATTAGATAAATTCAACACCAACCTTCAGAAATTTTTTAATGTTGGTGTTGATTTTAGGTCAGTCATTAAAGACTGTGTTAAACGAAATAAGGGGTCTTATGATATTGGATGGGTGCTGTATGACTTAGAGGAAGTAAATAATGAAAATCATTAATCTGCTAAATGGTGAAACGGAAATAACTAAACATAATGACGAACTTATTGAATTAGTAAAAATACATATGGGATATGATATGTCTGCTGTATTTAGGGAGTTGATTGAAGAAGCAGATGGTAATAAATTGAGAGTATATAGTGATTTATTAAGTTATGAGATGAGTCTAGATGACAACCGGAGTACATTCAATGATATATATGATATTCTAAAATTGATTTCAACTGAGTTAAATAAAACAAGAATTAATAGAAAAGAATTGATGAGATGCATAGTTAGTATAGACACTTTAGTTTCTGCACAATTATAAAATAATTGATAAATAAGGGTTTTATCAATGAAAAGTACGATGAAATAAAACTTTTATGAAGAAAGGTGTGAGTCAGAACTGATTAGAGATAGTGACTATATAAAATGTGACAATGGTAAAACATATCATTTATTAAAAAACTGGGATGATAAGAATAACTGCTGGAACAGTAAATATAATTATAAATTAACAGAAAACGGTGAAGTGGTAAACGAAGTAAACCATTCACATATCAATGACTCTTTTAAATTTAGAGAATCAATTTGTGTTGGAGAATCATATAGCAGATGTCCAGAATATGCAAAGATACTTGAAGTCTATGACCTTTTAGGTAAACTCAAACATACATATGAAAGTGGGAAATAATAAATGGCATTGGCGGAAGAACGCGAAACGGTTATTAGAATTTCGGACGCAGAAGATCAGTGGGTTATCTATTGCGCTTCTGGAAAGCTCCAAACTCGCATGGAGAAAGCAGGGTTCGAAGCTTACAAAACAGATTCAGAAGGGAATAAATATTATAAAGTTGATTATGAACAAGTTTCATTCCGTAAAAAGAGTGATTCAAAACGAACAATGAGCGATGAACGTAGAGCTGAGTTGGCTGCTAATCTTGCAAAAGGCAGAGCAAATAAGAAAAAGAAATTACAGGAGGTTTAACATGGATTCTGAAACTAAAGTAAGAACTGAATCACAGAGACTAAAGATCCTGAATCTGCTGCGGTCTGCCGGAAACAACGGTGTAACCAATGTGGATTTGGTCAAGGTCGCTCTGCGATACAGTGCAAGAATCCAGGAGATGTATGTTGCTGGGTACGAAATCAATGTTGAGGAATTGGCTGGCGGTTTGACTAAGTATGTATTGGTAAAAGAGCCTGAAACAAAGAAGAGTAAACCAGATAAAGCTTTGAATGTTTTGATTGAAGGCATTAAGAATAAATATAGTGGGAACATAAGTGTTGAACAATTAATTGAGGAATTAAATAGTAACAATTTTACCGTCAGACGGAACATTGGGACGTTTTGCTAAATTGAAAAGGGGATGATTAGTTGAGTAATAGTCCAAGAGCAATTGAAGATTTTAAGGATATTTGTTTTAAGTGTCTAGCAAAGAAGATCACTACAAAATACTCTCTATATAGAAGCAATTACGGAAGTAGTTTTGATAACAATTATACATATATGCAAATCTGTGATGAGTGTAAGCCTAAAGATATTGAAAAATGGTTTGATGAAGATCCTGAATTGATTGACGGATGGTGCGAAGATTATAAATATGAAGATAACATAATTGAATTTGTCAACACATTTCCAGTTGAGGGACAAGAATTGTTTTGGAACAGATGTGCTTATGGAGCTTGTGCCGATACAATAGAAAGTCAAGATTGGATTGGTATGCAATTAGGAATCTTACCAGATGAAGTATATGAAGACTATGGAATGTATTCTCCCAGACAAATCAAGGCATACAAAGAAAGGTTCCCTGTTTGTAAAAATACATATATAACGGAATATGAAGATGGTAGTAGAGGTTCTAGTTGCCCATATGGAGCATTTGGAGATGAGAATGGGGCTGACGGATTAAATATTTCATCTGAGTGCTATGAGTGCTCAAGGTTTCAAGAACGGGGTTGTGGTGAACAAATAAACATTGTTTACAAATCCCAATAAAAGGAGAATTTGATTATGAAAAGAGGAAAGCTTAGTGAGTGAACATGCAAGCACTGGATTAAAAGAAGAAGTTGGAACTATAGTTGATAAGCTCTTGAAAAACGAAGATCGTCCTAACACAGAAGTCCTAATTTATTTTGATGCCGAAGAAGGTAAATGGTCTATTACAAGAGATAGACGCTTCTTTTCTTATGGATTAAAAGTAGAAGATAAGTTGGCTCACTTAGAGAAATTAATTAGTATGTGTTACGGTCAGTTAGTTCGTACAGATGATATGACTAATATATACAATATCAAAGGGATTCTTAAAGATGTGGCGTGGGAACTAAATGATGGTATGTTGAAGTATAAAAATAATGAAATTGAGTGGTCATAATAAAATATAACTTTCATCAAATTAAAAAACGAGGTGAATTGAATGAGAAAAGTAGAAATCAAGGGATATATAATTTTCGATGAAGAAGAGTTAAATCATGGTGTCCATATGGTTGAACAGATCAATCATGAACTTTATAACGTTGATGGAGTAGTGGAGTGGGAATTAGAAGAAGTAAGTAATATTGAGATGGATTATGAAAATATAGAAGGGAATGAAGAGGATGAATAACTATCAATTTTACATGTGGGATTGGGATGGTGAAGAATATACTACTATCCCCGAAGAGAATATTGTAGATGCAATATATTATGCTTGGAATGAAGAATGCAGAGTATATGACTCTAATATAGATGAGCTGGTATTTGATCCATTCCAGGACAACAAAGAAAACTCAGAGATGCTAAGATCCTACGGCTACAAACTTATAGACCACGAAGGCAAAAGAAGATTGCAACACATTGAGACCGGTGAAATCTTCAAAGCGCCATGGGACAGAGATTAAAATGAAATCTAAATTTCGTTAGGAATGGGAGATGAGTAGTTTTGGGTGTTTGGGAAACAGATACGCTAGAAAACAATTTTAATGAGATCACAAAAGAGATTGAAAAGATGAAAGAAATTACAATTAATAAATTTAAAAAGCTAGAAGAGTCTACGGGGCTTACTAAGATAAAGCAATTTCTTCCCCTACATCTGACTTCGTTTAAAGCACGACTTAGTGAAAAGCGAGGCAGTTGGAATAGTCAACCTATTCTAAGAGTTGAGTGGAATGACTATAAAACAGATAAACACATCAAAGAGAAAGGATTGGCAAAAGGTATTTTTTTTGAGGAGAACTGGCATTATGTTTATGTCATCTTCGACGAAAACAAGCAGGATAATTTAGAAAAGATGATTGCCTTCATCAATTCGGTTGCAGACTCAGATTTAGAAAATCATTTGGAAAACGTAAAAAGACAAAAAATCAACGCCTCAACTCAAGAAAAATTATTTAATATCTTTTCTGAAATTGGCATCAGCACGACTTATCATGGTTACAAAACCAGTCGATCCAAAGATACGACTAAAATGAGTTATGAGTTTCCATCTGAGATTAGAAAGCAGATACCAACTCAGTATTCAGAATCTAAACTTGATGACCTAAAGAAATCATTAACAGATCAAGTAAAAAAGATATGGGATAATGAGGTTAATAAAATTAAAGCAGAAAAAGCTGCAAAAGCAAAACAAGAAAAAGAAAAGGAACATAATAAGAAGTTGGCTCTTCTTTTGGCTAAGTATGACATGGAATTAGAAGATACATGGAGCGAACTACTTGATGTAATTGTTAGTAAGAATAAATATCTTAGACTGGCTCATTATCTTGAGGAAAATAGAAACGATTGGAACGATGGGTACGATTTTGCTGAAGGTGGTTTAAGCACCTTTACAATTGAAAGTGAGCTTGATAAGGAAATTGAAGACGACATTACATCTCATATGTATGAAAATTGGAATGGGGATGGTCGGGTGTTCAGAGATTGTAAATATAATTACAGCGTTATTTATGGTATTGCCGCTGAAAGTGACCCTCAGTTGTATAAAGATTATGAGATAGTAAAAGAGCATGTTGATTCAGATCATTAAGATTTCATAAAACAGAAGTTTCATGAAAATAAAAATACATATATTAAAGGAGAATAATAAATGCCAGCACTTTATACTTTAGGGGAGCAATATCGAGTTTTTAATCAGTATGTGGACGCAGCTTGGGACAGTGAGGATCTTACAGAGGATGATTTACAGTCTTATATCGACACTCTTGAATCAATCGAAGATGAAATCAATAGTAAAGTAGAGAATATCACCAAATTTATGAAAAACATTGAGGGAGACATTGAAGCATTTAAGGCAGAAGAGGCTCGACTTGCTAGGAAGCGTAAATACCTGGAGAATAAACATAAGGGTCTTAAAACATATATGCAGAGTGTTCTAGAGGTTAATAATATAGACAAGGTGAATGCCGGAACATTTAAGGTAAGCATACATAAGACAAATCCATCTGTTGGTATTATTGATGAGAAATTAATCCCCGATACATTCAAAATCCCACAAGAGGCAAAACTGGATTCTAAAGCATTGTTGGCAGCACTAAAGAAACTTAAAGATGGAGAGACTATTGACGGTGCAGTACTTGTGACGGATAAAAAACACATTAGAATTAGCTAGAATTATTTAATAAATAAATATATACAGAACAATAAGAAGGTAGTATAATCAACTTGTGAAGAGTTGTTATACTATCTTTTTTTATACATAAAAGTACCCCACATCACGATTAAAAACTGGAGGGGAATGATAGTTAACAATGAAGGATTTATTCGAGATTATTCAAACTCTCAAAGAGGGGGAAGTTGCAGAAGCAAGGCTATCGGAAAATGAATATTGGTACATAAGGAAAAATGAAGACGGATCATTTGTGTATTGTGATGAAGATGGCAGCAGGAACAGCGAGGTCGTTAGGTTAGATCGAGTGGACGTAAAAGCAGTGTATAAAATTCTGAATCGAATTATAGCTTAGATACGAATCAACAAAATACCGAAGAAGGGAGCACATACATAGAGAGTTTTAATGTTAATGGTATTGAAGCAGAAGTAAATCTAAATTCTTGATTAAATTATTCTTTTACTGAATCTCAAAAAAGGGGAGAGATTTATGAATTCCGGCATTAATAATGAAGAATTAGAGCTTGAGGCTTGTCAAGAGTGCGGCGAGATTGAATGTGAATGTCCTCACTGCAAAGTTTGTGGAACAAATTTAAATACCTATAACGAATGCTATTGTATATGAAAGGCACGTTTCATCAGGTTTTGTGGTTAGAAAACACGAGAAAATGAAAGAAAATAAGATATTAAGGGAGATATTAAAATGAGTTGGAATCCAGTTTTGAACTTGGTGATAGAAATAAAAAATACATACTATAAGAAGTTTGGGAACTATGGTTCATATATTTTTGAAGATTGGTTGATTAAACTTAATGAGAATAAATATAATAATATATTTGAATGTTTACAGTTTAACCAATCAGAAGAAATCCTCTTGATTCGCTATGGATTAGCAGAGATGCAAAAAGGAATGTGGGAGGATGTAGATTCTGTTTATAGGGAATGTCGAAGTGTTGTAATTAATCTTAAAGATGAAGAATTGGTGCTAACTCCGTTTAGAAAATTCTTTAACTTAAATGAAGTTGCTGAAAATATGGTCGAAGTTGTTTCTAAGAGTATTCAGGAAGCCAAAAACTTTGAGGTAGCTGACAAACTAGATGGATCAATGCAAAGTGCCAGATGGTACAAAGGCAGAGTGTTTATGTGTGGTAGTATGGCTATTTCAGAAAAAAGTTCTTGGAGACTTGAAGATGGATATTCGATGCTTAATGATAATTATATAAATATGATCAAAGATAATCCGGATTTAACATTCATCTTTGAATACATTTCTATAAAAGACGCCCATGTTGTTATTTATGAAAAATCAAAAGAAGGACTTCATCTAATAGGTATTAGAAATACACTAACGGGAGAGCAGTATAATTATAGCGATGTACTTAAAATGGCTAATAAGTATAATGTGTCTGCTGTTAGTCTAGAATCAATTACTCTTGATGAGATGTTAACAAAGATGAAAGAATTAAAATCTCATGAAAAAGAAGGATGGATTCTAAACATTGACGGTCATTTGATTAAAATGAAATGTGATGATTACGTTAATATTCATAGAATTTTGGATAGTGTATCATCTGTAAATGTAATTATCAGAGCAATTGCCGACAATGAATATGATGATTTGATTTCTAAAATTCCAGAGAAATATAGAGAAAAAACCGAAAAGATTGCCAACTTAATTTTTGATCATGTACATAATATAAATTCACAGATCAATTATCACTACAACTTGGCTCCAAAAGAGAATAAGAAAGAGTTCATGATTTATGTTAGCAATAATGTTCCAGATGGATTGGCGGCGTATGTTAGAGAAAAGTACCTGGGAAGATTGAGCAGCATTCTTAAATCAGAAAATAGGAATATGGTGTCTTATCGCAGATTGAGTGACTTAGGGCTTACTGATAAATACAACTCACTATTTGATGAAGGAGATGAACAAGTTGGCTAAGTTGATAATGCTTGCAGGATTGCCGGGATCAGGTAAGGGGCTTTATGCGGAAGGATTAAGTGTTAATGAAAATGCCAAAATCTTATCTTCAGACAATATTAGGGTTGAATTATGTGGCAATGAGGATTGTCAAGATAAGAATACAGAGGTGTTTGAATTACTTTATAAAAGAGCAAAAGAACACTTAAACAATAATAAAAATGTGGTAATAGATGCAACTAATATAAGTAGTAAAAGAAGAATTCATAATGTAGGTGAGTTTAAAAAACATGTATTGGAATGCCACTACCTAGACACACCATTCGGAATCTGCCTACAAAGAGATAGGAATCGTTCAAGAACAGTTGGTTATGGGGTAATCGATAGAATGTATAAATCTTTACAGGTTCCATCTCTAAATGAGGGATGGAATGATATTAAGTATGTCCACACTCATACTGAAGCAAAAGTTGACTCTCTTAAAGATTACTTTGAATCAGTCATTACTCAAGAATGTAGCTACAGCGAAATGTTCTACGAGGCATTTCAGGGGGCCAAAATATTTGAAAATATCTCTGATTTGCCACAGGATTCGTCTTATCATCGACTAAGTGTAAGCAGACATACCTATCATGTATGGGAACACGTTTTAAATAACTATGAAGGAAAAGAGAAGTTAGTAATGTTGTGGGCGGCATTATTGCATGATATAGGGAAGCTACATTGTAAAGACTTTAGAGAGGGATCAAGATATGCAAACTTCATCGGTCATGAAAATGTTAGCGCTCAACTCGCCTGTAATTTTCTAAGTTGGATAGGATATGAAGATAATTTTGTATCTAAAGTTGTAGAGTTAGTTCAATTTCATATGAAACTGTTGAGTATAGGAGAGAGCGAAAAAGGTATTGAAAAACTGAGAAGATTGGTTGGAGAAGATGTTTTGTTGATGCTAAAAAGTCTTAGAGAAGCTGACGAATTAGCTCATTAAATTCATGATGAAATGCGTGTTGTATTAAGAAAATTTAAAAATAATAAAAAGGATGATAATTAAATGGGTAAATATCAAGAGTCGAGAATTGAAGCGATTGAGTCATATTATATTTATAATAAAGGAATTGTGGATGAAGAAACGGCAAGAGACGATATTGACTTTCTTCTAAAACAAATATTCGGACTAATCTCATCACTCAGCAGAATTGAGAATAGACTCTCGCCATTTTTCGAATGTGAAAAAATTATTGCTGAGTCAAAAGTAAGAGTTAGAGAGAAATAATAAAATAAAGGAGTTAAATAAATGTTCAGTAACGAAATTATTGTAAAAGGAAATTATGTATCTGGAACAATTAAAAAGAACGATGGCAATAAGGATTCATCTCGCCATCCATACATACTGCACAGCGGTTTAAATTTTGGTAGTCGCGGAGGAACAACCTGGACTGCTGATAAGTTGAGAGAGATTATAGTTGAGTTAGAAAATGTGATTATTGAAATGGATAAACAGAATGGAAAACAAGCAAAAGATATCTGTAAGTATTGTACTGGCAGACCATTGGTTGACAGGGAGCCTTTAATGAAAGCACAGCTAAGTGATTATACTGTGTTTATCAATAGCGCCAATTGCCTAGAGGATAGCGTAATTGGTGGAAGTGTGCCACATTCATTATATGGAGTAAAAATAAACTATTGCCCAGTTTGTGGAAGAAAGTTGTGATTTAAAAAGAGAGGAGATTTTTTTACTGAAGAAAAAGACAATGACTTATGAAGAGTGTCATAAAATTATTGATGGAGTAGATCACAAATTATGCAACATATGCATAGAGTGGTTTCCTTGTAATAATGATTTTTACTATTTAAACAGTAAAAATATGATGGATGGACATTATCCTTATTGTAAAAAATGCGGTGTTGAGAAGGCATGTAGAAGACAAAAAGAACAAGGAGAGTTAGCTTTACGATACAGAAAGGATCATTATCAAAAAAATAAGGAGTCTACATTAAAAACAAATAAAAAATGGAGAGATGTAAATAAAGATAAGGTTAAAGATATTATTAAAAAATTCTATGACCAAAATCCAGAAAAACACAAGGAATATCATGATAACCACCATAAACACATAATCGACAATCATGAATGGGATGAGTGCAGAATTTATTTTAATTTCCGTTGTGCTTATTGTGGGAAGACATGGGAACAAAATAAAAAAGAAACAAAGAAGGGTTTACATAAAGAACATGTTGATGATGATGGCGCAAACGACCTGAGCAATTGCGTTCCTGCTTGCAGAGACTGCAATAGTAACAAGTGGTGTTATGATTTTGAGAGTTGGTACTCCGAAGATAACCCAATTTACAGTTTAGATCGAAAGAGAAAGATACTCAAATGGATAAACGAAGATCACAAAAAATACATAATAAATTACGAATATAAATCTTGACGAACTGAACATTTTATGGGAAAAAGGAGTGTAAAAATGAAATATAAACATGGTCTCAGCCAATACCGATTAAACTATGCTAAAGGGTATGCTCAGGGTTTTCTTGAAACCATCAATAAAATTGAATTCATGTTTCAACTATCAGATCAAGGATTGATTGATGAAGAAATTGCAGAAGGATATATCTCCAGGAATATTGATGAGCTTGATAGAAATTGGGAGTATTTCAAAGGCTACTTAGAACAGCGTGATGATATGCGTTAACAGAAGCAAATAGAATAAAAGAAAAGAGTGAAAAAATGAAACAACATATCCTTCCAAAACAAGCATTAGAAATTTCAAAAGAACAGTTTTACGAACTCTTCCCCGAAGGACTTGTAGATCGCAACAACTGGGCCACTTACCATCATAAGAAAATGACTATCGGAAAGATGATTGAAGTTATGTTTAATAAAGGTCACAAAATAACCATTGATAACTGTATACCGTGTTCGGTTAAAGATTATTTGATTGAAAAAGAATACTGTCAGATGAATGTGTGTGATGCACTTTGGGATGCGGTTAAAGGTTGTTTAAAATTGGAGGATACTAAACAGTGAAAATACTTGAGTGTTCATCAAAAGGAGATAAACGTTTCTCTGCATTTTATGCCAAAGTCAAAGCGTGGGGAAGATACGACAGTATCGAAAACCACAAACTTGCCAAACGGTTTGGCGATTTTAAACCTTCGTCATGGAAAGATGCCAAAGGAAAACAACCAACGCATATTGAATTAAATGGGAAACAGTATGAACTTAGATTTCTGTCCCAATGGTATCAAATGTTATGGGTTAATTATCTGGACAACAATCCTGATCTCGTTGAGTATGCTAAGGGGTTTGATGATTTTAATGATATCTTCAAGGGTAAAAGCCTGAATTGCCAGGCCGATGTGGTAAGACAATACATAAAGCAAGGAAGACAATCTTTAGTTGATGAATATCAAGAGCTAATGAATATATTTAAGAAATGAGTAGAGGCGGTGTAATGATTGGTTGATTTCAAATATCTAAATTCTCCTGAAGGTAGAAGAGAAATGGCAGAGAGAATTCAAAAGAAAAAAGAAGAGAGCAGAGCTAAAGAGGAATTAGAAAAGAAGACTATTTGCTTTACTGGCCACCGTCCAAATAAATTGGGCAATTGCTACAGTCTTACAGATGAAAAATCCAAATACATAAGCAAGAAACTTGAACCAATTCTGATTGATTTAATTGAAGAAGAAAGTGTTGAACGCTTCATTTCTGGTGGAGCAATTGGGTTCGATCAGATTGCATTCTGGACTGTTCAAGGATTGAAACGTACATACTATCCTCATATCAAAAATATCGTTGCAGTGCCATTCAAAAATCAGGCATGTAAATGGACTGATAATGAAACACAGGCATGGTATCAAAAGATGATTGATCTTGCCGATGAAGTTATTTATGTAGATGAGTTACCGGAATACAAAGTCGATGGAGTTGCAATTGGCGACTATCATGTGGCTAAGATGCAGAAACGTAACGAGTACATGGTTGATATGAGTCGCATTGCTATTGCTGCATGGGATGGCACAAAAGGTGGAACTGGTAATTGTGTTAGATATGTAAGAAAAACAGGGAAGACATTATACACCGTGAAACCGCAGTATGACTTTGAATTAGATGTCTTGTATGGTATTAATGGATAACCTATTTCAGTGCCTTTGGTTGAACTATTATTTCCATATCTAATCCATCCAATATTTTTATCAAAGTATCGATATTATAATTTTCACCTCTTGTGACTCTATGTATCTGTGGATGTTTCATATCAACTTTTTCTGCGAACTGACGTACAGAATAGTTTCTTGCAGCTAATTCATCTTTTATGGATTTAATAATTTTTAACTTCAAATCTGTGATTAATGTCTGAGTATTATTATTGACTTTTTTCATTTTTGAAATCCAACTCCCTTAATCATGGTTACAAATATATTACCATAGAAGAGTGCTGGATTCAAAATAATCATCATGAAATTGGGCTTTTAAGAAGAAATAAAAAGGAGTAAATATAATGAAGAAAATTAGTAAATCAACTAAACGATCCAAAGATCACACATATAATTTCCCGCCTAAAACAGATAATATATTCCGTATACATATGAAGACTAATTCACAGGGAAATAAAATTATTGTCTGTTTTGAGTTGCCCAACGGTGAACAACATGTGCGTAATTATGGTGATATTCCAAGTCACTCACTTCTTGTACAATACGAGTCACAGGCGTTTGAGTATTATCTTGATGGAGAATATCAAGGACAGTATAAGCTGCTTACAGCAACTCGTGATGGTTTCTCATTTGATAAAACCGAATAGATACATAAACAGCATGATCAACTTAGACCGTCTAATAATAGGCGGTCATTTTGAGTAAATAAATAAAAAGTGCTTGCATTTAATAAATAAATATAATAAAATAATAAGTGTAGAGAAGATGTAATTAGTGGTGAGCAGCAGGAAAATACATATGGTTTGTGGAATATAATATGGGTGGAGGAGATGAGATTGAAGTCAAGAAAATACTCCAGTTTTGATGAAGCTATCAATGATCTGAAAAAATCAGGTGAATTAACATACTTTGGCCGTGAGGGGGTGATGGCTGAAGGGTATGTGTATCAGTATAGATGTAAGGGGATAGTGCGGGTGGTTGTTGTTTATGAGGATGGGAATTTGGTGGTTGTAGGAGAAGATTGATTTCAAACTGAACCAAGGGAGCGGATAGATGTGGGATACGGAGATCAAAGCAAGTATAGAAAGATTTTTGAAGATGCGGGTTGCAAAGTAGTAAAAGATGGCGACTGGTTTTTGATAGACGATTATTACAAGTTGAATATTTCAACTGGATGGATAACCAACTTGAAAACTGATGAAAAAACAAGAGATCCTTATGGATTAGCGAGTGAAATTAAAGAAAATAGAATGTGAAAAGAGCCAATTATATAGAAATGAGGCTAGAGATGAAACTAAAACATTTGCTAATTCTGCTCATTGTTTTTCTGACGGCATGCGGCAAAGACGAACCATACAAATTTGAAGTTGGAGATAAAGTTATTGTAACAGATGTCATTTGGGCTGCTGATACTATTGATAATAGTGATAAACTAATATTGTTAATGCAGGATGAGTCGCTATCAGATGCAGAAATAAATGATATTACTGTGAAAATGATGGATGAGGGGCATATAACTCCATTAAACAAAGGAGAAATATTAAGAGTCGTTAGTATGAAATACGTTGATGAAAATGAAAAAGCTTCTCAAGTTAGAGTTTATTCAGAAGGTTGGAACAAAGAGATGTATGCTGGTTATGCTTATCTTCAAAAAACAGATTGATATTGAGTACAGACATGACGATGATGAAATCTAATGGTTGTAAATCTCTCATACTGAGATAAATCGGAGGTTTTTTATGAATCTTGAATTAGAGTACAAGACAAAAAGAATTCTATCACACGCTAGTCAATTGGCAAATTTGGCTCAGCTAGGTGCGCCCGAGGTACTTATTGAAAATGAGTTGGATATTTTGAAGAAAGTTATCAAAGATTTTGAAGTCAAGCTAGTCATGGACGTTAAGGATATGCAGGGCAATATTAATGTTGCGGATACAAGAGTGCTCGATAACCTGTTTGAAATGTATTATCAAACTCACGACTTTTCTAAAGTTGAGAAGGCATTCATTGATCGAAAGAATACTGAATAATTCTTACTAACTTATAGGAGTGACATAGAATGGATATTAAAAAGTTTAGCGATGAGAAATTGCAAACAGACTACAAAAATGCACAAATTAAAATTTTTGAGATATTGAAAGAATTGGAACAGGAAAAGTATGATGATTACTCTGATCCTATTTTAGCAGATGAGCGTAATGACAAAGGTATCGAAGTAGATGCACTAAATTTCTATAAAAATGAACTTGCCAATGAAATGATGAGACGATTATGCGGCCTGGATGAATAGTTTATTTGACGAAAGTGGCATTTCATGAGAATAAAAGGGAGGATATAATTGGGTATTAAGAACGATTATAGCATAAAAGATGGGGCTGCATTTATCCATGTAACAAGAAAGAATGGTGATAAATTTGATGTTATCATTGACGAAGAGGATTTAGAAATAATTGACGAACTTGATTTTAAAGTTCATGTAAGTTGGCATAGAGATAACCAGCAGTACTATGCTGAAATCTGTCAATACCTAGGAATTATCGAAGGGAAGCCTCGTTACAAGACTCTGTTGATACATAGGCTTGTGACTAAAGCGCACAAAGGGACACATGTAGATCATAAAAATCATGATTCCTTGGATAACAGGAAAGATAATTTAAGAGTTACTGAAGCAAATAAAAACCTAAAACACAGGAAAACAAAAAACACCAATAATAAATCTGGATATAGAAATGTTTGTTGGGAAAAGAATGTGAAAATGTGGATGGTTCAGTTGCAAATAGATGGTAAAAATACTAGGCTTGGGTATTTTGACGATGTTCACGAAGCTGGAAGGTACGCTGAAAAGATGAGAAATACATACTACGGAGATTTTAAGGGCAAAGAATGAGTCTTGATAAAACATACATTTTATGAGGAAATGGAGTGAAAAAGCTATGAATTGCAAACAATGTGGATTTGAAAGTAATCTGTTGGATGAGGTTAGTTACTATGATATCAACGGGAATTCTCATTCGGATGAACAAGATATTGAAAAGAACATCCAGAATCCAGATGCATTAGCTCATGTGTTGTGCTATGAATGCTCTGAGACATATGATTTTAGCAAATAAAATTTTCCTTTTATAAAGAAATGCGAGGTGAAGATATGACAGAAAAACAGGAATGGATTATTAAGTACATCAAGCGCTACGGCCCTGTGGATGTTGCAAATGAGACATTCATTCAGCGATATGTCGAAAAATTCAATTCCGACTCAAAAGACATCGGAAGACAATTGTCTTTGATGTTTAAAATCAATAAACAACTAGAACGTGTTGCTTATGGACTTCCAGCACCTAAAATTGGACAACCCAAATGGGTGTATGTTTATCGATTAATATCAGAATGAAATCTTTCTTTCATCAAAAAAATAGAAAAGGATGAGACAATAATGACAGATAGAGTAAAAGGCTTATATGTGGCTTTAGACGGAGACTATAGAGATGATGATGTACAAGAAATTATCAATGCAATCAAGATGATTAAAGGAGTGCAGGACGTTACTAATAGCGTTGTTGATGGAGACGACTGGATGAATCGTTCAAGAATAGGACTTGAATTTCAAAGAAAAATACTCGATGCTCTGAAAGATTTGAAATAAACTAATCAAAGTTTACTTTCATAGAAAGGGGCGGATAATATTTGCAAAAAGTTGATTTAGTAAGAGATCGCGACACAGGCACCTACTACTTACATAGGATATCCAAAAAGGGCAACCATATATTTCGCAGAGTAGTTGATGGAAGTCAGTGGTATACACAGTTTACTGAACCAATTTTAAAATATAAATGGTCTGACATTCAATTCAGTCGATTTTATGATACACAAGACAGTGAACTTGTTAAATCATATAAAGAAGCTGCAAGCTGTTCATCAAAAATTTTTATAAAAGCTTGATTTCATCAAGAATAGTAGGCTTCAAATAGCGAAGGAAGGTGAAGAGGATGAAAGTAACCGCAGAACAAATCATTGAACATATGAAACAGGTTCATTTTAATCACATTATCCAAACCCCAGGAATGCTAAAGCAGACAGTTGGAGGACTTAACGGTATGGATATGGAGACTTACAACAAGGGGTATACGGACGCACTGGAACAGTTGATTGACTATTTTGGTGATCGCGTTTAGCTTCAAAGTACGAAGATATTGGACGGTGGACGCAAACTATGTTGCTTAAAAAGGAGGATGAAAATGAGTGATATGTATAAGAGCATGTGTGTTCAGCAGGGTTACGTTCCACCTAGATGTAAGTTAGACGGAATGATGGTCTGGCTACTAATTAACGAAGGAAAAGACCCATGCAAGGACTGTAACGAAGATAGAGAAACTTGCAAAGGAAGAAGTCAAGTGTAATGCACAGTCCGAAGATTAGATTCATTTATTTAAATCAAAGGAGGCTAAAAAATGAAAATAATCCGAAACGAAATAGGAAAATATGAGGGTATCCCTTCTTTAAAAGATTTTAGTATTACCGAGATTAACGGAGATGACTATTCGACTATCGCTATGGCATTACATTATAGTACAGAACATTATGAAAATAATAACATGACAGAGCCTGGCACTGTTAATGGAGATACCTATCATCGAATGAAGTTTTTACTTGCAAAAATGACTGACTATAGAAACCATGATCGAACATTCAATGGGGAAACGGTGAGACCTTATTCTGAAACGAAAATACAAATGTAAAATCCTTATAAACACTGGACTTTTTGATCATAAAAAGTTCATAAAAGCCCGATTTCATTAAAATAAGGAGATGGAAGTAATGGGATGGAGTATATATATTAAAACGGACAGAGATATTAAAGAGAATGATGTTAATGATATAATTGAGAATCTACAGGAAACATATTCATATCCTAATGATTTTGGAATAAAGATTAGACAGCAATGGGGATGGATTGCTGCTGTAGACGTAAGTATCCGTGATAAAAATACTGTTATGTTAAGTGGGTCTTATAGTCAATCAGGTGCAATAGCCGAAGAATTCTCAGCGTATTTTCAGGAGCAATTACAAGTTCTTGATTATCAAACAGAGACAAGGTTTAATTGGTGATTAATTATATTAAAAGAGGGGATTGATGATATATGGAAGAAGTTTTCACTTGCCCAAAGTGTCATGCGGTTTACGAAAGAAATGGTCATTACAAAGCAATTCTACAAAATCAAAATATGATAAATGTTATGATGGGAAACAAAGAGTTTGTCGATATGTGTAGTAAATGCAATTCTTTCTTTGCAATGAAGGATTCTGATTTTGAATAATTTAATAAATAAATATATACAAAAACAATATAATGTGTTATGATGAACTTGTGAGACAATACATATGAGGAGATGGATTTGCTAATGGTGAAAATTAAAGGAATGAAGCACGAAGAAATTGTTCAGAATTTGTGTGATATATATGGAAAACTTAAATTTGATACAGAAAATGATCAATTAAAAAGTGACTTTAAAACCCTCAAAGAAACCATCTTGGAGCGCATGAGTTCTTATTCAATCATAGAAAAGATGGAACTTTCTGAGGTACTTACTCTTGAGGATGTTGTGGTAAACAAATATCAAATCAATGAAGTTTTTAATAAGTTAAATGGCTACATTAAACCACATTTGATCAATAGGATGTATGAAAATTCTGAAGCCATTTTTATTGTTATGATGGACAATTCTGGTTCGATGGGAACATTTGAAAAGCATATTGGCAGATCAGTAATCACCTGGAATAAACTTTTTCTTGAGGATAAATACGTGAATGTTGAAACTGAGTATATTGTGCATAGTACTGATGCTAAAAGTGTTGGTGAGAATCAATTCTTTAACGAATCGGAAAGTGGAGGAACTATCGCTTCATCAGCATATGTAAAATGTCTTGAAATAATTAACTCTAAAGATTATAAAAATAAAGATATTTATGTTATGCATGTTTCTGATGGGGATAATTTGACTTCTGATAATCGAAGAGTCGAGAACTATTTGTATGATATTTTGCATAAGGTTGTTCAGTTTCAATATATTGAGCCGAATCAATATAACAGAACAAGCACTTTGATGAGTTGCTTTAGAAATATTGACAACGAGAAATTTATCAAAACAGTGATTAAAGATAAGAGTCACGTGATGAGAGCAATTCAAAATGCATTTACAACTTTTGAATAACTACATAAAAGTTCTGTTTTATCAAAACAAGAGAGGAAGATTATTATGAGTAATGTAGACAAAATCAGTAATTGGATCTCCAAACAAATCACATTAGGAAAAACTGATGACGAATTGAATGGGAAAGTGTTTTATGATGGCAATGATTCATATGTAATCAAGAAGACTCGTAAGAGTGGTGTGTTCGATATGAAATGTACTTTTGGTGGAGCTGTAGATTTGAACACGATTTAATAGGAGTAAATATATGAAAACCAAATATAGAGGTTTTGAAATTGATGTCAGTCGTGAAAAGTGTCTTGGTGGATGGAGTACGCTTTATTACTCTGTTTATACTCCAACGGGATATGAATTAGTTTGTGGCTTTGAAGATTCAGACGAAAAAGTAGGAAATATGGTCAAACAAATGAAAGAAGTTGTTGATGACTATATTAAGAATCCACAGAACTATGAGGAGGAATGATGATTAATTGAAGAAAATTGAAATTGAATTAACTGATCAGCAAGAACAGTTTCTAAAACTGTTCGCTGAGAAACAGTATCCAGGAGCCGATGATAATGTCTGTACATGCAACGCCATCCATGCGGTGGAAACATATCGGCCTCATTATATCCCGTATCATGAAGATCAGACGGATTATTTTGATCATTTGCCTCTTAAATTCACAACGGATTACGACTATGAAGTTTGGCACAACTCAGAGGTAGAAGCTGTTCAAGATTGGTTTGAGGGAAGAGAGGAAGGCCCACCGTTTGAAATCAAACCATTAAGTGAGATGGAGTATGAAACATTTGAAGTGAATGACGATGAGATATTTGTAATGAATTATTCCGACTATTTTAAAGTTTACGGTATTGAGTGGTATGCGGCCTCATGGATTCAAGAAAATTACGAACCAGTTGCATTCTTCTTTATTCTAGATGAAGCAAAACGATACATAAAATATCAGGGACATAATTTAACTAAGCCAAGAACTTATACATATTCAAGTGGATATTCAAATAACGGAGATTTCAACCATTTTAGAGATTTGCTGTTGAACATGGGAGATAAATTGAACAAGGATGATAACAATGAGAAAGGGGATAACGATGAAAACTCAAAGAATACTTGACGAAGAAGAACTCGATGATTTGTCAGAAATGTGGAACTCCGTATCTGACTTTATGCCAGTTAGAAACCATACATGGGCTTTAATTTACAGGTTAACTAGCAATGGAGAATATGAGGTGGTTGAGTTTTTTATTGATTTTGAAAAGACATTGAAAAATGAAGAGCCTGAGTATTTAACACCTGAAAGGAAACATGGTGTTTTTGCAACGAAAGAATTTGCTCAATTCTACATCAACTCTGTTTACATGATACAGCATATTGTTGCTCCTGATTCAGATGTTGAATAACCGAATGAATCCCTCATTTCATAAAGATTTAAAAGTAAAAATATATAGGGAAAGGAAAGTGAAATCAATGACAAGTATTAATGATCTTTGTATGGTTAGAGATTGCATTCATAACAATGGTATGGGAACATGTTTTATTAATAATGGTTTGAATTTTAATACATATGAAGAAATTCCAAGTGAAGAACTTAAAAATCAAGCACTAGAACCATGTAATGAATATGCATTAGATAAGGAGAATCAATAATTTGAGCAAACAATTGCTTGGAAATCTTGAGTTAAATCGCATTTACCAATTCGATTGTCTTCAGGGGTTAAAATTATTACCTGATAAATGCATCAATACTTGCGTCACATCACCTCCCTATTGGGGATTGAGAGATTATGGGGTAGACGGGCAACTTGGTTTAGAAGATTCTCCAGACACATATGTGGAATCTTTGCTGCAAGTGTTTGAAGAGGTTGAGCGAGTACTAAGAGACGATGGAACATTGTGGGTAAATTTAGGTGATACATATGTTAGGCGACCTCAAAAAACATCGAATCCTGATAAAAACTCGGGGTTTCAAAAAGGTCAAACTTCTGAATCTGCGCGAGATAAAAGAAAAATACCCGAAGGCTTAAAAATAAAAGATATGGTCGGTATTCCTTGGAGAGTTGCCTTTGCACTTCAAGCGACGGGATGGTACTTAAGATCAGACATAATTTGGCAAAAGAGAAATTTCACTCCCGAAAATGTACCTGACAGACCAACGAAAGCACATGAATACATATTCTTGTTATCAAAAAACAAAAAATATTACTATGATGCTGAGTCGGTAATGGAAGATACTGTAGACGGGTTGGGTAAAAGAAGAAGAAGATCGGTTTGGACGGTTTCGTCTTCTACATTTAAAGGAGCGCATTTTGCAACATTTCCAGAAGAATTGATTACCCCATGTATATTAAGTGGATGTCCAGAAAATGGAGTGGTTTTAGATCCTTTTATGGGCGCAGGAACAACTGCATTGGTAGCTGCTAAAAATGATAGAAATTTTATAGGATTTGAATTAAACCACGAATACATAGAAATTGCAAACAAAAGATTAGAACATATTTCATCATAAATGAGGTATTTTATCAGGTCGTTAAAAAGGAGACAAAAATGAAAATTAATTACGTTTTTCTAGAGCCATTAGATAATTATTATCGGAGACTAGATTGTAACCTTCCAGTAATCACTGGATTAGTTCATGTGGAAAATCATTATGGCATAGAAAACATTTGCTATGAAGTTACATATGAAGATGGATTCAAGGATTATGTACCAATAAGCGATGTTAATGATGGATCGTATAAATTGGTAGTCCAATAAGACAGAGGAGGAATTTAATAATGGATTATATTTTATTTTACAATTACGAAGATGGAACAAAGGTATTTGGATACTACGATGATTACGAAGAAGCAGAAGAAGACTATAATGATGCAGTAGAACATTACAAGAAACATAATGTTGCCGTTGAAGTTGGATTTGCGGAGATTCAGAAGGTTGAATCATTTAACTGGCCTGAATAAAATAAATATATGGAACAGAAGGTGTTAAATTGAATAGTCCTATTAAATGGCGTGGAGGCAAAAGAAATTTGAGAAAAGAGATTATTGAAATGATTCCAGAACATCATTGCTATGTCGAACCTTTTGCTGGAGGACTATGGGTGTTATTCGGTAAAGATAAGAGTAAAACAGAGGTAATCAACGATATTGATAAGAATCTAATTAACTTTTATAGTGTTTTAAAGAATAATTATAATGAATTTATTAAAAAGTTTAATACATATTTAGTAAGTAGAGATGAATTTGAATACCTTAAGAATGCCGATGAGGAAGAAATGGATGAATTGATGCTTGCCTATAAGTTTTTCTATATTAATAAAAATAGTTTCGGCGGAGACATGTCATCGTTCAATTCATACTATCGCGATACGCCTTATATGAACGACTCTGCACTAAAACTATTAAAGAAAGCACACGAGCGACTAAAAACTGTATGGGTGGAGAATCGTGATTATACTGAAATCATTAAAAAATTTGATAAACCTGATTCCTTCTTCTTCTTTGACCCTCCATATTACGAAACAAACAACGGAAGCTATAAGAACGGTAAAAATATTGACTTTGAAGTATTACAACAGCAATTAAAAAGCATCAAGGGAAAATTTTTATTAACGGTTAACGACAATACATATATTAGAGAGTTGATGAAAGACTTTTATATCAATGAAGTTGAGGTTCAATATAATATGTCAAAAGACGCAAGTGGGAGAGGCAAGTTTGGTGAATTAATTGTTACTAATTATGAAGTTGCGATTTAATAGAATGGAGATGTGTATATGTCAATAGTACACTTGCCAGATAATTCACTTGAAATCATCGCTGACAATCATGATCTTGTCAAACTTATTCAACAACATATGGGGTTTGAGGTTGCTCAAGTCGTAGAGGAATTATGCAAGTCAGCAGACAGAGAAAAAATTAGGGCAGAAGGCGACTTAATTAGCTACGAATGTCAACTAGAAGAAAATAATGATGCGTTCATGGAGCTGCAACGATTGCTTTATAAGGTAGAGAAAGAATTGCAAGCGAAGAGAGTTAATCGCAACAATATCCAAAATCTAGTTGACCGAATGGAATTAGAAATTGCGAATCAAATGTAAGGAGGTGATAAATTGGCTGAACGACTATTGAAATGCCCGGTCTGTGAGCAATATGGTCATAAGGATAAGATGATTAGAGAAGAAGATAAACGTTATTATCATGTTGAGTACTGTCATGATAGGTATTTACGCGATAAAGAAGCAACCAGGATTGAAAATCAGCAATGGGATGAACTGTACCAATACATAATCAAGTTGCACGATATTATTGTTCTGCCCAAAGGGAATATTACGAGACTGAAGGATCTGAGGGCAGGATTTGATACTAAAAGTGGTAAACGGGAAAGACGTTGGAGAAATGGCCCGGATTTCGGACTAATGCTAGAGGCTTATAAATTAGCTGAAGATAGTATTAAGTGGTGTATTGTAAATAAGTTAGATGGCAGTAATGATACAAGAGCTATCAATTATGGGATTAGTATTATGATTGATAAATTGAATGAAGCTTTTGCCGGACGGAAATCAAAACAACAACAAAAAGAACAATTCGAAAAAACAAAGGTAACAGACCAAGACAAAACAATTTCTTCAAATATCAATAAGAATAAAAATAATAAAATAGATGAAATGGACATTTCTGCGTTTTTATAGGAGGCTAAATTATTAACTACATAGATGAATTTGTGAAACCATCAAAGATTCACGAGTCGTTGTTTATCGGATATTTATGGAGCACACCATCTCTTTATGAAAAATACAGAAATCATGAGATCACTAAGGACACTTTTACTGAGCCTATCTGGTGGTACTTTTACTATATAGGAAATGAAATGTATTCAAACAGTATTCGTAAGTTTGATGACAAAACAGTTTATTCATTCTTAACTTCAAGGCCGATTGAAGTTGGTCGAAAATCGTATTTTGATTATTACAACGAATATGGCGGTTACAACTCAATCGAAGAACTTTTGGAGGAATGTGAGAAAGATAAAGGTAATAATGACGATTACCACTTTTCTGAAATTCAAAAGTATGAAAGTTTGCGAAAATTCCAAAGCGAAAGCCTAATTGATATCAATAACAAAGATCTTGTTGGTAAACTGACTCGTATGACTCTTAAACAAATGCAATCATTCTTTCAATTCAAAACAAGTTCAATTTTTTCTCACATTAACTGTGGAGAAGTTGTCGAGTACAATCTTTCTGATGACCTGGATATTGCAATTGAAAAAATGAATCAGGGTGAAGCGATGGGGTTGTCGCTGCATGATTCTCCAAGATTGAGCAAGAAGATTAAAGGCTGGCGTAAAGGTGAGCTTATGTATTTGGTGCTTAGTTCTGGAGTTGGGAAGTCGTCCATAAGCATGGAGAAATTTATCCTTTCTCTATATGAGAATGAGCAAAAAGGTATGATGTTTGTTAATGAGGAGAATATCTGGAAAACAAGAAATCTTATCTTGGCTACAGTCTCTTCAAAAATTCTAAATAAACCCATTAATCGTGAGAAGTTGATTGAGGGCAATTTAGATGAAAAGACAATGGATAAACTAAACGCCGCAAAGGATTGGATTCTTAAGCACGAGAAGGAGCTTATCAAGTTTTATGATTTAAAGAAATATCGTGTAGAAGACGTTCTTAGTAGAATCCAAATGATGAAGCCACTAAATTATTCTTATGCAATTCTAGACACCTTCAAACCAGATTCTTCAGCCAAGGAATCTGCAAGATGGGAAGCATTTAGTAACTCCGCACAAAGCATCTTTGACTGTATAAAACCAGAGGCAAATAATGTTGGCTTACTTGCAACAGTACAACTTAAGATTGGCAAAGAATATAGATATCTTGATCTTAGTGCTATTGGAAAATCCCTTGAGATCGTTGAGGTGGCTTCTGTGGTACTTATGGGTAGATTGTTGTATGCAGATGAGATGCCAGGGAAGAAAGAGGCTGTGAAGGCTTACAACTGGGAGAAGAGCGATTTCGATGGTAAGTGGCATAAGAAAGAGTACATACTAGATCCCGAAAAAACTTATATGATTATCTTTATATCAAAAAATCGCTCAGGTGATATCTCGGAACAAATTATTTATGAAGTAAACTATGGCATAAATTCATTTAAAGAGGTTGCATATTGTCAGATGGGTAAGAAATCGAATTCTCAATTTTAATACATATAAGCAAATACTCCTATGGGGGAGCCTAAATGAGTAATAACGATTTAAAATTAATTAAAGATAAGATTCTGGAGGATGGTAAAGTAGGAGAATTGCTTGAATTGATGGGTTGTGAGTATGTCGATAAGAAAAATAATCGATATGAAGCACAGCTACCTTCTAAGTTTGAATCTCCAAATAAGCGATCTGTTCAAGTTTATCTGAATGAATCATTGTCTAGTCGTATCAGAACCTTGGGCGAATCAGATATAGATATTTATGGATTGGTATCATACATAGTATTTGACAAGTATTCAGATGAAGACAGACGTAATGACCTTCCCAAAGCCAAACGCTGGATATGTGAAAAATTGGGGTATACAGAGTTTTTAAATGGATCTTATACCCCATTACCTACCAACGAACATCTTAAATGGCTTAAAGAGGTCAAAAAACAGAGAAAGAAGAAGCGTAATCTTGAAAATATAGAAAACCAAATTTACGAAGACGAGATATTAAATCAGTTTGTAATGTTACCACATAAATCGTATATTGACGAAGGTATAGATTATCAAACCCAAGTTAACTTCCAGGTTGGTTATGACATCAAGAGTCAAAGAATTATCTTCCCGATTCACAATAGTTTCGGGGAGATTGTTTCTATAAAAGGCAGAACGATTTTTGATAATTATGAAGAGTTGGATATTTATAAGTTCCTATATCTCATCAACTTCAACAAAATGATTGAACTATACAATTGGCATCGTGCATTATATTACATCCTTGAATCTAAGGAGGTGATTATTTACGAGGCGGAAAAAACTTGTTGGCTGAGTACTCAATATGGTTTTTCCAATTGTGTAGCTATAAGTGGGGATGACTTGAGTGAATGGCAGGTGAATAAGATTAAAGAACTTGGCAATGAAATAGATATCGTTATAGCTTTAGATAAAGATAAATCAGTTGATGCTGTAAAAAAGCAGGGTGCTAAATTTGGTAAGACAAGAAATGTGTATACATTGTGGGATAATGCCAGTCTATTCAAGAATAAAGAAAGTCCTACTGACTTAGGGGAAGAGCTTTTTAAAAAGTACTATTCAGAATGCAAATTTAAGATACATAATTAGGATAAAATATAGGTTTTATCAAAATACGAAAGAGGAGTGAATTATGAATACATATCTTATGGAATTAGTAAAAACGAAGCAATCCAAAATTAGTACATTGAGTGATGAAGAAACGAGAGCATATAAGACTGGACTACAAATGCTTGCGCTATCTGTATGCGAAGAGTTCTTTGATATTCCACCAATCTCAAACGACAGGTTTAGTGATTCTGGATTGTTTTATGAAATAACATATTTTGATTCTGAACAACTATGGACATCAGAAAATCAAAGAACACTTCTGGTTGTCTATGATACGATAAAAAACAAATCTTCATATTGTCCATTGCGAATTGATTTCAAATTTAAGTTTACAGAGGACTCTGTTGATTATTGGCTGTATGCTTACGATCAATCAGGAGAACGAACAGTAAAATGGGTGTTGGTAGCAAAAGAAGGAACTGATAATTACACCACAATTCATAAACATGAGACAGTCAAATTGTCTGAGTTGATTGGCTATTCAAATGAGGAGTTGATTTAATATGTCATTTTGCCCACACGGTAATGGTCAAAGCTGTTTCTATTGTGAAGATTGCGGTTGTCACTTTGGTATTGAGTGTTTAGACGTTCCTGAACAAACCTTTTGTCCTAGATGTGGAAGTGAAGACACTATTCTCACAAATGAAAGACTGGTCGGTAAGGTTTATCGAGAATATGAGTCCGTAGAACAGTATGAACAGATGCAGGAGTTCAAAAGGCTCTATAAAGAACTAAATGGCAATGCCTCACTTTTAAAAACCCTTGATAAATAAGGGTTTTTTGTGCATCATTTCTTCATAAAATAAAGATTTTATCAAATCTAAAGGAGATTAGATAATGAATAAACCATCGGCAAGACTTGATATTCCCAAGCCTCCATCAGACTTTACTTCATTTAAAATTGTCATGAAAAGTGGAGCAGTATTTAATATTGGAGCAAGAGAATCAGAAATTGAGCAACTAAAACAGAAAATGAATAAACGAGAGCCGGGTCTAGTTGAATTAAACAGAGGCAGATATCCTGTATTAAGCGAAGAAGTGGCAATGCTTATATTCTGATTTAATAAATAAATATATTTTAAAAACCATTGACATTCATTTAATAAATAAATATAATAAGATTATGACATGAGAGAGGGATGATATTCTTGTCAACAGTTCAGCTTAGCACATCAGATTTAAAGCTTACCGAGGACGAAAACGCAGCAAGATACATTGAAATATTGAGTAACAAATTCGGGAGCAAATTAACAATTGGGGGAATTTATGAGATAAAGAGATCATATGGGAGTCCACAGATATATGGTGATGATGGTGAGATGTATATTGTGGATGAAGATGGTAAGGATGCTTATGGATTCCAAATGTTATGCGATGTGAACTACTATGAGTGATACATAAATAAATATAGATTAATTACACCAGTGAACGGACTAGAAAGTGTGTGAATTGTGATGTTAGTAATAAAGCGGAGTTACATTGTGATGATGTGACTCCAAGTAGAAATATAAAATACATATTGAGGAGAACGAGCAAATGGTTAAAGAAGTCGGTTGTATCATGAATACTCCAATCACTCGCACAACAAAAGAATTTATCAAATCAATGAAAGAATGGACAGAATTAAAAAAGATTGATCTGCAACTTTACTCACTAACACATACATATGACGAAGATCCGAAAAGAAAACTTCATATTCTAGTGCCATATGATTATGAGACTTTCAATGCAATTTGTGCATACATCCAATTCGAATGCTCTGAATTAGAAACGAGTTTTTCAATGGATCAGACAGATATTATAGAAGTGCTGACAAAGTTTTATGATTGCGAAGAATGCTTATACCAAAAAGAATTATTGATAGACGAAGATGCTAAGAATATCGACCTATATATCAATTGGGAATCTCATTGTGGTTCTGGAGTTCAGGAAGTTAAAGTTTTGAAGCGTGATGTAATGAATAAATATTTCGAGAAGTATATTGAATCATTTTATCAAGAACATCCAAATTGGAGGCCATAAATGTCACTAAAAATTGAGAACGAAACAGTTTATGTGATTTACAAAAACGGTGTTCCTTATGATGGAGAGAGTAGAAAACTTGTATACACTTCAATGTCTGCTGCAAGCAGTGTGATTACTACGGAAGCAAAGCGTGAAGCTGAACGTAATTATGATTGGATGGAGGCAAAGTTTCCTGGAAGGCCTTATTGGTATGAACTTGACAGAGAGTATAGAGACAGAATGATTGATTAGAGAAGAACAAGTTTACGATTGTTGAATATGGACCAAAGGAGAATGCAAACAATGAATATAACTGAATATGAGCAACTAAAGAAATCAAACAGTCAACAGAAAATTATTTCAATTGAAGATCTCAAAGATGATTCAGACAGAACACTTTTGTACGGATATACATGTAGCCGAAATACTTGGCATGTATACATCGAGAATAAACGAATCTATGTCGTTGTTTACGGATTCGATGGCGATCCTAAATGGCTGAATGTTGACAACAACTATGAATTCGTACCAGATAAAAGACTCTATCCTGAAAGATGTGATTATGATTTCTGTAGACTACTAAAAGATAGCGGAGTCGAACTTCCATTTACAGTATGGACTGAAGATGTAGAAAATCAGAAATATTATGGGAAAGTGATAACATAAAACCCGTATAAACATTGACTTTTTTGAAGTGAAAATCATGATAAAATTTGTGTTTTATCAAAATTTAGGAGGAATATAAGTGGAAGATAAATATTTAAAGATTGGATTCTTTTTGGGAAATACAATAGAGGATGCAGTTCATGAATTGCTTACATATAAAAAGAAAGGTATTTTGGCCTGTGGGAAATTTAATGGAACAACGCTATATTCAGACACAGTAACGATGGATGGAGCCTATAAAGAAATCATCGGAAAGACAAAAGCAGAATTTGATGAGTCCCAGCAAAAGTGGCGAGAGGAATATGAGAAAAGAGAAGTGGAATTTAAAGAAAGCATTCCTTCGCTTGTAGAAGAGTGGATGGCAAAAGGTAGAGAAGTGCTTGATGAAAGTAGATGGGATTATTGGGATAAAATTGTTCCAATTAGACTTGGTGATCTATATCATGGTATGGAATTAGGATGTTGCTTGAAGATTGTTAAGATTTTGAATGAAAATGGTAGTCTCGAAGATGCAAAGAAAGAAATTGAGAGTCAAGGTCATTCGGGAATGTCATTTGGTTTGGTTAGGGCAATGGTTAAAGAGTTTTGCGATAGAGGTAATGAGTTATCTGATTATTTAGCCTATTAGAATGTAATAACAATAGACTACCTACAGAGAGGAGAGATACATATCAGAACGTTAGTTATCTCGGATATTCACGGATGCTATTTACAATTTGATGCCATGTTGAAGCAGATTAAATACAATCCTGATAATGATAAACTAATCTTACTGGGAGACTATGTAGATAGAGGATTGTACAGTAAAGATGTTGTCACTAAAGTCATTCAATTGGCTAAAGATTACGGTGTAATCGCTCTTAAAGGAAATCATGATGATTTAATGGTGGATGCCTTTAGGAATCGAGGAGATTCACTATGGATTAATAATGGCGGAATCATGACTACTCAAAGTTATGCCGGATATGATTTTCTAGAAGAAGGATTCGACTGGGATGAACATCTAAGAATGAAGTCACTGATACTTAAAAATTATCCCAACCACATTGATTTTCTTGAAAACCTACCTCTGTATTATGAAGATGATAAACATATTTATGTTCATGCTGGAATTAATCCAGAAATAAATGATTGGAAACAGCAATCAGAAGAAGATTTCTTGTGGATTCGTGAAGATTTCTATAATAATCCTACTAGAGAAAGTAAAACGATTGTTTTCGGTCATACTCCTACAATTTATCTTCACAAAAGCAATAACATTTGGTTTGGCAAAGGTAAACATAAAGGAAAGATAGGGATTGATGGAGGGTGTTTTCATAGCTCTGGACAACTAAACTGTTTGGAGATTAGTGAGGATGGAAAATATAAAGAACATGTTATAAGGAAAAGGTAATAATGATTTGAAAACTTCACGAAAACATACTTTCATGAAGAAATGAGGGATAAATTGCAAAATGAAATGCAACATCAACATTCAAGTTTACGTAAAACTGAACACACTTGGAATAAACGCTCTTCGTGAACATTACGAATCATTAAAGATCCCAGAAAGGTATTGGCAAGAACCAGAATTTGATGGAACCTATAAGTTTGCCCTGTGGAATTTGATGCAGATATTCGGCTCACATTTTTATATTGGCGGGAATCAACTTTTTGAAAACAATGAGATTATTTTTGTTAAATAAAAAGGAGGATACAGCAATGTATTTTTACACAATCTCAAATGGTGAATATTCGGATTATGCTTACACGATGATTTATCATGAGAAAGAATTTACTAAGATTGAATTTTGCAAACTATATAATTCTGCAATGGAGAAATTGAATGGTAGATATCCTTACCACAATGGTGTTGCCGAAGTAATGGAAGAAGCGTTTGGGTTTAAAATTGCAAAAACAAGATTTGAAATTAATGCTGAATATGGCGAACATAAGACTCTTGACATTGAGAAAATTGACTCAGATGAAACTTGGATATCTGTAGAAGATTATCCTGCTAAGGAGGTTTAAAGATTAATGCTTAAATGGTGTTTAGAATATCCATTCTTTACCCTAATCATTTCAATCGTTGCACTAATAACAATAGACAATATCTTTGTGAATATTTCAAAAGCAAAAATTGCCAAATATGAATCACGAAAGAGTGATAAATAATGAGCCAAGAGAAAAGTAATTTTCTTTATCGAATCAAAGCACTTCCAATGGATACCTCATTCCTATTCTCAATTTTTCACAATCCAAACACGGTATTTACAGACGAACAAATCGAGAGTTGGAATAAGCAAGCTCGTCAAATGAGAGATAATTTAGACGATCTGATTGATGAAGCAAATAATTTCATGGAGGAGAAATAATACATATGACAAAAATAACGGAAAATATTGATAAAATAAATTCGTTTCTTACCGATTTAGAACAAGTCTCAAACAAGCACGGTATTTATATCAATTCTAAGATGACCGACAGCATTACCCTTGTTGATACCAAGGGAAACATGATTGCCGATGAATTTTTCCTAGAGGGTCAAGATTACGATTGTTTCGCTATTTAAAAAGTCAATGTTTATAAGGTTTTTTTGAGTGACATAACTTGATAAAACTTATCTTTTATCAAATCAAGGAGGTGAATTTAATGAATAAAATCATAGTAGATATGCTGAATGATTACGGTATTAGTCTCAAAGACGAAAACGGCCAATCCCGTGATGTAAAAGCAATCTTCAATGAGATTTCTGAACTTTGGGTTAACCTTAATAAAGAGGAACAGATTGAAGTATTGGCTGCACTGATCGAAGAACAATAAAAATATGAATGGGAGTGATATTTATAAATGAAATGGAAACAAAAAACACCTGTCATTCCATTTGAATCATATGACAATACATATTCTAAACTCGCGAAACTGAATGGAATCACTAACATTGATCAATTTCTGAACCCATTGTCTAATGTGATTTGTGATTCTTATCTACTTAAAAATATCAATGAATTGGCAAGTCGAATCATCCTTTCCATTCGGAATCGTGAGCCTATTACGATTACTGGAGACCCTGATTAGCCAGGCTATGACGGAGTAACTTCGTTGGTGACAATGTATAAGTATCTACTTAATTTCACCGATGAAGTATATTACGTGTGCAATGAACGCAGCGAAGGTCATTCAATAAATAATCTAGTCGATACAATCCCAGAATCAACAAAGGTTCTGATTGCAGTAGACAGTTCATCAAACGATGTTGAAACAATGCGAATGTTATCATCAAAAGGCATCGACTGCTTAATCATTGACCATCACACAGTCACAGTAGAGAATCCATACGCAATCTTAGTGAACCCGCAACAAGAGGGATGTTTATATCCCAATAAGAATGCCTGCGGTGGATTACTCGTTTATAAAGTATGTCAAGTTATCGATGATTACATGAATACAAATTATTCGAATAAGCTCGATGATCTTCCTGGATTTGCACTCATGGCTGATATGATGTCGATGATGGAATTAGAGAACAGATACTATGCAAAGCAGTCATTGAAGAACCTACATCATGCTGGACTTAAGGCATTGTTTCAAGCAATGAACTTCGATTTAGCAAATCTATCCGCAACAGACTTTCTATACGGTGTGAGTCCTGCTGTAACGGCTGCCACAAGAGCAGATAATATCAAGCTGGCAATTGACTTTCTGATGTGTGTTGACGACTCAGACGACATCAAGGGACTTACTAAAGAGTTGATTAAGGCCAATGAGAGACGCAAAGAGGTTCAGGCTGAAGCTTTACAAGCATTGAAGCCACTCTTTGATGAATCGAATAAGGTTGTAATCGTAGTAGATTCATCATTGGGAGCCGGGATGAATGGATTGGTGGCGCAAGAGCTGTCCAAGACATTCAATAGACCAGCAATTGTACTTGGTGTTAGTGATGATGGAGATATGTTGAAAGGAAGTTTCCGTGGATTAGAGGATTTCTCAATGCTAGAGCTACTGGATAATTGTGAAAACACAATTTATGCTGCTGGACACGATGCTGCTGGAGGCGTTCAGTTACTTAAAACAAATTTAGAACAACTCCAACAAGAACTGAATGATAAGCTGTCTGACTTTGAAGCAGATGACTCTCTGTATTACGATTTAGAATTCAACTTGTCAGATGTAAATGAGAGCCTAATTAATTATTTAAATGAGTTTTACCGGATTACGGGCAACAAATTCAAACAAGGTAAGTTCCTCATCAAAGGCTTATTCGTTTCAGATAAAAAGCTTATGGGCAAATCAGCAAACACAGTTAAGGTTGATTGTGATAAGATTCAACTTATGAAGTTCAAAACTGACGAAGAATACTTTAACTCTGTCCCGGTCTTTTCAGAAATTGAAGCTATTGGTTCACTTAATATTAATGTGTGGAAAGTTTATAAACCCAAGTTTAAAGTGACTAAAACACTGCAATTGTTCATTGATGATTACCGAGAAATTATTTAATAAATAAATATATACAAATAAAAAATTATAATATATAATAAAGAGGAGATAAAATACATATGAAATACTACGGCGTAGCAACTAACCAAACAGGAACAAGCACAATCATTTTTAATCTATCGGATAATCGTCTGAGCGCAGAGAATGAAGCAAAAACACATTGCAAGAAGAATGGACTTACGTTTCAGTATTTGCTGCCAGAAAACAATACAAAGAAAGGTGGAGCTACGTTGACAAAATACGCAAAAGCAAGAAAGTTGAACGCCTCTAAGAAACGGTAATCTTATGAATGTACGTTTTACTGAACATGCTAAAGAACGTTGTCGTCAAAGTAATGTAGATTGGAGATCTCTCGCAAGAGAGGTTTCTGGTCTAAATATTACAGGTAAGCTCAGATGGATGACAAAATGGGGAACATTGGTATTACAGAGAGTTTCAAATGAAGTGGTGATTGTTAAAACTTTTATTGCTAAATATAAATATAAAGGTCAGAAATATCACAAAGGATGTACAACGTTTTAGTGAGAGGTGTAACAAATGAAAGATGAAACTGTGTATAGTGGCCCAGATGTTGGTTCAGGCAAGGATGTTCAATGGATTAAAGTATTAAATGGTAAAGTTGATGCCAGGAAGCCAAGTTTTGCTTCGAATGATGAAATTATCGATACTTTGAGGGAATTCGATTTAGAGAAACCCTTATAAACATTAGGTTTTTTAGAGTGTATTTCTTCATAAAAGATATATTTGATTAGGAAAAGGATGGATGAAATATATGAATGACTATGTAATTGTTAAACATTATAAAGACAATGATGTAGATTTTAGGGGAGAGATCGAATACTACAGTCTTTATAGTTCAAAAGAAAAAGGAGACGTATTTGAAGAATGTTCAGTAGAGACTATAAATAATTTCCTAGATAAATTAACCAATAATGGAGTAGAGTTCAGAGTTCATCATGGTGCGGTATGTGCTTTTTATTCTTAGTAAAAGAGAGGTTTTATTCAAAGGAGGTTACATATGAGTGATTATACATATCGTAGTCCAACAGAATATGGATATACTCGATTTAAGCTTTCTAGGAAGCAGCACAAAGAACTTTTCCCCCGTAGAGTATTAAGATGGAACCAGAAGTGCGAATATTATTATAACGATAACAATGTCTTGATTCACTATTTCTCAAATCATCTGTGTATCATTCTTACAACTGTCCTGTTCCCTATACTAATTCTATTTGCTGGCCTTTCTCATTTTAAAGAGGCGATTAAAGAGATGAAGGAGTTATACAATGAAAAGAAATATGGGAGTTTTTCAACTGACCATATTTCGAAATGTAACAGAGGTAAGAATAAATATGATGAAATCATGAACTATATTAAAGAGCAGGGAGTGATTGAATGAGTTGGTCTGATACATATCCTCATGAACTACATGCAAATGTTCTATTGCTTGATGGTAAAATTGAGAACTGGAAAACAGGCAACACAAAAGCACAACCTGAATACTGGCCGTTTTCAACCTACTGGAAATCATCAAGAATGAAACTTGAACACTATGATGGTTATGATTCAATGGGGCTTGGAGATTACACAGTTGAAACTAAAACATGGATTGTAAACAATGACCAGGAACATAATGATGTGTTTGAAATTCATTCCAAAGAGTGGTATCGACAATGGGAACATGCAGATGATTATAAATTGGGGAGGGCTTATTGATGGAAGAGGTTATTAAATTTATTGAAAATAAAATTAAAGCATTGCAATCAGAAAGTGATCAGATCGAGAAAAAATATGAGGAGGATTACAACCCCTCTGATTGGTCTGGAGGTAATTTTGACGATTGTTATAGTGACGGCGTTTCAGATGGCGAAACATTCGGGTCGCTGCAAGCCTATAAAACAATTTTGGAAAAGTTAAACAAGGGAGATGTTCTTTAATGAGTGTTGATTTTTATGCTTGTGATTGTTGTGGGGAAAGTAGATATGAAGAATATGTAGATACGTGCCATGAATGTGGACATCGAGTTTGTACATCTTGTGTAGTAGATACAGATAATATTGATTCTCGATATGCATATTACTATGGAGTTAAATTCGATGGGACTCAGGAACAACGTGTTGAATATGGAATGGAAGATGAAAATAGGTTCAATCTTGAAATTGGCGAGATTATAGATGATACAGGTATCGCTCCAAAGTATTGTCCTTTCTGTAGTGGGGAAGAAGTGAATAATGATGACCTTCTTGTCTTTCTTCTTAACAAGTATGATTTAGAAAAAGATGACGTTGAAAAAGAATATTTGGCTGCAAAGGAGAAAAAGTAGAAGTCACTATAACAAGATTATAGAAATAAATAATGGGATGATGGGATTTAGAATAGTGTTACGGATAGAGAGGGGGGTGATATTTGTAAAAGTATTTAGAGTTGAAAAACACGATATAAAAAAGTCGCACAAAATGTACAAAACAGTCGATGAACTATGTTTTAAGAGTAAAAACCTATATAACTATGCGAATTACATAATGAGACAAGAGTTCATCAATAACGGGAAATACATAAATTATTATGATATGAAGAAGGAATTAAAAACCCATGAACCGTTTAAATCATTTGGTTCTCAAGCAGCACAACAAACGCTGTCTGTATTGGATGAAGCTTGGAAATCGTTTTTTGCCAGCATCAAGGACTGGGGCAAGAATAAGAGTAAATACTTAGGAATGCCAAAGATGCCTAAATACAAAGACAAACAAGGAAGGCAAGTCGTTATCCTTTCGAACATTCAATTCAAACGAATTGATGGATGCATTAAGTTCTCGTGGTTGCCATTTAGGAATTTTAAAATACCAACAAAAGTGACTGACAAGCTAATGCAGATAAGATTTGTGCCTAGAGGAAGCCATTATACAATGGAGATAGTTTATGAGATTGATATACCTCTAGCAAACATTGAATCAAACAGGATTGCCTCAATCGATTTAGGAATTGATAATTTTGCAACTGTATCAAATAATACTGGGAATAAACCATTTATTATTAACGGCAAAATTATTAAATCTATGAATCAGTATTACAATAAAAAGAAAGCTAAGTCGCAGAGCGATTTAATGAAGAAAAATAATAAGAAATGGAGTAATGCTTTACAATCATTAACAGATAAAAGAGCTAATAAATTAAGAAATCACATTCATAAATCAAGTAGATATATCGTAGATTGGTGTGCAGATCATCAGATAGACACGCTTGTTGTTGGTAAAAATAAAAACTGGAAGCAAGAAGCTCGCATGGGAAAGACGAATAATCAAACTTTTGTTTATATACCGTTTGAAATGCTGATAAGGCAGTTGAGATATAAGTGTGAAAATATCGGGATTAAGTTTGTTGAAACCGAAGAGAGTTATACTAGTGGAACAAGTTTTTTAGATGAAGAATTACCCATCAAAAGTAACTATAATAAATCAAGGCGAATACATAGAGGAATGTTTATATCAAATCTAGGAATAAAGATCAACGCTGACCTGAACGGAAGCTATCAGATCATGAAAAAGGTATTCCCAAACGCATTTGGAGATGGGATAGAGGGTGTACATTTACATCCAGTTAGGGTTAATTTAGTCTAACGAACGACTGCTTACAAAGAGTTGATAAATGTCAAATTTTATTAGGAAAGGAGGCAAAGGATAATTTGCTTCAAGAGTCTGGAGATTGGAAATTCGATTCCGAAGTAGTTCCTATTTTTGATGAGCACGTAAGACTATCGGTTCCTTTATATGAAGAAATACATAATATGATAACTGAGATGTCTTACTGGTTTGCTGAAGACTTTACAAACATCTACGACATAGGAACATCGACAGGAGAAACAATTCATAATTTAAGTATTAAGCATAAAAATAAAAATATTAAATACATAGGTGTTGATTCGTCGGAAAGTATGGTTATTAAGGCAAGACAACGATTTGATAAAGAAAGTTCTGTTACTATCTTAAACCAAGATGTGTCCGACAGTAATTTCGCAATGAATAATGCTAGTTATATTACTGCTGTCTTATCTATAATGTTCATTTCTCAAAGACAAAGACAAGATTTAATACATAAAATATATAACTCCTTAAACTATGGGGGAGCATTTGTCATGATTGAAAAAGTCGTAGGCAGCAACGCTAGATTTGATGAAATGTGGATTGAATTATACCATGATTTAAAACTCAAGAACGGATTGAAACACGAAGAAGTTATTGCGAAATCACAGTCGATTAGAGGGATATTGAAGCCGTATACGGTAGATGAAAATATCTCCATGTTGAAAAAATCAGGATTCACAAACATTGACACTTTTTTTAAATGGAATAATTTTGCTGGATTTATAGCTATCAAACTATAGGGGTGATTAATTGAAACAACAAGAAAACAACGGATTGAAATTGATTGATCTATTTTGTGGCGCAGGGATTGGGGCAGTGGGATTTAAATTGGCAGGATACAATATTGTAGATGCTTTAGACAATAAGAAGTATGCGGTTGACACATACAATAAAAACATTGGAAATCATGCAAGAGTAGTCGATATAAGAAAGATTAACGGATATGAATTGCCTAAAGCCGATGTAATAGTAGGTGGATTTCCTTGTAAGCCATTCAGTGAAGGAGGGGCGCAGCGAGGAGAGGAAGATGAGGCTAACGGGGATTTAGGGAAGCATTTTCTTCGACTAATCAAAGAGGCAAAACCAAAAGCATTTATTGTAGAGAATGTTAAGGGGTTGACTTTTAAGAAGCATGAAAAGTTTTTAAGCCATCTACTAACTACATTTGAAGAGTTAGGCTACAATGTATGTTGGAAATTGATTAACTGCTACGAATATGGCGTTCCTCAAGAAAGAGAAAGGGTTTTTATAGTTGGCATACATAATTCATTAAATAAGACTTTTTGCTTCCCAGAACCAATTTCAACGGATGGGCGAAAACACTTAGTAGATGCCATAGGTGACTTACCTTGCCCCGGTGAGAATCACAGCGTAAGCAATCATAAAGAATACTACGATGGTGGATTTTCACCACGATATGTTTCTAGGAATAGACAACGACAATGGGATGAACCTTCATTTACAATCGTATCGACAGCCAGACAACTACCTCTGCATCCTAGTCCACCAAATTATGATATCAGAAAAATGGATGAATATTCTTGTGAGCCTCCAAGAAGGTTTACCGTGAGAGAATGCTTAAGAATTCAGTCAGTACCGGATTGGTTTTCTTTTGGCGATGATATTGCATTAGATAAACAGTATGAAAGATGTAGCGGAATTCCCTCGTTGTTTGCATACATACTGGGAAAGAGTTTGGCTGATCAAATTAATCTATAAACATACATAGTTAATGAATTGTAACTTTTATCAAAAGGAGAAGACTAAATGGAGATTATGGATTATATTAATGAAATTATTGAAAATCATGAAGAAAACAGAGATGAACTAAACCTACATCAGCTATGTGAAGACGTTAGAAATAAATTTAATACAAAATGCGCACATGAATATGTGGGAGGCTACGAGAGTACAGGTTATGATATTGATTGCTATGCGATTGCCTTCATTGATGAGAATGGTGATATAGGTATTGCATCTTATAATAAGGAAAGCTATTAAATATGGACAGAGTAATCAGAACAACTCAAAAACTTGTCAACGGAGAATGGCAATCCGTACTATTTCATAGTTTAAAAGAAGGCGACTATTTCAGAATGTTTGATAATATTACTCCTGTTTCCCACGATGGTAAATGTGTATTTGTAGCAACAAGCAATATATATTTCAATGAAGCTGGTAACTATAAAATTAATTACGAAACATGTTGACAAACATTTAATAAATAAATATAATAAGCATATAGGAGGTTATAAAAACGAGTAAAACATACATAAGTTTGGACGATGCCTTGTATGACTGTTTCAAGGATGATATGGGCACAGTAAATGAATCGCAATTACATGAAGATTCATATGTAAAGAAAAAGTTAAAGGATTTTCTTGGTCCAAAAGAGTTTAAGAAGATGGATGCTTTGAGTGAAAAGGTATGGTATGAGGCTTGGAGAGAGTTCGATGTAAGAGTTTGGCATGACAGAGCCAGGAAGGAGGTCGAGTGATGGAAGCGGGAATATTGTTTACTGTAGAGCTTGCAACCCTTAGAGATAGTCAAGTTCTGTGTGATGGATTGATTTTTAATACATATGTTGATGCAAATGATTGTGCTGGAATTTCATCGGATAGCGAAGAAATTGACATTGAACAGATGGAAGAAATGGCAATCAAATATGCCATTGAGAAACTATTTGATCAAGGATATTTGCTTAGAGTAGGTGAAATGATTGAGGTTGTGAGTGTGAGTCATTAATTAATAAAAATAATATTTTATCAAGAATTGGAGGTTGTAAATGTTTAAGGAATATAAAATTAGATTCTATGATTCAGGAGAACACAAACTTGGCTATCTTGCAACTATCACAGCATTGGATGATGAACAGGCTGATGAGTTTGCAAAGATGATCGTTGCAGGGTTGGCGTATCAACCAGATAGTGATTGGTATCCTCATGACACAAAATATGAGTTTATCTAAAGGAGGTGAAAAATGAACGAGTATTCATACGGTTGGCATATCGAGAAAAGGAAGTATGATAAAGGCACATTCCTTTTTGGAATCAATTTTAATACAAATGATGAATATGGACAATTCAGAGAGAGTTATCTATGTATTTACCTAGGTAAATACTGTTTCACTATTGGTAAATTTAATAAATAAGATAGTTACTCTAGGAGATGACGCATACGGAAGTTACAAAGAGAGATGGAACTGTAGTGGGATTTGACAAACAGAAGATTGTGAATGCAATCATGAAGGCTATGGCGCGAACTGAAAAAGGTATTGATGAAGAAGTTGCTGAGAGTGTAGCAGAAAAGACCATACATAAATTATTAGGGAAAAAGAATCTAGATATTGAATGCATTCAAGACAATGTAATTGATTCTTTATTACTCAGTAAACGAAAAGACGTAGCTAAGGAATATATTGCGCACAGAGAAGTCAGAAGTCTAAAACGAAGAGAAAGAAGTAGTCTTGATAAGAAAGTTCAAGGGCTTCTCGATTTAACTAATACAGAGGTAATGAGCGAGAATTCCAACAAGGACAGTCAAACGATCCCCACTCAAAGAGATTTATTGGCTGGAATTATGGCTAAAGACTTTGCACAAGCATATATGATTCCTAAGCGAGTAGTAGAAGCTCATAATAATGGCGACATCCATCAACATGATCAAGATTATACACCTTATTTTCCCTCATTCAATTGTATGTTGATTGACTTAAGAGAAATGCTTGAGAATGGTTTTAAGTTGGGCAATGCTCAGATTGAAACTCCAAAATCAATTACAACTGCTGCGGCTGTAACAGCGCAGATAATTGCTCAAGTATCAAGTCATATTTATGGCGGAAATACAATCAATGAGATTGACAAAATTCTTGCACCTTATGTGACATGTTCGTTCATCAAGCATTTTAAAACTGGCATGGAGTGGCTGTATAAAGCAGATAGTTCCTATATCAACACTTTGGATATTTATATCGAGAACAAAGAATTATCAAACCAGTTTCCAAGATGCTATGACTACGCAATCAAACTAACGCAAAAAGAGACTTTAGACGCTTTTCAATCATTAGAATATGAGATAAATACGTTGGTTTCAGCAAATGGACAAACGCCTTTTTCAACCTTTGGTTTTGGTAGAGGAGCGACATGGGAAGAGCGTCAAATTCAAATTGCAATTCTTAATAATCGTATCAGAGGATTGGGCAAGGAAGGTAAAAGTCCTGTATTTCCAAAACTTATTTTCGCCCTTGAAGAAGGAGTGAATGTCAACCCAGAAGATCCAAATTACGATATTAAAAAACTAGCAATAAAGTGCAGCACATTGCGTATGTATCCCGATATAATCTCCGTGCCTAAAGTTAAAGAGGTTACTGGTTCATTTAAATTCCCAATGAGTTGCAGAAGTTTTGTGAGTAGATATATTGAAGATGAAAAAGAATTACATGATGGAAGATTTAATATGGGGGTAACAACAATCAATCTACCTCGATTAGCTATTAAAGCTAAGGGGTCAGAAGAGAAATTTTACGCGTTATTAGATGAAATGCTAGAAGTATGTAAAGAAGCGCTTATGTATAGAATTGAGCGTTTAAAAGGAGTTAAAGCTAAAGTTGCTCCTATCTTGTACATGGAAGGTGCGACAGGTCACAGACTTCAAGCAGAAGATACAATTGATCATTTATTGACTAATGGAAGGTCAAGTATCTCGTTGGGATACATAGGAATTCATGAAACAATACTATCACTGTTTGGGAGTCATATTTTTGACGATATTGTTTTGCAACAAAAAGGATTAAATATTGTCAAGTATCTAAATCAAAAAACAGAAGAATGGAAAGTTGAAACTGGATATGGATTTAGCCTGTACTCGACTCCTGCTGAGAGCCTTTGCTATAGATTCTGTAATTTGGACGAAGAGCAATTTGGCTCTATTAAGGGGATTACAGATAAGGGTTATTACACGAATTCGTTTCACTTAGATGTTAATAAAAAAGCTACACCATTTGAAAAAATAGAATTTGAAAAGGACTACCCGCAATACGCTAATGGTGGATTTATTACATATTGTGAATTTGATTCTTTGGTGAAAAATCCTGAAGCACTAGAAGCAGTATGGGATTTTGCATATAAGAATGTCCCTTACTTCGGAACCAACACTCCAATTGATAAATGTTTATCTTGCGGTTATGAAGGAGAGTTCGAAGCAACCGTGTCTGGATTTAAATGCCCTAACTGTGGGAATGGAGATCCAAAAACAACATCAGTAATTAGACGGTGCTGCGGATATTTATCTGAGCCTTCACAGAGACCGTTTAACAAAGGTAAACAGCATGAGGTCATCTCAAGAATTAAACATAGTTAGGACTATACAATAATGAATATTGCAGATTATAAACGTTTTGATGTAATCAATGGCCCCGGAATGAGACATTCCATCTTCGTTTCGGGGTGTTCTCATCATTCCTGTGAAGGATGCTTTAATGCAGTCTCATGGAACTTTAATTATGGCAAGCCTTATAGCAAAGACTTTGAAGATTCTGTAATTAGAGATTTAAATATAGACCATGTAAAAATTTCCGGCCTTTCGATTCTTGGAGGTGAGCCTTTTGACAATGCCGAAGGATTATTATATCTGGTTCATCGAGTAAAAAAAGAATGTACTAATAATAACATATGGATATGGTCAGGATATACATTTGAAGAAATATGTGAAGATGAAAAGATGAAGAAATTGCTAACATATTGCGATGTATTAGTTGATGGAAGATTTATCATAGGACAACGGGATTTGAGGCTTAAATGGAAGGGATCACGGAATCAACGTATTATCAATATTCAAGAAAGCCTAAAACAAAACAAAGTTGTACTTTACGAATCATAATTGATTTGGTGGGTGGGTGGGAATTATGAAATTTAAAAAAGAAAGGAAGATTAAACGGATTGTTAAAATTAATTACAAAACGTAATGGGGTAAAAGTGAATTTTGATGCAGAGAAAATCACAAATGCTATTGAAAAAGCAGGAGTTCAAACAGGAGAATTTGATACATCCGAAGCAAGAAAATTGACTCAAGACGTTTTGGAATTAATTGCTCTTAATGCAAGTGATGAATTGACCGTTGAGAATGTGCAGGATTATGTGGAAATGATCTTGCTTAAATCAGAGTATAAACTTACGGCTAAGTCGTACATAATTTATCGTGAAAAACGGACTCAAGAAAGAAAACCTGACATTTTCAAGTACCGTTTAAATCTGAAGCCATACGAATATCCTGAACTCATAGAGTTTAAAGAGGCGATTCAACATTCGTACTGGCTTCATACTGAATTCAACTACACTTCAGACATTCATGATTTTAAATTTAGCGTTAGTGACAGTGAGAGAAATGCAATTAAAAATGTAATGCTTGCCATTGCACAAGTCGAGGTCGCAGTTAAGACGTTTTGGGGAGATATATATCATCGTCTTCCTAAACCAGAAGTTGGTGCGGTAGGACATACATTCGCAGAAAGTGAAGTTCGACATCATGATGCATATTCACATCTGCTTGAGATACTTGGATTGAACGAAGAGTTTGAGAAAATCAAAGAAATTCCTGCGCTTAGTCAACGTGTTGAATATCTGACCAAATCTGCTAAATTGGCTCGTACTGGTAATGATAAAGATTATGCATTATCCATCCTGCTATTTTCCTTATTTATTGAACACGTATCACTATTCTCACAGTTTCTAATTATCATGTCATTTAATAAATATAAAAATATTTTTAAGGGAATGTCTAATGTTATTGAAGCTACCTCAAAAGAGGAGCAGGTTCATGGGCTGTTTGGAATTGAGCTTATCAATATTATTCGAAAAGAACATCCTGAATGGTTTGATAAGCAACTTGAGAGCACAGTTTATCAAGCATGCCTCGATGCTTTTGACTCTGAAAGCATGGTGGTAGATTGGATTTATGAATCAGGAGAACTGAGTTTCTTACCAAAAGAAATTGTTAAAGAATTTGTTAAGGATCGTCTTAATAACTCCTTGAAAAGTGTTGGATTTAAGCCTGTCTTTGACGTTAACGAGAAATCACTAGAAGAAACTGATTGGTTTGATGCAGAGATTGTGGCATCAAAACATGTAGACTTCTTTGTGAAACGTTCAATTAATTATTCTAAGAGAATGCACAGCATCACTGGCGACGACTTGTTCTAATACATAAAAAGGGGATTGATAAAATATGAAATGGTTAAATGAATACAGTAAAACTTTCTTGTCTCGTGGATATCTGACGGAAGGAGTTACAGCAGAACAGCGTATTCGTACAATTGCAGATACGGCTGAGAAGATTCTTAATATCGAAGGATTTGCTGATAAATTTTACGGATATATGGAAAAGGGATACTATTCTCTTTCTTCTCCAGTATGGGCCAATTTCGGAATTGACAAGGGTTTGCCCATCAGTTGCTTTGGTTCCAATATCTCAGACAATATGGGAGATATCCTATACACAACATCTGAGGTTGGAATGATGAGTAAGTTTGGTGGAGGAACGTCTGGATATTTCGGCAATCTTCGTCATCGAGGAGCACCAATCAAAGACAATGGAGAATCATCTGGCGCAGTCCATTTCATGAAGTTGTTTGAATCCACTATGGATGTTGTGTCTCAAGGTTCTACACGTAGAGGGCGTTTTGCTCCATATCTACCCATTGATCACCCAGATATTGAAGAATTTTTGAAGATTGGAACTGAAGGCGACCCCATTCAAGAATTGACGCACGGAGTAATTGTGACAGATAAATGGATGAAGGAAATGGTTGCAGGAGATCTTGAAAAACGTACTCTATGGGCAAAAGTCATTCAGAGACGAGTTGAGATTGGCTACCCGTATATTTTCTTTGATGATGCAGTTAACAATAATACCGTTGATGTATACAAAGACAAAGGGTTGAAGATTTATGCGAGCAACCTTTGTAGCGAGGTTATGTTGCCAAGTAATGATGAATGGTCATTCGTTTGTAATTTATCTTCAATGAATATCCTTCATTATGATGAATGGAAAGATACCGATGCGGTTGAAACTATGGTATTCTTCTTGGATTCAGTAATGACCGATTTCATAAACAAACTAGAGAAGATGCGTGATTCTGAAAGCAGAGAAGAAAAATTGGCATTTTACTTTATGGAGAAAACCTATAACTTTGCAAAGGCTAATCGTGCTTTGGGAGTGGGAGCATTAGGTTGGCACTCATACCTTCAGTCAAAAATGATTCCATTTGAAAGCCTGGAGGCAGCCAAGTTGAATTCTCGCATCTTCAGTTTGATTCAAAAGAGATCACATGAAGCATCAAAGGAATTAGCCTCACTTTATGGCGAACCAGAAGTATTAAAGGGTTATGGAAGACGGAACTCTACCCTGACTGCCATCGCGCCCACAACTTCTTCGGCATTTATTCTAGGTCAAGTTTCGCAAAGCATTGAACCTATTTGGTCAAATTGCTATGTTAAAGATATTGCTAAAATCAAAGTAACAATCCAAAATCCATATCTAAAAGAAGTTTTGAAGACTTATGATAAGGACACAAAGGAAACTTGGAATAGTATTCGAGACAATGATGGTTCTGTACAACATCTTGACTTCTTGAGTAATAATGAAAAAGAAGTTTTTAAGACATTCAGTGAAATTGACCAATATGTAATTCTAGATCAAGCCTCAACTCGGCAATTATTCTTGGATCAGAGTCAATCTCTTAATATCACAGTTAACCCAAAAATGTCGGCCAAACAAATTAATGAACTATATTTATTTGCATGGGAAAACAAGATTAAAACATTGTACTACCAGCACAGCACAAATGCAGCACAACAATTTAGTAAGGATAAGCTATGTTCTTCGTGTGAGGCGTAATATCTTTACATATATAAAAAGAGGGCAATAAAAGCCCTCTTAATACCATAATAAGGGAGAAATCAATCAAAAATGACAGACATAATAAAACAACCATTTCAAGAAGAAGTAAATGATAAAATTCTTTATTTTGCCAAAGTAAAAGAAACTGCAATTATCCCCTCAAAACGTGTTGAAGACGGATGTTATGATATTTATGCTGATCAAGCACTGAAGCTAATTATTATCAATCCTAATGAAATTGTTACAATTCCAACTGGTATTGCTTCAGCATTTTCATCTAAATACCGACTTGACTTTCAACGTGAAAGAGGAAGCACTGGTTCAATTGGGCTTGTTCCAAGATGCGGACAAGTGGATTCAGGATATAGAGGAGAAGTTTTTATTAAGCTTCAAAATGTAACAAACAGAACAATTATCATCACTGACAACAAAGAGATCATTGCTTTAGGTGATTACGTAGTATACCCTATGTCTAAAGCAATCTGCCAAGCAGCACTTGAAATTGTTCCAGAAGTAGATGTAATCGAAATCACACCTGAACAACTTGAAAGTATTCCATCTGAACGAGGAAAAGGTAAAATTGGTTCGTCAAATAAGTAGTCAATAATAAATCTGGCGGTGGTTAATCCATCGCCTTTTCAGATTTAATATCAGGAGGCAATCAATGAGCAAATTCGATTTGATTTATAAAGAAATGGTTGAAGACATAATCAATAATGGTGTATGGGATAAAGATCAAGAAGTAAGAACTAAATGGAAGGATGGCACTCCTGCATATACGAAAAGTATTGTCTCAAAACAAATAAGGCTTGATAATACAGAAGTTCCTATTTTAACAACTAAGAAAGTCGCTTGGAAAACTGCAATTCATGAGTTGATTTGGTTTTATATTAAACGTACAAGCGATGTGTCTTACTTACGCGAAAACAATGTGAAGATATGGGAAGAGTGGACTGGTAACAATAACTCAATTGGAAAGGCGTATGGTTATCAACTAGGCAAACGAATTGATGTTGATCGTGGCGAAAAAGCAGAATATTATGGGTCAATAGTAGACGTTATGACTCCTACGAATCAGGTTGATAACCTTATTCATGAATTAAAAACAAATCCTTCTTCAAGAAGACACGTTATTTCTCTTTGGAATATAGATGATTTAAGATTTATGAATCTATATCCTTGCGTATGGCATAGTCAATGGCTTGTTAAAGAAGGAAAACTACATCTTATTGTTGGGGTAAGATCGAATGATGTTGCATTAGGGAACCCCTTTAACATATTCCAATACTACGTCCTACAGCGTATGATATCTCAAGTGACAGGCTATGAAATGGGAACCCTAACATTTAATATTAATGATTGTCATGTATACGAGAGACATATTGATCCACTAAAAGAGCAAATATCAAGAACGAGTTATGAAGCACCAGAATTATGGATTAATCCTGACATCAAAAACTTCGATGACTTTACTATTGACGATTTCAAACTAATTAACTATAAACACCACGATAAAATACCTATGGAGGTTGCAATTTAATGACCTATCCATTAACAATTATCGTAGCAATGGATCGAAATAGACTTATCGGCTCAAACAATCAACTTCCCTGGCACATTCCAGCAGACTTAAATTTCTTCAAAGCAACTACTTTGTACAACAATGTGGTCATGGGTAAATCGACATTTGAATCAATTGGAAAATCCCTTCCTAAACGAACAAATATCATCCTGACCTCACAAAAAGAATATCCAATTCCACCTGATGGATATGTCTATGACCACATAGATGATGTATTAGTTCACTCTATTATTGATGACTTAAGATCGACTTACATTATCGGTGGTTCATCAATTTACTTGCAATTTCTCCCCTATGCAGATAACATGATTATTACTCACATCGATGCTGAGTTTGAGGGAGATACTTATTTTCCCGAATATAACATATCTGAATGGGAATGTATTCATGAAAGACTTATACCTAAAGGTCAAGATACCGATTACAACTTGACAATAAAACGGTACAAAAGATTTAATAAATAAATATATACAAACAGAATAATTTGTGATATGATGAGTACAGGTTAAAGAAATACAAAACCTGTACTCATTTTTTATTCCAAGAAAGAAGGCGATTCAATAATTTGCTATTGGCACTAAACATTGTTCCTACACTAATTCTCGTCGTTATTCTCTATGTCCGAAGTAAGACGTTTAAGATTGATTTGCTCAACCTAAACTCGTTATCAATTAACCAAGTCTTATATTCGTTCTGTGTCTCAATCGTCGGATTCAGTATATTATCAAGAATTTCTGCAATCTTTTTAACTGTCCCAGCACAACAAGCAATCCCCAAAACGCCAATTATGTACATTTATGCTGTACTATTTAGTCCAGTAGTGGAGGAATTGCTGTTCAGAAAATTTTTATTAATAAAAATAGAGAAGCATTTAAATTGGTGGGCAGCAGCATCTATAAGCTCTATAATCTTTGCCTTATTGCATTTTAACTCAATTGGATTCATCGGGTACATATTTATAGGACTTGTGTGGTGTTATTATTATCGCAAATCAGATAACATCCTGGTTCCAATATTCAGCCATTTCATATTCAACTATCTTGCAATCCTAAGCCAATCAATAAAGGGGTGAGTTAATACATATGAAACTAAGTCCAGATGTTCAAACAATTTTATCTCTATGCTGGGGAGAGAATGATGAACGCAAAAGCACAAGCTTTATTATTGATGGGAAACACGAATATATAACTAAGGATGGTTTAAAATTTAAACCGACAAACAATACATATGAAGAACTTGTACGTTATCAAGAGGATGAGAATAATAGACCAATCAAACTTTATCGCAATGGAGATTATGTAAATATCACAGGAGGAGTGATTATTAATTGAAACGATGCTATAACAGATTTATCGACATGCTTTTCTATTCTAAACTATTCAAACAGTCAAGAGTATTTCATTATCGTATGGCCTACGAACAAGGCAAATTTGATTATCACATGAATCAACTAAACAATACCGATTATATGGAGGGAACGTATGAAGATTAGTCAATATGTAAGAGATAAATATATGGAACTGTGTCCAGTAAGCACAAATAAATGTGATACATACGAAGGAATTGATTACAAGATTAAACGTGCTGTTGATTTGGGCAAAGTAGTATATACATATCCTTGCAGAGTGATTCAGTATTATAATTTGAGATTTACGGTTGAAATTGGAGAAGTAAATACAGTAATTGATATGGAAAAGAATGACGATTATTATCAAGTAGATGAATATCGGAAAGTTGCACATGAGCGTAGGTATTATAACATTGTGGTTTAATAATAAGGGCGTACAGGGGGCTTAGATTAGACTATGAATAAACAACAGATAGACGAAACGGTAATTTCATTAGCGGAAGCATTAGAACGCATGAAAAGCTTGGGGATTATTACACCACTTCAGCAAAAAAAGATCAGAACAAATCTCAAAGTATGGGCTTATGACTCAATAAAGGGACTGGTGACGGACTATGAATAAACTAACAGAGATCAAAAAACGAACGAGATTATGATATTTAATCACAATAAAACCCTTTAAAATCAACGTATTTTTCATCAAAAAACTTCATAAAAGACGAGTTTTATCAAAATATAAAATAAGAGGAGAATGGACATGACTCATCAAACAGACTGTCACCAAATTGGAAACGCCACTTACGGATATTTTTATCACATCTGCGATAAGTGCGGCAAAAAACACAACGAGACTTACTACATTACTGAAGAAAAAGAGGAGTTATGCCCAGACTGTGAATTAAAGAGAATTGGAAAGGAAAAGTATAGAAAGATATATATCATTGATGGTGACACAGATAAAATTATCGCAGTGATCAATCCCAAGAGGGGTCATAATTATAGCGAAGCAGTAAAAGCAATAACCGAAGGCAAAGAAGTGTGGTGGGCAATGAATAACGTAACGGGGAAATTTGCAGCCAATGTTTATATCGTATCTAGGGAGTTACAAAGTAAATAAAATACCTGTTTTATCAAAAAAGGAGGAGCAGATATTTGGAAACGGAAAAACAATATGTAATTAGATGTGGGAATGGCTATGTCCGTTTTAACTTAGATGGCTCAATGATTGGATGTAAGTATAAATCATCTAAAACAACTGAGAGTCATATGAAAAGACTACCATTTAATATTGATTTAGCAGTAGCAAGTGGGATTATCAAAATCGAAGAAGCAGAGTAGCCTGTAAAATATCTAGTTCATCAAAAAAACAATAAAAGGAGAAACTAAATGACCAATCCGGTAGAAGTAAAAGTAAATGTTATCAATCAATTAAAGCTGCTACGCCAAAGCACATTCAAAGATAAATTATCATTCTTAGATGAGGACATTCAAAACGCACAACGAGCAAAGGCTACTGAAGTAAAAGTAACTGTAGATTATTACAATGACAAAGTAACAATTGAGAACAATGGCAAGATTCTTCTAAACCCACAGGCACTATTCTCAATCGCTGAATCAGAATGGGATGAGGATATTCAAAAATCGGAATCACCTTTTGGAATGGGCTTCTTCAGCAACATTACAGTGAGTGATTATATCGAAGTGTTTACCGGAAACAAGCACATCATCTTTAATGTTTCTGACATGATCCAAAACAATAAAACTCAGATCGAAGTCAATGAGATTGATAATACATATGATGGGTTCAAATTAATACTTAATAACTTTGACTTTAAGCAAGTTGGTACATCCAGTATTAGAGAGCGAGTAGAAATGCTTGGTAAGTATGTGCATGAACTCGATATTTATTGCGATGGGCAGCTACAAGCAAAGAAGGATTTAACTGAAGGAGATGGTAGTGTCTTCATTAGTAAGATTAATGATAAAACACTTAAAGGATGGATTGCTCTAAGCACAGGGTTTTGCCAAGACTTGAATATATTTTATAAGGGGCGTTTTGTAACCAAGCTGGAAAATCTCTACTATGTAAAAGGAGATTTACACATCACAGACAAGGCACTAAATCTCACTTCACCAGACCGCAAGGATATCATCAGAGACACTAAATATAATGAGTTTCTAATCAAGGTAAAAACACATATTCAAGAATTAGCAAATGACAGCTTCCTTAATGGGGAACAAAAATACATAGACAATCATATTGATTCGATTTCTTATTATGCTGATAAGAATAAATTGAAGAATGAAATGACCTTTCTTATTTTTAATACTGAAAATGAAAAGGACTCTAAATACTTAAGTGGTATTGCATTGGCAAAACGTGATAATGCAGAGATGAAGACGATTAATCAATATGAAGTATTCCTTAATTCCAAAGCAGCAAAGCAGTCCGAATCCAACTATGATGAGGTTCAAATTGAGAGCGAGGTTAAACAGAAGGCTCCATTGGCAGAAGGAATTCAATCTTGGTATGGAGATGAAGGCAGTTCTGGAGGCTACAGTGAGCCAAAGATAGACGGAAATAAACTCGAAGAGAAAAAGGGTAAGCAACTTGAATTTGATTCTGAGCCAGTATTCTGGTTAGGATTTGATCAAGTAATCGAACAGGAAGCGAAATTTAAGATTGCAGAGTACTACAAGCTGAAGATCGTTGTTTCAAGAAATAAATTTGAAAGTAGTGTTTTAGAATTATTGGGAAGAGAACATAATATCGTTCATATTTCTCAGCTAACGGAAAAAACTAAAATAAGAGCAACACTATCAAACACTGAACTCCAGAACACAGAATGCAGGGCTATGATGTTGCTCGATATGGTTAGTCGCATGATTGGTTTTAACAGAAATGTATTTGCTATTGGGGATCTCATGGTTCTTAAGGAAACATCTGTAGAGGTATTAGGACACACCATTGAAGCAATCGAAGATAAATTTGTCGCAATTCACGATTATATTAATAATAAGGTTTATATCGACAGAACGGTAATAAATAAGACTAAGCTGCGAAATGATCTGAATGACGATTTAGACTTAGAAGACTACAAATTTATTTTGTTAAATCTAAAGGAAATCGTTCGTGAGTTGAATTTAATGAACTTCGATGAAATTAAAGTGAAACCAGATGATCTTTATGAGCGGATTATCAACACATTAGCCGTTGCTTAATCTCATCAAATCTATGTTTTATTAGAAAAAATATATTAAATGGAGGAATATAAACCTATGATAATTTATTTAGTAGAACAATTTGATCACGATTCATGTCAAGTTATTTCTGCTTATTACAAGGAACAAGATGCAATGACTGCTGTTGAAGAATTAAAGAAAAAAGACAAATTAAAAGAACAACAATATGATGAATGGTTTAATAGTGACAATGAAGAAGACTATGATGGAGATATGATCTTTGGATTCTCGTACCAAAGTAAAAGTATAGAAGTAAAATAATATCACCAAGAAAGGATAATATATGAATCTTAAAAGATTAAAAAGAGACCCGAATTTTAACAATGAAGAAGCTATTATTGAATTTCGCAAGACACAAAATAACGAGTTGCGTGAGAAATTCTTTGAAAATAATTATCCCCTGGTTCAGCAATTGGCAAATAAATGGTTTAACAAGAATAACTCATTTCTAACATACGATGATTTACTAAGTTATGGATTTGAAGGAATGTTAAAGGCGTTCAATTCATATGCACCAGAAAAGGGGATAAAACTAATATCATTTATTACGCTATGCATTGAAAGAGAATATATTAAAGCACTAAGTAAGCAAAAATATAAAGGAAGAAACAAATACAACATTATCAGTCTCAACGAGAAAACAAAAGTAGATAAGAATGGTGGAAGAGAGAAATATCTTGAAGAAATTGTTGGGGATAATTTTTCTACGCCAGTGGATGAAGAAGCGGTTAGTTCAGCGGCAATAACTGAGTTCGAATACATAGCAAGTAAATGTTTAAGTGAAAGAGATCGGCAGGTTGCGTACAAGTTTTTTATCGAAGGAAAGACATTTGAAGAGATAGGGCAAGAAGTGGGCATATCAAAACAAAGAGCACATCAAATACATAGGAAGAACATCGAAAAGTTAAAATCAGAATTAGATGATGAGGTGAAGATTAGTTGTTAAATTGGGATTCTGTTGCATTCGGCATTATATTTACCTTGGCTATTATCGGCTATATTGCAGCTCTATGCTTCTCAGATACATTACTAATTGTTTTAGCTACACTGTTCATATTAATTGGAGCAATTTCAATTGGATATGATATGGGTAAGAAAGAGAAAAGATTATGAATTTTATAATTACTAGTGCAGCAATACTATGGTTTGGAATTATTTTTATAGTCTGCTGGATTACAAATTCACCAAACACACTAAGTTGGCTCTGCTTTACATTAGCTATGGTAGTTGTTGCTTGGAGACAATATCTACATTTAGATGATAAGGATAAAAATAATAATACATATTGAATTGTATAAATGATGCATTTGATTAAGAAATTGAGGGAGGATAAGAAATTTGAGAAATGAAAAGCATTTGACCATTGGCGAGGGTGATAGAATTAGACTTCTAACACCACTAGAGGACGGAGTTATTAGGGCTCCATTATTGACACACGGTAGAATCGTGTCTAATCAAAACCAAGTCGAAGCCAATGTATGGCTTAATGGGTTGGATACAAGATACTGGAATCATCCAATACGGCAAGCATTGCAAGTTGATAGATTGAAGTTGGAAGGTATTGTTGTAAACATAACTAAGAATAACTTTGCTGTTGTTTATCGTCATAAAGATCATAGTAATATTCAAATCAGTAGTGAAAAGACAGGGTTAATACCGTTTTTCAGTGAAAGTAACATACATATCGAAAAAGTGCCTTCTGGTTGGTATATGAATGGGAAACAAGGATTTAATTATAGAGTCAAAGATATTATTGATCTAATTGAAGATCGGTTCTGTGAGTGGGTTCAAGAAAACTGCAAGTCAAGAAAAATTAGAAAATGGGAAAAGCAAAATGGTGACTTTCCCGAAGATTGGGATACTTGTTTAACTGACGAGTCAGCTAAATTATACGATGAAAAGCGAAAAGAATTGGAAATGGGCTTTGCTGAGAATACAGGATTGTTCCATGAATTCTATGGTGGATTAATCTTTGAATGAAAGGCTGCTTTTATCAAAAATTATGAGGAGAGATAAAATGATTGGATATCTAAATGGTAAGTCAGAACAACAAATTGAGGCGATGCTAAACGATTTTGAAAGACTAAATAAATACTATCTTCAAGAAGTCACTATTGTTAACGAGTTTGCGGGTCATTGCTTTGACATTGGACAAAAAGTTCTACTCGTAGACATTATCGATTCTGAGATTCCACTTTATAAGGCAGTTGATTTAGTGCATAAGCAAAAATGCGTAATCCAAGAAGATGAGTTTGAAGTTTAATCAAATGAGACTTTTATGAAGATAATTAAAGGAGAGAATATAATGAATATTGTAGAACTAGCAAACAAAATGGGCAACGATGAGATAGCATACTCCAATGAATTAAATGAACGATTGATCAAAAAAGACTATGGTCTGTATTTATATCATGGCCCGAACCAAACAAACGATGTGATAATTGACTGCAATATGAATTATCTATTGGCCGAAGATTGGGAGATTATATATGATTTTGACTATTCTAAAGAGATGACGTTCCCTCTTTATTACAATTACCATGGAACTTCGTGTATTAGCTTATTCATGAAAATGGATGACTCTTGTCTTGGTGGGATGGGGCAATTGTATAGTAGCTTTAACGAAAAAATGTTTGAGGGAAACATTGACTCATGTTTTATTTTTATTAGTGAACTATTAAAAGATGAGCATAGTTAAACATAATAAAAACTGAATTTTATAAATAAATTATAGGGGGTTTTAAAATTGCGAACTGAACCAAGTGGTACGGCGAAGATATTAAAAATGAAAGACTGTTCGGTGCTTGTTATTCACGACGAACAAGAAAATAACTACTCTGTAGGACTCGTGTCTGGTTCTGGATTTGAGTATAAACACATTAGTGAGGGTTTATATAATTCTTTGCTCAAAGAATTGAGCGGCCAAACTGGTACGCACAAAATCTTATAAAACTTTACTTTCATGAACAAATAAAATAAGACGAGAGGCGAATGTATGATTGAATTGAGTAAACCTCAAATCCTGGAGATTGTTCGTGATCAACTAACTACGCAACACAACCAAACTCCATCAACGCTTAAAGTGAATATTGACTGGCTAAAGTTTCGCTACGATAAATACAATTCCGAATGGCATTTCATTGTAAAAGATATCGATGAAGGTATTCTTAAATATACCGTGCGTGATTACTACGGGTATCCATCAGTAAGATATATTACGTATCAAAAACTTGGTGATTGCATCGCAAGAGTGTTCCCTGAAATGGTTAGGGTTGAGTTTGATTTTAAAGTTAAAGACGATATCACATTAAAAACAACAATGGGCAATGCGGAAGTTATGGAGTTGATTGATATTGTGGCTAGAGTATATCATGATGATAAAACAGAAATTAAGCAAGAAGAGTTACGCGATTTGATTGATTTCTCACTAGCTATTGGTGATAAAGTGTGGTTTGAAGAATTGACAAATACATATAAAAGTATTAATGAGTAAATATACATAATTATATAATTTAATCAAACATAAATTTTATTAAAAGGAGAATAAATATGGGAATTATCGAGCAAATGCAGGAAGCATTAAGACTCCTAGAAGTAACAAAAGACGATTTAAAAGAATGGATTGATGCAATGGCAGAAAGTAGTTGGGGCAATGAGGATGCAATTGAAGAATCTAATGATTTGATTAGAACAGTAGAATCATTGCTGCATGAGATTGGAGCATGATTTTTAAAATCCAGATTTTATTAAGATATAAAGGAGAAAAATATGAAGACCTATGAAGAACTTAGCAAACTAAGTGATTATCATTGGAACGAAGACAGTAGAATAGATTTAATAAATCGTTAGTTTTATCAAAATAAAAGGAGAGATTTTTATTAAATACATGGGTAGTAAGGCAAGGTTGGCAAAGGACATTGCTCCTAAAATCAATGATTTAATAAGTAAAAATAATATATCAACATACATAGAGCCATTTGTTGGTGGAGCCAACATGATCGAACACGTTAAATGTGAAAATCGAATTGGTTCCGACAACAACGATTATCTAATTGAAATGTGGAGTAAGTTGCAGCAAGGCTGGAAGCCGCCAGAACAGTTAACTAAAGAACAGTACCAACAGATTAGAGATAATAAAAATAAATATAGTAAAGAACTTGTATCAATAGCTGGATTTTGTGCAACTTATAATGCAAAGTGGTTTGGCGGTTATGCCGGAATCGTTAAAACAAAAATAGATACATATAGAAACTACTACGACGAATCAGTTAGAAATATCCTGAAGCAAGTCGAGAAGCTCGGGGATGTGCAATTTTTGAATGTAGACTATACATATTTTTCAAATTACAAGAACTGTCTCATCTACTGCGATCCACCATATCAAGGAACAACACAATATGGAACGAGTAAGGATTTCGATTATAATAAATTTTGGAATTGGGTCAGAGAAATGTCAAAAGAGAATGTGGTCTTAGTTAGCGAATACAACGCTCCTGAAGATTTTAATATTATCTATGAGAAAACATTGACCACGACTCTTGACAAAAACAGTCGTAAAAGTGACACTGAGAAATTATACATAATTGGCGAAGCAAGTTAATACATATGTTTCAAAAACCCTTGATTTCATTGGACATTTTGAATCACTAATCTTGATAAAAGAACCATTTCATGAGGAATAATATTTAATGAATAAAAATATGTACATTATAAAATAAAGATGATATAATCAACTTATAAGGTTTGTATGACAAGTACATCAAAATGATTTACTTTGCATTAAGCATATGAGGAGGTTATATCATGTCTTTAATTGTAACACCTGAACTTAGTGTAGTTGATTTAGGATTTAGCTACACGAAGGCTAAGAAAGGCCGGACAGTCTATCTTCAGCCTTCAATAACTGGTGAACCACAACCCATGTTTGAACAGAATATCAAATCTAATTATTTCTCATACAACGATGAACTATTTATTGGAGAATTGGCACAGCAGTTTAGCGATATCAAATACTTTTCCCTTAAAGATAATAAAAGTGAAGCAATGACTTCAGACGTTCTACTGAAAACTGCACTTGGGTATCTCAACAAAAGTAAGCCTTTCAACATGATTACTGGATTGCCTGTCTTGTTCTACTTTAAACAAATGGCTGATATGGAGAAGTTATTGGATTCACTATCAGAACAAAGTACATATAACATTAAAAAAGGAAACAGAGAAATCAACGATATAAAACTCAATATAAATAAATATAAGATATATCCGCAAGGTTATGGAATTGCAATGAGTTTTCTTTTAGATAAAGAGGGTAAGCTCATCAACACATATGTAGCAAGGAAAAAGATACTCGTTATTGATCTGGGCTTTTACACTCTAAATTTATTGGGTCTTGATAAATTAGATATCATGAAAGAATCAACCAGTCTCCTATTAGGAGTCGAAAAGGCATACAAGTTGCTTAGAAAATACCTGATTGACCATGTAGGTAAATCACCATCAATCTATGAACTCGATAAGCATGTAAGATCGGGGTCATATGAAGGTTATAATATCAAACCACTAATAAGAAAAGCATTCCAGGCATTAGCCATTCAAATTCAAAATGAGGTTGAAGGATTGAATATCAACTTTGACCATTACTTTATTGGTGGCGGTGCTGCTCATCATATCTATGATCTACTTACTCTAAACAATAAGATGCTTTTTGGTCAATTGGCTCAGGTTGAAGGTTATGAGAATGTTGGGGTGAGATTATGGGGGTAAAAGTTGTAATGGCTAGGCTGAGACCAAAAAAAGATGAGGATATCAAGAAGGCTCTTAGTAATTTACCTCCATATTATGATGAGAGCGATATTCTCAGAGAAGCATTAAGACAGTTTTTATTTGGACACAAAGGAAGAGTTCCGCAATTGCTTGGGAGTCAGGTATTGGTTGAAGAGAATAACAGTGAAGCTGCGGTAACGATTGACCAAAGTGTCCAACTAGATCAGATAGAGACTGACGATGAAGATGAATTAGAAGCAGCACTAAATAAGTTTATTACCGAGTAGGCTATGCCTACTTGATACATATAAATTGGAATGATGCGAGAAGGGAGGGCTTTTATGAAACATTTTTATTTTTGGATTGTTGCTTCATTTGATATTTTACTGATTCTTTTAGGACGTTCTGATTGTGCTATTGTACTTACTTTGATGGCTATTTTTCAAATGCAACTAGCTAAGATAGATGAATAAATATATACATATGAAAGAGGTGTTTTATGATGATTATATATGACTCAGAAAGTTTTGACACAGAATATGAAATCTTATATTTGGATTCGAACAATCTAGAAAAGAGATGTCTCGAAACATGTACTACATGGCCTGGACTTGAAAAGGTCGAAATGATGGCTAAGTCAATGAAGATGGATACAGTTGAAATAACAGCCATTCAGAAAAGCGCGGTAAGATATCAAGTAGATTTAATTTGATGAAGTCAATATTTTATCTAAATATAAAGAATAAATATATTAATAAAGGATGTGATTAAAAATAGATAATCTATACTGTGATGTATGTGGCGACGACCATAGAGTATCGAGGATTAAAAACGTCGAAAGATATAAGTACAATTTATTATGTCATAAGCATAAACAACAAATATATAGAAATGGATTTTTGACCGACACCATACGTTCAAGAAGAAGAGATAATAGAATTTGTGATATCTGTAACGACGACAAAGAAATACGTCAATGCGGTGTAGAGGGAGAATTTAAAGGAAGATTATTGTGTCTGAAGCATTATACGCAAGTAAGATTGTATGGGTTAATTACAGATATAAATAAAAGTCATATGGATAGAGAGAGAATTTGTGAAGTGTGTGGGGCGGAAGAAGCTATTTATTACAGAAGCTCCAATCAAATGCTATGCAGAAGACATTATGATCATATGTGGAATTTCGGTAAAATACTCAAAAGAACAATTAATGATCCAAATGAAGTAATTAAGTTTGATACATATGCAGAAATAATAATGTATAACTCAAAAAACGAAGAGACCAGTAGGGCAATAGTTGACTTAGAAGATGTAGATTTATTGTCGAGGCATAAATGGCGGGAGAATAATTGGGGATATCCGTCAACAGGAAATGGAAGGAGTGAAATTAATTGCATGATGCATCAATTATTAATGCACCCAAAAGATGGTGAGATAGTAGATCATATAAATAGAAATCCACTAGATAATCGAAGATGCAACCTAAGAATAGTGAACAAATCTATAAACTCTATCAATACTGGCTTGCGAGGAAATAACGTCAGCGGTGTCACAGGAGTAACATATAATAAAAATGCAAAATCATGGAGAGCATTTATTAACTTCAACGGAACAAGAATTGAACTTGGTCATAAAAAGTTGTTTGAGGACGCCGTGAGAAAAAGGTTGAGAGCAGAAATATACTACTATCCAGACTATCCGCCACAGGCGCATCTGTTCGAAAAGTATGGGGTGAACTATAAAAATGAATGACAATTACACCATTTACCACCTACATTCCATGCACTCCAATCCGACCACATCGATGAGTGTTGACTCTGTTACAAAATTTGAACAATATATTAAAGCAGCAGAAGAAGCAGAGATGAGAACGATTTGCTTCTCAGAGCATGGTAATATCTTTAACTGGGTAAAAAAGAAGCAATACTTAGAAGAAAAGGGTATGAAATATATTCATGCCAACGAAGTATATCTTACCGAATACATAGATAAAGAAAAGGGTTTAATCCGTGACAATTATCACTATATGCTGATTAGTAGGAATTGGGAAGGTGTACAAGAATTAAACAAACTAACCTCTCTCTCTAACAACCAAGAAGATGGTCATAAATATTATAATCCGCGTTTGTCGTTCGATGATCTGTTTAATACTTCAGACAATATCATCATGACTTCTGCTTGCCTTGCATCTCCATTATGGAGAGCGATTAAGAACGACAATAAGCAGATGTTTAATAAATTGATGGATTTCTTTGTAAAGAATAAACATAGAATGTTTTTCGAAATTCAGTATCACATGCATCCCGAACAACGAATTTTTAATCAACATCTTTACGATCTCTCTAAATCAACAGGCATTCCACTTATAGCTGCAACCGACACTCATGCCCTTAATAAGTCTCATGCCGAAGCAAGAACAATACTAATGAAGGCTAAAGGTGCTACTTATGGAGATGAAGATGCGTTCGATCTCACATTTAAAACGTATCCAGAGATAATTAAGATGTTCGAAGATCAGAATGCAATTCCTAGAAGTGCTTATCTTGAAGCCATACATAATACAAATGTACTCGTTGATATGGTCGAAGAGTTTAAACTCGATGCTTCTCCAAAGTATCCAAAATTGCACGACGATTCAGAAAAAGTGTTTAAAGAAAAAATTAATATTGGAGTAGTTGAAAGAGGAATAAACAAGTTTCCTCCAGAAAAAAAGCAAAAGTATTTTGAACGAATTAGAGAAGAGTTTGATACATATAAGAAAGTCGGAGCAATTGATTACATGTTGCTTCAAAAAGATGTGGTTGATTGGGCGCATAAACATGAAATTTATCAAGGGTATGGTCGCGGTTCGGTAAATGGGAGTCTAATTGCATATCTGCTAAAAATTACTGAGATGGATAGCATAAAACATAAGCTAAATTTCTTCCGATTTTTAAATCCCGAACGTATCTCTTTAGCTGATATAGACCAGGATTGGCCTCCCTCAAAACGACAAGATGTTATTGATTATGTAGCAACTATTCCGGGGATTCATTTCTCTGAAATTATTACCTTCAATACTGTAGCACTAAAGGGAGCTATAAGAGAAGTAGGCAGAGCATTAAATATGGATTTATCTGTTGTCGATGAGATTGCAAAAGCAGTGTTCAAAAACAATGAAAGAAAAGACGATATTGATTCAAAATACAGAGAAAAATACCCCGAACTATTTAAGTTCGTTGACTTGGTTCAAGGAGTAATCGTTAGCATTGGTTCTCATCCATCTGGATATGTGGTTTCGCCCATAGGACTTGAGGATAATATCGGTCTATGTTACACAAAGGAGAGTAAGTATCCAGTCAGTCAGATCAATATGAAGGAACTCGATGGCCTTAATTATGTCAAACTCGATATTCTTGGCCTAGATAACAATGAAATCATTAACGAAGCGTGTAAGTTAGCGGGAATAGAGAGACTGGTTCCAGACAATATGGATGTTAATGACGAGAATGTATGGAATTCAATTAGGGAGTCTGGGCTTGGAATATTCCAGTGGGAAAGTTCGTCTGCGCAATCCTATCTAAAAGACTTGTTGAGTCCAGAAACAATACATAAAATAAAGCAGCAACACCCTGACTTTAGTTATATTGAACTATTTTCAATTGGTAACGGGGCAATCAGACCATCTGGAGATTCATATCGTCAAGACTTAGCTAATGGAATATTTAAAGATCATGGACATGAAGCGCTTAATAATTTTCTGAAAAATACAATGGGTTATCTAGTATACCAAGAACAAATCATGAACTTTCTAGTTGAATTTTGCGATTTTTCAATGGCTGAAAGCGATTCTGTTCGTCGCGGTCTCTCGAAAAAAGAAGGTACTGAGAAGTTCCTTCCTGAGATTAGAAAGCGTTTCGTAAATAAAATGATTAGAGATTACGACGAAACAGAGGAAGTTGCTGTATCAGTTTTAGAACCATTTTTACAAGTTATTGATTCGGCACAATTTTATGGATTTTCCGACAATCATTCCAACCCATACTCACACATAGGATATGGAAATGGTTATCTAAGATATTATTATCCTTTAGCATTCTTAACTGTCATGCTTAATATCAATAAAGATGACATTGATAAGACTGGTCAAATTATTAATTACGCTAAGACAAGAGATATTAAGATATCGCCTATCACATTTGGTAAATCAAATGCAGCATATTCTTATAACGAAGAAGATAGAACGATATACAAAGGGCTTGAATCTATTAAATTCCTCAATGCCAAAATAGCCGAAGAATTGTTGTTGCTAAGTGGGAATACATATGAATACTTTATTGATTTATTGGTTGATATTTCAGAGAACACATCGGTAAATACTCGTCAACTCGATATCCTAATTAGGCTAAACTTCTTTTCAAAATACGGGTCTTGTGGATTGCTACTCGCCATCTATAACGAATTCTCAAGTGGCAAAGCACAGTACAAAAAGACGTATGTTGAAAAAACAAAATTTAAACGGTTAGAAGAATTGAGATTAGCAGAGAATAATATTCGTTCATCTGATGATTATCCAGAACTCTTGCCGAATGAAGTTGTAATGTTTGAATCTGAAGTGACGGGATATATAACTACAACTTATCCCAACGTAGAATCCAACTGGTGCGTTGTAACCGACCTAGACACAAAATATAGTCCAAAGTTAAAACTGTATCGCCTCAAAACAGGTGAAGAATATAATTTTAAAATGGATAAGAAGACTTTTAATAATAAAGATAAGAATCTTGTTATTAAAAAAGGCGACATGATCGAGATTACAAGTCACCAAAAGAAACAAAGGCAAGTGCCTGACGGCGCGGGAGGCTTCAAACCTACTGATCAAACCGATGTATGGATCACTGGTTACACAAAGTATATTCAAAAGGAGACCAAGAAAAATGAATCCGCAAGCACAGCAAAATGATAATCCCGCCAAACTATCCAAATCATCAATTGAAAATCTACTTAGTCGTTCAATCTCAGACGAATACTATGAACTACTACTCAAGGAATCATTGATTCATCTCTTAGAAACGAAAGAAAATGAAGAATATGAATAAATATAATAACAATAATGAACTTGATTATCATAACTCATCCTATGCTAATAAATTCTTCCCTGATCTACAGGATAAGGAGGTGAGTAGCTATTCTACATGTGCGGGATGTGGTGAGGAAGTAAATCTGAGTGATGTTGCTGAAGGTGAAATCCTAGATATTTATGGAATGTGTGTGCATGATGACTGTCAATGTATCAAAAATGCTGTGCAAGCACGAGTTGTAACTTTGGACGAGATTGTAAATGGAGAATGAATAGGAATAAACATATATAGGAGAGTGATTGCTTGAATTTAGTTGGATATAATTTAGCATTGGTAGAAGAATTAAAAATACATATGATCAACAAATTGAATGATTATCATAGAGATGGATTTATTGTTGAAGGTAGATTTGAGGAATTGTTGGAGAAGGAAGTTAAGGCGTTAGATGAACGGATTAATACTATGCGTGGTTTGTTATGAGTGAATATCTATAATATGAACAATAAGAAGAAGACTACGCAAGAAATATCTGAAGAAATTAACAACCTATCTTTTGGAGAATATGAACTGGTTGGAGAATATGTAAATAAAAAAATCAAGGTAAATATTTTACACAAAAAATGCGGTAATGAATTTTCGATGCAAATTAATAATTTTCGTATTGGTCAAAGATGTCCACCTTGTTCTCGTAAGACTGTAACAGCCAAACAAACAAAATCTCATGATCAATTTGTTAAGGAAGTGGAAATTTTAAGACCAAAATCATTTATTATTATGAGTCTGTATCAAGGGTCAAAGCAAAAAATTAAAGTTCGCCATATACGGTGCGGAAGAGAATTTTTAATATGGCCTAGTCGCTTGTTGCAATCAAGAGGTCTGTGCTGCGAGTATTGCTCTCGCAACGATAGGAAGATAGGACTGGAAAAGTTTTGTGAAATTGTTAAAGAAATGAGAAATAATGAATACGAAGTGATTGGAGAATATATAAATTCATCTACAAAAGTACTCATAAAACATAAACCGTGCGGCTATGTTTATAAAATAACACCGTCTCACTTTGTTCATAGTGGGTCAGAATGCATAAAATGTAATAAGCTTATCCCTTTAACAGAAGAAGATGTCGTTAATAGATTTGTAGAATTAAAACTAAAGGACTACAAATTGGGCGATATTAATTTACAAAAAAAGAAAATTGTAGTTACGCATTTATGTTGTGGATACACGTGGAATCCTAACTACTATAATTTTTTTAGTTTAAGATCAAACTGCCCAAAATGTTTTGGTAATTATAAAAGGACTCATGCTGAATTTATTGAAGAAGTGTATCAATTAGTGGGAGATGAATATGAAGTCTTAGGGAAATTTATAAATTTAAAAACAAAAATATGTATAAAGCATCATAAATGCGGTATGACAAATGATTACACGCCAAGAGATTTTCTGCAACGATCTGTCCGATGTAAAGAGTGTTTTTACAATGGGCAATCAAAAAAAGAAGAGGAAATAGCCAGATATTTAAGGAATGAAAATATTAAATTCATAAGACAATACAGGTTTTCAGACTGTGTTAATTTAAGAGAATTGCCGTTTGATTTTGCAATATTTAATAGAGATGAAAATCTGCTTTTTCTTATTGAATACAATGGAGAACAACATTACAAACCCGTCGATCTGTTTGGAGGAATTAACAAGTTGCTCAAACAACAAGAAAATGATGAAATAAAAATAAAATATTGTAACGATAAACATATCAATTTGCTAATAATTCACTACAAAGATTTTAAAAAATATAGGGAGTTAATAGAAGCGGAGTTGAATAAATATTACTAAATATCTGTATGGATTAGATTTATCAATGGAGCGCACAGGGATCACTGTATGGAATATGGATAAAAATAAACCAGAATTTATAACACACATATCAACATCTCATTTTAAAAAATCTGCAACACATGGACAAAAACTAAAACACATTGAAGACTGTTTTATAGAAATAACCGAAAACTTTCCTCCATCAATAGTGGCAATCGAAAGAGCTTTTAACCGATTTCCTACTTCTACCGCAGTTATTTACAAGGTGCATGGCGTTGTGAATAAGTTGTTTCATCAATTTGAACAAATATACTATCCTCCGAAGACGGTGAAATTAGAGATTTGTCGTGGAGATGCAACTAAAAAATATGTTCAAGATACCATCAAAAAAGTTTATCCCGATGTCACTTTTAACAATGAAGACGAGTCAGATTCGTTTGCTGTAGCACTTACATATTTGATTAAAAATAAGTTGATTGAGTGGAATAAGGTTGAATTGAAGAAGACTCCTACTAAGAAGAAAACAATTAAGAAAAATGAAGTAAATAAAGGATAAAAATAATAAACGAAAGAGCCTTTTGGGAACTTATTTGGTTTCTGAAAGGCTCTACTTGAAAGGATGGATATTTATCCCGAAGAAAACGATAATCACGAATTATGATGCTTTCTATATAAATGACTCAGCAGATGAAAAAGAAATGGTAGACAACGCAAAAGACATATTAGTAAAAATATTCGCAAATTACATACAACAATCTACTTCGAAAAATGGACAATAATACATAGATGCTATAAAATTAAAGAACATAATAAATAGACTCTAAGAACATAAAAGTAGGAGGTATGTAAATGTCACCTCAAGTAAAAAAGGTGAAACAGGAATTATTTATGGACAAGCCTGTTTATGCTATATATATTCGCGTTTCAACAGATAAACAGGCAGATAATGGCGATTCAATACCTATGCAAGAGAACTTAGGTAAAAAAATTATCGAAGATAATAATGGCATACTATTTAAAATTTATGCGGAGCCAGCAGTTTCGGCATCTAAAACTAGGTTAAAAGATCGAACAATATTGTTAGAATGTCTTAATGATGCTAAGGCAGGTCTTTTCAATAAATTAATAGTTTATAGAAGAGATAGATTAGCAAGAAAGATAGAGGATTCATTAGCGATTCGAGGAATGCTAGAACAGGCAAACTGTGAGTTGATCTATTCTGCTACGGGAGAAATGCAATCTTCCTTAAACGATCCATATGGAAAAATGATGGAGAATATAAGAGCATCTCTAGACGAAATAGAGTCAGCGCAAATATCGATGCGTGTTACCGATGTAATGCAAGACAAAGCAAAAAGAGGTGAGGCTGTTGGAGGGAATCTTCCGTTTGGATATATCAGAAATAATAAAAAAGTATTAGTGGTTCCAGACGAAGTAAAAATAATTAATGAGATAGAGGATTTATATCTTTCTGGTTACGGAGTGTATTCTATTGTTAAATGGTTGAATGGAAACAAAGTACAAAATCTTGGATTGCGTCCTGGCGGTGCAGTCAAGAAAAGAAAACAGACAAAAAAATCTATTGATAAGTGGACAGAAGATGTTGTTCAAACAATTCTCTTCAATGCGTTTTACACAGGGGTAATTCAATATAGTAAAGATGGAGATAGAAAGCTATTAAAAGGTGACGATTTAAAGGATAAGGTTATAGTTGAGAAAGGTGAACATGAAGCAATACGGACTGACGTAAAACAAAAGATGATATATAAGCTAAGAGATGAAAGAAAAGAAAAGATAAAAGCTCCTCGACACTACACAACAAGTTTTCTTCTTTCCGGTATATTATATTGCTCAAAATGCGGAAGTAAATTTGCTACTAGAAATTCAACCAGAAGCAATGGAAAACAGTATTTATATTATTTATGCTCAAGTAATCACAATCATACATTTGATGGTTGCGGAGGAACTACATTTAAAAAAGAGATTTTAGAAGAGTATATTATTAATAAACTAAAAATTTATCTTTCAAAAATAGACTTCTCTGAGTTATCGGGCGATGTCTTAAGACAGTTAAACGATAAAGATGAGCAGTATGAAAATGATCTAAAAGAAATTGAAAAAAAATTAGATAGATATACAAAGGATTACACTGCGATTAGAAGATTACTCTTAGAACTTGATGAAGATGATTTGAATTACGATTTGCTCAAACAGGGGTATCAGGATGATCAGGTAGAGATATTGAAAAAACTAAACAACGCAAAACTATTGAAATCCTCATTGCTTGAAAATATAGAAGTACAGAGTGAGAAGGAAACTACAACAGATTATATACTTGAACAACTTAAAGACTTTTCTAAATCAATCGATATAGCACCCTTTTATTTAAAGAAGAGTCTAATAGATGGAATTATTGATAAGATCGTTATAGATGCAGATGGGAACGTGCAAACCTACTTTAAGTTTGACCTCGATCTCCTCCAAAACACAAAAAAAGAGACGGAAGATATTGAGGTTTCCTTTATGTCTTTACCCGTTGTCTTGGATAAAACTACGGTGGTGCTTGCACCGCTGGTGGCTTCCGCCGGAGTTCCGGTCGCCAAAATGTCCGGCCGCGGGCTGGGACATACTGGCGGCACACTCGACAAGCTGGAGTCGATCAGCGGCTTCTCGGTGGAGATGGGCCGGGAGCAGTTCTTCGCCCAGGTCGGCGAAATTGGCGCCGCCGTTATCGGGCAATCCGGCAACATTACCCCTGCCGACAAGAAGCTGTATGCGCTGCGTGACGTGACTGCTACCGTGGAATCCATTCCGCTGATTGCCAGCTCCGTCATGAGCAAGAAAATCGCCGCTGGTGCAGATGCCATCGTACTCGATGTCAAAACCGGCAGCGGTGCGTTCATGAAGACGCTCGACGATTCCATCGCCCTGGCACAGGCCATGGTTGATATCGGTACGCATCTGGGCCGCAACACGGTTGCCGTCATCAGTGATATGGACCAGCCGCTGGGCTTCGGCATCGGCAATGCGCTCGAGGTCAAGGAAGGCATCGAGACCTTGAAAGGCCACGGGCCAAAGGATCTGCAGGAGGTCTGCCTCATTCTGGGCAGCCAGATGCTGGTTCTCGGCGGCAAAGCGAAGGATGAAGCCGAAGCGCGGACGATCCTGATGTCCCATATCGAGGACGGCAGCGCTTATGATAAGTTCAAACAGATGGTGGCTGCACAGGGCGGCGATGTTACACAGGTCGAGGCACCAGACACGCTGCCGTCAGCCAGCCGCTTCACCCAAGTCAAGGCAGCGTCCGCAGGTTATGTGGAGAGCATCCAGGCCGAGGAAATCGGCGTGGCTGCCATGCTGCTTGGAGCAGGTCGTGAGACCAAGGAATCGCTGATTGATCTGGGTGTTGGCATCCAGCTGTCGCTGAAGGTCGGCGATGCCGTTGCCGCAGGCGATACGGTTGCCGTACTGCATGTGAACGATGCCAGCGAGAGCAAGGTGCAGGAAGCAGAAGCCAAGGTGCTGGAAGCTTACCGCATTTCCGCTCAGCCGGTTCCGCCGCAGCCGCTGGTATTCGCGCTTGTAACGAAGGATGGCGTAACCCGGTACTAAGTAGCACAATGTGGAAAATTCTCCATCTAATAAACCACCTTTGGATAAAGAGGTGCTTTTCCTGGCAGTTAAGTGGAGGTATTCCCGCTAGTCACTCAGTGGTACGGAAATTGCGGGAAGTACAGCCAACATTTCCACTTAAATTATAAGCCGTATAGAACAATCTGTTCTGTACGGCTTTTTTCACGTTCACTGATGCTTGCTATCCGTTAATCCCCAGGAGTGTCCACATCGTCTAAACCGTCCTCCACCGTCCGCATTATCTGGTAAGCTCCCTTGCTCCGGTTGCAGAGGGCGGCGAAGGTTACACCGCTTGCAGGATAGAACGCCGAGCGGAAGGAGACACCGGGATCGAAACCCATCACATGGTATTTGTACACTTCGCCATTCAGCTTGGTAATCCACACGCCATAGCCATAGTAGTTATCTTGATCTTCATGAATATGCGGCGTTAGCAGCAGAGCAGTCGTTTCCTCATTAAGCAGCCGATGGTTGAAGAGGCCGTCCCAAAATAGCTGCATGTCTGTTGCAGTAATGAATGCTCCTCCGTCTGCGCCCCCTTTTACCGGTATGGAGTAGATATTGGTGATTAAGCTTCCATCTTCCTGTTCTATATATCCCATGGCCGTATTGGCCGGCAGATTATCCAGCGCAAAATAACCGGAATGCTGCATGCCGCAAGGCAGGAAAATATGCTGCTCCACATAATCCGAGAAAGCCATCCCGCTTGCTGCCTCAACGAGCAGACCGAGCATGATATAACCCGCGTTGTTATAGTGAAATCTGTCACCGGGGTTGAATTTCATCGGCAGGTTCTGGAACATCGGCAGGAAATCCTCAAGACGCCTGAGCGTATACATCGGTACGGCCTTCCACAATTCTGCGAAATCATCCATTGTCTCTTCGTCAAAATAATCCCCGATGCCCGAGCTGTGTGTCAGCAGCTGATGCACGGTTATCTCCGGACTGAACAGCGGGAACGCGAGTCCGCCTCCTTGTAACAATTCCAGAGCTTTACTCTCAAAAGAAAGCTTACCCTGTTCCACAAGCTGGCAGATGGCAATAGCTGTGAACAGCTTGCAGCCAGAGGCGATGCCGAAACGTGTGTCGGGCTTATTCAGCCGGTTATCAGCCATGTTCGCATGCCCGTAGGCTTCCAGAATCAACTCCTCTTCACGGCCGGATAACAGTACTGTTCCTGAAAAACCTAAGCTTTGGGCTGTGCTGGCAATCGCTTGGCGAAGTTGTTCAATCCTCATAGGTTATCCCTCATTCCTGATCTGTAGTGATGATTGTCCATTCAGATATTCTGCAGCGGACAGGGGTTATCCTTTTCATGGAATATGAGCCGCGGCGAAGAGGATGTGAAATACTTGACTGTAACAGTGAAGTGGAGCAGCATAGAGAATGGGCGGCCTCTGCTGGAGTGCCTGCCGTGCTGTCACACCGTCTAAACCGGTGAATAGATAGCGGAAATGGTGTAATTGGGAGGAAGTTAACATGAGTGAATCAAGGATACTAACCAGCATGAATGTATTGAAGGATTGTCTGGGGCTAAGCGGCGGTGAACTGCTGGCTGTTGTGGCTGACGATGACAAACGCGAGCTCGCGGAATCCGTCTATGAAGCAGGCAAGCGGCTCGGGGCTGAGTCGATGCTGCTGATCATGCAGCCGCGAAGAAAATCGGGTGAGGAGCCGCCGGCTCCGGTCGCCGAAGCTATGGCTAAAGCGGATGTGGCGGTCTGTATTACGACACATTCTATGACACATACGGCTGCCCGCAAGCAGGCAGCAGCAGCGGGAACCCGTGTGGCCACCATGCCTGGCATGACGGATGATATGTTCAGCAATGGGGCAATAACTGCTGACTATGCACAGGTCAAAGCGCTGACTGAACAGGTTGCCGCCCTGCTGTCCGGAGGCCGTGAGGTGCGTGTGGAGAAGGACGGGCTGAGTCTGAGCTTCTCGATTGACAGCAGAGACGGCGTGCTGAGCACGGGTTTATATCTTAATCCGGGAGAATCGGGCAATCTGCCTTCCGGCGAAGCGTATATTGCTCCGATGGAAGGCACCGCGTCAGGGCGGATTCTGGTGGATGGTTCCATCGCCGGAATCGGTGCGCTGCACAGTCCGCTGCTGCTTACAGTAGAGCAAGGCCGCTTAACCGCAGCCGAAGGCGAAGGCGGGGACAAGCTGCTGGAAATGCTGGGTACTGGTGATGGACGTTTCCTTGGGGAATTTGGCATTGGAACGAATAATAAGGCCAGAATTACAGGTGTGGTGCTCGAAGACGAGAAGGTCTACGGAACCATTCATGTAGCGTTCGGCAGCAATAATACCTTTGGCGGAATCCTTGCGGCAGGAGTACATATCGATGCTGTGGTAATGAAGCCTGACGTGTATATAGACGATAAGTTAATTATGCTTGCGGGAGAATTGCTCTAGTTAGGAGCCTAGGAGTTTAGAAGTTTAGGAGTGCCGGATAAATGACTCCGGATGGTTAAAGTGAGGGGCTTTCTCTGTGTGTCCGTAAGGATGCCGGGGAAGGTCTTTTTTTCTGCGTGAATTGGAATAATTTCCTGCCTTTCTGACCAAACTGGAATACAGTACCTGTGAAATGAAGGTTAATGTTCAGGAGGGGAACCACTTTGAGAAAAATTCGTTATATGATGCTTGTGCTATGTATGGCTGTTTCGGTTCTGGGAGCGGCACCAGGCGCATTTGCGGAGGAAAAGGCTAAAAGTACCGGTAATACCGCTGCTGCTGTTGATCTCGCGCCGGGAGCGCGTTCCGCCATTCTAATGGATGCGGGCACCGGAACCATTATTTATGAGAAGAACAGCCATGACAAGCTGCCACCGGCCAGTATTACCAAAATTATGACGATGCTGCTGACCGTTGAAGCCCTGGATGAGGGCAGACTGCAATTAACCGACAAAGTGCGGACGAGCGAATATGCTGCATCGATGGGCGGTTCGCAGATTTTTCTGGAGCCCGGTGAAGAAATGACGGTGGACGAGATGCTGAAAGGCATCGCTATGGCTTCCGGCAATGATGCCTCTGTTGCAATGGCGGAGAAAATCGCCGGCTCAGAGAGCGCCTTTGTCGATATGATGAACAGTAAAGCGGAGGCGCTTGGCCTGAAGGATACGCATTTTGCCAACTGTAACGGCCTGCCGGCTGCGAATCATTATTCCTCGGCCCATGACATTGCCGTCATCAGCAGGGAGTTGCTTAAGCATGAACGGATTATTAAATATACCGGTTCCTATCAGGACTATCTGCGCAAGGATTCGGCCAAACCGTTCTGGCTGGTTAATACGAACAAGCTGGTTCGCTTTTATACGGGAGCAGACGGCCTAAAAACCGGCTATACGTCGGAAGCCAAGTTCTGCCTCTCGGCAACTGCAGCCAGAGACGGACTTCGCGCCGTTGCCGTAGTGCTGGGCGAACCGAACACGAAGACACGCAACAGTGAAGTGTCGGGCATGTTCGATTATCTCTTTTCACAATATAAAATGCACACGATCTATAAAGCTGGAGACACCATCGGTACGCTGAATATAGAAAAGAGTGTGAAAAAGACCCTGCCGATTACCGCCAAGGAAACCTACAGCGTGCTGCTCAAAAAGGGAATTACCCAGGAAGGTATCCGCAATGAGCTGGTACTGCCGGATAGTGTAAAAGCGCCAATCGCCGCAGATCAGACCATCGGTAAGCTGGTAGTCTACCAGGGTACGAGTGTAATTAAAGAATATGAGCTCAAGGCGGGTGAAGCTGTACCGAAGGCAGGCTGGTGGAAGCTGTTCAAACGCACGACGGGATCCCTGTTCACGGTTGATTAATTTCTTGCATTTTGTAGATTCCCCTTGTGTCCTCTGTTGATTCTTAGGGGTTTTCTTCTAGTTTTGTCGGGGAGCAGGAATCCTCAATTGCCATGTAGAAAACCTTGTCCTTGTAGGGGAAAGCACTAAGTTACAGGGCGGTTTTGAAAGCAACGAAGAGGAGAGTGGCAAGTATGAATTCTCATGTGGAGATGGAGCATCACCGGGGTGTGCTGGTTGTCCGTTTATCGGGAGAGCTGGATCATCACGCAGCCGATTATGTTCGTATGGAGATGGATGAAGCGATTATGCGGGGCCAGGTGGAGCATCTGATTCTCAGCCTGAAAGAGCTGCAGTTCATGGATAGCTCGGGCCTTGGCGTCATTCTTGGGAGGTACAAGCTGATTCGCAGCAAGGGCGGGAAAATGGCAGTCTGTGATGCCACCGCCCCTGTGAAGCGGCTGCTGGAAATGTCGGGCCTGTTCAAAATCATGTCCCTATATGACGACGAGAGTTCTGCGCTCTCGGATTTGGAGGTTGCGTTATGACAAAGAGTGAAGCTGGTAACTTCATGAGTGTCCAGTTTGCCGCCCTCTCGGAGAACGAATCGTTCGCGCGTGTGGTGGTAGCGGCCTTCGTCTCCCGGCTCGATCCTACCATGGAAGAACTGAATGATCTGAAGACTGTTGTCTCGGAGGCGGTCACCAACTGTATCATCCACGGCTATGACAGTAATCCGGAAGGGATTGTCAGCATCTCGGCGTCGATCGACAATGAGACCGTGCACCTGACCATTGAGGATCAGGGGAACGGCATTGAGGACCTGGAGCTGGCACAGCAGCCGCTGTACACGTCCAAGCCGGAGCTGGAGCGGTCGGGCATGGGTTTTACGATTATGGAGAATTTCATGGATGAATTCGAAGTGACCAGTGAACCCGGGCGCGGTACCTCCATTTCAATGAAGAAAACGATCGTCTCGAAAAAAGCTTTATACAATTAGGGGTTGGAGCCATGGAAGCAGAATCAAAAAAAGCTCCGCCGACCTATTTGGACGATGCGGAGGTCAAACGTCTTATTGCGCTCAGTCAGGCCGGAGATAATCTGGCCCGCGACACGCTCGTAAGCTGCAACATCCGCCTCGTCTGGTCGGTGGTGCAGCGGTTTATGAACCGCGGGTATGAGCCTGATGATTTGTTCCAAATCGGTTGTATCGGACTGCTCAAGTCCGTTGATAAATTCGACCTCAGCTATGAGGTCAAATTCTCCACCTATGCGGTGCCGATGATCATCGGGGAGATCCAGCGTTTCCTGCGCGATGACGGCACCCTCAAAGTCAGCCGCTCGCTGAAGGAGATGGCCAACAAGGTGCGCAAGATGAAGGACGAAATGTCCAAGACGCTGGACCGCCTGCCGACCATCGGCGAGGTTGCGGAGGCGCTTGGTGTAACACCGGAAGAAATCGTGTTTGCCCAGGAAGCCAACAAGCCGCCGACCTCGATCCACGAGACCGTGTTCGAGAACGACGGCGATCCGATCACCCTGATCGACCAGATCGCCGACGAGTCGCAGGAGCGCTGGTTTGACAAGCTGGCGCTGAGCGAGGCTATCGGCGCACTCACCGAACGCGAGCGTCTGATCGTCTACCTGCGTTACTACCGCGACCAGACCCAGTCGGAAGTCGCCACCCGCCTCGGCATCTCGCAGGTTCAGGTGTCGAGGCTGGAGAAGAAGATCCTTGCGAATATTCGTGAGCAGATTGCGCAGTAGAGAGCGGTTCGGGCTGGTTTTCTTAGGGGACGATGTGAAGTGAGTGAGTTTGAGGTGAAGAGTTAGGGTTAGGTTATCCATTAAGTATGAATGAAGATGCAAAGTGACGGGTGCAGTGACGGGAATCGTAATGCAGCAGAAACCGCCTTTAGAAGGCGGTTTTTTGCTTTGGGTATTTTTGGTATGATAAATCCAGCAGAACGTTAGCGATATTATTGACCGATCGATACGTGAGGTAAATAGGAACTGCTAACGGACAGGACAGCTCTTATTTTCGCTATAGAGGGTATTTCGCCAGGCTAACGGACCGAAGTGCACTTATTTCCACTCCAGTAAGCATTTTTCGAAAGCATTCCCAAAAATAAGCGCACTGGAGTCCGTTAGAACGACAAAGGGTGGATTATGACGCAAATAAGTGCAACTGAGTCCGCAGCAAGTAGTGGAGAGTTACAGGTTTGGATTTAAGTACTAACCGGGCAAAAAGGGATACGCTCAGATAGAATGTCAATATGGTTATTCAAAGGTTTTAAAGGAATTATTGTGAAGAGTAAATAGAGAGGGTTTTTATGAAGAAATTTAATTTTGTAACAACAGAAGAATCCGAAAAGTTTTGCGAAGGAATTATGTTAGAAATGAAAAGACTTTTTAGTATCAGTGATGATGAAGCTTGGGAAAGATTAAATGAATTCTGGGAAAGACCTTTTGATGAAGAAGATGATATGCGATATCATGGATCAGAAGATTTTTGGGCAAAAACAATATGTTATGGCCCAGAGGTCAGGTGGTGGAAAAGAGAAGGAGACCCTACATTAAAGCCTAGGCCGTATCCCAACAAGTGACATAAAAAAAGCTAGCGTACGGTAAACACGAAGGGGCAAAATTGTTTGGTGCAAAAACTATGAAACAGGTCAAAATAAGTCCCTTTTTGAAGATATCGAAAAGGCAGCCCTTCTGACATACATTCGTAAAAAGTTCCCGGGGTTGCAGACGGCTTATATTCTCCACTGGATTCCTGAGCAAATGAATCTGGCTGAAAGTGCGTTGAGACTAGGATGAAACTGAGTAGAACGGAGAATGATAGTTTTGGCTAAAAAAAGCCGAGTCTGTAAAATATATTGTGTAAACTCTCAAACCCATTAAAATGGAAGTAAGAGAAAGGTTGGGGAGAACACATGGGACTTTGGACAAAACAACAGTTACGGGAATTTATTAAGGAAAACAACTTGGTAAGCGCACAGGATGCGCAGAATGCTCTAAAAGAGCTATTTGCGGAGACGATTCAGGAGATGCTGGAAGCCGAAATGGACACTCATTTAGGCTACGGAAAGCATGAAGTGAAGGCGAAGCTCACGCCAAACAGCCGTAACGGAAAGAGCCGTAAAACGGTTGTCAGTGAGTACGGGGAACAGGAAATCGCTATCCCTCGTGACCGTCTGGGTGAGTTTGAGCCACTTGTCGTCAAGAAGCATCAGTCGAACGTAACCGGCATCGAAGAGCAAATCATCGCTCTGTACGCCAAAGGGATTAGTACCCGAGAAATTCAGGATCACCTGGGGCAGATGTATGGCATTGAGGTGTCGCCTACGCTCATTTCCAATGTCACAAATAAGATTGTTCCTCTCATTAAAGAATGGCAGAATCGGCCTCTGCAAGGCGTTTACGCTGTTGTCTATCTGGATGCGATCCACTTCAAAGTCAAGCAAGACGGGGCCATTATCAACAAGGCTGCCTACATGGTCATTGGCATTGATCTGGACGGAAACAAAGACGTGCTGGGCATGTGGATTGGTGAGAACGAGTCCTCCAAGTTCTGGCTCAGCGTGCTGAATGAACTCAAGAATCGTGGAGTGGGGGACATTCTCATTATCTGCGTGGATAACCTGTCCGGGTTCTCTCAAGCGATTGCGGCCTGCTATCCCCAAACTGAAATCCAGAAGTGTATTATTCACCAAATCCGCAGCTCTACACGGTACGTGTCTTACAAGGATATTAAGAAGGTGACCGCCGACTTAAAGCCTATATACAAGGCAGCTACCGAGGAAGGTGCCTTGCTTGAACTCGACCGTTTTGAGGAAGTCTGGGGGGCGAAATATCCCCTCATTATCCGTTCGTGGCGGACGAATTGGGACGAACTTGCTACTTTTTTCAAGTACCCGCCTGAGATACGTAAACTGATTTACACCACCAATATGATTGAGAGTTACCACCGTCAGCTTCGTAAAGTAACCAAAGGAAAGAGCATCTTTCCTACCGATGAAGCTCTGCTAAAAATGCTCTATCTGGCCACCGTCGATGTCACTCGAAAATGGACTGGACGTGTCCAAAACTGGGGCCAAATGCTGCTCCAGCTTTCGGTATTTTTCCCAGACCGGGTCGGTCAACACTTGCGTTAGATTCGCGACTTCCCCCTCGGGGGAATCTGTGCTTAAAAGAGTTTACACAAAATTATTGACAGACCCAAAAAGCCCGGTGCAAAATGACTCTGCACCGGGCTCTTAAGACTCTCTAATACTCCTTACGATAACGGTGGCATTCCAGCAACTTGATCGATCATGGCTGCTTCCTGCGCATCGGCGGCGATTAGCTTGTTATACACATCCTGATCCAGCGGACTATTTACCTTTTTCAAACCGGCTAAATACCAGCGCGCGATTTCCCGGTTGACGGGATCCGAATAATCTTCGCTTAGCCCGCCTTTTAATAGGGTAACTGCAGACACAACATCTCCGGTGAGAATTTTCATTTTTCCAACGGCTAAATTTGTTGCGGGAGTAAGAGGAGTGGCGGGATTGCTTGTACCACTCATAACTTGGCTATAAGCTTCAATACCTATGCTGAAGTTTGCCTTGGCGTTTGCTGCAACATGTGCATTATCCAATCCTTGAGTGCTTAAGATATTTAACCATTCCGAATACGAGGGTTGACCCAGCCCGTAAGCGAGAACTATCACATCACTATACCATTCTGTACTCCACAGATCATTGCGCCTTGCCAGAGCGGCGTAGCTATCTATGAATCCTGTTTGGATGATGGACGCGGCGGTCTCTGCCTGTCCTGTAACCTGATTTACTTTACCTGCACTAAGGGCAATCAACGGTGTGACCGAGAAAGGCCGGCCCTGTAGCTGTCCCGAAGGCAGTGTTTGTAAATATTCGACCCCATCCACCACGTGCTGGTAAGCGGATAGGCTGGTATGGAAGTACTCCTGCTTCTTAGTCTCGTTCTGCTGGAGATAGGCTTGGATGCCGAGACGGGTTGCCCGTGTAATGAGCTGCTCATACCATTCAATATCCCATATATACTTATCCTGATTATCGAGGTATACGGCATAGGCCTCCTCACGTTTATCTAACGAATCATAGATAGCAGTCTGGAGCTTCAATAGCTGTTTATTGTATGGCTCATCTTTGAGGCCGCGCTGTAGTAAGGATAAAGATTCGTTGGCATATTGCTCATCTTTGGTCTGTCTATACACCTGATTATCAAGTGCTGCTAACATCATAATTGTCTCAGGGTGAGCCGGACGGTTTTTTAATGCCCTCATAAGCGGAGCTTTAATCTCTTCGTAGGATTTACTGTACTGTGCAATAGCCTTTGCATCAGCTAGATCGTTAGTGGAAGTGATATTGCGTATCGATACGATGAGTATGGCCAGCGCTGCCATAGTGGTCACACCCAGATAACCGTAGCGCAGTCCGGCTGATTTCCAGTTGCCTTCAAGAGGTTTAGCTTCCATGGCAGCCGTCATCCCGGCAAGACTGATAAATACAAGCATTCCCATGAACACATAACTAAGGTTAAAGTCCAGGATACTATGTAATAGAATGGACAATGCGATGATTAAATAGAAGAATCCGTTCTCAAATTCATCTGTCCTCTTCAGCTTTATATATCCCCTGATATATTTGTAGAACACATACAGGATAAAGCCCATGAACAAGATAAACCCCAGAATGCCGACTTCAATTAAGTATTGCAAAAAGAAATTGTGCGCCTGACGGCTTACATACGGATTGTTCTGGTATTTCTCATACAAGGCAGCCCACCCGCCGCCACCTGCACCAAGAACAGGATAGTCCTTCGCTACTTTAAAAGCATCCCGGTAAAAAGTCATACGTTCCAGCACACTATGCTGTTTGAAGTTAATATTTTCTAAACGGGTTTCAATATTGGCCGGCAAAATACTTCGTGCGCTTGTTCCAATGAGCAGCCATGCAGCAGCAGCCACCAATACCGTTGCTCCGACCGGAAGCCACAGATTAGCGAACTTTCGGGTAGTCCTGTTTTCCAAGCGCTTTTCTAAACCCGCAGCAATGAAGCGTTGTACGGACCAGCAGGCTGTTGAGGTTACAATACAAGCAATAAGAAGCCAGCTCCAGCCCTCTACAGCAGCAGAAGGATCAGATACTGCCGCCAAATGTTTGCCGATAGATGTTATTTTGCTGATCACAGCCAGTGACGCAGCGGCAGCGATGATTAGGTGGATGATCCAGAAGATTTGCCGCGAAGGCTTCTGAAAGAGAAGCAGCAGGACAAAAACTACCGGCATCATGACCAGACCGCCCCGTGATAGTGTCAGAAGCAGTGAAATCATAATCGGTACCAGCATAAAACTGTGTATTAGCATGCCATACCACTTTTTGGACCGGACCAAAGCATACACAGCTGTAAACAGAAAGGCCATCAGGAAAGCGGCATACGTATTTGCGTATTGAAATATGGAGGTCAGACGTAGACCGTTCGAATCGGTCATGACTGCGTCAAGATACTTACCGGCACGGACAGTATTAGAGAACCAGCCAACAGCCCCTCCGGCTACATTCCAAGCTCCCAGCCAGTTTAGCAGACCGAACCAGACGATTAGGTAAGCTAATGTTAGTACGGTGAATTGAATGATCTGATTCGCGAGTTTTTGCCGGAGAAGATAGAGGGTTACAATAAAAAGTGCAGCATACATACTTTGAATAAGCAGCATATTGACTGCCATATAGTGAGAGGCAGCGGTAAAAAGGGATAAAAAGTACGTCAGCGGAAGCAGTAGCACACATAGAGCAACAAGATCCCGCTGATCCTCAAATCTGAATTTTTTGTAGTAGACCACAGCCCAGACGATAAGCATAAGACTGCCGGTTACCGTAGAAATATAAATTGGTTTTTCAAAATCAGCCTGTTGACCATTAAATAGCCCTACCTGAAACGGAGCCCATACTAAGAAAAGTAAGAACCCGATAATCAGCACCCAGAGCGAGAAGGGAAGAGCTTCATCATACCTTAATGGAGTGGACTTTTTACCATAAACCGGTTGCGCCAATTTTTATTCTCCTTTACAATTTATTCTAGTCATTAGTATAAGTTGATTGGATCATTTTGGCAAAGATGGATTATGGACGTGTCCTTCTAGTGTTTCGATTTTTATCCAGGTAAACCGAATTAAGAAAGGTGGAATTCAACCCATGAGATTGAAATTAGAGGGACTTACGGTTTTGGCGCAGGATGTAGCTAAATTGGCTAGCTTTTATCGTGATGTTTTGGGATTTGAGACAGTCATTGAAGAGAACCATTATGCTGAATTTGTGAACAGCGGTATTCGTCTTGCGATATGTTCAACAGCATTAATGGCGGAAAACACGCATGACCACCATACCTACTTAGAAGAGCGCAAGGGGCAAGCCTTCGAATTTAATTTCGAATGTGATTCTCCCGACGCTGTCCACACGATGTATGCAGAGGTTGTTTCAAAAGGGGCAACTGAAATTACAGCTCCAAAGTCAATGTCCTGGGGGCACACCACAGGTTTCTTCGCAGATCCGGAAGGCAACATTCATTCCATCTTTGCGGTTAATCCGGTAACGGCTCAGAACGGGTAATTTCGAGTTATTGGATTGTGCAACAGGTGTTTGAGTGGGAACAACGGCTGCCGGAACAGATTTTCAAATGCAGCATTAAGCGGAAAAAAGTATTCGATTTGAAGAGGATTTTCGGCGTAGAGAATCAATAGTATTGGAATGTCTAATGATTAACAGTACACTATAGATATCATGACTCTGGGGATGTTCCCCGGGGTTTTATTTTTAATCACGGAATGGTTCGAACAGTTTGTAACCTTTCACTCCCGAGAGGGCACTTATGATTAAGAACATGTGAAAAGAGGTCCGGGATGGTAACGCGGCTGGTTGAGGAAGTACAAAAAGGGGATACGGAGGCGTTTGAACAGCTGATGGCGCATTTCCGCGGGATGGCGTTTGCGGTGTCCTATGACATGCTGAGGGATGTCCATCTGGCGGAAGATGCTGTGCAGGAGGCGTTCATCGAAGCTTATATCAATATTGGTAAGCTGCAGCAGCCCTCTGCATTTCCTGGCTGGTTTAAGACGATAGTCGTGAGACAATGCCAGCGGCTGCTGCGGCGGAAGCGGCAGGCTATGCTTCCCTTGGCGGATGCCATGCACATTTCTCAGGAGTCTACGGGTGTTGCAGATATCGCTGAGCGGAGGGAAGGTGCACAGGTGCTGCAGCAGTCGGTGTCAAGCTTAAGCGATAAGCTGCGGGTGCCGCTGCAATTGTTCTATTTCTACGGCTATTCGCTGCAGGAAATCTCCGATTATCTGAACATTCCGGTGTCAGTGCTGAAAAAACGGCTGTTTGACGGACGGCGTAAGCTGAGAGGCGCACTCCCTGTCATCGACCTTGCTTCCATGTTCAACAACCTATATGAAGGAGGCAGGAATATGCTGCATATCGTAAATGGGGATTCCGTCGGCAATATGCTGAAACAGGGCATCGTTTCGGGGGAAGTGTTGGTGTGGAGAGAAGTATATTCGGCGGGGCCGAATTTTGTGAACCCTGCCGGTGAGGTGGAGCGTATGATGCGCGCACGATCGCTCGAACAGTCGATGGGCATTCCGGCAGCGGAATATCTGGCAGGCTGTGCGGAGCAGGAAGAGAAGCTGCGGGAGGTTAACCGCTATGATGAAGTGGTGCTGTGGTTCGAGCATGATTTGTTTGATCAGAGCATGCTGGCTTACCTGCTGCACTATATCAAGGGGCAAAAGCTGGGCAGCACCAGGCTTAGTCTGCTCTGCATCGGGGAGTTTCCCGGCATTGAGCTGTTTCATGGTCTGGGCCAGCTGACTTCGGATCAGCTGAAGACCTTGTCCGGGACCTGGCGGAGCATCGGGCAGAAGGAAGTGGAACTGGGCAGTGAACTGTGGCAGGCCTATGCAAGTCCCGATCCGATGCAGATGGCTAATCTGCTTGCGCTTCGGAGACAAGAACTGGAGTCGTCTGCGCTGCCTCTTGCCTATGCTGCGTTTCAGGCTCACTTGTCACGTCTGCCTTCTGTAGACAATGGCCTTGGAATCGTAGAACAAACGACGCTTGAAGCTGTGCGCGGGGGAGCAGATACTCCATTGAAGCTATTCCGGCAAGTAACCGACTCGCTGCATGTGCTTGGCATGGGCGATCTCGAATACTGGCTGTATCTCCGGGGATTGGTGCAAGGGACACAGCCGCTGTTGATGATCGATGGTGCGGAAGCTGTAGACCATTTCGATTTTCGCCGGGTCCCGGATTTTCTGAACCGAAAGGTGACAATGACTGCACTTGGCGAGCAGATACTGGATGGAGCAGCGGACCGGGTGGCGGTTCAAGGCCTTGATGTGTGGTACGGCGGGCTGCATCTGGAGGGACACTCTGTACCCTGGCGCTGGGACAGCTCAGCACGAATGCCGGTCAGATTGTAATTTCAAGTGATATAATATAGGTTCTGATACACAGTGATGAACGGTCAGGGAGGGGACAACCATCAGAACTTTAGTGATCAGTGACATCCACGGATGTTACCGGGAATTCAACGCGCTTTTGCGCAAAGTGAACTATATTCCGGATCAGGACAAACTCATACTCATCGGCGATTATGTGGATCGGGGACCAAACAGCAAAGCAATTGTAGAGCAGGTCATGTCCCTCCAAGCGGAATGTGGCGCTGTTGTGCTGAAGGGCAATCATGACAAAATGGCCTGTGACGCGCTGCTCAGCGATGATGAAGATAAACTGGATATTCACTGGCTGAATAACGGCGGATTTCATACTCTCATGAGCTACGCTTCAGCCAACGCAGATTTTGTGCAGAAGGATCTGGGCTGGGAAGAATACATCAGGATTAAACATTGGATCAGGCAGGATTACAGGCACCACTTAGATTTCCTGAGCGCATTGCCGCTCTATTATGAGACGGAGGACCACCTGTTTGTACACGCGGGAATTGACCCGGCACTGGCGGACTGGAAGACGCAGAAGGATTATGATTTTATCTGGATCAGAGAACCGTTCTACAATCATCCGGTACGGAATACTTCCAAAACAGTAGTGTTCGGCCACACCTCAACCTTTGAATTCCAGGATAATCCCGGCATCTGGTTCAGCCCGCTTGGTGATAAGATCGGCATTGACGGCGGCTGCGCCTACGGCGAGCAGATGAACTGCCTGGAGATAGGCGATGGAGGGTATAAGACCTATTATGTGCGGCTGGGTGAGAGTGAGTGAACCCCTTCACCAGCCCAGCTCCAGCCCCCGGATCTCCTGCTCCCACAGCCCTTGCAGTTTCTTCACCTGCTCCTTAGGCATCGCCCCATCACTTGCTGCGATATTCTCGGCCAGTTGAGCGCTGTTTCTGACCCCTGGGATTACGGTCGTCACTTCCGGGTAGGCAAGAATGAATCTCAGCGCCGCCATCGTCATTGTTGTCTCTTCATTGGTGATGAACTGGATCTGCTCCAGCAGGGCTGCCCGCTTGCGGATAATTTCCGGTGACCAGCGGCTGCGGACTCCCGAAAAAGTGCTCTGACTGTTGTATTTGCCGGAGAGCCAGCCGGAATCCAGCGGGACTTTGATGATAAGGGCGATATTGTTCTCCTGGGCAAGCTTGAAGGCTTCGGCCGTTTCCTGATAAAAAATATTAAACATGACTTCCATTACGCCGATGTTGGTATGTTTGATGACCTCCAGCATCTCCGGGGCAGAATCGACCGAAACGCCGTAAGTAAGGATTTTACCGGCAGCCTTGAGTTTTTCCAGTTCTTCATAGTGCCCGTATTTTCCGTCCAGTATCTCGAACGGCGGATTATGAATCAGCACGGAATCCACATAGTCGGTCTGCAGACGCTTCAGGCTGCCTTCAACGGACCGGATAATCTGATCTGCATTATAATTCGTACGGCCGTCCACCGCATGGCCGAATTTCGTGTTTAAGACAGCGCTGCTGCGTTTACCGGCCAGGGCTTTACCGAGCAGCTCTTCGCTTGTACCCAGGCCATAATTGGGAGCGGTGTCAAAAAAGTTCATCCCCCGCTCAAGCGCCTCATGGACCAGCTCAATGGCTGCAGTCTCAGACATCGCCTCCCAATCCTGACTGTTGCCGAGCTGCCATGCACCGAAGCCGATCTCGGATACGGATTTCCCTGTACTGCCGTACTGCCTTTTATTCATTAATCATCCGCTCCCCGTTAGACTGTTTGCTTGCTCAACTGCTCATAATCTCCTTTGGTCATTCCGTAAAAGACGACATCCTCGTATTGGCCCCATTTAAGGATGTGTTGTTTAAATTCCCCTTCGAGCACCATGCCGGTTTTTTTCATTACGTTCCAGGAAGCCTGGTTTTTGGACAATGCCGCTGACCAGATTTTATTTAAATGCAGTTCCTCGAATCCGTACCGGACCAGGCGCTGTGCCGCTTCAGAAGCATACCCATGTCCCCAGTAAGGTTGTCCGATCCAGTAGCCAAGCTCTCCGTGATTATGCGGCCGGGTAATATGGAGGCTCATGCAGCCGATCAGCTGGTTGCTGTCCTTAGCTACCATCGCCCAAGGATAACCGTCACCCTCATCTTTTCTGCCAATGCACGCGTTCAGCCACTGCTCTGCCGCTTCGAGCGTGTAAGGATGGGGGATAGATAAGGTTGTTCTCGCCACCGCAATATCACCGGCTAATTCCTGCACAGTGCGGGCATCTGTTAATTGAAACGGTCGTAATCGTAATCTTTCAGTTTCGAATACAGGTTGCATGTTTAGTCCTCCGCTTTTATCGTCTTTTCAGTAGATTATATTACATTACTTGGATATTGCAAGAACCTAAAGGATCTAGGCAGTCGATCATCATTAGAAGCAGTTTACAGCGCCAGAAGTGCATTAATTCGTTTAGCTATCCCTTACAATATTCGACATTCTTCTTCATCGGATAATGGTAGTTGTATTATTATTCGTATTTGGCGGCATGGGGCAAATCTATAAATTGAAGAATGACGAGTATTCATACAATAAACTGAACGGCCGGGAAGAATATGATGAATACACAAGATAAATCATTACATATATTCGGCGGACCCTGCAGAATATTTAAATCAGATGACCGTAAACATCAACGGTACTTCTCTATTTAATTAGAGAGTACCGCTTTTTTGTGTGAATACAGTTTCGGTAACGAGGAGGCAACAGGGTTTCTTGTGCTTCCCGCGCAGATTTGTCCATTGCCAAACCGTACCATTCTCATTTACAATATTACAATGATAATGAGAATCAATTTCAAGTAAAATCCGGAGGGAACAATATGAGTGATCAACTGGAATTATACGATGTGACGATTATTGGCGGGGGTCCCGCAGGTATGTATATAGCATTTTATAGCGGCATGAGAGACTTGAAAACGAAGCTGATTGAAGCAAAGGATGAGCTGGGCGGAAGAATGCTGATTTATCCCGAGAAGATGATCTGGGACGTAGGTGGAATTACACCGACCCTCTGTGGTCAATTAATCAAGCAGCTGGAGCAGCAGGCCCGCACCTTTGATCCGACGATAGTACTGGGGCAGCAGATTACCCGGCAGGAGCGCCAGGAGGACGGGACGTATATTTTGACATCGTCCACCGGGGAACGACACTGGACCCGGACCGTCATTCTGGCGATTGGCTATGGCATCCTGCAGATGGCCAAGCTGGAGATCGAGGGAGCGGACCGTTACGAGGTGACAAACCTGCACTATACCGTGCAGGAGCTGGAGCCGTTCCGCGGCAAGCATGTATTGATCTCCGGCGGAGGCGATTCGGCAGTGGACTGGGCGAATGAGCTGGAGGGAGTTGCCGCCAGTGTCACTATTGTGCACCGTAGAGAGCAGTTCGGCGGACATGAGAAGAATATTGCCCGCATGAAGGCTTCCTCGGTTGAGGTGCGTGTGCCGTATTCGGTGAGCCAGCTGCACAGTAATAACGGAGAGACCATTGACCAGGTAACCATCAGCCATGTTGAATCGGGGGAAACAGAGCAGTTTGCAGTCGATGCAGTGATTGTAAACCATGGCCTGAAAAGTGACTTCGGTCCGCTGCGCGAATGGGGACTTGATATGGGTGACTGGTGTGCTAATGTCAGCGAAAGACTGGAAACGAATCTGCCGGGCATTTTTGCCGCCGGAGACTTCGTCGATTACAGCAGCAAGGTCCGGCTGATCGCCGGCACATTTACCGATGCGGTTCTGGCACTCAACAGCGCCAAGCTGTACATGGATCCTGATGCGCCGAAGGCGGCGTATGTGTCCTCGCATAATGACCGGTTCAAAGAGAAGAATAAGGCCCTCGGCGTAACCGACGAGCACTAATCGTTATTCTGCCGCACTATAGCACTCAATTACCCTCAGGATATTTAAGGGCTGCCGCTTGTAGATTCTCTACAAACCGGCAGTCTTTTTTCATATCTCCTCACGTATCCCAAATTCCATAAGCTGCATAAAAAAAGTTTCACGGGCGAATAGTAATAGGGGAGGTGCTGAGGATGCCTAAACAGACTAAAGAATCCAAAACAGCAGAGATGGCTAATGGCAAAGAGCAAAGTCCGCCGATCTTTGAGAATATCGAGGAGAACCTCAACCAAATCCAGAGCAAACTTGGAAACAGTCCTGATCTGATCATACGGTATTATGAATCACTGGATCACGCAAACTATGCGGCTGCTGTTTATATTAACGGTCTAATCGATATGGAGCGGGTAGAGGACTATATTACACATGCCCTATCCTTTGACTCCTTGCAGGAAAAGGCAGAATCTGCGGCAACTGCGCTGGAACGGTTTTCTTTTGCGAAGGGGAAGGCATTAAGTATCGGTAAAGAAAAGATAGTTGAAGACCAGAATAGTCTCCTGGAGGGGCTCTTGTCCGGTGATACGATGATTCTTTTCCAAGGCCTCACCAAAGCAATCAGTGTCAGTACCAGCGGTGGTGAAGGAAGAGCGGTTACCGAAGCGACAACTCAAGTGAACATCCGCGGTCCCAAGGACAGCTTTACAGAATCACTAAGCACGAATCTGTCCCTGGTGCGGAAGCGGATTAAAAACCCTAATTTGTGGATCGAAACGTTAACAATCGGTGCCGTAACTAAAACGGATGTGTCGATTGTGCATATTCACGGTTTAGCCAATGAAGCAATGCTTCAGGAATTCAGAAAGAAGCTGTCTGAGATTCATGTGGACTCTATTCTGGAATCGGGGTATATTGAGCAGCTGATTGAAGAGAACAAGTACTCACCATTTCCGACGATATTTAATACTGAGCGGCCGGACAGTGTAGCAGGAAACCTGCTGGAGGGGAGAATCGCGCTTTTTGTCGATGGAACTCCATTTGTCCTAATCACACCAGCCACCTTTTTTATGTTTTTTCATACCGTTGAGGACTACTATCAGCGCTATGATGTGTCCTCACTGATCAGGTTGCTCAGATTTATGTGCCTGATCGTTTCGCTGTTTGGTCCGGCTATATTTGTCGCAGCGCTGAATTTCCACCAGGAGATGATACCCACCCCTCTGCTGATCAACTTAGCCTCACAGCGGGAAGGAGTCCCGTTTCCGGTGGTGATCGAGGTGCTTCTGCTGGAGGTCACTTTTGAAATTATCCGCGAAGCCGGGATCCGCATGCCATCCCCGATCGGGCAGACGGTTTCGATTATCGGCGGGCTTGTGTTGGGGCAGGCTGCCGTTCAGGCCGGTATTGTATCACCTGCGATGGTAATTGTCGTTTCGCTGACAGGGATCTCAAGCTTTGCGACTCCAGCTTTTAATATGGCGCTGTCTATACGTTTGCTTCGGTTCGTCATCACCTTTGTGTCGGCATATATGGGACTGTACGGTATTGCGATTGTCGGGCTGATTCTGATTGCCCATCTGTGCAGCCTGCGTTCTTTAGGGGTACCCTATATGTCTCCGGTAGCCCCTTTTGCAGCAGGGGACCAGAAGGATATCTTTTTACGAGCCCCTCTGCATTTCATGAAAATCCGCCGGCGCTTGTTGAATCCCAAGAGCTCTGTTCCAGGAACAACTACTCAGATCCGTAAGGATAACCCTCATGAGAACTAAGCTGCTTGGTCTGCTTGCCCTATATTTAGGCGTTTCAGTCCTGCTGACCGGCTGCTGGAATAGCAGAGAACTGAATGACCTGGCGATCGTGAGCGGGATCGGAATGGATAAACTGGATGATGAGGAAGGGTACCGTGTAACTTTTCAAATTATCAACCCGTCATCATCGGCTCCGACTACTGGTGCTGCCAGCAATCGGCCACCGGTCATGGTTGTTACCGAAAAGGATACGACGGTTTTTGGCGCTCTGCGCAAAGCCTCCAGACGGACGACCCGGCAGCTGTTTTTTGCCCATACCCAGCTGTTGATTATCGGTGAGCCGCTTGCGCGAAGCGGGGTTGACCATATATTTGATATTTTTGAACGTTCCCATGAGCTGCGGTTGAATACAACTGTACTGATCGCCAAAAATTCAGATGCTTCTTCAGTGCTTAAATTGTTAACTGCCTTAGAGAGCCTGCCTTCTACGGGTTTAGTCAAGAAAACGCAGAATACGGCCAGAGTGTGGGGGGAGAACCGCAAGATTGGCGTTTTTGAGATCATTAACGGAATTACAAGTGAAGGTGATTTTACCATCAATGGAATTCAGATTATAGGCAATGCAGAAGAAGGCATGAAGAAAAGCAGCCTGGAACAAACGGAGCCGTTGGCCGGTTCCTATATGAGCGGACTCGGTGTTTTTAAGAAGGGCAAGCTGATCAGCTGGCTGAACGGGCCGGAGTCCAGAGGCACTCAGTGGCTGCTTAATAAACTTGAAGAAACCAATGTGAACATTGATGCCTCGGATCGAAAAGAGGATATTTCTGTAAATATATTTTATTCCAAGACTGCTGTAAAGGTAGATCTACGGGAGGGGAAGCCGGTTTTTCATATCCATATCCGTGAAGAAGGAAGCATCAATGAAGCCGATAGTTTCGTGGATTTTAGCAAGGAGGAGGAGCTGGGGAAGCTGAAAAAAGAGCTTGCGGAGCAAACCGCTTCCGAGGTGAAGATGGCTTTGAAGGCTGCGCAAGAGAAGAAGGCAGATATCTTTAACTTTGGGAATGAACTGAAGCGCACACATCCGGAATTATGGAAGACTGTGAATAAAGAATGGGATTCCGTTTTTGCCGAAGGAGAGCTGGATCTCCAAGTGGATGCTTATATCCGCGGTACAGGGATGAGACTCAAGCCTTACATACCTGCGGAAAAAAGAGAATGAACGTCTAGTGAGGAATAGGGGGTGCCGTTTCATGCGAAAAGAAGTCATCGGTCCATTTCAACTGTTTGCCATGATTGTACTGTTCGAGCTGGGAACGGCGGTTGTTGTTCCAATTGGTCTGGAGAGCGGACATGCGGTATGGATCTCGATTCTGCTGGCTCTGCCGGGCGGCATCCTGTTATATTTGGTTTTTGCTGATTTGTACCGGCAATTCCCTGATCTGGTGATCAGCGGCTATACCCGAAAGATTTTGGGGAGATGGATCGGCTGGCCGCTTAGTCTGCTATACTTGCCGGTCCTCATGTATAACGGTTCCCGAAATCTGCGGGAGGCAGGTGATTTGCTGATTTCTTCAACTTACGATAGAACACCTATCTTTATAATCAACTCCATAATGGTCATTGCCGTAATGTATATCCTGTATAAGGGGATAGAAGTCTTCTCCAGAACAGCAGAGATCTATTTCTGGCTGATTGTCATTATGGGGCTGGTCTCAAATTTTGTTGTGATTATTTCCGGGCTGGTCCAGTTAAAGAATCTCTTTCCTGTACACCCGGGGGAGTGGCTGGAGGCACTGGGCTCCGCCTATCCCAGCATCTGGATTTTTCCGTATGGTGAACTGGTCTGCTTCACTGCCATCCTGCCTCACTTCAATACCAGAAACAAGGTTAAGAAAACAGGCATAGGCGCTATGGCCTTAAGCGCTTTTCTGCTCAGCTTTACCCATGCGGTTGAAATGTCTGTGCTTGGTACGGATATTTACAGCCGGACTACCTTCCCGATGTTTACCACCATCACACTGGTCAATGTGGCTAACTTCATTCAGCGGCTCGATGCCATTGTGATCCTGACGCTGATTATTGGCGTCTTTTTTAAAATGTCAATCTACTGTTATGCGGCGGTATCGATTGCAGCGGATTTGTTCAACGTTAAGGAACCACGCAAGCTGATGTTCCCTGTTGGAGTTGTAGTGCTGTTCAGCTCATTTGTCAGTGCGGAGAATTACCCGATGCATATGAAGGACGGGGTAACTTTTCTGAAGTATATCCTGCCTTTTATGTGTGCCGTTATTCCCATTCTATTATTTCTGGTGCACCGCTTCCGGCGCAGGTTCGGGTTGTACAAATAAGGTTACTTCCGGGGGGATTTGCTCTGTTTGAATTTGTCGGCAACGGTCACGATAACGGGCAGGGCTGCGAAAAGAACCATGAAGCAGGACTCCTGGAATGTGGTTGTGTCAAACACGACACGGAGCGAATGTAACGAACTGGGCAGACTGGTTCCGGATAGAAGGTCTACAAAGACAATCATCCCCAGGTTTAAGCAAGCGAGTATAAGATAGATCCCGGTCATTTTCATAAAAAAGTCCTCCTCATCAATCAGAAATGAGTCTTCAGCAAATAAACTAAAGATATTATCTCCAGTAAATAGGGAGGGTAATCATAAATCCCAAGCTGCAGATAAAAAAACGGTGCCCACTATCCCTGCGAATCCGCTGTAGGCTTATTGACGGTATTCCGGCAGATGGGTAGAGTTTATAATGATTCATGAACAGGGTATTATTGTTGTAGAGGGGAGGGGCAGTCCGTGACGACCTGGAATTTGCAAGGAACGGTGAATCATCTGCTTATCTGCGGCGGCAGCAGCTGCAGGAAGCATAAAGGCGAAGAGGTAGCTGAAGCGATAGAGGGTGAAATTGAGAAGCAGGGGGCCGGGAGACTGATTCATACGACAGTAACCCGCTGCAACGGAAGATGCTCGGATTCCTGCGTGGTGATCTCCTATCCGGAGGGCGTGTGGTATAAAGAGATCACTCCGAAATTGGGCAAGGCACTGGTACGCAGGCTGCTCGAAGGGGAGCGGCTTGAGGACAACGTCGTTTATACTTATGAGGGCCAATTCCTTGCTGCTGCCGAGAGAGGCACAAAAGGCAAGAAGAAAAAATAAGCCTTTTACTGCAGAGACTTCAGCAGATACCGTCAACTATTCCGGCGGTATCTTATTTGCATTTAGCTGAGAATTCACAGAATGCACGCAATGTCATAAAACGTCCAATTAAAACTATTGCAGCATCGGAAAAACGGCTGATATAATATACACAACTTTTAATAAATTTTAAATGGATAAAAATGTTAAGATGTATTTTGTTCCGGTGCTCACCGAAGATGTAAATCACGGCATGTCAGGAAAGGCGGCGTAAGATGCATAAGTCTGAACTGCTCAAGATCATTGCTTCGATGAAAAAAGCGGATGAACGGCTATACTATCCGGATGGAGACCAGGCCGCATTCTGGAGGAAAGTCCGCGAATCCCCCATGTATAGGGACGAGATTGCAGAGCTGCGCGCAGCAGGGCAGGCTCACCGGAATACTCCCATTCCGGAACTGACGTATTCGCTGTTCACCAGTTTTGCCAAGACCGGATCAAGGCAGGATTATGAGCGGGTCTATTTTCAGCGGCGGCAAATATTGAACACGGCTGTATTATTGTCTTTACTGGAGCCTGAACAGGAGGAGCATCTCAAGCTTGTATGTGAAATTCTCTGGTCGGTCTGCGGAGAATATACCTGGTGTCTGCCGGCACATTTGAGCGAAACGGGTGTAATGGAAACGATCGACTTATTCTGTGCGGAGACCGGGTTTGCACTCAGTGAGATCCGTTTTCTGCTGGGAGACCGCCTGCCTGCGCTGTTGCAGGCAAGAGTTAAAGATGAAGTATATATGAGGCTGATCGCTCTATACCTTACCTCCGGCCCCTATCAATGGGAGACTGTATCACAACACGGATCCGCAGTCTGTGCAGGCTCAATCGGTGCTGCAGCTTTGCTGCTAGTGAAAGATAAGGAAACGCTAACGGATATTCTTATTAAAGTGGAGTCCGTCCTGGAATGTTACTTGCAGGGCTTTAGCGATGACGGAGCTTGTCTTGAGGGACCGGGTTCCAGGAATTATGACTTTGGTTATTTTGTCTATTATGCGGATCTTCTCCGGCGGCGGAGCAGGGGGATGCTGGATTGGTTTCAGCTGAATAAGCTAAGCAGTATGGCTAAGTTGCAGCAAGAATGGATTCTTGGCGGGAGGAGTGCACCTCATGATCACTACAGCTGCTGGGCTCCGGCGCTGCGTAATCTGATCTGGCGGCGGGAGGAAGAAGAAATGCAGGTATGGGCAACATTGAGCCAGTACCTCCCGGATGTGCATCATCTTCTATAATAAGTTATTAAACAGCTTCTTCTGTGTATGATCGCAGGAGGGGCTGTTTATTTTTACCAGAATGAAGATTATGATAGTAAGAAAAGGTTATGGGGAGGGGTTCTAATGCTTCAGAGTTTTGCTGCCGGGGATGCAGTGCTGCATAGCGCGGAATTTATGAAAAACGAGGTACAGCATAGTCTGATTCACAACATTGTTGACTACCCGGACGCGCTTAAATTGGCAACTCCCGACAGGCGTTTGCTGTTCGTTCAGTCCAAAGGGTATAGTCCCTGGTTATGGGTTTCAGCTGAGCTTGAGCCGGCGCAGCGTATCAGGCGGATAGAACAACTGATAGAGAGCCTGCAGGAGCTGCCGGACAGTGATTTTTCGGGAATCACTGCAGAGCCGAATACGGCCAGAATCTTTGCGGGGGCGTATTGCGCACTCCGCGGGAAGCTTTATTATACCTATATGCTGCTGGAATCTTATCAATGTACTGAGGTAAGGAAGCCAAGCGGTGTAGAAGGAACTTTGGTGCAGGCCGCGACCAGCCATATCCCGGTTATCGCAGAGTTTACAGCAGGATTTGCCCGGGATGCTTTTGGAACGTCACAGCCGGTAGAACACTATCTGCCACATGCTGATGCAGCGGTCCGTACCGGAAATCTGTATCTCTGGATGGTGGGCGGTTCCCCTGTAGCCATGGCAAAGACCGCTCACCGCAGCGCCAGGCTCTGCAGAATTAATGATGTATACACCTCCCGTGAGTTCCGTAAACAGGGATATGCCAGCAGCCTTGTAGCTGAGCTATGCGAACAGGTTCTGGCGGAAGGCTTAACCCCGGTATTGTTTGCCGACGGCAAGAACCCGGATTCGAACAGGGTCTACCAGTCAATCGGTTTTGTGGAGGCCGGCAAAATTGCTGAAATCAAATTTGAATGAGTGATTTTTCAGGAATTCATCGGGAAAAATGGCCCTCTGGAAATTTGACTTGCAGCCCTTGCGTTGACTATGCTATTACCAAGTGCAATTTATCACACTTTTAGAAAAGGGTTCGTTGTCAGGGGGGAGCGTTGTCATGGAGAGGCTGCAGGTCTGGCCGGAACGGTTTAAGAAGTTTTTTTTGAATAATAAATTTGTCGTATCTCTGTTGATTATTCTGCTGATAGGCGTCAATATTCTGGTGTTCTCCAAGGTGCCTTTTATTTTCAAGCCGATATCGGTTCTGCTCCATACGGTGGCTGCACCGCTGCTGCTGTCCGGGATCGCCTATTATCTGCTGAATCCGCTGGTAGACCGCCTGGAGAAACGGAGCAAGGTAAAAAGGGCGTATGGCATTGTAATCCTCTACCTGATTATTGCGGGAATTGTCACGCTCATTCTGCTGACAGTGATCCCGATCATCCGCACCCAGCTGATTGGCCTGATTGATAATTTCCCGAAATACAGCGATCAGATCCAGCAGGAATTCATTGATCTGACCGGAAGCGAGCTGTTCGGGCGGATTCAGGAGAATGTAGGCGTGGGCACCGATGTGGGCGATTTAACGAGCAAGGTGACGACCTGGGCCACAGCTTTTCTCAATAATGCAGTGAACGGGGTCGGGAATTTCGTAGGTGCATTGACGGAGATTATTCTGGCTGTGGTAACCACACCTTTTATTCTGTTCTACCTGCTCCGCGATGGCAAACGCCTGCCTGACTATCTGATGCGTTTCATCCCGAACGGCCTGCAGCCGCAGTCCCGTATGGTGATGAAGGAAATGAACAGCCAGGTGGCTTCGTATATCCGTGGTCAGATTATTGTCAGCTGTTGTATCGGTGCACTGCTCTATATCGGTTATCTGATTATCGGCCTGGAGTATTCGCTGGTACTGGCGATTGTGGCTGCATGTACGGCGGTAGTGCCCTATCTGGGCCCCGCGATTGCCATCACGCCTGCGTTGATTGTTGCGCTGGTAACATCGCCATTTATGCTGCTGAAGATGGTCTTTGTCTGGACCGCTGTCCAGCTGATTGAAGGCAAGTTTATCTCCCCGCAGATTATGGGTAAATCGCTTAAGGTGCATCCGATTACAATCATTTTTGTAATTATTTTCGCCGGTAAAATGTTCGGCGTGCTCGGCATCATCCTGGCTGTTCCGGGTTATGCGGTGTTCAAAGTAATTGTGACCCACCTCTTTCAGTGGTTCCGGTTCCGCTCCGGACTATATCAAGAGATAGAAGAAGACAAGGAAAACAGCACGAAAGGATGATCCAAAATGACAAAACCCGTTGCGGACACTTTATATGGAAAACTGCAGGGAACACAAAGCGGCGGAGTGAACGTCTGGCGCGGAATTCCTTTTGCTGCTCCACCTGTGGGGAACCTGCGCTTCCGCGCTCCGCAGCCGCCGGAGCCATGGGAATCCATCCGGGAGGCGCTGGAATTCGGACCAGTCGCCCATCAGCCTGCCAGCTCCAGCAGCATCCGCTTTGGCGGGACGCAGCCGGTCTATTCGGAGGATTGCCTGTATCTGAATGTCTGGGCACCGGCGGAAGTGACAGAAGCTTTGCCGGTTATGGTCTGGATTCACGGCGGCACCTTTATCACAGGGGCTGGCAGCCAGCCGATGTTCGAAGGGGCAAACATGGCCAGCGCCGGCAAAGTCATCGTAGTTACGATAAATTACCGGCTGGGGCCCTTCGGGTTTTTGCATCTGTCGCCGTTCGGCCGGTATGATTCCAATCTCGGCCTGCTGGATCAGATTGCTGCACTGAAATGGGTGCAGGACAACATTGCCGCATTCGGAGGCGATCCCCGGCGTGTTACCGTCTTCGGTGAATCGGCAGGCAGTATGAGCATTGCCGCCCTGCTCGCGATGCCTGCCGCCAAAGGGCTGTTTGCCGGGGCTATTATGCAGAGCGGTGCGGCGCAGACCCTGAAGCCGCAGCAGAGTGCTGAGATTGCCGGGGCTTTGGTGGCGGAGCTCGGGCTAACTCCCGGTGGTGACCTGTCGCTGCTAAATACGGCTCCGGCTGAGGATATTCTGGCCGCCGCTGCCCGGATGGCCTATAAGCTGGCCGGCGATTCGCTAAGCATGTTCTTCCAGCCAGCCATCGATCCGGAGACACTGCCGGTAGAGCCGTCCCAGGCAGTAGCGGAGGGAGCGGCCAGCGGCATTCGCCTGCTGATCGGAACAAATCTGCATGAAGGCAACCTATTCTTCCGGGGAGACCGTGAGGGAGCAAGCTTTGATCAGTCACTCCAGGCACTGGAAATGCTGATGGGCGCCAGCAATCTGGCGGAGCTTGCCAGCCATTATCCTAAGAACTGGGAGGGCCAGGCAGCCCTTTTGACCGACCTGTATTTCTGGGACAACTCTATTGCCTTCGCCGAGCAGCAATTGCCGCATGCTCCTGTCTGGATGTACCGGTTCGACTGGACGATCCCCGGCCATCCGGTACTGGATAAGGCTATCCATGGCGCGGAAATCTATTATGTCTTTAATACGATAGAGCTGCTGCATCAGTACGGCTTGTCCGTCAGCCCGGAGATGGCAGCGATCTCGGAGCAGATGCTCGGGGCATGGACCGCTTTTGCCCACAAGGGCAGCCCTGAAGTCCCCGGCTTAACCTGGCCGAGTTACGTGCCGGGCGAACGTGCGACCCTGATCTTTGATCAGGAGACCCGTGTGCAGGTTGACCCGGACCGGGAGAAGCGCAAACGGCTGCTATCTGCGCAAGCTAAGACTCCGCAAGCCGCTCCGGTGAATGGAACCCAGCCTCAATAGTATAGAGCGTTCAGCATAAGTTTCACTTCAGAAGAGGCTGTCCCATAAGTAGATTTTTTCGAGTAGAGACAGACCTTTTTCATTATTCAAAACCGAAAAACGTCAACAATGTAGCGATTCTCCTGTTATTGGAGGATCGCTGCTCTGCGTTTTTGGTCGTTTGCAGCTTGCTTCAGTAGATTGTGGGCAAGGGAAAGCCATCCGACTTCAAGCGTCACTTTTTCCATGCCGCGAAGCAGAAACCGCCGGAAACCCCGGTTGTTCTTTAGTTGTCCAAATACACTTTCTGGTTCTGTCATTCGACGTACAGCCAAAGTGAAGCCTTCCTCGCTTTGCAAAATTGCCCGAGCTTGTTTCTGGTACCGCAGTCGTTCCAGACTGACAACCACTTCCCGATTTCCTTCGGCTTTCGTACATCTTTCCTTCAGTGGACAGCCCACGCAGCTCTGGCTACGGTAATGACGTTTTCGGATTTCATATCCACTCTCTAACGTTTCCTTGCTTTCTTTGCGAAAATGCAGCGTTTGTCCGGCGGGGCATGTCCATGTATCCACGGCTTCGTCGTACGTCCAGTTCTCAATCTTTCCGATATCCTCTTTCCACGCTTTGCTCTTTTCTTTGTGGTAGCTGCCGTATTTGACCACGGCCTTCACGTGTTCGTTTTCCAAATAGGCATAATTTTCTTCACTGCCGTAGCCGGCATCCGCGATCACCGCCCTCGGAAGTCTCCCTAGGATCTGCCGCACCTTTTCTAAGTGCGGCTGTAAACAACGCGTATCCGTCGGTCTTTGGTGTAGACTGTACGCCAAAATAAACTGGTTTTCGGTGCCGATCTGTACATTGTAGCCGGGTTTGAGTTGACCGTTTCGCATGTGATCTTCCTTCATCCGCATGAAGGTGGCATCCGGGTCCGTCTTACTAAAGCTGTTTCGGTCCCCGAGCAGGTTTTGGTATTGCTCATATTTCAGCAGTCTCGGAAACAGATCCTTACGGAGCCTCCGAACCGCTTTTTTCAATGGCTTGTTCTTGGGCTTCTTCAGCAGTTGCGACTCTAACGACTGGGTCATTTGTTCAAGTTTCTCACTGTCGATCTCGGCGGACTCGCCAAGTTCGCTCAGATCCTGGCCGCGGTGTTCCTGTTCTTCTTGTTTCTCTGCAGCCTCAATGTCGGCAAACAATGCATGTACCTTTTCTTGCAGCTTGGCTTTATGCTTACTAACGGCTTTACCCCACACGAAGGTATAGCGATTCGCATTTGCCTCTATTTTTGTGCCATCTACAAAATAATGCTCGAAGGAGATGTATTTCTCGTCCGCCAGAAACTGAAGCACGGCGGTAAATACCATTTCTAGGACGTCCTTCATCCGCTGAGAACGAAAGCGGTTGAGCGTGCGGAAATCCGGGCGTTGTCGTCCCGCTAGCCACATGAAGGGAATGTTTTCTCGGACCGCTTTGGCGATTTGCCGGGAGGAATAAATGCGCTGCGTATACGCATAGATAATGACTTTGGTGAGCATTTTAGGGTGGTAGCTGTCACGGCCGCCACCGGGATAGGCAGCGTCAAAGATGGTGTCGTCTAGCCGATTGACGGCTGCGTTAACGACACGAACGAGGTGATTTTCGGGAATATCTTCTTCCAGATCCATTGGCAAGCAAAGTTGGTCCATGGTATATTGAATGTACAAAAGAAACCTCTCCTTTGAAATGGTTGTGTGGTAACTCCATTTTACCAAAGGATGGTTTCTTTTTTGTGCGATTTTTAAAGATTGTAGATCCATTTCCCGCTTAAACAGCGGAGAGGACGGAACGATTGTGGAAAAGCGGCAGCGGTCGCCTTGGTCTCCGGATTTTCACCGCTAAGGGGAATGAAAAAAATCTGGAGAGCACAGCGATTGGAACAACGGTCCGTTCGCGGAGCGTCCACCCAAGTGCTCACGTTGATCCTACTTAAAAAAACAGGGGCTATCCCAAGCAGCCATTTCATGGCTTTTGGGACAGCCCCTTTTGCATTCACAGCAGCCATTCAGTCAATGGGCACGTAACCGGTTTTGGACACCAGCTCCTGACCTTCCGGTGATACAATCCAGTCCAGAAACGGCTGGACGTTAGGATTCGGGGTACCGGCTGTTACGGCATAGAAGGACACGGAATATGGATATGCGCCGCTCTTGATGCTGTCTTTGTTCGGCTCGGTGCCGTCAATGGCCAGAAGCTTGATATCATCGCTCCGGTTCATTTCCGAGGCGTAGTAGAGGAAGCTGAAGCCGATGGCATTCTTGTAGTTACGGTAATCAGATGTCTGGCTGATAATGCCGCTCATCAGATCCATAACATCCTCATGTGGTGCGGTCATCAGTGTGCGGTCTTTCATGATTTTCTGCAGCATCGACTGGCTGCCGCTGTTCTCCTCACGCTGAAAGGCTCTGATCCGGTCATTTCTGCCGCCGGCATCCTTCCAGTTGGTGAGCTCCCCGGAGTAGATCTCCTTGATCTGCTCAGTGGTCAGCCCGTTCACCGGATTACGCTTATTGACAAAAAAGACAAAGGCTTCGCGGCCGATGGGGGTCAGCACGAGCTCCCTGCCGGCCAGCTTAGCCTCTTTTTGCTGGGAAAGCGAAGGGGCAGCGGCGAAAATAATGTCAGTCTCCCCGGAAATCAGTCGCTGATATGCGTAAGAGGTGGAGGAGCATACCACAATCTGATTGTTAAAATTGTGCAGATCATAGCTGCCTTTGGGGTAAACGGCCTGAACAAATGCAGAATACAGTGGGTAAAGCGCAGTTGCTCCGTCAAGACGGGGCAGCTTATCTTTTATCTGATAGGAAGCCGGCTGCCCGAGCACAGAAACTTTGGATCCCGGTTGGAAGGGCTGGTATTGTTCCAGAGATATCTCTTTCTCGCTCACTTCGGCGAGGCTGTTCACATAGGCCTTGTTCAGCTCATAACCGCCGGTTGCGAGCAGACACAAGCCGGCGAAGCAGGCAAAAGCAATCCTTCGGATGCGAGGGGTGAACCAGTCGAAGATAGAGCATACGCTATAAACGGCGAGTACAATAGCAACAATAACGGCGAGTGGGGCATAGAACCTAAACCCGCCCAGCAGTGCAATGAAGAAATAAGCAATAAATGCGGCAATAGCAATAGGGGCAACGGCTACAATTGAAAGTACTAAGCTTAACCAAAATGGTCTTTTCACAGCGGCCCTCTTTCTGTATTCAATAATATGGATAAATAAGCTATTTTTATTATATCTTAATGAATTCATATTTTCTTCCATTTTTAGAGCTGAAAATGATAGGAGAATGCTTTATTCAATGAAAAAAATGCATTTTTTTCATGAAAGGGCTGGACGAAACCGCAGAACGGAGTTATCCTGAGATTGTGAAAAAAATAACGGAATACAAGATTCTCGGGGTAAGGTGAAATTCCTGACCGGCGGTGATGTTCAAAGCGAACTAAGCCCGCGACTCACTTCTGCTGCCTGCAGCGGAAATGACTGATCTGGTGACAATCCAGAGCCGACGGTAAAGTCCGGATGGGAGAGGATCATAAGATAAGGGCGACAGGTGTATTCCTGATGTCTTTATTGAAAATGGCCCCCGATAATTGCCCCTTTAACAGGGCAGATCGAGGGCTTTTGGTCTCTTATCGAGGGTTTGTATCGACAAGGAGAATGGAATTATGAGTAATGTTACAGCTTCAACAACAGGTATGCGCACTGCGCCGATCCGCAGCGGTTTCTGGCTGGTAGTCCTGGGAGCGGCGTTATGGGGCGTCGATCCGCTGTTCCGCATTATCCTGCTTAAATCATTGACCTCTTCGCAGATCGTACTGCTGGAGCATGTGGTGCTCTTTTTGGCAGCTGCACCGGTACTTTGGCGCCATCGCGCTGAACTCAAAAAGATCCGGCTGCGTCAGGCTGGAGCCCTGATGGTTGTATCCTGGGGAGGCTCTGCTGTCGCTACCATCCTGTTCACCAAAGCCCTTTCCAGCGGAGATTTGAATGCAGTACTGCTGCTGCAGAAGCTACAGCCGATATTCGCTATCGGGCTGGCTGCAATGATTCTGAAAGAACGTCTGCCGAGAAACTTCGGACCGCTTATCGTGCTGGCATTGGCGGGCACCTATCTGCTGACCTTTGGCTGGACCGTACCTTTCGGACATGTCAACAGCTTTATCAGCGTCGGCAGTCTGATGGCGATGGGGGCAGCTGCATTATGGGGCGGCTCTACCGTGATGGGACGTTATCTGCTTGGCTCGATGAGTTATGAGACAGTAACTTCCCTGCGCTTCATTCTTGCATTGCCGCTTCTGTTCACCATCACTTCACTGGAGGGTGCTCCTTGGCAGGTGAACGGCGGATGGGGGACTACTTCGGCCATTGCCATCAACCTGCTATTGCAGGCGCTGTTGCCCGGACTGCTCAGTATGCTGCTGTACTACAAAGGACTAAATACTACCAAAGCTTCTTTTGCAACGCTGGCTGAGCTCAGCTTTCCGATGACCGGGATTCTGATCAACTGGATTGTCTACCATCAGCTTGTGACCCTGCCGCAGCTCGTCGGCTTTGCCCTGATCTGGACAGCATTGTTCTTTATTTCGAATCAGCAGAGCAAGCAGGCTCAGGCAGTGCTGAAGTAAGAGCTTATTAAGACGCCTGAGGGGAGTGACCCCAGGGCTTTGTGCTGGAAGAGGATGTCTCTAAGCGGCCGTTACGGCTGTGGAGGCATCCTCTTTTTTTATATGTGTCATGAAGTTCATCTGAAAAAGCTGCAAAAACTGCTGAAATGTTGCGGAAGTATTGTATGCTGGCTTTTATGAAGCGTTTACAATTGTAATGGAGAAGTATGCTTACGGGCAGGGCCGTCCTGCGGGAGTTCCAGTATTTGCCCTTGTCTCCCCGGATAAACTTTGTACAATAAGAGCTACGACAATTGCGCAGGATGTGAAGAACGATGTACAGATATAATTTGTTCAGCAAAATCGTGAGTATTATGGTCATTATGCTCATTCCTATTACGATTCTCTATTTCTATTCTAATAAGACCACCACCGATGTACTGCGCAGCGAACTCAATACTTCGAACAACAACCAGCTCAGCTTTTTCCAGAACCAGGTGGAGACGAATATGGAGCTGCTGTCCTCGTGGCCGATTTTACTGATACATGATCCCGATATTCTCAGCCTTAAGGATACGGTTCTTTCAACGGAAAACTTGAATCTGGACGCTATCAATCTGGTAAAGCGGATTCAGACGAAACTCAGCATCCAGGAGAGCTCCTCGAATTGGAAAAGCAAGCTCTATCTCTATTCGCCGGCCATTCACCGGGTAGTTACAGAGAGTGATGCGAAGCCCTACAAGGATGCAGAGCTGAAGCGGGAAGTGAAGTCCGGCTGGCATGTTGAGCGGATTGCTGACCAGTATGAGGACCGCTTCCTGTTCTCCTGGTATTCGTTCACCCCGTATTCATCAGAGTTCTCGCCGCAGCGGGCGGCCACGATTATGAAGGTGGAGTTTGACAGCCAGAATATAGAAGATATGCTCGATAAATTCAAAAGCGACGGCCGGAGGGATCCCTTTTACTATAAGCAAGGAACGGGACTGATCTTCAACCGCAGTGCGGACAAGCCGCTGGCAGATAAGCTGGTGGAACGGCTGGAGCAGGAGCAGCTGAACGGCAGCGAGAACCGGACACTGATGATGGACGGACAATCCTATAGCGTCAACATCGTCTACTCCGACAAAATGGGCTGGTATCTGATTGACTACATGCCGCTGTCGGATATCCTGCAGCCGATCCATAAGTCGAACAGGCTGTTCTATTTCTCAATGGGGGCTTTGCTCCTGATGAGCTGTCTGGTCGCCTATATCTTGTATGTTCAGGTGCAGGTACCGGTCCGCCAGCTGGTTGGCGGGTTCCAGCGGCTGAAGCAGGGCGATTATTCTGTCAGGGTCGGGATTAAAGGAAAAAATGAATTCAGCTTCCTCTCGGGCCGCTTTAACAATATGGTGGAACAGACTCAGGAGCTGATTGAGAATGTGCTAATGGAAAAAATCCATGTGAGGGAAGCCCGGCTGAAGCAGCTTCAGTCGCAGATTAATCCACACTTCTTCTATAATTGCTTCTCTTTTATAACGAGTATGGCGAAGCTCGGCAACCGTGAGGCGGTAGTCGGCATGTCGCATAACCTGTCCCGTTATTACAGGTATACAACCCGGCAGGAAAGAGATCTTGTCTCATTAACGGAAGAAATCGAATTCGTAACTCATTATCTGGAGATTCAGAATATGCGGATGAGCCGGCTGCAGTATTCCATCAGCGTACCGCCGCAGATGCGCCGGCTGGAGATTCCGCCGCTTGTGCTGCAGCCGCTGGTGGAGAATGCGGTGCTGCACGGCATTGAGCCGCTGGCCAGTGCAGGTATCCTGCGCATCACCGGCTCCTGCAGCGGCAGAACAATGACCTTAACCGTGGAGGATGACGGACAGGGAATGCTTCCGGAAGCGATGAAAGAGCTTGAAGCGAAGCTAAGCAGCGCCATGGACGAAGAAATGGGCTGTGGAGTATGGAATGTTCATCAGCGGATGCGCCTGCGCTACGGCGAAGCAGCAGGATTGCATTTTGCGCTTTCACCGCTCGGGGGACTGCAGGCAACGCTGCAATGGCAGCTGCCGGAGAGCAATACAGACACAGAAGATTTCCGGGAGGGAACAGCATGATTGAAATATTGCTCGTTGATGATGAGTCTTATGTAACAGAGAGTATAGCCCAAACGATCCCATGGGAAGAGATCGGCGTATACAAGGTGCACCAGGCGGTATCCGGTGCGGCAGCGCTGGAGATCATGGACCAGCAGGACATCGATATCCTTGTCACGGATATCTCCATGCCGGGAATGAGCGGACTGCAGCTGATTGAGACGGCAAGCGAACGCTGGCCGGATCTCCGCAGCATCCTGCTAACTGGATATTCCGATTTCGGGTATGCCAAGAAAGCCATTCAGCTTCAGGCCTTCGATTATATTCTGAAGCCGGTTAATGACGATGAGTTCATCAAAAGTGTATCAAGCGCGATTGAATCCCTCAGGGATGAATGGGAAGCTCATGATAAATACCATATGCTGATGTATAACCGCAAAGCCAGCTACAGTGTGCTGCGCGCCAATCTGATGCATGATCTGCTGCTGGGCAGGGTCATGTCCGAACGGGCGCTGGCTGCCAAGCTTGCGGAGTACGAAATTGCTTTTGATACGGAGACACAGGCGGCAATGCTGATGATCCAGCTCGGCAAGCATTATACGGCCATGGACCATCATTCCATCTCGCTGATGGAATATGCTATCGGCAATATCGCCGAAGAGCTGTTCAAGGAGAGCTTCCGTGTCTGGTTCTGCAAAGCGCCTCATGACTGCCTAATTCTGCTGGTAGAGCCGAATACGCAGATGCAGCAGCTTATCGGGCTATCCGAGCAATATGAATCGCTCCGCCAGCAGACGCTTAAGGGCGTGATTGACAGCTTCCGGGGTAGTGTGAGCAATTATCTGAAAGGGGACATATCGCTGATCGTAACGGAATGGTTTGCGTTCCCGGAAGGATTGCCGGCTGCTTACCGCAGCGGACTGAGCTCTATGTTTCTGGCAGCACATAACGAAGCGGGCTCCGTGTTGTTTCTGGAAGACAAACATATCCAGGAAAAGGTGGCCATTAAGTCGCTGGAGAGCCTATACCGTCCTCCGACACTGATTCATCTGCTGGAATCGAAGCAGTGGGAAACTGCCCGTGAGAAGATCACGGATGTGTTCCGGGATATGGAAAGCGCCCGGTTCTCCAGAGAGCACCTGTATGAAGTATTTCTATCGATCACGAATGCCTTCATGTACATTGCCCATAAGGGGGGCCAATTCATCTCACAGATCGACCAGTATGCGCTGGATCCGCTGCTTACACAGAGCATTATCGTCTCTTATGACAGACTGCAGGACTGGGCACTCGATATGCTCGGCAAGCTGGAGAAGGAGCTCTCGGAAAGTGACCAGTATACGAAGAGTTATATCATCAAGCAGGTGCATGAACTGGTAGGCAATCATACCGGCCATGATCTGTCGGTCAAGACGATTGCTGATCATGTCTATCTCCATCCGGTCTATCTGTCGAAAGTTTACAAGGCCGAGACGGGTGAAGGCTTAGGCGATTATATCATCCGCATGCGGATGGAGCGGGCACTTTACCTGCTGAAGAACACGAATAAGAAGATTTATGAGATTACGACAGAGCTGGGTTACCAGAATCCGCAATACTTCAGCAAAATGTTCAAAAAGCACTACGGGATGACACCAAATGAATTCCGGGACGGATAGAGGTTGGCAAAGGTGCAGAAACCTTGTTTTAATGACGTATTCGTGCAAACCGTTGTTCCCTATAATGAAGACATCACCAATACTTAAGGAATTCAAGGGGGAAGACAGAAGCATGAAGACAAAAAAAATGCTGCCGCTCCTGGGCATGAGCGTACTGCTGGCAAGCAGTATCGCCGGCTGCTCAGGAAATAATAATGCAGCCGGAGGAAATAACGCTTCCGGTAATGCCGCCAATACACCGGTAGAAACTGAAAACGCCTACAAGGATAAATATGATCCTGAAGTAACCATCACCACCGTCTGGGGGGTTGACCCCGAGCTGAAATTCAAGAACGGCGAAACCATTGAGAATAACATCTCCACCAAATGGGCCAAAGAGAAATTCGGTATCAACATTAAATCGCTCTGGTCCATTACGGATACGAATGGTGCATTCGGTACGAAGCTGCGACTGGCGATGTCTTCCGGACAGGAAATGCCGGATGTCGTTACCATCGGTACAGGCGATGCCACCATCGCCCAGGACCTGATTGATTCCGGAATGTACCGGGAGGTAGGCACTCTGTTCGACCAATATGCCTCCGATACCTGGAAAGAAGCAATGTCCCAGGATCCTAACGTCTGGAACCAATACAGCCGCGACGGCAAAAAAATGGGGCTTCCGGTTCTCGATTATGCCTATAATCATGATTATATTCTTTGGATCCGCCAGGACTGGCTGGATAAGCTTAACATGAAAGCACCGACAACCATCGATGAGCTGGAGAAGGTAATGGATGCCTTCAAGAACCAGAATCCGGACGGTCTGGCTCCGGACAAAGTGATTCCGCTCAGCATCGGTTTCAAGACAAGCATGAACACCTGGATGGGTGACCCTTCCTGGATCTTCGGCGCTTACGGAACCCTTCCGCAGCAGTGGAATGTAGCGGCTGACGGCAAGCTGGAATACGGCTCCGTGAACGCCGGCATGAAGCAAGGTCTCGAGAAGCTGAAGGATTGGCTCGCCAAAGGCTACATTCCTCAGGAAGCCGCGCTTTGGGATGAGAATAAAACCTCTGAGCCTGCTGTTGCGGGAACAGCCGGTATTATTCCTGGACCTTACTGGATGAGCGGCTGGCCGCTGCAGGATACGGTGAAGAACGTGCCGGATGCTGTCTGGGCACCAATCAACATTCCGGCCGGACCGGACGGAACCGTAATGCGCCATGGTACACAGTTCACCAACGGCGTTACACTGATCAGTACCAAAATGAAGAATCCGGAAGCATTCTTCACTTATGAGAACTATCTGTACGACAATTTCGCCAACCCGCAGCCGGGCAGTGAGCTGGACAACGGTCTCTTCGCCGGTTATGACTACGAACTGGATGCAAGCGGCAAAATGGTTGCCAATGATCAGATCAGCGGCGGTTACGTGAACAGTGTCCGTTACCTGCTGGTACGCGACGGCGCACGTATTCCTGATGCCCAGATGAAAGCCCTGCTTAATTTGGCTAACGGCGCTCAGCCAACAACCAGACTTGAGAAGGATGTTGCGGTTAACTATGGTAAAGGAACACCTGCGGCAGCCAAGGTACTGCTGCAGCAGGAAGACAAATCGTTCAAGAACATGTTCACCGGTCCGACTACGGAAACCATGAAAGCAAAGCTGGATTATCTGAACAAGATCGAGAACCAGACGTTTAACGAAATCATCTACGGCAAACAGCCGCTGGATTCGTTCGACAACTTCGTTACTACCTGGAATGCAGGCGGCGGCGAGCAGATTACCAAAGAAGTTAACGAGTGGTATGACAGCGTAAAATAAGCGCTTAGCATACAAGCTTAAGACAGTTACAGGACCGTTTCCTGCGGCGGAGATTTCCGCCAGCAGGAGGCGGTCCTGTTTGCTTTTTCCCGGGGAAAGAGGGATGTGATGCGGGCCACCGCGAATGGGGCAAAGACATTGCTTTTGTACCATTTATATTGGTTTTGCTGTCTACTTGCCCCAATTCACCGTTGCTATAATTTGATTATGAAGACAGAAGAAATCGACTAGGTTGGGGGCTTAAAGGATGAGAACACTTAGAAAAAACTGGCAATTCCATGTAATGCTGATTCCTGCGATGATACTGCTGATTCTGTTCAGCTTTATCCCGATGGGCGGCATTGTAATGGCCTTTCAGGATTACAAACCATGGCAGCATATCTCCGGTTCGGAGTGGGTGGGCCTTGATAATTTCAGGTATCTGTTTGAACGTGAGGACAGCATGCAGGTCATCTGGAACACACTGATCATTGCGGTGCTGAAGATGATCTTCAATCTGCTTGTACCGTTTATTTTCGCGATTATGCTGAATGAGGTCCGCAAGCTGGCCGTGCAGCGTACTATTCAGACGCTAGTTTATCTGCCGCATTTCCTGTCCTGGGTTATTCTTGGCGGGATTCTGCTGGACCTGCTGTCCACGGACGGCTTTGTGAATCAGATTCTCGGCAGCTTCGGGGTGCAGCCAATCTTCTTCCTCGGGGATAACAACTGGTTCCGCTTTACCGTTATTTTGACTGATGTGTGGAAGGAATTCGGGTATAACACCATCGTCTTCCTGGCGGCGCTTGCCGGCATTAACCCTTCACTGTATGAAGCGGCAGAGATCGACGGGGCGAACCGCTGGAAGCAGACCCGCTTCGTTACCATGCCTTCCCTGATTCCGATGGTTGTGGTAGTTGGTACGCTGGCACTCGGGAATGTGCTAAATGCCGGCTTTGACCAAATCTTTAACCTGTACAATCCGCTGGTGTACCAAAAGGGTGACATCATCGACACCTTCGTCTACCGTACAGCGATTCAGAACGGTGAGATGGGCTTCGGAACAGCGATCGGATTGTTCAAGTCGGCTATCAGTATGGTTCTGATTCTGTTCTCGTACCAGATGGCTAAAAAATGGGCGGGCTACCGCATCTTCTAAATCAACCGGGAAAGAGGGAACCCTATGTATTACAAAACAAGAGGCTACCGCATATTCAGCATATTTAATACCTGTTTTCTAATTATTTTGGCCATCATGTGTATCGTTCCGCTCGTGCATGTGCTTGCGGTTTCGTTCAGCGCCAAATCAGCGGCGGATGCCAATCTGGTCGGCTTGTGGCCGAAGCAGTTTTCGGTGGAAGCCTATAAAAAGACAATCGATAATCCCGTATTCCTTCATTCCATCTGGATTTCAGTGCAACGTACTGTTCTCGGAACAGCGCTTACGCTGCTCATTACGTTCCTTGCGGCTTATCCGTTGTCCAAAGAAAACTCGACCTTTAAAGGCCGGACGATTTATTCCTGGCTGTTTGTCTTCACCATGGTATTCAACGGCGGGATGATCCCATTCTATATTGTTATTCAGAAGCTTGGCTTGATGAATTCCTTCTGGGTTCTGGTGCTGCCGGGAGCAGTTAACACCTTCCTGATTATTCTGATGCTCAACTTCTTCCGCGGTGTACCGAAGGAGCTCGAGGAAGCAGCACTGATCGACGGGGCGAATCATTTCCGCACCTTGTTCAGCATTTATCTGCCGATCTCGCTGCCTTCCATTGCTACGATTGCCCTGTTCAGTATGGTGTTCCACTGGAACTCCTGGTTCGACGGGCTGCTGTATATGAATAATTCCGATAAGTTTCCGCTCGCCACCTTCCTGCAGACCGTCATTATCCAGCGGGATATGAGCTCCATGAGCATTAATCCGAAGGAAATGGAGCTGATCTCGCAGACCACGGTACGTGCAGCGCAGATCTTTATCGGAGCGGCTCCGATCCTGCTGGTCTATCCGTTCCTGCAGAAATACTTTGTTAAAGGAATGACACTCGGCTCAGTGAAGGAGTAGTGGGTGATGACAGGAGCTTATATCAACGGAATGGATGTTTCGTTTCTGGATGAGATTGAACAGGGAGGCGGAGTCTTCAGATACGGCTCCGGCCCGCAGGCCGGACAAGCCGCAGATCTTCTGGAGATTCTGGGGGACAGCGGTGTGAATTCCATCCGGCTGAGGATCTGGAACGATCCGCCCGGCGGCTTCTGCAATCTGGAACGGACGCTCGTCATGGCGAAACGGATCAAAGCTGCCGGGCTTGGCTTCTTGCTCGATTTTCATTATTCGGACAAGTGGGCTGACCCGGCGAATCAGTGGAAACCGCAGATCTGGACGGGACTTGACTTCGATGCGCTGCGCTTATCTGTCTATGAATATACACTGGAAGTGCTGGAGGCCCTCCAGTATCAGGGAACGCTGCCGGATATGGTGCAGATCGGGAATGAGATCACACCGGGCTTCCTGTGGGAAGAGGGCCGGGTAGACGGCCAATATGATACGCAGGAGCAATGGACCCGGTTTACCGAACTGGTGAAGGCCGGGATTGCCGGAGCCAAGGAGATCGCGCCGGAGCTGCCGGTTATGATTCATATTGACCGGGGCGGGGACAATGACGCCAGCCGCAGGTTTTTCGACCGCTTCGAGGAGCACGGCGTAGAGTATGACGTCATCGGGCTCTCCTTCTACCCTTGGTGGCACGGAACTCTGGCTAATCTGGAGCAGAATCTGGATGACCTGGCACAGCGTTATGACAAAGATTTGATTGTGGTGGAAACCGCTTATCCGTGGACGCTGGCAGGACCGGAAGGGTTCCCACTCATCGTGAAGGAAGCAGAGCAGCTGCATGAAGGTTATCCGGCTACTGTAACGGGACAAGCTGCATACTTGCAGGAGCTGCACGAACTGATCCGCCGTACCCGGCATGATAGGGGCATAGGCTGCTATTACTGGGAACCGGCCTGGATTCCCTCACAGCACGAGTGGTCTGTAGGCCATGCGAACAACTGGTCCAACCTCACCCTGTTCGATTATGAGGGACGGGCACTGGCTTCGCTGGACGTTTTGAACTAGCCTGTATGTATAAGTTCTATAGGAAAAGGCAGACTGGAGGAAGCTCCGGTCTGCCTTTTTGTGCTGCCGCTTATGGCGGATTACTTTTACTGGGGATACAGGCAGTGTCCGAAATACATCGAAGTGAAATCCGCTGCTTGAGAGTAAAAATAAGGCTTTTCTCCCATACTACCGTTATTCTGGCAGGAGGTGCATGGAGATGAATAGCCAATCAGCGCCCGTAATTTACATACAGCTTAAGAACCGCTTGTCGGTGCCTAAGGGGCAGGGGGTCTTGCTGCGGGATGTGGCTTATCTTATTGCTGATCCGCAGTGGCGTGAGCCGCTGTATTCAATTCTGCTGCTCCAGCCGGAGCAAAGCGACGGGAATCTGATTCTGATCGATTTGCTGACCATTATTCCCCGTATCCAGGAGCTTGTGCCGGATGCCGATATCCAGCCGATTGGCGAGGGGAGGACCATTGTCCAGATTGAAGGGCCGGCCGAAGCCCGCAAGCCATCGGTTGCCCTGTTCGTGCTCGTATGGCTTCTGCTGTTCTTCGGATCGGCTCTGACCATTATGAATTTCCATGCCGATGTCAACATGCAGGAGGTGCACATCCGGGTAGTCGAGATGCTGACCGGACGGCGGGATGAGCATCCCTACATGTTCCAGATTGCCTATTCGCTGGGGATTGGGTTTGGGATGGTGATTTTTTTCAATCATCTGTTCAAGAAAAAATGGAATGAGGAGCCGACCCCGCTGGAAGTGGAAATGTTCCTGTATCAGAAAAATATCGATCACTATGTTGTGCATGAAGAGTACAGCAAGATGAATAACCATACTGAACCTTCCGGGCGTAAGGAGGACTCCTCGTGACAGCGCCAATCCTACTTGGCCTGCATCTACTGCTTGGAGTTGCGGGCGGAATCGCGGTAGGCGGAGGGGTCATTGCCCTGTTTATTGTACTGGATATGGTGCCCCGTCTGGCTCAGCTGACTTCTTCCTATGATAAAGTGCACTGGTACGAGGGTGCGATGATAGGCGGGTCTTTGCTTGGAACCATGAGTGACTTCTGGAACTGGAAAATTAGCGCCGGTCCTTTAGTGGAACTGGGTGTAGGGCTGCTTGACGGAATATTTGTCGGAATGCTGGCGGCCGCCTTGACAGAAGTGCTGAACGTGCTGCCCATACTGGCTAAACGTCTGTACATGACCCGTTATCTGTTTGGCCTTTTGATGGCGATGGTATGCGGGAAGGTCGCGGGCTCTATGTTTGACTGGTTTGTATATCAGCGGTAAACCAGGGCTTCCTAAGCTGACCAGTGCCGGGAGTGAAATGTTGTGGGGTAAGCTCATTGAAATTGAGGAGGTTATGGAGTGGTGAGGTATATTCATAGTGGAGATCACGTTGAAGATAAAGATCACGTTAAAGCTAAACAGGCAGAATCCGAAGAAAAGGGCTCTGTTGACAGCCCGCCGGGTGAGGCGGAAGCAGCGGAAGAGCTGGGCGTGCTGCTTGACTATGGTCAAACCGTTCCAGAAGGGGGCCCTTCTTCAGCCGGAGACGGCTCAGCGGATCAGGAAGATGAAGAGCCGGAGCAGGAAGCGGGGCCAGAAGCTTCGGGCAGTCCGGACACGGAACCGGAGGCCGGGAAGGAGTTTATATTTACACTGTTAGACAGCGATTCAGAAACAGAGGATATCCCTGAGACTGAAACGTCCGGCAACCAGGATGCTGAGGCCTCCTCTGAGCTTGGGACAGATATTGGTGTGGATGCCGGGGCGACCGGTTATGGCGATCATGATATGGAGGTTTCGGATGGTGCAGGAACGCCGGATCAGGAGGGGCCGGATTCGCAGCAGGAGGAAGAGCCGGAGGTCCAAGGCAGTTCTGATACCGGAGAAAGTTTGGAGGCAGATGCCAAGGAGCCAGAGGGTGCTGATAGCACCGAGGAAGGCAATCCGGAGACAGACGATAAGGCATTAGCCGACAGCGAACAAGACGAAGATATGGATCCAGGTGGACAGGCACAGGATACAGAGGTGTCAAGCGAGCTGGGAACAGAGGAGCCGGAACCTGCAAAACGGGGTTTTTTTGCCAGACTGTTCGGAGATGATCCGGAAACGGAGGAGGAAGAATCCGCTGAGGATCCGGGGTTGGGTCAGCAAGGCAAGCAGCAGGTAGAAGCGGGAGCGGATGCCGGGGCGGAAGCCGGTGGCCGGAAGGATCAGGCAGGGAAGTCCAAGACCGACAACAAGCAAGCCCAGTCAGTGGAACCCCAAAAGGCCGATCCGAAGCAGAAGAAGCGCGATACTGAACACTCCAATTCCCTGGAGCAATCGATTATCTACTGGCAGGGAAATGACAAAATTCCCGAACGGCTGGAGGATACGAAAGGTACGCTGACAGAGGTACTGGGACTCGGCTCCTCTTTTGACATCGTATTCAGGGAAATGTCCTTTGGCGGCCGCAAGGCAGCGCTGCTGTGCATCAGCGGGTTCGCCAAGGATACGATTATCGACGAAATTCTGAAACGGCTGACCTATCTGACACCTGATGATATATCCGCCGATGTGCTCGCCAGCTTCATGAGCGAATACATTCCCCATGTGCAGGTGGAAAAAGGCGAGCTGCTGAGCGAGAGCATTAACAAGGTGCTGTCGGGTATGAGCGTGTTCTTCATTGAAGGGGAGACACAGGTTATCATCATGGATACCCGCTCGTATCCTTCACGCAGTCCCGATGAGCCCTCTATTGAGCGGGTGGTGCGCGGTGCACGTGACGGGTTTACGGAGACCCTACTCAGCAACGTGGCGCTGGTGCGCAGAAGAATCCGTGACCCCGGACTGAAATATGAGATGCACCAGGTGGGCCGCCGGACGCGGACTGATGTCTGTGTGGCATATATTGATGACATCGTAGACAAGACGCAGGTGCAGGCCGTCACCGACAAGATTAAAAGCATCGACATCGACGGCATACCGCTGGCCGACAAGCAGCTGGAAGAAGCAATCGTGGGCAGAGGGTGGAATCCCTATCCGCTGGTCCGTTATTCAGAGCGTCCGGATACCGTTGCTTCGCATCTGCTGGAAGGCCGGCTGGTCATCTTTGTAGACACCTCGCCAAGCGTCATTGTTCTGCCGACGACGTTTTTTGATCTCTGCCAGCATGCGGAGGAGAACCGGCAGACTCCGTTCATGGGAACCTATCTGCGCTGGGTACGGTTCATCGGCGTATTCGCCTCCATGTTTCTGCTCCCTTTATGGATGCTGCTCGTTATTCATCCGGAGCTGAAGCCGGCCATGCTCGACTTTATCGGACCACAGAAAATGGCCAAAATCCCGCTCCTTGCCCAGTTCCTGATCGTCGAGCTTGGGGTCGATCTGCTGCGGATGGCAGCTGTGCATACGCCGACACCGCTCGGCTCAGCCATGGGTCTGATTGCTGCGATACTGGTGGGTGATATCGCCGTGCAGACCGGACTTTTTGTCAATGAAGTGGTGCTGTATATGGCGGTGGCCTCCATCGGGATGTTCGCAACACCGAGCTATGAGCTGGGGCTGGCTAACCGGATCGTCAGGCTTGGGCTACTGCTCGCGGTGGCTGCATTCCAGGTGCAGGGGTTTATGATCGGTACTACACTGCTTATCGTACTGTTGACCCTTCACCGGTCGTACAACTCCCCGTATTTGTGGCCGTTTATACCGTTTAATGCAAAAGCCTTTGGTGCTATTCTCGTACGGCAGCCTGTGCTCAGCGCCAAAACAAGGCCTTCTTTCAACAAAACAAGAGATAATACCCGGATGCCGCCCGTTCAGGAGAATGATCAATAGTCGCACAAAAATACAAATCAACTGCAAATTAGTCCATTCTATGGCGTTCCCTCTGTCTGCTATACTGAATACACTAAATAGCCCTTGTAAGGAATGAGTTTTAAGTAATCTGCCTAATTTTAGAACTCTGCGGGGCTGAATAACATATAATAGACAGGTTGGAATCGAGATATTCCACAGAAATTGGAGGACTGAACAATGTTTTTACACGGGACGAGCCGAATTAATGATGCCGGTCATTTGGAAATCGGCGGATGTGATGTAACCGAACTGAGGGCGGAATATGGTACCCCGCTATATATAATGGACGAGCAATTAATCCGGCGCCGCTGCCGCGAATACATGGATGCCTTCAGAGCTTCCGGACTCGGATTTCAGGTAGCCTATGCCAGCAAAGCTTTTTCAATCATGGCTATGTGCCGTTTGGCCGATGAAGAGGGCTTGTCACTGGATGTAGTATCGGACGGAGAGCTGTATACAGCCCTGCAGGCCGGCTTCCCGGCGGAGCGCATTCACTTCCATGGCAACAACAAGACACCGGATGAGATTGAAATGGCGATTGAAGCGGGAATCGGCTGCTTCGTGGTCGACAACCTTGTGGAGATGAACCTCCTGCAAGCTATTGCTGCCAGCAAAGAAGTGACCGTAAATGTGCTGCTGCGCGTAACGCCGGGCGTTGAAGCCCATGCCCATCATGCTTATGCTTCGACGGGCCAGACCGATTCGAAGTTCGGCTTTGATATCGGCAACGGCTCTGCATTTACAGCAGTACAGCAGGCTGCGGACGAAGCCAACCTGCAATTGCTTGGCGTTCATTCCCATATCGGCTCGCAAATCTTCGAAACCGAGGGCTTCCAGCTTGCGGTTGAACGGATTGCTGATTTCACCCGTAAGGTGAAAGAGGATCTGAATATTGATTTCCCGGTAGTTAACCTCGGCGGCGGGTTTGGTATCCGTTATGTGGAAGGTGATACGCCACTCCTGGTATCCGAGTATGTTGCAGCCATCACAGATGCCGTGAAGACGCATTTCAGCGGAATCGGCAGCTCGCTGCCGCAAATCTGGGTGGAACCGGGCCGCAGCATTGTCGGTGATGCCGGCACTACGCTGTATACAGTGGGAACTAACAAGGAGATTCCGGGTGTGCGCAAATATGTTGCCGTTGACGGCGGCATGACGGATAATCCGCGCCCTGCACTCTATGAGTCCAAGTATGAGGCGCTGCTGGCTAACCGTGCCACTGAAGCGAATGAAGAAACAGTCTCTATCGCCGGCAAATGCTGTGAGAGCGGCGATATGCTTATCTGGGACGTGGAGCTTCCTAAGGTTGCGAGCGGAGATCTGCTTGCAGTGGCCTGCACCGGTGCATATAATTATTCGATGGCCAGCAATTACAACCGGATTCGTCGTCCGGCTGTGGTCTTTGTACAGAATGGACAGAGCGATCTGGTTGTGCGCCGCGAGTCCCATCATGACATCGTAGCCAACGATATTGTACCGGAGCGTATAGCCAAGCAGGCTGTTGCGAAATAATTACTGCCCTGCCGAAAACCGCAGTTTAAGAAGATGTGCATGAAGCCAGCGGGAAACACTCCCGCTGGCTTTGCTTTGTGCGTGAATTCATAGTAAACTAATAAAAGTGTTCTACATCTGTTATTTTGAAAGGGGTCATTTACATATGGCAAAGCAAGCGAAGATTACTCTTGAAAACGGCGGCGTAGTGCTGATCGATCTGTTCGAACAGGATGCTCCAAATACTGTAGCCAACTTTGAGAAGCTGGCTAAGGACGGTTTCTACAACGGATTGGTATTCCACCGTGTTATCCCTGGTTTTGTAGCTCAAGGCGGATGCCCGAATGGTACAGGCTCCGGCGGTCCCGGTTACACAATCAACTGTGAGATCAACCCTAACAAGCATGAGCGCGGAACGCTGGCTATGGCGCATGCCGGCAAAAACACAGGCGGAAGCCAATTCTACATCTGCTATGCACCGCAGCCGCATCTTGACGGAGTACACACTGTATTCGGTAAAGTTGTACAAGGCATGGAGCTGGTTGACAGCTTCCAGGGACGCGACAAAATGACTTCGGTGGAAATCATCGAAGCGTAAGGATTGGATTTCGGAGGGCGGGTGAACCGCCCTCTTTTATTTTTCAGACAGCACCCTGCGGGTTTTGACCAGCAGGGTGCTGTCTTTTTATAGAATTAACTATTCCGGCTTCTGCGGCTGCGGAGAGAGCTGAAGTGTCCGGGCAGCTTGAAAAAGATCAGATACATCAGCAGGAAGATCACGAACGCAAAGATCTCTTCGACCAATAGATAGTGGGGATAGGGGCCGAAATAATCGAGTACAGACAAGGTATCCGGCTTATGCGCCAGGAACATGTAGTTGGTGTCCAGCAGTTTATCCGCGGCAAAGACGCAGGCGGCGATCATATTGAGGCAGCCCATGGTGAAGAACAGTGACCGTAAGCCCGGCCGGAAGCCATAGGCCCAGGTCATGAACAAGGAGGCCAGCACGATGGCTCCATGGGCGGTAAAAAACAGCAGGAAGCGGAAATGCGGAAACGGGTAGACCAGATTAGGTGTGAGCAGTGCGATAAAAGCGCCGCCGATGCCGGCGAAATAAAGAAAGGAATAGAGCAGCCGGCTGCGGGTAAGCAGCATCATCGCGGATAAGAGCAGCGTGATTCCGCACAGCTCCAGCGGAAGTGAATGCTGAATGGTCCAAATGTCCTGAGATAGGTACCAAAGATGCAGGCCGCCTTCCGAAGCCAGCAGAACAATGACCAGCAGGAAGCGGACAGTATCCCTGAGAACAGGGCGGGAAAGAAGTGCAGCCCGCGAGGCGAACAGCAGCAGACAAGCTAAAGCGACCAAAGCCAGAGCAGTGAGATGCGGCAAGGAAAACATGACGAAATCCGTCGCATGCATCCGCCCAAAAAAGGTAGTAAGGTTCACAATTTTCTCTCCCCCCGGATATTGAACATATTCCCCAAAAATAATTATTTTATTTTAAACATAATCTGATTCTAAAGATCTATACTTCGGTGATATAAGTATATAACGCTCAAGCTGACCAGAAAAGGAAGAGAATTCTGCAATCTGACATAAGATGGATGCGGATTACCGACATACATAACTGGCTTTTGGGCGGAATTTATAATTTCAGAAACGGGGGCTACCGGGGAATGATGAGAAAAAAAATAAGTCTGGCCATTGTGATTCTTTTGCTTTTTGTGCAATATGCCTACGGCATCGGATTCACGTCACAGGTTAAAGCTGCTGCCATTGATCATGAAACGAACATCATTACCAGTGTTTCTATGGCAGTCTACGGGCCGGACGGAAACACAGTTACGGACAGTGTGTATGATGTTAATTCCAAGGTAACCTTGGATTATACCTGGGCACTTCCGGACGGACACAGCTACACTGCCGGAGATACCTTTACCTTCCAGCTTCCCGGACAGTTTCAGCTGTTCAATGACATCAGCGGAGCGCTAGTGTCGGATGATGGGCAGGTCGGTGATTTTACGATCAGCCAATCCACACATCAGGTGGTCATGACCTTCAATAATTACATTGAGAATCATGGCAATGTCCATGGGACGCTGCGGGTTAATACAAAATTTGACCGCACCCAATTGAACGGCAGTACGGTCGAGCAGATTTTGTTCCCGGTTGAGGGAGGCATACAGACTGTGACGGTGCAATTCAGGCCGGAGGTCAGTTCTACCATTGCCAAGAATGGTGTGTCCAGCGGCTTCAACGCGGACCATATCGATTGGACAGTCGATGTGAACAAGAAACTGGAATCCGTTCAGAATGCCGTGGTTACCGATCCTATTCCTGCTGGACTGTCGTTGGATAGTACGGTTACCCTCGCTGTCTATCAGCTGAACGTACAGCTGGATGGAACAGTCCTGCAGGGTAACTTGATTGATACCAGCAGATACAGTGCTGAGGTAACCGGGGGCACGCTGATCGTCCGTTTCACGGATTCCGTGCTAAACGGAGCATACCGGATCGCCTACTCCACTGGAATTACAGGTGACGAAGCCAGCTACACTAACACGGCTACATTTACCGGAGACGGACGTGATCCTGTCAGCGCATCAGCAACAGTTGCTGTGCAGCGTGGCGGAAGCCTGAACAAAAAGGCGCTCAATTACGAATGGGGTAAGCATATTACCACTTGGGCGATCGAATACAATTATAACAAGAGGGTTATCCCGCAGCAGAGTGCTGTGCTGACAGATCTATTCGATGATTCACAGCGGCTGATAACCGACTCGGTTACGGTATATCCGGTAACACTTGATTCTACGGGAAAAGCTACGAAGGGTACGGCTCTGGCGGAGAATGTGGACTATACGCTAACCGGTATTATCGGAGTAGAGAAGGCGGGCTTCAAACTGGAGTTCCTGAACGGCATATCCTCCGCTTACCTTATTGAGTATAAGACTGAGGCACAGGGCCGGGTATATAAAGATACTACAATTACCAACACAGTATCAGACAGTACCTACAGCGTTTCAGCTACTCAATTGATTCGTCCGGCTATTATTTATAAAACGCTGTCCGGAGTGGATTATTCGAAACAGACGGTAAACTGGAAGATCACTCTGAACGGTGACAATTATCCGATGAAGGAAGTTGTACTGACGGATACCTTCCCGCAGGGCGGATTAAAGTTTATACCGGGTTCACTGGTTGTGCGAAATAGCAGCGGAGCGGTGCTTGATAACTCGGCCTATACGCTGGACTATAATGAATCTAGTGCGCCGCATGCCGGATGGAATACCGGATTTAAGGTGATATTTAAATCAACGATTACCGGTACTTATACGATCGGCTATACTACACAATTCAGCAGTGCCTCGCTGATGGGGAATGCCGATAACTTCCTCAACACGGCTACGGTCGATTGGAAGGATATTGAAGGCAAACGGACGGCCAGTGCGAACGGATTGTTTATTCCCCGCCCAGAGTATAAGAACAACGGATTCAAGAGCGGAGTTTATGATGCGGCAACCAAAGAAATAACCTGGACTATAGGTGTCAATTATACGAGTATTGCGGTAATAGAGCCTGTTGTTTCGGACATTCTGACAGCCGGGCAGACACTGGTTCCAGGATCACTCAAGGTGTATAAGATGAATCTGAATGCCAACGGTGACTATACGAAAGGGAATGAATTGGCCCCAGACGCCTATAGTTACCGGGTCAACAACGGCAATGAGTACAGGTTTGTATTTACGGACAGCATCAATAAACCGTATTTTGTTGTCTTTAAAACCAGCCTTGCAGGACAGCTGATTGACAGCACTGTTGTCAATACAGCCCAATTGCTGGATTATACTACGAGAAAATCCAAAGATTTGACCGCTTCCGTGAACATTCCGCATGGCGGTGAGTATGTATTCAAGAGCGGCCTGCAAAATGGTGATAAAGTGAATTGGAGTATCGCCATTAACCGGACCCAGTCCCATGTGAAGGATGCTAAAATCACAGATACACCAAGCACGAATCAAATACTGCTGCCGGACTCCTTCCATCTCTATCGTACTGTGGTAGCAGCAAACGGGGATGTAACGAAAAGCAGTGCCGAATTAACAAAAGGTACTGACTATACCCTGAAAGTGATTGCTGATGCTGATGGCAAACAAAGCTTCGAATTAAGCTTTACTTCGGCTATCGACTACGCTTATGTACTGGAATACCAGTCACTGATTGTGGCGAATACTGGCGACAAGCTGGTAAACGAGGTGAAATTCAGCGGAAATAACAACGTCCTGATTGAGAAGGCTACGACTACAGAAGTGATCGTTGGTGTCTCCAGCGGTTCAGGCACAGGCAGCGGAGTTAAAGGTATGCTGACCGTCAAAAAGCTGGATGCACAGAACAGCCAAAAGGTGCTTGAAGGTGCTACATTTGAGCTGTACCGGCTTAACGGCACAGAACGGGTCCTGGTCAACACCCGTACAACAGATGCGGCAGGCACTGCAGTATTCAATAATATCTGGCTGGGCAGCTACATCCTGATTGAGACTGCAGCCCCGAGCGGATATGTACTGGATATAAGAGAGTATCCTGTTACAATTAGTTCCGTCGCTGGCGTCAATCTGACGGTGTACAATACACCAGTAGTGCCGACTGCTACACCAACTGCAGCACCGACAGCGTCAACAACGCCGACAGAGTCTCCATCGGCAACCGCATCGCCGGTGGTTTCTCCGGCACCGACAACGTCTGCAGAGGTTTCACCTGCACCCACAACGTCTGCAGCAGCTTCACCATCACCTGCGCTTCCGGGGGGCACGCCTTTCCCAACCAGCTCCCCGATTCCGGGAGTGATTATTGATGATGATGCCATCCCTGGCGGGCCGGCGATAACACCGGTAGTCTCAGCTGGACCGTCAACACCGCCGGCAACTGCAACGGCAGCTCCGGATGAAACAGTTATCGATGACGATATCCCGCTTGGGGAAGTCGATATCGATGAAGATGATATTCCAAAGGGAACGGTGACTGATCCGGCAAGCGGCGGCAGGCTGCCACAGACGGGCGAGAGCAGTCCAATGCCGATTTATCTGGCAGGGCTTGGGCTGATTGTAGTCGGGTTTATACTAAACCGGGTATTCAGAAGGAACCGGAACCAGTAAAACCCGGCAAGACATTCAGCTGACTTCATGATCAGCAAATCCAATAGCACGCGGCAGAATATTGCCGCGTGCTATTTTTGTTATCTTTTTCTTAACAAACGGCAGTTGCCGCTCAGGCATGAACCTGTACCTCGGCTTCCCGGTTCTGATGGGCTTCCAGCTCACTGCCGCTCTTTAGGCCTCTTCGTCCAAGCAAAGTGACGAGCAAAATTGCCAATCCTGAGGCCGTTAGGAGAAACGCAGCTGGAAGCAGGTCCACGAGCAGTCCATACAGGATCATTCCTGCCGGTGCAATTGCCCCCGATGCAGTCTCAACAACAGCAAACACCCTTCCGCGGTAATCCGCTTCCACCGTCTGCTGCAAATACACTTGAATAGGGATGTTAATATTCATGACCGTACTGCCGATCAGAAACATCAGCACAAGCAGGAACATGAAGGCGGAGCCGGTACTGAAGGAGAATATCAGCGGCAGCGCCATAGCTATAAACAGCAGACCGAGTGACGCCAGCCCCCGGATCAGGGAGCGAGCCGGGCTGCTGCTTTGGCGGCGGACGCTCAGCAGAAGGGACATGACCAGCATACCTGCAGCCAGCATGGCATTCAGGGTCCCGTACTGGCCGGATGAGAGGGACAGATTCTCCACAGCCACAAAGGGTAGCACGACGTTCAGCGATACCACGAAAAAGTTGACCCAGAACACGATAATAAGGACAGCCCGGATTACTGGTTGCTTAAACACATAAGAGATACCGCCGGTAAGACTGCTGCGCAGTTCTGCCAGCATATTCGATAGATCCCGCCCGGCATGGCTTTGGGTAGCAGGATCTGCAGATCGGCCGGATTCCGTTAGCTCCGGGTCTCGTTTGAACCTGAGTCCGCAGCTCATCAGGGTAGAAATGGTGAAACCTGCCGCATTCAGCAGCATAAAGAGCTTGAATGGGACGATAGCATACAGCATGCCCCCAAGAACAGGTGCAAGCAGATTGCCAATGGAGCCAGCCATCTGGTTGAGAGAGCCGGCGCGCTGGATATACTGAGAATCGACGAGCTGGAGCAGGGAGGAGGAGACGGAGATTCCATAGAAGGTGGAGCATACGGACAGCAGAACCAGAGAGGTATAGATGGGCAGCAGCATAACTCCACCCAGGGAGACCGCCAGAAAGGCTAGCAGCAGAGTCAGGACGGCCGCAAGGTCTGAGTATATGAGCAACCGGCGGCGGTTCATCCGGTCTGCCATCACACCGGCGAAGGGCGCAAGCACAATCCGCGGCAGCATTCCGCAGATCATGGTAACGGCAAAGCTGCTTCCCGAGCCTGTAAGTTTCAGAATATACAATCCCACCACAAAGGTATACATTCCGGAGCCTAGAATCGAAGCGAGCTTGCCGGTAAAGAACAGGAGCATATTACGGCTGCTTGGAGTGGCGAAATATCCTTTTTTCGTTTTCAAACCATCCACCTCTTTATAAAGTTAAATTATATTAAACTTATAATATGCTCAATTCCATGAAATCGCAACAATAAGTTTAATTTAATTTAACTTTGTTTCTCGCTCTCTATAATAAGCTATACTGAGATCAAGACGGATAGAAGGATGGGCCACCCTATGACAACAACCCAACAGATGATCGGAGAAAAAATCAAACAGCTCCGCAAGGCAAAGCGGCTTACCCAGAGCGAGCTGGCCGGAGAGGCTATGACCAAAAGTATGCTCAGCCAAATTGAAAATGGCCGTGCACTGCCTTCCATGCGGAGTCTGCAAATATTAGCTAAGCGGCTTGGCGTAGATGCGGGTTATTTCCTGGAAGACGGCACGAGTCTAGACCTGGCCCGCATGGTCCGCGACATCGAAGCTAAGTTCAAGCAAAAAAACTACCAGTCGATTATTTTTGCAGTAAAGCCTCTTATGGACGGGAAGCTTCCGATGACCGTGGATGCAGCGCGTCTGATGGAGTTCTATGTAAATGCCTGTTTTTATACAGGGACAGACGGAGGGATTGATGCGATCACCAGGGCAGTTGAAATATACGAGCGGTTCGGCTTATTTGTGGAGAGTGCCAAAGTACAGTATCTGGCCTATGCTCTCATGTTCACCCAAAGCCGGTACCAGGAGAGCCTGGAACTGATACTCCGGGTCAGAGAGGAGTATACCAGCAAAAAAGTCGGCAATGATTTTCTCTTCGAGCTCGACCTACATTATGCAGAGAGCGTTTCTTTATCTGCTCTGGGTGATTACGAAGGGAGCCGGGAAGCCGCACTGGCGGCTGTTGCCCTCTCACGCGAAGAAGGAGTGTATTATTTAACAGATCATTTATACCGCGTGTTGTCCAATCTTGCCCAAATGTCGGGGAAGCTGGAGGAAGCAAAAACATACTTGAATAAGGCGCGGCTGTTTGTGCAGTTTACCGAGGATGAGCTGTCGGTACAGCTTCTTGAATTGGCTGAGATCAGACAGGCTAACGCGGAGGGGAGGTACGAGGATGCGTTACGAATGGGACAGAAGTTTCAGGCTAGGGAAAGCATATATGCATCCAGCGGTTGCCTTGTGACCGGAGCTGCACTCTATCATCTGGGAAGGGATGAGGAAGCGCTTGCGGTGTTGTCAAAGGTTACGCTGCCGGATCACGCCTACCATCCGCTGGACCGGGCCAGTGTGTTCACCTCGTATGCCTATAAAGCCAGAATCTATGCCAGACAAGGGAAGATGGAAGAGGCGCGCCAGCAAGCACAGATTGCATTCGAACGGGTGCAGCATTATCCGCCTTCTGTACACAGGAAATTCATCGAGGATACATACCGGGAGCTGCATAATTAAAAGAGAGCAGGCTTCAACCAAGAATTCATTGGTCTTTCACAGTGCTGATGCTATAATAACTTAAAATTCAACTATTGGAGGGAACGACATGTGGAAAGAATTTAAAAGCTTTGCCATGAAGGGCAATGTGCTCGACCTGGCCGTTGCAGTAGTCATTGGAGCTGCATTCGGCAAAATTGTCTCATCACTTGTGGCAGACATCATCATGCCGCTGATGGGCTTGATTAGCGGCGGGAAGAACCTGGAAAATCTAACATTTACTTATTTGGATGCAACAGTCAAATACGGTGTATTCCTGCAGAGTGTGATTGACTTCTTCATTATTTCCTTCTCGATCTTTATGGTAATCAAGGTGGCGAACCGATTTAAACGCAAGGAAGCTGTTAAAGTCGAGGTAGTAGAGACGCCTGTCCCTGATCCGGAAATTGTTCTGCTGACGGAAATCCGTGATTTGCTGAGAACGGGCAAGCAGGGGGAAGTATAGAGGCTCGTTACATATCTGCGTTCCGAACCAATATGGACAAGCTAAGAATGAAGCAGGCGTAAATGATACGCTTGCTTTTTTTAGCGTATAGTGCTAACTTTATTTTAGTCAGTAAGTCGATTATTAATTTCATATTGGTTTGATCCTTCAGGGCAGGAAGGACTTACAAAATAAATAGAAGCTAAGAACCATTATTCTATAAGGGTTCTTAGCTTCTATTTATTTATTGATTTCAAAAACGGTAGGAAAACGGTAGGTTTTATTTATTCTTTTTCTGGTGGATTGTCCTCAGTTTGACTCAGTAAATTCTCCATTGCTGTGGCTGCATCTGCTTGCATATTTGGCATCATATGACTATACATATCTAATGTTACTTTTATAGATGAGTGACCCAACATTTCTTGTACAACTTTTGGGTGTACGCCAGCACTGAACATAAGTGAAGCACATGTATGTCTTAAATCATGGAATCTGATTTTTCTTACACCAGTGGCTTCAAGTTTTCTCGTCCAAAACTTATGGAAATTACTGGTACTTAATGAGTGTCCTAATTCATCGCAAATTATATAATTGTTATCTATATAACTTTCATTATATTTACTCTTTTCCGCTAATACTTGATTGAAATGATCGGTCAATGCCCCTATAACAAATTTAGATGTTGTTATCGATCTTTCTCCAGCATCGGTTTTCGCTTTTGCAATTCTGATTTGTCGCGTTTTAAAGTTAATATCTTTCCATTTGAGTGCAAGTATTTCACCTCGACGCATACCTGTATAAATAGCCAGGATAAAAAGGATTTTTAATCTGTGTTTTAAATTACTTAAAAATTCATTCACTTCTTCAACAGACCAATAGTCATACTTTGGTTTACCCGCTTTAGGCTTAGAACCTTTATCCAGTTTATCGATAGGGTTTCTCATTATAAGTTCTCGCTTAACAGCAGCCCTTAATGAAGTTTGCACAAGATTAAAAACCTTTCTTATCGTACCTTCAGCAAGATTTTTGCCGTTTGGAAGAACTTTTTTCTGCATTTCTTGAATTAAATATTCGATATCTTCATAAGTTAATTTCTGCAAGGGAATATGTCCAATAGCGGGGAGGATATGATTATTTATATGCCCCACGTTAGTATGACGTGTTTTTACCCCAATATCTTTTTTGTTTTTCAACCACTCCGTTATGTAATCCCCGAAAGTTATTGCAGATGGGTTGATGTGATTTCCCTTTTCCCATTCTGTACGTGCAAGCGCTTCGGCTATTTTGCACTCGGTCTTTTTTGTGAATCCACTTTCTTTTATTGTTTTGCGTTTTCCGTTTGTATCTTTGACCTCAAAAGCATACTTGTAATGAACTTTTCCTTTTTTAATGTATTCGTAGATTGGCATGTTTAGGGAACTCCTTTCTTTATTAATAAATATAATATAAAAAAACTAAATAATCAAATAAAATTATGTTTGTTTATAAAGCGGGATTACAATACTTATGTTTGCCATTTGCAAAAGACTATATGGTATAATCTCCCTATATTATTAAATTGGAAGGTGATCGAATGTTACTTGAAAAAAGAGATATCCTAAAGATTTCTCTGTGTATTTTATTCATAGGCTTGTTGTGGACGTTCAAAATTATTAATGGAGCGGTTTAATAATTTTGTTTCATTTTAGAAACTTGAAGGAGAATTGTTATGCCTGCCAATGTAATTGATAATCTGCAACAATATGCTCAAATTGTTTCTCCATTAATTACGGCTATGACACTAATATTCGTAATCTTTAATGTTAATAGATCACAAAAAAAGAGTAGACAGAATGATGAGGAAAAGTTTAAAAGAGACTTGAATTTAAAAGCATCTGACGAAATGATCGAAGCAATTTCTTCTTTGAGACACAGTTGTGGATATTATTTCTCATTAAATCATCTGAGGGACGAAATTAATAATGAAGCCTCATTAACCGAATTCATTTATCACATTAATGGGTGTATTAAATTGATAGACGAGGCACTCATGATTTTACAGACACGATTCTATCAAAGAAAAATAATACTGGATCAATATGATAGTGATGTAGAATCAGTTTATGTATTGGGTTGTTTAATTTCATCAAGTTTATGTGATATTAAAAAATGGTATACAATTGACGTTGGGCATACCGATCAAGAAATTATGGATAAGGAAGAAAAGCTATTAGGTTATGTGTATGAAACAGTAGATCAATTGAATGCTATGCAGACTAATATACAAAATCAATTTTTAGGTAAGTTATATGAAAAACAATAAAAAATAGAAATTATTTGCGAAAGTAGGTTGATGTGTTTGATCTTGATTTAAAATTCAATATTGATATTCGTGATTATGTCTTGGACAATAACAATATGAAAAAGTTCCCCCTTCAGATCATGTCTTAAAGAACAGAGGAGATGATATCTACATGGAAATGATAAAAGGTTTGATAAGTGATTTGAAACTTGTTTGCAACGGTGGTTTAGCAAAAGCAGTAGTAACTAATACTAAAGCTCCGTTGTTACTCGATGAGCTTGAAAAAATGATTAAGCAAAATAAAGAATATGCAGATAGATTGAATGAAATTTCTAAGCTTTCGGAACTGAATTAAATAATAAGGATGGTGATGATCGTGGACAACAAGACTGACATCATCGGTGTATTTATTCAGGAGGATTACGGAAACGATTATTTTGACAGGTATTTGTGTCCAGCGGATATTTACGTTTATATATTTGAATGTGGAAAACAACGTTATATATGGCAGTCTAAGCAGCGTTGTGAGTTGGGATTGATAGAGGGAAGTACATACCATATGAAGGCCATAGCAGGGCGTAGATTGCTTGGAGGACGAGGCTTGAGTATTAGTGAAGTTGAGGTAATTGGTGAAATGAACATCAACAATAAAGTCATTCGTCTAACAGAGGAATGATGTTGTGAAAGGACTATTTCATGGAGAGTGTTTAGATGACTCTAAAGAATACAGAAATATTCTATCGTTATAATATAGGATTAGACAAAAAACATTTAATTGAACTGGTATTGAATAGATTTAAACTTCCTGAAAAGGGAATCGCTGTAATTATAGATTCTGAAGATTACAATTCCGATTACTATAGAGGGACATGGGATTCATATGGCCTTCATCTTAACTTAAAAAATGGAATTGAAGAATTGAGTCCGGAATTCCCGTTAAAAATAATGAATTCTAGAAATTACAGCACTTTGGTATGGTTATCTAGAAAAGCCAGTGAAAATCGATATGCCCTTATTTGGATGTTGTCGCATGAACTCAGACATTATTATCAGGAAAGTATTTCTGACAGTATTTCAAAATGTGGTAACTTCTTATACAACACAATGGGAATCGTCGATAAAAATTTCACCTATATGGATTTACCACACGAAGTAGATTGTGAACTGTTTGCTTATAACACACTTAAAGATTTAACGAGTGAAATAGAGGCCGAAGCATATCTCCAAGAACTAATTGCAAAGCAGCCATCTTACATTAAACTAAAATATCTCGATGTTTATTTATTTGTTGATGAGATGATATGTACTCTCGAAAAGTATAAGGACGATTTAAATCTTATTCAAATAAGAAGTGGCGATATAATAATAAGGAATTTTGATATAGAAAACGAGATAATCAAACTAAAAGGAGTCTCAGAAAAATCACAATGTTGAATGTGGAAGGTGAAATATTGATTCCTATTTTAATTTTAAATGATAAGGCTGTTCTATGCCAATTTTTTGATAAATCACACTCAATAACAATATTTGAAATTGATGAAGAAGGTCACAAAGAAAATATAGGATATTTAAAAGTAACCTACTCTAATTCTTCGCGTCCATCTGAATCTGATAGTGATCCAACAATTATAACTAATGGGCTTGATGCAATATATATCAGTAACTTTTACATCGATGAAAAATATCGAGACAATGGAATAGCGACAAAAGTATTGTCAGTTTTTCTTGATAAAGCCAAGTTAGATGGGTATAAACTTATAACTGGGAGATTACATAAGAATGAGTTTTTTGATAAATTGAAGTATCTTTATTTAGAAAAATTTAAGGCAAATGAACGTATGGACCTTGAGACGTATTTGATTTTCGAATGGAAGTTTTGATAAACGATAAATTCATATCTCAATTATTTCGAAGGGGGAAGCAAAATAGACTGGAGCATATTATTAACTAGTACCGCAGTAAATGCAGTCATTATTGGAGTTGTCGGAGTTTTACTAAAAGGGCGCTTAGATCACAAAATTGAAAAAACTAAACAGAACTTTGAAAGAGAGAAAATGGTGTTATCTAACGAGACGCAAAAGAATATTGAAGTGTTAAAATCAAATATAAGTCAATTGAACAGTCTGAAGCAAAAAAACCTAGATCACTATCACTCGGTAAGTCAAAGCATACAAAATAAACGAATTGAAGCAATTCAGAACGTTTGGTTAGAATATTTAGACATTCGCAAATACGTTTCACCTTTAATCAACTTATTTACGATTTTATTGCCAAAGGAGTATTTAAATATTATTAATAAACTCCATGAAGAAGATAAGTTGAGGTTGAAATCTTTAGATGAAAGGGTAGTACCAAATGGACTAGATACCACACCTTTTTTATATAATCTTGAGATACAGCGTCCATTACTTGGTGAAGTTATTTACTTTAAATTCAGATCAAGTATCTTGATTCTATATAGGCTAAGATTAATGTATTCTGATATGGTTAAAAAGAGTGAGATATACCTATGGAATGAAGATAGCTTGTTGCTGGATCATGTCGACGTGGTATTTAGTACTGATACCCTATCTCTAGGAGAAGTTCCACTCATTTTGGATAGTCCCTTAAAACTACTTCAGTTGATCGGTGCAATTGAACTTGAGCTAAACAGAACTATTGAACGAGTAATTTCGGGCGAAGTTAGCGCCGAACTTAGTCTCGAAAGAGTTAAAAAATTAAACCAGGGCTATAGATAATTGGCATTTTAAATCCATAAGTGGTATCGTTGAGAGACATTTAACACCTATCTTTGATGATAAGATACTCCAAGGATAAATAGGTCACCACAAATTACCGCTAAGATTCCCTTACGCTTCTTGTTATGATGGTTACATTACATCATGAAGGAGCTGCTTTTTTATGAAGAAGGGTCAAGAAATGGACATATTGGAAGAATACTATGATGATGAAGGGCATTACTGGATAAAATATTCTGTGAAATATAGAAATAAAAAAACTCTTTATTCTGTCAGGTTTAATACCCCATCTGATGAAGCACTTAGGAGATTTAGAAAAGTATTAGACGAAATATGGGCCGAGAGTGAAGAGCGAAGTGAAATGCACGGTGGCAATAATGCTGTTGATTAATTGATGGCTTATTTATGTATATTAATCGGGTATCTCGCAAAAATTAAACGGAAAACTCAAGCGAGGTGTTCCGATGCTATTCAGCGATAAAGTAAAAAAGCGTCTCAGACACACTAAATGGGATGAGTATAAAGATTTCATGACATTTAAGATAAAGCACTGTGATCAGATTATTGAGTTTGGGATTAATAACGGTTTGAATAATTTCACTTTAATTGACCAGTACAAAAATGTGATCAGCCAACATATCCAGGATATACAATCTGATTTTACTGTATTACAAGATATGGCAAGAGATTATAAACAGAATATTCAAAAACAGAATGATGAGATTCTTGAATTGAGTGGATTTGACAATCTAAATAAGCTGTTTAGGTTTCGGTACTTCAGTTATCATGATGGGATAGCAGTCCTGTTTGCCGATAACGAAGACTTTAAGTGATTTGAGGTAAAATAGAAGAGTTTTGCATAAAGCCCTTGAGACATCCTCAAGGGCTTTAATTTTCATCCTTCGCAGATGTTATTAGGTTTTTATTTTAATGATCCTTATTAATACACTAATATAGTTGCAAGTTACTAGTGACTAGTGTATAATAAAATCAATCAACAAGGTAATACATACCCACCGATGAAGGCAAAACAATAATCTATATTAAAGGAGACGGTAAACATGAACACAAACAAGAACATTGTCAAACACGAAAAGATATTTGAAGGAGTTAATATTTTTCACCTAACAGATAAAGTTGGACGGATATGGCAAACGATTGGCAGAGATGAAAAAGATGCTGTAAATGTGTGGTCACAGGGTGAAGATACTTTTACGTTTATTGTTAGAGATATTAAGCCTGAAACACTGTCCGTTGAATTCCTCATTAAATCTTTGAATATCCCACGCTCTGCGATCATTGTAGTTACACTAATGCATGAGGTGTTGAACACATCGGAGAAGAGAGAAGAGTTCTATGCTGAGACATTAGGTTTTAATGCTAAGTGTAAATATGGAAGCAAGGATATTAGCAAAGTGCTTTTCAAAATGAAAAAACAGGCTGAGGACTTGACTAATATTCTCGTACATTAGGAAGATTATAAACGATTCAACGGAGGTGAATTTTAGTTGTCAAGTTTAGAGAATATTTACCTAAACGATTATGACCACTTAACTAAAAAGCAGAAAAAACGCTGGAAAGCGAAAGATTATGTAACTATGCGGTCGATGATTGATAAATATTTTAGTGAGTACAACATTGTGACTATGTTATATATATCTCTGCTCGAAAAAGCAAAAGACAATAAGCCCGAGTTACAGGTTGTCATAGATTGCCTCGATCAAAAAAATCATGAGAATTATTCGAAGGAACAAGATTACTTTGAATCACTGATGGCTGATGTAGCAGAAAGTTTAATCCCATACAAAGGATAAATAATAATAAATATAAATACACTTCAACCTGAATGAGTATCCAGAGAGAAACTGCTCGAAACAGTACCGCTGTGAAAGCGTGGCTGTCGCGGATATCCCAAAGAGAGATATGTACACATATCTCTCTTATATGTTTTATTGTTTGACTTTATCAGTGTCTGGCTCTTCTATTTCCTCAACATGAAATAGTTCATCTACCGTAATACCAAGATGTCGAGCTATCTTAAAAAGTGTTGTGGTTTTATGTTGCACACTGTCATCAAAGTTATTAATTGTTTTTTGTGGTATGCCTACTTCTTTAGCAAACGCTTGTTGACTTTTGTAACCACGTTCATCCAACCATTGTTTTAAGATTGGTTTTACTATTAACATGCGTTAAAACACTTCCTTTCTTATAAAAACATTGTAGCAAAAAGAAATGAAATAATCCATAGAAACTAGTTGCAAGTCACTAGTAACTAAAGTATAATTAGGTTATAAAGTTAAACAAAAGGAGACGATAAAAATGGTGAAAAACAACAAAGCGATTATGGCAAGTGTATTGGAAGCAGTTAAATCACAATTTAATGTGAGAGCAAGAGGAATTATCGAAAATCGTCCAAATGAAGTTTTTATCAACATTCACGTTGCAGACATTCCTCAATCCTTTCAACAGAATATCGCTAACTGGGTAATGAAGCAAGGATTCGAATTACCCGTATTCGTAGATACATATGTAACAGAAGCTTTTCAAGAAAGAATTGATGCCAAGTGTGCCGAGATGGATGCTCAATACACAATTGAGAGTGACAGAAGGTATATGTCTGGTGTAGGATGCAAACAATTCATCCATTATAACGGATTGGATCAACGTCAAGCAGCCGAAGCGCTTTGGATTGAAGATAAAACAGGAGTTAAGGCAGTATTTGAACCAGTGTTCAAAAACAAAAACACGGTAAAAGAACTTCAATATGCTTAATAATCAATCGTAAACCCTCCGCTATATAAGTGGAGGAAAAGAAAGAAGGGAGAATTTTTAAGAATGTTTAAATACAAAATAAGCTCAGAAGCAAAGAGCATGTTTGCAGAATTATGTCCGAAAGCTAATAGACGATGTTCAGTTAATAGTGATGTGCATTTTAAAATAATTAGATCATTTGATTTAGGAAGAAAGATTGTTATTCCTAATAACAATAGTAACTATATCGTATCTAATTATTATGATTTGTTATTATTTTTAAACATTAAAAACAATACTATAGAGGAAATATCTAAAGATGAACGTTATTACTTTCATGTTATAAGCGATGTCAAAGAGGATTATAAAAATAAATATAATGAAAAAAATAAATGCAAGATTATCAATTTCTTTAATAAATTTTTAGGAGTGTGATAACAATGGAAGCTAGAACAAAAGGCAATACAACTATTGTTGTATGTTGCTTGATATGGTTAATTGTTGTTGTTCAGTGTGTATGGTAAATAAATAAAAATAAGCAAACTTTGGGATTCCTGAAAATAAGGAGTCCTTTTTATGATTGTAATGAAGTTGTAGCTGTAGCAGAGGAAGAACAGTTTACTACTGACAGCTTGTCAGTAGTAAAAGAATGTAATTGAGATCCGTTTACTCATAAACCATCTAAGAATATCCTTAAAGCGTTGTCTGACATTGGCTTTAACATGGTCTTCATTTAAAGGTGATATGTTGGTGGGTAAAATGTACAGAGGTACGTTATAACCGTGTCATAACGCTTGTAGACATGCTCAAGTCGTGAATGTCTTAATGACCGTTGCTAAGAAGACAACATGGATAATGCTAATGATCTAGTACATGATGCTCCAGAGACTTGTTAATGATGAACACTCATGAATCTTACCCTGGGACTAATGAACATTGCTTAACAGAATACCCTTTATGCGTAAGGCAGGACGACTAAAGGCAGAACCAATTTACAAGAAAAAAGCCTCACTCCTTAGGAGCAAGGCTATGAATCTTGATTAATAATTCTTTGGACTCTTTGCTGCGTCCGTGCTCTTTGACTAACTTCTTGTAATTATCCCACAACTCTTTAACAATCGGATCGAATTCAGGTTTTTTAAGACTTTCTATAAATTCTTTATCCATACGTTTTCCTTTCAGGCATGCGTTATTTTTAGTAACCGATGTGTTGAAAGCGTTAGGTCTTAGAGTTGCTGAGAGAATGCTAATAAGAAGCTTTAAAAAGCCTTACCCTTTAGGGGCGTAGCTGTATATTTTGATCAATATCTCTTTAGACTCTTTACCATGTCCATGTTCCTTGACTACTTCTCTGTATTCATCCCATAATTCATTTACAATCTTATTTAATTCAGGACGTTTACTAAGATATGTACTGTAATACTCTAATTTTTCATCATCATCTAAAATACTGCCTTTTTGGTAAAGTTTACTTTTGGTTTATCGTTCAATATGATCATTCCTCTATATGTTTTAGATTTCAGTATGAACCGATCACCTCAGTTATAAACTCATTCAGATGATAATGTGCTTAAGTCTTCGAGTTCGCGCTAGTATATATAATAAAACGAGGCGACCATTTGACCAGCACGGTGGGTATACGCACGAATTCAAAAAAATTTAATTAGATTAACTCAAATTTTAGTAATTCTTTTCATTTTTTGATTCATAAATTACCCGTTCTGTCAAGCGTTCTATCTGCTATACAAGAGTAGTTATGTAGCAGTTAGAAAAGAAATTTTAAGCTAGGTGGGGGGTATTTTAAATCATTTTAGGGGTCATTTTCAGAAAATAGGCCCATAGCACTTCCACTCCGAGACGTTTATTATTATCACGATGAATATTCACTCTAAATAAGTCCATTTTTACCCTATTTGTATCGTCACTTGTATCGTACAAACCTAGTACTATCAACGTTTTTACCTAATAAATAATCGTAAATTTCTATCATTTTTACTGAAATTTATCAAAATTCGCCCCATTTTTGATCAAAAACTCCTTATTCTATGCACACTTTACCGATACAACTATGTATTATTATCTCCAGACAGCAAAAAATCCCTTAGTTTATAAGGGATTAGGATCATTTTATATGATATTTACGATACAAGTAATAAATCAATTTATTGAAATAATGAGAATACTCATATATGATATTTGGGTAAAAAATAATTTATTTGAATTATCATTCATAAAACCTAAATAAAGGATGTGAATTCAATGATGAGTTTTAAGATACTTATTACTTTGCTTTCAATAATCATGATTATGGTTCTTCTGGCCGCCTGCGGTGATGGGTTAAAAAAAGGTAAAGATTATAGGCTTGCTATGTTGTATCAGATTTCATCTGAATATGAAGACATGAGGGATTATGTTTCATTGGTGGGGAATGAAGATGCTATTCAAAAACTAAGAGAAAATAGGAGATCATTTTATCTTCCTGATTATTCGGATGGTAAGAATAAAGTTACTTTATTGGAGAAAAAGGATGAAGTTTGTAAAGTACAATTGTATGATGGTTCAGTTGGTTATGTGGTCTGTGCGGGCCTTAAATAAAGAATTTAATGACTAGTATTTATATTCATAACTTCAGCACGTTTCTTTAAACTCAATAACGTTCCGATATCCAGATCACTAACCAAATGTATTAATTGTTCCTTACTCAGCGCTTCAAATACACTGAAATCAACTTTATCACCTATCCGCATACTAATCATATTAGAAAGATTTGTATTCGCATGACGGTAATGTTTCTTAGTTGTATTAATATCTGCATGACCTAATTGTTGTTGCAATTCTTCGAGTGTACCGAAATAGGAAGCCACGTTTCTAAAGCTGTGAAATACAATATTTCTATCTGGATCTATTCCGATTTCTTTTTTAAGCTCATTCATCATATCTTGAATCGTTCTGGTGCTTAGATTAAATATTTTATTCTGTTTGGCAGCATCGAACTTTTTATAATAAGGCTGTTCCTTGATCTCACATAGTTTATTGAACAATTCAACCTTGATTGCTATCGTATGACGCTTATTTCCTTTACCGATAACAGTTACTTCATAGTAATCTAATGTCGGATTCTTCTTAATATCGTTCCAGGACAGATTTAATAGCGTTCCTTTTCTTAAACTGGTGACATAGGCCATTTCAATTAAAGCAGATTTTTCGATTCCCTTTTTTTGAGTCAGCACTAATTCACTCATTAACTCTGCTTCTTGATAATAGAGCTTACCAGCAGTATTCTCATTCTCAACCAAGTTAGTTAGTGTTACGACTTTAGAATTGACATTATAACTGTTGATCTCAAGAAAGTTGTACAAACTTGATATTGCAGCGATTCTATTGTTGATGGTGCTGTTTTCGAGATCGTAGTCGTTAATCAAGTGATTCCTAAAACGGAGTACATCAGCATTTCTAATTTCTAAATCTGAAATGGTGAGTGCATTAAGCTCTTTACCTCTGTACCACATGAAGAACTTTCTCAATGAGTTAAGGTAATTATCGTATGTATATTTGCTCTTTGTTGCATGATCTCCAAGAAAGGTTTGAATATCCTCCCATACCGATCCAACTTGTAAACCGACCACATTATTTGTTGCTGCGTCCATTTCAAACACTCCTTTCAATTTGATATTTGTATTTTTATCTTCTTATTATAAGTCACTAGTTACTTGTGTATATTCATTTTACCTAACGCAATCACATAAGTCAATAAATATAATCAAAATTATATAATACGACCAATGTGTATATATTTATTAATAAATGATATACTACTATTAGTAGAATCATTTATGGGACGGTGTAAAATGAAGAAAGATAGAACTGAACTTGAGCCTTTATTGATCGAAATTATTGATGAAATAAAACATATCCCAAACATTGTCAAACAGATCAACGATGTTTTTGGTGAATTTGGTTTACCTGTGGGAACATTTCAAGCGATTGTTCGGTCAAAGAACGAAATTTATATGTTAGATGTTGCAAGATTGTATGTGCTTACGTATGCGCTTTATTCTGAAACTCACAATAATAACATTTCACCTCTAGAATACTTTACTAAAAAGGAAATGGATAAAGCGAAGGAACATATCGAAAATACTAAATTTAATGATGCCATAGAATTACCTATGGAGTTTGAGAATGTTGTTATGCTTAGCGATGAGGAATATGTAACCAAGATAGATGCAAAAACGTTAGTTCAAATGTATTTATCACAACTAATATTCTATGATTTTGAGACGCAGAGAAGCCCTAAATATATTAAGCATGGAAGCGATAGTTTTATTGAAGTACCTGAAATTAATAAGAAGAGTGTTGATGATATCGCACAGCATATGTTAAACGAAACATATCTTCCTGATACAATAACTCTAAATATATACTCAGAACAATCGGAGGCAATTAGTTACAATGATAAAACGAAATCTCTTACTATAAATAAAGATGCTTTAATCTCTGTGTTGGATGGATTTCACCGTCTTCAGGGTGCAATTAAAGCAACTTCAATTAATCCTAGTCTGCCGCAGAAACTGTTTCTATCTATAAGAAGCTATGATAAGGATATTGCAAAAAAATTCTTTGGACAAATTAATACAGTAAATATTGTAAAGCCAGAAAGACTAAAGGAATTAAAATCAGAAAAATCCTCTGATAAAATCGTGAGGGATTTACAAAGAAAATCAGAACTAACAGGAAGGATTGCGTCTTCATCACGCATTAGTGAAGTTGCTGGACATCTAACGACATTTGATACCCTGTCATATACTATAGATAAGGTTTTCAACCCTAGGAACTTCATCGAAGAAAAAGAGATATCTCAATACTTGATTGAGTTTTTCGGATATTTAATTTCTTATTATGTTGACGAATTTAAAATGAATCCTAAATTATGTAAACAAATATATATAAATCATCCACAAATGTTTGCTGGTTATATTCAAATTGCAAAAATATTTAAAGATGAAGACATGAGCCTGAAAAAGATTAAACAATATATTGATGGAATAGATTTTAATGATCCAGAACTTGTCCAAGCAATAGAAGAACGAAGCATAGTGAAATCCAGAGATAAGATTATTAGATACTTTGCTAATAGAGGTGTGGTTAATGTCTAACAGCATTTACAACGAGGAATTGTACAATCCTTATCAGAAGGATAGATTTCTTAAGAATTTGACACGTAATACAAAGATCACCTACGAACGCGTACTAACTAGAGCCTCTTCGCTTGAGCAATATTACAAAAAAGATCTATATAACTTTAATATTCGTGAAATTGAACAATTACTAAGCTACTTGAATCCAAAAACCCTAGGTTCATGTCAAGTATCAGTATCGGTTATCCAGGCTTATATTAGGTGGGCAATCGAACAAGGTCTCAGGACGGATAACACAAGTCCTTTGGATGTTATGGCCGATAATGTATTCTTCCTGAAATTTATCGATAAAACAAATATTCTTCTGTTTTCGAAAGAACAAATAGATGATATCACAGGCGGGTTAGTAAATTTTATTGATGCAGCCTTGGTCAGATGCATATTTGAGGGTGTATTGGGTAAGGGGTATTCTGAGATTCTTAATTTAAAAATTGGAGATATCGATGAAGTGAAAAATGAACTTACTTTGAGTAATGATGTAAGTAATACAGAAAAGTCAACAAGAGTGTTGAAATTGCACGATGATTCTAATTTGATTCGATTACTTATTAAAGCTTTTGAACAAAAGACATACCACAAAAATAATGGAAATCCTTCGCCAAATACCAAAGCAGAGACTATTGCATTGGTTGATAATAATTTTATCTTTAGATCCGCAACACTCAATTTAAAATATGCAGATAGAGCACATCCTCATTTAGTGTTACGAAAACTAAGTTTAATCTCTGAATGGTTTGGGTATCCATATTTTAATGCAGTTAACCTGAGAAGCAGTGGGATGCTGTATGAATTGTATAGACTCTATGTTTCATATGGTAAATTGGATAAAGATCAATTTGATATTGTAGGAGAGAGATTCAATATAAGTAAAACAAAAGGATATTATAGCTTGGCAAGACAAAAGAAAGAATTTTTAAACTTAGATGTGCTAAAAGAGATATATGAGGTAGAATGAGTATTCTGCTCATTCTACCTTTATTAATAAATATAAATAAATGTATACAGACATATGATAATTAGTGTATCATAAGAGTAGGTTAGAAGGGGAGGGTAAGATATGTTAGAGATCCTTGCTTATAAAGGTGAAGTTAAATCATACATCAATTGGCTTGATAATGGACAATACAAGTCTTTGGCTGCGTTTGTATGGTCTAATAAATTAAAGTCTAGAGAATTTTCACGAACAGAGTTAAGAAGCTACGAACGACTATTTTCTATCAAAGCCTCTAATTCGAAATATTCAGAAGAAGAGGTGGAGCTTATCAAGCAATTTCATATTGCACTAAAGCGTAAATTAATGCCTAGTCCAAAACACGCACCAATTTCAGGTGATAACATTAGTCTAGAGTTTAGTTCCGATTTGCTTCCGACATTTAATAAACCTCTTTACGGAGTGCTTATTAATTAATAATAAAATTTTAATGTGTAAATATAATTAGATATTTACAAATAGTATTCTTTGTTGTATATTTAAATAACCAAGAAGCATATTTTCTTGGAATATTGCCATAGAAAGGATAATCAAAGATTAGAGTACTATTAGATACTAAAGGCTACACAGGTAAACCATCACCAGAAGAAGTTGGAATGAATATCAATCCTAGATTACTCAAACGGCCAATTGATATTCAACCTGAACAACTAGCACTTGAATTAACCAAAGGAAAAACATTTTGTCCTGGTTACATAACAACCCGAAGAAATGATGGCGAACTACATTTAAGTCAATCGTGCTGGACGTCTCAGCAAGTCGTATGTTTGGATTTTGACAATAGTAAAGAGGATAAAGAATCAAAAGAAAAAGTGAAGGATATAAAGATCACCTGGGAACAAGCACAAAAAGAATTTCATGATTCTGCTATGTTCATGTATAAAACATTTAGTTATACAGATGATTGGCCTAGATTTAGAGTTGTTCTGGCATACGATGAACCGATTACCAATCAACTGTTATTTAACATGCATAATCAAAAATTGTTTAATAAGTATCCTTATGTTGACAGTTCAACATTTCAAACTCAGCGGTTGTTCTTTGGTGGATCAGATCTTTATGTATTTGACTACAGCAATAGAATTCAGACACTTCCAGATGGGGGGTTTTATGACCTATATAACTATGGTTATAATATAGAAGATAATATAGGTGCTAAAACCCCCCTTAACACCATAGAAGCAAATAAAACAAAGAAACAATCAAACATAGAACTTATAATTAATAAAGATAATAAGATTATACATAGGATAAAAGATAAATATCCTCCAGTAATATTTAATACAAGAACTGAAGCTTGTAAATATCTAAAGAAGGTAAATCTACATGAGTATTTAGGAATCCATAGCAATTATCTTAACGATATATTTACAATGGAAAACAAGCCATCTGCGAGTATATTTCAAGATCCATCTACAGGTTATTGGTGGTATAAGTGCCATAGCACAAATCATGCATGGCTTGGTTCTATCATTGATATCACACAGAGATTGACAGGATTATCGAACACCAAGTCCTTTAAGTATCTTACTGAGGTATTCAATATTAAGATACAGAAAACGGAGTGGCAACAAGAGCAAGAGGAAATGTTTCAACTCAATATGGAGTTTCTAAATGATGAATTCTATATTGAAGAGGCGTATCCATATTTAAACTCTATACTAAGATCACCGCTGTATTACTCTTTGTTGAGAGAACTTCATCTTATTGGGCTAGAGAATATTCATAATTTAATACAATTAAAGGATGATGGAAGTTCCGTATTTTTTGCATCTATAGACTTTATTATGCACAGATTAGAACGTTACTGTGATTTTGCGAAGTTTAAGATGCAGAAGGAAAAGAGGGTACGAACAGTATTAGCCTTACTTTCTTACTTGAAACTGTTGAATCGAGTTGGAACTGACAGTTTACCAGAGGCATACACTAAGAGAGCTATTCAAGAATCGCAGAAGAACGGCAAGAAAAGACTAATTACATTTTATTCTCTTCATTCATTCGATGCTAACTATATGTTAGACATTGAAGAGTTAGCAAAACAATTTAAGCAGTTAGGCATGACTGTAACTAACTTTGATAGACAGATGGTAATTAAAACTTTGGGCAAAGAGGAAGCGGATAGAGTATTTCCCGAAAGGAAAGAAGAACAGTTATCCGATATTAATGAACGCACATGTCTATTGTTAGAGGAGTCATTAACAGCTTTACTCAATGATAGAGGATGGACTACTGAAGAAAGAATTATCAATAATACATATCTTGATATTGATGTTGAAGCAGAAATTAGAAAGAGAGACCGGAAAATTAAGGATGGAGATGTGATAACAGAAGATCGAATGCAGAAGTGGTTATATGAATACAAGAAAAAACAACTTAAAAAAATTATTGGTGGCATGATTATTAAGTATGAGCTGGCAATTAGTCCACTAAGCAATGAATTAATGGAGTCAAAACAAATACCACTACATTATACGCCTTCAGGTGTTCCAAGTTATCCAAAAGTGATTTACAGAAAGTAAGTTTAATGCCTTGCCTACTTCAATTCTGGAGTTTAATTTCTTATATTATTCTTTATAATTTAAGCGCTACTGATTGAAGTAGTGTCATTGCAAGGAAAGACGTAATAAGAGTAAATATAATTAAGTAAATAAAGAAAATCGAGGAGAAAAGATGAGTAAAAAAGAAGAGAAAAAAAGTAAGTTGTTTAATGTTTTGAAGATAAAGATTCAAGAAATAATCAAAAGCAAATATGACATTCACTATGACAAAGAAGAGGAAGCAGCGCATTTTGTCCAGCAACAAAATATGACTATGTTTAAGCAACTTGAACTGATTAGAGGTGTGGAGACACAGGATATTATTGAATTGATTATTGTTGAAGCGAGACATGATGAGAAGAAGGAAGCGCAGATAAGAAAATTGATGAATAAAGGATTTTTATATAATGGTGAACGGTATGTTCGTTTTGGTAAAAGCGCTTCGCAATCTAAGGACGGAATGACAATTTTTATTAAAGAGAACTTCTTTGATGAGGCTCTTAAACGAACACAGCTAGATATCCCAATTAAAGAAGAAGTTATTCCAAAGTATGAGGGATACCGCAATCTAGTTTTCAGCGCTTGTACGATTATCGAAGAAGACTTACCATACATTGTTATCGTTGATGAGTATAAAAAGGTGTTACCGAATCAATATGTAAAGTACATGAAGGAAGTCCCTTCAGAGTGGTATGACAAAGAGAATGATATTATGATGCCCTATGATAAAAAAACAATAGTGGAGGGCTATCAGGACATATCGCTTTCCCCATTTGATGGTTTTGGGATACATACAGAAGACATCAGTAAGAGATATTCGTTGCACATGGGTTTCGATTATGTGGCAAGAGCATTTCAGATTCGTATTCCCTATCTAAAAGGAGTGAGCGTAGAAGCACCATTCAAGAGCTACTATAAGGAAAGAGGAATAAAAAAAATTAAGGATGTCTATGGGCGCTTTCACAATGTTGAGGATATTGATTGCATCTGGAATATTTCAATGTTCAAGGCTCACGGCATATTTTTTGAGCACTTCAAAGAGAAAGCCTGGGATAAGTATCTAGAAAAACTAAAAAAGTATCATTATAGAATTGGCATCAGCAAGTACACGCATAATACAGCAGAATTAAATAAGTATGCCAGAATGAATTTTCAATACTTGCAGTGTTTAGATTTATGGAATCCCAAATACATAAAAGCTTATAAAGAAATGAAAATCAATGAGTATGACATCTTGAGTGAAGAGAACGAAGGAAAGATAATCCAATTAGCAAAGTATTCGACAGATATGCTTGAGAAAATTATTAAAGGTGATGTATTTTACACTTTAAAATTTCTTGGCCTGAAGGATTCAAAAGGGTACACTTCGCGTTCTAATTATGTAAAAGCAATTATGGAAAATGAAGATATGTTAAGAGATCCTGCTATTAGAAGTTCATTAAAGAGAAAGCTATATAAATCTATTACTGAGATGAAATACGGAAAAATCTACACAGAAGGGTTTTATCATATTGTGGTTGGTGACATAATCGGTTATATGGAATACTGTGCCGACCTTCCTGTTGTAGGCTGCTTAAATGCTGGAGAATTCTATGCTAAGACTATGAAATTAGGTGAGTGTGTAAGTTTCCGTTCTCCTTTAGTTGATCCATCTGAGGTTAATTTAGTTAATATTGTTGAGAATGAAATGACTAATACATATCTGAATTACTTTGAAAATCAAGATTTATGTATGGTTAATATGTATGATTTGACTTTACCGCAACAGGGCGGAGCAGACGAAGATGGCGATGCTTTTATGTTGAGTCAAAATGAAATATTGATTGACTCAAAAATACATAGTCCTATTGTTATTGAACTCAAGGATAAAGAATCGGTAAAGAAAGTAAAATACAACAAAAAGAATATTACCGAATATGAGTTGAAGAGTAGGGATAGCAGAATAGGAGAGATAACCAATATTGCCACATCTATTTTAAATAGATATTCTGAGAATCCTGATAAAATTAAAGAAAAAAGTGACGATATCGCTTTGCTTAGACTAACTCAAGGCAAGGAAATTGATTATGTTAAAACGGGAATTAGATGGGGCATTAATAGTAGAATGCGCGAGAATCTTGAGCAATTACCATATTTTCTGCTATACAATTATCCGAAGAAGCTAAAGAGGTATGAACAACTTATCAAGCACAACAGGGGAATTGATAATAAAGATGATAGAGTAATGCTTAATGCATATCATTCTTGTTCTCCATTAAATGAACTGTGCGAATACATAAATAAATGGGAGCAAAATAATTTAAATATCACAGAGGATTCGTTGAATAATTTACACCTTGTTATCAATCCAAATGTTGAGAACACGAATTCATCATTACTGAAAGATATTAAACACATATATAATGAATTTAGTTCTGAATACAAGAAGATACTCGAAGATGATCCTGAAGATGAGGAATTAACAGCAATATTTAATAAATACAAAGAAAAGTTGCTGCAATTGTCTGACAATGAATCTAAAGTGTTTAAGTTTGATGTAATCGTCAATCACTGTATTACAGTTGCATACAAAAATAAAAGTGAGGACAAGACTTTATGCTGGGCATTGTTTGGAGATATTATGGTTAGGAATATAAAATGCAATTCAAATGGCAGAAAAAGATATACAATATCGGCTTCAACAAAAGAAGATGTCGATGCAAGAGAGTTCCTGGGCAATTATTACAAACTAGTTATTGAAGTAAATGAAGGAGTAAATATATGATATATTTAAATGAGGTTATGCAAGAATATAGAGATTTGCGAATGGAATCAGATAAATCCGCAGTGATTAAGGATTTTACTTCTAATCTATGGAAGAGTAAGTGCGGATTCAAAAAAGAAACTAAGTATTTTACTTTCAATGTAGATCATGGTCTGTTGGAGGGCAGACCTGATCTCATCAAATTGTTTGAGCAATACAAAAATATTGAATATAAGATTTGTAAGAGTTTTTATAAACAAGTTGATAATATTGATTACATCAAAATCAGAATCAACAATCTGTATGCTTATTATATTGATAAAGAAGTATACAGAGGAAAAGAATATTACTCACTACTCCGAAAGCCCAGGAATGAGTACTTTAAAGCTTTAAAATTAATTAAAGACGGATATGGAGATATTATTGATTCACAAGAAGTTGAAGATGTGATTAAAAAGTCATTATCAAGAGCAGCAGAGATTAAAAAGGAAATGACCGAAATAAAACTTCAAATGAGTTGGGCAGAATATAAATCATTGATTGACTCATCTATAGTTAAAATATTTAAAAATTATAAGACTATTGATGAGTATGAAGAAGAACATGGATGGGAACAGAAAGTTGATGCTATATGGAATGAAGATAACTACATTGTCAAATATTTTGTCAAGAGTATTCATGGATATCTACTAACATATATCAGAGACAGCAAGCCGAAAGAAGAAATTAAAAAATATTGTGTAGTTTGTGACGAAGAACTTCAAGTAACCAATAATCGTAAAAAGTACTGTAATCTATGTGCCAGAGATAAGCACAATGAAGTTAAAAGAAGAGTGTGGAAAGAGAATAAGAGTAAATATAATAAAACTAGACATTAAGGATGATATGTATCAGAATAGATAGTAATGAATAAAAATATTACCGTCCTTCTTTTTCTTCTTTCATTTTTTTTCCTCTCCTTTTAATTGGCGGTCTCTAAAAAAGATCGCCTCCTTGTTTGTCTCCTTCCTCTATCAATTCATTAAATAATTTATGGTTATATAATTATGTAAGCACTTTTGTGTGATCTATAATTATTAATCCTCCCAAATACTTAAACCCAATTGTTACTCCCTTCGATTGGGTTTCTTTTTTATGCTCTGATTTTCGCAGGGAGAATCTGATTATAAAAAAGGAAACACAGGAGTGAATAAAAATGGTTAATATCAAAGATATATCTGAAAACTCAGCAAAATTACAATGTTATAAATGCGAGAAAGTCGTTGTGGCAAACTCAGCGAATTTCTATTCTCATAAAAATGTATTGGTGTCATCAAGTCATTATCCATTATGCAAAAAATGTATCAATAAATATTTAGGAAATGATAACAAATCAACAGGGTACATTAGTCGTGTTAAGGATATTTTGAGTCGTCTTAATAAGCCTTTTTTAAGTGATCTTTGGATAAGTAGTAATGAAGAATGGGGAACGTATGCTAAAAACATTCTCTCATTAACACAATACAGAGAATTAACTTATGAAGATAGCACGAAAGAAATTATTAGTTCAAATGTCGAAGGAAAAGAACAAGATATAGCTATTGATGATGAACTAATAAACAAATGGGGCAATGGATATAAAGCAGAAGAATATATTGCCTTTGAGAGAAAACATATAAATTTAAAAAGTAATTATAAAGAAAAGACAGCTATGCATACAGAATCGCTTCTTATATACATTCGCTATAGAGTTAAAGAAGAGTTTGCAACTTCCGCAAATGATTTTAAGGCTGCTAAGGAGTGGGGTACACTTGCAAAAGATGCGGCAACTGCTGCAAAAATCAACCCTTCCCAATTTACGAAAGCAGACCTAACGAACGGTGTTGATAGCTTTGGTGAACTGGTTAGATCAGTCGAAGAAGCTGTAGATGTGATTTCTATACTTCCTAAATTTAAAGAAAGACCTCTAGATAAAGTTGATTTTACGTTGTTATGCTATGTGAATTACATTCGTGATATTCAAGGTATGGAGCCTGCAAGCTATGAAGATATATATAGATTTCTCGAAGAAAGAACTAAGGAGTATGAAGAAGGTTTGGATGATATTCCTTTTGAGGGCGACATAAATGGCTAAAAGTGAGTATTCAGAAGAAAGATTAAAAAAATACACTGATTTAGTTAGTTGGTGTCGCTGGAATCCAGATCTTTGGTATGATCTTATCACTCCTGAATTTGGTGGAATCAGGTTAGACCTAGATCAGCGGGTATTTCTCAGAAGTATAACTAGATTCATTTCTGTATATGGAGTTTTTCCGCGTGGATACGGAAAAACGATGAAAGAATTTATGGCAATGGTACATGCTGCAATTTGGCATCCAGACATAGAAATTTCAATGACTGCACAAACAAAAGAACAGGCAGCAAAACTTGTAGATGAAAAATGGAAAGAAATGATTAAACATTATCCATTGATCGAAAACGAGATTCTTGGTAAGCCATCGATAACGACAGACGATGTTGATATTCGCTTTAAATCTGGAGGAAGAATTACAACTTTAGCTAATGCTCAAAGTTCCAAAGGCTCAAGACGACACAGATTACAGATTGAAGAATCAGCACTCTTAAACAATAATCTTTTTGAAGATGCACTTGCACCAATCGTTGATGTTCCTCGTAGAACAATTGGTGAAGCCGTTGTTAATCCTGAAGAGATGAATGGACAGATTAATTTCTTCACAACCGCTGGATACAGAGGCAGTGACGAATTTCAGAGAAATCTCCAGATGATAAATGAAATGGCAGAACTTAAAGGTAAAATTGTACTTGGATCAGATTGGAAACTTGCGGTTCATTACAGAAGAGGCCAGTCTAAGGCTGCAATTCTTAATAAAAAGGCAAATTATGCTCCTACATTCTTTGCACAGAACTATGAGAGCAAGTGGACAGGAAACACTTCTGGCGGTGTTGTTGATATTCAGAAACTACTCAACCTTCGAATTTTAGAATCCCCCGAGTTTACTCCCTCAAAAGACTATGAATACATACTGTCAATTGACGTTGCGAGATCCAGTAGAGATTCTAACAATCAATCCTCTGTTGCAGTTCTTAAACTAATTAAAAATAAGATCGGTAAACTTAAGAGTATACAACTTGTGAATTTAATCAATTTTAAGAATGGAATGAATTTTAGGCAGCAAGGCATTGAAGTTAAGAGGATCAGAAATCAATACAATGCTTCTGTTGTTGTATTGGATACTAACGGTGTCGGAACAGGACTTAGAGATGAATTGCTCCTAGATGTTGATGATCCCAAAGACAAAAAGAATCTTGGCTGTTGGGATACGATTAATACTGACTATGTGCCAGAAATACCGAATTCTCCTAAATACATATTTGAGTTTGTTGGACAGTCGTTTAATCATGAAGGCATAGTAGCTTTTATGGATATGGTTGAAAGTTGTACGTTGGAGTTGTTGGTTAAGGATAATAACAAGAATGGATTAGATGATATTAATTATTCTGATAAAGCCTATCCACACATCCAGACAGATTTGCTTATTGATGAGATAGCGAACCTAAAGTTAAAACAACTATCAAGTGGTAAATTTACAGTCGAACAACTCACAAAACGTATTAATAAGGATAGATATTCCGCACTTATGATGGGTGTATGGTACATCAAAGAGTTTATGAGTAGTTATAAAGAGCCAGAGAAAATAGATTACAAGAAATTTATGATGATAAACTAAAGCAGGTGATTAAGTTAAATGAGTGAAGCCGAAATTAAGAAACTTCCAACACCAATTCAATTTAGTAAATTATCGGAGAGCATTTACTCCATTAATTACAAAACGAATCATTCTGTTAGGAAATATACAAAAACTCAAATGGAAGAGTATTTGGATAGTGGAAATGTTTCTGCCCTTAGAAAAGCATCCCTATATTTCTTTAAAACGTCTGGTCAATACTTAAGACAAATTGAGCATTTAACAAATTTACTTTTGTACAGTTATTTAATTATTCCAAAAGTAAATGATGACAAGCTAAGACAAAAGAAACCATTTAGTGATAACTTTAAGGTTATTTTGGATTATGTCGATAATTCATATTTTGAAGAAAATGCTCGATATCAAACATTTGTAGCATTGACTGAAGGTGCTTTTTACGGATATGAACAAGAGATAGATGGAAGAATAATTAACTATCAATTACCTTATGAATTTTGTCGGTCAAATTACAAGGTTGATGGTGTCAATGCTGTTGAATTTGATCTAACTTTCTTTGATACATATAGAAAAGTTGAAGATAAAATAAGCATATTTAAAATGTTTCCAGATGAATTCTTGTCAATGTATCTGGAGTACCATAGCGGCAAAAGTAAAGATAAGTGGGTGTTGTTGAATCCAGTAAACGCCAAATGTATTACCCTGAATACTGGAGGAATGCCATTATTGGCAAGTGTTTTTCCTGATTTGATTGACTTACATGAATACAAAGAGATAGACAAATTAAAGTCTGAAAAAGATTTATATCAGATAATCACACAAAAACTTCCACTTGGCAAAGATAATGATTTAACATTTGATTTCGCTCATATCCTTGAATTGCATGACAATCTCAATAAAATGATTAATCGTAAGGATATTGAAATTGTTACTTCACCTTTCGAAATCGACAGTGTAAATCTAAACGATGGTAAAAACAGTATAAAAAACGACATTGAAAGAGCCAACAACAATATATTTGACACTTTGGGTAGTTCAAGAATGTTGTTTGGTACTGGCAAAGATGCGGGGTCAATTGGATTATCTAGTTCAATAAAAACAGATGAATCACTGATGTTTATTGTTTTGGATCAATTGAAGCATTGGTATGAAAACAAATTTAAAACCCTGGTTGATTCAAGTAAGTTTCAATATGAGATATTTCTTCCCAAAGTTACTATTTTTAATAGTAAAGAAATGTACGAAACATTTAAAGAAATGGCTACCTTGGGCTACTCAAAACTGCTTCCAATTACAACAATTGGTTTAAAACAATCATCTTTTATTAATTTGCTTTCATTTGAAAATGATTATCTCGATTTAGACGAACTGATGAAGCCTTTGAAATCATCTTACACTCAGACTACTGAGAGCGGGAGACCTGAAAAGGAACAGTCAGCTCTTTCTCCATCAGGAGAAAAGACTAAAGATAATGAGACGAATGATAGATATAATTAAAGGAGGTGAATTTAAATGAAAAATAAGTTTGTTACAAGTATCCCTATATCATTTAGTACACAAACACTTGAAAATATTGAAGAAGACACAAGATTTACAAGAATAAAAATATGGCTTTGTCACACAGGACTAAACTTGAATAACAGTGATTTTTCCGAACAGTCGATTTCGGATGCAATCCCTTCGCTTGAGGGAATTCCTATTCTTGGGTTTATTTCTAAAACTAAATTCAATGAAACCGACTTTAATGGTCATGAACAAAAATTGATCATTGAAGAAGATGGAATAAAAATTGAATATATGGGACATTCATATGGTCATATTCCACATGATAATAATGCTAAATTTGAAAATAAATTATGTGAAGACGGAGTTGAACGAAAATTTCTAACCGTTGAAGGTATTCTATATAATAAATTTTCTAATTGCATAGAAATTCTAAATAGAGATTTATATAAAAATCAGTCTATGGAACTTTCACCTGAATCTATCAAGGGTGAGTTTGGTGATGATGGTATTTTTCATTTTGAATCTTTTAAATTTGATGGAGCTTGTATTCTAGGTGACAATGTTACTCCGGCAATGCGTGGTTCCATTATTGAAAAAGTCGATGTTGCAAATTTTTCAAAATCATCAATTGATCTGATTGCTGAGTATAATAATTTATTTAGTAAAGATAAAGGAGGTACAAAGTTGGACGAAAAACTAAAACTTTTTGAAAAATATCCAAATCTTACATCTGAAGATATCAATGCGATGAAGTTGAAAATTGATAGTTTTTCTTTGGAAGAACTTGATCTTGAGTTGCAAAAACTCAATGAGAAAGTGGTTCCTCAAAATTTCGAATTGACTTCTTCACAATTGATTACTGAACTTAGGTTTGTTCTTTCTAAACAAGATGATTGGTATTGGTATATTGATCATGATTCTACACGAGTATATGCCGAAGACTCTTCTTTGAATTATAAGGCAGTAGGAATCAACTATTCTGTCGAAGGAGATAAAGTGTCTATCGACTTTACATCAAAACGTAGGATCAAATTTGTTCCCCAGGACATGGATGAAGCAGAAGCAGATAACAACTTCTCTGTTATTTCACTTGACCGTAGTGAGAATGAATTAGATAAGGTGAAAAACGTATTGGAAAAAAAAGTTGAAGAACTTTCAGAATTTAAAACAACTACTGAACGCCAAGAGAAACTGTCTATTGTCGAAAGTTTTACGGCTCTAAATAGTGACGAGGTAAAGGAAGTTGTCGAGAATATTGATAAATATTCTACGAAGGATGTAGAACTTCAATTATTTGCAATCGTTGGTCAAAAAAATATTAAATTTAATAACAAATCAGAAGAAGATACAAAACATGTATATTCGATGAGCAACAATAACAACTTTAATAACTCTTCCAGACCCGAATGGACTGATTGGGTTGAACAATATGCAAGTAAAAATAAGTAAATTATCAGGAGGAAAATAAATAATGGCTATCGTAAAACAACCTAGCGTTTATGGAGTAGTAGAACTTAATATGTTGCAAGCAGTTAATACTGGAGGAATTAAGGTACAGTATCCACTTGATGCAACAGATTTTGCAAGTATTCCCGCTGAAAACGGCATGCTTCTTGTCGTTGATGATTTTGCTGGAACTGTTAAAAAGCCTACAGGTGTTACATCTGCTGTTTGGCTTCATGCATCCGTTGAAAAAGATTATGAAGGTAAGGGACGTAAATATTTTGCAGTAAATCGTGGAGAATTCCTTCCTCGTGTGCTTCAGCTTAATGTGGGTGATACATTTGAAACAAATGCGTTCGAGTATGATAACGCAACTTATGCTACCTATGCTGCTGTAGTTGCTGCAATTTCTTCTTCTGTCGTATATGGAGTACCTTCAACAACTGGCTATATCCGTATTGTTGCTGCTCCCGCAGGAACAGAAACTGTTGTTCTTAAAGCGGTCAAAGGCGTAACTTTGCCTAACGGTGAAAAAGGTTTGAAGTTTGCAGTTTCTAAGGCGTAAATATAAGGATACATATTAGGAGGATACATATTAATGAATACAAAAGAATTGAAAAATTTTGCTCTAGCTGTTTATAAAAAAAAAGTCCCAACTAACTTTGATCACTCCATTGATGATATGGAAGGCGCTCTTCGAGCTAAATTCCAAGAACTTGCTCCAAACTTTGATGGATTTCGTCGCAACAAATTGGACATCTTTGAGATTATCCAGACTGTTGTAGACGATGTTCTGCCACAGCGAATTAAAGATCGTATTAGCATTTTTGCAGATGTAAAGACTGTTGCTCAAGGTCAGAAAGCACAGTTTAAAAAGAAAATGGGTCGCCAAAACGTTAAGCGGTTTATTACACAGGTTGGTCTTGGTGGTGGATTTGAACGCGTTCGTCTTGATGTTGATCTAATTAATGTGACCACACATGCAATCGGCGGCGCTGCATATGTAGAATTCGAAAGTTTCCTTGATGGAACAATGGATTTCACAGAACTTACAAATCTGATTTTGGATGGCATGGAAGATAAAATTTATGAAGAAATTTATGCGGCAATGATTAAAGCTTTTGATAATCTCCCCGCTGCTAATAAAGTCTCAACAAATTCTTTCGTAATTGAAGACTTCCGTAAAGTAATCAGAACTGTAAGTGCCTATGGCAACGCAACTATTATTTGCACTCCTGAGTTTGCAAGTACTATCACTCCAGCAACTGGATACATTGGAGATGCTGATAAAGCTGATATGCGCGATAAGGGCTATATCGGTAAATTTGAAGGGGCAAATATCTTTGTTCTTCCACAGTCGTTTGAAGAAGCTGACAATGTGACTAAAATCTTTAACCCACAGTATGCATTTATCGTTCCTAGTGGCGCTTCTGACGAGAAGATTGTTAAAGTTTCTATAGAAGGTCAAACCGTTGTTGAAGACAGTAAGAACGCGGCGCGACAAATGGTGTTTGAAGCTTATAAGAAATTTGGTACGGTTGTTCTATCGACAAACCAAATTGGTATTTATAAAAATACTTCTCTGTAATATTTATAGTGTAAATATAAAACGATGGGTTGACAGAGAAAAACTGTCAGCCCATATTTAATTGGAGGATTATAAAAAATGGCAAAAGCAAAAGAAGTGATGGTTGAGGTTTTCAATAATTCTGGTGGAACCGTTTTGTACGTTTCTCAACTTAATAGAATCACTCGTAGATGGGATAAAGACAATACATCTAAACTTATTTCGGTTGAAGAGTTAAAAGATCTTATTAACTCTGCTGGTGGGTTTCAATTGTTGAATGAGGATTTGTTGGTTAAAGATGTTGCTATTCGAGAAGAATTGGGTTTGCCTACTGAAGAAGTTTTCTTGCTTGATAATAATAAAATTGAAGATTTACTGTTTAATGGCAGTATTGAAGAGTTGCGAGAAGTATTGGCAACAGCCAGCCAAACAGTTAAAGATAAAATTGTAAGCATTTCTGTTCAAAAAGATTTGGCCGATATGCATAAAATTGAAGCCATTGATGAGGCGCTTGGAACTCAGCTTTACAACCTCATTAAAGAAAATAAATCTACTATCTAAAAAAGGGGTAGAACTATGTCCGTTGAATATTCTGCCCTATTCTCTTCTTTTCTGGGGAAATTAGAGGAAGATGCTTATGAAGGCATTGCAGAGACTGTTGCAGAACAAGATATGATCGTTTTACTTAATTCTGCAATTATAAATTTTACATTTCCAAAGATCGATGTATTTGATAAAGATGATTTGACAATGATTTTTAATCAAGACATTACGATCAAAGAAATTGAAATTATGTCAAACCTAATGCGTGTCGAATGGTTAAATCGAAAACTAAACAATATAAATTTGCTTAAACAAAAATTTTCCGATAAAGAGTTTAAGTTGACAAGTCAAGCCGCACATATGGAAGCACTATTAAAAGTTGCTTCTAAGGCCCAAGAAGATGTAAAAAAAATGATGAATACATACTCTCTTTCGAACAATGGGAAATCAAATTTCGGCGTTCTAAGAGGAGGAGATTAACATTTCTTATTGGGACAATTATAAAGCAAGAGTTAAATCTGACATAGGAATTAAGGGAAACCTTAAACTTGATCATTTAAAAATGATTGATCAAGTTTTTGAAGAATCACTCTCGTATGAAGAGGTTCTTGTTGATGGATCGCATAATGTTGGGATGCTAATTTATGATGATAGTGAAACAAAAGATGATAAAAAGTCTGTTTTAAAAATTGGTAGTGATTTTGAACCTGGAAACATTATTGACTATCAAAGTAGTAAATGGATTTCATTAATTGTTGACAATATATCAAATATGCGTCTAGAAGCCAAGCTTCAAAAATGTGTATCTTCTCTAAAATGGCTTAACAGTAATGGAGACATTATTGAGGCCTTTTTCTGTTATGAAAATAACAGTTCTCCTGGTTTGGGTGTTGATGATGGTAGGGTAATATCTATGGGTGACACGATTAGAAATATTATCATACCTAGCAATATCGAAACCAGGAAAATTTCTTTGGGCAGCAAATTTATTTTTGATGGTCGCGCATGGAATGTTATTAAGTTTGATCAGATGAGATCAACAGGTTTGATTTATTTAACCTTAGAAATGGGATTAATAAATTCATCAAACGATAACGTTGAGTTAAGAATATCTGATTATTGGATTAATATTCATACCTATTCTGTTAGTATTTTGAACGGATCTGTAGTAGACGTTTATTTTGGCGACACAATACACTTGAATATTTCTACACAAGATGTCAAGGGCGGTACGGTTGTCTCAACGGATGTTCCAGTAATCTATACATCTTCAAATGAATCAATTGCTACCGTCTCAGCAAATGGACTTGTTCAAACCTATCTCGAAGGAGAAGCAGTGATTACCGTTAGCATAGTGGGGCATCCAGAGGTTAATACTTCTATTAATTTGAATGTTCTTTCTACAGCTTTACCAGATAATTTTTCAATTGTAATAAATGGTGTGGATAATTTTAAATACAATCTATCACAAACATATACGGCTGTTGTTTATAATAATTCAATTGTAGACAGTACAAAAACGGTGGTATGGAGTTTGCAAAATGATGCTATGACGGGTACAACGGACTTAGCACAGATTACTTCACAGAATGGAACGACTTGTATATTAAAGGGTATAAAATATGTCTATCCAAGCTATGTAAGACTAATTGCAACATGTGAAACAATTCCTCTAACGGTTGATAAAAGAATAAATATAAAACCGTTATATTAAATAAAACGCATTTAGAGGTGATAAGATGTGGCGAGATTTGAACAACTGAATCAATACATTAATGATGTTGTTTCTGTAATCATCAGTAACCAAAATATATGCAAATTTCTGAGTTGTCCAGTCGATGACCCTCTATCTATACCCAATATAGATGACACTAGTGAATTGTTATTTAATTGTATTTTTCCTTTTCCCAAAGTTCCAGATGTCAATACCGAAAAAAGCAGTTTTCTAACAGTATACATAGATAATTTCCAATTGGGTGCAGATGGAGGCACTAAGAACGGTCTAGTGTTGTTTAATGTTATTGTCCATAATGATCTGTGGCGAATGGATAGAGCAATGCAGAGACCACTATCCATCTTGAATGAAATAGATGAAATGTTTAACGGAAAAAAAACTATCGGTGCTAAAAAAGTTCAATTTGATCGACTTAGACATGTGTATATCAATGAGAATTACAGTGGATATCAAGCCACATATTCTATTGTCAGTGTGAACTAAATGATAGTTAACAATATTTTCGGAAAGCCAACTATTATTGAAGGTGTTGGAGAGATATATCCTATAAAACTAATGGACTACGATAGATTTCAAGAATCTTCAGGTGTACTCTATTATAATAAACAACACTTCGGTAAAGAATATGAAAAATATGATTTGTTAGATTTGATTGTATTTGGTTGCGGGGAAGATTTTATTGCTAGATTGGAGATATTATTCAGTATTGTTACCAAGAAACAAGTTATTTATTACTACAATGGTGAAAATTCGTATGGCTTTTCCATTGATGAAGCGTCACATATAACTAAATACAATTATGATTTAGTTAGAAATGTAATTATGAAACAAAACATTATGATTGAACCAAAAGTTTATAAGAATAAAATTGTTGCAGAATGGGCAGCAAAAGCAGCAGCCGCGAAGAGTAAAAACGGTGTGAAAATGACATATGAAGATATGGTCTCTACTGTTTCGGTTTATACGGGTAAATCCTATAAAGAATTAGAAGAACAAACTATCTATCAACTCCAAAGCGACTTTAGCCGTATAGGTAAGATGATGGAGTATACCACGACCATTGCTTTTATGTGTGCCGGAGATACAAAAAGCAAATTAAATCACTTTGCAGAGCATGTGGATTTATTTAGAGATCCCGATGATGGATTATTCGTTAGTAAAAATAAATTATCTGAAGCAGTAAACTAATTTTGAAAAGCAGAAATGCTTTTATTTTTTTATATAGGAGGAAATTTAATATGAGTATGATTTGTGATGTTTTTGATGTTGTGGTTATTGATAATGCAACAGGTGAAGTAGCTGGATCTACAACACTGACCAGTTCTAATATTGCCGTAGAAGTACAAGAACAAGAAGTTCGTGCGGGAAAGGGCAATGGGCTTGTAGCTATCCTTCATTCTGCGCGTGATATTAATGTTGAATGTGAAGACGTATCCTTTAAATATGACTGGATGGCACGTAAATTGGGTCAGACAATCGTTACTGGCGCCGGTGTGGCCTATGCTATGCCTGATTGGTATACGGTTGTAATGGAAAGTTCAGCAAAGGTTATTACCCTACCTTCTACACCGACCAGTATTGATACTCTTGCAATCTTTGATAAAAATGGGGCTAAACTTGTAAAAACAACTGATTACACTTTGGCTGCTGGTAAGGTGACAATTCTTAAAGTAGATGTTGCAGCAGGTGATCAAGTTGAGGTACGTACATATAAGTATGCTACACCTGCATCTACTGAGACAATTAATATTGATTCTACATCGTTCCCTTCCGGTGTGACGTTGGTTCTAGATACTATTGAAATTAATGAGGATGAGGAACCATTGAATCGTATTCAATATACATTCCCTCAGGCAATGATGGGTGGATCATTCACTGTTAATACTGCTTCGGAAAGAAATGCGGCTGCTCAAAACACAACATTCCGTATTGTAAAGCCTAAGAATTCTAAAGTCGTAGGTACGATTCAAAGAATTCCTTTTGAATAAGTAAATATAGTTAGAGAGTCATTGATTAGTCAAGGACTCTCTAATTTATAATAAGGTGGGGAGAATTCATGTCTCAAGAGAAAAGAGTTAGCATCAATAAGCTAGAAAAAATTGCAAGGACTAAATTTGGTTATAAGCAAATTTATATAGATGGAGAAAAATTATCATATTGTGAAAACATGAGAGACAGCGTAATTGAATCTCTCGTAAATGAATACAAAGAAATTAGAAATACTGTCTTTGAGATTCAGCCTCAATTCTTATTTTTGAAAGAGGCACTGTTGATTAGACACTTCACAATCTGTGGTTTAGAGAAATTAGATTTATCCAAAAAAAATGATATTGTCAAATTGATAAATGGAACGAATGACTTATACGATATTACACTTGAGAGTGAAGGTATCAAATATTTAAATAAAATCATGACACTGTTCTCAAAGTCTGATATCGATAAGATTTACAATAAATTAAAAGATGTAGTAACGACATGAGAATCGATAATAAGGGGTTATAATATGAGGTATCATGATTCAGACCACTTTTTCGAGCAGCAAGGTTCACTAATTTGCTGGATTAGAAACGAATTAAAAATGAGTATTATTGATCTAGCTAACTACACAAAATATGGAACGAAAGAAATAGATGATTTTGAACAGGGGTATATGACATCAGAAGATGTTAACAAGTTTTATGAAGAGTGTTTAAAGGGATTAATTAAATACGCTAATGATTCTGGTCAGTCATTTTCAGAAGTATTGTATCACTTGAGTGAAGTGAAATTATCTTGACGAAAGATACATTTTATAATAAATAGGAAGCTACTTTGAAATGGTAGCTTCCTATTTATCTTTATATGGAGCTACGATTTGAGACTAGAAAAAATAAATATTATAAAGGGAGATTGATTAATAATGGCGAAAAAACTAACACTTGCAGAATTGAATAAAAGAGTCAAGAAATTTAATGAGAAAAAACGAATCTACATTTGTGGTGGAGAATACGAGGTTGACATTGACCTGGAATTCCGTCCGTCAGAAATTGATGACCTGATTTTAACATATAGTACAGCAATCGAAGAATTGAAACGCCTTACAAATGCAACTGATATTCAAATCAAAGATACCGTAAGTCTTCTTCCTACTTTGGTTCTAAGATCATTTACAAATCTTCCGATTCCCAAGAACTATAAAGATATTGCAAGTTTGATTATTATTAGCAAAAATCTATATGATGATGGGATTATTGAGGAAGTATACTCACATTTTCCAGTCGATCAACTTAAGAAAATTGAAGATAAGATTATTTCAACAGGCAAGAACATTGGAATAGCAACAGGAGAACTATCCGTTCAATATGCCATCAACGAAAACAAAAATAGTGTAAGTGTAATTCAGGATGAAAACAATGCGGAACTTCAATAATCTAAACGATTTAAGTAAATATATAGGTTCTCCAGCAGGACAGCAGACAGTAATGGGAAAGAAAAACATTAAAAATGCACTTCGAGAAGCCGCAATATTACTTGAAAAGATAATGTATGAACAACTACAAGATTATTATGCAAGCTATACCACCGTTATATATGAACGCACTTATGGTCTATTAAATTCACTTCGTATCTCCCCCATTAAACAGGTAGGAAATGAATTGCAGATAATGGTCTACTTCGATAATGAGTCCGCAACCCATCCCTCTATTCTTGGTGGTGATCCTGGATATACGGCAGATATCATTAATGATGGATGGGCTTGGAAAGATCAATCGGTAGATATATATCGATTTTCTAGATATGATGGGTTTCATTTTGTGGAAAAATCAATAGACATATTTAACACTAGAAACAAATGGGGATTCAAAATAAGTAAGAGTCGTGAAAATTAATATTCTTTTCAAAAAAGGGGGAGTGCCAAAATGGTACTTCTCCTTTTTTTTACTATTACAGAGGAAGTGTGAGTATAAATGGCAAACAACGAAACATTAGGAATTAAACTAGTCGCTTCGCTAAATACAGGGCTTTCAATTGGTGAGTTAAATAAAGGAATTGCTGCATTAAGCAAGCATCCATCTCTCCAAAAGTTAAAAATAAATATATCAATTGATGAAAATTTCATCAAGAATCTATCTTCTTTTACTAAAAATCTTAATATAATCACTCAGCAATTAAATCAACAAAGCGCTGCCAATAATAGACTGAATTCTGGTTTGAGTAATACAACACAGATTATACATGATCAAACTAAAGCGACGAATGAAGCTATTGCTGCTGAAAAGAAATGGCAAGTTGAACGTGAGAAAACAAACAGTAAAGGCGTTACTACTACCACATCTGGTAACAATTTGAATAACAGCAAACAAGTTGTTACAACTCTTGCTGATGGCTCTATTAAGAATATCGACAATATAAACAATCAATTAAAAGACGCAAAAGAATTACAATCATTTATTGATCAAATGGCAACCGGAAGAATTGCATCTGAGACGCGAGTCAGAGATTTTGAGCGCCAATGGAACAATGAACAGCAAAAGGCAATTCAGACTAATGCAAACATTGAGCGTGAAGAGATTGCGAAAACACAGCAAAATAGAAAAGCTTATGAAGATTGGTATTTGAAGGCCATCAGAGAGCGTGAAATTCAAGATTCAAAAACTTACAATAGTTTGAACTCTAAAGTTTTAAGTAGTAAATCATCATCCGTTGTTGGAATTGAAGATACAAAGGCTCTGGAATTGCTGAATCGTAAGTATGCCGAAGTAAACCAGAGAGTGGCTACATTACAAGCATCAGGAAGACAATTGACCGAAAGCGAATTGAATGGTATTAATCGCAGAATTAAAGCTTTAAATGATCTCGCATCCAGACAGAAACAGGCAGAGAAAGATCGTGCATCGCTTTCTGCTATTCAGTTACGAACTGAAGCCCAAGTTAATAATTTAACCGCTAAATATGGTGCAAATATTGATACTACTAAGCTGAATACTTTACTAACACAGTTAAAAAATTTAGAAATCACAAGCACTAATTTTCGCGGAAAAACTCAACAGATTACATCAGAAATTAATCGAATGGGTGCAGAGGCTAGAAACGCATCTCAACATGTACATACGATGGGAGAAATGTTTAAAACGGCATTGAGTCATGTAATGATGTACGCTGGTATCGGCAGTATTTTCTTTGGGGCTATTAATGCGCTCAAGCAAATGACCAATACAATAATTGAAGTTGATACCCAAATGTCTCAATTGTATCGTGTCATGAATTCGGATACAGATTTCGAAGGGATGCTGGAAAGAAACATTGAATTAGCAGATCAACTTTCCACAAGTTTAACGTCTGTCAATGAGGTCGCCATTGAATTCGGAAGAATGGGATTTGGTGACGCACAGATTGCCTCTTTAACAAAGAGTGCGGTTCTTGCCCAAACCATCAGTGAGCTGTCTGCAAAAGAGTCCGTAGATGCAATCGTTGCTGGTATGGTAAACTTCAACATTGCTGCCGCCGACAGTATTTCTATTGTCGATCAGCTAAATAATGTGGACAATAATTTTAGTACGACCTCAAAAGATTTGGCTCTGACACTCACTAAGTCGGGTAGTGCTGCGTATACCTTTGGTAGATCGTTACAGGGATTAATCGGGGACAGTACAGCTGTTTCTGAGGCTACAAGAGAGACAGGATCTGTCACTGGTAACTTTTTAAAATCTTTGTATAGCCGATTAACTACTATGGATAAATCCGAATCTTTACTTGCTCAGGCTGGCGTTGCGATGAGAGATTTGAACGGCGAAGTAAAAGATGCTGATCAACTGATACCTGAACTTGCGGCTAACTGGTCTAAGCTTTCTGAGGAGACAAAAAGAAATGTCAGTGTTGGACTGGCGGGACGTAACCACCTAAACAGGTTCTCTGCGCTAATGTCAAATTTTTCCACATCGGTGAACGCCTCGGAGGTAGCCCTCAACTCGCAGGGGAGCGCGATGCGCGAGTCGGAAAAACGTGCGGGTAGCCTTGAAGCCAGAATCGAAAAAATGAAGGTAGCATGGCAGACATTCAGTGTAAGTATGGGTGAAAGTGTTGTGGCTGATGTAATTAAATTAGTTACGGCCTTACTTGTAACATTAGGTAAAACATTTACATCACTTATCGATACGTTCGGAGGTCTCCCTGTAGTATTCGGAACACTGAGTACAATACTCTTCATTACAAGCGGTAGATTCAGATTAATGGCTAGTTCAATGACGATGGCAATAGGGAGATTAGTTGGAATTGTTCCTGCTTCTACAGCAGCGGCAGGCGGTCTTAGAGGTATGGCAGCAGCAGCCAATGTTGCTAAAATTTCTTTGCAGGGTCTTCTGGCATCGACTATTGTTGGAGTTGTACTGGTTGGTATCGGTTATGGCCTTGAATGGCTAATCGGAAAATTTGGCGATACTACCGAAGAAGTTGACTCATTAACTAATAGTATGGAAGACTTAAATCAGAAGTCAACGGATCTTTCTACACTTAAAAAATTATCGTCTCAATATGAAGAGTTGACAAAGAAAGTTAAACTTACCACTGATGAAAAAATGAAATTGGCTGAAGTTGAAACCAATTTAAAAGATAATTATGGAATTACACTTAAAACAATTGAGGGTCAAACTGGAACATTAGAAGATAATACTGAAGCAATTAAGAAAAGAACTGCTGCATTACAAGAAGAAATTAAGACTATGCGCGAGTCCGCAATTCTCGATTATCAATCACAAGAAACAAAGATTAATAGCGATATTGAGGATGAAGGAAAAAAGGTTGATGAATTAAGAAAGAAGTATGAAGATGCACAAAGACAAAAAGATACATTTGAACTGAATCGCTCTAAAGGCAAATACTCTGATCAGTATTCGGAAAAGGAGCTAAATGATTCTGGCGAAGATTTGGCTGAAGCACTTAAGAATGCTAAAACGGCGTTTGACCGTGCGGATACCGATCTTCAGAAAGATGTAAATAAGAAAGCAACAGCTCTGAAGAATTCATTTGCTATATATATTGGTGGTCTAAAGGATTCAGGTACGGAGATCAGTTCTCAAGCCAGTGAATTTGCAGATGCATACGCAGACATTATGTCAAAAACTCCTCAAAATAGTGGCGCCATATTTGGAGATTTTAAAAAAGCACTTGATGTATTCAAAACATCTAACGTTAAAAATTTAGATGAAGCTATTGCACTGTTTGAAAAGTTACCAGGAATTACTGAGTTAAATGGACAGCAATTAAAGGATCTTAAAGATATACTAAGTCAATATGATTTGACACCTGTTTTTGAGGATACAGAAGGTGCTCTTTCCGATACGGAAGACGAGGTTCTGTCTCTATCTGATGCTTTTAAATTGCTTGACAGTGCAATGAGCGGTTCAACTGAGAGCACTGATGCATTTTATAAGTCGTTGTCTAATGGTAAATCAGAAATTGAATTATTGAATTCTGCTCAAGAAGAACTAGCTAAAAACGGTTACCTGTCTATTGAGACTATGGGTAAATTAGCTGGAACATTTGATGACTTTTCTGGTCATATTGGGGATACCAAAGAATCTTTAATTAAGTATATGGGTGTTCAAGAGCAAGACAGAATTAATGCTATCAATGCACAGAAAGACAAAACAGATAAGTTAATCAAGGCAACGGAATTACGTATTGCTGCAATGGAAACTGAAATGCAGACAATTAACAAACTACAGAACACATACGGTGCTGCTGTGGATTCTGGTGCAATGTCTGATCTTGAGGCAGAACGAAGATTGGGTACAAGAAGAAAAGAGTCTAATGCTCAAAGCGTCCAGGCTGAAAAGGCTACATTAAACAAACTTCGTGATCAGGCTGCTCTTTTAGAATACGCTAGTACTGATTACAAATCGTCAGCTAATGGAAACTCGGGTTCAGATAAAGACTCGTCTTCTAAAGACAAATCAGAAAAAGACAAAGACCTTGCCGAATTTAAAGATGCTACTGAGCAACGAATTAACGCCATCAATGCCCAAGCAGATGCTCAATCTGAACTTAACAATCTGTATAAAGATAAATCCTCTTCTTATGAATCAGATAAAAATTATTCTGCTGCTATCGAACAGACAACTAATCTTATCAAAGGGCAAAAACTAGAAACCACAAAGCTTCAGCAAGCCAATACTAAACTGATTGCCGCTAGAGACGAAGTTCAAGCAAAATCAAAGCAATACAATATGCTGTCCTGGATTGATACTAACGGCGAAGCTACCACTTCATTCACTAATTTATACAATTCCATGAAATCAAAAACTGCTCAAGATGCTCTGCAAACTCAGTTTGACCAGTTTCAGATGTATACGAAAGCTATCAGGGAAAATAAAACTGCTATCACCGATAATATTGCAGCGCAGAAGGAGTCTCAAGGCACTTTAGATAATCAGAGACTTGAGAACACCAATGTATGGCTTGGTAAGATGAGTAAGTCATATACAGACTTACAAGAAAAAGTTAGTGACTCTAAGGATGTTCAAAGTCTTCTCAACGAGGACTCTGTAGAATATAGAGAAGAAACAGAAAGACAAGTTTCGGCCTATAAAGAGTTAATGAAAAGTATTGAATCGGATAATGAGGCAATTAGAACAAGAATTAAACAGAGTGAAACCGCAAATGCTTCTGATAAATTGACTACCGATCAACTTTCTGTGCTTAATGACCAACTCAAAAGCAACAATGATACGTGGTATGATGCTGCCCGTTCAATAAAAGAGGCTAACAAATCGCTTGATGATTTTAAATCTAATTCAGCAGACACCATCATCGAGAACTACAAAAAGATGATTGAGAAGCAAAAAGAACTTGCTCTTGACGCTATTGACACTGAGAAACAGGCCGAAGAAGAGCGTCATAATGCTCGCAAAAAGAATCTTGAAAATGAATATGCTGCATTTGAAAAAGTCATCAATGCTCAACTTGATGCTTTAAACGAGAAAGAAGCAACCGATGATTATAGCGCTGAACTGAATGACAAACTTGCTGATCGTGCTGCCTTACAAACTCGACTCGACTCCTTGTCTAAGGATGATTCTATTGAGGGCAAGGCAAAAGCAAAAGAGTTACAAGAGCAGATCAATGAACAAACTGAGGAAATTGAGAAGTTTAAACTTGATCGTGAACGTACTCTTCGTAAAGATAATTTATCTCAGCAACTTGAGGATAAAGAGTCGTCTATTGATGCTGAACAAGACGCTGAAGATGCTGCATACGATGCTACATCGGCTGCACTCGATAAAGCAGCAAAAGAAAAAGAACAGTATTATACAGATATCCTAGAAGATGAACGGTCTTATTATTTACTCAAACAGCAATTGTTGAGTAATGATTCTGTAGTTGTTGAATCTGCTTTGGCTACTATGGGTACAAAATATAAAGAATTCTTTGATACTCTAAAAACTCAAATTGGCGAAACGAGTAAAGAATATCAGAATCTCCTCTACTCATTCAGTCAAGATTCTTCTGGTTTGACTAATTATTCTAATCTTTCTGGTACTGGTTCAACTACTAACCCTGTAGACTCTCCTGCCTCTTCCTCGTCTTCCTCTGCCGCTAAACAAGCAGCATGGACTCAATATCTCAGTAATAAGCAGCAAGCAGAGTCTATTCGTGCTCAGATGGCTTTGCTGGATAAAAAGTCAACTCAATATGCTTCTCTAGAGTCTCAATTTAACAATCTTGCAGCACAGAATACAGCATATCGCAATCAGTACGGCTTCCCAGATGGTTCATATGAGAAATTAAAGAATACTGTGTTTTCTGCTGAAACTGGCGGTATGACTCCTGCATTCTCAGGTGGTAAATTTCTACTTGCTCATGAAAAAGAACTTGTATTGGATAAGTTTGATACAAGTAAACTCCTTCAGATTGTTAATGTTGCAAGAGATATATATGCAATGAGAAGCGGCGCTAATAATCTTGATACTAGTGGATTAACGGCTGCCGTTCAAAACAAAAATGCAACTACTACTGGAGACACATACCAAGAGTTTAAGTTTGATTTCAATATCGATAAAATGGATGGTGGAGAAGCTGGGGCTAAGAAAATCTTCAGTTTCATTCAGCAGCAAATGAAGCGTACCAATGGTGGATTGTAAATAAATATAATGCCATTAATTATCTCGCTAGATGTATTATGAGATGATTAGTGGCATTTTTTTACAAAATGAACGACAGATACTTAATAATTGCTAATGAAATTGTGGTTATATTTTTGTGTTGACAAGATAAAATAAATATATATTATTGTGTTTATTCCCACTTGTACATAACTAGTTACTAGTGTATAATGATAAATATATTAATAAACATAAATAAATAATCATTAAAATGGAGAGTGAATTAAATGAGTATGGTTATGGAAAGAGGTGTTATTGCCAATAAGATTGTTCGTAAAGATGAAATATGGCTTGCAGATTTAGGTTATGCAGGAGGATCAGTTCAAGGCGGTAGAAGACCAGTACTTGTTATTAGTAATAATATTGGCAATAAGTACTCTCCAAATGTTACGGTGGTTCCCATTACTAGCAGTACCATAAAGAAGCAACTGCCAACACATGTTAAAATGATCGCGTCAGAAGTAGGGTTTGTAAGAGACAGTATTATTATGTTTGAATCTAAAGTTACAATAGATAAGAATAATGGTTTACTTTATAAGCTGCTTGATATTCCACCTTCTTATTATGAAGTATTGGACAAAGCCTCCGCCGCAGCAGAAAAGAGAATTTTTACATAATAAAGGGGATATGAAAATGCATAGTATTTGGGATGAAGTTCAATGGGAAATGACCGAAGAAGAGATAGAAGAAGGGGCCAGGACTGCAAAACTCAGACAATCTGTAAGTAAAATGCCGGATATGGGGTTGTCTGAGTCATTAATATATAGTGCGTACCATAATGATGAAGCTATATCCGAACTTACCGAAGTTCATTTATGGTATGGTCAGTTTGCCTATGAGTATCATTGTTTAAATCACTCCGATATTGTTAAAATGCTCTTAATGAAAGAAATGCAAAAACTTGAAGAAGAAAGATTTGATTTGATAAATAAATATGGTCGAAAATTACACTTAATAAATAAATATAATTAGGTGTTGACATATAATATTGGCTACTGTATATTGAACATATGGAGGAGGTGATAAAGAATTAAAACGGCAAGCACAGACTTAGAAGAGGCTTTATATACTATCAATAAAGCAGCAAAGAGATTGAAAAATATCAGACATAAGACAAGATATACTAAAAGCAAATGTAGTATTGATAAACTATATAAGAAACAAGAATCGCTTTATGATTTGAAAAAGCAAATTATTGATCAAGCCTTATTGAATGGCATAGCGAAAAGAGAAGGAATACATAAAGTGAAAAAGAGTAACGGCGAAGAAATGAGCTTTGTATATGTACGTTTTACCAATCGATCTTTTCATATTCCGGTTGATTCGAACGATTGTTTTGAAATGGATTATCTAGGGGATTTATCTTGTCGTTCTTATAGTCCTGACTATATTAATAACATTTCAACCAAAAAAGCAAAAAGTTTTTTGAACAAATACCAGTTTCAAAAGTAAATATAATAAGTGAGGAGATATAATGGTAGATATTAAGCAATTGAATTATGAGTTTAAGAGAGAACGGGTCAAGTTTCCATTAGAAAGGAGAAAGAAAGTTCATAAAATTCTTATTGATTGTATTGAAAATAAAGTATCATTGATCCCAAAAGATGGAACAATCTTAGCATCTCATGCAGAGGACAACCCAGTAGACATTCATTTTCATAAGTTAGCATCAGAATATGTTGTGGAGCTTTGTGAGGTTATTCTAAGATTAGTAACTTTTTCAACATATAAGCAGTGGAAGGGCGTTAAAGATACCTTTGACTTCAAATTTATTATCGATACAAATACATATTTGCTATTGCAACAATCTGATTACCTATATGAACTTGATTTAGTACTAATAAAAGAAGTAAATGGAAAAATGAGTAGAGTTAGAATTGCCCAAGGTTTAACAAATTACATGATCTCAAGTGCTAATGAGTATGCTCGTATGCTTGTTGGTGAAGGAAAAGGAGAATAATTAATGTTCACGTACAGTATCGGCTTCTTTATTAGTAATACAGCATATAAAGAAGAACGATTAATCAATGAAACGAGATTTAATAACCATAACTATCAAAATATTATTGTCAAAGCTCATGAATCAGCAAAAAACATATCGGATTTTAATGAAAAAAGATTAAAGATACTTGAATTTCTTCAATATGAACATGGATTTATTCATCTTACTTAGAAAGGAGCAACGATTTGTCTACTTCTTTACAAATTTTAAATGAACTACAATTTGAATTTGAAGACTTAACCGGATATATGGATAAGGTTTATACAAGATTGAATGATGAATGTGTCATTGCGCTTCAGTATTTAGGATTTGATAACAGCTATTTTGATGATTGTGAATACGAAGATGAATCCGGTGTGTTTATTGATCTAGCACCAGCCGCCATGCAGTTTTATGGTTTATGGAGCAGAGAAGAAAATAAATTTAGATTATTGGCTGACATTATACAAGATAAATATAATAAGGAGAATAACTATTGAATTCAAATATCGAACATTTAATTGGCGAAATGGAACCAAAAGAGCGTAATAATGAAATGTATTTTTTTCTGGTGGAGTTCATCATTAAAAGTGGAAACTACTTTACATTTACTGAATACTTAGAAAGTCAAAAAGAGGTTATTCCACTAGAAGTTTATGGATATCTTGCGGCGGGAATGTTTAATCAGTACCACTCGTATATACAAGAACTAAAATACCTCACGGAAGAACTAGATGAAGAAAACTATGAGTAAAATTAACTAAAAGGAGAAGTATGATTATGAACAACAATGTATTGGATTTTAAAAACGGAAGCAAAAAAAAGAAAAACAAGGAAGCTCTTAACACAAAGTTTTATCGAATAAGTGAAAATGAAATTAATCAGGCTGCAAATCAAGTAAATGATGTTTTGAAAGACTATAAGGAATTGTCCGAAGATTATAAACAGCTATTTGGCAAATATAAAGATTTGGCAGAAAAATACAATAATCTAGGAGAAAGATTTTTAAAGGAAAATGATGATGCTGAAAACTACTTCGAAATGTTTAATATTTTATGCGATTCAATAGTATTATCTGGTATTGGCGATTCAGTTGTCGCAGACATTTATAATACAATGCAGCTATGGGAAGAAGAAGGCGAGTTTGCAGAATATGAAAAGGATAGCTACATTAAGGTAATTAAAGAGATTCAAGATTTCTCAGAGATGCTGAAGGAGTATAAATGTTAAATGAAAATGCCACACGTTCACGATACTCTTACACATAAAAGCCAAATTGAGTTAGGAATATTATTAGAAAATATTAAAGTCAATACTTCTGATCAGATTGCAGCATTTAAATCAGAAATTTACAAGAATGAACTAACTAACGAGATATATCAAAAATTACACCATGATATTGTTAATGAGATAAAGTCCTTTCAGGAATATTTTCTTACGTTAATGAACGATGTTATTTTTAAAGTGGATATTTTATTAGAAAAAATCAATAATTTGAGTTTTACGTATGGAGATTATCTTAGTATAAATGCTATTTTAGAAGACTTAAAAGAAAATATAGAAATCGGAACAGATATGGGACTTGATTGGTTGAATAAGTTATTAATAAAATATCGTACAGAGGAGTGATGTGATAAATTGAAAAGATATAGCGGGTTATATCTTTATGAACTAATTAATAAAAATTCAAGATTCAGTAAAATGAAGTCCCACGAAGAGTTAGATAAATTATATTGTGAATACAACGACTATCTAGAATCATTTAATAAAAGGCTTCTTTCACCAATTCAATTTATCAAAGAACTTATGATAGGTTGTAACACTTCAAAAAAAGAAATGTTGATTAATTTCCTTAAATTGTATTATGAAGAGGAGGAAAAATACAAATCGCTTATTATAGATGATATTACTTTCTTTACATTGACCCCATATAAGAAATACATCACATTATTTCAGGCGCGTAAAGGTGAAAAGTATAACTGTATTATTGAGAAATATATCTTCGATAATGGATACTCAAAGGGGATTAGATGTTACCTAACATATCATCTAATTGAGGAAAAGAAGATGACTTTATTAGCGAAAGATCAGATGAAAAGTGATATCCAATCTTGCAATATGCACTTGCGTAAGATTTCGGGGGCATATAATAGTAAAATATTATGGTACGAGGTTCCAGTAAAAGACATGAATGGAGATGATAAATAAAAGAATGGATTATAAATACATAGCGCTGATTTCTATCAACGATAAAAAACTAATTGCATTTTACCTTAAAAATAAAGACTCGGAATCAATCAGAAACATTGTGAACATGTATTTCGATTCAGATCCATTGTCAACAGTTTCAGAAGGTGAAGAATTCGTGTTCAATACATCAATTATCAATATATCTGAGATCATATCAACATAAATAATAGTTAAGGAGGTGATGAAAATGAACGAAGCAAAACAACAGTCTTTAAATAAGATACAAGAAAAAATGGATATCCTGATGAATAAACTAAAGGATGAGAGCAATCAAGAAATGCTTAACTATCTTGCAAAATCGTCTGAGGTGCTTTTAACAGGGATAACACTCTTCGACGCAAGTGAAAGTATTTATAAGGTCATGATTGATAAATATTCGGCAGAAGATGGGTATGTAGATCAATTATTGGTTTATGAAACTGGTCAGCATGAAGATGCTGAGAGTGTATTTATTGGAGTTGCAGAAGCATTAAATAATAATAGATATAGCTTAGAGAAAGATGGGAGCTATTGGAGCTGTTAATTAATTAATCTCAAGTAATGAGTAACAAGTGCTAGATGTAAAAACAAATATAATCAAAAAGGATGATCAATAATTGAATAAGCCCACTGTAGAGAATGTTGAACTATTGTATATTGAGCCACGTAAAGAATTTGCACTTCTTTTGAATGTTGATGCAATCACTCACATGCAGCATGTGCTGATTGAAAATGGCACTAACAAGTTTGATCTAATGAAAAGAGGTGAAGAAATCGCTAACCAGGTAGGAGTGGAATTTATCGAAAACCCAAGGATGATTTCACAATAAAGATAGTCGAGGTTATTAATATGATTGTATTGGCCGATGAAAGGTAAGTTTTATCAAGAATTAGGAGTCGGCAATTTTGCCGAGTGAGAAAATAAAATACAAAAACAAAGGATAAACCTTTTCCCCCGCGTGGGGGAGAAGTCAACGTACGCCTTTGAAGGGGAACGTTATTCCCATTATAGATAAGCGCTATTCTATGCCCTTACTCTTGCTTCGAGAAATTAATTTTCGAGTGAAAAGGTTCTTTGGTTAATTGATCGTATAGGAAAAAATTATTCTGAAATAATAAGGATTTTCGCTCTTCAAAATCGACTGCAAGTTTAGCAAGATGAGAATAATCATGAATGACTATACCAATTAGATCAATTTGAGTTAATGCAATATTGCCTAAAGCCATTAGCTCAAACTTCATAGTAAAGATATCTTTCTTATCAAAGAAATTGCTGTAAGACATATTGGGATCAGTAAAATCAACATTACTAAAAGCACTTACCAAATTTGAATGTGCATAATATTTATTAATGTTATCTGTTTTTGCTATCTTTAATTTTTCTGAGTGAGTTTTGTAATTAAGGTCTAACCACTTATTAGCTTTGGTCTTTATTCCAGGTTGTTCAAGTAATATGTCGTTGTAGACATCATGTCGTTTAATAAATTCATTCTCATCAGTTTTATGTAGAGCGTAACATGCAAGAGTTGTTGATTCAATTGCAGTTCTTAGATTTAAGTAGCATTGCATGGTGTGGTGTCTTATTAACGATAAAAGTGAGAGTTGGAGAAATTTATTTGTTTGAGTTAGAAATGCATTAAAGACAAAGGCTTCTGCACTAACACTTTGTATGAAGTCCCAAGAAAAATCAACACACTCACAGGCAGAAATAAAGTATTTGTCATAAGTATTTTGTGCTTCTTGTATCAAACGATGTTCTTCCTCAGAGCATTCTAGAATGCTGACCATTATTTAACACCTTCCTTTAACGGAATTATATCATAGTGTTGATAAAAGACTAATTTCAGAATAATAAATAAAAAAAGGAGACTACTCAAATATGGATGAATCAAATAATATTGAAGCAATACCTGAAGAAAGTGTTGATTATTCTTATGCTCTGACGGAAAGTTTAACCGCAGTTTTCCCAATGGAAACAGGTCTAACCATAGGGAATTTTTTGAAAAGTCTATATAGTCGTATTGCTAACGTTGATAAATCGGAGGAATATCTGTCTAGAGCAGGAGTATCTGTCCTTACTGATAGCGTTGTAAAAGATGTTCATCGACTAATATATGAGCTGGCTACCAATTGGCCTAATTTATCAGAAGATACAAAAACTATCGTTAGTGAGGGTCTCTCAAGTCAAAGCCATTTAAATAAATTTATAGAACTTATGAATAATTTTAAAAAATAAACATAATGATATAAAAGGAGATTTTAATTAATATGACTTTATGTATTGCTAAGGCAACGCCATCAAATCTAGTGATTTCGTCTGATGGACGTGGAATTTTTGAATTGGGTAATGGGGAATTAATAAAAGCATCAAATAGTGTGAAAAAATTATTTGTAATCGATGGGAAAGCTGTATTTATCTGTGGAGATGCAAAGCTGAACATGGAGGTAATTGAAATACTCCAAGGTAACAATAATACAAACTCAAATTTTATTAAGGAAGCCTGTCATGCTGTACTTGAAAAAAATAAAGATAAAGAAATTATTAAAGATTGGTTTAAAAAGTCTGAAAACGATGATTACGAATCTGTTTCTGCTATTCCAATTTGCTTAACAGTGTTTGAATACATATCTGAAGAAGGATACTTCTTCACAAAATTCTCTATCAAGGATAATTTTGAAAGTGAGAAGTGTAAATTAAAAAGCGGAGTAACTTTATTTCAAGGAATTGAGACAGATGAAGCACAAAAAACATTTAAGTCTAAAGGTCTTGTATCTAACATAGATGGTTTGGTTGAAAAAATGGTAGACACATATAATGATCTTGAAAAGAAATATGACTCAATTGGAGGTGACGTTTCTATTGTCATTTTCACAAGGAACGAAATTCAAGATTATACAATTAAAAGAAATGATAATCTTAATGAAGAACTTAATATGAGTTTGGTAAGTAAAACCGGAGATATTGTTCTAAACGAGGATGGAATTGTTCAAACAGATACAATTCAATTAGCGGAAAATGTAGATAGTACTCATGGCCTAAAACTGAAATTCTATATTGATGAAGGAATGATCAGTGTAAGAAAGGTCATGTTGAACTTTTCACTTGAGAAATTTAGAGCGTACAGCAAGGGTGCTTTGAGTAAAGTGATTGACTTACATACTACCGAATCTTCCACCTCAATAGTAACATCTTCTGGCCCAACTGGTGGTAGTGGAACTGCTGTAACAGAGGGTTCTTATACCGCCAGCGGAGGACACAACCACGGAATCTCTCCTGGAACTCAATTAGCTACCGCTGGGGGCGGCAGCGTTACGTGGGTAGCTTCCGGTGGTCATCAACACGCCGTTGTAATGGCAGATCACCAACATAGCGTAATTATCCTTCCACATGAACATGATATCACTATGCCAGCACATGACCATGGTATTGATTACGGAATTTACGAGAGTACCTTTGCAACGGACGTTCAAATTATTATTGATGGAGTCCCAAGGGGCAGTACATATAACAGTTCCGAAAACAACGTAAATATAACTGAATGGATATCTACTGTTGGCTGGCACACGGTTGAACTGACATCCACTCAGTTAGGAAGAATTAATGCAAGTCTGTATTTAAAGACTTTTGTTGCATTCTAATTAAAACTCCATGTTCCCATTGGATTGAGGTTAGTTGATAGTTTCCCAACGAAATTAGGGAAATAAGAAATCTCATTTATCTTAACTTCTTTATCGTAACTGAAGAATATAAATCCGGAGATTCCTTCTCCTTTTGTAAGTGGATCTCCGGTATATCTTTCACCAGTCAATGTTGTAAACGAGAAAACAGCGCCCATACTGTTCAAATCTTTATCAGTTGTGTCGTTTCCCGTAGAAAATACATATCTCATTCCTGGAGTTAAAGCATAATCAGAATTATTTGTTACACTAACATATACTTTAAATCCCTTGTCTAAGACAAGTCCATCGATCTTCTCTTTTTGAGTGACAAATTCAATCTTGTTAATAGATGAAGTAATACCATCTTTAGCTATCGATTCGCCTTGGCTCACTTTTTGAACTACATCAACTGGTTGTGATGATGGGATTGATTCTGGAGTCGCTGTAGTTGTAGAGCTAACTGAAGCGCCCTTATTATTGATGTGAATTGTATCAGTGGATTTATCATAGCTCACATCATATCCTAATGCTCGACCAATCTCCCCTACTGGTAAATAGTTTAAATTATTATAAGTAATTGGTTGAGTATTCAGTTTGGTTTCCTTACCGTTGATCAAAACGCCTACTGTACTGTTAATTTTAGCTGATATAGTTTTAACTGTTTCTGCAAGAACTGGAGTTGTCATTGTTAATGCCATTCCGATGACGATACCAGTTGTTAAATAACTGCCCTTTTTCATCATGAGCATCCCCCGAACATTGTATTGTTATTGAGAGTAGAAAAAACATTCCTATTCCAATATTATACTTAATTAATTGTCTATTTACTATAAGGATAAAAATTATAAATATCACGCCGTGCCGCAAATTTAAACAAAGGAGAACTTAAAATGGAAAATTATAGACTTGAAGTAACACCTGATGTTTTGGCCAGATTTAACAAACAAAACAAAGAAATAATGAAACATGTTGAATGGGAGGACGGAGTTATGTATTTAAGTACTGCATATCTAATGGACTTAGGCATCCCTTATATTCATACTAAAGAATTCCCAACAGTTCAACCAAAGGAAGTAATAAGAATCATCACTGAAAATTCAATAGAATTAAAAAATCATTTTGATTTATTCAAGAGATTATTGAGTGAAATGAGCCCACATTTTTATTTTAATGATGTGAAACCAGACAATAAATGTGCAGAATTACAAACACCTTCAATGGTTCTGGAGTTCTGTGTGAAAAACTGTGAGCAAGATACGGACGCTGATTACATTTTGAATAATACCAACGACCCTGACCATTTTTATTATCAATTGAAAAAAGTTGGGCTTAAAGCACTGGATCAACACAAATAGGGAGAAGTGAATTGAAAAAGCATGATGATTCTTTAAATGAAGCACTTGAACTTAAATAAATCATACATTCAATCAGGATAAAAGGAGAATAAACAAATGCAAAAATACACAAATACTACATTCGCACTAGGAAATGAAGAAGGGGCATTAAATGACTTGAGTGCGGTTATCAATTTTCAGGGTGAACTCAAGCCAAGTTCACAAATGATCGCATTTTACCAAGACAATGACTGGCATTATACAATTATTGAAAATGCAAAAGATGGTAATAGAACTTGTATTGGAACGTTTTCTGATGAAGAATTTGAATTGGTTTTTTCATTGTTTACCATCTATGGAGGAATTGTCACAGCAAGCGAGAGGGAATTAGGACATGTTCTGAACGCATTAACAGATATAGTACAGGATGATCACACAATGGTTATCAAGGTAGAAGATGCAATTAGAAGTCTTGTGCATGATAAATATATTAGTGCTTCAGCGGGTGATAAAGTGAATGCCATGCTTAGTAGTCGAGGAGAATACTAATAAATACATATATGTGGGAGCAATTATTAAATGATAAATAAGAATATAGAAAATAATATACATAGTTATGACGATTATCCTTCAGTATTGCATGCAGAAGACATTCAAATAATACTTAGAATGGGCAGAAGAAAAACATATGAATTTCTCAGTGATCCTCCTTTTCACGTGAACAGGGTAGGAAAACTAATCAAAGTAAGTAAGGGAGTTTTTATAAATTGGCTTGAAGGAAAATAAGATAAAAATCAAGTGTGGGAGACTGCACTTGATTTTTTTTGTATATGGTGCTAACTTTAGTTTATTCAGTGGATAAGATGTTATGTACTAGGGAAGTCCTTCCTTTTATAGCTTTTGGTAGGGAAGACAGTAGGAAACTAATAATAACGAGGGGTAATAAGGGGAATGTAATGTGTTATTACACAATTGACGCACACCTCTGAAAGCCTTGATACTACTGGGTTTATGCACTAAAGGTAACTAAATGACACTGAATGATTCAAGTTGATTTTAATCAAATATCATATCAATCCTTCAGGGCAGGGTGTAATTCCCTACCGGCGGTGATGTCACTAAATGATGGCTTTAATAGCCCTTAGAGTGCTTAGTCCGCTACCCGCGTCGTATGGTTCATACGAACGGTGGACCCGGTGCAATTCCGGGACCGACAGTATAGTCTGGATGGAAGAAGGAGAGATCGACGTTCTGCCACCTGGTGGCAGGCGTACAGCCGTGTTTCAAAATATTATGTGCGAACTTTCACAAAGAAAAGGTGAAGGTGCTTATTTACGCACAATTTATTAGAATTTCCGGTAAACTCTCGTATATCCCGTCTTGAACTCCGCCTGGAGATTGAGACGGGTTTTTCTGTTTTTTATATAAGTTGAACTCTTGATTGACTATCCGGCATCGAACGCAGACTACGGGGAATGTTTGGACTTTCGGCCGCTGTTAGATTTGGATTTCCTGATTTAACCGCTTTTCGCGGTAGAAATCCAAATCTAAAGGCGGACGCTATCGCTCCTACAGTTCCAAACTTCCCCTCCGCTGCTTTTGCCTCTAGGTAATTCTTTAGTTCAGCTTATATGGCTGGATGGCATTTAGATACTTGGTAAGGATTGGAGGCAGATCATGGATATCATGAACGACCAGTTTTATATGTCACTTGCACTGGATATGGCGGAAAGAGCGCAGGGACAGACCGGCATCAATCCGGTTGTCGGTTGTGTAGTCGTAAAAGACGGGGCTGTGATCGGCCTGGGTACGCATCTGCAGAGGGGAACCGGCCACGCCGAGGTCCATGCTCTCAATATGGCTGCCGGTAAGGCGCAGGGCAGCACCGCTTATGTCACACTGGAGCCCTGCAGTCATTACGGCAAGACGCCGCCCTGCAGCCAGCGGCTGATTGATGAAGGCGTTGCACGGGTAGTGGTTGCCTGTGAGGATCCTAACCCGCAGGTTGCGGGACGGGGCATCGAAATGCTGCGCGAAGCAGGCATTGACGTTGAAGTGGGGCTGCTGCGCAGTCGCGCCTTACGGCTGAATGAGAAGTTTATCAAGTATATTCTGACGAAGCAGCCGTTTGTGACTCTTAAGAGTGCAAGCACACTGGATGGCAAGCTCGCCACCAAGACTGGTGACAGCAAGTGGATTTCAAATGGACAAGCGCGGGAAATTGTACATACGATGCGGCACCGTCACCAGGGGATTATGGTTGGTGTTAACACGGTGATCGCCGATAATCCCTCGCTGACGACCCGGATGGAAGTTCCCGGACTCCATCCGATACGTATCGTGATTGATTCCTCCTTACGGATTCCGCTTGAATCGGCAGTAGTCACTGACGGCCAGGCGCCGACAATTGTCGTCACCACAGCAGCTGCTGATCCGGCCCATAAGGCTGCGCTTGAGGCAGCAGGCGTTACAGTTGTTGTCAGCGGCGCAGGGCCGCGGGTCGATCTGCAGGCCGCCATGGTTGCGCTTGGCGAAATGGAGATCAGCTCCATTCTCCTTGAAGGCGGCGGAACGCTGAACGGCTCGATGCTGGAGAGCGGACTGGTTGACCGCGTAGTGCTCTTCTTCGCGCCGAAGATTGTCGGCGGAGGAAGCCAGGCTGCGGGAACCTTCGAGTTCCCCGGCGTGGAGCAGATGAAGGACGCGGTCCTGCTTGAGGGATTGGAAGTTGAAGTGCTCGGGGATAATGTCTGTATCAGCGGGACTCCGGTCCGCTAGGAAGCAGTGAATGCTTCGGAAGCGAGTTTTGTAAGAAGTATCTCCAATGAAGCAAGAGCAACAAAACTTTTAGGAGGGGATAACATGTTCACCGGATTAATCGAGGAGGTTGGCGTGCTGCGCGGCGTCAGCAGCGGCGGTGAGATGATGGTGCTGAATATCGGCGCATCGCTCATTATGGGTGATCTGAAAATCGGCGACAGTGTATCCGTCAATGGTGTCTGCCTGACGGCGACCTCGATCGGCGAGCATTCTTTTACCGTTGATGTCATGCCGCAGACCTATCGCAACAGCAATCTGAAGGAGCTGCGAAGCGGAAGCAAAATGAATCTGGAACGGGCCATGGCCGCAGGCGGGCGCTTTGGCGGGCATATCGTCCAGGGTCATGTGGATGGTACGGGGGAGATCCGTAGCGTGAAGCGTGACCAGAATGCAGTTGTGTTCGAGATCACGCCGGATAAGACCTCCCTGTTCAAATACATTATCCCTAAAGGCTCCATTACAATTGACGGGATTAGCCTTACCGTGGTAAACACGACTTCATCAGCATTCACCGTCTCCATCATTCCCCATACGCTTGGAGAAACGGTGCTTAACCATAAACGTCCGGGCGACAGCATTAATATTGAATGCGATGTGCTCGGCAAATATGTTGATCATCTCCTTCATTACAGGGGAGCAGGCAGTGAGGAAGAAGAGAGCAGTTCCCGGATCAGCCATGATTTCCTGGCGGCGAACGGGTTTGTATAAATAAGAAATAGGCTTACAGCGGCCTGCGGGCCAGTGTAGAGTCATCAGGAGGACAGAACTATGAGCGAGCATGACAAGCAAGACAGCGTCTTGGACTCGATTGAAGATGCCATTTATGATTTGATGCGCGGCAAGGTAATCATCGTGGTGGATGACGAGGACCGGGAGAACGAAGGGGACTTCATCGCCTTGGCCGAACGCTCCACTCCGGAAGTCATCAACTTCATGATCACGGAGGGCCGCGGTCTGGTCTGTGTGCCGATTACTGCGGAACGGGCAGAAGAGCTGGATCTACAGCCTATGGTTACCCATAATACCGACAATCACGGCACCGCCTTTACCGTATCGGTTGACCATATTGATACGACTACCGGTATTTCAGCCGGTGAGCGCTCCATGACCATCAAAGCATTAATGGACCCTAATGCCAAACCGTCAGACTTCCGCAGACCGGGCCATATGTTCCCGCTGATTGCCAAGAAAGGCGGCGTGCTGCGCCGCTCGGGCCATACGGAAGCTGCTGTCGATCTGGCCCGCATGTGCGGCGCTTATCCGGCCAGCGTTATCTGTGAAGTCGTTAAGCCTGACGGTACCATGGCCCGGCTGCCGGATCTCATCGAGATTGCGAAGAAACATGATCTCAAGCTGATCAGCATCAAGGATCTTATCCATTACCGGAATGAGAAGGAGCACCTGGTTAACCGTGAAGTATCGGTGAACCTGCCGACAGACTTCGGTGACTTCCAGACCATTGCCTATACGAATGAGGTGGACGACAAGGAGCATGTTGCCCTGGTCAAAGGCGACATCTCCGGGGAAGAACCGGTACTGGTGCGCGTGCATTCCGAATGCCTGACCGGCGATGTTTTCCATTCCCACCGCTGCGACTGCGGCCCGCAATTTGAAGCAGCGCTGCGCCAGATTGAAGCTGCGGGCAGAGGCGTGCTGCTCTACATGCGCCAGGAAGGAAGAGGTATCGGACTGATCAATAAACTGCGGGCTTATAAGCTGCAGGAAGAAGGGCTGGATACTGTGGATGCCAACCTGAAGCTGGGCTTCCCGGCCGACTTGCGGGATTACGGCATCGGTGCACAGATCCTGAAGGATTTAGGCGTCCGCCAGATTAAGCTGATGACCAACAATCCCCGCAAGATAAAAGGGCTGGAAGGCTATGGTCTTGAGGTCGTGGAACGCGTGCCGATCCAGATGCCGGAGAATAAGGATAATACCAATTATCTCCATACCAAGCAGGCCAAGCTTGGCCATCTGCTGACTTTTGACAACATTGAACAAAATGAGGATTCGAAAGCTTAACTTTTACCATAAACTACTAACTTAAACATGAAGGGTTGATGAACACAATGCCGAATTATTTTGAAGGACATTTAGTATCCGAGGGTTTGAAATATGGTGTAGTTGTAGGACGTTTCAATGAATTTATTACCAGCAAGCTCCTTTCCGGTGCCCTGGACGCATTCAAACGCCACGGTGTTGCCGACGATGAGGTAGATGTCGCTTGGGTTCCAGGCGTATTCGAAATTCCGCTGATCTGCCAAAAAATGGCTGAAAGCGGCAAATACGACGCTGTGATTGCCCTCGGCACCGTTATCCGCGGTTCTACTACACATTATGACTATGTGTGCAACGAGGTTGCCAAAGGCGTGGCGGCAATCAATCTTAAAACAGGTGTTCCGACCATTTTCGGTGTCGTGACTACCGAGAATATCGAGCAGGCGATTGAGCGCTCCGGAACCAAAGCAGGCAATAAAGGCTGGGATGCAGCAACCTCCGCTATCGAGATGGCTAACCTGAACAAGCTGTTTAAGTAAGACAGCCTCTTGACGAATCAGCCTCAATCGTGCTTATTTATAAGTATGAGAAGAAAGCATGGTCTATAAAAATCTTTCTACTTGTGTAGCGTCCATTTAGCGGCGCTGCACTTTACTTTTTTTAGCAGGAGGAAATCGCGTGACTGTATTGTATAAGCTGGAGACGTTCGAAGGTCCGCTCGATCTGCTCTTGCACTTGATTGACAAAGCGGAAATCGACATCCAGGACATTCCGGTCAGCGAGATTACCGAGCAGTACATGGAATACCTGCAGACGATGCAGGAGCTTGAGCTGGATATTACCAGTGAGTTTCTCGTAATGGCGGCTACCCTTTTATCCATCAAGAGCAAGCTGTTGCTGCCGAAGCCGCCGGTCATTGAGATCGAGGATTTCGATTACTACGAGGACGACGGCTATGATCCGCGTGCAGAGCTGGTGGAACGGTTGATTGAATACCGGAAAATCAAGAGCATTGCCGTGCAGCTGCTGGATATGGAGAGTGAGCGCAGTCTTATTTTTACGAAGGAACCTGAGGATCTAGGGCCTTTTGTGCCGACGCAGGTGGACAACACCCTGAAAGGGCTGCATACGTCTGACCTGATTGCCGCCTTCCGTAAAGCGCTCAGCAAGGCAGCCAGAAGATCGTCGTATCAGCGGATTACCCGTGACGAAATTTCGGTGAAGGACCGGATACGCGATGTATCTGAGGCGCTGATGCGCAAAGGGATGGGCGGCAGGCTGCGGTTCTCTGCGCTTTTGCATGAGAGCATGGACCGGCATGAGATCGTAACGACCTTCCTGGCAATTCTGGAGCTGATGAAAATGAAGGCGATATTTTGCTATCAGGAGAAATTATTTGATGACATTGTAATGGAGTGGAGAGGAGGAGAGGAGTTCAGTGGATTACAAAACGCTGAAATCGATTATTGAGGGATTGCTGTTTCTGTCCGGCGATGAGGGGCTGTCTGCCCGTCAAATTGCCGAGATTACCGAGCAGCGCCCGGATCTAGCAACGAGAGCGCTGGAAGAGCTGAAGGACGATTACATTTCACAGGAACGCGGCCTGCAGGTGGTGCAGATTGCCGGGAATTACCGGCTGGCTACATTGCCTGACCATGCGCCGTATTTTGAACGCCTGGCGTACTCACCTTCCAGATCTTCGTTGTCTCAAGCGGCACTGGAGACGCTGGCCATTGTGGCTTACCGTCAGCCGATTACCCGGGTGGAGATTGAGGAAATCCGCGGAGTGAAATCCGAACGGGCGATTCATACACTGAATAACAAGGATCTGATTCATGAGGTTGGACGGGCAGAGGCCGTTGGCCGCCCTATACTGTATGGTACAACCAAGTCATTCCTGGACAGCTTCGGCCTGGCCAGCCTGAAGGAACTGCCGGAGCCGTCGAGCTTCGATACTTCTGACAGCCTTGAGGAGGAGACACAGCTCCTGTTCAACAAGCTGGACAGCCAGTTAACCTTCGACGATGTCGAGCAGCCTTAGGCAGGCCAGCCGGAATACGAACTTATATATTATACTGCCGCTGTTCCTTTAGGGAGCAGCGTTTTTTTGTATTTGTTCCGGTTCCCGTAAAGTATCCGTATAACCTTTGAAGCCGGGGCTTCACTTTGTTTGGGAATTTTATGATCATCCCGAATTTTTTCCAGCCGACTTTGCCATACTAATCCAAGTGTTCCTATAAAAAGGCTGCTTGGAGGTTAATCCGTGACGTTATGGCTTGCTATACCCTTGGCCGTGCTGTTGTTTGTGATTGTACTCGCCCTGTCTTCCTCTATCCATTTTCACTTCCGCCTATGCAGACTTGGTAAGAATGATCGCGTGGAATTTGACATTAGAGCCTTGTTTGGGCTGGTTAAATTCCATTATGAGCTGCCAAAGCTAATTTTTGAAGGAATAGAACGCGGGGTGAAGGTGAAGCTCGAAAAGAGCGGGATTGCGCCAGTCCGTCAAGATTCCGACAAAGATGAACATATCAATAAAGAAACGGTGCTGAACTGGGCGGACGATGTGAAAGAGGCCATGCGGGCAACCCGGGGTTTAAAGAATTGGCTTAAGGGTCTCTTGTCCCATGTTAAGATTACCAAACTCGACTGGTCAACGGATTTTTCGCTGGGCGATGCAGCATACACGGCTACAGCAACGGGTGCACTCTGGGGGCTAAAGTGGAGTCTGGTGGGCTGGGTGTCACAGTTTGTCCGGCTGCAGCAGCGTCCGCGGATGTTTGTCGTGCCGGTTTTCCGGGATGAGCTGTGCTATTCTACAGAAGCCGTCTGTACCGGGAAGCTGTCAGTTGCGTATGTCTTATTTGCCGGGCTGCTGCTGCTGCGCCGTATCTCCGAGGTCAAGGGCGGTTTGTCCCATTGGATTAAGCTTTTGAAGCGTAACCACTGAACCCTCCGGCAGGACACTTCATCCGAAAGAATCCTCTTACATACAAATGGTGCCCATGGGGGATGATATCACCTGTGAAAGATTTAGAAGTCCCTAGAATTCAAAGGAGGCTAACAATATGAGTGACCATCCGATCCAAGGTCTGATGCAGACGGCGATGGAAAATATCAAAGGTATGGTGGATGTTAATACGATTGTCGGAGATCCTGTGGAAACACCGGATGGCAGTGTTATTCTGCCGATCAGTAAAGTGGCATTTGGATTTGCCGCAGGCGGCAGTGACTACCGGGTGGAAGATGATGCCCCTGGTGTGAACGGCAGCGGAAGCGGGGTCAAATTGCTTCCTTTCGGAGGAGGTAGCGGCGGCGGTGTTTCGATCCGTCCAATCGCGTTTCTCGTAGTGGGCAGAGAAGGGGTACATATTGTGCCTCTGGATAATCAGACCCATCTGTTCGAGAAAATTATTGACGCTACGCCAAACCTGATCGACAAAATCCAGAATATGTTTCAAAACGGTACACCTGTAGGGGCGGAAGTTGTGGGTGCTAAAGTAACCAAAACAGAGGTAAAAGCTGAACCGGTACCTTCGAATTCATCCACCCATTAGAAGTCCAAGCAGACATAAATCGGGATATCGCCTTTTGGGGCGGTGTCCCTTTTTGTATGTTAAGGTACAAGCGGAGGACATACCTTTTCCTCAAGCTGCATACACTTGTACAACATAGGATGATATTTCATTACGGAACCCAAAGATCTGATCAAAAGCCGGAGGATGAACATGAAGACATTAACCTTTAGGTCGTCGTTAATCTTGATATTGTGCACACTGCTGGCGGTTTGGGCTCCACCTTATCCGGTTCATGCGGAGAACATCTCTATCACAACTCATGCCAGGGCAGCGGCGCTGATTGATGTGGAATCCGGCAGGATTCTTTATAGCAGCCGGGGGGATGAACCCATGCTGATCGCCAGTCTGACCAAAATCATGACTGCCATAGTGGCTATAGAGAATGGCGATCTGGATTCCAAAGTTAAAGTTGGAAAGAATGCTTTTGCCAAAGAAGGCTCCTCATTGTATTTGAAGCAGGGGGAGGAAATGAAACTGGAGGATATGCTTTACGGTCTGATGCTTCGTTCAGGAAATGATGCGGCAACTGCGATTGCCGAACATGTCGGCGGATCAGAGGAGGGCTTCGTCTATTTGATGAATGCCAAGGCGGAGGAGCTTGGGCTCATCCATACGCATTTTGCCAATCCGCACGGGCTGGATGCTGAGGGCCATTATTCCAGTGCCAATGATCTGGCGGTGCTGACAGCATACGCGCTACATAATCCTGTTTTTAAGGAGATTGTAAAAACCCAGGAGAAGACAGCCGACAATCCGTATGAGAAATGGGATTACAAATGGGCTAACAAAAATAAAATGCTGCGCCTCTATGAGGGTGCAGATGGTGTGAAGACAGGCTATACCAAAAAGGCGCTGCGATGTCTGGTCAGCTCCGCCACCCGGAACGGGCAGCAGCTGGTGGCAGTGACGCTGAATGACGGCAATGACTGGAATGACCATGCTGCGCTGCTCAATTTCGGCTTTAACCATTATCCGCTGAAAACCTTAATAGAACGCGGGGAAAGCATCAGCGGATACAGCTTCGTAACGTCAAAGAAGTTTGCCTATCCGCTTGGACAAGGTGAAGAAGCCAGGATGATCACAAAGCTCGTATTGAATGGGCAGCCGGCCGCTTCTGGCGGGGCTGAAGCCCGCAGCAGCTTTGGACTGAAGGGGGCGCTGGTACTGCAGCTCGGCGGAAAGGAGATCGGCCGGGTGCCGGTTTATACACCGGAGCAGCTTCCGCCGGAGCAATCCTTATATATGAAGCGATACGCTCCGACAGGGGCCGCTGCATATCCTGCAGACACTTGGCTGCAGGCGCTGGGCAGTGCACTGCGCGCGCTGTTGCAAATGGGAAAATAGCAGGACGCGGATAGCGGAGGGGAGGGGAATGGCATGATTAATGGAATCTGGCTGGCGATGATCGTGATCGGCTTCGTCTTCGCTGCCGTAAACGGCCGGATGGATGAGTTCACGGCAGCTGTCTTTGACGGCGCCAAAAGCGGAGTTACCGTAAGCTTCGGGCTGATCAGCGTACTGGTATTCTGGATGGGGATGATGCGGGTGGCGGAGGATGCAGGACTGCTGCGTAAAATCGCCCGCCTGCTCGGCCCGGTCGTCGGCTTTTTGTTCCCGGATGTGCCGAAAGGCCATCCGGCTATCGGCTATATACTCTCAAACATGAGTGCAAATCTGCTTGGTCTAGGCAATGCAGCAACACCTATGGGCATCAAGGCGATGCAGGAGCTGCAGACGCTAAATCCTGATAAGGAGACTGCTACTCCGGCGATGTGCACCCTGCTTGCGCTGAACACAGCCAGCATTACCCTCATTCCGGCCACGCTGATTGCGATCAGGCTCAACTTCGGCTCGGCTGAACCGGCCGGTATCGTCGGCACAACGCTCGCTGCAACGGCGGTAGCAACGCTTGCAGCGATTGCTGCGGACAGGCTGTTCCGCCGCCTGACGCTGCTGCGCAGGCCTCCGAAGCCGCCAGCGATCAGGCCGGGGGATTCAGCCAGAGGGGGGCCGGCCCTCCCGCATTCCTCCATGAAAGGGTGAGCCGCGCTTGTTCCAGCTAATCAGCCTCATATCGGCCTGGGCAATTCCGGTCATGATCACATTCATTCCGCTTTATGCTTTTACCCGCAAGGTTCCTGTTTATGAGTCCTTCGTGGAAGGAGCCAAGGACGGCTTCGGGACCGCCATAGCCATTATTCCGCATCTTGTCGGCATGCTGGTGGCCATCAGCGTGTTCCGTGCATCCGGCGCACTGGATTTCCTGATGGGCTTCATCGCACCGGCGCTGCAGGGGCTTGGCGTGCCGCCTGAGGTGCTGCCGCTTGGCCTGCTCCGCCCGCTGACAGGCACTGGCTCGCTCGCCTATACGACAGATCTCATCCGCGTCCATGGGCCGGATTCGCTGATCGGCATGATTGCCTCCACCATCCAGGGCAGCACAGACACTACCCTGTACGTGCTAACCGTTTATTTCGGCGCCGTGGGCATCCGCAACGGGCGGTACGCGCTAAAGGTCGGCTTGTTCTCCGATATTGTCGGCTTTGTCGCAGCCATCGCCATATGCATGCTGGCGTTTGGGTAGAACATACAGCTGGCGTGTGAAAATAGTTACCGGCCGTGTCAGGTAAAACCTAAACTGATGGTAAATCATTTGACTTCTTCTTGTAGAGCTCGAATGGATTTCCCGACGGTTTGGGTTTTTCGTGTTTTTTTGGCCAGTTTATTGTGAAATACTTTATTTCCTTAAATTGGGGGATGTGTTAAGGTCATGGGGAATAAGTCATCATTAAATTACCTATTCCAGAGCACTGTTAAGAATAAGGGGATATAAGTATGCAGTTTATTCTTATCTTACTGGCCTGTTATGCAGGGGTCTTATATTATCTATTTAATTATGCTGCAGTTGTATTGCAGGAGGAATGGGATATTGACAGAAGATGGCTCCTCAAAAAAGCCGGCTGTATCCTAGGAGCATGGGTACTGCTTTCAGCACTGAATTATTTGTTACTATTATTGAACGCGGAATTTCTTGGCCGGAGTGAATTTATTTTCATAAATGTTTTTTGCGGAGCCGTGGGTTTCTCGGCAGGACTCGGCTTTTTCGCAGACAGACGGATATTCAGCGCGGTTATTTCTCTCCTTTACCTGTTTGACCTGTTTCAGTTCAATCGTTTTGCCGCAGCGGTGACTGGAGACTCTTTACAGGACAGCGGGATTGGCTGGGGCGGAATGTTCAGCCTGTTTATAAACTTTGCTGTGTTTGCTCTCACTTTGTTGGCTGATCATTTTATTAGCCTGGAAGAACCGGAGAATAAATTCTGGTAATTTCGTTTTTTTTGTTGCCCTCACCCTCACGGGGTGAGGGTTTGCTTTTGCCTTCAAGTGCAGCGGATGGGCGAAAGTAACGGAGGGAGTTTTGGAATTGGAGGAGCAATAGCGTCCGCCTGAAAGCTTTCCGTAGGAAAGCCCGCATCGTAAGCATGGGTTTAGGTTTGGATTTCCACCACTAACAGCGGTACAAATCAAGAAATCTGCAGACAACAGCGGCCGGAAATCCAAAAGTTCCCGCAGTTACGGCAGCAGCCCATCAGTTTGATTTTCAAGAAACACCCGTCACCCCGCCCTCTCCCTAATCATATGCTATTGCAGCAACACGGAGGGAGGCCCATGCGATGGAATATAAAGGGTTCATACTGCATCATTCCCGCTGTCCGTCTATTAATGGGAAAGGATTTGACTTTTGGGTGGCCAAGGATGGCGAAATCTACGCCGGCCCCCTGTTAACAGACCCGGATCATATCCATGTCTGTCTGGAGGGGAACTACGGGGAGCAAGAGGAAGCTTCGCAGCTGACTGGCCGTAAAAGACAGCTGTTTGCTGCAGGCAAGCTCATTTTGGAGCTGGCTGCACGTTATGAAATATCCCCTTTGCTCATCGAACCGCATAGCAATTCGTGCCCGGGAGGATTTTTTCCATGGAATGAACTTGTGATTTATCCCGCTGATGGTTATCATTAACCTGAGGTGAGTAGTCGAAAATGGAAAGATTACAGAAAATTTTGGCGCAAGCAGGTGTTGCGTCCAGACGCAAATGTGAAGAAATGATTTTGGCCGGTAAAGTGGAAGTCAACGGGGAACTCGTAACTACGCTTGGCACGAAGGTGGACCCCGAACAAGATATTATTAAAGTGGCCGGTAAGCTGATCCGGGGCGAGAATAAAATCTACATCATGTTCAACAAGCCCAAAGGCGTGATCACCAGCGCATCCGATGATAAGGGCCGCAAGGTAGTAACAGACTATCTGAAGGGCATCAAAGAGCGCGTATATCCTGTAGGCCGTTTGGATTATGACACGGAAGGGCTGCTGCTGCTGACGAATGACGGGGAGTTTGCTAATCTGCTTACCCATCCGAAGCATCACGTGCCGAAGACGTATCTGGCCACGGTCAAGGGTATACCGCACGGAACAGCCCTGGACAAGCTTAAGGCGGGCATCAAGCTGGAGGACGGTATGACCGCTCCGGCGGAAGTGGAATACAAGGATGTGGATGAAGTGAATAAGGAATCCGTCATCAGCATTACGATTCATGAAGGACGCAACCGTCAGGTACGCCGCATGTTCGAAGCGATTGCCCACCCTGTGATCCGTCTGAAACGGATTTCCTTCGGGGACATTTTGCTGCAGAATCTTAAGCGCGGCTCCTACCGCCATCTGACCAAGGATGAAATTAACCATCTGCAGCAAATTGCTAAGGCTGGTGCGCTAAAAGCAAATACGACACGCAAAGACACATAAAGTTCACAATTCCCTCTCCTAAAACTGTGACAATATTCGGTATAATGTTCATAGGATGTTCACACCTGACAACTAAAGTATGAGTTGCGTCACAGAAGGGGGCTTCGCGTGTGGGCAAAGCGAGAAAGCCGATTCAAATCGTAATTCTTTCAGTAATACTTTTGCTTGGAGGTTATGCAATCGGTTCCTCGGTGTTCGGGGGAGACGGAAAGCCCAGGGAAGGTGGTAAAGCGCCATCCTTTGAGCTGCTTGGCCTCGACGGCTTGACCCATACGCTTGAGGAGTACAAGGGCAAGTCGGTGGTGCTTAATTTCTGGGGTTCCTGGTGCGGCCCTTGCGTGAAGGAGATGCCTGCTCTGCAGGCACAATGGGAGAAGTGGAAGGATCAAGGAGTTGTAGTCATTGGAGTGAACGTCGGCGAAGACCAGATGACGGTGGAGAATTTCGTCAAGCTGGTTGACATCGATTTCCCGGTTGTCATGGACTCCGGGCGCAGCGCTGTCCGCAGTTATGGCGTTTCTCCTTTGCCTACTACTTTTTTCATTAATACTAAGGGCAAAGTGGACAGCATTCATATCGGGCAGCTCGATCTGGATTCACTTGACGGGCAAATCGGAAAGCTGGTGAACCCATGAACGGGCGGGAGCCGCTGATCAGCAATACCAAATGTGAATGCGGCCATCAGAATCCGGTAGGTACCGTACTCTGTGAAGCCTGCGGCAAGCCGCTGGACGAGAAGGACCGCGAGTCTGCGGACAATCTCGAAATGCGCTATGACGGTGTTGCCCGCCGTTCACAGCGTGTGAACCCGGGGATAATCGACCTGGTCTGGAACTTTTTCTCCTCTGTCAAAATAGCGATTTACCTGATTGTACTGACTCTGCTGGGTTCCATGCTGGGCACGATTTTTCCCCAGGAGAGCACCTTTCTTAATATTGATGCCTCAACCTATTACAAAGAAACGTACGGAACAGCCGGGAATATTTATTATAGACTCGGCCTTTCGCACACCTATGAATCCTGGTGGTTTGTAACACTGCTGGTGATGATTGGCGCTTCACTCGTCATCTGCAGTTTAGACCGTGTCCTTCCGCTGTATAAGGCGCTGACCCGGCAGAAGATCCGGAAGCACCGCCAATTCCTGACCCGCCAGAAGGTTGTGCTGGTAACGAAGGTGGAGGAGGAACCGGAAGTCTGGGTGGCCCGGCTAAGTGAACCGCTGAGGAAAAAGGGCTACCGCGTCAAGACGGACGGAGGCGCATTGCTGGCCGAGAAACACCGCTTTAGCCGCTGGGGACCGTATGTAATACATATTGGTCTAATTATATTTTTGCTCGCTGTATTGGCGAGAGGATTGCCGGGACTCAACATGGACCAGCATCTTGCCTTTCCGCAGGGTGAGGTTACGAAGATTCCGGATACGACGTATTATCTGAAAAACGAGAAGTTCACCGTTGAATTCTATACGGATGAGGAAATGCCTGAGGAGTTCCGCGGCAAAAAAGTTCTGCCCAAGCTGTACGAGACCAAGGCTGTGCTCTATGAATGTACTGCAGACTGTACCGACCCGTCCAAGGAGCCTAAGCTTTCAGAAGTTGCCGTTCATGACATCCAGGTGAACTCGCCGCTTAGCTACAAAGGTTTGAAAGCGTATCAGTTTGACTATGACCTGACCCCTGTGCTGCGTTCCGTGCAGCCGGAGCTCGTTAACAGCGCTACCGGAGAAGGGTATGGCAAATTCAAGCTTGATATGAAGAACCCGCAGCGCACATACCAGTCCGGGCCTTACACCCTTTCGCTCAAAGAAAAATATATGGATTTCGGCTTGAACGATGAGGGACAGCCGGTCTCCAAATCGCCTTATCCGAATGCGCCCGCATTCCTCTTCCTCATTACAGGGCCGGATCTGCCGGCGGAGGGGCAGCAATATTTTTATTTTCCGAAACAGGTGGATAAAGAGCAGTTCCAGCAGCAGGCCATCAATGACAAGCTGGGTGGCAGCGGACGTTTTCTGGAGCTTGAAGTGCAGGGCATGAGCGATGTTGATTTTGCTGAATCCACAACCTATCTCAACATCCGTGTAGACCGGGCGATGCCCTTTGTCTGGGTGGGTGCAGGGATCGTAATGCTTGGACTCGTGCTGGGCTTTTACTGGCAGCATAGACGCATTTGGTTAAATCTTGAGAACGGTGAGCTTGTCCTTGGAGGGCACACTAACAAGAATTGGTTCGGCTTCCGCCGTGAGATCGTTTCTATTCTGTACAAGGTAGACGTCATAGTCGATGAAAAATCATTGGACAACGGAGGAGGTCTGGCATGAGCCTGCTCGATTTCAGCAGTGATGTCTTTATAGCCGCATTCTTTTTATACAGCGGTGCATTTATGTTGTTCACGATCGCCATCATGGGCCGCCGGTGGTCCGGCAGAAAGCCCGAGGAGCATACCGCCCGCTGGGGAAGAATCGCTTTTATTGCCTCTTCCGTAGGGCTGCTCTGCCATATCGCTTATTTCATTACCCGCTGGATGGGCTCGGGGCATATTCCCGTCAGCAATATGTATGAATTCATGACCTTTTTATCGATGATGGTGATGGTGGCCTTTACGGTGATCTTTGCCATCTACCGCAAAATCATTCTAGGGGTATTCGCAGTTCCAATTTCTATTATAGTGATGGCGTATGCGGCGGTGTTTCCGCAGGAGGTTCAGCCGCTGATTCCATCATTGAAATCCATTTATCTGAATATCCACGTCACGCTTGCTGCGCTCGGGGAATCCTTTTTCGCCGTCGGTTTTGCCGCCGGACTGATGTACTTGCTGCGCACTGTTAATTTTGCGAGCAAGGAGCGGAGTGACCGCAAGCAGCAGAGGCTGGTTGAATTTACTCTCTTTTCAATCATTGTTATAATTGGATTTCTCGGGAGTGTATTTGCCTTCCGCAGTGCCGGATACGAATCTGTTTTTGTCCGCAGCAACGTTACGATTGACAGCTCCGGGCAGGAAGATAGTACAATAGAGAAAGTGAGTTATAAAATGCCGCCGATTGTGGCACCTTACCATAGCGAAACAGAGGTTTTCCAGTCGTTTCTTGGAATAAAACAGCCGCTGTTCGAAGCACCCTCATGGATGAATGGCGTTAATGCCGGACGAAAGTTCAATACCGTTATATGGTCGCTGCTTTCCGGTCTCATTTTATACGGAATTCTTCGTCTTGCTGTGCGCAAACCGCTGGGCAATGCAATTCATCCGGTACTGGACGGAATTGACGAGAATGATCTTGATGAAATTACGTACAGGGCGATTGCCATCGGCTTTCCGATTTTTACACTGGGGGCATTGATCTTTGCAATGATCTGGGCTCAGGTTGCCTGGGGCCGGTTTTGGGGCTGGGACCCCAAGGAGGTCTGGGCGCTTGTTACATGGCTGTTCTACAGTGCATATCTCCATTTGCGGCTGGCACGCGGGTGGCAGGGACGCAAGTCCGCATGGCTCGCCGTATTGGGTTTTTTGGTTGTAATGTTTACCCTTGTAGGTGTAAATCTGGTCATCGCCGGGCTTCATTCTTATGCGGGGACAGACTGAGTATACGGTATTCGCAGTTGCAGCACAGGAATCTAGTACGTACTAGGGTAACGTTCAACTGTATTTGATGAAGGGGTTGTTGTTAATGGCAGAGCATTTGAATAGAATTCTGGTGGTGGATGACGAAGAACGTATTCGCCGCCTGCTGAAAATGTATCTTGAAAAAGAAGGCTACGAAATTGACGAGGCGGAAGATGGCGAAATCGCTTTGCGCAAAGCAACGGCTAATGATTACGGCCTCATCCTGCTCGATGTTATGCTGCCGGGTATCGACGGGATCGAAGTGCTTACGAGACTCAGAGGCGTCAAATCGACTCCGGTCCTGATGCTGACTGCCAAGGGTGAAGAGATTAACCGGGTGCAGGGCTTTGAAATGGGTGCAGATGACTATGTCGTTAAGCCGTTCAGTCCGCGTGAAGTGATTTACCGGGTAAAGGCGATTATGCGCCGTTCTTCGGCAACAGCGTTTTTATCGAAAGAGAGCAATTCCAGCAACAACATTGTATTCCCTCATCTCATTATTGAGCATGATGCCCACCGCGTAACGGCAGGCGGGCAGGAAGTGAGTCTGACGCCGAAGGAATATGAGCTGCTTCATTATTTGGCAATCTCACCGGACAAAGTTTTCTCCCGTGAAGAACTGCTTAAGGATGTCTGGAATTATGAGTTTTTCGGAGATTTACGTACGGTGGACACGCATGTCAAACGGCTTCGTGAGAAACTGAATAAAGTATCACCGGAATCGGCAGCAATGATCACCACGGTATGGGGAGTAGGCTACAAGCTTGAGGTACCTAAATAGGTGAACTTCTGGAGAAGCCTTGTCGGCAAGCTGTGGGTCACGATCATCTGCCTTGTTGCCGTCGTACTCATTACGCTAGGGCTGTTCCTGCTGCCTTATATCGACAGCAATTTCGCCAATTCCGGGGCGATCAAACGTTTATTTATGTATACCTGTATGATTGGGTTTTCATTGACAACGTTTTTTGCGTTGTTCCTGTTTACGAAGATTACCCAGCCCATGCAGCAGGTGATTGAAGCGGCCAACAATATCCGCCGCGGCGAATACGGCACGAGGCTGAATCTCCGGACAAGCGACGAAATCGGCCAGCTCGCCACATCATTTAATCACATGGCTGAAGAGCTGGAGGAGAATATCCGCAGTCTAAATCACGAGAAGGGACATCTGTCCAGTGTTCTGCGCAGCATGACCGACGCCGTGATTACGTTTGATATTGATGGACAGATCATACTCACGAATCCGCATGGACAGAAGCTGCTGGAGGCCTGGGGGGATCTGGAGCCGGTCCTTGAGGAAGATAGCGATGCTGAGCAGGATCTGCATGGCGGAGCTGCTGGAGCAGTTCCTGTTCCGCTCCGGCCGGTCTTCTTCAGTACACTGAGCCAGGGAGGAGATCAGCGCTCCAATGTGCATGTCCGGCAAGGCGTGTGGTCTGTGCATATGGCTCCGCTGTATTCGGAGGGGAATCTCCGTGGTGCTGTAGCCGTGCTGCGCGATGTAACGGAAGAAGTAAGGCTTGAGAAAATGCTTCGTGATTTCGTAGCGAATGTCTCGCATGAAATCCGCACACCGCTTTCGATGATGCAGGGTTACAGTGAAGCACTCCTGGACGGTATGGCCTCCTCACCGGAAGAGAGCAGTGAGCTTGTGCAGGTTATTCATGATGAATCGCTACGGATGGGCCGGCTTGTTAAAGACCTGCTGGATCTTGCCCGGATGGAAGCGGGGCATACAGATATGAATAAAACACAGGTGGATATGGACGAACTGCTCGAGCGGATCTACCGCAAATTCTCCGTGCGGGCTAAGGAACGGGACATCATTCTTGAGCTCCATAAGACAGAAAGCGCTCTGCTGCTTAAATCGGCGGATGTAGATAAGCTGGAACAGGTTTTGACCAATCTGCTGGATAATGCCTTCAGGCATACCCCTGCTGATAAACATATCTCGATCATCACCGGCTCTGCGGTACTTGAAGGGCGCCGCTATCTGGAGATTGCGATCCGGGATGAAGGCGCAGGAATTCATCCGGAGGATTTGCCCTTTATCTTCGAACGTTTCTACAAAGCCGACAAGGCGCGGGTGCGCGGAGAATCCGGAGGCACCGGGCTGGGGCTGGCGATTGTTAAAAATATCGTCGAGTCGCATCACGGGCAGATTTTTGCCACAAGTAAACTTGGCGAAGGCACGACCTTTACGCTAAGACTTCCTGTCGAAAAACAGTAAATACAGACCAAGACTGACGGCGCCTCTGACTGCAGAGGTGCTTTTTGTTGAAAGGACAACTTTATTCTTGTTCATCGTGGAACGTATAGGAGGCATCTAGTCATGATTTTATCATTGGACCAAGGCACGACCAGCTCTCGGGCCATCCTTTTTAATCAGCAGGCGGGTATGGTTTCCCAGGGGCAATATGAGATTAAGCAGTCCTTTCCCCGCCCGGGGTGGGTGGAGCATGATCCCGAGCAGATCTGGGAGAGCCAGCTCTCAGCGGCCAGAGATGCGATTCAGGCCAGCGGAATAACGGCTGAGGAAATATCATGTATCGGCATCACAAATCAGCGCGAAACCGCACTGATTTGGGACAAAGCAACGGGAGAACCGATTTATCCGGCCATCGTGTGGCAGGACCGGCGTACGGCAGAACAGTGTGAGGAGATCAAACGTCAAGGCCTGGCTGCTGAAATCGCCCGCAAGACAGGTCTGGTGGTGGATGCCTATTTCTCGGCTACCAAGCTGGCCTGGATTCTAGATCATGTTACAGGTGCCAGGGAACGTGCTGAGCGGGGAGAGCTGCTTGCCGGGACAATTGACAGTTGGCTTATCTGGAAGCTCACAGGAGGCGCTGTGCACGCTACAGACGTGACGAATGCTTCACGGACCATGCTGTTCAATCTGCATGAACGCAGATGGGACGAGCAGCTCATCGAACAGCTGCGGATTCCCCGCCTCATGCTGCCTGAGGTACGGATGTCCGGCGGCGATTTCGGTACAGCTGAGGCCCGGTGGTTCGGTGCGGAGATTCCTATCTGTTCTGTGCTTGGTGATCAGCAGGCCGCATTATTCGGTCATACATGCCTTGAGGCAGGCAGTGCCAAAAACACATACGGAACAGGCTGCTTTATTCTGATGAACACAGGAACCGAGCCAGTTGCCTCCAAGCATGGTCTGCTGACGACTGTTGCCTGGGGGATGGGGGATGAACTGTATTATGCGCTGGAAGGCAGTGTGTTTGTAGCCGGAGCAGCCGTACAATGGCTTCATGAAGGCCTGGGATTAATCGAAGGGCCGTCTGATTCGGAGAACAAAGCTGCTGAAGTAGTGGACAGTGAAGGCGTTGTGGTCGTGCCTGCCTTTACCGGCCTTGGGGCCCCCTATTGGGATATGTATGCCCGCGGAGCTGTGTTTGGGCTAACCCGGGGCACAACGGCTGGACATCTGGTCCGGGCGACCCTGGAATCGCTGGCCTTCCAGTCACGCGATGTTATCGGCGCCATGGAGAAAGATGCCGGCATGCCGCTGACCGGACTGCGTGTAGACGGCGGTGCGGTACGCAACGACCTGCTGATGCAGTTTCAGGCCGATATTCTCGGCAGTGAGGTGACCCGCACGACCTACGCAGAGACGACAGCGCTCGGGGCTGCCCTGCTGGCAGGGCTAACCTCCGGGATATGGTCTAGGGAACAGCTGGAGAGCTTCAATAAGGCCGAGAAGGACTTCTTGCCCCAGATGGGTGAAGAGGAGCGGGAACGCCGCTATGACGCCTGGAAGGACGCTGTGTCACGGACGATGGGGTGGGAGAAGCATGAAAGCCGAGGTTAGCAGCATTGGATAGAAATACATTACGTTGGCTTTATAATCCTGACTTAATCAAAAAGCAACCTGAAGACTAGTATAGCTAGCCTTCAGGTTGCTTTTTGGTTAGTTCAATGAATAAGTGCTTAGTATTCCATCACAAAGGCTACGTTCTGCCAGCCGGCGCCGACCGTCCAGAAAAGAACCTTGTCGCCCCGCTCAATCTTGCCGGTAGTCACTGCTTTATGAAGAGCGACAAAGGGGCTGCTCGTCGAAGTATAGCCGAACTCATCGCCGATATAGACGGCAGCGTCGCTGCCGATACCGGTTTTGTCAGATACGGCACGAATGTTTGGCAGGGATAACTGGGAGAAGCATGCCGCTTTAATGGTTTCAGGAGCAATCCCGTTATCACTCAGAAGCGTATTGATAGACTCTGAGGCTGCATCCACACAAATGGAATCGTCAAAAGGAATAAACTTTACGTTGAACTCACCTTTGCCTACCCCGCGGCGGCCAAGGTTCGCCATCCCTTCTGCAGGGAACATCGAATTGCCATAGACGCAGGTGTCTGTCTGGTAAATGGAATCGATGAAGCCAACGGAATTCTCATCACGCTCGAGGATCACTGCCGCGGCAGCGTCTCCGAAGTTGGCATAGTAGACCGGATCATTCCTGTCGGCATGCGGCGCCACGTGGTCCGATCCGATAACCAGTGCCCGGCGGATTCTCGGGTTAGCCATCATCTGGCGGCTTACCTGTTCTACAGAAGCGGTCATACCGGCGCAGTTCGCATTGCTGTCGATGCAAATGGTATGGGAGGCACCGCCGATCAGCCGGTGAATCATCAGCGAGTTCGTAGGAAAGATGTATTCAGGAGTCTGACTGGCATAAGCGATAAGGTCAATGTCAGCACCGGTAAGGCCTGTCTTGTCCAGTACATTGCTTGCTGCCTCAAAGGCCATAGTCAGGGAATTCTCTTCCTCGTTGTCAATACTGTAGCGGCTCTCACGGCCCAGAGCTGTCAGGAGTCCGCGGATATCTATACCCTTTTCATCAAAATGCTGTATGAAAAAGTCATTATCAATCTTTTTACTTGGATGATAGATATCAATATCCTTAATACGTATTCCGGCCATGGTAGCCCTCCTGTAAAGTTAGTGGAGTAATGCTCTTAAACGATCGAAGTGATTTCCAGGTTTTCTAGTCCTGCTTTGCGGCCAAGACGGGCGAGCTGCATTTTGAGGATCGGATTGTTTTCAAGGGTCAGGCTTACTTTTTCGAAACCGTCTGCTTTGAACATGATGAAGCAGCCTTCCAGCAGCGGCACAACATCTGGAGCAGTAACATTTAGCTTTCTGCAGTCGATCTGCAGAGAATATTCAGATGGTGTGATCGGATTGACCGTCTGCTGATAGGCTTGAATCGATTTAAGGCCGTCCTCATTGGAGAAGGTACCTTCTAATTCGACATTAATGACCTTGTTAACAGAATCGGTTTTCAAAATAAATTTACCCATGTGCTCATCTCTCCCAAAATTGAATGTGTGTGTCTTCTGCAAAATATGCAGCCGGCCAGCATTGGTCGGCTATTATATATCCAAAAACTAGAAGTTTTAAGTCGGTTTTCGACAAGAAACTTTAGGTAATGGGATAATTTGCCTTAATATAACCATAATATTCTCATTTGTGCAAGAAAAAAGTCGAATCATGCATTAAAATGCCGCTAATCAATTTATTGGATTTCTTCGAGTGTGGCAAGCAGGACATTAAAGGCGGAAATGATTCTCGGAGCACCGACGCACGGTACTAGATGAAGCAAGATCCCTTTGATCTGATCCACGGTCATACCGACTCGCAGCGCCATCACATAATGAACCCCTAATTGCTCAAACTGTCCCATGGTGATCAGAGAGGAAATGACGGCAATTTCCTTCCAGTCAGAACCGATCGTAGTGCGCTGAAAAATGTCACCGTAAGCATTACCCATGATGTACTCAGCCAATTCCGGAAAATGCTCTTTAATTGGAGCCAGAGCTTTGGCGCCATAGTCACCGGACAGATTGGAGAAGTGCTTTAGACCGCTGTTAACCGTATTTTCCACTGAAGATACCTCCTGAAATTTGATAGCATTTCGAAAGAACATGACAGGTTTGAGTTGTGCCGGTGAATCCGGTTAGTTGAGATTTAAGGTGCGGTGGGCCGTTGGAGGCATTTCATCACGGTCGGTCAGCAGCTCAATAACAGCTACCCGGTTTGACGCTACAGCAGCATTTACGGCCGCAGAGAATTGGTCAGCTGTCTCGCATCTGTAGCCGGTCGCTCCGAGTGATTCGGCGAATTTCACTGCGTCCATCGGAACTTCGAAGATCGTGCCATCGATTCTGCCAGTTGTTTTTTCCATACCCTTTAGAGCCATATCCAGCTGCATGTTGTTGACCACGATAAAAATAACCGGAATGTTTTTGCACACTGCGGTGTTTATTTCCGCGCCAAGCATCATAAAGCAGCCGTCTCCGGTAATGCAGAATACCGTTTCTTCCGGCGCAGCAACTTTAGCGCCTATAGCCATACCGATGGCATTGCCCATGCAGGCAAAATAAGCATCGAAAATAAAGCTGCCGGGTTTCTTCACGTTGTACCATTTCACGGCATTGAAGCCATGGCTGCCATCATCCACAAAAACTGAACTGTTATATGGGATCAGGTCACTAAATGTACTCATTACCGAAGCAAGTGAAAGTTTAGGCAGTACTGGTAATTTTTCTGCATAATGAACATCGGCTTTTGTTTCATGTTTTTTAATAGTATCTCTATCGATATTCTGCAGGTAGTAAGCCAGATTGTCACGAACATCACCGCTAACCGGGATAGTCTGTGAGTTCAGAATTTTACCGACATAAGTAGGATCGACATCGAATTGGATCAGGGTAGCCGGATGATTCTCCGCCTTAAGATTACAGATGGTCATATCACTGAGGCGTGAACCAAGCACAATATACAGGTCGCTGCTATTCAGCAAATCATCACCATGACTGCATCCTCCCACACCGACCGGGCCATGATACAGCGGGTGATCCCAGGCAATGGCGCCTTTGCCCCCGGGAGAAGTAACCACAGGAATATTGAACGTTTCCGCCAGCTGCGCAAGCTCCTGGTGGGCACCGGATCGATTGACGCCCTTACCAGCGACAATAAGAGGATTAGAGGCCTTATTAATGGCGGAGACTACCCGCTCGAAATTAGCGATGCTGATGACGGGCTCGCGCTCAGGAATCACAATTCGGCATTCTTCGAGCCTTTCGGTCTGGACATCAAAGGGGAGGCATAAGTGGACCGGTCCACGCTGACCGCCTAAAGCAATAGAGACAGCATGATTAAAGAGGGTACTGAAATGATCGCCGCGCTCTACCAGCTTGCTGAATAGCGTAGCGGGTCTGAACATCTCTGCCAGATCCGCCAGATAGGATGAGGAATCCTGACACTGGGGAATCCCCAGCTCCTTTATGGACTGATGTCCGGTAATAAACAGGACAGGAAGGTTATTCGCCTTGGCATGGGCTGCAGCAGTGAGTAAATTCGTTCCGCCGGGTCCTGAGGTGCCGAAGGCTACCCCGAGATTACCGGTTTTAAGAGCATAGCCGGCGGCTTCGAATCCGGAGCTTGATTCATGTCTTCCTGGAATAAACTCAATGCCGTAATCAACCATTTTGAGAACAACAGGACAAATAGATTTGCCAATGATACCAAAGGAATGTGTTACACCGAGGTTTCGTAGTGCCTCAGCCATATAATCTGCGACTGTTTTCAAAAGCTCCACCCTATCCATTGTGTATTTATCTTACGAAAATAGAAAACCTGTACTCAGGGAGTACAGGCGGTTGCTTAAATAGTCATTTAGAACGTGAGAGGTCTCAAACGTTCCGGCTCTTAGGCAACCTGGCTGTCCTGGTCCCGATAAAATGAGACTGTAGATCCATGGCTTTGCGTCATTCCCTTTCGGAGAATTTTGCCAATAATTGTTTAAATTTTCATTGGATAATTTTACTTTACAATATATTTTTAACTCTATCTTTGTCAATATATTTTCTGCGGAAAAAATCAGAAATTGACGAATTGCAGAACTTTAATCGGGATATATGGAATGAAAAAAATGTCTTATAATGCAAATGCTAACCACTACTTGAACGGTTAGTGAAGATAGGGATAAGCTTCCAACACCAAAAAAGAAATGGGCTATATGTACTATTTATATAGAGTGATTGTAAATTCATGATGTGAATTAGATTAATTGGGGGAAAAGACCTAAACGGAGACGTACTGGTTATTATTAAGAAGTAAGGGAGCGGCAGAGGAGAAGTGCAAAGCATTATAGTCAGTTACTTCTATGAGTAAATCAAATTATGCGGAGGGTAAAGACACAAAAAAACTGCCGCTTAAGGTAAGCGGCAGCAATGGAATTAAGTAAATTAAAATTTGAAAATATGAATGGTTTTTTGCAGCTGGAAGACCGCTTGGGTCATTTTATCGGTCTCATCGGCTACGGACTGCAAGGCGTTAATCTGCTCATTCATGGCTGCGGATACTTCTTCAGTGCCGGCTGCAGTCTGCTGGGTGATCGCGGATATATTTTCAATGGCACTGGAGATCTTGAGCGCACTTTCCAGCATGAGGTCACTCTCCGCAGAGAAGGCAGAGATTTGTTCCGTTATGTATTGGACGCTTTGAACGATTTGCGAGAAAATATGTGCCGTTTCGACGATCATCTCATTCTGTACTTGAACCACTTCTTCATTGATTGCGATATTCTCCACAGCCTGCTTGATATCGGCTTCAATGCTGCGGACCAGACTGAAGACTTCTTTGGTGGAGGAAGTGGACTCTTCAGCGAGCTTTCGTACTTCCTGAGCGACAACGGCGAAACCGCGTCCATGCTCACCCGCACGTGCAGCCTCAATCGAGGCGTTCAGTGACAGCAGATTGGTCTGCTCGGCGATTTCAGTAATGCTCTTAGCAATCATCGAAATGCCGCGGGCATTTTGTGAGAGCGTCTCGATGGTGCTAGCCACCTTGTTCGTGGCTTCAATATTTTTGCGCATGCCTTCTGCCTGGGTATCAACGGACAGCCTGCCTTTTTCGACCAGTTCAAGCGTATGTATAGATCGTTTATTCATTTCTTTGGTAGAGCTTGTGTAGTTGGATACTTTCGTTTCAATATCTTTGATCGAATCCGTCATATCTGCAATGTCCACGGAAATTTCATTTGCCCCCTGGGCAAGTTCATTGGAGGAAGAAGCAACCTGTGCCATTACTATTTTTAGATTGTGGTTTTTGTCCTCAATGCCTCTGCTGGCATCCATTACATGGCGGGTGATCTGTGAAGCCTCTGTAAGAATTTTCTTCAGCTTGTCAATCATAGTGTTGAAGGAACGGCTGACCTCGCCCATAGATCCGTTTTCGTCTGCCCTCAGGGTGAAGTCACCTTTTGCAATCGTGTGAGTTACATTGGAAATATCGTCAAAAGAGGATGTAAGCGTTCTCTCTACATAGCGCGCAAGCGGATAAGTCAGACCGGCCAGTGCGGCAACGAGTACGATGCCGAGAATGATTTTGCCCATAATCACCATCGTGATTAAAACCGGGACAGCAAATAATGCAGCGACAAGATAACAACCGGCAACAATTCTCTGTTTTAACGGAAGCTTGGTCATCCAGTTCATAATAAAGTTCCCCCTAAAAAATATGGTGTGTATTGTAATATTATAGGTGATTAACGGGGGATCAGTCTATTGTAAGAACTGACATAAATCATCAATTAACCATGTCTAAAGAAAGGGTTGTTGCATTCTTTCTTCATATAAGGTGATGGTTTCCCGCAAGCTGGTCATCACAATGTCAATTAGTTCCTGAGGCCTGGTTACCAGAGTCTGTTGTCCTAAGGACAATATCATTTTGCAGGCAGATTCCAGTGTCTGGAAATCAGCATGGACTGTCAGCCAGCCGGCTCTGGAGGACGGCTCGATGCTTGTGACGGATACATACCGCTCCTGCTGAAGCGACGCTAATGCAGTTTCCTTGAGCAGCAAGGTGGCAGGGTAGCGGGGCAGTGTTGATTTGAAGGAGGATGTGGATTCCTCCCAATAGCGGGCCAGCTCAAATCCTGACGGACGGGTAAATGTATCGCAGGTGATTTCGGCATCGGTGATTCTGGAAACCCGGTAGGTCCTCATTCCATTGCTGCTTTCGGCAACGACATACCAGACACCGCGTTTGGCCACAAGTCCCAGCGGAGAAATCAGCCTAGCCTTGCATTCATCGCCATTACTGTAAGTGAGCGATACTTTTCGGTTCTCCCAGATAGCTTCCTGCAGCAGTGTAAGGAAAGGATAAGACTCACCAGAAGGATGCCATCCGGCACCGTCGATATGGATACGCGAACTCAGAAATTGGAGCGGAGAGTCTTGAGGTTTGGCTGCTGCTTCCAGTTTGCGGACAGCAGAAGAGAAATCATCCTGAATTCCCAGCGCTTCTAAGATAGAAGCATCTGCTGTCAGGAGCAAAGAGCCAATCTCATTCGGCTTCATTCCTGTCAAGGAAGTTCTGTAGCCTTCAGCAAGCATCCAGCCGCCATCACGGCCCCTTTCTGCCAGCACAGGGACTCCGGAGGCACTGAGCGCCTCCATGTCGCGTATAACGGTCCGCTCAGAGACCTCAAGCATACGTGCAAGCTCACGTGAGCTGAGTTTGCCTCGACTTTGCAGCAGAAGCATTATGGATAATAAGCGGTCTGCTCTCATTAAGTCACTAACTCCTCTTCTAAACTGTTTTTTTTTCAGTGTACCACATATATATGTCAATTGGTGTCATATATAAGCGTTACAATAATTACGAAAGTGGAGAAACAATACTAAGGACTGTAAATGGAGAGGAGCGAGATAATGTTGATAAATCTGCGGGGAAAAGTAGCACTGGTTACCGGAGCAAGCAGAGGAGCAGGAAGGGGGATCGCGATGGAACTGGCCAAAGCGGGTGCTTACGTCTATCTAACCGGCAGAAGTTCCGGTGCCCAGCAGGAAGGGCGACGGAAAGGGACAGTAGACAGTGTAATAAATGAGATTCGCCTTAGTGGAGGCGAGGGTGCGGCTATCCGCTGTGACCACACTCAGGATAGTCAGACAGAGAGTGTTGTCCGGCAGATCGCTAAAGAACAGGGCAGACTTGATATCCTGGTCAACAATGTATGGGGTGGTAATGAACTCCCGATTGACAGTAAACCGTTCTGGGAGCTACCGACAGAACACTGGGGAAATATGTTCGATGCTGGTGTCAAGGCGCAGCTGATGACTAATTATTATGCGATTCCGCTAATGCGCAGTAATCAGGACAGTAGAGGATTAATTATTCACACCACTTATTGGGACCGTTATAAATACATCGGTAATTTATATTATGATCTGGCCAAAAATGCGCTGGTCCGCATGGCTTACGGATTGTCTGTTGAACTCGCTGCGGACGGAATTGCCGTTATTCCGCTTTCACCCGGATGGATGCGGACCGAGCTGGTGTTGGAGAGCCTTGGTACAGATGAGGCACATTGGCAGGAGGTGGAGGAACTGAAGTCAAGTGAATCTACGGCGTATATAGGCCGGGCAGTAGTAGCCCTGGCCGCGGATGCTGATAAGATGGCTTTGACAGGAATTCCACTGCAGGTAGGGGAGCTGGCGGAGAAATACGGATTCACGGATATTGACGGACGTATAGTGCCCGTCTTTCACGTCCCCGAATAAAGATAAACGCCCGTTTGGAATGGACGGCAATCCAGCCGTATTCCAAACGGGCGTTTTTTATTGTTGCTTAAAGATTCTACAGCAGAATAACTTCTTCTGCAGTGTTAATTTCCTGCAAACCTGCCAGCTTAACCAGAACTTGCTGCGGTACTGCCTTGTCGACGGTCAGAAGCATAATTGCCGCACCGCCGACGATTTTGCGTCCCACCTGCATGGATGCGATATTGACGTCGTTTTCGCCCAGCAATGTGCCGACGAGGCCGATAATTCCCGGTTTATCGTTATGGGAGATCAGAATTTGGTGGCCTTCCGGAGCAATGTCAACCGGGAATTTATTCACCTGGACAATACGCTCGCCGTATCCCTGCAGCAGGGTGCCGGCTACCAGGCGTTCCTCGTCCGGATCGGCTTTCAGAGTAACGGTAATGAGGTTAGTGAACCCTTTGGTCTTAGGGGATTTCGTAACAATTACGTTAACATCCCGGGTTTTAGCCAAATGCATAGAGTTGACGATATTTACATCGCCCGCGAAGTGACGGGACAGCACGCCTTTGACAATATAACGGGTCAGTGGCTGGGTATCCACATCGGAGAGGTCTCCGGCATACTCAACGTTGATTTCACTGATAGCACCGTGGGTAAGCTGTGTTGCGAAGCTTCCCAGCTTCTCGCCGAGCGTGAAGTACGGCTGAAGCTTGTTCATTACGCTTGGAGCAACCGGCGGGATGTTGACGGCATTGATGAACGGCTCGTTGCGCAGGATATTCAGAACCTGCTCAGATACGTCGATGGCGACGTTCTCCTGGGCTTCAACGGTCGAAGCGCCGAGATGCGGAGTGACAATGATCTTCGGATGGGACAGGAACGGATGATCAGCCTGCGGCGGCTCCTTCTCGAAAACGTCAAAGGCTGCTCCGGCAACGATGCCGCTGTCGATTGCTTCAACCAGCGCCATTTCATCAATAACACCGCCGCGGGCACAGTTAACGATGCGCATGCCCTTTTTCATAACCTCGAATTGCGGGCGGGAAATCATGTGGCGTGTTTCAGGTGTCAGCGGAGTGTGTACAGTAATGAAATCAGCACCGCGTACAATGTCATCGACCGAGGCCAGCTTCACCTCTAGCTTCTCCGCACGGTCAGCCGTCAGGAATGGGTCATAGGCAAGAATGTTCATACCGAATGCTTTGGCGCGCTTGGCTACTTCGCTGCCGATCCGGCCCATACCAAGCACCCCGAGTGTCTTGCCGCGCAGCTCAACGCCAAGGAACGTTTTACGGTCCCATACACCGTTTATGGTTTTGGCGTAAGCCTGCGGAATGTGGCGGGCCAGCGCCATCATCATGGCAAAGGCATGCTCACAGGTAGTGATGGTGTTTCCGTCCGGAGCATTAATAACTACGACACCGCGCTGCGTAGCCGCCTCCAGATTGATGTTGTCAACTCCGACTCCGGCACGGCCGATAACTTTCAGGTTGGTGCCGGCAGCGATTATTTTCTCGGTAACCGTCGTTTGGCTGCGGACAAGCAGACCGTCATATTCGCCAATGATGGCAATCAGTTCATCTTCGCTCAGTCCTGTTTTCTTGTCCACAACTACATCGTTTGCGTCCATCAATTGCTGAATGCCCAAATCACTGATCGGATCCGATACTAATACTTTAAACATGGTTTCTTATCCCCCTTAAAAGTTAGAAAGCTTAATATGCCTAAGGATGCCCTCATGAGGCGTCCACAGTACCAGATTCCTCAATAACAGTTGTAAAGCATTGTCAAAATAACAGAGTAACGCGCTGTCGCATAAAAGAGAAAGCGTGCAGGAATACCAGAAACACGGACAGTGGGCCTTTTAGCCAAAAATCATGAATTTGGGTAACAAAAAAACCCCCAACCCCATACTACTGCCGTAGTAAGGGACGAGAGTTATCGTGGTACCACCCTAATTCACTGCAACTGTTAAGAAGCAGCCTCATTGGCCTGCAAAGGCCACACTGATAACGGAGATGATCCGATTGCACCTACTATTCGTTCGATACAATATCTCAGGAGCGCTAAAAAATTCTGTCCGCCACCGGTTTGCACCACCCACCGGCTCTCTGAAGACTACCAGAATCTTTGTTCCTTCATCGGTTTTGCGTGATTAATTTTTCATAATGTAACATGGTGATGCCAGATGTGTCAATAGGCTTATTCGCCGGGCCGCCTTGAAGTGAATTTCATTTTTCGTTATGATGCAATAGCTGGTTCTACTCGTAAAAGAAGGGCAGCTGCGGCATGATTTCCTTGCCATAGTACTGTTCCCGCCATTTCATGAAGTCCTGCTCCTGTATAGCGCCCGTTGAAATTAACAGGGTGACCGAAGACTGGACGTCCTTCAGTTTCAGTGAGCTGGCTGTGCCGGAATAGATCATGTCATCGATCTTCGCTGTAATATCCTGAGGATCGTATCCGCCATATATTTTTCGGTTCAGCATAATATTCGCGATAGTCGAATTCTTGAGCAGGAGAGGCATCTTTTTCCATGCAACGAAGGACAGCGTTTTGAGCTCCCCGGCCTCAGCAGGGATACTGCTGTTCGTTTTGGAACCCCATTTGAGCATGGAATCGTAGAAGTCTTTTTGACCGAGCAGCCCGAATTTAATAGCACTTGCAGTAAAAGTGTCGTTCTTCAGTATTTTGGCTGTTTCGGCGCCGGATGTCCCTGCGGTAACCTTGCTCGAAGCCTGGGAGAAGAGCGTCAGGCTTTTAAGTATGTTAAGCTGGGATTGGAACAAAAGCGGTGAACTGGTGAACAGCGAGTCCTTGCTGACCTTGTCATATTGCTTGTCCGCCAGGATACTGAGATTTTTCAGCGTTGCCGCGTTCTCACGTGCATCCGTGCTGCGTGCGAGATTTTCTACTTCATTGTTCCAATTCCGCTTGAATTCCCGGTAAGGCAAAAATACGTTATGATAGAAAGTAACAAGATCCTGCTGCTGGTATGAGCCTGAAAATTCCTCCACAGCCCCTTCAGCATCGTTAAGATGAGAATATTTTGCTTCTGTCTTGTCAGCTCCAACCTTCACTCCCGTGAAAAATGCGGCAAATGCGCAAATCAGGAAAAATAGAAAACTTAAGGTATACAACATTTGAGTGCGGGAGGTACGGCTATTCATAATTAGTGCTCCTTCTTCTAGGAAAATTATCTTATGTAAAAACAATTTAGAACAGGCAGGTTACCATGAAAAAATTTAAATTTGGCGATATCAAAATCAAAAAGGCCGACCCTCAGCATCTTACGGATAAGCTGCTTCTGCTCAATCTCTATATTACACAGGGGCTTACCTTATTTATCGGTTTGATATGGATATTATTGCAGAAAAGAAATCCGTTTGACATATTAATTTTTCCCGGCAGCGCCAAATTTGTGCTCTGGGGCCTTGGTTTAGCGGGAATTATGCTGATTGTGGATTTTTTGTTAACCCATATCGTACCGGAAGAAAGCATGGATGACGGAGGCATAAATGACCTTTTATTCGGGCGCAGGCCGCTCTGGCACATCATCATTATCGCGGCCATGGTGGCCGTATGCGAAGAGCTGTTGTTCAGGGGAGCTATCCAGCACGCATTCGGACCCTACTGGACAAGCATTCTGTTTGCAGTGATTCATGTGCGTTATTTGCGCCACTTTATTCCGACCGGCTGGGTGTTCCTCAGTAGCTATGGCCTGGGATATATTTACATCCACACAGGAACCCTGTGGGCGCCTATATTATGTCATTTCCTGATCGATCTGTTCTCAGGGCTAGTGATCCGCTACAGGAGGGAATCATGAGCGAGGAATTAAGCCGGGTGAAATCCCGCCGTAAACAAAATAATCGCAAAGACCAGCCTCAACTCAAGAGGGAAAAAGCAAGGAGTACAACCCTATCAGCCTCTTCGCAGAATGAACCGGTTGTACCGGTGCCTGGAACGCTGTCCAGAAAAGCGAAATATGCGGCAGCTTCACCGAAGGCTGCAGGGAACCGCCAGACAACTCAGGAGGCGGAAGATACGCCTTCCCGCTCCCGGAGCTATCCTTCTGAACGCATCCGCCTGAGTAAAATATTCGTCAACTCGCTGATTTTTATGTTTGTCCTGCTGCTTGCATCGCTTGTCTGGTGGGGAATTGAAGGCGCACCTGAGCTGAGGACGTTATGGTAACCGCCTGGATGACAGCCATAGCGGCAGCTGCTGTTCTTGCGCTCTGCATCTTTGGATCAATAATGTTAGCTGCCGCTTTCAAGCATAGAATTATTGCCGAGGAAATAGTCCTGGATGCTTTGCCTCCGGGATTTGACGGCTTCCGTATTTTGTTTATTACGGATATCCACCGCAGACGGCTTCCCAAAGCCTTACAAGCCTCCCTCGGCGGGGAGATCGATGCCGTATTCCTGGGCGGCGATATCACTGAGAAAGGGAATCCGCTAAGCCGTCTTTCTGATAATATGAAATTATTGTGTTCGATTGCTCCTGTATATGCCGTTCATGGAAATCATGACTACAAGGCAAAGGTGCTACTTGTAGATAATATTATCCGCGGCAGCGGAGCCAGACTGCTTATGGATGAGAACGTCTTTCTCGAACGGAAAGGGCACAAGCTGCTGCTGACAGGTGTGGATTTCCCTAGGCAGGGGGGCAGGAAAAAGTATGCCCCATTACCGCTTGCTCCTTTATCTGCTGTACCTTACTGCAGGATCATTCTCGTACACGACCCGCTGTGGCTCTCGAAGCAATCCTCCGTTCCTGCGGAGCTTGTCCTTGCCGGGCACACGCATGGCGGACAGGTTATTCTGCCGTTTGGCCTGCAAATGCATACCGATCCGTTCTATCGTACATATAATGCCGGCAAATACAGCATTCCCCGGGAAGACGGAACCGGAGCCGATGCCAAGCTGCTGATCAGCCGCGGTTTCGGTACAGCACATCTCCCGATCCGCTGGCGCAGTCCTGCCGAAATTCATGTGCTGACGCTGCGTACACTAAAGTAAACGTAAAAAAAAGGGATCCCGGGCAATAGTGGTCAAGACCCCATTTAGTAGACATTGAAAAAAGACCTAGGCTACAAGCTGATTCCTGTACTCAACAGGAGTCAGCTTGTTTAGTTTTCGTTGTGCTCTATCTTCATTGTAAAAACGTATATACTCCTCAATTCTTCTTTGTGCCTCAGCGATACTTCGTATATCATAAGGATAGAGTGCTTCGACTTTAAGATGAGAGAAGAAGCTCTCGATGGAGGCATTGTCATAACAATTTCCTCGGCGTGACATGCTGATTTGGGCGCCAACCTGTGGCAGCATGTCGTGGTATGCATGGGACGTGTACTGGCATCCCTGGTCGCTGTGAACGATCAGTCCAGTCACGTCTTTATGTGTTTCAAAGGCCTTTCTAAACGTCTCTAATACAAGTGGATTGTCGTTACATCTGCTAATGTGGTATCCGACGATCTCGTTATTCCACAAATCCTTGATGGCTGATAAGTAAATTTTCTCATCGAATACCCGATATTGTGTAACATCCGTTACCCATTTCTGGTTGGGTTTATCCGCTTTGAAATTTCTTTTCAGTAGATTCTCTGCGACTCTTCCATCCGAAACTGCTGCCTCATAGGTTGTTCTATGGACGTACTTACGGCGTATAATCGCCTTAATACGAAGCTCCTGCATGAGTCGTAAAACCTTCTTGTGATTCACGACAAGGTGATATTGGCGGTATAACTCATCCTGTATCCGACGGTATCCTACCGTCTTGTCCCGTTGCTCGTATATGGCTTTGATCTTACGTTTCAACTCTTGGTCTGGATCCTTTTCCTTGCGCTTCAGATAAGCATAGTAACCGCTTCTGTGGACCCCTAAATATCCACAGAGTTCCTTTACGGTCTGCTTATGCTTCAGTTCGTCGATGACAACATATCTATCCTTCAACCCTCCCGATTCAAGATTTGTAACCACTTTTTTAGAACGTCTACCTCCAACTGTAAACGACGTAGTTCTCGCTCTTGCTCTGTTTCAGACCTGTGCGGATCTCCACGTCTATCCTGAAAAGAGTCTTTTCCCTTTGCCCGATACTTCCTCACCCAGACACTGACACGCTTCCTGTCATTAATATCCAGGTGTTCTGTAATCTTTCTGCAGCACCATCCTTCCTCCATAAACAGTCGAACAGCTTCTACTTTCACAGACTCAGGATAATGCTTAAACTTCTGACCTTTCTTAGCTGGCATAAAAATGCACCCCCTAGAATTACATCGGATTTACCCTGGGGTTTTTCCAATGTCTATTCTAAGGGGTGCACTTCAATAGTGCCTCGGATCCCTTTTTTTGGGGGGGAGTACTTTATGCTTAGCGCATCTTTAGCTCAATGCTTCGCGGGTCGACAAAGGTGTATCCCTTGCCTTCCAGTGTGGTAAGCAGCTTATCAAGTGCCTCCACAGTCCATGGAAGCTCATGCATCAGAATATTGCTGCCGGAATGGAGCTGGTCTGTCACATTTTTGATCAGTGTATCGGTTTTCCCCTGTTCCTTCTCTTTCATTTCCCAATCCAGTGATCCGACAGACCAGGTCATATAAAGCAGGCCGTTCTCTGCAGCTACCTTTTTGCCGACATCCCCGCCTGCACCGTGCGGCGGACGGAAGAATACCGGGGATTCGCCGGTAACCTGCTTCACGATAGTCTGCACATTCTCAATCTGCTTCTTTACTTCGCTGTACGATTTATCTTTCAGGACAATATGATCCCAGCTGTGATTGCCTAGAATGCCGCCGCGGTCGTGGATCAGCTTCAGCAGTTCTGGATGCTCCTTCACGCGGTAGCCGTTCACGAAAAAGATTGCCTTCGCCTGATGTTTATCCAGCGTGTCGATCAGTGAATTAATCATATCCGCTTCCTTAGGACCGTCATCAAAGGTAAGCAGGACCACTTTTTTATTCGTACTTTCTTCATTTGGGACAATGTCGTAATTTTTGTTCATATGGTACAGCAGCGGGACTTCTGCTGCAGCCGGTTCTTCACTGGGCTGTGCCGTTGCTGTTCCGGAGGTAGCCGTTGCGGCTGCTGATTCACTTCCTCCTGTGCCTTCAGAGGTAGGAGAAGGACTTGGTGCTGCAGGGCTCTTACCCTGGTCAGCTGGTGCTGCTGAAGCTTCCTGGGTAGCGGTGGCAGATGGCATTACACTGCTCCCTGTAGTGTCCCCGTTGTTCCCGCTGCTGCAAGCAGACAGCAGTAGAGTTGCCAGCAGGAGCGCTGATATTGCTTTACCCACTTTTTTCATCTCGCTTTCTTGTTGTTTGGTTGTATGAGCCGGAATCTTTCCGCGAACACTAAGCATGATTTTACCATACAAGGAGGTTAGAGATATGAATACTTCGTCATTTCTATGCGGAGTGATGCTGGGTGCAGCCGCCAGTATGATGATGTCCAAAAAACGCAGTACCATGATGTCCTCGCTCCTGCAGCCGGGCGGCCAGATGCAGGGTGCAGGGGAGAAGGCACGGGACAAAATTATGGGTATGGCGATGACCGGATTCGGCAGCACCCAAACGGGCGGCGCCAATGACACTGCTGAGCATAAGGCTGCCGGCAATGCCGACCACAAGGAGTCTGCGATTAAATCCAAGGAATCCAATCTTAAAATGCTTAAGGATTTCATCCGCAGCAATCCTGATGTAAAACATGAGGTAGAGCAAATTCTTAAAGAAACTCATACAGCAATACCCGGTTTGTAACCGCAAAGCAACATTGCAGAATCATTTTGGGGATGATTCCATCCGCAAAATGATTCTTTTTTTATCAGAATGCCGGAATAAATGGGTCATAAAAATATTTATTTACGTGCATTTACAGCGCCAAAATGATAACATACATACATAGTAACCATTTTTGGCTCATTACTCGGGACTCATCATACATTAATATTAAATGAGCTTGCAAAAGGAGGATCCTGTCATGAGAATAGAGCGATTAGGTCAAGATAAGATACGGATTTTCCTCACTTTTGACGACCTGAGCGAGCGGGGCATCCAGAAGGAAGATATGTGGCAGGAAGTTCCCAAGGTGCATGACCTTTTTACGGAAATGATGGATCAGGCGTATAGTGAACTTGGTTTTGACGCTACAGGTCCGCTTGCCGTAGAAGTGTTCGCATTGCCCGCGCAAGGTATGGTCGTTATTGTGACCCGGGGGAAATATGATCACCATCAGTACGGTGGAGCCGGGGAAGAAGAAATGCCTGAAGAGATTTACGAAATGGAAGTTACTCTAGAACAAAGCGACTCCATTGTGTATGCATTCCGCGATTTTGAGGTTTTGATTGAAGCGGCTCATGTGCTCATCGGCAATATTACTTCCCAGGGAAAACTGTATTCTTATAATGATAAATGGTACCTCTACTTCGATCCGAAGGAATATGAAGAAAATGTCCTTACGGGAATTGTAGCCGTATTGTCGGAGTTCGGGGATTCGTCCCCTGTTACAGAAGCTGTTCTAGATGAATACGGAAAGACCGTAATGGCTGAGAATGCAATCCAGTTATTATGCACTCATTTTAAGCGCCAGGAATAAGCGGTTGAGGAGAGACCGGGCCTGAGGCCCGGCCCTTTCCTCTAGTTTTGAAATATGACTTTCCTGCATACCGCCGGGTTTTGCGGTAACAGATAGGAGAGATAAGCTCGGGGAGGTTATTCGGTGCTTTTGTTATCGGTCATTACGTCGGCAGTGGCACCGGGACTTGCGCTGCTGACTTTTTTCTATCTGAAAGATAAGTATGATCAAGAACCGCTGCATATGGTCATAAAGGTATTTTTGCTCGGCCTGTTGATTGTTTTTCCGGTTATGATCATCCAGAGGGGCCTGGTGCTGGGGCTGAGTGGAGGTCCCTATGTCGACTCGTTCCTCATCTCCTCAGGAGTAGAGGAATGCTTGAAGTGGTTTGTGCTGTACCATATGATTTACAATCATACCGAATTTGACGAGCCATATGATGGAATACTATATGCCGTAGCGATTTCGCTAGGCTTCGCAACAATTGAGAATATAATGTATGCCTGGTACAGCCATGCTTCTATCGGATCAATGTTTATAAGGGCATTGCTGCCGGTCTCGGGACATGCGATGTTCGGAGTTGTTATGGGATATCACATGGGCAGGGCCAAGTTCTCGAAGGGGAACAAAACGAGGGGGATCCTGCTTGTCTCGCTCCTGCTGCCTTGGCTGTGGCACGGAATCTATGACTTTATACTAAGTACTACAGCGAATTACTGGATTTGGTTTATCGTACCTTTGATGGCTTTATTATGGTATGGAGGCATGGGGAAGGTGGCGCTGGCCAACAGCCGCTCGCCGTTCCGTTTTTTGAAGCGTGAGGAAGAGGTTAACCTATAATTGAGATGGACACACTTAATCTTACCCGGAAAGTTCCGTAAGCAAGGAATTCCAGAGAGGAGAGAGGTGTCTTTTTTTGCGTGTAAAAGTGCGGATTGTCTGCAAGCAGTGTGGTGAAACCTACATATTAAGAGGGAACAAGGAGCACGGAGTGATACAGACCGGCTTCAAGCAGTGCCTGTGCAGCAGCAGCAGCGGTTTTGAGATTGAAGAACGGGCCTGAACCGGAGCTCTGGAAGTATTCTCTTTTTTTTGCGGGCCTGTAAGGTGCATAACTCTTCTCAGTTATTGTCAAACTAACGGCAATAAGCTACCGAAAGGAGTCTTGCAGCCCTATGTACAAAAGATTAAGTGCCATAATGTTCCCGCTTACCGCATTGTTGCTGGTGGGAGCGCTGGTCTGGGGATATCAGGAGAACCAGGAGAAAAACTCAATTCTAATCAAAGCAGAGAATCAGTATCAGCGAGCCTTCCATGATCTTTCTTTTCATGTGGAGCGGCTTCATGGTGAACTCGGAAACACCCTTGCAGTGAACGCTTCCTCGAACGGAATGCACCGCAAAGGCCTCGTTAATGTATGGCGGTTAACCAGTGAGGCACAGAATGAAATCAATCAGCTTCCGCTTACATTGCTGCCGTTCAGTGAGACGGAGGAATTTCTTTCGAAAATCGCAAACTTCTCTTATAAAGCCGCTGTCCGTGACTTCACGAAAAAGCCGCTGACAGAAGCCGAATTGGGGAACCTCAAGGCGCTCTATAAAAATTCCGGCGAAATATCCAAGGATTTGCAGGAAGTGCAGCAGAAGGTAATTGGCAATAAGCTGCGCTGGATGGATGTGGAGTCGGCGCTCGCGACTGAGGAAAAGGCTGAGGATAATACGATTATTGACGGTTTTAAAACAGTGGATAAACGGGTTGCAGCCTATCCCGAACTGGACTGGGGACCATCCGTGGCCAGCATTTATGACAAACGTTCCGTGAAGAAAATCGGGGGCAAGCCGGTTACTGCAGAGGAAATCAAGGCAAAAGCCGTGAAGTTTGCCGACATCGGCGGTAATGAGAAGGTGGATGTCCGTGAGAACGGAAAAGGCACCGAGTGGGCTTCATTTACGGCAATGGTATCCAGCCCCAATCATCAGCAGCCGATCAGCATGGACTTTACAAGAGAAGGCGGGCTGCTGATTTCGTATAATGATAACCGCGAGGTCGGTCCGGCCAAAGTCTCGATGGAACAGGCGGTAACTAAAGCAGGCGAATTCCTGAAGAAAAAGGGTTATCCGGGAATGACTGCAGTCAGTGCGGACCGTTACGATAATCTAGGGAACCTGACCTTTGTGAGCAGCCAGAACGGTGTGCTGATCTATCCCGAGAAAATGACGGTACGGGTTGCGCTGGATACAGGGGATCCTACCGGTTTCCAGGCGAGCGACTTTGTCAAAGAACATCAGGACAAACGCGAAATCCCTAAACCCGCCCTATCGCTTGCGGAGGCCAGAAAACACTTAAACCCGGAATTCAAAGAGCTATACCACCGTCTGGCCTGGATTGAAAATGAAGATGCTGTGGAGCTTCTTACGTATGAATTCGGGGGCAAAATCAACGGTTCACAATACCGGATTTATCTGAATGCTGCGGATGGAAATGAAGAGGCAGTGGAAGAGGTGCGGACTTCCTCAGGAGCACAGGATAAATAAGTTCTAATGAAGCAGGAGGGCATCCCTAGAGGACCCCTCCTATTTTGTTTAAAATTCTGAACTTTCATAATATTTGCTAACCCGGTGTCTAAAGGCCATGATATAATCAAAAACAGATCAACTTACTAACATTGTGGCGGTGACAGGTTTGTATCCCAAAATTAATGAACATCTATACATACAGGTAGCTTCCAGTGATCCGGCGGAAACGGAGATCGAATACCGATCCAGAATCGCGGATATGGAGGATGATGCTTTTCTGATTGAAATTCCGATGCAGGTGGATAAGGGTCGGCTGAAAAAGCTGTTTATGGGGGACGAGCTCTCCGCATACTTTATTACTGAAGGCGGGATTAAGAATTATTTCAGTACTCATGTTATCGGATTTAAAGAAGATGTGATTCGTATGGTAAGGATTCGCAAGCCGGAAGCGGAATCTATCTTCAAAATCCAGCGCCGCAGCTTTCTGCGCGTTAACGCTGAGCTTGAGCTGGCTGTGAAGGATGCTCTAGGCAGCCGCTTTCTCGTCCGGACCGATGATATCGGGGGCGGAGGAACTTCATTTCTCAGCGATGCCAAGGTTAAGCTTGCGGTTTCCGACAAGCTCAGCTGCTGGCTGCTCCTTCCTTACCGCAACGGCAGCACGGAGCATGCGAATTTTGAAGGGGAAATTGTGCGGATGAAGCCGCTCGAGAACGGACGCAGTCTTGTTATGCTGAAGTTCTCGTCCATTTCCGATGCAGAACGGCAAAAAATTATCCGCTATTGCTTTGAACGGCAGTTTGATTTCCGTAACCGCTGACTCTTTTTACGGATGTTTGTATGCGTTTAGGGGTATATGCTGTTTTGCACTGTGTTCCAAACTGTGGTATAATTTTATAAGTCGCAGGCAATGCCTGCTTTTTTCTTGATAATATCAGTAAGTCCCTGGAAATATGCGGCTTTGCCCTGTTTCTGGACGAAAGAGTGTTTGAGGAGGAATGCCCCGTTGGATAGGCAGGGGACACATACTAACGACAGAATTAACGTCGCCATCGACGGACCTGCCGGGGCAGGCAAGAGTACTGTAGCCCGATTGGTAGCACGCAAGCTGTCTTACATTTATGTTGATACGGGTGCTATGTACCGCGCAATTACCTGGTATATGCTCCGTCGAGGCATACCGCCGGAAGCCCATGAACAGGTGGATGATCTCGTCCGCGATATGGTAATTGAGCTTATTCCGGAGGAAGATGTACAGAAGGTGCTCATTAATGGGGAAGACGTAACCCCCCATATCCGCAGTCTTCAGGTCAGCGGTCAAGTATCGCAGTATTCGAAACTCGAAGGCGTAAGATCCAGACTCAGTCATCTGCAGCGTCAGATGGCACTCCGCAAAGGGGTTGTCATGGATGGCCGCGATATCGGTACGACCGTACTGCCGGATGCCGAAGTGAAGATTTTCATGACGGCAAGTGTGGAGGAACGTGCCCTCCGCCGTTACAAGGAGCTGAAAGATGCGGAAACAGTGACTCTCCAGCAGCTTGAACACGATATTGCAGCCCGTGACCGTCTTGATGAAGGACGGGAGATTTCACCGCTGCGCCGTGCAGAGGATGCTATTCTTCTTGACACGACCTATATGGATATCCATCAAGCCGTGGAAGCTATTGTCTCCCACTGCAGATCTCATGTTAACGGGGAGAGAAATCATTCATGATTTATGTTATTTGCCGTGGATTGCTTCGCTTGATTTATGCCATCCTGTTCCCGCTCAAGATTGTGGGAAAAGAAAATGTGCCAAAGGAGGGCGGGGTACTGCTCTGCGCGAACCATATCAGCCTGCTTGATCCGATGACCATCGGGATTAAGCTGAAACGTCAGGTCAAGTATATGGCCAAGGCCGAACTGTTCAAGGTTCCGGTGCTGGGCTGGCTCATAGACAAACTGGGCGCTTTTCCTGTCAAACGTGGCGGCGTAAGCAAAGAATCCATTAAAACGGCCCTTAATACGCTTCGCAGCGGACATGTTATGGGCATTTTTCCGGAAGGAACGCGTAACTCTGATTCTGGTGTTGCTAAGAAAGGCGCAGCAAGCTTTGCGCTTCGCAGCGGCGCAGCAGTTGTTCCGGCCGCTATTATCGGTTCTTATAAGCCATTCCGCCGAATGACCGTTATTTATGGGGAACCCATCGATCTCAGCTCATTTGCCGGAGCAGGCAGCGAATCTCTTGAAGAAGTTACCGACGTAATTATGGGACGGATCCATGAGATGAGTAAGACCGGCAAGCCCAGTACGAAATAGCTCCGTTAGCTTTGAGCTTTTTACGAATGCTGAGGAATAACGGCATAACCGCTATTTTTTGGAACATACTAACTTAAAAATACAAGTGGTATTACATGTAATGATTGTTTTGAACTCTGCGCTACGCGGGTTTAAATAAATGGGGTTTTGAATCGAGGAGGGTAATCACATGTCTGAAGAAACAAGAAATCAGGAAGCTGCGGCGAATGTTGAGAACAACGAAACCGTAGAAGCAACGGAAACTGTGGAATCCACTGTGCCTGTTGCCAGCAATGAAGAAGAAGTGACTAGCCAAGAAGGTTTGGAAATCATTTCTCTGAAAAAAGGCGATACCGTGAAAGGAACAATCGTCAAAATCGAAGATAACCAAGCTTATGTAAGCATTGGATATAAATACGACGGTGTGATTCCGATTCGCGAACTTTCTTCCGTACAGCTGGACAACGCTGCTGCAGCGGTTGAAGTTGGACAAGAAGTGGAATGCAAAGTAGTCAGCATCAACGACAATAAGGAAAGCCTTGTGCTCTCCAAACGTGCGATCGACAGCGAAAAATCATGGGAAGATCTTGAAAAGTATTTTGCTTCCCAAGAAGCATTCGAAGTTACTGTGGCTGATGTTGTCAAAGGCGGCCTTGTGGCTGACGTTGGCGCTCGCGGATTTATTCCTGCATCCATGGTTGAACGTCACTTCGTAGAAGATTTCAGTGACTACAAAGGCCGCACCTTGCGCGTGAAAGTGAAAGAACTCGACCGCGAGAACAGCAAGGTTATTCTGTCTGCCAAAGAAGTACTGGAAGAAGAATTCGAAGCCAACAAACAAAAAATTATGTCCGAGCTGTCCGAAGGACAAATCATCGAAGGTACAGTACAACGTCTGACTCAATTCGGCGCATTTGTTGATGTAGGCGGCGTTGACGGTCTGGTTCACGTATCCGAAATCGCTTGGAACCACGTGGAAAAACCATCTGATGTTGTATCTGAAGGCGACAAAGTTCGCGTTAAAGTCCTTAAAGTGGATCCGGAAAAAGGCAAGATCAGCCTCAGCATCAAAGCGGCTGCTCCAGGTCCTTGGGATTCCGCTGCCGGCAAAATCAACATTGGCGATGTAGTAACAGGCGAAGTTAAACGCCTTGTAAACTTCGGCGCATTTGTTGAGCTGCTTCCAGGCGTTGAAGGCCTTGTGCACATCTCGCAAATCTCCCACAAGCACATCGGCACTCCGCATGAAGTTCTTAAGGAAGGACAAGAAGTTCAAGTGAAGGTTCTGGACTTCAATCCATCCGAGAAGCGTGTTAGCCTCAGCATCAAGGAAACCGAAGAAGCTCCGGCTCCTACGGCTAGACCTGAACGCAGAGAGAGCAGAGACAGAGCGCCTAAGGAAGTGCTAAACAATCCTAACGTATCGCTCAGCAACGAAGGCCTCAGCTTCACTCTGGCTGAACGTTTCGGCGACAAGCTGGACAAATTCAAGGGCAATAACTAATCCCTTAATTTATGTTTACACAGAAATATAAGGATACCGCATAGGGTGACTTATGTGTCTTATATTTGGTGTCATACCGGGTAAAGTAATCGGCGGGCCCTCATTTGGGGGTTCGCCGATTGTGTTTTCCAATTGAATTGTTTTTTGCTATGATGAAATCGTAAGGAAGACAGGAGGAATGAATATGGCAAGACCCGTTGTGGCCATTGTAGGCAGGCCTAACGTCGGAAAATCGACGATATTTAACAGGCTGATTGGTGATAGACTGGCCATTGTAGAAGATAAACCGGGGATTACGCGTGACCGGATTTATGGCGTTTCCGATTGGAACGGTAAATCCTTCAGTGTCATTGATACCGGAGGAATTGAGATTGACGGTGAAGATGCGATTCTGAAATCGATCCGCGTTCAGGCGGAGCTGGCGATCGAGGAAGCGGATGTCATCGTCTTTATGTGTGAGGCGAAAAGCGGTCTTACGAATGCAGATGAAGAGGTAGCGCAGATTCTGTTCCGGTCCGGCAAGCCGATCGTGCTGGCGATCAACAAAGTGGATAATATGAAGCGTACGGAAGACATCTATGAATTCTACAGCCTCGGAATTGGCGATCCGATCGGTATTTCCGGCAGCCATGGTACCGGAATCGGCGATCTGCTGGATGCGGTTACTGAAAAGCTTCCGGAAAAGGAAGATGAAGAATATGATGAAGATGTGATTCGTGTAGCTTTGATTGGACGTCCAAACGTAGGGAAATCCTCGCTCGTGAACGCTATTCTCGGTGAAGAACGCGTTATAGTCAGTGATGTTGCCGGAACTACACGCGATGCGATAGATACTCCTTTTGAACGGGATGGACAGCGGTATGTCCTGATTGATACAGCGGGTATGCGTAAACGCGGCAAAGTATATGAAACTACAGAGAAATACAGTGTCATGCGTGCCATGCGTGCTATTGAGCGGGCAGATGTAGTTCTTGTTGTCATCAACGGCCAGGAAGGCATTATCGACCAGGACAAGCATATTGCCGGTTATGCCCATGATGCAGGGAAAGCCTCGATCTTCGTGGTGAATAAGTGGGATGCTGTCGAGAAGGATGACAAGACAATGCAGAACTTTGAGAACACCATCCGCGACCACTTCCTGTTTATGACCTATGCTCCGGTTGTTTTCTTGTCAGCACTTACGAAACAACGTCTTCAGAAGCTGCTCCCGGTTGTACAGCATGTTGCCCAGCAGCATGCATTGCGGATTACGACGCATCTGGTTAATGATGTGGTATCTGATGCTGTAGCGATTAACCCTCCGCCTACGGATAAAGGACGCCGTTTGCGCATCAACTACGTAACCCAGGTTGCGGTGAAGCCGCCGACGATTGTTGTGTTCGTAAATGATCCGTCACTGATGCATTTCTCCTATGAACGTTATTTGGAGAACAAAATCCGTGCAGCGTTCAATTTCGAAGGTACACCGATTCGTCTATTTACGCGGCGCAAATCCGAAAACGAAGGTTAGGGGAGAAGAGTAGTGGCGTTTGAACTTCTGGTTATCGTTGTAAGCTATTTGCTTGGCTCTGTCAGCTTTAGTGTATTACTTGCCCGGCTGCTCAAGGGGATCGACATCCGCCATTATGGAAGCGGGAATGCCGGAGCTACCAATACACTTAGAGTGATGGGGAAAGGACCGGCTATATTGGTGCTGGTTCTTGACGTACTGAAGGGAATTGCTGCCGTCTGGCTCGGAACCTGGGCCGGCGGCTGGGGAGGCTGGGTGGCCGTAGCCTGCGGTATTGCTGCCATTATCGGGCATAATTGGCCGCTTTATTTTCACTTCCGTGGAGGGAAGGGGATTGCGACAACGATTGGCGTGATGGCCACACTATGCTTTTGGCCTGCGCTGACTGCCGGTATTCTTGCAATCCTGGCTATTGTGTTCACCCGTTATGTGTCTCTTGGCTCACTTATTTTTGTGGCGCTTACTCCGGTCTTTCTCCTGTTTACCGGATTCACGGCTCCAGAGCTTTGGGGCAGCCTGATTATCGCTGTTTTTGCCTTCTGGCGGCACCGCAGCAATATTGTAAAAATCTCTCAGGGAAGAGAGAATAAAATCGGCTCCAAAGTCAAGGAGGGGAATCGCGTTGTCTGATAAAGTAACCGTGCTGGTCGCGGGCAGTTGGGGAACTGCGCTGGCATCTGTGCTGGCGGCTAACCACTCGGAAGTTTATCTATGGACACGTAGGCCTGAGCAAGCTGCCGAGATTAATGAGGCACATACGAACGAACACTTTTTACCCGGAGTGTCTTTACCCAAGAACATCATTGCCACTACAGACATGGAAAAAGCAGTGGATGGTTCGAAAGCAGTAGTCATTGTTGCACCGTCATCCGGTATGCGTCAAGTGGCGCGCAGCTTAAAGAGCTTTTGGAAGGAAGATATGCTCTGTATTCATGCTACGAAGGGTTTTGAGACGGAAACAAAGAAGCGGATGTCAACCGTGATTTCCGAAGAGCTGGGGTGCAGTGAAGGTCAGATTGTGGTTCTCTCCGGGCCCAGCCATGCCGAGGAAGTCGTCCGTCTCTGTCCGACAACGGTTGTTGTCGCTTCGGCTGATGAAGAGCGGGCTGCCATTGCACAGGGACTGTTCATTAACAACGATTTTCGTGTTTATACCAACCGCGATCAGCTGGGGGTAGAGCTGGCAGGAGCGCTAAAAAATATTATCGCCCTTGGCGCCGGTCTTTCGGATGGTCTTGGCTTCGGTGATAATGCCAAAGCAGCGCTGCTGACCCGCGGACTCGCTGAAATCTCCCGCGTTGGTGTCGAGCTGGGGGCGAATCCGCTGACCTTCTCCGGTCTGGCTGGACTCGGTGACCTGGTCGTGACGGCAACGAGCCAGCATAGCCGTAATTGGCGTGCAGGCTGGATGCTGGGACAAGGTAAAGCGCTTGCTGAAGTGCTGGATTCGATGGGCATGGTTGTAGAAGGAATTCGTACGACGGAGGCGGCCTATGCGATCTCACTGAATTTGGGCGTGCAGATGCCGATTACCGACCAGATCTATCACGTGCTGTTCAAGGGAAGAACACCCCGCAGCGCAGTAGAAGCCTTGATGGGCCGTGACCGCAAGACGGAAATGGAAGCTATCTCACAGGAAACCTGGGAGCAGTGGCATTCCTGAGGACTGTTCACCTTTTGCCGGCGATTCTCATATGTTGTAATGGGGATTGACGGAGGAGGGAAGAAGAGTGGACAGAGATTTTTCCAAAGATGCATTAAATGCCATCAACAAAAAGGCAGGCAAGAATATAACGCCTGGTGCGGTTAAAAAGCTGGCAAGTACGGTCAAGCCGGGAACCATGCAGAATGAAGCCCAGCTCCGCCAGTTAATCAAACAGGTATCAGCCATGGCGAAGGTGCCGGTCAGTGAGGCTACTGTGCAGGAGATTATCAGTGCTGTCAAAAAAGGCGGCGCAAATTCCGGCACCATGGAGTCTTTGATGAAAATGTTAATGAAAAAATAGTATTTCTCTTCATATTGCGGAGAGCAAACGACCCGGAATCCGATCAGATTCCGGGGTCTTTGCTCTTTTTTTGCTGGGGGATAGACTTTATAGGTTTCTTGATATAATGTTCATGCTATAATATTCGCAATTAAAGCTAAACGGCAGGAGGCGGCTCAGCTATGGATCCGATGACGAAGATGTGGTTATCTCTTATTGCGATACTAATCATGGGAGTATCTGTGTTTCTGATCACTTTTGCCCGCAGCAAGACGAAAGGTGTGCTTAGGGCTATTTTGTCCATAGTTGCCTTTGTTATTATGTTAATCGGCCTGCTCAGTGGAGCGGCTTCAATTATGTAAGCATTTACAAAAAAATGTAATGCCTGAAACATAGCTATGGAAGGAAGCTGTATGATGAAGCTGCAAAATGGATATAAGGTTACTTTTCTGCCCGAAGAGCGAATAGCGGTTGTTAAGCATGGAACATCGCTGCTGGAGGCTGCCCGCAAGGCCGGAGTGATATTGCCTACACGCTGCGGAGGAAAAGCCGCCTGTCTGATGTGTAAAGTGACTGTGGAACAGCAAGAATCCGGTGCACTGCGTCCACCCGGGGAGGCTGAACAGCGCAAGCTGGGCAGCCTGCTGGAGCAGGGCGTCCGTCTGGCCTGCCAGGCTGCCGTCTGCAGCGATGTGAACGTCAGTGTTCCTGAAGACCCGCTTAAAGCGGCTGTACGCCGCAGGCTGGAAGCTGCACGCCGTGGTGAAAGGGACGAGCTATGGTAGTAACTGATATGATGCTGAAGATCTGATCCTTCAGCGATTGAACGACGGGGGGCGGAAGCTGTGAAACTCGCCAGGAGAGTGAATAGACAAGGAGCAAGACTAGGGCTGCTTGCCGGAATCATCCTGCTGCTGTCTGCGCTGGCAGGCTGCATGTATCCCGAAGAGCAGATGCAGCCGGGAAGCAGCAGCAGGGAGAGTGTTAGGCGCGTTCAGGCGGCTGTTGATGAGTATCAGCAGGTGGAAGGGCTGCTGCCTATTCTTAATAGTGACGAGTCCACACCGCGTTATGAGAAGTTCGTAGTTGATCTTGAAAAACTGCGCAAGCAGGGGTATTTAGAGGAAATTCCGCCAGCTGCCTTCGAAAAGGGCGGGAATGCCTATTTTCTGATTCTGGATGAGGAAACCGCTCCTGTTGTGAAGCTGATGGATCTCGTCACTGTGCAGAGGGTCAATGATGTCCAGCGTCAGGTGAACCGATACAAGGCCGATCACGGGGGCAAGCTTCCGGCAGGGGAAGAACGATATCCGGGACTTTTTTCTATCAATTCCAAGCAGGCGCGGACGTCTGGGATTACACTGAAGAGTGTTTATTCCGGTGAGCCGCTGGAATTTATGATGGATAAGAACGGCAGGGTGTACGTTGATTATGTCCTTGATATTCTGTCTGCAATAGACAAAAACGGGAGTACCCCGGTGCCAGATAAGGACTTGAGAACCGAATTGGAGACGGCCTCTTTTTATGTGCCGGTGAAGTCCTTACCCTATCTGTGGGTCAGCGGCAAGCCTGTTCCCCAGCCATAAGTAAATAATCAGCAACGGTCCCCCTAACTCAGGGGGCTTATTTGTGTTGGCTGTGCTTTGGAAAAAGTGAATCAGTTCTATACGCTGCGTGTTTTTCATATGCTTGATGAGAAGGTTTCCGGGCAGCAGCTGGCTTTTGTGAAATTCGTGTATAAATTGCTCAGCTGCGGGTCATAAATCCGTTCCGGATACATATGATGATACTAGTCCAAATGCATGTCCGAGCATTCGGAGTTTAGCGCGGGGCAAAAATGTTCCGCTTAGGCAGGCTAGGCTCCCTGGCGGGCAATGCCAAAGTCCGGTGGATGTCCTGCAAGGGTCCGTTTACCGGCGGAACGCGAAGTCGATGCTCTTCAGGCATTTTTTCTTCGGAGTAATATGAGGAGGGGATCTCTTTTGGAAAAAGTGGATATTTTCAAGGACATTGCCGAGCGTACCGGCGGAGACATTTATCTTGGCGTCGTCGGCGCGGTTCGCACGGGGAAATCGACATTCATCAAACGCTTCATGGAGACGATTGTTCTGCCGAACATTACGAGCGAAGCAGACCGGGTAAGAGCTGTGGATGAACTGCCGCAGAGCGCAGCTGGCAAAACAATCATGACAACAGAGCCGAAATTTGTGCCAAACAACGCGGTGCAGATCAAAGTGGCGGAAGGCCTTGAAGTGAATGTCCGGCTGGTCGATTGTGTAGGGTATGCCGTTGAAGGCGCAAAGGGCTACGAGGATGAAAACGGGCCCCGTATGATTTCCACACCTTGGTTTGAGGAACCGATTCCTTTTCAGGAAGCGGCGGAGATTGGCACACGCAAAGTGATTCAGGAACACTCCACACTGGGTGTAGTAGTGACTACGGACGGCACAATTGCTGAAATCCCGCGCCACTCCTACATTGACTCGGAAGAGCGTGTCATTGCTGAACTGAAGGAGGTCGGCAAGCCGTTCGTGCTTGTAATCAACTCTACCCGGCCGCGCAGTGAGGAAGCACAGCAGCTCCGCAGTGAGCTGGCTCTGAAATACGACATTCCGGTGATGACGCTCAGCGCTGCCAATATGACGGAGGAGGATGTGACCGGTGTGCTGCGGGAAGTGCTCTATGAATTCCCGGTACATGAGGTTAATGTCAACCTGCCTAGCTGGGTCATGGTGCTTGGCGAGAACCACTGGCTGCGCAGCAGCTATGAGAATTCCGTACGGGATACGGTAAAAGATATCCGCCGTCTGCGGGATGTCGACCGTCTGGTTTCCCAGTTTACTGAATATGACTTCATTGACAGAGCCGGACTCAGCGGCATGAACATGGGTCAGGGAGTAGCTGAAATTGATCTGTATGCTCCAGAAGAGCTATACGATCAGGTGCTCATGGAAGTGGTCGGTGTTGAAATCCGCGGCAAAGATCACCTGCTGCAGCTGATGCAGGACTTCGCACATGCCAAGCGTGAATACGACCGGTTCTCAGAAGCGCTGGAAATGGTCAAAACAACAGGTTACGGTATTGCTGCACCGTCACTGGCTGAGATGGCGCTCGATGAACCGGAATTGATCCGCCAAGGATCACGCTTTGGAGTCCGCCTGAAGGCGACAGCCCCATCCATTCATATGATCCGGGTTGATGTGGAGTCGGAATTTTCCCCGATCATCGGCACTGAGAAGCAGAGTGAAGAGCTGGTGCGCTATCTGATGCAGGACTTTGAGAACGACCCGATTAAAATTTGGGAGTCAGATATTTTCGGCCGCTCGCTGCATTCCATCGTGCGTGAAGGCATACAGGGTAAAATCGCCATGATGCCGGACAATGCCCGGTATAAGCTGCAGGAAACGCTTGGACGAATCATTAATGAGGGCTCAGGCGGACTTATCGCCATTATTTTATAAATCAACAATACCTGATGAACCAATTATCAGAAAAGGGAGCGGAGGATAATCCGCTCTCTTTTTTGTACTTAAATTGAAGAATCTAACAGTATTAGTCTATCATTTCAGCAGATATTTTCTGCTCAAATGATACTTTCTGCTCCTTTTTTGAGTAACGCCTTGAAATTATGGGTGGGCTGTATTACTATAAGTTTGTTGCGCTTCTAGGAAGAAGGGCGCCAGTATCTAGTAATAAACGGGATTATCACGTATATTTTGCGTTGAAACGGAAACAGTGTATGATACCGGAAATTTGCCCAGGGAGGTGAGAAGACATGAATAAATCAGATTTGATCAACGTAGTTACAGAAGCAACTGAACTTCCCAAGAAAGATGCTACTAAAGCGGTAGATGCCGTTTTCGAAGCGATCACAGGAGCTCTGCAAAGCGGCGATAAAGTACAACTGGTTGGATTCGGAAACTTTGAAGTGCGCGAACGTTCCGCACGTAAAGGCCGCAACCCGCAAACTGGTGAAGAAATCGAAATTCCTTCAAGCAAAGTACCTGCTTTCAAACCAGGTAAAGCGCTTAAAGACGGAATCAAATAGAGATTTCTACATATCAATCCTATAGTCTCTTTCCGAGTATTAACGATGCCGCCCTCCAAGGCGGCATTTGTTGTTGAAGGACTACAACGTTAAGGAGGATTAAACATGACCGAGAAGAATAATGGCGTTAGCCCTGCACCGGCCGGCAGCGAATACATCGTGGTAAAGGCCAAGGAGAACGGCGTTCAGGTAATCGGACTTACCCGGGGCCTGGATACGCGGTTTCACCACACGGAGAAGCTGGATAAAGGAGAGGTGCTGATCGCTCAATTCACCGATCATACCTCAGCTATGAAAATCCGCGGTAAAGCAGAAATATGGAGCAAACACGGACAACTGGAGAGTGAAAGCTGAAAAGCAGGCATAGCCTGCTTTTTTTCAAAATATAACTAGATATAGGCAAGTCTGTATGATCGTATAATGTCACTGCCTGGCGGAAACTATGGATAGGGGGCAGGCTATGAACCGGAGCTGGCTGATCGGAATTGCAATGCTGCTAACCGCTGCGGTTGCTGTTATCTTGCCGGGTCTGGCGTCCCTCGAACCAGCTCTGCAGCAGTCTCGTGCGGTGGAGACTCTCGGCGGGGGCAGTACCACGCTTGCAAATGATAATCTCGTAGATGTGATAAGCAAGCTGCCCTTCACCCTGGACATTGACAGTGTCGGCTGGAAGAATCAGATCCTGTCGCTGGATCTAAAGGTAACTGGCAACGACCATGAGCCTCAGGAGTTATATCAGAATATGGCATTGGCGATCTCTTTTGCCTTTCAAGATACGGAGAATATTGACCAGCTGCTGCTGCGGATCGTAGCCGAGGATAAATGGCTGGACAGCCGGCGCCTATTGCTCGCCGGGGATATCCGCCGCACCGAATGGTCGCTCCAGCTGCAGCAGGAGCTGCAATCGGCCGGCAATGGGCCGTTGCCTGAACGGCTTAAGAACGGCTTCCGTATTAGTGAAAGCGAGCTATGGCGGAAGCAGTTCATTTATCCCTGATATGGGTAAAAGAAACTAGGACGTCCCATCGTGCGTGACAAAAAAACATGTGATATAATAGACAAGATTGTGAACAAAGATATTGTAATAACGTCAATGGCTCCGGAGGCTGAAATGAAACCGTACCGCATACCGCAATTAGTAAAACCCTACACAGACTACGACATGATTCAGCGGCATACGGAATTGCCGCCGTTTTCGGATGGGCGTAGTCATTTGTTATATATTTTTCTTAGTTACGGCACGGAAGCTGACCGTAACAGTGAACTCTATACGCTTGTTACAGGCCTAGTGCAGCTTGCTCTCGATACGCATGAGATCATCGACCGTACTCAGGATGATCCCGGTGGCGACCTTATGCGTTCCCGGCAGCTTAAAGTGCTGGCCGGCGACTATTTCAGCGGCTGGTTCTACCACTTGCTTGCGAAGCGCGGACAGATTGAGATGGTGGGCAGTTTAAGTTCGGCGATCGCTGACTTTAACGTGATGAAGGCCCGTTTATACGGCAAAATGAAGGAGATGCTGCTCTCCGCGGAACAATATTTGCGGCATTCGGTTCAGCTCAATATGCGGCTGTTCCTTTCTTTTACACCGATGATTGAAGGGGCGCTCACCGAACTTTGGGAGAAGCTGCTGGCCGAGTTCAGCCACTGCGAAACGGTATGCTACGAACTGCGGCGCGGAAATGATCCCGGCAATGCTCGGGAAGGGTACTGTTACTGGAAAATGCTGGAGAGTGCATCGGACGATGAGGCTGAACTGCTTCGCGACCAGAACATGGATCTTAAGGACTGGAAAAAACTGAAAATGAAATACAAATGTGATACTCTGCTGACCGATAAGCTTCACGAATCGATTCAGTCCATTCAAGGACTGCTGCAGGGTATCAAGGACGAGCATCTGATCAGTGAGCTCAGCACCCTGCTGGACCGCTTCCTCCTGCAGATGAAAATTTCTGGACAAGCAGCCGTGGAGGGGTAGAGTATGACGATAGAGAAAACTTCTGCTTTGGGCGATAAAGGTGTTAAGCCGAAGGAGCAATTTGTACATTCCGTATTTGAGAGCATCGCCGGTAAATATGACCTGATGAATGATATTTTGAGCTTCCGCCGCCATAAAGCCTGGCGTAAATTCACCATGCGCAAGATGGCGATGAAGCGGGGCGATTCTGCTGTAGACCTCTGCTGCGGCACCTGTGACTGGAGTATCGCACTCGCAGAAGCAAGCCAGACCGGTTCCGTGATGGGACTGGATTTCAGTGCAGGAATGCTTGAAGTGGGCCGGCGCAAAGTGGAAGCGCAAGGCCTGCAGGACCGTATCTCCCTCATCCAGGGCAATGCGATGGATCTTCCGTTTGGTGACAACTCCTTTGACTATGCAACAATAGGCTTCGGGCTTCGCAACGTGCCTGATCTCGTTCAAGTGTTGAATGAAATGAAGCGTGTGGTGAAACCGGGAGGAATGGTTGTCTGTCTGGAGCTTTCTAAACCGATGAAGCAGCCGTTCAAGGGCATTTATTATTTTTATTTTGAGCGGATGCTTCCGCTCCTCGGCAAACTGTTTGCCAAAAGATACGAGCAATATAAATGGCTGCCGGAATCACTGGCCCTCTTCCCGGACAGAGAGCAGCTTTCGGTGATTTTTCGTGAAACCGGGCTGCAGAAAGTGGAATCCTTCCCCTTGACCGGAGGCATCGCTGCATTACATATTGGGTTCAAGGAGAATTGTAATGTTTAAAAAAGTCGGCGTTTTTCTGCAAATGATTAAGTTTGAACATACTGTATTTGCTTTACCGTTCGCCTTTATGGGGGCGCTGTTGGGATCCGTTGTAATGTTCGGCCAGTTGCCATCCTGGTCACAGATTGGCTGGATCATTATCGCCATGTTCGGTGCACGAAGCGCGGCTATGGGGCTGAACCGGCTGATAGACCGGATTAGTGATGCGAAGAATCCCCGGACAGCCGGAAGGGCAATTCCCGCAGGGCTTTTGAAGGTTGGAGAAGTATCAGTGTTCATCGCAATTTCGTTCTTTTTATTATTCTGGGCTGCCTTTAAGCTGAATCCCTTATCTGCTCAGCTTCTGCCCATTGCTGTTTTTCTGCTGGTGTTCTATTCCTTCACTAAGCGTTTTACCTGGGCCTGCCATCTGATCCTCGGACTAACCATTGCGCTCGCTCCTCTGGGGGGCTGGGTTGCGGTTACGGGCAATGTAGACTGGACCGCCATGATTTTTTATTTCACAATTGTGTTCTGGACCGCCGGTTTTGATATTATCTATTCCTGCCAGGATGTTGATTTTGATGCAAAAGAAGGCTTGTATTCCATCCCGGTGCGCTTTGGAGTGGCCCGTGCACTGGATATTGCCAAGGTATTTCATATTCTAACGGGTATCGGATTTGTTTCACTGCTCTTTATCACTGATTTAAGCTGGTGGTATGTGGCTGGAATGCTGATTGCCTATATTATCCTGTTTTATGAACATCATATTGTGTCTCCAAGCGATTTAAGCCGTTTGCAGACAGCATTCTTTACGATGAACGGTGTGCTGAGCATCGTTGTGTTTTCCTTTACTCTGATTGACTTGGTGGTGCAGTTTTACTGATGACAGAGCTGAAACCGAAACACTTCATCGTAGGAATCACCGGGGCGAGCGGCGGAATTTACGGCGTCCGTCTGACGGAAACCCTGCTTGCACTGGGGTATACGGTCCATCTTGTGGTCAGCAATGCAGGCTGGCGGGTGTTCAAAGAAGAACTGGGTTTTACCGCCACAGACCGGGAAGGCTTTTTGAACGAACAGTTCAAAGGCTATCCCGGTTCTCTGCTTTATCACCCTATCGCGGATATCGGGGCATCCATTGCCAGCGGCTCCTTCCGTACAGAAGGAATGATTATTATGCCTTGCTCGATGGGGACGCTGTCTGCTGTAGCACATGGAAGCTCGGACAACCTGATGACGCGGGCTGCTGATGTAATGCTGAAGGAAGGCAGGCCCCTGGTGCTTGTACCGCGTGAGACACCGCTTCATGCCATTCATCTGGAAAATATGCTGAAGCTTTCGCGGCTAGGGGTCAAGCTGATACCGGCCATGCCAGCCTTTTATTTTGGCCCGACCAGCATGGATGATTTGGTTAATTTCATGGTTGGGAAAGTGCTGGACAGCTTTAACATTGAGCACCATTTATTCCGCAGATGGGGGGAGAACGAATGAGTAATCCTCAGCATACCATTATCGGTAAAATCAGCTATACCAACTCATGGCCGGTATTTCACAATTTCCATCCCTCTTCGTTAAGGTATCCGGCAGAGATGGTGAGTGAAGTGCCTGCCATTCTTAATCAGGGGATGGCCCGGGGAACGATTCATGTAGGCGCCTTATCTTCATTTGCTTATGCGGCGTTAAGCGACCGGCTGCTGCTGCTGCCGGATTTGTCTGTCAGTGCGGACGGTCCGGTAAAATCCATCATGCTGTTCTCCCGTGTGCCTTTCACGCAGATTGGAAATGGAAAAATTGCGGTGACCAACACCTCAGCGACTTCGGTGAATCTGCTGAAGATTCTGCTGGAGAAGGCGGCCGGGTGTAAGCCGGAATATGTGACGGCGGAACCCGATCTGGATAGGATGATGGAAGTGGCGGATGCCTGCCTGCTGATTGGCGACAATGCGATCAAAGCTACCTGGCAGGATCAGGGCTACATCGTTACGGATCTTGGCGAGGTCTGGAAAGAGTGGACCGGACATAGCATGACCTTCGCAGTCTGGGCGGTTAACCGTGAGGCTGCGAGAGACAAGCCGGAGGCGATCGCCGAAATTGCCGAGGCTTTGGTGGAGAGTAAAGTACGCGGGGTAAATAAGCTTGCTCCGATTATCCGGGAGGCCTGCTCGTCGGTTGGAGGCACACCTGAATATTGGCACGGGTACTTCAGTAATTTATGTTATGACTTTGGGGAAAGGCAGCAGGAAGGTCTGAACCTCTATTTCCGCTATGCCTATGAATTGGGCCTGCTGCCGCAGGAAGTGAAGATGGAGCTTTGGAGCCACAATCTGCTGACACGGGTGAAAGAATGAAGCGAATGCAAATATTCGGATTGCTGAATAAGGATATGGATCAGATTGAAAAAGAGCTGTACCGCAGTGTTCAAGGAGACGACGAGCTGCTGACAGAGACCTCCCTTCACCTGCTGAAGGCAGGCGGCAAACGGCTGCGGCCGGTATTTGTGCTCATGGGCGGCAAATTCGGACAATATGATCTGGAGAAACTGAAGCGTGTCGCAATTCCGCTGGAGCTGATACATAGCGCTTCACTTGTGCACGACGATGTCATTGATGATGCCGAGCTTCGCCGGGGAGAGCTTACCGTCAAGGCCAAATGGGGGGATAAGATCGCCATGTATACCGGTGATTATATCTATGCCAAGGCACTTGTCATCACCTCTGAACTCAAAAATCCGCGGATTCATCAGATCCTGTCGAAAGCAATGGTGGAGATGTCCATAGGAGAAATGGAACAGATCCGCGATTTCTTCAACAGTGAGCAAAGTGTACGCCATTATCTGCGGCGGATCCGCCGCAAAACAGCGCTGCTAATCGCTATCAGCTGCGAGCTTGGTGCACTGGCTGCGGATGCAGAGCCACAAACTGCCCGCCTGCTCTATAATTACGGTTATAATGTCGGGATGGCGTTTCAGATCCGCGATGATTTATTGGATCTCTCAGGAACAGAGAAGCAGATCGGCAAACCGCCGGGCAGTGATATGAGGCAGGGCAATATTACGCTTCCGGTGATTTACAGCCTGGAGGACACGCGCCTGCGTGCGCCGCTGTTGGAGGAATTGGCCTCTATCCGTGCAGAGCAAGCCGGTGTTGGCCGAGCCATTGATCTGATCCTGTCCGGAGACGGAATTACCCGTGCAGAAGCGCTGGCTTCACGCTACATCGACAAAGCGCTGGCGGCACTGGATCAGCTTCCGACTAACAAGACCAAACGGAATCTGCGGGATATTGCTTTTTTTGTGACCGGACGTGCTTACTAAGCCTCCTATTCCCCAAAAATATTAAACGTTCACAGATGGCAGGGTTTCTGATAATATCAGAAAATATAACCATAATATAAAAGCTGGGACTTGTCTCAAACCGGTTATTTATTGGACTAAGCGAAAATGGAGAGTGACTCTATGGAAAAAACGTATCTGATGATCAAGCCCGATGGTGTACAGCGCGGATTGATCGGGCGTATTGTTGCCCGCCTGGAGGATAAGGGATTCAAGCTGATTGCCGCGAAGCTGATTACCGTTACGGAAGAGCAAGCCAAAAAGCATTACGCAGAACATGAAGGCAAAGACTTTTTCCCTGGACTGGTAAGCTTTATCACTTCCGGTCCCGTATTCGCTATGGTATGGGAAGGCGATGATGTAGTCGCGTTGTCCCGTCTGATGATCGGCAAAACAAAAGTTGGCGAAGCATTGCCGGGCACGATCCGCGGTGATTTTGCCAGCCATACTCCGCTTAACCTGATCCATGGATCGGATTCGCCGGAAAGCGCAGAGCGCGAAATAGCTAATTTCTTTGCTCCTGAAGAACTGGCAGACTACAGCAAAGACATCGCAGTCTGGATGTAATTCCAGGCGGGAGGCAGGGATTATAATGGCTGATCATGACGAGAATTCAACAGCACCAGACCCGGATTACACCGGGTTTATTCATAATGTTAAGCAGAGCACCGGTATAGATCTGGCCCAATATAAGGAAGCACAGATGAAGCGCCGTCTGACGACGCTCCGGACGAAGAACGGGTATCATACTTTTACAGAATTTTTTGCTGCAATGATGAAGGATAAATCTTTATTCTATGAATTTCTGGACCGGATGACGATCAACGTATCAGAATTCTGGCGCAACCCGAACCGCTGGGAAGTACTGCGGGATGTTATACTGCCGGAACTGCAGCGCTCAGGCCGCAGGATGAAATTGTGGAGCGCTGCCTGTTCAACAGGGGAAGAGCCATATACGCTGGCCATGATCCTGGCTGATAAAAACATCCTGTCACAGACCGGCATTCTGGCTACCGATATTGATGACGGGGCACTGGCGAAGGCGAAGCAGGGACTCTATCTGGAACGCTCCTTGAAAGATGTGCCAAAGGATGTGGCAAACCGTTACTTTACACCGGAGGGCCCAGTTTTCAAGGTTAGTGAATCGCTGAAGAAGAATATTGATTTCCGTAAGCAAAATCTGCTGCTCGACAAATTCGATGAAGGGTTTGACCTGATCATCTGCCGCAATGTAATGATCTATTTCACAGAGGAAGCGAAGAACAAGCTCTATCATAAGTTCTCGGCCAGCCTGCGTCCGGGCGGTTATCTGTTTGTAGGCAGCACGGAACAGATCTTCACTCCTGCACAATACGGATTTGAGTCGACGGAAACATTCTTCTACCGGAAGAAGTAGGTATACTTTCGCAATCTTTCAGTGATACTGAATAGCAGGTACTTTACGCCATGCGAAAGGTCGTTAATCCAGATGGACAAAAGTAAGGTCATTGCCGCCTACAGACGCGGGTTTCTGACCGTCCGTGAATGCGGGCAAATTCTTGGTGTCGAAGAGCTGCAGCTGCAAAGCCTGCTTAAGCTTGAGGAGAGCAAGCAGACTGTTGCTCCTGCACAGCGAAAGATCGGAAGCTGATTCAGGGCTCTGAACCGGGACGTTTAGCAGCGCCGCCTTTGCTCGAAAGAGTAAGGCGGCGCTGTTCTTATATGGACGCAAATCTGACTTTTACTGATGATCCCTTTCTTGTCAAAGCGGGAAGGCTATACTATAATGAGGCAAGAGTTTTAATATTTTAGCGGTTTACAGTTTAAAAGTGTGAAAGGGGAACGCAGCATGAGTTTACGCTATTTAACAGCGGGGGAAACGCACGGCCCCCAGCTTACAGCAATTATTGAGGGACTGCCCAGCAATTTGACACTTAACTTCGAAGAGCTTAATTTTCAGCTGCTGCGGCGGCAGAAGGGCTACGGCCGCGGACGCCGGATGCAGATCGAGAAGGATACCGCACAGATCGTCGGTGGTGTGCGCCATGGCTATACCACAGGTGCTCCGGTAGCTTTGGTAGTAGAGAACAAAGACTGGACACACTGGAAGAATATTATGAATATTGAGCCGATTCCCGGCAGTGATGAAGAGAAGCGGCGGGTCAACCGGCCGCGTCCCGGACATGCCGACTTAAACGGCGGATTGAAATATAACCATACCGATCTGCGGAATGTACTGGAGCGCTCCAGCGCACGTGAAACGGCCGCAAGAGTGGCGGTAGGCGCTGTTGCCCGCCAGCTGCTGGCAGAGTTCGGTGTTAAGATTGCCGGACAGGTGATCCGGATCGGTGAGATCGAAGCGCCTGCGAATAATCTGCCTATCGACGAATTAATTGCCCGGACAGAAGAATCCTCTGTGAGAGTCGTGGACAAAGAGACGGAACAGAAGATGGAGGCATACATAGACAAGATCAAGGAGGAAGGCGACTCCATCGGCGGAATTGTGGAATGCATCGTTGAAGGCTTGCCTGTCGGACTCGGAAGCTATGTACAATATGACCGTAAGCTTGATGCAGCTATTGCCGGAGCCGTCATGTCGATCAATGCCTTCAAAGGTGTGGAGATCGGGATCGGCTTCGAAGCCGGTATCCTGCGCGGTTCACAGGTCCATGATGAGATTATGTATGAAGCCTCCCGGGGATATTACCGGGCAAGCAACCGGCTCGGCGGCTTTGAAGGCGGCATGACTAACGGAATGCCGGTCGTAGTCCGCGGTGTCATGAAGCCGATTCCTACCCTGTACAAACCGCTGCAAAGTGTGGATATCGACACCAAGGAGCCATTCACCGCACAGGTGGAACGCTCGGATGCCTGCGCTGTTCCGGCAGCTTGTGTAGTGCTGGAGAACGTGGTTGCCTGGGAGATTGCCAAAGCATTCCTGGAGAAGTTCGGCGGCGATTCGCTTGAGGAGATTAGAACGAACTACAATAATTACCTGGCGCAGCTGGAGAGCTACTGATTATGCGCAGTATTACTGTAGATTTAGGCGAGCGCTCTTATCCCATTCATATCGGCAGCGGATTGCTGCGCAAGATCGGGGAACGTTGCCGGGAAGCCGGCATTCCGCTCCGCAGCCCGCTGCTGGTCGTCAGCGACAGCGAAGTAGCCCCGCGCTATCTGGCTGAGGTCGAAGCTTCGCTGCACGAACAAGGCTATTCGGTCGTAAGTCACGTTATTCCAGCCGGAGAAGCCTCTAAGTCACTTACCGTCTACGAGGAAGTGATTACAACTGCGATTCAGGCTGGTCTGGACCGCAGCTCGGCGGTGCTGGCGCTTGGGGGGGGTGTCGTAGGAGATCTGGCGGGTTTTGTGGCTGCATCCTACATGAGGGGGATCGGATTCATTCAGATCCCAACTACGATTCTGGCACACGATAGCAGTGTAGGCGGCAAAGTGGCCGTTAATCACCCGCTGGCGAAGAATATGGTCGGGGCTTTTTACCAGCCCATGATGGTGCTGTATGATCTGGATACCTTGAGCACGCTGCCACCGCGCCAAGTCTCATCCGGCCTGGCTGAAGTGGTGAAGCATGGTCTGATTCTGGACCGTGAATTTGCCTACTGGTGCCGTGAGCATGCAGAAGACCTGCTTGCTCTGGATGCAGAGGCGCTGGGCTATGCCCTGGAGCGCGGATGCGCCATTAAGGCCGTAGTCGTCGGCAATGATGAACGCGAGCAAGGCCAGCGGGCGATTCTGAACCTGGGACATACGATCGGACATGCCATCGAAGCGGTAGGCGGTTACGGTAAATTCCTGCACGGTGAGGCGATTGCCATCGGGATGGCTGGTTCGGCACTCTTGGCAGCCAAGCTGGGCCGCGATCAGGCGATTTATGAGGACACTGTTTCTATGCTGTCGGCGTTATCGCTGCCGGTGAGGCTGCCTGCAGAGTACAACGAAGATGAGCTGATGGATGCGATGATGCATGACAAGAAATTCAAGGAAGGCAAGATGACCTTTATCGTGCCGGATTCTATTGGTGCTGTCAGCATTGTAAATGATGTGCAGCAGAGTGATGTGCGTGAGGTTATCGCACAGCTTAAGAAGGAGGGAAGCCCATGGTGAACCGGGGGATACGCGGTGCAACAACCGTAACCAAAAACGAGGAAAATGAGATTTTACGTGAAACCGTTGTGCTCCTTCGGGAAATTGTCGAGCGCAATGATGTTATTGCCGAAGATATCTGCAGTGTATGGATTACTGTGACTGGTGATCTGGATGCTACTTTTCCGGCACGGGCCATCCGTGAAATTGAGGGTTGGGATTTAGTGCCACTAATGTGCTCCGTCGAGATTCCTGTCAAAGGCGGTCTGCCGATGTGCATCCGGCTGATGGTACAGGTCAACACGGATAAGTCGCAGCGGGATATCCGCCATGTCTATCTGAATGAGGCGCAGAAGCTTCGCCCGGATCTCTCACAGAGCAAGTAATTTATTCTCGTTTGCGGGTTGTCAATGAACACCGTCATCATGTATAGTGTAATTAGCCGAGTAAAGCCTAGTTGAGTTTAGCCTAGTTGAGTATAGCTGAGACGAGTGCAGGATGTTAAATCTGAGGCATTCCATTGAATTGCATATGTCTTTTTGGATAGTATTTACGATTGGTTTATTTACGCTACCCGTATATCCTTAATCAGACATTTCATGCATAGTTTGGAATAATGCCCGGTCCTGAGCGCTTTTTCATATACTTACCTACAACAACCTCTACTTCGGTAGAGGTTTTTCTGTATTTCGGATAATATATTCATACATTTCAAGGAGGTATCCCTAAATGACCAATCCTAGTGTTGAAGAAGTGGTATCACTGTCGCGGGAATATAACCTGATTCCGGTAGTGAAAAGGCTGCTTGCTGATATGGAGACACCGATCCGCCTGTTTCAGCGGTTTGCCGGTGAGTCCCACGCATTTTTGCTGGAAAGTGTAGAAGGCGGCATTCAATGGGCCCGGTATTCTTTTATCGGCAGTGATCCGTTTCTGATGATATCCGGGAAAAAGAATGTCATCCACGTGAAGGTCGGCGGGGAGCAGAAGCGGCTGACAGGCAAACCGATCGAGGAACTAAAAGCACTGCTCCGCTCCTACCGCAGTCCAAAGTTGGACGGGATGCCTCCGTTTACCGGCGGTGCGATCGGATTCTTCGGATATGATCTGCTGCAATATTATGAGAAGCTCTCGCCGCATGCGGTAGATGATCTGGGTACGGATGATATACGCTTCATGTTCTGCGACCGGATCATTGTCTTCGACCATGTGAAACAGCAGATCCTGCTCGTAGGCAACCTGCACATCAAAGAAGGGGATACGGACTCCGACATCCGTGCAGCCTATGAGGCTCTAAACCGCAAGCTGGAGGACTTCGCCGAGGAGCTGCAGAAGGAAGGACCAAAGGAAAATGTTAACCGCCGCAGCATTCCCCAGGATATCGAGCTGGGCGAGATTCATTCCAACCTTACTAAAGAACAATACATTTCTAATGTTGAGCAGGCCAAGGAATATATCCGGGCCGGAGATATTTTTCAAGTGGTGCTGTCGCAGCGCCTGCATATTGAGACGGAAGTATCCCCGCTTCATGTATACCGGATGCTGCGTACACTGAATCCTTCGCCGTATATGTATTATCTCAAAATGGATGAAGAGATCATCGTCGGCACCTCTCCGGAGGCGCTGGTGAAGGTGGACGGCAGCCGTGTGGCCACCCGCCCGATCGCCGGAACCAGGCCGCGGGGGGCGAATGAGGCAGAAGACCGGGCCCTCGCGGCTGAACTTCTGGAGGATGAAAAAGAGCGGGCAGAGCATCTGATGCTGGTTGACCTCGGTCGCAACGATCTGGGAAGGGTTTCCAAATTCGGCTCGGTGAAATGCGACTCCTTTATGGAAATTGAAAAGTACTCCCATGTCATGCACATGGTTTCAAATGTGTCAGGGACCTTGGACGACAATAAAGATTTCTTCGATGCCTTCCTGTCATGTCTGCCGGCCGGTACCGTCTCAGGCGCACCGAAGCTGCGGGCGATGGAGATCATTTCCGAGCTGGAGCGTGAAGCCAGAGGCGCCTACGCAGGAGCTATCGGCTATCTAGGGTTCTCCGGGAATATGGATTCCTGTATCACCATCCGCACCATCATTTTCCGTAAAGGCCGGGCCTATGTGCAGGCTGGAGCAGGGATTGTGTGGGATTCGGTACCGGAGAAGGAATATGAAGAGACCCTTAACAAAGCGAAGGCAATGCTCAAAGCCATCCGGATGGCGGAAGCCATGTTCCCGGTAGAGATCAAAGAAAAGCAGGTAATCAATCAGGATTACATGTACGAATATACGCCTTAATCAGAGACAGGACAGAAGAGCTGAGCAGAGAATGCTCCATAAAACTTTTAGCGTATGCTTTTGAAACCAGATTTGCCGTAGCGGTTTCAAGTAGTAGATGCTCACAAAACTTTTAGGAGGAAAAAGACTATGGATGCAAGTCAAATGATACAATCAGGAATTGCCGGGCTGATCGAGGGCAAAGATCTTAGCCGGACCCAGGCCCGTGAGATTATGGGGACCATTATGGAAGGAGTGGCCACCCCAGCGCAAATCGGTGCGCTGCTGACGGCGCTGCGGATTAAAGGGGAGACTGTGGAAGAAATCACCGGCTTCGCGGAAGCGATGCGCGGATTCGGGACACCGGTGCTCACAGAGCGTACCCGTCTGCTGGATACTTGCGGTACCGGAGGCTCCGGCATTCATAAATTCAATATTTCGACCGCTTCGGCAATTATTTCTTCAGCGGCTTCCGTACGCGTAGCTAAGCACGGCAACCGTTCCGCCTCCGGCAGAGCCGGCAGTGCGGATGTGCTGGAAGCCCTGGGTGTCAACATTCATTTGAACGCAGAGCAGGCCCGGCAATGCCTGGATCATATCGGTATCTGCTTCCTCTTTGCCCAGATCTATCATCCGTCCATGAAATATGCCGCCGCACCGCGCCGCGAGTTGGGCTTCCGGACAGTGTTCAACATGCTGGGGCCGCTAACCAACCCGGCAGGAGCCGATCGGCAGCTTATGGGCATCTACGACCGTGATAAGACTGAGATTGTGGCCAATGTGCTGAAGGAGCTGGGCTCCAAGCGGGCGATGATTGTCAGTAGTCTGGACGGTCTAGACGAAATCAGCATATCGGCACCTACCCAGGTATCCGAACTGAAAGACGGTATTGTCACCACTTATGAAATTACCCCTGAGGCCATGGGCCTGCAGCGGCATCCGCTGGAGGATGTGCTGGGCGGAGATGCAGCTGAGAACGCTGCAATCATCACTGCAGTCCTGGAGGGAGCCTTAACCCCATACCGTGATATCGTACTGGCTAATGCCGGTGCCTGCATCTATGTTGCCGGTTTGGCGGACAGCTTGAGTGCAGGTGTCCAGGAGGCGCGCCGTATGATCGATTCCGGCAGTGCGCTGTTGAAGCTGGAACAGCTAAAAGCCATGACGAAGGAGCTTGATTATGTATCTTGATAAAATAGTCGCTACCAAAATCAAAGAAGTCGAAGCTTTAAGCAAAATCTTTTCCTTGAAGGACGCAGAAGAGACAATCTCCGGGCTTACGGCTACAAAGGGTTTCCGGGAGGCGCTTGTAAGCAGGAGGAACCGGGAGATCGGCCTTATCGCAGAGGTGAAGAAGGCTTCACCTTCTAAAGGATTGATCCGTGCGGACTTTGATCCGGTATCCATCGCACAGGGATATGAAGCAGGTGGAGCCGACTGCTTGTCGGTGCTAACGGATACAGACTATTTTCAAGGCAGCGGTTTGTATTTGCAGCAGGTTAGGGCAGCGGTAAACCTTCCTTTACTGCGCAAGGATTTTATTATCGATGAGCGTCAGATTTATGAGGCCCGTATATTGGGGGCGGATGCTGTCCTGCTGATCGCGGCTATACTAACTGCCGGGCAGTTAGCTGCTTTTACAGATTTATCTGCTTCACTTGGCCTAGATGTACTGATCGAGGTCCATGACCGCAGCGAACTTGAGCTTGTAGCCGGCACAGGGAAAATAGAGCAGCCCCACGTGCTGCTAGGTATTAATAACCGCAATCTGCGCACGTTTGAGACGAAACTGGAAACGACAGCAGAGCTGGCGGCTCTGGTGCCGTGTGGAGTTCCTGTCATCAGCGAGAGCGGGATTGCCGGACCGGATGACATTAAGTATTTACGCCAGACCAGTACCACAGGTGTGCTGGTGGGAGAATATCTGATGAGGCAGCAGAACGTCGAAGACGCGGTGTATGAACTGCTCGGACCGGTATCCGCCGGAAAGGATCGTGCCGTTCATGGCTGATACATTGGTAAAAATCTGTGGACTTCAGGACGTTGAAGTGCTAAAATCTATGAAGCGATTGCCGCTTGATTATATCGGATTTGTGTTTGCACCCAGCCGCCGCAGAGTAACACCTGTACAGGCAGCGGAGCTTGTTGCCGAGCTGTCGGCATGGGAGGCAGGAAAAGCCCCTGGAGCAGCAGGGGTATTCGTCAACCCCGGACTTGAGGAGCTGCGAGAGCTGCTTGCAACCGTACCTCTGGATGTGATCCAGCTGCATGGATCGGAGAGCGCGGCGTTCTGCCGGGAGGTCAAGCAGGCTTTTCCGCAGGTTAAGGTCTGGAAGGCCATTTCCGTGGCGGGCACAAGTCAGGCTGGCGATTCCGATGGTAATGACAATGTGGTAAGCTATGCCGGCTCTGTTGATGCCCTGCTGCTCGACACATATGATCCGCAGGGAAGCGGCGGCTCGGGGCGCACCTTTGACTGGGGGCAGATCCCGGTCTTCCAGGCTGCTGCGGAAGCGCATGGACTGCCTTTATTTGTTGCAGGCGGGCTTCATCCCGACAATGTTACTGAACTGCTGGAGGTCTACAGTCCTGATGGCGTAGATGTCTCCAGCGGTGTGGAAAGCGGCGGGATCAAGGATCTCGACAAAATGACTTCTTTCGTGGAAAGGGTGAAGCAATCATGATACAAGTACCGGACAAGTACGGACGTTTTGGTTCTTTTGGAGGCCGCTTCGTTCCTGAAACCTTAATGAATGCACTGATTGAGCTGGAGGAAGCCTACGCAAAATATTCGGCAGAGCCGGCATTTCAGGAAGAAATAGATTATTTGCTGAAACAGTATTCCGGACGTGAAACCCCGCTGTATTATGCCGAGCGGCTCAGCAAGCAGCTTGGAGAAGCCAAGATCTACCTGAAGCGTGAAGACCTTAATCATACCGGAGCGCACAAGATCAACAACGCGATTGGTCAAGGGATCTTAGCTAAAAGAATGGGCAAAACCAAGGTTATCGCCGAGACAGGCGCCGGCCAGCACGGGGTGGCTACAGCAACGGTGGCAGCACTGCTGGGTATGGAATGCAAAGTGTTCATGGGTGAAGAGGATACACGCCGCCAGGCGCTGAACGTCTTCCGCATGAAGCTGCTTGGCGCCGAAGTGATTCCGGTGACTTCCGGTTCACGGACCCTTAAGGATGCAGGTAACGAAGCACTCCGCTACTGGGTCAGCAATGTGGAAGATACCTTTTATATCTTGGGTTCAGCAGTCGGTCCTCACCCGTACCCGATGATGGTCCGCAATTTCCAGCGGATTATCGGTGATGAGACCCGCCGCCAGATCCTGGAGGCCGAAGGCCGTCTGCCGGATCTTCTGGTGGCTGCAGTCGGCGGCGGCAGCAATGCCATCGGTATGTTCTATCCTTTCATGGAGGATGAGCAGGTCGGCATGATCGGCGTAGAGGCAGCCGGGAAGGGCATTGATACCCCGTTCCATGCTGCAACAATGAGCAAGGGCAGCCAGGGTGTATTCCAAGGGTCTTTGAGCTATCTGCTGCAGGATGAATACGGTCAGGTTACAGAGGCTCACTCCATTTCCGCAGGCCTCGATTATCCGGGAGTCGGACCGGAGCATTCCTATCTCAAAGATATTGAACGTGCCAAGTATGTCCCGGTTACCGATGCAGAAGCTCTTGATGCGCTTAAGCTGCTGTGCGTCACTGAGGGAATCATTCCGGCACTGGAATCGGCCCACGCCATAGCTCATGTAGCGAAGATTGCTCCAAGTCTTACTAAGGATGACGTTGTGGTCATTTGCCTATCGGGACGCGGAGACAAAGATGTGGAATCGATCATGGCTTATACGGAAGGGGCGGATAAGTAATGACAACAGAAACAACCAACCGGATGGATGTGACCTTCCGCAAGCTCAAAGCCGAAGGAAAGGCTGCGCTGATTCCCTTTCTTACGGTAGGGGACCCCGATCTGGACACGACGCTCGATATTATTGCCGAATTGGAAGCGGCTGGTGCAGATATTCTGGAGCTGGGGGTTCCTTATTCCGATCCGCTGGCTGACGGACCTGTTATCCAGCGGGCATCGTCCAGAGCGCTGCGCGGCAATATTCATCTGCGCACCTGTATGGAGACTGCACTCAAAGCCCGCCAGGCGGGCAGTAAGCTGCCGTTTATTCTGTTCACTTATTATAATCCGGTAATGCAAATGGGACTGGATACGTTTTTCGCCGAGCTGGATACTCATGAGATCAGCGGACTGATTATCCCCGATCTGCCGGTGGAAGAGTCGGAGGAGATGCGTAAGCGCAGCCGCGAAGCTGGAGTGAACCTCATTCCGCTGGTTGCACCGACCTCCAGTGAGCGGATTGAGCGGATTGTTTCGGGAGCCAGCGGCTTTGTTTATTGCGTTTCCTCACTGGGTGTGACGGGGGAAAGATCTTCTTTTCATACCGGTGTCGATGATTTCATTGCTTCCGTACGCCGGGCGACAAACCTTCCGGTAGCTGTTGGCTTCGGGATTTCCACCAGTGAGCAGGTCGCGCGTTTTGCTCAGATTTGTGACGGTGTTGTCGTGGGCAGCGCCATAGTCCGCAAGGTGGAGGATGTTATTCCGCTGCTGGATAATCCAGCCACACGAAGTGAAGGGTTGTTGCAAATTCGTGAATTTGTGGCACAATTAAAGCCATAATGGTCTGACAGACCTTAAAAAGCTGTAATTATCACTGGAGAGCGAGGACCACAGATGAATCCGAAACCGAATATTGTTAACCTCCCTGTCTATAAGCCGGGAAAACCAATTGAAGAGGTAAAAAAAGAGCTTGGCTTAGACGAGGTTATTAAGCTGGCTTCTAACGAGAATCCTTATGGAGCGTCGCCGAGTGCAAAAGCTGCAATCATCGCAGATCTGGACAATCTGTTTCTGTACCCTGACGGATCAGCTGCTGATTTAACGGCTGCGTTGGCCAGTCATCTTGGTGTGCAGAGTGACAATATCATTTTCGGCTGCGGCTCAGATGAGATTATCGCCCTGATTGCCCGGGCCTTTTTCCTGCCGGGGGATGAGACGATTATGGCTGATCAGACCTTTTCCGTATATAAAAGCAATGCGGATATCGAAAGCGCAGTTACCATTGAGGTGCCGCTTGTAGACGGAACGCATGATCTTGACGGTATGCTGGCCCGGGTTACCGAACGGACCAAGGTCATCTGGATTTGCAATCCCAATAACCCGACCGGAACGATTGTGCCGGAAGAGGCGCTTGTGAAGTTCCTGAATGCGGTGCCTGCCGGTGTATTGGTTGTGCTGGATGAAGCTTATTTTGAATATGTGACTGACCCGTCTTATTCGGATGGAATCAAGCTACTGGACCAATACCCGAATCTGGTTGTGCTGCGGACCTTCTCCAAAATTTATGGTCTGGCTGCACTTCGGATCGGTTATGGGGTAGCGAGCCCGCAAATTATTAATCTAATCAACAAGGTACGGGAACCGTTTAATACCTCCCGACTGGCCCAGGCTGGTGCACTGGCTGCTCTGGCCGATCAGGCTTATGTGGAAGAGTGCCGCCGACTCAACAGTGAAGGCATCGTACAGCTCGAGGGAGAATTCAAGCGTCTGGGTCTCAAATCCTTCCCTGCGCACGGTAATTTCATCATGGTGGATGTGCGTAAGCCGGCTACTGAAGTCTTTGATGCCTTGCTGCGCCTCGGGATTATTGTGAGAGCCGGACACCGGTTATACCCGACCTGCATCCGCGTTACTGTAGGCTCGGCCGAGCAGAATAAGTCATTTATTACCGCTCTGGAACAGACGCTCAAGGAGCAGGAAGTAAGGGCGTAAGAGGGAAACGCTCAAGACGATACCATAGAAGGCAGGTAGTACAAAGATATGACGACAAAAATAGCAATCTTCGGTGTCGGTCTGATCGGAGGCTCACTGGCCCTTTGTTTCAAAGGCAAGCCGGGCCTGACCGTCATCGGCCATGCCCACCGCCCTGAATCCGCGATTAAATATGTCAGCAGAGGCGTAGTCGATCAGGCTACCCTTTCTGTTGAGGAAGCAGCGCTGGACGCCGATTACATCTTTCTGTGTGTGCCTGTGGGCATGCTTGAGAATTATCTGCAGCAATTAAGCAAGCTTCCGCTTAAGCCGGGCTGCATCATCACAGATGTCGGCAGCACCAAAGCCAGTATCGCAGCCTGTGCGGTTTCGCTGGATATTCCCGGTGTTCATTTCATAGGCGGACATCCAATGGCAGGTTCGGAACGCTCAGGGGTGGAAGCTGCCTCGTCGCTGCTGTTCGAGAATGCCTATTATGTGCTTACCCCTCCGCCAGGAGTGCCGGAGGAGGCTTATGAGGCACTTCAAACCTTGCTCCTACATACGAAAGCACAGATTGTCAGACTTGATCCGGAGCGCCATGATGAGATTGTCGGGGCGATCAGCCATTTGCCGCATATTATTGCAGTTGCGCTAGTGAATCAGATTCACGCGTATGATTCTGAGGATTCGCTGTACAGCACCCTAGCTGCCGGCGGTTTCCGTGACATTACCCGGATTGCGTCCAGCGATCCGATCATCTGGCGCGATATTTTACTGAATAACCGCTCGGTGATGCTGCGTCTGCTGAAGGACTGGAATGAAGAGGTATCATCATTTATTCAATTGCTTGAGGATTCGGACGGAGACGGAATAGAGGAGGCCTTCCATGAAGCGAACGGTTTCCGCAGCCAATTGCCGGAACGGCGTAAAGGGATGATTACTCCGCTCTTCGATCTTCATATTGACGTTCCCGATCATCCGGGGATCATTGGCCGTATCGCAACCGAGCTGGGGGATCAGGGCATCAACCTCAGTAACGTGCAGATCATTGAGAGCCGTGAGGATGTGCCAGGCATTATGCGGCTGTCTTTCCGCCAGGAGAACGATATGGAGCGGGCCAAAATTCTGCTGCAGCATAACGATTATACAGTATACGTATAGGAGCCGGCACAACCGGGCCCGCAAGCATCATGTAATAGACAGATATACAAAATTTGTGCGTACAGCGTGTGCCGATCTTTTTCGGTGCGCGCTGTTTTTGTTATTGCGTAGTGCCAAATATTTTATTCACAATAATTAAAACAGAGTGAGTTAAAACCAAAAAAAAGAACCGCTTACAAAGTAAGCGGCTACAATTCACAATTGATATTGGAATCGTACAGTGTTTGGATAGGAGTGGAGAGAAACCATACTGTACTTTTATTATATGTATCCGTTTACATTTTGTCAACCGTTTCTATAAACTTATTTTTCCAAGCTGCTTATTGAAGCTGGCTATGCTATTCAGCAGATACCGGGTGCGATTCTCCAGCTTTCGACGCCATATAGATAATTAGGCTAACCTGATGTTGGCTTAAGTCTATTAATGTCATCCTGTTAGAATGTATGATATACTAGGTTAAGTATGTTTATAGATTTCTTCCTGGTATTTCCAGCATGGGATTACCGGAGCTTTGGAATCTGTGAAGATGCATTTTCTGCCTGTATTTACGTGCAGCATATCTTTTTTCAAAGGACTCGGAATATACATAGGAAGTATTGCCTTATTTATTGCAAATGTAGAGGATTCAACGCAACTTTTTCAAACCTGCCCGGTATAATTAGGTACGGACCGGACGGGATTAATCGTGCTAGGGCGAGGAGGGCCGAACTCACCATGACGGATTCCCAGTTGATCCAGCTAATCAAGCAAGGAAACACAGAACTATATTCGGAACTGATGCGAAGATACCAACGTAAAATACTGGCTTTTGTCTATCATATGCTTAAGAACTCCCATATGGAGCTGATTGCCGAAGATCTCTGTTCGGAGACGTTTTACAAAGCATTCCGGAGCCTGCATTCCTTTCGCGAGGTAGATGCTTCATTCTCGACATGGCTGTACACGATCGCCCGCAACACAGTGCTCAGTGAGCTCCGCAAGAACCGTGCAGGCAATGTCTCTCTCGAAGAGAGCGGGTACACACCGGTAGCACCGGCTGAAGTGGCTCCTGAACAGGCTGCACTACGTAAGGAGCGGATGAACCTGGTCCGCGAAGCCATCAATAATCTTCCGGAGAAACAGCGTTCGGCGCTGATTCTGCGTGAATACGATCAAATGGATTATCAGGAAATTGCCATCATTTTGGATCAGAGTGTCAGCTCCGTGAAATCACTGTTGTTCCGTGCAAGGAGCAGTGTGAAGCTCCAACTCGAATCCTATTTTTATGAGCCTGAAGCAGAAGAGCAGGCTGAGAGGGTGTAAGGCCAATGAACTGTAGGGAAGCGCAAGATTCCATTCCGCTTTTGTGGGACGCTCCCCCCACTGACCCTAAGCGGATTGAGCTGGAGAGGCATATCGCAGGTTGTTCTTACTGTACTGCTGAATGGGCTTTATGGCAGGAGAGCAGCGAGCTTATGCAAGATACAAGGGTGGAGATCAGCGCGGAACGCGCTGAAGCCATTAATCTCAAGGTTATGGAGCGTATTTATCTGGAAAGCCCTTGGCTGATGCCGGGGGACGGGAAATCTGCAGGCAGTACTGCCGTTTTCCGCAAACGCTTGAGCCTTTGGATTGCCTGCTTTCTGGCAGTGTTTTTATCAAGTTTCCTGTACTTTACAATGTTCAAAACGCCGGATAACACGAGTTCGGCACAGAGCGGCATTATTGAAACTGGGGTAGCCGGTCTTACACTGGAGTGGTCATCTTCTTATCCGGTGTCAGAATCCCAGGGAGGCATTATCGAGCCGCTTGTGGTGAGCATGGGGCCGACACATCCGCAGTATTGGATGGTGCTGTCCATGCTGGGCGTGGCGTTGTCTATCTTCCTGCTAACCCGGCTCAACCGTTACCGCCGACAATGATGAAGTCCCTTTACTCAGGTAAAGCGGACTTTTTTGTTGCAGTTAAGCCTTTATTTTTATTCCGAAGGCAGCATTATAGTTCAAAAAGAAGACATTTGTTTTCATTCATGATACATTATTAAGCAAACATATTGGATGGAAAGGGTGATATGCGATGCTGATCGGCTTAATACGCCATGGACTGACAGATTGGAACGCGGAAGGGAAAATACAGGGACAAAGTGACATTCCGCTTAACGACGAGGGGCGCAAGCAGGCTGAGATGCTGGGTGAGCGGCTATTGCATGAACCCTACCATTGGGACTACTGTATCACAAGCGGTTTGTCCCGTGCAGAAGAGACAGGGAAGATCATTGCCGCCAAGCTCGGTATCCCGTTACTCGAGCCTGATCAGCGTATACGGGAACGCGCTTATGGACAGGTTGAGGGAATGACCGCCCTGGAGCGCGAAGCGAAATGGGGCAAGGAATGGAATCTGCTGGAGCTTGGGCAGGAAAAAGACGAGCAGCTGCAGCTGCGCGGACTTGCCTTTATGGAGGATCTCTCCACCCGTTACCAAGGCAGCAATGTGCTGGTCATCTCCCATGGAGGTTTCCTGGCCCAGCTGTACACTGCGCTCTATAAAGACAAGTACACGGAGCGTCTCGGCAATTTGTCCTTGACCATTATCGAAAAGAACGAGCAGGAGTGGAAGCCGCTTCTGTATAATTGCACCCGTCATATTTTGCAAAATCAGCGGTGACCCGAATCTTCGGGTTATTTTTTTTTGAGAAATAAGGAATAAAAAGGGCTGTATTTCCCATAATGGTAGTAAAACAGTGAGGCGATGAATGATGAATCTGGCGGATATGCTCACTTACGCAGACATTGGTCAGCTTACCGCCATAGCGGGACGCTATCAATGCGATTGCAAACGGAATTCGAAACATGATTTGATCCAGAGCATTCTCATCACACTTGGAAGCCGGGATTTCATGGAATCCCATATCCGGAGCTGTACACCGGAGGAATTACGGTTCCTGAACACCCTGCTGTTTGACGAACGCAGCCATTTCAGTCTTGAAGATTTGCTGGCTGCGGCGAGACAGGCGTCCTTCGATGCTCCTGCCGGCAAAACAGGGGGATACCGTGAGATGGTCAGCCGGTTCAAAAGCGGCGGCTGGCTGTTCAGCGGAGCCTCACAGCAAAGCAAGTATCTGTTCCAGGTTCCGGAGGATTTAAAGAACCGTTTCCGTGAGCGGATGGGCGAATACATCAAAGAAAAGGTATCCGGTGGTTGTGAACCGGCAATGTACCGTGGAGAAGGGGATTTACTGGCAGAAGATCTGCTGCTGTTCCTGCGTTATGTGAAGGAGAATAATCCTGAGCTGAATCAGGAGGGGGCTCTCTATAAACGGTATCAGCAGGGGCTGATGAATGCACTTCAAATTCCGGAACCGCTGCTCGGTAAAGGGGGCTGGAGATTTGGTTACGGCAGAGCCTGCGAGCATTACCCGCCCAGATTTGCCCTTCTGTATGATTATGCCAGGCACCGCCGCTTTATTGCTGAAGAAGGCCACCGTTTAAAGGTGACTTTGGCAGGGGAGGCATTACTGGCCGAAGGAAAATCGGAAAGACTGATGCAGATATTCCTCTTTTGGTTAAAACTTTATAAAGGTGCTGTTCCCAATCTTGCGTCAATCGTATACTGGATTAGTAGGAGTGCCGGTGAGTGGGTGACCGTTTCTTCTTTGGTAGAAGGAATAGGCTGGCTCATTAAACCGTTCTACTATGATGATGCCGCTTCAATCCTGGAACAGCGTATCTTACGGATGATGCTGCATTTGGGGATGATCCGGCTAGGTGAGACACCGGGTGGGCCGGTAGTCATGATGACCCCATGGGGAATGGAAGCGGCTACTCCGAGGCGGCTGCCTAAGTAAGGGGGAGGACAATGCGGATTGCTTATGGGAAGTACATACCGCGTATTGACGAATCTGTTTACGTGGCAGAAGGTGCAAAGCTGGTAGGTGACGTAACGGTGGGGCAGCATTCAAGTATCTGGTTTAATGCCGTGCTTAGGGGAGATCTTGCTCCGGTGATTATCGGGCAGCGCTGCAATATTCAGGACGGTACTGTAGGACATGTAGCCGAGGGATTGCCGCTTATGCTGGGTGATGATATATCGGTCGGACATTCCGCGATTATCCATGGCTGCAGGATAGGCAATGGCACATTAATCGGAATGGGAGCAATTGTTTTGAACGGAGCAGAGATTGGTGAATATGCTTTAATAGGAGCCGGTTCTATTGTAACCGAAAACAAAATGATTCCGCCCTACACTCTTTCCTTGGGTTCTCCTGCTAAAGTGGTCCGGGAATTGACCGAACAAGACCTGCTAAGAATGAAGCGCACCAGCGAAAGTTATGTGAACAAAGCAAAGGAATATGGAATCTTCTAAACAGCGGAGGTGTATCGAATGGACAAAATGAAGGCTACCTATGAAGTGATGCTAGGGCTTGCGGCAGAAATGGTGTGGGATGAAGCGCTTAGAAAGCGACGTACCGACATCTTGTACCGGGAGATCGACACAGCGCTGGCGGCCGGAGATAAAGCGGCTTTCCGGTATCTGACTGAAGAACTGAAGAGTTTGGCATAACGAAATGCGCTTAGCGCATTTCTTTTTTTCGTTTCACGGGGGGAGAAGTAGCTTAATATTAAAGGGAATTCATGTGAGGGGATGATTCAAAATGAAATTTAGCAGTTTTACCGCAGAGAGCTGGGAAGAGAACAACAAGTACTATGATACCTGTCTGCTTCCGTTTACGGGACTGCATGGGGGAGAGAGTCCGACCGAAGCGGCCGCGATGCTGGAGCAGCTCCGTGATCTGCTGGATCTTGTGGAGCAGCCGTTTCAGGGACGTATAGTAACCTATCCGGCAGTGCAGTATGCTACGGAGCATACTGTAGCCACACTGAATGATGTCTGCAGGAAAGTCAAATCCAATCAATTCCAGTATGTGATTGTGGCAACAGCAGCCGCGGAGCTATCTTCCGGCGAGCTTTATGAAAGCGATTTAGTCCTTTCCCTGTCCGGATTTGAGTCCATGCAGAGAGGACTGGTTAAGTCTGAAATAAGCGATAAAATTCAAGCGATGTGGAAAGGTGGTAAATGAGTTAAATGTGACAGAAAATCAACAATTTCAGTAAAAAACCTTTGTTCAGCCTGTCACAATTTAGACAATATTCTTGACGGGTAATAGGGGCTAAGCTATGATAAGGGTGAACTGATGTGACATGTGACTTATGTCATTGTAAACGTATTATTAACAGATAATTCCTTTGGAACACTGCAGGTGCCTTCTCAATTTTGAAAAGGGGGTTACACACCGTATGAGCAGCTACAATGAAGAGCATGAATTGAATCCGCAAGAACCGCCCAGCCGAAAAGAGATGTCACGCAGACAGTTTCTGACCTATACGCTTGGTGGTGCAACCGCATTTATGGGAGCCGGCGCCATGCTGCCTATGGTGCGGTTCGCTGTAGACCCGATATTACATAAGAAGGGTGAAGGAGAGTTCATCAAGGTTGCGGAAGTCTCCAAAATAACCGATCAGCCGCAGGAGTTTAACTTTGAGCTCAAACAGCAGGACGGGTGGTATGCCAGTACAGCGACGCTGACAGCATGGATCCGGAAAGATGAGAGCGGAGAAATTTATGCGCTTTCACCCATCTGCAAGCATCTGGGCTGTACGGTCGGCTGGAACAATGATAAAGCTTTTCCTGACGAATATCATTGCCCCTGCCATGGAGCCAGGTACACAAAGCTTGGCAAGAATCTTGCGGTCGCCCCGAAGCCGCTGGACCAGTACAAGACCAAGATCGACGGCGGCTGGGTATATCTTGGCGATATCATCCCCAATACCGAAGCTAAGAAGGAGGCGTGATCCTGATGTTTAAAAATGTCTACAACTGGATTGATGAGCGTCTGGATATTACGCCGATCTGGAGAGATGTTGCCGATCACGAGGTTCCCGAGCACGTCAATCCGGCGCATCACTTCTCGGCGTTCGTGTATTGCTTTGGCGGACTTACCTTTTTTATAACCGTGATTCAGATTTTATCGGGCATGTTTTTGACCATGTATTATGTACCGGATATTATAAATGCTTATGCCAGTGTGGAATATTTACAAACTAAGGTTGCTTTTGGGCAAATCGTACGCGGCATGCACCACTGGGGTGCAAGTCTGGTAATTGTGATGATGTTCCTGCATACGATGCGGGTTTTCTTTACAGGTTCCTACAAGGCCCCGCGCGAGATGAACTGGGTGGTGGGCATGCTGATCTTTTTTGTCATGCTGGGTCTGGGACTTACCGGATATCTGCTGCCCTGGGACAACAAAGCTTATTTCGCCACTAAGGTTACGCTTGAGATCGCCAATTCCGTTCCGGTCATGGGACCAGTACTTAAGGAACTGATGCAGGGCGGTACGATTGTCGGAGCCGAGACGCTGACCCGGTTCTTCGCTCTTCACGTATTCTTCCTCCCGGCGGTCCTGCTTATACTGCTCGTCGGACACTTTATTATGATCCGCAGACAGGGTATATCCGGTCCGTTGTAAGTCAATTGACGAAAAGGAGGGACTCTTGAATGGCACATAAGGGCAAGAACGGCTCTGAAGAAAAAGTTGTATTTGTCGGTGATTCCCGTGTCAAGAAGGGCAACGGGTTTATTACACCGCCTGATTATACGGCGTATCCCGGTAAATCGGAGGCCTTCATTCCAAACTTTCTTTTGAAGGAGTGGATGGTTGGGGTAGTGGTCTTGGTTGGTATTCTTGTGCTTACCATTTCAGAGCCTGCACCGCTGGGGTTCCCTGCCGATGCCGGAGCTACAGTTATCCCCATCCCTGACTGGTACTTTCTGTTTCTGTATCAATATCTGAAGCTGCCATATGCCTCGGGAGATTATATTGTACTTGGAACTTTGGGGGTAACCGGGGTGGCATTTGGGGCACTGCTGCTTGCCCCGTTCCTGGATACGGGCCGCGAGCGGCGCTTCTACCGGCGGCCGATCGCGTCCTCGCTGATGTTTCTGTCGCTTGTGGCGATCATTTATCTAACCAATACCGCCTGGACGGAATATCAGCATGAGATGGCTGAAACGGGCCAGATCCCCGAAGATGTGCAGCGTGAGGAGAAGGCGGCGGAGAACAGGGCCAAGGGCTTGCCCACGACAAGCGCCGTGCAGGCCAAGGATATCGCGATCGTGGACAAGGATGATCCGGCCATGGCGCTCTTCAAGCAGGCTACATGCGTCACCTGCCATGCGGTGGATTTGAAGGGTGGAGGCGGTCCGTCACTGCGCGGAGTCGGGGATACCCACGACAAGGAAGCGATTCTGACCATCATCAAAAATGGTCAGGGCCAGATGCCGCCGATGTATGAAACAGCCATGGGAGCAGGGCTCACCGAACAGGATATTGACTCGCTTGCCGGCTGGCTTGCCAAACAAAAAAGCGAACAGTAAAATAATATTAGCGCAGCCTGATCGTATATGCGGTCAGGTTTTTTGTATGTATGAAGAAGAGTCTGTCATGATGTGGAGGGTGGAATCGTTTATGCCGGTTATAGACAAGCTGTTCAAGCACCGGGGAGTCATATGGCTGCTGATTATTGTGAACTTCCTTGGGACGATTTACGGATACATATGGTATGGCAATCAATTAGCGTTTACCGCAGAGAACTATCCGGCTTGGCTGCTCCCGTTCGTTCCGGACAGTCCGACGGCAAGCCTGTTCTTTACCGTTTCACTGCTCCTAATGCTATATCCCCCGAAAGGGCTTAAAGGAACACTGGTGCGGGAGCTCATCGAAGCGCTCGCCGTTGTCACTTCTGTGAAGTATGGAATTTGGGCGGTCAGTATGATTTTTGCCGGCGGCTATCAGGGGGATACCGTGAGCTGGCAGGACTGGATGCTGGTAGTGTCGCATTCCGGAATGGCGGTCGAGGCCCTGATCTATGCACGGTTCTTCTCATTCCGGCGGATGCTTCCGCTGGCAGTGCTCTGGACACTGGCGAATGATATGGTGGATTATTCTGTTGGCATTTATCCTTGGCTGCCGTCGGAACTTGATGATGATATCCTCAAAGTACAGAATTTCACAATCCTTCTAACTTTATTGAGCGCAGCGGCGGCCTGGGTTTTCGGGTCAAAAGCCAGGGCAGCACATCCGCTGCAGCGGGCTGGAATGAGACGCTGACAGGCTGTTCTATCTCTTGTCCTTCCCCCATACATTTAGAGTAGGGGGGATGTCTCATGCGGCGCAGGAGATGTATTGTGCTGACAGGATTAATGTTGTGCTGGCTGCTTACCGGGTTGAACGGCGGGGAAGTATCGGCCTACGGGGTGTATGGACCCGGAGAAGCCGGCAATAAGACCGGGCATGCGTCTGTAGCAGCCGGAAGCGGTTCGCCGGTGCAGACCGGCGGAAGCGGTGCACAGCGTCTGGAACAAGCGGCTGAAGCTTTATATAATTATGTCCTCAAAGGCGATATCGCCAAGGCAAGGCAGGAGAGTGAAGAGATCTCGAAGATCTTTGTATCCTCCTCATTTGAGGGTCAGACTTCGGTTGAAGGGGTTAATGCATTGTCAGGGGTCATTGTGGACCTTAAGGCTGCCTTTGCAGCTGCGCAGATTGTTCCGGAGAAAATAGAAGCTGCGGCTGCCAGGGTCCGGCTTGCTGCCAACAGCCTGAATCATCCCCGTCAGCCGATGTGGCAGCAGTATTACAAGCTGTTCCGTGAGGATCTGAACGATATGGAGAAAAGCGCTGCGGCCGGTGATCTGGAAGGCTGGAAGACAGCCGTTACCCGGCTGCAGAGCAGATATGACACCATCCGGCCTGCGGTCGTCATTTCCAGCCGCCCGGAAGTCGTAAATGCCTTTGATTCCTGGCTGTCCTATGCAGCAGGAGTGACAGCTTCCGCCCAGCCCCCTGAGCGTTCGCGGCTGCTTGAGATTATCTCTTACGGTCAGGATGCTGTAAGGGTAATGTTCGGCAAGGAGCGGGATGAGCCCGTATTGTCCCTTCCGCTGTCGCCTCAGAAATACGGAGCCTGGGGGTTGCTTGCCGGAGCCTTTATCCTATCCGCGCTGGCTTACGCCGGATACCGCAAGTACCGAGGAGAGCAGGAGGATTTGAAGCCGGTCTAGCGGTGAAGGTGGTCATTCAGGAGTAATTGGATGAACTCAAGTGGATTGTAATTGTAGTGGGTGGACATAAACGAACTATCTTATAAAGCATGAGAAAAGGCTCCTTTCTACGTGGTCGCGTCACGGGAAGGGAGCCTTTTTTTTACAATATGATTCGAACTCGAATAGTTAAGAAGGGTCCAGCAAGAGGCATATGGTGACAGAAACTCATTCACAAGAAGGCGCGCGCGTGTTCTATTGCACTTTCTGCAGCAGATCTTCACGAATTTGACCCAAAAACAAAAGCTGGTGCATTTGTACAGCAGAATTTCGAGTGCGGGGTGTTTTTGTAACCTACTCCCGAAATCTGTTGTACCAAATACAGCTGGATGCGGTTTGTTGCTGATTATTGGAGACTGCAATTGGATTAGGATCAAAAGGTTATAAATTTCCACGGATTCAAGCCCAATCTATATAATGAAAAAGTATCAATTTGGAGATTCATCCGGTAATGTTTCAATCTACCAGAAACGCAGCCTGCGTAACTGTATTTGCTGCAGTTAAATGGAGCCCTGAAGTGATTTTTTAAGAAATAGCTGCACTCTGTACAGTTAAAATTGGCGGATCGTACGATTTTATTCAGATGGCTGTTATCAAACTGTACAAAATGCAATTAGGCGACTGAAAGCCCTGGAGATCCGGGATTTAGCTGTATGAAATACAGTTAAAGTTAAATTATGTAGTCATGATTCCCGGAAGCCTTCGCCCATGACATCGTGAACATCGCTGATAATTACAAATGCCGTAGGATCAATAGACTTCACTAATTGGCTGAGCCGGCGGATTTCCTGGCGGGAAACAACACAGTAGACCATATGCTTGGCTTGCTTCGAATACGCGCCGATGGCCGGGATCAGCGTCACACCGCGCTCCATTTCGGCAGTGATCAGGTCCGCGATTTGTGGAGCATCGTCGCTGATGATTGTGAAAGCCTTGGCGGCATAAGCGCCTTCTTGGATGAAATCAATCACACGTGAAGAGATGAATACGGCTACAAGGGTATACAATATTTTTTCACGGGGTATGTAGAGCAATGATGCGCCGATAATGATAACGTCGACAGCTAAGATAATCTGGCCCATGCTCCAGCCGAATTTGCGCCCGAGAATCCGGGCCACGATGTCAACGCCGCCAGTGGTCCCGCCGTACCGGAAGACGATACCGAGTCCAAGGCCAAGTGTGACCCCGGCATATAATGAAGCGAGAATAAAATCGTGCTCGGTGCTGAAGGGCACCAGCCAGCCTGCGGCAATCAGCCGTTCAAAAACCCACAGGAAAAAAGACAATGCCCCAATACCGACACCGGTATAGACAATCTGATGTGAACCAAGCACTTTCCAGCCCAGAAGGAACAGCGGAAGATTCAGCAGCAGCGTAGTCAGGAAGATCGGAATATCAAAGGCATAGTTCAGCAGGATGGTAATCCCAGTTACTCCTCCCTCCATCAGCTGATTGGGGACGATAAAGTACAGGAGCCCGAACGCATATATTGCCGCACCCAGCATGATAGGCGCTACTGTTTTGCCGATATTCATTGCATTTAATGATTTCATATAATCCCTCGCCTAAGCCCTCTGACGGGCATTTTATACAAGCATTTTTCTCATGGTGTAGAGCTGCAAATGTAAAAAAGATTTGTCTTCAAAACGTCTTTACGATAACATAGGGGCAAACAGAAGGCAAGAATTTATAGGGGGGCGAAGCAACAAATTATGGATAAAAGTCTTAGTGAGATACAGCGCGAAGTCGATGCTTATATCTCACAGTTTAAGGAAGGTTACTTCAGCCCGTTGTCAATGCTGGCCCGTATGTCGGAAGAAGTGGGTGAGCTGGCCCGCGAAGTGAACCATCAGTTCGGCGAAAAGCCTAAAAAGGCAGACGAGGCGGACAATTCTATTGAACTTGAACTCGGTGATATTCTGTTCATAACCGTATGCTTCGCCAATTCTCTGGGCATTGACCTGACGGAAGCCCATAATAAAGTGATGCACAAGTTCAATACCCGTGACGCCGGACGGTGGACACTTAAAAACACCGATTAGGCCTCTATAACATATGCTGTACCAAACGAACGGGATTTAGCCGTCAGGATGGTGAGTATATGAATCATAACGATTATGTCAATGCGGCATACCGGTCTATTTTACGCAGCGACTTTGAAGAGGCAATTCAATATTTTGAAGCTGCGATATCAGCCAGCCCGGACGACGCCGAGGTAAGATACCGGTGTTCGATTACCTATGCACGCAGCGGGATGATGGATAAGGCGCTGGAGCATGCGCTCGCAGCGGTGAAGCTGGATAGCGGCAAGCCGGAATACCATTTGCATCTCCAGCATTTGCAGGCCCTTAAGCTTGTTCAGGAGGCTAAACGTCTGCTGGAGGATGAAGCAGGAGGGACGCTTAATCCATATCGGCCGGTCACACTCCTGAAAGAAGCGATTTCACTAGATCCTCTGTATGGGGACGCCTATGTCTGGCTTGCGATTGCGCATAGCCGGATGAATGAGCATGTACAGGCGATTGCCGCGATGAAAGAGGTTATTGCCCTCCACCCGGATGACTCCGGTCTCCGGCAGCTTATGAAAGACCTGCAAAGATCATTGCAAAAATATATCCACTAATGATGGAACCAGTGAAAGCGAGGAGGAAATAAAGGTGAGCGACAAGATCAGAGTGATTGTCTCCGGAGCAGGAGGCAGAATGGGTAAAGAGGTTGTTAAGCTGGTACTGCAGGATGAAGAACTGGAACTTGCGGCGGCGGTAGACCGTTCAGCAGGCGAAACAGATGCAGGCCGCATGGTAGGATTAGAGGAGTGCGGAATAACAGTTACTTCGGATCTGGAAGCTGCCTTGGCAGGAAGCCGCGGAGATGTGCTTGTTGATTTTACAATTCCGCAATCGGCTTATGCCAACACTTCGCTTGCAATCAAATACGGGGTGCGTCCGGTCATAGGGACGACCGGGTTCACCCCGGAGCAGATTGCCGAGCTGGACAAGCAATGTCAGGAGCAGGGAATCGGCGGGCTCATTGCCCCGAACTTCTCCATTGGTGCGATTCTGCTGATGAAATTCGCCGCACAAGCGGCTAAGTATTTCCCGCATCTGGAAATTATCGAGTATCATGGTGATCAGAAGCTGGATGCCCCGTCAGGTACAGCGATCAAAACGGCTGAGATGATCTCTGAAGCCCGGCAGGAGCTCCGCCAGGGTAATCCGCAGGAAGAGGAGATTATCGAGGGGGCGCGCGGGGGTTTATATAACGGCTTCCGGATTCACAGCGTCCGTCTTCCCGGCGTATTTGCCCAGGAGGAAGTAGTATTCGGCGGTTTTGGACAATCGCTAAAAATCCGCCATGATTCATACGAGCGGGCAGGTTACATGCCAGGGGTCAAAATGGGTATCCAGAAAGTGATGGAATACACAGGCTTGATCTATGGCTTTGAGCATTTTATTGAATAGACAGGGGAGAACTCATCATGTTGAAGATTGCCTTTATTGCACATGACCGGAAAAAAGAAGAGATGGTCAATTTCGTTACCGCTTATGAGAATGTTTTTACCGGGCTGGAATTGTATTCAACAGGAACTACGGGCCAGCGGATTATGGATGTAACCCAGCTTAAAATTCACCGTTTCATGTCTGGACCGCTCGGCGGAGACCAGCAGATCGGTTCGCTGGTGGCTCAGGATGAGCTGGATCTGATTATCTTCCTGCGTGATCCGCTAATGGCACAGCCGCATGAGCCGGATATCACGGCACTGCTCCGTTTGTGCGATGTGTACGGTATTCCGGTAGCGACCAATATCGCTACAGCTGAAATTCTGGTAAAGGCGATCGACCGCGGCGATTTCGGATGGCGGGAGCTGGTACATAAATACAAGCCGGGTGTGGATGAATAATGAAACTGGACATTCTTGTATTCGGGGCTCATGCAGATGATGCTGAGATCGGGATGGCGGGAACCATTGCCAAGCATACTGCTGCCGGTCTGAAGGTAGGCCTGTGCGATTTGACTGCAGCGGAAATGTCCTCGAACGGAACCGTGGAACGCCGCAAGCAGGAGGCTCAGCAGGCCGCTGAAGTGCTAGGGGCATCCGTACGTACCAATCTCGGATTGCCGGACCGCGGCCTGTACCTGACAGAGGAGCATCTGGCTGCAGTGACTGCAGAAATCCGGGAATTTGCCCCGGCCATTGTGTTTGCCCCTTACTGGGAAGACCGTCATCCTGACCATATCGCCTGCAGTAAGCTGGTGGAGGAAGCTGTATTCAATTCGAAGCTGCGCAAATATATGCCGGACAAGCCGGCCATACCTGCACCGCTGCTCTATTTTTACTTTATTAATGACCTGGGCCGTACCGACCTTATAGTAGATGTAACTCAGCAATATGGTTTAAAGGAGCAGGCGTTGTCCTGCTACCGTTCCCAATTCGAGAAGATCCCGGGTGAAGATGTGGTATCGACACCGCTCAACGAAGGCTATATCGAACGTGTCCGCTCAAGGGATATGCTGCTCGGACAGCGGAGGCTGATTCCCTTTGCTGAAGGGTTCGCAGCGAAGGTTCCCCATGCCGTTGATCTATTTATAAGCGGGGGCCATTAGAAACAAACTTTATTTCCTCCTGAGAAGCAACTATAATAAACTCATATCATTACTTGAAGTAAGAGATAAGTTAACGAAGGGGACGGAGCTATGGACCGGCTAAAAATAGGCATCACCTGTTATCCGTCTCTTGGCGGCTCGGGGGTAGTGGCAACTGAACTGGGGAAGCTTCTGGCTGAAAAGGGCCATGAAGTCCATTTTATTACACACAGTATCCCGTTCCGGCTTGGAACGTTTCAGAAAAATATATTCTACCACGAGGTTGAGGTTAACGATTACTATGTCTTCCGATACCCTCCTTATGATCTGGCGCTTGCAACCAAGATGGCACAGGTAGCCAAGATGCAGGGGCTCGATTTGTTCCATGTTCATTATGCGGTGCCTCATGCCGTGTGCGCGTTCCTGGCCAAGCAGATGCTTGGCAATGACATCAAGGTAGTCACAACCCTGCACGGGACGGATATTACCGTACTGGGCCAGGATGAATCGCTTAAGGACCTGATCCGCCTCGGCATCAATGAAAGTGATGCGGTTACGGCTGTCTCTCAGGATCTGATCAAGGAAACCCGGCGCGTGCTGGATATTACCCGTGATATTGATCTGACCTATAACTTTGTCGACAAGCGTGTGTATTACCCTCGTGACGTTACCGATCTCCGCGGCGATTTTGCCAATCCGGATGAGAAGATACTGATGCATATCAGCAATTTCCGTCCGGTCAAACGGGTTAGTGATGTTGTTGATGTTTTTGCCAAGGTGAGCAAGGAGATTCCTGCGAAGCTGCTGCTTGTAGGTGAAGGTCCTGAGCTGCCGAAGATTCAAGCTAAAATCAATGAAATGGGTCTGGAGCACAAAGTCCGCTTCCTGGGTAAGCAGGATGAAATTGCCCAGGTCATCTCCCTGGCGGATCTGCTCCTGCTGCCTTCGGAGAAAGAGAGCTTCGGTCTGGTAGCGCTGGAAGCGATGGCTTGCGGCGTTCCGACAATCGGTTCCCAGGCTGGCGGTATACCGGAGCTGATTCAGCACGGCAAAACCGGCTTCCTGGCGCCGATCGGAGACACAACCGCTATGGCAAAATATGCGGTGAAGCTGCTGTCGGACGAGTGGATGACCGAACAGTTCAGAAAGGCGTGTCTGGAGAGATCATGCAATGATTTCAGCCGAGACAGCATTACAAATCAGTATGAGGATATTTACTACCGTGTGCTAGGGCGCAAGGTGCTCGGAATGGATACCATCCGGGGGTAAGGAGAGCTTCATGGAATGGACAATGGCACCATCCGGTATGGCGGAAGCAGCCGGCAAGGTGATAGCAGGCCTGCTTCAGAGCGGCCGTGAAGCCTATTATGTCGGGGGCTGCATCCGTGATGAGCTCCTGGGCCGGCCGGTGCATGATATGGATCTGACGACCTCCGCGCTGCCGGAGGAGGTTATGGCCCTATTCACCCGCTGTATCCCAACGGGACTAGCGCACGGGACGGTTACGGTATTACAGGATGGCTACAGCTTTGAAGTGACGACGTACCGGACGGAAAGCGGCTATGCCGATCACCGCCGTCCGGAGCACGTCTTTTTTGTAAGCGATGTTAAAGAGGATCTGCGGCGGCGCGATTTCACGATCAATGCCATTTGCTGCGGGCTTGACGGTGTGCTCGTAGACCCTTTTGGGGGGGCGCGTGATTTAAGCGCCCAGTTGATCCGCTGCGTAGGCCTAGCGGAAGAGCGCTTCGACGAGGACGCGCTGCGCATGCTGCGCTGCATCCGCTTCGCGTCGGTGCTGGACTTTGCCGTCGCCAAGAACACCTGGCGGGGGCTGCTGCGCCAGCGGGACAAGCTGGCGCATATTGCCGTGGAGCGCGTCCGCAGTGAGACGGAGCGCATCATCGAGGGGCCGCATCCCTGGCGCGGCCTCGGCTTGCTCGCGCGCAGCGGCCTGCTGCCGCGCGGCAAAGCCCCGTTCCCCTGGACCGGCAGCGAATTGACGGCAGCCGCCGCCATCCTGCCCGGGATCGGGGAACTGCAGAGCGCCCGCCTGCGGTGGGCGCTGCTGCTCCATGCCCTGGGGCAGTCGGCCGCTTCGGCCGATGAGCTGCTGCGGGCATGGACGTTCCCGGGGGCGACGCGCAGCGCCGTCGCCCGGGTACTGCGCGTCCGCGAAGCATGGGACGCGGCACTGGCCTCTGCGCCGGTGGGAACCGGCGCGGAAGAGGCACTGCGGCGGCGCTGGATCGCCGCTGTGCTGGCCCTTGGCACGGAAGCCGCCGAAGGGTGGCTGACGCTGCTGGAGGCGGTGCCGCAGGCCGCCTGCGTTACGCTGGGCGGCGCGCAGCCGCCGGGCAGTCAGTCCGGCTCGGGCACAGCCGGTGAGCCCGATGTGCTTTTCCGGCAGCCGACCCCGGATTCAATCGTGCAGCGGCATGATAAGTCCGCATCAGTCGCGTCTGCTTCACAATGGACACAAGCGCCTGTCCCGGACGCACCCGGTGCGGCTGCGCCGCTACACATCCCGCCTAGCCGCCTGCGCTCCTGGATGGCAGGCATGCCGCTCAGCTCGCTGGCGGAGCTGGCAGTGACAGGAAAAGAGCTGTCTGCAGCCCTGGACAAACGTCCCGGGCCATGGCTGGGGGAGCTGCTGCAGCGGCTGCTGCATGCTGTAGCAGCCGGAGATATTCCTAACGACAAACAATTATTGCTGCAGGAAGCAAAAAAGGATGGATATAAATGAAAAGCGATGACACCCAGCACCTGACGCGGCTGAACCGTGAGCATTTCGTTTCCGGCTGGAAAGACAATATTCAGCTGCTGGAGACAGTGGTGTCTACCCAGGAGGAAGCGAAGAAGTTGGCCGAGAAGGGGGCGCCCGAAGGAACGGCGATCCGGGCTGAAGAACAGACTGGCGGCCGCGGGCGGATGGGCAGGAAATGGCACTCGCCAGCCGGAAAAGGCATCTGGATGAGCGTCGTGCTCCGCCCTGACCTGCCGCTGTCCCTGACGCCGCAGCTTACGCTGCTTGCCGGAGTAGCAGTGTGCAGGGCCATTCGTGAAGTTACCGGTGTGCCAGCCGGAATCAAATGGCCGAACGATTTGCTGGCCGGCGGGCGCAAACTCTGCGGGATTTTACTGGAATCATCTCTAAGGGAAGGCGGCTTGCATTATGCTATCGCGGGCATCGGTATTTCTGCTAACCTGACCAAGGAAGATTATCCGGACTACCTGCAGGGAGTCGGCACCTCGCTGCTGATCGAAGGAGGGGGGATTCCTGTTGACCGAACCCGGCTTACAGAAGCTGTGCTGACAGAGCTGGAATATTTATATACGCTTTACATAGAGCAGGGCTTTAAGCCGGTTAAGGATCTCTGGGAAGCCATGTCGGTGACGCTGGGCCGCCAAATCTCGTTCAGCACGCCTCAGGGGCGCAGCGAAGGAACTGCGATCGGTCTGGATGAGAACGGCGGTTTACTGCTGCAGGACGCCTCCGGGAAGATCATCAGCATATTGTCCGGTGAAATAGAAATGATCTGAAGTGACAAGGGTTCCATCCCTTGTCACATTTTTGTGGTGTAATTGACGGCTGAATTTGCTATACTATGGACAGAGACGGTATCGTTATGACGAACTGTACTCCGGAATTTTTTTTGGTACTTCAGAAATTGCTATGGGATACACCTTCATAACTGTACTAGACGGTTACGTTGGATTCTGCTCTGAGCCGTAAGGACCGAGACAGAAGGGACGATCGCGAGTGACTCTTTTTTGCCCATCGGACCTTTTTAGCGGACTATGCTAAAGGGTTTTTTTGTTTGCGCGTTTACGCGTAATTTAACTGCGAAAAGGGGAACGGGAGCGAATGGCTGAAAAACACGCTACTAATATTGTGAAAATGAAAAAAATGAAAGCGGACGGTGTGCCCCTGAGCATGCTGACCGCTTATGACTATCCGTCGGCACGTTTAGCTGAAGAGGCAGGGATTGATCTGATCCTGGTCGGAGATTCTTTAGGGAATGTGGTCCTTGGCTACGATACTACCCTGCCGGTAACGATAGACGATATGGTGTACCATACACGTTCAGTCGTCCGGGGGGCACCGGATACCTTTATTGTAACGGATATGCCTTTTATGACTTACCACGGCAGCGTTGATGAGACCCTGCGCGGTGTGCGCCGGCTGATGCAGGAAGGCCGGGCGCAAGCCGTCAAGATGGAAGGCGGGCTGGAAATTTGTGATACGGTCTCTGCTGTGGTGAAGGCCGGTGTGCCTGTGCTTGGACATATTGGTCTTACTCCGCAGTCTGTCAACATGATCGGCGGCTACCGGATCCAAGGTAAAGATCCGGAGGATGCCCGGAGGCTGATAAACGAGGCCAAAGCGCTTGAAGCGGCCGGGGCATTCGGGATTGTGCTGGAGCTGGTAACCGAAGAGGTGGCGGAAGCCATTACGAAGGCGCTCAGCATTCCGACGATCGGCATCGGTGCAGGCCGGTATTGCGACGGTCAGGTGCTGGTATTCCATGATATACTCCGGTATACCTCACCCTACCGGGAGAAACGGTTCGTCAAAACCTATGCCGATGTGGGAAGCCTAATCCGTGAAGGAATCAGCACCTACGTTAAAGAAGTGAAGGAGCGTTCCTTCCCTGCCGAGAATCATATTTTTAATGCGGATGAGCATGTATTGGAGTCTTTATACGGCGCCTCCGGAAAAGGAGCGAAATAAGATGAGAGTAGTCAGAACAGTAGCACAATTGCGTGAAGCGCTTGAATATATGCGTCAAGGAGGGCATACTCCCATCGGTTTTGTGCCAACCATGGGATATCTTCATGAAGGACATGCCAGTCTGCTGAGGCGGGCAGGGGAAATGAGCAGCACGGTTGTAATGAGCATTTTTGTCAATCCGCTGCAATTTGGACCCAATGAGGATTTTGCCTCTTATCCGCGCGATGAAGCCCGGGATTTGGAGCTTGCGGAACGCGAAGGGGCGGATATTGTATTTATTCCAAGTGTGGAAGAAATGTATCCGCAGCCGATCCGCACGAAGGTGTCGGTATCCTCGCTGACTACCCAGCTCTGCGGTGCTTCCCGTCCGGGCCATTTCGACGGCGTAACCACGGTTGTCAGCAAGCTGTTCAACATCGTGCAGCCGGACTATGCTTTCTTCGGTCTTAAGGATGCCCAGCAGGTGGCTGTACTGCGCCGGATGGTTTCTGACCTGAATATGAATGTGGAAATTATCGCCTGTCCGATTGTCCGGGAGAATGACGGTCTCGCGCTCAGCTCGCGCAACGTCTACCTGTCGGCGCAAGAGCGCAGTCAGGCACTAGTGCTGTCCCGCTCACTCCAGAGCGTCCGCAAGGCCATGGAGGAAGGCGAAGTCCGTACCGTAGACGAAGCGCGGAACCTGCTTGTCTCGGTGATCTCCTCTTCTCCGCTTGCCGTGATCGATTATGCGGAAATCCTGACCTTCCCGGATCTGGAGCCACTGGACGGTAGCTCACTCTTAACGGATGCGGACGGTGAGGTCATCATGGCACTCGCTGTGAAGTTCGGCAGAACCCGCCTGATTGATAACAATGTATTTATCCCTAAGGAGGCTCACGCTCTTGTTTAGACATATGATGAAATCCAAAATTCACCGTGCCACGGTAACCGAAGCTAATCTGAATTATGTGGGCAGCATTACCATTGATGAGGACCTGATGGAAGCCGCCGACCTGCTTGAGAACGAAAAGGTGCAAATTGTGGACAACAACAACGGCTCGCGTCTGGAAACCTACGTCATTCCGGGACCGCGGGGCAGCGGAGTGATTTGTCTCAACGGGGCGGCCGCCCGTCTTGTGCAGCCCGGAGATACTGTCATTATTATTTCCTACGCCATGTTGTCATCCGAGGAGCTGGCCGGACATAAGCCGACTGTAGTGTTTGTGGATGCCGGCAACAAGCCGGTGAAGCTGGTAGATCATGAAGTGCACGCAACCATCGCTTAACCAGCTGTTTTTGAGCCATGTAATCAATGGCAGGGATGAAGTCCCCGTACTTTGCGAAAAATGAAGGCAGGCAAGCTTAGGCTGATTTCATTTTCAGTAAAGGGGGATGTCCCGATGTTTCAACATTTATTTGCTGAGATGAACAAGATGCTCCAGGAGATTGTCACGGACTATCCTTCTGCGGAAGGCGCGCACCGGAATGATCTGTTATGCAAGTACAATATGCTTCACAGGCTTAGCGATGAAGTGATGGACGAATGGCTGGCCTTTGCCGAGAAATTAAGCCAATTCCGGGAGCAGTCCGATTTTCCGGTTCAGCCGGAGGAAGTGGTGCCGCACGAAGCTCCCGAGCTTGCCATGGACTCTTTTGTCCGGGGACAGGGGTATTATAAGCTGCTGATGTACGGCAAATGTATTGAGCAGTTCAAGGAAGTGATTCAGCAGCATCCGGACAGTCTGGCAGCTCGCCTGTATCTGGCCATGGCCTACTTGCAGGAGGGTGACGGAGAGACGGCCTGGGGCCATCTGAACCATATGCTGGCGCTGATCCGCGAGAGCAAGCTGAAAGCAATGATCTATAATGCTCTAGGCTGCATCAGAGCCTCGCAGGAGCGCTTCAAGGAAGCAAGTGAATTGTTTAGTCTTTCTTTGCTGCATGATCCCGCTTTACCGGAGCCGAGTGTCAATCTGGAGGTTTGCCGCAAACGGGGCGGGAAGCTTCATTTTGGGAATCAGCTTGTTTCGCTGTTGTAATTATAGCCATTCATTTAGGCGATGCACCCACTTGAACAAGCGGCTTGCATCGCCTTTTTACGTAACTTCTGTTATGCTGATAAGGAGTCTCAAGTGAAAGGGAATAGAACTTATAATGAAATTTGCCGTGCTTGATTTTGAAACTACGGGAACCCAATCCGTGGGTGAGATCATCCAGGTTGGCCTTGCCATTATAGAAGAAGACCGGTCCATCTCCCGGGTGTATGGTTCCTATGTCAAGCCCGGAACGCCGATTCCACCTTTTATTACGGGCTTGACCGGCATAACCGATGAGGATGTAGCGAATGCCCCGGAGCTGGACGAAATGATGATGGAGCTTGTCCCGCTTTTGGATGATGTTGTGCTTGTTGGACATAATGTCGCTTTTGATTTTCATTTTTTACAGAGTGCTTTGGACCGCTGCGGCTATTTGCCGTTTCAGGGAAGAATTCTCGATACGATTGATTTTCTCAAAATTTGCTTTCCGTCACTGACGACCTACCAGCTTGGAGCGGTAAGCGCTCATTTCGGGCTTACTCATGAACGTCCGCATCAGGCGGACAGTGATGCGCTGGCAACAGCCCTGGTGCTGCTTCAATGTCTGGAAGAGCTATACAGCCTGCCTCTGCTGACTATCCAGCGGCTGACTGAGCTGTTTGCTGAAGAAGACAGTGATCTCGCCTGGTATTTTGACGGCCTTTTGCGGGAACGGGAAATGGAGACCTTTCAGCCGGAAGGCGAGCTGACCTTTCACCGTCAGCTGGCACTGGCTGTAGGGGACTGGACTGAGCTTGTCCCGCCGCGGGAAGAAGGTACCAGCAATCCTTTGGAGAATATATCCTTTGAAGACTATATGGCTGAAGTAACCAAACGCCTTAAAGATACCTTGCCGCAATATGAAAGCCGGGAAGCCCAAGAGATTATGATCGGCGAGGTGAAGACCGCTCTTCAGGAGGAGAAGCATCTGCTGATTGAGGCGGGCACCGGTACCGGTAAATCGCTGGGCTACCTTTTGCCGGCAATCTATCAGAGCGTGCGCACTGACCAGAAGGTAATGGTCAGCACCCATACCATCAATCTTCAGGATCAGCTGCGGGAGCGCGACATCCCCCTGCTCACGAGCGTAGTGCCGTTTCCGTTCAAAGCTGCGATCTTTAAGGGAAGAGGGCATTATTTATGCCTGCGCAAGTTTGAACACAGAATTAATAAAAAAGACTTTGTTAGTCCCAGAGAAGAAGCCCTCACCGCGGCACAAATGATTGTGTGGCTGACCCAGACCCAATCTGGTGATGACGAGGAGCTGAACTTGAACGGCCGGGGCGGCGACTTTTGGGAGACTGTGGCGAGTGATACTGACTCCTGTCTGGGCCGCGCCTGCCCATGGTTCCGCAAATGCTATTATCACCGGGCCAAGCATGAGGCCGGCATTGCTGATGTGGTCGTTACTAATCATTCCAAACTGTTCGCCGATGTGAAGGCCGGGCATCAGCTGCTTCCTGCTTACGAACATCTTGTGATTGATGAAGCTCATCATCTGGAGGATGTGGCCGGCAAGCATCTTGGCATGCAGATGAAGTATTTCACGGTAGCCCACACCCTGACGCGGCTGTATAAAGACAGCCGTAACGGACAGCTGCCGGCGCTGCGCCAGACTCTCCAATCCTCCGGCAGCGAAGAGGCTTCCGAGTGGAGCGGTGTGATCGACAGGATCTATCCCGATCTGCTGACGGTTAAGGAAACCTGGGATGCACTCAGCGACAAGCTGTTTGGCCTCCTGCCTGAACGAAGTGACGCAGCAGCGGGTGAGGCCGGGCAGCTGGTGACACGCCTTCATCCCGGTAAGAAGCCGAAGGACTGGGATGAGCTGGCTGCATTAGAAAATACGCTGAATTTAAGCCTTAGCGATATTATCCGCAGAGGCGACAAAATGCTCAGCGAGATGCGTGATACAGAAAGCCAGTCCTCATCGGACAGTCTGGTGACTGATATTGGCGGCTTGTTTAAGGATCTAGCCTCAATCCGTGAACAGATCCGTTTCTTCATGGGTTTAAATGACGAGAACATCGTTTATTGGATGGAGGGTAGCGGCAACTACCGCGGCAAATCGCTGCAGCTGTATGCCGTTCCGGTTGATGTCAGCACACAGCTTAAGGAGCTGTTCTTCGACAAGAAGAAGAGTATTGTGCTGACATCAGCGACACTTTCCGTGGATAAATCCTTCCAGTTCATGATCGATAATCTTGGACTTAGCGAGGCCGCCGAACAGGACCGTCTGATGACAGCACTGCTGCCTTCACCGTTCAAATACCGCGAACAGGCGCTGCTTGTTATTCCGCGTGATTTCCCCAGCGTCAAGGGCAGTGTGGGGGATGCCCGCTTTGTGGATAAGCTGGTGCATTCACTGGCGGAAACGGCGGTCGCAACCAAAGGCCGTATGCTTGTGCTGTTCACCTCTTATAAGATGCTGCGTCAGGTATATGACCCGCTTAAGGAAGCACTGGCATCTGAGGATATTACGGTCCTTGGCCAAGGGGTGGAGGGAGGCAGCCGCAGCAAGCTGATCCGGCGGTTCCAGGACAGCTCGGCTTCGGTGCTGCTCGGGACCAGCAGCTTCTGGGAAGGTGTTGATATACCCGGAGAGGCACTGACTTGCCTGGCGATCGTCAGACTTCCGTTTCAGCCGCCCAACCATCCGCTCGCAGAGGCGAAGTCCGAGCTGCTACAGGCTCAGAAGAAGAATCCTTTCATGAAGCTGTCTGTTCCGCAGGCGGTTATCCGCTTCAAGCAGGGGTTTGGCCGGCTGGTTCGGACGGCTCAGGATCGGGGAATTGTCATTGTATATGATACCAGGGTCATCGAAGCCTATTACGGGAAGTATTTCCTGTATTCTCTTCCCGGTCCCAAAATGGAGCATATGCTGACAGATCAGATGGTTCCGAGAATTGAAGAATGGCTTGAAGGCGGCAATGAGTCCAACATTCAGTGACCTCCTTCAGCAACCGGAAATTGCAATTATCTTGTACTGTTTTGTTCTGATAGTTTGACCATAAATGTTCTAAACTCCGCATGCGCGTTCCCGGTTATGCTGCTGGAACGCGCCTCGCGGATTCATAAGCTATGCATTAGTGTGATTTTTATTTTAGGAGGAGAAAACATGAAATCGGATAAAATATCGGAGGCTGTTGTCCGCAGGCTCCCTGTGTACCTGCGTTTTCTGAACGATCTCCAGAAACGTGAAATCGCCACAGTTTCCTCTCAGGAGCTAGGGCAGAAGCTGGATCTCAACCCGGCTCAGATCCGTAAGGATCTGGCCTATTTCGGTGATTTTGGCAGAAAGGGCATTGGATATGATGTATCCTACCTGATCGAGAAAATCCGCCACATCCTCAAGCTTGACCAGCAGATCAACGTGGCTCTGGTCGGTGCCGGTAACCTCGGTCACGCCTTGTCCAACTATAACGCCTATTTGAAGGATACGATGAAAATTACGGCTGTCTTTGATTCTTATGCGCCTAAAGTGGGACAGAAGATCAACTCCCTGACTGTTCAGCCGATGGAAGAGCTGGGCCAGACGATTCGTGATCAGGGGATCCGGATTGGGATCATCACCGTTCCGGACAACGAAGCTCAGAATGTAGCTGATATTCTGGTGGAATCAGGGATCGAAGCGATCCTGAATTTTGCACCGGTAATTTTAAAAACCCCGCCAACAATTCGCATTCATGCAGCCGATTTTACAACCGACCTCCAGAGTCTGGCCTATTATTTGCATGATGGAAAGGAAGAACATTCGGATGAGCAGGAATAAGACAGTAATCGAAAATGGACGCTTCCTCGTACCTGGTTCGGTGCAACCCGTCCTGAGCGGTTATATGACCATAGAAAATGACCTGATCACATACATAGGGGAAGACAAGCCCGCCTTTGAAGAGGGTGTCCTGACCGTTGACGGCAGCCGCCTGCTGTTTATGCCGGGTCTGATTAATACTCATGGCCATGCAGCGATGTCGCTTCTGCGCGGCTATGGTGATGATATGGTGCTTCAGAGCTGGCTGCAGGAAAAAATGTGGCCGATGGAAGCGAAATTCACCGGAGACGATGTATACTGGGGGACTGCCTTGTCTGTTCTCGAGATGCTGAAGGGCGGCACAACGACCTTCCTGGATATGTACGATCATATGGACCGTGTTGCAGAGGTGACAGAGCAGTCCGGCATCCGTGCGGTGCTCATGCGCGGTGCGATCGGTCTATGCCCGGAGGATGTGCAGAACCAGAAGCTTGCCGAAGCCGTAGAGTTCGCCCGGAACTGGCACGGCAAGGCAGACGGCCGGATTACGGCAATGCTCTCGCCTCACGCTCCGTACACTTGTCCGCCCGAATTTTTCATGAAATTTGTGCAGGCAGCCCATGATCTGGATTTGCCGATGCACACGCATATGTCCGAAACGCGCCATGAGGTAGAGCAAAATGTGGCCGATTACGGCCTGCGCCCGGTGGCTCATCTGGAGAAGCTCGGTATGTTCACCAGACCGTCCCTGATTGCCCATGGTGTACATTTGAATGATGAAGAAATTGAGATTCTGGCCCGTTATAAGGTTGGCGTATCCCATAATCCGGGCAGTAACCTGAAGCTCGCGAGCGGAGTTGCCCGTGTACCTGAATTGCTGAGAGCCGGAGTGAAGGTCTCGCTCGGAACTGACGGAGCAGCCAGTAATAACAACCTGGATATGTTCGAGGAAATGCGGCTTGCAGCGCTGATCCATAAGGGTGTAAGCGGAGATCCGACTGCAGTACCGGCTCCGGAAGCACTGCTGATGGCGACAGAATACGGCGCTGCCTCGATCTATCTGAACAATGTCGGGCGCCTTGCCGCAGGTATGAAGGCTGATTTTATTGCTATTGATATTGACCAGCCTCATTTGCTGCCGCATTCTGATCTGCTCTCCCACGCCGTATATTCGGCAAGTGCCAAGGATGTTGAGCATGTCTGGATTAACGGCCGGCAGGTTGTAAAGCACGGCCGGTGTCTGACGCTGGATGAGGAAGAAATCCGCCGTAAGGCGCAGGAAACCTTTGAAAGCCTGCTCAAACGGTAATTTCAGGTTGTTATTTTAAGGAAAGGGAGCTGCACTTTGAGGAAAAGGAAAAAATGGCTTCCGCTGGGGATTGGCGTGGTGCTGCTCCTTTTGTTCGGACTCGGGCAGTTCTATGCCTATATCATGAAGGACCAGTGGAATGAGCGGAACGCAGCCAAGGAAGTTGCTAAGTCCCGTGCCGGACTGACGGAGATCACTAAAGCGCAGAAATCGGTGTGGGATGAAAATTCAGTCTACTGGGTGCTTACAGGGAAAAACAGTGCCGGGACGAAGCTTATGGTCTGGGTCCGTTTTACAGTTGACGGTAAACCTGCTGGCGGCGCCAACGATATCTATGCGGAAGAGCTGTCAAAAGGGACATCGGAGCAGCAAATCCGCGCTATTATAGCCGCTCAGCTACCGGGTGCAGCAATTAAGAGGCTTCTTCCGGGTGTGTTTAACGGTGAATACGCATGGCAGGTTTTTTACAAACTGGACAACAGGTATTATTACCAGTTCTACCGGTTCGCGGATGGTACGGCGATCGGTGAGGGCTATAGTCTTCCAAACAAATGAGATAGTGTAGGAGAAGCAGGCGGCGGGTGGACAGGTAACTGTTTACCTGCCGTTTTCTTTTTTTGATGAAGCGTATTGATGATGCATGATATAGACAATGATGTATATGATTGATATATACGATGATGAGGAACAGCACAGACTGCCGGAACTTCGCCGTTTATGTGACTAGTAAAATTAATATCTTGCTAGAATAATATTTTCGCAAATTTGCAAACAATCCGGCAAAAAGACCTGAATGAACTAATCATTCAGGTCTTTTTTGTCGATATAGGGGCAAAGAGCAATAAAACACCCAGAAATTAGTATCGAAAATTTTAAATATATTCACAATTTTATTCGGAATCGTATATACACATATGATATACTACTATTTGTATTAAGACATGCCAAAGAGCATGTCAGAATCGGAAACCTGTTTGACACGCTATCTATTGCATTCATATAGTTATAGCCCCACATCTGAGAGGAGGACGTTTCTTGAAATTACGTCTTGTGCCTGTGCTTTTAACGTCTTTGTTGTCTGCTGCGCTGCTCTTTGGAGGCTGGTATTCCTATCGCCAGTTCGCTGTGCAGGAGCCGCTCCAAAAGATTGTATCATCCTACGAAGGAGTCAACGATTCACATATTACTATTAACCGTAAAGAGGTCACTTTGAAACTGGATCTTGCACCCGGCACGAAATTGCGTGAGCTGGTGCAGTATGTGAACACGGAGGGCAGTTCCGCCATTGACGGACGCACCCTGAAGCTTGATGTAAATCAGCACTCCAGCGCCCTGCTTGACGAATATTGGGACAAGGCGATGTTCTCTGTCGCTGAAGCGATGGAGAGCCGTAAATATACACTTATCCCTGCCAAGCTGGATGGACTTATCGCGGAATATTCGCAATATAAAGATGTGACTGCAACGACAGAAATTGATGACAGTAACGTATATGTAAGCCTTACAAACGGTAAAGAGAGCAAATTTATCATTTTACCCCGGGTTCCAGGAGCGATAGGAGTGTGGAACAATGCCTAAGTATTGGAAAGAGGTTCTGACCGGATTTGTTCCGGTGCTGCTGATTTTTATGGCGTTTGTCGGTATCAATATTTTTCCGGTGATTATTGCCGCAGGCATGATTGGTGCACTGCTGCTGATTGCCCACCTGCGCGGCGGATTGACCGTAAATGCGGGCGGGGATAAGAAGCGTAAGAAGAGCGGCCCTTCCAAGCTTACCTTTGAAGAAATCGGCGGACAGGACAATGCGAAGCAGGAGCTGCGCGAAGCACTGGATTTTCTGATCCGGCATGAGGAAATCAGCAAGTTCGGGATTCGCCCGTTGAAGGGTATCCTGCTTACCGGCCCTCCGGGAACAGGGAAGACGCTGATGGCCAAAGCGGCGGCGCATTACACCAATTCCGTGTTTGTAGCGGCATCAGGCAGTGAGTTCGTGGAAATGTACGTGGGTGTCGGAGCCGGACGTATCCGTGATTTGTTTAAGGATGCCCGCAACCGCGCCTTAAAAGAAAACAAGCAAAGCGCAATTATTTTTATCGATGAAATTGATGTAATCGGCGGTAAGCGTGAAGGCGGACAGCAGCGGGAGTATGATCAGACGCTGAATCAGCTGCTGACTGAAATGGACGGGATCTACAACAACGACACCCCGCGTATCTTGTTGGTTGCTGCGACGAACCGTAAGGAGATGCTTGACTCCGCGCTGCTGCGTCCAGGCCGTTTTGACCGTCATATCCAGGTCGATATGCCTGACAAGAAGGGGCGCAGATCGATTCTCGATCTTCATGCCAAGAATAAGCCGCTGCATGCAGATGTTAATCTGGACAAGGTTGCTGAGGAAGCCTACGGGTTCTCCGGTGCCCAGCTGGAAAGCGTGATGAATGAGGCCGCGATTTACATGATGCGTGAGAACCTGAGCGAAGTGGAGCAGCGGCATCTCTCACTGGCCATCGACAAGGTGATGATGGGCGAAAAGACAGACCGTGAGACGAATCAGGAAGAAAAGCAGCGGGTGGCGATCCACGAGCTTGGCCATGCGATTATGGCAGAGTTGCTGCGTCCGGGAAGTGTCAGCCAGGTTACCCTGACTCCGCGCGGACAGGCATTGGGTTATGTGCGTCATAATCCACAGACCGAGCAGTACCTTTACACCAAGGATTATTTGGAGCATCAGATTATGATTGCCCTTGGAGGGGCAGCCTCGGAGGAAATGTATTACGGCGGACGCAGTACCGGCTCACGCGGCGATTTCGACCAGGCGCTCAACATTGTTGAGACGATGATGAAATCCGGGCTTACCTCGCTTGGCATTGCCAACCTGGAAATGGTTACCACGGAAGAATTAATGAAGGAAAATAGTAAAATATTAGATGAGCTCATGATTCGCACCCGTGACCTGCTGGAGAAACAGCGAAATGTGTTTGACTACTCTTTGGATATATTAATGAAGGAGGAAGTCCTCTCCGGAGAGCAATTTCGTTGTCAATTTCGTGACAGTGTGAGATTACCGGCATAATTATTTATGCCGGTTATTTTTTTTTACTTTTCAGACATGCTAAGATATTATTATATGTCGGGCTACATATTTTTTACGACAGACAAGGTACAATACAAAAGTATAGATACCTGAAAGGATGGAGACTTTTACATGAATTTTAAAAAAATCGGCGTCATCGGCGGTGGCACCATGGGTCAAGGGATTGCTGAAATGCTGGCAGCCAAGGGCCTGGATGTTTTGCTGGTGGAGAAAACTGCGGAAAGACTGGATTACTCTTACGGAATGATCGAGACAAGTCTCGACAAACAGTTGGAGAAATGGGCAATTACCCAGGCTGAGAAGAAACTGATTCTGAGCCGTATTCAAAAAGTGACACATTTCGCGGAACTCAGCTCTTGTGATATGGTTATTGAGACCATTACCGAAGACCTGGATGCGAAGCAAAAAGTATTCAATCAGCTGGATGCAGTGTGTCCGAGCAACATTATTCTGGCCAGCAACACGTCGACACTCAGCTTGACAGAGCTTGCCAGCTCTACAATGTATCCGGAACGCGTAATCGGCATGCACTTTATACATCCTGTAGCTAAGGTGGACCTTGTTGAAATCGTGCGCGGTCTGAAAACTTCTGACAGCACCTTTGAAGATACCAAAGCCTTTGTTGATGAAATCGTTGATAAAAAGGGCGTAATGATTTACGAATCCCCGGGATTTGTATCCTCACGCCTCATTTGCTTGTTCATTAACGAAGCTATGCATGTGCTTCAAGAAGGGGTTGCTTCTCCTGAGGATATCGATGATGCAATGCGCATTGGTTACCAATTCCAGCATGGACCGCTTGAAATGGCTGACCGTTTCGGATTGGATTCCGTGCTTGCCGCACTTGAAAACATGTTCCGCGAATACGGTGAACTGAAATATCGTCCATCGACTATTCTGAAGAAGATGGTGCGTGCAGGACAATTGGGTGCAAAATCGGGCGAAGGCTTCTTCAAGTATGACAAGGATGGTGACCGGATATGAACGTTCTAGTAATCAACTCGGGTAGTTCTTCTTTAAAATATCAGCTGTACAATATGACGGATGAATCCGTACTGGCAAAAGGTCTGGTAGAACGTATCGGGATGGATTCGTCCATTCTGACCCACAAACCGACCGGTAAACCGGATGTGACGGAAGTCAGTGAAATCCTGGAGCATAATACAGCGATCCGTAAAGTACTGGCGTGTCTGACCGACAGTGAGCATGGTGTAATCAGCTCCATCGATGAAATCAATGCTGTAGGCCACCGTGTTGTACACGGGGGGGAATTCTTCAAGGAATCCGCTTTGGTGAACGGAGATGCCAAATCGAAGATCCGCCAGCTGTTTGACCTTGCACCGCTGCACAATCCTGCTGCAGTAATGGGGATTACAGCTACTGAAATCAATATGCCGGGTGTTCCGCAGGCTGTTATTTTTGATACTGCGTTCCACCAGACTATGCCTGAAAAAGCTTATATGTACGCTATTCCAAGAGTGCTATACAACAAATACAAAGTCCGCCGCTACGGCGCACACGGCACATCCCATGATTTCGTCAGCAAAGCTGCAGCCGAATATCTGGACCGTCCGCTCGAGGACTTGAAGATCATTACCTGTCATATCGGTAACGGCGCCAGTGTAACAGCAGTTCAAGGCGGAGTATCCATTGATACCTCGATGGGGATGACCCCGCTTGAAGGTTTGATGATGGGTACACGCAGCGGTGACCTCGATCCGGCTATCGTGCCTTATGTAATGAACAAGGAAGAGCTGTCGGTTGGCGAAGTGAATTCCATGCTTAATAAGCACAGCGGTCTCTTGGCTATTTCCGGTGTGAGCAGTGACATGCGTGATATTATTGACGGTGCGGAAAAGGGCGAGCCTAACTCCACGCTTGCTTTTGAAATGTATGAATACCGTCTGCGCAAATATATCGGTTCTTATGCAGCCGCTATGAACGGTGTGGATATCATCGTCTTCACAGCAGGTGTCGGCGAGAACGCATCGCTGCTGCGCGAAAAAGTACTGAATAATCTTACTTTCCTTGGCATTGAGCTTGATGCTGAGGCCAACAAGGTTCGTTCCGGCGATCCGCGCCGCATCTCTACAGCTGATTCCAAGGTACAGGTGCTAGTGGTTCCGACAAACGAAGAGCTTGTCATTGCACGCGATACCTATCGCCTTGTGCAAGGAGTTAACGGCTAAATTAGAGGAGAGATCTTAGGCATGGCTAACAAGAGTGTTATCAAGAATGTGAATGAGCATGTCGGAGAAAGTGTTGTTATCGGCTGTTGGGTAAACAACAAACGCTCCAGCGGTAAAATTCAATTCCTGCAGCTTCGGGATGGTACAGGCTATATCCAGGGTGTTGTGGTGAAATCGGAAGTGCCTGAGCAGGTCTGGGACGATGCGAAAAGCCTCACCCAGGAAAGCTCGTTATATGTTACCGGCATTATCCGTGAGGAACCGCGCAGCCAATCCGGGTATGAAATGACTGTTACCGGAATAGAAGTTTTGCATCTCACCGAAAATTATCCGATTACCCCGAAAGAGCATGGCGTGGACTTCCTAATGGATCACCGTCATCTCTGGCTGCGTTCCGCGAAGCAGCGTGCGGTACTCGTTATCCGTGCGGAGATCATCCGTGCGATTCAGCAGTTCTTCAATCAGAATGACTTTACGAAGGTGGATCCTCCGATCTTGACTCCAACCTCGGCTGAAGGAACCACGAATCTGTTCCATACGAAGTATTTTGATGAGGATGCCTACCTGACGCAGAGCGGCCAGCTGTACATGGAAGCTGCTGCGATGGCACTGGGCAAGGTGTATTCTTTCGGGCCGACTTTCCGTGCGGAAAAATCGAAGACCCGCCGTCACTTGATTGAGTTCTGGATGATCGAGCCAGAAATGGCCTTCACGGATCACGAAGAAAGCCTCAAGGTGCAGGAAGACTTCATCAGCTTTATCGTGCAATCCGTATTAACCAACTGCCGCGCTGAGCTTGAAGCGGTGGGCCGCGATATCTCCAAACTGGAGAACATCAAAGCACCGTTCCCGCGGATTACTTATGATGATGCGATTAAGTTCCTGAATGAGAATGGCCATGAAATTGCCTGGGGCGATGATTTCGGCGCACCGCATGAAACTGCAATTGCCGAAGCTAATGACAAACCGGTGTTCATTACGCATTATCCGGCTTCCTTCAAGGCATTCTATATGAAGCCGCATCCTGAGCGCCCAGAGGTTGTACTCTGCGCAGACATGATTGCACCTGAAGGTTATGGTGAGATTATCGGCGGCTCGCAGCGTATCGACGATCCTGCGCTGCTGGAGCAACGTTTCAAAGAACATAACCTATCAATGGATACCTATAAATGGTACATGGATTTGCGGACTTACGGTTCTGTGCCTCACTCCGGCTTCGGTCTTGGACTGGAGCGTACAGTAGCCTGGATTTGCGGCTTGGATCATGTGCGTGAAACGATACCGTTCCCGCGTACCTTGTACCGCCTCTACCCGTAAATAACGCAAAGGGGGCTGGAGTATGGACGGCAAAGGATGGAATACCTGGGGTGAAGGCGCAGCTTTCGGTCTTCAGAACGGGATGGCCGTCATTCCTTATGCACTCTTAAAATATTACCGGAAGCTGAATCTTAGCGGCAGTGAAGCGATGCTGCTTATCCACCTGCTGTCTTTCCGGCAGGTGGAAGGCATCGAATTCCCGTCGCTGGAGGAACTGCAAACTGTGACCGGACGGAGCATATCTGTAATCGCCGGGGAGCTGCAGAAGCTGATGAAGGAAGGTTTTATCAGCATCGACGGAGATAATGACGAGCTGAGGGATATTCATTATGAGCAGTACAATTTCACAGGATTGTACAGCAAGCTTGGAGCTTATCTTGCGGAGGCTGCACAGGAAGCTGCTCAAGGCAAGACTGCCGGTCATGCGCAGACAAGCAGGACAGCTGGACGTTATGCCGGCAATCCCGCTGCTGCAGCGCCCGGAGAAGCCGAGGAGAGCCGCAACCTGTTCAGTATTTTCGAGAAGGAATTTGGCCGTCCGCTGTCACCGATGGAATGTGAGACGATATCCGGCTGGGTAGATCAGGACCGTTATCCGGAGGAGCTCATTCTGCTTGCGCTCAAAGAATCCGTATTTGCAGGAAAGGTACACTTCCGTTACATCGACCGGATTTTGCTCGAATGGGCACGCAACCGGGTAAAGAATGCCCAGGACGTGAAGAACTACTCACAGAATTTCCGCGGAAGATAAGAATAGCTGATGTGCAGTAACCCTATTGCCTTGGGTTGATCCAAGTGCAATAGGGTTATTTTTTCGGTGGAGGATTAATAACCAGATGTATGTTTATGTGATTCGGATTGAATAGGAAACACCATGAAAAACCCGCAGGCGCATCCTTTTGAGGAGCACGTGCGGGTTATACATCGTTAAGGGCAGGATTATAGCAGTTCTTTCTCAACAGCAGCGCCCATTTCACGGGAGCGCTCAGCGCAGCTGTTCACTGCTGCAATGACTGTCTCGAAAAAATCACCTTTTTCGAGGGTTTCAATCGCGGCTTGCGTTGCACCGTTTGGAGAGGTAACCTTTTTCCGCAGGGCAGCCGGTTCTTCACCTGTCTGCTGTACCATACGGGCTGCTCCCAGCACGCTCTGCACGGTTAGCTCTGCGCTCTGCTCCGGTGTCAGTCCGCCCCGGATGCCTGCGGCGGTCATTGCTTCCATCATGTAATAGATATATGCTGGTCCGCTGCCGGAGATCCCGGTCAGGATTTCCATCCGTTCCTCTTCAATCACGGAAGTGATGCCGACGGATTCAAAAATATTGAGTGCCAGACGGCGGCCAGAGTCGTCCACCTCCTTGGAGAAGGCAATACCGGTCGCTCCAAGTCCAATGGTACTCGAGGTGTTGGGCATCGTGCGTACCACTGGCTGTGTTGTGCCGAGCAGGGCTTGAATTGTACGGATCGTCAGGCCTGCGATAACAGAGACAATGAGCTGACCAGGTGAGAGCAGCGGAGCGAGGCCGCGAAGTGCCTCAGCAGCATCCTTTGGTTTCATCGCCAGGACAATCACATTAGCATTTGCCAGGATTTCCGCTTTATGTCCGGGATCATTGCTGCCCTTTACGCCGTAACGGCTTCGCAGCTCAGCCAGCCGTTCGCTGCTGCTGCGGTTAAGCATGGTGATGTTCTCAGAAGAAATTACGCTGCGGGCAATCATACCCCGCACAATCGCTTCGGCCATCGACCCGGCGCCATAGAAGACGATTTTATCATTAATAAGTGGAATAGTCGGTTGCTGACACATGCAATAAGTTCCCCCTAAATGTATTGTTCAGCATACTGCCGCGGATTGACATCGGCAAATTAACTGCGGAAGTATGCCTGTTATCCCCGAATTTGACCGTTGCCGCGGATTATATATTTGCAGGAGGTGAGTGCGGGCAGACCCATCGGACCGCGGGCATGCAGCTTCTGGGTGCTGATCCCGATTTCGGCGCCGAAGCCGAATTCAAAGCCGTCCGTGAAACGTGTAGAGGCATTATGATAAACGGCAGCAGCGTCTACTTCCTGCAGGAAACGTGCAGCATGTTCAGCATTTTCAGTTACGATGCATTCGGAATGTTTGGTGCTGAACTCGGCAATATGGCGTAAGGCTTCATCTAGCCCGCTAACAATCCGGATATTTAGAATATAGTCATTATACTCAGTTGCATAATCTTCCGCGGTTACCGGTACTGCCCAGGGAACTAGGGCTATAGTTTCCGGACAGCCGCGTAATTCAACATTTACCCTGCGAAAGGCTTCGGCAAGCGAAAGCATATGTTCAGCAGCATAGTCGCGGTGAATAAGCAGCGTTTCCATTGAATTACAGACAGAAGGGCGCTGGGCTTTGGCGTTAAGGCTGATCCGTTCAGCCATTTCAGGGTCACTGCCCGCATCCAGATAACTATGGCATATGCCTGCTCCTGTTTCAATCACCGGTACGGTAGCATTGAGGACAACATTCTGGATCAGAGAGCTGCCCCCACGCGGGATAATGACATCGAGGAGGCCGTTCAGCTTGAGCATCTCATCCACAGAGGAACGGCTCGGATCTTCAATCAGCTGCAAGGCTGCGGAAGGGATTGACGTTTCAGCCAAAGCGTTATGCAGTACTTCGACAATTTTACGGTTAGACGAGAGGGCAGAAGATCCGCCGCGCAGGACCACGGCATTCCCGGTCTTGAGACACAGCCCGGCTGCATCGACTGTTACATTAGGACGGGCTTCATAGATGATGCCGATAACACCAAGCGGGACTCGGATTTTCTCGATCGATAGACCGTTCGGACGTTCAATCGTTTCTAGGGTGTCGCCGATAGGGTCAGGCAAGACAGCGATTTGCTGCAGTCCCTCCGAAATTGCGTCTATCCGGCTGACATCCAGTGCCAGACGGTCCAGCATAGATTCCGGAGTGCCTGCGAGACGCCCGCGCTCCAGGTCTTCCAGATTGGCGGCAATAATAGCGGAGGCTTCGCGCCGTAATGCTGCAGCCATGACAAGCAGTGCTTCATTTTTCTGGCCTGTGGTTAGGCTTGCAAGTATCCCCGTGGTCTCTTTCGCCAATGAGGCTTTAGTAACGACTTCACTCATATTAACGACTTCACTCATATCTTTCCCTCCTGTAAGTTGTTTATCGTAGCGTAATCCATTCATCGCGGTGAATAACCTCTAGCCGGTGGACTTCACCGAGCTTCGGGACGATCTCGCGGCTGGGCAGACCCTGAATGCTGCGCAGCTGGGTGTCATCATAGTTTACGATACCCCGGCCCAGCAAGGTAGCATCGGGGCCAAGCACTTCAACCACATCCCCGGAGTGAAAGCTGCCTTCAATCCGTCTAACACCGACTGGAAGAAGACTATGTCCGCCGTGGAGCAGCGCTTCGACGGCTCCTTCATCCACATATAAAGAGCCGAGCGGAGTCGACATGAACCCGAGCCACTGCTTTTTGACCGGCAATGAGGAGAGCGTGGTATCAAAATACGTACCCTTACCTGTTCCTGCCGCAGCCAGCCGCAGATCTCCAGGTTCAGTGGCTCTGCCGATAAACACAGGTACTCCGCCTCTGGTAGCAATTTTGGCAGCGTCAATCTTGGAACGCATCCCGCCTGTCCCTACACTGGAGCCTGCTCCGCCTGCGAAGGCATAGATTTCAGGAGTGATTTCCTTCACGTGACTGTAGCGGACGGCATCGGGATTCTTACGGGGGTCGCCGCTGTATAATCCGTCCATGTCCGTCAGCACCAGGAGGCGGGAGGCTTTCAGCAGGTTCGCGACCAGCGCAGACAATGTATCATTGTCCCCGAACTTCAGCTCATCGACCGATACGGTGTCGTTCTCATTGAAAACGGGAACAGCGCCTTGCCGGAGCAGCTCCTCCACCGTCATCATAGCGTTGTTCATCGCCCGCCGGCTGCAGAAGTCGGTGCGGGTCAACAGAATCTGGGCGGTCGGCAGGCCATGCTGTCCGAAAGCCTCCTGATAGGCCTGCATCAGCATAACCTGTCCGACTGCGGCTGCGGCCTGCTTCTCATGCAGCAGCTTCGGACGGGACGGATAGCCGATGCCGCGGAAGCCGGCGGCTACTGCTCCGGAGGTTACCAGCAGCACCTCACAGCCGTCCTTCCTTAGTGCAGCAATCTCGGCGGCGAAGAAGGCCACTGCTTCGCGGTTTAATCCGCCTTCAGGGCCGGTGAGCGAACTGCTGCCTATTTTGACTACAATACGTGTCGTCAATTGTTTTCACTTCCCTTTCAGAATAAAGAACATAAACCTGAAAACGACAAAAAGCCCCCATCCTAAGACTTAGCAAAGGACGAAAGCATGATTAACTTCCGCGGTACCACCTTCATTGATGAGGGATCATCCGACTTCATTCTCATAACGGGAGTTTCCGTCCTGCAGAAGGCAGGCCGCTCGGGGGTAGGATTCAGAAATAACAACCGTGGTAAATTCTCTCAGCCTTCCGGAATTTACTCTCTGCTCACGGATAGAGACATTTCTTACTGGTCCCGTCTGCACGTTTCACTATTTGACATTTAGAATACCATGGCAGTGTGCCGTTTGCAAAGGGTGTATACTGGAATATTTTTGGGCTCGTTACACGTCCGTCAGGCTGGCTACTGTTGTTTTGAAGGTTTGAATAAAAACCTCAGCGGCCTTGGACAAATAGCGGCCACGGCGGTAGGCGATAACCAGTGTACGGCTGGGTACAGGCTCGGCCAGCGGCAAGTAGACAGGCACGAATTCACTGCGTGGTGCACGGGCGATGAAATGGGGCACGAGTGTAACTCCCATACCTGTGGCGACGAGCGACTGCACTGTCTCCATATTATTGCTCTCGAAGACGATTCGCGGTTCGAACCCGGCTTCACGGCATAGCTCTACCGTCATTTTGCGGAAGCCTTGCCCTTCTTTCAGCACGATAAACGGCTCGTTCTTCAGTTCCTCCAGAGCTGTACGGATCCCTTGCGCACTGCGTGATGCCAGAGGGTGTTCTGGAGGCACCGCCAGGTCGATCCGTTCCTCTCCAAGCACTTCATAGGCCAGCGTGGGAATCTCCAGAGGGAGGGAGAGCAAGCTTAAATCCGTCTGACCGCTGGCGGTCAGCTTTTCCAGATTCATAGAAGAGTCCTCAAGCAGTGAAATCTCAAGCTCCGAATATTCCCGTTTGAACACAGGCAATACATGGGGCAGCAGATGTGCTCCGGTAATCGGCATGCTTCCGACCACTACACGTCCGGTGCGTAGCTGTGAAATATCAGACATTTCCTGGCGCAGCAGTTCTACAGCATCGATTATTGCTTGAGCCTGCTCAACAAATTTCTCTCCGGCGTGGGTCAGCTCTACGGAGCTCGTATTGCGCTGAAACAGCATAACGCCAAGCTCCTTCTCCAGCTTGGACAGCTGCTGGCTGAGTGACGGCTGGGCTACATGCAGCTTGTCCGCAGCACGTGAGAAATTCCGCTCCGCTGCAATTTGCAGCGCATACTGTAATTGTCTAAGTTCCATAGTGTACTCCTCGAGTATATAGATTACTTATAAGTATAGCCTATAGAAACCTGTTTTAATATAGTCTGCTATGTGACGTCTGCTCTTTCATATTAAGAGTTGTCTTATAGGTTAAACCTATTGCTTTTATAGAAATCATATCTTGGAATTATAAACAACACAATGTTATATTTAGATCATTCAAGAGAGACTCCACGCTCTCTTCCAAATGAACGATTCTACTATATGAGGTGAAACCATGGGCAACAAGACAATGTTTGAGAAAATTTGGGATAATCACGTAATTCATCAAGAGGAAGGCAAACCTAGCATCATTTATATTGACCTGCATTTGGTGCATGAGGTTACATCTCCGCAGGCTTTTGAAGGACTCCGCTTAAGCGGCCGCAAGGTCCGCCGTCCTGAGCTGACTTTCGCTACCATGGACCACAATGTTCCTACTAAGGACCGTTTCAATATTACGGACCCGATCTCCAAGCAACAGATTGACACCTTGTCGCAGAACTGCCGTGATTTCGGAGTCAGACTGTTTGACCTAAACGATATCGACCAGGGTGTCGTACACGTTATGGGACCGGAAATCGGCTTGACCCATCCCGGCAAAACGATTGTCTGCGGCGACAGCCACACCTCCACACACGGGGCATTCGGTGCACTGGCCTTCGGCATTGGAACAAGTGAAGTTGAGCATGTACTGGCTACCCAGTGTCTGCAGCAGTCCAAAGCCAAAACAATGGAAGTCCGCTTTACCGGCAAACGCAATAAGGGAGTAACTGCCAAGGATATGATTCTCGGTGTTATTGCTAAATACGGCACTGATTTTGCTACCGGTTATGTTATCGAATATACCGGCGAAGCGATCCGTGAGCTGTCGATGGAAGAACGGATGACCGTCTGCAACATGTCGATTGAAGGCGGAGCGAGAGCCGGCCTGATTGCACCGGATGAGACAACTTTTGAATATCTGCGCGGCCGTGAGTATGTTCCGCAAGGTGAGGCCTACGATGCTGCTGTTGCTTCCTGGAGAAGCCTGGTTAGCGATGAAGGTGCCCAGTACGATACTGTTGTTGAATTCGACGTGGAAACACTGATTCCGCAGGTAACCTGGGGTACTAGTCCTGGCATGGGAACGGACATCACTTCGAGTGTGCCTAACCCTGCAGATTTCACTACCGAAAATGAACGTAAAGCTGCTGAAAAAGCGCTTGAATATATGGATTTGACACCAGGTACGCCGATCTCTGAAATCGGCATCGATTATGTCTTTATCGGCTCCTGCACCAACGGACGGATCGAAGACCTGCGGGCTGCCGCTCAGGTAGCTAGAGGCCACAAGGTGTCTGATAAAGTTACGGCAATTGTTGTTCCCGGCTCCGGACGTGTGAAGATGCAGGCAGAGAAAGAAGGCCTCGACAAAGTATTCACCGAAGCGGGCTTTGAATGGCGTGAAGCAGGCTGCAGTATGTGTCTGGCAATGAACCCTGATGTTCTCCAGCCTGGACAGCGCTGTGCTTCGACTTCGAACCGCAACTTTGAAGGTCGCCAGGGACGCGGCGGACGGACGCACCTTGTTTCTCCGGCGATGGCGGCTGCGGCGGCAATCAAAGGACGGTTCACTGACGTACGTGACTGGAATTACAAGACGGAAGCCGTCAACGCATAGAAACTTTGAGAGAGAGCGGGAGGAAATAACAATATGGAAGCTTTCAAAAAATTAACGGGAATCGTTGCCCCGGTCGACCGGGTAAATGTGGATACAGACGCTATTATTCCAAAACAGTTTTTGAAACGGATTGAACGGACCGGATTCGGACAGTTCCTGTTCTACGAATGGCGTTTTGACGAGGCCGGCAATGACAATGCCGCATTTGAAATGAACAAACCACGCTATCAGGGGGCGTCCGTACTGATCTCGCGGGCTAACTTTGGCTGCGGATCCTCCCGGGAGCATGCGCCATGGGCAATTATGGACTATGGCTTCAGAGTGGTGATTGCACCATCCTATGCCGATATTTTTTATAACAACTGCTTTAAGAACGGCATCCTGCCGATCAAACTGTCGGAGTCACAGGTGGATGAACTGTTCAACCGTACAGCTGAGCATGAAGGTTACAGCTTGACAGTGGATCTGGAGAACAATAAGCTCAGTGATGAGTATGGACTCTCCATTAGCTTTGAGCTGGATGAGCACCGCCGTCAGTTCCTGCTGCAGGGGCTTGATGATATCGGCCTTACATTACAGCATGCGGATGAAATCGCAGCTTATGAAGAGCGTCATGCGGCGAAGCTGTTCTCTTAATTAAGACACAGATATCCGCAAACTTTACAAATTTTACACAAAACTTCTATTTCCGGGTGTCGGAAATAGAAGTTTTTTTGCTATAATCGATATATTCATTGCCTATAGAGGCAACTTTTGGAGTGTTCTGTCGTCTAAACCTTATCTGTGTATTATTTGTATCTATTATTTGCCAAAAGGAGAGTAAGGGATGAGAAGAGCCGGACAACGGGTGTTATTTCTATTGCTGCTGCCACTGCTATTGCTATCATTCGCCGGCCGTGAAGCCGCCGCAGCCGGAAACGGCGCAGGCAGAATTATTATGGACAACCAGGAGCTGGCATTACCACAGGGAATCAAGCTTGAAAACGTAAATGGAAGCGTTATGATTCCTATCCGCGTAGTTGTGGAGAACTTGGGATTTCAGGTGCAATGGGAGCAGAAATCGAAAAAGGTAACCGTTCAGCAGGATGGCAAAACGGTTCAGCTTGCGGTTGGCAGCAAAACAGCTGAAGCTGATGGAGTTACGCTGGCACTGAATGCGGCTCCCAAACAGAACGGCGGAACAGTGCTGGTGCCGATCCGCTTTGTCAGTGAGCAATTCGGCCTCAAGGTCGGCTGGGACAATAATGACAAAACGGTTTATCTCAGCGGCGGCCAGACCGGCGGTTCTGGAACCTCCGTGGATCCGTTGCCGTCACTCACTCCGACTCCGCAGCCTGCGGTGGCAACACCAAGTCCTGTTCCTAGTGCGACATTAGCTCCAGTAATAACGCCAGGGGCTGACGATGATCTGGGAACAGGAACTCTGGGGCCAACCGCCACGCCGATTCCGGGCAGTGCCGGTACAGCGGTGACTACACCGCAGGTTATGGGTGCCGTATTCAGTGAGAATCGTCTCATCGTTGCGGTAGCAGGAGGCGCTAAGCCAACGGTTACGAAGATTAGCAATCCGGAGCGGATTGTGATCGATTTTCCCGGAGCTGCCTTTGCACCGAATTTCGTTGGCAGTTTGCCAAGTGTTGCTGCGAACGGTACTCCGCAAGGCAAGCTGGACGTTGCCGGATACCCGCTTGTATCTGAAGTGCGGTATGCGCTGTTTAGTACAAGCCCCTCAACCGTCAGATTTGTCATTCAAACGGTCGGGAGCCAGCCTTATCAGCTGAGTACCGATAACAGCACAGGACTTGTCACCATTGATTTAAATGCAATAAGCAACAGCGGAAGTGATGGTGGAGGTGCAGCTTCTTCAGGGAAACCAGTTGTAGTACTCGATGCCGGTCACGGCGGCAAGCAATCCGGGGCTGTCAGTCTCACAGGCAAGCTGGAGAAGGACATTAATTTAGCAATCGTCAATAAAGTGGGAGCGCTGCTAATACAGGATAGCCGGGTTGACGTTGTGTTCACCCGAACGAGTGATATAACGCTAGGCTTGCAGGATCGTGTAAATATCGCCGAGGCAGCCAATGCGAATCTGTTCATTTCAGTACACGGCAATTCTCTTCCGGAAGCTTATCCTAACCGGGAGAAAGTTAACGGCAGTGAAACCTATTACTCGCGGACGGAGAGTCTGCCGCTGGCCCAAATTATGCATAAGCATCTGGTAGCGGGTACCAGCTTTAAGGATAACGGAGTCAGAACTAAAAGCCTGCATGTTACAAGAGAGACCAGCATGCCAGCAGTACTGCTGGAAGTAGGATATATGAGCTCTGCAGCGAACGAATCCGCCATGCTCAGCGAACAGCTGCAAAATAATCTGGCGAGGGAAATTGTTGCCGGAATATATGAATATCTTGGGCTGTAAATGCGGCAGAATGCTGATAGATTATGAGGAAACATAGACGCCGTTTGGAATTAATTCGCAACTTTTAAACTGTAGCGGCGTCTAAACAATGTCGAAGGTTGTCTATGGCCAGGTCATCATGAACGCCGGTTTTCTGGCGGAATACTAGATTCTTAGAGGTGAAGAATGAAGAAATTTGCTTTTATGCTGTTGCTAATGCTCTTTGTATTGATTTTACCGGAGCATGGACAGGCTGCTGCCGGAAACAACCAGATTTTTCTCGATGGAAAGGAACTGACAGCAGGTCAAGAGGTTCCTGTTGAGAATGTGAACAGCTCCATTATGGTACCGCTAAGAATGATTGCTGAGAACCTTGGCTACAAGGTCGGCTGGAATCAGACAAGCAAGACAGTTACGATTGAACAGCAGGGCAAGACCGTAAAGCTGATCGTGGATCAGACGACAGCTTCTGTAGATGACAAAACGGTCATACTTACCAATGCTCCTCTTAACAGGAGCGGCACTACCCTGGTACCAATCCGCTTCGTCAGCGAGCAGTTCGGGCTGACTGTCAGCTGGGACAACACACAAAAGGTTGTAAACCTTATTACCCCCGAAACCGGCGGTAATAACACTGGTTCAGACAGTGGAGCTAGTGACGGTGGAACAAGCGTTGTCGTACCTCCGGCTGAAACGACGAATAACCTGACCATGGTAAATGGCATCAGCTTTAGTGAGAACCGGCTGACCATCGCGATGGAAGGCAATGCCGTTCCGAAGGTATCGAAGATGAGCGGTCCGGACCGGATTGTGGTCGATCTGCCAAACGCTACTTTCTCCGATTTGTTCGGAACCGGACAGGTGCTGGATCCTAACCTTAACGGCAGTCTTAGTGTAACGGATTATCCCGATGTATCCGGAGTGCGCTACTCCCTGTATAGCACTAATCCGTATACCGTCCGTTTTGTCATCGATTTAAAAACTCCGAAGAACTATAGCGTTGATATTTCTGGAGATACCTCCAAGCTGGTTGTCATTGATCTGAATGCCGTTAGTACAGGTGATACAGCAACCCAGCCCGGCAACAGCGGGCGGAAGCTGATTGTGCTGGATGCCGGACACGGAGCCAAGGACTCAGGAGCAATAGGTGTTACGAAGAAATATGAAAAGAACTTTAATTTAGCCGTTGTTCTAAAAGCAGCTGAACTGCTGAAAAAAGAAAGTAACATTGACGTGGTGCTGACCCGCAGTGATGATACCTTCCTTGAACTGAAGGATCGTGCCGCAATGGCTAACAATCTGCATGCGGATCTCTTTATTTCCGTTCATGCGAATAGCAGTGCTTCATCGGCTGCTACAGGGTCAGAAACTTACTACCAGCGAGCTTCTAGCAAGGCTCTTGCAAGTGTGATGCATAAGTATCTTGTGCAGGCAACCGGACTCAGCGACCGCGGCGTACGGTACGGGAATTTCCATGTTATCCGTGAAACGACTATGCCTGCCGTTCTTCTTGAAGTGGGTTATTTAAGTAATAAAGGCGATGAATCACTGCTGTTCTCAGAAGCGCTGCAGAATAGAGTCGCAGCTGGGATGGTAAGCGGGATCAAAGAATATCTCGGTTTAAAATAACAGCCAAGCGGCAGATAAGAGCCGCAAAGCGTGGTACGGCCAGCATAGCAGGCTGAACAGGCTTTGCAGTTCTGTCTGCCCGTATTCATCTAGAGGGGGTAATGTTGATGAACAAGAAATTAACGTATACAGCGGTCTCAGCAGTTCTTCTGATGGTAATTGCCGGATGCGGAGAGAAGCCGGCAGCCTCTCCGGATGCAAATGCAGATCAAGGTAATAATTCGGTTGTAAGCGCGGCTGGAGGAAATTCGGAGAACAGCGGAGGCGAGGTGGTTACACCTTCTATTGCTCCGCCTGCAGAGGCAACCCCTGCTCCTACAGCGACCGCTAAGCCAACTGAACCGGCCAAGCAGTCTCAGGATATTGAAGTTTATTATACGGATCCGCAGCAGATGGATTTGATTGCAGCGGCAGGAACGATCAGCTTTACGAGTGAAACCGAGAAATACAGCGAGGCGTTCAAAACGCTTCAGAGCAGTAGCAATACGGAGCAAGTGCCACTCTGGAGCGGCATTGAGCTTAAATCGCTGGATTTCAAAGACGGGCAGATTGTGATGGACATTCACAAACCGGATGAAGCCCAGCTTGGCGCAGGCGGTGAGTCACTGGCGATAAGTGCGCTGGCCAAGACCCTCTTCCAGTTTGAAGAAGTGAAATCGGTCGAGCTTCTGGTCGATGGTGAGCAGGTGGAAAGTCTGATGGGGCATGTAGATCTGGAGCATCCGCTGACCAGAGAGAACAGCGGCCTCTAAATGCTGTGCAGGATTCGGAGCATGAATCCGCGAATAATGAATTGAACATTTACATGGATCATTGAGAGGGGAATAACCTATTGTCCGGTCAAAAAAGATCAAAACATTCGATTAAGGCCTATTCAACCAAAGCGGCATCAGCTGTCCTGGCCGGTGCTATGGCATTCGGCGGAGCAGGGGCTGCTTTTGCGGATACTGCAGTTACTCCGGCTACTACTTCTGCAGCTGCAACGACTCAAGCTGCTGTGGTATCTGCGGGTATTTTCAGCGATGTGAAAACAGGCTTCTGGGCCGAGAAACATATCTACAAGCTAGCTTCGCAGGGAATCGTAGTCGGCAATAACGGCTTGTTCCGTCCAGGGGATTCGGTCACTCAGCAGGAAGCTGTACTGATGGCTCTCCGCTTCATGAAGCTGCAAGGCAATATAAGCAGTACAACGGATGTAGTGCTTCCAACCAATTTCCAGGTTTCGAATTATTATAAGCCGTATGTTGTGCTAGCTTTCCAGTCAGGACTGCTGGATAAGACCGTAGAGATGGCAGCGGATAATCTCAAAACCTCCTGGGGTGAGCGCAAAGCTTCCCGTGAGTGGATTGCTGAATTGCTGATTAGAGCTTTGGGCAAAAGCTCGCAGGCAGCATCAGTGGCTAATGAGCCAACCGGTTTTGCCGATGATGCTAAGGTCTCGGCGAATAAACGCGGCTATATCAATACTGCGGTAGATCTGGGATTGGCTAACGGTTTGGACGGCAACCGGTTTGATCCGCAAGGTGCGGTAACCCGTGCTCAGCTGGCGACTTTTTTCAGCCGGGCAGAAGCGCATAATACCCTGCAGTACGACAATACGGTATCGGGCACCATCAGCGCATTAAAAGACGGGAAAATGACGGTTTACAGCAACGGCGCTTCCTCTGTCTATAATCTGAGTCCGAACACAGCTTACTTCAACAGCTCTTCCGATACAAGAATCAGTCTGAATGAAATTCAGCCCTATACGAAGGTTACTGTCATCGGAGCCACTTATAATGCGGCCTATGTAGAGTTGACGGATGCTACTCCGCAGATAGAGGCTGTTGAAGGTACCTTCGCCAAAATTACGCAAGGAATTATCTGGGTGGATTCGGCAACGGGATATGACCAGTATAGCTATGATGCCAATACAGTCTTTGTGGATGTCAACGACGCTGCCATCACGGCTTCGTCTATTACAGCAGGCAGTAAGATTAAGCTTGTGCGTGAAACATACAGCGGCTTACACAAAGTGGTTAAGCTCCAGGTAACCTCGGGGATTGTAAACAAGACAGCCACGGGAACACTTCAAAGCATTAACCTGGCGGCCAAAAGCATAACCTTCAAAAATGCAGCCGGAACAGTGGAGACCTTCAACTGGGAAGAGGGGGCGACACTGTTCAGTTCGCAAAACGCTGTACTGCAGCCAGCCGATCTGAAGGCTAATGCAGCCGTGAAATATACGATTAAAAATAATGTTATTGCTGCTGTTGAAGTGACATCCGGAACGGAACGAACAGTGCAGGGTTCGATTGTTGAAATGACAGGCTCAACTATAGTGTATAAAAAAGCAGATGGTACACGTGAAGTTAGGCTGCTCGCAACCTCCCCAACCATTATAATTCCTAATGTGACAACTCCGGTTGCCGGGGATCTTATCGCCGACGCTACCGGGGGGGACAATGTTCAGCTTACACTGAACAGCAGCGATCAGGTTACTAAAATTGAAGTGACCAGCCGGCAGATTGAGCAATATAGCGGATCAACGGTTATTGCCTATAATACGAAATCACAGCTGCTTACCTTTATGGACAATAATAACAAGGCACATGTGGTTCAGATTGATGCCAATACGAAGCTTGCCTATGATGGTGCGCCGACTACTTCGCTGATCAACATGGCGACAAGATTGACTGAAAACCGTAAAGTTGATGTAATATCGATAAATGAGCGTGCGCTGTCTGTAGAAAGTACAACCAAATATAGCGGAACGCTGGCTTCAGTGAGTACCTCAACCAAAACGATAGTGCTTAAGCTAAGCAATGGTCAGCTGCTGACACTGCCTTATCCATTATCTGTTGATTACTTTGGCAAGACATCTGCTGCCATTACTGATGTCTCACTAAACAGTCAAGTCACAGCGGTGCTCTCCGGAAGCCAGGATGTCATCTCGGTACTTCGGGTTCAATCATCGGCCCAGCTTGAAGTAACCTCAGTAAACAGCACTACGAATAAGCTGGGTGTGAAATGGTCGGGCGGTACGAGTGAGCTGTACACGTTAACTATTCCGATGACAAACGAAGCCGGACAGAAAATTACTGTAAGTGATTTGAAAGCCGGAGATTTTGTGAATGTGAAGTTCGAAGGAAGTGCGGCGCTCTCCATCCAGGCAGTGAAGGTTAGCCTTGGGCAAGTGGCTGCTTTGGATACTACAGCAAGCACTCTAACGGTGAAGGATTATACTGGAGCAACCCAGACGTATTCGACCGCCGGAGGGGTAAAGATCATCCGGGACGGAGTAACGACAACAGCGCTTGGAAATATTACAACTGCAGACCGTGTGGAAGTGCGCAAGGATGCTGATGGAGCAATCATTATCCGCGTATTGACCCAGCTAAGCCGGGCATTCTCACGTGCGGATAGCAGTAGCAATGAGCTGCAGGTCAAACGCTCTAATCTGAACGATCCATACCGCTACACATTTGCATCCAATGTATATATTCATCAAGGTGACACGACTTTATCCGTGCAATCTCTCAAAGAAAATGATAATATTATAATGTATTTCAATAATGATGTTATCGTTGAAATTGTGAAACAATAATGTTATGGTGGATTTCCGGGTGAAACACCGTCTTGACGCAGAGGAAATACTGCGTCAAGACGTTTTTTTTGAAATATAAGAATAGATAGAATGCTCACAATTATGTATCCTTATATTTCGGTAAACAATGAGAAGATACGCTCGCAATTGAAACGGATCCCTTCTTTTGAGGACAGGCCCTCCGTTTCTCCTTCGTTCGAGTGTAAATACTCCGTGGAGGGGACGCTATGAAAGCTGCAGAGGTCCGCCACATTCTGGATAGTATTGGAGACTTGTTTCCTGATGCGCATTGTGAACTGAACCACAAGAACGCCTTCGAGTTAACGATCGCGGTATTGCTGTCAGCCCAATGTACGGACGCAACAGTAAACAAAGTGACCGAGGACCTGTTTCAAAAGTACAAAACTCCACTGGATTATGTTTCTGTCCCCTTGGAGGAGCTGGAGAATGACATCCGGCGCATCGGGTTGTTTCGCAACAAAGCCAAGCATATTCACAACCTCTGTTTGATTCTGATTGAACAATACGGCGGTGAAGTCCCGCAGGCGCATGACTTACTGGTAACCTTACCGGGTGTCGGGCGCAAAACGGCTAATGTTGTAGTTTCCAACGCATTTGGTGTCCCGGCCATAGCCGTAGACACTCATGTGGAACGTGTAGCAAAACGGCTCGCACTAGCAGGCTGGAAGGATTCTGTGCTGGAAGTGGAGAAGAAGCTCATGAAGGTGATACCCCGTGAGGAATGGACGCTCACGCATCACCGGCTGATCTTTTTTGGACGATATCACTGCAAGGCACAGAATCCCGCATGCCAGATTTGTCCGTTGCTCGATGTGTGCCGTGAAGGCAAGAAGCGTATGAAAACCGCCGTAATCAGGAAAGATAAGATTACAGCGGGAGCAAGCAAAAAGTTAGAGATGAAGAAGAGGATGGGATAGAGATGAAGTGCATTTCTGTGTATACTGATAATTTTGAGGCGTTTTCCGATATTTTTGACCGTGTAGTTGAAAGTCCGCTTGAAGAAAACGAAGAGCAGGAAGTAGAAGGCATCACAATCAGCCACTCCGGTGATGTGCCTGAGCATTACCTGGAGCGTATGTCCCAGAAGCCCGAGGTTGTCGTAATGAAGGACAAGTCCCGCGGCTTGACGATTCTTCAGCATGGCAAAGTATTCGAAATTCTGCTTCCAGTATTGGAAACAGCATAATATTATTCTACTCAAAGAGCCGTCCCGTTTGGGCCGGCTCTTTTTTGCGGTGCAAAATACTAGTGTAAAGGATGATTTTTCTCACTAACTTGAGTACTTTACGAGAATGATCTTAGCCTTAATGAATAAGCAATATAGACCATTAGGGACGGTACCAGTATCATGACGCACAGCATAATGGCCACAAAAGAAAAATTCTGCAGCAGCATTTGCTTCCAGATTGTAGTTGAAGCATATCTTAAAACGAAGCTTGCAACGGTCAGCATCAGTGTAACGAGAGCCATAGTCCTGCTATTCGGACAACTCTGGAGTATTTCACGTATGAGGTTTCGCGGTCGGTATGCAGGGGAACTGTTCCCGGTTCCGCTGAGAAGATATGCAGATCCCCGGAAGAACACACATAATGCCAGCCGCTGTCAGCGAAAATATCCTTGTACTCCTGTTCTTCCTCATTTTGCAGCTGACGGATATCGAGACAATAAATCAGCTTGTGCGGCATGCCCGTGCCGTGCCATTCTTAATCTCCGCTCAATCTCAGCAGCAATGATCTGCTCTCCCTTAGCTGTCAGCTGGTAGGTTTTTCTCCGCTCATCCTCGTCCTCATTCAGTAATATATAATAGGTTTTCTGCATCTTCTTGATTAAGGTATAAAGCGTTGCCGGTCCGATCCTGACCTCTCCGTCTGTAAGCTCTTCGATATACTTCATTATCGCGTAACCGTGCTTAGGAGTATATAAGGCCAGCAGGATGTAGTATGCCGAGAATTTTGTAAGGGATTATAGCTGTTTTTGTAATCTGTGATTATTTGATTTATGACAAACTGGTGATAGAATGAAGATAATCTTGTACACTTTAAATTTAAAGATAGCGTTTTTTAAATATTAATGAGGAATAAAATGTAAAATCAGGCGCCGGATTTATTGGCCCTATCAGCGGAGCAGTACATAGACATAGGTGTATAGACATTATGGGAGACGGCGGAGGTGGACGTTTGTGCGAGCAGAACCAGCGAAGCTGGAGCAGATAAAGGAATCAGGGCTGTCATCGCTTCAATCACTGATGGATCAGTGGGGCGAACGGGAAACGGCCCGGGTGATTGCTGATTTGCAGGTTAAGGAACAAAGGCATGAGCTGACGCTTGCTTTTTGCGGCCATTTCTCTGCGGGAAAATCAAGTATGATCAACAGGCTGTGCGGCAGTGAAGTGCTTCCTTCCGGACCTATACCCACAAGCGCCAATGTGGTATCCATCCGCAGCGGAGCGCCGCGCGTATTGCTGTATCCTGTCACAGATAAGCAGGTTCCTTGGGAGACAACTCCTGACCGGCTGCAGGAATATTGCCGCAGCGGCAATGAGTATTCGGCCATTGAGGTATGGGAAACGGTTCCATTGCTTGGAGCTCATGGCGTGCTGATGGATACTCCGGGTGTCGATTCCACGGATGACGGGCATCAGGCGGCGACACGTTCGGCGCTGCATCTGGCAGATGTGGTGTTCTATGTGATGGACTACAATCATGTACAGTCGGAAAATAATTTGGCTTTCGCCAAAAATCTCAGTGATTGGGGAAAACCGCTGTATCTTATTGTCAATCAGATCGACAAGCACCGTGAGCAGGAAATTACAATCGAAGCCTACCGGCAGCAATTAGAAAGCGCTTTCGAATCTTGGGGAATTGAGGCAGCGGGATTGCTGTTCACTTCGCTCAAGGTGCAGGCGCATCCGCTGAACCAGTGGGATGAATTATTAAGCCTGATTACCCGGCTGCTGGAGCAGCGGGAGGAACTGCTGCAATACAGCTTGTCCCGATCTGCACATCATATCGCAGATACGCTGATGGCTGCTTATCACGAAGAACAGCGCGAAGAACGGGAACCGCTGCTAGAAGAAGCAGAGGGGGCCAATGAAGCTTCGGTGCAGCGGGAAATCGCTGCCTGCGCCACAGAAAGGGATGAACTGGCCGAGCTGCCCGACCAGGCCAGGGGAAGCCTGCGCAGCGGACTTGACTCCCTGCTGGGCAACAGCAATCTTATGCCTGCAGATGTTAGAGAGGCTGCCGGGGCTTATATTGAGAGCTGTGCGCCCGGCTTCCGGCGTGGTTTCCTGTTCACTGCCGCCAAGCGGGAGAAGGAGCAGGCGAACCGGCTTGCCTCCTGGCACGCGCTGCAGAGCCGGGAGATTTCGGGCCAGCTAGACTGGCATATTCTGCAGCTGGTCAGGGAATGGGCAGAAGCCCTCGGCCTGTGGGAAGAGGGGGCGGAAGCCCGGCTGAAGGACAGCTTCCCGGCGGTGAGCCGGGAGTGGCTGGCGGCTGCAGTGAAGCCGGGAACGGGGACTGGCGGCGAGGCGCTGCTTAATTTCTGCCGCACCCTGGCGGCTGAAATCAAAGCACAGTACCGCCGCGCCGCATTGGCTCTTGGCGATGAGCTGCTGGCGAAGCTGCCGCCGCTGCTCGAGGAGCGGCGCGCCGGGCTCGCGCGCCGCGAAGCAGCCCTGCAGCGGCAGGCGGGCGCCCTCGCCGCGCTGGCTGCGCTTAGCCGCGCGGCGGACGCCCGCGCGGCTAAGCTAGCGGCGCTGCTGCCGCCGCGCCGGACCCTCACCCCCGGCACGCTGCCGGAGGTGAGGGCAACCGCGGCCGCGCCTAGCGCAGCGCCGCGCGAAGCCCAGCCGCAGCAAGGCGCAGCGGCTGGCACCCAAGGCCCCGCCGCCGCAGGCTGGGCGGCGGGGCCAACGCCTGCGGGCGGACGACGCAGGCTGGGTGAGGCCGCAGCGGTGCTGAACGCTGCGGCAGAGCTGCTGCGCGGCGAGCCGGCGATGGCTTCGGCGGCGCGCAGCCTGGCGGCGCGGGCGGCGGATCTCGCCGGCGGCCGCTTTACGATGGCGCTGTTCGGAGCGTTCAGCGCCGGCAAATCCTCGTTCGCCAATGCGCTGCTTGGCGAAGACGTGCTGCCCGTGTCTCCGCATCCAGCCACGGCCGCAGTGGGGCGGATTCTTGCGCCGGAAGGCGAGTTTCACCATGCTACCGCAGTGGTGACGATGAAATCGGCTGAGGAATTCTGGGAAGATATTCTTCATTCCTTTAGTGTGCTGCAGCTGCCGCCGCCGCAGCGGCAATCCTGGACTGCGGCTGCCGCAGGCCTGCAGGTCAGCGGACTGCATCCATCGGCTCTGCCGCATGTCGGATTCCTGCGGGCTGCAGCGGCAGGGTGGAAGAAGGCGGAGGGCCTGCTGGGTACGGTGCGCACAGTCGATCTGCAGGAGTACCGCAGTCTGGTCGCAGATGAGACACAAGCCTGCTTTATCCAGGGGACGGACCTGTATTATGACTGTCCGCTTACCGCCAGCGGCATTGTGCTCGTCGATACGCCGGGAGCAGATTCCCTGCATGCGCGGCATACCGGCGTGACGTTTGGTTACATGAAGAATGCCGATGCCATTTGTTTCGTGACCTATTACAACCATGCCTTCTCCAAAGCGGACCGTGGTCTGCTGGCCCAGCTGGGCAGAATTAAAGACAGCTTTGCGCTGGATAAAATGTTCTTCATTATCAATGCCTCTGATCTGGCAAGTGATGAAGAAGAGCTGGAGGAGGTCAAGGGGCATGTCGCGCAGAACCTGCGTGCCGGCGGGCTGACCTCGCCACGTATTTATGCGCTGTCTAGTTTGCTGGCGCTGGAGGGCAAGACAGGGAACGATCGGGACAGATATGAAGCCTCCCGTTTCCGGAGTTTCGAGGACGCGCTGGCACAATTCGCCGGTGGGGAACTTCCGCAGCTGTCGCTGGCCGCAGCGAGGGAGAGCATAACCGCCGTCCGTCTGCGGGCAACGGAATGGCAGGAGCTCGCTGCCATGGAGGCAGGGCGGCGGGAAACAGGCATGCAGGAGCTGCAGGAGCGTAAAGCTGCAGCCGGGAAGCGGCTCATGCTGCTCGCAGCAGAAGCAAGACCTGTCCGTGATCTGCGGCGTGAAGGGGAGGAACTGCTGTATCATGTTCGGCAGCGGATCGGCTTCGCATTGGGACGGTTCTTCCAGGAATCCTTCCATCCATCGCTGCTGCGTGAAGATGCCCGCAACTTGAAAGACATCTTCACGGCCTGCGGCAGAGAGCTGGAGCGTACCCTGCAGCGGGAACTGGAACAGGAATTGTGGGCAACTACGCTTCGGCTCGAAGCAGCAGGACACCGGTTAGTCCAATCGGCTGCTCAGTCAGCGGCAGAGGAGCTGTCCATTTCTCCGCAGGACCTGCAGTTTCTGGAGAATGAGAAGGAGGAGTGGCCATCACCGGATAAACTAGAAGCTTCATGGAATCCGCTTGACTGGCTGTCACTCTGGAGCTGTTTCAAATCGCCCCGCTATTTCTTCGAAGGGCCGGGCCGGTCCGAGCTGCGCGCTGAAGCCGAACCCCTGCTGAAAGAGGCTGTCGCCGGGGCGGCAGAAGTGCAGGAGAAGCTGCTGCTGGATTTCTATGTAAATGTTCTGGAGAAGGCATTAGGACGGGCCGCAGACAGACTTGGTGAAGAGTTAAACGAGCGGGAAGAGGTCATGTCAGAACTGCTGAGAGGAGGTGATTCTGCGGAGCATTGGAGCGATGTTGCTTGGCAATTGCACCGTCTTGAACATTCATTCGACGATGTCGTGGATAACGATCTGTGAAGTTTGTAGGAAAATGTCGAAGAACACTTGCAAATTAGCCGTTAATGGAAGAAAATAAAGAAGCCTGGAAATTTACAATGAAACTGCTGCGTTTACAGAAACAAAGAAAATACAGCAGTCAAATTTGCGAAAGAGGTTGGAATCGACAATGTGGGGAGCTCCTTTTTCAGCCCAAAGCCGTAAGCTGCTGCTCCTGGGCAGCGGCGAATTGGGTAAGGAAGTCATTATCGAAGCTCAGCGCCTTGGCGTAGAGACCGTAGCTGTGGATCGTTATCAAGATGCACCTGCGATGGGCGTGGCTCATCGTTCTTATGTTATCGATATGCTTGACGCGGAGGCACTTAAGAAGCTTATCCGCGCCGAGAAGCCGGACCTCATTGTGCCGGAGATTGAGGCGATTGCCACACATGCACTCCTGGAACTGGAGGCGGAAGGATTCGTTGTCGTCCCTACTGCCCGTGCAGCCCGGCTGACCATGGACCGCGAAGGCATCCGGAGGCTTGCTGCCGAAGAGCTTGGATTACCAACGGCGGCTTACCGGTTTGCTGACAGTCTGGAAGAGCTGCGCTTTGCCGTGGAAGAACTCGGCACACCTTGTGTGATTAAGCCGATTATGAGTTCATCCGGTAAAGGCCAGAGCATTTGCCGGAAGCCTGAGGATGCTGAAGACTGCTGGAATACGGCACTTGAAGGCGCCCGCGCCAAAGGAACCCGTGTTATTGTTGAAGGATTCGTAACCTTCGAGAGTGAAATTACTCTGCTTACGGTCCGTTCGGTAAGCGGTACGGTATTCTGTCCTCCCATTGGCCATATCCAGAAGGACGGCGATTATGTGGAGTCCTGGCAGCCGCATCACATGAGTGAGGCGCAGCTGGCCGAAGCCCAGTCTATCGCCAGAGCCGTGACGGATCAGCTTGGGGGACTCGGTATTTTCGGAGTCGAACTGTTTCTCACGGATCAGGGTGTATTGTTCAGCGAGGTATCGCCGAGACCCCATGATACCGGTATGGTAACCATGATCACACAGGATTTATCGGAATTTGCTCTGCATGTTAGAGCCATTCTTGGATTTCCGCTGGATTCGGTGCAGCTTTTGACACCGGGAGCATCGGCTACCCTTAAAGCGGAAGAGGCCGGACAAGCTTTTGCCATAACCGGTATCAGTGAAGCGCTGGCGATTCCACGTACGCAGGTAAGGGTATTCGGTAAACCTGAAATTCGCCAGGGACGGCGGATGGCAGTGACTCTAAGTGCCGCGGAAGATGTACAAATCGCGCGGACGGCAGCCAAACAGGCAGCGTCTATGCTAAAAGTGGAGGTATATGAGGATGAACAGTAGTACTCAGGAGCAAGTACTGCAAATTCGCAAATGGGGCGCAAGTGATCTGGAGAGAGTTACAGCCCTGTTGCGGGAATTCGGCTATCCGACAACGCTTAGCGTGATGAAAGAGAGAATGGAAGGCATGGAGCATGATCCGTTCCATTGCACACTGGTTGCAGAACTGGATAACGAAGTTGTGGGAATGATTGATCTTCGGCAGGTGAAATCCTATTACAAGCAAGCAGACTGTATTACGGAAATTACCGCGCTGATCGTATCAGAGGAACTTAGAGGGAACGGCCTTGGCAAAAGATTGGTCTCCGCAGCAGAAGATTGGGCCCGCCAGAATGGCTGCTGCCAGCTGTTCCTAAGAAGCGGCAACCGCGTAGAACGCGCGCCGGCACATGCTTTTTACCGTCATATCGGATTCGAGAAAAGCGCAGGCTACCGCTTCAGCAAAGCCCTGCTGTAAATCTTATACGTGCAATCATCCCCATCCCGCTCTTACGGGATGGTTTTTTTTTATGTTCAGCTATGTAAGGATACAGCCTTTATGTGTATTCTTAAAGTTGACCCTTGCCAAACGGGCAGACTAATATTATAGTGAAATGCCCGCTGTTTTTGCAGACATACTTATTTAAACAGACATAGAGGGCTGTGAATCAAAACATTATCCGAAGAGGGATGAAGCATGTATAAATTAATTCTGGCCGAAGATGAAGAAGACGTAAGAGAAGGGATTATTGCCCAGATTGATTGGGCGAAGTATGGCTTTGAAGTGGTGGACTCGGCTGAAAACGGGCGTGAGGCGACAGAGGCCATTGACCGCCTGCTGCCTGATGTAGTTGTTACTGACATTCAGATGCCATTTATGAACGGGCTTCAGCTGGCGGAATGGATCCGCAGCCGTCATCCTAACACGAAGATCATTATTCTGACCGGGTATGATGAATTCGAATATGCCCAGAAGGCGATAAAGCTGCAGATCGATGAGTATATTCTGAAACCGTTCTCTTCACAGGAGCTGATCGATGTTCTGCTTAAGGTAAAGGCGACCATTGAGGCGGAAATCGCCGATAAGGAAAATGTGTATGTGCTTAGCGAGCATTACCGCAAGAGCTTGCCTGTACTGCGCGAACAGTTCCTCTCCTCATTGGTGTCCCGCCGGCTGCCGCTACAGGAGATCACTGACAAGAGCGCGGAATACGGCATCAACCTTGACGGGAAGCAATTTCAGGCTTCGGTGATCAGCATTGACTATATCCGTGCGGGGCAGAGCCGGGAGGCTGCTGCGGGGCGACCCGTATCGTTGCGCGATACCGGCGACCATAATTTGCAGCTGTTCGCGATCCTCAATATTGCCGAGGAGATATGCCAGAAGCATGGCACCGGCAGGGTCTTCATCCACCGGGATGAAGTTGTGCTTCTCTCGGTTAGCAAAGAACCGGACGAAACGGAAATTACCGGCCATACCTTCGCCATCCTTGAAGAGATCCGCCAGAATGTACAGCACTTTCTGAAGCTGACAGTAACTGCGGGGGCCGGGACGGTATGCCAGTCTGCCTCCATGCTGTTCAACTCTTTCTCTGATGCAATGCAGGCGCTGGATTACCGGCTAATTCTCGGCAACAATAGAGTAATCTGGATTGAAGATGTCGAATCCAGATCCAATCAGATGCTGGTCTTCGATGAGCTGACACGGCAATCGCTGATCCGCACGATCAAGCTGGGGACGGTACAGGAGCTGAAGGAGGTCATGGACGAGCTGTTCGGAGGACTTGATACCGCTCATGTCTCTACACAGGATTATCAGATTTTTCTGCTGGAGATCATTACCTCGATTCTGCGTGTAGCCAAGGAGTCAGGCAGCGAGACCGCTAATTTTATCGTCCCTAACATGGCTACACTTACGGATATGAATAAATTCAATAATATGGGCGAAGCCAAACAGTGGATTATTAATGTATGTACCGGACTGATGGATTCCATTGCCTCTGGACGGCAGTCCAGCTATAAGCAGCTCATTGATCAGGCTAAGGAATATATCCGCAGCCATTACGAGGAATCAGATATATCCATCGGCAGAGTCTGCCAGCATCTGCATATCAGCACAGGTTATTTCAGCAGTATATTTAAAAAAGAGATGAAAATGACTTTTGTCAGCTATCTGCTGCAAATCCGTCTTGAGGCGGCCAAGGAGCTGCTGCGCTCCACGGAGCTGAAAGCTTTCGAAATTGCTGAAAAAATCGGGTTTGCCGATCCGAATTACTTCAGCTTCTGTTTCCGCAAGAAATATGGACAATCACCCAAAGAGTATAAGAACAGCGCCCGGGGAGGATAGCCATGAGCAAATCCAAGGGTTATTTCTTTCCGCTGCGGCCGCAGTCCGGTAACCGCGGCAGAATCCGCTTATCCGCCAAGCTGCGCAGCATTCAGCTGATTATTACCCTCTCATTCACGGCAGTAGCCGTCCTTGTTGCAGTAATCGTCAGTACAATGCTGTATAACAAATTTGCCAAAACCGCGGAAGAGAACGCCAACCTGAATATGCAGCAGATTATCGAGCAGGTCAATTATAATCTGGAGCTGTATGTGAAGGGCATGAGCAATATTTTTGAAACGGCAGAGGAGCAGGTTACGACAATTAATTCCATTGACTCACCGCTGCTCTATGAACGGATGGATACACTGATGAGCAGCCGGGAAGATCTTGTGTCCATAGCACTGTTTACCCCGCAAGGGAAGTATATTACTGGCACACCGGGCCAAAACATGCGGGTCAATACACAGCTGGAGAGTCAAAGCTGGTTTACCAACGCCCTAAAGTCCGCGGAGATTTCCTATTCAGCTCCACATATACAGAATTTGTTCAAAGGGCGGTACAACTGGGTGGTTTCGATCAGTAAGATGATTGAATACAAGGAGAAGGGGGAGCTGAAGCGCGGGATTCTGCTGATCGATTTTAACTTCCGTACCATCGACCAGCTCAGCCGCCAGGTAAAACTCGGGAAAAGAGGGTACGCTTACATCCTCGATTCATTAGGCAATATCGTATACCATCCGCAGCAACAGCTGATTTACGCCGGCCTGAAATATGAGAATGTCGAGCCGGTGCTTGCCTATTCCTTCCGCAGCTATCTGGATGAATCAACGGGTGAGAAGCGCTTTATTACTGTGCGAACCCTGGAAGAAACCGGCTGGAAAATTGTTGGTGTTGCCTATTACGATGAGATTGTAACGACCAAGCGCGATCTGAACCAGTTTCTGTTCTGGTTTCTGGCGGCGGTCATTCTCTGCGCCATTGCCGTCTCCGTATTCCTGTCGTGGCTGATTGCAAGTCCTATCCGCAAGCTGGAACGGACCGTCAAGCAGGTGGGCGAAGGGGATCTTAATACCCCGATCAATGTCAGCGGCGCTTATGAAGTCGAGCAGCTGTCGAGGCGCTTTAATCTGATGCTGCAGCGAATCCGCCAGCTGATGGATCAGATTATCTATGAACAGGAGACGAAGCGCAAAGGTGAGCTGGAAGTGCTGCAGTCGCAGATCAACCCCCACTTTTTGTATAATACGCTGAATTCTGTCATCCGGCTTGCCGAGCGGGGGAAAAATGAAGAGGTAGTTACGATGATCCAGTTCCTCTCCAAGTTTTTCCGGATTAGTCTGAGCAAGGGGAATAATATCATTACGGTACAGGAAGAATTGGATCATATCCGCCATTACCTAGTGATCCAGAGCTTCCGTTTCAAAAACAAATTCCGCTTTGAGATTAAAGCGCAGGATGAAGTACTTCCGTTCCAGACGATTAAGCTGATTTTGCAGCCCATTGTGGAAAATGCCCTCTACCATGGTATCGAAATGTCGCCGGATGAAGGACTCATCCTTATCAGCGCTGAACTGCAGGACAACCTGATCGTAATCCGGATCAGCGACAATGGCATCGGGATGTCCAAAGAGACACTTCATAATATCCTAAACGGCGGCAGTAAAAGTGCCGGCGGCTCCGGCGTCGGAGTTCGCAATGTGAATGAACGGATCGGTCTGTATTACGGGCGGGAATTCGGCCTTGCTTTTGAAAGTGAGCTGGAGGAAGGGACAACGGTTACGATCATCTTCCCGGCCATTGGACAGAGTGAAGGTCAAGAGAATACCGCGGGAGGGGAAACGTCATGAAGACAAAACGGTTAGTGCTGACTGTATTAATGTGCGCTCTGGTCTGGCTGACGGTCACCTCCTGCTTCAACAGAGCACCTGTTTATATCACTACGAACAAAACACGAAATATCCACATGATTGTGAAGATGAACAAGGGCGATTACTGGAACACGGTGAAGCTGGGTGCTGAAGCTGCCGCGAAGGAATTCAATGTGAAGCTGACCTTCAAAGCGCCGGATTCGGAAAGCGACATAGATGAACAGATCGCTATGGTGGAGGATTCAATTAACCTGCGTGCGGATGCCATCATCCTCGCTGCCAGCAGCTATATGGGGCTGGCCCAGGTTGTGGATCAGGCCGCCTATTATAAAATCCCTGTGATCTCCGTCGATGCAGAGGTCGGTTCTGCGCGGGTGCGGACCTATGTTGGATCGAACAGCTATGAGGCCGGGCAGAAATCCGCTGAACGGCTGATTAACCTGCTGAACGGATCGGGTGAGATCGGCATTCTCAACTTTACCAGCACCTTGCATGATCAGCGGTCTAACAGTGCTTCTATTGATTACGGGGCACGGGATGCGGACGAACGGGAGAATGGATTCCTGAATTATGCGGCCCGTTATCCGAATATTCATGTTGTGCAGATCTCCTATACCTCTTCCAACACTGCTGAGGCGGAGGAGCTGACCCGGCAAATGCTGCAGAACCACCCAGACCTGCGGGGCATCGCTACACTGAATGAGACGGCGTCACAGGGAGCGGGAAAAGTGATACAAAGTCTCGGACTTAACAATCTAATTAAGATGGTTGCCTTTGACAGCTCTCCGTCGATGCTGGAGCTGCTGCAGGACGGCACTGTTCAGGCCACTGTCATTCAGAATCCGTTCAGCAACGGCTATCTGGCGGTAAAATATGCGGTGGAAGCGCTGGAGGGAATCGAGGTGCCGGAACGTGTAGATACGGGGACAAAGCTGATCGATCTCGGTAATATGCTGTACCCGGAGAACCAGAAGCTGCTGTTTCCCTTCGTAAGATAGTATTTTTATAACATTAGAATTTTTATAAAAGAGAGTAGGATTTTGTATTCGCAACCGTTTTCATCTGGGGCATAATAAGGATGTACCTGAGACACGGTGCACAATAAAAAAAAGAAACATCACCAGGAGGTCATTTAATAATGAAAAAACTCACTTCCGTTTTACTTGCTAGTGCATTACTCGGGGCTGCTTTGGCAGGCTGCGGTGGCAATAACAACAATTCAGAAAATACAGCAACGAATGCTCCAGCCGGCAACGCGGCAACCAACACAGCAAACTCCGGCAGTGCAGAAACTCCAAAAGTCGGTGTAGCCATTTACAAATTTGATGATACCTTCATGACAGGCGTTCGTAACGCTATCGATGCTGCAGCTAAAGGAATTGCAACAGTAGATATCGTAGACAGCCAAAACTCACAGCCTACACAGAATGACAAGGTTGACCTGTTTGTTACTAAAAAATACGACGGCATGCTGATCAACCCGGTTGACCGTACAGCTGCAGGCGTTATCATTGACAAAGCAAAAGCTGCTGACATTCCGGTTGTCTTCCTGAACCGCGAACCGCTTCCGGAAGATATGAAGAAATGGGATAAAGTTTATTATGTAGGCGCTAAAGCTGAAGAGTCCGGCACGATGTCCGGCCAGCTGATCGTTGACTACTGGAAAGCTCACCCTGAAGCTGATAAAAACGGCGACGGCGTGCTCCAATATGTAATGCTTAAAGGCGAGCCTGGACACCAGGATGCGGAGCTTCGTACCACTTACTCCATCCAAGCCATTGAAGATGCCGGCATCAAGGTTGAGAAATTGGCTGAAGATACTGCAATGTGGGACCGCGTAAAAGGACAGGAAAAAATGGCTGCATTCCTTGGATCCCATGGCGACAAGATTGAAGCTGTTCTGGCTAACAACGATGACATGGCACTGGGTGCAATTGAAGCACTGAAAGCACAAGGCTACTTCACTGGCGACAAATACATGCCGGTTGTAGGTGTTGACGCTACTGCACCAGCTGTTCAAGCGCTGCAAGACGGAACTATGCTCGGAACTGTACTGAACGATGCCAACAACCAAGGTAAAGCGGCAATCGTACTGGCATCCCTGCTGGCTAAAGGTGAAACTCCAACCAAAGAAAATGTTGGCTTTGACATCACTGACAACCAATATGTATGGATTTCCTACAAAAAGATCACTAAAGACAACGTAGCTGACGCTCAATAATCGTGTACACATTCACTAGGTTTGCTAAATAAATATAATGACCGGGGAGCGGGTGAAATCGCTCCCCGGAATTCCTTTCGGGTAGGGAACAGGATGGAACCGCTGTGCCTCTCATGGAAAAAGAAAAAAGCGTAGGGGGCGTATCAACATGGCTAATGCTGAGTTTTTGCTGGAAATGAACAATATTACTAAAGAATTCCCCGGCGTTAAGGCGCTGGACGGAGTAAGCCTCAAGGTTAGACCGGGTTCGGTTCATGCACTGATGGGCGAAAACGGGGCAGGGAAATCGACTTTAATGAAATGTCTCTTTGGAATTTATTCACCGGATGCCGGTGAGATTTTTCTGGATGGCGAGAAGGCCACCATTACCAATTCCAATGATGCCCTCGGGCATGGAATATCGATGATCCATCAGGAGCTGCATCCGGTACCTTTCCGGAGCGTGATGGAGAATATCTGGCTAGGACGTTTTCCGACCAGAGGAATCGGGCCGATTCAATTTATTGACCACAAAAAAATGTATGCGGATACGGAAAGTCTGTTCAAGGATCTGGATATCGATCTGAATCCTGAAACCTTGGTAGGCAAGCTGTCCGTGTCAAAAATCCAATCCATTGAAATCGCGAAGGCAGTTTCTTTTCATTCCCGCGTAATTGTAATGGATGAGCCGACCTCTTCCCTGACAAGCGTGGAAGTAGAGCATTTATTCCGGATTATCCGGGATCTGCAAAAAAGAGGCGTAGCTATTATCTATATATCCCATAAGATGGAAGAAATTCTCGAAATCTCTGATGAAGTAACAATCATGCGTGACGGTAAAAAAATCGGTACCTGGCCGTCTGCTGAACTGACGACGGACCTGATTATCTCCAGAATGGTCGGACGCGATCTGACGAACCGTTTCCCGGAGCGCACCAATGTTCCTGGCGAGGTGTATCTGAAGGTAGAAGGACTGACTTCTCCGGAGCCAAGATCCTTTAAGGATGTGTCCTTTAATCTCCGTCGGGGTGAAATTCTCGGGATCGGCGGTCTCGTAGGTGCACAGCGGACTGAAGTTATTGAAGCATTATTCGGTCTGCGGGCAATTAAGTCGGGCAGCATCTCCATTGACGGCAAGAAAGTAAATATCAATTCACCGCAGGACGCCAAAAAGCACGGGCTGGCTCTTCTGACCGAAGAACGCCGTGTAACGGGTATCTTCCCGGTATTATCTGTTCATGAGAATGGTGCAATTGCCAATCTGGACCGTTATCAGAAGCCTTATTTCCTGCTTGACGGCAAGAAGAAGAAAACAGAAGTCGATAAAATGATCGAAAAGCTCCGTACAAAGACACCAACGACTAAGGTCCAGATCATGAATCTCTCCGGCGGTAACCAGCAGAAGGTGCTGCTCGCCAGATGGCTGCTGACTGAGCCTGAAATTCTCCTGCTAGATGAACCTACCCGCGGGATTGATGTCGGCGCAAAGTTTGAGATTTATTCAATCATTGCCGACTTGGCGAAGCAGGGCAAGAGTATCATCATGATCTCTTCCGAAATGCCGGAACTGCTGGGCATGTCTGACCGGGTAATGGTTATGTCCGAAGGACGGCTTACAGGAATATTAGAAGGCGACCAGGCTACGGAAACCGAAGTTATGCGTCTCGCCGCACAGCATTAGGATAGGAGTAACACAAAGACCGGCGAAGACAGTTTTGCATTCCGCAAAGCTGGTTCAACTCACGAAAGAGACGATAAACTTCGCGTAACACTTAAGGAGGAACACTACTCATGAACGTTAAAAAAGCTCAATCCTTTGTGACCCAAAACGCTATCTACATTGTACTTGTAATTCTCATAATGGGGATTATCGTATACGAACCAAGCTTTATGTCGATTAACACTTTGCGTGACGTTCTGATTCAATCTTCAACACGCGTCATTATTGCCCTGGGGGTTGCTTTCATCCTCATTACAGCAGGTACAGACTTGTCGGCAGGCCGCGTGGTCGGCTTCACCGCAGTTATCTCTGCATCGATGCTGCAAATTCCGGATTATTCCCGCCGTTTCTTCCCGGATCTTCCGCAAGTGCATGTCCTGCTTCCAATTGCTATCGCAATCGTGGCCGGTCTCCTCTGCGGATTAGTCAACGGTATCATTGTCTCCAAGCTTAACGTACCTCCGTTCATTGCCACTCTGGGCACAATGCTCATCGTATACGGTGTGAACTCCCTATACTTCGATATGGATCCAAACCAATCGCAGCCTATCGGCGGACTTCGTGAGGACTTCACCAAAATCGGCTCCGGCTTTATCGGCAGCGGCCAATATTCCATACCGTACATTGTCATTATAGCGATAGTCGTCGCGGCAATTGTCTGGGTACTGTTCAATAAAACCAAGCTCGGCAAAAACATGTACGCCATCGGCGGTAACATGCAGGCTGCCAAGGTTTCCGGTATCAACGTTTCCAAAAACCTGATCTACATCTACGCTATCGCTGGTGCCCTTTACGGTCTGGCTGGTGTGCTTGAAGCAGCTAGAACAGGCGGCGCTACCAACAACTATGGTAACATGTACGAGCTTGACGCCATCGCGGCTTGCGTAGTCGGCGGCGTATCCACTACAGGCGGTATCGGTACGGTTCCGGGCGTTCTCGTCGGTGTAATCATCTTCACCCTCATTAACTACGGTTTGACCTTTATCGGTATCAGCCCTTACTATCAATTGATCATCAAAGGCCTCATCATCATCGCGGCTGTATCGTTTGATATGCGGAAATATTCTTCGAAGAAATAGGGTGCGGCTCGGTGACCGGTCGTAACTGCGGGAAAGGTTTGGGCTTCCGGAAGCTGTTGTTCTCGAATTCCTTGATTCTATACCGCCTAGGCGGTGGGAATTCGAGAACAAAGGCGGACACTACCGCTCCTCCAGCTCCAAACTTTCCCTCCGTTACTCCCATCACCTCGCTAAGGTAGGGTAAAGCAGCAAGAAGCGTTTGCTAATACAGCAAACGCTTCTTTTGTTATTTCGATTGCTGCGCTCCGAAATGAAACGCCAAGAAAAAACAAAAATCAAAAAGCCCAACCAGCTACTGTTCAAAGCCCGGCTCAGCAGTGTCAACTGCAATGTTAGTGAGATCCTCAGCTTACACCTCCAATTGCAATAGTAGTGTAACACTAGCTCAGTCCACCAGCTGCGATAGTAGTGTAACCTCGGCTGAACTCACCAACTGCAATAGTAGTGTAACCTCGACTGTCCGCCCAACCTCATCATTCGTGCAAACTCAAGCAAGCCCGCAATTCCCGGCATTAGTGCAATCCGCGACACAGTACAACCCAAAAACTTTGTAGAGGTTACCCGTCGGCCGCTCCTTTCGACGGCTAACGGACTCCACAGCCGTTATTTTCGCTAAACGGCACTCTTGGGGAAGCTAACGGACCGAGAGGACCTTATTTCACCCCTGACAGGCTATTACCAGGCTGAATTGGTAAAATAACGGCGCTGGAGTCCGTTAGAATGTGATACTTGGGATTTTGCGGCGGATAAGGTCATCTGAGTCCGTTAGACGGATAGGAGATGCGGAGAGCACGCGAAGGACACACGAAGGACACGCGAAGAGCATGCAAAAGGTCAGATAAGGATATGCGTGGGCAAGGGGGGACGACTATGTTCTCTGAGCCGTTTCCTGCCGCCAAGCAGCAACAAAAAAAGCAGCCGCTCGACTTCAATCGAAGGGCTGCTGCGTATGGCTATTTTTATAAAGACCTTATTCAACATCATAGCAAGAACGGAAAGAAACAGTCTATATTTTTTCCAGGGATTATTATACAGTGAGGTAGCAGTAGCCGGCAATACATGATCAGAAGTGTTGTTTAATGAATGTTGACGTTAGCTGCCATCTTGCCCCCCTTGCGCTGCAGGAATATATCGGCCAGGTTTTTGGAAGCTCCTGCGTAGTTTCAGGTGTGTCCAGAATGCATGGCGGTGCCCAAAAGGTAGTCTATAAGGTAAACTGCACGAACGGCTTCAGCTGTGTGCTTTATGTGTGGGATCTGCCCATGAATTTTTTTCAGCAGGAAATCGAACAAAATACGATCAATGCAGGTTCTTACGGCAGCGGCCTGTTTGCATCCAGTAACAGGTTTTTGAAGGAACATTCTATCCGCACGCCGGCACTTTACGACTTGAATAATGAAAGAATGGACTATACGTTTGATTACGCACTGGTTGAGTATATAGACGGACAAAAAGCTGAAGCCTATTTCAGCCATCCTGATCCGGAGGTTAAGGAGCATGTTTTGCAGCAGGTAGGGACTCTGGTTACTGCAATGCATAACATCAAGAGGAATACCTTCGGGGCACCTGAGCAGCATCGCAATGTACGTAAACCAGGCCAATGTCATCTGGTGCTGCAGGATAATGCGAAGCAGCAGTTAGCTTATGCAGTGCAGTATATCGACCTCATTAACACTAATATAGAGAAGCTGCTGGATAAACACAGCTTTCTGGAATTCAGATTAGGCGAGTATTACCGCTATTTGAAGAACGATTCCCTTGATCCTGATAGAATGCGGTTTTACCGGTTCCATCATCACATCGCCTTAATCTCGGCCGGGCTGAAGCTGCTGCACCGCGGATTTCCGGATCAGCAATTTTCAAGAAATCTGTCGAGATATCATACAGAGCTTGCCATGCGGTATATTGAATAAGCTACCAAATCAAATTGTCCCGGTCTAACAGCCGCAGGATTACTTCCAGAAAAAAGTAGTCGCCGTAAATAATCGGCACTTCACGGTCCGACTCCCGGTGATACCTTCCGGAGCCGTAGGAAACGATGGAATCCGTCCCGGGGCTCCAGTCACAGAACATGTCAGCTTGCTCGGCGGAGATAAGCATGTTTCACTCGGCGATGGCCTGCCGCTGTTCAAGCTTGGGAAGGGGCTCGTTTTCACACTCCAGAACTCGTGATCTGAGAGAAGGGCAAGCAGGGCGAGGCTTTTGAAGGCACAGTATGGGGACTAGAAGCATTATATCCCTCTGACATATTGAGATTCGGATACGCATAACCAATGGATAACACGCCGCCATTATCAATCTGTAAAACGGATACAGCGCAGATAAGCGTGATTAAAGTAAATTATGGTAGAATTTTACCTGGATTTCACGTTATAGTGGAGAAGGAAAAATGCCATTCAACTTTGCACTGGGGGAGGAACATTTTTGAATCAACATTATCGCAAGCGTAATACCACTGCTTTCACATTGGCATCATATTTTGCTCTGGCTGCAGGTCTGTTCTTATTCTGTCTGGGGGTATATAACGACACTTGGGAACTGAATGTGAAGGGGTATTATCTGCTGTGCATGGTCTTAATTACGATTAGCTGCATCGTGATGCAGAAGGTTGTCCGGGACAATACGGAAGATCGAGAAATCCGCCTGGAAAACCCTAAACACCGGATGAGGAATACATCAGCTTTTACAGGTATGGCTATTGCAGGTTTAGTAATCGGGTATGCGATGTTCTTCATTGGTCTTTATAACGCTCCATTTGAATTAAATGTAAAAGGATATTACATAGCTGTTATTCTGTTAATTTCGTATAGCGCGATTGGCGTTCAGAAAGTGACAAGGGATAACGCAGAAGACAAAGATAATCTTGCCGAGCTGGAATCCAAAAGAGATTACCAGGGCTAAGAGGACGGACATAATTTCAATTTGTTCTGGACTGCCGCATCATTTGATAATGAAGAGGTCATCTCTGGATGGCCTTTTTTATTTATGGGATGTACGTTAATGAAGAAGCATTTGCCGGAGAATGGAGCGGCTGGGGATATGAAATGACCTGCCGGGATCGATACGATCCATGGAAGGGTGGATTTTATCCAGCTTGTCGGGATCACACAGCGTGAAGTGGAAGTGTTGAAGGACGACAGTACTCGTCTAAAAGGAGGATCTTATGTCTACCAGGCTAATCAAACGTTTTATCTCGTTCTCGTTAGTTGTTTTATTACTTCCGGCCACGGCGGTTTGGGCCGCTTCCGTGATCACGGACCCGGTATTGGCGAAAGCCATCCGGACGGAATTGAAGCTGCGGGCGGATACTGAGCTGAAGGCAGCTAATCTGCAGAAGCTGGAATCATTATATATCAACGGTTCCAGGCCTAAAGTTAGAACTGTACAAGGTCTCGAATACGCCGTGAACATGCAGAGTCTGATCCTGCCAAATCAAAATATAAGGTCGATTAGACCGTTGGGCAACCTGAAAGAGTTAACGTTTCTGGCGTTAGACGGGAATCAGCTTACGGACCTTTCACCAGTTGCAAAATTAAGCTCGCTGCGAACTCTGACCATGGACGGTAACCAGATTAAAAGTCTGGCCCCGCTAAAAAATCTGAATAAGCTGTCCTCACTTCTGGCCAACAGGAATCTGGTAGAAGATCTAAGTCCTATCCGGAATTTGAAGTTAGACTGGCTATTTTTGGGCGATAATAACATTCAAGATCTGACGCCGCTAAAGAATCATCCGACCTTGGAGCATCTTTTTCTGGAAGATAACTTTATCCGCGATATTGAAGTGCTCGAAACGATACCAAATCTGCAGGAAGTCTCGTTGTCGAATAATCCGCTGGGTGAACAGGCGGAGCAGGTTATCCGGCATTTAGAGGACAATGGTGTCACAGTAGAATGGGACAATAACGGCGATTCTCAGCTGGAATAGCTTCTAATTCAATGCATGTACCTTATAAGAAGCCGGATGTAGTGGAGCAAGCCAGGACGTTTTTGCTTGAGGCTAATGAACAGAATTTCGACCGGCTGAATAATCTGCTTGCAGAGTTAAGCATTGGATAACAAACAGGGGCTGTATAAAATGACTCCGTTTTCACGAGCATGTGGAAATGGAGCTTTTTTTATACTCCAATACGAATATTACTTGTAAAAAATGATGTGTAATTGCAGGAAATTTTATATAATTATAAAACATAGCAGGAAAATATAAACGTTTGGTTGTAATAATGGGGTTGTTTATGCTCCCTTAGAATTAGGAACATCCATAGTAGCACAAGCTGAGAGGAAGTTAACTTTTGTTTGAAACATTACTTTTAAATTTTCTGTTTTTATTATTTCCGGTCTTAATTGTTGTGATTTTCTTTGAAAATAGAGCAAACCGCTATAATCAAAAACTTCTTGTACTCATGTCTGCCGTTACGATGGTTCTGTGCATGGTTAAGCCCATCAAGCTGGAAATGGGGTACATTTACGATCTCCGGTATATTCCGTTCATTCTTGTGGCACTTTTTGGCGGATATAAGAACGTCCTTCTGTTGTATGTAATATTAAATTTAACCCGCTTCTATGTTGGAGGGCCCGGTACGCTTCCATCCTTCCTATTCTCAACGGCTATGCTGCTGCTGGTGCCATCTTTGAGTAAATGGTTCATCAAGCTAAGCGCGAGGCGCCGGATCTCGTGGGCAACCATCCTGGCGATGTTAACGATGGGGGTTTATCTGATTGTCCTCGGGGTGATGAAAGGTACACTGGATGATCAATTCTGGACGCTTACCGTGTATGCCTTAACGACACATGCGGTTGTGATGAGTATTATTATGATTCTAATAGAGCAGATCATCACCAATATTAAGAACCGTGACCGGGTACTGCAATCAGAGCGTCTGAACGTTGTTAGTGAGCTGGCGGCAAGTGTGTCCCATGAAATGAGGAATCCGCTTACGGTGACCAGCGGCTTTCTGCAGCTGTTAAACAAATCCAAGACCATCACGCCTGAGGAAAAAAGGTATGTGGAGTTTTCACTGCTGGAACTAAACCGTGCGGAGAAGATCATCAGTGATTATCTTTCTTTTGCCAAGCCGCAGTCTGACAACATGGTCTTCTCCAATATGAAAGAAGAAGCGGAGTATACCATGAACATCATCAAGCCCTTCGCAACTACCCACAAAGTAGAGGTCCATTTCAGTTTCAGCAATACGCTGAATATAAGCTACGACAAGAATCAAATTCAGCAAGGCCTGATTAATCTTTACAAAAACGGGATTGAGGCCATGAAAGATAAAGGCGGAGGGATCCTCTCGATTCATTTCTCGGAAAAGAAGCAGGACATCGTGATCACGATCCGCGACACGGGAATTGGTATGACCAAGGAAGAAATCTCGCGCCTTGGCAAGCCGTATTATTCGACCAAGGAAGAAGGAACGGGCCTGGGCATGCTTATGGCTTACAGTGCTGTCAATAAGGTAAAAGGGAATATAGAGGTGGAAAGCGAGAAAGGCAAGGGTACAACCTTCCGGATTACGATTCCTACCTGAAGCGGATCGGAAACAATAGGTCATTGCAATCTCGGTTATATTAGAATAGATAACGGCTATAATTCTTCCATAAGCAGAAAGGTGGCTGCGTATGAAGCATTTAGGAACGATGAATGTGGATGTAATTACGTTATTTGTAGAGGATTTGCTTAAGACGAAAGCTTTTTACCAGGATGTATTTAAATTGTCTACCGTTTACGAGGATGAGGTGTCAGCGGTATTCAGCTTCGGAAATATGAGCATTAATCTACTTGCTATTTCAGAAGCGGATGGCCTGATCCAGCCAGGTAAAGTCGCCAGCCCGCAGGACGGATCACGGTTTCAGTTTACAATCCGGGTAGAAGATATAGACGCTGAAATTAACGAGCTTATGAAAAGCGGAGTGGTGCTGCTGAATGGCCCATTGAACCGCCCGTGGGGAGTACGAACAGCTGCCTTCGCGGATCCGGCGGGTCATGTCTGGGAGCTTGCGCAGCAACTGGTCTAAACAAAAAATATGGATAGCGCGATATCTAACAAACAAGGAGCAGCTTGCCACGGCAGAGTTGCTCCTTGTTTGCGTAGAAGCTAAACGGGTAAACAGGAAGAAAAAAATTCCATCCGTATCCGGCAAATACTATTGACTAACCAGCTACTGCGTGTTACTGTGTAGTGGTAGTAAGTAATACAGCATACCAGTCATACAGAATAGCGAAGGGTGATTGTTTTGGAAAACATAACGGAAATGCTCAAAGGCGTGCTTGAGGGTAGTGTTCTTGAAATTATAAGCCGCAAAGAAACCTACGGCTACGAAATTACACGGCAGCTGAATGCCCTCGGCTTCACAGACGTTGTAGAAGGAACAGTGTATACCATTCTGATCCGGCTTGAAAAAAACAAACTGGTGGAGATCACCAAAAAGCCGTCCGACATCGGACCGCCGCGAAAGTTTTTCGCGATCAACGACGCGGGACGCGCTGAGCTGCAAAGATTCTGGGAAAAGTGGGAGTTCGTATCTTCAAAAATTAGCGAGTTAAAGGAGAACAGATTATGAATTTTTGGGAAAAAATCACCGGAAGTGACATGACTAAAGAATTTAAAGCTTTTGAAACGCGAGCCAAAAAGCTGCCGGCAGATTATCAGGCCGCATGGGAAAAAATCAAAGCCAACCTTTGGACGCACTCGGATTTCACCGGCCGTAATCTCATGCCTATTCTTGACGGTGTGCTTGGCCTGCTGGAAGAAACGGCGGCGGACGGCCAGAGCGTCCATGAGGCTTTGGGTGACGACATCAAAGGCTTCTGCTCCGCGCTCGCCGGCGAAGAAGGGGCAAAGTCCTATCGTGATAAGTGGCGCGAGCAGCTCAACCATAATGTCGCCAAAAAATTAGGTAAATAGGAGAGGATAAAATGAGAATAAGAGATATCATTGAAGGCAAAAAAGAGTGGCGGGCACACGTGGCGCGTGTCAAAGCGCTCCCGCAGGATTATCAGATTGTCTATAAAGAGATGCAAAAATACCTGTTTAAAGTCGGTCCTGTAGAACTAACCGAGGGAACGGGTTTGCTATCGGGGATTATTGATCTGTTTGAAGAAGGCGCGGCCTTGGGCAAAGGGGTGCTTGAAGTAACCGGAAGTGACGTGGCCGCTTTCTGTGATGATCTGATTAAAGACTCCAAGACTTACGCTGATATATATCAAGAATCCGCTAACCAAGAAGTGAACAAGGCTATCAAAAAGACAACGGATAAAACAAAGTAAAGGGGGAATATCGGATGGAACAAGCAATTCAGGTTAAAGGTCTGCGAAAATCCTTCAAGAACACAGAAGTCTTAAAGGGCGTAGATTTTGATGTGAAGCGGGGTGAGATTTTCGCCCTGCTGGGCTCCAACGGCGCAGGCAAGACGACGATTGTCAGAATCCTGAGCACGCTGCTTAAACCGGACAGCGGAACCGTTACCGTTAATGGATTCGATATTGCCTCAAAACCGGATCTGGTACGGCAGTCGATTAGTCTGACGGGGCAATTTGCGGCGGTGGATGAGATTCTGACCGGACGGGAAAATCTGATCATGATTGCCAAGCTGCGGCATCTGGATCATCCGCGTCAAGTTGCGGACGATTTGCTGAACCGTTTCGGCTTAACTGAGGCCGCTGACCGTAAGCCGTCGACTTACTCGGGTGGTATGCGCCGCAGGCTCGACATCGCCTTGAGTCTTGTGGGTAAACCGCAGGTCGTTTTTCTCGACGAGCCAACCACCGGGCTTGACCCCGAAGCACGTATCGAGGTTTGGAAGATTGTAAAGGAGCTGTCGGGCAGCGGCACTACGGTATTCCTGACCACGCAGTATTTAGAGGAAGCAGAGCAGCTCGCCGACCGGATTGCCATTCTGCACGAGGGCAGGATTATCGCCGGCGGCACACTCGCGGAGCTGAAAAAGCTGTTTCCAGCCGCAAAGGTAGAATATGTTGAAAAACAGCCGACACTTGAGGAAATTTTCCTTGCGATCATCGGTAAAAAGGAGGCCATCTAATGGAAGCTGCAAAAAAATATTTTATCAGCGACTTGAGAGTCATGCTCGGACGTTCCATGCGCCATATTTTCCGCAGTATGGATACCATCTTTACGGTCTGCGTCACTCCGATTGCAATGATGCTGCTGTTCGTCTATGTGTTCGGCGGTGCAATTGAGAGTGGCAGTGATAATTATGTAAACTACCTGTTGCCCGGCATACTGCTTATGGCTATTGCCAGCGGGGTGGCCTACGTGGCATACCGCCTGTTTTTGGATAAGCAAAGGGGCATTATGGAGCGGTTCCACTCCATGCCGATTGCGCGTTCCACCGTGCTGTGGGGGCATGTGCTGACCTCGGTGGTGTCCAATGTCATTTCTGTTGCCGTCATCATTCTCGTAGCGCTCATTATGGGCTTTCGCTCTTCGGCCGGGGTACTGTCCTGGCTAGCCGTAGCAGGTATACTAGTGCTGTTTACACTGGCTCTGACTTGGATCGCGGCCATTGCCGGGCTGTCTGCAAAAACGGTGGAGGGAGCAAGCGCATTTTCCTATCCGTTGATCTTCCTGCCGTTCATCAGCTCGGCCTTTGTACCGACCGACTCGATGCCGAAGGCCGTACGCATGTTTGCTGATAATCAGCCGGTAACCTCAATCGTGGAAGCGATCCGTGCGCTGCTCTCCGGTCAGCCGGTGGGCAATGATATATGGGTGGCTTTAGCCTGGTGCTTAGGGATAATGATCGTCGCTTATCTGTTTGCAGTGCGCGCGTACAAACGGAGTGCAGCTTAAGGTTGTGGGCATTAGAATGATGGCGGCCAACTAATGGGAATTAATATAATCAGGGATCAGACTATTACGGTAGCTGTTCCCTTTTTCATTGAAGCAGGTTCAAATCGTGGATGCTGTAAGCAGAATTTGGGATTTACATTACAATAAACACTCTACGGCTCTGCTTAAGGCAGTATTCCAAGGTCTTGATTCAATTATTTCTATCCCCTTCTGTTTACAGATATCAGCTATCCAATCCCCATATGAAATACTTACTTCAGCTCTGAAATGTTGTAATTCGCCACCTTCCCTAGATAAATAATTCTGTAATATTTGGCTTTTGTCTGATTCATGTACAAATATTGATTTTACCTCTGGGGTATCGAAAGATAATGTAAATTCGGGATGGATAAAATCGCCTTCAATAATAATAGGCAATTTATCTTCAATATGCCTATTTGCGAGTTCTTTTAAGACAGGGGATATTTCTTTGCTTACATCAATCAACCAATTTACATTGCCGGCAATTCCAATGTCCTTCCAGTCTACTCCAGAAACCCAATAATGAATTGCCGGAAAGTGATTCTTAGTTGTAACTGTTTTTACTGATAGATGGACATCATCTACTTCCAAGACATTCACACCATAAAATCGAGCAATTTCATAAGCAATACTTGATTTACCTATTCCTGATGCTCCCCCAATAAATAAAACAGTCCAGTTTCTATTAGTATTCATTTATCCAGCCCCAATTATATATTCATCGAGTATTTAGTAATGAAGTTCGACATTAATTAATATTTACCTTTTGTATCACTATAAAAAATAGGAGTCAGCTATTTAAAAAGGATAGAGCGCAGCAGCCCATGACTCACCCGGCTAACACCCTCACATAGGGTGTTTTTGTGCTGTCCTTAAGCCATTTATCAACGATAAGGGGAAAGTGACGGAGCGGTTTTTGGAACTGGAGGAGCGGTAGCGTCCGCCTGAAAGCTTTCCGCAGGAAAGCTCGCTTCGGAAGCAACACTGTCTTCGGATTTCACCCGCTGCAGCCCAAACATCCGCGCAGTTACGGCGATGCACCTAATTGGAAAGGGCAGAGCGCAGCTGCCCTTGACCCACCCGGCCAACACCCTTCACATGGGTGTTTTTGTGTTGCCCTTAAGCCGTTCATCAACGATGAGGGGAAAGTGACGGAGCGGATTTTGGAACTGGAGGAGCGATAGCGTCCGCCTTTGTCTTCGGATTTCACCCGCTGCCAGCGGTATAAATTAAAGAAATCCGAAGACAACAGCGGCCGAAAGTCCAAACATCCGCGCAGTTACGGCCATACCTCATCTTGTTCTTTCACCATCTTAGACACCCCCTTAGGCACATAAACACCCTTTCCCCCTCCATCTCATATTCTATAGGCAAAAGCCTTTGTAAGGGAGCGACTGGAATGCTGAGGATTAAGCTGAATGAGCTGGCAAAAGGAATGGATAGCGGCCCGCTGCAGGCGGAAGTGTGGAAGTGGGACGGGATCGGGTGGAACGAAGCTGTTGCCCAGCAGGAAGAGGATTTCATCCGTGCAGATGATGATCTGTTCGTCACGATCCCCGCAGAAGAGGGATTGTACCGTATAGACTACTCCATAAAACCGCTGGAAACACTTTACCTCCTGACTGATGGGGAAGGAAGCGGACTGCGGGCAGAAGTGCTCCATCCGGCGCCTTTTAAGCTAAAAGAAGGGACGCTGTGGGGATATATCAACAACGAAGGGCGGACGGTGATTGAACCGAGGTATGATTATGCCGAGGATTTTCAGGATAACGGTCTGGCCATTGTTCAGCGCAGGGACAGCAGTGGTCTGATTGACAGCAGCGGACGCGAGAAGGTAAAACCAGTCTATTCGTTTATCGCTCCGTATGCGGAAGGCCTGGCGGTCGTTTCGGATGCAAAGGGCTACACCTTCATTGATGAAAAAGGTAAAGAGGTAACTTCTGCGCGGTATGACTATTTGAATTCACTGCATGAAGGCCGGGCGCTTTTCTCTAAACAGAGCACAACAGGGAATTCAAGGTACGGATACCTGAATGCACAGGGCAAAGAAGTACTGCCCCCGGTGTATCTGGATGCGGGCGATTTCATGAACGGTACAGCACTTGTTAAAGTCAGCGAGGGAGAATATGCGCTGATAAACCCTGAGGGTACTGTTCTGCATACGTATAAACATCCTTTTGTCGGCAATCCGGGGGATGGACTGCTGGCTTATCAGGAGACGGAGAACGGTAAATACGGGTATCTCAATCTGGACGGCGGTGTCGCGATCAAACCGCAATTTACTGCTGCGTTACCCTTTTCTAAAGGAAGAGCGGTCATCAATACTGCGGAGGATTACGGCAACGCCAACGGTCTAATCGATAAGCAGGGCAAGCAGGTTGTTCCGGCCACCTATTATGAAGTGCAACAGCTCGGTGAAGACCGGGTCGCTCTGGGAACTCCGGTCTATGCAGACCAGCCGTACCGCGGGTCCCGCTATGTCATTGCCGATGCCGGAACTGGCAGAATTCTCAGCAATCATCCGCTGCTAGGGGTGAACAATTATCAGCACGGGCTGGCCTCCGTCTATGATGCTAAAGACACCTATTTTATTGACAAAAGCGGCAAAAAAGCATCGCAGCCACCCGTCATTGCCGGAGCAGGCACACTCTCCTTGAGCGGTAGCCTGATCCGCGCGGATATTGATCAGCGGACAGCCTATTACGACCGTAAGGGCAAGCAGGTGTGGCGTCAAAATGGGGTTATTCCGCTCAGACCGCCTTACTCCGTGCTGGAGAAGAAATATAAACCAAACCGGGACTATCTGGTTTATTATCCGGTAATAGAGGGGATTGCCAGCACAGAGGTATCCAAAGCTGTTAATGACAAGCTGCGCAGCCTTTCTCATGCCGAGGGGGTGGGAAGCGGAGGTCCGGCGCAGGATTTCAGCTACACGGGTGATTTTGCCGTAGAATTTTTCCGCAAAAATCTGCTCGTGCTTGAGCTCAGCGGCTATAACTTCCCGTTTGGCGCTGCACATGGCATGCCTACCCGGATCTATGAGCATATCAATCTGCGCAGCGGCAGGTTCTATACGCTCAGCGACTTATTCAAGCCGGGCAGCAAATATGTGGAGAAGCTTAGCGAGATTGTCGGCAAGCAGATCGCTACCGACCCGCAGTATTCCTACGTTTTCCCGGATACGTACAAAGGCATTACGGCGGATCAGCCTTTTTATGTGGATGAAGCTGCACTGTATCTATATTTTGCACCTTATGAGATCGCACCCTACGCCGCAGGATTCCCAACCTTCCGAATTCCATATGCTGAGATTATGGGGCTGATCTCTACCGAAGGAGACTTCTGGCAGTCCTATCATTAAGTGAAGTAGGCTGCAGTGCCGATAAATAAATAAGAAGCATAAATTGACGTGAAGACTGCCGTTCCTGAATAGGGCGGGCAGTCTTCTTAACCATGTGCAGATGCATAGGCGTGCTCTCTTAGCTGGACAAGACTTCCTGGAGTCTACTGATGGAAAAACTTAGAGGCGCACAATGAGAAGGAATTATGCTACAATGACTGAGGAACAGATTACAACTTTGTAATATTTGCCGCCAACACTCTTGGCATCACAGCAAATCCAACAACCAGAACAAGGAGATGGCAGAATGAAGAGCAAGACTGTAAGAGCAATGATAGGTGGTAGTGTAGCAGCTGTTATGGCGCTAAGCATTTCTCTACCATTACAAGCGGATGCTGCAACCAGCAACGCAGTTGAAGGATCAACTATGAGCTTTGCCCAACTCATGCAAAATTTCACTCAATATAGCAATAAGGCATTTTCTTTTAACGGTACGACAGTGACGGTATTTAAATTCAAACCGGTAGTTGTACCTCAGAAGACAACGGCTCCTGCAGCAACAGCAAAACCAGTGGCAACACCAGCACCTGTAGCTACACCAGCAACGGCGAAACCAGCGACACCAGCACCGACAGCAACAGCGAAACTAGCAGCAACACCGGCGCCGACAGCGAAACCTGCGGCAACTACAGCTCCGGCTGCAGCAGTAAACGCTCAAGCTACGTATGTGAAGCAGATTGTGGACCTTGTGAACAAAGAACGTGCCGCGGCCGGATTGTCTCCGGTAAGTGCGCTGGACAGTCTGAATAAGGTGGCAGCTGCTAAGGCAACAGATATGCGTACTAATAATTATTTCTCCCATACTTCACCTACGTACGGTTCACCTTTTGATATGATGGCGACATTCGGTATTACGTACCGGGCAGCAGGCGAGAACATCGCCATGGGCCAGAAATCACCTCAGGAGGTAATGACTGCCTGGATGAACAGTGAGGGTCACCGTGCTAACATTTTAAGCGCGAATTTCAATTACATTGGTGTGGGTTATGACAATAACTACTGGGTACAGGAATTCATCGGCAAATAAGCAATACGAAACCTAAATTGAGATAACAAAGGGACTGTTCAGTTGGCCATGAGATGGCTGGCTGGAACAGTCCCTTTTTGGTGGGGCGGGTTGTTAAACGGTGGCTTCAATGAATTCAGAAGAGTAGATCAGGAGATAATTCCTGCCTCCCAGATCGGTTCGGCGTACAGATTTTTAAGCTTGCTGCTGCAATCCTTACCTGTGTCATACGAGCGGTCGCCCAGCACCTCTTTGAATTTCTCCAGTGCCCGGGAGGCCTCGGCCGGTACTGAACTGTTCAGCCACGAGCCAAGAGCACGCAGTACCGTACGTCCTTCTGCCAGCGCTTCCTCCCACAGCTCCCAGACGCTTTCGGTCCGTACCTCCGAGTAGAGTGCTGAATGCCGCCATTCACCATGTTTTTCATTCAAGTAATCAAGCTTCTCCTCGGCAGGGGACAGCTGCTGTGAGAAAAGACGGCGGGCTTTACCCCGCAGGAGCGATTTCTTCCAGCCCCTCGGATCGTATAGGCATTTATGCGCCAGGAGCATATCGAGATAGGCCTCATGCCACATTTCAGCAGGCAGTTTTTTCGTGTCAGGATACCAGGCAGCTGCAGTTTCGTAAAGAATGGTGTGAATGGGGAGAGGCAGATGGGAGCCGACATTGATTTTTTTCCAGACCGCATGCCGCCAGGTATCAATTCCTTTCAGCCGCTTCATGAACACCGTATCAAGAACGATCTCGAAACGCTGATGGTCACGGTGCTTGTAGCCTGCTTTCCAATTGATATAAGGATGAAGATTACGGTCCAGCAGATGGTGGGTGAGGAAGCCCAGGAAATATTGCTGCACATTCTTCAGGTCGGCAGAGGGCAGGGATATGGCCCGTTTCCAGAATTCGAGCAGCACAGGACCGCAGTTCTCCGTATGCATAAGATCGCCGAGCCGAAGCGCACGGTTCTCTTTTTTCCAGGGCAGAAAGCTGTGATACAGCAGAAAATCCGGTCCTTGGCAGCCTAGCTGGTACAGCTCAGGACGAGTCTCCACATCCTCCAGAAAAGGAAACTCACTCTTGAATTCCTCCGCAAGCTGCTTACCATACTCCAGATGCATCCAAATATTAGGCATCTCCTTCACCCCTCCTGATCGTGGTTTCCTCCAGCATACAGGCTATATATTAAAAGAAAGTGAAACGCGCTATTGCGGATTGTAATTCCCGTTAAATATAGAGCAGCTGTGCTTTGTTTTCCTTCTTCTTTAGGGTACTCCTCACTCTAATCTTTTTCAATAATTCTGCGTTAGAGAAGGGCACTTTTTCCTGCGTGCATAGGCTGCTCCTATTTTTTGCATATTAGCATTTATTCGTAAGGCCGCAAGCTCTCCTGAAGGAGGAATCCGCCCTCGCAGGAAGGTGTCCCGTGTATTTGCAAAATGCGTATAGAAGAATTATGTTTAATTACATAGTTAAGAAGTTTGTAAAATGTGGAATAATGGAGAATAGAACGTACGGAGGGATTGCTTTGAAAGATTCCAAATGGACCTGGCGAAGTGTGAGCCTGATTTCCATAGCAGCAACAATAATATTGATTGTGGGATTTGTTTCTGCAGTAGGCGATATTCTTAACCCGCAGGGAGAAGCTCTGTCAACCGCTTTACCTCAGCAGACAGCAGTTCCTACTGCGGCAGCCGGAGATTCGATGAGGATTCTCGCGCTGGGTGATTCGCTTGCTAAGGGAACGGGTGACAACGACGGAAGCGGTTTTGTTAAGCGTACGCTGGACGGTTTGTCGGCTGACGGAGGATATGCCGAGCTCCTTGGCAATATGGGGATTAACGGACTGACAACGGCCGGACTGCAAACCAAACTTAAGGAAGAGGGCGTCCGTTACGCCCTGCGGCAGGCTAATATTATTCTGGTTTCCATTGGCGGTAATGATCTGTTCCGCGGCTCCGATATTCTGGGAGAGTCGACTGAAGGCCAGGGACCGGCAACACCAGGCCCGTCTCCATCAGCAGCCGCTGAGAAGCAGGATACTGTAAGCTCAGTCCATGCGACAGGAATCATTGACGGGAAGAACAGCGCTCTTGTTACTTCCACGCCTAAGCCGAATGAAGCCGAGTTAACGCCGGAGTCGCTTCTGGCTGCCTTGCCGGATGCCGCGAAGCGGCTCGGTGAGATCCTGCAGACGATTTCCGAGATTAATCCGCAGGCGCAAATTTTTTATGTGGGTCTATACAACCCCTTCGGAGATATTAAGGACCTGCTCGTGCCCGGGAATCAGGCGGCAACAGCCTGGAATAATGCCGCGATGGATATTATCAATACGCACAGCAATATGACCCTTGTTCCAACCTTTGATTTATTCAACCGCCATTTGGACAAGTATCTCTCAGGCGATCATTTTCACCCGAACGGCGACGGGTATCAGCGGATCAGTGAACGGATTATACAAGCGGTTCGATAAGAAGATTAGAGGTTTTCAAATCAGAACTGAACGCAGGCAAGGAGTTGTTGGATATGACAAAAGAGACAGGCGGAGCCACCGGAAACGTTGTATTGTCCGTAGACGGGGTCCGCAAAAAAATAGGCCGTAAATGGATCATCGACGATGTTACCTTTGACGTGAAGCAGGGGGAAATCTTTGGTTTCCTGGGTCCGAACGGCGCCGGGAAAACGACCACCATCCGGATGCTCGTGGATCTGATCCGCCCGACTGAGGGAACCATCACCGTCTGCGGCTACAATGTCAACCGTGATCCCGAAAAGGCACTCCAATACGTTGGCTGTATCGTAGAGAACCCGGAAGTGTACACCTATTTAACCGGGTGGGAAAATCTGCAGCACTTTGCCCGGATGCAGCCTGGAGTAGGTACGGACCGGATTGCCGAGGTGGTGGAGATTGTCCGGCTGGATCAGCGCATCCATGATAAGGTAAGCACCTATTCGCTGGGCATGCGGCAGCGGCTCGGCATTGCCCAGGCGCTGTTGGGACGCCCGCGGCTGCTCATTCTGGATGAACCGACGAACGGGCTGGACCCCAAAGGCATCAAGGAGCTGCGCGAATTTATCCGCGAGCTGGCTGAAGGCGGCCTTGCCGTATTCGTGTCCAGCCACTTGCTCAGTGAGATTCAGCTGTTGTGCGACCGCGTTGCAATTATCAGCAAAGGGCGGGTCCTGGCCGTCGGCGGAGTAAATGAACTTGTTGCCCGTAACTCCCCCTATGTGCTCTGGGATTTGGAGCCGCTTGAAACTGCGAGAGGCATTCTGGAAGAACGCCCGGATATCCGGCTGCTTAGGCTGGACGAGGTTACGCTGGACGACTCCATTATTGCCGGAATGGGCGAGGGCTCTTTGATCACAGCCATGGAGGATGACTTGATACCGGAGATTGTGGCTGTCATGGTTACAGCTCAGGTGGAAGTCAGAGCAGTGCATAAAATTAACCCCACACTGGAACAGCTATTCTTGAAGCTAACGGAAGGTGAATCTATTGACTAATCTGCTTCCGCTCATCCGGAATGAGTGTACGAAAATTATAAAAAAGAAACGATTCTATGTTATACTGCTGATTCTGCTTGTACTCGTGCCAATGTTTACATATGCGCAAATGCGGATAGCTGAACGCAGCCGGGACAAGTTTAATTCGGACTGGAGGCTGGAGGTTCAGCAGCAGATCACCGATAATCAGAACTCGCTCGGCAGTGACCGTATTCCAGAGGAGTGGAAGTCGTACCGGCGGATTTTTGTCCAGCAGCTGCAGTTTTATCTGGATCATGATGTGAATCCGAATGAGCCGAGCGGAGTGACGTTTACCCGTGAATTTCTGGATAATTCCGTCTCTTTATTCATTCCGCTGCTGATTATGGCCGTTGCCTCAGATCTTGTGTCCGGGGAACGGACCACAGGCACGATCAAAATGCTGCTTACCCGGCCGGTCAAGCGCTGGAAGGTCCTGTTCAGCAAGCTGGTGGCGCTGCTCATGTTTGTTTCCCTGATTGTGCTTTCGGTGTTTGTGATCAGCTACCTGATTTCAGGGCTCGCCTTCGGATATAAGGGCTTTAGTATCCCGGTCTTCACCGGCTTTCAGCTCAGCGGAGATACGGTGGACATGACGACCGTTCACTCGGTGCCGCAGTGGAAATATCTATTGATGCAGGGCGGACTGATCTGGTTCGTCAGTGTAGTGGTTGCTGTCTTGGCCTTTATGGTATCGGTTCTGGTGCGCAGCACGGCGGCGAGTATTGTCGTAATGATGGCAGCGCTGATTGCCGGAACCATACTCACCAATATGGCTGCGGCTTGGACGACAGCGAAGTATTTGTTTATGGTTAATCTGGGGCTGACGGGATATTTGGCCGGCACGCCGGCGCCAATTGAGGGAATGACGCTGTCATTTTCCATGGCTGTTTTGGGCGTTTGGGGGATTGCAGCCATAATCATTTCATTCGCCGTCTTTACGAAACGGGATATTTTGAATTAGAATGTACAAAGTGAACGAAAACGTTTGTTTGCATTTCAGAGTAAGTGAGACAAAGAAGGAGGAGCATGAATGCTCGAACAGATCGATATGTTTGCAAAAGTCTCTAAGAACGGCGAATCAGGCCGGACTGGATACGATGCTGACGACATTCAGGTGCTCGAAGGTCTGGTTGCGGTCCGCAAACGGCCCGGCATGTATATCGGAAGTACGAGTTCCTCGGGACTGCACCATCTAGTATGGGAAATCGTGGATAACGCCGTTGATGAGCATTTAGCCAAATTTTGTTCCAAAATTGATATTACCTTGCGTAAGGATGGTTCAGTTACAGTAATTGATAACGGGCGGGGCATCCCGACCGGAATGCATAAGACAGGTGTGCCAACCCCTCAGGTTGTCTTTACAATCCTGCATGCGGGCGGCAAATTCGGCGGTTCCGGCTACAAAAAATCGGGCGGTCTGCACGGCGTAGGTGCTTCCGTGACCAATGCACTGTCCGAGTGGCTGGAAGTCGAAATTTACCGTGACGGCAAAATCCACCGCCAGCGCTTCGAATACTGGGTGGATAAAGCCGGCAAGGAGCATGTCGGCGAGCCAGTAACCGGCCTTGAGATTCTCGGGAATACGAATAAGACCGGTTCGAAGATTACCTTCAAGCCGGATATTCGCGTCTTTGCAAATGGCATTGCCTTGAACTATGACACCCTGGCAGAGCGGGTACAGGAAATTGCCTTCCTGAACTCGGGACTGCGTATTAACATTAGCGATGAGCGCAGCGGCCGTCAGGATGAATATTTCTATGAAGGCGGAGCCAGCCAATTCGTGCAGTTCCTGAATGAAGGCAAGGATACCCTGCATGATGTGATCCATTTCAGTTCGGAGAAGGATGACATCGAGGTTGAAGTGGCCTTGCAGTATAACGCCGGATACACAGAAACGCTGGCCTCCTTCGTGAACTCTATTCCTACCCGCAGCGGTGGGACACATGAGACAGGTTTCAAGACGGCGTATACACGTGTGCTGAATGACTACGCACGCCGGACACAGCTGCTGAAGGAAAAGGACAAGAACCTTGAAGGCAATGACCTGCGCGAAGGCATGATGGCCGTAATCAGCGTGAAGATGTCCGAGGTGGAATTTGTCGGCCAGACGAAGGATCAGCTCGGCAGCGCCTCTGCCCGCAGCGCCGTCGATTATATCGTGTCCGAGAATATGGCCCGGTTCCTGGAGGAGAATCCCCAGGTGGCGCAGAGTCTGCTGAAGAAGTCCATTCAGGCTTCCAAGGCGCGGGAAGCGGCCCGTAAGGCCCGCGATGAAATCCGCAGCGGCAAGAAGCGCAGTGAAAGCTCTAATCTCGGCGGCAAGCTGTCCCCGGCACAGTCTAAGGACGTTACGCGTACCGAACTGTTTATCGTCGAAGGGGATTCCGCCGGAGGATCGGCCAAGCAGGGCCGCGACTCCAAGATTCAGGCTATTCTGCCGCTAAAGGGCAAGCCGATGAATCCGGAAAAAGCCAAGCTGCTTGATATCCTAAAGAACGATGAATACAAAGCCATTATTTCAGCAATTGGTGCAGGGATCGGCCCGGATTTTGCCGTGGAAGACAGCAATTATTCCAAGATTATTATTATGACCGATGCCGATACGGACGGAGCGCATATTCAAGTGCTGCTGCTGACCTTCTTCTACCGCTACATGAAGCCGCTGATCGATGCCGGGAAGGTCTTTATCGCCCAGCCTCCGCTGTATAAGCTGACGCGCAAATCAGGCAAGCTCGAAACGGTGCGTTACGCCTGGAGCGACGAGGAGCTGCAGAATTACCTGAAGGAATTCGGCAAAAACTTTGAGCTGCAGCGTTATAAAGGACTCGGGGAAATGAACCCGGATCAGCTGTGGGAAACGACGATGAATACCGATACCCGCACGCTGCTCCAGGTGCAGATTGAGGATGCCGCCAAAGCGGAGCGCCGTGTCTCTACCCTGATGGGTGACAAAGTCGACCCGCGCAAGCGCTGGATTGTCGAGAACGTCGATTTTACGGAATTTGTGGAGTAGGGCAGGGCAGGGATTTAGATCTCTTGGCTGAACTTATGGCGGCTTACAGCCCAGCGGGCCAAATGCATGCCGCTGATTCTATACGGCATGCAGCTTTTAGCGGAAGTGACGAATACTTCCGTTTCTAAAGAGCTTGGTGATTAGAGGAACAGAGGGGAATTTTGGAACTGTAGGAGCGTTAGCGACCGCCTAAAAGCTTTCCTTGGAAAGCTCGCTTCGGAAGCATAAGCAGTCTGCGGATTTCCACCGCGAACAGCGGTATACAATCAAGAAATCTGCAGACAACAGCGGCCGGAAGTCCAAACATTCTCCGGAGTGACGGTCAGATCACCACACGCTTTTGAATCAGATAGATTGAGGAACAGAAGGTGAGCCAAGTGAGCAGTTTATCAGAACAATTTTCGCCGGCTTTTCTGGAAGAGGTCGTCGGTGACCGCTTTGGCCGGTATTCTAAATATATCATTCAGGACCGGGCAATCCCCGATGTGCGGGACGGGCTGAAGCCCGTGCAGCGCCGGATTCTGTACGCCATGTACGACTCCGGTAATACCCCGGACAAGCCATACCGCAAATCGGCCAAAACCGTAGGGGACGTAATGGGGAATTATCATCCCCATGGAGACTCATCCATCTATGACGGTATGGTCCGTATGGCGCAGCCCTGGAAGATGGGGCATGTGCTTGTAGACGGGCATGGTAACTGGGGATCCATGGACGATGACCCGGCGGCAGCGATGCGCTATACGGAAGCCCGCCTGTCACCAATCGCCCTGGAGATGATGCGTGACATTGAGAAGCGGACTGTGCTGTTCAAAGACAACTTTGACAACACCGCGAAGGAGCCGGTAGTTGTCCCTTCACGGTATCCGAATCTTCTGGTTAACGGCACGAGCGGAATTTCTGCCGGCTTTGCTACGGAGATTCCGCCGCATAATCTGCGTGAGGTTATCGACGCCTGCATCGCCGTGATGCAGAAGCCGGACATCGAACTGGAAGACATCATGACCTTTATCAAAGGCCCTGATTTCCCGACTGGCGGGACAATTATGGGCGGTGACGGAATCATTGATGCCTACCGCACCGGCAAAGGCCGGATCTACCTGCGCTCCAAGACCGAGATCGAGAATCTGCGCGGCGGCAAGCAGCAGATTGTCATTACCGAGGTGCCGTTCCAGATCGTGAAATCGCGTCTTGTTACCTCGATGGAGAATATCCGTTTGGAGAAGAAGATCGACGGTATCGCAGAAGTGCGGGACGAGAGCGGCCGGGATGGCCTGCGTATTGTGGTAGAACTGAAGAAGGAAGCGGATGCTCAAGGTGTTCTGGCTTACCTGCTCAAGAAAACCGATCTGCAGGTTACTTATAACTTCAACATGGTGGCGATCGTCAACAAGGCGCCGCAGCAGCTCGGGCTCAAAGCGATCCTGGAGGCTTATATCGCCCACCAGCGGGAAGTTGTTACCCGCCGCACCCAGTTTGACCTGGAGCGTGCAGAAGACCGTGCTCATGTCCTCGAAGGGCTGGTCAAGGCGCTCAACATTCTGGATGAAGTTATTGCAGCGATTAAGGCTTCCAAGAACCGCCAGGATGCCCAGAATAACCTGGTCTGGATGTTTGGCTTCAGTGAACGTCAGGCTGATTCCATCCTTACCTTGCAGCTGTATCGTCTGACGAACCTGGAGATTCACTCGCTCCAGAAGGAATTGGACGAAATGATGGCCCGGATTGCCACGCTGCGCGGCATTCTCGACAGTGACAAGAAGCTGGTGGCCGTTATCCGCAAGGAATTACTTGAGATCCGCGACAAATACGGCATCGACCGCCGCTCGTTGATTCAAGGCGAGGTCGAAGAGCTGAAAGTCAGCCTCGAAGTGCTGGTTAACGCAGAGGATGTCCTGGTGGCGCTGTCAGCTGACGGTTATATCAAACGCACCAGCATGCTGTCCTTTACACGATCAGGCGGCGAACGGCATGCTTCGGGCGTTAAGGAAGGCGATCATATCGTCAAGCTGCTCGATCTGAATACCCGGGACAGCCTGCTTATCTTTACCCGCAAGGGCCAGTACTTCCTGCTGCCGGTTCACCAGATACCGGAATTCAAGTGGAAAGAGCCGGGGACTGCGGTCGTTAACGTCATTGGTCTGGCTAAAGGCGACAGCATCGTCAGTGTACTGCCGGCCCCGAATCTGGAAGATCCGAATGCCAGTCTTGTATTCGTCACCCGCAAGGGCCAGGTGAAGCGTACGGAGCTCAAGGAGTACTCTACCAGCCGTTCCGGAGCTGTTGCGGCCTGCAAGGTCGCTGAAGGTGACGAGATCATTACAGTGGCGCTGAGCAGCGGAGACAAGGACATTGTACTTGTGACCCGCGAAGGGATGAGCATCCGTTTCAAAGAAAATGAAGTGAACCCGATGGGCCGTGTGGCCAGCGGGGTAAGAGGCATTCAGCTGCGCGAGGGCGATGAAGTAGTATCCTGCTTCTGGGTCAGTGAAGATGAGGGAGAGATTCTCGCCGTCACGGACATCGGTTATGCCAAGCGTACCCTGCTGGTGGATTATCCTTCACAGAGCCGCGGAGGCAAGGGCATGCCGACCTTCGAGTTCAAGGAAGGCAAGCGTGTCCGGCCGAACGGCAGCCGGATCGCAGGCGCATTCCACTGCAAGGAACCGCTGGAACTTATCGCAATAACCCGCGATGGACTTGTACACACCCTCTCTTCAGAAGCTGCACCGCTGAGTGAGCGGCGTTCTACAGGCAAACAGCTGGTTCCTGTGGAGAAGAAGGATGAGATCCTTACGCTTTACCCGGCGATTAAATAATCCGGATCAACACACATAGATATAAACCCCAAACGGCGTGTGCGGCCGCTCTCTAAGAGCTGGCTGCCGCGCCGTTTTAAATGACTCAGAACTAACTACTCCCTGGTAACGGAGGACTGTAACACATTTTTATTTTTTTCTTTTGCAGGAAATGGAATTTTTTTCTCGAAAATGTAGGTATACCGGATAGAGATCCGCAGGGAAAGGAAGGAATACGTGTGCACTCCTCTGAATTCAGTAAAATCTGGCATAAAATATTGAAAGACTATAAACTACATATGGACAGCAAGCTTGCCCCTACACTGACGGATGCCCAGCTCACCGTACTGGAACTGCTTCAGGAACGTGACTCAATGAAACCTTCTGATCTGGCTCCGCATCTGGCAACTAGCCCGGCAGCGGTAACTATGCTCCTAGACCGGATGGAGAAAAACGGACTGATTGTCCGTGAACGTGATGCCGGTGACCGGCGGATCGTATGGGTTAGTATTACGGAGGTCGGGAAGAGGGAGACTGAACGGGGCCTCAAGATCCGCAGTGATTTTTTTGCCGAAGCGCTTGACCCGATTTCGTCTCATAACCAGCAGCTGCTGCTTTATCTAATGGGCAAGATGGCGGTTGCTCCGGCACCCGAAGGTTCTACGCCGTAATTACAATGATCTGAAATCTTGAACAGAATGAATTCCTATAAAAAAAGCAGGTCATCCGTCAGCGGATGGCCTGCTTTTGCAATTGCTGGGGCCACAGACTCCAGGGATGGGTCTGGGGCGGTAATGAAATCAGTTCGATATCGTCTTTGGTTACCGGATGCGGAAAGCCGACGAGTGATGACCAGAGGGCGATTTGCTGGCCCGGTCTGTTCACGGCGGAGCCGTATTTCTGGTCGCCGAACAGCGGGCAGCCGATGCCGCTCAGCTGCACCCGGATCTGATGTGAGCGTCCGGTCAGCAGATCGATCTTCAGCAGGCTGAAGCCCTCAGCACTGCCAAGAACCGTATAGTCAAGAATCGCTTCCTTGCCGCCGGGTGTACCTTTGCGGACAATGGTGACGGTGTTGCTCTTGGCGTCCTTCAGCAGCGTATTGACCAGGCGTCCTTGGGAAGCGGAAGGCTTGCCGTGGACAACGGTCAGATAGACCTTACGGAAGGCGTGGGTACGGACACTCTCGGAGAGCCGGGAAGCCGCCTTGGAGGTTTTGGCGAAGATCATCGCGCCGCCTACAGGACGGTCCAGCCGGTGAACGAGGCCCATATATACATTGCCGGGCTTATTATAACGTTCCTTCACATCTTCTTTGAGCAGGGTCAGCAGATCGGGATCCCCGGTTGCATCTTCCTGCACGGGAATATTAACGGGCTTTACAATGCCTAACAGGTGATTGTCTTCAAACAATACCTCGAAGCGGGATTGTCCGCGGTACGGCTCTTCACCAGCGCCGCCATGCTGCATATTCATGGCTTACGCCTCCCAGCGGCCCAAAATTCCGCAAGGCAGGTTCATGCCGGAGGAAGTGATCGGCAGGCCGATTTCACCGGAAGTCAGCTTGCCGCCGTAACGTTTGCCCATGGTCATGGAGAGCATATTCCGCAGAACGGTCGGCGAGATGCCTGTTGTATAGGAATTGATCAGCATGAAGAGCGGTCTGTCACTCATGATTTCCATACAGCTTTCGAGGAACGGATAGAGGCTGGATTCCAGCTTCCACATTTCGCCTCCCGGGCCGCGGCCGTAAGAAGGCGGATCCATAATGATTGCATCATATTTGCTGCCCCGGCGCTGCTCGCGCTGCACAAATTTGAATACATCGTCCGTAATGAAGCGGACCGGACGTTCGCCGAGTCCGGACAGCTGGATATTTTCCTTCGCCCATTGAACCATGCCTTTGGCTGCATCCACATGTACGACCGAAGCTCCCGCACTGGCTGCTGCCACAGTTGCTCCGCCGGTATAAGCGAACAGGTTGAGTACAGAGATCGGACGGTTCGCTCCGGCGATCTTGTCCATCATCCAGCTCCAGTTAGCCGCCTGTTCGGGGAATAAGCCCGTATGCTTGAAGTTGGTCGGACGCAGGTGGAATTTCAGCTTACCATAGCTGATCTTCCAGTCGTCCGGAATCGTTTTTTTCATTTCCCATTGTCCGCCGCCGGCGGAGCTGCGGTGATAATGTCCGTGCACATCGCGCCACTTGGCTGTCTCACTTGCCAGGGGCCAGATAATTTGCGGGTCCGGGCGGCGCAGGATAATATCGCCCCAGCGTTCCAGCTTTTCTCCGCCTCCGGTATCGATAACTTCGTAGTCTTTCCAATCGCCTGCTATATACATCTTTTATCCATCCTTCAAAAAATTCATTTAGCCTTTATTGTACAACATTTAACCCGGAGGCTACAAACAAAAAGGTTGCAAAGCTGCGACTATTCTCAGTCTGTCCATACTAAGTCTGGTACATAATATTTCCAAATATACAGGGGAGATTTTTTAGAACGCCCGTCATCTGGCGCTGCCGTCATGGATTGTGTATGATCAGGAGTAGTTGAATAACGGGGAAAGCGGAGGCGGAATCGTGATGTATAACCTTGCAAAGCTATATTACCCGATAACGGCAAGACCGGATGGAGCCGGAGAGTTCACTCCATGCAAGGCGCTGCAGCCGTATATCCGCTGTTTCTGGGGTACTACTGGAGGGCCGGACGGTCAGACTAGGGAGCTTACAGCTCAGCCGGACACGCTGCCTGGCCCGCTGACAACCCGGGAGATGATTATACCTGACACCTGTATGGACATCATCTGGGAGTGGGATGCGGCAACAGGCGAAGCCGGAGGTATCTTTTGCGGGATTAATGATACGCCGTTTGAAGTGGAAGCATCGGGGATGGCAGAACCAAGGGTACGCTTTGCCATCCGTTTTCATTTCTGGGCGGTGCATCTGTTTGCGGATGATCATCTGAAGGATGTGCTGAACTATAGCGGTGAAGTGGATCAATACTTCCGGTCGTTCCGCAGGGAATTAGGCGACAGGCTACCCGGAACCCGGACGCTTGGGGATCGCATTGCGGCGGCTGAGCATTATCTGCTGCGACGGCTGGACCAGGCGCGAATGAGCAATAACGGACTGATGAATGCAATACATACCATTTTGCACCATAAAGGAGTCGTGGCGGCAAGCGGACTGGAGAGCAGTACAGGCCTGAGCAGCCGCCAGCTTGAACGGCTGTTCCGGGAGTATATCGGGATCTCGCCCAAAAAAACAGCTGATCTCGTACGGTTTCAGAATGTATGGCTGAATTTATGCCATCCATCACCGCATATCCGGAATGTTCAGGATCTGGTTTATGCATATGGTTACAGCCACCAATCACATTTAAACAACAGCTTCAAGAGATATGCAGGCCGGACTCCGCTGGAAGCTTTGGCGTATGCACGGCAGTGAATGTCGTTTTTTTGCAATACAAAGAATCCGGCAGCAGGTAAACTATCTACAATAGCCGGTGTCCGGCTTACATCACAGTAAGAAAGAGGGGACCTTAATGATATCTGCTTTTGAAGGCATCAATCTGTACACTAAGGATACAGCGGCACTTGCAGCATTTTATGCAGAGATTCTGGGGATTCCGGTTCCGTTTGAGGGATTCGGTAATAGTGACGGGGCTAAGATCGGCTTTGAACGCGGTGTGCCGGGCCTGATCATCTGGGACGAGAATAAGTGGGGCAAGCATACGACTGGCGTCGTTAATCTGGTGTTCTCCTGCAGCAGCCTTGATGAAACTTATGAAGAACTTAAAGCCAGAGGACTGGATTGTCAGCCGCCGGTTACGATGGAGTATGGGGGCAAGGAAATGAATTTCCGTGATCCGGACGGCAACGGGATCACCTTGCTGGAAGGCGCCTATTAAACTTGTTGTTAAACTGCCTGATAAATGGTTCAGGGGAGAAAAGCGGACATTAGCCAGAAGGATGGCTACTATCCGCCTTTTTTAATGTTGACAATGAGAATCATTATCAAATAGAATGAGGATAGCAAAGCATGGTTTCGTTTACGAGGTGGAATCATGACTATACTTCATGTTTATCTTGGGGAGGACGGAATAAATGGCTAAGGTGCTTGTGGCATACGCCAGCTTGACCGGTAATACGGAAGAGATCGCTGAACTGATTGCTGAAGGGATACGCGAGGCGGGCGGAGAAGCTGTTTTGAAATCGGTGACCGACTGCAACGCGGTTGAGATAATGAATTATGAGGCTGTATTGTTGGGCGCATATACTTGGGGTGACGGTGAGCTGCCGGATGAATTCCTCGACTTCTACGAAGAGCTGGATGAGCTGGATCTGTCTGCCTACAAGGCAGCTGCCTTCGGAAGCGGGGACACCGGATATTCGATCTATTGCGGGGCGGTGGACCAGATTGAAGCGAAGCTGAAGGAGCGCGGAGCTGAGATCGTTCAGGCCAGCCTGAAGATTGAATACGGGCCGAATGCTGCGGAAAAAGAGGCCTGCCGGGATTTCGGGCGCCAATTTACCGAGACCTGCGCGGCGGTTTCCTAAAGATGGGCGGAGCGGCAGGAAACTTGGCGGAGGGAAGAACATCCCTACCTGTTATACAATATACACGGCTGAATGATTTTCGGATGGAGCACATCATGCTGGGCGGGTCGGCAGTACCGGACAGCGGAGCTGCAGCCACCGGACTCCCGCGCTGGAGGCAGCAGGTGCAGTATGCTATTGGCCACACGCTTAACGATTTCTACAGTCTGCAGCCTGAAGTGCGCCGGGAAACGCCTATTCAATTTCTGCTTGAACGTCGCTGGCCGCCTAAGGGGAATGCTTTTCCGTCGCTGATGCATTATTGGGATGTGAAGACTGCGGTGGGCGATGAGCTGATGCGGATTGCACCATGCAATCACATCCGAGAAATACCGGTAATGCTTTATGAGCAGTGGCATATTCCGGTCCCGGAGCTGGCTATTGAGCTGGCGATGATCTTTCAGCTGGTCTGGAATTCAGAGGTTAGCGGACGCTGCCTGAACATACAGAAATTCATGGTGTCCGGCAACGAGGAGGTGATCACCGGATTTCTGCATATGGCCAACGTATTTTGCCATAAGGCCTATGGAGAACCGGCGGAAACGATTGAAATCTATTCGCTGATGGATGGACGGAGGCATATATTCGATGGTGCCGGTGTGCCGCTTGCCGAATCCCTGGATTACGTGCGTCTGCTGTCCGTGTTCTTAACCCAGGAGGATTCGGCGGACCAGAAGGTAAGTGTCGGGGACCGCAGGAATGAGAAGAGCGAAGCTTCCTTCGGCGGATTCGGCCTGATGTAATCCGGATGTTTTGTGCTTGCCAATAGGGCGGAGGAGAGATAAGGTAGTGGCAGGAGGTGCCTGAACCAATGCCTGAACCGATCAAAACCTTTAATACCGCGGTTGAAGCAACGCTTGAAGTAATCGGAGGGAAGTGGAAGCCGGTTATTCTTTTCTTCCTTACCTTTGGCAAGAAACGCAATGGGGAGCTTATGGCCCTGATGCCAGCCGTTACACAGAAAGTGCTGACACAGCAGCTGCGCGAATTGGAGGCCGATGGTGTTATTCAGCGGATTTCTTACAATGTAGTTCCCCCGAGAGTAGAGTACGAGTTGACCGAATACGGATGGAGTCTGCGGGACATTCTTCACCTGCTGTGCAGGTGGGGAGATTCCCATATTGAACGGACTTATGGCGATAAGGCCATTGTGTTGTCCGAACGCGAATGGATGAACAAGACAGCCGGTCTCTGAATATAGAGACCGGCTGTCTTTCTGCAATCTAAGGATGTCTGGAAGGGGATTATGGGATGATTTTGCGTTCGCGCAGGAGATCGAAGATTTCCTTGAACATGAGCTCCGTACCTATGAAGTCATGGAAGCCGGCACGGCGCGCCTTGCTGCTGTCCGCAAAAAAATCGTAATCCCAGGAGAAGACAAAATCCCCGAATGCCCAGGAAGAAACACTCTGGTAGCTATTCGGAATCAAATCGTATTTTTTAAGCATTGTGTCCCACAACGCCTCTTTATCCTTCATGACAACAGACAATGACATCTGAAGCGGCGGTGCTGTTTCCAGCTCAAAGTAGGCGGCTATTTTTGGCCACAGCTCGTCCCAGCGGAAGAGGTCGCCATTCGTAATGTTGAAAGCCTGATTGGCACAGCGCTCATCGGTGGCGGCCCACACGGTTGCTTTGGCCAGCAGCCCGGCGTCGGTCATCTCCAGCAGGCTGTGATAAGCTCCAGGTTTGCCGGGAAAGCGCAAAGGGATGCCAAGTTCTTTTGACATAGAAGCATAGACAGCAATGACCATGGCTAGGTTCATGGGATTCCCCAATGCGACTCCACATACGACGGAAGGGCGCAGCGCAGACCAAGTCCATTGTTTCCCTGCCTGCCGCTGTTCAAGGAAGTTCTGCTGATCTATATTGAATTCAGGCGGCATATGATTGGCGTCTGTTTCCCGGGCCGGGGTTTTGAATGGTCCCAGATGCGCGCCATATACTTTATAGCCTTGCATCAGACTGATGTGCTGAAGTCCGCGCGCTGCCGGTTCAACGGCTTCAACTACATTGACCAGCATGGCGAGGTTCGGGGGTACTAGCTCTGCCCATGTAGGACGGTCCTGATAGGCTGCGTAGAAGATATGCGTCACTTCCATAAGGCTCCCAAGCTTTTGCCGGGTATCCAAGGCATCCAGCAGATCGGCGGAAATATAACGGATACGGTCCGTATTATCACCGCCCCGGCGTGACACACCGATAATGTCCCATTCCGGCAGAGTAACCAGATGCTCGATCAGATTGCTGCCGATGACCCCGCCGGCCCCGATCACGAGGGCCGTTTTGCGCATTGCTGTTTCCTGCTGATTCATACAATTGTTCCTCCCTTTGTGTGCTGGCTTCCTCTGCATTATGAGTCTCTGTACACAGGATGAACAGTACGCACTTTGAAGTCATATAGGAACCTTGAAGTAACATAGGCATGCTCATTGCTTGGATAAGGCAGCAAAAAAAAGCCCCTCAGCTCAGCAGGAACTGCCAAGAAAAAGGGGCCATGACTATTATTCCAAAACTCAATTTCGAAAAAAAACCTTGGGATCAGCCGGTATACCGGTAGTAGTCCTGCTTGTTCAAAATCACGAAACCGCAGCTTTCATACAGCTTCAGCGCATTGGGGTTATCAAGCGCCACCTCCAGGTTCACGCCATTGTAATTACGGCGCTCCCGTTCAATGGTCTGCTGCAGTGCGCTGCGTCCGATTCCGAGCCCGCGCAGCTTCCTATCTACGGTGAAGCCGTAAATCCAAGTCTCGTTATTCTCGGTCCACAGCCGCATCTTCCCGGCAGGCTGTCCGTTCATTTCGATCATAATGTGCTCCTGCAATGCTTCGTGCTGCTGCTGTTCAAACATTTCCGCAGCATCCTCCTGCGTCATGTTAAACCCTTCACGGTCCAGCTCGATGAGAATATGAGCCTCGCCTTCACGTACAGGACGCAGGATTACAGTTCCAGCCGCAGAGCTTGCTTCAGCTGAACCCTGCGGCACAGCTGCCGCATCCCATTTCATCTGGTATTCGGCATGATTAAATACGAGCGGCAAGGTCTTCAGAAAGCCGGAAGCAGACAGCGAGGCGGCCGGAGCATTCAAGAGCAGTGTCGTTATATTGTTCCGCTTGATAATCGTCTGTGCCCGCTCCCAGAGCGAGGTAAAGATTTCTCTGCGGCGGTAGCCCGGGCGGACCATCCCGCATACTTCCATCTCGCCGCCGAAGCCATATAAACCAATAAAGCCAACCAGCACATCTTCTTCGTAAGTCACCAGCCACTCTGCTCCACCGGCTTCCGGGGAGTGGCGCAGCATATCCCAATTCAGCTTCAGCGATATGCCTTCGTATTGTTCGCAGCGTTGCTGCAATTCTTCTATATCCTTTAAAGTATCAGCAGTAGTCAATCCGTTTCCTCCTCGAGTTAGAGCGAACTCTTATAGTTTCATATTCCTCAAGGAAACGGGCGCGGTCCTAAGACGAGCTTCCGTCTCCGCTGAGGACATCACCATACTCTTTATGCCGTTCAAATTGTTTGGCAGCATAAGGGCATTCCGGGATGATTTTGACGCCGGCTTCACGGGCCTTGTCCACGACTGCCCGAACCAGCTTCTCGCCTGTACCTTGCCCGCGCAGGTCTTCAGAGACATAGGTATGGTCAACGATCCAATTCCCTGTCGCCTCTTCCAGCCTGTATGTAATTTCAGCAAGGTCTTTTCCGTCACCAGCAATATACAAACGGCTTTCTCCCTGTTCAATTTGATCCATATCCTTCACTCCTGCCTTCTTGTAGTTCCTTTATTTTACTACCCTGATTTGGAAAAAGCGAGAAAACGCGCAAAGGCGGCTGGCAATAAGTTATAATAACTAGCCTCCAAGGACTATGGAAATGGAATTACTTGCGCATCCTCCGCTATTTGTCCTAAGATTAAGACACTAACGCTGTAGCGAAAAGAAGTTGCATCAGGAGGAATGTCAGTGGAATATGAGGTTGAAGTGCAATTCAAGCCGGTATATGAATTAGTGAGCAGCATACATACGTTTATCTGTAAGAAATCCAATAAAAAAATCGATCTGGGAACGGCCTGGGCCAGTGAAGTTGCCAAGGGTCTCAGCGGTGAGCTCTTGTCTGCCCTGGAAGGGACGGAGCTCGGGAATGACTGGAAGCTGCTTAATCTGCTGATTTATTGTTGTCCGGCCAAAGAGAGTGTAGAGAGTGTGCTGGACTGGCTGGAGAACCTGTCTGTAGGGGATATGTATGAGACGCTTGCCGCTTATGTCAGCGTGTTTCCTGCTCACATGGAACAATTCCGCAGCCGCTCACTGTTTCTGTTAACCGAATGGAACCGGCAGTATTTCAGCAGCAGCGACCCTGAGATTCTGACCCGGCTGCAGCATCACGCAGGTGAGCGGAATTTGGAGCTGCAGGGAAATCAGACCTCTAATTTTGTGAATACGACGACTAACGGTTTCTATTTTCTGCCGGTAGACGGGCTGCGCAGGCTGGTGCTGATTCCGCAGTTTCATTTTCAGCCCGCCAATATTATTTATAGCTACGGCTCCCTTACCATTTGCTATTATGCGGCCCGAATATCTGTTACTGACGAAGAGCTTTCCCCATTTATGTACAGGGCGATCCGCAGTCTGGGTGAAAAAAGCCGGCTGAAAATCCTCCAGTCACTCGGCGGTGAACGCAGATCCTTTACGGAAATCGCCAAAATGGCCGGAATCTCCAAAGGGATTGTTCATGACCATATTTTTAGTCTCCGCTGCGCCGGTTTGCTTAATGCCTATATCGAAGGGGAGAATGTTACCGCCTACAGCCTGCGTCTTGAAGGAATTCACCGGATGAATGAACTGCTCTTTGATTATTTGAAATAAACTCCAAGATTACAAAACAATACAATATACTAAAACATAAAGCTGAGATTTTCTCTGGAATTGGAGAATGTTTTGGCTTTTTTTTGCTATAAAAGATAATTATAACTTCTGTTAAAAAAGAATTTTTTTGCTGTTCTCTCTTTACAGAACAGGTTTTACTTTCTATAATGTGAACTATCGGCCTTTATTCACACTTAGTGGGTAGGAATTATGGTATTTATTATACGGAGAGAAGAGAGATGATTGTATGAGAAAAAGCACGATTTTATTGTCCTCGTTATTACTTGTAGGTTCCCTGCTGCTTACGGCCTGCTCTAACAACAGCAATACGAATAACGCTGCGGCAACAGGTAATTCAGTAACGGCTACAGCTGCGGCGGATGGTGCAACGGGTTCTGCGGCTTCGTCATCACCGGCACCGGTTCCGGCAGGGGCGCTAAGTGAGCCTTATACGGCATCTGACTTGTCAAAGCTTCCGGCAGCCGCCCAGAAGCGGACAGACACGATTATCGTCGGCCTTACCGATCCAAGCGGGGCGTTTACTCCTTATTTCCAGGAAAGCGGCTATGACGGCAACGTATCTTCACTGCTGTATGCTTCACTGGTGACGGTAGATGAGAAGGGTGTGCCGATCCCCGAGCTTGCTGAGAGCTGGGAAGTTTCGGAGGATCAGCTTACATACACGTTCCATTTGCGCAAGGACCTGAAATTCAGCGACGGCTCGCCGCTTACAGCGGATGATGTAGCTTTTACGTGGACGATTCAATACGACAAAGCCTATGACGGCGGTTCCTCGCTGCCTACGCTGAATGTGAAGGGCGGCCAGGCTTATAAAGAGGGTAAGGCCACAACCATTGACGGTATCAAGGTGATTAATCCGCAGACGATCTCCGTCACACTGGAAAAACCAAATGCGACGGCGCTGGTAGTTCTCGGTTCTAACGTGCTATCCAAGGCGTACTACGGCAAAGATTATAAGTTTGGCTCACTGGAGTACATCAAGAAGCTGCATGAGAAACCGCTCGGCGACGGCCCTTACAAGCTGGAGAAATTCATTCCCGGCCAGGAAGTCCGTCTGGTAGCCAATGAGAATTACTTCAAAGGCAAACCCAAGACAGAGCATTTCATCTACAAAACCTCTGAGGGTGATGTGTGGCAGTTCCTGGAGACCGGAGAGGTCGATTATGCTTCCTTCAGTGCAACAGAAGAGAATATCGAGAAGCTGAAGGCGCTCGGCTATGTCAACATTCTTCCCTATACCCCAAGCACCTACGGCTACATGCAGGTCAATCTGAAGCATGAGCAGCTGAAGGATAAGCTGGTCAGACAGGCGATTATGTATGGTCTTGACCGTCAGAGCATCTATGTGGATGCCCAGCAGGGGGCCGGTTCAATTGCCAACATTCCGGCTTCGCCAATCTCCTGGGCTTATACAGAAGAAGGTATCAATCCGTATAAATACGATCCGGAAAAAGCCAAACAGCTGCTGGATGAAGCAGGCTGGACGGTTGGTGCGAACGGTATCCGCGAAAAAGACGGCAAGCCGTTTTCGATTCACTATCTCGGCTCGAAGAGCAAGAACACCGATATATTCATCGCGGTAGCCAAAGAAAACTTTGCGGCGCTCGGCATCGACTTCCAGCCTGAAGTGTTCGCTGACTTCAACTCGCTGGTCTCCAAGGTAGAAGGCGGAGATTATGATCTCGTTTCTTTCTCCACCAGTATGCTGACTGATCCGGCAGACGGCTTCATGCAGTTCTTCGACGGAGAAATTACCGACTATGAGAACCCGAAATTCCTGGAGCTGTACAACAAAGCCCTGGCAACCAGCGATATTGAAGAGCGCAAGGCGGTCTATAAAGAGCTCTATCAGCTCTTTAACGATGAACTTCCGATTCTCTTCACCAGCTATAAGAAAACAGTTTACGCCTACAATGGACGCATTCAGAACCTTTCGGTCAGCCCGTTCATCGGACTCGCCGGCAGCCTGCCGGAATGGACGCTGAAATAATGACTACTTCGTCTCCTGCCCGGTACTTATGGGGAGGAGACGAATCCTTAAGGAGCGGATCATGAGTACTTATCTGACTAAAAGACTGCTGTATATGCTGATTATTCTATTTGCGGCGTCACTGCTGATTTTCTGCCTGTATGCACTAACTCCCGGGGACTTCATTACGGGAAACATCAAGCTGACGGCGGAGCGCAAAGCAGAGCTGCGGGAAATTTACGGGCTTAATAAACCGGTATTGGAGCGTTACGGCCTCTGGATGAAAAATGCGTTTCACGGGGATTTCGGAACTTCGCTTGCCCAGCAGAAGCCGGTGCTTCAGCTGTTTGGCGATTATATCTGGAATTCTTTTTTGCTGGCTGCCGTTTCAACCTTTCTGACCTGGGTGATCGCGGTGATTGTCGGCGTTGTTTCGGCGTATAAGCAATATTCCTGGTTCGACACGCTGGTGATGGTGGCGATCTTTGCCGCGATGTCGCTGCCGTCGTTTTTTATCGGCCTGTTCCTGATCAAGATACTGGCTGTGGACCTTAAATGGCTCCCGCCGGGAGGGATGATTACTACTGGAAGCAATGCAACCGGTCTTGCCTATCTCAACGAAGTAGTACGTCATATGACGCTGCCTGTAGTCGTCATGGTTCTGCTGGGTTTAGGTTCACTGACACGGTATTTCCGCAGCAACATGATCGATGTGCTTCAGCAGGATTATATCCGCACGGCCCGGGCAAAGGGGCTTAAGGAGCGGAAGGTGCTGTTCACCCACGCGCTGCGCAATGCGCTGCTGCCGGCGATTACCCTGGTGGGCTTCGAGCTGCCCGCGCTGTTCGGCGGGTCGCTGATTATCGAGCAGATCTTTAACTGGCCGGGCATCGGCCAATTGTATATGAAGTCCTTCGGGCTTAGGGATTATCCTTTGCTGATGGGCTTTACAATGTTTATTGCCATTCTGACCGTCATCGGAACGCTGTTCTCGGATATTCTGTACCGGGTAGCCGATCCGCGGGTCCGGTTGTAGTGAGGAGGGTACCGCTTTGGCTGCTGACAGCAAGTTAACTAAGCTCCATAGGCCGCAGATTAAGCTGCAGAAATCCTCCCTGTTCCGGCAATCGCTGGGGAGGCTAATGCACAATAAGCTTGCTGTTTCAGGTTTTGGGGTCGTTGTTTTTATGTTTGTGCTTTGTTTTATCGGACCGTTCTTTTCACCCTATACGGATAACAAAATTAATATGGCGATGATGAATAAGGCGCCGAATCTTACACACTGGCTGGGAACGGATGCACTGGGCCGGGATATTCTGACCCGTGTAATGCAGGCAGGACGCATCTCGCTTACAGTCGGGCTGGCCTCCATGGTACTGTCGGTGTTTCTCGGTGCACTGCTGGGTGCAATTGCCGGGTATTACCGCGGTTTGGCGGACCAGATAATCATGCGGGTCGCCGATCTGCTGATGACGATTCCAGGCCTTCCGCTGCTGTTCATCTTTGGCGCACTGCTGTCCGAATGGAAGATACCGACGGATTACCGGATGTATATTGTAATGCTCATGCTCAGCATCGTGAACTGGCCGGGACTGGCCCGGATGGTCAGAGGGCAGATGCTCAGCCTGCGGGAACGCGAATTCATGCAGGCAGCCGTAGTGCTTGGACTCCGTGACCGGCGGAAGCTGTTTGGCCACCTGCTGCCGAACATTGTGCCGCTCCTGATTGTAATGGCTACGCTGAATATCGGCGGGGCAATTCTTAGTGAATCGGTGCTCAGCTTCTTCGGCCTGGGCGTCATGCCGCCGACGCCAACCTGGGGGAACATGATTGATGCGGCGAATAATATGATCGATTTCCAGGACCATCCGTGGCTATGGATTCCGCCCGGACTGTCGATTTTCGCTACGGTGATTGCGATTAACATATTTGGTGACGGCCTCAGAGACGTGCTTGATCCTAAACAGAAGAGGTAGGTGCCATCATCTCATGAAGGAGATCATGAAATTAGACGGTCTCAGTACCGTGTTCTTCACCGAAGAAGGAAAAGTGAGAGCTGTCGATGATATCAGCTTCCGGGTACGCGAAGGGGAAACGGTCTGTATTGTCGGGGAATCCGGCTGCGGCAAAAGTGTAACCGCCATGTCGATTATGGGCCTGGTGGAAGAGCCCGGCGGGAAAGTTAGCGGAGGAAGCATCGATTTTCTCGGAGAGGATCTATTGCGGCTGGACAAAAATTCGCTGCGGGCGATCCGCGGCCATGAAATCGCTATGATTTTTCAGGAGCCGATGTCTTCATTGAATCCGGTCATTAAGATTGGTGAGCAGATTATGGAGCCGCTGATTGTTCACCAGAAAATGAAGAAAAAAGCAGCCCGGCAGCGGGCGGTCGAGCTGATCTCGCAGGTGGGGATTTCCCGCGCTGAACAGATTGCTGACAGCTATCCCCATGAGCTGAGCGGCGGGATGCTGCAGCGGATCATGATCGCCATCGCGATCTCCTGCAGTCCCAAGCTGCTGATTGCCGACGAGCCGACTACGGCCCTTGATGTGACAATTCAGGCACAAATTCTCGACATGCTGCGTGAGTTCAAGGAGAGCTCCGGGATGTCGATGATGCTGATTACCCATGATCTGGGGGTGGTGGCGGAGATGGCCGATTACGTTATTGTGATGTATTCCGGCAAAATCGTTGAGGAAGGCGAAGTGGTCCAGCTGTTTCAGAACCCCAAGCATCCGTATACTCGGGGCTTGCTGAAATCTAAGCCCGTAATGGGGCAGCGCCGGGATGAGCTGTATTCCATTCCGGGCCAGGTGCCGAATCCGCTGGAGCTTGAACCTTCCTGCTATTTCCACGACCGCTGTGAACATTGCATGCCGGTCTGCCGGACCCGCCAGCCTGAGCTGAAGGAGGTCAGCGGCGGGCAAAAAGCAGCCTGCTGGCTGTATGAGGAGGCGGAAGTGCATGTCTGAGGCACTGCTTGAAGTCAATCATCTCAAGAAGTATTTTCCGGTTACCCAGGGCCTGCTGGGCCGGACAGTCGGACATGTCAAAGCGGTGGACGATATCAGCATCCGGCTCGCGCCGGGCGAAACCTTCGGCCTGGTCGGTGAATCCGGCAGCGGCAAGAGCACGGTCGGACGGACGATCCTGCGGCTGACCGAGAAAACAGATGGGCAAGTGAAATTCAAGGGCGTGGACATTCATAACCTGTCACCTTCCGAAATGCGGCTCCTGCGTCCCCGGATGCAGCTGATCTTTCAGGATCCCCACAGTGCGCTTAATCCGCGGGTCCGGGTGGGTGACGCCATTGGAGAAGCACTGCTTGATCATGGGCTGTGCCCGAAATCAGAGGTCCGTGGACTGGTACTGGAAGCGCTGGAAGCCTGCGGGCTATCGTCCTATCATATCGACCGCTTTCCGCATGAGTTCTCCGGAGGACAACGCCAGCGTATCGGGATCGCCCGTGCTCTTATTCTGAATCCGGACCTGATTATCGCCGATGAGCCGGTTTCAGCGCTGGATGTATCGATTCAGGCCCAGGTTATTAACCTGTTCAGCAAGCTGCAGCAGAGGAAAGGGCTGACTTATTTATTCATATCCCATGATCTCAGTGTAGTGGAGCATTTGTGCTCCAGGATTGGCGTGATGTATCTCGGTTCGATGGTGGAAACAGCAGCCAGGGACGAACTGTTCCGTCAGCCGCTGCATCCCTATACGAAGGCACTGCTTTCCGCGGTTCCGGTGCCGATACCGAAGCTGAAGCGGGAACGGATTGTCCTGAAGGGGGATATTCCAAGCCCGGCGAATCCGCCTTCCGGCTGCAAATTTCACACCCGCTGTCCCTTTGCAGAGGATGTATGTGCAGCGGAAATTCCGGTCTTCCGCGATGCGGGCGGCGGCCACTTTGTAGCCTGTCATTTAGCATAATTTATTATAAAAATGTATGATAATTGAAGATTACCCTATTTTGACTTGCTGTTGCGGCAGTGCTATACTGATTCCACAACAGGCAAATATGGTTAATAAGAGACTGATTAGACCTTTACATCTAATTGGTCTTGTTTTTTAATACCCACAACCTTTAGGAGGAATATCATGAATACTACAGTTCGTTTGACTGAAAGATCCGGCTCGACTTCTTCACAGCGGAGAAAAGGCTTTGTACCGGTTGTCGTCTACGGTGCAGGTTCAGATACGCAATCCTTTACTGCAGATGCTAAAGCCCTTACTGAAATTATCGGCAAGAACCCCCGGGCAATTCTTAAAGTAGAACTTCCCGGCTCTGGTATCAAAAACGCGGTAATTGCTGAAGTACAGCGCCAGCCGCTGTCACGCAAGCTGCTGCATGTAGATCTGCATCAGATTGACATGAAGGCGGAGCTGGTTACAAAGGTTGCATTCCACTTCACTGGCGAACCTGCCGGTGTGAAGGACGGCGGCATCCAGCAGGTAGAGTTGTATGAATTGGATATCCGCACATTGCCGGACAAGCTGACAGCCACCTTCGATGTGGATATCAGCAGTCTTAATATCGGTGATCAATTGCTGGTTTCAGATCTGCCTAAGCATGAAGGCTGGGAAGTACTGACGCCTGAGGATACGCTGATTCTGCGCATTGCACCACCGGCAGCTCTGGAAGAACCTGCTGAGGCCGAAACTGCGGAAACTGCCGAACCGGCAGCCGCAGCAGACACGGATGAAGTCAAGACAGAAGAGTAAGCATCATCCTTTTGTTCAAATAGTATAGACAGGAGCAGACCATTCCCAGCCGGGAACGGTCTGCTCCTTTTTGCATTTCGGCACCGGATCAGCAACGGTAATAAAATTAGGTTTAGCGGATGAGCAGAAATCCACTCCGGGGCGGAGGTCTGCTTTTTCGGCATACAGTACAATCTTAAATGGCATGAAGCGGAACACGGTAAACGGAAGCCGTCTGGATGGGATAGTCAGGTGTTCACAACGTAACAATGTTATGTTACGATTGCACCAAGGAGTGGTCAATATGGAAGAAGATTTGATTTCCAAGAAGGAATTGCTGGAATTAACGGGGATCTCTTACGGGCAGCTGTACCGCTGGAAGCGGAAGCAGCTTATCCCGGAGGATTGGTTTATTCGCAAATCGGCGTTTACCGGCCAGGAAACCTTTTTTCCGAAGGAACGAATGCTTAGGCGTGTCCATAACATCATCAACATGAAGGGCGATCTTTCCCTTGATGAATTAGCCGAAAAGCTGGCGGATACGACATCTTTTGCCCATGCCCATCTATCCCTGAGTGCTGCCCAGCTGTTGGAACGTAACATTGTTTCGAAGAGAACTCTGGACAGATTCGGTGATGCAACGACTGGCGGAAAGAAGTATACCTTCGATCAGGTAGTACATCTAGTCGCGGTTGACGGGCTGATCAGCAAGGGGGAAATGAATCTGGATGAAGCGGATGGGTTGTTCCGCACACTTACCAACAATACGTCAAAGTTTGCGGGAAAGAGCTGGGAGCTGTTTTTTATCCGCAAAATGGGTGCCAGCTTCTTTCTTCTGGCAGCTACACCGGCGGAATTGATATTTGATGAAGGCACGCGGCTGGTCAGCCGGCTTAGCCTTACGGATCTGCTGGAACAGCTGAATGGCAAGCTGAATTAACAATGTTGCATATCTATTTAGGAGGCATGAGTGATGAATAAACAGCCGCTGCCGGATTTACAGCTCACGGGAATCACCGGAGGAGCCGGAGGCATCTATGACAATGTGATTTTGGAAGGGGTATGCAAAGTGAACGGGGCGGTCCGCGCCCAGGTAATTAAAGCAAACGGAGTCATAACATTTAATGGTGATGCTACGGCAGAGGAGATGCAGGCAAACGGTAAGCTAAAAGTGGGCGGTACACTCCAGTTCGGCAGCATGGAATTTGACGGCATGATGACCATTGACAAGGATCTGCGGGGGGAAAACTGCAATCTGAATGGAATGCTTACCATAAAAGGTAACGGTGAGCTGGAGAACCTGTCCGGTGAAGGTGTCTTTACGGTTAGCGGCCTGCTCAGTGCTGGACATGTGGATTATCGGCTGCAGGGTCAGGCCAAAGCGGGTGAAATTGGTGTTGAGACGTTGGTGATCCGTAAGGCCGGCGGAGGTCTCTGGAACAAGCTGGCGTCCGGGTTGATCCCAAAGCTCAGAACAGAGCTAATCACGGGGTCGATTGAAGGCGATATTCTTGATCTGGAATTTACGACTGCAGATATTGTCCGGGGTGGTATTGTGAAGATTGGTCAAGGCTGCAGGATCGGCCGTGTGGAATATCTCACTGAGCTGTCAGTTCATCCTGACGCCAGCGTAGGGAAGGTGGAGAAGAGCGGTGAATGAGATGATGAACCGGAGTAATCTGAAGGTGCTGGGAACCTCCTCTTCGCTTGGCGGATATTTTCTGGAGATAAAGGTAACCGGAGAATGCAAATTTGCCGGAGATGTGGATTGCCAAAGTCTCAGCTTGACCGGGGAAACCGCAGTGTCCGGCAGCCTGCGGATGGAGAAATTGAAGATGACCGGTGAGCTTTCGGTAAAGAAACGGATGGAGGGCGGTATGCTGCGCGGCCACGGAGAGGTTCAGGCCGGCAGCGTCAGTGCCCGACAACTGAAATTCAGCGGGAGTTTGGAGGTGGGCGGGGACTGTGAAGCGGAGGAGCTTCAGGTGAGCGGTGCGCTGCGGATTAAAGGCCTGCTGAGTGCAGAGACACTGCAGCTGACATTGTACGGACCGTCCAGTGCGGCAGAAGTGGGCGGCAGCACTATTACGGTCAAACGCAGCAAGACCAAAACGCTGCTTCATCTGGGACAGGGGCAGGACATGGTGTTCACTTCAGGGCTGATTGAAGGGGATTACGTGGAGCTTCAGAATACCTATGCCGGGACTGTACGCGGGGAGAAGATTATTATTGGCCCGGGCTGTGTGATTCAACTAGTGGAGTACAGGGACTATCTGGAGATTCATAAGAGCGCAACTGTGTTAGAGCAGAGGAAATATGTGAAGTAGAAAAGAAATAAGGCTCTCTACTGGTTAGATTTGCTATCTAAGGAGGTAAGCAATGGAGTTTTACAGATTTGATAAAGAGACTGGCAGAAGGATATCTAAATATGATTCCGATTTTTTGATGTCCCAAATTATTCAAACTACACAAGGTGCTCATATTGGGTGTATGTATTTAGAAGCGGATGGTATTATTGGCTATCATCAGGCTGTTTCACCCCAAATCCTCTTAATTATAGCCGGGGAGGGAGAGGTTAGAGGTGGAGATAATGAATATTTTCAAGTAAAGGCTGGAGATGCAGTGTTCTGGCAGAAGGACGAATGGCACGAAACCAAAACGACAAACGGATTAACTGGAATTGTAATAGAAAGTGAAGGTATGAAGCCTTCCTCTTTTATGACCGGAAGTCTGAACATTCCCCGAAGCTGTGATTAAGCCGGTGGATTAAATCTAAAATGTAAACACGAAAAAAGGAGCGGGTCATATGAACTCAGCTAAAGCAAAAACGCCTAATCTCGGCATTGTTATCGCAGGTTTACTGCTGGGGATTCTAATGGCCTCAATGGACAGTACGATTGTGTCCACAGCGATGGGCAACATTGTCGGTGAACTTGGCGGAATGGATAAATTTGTTTGGGTAACCTCGGCTTATCTTGTTGCGGAAATGGCGGGTATGCCGATCTTCGGTAAGCTTTCGGATATGTACGGCCGGAAGAGGTTTTTCATTTTTGGCGCCATCGTATTTATGGCCGGTTCGGCGCTTTGCGGTACAGCAGACACGATTACCCAGTTAGCCGCTTACCGGGCTGTTCAGGGAATCGGGGGCGGTGCGCTCGTGCCGATCGCTTTTGCAATTATGTACGATGCCGTGCCGCTTGAAATGCGCGGCAAGCTGGGCGGGGCCTTCGGTGCGGTCTTTGGCTTATCCAGCATCTTTGGACCCTTGCTGGGTGCTTATATTACCGATCATATCGCCTGGCAGTGGGTGTTTTATATTAATCTGCCGCTGGGGCTGCTCGCCTTGGTTATGGTTGTGAGCTTTTACCGCGAGTCGGTGGAGCATTCGAAACAGCCGATCGACTGGCTGGGTGCCGGAACCCTCCTGGGGGCGGTAATCAGCCTGATGTTTGCACTGGAGCTTGGCGGTAAAGAGTATGCCTGGAATTCTCTGTTCATCCTGGGTCTGTTCGCGGCCTTTGTGGTTCTTACGACGCTGTTCCTGCTTGCGGAGAGAACAGCAAAGGAGCCGATTATATCTTTTGCCCTGTTCCGGAAAAGGCTCTACGCCTTCAGCATCCTGTGTGCCTTGTTCAGCGGAGCTGCGTTTATCGTAGCCTCTGTGTACATTCCGATCTTTATCCAGGGGGTGCTAGGCGGTTCGGCTACGAATTCAGGCCTGGTCCTGCTGCCGATGATGGTAGGTTCTGTTATAACAGCTTCAATGGGCGGGTTCCTGATGGTTAAATTCAGCTACCGCAGCCTGATGCTTCCTACACTCGCATTGCTGGTGCTGGGCATTGCACTTGTCACTACACTCACCCCGGATTCATCGAGGCTGCTGGTGACGCTGTATATGATCATGATCGGCCTGGGTGTGGGGGCTTCGTTCTCGGTGCTCAGCACTGCGGCTATTCATGGTCTGGCCGCGCAGCAGCGCGGATCCGCCAGTGCGACGCTCAACTTCCTGCGTTCCCTGGGCATGACGATCGGAATCACTACGTTTGGCATCATCCAGAGTCATTATTTTTCGTCGAAGCTGGCCGGTATGATCTCAAGCGGCGGAGGATCGGCTTCTGCACCGGCTCTTGATATTAAGGATCCGCATGCTCTGTTGTCCCAGGATACGCGTGCACTCATTCCGCCTGACATTCTGTCAGTTATCACATCGGGACTGTCTTCCTCGATTGTGAGAACCTTCGCCTGGGCCGTAATTCCGGCTGTGCTTGCCCTGCTTGCCGCCAGCTTCATGGGCCGTCAGAAGATGGATGCTTCCGCTGAGGAGCCGGCTGTCTCGGGACATTAGCCGGCAAACGGCTGGCTGGAAGTGGAATATCCATGAAATCACAGGTAGAATAGACGGGAGTGAAATTAGACCGAGTGGGTAAGGAGGATTTCAAAGTGGCTGGTCAAGCAGAATTGGTTGTAGACGCACAGGCTTTGCTGGGGGAAGGCCCCCATTGGGATCATAAGGCCGCCAGGCTGTATTGGGTGAATATTGAGGGTAAGCAGCTGCGGAGCTATGATCCAAACACTAAGGACGAGAAGATCTATACCTTCGATAAAAAGATCAGTGCCGTAGTCCCGGCAGCTGGCGGCGGCTGGATACTGGCACTGCAAGACGGGGTTATACCGGTTCAGCGAAAATGAGCCGGAGCAGCGGATTGCTGAGGTAGAACCTGAGCATCCGCGCAACCGGCTGAATGATGCCAAATGTGACAGCAGCGGCAGGCTGTGGTTCGGCACGATGAGTATGGATTTCACAAAGGCGGCGGGCAGTCTGTATGTCATGGATCTTGATGGCCAGGTGCGCCGGGTCTTAACCGGCATAAGCATCTCCAATGGCCTGGCCTGGGATGACCAGCGCGGCCGGATGTATTACGTTGATACGGCAACCCGGGGTGTAGACGTCATGGATTATGATGTACAGTCCGGTACCGTTGACAACCGCCGGAGGGTCTTCCTTATTCCGGAGGGAGCCGGTGACCCGGATGGGATGACGATTGACCGTGAAGGTATGCTCTGGATTGCGCACTGGGGCGGCGGCTGTGTGTCGCGCTGGAATCCCCACACCGGGAAACAGCTCGCCAAGGTTGAAGTTCCGGCTAAAAATGTCACCTCCTGCACTTTCGGCGGCGATGCGCTCGATGAGCTGTATATTACAACGGCACGGGACGGGATGAGTGAAGAAGAGCTCCAGCGCTGGCCGCTTACAGGCGGACTGTTCAAGTTCAAGGCCGGAGTGCAGGGTGTGGAAGCTAATATTTTCAAAGGTGTACTTAAATAAAATCGCCAGCAGGCCTCTCGTCCAGACGGGGGGCATTTTTTTTGCAATACGCAGGGAAAACAGTTCAATGCACCGTGAAAATGGTCCGAAACCCTCTGACAGTTCTCCGCTAACGGATGGCTGTCCTCTCTCCCGGCTCCGATTTAGCTGCTGCGCAGTGCGAAGCCTGTCCACCCGGCCCGCAGGAGGATACAGAACAAACACAAACTGTTCCAGCCGCTTTTCCGGTTATAAGGATCTCTGTAATATGCCGCTGATCGAAGGAAATGTGTTTGTCGAGAATGAGGTTGTGATGCCGGTCATATCTGATTTTGTGAAGGCAGTATGGCGGCTCTTAGACAATCTCTATCATAAGCTTTCGGAAGTACGGGTAACCTTATGAAGCAAAGCCACCAGTGTGTCGGCTTCCTCCTCCGTCAGATTGGCAGTCAGCTTGCGGTTATGCTCATCAAGAATGGATTGAAATACTGGAGCAAAGTCCACGGCTTTGGCTGTAGGATACAAAAGAGAAGAACGCCGGTCTTTCGGATCGGTTCGCCGTTCAATATATCCCAGTTGCTCCAGATGCTTCACGGAACGGGCTGTTGTCGCCTTATCGAATTTCATTTCATTCGTCATCTGGTCTTGGGTAATGCCCGGATGACCGAGAATCAGCTTCAGAAAACTGTGCTGTCCGCCGCTTCCAAGCCCGTAGGGTGCAAGTTCTTTGCTCAATATTTTTGTGTTCTGGCGGTGAAGATAGGCAACCAGCTTGCCGATCGGTTCTTTTCTCAATACGGACACCTCTTTAGATTCATACGCTGCTGTTAGTACTCACTTCAAAAGCTTACCGTAAAGTTGTTGCGCACGCAACTAATTTGCTGTACACTGGGGAATGCAGATTGTTGCGCACGCAACTAGTTCTGAAATTCGATTCAAGAGGGTGTTCTTCCATGAGTGCGATTAGTGCAACCTATCAGGAGGATGCAGCGGTTCAGAAGATGCGCTGGATTATTCTGATTGTTCTTAATTTGTTTACTTTTATGTCTACCCTGGACGGAAGTATTGTCAATATTGCCCTGCCGGTGCTGGTGAAGCAGCTGAATCTTCCGGTTGCCCAGGTCGAATGGGTCACTACAGGGTATCTGATGGCGATTTGTTCGGTTATTCTGTTTTTTGGTAAGCTGGGGGATATGGTCGGTAAGATCCGTGTGTTTAGAATCGGGACAGTGATTTTCATTCTCGGTTCTCTGCTCTGCGGATGGAGCACAAGTCTTCCATTCCTTATTGCCTCCCGTGTCGTTCAGGCCATTGGTGCTTCGATGACCATGGCGAACAGCCAGGGAATTGTGACGGATATTTTTCCGGCTACCGAACGCGGCAAGGCGCTTGGCCTGATCGGGACCTTCGTGTCTCTCGGCAGTATCGCCGGACCTAGCCTTGGCGGAATTATTGTATCCACCCTGGGCTGGGAATATATTTTTTGGGTGAATGTGCCGATTGGCCTGATTGCCTTCGCGCTCGGAATGAAGGTTCTGCCGAAGGATCTGGTCCGGGTGAAATCGCGGATTGATCTGCCGGGCAGTCTGCTGTTTGCGTTCTTTATCATTACACTGTTTGCCGGACTGCTGCTGGGACAGCAGCTTGGTTATGGGGACAGCAAGATCGTCGCTGCGCTTATCGCTGCCGCCGCCTCGTTCATCGCTTTTATTGTCGTGGAACTCCGCAGTCAGGCACCGCTGCTGCAGCTGTCGCTGTTTAAGAACTCCCTATTTTCACTTAGCATTCTGTGTGCCTTTCTCGTATTTGTGGCCAACTTCTGCTTCAATATTATCTCGCCCTTCTATGCGCAGAATATGCTGGGCCTGTCACCGTTCTATGCCGGATTTCTGCTGATGCTCTTTCCGATTTCGATGGTTGTCATCGCTCCGCTCAGCGGGGCTCTGTCTGATAAGATCGGCTCTGAGTTCTTAACCTTCGCCGGGCTCATCGTCATGGTGATTGCCCAGTTCGGGCTGGCCCGGCTGCATGACGGAAGCTCCGTTATTCTCGTCGGACTGTGGATCGCGATGCTCGGGATCGGCAGCGGGCTGTTCCAGTCTCCGAACAATTCACTGATTATGAGTAAGGTCCCGCGCACTCAGCTTGGTTCTGCGGGCAGTGTCAATTCACTTGTCCGTAATGTGGGGATGGTCGTCGGGATCACCATTGCCACATCCATCCTGTTCAATGTGATGAGCAGCAAGGCCGGGCACCGGGTAACCGGTCTCGTTCCGGGCCGTCCGGATATTTTCCTCTCGGGCATGCACGTGGTCTTTATGACTTCTTCGGTCATTTGTCTGGTCTCGGCCCTGCTGACGGGCTGGCGTCTGATTACGATCAGAAAGAGCAAGCGGGCAGAGGCTTAAGACTGGCTGCAGCGTTTGTTAAAGGTAATTGTCACAAAAGATATCCCTGCATTGTCTCCACTATTGAACCTAATTCATGGAGGCGATCAACAATGAGTTTAAGATTTAATTACAGACAGATAAACGCACCCGCGTTCCGGGCCATGATGGCAGCAGAGCAGCATAATGCAGGCAGGGGACTGGACAAGGTGCTTGCCGAGCTGGTCAAAATACGGGTATCGCAGATCAACGGCTGCGCATTTTGTCTGGATATGCATGCCAAGGATCTGCTGAAGCTGGGGGATTACCAGGATAAGCTGGTGCTGGTCAGCGTATGGCGGGAAGCACCGGTGTTCAGCGGCAAGGAAAGAGCGCTTCTTGAGCTTGCGGAGTCAGTAACCCTCATCAGCCAGGGCGGGGTGCCGCAGGCAGTCTATGATAATGTCCGCGAATATGTTAGCGAAGAGGAATTCGTCGACTGGATAATGAGCATCAATACGATTAACAGCTGGAACCGGATCGCGATCTCCACAGGCATGTATCCGGGGGTATCGATGTAATCTACAGGACAAGGGATGGTCGGCAAAACAGAGAGCAACTGCCGGCAAATTTTCAGCCGTGTGAAGCGGACGCTTCAGGCTGATCCGGCCGGCGAAGCAATGTCACCTGCACCGGAGCAGGTTCGTACGGGAATGCTTCAGCGGTTCACCGCCGCCTTTGCCGCACATGATGTGAGCGGGATGCTCGCTCTCCTCACAGAGCAAGCCGTACTCGTTGCTGATGGAGGAGGGCGGGAAGTCCATACGATCCTCCGGCCGATGGCGGGCCGCAAGGGCGTACTGGCACTGCTCACCTCCCGCAGGGTGCTGGCCCGGATGCGAAGCTGGACTTCCTCGATAGAACTCATTAACGGCGAAGCTAATCTGGTCTACAGAGATCAAGGCGAGGTTAAGGCCGTACTATGCCTGGCCTTGAGCCGCAGCGGGGAGCAGATTCAGAGCGTTTACCTGATCATGGGACCGGAGAAGCTGGGTCATGTCTGACCTTCTGCCGCCCTGTAGCCGATTAAGACGTACGCAAAAGCGCCGCCCGCCTGAGATCAGGGGGCGGCGCTTTTGCGTAAACTTAATTCTTGAAGCTGTGGATCGGTGCGGGAATCCGTCCGCCGCGGTTCACGAACCCGGCACAGTTGAACGGATTCACAGCCATCACAGGCGCATAGCCGAGCAGGCCGCCGAATTCGACCATCTCGCCGACGTCCTTGCCGATTACCGGAATGACGCGGACCGCAGTCGTTTTGTTGTTGACCATACCAATCGCAGCTTCATCTGCGATAATGCCGGAGATGGTCTCTTTGCTGGTGCTGCCCGGAATAGCGATCATGTCGAGTCCGACCGAGCAGACACAGGTCATTGCTTCCAGCTTCTCCAGGGTCAGCGCGCCGCGCTGTACAGCCTGAATCATCCCGTGGTCTTCGCTGACCGGAATGAAGGCGCCGCTGAGTCCGCCGACATAGGAGGAGGCCATGACGCCGCCTTTTTTAACATTGTCGTTGAGAATGGCCAGCGCTGCAGTAGTGCCGGGAGCGCCGGCTTCCTCCAGGCCCATGACCTGGAAAATCTCAGCGATCGAGTCTCCGATCAGCGGAGTCGGGGCGAGGGACAGATCAATGATGCCGAATGGCACACCCAGCCGCTTGGAGGCTTCCTGGGCGACCAGCTGGCCGACCCGGGTAACTTTGAAGGCGGTGCGTTTGATCGTCTCGCAGAGCGTCTCGAAGTCCTGGCCCTTCACTTCCTCCAGCGCACGCTTGATGACACCGGGACCGCTGACGCCGACGTTAATGACGAGTTCACGCTCGCCTACACCGTGAAAAGCTCCGGCCATGAAGGGGTTGTCCTCCACCGCGTTACAGAAGACAACCAGCTTGGCGCAGCCGATGGAATCTCGGTCTTTGGTGCGCTCCGCAGTCTGGATAATGATGTCGCCCATCAGCTTCACGGCATCCATGTTAATTCCGCTGCGCGAGGAGCCGACATTCACAGAGGAGCATACACGTTCGGTTACAGCCAGGGCTTCAGGGATGCTGTCTATCAGAATCCGGTCGCCTTTGGTGCAGCCTTTCTGCACAAGTGCGGAGAATCCGCCGATAAAGTTAACACCGACCTCTTTCGCCGCATTGTCCAGAATTTGCGCAACCGGTACATAAGAATCCGTATGAACGGCACCAGCCGCAATGGAGATCGGGGTGACGGAAATCCGTTTGTTGACAATCGGTACACCGAATTGACGCTCCAGATCTTCACCGGTCTTCACCAGCTTCTCGGCGGAGCGGGTAATCTTATCATATACATTCTGGTTAAACACCCGCAGATCGGTATGGGCGCAGTCCATCAGACTGATACCCATCGTTATCGTGCGGACATCCAGATTCATTTCAGAGATCATTTGATTGGTTTCCTGTACTTCGCCACGTGAAATCATTGTTCGCTCATCCTTTCGCTGCTAAATGCGGTGCATAATATTGAAGATATCCTCATGCTGAAGTTTGATTTCTACGCCGATATCTTCGCCCACATGCTGCAGATCCAGAACAATCTCCTCAAAGGATTTGCTTGGCGCTGAAATATCTACAATCATCATCATGTTAAAATAGTCCTGCACAATCGTCTGAGAGATATCAAGTATGTTCAGATTGTGTTCGGCAAGGTATGTACAGACTTTGGCAATAATCCCTACTTTGTCTTTTCCCAGTACAGTAATAATCCCCTTCAATGAAAAAGCCTCCCATTTGTCTATTCTTTGTTCATCCGCCGCATTAACAGAATGAACCGTTTCAATCATTATTGCAAATGATGACACAGGCGGCAACCAAAGGTTTTTTGTCAGTCTGATTATCTATTTGATCTTCAAGCCTATATTCATTAGAATAAGTTGACTGAATGTGTAAGTTAGGATGTCCTTATAGATTGATATATTTGTTTAAGGAGTAAATATGACAACTAGAAAATATAAAGCGCTAGTCGAGCAGCGGACTAGGGAGACTCTGGAGAAATGGTCGGGCCAGCAGTATGTCGGGGAAAGGGAGATCTACCGTTTTCTGCATAATCTAAAAGGAACTGCGGGAACCGTCGGCCTGGACCGGGTAGAGAGGTTTGCCAGCAGTACGCTGCTCTATTTCTCGGATCATAGTGATAAGGTCTGGATGGAGGCGGAATGGCGCGAGGTTTTACACCCTGTACTGGACCTGTTTAGCGGAGAAGAATCCTCCGGAAGCGTGCCCGACCCTGTGCTGGAAATCAGCCTCTCTACCGGCTCCAAGCAGCAGAAGTATGAAATTCTGCTTGTGGATGATGATGTGGAGCTTGTCGCTTTTTTGCGGGAATCTTTGGAGCAGCAATCTTATTATGTGAATATCGCGATGTCGGCGGAGCGCGGGCTGAAGCTGTTTTATGAGAGCAGGCCGGATCTGATTCTGCTGGACATTCTGCTGCCTGATCAGAGCGGAATTGATGTCCTTCACCAGATTATCGGAAAAGCCAAAAAAGAACGTATCCCGATTATTATCATGAGCGGCGAGCATTCCAAGGATCTCCAGTTGTACGCGTATTCACTGGGTGTGATGGATTACATGCCGAAGCCGGTGGACATCGACCTGTTTCTAGTTCTGATCAAGAACCGCTTTGAGCTGAAGAAGGAGTGGCAGAAATCGATTATTATCGATGAGCTGACCGGTGCCTATAACCGCAGATACTTTAACCAGACGATGAAGCAGCTGGTATCCGATTTTAGAAGGACCGAACGGATTTTTTCACTGGCGCTGCTCGACCTGGATTATTTCAAACATATAAATGATACTTACGGCCATCTGGTCGGTGATGAGGTGCTGCAGGCTTTTTCAGAGCTGGTGCGCAGCTCCATCCGTGTTGAAGATACCTTCTGCCGCTATGGCGGGGAAGAGTTTGCCCTGTTCATGCCTAATACGGATGCGGCTTCCGCACTGCTTGTCATAGAACGAATCCAGAGTCAGTTCGCAGCCATGGATTTCTGGGCTAAGCAGCAGCAGTTCCGTGTGACCTTCTCAGGCGGAATCACAGAGATCAGAGCCCGGCGGGATGATCCGGAGGAGCTGATTGAGGATGCGGATCAGGCCCTGTATGCCAGCAAACATGCCGGAAGAAACCAGACAACCCTCTATAACGAGTATCTTCCGGCAGGTAAAGTAGAACAGGTGCTTAAGGTGATCGTTGTCGATGACGATGCGCTGATCCGCCGGATTGTCGTCCAGCAGTTCAGGGAATGGGAGCCGGCAAATAATCTCAAGATGGAGGTAAGCAGCTTCGAAAACGGAGCACAGTTCCTGCAATCGGAATGGTATTCACCCGAAGATAAATTTATCATTCTCCTGGACGGTATCATGCCTGAACTGGATGGACTGGAAGTGCTCAAGCAGCTCCGCAGCAGGTATCCGGAAGTGAATATACTCGTTATCATGCTTACCGGCCGAAATAATCAGCAGGATATTATTCACGCGCTGCAGCTAGGTGCCGATGATTATATTGTAAAGCCGTTTCATCTGCCGGAAATGCTGACAAGGGTTGAGCGGCTGGCACACAGATTTTTATTCTAAAAGATACAGCGCCCGCGGTGCATTTTGAAAGGTGAGAGTAAGATGCAAAAAGTATTGATTGTAGATGACGAGGATGTTTTACGCATGCTGATCGAAGATACGCTGGAGGATCTGGAGGAAGTCGAGCTGCATACCGCCGAGAACGGGCGTGAGGCGATGACGAAGCTGTCCCGGTACAAGTTCGATCTGGTGATACTGGATTACATGATGCCCGAATTGACCGGGATTGAAGTGCTGGGCTTGATCGATGAAGAGATGAAGGCTGCAACACCCATTTTAATGCTGACTGCCAAAGCGCAGGAGGCCGACCGGAACATAGCAAGAGAAGCCGGAGCCCGTTATTTTATGCCGAAGCCGTTTAGCCCAATGGAGCTTCTGCAGATCGTGGAGGGCATTCTCAGTGATAAGAAGAAGCCTCAGTAATATGAGTATCAAACATAAATATTTCCGCATTATTGCAGGCTTAATCATACTGGTGATTCTGACCGGGGCCGGTTTGTTTCTCTACATCAATGCAGAGCAAGAGCGGCTGAACCATAACCAGGAAGTGCTGCAGCATAAGGCCGGAACCATCAATGAAATGGCTGCGACACTGAATGAGGTATTCTTCCGTGTCAGAGGATATTCCCTGCTCAAAAGCGACCATGAACTGCAGCTGGCCTATGAAGCGCTGGATAAGCTGGGAAATGTTCTTGGGGACTACTCCAAACTGAAGCTTTCACCGGAAGAAGCGCAATTCAGAGAAGATCTGGAAGCGTATCTGGATCAGTATCAGAATGTGACACTGCCCAAAGCCATCGCCTTTGTCAAGCAGGATGATTATACCGGGCTGCGTGCACTGGCCAAGAACGGAAACACGCAGGCCGTTAATGATTTCCTGGCGTATACTAAAAATTATGAGACACGCTCCAATCAGCAATTGAGCGATATGGTCGACCAGTCCCTAAAACAGGCGAATGAATTTACGATTCTCGCTTTTCTCCTCAGTATGGCGCTGCTGCTGCTTTTCACGCTGATGATCTGGAGGATTCTCAAAATTGTTATTGATCCGATCGTTCAGCTGGAACAAGCTACGAACTCGCTGGCCGCAGGGGAGGCTGTGCTGCTGAGCAAGCTGCATAAGCAGGATGAAATCGGCCGTCTCTACGAGGCATTCCTCAACATGACCCATAGTATACAGGATAAAGAAGAAGAGCTGATGATGCAGAATGAAGAGCTGCATGCCCAGCAGGATGAGCTTCAGGATCAGCAGTTCAAGCTTGAACGTTCGCTAAGCGAAATAGAGAACATGATGAAGGCACTGGACCAGTCCTCAGCAGTTGCCATCCTTTCACAGAAGGGGATCTTCACCTATGCCAACGAGAACCTGAGTGACTATACCGGCTATAAGAATGCAGAGCTGGCCGGCTCTACCTTCCGATTGTTTGATGTGCAGAATCTCTCGGACTCCCAGACACAGCAGATCATCCGCAAGCTGAGCACCGGCGGGGTGTGGAGCGATGAAATCCGGATGAACATGAAGAATGGTACTCCGGTCTGGCTGCACATGACGATAATGCCTTATCTGAATGATGACGGGGAGATTTACCAGTATATCCTGATTGCCAACAATATTACCTCTATGAAGAATGTACAGCAGGAGCTGGCGGAGACGCTCAAGAATACAGAGCAGACTAAAATCATGCTGGAACGCAGCAACCAGCTGAATCATGACATCACATATACGCTGGACAAACAGGATTTTGCCGAGAAATTCATCGAATTCATGAATAAACAGTATGCCTTTGACTCCAGTCTCTTCCTGCTTGTCAAAGACAACATCAGCGCGGTTAAAGGTGTGCCGCAGGAGAATGTTGAGCGTTATCTAGGCAGTGAAAGCGGCAATATGCTGCACCGCATGCGGACGGAGAAATCCTATATCACCAAGCGGCCGTCTACGTTAAGAGAGAAGGGAATTGCACCTGAAGGTACAGATTCGTATGACTTTTACTCGACAGTTGTGAATGCGCAAGATGATGTCCTCGCTGTATTCTGCGGCACCCGGATTGGGCATTCCTTCAGTGAAGATGAGATCAATGAAATCCAAGGTATGATGAATCGTGTAGCGCTGGCCATAGAAAGGCTGTTCATGTATGAGGAAATTGAATACGGCCGCAGACTGAACCAGGATATTGTCAACAACGTCAATGAAGGAATCCAATTTGTGCAAATGGACGGCAGCATGCTGCATATGAATCAGGTTCTAGCCCAGATGTTCGGCTATAATGAGTGGTCCGAAGGTGATCTTATTCCAAAAGAACGCTGGAGCGGGCATTTCATCCATACAGCCAATGAATCGGATGAGCTTGAGCTGTTCTACCAGAAGGCAATGTCCGAGCATTTCATCGAATCCAGCTCCATGAAGTATTCGCTAGGCAAAGAATCGCTGAAGCATATCGACATGTACGCTATACCGGTATACCGGCGGGAGACCCGCTTCGGGACGCTGTTCGTCCACCGCGATATTACCCGCGAATATGAGCTGGATCTGATGAAATCGGATCTGGTCAGCACGGTCAGCCATGAGCTGCGGACCCCGTTATCAAGCGTCCTCGGCTTCACAGAACTGCTGCTGTCCAAAACGATGAAGCCGGAGAAGCAGCTGAAGTACCTGGAGACCATCCACAGGGAAGCTCAGCGACTAACCGAACTGATCAATGATTTCCTTGATCTGCAGCGTATGGAATCTGGAACCCAGCAGTATAATCCGGAGCCGCTTAACCTTAGCGAGCTTGTCCTCGGAGTGATAGACCAATATAAGCTTAGCGGGACACATCATATTCTGCTGGAAGATGAAGCGCAGAATGCCGAGGTTGACGTGGACAGAGACAAGATCGTCCAGGTACTGACGAATCTGCTCAGTAATGCGATTAAATTCTCACCGGGCGCCAGCGAGATCAAGGTCATGCTGCATAATGAACCGGAGCGGGTTGTTGTGGAGATTCAGGATCACGGTCTGGGTATTCCCAAAAATCAGATCGGTCAGCTGTTCCAGAAATTTAGAAGAGTCGACAACAGCGCCTCCAAGCGGATCGGCGGAACGGGACTCGGGCTTGCTATCTGTAAAGAAATTATTGAGAAGCAGAAAGGCTCCATCGGCATTGAGTCGGAAGAAGGCGAAGGGTCAACGGTCTGGTTCAGTCTTCCTCTTCGCAATGCTTCAGGCAACCGGCATGAGGATGAGCCCATTAAATTGAGTTTAGACAAGGAGCAGAAACCGAATGTAATGATTGTAGAGGATGATTACAGCCTGTCACTGCTGCTGTCTGAGGAGCTGAAGGGCAAGGGATTCCGCGTAACTCATCATTACCGTCCGCAGGAGGCTTATGAGCAGGCGCTGAAGACGCCTTTTGTGGCAATTGTTGTAGATTTGATGCTGGGGGAAGAGCTGGACGGCTGGGATCTGATCCGTATGCTGAAGGATGATGCCCGTACAGAGCATGTCCCGATTATTATTTCCTCTGCTCTCGACAAGGCGGACAAGAATATGCAGGACAATGTCCAGAAATATTTAACCAAGCCTTATCCTCCCGGAGAGCTGACGGGAACCCTGCAGGAAATAGTGGAGATTAGGCAGCGAAGCGGGGAAGTGCTTTTCCCGGATAGCAGTCCATGGGATAACGGAGAATAAGATGGCCTTATACCAACAAGTCCTGTTTTCAGGGCTTGTTTTTTTATCATATAGAAGTATATCCAAATGATTTCAGACAGACTCCCTGTTGGGCTGCAGTCGAGATTGGAACCCGTTGATTATTGGTTAAAGAGCGGTAAGAGGATAATAAATGAGCTGAAGTATACACTAAAAGAAAAACTTGTTGCAAAAAAAAAGGAGACCTTATGACGGAGAAAATAGAAATAAGGGATGCTGGGTGGAATTTAGACAATAGTTATGCCAGCCTGCCGGAATCATTCTTTTCAAAGCTCAAGCCAACCCCAGTCCGCTTGCCGAAGCTGATCATTCTTAATGAGCACTTAGCAGCAGCCCTGGGATTGAACCATTCAGCGCTGCGAAGCAATGACGGCGTTGCGGTTCTTGCAGGCAATGAGGTTCCTGAAGGTGCGGTGCCTCTTGCTCAAGCTTATGCAGGGCATCAGTTCGGGCATTTTACCATGTTAGGTGACGGCAGGGCAGTATTGATCGGGGAACAGATTACGCCGCCGGGCGTGCGCGTTGACATTCAGCTCAAAGGCTCAGGCAGAACACCATACAGCCGGAGGGGCGATGGCCGGGCGGCTCTGGGGCCGATGCTCCGCGAATACATCATCAGCGAAGCGATGCATGCGCTTGGCATTCCGACGACCCGCAGTTTGGCGGTAGTTACAACCGGTGAATCCGTCATCCGGGAAACGGAGCAGCCAGGTGCTATTCTTACCCGAGTGGCTGCCAGTCATCTGCGTGTCGGCACCTTTCAATACGCCGCCGCAAGGGGGAATACCCAAGATCTCCAAGCCCTGGCTGATTACACATTGCACCGGCATTACCCGGAAGCTGAGGGTGGAGTCAACCGTTATCTCTCCCTGCTCCAGGAAGTGATTAACCGGCAGGCAGAGCTGATTGCCAGATGGCAGCTCGTCGGCTTTGTTCACGGGGTGATGAACACCGACAACATGGCCCTCAGCGGAGAAACCATAGATTATGGCCCATGCGCCTTTTTGGATACCTATAATCCGGAGACGGTATTTAGTTCCATTGACCTTCAGGGCCGCTATGCCTATGGCAATCAGCCACGTATTGCCGCCTGGAATCTCGCGAGATTTGCTGAGGCTCTTCTGCCGCTGCTTCATGACAATGAGCCGCAGGCTGTCAAACTGGCCGAGGATGCCCTTTCAGATTTCACAGAGAGGGTCCACCGGAATTGGCTCACGGGAATGAGGGCGAAGCTGGGCATCTTTAACGAAGAACAGCAGGACGAATCACTCTTTGACGGACTTCTCGGGATGATGCAGAAGAACCGGGCGGACTACACCAATACTTTCCGTGCCTTAACTTTGGGCAGACCGGAAGATACGGTCCTGTTCGGGAATGAGGATTTTGCGAAGTGGAATGAGTTATGGGAGGCGAGGCTGAGCAGACAGGAAGAATCTCAAGCGTCCTCCCGCCTGCTGATGCGCAGCAGCAATCCAGCACTGATCCCGCGAAATCACCGGGTAGAAGAGGCACTGGAGGCAGCGGTAGAACGGGAAGACTACAGTGTAATGGAGCGGCTTCTTAGTGTTCTATCGAACCCTTATGCGTATACTCCAGAACAGGAGGAATACTCGATACTGCCAGAGAGCTGCTCCAGTCCTTACCGGACATTTTGCGGTACCTGATTTGGATAACAGATGAAACTAAACGAACGAACAGCCGTTCCTCAGGTGATCTTGATCACCGATTGAGGCGGCTTTTCTTTTTGGATTATCATATATCGGGCAGTAGGGAGCCCGAAAAAAATCTTGCCTTATATTGGACTCTAAGGGGTATAGTGAAAATGAATTGCGGACAACCATTCAGGGATTAAAGGGAGGAAACAAGTGTGAAGTACAGTTATTTGGGTAAATCAGGCCTCAAGGTCAGCCAGCTCTGTCTCGGCACGATGAATTTTGGCCCGGAAACCGAAGAGAAGGAAGCTTTCCGGATTATGGATGCCGCGCTGGATGCGGGAATTAACTTTTTTGATACAGCCAATGTCTACGGAGGCCAGGAGCACCGCGGCTGGACGGAAGAAATAATCGGCCGCTGGTTTAAGCAGGGCGGCGGACGGCGCGAGAAGGTGGTGCTTGCGACCAAAGTATACGGCGATATGTTCGAAGAGCATGACGGGCCAAATTCCGGTTCCGGCTTATCCGCTTACAAAATCAGACGTCATCTTGAGGGCTCGCTGAAGCGCCTGCAGACCGATCATGTTGAGCTCTATCAAATGCACCATGTCGACCGCAATGTATCCTGGGATGAGCTGTGGGGCGCTTTTGAGCTTGCTGTGGCCCAGGGCAAAGCGGGTTATATCGGTTCCAGCAACTTTGCCGGCTGGCATATTGCTGCCGCCCAGGCACAGGCGAAAGCCCGCCATTTCCTGGGCCTGGTCTCCGAGCAGCATTTGTACAACCTGCTTGAACGGACGCCGGAGCTTGAGGTACTGCCTGCTTCGCAGGAGCTGGGCCTCGGCGTAATTCCATGGAGTCCGCTTGCCGGTGGGCTGCTGGGCCGCAACGCGCTGTCCAAGACCGGCGTGCGCAGCGCCCGCTCGGCTAAGCTGGAGCAGCACCGCGGCCAGCTGGAGCAGTTCTCTGCCCTGTGCAAGGAACTGGGCGAGCATGAGGATCAGGTGGCTTTGGCCTGGGTACTGGCCAATCCGGCGGTTACGGCCCCGATTATCGGGCCGAGAACGATGCAGCAGTTCGAGGATTCGCTGCGGGTAACGGAGATTGTTCTGGACGAAGAGACGCTGAAGAAGCTCAGCGAGATTTTCCCGGGACCGGGCCGTCCGGCTCCTGAAGCTTATGCCTGGTAAATAGCTTGTGAAGCTATGAAGTAATAAGGCTTTACAAACAGCAGAGCAGCGCTCTCCTTTCACGGGAGGCGCTGCTCTGTTTTTGTGCCATAAAAGCTGGATTTTAGTGCGAGACGGAAGAGATTACGGCCAGTTCACCTTCTTCAGTGATTTCGGCGTAGGCTACAGACTGCGGTCCGTTATAACCCTGCTTGCGCAACTCACCGGCCAGCCAGGCATCATCCTGCCCCAGGTTGCTGAGGGTCTGGCGCTGTACAATGCCGTCTTCGATAATGCTTAGCGGCAGGGTGGACTCTGGAACCGGCACAAGCAGATCCTCACGGGTCGCCGGTTCATGCTGCGCTTTTTTGAGAATGCTGAGTGAGCCGTTCGTCTCATAAATCGCGTAAGCGACCTCGCTGACAGAGAAGGTATCCTTGGCCCGCAGCATCATCCGCAGCTGTTCGAAATCCAGATTGTTTTTACGAAGCTTAACCAGATCGATCTTTCCGTCACGGATCAGGATTTCAGGCTCGCCCTCCAGCGGTTTGCGTAGCTCAGGAAAATGGAGGGTGATTTTTTCAAAGGCAAAGGACAAAAAAGTCCAGATAGCCAGCGTAAAGATCAGCATCGGTATGGAGTGCTCTTTTTCGTATATAGTATCCCCAACAAGATCACCCAGAATGACAGCCGAAATGAAGTCAAAGGGCGTCAGGGCGGAAATTTCCTTTTTGCCGAGCAGACGTGTCATCGCCCACAACCCGATAAAACCTGCAATCAATTTGATTGTTATTTGTCCGTATTCCATGCGGCAGCCCCTCCAGTCGGTCTTTGTAATCTAAGAATGTTTAACCAGTTAGCTTTTGGATGTAACATATTGCCTGTCCTGCGACAGTACAGAAGCACTGAAATAGGACGATGATGCTAACGGGGGCCGGTCTGTGATAAGCTGGGGGGAGCAGTAGTATTGAGCAGGATGAAATGCACTGAATACAGGGAGGCGCTGGTTTTGCTATTTTATCTGATATCCGTATTGGTCGTTGCGGCGGACCAGGCTGCCAAGTGGATTGTGCGGTCGAATATGCAGCTTGGGGAGATTGTTCCTTTCTGGGAAGGGCATCTGGTATTTTCGTATTATGAGAACAGCGGGGCAGCCTTCAGCTCTTTTCAGGGGTACGGGCAATATTTTGCCATCGTCGCCGCTGGATTTGTCGCAGCGGTCTTCTATTACCGGCATAAAGGAGAGCTGCGGGGTCCGCTCCTGGAAGCAGCCAGTGGTTTTCTGGTAGGCGGGGCTGTCGGCAACGGGATTGACCGTGTATTGTTTCATCAGGTTACGGACTTTCTCGTATTCGGGAAGGGCGGGGGCATTCTCAATTTGGCCGATCTGGCGATTAATGCCGGGGGGATCCTGATTGTCATTCATCTGATTCTCGGGCAAGTGAAGAGCAGCAGGATCAAAAGAAAACAAATCAAGCAAAACTGAACCCCATCAAGGCGAATGCCCCTGAAAAAGGGTTCAGCAACCAAATTTTTATATCATTTTATCTAATGCAAGTTATCATTAAATGTAATGAAGCTGCTTAAATCGGAGTTATTTACTATGATTTAAGCGGCTTTTTTGCGTTTTATTGAATAATGTACCTAGAATCCCATAATTTAGTGAACGAGCGACTCGTTGAAGGTTTCTTATAATTATGTTAGCCTGAGTTCATGATGTTAATAGAGTAGAAGATTTTTTGCTAAGGAGAGGTCGATATTGGTGCAACTACAAGTTACGAATAGCCCGTTTAGCGAGAGCCAGGTTGAACTTCTGAACCGGCTGCTGCCTACACTTACGGAATCGCAGCAGATTTGGCTTGGCGGATATTTATCCGCAATGTCCCTGCGGGGAACTACGAACCCGGTTCCGGCAACCGGTGAGCAGCCGGTGCTTGCGGCAGCCTCGAATGCAGCAGCTCCTGCAGCACCGCAATCATCCCGTCAGGTGACCATTCTGTTCGGCTCCCAGACCGGAAACTGCCAGCGGCTGGCGTCCAGCCTGTCCCGCAAGCTCGAGGAGCAAGGCTTCCAGGTGACCGTGGCGGCGATGAACGCCTTCAAAACAAATACACTTAAAAAGATCGAGAATCTGCTAATCCTGGCGAGCACCCATGGGGAAGGTGAACCGCCTGACAATGCCCGCGCCTTCCATGAATTCCTCTACAGCAAAAGAGCGCCTCAGCTGGAATCGCTGCGATATTCGGTACTTGCTCTGGGCGATACCTCCTATGAATTCTTCTGCCAGACCGGTAAAGACTTCGATCAGCGGCTGGAAGAGCTGGGCGGCCAGCGGCTTAGTCCGCGCGTCGATTGCGATCTGGATTATGATGAGCCGGTTGCTGAGTGGTTCGAGCAGGTCATCAGCGCGTTGAACGGCCCGCAGAATGTGGCTGCGATCGCAGATGCAGCCGTCGAGGCAGTTGAGACAGCAGATGCTCCAGCTTCACCCTACTCCCGCAATCATCCCTTCCACGCAGAAGTGCTGGAGAATCTGAATCTGAACGGACGCGGCTCCGACCGCGAGACAAGGCATCTCGAGCTGTCGCTTGCCGGCTCCAATCTGAGCTTTGAACCAGGCGATTCTCTTGGGGTCTACCCTGAGAACCACCCGCAGCTGGTGGCAGATATTATAGCCGCCATGGGGTGGAATCCCGACGAATCCGTTCCGTTAAATAAGAAAGGTGAAGAGGGGACGCTGCGTGAAGCGCTGCTGCGCCACTACGAAATCACCGTACTGACGAAACCGCTGCTGGAACAGGCGGCAAAGCTGACCACTGCTGCAGGACTACATGCTTTACTTCTTCCGGAGGCTGCGGCAGAACTGAAGGCTTATATCCATGGCCGCGACCTGCTTGATCTGATTGTTGATTTTGCACCCTGGGAGGTTCCCGCCCGCAGCTTTGTAACCATTTTGCGCAAGCTGCCTGCAAGATTGTATTCAATTGCCAGCAGCTTTAACGCAAATCCCGATGAAGTTCATTTTGCGGTCCGGGCCGTACGTTATGAATCCCATGGACGTGAACGTTACGGCGTCTGCTCGGTGCACTGCGCAGAACGGGTACAGCCTGGCGATACACTGCCGGTGTACATTCAGAGTAATCCGAATTTCAAGCTTCCGGCAAATCCCGATGTTCCGGTGATTATGATTGGGCCGGGTACAGGGGTTGCACCTTTCCGCTCATTCCTGGAGGAACGGGAAGAGCAGGGCGCAGGCGGCAAAACTTGGCTGTTCTATGGCGACCGCCATTTCGTGACCGACTTCCTCTACCAGACGGATTGGCAGCGGATGCTGAAGGACGGCGTGCTGAGCAAGCTGGATGTGGCGTTCTCCCGCGATACGGAAGAGAAGGTATATGTGCAGCACCGTATCCTTGAGCACAGCAAGGAGCTGTATGCCTGGCTGAAGGAAGGCGCACATGTATATGTGTGTGGCGATGAGAAGCATATGGCCCATGATGTCCACGCGGCACTGGTTACCGTTATTCAAGAAGAAGGCGGATTGAGCCCTAGTGACGCTGCAGCATATCTGGATAACATGCAACAAGAACAGCGCTATCAGCGCGATGTATATTAAGGGCAGCGGATGGAAGCGGAAGGAGACGATCAATCGTGGCAAATAATGAATCAGCGGTAAAGCCGATCGGCGGGCCGCCAAGTGATGTTGAACATATCAAGCTGGAGAGCAACTACCTGCGCGGTGCGCTGGAAGCGACTCTGCGCAATCCGATCACAGGCGGTCTGCCGGAGGACGACAACCGTCTGCTGAAATTCCATGGCAGCTACATGCAGGATGACCGGGACCTGCGCAGCGAACGCGAACGTTCCAAGCTGGAGCCGGCCTATCAGTTTATGCTGCGGGTTGTAGCTCCTGGAGGAGTGGCAACGGCTGCACAATGGCTGGTGATGGATGAGCTGGCTCATAAATACGGAAACGGCACGCTTCGTCTGACGACAAGACAGGCTTTTCAGATGCATGGTGTACTGAAATGGAACCTGAAAAAAACGATCAAGACCATTAACGATACACTCATGACTACACTCGCAGCTTGCGGGGATGTCAACCGTAACGTAATGAGCTCCCCTAATCCGTATCAGTCGGAGGTTCATGCGGAGGTTTATGAGTGGGCCCGCAAAATTAGTGATCACCTGGCCCCGCGGACGCCGGCTTACCACGAAATCTGGCTGGATGGAGAGAAGGTTGTGGACAGCAAGGCGGACGTCGAGGTCGAGCCGATCTATGGACCGGTCTACCTGCCCCGCAAGTTCAAGATTGGTCTGGCGGTGCCGCCTTCTAACGATGTTGATGTATTTTCCCAGGACCTGGGCTTCATCGCTATTCTGGAAGACGGCAAGCTGGCTGGCTTCAACGTCTCCGTAGGCGGAGGCATGGGCATGACACATGGTGATACGAACACTTATCCGCAGCTTGGACGGGTAATCGGATTTGTCCGGCCGGAACAGATGATTGATGTGGCCGAGAAGACCGTGACCATCCAGAGAGATTACGGCAACCGCTCGGTCCGCAAGAATGCCCGTTTCAAATATACAATTGACCGTCACGGGCTGGACTGGTTCAGAGGCGAACTGCATCACCGGCTGGGCTGGGAGCTTGAAGCAGCACGTGAGTATCATTTCGATCATAACGGTGACCGTTACGGCTGGGTAAAAGGATACGACGGCAAATGGAACCTGACGCTCTATATCCAGAGCGGCCGGATTCAGGATCAGGAAGGTTATCCGCTGATGACCGGGCTCCGTGAGATTGCGAAGATTCACACCGGAGATTTCCGGCTTACGCCGAACCAGAACCTGATCATCGGTGGCGTGAGCAGCGCCAAGAAACGCAGGATTGCCGAGCTCGCGCAGCAATATGGCCTGACGGACGGGGCGCATCATTCTGCTCTGCGGCGCAGTGCCATGTCCTGTGTGGCCCTGCCGACCTGCGGACTCGCGATGGCAGAGGCGGAGCGGTATCTTCCAGTCCTGCTGGATAAGCTGGAGCTGATCATCGACAAGGCAGGCCTGCGAGATGAGGAAATTGTCATCCGGATGACCGGCTGCCCGAATGGCTGTGCACGACCGGCCCTCGGTGAAATCTCCTTCATCGGCAAAGCTCCGGGCAAATACAATATGTATCTGGGTGCCGGCTTTGCCGGCGACCGGCTGAATAAACTGTATAAGGAGAATATCGGTGAACAGGAAATACTGGAAACGCTGGAGCCGATCATTCAACGATATGCCAAGGAACGCAGAACCGGGGAGCATTTTGGTGATTTTGTGATCCGCAGCGGATACGTAGAAGCCGTTACCTCAGGCTTGAATTTCCACGATTAATCATACCCACACAAAGAACCCGTTCTTCCGCGAGGAGGACGGGTTCTTTGTAATGGTCTTTTCCTATCTCATGACTGTAAATCTGGATGGTTGTACTATAGCCATCTTCCAGAAAATACATATAATATAGCAACACAATTGAAAGGGATGATAGCCTTGCCTACCTTTGACAATGTACTGGTTACTGGCAGCCAAACCATACAGCAGGACCTTCAAGTTAACGGAAACGAGACGGTGCAGCAGCACCTAAACGTAAACGGCAGTGAAACGATACAGGGCGATTTACAGGTTAACGGCAATCAGACTATCGTTAATAGTCTTGCAACAGGGGCGGATGTAGACGCCGGAGGCAGCCTCTGGTCCACCTTCCGTGTAGGGTCCAGCAATCAGCCGGTTCTGCCGGGCGGAGGCGCAAGCCTTCAGCAGGTAAGATTCTATGCTGCAGGCGTTGTGTCCCAGCCGGGGCTTATGTTAAAAGGCACGGATGGACTTGATTATGTGCTGTTCATTGATGTAAGCAGCGGTACACCCAGTCTCGCCATCCAGCTGGCTTAAATTAATAGACAGGTGAGGAAAGAAGACTACATTTTAGAATCCACGGCAGGGAAAGCTCCTGCCTGTTCCAGTGCCTTCTTGACCTCCTCCAGATAGCGGAACTGAAACCGGCGGTCTGGTTCAAGAAAGGCGCCCTCTGCCCATTCGTTCCAGGCGTTGATAAATAGAAATTCGCTTTGATAGAGAGATTTCGCCCGCCCAATCTGCTTGGTGAGGTACCAGCCGAACTTGCGCGGAGAGGCTCCGATGGCGCTCTGTCCCCGTTCACCCAGCCGAGGTGTATTATCCCAGTTGACGTAGGCTCCTGGGAATATTTTTTCACCGTTTCTGTGGTGGGAGCGGTTCAGGATTGACAGCCACGCCTGATCATAATCAAATACGAGATGCTTAGGACCGCCGAGATCCATGTAATGCCAGAGATGCTGTGTGTCACCGTGGGCAAAGGTATAATGAGGTTCAAACTCGACGCTGGCATCAAACCCGTTTTGGCTGGGAATTTCAAATCCGCCCAATGTTCTGACAAAAAAAATACCATCCAGGCCATTCTGGGCAGCCAGCCGGTTCCACAGGGCAAGCATCTCTTCACACCGGGGAATTTTCCCCGGTCTATAGATGATAAACACAGGCTTGTTATCAATCCTGATATACCGCTCATCACGGAATGCGTTCAATAGCTCGTAAAAAATGAATTTCCCAGTCCTTTGTGTCGCCGTACTCCTGTCTGATCAGCACTTCGTTGTCTCCGCCATCCCATTTACGCGTCCAGGATTCATTGGCCCAGGAGAGGCAGAACGGAAACTGCGGCTCACCCGAGGTTAAGACTTGATTAAATGGACGTTCGAGCAGTGGCTTACCCTTGAACCAGTAGTGATAATAGCAGAACCCGTAAATGCCATAGGCTTTCGCTACCTCTGCCTGCCAGTTCCTCGCAGCCCTATCCGTCAAATCATAGTAATACTGCTCAAACGGTTCCTTGGGCTGCAAATGGCCGGGATAAAGAGGGACCGCCTTTTTGGTATTCGTCCATTCCGTGAAGCCTTCACCCCACCACTGGTCATTCTCGGGAATACGGTGAAATTGCGGCAATAAAAAAGCGATGAGCTTCAACTTACATACCTCCTGCACGGCGAAGTTCCAGGCCAGCTAATCTTGCCCAGGAATGCATTATGAATAGTTAAAGACGGTATGAAGCAGCTTGTTAGCCATTTGCAGAAAAGAGTAATCATACGTGCTCTTCCATAAGGCACGGCTGGCGATCGCTCTTTTGGCATCTGCATGACTGGAATAAAAGTGCAGCTTCTCCAGCAGCTCGTCGGGAGTATGAAAGATGACAATATCCTCACCTGGGTTCATATATTCATAAATATTCGGATGGCCTTCAGCCAGCTGAAAAACCCCGCAGGCAGCGATATCAAAGACCTTAGCGGTCTGGCCGCCCCAATGGATGACGAGTTCCGCACCGTTATAGTACTCCTCCAGCTCAGCGTCAGGTGCCAGCACCTTTAGCCCTGGATACTCCTCCCAGCCTATACCGGCTGCAGCTACTTTTTTTATAGTGAACAGGTGCTTTATCTTCTCCGCGTATTCTTTACCGGCTGCACTGGCGTCGCCAAGCAGAAGCAGATAAGATCTGTGCTCTGCATTCACGGATCTCGGAGAGTACAGGCTGCGGTCGGCGGGAAAAGGGAGGTAGCGGACCTCCGTGCACCCGGAATGCTGATAAAAGGTAATATGAAGGGTATTTTGGGTAAAGACATAATCGAATAATGCAGCCAGCCGGGCGGTAGATTCACTGGTAACCGTTCCATCGGAGAGCCAGATTGCTTTTTTCAAGGAAGCCTTGCGGATGATCTCCAGATCTGTACCGGAGAATGACTCTTCATTCCCTACAACCAGCAGCAGATCCGGGTTAAGCTGGAGAAGCGCTGAAGAGAAGCTCTGAAAAGCTTTGATGGAAACCAGTTCTTTCGCCAGCAGCCGGAACTGCTCGGCAATCATTTGTTCCACCTGCCACATGGATTCTCCGGTCAGGGAGGATACCATCAGAATCCGTATTTGTTTATGATCAACGAATCCTGAAATCTGCGGAAGTTCGCTGCTGCGGGCTTCAGGCTGCGGGGTATTCATCTTTCGGAGCGTTCGTACTACCGTTTTAGCAAGAAGTATTCGGGTTTTCGGATGCAGCCGAACGGTTATTCCGGAGTTTCTGGGACGGTGTTTTTTCTTCCTACTCATGAAGTTCTGAAATCCCTCCTTACATTCCTGCACTGTCATATTTTATGCAAAACCGGGAAAATTGATCATAAACACAGAATGAATTTGGATTTCCGGCAGTTTTCTTACATAATATAGAGAAGCACCAAAAAAACATATTCAAGAGCCATTATTGTGAGTAATGTGTTCTGTACAGAAGAGGCGAATGAAATGATTATCATGAAAACGATGGAAGAGATTGAAAAGATGCGCGCGGCCGGTAAAATTCTTGCCGAATGCCACCGGCAGATTGCCGGAATCATACAGCCCGGAATCACAACGTGGGAGATTGACGAGTTCGCTGAAAAATTCATCCTGTCTCATGGGGCGACGCCGGAGCAAAAAGGATACCACGGGTATCCCTATGCCACCTGTGCTTCTGTGAATGATGTCATTTGCCATGGCTTCCCCAAAAAAGAGCCGCTGAAAGACGGAGATATTGTAACGATCGATATGGTCGTCAACCTGAACGGCTGGCTGGCGGATTCCGCCTGGTCCTATGCGGTCGGGACGATCAGCGAGCAGGCCAGTAAATTGCTGGATACGACCAAGGAGTCCTTATTCAAGGGAATTGAGCAGGCAGTTGCCGGTAACCGGATCGGTGATGTTGCTCATGCGATTCAGGTGTATGCCGAGTCGAACGGTTTCTCCGTGGTACGGGACTTTATCGGCCATGGCATCGGTTCGGAGATGCATGAAGGGCCTGAGGTGCCGCATTATGGACCGGCAGGCAAAGGTCCGCGGCTGAAAGAAGGCATGGTGTTCACCATCGAGCCGATGCTGAATACCGGTAGCTACCGGACAAAGGTGGATGCAGACGGGTGGACAGCCCGGACTATTGACGGCGGTCTCTCCGCTCAGTATGAGCACACTCTGGCCATTACACCTCAGGGAACGATTATCCTGACGGAGCTGTAACAGGACAGCATTGTTTCTGAATTACAAATAAGGCCCTCCTTCTGCTGGCTGCAGGGAGGGCCTTATTCCTATCGTGGCGGTTAGTCCGTTATATTCCGTGTGTAATATTCAATAATATCTTTGCGGCGGATAATTCCCAGAAAGACACCCGTGCTATCAACGACCGGAACGAAATTCTGGTCCGCGGCTAGCGTCAGCATATCCTCCATTTGGGCGTTGATTTCTACACTCTCATTATGCACATGGCGCTGAATGTCACTTACTTTGACCTCACCCATATTCTCAAAGCTGAGCCCCTCTGTATTCTTGAGTTTCCATAGCAGGTCTCCCTCAGCCAAGGTTCCAACGTATTTATTGTTATCATCAATAATTGGAATGGCGGAGTAATAATGCTGTTCCAATTGCTGCATCGCCTCAAGCATAGAGATCGAGGAAGTGATGAACGCGACCTGGTCTTTAGGCAGCAGGAAAGCTGATATTTCCATGACTAGTCTCCTTTACAGTGGAATTGGTTAGCAGTGTACACTTATTAAACCACAATTCGCACTGAAAGCGCATTATATAATCTATACTACCATACACAAAAAAGGATATAGATTCATTGGACAGTGATCATATCCCTGCCAAGATTGCTATATCCTCTGTATTTGAAAATATGTTTTCAGGCTAAGGTGCTTACATTCCGGCTTCTCCGTTATCCAGGCTGATCTGCCAATCAATACCGAATTTGTCTTTCAAGCTGCCGTAGCTTTTGCTCCAGAAGGTCTCCTGCAGCTCCATGGTAACCGAACCGCCTTCTTTCAGCTGATCAAACCAGGTTTTAACCTTCGCTTCATCACGGGTGACTAGAGTAAGACTGATATTGTTGCCTACGGTAAAAGGCATCCCTGGAAAAACATCAGAGAACATCACATTGCTGCCGTCAATATTCAATCTGGAATGCATTACCAAAGATTTGGCTTCCTCCGGCAGCGGATACTCAGGATTCGGCGGCGCTTCGCCAAAGGTCATGATCTCGGGGGCTCCAGTTTCAAATACCTTTGCATAAAACTCAACAGCTTCGCGGCAGTTCCCATTGAAATTCATATAAACATCAACTGACACACGCTTCACTCCTAATATGCTAAATTAAGGAAGGCACTTGATTTCCATATTGTATCATGGCCTTGTCCAAAGATAAATATTCTTTCCTTAGTTCATATTGGTTAATCAGGGGCATTCAGAATCCCATCAACCCATGTATAACAGCGCTGCAGCTGTTCCGGGGTGATCAGATCCGAGCGGTGCTCAAACATAATTTTGACATTACGGTTCTCTGCACGGATGATCCTCAAGTACTCTTCGATTGGCGCCCAGCCATGGTTAACACTTAATTCAGGCAGCACCGGATAATGGCTGTTCTGTACAGTGTCCGTAATCTGTACGTTGGATAAGTGAATTAATGTGGCATATTTCGTGAAGGTGCTTAGTATTTTATTGGCGTCAAAAAAGGGATCGAGCTTGTCCTGCAGAAACAGTCTGGCAGTATCCAGGCATAGTCTGATCCGAGGGTACTGATTCAACAGCTGCTCCAAAAAATCATGCTCATAGATCAATCTGCTAATCGCGTCGAATTCCAGGACAGGCATGAATTGATATTTGCGGCTCTGCCTGTCAAGCCATTCGAACAGCTGGGCCGTGCGTATGGTCAACTCCTCAACTGTAATTTCATGTTCATGAATGAATTCCCGGCGGTCTCCGAACCGCCAACCCGCCCAGTTCACCCGCTCATCCAGAATTACTGGCTTCGGATAATGGAACAGCACGTACTCCGGCTGAATTGCGGTAAGATATTCAAGCTCCTCCAGAATATGCTGAAAAGCGTCATTGCGCACCGTATCATCACCGGCGAGAACCAACGGGTCTCGCACTCTTGCAGCATTGGCCCGAAACGGAAAATGAACGCCAATCTGAAAGCCTCTGCTCCGGGCGGCTTCAATTAACAGCTCAGCATCCTCCCGGGAGGCAAATAAACAAGCTTCGATACCATAAAATCCGTTTTGGAAATCTTTAAGATATTTCTTATCATCAAAGCCTCCATATTGCCCGATCATAAACTGCTGCAGGAGAAGCACCTCGCTTAAAGTAAGATATTGTAAATCATACTATGGGGATTCCTGATAGACAATCAGCAGACTTGTTCAATATACTGGAGGAAAGTACCAAAGATCATAGCTGGCGTAACGATTGCAGTGTATAGGGATCAGCAGAGGAGTGAGCCGAAATGAATAGGGAGATTGCCGGACTCCGGCTGTTGAACCAGCATATTATCAGCTCTGCAAATTTGGAGCCTGGGCAGGTTGTCCGCGCGCTGGGTGCGTTGCAGGCGCAGGATTATATGCAGGCCGCTTGGGCCATCGGGCTTCGTACGCCTGCCGCAGGGCTGGCGGGTGTGGAGCAGGCGATTGCCGGCAGGCATCTTCTGCTGACCTGGAGCCTGCGGGGAACCCTGCATTTTTCACCGCCGGAAGACGTGAAATGGATGATACAGCTGAGCGCACCGCGGCTGCTCAGACAGGCTGGACGCCGGCTGGCGCAGCTGGAACTGGATGACAAAATACTAGGCCGCTGCAGGAAAATAATCTATCATGCATTAAAGGGCGGTAAATGCCTCACCAGGCTTGAACTGCTAAGCCTGCTTGAGGCTCAGGGTATTAGCACCGCAGGCCAGCGGGGTTATCATATCCTGTGGCATAGCGCGTTTAACGGACTAATCTGTTTTGGCCCAATAGCGGGCAAGCAGCAGACCTTTGTACTGCTGGACGAATGGGTGCCGCTGTCCCGGGAATTGTCCTATGAGGAATCACTGGCTGAGCTGGCACTTCGCTACTTCACCTCCCGGGGACCTGCCACTGTACATGATTTTGCCTGGTGGGCCGGACTCTCGGTTACGGAGGCCAGAGCCGGGCTGGAGGCGGTAAGGGCTGGGCTGGCATCCGAGGTAATCGGAGGCAGCGAATACTGGTTGCCGGACATACCTTCTGCTGCCGGGAGACATCCTGCCGGGGTTCATCTGCTTCCCGGCTTCGATGAATATATCCTTGGCTATAAGGACCGGAGCGCTGTGCTTGAGCCGGAGCTTGCACCGCGGATCGTTCCGGGCAACAACGGAATGTTTTTGCCGGTAATTGTGTCAGAAGGACAAGTTATCGGTACCTGGAAACGGACTATTAAGAAGAAGGGAGCCGAGCTGCTGCTTATTCCATTTGAACCCTTGCAAGACTACAGCCGGGCACAGCTCGTCTCCGCTGCAGAAGCATACGCCGCTTTTCTGGGGCTGACGTTAATCAAGCTTGAGTATCAGGAGATTCATTTGTTATGAATCTTAAAATAACCAAAGGGAGTGCTGCAATTTGGAAGATTACAGCTCGTTATTGGAACAGATTCTCCGGCAGGAGCAGGATTACCAGTTCACAAGATTTACAAACCAGACGGCCATAGAGCTGGGCAATGCCATTCTGGAAAGAGCCCACAAATTGGGGAAACTGATAGTAGTGGATATCCGTAAAAACGGGCAAGTGCTGTTCCATGCCAAAATGGATGAAACAGGACTGAACAATGACCGCTGGATCGCCCGCAAGATCAACGTCGTCAATCATTTCGGACACTGCTCTTATTATATGAATGTGCTCTACAAATCATGGAACACCACCATTCAGGATAACGCGTTCGTTGATCCGATGGAATACGCCGCAGAGGGCGGATGCTTTCCGGTGCTGATCCGGAATGTCGGGCCGGTCGGAACGATCTCCGTCTCCGGATTATCCGGTGAAGAGGACCATGAGATGATTGTGGCTGTGCTGGAACAGTTTTTGAAATCTGCATAATCTTCCTCATCAGGATCACTCTGCTTCGAAGTTTTATGTGTCCCGGTAGCCGTCATTTTGGCTTCTGGGACATTTTGCTTATTTCATTTGCCTAAGCGGAGACTTTTTTGCAGAAACACCGGAAAATATAAGCAGGAATATTCTGGAGCCGTATCGAATAGATAGCGGAATCAACAAAATTCGACTTTTAATTTACTTATCAAAGGGGATTTCATGAAAAAAGGACATAAGCCAGTATTCTTAATCGTAACGTTTGTTTTGATTTTCCTGCTGCCTTTATTCGGCAGTTTGACTAAATGGGGAGGCCTTCCACCCGGTTATGGGGTTTTCCCTGCCCAAAAGGTTGAAGCGGATCCCGGATTCAGCCTGCTTTATTTTTCACTCGCTTGTATAGTGGCCGTGTTCATTACGCTGGTGCTCGTTATTCCGCGTATATTCGGTTTTAGGAAGCTTCCACATGAGCCTCAGCCGCAGCCGGCCAGAGCAGGTTTTCCAGTGTGGTTCTGGTGGAGCCTGCCTGTTCTTGCGGTCAGCTGGTTTTTGATGTGGGCACGGATCAGATTATTTGTCCCGCTGGAGAATTATACCTTTGTCCCGCTATGGTGGTCCTTTATACTGATATTGGACGGACTGGTCTACAAGCGGACAGGCGGGAACTCCATCATTTCCCGTAAACCACATGTAATGCAGCTGCTCGCTGTTGTGTCCTGCTTCAGCTGGTTTGCCTTTGAGTATCTTAACTTTTTCGTGATGGAGAACTGGTACTATCCGAATGAAAATGTCTTCTCTAACTTTGGGAATGTGTTCTGGTTTTCCTTATCTTATACTACTGTTCTTCCGGCGATCGTTGAGTGGTATCTGCTGCTGAAGACTTTCAAATCGATTAGAGAGCGGTACAGGAATGGTCCAAAAATAAACGTCAGCAGAACACTGCTGATCATTTACTTTATCATTGGAATGTTTCTGGCTTTCGGTATGGGTTATTATCCTTATCTGCTGTTCTGGGTGTTATGGGTGGCACTAGTGCCTATGCTCTCGGCTGCGATGGCGCTTTGCGGTTACTGGACTCCTTTTACGCCGATCAGAAACGGTGACTGGTCCAGGATTATCCTGGTCGCACTGGCCACCTTGTGTAACGGATTTTTCTGGGAGTTCTGGAACTTTGGCAGTGAGTGGTTCCATGACTCCTTGCCCACCAACCCGAATTACTGGAAATATTCTGTACCGTATCTGGATAAAATTCATATTTTCTCGGAGATGCCGATTCTGGGCTATTACGGATATCTCTTTTTTGGCGTGAACTGCTGGATTGTCTGGCTCATTGCCGCTTATGTGTTTAAGTTTGATGCTGATTTTGAATTAACGGGAGACACTCGCTAAAGGTGGAATGGGTATGATTACGTTAGACAACTATCTAATTCTGGAGACCATTTCCGACAATTATACGAAATCGGTATACAGATGCGGAGATACGATATCAGAGGAAACGGTAATTATAAAAGTACTGAAATCCGAATTTACCGGGCCTGAGGCGGTTATGCGGTTTAAGCAGGAATACAGGCTGCTCAAGGAGCTCAGTGAACATATCGAAGGCGTAATCAAACCCCGTAAGCTTGAAGAAAAAAACGGCTATTATATTATGGTGCTGGAAGATATCCACGGGCGGTCTCTCAAGGAGATTATGGAAGAGGATCCGCCGGATCAGGCTGCTCTGGTGAAGCTGGCCATACGGATAGTGGACATACTCGGTGCGGTGCATGAACAGAATGTTATTCACAAGGATATTAAACCCTCCAATATCATCTGGAACAGGGAGCAGGACATCGTGCGGCTGATCGATTTCGATCTGGCTGTGAAGCTGCCCAAAGAGAAGAGGGAATTTCAGAATAGCGGGGTGCTGGAGGGGAGCATTCAGTACATATCGCCGGAACAGACCGGCCGGATGAACCGCAATATTGATTACCGGAGCGATTATTACTCGTTGGGTGTCGTTCTCTACGAGCTTATGACGGGTAGCAGACCCTTTGAAAAGCAAGAAATGCTGGAGCAGATCTATTCCATTATTGCCAAGGAGGCTATTCCGCCCCATCAGTTAACCGGAGGCAAGGTTTCCTACGGGCTGTCAGGGATCATCATGAAGCTAATGGCAAAATCGTCCGAAGAAAGATACCGCAGCGCTTATGGGATCAAGGCCGATTTGAAAAAGGTGCTGGAAGGAAATACGGATTTTGTGATCGGGGCGGAAGACCGGCTCAATATATTCCGGATTCCGCAAAAAATCTACGGCCGTGATCAGGAGCTGACAAGGCTCGTGCATGCTTTCCGGCATAGTGTCCGGGGCCAGTCGCAGCTCATGCTGGTAACCGGAGAGGCCGGGATGGGTAAAACGGCTCTGGTGCATGAGCTCCATAAGTCAATCAGTGAGGAAAAGGGCTTATTTGCCGAAGGCAAATTTGACCAGTATAACCGCAATACTCCTTACAGCGCGATTATACAGGCTTTTCGCCGTTTGATCAGCCAGTTGCTGGAAACCCCTGACAAGGAATACAAGAAGCAGATTAAGCAATCTTTAGCACAATCCCTGGACGGGAACGGAAGTCTCATATCCGGACTGATCCCGGAGCTGGACGGATGGATCGGTAAACAGCTTGAGATGGAGCCGCTTAATCCTGCAGAGGAAACCAACCGGTTTTTTATAACCTTTGCCAAATTTATCGAAGGGATAACCTTGAATGAACGGCCGCTGGTCCTGTTTCTGGATGATTTGCAGTGGGCTGATTTCTCGAGTGTGCAGCTTGTTGAACGCTTAATGCTTGATCCACACCTGTGTAGACTGTTCATTGTCTGTTCTTACCGAGCAAATGAGATTCATGAGGGGCACCCGCTGTTTACCTCCATTGCCAAAATTAAGAAAAGCCGGGACGTGGGCGTCATCGCTCTAGAGCCGCTCGCTGCCCATGATGTGCAGAACCTGATTGCCGATACTCTTTACAGTTCGCCGGAGCGGGTGAACATGCTTGCGGAAGTCATCTACAAAAGGACAAAGGGCAATTCGTTTTTTGTAAGCGAGCTGCTCAAAGAGCTGTATCGTAACGGGCTTTTACATTTTGACGAGAGACAGGGGATCTGGAGCTGGCAGCTGGAGCAGATTCTAAAATTACCGGTCAATGACAATGTGGTCGAGTTTCTGATGATGAAGCTGAACAGTTTGCCTGAAGAGGTCCGTTCGATTCTGATGCTGAGCGCTGCCATCGGGAATGAGTTTAATTTCGGAATGCTAAAACTGATCAGCGAAGAGCCGCTGAGTTTTGTCACCCGGGCTATTACTGCTGCGGTTGAGGAGGAGCTCATTGTTCCGGCAGATTCGGGCTATACCCTGTTCTCCGGTTATTTGGACGAGAAGGATAAGGAGCCTCTGCTGCAGGCGGCGGTTTCTTTCCGGTTTGCCCATGACCGGATCCAGCAATCCTTCTACCAGATGATTGACGCAGATACAATGAAAGAGCTGCATCTTAGCATCGGCCGGCTGATGCTGAAGAATCTGGCACCGTCGGAAGCGGAAGAGTTTATCGTCGATATAGCAGCTCATATGAATAAAGGCTTGGAATTAATCAGTGACCGGGCAGAGATGAACGAGATAATAAGACTTAACCTGAAGGCAGCCCACAAAGCTAAGGCGGCCTTCGGTTATGATTCAGCTTATACGCTGCTGGAAACAATGCTGCCTCAGCTGCCGGAGAACGTCTGGCAAAATAATGACGTTCCGGCAGCGGAGCTTTACGAGCTGCTGGCACAATGCGGCTACCTAACCCATCATATCGCGGAGGCAGATGCCGCATGTGCGGTACTGCTCCAGTTCACCACCGATAAACAGGCCCGTGCGCAAATTTATGAGATGCAGGCCAATCATTATATGTATCTGGGAATGATGAAGGAATCGATTGCTTCCGGCAGGCAGGGTCTGCAGGTGATGGGTATCCACATTCCGCGCCAGGTCGGGATGGTTTCCGTGCTGGCTGAGCTTGTGAAGATTAAAGCCGCACTCCGGGGAAAGACGCCTGAGGCTATTTATACGGCTCGGCAAATGGAGGACCCGGATATGCTGCTGATTATGCGGCTGTTGATCAACTTTATCCCGCCGGCCTTTATCTCCGGGGAAGCTTCACTGTTTGGCTTAATTGTGCTTAAACAAGTTGGTTTGACCCTGAAATACGGCAATTCTCCTGAATCGGCACTTGCCTTTATTGGGTATTCCATGCTGTTGTCCGGATTCGGCGATGTGAAGGGAGCTTTTGAATTCGGCAGGCTGGGCATCCGGATCAATGACAAGTTCAACGATTTGCAGTGGAGAGGTGCGGTGCATGTCTTATATACCCTGTTCAGTCATGTCTGGATAGAGCCGTGGGACACTTTGCATGACTGGTTTTCGACTTCGATTGAAGCCAGTCTTCGGACCGGCAATTTACTTTATCTTGCCCATTCCTGCTTCTATGTGAATTTATGGAATCCGGAAATGGATCTGGTCACGCACCTGCAGGAGAGCAGCCGGATGATCGCGATGATCGAGAATACCAAATACAAAGAGTCGCTGGCGACGGCTCTGCTGGTCCGGCAATATTACCGCAATCTTCTGGGGGAAATGGAAGACCGCAGCTCTCTTAGTGACGAGTCATTTGATGAAGAGAATATGCTGCATGATTTGGAGCTCGCCAAATACAATTCCGGAATAGCTATTTACTATATTTACAAAATGAAGCTGTTATTTACCTATGAAAGCTACAAAGAAGCTTTAGGGTATATTGATAAAGCTTATCCGATCATTGGCGCACTTTCCGGTTCGGCTTTTATGGAGGAATTCGCCCTGTATACCTTCCTTAATCTGGCCTACAGTTATCCGCAGCTGAGTGCCAGTGAACGGAGAAAGGCAAAGGCCAGAATGCGTAAGGAGCTCGGCCGGGTCCGCAAATGGGCCAAGCACGCTCCGGATACCTTCAGGCAGCATGAAATGCTGATGAAGGCGGAATGGGCACGGATTTTCGGGCCGGAGGATGAGGCGGGATACTATTATGACCTGGCCATTCAGGCCAGTGAGCACGGGAATTTCGTCAGATATAAGGCACTTACCAACGAACTGGCTTCTAAATTTTATAACGGTAAGCAGTTCAATGAATTTGCCGCTTATCTGCTCAGACAATCCGTTTATTATTACTCCGTCTGGGGCGCAAAGGCGAAAATTGAATTCATTAATGAACGTTATCCGGACCTCGTCCGCAAGATCAACTCGAAAGAGTTCCTGTACGGACGGAGCGTAGCGGAATACTCCGAGAGTATTGATCTGGACTCGATGATTATGGCATCCCAGGCGATTTCTAAGGAAATTGAGCTGGATAACCTGCTGGAGGCACTCATGGAGATTGTCATCAAGAATGCCGGGGCGCAGAAGGGCTGCATCCGGATGTCAGTAGGCTCAGGATTGCTGGTCGAAGGTGAATATCAGCCCGGGGAGAGTAAGATATCCATCGCCGTGTATAGCCAGGGACGTTACGACAATCTGCCGGAAGCTATTTTGAGACAGGTAGAGGAGAGCGGAGAAACACTGATCTACAATGACGCTTTCTCTGAAACGCAGTTTGTGAATGATCCCTATATTGTGAGGCACCGCCCGAAGTCCGTGGTCTGCATGCCGCTGATTAATCAGAATAAGACAGTTGCCGTCATATATCTGGAGAATAATCTGGTAACAGGCGTATTCACCAAAGAACGGATGAAGATCATAAATCTGCTGTCGCGGGAAATGGTGTTCTCGCTCGAAAATGCCAGCCTGTATTCAGAGCTTGAACGCTCAGAAGAAAAGTACCGTGAGCTGGTCAACAATTTGCAGGATGGTATCTTTATTACCCAGGGTTATATTTGTAAATACGCCAACGAAGCATTGGCCAAGATGCTGGGCTATGAGGCACAAGAGATGCTGGAGCAGCCGTTTGAGAATTTCGTAAGTCCGGCGGAGCGCGAGAAGGTCATGCATTATTATGACCGCAGAATGGACAGTAAGCCTGCACCTTTTGAGTATGAGACCCGCTTACTGCACAAAGACCAGGTGCAAGAGATTATTGTGATTCACAAAGTAACGCTGATCAACTATATGAATAAGCCGGCGATACAAGGGACCGTAAAAGATATCACGATGCGTAAGCAGGCGGAAGAAGAGCTTTTACGGCATAAAGAACACCTGGAAGAGCTGGTCGCGGAGCGTACGAAGGAGCTGGAGCTGAATAACGAGGAACTAAACAAATATATTGGCTTAATCGAGCAGATTTCTATTACCGACGAATTGACAGGGCTGTACAACCGGAGATATTTCAATAAAGTATTTGTGGAGGAAGTTGAAAAGGCCGCCGCAGGGCAAAAATATCTGACCTATCTGATGCTCGACATCGACTATTTCAAAAAATATAATGACACTTATGGACATTATGAAGGGGATTCGGTGCTGCGGAGAGTAGGGAAACTGCTGCATGAGCTGGCTGAACGTGCCGATGGCTTCGCCATCCGGCTGGGCGGGGAAGAATTCGGTATTATAGTCTCCGGCTTCACTCCCAAGCAGTCGCGTGATTATGCAGAGGGTATCCGCAGAAACATTGAAGATTTGCAGATACCACATGCCATGAGCCCGCAGTTTGGAATCATCACAGTATCTGTTGGTGTTGCAGCAGTCCGGGTCGAGCATGTCCGCGAAGAAGATATTTACAAGCTCGGTGATAACGCGCTTTATCAATCTAAGGCGGAAGGCAGAAACCGTGTAACGCTGTTTGAAAAACTATAATTAAATGTAACCCTCCGGCGCTCCTTCATCCGGAGGGTTTTGCTGTGTCTTCATGGGTAAAATCCCCGGGTATTGCAGATACTTTGCTAAAAAGACCGGGAGGCTGTATTCATGAAGCAGGGGGAAAAGGGTTTATCGGTATGGCAGCTTACAATGCTGGCGCTTGGAACGGTAGTGGGTGGCTCATTTTTTCTAGGGTCCTCGGTAGCCATTCGTGCAGCCGGACCTTCTGTCCTGCTGTCCTATGTGATCGGAGGTATTCTGGTCTATTTTATTCTGTCGGCATTATCGGAGATGACAGTTGCCAATCCGGTTGCCGGATCATTCCGCACCTACACTGAGCAGGCTTTTGGCAAGGGAGCGGGCTTCACCGTAGGCTGGGTATACTGGACAGGACTTGTGCTGGCAATGTCCAGTGAAGCTACAGCGGTGTCTATTTTGCTGCGCAGCTGGTTCCCGTTACTGCCTTTGGGGCTGCTGGGGTCGGGAATCATTATCGGCGTAACCTTATTGAATCTATTGGGGGCAGAGCGGCTCAGCAAACTGGAGAGTGGCCTGGCTGCCTTTAAGCTGCTGGCCATCGCCGCCTTTATCCTCATTGCAGTCTGTATCGCAATCGGAATAGGGACAAGGGGGGCGGGGGCAGTTGGCACACAGGTTCTGCGCAGCCAAAGCTGGATGCCGGGAGGGTTGGCCGGCATTGCCGGAAGCATGCTGATGGTCATGTTCACCTATGCCGGCTTTGAAGTGCTCGGACTCGCTGCTTCAGAAGCAGGGAACCCGGGTGTGACCATCCCGAAAGCGATCCGCTATACCCTCTTGCTGCTGGTAGGGCTATATATCGCGGCCATGACGGCTTTGTTCCTCCTGCTGCCTACAGCAGCCGTATCTGAACAAATCAGCCCGTTTGTGACAGCGCTGAGCCGCTACGGCCTGGGCTGGACGGGTACGGTGATGAACATAGTGCTGGTGTCGGCGATTCTTTCGACGATGCTTGCCTCCGTCTTTGGCCTCGGCCGGATGCTCCGCTCACTCGCGGAGGAAGGGCACACTCCGGCCTGGATACGGGACCGCACAGATATCCCTTACCGGGGGATCCTCATTTCCGGCGGAGCCATGTTAGCCGGTCTTGGTCTTGGCATGCTGCTGCCGCAAGGGGTATACCTGTTTCTGGTCAGCTCCGGCGGTTTCTCGCTGCTGTTCTCCTATCTCATTATTATGGCGAGCCATTACCGGCTGCGGAAACGGCAGGGCAGTTCGCTTACCCAGCGGCAAGGCTTGCGCGGTTATCCGTATACTTCATGGATTGCCATGGTCAGTCTGCTCGCCATTCTGGCAAGCATGCCGCTGATTCCGGGACAGGGCGGCGGACTGGCTGCAGGAGTAATGTTTGTTGTGTTCTTTGCCGGAGTCTACACGGTAGGGAAACTGCGCCGGAAAGGCAGAGAAGGAGTGCGGAAGCCGCTGCTGCGGATTCCAACAGCTGCGAGAGCACAGATGGAGGCCGGGGAGGAGCTTGGAAAAGAACAGAAAGATACCGAGTGAGCGGGAAGCCTCTAATAAATTTGAGCACAGCCAAGCTTTTTACGAAATGAAACCCGCCCGTGACTCACACGGGCGGGTTTATGCATTACCTGTCAGTACACATTGAACATAGCGGCGATTTCATCATAATGTGTGGTTTGTGTCAGCGCCAGCGAGAGCAGAATCCGTGCTTTTTGCGGCACCAGACTGTTGCAGGGAATGGAATTAGCAGAGAGGTCAATGTAAGAATCTTTAAGCGTTATCCCGCTGGAAATCCGCGAGCAGCGGACCACCGGGATATTGTTGTTTTTCAGCTCGCCTACCTTATCTATCCACGGTTTGCTGTATATCCCTCCGCCTGCACCGGCGATAACAATTCCTTTGGAAACCGTGGACAGGTAATCCAGAATACCAGGGTTGGCATCTACATGGAAATAGGCGACGGATACCTCAGGCAGTCCCGTCAGGGAGGAGACGTCAAACTGTGCATCTATGGTGTGCTTTTTCAAAGAACGGGTGTAAAAGAAGGCTTGGGCATCCCGCATATATCCGAGACAGCCGAAATCCCGTTCATCAAAAGCATTCGCCTTAAATGTGTTAACCTTCTGAACATCCCTGCCGCTGTAGATCCCCTCTGCAAACACGACCATTACGCCCTGTCCGGAAGCGTCCGGATTGGCAGCGAGCGCAACAGACTGGAAGAGGTTCAGCGGTCCGTCTGCACTGATTGCCGTGGCCGGGCGCATAGAGCCTGTGATAATAACCGGCTTATCCGTCTTGATGACCAGATTCAGGAAATAAGAGGTCTCGTCCAGAGTATCTGTTCCGTGAGTAATCACAAACCCGTGGACATCCTCCCGCAGGGCCAAGGTATTAATGATTGAAGCAAGTGTCAGCCAGTGATCGCTGGTAATGTCGGCACTGCAAAGATTGCTTACCTGAATTCCTGCGCAATTAGCTAACCGCTCCAGGTGGGGGACACTGTCCAGCAGATCTTGTATCGGGAGGGCGCCGGGTTCATAATTTAAGGTTTTATGGGCTTCTCCGCTGCCGGCAATCGTTCCTCCGGTGGCGAGAATGACGACATTTTTCAGGCTGGGATTATAAAAGGGAGAAGCTTCGAAATTCACTTCCGGAGTTGGAATAATCATCTGCAGTTTCCTTTCAATCTAAACTATATATGTGAGAAAGCTAACGTAAATCAAGTAAGAAGTCAATAGAATTTTCTAAAAGGGAAATATTACAGCGGAACACTTGATAATCTATAAAGGATGATGATTGTAACCGGCAGGGAGACAGGATTCATACTCATACTTGTGTCCCGGAACTAGCCGTCTTCTAACACTCTTTGAACTGTGAACAATCTAATGCTCAATAGTTTCCAGTTTATAGTATAATGGCAGTTAATTTTATTGTCACATTGGGGGAATGAGATTGAACAAATTCTTCACCTTGCATTCAGTAGCTTCAGGCGTGTGGGCGGCAATTGTTATTCCGGGCAGCGGAGCGTTGGGGAATGCTGCGGTAGTTGATTTAGGTGATATTACAGTTGTAGTAGATACGTTCTGTCTTCCCGAAGCGGCTGGGATATTGCGGGAATCTGCCCTGGAGCTGACCGGGAAACCGGTGAAGTACATAGTCAATACGCATTTTCATGGAGATCATCATTACGGGAATCAGATGTTTGCGGACAGTCTGATCATCACTACTGACCTTACCCGGGAGATTCTGACTAAAGAGGGTGCTCCGGAAGTGGAAGTGTGGCAGGAAGGATTGCAGAAACAAATCGAGGGATTAACGAAAGGCATGCATGCGGCACAAGACCTCAGGCTGCAATCTGCATTTGCCTATGAAATTGCGGATAAAGCTGCACTGCTGGCGGCCGTTCCCGGCATCCGTAGAAGGACCGCGGCACTAACCTTTTCAGACAAGCTAATGATTCATGGGACTGCGCGTTCGCTGACTCTCCTGACCTTTGGCGGCGGGCATACGGATAGTGATGCCTTTGTATACATTGAAGATGCAAAGGTGCTGATCGCCGGAGATCTGGTACTAAGTAAATCACATCCGGCTATGCTTAGCGGGTTCCCGGCCGCATGGATAGAGATTCTGCAGCGGATCGGACAAGAGCTTGATTTCAGTCTGGTGATTCCCGGCCACGGGGAAGTTACAGACCACAGCAGCATTGGTGAGATGATCAGTTATCTTACTGAAATTCAAATCTATGCAGAACAAGCCGCAGCAAGCGGAGAATCAGCTGATTTCTGGATGGCTCGGGGTATACCTATACCTTTTGCTGAGTGGCAGATGTCTCATGTCTTTGAATGGAATTTCCGTTGGCTGTATAAACAATTTGTTAACGAAAAGCGAGGAGAAGGCAATGATTGAACTGAAAAGCAGGGACTATTACCTGGCCTTACCGGTGCTGGATCAAGTAAAAATAAACACGTTATTCGCCAGAAGCGTCCTGGAGCAGAATATTGGCGGGAAGGTGTTTGCGGATTGTGCAGACAGTCCCCGCGCTTTTTATGTGGTTCATTCTTATGGCATGTCACTTTTATTTGGAGAAAGAGGCGATGAAACCTTTGAACGCTCGCTCTTTGATTACGTGACCAATAAATCCGAAACCAGACGGGCGGCGGAGTGGCTGCAGGCAGATCCGGCAGGAGACTGGACCAGCTTAATCGATTCTATCCGGATTATGCATAATGGTATGCTTGACAACGGATCTGACTTGCCGGAGGGCAATAACTCCCGGGCCATTCAGCTGAATACAAGGGTTAATTTCCGCTTCGACCGGCAGGCTTACCTTACTGCCAGGGAGCAGTTTTTTAAGCAGGATGAATTGATCGTACAGACCACCAAAGAGCAGTTTGGCGCGCTGGCAGAAGGTGTGGTGCCCCGTTTTTTCTGGCGGGATGCGGCACATTTTGAAGCGGAGGGGATAGGATACACTTTGCTGCGGGGCGGCGAAATAGCCGCGACTGCGTTCTCAGCCTGCTGCGCACAGAATCAGCTGGAGATTGGCATTGAGACGGCACAAAAGTACCGGGGAAAAGGTTACGCGTTCTCCGTCAGCTCGGCCATGATTGATTACTGCCTGGAACGCAGGCTGGAACCGGTCTGGGCCTGCCGTTTAGAGAATGAAGGATCGTATTATCTCGCGCAGAAGCTGGGCTTTGTCCCGGTACTCAATCTTCCGTATTATCGGTTAGCCTATTAAAAATGCGGGGAGGAGGGTTAGTATATGCCCAGGATTTCACTTCTTCGGCTGTGGAGTCCAAATCATAACCGAAGGGCATACTGCAAATACATCCGGGGAAGCCCCGTTCAGAGCTATTCTTGAAGATTCAAAAGTCAGCATCCCTTATGTGAAATTAGGTGAGTCTGTTCAAATTCAGCTGGAGAAGGGGGCTCCTGCCGTATATGAACTGAGTGATGTGCTGCTGAGTGAAAACGGCGGCTATATATACAGAATGCCGGAAGACAAGCCGATAGTCATGGAATTTAGCAGCGGATCAGGTTCTTTTGTACTTAAAGAGAATATGGCAGCTTTTTTAAGCTCAAATACCAAGGACTATGAGCCCGGTGCCACCATTCGCGGATTCAAGCTCACGAAGCAGGGTGGCGGGGAGAAGCAGGAATATTATTTTGTGCTCAGAACTGACGCAGGGTCAGTCAGCCAGAGGCTATAGATGTGCTATTGAAGAAGGATGAATCAGCTAATCTACAAGTACAAGGACGCTGCCGGGCGTTCTTTTTTTTTTTTATTGAAAATATTATAGACAATGATTATCATTATCAATAGTTCGAAAACAGTTAGCGGATATGGAGGAGACTTCAATGGACCGGATAGAAGCGCTGAATATAAACGATACCGGAAGCAGAGAACCGATTCTGCATCAGGGCTGTGAAGAATATGTAATAACTGCGGGTGAGCGTAAGCTGGAGTACCGGATTTTGCTCTCGCACCCTTCCGGCGAAGCCCCGCCGGAAGGGTATCCGGTTATCTATGCCCTGGATGGCAACGCCGTATTTCATACCCTGGCTGAAGCTGCCCGGCTGCAGACACGTAAGCCGCACGGCTTTGATCCGGTGGTCATTGTCGCCATCGGCTACCCGTCAGATGAGCCCTTTGACATGACAAGACGCTGTTATGATTTCACTATACCGGTGCTCGAGCAGACCCTGCCGAAACGTCCGGATGGCAGTAACTGGCCTGAGCATGGCGGGGCGGACAGCTTCCTGGATGTCCTGCAGGATGAGATCATGCCGATGATCTCAAGTCTATTTCCGGTAGACGTCAGCCGTCAGGCCTTGTTCGGCCATTCCTTAGGCGGGCTGTTCGTTCTGCATGCGTTATTTACCAGACCAGAGCTGTTTACGCACTATGCAGCAGGCAGCCCCTCGGTCTGGTGGGGGGACTACTCCGTATTGGCTGAGCAGGAACGTTTCTCCGCAGACTACCCTCAGCGGCAACTGCAGCGGAAGCTGCTTATTACCATCGGTGCTGAAGAGCTAGACCACATGGTTCAGGATGCAGAGAAGCTGGCGTTGCTGCTAGAGCCGCTATCGGAGCAGGGACTGCAGGTCAATCTGGCCAAGTTTCCGGAGGAAAGCCATGTCAGTGTCCTGCCGGCTGCGCTCAGCCGCCTGCTGAAATTCGCACTGGAGAAGAAGTAAGAGTTCATTGCACAAGAGAATGTACAGTATAAACACAAAGTCCCCTGCCGGAAACACAGGGGACTTTGCTGCATAGTGAAACCATTTTAATCAACCGTTCAGGCGCTTGTGGTTCTCATGCGCGATGCTGATGAGTGCGGTGTACAAAGGCTGTACATTGAATTTTTTGGAAAATTCAAATTTATAGACGGCCGTCTGCAGATTATTCGTTTTATGATACGGGGAGGTAATATAATGCAGATTGATTTCACAATCATCAAAACCGGTGCCGCCAGTCTCCATAGTGACTTCAAATATAGAGCTGAGGTGGATTGACGCCACGCGCGTTTTCTTGCCGGTGACACCTTGATGATCAATCAGAATTAAACGTTCATCCGTAATAATAAAAGCATCGCGGATCAGTTTGAAGCCTGAACGGATTTGTTCTTCAGGCATTAGATATGCCCCATACTGGTTCTTCAGCTCCGGAAGGGTCACCTCCGAATAATTGCCAAGTAAACCGCCGAACAAGTTAGCCATTTTATTCCCTCCTGAGTTCCACATACTGATGTGGATGTATTGTTGCTTTATTAATCTCTGTTAATATTCTCCAAAAACCGACATAATCCTGCTGTACTATAATGCTAAACTTATCTCAATAACTTTAAGCGTGGGATTAGAATGCCGGATATTCACGAAGAGGCAGACTGCTGCTGGTGATGGAATTGTTCAGGCGCAGGTTTTTGTGCCTTTTTCATTCTGCTTAAGTATATAAATTGAATGCATGGTGAAAAATATGGAAGAATGATAAAGAAGGGAGTGGCAAAGCTGGATATTACAATGGGATCAGATGAGGTCATTAACCGGATCAAGCAGCTCCAATCGGGTGGGGGAACGGTCAATAAGAAGCAGGTTAAGCAGCAGGATCCGGAATTAATGCGGAGCGCACTGTATTATTTTCCAAGCTGGGAACATGCTGTGAAGAACGCGGGACTGCTATAAGCAGCCCGCTAATACAAAGAGCCGGGAATCTGCAGAATTTAGGGTCTGCAAATCGCGGCTCTTTGTGCTGTCAATCAGCTTCGTGAATAGGTATTCCGGACAGTCACGATTTTTGAACGATCGTTTGGCGTTCGATCGCTTTTTGATTTAAATGAAGCTGGTTCATATAATCGTTGATTTTTAGCTGCAGCTTGTGGAGAATCTCGATCTGCATCTCATTGATCCGGTCTTCAATACAAAAGGCTGAACAGGAGAGCTGGCCAGCCGTATATGACTTGGATTCATCCACCACGGTATTGAGCTTCTCTTTATAAATTCGCTTTACCGGGCCATCCTCGCCTTTAATCTCGTAATAGCGGTTCGTCTCCAGCAGCAGTCTCCAATGACTTACCTTGACGTCAAATTCATCTTTTTCAATAGCCGCGGATACTTTCACAATTCTGATGTGACTGTCCATGGTGATAGATCCTCCTACAAACCCATAATATTAATGGGTTTTAATTTCGTGGTAAAGCCATTAGCGATTATATCATGTCAGTCAAGGTATTCCCACTGGAAGTTATGGTAAGATAGTTCAATCGGACTAAGTCTTAATACCCCCGAATGTTAAATAATGGGACTGCAACTTTTTTCTATTTTTTGAGTCCAATAAATGTATGAAAACAGGAAATAAGAGGAAGGGGTTGATCGTTCATGCGAAAAATATGGCTTGTTTTACCTTTGCTGGCCTTTTCACTGATTTTTGCTTCGGTCTCGTCTGCTGCTTCGAACGCTTATTTCAGCTATACATTGGAAAATGGGGGGTATGCTACCGGACCAGCACTGCTAAAGGATGGTACTGTTTATGCCCGGGCTACTTTTTTGGAATCGGCTGGCCTGCAGGTTACCTGGAATAAGTCCCACCGTCAGGCTACTTATACCGGATGGGAGAAGTCGGTAGTGATCACAGTAGGCAGCAAGACGGGGAAGCTGGACGAGAAAACTGTACAACTGGGCGGAACGCCTTTTGTATACAAGGATGAATTATATCTTCCTGCCCGGTTTATGGTCTATGCTCTGGGAGGCGAATCGGTAAGCTGGAATGCCAAAAGTGCAGTTTATACCGCTAAAGGTATTCAGACCTTCGCCAGTACCAATGCTTCCTATGCGGGTGTGAACTATACGGTTGATAAACAAACAGGGAAGCTATATGCTTCTACTCCCGCGGGTCGGCCCCGGCTGATTGCCAATCTGGGCTCAGAGCTATATGACATGGTTACTTTCGATTTTCAAAAGACAGCCGGAGGCTTAATATATCTGACCATATCAGATATTTACGGAGAGCCGCATATCAACAATAAATGGTATACGCTGATTATTAAGGACGGTATGGTGATCCGGCAGGCAAGCGTGGGGTACTGGATCCGGTTCGGAGATAATGTGAACATGTATGGAAACAAACTGATTCTGACGGATGGCAAGACTCTGCGGATAATCGAAGATGGGACAGGCAAAGTAGCAGAGACGATGGATTTAACCAAGCTTGGCGGTGTAGACGATAAGTATCTGATTGAAGGAATGGATGAGGATTTCCTGCTGATTCGTCCTAATCAAAAAGGCCTGCTTACCCTGATCGACCGCAAGACTGGCGCCAAAACATTGTTGTACAAAGCATTACTGGATGCAGACCAGCAACTTTATGCTGAAACGAATGATATTCCTTTCTATGGGGATCAGCTTGAATTTGTTGAACGCAAAGGCAATCTGCTGTTGTTCAAGAACCAGGCAGTCCGCGACGGCCGGATCTACGAATATGATCTTTCCAAGACTCAGCCTTAGGCTGAGTTTTTTACAGGCATGGTAGAGATAGAACCTTTATAGAAAGGTGGTATTCCAATTGGATTATTTATATCATTACTATGAGAAGGCAATCGGACCTTTTCGAAATCTGTCAGATCTGCCGGCGGATGAGGCCGCAGAGGTTCTTGACTCGATTAAACACAATAAGGATGTTATGGCGGGGCGCAGAGCTGCAGGATATATGAAAAGAAGATACGAGCTGGAGCAGCTGGCCAGAGCGATGTTCATTGCCAAAGGAGGGCAGCCGGTCAGAAAAGTCCCGCATTATATGGTAGTCGGCGAATGTGAATGGCTGAATAGCTGGTATGAGGAAGGCGCAGCAGTGAAAATCCATATCTCCAGTTTTAACACCGATACTTTATCCTTCTCGTATGGAGATTTATTTCCGACCTTCAGCCCGAAGGTAGACGACGGCAAGGAGTATCGCGGAAATATTTATACATATAAAGAAATGGTACAGCTTATACATAAATATGGTCTGCCTCAGGTCTGGAACAAAGAAGGTACAAAGGGTCCGGAAAGGTATATTGAAGTGCAGGTCTGGGACGATGAACCTCTGCAAATAAGTAGAATTAAAGGAGAGAAGTAATGACAAACACCCGTAAAAAGAGTCATCCCGTTATATTCTCGCTTATGCTTGGTATCCTGCTGACGTTATTGATTTCCATAGCTTCGGCAGCCGCAAGCATTATGGAATTAAGTGACAACGGGATATTGGTTGCCCAGGCCGGAGCCTTTCTAGTCATGGCTGTGATCGTTACCGTATACATGACCAGAGGCAGCAGGAGCTTAGCACAGTTCGGGTTCAAGCCGCTGGAGGGAGCCTCTTCCAAAGATGCACTCTACTATCTCCCCCTGCTGATCATTGCCTTGGTTCAGCCGTTTATAGGCGGTATAAACGTGAAGCTGACCACAGCTGAGGTATTGTTCTACCTGGTGTTCACTCTGCTGGTTGGTTTTACGGAGGAATCGGTATTCAGAGGTATTATCAGAGACAAGCTAAAGTTCAAAGGCTCCGTATTCTACATCGTGTTTTCGTCGATCTTCTTTGGAATCTTACATATGTCTAATGCTTTAAACGGAAACGACCTTGCACATGTTCTGATGCAGGTTATCAATGCGTTGCTGCTCGGCTGTATTCTCGCCCTGCTGATTGAAACAACGGGCAATATTATTCCGCTGATTGCTTTTCATTTTGTGTATGATGCCTTAGCGTTTATGACAAAGGAGAATTCGGACAAAGAACTCCTGGCCGTTATTATATTAAACCTCTTATATCTGGTGTATGGCATTTACCTGGTTTACAATTTGCGGAGACGTAAGAAGCTGAATACAGCTCCGGGGAATAGGATTCATGCAACATAAAATTTTAGCTGACATAACCGTGTTAAAGCTGAAAATAAAAGTGGAGCACCATTTGCGGCTTAATATTTTTTTACATTGTAAATTGCACGTAAAACCACAAAAAAAGGAGCAATTCTTAGGCTATGGCGGCCATATCTCCGGGAATAGGCTTTTCCAGGAAATACGACAAAATATGAAAAATTATGAATGTTTAAAATCCAGCGGTTATGCGCTAAGATAGTGTCATCACCAACAAGTAGCTGCAACACATGTTTTTTAGAAGCTTACTTGCAGGTGATTAATTGAAGGAAGGAGAGATTCCCAAAGAAACCATGAACAAGGAACAAGCTTTTCAGGCAAGACACATCTTGCAGTCGAAGGAGCGTGATTCCGTTGAAGCAGGTTAGCGAAGCGTACAACTGCGGTTGACACAGTAGGGAAAACGTCCGTGAAAACGTTTTTCGTGTAATCGTGTACGCGGGGAACTCATCCCATATGCAGGACATGGAGCAATACTCCGATTACGGAGCGAACGGGAAATACCGAATATGAATTAACAATTACCATGTCAGGGATATGGATTGTTGCTGGAGGAAATGATTGAATTGAATATTGGATTGGACACATAAGTCCCCGTTACCTAGGTTTATAAGGTAGACGGGGATTTATGCATTTTCCGGCTGAATTTTATAGGTGAGGGTCTATCTCAGAGGGATCCTTCACTGAGCAGCGGAGCGATCCATTCGCGGAACACATCTACAGGAGGTTTCTTCTGCTTGCCCTGGTGATCTTGTGTTAGAACAACAACTGTCTCAAGCGCAGGAAGTACATAAACAAATTGCCCACCATACCCTCTGGCGTAATAATAGTGCAATTCAGATCCTGTTGTACCGCCTGCTGCAATAGCATAGCTGCCTGTCCACCAATGCCAGCCGTAGCCGCCGCGCCGGGGAGCTTCCGCCTGTATGGCGGTTTGCGTGGAGCGGGTGATCAGCTCTGAAGGAATCAGCTGCCGCTCCGCCCAATTCCCTTGCTGCAAGTAGAGCTGCCCAAACATCAGCAGATCGGATGGCCGCAGGCGAAGCCCGAATCCTCCGGTATGAATCCCTTGCGGATCCTGCTCCCACTCATACTGCTCAATTCCAAGCGGCCCGAACAGGTGCAACTCAGCAAACCGGGCAGTGGGTATCTCTGTTCCTTGTACCAGAATAGCCGACAGCAGCTGTGAGACACCGGAGTTGTATTCCATATGCTCCCCTGGATTATGCGACAGCTTCTGCTGCAGCACGAAATTCGTCCAGTTCTCTGACCGGGTCATCCGGGGAAAAGAGTTCTGTCCGCCAAATTCAGTCCAGTTGAACCCTGCGGACATCGTTAACAATTGCTCCAGGGTGATTGCTGCCTTACGCTTATCTGTGTCCAGCTGAAGTTGGGGATAGAAATGCGACAGGGGAGTAGAAGGCTGTGGAAGCAAGCCCTGCCCGATAGCGATGCAGATCAGCGCGGATAGAATGCTTTTGGTACAGGAGTTGATTTTGGCAATCTGGGTAACAGTGTGAGGCTCTCTATATTGTTCATATATAAGCCGGCCTTCCCGGCTGATCAGACAGCTGCGTAAATTCTGCGGCGCAAGTGCTGCGGACAGTTGAGATATATTCATTGCGGAATTCCTTTCTTATGCCGTTGGATTGCTGTCTTTTTCGTTTCATTGTACATATCTGATAAAGAGTGTACCAGTCCGCATGGGAAAAAGCGAAATAACAAGGTGAAATACCCCTATCATGATCTGAGTTTGGGGCTGATTAAGGAATATTCAATGATTGTTCCTAAGGCTGAACTGGAAAAGTGGACTAGAAAGAGATGGATTTGGGATAGAACCTTATGTCTCATATGTGACTTAATCAGGCGTCAGTCCGGACGGATAAATGGTATATTTTATCTCTGCATGGATATTATTTACACTGTGGAGAGGAGATCAGAGCTTATGAAAAATGGCAGCTGGGAAGCAATTTATGTGGAGCAGGGAAAAACGCAAATTGATGTATTGGATACAGTAGTAGAGGCTGCGCAGCGATTTACAGACAACGGCTGTACATCTATACTGGATTTGGGCTGCGGCACAGGCCGGCATACGCTTTTTTTGGCTGATCAGGGCTTTCATATACATGCAAGTGATCTCTCCCCTACGGGTGTGCAGCTAACCAGACAGCTTGTGGATCAATGTGGAGCCTATGATGTGGAATACAGTGTGCAGAATATGTACGCGATGACATTGGAGGATCAGAGGTTTGACGGCGTGTTATGTATATGGGTTCAAGGGCACGGAGTCAGGGAAGACATCCGGCAAGGAATCCACGAGATACATCGTGTACTCAAGAAAGGCGGAACGGTAGTAACGGATTTTGTGACGACTGAAGATCCCACTTACGGGATTGGTGAGGAGATCGACAAGAATACATTTGTCGGGGGAAGACCCGGCGAGGAAGATATTCCGCATTATTACACTACGCGTGAAGAACTGGAGACCCTGTTTGCTGAGTTCAGCGAAGTTGAATTAGCGGACAAAGTGTATGAGTTCACAGATATGCACGGTAATGAACATAAAATTGTTGCTATTCTGGTAACAGCAAAGAAATAGTGAATAAAAACGCTGGCATTCAGTCAGTGTCTTTATTTTTTCTGATACGCTGTCAGAAGCCGCTTTTTTTTGCGCTTTCATGTAGTGACACAAATTTGTGAAAAACATCACGTGATATTTTTCAAATTTTAATATATAATATGGTTATTAAAAAGAAATAGGGGGATTTAAAAATGAAATTCGTTAAAGTTTTGCTGGTTGCTGGTGTTTCTGCTGCATTGTTGTCGGGTTGCGGTTCGAATGGTAACAATGAAGGAAATGAAGCGGCTGCTACAGCTACAACTGCTCCTACAGCTGCTGCACAGACAGATGCAGTATCTACAGCATCCATTGTTAAAGAACAAGATCCATTCCTTAAAGCAGTAAGCGCAGAAGGTAACTGGATCGTAGCGATCCTTAATGACCTGACAGTAGATCAGGATGTTGTTGTAGCCGGGGAATTCCATGATAAAGGCGCTGCCGAAAATGCAATTTACCGCAAGCTTGCCCTGTATGCTCAGGATGCTGATCACAAAGTTACAGCCAGCTACACTCTTACTGCACCTAAAGTGACTGTTCAAAGTGAAAACTTCAGAGTGCAAGGCGGAACGATCAAAGGTGACGTTTACGTAGAAGCTAACGGCTTCAACCTGTATAAAGATGCTACAATCGACGGTAACCTGTACTTTGCAAATGCAGATGTACAAGCATCCGCTGTTATGGAAGGTAAAGTGACTGGAGCAACTGAAGTTAAATAATTACTTCACACTCCGCAAGGTAGAATAAATAGAGCCTGCATACTTAATCCCTATACTAGGAGGTTGAGTTAGCAGGCTTTTTTCTTGTCTCTGCAGAAATATATGGAAAGGTTATCCATCAGAGTCCAAGATAAGGAGGAACTAGGGTGCGAATATGGATGTTTCTGCTCTCCTGTATGCTGTTATTTGGAATTCTGGGCTGCAGTGAACCTAAAGTGAGAGAGGTGGATAAGATACGGCTGGAGTGTGTGGATTTATGTACCAGTGATCAGCAATCTACCGTACCCTTTACAGAGAAAACGTATACTGGAGCAGATGAAATTAGAACCTTCGTTAGTGCCATCGATAAGTCGGTCAAAATGAGCGGGGTATTGGATTACGGGACTTATTTTCTGATGTATGTGTCCTATGAAGATGACAGCCAGAAGACTTATGTCTTGAATATTTCTGATTCCGGTCAAAAGGGGATTAGAGGCCTGCTGGTCGATACTGAAGATAGCGGGCAAGGTTATGAGATCCCGGCAGCGATTCATGAGGAACTGAGAGAGCTGATTTACCGGAAATAATACTGAGAAAGGATAATAGATGTGACAATTGTAGTGAGACGAGCCACAGTTGACGATGCCGAAGACCTGGCCAGGCTAAACTTTGAGTTTAACGGCGGGGAGCCACGGCCATGTCAGGATATAATAGCGAGCTTAAGGAGCAATCAGGAATTGGTCGCTGTAGCTCTAATGCTGGATGAAGTTGTAGCATTTGGGTGCGCACAGAGCTACAGGTCTTTCTGTTATCCCGGTGCATACGGGGAGATTACTGAAATGTATGTATCAGAAGTTGGCCGAAGGAAAGGCGCTGCGACAGCGCTGATTGCTTTTTTAGAACAGGAGCTAAGCTATCAAGGTGTCACCAGTGTTAAGATTCTAACCGGCAAAACTAACAATCCGGCGCTGAAGACATACCAAGCAAGTGGCTATATTACAAGTGCTGAAACGGTGTTGCTAAAAGAGGTAAAGAGAGCATGAATAAACTTTATTTTGCCATTACTCGTTCAAGAACTTGGCGACACCATTAACAGCGGCCCCCGGCTGTTTCCGATCAGCCCGACGTATTATGCATTGTATTTCGACGATCCCTGCGGTAATCAATATGAGCTGGTGCACCGGCTGAATTAATATCATTCTTGTACAGCGATCTCCTTGCCGGGGGTCGTTTTTGGTTTGCGCTCAGAGATATAGGATCCGCTTAAGGTGAGCAGGGTGCCAATCAGGATGGCCCAAGTGAGCTTTTCATGCAGAAATAGCGCAGCGGCCGCTACAGTAATGACCGGTACAAGATAGATATACACGCTTGTTCTGACCGCTCCCAAAATACCGACAGCACGGTTCCAAGTCACGAAGCATAACGCTGAAGCTCCCAGACCCAAGTACAGAAGATTCATAAGATTGGCAGACTCGCTTAATCTGTTCAGACTGAACTGGAAATCCATCAGCGGCAGAGCGGGCAGCATCCCGAGCAGGCCATAAAAAAACACTCTACGGGTCGCGCCGATGGTGTTATGCTGCAGTGCACTGATTTTGCGCATCAATACAGAATATATAGCCCAGACCACAGGAGCGAGTAAGGCCAGCAGGTCTCCGAGCGGATTCAGCTCCACGCGGAAGCTTCCGTTCAGTAAGATGCAGACAATGCCGCTCAGCGCAATCAGAAAGCCAGTGATGAATGAGGGGGTTAAACGTTCTTCCTGTAAGCAGAAGTGGACGAGCGCCGCGGTTAGAAACGGAGTGACCGATACAATGACACCGACGTTTGACGCGAGCGTATAGACAAGGGCAATATTCTCGATCAGGAAATATAAGGTGACGCCGCAAAGTCCGGCTGCGATAAACAAAACTTCCTCTTTGAAGGAACACGTCCGGATCCGGCGTGGATGGAGAAGGAACAAGACCAGATAGCCCAGAATAAACCGGAAGAATAAGATTTCAAGCGGAGAAAAGTCAGTCAGCAACAGTTTGGTCGAGATAAAGGTGGTTCCCCAGATCATAATTGTTAGGAAGGCAAGCATATGTCCGGTGGCCGCAGTGTGTTCGTTTTTCATGATGAAGCGACCTCCGATGTTTTCTCTTCCGCCTGTTGTGTAAATATCCGCAGATACTGCTTGGGCGTTAAGCCGATCAATTTTTTGAAGAAATTCGTAAAATGGCTCTGGTCGCTGAACCCGGTCTGCAGGGCGACTTCCATCGGCAAAACCCCTTGCTTCAGCAGCCGTTTGGCGTGGTTAATACGAATCGTCTCCAGATAACGGTACGGGGAGATGCCTTTTTGCTTAGTAAACAACCGCAGCAGGTGATATTTGCTCAGACCTGTCAATTCTGTCTGCTGATTTAGTGTAATATTTTCAGTATAATGACCCTCTATGTATTGGCAGATCATTTTGATTTCTGTCGTAAGCTCCGTAGCGGGAATAGGTGTACCGGCGTCCGAATATTCCCGCAGCAGCTGCTCCAATAGGAACAGGAACAATTCTTCTTTCTGAAAATCCGCCTGTTCGTCCAGAAGCATCTGATGCAGATCATGCAGCGGTGAAGCCAGCTCACTCTGGAAGAGTACCGCCTGTGTGAACCGCGGCAGATAGTCTTTTCCCGTAATCTCTTGCACATACTGGCGCATAATCTCAGGCTGGACATTGATGCAGCGGTAATCCAGGGTTCTTCCATCCACCTGTTCACAGGAATGGGGGTCCTGCGGGTTGAAGATGATTACATCTCCGCTGTTCAGGATATATTCCTCATTGCCGCATAGCAGATATCTTTTACCTTGTTCAATATACCCGATAACGTAATAGTCGTGAAAATGATTGGGGAATTTCTGCATAATTCCTTCAAAACGGTATGCCTCCAGCGTAAGCTCTGTATCAAAAACGACGGTCCGGACTTCACGAGCCAACTGTGTTCACCTTCTTTTCCGATAGTGTATAGCTATTATAATACGAATTTAATGGATGTTCTTGAATGATGTTGCGCTGAAGGGGAGGCGGCATCGTCCGTTATTTACCAGATTATAGTATAATGATGGGAGTTATCGGGATCGTATTGTTTGACAGGAGGAATTATGGAGAATACAACCGTATACAAAGCGAAACGTTCCGCGGAACTATCGCTGCTGATAGGATTAAGTTTGAGTATGGGGTTATGGAGCTATTTTATCATTATCGGCGCTTGGGATTTTCACTTAGCTTTTGCATGCCAGTGACATCAAGACTGTGTTTGTAAAAGGTTATTTCGTGCCTGTCATCGGTATTAGACCTAAGGGGAATTTACTTGTGCCTTACAAGAATTGTTTCCGTTTAGAAAATGATAATTACATAAAAGACCTGACGGAATGGGCGGAGCAAAGGAAAATCAAAGTATCCCATAAGCGGTTTATGCGATGGCTTTAAAAATAGATTCATAATCAGTATTATTAATCATGCATTGAGATTCGAAACGGGGTGCCTTTTTTGTTCAAAATCATGTTGGTCGAAGATGATGTTACTTTATTTAAAGAGATAAGGGAGCGCTTATCCCAATGGTCCTATGAGGTATACGGCATCACGGATTTCTCCAAAGTACTGCAGGAGTTCACGGCGGTTAAACCGGAGCTTGTCATCATTGATATCCAGCTGCCGCTATATGACGGGTTCCATTGGTGCCGGATGATCCGGGCGCATTCCAATGTGCCGATTATCTTTCTCTCCTCCCGCGATCACCCGAGTGATATGGTTATGTCCATGCAGCTTGGCGCGGACGATTTCATGCAGAAGCCGTTCCATTTCGAGGTGCTGATCGCCAAAATCCAGGCTACCCTGCGCCGGGTGTACAACTACAGCAGCGAACGGACGGAGCTGAAGACATGGCGGGGGGCGACGATTGAATATGTGAAAAATACAGTTACAAATAGCCTCGGTGCCGCTCTGCTCACCAAAAATGAAATGTTCATTCTAAAAATACTGGTGGAGCGTAAGAATCAGATTGTCGACCGTGAGGAACTGATCAAAAACCTTTGGGACAATGAGCATTTCGTGAGCGATAATACGCTGACTGTGAATGTGAACAGGCTGCGCAAAAAGCTGGAGCCGCTGGAGCTGGACGCTTTTATTGAAACCAAGGTCGGGCAAGGTTATATGGCGACCGAAGAGGCGGCGTTATGATCACCAAATACATAAAAGAGAAGCGGAGCTGGCTCTGCCTGCTTGCCGGGATTCAAGTGATGATCCTGTTTGTTGCTTTCGTGGATGCTTCCATACCCTTTCTGCCGCTTCTCTATATTGTTCTGCTGAATGTGCTGGTTTGTACGGCGTTTGTGTTCATCCGATTTCAAAAGGAGACCCGGTTCTACAGGGCCGTCAAAGCCTGGGACCAGGTATATGATCTTGAGGCGTTTGACGAAGCGGACAGTCCGTTTGAACAGATTGTGCAGGAGGCAGTAACCGCCCAGACAGAACGCTACCGCCGGGAATCCTCTATGAGCTTCCGGCTGCTGGAGCAGGAGAAGGATGACCTCCTGTCGTGGATCCATGAGGTGAAGACCCCGCTCACTGCGATGCAGCTGATGATTGAACGCCTTCCGGATGAAACGCTGCGGAGCCAGATCATGTACGAATGGCTGCGGATACATCATCTGCTCGACCAGCAGCTTCATCAGAAGCGTATTCCGTTTATGCGCAATGATCTTTTCATTGAGGACACCGGACTTGAACCAATCCTTAATCAAGAGATCCGGGCGCTGAAGTCCTGGTGCATTCCCAAAGGAATCGGGTTCGATGTGTCGCTAGAGGCGAAAACGGTGCTTACTGACGGGAAGTGGCTCGGGTTCATGCTCCGGCAATTGCTGACGAACGCCGTGAAATACAGTGAAGCTTCGGATATTGCAGTTAGGAGCTGGGAAACGGATGGACATGTTGTACTGGTCATTGAAGATCAGGGGAGAGGGATCGATCCCAAGGATCTGCCGCGTATTTTTGACAAGGGCTTCACCTCCACACTGGGCAGGCAGGAAGGGGCGGCTACCGGCATGGGCCTCTATTTGACGAAGCAGGTGGCGGAGCCGCTGCTGATTGGCATCCGGGCGGAGTCGGCACCCGGGAAAGGCACAACATTTACACTGACCTTTCCGCGGGAGAATGATTTCGTGAGGCTTGCCGGCCACTGATTGCAGGCATTATCTTCGGAGTCCGGTTTCACGGATAGATATCATTCAGCTCATTCGCCGACATTAACCCGGAGCTGTACAGATTCAGATATTCTTCGGAAACACTCTGATTAAAGATCAGCATATCGTCAGAATTGATAGTTACGGGTACTCCGGCATCATACAGGGCCCGGACGGGATGGGTGGAGTAATTATCTGTCCGGCCGAGCATCACATTGCTGGTCGGGCACACATTTAAGGTAATGTTATGCCCGGCAAGCCAGTTCATGACTTGGGGAGACTGCGCTGCGGCGATTCCATGATGAATCTCCTGGAGCTCCAGCTCTTCGACGGCTTCCATTACATCATCGGCTGTGCCGAATTCACCGGAATGAGCTTTTAGAATGAGCCCGGCCTCCTTGGCCCGGCGATAGAGAGAGCGGAAATTTCCTATCGGCTGGGCCAGCTCAAGACCGCAGATATCAACGGACTTGAACCAGTGATAGGACAGGATTTCATCCAATCTGTCCAATGCTTCGTCAACATTATCACGGCTGTCAAATGCCAGCTCCGGCAGGAATTGTGTGTGCGGCGCATAATGATGACTCAAGCCGTCCATTGTATGTATGAATGACTCCATACCTCCGAGGGCATCAATTTCATCTATCCCGTAGCTCAGGGCCAAGCGTTCAATCCCGTCATCAGCAGCCTGGACGAAGGAAGCCTCAATTCGTTTCAGATAGCCTTGGATACCCGGGCAAAGGCTTTTTACATTACTGACGAACCACTCCTGCATCTCACCCAAAGATCCGAATTTGGAGGAAGGCGGCAGGATGGGGGTATTCGCCCAGTCTCCGATATACTTGATATTGCCTCCGCGCCCGGCGTGGTTATGTAAGTCGCTTTTGGGGATTCTGCGCAGCTCATCCAGCGAATGATTTTCTAGAGCATCAATGAATTGATTTTTCATTGTAACCTCCTAAGATTAGATTTGCTAACAGGTAAATTTAGGATGTGACATTTTGAATATAGCACACCAGCTATATTAGTGGAACTTGACCTTACCTGAATGGGCAGAAGTGACGGAGGGGAAGTTTGGAGCTGGAGGAGCGATAGCGCAAGGAATCTGTGAACAACAGAGGCCGGATGTCCAATCATTCTCCGCAGTTACGGCGTATGCCCATTCCCCACCTTATTTAGATAACGGGCATGTGACAATAATGTCACATGCCCGTTCATATTGTCCGGCGAATCGCAGGAAAAGAAAGCTAATCCCGCTTATGATGAAATTACAGAAAAGGAGTGGGTGAACATGGTCATTTTGCAAGCCAATAAAATCTACAAAACCTATGGTAATAAATTTAACAAGCAGGAAGTGCTTAAGGGAATTGATCTGCAGGTGAATAAAGGCGAGTTTGTCGGCATTATGGGAGCATCCGGGTCAGGCAAAACGACCCTGCTGAATGTTCTATCCTCTATCGACCGGGTCAGCCAGGGGACGATTGAGATCGAAGGCAAGGAATTTACCGGGATGAAGGAGAAGCAGCTGGCAGAGTTCCGTAAGCACCATCTCGGATTTATTTTTCAGGAATATAATCTGCTGGATACTCTGACGGTCAAAGAAAATGTGCTGCTGCCGCTCTCGATTACCGGGATTTCCAAGAAGGAGGCTCATGTAAAGTTTGAGCAGGTGGCCGGGGAGCTGGGGATTTCCGAGCTTCAGAACAAATATCCGGCGGAAATATCCGGGGGACAGAAGCAGCGGACCTCGGCAGCGCGGGCGTTCGTGCATGAGCCGAGCATTATTTTTGCAGATGAGCCTACGGGAGCGCTGGATTCCAAATCCGCTTCGGATTTGTTGAATAAACTTGCTGACATGAACAGCAAACGCCAGGCTACGATCATCATGGTTACCCATGATCCTGTAGCGGCCAGTTATTGCAGCCGGGTGGTCTTTATCCGTGACGGACAGATTTATACACAGCTCAACAAAGGCGAAGAGTCCCGCCAGTCCTTCTTCAACGACATTATCAAAACCCAGGGTGTATTGGGCGGTGTTCAGCAATGAGCCTGAACTTTATCATTTTCCGTAATCTGAAAAAGAATCTTAAAAACTATTACCTGTATGTCTTTGCCCTGATTTTTAGTGTGGCGCTGTATTTCTCCTTCGTTACGCTGCAATTCGATCCTGCGCTGGATGACATTGAGGGTTCCGTCAAAGGGGGGGCGGCTATCGGCACGTCTTCGGTGCTGCTGGTGGGGATCGTCGCAATCTTCCTGCTGTATGCCAATACGATCTTTATCAAGCGGCGCAGCCGGGAGATCGGGCTGTTCCAGCTGATCGGACTGACCAAAGGGAAGATTTTCAGACTGCTGAGCGCTGAGAACCTGATGCTGTATTTCGGATCGATGATTCTCGGTATTGCAGCCGGGTTTGCTGTATCACGTTTGATCCTGATGGTCCTGTTCAAAATCCTTGAGATCGAAGCAATGGCCAAGCTGCGGTTCTCCCCTGATGCACTGGTGCGGACGATCGTCGTCTTTGCTGCTATCTACCTGCTGATTATGCTTATGAACTATCTGTTCATCAAAGGGCAGAGTATTTTATCTCTGTTCAAAGCGGGAGCAACGACTCAGACACGCGTCCGCAAAATGCCGCTATGGGAAATCATTCTCGGACTCCTGGGCATCACCTTTATTGCCGCAGGGTATTATATTTCAACTCAGCTCTTCAGCGGCAAATTTAAGGAAATGTCCGAACTCATGACTGCGATGATTGTCATCCTCGCTCTTGTGATTATCGGTACGTATCTGTTCTACAAAGGTTCGGTCAGCTTCCTGTTCAATGCCATCCGCAAGAGCAAAAAGGGGTATCTCTCAATCAATGAGGTGCTGTCGCTCTCCTCGATTATGTTCCGGATGAAATCAAACGCGCTGCTGCTGACGATTATTACTACGGTCTCGGCGCTGGCGATTGGTCTGTTGTCCCTCAGCTACATCTCTTATTATTCGGCGGAGGCAACGGCCAAACAAAGCGCACCGCATGATTTCGGTTTTGCCCGGGCTGCAGTGAAGGAGAAATTTGTACAGGCCCTGGATGCGAAGCATATTGAGTACAAGGAGATAGATATGCATCCGGTTCGGATGGAAGTCGATGCTTCAAAGATTATGGAACATTCGGAGTTTACAGCTCCGGGGGATAATGTACTTACAACTTCTGTAGTGAGTGACAGTGAAGTCGATGGGGTGGAACTGAAACCGGGTGAGACCCGGATAGTAGGCTACGGCGGTGCGCTGGAAAAATTCATGTCACTCAGTAAAACCGGTGAGGTGGGGTTCCGGACTGTTAATGGCACGATCAAGCAGCAGCTTAACGGGATATTCGAGACTCCGGTACTGCCATTCTATTATGGGGAAGGCGGTGGAATTTTCATTGTAGATGAAACTGTATTTAAGGAACTGGTGCAAGAACGGAATCCTAAGCTGCAGAAAAAGCAGGAGGTGGCGGATTATTACGGCATTGAGTTGACCAACCGCTCACAGATCGATACGGCGAATCAAATCTATATGGACCAGAAACCGCAATCACCAAGCTTCTCCCAGTATGAATACGAGCTAAACCAGCGGACCAACATGGGAATGATGATGTTCATTGTCGGATTTCTCGGTCTGACCTTCCTGATTACCTCCGGCTGTATCCTGTACTTTAAGCAGATGGACGAGGGTGAAGAGGAAAAAAGCGGGTATACCATTCTGCGTAAGCTGGGCTTCACCCAGAGTGATCTCCTGCGCGGAATCCAGTATAAGCAGCTGTTCAACTTCGGTATTCCACTAGTCATCGGGCTGTGCCACAGCTATTTCGCAGTCAAATCGGGGTGGTTCTTCTTCGGAACCGAGATGCTCACACCAATGATTCTGGTAATGCTGCTGTATACGGTACTGTATTCGATATTCGGATTCCTATCTGTACTCTATTACAAGCGGGTAATTCGGGAATCGTTGTAAATAGTTGAAGTGAATAAGGGCAGTTCAGAACGCTTAGGGCGCTTTTGGACTGTCTTTTTCTATGCCACGGTGGAGGCAAATATCATAGACGTATTTCCAGTAATTACATATCTTTACGGAGACAAGTTTACAGAATTTGGAGGATGAGAGATGTCCATTTATTTGGTTAGACACGGCAGGGATGATGAAGGTTATCGGGGAGGCTGGAGTCAGCGGGGATTGAATGCGGAAGGGTACAGGCAGTCGGAACGGCTGGGGATCTATTTAAACGATAATAAGCAACTCTATAATATACACCGGATTGTCAGCAGTGACCTCAGCCGGGCGCTGGATACAGCAGGCGAGATTGCTGCGAAGCTCAGCCTTACAGTGGAGCCTAGCAGAGACTGGAGAGAAACCAACAATGGTGTTGTTGCAGGTATGCCAAACGAAATCGCCGATGAGCGGTACCCCGGTCTATATTTCGCCGGCCTCCGTATGGATGAACGTTACCCGGGCGGGGAGAGTCCGCTTGAATTTTATACGCGGATTAAGAATACTTTCGAACAATGGTGCCGGGAGCAGGAGGAGCAGAGTCATCGTGAAAATGTATTAGTCGTAACCCATGGCGGTGTAATAAATGTGGTCTATCATCTGGTGCGGGAGCTGGAGTGGACGAATCTGTCCAAAGCATTCCCGTCTTCGTACACAAGCGTACATAAAATTGAGCACAACAGCGGGAAATGGGAGATTCAATTAGCATATTGAGAAAGCAAAACATAGGAGGAACACAGGCATGATTGAGGAAATGATCCAGCTCGGCTCTGTCGGCATAAACGTCAGATATTCGTTACAAGAAGATAAAGAAGTCGTAGTGCTTCTTCATTTTAGCGGCGGTAATTTGCATATGTGGAATGGGATTATCCCGCAATTTGTAGAGAAGTACAGCATCATTGCACCTGATTTTCGCGGACACGGCAAATCGGATAAGCCGGAGACCGGTTATCATATCGAGGATATGGCTCACGATCTATGGTTATTACTGAAGCTGCTGCAGGTTGAGCACTGTCATATCATAGGAAGCTCGATGGGGGCTGAGATTGGTCTCAGTCTGGCTGCGGCACATCCGGAACTTGTGCAGTCGCTGATCTGCGAGGGTGCTATCTATAATGAATTTGGTAAGTACGGATTATTTAACGGAACCGCAGCAGAGATTGAACAGAAGAAAACGCTGATGCTGGCCGGGTTGTCGGATAGGCAGGAACGCGTATTTTCAACCATAGAGGAGTACATCGGCGCGGAGCGTGCAGAACTGACAGAGCAAGGGTATTGGAATGAACATTTTCAGATATTCTTCGAAAATAGTCTGCAGCAGCTGGAAGACGGAAGTTATACCTGCTGCTATAAGAACCATGTGCGAACCGAGTATGTTCAAAAATACTGGGACGTGAAGTTCGAAGACTACTACCAGAACGTAAAATGCCCTGTACTGTTTCTTCCCAGTGAGAAAGAGTGGGCGAATGAGCAAATACGAAGCAGTCTCTATTATTTTGCCGGGCTGCTCGACCGGTATGAGATTGAATGTATAGAAAACTCTGAGCATGCCTATGTCTGGCTGATGCAGCCGGATGAAGCGGGTCAAGCGGCATTGAAATTTATCAGTAAATATAACATGTGATCTGGAAACCGGATTGCTTTCTGACGAATGCAATAAATAAGGCTGATGTGGATCAGGCAATCCGGATTTTATATAATACACAGCTCCCCTTCAACGGTTATTTGGCAAGCCTTGGTCTGATCAGTTTTTATCCGGCCAGGCAGCTTGGCAGGTTTGCTCTTCAGGATAAAGGGACTGTTACCGGGGGCGGAACAGCAACCGGACAGAATCCGGGGCTGGACTGACATAATTGCCGGGTGAATTCCGGGTCTAGCTTGGCGAGCTCTGCAAAATAGCTGCTGATGATGTGATTAAGGCCGATAGCGCCATTCTGGAAGGTGAGCGTGTTGAGCGCCGGAACATGACTGTAGTAGTAACGTTTTTCCCGTTTGGGCAGCTTATAGATGGTCGGGGGAGCATAGGTTACGGCGTCAAAGGTATTGGCGATACGGTAGCTGCTGCGTACATACATAGTGAATGCTTTTTTGAAGGCCGGATCACCGACACGGGGTGAACCATAGGTGTACAGCAGGGGTGAAGAGAAGACAGTGTTGGCTGCAACATCGACTGCACAAAGGGTAGCAAGTGCTGCACCGAGGCTGTGGCCGGTGATGATTAAGGTCTTGCCGGGTGGCAAGCCGTCGAGCACAGAGATGATCTCACTCCTGGCTGAAGAATAGATGTCGGTGAACCCGCGGTGGGTCAGGCAGTCTTCCTTGATATATTTGAATCTTTTTTGCGAAGCGATAATGTCGGAAATCCAGTTGGTGGTCGAGCTGGTTCCCCGAAAGGCAATAATAATTTCCTCTGGTGATTCCAGGATGAATCCGAACCTTTCCCAGATGTTTCCTACCGACTTGGCCATAATTGTATATTTCAGCGAGTAATTAAACGGCACCACGAATGATCCGTCGGGATTATTGAATTGCACATAGGTCTGACTGCATACAGCCGCCAGAAAGGTTGCCCGCTGCTCAAAGGTTATATTGTTGCCCATCTGCATCCCGCCCTTCTATCTTCCAACTATGTATGCTGGATTAGGCGAATGGGTGCATGTTCCCTTCAACCGAAGCGGCTCTGATCACGATTCTTCAGGCAGGGGGATTTTCCAGTACTTCCTGCCGTCAGAGGTTCTGCCCAGAAGGCGGCTGTCAACCAGCTCTCTCCGTAAAAAGCAGTGATCATTAAAGGTGTGATTGTCTTTGATAATCTCATTGACCTCTGCCTCGGTATACTCCACACCATCAGCAAAATTTGTACTTAAATACTCTACAACGATTCTTTGATTGGTACGTTTGGCGGGCCAACTGCGCAGCTTACGGTCACAGTCCAAAAAATTATCCAGTTTACTCTTCATTTTTGTGATCCTCCATTTTAACTGATATTTAATTTTATTATAGTCTAATTATATATACATCTAATTAGAATGCAAATGTATTTTTCTTGGCATAGTTAAAATTAAAATATTTGTAGGCTTGATGAATGTTTAGCTGCACTACACACGTTCATATGGGATAATTATCCTAAGTAGAACAAGCAATGGAGGATGAAAGGGAATGCAGATAGCCAATAAGACAATGGTTGTAACCATTGCTTTACTGTTAAGCCTGACCGGGTGCTCTAATTTCGGTGTGGAGGGGGACGTTCAGGCGGATCATCAGGAAGCTAGCTCTACGGTTGCTGCTGTTCATGAGTATGACTTATCTACTCTTGCCTTGGAGCTGCCTGCTGGCTGGGAGCTGGATACGGGGGATCAAATGAATTATTTGCTGAAAAATGACCGGGGTGAAAGAGTAGGGCGAATCTCTTCAAGTCCATATGTAGCTGATTTTGAATTTAAGCATGCACTGCCTAATCACAGCTCGGTCATAAACGATGAAACAATAAACCTGCCTGCGGGGGTTTGCAGATTAATTACCCTCGATGCTGATAACGGGCCCGCAGCATCCGGCGCGACCGGAACTCATAATACATACTACGGGATTGTAACCATCAAGGATAAAGTGATATATATTCTGGAGTTTACTAATCTGGATAAAGATCCGCAGAGCAAACAGCAGTTCATTGATCTCCTGAACAAGATTTCGCTGAAGGAACCGGTCAGCCGGCAATGACAATTCCGTCAATACGGTGCACGAACTGTCGGAGCCTGGCGGCGTGATTTTGTTAATCTGGACTTGAGGAAAGGAGGAAGCTGCATGAATCCGCTGGAGGATATGAATAAGGCACTCACTTATATTGAGGGGCAGCTATCGGGTGAAATTGACTATAAGGAAGCAGCAAGGCGGGCGATGTGCTCGGAATATCATTTTAAGCGGATGTTTTCATTTCTGGCCGGAATCCCGCTGTCTGAATATGTGCGCCGCAGACGCTTGACGCTGGCAGCCTTTGAACTGCAGCATAGTTCCTTAAGGGTCATCGATATCGCTGTCAATTACGGTTACAGTTCACCTGATGCCTTTACCAAGGCTTTTCAGCTGTTTCATGGAGTAACGCCTTCTGAAGCCAGAGTGAACGGTCAGCTGCTCAAGGCCTTTCCTCGGATGATATTTCAATTAACAGTCCAGGGAGGAAATGAAATGAATTACCGTATGGAAGAGAAGGAAGCGTTCCGCATTGTAGGTCTTCATAAAAGAGTGCCGATTATTTTCGAGGGAGTAAATCCGGAAATTGCGGCGATGTGGGGAAGTTTGAATATGGAGATGATCAGCCAGCTTAAAGCTCTCTCCAATATAGAACCCCAAGGAATGATCAGTGCATCTGTGAATTTCCCGGAGGGCCGGATGGAGGAAAAGGGGGAATTGGATCATTATATCGGCGTGGCTACGACACTGGATTGTCCAGAGCCCTTCTCGCAGCTTGAGGTGCCTGCCGCTACCTGGGCTGTATTTGAAGCCGTGGGTCCTTTTCCAGATACACTGCAAAACGTTTGGGGAAGAATCTATTCTGAATGGTTCCCTTCCTCACATTATGAGCTGGTGGAAGGCCCGGAGATGTTATGGAATGAGAGTAAAGATACATCATCACCCGCATACAGAAGTGAGATTTGGATCCCTGTTGTGAAAAAAATTGAGCAGAACAACTAGAAGCTCCACACTCCAGATACATTTTGTGTACACTTACTTTAAGCAGCAGCTTAATTTAGTTAGAGGTGTCTGAGAACATGCATATGAAGATGACCATAAGCAGGCTAAAGCCTGAGGATAAAGAGGCGGCAGCCCGGATTTTTGAAATTTCAATTAAGGAGGCTTTTGAACAGGAGGGGCTTGGCGATTTACGCGAGGATATTCAACATGAAATTGAGGGGAAAAGCAAGCTTGTCCTGAGCTCGCTCTCGGGGGACAACCCGGACACCTTGTTTATGCTTGCCAAGCTGGACGGTACAGCAGCCGGGACCATTTCCTTCGGTCCCTGTGGAGAGGATATCCGGGTATGTACAGGCGGTGAGCTGGATGGTACAGGTGAGCTGGGCAGTTTATACGTATTGCCGCAGTTTCAGGGCCAGGGGGTGGGCTCAGCGCTGATTAAAAGCATGGCTGCGTGGCTTAAGAGGCAGGGGATACAGCAATTTTGCCTGGACAGCGGGTATAAGCGCGCGCAGCAACGATGGCTCAGAAAGTTCGGGGCGCCGTATAAGACGGTTCAGGACTACTGGGGCCTTGGCAATGATCATATGATATGGTTATGCGATGTGAAAGACTATATAGAGACTGCCCAATAACCGCGGATTAACGGTATTCTAAATGGAGATTGTCACTGTCAAAGTACACAAGATCTCCTTGTTCATAATGCCATACCGCTTTTAGGTGAGTGGGCTGCCGGACGCCACCGATTATTCTGTAGTTATCCATGTAGGCGGTCCATTTCACCTTTTGTTTTGAACCATCCATCCCGATGGCCGTGCGGTCTTCTGTCGTGAAAGAGCTGCATTCCCCGTTCTCGCGAAAACTGAATATTCCGCTGGCTGTAATGCCGTAACGGGAAATAGTAGCTTCCGCATGCAGATCATCTACCCTCTTCCAGGTAATGTAGCTTTGCAGTGCAGCGCTTGGCAGCAGCATAACCTCTGACAGAAAGGTGACCAGACTCGCCTGATCCATTTCCCCGCCACGCTGGTTAAATAGAGTAAATGTCTTGCCGAGAACGCCCTTCATGCCGCCTTCACCCCCTACATAGGAATCCAGTCCCTGAAAAGGGACACCATACATCGAAGTGTCAATAAAGGCTATTCTGGCGGGCTGATCTATGAAGTTGTATTGGGTGTAGTCTATGGTGATAGCCGGCTTGCGTGGGCTCAGGATGAAATCAACCTTACGGAAGACGGCTTTCATCGAGGACATCTGGGGAATTCCGGTAAATCCGGCGGTTTCAAAATACTTCCGGACAGGCGGCGGCAGCGCAGCCCAATCCTCCTTGGTGAATACTTTATTCGACGCACTTGGTGCATCCTTGAGCAAACCGGAGGCTAATTTTTGGAATTCAGCCTTGGTTTTGGAGTACGGAATTTGCCAAAAGACAACTGTAGCGGTAACGAGACTAACAAAAATAATGATCAGCAGAATCATAAGGGTTCTACTCCTTTTCTTCATCTGGGGAGCCAGCTTCCATCCGGGTAATGTTATCAGTGAGCTTGGTCAGACCCGTGAACAGTCCGCTGGTCAGCTCCGCATTGAAATCCTGGAATAAATCGTCCATAAACTGTTCTTCCTCCCGGTTTCTACCCGCAAAATAAACCATACATTCTTCGGTAAGCCTCACACGCAGAATCCGTGCATCCTTTTCATCCTTAGAGAGCGTCACAAATCCCTGCTTCTCCAGCAGAAGGGCCATTTTCTTGACATTTTGCCTGGAGCTTCCGATCATCGCAGCCAGATCGCTTAAGGCCGGTGCAGGTGAGCCGCTCTTTAAAATAACGGCAATCAGCAACCACTGTTTCATTGTGATCTTCTCATCCAACTGGTCACCCAACACCTGAAGACGGTTAGCGAGCGTAAGGAAGGCGCCGAGGATGTAAGCCTGCTGTTCTTTTAAGTCCATTAGTTTCTGCTCCTTTCATAAAGGTAACCTATTACACATTTATTATATGTAACAGGTTACCTTTTTGTCTACGATTATTTATTCCGGTTTCTACATCCGGGGGCGGAGGGCAAAATGGTCTTGCAGACCGTTAAGCAGTTCCATAATCAGGCTTATAATGAACAGGACTGAAGGGCTGAAGAAATACATACACGTTTATATTCAGTTTAAATAAGGGATTTATGATCCTTATATATTAGTTGTGTAGGAGGAGTAGCAAATGAGTCAACAAACCAAAAAAACGCCGCAGCAAGCAGCATTAGCCATTGAAGCGCAGGGGCTGGTCAAGGTGTTCGGAGACAACCGTGCGGTAGACGGGGTGGATCTTCAGGTAGCCACCGGTTCCATCTACGGGGTGCTCGGGCCTAACGGCGCCGGGAAAACGACAGCGATCCGTATGCTAGCAACCTTATTGCGCCCGGATGCCGGATCCGCCAGAATCTTCGGGCATGATGTGGTGAAGGAGCCGCAGATCGTACGGCAATTGATTGGGGTAACCGGACAATACGCATCCGTCGATGAGTCGCTTAGCGCAACCGAGAATCTGGTGATCTTCTCCCGGCTGCTTGGACTGGGCCGTGCGGAGTCCCGGCGTAAAGCTGCGGATCTGCTGGAGGAATTCGGGCTGACCGAAGCCGCCAAACGCCCGCTCAAGCATTTCTCCGGTGGGATGCGCCGCCGGCTGGATCTGGCCGCAAGCCTGATCGCCCAGCCGCCGCTGATCTTCCTGGATGAGCCGACTACGGGGCTTGACCCGCGCACCCGCAACCAGATGTGGGATACGATCCGCCGGTTGGTAGGCTCAGGTTCAACGGTCCTTTTGACCACACAGTATCTGGAGGAAGCGGATCAGCTGGCAGACCGGATAGCGGTTATTGACCATGGAAGAGTGGTTGCCGAAGGTACCGTTGATGATCTGAAATCCTCTGTTGGCAGCTCATCGCTGCACTTAAGAGTGGAGAATCCGCAGCAAATGATGGTTGCCCGGCAGACTGTTGAACGGGTGCTGCGGGTTCAGGCCGCTGTATCCGCAGAAGCTGCCAAGATTACTGCGCCGATGGGCAATGCGGATCAGGTAACCGATCTGCTGATTGCGCTTCGTGCTGCGGGAATCCCCTTATCCGAAATGAGTGTACAGAAGCCGACCCTGGACGAAGTTTTTCTGTCCCTGACTGGTCATGGTGTAGAAGATAATGCAGCACAGGTATCCGAAAAAGATAATAAAGCAGGGGGACAACAATATGAGCACATTAATTAAGCCGGGGGCTGAGCGCCAGTTGAAGAATCACTCCAGCTTCGGCCAGGCGGTTCGCAATTCCCTGACAATGGCTTACCGGGGGCTGCTTAAAATCAAGCGTACCCCTGAGCAGCTGTTTGATGTAACGTTTCAGCCGATTATTTTCACCCTAATGTTTACCTATATCTTCGGCGGAGCGATCTCTGGTGACGTGGTGAGCTACTTGCCGGTAATCATCCCAGGAATTCTGGTGCAGACGGTCATTACCACCTCCATCGTTACTGGCGTGCAGCTTCGTGAGGACATGGAAAAAGGGGTGTTTGACCGCTTCAAATCATTGCCGATCTCGCGGATTGCGCCACTTGCAGGAGCTTTGCTCGCTGATACGGTCCGCTATACCATCGCAACGGTGCTTACCTTCGTTATGGGGTATCTCATGGGTTATCGCCCCGAGGGCGGCATCGGTTATGTGGCGATTGCTGCGCTCCTGGTGATCGGGTGCTCGTGGGCCATCAGCTGGATCTTCGCGTTCTTCGGTGTAATTGCCCGTACGGCTTCAAGTGTGCAGGGGATATCCATGATTGTGCTGTTCCCGCTCACGTTCCTATCCAATGCCTTTGTGCCGGTCGATACTATGCCTGACTGGCTCCAGTGGTTCGTTAATATCAACCCTATTTCCCATCTGGTTACGGCTGTCCGTGAATTAACCAATAGCGGTACAGCAGGTTCGGATCTTGTCTTCTCCCTGGTCGGTGCAGCGGTTATTGTGGCTATCTTTGCACCCATCACCGTCCGCGCTTACATGCGCCGCACATAATTTTCATAGGCCATCCAGAGTCGAACCACACTCAGAGGTACCTCAAAAAGCTTCTGCAGCATCTGCTGCGGAAGCTTTTTTTGCGGGATTGACAGATGATGGAATGAAGGGTATTATGATTTTGGATTTAGTAAATTAGTAATTTAGTAAATTAGTAAATTTAATTGGAGCGTGTAGAGATGAAAATTCCAACCACCCTAAAACATAAACCTGTGATCGTATCCGAAAATTATGAGCAAGTTGACGGCCGTTATGCCGGCAATACAGATGCCCAAGGGCTGTCCCTCGGCTTAGCCCAGTGGAATGACCGGGGAAAGGTCGATATCTCAGCTAAAGTATGGAGACATACAGGGGAGAAGTGGTCTAGACAATCGGAGGAACTGCCAATGCACCGTGTGCTGGATCTGGCGATCCTGATCTGCAGAAGCAGCTTATATTTCCAGGATGCTTACCGTATGCCCAAAATGTATGATCCGGAGAACACGACGATTGACCGTATCGGACTGCAGGGAGATGCCATGAATGTGGCTGTGTGTACCGACAATCCAATGATTGATAATGACATAAAGCTGTTTGCCCAAGCGCTTGGCGAAGACGGTGAAATGATCGGTGAACGGCTAAGTGTATTGTCCCGGGTATTGAAGGAAATGGGCTATTAGGACGACAAAATTTTGAGGAGAGAACAATATGGACAAGAGCAAACGCAAGGAGCTTCAAGAGGAATACAAGCAGATTAAAACATACATGGGTGCCATCCAAATCACCAACAAACTAAGCGGTAAAATCTACATCGATACCTACTCCAACCTGAAGAACAAATGGTTTACCCTCCAGATGCAGCTGGATATGGGCCGGTTCGCAAATGCAGAGCTCCAGAAGGACTGGAAAGCGCTTGGAGCAGAGAATTTCAGCTATGAAGTGCTGGAGGAGAAGGAAACTGACGAAATCGCCGATGTGAAATGGGAATGCAAGGTGATGCTGAAACGGTGGTTGGAGCAATTGCAGCCGTATGAAGACAAAGGCTACAATAAACCACTGCAGAGATAATAGGAATACGGCTGATAGGGCTCCCCCGGGAACATTATCGGCCGTTTTTTTAGTCTTCACTTCAAACTCATACGTGAGATAGATCAGCATCTACCGAAACTTCCAAATTTAGGGGGCGTATTAAAGGGTAACGCGTGAGAAGGAGGTTCTGAAATGGCAAACGGGGCAACAAGGTTTTTTAAGAGTTTTTCCAAAAATATAAAAGAGTTAACAGCAGCAGCCCCCTATCAGGTGAATGGCCTGCGTGTGATCTGCGTGCACTGTCAATATGATAAATTCGATCATGGCTATGCGCAGTTGAATACCGCTTTACTTAGTTTCTTGAATCTTGATTTCGCCAACCGTTCAGCGAATATTTTGACCTGCGACCGCTGCGGGTATATTCATTGGTTCAATAAAGACATAAAGAAGGTGCGGACATGACCAGCAAGCGCAAATTTGCCGGATTCGGTGCGTGTTTACTGTCGGTAATCCTGCTGTTCACCGCATGTGATTCCAAGTCCGAAAAGCTGTCCGTTAAGGAAGCTGAAACAATTATTCAGGAGTTGCTGGGTCAGCAGAAAGACAGTCTGGTTAGTGATCTGAAGGAGATTACACCCCCTGAGGTCTGGTCAGAGACCAAACATCAGATTTTTAAAGACAGCAGCAGCTTAGAGACCTTTGTTGTCACTGAAGGGAAGGCTGCAGTGCTGGGAAATGGGTTCGGTGCTTCCGCACTGAAGATTTAATATTGAAGCGGGAAGGCCGCAATATAATTGCTTATCAGATTGATAACATGCAGAATAAAGAGGACGTGCACGAAGCTCTGCTGAAATACCCCTCGAAAAAGGATATTCAATCGATGGAGCTTAAGCAGGACGGCGTTCTCTTCCTGGAGAATAATCAGCTGTTCTATGAAGCTGTAGATGTGAAGTAACCGGGACACTGCTTTTTCATAACAGAGGTTTGGAGATGATTACATGTTCCTGCGAAGTGTGGAGATTCTACCGAAAAAGGATACGGATCTTTCCCGCTATCCATTTACCATTTCAGCCCTGAAAAATCTGCACCGTCTTGAATTCAAGACGAATGTTACCTTTCTGGTTGGCGAAAACGGCTCAGGAAAGTCCACTCTGCTCGAGGCAGTCGCTTATCAGTGCGGATTCAATACGGCAGGCGGAGGCAGGAACAATACTTACGAGGTAGATGCTTCCCAGTCGGCGCTGGGAGATCACCTGCGTTTATCCTGGCTGCCCAAGGTAACCGACGGCTTTTTTCTCAGGGCGGAGACCTTTTACCACTTTGCTTCACATATCGATACGATGCCTTCCAGCTTAAGATTTTATGGGGGGCAGTCATTACATGAACAGTCCCATGGTGAGGCGTTTTTGTCGCTTTTTAAGCACCGTTTCGGAAAAAAGGCGATCTATCTGCTGGACGAACCCGAAGCTGCGCTCTCACCAGCCCGGCAATTGTCATTACTTCGTATCATTAAGGATCTGGAAAAAGAAGCCCAGTTTATCATCGCTACGCACTCCCCGATTCTGCTGGGCTATCCGGATGCCCAAATCCTGAACTTTGACAGCCAGCCTGTCGGGGAGATTCAGTACGAAGACACACTGCACTACATCTTAACCAGGCGTTTTCTCGAAAACCGTAAGGCAGTATTGCGGGAGCTGTTCAGCGATGAATAGGTTCGTTATTAGAGCAGCAAACCTCCAGATCGTGGAGGTTTGCTGCTTTTTGCGGCTACGAGACGGAGGGGGATTTTGGAACTGTAGGAGTGGTATAATGGACAAGAGAATGAACACTGCAGGAGGAAAGAACAACAATGTCCAAAGAATATTCGCGCATGTATATTGAAAGTGTAAAGCAGGAGCTGCTAAGCCGGCTTGGCCTGAAGCAGGTATATTTTAAGGGTCAAGCGGGCGATGATCTGCTCTATGAGGCATCCGGCTTTGACAGAGGGACATCACATAAATTTTGTGTCAGAACCAAAACCGGAACCGTCGATGAATCGGTTGCCGGGAAGTGGATGAAGGTCCGTGGCTTTACGATTAAGAGCAAGGAACTGAATTAACCTGAGGAATATCAGAGGAATTCTCCGAACAACTGGTCCAGTACCGCATTATTGACACCAAGCTTACCCTGCCAGCCGGCCCATGGCATCTCCATATCGGAGCGTCCCCGGGTATTGTTCAAATGAAGCTCCCCATTCAACATTTCTTCTGTATTCGTCCACTGACCGGGGGTAAGCGTCAAGATCTGATTCGGCAGCACACCTAGCACAGCAAGCGATTGCAGAATACCCCGGCGCGTACCCGCAGTACCTTTAAGCAGCCGGGAGGAAGTCAGCCGTTTCTCGAATTGACCGGGAGTTTCGTCAGGCGGTGCTGAATCAAGGCTTTCGATAAGCTGTCTGAAAAGCTCAATATTCGCTGCTGCCGGTACAATAGGGCTGTGCTCCAGCAGCTCCGCGATCTCCGTTAAATCAGCGTATGCTCCTGTAGTGCTGCTGCCATAAACATTGCCTAAGTGGAGGGTATAACGGATGTAAGAAATATTCTCCCATTGGTCTTTATGAAATCCGCAGGTTTTGCAGCAAATGAAGCGCTTTGCTTGAACATATTCATGTTCCTTCATCTGGAGCATCCTGTGATAGCTCATGAGGGGAGATATGCCTCTAGGGAAGCTTCCGCCTACACCTGCTATGAACGCTCCCGCTATCCCTGACCATGACAACCGCTCATCCGATTGAAGGGCCATCAGCTTCCGGTTCCCTTCATCATGGGTGATCCATTCCAGTTCATTTGCTTCCCATCCATATTGCATGAGTAGCCTGCGCTCTTCAAGGCTTAAGCTATCCAACCGGTACAGACTGACGCCGCGCTCTGCATCATACCCGGAATTGTCATAACGGTACAGCTTCTTTAATGCAGCCAGCGTTTTTTTGTCCATCAGCAAGTCCTCCAATATAATACGGGATCTATTGACTACTAGAATAATGGAAGATTGGGTTTCTTACAAGAAAAGGGGGCTATAGATGAAGACTTTTAAGCTCGAGACGAACCGGTTAATGATTAGGGAATTCACGCATGGCGATCTGGAAGAAGTACATGCCTATGCGTCAGATCCGTTAGTGGCCAAATATATGATCTGGGGCCCGAACTCAGAAGCGGAGACAAGAGATTATCTTAACTTGACTATTGATATGCAAAAGCAATCTCCCCGGCGGGGTTTTGAATTCGCAGTGGTATTGAAAGCTACGAATCAGTTGCTGGGCGGATGCGGACTTCATCTCAGTGACCCGAAGCAGGGGGAGATCGGGTATTGTTTTAATCCGCTGTTCTGGAAGCAGGGCTATACGAGTGAGGCGGCGGAAGCTCTGCTGAAGCTCGGTTTCCGGGAGTTTGGGTTGCACCGGATTTACGCGACCTGCCGCCCGGACAATATCGGTTCTGCGAAAGTGATGCAAAAGATCGGAATGGTTTACGAGGGCCATTTGCGTGAACATATGTGGCATAAGGGTGGATGGCATGACTCCTATCTGTATTCGATTCTTGAACATGAGTACAAAGGCTGACCTGAATAGTAAGAAAATGGATTTAAAAACCGTATTTCTTAAGGAGGAACGATATGGAAGTTTTTGCAGAATATTTAGCGAAGATTGATCATCCGGAACATCTGGCACGCGTGGAAGAAGTGTTGGCTTGGGTAGCTGATTCCTTTCCCGGCTTGACACCCAAAATTGCCTGGAATCAGCCCATGTTTACCGATCACGGCACATATATTATTGGCTTTAGCGTAGCCAAACAGCATATGGCGGTTGCCCCTGAACTCGCAGGGATTAATCATTTCTCTGATAAAATTGTGCAGGCCGGCTATGATCATACCAAGCAGCTGGTGCGCATCCGCTGGGAAAAACCGGTGGATTATTCCTTACTGAAGGAAATGATCGAATTCAATATTGAGGATAAAAAAGATTGTTCAACTTTTTGGCGGAGTTCCAAGTGAAGGCCAAGATTTAGACCGATTTAGATCAACAGTATGTTAATCCATTGTGCGTCTTTCACAAATATATATTAAAATTGTAAAAATAGTAAAATTATATGCTTTGCTATATTTTTCTATGCTATTCTAGTTGCGACCGCCATTGGTCATATCCTAAGAATAGAGTGGAGGAATGTTAATGCTTCATAGCTTCCCGCGTCTGCGCAAAACCTGGACGAGCCTGGCCATTGCCGCAGTTCTGGCAGCGTCTTTAGGTATCCCGTCCCTGAAGGTCAATGCGGAAGGACCGTCTGATCCGGCTCCGAGTATCACCCCGGCTACAGCAAACGGAAAGAAAGTTCTGTTCGATAATACGCATGCCCAGACCGCTGGTGCTGCGGATTGGGTCATCGATGGAGCCTTTTCGGATTTTGCGGGCGGTTTGGCGGGTGCTGGCTATTATGTGCAGGAATTGCGTAAAAGCACTGCGATTACATTGTCGGATCTGTCCGGCTACGACGTGTTTGTGATTCCGGAAGCTAACATTCCTTACAAAACATCCGAGCAGGCAGCGCTGCTCAGTTATGTAAATGCCGGGGGCAGTATTTTCTTTATCAGTGATCATTACAATGCGGACCGGAACAAAAACCGTTGGGATGCCTCCGAGGTCTTTAACGGCTACCGGCGGGGGGCCTGGAGTAGTCCTGCACTTGGTATGTCTGCGGAGGAAGCGGCTTCGTCCGCCATGTCTGGCGTTGCTAGCTCAGATTGGCTGTCGACTAACTTTGGCGTGAGATTCCGCTACAACGCGCTAGGTGATGTTGTTGCCAACAACATTGTGGCCCCGGCCCAGGCTTTTAATATTACAAGCGGAGTTTCCACAGTTGCCGTTCACGCCGGTTCAACGCTTGCTATTACCAATCCGGCAAAGGCGAAAGGAATCGTCTATGTGCCGACCACAGCTACGGCCTGGTCGAGCGCAGTAGATGCCGGTGTATATAACGGCGGCGGAGTTGCGGAAGGGCCGTTTGTTGCTGTGGCCAAGGTAAGCGCAGGCAAAGCAGCATTTATCGGGGATTCCTCGTCGGTAGAGGATGCTTCACCCAAATACAAGAAAGAAGAGACCGGCGGTACCAAAACCACCTATGACGGCTATGCAGAAGAGGATGATGCCACCCTATTGCTCAACATGGTCAACTGGTTAGCAACGAAGGAAAGCTATACCTCACTTTCTGCGGTACCCGGGCTTACCTTGGATACAGCCACTACACTGTCCAGTTGGGAAATACCTGCTAACTCCACCCAGCCGGTGGCAGAGCCATGGGCAACTCCGGCTTCCGGATACAAATGGTATGACCCCTCTACGTTTAAAAGTGGTTCTTATGGTGTAGCTGCACCATCTACCACTAACCCGGCATATGTATTTGAACATCAGGCGACACTGCCCAATCAATATGAATTCCAGGTGAAAGTTATCCTGTCAGGTTTGACAGCCAACTCAACAACCTCCGGCTACAGCTTGGGCATCTACAACGGCTCTGGAACGCAGGTTGCGAAGATCAAGAACAGCGACGGTTCCTGGCCGTCTTCCTATGGCTACAGTTCGGCTTTCTCGCTTACGGCTGATTCTAGTGGTGTTGCCTCCAAAACATTAACCGTGTCCATCAACCCGAACATAACCGGTGCGGCCAGTATGCGTCTGCGATTGAACAGTACGGCAAAATACACAGAGTCAGTGACGATTGCGAACGTACCGGTCGAGTAAATATCTCTCAGAGCAGCCGGGTATCTCCCGGCTGTTTTTTGTGTTTGGAACTGATTCTTTGTGATGTCCTTCTATTGAGAAACTCGGATGCTGATGGCAATAAAAAACACGGAGCGCAAATGGTTATGCACTCCGTGTTTTAATTACAGCTTTTTTGCCAAAAGGAAAGCAATTATTGCCTTATTCCAAGACTTCCCTATCCGGTAATTGCGACACATAGCTATCGGAGAGCTGAAGGAGCTTCAGCGCACGGTCGAACTCATCCTCGGTGGAGAGAAGCGGCTTGTTGCCGTCACCAGACAGCGTATAATGCTGGCCGTCTTCGTACCCGCTGCCGGATAAGAACAGCTCTTCGTTATTTACAAACGATCCTGTTGGGAGATAATAACGCTGAGGCAGCAGATTGTAAGTCGTCTGATTTAATAAATCCTGTCCGAAATGAATATGATTCTCCACAGGCACACCCAGCAAATTCGCTACTGTCGGTAAAATATCCACCTGTCCGCCTAATTGATTCTGTACGCTTGGAACCGGAATTCCGGCAGAGGAGATTATTAAGGGAATATTAATCAGATCCCGCTCGTTGTATTCATGACCCAGAATTTCTTCCAAAAGAACGTTGTCCTCTTCCTTCAGCGAGAAAATTGGCAGTCCGCGGTGATCTCCGTACAAAACGATTAAGCTATCGTCCCAGACGCCTTTCTCTTTGAGTTCAGCAATAAACTGTCCCAGCGCGTAATCCGCGTAGTTCTGGGCACGAATGTAATCGCCAACAAAGGTACCCTCATATCGCTCCGGCAGCTTCATTTGATATTTGTTCTCCGGAATAGAGAAGGGGTTATGGGAAGACATGGAGATGACATGGGAATAAAAAGGTTCACTGCGTTCATTCATCCGGGCCAGCTCCGATGAGGTCTTCGAATAGAGGACTTCGTCAGAAGAACCATAAAAAATGGTGTCGTCTTCACCGAAAAAGGCTTTATCATAATAACGGTTAAAACCAAGTGCCCGATAGAGCTCGCCGCGGTTCCAGAAATCAACTTCGTTCGTATGGAAGGTTGCGGTATCATAGCCTTGAGCCTGCAGTAATTTAGGTAAGCTTGGCAGCTCTTTGGGAGCATAAATTTCGGTTGCCGGACCATCCGGCGGAACATAAAAGGAAGTATTTACGATAAATTCCGCATCAGAGGTGTTGCCTTGACCAACCTGCTGGAAGAAACGCGGGAAATAGATACTGCTGTCCGCCAGCTTATTCATGTTCGGTGTGATTTCGTGTCCGTCTATCGACAAATGGATTAAGAAGTTCTGAAAGGATTCCATCTGAATGATAATGAGATTCTTGCCTTTGGCGGCACCGAAGAGAATAGGACTATTCTGGGCCTGAATACCCTTGGTCTGATCGATCACCGATTGAGTAATCTGGGCGCTGTCAATGACCTCCTCCTCCTGATCCGCAAGCAGGGCGTAGGCTTCATAATTCAGAATCCCCATTTGCTCAGCTTGGACTGTCTCATTCATACTGGCTTTGTTGGGGAAGATATTCATCATGCAGATTACCAGGGAGATACAGAACAATACTGCGACTACCTTGCGGTTGCTCTGGCGCGACATGGCTTTCTTCCAGGCCAGCGCTTTCTTCCGGCTTAGCATAATGAGGCTGATAATAATGATATCCAGGAAAATCAGCATATACTGCGGATGTATGACCGCAAATATACTCTTTTTGACCGCTCCCACCTGTTTTGCCTGACCGATCACCTGTGAAGTGGCAATTATCCCGAAGTGATTATGGTAGACTATTAGTGAAAAGAATAGAACGGTAATTAACAGATTAACCAGCATGTAGATAGCAATCTTCCGTTTCGTGGCGAACCACTCGATCAGACAGAATATGATAAGGACAAAGGGGAGTTCTTTGAACAATGTACTCCAGGTCGGGCCGTCTTCGAACAAGTAGTACCAGGCAAAATAGCTTTTTGCAAGCATGATAATGGAGAAAAATAGTATGGATCTCTTACTGAGTGTACGCGGTTCCTTCAATCGCATGGGTTATGCGCATCCTTTTCTATTTAATTCATTCATTCTATTACACCGGGGCTTTCAAAATCAACTACATAAGATTACCCGAAATTGATGAAAATTCATATGTAAAAAACATCTAAAAAAATCAGAGAGATACCCAAAACCAGGCGGATGTCTGTTTCTTTGTTTAGTATACAAAATGATACTATCTCACATTAATGTGCGTTCTTAACGGAAGTGCATGTATAAACTATACTTACTGTACTAACTATTTATAAGGACATCACAGTTACGATAAGGAGATGCGAACCCATGACCAAAGAAACAATGAAAGCAGTAGGCTTAATCAAATACTTGCCGATCGATGATGCAGAGAGCCTGATTGATGTGGAGCTGGAGAAGCCGGTCCCAACAGGCAAAGACATTCTGGTAAATGTTAAAGCGATATCTGTAAATCCGGTAGATGTCAAAGTACGCTCCCCAAAAAGCCGGGTAGAGGAAGCCCCAAGGGTGCTCGGTTGGGACGTTGCAGGTGTGGTAGAACAGGTCGGAGAGGATTGCACATTATTCCGTCCTGGTGACGAGGTCTACTATGCAGGCAGCATTAAGCGTGCGGGTGGAAACAGTGAGTATCATCTGGTGGATGAGCGGATCGTCGGTTCGAAACCGGCGACACTGTCGTATGCTGAGGCTGCTGCACTTCCATTAACGTCGATCACGGCGTGGGAAGGGTTGTTTGACCGGCTGGGGATTTCCACGGGCAAGGCTAATAATGCCGCCAAAACGCTTCTGATCATCGGAGCAGCAGGCGGTGTCGGTTCAATCGCCATTCAGCTTGCTAAGCATGCAGGACTGACCGTTATCGGTACGGCATCCCGTCCGGAATCAGCCCAATGGGCGAAGGGATTGGGAGCAGATCATGTGATCAATCATTATGAGGAGTTTCTGCCACAGCTGCAGGCTGCCGGATTTGCCCAGGTGGATTATATCTTTTGCCTGAACAGTACGGAGAAGCACTGGAAGAGTATGGCCGCGGCTATCGCCCCGCAAGGGAAAATCTGCTCGATTGTCGAGACGGATGAACTGCTCAATCTGACCCTGCTCAAGGACAAAAGCGTCACGTTTGTCTGGGAGCTTATGTTCACCCGTTCCATGTTCGGGACTCCAGATATGATTGAGCAGCATAAGCTGCTGAATGAGATCGCACGGCTCGTTGACGAAGGTGCAATTCGCACAACGACGACCGACAAGCTGGAACCGATCAATGCGGCGAACCTGCGTAAGGCACATGCTATGCTGGAATCGGGCCGTACCGTTGGCAAAGTGGTGCTGGAACGCTTCGAATAAACCATCTTCGTACAATAAAAGAGGGGGAGTACTGATGAGAGTGATCTTTACGCATCCGACCATGGCAGAAGCACTGAATGATGTGTTGGCACAAGTTTGACTGTGATTGGATTAGAGAACTGCCGGGAAATTTCCGGCAGTTTTTTGTGTGTTTTTTGCTCAGGCAATAGCCTGGTCTGCAGCTGAAAGAAAAAACATCATTTCTTTTGTAATCTGTATGGAGTTGCGGAGCCAAAACCTTTATAATATGACGAGTATACTTTGTAAAGGAAAAGGTGTTAAATTCATGAGCATATTAAATGTAGAGAAGCTTAGTCACGGCTTTGGTGACCGTGCTATTTTCACTGATGTATCTTTCCGCCTGCTGAAGGGTGAACATATTGGTCTGATCGGTGCCAACGGTGAAGGGAAATCTACCTTCATGAATATCATCACGTCCAAGCTTCAGCCTGACGAAGGTAAGATTGAATGGGCCAAACGTATGCGGGTAGGCTATCTGGACCAGCATGCTGTGCTGACTAAGGGACAGTCGATCCGGGATGTGCTCCGCGGGGCATTTCAATATCTGTTCGATATGGAACAAGAGATGAATGACATGTACGGCAGAATGGGCGATGTCACTCCGGAGGAGCTGGAGCAGCTGCTGGAGGATGTCGGTACGATTCAGGACACACTGACGAACCAGGATTTCTACATGATCGACGCCAAAATCGATGAAACCGCCCGCGGGCTGGGACTAACAGACATTGGTCTGGATAAGGATGTTCATGATCTCAGCGGCGGACAGCGGACCAAGGTACTATTGGCTAAACTGCTGCTGGAGAAACCCGACATTCTGCTGCTGGATGAGCCTACGAACTATCTGGACGAGCAGCACATCGTCTGGCTGAAGCGCTATCTGCAGGAATATGAGAATGCCTTCATCCTGATCTCGCACGATATTCCGTTTCTTAACAGTGTCATCAACCTGATCTATCACATGGAGAATCAGTCACTGTCGCGGTATGTGGGCGATTATGACTACTTCCAGCAGGTGTATGAGGCGAAGAAACAGCAGCTTGAATCTGCTTTTAAACGCCAGCAGCAGGAAATTTCGGATCTGAAAGATTTCGTGGCCCGTAACAAAGCCAGTGTGGCAACGCGCAATATGGCCATGTCCCGGCAGAAGAAGCTCGACAAGATGGAAGTGATCGAGCTCGCCAAGGAAAAACCGAAGCCGCAGTTCAACTTCAAGCCTGCACGTACCTCCGGTAAAGTGGTATTTGAGACCAAAGACCTCGTCATCGGCTATGACTCTCCATTATCCAGACCCCTGGATCTGAGTATGGAACGCGGCCAAAAAATCGCTCTAGTCGGTGCAAACGGTATCGGTAAAACCACACTGCTGCGCAGCATTCTCGGACAGATTCCGGCAATTTCCGGTTCAGCCAGACTCGGAGATCTGCTGGAAATCGGCTATTTCGAGCAGGAAATTAAGGATGCCAATTACAATACCTGTATCGAAGAGATCTGGAGTGAGTTCCCATCCTTCACGCAGTTCGAGATCCGCGCAGCGCTTGCGAAATGCGGTCTGACGACGAAGCATATCGAGAGCAAGATCGCAGTGTTAAGCGGTGGCGAAAAAGCCAAAGTCCGCCTCTGCAAGCTGATCAACCGTGAGACGAATCTGCTCGTACTGGATGAGCCGACGAACCACCTTGATGTAGACGCCAAAGAAGAGCTGCAGCGAGCCCTCAAAGCATATAAGGGCAGCATTCTGCTGATCTCCCATGAACCTGAATTTTACCGTGATATCGTAACCGATACTTGGAACTGCGAATCGTGGACCACGAAAGTATTCTAAACCGCTATAACCGGGCTGCCTCTTTGAGGCAGCCTTTTTGTATGTTTGGCAGATTCGAGAGATGCGTTGGACCCATTTAACGGCCTTCCGATTTAGATTTTGCGGGCGACAAATTGATGGTTTACCAGATCCAATGTGTATACCCTTGGCTCCAGTTCCGGTTCGCCCCCAGCACCAACCGGAGAGAATACGACCAACTGTTCATGATCGTTGACTGGTGCCGGCTGCAGTTCGGCGTAGACAAGCGTATCTTGTACGATACCGTCCTGTACGAAGGATAGCGGAAAGGCCTCCCCGCTCCGTTTGTCGATAGCAAAGGCATACCCGACTAGTCCATGTCCGGACTTGTACTGGGGAGTTAGCAGGTACATATCTGCCTCTTTAAAGCTTACCATTGCAAAATCCAAAATACAGTCTGTCGGCTGCACGAATAAAAAAGCAGGCAGCTTGGACAATTCCAGATCTTGGTTTCCTTTCCGGTACACGATGGAGTAATCTGCCTGATAAGTCTGCTCACCTTCCAGACCGTAATTGCTGGATACATTCAGATGTCCCCGCTCTTCAGGACCGCTGGAGATCATCAGCAGTTCGCCTTGCCCCGCTGCTGTTCTCGCCCGAATCGTCTGAGCATCATTAACAGAATCTAGAATCACTGAACCGGCCAGACCCTCCAGTGGAAATTGGCTGGTGATACCTCCTGTATTTGCTGGAAGCTGTTCCGGGTCCGTCGCGGCAGATGAAACAGAAGGAGTTGAAGCTGGTGAAGTTGACGGAGCTGCTTCAAAGGTTGCAGCAACAGGGATGGATGACTTTTGACTGCTGCAGCCTAGCAGCAAGCTAAGCGAAAGAATCGCGCCCGCTGCCTGCATTGTAGTTCGGATTGGACTCAACCCTTTCTGTGTAAGTTGCATATCCCCCCAATTATACCAGCACTGCAAAAGGAAGGCTGGAAATGATATCATATGTGTGAAACAGGATTCAAAGCGATAAATATTTTACTAACCAAAGGCGGGGCTTGCATGGATAGCATTATATTTGATTTGGATGGAACCCTCTGGGATTCTACGGAAGTAGTAGTGGTGGGCTGGAATTCAGTATTAAGCAGTTACACTGAGATCGGCAATGAAATCACTAAGGATGATTTGAAAGGAATAATGGGCCTCCAAGTTGCAGAGGTTGGCAGAAAACTGTTCCCTAATCTAGAGGAGCACATTCAAGAAAAGATTTTAAGTGAATGTTGTGCCATGGAGTGCCAGTACCTTGCCGAGCAAGGCGGAATGTTATATGAAGAGCTGGAGGCCGTGCTCCAGGCGTTATCCACTAAATACAAGCTATTCATCGTAAGCAATTGCCAGGCAGGATATATTGAAGCTTTTTATAAGTATCATAAATTGGATAAGTATTTCACAGATTATGAGAATCCGGGTAGAACCGGGCTTTCCAAGGGGGAGAATATTAAGCTGATCATGCAAAGAAACAATTTAGCGAACCCGGTTTATGTGGGGGATACGGAAGGGGATCAGAAGGCGGCTGCGTTTGCCGGAATTCCTTTCGTCTTTGCAAGCTATGGATTCGGGACGGTCAGCCGACCGGATTATACGATTAATCGTTTAAAGGATCTTGTAGAGTTGTTTAACTAACCCGGAATCGAGCTGAAACCATGAAATCAAAAATCGGAATTGTTAAATTTGGCGGAATTGCTTTTATTCTTTCGGGAATTCTTTTCCTGGGTGTGTCCCTGTTTCTTCTCCCGGTGCCTAGCCCCCCGCTGCCGGATACGGAGCTGATGAATTGGCTGGAGGAGTGGAGGTTCAATATTTCGATGGCGGATGAGCTGCTGATGTTTGCTTCATTATTGCTTATCCCTTCTATTGCCGGATTGTACAAGGTATTGGAGAAGACGGATAAGATCAAAGCGCTGCTGGGCTGCGGTCTGCTGGCTGCCACTGTCCCGGTATACATCATCCTTGTCATTATCCTGGGGAGGCTCGTCTATCCAGTCTATGATATTGAGCTTTCGCCGGATATGTATAAGCTGGTTATCAGCATCTATTATGGAGGCATACACGCTGTAGTGATCATATTAAGTATAGCAACCATTATCTTGAGTCTTGTTATTAGAAAAAATCCGCTTGGCAAGTCTGCGGCTTACTTTGGATTTGTGGTCGCGTTACTGGATCTAATCGGGGCTTTCCCGTGGCTGACCGGAAGTGCAGTGGGGTTTGTGTGTCAGGCGGCTTCCTCTGTGTGGTTTGTATTTGTTGGTGTGAGGATGATAGGGAAAGCGGGCGTAGTAGAGGCCTGAGTCAAATTAAGTAGAATAATTCAGGAGGTTACGCTAATGATCAAACTATTCGAATACAACTGGCAAGTCCGCAATGACTGGTTCGACTGGTGTGAAACGGTGAGCCGGGAAGAGCTGATGAAACAGCGCACAGGTGGTATAGGGTATATTCTCCCCACTCTCTATCATATTGTAGCTGTCGAATATGGCTGGATCTGCGGCGGAATTCAAGAGAGACCAATTGATATCCCTTCGTTTGAGGAGGTGGCCAGTCTGCAGCAAATCAAGGATTTCTCTGCCCGCTGCCACACGGAAGTAGCTCCATTTGTCTATGCGTGGGACGACAGCCTTGAGGACCGTATCATGATGGATATCTTGGACGATGGAACACAGGAAGCCCATCCATACGGTGAAGTTATGCGGCATGTGATCGCTCACGAGATCCACCACATCGGGCAAATGTCTATCTGGTCAAGGGAAATTGGAAAAGAGCCGGTTACTGCAAACTTGATAGGCAGAGGGCTTTTCAAGCTTTAATATGAATTCATCTAGGAGGGGTAGCTCTGACGGTTTTAACAAAAGTAGGAATAGATGCCGGCGGTACACTTATTAAAATTGCTTATCTTAAAAATGACAAGGTTGAACTAGTCAAATTCCCGTCCAGTCAAATGTCTTTTACCGTCTCATGGCTACATGAAAAATTCCCCGCTGCCAGGTTTTGTGTGACCGGAGGTAAAAGTGACGTACTTCAGAGACACTTACAGCTGAGCGTCTTGAAAATGGCCGAGTTCGAAGCCACCTGCAAGGGGGTTCTATTTTTACTGCAGGAAACAGAAGACATGCCTCAGGAATTTGTATTGACTAACGTTGGAACTGGAACTTCCGTTCATATCGTAAGGCCAGACGGCCATTTTCGGATCGGCGGTACGGGTGTCGGAGGCGGGACCCTGCTTGGTTTATCCAGACTGCTGACAGAAGTCAGTGACTATGACGATATTGTCCGGCTAGCGCCGCAAGGAGTGCGGGACAGAGTAGACTTGAAGGTTAGTCATATCTATGAAGGCTCAGAGCCGCCTATTTCCGGCGATTTGACAGCCAGTAATTTCGGTAACATCACCGGAATTTCATCCGGCATTGAAACACCTGATTACCTGGCCTCCGTAATCGGATTGGTCGGAGAAACGGTCACCACAGTGAGTGTACACGCTGCTATGCAGCACGGGTTATCGGCGATTGTATACATTGGTTCATCTTTTATAGGGAATGAAGCGCTTGCCAAGGTGGTTGCCGACTACACGATATTACGGGGGGCACATCCATTACTATTGAAAAATGGGGAATACAGCGGTGCGATTGGGGCGCTATTATCGATAGAGTAAGTTGGATGGGGGAGTATCAAGTGGAGGATGCCATTAAGAACATATTGAATACACATCCTGTTATAGACATTGCAGCGAACCGCTACGGAATCAATAGGGAAGAGTTGTCTTACCTTGGCGGGTTTCAGAATTTTGTATACGAATATCAGCAAAATGATAGATCATACATATTAAGAGTTACTCCGGATAAACATCGTTCGGCTAACCAGGTAAAAGCAGAGCTTGACTGGATTATGTATCTGGCTAGAAATGGAATTTCTGCTTCTTTACCTATCCTTTCGGTCAATCATGCTTGGGCTGAGGTTATAGAAACACCGGAGATGTCTTTTATTGCTGTCTCCTTTGAAAAAGCTCAGGGGCACAAGATTCCCTACCCGGAGTGCCTGAAGGATAATGCAATATATGAGCAGCTGGGTCAAATTACAGGTAAGATGCATGCGCTCTCCAAGCTATATAACAAGCAGGACACCGGTATTCTAAGACATGATTGGAATTTGAATTATTATTTACAGAACATAGACATCCTGCCTGCCTCACATGATCCTGTTAAGAAAAGTTATTACAGCATCATTGACACCCTCAAAAAATTACCGATGGATAAAGACGCCTACGGACTTATTCATGGTGATATGGGTTTTGGGAATTTTCATGTGAGTGAGCAAGCCGGGATTACGTTATTCGATTTCGATGAGGCGCAATACAGCTGGTTTGTTGAGGACATTGCCATTCAAATCTATTATCTAGTCTACGTGTATGGAGGAGAAGAGGGTAAAGCTAGTCGTGAAGAACAAGCTCTCCGGTTTATGCATTATTTCATGAAAGGATACATTAAGGAGAACGCATTAGATGATTACTGGCTAAAGCAAATTCCTGTGTTCCTAAAGCTGCGGGAATTAATTGTATACATCGGGGCATTTCGGAATTTTGACGGTGATGAGACATTCAGTACATCAGATAATCAATGGTTCAAGGATTGGATCAGAGAAAGCAGGGACAGATTAGAGAATAATGTTCCTATAGTTAATGTGTGGTAGGACTCTGAAAAATATAATAGAAGCTACTACTTCATGAAGGCGGGGAGCAAAAACATGATCTTATTCCTTTCATCCGTAGGATTTGCAATATTGATTGCTATTGTAATCCTTTTTCAGGCAGCATTGGCTGTCGGCATCCCGTGGGGTGAGTATGCGATGGGCGGGAAATATCCCGGTAAGCTTCCAGCTCCAATGCGAGTAGCCTGCCTGGTTCAGATCGTCATATTAGCTTTTCTGGCAGTTATCGTGCTCAGTCAAGCAGGGAGTATCCTTCCGGGCTGGAGCGGGTTTGCAAATGTGGCGATATGGTTTGTTGTTGCTTTTTCAGTGCTTTCTACAATCCTCAATCTCATTACAAGAAGTGTCTGGGAGAGAAGAATATGGGCTCCGGTAGCAGTTTTAATGCTTATTACCAGTCTGATCGTGGCGATTGGATAACGCGAGGCGAAGCCTTGGAACACTTAGAGGGAAGGTGGAGTATGAAAAGAGGGATTACTTTCGGGATTCCGAATGAGCACGGACGTATTCTTGGAGAGATCTTGAAGCCCTTTGATGTAGCAGCATTTCATTGGTATAACGGGGGTGAAGAGGCCTACTTCTCGGATATGTTAGAGCCGCTTTTTCCTGAACAGACTTTCGGGATGGACGGCATTCTGCTGAAAGAGATTTTAGAGAATTATGATTACTACGTCATTTTTGCAGATCTTAAGGCTTATCCGAAGGATAAAAAGGTAATAGATGTTCAGACGTATGAAGAGTATTTAAAAAGTGACTGTCAATTCGTACTGCTCGTGGTCGACTGTACCTATACCACGATTTATTGCAAGGATCAGGAGAAGCTGGCGAACTTATATCACAATGCACTTTCGCTAGGATTCAGTAACGTAGAGTATACTACCGACGATAATGATTATAGAACAAGGTTATCTGTGTGGTAGCAGATTGATTAGGTTAAGAAGACGCTGCTCATGTAGCGTCTTTTGTCAATTTCATACAAATCTGTGGTTCCTCATCCTCATCAACTTTCCTGCAAGGTTCACAGGCTTCAAATCCAAATCTGGCGACACTTGCTATAGATGCATGGTTCTGTGGATGGGTAAGGATATAAATACAATCAACGCCAAGATGCTCAAAGCAGATATTCAGGAGTACTGTTAATTCTTCCGACATATAGCCCTGTCTCCAATAATCCTTCCAGATATCATAACCCACCTCAACTTGTTTAAGGTTATGATCCCAATAGTGATAGCCACATGTGCCAATAAATGCCCCGCTTTCTATATCAAACATTCCGTAACGTAGATGGCCTGCTCCCTCTGGATTCTTGTAATGGGCAATGATTTCTTTTGCTTCCTCCAGATTTCAATCCAACTCCGAAATGCAGAAGGTCAAGACACTTATACATGAGTGGGCACATGGGTTGCTTCACATTGGCCCTGAAGCAATGACCGTCGAAAATCATGTTCGGGAATTGGAAGCTGAATCAACGGCATTCATCGTATGCCAGGAGCTAGGTATTGACAGCTCACATTATTCCTTTGGTTATTTGGCTGGATGGGGTGATGGAGAAAAGGCAATCGAGAATATTAGAAAAGCCGGAGAAAGAATCTTAAAGGCATCTAATGAGATTCTGGACACGATTCGGAAAGATCAGGAAATGAGGGTTCTATCTGATTCTGAACAAGCAGCCGTCTAAGAAAAAGGAATTTGTCGTGTATTAAAAAAGTTTGGATTGATCTCCTGAATTGTGATGATCTCCAAACGAAGAAGAATACTGCTTGCTTGATCTCCCTTTAGGTTGACGATCAGCAAAGTATTCTTCTTTTTTTCTATAGAGCGAAGTTCTGGATTTTCCGGTCTAATAATTTATTTTTTAGTCTAATACTTTATTTTCTTTTGACAGTAGGCGGTGCTCTGGATCTCCAGATAAACTCGCGGCACAACAGGAATAAGGAGGGAAGAGGTTACATATTACGATGAAGTAGTATTTGGCGGATTTATGACAAGTCTAGGTTATGGATTTGTTATACCTCAATCAGCGACAAGATATTTCAAGTTTGATTATTAATAATTAAAAAATGTTATAATACACACAGCCGTCTTGGTGTGTGTATTATTTTTGAGAAGGTGTGGTGAATCTGTTGAGTATTTTTAAAGATTATATGGAAACTGATAATTTCGAAGATTTAATAAAATTTTCAAGGGGCGGAGTCCCTCCCGAAATAGACCAAATAAAAACTGAGTCGAACGGTAATCTAACTTTGTTAGGGAAGTTTTTTGTTTCTCCCTTTATTCTATATGGTGAAAATTCAGAAATATCAATTCCAATAATTGATGCTGACATTGAAAAAATAGTAGTTGAAGAGATTGCAGGACACTTTTTAAAAGTTCGCAAAATAACTAAAGGAAACTTAATTGAAATCACGTTAAAAGACGTAAAGCCTTCATCAAGAGAGAAATTTGTAAATAGCGCCAAAGATATGCCTCCAATGATAATAGATATTTTTGGATCGAACTTTAGTAATAAAGAGAAAAAGGTTAATCTTACAAATTATAGAACCAAGCAAATTGAACTAGATCTAGGAAAAATAAATAAAATTTCTGATGATCAAACTAGTGAAATTTGGGACTTTATCTCATCAACATTTTTAAAAGTGGAACCGTATTTTTTATTCAAACCCAGTAATTGGGAGTGTAATGAGGAGTTAAAGAATCACATTGCAATAAAAAATTTCGCTAGTGTATGTAAGAAAATATGGTTCAATGTAAATTTAGAAACTAACGAAATAACTTCAGTTGGATTGAGGTAATCTTGAAAGCCTCCGGGAGTACTTGAATTTAGTAATGCGCTCTTCTATTTTAGAAAACATGCTCATATGCTTGGAGCATGTTTTTTTCTGTTCTTGGATCGGGAGAGCAATAATCAATACGCCAGTTGCCGGAAGTTTAGGCCGCATCCAGTAGAGCTGTGGTAAATAAAAAAGGCTCGCCTTATTGGCGAACCTTGGCAGCAGGTCGATCCTGCTTTAATTTAGCTATAGCATCGCTAACCTTTTTGTCACGCTCTGGATTTGCACCAGGAAGTGTTTGTTCCACGTAATGACCATCAGCATGCAGGCGGACAACATCGTCAAGATCGGTTGCAGGATACTTTTTCACGATCATCACCTCTTTAAGATAAGTATAGCATAATTAGACGCTCCGCGACAGTTTCATCAATAACGAACAGACCGCCTCCAACGTGAGTCGCCCCAATGACACGCGCATAATACTGCATCAATTTTGGACTTGTCTTGGACTGCAGCGCGACAGCCCCTTCAAAGCCAAGTTCGATGCTTCGTTTGCAAGCAAGTGCGAGCAGATGTAATCCAATCCGTTTAAACTCTTTACGCTGCTCCGGGATGCTCTCAATGAGATGTACCCAAATGTGATCCTCTTTACGCTCAAGAGCAATCACACCTTGAATAACATCATTTCCTCGCAGCACCATTTTGTATACTTCCACTCTGGCCTTGCCAAAATAAATCGACCAATCGAAAGCCTCATTCCAATCATGTAGCTGGTTCATGTCAGGGGGGTGCAGCGCCAGGAATGCGACAGGGTATTCCTCGCGGCTGCGGATATGTAGTAGCACGATTCCATCTCCCGATATAATAGATTACCTTTTTAATCAACAGATATTTGGATATCTTAGATATCCGAATTGAAAAGTGACTTATAGGGGAACCGTAAGAGCAACGGGGATTTCCACATGCGTCGTTTAGTTTGAAAAGGTTCTGATAAGCGCATACGGGAGAACAACCCCCTTTCTTTTGGACTATCATATGTATACAACTATTATGTTTTGTTGAGTGAACAATGTCTATGATCATTCTTCGATGCTGTTGAAGTTGAAGGTATACCGTGCAGCGAAGTTGATTTACGCACAAAACATACTTGACTAGTGGGGATAATAGGATTATAGTATGAAAAAAGCTTAGACAGCAGAGAAATGTTTCCGAAACTTTCCGGTTCAATTACATAACTAATAATTGTATACAATTATACAATTATAATAAAGACATTCCGAAAACGATAAATGAGGTGCGATATAGGTATGGAGCTAGGATCACGAAGGTTGTCAAAGGATAATACCTACTATGCATTAAAGCAAAAAATAATAGATAGCGAGTTAGAGCCCAATCAAGCAGTAAATGAAGAAAATTTGGCGGCATTGCTCGGGGTCAGCCGCACTCCGCTAAGAGAAGCCATTCAGAGATTGGAGAATGAGGATTTTCTTATCCGTCAGCCGAATGGAAGGTTGCGGGTTGCCTCATTGACTATCAAAGAGGTTGAAGAGATATTTCAAATTCGCAGCATGCTAGAAGGCTATATTGCCAGAAGCGCAGCCAAGAATGCTACAGACAAAGATATTCAAAAGCTAACGATGATGATGGAGCAAATCAAACATTCCTTCCAGCATGGAGATAAGCGGAATTTTGTATCCTATGGCTTTGAGTTCCACGATTATTTATCCGAAATCAGTGGGTTGAAAACATTTGAGAAAGTTCTGAATCAGTTAAGAGATCATTCACTTCGCTACTGTCGATATGTATCCTTGCACGGAGATTGGAACACGCAAGCGGATGAAGAACATAATTACATCTTGCAAATGATAGCTGACAAAAATGAAGACGGTGCAGAAAAAGCCATGCGGGATCATATTTTAAGCAGTCTATCTACCGCGCTGGAACGTGTTAAAGGGATTGAAGCACCATAAAGAAAGGGGATTACTTCTATGGATTCACAACATGAGCTTGAACAAGCTTTAGCTGGCCAATTGATAGAGGTTCGGAGGAACCTGCACCGGGAACCGGAGCTGGCCTACGAAGAGTTTCGAACAACAGAGAAACTGCGGGAATGGCTGACAAATGCCAATATACATATCTTAGATCTCCCTTTAGAAACTGGTCTTATCGCAGAGATCGGACATGGTACCGGGCCCATTGTGGCTATCCGCTGTGATATCGATGCTCTTCCGATAGAAGAGCAAACGGAATTACCGTTTGCCTCTGAGATTCCAGGGAAAATGCATGCCTGTGGCCATGACTTCCACACCGCTGTCATTTTAGGTGCTGCCTTGTTGCTGAAGAAACGTGAAAGTGAACTGCCGGGTAAGGTCAGAGTATTGTTCCAGCCTGCAGAAGAAACAGGTCACGGGGCGGAAAGTGTCCTAGCCTCAGGCGGCCTCAAAGATGTAGCGGCTATATTTGGTTTACACAATTCCCCTGACTTACCTACAGGAGCCTTTGGAACGAGAACGGGAGCTTTAACAGCAGGTGTGGACCGGTTTGAAATTACCGTAAGAGGTATCGGTGCTCATGCGGCTATGCCGGAAAAAGGTGTAGATACCATTATGACCGCGGCACAAATGATAACGGCGCTGCAAACCATCGTAAGCCGTCTCACTAGTGCTATAGAGCCGGTAGTGTTGAGTGTTACCAGAATTCATGGGGGCTTCACATGGAATGTGCTGCCCGAGCTGGTTGAATTAGAAGGTACAGTTCGAACTTACAATGAAGAGATTCGCCGCCAAATCCCCATCCAAATGACCCGGATCATCGAAGGAATTGCCGCAGGAGCCGGGGCTGAGGCGCAATTGCATTGGTATCCGGGCCCGCCGGCAACGATTAATCACGGAGAATGGGCTGATTTTACCAAAGAGGTCGCCTTAGAAGCAGGATACGATGTGCATGATATTGCGCCGCAAATGGGAGGAGAAGATTTCTCCTATTATCTGCAGCAGATACCGGGTGCGTTTGTCAATATCGGAACAGGTACAGCGTATGCGTTGCACCACCCCCGATTCGATGTGGATGAGGCAGCCATACTGCCTGCTGCAAAATATTTTGCTGCATTGGCAGAGCAGGCCCTTGCGAAGCTGCAAACGAAGGCTTAATCCTGAATCTTAAATTTACGTATGATTGAGGGGAATGAACATGATTGAATTAAGGGATGTGTACAAGACATTCACCCGCAAAGAGATGCAGATTGATGCTCTGAAGGGAATTAACTTGAAGGTTGAAAAAGGCGATATCTTCGGGGTGATCGGCTACAGCGGTGCCGGGAAAAGCACATTAATCCGTTTAGTTAATTATCTGGAAAGACCGACAAAAGGACAGGTTCTGGTAGCCGGACATGACTTAGGCGAATATAACGACAGAGAGCTGCGGGCAGCGAAAAAGAACATAGGCATGATATTTCAGCATTTTAACCTCCTGGAATCTAAAAAAGTATTTGATAATGTTGCGATCCCTCTCGTCTTGCTGAAAAAGAATAAGACTGAAATCCGCAAGCGGGTAGAGGAGCTGCTCGAATTCGTCGGATTAAGCGACAAGGCCGGAAGTTATCCTAGTGAACTATCAGGCGGACAGAAACAGCGGGTTGGTATTGCCAGAGCGCTTGCCTCGAATCCCTCAATCCTTTTGTGTGACGAGGCGACCTCTGCCTTAGATCCACAGACAACACAATCGATTTTACAGCTGCTGAAAAGGATCAATGCAGAATACAACATTACGGTGATGATCATTACGCATGAAATGTCTGTCATCCAAGAGATTTGTAACAAGGTGGCAGTGATGGAAGAGGGAAGGATCATCGAACAAGGAAGCGTTCTGGATGTATTCGGTCACCCTAAACATGAAACCACGCAAAATTTTGTGAAAACTGTCATTCAGAATAGCCTGACTCCCAGCGTCCAAAAATCAATCAAAGCGGAACATGGAAAACTGCTCTATAAGCTTAATTTTATCGGGGAAAGTGCATCTGAGCCCATTCTGTATGAGATGATCCGTTCAAGCGATATAAAAGTCAATATCCTGTTTGCGAATACGACGGAGATTCAAGAAATGACACTGGGTACTGTAATCATTCAATTAAATGGAGACCAGACAGAGATTAATAATGCTATAGCTTTCTTAAAGAGAAATGGAGTAGGCGTGGAGGAGGTAGAATCTTATGTTTTCGACCACAGTAACAGGTGAACAATTTTTCCGGGCGATCTTAGAAACGATTCAAATGGTGGGGTTCTCCTTATTGCTAGGTGCCCTAATCGGGATTCCCGTCGGGATATTGCTCGTAATCACTCGTCCGGGAGGTGTTTTGGAGAACAGAGCCCTTTATTCCATACTAAATCCGGTGATTAACATTGTTCGCTCTCTGCCGTTTATTATTTTGCTGGTGGCGATTATTCCGTTTACCCGATTAATTGTTCATACTTCGATTGGGACAAGCGCAGCAATCGTACCGCTGATTATCTATATTGCCCCTTATATCGGACGGTTGGTAGAGAACTCTCTGCTTGAAGTGAATCCGGGAATTCTGGAAGCTGCCGAGGCGATGGGGGCTACTCCGTTCCAAGTGATCTGGTACTTTTTGCTGCCGGAAGCGGTCGGTTCCTTAATCCTGTCGTTGACTACGGCTACAATCGGGTTGATCGGGGCAACTGCCATGGCAGGTACGGTAGGCGGAGGAGGCGTTGGAGATTTGGCTATCGTCTATGGATACCAGCGGTTTGACACCGTAGTAATGGTAGCTACCGTCATTATTCTCATCTTTTTCGTGCAAGGCATTCAATCTTTAGGTAACACGCTGGCCAGAAAAATTCGCCGCTACTAGTTATTACGCATACAAGGGGGACATGCAGATGAGTGAATGGAGTAAGCAAGACCGGTTTAAAGCCTTATTATCCGGAGAACTGGCGGATCGTCCGATTGTCAGCGGATGGCGTCATTTTATTGACAAGGAACAAAATGCAGAGGATTTGGCGGCAACAACGGTTTCTTTTACGAGAAAATATGATTGGGACTGGGTCAAAATTAATCCAAGAGCGACCTACTTAGCTGAAGCTTGGGGCAATCAGTATGATTTTACGGATTATCAGACTGTATTTCCCAGACAGACAACGACGGTTATACCTGCAGCCGAGAATCTGTGGGATCTAGATGTGAAAAAGGCAACCCAGACTGCATCACTGCTGGAGCATTTAGAGGCGGTTAAAAAAATCCGTCAAGGGTTACCTGACACACCGCTCATCCAAACTGTATTTTCGCCATTAACGGTGCTGCTGTTTATTGTAGGGCGTTCTGCTTATGTAACCAAAACGGTGTTCGGCATTGAGCAGCCTGTTACTTTGGAATCTTTGTTCAAGGAGCATAGGGCGGCAGCACACCATGCGTTACATGTGATTTCATTAACCTTGGCCGATTATGTGCAGGAGCTGCAGAAGGCCGGTTCAGACGGTTTGTTCTATGCGGTAACAGGAACGGCACATCCGGGATTATTTGATGAAGCGATGTTTGATGAGTTCTCCAGGCCCTATGATTCAATTGTTCTGGAAGCCGCAAGCTATGGCAAAAACATTTTACATACCTGTGGTGCCTACGCCCAGCCTGAGAAATTTAATGATTACCGTATTGACGGAATCAGCTGGGATACGATAGCCGAAGGAAATCCGGGCCTTGCAGCCAATCTCAAAGCCACCAAGGTAGGCGGAGTGGATCATGGATTGTTTGCCGTAAACAACATAGAGCAAATTAAGCAGCAGGCTCAAGAGGCTTTGGCATTCATGAAAGACAAACCTTTTATTCTGTCGCCAAACTGTGCAATCCCGTTAAACGTAACAGATGAGGCGTTAGAGCAATTTAAAAACCAAGTATTGGAATAGGGGATGAGGGTAATGAAAAAGTTAATGGTAGTGATGTTGATTAGTGTAATGGCGGTACTGGCGGCTTGCGGCAATAATAATGAAGCAGGAAGCTCCGGAGACAAGAAAAAAATTACGGTTGGATTTGGTGTTGGTACCTATGAGGAGCAATTCCGTCAATCGATTCTGCCGATCCTGGAGAAAAAGGGCTACACCGTAGATATTAAAACCTTCTCGCAAAACATGCAGGTCAATCCGGCAATGAAGGAAGGCTCTATTGACGCAAGCATTTTCCAAAGCACAGCCTATATGGAGGCTATCAATAAAGAAATTGGTGCAGACATGACCGGAATTGCATATGTACCAGGTGCTCCGCAAGGCCTTTATTCCGTAAATCATACGACGCTTGACGATGTAAAAGACGGTACGACTGTAGCAGTTCCTAATGATCCGGTAAACCAGGAGCGCGCGCTGCGTATTCTGGAAGAACTGGGCTGGATCAAAATTAAAGATGGAGCTGGTGTAGCGGATTTCAACATTAGCAGCATGGAGCCGGATAAGTACAATATTGATATTAAAGTGCTTGATCCCGCTCAAATTCTGGTCTCCCTTCAGGATGTTGATTATGGTGTTGTGAACGGGAATTACATTGCGAATTCACCAGACAGAAAGATTACGGATGCACTCAAGATAGAAAATACGCCGATGCAGCACAGAATCATCGTATCCATTAATAAAAAGGATGAAAATACCGAGTGGGCCAAAGACCTCAAGGCCGCCTATGAATCCAAAGAATTCGAAGAGTACATTCTTGGACAAGACAAATATGATGGTTTTATTCTGCCGGAAGCATGGAAGAACAACTAAGTTAAGGAAGTGAGCTTAAGTGATGAAGAGCAGGATACATTTCATTGGCGGAGGACAGATGGCCGAAGCGATCATCCGCGCATGTATTGCGGGTGAGACGCTGACTGCCGGTCAAATCAGTGTGTCAGATGTGAACGAAGCACGTCTTCAGCTGTTGAAGGCAAAATATAATGTAGATACAGAGAGTCCGCAGGAGCACGGCCTCTCTACAGCAGAGCTGATCGTTATTGCCGTCCGGCCGCAGGATGATCTGGCTACACTCGGACAAAGGGTCCGGCAATTCGCTTCACCGGCTGCCGCAATCGTGTCGATTGTGGCGGGGGTAACGCTTGTGCAGCTGGAGGATTATTTTGGAGCAGAACGCCCGATTGTCAGGGTTATTCCTAATACATTGACAGACACAGGATATGGATACAGCGGTGTGGCTTTGAATGCACATGCTGCCCGTGATCAAGTGGAGGATTTCCTGCTCGGCTTCGGCAAAGTACAATATCTTGAGGAATCCTACATTGATATCTTCACCGGCTTCGGTGTGGCCGGACCTAACTATATCTATTATTTCATTGAATCCTTTACGGATGCCGGTGTACTCGCCGGACTGCCGCGGGAACAGGCATGGAAGGTTGCGCTGGAGAATATGCTGGGAGCGGTGGCCATGCTGCAGCAGACCGGACTGCATCCAAGACAGCTGCTGGATATCAACAATTCACCCGGTGGTGTAGGCATGCATGGGTTGTACGAGCTGAACAACAGTGACTTCGCAGCCGGACTGCAGAGAAGTGTGCTGGCGGCCGTAAAGCGGACCACGGAGCTGGGAGTGAAGAAATAATGGCAGTACTGAAATGGGATCATCTGGTGCACTATGTCAACGATCTGGATCAGCCGGTGCAAAGCTTTGGTGAACAGGGCTTGGTTGCTTTCCGGGGGGGATCTCATAAGGCTTGGGGAACTTATAATGCTTTAAGTTACTTTGGGCTGACCTATCTTGAGTTCCTCGGCATCGAGAACCTGGAATTAGCACAAGCGACTGAGCACAATGTTGTAGTGAGGGATGCCGTAACAGTCCTTCCAGAGCATGAAGTCTTAAGCAGAGTGGTGCTCCGGACGGATGATATTGAAGCTGTCGAAGCTTCACTGAAGGCTGCAGGGCTATCCCTATCTCCCATCATTGACGGCCGGCGTCTGGATAATAAGGGCAATTTAATCGAGTGGCGGATGATGACCATTGACGGAAACTTCCAAGGACTGGTCTATCCGTTCATCATTCAGTGGAACGGAACCGATGAAGAACGGCTGGAACACCTAACGTCATCCGGTATCATCCAGGCCCATCCTGCGGGCAATGTTGATATCGTAAGCGCGGTATTCAGAGTTTCCGATCCTGCCGCTGCCGCTAAGCATTGGGGAGAGCTGTTCGGATTGCCTGTTACAGAGTCTGGGGTTAATCTCTTCAGCCTTAAAATTGGAGATCAGTCCTTTGATTTCGAGCAGGGGGATGACAACCAGTTCAAACAGGTTCTTTTTACAACAGATTCACCATCCCTAAAAGGAAAAATGATTCGCGTGGGTGAAGGGGAATATGTCTTCGCTTAATGTGACAAATATTTGTGCAATAAATTTATAGATAGGGCCAAGCCTCTGGGGGAAACTCCGGGGGCTTTTTTGTATAACCGCAGGGAAGTGAACGAATGGAACGTCTTATTAGATAAGAAGGCGAATATGAACTGACACTAATAACGGGGAGAAAACTTATGAAGAAATTACTTAGAAGAAATAGGACGATACTGGTCAGTGTTGTATTGCTTATCGTAATCATCCCTACGGTTGTTTGTTGGCATCAGCTTGGAACTTTGTTTACAGCAGGGAAATATGGGAGTGCCGATGAAATGGTCCGGACGATTATGGCCAAAACAGCAACTCCTGGCGTAGCGATGGTAACATCCAAGCAAGGAAAGACGGATTATAAGGTATACGGTTATTCCGATGTTGATGGGCAACAGAAAGTCACCAGTGAAACACTCTTTGAATTGGGATCGGCTACTAAGGCGTTTACGGCTTTGGCTGTTGTTTTGCTGGAAGAACAGGGAAAGCTAGCGTACTCCGATTATGTCTCCGAATATCTTCCTGAATTTGTCCCTACCTATAGAGGGGGGAAAGCGGAGATCTCGATTAACCAGCTGATGGCTCATACAAGCGGAATTCCGTCGTGGACGATAAAGTTAATTCCTGAAGGGACTACAGCAGACACCCTTACACAAACTATACATAAGATTTCAGACATTGCCTTGGATACATACCCGGGAACAGACTATCAATATGCAACCATTAATTATGATATTCTGGCGATGATTATCGAACAAGTTACAGGTTCAAGCTATCAGGATTTTGTAACTCAGAATATACTTATTCCGCTGGGCATGACAGACAGTTATTTTTCAACAGGCCAGGAAATGAAGCCGGATCAGCTTAGTAAGGGTTACCGCGTGTTTTTTGGCAAAAGCTTAGAATATGATGCTCCGAGATATTACGGGAATATGGCTGCAGGTTATTTGGTGACGAATCTAAAGGATTTGGAGCACTGGCTTAATGCCCAGTTGGGAATGGGAGATGTACCGGATCATCTGAAACAAGCGATAAAGCAATCTCATGAGGCTGACTTGGAGACTGCCGGATATGAAGCTGAAGATTTGTACTATGCCTACGGGTGGGATAACGATCCAGAGAGGCGGCTGATCAGCCACACCGGAATGAATCCGAATTTTTCCTCACAGGTCATTATCGATCTGAAGCAGCAGGAAGCCGTATTTGTACTGGCTAATCTGAATTCAACCGCCCCGTCCCTGATTGCACACAACATATACGGCAGCATGAACGGAAATCCGATGAAACCTTTCAACTATGATGATAGCAGTATCTTAATGGATTGGGTATTTTCGTTCTTAGTCCTACTGGCAGTCATTAGCGTAATTCATAAGGCATTGAAACTGATGAGTGGGGCCGGAACAAGCTTACACAATGAACGGTCAAGACGCAGGAAAAGAGTTGGAGCGGGCATCCATCTGATCATTAGACTGCTGCTGCTGGTGTTGATACTGATCTGGCCTTATCTTATTCACTACGATTACTATATGATTAGCGTGTGGATGTCGTATTCTGTTATTGCGTGGATAGGACTTGCGGCGATTAGCTGTGTGTTGGCGATTATATTGAATCTGAAAAGAATGGCGGCGCTTAGGGGCCGTTAGTTCATGGTAAAAACTAAAACTCATAAAGTGTAATAAAGGGTACGTTTGGAACTGCGGGAGAAGCACTATGATAAGATGAAATGAACAATCTTTATTGTATCCGGGTATCTACCCGAGAGAAACGGGAGGAATGAGTGAATTGAAACATCCTTTTCATCTAAAAGCAGTTTGGAATGGCGGGCGTAACAGTGAAGGGCATATTGATGTAGGCGGGCTAAAAACGACAATTTCAATTCCGCAGGAGATGGGGGGGCCGGGAACAGGTACCAATCCTGACGAAATGCTTCTGGGGGCCGCATCGACCTGTTATCTGATTACGCTGGCAGCGATGCTTGAGCGTTCCGATATTACACCTCAGGATTTGACTATGGAGTCTGAAGCGATTGTGGATGTTACAAATAACGTGTTTACGTACGAACGGATCATGCACAAACCCCGGATTGTACTCAAAGCGGATGCAACTGAAGCAGAACTGACGAAAGCCGAACGGCTGGCACATATGGCAGAGAAGTCTTGTATGATTTCGAGAGCTGTAGCGGGTAATGTCACGATAGAAACACTGCCTACTATAGTAACATCAGGGCTTAACATGGTGTGAAGAGTCAATACCATACTTACTGCAATACGCCCATGCTTTTGATGCCGGAGGCAGTATTAAACCGGTAGTCCCGGGCTGTCGCCTAAACGCCCCCCACTGAATACATTTGAAGTATAAATGATTCAGGAGAGGATGTTGGCTGTGCAAGCTGTTTCTCATAATCCCGTTCAAGGATGGATCGCCTACACGTCGGACCGTGGCGGAGCGTTCGACATTTGGCTGCACCGGCCGCAGGATGGATTCAATATTCAAACTACACAGGGGCTTGGTGCGGAGTATTCCGTTCCCTATTGGTCTCCGGACAGCAGGAGAATTGCTTTCATCGGCACTAACAACGTGATCCACGTGCTTGATACCGTTACGCTAGCCGTTGCCCGGATTGACCAAATTGAACCCTACACATTGTTGGACTGGTCCCCGGACAGCCGGTTTCTCGCGTATGTCAAAAACGGGAGAATCATCATCTATAATACGTTCTCTCATAACAGCTATACCATCACGGAGCCAGGCGCCGGCGATGTCCAGTGGTTCCCTTCGGGTAGAGAGCTTCTGTTCTCGGCTCCGGATTCCAGCGGCAATACCCAGCTCTTCCGCATCGGGATCGACGGCACAAACCGGAGACAAATCACGCACAATACGGACGGACCGCTCCATAACGTTCGGATTTCCCCGGACGGAACATTTGCACTTTATACATTCCCCGGTGCAAGCATCTCTATTATTTCGACGGTGGATCTGGCCACCGGCACCATCTATACACTGGAAGGCGGAATGCTCGCCAAAAATTATTTTCCGGTTTGGTCCCCTGACTCCCGGAGCATCGCCTACAGTGCAACCGCCTACCAGCAGCCGAATTATTATTCTCTCATTCAAATCGACAGCCGAACCGGTAAGAATCAAAGGACACTCTCGGCCTCCAGTTGTTTCGCCACTCCCGTCAGCTGGTCGCCGGGCGGTGACAGGATCGCGTATTTATCGGGATGCTCAGATGTAGAAAGCGCAAGTCAGCTCTGGATAGTCGATCTCAGGAAGCAGATACCGGTGAATATCCTCAACGGCGGCCGGATTACAGCCCTGCAGTGGTCTCCCCGTGTCAGAAGGATTCCGGAAGCCATATACACAAACTCCGTGTACCGGGTATCCTTCCCATATCCTGCATACTGGCACCGGGTCAGCAAAGAGAGGTACGAGGGGCCAGACGGTTTTTTTCAGGTATCTGCGATTTCAGCAGGCGACCGGATTGCCGATGTATGCAGCTCCGAAGCTTTTCATCCATTGATGCCTTATGGCTCCTCTCCCAAGATTGTCATGATGACGATCCAAAACCAAGAAGCTTGCTTCATTTTTCCGTCGGATGACCAACCCGCGGAGATGAACCAGCAGGCCGCCCTCATTGTGAGATACCCCCGCCTAATCCAGATCGGAGAAACGTTCTACAACTATTTTATTTTGTGGGCTGATGAGAACCATATCCGGCAAATGGGCGGACGGCTGTCATTCCTTTAGCGTTTACAGCTGAATCCATTATTTCCGCCATTCCCAAAAAAAGCGATCTTGACAAGAGCTGTTTAACAGCCCTTTGTCAAGATCGCTTCATAGTACTCTCTAACAAATTACAACTCAGACCAGGTTAAGGTCAGCTCCACAGTGTCTTCCTGCGAGGACAACGTACCACCGATCAGTGACCAGCTTTCCGTAACTGTATCCCCTTGAAGGATGAGGTTTTTCTCGTCAATGGTCTCTGCTGTGTCTTTGACCCCTTGATCCTGAAAGTACTGTTTATAAGTTTCTGCCAGCTTGTCGAGCTTTTCTTGGGATCTAAAAATTAAAAGAACCGACTTTTTGCCGTCGTTTTGCTCCGAGTGGGAAGTGGTTACTTCAGCATCATCCGGGAGTGGAAAGTCCTTTGGCAAGTATTCCGGTCTCTCTGTTTCCTCCACCTGAACGGCTGCTGCTTGATTCTCCGGTTCTTCAGATGCGGTGGAATCTTTGGCAGAACACGCCCCCAGCACCCAGGCCAGTGCAGTCGTCAAAAGAATCAGCTTACCAATATTCCATCGTTTATGAATCATGTGTTCACTCCGTTTCTGTAATGATCTATTGTTGTGACAAACCTCACACAGAACCATATCCAGTATATAACAGGACAATTTGGAAAAACAACTTTTTGGACGATGGATGTGGCGTTACAGAACGCGATCGGTCAAAATGGTCGTTTTACATTACAAACTGGTTTAATAGCCTTTGGACAACGTCACGCTTTATGGGCTTACTAATATATTCATCCATTCCTTCTGTAAGGCACTTTTCCCGGTCACCCTTCAAAGCATTGGCTGTGACGGCAATGATGGGCGGGCTGTTCTCCTTGTGTTCCTCTTTAATCAACTTCATTGCATCGAAGCCGTTCATAATCGGCATGTGCAAATCCATTAAAATGAGATCAAACCGCTTGCTCTGCGCTGCTTGAACTGCGTCTATGCCGTTCGTGACGGTAGTAATCTTGTGCCCCATTTTCTCAAGTGTTTTGGTCAACACTAGCTGGTTGATATGGTTATCTTCAGCAATCAAAATGCTCGCTTCTCGTACCGGTTGACGCTTTTGCAGGTGATTCTCTTGTGTCTGAGGTGCGACTGTTTTCTTGAGCCTGATTGTGAAAGTAAAAGACGAGCCACTCTTACCGTCACTCTCCGCGTAAATCTCACCGCCCATCAACTCTATAATTCGGCGGCTGATGGCCAGCCCAAGGCCAGTGCCTTCATGCCTGCGGGCCATAAAACTGTCAATCTGTGCAAACGGTTCGAATATTTCGTTAAGCTGCGATGGTTCAATCCCAATACCCGTATCGGTTACTGTAAATACCAGCAGGGAGGGATCCTGCTCTCCAAGCTTTACCTTTACCGAAATACTTCCCTTGGACGTGAATTTTACGGCATTGCCGAGCAGGTTTATGAGTACTTGCTTTAAACGTTCGGCGTCACCGTAAATGTAGTCAGGAACACCGTGATTTATCGTGCTGGAGAGCTCCAAGTGATGTTGCTCGGCTCTCAGGGAAATGACAGCGAAGCTCTCATCAATGCATTTGCGCAGTTCAAATGTATCTTCTTGCAGCTCTGTTCGTCCTGCCTCAATCTTGGAGAGATCAAGGATGTCGTTGATAATATTGAGCAGAGTATCCCCGCTTTTACGGATAATCTCCACATAGCCCCGTTGTTCTTCACTAAGCTCCGTATGGTCAAGCAGAATATCCGTCATACCGACGACGCCGTTCATAGGGGTGCGAATTTCATGGCTCATCATGGCTAGAAACTCACTTTTAGCTTTGTTCGTGGATTCAGCGGTCTCCTTCGCAAGCAACAACTGTTTCTGCTCGGAGATGTCCTTGCATATGAGATAGAATCCGATATTTTGATTGTTCACAAAAATTGGTGCAATACTGGTAAGCACTTCGATAACTTCGCCGTCTTTGGCGATAAGTGTGTTTATGTGCTGTTCAACCGAATTATCGTACAGCGCCCGATCCAGAATGTTATGGACATTCTCCTGCCCGATTAGCTCTGCAAGCTCCATACCGATCAGTTCGGCCTCGATGGAGTAGCCTGTTATCTTTTCCGCCATACTGTTGGCGTTAATAATCCGGCCGTTTAGGCCAAAGGAGATGACGCTGTCATGGTTGTATTTTTTAAGTGATGTGTACCGCTCTACGGATTCCTGAAGGCGTTGCTCAGATTCCTTTTGCTTCGTGATTTCAATGATTTGGCAGATGTAATACGCCGGTTGGTTCATCTCATCGGTGAAAAGCTTGAGGGAGAGCAGTCCCCACATGTCATCACCCATTCTTGTGAGAAACGGCTTTTCGAGCTGTACTTCCGTTTTATCACCCATGAGTGCCTTTAGATCGTTAATATTTCTAATATTATCCTTATCGTGGGAGAGGTCTTCTAACCTCATACCGTCAAACTCTGCTTTTGAATAGCCAAAAATTCGTTCCATGGCGGAGTTTACGGACAAAATCATACCGTCTGGTGTAATAAGTGCGATCCCAAATGAAGCATGATCAAACACTTGTTGGTAGAATTGATTCTGGTTTAGATTAACGCGATGCATGGCGGCCTCCATTGGGTGCGTAATGTTTTCATGAAAAAATAGACCTCCTAATTGAAGGTCATATCAATATTGATAAATTTGAATATTATTAGAATATTAAATGAATGAGACTTCAATTTTATTTACCCACTTATCGCTTGCCGAAACAATCCAAATCATTGCATATTACTTAATCATGTTCTGAAAATAGAGAGGGGCTGGTAATTTCACGAAGTTTCGAGAATATGACATTATATAAATCCCCGCAGTACAATAGAGAACATAGAAACGAAACAAAGAATAGGTACTATTATGTATTGTATATCTTGCAAGGATAAGGAATATCCATGGAAGACAATTTATCATGAACTTGATCGAGAAATTTTTCAGGAAGATGGAAGGTTTCTGGAGATTTTTCAATTATGGATTGATCCTGGTTACCGTAGACATGGATATGGAACGCAATTAAAGAGATTTGTTGAAGATGAAGCAAGAAGACATAGAGTAAACCTGGTATATACCCATACTGAGGAAAGTAATCAGCATGTAATTGATCTAAACCTAAAGTTAGGATACAAAGAAGTAAGACGTGGGCCTATTTGGGATGAAATAACGCGAGTAAGTCTAATTAAATACATTAAGTAAGAAACACTGAAAGTAACACTAAGAAGGTTGCTTACATATCAGAATGATGAATGATTTTAGAATATCCCAACAAAACCACACCATTGTTAGGTGTGGTTAGTTTTTATAAACTGATGTATATCTAATGGTTAAATCCCACTTTGTGCTTAAATACATATAGGTGAACGGCAAACGATAAAATTGCTCAGTAATGGGAAATTAAATTAGAGCCGAGGATGGCTACGGACAATCTTGATGAAATAAATCCGCTGCCACCCCATGTCAAAAGGTTTTCTACGTACCCTAATGTATCCGAATTAGTTGTGCCGGTAATACGTTGCACAGCAAGTAAATCATAGCTATTACTTTTTACGTTTGTAACAATGGGGTATAACGCACCTATAGCAAGAACCTCACCTTTTACGGGTTGTTTTAGTTTGCCATCTTCGTTGTAATATTGTGATAAATATTCGTTACCCTTGTAGCTAATGTCAATAGTGAATAGCACGTTAAGTTGGGGACTCCCTACGCTTACCTTGTAAAAATCCTCATAATTCACATTAAATTTATATATAGTGTTGTATTTTTCAATATTAAATATCTCCTGCAGATTGTTATCCTTAAAGGAGTACATATAAAATATGCCATAACCTCCGCTTCCTCCGGAATCAATACTTATTAAAATGTCCGCTACGCCATCCTTAGAAAAATCCCCCAGAAAAAGTCTGGCATTATATCCTGCATTGTATTGAAGATATACCGTTGTAGTTTGGTTAGAATGCCCATCTTGGATCACAAGTGTGATTTGATCAGCAAAGTCTCCAGTTCCATCTGGTTTATTACCGTATAAATAAATGTTATCTATCGTTTTGTCCCCATTTACATCGGCCTGCTTAAAATCCAACAAAGTGATGGTTCTGTAAAGAGTCAAGCTACCATACCCCCGCTCTCGGTATATTGGGTTTGAATATTGGAACGGAGTTCCAAGGTTAATCATTTGCCGGTTACAATTAGACATTTATATTCCTCCATGTAATTGGGTTATAATCCATACACTCAGATAGGAAGGCGCATATCATGTGTTAGAAAGCAAAGAGGAGGGGAAATCAATGGGATGTCCTGAAGTTTGTAACGTTGGCTATACTTCCACTGCTGCAATTCTGGTTCTTTATATTTTGCTGGTAATCATTTTGTCTGCTGGTTTCTTTGTTTAGTACCAAGACCAGTAAAGCGTATTAGCAAGAACATGAGCCTATACTGTTAGGCTCTTGTTCTTTTTTTGTAGGATGGTGAGCGATTTATTTAGTTCCAATCACAAGAATATATCCGATAAATTCTTCATAACTGTCCATTATACTGTTGTACTTACGGATTACTTCCCACATGGAGTGGTTGAGAAAGGAACCTGCATCGATTTGTTGATGATCATCCGGTTGCTCAAACAGATCCACACTTGATTTAGGAAACATGAAGGGGCCCTCTATCTGTGAACGAATAAATCCTATTGTTTGTACTAAGGCTGACCAATCCTTAATGTCCCATAGCTTATCGACGTGATAAAATTCAGTAATTTCTTGACTGATTTCAGGGGGCATGGGTTTTCGTTGGATCATTTCCCTGTCAAAAAGTTGGCCTCCAGACCGCAAAACTCTGTAGTATTCGGATAATGCCTTTCCGGTGTCCGTGAATATGGATACAGATTCAACCAGAATGACATCAAATGATTCGTCAGGAAAAGGCAGTGAAGTGGCATCTCCCTCCAGGAATTTCAATGATAGATTCTCTGTTTCAGCCCGCATTTTGGCTTTTGCAATCATATCCGGACGGATATCTATCCCTACTACATCATGTCCCTGAGCTGCCAAATAACAAGATGTTCTGCCTGTGCCGCACCCCACTTCTAGAATTCTGGATTTAGCGGGTAGGGGATATTGTTCGAATTGCTTTAACGTTGCAGAGAATCCTCCAGGATGGGCGTTACCAATCCCTAATTTAGCCAGCATGTCGAAATATTCCATGGTTTAAATTTCCTTTCACCGCAGGTTTTATCTTATAATATGTAAGGAAATAGACTTTGCACCGCACGGACTGACTTTACTTCTGCTGAGTTTTAGCAGGAGTTTTTTTGATTTGGAGGCAAGAGGTATATTCGAGAAAAGGGATTGAATGTTGGTATTAACATATTTATGCTTATATGTAACATTCAAAGTAGACAAGAACGAGAAGAATGTCGGGATCGGTTACTACACTAGAATTAACAGACCGGATGAGTTGAGAATTCTCTTGACCTTAACGTCGCGTAAACCTGTATATTTACTCTCAGAAGGAGGGATAGTCATCGAACTGCAAACCATCAGTCAAGTGTCAAAGCATTTTTCAATCTCAACCCGTACACTTAGGTATTACGAGCAAATCGGGTTGATTACTCCTGTGAAAAGGGAAGAGTCCGCATACCGCGCTTACGATGCAGAAGCCATCACACGGCTGCGTCAGATTATCGTTCTGCGTAAACTGCGGATACCGCTCAAACAGATTGCGGAGGTTCTGCAAAGCGCGGAAGCGCGCGTTGCAATCGAAGCCTTTGAGCGTAACCTTGCAGAGATTGAGGACGAAATCACCGCGCTCTCCACCATTCGCAGTGTTATCAAAGCCTTTGTCGAATATCTTAATCTCCGAGGTACTAATTTCGCGCTACCTGACGATGCAAGTTTACTCGAGGTTGTGGATTCCTTGACTGTCTCTAAAATTAACTTCAAGGAGGAAAAGTCAATGGACGATTTAAACAAGGCAAATGAAAATTTAAACAAACTGGCTGACAAAGATGTTCGGATTGTATATCTGCCGCCCATGACTGTGGCAGCTGCTTACGCAACGGGAGAAGGCTGCGAAGGAAAAGCGGGTGAAATGATAACGCGATTTGTAATGGAAAGCGGATTGCTAACAATCAAACCCGATGCCCGGAGTTTTGGTTTTGACTGCTCTAAGGGGGCAGCGACACTCGGAGAACCTTCGCATGTATATGAGGTGTGGGTATCCATTCCGGACGACATAGAGATCCCCGCACCATTAGTTAAACGAACGTTTGAAGGCGGGTTATATGCGGCACATGTGTTGAGAACGTGGGACTTTGAGGACTGGCGTTTTTTAGGGGAATGGGTTAACGAAAGCAATAAATATGATAATGACTGGAATTCCCCCCGCTGGACATCACCAGAAACGGTTGCAGGACAAGGATTTGAAGAAACATTGAATTTTTATAATTATGTTCAAAAAGGCGGTAAAATGGAGGATTTACAGCTTGATTTATTGTTTCCGATTAAGGAGAAGGGCTAAATGGAGGATATTAAAATCGGCTCATCATTATCATTCGGCGGTTATAATTGGCGTGTGCTTGACATTCAAAACAATACGGCTTTGATAATAACCGAAGATATTATAGAACAACAGGCTTACCATGTTGCTTATAAAGATATCACTTGGGCGGACTGCGCGTTAAGAAAATATCTCAATGGTGAATTTTACGATCAATTCAACGCAACTGATAAATCAAAAATAATTCCGGTAATTAATAAAAATCCTGACAATCAGTGGTATGGTTCAGAAGGCGGAGCGGATACGCAAGACAGCGTATTTTTATTAAGCCTTGAGGAAGTGTGTACATATTTCGGTGATAGCCGTTCCAAGCTGCACAACCGGGGGAAAAATCAAAGATATTGGTTTGAAAGAAAAGATGAGAACAACAGCAAGCGAATAGCAAAACTTGAGGCTAATAAAGGGGGGATTTGGTGGTGGTGGCTTCGGTCGCCCGGCCGCGTTAATGTAAAAGCCGTGTACATCCACGGTGACGGTAATATAGGTATCCAAGGCAACAATATATTGAAAGGCAACATCAGTGACGGCAAGTGTACAGGCGGTGTCCGTCCCGCTTTGTGGTTGAAGCTGTAATTTAATCATGTCAATAAGCAAACTACAAAGCGGACTAAATACGGCACAACGCCGTGAGTAACCGGATTAGACACGCTCCCCCATAGGACAAGGCTATTATTGCTTTGTTCTTTTTGTTCTGCCCTTGTACACGTTTTTAGAGTAGCAAGGTAATCCCCTACAGTCCCAAAACCAGATGTAAAGAGCCTTTGTTTACGCGGTATCACAGACAATTTAACTGCGTCGTATCCTGAAGAGGAACGAATTAAGGTCATGGGAACGCATGAGAAGTTGAAGACACAGGAAGAACATGATGCCATCGTAGAGCGTTTTGTGAAGAACAGGCTGATGCCACTGTCGGGACTACTCTACTGTGAGAAATGTGGCTGTAGAATGCAGTTCAGAGTGGGCAAGAGTAAGAAACAAGATCAATACTGGAGGGCGTTATGTTATCACCATTATAAGGGTGGCAGCAAATATGAGCAGTAGTGGAAGGTGTTGGACGAAGAGTTTTTTAATACTTTATATGAGCGGATCATTAAGGTAGACCCAAACATTTTGCAGGAGATTGAGCTACAAGGTTGCGGTTTTTAGAAATAAATCTATTAGGTATAGCCGCTTAATCGTATAATTATAAGGAATAATATGAGAAAATAGGTGGATATATGTATTCTGTAAAAAAGTCGATGTTCAAAATAGATTTACTAAACTGCAAAAGAAAAATTTTTTATTCATTATGGCAATTTATTCAATGAAAATTTAATGGTTGGAAAGCACAAAATGAATATATCAAAGATAAACGTGATTTTGTATAGAAAACATTTACTTTGAGGCAATGCGCTTTAAATCGGTAGCATTATAATTTCTCGAAGAAATTAATGAAATTGAAAAGAGGCAGATGCAATGATTAACGGTACCTTGTCTGTTAAGCTTAGACCATTAAAGTTTGCAATAATCATTGAACCATATGACACACAATCATTGGAAACAGCTATTTATATTAATTCGTATTTGTGGGGAGGTACATATAATCCAATAATTCCTGCATTCTCAGATGGAAACGGCAAAATATCGTCAACTGACATGGAAATGATTGAGGGGTATGTTTTTAATTTTGATCCAGACTACATAGTTAATCTTTCTAAAGTTGATCTTAGTGAGACTTACCTGCATGAGAAATTAATTAGTATTGAGTCTATAATGGATTTAGAAAACATTGAAAATAATAAAAATTATGGTACAAGCGTTTTTCATATACTAGATGTATTTTGTGAACAAGAATTAAAGTACCAAAGAAGGGAACAGCTTCAAATTGTTCATCCGATTTTTCAAGGAGAATTTGAACTTTTCTTATCAAGCGTATTTGGTTCTCTTCAGGCTCAATTAAATGATAATTACTTGAGATCATTTGTAGAGCTTTATAATGTTAAAAAGGCTCCTTGTTCTTTGGAGAATTTTACAGAATACTTAGAACCAGATATTTTGTTTCTACGAAGAATCACATCAAAGTTTCTTAATATATCTAGACGAAACGATCACCACTGTAGCTATATTTTTTTTATGGATGCTAGTAGTCCAGTCGATATTATCGATTTTTGGAATCTTCGTGCCCTTGGGTTAAATATTCTCCCAGTGCCAAAACAAATATTCATAAACGAATCCAGCTTGGAAATAGTACAACATTTCATTGAATCTAGCTTTTTTCCATTGAAGTCGAATTCCGAAATTTATCATAATACAACGATACAAAAGAGTAGACAAACAAGTGAAGAAGAGCTAAGTATGTTTTTAAAACAAATTAGTTTCTTGAAGCAAAAAGAGGGTTATAACCATAGTTATGTTATAAGAGAATGGTTTCCAAGATTATGGATAGAAGATGTGCTTTTTTCTGATGATGCAATTTGTTGCGAGATAACAAGCAGATCTGAAAGAATTAGTATTCAAGGAGAAAAAAGACTTGAAATTAAGGTGCTGAGACCTGATTTTCACATAGATTCTTTTAAACCAATGTATGTAAATGAACTAAATTGGAGTGTATATAACCAAACGGAGCTACTTAGTGAAATTATACCTGAGGGTGATAATAAATTAATTCGGATATTAAATAACACTGAGATAAATAATTGGAAAATTTCAAGGAGAGGTTTGTCTTATTTTTGTGATTATACTGATACTATTAGGTTCTCTATTCCAAATGCAAAGGATACATTTGGATACTGGATGCAATTAAATGGATGGGAAACAGCATTATCTAATTCTGGACGAATTGCTGAACAGATGATGAGACATTTGGGTGGACCCCAACATTTATCTATTATTTCACAGGAAAAATTAGTTCAATTGTTACTGAATATAAGCAAAAGAGATTGGATTACTGACGAAGAATTCAGAAAAGAAATAAATATAATAATGGATGGAAATGCGAAGAAATATGCAGATGGATTTATTAATACACTGTTAAAAACAAAGATGATAAAACTGGGTATTCGAACCCAATGTCCTGTATGTACTCATTATAATTGGGATTCATTGGATAAAAATAATTATTCTTTGAACTGTGGGAAGTGCTTAAGTGAATATGAAATGCCTTCCTATAATACCAAGCTAATTAAGTGGGCCTACAAATCGTTCGGTCCCTTTAGCTTGCCAAATAGTGCTTATGGAGTATATTGTGTGTTGCTAACATACCGATTTTTCGCTCAGATACTTGATGGGACAACTACAACATTATTAAGTTCTACTGCATCAAAAAATAACAAAAAAATAGAGTTTGATCTAGCCCTGCACTTTAAAATGAATAAGTTTGATGATAAGTCTAGATCAGATCTTTTATTCTGCGAATGTAAAACTCATAATTTATTTGAAAAAAATGATATATCTAGAATGAGAGAACTTGCTAGAGAATTTCCTAAAGCAATTATAGTGTTTTCAACAATGAAACCTAAACTAAATGATAATGAGAAGCTATTGATAAGTGAAATGATATATGAATTACGTCGCGAGAGAAAAGAGAGACGCTTAAATTCTGATGTATTGATTTTGACTGGAATTGAACTATATTCAGAATTTCATCCGACTTTTGCATGGGAAAACCTAGGTGGAGCATATCAAGAAAAAGCTAAAAATTACAGATGGGTGCACGATATTAAAGGATTATGCGCTGCAACGCAGAATATTCATCTGGATATCGAATCATATGAAGAATGGATAAGACAACAATAAGATAATTCTACATCAGCTCGTTAGATTTTTCAGGAATATTATTAAGTAAATGCTTAGTGACTAATCATGCGACTGATAAATTTGTGCCTTACCCCACCTTTTTGGGTAAACTAACCCTAAGCATAACTTTACCCAAATCCAACACGAAACGAGGTGATGCCCCATGACAACTCAAAAAGTACCCAATAGATTAGCCAAGGAAAAGTCACCGTACTTGCTGCAACACGCACATAATCCGGTGAACTGGTTCCCTTGGTCGGACGAGGCTTTTGAAGTCGCGAAGCGCGACAACAAGCCTGTCTTCCTTTCTATTGGGTATAGCTAGTTGTTGATTCACACGTACATGTCATTGGTGTCACGTAATGGAGCGCGAATCCTTCGAAGATGCAGAGGTCGCGCAGCTGCTTAATGATAACTACATTGCGATCAAGGTCGACCGCGAGGAGCGGCCGGATATTGATGCGCTGTATATGTCGGTGTGTCAGGCGCTGACCGGGAGCGGCGGGTGGCCGCTGACGGTGCTGCTGACGCCGGACAAGAAGCCGTTTTATGCGGGGACGTATTTTCCGAAACGGCAGATGTTCGGGCGAATCGGGCTGATGGATGTGCTGGAGCAGATTCATAAGAAGTGGGAGCAGGATGGCGATGCGCTGAGTAAGCTCGGTGACGAGCTGCTGGCAGATCTCCAGTCGCTGGACCGCAATAATGCGCAGCTTGCCGGTGCAAGCGGCGGTGCTGTACCGGGCGAAGAGCTGCTGCATGAAGCCTATGAGCTGTACAGACGCCAGTTCGACGAGGAATACGGCGGGTTCGGCAATGCGCCGAAGTTCCCTTCACCGCATAATCTGTCGTTCCTGCTGGCGTACAGCCAAGCTTACCAGCAGCCGGAAGCGCTGCGGATGGTGGAGAAAACGCTGGATGCGATGTACCGTGGCGGGATGTATGACCACGTAGGGTTCGGGTTCTCCCGATACTCCACAGACCGGGAGTGGCTGGTGCCGCATTTTGAGAAAATGCTCTATGATAACGCGCTGCTGACCATCGCCTATCTGGAGGCCTACCAGATTACCGGGAAGCCGCTGTATGCGGAGATTGCCGAGCAGATCTTTACGTATGTACGGCGGGATATGACTTCACCCGAGGGTGCATTTTACTCAGCGGAGGATGCAGATTCTGAAGGGGTGGAAGGGAAGTTCTATGTCTTCACCCGCGAACAGATTGAGGAAGCGCTGGGTCTGGAGGATATGCATTCCTACTGCCATGTGTACGGAATTACACCGGAAGGCAACTTTGAGGGAGCCAATATTCCGAATCTGCTGCAAGAGCTGCCGGAGGATATGGCTGAACGTACGGGTATGAATCCGCTTGGCCTGAAGACGCGGATGGAGGAATGGCGTGAGAAGCTATTCGCTTACCGGGAACAGCGGATTCATCCGTCCAAGGATGATAAAGTGCTGACCTCCTGGAACGGCCTGATGATCGCGGCGCTGGCCAAAGGGGCCAAAGCGCTCCAGAAACCGGAGTATGCCAGAGCAGCGGTAGCGGCGGCAGACTTCATCTGGGACAACCTCCGCCGCCGTGAGGATGGTCGGCTGCTGGCCCGCTACCGTGACGGGGAATCGGCGATTCCGGCATATGTGGACGATTATGCCTTTATGATCTGGGGATTGACCGAGCTCTATGAAGCTACAGGTCAAGCCGTGCACCTGGAGCGGGCTTTGCAGCTTAAGGATGGGCTGCTTGCGCTGTTCATCGATGAGGAAGGCGGCGGCTTCTTCTTCACCGGCCGTGACGGTGAAGAGCTGCCGATCCGCTCCAAGGAATTGTATGACGGAGCGCTTCCGTCCGGGAATTCGGTGGCGGCGAAGCAGCTGCTGAAGCTGTCGGTGATCTCGCAGGATGTGGAGCTGAAGGCTGTTGCTGAACGAACCGCTCAGGTACTGGCCTCTGCGGCAGCAGAATATCCGCCGGGTTACGCGATGTATCTGCAGGCACATCTGGCGCTGATCTCCGGCGGCCGTGAATGGGTGCTGTCCGGGAAGCCGGAGGATCCGGCGCTGCATGGAATGCTGGCTCAGGTTCAGCAGTCTTACCTGCCGGATGCCTCGCTGATTGTCAACTGGTCCGGCAGTGAGGGGGATGTTTTGCATCATCTGCTGCCGCATCTGGCCGATAAACCGGCGGTGGATGGCCGGGCAACGGCGTATGAATGCCGGAATTTTGCCTGCCGTGCGCCGCTTAGCAGTCTCGAAGCTGTTAAGGAGCTGCTGGCTACGGGGATGCGGCAAGACTAGAATATATATAGAAGGGACAGCCTGAGATAGGCTGCCCCTTTTTATCTTGTGTATGGAGATAACTGGTATAGAAATGCTCAAGTGAACAGCGCATAGAAGGAATCACGGGGAATCGCCTCGGCGAGTCTGCGCGATTGCGACTGAAGCTCTGCGAGTACGGTTTTACCGGACCAGTCCGCAGGCAGCAGTTCATCCGGCAGCGAAGGATCAACCATAAATAAGCCGCTAAGCACTTCGCCGATTTGCAGATACAGCAGAAACAGGCGTAAAGCCTGCCCGTCGCGGACAGCCTCCTCTACAAGGGGCGCGAACTCCGTCTGTGACCAGCTCCATTTGTCCTGATACACCGCTTCCACCTTGTCGAGCTGCCAGATGGTCCAGGCTTTGGCCGGGGTGATCGAACCCTCTGCGAACTCTCCTCGAATAATCGAGACATTGCCTGTAAGCTCCAGACTCTGAATATACCCGGCTACTTCCTGGCGATAATTCCACGGAGAGATGTAGACACTATTATATAGCAGACCGAAGCCAAGCTGCAGAATCGTCGTACGGAAGGCATCGCGTTTTTTACGTTCGTGCTCAGGCACTTCCAGCATGACGACATCCCAGGTGTGGTCCCACTTTTGATGATAACGGGCAGGTTTGCTGTTAATGGATTTGATGGAGGAGCGTCCGTTATCCGTGATTTGGTATAAAGAACGGGATGGTGAGGCGATGTAGCCCTCTTTTTTCAGGCGGGACAAGCTGTTTCGGATATAGGTAGAGGTGTACCCTCTTTGTTCGTAGATTTCCACGAATTGCTGGGCGCCCATCTGGTCCACACGGGACAGCAGGAAGAGCATGGTTTTCTCAACGGACAGCAACAGTCCTCACGCCTCTCTTGACAGGTAGTGATGATGAATATATTATAAAAATATACGTACGTGATTAAAATGAGTATATTGTTAGGGGCCAGTATTGATGTTTCAAGGACTGCAACGGATATCACAATACTCACCCTGTCATTGTAACGTAAACTTTATACCTTTGCACGGTAAGTCCATATTGATTGAACAGGAAAATACTCGTTTTGGAGAAGTGCGGAAGGGAATTTTGGAACTGTAGGAGCGGTAACGTCCGCCTTTGTCTTCAAATTTCTACTGCTAAAAGCGGTTAAAAATAAGAAATTGGAAGACAACAGCGGCCGGAAGTCCAAACATTCTCTGGAGTCACGGCTAATCCAAAATAGAAGAATCACTAGTTCAATCTACTTAGAAGAAAGGGAGAGATAACGAATGAAGATCATTTTTCACGGCCATTCCTGTGTACAGATTGAGGTTGGCGGCAAGTCGCTGATTATCGATCCCTTTATTAGCGGTAACCCGGCTGCGGTAACGAAGCCTGAGGACATCAAGACGGATGCGGTTCTTCTGACCCACTCGCATATGGATCATATTCTGGATGCTGCGCTAATTGCGATCAGTAATAATGTTCCGGTGGTTGCTACTGTAGAGTTGGCTGCCTATATCGGATGGAAGGGTGCGCAGACGATCGGGATGAACATCGGGGGGACGGTGGATCTCGGCTTCGCTAAGGCGACGATGATTCATGCGTTCCACACCAGCGGTATTACCCTGGATGATCAGCAGCAGATCCTTTACGGCGGCATGCCTGCCGGTTTTATTATTGAAGCGGAAGGGAAGACCGTTCTGCATGCGGGCGACACCGGGCTGTTCAGTGACATGAAAATGTTCGGCGAGCTGTATAACATCGACCTGGCCATTCTCCCGATGGGGGGTCATTTCACGATGGGGCCGGAGCATGCGCTGATTGCTGCTAAATGGCTAAACGCCAAGCAGGTGCTCCCTGTTCATTACAACACTTTCCCGCCAATCCGCCAGGATGTGGCCAGCTTTGTTGACGCCCTGGGCAAGGAAGGGATTAAAGGAATTGCGCTGGAATATGGAGAGTCATTGGAACTGTAAACGACCATAAGTTGGATGGTGAGATATAGCTGATTGTATAAAAAGACGCCTATGACGGGACGGGAAGCCCTGCGTAAGGCGTCTTTTTGCTGTAATCGTGATCAGCTCCGGGGGAGCTTACTACCATACTGTGCCCGCAGCTTCTGAAGCTTCTCGAGCTTGCGCAGACTGCTGTCTTTATTGAGCAGACCCACGCCGAGAATCAGGTTCTCGATGATATAAGTCGGTCCGACCATCGAATGAAATTCCCACACCTCGCCGCGCCCCGCGTAGAGCACAATATCGGCGTCCTGTGAACGGGGATAGACCAGCCTGTCGGTAATCAGGATGACGAGATAGCCTGCTTCGCGCGCATAGTCTAGAATCACCTCCGTTTCCGGCAAAAGCTGGACAAAACCGAACACCAGCACGACATCTTTTTTGCCGGCATGCATCAGGGTTTCCATCAGCTCGTGGCCGCTTGGCGCCATCCGCTTCAGGCTCAGCCCGTACCTGGCCATCCGGTAGGCCATCAGCTCAGCAAGACCAACGCAGGGGCCGGGGCTATAGATGTAAATATGCTTGGCGCCGGATAATGCGGCCACTGCGCGCTGCAGCAACGCTTCATTCAGATAGCGGCTGGTTTCCTGCAGGTGGTGGGAAGCAACCTCCAGCAGCATTTGCGAAACAGAGCTGCCGCCGGTCCGCTGCATGGCATCGCGCATTTTCTCAGAGGGGGTGGATTCGAAGCGGAAGCGGAGGCTGTTCTTGAAATCCTTGGCATGCCGGTAACCTGCCGCCTTCCAGAACCGGGACACTGAAGCGATGCTGATATGCAGCTCGTCAGCCATTTCCTGCTCGGTCATATAGAGGACCCGCAGCTCGTTTTTTTGAATGAAATCAGCAATGACCCGCTGGTTTGGCGAGAATGGCCGGCGGTTCCAATCCTTGTACATTGGCGGTTGACCTCCTGAACATAAAAATGCTTCTTCACTATAGCCTGTCAGTGTGATGTAAATATTTTTACAGCGTTAAAAATCATGGAAAAAAGATTACACCCTCTTAACAAACGGAAAAAGCTGCCCTGACATGCTCTCCCTATACTTAAGTTAAATTCCTGAAGGGGGCTACGAAGTAATGAGTACCTTGAAAACTCGCTATACCCTTACCCAGTCGCAGAAAATGATGATTTTTGTGCTGTCCATGTCACTTTACGGATTGTCCAACATGTTTACGGAGCTGATCCCGAGTGTACAGCTGGGTCCGGTTGAGCTGTCGGTTGAGTATTTTGCCTTCATACCGCTGACGCTGTGCATGCTGTTTCATCCGCTGTATGCTGCCGTGGGGGCGGCGGTCGGAGAAATTATTTTCGGTGAGCTGATGCTCGGCCAGTTCGGCGGCCTGGGGGAACTGGAGAAGTTCATTACCTTCTCGATGGCAATGTACATCGCTGGCCGGATGGTATCGGATCCGAAGAACCGCAGGCAGGTCGGGATCGCGGCGATCAGCGGGGTGGCGATTCACCAGTTCTGCAGCTCCGTGATCGACATAGTTAAGGTGTGGGTCGGTGTGGAGGAGCTTGAAGCGGTTAAAGGGCTGGCGGAAAGTATTGTGATTATCGAGGGTGTCGGCTTCCTGAACGATGTACTGTTCTCGGGGATTCTGTTCGCACTGCTGCCGACCATGTATCTGGTGCCGCGTCTCTACGGCAAAATCGAGCCTTTGCTTGGCATGAAGCCGCGTGAACGGAATATGCAGTATGCATCAGGCGGCGGGAACCGGCTGTCTCCGAAGCTCGCGGGCGGCGGACTTGTACTTGCCCTGGTAGCCCTTGGCGCAGAGCTGCTGTCGGAATCCGGCTGGAGCATCGGCGAGTTTGAACTGCCGGGAGCGGAATCCAATGAATCCCTGCTGATCTGGATCAGCATGCTGGCTGCCGCACTGATCGCGGCGCTGGCAATTATCTTCACCCTGCGCCGTGCTTCGCGCAGGCGGCAGGAAGCGGGGCAGCTGGATGGATAAGCCCATACTGGAACTGAGGAATATCTCCTTTACGTATCCCGGCGCGGAGCAGCCAGTCTTGCAGGAGGTTTCCTTCAGCCTGCGGAAAGGGGATTTCGTTGCGGTCATCGGCAGCAACGGCTCGGGCAAATCGACGCTGTGCAAATGCTTCAACGGCCTGATCCCGCATTATTACACCGGTGATTTCGCGGGGGAGGTTATGCTGCTCGGAGAGTCTGCGGAGGGCAAAAGCGTAAGCGAGTTGTCCAGGCATATCGGCTACGTCTATCAGGATTTTGAGAATCAGCTGGTCCGTCCGACGGTGATGGATGATGTGTGCTTTACACCGCTGAACTACGGGCTGCCTGATTATCGGGAGCGGGGAATGCGGGCGCTGGAGCTGACGGGGCTTCACGGCATGGGCCGTGAATTCATCTGGCAGCTTAGCGGAGGGCAGAAGCATCTGCTGGCACTGGCCGGAGCACTGGCCATGGACCCGGACATTCTCGTCATCGACGAGCCGGTAGCCCAGCTTGATCCGCAGCATGCCCGGCAGATCTATGAGATCCTGCGCAGGCTGAACGAACAGCACGGCAAGACGATTGTCGTCATCGAGCATCATGCCGAGTTCATTGCGGAATACTGCCGCACGGTGGTGCTCATGGATGCGGGGAGGCTGCGCTGGCAGAAGCCGGTGCGCGAAGCATTAAGCTCAGTTGAGGAGCTGCTGAGCCTAGGTATCTATCCGCCCGATGTCACCCGGGCGGCCTGGATGCTGCAGCCGGACCGGCAGGCTGCAGCAGGTTATCCGCTGAGCAGCGAGGAAGGACGGCACTGCTTCTCGCGCCGCGTGTCTCCGGCGGATATTCAGGCAACATCACCGCAGCCACAGACAAGTGACTTACAGTCTGCTTCCCCTGAGGCGAAGCCGGTTGTAGAAATGGAGCATATCCGGCTGTCTTACCGGACGATCCACAAAACGCTCCATCCGGTACTGAACGACATCAGCCTGGAGCTGCGTTCCGGGGAGCGTGTGGCGCTGATCGGCAATAACGGGGCCGGCAAATCCTCGCTCATGAAGCTGATTGCCGGAATTACCGCTCCTACCGGCGGCACGGTGAAAGTCAAGGGAATCACCGTCAACGGACTGCCTCCGGAACGGCTGGCAGGCATTGCTTCTTATGTGTTCCAGAACCCCGAGGATATGTTCATCGATGATTCGGTGCGCGGTGAGATTGCTTATTACCTGAAGGCCAGAGGGTTAAAGGATAGGGACGAAAGAGTCGATGCCATGCTGGAGGCCTTCCGTCTCCAGGAGCTGGCCGGGCGGGATGCCCGGCTGCTCAGCGGAGGGCAGCAGCGCCGGGTGTCGCTGGCGATTGGTGCTGCCGTCCGCCCGGCAATCATGCTGCTGGATGAGCCGACGGCCAATCTGGACATTTCAACGAAGCAGGAGATGACCCGGGTGCTACAGACCCTGCGCGGCCATGTCGAGACGGTTGTCATTGCGACACACGATATGGCGCTGGTGGCCGAATGGGCCAGCCGGATTATCGTGATGAGCGAAGGAAGGATCCTTGCCGACGGCGGCAAGGATGAAATCTTCTCCGACGGGCAGCTGCTGCGGCGTGCCGGGCTGGCTGAAACGCAGCTGATGGAAATGAGCCGGCTGCTGGAGCTGCCGCGGATCTGCTGCAGCCTGGAGGAGTTCGTGGCCCGGTCCGAATGGAGGAAGGAGGAACTTGTTCATGGTGGAAGCCGTTAAACGGGCGCTGAACCGCATATCGGTGGAGCAGATCAAGCTGGAGCTGCTGGGTACAGCCTATAACAGTAGCAGTACCTTTCTGGGCAGGCTTGATCCGCGTATGCTGCTGATTTGGTATTTGTTCTTCGCCATTACCCCATGGTTTGTGTACAACCGAACCATTCTGCTCGGCATGTTTGTGTTTATGGTGGTAACTACGGTACTCTCGCGGGTCAGCCCCTACATTGTGTTTATCCTCTGTCTGGGTCTGGTCAGCCAGATCGGCTGGATGTTTCTGCTGTCGCTCTTTTTTGGCGGCGGGGCGGAATCACTGCTGCCGATGCTGACGCTTACGCTGAAGCTCTCCGTCATTTCCTTGGCGAGCATTACCGTCTTCTCCAGCCTCGACCCGGAACGGCTGAGCGACGGTCTATCCGCACTCGGTGTCCCGGATGCCTTTGCCTTCAGCCTGTCTTATGGATACCGCATTCTGCCTACGCTGCTGGAGGAATTTCATCAGATCCTGCTTTCATTCAGGCTTAGAGGCCAAAGGCCGCTCAAGCACGGATTCCTCTACATGCGCACCGCCGCCTATTATTTGCGGATTCTCGTGTTGGTCTTTTATCCGCTAATGCTGAATACGGCCAAACGCTCGCGGACTACCGTAGAAGCGCTTGAGACCAGAGGCTACACCTATGCGGTCAATAATCCGCAGGTCAAAAAGCTGCGCCTGTCCTACCTGGAGATGCAGCGCAGAGACTGGCTGTTCGCCGCCTTCTCTGCTGTATATGTCGGCCTGCTGTTTCCTTTGGGAACCGTGTTTCCCAATCTAATCTACTAATCCCAGGAACTAAGGAGTGTCATCCACTTATGAATATAGATCTGCACACCCATGGCAAGCTGTCGAAAAAATCCGATTTCTCCGTAGACTATTTCCGCGAAATGGTCAGCGAGGCTGTGGCGAACGGGCTGCAGGCACTGGCGCTGACCGAGCATTTCAACACATCGAATTTCTTCGGAATGTATGAGACACTAGATAGGCTGTATCCTTACAACGGCCACTATTATGAGGCGGATGGGCTCCTCATTTTTCCCGGAATGGAAGTGGATATCGCCGAGACCGGCCATATTCTGCTGATCGGACTGAAGGAGGACATCCTGTCTGTCCGTTCCGCGCTGGAGGGATATACCCGGGAAGGGGAATTCATCCCTTTTGAGGAGCTGCTGGATCTTGCGGACCGCCACGGATTATGGAAAATCGGTGCCCATCCGTTCCGTACCACTACGCCCCTGCACCATTTGGATCCGCAGCTGCTGGCCCGGCTGGACGCTTTTGATATGAATGCTAAAGATATTTATATGCAGGGGGTGGACACTTACCGGGCACTGATTGAGCCGTTTGCCCATAGACTTGGGGTTCCTGTCATTGCCGGCAGTGACAGCCACCAATGCCTGCAATACGGCAGTGTCGTGAACCGGCTGGAGCTGGAATGCTCCACTGTAGAGGAATTGAGAGCAGCGGTAAACCGGAGACAATATTCGATCGAAGTCTCACCCTGCCTGCACACGAAGGTGAAGGGCTCGATCATGATGAAGAAGCTGCTCAAGCAAATGCAGGGTGAGGCCCCATCCAGGGATGAGGAGGCAGAGTATAGCGCCTAGAAGAGTGTACTCGGCTCGGGTGTTTCAGAGCTTGAATTGTTAGAAAAAGCCGCGATTCTCTTTAACAGGAGAAGCCGCGGCTTACTGCATTTATAGACATAGTGCCCAAAGCAAATAAAGTTCTAGACTGAAAAAGACATTTTATTTACCATGAGAATTGCTACGGATGGAAAGATGAAAGGGTGAGGATTGATGGAAGTAGATGTGTTAGAGCGTTTACCAAATCCAATAATCTTAAAAAAACTAATGAAAATCCAAGCATCACTAAATATTATTCTTTGCCAGGAGGAGTGGCTTCGTTACCATAGCTTTGTTCAAGATTGGGCTGAAGGTGTTGGTATGGCGAAAATAGATAATGGAGCAGGTGACCATCTAATTATTTTGTTTTCCCCTGAAGGGGCCATAATAAAGGGCTTCGATCATGAATCTGGATTAAGCCCATATGCGCAAGATGAACATAAAGTATGGCAAGGGATTTATGATGACGTACCAAAGGAATTATTATCTTTACTTGAAGAGGATGCAATTGCAAAAGACGATGTGACTTTTTGTATTTGGCGTAAAAACAGTGACAGGAACTGGCACAAGGGAAAAGTTGATATTCCAAAAGGGGAAAGCGACGGTTCTGATTTTTTAGTGGGCTGTATATTCCTTACACCAGCGGATTTCGTTGAATTTGCAATAGATTATTTTGAATGCTCACCATCACTAGATGTTGTTGCAAGAATTTACGATGATTTTCCCATTACGGAAGAGATGATCAATATCTTAAATCCCAACTGTGATGCAAAGGAAGTTTTTCAAGAGCTAGAGTTATTTTGCTTAGATCGTTAGCTTTTATTACGTTAACGGGCAGCGGAGTTGAACAAGGAGATAAAAGATATTTAAAAAATGAAAGGAGAATTAAAATGGCTTATGAATTTAGTGTAATAACACAAGAACAAGCAGAAAATATTGCGCTTAACTGGCATTATGATGGCGAATATTCATTTTATGATATGGAAGCTGATGAAGAAGATTTAGCTGAATTTTTAAACCCAGAAGAACGAGGAAACTCAACGTTTGCTGTAACAAAAGAAAATGAATTGGTTGCGTTTTTGAGTTTTAGTCAATTTGCCGACAGAACCTTTGATATTGGTTTAGGGATGAGACCAGATTTAACTGGAAAAGGAAATGGGATAGAATTTCTAAGGGCAGGTATCAACTTTATTCAATCAGAATTTAAACCTGATAAAATCACATTATCAGTTGCAACGATTAATTTAAGAGCGATAAAGTTATATCGCAAATTCGGATTTAAAGATGTAGAGACTTTTATCCAAGATACAAATGGAAGTACATTTGAATTTCTAAAGATGGAATATAAATGCCTGCTGTATGAATTGACCAATGGCGTATTTCGATAGTTACAGGGATGAACGGCAGAGTGCCGGTCATCCTTTTGCTTTTTGCGGATTGGCGGAGTATTGTGAATATTTGAGAAGTGAATTATAGATTATCCCTTTAGGAGAGGTGGAAACGAAGATGAACACGAGAATTCTAGGCAATGAAGGGCTGAAGGTATCTGCGCTTGGACTTGGGTGTATGGGCATGTCCGATTTCTACAGCGGGCGGGATGATCAGGAGTCGATCCGCACAATCTACCGCGCCTTTGATTTGGGCGTTACCTTCCTGGATACCGCAGACATGTATGGTGTGGGCAAAAATGAAGAGCTGGTCGGCAAAGCAATCAAAGGCCGCCGTAACGATGTTACTATCGCTACCAAGTTTGGCAACGTGCGCAGCGCGGACGGAAGAATGCTCGGGATCAACGGGCGGCCGGAATACGTGAAGTCTGCCTGCGATGCCAGTCTCCGCCGCCTGGGTGTTGATCACATTGACCTCTATTACCAGCACAGGGTGGATCCGAACACACCGATTGAAGAAACCGTCGGCGCGATGGCGGATTTGGTACAAGCAGGCAAAATCCGCTACATTGGTTTATCTGAAGCCGGAGCAGGAACGATCCGCCGGGCGCATAGTGTACATCCGGTGTCTGCGCTGCAGACGGAATATTCGCTCTGGAGCCGGGATGTGGAGGATGAAATCCTGCCGGTTTGCCGCGAGCTTGGTATCGGTTTTGTGCCGTACAGTCCGCTGGGAAGAGGCTTCCTTACCGGACAAATCCGGACCTTCGAGGACCTGGCAGAGGATGATTACCGCCGGAATTCTCCGCGTTTCCAGGGAGATAATTTCAGTAAGAACCTGGAGCTTGTAGAGCGGATCAAACAGATTGCTGCGGAGCAGGAGGTTCAGCCGTCCCAGCTGGCGTTAGCCTGGCTGCTGGCCCAGGGTGAGGATATTGTGCCGATTCCCGGCACCAAGCGGACGAAGTATCTGGAAGAGAATGTTGGAGCACTGGCTATCGGGCTGAGTGAAGCAGATCTGCAGCGGATTAACGAAGTGGCTCCGAAGGGGGCGGCTGCCGGAACCCGCTATCCGGAGCAGGGGATGAAAAGTGTAAGCCTGTAATTCGTAGGCAGACGTTGGACATTACAGAAACACGCAAAGCAGCGCTCCTCCATAACAGGGGAAGCGCTGCTTCTATGTTTGACCAACGGCGGCACAAGGTCACTTCATTTGGCCGTTAATGGCATGCCGGGACAACCTTTGCCGCTATGCACTATTGCTTATTGTTTTCATTATCTTTCGGTGACACTCTGGCCGGACGGACGACCCAGTTGCTGCGGTTCATCGGCTTTACAGTATCGATCCGCGGATTAGACTCTTGCTGGATGTTTGCAGGAGAGGTCTCCGCCTCTGCGGAGCTCTTAACCGGATTGCTCCGCTTCGCCAGACCCCCGCCGTTATGCTTGCCTTTGTTCCATACTCTGTTCTTGCCCACACGTTACACTCCATTTCTATATGCTGATTTATCAACCATATCACAATAAGGATAGTGATGAAAGAACCAGTTAAACCGGGTGATTAAGCGTATAACACGAATGAAACAGGGGGAAAAAGGGGAATATACCTTTTTTAGTTGTGGAAGCATAAAAACGATTTTTTGACAAGTTATAAAATGTACTATTGATATCCTGTACCCGTGCCTATAATGGTATAGAATTGAAAGGAGAGTACCCTGATGCCCATCAAGATTATTACGGATAGCGGTTCCGATTTACCCCTTGAGTATGTTGAGAAGTATGGTGTTATGATTGTACATCTGCCGGTTCATTTCGGGGATGAACTAATGCCTGAGAACACGTCCACCAAAGATTTTTATGCTAAGATGGTTAACTCTAAGGAGCTGCCGACTACAGCTAGTCCGAGTCCGCAGAGTTTCCTCGAAAAGTTCAAAGAAGTGGAAGCAGGCACAGATATCATGGTTATCTGTATGTCCTCCAATATCAGCAGTACTTATCAGACCGCAATGATTGCCAAGGAAATGTACGAAGAAGAAGGATTTCCGAATGCAATTGAAATTATAGATTCGAAGAGATTCTCCGGTGGCCTGTCACTTATTGTGGCAACGGCGGCGAGATTATCGCTCACTTGCAGCAGTATGGCAGAACTGAAGGAAATGGTGCTTACCCAAATCCGGGAAACAACGGCATACTTTACGCTGGATACACTGGAAAATGTCATTAAAGGCGGAAGGCTGAACCGTTTGTCGGGTGCCGTAGCATCGGTGCTGAACATTAAGCTGCTGCTCAAAATCAGCGACGAAGGTATCGTAGAAGTAGTGGAAAAAACACGCGGGCTGCCAAAGGCGCTGAATCATCTGCTGGCCAAGCTGGATGAGAAGACTTTCGATTACGAGAAAGCGGCCATTGCCATCGTGCACAGTAATTGCGAGAAGCTGGCGCTGGAAATCAAAGGCCGCATTCTTGAAAAGCACCCCTTCAAAGAGATTGTTTTCTCCAGCATGGGCTCGGTGATGGGCACTTATGCCGGTGAAGGCGGGATCGGAGTGGCTTTTTAGGCTGCTGCCATCCCTATATAATCATCTTCAAACCGTACCTGGCCACCTGCCGTTGTACGGTTTTTTTGGGCGATTAGACACTATCATATAGGCTTCTGCATAGAATGGAGCAAATCCATTTACGGAGGTCAAACCTTATGCCGACATATAATACGGGTCAGCCATCAACGGTTATTTATCAAGCTGATCCAGCGGTTGTCCAGCATTTACACGGTGTGCGCGAATCCCTGCACCATTCCTGCAAGCCTTACTTAAACCACAAAGTGAAGGTGCAGACTATTGATGGAATGATGCATGAGGGCATCATTGCCGGGATGGACAGCAAACATATGTACCTGATGATTACAGTGAATACCGAGCCGGCACGCGGGTTCTATAACCCATACTACCATCCGTATCCGGGAACGGGATATCCATTCCCAGCACCGATTAACAACGCCATTCTTCCGCTGGTGCTGTTCGAACTGCTCGCGATTTCCTTGGTCTAATAATCTGACTGTACAGACCTGTCAGAAAAACAGACATGAACCGGTTCAGCGGCTGTGTGCCGTATGACCGGTCATGTCTATTTGTGTTTGTTAAGGGTGCATCCGCCCGCCGTAAGCTCTCCGGCTTCTGGTAAGACCCGCAAGATGTTAAACTGGGAAGAAAAGCTAAAAAACAGAAGGTGGGATCCAATGATTACATACCCGGTGTTTAAACCAGGAGCGGCAATTGGTGTTACTGCTTCGTCCTTTGGAGTAGATGAAGGGAGCCGGGAGACGTTTGGCGAGTCAGTAACCCGGATGAAGGAAAGAGGCTATAATGTAATACTCGGGCATACGGTGTATAAGCAGCATAAAGCGAAGTCCGTACCGGGAAGAGAGCGGGGAATGGAGTTCAACCAGATGATGCAGGATGAAGCCGTCGACCTGATCATTCCGCCTTGGGGCGGGGAGCTGCTGATTGAAATGCTGGAGTTCATTGATTTTGACCGGGTACAGGGAAAGTGGATTCTCGGATTTTCTGATATCAGCCTGCTGCTGCTCACCATCACTTTAAGAACAGGTATAGCGACGGCACATGGGCCTAGCTTCGGGGATCTACGAGGAAAGCTGACGGACGAGACAACTGCGATGTGGCAAAAGGTGCTCGCTACGCCGACCGGAGGCTCTATTCTCCAGCATTCCTCACAGAAGCATCAGGGAAAAGGGGAACCGGGCGGGACTTCACCTTATGTTTTTCATTTAAATGCAAAGACCGGATGGAAGACGGTATCAGGAAAGGACGAAGCGATAAAAGGGCGCTTGCTCGGCGGATGCATAGATGTTATCAGACATATCATCGGGACGCCATACGGCGATGTTAAGCGTTTCAATGAGGAGATCATACATGGGGAGCCTATAATCTGGTATCTGGAAAACTGTGAGCTAAATACCGTGGATGTCCGCAGATCCCTGGTTCAAATGAGATATGCAGGCTGGTTCGATAACTGTTCCGGGATTCTGTTCGGGCGCAGCGGAGGTAATCAGCCGGTTGATGATTATACAGCAGAAGATCTCTACCGTGACCTTTCAGAGGAATTGCAGCTGCCGGTCATTTATGAGATGGATTTCGGACATGTCCCTCCGCAGATGACGCTGATTAATGGTGCCTATGGCGAGGTAGAAGTAGTGAACGGCCAAGGTACCCTTAAGCAATATTTCCGCGAATAGTGAAAATATAGCAAAGAGACAGCCCGCCGGGCTGTCTCTTTGGTATTCTTACTGTTGGAATTACGTATTCACAATAGCGGTGATTTCCTCATCCAGGTCCAGCCGCACATCTTCACGGTAGGCGCGGATGCCGTATTCACTATGCATGTAGCGTAGAATCGCTTCAATCATATTGGACTCCACGAGATACTGGCTTCGCCCCTGGATCCAGACTTCGGCGGTGTAGCCGGTATCTTCCTCCCAGCTGAGCTCCACTTGCACGTCCTGGACACGTACCGCTTTGCGCTCAGCCATATGCAGGCAGATGGCATTGATGATTTCATCCATACTAAGAACGGTAGTTGGCATTAGTAGCGGCTGTTCCTTTCCTCAAATCTGCGTCTTTCTCTTCTGCGGCGGAAGAAAGACATGATAAGCACCACTACAAGGTAGATGGCGAGCATATTAATCAGGAATCCGAGAATATTGCCGAAGGCGCCCATCCCGGCGAACATGCTGCCGAAGAGGAAGCCGGCAAGTCCGCCGATCATTAACCCCTTCATTAAGCTGCCGCCGCTGAAGAATCCCCGTTTAGCAGTGGAACCGGCAGTTCCTGCCGTAGTGCCTTTGGTGCTATCACTTTTTTTCACGTTGTCCGTAGTTGATTTTTTGGGAGTCGTGGTAAAGCCGCGGCTTCCGGATTTGAACCCTCCGCGTCTCGCATCTGCGAAATCGGGAACGGTAACAGCAAAGAACAGGGTAAAAGCCATTACGATCATCATTACACGTTTCATGGATTTCATTTAGTACAAGTACCCTCCTAAAGGTTGTCTTGAAATTTTGTGGTTCTATCCAGTAATACGTAGTATGCCCTAGGAGGTTTCAATTTTAATTAAAATTATTATAAGTTAATTCGCACCTGAAGTCAGTTTTGACCAAAAAAAGTGCGTGGACCTCAGTCCACGCAAACAGCAGTTTCAGAGAGTTGCCTTGTTCTCCACATACCCGTCCGAGACAAGTTCAAGCGCTCCGGTAGCCGGATCAATGATCATGCCGTGCACAGGAATGTTTGGGGGGAGTAAGGGATGGTGCTTAATCAGCTCCACAGTCTGAATTACCCCTTCTTCCACATTGTCAAACCCGCGCAGCCATTTGGTAAGTTTAATTCCTGAGTTCTCCAGCGTGGACAGCACCTCTTCGGAAACACCGCGTTCTTTAATCGAATTGATCATTTTGTCCGCGTTCAGTGAAGCCATGCCGCATTCATGGTGTCCGACCACAACCACTTCATCCGCATCCAGTTCGTACAGTGCAACCATGACGCTGCGCATAACCGATCCGAAAGGCTGGGAAATGATCGCACCGGCGTTTTTGATAATTTTGACATCGCCATTTTTGAAATTCATCGCTTTCGGCAAAAGCTCCACCAGCCGTGTATCCATACACGTGATGATAATCATTTTTTTATCCGGAAAGCGGCTGGTCAGATAGGCTTCATATTCTTTCTTCTCTACAAAGTTCTTATTAAAATTCAAAATATCCGATATTTGAGTCATGATCATTATTCCTCCTAAAAGTTTTTTGTGTGTAGTTCGCTTTAAAAGCGTACCTAAATTTATTGAGCCTATACGTATGTACGTAAGGTCTAACAAGCTGTTGTTTCGAGAATAATTTACTGCTGCCGGGCGTAAATGAACTGGCGATCAGGAACATTAATTCCATCGCAGCCGCAGCCCTCCGTATCAAATATGGGTTGTAAAAAACCAGGCTTCCCGCCAAGCCTCTCCGTCAGCTTCCTCTCTGCCTTCGGCGTAACTTGAATGTTCATGTTCTGTTCACGCTCCTTGAGTATGTGTGATTAGATGAAATATTTCAAATTTGAAGCTGAATGCTTTGAAATGATTATACGGATTATAATTAACACACGTCAATATCCCCGAATATTCCTGGATTCTTCATAACGCAGATCGTTATAACATCTTTGAAAAATATTTTGGAGACTCCGCAAAGCCCTGCCGGTCATAAAAGCGGTGCGCGTCAGTTCTGCGGGAATGACAATGAACCTGAATTCTGTCGCAGTTCCTTTGTTTAGCAACGCTGCTGGCATACTCTTCAATGATTTGCCCGATGCCTTTACCTCTTATGGTTTCATCAACGATAAGATAGCTTATGCAAGCAATATCCCCTATAAGAGCTAACTGGGGAATAAAATGCAGTGAAATGCAGGCAGCTACCCGTCCTTCCTCTTCATAAACCATTAACTCTTCATCAGGATGGGCAAGCAGTCTTTCAATATTTTCTTTAATAAAGGACTCGGTATTAGGGTAGCCCAGCTGATCTAACAATGCAGAGATCTGTTTCCAATCGTTTACTCGCGCGTGCCTGATCATAACCCCCACTCCTTTTTGTGCGTGATCCAGAATTAGCATTACTATAGCCCTCTGAAAACCAGGCGTCCAGTACCACAACCGTTTGATTTTTGCGCCTTCTGGCTGGTTCAATAACACTTAAAAGCTGCTACAGGTACCTGGCGCGGTTGATTATACGGATTTAAAAAAGTATCATCAAGAGGAGTTAGTAAAACAGAGAAAGCAGGTGCGCAGGAATGGAACAAGCAGTAAGAGAAGAATGGGAGAAATTTCAGGAGCTGTTATCCAAAATCAGCGGTTATAACGAAGCCATCGGACTCCTTCATTGGGATTTGCGCACAGGTGCGCCGCGAAAGGGAGTAGAGGTCCGCTCGGGAACGATCGGCATGCTCTCCGGAGAATTGTTCAGACTGGAGACATCACCGGAGATGGGCGAATTTACGAAGTTTTTCAGCCGTCCTGACGTTGCGAGCCAGTTAAGTGATGCCCAGAACAAAATCGTTAAGGACTGCCTCAAGGAATATGAACGCAGCAAGAGCATCCCTTCCAAAAAATTCGAGGAGTACTCCGTTCTGGCAGCCCATTCCGAGAGCATGTGGGAAGAAGCCAAGGAGAACGATGATTTTGCTTCCTTTGAGCCTTACTTAAGCAAGATTGTCGCCTTCAAACAGGAATTTATTGATTATTGGGGTGTCAAGGATACCCGGTATGATACGCTGCTTGATATGTACGAGCCCGATTTGACTGTCGCCAAAGTCGATGAAATCTTCGGCCGCCTTCGCGCCCGTCTTGTGCCGCTCGTAGAGGCGATTAGTGCTTCACCTAACAAGCCTGATACCGAATTTTTGAGCCAAATCTATGCCAAAGAGCAGCAGGAGAAATTCGGCCTGTTCGTACTGGAGCAGATGGGCTATGACTTTGAAGCAGGACGCCTTGATGAGAGTGTGCATCCGTTCGCTACTGGACTGAATCCAGGTGATGTGCGCATCACGACCAATTATTTGCTCGATAATGTAACAAGCGCGATTTTCAGTTCACTCCATGAAGGCGGGCACGCCCTGTATGAGCAAAATATCAGCAAGGATCTGGTTGGTACACCGCTCGCTACCGGCACCTCCATGGGAATCCATGAATCCCAGTCGAGACTGTGGGAGAATATGATCGGCCGCAGCCGTGCTTTCTGGCAGCGTTACTATGGTGATCTGCAGCAGCATTTCCCTGAGCAGCTGGCGAATGTGGAAGTGGAGCAGTTTTACCGCGCGATCAACAGTGTAGCCAATTCGTTTATCCGGATTGAAGCCGACGAGCTGACGTATAACCTGCACATCATTATCCGTTATGAAATCGAAAAGCTTATTTTCAATGAAGGCCTTGAGGTTAAGGAGCTGCCAAAAGTCTGGAATGCCAAATATCAGGAATACCTGGGCATCACCCCGCCTTCCAATGCGCTAGGCGTACTGCAGGATGTTCACTGGTCCGGCGGAGACTTCGGTTATTTTGCTTCTTACTCCCTGGGGAATATGTATGCGGCACAGATTCTGAATACGCTCCGTAAAGAGCTTCCGGATTTTGACAGCCTGATTGCTGAAGGCAACCTGCTGCCAATCAAGGAATGGCTGACGGACAAAATCTACCGCTTCGGCAAGAGCCTGACCCCTTCGCAAATTATCGAGCAGGTTACCGGAGAGCCGCTGAACCCGGACTATCTGGCTGATTATCTGGAAGCGAAATATAAAGAGCTCTATAAGCTGTAATCCGGCTGCCAAACACGGTATAATAGAAGGAAACGCAAACGGAAGGATTTTTGTGATGGCAAATACTTATACTTACAGCCGCAGGGAAGAGGTTGCGAATGCAATTACGCATGGTATCGGTACGGTACTGAGTGTAGCTGCGCTTGTCCTGCTCGTTGTTTTTGCCAGTCTGAAGGGAACGGCCTGGCATGTGGTCAGCTTCTCCATTTACGGGACGACGATGCTGCTTCTGTATCTTAATTCCACACTCGTGCACAGTCTGCGGGAGGGCAAAGCTAAGGATTTATTCGAATTCTTTGACCATTCCTCCATTTATCTGTTTATTGCCGGCACCTATACGCCGTTCCTGCTGGTGGCGATCCGAGGGACATTGGGCTGGAGCCTGTTTGGCATCGTCTGGGGAGTGGCATTGTTCGGAGTGCTGTTCAAAGCGTTCTTCGTCAAAAAGTTTCTGTTCATGTCTACGATCTTTTACATTGCCATGGGCTGGCTGATCGTCATCGCCTGGAATCCGCTCTCGGCGTCTGTGGCCGGAGGCGGCATGACGCTGCTTATGGCCGGTGGGATCTTGTATACGCTCGGGACAGTCTTTTATGTATGGAGAGGCTTTCCGTTCCATCATGCAGTCTGGCATGTCTTCGTGCTTGCGGGCAGTGTGACTCACTTCTTCGCAGTCCTGATTTACCTGTTGCCGATCCGCTAATTGCAGTGAAATAGCCTCTAAATGATACATTTTGCACACAAAAAAAGATGACAAGCAAAAAGACTTGACATCTTTCTTTGTTTTCGGTATCATAAGGGACGTTGTGAAGCTGTAAAGTGTTTTTCCTTGACGAAGGGAGTGCCCTTAATGAGTCAGGAGAATAGGCTCGAGAAAACGAACCGGATCAACCTGTTATTCGCATTCTATGAACGGCTGCTTACTGATAAACAGCAAACGTTTCTGAAATATTACTTCCACGATGATTTCTCCCTGGGAGAGATCGCTGCGGAATTTGCAATCAGCCGGCAGGCCGTGTATGAGCATATCAAACGTGCCGAGCAGGTGCTGGAGAATTATGAAGAGAAACTTGGCCTATTAGCCAAACATGAAGACCGTAACCGATATTTAGAAGAACTGCGCAGACTGCCGGATAATGGAATGCTGCCTGAGGAATATAATCAGCGGTTCACGGAGCTCGTGGATCGTCTGCAGAGGTTAGAGTAGCATGAAGGGAGACAGCCGCATATGGCATTTGAAGGTTTAAGCGGAAGATTGCAGAATGTGTTCAGCAAGCTGCGCGGCAAAGGTAAAGTATCCGAAGATGACGTAAACGAAGCCATGCGCGAAGTGCGGCTGGCGCTTCTGGAAGCCGATGTTAACTTCAAAGTAGTCAAGGACTTCGTGTCCAAGGTGAAGGAGAAGTCCATTGGCAAGGAAGTAATGGACAGCTTTACTCCCGGCATGGTTATCATCGACATCGTTAATAAGGAACTGACCGAGCTGATGGGCGGAAGCCAGGCGAAGCTGGCCAAGTCGAACAAGCCGCCGACCGTGATTATGATGGCAGGTCTGCAAGGGGCCGGTAAGACGACCACTTCAGGCAAGCTGGCCAAGCTGCTGCAGAAGGGCAATCACCGCCCGCTGCTTGTAGCCGGGGACATATACCGTCCGGCTGCGATCAAGCAGCTTCAGGTGCTGGGCGAACAGATTAAGGTTCCTGTATTCGCATTGGGGGATCAGGTTAGTCCGGTGGAGATTGCCAGACAAGCTATCCAGCATGCAAAGGACAATAATCTGGATTATGTCATCATCGATACCGCAGGCCGCCTGCATATTGATGAAGCGCTGATGGATGAGCTGAAGCAGATCCACACGGTAGTTAATCCTGATGAAGTCCTGCTTGTAGTCGATGCCATGACCGGTCAGGATGCCGTCAACGTAGCCGACAGCTTCAACAAGCAGCTTGAGCTTACCGGGGTCGTGCTGACGAAGCTCGATGGCGACACCCGCGGTGGTGCGGCGTTGTCCGTCAAGGCTGTAACCGGCTGCCCGATCAAGTTCGCTGCACTGGGCGAGAAGATCGACGCGCTGGAGCCGTTCCATCCGGAGCGGATGGCTTCGCGGATTCTCGGTATGGGTGACATGCTCTCCCTGATCGAGAAGGCTCAAGCCAACATCGATACCGAAAAAGCGAAGGAAATGGAACGTAAGATGCGTAATGCGGAATTTACGTTCGACGATTTCCTGGAGCAGATGGATCAGGTTAAGAAGCTTGGCCCAATCGACCAGATTCTTGATATGCTGCCTGGCATGAACAAAGCCAAGGGCGTGAAGGACCTCAAGGTTGACGACAAGCAGATGGGCCGCGTCGAGGCAATTGTTCATTCCATGACCAAAGCCGAGAAAGCCCAGCCCGAAATCATTAACCACAACCGCCGCAAGCGTATTGCTGCCGGCAGCGGAACGAATGTCGCAGAGGTCAACCGCCTCATCAAGCAATTCGATGAGATGCGCAAGATGATGAAGCAGTTCTCCGGCATGATGGGCGGCGGAGGCAAGGGCGGCAAGAAAAACGCCATGAAACAGCTTAAGAGTCTTGGCGGTAAGGGCGGCATGAAGTTCCCGTTCCGTTGATCCTAAGGTTTTGATCTTAATCTTTTGATCTTTACCAGATCAGACATAGTACAACATCAGATGATCGAGTCGTTTTTGATCTTAATCTTTCATAGATCAGACATAGTACAACATCAGATGATCGAGTCGTTTTTGATCTTAATCTTTTGACCTTAAGTCCTTAATCTTTAAAGTAGAAGTTTGTGTTAAACCAGTCCCAAGGTACCGCCGCAGTTAAGCGGGTCCCGTAAGGGACGAAAAGCGATCCTTGCTCCCCCATCCCAAGATCCCGCCAGTCTGAACACTTACGCCAGTTGCACTTAAGCGGGTGTCCAGAGGGCAAGGCCCTTGGGGCCCTCCCTTGGAAGGGAGGGTTTGGGAGGGATCGAAAAAAGGTTTACCCTAAACATCTTCCCAATATTTCGATACTTTTTTAAGGAGGTGAATTTCGTGGCAGTACGTATTCGTTTGAAAAGAATGGGTGCACATAAAGCGCCTTTCTACCGTGTAGTGGTTTCCGATTCCCGGTCCCCTCGTGACGGTCGTTTTATCGAGGAAATCGGTTACTATAATCCGATTGAACAACCGGCAGTAGTTAAGATCGATGAGGAAAAGGCTCTTAAATGGCTTCAAACAGGTGCACAAGCATCTGATACCGTCCGCAACTTGCTTTCCAAAGCAGGCGTGATGAAGAAGTTCCATGAGTCGAAGCAACAGAAATAATGACTGATTGCGAGGGTCCTCTATGGAAGAATTAGTTGGAGTAATTGCTAAGGCTTTAGTGGATCATCCAGAAGATGTGACGGTGCGGACTGTGGAGAAGGATCACCTGATTGTTTATGAGCTCTCTGTACATCCTGATGATGTCGGTAAGGTCATCGGCAAGCAGGGGCGGATCGCCAAAGCACTTCGCACAGTAGTTACATCCGCAGCAGTCAAGAGCGATAAACGCGTGACCGTAGATATTTTATCTTAATCGATGCGCACAATGAGGGGCTAGGGATAGTATATCCCGGCTCCTTTTTGGTTCAAATATAGAGAAGTGAATAGATAAAGGAGTGGGTAAAATGGCGGAAGAACTTACGGTAGGCAGACTGGTCAATACGCACGGCATTCGCGGGGAGATCAAAATCTTGTCGCATACCGATTTTCCGGACGTGAGGTTCGCACCCGGTAAAAAGCTGCTGGTTATCCCGGCAGACGGCAGCCCGAAATTCGAGGTGATCGTAGAGTCAGCGAGAGAGCATAAAGGGATGTTTATTGCCAAGCTGAAGGGATATACCAATATTAATCAGATTGAGAAGTACAAAGGCAGTCTGCTTAAGGTTCCCGGTGACGACCTCGTGGAGCTTCCGGAGAACGAATATTACTTCCATCACATTGTCGGCTGTGAAGTCTACACAGATGAAGACGGAAGCAAGCCGTTAGGTACAATTACAGATATCCTGCAACCGGGGGCGAATGATGTCTGGGTAGTGAAGCCCGCTAAGGGACAGGACATTCTGATTCCGGTGATCAATGATGTCGTGCTCGATGTGGATATCGCCGCCAAAAAGATCACTGTTCACCTGATGGAAGGGCTGCTGCCATGATGAGAATTGATGTGCTGACGCTCTTCCCGGATATGTGTGAGGGTGTATTTAGCACAAGCATTCTTGGCAAAGCGCGTGAAAAAGGAATTGTCTCACTGAACGCGGTCAATTTCCGTGACTTCTCAGGCAACAAGCATAATACAGTGGACGATACACCCTATGGCGGAGGCGGAGGCATGGTGCTGAAGCCGGATCCGATATTTGCAGCGGTGGAGCATGTTCTGGAGAGTGTGCAGGATGAGAGCAGTCCGAAGGTACAGGATTCGGAGATAGCAGAAGAGCCTTCTGCACCTGTTCCGGTGAAGCCGCGGATTATCCTGATGTGCCCGCAAGGGCAGACTTATAACCAGCAGATCGCTGAGGAATTGGCCCGGGAGCAGCACCTCATCTTTATCTGCGGTCATTATGAAGGCTATGATGAGCGGATCAGAGAGCATCTGGTGACAGACGAGCTGTCCATCGGGGATTATGTACTGACAGGCGGAGAGCTACCAGCCCTGACCGTTATTGATTCGGTGGTCAGGCTGCAGCCGGGAGCGCTCGGTAATGAGACCTCGGCTATCACGGATTCCTTCAGTACAGGCCTCTTGGAGTATCCGCATTATACGCGTCCTGCGGAATTCCGCGGCTGGAAGGTGCCGGATATCCTTCTTAGCGGACATCATGCCAATATCGAGCTATGGCGGCGCGAGCAGGCACTTAAGCGTACGCTGGAGCGCAGGCCGGATCTGCTGGATACCGCCGAGCTTACGGCAAAGGACCGGAAGACGCTCGATCTACTCAAAGAGCAGCTGGGACAGTCTTGAGCCTAATTTTTATAGAAGTTGTCATATCTGACGTCTTTTTAACGTATATTACGTTGAGGAGGCGTTTTTTGTTATGTCCAAATGGTTATATAAATCTCAGTAGAGAAAAGCTAGACACAGAAACATCACAAAAAAATACGAGCAAATGTGCGTTGGTATCCTTATTTTAGGGTAATGAATAGAGGTGCCGCAAAACACTCCACTTAGACGCAGCTAGCTCAACAATCGAAAGGAATGAACATAAGTGACTACGAATACGCATGAACCACTCAAGCCAGACGTGGACACTGTCCACAAGGAAGCGGAGCCGCTCCGCACCGTTAACGATATCATCGAGTTTTATACGAATCGTAAATCGTAACTTACTATAGGATGACACAAAGAAACTTTAAGGAGGTACCCGCCGGGTACCTCCTTAAAGTTTTTTTGTGTAAATGTATAGCAGAAGACATAAAAAAGACCGTCCGAAGACGGTCTCTCTACCCGAGGCGCTTTTTATTGCTTTGATCCGTATCCCGCGCCACCAAGACTTAGGTTCAGCCGTTGGTCCGGGTAAGGGATACGTTCAGCATGTCATGCTTGATGTGAACGCACCTCCTTTCCTTGTGCCAAGAGTATAGCATAGCCATTTCCGAAAATCTATAAAAATTTAATAATAGTTTTAAATAATTTTCCGCTTGAATGTAAGCATTTTCTGGAGTATATATAAATATAGATAGGTTATACATATCCGTCGGGGTATAGCGCAGCCTGGTAGCGCGCACCCTTGGGGTGGGTGAGGTCGCAGGTTCAAATCCTGTTACTCCGATAACCAAAAAAACCGCTTTCTGCAGGATTCTGGAATCCTTGCGGAAAGCGGTTTTTACGTTTGGAATGGTTAGTTATTCTACCGTATCCCTGCTGCGTTTGAGCTGGAAAAGACCTGTAACCAGCGAATACGTTCCTACAGCCAGAAGCGCTACAATTGCCCATGTATAGTGACGTACCGAGTAGGTGAGGGACGCGAACATGATGAATATGGCGATGCGAAGGACCCCTTCATTCATAAAACGTCTGCTTGCTGTGCTCATGATTGCTGCCTCCTCATATTAGTTATATTGGCTAATAAACAAGCCCGAAAGCGCTTGAATTCTTTGTATTCATTATAAACCTTTTCTCCAGAAAAAGACACACTTTGTTCACAAGTACTTTATTTCACAATAATTTCACATAGTGCAGTGAATTCACAAAGAATTCACCATGTGGTTAGGCCGAAAATTATTAAGCCCAGCTTCCGCATCCCTGTACCCTTGCCGTTGCCGCTTTATCACGGACCTCATAAAATACAGCAAACGAAGGAGGAGGGATACTCTGGTGGAAGCTTATTACAATTGCCTGCACTGCAAAAACAAAAGGGTGCGGATTATGACTACTGACGGAAAGCGGTATGAGGGAATTGTTGTCGACGTCGACAGAAATAACGTATATCTGAAAACCAAAGGAAACGGCCGGATGAAGACATCTGCTTTTTATCCTGGAAGCTATTATGGCGGGTACTACGGATACGGCAGTGAAATTCTAACCTTAAGTCTGTTTACACTGCTGGCAATCGCACTAATTTAAATGAAAAAAACGGGCTTTCCCAAGTTGATTTGGGACAGCCCGCTTTATGGAATATTCGTCTAATCCCGGACGGTAATGGCGCCGATTTCTGTAGAGAGTGCGAGCAGCGGTCCGCCTCCATTATAATCCTGTTTGCCTTTGGATACACCGCTAATCGCACCAAGCTCACTGGAAGCCTTCACAGTGCATTTAAGACCGCTGGCGAGTGTTGTTTTAATAGCGCCTACGTCACTGCTGGCTGTAAGGCTGCTGCCGCTGGTCATACTGCCTAGTCCAAGGGAGATGCTCCCGGTATCTGTTTGAACAATGGACTTACCGGTAATTTGAACGTCCTGGAGAGAAATGGTTCCGACATCGCTGATAATCTTGAAGCTGCCCTGGAGGCCGCTCAGTTGAACCGAACCGACATTATTATTTATCTCATATCCGGTGATGCCTGCCGGAACTTCAATTACATAATTAATGCTGAAATCGGAATGCTTGTATTTCTTTTGTGCCCAGGTCCACAGGTCTTTTTTGGGACTGTCTTTGGGATGAGCGGATACCATAAGCTTGCCTCTGTTGCTCTCGATGGAAACCTCGGCATTATCCAGGATCTTCTGGTCAACTTCTTTGGTCACAGGGTTATGTGCGATAACAGATGCGGATACATGAACGGTATCTCCTTCAACCGAGACGACATCGATCTTGCCGACTGCATTGTCGAGAATAAGCCCTGTTGAATCCCCGCTCTTCAATGATACTGTAAGATCTTGTCTTAGTCCGTTCTCATTAATCTGGTCTGTTACCTCCGCTGCAGCTTCCTGGACGGCTTCCTGTACATTGCCAGCAGCTTCCTGTACATTGCCAGCAGCTTCCTCGATGTCCTGGCCTACCTCTTCTGATGCCTCACTGAGTTCAAGATGAAGTGATTCCAGAAAGGGAGTGCCATTATTCCCGGAGAAGCTCTCCTCAAGCTGATTATCAGCAGCCTCCTTGCCGGGAAGCTCCCTGCAGCCGGCCAGAAGCACCAACGAGAAGACGGTGACTGCCGCGATTATTGCGGTGCTATGTTTTTTTCTCAACAATATTACCTCCCACAAAAATTCTTGTCTGCCTATGTAGTATCAATAGTATATATTATGGTAAATAATTGAAGAACAGGCTGCAGTCGGGTTCCTCTGCTGGACTATAGTCCAGGATGCCCGGTGTCACTGTAATTTGATCATTAATTATGGTAAAATGGGCTAAAGATTAGCTGTCTTATGCAGCGGAGCTTGGCAGCGGGAACAGACCGTCACTCAGACATCATTTAAGGGCGGTCTATTTACTATTTTGACTGTGAAAGGTCAAGGGAGCGGATGAGCCAAATGGTATATGCAGCAGTTCTGATGGTAGTGTTAGTTATTGTTGCTGTTTCTTTTGTATCCCGGAGCCGTAGCAGCAAGCCCAAAAGTCCGGGAACGGGTACTGCCAGCAATGTAATATCAATGGATCGACATCGTAAAGCAAAGCAAAGCACTGTTGAGCAGCCTTGCTCCTCCTGCAAGAAGAAGAACGGCAAACTGATATTTTATGCCCAGGACAATGGAAGCGTTGTCGGACTATGCAAGGATTGTAAGGCAAAGGCGAAAAAACGGGATTTGATGCCGCTATAATCAAAAATGATGTTGTAATAGCCTATCTTTTATGATACTATTATTTCTGTTGTGTGGAATACGGTGGTCCGCTGCGGATAATGAGGGAGAGCAAAGGTCTCTCCGGAAGAGGCAAGAACACCTGTACGGAAGGAGGAAGTCCTAAATGAATATCCTACAAGCAATTACGCAAGAGCAACTTCGTAAAGATATCCCTAGTTTTCGTCCAGGTGATACTTTGAAGGTGCACGTAAAAGTTATCGAAGGAACTCGTGAACGGATCCAGTTGTTCGAAGGCGTTGTAATCAAACGTCGCGGCGGTGGAATCAGTGAGACTTTTACAGTTCGTAAAATTTCTTACGGTGTTGGTGTGGAAAGAACTTTCCCAATCAACTCGCCTAAGCTCGAGAAAATCGAAGTGGCTCGTCGTGGTAAAGTTCGTCGTGCGAAGCTGTACTATCTTCGTGAACTTCGCGGTAAAGCTGCAAGAATTAAAGAAATTCGTCGCTAGAATAGTGACAGAGAAAAGGGGCTTGAATTCAAGCCCTTTTCTTTTTTCTTGCAGGCAGAGCCGTTCTTTTTGTGGTGCAAACATTAAACTTTAACATATATGCCTTAGGATCAGCTTCTCCGAAAAGGCCTCCTGAAGGAGTAATTCGTGGAGGAGTTTTTGGCAGGAGTTTTTTTGTTGTATAGTGGATGTATAGTGAGAGTAATCTAAAGAGAGGACGGTGAACTATGCAGCAGGATTTGCAGCAGGGACAAGGCGAGATAGTGGAGCCAGGCGGCCAGAACCCTCGAAAGCAGAAGAATGAAGTACTTGAATGGATAAAAGCGATAGCCATTGCATTGGTCCTGGTAATCTTGATACGCTGGCTGTTGTTTAAGCCGTTTATTGTCGATGGACCATCCATGCAGCCGAATTTCCACACCGGTGAACGGGTAATTGTGAATGAGATTCTGTATGACATCCGCTCTCCGCAGCGGGGTGAGGTTATTGTATTCCATGTGCCATCGGAAGGCAGAGATTTTATTAAGCGGGTCATTGCGGTAGCTGGAGATACGGTGAAGGTGGAAGGGGATGTCGTAACTGTTAACGGCGAACCTGTAGACGAAACGTATATTCAGGATGCGATTGATGCAGCGCACAATAACAATGCTCTCTATAATAACAAGGATTTCCCGAATGAAGAATTGCCGGACGGTACTGTGCCGGAGGGACATGTATTTGTAATGGGAGATAACCGCTCAGACAGTACGGACAGCCGGATGATCGGCTATGTGCCGCTGGGGGATATTGTCGGCCGAGCTGATCTGATCTTCTGGCCGGTCAAGGATATTACTGTAATTAATCATTAAAATAAGCTGACAGAAAGTCAAAGGAGGTGACGGCAATGGCCATTCAATGGTTTCCCGGTCATATGACGAAGGCAAGACGGCAAATCGAGGACAAGCTGAAGCTGATTGATGTTGCAATAGAACTGCTCGATTCCCGTCTGCCGCTTTCCAGCCGCAATCCGATGATTGACGATATTTTGCGGGATAAGCCAAGACTGATTATTCTCAATAAGAGCGATCTGGCTGATCCTGAGGCGACGCGCAAATGGCTGGCATACTTTAGAGCGGAAGGCCATGTTGCCCATCCTGTAGATGCGTCTACCGGAACCGGCATCAAAGAGATTCCTGAGCAGGTCAAGCTGCTGCTCAAGGAGAAAATTGACCGGCAAATCGCCAAGGGAATGAATCCGCGGGCGAGCCGGGCTCTGATCGTGGGTATTCCAAACGTGGGTAAGTCAACGCTGATCAACCGGATGGCGGGCCGGAACATTGCTATCACCGGGGATCGTCCTGGTGTCACTAAAGGGCAGCAATGGATTAAGACGGGCGGAAATCTGGAGCTTTTGGATACCCCAGGTATTTTGTGGCCAAAGTTTGAGGACCAGGAAGTAGGCTATCGTCTGGCCATAACAGGTGCGATTAAAGAAGAAGTTCTTAACATTGAGGATATCGCCTTTTATGCGGTGAAATATCTGGTCAAGGATTACGGCTCGCGGTTCCAGGAGCGTTTTGGAATAGAGAAGCTGCCCGAAGATCTGGAGAATCCGGATGAAATTGTGGCGGTCATGGAAGCGGTAGGGCGCAAGCGCGGTTGTCTGATCAGCGGCGGGCGTGTGGATCTGGAGAAAGCTTCCCGGACCCTGCTGCATGAGCTGCGTGCAGGCAAATTAGGGGCGTTTACGCTGGAAACGCCTTAAGTACGGAGATTATTCGGAATGGAGCCATCCAAGAGTTTGGGTGGCTTTTTTTGTTTTTCTATAAAGGGTCCGCCCGGTGGAAGGCTGGGTTAAAATCAAAAAGAGGGATGCCTCTTGAAGTCTTCTTGTGATAAGCTGGCTAGTAGATGAGCTGATAAATTGATATGGCGGTGGAGAAATAATGAGTACGATTGATATGCTGAAGTTTGAAAAAGCGGGCTGGGAACAATCCTACCGCCGGATTGCCGGTGTAGATGAGGTGGGCAGAGGCTGCCTGTTTGGTGATGTGGTTGCTGCGGCGGTGATTTTGCCGGAAGGGCTGATTATTGACGGTGTGGATGATTCCAAAAAGCTGACCGCCAAGAAGCGGGATGCTCTGTATGAGATCATTATGGAGCAGGCGCTGGCAGTCTGTGTCGGCCATGTGGAGTCTACAGTTATTGATGAGATAAATATTAAGCAGGCCTCACGCCTGGCGATGAAAAAAGCGGTTGAGGGGCTTGCCCATACCCCTGATTATTTGCTGATTGATGCTGAGAAAATTGATCTGCCGCAGCCGCAGCAGGCTATTATCAAAGGGGATGCCAACAGTCAGTCAATTGCAGCGGCTTCTATTGTTGCAAAAGTAACACGTGACCGGTTGTGCGAAGGCTTGTGGGAGGAATTATATCCTGGCTACGGGATTAAAATACATAAAGGCTATGCCACTAAGCTGCACCGGGAGCAGATAATCTCACTCGGGCCTACACCATTGCACCGGCGCAGCTTCATCGGAAGAATCCTGGCAGAACAGCAGACTTTATTTTAGAAAGATTCCTCTTTCATAAAAAGTGCGAAAATGTCGATATATAAGAATAATAGTTCAACCAGGAAGGGAGGGATAACGGCATGAATATCGGATCTTTAATTCGTGGGCTGCTCGGAGACAGTAAGCCGGGTGAAGCCAAGACGCTTGAACTGAAGGAAGGCCAGGTCGTCCGTGGTCAAGTCCTCAGCGTATCTGATTCCGGCAAGGAGGCGGTAGTCCAAATTCAGGGCACATCTGTCCGCGCGGAGCTGGAAACCCCGCTGCAGCCCGGACAGACGATGATGCTGCAGGTTGCCCCTCCCGGCGAGGGAGGGCTGCCGGTACTAAAGCCGGTATCCCTTGGCGATGCTACACTTTCATCCCCGCAAATGATGGGGGAGGCGCTGGAGTCACTCGGCCTAACGGATTCCAAGGCAGGGAAGGAAATCATTCGTGCAATACTGTCAGGGGGACTGCCGCTGACCAAAGAGACAGCTGCAAAGCTGGATGCTGTAATGAATGCTAAGCCGCAGGGAGTCCCGACTTCGGAATGGCTGGAATCTGCCGTCATCTCGGTCAAACGCGGCCTGCCGGTTACGGCGGAGAGTGTGAAGGGGATTCAGCAGGCCGTTTTTGGACCGAAGCTGCATGAGCTGTTGGCCAAACTCGAAACAGAGCTTGGAGCTTGGGTTCAGCAGGAGGAAGACAACAGCAGCGGCGGCATTGCTATCACTCGCACGGATAAGCAGGTCAATACTAGTGGTGCTGGATTTGCAGCAGGTACCGGAGCTGCGGTTGATCATGCTTCCGGGAATGAAGCTGAAGCTGTCCGTTTGGCAGCAGCTAAAGGTGTTGGTAATGCTTCCGTGACAGATGTGGCTGCGGTTGACACGAAGTCAGCTGCACAGCACGTAGATATACAGCTAGCTTCCGCTCGCAAATCTGAGCAGGCTGCCGGAGCAACAGGGATAAGAACAGACGATCAGGAGCCGGAAGGTGCTGTGGTAAGCGGAGTGCCAGCTGAAGAGGAATCCGCCGGTGGCGGTGTACTATCCAAAACAGGCACTGGTAAAGAACAGCCGGTAACCGGAAGTGTCGCAGCAGGTGCTCAAGGGAATATCACGGGAAGTGCTGAAGCCGAAGGAGCGGGAACTGCCGTTAAGCCAGCAACTGCAGATGCGGCAAGAACGGCCTCCGCTGCAGGGCTCCAAGGGAATGCAGCGGGGAGCACCGGATCAGAGGCAGCAGGAACTACTGCCAAGCCGTGGGCTGCAGATGCTGCAAGAGTTGCCGGCAACCTGGCGCCTAAGGAGACTGAGGGGAATGCAGTGAAGGGGGCAGCTCCAGAAGCAATGGGGAGTGCTGCGAGGCCGGTGGCTGCGGAGGCCTCCGGGGGTGCCCTGCTCGCGAAGCTGCAGGGCGTCCTCACTGAGCTGCGCGGCACGCTGCCGCAGCTCACAGAGCAGGCTGCGGCACCCGCCCAGCCTGCAGCCGGTAACGCCCCGCCTGCAGCGGCGGGGCAAGTGCAGGCCCCCGCGGCTGGCGCGCCGCGCGGGGATAACCCGGCTGCGTCAGCGCAGCCGGGAGGGGCACCCGCCCCTGCCCAAGACACGGAGTCTTGGGTGGGGCGGGTGCTGAAGCTGCTCGGTGCGGAGCACGAGCAGCAGGCGGTCCGCGGCGGCGCACCGGCAGCCGCGGATGTGCGTACCGCGGCAGCGCCTGCGGCCGCGGGGGGGCGCGAAGCAGCGCTGCCGCAGGCGGCGCTGCAGCCAGCCATCGGCGAGGCGGATGCCGCCGCCGATACGCTGAAGGGCGTGCTGCTGCAGGTGATGGGCAGCAGTGACGCCCCGCCTGCGGTCAAAGAAGCCGCGGGCCAGCTGATTCAGCAGCTAACGGGCCAGCAGCTGCTGCTGAATACGGACCGCACGGCACCTTTCGCGCAGGTGACATTGTTTCTGCCCTTGCGGGGTGCGGACGGACAGGAGACGGCATCCGTTCATATTCAGTCGCGGCGGGGCCGCAAGGGGGAACTGGATGCGGCGAATTGCCGGCTCTGGTTTGATCTCGACATGAAACAGTTGGGCCAGACAATGGTCGACGTTCAGGTGGTGGACCGGATTGTTAGCCTGAAGCTGCATAACAATGACCCATGGGTACTTGAGCTGCTGGAAGAACGGCGGGATGACGTGGCGGCGGCAGTTGAGTCCATCGGTTACCAGCTGTCAAGCCTGCGGACAGAGCCGTTACCCGAAGCGGATGTGGTATCCGCATCGGCACAAACTGCGGCGAAGCTGGCCGATTATGTTCCGGATTCCTATAAAGGAGTCGATTACCGCATATGAGTGAAGAGAGTAATGAAGAGCTTACCTACAGTATGAAAAAGGCTGTTGCCTTGAAATATACCCCCGGGAAAACGGAAGCTCCAGTAGTTATTGCCAAGGGTTCGGGAGCAGTTGCCGATATGATTCTGCAGAAAGCAAAGGAGAATGGAGTAGCTGTACAGGAGGATGCTGCACTAGTGGAGGTTCTCTCCCAGCTGGATCTGAATCAGCAAATTCCGCCGGAGCTCTATAATCTCGTGGCCGAAATACTCAGCTATGTCTATCAAAGCGACCGTTCTGCCGGGGAACGGAGACCGAAGTGAGGGAATCCTACAATAGTCAGCGTTTCAGCCGCAAGCTTAAAGGGGCGGCTGCGGAAAAAGCGGCAGCCTTGTATTTGTCCTCTCAGGGTTATGATATTCTGGAGGCTAACTGGCGTTGCCGCAGCGGTGAACTGGACCTGATTGCCGAGCACGGAGGAGATCTCGTATTTATTGAGGTGCGGAGCCGTAGCGGCAGTCCGCTGCAGGGAACGCCGGAGGAATCGGTGGATATCCGCAAAATCCGCCAGGTACGCAATACGGCGGAGGTCTATCTCCATCTGAAGGGTCAGGAGGACCGGAGGATAACCTTCGATGTAATCAGTATTCAGCTGAATGAGGATTTGAGTATTGCCGGACTCCGGCATATCCGAGAGGCTTTTTAAGAATGAAAGCAATTAGCCGTTTCCGCAAGGGCAAATAACTGCCTAACTGACACAGAACGCATGCATGGGTCATTTCTCCAAGGAAATGGGTAAACATTATTGTAACTTTTTAATGCTACCAGAGGAGGCTGTCCCCGTGAGTAATCAACCGGTTGACATACAGGTAAGCTTTGCTTGCCAACATTGTGAGCAGAAGATCGATGTAAATTTGGGTGCGGAGCCTTTGGCGGTCATTTGCTGCAGTAATTGCAATAAGAGCTTTACGATCATGCGGCCAGCCATAGCGGAAGAGATATTGCTTGACTGGGAGAGCGAGGCGCTGATTCAAAAAATCAGGGCGGAAAAAAGTCAGAGCAGCCACAGCAGCCTGATGTCGCTGGTTATCAGAGTGATAGAACTGCTTACGTGGCGGGATAAAGGAAATGGTCAGGTCGAAGCGATTAAGGAAATGCGCAAATGGCTGGTAGAGCATGAGGAAATACCGCCTTTGGCTGAACTGATCCATCTGGATGTCAATCAGCGGTCCAGCAAACGCGACTGGCAAAAATGATCAGCGGCCCCTCCTTTTATCATGATGGGGGAGTTGTTTGGAGGGTTTTCGCAATTATGAAAAATGCGGCAGAATAATGCTTTGTGTATAAGAAAGGTGTGCAGGAGATGTCTAATGTCTATTTTACTTCGGACCACCATTTCGGGCATGAACTGATTATTGATTTTGAGTCGCGCCCCTTTATTAATGTGCAGGAAATGGATAAGGTAATGATTGAGAATTGGAATTCTGTGGTGGAAGAGGGGGATACCGTATTCCATCTTGGAGACTTCTCCTTTTTGGGCCTTGAAGCGACGCGGAGGATTGTCAGCAGCCTGAACGGCCGCAAAATTCTTATCCTCGGCAATCACGACCGCGGACGGGGACGGAGCTGGTGGCTGGAGGCGGGTTTTGATGAGGTCAGTGAATATCCGTTGATCTATAAAGAATTTTTCATGCTCTCCCATGAACCTATGTACATGAACAAGCATATGCCTTACGTAAATGTGCACGGTCATATCCATGGCCAGAAATACGAAGGCAAAAACCATTTCAACATTTGTGTGGAGCACTGGGACTATAAACCGCTGTCGTTTGCGCAAATCCGGGATGCGGTTGTGGGTAGTGAAGAAGGATAGCTCCAAATGAAACATTTGCATAAATATACAATTTCGTCCGGCTGACTTTTCCTTTGCCAATACTTGAATATAATAGAGGATCATTTGTATACTGTTATTAATACTGCGGAAATTGAGGAAGCACCCTTTTTCTTGATGTAACAGCGCTTGAACGTAAGCGTATTTCAGGAGAAGAGGTGTTTTTTGTTATGTACGGAAAAATGCACAGTGCCTGCCTGTACGGAATTGAAGGCGTTATGATTGGGGTAGAAATTGATCTGGCCAACGGGTTGCCACAGACGAACATCATTGGATTACCCGACTCAGCCATTCGCGAAGCTGTGGAAAGAGTGCGGGCTGCTGTCAAAAATTGCGGCTACCGCTATCCCCAGCAGCGGGTCACGATCAATCTGGCTCCTGCGGATCTGCGTAAGGAGGGGTCTGCTTTCGATCTGGCTATTGCACTTGGAATTCTGACGACCAGTGCCCAGCTGATCATGCCGGCAGCCGCCAAAATGCTGCTGATTGGCGAATTGGCATTGGACGGCAGTCTTAGACCCGTCACTGGTGTATTGGCGATGGTTGAGGCTGCTCGCCGCTCAGGTTTTCAGGCAGTGCTGGTGCCCCGCGGCAATGCGGCCGAGGCTGCGCTGATAAGCGGGATGAACGTGTATGCTATTGATCATCTGCGGGAGCTGCAGCAGAAGGGACAGGGAACAGGAGGAGAAGATGATTTTGAGGAGGGGCAACACTTAGCAACACTGATAAATACTGCTTCCCAGGAGCATATACTTCCGTTTCCGGTGATTGTCGGTACCGGCACTACATCACAGGATAAGCCCCCGGTATTAGCGGAGGATCTGGAACATTTGAGATATATACCGAGATATTCGGATGCTCCTGCTATCCCGGCTGCAGACGGTTTGATGAAAGAGGATTACAGTGATGTACTGGGTCAGAATCATGTGAAACGGGCGCTGACCATTGCGGCTGCAGGCATGCACAACATCGTTCTGATGGGCCCTCCCGGGACGGGCAAGACGATGCTGATCAAGCGTCTGCCGGGAATTCTTCCAAACTTAAGTGACAGTGAATCACTGGAGGTCACCAAAATATTCAGTGCAGCCGGTAAGCTAAAGGATGCCCACAGCGGTCTTTTGCGCAGCAGGCCGTTCCGTTCCCCGCATCACACGATTTCGGGAGCCGGTCTTATCGGAGGGGGAGGCATTCCGAAGCCCGGGGAAGTGAGCTTAGCGCACCGCGGCATTCTGTTTCTTGATGAACTGCCGGAATTCTCCCGTAATGTGCTGGAAGTCCTGCGGCAGCCTCTCGAAGATGGCGTAGTTACAATCAGCCGTGCACGTGCAGCATTTACATTCCCTGCGCGTTTCTTGCTAGCATGTTCGATGAATCCTTGCAGCTGCGGTTATTTAGGCAACGCGGGAACCCACCAGAGATGCACCTGCAGCCCGGCCAGGATAGCCCAGTACCGGGCCAAAATCTCTGGCCCGCTGCTGGATCGTATTGATATGCAGGTAGACGTGCCCCGCCCTAAAGAATGGACTCAGCAGGGGCCTTCGATGTCATCGGCTGAGATGCGTGCAGAGGTGAACCGGGCCCAGCTGATTCAAGCTGAACGTTACAAGGACCTGCCGATCTCGTGGAACAGCGAGCTTTCCGGAGCAGCGCTTCGCCGTTATGCCTATTTGAATAGAGAAAGCAGCCAGCTGCTGCATGGAATACTGGAAAGTCTCGGTCTAAGCATGCGCGCGCATGACCGGATTATTAAGCTGGCCCGTACCATTGCTGATCTGGCTGGAGTTCCTGCTATAAGTTCAGCTCATCTGGCAGAAGCTGTGCAGTACCGGAATCTGGACCGGCAGGTATTCAGGGAGGATTGAATGAAGCGTAATCTTTTTCTTCATTATATGTATCTCCCATTATTTGCTGCATAAACGTGCATATGAAACAAGCCGTCCGGAGCTGCTCCAGACGGCTTGTTCGTTCTCATACTGAGATTATTCTGAGTTGCTGTTCTATTTTGAGTTACAGTACGTTCAGCTCTACTTCGATATTTCCGCGGGTAGCACGGGAGTATGGGCATGCTCCATGTGCGGCTTCAACAAGCTTAGTGGCTGTTTCACGGTCCACACCTTTGACCAGAATATCAAGCTTGACTGCGATGCCGAAGCCGCCGTCTTCAACTTTGCCGAAGCTCACAGTAGCAGTTACTTCACTGCCTTCAATTTTCACTTTACCCATCCGGGCAACCATATTCAGGGCGCTGTCAAAGCAAGCAGAGTATCCGGCTGCGAAGAGCTGCTCCGGGTTGGTGCCTTCTCCGCCGGCTCCGCCCATTTCGCGTGGAGTGCTGATTGTCAGGTTGAGTTTAGGGCTTTCAGATTCGATGTATCCGTTTCTTCCGCCAACCGCTTTAACTGTAGTTTCATACATTTTTTGTTGAATTGTCATCATTATAAATCGCTCCCGTTCGTTTATTAAATGTATTGTACACAATTTAATTTAACACAATATTAATAATAGTCAATATATTTTTTGCTATTAACATGATATTTCGGATGAATTGTGATAAAATAATGTCACAAAGGCAGGTGAAGAAGATATGCAAAAAGCAACCACATCCCCTGAGCTGATGCTTGAGAATCAACTTTGTTTTACTATTTATGCCTGTTCGCGTGAATTTACGAAGCTGTATCAGCCTCACCTGGATAAGATAGGCCTTACCTATTCACAGTATTTGGTGATGATTGTGCTGTGGGAGAAACAGCAGTGTACAGTTAAAGAGCTTGGTGAAGCCCTCTTTTTAGATTCAGGGACGCTGACTCCACTCTTGAAACGGCTGCAGGCTGCCGGCCTTATCCTCCGTGAACGCTCCTTGCAGGATGAACGGAAGGTGCTCATCTCGCTTACAGACAAGGGCTGGGCGCTGCAGAGTGAAGCAGTCTGCATTCCTGGAAAGATGGCGGAAGGGACGATGCTCTCAGCTGAGGAGTTTGTAAATCTGCTGGGCCAGTTCAAAAGCCTGCTTGCCCGTGTTCATGAAGCGAATAACGCTGCGACAAAATAGCTTTAGAGAGATTATGTCAATGTAATCGTTCGCATTCCGGCATGAAATCAAGCGAAAATATATGTATAAATAGTGAAAGATTTTAAGGTAAGCCCTTTTGAATCATGTTACAATATTCTGGGTTTCCTTTTATGGCATATAGGTAGATAGAGATGCAAATCTGTAATTCGCCGTATGTCTCAGGCAGAGAGCCCGCCGTTTTCTTTGGAAATCGGCTGGATTCTTGCTTGTACCGGAATATTTATAATGGATTACCGGTCTGGACCCGGCTTTGGAGTATCAAAACGGAATGCGGTTTGGCTGCAGGCTGCCTGCACAGGCCACCGCAACACTTTAGGAGGCTTCCGGTATGAATATCCACGAGTATCAGGGAAAAGAAGTACTTAAGAAGTACGGCGTTGCCGTACCGAACGGAAAAGTAGCTTATACAGTGGAGGAAGCGGTAGAAGCTGCATCATCACTCGGCACACCGGTGGTGGTAGTTAAAGCGCAGATTCATGCAGGCGGACGCGGTAAAGCAGGAGGGGTTAAGGTTGCCAAATCGCTTGACGAGGTTCGCTCCTATGCCGGAGAGATTCTTGGCAAGACATTGGTTACCCATCAGACCGGACCTGAGGGCAAAGTGGTGAAACGGCTGCTCATTGAAGAGGGCTGTCAGATTGTTAAGGAGTATTACATTGGAATCGTGGTAGACCGCAGTTCCGGCCGAGTAGTCATGATGGCCTCTGAAGAAGGCGGCACTGAAATTGAAGAGGTGGCTGCAAGTCATCCGGAGAAGATTTTCAAAGAAATTATCGATCCGGCAGTAGGACTGCAGACCTTCCAGGCACGCAAATTAGCGTACAGCATCGCTATTCCGACAGAATTGGTTAATAAAGCGGTCAAGTTCATGCAAGCGCTCTATTTGGCTTTTGTGGATAAAGATTGCTCTATCGCTGAGATTAACCCGCTGGTAGTTACAGCTGACGGCAATGTGATGGCGCTCGACGCCAAGCTCAACTTTGACTCAAATGCCTTGTTCCGCCATAAGGATATTCAAGAACTCCGCGACCTGGATGAAGAGGACGAGAAGGAAATTGAAGCTTCCAAATACGATCTCAGCTATATCGCCCTGGACGGCAATATCGGCTGTATGGTTAATGGTGCGGGACTAGCGATGGCAACAATGGATATTATCAAATATTACGGCGGCGAACCTGCCAACTTCCTGGATGTAGGGGGCGGTGCGACGACCGAGAAGGTTACTGAGGCCTTTAAAATAATTTTGTCTGACGATAAAGTGAACGGTATTTTTGTTAATATTTTTGGCGGGATTATGCGCTGTGACGTGATTGCTACTGGTGTGGTAGAGGCAGCCCGGCAGCTTGGCCTGACTAAACCGCTTGTAGTGCGTCTTGAAGGAACCAATGTGGCGCTGGGGAAACAGATCCTCGCCGGTTCAGGACTGAACATCGTTGCTGCAGATTCCATGGCAGACGGTGCCCGTAAGATTGTATCTCTTGTGTAACGCAAGTATCTCGTATTCGACAAACTAAGTAGGGATGTGACCAAAACGATGAGCATTCTTGTAGATAAAAATACGAAAGTCATCACACAGGGGATTACAGGCTCGACGGGCCTGTTCCATACCAAAGGTGCGCTGGATTATGGTACACAAATGGTAGGCGGAGTGACACCGGGCAAAGGGGGAACTTCTGTTACAATTACGCTGGAGAACGGCAAGGAGGTTAGCCTGCCTGTATTTGATACAGTAGTCGCCGCCAAAGCCGCAACCGGGGCAACCGCCAGCGTGATTTATGTACCTCCGGCTTTTGCCGCTGACTCTATCATGGAGGCTGTGGATGCGGAGATGGAACTTGTTATCTGTATTACTGAAGGTATACCGGTACTGGATATGGTCAAAGTATCAAGGTACATGGAAGGCCGTTCTACCGTCCTGATCGGGCCTAACTGTCCGGGTGTCATTACACCGGGAGAGTGTAAGATCGGCATTATGCCGGGCTACATTCATACCCCCGGATATGTAGGTGTAGTTTCCCGCAGCGGAACACTTACCTACGAAGCGGTGCATCAGCTGACAGAACGCGGAATCGGGCAGTCCTCGGCAGTCGGAATTGGCGGTGATCCAGTCAAAGGCTCGGAGTTCATCGACATTCTGAAGCTGTTTAATGATGACCCGGGTACGAAGGCTGTCATCATGATCGGTGAAATCGGCGGAACAGCTGAAGAAGAGGCTGCACTCTGGATTAAAGAGAATATGACAAAGCCTGTGGTCGGATTCATCGGCGGCGTTACCGCACCTCCAGGCAAACGCATGGGTCATGCCGGGGCTATTATTTCCGGAGGGAAAGGGACTGCCAGTGAAAAAATTGCCGTTCTGGAATCCTGTGGAATTAAAGTCGCACCGACACCGGCTGAAATGGGCTCAACGCTTGTGAGTGTGCTTGAAGAACGCGGTATTCTGGGTGCTTTTACAACCCATTAATCATGAAATAATTCTTCTATTAAAAGTCACTGTGCTGGGATCAGCCATAGTGTATGATTTGTTATAGGTAAGCAACCTTTTATTCCTGTGCAACAGGGGAAAGGTTGCTTTTTTTGCGTATAGTTCTGGTGCCAGGGAACCAGCTTCGCAGCGGTCACTTGCATTTTTTACGCAAGTACCACAAAATAGGGAAGGCTGACCCTTCCAACCTAAGGGAGAGAATACATATGGAAACACGTGACTTATTATTTGGACTGAATGAAGTGGAGGGGATCGGCTGGAAGAGCATCGACAGAATCCGCCAGGCAGGGTTATTGACGGAGCGAGCGTTTGTTTACAGTCCGGAAGATTGGCAAAAGGCCGGATTACCGGCAAAAATTGCACAGCGGCTGGCTGAAGCGTTTGATGCGGGATGGATTCTTAAACGCCGTCTTTTAATGGAAGAAAGCGGAGTAGCCGTGGTTACTGTTCTGGATGAGCAATACCCTGCTTTGCTGAAGGAAACAGCACAGCCGCCATGGGTGCTTTATTACAGGGGATCTCTGGAATATGCTTCCCGTCCTGCAATAGCGATGGTGGGTACACGTGTGCCTACTGCCTATGGACGCAAAGTAGGAGAGATGCTCTCGGAGCAGCTGAGTACGGCAGGGCTTGCGGTAGTCAGCGGACTGGCCCGGGGAATCGACAGCGTGTGCCATGAAGCGGCATTAGCCTGCGGCGGAATTACAATCGCTGTTGTTGCTACTGGTCTCGACAAGGTCTATCCGCCCGAGAACAGGGAGCTGGAGCGGGAGATTTCACAAAAAGGGCTGGTGCTCAGTGAGTATCCGTTAGGCACCCAGAGTCATCCGGGCCTGTTCCCGCAGCGCAACCGGATTATCGCCGGTCTGACCTTAGGGACGCTAGTTGTCGAAGCTGACTCCCGCAGCGGTTCCTTGATCACGGCTGATGCCGCCCTGGAAGCGGGAAGAGATGTGTTTGCGGTTCCCGGACCGGTTACTTCTCCCAAAAGCCGCGGAGCGCTTGATCTGATCAAACAAGGGGCAAAACTTGTAACCTCTGCAGAAGATATTGTGGAAGAATATATTTCTTTTATACCTGTAAAGGCTGATAGAGAGAGCTTAAACCCCCTTTTTGAGCTGGGGAATGGGGATGGGCTGATCGAAAAGAAATTGACAAGTGAGGAGTCTCACCTATACCATATACTGCATCAAGGCCCGTTTAGTCTGGATGAGCTGCTGTTTAGAACAAGGTGGGATTTTGGACATTTGCATTCAGTTCTGTTATCTTTAATCATAAAAAAAGCGGTAACACAATTGCCGGGTGCAATTTATAAGGTAATTTAATATAGAAGGAACAGACTTAAGCGTATTCTCAAGAAGAGTGTATGCTTCCGGAGCAAGATTTGAACGGTCTAATTCATGGAAATAACTGCTCACAATACTTTTAGGAGGAACAACCTATGGCAGATACATTAGTCATTGTCGAATCGCCGGCAAAAGCGAAGACAATCGGCAAATATTTAGGCAGTAAATATATTGTAAAGGCTTCTATGGGACATATCAGAGATCTGCCGAAAAGCCAGATTGGCGTCGAGGTAGAGAATGACTTCAATCCCAAATATATCACGATTCGCGGTAAGGGATCGATTCTCAAGGAACTAAAAGATGCCCGCAAAAAAGTAAAAAAAGTCTATCTGGCGGCTGACCCGGACCGCGAAGGTGAAGCTATTGCCTGGCATCTGGCGCATGCGCTGGATTTGGATAACACAGAGGAGTGCCGGGTTGTTTTCAACGAGATCACGAAGCAGGCTGTAAAGGATGCTTTTAAGACCCCGCGCAAAATTAATATGGATTTGGTTAACGCGCAGCAGGCCCGGCGGATTCTGGACCGGCTCGTCGGTTATAAAATCAGTCCACTATTATGGAAGAAAGTCAAAAAGGGCTTGTCGGCCGGGCGGGTGCAATCGGTTGCTGTTAAGATTATCATGGACCGAGAGAATGAAATCTCCGCTTTTGAACCGACTGAATATTGGAGTATTACCGCAAAGCTAGGCATCCGCGATTCCGTCTTTGAAGCCAAGTTTCACAAGCTGAATGGTGAAAAGAAAGAGCTGGGCCGGGAAAGCGAAGTTCAGGAAGTGCTGGAAGCCATCAAGAATGCTGATTTCAAGGTGCGGGAAGTGAAGGAGAAGGAAAGACAGCGACATCCTTCGGCACCGTTTACCACAAGCTCACTTCAGCAGGAAGCAGCCCGCAAGCTGGGCTTTCGTGCTGCCAAAACCATGTCTGTGGCTCAACAGCTGTATGAAGGTGTAGAGCTTGGCAAGGAAGGCACGGTCGGTTTGATCACCTACATGCGTACCGACTCCACTCGTCTTTCCGCTACCGCTCAGGAAGAAGCGAAGGAGCTGATTTTGGCCAAGTACGGAGAGAAGTTTATTCCGGAATCACCGCGCCAATATTCCAAAAAAGCTGCAGGAGCCCAGGATGCGCATGAAGCGATTCGTCCAACCTCTGCACTGCGCGAACCTGAGATGGTCAAAGAGTTCATGAGCCGTGATCAATTCCGCTTATATAAACTGATCTGGGAGCGCTTCGTCTCCAGTCAGATGTCCTCTGCTCTACTTGATACACTCTCCGTGGATATTACTGCAGGAACTGCAATCTTCAGAGCAGTCGGCTCCAAGGTTTCTTTCCCTGGTTTTATGAAGGTGTATGTAGAAGGTAATGATGACGGTACGACTGACGAAGAGAAGTTTTTGCCGCCGCTGAAAGCCGGGGATGACCTGGTGAAGCAGGACATTGAGCCTAAGCAGCATTTCACCCAGCCGCCGCCGAGATATACTGAAGCACGTCTGGTTAAAACACTGGAAGAGCTGGGTATTGGCCGCCCGAGTACGTATGCACCTACACTGGAGACAATCCAGAAACGCGGCTACGTAGCGATTGAAGAGAAGAAATTTATGCCTACTGAGCTAGGCGAGCTGATAATAGAGCAAATGGAACAATTCTTCCCGGAAATTCTCGATGTGGAATTTACTGCGCACATGGAAGGGGATCTTGACCATGTGGAAGAGGGCGCGGAGGATTGGGTAAAAGTATTGGCCGGATTTTATGAATCTTTTGAGAAGCGCCTGCTGTTTGCTGAAGAAGAAATGAAAGAGATTGAGATTGAAGATGAAGTGTCCGATGAGCTCTGCGAGAAATGCGGGAAGCCGATGGTTTATAAACTGGGACGGTTCGGGAAGTTCCTGGCCTGCTCAGGATTCCCTGACTGCCGCAATACCAAGCCGATTGTGAAGGATATCGGAGTAAGCTGTCCGAAGTGTCATGAAGGGAAGGTCGTCGAGCGTCGCAGCAAGAAAGGACGCGTATTCTATGGCTGCGATCAGTACCCTGGTTGTGATTTCGTCTCCTGGGACCGTCCTTCAATTAAACCTTGTCCAGTTTGCGGCTCCTGGATGGTGGAGAAGCGCAACAAGCAAGGCACGAAGCTGCAATGTACCTCTTGTGACCACACTGAGGCTGTACTTGAGGGCGAAGAATTAGCAGAATAAATAGTTTTCAGGAGGAAAGGAAATTGACAGAAACAGCTAAAGTAACAGTAATTGGAGCGGGCCTCGCCGGCAGCGAGGCTGCCTGGCAAATTGCCTCAAGCGGGGTGCCGGTCAGATTATATGAAATGAGACCCGCAGTTAAAACACCTGCTCATCACACAGATCAATTCGCCGAACTGGTATGCAGCAACTCGCTCCGGGCTAATGGACTGGGAAATGCAGTGGGCGTATTAAAAGAAGAGATGCGGCGGCTGAACTCGCTGGTCCTTGGCGCAGCTGACCGTCATGCAGTTCCTGCGGGCGGAGCACTTGCTGTTGACCGGGACGGATTCTCTGGTGAGATCACCCGGACGTTGCACGAACATCCGCTAGTGGAAGTCATAAATGAAGAACTGACGCATATACCGGAGGACGGGATTGTTGTCATCGCGACAGGACCTCTGACTTCTCCGGCATTATCTGCTGAGATAAAGGCTTTATTGGGTGAAGAATACTTCTATTTCTATGATGCTGCAGCACCGATTGTGGAGAAGGATACTATCGACATGAGTAAGGTATATTTGGCTTCCCGGTACGACAAAGGAGAAGCGGCATACCTGAATTGCCCGATGACCGAAGAGGAATTTGACCGTTTTTATGATGCGCTGATTTCGGCTGAGACTGCTGCGCTCAAAGATTTTGAGAAAGAGATTTACTTCGAAGGCTGCATGCCGATTGAAATTATGATGAAGCGCGGCAAGCAGACAGCGTTATTCGGGCCGATGAAACCGGTGGGACTTATGAATCCACATACGGGGAAACTGCCTTACGCTGTCGTTCAGCTGCGCCAGGACAATGCTGCCGGAACACTCTATAACCTGGTTGGCTTTCAGACTCACCTTAAATGGGGTGAACAGAAGCGGGTATTCTCACTGATTCCGGGTCTGGAAAATGCGGAGTACGTCCGTTATGGTGTAATGCACCGTAATACATTTATTAATTCTCCCAAGCTGCTGCACCCTACTTATCAGATGAAGGGCCGGGAAAGATTATTCTTCGCCGGACAGATGACAGGCGTTGAAGGCTATGTGGAGTCTGCGGCATCCGGACTGATTGCGGGAATCAATGCAGCCAGAGCTGCGCTTGGTGAAGAAGGCATCGTATTTCCTGAGGATAGTGTGCTGGGCAGTATGCCTGCATATATTACTTCCGCCGATCCGGAGCATTTCCAGCCGATGAATGCTAACTTTGGACTGCTTCCGAAGCTCGAGAAGAAAATCCGCAGCAAAAAAGAAAAGAATGAACTTCTCGCCTACCGGGCACTCGACAGTATCGCAGAATTCGCGACCCGAACAGGCCTTGCTTACAAAGAACCGGAGCCCGCGGAACCCAAACTGTCATAATTTGAAGTTTACTCAGCATAAGCTTATGATTTATATAGCATGAATTTAAGGATGATGCTTACTATACAGTATTCTTAAAGTTCATATTAATAAGAAATAAGTTTATTCTAGGAGGTGCTAAATTTATGTTACCCAGCTTTCATGCAACTACAATTTGTGCGGTTAGACATAATGGCCATGCTGCGATAGCGGGCGATGGACAGGTTACATTTGGCGAGAGCGTTATCATGAAGACGACGGCCAAAAAAGTCCGCCGCTTGTACAGGGGACAAGTAATTGCCGGTTTTGCGGGTTCCGTAGCCGATGCGATTACTCTGTTTGAGAAGTTTGAGGGCAAGCTTGAGGAGCATCACGGCAATCTGCAGCGTGCAGCAGTAGAACTGGCTAAAGACTGGCGGCAGGACCGCATCCTGCGCAAGCTGGAGGCTCTGATGATCGTGATGGACAGGGAAGGTATGCTGCTGATCTCAGGCAACGGTGAAATCATCGAGCCGGATGATGATGTGCTGGCCATTGGTTCCGGAGGCAACTTTGCCCTGGCTTCGGGACGCGCACTCAAACGCCATGCTCCGGGCCTCAGTGCCGCAGAGATTGCCAAAGAAGCACTGCAGATCGCCTCGGAGATCTGTGTGTACACCAATTCCAATATTATTGTTGAACAATTATAGGCACGGCGCCACAGAAAGAGGGAGGAAGTTGTAATGGTGAATCAATCACTAACACCCCGTCAAATCGTCGCTGAACTTGATAAATATATCGTAGGCCAGAAGCTGGCCAAAAAATCGGTAGCGGTTGCTCTGCGTAACCGTTACCGGCGCAGCCTGCTCCCGGAGGAGCTGCGTGACGAAGTTGTTCCCAAAAATATTCTGATGATTGGTCCAACCGGTGTAGGAAAGACGGAGATCGCCCGGCGTCTGGCCAAGCTGGTTAATGCACCGTTCATCAAAGTTGAGGCTACCAAGTTTACCGAGGTTGGATATGTGGGCCGGGATGTGGAGTCCATGGTTCGCGATCTGGTGGAGACTTCAATCCGAATGGTCAAGCTAGAACGGACCGAGAAAGTGAAAGATCGGGCTGAAGAGCTTGCTAATGAACGTATCGTCTCGATTTTGGCACCATCGTCTTCGAAGAACAAATCACAGCGCAATCCTTTTGAGATGATCTTCGGAGGCAACAATGCAAGTTCCGAGGACAGCAAGGAAGAAGCGGAGGATGGAAGTCTGAGTGAACGCCGCCGCAATATCAAATTCAAGCTGCTTGCAGGCCAGCTGGAAGAAGATATTATTGAGATCGATGTTGAAGATACGGCTCCAACCATGCTCGATATGTTTGCCGGCCAGGGTAATGATCAGATGGGGATGAACATGCAGGAAATGTTCGGAAATCTGCTGCCTAGGCGGACCAAGAAACGTAAGCTTCCGATTAAGGAAGCCCGTAAGGTACTGATTCAGGATGAGGCTGCCAAACTGATTGATATGGATGACGTTATTCAGGAATCAATAACCCGTGCAGAACAGTCGGGTATCATATTTATTGATGAGATCGATAAAGTAGCCAGCCAGGGTAAAGGTTCCGGACCGGATGTCTCCCGTGAAGGGGTACAGCGTGATATTCTGCCAATCGTAGAAGGTTCTACTGTGATGACCAAATACGGCCCTGTGAAGACCGACTACGTGCTTTTCATGGCAGCCGGAGCTTTCCATATAGCAAAGCCTTCTGACCTCATCCCTGAGCTTCAGGGGCGCTTTCCGATCCGTGTGGAGCTGAGCAGTCTTACACTGGAGGACTTTGTGTCTATTCTGACGGAACCGGAGAATGCGCTGACGAAGCAATATGTCAACTTACTGAAGACAGAGAATATTGAAATTCAGTTTCAGAAGGAGGCAATTCAGGAAATTGCCAAAATTGCTGCATCAGTGAATCAGAATATGGAGAACATCGGTGCCCGGCGTCTTCATACCATTCTGGAGAAGCTGCTGGAGGATCTTTCTTTTGAAGCGCCAGAATTAACACTGGAGACCATGGTGATAACACCTGAATACGTTCGTGAAAAACTGTCAGGAATCGCGCAGGATCGGGATTTAAGTCAATATATTTTGTAAAATGCTTATCTTCGGAAATTTCATTAAATTTAGGTATTTAGAATTAGTGATGTGCATAAAAATCCTTAAAAAAGAATAAATCATGTAATAAATTGTTAAATAAATACATATTATGGCATTAGAATGTCAAATAATTGAAAAACCATGCTTTAAGCCCTCTCTTTTCAGAAAAGATAGGGCTTATTTCTTATTGTAATAATATACAAATTCTACGAGAATCAAAGTATATGAGATTGCCAATAGAATTATCCATCGACACCTTTCGACCTTGATTTCAAAAAAATAGCAAATATATTAGTTTTTTTTGTCGAATCAAGCAGGAGTTATTAAGGAAGTTGTGGAATTCTTTTCATTATGATAGCTTTGGAAGGGGGATTTCCATGGGTTTGCTGAATAGTGTCAGTTTTCAACGATTACAGGGAGGCCTTGATGCCGCCAACAAGCGACAAAGCATTTTAGCCAATAACGTAGCCAATGCCGACACACCCGGATTTAAACGTTCAGACGTTTCTTTTGAAAGTGTGCTTGCCGCACAGGAAAGTGGACTGAAACCGACGCTTGGTGCGAAGGTAACGGATTCTCGCCACTTCCAATTCGGAAATGTGTCTGCTGTACCGTCTGCGGTCGTTAGCACAGATGAAACCACCTCGATGAATAACAACGACAATAATGTGGATATGGACCGGGAGATGGCGCTCAGTGCTGAGAACCAGCTCAGGTATAACTCTTATGTCCAGCAGTTGAACAGTCAAATCTCGATGATGCGCACTGTAATTCAAGGGGGGTAAGCAATAGTGAATTTTGGTAGCAGCTTCGGAATAAGCGCCTCAGCCTTAACTGCCCAGCGGCTCAGAATGGACGTGATTTCCTCTAACATTGCCAATGCTGAGACAACAAGAGCTTCTGTGGTGGATGGTAAGGCCGTTCCGTACCGGCGTAAGCTTGTAGTGCTGGAAACAGAGAAAAATAACAGTTTCTCAAACATTTTGAATTCGAAAATGGGTAGTGAGATCGGTAGTGAAGGCGTTAAAGTGCAGTCAATCATTGAGGATTCTTCACCACTGAAGCCAGTCTACAATCCAAGTCATCCGGATGCGGATGCCAACGGATATGTATATATGCCCAATGTGGATCTGACTAAAGAAATGGTGGATATGCTCTCCGCCTCCCGTTCTTATGAAGCGAATGTTACAATGCTGAACGCATCAAAAGCTATGGTCAGCAAAGCGCTCGAAATCGGAAAGTAAGATGAAGTGACATTTTAGGAGGGTAATCATTGATACAAAATTTAACTATCGGGACACAGGCTATCCAACCGCTTGCTATGAAATTAGCAACCGTCGAGTCTGGGCAAGTAACCGGTTCCAAACAAAGCTTCGGCTCTTATCTGGAAGATGCTTTGAATCAGGTGGCTGGCCAGGAACAACAAGCCAAGGATATGAGTAATAAATTTGTATTGGGAGAAGTCAATATCGATGAGGCGATGATTTCTTCGCAACAGGCATTGCTGAGTTTGCAGCTGACTACACAAGTCCGGAACAAAGTGATTGAAGCCTATCAGGAAATTATGAGAACTCAGATCTAAATAATCCTAGCTTAGTTTCGGATGGGGTGACACTGTGAATGAAAGATTTGCCCAGTACAGGGAGAAGTTAACCCAGTATTGGAACAGATTCAGCGGTAAACAGAAAATTTTATTTTTCTCTACCCTGTTTATCATCATAATAATAATCGTAGTTTTGACCATGCAGCTTTCGAAGACGGAATACGAGGTAGCCTTTCAAGATCTGGATAGTACAGATTCCGCAGGTGTCATGACTTACCTGGATTCCGCCGGGATTTCTTATCGATTGAGCCCGGATGGCAAAAGCATCTCAGTACCAAGCACAGAGGCTGCCCGTATTAAAGTGGATATCGGTTCGCAGGGGATCGTGCAGGGAGGCTCTATCGGATACAAAATTTTTGATGAGTCCTCGTCCATGATCGGTACGACGGACAGTGAGTTCAATGTCAAATATAACAATGCCTTGAATGGTGAAGTAGAACAATTGATGAGACGGATGCAGGGCATCAAGGATGCCAAGGTGCTGATCAATCTTCCAAAAGAGACGGTTTTCGCTTCCCAGGAAGATCAGGAACAGGCTTCCGCTTCTGTAGTGCTCACTTTTGATCCGGGATTTAGACCCTCTCAAGATAATATTGACGGATACTTCAATCTTGTGAAGACCGCTGTGCCGAATTTGCCGGTAGACAACATCACGATCGCCAATAACGAGGTCGAATTGATGCCGAGCGCTAGAGGCGGACAAACTGGTGTATCCAGCCAAGTGGAAGAAAACTTTGCTCTTCAGAAAAAATTTGAAGAAGAAGTCAAAAAGGATGTCAAACAATTTCTTAGTACACTCACAGGTCCCGATAAGGTGGATGTTCTGGTCTTCTCTAAGCTGAATTTTGATAAGGAAAATCGGAAGGAAGATCTAGTCACACCGGTGGATACGGAGAATATGAAAGGAATTGAAATTAGTTCGCAAATTATCAGCAACACCTATTCGGGTCAGGGAAACACTACCGGGGGAGTTGCGGGTACAGGATCGCAAGATGTCTCAGGTTATCCTTCTGGAACAGATACTGGCACCTCTACTTCTGAAGAATCTTCGGAAACCAGGAACTACGACGTGAACCGGATCACCAAGGATATTATCGCGAGCCCATATACTGTTAAAGATTTAACCATAAATGTTGCTGTTGAACCACCTACCGGACAAACAACTTTAGATGCAGCAACTTCGGCTGCTATTCAGAACATTCTGGTTAATATCGTCCGTGCTTCATTGGCAGATTCAGGAGTCAATTATACAGACGCAGATTTAACCAAAAAAGTTTCGGTATACTCGCAGCAATTCGGAAGCAATGAAGCGGCTGCCGGTTCCGGCGGACTTGCAACATGGATGATTTGGGCGATTGCAGCAGGGGCGCTGCTGATCGGTGCGGGTGGCGGATTCGCTATTTACCGGAGCCGCAAGAAGAAGGAAGAAGAAGAAGTGGAAGAAGATATTCCGCTGCAGGTTCCTACCGAGTTCCCATCCATTAACTTGGAGAGCGTGACGAATGAAAGTCAGGTTCGCAAGCAACTGGAAAGTCTGGCGAAGAAGAAGCCGGATGAATTCGTAAATCTGCTGCGTACATGGCTTGCAGACGAACAGAGGTGAACTAATGGCAAAAGCTAGCCAGCAGGGTCTCAGCGGCCGCCAAAAGGCGGCAATCCTGCTTATCACACTAGGGCCCGAGGTATCGGCGCAAATATTCAAACATCTAAGAGACGAGGAAATTGAACAGCTCACTCTGGAAATTGCTAATGTCCGCAAGGTGGACAGTGTAGAAAAAGAGTCGATCATGTCCGAATTTCACCAGATATGTCTCGCTCAGGAGTATATCTCCCAAGGCGGTATCAACTATGCCAAGGAGATTCTGGAGAAGGCTCTGGGTTCAGCCAAAGCGCTTGAGGTTATCAACAGGCTGACGGCAACGCTGCAGGTTAGACCCTTTGACTTTGCCCGTAAGGCTGATCCTAATCAGATCTTAAACTTCATTCAGAATGAAAATGTACAGACAATCGCACTTGTTTTATCTTATTTGCAATTTGAACAAGCGGCCACGATCCTTTCTTCTCTGCCACAGGAAAAGCAGGCAGAGGTTGCCAGAAGAATTGCGATTATGGATAGCACCTCACCAGAGGTTGTTACGCAAATTGAGCGAGTATTGGAGCAAAAGCTTTCCGCGACGGTTACGCAAGATTACACGAATGCCGGTGGTATCGAGTCTATTGTTCAGATCTTGAACGGTGTAGACCGCGGAACAGAACGTACGATATTGGATTCCCTGGAAATTCAGGATCCGGAGCTGGCCGAAGAAATCAAAAAACGGATGTTCGTGTTCGAGGATATTGTCAATGTGGACAATCGTTCGATTCAGCGCATTATCAAAGATATCGAAAATGCGGATCTGCAGCTGGCACTCAAGGTTGCAAGCGAAGAAGTGCGGGATGTTATTTTCCGCAACATGTCCAAGCGGATGGCCGAAACCTTCCGCGAAGAGATGGAATATATGGGTCCTGTCCGGCTGCGTGATGTTGAAGAGGCACAGACACGCATTGTAGGCACGATCCGCAGACTTGAAGAATCAGGTGAAATTATCATCGCCCGTGGCGGAGGAGATGACATAATTGTCTAGGCTGATTAAACACTCCCAATATGTTCCGGTAGATGTGCTTAAACGGTTGGAGCAGGCCAGGCAGCATGCCGGCCTGACTGAAGAACCTGTTGCAGAAGATGCGGTAGGTGACGTTCATTATCATGATCCCGCCCGTGAAGAGGCAGAGCAAACCCGCAGGCAAATGCTGAAGGATGCCCAGGAATTCGCTGAAGGTCAGGTCCGGAACGCATCGCAGGAAGCTGAGAATATTGTGGAATCGGCACGGACGGAAGCAGAGGAATGGTGGCGGCAGCGCAGAGAGCAGGATGAACATCTGGTCGAGGCCGTCAAATCCGAGGCGTTCCAGCAAGGATATCAGGAAGGCCTGACACAGGCAGAACATGATATGGCGCAAAAAATGGCCGAGATGATGGAAGAGGCGCGGAATGTGCTTCAGGAAGCATACCGGGCAAGAGATGTAATTATTCAGGAAGCCGAACCTTTTCTGGTGGAGTTAAGCTGTGGAATCGCAGAAAAAATCGTGGACAAGCAGCTGACGGTTGAACCGCAGTTTGCCATGGATCTGATTCGTAAAAATCTGGCACGTAAAAGGGAGCAGGGATTAATCTCCTTGTGCGTATCACCTGCTCAGTTTGCTTTTGTTAACTCGGCGAGAGAGGAGCTGTCGCTGGCGGTGGACTCTCAGGCAGAGCTGCAAATCCTGCCCGATTCGACAGTCAAAGATCTGGGATGTGTGGTCCGTTCTTCCTTTGGCAGCATTGATGCCCGGATTGACACCCAGCTTGCTGAAATCAAAAAAGAGCTGGTAAGAATCGCATTGGACACCGAGGAGCACAGAAATGGGGAAGGCGATGCTTGACAGTAGACGATATAAAGAACAACTGCGTAATTTCGACCCGGTTAGAATCAACGGGAAGGTTACCCAGGTTATCGGACTGATGGTCGAGTCAGAAGGGCCGGATGCCAGCATTGGAGATGTATGCTATATCTATCCTGCAAAAGGCAACAAGCCGCTCCAGGCTGAAGTTGTAGGTTTCCGGGACAATAAGGTGCTGCTGATGCCGCTTGGTGAACTGCAGGCGATTGGGCCGGGCTGCGATGTGGTTGGGACGGGTAAACCGCTAAGTGTTCAGGTGGGTTCAGAACTGCTTGGCAAGGTGCTGGACGGATTGGGCCAGCCGCTGGACGGATCACTAATTCCCGCGCGGATGCCGCACAGCTCAACCTTTAATATCCCTTCTAATCCACTAAATCGTCCTCGTGTACACGAGCCTATCAGTATTGGAGTCAGAGCCATAGACGGACTCCTGACAATCGGCAAGGGGCAGCGGGTTGGGATCTTTGCCGGATCCGGGGTTGGCAAAAGTACCCTTATGGGAATGATTGCCCGAAATACTTCGGCAGATGTCAATGTGATTGCGCTGATTGGTGAACGCGGCAGAGAGGTTTTGGATTTTATCGAACGTGATTTAGGGCCTGAAGGACTGCAGCGTTCCGTAGTCGTTGTCGCAACCTCAGACCAGCCGGCATTAATCCGGATCAAGGGTGCACTGATAGCAACAACGATAGCAGAGTATTTCCGTGACCGGGGCTTAAATGTCATGCTGATGATGGATTCTGTCACACGTTATGCAATGGCCCAGCGCGAGGTTGGACTTGCGGTTGGAGAACCGCCGGCGATGAGAGGTTACACACCATCCGTATTTGCTAGTTTGCCTAAGCTGCTTGAAAGGGCGGGAACCGGGCCGACGGGCTCCATTACCGCATTTTATACAGTGTTGGTTGACGGTGATGATATGAATGAGCCAATCGCCGATGCTGTGCGGGGGATTTTGGACGGGCATATTGTGCTAAACCGTAATATTGCTAACAAAGGCCATTTCCCGGCGATTGATGTGCTTGCCAGCATCAGCCGTGTAATGAAGGATATTGCTCCAGAGGAGCAGATTGCGGCTGCTGAGAATGTAAAGAGGCTTATGGCGGTATACAAGGATTCGGAAGACTTGATAAATATCGGAGCCTATCAGCGAGGTTCGAATGCCCAGATTGATGAGTCCATGCACTACATTGACAGCATATGGGATTTCACCAAGCAAAAAGTGAACGAGAAAGTAACCCTGGCAGAAGTTCAGCAAGCTCTAATTTCACAGTTCTCGAGGAGTTGATTGGCAATGAGGTTCCATTATACTTTTCAAAAAGTTGTGGACTTGAAAGGCAACGAGAAAACACAGGCAGAGTGGATGCTCTCAAGCGCGCTCGGAGAACTGCAAGCCCAGGAGAAAAGCCTTGATGAATTGCTGGCTCAGCGGAATTCACTGATGCTGTCGCTGCAAAGTGCGGCGGAGCAAAAAACGCCAATGGCTAAGATCATTGAGATGCAGAATTATTTGGAGCATTTGGACCACTGTATTGCCCGCAAGCACGCTGACATCAAACGCGCGCATCAGGAAGTCCAGCATAAACAGGACCAGCTCAGCACAAAAGTATTGGATGAGAAGGTTTGGCTGAAGGCCAAAGACAAAGCACAGACGCTTTTTCAGCAGAATATGATTTTACGGGAACAAAACGAACTGGATGAGATGGCTACCGTCCGCTTCGCGATGAAATCCCTCTAACCCGGGAGGTTTCCGCTAGTGGCTAAAAATGATATAGAACTTGAAAATGAAGAGTCAGCAGGCAAATTCGAGCGTTTTTTATTTCTGATGATACCTATCATATTTACACTTGTACTGCTTGGTGTATTACTGACTCTTTTTAATATGGACATCCGTAACAACGTCCTGGAAATCGCAAATAAGATCCCAGTCGTGGATAAATGGGTTCCTGATCCGGCTGCTGATCCGGCCAGTGAATCCCCAGATGATGAGGCAGCACAAAGCGAAGAACAGGCTGCAAGCTCAGAATCAACGATTAAAGAGCTGAAAGCCCAGCTTGCTGCACAGGAAGCCCAGCTGAAGCAGGCTAATGAAGACAAAACTGCACAGCAAACCCGGCTAGAAGCGCTACAGAAGCAGATTGACACCATGACAGAAGAGGCAGCTGCGGCGGCTAGCACTGAGGAAACAGTGGATCCTTATCAGGAGAAAGTGACCGAGTTAGCCAAGCTTTACGCGGGAATGAAGGCTTCCAAAGCGGCACCGATTATGGAAAATTTGACTGCAGATGAAATGGTTCAGATATTTAGTGCAATGAATAATACCAGCAAAACGGCAATCCTCGAAAAAATGGATCCTAAAAAGGCTGCTGAAGTGTCGGTAAAGCTAAAAGAAACGACGAATTCTACCGATATGGCTATTGCAGCCCTTCAATCGCGACTTAAGCAAAGTCAGACAGATACACCTGCAGCATCAGCTGCCGGCAACTTGAATCAAGATGAACTCAGTCAGACCTTTACCACGATGCCTGCAGCTGACGCAGCCACTCTGTTAGGTTCGATGTATACGATTAGCCCGGATAAGGTAATCACGATCCTGAATACGGTTAGTGATAGTGTGAGATCCTCGATATTGGGTGAAATCACCAAAAACGACAGCACGCTGAGTGCCAAAATTGTAAATCGTCTTATGGGCGGTAAATAAGACTTGAGAGGAGGTGAAAAATAAATGAGTTTAGTTTTATCATCACTATCCGGCGGAAATACGGTACCGACAAATGGCACATCTGCAACGGTTGGCGGAACAACTACTGCTGTTGGAACTGCTGCGGCTGCAGGTGGCGGGCCAACAGCATTGCCTTTTGCCCAGACGCTTGTACAGACCATGGGAGGAAGCATACCAAAGGGGGCAGAGACACCGCTGCTTGGCAATCTGGCATCGCTGCTTCAGGGGCTAATGAATGCTGTACAGACTACAGGTGGAGAAACAGGTGATGCTGCAAACGTCCAAAGTGCAGATCTATTAAAAGGTCTTACAGAAGATGTTGAAAAGCTGGATGAGAACATTAGCGCTGACCCTGCATTGTTGGCAGCTCTTCAAGGATGGCTGCTTCAAGTTTCTGCTCTGTTAACTGGCAGTAATGCTGCAGGAGAGTCCAGCGGGAGCGAAGGCAATACGGATGCGGCAGCAGTGTTGTCGCCGCTTGCCCAGAATCCTGAGACGATACGTTTTGCCGTTCAGGATGAGCTTAACAGTCTTGTCGGCCTGATTAAGGATGCGGCAGCTAAGGGAAAGGAAGCCTCAGCCGTTAAAGGGGCTGAACTTCTCAACCAGTTCTCGGCCATCATGGCTGAGGTAGTAAATCCTGAGAACAACAAAGTGAAAGCTAGAGGAACAAATATTACGGACACAGCAGCAGCTTCGGCTAAACAGCCTGCCGGAACAGAAGGCAGTATTAAATCGAATGCTACTGATGCAACAGTCCCAGTACTTGTTAAACCTTCAACTGTTACTTCAACGACCCAAACAGCAGCTGATGCTTCTGCTGCAACTGCAGTAGAAGAGGCCAGTGCAGACGTGATCGCTACACAGGTTACCAAACCAGCAGCCTCTGCTGAACCACTGAAATCAGCTTCCACAGAAGAGCCGCTTCCTGAAGTGAAGGCAGCTGAAGGAAGTCATGACATTGTGACTGCCGGTCAATTGTCGATCAGAGACGGTATTGCAGCACCATTGAAGGCTGAATCAGCTCCGGTACCGGTTAGCCAATTTGCGCAGCAAATGGATACTTTTATTACCGGCAAGCTGGAAATCGTCAAAAAAGGCGGAGTAGCAGAAGCAACGATCACTTTGTTCCCGGAAAATCTGGGACAAGTCGATGTTAAAATTACGATGCAAAACGGAAATCTGATTGCTCAATTTAATACTGCGCATTCTGGCGCCAAGGATATGCTGGAACAGCAGATGAGTCAATTGCGGGCAGCGCTTCAGTCTCAGGGAATTCAAGTAGAGAAGCTGGAGGTTACACAGAATAATACACCGCTTTTCTCGCAGTTTAATGGACAGCAAGGAAGGCAGCCGGGTTCGAGCGGACAGCAGGGCGGTCGTTCCAAGGAGCGACGTGAGGAAGCCGGAGATGCGGTACTTGCAGCAGAACTGAATGGTGAATGGAAGGACTGGGTTGCAGAGACCAAACAAAGCAATCCAAACCAAGAAGGAAGTTTCTCAGCCAAGGCTTAGTTCTATGAAAAGCGAGGTGAAATGAAATGGCAACGACAAATCCAGTGTCAAACAGTGAACAATGGAATTACGTGTCTAATAGTTCGGCAACATCCAAAACAACCGGCAACTCCACGCTAGGCAAGGACCAGTTCCTGAAAATACTGATCACACAGCTGCAGAATCAGGATCCTATGCAGCCGATGGAGGATAAGGAATTTATTGCTCAGATGGCTCAATTTTCATCCGTTGAACAGCTTATGAATATTTCGACCCAACTGACAGCGTTGAATCAGTCCCTGGGCTCAGTATCCGGTTTGATTGGTAAGGATATCACTTGGACAGATGCTGCAACAGAGCAGCCGAAGACAGGGAATGTCGAATCGATCGTAGTGAGTAGTGGTGTGCAATATGCTGTAGTAGGCAGTGAACGTATTGCATTGACTGATATTACACAGATTCAAAATGCTGCTCCTAAAGCTGATATCGTCAGTGACAGTGAGACATCTGCAAATGGTGGGGAGAGCGGGGTGACGACATGAGTGACCGGCTGACTATAGGCCAGTTATATCCCGCAAGTGTTCATCCACAAGTGCTGCAGAGAACACAGGCAGCTAAAAACTCTGCTGCTGCAGAAGCGTCATTCGAGAGCGTGCTGCAAAAGAATATGCTTAAGTTCAGCAATCACGCTGCCAAACGCCTGGAGCAACGGGGAATAGAACTTGGAAGCAGGCAATTGGATCAGATTTCGTCCGCAGTGGACAAGGCAGCTGCCAAAGGCAGTAAGGAATCTTTGATTTTATTGAAGGACATGGCCTTAATTGTAAGTGTGCCAAACCGCACCGTAGTGACAGCAATGGATGGAAGTTCGATGAAGGATAATGTTTTTACGCAAATTGATAGTGCAGTTATTATTTCTTAACCGGCCGGTCCTAACCGGAGAGCCGGAATGACCGCCGACCGACTGACGCGGCCATAGCTCAAAGAACAATTATTATACTAAATGAAGAGTCTTTGGACTCTACAATCTGGGAGGGCTTTAACAATGTTAAGATCAATGTATTCAGGAGTTTCAGGTATGCGCGGTTTCCAAACGAAACTGGATGTTATCGGTAACAACATTGCCAACGTAAATACGATCGGTTTCAAATCCGGCCGTGTAATGTTCAAAGACATTATGAGCCAGACGGTATCCGGTGTTTCTGCACCGGTGGATGGCGGACAAGGCGGGGTGAATGCTAAACAAATCGGCCTCGGTGTAAGTATTGGATCTGTGGATACTTTGCATTTGGCAGGAAGTGCAATGACTACAAACAACCCAACTGATCTGCGGATTGACGGTGACGGGTTCTTTCTGGTTAAGCTTTCGGATGATCAGGAAACACCGTTCCTGACCCGTGCCGGGGATTTTCATATGGATGCAAGCCGCAACCTTATCACCTCTGACGGACTGCATGTACTGAATGCTGATGGTGAATCCATTCAATTGGGTGAGGATGTAACAGCATTCTCAATTTCCAGCAACGGCACCATTGTACAGACTATGGCAGACGGAACGACTGAAGCCGGTGCGCAAATCGCTGTAGCTAAAGTAAGCAATCCGCAGGGCCTTGAGAAAATCGGGGGCAATCTGTTCCGCATGACGCTCAATGCCAATGCTGATGGCGAGCTTACACCTACAACAGCCAACAATACAGAAGTAGGTACTGGGGCTATTGTGGCGGGCCAGCTGGAAATGTCAAACGTTGATTTGACCGGCGAGTTCACTGAAATGATCGTTTCCCAGCGTGGCTTCCAGGCGAATTCACGGATTATTACCACTTCCGATGAAGTGCTCCAGGAAGTTGTTAATCTGAAGCGTTAATTTTCTGACCATTAATCAAGTCATGGGGGGGAACTCCTCCCCCTATTTATTGTAAGGAGGCCTGTTATGATTTCGGTAACAAGATTGAACGGGGCGCCCATGTGGCTTAATGCCCTGCTCGTAGAAATGGTGGAAGAAAGTCCAGATACTTATATAACACTTGTAACAGGCAAAAGATTGATCGTGCTTGAAAAAGCCGATGAGGTAATCAGTAAGATTCGGGATTATAACAGGGACATAGGCACATATGCTGCCACCATTAAAGTCCAATCAATGGAGGAGCTTTCATGAAAAAGATGCTGCCGTGGCTCATTACGATTTTACTGGCGATTACACTTATTGTAGTTGCCGCATTTTTACTAATGGATAAGATTTTTCCGAGCGATACTAATGATGTGAATGCGGCTGTCCAGAATGTGGAAGCCAAAAGTCTTAGCGCTGATGAAATCGTTGAGCTGACGACGGAAATCACCGACATCAAAACTAATCTTGCCGACCCCGATTATATCGTTTTAATAAATTTCGCGTTCCAGCTGGATGCTGTTAAGTCCAAGGAGGAATTCGAAAAGATCAAGGATATCAAGATTAAGCCGCTGATTATCAAGACGCTTGCCGATACCAAGCCGGAGGAACTTAACGGGGCGAACGGCAAGGATCAGCTGAGCAGCAAATTGGTAAATCTGATTAACAAGACCTTGACAGAAGGCAAGCTGACCCAGATTGAAGTAACTAACTTCATCATGACTTCTATTTAGCTGCTGTAAGGATAATTCCTTGTTGGGGGGGTGATAAAATTGGTTGATGTACTATCACAAAACGAAATTGATGCTCTGCTTGCTGCGCTTTCTTCCGGTGAAATGGATGCCGACGACCTTAAAAAAGAAGAAACCCAGAAAAAAATCCGCTCCTATGATTTCAAACGGGCCGTACGTTTCTCTAAGGATCATATCCGCAGCCTTACGCGGATTCATGATAACTTTGCCCGCTATCTTACGACGTACTTTTCGGCCCAATTGCGCACCTTCGTGCAGATAAATGTCGTTCAAGTAGAGCAGCTCCCTTATGATGAGTTTATCCGCTCCATTCCGAAGATGACGATATTGAATATTTTTGAAGCCGAACCGCTTGAAGGCCGGATGGTTATGGAAGTGCATCCGAACATTGCCTTTGCTATGCTGGACAGAATGCTTGGAGGCTTTGGAACTGCCCCGAGCAAAATCAGTGCACTGACCGAAATAGAAACAACCATTATGGAGAGGATCTTCAGCAGATGTTTTGAAAGTCTGCAGGAAGCTTGGAAGACCGTGCTGGACATTAATCCCCGGATGGAAGCCTTGGAGACCAATCCGCAGTTTATGCAGATTGTGTCACCAAATGAGACTATTGCCTTGATTTCATTAAGCACCAAAATTGGCGATACGACCGGGATGATCAATCTTTGTATACCTCACGTTGTTCTCGAGCCGATCATGACAAGGCTATCCGTGCATCAATGGTTTGTATCTGAGAAAAAGGTTCGCGATGAGGTTGAGTTAGAAGCTATTAGATCTAGAGTTAATAGGGCACAGTTGCCAATTGTGGCAGAGCTAGGCGAATCGAGGTTATCCATTGCTGAATTTCTCGGGCTTAGCGTCGGCGACGTAATATCTCTCAACAAGACTGTCGATACCGGATTGTCAATCAAGGTAGGGGACAAGCTGAAATTTGTCGGAAGTCCAGGGATGATAAAAGATCGTGTGGCTGTGCAAATAGACGAGATTGTCAGTGAAGGAGTTGAAGAGTTTGACGAGTAAAGATTATTTATCCCAGGAAGAAATCGATGCTCTTCTCAGACAATCTGCGGAAGGATCCTTGGCCCCACAGGAGAAGACGGTAGAGGACTTCTTAACCCCGTTTGAGCAGGATGCCTTAGGAGAAATCGGTAATATTACATTTGGCAGTGCAGCAACAGCACTTTCCACGTTGCTTGGCAAGAAGGTAGATATAACTACCCCTAAGGTATCGATTATTACCCGCGGCGAATTTGAGGAGGCTTTTCCTAAACCGCACGTAGCAGTACACGTACAGTACGTAGACGGTTTTCAGGGGATTAATTCCCTGGTAATCAAGATTAGGGATGCTCAGGTTATCGCCGATTTAATGCTTGGCGGTGAAGGCGATCCTAAGGACGAAGAGCTGAATGAAATTCATATCAGCGCCGTGCAGGAAGCGATGAATCAAATGATGGGCTCATCCGCTACCTCCATGTCTACGATCTTCAACCGGTTTGTCAATATCTCACCCCCTGGTATCGATATTCTAAATATGTCCAGTGGTGAAGGTGTAGGCAGCCTTCCGAATGATGAAACCCTGATACAAATCTCATTCCGACTGAAAATTGGAGAGCTGATAGATTCTACGATCATGCAGCTCTTGCCAGTCCAGTTTGCCAAAGATATGGTTACGATGCTCATCGGAGATGTCAGCCAGGCAGACACGGAGACGGCTGCAACGCAGACTGAAGCGCCTGCAGCGGCACCATCTGCTCCAGAGCAGCCTGCCCCGGCAGCTCCTCCTGCACAGCAGGCTCCGCCTCAGCCAGGCGGTTATCCGCCGCAATATCCGCCGCAGGGGATGCCCCCTTACCCGGGGATGGAAGGAGGCTATTATTATCCTCCAGCCGGCATGCCTGCCTATGGCATGCCCGGTATGCCGCCTTATGGAATGCCGCCGCAGGGAATGCCATATGCGCAGACTCCGCCGCAGACTCCACCGCAGTCTCCGCCTCCAAATCGCAATGTGAATGTACAGCCTGTACAGTTTGCTAACCTGAGTGCTGGAGCTTTTGGCAACATTGATGAAAACAATTTAAATTTATTGATGGACATACCACTGAGAGTAACCGTAGAATTAGGAAGGACCCAGAAGCAGATAAAAGATATTTTAGAAATGTCACAAGGTTCGATTATCGAGCTGGACAAGCTGGCGGGTGAGCCAGTTGACATTCTGGTTAACAACAAGCTGATCGCCAAAGGGGAAGTCGTGGTTATCGATGAAAACTTCGGAGTTCGCGTTACGGATATCGTCAGCCAGTGGGACCGAATTCAAAAATTACAATAAGCATACTTAGGGAGGATTTTTTAAAAATGGCTAACCGAATTCTAATCGTGGACGATGCAGCATTTATGAGAATGATGATCCGTGACATTTTGTCGAAAAACGGATTCGAGGTAGTGGGTGAAGCCCAGGACGGTTCGCAGGCTATTGAGAAGTTTAAGGAGCTGCGTCCGGATTTGATCACGATGGATATTACCATGCCTGAAATGGACGGAATCGCCGCCCTTAAAGAAATTAAAAAAGTGGATGCCAACGCCAAAGTCATCATGTGTTCAGCCATGGGTCAGCAGGCTATGGTAATTGACGCTATTCAAGCAGGTGCCAAAGATTTCATTGTGAAGCCTTTCCAGGCAGACCGTGTTATCGAAGCTATTAACAAAACGCTGGGCGTCTAGGCAAGAGGCATGTTATCCGCTTCCGGAACGCTCGGAGATAGTAGTCCCCTGCTGAGTTTACTGAAAGTTATTTTTGTCCTAGCTATCATTATCATCCTCATAGTACTGCTGATCCGGTTCCTAGGGCGCCGCAATCAGACGTTAATGAGTGGGCAGTCGATCCGTACGCTTGGTGCGCTCGGATTGGGGCCCAATAAATCTGTGCAGATTGTTGAAATCGGCGACAGCCTCTACTTGATCGGGGTTGGTGAGAATATATCGATTCTGGATAAAATCACTGACCCTGCTGAAGTAGCACTTATTATATCTCGGTTTGAGGATCAAGCTTCAGGACAGAATAATTTTCTATTACCGCTTATAGCTAAGATCAAAGCCAAGGTGCGCGGAGAGATACCTTCTCAGGAAATCGAACTTAACGAAACATCCTCTTTTTATGAGACTTTGCAATCCAAGCTTGCGCTAGCACCTGAGCGTAAAGAGAAACTGGAAGAGCTTCTCCGGGATGATGGTCTTAAGGATGAGTCGAGGGATTTATGAAAAAAAAGCTGATTCTTTCTTTTCTGTTGCTTGGTATGTTTAGTGTTCTGCTCTTGCATCCGATTCACGCTGATCCTATTCCGAATATCAATATTCAGGTCGGCGAGAATGACGGTTCAACCGGCGGAGGGACCAGTTCCATCTCGATACTGCTCCTTGTGACGGTACTGAGTGTGGCCCCGTCTTTTTTAGTACTTATGACCAGCTTTACACGGATCGTCATCGTGCTGGGGTTTGTCAGAACTTCGCTGGGAACGCAGCAAATGCCCCCGAACCAGGTGCTGGTGGGACTTGCCTTGTTCCTCACCTTATTCATCATGACACCTACGCTTACACAGGTGAATGAGCAGGCACTGCAGCCGTACATGAAGGGGACACTTACCCAGTCCGAGGCGCTTGCCAAAGCAGCCGATCCCATGAAGGAATTTATGTTCAAGCAGACAAACACCAAAGATCTGCTGCTGTTTATGAATTACACCGGCAATAATGCATCAGTCAAACCTGCTACTTACAGCGACATACCGCTTACGGTGATGGTTCCGGCCTTTGCAATCGGGGAAATGAAAAAAGCCTTTACAATGGGTTTTATGATTTTTATTCCCTTTCTGATTATTGATATTGTTGTATCAAGTACACTGATGGCCATGGGGATGATGATGCTGCCCCCGGTTATGATCTCATTGCCTTTCAAAATAATGCTCTTTGTACTGGTAGACGGCTGGTACTTAGTCGTTAAATCACTACTGCTAAGTTTTAACACCTGACGCTAAAGAGGAGGCTTGAGGGATGAATACGGAGTTTATTATCGGTCTAGCGGGCCAAGCCGTATATTTGGTGCTGGAAACGAGCGCCCCCATGCTGATTCTTGGTCTGGTGGTAGGACTAATAGTCAGTATATTTCAGGCAACAACACAGATTCAGGAACAAACCTTGGCATTCGTTCCGAAAATTGTTGCCGTATTGCTAGCCTTACTACTGTTTGGACCTTGGATTATCACCAAACTGGTGGACTTCACCAGCCAAATTTTGGGCAGTCTCTATATGTATATCGGTTAAGATGATGGATATGGAGACCTTGCTGCAAAGTTTTCCCGTCTTTTTGTTAATTTTTTGTCGAATTACCTCCTTTTTTGTTGTAGTTCCTGTATTCTCTTCGCAAAGCGTACCGACAACGTTCAAGATCGGACTGTCCTTCTTTGTCGCATTAGTCGTTTTTAGTGCGGGGGGAACGGGGATTGCTGTTACACAGGACCTTACTTTTATTTTACTGATTATAAGAGAAGTGCTAATAGGATTACTGCTTGGCTTTATTGCTTACCTGATGTTCATGACGATTCAGACAGCGGGCTCTTTTATCGACATACAAATCGGCTTCGGGATCGCGAACGTTATTGATCCGATGACTGGCGCTTCTGCTCCTATTATCGGCAACTTCAAGTATATGATCGCTCTGTTGATGTTTTTAACGATGAACGGCCATCATTATCTGCTGAATGCAATCATCTACAGTTATAAATGGGTGCCACTCAACAATGATATTTTGGTCAAAATGCAGGATGGCAGCCTTTCGGATTTTCTAGTCCGTACGTTCGCCCAATCCTTTACGCTGGCCTTTCAAATGTCGGCGCCGCTCGTGGCCGCATTGTTTCTTACCGATGTGGGTCTGGCATTTCTGGCGAGAACCGCCCCGCAGTATAATGTATTTGTCATCGGGGTTCCACTCAAAATCATTATAGGTCTTGCACTGCTCGTATTGTTGATGCCGGGTCTGGCCGTTCTGTTCCAGAATCTCTTCGACATTATGTTTGAGTCTATGCAAAATCTATTGAATCTTATCGGGAAAAGCCCTTAGATGGCTGTTGGGAGAGAGTAACATGCCGAACACCAAACGCTATAAACTGGATCTTCAGCATTTCGGGGGAGATAAGACTGAAAAAGCAACTCCTAAGAAACGGCAGGATGCCCGAAAGAAGGGGCAGGTAGCCAAAAGTGCTGAAATATCCGGCGCAGTTGTGTTGTTATCGGCACTTCTCAGCCTTACTATTTTCGGGGGCTTCATGAAAGAACGGTTCATGTCGCTTTTTCTGGACATTTTTCAGAATCGTATGATGATGGAGGTTACTGCTGAGAACGTTTCAAAGATGTTTAACGAGTATGGTCTGCAAATTTTGATTCTGCTTGCCCCGTTGCTGGGGATTACTTTTTTGCTGGCATTGGTTGTGAATTTTGCCCAAGTCGGATTTATGGCTACCGGGGAAGGAATAACACCTAAGTTCAGTAAAATTAACCCGATTAAAGGATTCAAAAATATTTTCTCCATGCGTTCATTTGTGGAATTCCTTAAGTCGATCTTTAAGCTGGTGTTAATCGCATATCTGGTATATAGCACTCTTTGGGGTGAAAAAGAGAGTTTCGCTTCTCTATCACATATTGATGCAGAAGGTGTATTCCGGTTCGTAGCCAAGCTGACGATGAATCTTGGAATAAAAATTGGGGCTGTACTCTTCATCATGGCGGTCCTCGACTATATATACCAAAAGTATGAACATGAAAAAAGCCTGAAAATGTCGAAACAAGAAATTAAGGATGAATACAAAAAGATGGAAGGCGATCCCATCATCAAGGGGAAAATCAGGGAACGCCAACGCAGAATGGCTATGCAGCGGATGATGCAGGAAGTCCCCAAAGCGGACGTAATCATTACTAATCCAACGCACTTTGCAGTTGCCCTGAAATATGATGGATCCCAAATGGAAGCTCCGCAGATTATTGCCAAAGGCCAGGATTATGTGGCGCTCCGCATCAGAGAGCTGGCGAAGGAGCATGGTGTTATGACTATGGAGAATAAGCCGCTGGCACGGGCATTATTCCAAAGGACAGAGATCGGTGATGTGGTTCCTGCAGATCTGTTCCAGGCGGTTGCCGAGGTGCTGGCCTATGTATATAAGCTTAAAGGCAAGAGGAAATAGCCCGGGGGAGGAAAAGGACATTGAAAGCTAGAGATCTAACAGTTCTACTGGGCGTAATCGGTATTGTGCTTATGATGATTCTGCCTATCCCGGCGTGGCTTCTGGACGTACTGCTGATAGTCAATATCTCGATAGCGTTAACCATTATTTTGGTAGCAATGAATACGAAGGACCCGCTGCAATTTTCAATATTTCCATCATTGCTCTTAATTACGACCTTATTCCGGCTTGCTCTTAATATCTCAACTACCAAATTGATTCTCTCGAACGGTCATGCCGGTGAGGTTGTGGCAACCTTCGGTAGCTGGATCGCCAGAGGGCAAATTGCCATCGGATTCATTGTGTTTCTGATTCTGGTCGTTGTCCAGTTCATCGTAATTACTAAGGGTTCGGAGCGTGTTGCTGAGGTAGGTGCACGCTTTACACTGGATGCGATGCCAGGTAAGCAGATGAGTATCGATGCAGATTTGAACGCCGGAATGATCAATGAACAACAGGCGCGGGAACGCCGCCGTAATGTTGAACGTGAAGCTGACTTCTTCGGCGCCATGGATGGAGCAAGTAAATTCGTCAAGGGTGACGCGATTGCCAGCATTATCATCCTGCTGATTAACCTGATCGGCGGTTTTATTATCGGAATGACTGTTCATGGTTCTTCATTCCAGGATGCGCTATCGACTTATTCCGTACTGACAATTGGGGATGGTCTGGTCAGCCAGATTCCGGCCCTGCTCATTTCGACTGCTTCTGGTCTGATTGTTACACGGGCAGCATCGGAAGGCAATCTCGCAGAAGATCTCACTGGTCAATTATTGTCTTATCCGAAGCTGCTGTACATAGTGGCTGTAACCATCGCTTTTCTCGGGTTCTTCACACCAATTACGGTAATGTCCACTTTGCCGCTGGCAGGACTTATGGCATATGCTGCTTACAGCATGGGCCAAAAGGCTAATAAAAAGCTGATTGCCGAGGAGCAGCTGGTGGAAGAAAAGCAGATAGAAGAAGTACGCAGTCCGGAAAGTGTAATCAACTTACTGACAGTTGATCCGATTGAGTTCGAGTTTGGATATGGACTGATTCCGCTGGCGGATACAGGTCAGGGCGGGGATTTACTTGACCGGATTATCATGATCAGGCGTCAATGTGCGCTGGAAATGGGACTTGTTGTTCCTGTTATACGTATTCGCGACAATATTCAACTAAAACCGAATGAATATGTCATCAAAATTAAAGGGAATAACGTCGGCGGCGGTGAATTATTACTTAATCACTATCTTGCCATGAGTCCCGGGTATGATGATGAGTCGATTAATGGCATAGAAACGGTGGAACCGTCGTTTGGACTGCCAGCACTGTGGATTGATGATTCTGTTAAAGAACGGGCGGAGTTATCCGGCTATACCGTAGTAGATCCGCCTTCTGTTGTGGCTACTCACTTAACAGAGCTGATCAAACGTCATGGTCATGAGCTGCTTGGACGCCAGGAGACGAAGCAGCTGGTCGACAACCTCAGGGAGAATTATCCTGTGCTGGTTGATGAACTTATTCCTTCAGTACTTGCCATCGGCGACATTCAAAAGGTTCTTGGCAAGCTGCTGCGTGAGAAAATCTCGATTCGTGACCTGGTTACGATCTTCGAGACACTGGCAGACTATGGCACCTATACTAAAGATCCGGATATTCTGACCGAGTATGTACGCCAGTCCTTGTCCAGGCAGATTACCCAGCAATTTTCCCAGGCGGGAGAGACTTTACGGGTCATTACAGTCGGGCCTAATCTGGAGAAAAAGATTTCCGAAAGTGTTCAGCAGACGGAGCAAGGAAGCTATCTTGCACTCGATCCGGTTTCGACACAAACGGTATATCAACGTCTTACGGAGCAGATTAACCGTCTGCTTCAGTCCGGACAGCAGCCGATTGTGCTTACATCCCCGACCATCCGGATGTATTTGCGGCAGGTCATTGAACGGACGATGCAGGATATTCCGGTATTATCTTATAGCGAGCTGGAGCCTAATATTGAAATTCAAAGCGTTGGGGTGGTGAACTTATGAGAGTGAAGCGTTATGTGGTCGATACGATGCCAGACGCGATGCATTCCATCCGCAGCGAGCTGGGAAGCGATGCCGTCATCCTAAGCACCAAAGAGATTAAAATCGGCGGATTTATGGGAATGTTCCAAAAAAAGAAGATTGAAGTGGTAGCAGCAGTTGAGGAAACACGGAAGCCAGCTGTTCCGAGTAATACCACAACAGCACCACCGGTAAATATTCCTAGGAGCGCAGTACCGCAGGCTTATCAAAAAGCAGCCTCTGCGTCACAGATGCCGCTTAAAGAACGGGCTGCCGAGTCCTTTGCAGAGATTGCTGCTGCATTAACTGAAGCGCAGGAGGGCAGGGGGGCTGTAGCTGTTCTTCCGCCTCTTGATCAGGATGAGGAGCCAACCGGGCTAACAGAGATCAAGCCGGCTGATACCCGGCCGGCTGCACCTCTAAAGGAAGAAAGCGCCTCACTATCGGCCCTCTACGATAAACTTAATACGGATCTGGAACAGCCGGTTCCCGGAATGCTGGAAAGCGATGTGCTGCGGGAGATCAGGGATATGAAGCATTGGATGGAGCGGATTGCCCGCTTCTCCTCAAGCGGAGTTGAATTGCCTGAGATTCTCGATGAGTTTAAGCGCAGGTTAATCGAACAGGACACGGATGCTGTGCTCATTGATGAATGGATCGGTAATGTTTTTGACCGCTGGAATGACGAAGGACGGACTTGGACGTCGGAACACTTTGATGAAATGTTAAAAGAACAGGTGAACGGATTCCTTGCCGGAAGGATTTCTACCGGAATTGCACCGGATACGCGAATTGTTTACATCGCTGGCCCTACCGGCGTTGGTAAGACGACCACAATCGCCAAACTGGCCGCAGAGCAATTGTTCAAGCAAGGCAGGAAGGTGGGGTTAATCACCTCTGACACCTATCGGATCTCAGCGGTTGAGCAGCTTCGGACCTATGCCGCCATTTTGAATATTCCTCTCGAGGTTGTACAGTCGCCTGGAGATTTACAGAGAGCGCTATTTCGCTTAGAAAGCTGCGATCTGGTGTTAATGGATACGGCAGGCCGCAATTACCGTAATGAAATGCTGGTCGCCGAACTGCAAAGTCTGCTGGCTAAAGAGCTGAAAAGTGAGACCTTCCTGGTATTAAGCATGACTTCAAAAAGCCGTGATATGAAAATGATTGTAGAGCATTTTGGACGTTATCAGCTCGACAAAGTTATTTTCACCAAGCTGGATGAAACCGGAAGCTACGGCCCATTGTTTAATGTTTTAAATGATTTTCCGCTTAAGCTGTCATATATGACTAATGGACAAAATGTTCCCGATGATCTGCTAATGGCTACCAAAGAACAGCTCAGTGGAGTGCTGCTGGGAACAGGAGGGTCTTGATGGATCAGGCGCAATCTTTGAGACAGCTGGTATCAAGCCAGGACTCCAAACGCGTGTCCGGTGGCGGAGCCTCCGCCCGGATCATTACCGTCTGCAGCGGGAAAGGCGGTGTCGGAAAATCGAATTTCACGCTTAACTTTGCTTTAGCTCTAAAAGCGATGGGTAAGCGGGTGCTATTGTTCGATGCCGATATCGGGATGGCCAACATCGACGTGCTTATGGGAGTATCTGCTAAATACAATCTGTACCATCTGTTAAAAAGAGAAGCGGATATCGGACAGATTATCCAGCTTGGACCTGGCGATCTGCCGTTTATTGCAGGCGGTTCGGGTATGGATGAGCTTTTTTCCCTCTCTGAAACCGACCTGAATTACTTCACAACCCAAATTGCACAAATCGCCGACACGATGGATTTCATCCTGTTCGATACGGGGGCGGGGCTTTCCAAGGAGACGCTAAAATTTATAACCTCAGCAGATGATTGTCTGGTGGTGACGACACCGGAGCCAACCGCAATAACGGATGCATACGCACTGATGAAGGTTGTGCACAATTCTTATCCTAATGTCTCCTTCAAGCTGATCGTTAATCAGGCGGGGGATGAGAGGGAAGCAAGAGGCACCAGCGATAAAATACGCATGGCGGCCAGCCGCTTTTTGCAATTGGACATTCCTTTCTTAGGATTTATCAGCAGTGATGCGCATGTGGTTCAGGCAGTCAAAAAACAAGTTCCATTCTCAGTGGCTTTTCCGAACAGTGCAGCAGCCAAAGACGTGCAACGGCTTGCCCTCAATTACCTGGCCGCCGATTCGGCGGATACAACGAAGGTGCAGGGCATCAAGGGATTTATCAACAAGTGGTTGAAGCGAAAACAGTAATTGTTCAGAATTAGATGGACAGAGGTGGAAATGCTATGAGGCCATATAAAGTATTGGTTGTAGATGATTCTGCATTTATGCGTAAGATCATTTCCGATTTAATTGAAAACGAACCTAACTTCCAAGTAACCGCGACTGCTGCCAACGGGCGGGAAGCGGTTGAGAAAGTAAATGAGTTTCATCCGGATCTGGTGACCATGGATGTGGAGATGCCGGAGATGAACGGCCTGGAGGCACTAAAAGTAATCATGGCCGAGCATCCATTGCCGGTAATTATGCTGTCAGGCATTAATGAAGAAGGCATGAGGGAAACCATCATTGCACTTGAATCGGGTGCTTTCGATTTTATCCGTAAGCCATCGATTTCAAATTCACAGGATATTACAGCAGTTGGGATAGCACTAAGAGAGCAGATGAAGGGAGCTATGCTGGCCCGTGAGCAGCGTGAAGCGAGAATTTCTTCCCTCAACGCTGATGTTATGGTGTCAGACACCGCCTCACCGCCGGCCGCAAGCCCATCAGTTGTTCCAGAGCCTACTGTACGTAAGCCTGTTCAGCCAAAGAAAGCTACAGAAGCTCCTGTTAAGCCTGCTGTAGACCAAGCGAAACCGGCTGAGAGGCAGATTAACAAAATACCTGACAAGACTTCTGCCGGCAACGGGACAACCCGGAATTTGTCCCAGCCTTTGGCTGTCCCTCCAAAGCCTGCTGCTCCCGAGAAACTGCAGACCCGGGGTAAGAAAGAATCCGCTCCCGCTTTGCCGGAAATCCGTTCGATACCTGAATCGCCTTCCGTTTCTCTTAATGAGCCGCCAGTTTCAGGTAATGACCGCAAACTGGTAACAAAAGGGCTGCGTAAGCTGGTTGCAGTAGGCTGCTCCACAGGCGGCCCTAGGGCACTCAAAACATTTTTGGAGAATATTCCGGCAGATTTCCCGGCGCCGATTGTTATCGTGCAGCATATGCCGCCCAATTTCACTAAATCGCTGGCACAGCGGCTGAACACCTTTAGTCCGCTTGAGGTATCGGAAGCTGAACATGGCATGATTTTGCGTCCTGGAGCGGCATATATCGCCCCTGGCGGGTTTCACCTCAAGGTGGTTCCGGCATCTGGAGGACAATATGCTATCGAGCTTACGAATGAAGAATCACGCAACGGCCACCGTCCTTCCGTAGATACATTGTTCGAATCACTGCTGCCGCTGACAGCGCTGGAGCGCCATGCGGTTATCATGACAGGGATGGGCAGCGATGGAGCAAAAATGATGAAGGCCCTTTACGATAAAGGGGTCACCTCAACGTTTGCCGAGAGTGAAGAGACCTGCGTTGTTTACGGAATGCCGCGTTCGGCAGTGGAATTAAAGTGTGTTAAATATGTCCTGCCGTTGCAAGAAATCGCACCACGGCTGGTACAAAATGTAAAATAAAGGAAAAGCGAATCGAAGGGGAGGTGCTCGTTAGTGGACATGAACCAATATTTATCCATGTTTATTGATGAGTCAAATGATCATCTGCAGTCATTGAATGAGAGCATGATGGGGCTGGAAGCAAATCCTGAAGATATTAGTATTGTGCAGGTGATTTTCCGTTCGGCGCACACCCTAAAGGGTATGGCGGCTACAATGGGGTTTGAGGATTTGGCTTCCCTAACCCACCAGATGGAAAATGTACTTGATCTGGTTCGCAATAATAAACTGCGGATGCAGGATTTCATTTTTGACACATTGTTCAAAAGCTTGGATGCCCTGGAATCCATGGTAGAGGATATTACGGGCGGAGGAGAAGGTAAAGCTGATGTTTCAGCTATCGTATCTTCGCTTCAGGCTATTGTTCGGGGTGAAGTTCCAGCTGCGGCCGGTGCTGCTGCTGAAGTAACAGCTGCGGCTGCAACCACTGGCGATGCCCAAATATCTCTGGATGAGTTCCAGTACTCCGTTCTGGAACAATCGCTGCAGGAAGGACATCAGGTGCTGTATGTCGACGTGGCAATCCGTAAGGACTGTCAGTTGAAGGCGGTGCGGGCTTATATGGTTTTTGATCTCCTGGAGCGTTCAGGAGAAGTGGTCAAATCCTTCCCTTCGGTTCAGGACATAGAGCAGGAGAAATTCGACTATGGATTCTCTCTCTATTACATAACCCAAAAGGACGCTAGTGAGATTCAAAGAATGATTTTGAACTTGTCCGAGATCGACAAGGTTACTGCAGTGGCACTTGATCAAGAGTCCTTATCACAGATGGCTCAGGAGATGTCTGCTGCTACAGCTGAAGCTTCTCCTGCTGCCCCTGTACAAGAATCTCCGGCATCAGCTCCAGCAGCTCCAGCAGCTTCTGCAGCGAAAGAGGAGAACGGCAAATCAGCGCCGGTACGGACTGGCGGAGCACCTTCAAGAACGATCCGTGTAGATATCGAACGATTGGATGTGCTGATGAATCTGTTCAGCGAGCTGCTGATCGACCGTGTCCGCCTGGAACAGCTTGCTTCTGAAGTGCAGAACGGTGACCTTACTGAGACTGTTGAGCATATGGGACGGGTCAGTGGCGATTTGCAGAACATTGTTATGAAATTGCGGATGGTACCAGTAGATACCGTATTTAACAGGTTCCCCCGCATGGTTCGGGACCTTGCCAAATCCCTGGACAAAAAAATTGATCTTGTGGTTACAGGTGCGGAAACGGAACTGGACCGCACGGTCATTGATGAAATCGGAGATCCGCTGGTGCATTTGCTGCGCAACGCTGTTGACCATGGTGTAGAGTCGATTCAAGACCGGCTTGCCTCAGGAAAGTCGGATACCGGCACAGTTAATCTGCGGGCTTTCCATAGCGGCAATCACGTATTTATTGAGATTGAGGACGATGGTGCCGGAATCAAGCCGCAGAAGATCCTGCAGTCTGCAATCAAAAAAGGAATTATTACTCAAGAACAAGCAGCCGCCTATTCAGATGACGAGGCGATTCAACTTCTCTTTGCACCGGGCTTCAGCACGGCGGAAGTCATCTCCGATGTCTCAGGACGCGGCGTAGGCTTGGACGTTGTAAAATCCAAGATCACTTCGCTTGGCGGAAATGTGGTTGTCTATTCGACCCCGGGCAAGGGCACCAACTTCTCTGTTCAACTGCCACTGACCCTGTCTATCATTGCTGCCATGCTAGTAAAGATTGGTTCTGAAAAATATGCAATTCCGCTTTCATCCATTGTAGAGACCGGAATTGTGAAGAATACCCAGATCCGCACAATCCATGGTAACAGAATGATCGAGTTCCGCAACAGCCATATTCCGCTGCTTTCGCTAAGCAAATTCTATGCAGTACCTGATTTTGATGAAAGCACAGAAGAAGAAACAGAAATCGTCGTCGTCCGCAAGGGCGAACGTCTAGTTGCACTGGCTGTGCAGGACTTCATCGGACAAAACGATATTGTAATTAAGAATCTGGGTAAATATTTGCCTGAGGTTCAAGGCATTTCCGGTGCGACCATTCTTGGTGACGGGCAGGTTGCACTTATTATTGATCCGAATGCATTCATAAAATAATTAGGATAGAACAGGGAGGTTCATTCCATGGCTGAAGATATCAAAGTAATAGTATTCAAGCTTGGCTCTGAAGAATACGGTATTGAAGTGGAAAAAGTCCAAACCATTGAACGTATGATGCCGATTACCCGTGTGCCGAAGACCTACTCCTTTATTAAAGGAGTCATTAATTTACGAGGTGTAGTCATTCCGGTAATTGATCTGCGCGGCCGTTTCGGAATTCAAGAAGCAGAACATACGGATCAGACCCGAATTATTATCGTTAATGTGAATGAGATGGAAGTAGGATTTATTGTGGATTCTGCTAATGATGTTATTGATTTAAACCGAGATTCCATCGATACACCACCGGATGTAGTGGGCGGTATCAAAGCGAAATATCTGGATGGGGTGGCCAAAATCGGGGAAGATCGGCTGCTGATTATGCTCAACTTAACTGAAGTGCTGAATAAGAGTGAAATCGTGCAATTGGAAAGCCTAGAGGGCTAGGTTATGGAGCTGTTCAAAAACTTCAAGGACTTCAAAATGGATGTTTTAAAGGAAGTCGGTAATATTGGAGCAGGTAACGCTGCCACCGCTTTATCCCAGCTCCTGAATAAGCCGATTGATATGGCTGTACCTAAAGTGCAGCTTCTGAGCTTTGAAGAAATTACTGACAAGGTCGGCGGAGCCGAAGAACTGGTTTACGCAGTGTTTCTGCGGGTTGAAGGTGAGGCCCCCGGCAATCTCTTTTTCATTCTAACACCGGAAGCGGCCATGAACCTTCTTAACCGCGTTGCGGGTATTGAAATTTCTCCTGATGAGGAACTGGGTGAAATGGAGCTTTCAGCTTTGAGTGAAATCGGCAATATTCTGGCAGGCTCTTACCTTTCATCTCTTGCAGACTTCACGTCACTATCCATGTATCCGACTGTGCCAGCTCTCGCGATGGATATGGCCGGGGCGATCCTGGGCTATGGACTCTTACAGTTCGGCCAAATGGGGGATGACGCACTGCTCATCGATACGACGTTCCTGGAAGGCCAGAATGAAATAGAAGGACAATTTTTCCTTATTCCTGATCCCGAATCATTCCCGAAAATTTTCAAATCATTAGGAGTACCGTTTGATAATGATTGAAGAACAAAGCATTATTAAGGTTGGAATGGCAGATCTTAATGTAGGCAGCCAAGAGAGTCTTATCCGCACCACTGGGCTTGGCTCCTGCGTTGGTCTTACAATGTTTGATCCCGGGAAGAAGCTGGCGGGGATGGCGCATGTGATGCTGCCTTCGTCGGAGATCGCCCGCGAGGGTCAAATGAACATCGCCAAGTTTGCGGATACCGCAGTGCCGGAGCTGTTGTCCCGCTTACTGGCGCTTGGAGCGGTTCGCAGCCGGATCGTAGCCAAGATGGCCGGTGGCTCTCAAATGTTTGCCTTTGCCGGGGGGAATGACACCATGAGGATCGGGCCTCGTAACGTGGAATCCTGCAAGCTTGCTCTTGAGGCTTTGAACATCCCTTTAATTGCCGAAGACACAGGCGGAAATTTTGGGCGTACGATAGAAATTGCCTGCAGCACAGGAGTGCTTTACATCCGCAGTGTGCAAAAAGGCGCTAAGGAAATATAACAATGGGAAAAATATTACTAAGCATTTTATCCGGAGTGATTGGTTTTTTATTTACCTTTCTTACGAATTACGGGCATAATTTACTTGGGACGAGTCTAATTCGGGGGATTTATGGATTTATTATCTGGTTTGTGCTTGCATTCCTCCTGAGATGGGTATTGGGTTTTATTGTTAAACAGTCCCAGGTGCCAGATATGACCGGAGACAATGCCGCGGAAGATGATATGCTTGGTACTAAGCTTGATCTCAGTACTCCGGATGGGGATGAGGAATTAATCAACCTTCTCAAACCAAAGCCGGCAGAAGGGAGCGGAGGCAGTGAAGGCTTTACACCGCTGCAGCCGCCCAAGCTGGTCTCCATGAAAGATCCTGAAGAATTGGCCAAGGCCGTTCGTCACCTGAAAGAAGAATAAGCGAGTGCTTGCGGCCAAACGACTATCATTCCCGCATAATGCCCGCTGACTAAACTTTGGGAAGGGTGAAAGCCATTGAACGAGCATAAAGCTTCTCTATCGGTAACAGACGTGCTTTGGGAACGGTGGAAAGAACACGGTGATCCTGAAGCCAAAAAAAAGCTGATTGAGAATTACCTCCATATTGTAGATTACGTGTCCAGCCGGTTGGCTGTCGGACTGCCCAAAAATGTATCAAAAGACGATTTAGCCAGTAATGGTGTAATGGGTCTTATTGATGCAATTGAGAAATTCGACTACAAACGCGGATTGCAATTTCAAACCTATGCCTCTTGGCGTGTACGCGGTGCTATTCTGGATTCGTTACGCCAAAGTGATTGGGTTCCCAGATCTGTTCGTGAAAAAGCCAAGAAAATCGAGGATGCCTACCAGCAGCTGGAGCAGAAATATTTAAGATCAGTCAGTGACGAGGAAATGAGCCAATATCTAAATATTTCTGAGCCTGAGTTTCAAAACATGCTGCAGGATGTTGCGGTCATGTCGCTCTGCTCATTGGAAGACCCTATTCGTGAAGAAGAGTCGGAGACACGGATGTCCATCCTGGTGGACGATAAAGCTAAGAATCCAGACCGTAAAGTGAATGAATTTTACTTGCGCGATACACTCACCAAAGGCATCGAAAAATTAACGGTGAAAGAACGGACCGTAGTGTCCCTTTTATATTATGAGGATTTATCTTTGAGCGAGATCGCAGAGGTGATGTCGTTATCTCCTTCTCGAATTTCGCAGCTTCATTCAAAGGCGATTTTGCGCCTGAGGGGAACGCTTGAGAAAAATCGCGACCTTCTCATGCAGAATGATTAACCGGAGACGGTGACAAGGGGGAGCAATATTGATCGGTCATTATGCTTTGGATCAATACGTAAGTATTACGTTTTCTGAGGATAAAGGGATTGCCTACCTACAGTTCTCCAAGAAGGATGAGAATTTCACCTGTTCCTTCGAAGATTTGGAGAGCTTCCTGCACAGTCATGAGGTTCGTTACGGTATACAGCGGGATATTGTGAAGCGGATTAGCAGCAACCCTGAAGAGTATTTTTTCAGCAGAGTACCCATTGCAATTGGTGATGAGCCGGTGCATGGCGTTGACGGAAAGGTTGTTCTTACCGTAGATCTTGAAGAAGACCGCAAACCGCTGGAAAAGGAAGACGGTAAGGTCGACTACAAAGATTTGGTACGTCTGCATAATGTTTTGAAGGGACAAATCATCGGGAGAACAATTCCGCCGGTACCCGGACAGAAGGGGAAAACAGTCACCGGAGAGGAGATTCCTTTCAGAGCAGGGAAAGAAGCTCACTTCAAAGTTGGTAAGAACGTACTGGTCGACCAGAGTGAGACTGCGATGTACGCGGCCATTGACGGCTTAGTTACACTTACAGACAAAGGGAAAATCAATGTATTTCCTGTATACGAAGTCAATGGCGATGTGGACTACAGCACGGGCAATATTGATTTTGTAGGCACAGTAGTTATCCGCGGTAACGTGTTGACCGGGTTTACTGTGAAATCTGCTGGGGACATTCGTGTTGTCGGAGGCGTGGAAGGCGCGGAGTTGATTTCCGGAGGTTCGATAGAAATTACCGGGGGAATTATTGGCTACAATAAAGGCCTGGTCAGTGCCGGCAAAAATGTTAAGGTATCCTTTATTCAGGATGGGAATGTAGTTGCTGGAGAAGATGTGATTGTATCCCAGAGTATAATGCATTCAAATATACGCGCAGGGCGTGATGTTTTGTGCAACGGAGCAAAAGGCCTCATCGTAGGCGGAATTGTGCAGGCTGGGGAAAAAGTTGTAGCCCGGACAATCGGGAATACGATGTCAACCGCCACGGCTATCGAAGTGGGAGTAGTTCCAGAGCTGCGTAATGAGATTAATGAGCTTCGTCAGGAACTCAAACAGCTGATGGAAAATGAGGACAAAACCAATAAGGCGCTTTATCTGTTAAACCAGCTTGCGAACAACGGCCAGCTGTCACCTGATAAAGTAGCGCTTCGTGTGAAATTGAACGCTACCAAACAGTCCCACATGCGTGATGAAAAGCGGATTAAAGAACGTGTGCTGGAAATTGAGAAAATGCTAGAAGATACGACTAGAGCTAAAGTGGAAGTGATCAAAACGATCTATGGCGGTTCTAAAATTGTAATCGGCAGATATACCAGATTCGTCAAAGATCCGACGGAACGGGTTGTATTTCGTTATACGGAAGGCGATATTTCGTTGACCCCGTATATTTAACAAGGCGGGCAGCGTAAGGCAGCCGGCCATTGTTTTATGGTACGCCCAGCATGGGCGTCATCTCTAGGGTGAAAGTCCCGAGCGGGGGCTGGCAAGCGCCTACCGTTAGCCAAGGGCAAGGGTGTCCACCGTGAGGCGGAATCTGAAGGAAGCCGGAGGCAAAAGCACGACCTGAGGTACACGAATCCAATTTGAGGCGGTTGCAGCCGGATGAGTCACCCATACATGACAAAATCCAAAGCTGCCAAGGGCTGCAGCCGTAAACTTGGGCAGGTGCGGGCGGAAAGATGACGTTCTTATCTGGGGAGGCCTGCCGGAGGGGCAAGGAAAAAAAAACTTGTAACCGTAGCCGAGAGGCTGCGCTGAACCGGCAGGAGTCAGCAGAGGCCATAGTACGTAAACTGCTGCAGCGTTTACGGAAGGGCTGAACCGAAAGGAGAGAGGAAACCGATGCGTTCGCATGAAGTGCAAAGACAGCAGAATATCTCGCAAGAGAGCTTACGGCAAAGAGAAGCGGTGAAGCCGCCAGGGTATGCCGGAGCGCCGAGTTCTTCGTCGGCACAAATCGCCCCTTCCTCTCGCGAAGCAGAGAGCAACTTGCTGGAGCGAATGCTCGAAGGAGACAACCTTCGGCTCGCGTATAAACGAGTGGTACAAAACGGAAGAGCGCCCGGTGTGGACAATGTAACGGTAGCGAATCTACAAGCTTATTTGAAAACACATTGGGAATCGGTGAAAGCCGAACTTCTAGCGGGGGCTTACAGACCTGCGTCAGTCAAACGGGTGGAAATCCCCAAACCCGGAGGCGGTGTAAGGCTACTAGGCATCCCAACCGTTATGGACCGTTTTCTCCAGCAGGCGCTTCTACAAGTCATGAACCCGATCTTTGACGCAGAGTTCTCCTGGTATAGCTATGGCTTTCGACCGGGGAAAAGTGCACATGACGCCGTGAAACAAGCGCAAAGATATATCCAAAGTGGCCTCCGGTGGGTCATAGACCTCGATCTGGAGAAATTCTTTGACCGGATAAACCACGACATGCTGATGGCAAGAGTGGCGCGGAAAGTGACAGACAAAAGAGTACTGATCCTGATTCGTGCGTATCTGAACGCCGGAGTTATGGTGAACGGAAAGCTGGAACGTAGCCGGGAAGGAACGCCCCAAGGCGGTCCGCTCAGTCCGCTTTTGGCAAACATTCTACTGGACGATCTGGATAAGGAATTGGCCGGACGCGGGCTGCGTTTTGTACGCTATGCGGACGACTGTAATATCTTTGTGGCGAGTAAACGAGCGGGCGAACGGGTCATGGAATCGGTTAGCCGATTTGTAGAAGGAAAGCTGAAACTGAAAGTGAACCGGGATAAAAGTGCGGTAGCAAGACCGTGGCACCGAAAGTTCTTAGGTTTCAGTTTCCTGAGTCAGAAGCAGGCAACGATTCGATTAGCTCCGAAAACAATCTCGCGATTCAAGGAAAGAATCCGTGAACTAACGAATCGAACGTGGTCTATTTCCATGGAAGAGCGAATTCGCCAAGTGAACCGGTATGTGATGGGATGGCTTGGCTATTTCCATCTGGCGTCGGCGAAGAAACACCTCCAAACGCTGGACCAGTGGATTCGGAGAAGGCTGCGAATGTGCCTGTGGAAACAATGGAAACGAGTGCGCACACGGATCCGCGAACTCCGGGCGCTTGGGGTGCCTGAGTGGGCCTGTTTCACGATGGCAAACTCACGGCGAGGCGCATGGGAAATGTCCCGGAACACAAATAATGCCCTTCCCACTTCCTACTGGGAAGGGAAAGGGCTGAAAAGTTTGCTTTCACGTTATTTGGAGCTTTGTTAACCTTTTGGAACCGCCGTATGCGGACCCGCATGTACGGTGGTGTGAGAGGACGGGGGCTCGCCGCCCCCTCCTACTCGATTTATGAATGAACAACTTGTCTTTCGGGAAGGGGATTACCATGAGCCTGAAACCGGTTGAATTACAAATTGCCTTGCCTCGGACAACGGATGCAGGGAAGGTTCAGAATGAGCACCTTCATCGTCCTGTACTTAATCAGCAGCAGCTGGCTGCACAGAATGTGAAGCACAGCGCTGAGCTTGCTCAGCGGGCAACAGAGGTTGATGAATCAGCGGAGGCGAAGCTTCGTAATGACAGCAGCCGGGGGAATGGCCGGGGTAATCAGTCATCTGACCAAAGGGAACGCAAGCAGGACGCCGTACATGATGCAGAACATCCCTATAAAGGCCGCCGCATTGATCTCAGTCTCTGAGAGGCTCAAATGATATAAAAAGGAGATAAAGCATTTGCAACCATGGGTATACATCGTGCTGGTAGGTGCTGTTGCTATTGTCTATGCTCTTAGGCTTCCGGCGCGCGGACCATCAGACCCAGCCGAGAAGCAAAGCCTGAAGGATACGGAAGCAGCACTTGAACTCTATATGGCCGACATCGAGCGTGAGAATAATGAAATGATACAGCTCGTCGGCAGCATTAAGCAGCAGTCCCAGAACACCAAAGCGGCTCTGCAGGAAGAGATTGGCGGACTCCGGGAGCAGGTCGCCGAATTGCAAAAAAATATGCTGTTGCTTGATTCCAGGCTAACGGCAGAAGAAAAGGGATTACTTCAGCTGACGGCTGTTGTTAAAAACAATGGAGGTAAGATTACTGCAGAGGCTCCTCCGGGAAGTGCCGAGACTGTGACTTCTGAGCCAAAGGCAAAGCCTATTAGTTCAATCAAGCTCCGTTATCCGCGGTTGTTTGAATTGCATGAGCAGGGCAAGTCTATTGACTCCATTGCTAAAACAGCCGGACTTCAGCGCGGTGAAGTCCAGCTCATTCTGCAGCTGGCGAAGCAGGAGGAGTCGGTATGATCAAGAACCGCTCGTTTATGTTCGGTCTGGGAACAGGGCTGATATCAGGCGCTCTTCTCCTTCAGCTGATGATCTCCGGCGGGGCAGCTCCTTCGTTAACAAAGGAGGAGCTTGTCCAGCAGGCAGCTAAACTGAATCTGATTGTAACAGATCCTGCGGCTGATCCCCAAGCGAGTCCGGAGCCAGCGGCGCAAGTTACTGAACCTGCCGGTCAGACGGATAATAAGGACAAACCGGAGGCAAGTGATGCCACCAGCACTTCATCTCCAATCCCATCCGCAGCAGCGTCACCGGAAGCTGCTGTGCAGCCTAGTGCTGCTGCTGCGCCTACAGAGCCGGCAGTCCCTTCCAAGCCCGTACAAAGCGCAGGAACAGCCCCAGAGGCACCGGCAACTCCACAGGCCGCAGTAAGCGGAGTTGTTGCTGTCCGCATTCCGCCTGGCAGCACACTTACAGAAACTGCTCAGCTTTTGGCAAAGGCCGGAGTCATTAAGGAGCAGAGCGAGTTTCTTAAAACTGCCATGAGCCGCAAAATTAATGCAAAAATTCAATATGGCAGCTACAATTTCACCAAAGGGGAAAGTGTAAACTCCATAATTGAGAAGCTGATTACAGTGAAATGAAGTTACATTAAGGCAGAAAATCATAAAACATTTCATGAATCGTTGCATACATTATTTTATTATGGTATAGTAATTGACGGTGTTAAAACACACGCCGGTTGATTTCGACAAGGGGTGCTTTCTTCAGAAGAAAGTCTTGTAGAAAAATGACGCGCGGCGGAGGAGACACACAATAAACCAAAATTAGGAGGTGTGTGAAGATGGCAGTAATCTCCATGAAACAGCTTCTCGAAGCTGGGGTACACTTCGGTCACCAGACTCGTCGTTGGAACCCAAAGATGGATCGTTATATCTTCACTGAAAGAAACGGAATTTACATTATTGACCTGCAAAAAACGGTTAAAAAGGTAGAGGAAGCTTACAACTTTGTAAAAAGCGTCGCTGGCGACAACGGCACAATCCTGTTCGTAGGAACAAAGAAACAAGCTCAAGATTCCGTGAAAGAAGAAGCTGAGCGTTCGGGAATGTTCTTCATCAACCAACGTTGGCTGGGCGGTACCCTGACTAACTTCCAGACTATTCAGAAACGTATTGACCGTCTGAAGAAATTGGAAGCTTGGGAAGAAGACGGTACCTTCGCAGTTCTGCCTAAGAAAGAAGTTATCCTTCTCCGCAAAGAGAAAGATCGTCTTGAAAAATTCCTGGGCGGTATCAAGAACATGAAAGGTCTGCCAAGCGCGCTGTTCATCATTGACCCGCGTAAAGAGCGTATCGCTGTTGCGGAAGCTCGCAAATTGGGTATTCCTATCGTAGCTATTGTTGATACTAACTGTGATCCGGACGAAATCGACTACGTAATCCCAGGTAACGATGACGCTATCCGCGCCGTTAAATTGTTGACTGGTAAAATGGCAGACGCTGTTGTTGAAGCTCACCAGGGCGAAGACACAACTACTGCTTAAGTAGCAGCCGGAACTTAAACTAGAACTTAAATGAAAAGGGTGGTTGGCAGGTGGATAACCTCTCACTGCCCTTTTTTTAGGATAATGGCCTTAAATGGAATTAAACGACAATTATCTGGAGGGAATAACAATGGCAGTAGACGCAAAATCCGTAAAAGAACTTCGTGAAAGAACAGGCGCAGGTATGCTTGACTGTAAGAAAGCACTTGAAGAAGCAAACGGCGATATCACTAAAGCCGCTGAACTGCTCCGCGAAAAAGGTCTTTCCGCAGCAGCAAACAAAGCAGGACGTATCGCTACTGAAGGTACGGTTGAATCCTACATCCACGCTGGCGGACGTATCGGCGTACTGGTGGAAATCAACTGCGAAACTGACTTCGTAGGTAAAACGGATTCCTTCAGAGAATTCGCGCGCGATATCGCAATGCAGATCGCTGCAGCTAGCCCGCAGTATGTTCGTCGTGAAGAAGTTCCTGCTGAAGCTGTAGAGAAAGAAAAAGAAATTCTGAAAGCCCAGGCACTGAACGAAGGCAAGCCTGAGAAAATCGTTGAAAAAATGGTTGAAGGCCGCATCAGCAAGTTCTACGAAGAATACTGCCTGCTTGAACAGCCTTTCGTTAAAGACCCTGACAAAACGATCTCCCAATTGCTGAACGAAAAAATCAGCACGATCGGTGAAAACATCTCGATCCGTCGTTTTGTTCGTTATGAGCTTGGCGAAGGTCTGGAAAAGAAAGTTGACAATTTTGTTGAAGAAGTAATGGCACAAGTTAATCAATAATAGATAAACTTAATTACAGCTTCATTGAACTGAATAATGGCAAGCATCAAAAGAGCGGAACACATACACGTAGTGTTCCGTCTTTTGTAAGAAAGAGAGGGTATACATTTGGAACAGCCAGTATTTAAGAGAGTCGTCCTTAAGGTAAGTGGGGAATCACTGTCAGGACAAAACGGATATGGTATTGATGCTGAGACGATTATTTCCATCGCGGAGCAAGTGAAAGAAGTGGTCGAACTTGGCGTTCAGGTTGCCATTGTATGCGGTGGCGGAAATATCTGGCGCGGGATCGCCGGCAGTGCAAGCGGCATTGACCGTGCAACAGCCGATTACATGGGGATGCTCGCCACAGTTATGAACTCGCTTGCTCTGCAAGATGCATTGGAGCAAATTGATGTTCCAACGCGGGTGCAGACCTCCATTTCCATGCAACAGATTGCCGAACCGTACATCCGCCGCCGGGCGATCCGTCACTTGGAGAAGGGACGCGTGGTTATTTTTGCCGCAGGTACAGGAAACCCGTTCTTCTCAACGGATACAACCGCAGCGCTTAGAGCAGCTGAGATTGAAGCAGAAGTCATTCTAATGGCGAAGAACAAAGTAGACGGTGTCTACTCTGCGGATCCTTTTAAGGACCCTACAGCCGAGAAGTTTGAGCAACTGACCTACATGGAAGTCCTGAACAAAAACCTTGGAGTTATGGATTCTACCGCTTCCTCGCTGTGCATGGATAATAATATACCGCTCATTGTGTTTGCTATTACAGAGCAAGGCAATATTAAACGTGTCGTTCTCGGTGAGAAAATCGGGACGATTGTTAAAGGGAGTGTAGATTAATGCCACAGGCAGTTAAGAAAAATGCCGAGGAGCGTATGGAAAAAGCGATTTCTTCCCTAAAACGCGATTTGGCTACTTTGCGGGCAGGACGCGCATCGACAGCGCTGCTGGACCGCATTCAAGTTGATTATTACGGCGCGCCTACGCCGGTTAACCAGCTGGCCAATATCAGTACACCGGATTCCCGGACACTGCTTATCCAGCCTTGGGACCGATCGTCGGTAGCCGACATCGAACGGGCGATTATGAAGTCTGATCTTGGACTAACACCTGCCAATGACGGTACGATCATCCGCCTATCCATTCCACCGCTGACTGAGGAACGCCGTACTGAACTAGTGAAATTCACCAAGAAGTTCGGTGAAGAGGCGAAGGTAGCCATCCGCAATATCCGCCGCGATGCTAACGATGACATCAAGAAGATGGAGAAGAACGGCATTTCGGAAGATGAGTCGCGCGGACATCAGGAAGATATTCAGAAATCAACGGATAAGTTCATAGCTGAAGTCGATAAGGTGCTCTTGTCCAAAGAAAAAGAGATTATGGAAGTATAATGATAATCAAGAGACCTCAAGGCCCCTCCTTATATGGTGGGGTTTGTCTCTTTCTGATATGAGCTTGGAGGAAACGGAAATGATCAAACGGGTTCAAGCATGGCTTAGCCGTAAAGACAGGCAGGAAGAACAGCCAGTCGAGATTTCACCGGACAACATTCCCCGGCACGTGGCGGTAATCATGGACGGTAATGGTCGCTGGGCTAAACGCCGCGGCCTTCCGCGCATTGTCGGTCATCAAAACGGGATGAAAGCAGTAAAACGTGCAACCATAGCCGCAAATGATCTGGGAGTAGAATTCCTCACGATGTACGCTTTTTCTACGGAAAATTGGAAGCGGCCTAAAGATGAAGTGGATTTCCTGATGCGTCTGCCTGTGGAATTTCTTGCGCTTGAACTGGATGAACTGATAGAGAAAAATGTACAGGTACGCGTAATGGGTGATAGTAATGCGCTGCCTAATCATACCCGTAAGGCTATGGAAGAGGCAGTTGAACGGACGAAGCACAATACTGGACTAATCTTAAATTTTGCGCTGAACTACGGCAGCCGTAAAGAGATAGAAGATTGTATGCGCGAACTGGGTAATGACATAAAAGCAGGACGGCTCTCTCCAGAGGAGATTACATCTGAACTGATTGACAGCAGATTATTGTCCGGAGGTCTGCCTGACCCTGATCTGCTGATCCGCACCAGCGGAGAAATGCGGCTGAGCAATTTCATGCTCTGGCAGATCGCATACAGTGAGCTGTGGTTTACGGATGTGTACTGGCCTGAGTTTGACAAAACGCACTTATTGCAGGCAGTTGCCGAGTATCAGCGCCGTACACGCCGCTATGGCGGATTGAAGTAGCCTGATGGGAGATGGAAACCTTTGAAGCAACGATTGATTACCGGAATTGTTGCCGGAGCAGTTTTTTTGGGGCTGTGTGCTTTAGGGGGCTGGTCCTATCAGCTCCTGCTGACTGGCATGGCGCTCATCGGGATGTTTGAATTTGTGAAAATGACGGGTCTCTCTCCATTCAGTAGCACTTCCCTGCTTGGATATGCCTCGATCGTTTGTTTCATGATCCCCTGGGGATTGCTTGGTGTCTCGCCTTGGCTGTCCTGGGAACAGGGCTTATGGCTGATGCTGTTATTGTTCCTGCTCGTGACAGTATTCACTAAAAATAAACAGGATATTAAGATCACTGCACTTCTGTTTACCGGGATTGTTTACATAGGAATGGGTTTCTCCTATATGGGTACGGCCCGTGCTGCGGGTGATGAACATGGCCTTTTCTGGACCCTGCTGCTGCTGTGTTGCATTTGGGGCAGCGATGCAGGCGCATATTTCGTTGGCAGAAGCTTCGGGAAGAATAAGCTTTGGCCGGCGATCAGTCCCAATAAGACGGTTGAAGGCGCCCTTGGCGGGGTTCTCATTTCCGTTGTGATTTCGGTTATTTTTGCTCTATTTGTTCCTGATCTGCTGACTATCGGACGAGCACTGCTAATCGGTATTTCGTGTGCTGTTCTCGGTCAGCTTGGAGATCTTGTACAGTCTGCCTACAAACGGGTGTACGGTATTAAGGATTCAGGCTCTCTGCTGCCTGGTCATGGTGGCATACTTGACCGCTGCGACAGCTGGATTATCGTATTTCCTTTCGTACATATCGTAATGCTGATGCCTTACTATTAAACGACGGGGAGAAGGTACAACGGTGAAAAAAATTAGTATTCTCGGCTCGACCGGATCCATTGGCACGCAGACACTGGATGTCGTTGCGATGCATCCGGAAGCCTTTGAAGTAGATGGGCTGGCTGCTGGCAGCAATACCGCCCTATTGTTAGAACAGGTGCGACGGTTCCAGCCGCGGCGTGTGTCTGTATCCACCAAGCAGCTTGCGGATGACATCAGATCAAGCCTGCCGTCCGGTGTTGAACTCTTCTACGGCAACGAGGGATTGGTTGAAATCGCTGCCGGAGGAGCTGCGGATACGGTTGTGACAGCTGTGGTAGGTAGTGTGGGACTGAAGTCAACGCTTGCTGCTATCGAAGCCGGGCGGCATATCGGACTAGCCAATAAAGAAACCCTTGTAACAGCAGGACATCTGGTAACAGAGCTGGCTGAACGAAAAGGGGTTAAACTGCTGCCGGTAGACAGTGAGCACTCGGCAATATTTCAATGTCTGAACGGTGAAAACCGCGCCGATGTTGCGAGTATTACTGTTACCGCCTCAGGCGGCTCTTTCCGCGATTATACCCGCGATCAGCTCAAGGATGTTACCGTGGAGGACGCGCTGCGTCATCCGAACTGGAGTATGGGTGCTAAAATTACCATAGACTCGGCGACAATGGTTAATAAGGGACTTGAGGTGATTGAAGCCCACCATTTGTTTGGCCTGCCCTATGAGCAGGTGAATGTGCTGCTGCACCCGGAGAGCATTATTCACTCCTACGTGGAATTCCGTGACAGCAGTATCATTGCACAGCTCGGTACTCCTGATATGCGCGTGCCGATCCAGTATGCGCTGACCTATCCGGACCGCTGGTCTTCACCAGCAGCCCGTTTGTCACTGGCTGAGATCGGACGCCTGACCTTCCGCGAAATGGATTATGTCCGTTATCCGGCCCTGCGGCTTGCGATCGAATGCGGGAAAACGGGGGGGACGGCAACCACTGCTTTTAATGCAGCCAATGAAATCGCCGTTGCCCGCTTCCTGCGTCATGAGATTTCATTCCTGCGTATTGAGGAAATTATTGAAGAAGTATTGCAGCAGCATGATAATGTTGTTAAACCCGATTTAGAGCAGATCGAACTCTGTGATGCGGCTGCCCGGGAGCTTGCATCCAAGCTGTAAATATAAGAGATTTGTGCTGCTTAAGCTGGAAAATTTGCGTTACCCTGAAAAATAGGCTGAGACTGTTGATTCTCTTGTGCCGGGCCTTGGAATAATGATAAATTAAGAGGACATACTTCGGTCTTACACCTAAAGGGGGAATGTTACGGATGGAAATGGTAAGAGTCGTCTTTTTAACGGTGCTTATGTTTTTTGTTCTGGTGACCGTCCATGAATGGGGACATTATTATTTCGCCAAACGCGCCGGTATTCTTGTACGTGAATTCGCTATCGGTTTCGGCCCGAAACTGTTTTCCTATAAACGCGGTGAAACGCAGTTCACACTCCGTCTGCTGCCTTTCGGCGGATATGCGCGGATGGCCGGGGAAGATCCCGAAATCATTGAAATCGGCCAGGGGCAGATGATCGCCGTCAGGCTGGGACAAGACAATAAAGTCAAAAATATTTATCTCGATTCGCTAGACACCCGCAGAAATGTGATCCGTGGCGAGGCGCAGTATACCGATCTGGAGAATGAATTGATAATCCGGCTTGATGTCGATGGTGAAGTCACTACCTATGATGTACATCCGCAGGCGATGATGATCAAAGGCGGCCAGCAGACGCAGATTGCTCCGAAAGACCGTCAATTTGGCAGCAAAACCGTCGGACAGCGTGCTTTAGCCATTGTTGCCGGACCGGTAATGAACTTTATTCTTGCTTTTGTCCTGTTTGCGATTCATTTGCAGATGGCAGGAATCCCGGTGGAGAATCCTACCATTGTGAAGGTTGGGGACATCAGCGAGGGAATGCCGGCGCAAGAGGCTGGGCTCCAGAAGGGTGATATAGTAGTCTCTGTTAATGGAGAGAAGATTGGCGGGGATTATCTGAAGATGATTGAGCTAACCTCTGAATCCAAGGGCAAAGAGATGAACTGGGTCCTTCAGCGTGGCGATCAAACCTATGAGGTGACTATGATCCCCCGCAGTATGGAAGGTGAAGAAGGCGGCAAGGTAGGGATCACTCCTGACCTTCAGACACGCCGAGCCGGTTTTGGGGAGACGATTACCAAGTCGAGTACGGCCATGGTAGATACAACTAAACTGATCTTTACCGGGTTCAAACAATTGATCAACAATTTCAATATGGATGATATCTCAGGACCGGTAGGAACGGCGAAGATGACCGGCCAGATTGCCCAGCAGGGGATTCAGTATCTGACGTATTGGGCTGCCATTCTTAGCCTGTACTTGGGGATATTCAATCTGCTGCCGGTACCGGCATTAGACGGAAGCCGTCTTGTATTCCTCGGTGTAGAAGCGCTGCGCGGCAAACCTGTAGATCCGGGCCGCGAGGGCATGGTTCATTTTGTCGGATTTGCCTTGCTGTTCCTGGTGATGATCGCTGTAACCTATAATGATATACTGCGCCTGATCACAGGCTGATTTTCTATTCAAGCAATCAGATTTATGGCGGACCCCGCAAAAGACAGACCCAATGGCGCGTAGCCGGGCTACATTTTGCAGGGCAATTTAGGAGGATTTCATTACATGGCTAAAGATAAGCAGTTCGTAACGGAAATTACGCCTCAGAGCGAGGATTTCTCGCGCTGGTATATCGATGTAATCAAAAAGGCGGATCTGATGGATTATTCACCGGTCCGCGGCTGTATCGTCTTCAAACCGGAAGGCTACGAAATCTGGGAGCACATCCAGGAGGAAATGAACCGCCGCCTTAAGGCTACCGGCCACCGTAATGCCTATTTCCCGGTGTTCATTCCAGAGAGCTTTTTCCAGAAAGAAAAGGATCATATCGAGGGCTTTAATCCTGAGCTTCCTTGGGTAACCGAGGCAGGGGGCGATGTGCTGGAAGAACGTCTGGCAATCCGTCCGACTTCGGAGACCATGTTCGGCCATATGTACTCCAAATGGATTCAATCCTACCGCGACCTTCCGGTGCTGATCAACCAATGGGCCAATGTGGTCCGCTGGGAAAAACGCACATTGCCGTTTATCCGGACGACGGAATTCCTCTGGCAGGAAGGCCACACGGCGCATGAGACCGAAACTGAGGCCCGTGAAGAGACTATGCGAATGCTGGAGAACTATCGTGATTTTGTTGAGAGCTATTTGGCGATTCCGGTTGTTACCGGCCAGAAGACACCTTCTGAGCGTTTTGCCGGAGCTGTTGATACTTACTCTATTGAAGCAATGATGAAGGATGGACGGGCTGTACAAGCAGCGACCTCTCATTATTTGGGAACGAAGTTTGCGACCGCTTTTGACATTCAATATTTGAGCCGTGAGAACTCCCTGGAGTATGTGCATACGACTTCCTGGGGATCTACGACACGCCTGATTGGTTCACTGATTATGGTTCACGGGGATGACCGCGGATTGGCGCTGCCGCCTAAGGTTGCTCCGACACAGGTTATTATGATTCCAATCGGACCGCCTAAGACCCGTGAAGCGGTAATTGGCCGGACGGACGAGCTGTTCAAGCAACTGAAGGATGCTGGAGTGCGTGTGCGTGTAGACGACCGTGCTGATCTGACCCCGGGCTGGAAGTTCAATGAATACGAAATGCGTGGTGTGCCCGTACGTCTGGAGCTGGGCCCGCGTGATATGGAGAACGGCGTCTGCGTACTCGTTTCCCGTATTACCGGTGAGAAGAAGGTCATCCAGCAGGACAACCTGGTGGAAGAAGTGCAGGCCATGCTGGAGCAGGTGCATAACGAGATGTTTGAGCGTGCGCTGAAGTTCCGCGAAGATCACTTCTATTCCGTGGATACCCTGGAAGAGATGAAGGCCTCGATGGAGGAGAAGCGCGGCTTTGCCCTGGCAGGCTGGTGCGGAACCGAAGAGTGCGAAGATAAAGTCAAAGAAGAGACGGGAGCGGGCAGCCGCAATATTCCGTTTAATCCGGCTGAGCAGAAGACGACCTGTATCTGCTGCGGCAAGCCTGCCCAGCATACGGTTGTTTTTGCCAAGGCGTACTAAGCCGGGACCTATTATAATAGTGAGTATGTGAATGCAGCTTCTGGCGAGAGGAGTCGGCGGGCCGAAAGAACCCAATGCTTTTTCGACCCGGAAGCTTTTTACAATTTATCTTTGTGTAAGTGGGTGGGGGAAGCATGGAACAGAACACGGAGAGAAGAAGAAGGTTCGAGCTTCTGATGAAACAGGGCGAGATACCGCCTGCGCTGATTGATTCTTATTTTATGGACGGACAGATTGAGCGGGTAGAGATCAGCCGGGGCAACAAGGACTGGCATATTGTCATCGCAAAGGAAAGTCTTGTGCCGGCACAGGCGTACCGGACATTTTGTTTGAGAATGCGTGAGAAGCTGCAGCATATTGCCAAGGTCAGCTTCCTGTTCTTATATGATGAACAAACCGTCGGCAGGCAGGAGCTTGTACAGGAATATTGGGGATTGTTTCTGGAATGGGCACAGCGGGAGATTCCTTCCGTAAACGGTTGGCTTACACGCTCTACCCAAGAGCTTCAGGACAATACACTTGTGCTTAGCCTGAATGACACGATGTCCCTGGAACTGGCCCGCAAAAAAGGTATCGAAGGCGCCATTATTAAATTTTATGATAAATATTTTGGGCTTTCACTGAAGGTCAAACTGCAGATTGCTCAGGACGAGAGCACCAAAGCAGATGCCTTTGAAGAGTTCCAGCAAAAACTGCAGCAGGAGCAGCGTGAGCTCGTGGAAATGATGATGATGGCCAGCAGTGAACCGGAGGAGCCGGAGGAGGAAACCGATCCGAGTGAAGTGATCAAGCTTCAGGTTGGCTATGAAATCAAGGAGCAGGCTACACCGATTCTGCAGATACAGGATGAAGAGAAGAAAATTACGATTCAGGGTACGATTTTTGGATTGGAGAGCAAGGAGCTGCGCAACGGTAATACGCTGTTCAACTTCTTCATAACAGATTTTACAGATTCACTGCAGATGAAGATGTTCGCCAAGACCAAAGAAGATCTGAAAATTATGAGCCAGCTGGCCAACGGCAAGTGGGTTAGAGCACGCGGTAAGGTCGAGTACGACCGTTTCATGCAGATTCCTGAGCTTGTAATGATTCCTTCGGACCTGACCGAGGTAAACGCGCCGCCGGCACGCAAAGATAATGCCAAGCAAAAACGGGTTGAATTCCACCTGCACACGACCATGAGCACGATGGATGCCGTTACGCCGATTGGTGAATACATTAAAACTGCCGCCAAATGGGGCCATCCGGCCATTGCAGTAACCGATCACGGTAACGTGCAGAGTTTTCCGGAAGCCAACCATGCTGTCCATAAGCATAAAATTAAAATGCTCTACGGTGTGGAAGCCAATGTTGTCAACGATGCGGTTAATATAGTGGAAAATCCACAGCCGATGGATCTCAAAACAGCTACCTATGTCGTATTCGATATCGAGACCACTGGTCTGTCCATCACACGCAATAATATTACCGAGCTTGCTGCCATCAAAATGTGTGAAGGCAAGGAGATCGGCCGTTATACTACATTCGTTAATCCGCACGAAAAAATTCCGTACCATATCCAGCAGCTGACTAACATTACTGACGAAATGGTTAAGGATGCCCCGGATTTGGAACCGGTACTGAAGGAATTTGTCGAGTTCATAGGCGATGCTGTTCTGGTTGCCCATAATGCGCGGTTTGATATGGGCTTCATTCAGGCCTCTCTGCAGAAGCTGGGCCAGCCGGAGCTGCCGAATCCGTCACTGGATACGCTGGAGCTAGCGCGGCTGCTGTTTCCAAGCATGAAGAACCACCGTTTGAACACACTTGCGGATAAATATAAAGTGCTGCTGGAAAGCCATCACCGGGCGGTTGATGATACCATTGCGCTCGGCGGCATTTTGACCGGCCTTCTGAACGATGCCGAGAAGCTGAAGAATCTGACCCGGCTGGAGCGGCTGAACGACTATGTAGGTAATGATCTGTCCAATGTACGGCCATTCCACTGCGGAATCTATGCTCTTAATCCTACCGGCAAAAAGAACCTGTATAAGCTGATTTCCTTGAGCCATACGGAGTACTTCAAGCGTGTGCCGTGCATCCCGAAATCGAAGCTTGAGCAGTACCGCGACGGGCTGATCGTGATTTCCGGCTGTGAACGCGGGGAATTTTTTGAGACCGTGCTCAACAAGACGGTTGAGGAAGCGATGGAGGTTGCCCAGTTCTATGATGTTCTGGAAATTCAGCCGCTGACGATGTATATGCATCTTGTAGATAAAGGGTTTGTGGCAACGGCTGAGGATTTAAGGGATGTTGTGCGCAAAATCTGCGAAATCGGCGAACAGATGAACAAGCCGGTCATTGCCACGGGCAATGTTCATTATCTGGAGCCGCGCCAAAAGCTGTTCCGTGACATCACAATCCACGGAATTACCGGGTTCAGTCCGCTGAAGGATCAGGTCAAGCCGGATGCACATTTCCGGACAACGGATGAAATGCTGGCGGAGTTCGAATTCCTGGGCGCCGAAAAAGCGATGGAGGTTGTTGTCACCAACACCGTAGCGCTTGCCGAGCGGTTCGAGGAATATGATCTGTTCCCGAGCGAACTCTTTACACCGAATATTGAGGGGGCGGACGAAGAAATCCGCAGCACCTGCTATAACACGGCCAAGTCCATCTACGGTGAGGATCTCCCGGAAGTCGTGGTGGCCCGCCTGGAAAAAGAGCTTGCGCCGATTATCAAATACGGCTTCTCAGCCAACTATTTGATTTCTGAGCGGCTTGTTAAAAAGTCGAATCAGGACGGATACCTCGTAGGTTCCCGCGGCTCAGTCGGCTCGTCTGTAGTTGCAACGTTCCTCGGCATCTCTGAGGTTAACCCGCTGCCGGCGCATTACATTTGCCTGAATCCCGAATGCAAGCACAGCGAATGGTTCCTGGACGGCAGCGTGCCGAGCGGTTTTGACCTTCCGGATAAAGCCTGCCCGGACTGCGGCGGCAGGCTGAAGGGAGAGGGGCAGGATATTCCGTTTGAGACCTTCCTTGGCTTCAAAGGGGACAAGGTTCCCGATATCGACCTTAACTTCTCCGGGGAGTACCAGCCCAATGCCCATAACTTTACCAAAACGATGTTCGGCCCGGATAACGTATTCCGTGCAGGAACGATTGGTACGGTTGCGGAGAAGACAGCCTTCGGTTTCACCAAGAAATATGAGGAGCATCACCAGAAGCGCTGGCGGGGGGCCGAGCTTAACCGTCTGGCTGCCGGCTGTACAGGCGTTAAGCGCAGTACCGGCCAGCATCCCGGCGGTATTGTAGTTCTGCCGGATTATATGGAGATTGAGGATATTACACCGGTCCAGTTCCCTGCGGATGATGTATCGGCCGAATGGAAGACAACCCACTTCGACTATCACGCCTTTGATGCCAACCTGCTCAAGCTCGATATTCTGGGCCATGATGATCCGACCATGATGCGTATGCTGCAGGATCTGACCGGCGTCGATCCGACGACCATTCCGATGAATGACCCGAAGGTTATGAGCATGTTTAACTCCACAGAGGCGTTAGGTGTGCGGCCCGAACAGATCCGTACCCCTGTGGCCACTTACGGTGTACCGGAAATGGGGACCAAATTCGTCCGGCAGATGCTGATCGAATCGAAGCCGTCCAGCTTTGCCGACTTATTGCAGATATCAGGACTGTCACACGGTACCGGCGTATGGCTGGGCAATGCACAGGAACTGATCAAAAACAACACCTGCAATATTAAGACCGTAATCGGCTGTCGTGACGATATCATGCTCTATCTGATTTATAAGGCAGGTATGGATGCCAGTCTGGCCTTTAAAATTACGGAAAGCGTGCGTAAAGGAAAAGGGCTGCCGCCCGAATGGATCGAAGAGATGAAGAAATGCAAGGTACCGCAATGGTACATTGATTCCTGTCTGAAGATCCAGTACATGTTCCCTAAGGCGCATGCTGCTGCGTATGTAATCTCTGCAGTGCGGACCGCCTACTTCAAGCTGTATCATCCGATTGAATATTATGCGACCTACTTCTCGGTACGTGCTGCTGACTTTGACATCGAGCTCTGCTGCCAGGGCTATGAAGCAATCAACCGCCAGATCGGCGAGATCGAAGCCAAGGGCTTCCAGGCGCTGCCTAAGGAAAAAGCAATGCTGCCTGTGCTCGAGATGGCACTGGAGATGACGGCGCGCGGGTTCACCTTCAAGAACATCGATCTGTACCGTTCCGATGCGAACCGCTTTACGGTTGACGGCACCAGCCTGATTCCGCCGTTCTCCGCGCTTGCGGGAATCGGTGAGAATGCGGCCATCAATATTGCTGCCGCCAAGGATGCGGGAGAGTTCCTGTCGATTGAGGATTTCCAGCAGAAATCCAAAGCGAGTAAGACTGTGATTGAGCTGCTGACCGGCATGGGCTGCTTCCGGGGACTTCCGGAGAGCAACCAGCTGTCCCTGTTTTAACAGGCTCCAAATAGGGAGTCAAGGGCCAGCACTTGTCAGTGCAGATGCACTATGGTATAATTTTTTTGGTAATAATGAGATAAGTCCGTTGTGTAAAGAGTGGGGAAACCCACTCTTTATCTTTGGTATATAGCAAAAGACAAGTTCGTGGAGGTAATTTTCTTTTGAGCACACCCAAATCCAAAATTAAACAAACGGTAGAGCAGATGCTCGGGTCCTATCTCGAGGACAATGGTTTCGAACTGGTGGACGTTGAATACGTGAAGGAAGGCTCCAACTGGTTTTTGCGCATATTCGTAGACAAAGAAGGCGGCATTGATATTGATGACTGTGGTGCCATTAGCGAATATTTCAGTTCAAAACTGGATGAGAATGATCCTATCTCTGAAGCCTATTTCCTGGAGGTTTCTTCTCCTGGCGCAGAACGCCCGCTCAAGAAAGCTGCAGATGTCGCCAAAGCGGTAGGCAAGGACGTATATGTAACGGTTTATGAGCCGATTCAAGGCCTCAAAGAATTCGAAGGCCGTTTGCTCTCGTTCGAGAACGAGGAACTGCTCATCTCCGCGGGCAAAAAAGAACATGTAGTGCCGTATGCCAAAGTCGCCAGCGCGAGATTGGCCATTATTTTTTAACGTCTTGAAAGGGGGACCGGAATTTCATGAGTATGGATTTTATCGAAGCTATGAATGAACTGGAAAGGGAGAAAGGCATCAGCAAGGATGTGCTGTTTGAAGCCATCGAAGCTGCGCTGATTTCCAGCTATAAACGCAACTTCAATGCGGCGCAGAACGTGCGTGTGGACATGAACCGCAACACAGGCGTAATCAAAGTATTCGCCCGTAAGCTGGTTGTCGAGGAGGTTCTGGATACCCGGACCGAAATTTCCCTGCCGGCAGCCAGAGAGATCAACCCTCATTTCCAGCTGGAGGATGTTGCAGAGCTTGAAGTAACACCGCGCGATTTCGGCCGGATTGCGGCGCAAACCGCCAAGCAGGTTGTAACTCAGCGTATTCGTGAAGCGGAGCGCGGACTTATCTATAACGCTTTTATTGACAAGGAAGATGATATTGTTACCGGCCTTGTACAGCGTCAGGATATGCGGAATATTTATGTCGATCTTGGCAAAATCGAAGCGGTTCTGCCGCTGAGCGAGCTGATGCCGGGTGAGAAGTTCAAGCAGAGCGAGCGGATCAAGGCCTATATCACCAAAGTGGAGAATACGACCAAAGGACCGCAAATTATGCTGTCCCGCAGTCATCCGGGTCTGCTGAAGCGTCTGTTCGAGCTGGAGGTTCCTGAGATTTTTGACGGCGTTGTTGAGATTCGTTCTGTGGCCCGTGAAGCAGGCTTCCGTTCTAAGATCGCTGTATTCTCGCGTAATGAAGAGGTGGATCCGGTCGGCTCCTGCGTTGGCCCAAGAGGGACACGCGTGCAGACCATCGTTACAGAGCTTCGCGGCGAGAAGATTGATATTGTGCGTTATTCAGATGCGGTGCAGGAATATGTGGCTAATGCACTCAGCCCGTCCAAAGTGCTTGAGGTTCAAGTCTTTGAAGCTGAGAAAATGGCCCGTGTCATCGTTCCTGACTATCAATTGTCGCTGGCTATCGGCATCAAAGGGCAAAATGCCCGCCTTGCGGCCAAACTGACCGGCTGGAAAATTGATATCAAGAGCGAAACTCAAGCGGAGCAGGAATACGGCAGACCGAAAACAATTAGCGATGAAATGCATCAGGATTCCGTCTCCATTGATTAATTAAGCTGCTGACTGACGGGAGGCGATTAGAATGAAGCAAAAAAAGGTACCGCTGCGCAAATGTGTTGCCAGCCAGGAGATGATGCCCAAAAAAGAGCTGATTCGCGTGGTTCGCACACCTGAGGGCGAAGTGCTGATCGATCTGACAGGCAAGAAGTCAGGCCGGGGGGCTTACATCTGCGGTAAACTGGAATGCTTTAAACTGGCACAAAAGAACAAAGCACTTGACCGTGCGTTAAAATGTCAAGTGAGTCCTGAAATCTATGCTCAGCTAGCCAGGGATTTTGCATCCGTGGAAGAAGAGTTTTTAGCAGCAAAGGATAGTGAGGACAATGAGTAAGACACTTTCTTATTTAGGGCTTGCCATGAGAGCAGGCAAGATTGTCACCGGCGACGAGGCTGTACTTAAGGCAGTACGGTCATCGGAGGCGAAGCTGGTCGTCCTAGCAGGTGACGCTTCAGATAATACCCAAAAAAAGTTCCGTGATAAATGCGGGACCTACGATATTCCACTAGTAATCGCATTTCACCGGGATGAACTCGGTGCAAGTATTGGTAAAGACCAGCGCGTAGTGCTGGCCGTTACGGATAAAGGATTCGCGGAAATGATCTCCAGAACGCTTGGAGATACTGTCGGAGGTGGAGTTATTGACTAAAGAAGACAATAAGGATAAACTGCGCGTGTATGAATACGCGAAATCTCTGAACATGAGCAGTAAAGAAATTATTACAATTCTGAAGCGTTTGAATGTTCCTGTGAATAATCATATGAGTGTGATGGAGAATAGCTCGGTAACAAAAGTGGAGCAATTCTTTAAGGATATTAAATCAAACGCTGCAGCCAAGCGTGACACCGGCACCAGCAGCCGTCCGGCAACTACCGGAACGGTAACAGCCGAACCGCAGAGTGCTCAGAATGCCAACAAAAATCAACCGGAAAAGCAGGTAGGTATGAACAGTAACCAAAACAACAACCAATCGACGACGTCCCCAAGGCCCCAAAGCGGACAAGATTCCCGCAGAAGTACATCAGGATCAACACAGAATTCCCGCCCGCAAGGCAGCTCCACCAGCGGCAACCGTCCGCAAGGAAGCTCCACCAGCGGCAACCGCCCGCAGGGCAGCTCCACCGGCGGCAACCGCCCGCAAGGTAGCTCCACCAGCGGCAATCGTCCGCAGGGCAGCTCCACCGGCAGCAACCGTCCACAGGGCAGTTCCACCGGCGGCAACCGCCCGCAGGGTAGCTCCACCGGCGGCAGCCGTCCGCAAGGCAGCTCCACCGGCGGCAACCGTTCGCAAGGTCAAGGCAGTGCACCACGTACTGGTGACCGTCCGCAGAGCAGCGCTCCGCGCACAGACAGCCGTCCGCAAGGACAAGGCGGCGGTGATTTCTCCCGCGGCGGAGACAGAGGTCCAAAGAAGAACACTTCCGGCGGCAGACCGAACAACAACGGCAGCCAGAAGCGCTTTGAAGACGGTAAAGGCGGCGGCAATTTCCGCAACAACCGCGGCGGCAAGAATAGCCGCGGCGGCAGAAACCAGCCGGTCGTACACCGTGAGAAGATTGACAATACACCGAAGAAGATTATTGTCCGCGGTAATATGACGGTCGGTGAAACAGCCAAGCTGCTGCATAAGGATGCTTCTGAAGTGATCAAGAAGCTGATTCTGATGGGCGTTATGGCGACCATTAACCAGGAGCTTGATATCGACACCATCCTGCTTCTGTCGGGTGAATTCGGCGTAGAAGTAGAAGTGAAGATCCCTGTGGACGAAGACAGCTTCGAAACCGTGGAAGAGAACGATTCCGAAGAGGATCTGCAGACCCGTCCTCCGGTTGTTACGATCATGGGTCATGTTGACCATGGTAAAACAACATTGCTGGATGCGATCCGTTCAACGAACGTAACCGGCGGCGAAGCCGGCGGGATTACGCAGCACATCGGTGCGTACCAGGTCGAAATCAACCACAAGAAAATTACGTTCCTGGATACTCCGGGTCACGAAGCGTTTACCGCCATGCGTGCCCGCGGTGCACAGGTCACGGATATGACCATTATCGTTGTAGCTGCTGATGACGGTGTTATGCCGCAGACGGTAGAAGCGATTAACCACGCCAAGGCTGCTGGACTTCCGATCATTGTTGCAGTTAACAAGATCGACAAGCCGGGTGCTGATCCGGACCGTGTTAAGCAGGAGCTTACCAATTATGAGCTGGTACCGGAAGAGTGGGGCGGAGACACCATCTTCGTCAACCTGTCCGCCAAACAGCGCATTAACCTGGAAGAGCTGCTGGAAATGATCTTGCTCGTAGCGGAAGTTAACGAGTACAAAGCGAACCCGGACAAACGGGCACGCGGTACAGTAATAGAAGCCGAGCTTGATAAGAACCGCGGACCGGTTGCCCGTATTCTCGTTCAGAACGGTACACTGAAGGTCGGAGACGCTTTTGTAGCGGGTAACTGCTTCGGCCGTGTCCGCGCCATGGTGAATGACAAGGGACGCAAAATCAAGGAAGCGGGCCCTTCCACTCCGGTGGAAATTACCGGTCTGACTGAAGTGCCGCAGGCGGGCGATCCGTTCATGGCCTTCGAAGACGAGCGCAAAGCCCGTGCAATCGCCGACAGACGCTCCACAACCCAGCGCCAGTCCGAGCTGAACACCAATACCCGTGTTACACTGGATGACCTGTTCAAGCACATCAAGGATGGCGAGATCAAAGACCTGAACGTAATCATCAAAGGTGACGTACAAGGTTCGGTAGAGGCGCTCAAGAGCTCCCTGGCGAAGATCGAGGTTGAAGGCGTTCGCGTGAAGATTATTCACAGCGGTGCAGGTGCGATTACGGAATCCGATATTACACTCGCGGCAGCATCAAATGCGATCGTAATCGGCTTTAACGTTCGTCCGGACGCTCAGACCAAAGCTGCTGCAGAGCAGGAGAAGGTTGATGTGCGTCTGCACAACATCATTTACAACGTAATTGAAGAAATCGAAAGTGCCATGAAGGGCATGCTCGATCCGGTCTTCAAAGAAAATATCATCGGTCATGCCGAAGTGCGCAACGTCTTCAAAATCAGCAAAGTGGGCAGTGTTGCAGGTTGTATGGTTACAGACGGCAAAATTACCCGCAATGCCGAGCTGCGCCTGATCCGCAGCGGAATCGTTGTCTTCGAAGGCAAGATCGATACCTTGAAGCGCTTCAAGGATGATGCAAAAGAAGTGGCGCAGGGTTATGAATGCGGCATAACTTTGGAACGCTATAATGACCTCCAAGAGGGGGACATTATCGAAGCGTTCATCATGGAAAAGGTAGAGCGCTAAGCGAAGAGGTGAATACAGATGTCTAAAATCAGAGCCGGACGGGTTGGCGAGCAGATCAAGAAAGAGCTGAGCCAGCTCATCCAGAGCGGATTGAAAGACCCGCGCATTGGTTTCGTTACCGTAACCGGGGTAGACGTAACGAACGATCTATCTCAGGCCAAAGTATACCTGAGCGTGTTCGGGGATGCGGAGCAGCAGTCAGGGTCACTCAAAGCGATTGAGAAAGCCAACGGCTTTCTCCGTTCTGAGCTTGGCAAGGCGATCCGCCTGCGTCATACGCCTGAGCTGATCTTCAAAATTGATGAATCCGTTGCATACGGAAGTCATATTGAGAAGCTGCTGGGCGAGATCAAGCACGAAGAAAGCTAGGAAACATAAAGGAGACGGCGAATGCAGAGCTATGAACAAAGTCTCCAGCAGACCCGTAAGTTTCTGCTGGAACACGACGATTATCTTGTAGTGTCGCATGTTCAGCCGGACGGAGATGCAGTCAGCTCCACCCTCGCGGTGGGCTGGCTTCTCTCATGTCTGGGCAAAAAATATACTATGCTGAATGAAGGTCCAATTCCGCAGCGGATGGAATACTTATGGCATGCCGGTGAAATTATCAATTTGGCGGAACGTGAGCTGCAGCGCCAATACAGCAATGTAATTTGCGTCGATTGTGCTGATTTTCAGCGTGTGGGGCTAACCCAGCGATATTTTGCCAGTGATGCGCTCATCGTGAATATTGACCATCATCCTACCAATAACGGTTATGGTTTCGTGACGCTCATTAAGCCGGATGCTGCTGCGACTGCGGAAATTTTGTTCGACCTGCTGAAGACGTTTCAGGTGGAATGGAGCCTCGATATTGCCACGGCGCTTTATACGGGACTGCTGACGGATACCGGCGGATTCCGCTATTCCAATACCTCACCCAAAGTGATGGCGGCGGTCTCTGAACTGCTGGCAATGGGCGTTAACGGTCCGGAACTGGCGGAGAACCTGCTGGAGGAAATGACCCTGCCTCAGGTGAAAGTGCTGAACCGTGCATTGAATACACTACAGCTGTCCCCCGAAGGTGACATTGCCTGGGTGCATGTAACGCCGCAGGATATGCTTGACTGTGGCGCAGCCAATGAAGATTTGGAAGGTATAGTGAATTATCCCCGCAATATCCGCGGGGTTGAGGTTGGTCTTCTTTTCAAGGTGATCAATGAGCATGCTGTGAAAGTAAGCTTACGCTCAGCCGGCAAAGTTGATGTCGCAGCACTTGCGCAAGTATTCGGTGGCGGGGGTCATACCCGTGCTGCTGGTGCCCGTCTTGAGGCAACACTGGAACAGGCTATTCCGCTGGTGCTTGAGGAGGTCAGACGTCATTTATGAGTGAACTCACAGGTGTTTTGGCGGTCTATAAGCCTGCAGGATACACTTCACATGACGTTGTAGCCAAAGCCCGGAGAATTCTCGGTATGAAACGGATTGGTCATACGGGTACACTTGATCCTCAGGTGACCGGAGTGCTTCCGCTTTGTCTTGGACGGGCTACCCGGGTGGTGGAATATATCCAGGAGCTGCCCAAGGAATATGTTGCGACCCTCAGACTCGGCTTATCCAGTGATACAGAAGATATGACTGGTACGATTACGGAGACGGTGGATGAAGTTCATGTTACCGAAGCCGAAGTGCTTGAGGTGCTGAACTCGTTCAAAGGAGTGATCTCCCAGGTTCCACCAATGTATTCGGCGGTCAAGGTTGACGGTAAGCGTCTTTATGAGCTGGCCCGAGAAGGCAAAACAGTCGAACGCAAAAGCCGTGAAGTGGAGATCTATGAAATTGAAATGACGGATATGGTCTGGAACGGCAATCATCCTGATATTACTTTCCGTGTATTGTGTTCGAAGGGCACTTATATCCGTACACTATGTGTGGATATTGGCCGTGCGCTTGGACTTCCCGGTGTAATGGTCGAGCTTACGCGTACGATGTCTGCCGGGATTTCTGCCAGCCATTGCCTGACCCTCGAGCAGATTGCTGAACATAAGGAAGCAGGCACACTTGAGCAGCATTTGATTGCGGCAGACGAGGCCATATCCCATTTGCCGCGGCACTCCGTGATCGATGAGAAGAAGAAGGCTGCCATGCAGGGTCAACGTCTTTCGATCCGGTATGTGGCACCCGAAGTGAAGCAGGGCGGTGACTTCCGGCTTTACGATCTTCAGGGAGAATTCCTGGGTATTTACAAGCTGGAAGATACGGGGGCTATTGCACCTGTTAAAGTCTTCGCACAAGGTTAATTTATTTATTTCATTTGTGAATTGTAGGTGAGAAACAGCGTGAGAACCGTAACCTTAAGCTATCCAATGCCGCCGGAGACAGCAGCCGAGTGGGCACAGCCCCAAGTAGCTGCACTGGGCCAGTTTGACGGACTGCACCGCGGACATGCCAGCGTCATTACATCCGCTGTAGCTCTGGCCCGGAGACAAGGTGTACCGGCTGCAGTGATGACCTTTCATCCTCATCCCAAGGATGTCATGGGCAAAGGCGACTATGATGGATATTTGACCCCGCCGAAGGATAAGCAGGAGCTTCTGTCTGGTATGGGTGTCGATATTTTGTATATAATTGATTTTAATGAGCAGCTTTCCCGGGTCAGCCCGCAGGATTTTGTCTCCATTATGCTGCTGCCCCTGCAGATTATAACTGCAGTAGTCGGGTTTGATTTCCGCTTCGGTTACCTGGGCGAAGGCGATTCGGACATGCTCCGTGAGCTGGGGCTTGGGGCAATGAGTGTGGAGACGGTTCCTCCGTTCCTTCTTGATGGAGAGAAGGTAAGCAGCTCCGGAATCCGTAAGAGCTTGCAAAGCGGTGATCTGGCCCTTGCGAATAGCTGGTTTGGACGCTGTTATCATCTGCGCGGAATCGTCGGACATGGTGAGAAGCGCGGGCGCACCATCGGGTTCCCCACCGCCAATCTTCAACTGGAAGACCGGTATGTCATCCCGGCCAAGGGAGTCTATGCAGTGAAGGTCTTCTTTAAGGAAGAAGTTTTGTATGGGGTAATGAACGTTGGGGTTAAGCCCACATTCCATGATGGGATGGTGGCACCGAGTTTTGAAGTGCACCTGTTTGATTTTGCCGCAGATATCTATGGACAGGAGCTTAAAGTAGAACTTGAGGGCTTTATCCGTCCTGAACGGAAATTCGAGTCCATTGATGCCCTGATCTCGCAAATCTCCAAGGATGCTGAGACAGCCAAAGCGCTGCTGGGATATCCTTCATAATCTTCTTTGGACATGCGTTTACTTTTGTCTTCGAAGATGCTATACTGATTAACGTTGCTGGAATGACAGCATCATAACCTTAGCTTGGTTGCACGTTCTCACCGACGGCGACGAGGCTACTGGCGATTATAATGAAGGAGGTGAACAGGATGGCATTGACTCAAGAACGTAAACACCAATTGATCGACGAGCACAAAACTCATGAATCCGATACCGGATCCCCTGAGGTGCAAGTTGCTATCCTTACGGAGAACATCGTTAATTTGACTGACCACTTGCGTACGCACAAGAAAGATCATCATTCCCGTCGCGGACTGCTCAAGATGGTTGGACAACGTCGTAAACTGCTGGCGTATTTGAAGAACAAAGACATCAGACGTTACAGCGCCCTGATCGAGAAACTGGGATTGCGTCGTTAATTTCCCATAAGAGTAACCTTAAAGCAGCCTGGTTGTATACCGTATGTCCTTCTTACGATCGACAGCGGGACAGCCGGGTTGCTTTTTGAAAATTTAGGGAAAACTTTTACAGAGGCAAATGGATATGATTCGCACAAACGGCTATTTCACCTCTTTTGAGAGGACAAGCCGTTTTTGCTTGTAGAACATACAGAACCGGACCGTGATCTGATAACCTCGGGCAGGCTTTCGGTTCATGAAGAGCTACGCTACAGCCTGCGGTTCGATAGCGGGCTTACTACTATTCAAGGAGGGGTTTTATGGAACAACGTGTAGAAATGCAGCTTGGCGGAAGACGCCTGGTGCTGGAGACCGGCCGCCTTGCCAAACAGGCAAATGCCGCTGTTATGGTACGCTACGGAGATACTGCAGTATTGTGTACGGTTACAGCTTCCAGTGAACCTAAAGATCTGGATTTTTTCCCGCTTACGGTTAACTATGAAGAAAGATTATATGCAGTAGGTAAAATCCCTGGCGGATTTATCAAGCGGGAAGGCAGACCGAGTGAGAAAGCAATTCTGTCCAGCCGCCTGACCGACCGTCCAATTCGTCCATTGTTTCCGGAAGGCTTCCGTAACGATGTTCAGGTACTGAACATGGTCATGAGTGTGGACCAGGATTGTGCCCCGGATATCGCGGCTATGATTGGTACGTCTGCTGCCCTGAGCATCTCCGATGTGCCGTTTGACGGGCCGATCGGCGGAGTGGCGGTTGGACGAGTCAACGGCGAATTCGTCATCAATCCGGACGTTGCCCAGCAGGAAGCCAGCGACATTTATGTCGTGGTTGCCGGAACGAAAGATGCCATCATGATGGTTGAAGCGGAAGCGAACGAAGTGCCGGAGGACGTGATGCTGGAAGCAATCATGTTCGGACACGAAGAAATCCGCAAGATCGTAGCAGTGATTGAAGAGCTGGTAGCCGTTGCCGGTAAAGAAAAAATGGCTGTAAAGCTGCACGCGGTAAATGCTGACGTGAACACAGAGGTTCGTGCTTATGCGCAGAGTCGTCTGGTAGAAGCTGTCAAGATTGCCGAGAAGCATGCACGCCAGGATGCTATCGATCTGATCAACAGTGAAACGGTGGAGTATTTCGTTGAGAAATACATAGAGACACCAGAGCTTCTGAAAGACGTGAAGGAAGTACTGCATGACATCGTTAAGGATGAAGTGCGCCGCCTGATTACGCATGACAAGGTGCGTCCGGATGGCCGTAAGCTGGATGAAATCCGTCCGATTGAATGTGATACCGCACTCCTGCCGCGTACGCACGGCTCCGGACTATTTACCCGCGGGCAAACACAAATTCTCAGCGTTTGTACACTTGGTGCGCTTGGTGATGTGCAAATTCTGGACGGTATCGATCCGACTGAAACCAAACGTTTCATGCATCATTACAACTTTCCGCCGTTCAGCGTAGGGGAAGCCCGCCCGCTTAGAGCACCGGGACGCCGCGAAATCGGCCACGGGGCACTGGGTGAACGCGCTCTTTCCAAAGTTATTCCTAGTGAAACTGAATTCCCGTACACGATCCGTCTGGTCTCGGAAGCGATTGAATCTAACGGTTCGACTTCCCAGGCAAGTATCTGCGCCAGTATCCTGGCAATGATGGATGCAGGGGTACCTATCAAGGCACCTGTAGCCGGCGTAGCTATGGGTCTGATCAAAGACGGAGAGCATGTCTCCATTCTGACAGACATCCAGGGTATGGAAGATCATCTGGGTGATATGGACTTTAAGGTAGCGGGAACTGCAGAAGGTGTAACCGCAATTCAGATGGATATCAAGATTGCCGGGATTGACCGCAAGATTCTGAAGGAAGCGTTGGAGCAAGCCAGAGAAGGACGTTTGTTCATCCTCGGCAAAATGATGGAAGCTATCTCTGAGCCAAGACCTAGCCTGTCCCAATATGCGCCTAAGATCATTATTATCAACATCAATCCGGACAAAATCCGTGATGTTATTGGTGCCGGCGGTAAGATCATCAACAAGATCATTGAGGAAACCGGCGTAAAGATCGACATCGAGCAGGATGGACGCGTATTTATCGGCTCTTCCGACGAAGCCATGATCCAAAAAGCCCGTGGCATCATCGAAGGCATTGTGAAGGAAGTCCAAGTTGGTGAAATCTATGTAGGTACGGTTCGCCGCATCGAGAAGTTCGGTGCTTTCGTTGAACTGATTCCCGGCAAAGACGGGCTGGTACACATCTCCCAGCTGTCCACAGAGCGCGTAGCGAAAGTAGAAGATGTTGTGGCCATCGGCGATACGATTACTGTAAAAGTAACCGAAATTGACCAGCAGGGCCGCGTCAACTTGTCGCGCAAAGCGGTATTGACTTCGGAAGCCGGAGCGAAAGCGTAAGTTACGCATTGCTTTTTGCAGCAGGCTTTGTGGATATTTTTAAGAAGAGACAGAAGCAATTGCGTCTGGCTCTTTTTTTAAATAGGTTATATTCTCAGATTATTTGCAGAAACGGATTTTCTTCCCGGTCAGGGCGGTAATTCCGTTTCTTTTTGGCGTGCTTAAGCCGGGTAAGAAGCATATTTTACTCCTGTCATTCATAGTCTGGGACAAAGAGTCCTGTACGAACTGTGCGCGGGGAGGAAAATCGTCATGAAGACGGACAAAGCGGCACTTGTACTGGCCTGTATTGCTGTTGTAATCGGTATTGGCAGTACATACAGACCCGTGAAGGAAATGCTGGCCCAGCTTAAGCCTGAGGATGGACTGGCAGTAATGGCTAATCATCCCAAGGAACAAAATGAGGAGCTGCGTTTACTGGTTCAGAGCGAGGCAGCCAAGTTGAATGCAGCCCCTGTAGATGCCACTGTAGACCGTATTTGGAAGGCCATTCCGGGTTATAACGGGCTCGAGGTAGATGAAGAAGCAACGTATCGAAATGCACTGCTGACAGGTCCTGGTGACGGCCTTAAGCTGGTTTACCGCCAAATCCGGCCTAAGGTCTCCTTAAATGATCTCGGGGCGTATCCGATCTACCGGGGCAATCCGGCCAAACCCATGGTCTCGCTGATGATTAATGTGGCCTGGGGCAATCAGTATATTGAACCGATGCTGGACATTCTGGATGAGGAGAAGGTGAAGGTGACCTTTTTTCTCGATGGAAGCTGGCTCAGTAAAAATAAAGAACTGGCTGCAGAGATGCTGAAGCGTGGTCATGAAATGGAGAATCATGCGTACACTCATCCGAATATGAGTACATTAAGCCGGGCGCGGGCGACTGCGGAAATCCAGAAGACTCAAATCCTCCTCAAGGAGAGCCTGGGAGTGACGAATCAGTGGTTCGCTCCCCCTTCAGGCGATTTTGATCAGGAAACGGTGGACATAGCTGCATCCTTGGGGCTGAAAACAGTGCTGTGGACGCTGGATACAGTCGATTGGAGGAATCCTTCCCCGGAATCTGTAATTGCTAAGATAAGTGCCAAGACTGAGCCAGGAACGCTGATACTGATGCATCCGACGGCATCTTCCTCCAAGGCACTGAAGGGCATGATACGGGCGATCAGAGCAAAAGATCTGCAGCTTGGAACAGTCAGCCAGACGTTGTCGGCGGAGCGGCTGATGCCCACCGAAGTTGAGTGAGTCGTTAATTTCTGGTAGGATTAGAGTCGCGCTTAATAAATCTACAGGACAGAAACAAGGCTGTGCCAGGAGGACTTAGAATTGGAAAAAATCGTATTATCAAACGGCCTGCGAGTGGTGACAGAGAAAATTCCCACCGGCCGATCCGTCTCCTTTGGAATCTGGGTCAAAACGGGCTCCCGCAATGAGAACCCCTTGAATAACGGGATTTCTCATTTTATTGAACATATGCTGTTTAAGGGCACTGACCGCTTCAGCGCCAAGGATATTGCCGAGCAGTTTGATGCGATTGGCGGCAACGTCAATGCATTCACCTCGAAGGAATATACATGCTATTACGCAAAAGTGCTCGATGAGCATCTCCCGATTGCAGTGGATGTGCTCTCCGATATGTTCTTCCGTTCACGCATGGACGCCGAAGAATTGGCGAAGGAGAAGAATGTTATCCTCGAGGAGATCTCCATGTGCGAGGATACGCCGGATGATCTGGTCCATGACCTGATGTGCGCAGCCGCTTACGGGGAACACCCGCTGGCTTATTCGATTCTTGGCCTTAAGGAACGCCTGCTGGCAATGACCCCTGATGATCTGCGTGCCTATATGAAGGCTCAGTATACTATTGAAAATACGGTGATCAGCGTAGCGGGCAACATTGATGATAATCTTACCGGACTATTGGAGCGCCATTTTGGTTCTTTTGACAATCACGGTGAGGCTGCTGCGCTGACAGCACCTGAATTCCATGGCGAGCTGCTGTTCCACCGTAAAAAAACGGAGCAGAACCACATCTGCATTTCCCTGCCAGGTGTTCAGAGCGGCGGACCGCTGCAATATCCGATGGTGCTCTTAAACAACGCTATTGGCGGTGGCATGAGCTCACGCCTGTTCCAGGAGATCCGGGAGAAGCGCGGACTGGCCTACTCCGTGTATTCTTATCATAGCTCCCAGGTGGACAGCGGCCTGTTCACCGTATATGCGGGGACAGCGCCGAAGCAGACCAAAGAGGTTACGGTGCTGATTAAGGAAATGATGCATGAGCTTGCTGTAAAGGGCATCAGTGAAGATGAGCTGAGAAAAGGCAAGGAGCAGCTCAAAGGCAGTCTGATCCTAAGCCTGGAGAGTACCAGCAGCCGGATGAACCGGATCGGTAAAAACGAGCTGATGCTGGGAAGACATGATACACTGGATGACATGATTGATAAAATCGGGCGTGTAACGATGGATGATGTGAACCAGCTGCTGGACCAAATGTTTGCTGAACCTCTCGCACTGGCGATGGTCGGCTCCACAGATAAAGCGATTGCCAATGTTAGGAGAGATGATCTTGTCTTATTACGTTCAAATTAACAAGCTTCCGGGAAATGAGGATGTGCTGCTGCCGCGCAAAATGTCGGAGCAGGCCTCCGGATACGATTTGTATGCCTCTGTAGCCGAGCAGGTGGTGCTTGCTCCGGGTGAGCGTGCGCTGATCCCTACAGGAATCGCCCTGGCGATGCCGGACGGGCTGGAGGCGCAAATCCGCCCGCGCAGCGGCCTGGCCTTTAAGCATGGCATTACCTGCCTGAACACACCAGGCACCATTGATGCTGATTACCGCGGTGAAATCAAGGTGCTGCTGATTAACCTGGGTCAGGAGCCCTTTGCGATTGCCCGCAATGAGCGGATTGCCCAGATGGTCTTCCAGGCTGTTCCCGCTGTGACACTGGTCGAAGTTGAAGAGCTGTCTGAAACCGAACGCGGTGCCGGCGGCTTTGGTCATACAGGGAAGTAAAGTATTCTAAATTTCTATACTAAAAGCTTGCGGATAATCCGCCCCTTGCCGGGCGCAATCCGCAAGCTTTTTTTATTTTCGGACGGTGGTTTTTTCATATACATCTGCCCCGGCACTCCGCCGCTTCAAGGGTTTGCCCTCCCGCACGTTACCCGAGATATTCGCCCAGGAATTCTTCTCCGCTCATCACCCATCCGGCGGCCCCGGCATAAGATGCTCTATAGTCGATAGTGTATGTGGAAAGGAGCGTCATCCCTATGCTTACTGGCATCAGGATCGTGTTCCTGGGCGGGGACGCGAGACAGCTTGAAGTGATTCGAAAATGCGTGGAAATGGATGCGACGGTAAGCGCCGCCGGGTTCGAAAAATGGGAAGCCCCTAGCCCGGGGGTGAACCTGGCACAACTGTCGCCGGAGCTGCTCGGCAGTGCGGATGTACTGGTGCTGCCTACGGTAGGATGTGACGAGGAAGGGAATATCAACGCGTTGTTCTCCACCGGACGCCTGCAGCTGCTGGATGAGCATGCTGCAGCACTCCCGCAAGGCGCAACCGTATATACCGGTATGGCCAAAAGTTATTTGCGCAGTCTGTGCGCTAAGTATTCCTTGAAGCTCGTAGAGCTGCTGAACAGGGATGATGTAGCGATTTATAATTCCATTCCGACAGCGGAAGGCGCACTTGTCATGGCCATTCAGAATACCGATTTTACGATCCACGGTTCCGTCTCGATGGTGCTGGGCATGGGCCGGACCGGTTTTACGATGGCAAGGGCATTGCAGGGATTAGGCTCTACTGTAAAAGTGGGTGTCCGGAAGCAGGACCACTATGCCCGTGCGGAAGAGATGGGCTGGAAGCCCTTTATGACCGGTGAGCTGCTGCAGCAGGTGACAGATACCGACCTGATCTTTAATACTATACCGAGCATGATTATCACGGCGCAGGTGCTCTCCAGAATACCTAGGCATTGCGTCATTATCGATTTGGCCTCAGCTCCGGGCGGCTGTGATTTCCGTTATGCGGAGAAGCGGGGAATCAAGGCTATGCTTGCACCCGGATTGCCAGGGATTGTAGCCCCGAAAAGTGCCGGGATGATTATGGGAAGTGCGCTGGTACAGTCGATCTCGGAGGAGACTTTAAACAAGGGGGACCAATAATGGATTGGCATGGAAAAACAGTAGGTTATGCCATCACTGGCTCACATTGCACGTTTGCTGAGGTGATGCCGCAGATTCAACGGTTTATGGACGGAGGGGCCAATGTGGTGCCGATTGTTTCGGCATCTGTGCTGAACACGGACACACGCTTCGGCACATCGGAAAATTGGCTAAAACAGTTGAAAGATATAACGGGGAATGATATCATTTCTACAATTGTTGAAGCGGAACCGCTGGGACCATCCAAGCTGCTCGATGTGCTCACCATTGCTCCTTGCACAGGGAATACAACGAGCAAACTGGCAAACGCGATGACTGACAGCCCTGTACTGATGGCAGCCAAATCGCAGATGCGTAATGGCCGTCCGCTTGTGCTGGCGATCTCCACTAATGATGGTCTAGGCCTGAACGCAGCGAATATTGCGAAGCTACTGGTAGCCAAACATATTTATTTTGTACCGTTCGGCCAGGATAACCCTGAAGGCAAGCCTAATTCGCTTGTAGCGCGCATGGAACTCATTCCCGAGGCCTGCTACGCGGCCCTGCAGGGCAAACAGCTGCAGCCGATGATTATCGAACGGTTTCATTCAGCATAGCATGAAAGTCTGCCGGAGCAGACCTGATCATAGGCTTCAAATCTGCCGTCCTCATTCTGAGGGCGGTTCAACACTTTTTTCAGCAATCCCGGAATTGGAATTGTAATTTGAGAGGAGCGTCATCCCTATGCTGACTGGCATCAGGACCGTGTTCCTGGGCGGGGACGCAAGACAGCTGGAAGTGATCCGCAAATGTGTCGAAATGGATGCTACCGTCTATGCAGCCGGGTTTGAAAAGTGGGAAACCCCTATTCCAGATGTGAAGCTGGAGCCGCTCTCTTCGGAACTGCTGGGCTGCGCGGATGTACTCGTGCTGCCGGCGGCGGGCTGTGACGAAGAGGGAAACCTGGCCGCGGCGTATTCTTCCGGACCCATGCGGCTGCTGGAGGAACATTTTGCAGCGCTGCCAACAGGCTGTACGGTGTATACTGGTATAGCCAAAAACTATTTGCGAAGCCTGTGCGCCAGCCATTCGCTTAGACTGGTTGAGTTGATGAGCCGGGATGATGTGGCTATCTACAATTCTATTCCGACTGCAGAAGGCGCGCTGGTTGTGGCCATTCAGAATACCGATTTTACCATTCATGGTTCGTGCTCGGTGGTGCTTGGAATGGGCAGAATCGGGTTTACGATGGCCAGATCGCTGCAAGGTCTGGGTGCCCGTGTCAAGATGGGTGTCAGGAAGCTGGAGCATTACGCGCGCGCAGAGGAGATGGGCTGGAAGCCCTTTATAACTGATTCACTGATGGAGCAGGTGAAGGAAGCCGATCTCATCTTTAATACCATACCGAGCATGATCCTTACAGCTGAGGTGCTATCGAGAATCCCCAAACATTGCGTCATTATTGATTTGGCCTCTGCCCCCGGGGGATGTGATTTCCGGTATGCGGAGCAGCATGGGATCAAGGCCATTCCTGCACTGGGACTTCCGGGTATTGTTGCTCCGAGAACAGCGGGAATGATTATAGGGAGTGCTCTGGTACAGTCAATATCGGACGAGGCTTTGCATAACCGGCTGTAAATAGTAAGGATGGCAGTTTATTCTGTGTATCAAAGTATAGACCTGGCGTAATAAGAGCCGTTTCTTTGGATTTCGACAGTTCTTCTGCGCATCATCAGTGTGCTTGCTTAGAGAAGTAATGGAGGAATTATATAATGGGTATTTTAGTGCAAAAATTCGGCGGTACCTCACTTTCCACTCCGATGGCCAGAGAGCATGTTATCCGCCATGTCAAACGGGAACTTGCCAGCGGATTCAGCCTTGTTGTTGTAGTGTCAGCCATGGGGCGCAAAGGCGAGCCCTATGCTACGGACACCTTGCTGGACTGGGCCGTGCAGAACGGCAATTCGCTGCCGGACCGCGAGAAGGACCTTTTGATGTGCTGCGGAGAGATCATCTCTGCAACTACGCTATGCGGATTGCTGGAGCAGGAAGGCATCCGTTCCACCGTGCTGACAGGGGCTCAGGCGGGCTTTTTGACTGACAGCAGCTACGGCAATGCAAGAATTCTGGATGTGCGTACAGAACGGATTCTACGGGAACTGCGTGAGCATAAAGTAGTAATAGTAACCGGGTTTCAGGGTCAGACCGAAGCCGGGGATTTCACAACTCTGGGAAGAGGCGGCAGCGATACCTCAGCCACGGCGCTGGGAGCTGCACTTCGTGCGGATATGGTCGATATATATACCGATGTGGATGGAATTCTTACTGCTGATCCGCGGATTGTGGAAGATGCGAAGCCGCTGACCTATGTTAGTTATACAGAAATCTGTAATATGGCATACCAGGGGGCTAAGGTCATTCATCCGCGTGCCGTGGAGATTGCTATGCAGGCCCAAATTCCGGTGCGTGTGCGTTCTACGTTCTCTGAAGCAGAAGGAACATTGGTCACCCATCCTGAAGGGTTCAGTGACGTTTCCCACGGCATTGTAGACCGTTTTGTGACGGGTATCGCGTATGTAAGCAATATTACGCAAATATCCGTGGAGTGTCCTGACGGGAACGGCACGGGAGTGCAGCTGCAGATATTCAAGAGTATGGCCGACAGCGGCATCAGTGTAGATTTTATCAATGTAACACCGTCGGAAGCACTTTATACTGTGAATGACGACAAATCAGAGCAGGCGATCGCTGCGCTCCAGGAGCTTGGACTCCGGCCCAAAAGCCTGTCCGGCTGCGCCAAAGTATCGGTCATCGGCGGCGGTATTAACGGTGTGCCTGGAATCATGGCCCGGATCGTTGAAGCACTGAGCTCGCAAAATATCCAGATTCTGCAGTCGGCAGATTCGAATACCACTATTTGGGTTCTTGTGAAGAAAGAAGATATGGTGCAGTCGCTGCGTGCGCTGCATGCCAAATTTGAATTGCACCGCTGACAGGAGGAATTCAAAGTGGATTTCGGTAGATTAATCACTGCGATGGTAACACCCTTTGACGGGGATGGAGAAATCAACTGGGAAGCAACTTCCCGGTTAGTGGATTATTTGATTGAAGAGCAGAAATCCGAAGCACTGGTGGTTTGCGGAACGACCGGGGAATCCCCCACCTTAACCGACGAGGAGAAGCTGCAGTTGTTCTCTTATGTTCTGAAAAAAGCAGACGGACGCTGTAAGATCATCGCCGGAACAGGCAGCAATAGCACCAGACATTCCATACATCTTACGAAGGAAGCAGAGAAACTCGGCGTAGACGGGGTGCTTCTTGTCGTTCCTTACTACAACAAACCGAATCAGGAGGGGCTGTATCAGCACTTCTCGGCAATTGCTGCGGATACTTCGCTGCCCTGTATTCTTTATAATGTTCCCAGCCGTACAACTGTTAGCATGAGCGCTGCCACAACGCTCCGGCTGGCAGAGATACCGAATATCGTTGCCACGAAGGAATGTGTATCCGTGGATCAGATTACACTGATCGCAACGTCTTGTCCTGATGATTTTCATGTGTATTCCGGTGATGATTCTGCAGGTCTGGCTACACTTGCCGTCGGCGGGCATGGTATTATCAGCGTGGCCAGCCATGTGATCGGTGCGCAAATGTCTGAGATGATTAATGCTTTTCTCTCCGGTGATGTGCAGCGCGCAGGCGCGAAGCACCGTCAGCTGTTTCCGGTGTTCAAGGGGCTTTTTGAATGTCCTCAGCCGCTGCCCAACCCTGCTGCTGTTAAATACGCCCTCGGACTGCGCGGAATTGATGTAGGCTCTGTGCGGCTACCCCTGGTGGGGCCGAATGAAGCAGAGGCCGCATTTATTCAGGCCCTGCTGAAATAGGCTTCATGCGTATAGCAAGAACTTCTGTATTAAACCGGCATCCGGTAGGGATTGCCGGTTTTTTGTATGAATAATTTATTTTAGTCTCCTTTTCACATATTACATTTCTGAAAATCTGTGTTCCTAGAGGGCAGTCCCAAAATGCTTTCAAAGCCTCTTTTTCTTCGTTCCCCGATCAAACTTTTCCTCAAATAATGCTTGTATTTTAAGGAAAGAATAACGTTACGAAGCCGATGACTTGTCTTTTGCCAAAAAAATCATGTATAATGTTCTTAAGTGACTGGGTGCGGTTAATTAAATATGCGGTAATCTTCCGTCAATGTTTTTTTACATTGTGAGACAGGATAGGTCCTTGTATAAGTCTGTGCTATTGCTGCCGATTTTTCGCGCGAGGGGCGCGGCAGTGAAGGTTGACGGGTGATATCCGTTTCAAGAAGCTACTCACTGTTCGGGTTTCGGGATTTTTCGCATTGCGCAATTTTTCAGACTTAGGCGGAATATCTCTGTGGATTTGGAAGCTATCGGCAATTTGAACGATGTGTTCAGCGCCGCTGAAATATGGAGCTTAATTATTTGTGAAATAAAAGTATGACGTCCAACATCATAGGAGGGTTAGATTCATTTGTCCAAAAAAAATAACAACGATAAATTGATGATTTTCGCTTTAGGCGGAGTCGGAGAAATCGGGAAAAACATGTATGTAGTTCAATACGGAAACGACATTGTGGTCGTGGATGCGGGATTGAAGTTCCCGGAAGAGGACATGCTCGGTATTGATATTGTTATCCCCGATATCTCGTACTTGACGGAGAACCGAGACAAAGTAAGAGGTATTGTACTCACTCATGGACACGAAGATCACATTGGCGGTCTGTCGTATGTGCTGAAGAATTTGAATGTTCCGGTGTACGGGACAAGACTTACATTGGGCCTTGTTGAGAACAAGCTCAAGGAAGCCAATCTGCTTGGCGAAACCAAGCGGATTCTGATCAATGAAGATTCTGAGATTGAACTGGGGACTTCCCTGCGGGTGACGTTCTTCAGAACCAACCACAGTATTCCTGACTCAGTCGGCGTATGCATCGAGACTCCGGAAGGCAATGTCGTTCATACAGGTGACTTCAAATTTGACCATACACCAGTCAACGGTCAATTTGCTAACCTGCACCGGATGGCTGAAATTGGGCAAAAAGGTGTACTTGCACTCATGTCCGACAGTACCAATGCCGAGAAACCGGGCTTCACACCATCAGAGAAAAATGTCGGCATCGTACTGGAGGATATTTTCCGCAAAGCCGATCAGCGCGTTGTAGTTGCTACTTTTGCATCGAACGTACACCGTATTCAGCAGGTGGTGAACGCCGCTGAATCCACCGGACGCAAGATTACGGTTATCGGACGCAGTATGGTGAATGTTGTCGCAATTGCTTCCGAGCTGGGATATTTGCACGTGCCGGACGGCATGCTGATTGAACCGGAAGAAATGAACAGAATGGCTGGCAACCGCGTGGTGGTGCTTTGCACAGGCAGCCAGGGCGAACCGATGTCGGCTCTTACCCGCATGGCACGCTCCAGTCACCGCAAGGTGGACATTCTGCCGGGCGATACTGTTATCATTGCGGCAACTCCGGTTCCGGGCAATGAGAAATATGTCGGCCGTACAATTGACGAACTGTTCCGCCTAGGCGCCAACGTCATTTATAGCGGATCCAATTCCGGTGTTCACGTATCCGGACACGGTAGCCAGGAAGAGCTCAAGCTGATGCTCAACCTGATGAAGCCGAAATACTTCATTCCGATCCACGGTGAATACCGGATGCAGCGCAGACATGCACTGCTGGCAGAATCCGTAGGGGTGGAATCGAGCAATATTTTCATAACAGAAATTGGTGAAATTGTTGAAATTCAGGGCGGAGCAGCGCGCAGAGCCGGTAAGGTTACAGCAGGCAACGTGCTGATCGACGGTCTGGGTGTAGGCGATGTAGGTAATATCGTACTGCGTGACCGTAAGCTGCTGTCTCAGGACGGTATCCTCGTGGTTGTTGTAACGCTGAGCAAGCAGAACGGAGCCATTGTCTCCGGACCGGATATCATCTCCCGCGGCTTTGTATATGTCCGTGAGTCCGAAGGGCTCCTGGATGAAGCTAACCGGATTGTTTCCGGCACGCTTCAGCGCCTGATGAGCGAGAAGGTCAATGAATGGGCTTCGCTCAAAACAAGCGTAAAAGATTCGCTCGGCCGTTTCCTGTATGAACAGACACGCCGCAGACCGATGATTTTGCCAATTATCATGGAAGTGTAAGAAGCTTGCTTCTTCTCAAAACATAAATAAGCAGGGCCTAAAAGCCCCTCTCCCCGGAAATATTGGACGGTTTCCTGGGGTGGAGGGGCTTTTTAGTATATTGCTGAAATCTGGTAATTCAAGACGGCGTTCAGGCGGACATTTTATTGGGGGTGTCTGCATAAGGGGGTCCCTCAGAATGTCATACTAAGAAAAGTTAGTATGGCTGGCTGCAGCGGCTAGAAGCTGCAAGCGGAAAGGGTGAGCTGCATTGGAATACACGTATGGATCAAATATGAGCAATAACGAGGGAATTCAGCCGGAGGAGGTAAAACCTGCCTCTCAAGAACCAATTCTTCCCGGAACGGTCGGGGTACTGAAAGAATTGGGGCAGACGGTGGTCCCGAGCGGGGAACCGGATATTTTCTGCATGACAATTATCGGCCAGATCGAAGGGCATTTCGTGCTGCCGCCACATAATAAGACAACCAAATATGAGCACATCATTCCTCAGCTCGTTGCGGCGGAGCAGAACAAGAATATCAAAGGCCTTCTGATCATTCTCAATACCGTCGGGGGCGATGTGGAGGCAGGGCTGGCAATTGCCGAGATGATAGCTTCTTTATCCAAGCCAACTGTTACTGTGGTCATCGGCGGCGGTCATAGCATCGGTGTGCCTATCGCTGTAGCCTCAAGCTATTCAATCATTGCGGAAAGCGCGACGATGACAATTCATCCGATCCGCATGAACGGGCTGGTGATCGGTGTACCGCAGACGTTTGAATATATGGAGCGCATGCAGGAGCGGATGGTCCGGTTTGTCACCTCTCATTCCCGGATCAGTGAACAGCAATTTAAGGATCTGATGTTCAAAACAGGTGAGCTTAACCGCGATATCGGTACAGCAGTTGGAGGTTATGATGCCGTTAAATATGGCCTAATGGATGAGGTAGGCGGGATAGGGGCTGCCCTGGCCCATCTTAATACTATGATTGCCGGCATGTCTGCTTCGAATGTATCCGGTGATCCGATGCAGGGAGGGCTGACTCAATGACCTTTTATACAGTGCTGCCGCTGGAGCAGATTTTCGAGGGGGCTATCAGCACTGCTCAGCCGACGATGGAAGTGAACATTCAGGGAATGTTAATGCAAGTTGAGCAGCTTGAGAGCGGACAGGCACGGATTGTAAGACTGCTTGGGTGTCCCTTGGACAAGTATCTTGATCCGGCTTTTGCTCCTGGAACAGTCATAGATTTTAGTAAATAACGGATAACCAAAAAGATGTATTTTTTGACAAAAGAGAACATAGGTACGCCACGCCATTATATGGTATAATGTTGCCGGGGGTGGCTGGCGTGGCTAAACGAAAGAAGAAAAAGAAAAAAGCGCTGCTTGGCAGCGTTTTAAAATATGAGATTTACGGTATTATGCTTATTACGATTTCCGTAATTGCCTTATCCGGCGAAGCGGCTGTAGGGCGTTCTCTGTCCAGTATGGCAGGATATCTGCTGGGCAGATTTTATTTTGTGCTGCCGCTGTTTGGCATTATTTATGGTCTGATGGTTATGATCCACCGAAAATGGCCGTCCGGCTGGAACAGCCGCTATACTGGGGCAGTGCTGCTTGTGCTGTCGTTATGCCTTATGAGCTCGATTTCAGCCATGCAGCAGAAGCTTGGACCCATATCGATGCTGCATCCCGGCAATGTACTGTCGCAAATACATAATGATCTTTCCGGGGCACTGAAGCCCGGATCCAGCGACAGCGGCGTTTATATGCTGGGCAAGGATATTAGCGGGGGCTACATCGGGGCACTGGAGTTCGCGGCGCTGCTGTGGCTCTTCGGGACATTGGGTGCCAAGCTGATTATGATCGTGATGCTGGCAATCAGCTTCATGCTTGTAACGAATCTTTCCTATGTCGAGCTGTTTGCGTTACTGCGGATCCGTTCGGTGAAGCTGGTGGAAGGCATAAGGCTAAAGGCCGCTAACCGTCCGGCTGCGGTTCCGATTCCGCCCCGTTCTTCCAGAACCGGCAGAGCACCGGTACCGCCGCCTGCGGCGGATGATGACGAGGATGAAGAGGACGAGCCGTCATTGCCAAGAAGGAGCCAGCCGCTGTTCTTCCGGAGAATCGGAGGCTGGCTTAGCGGGACTTCCCAGGCGGACAATCGCGGGGAAGAGGATCAGGAGGACGAGTCATCCGGAATTCTTTTGTCCGGTTCAGGTTCACCTGGTCTTCCAATTATTACAGGAATGGAAGCGGACAGAAGACAAGCTCATTCCGATGATCTCGGGCCCGAATTTCCGGAGGATGATTTGGAGCCGGTTACCCCTATTATCCGTGACTTCTTCGAACATATCCGTTCAGAAGGCTTAAGCGAAGAGGAACGGGATGAGTGGGGCGAATTCTCTCCGGCCGCCCGCAGCGGCAGCCGGAGTCCCGGGATGCAGGGAAGTCCGGCAACAGCTCAGCCTGCTTCCGGTGAGGTTCCGGAGGAGGATGTAACTGTTGAGCTTGACGGGCTTCTTGCAACGGCTGAGAGTGGCGAACCGGTTCCGGCACCGCCGCTTCCGCCGCCGCCCAAGCCCTATAAGCTTCCGCCTTTCCGGCTGCTTGCCAAACCGAACAGCGGAGGTAAAGCGGGTGACCAGAACGATTATATGCAGACTGCCCGCAAGCTTGAAGCCACACTGGAAAGTTTCGGTGTCCGGGCCAAGGTGCTTGAAGTGGTGCGCGGACCGGCTGTTACGCGGTACGAGATTCAGCCTGACATTGGTGTGAAGGTCAGCAGGATCGTCAACCTGACCGATGATATTGCTCTTGCGCTTGCTGCCAAGGATATCCGTATGGAAGCGCCGATTCCCGGCAAGTCGGCGATCGGCATCGAGGTGCCTAACCCTGAAGTCTCCATTGTCACGATGCGTGAGGTGATGGAGACCCAAATTTTCCAAGATGCCGAATCACGCTTGTCGATTGCCTTCGGTCGTGATATTTCCGGCCAGACGATCGTCGGCAATCTTGCTAAGATGCCTCACCTTCTGGTTGCGGGTGCGACAGGATCCGGTAAATCCGTCTGTATTAACGGAATTATCACCAGTATTTTGTATAAAGCCAAACCTGACGAGGTTAAGTTCCTCATGGTTGACCCGAAGATGGTTGAGCTTAATGTCTATAACGGTATTCCGCATCTGCTGGCCCCGGTTGTCACGGATCCCAAGCGGGCAAGTCTGGCCTTGAAGAAGATTGTAGTGGAGATGGAGAAACGTTATGAGCTCTTCTCCAAATCGGGGACGCGTAATGTCGAAGGCTATAACAATCTGATGAAGGACAACCCGGCTGCCATTCTTCCATATATCGTCGTTATTGTGGACGAGCTTGCCGATTTAATGATGGTTGCAGCGAACGATGTAGAGGATGCCATCTGCCGGCTGGCGCAGATGGCGCGCGCCGCAGGGATTCATCTGATCATTGCTACTCAGCGGCCGTCAGTTGATGTTATCACAGGTCTGATCAAAGCCAACATTCCATCGCGGATTGCCTTCGGGGTATCTTCGAACGTCGATTCACGGACAATTCTTGATATGCCGGGTGCCGAGAAGCTGCTGGGACGCGGCGATATGCTCTTCCTGCCGATGGGCGCTTCCAAGCCGGTCCGGGTACAGGGTGCCTTCATGAGCGATCAGGAAGTTGAAGCGATTGTGCAATTCGTCAGTAGCCAGGGAGAAGCCGAATACGATGAATCCCTTGTTCCGGAGGTGGATGAAATGATCTCCGAAGATCAGGAGCCGCAGGATGAACTGTATGAACAGGCGGTTCAGATCGTACTGGAAGCGAAGCAAGCCTCTGTATCATTGCTTCAGCGCCGTATGCGTGTAGGCTACACCCGTGCTGCCCGTCTTATTGATGCCATGGAAGCCCGGTCGGTTATCGGTCCTTACGAGGGAAGCAAGCCTCGTGAAGTGCTGATGTCACTTGAACAGTATCAGCATAACCGGATCAGCTCATAACAGTTTTTTAGACTAAGCATCCTTTCTTTGCGGAAAGGGTGCTTTTTTGCTGCGAGTCGAGGATTGTTCACCCGCAAAATTACTGTTCCGGCCAGTTCATGCATAGGATGTCCTCCCGGTCCTCATAATAACTTTAGCCATCCATGTTGAACTTACAAGAGAAAGGTAGAGCGACCCCAATGAGAAAACATAATCAGTGGATTTTTGTCTTACTGACCCTGGCACTGGCAGCCGCACCGTTTGCGGGGTTATTCTTTAAGGATCACGGCGTATATGCCAATCCCCGGCAAGCTGCATCTGTTATGACTGTTTCTGAGGAAGAGGTGCTGCCAGCCTTTGGAACTACCCCGCTGAAGGTAGGCTCATCAGGCCAAGATGTTTATGAACTGCAAGGAAGACTGAAGCACCTGGGATATTACGCAGGCAAGATAGACAGCCAGTTTGGTACAAAAACGAAAAATGCGGTTACCTGGTTCCAGTGGAAATTTGGAATTAAAGCTGATGGTGTAGTAGGGGCAAAAACAAAGCTGAAGCTGTACAATGCCACCAAAGCCTGGAAGCCGACAGAGCCTTCAACCACTACTGCTAAAAAGAATACTGCCAACAGTAACACTGCTACAGCCGATTCCGGTAAAAAGAATACTACAGCAGAGCTGTCTTCAGGCAATACGATGGGCTTATCCGAAAATGACCTGAAGATTATGGCTAATGCTGTATATGGTGAATCACGGGGTGAGCCGTTTGAAGGCCAGGTGGCGGTTGCTGCGGTTATTCTGAACCGTGTGAAATCTCCTAGCTTTCCGAATACGCCTTCCGGCGTAATCTTCCAGCCTGGAGCCTTTACGGCCGTAGCTGACGGTCAAATTTATCTGGAGCCAAATGAGCAGGCCCGTAAAGCAGTTCAGCAGGCGCTTAACGGCTGGGACCCTTCTGGCGGATGCCTGTATTATTTTAATCCTAAAACGGCTACCTCCAAATGGATATGGTCCCGTCCGCAGGTCAAAACAATCGGAGAGCATATTTTCTGCATGTAAGAACTGGAGCAGATACAGGCACACCCTTAGCTGTTCACAATGCATAAACCGACCAAGAGCAACCGGTACGCTTTCTTCCGGTTGCTTCCTTACTTTGGAATGGTTTAGAATGGATAATACTTCATAAACTTGTTGTAAAGCATCTATCCACGCCGTAAAGGAGTTTTGGACTTGACAAATAATGGATTTCAACATGGCAACGCTGCCGGTATGCGTATCCACGTATTACCGACAAAGGCGTTTAAAACATTCGCCATCTCTCTCTATGCCGGTGTACCGCTTGATGAAAGCACGGTGACATCAACGGCACTCGCGCCTTTTGTCCTTCGCAGAGGTACGGCTACATATCCGGAAACGACACAATTCCGTGAGCGGCTGGAGGAGCTGTATGGGGCCGGATTTGGTTTCGACATCTACAAACGGGGGGACTATCAGATTGTCCAGTTCCGGATGGATACGATCAATGATTCGTTTGTGCAGAGCAAGGAGAGTCTGCTTGGCGAGTCGTTTGCTTTTCTCGGCGAGGTGCTGACCCGCCCGCTCCTGGAGAATGGAAGCTTCCGTGCCTCCTATGTTGCAACAGAGCGGGAAACGGTACGCAAGAAGCTGGAAGCGATCGTAAACGACAAAATACGTTATGCCGCCGAGCGCTGCATTGAGGAAATGTGCCGCCAGGAGCCTTACCGTCTGCATCCGCTTGGACAGAGAGCCGATCTTGACGGAATCACCCCTGAGAACCTGTATGAGTCATATACTGCATGGTTAAACGGTGCGATTCTTGATTTATATGTGGTCGGGGACACGACACCGGAAGAAGTCGAGAAACTGGTCATCTGCCATTTCGGCCGTGCACACAAGCAGAGTGAATCCTATACCTCCAACTTCAAACCGGTTACTGTACAGGAAGTTCGTACGGTGGAAGAGAAGCTGGACGTTAATCAAGGCAAGCTGAACATGGGACTTCGCACCTCAATTACCTACAAAGACGACAGATATGCTTCTGCACTGATGTACAACGGGATCCTGGGCGGTTATCCGCACTCCAAACTCTTCGTCAATGTGCGTGAGAAAGAGAGTCTGGCCTATTACGCTTCGTCCCGGTATGACGGGCATAAGGGCATTGGTACCATCCAGTCGGGTATTGAAACCCAAAACTACGGCAAGGCCGTTGATATTATCCGCAAGCAGCTCGATGAGCTGAAATCCGGAAATATCAGTGACCTTGAGCTGAGTCAGACCAAGGCGATGATCCGTAATCTGCTGTCTGAAATTCAAGACTCGGCTTTTGAACTGATTTCGTTCGATTTCAACCGCCAGTTGTCCGGAAAAGACCGTTCTGCCCAGGAGCTGCTTGCAGAGGTGGACGGCATCGGCGCGGAGGAAGTGAAGGCGGCTGCCGACACCTTCCAGCTTGATACGATTTATTTCCTGACAGGGAAGGGGGAATAGCAGTGAAACAGATCCATTACGACAAACTGCAAGAAACGCTTTATCACGAGGTTATGGATAACGGTCTGCAGGTCTATGTGCTTCCGAAGCCAGCCTTCAAAAAAACCTACGCCACCTTTGCAACGAAATATGGCTCGGTAGACAATCATTTCAAGGTGGCTGGCGGGGAAGAGACAACAGTTCCTGACGGTATAGCCCACTTCCTGGAGCATAAGATGTTTGAGGAGCCGGAAGGCGACATTTTTGCCACATTTGCTTCTAACGGTGCATCGGCAAATGCTTTTACCAGCTTTGATCAGACCGTATACCTATTCTCGGCTACCGAAAATATTGAAACCAATCTTACTACGCTGGTTGATTTCGTGCAGCGCCCTTATTTCACGGATGAAAATGTAGAGAAGGAAAAGGGGATCATTGGGCAGGAAATCAATATGTATGCAGATAATCCGGACTGGCGCGTATACTTCGGTCTGATCGAAGCGATGTATGCTAAACATCCGGTCCATATTGATATTGCAGGTACAATCGATTCTATAGCTACAATCACCAAAGAAACGCTGTATACATGCTACAACTCCTTCTATCATCCCAGCAATATGCTGCTCTTCGTTGTTGGCGGTGTAGATCCTGAGCAGGTGTTTGAGCTGATCCGCAATAACCAGGCAGCCAAGTCTTACGATAAGCAGGGCGAAATCACCCGTATATTCGAAGAAGAACCCGTCCAGGTTGCGGAGAAGCATCAAGAAAGCCGACTGGCCGTGTCTATGCCGAAATGCCTGTTCGGATTTAAGGAAAAGGTGGAAGGCCTGACCGGGGAAGCGGCAGTACGGCGTGACCTGATAACCAAATTGATGCTCGATCTGCTGCTTGGAAGCAGCACAGCGCTATATCAGAGGCTATACGATGAAGAACTGATCTCTGACAGCTTCGGGCATGAATTTAACAGTTCCCCGCAGTATGCTTTCTCAGCGATTGGCGGAGATACCAAAGACCCGGGTATGCTCCTAGAGCGGATCAAAGAAGAAATCAATGCGGTTCTTGAATCAGGGTTTGCGGAGAAGGACTTTGAACGGGCACGCAAAAAGAAAATCGGCGGATATCTGCGGATGCTGAATTCACCGGAGAGTATTGCCCACGAATTCACACGTTACCAGTTCCGCGGCGGAGACCTGTTCGAAGTGCTTCCAATTTATGAATCAATTACACTGGATGAGGTCAATACCCGCCTGCATGAACATGTGGACTGGGAACAGCTTGCGGTGTCGCTTGTGGTGAGTCCTTAATGGCCTTACCGGGAGAGAGCAGTAAACCAATAGGGGAAATGACAGTGCTCATTACAGGGGGCAGCGGGGGGATTGGCGGAGCCATCGCTGAACGCTTTGCTTCTGTCGGGATGAACATTGTCATTCATTATATGCATTCGCATGAAGCGGCAAATGATGTAGCCCGGCGCTGCCTGGCGCTGGGAGCCAAGGTAATGACAGTGGCTGCGGACATGAAAGACCGCAGCCAGCTTTTACGTATGGCTGAAAGGCTGGAAAGCAGCGGTATGCTTCCTGATATTCTGGTCAACAATGCCGGAAAGGCGCATTATGGCATGCTTGCTGATGTGACGGAGGAAGAATGGGATGAGGTTATGGCGGTCAATTTAAAGGGGACTTTTTTGTGCAGCCAGATCTTCATGCCCTACATGATCTCCCAGCGGTACGGCCGGATCATTAATGTATCCTCCGTCTGGGGGATTTCCGGCGCTTCCTGTGAGGTGGCTTATTCCGCCAGCAAGGGCGGTGTGAATGCTTTTACAAAGGCGCTGGCCAAGGAGCTGGCTCCTTCAGGAGTAACGGTGAATGCTGTGGCTCCCGGAGCAGTCAACACAGCCATGCTGAACAATCTGCAGGAAGATGAGCTGCGGATGCTGGAGGACGAAATCCCTGCGGGCCGTCTGGCTACACCGGAGGAAGTGGCTTCGCTTGTTTATTTTCTTGCCCTTCCGGAATCCGGCTATATCACGGGTCAGGTAATCAGTCCGAACGGCGGCTGGATTACATAATACCCGGCCCGGTTTGGAGAAATGCTCCAGCATAAGAAGAATACGTACGAGACATATTAATACTGTTGCTTTTAAATCATCACGTAAGGCGGCTGTCACCTGAATCAGGCGGGCGGACCGTAAACATGAAGGAGGATTTAAGATGTCAACAGAAACCGTAGTGAAGAACTTTGATACATGGAAGAGCTTTTTGGGTGAACGGGTCATTCAGGCTGAAAAAATGGGGATGAGCGATGAAACCATCACCAAGCTGGCTTTTGAAATCGGGGAATTCCTCGACAAAAAAGTCGATCCGGGCAACTACTCTAACCGTGCGATCAAAGAGCTGTGGGATGTCGGTACGGACGATGAGAAGCACACCATTGCTGGGCTCATGGTCAAGCTGGCGAAGAAAAACGCATAGGCATGCGGAACAAGCTCCCCTCGCGGGAGCTTTTCTGCAATTATTACAGCAGTGACCTTGCCTTTCATTTTCATTTTATATATCATTAACATGACCCGTGACGGGAAAAGGAATCAATGAGGTGCAAAATCAGTGGAATATAAACAGTGGTATATGGAGTACAAGATACATAAGAACAGACCCGGTCTGCTTGGAGATATCGCTTCGATGCTCGGAATGCTGGAAGTCAATATCCTGACCATTAACGGTGTGGAAGGCAAAACCCGCGGAATGCTGCTTGAAACAAGCGATGACGAAAAGATTATGCTGATGGGTGAAATGCTCAAAAAAGTGGATAATATTACGGTTACGGCACTGCGTTCTCCACGTCTTGTGGATAAGCTGGCCGTCCGTCATGGACGATATATTGACCGGGATTCGGATGACCGCAAGACATTCCGCTTTACCCGGGATGAGCTGGGGCTGCTCGTGGACTTCCTCGGTGAATTGTTTAAAAGGGAAGGCAATCAGGTTATAGGACTAAGGGGCATGCCGCGTGTAGGCAAAACGGAATCTATTATCGCCGGCAGTGTCTGCGCTCAGAAGCGCTGGACGTTTGTATCATCAACACTTTTGCGGCAAACCGTGCGCAGCCAGCTGGCTGAGGATGAAATGAACCCGCATAATGTCTTCATTATTGACGGAATTGTAAGCACAATCCGCTCTAACGAGAAGCATTATAATCTGCTGCAGCAAGTTATGGGTATGCCGAGCACGAAGGTGATTGAGCATCCGGATATTTTTGTACGGGAATCCGAGTATACCTTTGACGACTTCGATATTATTATCGAGCTGCGCAATAACCCTGCAGAAGAGATATTGTACGACTCGTTTACGACGAGCTACAGTGATGATCTATAACTTCAAAAACTAAGCATGTGCTTCCCGAAAGAGTCTTGAACGAAGCTCATCAAGGAAGAACAAACATTCAGGAGGTGATGGTATGTCGGAACTGGGTCGGCATTTGAAGGAGGCACGTCTGCAAAAAGGGATGAGTCTTGACGATGTCCAGGAAGTAACGAAAATCCGTAAGAAATATTTAGAAGCCATCGAAGCGGGGGATTACAAGGTGCTCCCGGGAAGTTTTTATGTCCGGGCCTTTATCAAAACCTATGCAGAAGCGGTCGGAGTTAATCCGGACGAGCTGATGGAGGAGCACGGCAATGTGCCTGCGGCTCCCGTGGATACAACGCTGGAGACAGTTATTCAGAAACGCAGCCGCAGACCTGAAACCGAACGGAACGCGAAGTGGCTGCCGACAGTCCTGATGTGGACTTTCCCCGTGTTGATTATCGTAGTGATTTATTTGTACGCCTCATCGAACATGGACAAGGCTGATCCTGAGAAGGTGGATTCGGCCAATCTGACGAATGAGCAGCAGGATCCCTCCAAGATTCAGCCGTCGCCAACGGCGGTGGGCGGCGGAATTGTCGGGGGCGAACCTACAGCTTCAGAGGGTGCCGGGGCGGGTGAAGCGACAGCCACAGCTACTGTAGCTCCTACAGCTACACCAATTCCTTCACCGTCTGATATGCCGGTTACGGTTACGGAGGACCGTAAATCGGGTAAAACGACGATTTTTAAAGTGACTGCTCCTACAGGCAGTGCTGTACAGGTAGAGATTGCTGCTACCGGTGTAAGCTGGCTTGAAGTATACAAAGGCGAAAATTCCAAAGGTGAGAAACTCAGCTTCGGGAATACCGCTGCAGGCGACACAAAGAGCTTTACACTTGGTGCCGAAGGAATGTATATCAAATCAGGATATTCTCCTGCGACAACTATTACGGTGAATGGACAGGCAATTACAGACGGCAAGACCTCATCACGGCTGCTGCTAGAACTGGATGACGGCACCTCCGCTCCTACTAATAATGCAGAGACTACAAACGCAGGTACCGATGGCGCTACTGAAGGTGACAGTAGCAATTCAGGTGAATAAGGCAGCAGAGTATAGATTTTGGTAATCTGGAGAACCTAAGAGTGAATTACAGTTCTTACGCCAAAGTGAGGTGTATTCACTAATGACCGTTAGCTGGATCGTAACAGGGCTGGGCATTATCGTCAGTCTCCTCGGGTATTATCTGACACCGAGCGCCTGGGGCTATGGAATTCTGGGCTTTGGACTGGCGCATATTGTGCTGGGGATTCTGGATATGTTCCGGGCTCCCGCACGCAGCAGATAAAAGTGCCTGTTCAGCGTCTCCCGGAAGAGAGTTCGCCGGGGGACGTGTTTGTGCCTGCGGAGCCTTGAACAAACAGTTATTTTTCACAGAAACGGGTGCTCTCTTTATAAGAGAAGCACAGCCGTTTCTTCTTGCGTGCCGGGCAGCTTCCATAAATAGACTTCATCTGCCCTTTCTCATATAATAGGAAAAGAATAATTGTAGCAAAGGACGTGGAATAATGAGTTCGGAAAGTTCATTTGACATTGTATCCAAGATGGATATGCAGGAATTAACGAATGCTGTTCACCAGACTGAGAAGGAGATCGATAACCGGTTTGACTTCAAGAACAGCAAGAGTAGTCTTAAGCTGGAGAAGGACGCGCTTATTATTGCCTCTGAGGATGAATATAAGCTGAATGCTGTCATTGATATTTTACAATCCAAGATGGTTAAACGCGGGATTACACTCAAAAATTTGGATTTCGGCAAAGTGGAGCCGGCTTCACTAGGAACGGTCCGTCAGCGTCTGGGTCTTAAACAGGGAATTGATCAGGAAAATGCCAAAAAGATCAATATCCTCATCAGGGATTCTAAGCTGAAGGTGAAAAGCCAGATTCAAGGAGATCAAATCCGCGTAACCGGCAAAAGCCGGGATGATCTGCAGCAGATTATCCAAATTCTACGAAAAGCCGATTTGCCGCTTGATTTGCAGTTTAACAATTTAAAGTAAGCTGATGAGGTACCCCGCAGTGCTTACGCACTTATCCTTGCGGGGTGCTTTCAGTTTTTTTGACACCTACATATGGCTATAATATACTAGCCTAAGCAGTTTTGAAGAAATTTGTGGAATCTCGTAATTTGTAAGGATCAGGGGAGGAACTTCAGTGAATTTGCCCAACCGCATTACGCTCGCACGTATTTGTCTTATCCCGATTATGATGTTTTTTTTGCTGGTGAATTTTAAGTTTTATCCGGAGCCCATCCATTGGGGGTCATTTCAGCTGTCGGTTAATCATCTGATTGCAGCTGTGATCTTCCTTCTTGCCGCCAGCACGGACGGTATAGACGGCTACATTGCCCGCAAATATAACATGGTCACCAATCTTGGCAAGCTGCTCGATCCGCTCGCGGACAAGCTGCTGGTCTCCGCAGTACTGATTTCGCTTGTGGAGCTGGGAAGATGCGATTCATGGATTGCGATCGTAATCATCAGCCGCGAGTTTGCGGTTACCGGTCTGCGCCAGGTGGCACTGCTTGAAGGCAAGGTAGTAGCTGCCAGCAAATGGGGCAAGATTAAGACGGTAACACAGATTGTCGCTATTTCACTACTACTGCTCAACAACTTCCCGTTTCAGTTCGTCAGCATCCCTCTGGATGATATCGCCATTTGGGCTGCAGCTATCATCACGATCTACTCCGGGGTTGATTACTTCGTGAAAAACAAGGAATTGCTGGAGCTGCATAACGCTTAGATTAAAATACTCATCCACCCTATAGCCAGGAGGAGAAACCAGCTATGAAAGCAGAAATTATTGCCGTGGGCACAGAGCTATTACTTGGACAAATCGTAAACAGCAACGGGCAGTTTTTATCGGTAGAGCTGGCCGCGATGGGAATAGACGTCTATTTTCAAACGGTGGTTGGGGACAACAGCAGCCGTATCCAGCAAGCGATAGAAATTGCCAAGAGCCGAGCGGATATTATCCTGTTCACCGGCGGAATCGGCCCGACCGAAGATGATCTTACCAAGGAAGCGCTGGCGGCAGCATTGGGCCGTACGGTTCATATCGACCAGCTTGCGATGGACCATGTGCAGAGGTTTTTCGATGACCGCAAAATTGTAATGACGGAGAACAACCGCAAGCAGGCACTCATTATCGAAGGAGCAACACCGCTGCCGAATGAAATCGGTCTGGCAGTGGGTCTTGCTTTTGCTCATGAGGATAAATACTACATCGTGCTTCCCGGCCCGCCGCGGGAGATGAAGCCGATGTTCATTGACAAGGCCAAGCCATGGCTGCTGCAGCATGCGCTCACGAATGAAATGCCGATTTACTCCAAGATGCTTAAATTTGCCGGTATCGGTGAATCACTGCTTGAGGACAAGCTGATTGATCTGATTCGGGGTCAGAGTGATCCGACGATAGCCCCTTATGCCAAGGAAGGCGAAGTGACGGTACGGATATCAACTAAAGCGCCTTCTGAACGTGAAGCAATGGAAAAGCTGGATGTACTGGAGCAGACAATCAAAGAGATTCTTCCTGAGCATATGTATGCCAATATTGATGTTCCGCTGGAACAGCTTCTGGTGGATTGGATGGCAGACGCCGGATTGACACTTAGTGCGGCGGAGAGTTGTACCGGCGGTTTATTGATGGAGAGTATTACGAACATACCAGGAAGCGCGTCTATGTTTAAAGGAGGCGTTGTCTGTTACTCCAATGAGCTGAAGAAGAAGCTGCTGAATGTACCTGCCTCTTATTTGGAAGGTGCTGATGCAGTCGGTGCTGTAAGCCGTGAGGTGGCAGAGGTGCTTGCCGATCAGGTAAGGATGCTGGCTGACAGCGACTTCGGCTTATCCGTTACCGGGGTAGCGGGACCGGGATATTCGGAACGCAAGCCTGTTGGACTTGTATTCGTTGGTTTGGCGGAACGTGGACAGAAGACCGAGGTCTTTGAGCTTAATCTTAAAGGCACACGTGAGAATATCCGCCTGCGTTCTGTCAAAGCGCTGCTGTACCGTCTCTGGCGCAGGCTGGAGGAACGCAAGGTGGAGACGCCTTTAGAAGGTTCGGCCTTGCAATAACAGGTATTAACGTTATATAATTCTCTATACGGAAGAACCGTGGCATTGTGAACCATTTGCTGCGGTTTTTTGTTTTTATAACTGCGGCGTTTTCCTGCCGGCAGCTCCTTTGTGTGTGAGTCTTGTTCTCCGGCTGGTTAATGATTGTGTAGAAAGCATCAAACCGGAAGGAGGCTTACAATAAAAGGGAGTATCCCTGAGGGAAACAAAAAAAACGAATGTATGTTCGAAAAAAAGCTTGGCAAGACCTCCAAAACACGTTATTATATTACTATAAACAAGTGAAGGAAGTGGTCTGATTGTCAGATCGTCGTGCAGCGCTTGATATGGCGCTTCGTCAAATAGAAAAACAATTCGGTAAAGGTTCGATCATGAAACTGGGTGAATCCACTCATATGAAAGTGGAAGTTGTCCCTAGTGGAGCCTTAGCACTTGATATTGCACTGGGTATTGGCGGACTTCCCAAAGGCCGCATCATTGAAGTATACGGACCGGAATCTTCCGGTAAGACAACGGTTGCTCTTCATGCCATCGCAGAAGTACAGAAGCTTGGAGGACAAGCTGCTTTCATCGATGCTGAGCATGCGCTCGATCCTAAATATGCCAATGCCCTTGGCGTAAACATTGATGAGCTTCTGCTGTCTCAGCCGGATACAGGTGAACAGGCGCTGGAAATCGCTGAGGCCCTGGTTCGCAGCGGTGCCGTAGACATTATCGTTGTGGACTCTGTAGCAGCGCTGGTACCGAAGGCGGAAATCGAAGGCGATATGGGGGATTCCCACGTCGGCTTGCAGGCTCGTTTGATGTCCCAGGCTTTGCGTAAGCTGTCAGGTGCAATCAACAAGTCGAATACAATCGCTATCTTCATCAATCAGCTTCGTGAGAAGATTGGTGTGATGTTCGGTAACCCGGAAACAACCCCTGGCGGCCGGGCCTTGAAATTCTACTCTTCGGTACGGCTTGATGTACGCCGTGTAGAGAGCATCAAGATGGGCAATGATGTAGTGGGTAACCGTACGAAGATCAAGGTCGTTAAGAACAAAGTAGCACCTCCATTTAAACAGGCAGATGTTGATATTATGTACGGTGAAGGCATCTCCAAGGAAGGAAGCCTTGTAGATATCGGAACGGAAATGGATATCGTCAACAAGAGCGGTGCCTGGTATTCCTATGAAGGTGAACGTCTGGGTCAAGGACGCGAGAACGCCAAGCAATTCCTGAAGGAACATCAGGACATTGCCTTGCTGATTGAGAATAAGATCCGTGAAGCAAGCAATTTAACTACGATTGTAGCTGCGCCATCAGAGTCAGAGATTGCGGCAGAACAAGAGGAAGAAGAAAACTTGCTGCTCGAAATCGAATAGTATATTTAGCTAAGGGCGCCCTGTGAATATTGTAGCAGGGCGTTTTTCTGTAAAAAATAATCTTTAGGTTCAATCTATATATAAGAAAATAGCATGAGGTGATAGGGCACGATGGTAATTCAACTGAATCCTGAACCTGAAGAACAGGAAGCACAGGCACTGTCCGATTTTCCGGAAGGTGAACTGCTTGTTATAACGAAAGTAGAGCGGCAAAAGAAATCGGATCACCGCTATATCATACATTTTGGCGAGTACAACATGACAGTGCATGAGGATGTCATGATTAAATACCGGATGATTTCCGGCAGTTCGTTCATGAAGGATGATTTAGAGGAGATCGTGGTGGCCGACGAACGCCAGCGGGCGTACGTTGAGGGACTGCGATATTTGGAACGCAAACCGCGGACGGCGCAGGAAATGGCCCGCCGTTTAAGGGAGAAAGAAATAGGGGAGACTATTATTGCCGAAGTGCTGCAGCGCTTGCAGCAGGAGCGTCTCATTGATGATCCATTATATGCTAAGCAATGGGCAGAACAGCGCATTATGAATCAGCGTAAGGGCAAACTGTGGATTCGCCAGGAACTGCGTGAGAAAGGGATCGATAAATCGCTGATCTCGGAAGCGCTTGAGAATATTTCGCCCGAAGAGGAGCTTGAGAGCGCTCTGCAGACGGGAAGGAAGAAATGGAATATGATCCGCGGGGATGTTAACGACAAACGCAGAAAGACAGGAGCTTTCCTGATGCGGCGCGGCTTTTCCGGTGATTTGGTCCGGCAGGTTATGAATATTTTACGTGAGGAAGAGGATTTTGCAGGTGAAGATGAAGAGTTTTACGATCCTGACTGATTCTCTTGACTTTAATGGCGTTATCGACTCTCTTGACAATGTCTTTTTATAAATAATAAAATATAACATGAATCGGCATAAACTAAGAATCCTTTTTCCTTCCCAAAAAGCTGACTCTTAGGAACCGGTTCGCGTACAACTCATATGAAATGTAATCGCCGGATAAGGCGGGCAGTGTGCATGTGCAGCATGTGCAGTATGGCAATCGGTGTATTACCGGTTTTTTGTATGGTGATGAACGGATAGTTTAACAACTGCACAATTCCCAAGGCTTGTTCCTTGGAGGAACCAACGAGGAGGTGAACAGATGCATCCTGCAATCTGGGTCATAATCGTTCTCGTTGTAGCTGCAATATTCTTTGGATTCGGTTATTTTATTCGTAAATCCCTTGCAGAAGCTAAGATTTCAAGTGCTGAGAAAGAAGCCGTCGTCATCGTGGAGAACGCGAAGAAAGAGGCTGAGGCGCTGAAGAAGGAAACGGTACTCGAAGCTAAGGACGAAGTCCACAGAATCCGTACTGAGGCTGAGAAAGAAACTCGTGAACGTCGGAATGAAATCCAACGGCAAGAGAGACGTTTGCTGCAAAAGGAAGAATCTCTGGATAAAAAAATGGAATCGCTTGAACGAAAAGAAGAACAAGTAGCTAACAAAGAGAAACGAATTGACGAAACGCAACAGCAAATTGATGTTATTTACAAGAATCAGGTTACCGAGTTGGAGCGCATCTCCAATTTGAGCATCGATGATGCCAGAAGTATCATTCTAAGCAATGTAGAGCAGGAAGTTCGCCACGAGACTGCGCAGATGATCAAAGAAATTGAACAGCAGGCCAAGGAAGAAGCGGACAAGAAGGCCCGCGAAATTATTACCCTGGCTATCCAGCGCTGTGCAGCTGATCATGTTGCCGAAACAACCGTGTCTGTGGTCACACTGCCGAATGAAGAGATGAAAGGCCGGATTATCGGCCGTGAAGGCCGTAATATTCGTGCACTGGAAACTCTTACTGGTATTGATCTCATTATCGATGATACGCCGGAAGCCGTTATTTTGTCGGGATTTGATCCGATTCGCCGCGAAGTGGCCCGTACGGCACTTGAGAAGCTGGTTGCTGATGGACGTATCCATCCGGCGCGGATTGAAGAAATGGTGGAGAAATCCCGCAAAGAAGTGGATGAGCGGATTCGCGAATACGGTGAACAAGCAACCTTCGAGGTTGGCGTTCACGGTCTGCACCCGGATCTGATCAAAATTCTCGGCCGTCTGAAATTCCGCACGAGCTACGGTCAAAATGTACTCAAGCACTCCATGGAGGTTGCTTATTTGACTGGACTTATGGCCGGTGAGCTTGGGGAAGACATCGTGCTTGCTAAACGTGCCGGGCTGCTCCATGATATCGGTAAAGCGCTGGATCATGAAGTGGAAGGTTCACACGTTGAGATTGGCGTTGAACTGGCGAAGAAATACAAGGAACATCCGGTTGTTATCAACAGTATTGCGTCCCACCATGGAGACTGCGAAGCTACTTCGGTTATTGCGATGCTGGTTGGAGCGGCTGACGCCTTGTCAGCAGCACGCCCTGGCGCACGCCGTGAGACACTGGAAACCTACATCAAGCGTCTGGAGAAGCTCGAAGAGATTTCCGAAAGCTTCGAAGGCGTCGAGAAGTCTTATGCTATCCAAGCGGGCCGCGAGGTTCGCGTGATGGTACAGCCTGAGAAGATCGATGATGCAGAAAGCTTCCGTCTGGCACGCGACATTACGAAGATGATCGAAAGTGAGCTGGATTATCCGGGTCACATTAAGGTTACCGTTATCCGCGAGACTCGCGCTGTTGAATACGCTAAATAAGCAAGGAAATCGGCCCCCGTGCGGGGCCTTTTTTCTTTCACACAGATCAGGTAAATGTAAGCGAAGTATAGCTTTACAGACCGCTTTTAGGAGGAGAACGATATTAAAGTTTTATTTATAGGTGACATTGTAGGCAATACCGGCAGAAAAGCATTGCGTGAAATGCTGCCTTCACTGAAGAGTAAATATCAGCCGCATATCATTATCGTCAACGGCGAGAATGCTGCAGCCGGCAGAGGGATTACATCTGCGATTGCTAATGAGTTTTTTAACTGGGGGGTTCACGGCATTACGCTGGGCAACCATACCTGGGACAACAAGGATATATTTGAATTTATCGACGACGAGCCGCGGATGATCCGTCCGGCTAATTTTCCGCCGGGAACCCCAGGCAGAGGGTACACGGTCGTTAAGGGCAACGGTAAACAGCTGGCGATTGTGAATTTGCAGGGCCGCACCTTTTTACCGGCAATCGATGATCCGTTTCGCATAGGTGAAGAGATTGTGGAGGAGCTTCGCCGGAATCACAAATGCATCCTCGTTGATTTTCATGCTGAAGCAACTTCCGAAAAGATCGCCATGGGTTATTTTATGGATGGACTGGCTTCGATCGTAGTTGGTACCCATACCCATGTGCAGAGTAATGATGATGTGATCCTGCCTGGCGGTACCGCCTACTTAACTGATGCCGGGATGGTTGGTTCAAGAGAAGGAATTCTGGGTATGGAAAAGGATGCGGTCCTTTATAAATTCACTACCCAGCTTCCGGCCCGGTTTGTGGTGGATGAAGGCAAATGGCAGTTACACGGGTTATTCGCGGAGATTGACGAGGCTACGGGAAAAGCCACACGTCTGGAGAAAATTCGCTTGCGTGAAGATGAATGGGTCATGAGCTAAATCTGGACATCAGGGTGTAGGTAATTCGGGAAAAATCGCTGATTTCGGGTAAAGTGTGATATTTTTTATATCGAAAAAGAGTATCTTTTGTACTATTTTCTCCAGAGTAGTCCGCAAAAAGAAGGAATTATTTCTTCTCCCGCGAATAACATCTACAGTAGTGGAAGAACACCATCATTTTTCCCAGGGGAGGTACTTACTATGGATGTATTAAAAGTATCAGCTAAATCCAATCCAAATTCCGTTGCCGGCGCATTAGCGGGTGTTCTTCGTGAACGTGGATCGGCCGAGCTGCAAGCTATTGGAGCAGGAGCGCTGAACCAAGCAGTCAAAGCTGTTGCCATCGCCCGGGGATTTGTCGCGCCAAGCGGTGTCGACTTGATCTGCATTCCAGCCTTCACTGACATCGTGATTGATGGAGAGGATCGGACGGCGATTAAACTGATTGTTGAACCCAGATAATTAATAGACTTATTCTGATGGGCCTGTTTACTTCGAGTAAACAGGTTTTTTGCTGTACAGGAAAAAGCGGATCATAATAGGCATAGACTATGATTATAATGTGGCCAGAGGCAGAATTTCAGCAAACGATGTTGAAAGCGGGGGGACAGATGAAGGCAGCGGGTGGGTTTAAAGTAGCGGATTTTCATTGTGACGTACTGAGTAAGCTGCAGGCAAGTCAGGAGATCAGCTTTAAAAATGACGGCCGGCTGGATGTTACTATGGAGCGGCTTGCTGCGGGAAATGTAGGACTGCAGGTTTTCGCGATTTACTTGTCTGAGGCTAGAGGAAGACCAAGCTTTGAAAGTGTGCTCGGCCAGCTCGATCTGTTCCGGGAGAAGATCATTGGCTCAGAGCAATTGCAGTGGCTGCGCTGGAAGGAGGAGACAATAGAAGTTACTGCGGCGGCAACGGCCGGGGGGGTGCTCTCTCTGGAGGGGGTTGACGGCCTGGAGGGCAATTTGTTCTATGCGCAGCTGTGTTTTGAGCTGGGAGTGCGATTGTTCGGAATAACGTGGAATTATGCCAACTGGGCGGCTGACGGCGTGCTGGAATCAAGAAATAGCGGGTTTACGGAAAAAGGCCGGCAGCTGATCGAATGGTGTAATAAAAGCGGAATGCTCCTGGATGTGTCGCATTTGGCGCCAGCAGGATTTTGGGAGCTGACCGAGCGCAGTAAACGTCCGTTTATAGCCTCGCATTCCAATGCAGTGGCCATTTGCGGCCATCCCCGCAACCTGAGCGACGACCAGATCAAGGCGCTGATCGCAATGGACGGGCGGATGGGCCTCACCTTTGTCCCCTGGTTTGTCCGTGATGGAGGCGGAGCGAACCGTGATGATGTGCGGAGACATATTGAACATGTCTGCAGCTTGGGGGGGACAAGACAGCTGATGTTCGGCTCTGATTTTGACGGAATTGATGCGTGGGTAGAGGGGTTAGAGCATCCGGGGAAATATGCGGAGTTTGCCGAACTGCTGGTAAAATATTACCCTGAGGAAGAGGTGCGGGGCTGGTTGTATGACAATGCATTGCGCTTTTTGAGCGAGCATTTACCACCAAGGCCTTAAAGTCATATCATTTCTGAACAAGGTAGATTAAATGGCGAAACCGTGACACATTAAGGTTCAAATGCGGTGGAATACCGAAAAAAAGACGCTCATTGTGAAGAGGGCCTTTTTATTTTTGGGTAAGAAGAGGTATAATGTTCAGTGGCTTGTACAGATACTAGAGAAAATACAAGGAGTGACTTTACAATGAGCAAGACTGTACCCGTAGGTGTGTCGGCCCGACATATTCACCTTACGCAGGAGCATGTGGAAGCGTTGTTTGGCCCAGGCTATCAATTGACTGAGTTCAAACCGCTCTCCCAACCAGGACAATTCGCAGCAAACGAGCAAGTAGCGGTAATCGGCAGCAAAGGCAAGTTCGACAAAGTAAGAATTCTCGGACCTGTCCGTCCGGCATCGCAACTCGAAATTTCCCGCACCGATTCTTTCAGCCTCGGCGTGAAAGCCCCTGTCCGTGAATCCGGACATATTGAGGGCACACCAGGCATTACTCTTAAAGGACCAGCCGGTGAAGTTGAACTGGAAACAGGCGTTATTATTGCAGCCCGTCACATTCACTTCCATACTTCCGAAGCAGAAGCTTGGGGCATTGCCGACAAGCAAATGCTCAAAGTCCGCCTTGGCGGTGAACGCGGTCTGGTGCTTGAAAACGTGCTTGCACGTGTATCCGACAGCTTTAAACTCGATATGCATATCGACACCGACGAAGCCAATGCTGCAGGTGCCAACAACGGCGACACAGCTGAAATTGTAGATTAGTCTTATTTTTATAAAGCAAGGAGTGGGGGATTAGTCCTCCGCTCCTTTTTTTGTGGCGTTTTCTGAGTCCGATACCGGGATTCTATTTTACGGGGTTATTTTATATCCGGATCTGTGGTATCATTATTTGTTATGACTTAGCTCTGCGCTATGTGGAAACGCAGGAATAAACGTAATCCCGCAAAGCCGGGTGATCTGAAAATATATGTATTAGAAACTAAGGAGACATACATGACTTTTAATGAGCTCGATTTAAACCCAGCGATTCTCAAGGCGTTAAGCCTGGAAAACTATACATCCCCAACACCGATTCAGGAAGAAGCGATACCTGCAGCTCTGGCCGGTAGAGACGTACTGGGCTGCGCACAGACCGGAACAGGCAAAACCGCTGCTTTTTCTTTGCCCATCATCCAGCTGTTAAGCAAGCAGCCGGCTATTACCAGCGGGAAACGCCGCATTCGTTCGCTGATTCTTACCCCTACCCGGGAGCTGGCGCTGCAAATCTATGAAAATATCCAGGCCTACAGCAAATTCACCGGTATCCGTTCTACAGCCATTGTCGGCGGTGTATCGCAAAAGGCGCAGGAGCGGGCGTTAAGCCAGGGAGCGGACATACTAATCGCTACACCGGGCCGGCTGATTGATCTGATTGCCCAGAAGCATGTGGACCTGCAATATGTGCAGATTCTGGTGCTGGATGAAGCCGACCGGATGCTGGATATGGGCTTTATTCATGACGTTAAACGGATTATTGCCAAAATGCCAAGCAAAAAGCAAACCTTGTTCTTCTCCGCGACGATGCCGTCGGAGATTTCACAGCTGATCAAGACGCTGCTCGTGAATCCGGTGAAAATTGAGATTACCCCGGTATCTTCCACGGTAGACCGTATCGAACAGTCTGTGTATTTGCTGCAAAACGGCAATAAGCAGAATCAGCTGAACCGACTGCTGCAGGACAAATCGATTGTGTCGGCACTGGTCTTTACCCGCACTAAACGCGGCGCTGACCGGGTAACCCGTGATTTGGCCAAAATCAATATTACAGCACAAGCGATTCATGGGAACAAGTCGCAGAATGACCGCCAGAATGCGCTGCGCAATTTCAAGAGCGGTGCAACCCGCGTGCTCGTGGCAACTGACATCGCTGCCCGGGGGATTGATATTGATGAGCTGTCCCATGTCATCAACTTCAACCTGCCGAACATTCCGGAAACCTATGTCCACCGTATTGGCCGTACCGGCCGTGCAGGAATGAGCGGAGTTGCCATTTCATTATGTGAAGAGGAAGAGATTCCTTACCTGAAGGATATCCAGAAGCTGATCGGCAAGACGATTCCGGAAGTCAAGGAACATGACTATCCGATGTCCAAAAGCACACCGGCCCTGCTGAATGACCGTCCGGCTAAAGCACCGGCTAAACCGGCTGCAAAATCCAAAGCGAATCCGCCGCGCAAGCCGAAATCGGAATGGTTCACGCAAGGGAACAAGCCGAAGAGTGGAACTAACGGTCAAGCCAGTCCGGACTCGGGCAGCAGAAGTGGCGGCCGGGTTAGCGGAAGCGCAAACGACAGACCAGCCGGAGCAAGAAGCGCAGGAGCAGGCAAAGCCGGCGCGGGTGCTAAAGGTTCTCAAGGGAACAGATCTGGCGGATATGCCAAAGGATCGCAGGGTAATAGACCGGGCAGCCAGTCAAGCCCGAACCGCAACGGTAATAAAGCTCCGGTAAATGCCGGCAGAACGCAATAATCAGCTACTGTATCAATGAAGCAGCGTCCTTTCCTTTTAGGGGAGGACGCTGTTTTTTTGTGTACATATAATGTAATTTGGCAGACCAATGAATACAAAAAAACCGTATTGCACGCTCTCTAAAGAGTGAACAATACGGCTTATTGCGTCTAAGATCATCATTTAGACGAGGGACTTAACCGGCGAGATAAGCACCCAGTTCTTCACGCAGCGCTTCGCTGATCGAGGTCATCGGGAGGCGAAGGGTATCTGAAGCAATCTCACCCTGTACGCTGAGCAGCCATTTGATCGGGGCGGGGTTGGATTCCTTGAAGAGCAGCTTCATGAGCGGCACCAGCCGGTCGTATTCAGCTCTAGCAGCATCAACCTGGCCGGTTTTGTATTGTTCGAAGATGCTCAGGAACTTCGCAGTATGCACGTTGGCGGAAGCCAGCATGCCTCCGGCGGCTCCGCAGCCCAGCATGTCGAAGAAACTTAGGTCGTCTCCGCAGAGGACTGGCTTAGAGCCGAGGCGGGACAACTCAGAGACGAGCAGCGGCGAACCGGAGCAGTCTTTCAGGCCGACAACGTTGTCCATTTCCAGGATGGTGCGGGCGGTATCGACGGTCATGCCGACTCCGGCGCGGCCGGGAATGTCATAGGCGATGATCGGAATGCCGACTTCAGCTGCCTTGCGGAAATGGGCAATGATTCCCGCTTGAGAAGGACGGCTGTAGTAAGGCACGACAACGAGCGCAGCATCGGCTCCCAGGCTCGCAGCAAGCTCTGTACGGGCAACGGTAGACATTGTATCATTGGTACCTGTACCGATGACCAGCGGAATATCGCTGCCTTGCAGCAGCTGCTGTGAGGCAGTAATCAGTGTCTGTAATTCTTGTATGTTGACTGTCGGCGATTCTCCAGTGGTTCCATTTACGACCAGACCATGAATTTTGTTCTTGATGATGTTGTTCACATAACGCTGATACGAAGGTAGATCAATCTCGCCGGCGGCATTGAACGGTGTTACCACGGGAACATAGATTCCATAAATCTGTTCTTCTGTTAACATGAATATCGTCCTCCAAATATTTAAATCCTTTTATACTACTTTAGCATGGAACATTCCATCGGCGTTAGCTATAATAAATGATATGGGTCATCAATATTATTGATGTTATATTACGGTCAAGAGGGTGAGAGGAATGGATTTAACCTATATGCGGACCTTCCGCGAGGTGGCGAAGCGACAGAGCTTCACGCGTGCAGCAGAGGAACTGGGGTACGCCCAGTCCAGTGTAACCATGCAGATACAGAAGATTGAAAAAGAATACGGGGTCACGCTAATGGAACGTCATGGACGTATCCTGCGTCTGACCCCGCCTGGAGAAGAGCTGCTTAAGCTATTCGTGGAAATTCTTGATCTATATGACCGCTCCAAAGAAACCATTGCCCAGCAGATCGGCGGGACGCTGACTATCGGAACAATTGATTCATTGGCCGCTTTTTACCTCCCGCCTTTTCTGCAGCAGCTGCGGACGACATTTCCCGGACTGAATATTCATCTGCAAACAGAGCAGGAAGCGAATCTGGTGTCCAAGATCAGGGAAGGAGAGGTGGATATTGGCCTGATGCTGGACCGGAGTACGACCGATTCGCTGCTGGAGCGGACGATTATCCGGGATGAGCCGCTGGTCCTGGTGGCACCCGCCGATCATCCGCTGGCGAAGCTTACAAATATTACCCTGCAGGATCTGAACAACTGTGAGCTAATTGTCTCCGAAGAGAGCTGTATCTACCGCAGCCTGTTTGAGAATCTGCTCCGTGAGCACGGAATCGTGTTCCGGATCGGTTTTGAGCTGTCCAACCTGGAAGCCATCAAACGCTGTGTGCGGAACGGTCTGGGTATTGCTCTTCTGCCAAGAATTGTGGCTGAGGAAGAGATTGAACGCGGGAATCTGGCCGAGCTGCCTTTTACCCATCCGGAGATTCATTTTGATCTGCAGCTGCTCATTCATCCGAAGAAGTGGAAGTCACTGCCGCTGCAATCCCTGATTCAGATGCTGCAGGCGGATGCTGAGGCGAAGTCAGTGGCGCTTTAAAGTTGAAATAAGAAGTCCCTAATATCTGGATAAACTGAAGCATTGCGATAATACCAAGTTTAAGGTCTGGTGATCATATACTTGCTGCCGTAAATTACCCTCCAGGATTTTGTGGGCCCATGCCAAGCACCGATTATAAGGTTCGGGTTCACCTGTCCGTATTCTAAAGTGGCAAAAATCCAAGTGGGTCTGATACTCCTCAGCAGTGGGATCGATACCGAGCAGACGCAGCTGATCTCTGCGGATACATTCAGATTGGACCTCTTGTATTCCTTGGTGGATACTAGAGATCTGATTTGGATGTTGTCTGTACATAAGCAGTACCTCAGGCAGATTAACCATTTGGGTAACTGCGCTTAACCGGTTCCATATTTCATAATCCTCCGCATGCGTGTAGTAGAGATATCTGATGCCATGCTGCTCCAGTACGGATTTGCGGATCATAACCGTTGGGTGCACGATGGTGCAATGGAATAACTGCCAGCATCTGATTGCATCATGACTCATAGGTTTCGTGGTGACGCCGCCTTTACCGAGCAAATAAACCTGAGAACCGCAAACGCCGCAGTGCTGGTGGGCATCCATGAAGTTCACTTGACGTTCAAACCGGTTGGGCAGAGCAATATCATCACCATCCATCCGCGCAATATACTCCCCCGTACATAAATCAATGCCTTGATTTAAGGTCTCAATTAATCCCAAGTTCACTGTATGCGCTATAGCTCTAATTCGCTTGTCATCAAATTTTTTAATAATGTCTAAGGTTCCGTCTGTGGATCCGTCATCTATAATCAGCAATTCGAAATCTGAATAGGTTTGCGTTAATATACTGCAGATCGCTTCTTCAATATACGGAGCCATATTATAAACCGGCATGAGCACTGATATTTTTACCAATATATTCACCATCCTATACTTTTCTGAATTTATAGTACGCAAGAATCAGGGAGGCTGACCTGCATACTAGACCAGATGGCCGGATATCGTCCGGATAGTCCAAACCCTTTATCTATGGAATTAATTAAATATAGATAAATGGATGAGGGGGAATGCGATATGGATTTCAATGGGATCAAAGGAACTTACGATGTCATTTTCAGCTTGGGACAAAATTGTCTGGTTGCAGACCAACTGTCGCGTCATATGCTCAGAAAAATCGGAGGCGTCCTTGACTGGGTGGCGTCACCTGCTTTGCCGGGGGTCAGCCAGCTTTTGCGGAATCAGTTCAAGAATTTTATGGAGTTCCCTAATCTGGCGATTACCGGCATTAATGAACATGCAGGCTGCTATATTGTGAGGGATGCCGCCTACCATATCTTCTCCCACCACGACTTTCCGCTTCATGAGAATACTCCAACCCAGCTGCTGAGCTACCCGGAGCTTAGGGAGAAAATCACCCGGCGTGTCCCGCGGTTTCTGGAAACGCTCAGAAGCTCTAACCGGATTCTGTTTATCCGCACCGAAGGGACAATCCATGAAACGGCGGAGCTGCTGGACGTGCTAAACACGCTGGTGGCCGGTGAATTCAATTTACTCGTGATTAATCATGCGCCGGTAAGCGGAATTGTGGAAACCCCGTGGCCATTTCATAATGTATGTGCCCTGCAAATCCCCTTGGTGCCCGATGAGTTTCACGATAATGATTATTTGTGGAAAACTCTTCTGGAAGGATTCCATGTACGTTACTGATCATCCGGCAAAAATGAATCTCTATGCAGCAAGATATTGACATCAAAAACGTGAATATGGTATATAAAAGGAAGTGTTAGCACTCATCATTGTGGAGTGCTAATCATCCGGAAGTAATCCGAAGGATATTTTTGAAAGGAGATTACTATATTCATGTCTAAAAAAGAGTTCAAAGCCGAATCCAAAAGACTGCTGGAGATGATGATTAACTCCATCTATACACAGCGGGAGATTTTCCTGCGGGAGCTGATCTCGAATGCAAGCGATGCCATCGACAAAATCTATTACAAAGCACTGGCCGATGAGGGTCTGGTGTTCAATAAAGAGGATTATTACATTAAAGTAACTGCTGATAAAGCTAGCCGGACATTGACGATTTCAGATACCGGGATCGGGATGACGCAGGAAGAGCTGGAGAACAACCTGGGGATTATTGCGAACAGCGGCTCTTTTGCGTTCAAGAAGGATAATGAAGCCAAGGACGGCCACAACATCATCGGACAGTTCGGGGTGGGCTTCTACTCCGCCTTTATGGTTGCTGAAGATGTTACCGTGATCAGTAAGGCACTGGGCAGTGACCAGGCGTACAAATGGGAATCGCAAGGTGCGGACGGTTATACGATTGAGCCTGCTGAGAAGGAGACTGTCGGTACCGACATTATTTTGAAGATCAAAGAGAGCACCGAAGAAGACAACTATGACGAGTTTCTGGAAGAATACCGCCTGAAATCAATCATTAAGAAATATTCCGACTTCATCCGTTTCCCGATCAAGATGGATATCACCGGAAGTAAGCCGAAGGAAGGCAGTGAAGGAGAGTTCGAGGAAACCAGGGAAGAGCAAACCGTCAACAGCATGGTGCCGATCTGGCGCAAGAATAAGAATGAGCTGACCGACGAGGACTACAATAACTTTTACTCGGAGAAACGTTATGGCTTCGACAAGCCGCTTAAGCATATCCATATCAGTGCCGATGGTGCTGTGGTCTATAACGCGATCCTGTTCATTCCGGAGAATACGCCGTTTGATTATTACACCAAAGAGTATGAAAAAGGCCTGGAGTTGTACTCCAATGGCGTGCTGATCATGAACAAATGCGGCGACCTGCTGCCGGACTACTTCAGTTTTGTTAAAGGGATGGTGGATTCCGAGGACCTCTCGCTTAACATCTCCCGCGAGCTGCTGCAGCATGACCGCCAGCTGACGCTGATCGCCAAGAACATCAAGAGCAAGATCAAGAGCCAGCTTCTGAGCCTGCTGAAGGACGAGCGTGAGAAATACGAGACATTCTATAAATCTTTTGGCAGACAGCTGAAGTTCGGCGTATACAATGACTACGGCATGGAAAAAGAAACCCTCCAGGACCTGCTGATGTTCTACTCCTCCAAGGAGAAGAAACAGGTTACGCTGGCTGAATACATCGAGAGAATGCCGGAAGACCAGAAGTATATCTATTACGCTTCCGGAGAATCGGTGGAACGGATCGAGAAGCTGCCGCAGACGGAAATGGTTTCGGATAAAGGCTATGAAATCCTCTATTTCACTGACGATATCGATGAATTTGCGATCAAGATGATCATGTCCTACAAGGAAAAAGAATTCAAAAACGTTTCCAGCGGGGACCTTGGGATCGAGGATGCAGCGGACAAACCGTCGGAAGAGGAAGAAAATGAGAACAAGGGCTTGTTCGAAGCGATGCAAGGCATCCTGTCAGGTAAAGTGAAGGCAGTCAAAGCCTCCAAGCGGCTGAAATCCCATCCGGTCTGCCTGTCCACTGAAGGTGAGCTGACGATCGAGATGGAGAAAATCCTCAAAGCAATGCCGAACGGCCAAGAGGTGCAGGCGGACAAGGTGCTCGAAATTAACGTGAATCATGACGTCTTCAAATCCTTGAAGGCTGCTGCCGAAGGGGACAAAGAGAAGCTGAGCCTATACACGAATCTGCTGTACAACCAGGCGCTGCTGATCGAAGGCTTGCAGATCAATGATCCGGTGGAGTTCACGAACGATATTTGCAAAATCATGGTGTAAGCTGCACGTTATTCCTGTAACGGAGCGCAGCTGAAATAACCCGCTTCCGGCGCTGGCCGGGGCGGGTTTTGTTTGATTAGGAAATTAACAGTCCCTGTATGAAATTCAAACTTATGGACATGCGGATCAGTAAAATAAATCAACTGCTTATCTTTGGCGTCTCACTTCCAACACCTCCAAATATTTAGTTTCTAATATTGTTGTTATTTCTGAAAGTTTTCAATAAACTTCGCGGCCAGGGAGGAGAGGTATTTGTCTTTCATCCAGACAGCAGCTACCCGTGTGTTCAATGAATCACTGCGGATTTCCTTACGGACCAGGTTGCTGTTGTCGGCAAGCGAAAAGGCGGATCTCGGGATAATTCCGACACCAAGCCCGGCATTGGCCCAGAGAAGGGTCGTTCGGGCATCGTCGTTCATGCAGAACACATCAGGATTGAAGCCATGCTCCAGGCAGGTTTCGCGGATCAGCTGCTCAAAGCGGCGGTAAATGATCAGCGGCCTGTTTTTCAGTTCGCCGATGTCGATGGAGCCTTCTCCGCCGGTCCAGTCATAATCAGCGGTCATCACGGCAATCATAGGTTCAGCTGCTGTATACACGCATTCTAGGCTGGTGCTGTTGAACGGGGTGCGGACAATACCTACTTCAATGATTCCTTTATTCAGCAGGTCAATAATCGTATACGTATTGCCTTCATGGATCTCGAATTTGACTCCGGAATAAATTTTGTGGAATTCAAAGAGCCGGTCCTGCAGCAGGGTGGCGGCAGAAGAGGAGACGGTTCCAACCGAGAGCGTTCCCTGCAGCCCATTCACGAAATCATTGATTTCCCGGGTGGTCGAGTCTGCCAGCTCCAGGATCTGCTGTGCCCGGCCGCGCAGGATCACCCCGGCATCAGTGAGCTGTACACTGCGCGGACCGCGCTCGACGAGCTTCACGCCGAGCTCTTCCTCCAGCAGCCTCAGCTGCTGGCTGAGCGGCGGCTGGGCCATTTGCAGCTTCCTTGCCGCCGAAGTGATTTGTCCTTCTTCGGCAATAGTCAAAAAGTATTTGAGCTGTCTGATATCCATATGAAAACCTCCGGGTTTGATATATGCAATTCATATCGCATTGATACGAAACCAATATTATTAATATGCAAACGGATATGACATAATCATAACGGGTCTTTTCACGATTTCATAGGGGTTACATATTGTATAGGCTGGTGAGGTAATGATGTTTAAAATGGCTGTTTTTCTAAAACCGTACAAAAAAGAGGTTATTCTCGGGCCGATCTTCAAGCTGCTTGAGGCGATACTGGAGCTGCTGCTGCCGACGATTGTCGCGCTGATCGTTAATAACGGGATCGGTAAGAATGACAGTACCTATGTGTACAAGATGGGCGGACTGATGCTGTTAATGACGCTGCTTGGCTTCGGTTGTTCGATGGTGTGCCAATATTATGCGGCCCGCGCATCCCAGGGCTTCGGCACATCACTCCGCAACAAGATGTTCAAGCATATCTCGTCGTTGTCTTATGCAGAGCTGGACCTCTTCGGTACACCTTCGCTGATCAACCGGATCACGAATGATGTGAACCAGCTGCAGCTGGCAGTAGCCATGCTGATCAGACTGGTTGTCCGGGCGCCGTTTATCTGTATCGGAGCGATCATTATGTCGATGATTCTGGATTTCCGGCTGTCGCTTATTCTGCTAGCGGCAACGCCGGTGTTTGGAGTGATCCTGTATTTCATCATCACCCGTAGCTCCCCGCTATACCGCAAATATCAGCAGAAGCTGGATCATCTGGCGCTGGTGCTCAGCGAGAACCTGTCCGGCATCCGTGTCATCCGCGCTTTTGCCGAGTCACGCCGGGAGAAGCAGCGTTTTGATGCTGCATCGGATGATCTGACCGCGACCGCGATCCGGGTCGGACGGATCTCCGCCTGGCTCGGTCCGATGACGACTCTGGTCGTGAACGCGGCCATTATCGCCATCCTCTGGTCAGGCGGCAGACATATCGATGCCGGACGGCTATCTCAGGGTGAGATTATCGCTTTTATCAACTATGTGACCCAGATTCTGCTGGCGCTGATTGTTGTCTCGAATCTGGTTATCCTGTTCACCAAGGCTTCCTCTTCAGCGAACCGGGTAAGTGAAGTTCTGGCGTCAGCCACTTCGGTTTCGGATGAAGGGAATACCGCTGCTGTATCAGGAGAATATGATGCCCCGGCGATCTCCTTCGAGCATGTTTCCTTCGGCTATAACAGCACTGGAGAGCTTGCACTCCAGGATGTGTCGGTCTCCATCAAGCGCGGTCAGACGGTCGGTCTGATCGGCAGCACAGGCTCGGGAAAATCGACCTTTGTCAATCTGATTCCACGTTTTTATGATGCGGTAGAGGGTGAGATCAAAGTCGGGGGAGTGAATGTCAAAGACTACCCGCTGGAGCAGCTGCGGAGCCGGATCGGCATCGTACCGCAGAAGGCGCTGCTGTTCACAGGCACGATCGCCGAGAATATCCGCTGGGGCAAGCAGGAGGCTTCACGGGAGGAGCTTATGCAGGCTGCTGCCGTAGCCCAGGCGGATGAATTTATCCGCAAACTGCCGGAAGGGCTGGATACACCGGTGGCCCGCGGCGGTTTGAATCTATCAGGAGGGCAGAAGCAGCGTCTGACGATCGCCCGTGCGGTTGTCGGCCGGCCGCCGATCCTGATTCTCGATGATTCCTCCAGTGCGCTCGACTTCGCCACTGACGCCGCCTTACGTAAGGCGCTTAAGATTCACAGCCGGGAAATGACGGTGCTGCTGGTATCCCAGCGGGTCAGCACCGTGCAGCAGGCGGATATGATCATCGTCTTCGATGAAGGCCGGATTGCCGGAACTGGCACTCACCGGGAGCTGCTGGCGAACTGCGGCGTCTACCGGGAAATCTGTGAATCGCAGCTGTCCAGCAGGGAGGTGGCACAATGAACACTACGGATACGTGGAAGAGACTGTTGAATTATACGAGACATTACCGGGGAATCGCCATTTCCGCAGGATTCTGCGCCATTTTGAGTGTGATTGCCAGCCTGATCGGTCCGCTCCTGATCGGCCGGGCGGTCGATCAGATGATCGGACCGGACCATGTGGATTTTCCGGCCATCCTCCGCCTGCTGCTGCTATTGGCCGCGGTTTATATTGCCGGCAGCTTCTTCGGCTGGCTGCTCACCTATTACACAAACAAAATAGCGTATAAAACGGTTTATGATTTGCGCCGCGACTTATTCGATAAGCTGGATACTCTCCCGCTGAAATTCCATGACAATCATCCGCAGGGGGACAGCATCAGCCGTTTTGTTAATGATATGGATGCCGTTTCTGATGGCCTGCTGCAGGGCTTCTCCACGCTGCTGACGGGCATTGTCACCATCGCCGGAGCAATTGGGCTAATGCTTTATATCAGTCCGGTCATGACGGTGGTGGTGCTGCTGTCAGCACCCGCGACTTATTTTGTCGCCCGCTTCATCACTACACGCTCTCAGCGTCTGTTCCGTGAGCAGGCCAAAATCCTCGGCGGGCTGAACGGCTACGTTGAGGAAATCATCGGCGGGCAAAAAGTGGTGCAAGCTTACCATTATGAGGACCGCTCGTTCGCGCGGTTCTCGGAACGCAACAACGAACTGTACCAGACCGGTGTGAAATCCCAGTTCTATGGTTCGCTGGCCAACCCGACAACCCGGCTGGTCAATAATATTACTTTTTCAGTCATTGCCATGATCGGCAGTGCGCTGGTTATCGGCGGGCATTTTACAGTGGGGGATCTGTCGAGCTTTCTGATCTACTCGAGCCTGTTCGCGAAGCCGTTCAATGAGATTACCGGCGTGATTACCCAGCTGCAGTCGGCTACGGCCTCAGCACAGCGGATCTTCAGGATTCTGGACCTGGCGCCGGAAACTCCGGATGCTGCAGACGCTCATGTCCTTGGCATCAGCCAAGGGACGATCACCTTCGATAAGGTCAGCTTTGCGTATATACCGGAACGCCCGCTGATCCGCAGCTTCAGCCTCGAAGTGAAGCCGGGAACGCGGGTGGCGATCGTCGGGCAGACGGGGGCAGGGAAGACAACGCTCGTCAACCTGCTGATGCGCTTCTATGATGTGGATAGCGGAAGCATCCGGATTGACGGCGTAGATATCCGAACGATCACCCGCGACAGCCTGCGGCAGAACTTCGGGATGGTGCTGCAGGATACATGGCTGTTCGGCGGTTCGATCCGTGATAATATCGCTTACGGCAAGCCGGAGGCGACAGAGGACGAAGTGATCGCTGCCGCCAAGGCAGCGAATGCGCACAGCTTCATTAAGCGTCTGCCTGACGGCTACGATACGAAGATCAGCGGCTCCGGCGACAATCTGTCGCAGGGGCAGAAGCAGCTGCTCACCATCGCCCGCGTCATGCTGGTTGACCCGCCGATGCTGATTCTGGATGAAGCGACCAGCAGCATTGATACGCTGACCGAAATCCGCATCCAGAAGGCTTTTCTTAAGATGATCTCCGGCCGGACCAGCTTCGTAATTGCCCACCGGCTGTCCACGATCCGCGAGTCGGATATTATCCTTTATATGAAGGATGGGGACATTGTCGAGAGTGGAACGCATGAAGGGCTGCTCGCCAGCGGCGGACACTACGCCAAGCTGTACAACAGCCAGTTTGCGGCGGTGTAGCACGTTAAGAAGCCGTAGCATGATATACCAATATAAGTCGGCTGTCCGCCGGACCTTGGAAGCTTAAGGCCCGGAAGGCAGCCGACTTTTTTTCATGTACTCAGCAGTGATTTATTTTGACTTCAAAACCGTCCGGACGGTATACTAAATACAGAGGTGATGCAGATGAACAGCAATTCGAAACGGTCTGTTATTTTGACAGCCGCTTCATCCGTCATTAGGAGCCAGGGGGTAGAGAAGCTTACCCTCGAAGCGGTGGCTAAGGAAGCGGGCGTGAGCAAAGGCGGACTGCTTCATCATTTTCCGAATAAAAATGCTTTAATTCAAGGGTTAGTCGAAGAACTGACGGATTGTTTTGTCGCCGATGTTCAGGATCGAGCCGCAAATGCTTTTGAAGATAAGGGAAAGTGGAGCAGGGCGTACACGGAATCGGTAGCTTTTGATATTCAGGAGGAGAGCGGGATCAGCACCGCGCTTACCGCGTCACTTTTCAGCAAGCCGGAGCTGCTCGGAAAACTGCAGGAACAGTATGCGCTGTGGCAAAAAGATATCGAGAATGACGGGATCGACCCTGTGCGGTCCACCATTGTAAGATTGGCTGCTGACGGCCTCTGGTTCTCCGAAATGTTCTCCTTGGGGAATCTGGACGCAGAGCTGCGCGAAAAAGTCATTCAGGAGCTGCTGAAAATGACGAATTAGGAGGAAAAGGATTGTGAACCCTTTTGTATGGTTGGCTATTGCCATTGTCTCTGAGGTCTGCGGCAGTTCGCTGCTCAAATTATCCAACGGATTCAAAAGGCTGTTTCCCTCCCTGGGTGTACTGGCGGGTCTGGGGTCAGCCTTCTATTTCTTATCCCTGGCACTCCAGTCGATTTCTCTCGGCACCGCCTATGCCATCTGGTCCGGGGTCGGTACGGCGTTAACGGCAATGGTGGGGGTATTCGTCTACAAAGAGCGGATGAATATCAAAAAAATACTCGGATTGCTGCTGATTATCGGCGGTGTGATTACTTTGAAGCTTGCTTCCGGCGGCACTCATTAACGGCAGGGGAGGGGGAAGTACCGTATGAAAAGTTATATCTACCTGGCGCTGGCCATTTGCTGCGAAATATTCGGTACAACGATGCTTAAATTATCGGATGGCTTTACCAATCTGCTGCCTGGCATAGGCGTGATTATGGGGATGGGTTTATCTTTTTATTTCTTATCGATGAGTCTAAAAGTCATTCCGTTAAGCTTCGCATATGCGGTATGGTCAGGCGTTGGCACCGCAGTCACTGCACTGATCGGGGTGCTCATCTGGGGCGATCCTTTTACGGTCGTATCCTTTATCGGGATTGCCGCAATTATCGGCGGTGTGGTGCTGCTGAATGCGTCTAAACACCCTGATAAAGCCAGTGGCGATACATTAATTTCCTGATAAACTACGTTAAAGGAATATCCCGCTCACCACTAAGCCTGCTGCGCATGACACCCGGTGTACAACCGTAAGTCTTACGGAAAACACGGATAAAATAATTGGTCTCCATGCCGACGTTCAGTGCGAGATCCTGTACCGGCCGCTGCGGGCTTTCGGTAATCATCTGCAGCGCGCGCTGCAGCCGCAGGTTCTGCAGATATTTATGCGGAGTGACACCGTATTCCTGCAGGAACAGGCGCTGGAAATGCTGCACGGAATACCCTACGGCGGCAGCAAGATTGGCAATCAGCAGCGGTTCGGTAAAATGCTCGTTGATCAGGCGGACGGCCTTTTGCAGTGCCTCGTTACGGACCGTTTCGGCCTCCGGACGGTTAGCATGATTGTCGCCCGGCTCACTGCGCCGCAGCATCAGCACTAGCCTGTACAGCGTGACAGACAGCTCCTGCATGGTCTGCTCATCCAGACGTGCGGCATTATGCTTGTCCACGGTATGCCAGATTTCCGCGATGGCCTCCCAGCATTCTTCGAAACGTCCGGTAAGAAAGGGCTCGGAGGGCAGCAGGCGCAGCCCCTCAAGCACAGATCCCGACTGGCTGCCCAGTAAGCCGATAAACCCGACAATCCAAGGCTCGTGGGACAGAGGATAATATTCATGCCCCCGGTCTGGCGGATAGGCAAAGACCATGCCGGGGGTCAGCAGTGTCTCGGTGCCGTCAGTAAGGTCGCGGAACAGCCCGCTGCCGCTGCGGATCAGGAAAATCTGATGCACAGGGAACCCGGAAGGACGGACGTGATGGTACTGGATGTGGCGGCCGACCGAGTAGGGATAGAGCGGGAATTCATCAGAATTGCGGGGCAGCTCCACCAGGGAGAAGGGCAGCATAATATTCACCTCATATTCATTTTGTACTATGTAATCGCGAGATTATTCCTACAGCTAGGAAACCTTTATCCTATATTATAAATAGTATAAATGAATATCCGTGAAATGGACAGGACCTCTGAATGATATCTATCAGAGAAAATTCCCATCCTAACATGGAAGATAATGAGAGGATGAATAACCAATTATGAGTCTCAAATCCCCTGCATTCAGCAGCAAGGTTCCCGTGATGCTGCACGGAGCCGACTATAATCCTGAGCAATGGCTAAGATACCCGGAAGTTCTCCGCGAGGACATCCGGCTAATGAAGCTGGCAGGCTGTAATGTGATGTCTGTTGGTATTTTCTCCTGGGTGTCACTGGAGCCCGAAGAAGGCGTGTTCACGTTCGAGTGGCTGGATAATGTACTGAATTCCTTTGCAGAGAACGGCATCTATGCCTTCCTGGCGACTCCAAGCGGTGCACGTCCGGCCTGGATGTCGGAGAAATATCCTGAGGTACTGCGTGTCGAACGGAACCGTGTCCGCAATCTGCATGGCTTCCGTCATAACCACTGCTACACTTCACCGGTCTACCGGGAAAAGACAGCGTTGATCAACGCCAAGCTGGCCGAGCGTTATGCGAATCATCCGGCGGTCATCGGCTGGCATATTTCCAATGAGTTCGGCGGCGAATGCCACTGTGATCTCTGCCAGAATGCGTTCAGGGAATGGCTGAAGGTCAAATATAAAGGCAGCCTCGATGAGCTTAACCATGCCTGGTGGGCAACCTTCTGGAGCCATACGTACACTTCATGGGAGCAGATTGATTCCCCGGCTCCGCACGGTGAGACTCAGGTACACGGCCTGAACCTTGACTGGCGCCGGTTTGTCAGCGAGCGGACGATTGATTTCTGCCGGCATGAAATTGACTCCGTACGGGACTACAACCCGGATCTGCCGGTTACAACCAATATGCACATGATCGACGGAATTGATTACCGTGAACTGGCCAAAATTCTGGATGTGGTCTCCTGGGATGCCTATCCGGACTGGGGCTACACCGAGGACGGCGACGATGCCCGCCTGGCCGCCTGGACAGCGATGCATCATGATCTGTTCCGCAGCTTCAAACATAAGCCGTTCCTGCTCATGGAGAGCACGCCATCACTGACGAACTGGCAGTCGGTGAGCAAGCTGAAGCGGCCGGGTATGCACAAGCTGTCATCCCTGCAGGCGGTTGCGCATGGTTCAGATTCCGTGCAGTACTTCCAGTGGCGCAAAAGCCGCGGCTCCAGTGAGAAGTTCCACGGTGCCGTACTCGATCACAGCGGTCATGGCGAGACCCGGGTGTTCAAGGATGTGGCCGAAGTGGGTCAGATTCTGGCCGGTTTAACTGAAGTAGTCGGTACTTCGACACCTGCCGAGACGGCCATCCTGTATGACTGGGATAACCGCTGGGCGGTCAAGGATGCCCAGGGTATCCGCAATTCGGGCCTGAAATATGAAGAGACTGTACTGCAGCATTATCGTGCGCTGTGGGAGCAGGGTATTGCGGTCGATTTGATCGGCTCGGGGGATGATCTATCCCGCTATAAGCTGGTAATCGCACCGATGCTCTATCTGATCAGTGAAGAGAACGGGCAGCGGATTGAACAATATGTAGAGCAGGGCGGTACATTCCTGGCTACCTACTGGTCAGGAGTTGTCGGTGAGACCGATCTTTGTCATCTCGGAGGCTTCCCAGGCCCGCTGCGCAAGACACTGGGGATCTGGGCTGAAGAGACCGAAGGGCTGCATAGCCGCGATCTCAATGGTCTGGTGCTGGAAAGCGGGAATGTTCTGAATCTGTCCGGTGACTACGATGCACATGAAATTGCGGAGCTGATTCATCTGGAAGGTGCAGAGGCGCTAGGCCATTACCGCAGCGACTTCTATGCCGGTCGTCCGGCGCTCACGGTGAACAAGCTTGGCGCAGGTGAGGCGTATCATCTGGCTACGCGCGTAAAGGATCTGTCGTTCTACGTGGAGCTATATGCAGCGATTACAGCAAAAGCGGGTATTACCCGTACCCTGGAGTCTGATCTGCCTGTGGGAGTAACTGCACAGCTGCGCACAGACGGCGAGCATGAGTATATTTTCGTGCAGAATTTCAGCGGTGATGTACAGACAGTCCAGCTGGACGGACGCGGTTATACCGATCTGGAATCCGGCGCAGAGGCACCCGCTGAGCTGGAACTGCCGGTCAATGGCCTGGCCATGCTGAAACGCAAAGCGAAGTAAGATATGAGGGACCCGAGAAGCCGGTGGCTGATCGGGTTCTTTTTTTGTGGGAGACTAGAGAGAGATATCAGATGTTGGAGTTACTGGTGAAACGGACTTTTTCGCAGTGGAGATTGATTGCGGTGAACCGTATCATTAGTAGGGCGAAATTCACTCGCTGCAATACGTTGGATTGTCCCAAAAAAAATTAATAGCAAGCGAAAAGTGAGGTAAACAGTAAAGGGAGCCGTCCCCAAATCATCGACTTAGGGACGGCTCCCCTTTGATTTTCGCAACCTACCTTCTCCGGAAATTCAGGCGTGCAGCTAGTAACCACCTTCGGCATCTATAGATGACGCCCCTATTGCTTGCTTCGAAATTTCGCGACTTCGGGTTCAATTTCGGATACAAGTTTTTCGAGAATTCGATTAAATTGTTGTTTTTCATCCATCGTTAGAACATTTAAAAATACAGGCTGAAAATCTCCGGTTTGATTTAAAACTACTTTGCCGGCTTTAGTTAGCGTAATCATCATCACGCGTTGATCCTCTTCAGATTTATAACGCTCGATAAATCCCTTTTTCTCTAGCTTTTTAATCATTTCAGAAGCAGATTGCGGGCGCATATCCAATTGATTGACTAATTCCTTTTGGGAAATACTTGGTGTCTGCTGAAGGATACTCAATATTTTCCCTTGCCCTCGATTTAAAGAGGTAAACATGCTGCCGCCTTTAAGTATATTTTCTTTTAAGAACGCCGTAAGTAAATCATTATATTTCATAAAATTCGTGGTTATATCGACGTTTAATTGTTTTTCGTCCACAATCATTTCCCCTTATTTGTTCTCTGTACCCTTCTATTTTATCAGGTCACCGAAGTAATTCAAATCATGCTGTTGACAATTTAATCAGGGTACCTTATATTATTAATCAGGTAACCTTACTAAATGTGCAAAGGGGAAAACAAAATGACAGATCTGGCCGTTTCAACTAAAGAGATCGTTAAAGAATTTCCTAACAAGCGAGCAGTCGATGGTATTTCTTTGGATATTAAGAAAGGAGAGATCTTCGGTATTCTGGGTCCGAATGGTGCAGGAAAAACAACTTTCTTACGAATGCTTGCAACGATTACTAAAGTGTCAAAAGGCAAAGGAATGATTTTTGGCAAAGACGTCACCAAAGATGCTCGAAAGGTTCGAAGCTTGATTGGCTTGACGGGCCAATATGCAACTGTTGATGAGGAATTGACCGCGATGGAAAACTTGAAGCTCTTTGGGCAATTGAATGGTTTATCAGCGAGTCAATCCAAAGCGAGGGCTCTTGAACTTCTCAACCAGTTTTCATTAACCGAGGCAAAGGATCGACCGATTCGTGAATTTTCGGGCGGGATGCGTAGACGGTTGGATTTATCGGTGAGTTTAATCGTGAAGCCCCCACTCATTTTTCTTGATGAACCGACAACGGGCTTAGACCCACGCACACGAGGAGAGATGTGGGAGGTGATCCGCAACTTGGCAAGCGATGGGGCAACAATCTTGCTGACAACTCAGTATTTGGAGGAAGCGGATCAACTAGCAGATCGACTAGCGATAATTAATCATGGAAGAATCATTTCTCAGGGAACGCCGAATGAATTGAAGTCTTTGTTAAGCGATACCCATTTTGAAATTATTCTGGAGCATATGAGGGATGCCGAAAGAGCCAAAGGACTAATCAAGGCTGAAATCGCTCAGGAGGCCATGATTTCACCCGAAGGAACCAAATTGACCGTTAAGCTGGCAGACACGAAAGTGATGACGAGGTTACTATTAGATTTAACTCAGCAAGATATAGAAATCAAAGAGTTTTCAGTTAGAAAACCGACGCTTGATGAGGTGTTTTTGGAACTAACTAAATAATTAGGGGGGATAACCATGGAATCCATGGTAAGTAAACAAAACAACTTAAAGAGCGCTCTGTATGATATTGTTGTAATGGCAAAAAGAAATATCCTGAAAATCAAACATAATCCCGATAAATTGATCGATGTAACTGTAATACCTATTTTCTTCATGATCGTCTTTTCTTATCTGTTCGGAGGTGCGATTGCTGGAGGTGTACAAGGATACTTGCCAATCATCGTGCCGGGAATTCTAATTCAAACACTGGTCATGTCGTCAGCGGCAACGGGCACGCAATTAAGGGAAGATTTGGATACTGGCGTTTTTGATCGGTTTAAATCATTACCCGTTGTCCGGATTGCTCCACTGGCTGGTTTAGTTGCATCAGATATTTTACGATATGTCGCGGCGGCTTTTTTCTCGATCGGTACGGGCTTCATTCTTGGATGGCGTCCGGAAGCCGGGTTTGGGTGGTTGATCGTCGCTTCGCTTTTGGCCATATTCGGCGCATGCGCAATCAGTTGGGTGTTTGCATTGATTGGTCTGCTATCCAAATCCGCAGCAACGATCTCTAGTATTTCGACAATGGTCACCATGATGATGTCGTTCCTATCCAACGCCTTCGTGCCTATTGATACGTTGCCCCATTTTTTGCAGAGCGTAGCTGAACATAATCCTATTACTTATTTGGTCACGGCCTTTAAAGATTTAGCTAATCATGGAGAGTTCACTTCAAGCGCATCAATGACCATCTTTATCGGCATACTCCTTATTATGATTGTCGCTCCAATTACAGTTAGAATATATAATAGAAAAATTTAGTTAAAGTAAAGAAGGACAGGGCGATCTGATATGATCCCCTTATAGTAGACAGAAAAAAGCAAGCCGATTAATCTGTCTACTATGGAGGGGATTTTTTTATGGGCGAAATGAGAAAAACATACGATGAGAAGTTTAAGAAAAAAACAGTTGACCTTTATCTCAAAAAGGGCCTTGGATATAAAAATGTAGCACGAGAAATGGGAATAAACGAGTCCTTAGTTCGGCGATGGGTGAGGCATTTTGAGGCGGAGGGATTGAAGGGACTTGAAGAAAAACGGGGTAAAGCGAAAGGACTAGGCATGGGCAGACCCCGAACACGTCCCGAAGACCCAGAGGTCAAGCTTAAGCGCCTTGAAGCGGAAAATGAAATGCTAAAAAAGCTCTTACAGATGTGAAAGGAGGAATGGAGGCAGTACCGAGCAGCAAAAAATTCGAGGTGATTAAGGAGCTGCTGCAGAAGAAATATAGCCTCATCCTATTATGTAAGTTAGCTGGGGTATCTAGAAGTGGATTTTACAAATGGATGAACCGGCAAACATTTGTTTCACCAAAGCAACGCGAAGATGAAGCCATGAAACTTAAAATAGTCGAATGTTATGAGAAACTCAAAGGCATTTACGGATACCGCAGAGTGAAGATTTGGCTGAAGCGGAGCTATGCCATCCACATGAACCACAAGCGTGTGCAGCGGCTTATGGGTGAGCTGGGGATTCAGGCAGTCATTCGGAGGAAAAGACCTTACTACGGCAAGAAAGAGGCTTACGTCATCTCTGAGAATCACTTGAACAGAGAGTTTAACGCAGACCTGCCGAACCAAAAGTGGGTCACGGATATTACCTATCTGATCTTTAAGGGGCAAAGACTCTACCTCTCAGCGATTAAAGATCTCTTTAATAATGAAATTGTAGCGTACCAAATTAGCCCTAAGAACGATTTAAAGCTGGTGTTAGATACGGTCAAAAAGGCGAGGAGACGGCGGGAAACCCAAGACGTTCTATTGGAGTCTGTAAAATATATTGTGTAAACTCTCAAACCCATTAAAATGGAAGTAAGAGAAAGGTTGGGGAGAACACATGGGACTTTGGACAAAACAACAGTTACGGGAATTTATTAAGGAAAACAACTTGGTAAGCGCACAGGATGCGCAGAATGCTCTAAAAGAGCTATTTGCGGAGACGATTCAGGAGATGCTGGAAGCCGAAATGGACACTCATTTAGGCTACGGAAAGCATGAAGTGAAGGCGAAGCTCACGCCAAACAGCCGTAACGGAAAGAGCCGTAAAACGGTTGTCAGTGAGTACGGGGAACAGGAAATCGCTATCCCTCGTGACCGTCTGGGTGAGTTTGAGCCACTTGTCGTCAAGAAGCATCAGTCGAACGTAACCGGCATCGAAGAGCAAATCATCGCTCTGTACGCCAAAGGGATTAGTACCCGAGAAATTCAGGATCACCTGGGGCAGATGTATGGCATTGAGGTGTCGCCTACGCTCATTTCCAATGTCACAAATAAGATTGTTCCTCTCATTAAAGAATGGCAGAATCGGCCTCTGCAAGGCGTTTACGCTGTTGTCTATCTGGATGCGATCCACTTCAAAGTCAAGCAAGACGGGGCCATTATCAACAAGGCTGCCTACATGGTCATTGGCATTGATCTGGACGGAAACAAAGACGTGCTGGGCATGTGGATTGGTGAGAACGAGTCCTCCAAGTTCTGGCTCAGCGTGCTGAATGAACTCAAGAATCGTGGAGTGGGGGACATTCTCATTATCTGCGTGGATAACCTGTCCGGGTTCTCTCAAGCGATTGCGGCCTGCTATCCCCAAACTGAAATCCAGAAGTGTATTATTCACCAAATCCGCAGCTCTACACGGTACGTGTCTTACAAGGATATTAAGAAGGTGACCGCCGACTTAAAGCCTATATACAAGGCAGCTACCGAGGAAGGTGCCTTGCTTGAACTCGACCGTTTTGAGGAAGTCTGGGGGGCGAAATATCCCCTCATTATCCGTTCGTGGCGGACGAATTGGGACGAACTTGCTACTTTTTTCAAGTACCCGCCTGAGATACGTAAACTGATTTACACCACCAATATGATTGAGAGTTACCACCGTCAGCTTCGTAAAGTAACCAAAGGAAAGAGCATCTTTCCTACCGATGAAGCTCTGCTAAAAATGCTCTATCTGGCCACCGTCGATGTCACTCGAAAATGGACTGGACGTGTCCAAAACTGGGGCCAAATGCTGCTCCAGCTTTCGGTATTTTTCCCAGACCGGGTCGGTCAACACTTGCGTTAGATTCGCGACTTCCCCCTCGGGGGAATCTGTGCTTAAAAGAGTTTACACAAAATTATTGACAGACCCCCAAAATCTTAAGCTTGTAGAGGGAATTCAGACTTTTTGCCAATGCTACGTAACAAATGATTTATTTTGACGATATATAGAATATTGATCTACCGTCAATAAAGCCTATTATTGATTGAAAGCGTGGGTAACAGGATACTTTATCAAGAATTATTCCTTGTTGGACGGTAGAGAGTTGAAGGTTATCGTTTTACTGCTTCAACGCCCAATGAATTTTATAACAGGAAATACAGATAGCTTGTTAGGAGGGTACCGATGCACAGTGAGATTGTACCAGAGCATGTATTAACGCACCTGAATCAAGATCAAACTTTGAAACGAATCATTCAAACAAGTTATGATGTGCTATTAGGTCAGGTTGGAAAAGGGAGAATTGTTATTGAAAATGAGGCATCATTCCAACTTCACTTTGCGTACATTCTAAAAACTATTGGCGAACTCATGCAGTTTTCTCCCGAAGACACATTTGCAATCAAGCTGGAAACACCGTATTTGTCGGTTGTAACACTCAATAAAAGTGGTTCAAAAAAGGCCAAAATTGATATCGTGCTGGAAATGAAAAATCTTTCTACTACTACCCGGTGTGCGATTGAGCTGAAGTTCTTTCAGAAAGTCAATATGCGTGAGCCTAACAATCGCTATGATGTCTACAGGGACTTGCAGAACCTTGAGGACTATGTGTATTCAAAGCAGTATAATTTTGGATTGTTATTTATAGCTACTGATCACATTCATTACGTTAGTAAGGAACAGTACTCCATGGATACTGCAGATTTCGACTTTCGGCATGGTGCTATGTACAAAACAGGTCACTTGTTGGAATATCGTACGACAAAGCCATACGGTGATCCAATTGCTTTGCTAAATGATTATAATTTCGCATGGGAAAATGCAGGCGGTGCGTACTTCTTGAAACACCTCGTGGAGCTAAATGATAAGCCTTGAAGTCAAATTAGCAGATCGTCCAGCAGAGGTAATGCTTACTAAGTTCATGTCTTCACCTTAAATATCAATCATTATCATGGGGGCAGACTGGTGTAAACCGCTGCTCTCTTTTTTAAAGCAAAAATAATTACGCTGTTTTTATTTATGGTAAGGATGGTTGTTTATGATGCGAAATGCCCGATAGAGCTGCTCGAATAGAATCGTAGTTTTAAGCCCTGAGTCCATATCCATTGGACTCAGTGTCAGAGTACTATCGCATGGAGCAGTTACTGATCCTATAATAATAGAGATATCTGATATTCCAGACACCCCCAAGCCATTGATTTTTGACGCAAGTTCCTCGGATGATATAGAATGCTCGGTGTTATTTATTAAATGTAGTCTGTAACTGTTGTTGTTTAATTTCTTTTCAAGCTGATCTTCTCTTTTAAGATGAACCAGCTTGACTGTGCAGTATCGACTCAGCCTCTTTTCATACTCCTTTATGGCTTCAAGGTAGAATTTATCTATCTTCTCGCTGATAGTGTATATTGTAAATTTCATAATAAGCTCCTCTTTTCAAGGATAGATGATTGCGGTAGATTTTCTGCTGAAATCAAGACACTTTCATTATAAATTAGGTTAATAGACCCACTCCCACAGGAATTTAGGAGTATAATGTTAAATTAATATAGGTGTAGTAGCTGCAAGGAAGAGAGGTTGATTATGGAGGTAATAAATAATATCGATAAACTCCTTGGAGACGATCTCAAACACTCCATTAAAAAAGGATCAAAGCTGTCCATAGCAGCATTATGTTTTTCAATATATGCATACGAAGCCTTAATGAAAGAATTGAATCAAGTTGATGAAGTACGCTTCATCTTCACTTCTCCTGCATTTGTTGCTGATAGCTTTAATAAGGAAAAACGCGAGTTCTACATACCTAAGCGGAGCCGCGAGAAGAGTTTATACGGAACAGAGTTTGAACTACGGCTCAGGAACGAAATGACATTGAAATCAATTGCAAAAGAATGCGGCGACTGGATACGTCAGAAGGTTACTTTCAAGTCTAACTGCACTTCTGGTGCCATGCAAGGAATGTTGAACTTGAAAGCATCCGATAGTACAACCACGTACATGCCGATGGATGGCTTTACGACTGTTGATCTTGGTTATGAGAAAGGCAATGCTCTGTCCAAGATGGTCAACAAATTTACGGAAGCTCCATTCACCAAAATGTATTTCGACTTGTTCAATCAGTTATGGAACGACAAAAGTAAGCTTGAAGATGTGACGGATCAAGTAGCTGAACACATCTCATCTGTCTATAAAGAAAACTCCCCTGAGTTTATATACTACGTCATTCTTTACAACATCTTTATTGAATTCTTGTCAGATATCACTGAAGATATACTGCCAAACGAAGCAACTGGATTTAAAGATACAGAAATTTGGAAACGTCTTTACCACTTCCAAAAGGATGCCGTACTAGGTGCCATTAATAAGCTTGAAAAATATAATGGCTGTATTCTTGCAGATAGTGTCGGTCTCGGTAAAACATTTTCTGCCCTCGGGATAATCAAATACTACGAACTTCGCAACAAGTCGGTCTTGTTGCTATGTCCCAAGAAGCTTGGCGATAACTGGCTCACATACAAACAGAACGTGACCAACAACATCTTGTACGCCGACCGCCTGCGATACGACGTGCTCTACCATACGGACATTTCTCGTGAGAGAGGTAAGTCTAATGATATTCCGCTCGACAGATTGAACTGGGGCAACTATGACCTGCTCGTCATCGACGAATCACACAACTTCCGCAATAACGAAGCGAAGAAGGACAAAGAGACCCGATATCAGAAGCTGATGCGGAAAGTGCTAAAGAGCGGCGTCAAGACGAAGGTACTGATGCTGTCGGCAACCCCGGTGAACAACAAGTTTATGGATCTTCGCAACCAGCTTGCTCTGGCTTACGAAGGAAATCCTGAAGAAATCAACAACAAGCTGGGTACTGACAGAGGCATCAATGATATTTTCAAACGGGCTCAGTCTGCTTTTAATCAGTGGTCTAAGCTGGATGCCGCTGATCGAACAACCGAGACGCTCCTTGGAATGCTCGACTTTGACTTTTTTGAACTCTTGGATAGCCTGACTATCGCTCGTTCACGCAAGCACATTCAGAAGTATTACAATGCGGAGGAAATTGGCGAATTTCCTAAGCGTCTTCCGCCTTTATCCAAGTTCTGTGATTTAACAGACAGAACGGATGTTATCGGGTACAATGATATATTCACGGAGTTGTCCAGAATCAACCTCGGTATCTATGCTCCTTTCAAGTACATTCAACCGAGCCGCTTGAGGTTGTATGAGGAGATGTACGATACGAGCGTAAAGGGCGGAAGCGGGAGCTTTAAGCAATTAGATCGAGAAGGCAGCTTGCAGCTCTTAATGAGGATTAACTTGCTTAAACGATTGGAGAGTTCCGTGGAATCTTTCCGGTTGACGCTCTCCAAGATTATATCCAAACTGGGTCAGACATTGGAGAGAATTGAAGCTTTTGAACAAAGCGGAAGGTCAGATACAGTTGGATACACCGAGATCGAAGATGCCAGTCTCGATGATGATGACTGGCTGGATGATGACTTTACTATTGGGAATACGATAAAAATTAACCTTTCTGATATGGACATACTGAGATGGAAAGAAGATTTAATGAACGACCACAATATTCTATCTTCCCTGCATGAGGAAATGCAGAAAGTAACACCTGGGCACGATGAGAAGCTGAACGCCTTGAAACAGGCTATCGATACCAAAATCGGGCAGCCAATTAATCCGGGCAATCGTAAAGTGATTATCTTTAGTGCATTTACGGATACCGCGGCATACTTGTATACTCATTTATCAGAATACATGAAGGCAAAATACAACATTGATACAGCTAAGGTTGTCGGCAGCGATGAGAATAAGAACACCGCTGGTCTGAGGAACGATATCAGCACATTGCTCACCTGTTTCTCACCGCGATCCAAGGAGAAGAAGCTGACTATGCCAGATGTAGATGGCCAAATTGATTTGCTCATCGCGTCCGATTGCATCTCCGAGGGGCAAAACTTGCAGGATTGCGATTTTCTCATCAATTATGATATTCACTGGAATCCGGTACGAATCATCCAGCGGTTTGGACGAGTTGATCGGATCGGCTCCCAAAACAAATCCATTCAGCTTGTGAATTTCTGGCCCAACATGACGCTGGACGAGTACATTCAATTGAAAGAACGGGTCGAGAATCGCATGGTCATCATGGATATGACAGCAACTGGCGACGACAATGTTCTGTTTAATCAGTCCAGCGATCTGGAATACCGGAAGCAGCAGCTTAATCGCTTGCAGAAGGAAGTTGTCGATCTGGATGACATGAATACCGGAGTATCCATAACGGATTTAGGTCTTAATGATTTCCGCATGGATTTGGTGAACTACGTCAAAGAGAATGGCGAACTGGATACCGTTCCTAGCGGACTGCATGCTGTTGTTTCTGCTGATGAAGATAATGGAGTACAGCCCGGCGTCATATTCGTTCTTCGCAATGTGAATGAAGAACTGAACCCGGACAAGCAGAATCGCTTGCATCCTTTCTACCTAGTTTACTTGAGTGACGATGGTGAAGTCGTCACCAATCATATGGATGTCAAGAAGACACTCGATGTTCTGCGTGCCCTGTGCAGAGGAAAATCTGAACCTGTCTTGGAAGCATGTCGCAGCTTCAATCAAGCGACGAAAGACGGTAGGAAGATGGATGCCTATTCCATGCTGCTTGAGGAAGCGATCCGCTCCATTGTTCAGGTGAAGGAAGAAGGCGATCTGGATAGCTTGTTCAGTTCGGGAGGCACAACGGCTTTAGTCGATTCCGTCAAAGGTCTTGAAGATTTTGAACTCATTACTTTTGTTGTCATCCGGCAGGTGAGTGCATGATGTTCAAGCTACCATCAAGCACACTTGTGAATCGCAAAATACCGAAGAACAAATTTTATGAGAAGCTTCACGCCAATCAACATCTAAAGGAACTGTTTACTGAGCAAGTCGAGTCGATCATCTGGAAGCACAAACTATCCAAAGAGACGATTCGTCTCGAACCGAAAGATGACATTGAGGAAGTTCAGGTGTTTGAAGTTCACTTGAAAGAGCGAACCTACTCACTTGATTTGTTGCGGAGCATCGACAAGGCGATTCCTTACCCTATTCTGCACGTCATTATTTACGAAGATCAGGTAAAGCTTGCTATCGCCTACAAGGAGCGAAATCAGACCGATGATAACCGCTCCATTGTACGTTCCTATCACGAATCGGAATGGCAGCCTGTAGAAGAATTGAAGTTGGACATCATTCAAGGACTTGATCTAAAGGCTGTCTACGAGAACATCATTCGTCAACTTCTACCGATCAATTCGAACCCGGAAATCGAGCTTACAGCCATTCTGGAGCGACAAGCTCGCATAGATAAGCTGACGCTTGAATGCCAGCGATTAGAAGCTAAAATTCGTATCGAAAAACAATTCAATCGCAAGGTTGCGTTGAATATGGACTTGCAACAGAAACGCAAAGAACTCAATCAACTTTTTAACTAAGTAACGGAGGTTCAATTGTAAAATGAATAAGCTAACAATGAGGTCTGCTGATTTGACTCAAGACAATATTGATAAAATTGCGGAATTGTTCCCAAGTGTAATTACAGAGTCAAGAGATAATCAAGGGGGAATCAGACGAGCGATCGACTTTGAATTATTGAAGCAGGAGTTGTCTCATTTCCTTGTTGAAGGAGAAAAAGAGAGGTACCAAGTAACTTGGCCAGGGAAAAAAGAGGCAATTGTTAATGCAAATAGTTCTATTGAGAAGACATTAAGACCAGTGGTACAAGATAGTATTGACTGGGAAAATACTAAAAACCTCTATATCGAAGGCGATAATCTCGAAGTACTAAAACTATTACAAGAATCATATCTGAATAAAATAAAAATGATATATATTGATCCCCCGTATAATACAGGCAAAGACTTTATATATAACGATAACTTTAGAGAACCAACCGAAGAGTATTTGGAGCAATCTGGTCAGGTTGATGAGGAAGGAAATAGACTTTTTCAGAATACAGAATCAAACGGACGATTTCATAGTGATTGGATGACTATGATTTATACAAGATTAAGAATTGCTAGGAATTTATTAAGTGATGACGGAGTTATTTTTGTTAGTATCGATGAGCATGAAGAAAATAATTTAACAGCTTTAATGAATTCAGTCTTTTATGAAGAGAACAGGATATCAAAAATTACTTGGGAAAAAGGTAGAAAGAATGATTCAACATTTTATTCTGAAAGTGTAGAGTACGTGCTGGTTTATGCAAAGGATAAAAGTTTAGCATCAAAGTTCGGAAAATGGAGAGCTAAGAAACCTGGGTATGATGAGGTAATGAACAAGTTTAACTCTCTTAGAAAAAAAAATAACGATAACAGTCAAATTGAAGAGGGTATGAAGGAATTCTATAAAAACTTACCTGATAATCATCCTGCTAAGGAAATTAGCCATTTCTTTAGAGTCGATAATAGAGGTCTTTATTTTGGGGGAGATATCTCTTCTGCGAGTACGAGCATTCCTGATTACGAGGTAATCCATCCAGTAACTCAAAAATCCGTTAAGAAGCCTTCTAGAGGTTGGGGATGTATTGAAACTGAAATGAAAAGAAGGATAGCAGAGGACCGAGTGCATTTTGGAATTGATGAGACTACAATACCGCTCAGAAAAATATACTTGCATGAAGCACAAGACTACGTATTGACACCAGTTATATATAAGGATGGAAGAGCGGCAAGCATGACTCTTAAAGAATTACTAGGTGGAAATTATTTTGAGAACCCAAAAGATGTAACGGTACTAAAGAGTTTTATTGAATATGTCGGATGTGAGAATGGGATTTTACTTGACTTTTTTTCGGGTTCAGCAAGTTTTGCACAAGCTGTCATACAATTAAATGCTGAGGATAAGGGTAATCGTAAATTTATTATGGTACAACTTCCACAAAAAACTAAAGAGGATTCTGAGGCATTTAAAGCAGGATACAAGAACATCTGTGAAATTGGAAAAGAGAGAATTCGCAGAGCATCAAAGAAGATCAAGGAGGAAACAGGAGCAGATATTGATTACGGTTTTCGTGTGTACCGAGTGGATTCAAGTAACATGAAGGACGTATACTACACACCTGACAAGCTTGGCCAGTTGAACCTGGATGATGTGGCATCAAACATTAAAGAAGATCGCAGTGGCGAGGACTTACTGATTCAAGTGATGCTGGAACTTGGGTTGGAACTGTCTTTACCAATGGAGTCAAAAGAAATAGAAGGCAAAACCGTTCATTATATTGCTGGAAACTCCTTGATCGCTTGTTTTGACAGTGAAATAACAGAGACAGTCATCAAGAAGGTTGCAGAGGATCAACCACTTCGCGTTGTATTCCGCGACAGTTCCTTCAGAGATGATTCTGCAAGAATCAATGTCGAAGAGCTGTTCAAGCTACTCTCCCCTAGTACTGATATTCAAGTGCTTTAAGGAAGGTGAGCAACGATGAAAATTAAATTCAAACACCAACAATTTCAATTGGATGCGGTGAATAGCATTGTTGACGTATTTCAAGGTCAACCTAACGAATCTTCCCATTTTACGCTCGATAAAGGTCGGCGGCAGAAAAGTGTAGAAATAGGTGATCTATTTCAACAAACGGAAGGTAGTGAGTCCGAGTATGGTTTCAAGAACAATCCTATCAAGTTGATTGATCAGGAGGTCTTGAATAACATTCAATCGACACAACGTAAAAATGGATTGAAATTGTCTGAACGACTTGAGGGCAAATATAATGTGACGGTCGAAATGGAGACCGGTACGGGTAAGACCTATACGTATATTAGGACGATGTTCGAAATATACAAAAAGTATGGTTGGAGCAAATTCATTATCGTCGTCCCTTCAATCGCTATTCGTGAAGGTGTGCTCAAGACGTTTCAGATTACCGAAGACCATTTTATGGCGGAGTATGGCTCAAAGGCTCGATACTTCGTATACAACTCGAAGCAGTTGCATCACATCGAGAAGTTCGCCAGCGATGCTGGGATCAATGTCATGATCATTAACTCTCAAGCATTCGCCGCGAGAGGGCAGGATGCAAGAAGAATTTACATGGAGTTAGATGACTTTAGCTCCCGTCGTCCAATCGATGTCATTGCCAGCACGAATCCGATTCTGATAATCGACGAGCCCCAATCTGTAGAAGGTCAGAAAACTAAGGAATCACTCAAGTTGTTCAAACCGTTGTTTACGTTGCGATACTCAGCAACTCATCGGGAGGACTACAACAAAGTATATCGCCTAGATGCTTTGGATGCGTACAACATGAAGCTGGTCAAGAAGATTAGCGTTAAAGGTATTTCGGTTAAAGGTACAAGCGGGACAAACAGTTATGTGTACCTCGAAGGCATTGATGTCAGCGACAAGCATGCTCCAGTAGCACGGCTTGAGTATGAAAAACGCACCAAAACGGGGTTAACAAAAGTATCCAGGAAGGTTTTAATAGGTGATGATCTCTATCAATTGTCTGAGAACCTAGAGCAGTATAAAGGTTGCAAAATATCCGAAATCAACGGGCAAAATAACAGCATCAGCTTTATTAATGGTGTCACTTTGTATGCTGGAGAAGTGCAAGGTGATGTCAGCGAGCTTCACTTCCGACGAATCCAGATCAGGGAAACGCTTAAGTCTCACTTCGAGAAGGAGCGGGTGTTGTTCGATAAAGGGATTAAAGTTCTCTCACTCTTTTTTATCGACGAAGTTGCCAAGTACCGGCAGTATGATAAAGAAGGCAATGGAAAAAATGGCGATTATGCAGATATCTTTGAAGAAGAATACAATGAACTCCTGAACGAGCAACTATCACTGTTTGTGGATGATCCATATGTTCAATATTTGAATGCAATCCATGTGAAGGATACTCATAAAGGGTACTTTTCCATTGATAAAAAGAGCAGCCGGTTCGTTGATTCCAAGGTGTCTGCCAAAGAAACGGACTCCGATGATGCGGATGCATACGATCTGATTATGCGGGACAAGGAACGTCTGCTCGGCCTTGAGGAACCGACACGGTTTATTTTCTCTCACTCTGCGTTGAAGGAAGGCTGGGATAACCCCAATGTATTCCAGATTTGCACGCTCAAGCACAGCGACTCCACAATCAAAAAGCGTCAAGAAGTTGGACGCGGTCTACGACTATGTGTGAATCAGAACGGCGATCGAATCGACTCCAGTATTCCAGGTATTGATGTCCATGAGATCAATGCACTGACTGTTGTCGCCAGTGAATCCTATGAGCAATTTGCGAAGCAGCTTCAAAGCGAAATCGCCGCTACGCTGTCTGATCGCCCACGCAAGGCGGACAGTGGATTTTTCTTGGAAAAAGTCCTTGTTAATGCCCGCAGCGAGCAATTGAAGATCGATGAGAGACTCGCAAACAAGCTGCAAAACGCGTTCATTCGAAATGGCTATACCGATGATGACTATATCCTGACGGATATTTACTTTGCTGCCTTAGAGGAACAAACCATCAAACTACCTGATGAGCTAAACGCACATCAAGAGCAACTTATTGAACTGGTTAAAACGATTTACGTTGAAGGCAAGTCGGATATGACGAACGATGACCGGAAGAATACAGTTCCGAATATCACGGTGAACAGCAACTTCCATAAGAAAGAATTCAAGGAGTTGTGGAGCCGAATCAATAAGAGATCGGTTTACACGGTTCAGTTCGATTCGGAAGAATTGGTGCGGAAAAGCATCATGGCGATTGATATGAGCTTGGACGTGCCTTCTATTCGTTATTCCATCAAGCATGGGGAAATGAATGAGATCGAATCCCGTGAACAATTGAAGCAGGGAGAAGCGTTCGTAATTCGAGAGACGGACGCGAATTATGTTCATCAATCTGCGGCCTCGAAGATCAAATACGATTTGATCGGCAAACTGATGGATGAAACGAAGCTCACCAGAAAAACGATTGTGGCCATCTTGAAAGGCATCAAACAAGCGAAGTTCATGCTGTTCCAGAAGAATCCTGAGGAGTTTATACTTCGGGCGTCCAGACTGATCAATGAGCAGAAGGCGACGACGATCATTGAATCCATTACGTATGATGTGATCAATGATACGTTCGATACCGATGTGTTCACGAAGAACACGTTGAAAGGACAGCTTGGACAAAACGCGATAGCGGTTGAGAAGCACATTTACGACTATGTGGTGACGGATTCCAAGATCGAGCGGGCTTTCGCAAAAGAGCTGGATACGAGCAATGAAGTACACATTTATGCCAAGTTGCCGCGGGGCTTTTACATCCCGACGCCTGTCGGCGATTACAACCCCGACTGGGCGATTGTATTCAAAGAAAGCGGCGTGAAGCACATTTACTTTATTGCAGAGACGAAAGGTTCCTTGGATTCGATGGAACTACGTGAAGTTGAGAAAGCGAAGATTGAATGTGCACGGCGGCATTTCGCTAAGTTGAACTCCGATCAACTGAAGTACGATGTGGTTAACAGCTATGAGAAGTTGATGGAGATTGTGAAGGGATAATAATCTATTATGGCCCTCATCGATTTAGTCGGTGGGGGTTTCTTTATGAAATGCGTGGATTAATATGGGAGAAAGGGTTAAAATGATTCTATTAATTAGTGCTGGAGGATTATTCGTGATTAATAGAACGGATAGACTTTTTAGTTATTTCGAATATAAACATCCAGAAGTAAATATTAATATATGTAGGAGCTCTATAGATCCTGAAGTAGGCCGAATTCTCAACCATTTCAATGCAGAAGGATCTTGCTCATTAAATTTAGATACAGGAAAAGTCGACATACAATTAAACGATGACATCTTTAGAAAGTCTGCTATTTATGAAGAGCTAGCCCATGTCCTTCAATTTCATCGTGACAGTTACGTAGAGGTAAATTCTCTTGATTACTACCAACGGGAAGTTGAAGTGGCCGAGTGTATGCTCAAAAGGGTCGCAGAAGGTCGACTAAGATTAAGTGATGAAGAAATTGCCCAAACTAATAGTAATTTGTTGGTATACCAAGAGGCAGTAGTGAATTTGGGGGGATCAGTATGAATGATAACCGAATAGTAGGTTACATTGAAACACCACTGAGATTATCCCCTGGTGAATATATTGTAACAGGAGACTGGGCAGCCTCAAAATTGAGTTATGGTAATAATTATGTAATACAGCACTTTAGAAATGAGATGCCCGTAGGTAACTGGATAATAAGTTCTGTCATCAATTTTACAACAAAAACAGGCCCTAAAATTGGTCTCAAAGTTTCGTCCGATAATAAGTTTGCGTATTTTCAAGTTGGAGATATCATAGCTGACCGGAATTACAATGTTGATTTCTACAATGTAAATATTGAGAATAGGTCAGATGACAATGAGGTAGTGGTTGGCAGTTTTCTCAATGATCAGTCAGCTAAAGCTATAATATATTCAGGTATGAGTGGACTCACAATGGCGACGATGTCTTATGGGAATATGTATCTACCTCATACCGTTCAAATTAAAACGGTGAAAGGAACAAAAGTAGCTAGAGTGATCGGCAGGCAGGGAGTAGTGGATCAAGAAAACCCGCTTGAGGTGCGGGTGGATGCGAAACCTAAAATCCTGCTAACCGAATTATTAAACACAATGAATCCACTGAGATCATTCATTGTTGGTGTTACAAAAGAATACACTAATAACTACAACACCAAAACGAAGGCGTTACCATCCATACATGAACCAGCAGTTGAACTCAAGACCGGCAGTATTAGAATATTACTAGCTCCTAATAACGAAGGTCAATTAAGCATGTATGATCAACCCTCAGGCTTACCATATGAATTGTTGTACAAAATTCTATCTTCCGCAAATAAAGAGGAAACAGATGCAGTTATTCAAATTATGAGTGGCAACTTCATAAATGCACGGAAGCATTTACACAACCTTCTTAATTTGGTGAGACCGTTCTACAAAAAGGGTTTATTAGAAGTATCGTTAAGTGGGTATGAGAAGATAAGAGCTAATGAGGCTACTTACAGAACAATAAAAACCGCTTTGAACTTAATAGCTTCGAGAGAAATTGAAGTCACTGGTCAAGTCTATGCTATAGACACAATACGTAAATGGTTTAGAGTTATTGACGTTGAAACCGAAGTAGATTGGAAGATAGTATATACTCAGAAAGACAATACGGAGTTTGACTTAAATATTTTAACAAAGGGGAAAATAAAGGTCTTTGCTACAACATTTTCACCGAGAGAAGCTAAACGAGGTATTGCTGAGTATGTAGGTCATGAGTTTATCTAGCTTAGAGGTAAGAGAGGAGCACTGTGGCCCCTCTCTTTTTCAGTTTATCTTAGTTTACCTTATCAATAGATACGGTGAACCGTACCACAAGTAATTAACTTTAATACTTAAGCTTTTTGGATGCCCCTGTGGTATCATGAACATGCCTATCATCCCGTTACATCTGAGGGGGAAGAAGTTGCTTGTGAACATGGCCAAATACCATAAATATGAGGAAGTATCTGAATTAGATGAGACCAAGTCAGCGCTAAATGGTGAAGCAGCCCGGCTGGCAAGTTTGATTTACACGCATACTTCGCAGGATGGGACCTATGCTTCACCGATCCATGGTCTGTATGTGAACCGATATTCGCAAGTAGAAGCTGCGGATGATGTTCACACCATGTTATCGCCGGTAATCTGCATTGCAGCACAAGGTAAAAAGCGAATTACCGTAGGCAAGGATGCTTATGAGTATAGTGCTTCGCGAATGTATATTGCCCCTGTTGCCTTGCCTGTTACGATGAAAATCATGCAGGCCAGCCCCCAAGTACCGTTCCTCGGGATAGGTTTATACCTCGATCCGCAAAGGATTGCTGCGTTGCTGCCGATGGTATTCCCGAATGGTTTGCCGGAGGTTCGCAATCGCAGTGCGGGCTACGTCATCGAAGCTGATTTGGCCATGATGAACGCCGCAGCAAGATTGATGGTTTGTCTGTCCTCTCCCGATGATGCTCAAATGCTGGCTCCGTTGGTGAAGGACGAAATTTATATCCGCCTCCTCCGTAGCCCAATCGGTGTTTATGTTGCCGAGACCGTTCTGGCGGAATCGGGTATGCAGCAGGTAGCTAAAGCGATTGATTGGCTGCAAAATAACTTTTCCCAGCCGTGGAAGGTAGCGGATTTGGCGGAGTTGGTCCATATGAGCGAATCGTCGTTTCGCGAGTATTTCAGATCGGCTACTGCGATGAGCCCTCTGCAATATCAAAAGGTGCTGCGCCTGCAAGAGGCGAGGCGTCTAATGTTATCCAGCTCCATTGACGCAACTACAGCGAGCCGGCTTGTGGGCTATTTGAGCGATTCCCAATTTAGCCGCGATTACAGCCGATTTTTTGGGTGCCCTCCAACTAGAGATATCACAAGGTGGCGTCAGGAACAGCAACAGTTGAAGTGAAGCGCACACGTAAACGGCTTTTCAATTTCCGCGGGCATAGCGCCTAGCGGATTTTTCCTTTTTTAAGCGGCGGAATCTGTTGAATCAGGCAAAAACTCCGACGAAAAAGGCAAAGACCGCAGTAGTCAATCCCCTATACTAAGAATAAACATACCGATAGGAAAGGGGATTTCTGAAAATGCGTGTATTGGTTACAGGGGCGACAGGCTTCATCGGAGGGGCGGTCGTTCGCGAACTGCTGGATGCCGGTCACCAAGTGATTGGTCTTGCCCGTTCTGAAAAAGCCGGCAAACGGCTTATAACATTGGGTGCCCAGGTTCAAATCGGTTCGATTGAGGATTTAGCTGGTTTGCGCAAAGGGGCTGCTGTAGTAGACGGGGTCATTCATTTGGCCTTCTTCCACAAGTTCTCGCATGCGGGCCTTCCAACCCGGCTTAGGGTTTTATTCGGCGGGAATCCTCGTCATGTGGGGATGCGATTTATGCAGGCTGCAATTGAGACCGACAGGCGAGCCATCGAGACACTTGGCACCGCCTTACCCGCCGGTGACCAGGCGCTTGTCGTCGCGCTTCCTACGATGACGCTTACTCCCGGCCGTCTCGGAACGGAGGACAGCGCTGGGGATCCTCAATCCCCAGGTGGATTACGCGTCATTTCTGAACATACTACCTTAGACTTGGCGAATCGGGGGGTACGTTCCTCGATTGTACGCCTCCCACCGATCGTACACGGTGAAGGCGATAAGACAGGCTTGTTCCCTAATCTGGTGAACATCGCTCGCAAGAAGGGGTTCTCCGCCTATACAGGCTCCGGAACCAACCGTTGGCCATCCGTGCATCTGCTGGATGCGGCACGTCTTTTTAGACTCGCTTTAGAACAAGCTCCGGCAGGGTCCCGGTTTCATGCGGTGAGCGAAGAGGGCATTCCGTTTCAAGAGATCGCCACGGCTTTGGGCCTCCATCTGAACTTGCCGGCCCAAGGCATTGGAGTTGAAGAAGCAGGTAAACATTTCGGATGGCTTGCACCCTTCACGACAACAGATAATCCGGCGTCCAGTGCGTTGACGCAGGAGCGTTTGGGATGGAATCCAGTACATCCTACCCTTTTAGATGATATTCGGAAGGGGTATTATTTCTAACTGTAAATCAAAAATGAATGGTTCGTGGAAGGGGCGATTTCGTTGTTGATTTCAAGCGGTGAATTTGTGTGTCAACAGCTTCACGGTGCATCAACAGAGGAGGATCATTCATATGGGAAATAAGATGATTCGGGCACTCGTTCTCATTCTCGCATTTTCAATTGCCGGATACGCATTTGTTCAGTATGGCGTGCTTAAAGCTAGTGATGCAGGACTTGTCTCTTTTAAATTGCAAAAGCCGAATTTTGAACTCAAACCATGGATATATATACTATACATCCATATTTTTACCGCTATATTTGCCTTGATCATAGGACCCTTTCAACTATTTATGAAGCCAACAAATGCTAGGAAACGTTGGCATCGCCTATTGGGGTATGGATATGTTCTTTCGATTACAGTTAGTGGGATCGTGAGTGTGTATTTATCCCTTTTTGCGACAGGAGGTTGGATTGCCGGGCTTGGGTTCATGTCGCTCGATGTGTTGTGGGTTGCGACGACGCTTACTGCCACGAGAAAAATTATGGCCAAAGACATCCAAGCTCATAAAGCATGGATGCTTCGCAGTTATGCCCTTACTTTTGCAGCTGTCACGCTTCGAATCTGGTTAGCGCCACTGGCTCTTTTGTTTGGCGATTTCGAGGCGGGGTTTCGGGTTGTCGCTTGGGTTTGTTGGATTCCTAATCTGCTCGTCATAGAAGCCGTGATTTTCAGAAAGAGGTTGCGGCAGCGGCAATAATTCACAACTGCCACGCCAAAACGACCCGTAAAACCGCGCATCCATGGCGCGGTTTTATTTTGCGTACAGTGGAATGTGGTTTGTGCCGCGTCTCTAATGACGCAGGTTTTTACGATGAAAAGCGAGTATGGAAGGAAAATCGTCTCGACTGAACGAGAGGAAAGGGAGAGGAGTGCTCAAACGGAGGATACGGAAGTGGACTTAGAAGGAAGTATGGCTAGCGACCAAACCTATACGATAGGGCACGTCTTGCGGATCTGCGGACTTTCCATCCAAACGCTGAATAAACTATGTTAAAACTTCATATTCAAGCGATAGAAGATCAGTTAAAATCTATAGAGAGTTTTTATTACAGGATGCTTTATTAGCGTCCTCTTTATTTTCACTGTTAGAGTATTACGGAGAACGTATCACAAGTAACTACATATTTATTATTATTTATGGGTCATCAGGAGGAGACAATGACTGAATTATTAGCTCCAGCAGGAAGTATGGAAGCTTTAAAAGCTGCCATTTCGAATGGTTGTGATGCAGTATACTTAGGAATGCAAAAATTTGGTGCACGTGCATACTCATCTAATTTTGATTTAGAGTCGTTACAAGAGGCTGTTACGTATGCGCACCTGAGGGACGTTAAAATCTATGTTGCAATGAATACCATCGTTTTCGAGAACGAAGTGGAAGAGATGAAAGAGCAGATCCGCCAATTAAATGAAATCGGTGTGGATGGTATTATTGTCCAGGACCTGGCTGCTTTCGATTATATCGTTGAAAACTTTGTTGATATGGAAGCACATTGTTCAACGCAAATGGGAATCGACGATGTAGACGGAACTTTATTATTTAAAGAGCTTGGTGCTAAAAGAGTGGTTCTGTCCCGTGAGGTTGAAATGGCAAATGTAAAAGAGATCAAAAGAATAGCGGAAATCCCTTTAGAAATTTTCGTTCACGGTGCTTTATGTGTATCTTACTCGGGAAACTGTCTAATGTCAGGATTAATGGGCAATCGAAGCGCAAACCGCGGAAGATGTGTGGGGTCATGCCGTAAGGAGTATGAACTCGTGGATAAGACAACAGGTACCTCTTTAGGGAAATACCATATTCTATCTACCAAGGACTTAAACACAATCGACTACATCGAGGATTTAAAAGAAATCGATTCTTTAAAAATCGAAGGCCGAATGAAAGATCCTACATATGTGGCTAATGTTGTATCCAAATATCGTATGGCCTTGGAGCATAAAATAACCGAAGAAGATAAAGAAAATCTAAAAAAAACCTTCAATCGAACATTTACGAAAGGATATTTATTTCGAGAGGATAAGAGAAATATTACAAACATTGTAAGACCGAATAACTTTGGTTATGAAATTGGAACCATTAGCAAGGTTATTAAAGACATGTATGAAATAACACTTACACGTCCTCTAAATCAAAACGATAACATCCGTATAAGTCACAACAAGGAAGATGTTAATTTAACGGTTGCAAAACTGTACGATAAAGATGGCGAATTAATCAACAAAGCAGATCGTGTCTGCTACATCAAAATCAAAGAAAAGTTGTCTACAGGAGATTTAGTATATAAAACGAAGGATTATTTCTATACCAAAGAATTAGAAGCATCACTGGAAAAAGAATTTAAGCGGTTTAACCTAGATATTAGAGTATATGCAAGTCCGGGTTCAAAGCTTTTCATAGATGCGGAGGGCTTAGGCTTTCATTATTTTTATGAGAGTGAAGAAATACTCGGTGAAGCCATTAATAATCCAACAACAAAAGAGCAGGTAATCAAGCAATTTTCCAGATTAAATGATACGATATTCGAGCTTAATCAGGGTCTGTCAATAATTTTGTGTAAACTCTTTTAAGCACAGATTCCCCCGAGGGGGAAGTCGCGAATCTAACGCAAGTGTTGACCGACCCTGTCTGGGAAAAAGACCGAAAGCTGGAGCAGCATTTGGCCCCAGTTTTGGACACGGCCTGTCCATTTGCGAGTGACGTCCACGGTGGCGAGATATAGCATTTTAAGCAGGGCCTCATCCGTGGGGAAAATACTTTTTCCCTTTGTCACTTTACGAAGTTGGCGGTGGTAGCTTTCAATCATATTGGTCGTGTAGATCAGTTTGCGGATCTCAGGCGGGTACTTAAAAAAGGTCGCGAGTTCGTCCCAATTTGTCCGCCAAGAACGGATAATGAGTGGGTATTTTGCTCCCCATACCTCCTCAAAACGGTCGAGCTCAAGCAAGGCACTTTCCTCGGTAGCTGCCTTGTAAATCGGCTTTAAGTCGGCGGTTACCTTCTTAATATCCTTGTACGATACGTACCGTGTGGAGCTGCGTATTTGGTGAATAATGCACTTCTGGATCTCCGTTTGGGGATAGCAGGCAGCAATCGCTTGAGAGAACCCGGAGAGGTTATCCACGCAGATAATGAGAATGTCCTGAACCCCGCGATTCTTCAGTTCATTCAGCACACTCAGCCAGAACTTGGAGGACTCATTCTCCCCAATCCACATACCCAGCACGTCTTTGTTTCCGTCCAGATCAATGCCAATGACCATGTAGGCGGCCTTGTTGATAATGGCCCCGTCCTGCTTCACTTTGAAGTGGATCGCATCCAGATAGACAACGGCGTAAACGCCTTGCAGAGGCCGATTCTGCCACTCTTTAATGAGAGGTACGATCTTGTTCGTGACATTAGAAATAAGTGTAGGAGAGACCTCAATGCCATACATTTGTCCCAGATGATCCTGGATTTCCCGGGTGCTAATTCCTTTGGCGTATAAGGCGATGATTTGCTCTTCGATGCCGGTTACATTGGATTGATGCTTCTTGACGACCAAGGGCTCAAACTCACCCAGCCGGTCCCGAGGAATGGTGATTTCCTGTTCGCCGTACTCACTGACTACCGTTTTACGGCTCTTCCCATTCCGACTGTTTGGAGTGAGCTTTGCCTTCACCTCATGTTTTCCATAGCCCAAATGGGTATCCATTTCGGCTTCCAGCATCTCCTGAATCGTCTCTGCAAACAGGTCTTTCAAGGCATTTTGTGCATCTTGTGCAGTGACAAGATTGTTCTCCTTAATGAACTCCCGAAGTTGCTGTTTTGACCAAAGTCCCATGTGTTCTCCCCAACCTTTCTCTTACTTTCATTTTAATGGGTTTGAGAGTTTACACAATATATTTTACAGACTCCTTAATCATGTGGATTACGAGGAATGCAATGCGTTTATTCCAGCTAAACTGTTAAATGCAGCTAGAAGAGATATTGTCCTGGGCTTGTATGACTTAAAGCTTAACAGCCAAGAGAATAGAACCAAGGCTGTGGACGTAAAAGAAAAAATAAGCTTTGCCCCTGTAAAACCGTACCTTACGGCCTCTGTAACAACGAAGGAACAGTATGACGCTTGCGTGAGCAGTGGAATTAAGGAAATCTATTTTGAAAACGTGGTTAGAAGAAATCAGAATCATTATAAGGACAAAGAAGGGCAGCTGCTAATCGGAGGATATGGCGGGATTTATCACTACAGAGCAACGAATCCGTTTGTTACGGACTATTCTCTGAATGTTGTTAATGCTGCTAGCTGCTATGAATTATATAAATTAGGTGCAAAACGCGTCACTTTATCTTATGAATTGAATAAGAGCCAAATGGATGATTTAATGAATGCCTATTATAATGATAATGACGGCTATCCCTCACTGGAAATGATTGTATATGGTAAGGCTCCTTTGATGTTTACCAAATATTGTCCAATGAAAAAAATCGACCAATGCAGAATTTGCAAAACGAAGAGCTATGAGTTAAAAGATGAGCACGGAACGTTCCCAATCATATCCCATAATGATTGTACAACGACGCTCCTTAATGGGAAGACGCTTAATCTTCTGGATGAGCTGCCAAACCTCAAAGGAATCGAGGCGTTCCGATTAAACTTCACCGTTGAATCCAAAGAGCAGGTTGTGAAAATCATTCATATGGCCTCGGACAAATTAAGTGGATCAATGAATCATACTGTCTTTAATCAGGAGACAGACACAAGAGGACATTTTAATAAAGAGATTGTGTAGGTAGCCAAAGGGATGGTTTCTTGCGATATGATGGCAATTTTGCATGTTGGTTAATCGTGGAAATGATATTCGTATTGCTGACCAGTACATCACTGTCTTCCTTGCTAATCGTTCAGCTTAACATAAAAGAACAAGAAAGAGCCGCCCAGTACTGGGCGGCTCTAAAACTTGCCGCTTCAGAAGAGCACCCTAATCGATATGCGCCACAGCCCGAACCTCTACCCACTGTTCCGGAAATGCCAGGTAAGTCACTCCGATCATGCTACCCGCCGGCCGATGCTCTCCGACATACTCTTTGAATAGTCCGATCGCGGTTTCCCCGTGCTCCAGCGCATTCGTCAGATACAGCTCCACGTAAGCCAGGTTATGCTTCGTCGCTCCGAACTGTTGTAACACGGCATCCAAATTTTCCAGCGTCTGCGTCATCTGTGCCCGAATATCGCCTGCTCCGACGAACTTGCCCTCCGCGTTATGGGAGAACTGTCCCGAGATATACAGTGTGTTGTCGACAAGGTACCCCTGCGAAATCCCGTGATCCCAGAGAGTATGGTTGTACGTTTGAATGATCGTCATTGCTTATGCCCCTTTACTTTAAAGTAAGACTAGTATAGACTGGGCGAAAATAAAGGGATAGTACGCACAAAGAAGTGGGCTACTATCCGAAAGGATAGTGTGAACATGGGTATTTCCGATTTGAAGGGCAAGGAAACAGTGATCCAGGACACACCGTTCGGTTATACGATGTCCGTGATCGGCGGGAAGTGGAAGATGGCGATTCTGTATCTGCTGTCCGCCAAGCAGTCGATTCGTTTCAACGAAATGCAGAGACAGCTCGGAGCGGTGACGTACAAAGTTCTGAGCGCGCAGCTTAAGGAATTGGAGGCCGACGGGCTAGTGAAGCGCGTGGAGTATCCGCAGATTCCGCCCAAAGTGGAGTATTCGCTGACACCGAGAGGGCAGACGCTGCTGCCTGTGTTGGAGCAGCTGTGCGAGTGGGGAGCACAGAATCGGTGAGGTTCACAGGACGCGGTTTAACACAATAATGATTCCTGGCTATATTTGAATGCCATTAGCAGAATACAAAAAGGCTCCCATAGCATAACCCTTTTTTTCAAAGTGTCTATTCTATGGAAGCAGTTTATTTAGCTCCTTTTTGTATTATGCAAGAGGTCCCGCTAATTCTGTTTTCAATTGTTCAAACCACTCTAAGTTAATCAAGTGATGGGAACGGGAATTTTCGTTCATGCGGCGGTAGTAATCGATTGTGCCGGGAAGTTCTTGTGTATTGGACAGATATTCATCAAGGAGTGCGATTCGGGTTTTAGTCTGGTCGATTTGCGATTGGATCAGTTCCAGCAATTTGCTTTTGTCGTATTGATCGGCAAAGAGCAGCGCACCATAAAATTGCAGGTTCACATATTCCGATTTGGTGCCGTATTTGACCATTAATTTCTCGAATTCAGCCATTCCCGATCCGGTGATTTTATAGTTCCGAATCTCGCGTCCAAGGGTTGGAGGTTTCTTCTGGATTTGTTCAATCCAACCTTTTTCTTCAAGCTGCTGCAGATTGTAATAAAACGAGCCTTTGGTGAAGTTTACAATGTATTTGTAATGGCGTTTCTCCATTAAAGCCAGTAGTTCATAGCCGTGAGCACCAGGGGTTTGGATGAGCAAGCCAAGGATGAGTAAGGGAATCACGGCTTCATCACCTTTACCATCTGTGCCTCGAATTCTGCGTACGTGATTTTACCCGAAGATAAGTCCAGGCTATGAAGAAAAATCTGTTCTGTTTTCGAATAGTCGAGATCCACTTTCAGCGACTGATCCTCTCCAGGGATTGGCTCCATGACATTACACTTTTTCGAAAAAGCCTCGAAATAGCGGTAGCCGAATTTACGTTGTGAAACCGCGTCTAAATGAATGCCATCAGGATTCGCCGTCAAATCTACGGCTGTTACAAAATAACAATTAGGCTGTTCGTTAGCGAAGTGCTGCAATTGTTCATTGACCTGTCGATACTCTGTCGCATGCTGTCCGAAACCGGTCTTCCCAAGGAAATCACCAAGTCCGCCGATGATCAACGGTACCTCATCAAGATCCAATTCGTCTCTCAGGCCCTTGATGATAAAGTTTAGTTTCTCGTAATAAGATTCATGCAGCGAACGATAACTGTCGCTCTCACCTTGATGCCACAGGATTCCGCAGATCTGACTGGACCGCAGGGCGAAGCGGGCTTCAGATAAAGCATGCTGATAAAGAATGCCTTCCGGATGCCAATCATTCAAGGAACTGCCGCCTTCCGCACAAGGAATCAAACCGATTTCTTCGTCGGGATTGGCTTTCGACCAGGCATCTGCAAAAGAGGCCGCCAGGCTTACGCCGGAAACCGGACGGTCGTAATTAATCGGTTCTGTCATCATCTGCCACTGTCCATTGCGCAGCATTTTTATTTTTTCATTAAAAATAGGATCGACATCATGCAAGAATCCACGGCCTGCCATATTAGACTGCCCCAACATTAAGAATGACTTTATCATTTAATCTTCACTCCTGTATATTACCATTATGGTCTAATTAGACTAAAACGTATTATATAGTCTAATTAGACTATAGTCAATTCACTCAAAAAAGGACAAGAAGAACCAATGCAGTCATTGAGGCAGTTAAAAGCTTAATTTATTTAAGGGTATACAATAATTAACTAACATCAAAGAAGGGCCATCCCACATGGGATGGCCTTTAACCATACTGTTCTTAGAGGTGTGGAAGTGTGGACTGATTTTTATCATTATGCTGAAACATTACTGAAGTGCCCTGCGTTTAAAATGGTGTAAGGCGTGCCACGGAAGACTAAAAGAATGCGGCAGTGCCATTATTAAAGACAAGGGAGTGCAAAATGGTGAAATTATCAAAATGGCCGGGTATGCTCTTGCTGATTGCAGCTTTGATGATTACTGGTTGTTCCAGTAAAATAGATTCCGGGCCGGTGAATACGTCTACAGACCCCAAGGCAATCAAGCCTTTAAACAAAGAGGAAGCCATCACGCTAATCTCACAAGCGATCGGGATGAGCAACAAGCTGTTCGCGAAGAAGCCGATGCTAACTACAGAAGAAATTTATGAGCACTTTGACCCGCTGTTCACCCGCAATTATGTGGATCAGATCGAGCTAAAGGGTGGCAACCTCAAGGAAACAGACGGAACGTGGGCGTATGCTTACGAGGGTGGTGAGCTGTTGGAGGGGACGTTCATCAACAGTCTTACCGAAGACAGTGTGAGCATCGAAAATACAAAGGACGGTAAGACGATCACAGTAACTAATGTGGTCGGTGATGGCCTGTATGCCCCGCACAATGAAATCATCACTTTGGTTTACACGAATGCGGGCTGGAAAATTGATAATCTGGTATGGGAAAAAGTGAAATAACGCGTAAAACCGTCAGGGTGCATGAAAGTGTCAACCTTGACGGTTTTCTTTGTTGGAATTATGATTCCGATTTAAAAGATAGGGTATGTTGGAAACTTGTGATTCATATCATTTCCTAATCCATCCAGTTCACCTAATCTCTTGGGTAAGAAACTACATTTATCCTAGGAGGTAAGTGGAATTGGAGAGAATCCGTGTAATCGATATTCCACCGTTAAAAGTTGTTAATTCGGGAAACCTATCGGCTATGGAGGATTTCGAAGCGTTCGACCAATGGTGGTCATCCATCAATGTCAAGCATTACATAACACCCCGTGACTTTATGTGGTATAACGTCAAGCAACAGTATATGGAATGGTTTTTTGCGCTGCCGGAAGGACATGAGGATACAGGTGGATACGAGGTTATTGATTTTCCTGGGGGATTGTATGCGGTTTCTGCTTCAAAGGACGCAGAGGAAGAAGCAATTGAGGAAACGAAAGCGTCTATTCGTTCATGGGTAGAGGCAAGCGGTTGCTTCGAACTATCAACAAGCGAGAATGATCCAGCAGAGCGATACGTTATGACTCATGTCACTACACCCAAGATATTCAAAGAGAGAATGGGCTATCATCTATCAGATATATTCGTACCGATTATTGCTAAGTAAGCCTCGGAAATACGAACCGTATCACAAGTAGGACAATATTCATGCTTATAACAAGGAACCTCTTCGATAAAGTCGGAGAGGTTCCTTCTTAAATTGAAAAGCCGGTTGGTTATCTGATATATACTCTGCTAAGTGATGTTGACGTCCGCTCCAGTCCATTTGCAAGGCTTATTACGTAGGATTACCTTGCGCTGCATTCGATACAGTCTCCCAGGCTTCCCAGGTAGCTAGACGGTCAGCATAGATGCCGCATGCCATAGGCAAGACTTCCGAACCGAGCGCAAATCGTAGTGGGGGTTCTGCTGCGTCCACGATCTTGAGCACGGCATCTGCAGTCGCTTGAGGATTGCCGCGTTTTTCGTTTGATAGACGCGTGAACACCTGCTTCCGCACATCGGCATAGACGTCCATTTCCGGTACTCGCTTACCTGAAGCGCCAAACTCGGTCGCATAGGCACCGGGTTCGAGCAGCGTCACCTTAATCCCAAAGTCCTTGACCTCTTGCACCAGGCTTTCGTGGAGTCCTTCGACCGCCCATTTGGAGGAGCAATAGAAGCCTATGAGCGGCCTTGCCTCGATCCCAAGGGAGCTTGAAACGCTGAGCAAATGCCCGCTGCCCTGCTTCCTCAGCAATGGCAAAGCGGCTTGGATGACTCGAAGATAACCAAAGTAGTTTGCGTCAAACAGAGCGCGAACATCGGCTTCGCTTGCCTCCTCGACCATACCGATCAAGGTATAACCGGCATTATTGAGGACAACGTCCAGCTTGCCGAAATGGGAATAAGCCTGCTGAACAACCTGGCGAACCTGCTCAGCATCCGTTACGTCGAGTGCCAAGGGAAGAACGAGATCTCCGAAGCGTTCCTTCAGATCAGAAACGTCTTCCAATTTGCGGGCGGTAGCCGCAACCTCATCTCCACGAGCGAGCGCAGCTTCTGCCCATATGCGTCCTAAACCGCGAGAGGCTCCCGTGATGAACCAGGCTTTTTTGTCCATGGTATACTCCTCCTTTAAATTCCCTGTTCTGTGTGGGATACTTAAATTAAAGCAGCACAATACGGAACTGTCAAGTTTCGGAACTATTAAGTATCAAAAAAGGGAGTTAAATTTTATGAATAAGATTAATAATGAAGAGTCGGTCAGATCCAAATTAGCTAACAAAGTAACGGAAAAACCGGCGAAAACATTAGGCCGTAAACGAGATCATACGCGGGATGCTAAAATCCTGGAAGCGACAATCGACATCCTCGCCGATGCCGGTTTTGATGGAATGACCATGGATATGGTCACAGCTAGAGCGAAGGCCGGAAAGGCAACGGTGTATCGCCGCTGGTCCTCCAAGGCAGAGCTAGTCCGGGATGCCTTGACCTGGATGAATCGAAATCATCTTGAGCTTGAGCTCTTGCCCGATACGGGAACTTTGCAGAGTGATCTGCTTGCGCTATTGAAGCCGCAATCGCTCGAAGAAGGTGAACGCAAACTTCGAGTACTCGCAGGCCTGGGCTCCTTTTTTTCGCAGAATCCGGAATCAATTAACGGAGAAATTTTCGAACCGTGGGCTGTAGTGAATCGTGAGCTCATGCACCGGGCCGTCTGCCGCGGTGAAATCTCCACCCGCGCGGACATTGAAATGGCTTGCCAGGTTATTACTTCAATGGCTTCTTATCGCGGACTCGTACAGCGCAAAACATTCGACAAGCATTTCTATACTTCACTAATTGACGGCGTTCTACTGCCTGCCCTCAAAAATCCGTTAACATCTCCAAATGAGAGGGAATAAGGAAGGCTGTCTTTTGCTGTGGAAGGAACATCCTCCACGAATGGGTCATGAGGGAACGGTCGTGATGAAGAGCAGAAAAGCTGCGCGGACGGGGAGAGAGGGCAGTGACAGGTGAGGAGCAAGTTGCCTGTCACAGCCTTTCTTAAGATTGAAGGGCGGCGCAAGCAAGAATGTCCTCGGCCCTGCGGATTCTGCCAATGCGCGGGAAGATGACCTTAATTACGTGTTCATGTTCCTCCTCGCTGAAGCCGGTCATGGCATCTGCCGCAAAAATAACCTGATACCCATGGGCGAAGGCTTCACGCGCAGTGGTATCTACGCCGATTCCAGAAGCAATGCCGCAAAGCACGATCGTCGTGATGCCCCGCCGGCGCAACTGCAGATCCAAATCTGTTCCGTAAAATGCTCCCCATTGGCGCTTTGTAATTAAATGATCGGTGTCAGTGACTCCGATCTCGGGCACAATTTCATCCCATCCAGGCACCAGATTGAAGGTAGGGGGGGCCTGATCCAGCATTGGACGAGGCATATCTTTGAAGTCTTTCGAGGATACGCGAACAAGCCCAACGAATGCTCCTGCCTCACGGAATGCTTGAACCATAGTGGCAGCGCGGGTGACGACTTGCTCTGCCGAGTGAGGGGCATACTCGGTTCCAAGCCATTTTTGCAAGTCGATTACGATTAATGCCGTCTTAGGGAAATGAAACAAAAGTTCTTCCAAGATCAATCACACTCCAACTAAGAAATCGAGTCTGTCCTCAGCGTGACCTAAAGTTTAATATTTTGAATAATGGGTCAATTGACTCTATGTTCATAATTTTGTACTATGAGTTTAATGTTGTCAAGTGGGGGATACGTGAGGATGAGTGTAACCAAACAGGATATTATTCGTTCGGCTTCTAGGATGTTTAAAGAAAAAGGTTTTTTGGCGACCTCCATTCAGGAAATTGCTCAGGATTGTTCCATTGCAAAGGGCTCGGTGTACAAATATTTTCCGTCCAAAGAGGACTTAATGTGCGCGGTTTTCGACGAGTGCCAGACGGTTTATTTTGAGCGGGCGGAGCACCTGAAACAAACCGGGACGGGCACTCCCAAGGAGCAGCTCGTCAATCAAATTGTATTTCGCTTTCAGTATTTTATTGAATACAGTCACATTATGGTTGATTTCATAGAGCTTCCTATTACGCAGTACGCAACGTTCCGTTCACTAAGGAATCATGTTCGCGCCCGTATGATGGAGTGGCATAGATACTGGCTGCTTGAAGTATATGGTGAGAGAATCGAATCGTTTCTCTGGGATCTGATTTTTATATACCGCGCGATCCTGAAGGACTATCTGCAGCGCATCATCTTCGAGGTGAAGCAGCTGTCGATAGAGGATACAGCTTGGTTCATCGTCGATAAAATGGATGCGCTAGTCGAACATATGTCTAGGTCAGGTTCGAAGGGGCTACTTGGACAAATCGCTTTCACAAAGTTTATTCATGCAGATTCAAAGGACTGGAATAACGAAAAAGAAAGAATAATCGGAGAATTGTTCGGCAGAGTGACCGCGCTGCTTGAGGCTTGGCCCAGCGGGCTCGCCCGGCGGAGGGAGCTGCAAGAGATTGTTCAATTGCTGGGGACGGAGATCTCTCAGACTCAGCCCAAGAGATCGCTCATTCAGGCGCTTTGCGCCTACTTGGAACAAGAACAGGAGCTGAGAAGTCCGGTCATTCAATTAAAGCAACTTGTCCTGGAAGAGTGAGAAAGCCTTGTGTTATATCCGTTTTACATTAGAAATCAGATTCGTGGGGAAGTTCCAAAAATTCTAAAACGCTACTGACATAACGTTGTCAGTAGCGTTTTTATATCATTGGACATGTAAATGTAAAGGAGATAAATAACCAAATCTATTATTATCAGGAAGGATGAACTCTTGTGAATTTTGCTTCTGTACGTATCATTACTGACGATGTGGATCGTCTCGTTGCGTTCTATGAGAAAATATTAGGGGTTTCCGCGGAGCGGCCTGCGCCTGTATTTGCCGAATTCGTTGTGCCATCATGCTCCCTTGCCATCGGCCACACCCAGACAGCGCAGCTATTCGGGGCCGATTCCGTGGTGGGGGCCAATAATCGTACAGTCATTATTGAGTTCCTCGTCGACGATGTGGAAGCCGAATATGTGCGCTTGAAGCCTTTTGTCGAACATTGGGTAAAGGAACCGACCACGATGCCATGGGGGAACCGTTCGATGTTGTTCCGCGATCCCGATGGAAACCTTGTTAACCTCTTCGAGCCGGTGACCGAGGATGCGATTAAACGGTTTAAAGGTAGACAATAACGGGCAGTTAAGGAGGACCTTCAAACTCGCCGTTACAGCTTGCGCGCCCGATCCTTCCTCATTCTTCATTAATTTTCAGACCCTAAGGAGAACGGCGCGCAATCATGTGTGGCTCGGACCTGGATCGGACGCTAGTTCGCTGTTATTTGACCGTTATTTATGGGAATTAAACTTCGACTTTTCAAACCGGTTATGCTCCCGCATCGCTCTCATCTGCCTTGCATGTCTTACATCACGGCGGCGTTCTCTCACTTTGAGCTGACTAAGCATAATAATCAGCCCCAAAGTACCGAGAATATAAGATACCATATGATTCACTTCATTCCACATGTTTGTAGCAGTCAGAAGGGATACCGCTCCTATTATGGTTGCAATAATCCGTCCTGTATTCCTATTTTGCGTATCTATTAATTTTTTCTCAAAGGAACTTGATAGCTTTACTCTTAAATTTCCGCTATCCATTTTATCTACTGCCGAAATGAACTTCTTGGTCGTAGGAAGGATTCCTTTTAGAAGATTCTTGCCTTCGTCCACAACGTTGGAAAAGACACTTCCCCGCAGATCGCTGCGCACAACCTCTTCAACATAAGGCTTAACGGTCCCAATCAAATCAAGCTCAGGGTCCAGTCCAGTACAAAGCCCATACACCGTACCTACGGCTTTTCCCAAAAATGTTGTATTTGCAGGTAACTGAAAGGGCTGAGAGTAGAGGAAATCCCGTAACTCTTCTGTATTATCACCTGACGTTACAAAGCTCAAGTCAAACGTATCCCCGTTGATTTGTTCAAATAATAACGTAAGATTTCTTGAGAATACCTCTAAATCCCCATTACGTCTCAAAAATTTCAAACGGGTAAGGGCATCGATGGCGCCGTGAGCATCTTTTAAATACACGGCCATTAGAAGGGCTACCATTTGCGCCTTCATATCATCGGCAATTCGTCCGACCATTCCAAAATCGATTAATGCTATGGTACCGTCAGGCTGCACGAGAACATTTCCCGGGTGCGGATCTGCGTGAAAAAAGCCTTCTAATAGAATTTGTTCTACGAAAATTTCGATCAGTGACGTCGCTAATTTCGTCCGGTCCACACCCCAAGCATCAAGCTGGGCAAAATTGTTGATTTTTACACCTTCCAGAAACTCCATGGTTAAAACCTTTGAAGTTGTATAGGACCACTGAATGGCTGGAACGACAACATCATCCCGATGGATAAACTGCAGCTGAAAATCCTCTGCATTTCGCCCCTCTTTTTGATAATCGAGCTCTTCCAGAACCGTTTCGTGAAACTCATCGTACACAGCATCAAGGTCCATGAAGTCTCTGATCTTGGTCCAGCGTTTTAATAACCGGATAGCGATTTGTATGGATTTCGAATCAATGGCGATAATATCCTCGACCCCGGGACGCATTACTTTTACAGCAACTTCTTCACCTGTCCGTAACGTCGCCCGATGTACCTGTCCTAAGGACGCCGCTGCGATAGGGGCTGTACTAAACTCAGCAAAAATCTCGCTAATGGACGCTCCGAGTTCACTCTCTACCTTTTGCTGTATCTTGGAGAAATCTACGGAATCTACGGAATCCTGCAGCTTAGACAATTCATCAATAATTTCCTTCGGCAAAATATCCACTTGCGCACTCACATGCTGCCCAAGCTTGATAATTAATCCGCCCATATCCATTGCGGTCTTCGTAAAATAGGTGGCAAGTTTTCGGTATAAGGCTTTGGTTTTCGCTTCAAAGCGCCGTCCCGAAAGAAAATGCTTTTGCCTGCCCAGCCACCAGAAATCCCAGGCGAACTTAACAATCATCCGCATGGTTCTTCTGAACCGGAGATTCTTCATCAATGTAAAGAATTCGCTCATCCTTTTTCGTCGGCCTCAGGTTTTTTTTCATCGACCTCGGGTTCATTATCCTCATCTTCAGGAATAGAAGTGTTTTTATCGAAGATCGCTTGGGCCATACTTTCAAACTTTTTCGAGGCACTCATGAAGAAATCCGCAAATTTGTTGAACATTTCTGCTTTGACCAGAATTACGGCTCCCTTACGTTTATTTCCGAAAACGATGAATTTCTCACCCGGCTTGAGTTCAAGTTCTTCCCTTGCTTCTCTAGGAATAACAATTTGTCCTCTCTCACCCATAGAAGTTGTTCCCAGCACTTTGCCATGCCCGAGTCCGTGACTATTTTCTTTTTTTTGATACATCATTAATCTCTCCTTCGATAATCAATCTGCATAAGAGTATGATATTTCATACAAATCATATTTTCAATGATTGTGTTGCCCTTTTTTATTTATGAAACAGCCGAATGAGGGACGAGATTTCTTCCAAGGTTTCTTTCTGACCATTTTTGATCCACATCACCCAAATTTCAAACACACCGGCACTCATAAAATCTATCCAATAGCTTCGTTTCGCGCCTGTCCAGTCCGGAAAGGGAATCATCTCGTCATAGAACTGAGTAATATGGTGCTTGAAGATTTGATACAGCAGCTCTTTGTAATCACTGTCAATCGCTGTTTTAAAATCACTAGAAAGTGCAAGGAAAAAATTCGTTAAATCTGTTATTTTCTGCTCGTGGCTAGTCTGAAAGGCGATTTTATTAAATATATCTGCATATTTAGGTTCGTAATACTCTACCAATACTTGTTCAAGACTTTCGTAATTTCTATAAAAGGCCATCCGGCTGACGCCAGCTTTTTTGACGACTTCTGAAATGGTTAACTTTGATAATTGTTTGGTCTGTAAAAGCTCCAGTAATGCAATAGTAATCCATTCTTTTGTGTCTTTCTTAATGTTTTGGGCGTGCTCCGTTGCTGCCATAACACTTCCTCCATTTTGTCACAGATGTTTGTTGTCCACTTGTTTTAGATTTTGTTCAGTTCTAAAATAGTGTACATCCGTTACAGTTGTAACGTCAATGGAAGGAGCATACATGATGCCGGAAAATAATCATTCCCTGGTGCTTGTGACCGGAGGTTCGGGATTTATCGCTGTTCATATTATTTTGCAATTACTAAAGAAAGAGTATCGTGTGCGGGCAACACTTCGTACCATGAGCAGACAAGATGAAGTGAAAGCCATGTTACGTTCAGTCGGGGTGACTAATTTTGCAGGATTGTCATTCATTGAGGCAGATTTATCCTCTGATATGAACTGGGACGAGGCCGTTAAAGGGGCGGAATATGTCATCCATGTGGCTTCTCCAACACCCAATAAAATTTATAAAGATGAAAATGAAATGATTCAGCCCGCCCGTGAAGGTGTTCTGAGGGTGCTCAGAGCATCGCGTGATGCTGGGGTCAAACGTGTCGTACTAACTTCTGCCTTCGGAGCGGTTGGTGTGGGGCACAAGCATCATCAAGGACCCTATACCGAAAAAGATTGGTCTAATACAGATGCAAACATCCATCCCTATCAAAAATCGAAAACACTCGCAGAAAGAGCTGCTTGGGACTTTATCCGCCAAGAAGGAAATGGATTAGAACTGGCAACTGTCAATCCTGTGGGTGTGATGGGGCCCATTCTAGGCAATGATTATTCCCATTCCAATGAGACTGTCCGTCAAATGATAGAAGGCAAGCTAAAATCTGTCCCTAAAATTTATTCAGATTATGTAGATGTCCGGGATGTTGCGGATTTGCATATTTTGGCCATGGTTCGCCCCGAAGCAAACGGAGAACGTTTCATAGCTTCCAGTGCAGAAAATCTTTCGATGCTGGATATTGCAAAGATGTTGAGGAAGCATTTAGGGGAGGAGGCTAAAAACGTACCCAACAGCGAACTTCCAAACATTGCAGTGCGTATTCTAGCGGTGTTTAATCCGAAATTAAGAATGATTGCATCACTCCTGGGAAATGAGATGTCCACGAGTAATCAAAAAGCCAAACAACTACTGGGATGGGCACCACGTTCGGCAGAAGAAGCCATTATAGCAACGGGTAGCAGTATGGTAAAAATCATTAAAGAGCAGATGATTTCATAGGGATTGACTGGCGTTTATTCTTTCTTGAAGGGACTTTCGCCAGTCTTCGATAGGTCTTTGGTATGGTCGAACAAAGCTTCTGGCTGAGACTATACGACGATTATTGCGGATATGCAGCCTGGAATGTTGTCATTGCGGGGTCGGCTGGGTAATAGAGATGATTAGAACTTTTACGAATTGGCTGGATTTGGCGTGGGAGCCAAGGAAACGGAGGGATCAATCATGTCGGTACATACACTATCAGGTATCAGCCCAGCCCAAGCCATTGCAGCTTACGGCAGCACACAAAGCGATGTCAGTTCCCTGGAGAAGCAGCGAAACCGGCTGATGATGGAGCTGGACAAGGTGAATGCGGCGCAGGGTAGCGAGATGCAGACTCCTTATCGACGGGAGCAGCTGCAGCGGAAAATCCGGCTTCTGGAGGCCCAACTGGTGCAGAAAAGCGGGAGCAGCACCCCGGTCAATTTTGTACCGGCTTCTCCGCTTCAAGACCTTCCCCCGCTCAGGCGAACTGAAGGAAAGGGAGGCCTTGTAGGCATCAGTCTAACCGATCCCCGGACGGCAACGGTGAACTCTGAGGGCCATTTCGACGCGTTAATTTAGACAAGAGAGCGAAGGTGGGGAAAGTGTCCGGTGAAGACCAGACGATTTTCCCACCTTCTTTTTTTGATTAACGGTCGTTGATCCTAGGGCAGCAGAATTCAAAGGTCAGCCAATCTGGTTGTTATAAGCCTTCTAATGTAACGTGGATCTAAGACGGCTGTGACGGTGGACGAGGGGCAAAAACAATCCGTAGCAGATGCGATAGGCTCCTGCTACGGATTGTTTTACTTTTTAGAGCGCTTCGCCTACTTTGTGAACCCGCAGCAGGTTGGTAGTACCGGTGCGCCCTGCAGGGACACCTGCGGTGATGACCACCAGATCGCCGTCTTGCAGGTAACTGGCTAACTTGGCCAGTTCAACGGCTGCTGCTACTGCTGCATCAGTACTGGAAGCAGACTCGCTGCGGAGCAGCGGGGTTACACCCCAGGTCAAGGACAGGGCATACAGTACGCTCTCCTTGGTGGATACGGCGATGACCGGTGCAGCCGGTTTGTGCTTGGCGATGGAGCGGGCGGTAAACCCGCTTTCGGTCATTGCGAGAATGGCCTTGGCGGAGAGCATGTGGGCGGTGCGGGCAACGGCTTCGCCGATAGCACCGGTTACGTCGGTGGCAGCCGCGTCACCATTGCAGCTGCAGCGGCCGTAGTCTCCCAGTACGGACTCGGCGCGGACGGCAATGCGTGCCATGGTCTCAACGGACTCCAGCGGGTACTTGCCTGCGGCGGATTCGCCGGACAGCATGACGGAATCCGTGCCGTCGAAGATGGCGTTGGCGACATCACCCGCTTCCGCGCGGGTCGGACGCGGATTCATCTGCATGGACTCCAGCATATGGGTTGCGGTAATGACCGGTTTACCGGCCAGGTTGGACTTCTTGATCATATCTTTCTGAACCAGCGGGACGTCCTCCACCGGCAGGTCAACACCCAGGTCACCTCGGGCTACCATCAGGCCGTCAGCTACGGTCAGGATGGCATCCAGATTCTCCACGCCCTCGTCATTTTCGATCTTGGCGATCACTTGGATATGGCCGGCGTTGTGCTTACTCAGGATCTGTTTAATCTCGAGAATGTCTTCAGCTTTGCGGACGAAGGATTGGGCGATGATGTCGATATTCTGCTCAATACCGAATTTGATGTGCCGGATGTCCTTCTCAGTTACGCCTGGAAGGCTGGTTTTGATGCCGGGAACGTTGACGCCCTTACGCTGCTTCAGCTTGCCGCCGTTCGTGATGAGGCAGGTGATCTCAGTACCTTCGGCCTTTACGACCTCCAAACGAACCAGACCGTCATCGATCAGGATAATGCTGCCGGGCTTCACATCTTGGGGCAGCTGCTTGTAGGTGACTTGAATGCGGTCCTTGGTGCCGAGCACTTCCTCTGTAGTCAGAACCACATCTTCACCCGGTACCAGGTCCACGTAGTCCGAGGCCATTTTGCCGATGCGGATTTCCGGCCCTTTGATGTCGAGCAGGACGGCAACATATTGGTTCAGCTCCTTGGCTGCCTCCCGGATGCGGCGAATGCGCTCCGCATGCTCATCCAGCTCTCCGTGGGCGAAGTTCAGGCGGGCGACGTTCATACCAGCTCGGATCAGCTTCCGTAGCATTTCAGGGCTTTCGCTGGAGGGACCAATAGTGCAGACAATTTTAGTTTTGCGCATGGCTTTTTCTCTCCCTTATATTTCAAGTTGAAATCTTGTGAAAGTTTTCCCTAACTCATACTATAACGTATAACGATTCATCCGAAAAATAACTTCACGAGAAAGAGAACGAGGAGAAAAGCTAACCATCTTTTCTCTATCATGGTAATACCTTCTTCGACAGAGTTATTTTACTCTTGTTGGCTTAGGAATATCCAAAATCATTTAGCATGCACCACGAAAAGGATTTTTTTCGCTGGGGTATATCTTTTACGGAATAGCAAAATCCTTGAAGGATTTTCCAATGATTTATGGAAAGATAGGAGTACCTGAAATTGATGTACAAAGCCATTGTAAGTGGGGGGAGTAGCGGGCATGCAGATAGGGTGTTCTAGCTTCGGTTATCCTGTCCGGTTCCACGGCCATTTCGTTTTCTATGCGGGCGGATCATCTGTCGGGGAAGTCAAATTCGGAAAAGAGGTATAGCTGATGTCGAAGTTTAGGTTAGGCAGTACCCAATTAACAGGAGCGGATGGCGTTCGTGCCATCGCCTGCTTGTCAGTCATCCTGCATCATGTGTCACAACGTCTGGCGATGCCCGCTCAAAAACATTGGCTCCAAGAAGCGCAGTCGGTTGTCCTGCTTGGGAACAGCGGGGTCAGCCTGTTTTTCGTGTTAAGCGGATTTTTGTTGTCGTTCCCCTTTTGGAACGCGTATTTGGATAATGAGGTGTATCCTAGTATCCGAAAATATGCAGTCCGCCGCGCTGCAAGAATTATGCCCGGCTTTTATGTTTCGTTTTTGGTTTGTCTTTTGCTTGTATGGAGGCTGGACATTCCTACGGAGTTCTTGTGGCGGCGGATTTTAACGGGTTTTACATTTACGTCGGGCTTCCACTATACCACTTTTTTTCCGTCTGACCTGAATGGGCCATTCTGGTCGATTAGCTTCGAGGTATTCTGTTACATGCTTATGCCTTTATTTATGGCTTTGTTGTTTATGCTCAGCAAGCGTCGTTCCTTCGGAAAGGCGATATTGTTCTGGGTCGCCGCCTTTGGAGTGACGCTGGCCGCCAACTCATTTGTACACCGTTGGTTTACGCCTGGCGGGAATGGGAGGGGGTGGGATTATGGCCAGCTCGGCGGTGCGAAATACTGGATGCCAAATTACAATCCTATCGGTTTCTTCGGGCACTTTACCATCGGAATTCTTGCTGCGGGCGTAACAGTCGCGATTCTGCAGCGCGGCTCTGCAATTGAGCGACTTCGCAAGCACGGGCTGTTTGACGTAGTCGGCGCAGCCGCCTTAGTGCTTGCAGGCTTGCTAATCTGGCGTATGCGCCATCAGGGCGAATTTGACTTCAGCCTCCAGCATCAACCATACTACTTTCCCGCTTATGCCATTTTGTTCGGGGTCGTGCTATTGTCAGCACCGTTCAGCTTGATCCTAGGGCGCCTACTGGATAACCGCTTTTTCCGATATACTGCGAAAGTTTCGTTCGGCCTGTATATCTGGCATTATTTGTTCATTACGCTAATCGAAAAGTACGGTATTAAGGATTATCGCTATTTCGGGATCGCTGATGTGTGGCGATGGCTGGGCATCAGTATATCCGTTGTTGCAATCTCGTATGCGGCGGCGACGATCTCTTATTATGTCATAGAGCAGCCGTTCATCAACTGGTCGAAGGGCAAACCGTTCTTTCGGCGTAAGCGGAAGGATACACACTTGGTTGAAGCTACATAAGTTATTTCTTCTCAAAAGAGGAGTTAGCAGCTCAAGAAAATTTACATTTCCATGGAATCCGCCCAAGCGCCTACTCCGCGAATACATATGATGATTATGCCTACTCAATGAAAGGAGCGATCACATATGGGATTTTTTCCAACACCGGGACCCGGCGGAGGATTTCCGGGATTTCCGGGCGGACCAGGTGGACCCGGAGGACCAGGAGGACCGGGAGGGCCAGGCGGATTTCCCGGAACTCCGGGAGGTGCACCGGGGGGCGTTCAAGCGCCGACGGCTCCGCCGCCGCAATTCGTACCGCAAATGTCAGTCACCACATATGCCGTTGACCCCGGCGGTATCAGACCCTGCCTGTTCCGCAACACCTATATTTGGCTGAACAACGGCGAGCAATTCTGGTTCTTCCCGGTATTTGTCGGGCGCAATTCTGTTGCAGGGTTCAGATGGTTTGGGTTTTTCTGGGGTTACTTTGGCATTGATTTGAACCGGATCCGCTCGTTCACCTGCTTCTAGGGCAGCGTAAGAGAACAGCCAGCAGGCTGTTCTTTTTGTTATGCACAGAAAAGCATTAAATGTCCTCGAGAATCCACTGGCGCAGTTCTTTCTCAAAGGTTTGGGGTTCCTCAAACATCGGATTATGACCACTATGCTCAAAAATAACTTTTTTCACGTGCGCATAGGTTGCATCTACGGAACTCCAAAGTGAAACAGGGCCTACCGAATAATCATACCTGCCTAACCCGACAAATACGGGTTTGTTGAAGCTGGCGAGTGATTGGATTAGATCCAATTCTCCGAAGGCTTCCCCCCACAGATGATCGATAATTGGCATATTCGTGTATACATCCTTCCACAGATAGGCTGCGTCAAATTTATAGTCATAAAAGCTCTGGGCTCCCATCCGGATACACATGTGCACGAATCGCCGTTCAGGATCGTTCTGAATGTCACTTTCTAACAGAGAAATGTCCATCTCAAACTGCCTTTTTCTCTCAGGACTTGCCGTTTCATTAAAAAAGTCAAAACTTTGATGTTGTCTTTCCTTGCTGTTTGTTGGTGCCGAATTTAATAAGACCACTTTATGGACATGGGAGGGATACTTCTTGGCATATTCCAAGGCCATGAACGCATGTCCTGAGTGCCCTAGCAGGATAAAATGGGTTAAGTTAAGCGCCTGTCTTGCTGTCTCTATATCATCTAATACTTTGTCCAATCTATAATCTTCGGGTTGCAGCATACGGGGCGGCTTCACAAATCCTCTATGATCAAGAAAAATAAACTGGAAGGTATTATATAAATTTTCCGGGAATAGTTGAGGATAATAAACACTGCTGCCTATCACCAAAACCGGCTTTCCAATTCCTTTAACACAATAATTCAGTTCAAATCCATCGCTTTTAATCGTATGGGTTGTATTCATTATCATCGTCCTCATTTCTTTTTTGTTTTACACATCACTCCTTCCCTTCACAGATTCCATTACATTCTCCATGGAACGTTCTAACATTCCGATCACCTCAAATATTGTGGCTTGTTATAAATGTTATGGTAGCATAATTTTCGGTGCGGTTCATGCATCTTATGAACGGGGAAAACGATATTTTATGTGAGGATTATCGCCGGGAAACGGCTGGGATGTTGTCATGGCGGGCATAGCCGGGTAATAGGGATTAATAGAAGTCATGGAAATGGAGGGGAGATTATGATATCACAAGCATTATCCGGAATCAGCTCGGTGCAGGCCATTGCCGCCTATGGCGGTACTCAGAGTGATGTCAGTTCCCTGGAGAAGCAACGCGACCGGCTGATGATGGAGCTGGACAAGGTGAATGCGGCGCAGAGCGATGAGGTACAGACAATTAACCGCCGGGAGCAGCTTCAGCGGCAAATCCGGCTGTTAGAGGCCCAGCTCACGAGAAAAATTGGGAGCAGCACATCAGTTGATGTGGTATCCGCTTCCCTGCAGGATCAGCCCCCAATCTGGAAGACTTTAGGTAAGGGGGGCTTTAAGGGCATCGGTCTATCCGATCCCCGGACGGCTACAGTGGACTCGGAGGGCCATTTCAACGCACTGATTTAACTTCATCCATAAAAAGGGCCATTGCTTCAGATAGCAATAGCCCTTTTTGTCATTTGGAGCGGATGATTCTCCTGAAGCCCGATTAATGAGTCTGTTCATTTCTGGAGGAACTCTCTTCGACGTTCCGCAGAGATTTAGCATATATAATCCCGACGACAACGGCCGAGCAGGTCAGGCAGGCGGCAAAGACATACAGCTTCACAATGCCGAAGGTTTCCGCCGCCCAGGCCATGCCAAGCAGCGAGATGGAGAAGAACAGATGGAGGGTTGCCGCCTGTGCGGATAATACTTTTGGCAGCTGCTTGCTGTTCACGCTGTGCTGGAAGAGCGGGACCAATGTGGCCGAGATCAGGCGTTTTGGTCATTGAAATCTCCATCATCCAGTACGTAATTTGGTATAATTAAGCAAAAGTGGCGGAAATACCTGCAATGATCTGCAAATAGTAGCTTGCCTCATGGGGGACAAAGCGGCTGATATCGGCCAGCTCGTCGATAGGGTTCCGTGTGTGCCCGTCCATCCGATAGCCGCGAATACGGATGGACGCCGCTTCGCCTCCCCAGAGCTTGCAGAAGTCTGCAAAGCTGGCGATCACGATTCCGGCTACTTCCTCTTGCTGCAGGCTGAAGGCTTCCAAAGGCAGAGTGTTCTTGTGCAAGAACACATGGGCCCGTTCACGGTCGAGGAAACCTTCCTTATCCATCGTATATGGAATGATCCCGAGCGGAATCAGCTCCAGATAAGTCACCAGAATACCCAGCTCTTCCTGTACTTCGCGTATACCGTCCTCCGGAACCTCATGGGCCAGCAAATGTCCGGCTGCGGTAATATCCAGCAGCCCCGCATAGTCCCGCTTCTGCTCACTGCGCAGCTGTAGGTAAACGGATAAGCCCTCAGGACCCTGGCCGACAAACCAGCAGTGAAAGGTCTCATGCCACAGCCCCAGACGGTGCACCTCATCGCGGGAGGCAGCACCGGTAACATTGCCATGATCATCAAAGGTAGTTAGAATTTCTTCACTCATGCTTAAACCCCCTTTATAAAAGCACATCTTTGTACCACGTCAGCTAAATATAGCATAAGGAGGAATGTATATGAACACACTGTTGAACTCCCGTCTTAGCAAACTGGTCATCGCGGTATCATTGATCATGTCAGGCCTGTTTCTGGGAAAGGGGACTCCGCTTGTTCACGCGGATTCTCCCGTTACATCAACTGCCATTTATAAGGCCTATCTGGATGTGGATATCGTAGCCGGCGCCCAGAAAAACGGGTTAAGCCGCACTGTAGCAGAGTTTTTGGCATCCCCTAACCATCCGCTGGATGAGAAAGCAGCTGTAATGAATGCTCTGTATGCCGATATTAGCTGGTCGGATAAAGAGCATGCGGAGGAATATGCGCAGCTGGTATACGGCAAATCAACCGCGGCATTAGACAAGTCTAAGCTTAGTGCGCCAGAGATATTTGTTATCGGCTACCTTAAGGTGCTGGACCATTATCTGGACCCGGATATCACCTGGATTACCGCAGCGCAGAAGGCATTGCCGGACAGCCTGACGGTTGCCTTGATCCAAGCCTTGGCGGAATCGCAGCAGAATATGGACTGCAGCTGGGTCATAACGGAGCAGGTGCTTAACGATACGAAGCTGACCAAGGATATGCGACAAGAAGCGATAGATATCATTACCGACTATATGGTCCTTTATAAGGGAAGTTCGTGCCAGAGTATCGGGCAGCCGGCCGTGAATGACTTAGTGGATGATATTCTGCAGGATGCTGTAGTACTGGAGATCGGACATTCTGTTGTGCTGGTTAAAGGCAATAAGTCTGCGATTGATCCTGCTAATTCGAGTGTGGTGCCCTACCTCAGGGAAGGTACAACGATGGTTCCCCTGAAATTTATTGCCGCAAAGTTCGGTGCTTCAATTAGCGTCAATGCCAAGAAGCTGGAAGCCACCGTGCAATATCATAATCAGAAGACCTTCATTCCGAAGGTTGAGATCCGAAATGGGCGGACCTTTGTACCGCTCAGAGCCGTGATGAATATATTCCAGAAACAAATTTACTATTATCAAGGGCTGATCATTATTACCGGCAATATTTCACTGGACCCGCTGGATCAACAGAATAAACGGGCGGCAGAGCAGATTCGAACAGTGCTGCTGTATATGGACTGATGAGCACGCATCACATTAGATTCTGTAGGTAAATGAATATAGGAGCGGTGATATGCATCGGGCCAAGATGGATTCTGTTACGTTTCAGACTTTAAGTGATGAGCGGCTGGGGTGGTACTGTATGGAACCGGCGTTTGGGCTTATCCGCGGCAAATCGCCTGAAGTCAAAGCAGAGCCGATTGCTCAGCTCAGCAAGGGGCAGAAGGCGCTTTGTACGTTCCGGGTATTCTAGATCACGCCCATAAATCCGCAGCGGAGTATTATGCCTGGATTTCCTATATGCTGGATACCCCCGGCTATTGGAGCGGAGTTCAGGAAGGGTTATTGTTCTTTGAGGATACTGGAATGATTCGGCTGCTGGAGGAGACCAGAGGGATGCTGGAACTGCGGAACGACAGGCTGGGGCTGCAGTGGAGTGAGGCTGCATTCAATGATATGGAGCAGGATCAAGAGCTGGCCGGACAGATCGGAGGGTTATACGAACGCTTCGGGCAGCTGTCCGGGCTGAGCTTAAAAGCCATCGCGGTTTATATCCGTGCTCACCCGGGTGAATTTGTGGAACTGGCGTGAAAATGCTTGAGAGCCGTGTGCTTAGAAACCGTTAATCAGGAAGATGGGCAAGAGTGCACATTGGCTGAGGAACGGTTTCTTTGTGCTGATTATATTAACTTTAGTTGTAGACTAACTTAGATTGAAACGACGCATGGCAGGTAAGCTTATGTACAAAAAAACACCCGGATACCTGAGGCGCCCGGGTGAAGTGAATTCATTTGTATTTAACGGAGGAAAAGAAAATCTTATCTAGCCAGCCATCCGCCGTCTACAGCCAGTACGTGACCATTCAGGTAATCGGAAGCCGCGGAAGCCAGGAATACAGCAGGGCCTTTAACGTCTTCGGCAGTTCCCCAGCGACCTGCAGGGATACGGTCGAGGATGGAGTCGGAGCGGCTCTGGTCAGCACGGATCGGTGCTGTATTTTCCGTTGCCATATAGCCTGGAGCAATAGCGTTAACGTTCAGGCCGTATTGTGCCCATTCATTAGCGAAGGCTTTGGTCAGACCGGCAACAGCATGTTTACTTGCTGTGTAGCCAGGAACGTTGATCCCGCCCTGGTAGGACAGCATAGAGCAGATGTTGATGATTTTACCCGTTCCTCTTTCCAGGAAGTGGCGGCCGGCGATTTGCGACAGCAGGAACACGGTGTTCTGGTTGAGGTTGATGACATCGAACCAGTCTTTTTCACTGTGGTCTTTGGCGGGAGTACGGCGGATCATACCGGCGCAGTTAACGAGAATATCAACTTGGCCGTTCAATTCCAGCGCTTGGTCAAACACTTCTTGCAGTTTGCTGTGATCACTTAGGTCAGCTTCGATGCCAAGCGCTTTTACGCCGTAAGCTTCAGCCGCTTTTACGGATTCTTCACTGCTGTTCAGGGAAATGGAGACCACGTCGGCACCTGCTTCCGCAAAGGCCAGCAGAATGCCTTGACCCAAACCTTGTCCTGCTCCGGTTACGATTGCTGTTTTGCCTGCCAAACTGAATAATGATGACATAAAAATCGCTCCTTTTAATTCCAGTAATGTTTAACCGACTTCAATGTTGATGCCTGCACTGCGGAACTGTTCTACCGTTTCGGGTATAAGACCGCTGTCTGTAAGCAGCACATCGACTTCCTGTAATGAAGCGAAGGTGCGCAGCGCGGTATGCCCGAATTTGTGGTGGTCGCAAACGGCGAACACCTTGCGGGCAGTGGTAACAAGTGCCTGCTTGAAATCAATTAAGTCTCCGGTGTAAATTGACAGTCCATGCTCGATATGCACGGCTGTAGCCGACAAAAATGCTTTTTCTATATTTAACTTTCGCACGTAGGTAACGGCTTCGGGACCGGCCAGCATATTGCGGACACGGTACCCCCCTGGAACGACCAGACGGATGTTATCTTTGGGAACCAGTTCGCTGATGATATATACATCATTAGTAACAACCGTTAGAGGCATATTATCCAGCCGCCGGGCTATTTCCAGCGTAGTGCTTCCGCCGTCCAGGGCAATGATGTCATCCTCTTCGATATGGGTGATGGCGCGCAGAGCAATCTCCGTTTTCTCGTCGGAGTATTTATCCAACGGGTTCTTTACGGGCAGAATGCCAAACTGATCGCTTTGTGCCAGCACCGCACCGCCATGCACACGCATAATAAGTCCCTGCTCCTCCAGCTTGCTTAAGTCCTCGCGGATGGTTTTACCGCTTACCTGGAGTTTCTCGCTCAGCTCGTTCACCGTTACATCTTTCTGGTTCAGCATTACTTCCATAATCATCTCGTGTCGCCGTATCGGGTTCATCCGCCTGCCTCGTCTTTCCGTAGTGGTTTTTAATCTATTTTAATTCTTTCATCCCTACGGGGTCCATATCATCATAACGTTTGTTGTCTCCGGCCATGCTCCATATGAAGGTATAGTTGTGTGTACCTACACCGCTGTGAATCGACCAGCTTGGAGAAATGACCGCCTGTTCGTTGTGCATCACGATGTGGCGGGTTTCCGTAGGCTCACCCATCAGGTGGAGCACAATGGAATCGTCCGGAAGATCGAAATAGAAGTAAGCTTCCATCCGGCGCGGGTGAGTATGGGAAGGCATTGTATTCCACATGCTGCCCGGTTTCAGCTGGGTCATCCCCATTACGAGCTGTGCGCTTTGTACGCCGTTCGTATGGATAAAGCGGTGGATGGTACGTTCGTTGGAGTTCTCCAGGCCGCCAAGTGCACCGGATTCGGATTCAGCCAGCGTTGTTTTGGTAGTAGGGTAGGACTGGTGTGCAGGAGCCGAGTTCAGGTAGAATTTTGCCGGCTTTGCGCTGTCGGCGCTTTTGAAAACGACATCTTTGGATCCCTGTCCGACATATAGACATTCTTTGAAATCTATTTCATATTCAGTTCCGTCGACAACTACCGAACCTTTGCCTCCGACATTGATAATCCCGAGTTCGCGGCGTTCCAGGAAGTAAGTTACTCCAAGCTCTTTCAGGTCAGTGGTCAGTACGACATCTTCATTCACCGGATTAGCACCGCCAACGATCATACGATCTTCATGGGTCAGGACAAGCTTCAGTTCATCCGGAGCAAAAATGACAGGAATGTGGAACTCCTTGCGCAGACGCTCGGTGTCAAACTGCTTAACTTCATTCGGGTATGATGAAAAACGTCTTTCCATTGCGGATTCAATCCCTTCGCAAACGTATTTTCGTTCGTATAGGTACAATTTAATCCATATATGTTCATTTTGCAAGTCATAATCTTTTTTAGTACGTTTATTTTAGTTTATTTCTTAGGTTCTCTGATTGCCATATGAACTGAATGTGTGCACAATATAGTAAAAAGGAAGGCGATCCGCGTCACCAGAGTCCTTATATGGAGGTTCTTTATCACAAAGGTACGGTAATATCTTTGTTTCCGGTACCCGGGGGCACGGACAGCACAGTCATCGGAGTTTTGCCGAAGGGCGAGTGGCTGGAGCAGTCGCAGGCGATGTTCGGGCATGTTGATAATGTTTATTTTGCCGTCTATTTATCCCACCAGTATGAGCTGATTGAACGGAGATGTCGGATAAAGCGCCTGTTTTTGACACGGAGATTGTACTTACGGTGGAATATATCGCCTCCGGCGGAGATCAGCTGAGGCTGGAAGTTTCAGCGGGTGAAGGAGCAGCAGCCCTGCATAATGGTAAGCGGATAAGCTTGGATGATTACACAGTGTAAGCAGATTTGCGGTTAGGGATTGAATCCGTTACTGTTAGGAATAACAGGTTCAGCAGCTTGCAGCTGCAGATTACATGACACAGGAGGAACGCCTGATGATCGCCAAACTAGAGAGTGTACCGGACGGAACTACAGCCACGTTTGAACGACATTTCAAGCATTCCGTCACCAGCGTCTGGGCTTATCTGACGGACAATGACCTGCTGCCGGAGTGGTTTTCCGAGCTTCGCGTGAAAGAGCTACGGAACGGTGGCAGTATGGTGTTTGATATGCGGGACGGCAACCTTATCGAGATGAGAATTACCGCGTGTAAGCCGGCTTCGGTGCTGGAATATAGCTGGGGCGAAGATAAGGTCCGTTTCGAGCTGGATGCGGAGCCGGAGGGCTGCCGCCTGCTGCTGATTGAAACCATAGGCACACTCACGGACCATACTCCCAAAGACCTCGCCGGCTGGCATGTGTGTCTGGATGTGATTGCAGCTTTATTGGATGGCGGGGTATTTCAGGACCGCAAAAGGGCATGGGAACAACAATACGAAACGTATGTTGCACTGGTTGAGGAATACCGCCTGAGCTGAATGCTGAGTGTGAAGAGCTGCCCTTGTGGCAGCTTTTTTAAATAAAAGAAGAAAAGCATTATCAGCGGAAGAAAGCCGCCAAGGGAATTATACGAAATAATACTTACGTCTAATTGTTCCGGCTGCACGGACAGGCTATGCTAGAGTTAGCATGAATAATTTTACTGCCGATACTGCTGTGTAAAGGAGTATGTAATGGACATGAATCATACGATGGAAACAATTCTTGATAAAATGAAAAAGGAAATAGACCAATGGATGGCCTATATCAACGATAAGGACGCAGAAAAAATTGTGAAACGCACTCCGCTCCAGGTGGGCATTCACGGCTATGCACTCCTTGAATATGCGGATGGCAGAGTGGATGTGACAGATCATGTGCTCGATCTATCACTGCCGGGTAACCGTAAACAGAATACCAGTGAGCAGCTGTCAGAGGATCAAGTGCGGGAGCTGATTCCTGAGCTGGCTGCGTATATGCAGCACCATATAAATACACTACCGCGGGCAGTGATTGACTACCGGTTTACGTTTGACGGGAAGTTCCGGGTCCGCGGCGGAGAGGTCAATGAACGTATTCTCGATTATGTAGATGAGGAGAAGAAAGAGCAGCTGCTGGAACGGATCAGCCTTTATATTTCGGGCAAGCTAGAAGCCGGGAAATACCCGACTAAGCCGTTAGAAACGTTTTTTCTTTCCCGGCATCTGCTGGATGAGGGGCTGTATGGGGAATTGGATTCCGGCAAAATCATCGCTGCGTTTGAGAGAATTCAGGAGCTGAACAAAGGGAACAAGCATCTTGCGGAGCACCGCCATACTCTAACTGCGGCGCTTAGGAATTGGGTAGAGGACCAGTGGCTGCCCCGTTATTTCGAGAACACAGGAACAGAGTGGCAGAGGGAATATAAGAAGAAAAGCGGAGCAATGCTGGACGTGACCGGGCAAAGCTCCGTCGAGCTTGTAATTTATGCCGCCATTTGTATCCTCAAATATGAGCCTTCCTTCAGCAGAAGTGTGGGGCTTACTTTTTTGAATTGTGCGATTGAACTCGGCAGTACCCGGGCTGAACAACTGATGAAGCAGGGCAGCGGAGCCTTTGCTGAAGATGATGTGAGATTGCGCGGTGAACGGGTGGAATGCAGCGCTAATGATGTGTTTGCCGAGGTGAGCGTCCATGTTAAACAGGAGTCAGGGGAGAGCTACGCCCAGGCGCTCCGGTTCCTGATTCATCTGCTTAAGCTGGGCTTTCCGAAAAGCTATCAGATAAAGCTGAAATCCGCAGTTAAGTGCTGGCTGCCGATGAAAGGACTGGCCAAGTCGGGCACGCACCGTTTTTTTGCGAACGCGCTTGAATATCCGGAGGTACACCCATTGCTGGAAGAGTACGCCAAGGCGGCAATGGAAACCTTCGAATGGTATACGGATATGGAAGGGGAGAAGAGCTGCATGCCGGGCAGCTATGCGGTCTTCGGCCTGGGTCTGACAGATCCGGTATATTTCCCGCTGGCAGGACAATACATGGAGAAGGTAGACGTTGAACATCAGTCGGTTCAGAACAGCTTCACAGCAGCTTTAGTTGAACAATACGGCTTTAACGGAGAGACTCTTCCCTTGCTGGTAACATGTATGCTATACAGCACGGAAACCTTGAAGCTGAAGATTAGGGATGAATTGCAGGAGGGGGAGCTGCTTAGACTGCTGCTCGAACAAGTCCACAGTCTCAAGTACTACCAGGTGGAACATCTTGTGTATCTGATCTGGGGCGGGACGGACAAGCTGAAGAAGCTTGCTGACAAAGCTGAAGGGGATAAGAAGCAATACCTTACCGGCCTGATTCAAGCAGCCAAACGCGGTTAAGGTGACTAATCCGGTTACTATCCGCATATGAAGTGAAATTAACTGGAATATGGAGGTGCTAAATAATTCATTTCCTTTTCTTTATCACAATAAAAGTAACAACGACGAGCATAAATAGCCCCGCAATAGACCATAGAATATTTGCCCATTCAAATGAGGCTCCGCCAGGATACTCACCTTGATAGACTGCTTTAATATACGATCCATCACTCAACTTAATCGCAATCGCCTCACTGATGTTTACGCCTTTGATATTGTAATACTTAGTCCCTTTCGGAAAGTGGTTCGAAAAATTACCTGAGTATGTGCCTTCATGATCTGAATATTTTGTAACCTTACCAATAATTGAATCAACCTGTTCGGGTTCTACTCGGTTGTCCGAAATGATATAAGCCTTTCTTTCATAAACAACAAAGCTGTACGCCCAATCCGCATGAACAGATCTTATTGCAAAAAAAGTGCCTGCAAGGCAGAGCGCTATCAGCAGAAATAATAATTTTTTCAATGTATCTCTCCATTTCATCCTTCTCACCTCGATTAACGACAGATTAAAGAATTAACTATATTTTACATGAAATTGAGTTAGAAACCTCCCTAAATTAAACAGCTGTGGATGAAAATATCTAAGTTACGCGGGTATGCAGGGGAAGTCCATGTTATAATCTATAGGAGCATTCATATGACGGCATAATCGTAATCCGAGTAATGGCTTATTGGAGGAATAGCGTGGCAAAAGCGAAAGTGGCCAAACGGCCGACAAGAGATGAATTTGTGCTGGAGGAGATTGGCAACCAGCTGACGGAAGCAATGCAAGAGGAGTCGGTCATTTTGCTGACCGTGTGGGGTAAGGAAGAAGAGTTGCGGGGGCAGATCGTCGGCATGGACCCGCGGACCGGAAAGGTGCATCTCAGCTTGAACGAGGAGATCACCAAGGTTCCTTTTATGGATATTATGGCTATCAATTATCCCAGAGATTAGATAAGTGAAGATCGAAGCCGCTGGAAGTTCAGACCCCCTGCGATGGCAGGAGACTGACGCAGCAGACTTTGGCAGATAGCAGCGATGAGACCCTTGGGCAACCAAGGGTCTTTTGGTTTAGGATTAGCAAATTCATTGCAGAGCGGCATAATCCGTTGCCGGAGGGGATGCCTCTAGGCGCAGCCTGAAGGTAGACTTAAGGTGATGAAACAGAGGAGGGACGAACGTGCTGAATCATTCACTTAAGACGGCAAAAGAATGGTCACCGGCTGCGCTTGGCGGAGGCGGCTATATTACCGGCCTGCTCCAGCACCCGGCGGAAAGCGGAGTTCTCTATGCGCGCTGTGATGTGGCGGGCGTCTTTCGCAGCCTGGACGGCGGGCTGAGCTGGGAGACGCTGAACAGCGGCTTAACCCAGAGCTATCATCATCAGGTGCAGAGCTTTGCCATCAGCAGCCATCACCCGGAGGTGATGTTCCGCTGCTCGGGTGAAGTGAGAAGCCGGAGATTTTACGGCGCGGTACACAAATCGGCCGATGGCGGCAAGAGCTGGAAAGAAGTCTGCACCGGCATGGGATTCTACGGGAATGGGCCGACCCGGATGTACGGTGAGGTCATTGCGGTCGACCCGTATCATCCGGAGATCGTGGCTGCCGGGGGGTACACCGGCGGATTGTGGATCAGCCGTGATGAGGGCGAGACCTGGCAGCAAACGCTGCTGCCGGAGGAGAGATTCGGCTGTGTGGTTTTTCATCCGGCCATACCGGATGTGCTGTTTGCAGGCACAATTAGCGATGATGACCTGAACATGGACTATGTGGAGACGGGCGAAGGCGGGGTACTGGGTCTGCTCCAGGATCTGCCCAGAGGCAAGCAAAGGCGGCTGTATACCAGCCCGGATCTGGGGGAATCCTGGCAGCTGCTGTATGAAGGCGCGAGCTTTGCCGAGCTGGGCTTTGACAGCCGAGATCCGCAGCGCCTGATGGCTGCCTGCATCTGGGGTGGTATCTGCAGCAGCAGGGACGGCGGACGGACCTGGGAATCCGCCGGAGCAGGACTCCTGCCCGGCGGACACCGGTACGGCACGGTGGTTCAGGATACCCACAACCCGCAGCGCTGGTATACAGCACCTGATGTGCGGCCGCATATGAAGGATATTCCGCCCATTCCCATATATTATTCCGGGGACGGCGGGGAAGAGTGGCAGCTTCTCCGGAAGCACCTTGATGAGGATTTGAGCGGGTTTCCGGCTTATATGGACAGTTTCAACGGGGGATCGCGCGCAGCAGCAACGGGCTGGGCAATTTCGAAGCTGATCGTGGACCGTTTGAACAAAGACCGGCTATATTTATGCAACTGGTACGGAGTTGCGTTTAGCGAGGATGGCGGGAACACCTGGCGTGCAGGTCATTTCCGCGGGCTGGAGACGACCTGCATGGAAGCGGTCGCTGCAGCTCCCGGTCAGCCCGGCAAGTTCTGTGTCACCATGGCGGACCATTCCCCCAAGGTGACCGAAGATGGCGGGGTGACCTTCCGCAATCTGCCCGGACTGGCAGGTTACTCGGGGAGTACCGCAGTTGCCGTCTCCAGGACGAATACTGAACACTATTTATACGGGCTTGTAGGCCATGGACGTACAGCCTGTATCGCCTTAAGCAGAGACGGAGGGCAGACGGCGGAGGCAGTGCTTACCCTTGGGAAAGGTCTGTTCGTGCAGTCCTTGCGGGAGGATGGCATTCGGTCCGGTACGTTCTACGCCTACATAGATGGCGAAATTTCCTCAGGGGCCGGAGTTTACCGTTCTGCAGACGGGGGGCAGACGTGGAGTCTGACTTCTTTTTGCCTGCCGGCCCATGTGTCAACCCTTCCTCACCTTAAAAACTGGATTGAAGCAGAGCTGCTGTCCGTGGTCGTCTATCAGGTCAAGAATGCCTGCGGCGCCGATCAGCTAATGGCTGCAGATCCCTTCCGGGCGGGGCATGTACTGGCGGGGGAATGGAGTGAAGGCATCTGGCATTCCGCCGATGGCGGAGACACCTGGGAATCCATCGGAGCGGGGCTCCCCTTTCAGCACAGGGGTACAGCCTCGATACTGAATGCGGTAGCCTATTCTGCCACTCGCAGCGGGACGCTGTATGCCGGGTTTATTTCGGAAGGATTATGGAGCAGCACCGATGATGGTCAGCACTGGAGTAAGTTGTTTCCGGCGGATGCGGCTGAGCAGTTCAATGTTTCGGCACTTGCAGTGGGCAAAGGCGACGGTGGGAAGGATTTGCTGATTCTTGCCAGCGAGCCGATGGTTCGTACCAAGACTGAATCCAAGGTGGTGTGCAGCCGGGACGGTGGAATCACCTGGGAGATATGGGTGGATGATTATCTTGGTGCAGTTCGCTGGAAAGGCGTCGCTCTGGATTGTGACAGCAGGCAGGTGCTCGCTGTTACGTGCGGGAACGGGGCGTACCGGACAGAAATTAGCCGTAAATAAAATACTAATGGGAAAAATTCCGTCTATATAATTTGAACTTAAAAATAAGCATTTTGGAAAGTGGCGGAAGGGAATTTTGGAACTGTAGGAGCGATAGCGTCCGCCTTTGTCTGCGGATTTCAACCGTTACAACGGTATAAATCAAGAAATCTGCAGAAGGGCAGCGGCCGGAAGTCCAAATATTCTCTGGAGTCACGGTCAATCCCAAAATATAAAAATTACTAGTTCAATTTATGTATTGGATCCTATTTCGCCTGTTTGATGGAGTAAATCCTACTACTAAACCTTGTCCCATCTTAAGCAAATATTCTCGATCTCTCCCTCGTTCTGAACGCTTCCTGCTCCTGCCCGGCAGAATTCGGATTTAGCATGAATTAGTCGTTGCTCAAACACAGTTTTCGTTGCTGGAAATCCTTGTTGATCACATTAGAAAACGCTTACATTTGATAAGCCGGACGATCGAAACGTCGTAAACCAACCGGTAGAAATTCAAATGGAGGCTTGATCCAAGTGTTTGCACGAACGGGCAAAAAATGGTTGTATGGCTGGCTGGCGGCCGCTCTGTTTGTTGCATCGATCATTGTTCCAGCGGCACCTTCCCGGGCGGCTGGGGAGAATCTGCTGAGCAATCCGGGTTTTGAATCAGGGGATACAGGATGGGAGAAGTGGGGCAGTCCGGTTGTGGTGACAACGGAGCACCATGGGGGAGAAAAAAGTCTGCAGGTGAAACGGAGTACGGGCGGAGCATCTGCGTCAGTGGCAGTACAGCCAGGCAAAACCTATCGTGTCGGATTATGGGTGAAATTCGCAGCGACAGGGGTAACCAGCGCATCGGTGGATATGGATATCTTCGGCACGCAGCAAGGCAAACAGGTATTGCAATTCTCGGGCTCCACCAGCTGGGAATACCGGCAGCTGCTCTATACGCCGGCACCGGGTGTGCAGTATATCCGCCTGTCCTTCTGGAACAGTACGAGCAAAGACTACTTCATTGATGACGCGCTTATCCGGGAGAATGTCGATATCGAACGTCCGACTACACCCGGCGCTTGGCAGACCGAGCGGGAGCCGGATTCACTGATGCTGACCTGGTCCGGGTCGAGCGATGATATGGCGGTAGATTCCTACCAGCTGTCTTACAAAAAAACAGATGACCCTGCCTGGACTGTAGTGTCCGTACCGCATCTGGCGACTGTATCTGAGTACACCTATACACTGGGCAGTCTGGATCCGTTTTCCGTCTATGCCATTATGCTGCGTGCCAGGGATACGGCGGGTAACTTCTCCGATTCACGCATGGGGCTTGAAGCAACCCCGGGACCCAATCTTGTGGCGAATGGAGACTTTGAGAGTGGGCAGATTTCCCCGTGGAAACAAAAAGGAACGGTTTCGACCGTAACTTATGACACCTATTCGGGACAATACGCGGCCCAGCTCAATCCGGAATCTTTGCTTCAGACAGCCAAAATAACCGCTGACAGCAGCGATTATCTGGTGTCGTACTGGAGCAAGTCTGCGGCCTCGCCTCCTGGCAGCCTTACGGTAAATCTTGCTGTCTATCAGGATGACGGGAAGACTCTGCTTCCGGTCACTGCCAGCGCCGCTTCAGGCTGGACGCGTACTGTGCAGCAGCTGCACACCGGAAGCAGCGCCTCGTTCATGCGTCTGATGACTGCGAATGTTACAGGTGCAAATATCCTGCTGGATCAGGTCTTTGTTGGCGCCATGCCGCAGCTTCCGGCAGATCTTTCGCCCGGTGCTCCGGCAGGCTTTGCAGCCGGTAACATCGACGGCGTATCCGCGGAACTGGAATGGGCAGCTTCTACAGGCCCTTTTGGCGTAAAATCTTACGAAATTTCGTACAAAAAAGCCGCTTCCGGCACATGGTCCAGCCTCTCTATTCCGGCTGTTAACGGGAATCCGTTATACACGTACAAACTGGAAGGCTTATCGCCTGAAACCTTGTACGATATTGCAGTTAAAGCTGTGAGTGAAGGGACTGCTGTTTCCGCGGCAAGTACGCTTCAGCTGACTACGCTGAAGATGCATCCGGTCAATCCGGGGGCTTCCGAGGCCACCTATGCGCTGCTGGACCGCTTGTATGCGACGGTAGGAAACGCTGTTTATACGGGCCAGCATAACTATTACGAGGAGCCAACGAAGTGGTATGACATCGCTGCGGAGCTGACCGGCTACTATCCGGCTCTGTGGGGCTCGGATTTTGCTTACTACACCGGCGGAGACCTTGGTGAATTGCGCCAGGCCATGATTGACGAGGCGGTCCTTAAAGGGCAGGGCGGATCGATGGTCACACTGACTTACCACGAGCCGCGGCCGATGGATCCCGCAACCGCCGGCTGGGAAAGTGTTACAGGAGATGTGACGCTGGCCGAGATGACGGACATTGTCACCCCCGGTACGGCACTGTATGACCAATGGGCGGCACAGGTAGACGAGGTAGCCGGATATCTGGAGCAGCTTAGGGATGAGAATATTCCAGTCCTGTGGCGGCCTTACCACGAGATGAATGCCGAGTTTTTCTGGTGGGGGGCACGGCCGGAGCTGTTCAAGCAGCTGTGGAACAATATGTACGACCGGTTCACCAATCTGCATGGTCTGAATAATCTGATTTGGGTCTGGAGCCCGAATGCGGAAAGCTCCTGGGCATATGATTCGGCTCCTTATTATCCCGGCCATGACAGGGTTGACGTTCTGGCCATGGATATTTACAACAATGATTACCGTGATACGTATTACAGCAAACTGGTGCAGCTCAGCGGCGGCAGACCGATTGCCATTGGCGAGAACGGGGAGCTGCCGGACATGGAAATGCTGCAGAGCAAGCAATCCCGTTATGTGTATTTCATGACGTGGTCACAGTATTTGACCGATAAAAATTCGCTTAGCAGCATCCAGTCCCTCTACAGCCATCCCCGCGCCTTGAACAATGGGGAGACGGGCAACGGGCCGTACGTTCCTCCGCCTGCGGACAGCTATCTGATCGATGATTTTGAGGGCTACGGCGGATCTAACGGGAATCTGCGTAACAAATGGCAGCGCAATGTCTCCGGCAATGCGGCAACGGTTACGCTGGATACGTACCATATGAGCGGAGGCAGCTACGGTCTGAAGCTGGATTACACCGTGGGTAATCCCGGCTATGCAGGCGTATACCGCAGCATGGGCAAGGAATGGCCAGGGATGGAGGCGATTTCGTTCTGGCTGCAGCCCGACGGATCAAACCGGCAGCTGGCCGTGCAGTTCCATGAGACGAACGGGGAAGTATGGGAGGCCAGCCTGAAGCTTCAGGGTACTGCACCGGTGTTGGTGACGCTTCCGTTTACAGTGTTTGCCCGGCCGGGCTGGTCTACCGGAGGCAACGGAGTGATTGACCTCGGATCGATTAAGGAGTTTGCTTTCTATATCGCGCAGGGCAGCGGCACAGCCGGCAGCGGAACGCTGTATATCGATGACATTAACGCTGTCAAACTCCCGGAAGAAGCAGAATAAGCAGCGGTTTTCCGGGATTTTAGGGATCATTGCTGGACCACATTTTTCGTTGGCGGCGCTACTGGTACGTCCTTCCTGCTGGGCATAAGATAAAAGTGTAAAGCAAAGACACAGGAAGGATGACAATCGTGCAAATCGAACGAAGGGTGCTTAATTCGCAGAAAGGGAGTTCTGTTTCCTGGTGGTCCAGGTGGATCAGGCAGTGGGATTTACAGCTGATGGTGGTGCCGGCGCTGATCTTCATCCTCATCTTCAGTTATCTGCCTATGTATGGGGTACTGATGGCTTTTCAGGATTATCAGCTGTTTGGCGGATTTTTTAGCAGTCCATGGGTCGGGCTTAAGCACTTTGAAGCGTTTTTTAATTCACCTGATTTCTGGACGGTTATGCGCAACACGATTGTCATCAGCCTGCTCAAGCTGCTGTTTGGTTTTCCGGCCCCGATCCTGCTGGCGCTCATGCTGAATGAGGTGCGGCAGATGATGTTCAAGCGGATCATTCAGACGGTCAGCTATCTGCCGCATTTTCTCTCCTGGGTGATCGTGGGCGGGTTCGTCGGATCGATGCTTTCGACCGATAATGGAAGCGTTAACATGTTGCTGATGAGCCTTAATTTAACCACTGAGCCGATCAGTTTTCTGTCCGTGCCGGAATACTTCTGGGGGATTCTGGTCGCTACGGGAGTATGGAAGGAGATCGGATTTGCGGCGATTGTCTATCTGGCAGCGATTGCCGGCATTGATCCGCATCTGTATGAAGCCGCTTCCATTGACGGGGCGAGCCGGTTCAAGCAGATTCAGCTGATTACGCTGCCCTGCATCCGGCCGGTGATCATCATCTTCATGATTCTGGCTGTGGGCAATATTCTGAATGCCGGATTCGAGGATATCCTGATTCTGGCAACGAACCCGATTCTGCGGGATGTGTCCGATGTAATCGACACCTATGTCTACCGGATGGGGATATTGAACAGCAGGTTTTCTTATGCGGCAGCGGCAGGATTATTCAAGGCGGTCATTAGCGTCAGCCTGCTGGCAATAGCCAACAAGGCGGCCAGAAAAATGGGCTCAAGCTTATGGTAAGTTCAGTCTATGGGGAAGCGGGGAACAGGTTATGATGAAGCTGACGCGGGGCGATAAGATGCTGCAAGTATTGATTTATATCCTGCTGCTGCTGCTCGGCTTCGTCACCCTGTACCCTTTTTGGAACTCGCTGGTTATATCCTTCAATACGGGGGCGGACACGGCCTTCGGCGGAATTACGTTCTGGCCGCGCAGTCCGACACTCGACAACTATGAAGTGGTCTTCCATGACAGCCGGATCGGCCAGGCATTTCTGGTCTCTGTGCTGCGGACGGTAGTGGGGACGGTGCTGTCCGTGTTGTTCACGGCCATTCTGGCTTACGGGCTGTCGAGGCAGGAGCTCATGGGCCGGAAATATTATATGGTATTTTGCGTCATTACGATGTATTTCAGCGGCGGGCTCATTCCAACCTTCCTGCTGCTGCGCGAATTTGGCATGATGGACACCTTCTGGGTGCTGGTGATTCCGGGGCTGATCAGTGTCTATAACATGATTATATTCCGGACTTTTTTTCTGGGGCTGCCCGCAGGGCTGGCCGAGTCGGCGCGGATTGACGGCTGCAATCATATCGGTGTGCTGCTCCGCATTGTACTGCCAATTTCAGGGCCTGTTGTTGCCACCTTAGCACTGTTCACGGCAGTCTGGCACTGGAATGACTGGTTCTCAGCCAGCATTTATATCAATGATCCGAAGCTGATTCCCATTCAGACGCTGCTGAAGCAGATCCTCAATTCCAATATAGTCACGGATCAGCTGCAGTCCATCGGCATGAATGCGGCGGCGCAGGACCGGCAGGCGATGATGAAGTCTGTCACGACCAAATCGCTGATTATGGCCACGACGATGGTGGCGACGCTGCCGATTATAATGGTTTATCCGTTTTTGCAAAAATATTTTGTTAAAGGTGTGCTGATTGGCTCACTCAAGGAATAGCCGCATTACTGTGTATAGTAAGTATAAGAGGGGGTTACTCATTTGGAGCGTAAGAAAAGCTTGCCGCTGATGTCGGCTGTATTAGGTTTCGTGCTGCTTCTGTCCGGGTGCGGGGGAGGCAATAGTAATGCCGGTGTGCAAAGTACCGTGGAGCCAACCAAAGAACCGGCGGCTGCTACAGAGACGGCTGCTCCCGCAGAGACGGCAAAAGCCACAGCTGCTGCTGCAGGAAGTACGGTGAAACCGGTCACCTTCAGTTATTACAGTAATTATGACTGGGATACGACGGAGCCGTGGGGGAAGGATTCCACCACCGCATGGATCCGGGATAATCTTAAGGTCAATATGACAGCCGTACAATCAAGCGGGGCGGCCGAAACCAAGTTCAGCACGATGATCGCCTCAGGCAGTCTGCCGGATGTCATCATGATGGACCGCGGGGCTAATGTGGAGAGATTGCGTCAGGCAGGTCTGCTGGTAGCGCTGGATGAATACCTTGATAAATACCCTAATCTGAAAAATAACGCCGGAGAAGCGACACTCGGCATGCTCCGCTCGGACGACGGCAAGCTGTACCAGTTCCCGAACTGGTATACGTCAAGCCCGAACGGGAACGGCGGCTGGATCGTTAACCAGAAAATCTATAAAGAGCTCGGCTCGCCGAAGCTGGAAACCTATGATGATCTTTATGCTTACCTGAAGCTGGTAAAAGAGAAATATAGCGATGTTATCCCGCTTGAGATTGGTGCCAAGGGACGCGGGCTCGAAACGATGTATGGCGGCTTTGCCGAGAACAAACCTTACCTGGCTAAAATAAATCCGGTAGGCAATGAGCTGAAATCGATTTTTGAGGATCCTGTGTTCATTGAGAGCATGCAGTATGCCAGCAAGCTGTTCCGCGAGAAGCTGATTACCCAGGATGCCTTCACGCAGACGGGCAATCAGGTGACTGAGAAGCTGGTGACCGGCCGGGTGGCGGTCTATGCGGACGGCGATGTGGTCAATCCGGGCCGGGATGCCAACAATGCCTTGCGTACGGTGGATCCTGAGGGCGGCTACGACATTATCTGGCCGATTCATAAGGCGGGACTCGATCCTGCGAAGATTACACCGAACAATTACAATTCCCTCGGCTGGAATGTACTCGTCATTACCAAGAAGGCTAAAGACCCGGAAGCGATTTTCTCCTATCTGGACTGGTTAACCGGTGAAGAGGGGCAACGCATCATTAACTTCGGACGCCAGGGCCTGTACTGGGATGAGACCGATGCCGACGGTGTACCGATTCTGAATGAGGTTGGGCTGAACACACCGCAGAGCGATAAGGACAAAGAAAGAATCGGCCGGTTCAACTGGGTTGGCAACACGACCTTTATTGATCAGACCAAAGCCAAGATGGATGCCCAGCTGCCCGCAGAGAAGCAGAACTGGACGACACTCGCCCAGCAGAAGGTGACCTGGAAAACCTCCAGAAATTTCACGGAGTTTGTGAATCTCGATCCGCTGCCTGATTCCGAGGAGGGTACAATTGCCTCTGCCGTGAACGATATTTTCCAAGAGGTTTATGCCAAAGCACTCTATGCAAAAAGCGATGAGGAAGTGCTTGCCCTGTTGAACAAAGCTAACGAGGATGCCAATAAAGCCGGTTATGCGAAGCTGCTGCAGTTCCAGACCGAAAGATGGCAGAACAATCTTAGCAAGATGAAATAACGCTAGAGTCTGATGGAGCCGTGGGGTATACTGAAGCCAAGTGTACCCCTTTTAACTAATAAATGTAAATTTAGTCTGAGTCTGAACAGCATAAGCATCAATGGGGCAGAATCTTTGGTTTCATCTAAACGAATTATAAGGATGGGATGAAATGTACAAGGTGCTGCTGGTGGACGATGAGCTGCTTGATCTGGAGGGACTGAGGCGTTTCATAAACTGGGAAGCGCTCGGAATGTCTGTATGCGCTACGGCAAGCAGCGGATTTGAAGCAATGGAAGTGCTGGAGAACAACGCTGTTGATATAGTTGTCACCGACATCAAAATGCCGATTATGTCAGGAATGGAGCTTGCCCGCAGAGCGCTGGAGCTGAATCCGAAGCTGAAAATCGTGTTTGTCAGCGGCTATGAGGATTTCCAGTATGCCAAACAGGCGATCTCCATGAGTGCGTCCGGTTATGTGCTAAAGCCGGTGGACGACGAAGATATGCGCAGAACGCTGGAAGAAGTCAAGCTCTCCCTGGACCGGGAGCAGGCAAATACCCATCTCCGGCAGTACATTTCCGAGTCGGAGCCGCTGCTTAAGCGTGAACTTTTCAAGCAGCTGCTGGACGGAAGGCCGGATGAAGACAAGGTGCTGCAGATGCTGCAGCGGATCGGAATATCCTGGCATGCTGCCAGCCTATATACAGCGGTGCTGGAACCGGATGATTTGAACTGGAAGCTGAACGGCTACGGGGATGCCGTGAAGACGGGTATCGAGCAGAAGCTTGACACGGCAGTTGCGCAGTTTTGCGCCGGGGAGCGGATTCAGGCCTGCAGGCTGGATCGGTTCCATTTTGCATTCATTCTGGATAAGAGTTACGACAGCAGAAGGCTGCAAGGGCTGATTCATCAGGCGGTCAGCGGCACTCTGCTTACGGTCACCATCGGAATTGGCCCGGTTGTAAACCGGCTGAGCGAGCTGCATGAGTCGTTTCAACGGGCAAAGGAAGCGCTGGGGCTGAAGCTGTTCCTGGGCAAAGGCAGGCTGATCCACCCTACGGATGCCAAGGAGCCGATTTCAGCAAATGCTCGGGATCTGGACGGCATTCTGCAGTCCCTGTTTCAGGCGATGTCCTCTTACCGGCTGGTTGATATTGACGACTGTAATGAAGAGCTGTTCGTCTGGGTGGGCAAGATGGAGACAAAGCTGGAGATCTATCAGCTGATCCTGCATATTGTCTCGCAGCTGGACGCTTATCTGCATACGATTAACGAGGATTTCTACCTGCTGCTGGGGCTGGACCGGAAGCAGCTGGGTATTCTGTATCACCTGGAGACGACTCAGGACATGAAGTCCTGGCTCCGCCGCCGGATGTTCGAGCTATCCGAACGGCTTCAGCGCAAACGCCAGGGCAAGAAACGCAAGCTTGTTGAGGAAATCGAAGCCTATATTGAAGAGCATCTGGAGCATAATGTGATGCTGCGGGATGCCGCCAATCATTTTTCCTTCTCACCCAACCATCTGGGGCAGATTTTTTTTGAGGAGACCGGCATTTATTTCTCGGATTATGTCTCCTTGAGACGTCTGGAGCGGGCCAAACAGCTGCTCGGCGATCCCAAGCTGAAGGTCTATGAGGCTGCGAATAAGGTCGGCTACAAGAACCTGTCGCATTTCAGCAAGCAATTCAAGGATCATTATGGTGTCAGTCCGGGCGATTACCGGAGACATCTGTAACATGCGGCGCATGCTGAATATGCCCTTTGGCTATAAACTGATCCTGCCTTATGTGCTGTGTCTGCTGCTCGCTGTAGGTACGGTAGGGGGGTTCGCCTATACGCATTCCGTAAACTCGCTAAAAGAGAAGACGCGGGAGAATATTCAAGGCACACTGCAGCAGATGCGCGACAATATCCGTTATCGCACGGATAATATCGAACGGATATCCAATATGCTGTATTACAATTACAGTCTGCAAAGTGCACTTCGCCGCTACGATCAAGGCTGGTACAGCTATGAGACGATGACCAAGACACTGATGCCGGCGCTTGAGAATCTTCTAAACTATACGGGCAGTAATATAGGCTTGTCCGTCTATCTGCAGAACGACAGCCTGTCTGAGGTCTTCTATTATGACAATGGCCAGAATCCGCTGCTCTCGACCAAGCGGTATGAAATTTTTCATCTAAAGCGGATTGAAGCGGAGCCCTGGTACCGGGAGCTGAGGCTTTCTGAAACGATGGCGGGGCAAAGATTCTGGCGGCAGATTCTGCACGATGAGGCGAATGGCAATATCTCGCTGCTGGAGCGGATGGATGATGTACAGCGCGGCAAGAGCATTGGCCTGATCCGGATTGCGGTGCAGATCAGCGATCTGCTGGATTCTGTGGATTACCGGAAAATTGGCGGCTACAGTACACTGCGTGTGGTTGATGGAACCGGCAGGGTAGTCATAGAATCCTCACCGGAAAATGCAGATGGAAAGAGCGGCAATATAGAGCTGAACCGGCTGCTGCTCAGTGAGCCGCTGGATGGACTGGGCTGGGAGCTGCAGGCCTATGTTCCGAACAGTCTGTTCGATGAAAGTGCGGATAAGGTGCGCAGGATGACTTTGCTTGTCTGTCTGGTCAGCGCGATTGTACTGGCAGGACTCGGGATCGGGGTGTCGAGTTATTTTTCACGGCGGATTCAGAAGATTGTGGGCTCGCTGAATGATTTCCGGGACGGGGATTTTCAGAAGCGGATCAACTATAAAGGTAACGACGAGCTGGGACAGATCGCCGCAGCCTTCAACCGGATGGGTAGCAACATCGAAGAGCTGATTCACCGCAATTATGCTGTAAGCCTCCAGAAAAAAGAAGCGGAGCTTGAATCACTGCAGGCACAGATCAACCCCCATTTCCTCTACAATACCCTCTCCTCCATCAGCCGGCTGGCCCAGTTCGGCGATGTTCAGAAGCTGCAATTGCTGGTCCAGGAGCTGGCCAAATTCTACAGGCTCTCTTTGAACCGGGGTGAGATACTCACAACGGTGGGCAAGGAAATTGAACATGCGAAAGCATATATTGCCATTCAGTGTATCAAATATGGTGACCGGATGAATGTCTATTACGATATTGATCCTGAAGTGCTGGAATATATGACCGTCAAACTGATCCTGCAGCCGATGCTGGAAAATGCGCTGGAGCATGCCTGGTTTGGAAGCACCATCGGCATCCGGCTGGTGGTGGAGCAGCGCGATTCGGATATCGTATTCAAAGTCATCGATACCGGTGTCGGTATGAAAGCCGAGACGATTCAGCAGATTCTGGACCCTGACGGTCCCCGGATCGGTTACGGCATCCGTAACGTCGATTCACGGATTAAGCTGCATGGCGGCAGCCGCTACGGCGTCGTCATTGGCAGCCGCACCGGGATCGGTACCTGTATCCAGATCACTATTCCCCGCCGGATGTAGCGGCTTCGCTGCCTACTTTCGCGCCAAAAGGAGTTTCGGGCCTATTGAAAAAGTTCATCGCTACGGACAATTATGAAATTACATTGGAAGGCGGTTCCGCAGACTTTGAATCCGTGCTTTCACTGGAACATATAGAGAGCGGCGTACAAATTGTCACGCTTAGGCTTACAGCAGCTGCTCCGGCGTTGCCACCTAAGCTGTCCTTTACTTGGAGCTGTAAGGCAATAGATGTCCAAGGTTTGTGGCATCCCGCAGCGGAGCGGAGCCGGGGGCTGATTCCGGACTGGTGGGAAGGTTTCACCTCCAGATCGGCTTCATCAGCGCCTGTCGTCTGTCTTTACGGCATCCGTGGCAACAATGTGCTGAGCTTTGCCTGCTCGGATGTCATGAACCCGCTGAAGCTGCATGCAGGGTTGAATGAAGAGACGGCCAGCTTTCACTGCTCTGTGACACTGTTCACTGAACCGGGTGCGCCGCTGGCGTTTTATGAAGCCCTTCTGCGGCTGGATTCCCGCAGCATTCCGTACTTTCAGGCGCTGGCAGGCGTAGCAGACTGGTGGGCCGGCATCCCCGGCCATGAGCCTGCCCCGGTACCGGACACAGCCCGGGAGCCGATGTATTCCACCTGGTATAGCTTCCACCAGCAGCTGACACCTGAAGCGGTGGAAGCAGAATGCAGACTGGCCGCAGAAATGGGCTGTAAGGCGGTTATTGTGGACGACGGCTGGCAGACCTCGGATGCCGCCCGCGGCTATGCCTATTGCGGAGACTGGAAGGCAAGCGCCGGCAAAATATCCGATATGAAGGCTCATGTCGCAGCAGTGCAGGAGTCGGGGCTGAAATATATGCTGTGGTATGCAGTTCCGTTCATTGGCAGGCACAGCAGAGTATGGGAGCGCTTCAAGGACAAACTGCTCTATTTCCATGAAGGCTTCGGTGCAGGGGTAGCCGATCCGCGTTATCCCGAGGTGCGGGAATATTTGACCGGTATCTATGAGCAGGCGCTGCTGGAGTGGAATCTGGACGGGTTTAAGCTGGATTTCGTTGACAGCTTCTATGCAATTGCGGAGGATGCAGGGAGGACGGACGGCGGACGTGACACGGCCTCTGTTCCGGTGGCTGTTGATTTGCTGCTGGGCGGAATTATCAACCGGCTGCGCCGCTTGAAGCCGGACATACTGATCGAATTCCGCCAGAGTTATACCGGTCCCTTGATGCGCAAATACGGCAATATGTTCCGGGCGGGAGACTGTCCGAATGATGCGGTCCAGAACCGGATCAAGACGATAGACATCCGGCTCATCTGCGGCAATACAGCGGCTCATTCCGACATGCTGATGTGGAATTTGGAGGAGTCTGCCGCGGGTGCTGCGCTGCAGATTATCAACGTCCTGTTCGCTGTGCCGCAGATTTCCGTCCGGCTGGCAGAGCTGCCACAGTCACATATAGAGATGCTGACCTTTTGGCTTGGGTTCTGGCGCGGGCACCGGGATGTGCTGCTGGAAGGCAATCTTGAGCCCTGGCATCCGGAGCTGCTGTACCCGCTGGTCATGGCCCGGAATTCCCGGAAGCTGATCGCCGCCGCCTATCTGGACATAGTAATTCCCTTATCCGGTGAGCTTCCGGAAGAAGTGCTGGTGGTGAACGGTACGCTGCTTACCCGGCTGGTCCTGGAGCTGGACAGGGACGCCGGGCAGCGGCGGGTCATGATCCGAGATTGCCAAGGAAGTACCGTTTCACAGGTTTTGGCGGCCATGGGTAAGGGGATTCATGTATTGGAGGTTCCGGCAGCCGGAATGATTGCGATTCAGGCGGTGGTGACCTGATTTCATCCCGGCTTCGGCTTAAGCTGCTCCGTGGCTGGGTGGATGAAGAGGGACGCTGCCTTTAAGGAGACTGCCCATGTTATAATACTTCTAATATATAAATATGGCAGCGGACCTTCGAGAATGGATCGTAAGGCCGGAAAGGTTGAGGAAAGATGCAAATAAGCAAAACGAATGCCCTGCGGATGCTGGACGCCAAGGGTATCAGCTATGAAATCCATCTATATGACAATGAGGATGGAGCTGTCCACGGGACAGCGGTTGCCGAGAAAATCGGCAAGGCGCCGGAGACGGTCTTCAAGACATTGGTCTCACACAGCGGGCCGAACCTTTATGTGTTTGTCATTCCTGTAGCCGAAGAGCTCGATCTCAAGAAAGCCGCCAAGGCCGCCGGGGAGAAAAAAGTCGAGATGCTGCCGCTGAAGGATCTGCTGAAGTGGACAGGTTATGTCCGGGGCGGCTGTTCTCCTGTCGGGATGAAGAAGCTGTATCCGACATTTATCGAGCACAGCGCAGAAATTCTCGACACGATGGCCGTGAGCGCGGGTAAGATCGGCATGCAGATGGAGCTGGCTCCGCAGGAGCTTGCCGGCATGACCGGAGCCGTATTTTGCGAGCTAATCAAATAACACCGGCATAGAGAAAGCAGTGGCCCGAAGATTCTCCGGGCCACTGCTTTTTTGCTGCCTACTTTGCTGTTTTGTTGGCTCAATACTAACATCAGTGCTTGACCGGCGATGGAAATAATTAAAGTAATATCCCTATTAAAGGGATTCTCCCCCTCTATTTCTATGTCCGACGCGCCATTCAGGAAATTAGTGGGAATTATGCTGTTAGTCTTAAAAGTGGACACCCGTTAAAAGCCCAGAGATAATGAGATTAACGAGGAGGTGTCCACATGAGTGGAACACGAAAAAGCTATAACGACGAGTTTAAAAAGCAGACGGTAAAGTATATCCAAGAGCAGACCAAGACGGTGGCGGAACTGGCCCAGGAGCTCGATATCCCTGCAAAAACCCTACATCAATGGCTAGGAAAATACCGGCAGTTTCAGAGTGAGCCTGTGTCCAGTCCGGAAAAGGTTAAAGAGCTCGAGCGCCAGCTGAAAGAACGAGATCGGCAACTGGCCGACTTGGCCGAGGAAATGGAAATTTTAAAAAAAGCAGTGCACATCTTCAGCAATCCAAAGAACTGAGATTTCAGTTTATCGAAGATCACCGCTCCCGGTATTCTGTGGAGAAGATGTGCAGCACCCTCGAGGTATCAAGGAGCGGGTATTACAAGTGGAGAACCGCAAAGCCAAGTCTACAAGCAGCCCGGAAAGCGCTGCTGTGCCAGCGGATTACCTATTATTTTCACGATACAAAGGGCCGCTATGGCAGTCCCAAAATCACGATTCTCCTGCAGCGTGAAGGCCATGTAGTCAGCGAGCGCACCGTAGGGAAGTACATGAGAGAGCTGGGTTTCCGGTCCTGTGTAGCAAAGAAATTCCGCGTGAATACGACCGACTCCAACCACGATTTGCCTGTTGCACCTAATTTACTGAACCAGCAATTTTTCACCGAAAAACCGAATCAGACTTGGGTCGCAGACATCACCTATATCCCCTGCCGGGAAGGGCGGATGTATCTCGCCAGCGTGCTTGACCTCTGCACCCGGGAAATCGTAGGTTGGAGGCTGGGCGACCGTATGACCACCGATCTTGTTTTAGGTGCCCTGGACGATGCTTACAAGGCTAAACGCCCCAAGAAAGACCTCATCCACCATTCGGACCGCGGATCACAATATGCCTCTGCCGACTACCGAAAACAGTTGAAGAAATACCGCATGAAGGCAAGTATGAGCCGCAAAGGCAACTGTTACGACAATGCCTGTATTGAATCTTTTCATAGCCTGTTGAAAAAAGAGTTTGTGTACTGTACTCGATTTAAAACAAAGAAACAGGCCTATGAAGAAATCTACCAGTACATTGAATTTTTCTATAACCGCAAACGAATCCACGGCGCTCTGGGCTACATATCTCCGGTCCAGTTCGCCGCGAAATTCAAGCGAAAAGCAGCTTAATTTTGTCTTTTGGTGTCCACTTTCTTGACGGAGGTCCATTATGCCCTCTAATGTTGGAGATTTCCCTTTTGGAGCGGGTAGAGTGAAGATTATAGGGACAATTTCCCTTTAATCTCAAAATAAAGGATGGCGTAAAGTAAGTTGTGTACCAAGATTTGGAGCCTAGTCAGGCAACAAAAAAGTAGGGTATTCTCGGGATTGCGAAGTCCACCAAGAAAGGAACCCTACTCGATGACTATTCTACCCGAAAACATGTTAAATAATCTATTTGAAAATCTTGTCACCCAGTTTGTAAAAGATAATCTGGAGTCCATTATGAAAGCGGAAATCCAGCAATTCATGACCAGTGATGAGGCAGGGAATCACAACAGCCGTAACGGATACTACACCCGGGATCTGCACACGAAATACGGTAATGTTGAGGATCTGGCCGTTCCTAGGGACCGTCAGGGAGCTTTCCAAACGCAGTTGTTCGAGCCCTACCAGCGGCGGGACGGATGGCTGGAGGAGGCCGTCATCCAGATGTACAAAAGTGGCATGGGAACGCGAGATGTGGCCCGGTTCATTGAAAGTATGTTCGGCAGCCACTACTCACCCACCACCGTCAGCAACATTACAGCTACGGTACTTGACGACATTCATCAGTGGCAGAAACGCCCGTTAAACAAACGCTACTCCGTGATCTACCTGGACGGCCTATATGTGAAGCTCAAGCGCAGCACCGTGAGCGGAGAAGTCGTTTATTTCGCCATGGGTATCGACGAAGAGGGTCACCGGCAGATCCTTGGCTTTTACGTAGGCGGCCAGGAGAGCGCAAACGGCTGGCGTGAGGTGCTGAAAGACCTTTACAACCGTGGTGTCCAGGAAGTCTTGCTGGGCGTATTTGATGGGCTGCCGGGACTCGATGCAGCGTTTCGTGAAACCTATCCGAAGGCGGATGTGCAGCATTGTATCGTCCACAAAGTGCGTTCGACCTTTCCGAAAATTCGAGTTCAGCACAAAACGGAAGTCATTGAAGATCTGAAGACCATCTACACGGCTGCAGACCATGATCTGGCCCGGGCTGCGTTTGACACGGTGAAGGCCAAATGGGGCAAGCTCTACCCGAAAGAAATGCGGTCCTGGGAAGAACAGTTACCGACGCTGCTGACCTTTTACAAGTATCCCGTGCTCATAAAAGAAGCCATCTACACATCCAATCCGATTGAACGAATGAACAAGGAAATTCGAAAACGCCTGAAGCCGATGAACAGCCTCACGAATATGGATGCGGCAGAGAAAATTGTCTACCTGGACGTCATCGATTACAACGAACGTTTTAGCGAACGGGTCATTCGCGGCTTCGGCGATCTGGAAGTAAAGAAGAAACTAAATGAGATGTTTGAAGAGCGATATCCAGCGCAGGCAGAGCCAGAGAAGTAACTCGAAATCCCTTGTTCTTTGGGGCGGGGTCTCCCCCGCCCCAAAGAACATCTGCACTTACCAACGAACACCCGAGAAGTTACATTCTGCTCTCTTACACAAACTTCTTGACGCTACCAAATAAAGGCGTTCCATTCGGAATTAGCAGGCATTTTTCCCTCTAAATTCTCAAAAAAGCGGTGAGCGAATAAAAGTCAAATACGGATTTCGTGGAAGAGCCGCTTTCTTTGCTATTTTCTTATAACCGATTTAAAACCGGGCCGCTAAAAGTCCCAAGTATTCTTTCAGTGCCAGTCCGGTACTTTGGAGCGCACTCCCTGAAGGGGCGAACTTCCCGGGATACAGTGCCGTACCCCGGCTGGCAGTATAGTCTGTCGGATACGCCAGCGGATCCAGTCCGGCCTCATGGAACTGTGCCATCGCCCGGGACATATGAAAGGCGGATGTCACCAGAATAGGCTGGCGGAGCCCCAGTTCCTTCATGAGTACAGCGGTATTCACGGCATTCTGTTCCGTGTTAAGCGACTGGTTCTCCGGTATAATGTCTTCTTCCGGAATCCCGAGGCCAAGCAATTGCCGTTTTGCGGTATCAGCCTCGTTGCCGCTGTCGCTGAACACCTGTCCGCCGGAGTATAGGACCGGAAGCCCGTTTAAGCGGTACAGCCGAACTCCGGTGAGCAGACGGTTAGCTGCTGAACCCAGCAGATTGCCTTCACCGTCAATATCGGGAGTGCCGGAGGTTGCGCCTCCGCCCAGCACTACAATAACATCGCCGGTAATTCGGGCTGGCTGCTCGTAATTATTCTCCAGGCTGCGGATCAGTGCGTCGCCTACCCAAGGAGTCATCGAGAGATAGAGCAGCAGCGTAACGGCTGACAACACCATGGCCTGACGTCGGCTGCTGCGCCACAGCCAAATGGCCAGTGCAGCCAACAGTACGACGAATAGCCCCGGCGGCAGAATGAAGCTGTACGCAAATTTAATAAGATAAATCAGCAGGATCAACCGCCCTTCCCTTAGATGTATTAATCTCTAGCCGTATTGTACCATGAAGTAATTAGCAGGTGCTTCTGGATCTGGCGGGGCGGGAATCCGGTACGGCTGTTTATTTACAACTTATTGAGCGGGTCTCTGCTAGTGGATTGAACTGCTTTGCGGTATTGCCGGGGAGTGACTCATGTTATTTTTTTAACGACTGTGTTAAAGGGATCCATGTCGCGGTAGCCGACAGACTCGGTAATCAGCGGGACCTTTTGTGCTGTTACAGTAAATCGCAACAGATTCCGGACTGTGCGTACGGAAATATGATTTGTAATTTCTGTATAACATATGTTACTGTTAACATATGATAAAACAATCGGAGTGAATGCAGATGTCGATTAACAATGCCATATTAGGCCTCCTGAGCAGCAGGCCGTTAAGCGGCTATGACTTGAAGAAACTTATCCAGGAATCCACGTTCATGTACTGGTCGGGCAACAATAACCAGATTTACAAAGCGCTGGTAGAGCTGTTGAACGAGGGGTATGTAACGAATGAAGTCAAGCATCAGGAGAGCTCGCCTTCTAAGAAGATCTATACAATTACCGCTGCAGGGCAGCAGGAGCTCAGACGCTGGGTGCTGTCCTCCCCGGAGCAGCCGGAAGTCCGGAAGACCTTTCTTATCCAGCTGGCCTGGTGTAACGGGCTGGAGACAGACGAAATCCTGCGGTTGCTTGACGGCTACGAGCAGGAAATCCGCTCACTGATTCAATTGGAGCAGGGGAAGGCGGCAAAGGGGGGGGTTGCACCGGACAGAAGCCCGCGGGAAGCACTGATCTGGAGGATGATCGATGCCAATATCCTCTCGACCTACACCAGCGAGCTGCAATGGATTCGCGAGGTACGTGAGGCCATTATTCATGAGGAGGAAGCGGATGTTATGAATATTCAAGTGATTACCAAAGAAGACGAGCAGTACATCGCCTTCAGGTCATCAGACCTTATGCTCAGCACGGAACAGGATATTCTGGATCTGGTTGGCGTCTGCATGGAGCACAATATTTATAAGGTGCTGCTTCATGAAGAGGTGCTGTCGGATGACTTTTACAATCTGCGGACGGGTCTGGCCGGAACGGCACTGCAAAAATTTATCAACTATCGGATCACAGCAGCTGCTATTATTAACAGGGATCAGGCGGGCAAGGGGAGGTTCAAAGAGCTGCTGGCAGAGTTGAGCCAAGGTAATACCTTCAGAGTGTTCGCGCTGGAAGCTGATGCGGAAGCATGGCTGCTGCAAGTGTGAAATCGAAATTGTTGATGGAGTGAGCCTATGGACATTCAGATCAGGGAACTGAGCCACTTGGAGCAAGCACGGAGCATAGAAATCGACAGCAGTTTTACCATTGATTCCATGCTGAACTTAACTATTAACGGTGGGCAGATTGGATATACAATTACTGAGCTGGCCGGTTACCGGAAAAGTTATGAAGAAATATCTGCCGGCGATTACGCGGAATATATCGGAAACCCAAAGAAGAAGTGTTTTTTGGCTTATGCGGGGGAAGTCATCGTAGGGCAGATTTTGTTAAAAGAGAACTGGAACAAATACGGCTTTGTAGATTGTCTGAAAGTAGACAACGAATATAGGGGATTCGGCATCGGCCGGCAGCTGATCAGGCAGGCCAGGCTCTGGGCGGAGGCGGGCGGCATGCCGGGCCTCATGTTAGAAACGCAAAACAATAACGTCAGGGCATGCCAATTCTATGAAAGCTGCGGTTTTGTGATCGGCGGATTTGATTATCTTCTCTACAAGGGTTTGCATCCCCAGACGAAGGAAGCCGCAATTTACTGGTATCTGATATTTGAATAGCAGGGTTAATAATTAGCATGGAACAGATCTCGATGATCAGTTCATGCTTTTTTTGGTTGCAATCGATTATTATCAACAAAAATATAAAAAGATTTAGTTTAATAAAAAATTCTAATTGACTAATTGCTGATTATGCCATTAAAATAAAACCGTTCAAGTTGTTCTCACGATATTTGGTTCGAATTTATATAAAATAAACCATAACTCGCTGGAGAACATTTTTTCATTTATTTCATGAAAGCGTTTTATATCTGAGCTGAAAAGGAGGTTGCTGCGTACCAGAACTACCGCTTAGTTTCTTCTTAAACAACTCTTTAGAATCGGAGGATCTTACATCTTGAACAAAACAACTGGCAAGCTAACCGCTTCGCTCCTTGCGCTGCTGCTGCTCGTACCTTCTCAGGTGATGGGGGCTTCCGGGACGGTGAACGAACCCGGCAAGACGGGACAGCTTACCCAAACCACGGTGTCTGACTATAAGGGACACTGGGCAGAGGCTGATTTTCAGTCATGGGTAGAGAACGGGCTAATCACGGGTTATGGGAAAGGCGTGTATAAACCGGATCAGAATATCACCCGCGCAGAGTGGGTTTCACTGGTCAACAGAGTGTTCAATCTGCAGTCCCTAAGCGGGAGCAGTTTTAGTGATGTTGCTGAAGGCAGTGCTTATTATACGGAGATTATGAAAGCGGTCTCTGCCGGATATGTGTCGGGATACAGCGACGGTACATTTCGTCCGGCCCAGAGCGTAAGCCGCCAGGAAGCAGCTGTAATGCTGTACCGGCTGTTTCAGTTAGATGCTTCTTCGGCTGCTGCCGCACCTAAAGATGCTGCGGAGCTTCCGGAGTGGAGCAGGGAAGCTGTGCTTTCCTTGCTTGGCGACGGCTTCCTCAGCGGTTACGAAGATGGCAGCTTTAAAGGCTTGCGTTCAGTAACCAGAGCAGAAGCACTGCGAATGATCAGTAAGCTGTCCGGACAAATCATTCTAAAAAGCGGCAGCTATAACGCTCTAAATACCTCTAACGTGGTTATCGGGGCTGCCGGAGTAGAGCTCAAGAACACCAGCATTACGGGCAATCTGTATCTCACTGAGGGTATTGCTGAAGGTGATATTACACTTGATAATGTTAAGGTTGCGGGCAAAATCGTGGTGACCGGCGGCGGGGAAAACAGCGTCGTCCTGAACAATTCAACGGCTGCTGTCTTAGTGGCAGCTAAGAAGAATGGAAAGCTGCGTATTGCGGCAAAAGGCAGCAGTGCTGTAGCAGATGTAAAGGTTCAGTCGGGTGTGAAGCTTGAAGAGGATGCTGTGGCAACCGGGGCAGGCTTCGGTAAAGTCACAGTGGAACAGACACTGCCTAAGGCTGCAGTCGTTCAACTGAGCGGCAGCTTCGACTCGGTAATCATGAACGCACTCGGCGAGCCAACATTGTACTTAAGCAAAGGCAGAATCTCTGAAATGACGCTGAACCTCAAAGCGGGGCTCCGCTTGGAAGCCGGAACAGAAATCATCAATCTGATTCCAAATGTGAGCGAAGCTGTTAATATTCAAGGCAGCGGAAAGGTGACATTTGACCAGAAGTACAGCTCCCTGATTAAGCTGGAGACACCGGCACCAACGGCAACAGCTACAGCTACAGTAAGCAGCGGCGGCGGAACTACAGCATCACCGGAACCGACATCAACAGCCACACCGACAGCTACGGCTACGCCGGTACCGACATCAACGGCCACACCGGCACCGACGGCTACGGCTACGCCGGCCCCTTCACCGGTGGCGACTGCGCCGGCGTTCAGCAACGTATCCGTGCATGACCCGTCGGTTGTAAAGAACGGCGATACCTATTATGTCTTTGGTTCACATATTGAGGCAGCCAAAACTAAGGATCTGATGAACTGGAGCACCTTCACCAACGGCTATACGACGCCGGACAACATGCTCTTCGGTGATCTGTCCGCGAATCTGGCAGAATCCTTCGCCTGGGCCGGGGAGAATGATTCGGACAGCAAAGGCGGCTTCTCCGTCTGGGCACCTGATGTGTTCTGGAATGCGGATTATGTGAACAAGGATGGAAGCAAAGGCGCTTATATGATGTATTACTGCACCTCTTCCACCTACATCCGCTCTGCTATTGGCTATGCCGTTTCGCAGACTATTGAAGGTCCTTACGTCTACGGCGGAACTGTAATATATTCCGGATTCACCGCAGGTGAAGCCTATGATGCCAACAGTAAGGTCAACAAGAAGTGGACCAATACGAACATTCAGGCGCTGATTGACAACGGGACGCTGGATGGCATGAATCCGGCCTGGTTCAATACGAACGGAACGTACAACAATAAAATGTACACCAATGCGATTGATCCAACCCTGTTCTATGACGAGGACGGCAAGCTGTGGATGACCTATGGATCTTGGTCAGGCGGGATTTTTGTGCTGGAAGTAGATCCTGCGACCGGCGAACCGAAGTATCCGGGAAAAGACGGCACGACGGCAGACGGCAGAATCATTGACCGTTATTTTGGAACGAAAATTTCCGGCGGTAATTTCAAATCAGGCGAAGGCCCGTATATAGTCTATGATAAAAATACTGACTATTACTATCTGTATGTGACTTACGGCGGACTTGCATCGGACGGCGGTTACAATATGCGGCTGTTCCGTTCCGCGAATCCGGACGGTCCATATAAGGATGCTACAGGCCAAAATGCTGTACTGGAGACCGATGAAGATCATTCAGCCATTGGCAATAAACTGCTGGGGAACTTCATGTTCAGCAATCTGAACGGAGTGGCTGATTTCCCTACGTACGGCTATGTATCCTCAGGCCATAATTCAGTCTATTATAACGAGGAAGAGGGCAAGCTCTTTAATTTCTTCCATACGAGATTCCCGCTGCGCGGCGAAACCCATGAGGTGCGGGTGCACCAGATGTTCATGAATGAAGATGCCTGGCCGGTTGTCGCACCTCACCGTTATTCCGGCGAGACGCTGTCTAAGGTTGGGCGTGCCGATGTGGTCGGTGCGTATCAGTTTGTCAATCACGGCGAGGATACCTCAGCTAAGATTAAATCCACAGTTGACGTTGAACTGCTTGAAGACGGTACCCTTGGCGGAGCGGTTAGCGGAACTTGGGAACTTACAGGTGATTATTACGCCCATCTGCTGATCAACGAAACGGACAATGGCAGCACTGTACAGAGACTTTACAAAGGTGTATTTGTGAAGCAATGGGATTCTACCCGGAAAGACAATGTTATGGTCTTTACGGCAATGTCCGACCAGGACGTAGCGGTCTGGGGCAGTGCCATAGAGCTGCTCAGCGATGAAGAACTGGTTGTTAATGTGGCGAATAGCCTAACTCTGGGCGATACAAGCAAGGTCTACCGGGATCTGAAACTGCCGGTTTCCGGTGTACATGGAGCGGTTATCACTTGGGCTTCTTCCAATGAAGCTGTAGTTGCAGCAGACGGGAAAGTAACACGCCCTGCAGCAGGCAGCGGAAAAGCATCGGTGCAGCTTACAGCCACTATCAAGCTTGGTGAAGCGGCGGTAACCAAGACCTTTACAGTGGTTGTAGTGCAGCTAAGCGGCACTCAGCTCGAAGACGGTTTGGTTGCAGCATATGATTTTGAAGGCAATCTGGCAGAGAACGGTGACCGCCTGGCTGCAGCTACTGTCACAGGCAAGCTGATTAACACCACTGATGGAAAAGTAAGCTATGTGGAGGGGGAAAACGGCCAGGCCGTTAAGCTGGATGGCAGCTCCGGTGTCCGCCTGCCGGACGGACTGATCAGCAGCAACGCGTATACAATCAGCCTATGGCTGAATCCAGAACAGCTTACAGCCTATACACCGGCATTTTTCGGTGCCCAATCTTCAAGCAACTGGATAAGCCTTCTGCCATACGGTAATGGTGCAGCCACCACGCGGATGTGGTTCGGTAGTGATACCTGGCTTGACGCGGATGCCGGTCTGCAGATTCCAGCCGGTAAGTGGTCACATATCACGTTCACTTATGATGCCGGAGCAGTCAAGCTGTATGTGAACGGAGTGCTTAAATATTCGGGCACATCCTTTACAGATGTCTTCAAAGGAACGGATGGTGTGTTTGCACTTGGCGTCAATTATTGGGATATCCCTTATAAAGGTCTGATCGATCAGTTCCGGGTATATGAGAAAGCGCTGACTCCGGAAGCCGTCGGATGGCTTGTGAACGGTGAACCTGATGCGAATGTTAAGGTGACTTCCATTTCATTTGCCGATACCGAGAAAAGTGTAGCCACAGGCAATACCTTTACTTCGCAGCCTGCGATCCTTCCGGGGAATGCCGGAAATCAAGCTCTGGCATGGACCTCAAGTGCACCTGAATTTGCAGAAGTTGATCCAGTAACAGGCGTGGTGACCGCTAAGGCAGTCGGTGAAGCGGTAATCACCGCAGCTTCCACAGATGGAAGTAATGTAACTGGCAGCTATACAGTAAAGGTAACGGACGGGCTTGTCGCCGTATTCTCTTTTGACGGGGACTTGAAGGAATCCCATCAGCTCACCGGTGAAGGCAGAGTAACGGGTTCGCTTATCGACAGTACTACTGTTGGAAGTATCACCTACGGCACTGGTATTTCGGGTCAAGCCGCATTATTGGACGGCATGTCCGGAATCCGCCTGCCTGACGGCTTGATCAACAGCAATAGCTATTCCGTTTCCATGTGGCTAAATCCCGAGCAGCTGACCAACTTTACGACAGCCTTCTTTGGGGCAAGCTCGAATAGCAGCTGGATCAGTCTTGTTCCGCAGCTCGCCGACAAAGAAACAGTGCTATGGGCGAATGCGGCCTACCGGGCAACAGCCGGAATCAAAATTGCTGAAAATCAATGGACGCATGTAGTTTTTACAGTCTATAACGGAGCGGTCAAGCTGTATATCAACGGCGAAGAAAAGTTTTCAGGCACCGACTTCCCAAATATTTTCAAGAATAATAATGGGATCTTCACGTTGGGTGTGAATTACTGGGATACTCCTTATAAAGGTTTGATCGACGAGTTGAAGATCTATAACAATGTACTAACGCCGGAAAAAGTGAAGGCGGAATATCAGCAGTATGGTAAGTAGGATGAACTGGATTTTCGATGCAGCACAATGAATGACCTAAAGCGGAGCCGCAGGCTCCGCTTTTTTTACGATTAACGTCCTCACAGCCACTTCACAGCCCAATCCTCAACATGGCAGAGCGCAGCTCCAAGCTCCTGCCCTTTTTGCGTTAGCGAATATTCTGTCCGGACCGGCCTGTCCGGGATTACTGCCCGGCTGAGCAGACCGCAGTCTTCAAGCTCCTTCAGGCGTTCATTCAGCATGCGTTTGCTTAGATCCGGGATGATGGTATGCAGCTCACTGAACCGCCTTGGCCCTTCCATTAGCACATGGATGATCAGATTTACCCATTTTTTTCCGACAATATGATAGGCATGCTCCACTTTGGCAAGTAACGGCCTAATCTCCTGCTTCACTCAGCATCAGCCCTTAGTAGTTATTATTAATAGCCAACTAACTATAACATAGTTAAAACTTCGTGAAAATAAGTACTTTTCGTAAATGTCAAAATGAGGTTGACGAATGAATTTTACAGTCGTATGATGTGTTATATTAAAGTTTGCGAGTGATTAAAAGTAACCTAATAAACATTGGATAATAACGGGAGGAATGAAAGTGGAATCATCAACATTTGTGCTTTTTGGTGCTACCGGGGATTTGGCTAAACGCAAAATTTATCCGGCTTTATATAATCTGTTCGCAGATGGCAAGCTTTCCGGTCCTCTCTCTGTGATTGGACTCGGCAGACGGGAGCTTAGCAATGAAACGTTCCAGGCGCAGGTGCTGGATTCGCTGTGTACCTTTTCCCGCCATCCGGTAAAAGATTCAGCCGAGCTGCAGAAGTTTCTGCTGGCTTTTGAATATAGTGTGCTGGACGTGGGACGTCCGGAGGATTATACGAAGCTGCTGGGTCATGTGCGCCGCCGTGAAGAAGAGCTGAACATTCCCGGTAACCGGATGTTTTATTTGTCTGTCGGCCCTGAATTCTTCGGTCCAATTGCCGGTAATATCGAGGCCAGCGGCCTTGGAGACACAAACGGCTGGAAACGCCTGATTATCGAGAAGCCCTTCGGCAGAGATTTGCAGTCTGCGCGGGAGCTGAATAACAGTCTGAATGCGGCCTTTAAGGAAGAAGAAATTTTCCGGATTGATCACTTCCTCGGTAAGCCAATGGTGCAGAACCTGGAAGTTTTGAAGTATTCGAACCCTGTGCTCCGGGCATTATGGCAAAACCGTTATATCGCGAATGTCCAGATTACGGCTGCTGAGACTGTCGGTGTGGAAGAGCGGGCAGGCTATTATGACAAGGCGGGTGCGCTGCGCGACATGTTCCAGAATCATATGCTGCAGCTCCTGATGATGATGGCCATGCAGCTTCCTAAGGGCAGCACCCCCGAGGATGTCCGCAGCAAGAAGCGGCATGTGATCCAGTCCTTACGTCCGCTGCTGAAGGAGGAGGTCACTCAGCATGTGGTGCGCGGACAATACGGCGCTGGGGAGATTAAAGGCAAAGAGGTCCCTGCCTATACTGCCGAACCGGGCATTGATGCTTCCTCGCAGAATGAGACTTACATCGCCGCCCGCCTGTGGATTGATGATCCGATGTGGAGTGAAGTGCCTTTCTATATCCGCACCGGCAAACGTATGAAGGAGAAATCGACCCGGATCGTTATAGAATTCAAGGAACCGTTTAATGACTTTCATAACAAAAACAGAGGGAATACCCAGCTTGACCCGAACCTGCTGGTGATCGAAATCGGCCCCGGCGAAGGTATCTCACTGCAGCTGAACACCAAAAACCCGCGCCAGCACGGACAGCTTGAACCGGTCAGTATCAAACATGATTCGGCCAATCCGGACCTGCCGGAAGCCTATGAGAATCTGATCTATGATGCGCTGCTCGGGGATGCTACTTTCTTCGCCCATTGGGATGAAGTGGAGTTGTCCTGGCAGTGGGTACAGCCGATTATCGAAGCTACAGAGGAAGGATCGCTTCCGCTTCACACGTATGCTTCGGGCTCTTTTGGTCCGGATGCGGCTGCTGAATTGCTTGGGGAAGATCACTGGTGGCTGGATGAGGAAGCACCTGTGGGGCTGCGTCAGCGGAATACCGTACACAGTCTTGATGGAGAAGTTATCCGGCCCGGGGCATAAACCGTTCTCTTTGTACTATTAACAGTTACCTATACAAATACTATTCGGAGGGATATGTAATGAAAGTCGGATTGATCGGATTAGGAAAAATGGGCTTCAATCTGGGCCAGAACCTGTTGGAGCATGGACATGAGGTGGTGGCGTATGACGTAAGCGCTGCTGCCGTTGAAGAGATTGGAGCGAAGGGGGCCTCAGGAGCGGCTAATCTGGCCGAACTCGTGAGCAAGCTGGATACTCCGCGGATTGCCTGGATTATGGTGCCGCATCAGTTTGTCGATTCTGTAATTACTGAGCTGACTCCGCTGCTGTCCAAAGGTGACATTATTATCGAGGCCGGGAACTCGCACTACAAGGAATCCATCCGGCGCCATGATGAACTTGAACAATCAGGGATATACTTCCTGGATGCCGGCACCTCTGGCGGGATGGAAGGGGCACGCAATGGTGCCTGCTACATGATCGGAGGAGACGAGGAAGCCTGGAAGATTGCCGAGCCGCTGTTCCGTGATACCTCTGTGGACAACGGCTATCTGTATGCCGGCAAGTCCGGCAGCGGCCACTTCCTGAAGATGGTGCATAACGGGATTGAATACGGCATGATGGCTGCAATCGGGGAAGGCTTTGAAGTGCTGGAGAAAAGCGGCTTTGACTTTAACTTCGAGCAGGTAGCCCGTGTGTGGAACAACGGCTCTGTTATCCGCTCGTGGTTAATGGAGCTAGTGGAGCGCGCCTTCTCGAAGGATGCGAAGCTGGACGAGATCAAAGGGATTATGCACTCCTCCGGAGAGGGCAGATGGACACTTGAAACGGCGTTTGATCTGCAGGCGGCTACACCGGTTATCGCAATGGCGCTGCTGATGCGCTACCGTTCGCTGGAGACCGACACCTTCACCGGTAAAGTGGTTGCCGCACTACGCAACGAGTTCGGCGGACACGCCGTTGAGACCAAATAATCTGCACATCTATATAGATATAAGAGCGGCAAATCTCAATGTCCTTACAGGACACTGGGTTTGCCGCTTCTTTGTGCTCTGCAGTATCCAGTCACGGATGTTTATATGAATCGCAGGTCTGTATATTATAATGATCACTTTAAGATAAGCTTAGACAAGGAAAAGAGGAACATTATTTACACCACACGAGATCGAAGGAAATTACTGAGAACCTCAGGGTGTTTATGAATGAAGCAGGTACAAAGTAAATCTAACCAATTACAATATACAGTTCCCCAGAACCTGCACTCTGTTGTACTATAAATGGATAAACTCCGGCAACTAGAGGAATGGTGATCTAATCTATGGTAAATCTATTGGAAGTACTCAAAAAGGAAATCGTTCCGGCAGAAGGCTGTACAGAGCCGATCGCTGTGGCCTATGCCGTCTCCTTAGCTGCGGAGCTGCTGCAGGAGGAAATTACGTCCATCCGGCTGCTTCTTAGCGGAAACATAATTAAGAATGCTATGGGAGTCGGGATTCCCGGGACTGGCCAGACTGGACTGCCGATTGCCGCCGCACTTGGCGCAGTAATCCACCGGTCACACAGGAAGCTGGAGATTCTCTCTGGACTGACTGCAGAAGAATTAGAGCAGGCTAACAGAATCATCGGGCGCAAGCTGTTGGAAGTGGAACTGAAAGATACGCCGGAGAAACTGTATATTGAAGCCCGGGTCAGTAGTGCTAACCACCAGGCAACAGCAATTATTTCCGGAGAGCATACCAATATTGTCTTACTGGAGAAGGATGGGATGCCGGTCGGGATCCAGAAGGACAAGGGGGACTGCGGGGAAGATGATCTGCTGAGTCCAGAGGCATATGCGGTTTCTTTGGAAGGAATCTTTGAATTTGTCTGCACTACGGATTATTCAGAGCTGGAGTTTCTCTTGGAAGGTGCCAGAATGAATAAGGCGATTTCGGACGAGGGATTGCGGGGAGATTATGGCCTTCAAGTCGGTAAAAAGATGAGCCAGCGCTCCGCTGTCAATCTGTTCGGCAATGATGTGGCGAATTCGGTCATCGCTGCTACGGCCGCGGCCTCTGATGCACGGATGGACGGCAGTGCAATGCCTGTGATGACCACTGCCGGAAGCGGAAATCAGGGGATAGCCTGCACACTGCCCGTGATTAAGCTGGCGGAGCTTCTGGGCAAAGATGATGAAATGCTGGCCCGGGCCATCGCCCTCAGCAATCTGGTTACCGTGCATGTCAAACATTATATCGGACGCCTCTCACCGCTGTGCGGGTCAGGCATTGCCGGCGGAGTGGGAGCTAACAGCGGCATCATCTATCTCATGGGCGGCAGTCTGGAGCAAATCAAGCATGGAATCCAGAATACGATTGCTTCCTTGTCCGGCATGATCTGCGATGGTGCGAAATCCACCTGTGCGCTCAAAATCTCCACCTCCACCAATGCCGCGATTCAGGCGGCAACGCTGGCGATGAATAATATCTCACCGTCCGACAATGACGGCGTGATTTTTGAAAAGGTCGAGGATACGATCCGCAACATGGAACGGCTGGTCCAGGAAGGGCTTGCCGCAACAGATGAGACGATTTTGAATATTATGCTGTCCAAAGGTTAACTACAGCGTTGCAGCACAAAAAAGGGCATTTCCCCAGACAGGAGTAGGGGAGATGTCCTTTTTGTATATCGCACCAACTCTATTAATAGAGAACTTCAATATTCTCCTCAGCCAGCCGCTTAAGCCACGGCTCCGGGGGTCTGCAGTCTGTAATCAGGATATCGATTCTGCCAAGCTCCACCAGCTGCGTAAAGGCGGTCTTATTAAACTTGGTATGGTCAGCGAGCAGCACGACCTTCTCGGCCTGGCGCAGCATATATTTCTTAAGCTCGCATTCCGGTTCATTAGAGTCCGTAATTCCCCGTTCCAAATCCACTCCCTTGCAGCTGATCACGGCAGTATCGACATTGTAGCGCTGAATTGTATCATGGGCGACCGGACCAACCAGTGACAGTGAGCGGTGGCGCAGGGAACCGCCGGTAGAGATGATGTTCATGCCGGAATTCGCGAACTCCTGCAAAATGTTGATTGAATTGGTGATAACCGTCAGATTATTTTTGTTACCCAGCAGCTTGAGGAACTCAAAAGAGGTTGAACTGGGGTCTACCATCAGCGTATCCCCGTCATTGATCAGATCAAGCGCCTTCAGCGCTATGTTGCGTTTAATATCCGTGTTAATCGCGTTGCGGGTTACGAACGGAAGATCCTCATTGGTATGCCTGTTCAGCATAGCCCCGCCATATGTGCGGCTGACAATACCGTCCTTCTCCAGCTTCTCCAGATCCCTGCGGATCGTTTCTTCCGTCACCTCGAACATGCGGCTCAGATCGGAGACAAGCACACGCTTGTCCTGATGGACAAGATCTATTATTTTATTGCGTCTTTCAGCAGCCAGCATCGTAATCACCTTTCTGCAGCTATTTAAATTCTGTTATATAAATATAGACCTGCATATCTGTGTTTTGCAATAAAATAACTGAAAACAACATACTTTATATTGTAATCCCTACACAACAAACATTAAACAAATAAAAACAACATAAATAATATATTATTTGTTGACAACACAGATTTACAACGCTACGATAAAGATGTTCATTTTCTCTTTGAAAGCGCATGCTTCATAAGACTAGCGCCTGAGCACGGTCCGCTGCGATGACTCCAGAGACCAGCCTGAGGTGCCGCAGCCAGGATAAACCTTGCAGAGAAGAAGATAACTTAAGGGATTATAGTTACACAAAATTGCTGGGAGGCTGGTCAATCAATGAGTACTCATGTCTATTATGTTCCTTCAATCAACATTATGGGAAAAGGTTGTCTTAAAGAAATCGCTCCCTACATTCAAGAACTGAACCTGCGGAAAGCGCTGGTAGTAACCGACAAGTTCCTGATGAAGAGCGGGATCGCCGGTAAGCTGCTGGCCGTGCTGGATGAGGCGGGGATTGAGTATGTTGTATTTGATGAAGTAAAACCAAATCCGACCTGTAAAAATGTTCACGACGGCGTGGATTTCTTGAAATCGCATCATTGTGATTATCTGATCTCCATCGGCGGCGGTTCTCCGCAGGATACAGCCAAAGCCATCGGTATCGTTGCTACTAATGGCGGACATATTGCTGAATATGAGGGAGTACACAAGTCTAAAGTTAAATCGCTGCCGATCGTTGCCGTAAATACCACTGCCGGAACCTCAAGCGAAGTTACGATTAACTATGTCATTACTGATGAAGAACGCAAGGTTAAAATGGTTATGGTCGATAAGAACAGTATCGCGACCATTTCCGTGAACGACCCCGAGCTTATGGTGGATAAGCCGGCTGCACTTACAGCGGCAACGGGAATGGATGCGCTGACCCATGCCATTGAAGCCCTCGTTACACCAGGCGCTTATCCGGTTACGGATGCTACTGCACTTGCGGCTGTTGAGCTGATTTTTGCCAATCTGGCCCGTACTGTAAAGAACGGTCATGACATCGAAGCGCGGGAACAGATGGTGTACGCGATCTTCCTTGGCGGGCTGGCGTTCAACAATGCCGGACTCGGCTATGTACATGCCATGGCGCATCAGCTTGGCGGCGTATATGATCTGCCGCACGGCGTATGCAATGCGATGCTGCTGCCTTATGTAGAAGAAGAGAATGCCAAATATGTACCTGAGAAATTCCGGGCCATCGCCAAGGCCATCGGCCTTCAGGTAGACGGCAAAACCGATAAGGAATGTGCGGACTTCGTGATTGAGTCCATCAAGGCCTTGTCGAAGGAAGTCGGCATTCCGGCTAAATTATCCGAACTGGGTGTTGAAGAGGTAGATCTTGATCTTCTCTCCGAGAACGCAATGAAGGATGCCTGCGCTCCGGGCAATCCGTTCATTCCGACGAAGGAAGAAGTCATCGCCCTGTTCCGTAAAATTCTCTAACCGCCCCATTACTCTGAAGGAAGGAGCTTCCCTATGAACTATCATATTGCCGTCGATATCGGTGCCTCCAGCGGGCGGCTTGTGCTCGGAACACTAGCGGACGGAAGTCTCTCGCTGGAGGAAATTCACCGTTTCGGCAACGGCTTTACCGAACGAGACGGCTCCTGCTACTGGGATATCGATTATTTATTCGGGGAAATTCTGCTCGGCCTGCAAAAGGCAAAAGCTGCCGGCATCACCAAATGTACACTCGGTATCGATACCTGGGCCGTAGATTATGTGCTGCTGGATGCGGAGGGAAACCGGATGCAGGAGGTGTATGCTTACCGAGACCGCCGTACGGACGGTGTAGTGGAGGAAGTGGCGAAGCTGATTTCTCCTGAAACGGTGTATGCCAAAACCGGAATCCAGCAATTAACCTTTAATACGTTATATCAGCTGTATGCCCATAGCCGTGAGGAGCTGGCTGCAGCCGACCAGATTCTGCTTGTGCCGGATTATCTCTACTATAGATTATGCGGGCGCAAAATTATCGAAGTAACCAATGCTTCTACGACACAACTGCTCAATCTGGATGAACGTGAATTTGATGCGGACCTGCTGGCTCTGCTTCATTTAAAAAGAGAACAGTTCGCAGCTCTTACCGAACCGGGTGAGGTTCTAGGCACAATTAGCGATACACTTATGGAGCAGTACGATCTGCCGGAATGTGAACTGATCTGTGCAGCAACACATGACACAGCCTCTGCAGTACTGGGTGTCCCTGTGCCAAATGGACGTTCCTCCGCCTACATCAGCAGTGGCACCTGGTCACTGCTTGGTGTAGAGCTGGAGCGGCCGATCAATACTCCGGCTGCGAAGGAAGCTAACTACACCAATGAGTGGGGCGCTTATGGAACGTACCGTTTCCTGAAGAACATTATGGGACTGTGGCTGATTCAGGAAGTCCGCAGACTGGACGGGGAGCGGTATAGCTTCGGCGAACTGGCTGAGCTTGCCGGAGCAGCAGAAGGCTTCCGCAGCCTGATTCCGTGCAATGATCCGCGGTTCCTGAACCCGGACAACATGATTGAAGAGATCCGCCAGGCATGTGCCGGGAGCGGCCAGCCTGTTCCGCAGACTCCGGGCGAGCTTGCCCGCTGTATTTTTGACAGTCTGGCGCTTTCTTACCGTAGTTATCTGGAGGAGCTGGAGCAACTGACCGGCAGACCGGTCGAGGTGCTGCAAATCGTCGGGGGTGGAGCGAACAATATCTTGTTGTGCCAGCTGACTGCTGACATCATCGGCAGAGAGGTGCTGGCCGGTCCGGTTGAATCCACTGCGCTCGGCAATCTTGCGGTGCAGATGATTCAAACAGGTTCTGTTGCAGACATTCATGAAGCCCGGGGCATTATAGGACAGTCATTCGAGATTAAGTCATACACCCCGCGCCCGCTCCCGGAACTGGATGAACTGCTCGTCCGTTGGGAAAAGCTGCACGCAGACGCTGTTAAGGGCGGTAAATAGTTTCTTATCTAATTAACTTGATAAATGAGAAGTAGGAAAGTCGTAACGGAGGGGATTTTGGAACTGGAGGTGCGGTAGCGTCCGCCTGAAAGCTTTTCGTAGGAAAGCTCACTTCGGAAGTATAAGCAGTCTACAGATTTCAACCGCTAACGGCGGTATAGATCAAGAAATCTGTAGACAACAGCGGCCGGAAGTCCAAACATTCACCGCAGTTGTGACTGGATTGGAGCAGATGCTCACAAAACGAAGCATATGCTTTCGAAGCCAGTTTTGTACGAAGTAACTCAGATGGAGCAGATGCTCACAAAACTTTTAGGAGGACCCCATCATGGATCAGAGCATCATTAACAGTTATAACGAAGCGAAGAAGCTTTATGCCGCGCACGGTATTAACGTAGACGAGGTATTGGAAAAGCTCGCGCAAATTAAGATTTCCCTACACTGCTGGCAGGGCGATGATGTCCGCGGGTTTCTGTTCAAAGACAAGGAACTGAGCGGCGGTATCGCCGTAACCGGCAGTTACCCCGGCCGCGCCGGCACGCCGGATGAGCTGCGCCAGGATTTAGAAAAGGCCTTGTCGCTGATCCCGGGCAAACACAAAGTGAACCTGCATGCAATCTATGCGGACACCGACGAGAAGGTGGATCTGGATGAGCTGGAGCCGCGTCACTTTGCACCATGGGTGGACTGGGCAAAGGGACAGGGACTGGGGCTTGATTTTAACCCGACCTGCTTCTCCCATCCCAAAGCTGCTGACGGTTTCACCTTAAGCCATGCGGACGAAGAAATCCGCAGCTTCTGGATCAAGCACTGCAAAGCTTCCCGCAAAATCGCCGAATACTTCGGCCGTGAGCTGGGACAGCCTTGTGTGACTAACTTTTGGGTACCGGACGGTTATAAGGATACGCCGGTCGACCGTCTGGCGCCGCGCGCACGCCTCAAGGATTCGCTGGATGAAGTGTTCAGCGAAGTCATTGACCCGCAGTACAATATCGATGCAGTGGAAAGCAAGCTGTTCGGCATCGGCTCTGAGAGCTATGTTGTCGGATCGCATGAATTTTATATGGGCTACGGGCTGACCCGCGGAAAAGCGATCTGTCTCGATGCCGGGCATTTCCATCCGACCGAAGTGATCTCTAACAAGCTATCTTCGATCCTGATGTTCAGCGAACAATTGCTCCTGCATGTCAGCAGACCGGTCCGCTGGGACAGCGACCATGTTGTTACGATGGATGATGAGCTGCTGGAAATCGCCCGTGAGCTGGTCCGCGGAGACCTGCTGCCGCGCACGAATATCGGACTGGACTTCTTCGACGGCAGCATCAATCATATCGCAGCCTGGGTAATCGGCACACGTAACACCATCAAGGCGCTGCTGCGTGCCATGCTGGAGCCAATTGCTGAACTTAAAGCGATTGAACTGGCCGGAGACTATACTTCACGCCTTGCACTTGTCGAGGAATTCAAATCCTATCCGTTTGGAGCGGTCTGGGATTACTATTGTGCTTCACAGAACACACCGGTACGCGAAGGCTGGCTGGCTGATGTGAAGGCTTATGAGCAGGAAGTACTGTCGGCAAGATAAGGTGTTCTTTTAACGTAATAGAAGTTGAACTAAAAATAATCATAAAGGGAAGAGTTGCAAAGGGGAATTTCGGAACTGTAGGAGCGAATGCGTCTGCCTTTAGGTTTGGATTTCTACCGCGAACAGCGGTTAAATCGGGAAATCCAAACCTAACAGCGGCCGGAAGTCCAAACATTCTCTGTAGTCACGGCTAAACCCAATATGAAAAATCATGCTTCTAAAGGAGAGAAAACATATGAGCACGTCTGTGATTGAATCCAAAGGCTATATTGCCGGTACCGAAGCCCCTTTTATTCAGGAGATGTCGGAAATTACCCACCATATGTGGTCTCTGGGCTGGGATGAGTTGAACGGCGGCAACATCAGCTATCTGCTGGACGAAGAGGAAGTTGCCAAATATATCAATATCCGCGAGTCACTGCGTACGATTCAGCTTACCTTCCCGGTTACTGAGCTGGCCGGCAAATACTTTATCGTTACTGGCTCCGGTAAATATTTCCGCAATGTGATTAAAGATCCGGAAGCGAACCTTGGGGTACTGCGTGTATCGGAGAGCGGAGAGAGCGTTGAAGTACTGTGGGGACTGCGCAACGGTGCTGTGCCGACAAGTGAGCTGGCTTCCCATTTCATGAGCCACATCGAACGTTTGAAGGTTGATCCGACGCACCGCATTGTGCTGCATACCCATGCAACCAATGTAATCGCCATGACGTTTACCCATGATCTGGATGAATTGAAATTCACCAAAACCCTTTGGGAAATGTGTACGGAATGCCTGGTTGTATTCCCTGACGGGATTGGCGTTATTCCTTGGATTGTTCCGGGAAGCAGTGAAATCGGCCGTGCCACAGCCGACAAGATGAAGGACTACCGCGTGGTTGTCTGGCCGCAGCACGGAATCTTCGTTACGGGTGCCACTATGGATGCCACCTTTGGCCTTGTAGAAACGATTGAAAAAGCGGCGATTGTCTACAATTTAATTGGCGGCAGAGAGATCAAACAGAAGATTACCGACCGTCAGCTGGCCGATCTGGCTGCTGCGTTCCGTGTAACACCAAAAGCGGGCATCCTCGATTTGTAGAATTTTTTCTTCAATTATATAGCTTTGGAATGAGAACCGGACGTCGGCAGTTCAACTGCGTTGTCCGGTTTTCGAGGTTATTGAACTGCGTTGGAACCTGCGGTACCTCCAATTTGCTTTTGTTCCTGATAAGCGTCATAATATGCTTACTTAAAGTAATTATATTATTTAATGGAGGTGCGACATGAATACAGATTTATTGTTTACTCCCTTTCAGGCAGGCTCACTTTCGCTCGCCAATAGAATTGTTATGGCCCCGATGACCCGCGTCTTTTCACCGGATGGGGTACCGGGTAGTGATGTAGCCGCTTATTACCGCAGACGTGCGGAGGGTGGGGTGGGACTGATCATCACCGAAGGGACAGCTATCAACCATCCTTCGGCAGTCAGCCATCAGAACATTCCGAATTTTCATGGTGAAGCTGCTCTTGCAGGTTGGGCGAATGTGGTGGCAGAAGTACATGCAGCCGGCGGCAAAATCATTCCGCAGCTCTGGCATGTCGGCATGGCCCGCTCCATTGGGGAGCTCCCGAACGCTGAAGCGCTGCCGATTGGCCCATCCGGGCTGAACCTGGCCGGTGAACAGGTGACAGAGCCGATGACACAGCAGGAAATTGACGGGATTGTTGCTGCGTTTGCCCAGGCTGCGGCGGATGCCAAAAGGATTGGCTTCGATGGAATTGAGCTGCATGGTGCCCATGGTTATCTAATCGACCAGTTCTTCTGGGAGAAAACCAATAAGCGTACCGATGAGTACGGCGGTGATCTGGAAGCCCGGACTACCTTTGCCGTCGAGGTCATTGACGCCTGCCGCCGAGCAGTCGGCCCCGATTTCCCGATTGTGCTGCGCTTCTCGCAGTGGAAGAGCGGAGATTATTCGGCCAAGCTGGCCCAGACTCCTGAAGAGCTGGCCCGGTTCCTTACGCCGCTCAGCAATGCCGGCGTTGATATTTTCCACTGCTCTACCCGCCGCTTCTGGCTGCCGGAATTTGAAGGCTCCGAGCTGAATCTGGCCGGCTGGACCAAGAAAATTACCGGCAAGCCAACAATTACTGTAGGGTCAGTGGGACTGAACAGTGAATTTACGGGTAGAGTGACCGAACAGAATGAGGAAGATAACATTGACCGTCTGCTAGAAAGACTGGAAAAGGCGGAATTCGATCTGGTTGCTGTGGGCAGAGCACTGATCAGCGATCCTGCCTGGCCGGCCAAAGTGCAGAGCGGACGGACAGATGAGATTATTCCGTTTACCTCAGAGGCAACCCGGACGTTGAGCTAAGTCAAATTTCATCTAAAGCTAATAACTATACTTTCTTACAAAGAGGGCTTTCACCAAGTGGTGAGTTTTGGCAAGCTGAAGCCAAAACACGCATGCAGGGGGAAGCCTCTTTGTGTCATCTAAATAATTAAAACGAAAAGGATGATAATGATGAGCAAGCGTATAGTGATTACCGGTTTCGGAGTGAAGGTTCCGAATGGCGAGAATAACGAAGAATTGCTTCATCATCTGATCAGCGGAGAGTATAAGTTTTCATTAAGAAACGAAATTACCCCAAACCGGGAGGATTTACTGATCGGCGAGATTGTAAAGGGACTTGGAGAACTGGAGGGCAGGGACTACAGGGCATTACCCAGGATCGCCAAACTGGCTATCAGTACAACCTCGGAAGCACTTGAGATGGCAGATCTGGATTTGGAGGACAACGGGACTTCAACTGGTATATTTATGGGGACAACAATGGGAGGAACCACGCCGCTGGAAGAAATGGTCCGGATTTCATCGGCAGATCATTTCAGAGATATGCCGGTCTATTGCTGCGGACTGGTGCATTATCATAGTCTCGCTGCTTCGGTCTCCAGTTTTTTTCACTTGAAGGGGATAACCAAAACGGTGACCACGGGCTGCACCGCCGGAGTGGAGGCTGTGGAGGATGCAATGATGTATTTGCAGAACGGCAAGATCAATACCGCTATAGTCGGTGCGGCGGACAGCAGCAATAACAAAGTAACCGTATTTGGATTCGGCAAGATCAGAGCTCTGCCGTTTAATCAGCAGACAGAATATGCAGGTTCTCCCTTTAGCAAAAGAAGCAAAGGCTTCCTGTTATCGGAAGGAGCGGCAAGCCTGATTCTGGAGACGGAAGAACATGCATTGGCCCGTAAGGCAACTATTTACGGATATATAGATGCCGTAGTAACGAATAATGACACTGAATCCATCAATGGGCATGATCGGACAGGCAGCAGCATGAAGCAAGCTGTGAGCAGAGTGCTGGGGCAAAGAATCCCGGATTATTATAACAGCCAGGCGATGGGGTATGCCGCCAATGACAGTATCGAAGAACTTGTCTCGCGGGATCTCTTTGGGCACGGTGTTCCCTTAACCTCAATCAAAGGACTGATCGGCCATCCGTTTAGCGCAAGCGGACTGGCGCAGATCATTGCTTCGCTGCTTGGATTTCAGCATCAGTTTGTCCCCCGTACAATCCGCACCGATCAATGGGGGTTTGAGCATCTGCCGCTAATTACGGAGAACCTGTTGAAACCCTCCGCAAAAGTGCTTATCACTTCTCATGGTTACGGAGGTAATAATGCCGCTGTATATTTAACCAAGAGTTAAAGGTGCAGCCGTGTTCTATAGCATGGTTTGTCCTTTTGCAGGCTGCAGCTGCTCGACTTTTGCGCGCCATTTTCTAGCCTCATGCTTCTGATTGTTCTGCTCACAGAGATGGGCAATCCGCTCGTAGGCATCATAATCTTCGGGATTGAACAATAATACATATTTCAGGCAGGCGATAGCGCCTGTGTAATTGCCCTGGTCCGCCAGCCTATCCGCCTGATGAAACACCAGTGTACTCAGCTGGATTTCCAGGCGCATTCTAAAATTCAAATTCCATTCCTGGTTCAGATTGCGGAACATATCTTCATGGATATGCCGGGAAATTTCCTGAATCCGCTTGTCTTTCTGTTCCGGATTTGTCTCCTCAAGCGCTTGTTTAGTGAGGTCCAGCAGCGTCAGCAAATCACAATTCACCGGAGCCTGCAGCGAGATTTGCTGGTTGCTGCTGTAAATGAGCTTCGTCTCATCATTGTTCAGCAGCTGCTTCAGATGATTCAGGCAGACCCGGAGCTGAATCCGGGCTTTGACCGTCTCCATATCTTTCCACAGGTCCTCACACAGCTGGTCCCTCGTTACGGCAGGATTCAGCAGCAGATAGATGAGCAGCTCCTTGGCGCTTCTTCTGCCCCAGCCGCTGAGGATCTCCGAATCATCCACAAACACTTGAAATGGCTTCAGCAGGACGACCTTTAAACGGGAGGCAATGACCTGCTGCTCCTGATCAGTGTCCACCATTCCCAAGAAATCCGCATGCAAATCCATTAATAAAGGGTCCAGAGGTGCCCGGTGGCTCCATTCACTGGCGAAGAACATCTTGATCTGTTTGAAGGTTTCCTCAGGCTGGTCATAAAACAACATATTAGACGAATTATAAATAGTCATAAAACGGCAATGGGGATTGGCTGAAGCAATCAGGCTGGATAGGTATGGCGGATACATGGGGTCACGTTCACCAGTCAACAGCAGGGTAGGGCCTGTGTGTTGTTTGAACATTTCCATAATATCGCTGTGCGCTCCGGCAAAGAAATCCAGCAGTTCAACATAGACATCAAAGGTTACTCTGGAAAAAGCCTCATACAGCTTGTCAATCTCCGGGCTGCCTTGACGGAAAAGGGTCACATTCGGTATCACGTGGTCGGCTAAGGTGCGCATGGACTGATGCTTCATTAGATCTTTTCGGTAATCCGCATATTTGTAGGCCGTATTGGTTGAATTAAAGAGCGGAAGGGAGATCAACACATTGCTGCGTACCATCCCAGGATATGCTTTACTGAAATAAAGCCCGATAATACACCCCGCTCCATGGGAGAGAATATGGAACTGGCCAATCTCCAGATGCTGCACAAGCGCATGCAAATGTTCGGTGTACAGGGAGGCCAGCATAGCTGGATCAATGTCTCCAGTCCCGCTTAATCCGTGTCCTCTGAAGTCATATCTGAGGATATGATAATCTTCCTTCATATAGGGGATGATCCGGTCCCAGCATCTGAGGTCAAACCCCATCCCGTGAATAAGCACAAGTGTCTCAGTTTCGGGGCCTGGCAGCTTGGCTTGAGCATACTCGTAATTAAGTTTAAACCCATTTTCCCAAAAAAACTCCATCTCTGTACTCCTCTGCACGCCTGCATAGTCTATTTATGGTTATTATAGCGAAAAAAAGTTGTTATTTTATCATAATATGCTGATTATTGTAGAAAAGTGTAACGTAAATGTAACGCTATACTGTTAAACTTGGGCTAAGTGTATTTTATGGGGGGTTGATTTCAAGAAATGAGGATGTTTTTTATCTGTGTCAAAAATTCCAAGCTGGATCTAGTCTATATGCGTATGTACTTCCGCCGTTGATAGATAAACTTGATTAATTCTAATGAGAACCTCCTTACGGATTCCTGTAGGGAGGTTTATTTGTATACGGATTCAATTCCCGGCTGGAAGTAGAGGCTCATCTAGACGGCAGATGGATTAGGCTCCATTATTTATGCTATAATTTTTAATTAGCAAGATTATTTTGCGATGATTTTATTGATCATGCTTCATTCATAAAGGACGTGAACATATGACAATGGAGAATAACCTACCTGCCTTAAAATCCGGCAAGAGCGGTTCGAAGGATTACTCGAAATATTTTGATTTTTCTGATGCCAAAGTCATCAGTGAAGAAGAAGGCAAGACCACTTATAGAATCAAAGGCCGGACGGTACAGATTAATTCCAATCCCGACTATAAAGAAGGCAAGCGCAGAGGGAAGCAGGAGATTGAGGTCATCCAATTTGATGATGCGGAAACGGTCCGGATTATGGAGCAGTTCCGTGAAATGAACAGCCATAAACAGCACTATTATTCTATTGCCACTTACGGCTGCCAGATGAATGAGCATGACACCGAGACGATGAAGGGTATGCTGGAGCAAATGGGCTATCTGCCGGTGGAAGACCGGAATGATGCGGATATTATTCTGCTGAATACCTGTGCCATCCGTGAGAATGCAGAGGATAAAGTATTCGGTGAGCTGGGCCATCTCAAAACGCTGAAGCTGGAGAAGCCGGGCCTGCTGCTGGGTGTATGCGGCTGTATGTCGCAGGAGGAAGGTGTCGTTAACCGGATCATGGCCAAACACGGTTTCGTGGATATGATCTTCGGGACACATAATATTCACCGGCTGCCGCAGATTATCAAGGAATCGCTGTTCAGTAAGGAGCTAGTGGTAGAAGTCTGGTCCAAGGAAGGCGACATCATTGAGAATCTTCCGAAAAAGCGGGAGGGAATGCGCGCCTGGGTTAATATTATGTACGGCTGTGATAAGTTCTGTACGTATTGTATCGTTCCGTTTACCAGAGGCAAGGAGCGAAGCCGCCGGCCGGAGGATGTAATTGCCGAAGTGCGGGAGCTGGCCCGTCTAGGTTTCAAGGAAGTGACCCTGCTAGGGCAAAATGTGAACGCATACGGTAAAGATTTTACTGACATAGACTATACATTCGGGGATCTGATGGATGACATGCGGCTGATTGATATTCCGCGTATCCGCTTCATGACCTCCCATCCCCGTGATTTTGACGATAGATTGATTGAAGTGCTAGGCAAAGGCGGCAATCTGACAGAGCATATTCATCTGCCGGTGCAGTCGGGAAGTACGGCGGTGCTTAAGAAAATGAGCCGTAAATATACCAGGGAAGCTTATCTGGACCTGGTCCGCAAGATCAAAACAAGTGTGCCGAATGCGGTGCTGACGACCGATATTATCGTCGGCTTCCCGGGTGAAACCGAGGAACAATTTGAAGAGACGCTGTCGCTAGTCCGCGAAGTAGGTTATGATATGGCGTATACCTTCATTTATTCTCCCCGCGAGGGAACACCGGCAGCCGCGATGGAGGATAATGTTCCGCAGGAGGTTAAGAACGGGCGTCTGAAGCGCCTGAATGACCTGATTAAGGAACAGAGCCGGGTCAGTAACGACAGGATGCTGGGTGAGCTGGTAGAGGTGCTGGTGGAAGGAGAGAGCAAGAATAACGCACACGTGCTCTCCGGCCGCTCCAGAACCAACAAGCTGGTTCATTTTGAAGGTCCGCGGGAGCTGATCGGCAGCTTTGTACAGGTCAGAATTACAGATACCAAAACTTGGTACATTAAAGGGGACTATGTGGCGGAAGCCGCCGCAGCGGTTCTCTAAATTATAGCGAAATGAGGCGATGTTAGTGAGCCAGGAAAACCCGAGTGTGAATAAATATGGCATGCAGAGCTTCAACACCCGTGATCTGATTGTGCGTGAAGATATTATGGGCAAAGCGAAGGAACTCGCTTCATTGATTTCGACCAGTGAAGAAGTGAAGCATTTTCAGCAGGCCGAGCTCAAAATCCAGAATCACGAGCGTGTGCAGGGGCTGATTGCTGTGATCAAGAAGAAGCAGAAGGAGATTGTCGCCTTTGAGAGCTTCGGCAATAAGGATATGGTAGCGAAGATTGAACAGGAAATCGAAGTCCTGCAGGATGAAATCGATGGGATTCCGGTCGTGAATGAATTCCAGCAGAGCCAGAGCGATATTAATTACCTGCTGCAGCTCGTTATTTCCGTAATCCGGGACACCGTGTCAGAGAAAATCAATGTGGAAGCCGGAACAGAAGCGCCGCCGTCCACATGCGGAGATTAAACCATTTTCGGAGGGGCGGATACATATCCGTCCCTTTATTCAAATATAAATGCGGCAGATTTGTTGATTTTAGAAGTTCAGGTTTGGTACATTAAAAGATACGAACAGCAAACAAAAGCTGCGGCAAAGGATGATCTAAAGTGAGCGAGAACGTGGAACAAAACTATAACGCCAAAAAGTACCGCACCCCGGACGGAGTTCCGGCCGACATTGTGATGTTCACTTTGACCAAGCGGGAACGGAAGACAGTCACCAAGACACTTCCCCTGCGCGAACTAAAGGTAATGCTGATCCGACGGAAGAAATGGCCATGTGCCGGGATGTGGGCCTTACCGGGCGGTTTCTGCCAGGAGGATGAATCTATATATGATGCAGCAACACGTGAGCTGAAAGAAGAAACCGGTGTCGACGGCGGGCACTTGGAATACCTTGGTGTATACAGTACGCCTGGCCGTGATCCGCGCGGGTGGATTATCAGCCATGCTTTTTTTGCGCTGGTGGAGGAATGGATGCTGGAGCAGAGACAAGCCTCTGATGACGCGGGCGAGGTCGGGCTGTTTACACTTCAGGAAGCTCTGGAGGAGCTGGAGCTGGCTTTTGACCATCATGACATCATCACTGATGCCTACCTGCGGATTCAGCAGCAGATGCTGCAGACCACGATTGCCCGGCAGTTTCTGCCCCGGCATTTCACATTAAGCGAGCTGTATCAGGTAATTCAGACGGTAGTGCCGGAATTCAAAGAGCCGAACTTTATCCGCAAAATTACTTCAACACGCAGCCGTCAGGGTATATTAAAGGAAGTACGGGATGAAGCCGGCAATCCGGTCAGCTCCAACCAGTACTCCCAGCGCCCTGCACAGCTGTATATGTTCACAGACCATGAGCCGTTATTGTCCATTTATACGTAGGAAGATGTCTGGTAGCCGGATAACCTTTTAACCCAGCCTTAAGGAGGCCAATATAATGAAGGCATTGATCGTGATAGATTTCACCAATGATTTTATTGACGGCAGTCTGCCTGTCGGGCAGTCGGGGATTGAAATTGCACCAAGAGTCAGCGAATTGACCAGGCAATTTGCAGAGAACGGCGATTACGTGGTAATGGCTGTAGATCTCCATGAAGAAGAGGATCCGTATCATCCGGAGAGCAAGCTGTTTCCGCCGCATAATCTGCGGGGCAGCCGCGGCAGGGAATTGTACGGCACTTTGAAAGACGTATATGAGGCCAACCGCTCTTCGATCTATTGGATGGACAAAACGCGCTACAGCGCCTTTAGCGGGACCGATCTGGAGCTGAAGCTGCGCGAACGCGGCATTACGGAGCTGCATCTGATCGGCGTCTGCACCGATATCTGTGTGCTGCATACAGCAGTGGATGCATACAACAAAGGGTTTGATCTCATCATTCACGAAGATGCTGTGGCCAGTTTTAATCCGGACGGGCACCAGTGGGCATTGGGGCATTTCCAGGGCAGTCTTGGAGCGAAGGTTGTTACCGCACACTAGAGAGAATTTAGGAGATGAGGATTTGAGGAGAGAGCTTGCTCTACATACAGATAAATATCAGATCAATATGATGTACGCACACTGGATGAACGGAACCCATAAACGCAAAGCGGTGTTTGAAGCCTACTTCCGCAAGCTGCCGTTCGGAAACGGCTTTGCCGTATTTGCGGGTCTGGAGCGCATTGCCCAGTACATCAGTGACCTGCGCTTTACTGAAGATGATGTCCGCTATTTGTCAGAGCAGGAAGAGAATTATGCGCCCGCGTTTCTGGAGGAGCTGCTGCAGTTTCATTTTCAGGGGACGATCCACTCCATGAAGGAAGGGGCGCTGGTCTTTCCGGATGAGCCGCTCGTACGTGTTGAGGGCACAATCATGGAGGCGCAGCTTGTCGAAACGGCGATTCTGAATTTCATGAATTATCAGACACTGATTGCTACCAAGGCCTCACGGATCAAGCAGGTGGCCCCCGGGGATATCCTGCTGGAATTCGGAACCCGCAGAGCGCAGGAGGCGGATGCGGCGGTATGGGGCGCAAGAGCGGCTTATATCGGCGGCTTTCATGCTACCTCTAATATGCTGGCAGGCAGAATGTTCGGCATTCCGACCAAAGGTACGCATGCACACTCCTGGGTACAGAGCTTTGCAAGTGAGCAGGAAGCCTTTGATGCCTATGCCAAAGTAATGCCGGACGGAGTTACCCTGCTGGTGGACACCTTCGATACATTGCGCAGCGGTGTGCCGCATGCCATCAACACTGCCAAGAAGCTGGAAGCACAGGGTAAGCGGATGAACGGTATCCGCCTCGACAGCGGAGACTTGGCCTATCTGTCTATCCAGGCTCGCAAGATGCTGGATGAGGCCGGCCTGGACTATGTTAAGATTGTCGCCTCCAATGATCTGGATGAGAATACAATTATGGACCTCAAGCTGCAGGGTGCAGCCATTGATACCTGGGGGGTGGGCACACAGCTAATTACCGCTTCCGACCAGCCTTCCCTTGGCGGCGTGTACAAGCTGGTTGAAATTGAGTCCCCTACAGGTGAAATGATTCCGACGATCAAAATTTCCTCCAACCCTGAGAAGGTCTCGACCCCCGGCAAAAAGGATGTGTTCCGCATTGTTGGAACCAACGGAAAGGCGATGGCTGATTATATCAGCTTCCCGGAAGAGGCGGCTCCGCGCAATGGTGCCCGGATTAAGCTGTTCAATCCGCTGCATCCGTATCTGCGCAAGAATGTCGACAAGTATCAGGCACTGCCGATGCTGGAGCCGATATTTGTGAACGGGTTCCAGGTGTACAAACTGCCTGCACTGGATGAAATCCGCAGTTATCATCAGGAACAGCTCGATTTATTCTGGCCGGAGTATCTGCGCAAGCTGAACCCTGAGGTGTATCGTGTGAATCTCAGTGAAAAGGTATGGACGCGCAAGCAGGAACTGATCACAGAGCATATGCAGCAGGATATAGAGTAGAAGATTTGTTGTTCAGAGACTATGTAAGAGGCTGTCCTTCCGCAATTAAGACATGCGGTGAAGGGCAGCTTCTTTATGCAATACTTTGGATGTTTTATATATTGACAGGAATAAAATGGAAGATTATATTTAGCATGTCGTCAATATTATTTTTTGCTGTTAAAGTTTAAACGCTTTAACTTTCATTCCGGTTAAGAAAAACCCCACTCCGAAAAGAGGGAGGTGTGCAAATCTGGTTTTGCCTGTTTCATTGCTTCATGAATTCGTTGGCTTAAGCATTTGCGTTGACAGCCGGGTACCATGTGCGCGAACATCGCGCGGGAGGCTGACCAAACTTAAGGAGTGAATCGTTATGAACAAGCAAAGTAAGCGTAAGCCGGGCTGGAAAAGCTTCATTATCTTATGTCTGGCGCTATTCATTCTGCCGGCGGGTTCTGCACTGGCAGCCGTCAACAAGCCGTTTCCGCAGCATACTACTTATACAAGCGGGACCATCAAACCGAATAATGTTACGCAGATTAGTATGGACAATTCGGTCAAGACGAAGTGGGGTGAATGGAAAGCGGCTTATCTGAAACCGGCAGGTACCGGAAAATACTATGTTAAATATAATTCAGACGGGGAAACCGTGTCCGAAGCCCATGGCTATGGCATGCTCTTCACAGTACTGATGGCCGGGTATGACACCAATGCACAGACATATTTTAACGGTCTCTATAATTATTACACTGCCCATCCCAGCTCCATCAATCCTTATCTGATGTCCTGGAAGCAGAATAGCAGCTTTCAGAATATCGAGGGGGAGGATTCCGCCACTGACGGGGACATGGATATTGCTTTTGCGCTTCTGCTTGCAGACCGGCAATGGGGCAGTGCAGGCACGATCAATTATCTGCAGGCTGCGAATAATATCATTGGAGCTATCATGGACAATGAGATCAATCAGACGCAGTGGACGATCCGTCTGGGAGACTGGGCCAACAGCGGCTCCTACAACACGGCAACACGGCCCTCGGACTTCATGCTGGATCATCTGAAAGCATTCAAAGCGGCAACCGGTGATGCGCGCTGGACCAGTGTAGCCGATAAGACGTACACCATTATAAACAGCCTGTACACGGGCTTTAGCGCGGGCACTGGTCTGCTGCCTGACTTTGTAGTCTATTCCGGAGGTGTCTATAAACCGGCTGCAGCCGGCTTTCTGGAGGATGCCAATGACGGGAATTACAACTATAATTCCTGTCGTACGCCATGGCGGATTACTACCGACTATCTGATTTCCGGTGACAATCGTGCGCTTGCCCAGCTTACGCAGCTTAACAGCTGGATCAAGACCAAAGTAAACAGTACGCCTGGAAATATTAAAGACGGTTATAAGCTGAACGGAACAACGTTTGGCAGCTATAACAGCGGAGCTTTCTACGCCCCCTTTGGAGTAAGTGCTATGGTCTCTTCTAGTAACCAGAGCTGGTTGAATTCACTTTGGAGCCACACGGCCGGAAGTGCAGCAGAAGGTTACTACGAGGACAGCATTAAGCTGTTTTCAATGATTGTGATGTCCGGCAACTGGTGGACATATTAGAAGGAGAAAGACCACATTAGAAGCAGAAAGACTCATTTGATCAGCCCGTCTCCGGATGGGCTGTTTATTTTTCGTGTAAGTATCAGCCGGAGCAGTGGACCGTTACTGTGATATTCATCATGATTAATGTGATAAATTTAACATCTTAATTTTTAATTTTATTGCTAAATTAAGGTTGGTCTTGTATTCACGAAACCCTTGGGAAATGACGGATTACACACAATTTTCACATTTTGCTATTTCTATGGCAGATTACTTTCTCTCTAAGTAACGTGGCACTGTCGCGTATAAAGAAACCAATCGAAATCCATAAATAATTGTGATTCCTGAGGCGTGAAAAATGCAAGATTTATCACATTCCCAACTGTCATTATCAAGTTACAATCATTGAAAAAGTCAAAAGGATGTTATTATTCTTGACACTCAGAAAGGGGTTATGTCGGTGGTACAATTACCAAAAGTTAATGATCTCGGATTTTTTGAGATCCGGCTGGAGTCCATTGGAGGACTCGGCGCTAACCTGGCAGGCAAGATGCTCGCGGAAGCAGGAGTCGTCGGAGCCGGATTGAACGGCGTCAGCTTCTCATCTTACGGATCGGAGAAAAAAGGCTCTCCTGTTAAGGCCCACATCCGGTTCTGTGATTTGAATACGCATATCCGTGATACTTCGCCGGTAGAACGTCCCCATGTGGTCGGTGTATTCCATGAAGCGCTTGCCAAGACCGTCAATGTGACCAGCGGAATCAATGAAGACAGTACTGTTCTTGTGAACTCGGCCAAGACGCCGGAAGAACTCAAAGAGCTGCTGAAGCTGAAGGCTGGAACTATTGCCGTGATCGATGCGACAAGCATTGCGCTGAAAGAGAAGAACCGTGTTAATATGGCGATGCTCGGCGCGCTGTTCCGGCTCTGCCCGTTCCTCGATACCGAAACAATGAAAGGTGTTATCGAGAAGTCGCTCGGCAAAAAATATCCGCAGGCCGTGCAATCGGCGATTACGACCTTCGACCGCGGCTATAATGAAGTGAAGTTTATGCACTTCGAACTTGCGCCTGGAGACAGCATGCCTGAATATGTACGTTCCGACATTTCGGCGCTTGGTTATGAAACCCAGCCGATGGGCGGTACGATTATCAATCCGGGCAGCAGCTTCCTGAAGAACCTGAGCATTTCCCGTTCCGGCATGATTCCGGCTTATGAGAACGAGTCCTGCATCAACTGTGCACAGTGTGATACCGTCTGTCCGGACCAGTGTTTTGTCTGGGAAGAACGGCTTGACCGTAAGGGACGTTCACAAATGTACCTGCTGGGTATCGATTATCAATATTGTAAAGGCTGCCTGAAATGCGTTGGCGCCTGCCCGACCTCGGCACTGTCCAGTATCCGTGAGAAGGAAGGCTATGCTGACAGCCACACTGTGCATCACACATTTGATCTGGTCACGCAATTATAATCTGGTAAGAAAGGCGGAATGAACAATGGCTATTGATTATGAAAAAGAAGTAGGCTCTGCCAAAGTAGAGCAGAAATTCCTATATGAATCAGGGAATGAGATGGCAGCCTACGCTGCGCATCAGATTAACTATCATGTCATGGGGTATTTCCCGATCTCGCCATCGACGGAGGTTGCCCAGTTCCTCGATACGATGAAAGCCAGCGGCCAGCATGATATTATGCTCGTGCCATCCGACGGTGAGCACAGCTCAGCAGGGATTTGTTACGGCGCCTCTACTGCAGGTGGACGCGTATTTAACGCAACCAGCGCACAAGGATATATGTTCATGCTTGAACAGCTGCCTGTACAAGCCGGTACGCGCATGCCTATGGTCATGAACCTGATCTGCCGTTCGATTTCGGGACCCTTGAACATTCACGGTGACCACTCCGATTTGTATTTTGCACTCAATACCGGCTGGCCGATTCTGATGTGTCGTGATCCGCAGTCGGTCTACGACATGAATCTGATGGCACTGAAGCTGGCAGAACATGCGAAAGTCCGTCTTCCGGTTATGGTAGCTTCCGATGGCTACTTTACATCCCACCAGAAGCGCCGTGTGCAGGCTTTTGCCCATCGTGAAGATGTTCACAAGTTCGTAGGCGAACAGCCGCCGGTAGGCTTTACAGATACGCTTGACCGTAACAATCCGGTAACTGTCGGCCCTTATATGAATGAACCGGATTATATTAATAACCGCTATCAGCAGTCCGTGGCGATGTACAACGCTGGTGAGGTGTTCGAAGAGATTGCACAAGAATTTGCCGAACTGACCGGACGCCATTATCCTATGGTTGAGCAGTACCGGATGGAGGATGCCGAAGTGGCGGTCTTCCTGATGAACTCTGCGTCAGAGATCATTAAGGATGTTGTCGATCAGCTTCGTCTGCAGGGGATCAAAGCCGGAGCGATTTCACCGAATATGATCCGCCCGTTCCCGCAGAAGCAGATTGCAGAAGCATTGAAGAATGTTAAAGCCATCACTGTCGGTGACCGTGCGGATTCCGTCGGCGGACACGGCGGTAATATGGTTAACGAAATCAAGGCGGCACTGTTCACTTACGGAAACACCACTACCAAAGTAATCAGCCGGATTTATGGTCTGGGCGGCAAGGATTTCTACGCCGAGGACGGCCATCATTTCTTCCAACTCGCGATGGATGCCGTTGCCGCTGACCGTGTTGATGTACCATTTGATTACTACGGCCATAATCCGGGTGAACCGGACAAAGCACCGCAGCGCCTGCTGAAGCCGATGAATTTCGACTTGCTGAAGACAGGGCTGATTACTGTCACTAAGAATGAAGAAACTGGCAAGCTGGCTGTGAAGGTTCCTCCGGTCCGCAGCCTGATGAAGAAACCGAGACGGCTGTCTCCGGGTCACGGCGCATGCCCGGGCTGCGGGATTTTCTCGGGTCTTGAATTATTCTTCAAGGGAATTGAAGGAGATATCGTTGCGCTCTACCATACAGGCTGCGCAATGGTAACCACTACCGGTTATCCTTATTCATCGCATAAATCGACGTTTATCCATAACCTCTTCCAGAATGGTGCAGCTACGCTGTCCGGTGTGGTCGAAATGTTCTGGGAACGCAAACGCCGCGGCGAGCTGGATGGACTGGGCCTGAAAGATGACTTTACCTTCGTTATGGTAACCGGTGACGGCGGTATGGATATCGGGATGGGGCCGGCTATCGGCGCAGCACTGCGCGGCCACAAAATGATTATCGTAGAGTACGATAATGAAGGTTATATGAACACAGGTGCACAGCAGTCGTATTCGACACCACTAGGTCATCGGACTTCTACTTCAAGCATCGGCAAGACCCAACAGGGTAAATTGACCCAGCATAAGGATACCGCGCAGATCATGGCGGCTACCAATATTCCTTATGTGTTCACCGGCTGCGAAGCGTATCCGCAGGATCTGCTGAAGAAGGCTGCAAAAGCTCAGTGGTATGCGCAGAATGAAGGCCTGGTCTACGGCAAAATTCTGATCGCCTGCCCGCTGAACTGGATGTCCGAGGACAAGGATGGCACGGATATTGTATCCTTGGCTGTTGAATCCTGTTTCTTCCCGCTGTATGAGGTGGAGCACGGCACAACGAACATTACGTATAATCCGGAAGACAAGGACAAACGTGTTGAAGTCTCCGCCTGGCTGAAGACGATGGGCAAAACCCGCCATCTGCTGAAGCCGGAGAACGAACCGGCACTTCGCAGCTTCGAGAGTGAAGTTCAGCGCCGCTGGAGCCGGCTCAAAGCGAAACATGAGCATCCGGATCTGTAAGCTGGAAACCAATTAGACTAGCAACTCTATAATATTGAACTCAGCCCGGCAGATATTTGCCGGGCTTTAAAATGTACTAGATAATAATGCAAATCGCCTATTTATTAAAATACTTTTATAAAGTATTATATAAAGCGGGGTGAACAGGATGAAGAATATTGGCGGCAATGCGCTGGTCATCAGAGAAGTGAATATTAATCTCGTACGCAAAGCATTAAAAGAACAGGGGCAGGCGACAAAGCGGCAAATTGCCGAGAGTACCGGCCTTAGTATTGTCACAGTGGGCACAGTCCTGCAATATTTGGTGGAGCAGCAGGAAGTAAGGGAGGGGGACTTGATTTCCTCCAGCGGGGGCAGGCCGGCTCAGGAATACATATATAACGACGAACATTCACTGTCCCTGATTCTATTTCCTTATGAAGAGGATAGCGGGATTCATATCCGCAGAACGGTCGTCACCTTGTCGGGCCGGCGCCTGGATGATGTAAGCATACCGGTAACCCGGATTGATCTCAGTAGCTTTGAAACGCTGATTGACGAGGCTATGCTGCAGTATCCCGCCATACAGGCGATTGGCTTCGGTCTGCCGGGAGCGGAGATCGACGGGAAAATGCTGGTCTCTGACTATATCGATCTGCGCGACATTTCTGTAACACAGCACTTCAGGAACCGTTACGGCAAACCGGTTGTTCTGGAGAACGATGTTAATGCGGCAGTCATCGGGTACTGCAACAGATTGCACGAAACCAGGGAATCTTCGGTAGTGTATATGTATTTTCCGGACCGTTTTGGACCCGGGGCAGGAATATACATTAATGGCAGGCTGCATAAAGGCAAGCGGGGCTTCGCCGGTGAGGTAGCTAATATTCCGCTGGGTATTCCGTGGGGCGATCCATCGCTGATTACCTCATTTGAGCGGATTACCGAAGCAATTGCCAAACTGACAGCTGCGGTCAACAGTGTGCTGAATCCTGATCTTGTGGTGCTATACGGAAGCTTTTTAACGGATCATCATCTGCGCTCGGTAGTTGATCAGTGCAGCTTATTTTTACCGGGGAGTACCGTTCCGGACATCCGGCTAACCGAAGATTTTACAGCAGACTATTTACAGGGCATGATCGTGCAGACACTGCGGACATTGGAACCGGGCCTGAAATTAACCAAATCTGAAACGTAGGTGGGAAAACAAGATGGCAACATTCTTTCTAATCATAATTTATTTGGCCTTTATCAGCTTAGGACTTCCGGATTCCATGCTTGGCGCAGCTTGGCCGATTATGCGACTGGATTACGGGGCACCTGTAGAGACTGCCGGGCTGCTATCGATGGTGGTGGTCGGGGGAACGATTATCTCCAGTTTAGCCAGCAGCGCTGTGCTGCAGCGTCTGGGCACAGGCAAGGTTACTTTTATCAGTGTCGCTGTAACAGCCTTTGCGTTATTGGGATTCTCATATTCCTCTTCTGTTATCTGGCTGGCTGTGCTGGCTTTGCCGCTGGGACTTGGAGCCGGCTCCATTGATACCGGTTTGAACAATTATGTGGCGACTTATTATAAAGCGCATCATATGAGCTGGCTGCACTGCTTCTGGGGAATCGGTGCCATGCTCGGTCCAATCCTTATGTCGGGCTATATCTCGAATGGAGACTCCTGGAGAAAAGGCTTTTTAACAGTCAGCCTGATTCAGTTTGCATTAGTGATCCTGCTGTTTGTCACCTTGCCTCTATGGAAAAGAACAGAGAACATCGGCCAGGAAGCGGCACTGTCTGTAGAGGCCGAACCCGCGAGTACGGACCGTAATGTTTTGAAGATCAAAGGGGTAAAGCTGGCAATGATCACCTTCTTGTTTTATAGCGGCGTCGAAGCAACGCTTGGATTATGGGGGAGCAGTTTTTTGGTCAATGCCAAGGGTCTGTCTGCAGCAACTGCCGCCGGATGGGTCTCACTCTATTACGGGGGGATCACTGCCGGGCGGCTGATTACCGGATTCATTACTTTTAAATACAGTAACCGTGTTTTGATTCGCGCTGGCCTGGTGATTTCACTGTTAGGTGGAGTGGTGCTGGCGTTGCCGCTTCCAGTGGTATTTTCGCTATTTGGCTTTATTCTGGTTGGCCTGGGGTCGGCACCGATTTTTCCTTGTATGCTGCATGAGACTCCAGCCCGGTTCGGCAAAGAGAATTCCCAGAAAATCATGGGTTATCAGATGGCGCTGGCTTATACCGGCGGGGCCTTCCTGCCGCCACTGCTGGGTTGGATTGCTGCCCGGAGTACCTTCATGATTCTGCCGGGCGCCATGATCGGCTTTATCGTAATTATGCTTATGAGCTCAGAGCAGATCAATACGCTAATGAAAAAGAAATTGCAGCATTTTAGATAATAAAAGGTTAAACTGGAGTCGATTTCTGATGAATCTGATACGAAGGGGTGCAGTAAGATGAAGAAGCCGGTGAATTGGCAGGATGGGGTATGGAGCAATCAACCGCAATCCATAATGGAGCAGTCCGGAAGCTTGGTGGTTGAAGCAGTAGAAGGCAGTGATTATTGGCAAAAAACAATGTATCAATTCCAGCATGACAACGGTCACGCACTGCTTGCTGCCTGGGACGATCAGAGTGCGGTTGAAGTCAGTTTTGCAAGCGGAAGTCTTACAGCGTTGTATGATCAGGCGGGGATTATGCTGTGGCACAGCCCGACGGAATGGATTAAGGCTGGAATTGAGCTGAATGACGGAGTCCCGCATGTCGGAGCTGTTGTGACTGATGAATACTCGGACTGGTCATTGTCCCCTGTTCCAGAATGGACAGGAGAGAACATCACCATCCGTGCTTCCCGCCTAGAAGATGCTGTTATCCTCAGAGCCAGAACGGATATACATCCTTGGCGTACGATCCGTGTTGCCCGTTTTCCTTATAAGACGGATGTACAGGCTGGGCCGCTTCTCTGTGCTCCGACAAGGGCTGGGCTCACAGTTGAATTTACTCGCTGGGTGACTACCCTGCCTGATACGGATGTTCATGAAGAACCGCCAAGGGATTAACTTTTTGTAAAAGTAAAGCTGTCTGCCGGAAGCTAAGCCAAGTCAGAGGTTTGCATACTTTAGTTATCGCTCAGCCATCCTGTAATAACAGGTTTTAACATTTTCAGGCTGAGAGGTCAATACTTATGAAAAATAAATTGGCACTAATGCTCACTGCCGTATTAACTTCTGGAATTATGTTTACCGGCAGCGGCCAGCATGTGCACATTACAGGAGTGCACATGCTCTCCTCCAGCAGCCACTCTACTTTACTCCAGACCTCTATGAAAAAGGAGAAGGGCAAGTACACCAGGAAAGCTAAAGAGCTGTTTGGCGGGCTGCTGGATCACCTGGAGAGACATTAGCCCTGTTTATAAATCTCGCGCATGACATGGCGCAGTTCAGGAAGGATCAGCCGGCTCATGGCCAGCTTGACCGCTCCGGTGGAGCCGGGCATCGAGAAAACAGCCGTGCTGCCGATAGTGCCGGCAATGGCCCGGCTTAGTATGGCGGCGGAGCCGATGTCTTCTGTGAAGCTGAGCAGGCGGAATATTTCCCCGAAGCCCGGAAGCGATTTGTCCAGCAGGGAGGCAACAGCCTCATAGGTGGTGTCGCGGGGAGATATTCCCGTACCGCCGGTCAGCAGCACCGCTTCGATTCCGGAATGGACGGAGCTTTTGTAGACCAGTTCGCGGATCTCTTCATAGTCATCTTTAACGATCTTGCGGCCCACAACCTGATAGCCGGCCTCTTCCAGCATGGAAGCGATTAACGCTCCTCCGGTATCAGTTTCCATCGTTCTTGTGTCCGAGACCGTAATAATATAACAGGATACCGTTTGTGGTGCTTCGCGGCGGTGTTCATCAACGGATGACATGGGACCACTCCTTATTAGTCATTTTACCCTCATAATAGGTGAAGAAGAGAGCAAAGACAAGCCGGGGGCATCAGGGGGCGGGGGCGGGTCCTCTGCAGCAGCTCCTTGCTTGTGTATACATATTTGTAGTAAACTCGCTACCATAACGGTATTTTTGGGGAGCGATGAAACATGGAACAGGCATTGCCGGTTTATATATTGTCAGGATTTTTGGGCAGCGGCAAAACCACTTTACTGCAGCGGCTTCTGGACCACTGGAAAGCCCAGGGTCTCCGCCCGGCAGTGGTGATGAATGAATTAGGGGAAGTTAATCTGGACGGGCTTCTGGTAGAGCAATCGGTTCCGATGGCAGAGATGCTCGGCGGCTGCATCTGCTGCACCAGCCGCGGCGACCTCAGCACAGAGCTGACAACCCTGGTGAAGAAAGAATCACCGGATGTTGTGGTCATTGAAGCCACTGGTGCTGCGAATCCGCTGGAAATCGTCGATGCGGTTACCGAGACCTCACTCTATCAGCTGGTGGAGCTGAAAGGTCTGATTACTGTCGTCGATGCTGCGCATCTGCTTGAGCTGTACCGCTCTCAGCAGGGTTCAACCTACCGGTTGATGCAGGAGCAGATCCGCTGCGCATCCGTGCTTATTTTGAATAAAATGGACCGGGTCACAGCTGAGGAAGCTGCAGAGATATCGGATGTGCTGCGTAAATGGAACGCTTACGCGGAGATTCTGCCGGCAGTGCGCTGCGGTCTGGAACCGGAAATCCTGCTGGGAAGCCTTGGCGGGGTACATCTGGAAGGCCGGGACGATGAGGAAGCAGAGGAAGGGACTATGGCGGGAGGAGAGTCTGTCCAAGGGACTGCGGACCACGCGGTTCATGCCCACCCTACCCATGATCATGTTATGGCCTATACCCATTATTTTAAGCGGGCCGTAAACAGTGAGGAATTCGAGCAGTTCGTTAGAGAGCTTCCGCGAGATGTATACAGAGCCAAAGGGATTGTTACGTTTAGCGACACCTCGAGCCGGTTTTTGTTCCAATATGCTTATAGAGAAGCCGATTTTATGAAAATCACCCCTCAGGGTGAGGTGCCTGATGTTGCGGTATTTATAGGGGAACACTTCTCATCCGGTGAGCTGCGCACTCAGCTTCTGCAACTGGAGAAGCGCACACTGAGCCGTCCGGGCACTGTCCGGAGAAGCCTGTAATACAGGCTTTCTCTGTCCAGGATAAGGACAATATCTCTAAGGCTCATGCAGACCCGGCAACTATCCTTAGTACGGTCAGCACAACCGGTCCTTCCTGATTCGCTTGGTTCGTTCTTTACCTTGCAGGTTAATACATAGGCATAACCTATAACGATTGCAGGAGGTATAAGGCTATGACCCGAATTCAATATCAGGAATGCATTGACGCATGTATCAAATCTATGAATGCCTGTAACTATAGCTATGTCTCAAGCCTGAAAGAATATGATCTTGCAACTCTACGCGAGAGCATCCGTCTTGACCGGGAATGTGCGGATATTTGTTCTTTTGCCATCCAGGCAATGACCCGTCAAAGTCCGTTCGTGGTTGAAATCCTGCGCCTGTGCGCGGAAATCTGCGAACGCTGTGCCGAAGAGAGCAGCAGACATAAGCAAACACACTGTCAGGAATGCATTGATGCCTGCCGCAGTGCTGCAATGGCTTGCCGCCTGATAAGCGGTGCTGTAGAGGTATACGCTTAATACAGTGAACTGACAAAGGCCATACAAAGCCAGAGCCGCCTTCGGTAAAGTGACTGAAGGGATTCTGGCTTTTTTGTATGGATTCGTCAGTCAAACTCTCAGCTCCAAGAGGAAAGCAGGGGTAGTCCGGCGAATAATTTAAGAAGTAAGTGCTGGGGCTTCTGATACGGCTTCTATCGTAATGAAATTTGCAGGGCAAGCTTATCTCTGAGGGGGAGTCAGCGGAATGACACTTCAACAGCAGCACTTGTTACACTTATCCGGGGCAACCAAGCTATATAATGGTCACCCGGTTCTAAATGATATATCCATGACCATAGATCCCGGAACAGCCACAGCTCTAATCGGGCGCAACGGCTCAGGCAAAAGCACGCTGCTAGCGATCCTAGCCGGGCTTCTCAAACTTTCTTCCGGGAGCCTGCTCCCGGCGAAACCAAAGCTAAGAATCAGTTATGCGCCTGAGGCGTTTCCCGGGCTCAAGATGTCAGCGGAAGAGTATTTATATAGCATGGGCCGGATTAGCGGGATGTCAGCGGAGCTGCTTCGGAATAAGATTGTTCAGCTGCTTGAGGCTTTTCAGCTTACGCCGTTTCGTAAACAGACTATGACAGGATACTCCAAGGGCATGCTGCAAAAGGTGAATCTGATTCAGAGCCTGCTTGGTGAACCGGAGCTGCTGCTGCTGGACGAGCCATTATCCGGACTTGATCTTCCGGCACAGCATACGCTTATTGAACTCTTGAAGGAATTGAAGCGCAGCGGTACCGCCCTTGTCTTCTCCGTCCATGAACCCTTATGTGTAGAAGCTCTGGATGCCGGAGTACATGTGCTTCAGGCGGGTAGGACACTGATGATAACAGATGCAGGGAAGCTTCGGGACAAGCCTTCATCATACATAGTAAGCACGGCTCTTTCGCAACAGGCACATACAGCAATGACAGAACGAACTGGCTATATTACCTCCAGGTACGTTCATCATCGCTACACTGGAGAAGAGTGTTTGGAATGGGAAGTAGAAATGGCCTGGACGGATCAATTTTTGCGCCATATCCTGGACTTGGGCGGTTCGGTCCAATCACTGGAACAACGCAGCGGCCAGAGCGGACTTGAACAGTGGATGGATCCTAAACAGAGCTGGGAGGCGACCGCATGATGAGACCGCTTATCACCTATATGCTGAAGAGTTATACGTCATCGCAGCGGTATTTTGCACCAGTAGCCTCCATTGTAATCTCCGTGCTCTTTCTCTATACCTATAAGCCTAATCCGGTAATGAGCAGCTATGCGGCTACCGCCATCATTCTGTTTATAGGATGTGCCTGGATGGGACTCAGCTTTCTTAACCATGAACAGGCGGTGCAGCGGCAGGTGATCCTTGTTCATTTACAGAGTACCGTGAAATATGGTCTGGGAGGGATACTGACGCTTGCTTTGTTTACACTGGTGCTGGCACTGCTGGTGGTTGTATATCCGGTTGTGACCGGGAGCTTTGTTGAACCTGCCGGGCTTTACCACATGACGCTTGCTTTTGCCGGACATATGCTGCTTGGCATGCTCGGTATATCCATTGCCCTCTATTTACAGACTTCCTGGGTGCCGAAGAGCAGCTATGCTATTGGAATCCTCCTGATTATTCTAATTGTGTCCGTCGGCGGCAAGAAGCTCGAAGAGCTCATTCCGGGTCCGGCGGTGTGTGTGCTCTTACCTCCGGCAGCACCAATGATGAATGCGCTGATGAATGCGGACGAGCTGTCCTTTATGAGTCTGCTTGGCTCCTTTGCCCATGTTCTGGTGTACATCTTACTGTTGTGCGGGTTTTATTTGTACCGCTCGGGCCGCATGGATTACGCCAAGAATTTATGAACAATAAAATATACAGATAAAGAAGGGGAGGAAAGATGAAGGATACACAACTACCGGAGAGTGAACAATCCAAAGAGCTATTTGCTTATTTCGGACTGGCAGTCTATTATTGTCAGGCTCTGGAACAGCAGCTGACCAACCTGCTGCTGCTCACGAAGCTGTCTCAGGGGAAAACGCCTACAGAAGCGGATCTCGCTGATTTGTATCAGCGCAAACTCAGCAATTCACTCGGCCAGCTCATCAAAGAAATCCAGCATCATTTTCCATTCTCAGAAGAAGAGACGAACCAGCTGCAGGCCGTTTGGAAGCAGCGCAATCACATCGTTCATGATTATTTCAAGGAGCGAATCCAGGAGACCTTTACGCCGGGGGGAAGGGCGCATATGATCCGCGAGCTGAAAAGATTTAAGAACAAGGCCAGCAGACTGGAAATTAAATTGCAGGGGTATTGCACAGAGATGTATACGAAGCTGGGGTTGGAAGAGGAGCGGTTTATTGAATGATAGGAATATTAGCGGATTCTACTTTACAGGCAGCAGAAGTATAGCTAGAATAGCCATCTAGGTATATGGATATACATAACGTCCATAGGGTGTCCCATAAGCCATCAGAAATGGCTGGGACACTCCTTCTTTTTTTGGAGTTGGATAGACGATTGTGCTTGGTGAGGACGCTCCGCGAACGAAACGTTGTTCCAATCGCTGATATGAACGAGACTGTCAAACGCAATAGTAACTCCTTCGTTTTTTTCTCATTCCCCTTTATGACAAAATGGGGTGAACAAGCTGAACTAGAAGGCAAAAGGTATCGACGGTGAGCAGTCTGATATTCGCGGATTTGGTATACCGCATGTTTTCCCTCCGTCTGCAGAAAGTACACCACGAACTGTTGACGTGCATCTTCACCTCTAAGGCTAGGCACATAGCGATTACGTGGATTCTCTCTTACGGCTTTTCTCTTTGCCTTCTAACTCAGCTTTTCAAACCTTTTATCTATTGGGGCTTGGGGATTTTTTTAACTCACAAACATTTTCCTCCGGCAGTTGTTTTTTGTCTTATCCCTGTCTTCTGGTTTCTTCGATTTCTCGAGCAACAGACCAAATAAACCCACTTAACTCCCTTGCTACAGCTACAATTGCTTTTCCACTAGGTTTCCCCTTGGATAGCATCGTCGTGTATTTTCGATGTAGTCGATGTTGTGCCTTCCAAGAAATCGACTGAATTTCAGGATCTTGGCCTTGCTGGCGCTTTTTTATCTCTCCCTGCAGTGCTGGTCTATAGCGATAGCTCCAAGCGGCTTCTACCAACAAGCGGCGAAGGTGAGTGTTCCCGGATTTTGTGATCTTTCCCTGCCATCGAGTCTGACCACTTGAATACTCTCGTGGAACTAAACCCGTGTAGCCCATAAATGCCTTCGCATTTCCAAATCGAGTGAATGAACATACCTCAGCTACGATACCTGTGGCTGTCGTTTCCGCAACTCCACGCAAGGTCTGAAGGGCTTGGATTAATGGAGCTTGGTAACCACTCGTAGCTTCTTTATGAATGGCTGCCTCAATCCGTTTGAGTCGTTCTTCATTTTCATCCATCTGAGATAACATTTCCTGCAGGACCAGACGCTGAGCGGCAAACTTTAGTTGAATACGCCCCAGCCATAGTCGATACTTCCTTGTCCAGCGCCGAATTGATTCCTCTGGTGAAAGATTGTGCCGAAGAAGAAACTTCCCGATTCGCTGCCGGATACGCGTTCGATCTTCCTTGATGTCTTCACGCATCCGAACCAAATCACGGAGAGCCTCTTCTTCCGGTGTAGGCACATGTACGCTTGTTAACTCACCTGCCCGAAGTAACTGAGCTAACCGCAAGGCATCTCGGCGATCTGTCTTCACCCGTTCTCCAGGGCGGCTTGGCATAAGGGATGGCGCAATGACAATGCAGTGGTATCCATGCGCGCTTAACAAGCGTACTAGCGGATATCCCGTTGGACCAGCTTCATAACAGATACTTAGTTCTTCAGGTTGGCCCAATTTTTTAAGTACCTTTAGAATCTGATATTCATTGTGAGGAACCATCCCCCAATATCGGGCACTTTCTCTGCCTTCGTCAGCAACGGCTACAGCAATTTTTTCTTTTGATACGTCTAATCCTACGTATTTCATGGCATCCTGCATAATACAGACTCTCCTTTGCAGTTTAGCTCTGCTTTTGGTTTTGGTTTAGCTCTACTACACCATTATTGCCAAAAGTAACCTAAGAAGTTGCAATTACGGGGAGTCTGTCTCGTTCATAATAACTGTTGTACCCAGATTTTTTTCATTCTCCTTAGCGGTGAAAATCCCGACACAAGGCGAACGCTATCGCTTTTCCACAATCGTTCCGTTCTCTCCGCTGTTTAAGCGGGAATGGGCTACAATATTAATAAAAACGCAAAAAAAGAGACCGCTCTTTTGGTAATATGCAACCATTTCAATGGAGAGGTTTCTTTTGTACAACTGGACATATGACGAATGACGGAACCAGAAAGTGTATTTGGACAATGGAAGAACAACCGGGGATTCCGGCGATTTCTGCTTCGAGGGATGGAAAAAGTGATCCTCGAAGTCGGGTGGCTTTCCCTTGCCCATAATCTGCTAAAGCAAGCAGCAAATGACCATTAAACGCAGAGCAGCGATCCTCCAATAACGGGAGAATCGCTGCTCTGCTTACTTTTTTGTGATTTTAGAAGACAGTCTCCGGAGCATAGAAAATCCGCTTATGGGACAGCCCCTGTTTGTTTATAGAAGAGTTACTAAATTCTATGCTTGGGCATTGCACAGGTCATTTACCGCATCCGACAATTCCAGAAGACCGCAGCCCTGGATGACCTCAGGTGAAAAGGATACACTGACCGCTCTGTTACAGCGGGCCAGCGATGAGATAGCATCAGCGATCACCGGGATCATCTCGGCGGTGAGGGTTTCGCCAGGCTCCCACCACCAGCTGTTGATTGACAGAACACCGTTTTTCCGGTTCATTACCGGCTCAAATCTGGCTGCAAAACGGTCGCCGCAGAGCAGCGGCAGCACATAATAGCCGAATTCCCGTTCTGCTGCAGGTTTGTATACCTCCCAGCGGTAATGGAACCCGAACAGCTGCCGGATCAGCTCTCTGTCCCACAGCAGATTGTCGAGCGGAGCCAGCGCAGCCGCGAATCTCCCTCCATTCTTGTCTCCAGCCGGATCGGCTCCTGCAGCTTCCCGCAGCAGCACTGCTTCAAGCTCCGGTGCATCTAGACTCCGCATATATAGCGGAAGCTTAAGACCCTCAACATGCACCTCACGTATACTGTCATTCAGCAGCAGGCGCTGTACAGCCGCAGTCCGCTCTTTGCTCTTCAGCCCGGAAATGCCGAGCCAGCCGTCACCGGATTTGTTCCACAGAAGCCCGATACTGCCTATCCGCCTCAGCACATACCAGTCATTATATTGCTCTTGTGTGGGATTAGGCTCATCGGCATTTAGTATACGTTCCGGCAGCAGATTGGCTGTAAAATCGTAATAACGGCGGGTATGTACACGGTGGTGTACGGAAACTTCGCCCCGGAAATACATCGTTTCCAGTGCAGCACGCGTAATTCTGGCCGGAGCCCAGGCCCAGTTCATTTTCTCTTTCCCTTCCAGGTCCAGAGAAGACAGCGGCCCGCGCTCGATCAGCGCTTCCCGTACTTGCATTATCGTCTTCAGCAGAACTTCATTTCCTTGCTGCCGAGCTAACGCCTGATCTCTTAACCGTTGAAAATAGGGCCAGTCCTCTGTGCAGTAGATCGACATATTCTTATCCCAGCCATCGTACAGTACTCTATCTGTGTACAGCAATTCATTCGCCAGCCCGGGGTCAAAACCCGGAACACGTGCCTGAAGCACAAGCTCATGATTATGTCCGGCAATGCTGAGCGGATCATATTGAATACAGCCAACATGACGGACATACTCCACAATACTTTGCTTACTGCCACCAAGAGCACCAGGTACCAGACGCTGGTGATGAAGTAAAAACATCCGGGCCTGCTGCTTGCTCAGTCTGTAGGTAATCACATTAGATTCCTCCGTTCATTTATGTATTGTTTACCATTATATAGAACAAATGTTCCATCTTCAATGTAATTCTTCTGCTGGCACCCGGCCGGGGATGATTAGGTTCGGTTCTCTCTAAAAAGACAGTAAAAAAGACAGTCCTCATAACTAAGGACTGTCTCATTTGGATTCCAGGCTATAGGCAGTGTGGCTTACCCTTGCTTAAGCGAAGGCTGAAGTAGCGCAGCTGCGGAAGGCTCTGCAAACTCTACTGGAGTTTCTGCTGTGCCCGCAGCGCCTGCACCGAGCTGAAGCTGGTACATCCGGAAGTAACGGCCGCCCAGCGCCATCAGCTCATCATGGCTGCCGCGCTCAACGATCTCTCCGTGGTGCAGCACCAGAATCTGGTCTGCGCTGCGGATGGTCGACAGGCGGTGGGCGATGATAAAGGTGGTGCGGCCTTTCTTAAGCACCTCCAGCGCTTCCTGAATAATACTCTCCGTTTCGGTATCGATATTGGAGGTAGCCTCATCCAGAATAAGGATTGCCGGATCGAACGAAAGTGCCCGGGCGAAGGAGATGAGCTGGCGCTGGCCGGCTGATAGTGTACTGCCTTTCTCTACAACCGGTTCATCGAATCCGAGCGGGAGATGGGACAGCAGTTTATCCGCACCGACTTCACGCAGTGCCCGTTCTACCCGCTCCCGGCTGATGCGTTCATCCCCGAGACTGACATTGGAAGCAATGGTGCCGGTGAAAAGATACGGGTCTTGAAGCACGATTCCCATGTGGCTGCGCAGCCACTGCTTAGGAATAGAAGTCACCTCCTGGCCGTCAATCGTGATTGTTCCACGCTGCGGATCATAGAAGCGGAACAGCAGATTGATGATCGAGCTTTTTCCTGAACCGGTGTGGCCGACCAAAGCTACCGTTTCACCCGGACGTGCTTCAAAGGATATATCACGCAGGACGAAATCTTTTTTGTAAGCAAAGGAGACGTTATTGAAAACCACATTTCCCTTGTAACGCGGCATCGTACCGTCAGTAACCGGCTCACCCGGCTCATCCATCAGTGTAAATACGCGGCCTGCGGAGACCATGGAGCTATCCAGGTTCGCGAGCTGGTTAACCATACCGGTAATCGGCTGGAACATGCGCCCGAGCACGTCGACAAAAGCATAGAGGACACCTAGCGATACGAAGGTGGACCCGCTTAGACTGCCGAATCCGAAATACCACAGCACCAGCACAAAGGAGAGATTACGCAGTGAGTTCACGAGATTGTGGGAGGTGAGGGCATTCAGATTAAGCATTTTGTTCTGATATTTCATATAATCATCGTTGAGATGCTCGAATTCTTCGCGGCTCTGCTTCTGGCGGCGGAAAATCCGGATGATCGACATCCCTTGGATGGATTCATTGATAATGGCATTAATTTCACTCAGCCGTGAGCGGATGATCGTATTGTATTTAGTGGCAACTTTGCGGTACAGCACGATCCACAGGACAATAATCGGCACAATGAACAAGCTGATCAGGCCAAGCCGTACATCGAGCAGGAACAGGGCAACATACACGCCAATGATATTAATAATGCCTGTGCTGAAATTGGATAGTACTGCAATAAACAGGTCTTTCACTGCTTCCGTGTCATTGGTGACCCGGGAGACAACCTTTCCTGCAGGCAGATTGTCAAAAAAGTATACCGGAAGCCGCTGGATATGAGCGTATACGTCGGTCCGCAGCTTGCGGATGACCTGATTGGCTGACGATTGCAGCCAGTAGGTTTTGCCGAATTCGGCGAGAATTGAAATGACCAGGAAGATGGCATACAGCCCCACCAGCTCATAAATCCCCGGAAATTCAGGCTTATAAAAAGCAAATAATTCATCTGCGGACAGCTTTACAGCAGGATAGACGGAGATTTGATCCCCGTACTTGATCTGCAGCTCCCCATCCTTGAAGGAACGGTCCCCGTCGGATTGGCTGACTGCCTCGTTGATGAAATAGAAGCTCTTGCCTACCTGCAGCAGGCGGATCTCCTTGCCTTTGGCTTCACCCCCGGCAAAACGGTCGCCGCGTTTATAGAAGTTATTCTTATATTCAGCCGCATCTTCGGAAGAGGAGGTCTGAAAGTATGGCTTCTCAATCCCGAGGAGATGGTTGTCAATCATGTTCTTGGCTATAAAAGGACCCGCCAGCTCAGCCGCTACGCCGATGGTGAGCAGCAGAAGCGCTGCGATGAAGGTTTTTTTGGCAGTCAGTGCGTACTGCAGCAGACGTTTGCCTGTACTCTGTGTCAACGGTGACACCTCCCTAATATGGTATTCATGAATTAGTCTAAATTATTCTCCACCTGCTGGCGGTCAAATTGTTCACGGTACCATCCGTTCATGGCCAGCAACTCCTGATGTGTTCCGCGTTCAATAATATGCCCGTTATCCAGCACGACGATCAGATCGGCATGCTCAACAGCAGAGAGGCGGTGGGTGGAGATCAGTGTAGTTTTGCCGGCGCGTTCCTCGCGGATATTACCGATAATCCGGGCTTCGGTACGCGCGTCAACGGCGGACAGCGCATCATCCAGAATCAGAATGTCGGGATTCGCGATGAACGCTCTGGAGATCGAAACTCGCTGCTTCTGTCCTCCGGAGAGGGAGACGCCACGTTCGCCGACCAGTGTATCCAGACCGTCAGACAAGGTACCCAGGTCATTCTGGAAGGCGGCTGCCGTGATCGCTTGCATAATCAGCTCATCACTGGCGTTATGGTGGCCGAACTGGATGTTCTCACGCACAGACTTGGAGAATAAGATCTGCTCCTGCGGGACATAGCCCATCCAGCTGTGCAGGCGGTCCAGTGCGATGTTCTGAATAGGAACATCAGAGATTCTGATTTCACCTTGGCCGGCCGGATATTCATGCAGCAGCTGCTTCAGCAGCGTAGATTTACCGCTGCCGGTACGGCCAACTACACCCAGCGTCTGCCCCTGGGACAGGGAGAAGCTCACTCCGCTGAGATTATCGACAGTTGAAGTCGGGTAGCGGAAGGTTACATCCTTTAGTTCAATACTTGTTGGCTGGACCACTGGAACCGGGTGGGCGACATCCTCCACATCCGGACGGGTGTTTGTGGTTTCATCGATCCGCTCAAGTGAGGCGCCGCCGCGCTGCATAATATTGATCAGCTCACCGATGGCGAACATCGGCCAGACGATCATCCCAAGATACATATTGAAGGAAACAAGGTCACCAAGTGTAATTTGATTACGGAAGACAAGATAGATTCCATAAGTGAGGGCAATTATGTAGCTAAGTCCTACGCAGAAGCGGATAGTCGGCTCAAAGAAGGCATCGACCTTTGCCACTGCCATGTTTTTGCGGTATACATCATCCGTAATGTCGGCAAAACGTTTCTGATCAAGTCTTTCCTGCACATAAGCACGGATTACGCGCACACCGGATACCGATTCCAGCACCTGGTCGTTCATGTCACCGAAGGCGTCCTGTGCCAGGCTGTAGCGGTCGTGGATCGCCTTGCCGTAGAAAACCATAGCCACCGCGATCAGCGGAAGCGGCAGAACTGCCGCAAGCGTCAGCTTCCAGCTGACCAGAAATCCCATCGCTAGCAGCACTACGGACAGATAGACTGTTGAGTCCACCAGCGTCAGCATCCCGAAGCCGACGGTTGTTGCTACGGCGCGGATGTCATTGGTTGCCCGGGCCATAAGGTCACCGGTGCGGTTTTTTTCGAAGAAGGAGGGAGTCATCGTCATCAGATGGTTCATGAACCGGGAGCGCAGCAGTCGTTCTACCAGGTTGGAGCCCCCGAACAGCTTGTGCATCCAGATGTAAGTGATCCAATAAATAATGAGCATCATTAGAACAATCAGTCCGATGTATTTCATCAAGGAACCTGAGGTGATCGAACCGCGTACGATTTCATCGATGGCATTGCCAAGCAGACGAGGAGGCAGCAGTTCCAATACACCAACTACAATTAATAGAATAAGGCCAACAGAATAGCGCCTTTTTTCCCGGCGGAAAAACCAGCCGAGATCGCGGAGTACGGAGAACAAGGGGAATCCCTTCCTTTCGTGTTAAGGTGTTTTGTCGGGTTCATTGCGTACTTTCAGAATCTGGTTAATAGTGGACAGCTCTTTAACAGCATACAAAAAGGCATATCCTCCGCTAAACGGATGATATGCCTGTAAGATACAGCGATTATCATGTCCACGGTGCTATAATGCAGCACATAAGACATGGAAGAGATTAGCCTGACTGAAATCAAGTACGGCCGTGCGCATGATTCAGTGGGTTTCCACTACTTGGGCTGCTTCGGTATGCTGTTGTGTGTAGTTGCCGACAATGTTATTAAAATCAACTGGTACAATGGTCAACACCGCGCTCACCCTTTCATTGTTTTTTGGTAATAACTTGAAGACGCTTCGTTATGTTCCGAGTTTATCACCAGTATCTAACGGATGTCAAACATAATTTTGAACAAATTCTGAATAAGCAGTATGATAAAATAGAACGGATGATTTGGAATATGGTCATCTTTTAAGTATGATAAGAAGAAACGGAGGTGCATCAAGAGGAATGGATATGGTAATTAGTCCGGAAGCCGCTGCCTGGTTCAAGAAGGAGCTTACGCTGCAGACAGGCGATTATATCCGTTTATTTCCGCGTTATAGCTCAGGCGGAGGGCTGCATCCCGGTTTCTCGCTGGGAATCGCTACTGAAGCGCCTGCGCGTCCTGCCACACAGGCCGAGCAGGAAGGCATTGTTTTCTATATGGAAGAGCAGGATCTCTGGTACATGGAAGGTTATAGCTTATCGATCATCTATGTAGAGGCTGAAGATGATATTGAGTATAAGTATATTCCTCTGCCCGTGGCCGGTAATGTCTCACAATTATGAGGCCGTATTCCTATTTTGACACAAAAAGCCCTTGCCAAGAGGCAGGGGCTTTTTGTGCAGGAATAACAACCGGTAAGGCTCTTGCCCATTCGGGGGTAGCCTCATTGTGAACGGTGAAAGGTCTCTTCCTCCATGGCAAAATCAAAATCGTCAATGTCATATACCTGCACAGGGATCCCGCCTTCAATGATGCGCTGGATCAGCTCGAACTGGTCCGTCAGAACCGGTACCTTCTCCCGCTGTGAAGTTAGCAGCAGTTCGGTCTCGATAGGGTCGAACAGCTCTCCGTATGCCGCATTGTCGATGCTGTTGATGATGGTAATCTGCGCTTGCCCGCCGAGCAGAATGCCCGAGCTCTTCGCCCAAGGAACGGACAGGCAGCGGTTAATCTTCTTGGAATTGAGCGGCTCCTCAAAATAAGCGATCAATTCACGGATCTTGAGTTTGACGTGCAAATCATCGTCTGCCCGGTTCATGAGCGGTTCCTCGCTGTCCCGCAGTTCGTATAATTCCATTACGGTCGTATAGGGCACAATATATTCCACAGGGCTTTGCGGTACGAGAAGCTGGCCGTAGATCGCCATCATGACGGCTTCCGTCACAAATTGTCTAGACATCATTATCCTCCTGAAGTTCGGGTACTGCAATCGTACTTATGGACTTAAAAATATAAAAACACTGTAGAGCGGAAATGTCAACAGTATCCAAGCGTGCTTGGGAAAAGAAAGGGCGTAACCTTTTGTGAAGCAATGGAAATCTTATTATACTTTTGTCCGGCCTTATATGAAATGGATAGTGCTGACGCTGATTATCGGCATGATCAAATTCAGTATTCCGCTGACCTTGCCGATGATTCTAAAATATGTGGTTGATGATTTGCTGACGAATTCAGCATTAACTGTCCCGGAGCGGGTGTCGAAGCTGATGATTGTACTCAGCGGCGCATTTGTGCTGTTTGTCCTTGTCAGAGGGCCGGTAGAATATTACCGCCAATATTTTGCCCAGCTGATCACCAGCAGAGTGCTGTTCGACATGCGCAATAAGCTGTACAGTCATTTGCAGCGCCTGTCATTGCGGTATTATCAGAATACGAAAGTCGGCGAAGCGATCTCCCGGTTCATTAATGACGTGGAGCAGTCCAAAAACCTTGTCGAAGTCGGAATGATGAATGTGTGGCTGGATATGTTTACGCTAGTCATCGCGCTGGCATTCATGTTCTACCTCAATCCGGTTTTGGCTCTCGTATCCATTGCGGTTCTGCCGCTTTACGGCATTGCTGTAAACACCTTATACAAACGCCTGAAAGTGCTGACCAAGGACCGGTCACAGGCACTGGCAGCCATTCAGGGATATCTGCATGAACGGATTCAGGGCATTGCCATTATCCGCAGCTTTACGATGGAACGTGTGGATCAGAAGCAGTTCGAGGGCATCAACGGTAAATTTCTGGAAAAAGCAATGGCCCAGACCCGCTGGAACGCGGTAACCTTCGCTATTATCAATACGCTGACAGACTTGGCCCCGCTGCTGGTCATCGGATACGGCGGTTACCAGGTCATCCACGGAAATCTGACTCTTGGCACCTTTGTCGCTTTCTTTGGCTACCTCGACCGGATGTATGCGCCGCTGCGGCGGCTGATCAACTCGTCAACGGTCCTGACTCAGGCTTCAGCTTCGCTGGAGCGGGTTATGGAGCTGCTGGAGGAGCCCTATGATATTGTTGATCAACCGGGGGCGAAGCCGCTTAAGAATGCGGCAGGAGCAATTGATTTTGACCAGGTATGGTTCAAATACAACGATGAGCACGATTGGGTGCTGAAGGGGATCGACCTAAGTATCCGTCCGGGACAGACGGTTGCTTTTGTCGGTATGAGCGGTGGAGGCAAGTCTTCGCTGATCAGCCTGATTCCCCGTTTTTATGACATCACTGAGGGACGCCTGCTGATGGACGGGCAGGATATCAGAGGGTTGACCCAGGAGAGCCTGCGGCGGACAGTGGGGATGGTGCTGCAGGATAATTTCCTGTTTAGCGGTTCCGTACGCGATAATATTCTGTTCGGGAATCCTGACGCGAGTGAAGCAGAGATCATCTCTGCAGCACAGGCGGCTAATGCCCATGATTTCATTATGCAGCTGCCTGACGGTTATGACACAGAGGTCGGGGAGCGGGGAGTGAAGCTCTCGGGGGGGCAAAAGCAGCGTGTGGCAATCGCCAGAGTCTTCCTAAAAGACCCGAAGGTGCTGATCCTGGACGAAGCAACCTCGGCGCTGGATCTGGAATCAGAGCATCTGATACAGCAGTCGCTGCAGTCGCTTTCCTCGGAACGTACAACGCTGATCGTTGCTCACAGGCTGTCGACCATCACTCACGCGGATCAGATCGTTGTTCTGGAGAACGGGGAAATCACTGAACGCGGAACGCATGAAGGGCTGATGGCTCTGGAGGGCAGCTATGCCCGGTTATTCAATGTCCAGCGGCTGGATGGCTGACAGCAAAGTTGACAACTATAGACAGCCTTAAAGAATAGAGCAAATGGTAATAATAAGCGGTTCCTCAAGAGTCCTTGGGGAGCCGTTTTTGGTTGCATTTATACTTTGGTTACAGTAAAGTGTAACTATAACATTTGACTGTAACTTAAGCAGAGAGGAGCTGGGAGGAATGAATACCTATACCGGCAAACAGCTGGCGGAACTGCTGCAGCAGGAAGAACCGGCTATGAACCTGAGAACCGTGCGGTACTACACACAGATCGGACTGCTGCCTGCGCTGGAGCTTGCCGGAAATAAGCGTGTATATACAGACCGTCATCTGATGCATCTGCGGGCTATTCTAACCTTGTCCAAGAGCGGGGAGAGTCTGGCAGAGATTCAATCCAAGCTGGCGGAGTTGTCAGAGGAAGAGGTAGCGAAGATTGGCGGACGTCTGAGGTTTTTTCAGCCTGAGCAGATTCTGTCGGGTGAGACGCTGGTGGTCAGTGAAGATGTGATGCTGACAGTAAGTCCGCGTATCACACCGGAGCTCAGGTTAGAGCTTAAGGAAACGATCGCCAGAATGCTAAAGGAGGGCCAATAGGATGATTAAAGCGCGTTTTGCCAAATCAGCTATCGAGAATGAAGAGGGTCTGAATCACTTGTGGATTCAAATCGGTCCGCTGGAGGCAGTGGAGCATGCTGAGGTCAGGCTGCAGCTTCCGGCCGGTGTCTACCAAGGGCAAGCCTGTGGTGGCTCTCTGAAAGAAAACTCTGAGGGATTTACTCTACTTGAGCCAGCCCGGGTGAATGAATGGCTCGTGGAGATATATACGCGGCACCCGATAGACTGCGGATGGGTAAGTCTCGGGATCACTGTCACTTATACAAATCAGCATAGCTGTGAGCTGAGCGAGGGGCTTATGGTCCCGCTAAGCATCGTTGAAGCAGAAAGTGCAGAGGCGGAGGAGATTCATCTTGACGAAGAAGTCGTCTGTAAAGTAAAGGAGGCTGTGTGGTCTCCGACGGATTTGGTGACGCCATCAGGCAATCCCGGTTTTCTCGACTGTACTCCGTCCAAGCAAATTGTATATGACCCGAACTACCGTTCTGAGCTGGAGAAACAGTACCGGGTAGAAGGCGGGGATTACTGATACAGAGTTATTAAAAGTGAACTGCGAAAAGGCTGCCCCTGCTCGTCTAGAGCGAATAAGGCAGCCATTGCAGTGATGTGAAGCAAGGAGTCTTACCCCCTGCCGATAATCAGCGAGAGGATGCCGGCCGCTATCAGCGGACCGACGGGAACTCCCTTGAATAAAGCTACGCCGAGAACGGTTCCAATCAGCAGGCCGGCAACAACTGTCGGCTGGCTGCCCATCAGCACAGCGCCGCGCCCGCCGAGGTAAGCAACAAGCATCCCGATAGCGATGGCCGCCAGTGATTTCCAGTGAAAAAAGGAGTGCCAGATACTCTGAAGCGAGATTTTTCCGCTGGCCAGGGGGGTCATCACACCGATCGTGAGGATGATGATCCCAAGCGTTAAGCCGTACTTTTCCAGCCAGGGAAAGGTCTGCTGCAGCCCAAGCACTCTCAGCAATAGCAGTACGACCATGGCAATTGTGATAGGTGAATTACTGCTGATAACGCCGAGCGCCGCCAGGCCAAGCAGCAGCAGAGAGGTGATATCCATCTACAAGAGGACTCCTTATCTTAAGTAAGCTGTTTTGTAACGATATGATCCGCGATCAGCTTGCCGTGCCCCCGACCGGTTTCGATAAAGACCTCGTTGGCATTGCGGCCGGAAGCAATAACTCCCGCGACATAGAGACCGGGGATGTTGCTCTCCATGGTGGCAGGATTGAATGCCGGTTTATCCAAATCATCGTTCATATGCACCCCTGCGGAAGATAATAGCGTCCGGCTGGGGCGGAACCCGGTCATGGCCAGCACAAAATCATTTTCGAGCTCGGTGCTTTCACCGCTGTGTCTGGTAACGGTAACTGAAGCCGGCGTAATTTCTGTAACCCGGGACTCCAGGTGGAGTGTGATTTTCTTTTTGGTAACCATGCTTTCAAAAATCGGCCGGACCCAAGGTTTAATGTTCTCCGAAATGCTGGCTCCGCGATAGACCATATCCACGGATGCACCGACACGCATAAGCTCCAGCGCTGCATCTACAGCAGAATTGCTGCCGCCGATGACTGTCACTTTCATTCCGGTGTAAGGATGGGCTTCACCAAAATAATGTGTAACTTTCGGGAGCTCCTCCCCGGGGATTCCAATTAAATTGGGCTGGTCGAAATATCCGGTAGAGATAACCACATTGGCAGCTTGACGGCTCTGGTGAACGCCCCGTTTGTTAACCGTATGTACAGTAAAGCTGCCGTCCTCCTTGCGTTCAACACTCAGTGCTTCTTCATAAGCAGCGATTTCCAGACCGTGCTGCTCAGCGGCTCGGCGGTAATAGACCAGCGCTTCATGGCGGAAGGGCTTGTCATTAGGCGAGGTGAACGGCACATCCCCGATTTCTAACAATGCCGTTGTGCTGAAAAATTGCATGCTGGTCGGATACAGAAAAATGGAATGAACGATGAAATTTTTCTCGATAATTAGACTGGATAGCCCTTGGCGCTGACACTCTATAGCTGCTGAGAGCCCGCAAGGACCTGCTCCGATAATAATGACGTCTTTCATAATAAACTGCGACCTCCTGAAAGATAATTTCTATCCTAAATGGTACCTTAAATTTAAATTTTACACCATCTATGCGGAAAGATCACGAATCGCAGTTGCCGGGCCTTCATTCTTAAGATATAATTAGATATATATCTAAATAAATTTCATCTATATTTGTAAGCTTATGAACTCTACAGGAGCGTGACCCCAGTGCAGCTTGATAAAATTGTGAACTACCATAAAGCGTTATCCGATCCGACCAGACTCCGCATTCTGCTGTTGTTATCCAAAGGGGATGAGATCCACGGACAGGCGCTGGCAGAGCGCTTAAATCTGTCACAGCCGACCGTGACCCATCATGCAGCTAAACTGCGGGAAGCCTCGATGATCATGGAGCGCAGAGACAAGAATACCGTGTATTTTAAGATGAATCCCGAGTTTATTAAGGCCGGCTCCAATGCTTCACTGAACTTTATTTTTTCCAAAGGAACAGAGGAGATGGAGCAGCAGTCACCGGAAAACAGCCTAAAGGAATCAGTGCTGCGCAACTTTTTTGCCAAAGACGGACGGCTACGCCAGATTCCCGCACAATACAAAAAAAAGCTGATTGCCTTGCAGTATATTGTCGAGAAGCTGGAACCGGGAACCGTGTATACCGAGAAGTCGATCAACGAGTTCATCCAGCAGTTCCATGAGGACTTCGCTACGATCCGCCGCGAGTTTATTATGCATCAATTCATGTACCGGGAGAACGACAAATACGAACTTAACCCACCCGAGATGTGGACGCATTGGGAAAATGTGAAATAACGGAAAGGCTGCTTGTTTAAAAATGTCACTTAATGATCTTATAGATGGGGAGAATTTGTGACAGTTGAATGGTCTGCTGATTAAATATCCGAAAAACGAATAAACTGGAATTGTAAGCGTTATCTGACATATACTACGAGAGGAGACTTTCAGTATGATATTCAAACGCGCTAAAAAAAATACAATCCCTGATTCGATCACAGTGACCTTGCCGCAGATTAAGCAGGCTGTCAGGCAATTTGAAGAAGATATGCCTGCGCCGATTAACCGTACCGCACTGATTCTGGAGGATAAAAGCATTGATCTTTCGCGGCTGAAACGATATTTAGGCGGAGTACCGCAGCAGAAGTTCTATATGTCACGTGAGACCTTTGAAATTTTCGAGGAAGCTGACAAGCTGGTACCTTATTACCTGGACATGGTTCAATCTGCAGTAGATAATTACATTAGCGATACCGGTAAGCTGCCGCTTATTGAGGATGCCTGGCTGCCTGAAGTACACTACCGTCTCTTGCACACTGAACGATATCTGAAGGAAACACCACCGTTCCCGCTTTATATCACTGAGGAAGAAATGATGCTGACGCACCGGCCGGAGCATTTTGAATAGATATAGCGTAATGAAAGACTGCTTCGCAGCATGAAGTCCCGGACTTCTTATCTGCAGGGCAGTCTTTTCTTTGCTTGGGGGGACATAGTACAATGAATCTCAAGAATTGCAGTAGAGAAGGAGATTTATAGGATGAAGGAAAAGCAGGCCTTGCTGTTTGATTTGGACAACACACTTATGGATCGCGATCATACTTTCCGCAGCTTCAGTACGCAGTTTGTAAAGGATCTGCTGGGGCATTTGTCTGCAGAGGAAGCTCAGCGTGTTGTGGAGGATATAATTGAACGGGATGCAGACGGCTACCGGGATAAAGACGGATTTTTTGCAGAGCTTAGTGAAGTGCTCCCTTGGAAAACGCAGGTAGCAGCTGCGGATATCCGCGCATATTACGACGAGACTTACACCAGCCACGGGGCACTCATGAAGTATGCGGTGGAGACATTGGATTATTGCCGCGACCGCGGCTATATCTTGGGCCTGGTTACGAACGGAAAGACGCATCTGCAGAACGGTAAAATCGACCTGCTCGGATTACGCGGCTATTTCAAGGCCATCGTGATCTCAGGTGAAGCCGGGATCAGCAAACCTGATCCGGGTATTTACCGGCTGGCACTGGAACGTCTCGGGACTACTGCGGAACATACGCTGTTTATCGGAGATCATCCGGTTAATGACATCTGGGGGGCTGGCAAGGCTGGGATGGAGACGGTCTGGCTCAAACGTAATCATACTTGGGATAATAACCTGGATGCGCATCCATGGAAAACGATCGACGAACTGGATGAGCTGAAAAATCTGATCTAGGGTAAATCCTGTGTATAGAAAATTTTTACTGCTTACAGTTGACAATTTACGGCAGGAGCGTTTATAGTTACAGCATATTAGTTCGGAAGGAGACGATGTTATATGACAGTTTATACAGTACGTTCGTTATCGGTAATAACTGTTGTAGATACGTGTCTTCCGGGAACAGCGGCTGCAGTGTAATGTTGACGCAGCTTAGCGGGTAAGCTCTAGTGATGCCTTTTAGAGCCGTCTTGGAACCGTATTGAGTTCCGGCGGCTTTTTTGCGTGGTTTGGCATGTCCGATACAATTCCTGTATTCGATATGCCTATATCACATGATTTCATTTCTTTGGATCTGAAATCCGCCGCCGGAACCATTTGTTCCGGCGGCTTTTTGTGTTCCCGGAAAACTGATGGAAGAAAAACTGAACGACGTAAAACAGCATCAAATCACTCACAACTATTCAGGAGGAACCAACCTACAATGACTATTGAACAATACGGATGGAATGAAAGCTGGCAAAACAAGTGGAGCGAGAAGCATCAGGAACAGGAAGGCAACAAACGTATTCCCGGCAGAATTACCGGTGATTTCGGAAGCAAATACCGGGTCATGACGGAGACGGGGGAAACCTGGGGGGAACTGGCCGGACGGCTCCGGCATACCCTCACGGACTCGGGAGAATTCCCGGCCATCGGTGACTGGGTCACCCTGGCAATACAGGATGGCGGAGAATATGCCGTTATTCATGGTGTACTTCCCCGACACAGCGTTATCTCGCGTAAAGTGGCAGGAAATACGCAAGTAGAGCAGATTGTAGCTGCCAATGTGGACACCTTATTTCTTGTTAGTGCACTAAATGATGACTTTAATGTGCGGCGGATGGAGCGGTATCTAATCATGGCCTGGAACAGCGGAGCAAATCCGGTAATCCTGCTGACCAAAGCCGATCTGTGCCAGGATGCTGATCAGAAAATTGCGGAGATGGAGCGGGCCGCGCCCGGTGTACCTGTTCATGCGGTCAGCGCTTTGCTCGGTGACGGACGTGATGAGCTGCTGCCGTATATCCGCAGCGGGCAGACCGTGGCGCTGACCGGGTCCTCCGGCTGCGGCAAGTCAACGATGGTCAACTGGTTAAGCGGTCAGAACCTGCAGCTGACGCAGGATGTCCGAGAAGGGGACAGCCGGGGGAGGCACACAACAACCCACCGTGAACTGTTCGTCCTGCCGGATGGAGCGATTATTATCGATACCCCCGGAATGCGGGAACTGCAGCTGTGGGAGGATGATGGCGGACTTGACCTTGCCTTTGGAGATATCAGCAGTCTGGCGGCAGAATGCCGCTTCAGTGACTGCAAGCATGAGCGGGAGGAAGGCTGTGCGGTGCTTGAAGCCATAGCGAGCGGTGTCTTGGAGGAGAAGCGGCTGCTTAACTACCGCAAAACCCAAAAGGAGCTGCGTTACCAAAACAGCAAAGAGGTAAAGCAAAAACGGAAGACGGCTGCTGCAGCAGTAAAAGCAGCTCCACGGACACGTAATTCCGGATGGCAGAGGGTGCTAGATGAGTATTGATTAGGCATGTTGCCGACGGTCGAAAAAAGGAAACACGAGCAGACAGGATTTCATTGACCACTAGCGCATGAAATAGAAGAAGGCCATCAAAAACCCTGCAGCTGACTGCTCAGGTTTCTGATGGCCTTCTTATGTGCAAAGGCACGCCCCACGGGAGCTGTGTCTTTGCTATATATAAATAAAAGTCCGGTTTCTATAACACATATGCCTGATGAAAAAGCTAATTTCTAAACTGCATACCGGACCTTTAACGCTGGTGCTGTATTAGAACGATACTGCAGCAGATTTGGCAGCTTCCAGACCTTTGGCAATGATCTCAGCGGATTGCTGCGGGTTCTGGTTGTGTCCTTCGATGATCACCTTGGTGATATCTTGAACGCCCCAGAAGTTGAGGAGGCCACTAACGAAGTTGACAGCCATTTCTGCACTTGCAGCAGGACCTTCGGAGTAGATACCGCCTCTGGCGTTCAGAACAGCTGCTTTTTTGTCGGTGAGGAGACCCACTGGACCTTCAGCAGTATATTTGAATGTTGTACCTGCCTGGCTCAAGTAGTCGATGTATGTGTGCAGTACAGCAGGAACAGTCATGTTCCAGAGCGGGAATCCGAATACAACTTTGTCAGCTGCAACGAACTGGTCCAGATATTTCTTAACAAGTGCAGCACCGGCAGCTTCTTCAGGGGTTGCTTCGTATCCTTGGGCTGCTTTGTAGATACCAGTGATCAGGGTATTGTCGTAGTAAGGAAGTTGTTCAGCGAACAGATCAAGCTCAGTGATTTGATCCTCCGGGTGGGACTCTTTGTAGCTGGCGAGGAAAGCGTTGTAAAGTTGAACACTCACAGCTTGTTCAGCAGGACGGTTATTTGCTTTGATAAAAAGTACATTAGACATTATGATTTCTCCTTAAATATATATTTATTATTAACTATCGATAATATAGCATTTAATATTTAGTTTGTAAATATCCGTCGAAACAAAAATTTTTTTTAGCGACACCAATCCCCTTTTCTTTGCGGGACTACCATATCTTCAGCTGCATGGAATCAATATGAAACAGAACATCAATATGTAGTGAAGATGAGCCGACCCCGGCTAAATTTGCCTTTTTGGGCTGAGTTTAAGGTTCCCGGGTCCCGGTTATATAGGTGTTACAAGGGGGAAGGGAATAATTTTCTAACCGCTTTTCAGGTAAAAGAATCTGGAAAAGGAGCGAATGACATGTCCATCGACCGCTTTATCATTAAGAAATTGGACAACTGTCACGAAGAGCAGACACGGCTGAATTTGGTGAAGTTGTTCAAACTGCGGATTCAGAAGGCTGAAAAGGAAGAAAACAAAAACCACCGGATAAGCTGATGCCTGCCGCTGACGTACAGCAACTCGGCCAACATATAGAGCGGAGCACCTTCTTTCTGAGTAAGGAGAGATCGTGCTTTTTTTTGCGCAAAAAAAAAACCCTCTATTAATAGAGGGATAACGCGAGTGAATCATTTTCACTGTAACTGTGCAATATAGCTTCAGAGCCTTTAATTTCGATACTGATTAGTGAATTCAAACATTTCTGCAGAGCGCTTTTACCCTTCTGGATCTTGAGTTCAAGTGTACTGTTCAGGAGCCGGAGCACCTTTTGTGTAGGTTGTTTGTTTTCTGTAGTGAAGTAAACCGGTACCAGCTTGTTCTGAAATGTGATGAGCATTCTCATTTTGAAATCACCTCGCTACAAGTATTTCATGCTATGATCATACCCTTCATTTCTTAATTTTACCTTAAAATTAGCTTATGATAACATAAAGATTACGAGTTTAGTAGGTTGGAGCTTTTTATTGCTGGAGATTCCTGTACTCCTGGGAATCCGGGAAGGAAATAAGGCTGTGAATAAAAAAGAGAAGGCATATTTAGGGCGTTTTCTGTTCCCTGAAGCTACGGAGGGGAAGGAAGTATCGGAGTTACTGCAAAAGGCTGCATCTGCAGAACGAATATGTCGGTTGAAATTCAGTGAGGAAGACTATACCCATGATCTTTGCCTGCAAGTACATAAAGAACGGACGTATATTTACAGCATTCACGATCCGGACTCCTTCGGCTATGAGCTTACAGAGCCCGGAAAAGTGAAGCGGGCATGCTATTACTTATTTAATTGTTTTGATTATACGGAATCAGTACCCACGAATGTACCTGCTCTGCAAATGTCCAAACGGAGATTCGAGGAGCTGAAGGCGAAGGCCGATTCATACACCTTGTATTTTTTAGCAGAATGCCTGATTGCAGAGACAGGCGATCTGGAAAGTTCCGTACAGCTCGCCAGAGTATTAAAAAGCCGGACTGCGGACGGAGAATTAAAGCTTTGTTCCCGCAGCAAGAGCGGCTGGACCTTACAGCATGCCTGTTATATTGAAGACGCCGGCGGCGGCTGGCTGCTCCGGATGAGCAGTGTGTCCACTGAAGATTGGATGATTGCGATGCCTGCCACCAGAGCAGAATTATGCTCCGCATTATGCCAGTGGATGTTATGTTCTTCGCATGCAGTTACTCCAGAATGACTGTTGTATACGGTGGAAGTGTGAGCGTATCTCCTGTTAGTTTCGCTTCCCCCGGAAGGGCTTTTAAGACCTTGGAATAGGAGTAGCCCTTTTCACCGTTCTGAAGGGAAAGTGTTTGGGACTTGCCTGTCAAATTGAGGACCACAAGCACCTGCTGTCCGGCTGTAATACGTTCAAAGGCCATAATCCCCTCATTTCCAGAAACGAAATCACGTATTCCTCCATTCTGGAGCGCCGGTACACTGCTCCGGAGTGCAATAAGCTGGCGGTACCAGTCCAGTAGTGAGTTACTGCCATGCAGCTGGCTTTCCACATCACCTCCCGGATTGCCGCTATTATTGCTGCTCTGCTCCCACGTTGTCTGACCCTTGCTTTTCCCGTCCGCAGACCATTGCATCGGCTCACGAATCCCCTCATCCGGTTTCTGGCCCAGCATGCCTATCTCTTCCCCGTAATAAATAAATGGATTACCAGGCAGTGTAAGCAGCATTGCTGCAGCCATTTTGGCATGGTCCGGATTGTTCCCGAGCTGGCTCATCACCCTGTTCTGATCATGATTGGTCAGAAAGGTAGCATCTGTAAAGCTGCCCCCGGAAATCTGTGAATACAGCATATAGGTACGCTCCAGGGTAAAAACAACCCCGCTGTCTTTTTCTGTCTTGGCGGAATTGACCAGCGTCTCGGCCAGGCCAAAATTGAAGCCTGAATCAAAGGCGTGATCCAAATAGGCACCAACAGAAACCGCAGAGTTCTCCCATACTTCTCCTACGATATAGGCTTTCGGATTGACCTCGTTCATCGCTTTGCGGAATTCCTGCCACCAGGCAACGTTCTTTGCTGTTGTAGCAGCGCTTTTGTCAGATAAAAGGTCTTCATAAATATGCTTGGCCGCATCCAGACGGAAGCCGTCGACGCCTTGTGTCAGCCAGAACTTCCCGATATCCTCCATTTCGCTCCGAACCTCCGGATTGTCGAAATTGAGATCCGGCATTCCATCCCAGAAAGTGCCCATGTAATGGCTGCCCAGCAGGGAGTGCCATGGATTTCCGCTGCCGGCAGCACTGGTTCCGCTAACCTGACGGTTCTGATCTTCTGCCCAGACATAGAAGTCGCGGAATTTGCTGTCTTTTTTCTTAGCGGATTCCACAAACCATGGATGTTCCTTAGAAGTATGATTGACAACTAGATCCATGATGACTTTAATTCCCCGTTTATGAGCCTCCTTCACAAGCTGCTGCATATCCTGCAGTGTCCCATAGTCCGGGTTAATGCTCCGGTAATCGGTGACGTCATAACCATGATAGCTGGGGGACGGGTTAACCGGCATCAGCCAGATCCCGCCGATACCCAGATCGTCTGTAGTATCAGGATTTCCGTCATTCAAATAATCGAGCTTGTCGGTAAGCCCGCGCAGATCGCCGATACCGTCTCCGTCAGAATCACTGAAGGAACGGACGAAAACCTCATAAAAAACGGTGGAGGGCTGTTCATCCACAGCAGTGCCGGATGCTGCAGCTGTCTGCGGTGATTGCCCGGCTGAAGCGGAGCTAGGGGATGGTGAAACCTGCGGGCTGGATACAGCGGTTTGGCTGCTGTTATTTAAGTTGTCCTGACCGTCATTTGAGCAGCCGGCCAAGACAACGGCAGCAAGCCCGGTCACAGCCAAAGAATACCAAATACAGCGTCCCGGGAGCCGGGTAAGTTCAAGATTCATTTGCAATAACCCCTTTTAATAAATTTCTTCAATAATAAATATGTATCTTGGTAAGCGTTTTAATAACTATAGTAGTGGAATAATCGCTTTAGGTAAAACGTTTGCACACCCTTAAAAGTAACAAATATAGATAAATAAGTCCAAAATCATATATTAATCTGAGTAATTCGTCTATATACATTGTTTTACTTCCATATAATCCAATTATGACTACGTAAGTCTTTGTTCAAGCCTGCTGTCCTTTGGAAATTGGTTAACCAAGCCCTGATTATAGCTGTAATTATGCGCAAACGATATTATTTAACAGCTTTAACCATTCCATAGGCATGTGCATATGCTTTAGATAAGGGCAAGAGACCCGGGAAGAAAGGAGAATGAAGGATGAAAAACAAGATACTGGCGCTCATGATCATCATCTTGTGTTTCTCAGTGCTCGCGGGCTGCGGCGGAGAGTCAGCTGCGGTAAAGGTGAAGGTCGGCGAAGTTACCCGTTCTGTCTTTTATGCGCCTGAGTACGTGGCTTTATCGCAGAACTTCTTCAAGGATGAGGGGCTGGATGTCGAGCTGCAGACCATTCCGGGCGGTGACAAAACAATGACTGCCTTGCTCTCCGGAGCCATTGATGTGGCACTGGTTGGATCGGAAACATCAATCTATGTGTACCAGCAGGGGGCTGATGATCCGGTAATCAATTTCGCACAGCTGACCCAGCGGGATGGCACATTCCTGTTCGCCCGCAAGGCAGAAGGTGAATTCAGCTGGGACCAGTTGAAGGGGGCAACCTTCCTTGGACAAAGAAAAGGCGGGATGCCACAGATGGCCGGTGCGTTTACCCTGCTGAACAAAGGCATTGATGCCGGGAAGGATCTCACACTAATCCAAAATATTGATTTTGCCAATATCGCCGGTGCGTTTGCCTCAGGTACAGGTGATTACGTGCAGCTGTTCGAGCCGCAGGCATCGATTTTTGAAAGTGAAGGGCGCGGTTCAGTAGTCGCCTCGTTTGGTGTAGAAAGCGGATATCTGCCGTACACAGTCTTTATGTCGAAGAAAAGCTACATTAATAAAAATAGCGACACCGTACAAAAATTCACAAACGCGATCCAGCGGGCGCAGCTGTGGGTGAAGGAGCATAGTCCTGAAGAGATTGCTGATGCAGTGCTGCCGTATTTTGATAAGACGGACCGGAATATCGTCATCTCTGCGATTAAGCGCTACAAGGAACAGGACACTTATGCAGTAAATCCGGTTATAGATGACAAGGAATGGAACAATCTGCTCGATGTGATCGAGAATGCCGGAGAACTGCAGGAACGGGTTCCGGCTGGCAAAATCGTCGATAACAGCTTTGCTGAGAAGGCTGAAGCGGGCATTAAATCAGGAGCAGCCAAGTGATCCGGAAGGATGCTGCAGCTAACAAAACGAAGCGTTTGCTTCCGAAGCGAGTTTTGTACGAAGCAATTCGAAGAAGCAGATGCTCACAAAACTAAGTGTATGCTTCCGAAGCGAGTTTTGTACGAAGCTATTCGAAGAAGCAGATGCTCACAAAACTTTTAGGAGGGGCTGATATGCTTCCAGTTGTGCAATTGAAGGGAGTAACGCACGCCTATCTGGGTGACCGCGAGGCTTCTCTTGCCATCGAGGACTTAAATCTGGATGTGGAAAAGGGCGAATTTGTCAGCCTCGTTGGGCCGAGCGGCTGTGGGAAAACGACGCTGCTGTCCATCATCGCCGGGCTGCTGCAGCCTTCACGGGGGGAAGTCTCGGTCTGCGGACAGTTGATCCAGGGACCCTCTCCCGAGGTAGGGTATATGCTCCAGCAGGATTATCTGTTCCCGTGGCGGACCATCCTGGATAACGCATTGCTTGGACTGGAGCTGACCGGAAACCTGAATGCTGCTTCCCGCTCAAAAACCTTGGAGCTTCTGGCGGACATGGGCCTTGCAGGCAAAGAGCAGGCCTACCCGGCCCAGCTGTCCGGAGGCATGCGCCAGCGGGTAGCACTGGTGCGCACACTGGCGACGGATCCGGGTCTGCTGCTGCTGGATGAGCCTTTCTCGGCACTCGATTACCAGATCAAGCTGCAATTAGAGGATCTGGTATCGGAAACCCTGCGCCGGCGCGGCACGACAGCAGTTCTAGTGACCCATGATCTGTCCGAAGCGATCGCTGTCAGCAGCAGAGTAATCCTGCTGCAGCGCAATCCGGGGCGGATCCGCAGAATTTTTGAGGTGCCTACAGACATCCGCAGCACACCTCCTCTATATGCGAGGGATTTGCCCGGGTTCGCAGAGCTTTTTCATGAGGTATGGAAGGAAATGGAGCTGGCTGGGAGGGAAAGCCCGTGAAATCGGACGAAATGTATGAGCATCCGGCTCCCCGGGAGCTGTGGCTGCAGCAGAAGCATCAGGATTATAAGAAGAATAAACGGCAGTGGCGCAGCAGGGTTATGGCCGTGCGTGGCAGTCTGCTAGTCCTTTTCTTCCTTGTGTGGGAAGCAGGAGCCAGGCTGGGCTGGATCGATGAGCTGCTGTTCAGCTATCCGACTAAGGTCTTCCGGCAAATCTGGGAGGATATGGTCAGCGGAAGCCTGTGGCCGCACTTAGGGATGACCGTAGGAGAAACGGTAGTCGGTTTCGTGCTGGGAACCCTGCTCGGCACAATGCTTGCCGTCATCATCTGGTGGTCCCCCTTTTTATCGGCAGTGCTTGACCCGTATATGGTTGTGTTCAACAGTATGCCGAAAGTGGCCCTCGGGCCGATCTTCATCGTGATGTTCGGAGCTGGCTTTACTGCGATAGTGGTCACCACTTTATCCATTACGGTAATCATTACTACGCTGGTGGTTTATAACAGCTTTTGCAGTGTTGATCCCAATCTGGTTAAGGTCGTGCGTTCGTTCGGGGCATCGCGTGTGCAGGAATTTTTCAAAGTGATCCTTCCGGCATCTTTTCCTACAGTTGTCTCTACATTGAAGGTGAATGTGGGCATGTCCTGGGTAGGAGTGATTGTCGGCGAGTTTCTGGTGGCCAAATCGGGACTCGGCTATCTGATCATTTACGGCTTTCAGGTGTTCAATTTTACGCTCGTGATGTCGAGCCTGCTGATTATTGCAGCAGTTGCTACAGCAATGTATCAGCTGGTCGTGTACGTGGAGAAGCTGCTATTGTCGAGGATTTGAAACTTATGTCATATTGTGTCTCCCTGCAAAATCTTGTACCATGTCTATATCTTACCCTGCAAAATGAAGCAAACCATTCAAGGAGAGGTATTTTCATGGGATTTCGGATTATCAAAACAGCGGCTGCCACGCTGCTGTCCATTCTGCTGGCAGCCGCCGCGGGTATACCTAATGCGCAAAGTGCCGGCCTGCTCGCGATTCTCGGGGTAGAAACAACGCGTAAAAGGAGTGTTCGAACGATCACGGCGCGTTTTTCCGCCTCGTTAGTGGGACTCTTAATAGGTTGTATTCTTTTTTATGTGCTGGGTTTTCACTACTGGGTGCTGGGGCTTTACGTGCTCTTCGGCTTTCCGATGATCGTCAAGTCGGGCTTCAAGGAAGGGATTGTAACAAGCTCTGTTATCGTGTTCCGCGTGTTTGGACAAGCTGAGCTTTCGATGCATGTCCTGCTCCAGCAGATCGAACTGCTGGCAATCGGACTCGGATCGGCCGGTCTTGTGAATCTGATTTATATGCCGGAGACTGGGGGTGTGATATCCGGTATCCGTAAAGAGGTAGACGGGTACTTTTCAGTGATTTTCAAACAGATGGCTACAACGCTGCGTGATCCTTCCTATTTGTGGGACGGCAAGGAGCTGATCGGTGCGAATGAGGCAGTGCAGCGGGGACTGACAGCGGCCTCACGAGAAATGGAGAATCATGTGATCCATCCGGACGAAGCATGGAATGTGTACTTCTATATGCGCAAGGAACAGCTGGAATCGATCCAGAATATGATGCAGCTGCTCTCCCAGGTCTACAGGCAGCTTCCGCATGGGGACATGGTGGCCGAGCTGTTCGACCAATTGAGCGGGGACGTGCTGGCTGAGGAATACACAGGCCGGACAGAACGGCTGCTGGAGGGAGTCGAGCAGGAGTTCCAGCAGATGGAGCTTCCGGATACACGGGAGGAGTTCGAGGTCCGTTCTGCGATTTTGCAGGTATGCCGTGAGCTGGCGCTGTACTTAAAAATTGCCAAACGCCATAAAGTTCCGGTTGAAGTGAAGCCGGTGAATCGGCTGTCCTCCTTCAAGGGCAATTGGTAATACATACATAGTAGGAATTCAGAGACAGGTATTCACATTACTGTGTAAAATAACGATAAGATATATAGCAACAAAAAGTGAGCTTGAATCATTCCCCGTTCAGTTTTTGTTCCGTTAAATCGATTAATTGTTATTGTTATTAGAAGCATTAGGGCTGAAGAAGTTCAATTCTGCAGATCGTTCGCTCACGTGAATTTCTGCTCTGGCAGGTGAGAACAATTAACAACATCAATAATGAACAATATGTCGGCAAGCAGCTCGTAGACAATCTTTTCAATTATAAGGGTGTATTTGTACTGCCCGCGAAGACACTATTAACCGGTGACCATATCCGTCTGATCAGCCAGCATAGAATTATGCTTCAGCCTCAGGATGTCATTCAGGTGGATAGTGCGACCTTTTACCAGATTGCTGTAGATGATTGTACTGCTGCAATGGAGAGTATTTTTGAACAGCTGCGCTATAACAAAAGCAAACGTCTACCGATGATTGAGCTTAGAAATGAAGTTATTCCTTTTATCCAGCAGGTCAGCGAGAAGAACGATTTCTTTGGAATACTGGCTGCATTGCAGCCAAAAGACGATTATACATATAGACATAATGTTGCTGTCGGGATTCTGTCTACACTCCTCGGTAAATGGCTTAAGCTTAAGCCGGAAGAGCTGGGTATGCTGACCATCGCGGCAACCTTGCATGACATCGGGAAGATTATGATTCCATCGGAAATACTGACTAAAGCCGGACCGCTGGATGAGGAAGAAATGGCGCTGATGCGGAAGCACACTACGTTCGGATATGAACTGATCAGAGATACCGTAGGTACGAACCATCAACAGGCACTTGTGGCCCTGCAGCATCATGAACGGATGGATGGCAGCGGCTATCCCTTCGGCGTACTTGGACACCGGATTACCGATTTTAGCAAAATTGTTGCGGTAACTGATATTTTCCATGCCATGACCTCCGAACGGTTCTACCGACCTGCAGCGCCGTTATATGAGGTTTTGAGGCAGATGGAGGATAATACATTCGGTAAGCTTGACCCGTATATTTGCAGTGTCTTTATTAATAAGCTGATGCAATCCATGTTAGGGAATGATGTAGAGCTGACAGACGGCCGTGTCGGTAAAATCATCCTGATTCTCGCCCATGACCCGCTGCGTCCGCTCGTTAACATTGAGGAGGATTTCATTGATCTGAGCAGACACCGGGATCTGGGGATTGTTCGGGTCATTCCGCAGTAATACATTGAGGCAGCATAATTGAAGGTTAAATAGACATCAGCGCTCCCTGGAATGGGGGTGCTGATGTTTTTTTATATAAATATAAGGATTTATAAGTAATACATTTACCCTCTATATAAGTATTATCTGAAGTTCATCTTATATAGTTCTGGCAGAAACGGGCTCCATCTCAAAAAGGCCTGCAAAGCGGTTTCCTCTTGGTAAAACCATTTAAGCTATGTATCATAACTGCGTGATTTCAGCAATAAAATGAACTATGAATCTTATAACGGGGCGGATGGAGGGCTTACCCAAATTTATTTCTACTCTAACAATCAACAAATGCCCAGAACGTGCATACACTTGATAGTGAATGATTGTATGGAGGAGGTTCAAAGATGTCATTAAGCCATAAACGTCAAACAAGGGAGATCATTACGAAGGCAATTTGCGGCAAAGGTCGTAAGTTCTCTACCGCAACCCATACCGTGACTCCGCCACATCATCCGACTAGTATTCTGGGGGCTTGGATCATTAACCACCAGTACGAAGCGGTTGCCGCCGGGAACGGAATCGAAGTAATTGGTACTTACGATGTAAACATCTGGTACTCGTATGACAAAAACAAGCAAACCGAGGTAGCCAAAGAAACGGTTTCCTACGTGGAGCTTATTCCGCTGTCATACCTGGATCCGAGACACCGCGCTTCCACGGTTGAGGTCTCTGCGGAGGCAACGCAGGAACCAAACTGTGTGGAAGCGGGAGTATCGCCAGGCGGCGGCAGTGTGACGCTCCGTGTGGAACGGGAATTTGAGGCGGAACTGGTGGCTGAGACCAAGGTCCGCGTGTATGTCAGTGATCAGGCCGACGATCTGGAAGACAAAGATTATGATTTCGATGGTGAGAGCTTCGATTATGATGATCTGGACCCTGACGCCCTGGATGATGAGCTGTAAGGAAGGAAGGCGCCGCCGCCGGCTGAATACTGATGGGTTATGGTCCATTATATGTAAAGAGGGCGGCGGCGAAGAGGGCGAATGCCCTCCTTTTTTAATTTTATTTCTGTGCAGGTAATATCTGAAGGGAAGGGGGACAGGTGGATGTGCCCTGTTACCTTGAGGCTGGCAAGGGGCGGTGGCCACTGGAATAAGGAAAAGTAATGGAAACCATGAGGATGCGCTGGGTTAGAGTTGGTGAATGAAGGGTGCTGCTGAGGGAAGGAGTCGGAGGTGGAATGATTGGGTGATGGCGGGAAGGGGTTAGAGGATAGTGATTGGAGCGAGGCCGAGAAGGATTCAGCGGATGAACGATTAAGAGCCATCACGGGAAGGAGTTAGGCGATGAATGAAGGGCTTAACGTGTTCGTCGGGTTAACACCGGGTCAACGGGAAGCCAGACTGCTGCGCTGCGGGCTCCATGCGGCAATGACTTCTGCGGGAGAGGGAAAGCCGAGGCAAGCGAAGGCTGGCAACTCTAATAAAAAGGCAGTAAATACATATGGTTCTGAACCAGAGAGCATTTCGCATAAACAGCGTTACCGGGTTAGTGTGTTCAATCTTGAGGTAATTCAGTTCCAGGCACTTGGTACAGGACAGGCTATGAGGAAGGACCTGCATAGCGGAGGTCTTCGAACTGCTGCTGAGCGGGAGACAGTCAATTCGGGATTTACAGGCGGAAACGGGCTTGGGAATGCAGGAAACGGCTTTGGCGCTTGGGATGGCCAGCAGGAGGGTAACAGTCTTCCGGTCATGCGGCGTGGAACAGCCGGATTGCTGCGGGGAACGGCGATACGTGCGCTTTACAGCTTGGGATTGGATAGTGGTGTGGTGTGGTTAACCGCTATGGGCGAGCGGCATTATGCAGTAGAGGATGTTATTCCGCTGCTTAACACACCTGGCCAGCCGCTGCCGGCGCCATTCCAGGCTGCTTCACAGGCGCTGGCCTTGGCACTGGCCGGGGAGCAGCCCGGCCGCCCCGGTCTGCTGATGGGCATGGACCCGGAGTTCCTCCTGCTCCGGGGGAGCTCCGGCCGCGTCGTGCCCGCGTCGCGGTTCCTGCCCCTGGATGGCGTCGCGGGCTGCGACGCCGGGCCCCCGGGAACACAGGGCATGTTCCCGGTCGCCGAGCTGCGCCCTGCACCGCGCGGGGAACCGCGCGCGCTGCTGGCTCAGCTGATGTCCGCCGCCAGGGCAGCGGACCGGCTTGTCGCCGACCGCTCGCTGAGCTGGCGTGCGGGAGGGATGCCGCTGAGAGGCTGGGCCCTCGGCGGCCATCTGCACTTCAGCGGCGTGACGCTGACGGCGCCGCTGCTGCGCGCGCTCGACAACTACCTCGCGCTGCCGCTGATGCTGCTCGAGGACGCCAGGGCGACTGCCCGGCGTCCGCGTTACGGCGTGCTCGGCGATTTCCGGATTCAGCCGCATGGCGGCTTCGAATACCGGACCCTGCCGAGCTTCCTGGTGTCCCCGGTCATCGCCAAAGGCGCGGTCTTCCTGGCTCACCTGATTGTGAGCCGCTACGAAGACCTTGCGCTGCGCCCGCTCGACCGGGAAGATCTGCATGCCGCTTATTACAGCGGCAACAAAACCCCGCTGCGCGCAGCTTTTATCCCGCTGCAGGCGCAGCTGAGGTCCCTTCGCGGCTATGCCCAGGCCGCCCGGTATGTTGAACCGCTGCTGGAGTACATCGCAGCAGAACGGACATGGGATGAGTCACGCGATATCCGCATGTTGTGGCAGGGTTGCTCACAGAGCACGCCGGTGTGAAGATCAAAGGTATTTATCCCTCTGATTTGCCGGCAAACCGCGCCGGTGCCCGAATCAATGGTCCTCAGCGCTTATCTTGTTAATTAGTTCCCGTAATAAACAAATTATAACGGCGGATTTAAATACATCATTGTCCATGAGCCGATGTCGCGGAAGCCCAACTTTTTGTAGATCAGGCCGGCTTGAGGATTATTGTAGAAAAGGCACAGGGATTTGCCTTCTGCAAGCATATCCGCGCACAGCTTAGCCATTAAGTGAGACGCTAGCCCTTGATTCCTGTATTGTGGATGAGTAGCCACAGCAACGATCATCGCCGACAGTGAATTCTCTGCAGAGGTGGATGCTGTGGCAATAATCTTCCCGTCCTGCTCTACGAAATAGGTTCGGCCCGTGCCGCTTTCCAGCGTTTTGTGCAGACTTTTCCGCGAATCATCAGGTCTGCTGAGAAATTCCTCAATCTGATCTGTCAGTGTACAGATGGCATCGACATGTTGAATCGTCGCCTTTTGGATGGCAAGTGAAGCAGCTGTAGCGGGGCGTGGGACTTCTCCCAATTCCTTCAGCTCCGCGAAGTACATTTGCTTTTCATCCCGGATATTCATCCGTTCTCTAAAAGCCTGCACAACATCTGTAGCCCCGGATATCATTTCAGCCTCTTTATTCAAGCGCACCAGCCCGGCAAAACCGTCCACGTCAAACGGGCCTTCGGCATAAGGCAGATAACTGTTATAGTAACGGACCAGTATTGCTTTTAGCGGACCATCCGGAGAATTACATTCACCCCACAGCTCCAAAAACTCCTGATCAAAGCCAAAGTTCTCCACGTCCCCGATAATATACAGGTTGATTGCCGGATTGCGGCCAACGAGCTCCATCAGCCGTGTCCGGTCAGCTTCATGCAATTTTCGTATCATCCCAAATCCGCTCCTTGTCTGCGTTAGAAATTGTTGTCTGCCCATAATCTTACATTATAATATTGGACTGGTCATTTGTCTGTCGTCTTTTGCTCACCGGACTACTGGTAATAATGATTAATGATTTGGCAGAGTAACTTTGCTATGCGAGTTTCTGGTATAATAGAGAATACAGAAGAATTGGCATGGAGGTTAACAATGGCAAAATATACGCCGATGATCGAGCAATATTTAAAGGTAAAGGAAGGGGCGCAGGACGCATTCCTTTTTTTCCGGCTGGGCGATTTCTATGAAATGTTCTTTGATGATGCGCTTCTTGCCTCGAAGGAGCTTGAGATAACGTTAACCGGCCGGGAGGGCGGCGGTGATGAGAAGATTCCGATGTGTGGGGTGCCTTATCATGCAGCCGAAGGTTACATACAGCGTTTGATTGAAAAAGGCTACAAAGTCGCGATCTGTGAGCAGCTGGATGATCCGGCTGTAACCAAAGGTATGGTGCGGCGTGATATCGTTCGTGTGGTGACACCGGGGACCGTTATGGACGGGAAGATTATTACGGATAAAAGCAATAATTATCTCGTGTGTGTCACTGAAGATGACGGAATGATGGCACTGGCCGCCTGCGATCTGACGACAGGAGAGCTGTACGTGACGTCTGTTCTGTCAGGAGCCGAGTGGCTGCGTGACGAGATTGGCATTTATGAACCAGCGGAGATTATCGGGGATGCCGCACTGCTGGATCAGCTCCGCAGTGAAGCTTCATTGCTGGCCAAGCCTGTAGTGTACACCCCTTGGGATAAACGGGAAGAGGAATTGGCCCGCCGCCAGTTCGGTGAAGCAGCATGGGTGCGCCTGGAGAAGGAGCGTGGCCAATGTCTGGCGCTCCTGATCTCCTATTTAAGCGAAACCCAGCGCCGTTCGCTCGGTCAGCTGAGCCAGATTTCACCGTATGAACCCGGGAACTATATGATTCTTGATCCGTTCACCCGCCGCAATCTGGAATTGACCGAGACCGTGCGTGAACGCTCCAAAAAAGGCTCACTGCTCTGGCTGCTGGACCGCACCGAAACCTCGATGGGCGGCCGCCTGCTGCGCCGGAGAATTGATAAGCCGCTGCTGCAGCGCGCTCCGATTGAGCGGAGGCTGGAAGCTGTCGATTATTTATATAACCAGTTTATCGTACGCGAAGATCTCCGTGGAGCTCTCAAGGAGATTTATGACCTGGAACGGCTGGTCGGACGCATTGCATTCGGCAGTGCCAACGGCCGCGATATGAATGCACTCAAGCTGTCATTGGCGCAGATTCCGTCACTCAAGGATATGTGCCTGACCTCCGGGTCCGCGACACTACGGGAAATCGGAGCTTCTATGGATGAGTGCGCCGAACTGCGTGATGACATTGATATGGCCATTGTTGAAGATGCGCCGGTGTCGGTGCGGGACGGCGGAATCATCCGGACAGGCTATCATGAGCGTCTGGATGAGCTGCGGGAAGCCAGCACGAGCGGCAAGCGCTGGATTGCCGAGCTGGAGGCGAAGGAGCGGGTCGCAACAGGCATTAAGTCCCTGAAGATCGGCTATAACAAAATCTTCGGCTATTATATTGAAATCACCCGTTCGAACCTCTCTTCCCTGCCTGAAGGCAGATATGAGCGTAAGCAGACGCTGGCGAATGCCGAGCGCTATGTTACACCGGAACTCAAAGAGAAAGAAGCTTTAATTCTGGAAGCACAGGATAAGATGACTGATCTGGAATACAGTCTTTTTACCGAGCTGCGTGACCGAATTGCCGCACAAATTCCGCGCCTGCAGGCATTGGCTGAAAAAGTCGCGGAAATCGATGTTTATCAATGCCTCGCAGCTGTCAGCGCCGAGCATCGTTTTGTAAAGCCTAAGCTGTCGGACGGGTATGACCTGCGGCTGGAGGGCGGACGCCACCCTGTGGTGGAAGCGGTGCTGAAGGATTCTGCCTTTATTGCCAACGGCAGTACACTCAGTAAGGACGAAGGGAATATTCTGCTGATTACCGGACCCAATATGGCCGGTAAGAGCACCTATATGCGCCAAGTAGCTCTCATCTGTATCCTGGCGCAAATCGGTTGTTTCGTGCCGGCAACGAGTGCTGAGGTGCCGCTGATCGACCGGATCTTTACCCGGATCGGAGCAGCGGATGACCTGATCGGCGGGCAGAGCACTTTCATGGTGGAGATGGCTGATATTCAGGTCATGACCGAGAAAGCAACTTCACGCAGTCTGATTATCATCGACGAGCTGGGCCGGGGAACTTCGACCAGCGAGGGCATGGCGATTGCCCAGGCGGTTATTGAATATGTGCATGATACAATTGCCTGCAAAGCGCTTGTCTCCACGCATTTTCATGAGCTGGCTCATCTGGAGGAGAGTCTCCAGGGGCTGAGTAACTATTCAATGGCTGTTCAGGAAAGCGGGGACAAAGTAAACTTCCTGCGCAAGCTCGTGCCTGGAGCAGCTGACAGCAGTTACGGCATCTACTGCGCACGGCTGGCAGGACTGCCTGAAGGCATTATTGACCGGGCGTACGGATTACTCCAAAGCATTGAACAGGCCGCGCCTCAGGGAAGGAAAACGCTGAATTATGGCTCCGGGTATGAGGGACAGAGCCTGCCTGGCGAAGTCCGAGAGGAGGTTCAGCAATCACCTGGACAGCCGCAGGGCAGCTACGCTGTGCCGACAATGGATTCTTTGCAGACAGTGAATTCACACTCCGCTTCCGTAGCTCTTTCCAGTGGTTCGGCTTATGCCGAGTCTGCCGTTTCGCTTGCTTCCTTTGAAGATGCCGCAGAACAGGAAGTAGTCCAACTGTCGATTTTCGGGGAAGAAGAGCCGCGTAAGGGCCGGAAGGGCAGTGCTGAACCCGTGTCTGCACCTACAGTGAAGGAGAATCCTGTGGTAAAAGAGCTGGTCGCTGCCGTACAGGGCGCAGACCTGATGAATATGACCCCGCTGCAGGCCATGAGTCTGCTGAACGAGCTGAAATTGAAAGCTAAAGGACTATAATAGTGCGGCAGTTGCCTGATAAAAATTTCTATATAGATTGAACATGAAAATATGCATTTTTGGAAAAGTGGCCGAGGGGAATTTTGGAACAGTAGGAGCGTTAGCGTCCGCCTTTGTCTGCGGATTTCTACCGCTAATTATAGTAAAATCAAGAAATCTGCAGGCGGGCAGCGGACGAAAGTCCAAACATTCTCTGTAGTCACGGCTAATCCCAAAATAAATAATCATAGGTTCAATTTATATAACCGCGAGGTGAACGATTCATGGCCAAAATTCATGTGCTGGACGAGCATATTGCCAACCAGATTGCTGCCGGAGAGGTAGTGGAACGGCCTGCTTCTGTGGTAAAGGAGCTGGTGGAGAACGCGATTGATGCCGGCAGTACCCGTATCGAGGTTGCGGTCGAGGAAGGCGGCCTGCAGAGCATCCGGGTGAAAGACAACGGCTCAGGCATTGAGCCGGAGGATTGCGAGACTGCCTTCTACCGGCATGCAACGAGTAAGATTGCCAATGGCCGTGATTTGTTCCAGATCACCAGCCTCGGGTTCCGGGGCGAAGCACTGCCCAGTATCGCGGCTGTGTCTAAGGTATCCTTGCTGACCGCAAGCAGCGAAGACGGCAAAGGCAGAGTGATCGATATCGAAGGCGGTAAGCTGATCCGGAATGAAGATAATCCGTCCGGCAAGGGCAGTGATCTGGCTGTGCGGGAATTATTTTTCAATACACCGGCAAGGCTGAAATATATGAAGAGTATCCAGACTGAGCTCGGGCATATATCGGATGCAATGTACCGGATGGCTTTGGCACACCCGAATATCTCCTTTACATTGCATCATAACGGCAACCAGCTGCTTCATACCCTCGGCAACGGTGATCTGCTTCAGGTCATCGCTGCCGTCTACGGTACATCCGCTGCGAAGGCGATGCTGCCAGTGAGTGCAGAAGATCCGGATTACCGGATTTCCGGTTACATCAGCCGTCCGGAGTGGACCCGTTCCAACCGGAATGCGGTCACCACGATTGTGGGCGGCCGTTATATCCGCAGCAACGGCCTAAACGCGGCGATCCTGCGGGCGTATCATACGCTGCTGCCGATCAACCGTTTTCCCCTGCTCGTGCTGCAGTTTGATATGCATCCGTCGCTTGTGGATGTCAATGTGCATCCGGCGAAGCTGGAGGTCCGCTTCAGTAAGGAAAATGAGCTGTATGCCTTTGTTGAACATGAGCTCCGCAAGGTTCTGCTCGGCCAAAGTCTGATCCCCCGCCCCGGCAAAGAAATACTTGGGGGGAAAGGCAGCAGCTCGTTCATACAGGAGCAGTTCGCCTTCAATAAAGGAACTGCAATTCAGCCATCGGAATCTGCCGCAGGAACTCCAGGATCACAGGATGTGCCCGGCCCTGCAGGAGTGTCATATACACGCGTATCCGGCAACAACCCCACCTCACCGGAGGTTAGCCGTGGCGGCGGTGAGAGCAGCGCGCCGCTGTTCGGCAGCGTCCGCGATCAGCGGCCAAGGCAGGCTCAGCCTTTCCAGCCGCAGGCCAGGGAAAGTGCGTCCGCGTATAGTGGCAGCTATCCCCAGAACTCGGCACATCCCCGGCCAAGCGAGAGCGGTAGCAGCTACCGGCAGCCGGCAGCGGCAATGCCCGGGCGGGGAAGCCTGCCTTCGGCAGAAGAGCTTTACGCGCCAAGCGGGAATGGCGATTCCGGCCTGCCGCAGTTTCCTGAGCTGAACTACATTGGCCAGCATCACGGCACTTATATTATTGCCCAGAATGACAGCGGGCTGTATCTTATCGACCAGCACGCTGCACATGAACGGATTAACTACGAATATTACTATGAGAAGTTCGGTCGTCCGGAGGATGCCTCGCAGGAGCTGCTGCTGCCCATTACTCTGGAGTTTACTCCATCGGAGAGCCGCCAGCTCAGCGAGCGGCTTCACTGGTTCCAGCAGGCTGGAGTCTATCTGGAGCATTTCGGCGGCCAGACGTTCCTGGTCCGCTCTTTGCCTTACTGGTTCCCGGAGGGGGAAGAGAAGGCACTAGTGGAAGAGATGGCAGAATGGGTGCTGAGCGAACGTTCGATTGACCTGGCGAAGCTGCGCGAGAAATCATCTATTCTATGCTCCTGCAAGGCTTCAATTAAAGCTAACCAGAAATTGACGGAGCCGGAAGTAGAGGCGCTCTTATCACGGCTGGCAGCCTGTAAGCAGCCCTATACCTGCCCCCATGGACGGCCGATCGTTGTATCCTTCTCCGCTTATGATTTAGAGAAGCTGTTCAAACGTGTCATGTAATAAAGATAAAGAAGGCAGCAGATCGGAGGCATCATGATTATAACCACGGGCTTTGACCCGATACCGGAAATCGTTCAGCGGGCTGTAAGTCTGGCAGAGCATACCGGTGCAACATTTGCGCCGCGGGGCAAAATGTCCATGAAGAAGCTGGTGGACCGTTACAGGGATGAGGAGATCCTGGTAGTGCTCCAGGAGGCAGTCCGGCTGATTACACCGGGAATGCCTCCAATGGAGTTCCATCCCAGCATGGGCTTTGTCCGGGCGAAACGGATATTGAAAGGTGAGCCTGATCCTATGATTGAAGCTGCAGGAATGCAGCCGGGAGACAGTGTGCTGGACTGCACAGCAGGCCTTGGGAGTGACTCGCTTCTATTTGCCGTGCACGGAGGAGCAGAGTCGGCTGTAACAGCACTGGAGAGCTCTCTGCCGCTCTATGCCCTGCTCCTGGAAGGCATGAGGCACTATACCTCTGGACAAATTAAGGTAAATGAAGCGCTGCGCCGTATCCAGGTGGTACACAGCGAGCATTTGCAGTATTTACGCGCTATGCCGGACAATAGCGTCGATATCGTTTATTTTGACCCGATGTTTAGGGTTCCCTTAATGGATTCCTCAGCGATTTCGCCGCTGCGTCAATTTGCTAATACGGCAGCCCTTTCGGCAGAGAGTGTCACAGAAGCGGTCCGGATAGCCCGGAAAACCGTCCTGCTCAAGGAGAAGGCGTTAAGCAGCGAATTTGCCCGGCTTGGTTTTGAGGAACTTCTCCGGGGGAGTGCTAAAATATCGTACGGGGTGATACACATTGACAACTGAGACTAAACGCAAAGTTCTGGTGCTGCTGGGACCTACTGCTGTGGGCAAAACCAGGCTGAGCCTGGAGCTGGCGGCGGCTTATAACGCCGAAATCATTTCGGGAGATTCCATGCAGGTTTATCGCGGAATGGATATCGGCACAGCCAAGATCACATCCGCTGAAATGAAAGGCATTCCCCATCATCTGATCGATATTCATGACCCTGAGGATGCCTATTCGGCTGCCGAATTTCAGGAACAGGGCAAAAGGCTGATTGAAGAGATCAGTGCCAGAGGCAAGCTGCCCTTTATAGTTGGCGGAACGGGGCTGTATATCGAGTCCCTGTGCTACGGATTCCGCTTCTCTGAGGCGGTTGCTGATGAGGCTTTCCGGAGTGAGCAGGATGCGTTTGCAGAAGAGCACGGGGCAGAGGCGCTGCATGCCCGGCTTGCTGCCGTAGACCCGGCCAGTGCTGCCCGGCTTCATCCCAATGACCGACGCCGGATTATCCGCGCGCTGGAAATTCATCACCAGACCAAGGTCACCCTTTCTGCTGCCCAGGCAGACCAGAAGAAAGAATCCCCGTACGAGCTGTGTCTTATAGGTCTTACTATGGACCGAAAGATCCTATATAAGCGTATTGAGGACCGTATTGACCAGATGCTGGAACAGGGGTTAATCCAAGAAGTGCAAGGGCTGCTGGATAAGGGCTACAACAGAAGCCTGGTATCGATGCAGGGCCTGGGCTATAAGGAAATAGCGGCTTATCTGGCTGGAGAGCTTACTTACGACGAAGCAGTTACACTTCTCAAACGCGATACCCGCCGGTTCGCCAAAAGGCAGCTGTCCTGGTTCCGTCATATGAAGGAAATACAGTGGATTGAAGATTTTAATGAACAGAATTATCCGGAGAATCTTGTGAAAATACGTGAGATTATCTACCGCCGTTTTGAGAGTACACATTGATACAATAATTATTGCTAATATGATCTGCAGCATTGAGATGCCTGTAAAGTGTGTGTATGCGCACTCTAAGGCATCTTTTTTATTTTTATCAAAATAAGTTCAAAAGCAGCTATATTTCTCTGAAACTTGCCTAGCACTAACAACTAACTTTTTTAATAGAATGCTATTGGAATTCATAATTGTAAGGAGGCGGGCACAGGATGCAAAAGCGAAGTTCTACTCTTAAGCAAAAGCCAAAATATCCTAAACGGGCTCAGCGGCATGTGCACGAATTTGAAGGCAGTACGAAACTGGCCGAAGAAGGCGCGGATCGGCATAACCACCGCTTCGCAGGAGTTACCGGGCAGGCAATCCGGGTCGGAAGCAGTCATGTTCATGAAATTGATTTCAGCAGAACAGATTTCGCCGGTCATTTTCACAATCTGAAAAAGGTCCGGACAGGACCGGCAATATCCGTTGGCAATGGTAAGCACGTTCACTTTGTAACAGGACAGACCACACTGAACGACGGGCATGTCCACCCGTTTAATTTCGCGACATTAATCCAATCTCCGCTTCTTTAATCTATGAATGAAGCCCCACCAGTCCTTAGACAGGCGGGGTTATTGACGTTTAATCATCAGCCAAAAGCGGCGAGATTGACGGGAAGGGGGTCGAAGATTTAACATATACGTGAGAGAACAGATTATGATCAAACAATTATACACATCGAATAAGACAGTCCGCACTATCTGCTTAATTGATGTAACTGCATATTACGTGGTATAATAGCAGGAAAGTTTCTCTCAGGTGTTGAATATACTTCTGAACAATCTAATTGAACCATTGGGGGTACGTCATATGAACAAGTCCATTAACATCCAAGATACGTTCTTGAACCAGCTGCGTAAAGAGAATATCCCTGCTACAGTATATTTAACCAACGGCTTTCAAATCCGGGGAATCATTAAAGCGTTTGACAATTTTACAATTGTCATCGATAGTGACGGACGCCAGCAAATGGTGTACAAGCATGCCATCTCGACCTTCACACCGCAGCGCAGCGTCTCTTTGATGCAGGATAGCGGCAACGAAGAATAACATTTACTGTTTTAAAGCGAAACTTTTTTGTTTATAAACCGTTTGAATAGAGTGCGCGAGAGCAACCTGCGAAGGTTGTTCTTTTCATTCGTGCCGACAAATTTGAAGATATTTCCGAAAGGGAGTCAGGAGGCAGCATGTCCAGAGACGAAATATCCAGGACGAACAATAGAAACAGACAACCGAACCAGTCGAATTCCAAAGGGAAGTCTAAGAAAAAGAAAAAGTTTCTAACCAAGAAACGTGTGCTGTGGAGTTTATTTTTTGCAATGGCGCTGGCGATTTTCTGTGCGCTTGGAGGTTACCTGTTCATTATGCTCAATGGCCAGAAGCTGTTGAATGAGAATCAGGACAAACTAACGGTGAATCCGCCAACGCAAATTTTTGACCGGAATGCGAACCTGATCGGGGAGCTGTCGCTTGAGAAAAGCGATCCGGTCGAATACGAGGACATTCCGGAGCAGGTGATTAACGCCTTCGTCGCAACAGAGGATAAACGGTTCTTTGAACACAAGGGTGTAGATTTCTGGTCGATCGGCCGCGCAGCCGTAAAGGATATTGCAGCCCGCAGTATGGTGGAGGGCGGTAGTACCATTACCCAGCAGCTGGCCAAGAATATCTTCCTTACACGCGATAAGACCTTTTTCCGTAAAGCGACAGAGGTATCAATTGCTGTAGCTTTGGAGAATACAAAGACCAAACCTGAAATTATCACGATGTATCTTAACCGTATTCCCTTTGGCGGAACGGTGTACGGCATCAAGGCGGCATCGATCCGTTATTTCGGCAAGAGCAATCTGAAGGATCTGGAGCTGTGGCAAATTGCAACCCTGGCAGCGATGCCGAAGGGGCCTTCCCGCTACAACCCGCTCCGCAATCCTGAGCTCTCAAAAGAGCGCCGGGGAGTAGTCCTGCAGCTCATGTATGATCAGGGTTATATCACTAAGGAACAGATGGACGAGGCTAAAGTGGTGGATTACAACTACAAGCCGCCGGAAAGCAAGCAGCGCTATCAGGCATTTATTGATTTTGCCATTGATGAAGCAGAAGAGAAATTCGGACTGACAGAGGATGATTTGAACATCGGCGGCTACAAAATCTATACCACGATGGATAAGCATGCCCAGGAAACCGTGGAGGATGCTTTTGCCGACAGCGATAACTTTGAGGAAAGTGTGGACGATGAGCTTGTACAGGGCTCTATGACCATCATTAATCAGGAAAACGGCAGCATTGTCGCCCTGATGGGCGGACGCAATTATGAGAAAAAAGGCTTTAGCCGTGTTAACGGCAGCCGTCGTTCTCCGGGTTCCTCCTTTAAGCCGCTGGTTGCTTATGCGCCGGCTCTAGAATCTGGAAAGTTTACAAGCGAATCCATGCTCAGCAACGAGAAACAGTGCTTTGGCACCTACTGTCCGAACAACCTGCACGGGTACTCGTCAACGATCAGCATGAGCGCGGCGATTACGAAGTCAGAGAATATTCCGGCGGTTTGGCTGCTGAATGAAATCGGTGTGAACACCGGCTTCCAGTTTGCGAAAAAGCTTGGCATTAATCTGAGTGACGATGATAAGAATCTGTCGCTCGCGCTCGGTGGTATGAGTAAAGGAACGAATACACTGGAAATGGCCCAGGCCTACAGTTCTTTTGCCAACGGCGGGGAACTTAGGGAAGCCTATTCGATTAAGTCGATTGCCAACAGCGACGGAGAAACGGTCTATAAAGCGAACACTACACCTGAACGGGTAATGAGTGAGAATACGGCCTACCAGATGACACAAATGATGCAAGAGGTCGTAACTGACGGAACAGGTAAAAAAGCAAAAATCAACCGTCCAGTTGCCGGTAAGACCGGTACCACGCAAAGCGGTTACGAAGGAATCAGCTCTAACCGAGACGTCTGGTTCGTCGGGTATACACCGGAATGGACCGCAGCAGTCTGGATGGGGTATGACAAGCCCAACAAGACCCATCTGCTTAAGAACAGTAGCCCGCTTGCTGCTGCATTCTGGGGAAAGGTGATGGAAAAGGCGCTGGAGGGAGTTCCAAGCAAGTCGTTCCCTACACCTGAGGGTGCAGTGAAGACAGAACCAACAGCAACACCTGAAACGGTGCAGCCTGTGAACGGCTTAACTGCGGCATATGATCCATCCACGATGACCGTGAACCTCAGCTGGGAGCCTGCGCAGACGGAAGGCGTGGAATACCGCATCTACCGCCGCGAGACTTCAGAGGCTGATTATAGTCAGTTACTTAACACCATGTCTACCAGTGTAGGCGACATAAGTGCTATGCCTGGTTTGACGTATGAGTATTATGTGACGGCTTACTATCCTGAACTGGATACGGAAAGCGAGCCTTCCGGAGCTGTTACTGTTGCAGTACAGGATGAAGCCCCTACAACGGAGCCGGAACCGACGCTTGATCCCAATCAACCGACAGATAACCCTGGTAACGGTGAAAATAACGGGAACGGGAATGGTGCCGGAAACGGTGTTCCTGGCGGCAATAACGGTAATGGTAATGGTAATGGTAATGGTAATGGCAATGGCAATGGTGGAGGGAATGGGAACGGTAATGGTGCAGGGAATGGAGCCGGCAGCGGCGGAGCACCTACAAATCCCCCTGAGAGTACTACGACCCAGCCTCCGGCCACATTGGCACCGACTGCTACTCCGGTAGTTACACCGGGCAGCGGCAACGCCGGGCCGGTTGACGGTACCGAAGCGGGAGCGGATCCGGCAGCTCCATTGTAGAATTAAGTAGGAACATATATTAGAATGGCTTCTGCCAATCAGGCATAAATCCGGCGGCCGTACCTCTGAATCAATGGAGGTAGGGCTGCCCTTTTCTTTGTGCGGAGAACTGGGTGGTACAGATGGCAGTCGTATTTTGTAAGTCTTGTTTTGAGTGTGTCTGCCAAATGTGTTAAGCTGGATACACCATTATTCGAGAGGGTTATTCATATGAAACGTAAATTCGGAGACCGGGCCAACTGGCGCCGGATTACGCGCCGCCATTTTGCCTGCCGCTATGTGGAAACCCGGGAATTCAGCGGTTATATCACACTTTATACTATTTACGGGCTGAAGGAACCTCTGTGGAAGAGCTACGGCAGACATACATACCGTATCGCGGACAAAGGCTATTCATGGCTGCAGTATTTCCCCAAGGATAGTCATTATATTGTCACGGCAATGTTTGATGAACGGCAGAATATTGTACAATGGTACATAGACACCTGCAAGGTTCAGGGGGTTACAGATCAGGGAGTCCCCTGGTTTGATGATTTATATCTGGATGTTGTAGTACTGTGGAACGGTGAGGTATTTTTGCTCGATGAGGATGAGCTTGAGGAAGCACTGGAGCGGGAAGATATTACGGACAGTGACTATAATCTGGCCTGGGCAACAGCCAAGAGTATTCTGCGCAGCATAGACGCACACGCCTTTCCTTATTTTGCTCTTTCTCTGAAGCACCGTGCCGAATTGTTTCACCACGGAGAATTCAGGAGGAAATAGAAATGGAATGGTATGTATACCAAAAAGGCTCGTCTCCCATCCGCAAGGTATCCCGGAGAGGGCGTTCCAGACCGAAGCGCAACCTGCTGATCGCCTGTTTTATCCTGGTGGTTGCAGGTTTACTTTGGTGCGCGGCTGTCTTTAACATTATTAATAATGCGGAGACGACTACGCCGATGACGAAAGCGGATGCCGGCATTATTCTGGGGATGTCCATGTGGGGAGATGAACCTAGTCCGGGTCTCAAGGAGCGCCTGGATTATGGACTGAAGCTGTACAATGAAGGGATGTTCAGCCGCATTATCGTTTCCGGAGGTCTGGACAAGGCAGATTATAAATATACCGAGGCTCAAGGCATGAAGAATTATCTGGTGGCCCATGGTGTACCTGATGAGGCGATTCTGATGGAGAATGAATCTACCAGCACCTATGAGAATTTGAAATTCAGCCAAAAGATTATGCAGCAGGAGGGTATGAAGTCAGCTGTAGTCATTACCCATACTTTTCATGGGCAGCGTGCATTGGAGATCGCGAGGGAATTCGGCTATGCCTCACCGCAGCTGGGTCTGACAGAGTCTCAAACCATGTCCATGCTGAAATATAAGACCCGGGAAATTCTGGCTTATACCAAATGGAAAATGCAGCAGCTAACCATGTAATGAACGCAGTAAGTATAAATATCCCGAAACTGCTAATAAGACCTCAGTAGGCGGAATAGACTTGAGTTAGAGCAAGTCAGCCCTGGATAATGAGGTGAACAAGGTGAACGGACGCGTAGCAGCGGCAAGCGGACGGGAGGAAGGCAGACCGTCACGCCAGATTAATATTGTGCTGCGGAATCAAGAGCCACCTGCGGTAAACATTGCGGCAGGTGAACACAGCAGCGGGGCTGTGCCCACCAAAAATCACGGCCATAGCGGACTATTCCAGGAATTAAGCCGGGAACTTGATGCCCTTGTCGGCCTGGATAATATCAAGGAACTTGTATTTGAAATCTACGCGCTCCTGCAAGTCGCACAGATGCGCAGCGAGGCGGGGCTGGCCAGTGGCGGTCAGGCGTATCATATGGTTTTTAAGGGGAACCCCGGAACCGGTAAAACAACCGTGGCAAGGATCGTGGCTAAGCTGTTTCAACGGATGGGCGTATTGAGCAAAGGGCATCTGATCGAAGTAGAACGTGCGGATCTGGTAGGCGAATATATTGGACATACCGCACAAAAAACTCGAGACCTGGTAAAAAAGGCGCTTGGCGGCATCCTGTTTATCGATGAAGCCTACAGCCTCGCCCGGGGTGGAGATAAGGATTTTGGCAAGGAAGCCATAGATACTCTTGTTAAATCTATGGAAGATCACCGCAGCCAATTTGTGCTTATCCTGGCAGGGTATTCCGGTGAGATCGATTATTTCCTTATGAGTAATCCAGGCTTGCCATCGCGTTTTCCGATTCAGGTAGAGTTTCCCGACTACACGATCGATCAGCTGCTGCAGATTGCCGAGCTGATGGCCAAAGAGCGGGACTATATTTTAATGCCGCAGGCTATACTCAAACTAAAGCAGCATTTGCTGATTGAGAAGACGGAAAGTCTTCATGCTTTCAGTAATGCCCGTTATGTACGTAATTCCATTGAGAAGGCCGTACGGTCGCAAGCGGTGCGGCTGCTGAATCAATATGAGAGCAACAGCCCCGGCAAGCAAGAGCTAATGACGCTGCGGACAGAAGATTTCAAGCTATAGAAAAATAAATCCCAAGAGTTAAAAGGATAAGGAGTACTACATTCATGGCAATAACACATGATACGCAAACGGATGTTCAGGACCGGGCCATTCTGGTCAGTCTGGTCACAGACAAAATCAAACGCACGGGCTTCGATCCTGAGCTTTCACTGCAAGAATTGGTTCAACTGGCTGAGACGGCCGGGGTGGAGGTGCTGGATGTACTCCGCCAGAACAAGGAAACTCCCGATTCGAAATGGTTTATCGGCAAGGGCAAGGTAGAAGAGCTGCGGATGGCGGCAGACGGCCTAGGAGCCAATACGGCGATTTTTGACCAGGAGCTGTCAGGAGCCCAGGTCCGCAACCTTGAAGAAGCACTGGACCTAAAAATCATTGACCGTACGCAGCTGATCTTGGATATTTTTGCAGGGAGAGCTAAGACGCGGGAAGGTATCATCCAGGTGGAGCTGGCACAGCTCTCCTATCTGCTGCCCCGTCTGTCGGGTCACGGCAAGAATTTGTCCAGGCTTGGCGGCGGGATAGGCACCAGGGGTCCAGGGGAGAGCAAGCTGGAGACTGACCGCCGTCATATCCGGGACCGGATCACTGAACTGAAGCGCCAGCTGGATGATGTCGTCAAGACGCGTGAGCTGCACCGCGAACGCCGCCGCAAGAGCGGCGCTGTTCAGGTGGCGCTGGTCGGCTATACCAATGCCGGCAAATCCACGCTGCTGAAGCAGCTGACGGATGCCGATGTTTATATTGAGAACCAGCTGTTCGCTACACTGGATCCGACTTCGCGTGTCCTGCAGCTGCCTGCGGGCAAGGAAGTCGTGCTCACGGACACGGTAGGGTTCATTCAGAACCTGCCGCATGATTTGGTCGCCTCCTTCCGGGCAACTTTGGAAGAAGTAAACGAAGCCAATCTGGTGCTGCATGTAGTAGATGCCTCTTCCCCGATGCGTGAGGAGCAGATGGAGGTTGTGGATTCAATTCTCCAGGATCTCGGTGCTGCCGGCAAACCGAGGGTCGTTCTGTTTAATAAAAGCGATCTCTGCCAGCCGGAACAGCTGGAGATGCTGCCAACCGGTCAAGGCTATCTGAAGATCAGCGCTTTCAGCCCCGAGGATCTGACCCGTGTTACCGGACTGATCGCCGATGAGTTGGCTGGAGATACACTTGTCTTCCGGATTCCCGGAGACCGCGGGGACCTGTCTTCACTGCTGTACCGGGTCGGAGAGGTGCTGGAAACCAATTACGAAGAGAACGATGTGCTTTACAGCGTCCGCTTGAATAAAGAGGATTATGAAAAATGGGGATACAAGCTTGCTGAGTTTGTTGTACAGTAACTGTACGTGTTAAGTAAATGTAATGTTGGGAGAGAATAAGGGGAAATGGCTGTTTTTGCAGAGGATCTTTTACAGGCGGCAGAGGCCGCTGAGCTAGAAATTGAAAGTGCCGTTAAAGCACTGGATAAGATTGTGGACCATAACCAATGGAAGGTGATTGAAGCGTTCCAGCGCCAGCAAGTCAGCGACTTCCATTTCGCCGGATCTACCGGTTATGCCTATAATGACCGGGGCCGGGAGGTCCTGGATCTGGTGTATGCCGATATCTTCGGCGCAGAAAGCGCGCTGGTACGCCCGCATTTCGCTTCCGGGACACATACCATCTCCACGGCACTCTTTGGCGTGCTGCGTCCAGGAGATGAGCTGCTATATATCACAGGACGTCCCTATGACACGCTGCATAAGGTAGTGGGCAAACCGGGTGACGGAACAGGCTCATTAGCCGATTTTGGGATCGGCTACAAAGAGACTGCACTTACCTCTGATGGGAAAATTGACTGGGATGAAGTAGCGTTGTCTATTAACGATCAAACCAAAGTCATCGGGATTCAAAGATCCCGGGGTTATGACTGGCGTTCTTCCTTTACTGTTGCTGAAATCGGAGAAATGGTGACCAGAGTAAAAGCTTTGAAGCCTGAGCTTATTGTTTTTGTAGACAACTGCTATGGTGAATTCACCGAAATGCTGGAGCCGCCTCAGGTCGGGGCGGATCTTGTTGCCGGTTCGCTGATCAAAAACCCCGGCGGCGGGATTGCAGAGACCGGCGGCTATATTTGCGGGCGCAGCGACCTTGTAGAACTGGCAGCCTACCGGCTTACTGCACCGGGCATCGGCGGCGAAGTTGGCGCGATGCTCGGCACGACCCGCGGTCTTTTCCAGGGGCTGTTCATGGCGCCGCATACAGTTGGACAGGCTGTGAAGGGCAGTATCTTTGCTGCTGCGGTGTTCCAGCGCTGCGGGTTCACAACTAAGCCAGCCTGGAACGAGCGGCGTACCGATCTGATTCAGGCAGTCGCTTTTGATGGTCCTGAGCATCTTGTAGCCTTCGTGCAAGGGATTCAGCGTGCCGCGGCTGTAGACAGCCATGTCGTCCCTGAAGCGTGGGATATGCCGGGCTACGAGCATCCTGTCATTATGGCGGCAGGAACGTTCATCCAGGGCGGCAGCTTGGAGCTGTCAGCGGATGCGCCCATCCAGGCGCCGTATATCGGCTATATGCAGGGCGGATTAACTTATTCCCATGTGAAATTCGGCGTGTTGATGGCGCTGCAATGTATGCGGGAGCGCAAACTCCTGTAGCAGGTTCTTTTGGTTTTGTGGGAATATATGTTATATTATCAGTGAGAATGGAGCTGATAATGATGACAGCACTTATAAGTATTGGCATTTTGCTGCTAACTGTTCTACCTATGGCTTGGTATTATGCTGCTCTGGGCAAGCGGATCTCCGCTGAGGAGAAAAAAGCCGGAAGAGACCTTACGAATGAGATTAATCCTTTTACAGGCGGAAGTTAATACTTAATAACCCTGCTTATTGAAGCGGGGTTATTTTTTTTGAACAGGCTGTACGCATTTCTGCCACTTCAGCCTGCTTTTTTGCTTCTGGAATGTTCGATGTGATATACTGCGGTAGTCTTCATCCTTGGTAGCTAACACCCAGTTCACCTTCTGTTTCGCAGTAATCTACTAATGTTGTAAAGAAAACTAACATACCATTGACACGCCAAATTAAGAAATGTACAATGAGATGAGAAAAAGATCATTGGAAGGTTGGATGAGTCATGGGTGATGAAATCCGCAGAAATATGGCATTATTTCCTATAGGAATCGTAATGAAGCTAACCGATTTATCTGCTAGACAAATTCGTTATTATGAGCAGCACAGTCTGATCGTGCCCGCGCGTACTTCAGGCAACCAGCGTTTGTTCTCATTTAATGATGTAGAGCGCCTATTGGAAATCAAAGCATTAATTGAGAAAGGCGTTAATATTGCCGGCATTAAGCAGGTAATGAACCCTGTCTCGAAGGAATCTGAAGAAGCTACGGTAATTACCCCTGACACAGAGGTCCGCCGTAGAGAGTTGTCTGATTCACAGCTTCACCGTTTGCTTAAGCAGGAACTGGTTTCGGGTAAAAGACCGGGACAAGTATCTCTTATTCAAGGCGAGCTATCCCGGTTTTTTAATAAATAAACAACAACTAAAGAGAGTTGAAAGGGAGAGGGTAAAGTGAGCTTTTCTAAAGAGGATATTATCCGTATCGCCAAGGAAGAAAACGTCCGTTTTATTCGCCTGCAGTTCACCGACCTGCTCGGAACCATCAAAAACGTTGAGATTCCAGTAAGCCAGCTTGAAAAAGCGCTCGACAATAAAATGATGTTCGATGGATCGTCCATTGAAGGTTATGTGCGTATTGAGGAATCTGACATGTATCTCTATCCGGACCTCAGCACATGGGTGATTTTCCCTTGGGTGACGGACAGCCGGGTAGCACGTCTGATTTGTGATGTGTACATGCCTGATGGAACACCGTTTGCCGGCGATCCGCGCGGCATTCTCAAACGCTGTCTTGAGGAAGCAGAAGAAATGGGCTACACTGCCATGAACGTTGGACCAGAGCCGGAATTTTTCCTGTTCAGAACCGATGAGAAGGGTAATCCTACTACAGAATTGAATGACCAGGGTGGATATTTCGATTTGGCGCCGATGGATCTTGGGGAGAACTGCCGCCGCGAAATCGTATTGACTCTTGAAGAAATGGGCTTCGAAATTGAAGCTTCTCACCACGAAGTGGCTTCCGGCCAGCATGAAATTGACTTCAAATATGCGGATGCGATCAAAGCCGCTGACCAAATTCAAACCTTCAAGCTCGTTGTGAAGACGGTTGCCCGTCAGCACGGCCTGCATGCTACTTTTATGCCTAAGCCTCTATTTGGTATGAACGGATCCGGGATGCATGCCCACCAATCCTTGTTCAAAGGCAATGAGAATGTATTCTATGATGAAAGTGATACGCTCGGCCTGAGCAAAACTGCACGGTATTACATGGCTGGTATCCTGAAGCACGCACGTGCTTTTGCCGCCATCACGAATCCGACAGTGAACTCTTACAAACGTCTGGTTCCCGGTTATGAAGCCCCTTGTTACGTAGCCTGGTCTGCGAGCAACCGCAGCCCGATGATTCGTATTCCGGCTTCCAGAGGCCTCAGTACACGCATTGAAGTCCGCAATCCGGACCCTGCAGCTAACCCGTATCTTGCACTTGCTGTAATGTTGAAGGCAGGTCTTGACGGAATCAAGCGCCAGCTTGATCTGCCGGCTCCAATCGACCGGAACATCTATGTGATGTCTGAGGAAGAGCGGATTGAAGAAGGCATTCCAAGCTTGCCGTCCGATCTGAAAGAAGCACTAAATGAAATGATCCGCAGCCATGTCATCACTGAAGCCCTTGGTGAACATGCTTTGGCTCACTTCTATGAACTGAAGGAAATCGAATGGGACATCTATCGTACCCAGGTTCACGAGTGGGAAAGAGCTCAGTACATGACTCTTTACTAGTTGCAAGCAACCCCTGGCGCCTCTGGCGTCGGGGGTTTTTTGTGTGGGCGTAGGGGGTGCTATGAGCCCTTAATATGACGGTGCCCACAAATTGCCCGCAAAATTGTGAGGACTATTCGAGGATGGATTTCATATAAAGTGGAATTTCATATCCCGCTTAAACAGCGGAAAGGACGGACTGATTGTGGAAAAGCGGTAGCGGCCGCCTTGGTCACCGGATTTTCACCGCTAAGGGGAATGAGAAAAATCTGGAGACCAAAGCGATTGGAACAACGGTCCGTTCGCGCAGCGTCCACCTAAGTGCACAAGCCGATCCTACTCAAAAAAAGAGGTGTCCCAGAAAAGATTATATGGCTATTGGTGCAGGACCTTTTGTTTTTGCTGCCTAAGAGGTACCTCATTCTTTTTTTGGCGATTAGTTACAATACATAGAAAATTATAGAGATTTATGGTAAATTTACTGCACTTAGACTTTGATGAGACTTTAAACGGAGAGGCGCGGGATAAATGAGTAAAAGCCCATTTGAACAATTTCCACGAATTGAATCTGCAGCAATTACATTAAGAAAAATAACTGATTCTGATCTCGACGAGCTGTTTGACATCTATAGCAATGAAAAGCTGTTTGTGCATTCACCAGTAATGCTGAAGAAAAACAAAGAGACAGTGGCCAATATGATAGGACATTTTGAAAGAGATTTTCTTAAGAAGAAGACGATTTTCCTGGGAATCTGCTTGAACAAAGAGCCTGAACGTATTGTTGGCGTGGCAGAAATATTTGATTATGTGCAGGACGTAAATATGATCACCATAGGTTACAGGCTTGACGATAGATTTTGGGGTCAGGGGATTGCCACAGGAGCAGTTCAGGCGATGACGGAATATTTGTTCAAGGAGTTAGGGATCAATCGTATTCAAGCCTTTGTAATGCCGGAGAATATCAAATCCCAGAAGGTGCTGCTGAGGAATTATTTTAGACAAGAAGGCACGATCCGGCAAGGTCAGGTCTGGAAAGGACATGGCGTTGTGGATTTAGAGGTGTTCTCACGGCTGGATAGTGATGAGACCAAATATTAACTTAACGGAGCAGCGTACGCTTTCTTGACCATAATTTAACCCAAAGCCTTAGCTCGTCGTCCCGAAAAAACTTGATCCCAACCAACTTTAGAGGAGTCCATATTTCTTTAAAATAATAACTGGGCATAGAGAAATCCTCCTGATAATTTTTATTATATTATAATCTATTATGCATTATTTCCAACTTAAGATAGAATTGTTGCAGTTTATAAAGATTCCTAAAAATGGATGTATGCTTTAGCAACACGATTCTACTTTTTTCTGTCACTTCAATTGGAAAAATTGAGTAAATAAAGTTTGATTAATGTCAGATGGAATGGTAAGCTAGGCTGATAGTAAGGCATTTCGCAGAGAGCTGCGGAGTGCCTTGCTGTTCGTTTGGATGGATTTTACATTAAATGTTAGCCAAGGGGTGATGGGCCATGTGCATTTCGTCGCTTTTAAATATAGGGATTCCCATATGATCTTGATGCGGTTTTATGAATGCAATTAAAGGAGGATATTATGATACAGGTAAAAGAATTTGTGGACGGCGATAATTTTTATGCGGAGAACAAGGCAAATGAATTCCTCAAAGGGTTACGGGAAGAGCAGGTAGTCAACATCTGTTATGGCTCAGTCGTCAAATCTTCACGTGACGGTGCAGAGCATCAACGGAGCACAATATTGGTGGTATACAAGTCAGATGAAAAATAACTACTGGAAACATTTTTTCACGTGGTTGTCGTTCGCCTCATCCTTGACCATCGTGGTTTTGATTCTTTTGTATGCTATAGGTTGAATGCGGTTATAGTTTGCGGAGGTACTTCCGAAATCGAATATATAGGCATTATCAGAGGGCTCCCTTAACAGGAGAAGCTCATGGTAATGCCTTTTTGTATACATGGCTAGATGATTTCTCATTTACAGCCATTCGCATTTGGATTATATTGGAATGGCTGAGAAAATAGCTTCACTTCATGTGAATAAATGTATGAACATAGCTTTTAATTCAGAATGGGAGTGGTAGGGATGCCTGCAGGAATCGCCTGGTTTATGACCGCGTTTCTTGTGCTTTGGACGGGCACGGCGGTGTTTGCTACGATTAAACCACGTTATTTCTGGCAGATTACCCAAGGCTGGAAAGCTTTCAAAGAGCCGCCAAAAGCATATTTTGTCTTTTCTGCTATCGGCACAGGGATTTTTGCAGTTATTGGCCTAGCACTATTATTATTGCCTTTCTATCATAGCCGTTAGACGAACCTTGGCTACCGTATATATAAATATCATTTACAGGCCATTTTATGGCTTACCGAAGGAGTAGACGAACGATGAGTGTAACGCCAGGGGCTTATTTTCTGAGTGGATTCGGAGTATTTGCCGTGTTGATCTGGCTGGTATCTGCCGTGGCGTGTATCTACGCTTTTGTGTTGTTTGTTAAGCTTGCACGCAGAGGGATAACGGCACTAGACCTGTACAATTATTCCAAAAACCTTGAAATCCGCGCTAAATATGAATCAGCCAATAAGGAGGGACCGTATTGAATGCGACTTATAAGGTGCTGGTAACTGATGCTGATCTGTTCACTGCTGCGCTCGCTGAGGCGAATATATACGTAGTGCAGATGCTAGAAGGACAGCCGCATGTTATCGCTGATTACGCAGGACCTCTGCAAAAATGGACACCTGATTATATCATGCTGGCGGGAATGGCCTACAAACGTTCGGAGTATGAATTCCGGGTGCGTCTGCCCAAAAAATAACAACTGCCAGTTCACACAAACCGATGAAGCCGTAATTGCATCTCTTATACTATCAAACGTAAAAGAGGTGGAATTAATGACAGAAACAGAACGGTTAAGAATTCGCAGAGCGATCCGTGTATTGCTGGCACAAAGAGCGGTTTTACGGGAGCGGCTTGAGGAAATCAATGAGAATTTGCGCCGGGTGCCTAATCCAAGCCGGGCCAGACGTGAATTACTGGCTGCCAGGGTCTCGATCCGGGAAGCATTGCGCCTGAACCGTATCGCGATCAGACTATTGCGCAGTGTGCTGTAACCGTAGCTGTTGTTGGGGATTACTTTAATATGTAGTATGAACATCATATGAATAAATGAGAACACCTCTACCGGTGCAAGAGCGGGTAGAGGTGTTCTTTTGACATGGAGTGACGTACGAATTAGGCATAGATTTACTCCCTAATCGTCACACGCGTGCCAATGGGGACTATACGAGATAAAGCGAGAACATCATTGTTATACATCCGGATGCAGCCATGGGAGACCCTATGACCGATCGAAGCAGGGTCATTCGTTCCGTGAATGCCGTAATGCGGTTTAGACAGCCCCATCCAAAAGGCACCAAAAGGCCCGCCGGGATTAGGCTGCTTGTTAATGATAGTATACTCGCCTGTAGGTGAAACAGTCAGCATGGTGCCGATTCCAACGGGAAAACCACGGGTCACAATGTCGTTATCCAGCAAATACAGCATGCGCTGCGACAGATCAACAATTATCCGGTAATTGGGCAAAGTCATCAGCACTCCTTCTGCTACCAGGATATGTGTGGAATGCTGCAGGGGTTCCCGTTAGAAGAGGCTAATGGTGATGAATTTCACCGGTATGAACAAGTGTTCTGAAATGATAAAGTGGGCACAATAGAACGGAAAAAGCTGTTCCGCTTGGAGAGCGAAACAGCTTCTGTGAGGGGATTTTCTAGTGAATATCTCGGAAAAGTCCAATGACTCTACCTAAAATGGTAACACGGTTCAAGCGGAGAGGTTCATAAGCCGGATTCTCCGGCTGCAGGCGGATATGGTCTCGTTCTTTGTAGAATGTCTTAACAGTTGCTTCATCTTCTTCAGTCATCGCAACGACGATATCTCCATTGTCTGCTGTCTGCTGCTGGCGGACAATAACATAGTCGCCGTTCATAATTCCCGCATCAACCATGCTGTCTCCCAGTACAGAGAGCATGAAAACTTTGTTGTCGCCTACATAGTGGCTAGGTAGCGGGAAATAGTCTTCAATATTCTCTGTAGCTGTAATAGGCACCCCGGCGGTGACTTTACCTACAACAGGAATACGGGTTACTGTTTGTACAAATTGATGTACATTCTCAGAATCTTCCTGTCCAAGCAGTTCTATCGCACGCGGCTTCGTAGGGTCACGACGGATAAGGCCTTTCTTCTCAAGACGATCCAAATGACCATGTACTGTGGAGCTGGACGCAAGACCAACAGCTTCCCCGATTTCCCGGACAGACGGAGGATAACCCTTGCTGCGGACTTCGTTACGTATAAATTCCAGGATCGCCAGCTGACGACTCGAAATCTTTGACATTGGAATCAACCCCATATAGTATGTTTGGGAAAATTATAACATAGAACCTCCGTTCGTACAAACATTAGTTCTAAAATTTTCAAAAAGGCATAAAAACAGATGAACATGCACCTAAAGCTGCCTAATAAATTAAGGGGAACAATTGTTCGAAAAAACTATTGATCAAAACACTTGTTCGTGTTATATTATTTTTGAAATTAAGAACAAGTGTTTGGAGGTCGATGATAATGCTAAAATACAGTACATACCGCAGCATCTACGATGAAGCCCGCGAGGTTCAGTCTTCCGGAGATGATTCTGCTTCAACTTATGCATCAAGTCTAAAGAATTCTGCAGCGTTCGTATTCAATATGCTAATGAAGGTATTTGTGAAGGATAACTTTATAAAGCTAGCTTTAGTGTTTATGCTCGTTGTTTCAGGTTTTACAGTTGTAGGTAATGTTTTTGCCGGATCAGTCTCCTCTATGACAGAAGGTAAGCGGGTAGTGGTTGAACGCGGAGACACGCTCTGGAGCATTGCACGGGAACATAAACCGGATAACATGAGGACCGTCGTATATATAGAAGGAATTAAAGAGACAAGCGGACTGAAGAGCAGTGACATCCAGGCCGGAGATGTGTTAACCTTGCCTGTATATTAAATATAATTTCAGCACGATAGAATAACATGAAGAGCTTTCAGGGGGGAGACCTTGACAAGCTCTTTTTCTCATGGCAAAGTTAGAATGAATTTATAGGGGAGGGGAAAGCATTGAATATAGACGAATTGGTCGCACGCATCAATGAATTGGCTCGCAAACAGAAAAGCAGCGGCCTGAATGAAGAGGAATTAGCAGAACGCGCTAAGCTCCGCGAGATCTATCTGGGCAACATCCGCAGCAACTTCCGTGCACAGCTTGATACGATTGAAATCGTGGATAACGATGATCAAGGCAACAAGGGGCTTAAACATTAGTCCGGTGCCTTTGTCATAGATATTTTAGGACGACTAGGGGGAACTCACATGGCCCGTTCTTGGGAAAGAATGGTTCAACGCAACACACAGCAAGTCAATAAGCAACGGAAGAAGCAAGGTAAAGAAACCATCTATGCTTCAAAATCAGCGTCAGCTGCCAAAGAGAGCGATATCTTTAAAGGCCGCAATATCGTATTTCCAATAGTTCTGCTGCTCCTCGGCATCATGTTTTGGGTAGTCGGTTCTGTTGATGAAGCTAGAGGCAGCGGTGTTCTCGCCAACTGGCTGGGTGTTGTTCTTTACTTTTTACTGGCTGCACTTCTGTTCTTCCGCCGTCCATACCTGAAGGTTGAACGTGCCAGGGTTTCTACTATTAAATATAATCGTGAACGCTGGCTGCAGGCATCAGAGATTGAGAAGATTATTGTGTCCCGCAGTATGGTTTCCCTTAAATATAAAGGCAAGCGCAAGCAATGGGTGTTCTCCAGATTCCTGAACCGTTATGACACGGCGGCAATGGGTGAACGCCTTACAGAGTTCGCAAAAGCTAATAATATTGAAGTAGTGTACGAGTAGCAAGATAGACCAGCATAGGGAGAGGGAGCGTTATTATGCCGATTACCGCCGTACTATTTGACCTTGACGATACACTGCTCTGGGATGAACGGAGCGTTGAAGAAGCTTTTCGCGCGGCCTGCGAAGCAGCAGGAAACGATGTTGACCCTTTAGAGCTGGAAGCAGCTGTCCGCAGAGAAGCCAGAAGCCTTTACGAGACTTATGAGACGTTTCCATTTACGAAGATGATCGGAATCAATCCTTTCGAAGCGCTATGGGCGAATTTTACAGCCGGGGAGCAGCCGGAATTCCGGCAACTGGAGCAGCTTGCTCCGGCATACCGCAAAGAATCCTGGCGCCGCGGCTTGGCTTCCGTTGGAGTCAATGATGAAGCGCTGGCTGAACAACTAGCCGCCAAATTTGCCGAGGAACGCCGGAAGCGGCCTTATATGTATGAAGAAACGCTGCAAGTGTTGGATGAGCTCCGCGGTAAGGTGAAGCTGTTACTGCTCACAAACGGGTGTCCTGCTCTTCAGCAGGAGAAACTGGACGGTGTTCCGGAGCTTATCCCTTATTTTGATCATGTGGTCATCTCAGGGAGCTTTGGTAAAGGTAAGCCGGACAAGGATATTTTCGTACATGCGCTTGATCTGCTGGACATTGCTCCGGAACAAGGAGTTATGGTCGGTGATAAGCTTACGACGGATATTCTAGGCGGTCTGACTGCAGGTCTTACCACGGTCTGGATTAACCGGACGGGTAAAAAAGCTAATCCGGAGATTCGGCCGGACTATCAGATCGGGCATCTCTCCGAGCTTCTTCCGCTGGTACAATCGCTATAACAATTCTTTCAGAACCGGTCTCCCAATAGGGAGCCGGTTTTTTGTATGCTATGAATATGTGTGAAGAGGTAGTCATTCTCTGAAAAAGTGAATATTATGTGTATAATAAAAACCGTCAACTTATAAAACCCTTATAACACCAATGGTTATAAGGGTTTTATAGCGAATGTTCAAACTATAAATCACAAAAAAATCACAACGTCGGATTATTTCTCCTGTTTAGGATGTTTTCAAAGTGGAATTTCGCGATTTCAGAATTTTGTTGCTTCATACGTTCTGTGACATGAGTGTATATCCCTAAGGTGGTTTTTGAATCATCATGACCAACGCGATCCATAATTGTTTTCAAGTCAATTTGAGAGCCGGATTCCAAGCTTGCTTCAATTAACATTGTAATATGGGTATGACGGAAGATATGAGGGGTTGCATGCTTTTTGATATCTGTTAGTTTCAATAACCGTTCCATATATCTGACGAGCGTATTAGGACGATATGGGGTTCCATTAGTATTCGTAAATATAAACTGGGTTTCCACAAAATCATCATTAAGCTCTTTATATCTATTATATCTTTCTTCCTGTCTGATCTTAAGTTTCTTTAACATATTAATAATAAATTCATCTAAAAGAAATTTACGGATAGATTTCTTTGTCTTAGGTGGTGTTAATTCATATCGTCCTTTTTGACCTCGAGGAAAGAAAATCGTTTTATAGATATGACATTCGAAAGTCTCCGAGTTAATGTCAGGCCATTCCAGGGCGCATAGCTCTCCAGGACGAGTTCCACTAAATAGCAAAAAATAAAAAGCCTCCAGGTCATCACCTGTGCCATAATCCTCTAATACATCCAAAAAGTCATAAAGTTCATTCCGGTCAAGATATTTCTCATAGATCTCATTATCCTTAATTTCCTCTACAGTCAACTGTTTTTTAGGGTAGGAAATGCCAATACAAGGGTTATCATCTCGTATTTCTTCCTTTATAACCCACTTAAAAATTAAGTTTGTTGTAGTGTGATATTTCTTAATAGTGTTAAGGGAATATCCATCGTCATCAAGTTTGTTAATAATCTTTTGATATTGGTTGTGTTTGAACGAGGCCACAAGAACCTTTCCCATATACAAACACATCGTTTTAAAATCTTCTTCGCGAGTTTCGACAGTCTTGCCTTTCTTCCCTAGCTTAGAGTACGTCTTAATCCATTCTAAGCCAGCCTGTTCGAAAGTGAGGGTCTTAGCTCTCTTACTGTCAAAACCGGCTTCTAGCCGCTTATATTCGTCCTGACAGGCTGCTATAACTTCTTTCTGCGTATCACGGACTCGTGGGATTTGTTTTCTTTCACCTGTGATGGGATTAGGTGGTCCCTCAATGACAAGACGCCATTTGTATCCCTGTTTGTTATTGGCGGGTATTTTCTTGGGGACGGGGACGGATGATCGTTTTTTCTCAGTGGTCAATTTGGGACCTCCTTTAATTATTTATAATTGCTGATCGTCGAATACTCATCCAGAAACTTCTGAACTGATTTGTTCAATTTCACAGCATCCACCTCAATCCCTGATTGAGCACTGAGCGTAAACAATTCGACATCTGATTTAAGAAGGAAGAAGTTGTTGTCTTCTTTAATCCGGTCCAAATAGACAGTTATGCTTGAATAATCCGGAACTGGAACTTCAGTGAGCTCATTCAGGATTGAATCAATCTTGACGGATGTCTCATATAAGGCGGTAGGATCGATGTTTTGCTTCAATTCCTGGTTTGCAGCAGACAGATCACTCAGGTATTGCCTAACAGTTGCCAAAGCTGTGATTTCACTTTCAGTAAGTGTAAGCTTCTGGCGGATCTCCGCATCCTCTTTAATCTCCAATGATTTTTCATATACAGCTTTGGCACTCTGCAAGTCACCATCTTTGTAATGCTGTTCGGCTTGCGTGCTTAGTTCAGCTGCTTGATCTGCTTTGGAAGGGCCGCAGCCAGCCAAGAGCAACATGATGGACAATACCATGATAAATTTCCTCATTACACACCTCTTAAGAATTTTTTAAATACTCTTCCAATCGCTTCTCCATCCTCGCCAATCGTTCAGTATATCCTCCTATAGTGTAATCTCTGATCTCATATTCAATTGCTGCATAACAAATATCAATGGCCTCATAGAGAAGCTCTCTGTCATAGTAAAAACGCCAAAGAGTTTTAAATGATAGCGGATCGATAGGAAGTCTCTCGTTACGATAGCGGACCTTCCAGGCATCAATAAAGCGAAAATAATACTCAATATCCAGTCTGCAGACCATTACGAGTTTGTCCGCAGCGTCACTCTGATAATCCAAGTAATTGTTATAGAAGATGATCAAACTCTCGTACATAAAATGAAGATCACAGGGATCTTGAAGCACTTCTTCAGCTTTCCTCACCAGGTACTCTTCACCAAAGTCATAATCCTCTGATGAAAATTGCTCGTTGTTCAATCACTCACCTCATGAATGTAATATTTTATGTAATGCTGTATGTAGAACTTTGTCGTAAAATAATCTAAACCCATCCAGAATTCGGCAGAGGAGATACTAATGATAAGACGAATGAAGAGGCTTCAGGGCGATAAGAAGGATAAATTTGAGTGCAGGGACGTTGACCTTAAAGATGTGAACTATATAGATAAGTGGCAGCGTACGGGGAATTCACATTCTACGCTTGCTTACCACACCAGTGAAGGTTCTTATCAGGACCTTGATATTTTGGCTGAAGCAGCTGAAGCATATAAGGATCAAGGTTTCATTCTCATTGGAAGAACAGCGTTGGTTCAAGAATCAAAAATTGAGATTATCATTTCAGTAGAAAATAATGGATCGATCATAACCTTTAAAGATGGAACGAAATTGTATGTTATGAAGCAAATTTAGTAGCTAAAGTCAACCCCTTCATTGGGTTTTAGGGGGTGCTTTCGTTCGTCTTTTTTCGACAGCGTTTTCCTATTTAATCTGCTAGACTATGTATCACAGCAAGAGGATTACATGATTGTGAGGTGATCAAGTGAATTATTTGGGTACTTATATATCTGTACTTGTTCCTTAAGAGCGGCATCGCCACTCAGCTATCGCCATTCCCATTCAAACAGATCGTCGATTTGACAGTCGAGATGATAAGCAATCAACGCAGCTCGCTGAATGCTCATAATTCCAGTTCGAAGATTGATGTAATCAGACATCTGCTGTTTACTTATACCAATCTTATCCGCCAGCCACTGTTGATTGATCTTAATTTGACTTGTACTTGGTAGCCTTTTATCCAGCCTGACAAGCAACTCGGGAATGCGACAGCGCACAGGAACAAGTTCCATCGCACTGCCACCTCTAATATACCATTTTTATGGATCGTTTACGAACGATTGTTCTTATGTTAATATGAATTAAAATCCTTCCTAACTGGGCGGTGGTAATATGGATCAAGATATTTTGGACAGGATATCTTTGGTTAATGAACTTTCAATTCAATCTCCAGAAGAAATCGTTCTATTTATTGAAGAAAAATTAGTGGAGAAAATCATTCTTGAGTCTTACGATGAACGATCTTAATCAGATCCTCTAAGGTTTCAACAGTGCGGGGGTCAGTTAAATCAATATTGTACTTATTAACTAACTCCCTTAATACATATTCTGTTCGTTCTTTTGAAAGAGCGGACTCCTCTAATTTATCTCCGATATGGTTCACATCATTCCCATCCTCTATATATCCAGCTGCGATCATTAGATCAATATCTGAGACATTATTGTGAGCCTTACTTCCTAACTTACTAATTATTGCTGCACTAGGCGGAGTATCATTTTGACAGCGCAACAATCGAGAAATATACCCTGGATCTACTTGCGAAATCCTTCCAAAATTATTGATTGATCTATCGCCTTTTGCCTTGTTCAGCAATTCAGAAAACCTCTTCTTATCAAAAATCATCTTCACCACCTCTTCTCAATTAATAATAACTTTGGCGTTGTTTATAGGCAATAAAACAAGGAAAAAAGTATTGTTTAAAAACAATAAAACCTCTTGACCATTGTCTGTAGACATGGTATATTGATGTTGTCAGTAGACAACGGAAGGCGGTGAAACAAGTGAAAGTAAATGCAGATAAACTAATGGAACTTGCTCAAAAAGAAGGTTGGAGCATACCTGAACTTGCTAATCGTTTAGGGGTGGACTACTCTTACCTCTTCAGAGTACTGAAAAAGAGCAAAAACGGCGGAGGTAAGTTGTTCAACGGGTTGTATCAATTATGTAAGGAAAAGGATTTGAACATCGAAGAGTATATTTTTTTGCAAAAAACGTTGTCTACAAACAACGATAAAAAAGAGGTGATCTAAATGTCCCTTATAGTCATGGAAGAAGCTGATCTGGAGCGCCTACTTGATAAAGTCGTATCCCGTGCAATAGAAGCTTATGCCGTTCAAGTTCCGAGCTCATTACCACCGGCTCTTACTACTGTAGAATTCATGGAACTCCTAAAGATCAGCAGACCAACAGCCACAGAGGTTATGAAGAGACCTGGTTTTCCGGTTAATCGAGAGTTTGGAAATCCTCGTATACCGACAGGCTTGTTACTTCGCTGGATCGACGAAAACACTGAATGGGTCCAGAAAAATGCTGGTAAAGAGTTTAAAGCAAGACGACGCAAGCATGCTACTGGATAGAACAAGCCCGCCGAGCTGTACCGGCAGCGGCGGGAAGGGAAAGCGGGAAGGGGAATTGCTTAAGTCAATCATACATCAGGCCTCTGTCCGATATAACCCGCAAAAACGGACAAAGGAGAGGATTATAAGTTGGCAATCGGACAATTTGGACCAGCATTGGAACAAGTGTTGAAGCGGTCGGGAGATACGAGGGAAACGGCAGGACTAATCGTTCATGCTGATGCCTCCTTGATAGGAAAGATTGCAAGAGGATCTCGAAAAGCATCCAAACCAGTTATGAGAGCAGCAGCTGAACATTACGATGACGGTCAACTCTATCTAGCAGCGGCGGCGGAAGTCACCGGTGGTGCTTCTGCTCCATGGCTGGACAATGTGGACCTGCATCGGGCCAGTGTACTGTTCAAGACGATGGAGGAAGTTCAGGAAGTGCTTGAAGCTTCAAGCGACGCCCCAATCAGTAAGACGAATAAACAGCTAAACGAGTCGGAACGTAAGCAAATTAAACGATTGCTGATGGAGACGGTAGAGGCAATTACAGCGCTGACTCATCTGGCCGCAGTGCTCTGTAAGGAATACTGCTTCAGTTGGCTGGCGACTTGGAAAGAACACAGAGCGGATCTGAAAGCAAAACAATACATGAAATGAGGGTTTGAAATGGAATTCGATGCATTACGAGCAGCACGGACGCGGTTGTGCGAGTTGAGGAACATTCACCAAGAACTTTCAAAGACACAGCAGCCAGATGGAACATGGGATTGGTTCTTGGTAAATGAAATGCGGGAATTATCGATGGCAATTATCAATGAAAAAGAAAAAGCCCGCCTGGCAGGGCGGACCGGTTTGAGCACTCCATTAAAGCGACTCGTTATGCCCATTGTACCTTTGAAATTCATTGAAAGCAAGGGTGAGGCGGTATGACGGCGCAGGATAAGGCTGATTTCGCCGTAGCGATTGCGGAACTGTACTTAAAACGCAGGCAGGAATATTGGTCGGCCCTCGATCGGGTCCAGAAGATCCGGGCGGCCATTAAGGAATACACCCAGGCTTTCATTCTGCAGCAGGACCGGATCAAACAGCTTGCTACTGCAAAGTGGGATCAACTGGTTGAAGTGATTGATCTTCTGCCGGTAGACATCCGGGACGCGATCATGAAGGAAGTAACAAGACTTGAGTAAGCAGCGGCTTCGGCCCCTGTCTCCAAGCGTCGACCCTTAGAAATAACCTTTCCTCCGGGTTGGCGTTTGGAGATGCGGCTGACGCATCCAAGGTGGTGGCGGAATAGGTAGACGCTAACGTCTCACGGAGAGGGAATAGGTATGCAATAACAACTCCGAAACGAGGCATCCACGGATACCAAATTCGTTGGTTAGAAGGTAGTGGGGAAAAGTTTTCTCGTTGATTCCCATAAAGGTCGATTCCCTAAGTGGGACGGCGCTAAGAGCACGGTATACCATGCAAGGTGCAAATCCTTGCCCACCTTGAGAAATAAAAAAGCGCCCCGTTGCACCGGGACGCTCGCTCTTTGAAAACTAAATAGCAATAAATCTTAATCACTTGCCTTTATCTTACACGATGAAGGCCAAACCACACAAGAGGGAGGGAATGGAAATGTCAACAGCTTTTTCTGCTCACATCAGTGGGCAGCGCATCGAGGTTGAAATTGTGCCTCCAACGCATTACTCACCGTCGGTTCTTTCTATCCGGCAGCAGACCGGTACCTTTCAGCTGCATGCCGATCCGGACCAACTGGCTGAAGTTGAATATGCCATCCGCACTTACCTGGACGGCATCCGTTATCCCGAAACACCAGATCAGCAGTCGCTCCTGCATGATGAGTGCAGGGCGGCAATCGAGGGGGAGATCGCTTGAAGCGTATCGTTCTGGAGCGCCTGACGCTCCGTAATTTCAAAGGTGTTAAAGAACTTGTCCTCGCCGTCAACGGCGGGGACGCTGATGTCTTAGGTGACAATGCCACCGGCAAGACAACTGTGTTCGATGGATTTGTCTGGCTCCTGTTCGGTAAGGACAGCCAGAACAAGGCTGACTTCGAAATCAAAGGCTTGGACAGTACCGGTAAGGTGCTGCAGCACAAACTGGAGCATGAGGTCGAAGGAGTCTTCCTGATTGACGGCCGTCGCCGCTCCTTCCGCCGGGTCTATTCGGAGAAATGGACGAAGAAGCGCGGGTCCGCGACGGATGCATTCGAAGGTCATGAGACGACTTACTTCCTCGACGGTGTTCCCGTGAAAAAGGGAGAGTACACCGCTGAGGTGGATTCGGTCATTAAAGAGGAACTGTTCAAGCTCTTGACCAGCCCTTCTTACTTCAATGAAGTCCTTAAGAAAGAGGACCGCCGCAAGGTACTACTGGAAGTGTGCGGCGACCTGACGGACGCTGAGGTAATCCATGGCAATAAGGAGCTGGCTCCACTGCCGGGCATTCTCGGTGGGCGGGACCTTGACTCTCATAAAAAGGTCATAACCTCGCGTTGCACCGTGATTAACAAGGAGATCAAGGAGTTGCCGGTCCGGATCAGTGAGGTTCAGCGCCAGATGCCGGACATTGCCGAACTGGATGAAGAGCTGCTTAAGGAAGACATCGCCATCCTGCGCAACAGGGTAGAGGCAGGAGAAGCGGAGCTTACTCGTATCCTCTCCGGCGGTGAAGTGGCTGTGAAAGAGAAGCGGCTCCGCGAGATTGAAGGCGAGCTCATCTCCATAAAAGGCCAACTGCAATCAGATGTGCTGGACAAAGTCGCCCTTAAGCGGGATGCCGTCAACCAGATGCACATTGAAATTAACCGATACCGCCGGGATATCGAGGATAAGCAACAGCGCATCCAGCAGAATGAGCGGCAGGCGGCAGGGCGCCGGCAGGAAGCAGATCGGCTGCGGGCAGAGTTTGCTGAATTGAAGAGCTTAACTTTTGAGCCTGCAGGTGAGCATGATGCTCACTGCTCGGCCTGCGGGCAGTCTCTGCCAGAGGATCAGGTAAAGGCAGCTCATGATAAAGCGGAGGCTGACTTTAACCGCAGGCTGGCTGAGCAGAAGGAACGCATCAATGCTTCTGGAAAAGCTGCTGTGGCTGCTGCTCAGCAATATGAGCATGAGAATATTCGCTTCCACGAAGAAATTGAGAATTTGAAAAGCGCTCTGACACTACTTCAATCGGAGTTGACGGCTGCCGAGGATGAGCTGACCGACCTGCGAGCAGGCGTGAAAGATCCTGCTGCTGATCCGAATTACGCCAGTAAGCAAGCTGAAGCAGCGACAGTACAGCAGCAGATCAGAGTTCTCAAAGCCTCATCAGATGATTCGGCTGCAGCAGCTCGGGCAGACATTCGCCGGCTGCGTTCAGAGATCGAAGAGATGGAGCGGGATCTTGCTAAGTTTGAAGGTGTCCGTCGCGCGCAGCAGCGTGTGAAAGAGCTGGAGGATCAAGAGCGGGAGCTTGCTGCTGAATATGAGCGCCTGCAGCATGAGCTGTTCCTCTGCGAAGAGTTCACCAAAACCAAGGTCAGCATGCTGGACGCTAAGATCAACAGCAAATTCAAGCTTGCCCGGTTCCGGCTTTTCGAAGATCAGATTAACGGCGGAATCAAGGAGGTCTGCGACACGCTGTATAAGGGCGTTCCGTATGACGGTGGCCTGAACAACGCAGCCCGCATTAATGTTGGCCTGGACATTATCAATACTCTGGGCGAGCATTATGGATTCTCTGCTCCGATCTTCGTGGACAACGCAGAAGCCGTGACGAAGTTGATCGGAACGGATGCTCAGGTGATCCGGCTGGTTGTTAGTGAGAAAGACAAGAAGCTGCGGATTGAGACGGCAGCTATACAGGAGGCGATTTAAATGGGCGAACCGTTCCAAACAGGATTGGCGAAGATAACGAACACCTTTGCTCCTATGATTGAAAGCCAGCTCATGAATAATGGTGTCAACATGGATCAGTATTCGAAACAATGTGTGATCAATGCGATTTCCGCTATTAACACTGTGCTTGATGGCAAAGGGATAACCTGGAGTGACGAACAGCTTGATCGAAATAACATCACTGAAATTCTGCTGCGAGTAGCATCCTTAAAGCTGAATGCATCAGCCAGTCCCAAGGAAGTGTTCTTTCAACTCCGGAATGTCAAAATCAAGGTCGGAGATAAAGATATATGGAAAAAGCAAATCGAAATGGGTATTGAGGGTGATGGTAACGATGCTATCCTTGCCAACTTTGGGCGGAATGTATCGAAGGTTTACCCTTACTGGCTTGTCCGGGAACACGATCAGTTCGTTTATCCGAAATTCCGCGGTGTCGAATATGAGCCGCCAGAGTGGTCTCCTACAGGACAAGGTGAAGTTATCCGAATTGTATATCCAATCCTTCATACCGACAAGACTCTGCATTATTACATCTCCGAGCGTGCTGACGTTGTAAAAAACCTGATCGCTCATATGAACAACAATATGATGAATGAGACTTTCGGCGTATGTCAGGACCGTTTCAAAGCTACTACGGATCAGAAGAAACAGATCGCAGTGAAGAAATCTGAGGTACTTAAACGAGCCAAGGAGTTGGGGCTCGGTGCTTTAGATGAACCAGACCTGCAGCAATATATCAGCCCGGCATGGAGTGAGTACCAAAGCCGTGAATCCATGCTGATCCGTAAGATGCGGAATAACATCGTCAAGAAAATCCCTAAAGACTTCGGAAGTGCGTTTGTCGAGATGCTGCACGATGATGTCATTGATCCAGATTATGCAGAGGTTCGCCGGGAGATCAATGAGAACGCCAATACCGAGCTTATTGATATTCCTGATTCAACTGCAACTCAGCCATTAAAAGAGGAGACGTACACTAGTACATCAGAATCTAAGTCTCCACCGGGGGATGAAGATATTTCTGGTGATGACCCTCAGATTGAATCGAACGATGAAGTACTCTTTTAGCCCATGATCGACATCCAATGCCTCGGCTCCAGCAGCGCCGGTAATGCCTACCGAATATCGGACGGTCTCACCGCGCTCCTGCTGGAAGCCGGTTTTCCTTATAAGTCGATCCAGCGGGCACTTAACTTCGGGATGTCGGACATTGCCGGATGCCTCATCACACACGAGCATCTGGATCATAGCAAGGCTGCTCCTGACATTATGAGAGCAGGCATCAACATTTACACCAGTGCAGGGACTGCGGCTGCCAGAGGGCTGTCAGGCCATCGCTTGAAGGTGATCAAAGCGTTGGAGCAGTTCACGATTGGTACCTGGACGATTCTGCCCTTCGATATTCAGCACGATGTAGAGGAGCCGCTGGGCTTCCTGCTGGCGAATACAGCGGGAGATAAGCTGGTCTTTCTTACAGACACCTACTACTGCCGTCATCGCTTCAGCGGCCTGACTCACATCATGGTGGAGTGCAATTACTCCCGGGATATCGTTAATGAGCGTGTGGCTGCTGGCCACTTGCACCCAGCACAGAAGAAGCGGTTGATGCGCTCACACTTCTCTCTGGAGAACGTGAAGGAAATGTTGAAAGCCAATGATACCCGGAATGTCGAGGAGATCTGGCTGCTGCATTTATCTGACGGCAACAGCGACGCTGAGCGCTTTAAGCAGGAGATACAGGAGACCACCGGCGCCCTAGTGCGGGTAGCAGATCGATGAACGGGCCGCTGGGAGAGCGGATTTGGAAGAGCATGATTGCAGAGCATGTATGGCAATTGCGATCCTCCAATCCGGACGCTTTCAAGGAGGCAGTCAAAGCACACTTTGCTCGCGGTCACCCTGGCTTTACAGTGGTCCGGGCGAAGTACCCGCACATTTATATTCAGGACTATAGAGATAAAAACAGAAATGAAGATTCTTAGGGGATGATTTAATGCCCGAAGGCAGTTACCCTTTTCCAACATACTCAGGGCTTTTGGAGCCGCGACATTACAAACAAATAGGCACAGCGATATGGCTTTTCCTGTGGTGTATAAGCTCCACGACAGCGGAGAAGGAAAAAGACGGAACTGTCTGGGGCATCGTCCTTGGGAATAAGCCTATCCGAATCAATGAGCTTGAAGAGACCTTTGAAGTCAGTAATCGTACCATCCGCTCTTGGATAAAGACACTTGAAGATCATGGTTACATCCGAGTCACAAGAGCACCATATGGCCTTATTTTCAGTGTTAGAAACTCTAAAAAATATCAAAACAGATCGGCAGAAAACTTCCAATCACTTGAAGGAGATCGGCAGAATATTGCCACTCTGGATAGTAGTGATCGGCAGAATATTGCCGATCTCGCGGCAGAAAACTGCCGATCTAATAAAGATATTACAGAGATATATAATGCTTCTTCTTCTGCTTCTGACGAAGAACACATTTTGAACCAAGTCTCTCAAATCGAAAAACACTTCTGCCAGAGACGAGGTAAGGGGTTCAGTGTTTCCCCTTCAGACTTCAGTGAGATCAGGCAGATGGTTGTCGATGGCCTGCCGGTTGACCTTGTCAACCGAGTAGTAGACGAATCCTTTGATAGCTACAAGCCGAAGCATAAGCGTGATGAGATTCGGAGCATTACTTACTGCGTCCCTCGCTGCTATGACGAGTGGACGAAGTTGCAGCAGGAAGAGCCCATAACAGTTGCGGTGCCGCACGTACCTGTCGCCATTGGGAGTCCTAGCCCGCAGCGCATAACGAAGCAGCAGCAAGAGATTGATGATCTGGACCGCTGGATCAGAGAGGAGGAAGCCCGTGAACAAGCTGGAAGTCGCTAAGCTGTATAAGACAATCAAGAAGCGCTATAGCAACTTTGACGCCAGCCTGCAGGCGGTGGAGGAAGACCTGGATATGCTTAAGGACATTCCCTATGATGTCGCGGTGTCCAATATTCGCCAGCACATCATGACCAGTGACTTCCCGCCAAAGATATCGCAGATCCGGGGCCGATTGGGGGAGCAGTTGGAGCGCGAGCGAATGCGCCGGCAAACTGAAGATCTGGTGCACAAAATGGCAGATGCCCGATCAAAGGCAGTTCCGCCGCCTCCAGGTATGAAGGAGGCGCTTTATGCAAGGCTTAATATCCAGCATTAAAATGCCGCAGAACCCGGAAGCTGAAGCTGCTGTCCTGGGGGCGGTATTGATCGACAAGGAAGGCGATGCACTGGAGGCAATGCTGGAGCTGCCGGTTGATGCTTTTTATAACCCGGAGCATCGGTTCATCTTCGAAGCCATCGAGCAAATCACTGAGGAAGGCCAGCCGATCGACTTGGTTACCCTGACTTCCAGGATTCAGGATAATGGCCAGCTCGAGAATATCGGCGGTGTCAGCTACTTATCGAAGATCGCTCGCAGCGTTCCGACTGCGGCCAACGTGGCCTATTATATCGGGATTCTGAAGGAGAAACATCTGCTTCGAGAATTGATTCGAACGGGCCTTGAACAAGCGCAGATGGCTTCTGAGAGTGAGGATCCGGCTCAGGTTCTGGCATCCGCTCAGGTCAATGCCTCACGCTTATCCGACCAGGCTGCACCGAAGCAGGAGTTCAAACGGATCGGTGAAGTAGCTGTCCAGGTTTACGAGGATATGGAGCATCGAGCCGTAAACAAGGCTGAGAATGGTGTCAGCGGTATCCCTTCGGGATTCGTTGATCTTGATCTTTTGACCGCCGGGTTCCAGAGAAGTGACCTGATCATCGTGGCAGCTCGCCCTTCCGTTGGCAAAACAGCATTCGCCTTGAATGTCGCTCAAAATGTAGCGGTTCGGGCGAAGGAGACTGTAGCAATCTTCAGTCTTGAAATGTCAGCGCCGCAGCTTGTGCAACGGATGATATGTGCTGAAGCGAATCTGGACGCGAATCATATGCGGACAGCGGACTTTGCTGAAGAAGATTGGCGGAAAGGTGCTGATGCGATTGGTATTCTGGGGAACAGCAATATCTTTATCGACGACTCGCCGTCGCTGACGGTTCATGAGATCCGGAATAAATGCCGCAGGCTGAAAAAACAGCAGGGCCTTGGATTGATCCTGATTGATTACCTGCAGCTGATATCCGGAGCTGGCAAGCGCAATGAGAACAGGCAGCAGGAAGTATCCGAGATTTCACGGACCCTTAAGCAGATCGCCCGGGAGCTGGATGTCCCGGTGGTCGCACTCTCCCAGCTCAGCCGCGGTGTAGAGCAGCGGCAGGATAAACGGCCGATGCTTTCAGACCTGCGAGAATCCGGCTCTATCGAACAGGATGCTGACATCGTAGCCTTCCTGTACCGGGATGACTACTACGACCAGCAAACTGAGAAGAAAAACATCATCGAGATCATTATTGCGAAACAGCGGAATGGCCCACTGGGAACAGCTGAGCTTGTGTTCTTGAAGCAGTACAACAAATTCGTCAACTACGAGCGAGCACATAGTAGTGTTCCGGCTCCTCCGGACGATGTTGATAAACGAAAATGGGCTTAAGAAAGGGGAATTGCAATGAAGCAGGGGAAGCGGCCGACACGTCGGCAGAAGGAAGAAATTAAAGCAAATGGATTGATCATGGATAACTGGTTTGTTGAGCGAGATACTCGTGAGGAATTAGTACTGATAAACCGGTACTCCGGCAAGCCCCGGACGATCCGGAGAGCCGTATCATGAGCGCCTGGAATTACTGGCATGTGTACAATCACATGCGGAATGTGTACCTCAGCACCGGAGTAGCCCCGAGCAGGGACGACTTGTTGGATAAGTTCGCGGAACTGGACTCTCGTCAGATCGATGAAGGTATCGAGGAGTTTGATCTCGCAATCGGGAATCGGAAGCGAGGTGAAGCCGGATGAGAACCCGTAAGCTGGTTGATCCACTCTTTCAACAAACCAATTATTTCACCGTCTGGCATGACAACGGCAAGATCGCGGGGCTGGTGTTCGTACTGGATTCAGAGCTGAAACCGCCGCGGCAGCAGGGAGGGAAGGGTCATGAAGATCATGGGAATCGACCACGGCACGAATTACGCCGGATGGGCAACGATGAAAAACGGAAGGCCAATTGAGTTCGGACTGCGCGATTACAGCAACATCAAAATGCCGAATGTGCTTGATGCCATCTATCAGGACACCTTCCGGATGCTCGAGCAGGAGCGGCCGGAAATCATCATCCTGGAGCGGCCGGTGCATTTCAAGAATGCGAACAGCGTTCTGGCTCTGGTCGGGGCATTTTCTATGGTCACACTGGCTGCCTTGCATCTCGGTATCCGGATTGCTGAGATTCGCCCTTCTGAGCTGAAGATGCAGACCGGCAAAGGTAATGCAGACAAGGAAACCGTTGCTGTCGAAATGCAGATGTTGTTCGACCTGGATTATGACGATCTCGCCGTTCCCGTTCTCTACAAGACGAGCGATCCTAAAGGAAAGTACAAGAAGGGCGATGTGCAGCAGCGATTGTTTGACCCTTCTGATGCCTTGGCGCTCTGCTGGGCCTACCACCAAAAATATATCAAGGGAGTTGCTTAGACCATGAGTTACGCAAATTTCAACGCACTGCTGAAAAAGATCAATCTGAAGCCGAAGGGAGTCAAGGAGATCGTTCTTGAAATCTCTGACGGTGCTCTGGACGGAAAGATCGATCTGCTTTCCGAGATGATCGATACTAAAATCGAAGTGGCTGTTGACTCACAGATTGTCCGTTACAACGTCGACGTTAACGCCATGACCAACAAACCTATCAGAACCTTCCGTGTTGATGATAAGGGCGTGGTACAGGAAGTGAAGCCGGAAGGCGAGCAGCTTGCCATGGATCTGGGTCTCCCCGCAGAAAAGGTAGAGATCAAGCAGCAGCCGGCAGAAATTGATCTGTCCGTGATTGAGCAGTTCATCCAAAGCGGCCTGGCACCGACATTCGAGGATTTGAATTATGACTTCGTTTCCTTCTCCAAGCGGCTGGCCGGCGGTGAGACCTACATGAAGCTCGCTTCCGAGCTTGGGATCAGCAGCGGGAAGATCGTTGAAAAGATTGACGAATACCGCAAGCGTGTAGCCCCTTCTGCAGCAGCTTGGCATGAGTGGATGCAAAGACAGGGGGTAGCCCCTTCTGCAGCAGCAGAGCAGGCTACAGCATCTGAAGATGGAAGCGCCGGTGATGCAGGCGACACCGAAAGTCAACATGAAAGCGGCGAATCTGGACATAGCGACAACGCGGACGGGTTTACTCCGGATTGGGAAGCTGAGGGAAGCCAGCCTGCAGGAGATTCTGCGGGCGGCGATGGACAGAGAGAGGCTGATCCAGAAGCTGGAGAAGAAGACGTAGACAAGGAACAACTCGACGAATTCATCCTTACTGACCGCCCGATCTTTGCCGAAGTGGAGTTCGATGGCCAGCCCGTTCCGTTCCCGGACTTGCTGGAGAAGCGCTTGAGAGAAAATAAGACCTGGAGGGAAATCGCTATTGAGAACGGTATGAGAAGCGGGCAGCTCTCTTCACGGTATAACACTTATCGCAAGCTGGCAGCAAAGAAAATGAAGGGTGGAGGAGGAGCAGCGTAAGCTGCTTCTTCTTCTCTTACAAAGGAGGCTGGCATGCGAATCCTCTTACTATATGCACTGGCACTGGATAAGTACATCGAAGTGGTTTGGGAGGCTGCCGTCCTGAAATACCGGATTGAGCAGCTGCAGCAACTGATAGATCAGGCACTGGACAACTGGGATGCAGAAGCATTCTACCAATACTCGGCTGAGCTGGCCGGACTTAAGGCGGTGCAGGGACATGGGCAAGTCAAAGCAGGGGCGGGAACCTAAAGATGAATCCATCCGCAGACTGGCCGACCGGATCACCAGGGCGGTGAAAGCCCGGGGCATCACGGTACAGCGGTATGATGCTTACACTACGAACAGCGTTTATCTAAAATTTGATTACGGCGTGGCAAACAGCGTCCGGATTAGCGATCACAATGGCAAGAAGCACTTATCCTATCGATTCAATCTGCTGACGACGCTTGATGACAGCTTCGCGGAGCTGGAGGGTGAGCACCCGCGTTACTATTACTCTCCAGATGATTTCGACCGGTTGGTCAAGGCGATCATCGGGAACCGGGATGCTCAAATGGAAAAGTACGGGCCACGGCATTATGAGTTCCTCATGAACCGTAATAAAGCAACTAACACCGACACTAAGGGATTTTGGAGTAAAGCGAGGATTATATAAATGGGAGGGGCTTTTATGAAGGAAAAGATCAAGATGGCTCTGATCAAGCTGGAGCCAGAGCTGAAGCGGGTAGCGAAACTGATGGAGGATGCTGAGAACGAAGGCGTTTACGGTGACACTCCTCAAGAACATTATCTCCGGTCAATGAACAATAAGATCGGCAGCAAACTGGACGATGCCCGCCGGTTGCTCCGGCAAGTCAATGCTCCGGTGATTGAAGAAGGGACACTCCGGAAAAATGCTTCTGGCCGCTATGAACTGCCAAGCGGGGATTATTTCACATCAGGATCATCGATTGAATTCCTTCACTCTTACTCTGACGGCGATCAAATCTGGGTTTACTCCAGTGTCGAGCATAACGGTGAGGATTACTACATCACAAACATTCCTGATACTCCGATGTCCGGGCTGCGGGTACGAATCAAACAGTTGCCTCTTTGGGATTAACATGAACCGGATCGACACGCTGCACCAGATCAGTCGCATCTCAGAGGACAACTGCAAGGGCTGCATGCAGCGGGCTGAGATTATCCGGGAGCATGGCCACATTCACTTCTATGTGGATAGGCACTGCACGAAGGTTTGCCCGATCGGGGCGGAACTCAAACGGCTGGGCAGCCTGTTGGAAGGGAGGCGGAAGGGATGAACTGGCGCGCTGCGACTCCCCAGCAGTTAAGGATGATCGTGTGGGACACCGGCGCGCACCCGGTTCTGCGGCAGGAAGCTGCCGCTGAGCTATCCCGGCGCCGCCGGTCGATATACGGCAAGATCAATTACAAGGTGAGGAAGGTGTATCGAAGATGAGTTGGTATGATGAAGAATTTTACCGGGAACCGAGCGAATTCGAAGAACAGATTGATGCTCTGAAGGAATCCCTAATGAATGCCATTAAGGATGAACATAAAGCAGAGCTTGATAAGCTCCGGAAAGAAAACGCAGAGCTGGAGGTTATCAAACGTGACTTCGCACAGATCAAGGAGGATTATCGCGCGAAGGAGCGGGGTCTTGAATTAAAGATGAAAGAGGCTCAGACGGAAGCTCGGCGGACACGACTATCCGCACTTCTGGAATCGTTCGGCGTGACTCTGTTTCAAGCAAAACGCACATCAATACTCGGATCTAAATGTGATAAGTGCGATGATAACCGTCAAATTCACTATTCAACTCCTTCTGGTAAGCCCGCTCAAGAGTATTGTGAGTGCAGAGTTTATAGCATTCTTTATGTCCCTGAGGAGAGAATCTGCTGTGAATTCAAAATCGAGCGCGGTGGACAGAAAATGAAAGCTTGGTACGATGTGATGCCAAGTAAACACGATGATGAGGATTACGGCTCTTATAGAAGCAGTACGCATTTGGATGCTCTCTATGAAGATGGAATGTCATTTGAAAAATTGAAGCAGCATGGAACATTTTTTAAAGAAAAAGCGGACTGCCAACGTTACTGCGACTGGCTTAATGAGCAGGAAGCCAATAAGGCAAAGGAGGGCTGATCCCATGAAAACAGTCATTCGCTTCAGAGACGACAGTGGTCGGATCATGACAGCGCGGCAAGAGGAGCTGCCGAGCCCAACCCGGGTGCTTGCCCGGTTTAGCGTATCGATGTTTATACTATGGCTGCTGCTCAGCTGGCTTATATAGGAGGGGCTGAGATGATGACCAGACTGCAGGCAGTTCATGCGATAAACGATATCCTTCAGCACTGTGCGGACTGCCCGCAGCGGGAGGAGCTCAACCAGACTTAAGGTAATACCTATTCCAAGATAGACGGGTACTGCAACCGGGAATGCCCCGTGGGCGGACTGCTGCAGTTGCAGGGAAAAGAACTTGTACGTGATCGTACGTGATATAGGACGGGGAGGGAACAGACATGCAGCCCGAACAGCTTGAGCTCTTCGAGATCGCTCCCGACTACCGTGACCATAAGAAATACCGCGATGGGATATTCAGGACCAAAGCACAGCTCAAGGAGGAACTGCAGCAGCTAGGCCGGGATCGCATTTACCATGTCCTCTCCTTCGGCGGCGGCACGCAGTCAGCTCACTTGCTTGAGCAGCATCTGCAGGGCCTTATCCATTATGACTACATCATATTTTCAGATACCGGAGCGGAGCCGCAGTTCATCCATGAGCAGGTTGCCTGGTGGCAGCAGCGGCAGCGGGCCTGCGGGAACAGTACGCCGTTCCTGATCACCCATCACAGTAGCATGGAGCGCGGGCTTGAAGAGATGCTGATGCGCTACATCCATACGGAGTATCAGCGGTTTCAGATGCCGGTATACTGCAGCACGCTGGACCCAGCGACCGGAGAGATTAAGGCGGCAGGCATGATGCCCCGGCAGTGTACGGTGGACTTCAAGATCGTTCCCGTCAAGCAGGCAGCCCGCCGGGCGGTGATGGACCTCCACGGGTTGGGATACCGGCAGCAGATGCCGGACAACATCGGATTCATTATTGATATCGGTTTTAGTTATGACGAGATCCGCCGGATCAACACCAGCCAATCACCACAATTCAAGTACGTCCGGCTGGCTTACCCGCTGGTCGAGCAGAACGAGACCACGGCCAACAGCATCCGGTTTCTGGAGGACAACGGATTCCCGACACGGCGCTCCCGCTGTTACCTCTGCCCCTTCAATTGTGACGGAGTACGGGATATTGGGATGGACTGGGACGAGATCATTGAGAGCGAGCCCCTGTCCTTCCTGAAAGCCTGCTACTTTGACAGGGTGCTCCGGGAGGTGCAGCAGACTGGCAGCAAGATCATGCGGAGTATCCCTTATCTGCATTACAGCCGGCGGCCTCTGATTGAGGTTTACACAGCTGAGTATGAACGGATAAGCGCGGAATATGGGGCGGAGCTGGTTGAGTGGGTCAGCAGTTGGGAGGCGGCGATTCGTGAGAAATGGAATCCGGACGAGCAATTAATCAGGGCATAGCCCCTATAAGGAGAGATACGTGATGAATGAAAAGAGCAGCCGGGAGATCCTTCGTGATGATTATGGATATGAGGAGCATGTGCTTGCTGGAATGACTGACGAGGAGTGCACAGATCACCTGGAAGCAATCGAAATGTACCCAGAGGGCTAACCACCCTCTTCCCTTATAAAGGAGCTGATAAGCAATATGAGCAGAGAAATAAAGTTCCGGGCGTGGTTAAAAAACGAAAAGCGAATGCTTGATAAAGTTGCACTCACTTGGCCGGGGTCAGAAATGATCATTCAGTGGTACGACAGCCTGGAAGATTATTATGCTGGAGCATTATCTGATTGCAGTGAACGGGATGCAGAAGTCATGCAATACACAGGCCTGAATGATCGCAACGGCCAGGAAATATACGAAGGTGATATTGTAAAACACGCAGTAGGCTGGTTTGGTAAAGTGCAGTACTTTGAAGGCACATTCGAGATCGAGGCAAGGCATCAAAGCTGGCCCATTAATTGCACAAGATCCGGAAAAATCGAAGTTGTCGGCAACATCTGCGATAATCCAGAACTACTAGAGGTATAAGGGGGAGAAGAGGATATGAGCACTGATATTGTGTTTTTGAAGGAACTTCAGGCGGAATTAAATAGTCAGGACAATGATTCTCAGGCAGCTCCTAGGTTCTGGACAGTTGGAGATTACCGTTGGGTGGAGTGTAATGAGGGCAATGCAGAAAGATATTCAGTGTATCTTCCGAACGACGGCGAATCGTACGAGATCAATTATTTTCTGACTGATGTTCTGGACAAAGAGGAGCTTTCAGAAGAAGCCCTGGAAGAGTTTGGAGAGATCAGCTGCGAGGATAGTGCCTTCGAGTGGATTCAGGAGCATTATGATGATGGAGCAAGTCTCCACCCTGAGAAGAAGGAACATTTCATTCGAGAGAATACCATGTTCTTAACCAAAGCTGAGGCCAAGCAGCATATCAAGTCTAACCACTATCACTACACCGATGAAGCTCACACTTATGCGATGACAGCCTGGAGAGCGCCGAAGGTGGAAAGGCTCTTGAAGATCTTGAGCGAATTTGATTTTGATTCTTTGCGCGGCAGCGCCATCTTACCGACAGAATAATCCTAGCGGAGCGGTAGCCGAAGGAGGTTATTACTTTGAACTGGAGAACAGCAACCCACCAAGAACTATATACAGTCCTTCAAGATAAGTACGCCCGGCGCTGGGAGCGGGAAGCAGCTGAGACTGAGATTCTGAGACGCTGCAAGCCCAAATTTGGCAGGGTGCAATACAAAATCAAGGAGCGGGCTTAGGCCCATAAGGAGGATGACATGCCAAACGAACAAGGGAGATTCAACCGTCAAGAGGTGCTGGAAAGCGGGCTGCCGTATTTCATCCCGCGCACCGGCAGATGGAACGGAACCACTTATCCATTCGCGGTGCTGCTGAGCAAGACACGCTGCAAGGAATTGGGTGTTCCTATCCTCGCAGATAGACACGAGAAGCCATCAGCTTTCCTGTATTCTGCTAATGCCGGCGCGGGCACAAATGATACCAGTCACCGTTATCACGCCCTGTACGACCGGACAGATGCTTATGAGGAGATCAAGGACAGGCTGCATAAGCGCGAGATTATGGGTACGCCGCAGTAGACGCAAACTGCTCACAAGCATTTTCCATGAGAGTTCTCTTTTAGGATCCCGATATAAAAACCAACAGTTGTCTAGCTGAATTATACATGCTTAGACCACTGTTGGTTATTGAACTGACATTTCTCGTTATCGTTAGATTTATTAAACTATCGATTAGTTTCAGAAAACTGAATCGATTGAACTATTTCAGTTGACGGGTTAAATTGGATTGTTACAATAACCCCAAATTCGTTACCTGCTTTGTTCCTAATCCATAGTTTGAATTTCTCTTCAGACTTTTTTGGTGTTAGTTCAGTACGACCGATGTGCTTATAATCGATTATGGCTGCTTTATAATGTTTTTGGGTTTCCTCTACTGCAATTTTACCCCATTTTGCGTATTCAGGCATAGCCTCTATTGAAGCAGTGGGAAACATGAGCATAACTAAAATCAATATCACTAATTGTTTCATAATAACCGCCCATCTCAAGAAGTTTTCAATAATATCTCCTACTTGATCCATATGTATTCATAAATAAATATACCCGATAGCTGATGCACAGTACGAAGAAACAATGCACGAAAGGAGAATGTTTATGGTTTGGGAAGTTTCTGTAGAAAAATCAAGACATTCGGTGTTCGGATACTTAATTGAAGCCGACACGATTCAACAAGCGATACAAGAAGCAGAAGAGTTTGGAACTGTTATAGGCGCTAAAATCAGCGAAACAATGAACAATTAGTATTGCTGTCCGAAGATACCATCAAGGAGTTGAGACGATGAAAATTGATGTTTATGAAAATCATGAAGGTAGCAAGCTGGTTGCTATGTTGGTAGCGGATGATGGATCCGAAAGTGAACTGGTAAGATCGGAAGTAGGCAATGACGATCTGCTCAATAAGATCGATGCTATGAATTTATCTTATCTTACCGTTACATTTCATTGGGCATCTGCTAAGAAACAAGATTCCGAGCAGTAAACAAAGCAAAGACCCCCATATCCTTGGCCGGGGCGGGGGTCATAAACGGTTAAACATTCCTCTCGACATTATAACATGACAAAGGGGAATGAGGGGAATGGCGATGGTATACACACAGGATGAACTGTTTCCAACGGCAGATAAGAAGGAACTTAAGCGTACAAAATTCCTCCTCGGCAAATATAAAGTGATGACATTGCTGATTGCGGATTATGAAAGAAACACCAAGGACCTTCAGCAAGTGGGCATTGATGGGGAAGTAGCTCGCCGGATTGATCAGGACGAACTGCATGCGGACAAGACTGCCAATGCGGTCATTCTGATCGATAAGCAAAGATGGGTCTATGAACAGTACCGGCTGTACACAGACTCACTCCAACGGGCTCACTCTCTAATTCTCAGTGATGACATTAAGAAAGCGATTCGGTTCAGGTATCTGGAAGGTCACTCACTTAAGGAAACATGTTTATTCTTCGGTTATGACGAGAAAAGCAGCACTATTCGTGGCTGGATTGATACGGGCATTGCCACTATCGCAAATAACTTGAGGTTGCTTGGATTCTTCGAATTAGACAATGATCAGTTTTAGCATAAAATCGCACTTTTCAAGCGATTATTCAGCACAAGTCAGGCACCATACTAGCACTTCTCCATGGTATATTGATAACGTGGAAATCAGGCGAGAGTGACACGCACGGCTGCAGTAATGCAGCATTAACCGGGGCGTACCTCCTCTCGCTTTTCTATTTACTCCGTTCTTGTGGGTTTGTCATTTCCCTTGTTCCCCTAGAGCCGTGACCACATCGGTTAAAGTTCGGATCGTGGAGGTTTCCGGCCGCCTGAGTAAGTGCCGGATTATTATGCGGGGTGTCTGGACGCAACGCCAGCAAGAACCGGGCCGAAGCCGGGGTTCAAATCCCTGCCCCCGCTATTATCGAATAAGTGAGCATTGAAGAGAGAGAATAAGAATTTCTGGAGTGAATCGTCCGTGATCGTCTGCAGCTACTTTGACTCCGATTTCTCCAGCTCAGTAAAATGGTCTTGTTCTCCTCTGTAACTATGGAGATAAAGATTTAAGCAAAGAGCGCAGCGCATTTGCTGCGGATGCGGAGCGGACGCCGTCCTTTATGTTTGCAGGATTTTTATTCCTTCTGTCGAAATACAGAGGCAGGAGGTGTTTTATGCCAGATATTGGTGGTATGATGAGTGGCGCAATCTGGGCAGTGATTAAATCAATTGCTCTGTATATGGTCTTGCCGACGTTCGCTGTAGGTTTGATTCTTAAGTTATTCCGTGTTAATGGAGGAGCAGTGAAGTTCTTGATGGGCGCCGTTGCGCTTGTAGGACTCTACTTTTTATTTACTCACGGCTTCCCTGGTTTGTTGGATAGAATACAGGAGGGTATAGAACAAGGTAGTTCAAAATAATACATATTCCGAAGTCGCTCATTATTGGGCGGCTTTTTTATTATGCCGAAAGGGTGATCTCATTGGAGACAGCAGCAGAACTTCGTGATCTGGAAATGACATGTGAAGAGGTTGTGGCTGAAATTGCAGGACCCTATAGGCTCAATAAGAAAGAGCAGCGCCTGCTCGCGTATCTCCTGGATGAAAGCAAGAGTAAGAACATTGGCGATATCTGCAAAGCGCTTAAAACCACTCCTGTCACCTTATACACCAAGACGAAGCCTCAGCTGGAGCGGAAAATAGATGCCGTTGGTTCTGAAGCATGGAAACGAGATCTGGAAGCGGCACTGAAAAATAGCTCAGTATCCAAGCGCGAATTCAGCCAATGGGTATATCTATTCTCACGAAAGGAAGACGATCATGGCGAGAAAGAAGAATAGCATCCGGCCTCCATTGATAAAAGAGCATCCGAATCAGCCAGCGAAGTGTGCACGTTGTATATGGGGGCGTTGGGAAGGAACAAGGCAGTTTTGTGGCAGGCCAGTTTGTCAGAAGGGAAAATCTTCCTAGATGTCGAAATGTGATGTCGAAGGGAGGTGAAAGTATTGAGTGATTGGATAGACGAGATTAAAAGTCATGTAGAAACTTATGCAGGAGAAAAAACCAAGGTCACAACAGCATTAAACAGTGTACTTGGTGAGTTGAAATATTCTACACTGGGCTATGGTTACTCCGTCGAATTAACTAACTTAGCTCCTTTATTGTGGACAATCGCAATATCGATTACTAATGTAGGCAGAATTACATTTGAAATTGAATATGATGACATCCTTGCTGAAGGTGGCTCCCAAAACGTAATTGGAGATTTCATTCCTGGATTCCCTGAAGACTTGGAAGGAGCCTTACGCAACTTAATAACTAAAAAGGTTAAGAGCACATTAGTGTATAAAAGAGATTAGCACCTTCGGGTGCTTTTTTATGTCGATAAATGGCCTTCTGTGAGTCTATGTAAGGCGTTGGAATTTAGAGCGTCCGTTTGTGAGGACAGAGCTGGATAATGGCAGGGCGGAGCAAGCAATGCAGTGTGCTGGCGCATATGAGCCTGACCCTGCCGCAAAACCGACATAACATAAACAAGGGTGCTTACCCTTGACCATAGTCGTACCGTAACCGATAATATAAGAGAATGCATGTTCGGTATGGAGGGATGGAATAATGACATTTAAGGGAATCGGCATTTCAGAAGAATGGCAAAAAACGGCGATGGGTTTCTCCAATGCTTATACTCATATTAATAAAATTAATCAGTTGGCACTTTCTCCAGCATTTGAAATGGCCAGAAGACTTGGTGAAGTTGCCAGTTCTATTAAAATTCCTAATATAGAAATCCCAAAGTTTCAGTTTCCGAAGTTATTAGAAGTTGATTGGGAAGAGTTTTACGAAAATTTTTCTGAAGAGTGTAAAAGTAATGCTAAGTATGGTTGGTGTATTTCTTCTTGCATGCCATTCGCAGCTTACAGAAAAATTGGTCGTACGGAAGATAGGCAAGAAGTTCGAGATGACCTATTTACCAAAATGTTCGAGGAAAATAATCACAATTTGTATGAGGAAGAGAAGGATTATATTATAAACGAAAGCAGCGGTGCCTGGTCTGAGTTTTATAGACAATGTTTTGACTCAGTTGAAAACAATAATATTATGGTTGCGATTCCGTCTCTTGTGATGGCTGTTGAACATGAATTAACTAATGGCAATGATGCAGATATATCTGGAAAGCCGCTGGTCAGAAGTGTTCAGTCAACTTTGGTGAAAGAAAAAGAACAGGGCAAGCTAGCATCAATTATCGCAGCATCATTGTTCACTTTGTTGGAGAACGGAATCTTCGAAAGGGGTATTACTGGCCCCCGTGCTCAATTGATCAACCGCAATAGAATATTGCACGGCAGAGATGATCCTTCAAAATGGACAAAAATCGATGCGTATAGATTGATTTCAATTATTTCTACTTTGAAATTGCTCCAAAACTATGAATAAAGAAAACGGACGGATCCTTCGATCACGTCCGTTTTCTTTTGGGGGTGGTGAGATGTAAATGCCAAGAGAAAGAGACCCAAAAAGGGCAGAAGCTGAAAAGTTATGGTTGGACAGCGGCGGTCAGCTCGACCTTGTAGAAATTGCTGCTCAGCTAAATGTATCTGCGGGAACGGTCCGGGGATGGAAGAGTAAAGATAACTGGTCCGATCAATTAAACGGAACGCTCCAAACTGATGAAGGGAACGCTCCAAATAAACCGGAACGTTCTAAAAGAAAGAAAGGCGCGCCAAAGGGCAACAAAAACGCCGTCGGCAACCGTGGCGGCGCTCCTCCCGGCAGCAAGAATGCTCTGGGTAACAAGGGCGGCCATGGCGGCCCATATCGAAACGATAAGGCCGTCACTCATGGCTTCTTTCGTAAGTTCCTACCGGACGACACTGCCGAGATCATGGAGCAGCTTGAAACCCGTTCTCCCATTGATATGATGTGGGATCAGATCACGATTCAGTATGCTGCCATACTCAGGGCGCAGCAGATCATGCTGGTGAAGGACCGGGATGATCTTACAAAGGAATTGAAGAAATCCAAATTGGTCACTACGGAGAAATCTGATAATGAGGAAACCGAGTGGGAGATTCAGTTCGCCTGGGATAAGCAGGCTTCCTTCTTAACAGCGCAGAGCCGGGCCATGACCACGCTGCAGAACCTTATCCGTCAATATGACGAGATGTGCCGGCAGGGCAAAGCAGATACAGAGCAGGAGCTGCGTGTACAGAAGCTGAAGAAGGAGATCTCGCTGCTTGATCAGAAGGGCGCGAGCGACGGAAGCAAGCCGCCTCTTCACATCATCGTTGATTATGGGGATGATGCATCATGAGTGCCCCGGTAGTCGTGGCGTTCAATTCTCATTTCAAGATCATTAACTGTTCCAAGCATCGGTACCGGGTTATGCGTGGGAGCGCCGGATCTGGCAAATCCGTTAATATAGCGCAGGACTTCATATTGAAGCTTGGCGATCCAAAGTATGAGGGCGCTAACCTGCTGTGTGTTCGGAAAGTCAATGAGACCAACCGAAACAGCACCTATGCGGAGCTGGTCGGTGCGATCAACCGGATTTACGGTGATCGAGCTGATGAATATTGGGAAGTCCTTCGTTCGCCGCTGATGATCCGCAGCCGGGTAACCGGCAATGAAATCATATTCCGCGGTATGAATGATGTGCGGGACCGTGAAAAGGTCAAATCCATCACCTTCACGAAGGGAAAGCTGGTCTGGATCTGGGTGGAGGAAGCAACCGAGCTGCAGGAATCGGATGTTGATATCCTGGATGACCGGCTGCGCGGGGTTTTGCTGAATCCATATCTCTATTATCAGATCACCTTCAGTTTCAACCCTGTGTCGGCATCCCATTGGATTAAGAGGAAGTACTTCGATTACTCGAGCCCGGACATCCTCACGCACCATTCTACGTATCTACAGAACCGGTTCATTGATGAAGCCTACCATCGCCGTATGATGATGCGTAAGGAACAGGATCCGGAAGGATACGAGGTTTACGGCCTGGGAGAATGGGGTGAGCTTGGCGGCCTGATTTTCAAAAATTTCATAGTGCATGACTTTGATACTTCCTTCGGGATGTTCGACAGCATGCATCATGCGCAGGACTTTGGTTTCAACCATGCAAATGCCATTCTCACGGTCGGTGTCAAAGACGGTGAGTTTTTTGTGTGCAATGAGATATACGTCCATGAGATGGCGACAGACGGGATCATTGAGTTGGCTGATCGGCAGGGCCTCAGCAAGTATCTGGCGATGTACTGCGATTCTGCCGAGCCTGACCGCATTCAGATGTGGCAGAACGCTGGCTACAATGCTTCCGGTGTCATGAAGGAGCCCGGCAGCGTGCAGGCTCAGATTGATTACTTGAAGCAGCGGAAGATTCATATTCATCCCGATTGCGTCAATACCATCAAAGAGATACAGCAGTGGTCATGGCGGAAGGATAAGAAGACAGGGCTTTATCTTGATGAGCCAGTTAATGTGTTCGATGATGCGATGGCTGCACTTCGCTATTCGGCTGAGCCGCTGCGTCGTCCTGAGCTGATTTATACAAATCAACGGCCTTCAGGCTGGTAATAGGAAGGTGAGTGAATTGAAGAAGAAAGGCATTAAGGTAGGCTCTTTCAGTATTGACAACAAAGGTAATGTAAGAGCATATTCCTGTACGGTGACCGACAAATGATCGGTCTTTTTTATTGCCCAGAAAGGAGGACTGAACCGTGACCATCATCTACAGCAAGAAGCGTTTCCCACCGCCGCCCTACGACACCGAAGTCGAGGACATGAAATACTACCGTGACTTGTACAACGGCGATCATGACTTGATCTTCCCGCGGGCTCGCAGCATCCAGACTACAGAGCGGGTGATCCGGCGGTCACGGCCGGGGTTAATCCGCCGAGGCATGAGCGCAGACATCAAGATTACTTCTGAGCATCAGTATGTTGTTGTCAACTTCGCCAGCCTGGTTGCTGAGGTGCCAGCTGATCTAATTAACCGGGCGCTCGGGAACGTGTCTGCTGATGTGGAATCAGGTCCGGAGTTGGAGTTTGTTTCCTCCGTGGTCACAGCTTCGAAGCCGAATGACAAGATATGGGCCGCAGTCACGCAGCATCAAGTCGATGGCCTGATCGCTTACCGGATCCGGCGGAGTGTCAAGGGGAAGGTCTGGTTCGAGTGGATGCCAGCTGACCGATACTTCCCACACGAGGATGGAGGCGGCGCTGATCTCGCTTGGATCGAAGAGTGGGACAATGGCAATGGCGGCAAACTGAAGTTCCTTCGGGTGGAGCGGCAGGAGATGAGTGATGAGGGCCTTGTTATCCAGCAGATGGTATTCAAAATGGACGGCGAGACTGTAGGAGATGAGATCGATATCAACCAGTACGCTGCCGCTTATGAAATTGAGATTCCGGATAATGAGACACTGAAGGATGTCACTGAGCTGCTCTGTGGCTTTGTCATCAACGATGAAACCCTGCTGCATCCCCGGGGCCGTTCGGCTCTGCGGAACATTGACACTATCCAGGAGGAAATCAACTGGACAATCACCCGGGACAGCATTGTCTTTGACAAGCATGGGAAACCGAAGCTTGCGATCCCCCGTGCTCTTTGGGATACGGTCGCAAACCAGAACCAGCGGGATTATGGCGCTCGGTTTGTTCGCGGAGCTGATCTTGAAGTTGTTTCATTCGATGAGAGAACCGGAGCGGTTCCGCAGTACATCACCTGGGACGCGAAGACGGATCAGTCCTTCAAACATGTCGAACGCTTGATTCGGTATATGCTTGCTGTCTCAAAGACATCCATCCAAGCGGCCGGACTGGAGGATGCCAAAGGGGATACCGGAATTGCACTGCTGTACCTATGGATTCAGTCCGTTATTAAGGCTGAAGCAATTAAGGATAAGTTTGATGCTGCCATTAAGGATGCCATTCGGAAGTGCATGCTGCTGGAGAATGCGATCAGCGGGGCAGCACTTAAGCCAGTAAACCCAGTTATAGAGTGGGGCGACATGCTGCCGAAAGCTGAATCGGAGAAAGACGGGGAAGAAAGCAAGAAGTACGTCGATGGTGTGCAGTCGCTTGAGACAACCGTCCGCCGCCTGCATCCTGATTGGTCAGAGGAAGCAATTCAGGCTGAAATCCAGAAGATTCAGGATGAAAAAGCGGTCGATACCTTGAACCCGACATTCACCCAGCCACCCCGGGTAACGGTGTAGGATGGCTACGGCAGAAGAACTGATTGCTCTGTATGTCCAGACGGACCAGCGCCTGCGTGATCTGGTCCAAGCGCTGCAGGATGGGAACATCTCCAATCGTCGAAAACAGCAGCTACTGCAGCAGGTGGACATGATTATCGCCGAACTGATAAATGATGCTGGGCAAGGCCTTGCCGTTCTGATAGGCGAGGAGTACCGCAATGGAGCGACTACAGCTGTTGAGCAGCTTATTGCTGCTGGGATCGCGCGGGAAGCGCTGGATGTTACTGTGCAAGCAATTGTTCACCAGGGAGCGGCACAGGCGATCTCAGACGAGGGGTTTTACAGCATCCTTGAAGCTTCTGAACACATGAGCCGCGATTCAAAGCAGCGCATTGAAGATGCCGTCAGGATTGCGAATGAGCAGTCATTACTCGAGGGAGTCAGCCGCCGGCAGGCTACACAGAATGCTGTCGCTGCTGTTAATAAGCAGGGCATCACCGGCATGATCGCCAAGAATGGCTCCCGCATCCCTGCAGACAAGTACATGGCCGGGGTGGTTCAGTACCATCAACGGAAAGCTCACGTCACTGGTGTAGAAAACATGGCGGTGCAGAACAAGCAAGACTTGGTGTATATCAACTCCGTCGGCATCACCTGTCCGATATGCGCAGTCTATCAGGGGCGGGTTTACAGCATCAGTGGAAACGATTCGCGCTTCCCGAGGTTGGAGCGGCGTCCGCCGTATCATAGCCATTGTGTGCACTCCATGTCTGTATGGGTTGAGGAGTATACGCCGACAGCTGAAATCGAGCAAACTATCAAGGATTCCAACCGACCGTTTAAGGATAATCGCACCGAGGCCAACATGCGGCGCTATGATGAGTTGCAGCGGGAAAAGTCCCGGAAGAATGAGACCCGCAAACAGTGGATCCGGTACAAGGCTGTGCTGCCAAACGATACACCTGATCTGAAGCAGTTCGCTAGCAATAAGGTACGCGGGACTGCGAAGTACGGTGAGCTGCAGGAGCTTTACCGGAAGGTCAATATTGAGATCAAGAGAGCGGGTGAACCCAGTGGATGAATTTATGGATGACATGATCCATATGACGGAAGGCGAGAAGCTGCTGCATTACTGGCCGCTCTGGCTGGGAATCATCGTAGTGGTTGTGCTTGGCAGCATTCTTTCGAAACGGAAGGAGCGCTGATCCGTGGATGAGATTAAGGAACGGAGAGACCTTCGCGCAGGCAAGGTCACTCCGCTGGCATGCGCAGGTAGTCTGCAGCAGGCAGCAGAGCAAGGGCGCATTGAAGCATTTGTTGCCGTAGTAAAGCTGGCCGATGGAAGCATTCAGACAGTTTGGAGTCATATTCAGAACACTGAAGCGCTTGGCCTGTTGGAATGTGGAAAGGATGATGTAATGCAACAAATGAGGGAGTAGGTCGCTCGAAAGAGCGGCCTTTTCTTTTGTCCAAACCGTGGCATGACGTTAAACTGCCTACCGAGGAAGCCTACCCGGGCATAAAACAGGAGGTCAATACCGTGAAAGAATATATCGCTAAAAAAGCATCACGTTTTCCTTTGGACTTGCAGTTCTTTGCAGAGGACCCGCCTGCTGATCCACCAGCAGACCCGCCCGCCGATCCGCCGGGCAAAACCTTTACGCAGGCTGAACTTGACGCGAAAGTTCAGTCCCGCCTTTCCCGTGCTGAGAAGGCTGCAAATCTGGCTCTTGCCAAAGACTTGGGCTATGACTCCGTTGAAGCCATGCAGGCTGCCCTGAAGCCGAAGGAGAAGGACAAAGACGGGAAACTTGATCCCGCAGAAGTCGACCGCCTGGTCGAGGACAAAATCAAGGCACGTGAGAAGGAGCAGAACGACAAAACCTTCAAGCGCTTGCTCAATGCCGAGGTGAAGGTACTGGCGAACGAAATCGGGTTTGCCGATTGGGAGGATGCTGCCGCGCTGTCTGACTTAACCGGTGTTAAGGAAAACGACAAGGGCGAGCTGGAGGGCGTTAAGGAAGCGCTGGAGGCACTAGCAAAGAAGAAGCCGCATCTGCTGAAGACCAAGCAGGGCAGCGGGAAATTCGGAGCTGACATTGGCGGCAATGGTGCGGAAACTTCCAAGAAAGATCGTCTCGAACGCATGAAGAAGTTGGCTCAAGGTGAGGGAACTACAAATCAAACGGGCAATGACCCGTGGAAACGATAAGGAGAGTGGAATCACATGAGATTACAGCCGAGAAACCGGTTTGAAGTCGATTCGGATTATGAAATCCTTGCATCTCTTGAAGTGGTGCGGGAAGTAAATAACGGCATTACCATTGATTCGGCAGCAATTACCGCTGACGGGAATGGTGACAAGATCATCAAAAAAGGTATGCCGATGGCGAAGCTGACAGCTTCCGGGAAGTTCGTTCCTTACAACTCTGCCGGTGCAGACGGCAGCCAAAACCCCACTGTTATCCTCAAGCGCACTGTCAACGTTAAGGACGGAGATCATGTCGTGGGCGGATACGAAATCGCTAAGGTTATCGCCGCACGTATCCCTGTCACAGTGGACGCTACGCTGCGCGGAAAAATGCCGCAAATTGTCTTTGTCTAAACCAAATTGAAAGGATGAATTGAACATGGATGAAGAATTATTGTTACTTGAAGAAGCGTTGTCTGGCGAGGAACTCCTTACTTATGCCAGTAACATCACCGTACCGAATGATTACTGGCAGAACGTGCTGTTTCCGCCGCAACAGACAGATGAGCTGACTGTCGAAGTCATTAAAGCATCATCCCGCCTGCCGGTTATGGCGCAGATCGCCGAGTTGGGTACCGAAACTCGTTACGGATCCAGGGAAGGCGTAAGTGGAATGCAAGTTGAGATTCCAAAAATTCAGCGCGGACGTTGGATGGATGAGAAACTGATTCGCCTTTTGTTGCAGGCCAACCAAGGCGGTGGGCTGAGACGTCAAGAAATTTCCCGCATCGTGCGTGAACAACTGAACGATGGCAAATATGCAGTTGATGCGATCCGCGCTCGGCGTGAGTGGATCGCAATGCAGGCGGTATCGGTTGGTGCTATTTCCTATGCGGAGGGCGACGTAAAGATCAGTGTGGATTATGGTTTCGTCAACGACCAAAAGCCTGTGCTCTCTGGAACAGATCGCTGGAGCGACACTGAAAACTCCCGCCCGCTCGAAGATATTCAAACATGGTTTAATTATCAGAAAGATCGCGGTGTGAGTTTGACCCGCGCCTTCACTACTCAGGCGATTGTCTCTTTGTTGCTGCAGAATAAGTCTGCTCGAATTGCATACCATGGCGATCCGTCGGGCAGCGCCAACCCGCCACAGTTGACTCAAGCTCAGCTGAATTCTGTAACTGATTCGTTACAGCTTCCGCGAATTGTTGCGTATGATACGCAGGCGCGGACAGAAAATGATGCACTTACGGATGGTAAGGTGGCGTTTTCGAATGTACGCATGGCGCCGCAGAACCGTTTCGTCATGCTGCCGGATGGTCCGCTGGGTAACTATCTATGGGCTGAGACTACAGAGTCTATGGTCGATGGTATTGAAGCGGAACTAACTGGGGATATGGGCATCTACGTGTTCCGTGATTTGGTCAGCAGACATCCTCTGCGGCTGCGTACAGTCGGTGTGAACTTGGCCTTCCCTGTATTCCCTTATGCAGATAGTGTAATGTCGGCAACCGTTATCTAAGGAGCTCCTTCCGGGGCTCCTTTTCTTTTAACCAGAACAGAAAGGGTGAATGAAGTGGATATCAAACTGAAGGGCGTCGTAAAGAACGGTGGTAAGTGGAAGAAGCCAGGGGATATTATCCGTAAAGTGGATGATGAGATCGCCGAAGATCTGATTGCTCAAGGATATGCCGAGGAAATCGAAGCTTTACCGGATGATGATGCTGCAGAGCTGCAGGAGCTGCGCGAACGGGCCAAACTGCTCGGCGTGTCCAATGCAGGCCGTCTCGGGAAGGAAAAGCTGCTGGAGGGTATCTCAGAGAAGCATTCCGATCTGCAGATGAAGGCAGCGGAGCTTGGAATTGAGGGCACCGAAGACAAATCAGTCGAGGACCTGATTTCTGCGATCGCTGAAGCTGAAAAGAAGTAGGTGATGGCCATGTTTTCACCCGAAGAGGTCGGCGCATGGATCGCAGTCAACGTGCTTGACTCTGAGGCTTGGGACAAAGCCAAGAAGCCGGCAGTTGCCGTCACGCAGGCAGAGCGGAACCTTACTCGCTGGTATCCTTCGATTGTGCTGACAGTGCCGGTGGTGGGGATGCAAGCCATTTGGGAACTGCAGGGCATCGATCCGGCGCTGAAATATCAAAAGCACAATGTCAAAACGGTAACCGACAACGGGGAGTCCGTCAGCTATAAAGACGGAGCCCGGCCTGCTGTTGCCCCTGACGTCCGTGACATGCTTGGCCCTACTGCTGATGAACTGGCGGATGAAGAGGCTGCAGCAGACCTACAGGAACAGTATGGCGGGTACTTGTTATGAGTCTCTTCGGATACCCGGCGACGGTGACACATTATCACCCCGGCGTGGATGAATGGGGGCGGCCTATCCCGGCCGATCCCGTCGTTAAGGATGCCAAGGTGGTCGAGGAGCAGAAGCTCGTTAAGAACGCCAGAGGAGAGGACATTCAGGTCGCTTACACCGTTTACTTGGAGGGTGTCAACGCTGTCGGCATGGATGACTGGCTTATGTACACCAATGCTCTCGACATCGAAATTCGGATTGAAGTGAAGCATTACGAGATCCGGAAGTACCTCGGCACCGATGATGTGAAGGAAGTGGTGCTCTATGGCTAATACAGGCGGATTCTCCTTAGACTTGACCGGGCTGGAGACGGTCATTGCCCGGCTGGATCAGTTGGAAGATGATCTCGACCGCCGGCTGGACGAGACACTTACCAAGATTGCTTTAAAAATCATTCATGACGCACGGCGATTGGCTCCATTGGATGAAGGAGATTTAGAGGCGGCGTTGGAGATTGATAAGGTCAAGCATCTCATCGGGCTGGCATACATTGATTTCGGGACTACACCTGATGTCAATGCTTATGCTGTTATCCAGCATGAGGGCTTCAACAAGACACCGTCCGGTGCCATTGTGCAGCTGCAGCCCGGTGAGAAGACCCTTAGCAAAGGTAATTACAACGGATACTCCCCAGGGAAGAAGTTTCTGGAGAATGCAATTAAGATGAATGAGAAATGGATTATGGAGGAGCTGTCCGGGATCCTGAAAGGATGGTGATGCCGTGCTTGCATCTGAATTGATTGCTTACCTGACCGCTACCGGATACACCGTCTATCCGGATGCCAATTATATTCCGGCCGATATGCCCGAAACCAAGCTGCCTTGTCTGTTTGTAATGGATTCTGGAGGCCGCCCACCACATGACTACGTTCCGACGGAGCGGCCCTCCTACCAGATCATCGTCAAGGGCAAGTCTTACAAGACTCTGCCCGCGAACATGGCTGCAACTGAGGCGTTGGCCAAGACCTTGGGGAAGCTGCTGCACCGCAAATCGAACTATATGATTGGCAGCACCCATGTCTTTTCCAGCACCGAAGCTATGCCGCCGATTTATTTAGGACAAGACACCTATAATCATCCCATGTATTCAACCAATTTTGAGTTTTACACGAAGGAGGAGTAAATCGTGGCAAGAGCAACCATAACGAGATCAACCGCTAGCTTAGCGAGTGTGGAGTTGGCTACTCAAGCGGCAAATTCGGCCGATGATATGCAATTTCAAAATAACGGGAGCCAACTGCTTTATGTTGATAATGGATCTGGCAGTGCGGTTAACGTGACAATTCCGATGGCCGCCGACAAATATGGTCGTACCGGACAGAAGGTTATTGCTGTGCCGGCGGGCGAACAACGATTCATCGGACCGTTTGATCCTGAATTGTACAATCAAGCTGGTTATGTCCTTGTCGATTTTTCAGTAAGTGCTGATATTTTGGTGGGTGTTCTCAGCCTGCAATCATAATATAAGGAGTGAATAGAATATGAGTGATGTAAATAAGATCTATGCGGGTCCCGGAATTTTCATCTGGGGCGTTGATGAGAATGGTGTCGAGGAGCCCGATGCAATTACAATCGACTTGACGCAAGGAGGGATTAACTTCACCACGACGACAACTTACTACGAACCGACTACGGATCAGACAGGTACGGCTCCGGTTGATTCCATCGTTACAGGCACTACCGGTGCTGTTACCTTTGAAACTCCTGACACTGACTTTGAGAAGGTAGTCAGTTTTAATCCCAATGCCACAAAGGTTGTTGATGGAGTTGATGCGACAAAGGTCAAATACCAAGTGACAGGTTTGGCTGGTAAGAAGCTGCCGAAAAAGCGCTCCGTGATTAAGCCTTTGGGCGTAACAGATCCGAGCAGATTCATTTACCTAGAATCCACAGCAATTAAATTTGACGTGAACGCAGCATTTGTTTTGGATAACAACCTGCGCTTCCCGATCTCAGCAACAGCATATCCGGACCTTAATGCAACACCGAGGGGTCTGCTTTATACCTGGGGAGACATCACAGCCACAGCGTAACAAATAAATGAATAGAACCATTCAGGGAGAGGGCATTTTGCCTTCTCCCTTTTTTCGTATTCCAAAGTATGAGAGGGGAAGTTACATGTTTCCACTTACCAAAAAAGAGAAGTTAAAGCTCGGCAACAGGACGGTATCTGTTCCGAAGCTGACGCGTAATCGCTTGAAGAGACTGACGGATCACATCGGCACGATCGGGGATCTACTCGTTAAAGTATTTCTTGTTCCGGCGGTTGACCGGTCTGTAATGATTGTTGCCGGCGCGGAAGTTATGATCGACGAGATTTACGAGCTAACCTCACTGCTCAGCGACATCGACATAGATGAACTCAGCGAGCAGGCAAGTCTGGCTGAGTGTACCGAGTACCTGAATTTAACCTGGTCCAAGAACGACATGAATGCAGCACTAAAAAACTTGAGCGGCCTGATTCCACCGATGGCACAGCAGTTCGTGACCAGCATCGCGCAGCGGATGGGTCAGGCCGTGGATTAACCCATGATGAATTCGTGCTCCGGTGCTGTGTGGCGTTGGGGAAGACCCAGCATGAGGTGGAGAACGAATACTACTTCGTCGACCTTCCCGAGCTCCTGCTGCTGGAGGAGCGGAGGCATGCAACCGAAATGATCGAGCAATTGGAAGCTGAATCTTATCCGCACATCATGGACAAGGAGGTTCGAACGGATATTCTGCAGCGGTATGTCCGTCGACTTCCTAAGGCACCGGTACCGAAGCAGTTGACAGCAGAAGAACAATACCAGGCACAACTCGCACGCATGAAGGGAGGGGGATGACAGGTGGCAGGGAATCTTGGAGAATTGAAAGCCCGGCTTACAGCTGATGCCAACGGGATAAAACGAGAAATCAAGAATGTGAAAAAAGATTTCACCGACATGGGCACGCAGGCAAAGCAAACGGCCGAAGATATGCAGAAGCTAAATAAGGCCCTGGCCGATGCCGGATTAAGTGCAGAGCAAATCAGCAACATCAATCAAGCAATGGCTCAAGCGACGAAGAGTACGAATATTGCATCTGATGCTGCAAAAAAAATGGGCAATCATGCTCATGAGGCGACAGGCAGCTTTATGAAGTTGAATATGGCATTGCAGGATGTCGGCGCCAACTCTAAAAGCATTGAGGCAATTAATGAATCTATTCGAAGGGCGAATCCCGAAATCCTCGAACAGCAACTCTCAAGCGTGCGCACAGAGCTTGAAAATCTTGGCGTAAGCGGATCAGCGATAGATGACATTATTGAACGTATGCGCGAGTTGACCGATGCTACAAGCGGAGTCGAAGTCGAGCTCGAATCAATGGGTGCCGCCTATGCTGCCATGGCAATCGCAGTTGGTGCGACTATTGGTAAGTCTATACAAACCGCAGCAGAATTTGAACAGGCCATGCAGAACGTTAAGGCCATAACAGAAGCCGTCGGTGAGGATTTCGAAGCCTTAAGGTTAAATGCGATTAAGCTTGGGGCACAGACGGTATTTTCTGCTTCCCAGGCTGCGGATGCGATGGCAGAACTTGGACAGGCAGGTTTTGACACGAAAGAGATCATTGCTGCAATGCCTGGCGTGCTTGCGCTGGCAGCGGCAGGCAACGTTGACCTCGCAACAACGGCAGACATCGCATCATCCATTTTGCGAGGTTTTGGAATCGCAGCTACGGAAACTTCCCGAGTAGTCGACGTTCTTGCAAAATCCAGCATTGACACTAACGCTGACGTGCAAGATCTCGGCCTATCCATGAAGTATGTGGCTCCAGTAGCTGCTGCCATGGGATTATCAATCGAGGAAGCAACAGCGGCAATAGGGGAATTGAGTAATGCAGGAATGAAGGGTGAGACTGCGGGTACGTCACTTCGGGCTATCCTGCTCGCACTCGCTTCTCCGTCAAAGGAAGCGGCATTTTACATGCAGCGCTTAGGTGTCAGCATTAAGGATAGCGCGGGTAATATCGTACCGTTGTCAAATCTGATTGGACAGTTTACCACAGTATGGAGCCGTTTAACCGAAGCGCAGCAAGCTGATGTAGCAGCAACGCTGGTGGGTCGTGAGGCCGCGAGCGGATTTATTACGCTAATTCAGCAAGGGCAGGGGACACTCGATAATTATACGGAGTCCCTAAAAAATGCAGGAGGCACAGCTGAACGTGTAGCTGGTACGCAAATGGATACGCTGAAAGGCGCTGCAGACAACATGAGCAGTGCTTTTGAATCCGCAGGCATTGTTATTGGGGATATGTTTTTGCCAGCGGTTCGTGAGGCAGTCGAGGGAGTTACGACGCTGCTAAACGGATTCACGGAGCTCGACAAGCCGACGCAGGCTGCTATTCTCACATTCACAGCGTTGCCTCCGCTCTTGCTTGGTGCCGCGACTACCGCATTCGCGCTCAAAAAAGCCATCGATGCAGTAAAAGCATCGATTGATGCAGCAGTCTTGGCAGGTCGAATAGCTCAGTCAACGATACCAATTCTTGGGGCGATAGCATTGGCAATTGGAGCAGTTGCGGCAGGAGCTTCATTTCTAATCAGCAAGTATAAAGAGAGCAAGGAAGCAACCAAAAATTTCGAGGAAGCACAGAAGGCACTTAATGACACATTGAACGATTCGCCGGTAAAAAGAACCGCCGATGAGTTAACGGATCTTCGTACGAAAACGGAGGAGTTAACGAAGACACTCCATGAACGTGCGCTGTTACAGGAGCGTTTAAATAAGTTCCAGGCTGCATGGGATAAGAGTGAAGGTACTCCACAAATGATGTCCGAAGCAATGGATATCAATGAACAACTAGAGAAGATTGACAAGAAGTTGCGAAGTATGGGTTTTGATGGTGTCGAGGTCGCAACTGCTAAGCTTGAGGAAATGAATAAGGCGGTCAGACAATCGATCAGCGCACTCTTTGACGAGCAGAAGGCAGAAGTGGCAGATCTGGCTGCTAAGAATCAGAAGGTGAAGTCCATGGAGACTGCACTTGCCTCATACAAAAAGCTCTCGTCTTCCCAGAAACTCAACCGGGAACAGCTGCAGGAAATGGTCGATGTAACTAATATACTGAAGCGGGAGTATCCCGGTCTTAATGCAATGCAGGAAGAAGATGGTAGGATCCGTATCCTAAATGTAGGTTTTATCGAAGATCAAATATCTGCAGATAAGACCATGACCGCAAATGCAGCCGCCAACGCTCAAACTCGAATTGATAACCTGGCTGCAGAAGCTGATGCGCAAAGGACTTCCGTGGAAGCTCAGATCAAGAATTATAGTAGGCTGCTGGATGCGATGGCCGCAGTTAACGGAGCTAAAGCTTCTACCTTTGCTGATTCGGTCAAACAAGGCCAGGCGCGTATGAGTGGTAAAACTCCAAGTGTAATAGACATTGTGACAAACACTGCACAGGCTCAGGCAGAAAGCGAACTCAACAAATTAACTACTGAGCAAAGGGCTATTGCTGAGAAACAGAAGGAGATTGAAAAAGCAGCGGCTTCATTATCTTCGGGAGACTTCACCCTTGGTGCAAATAAAGGCGACCCGATTGATCTGACAGATCCAACCAAAACAAAAAAAGAGAAAGAAGGGAAAACAGCCGCTGAATTGGCTGCCGAAGCCCGGAAAGCTGCGTATGAAGCGGATTTGAAAACAATTCAGTTCCAGGCGGACTATTACGACCTCACAGCTGATAAGCAGATGGAAAAATACGAGGCTCTTCGAAAAAAACACGCTAAGTTCCTGAGTGAGTCAGTGGATGATGCCCGTACGCTGCAATTACAGCTCAAGCGGCTGGGAGAGGATTCGGTCAAGTCACGGTATGATTTCAGCGCTACCTGGATCGATGCTGAGTCTAAACGGATGGAAGACAACGGGAAGTCAGAACTGCAGATTGCGCAGATGAAGCTGGATTCCTGGACCCGCCTGCGAGATCGATATCAGAAGGACTCCGAGCAGTATAAGGCCGCAGACGATCAGGTTCGTCAATCACGCAAGGATGTTGCAACTGAGACAGAGAATGAGATTAGTGAACTATACGACAAGCGCACTAAGCTTATCGATAAGGAAGTCCGCCGGCTAGAGGAGTCTGGTGCAGCCGAAGCGGACATCGCTGCTTATAAAGTTAAGGCTTGGACTGGGCTGCGAAATCAATACGCCGTTGATACGAAATACTATGAGCAGGCTGACCAGGAGCTCTATCAGTCCCGGAAGGACCTGACGGACAAAACTCTGGATATGACCAAGGAGCTTGTCGATGCTGAGAAGGATCGCATTGAGGAAGCGCAGAAAGCAGAGTTGGCTGCCATTGAGGTCCGCAAGGATGCTTATGTATCCGCACAGGATGCGAAGATCAAGGCGATTGACGTTCTTCTAGCGAAGGAAGCTGAAGCGAATGAGGACCTGGATTACGAGGAAGAACTCGCCAAGAAGAACGCCCGCATTGATCTGCTTTCCTCTGCTGTAGGTAATTCAGGCCGGGAAGAGCGGAAGAAATTGATCGAGGAGCGCGACAAATTCGTTCTTGATCATGAGCGGGAGCTTCGGAAGCGGGAACTCACTTCGCAGAAGGATGCCCTTCAGAATGAAAAGGATACTAAACTTCAGGCATTTGAGGATGAGAAGGACGCCACCGAAGCCCATTATGATGATTTGAAGGAGGCCTTCGATAGCTATTCGGACGATATTAAGGTTATCGAAGCGGGTATCGCCGATTTCAGGGTATCATCCGCCGGCACTGCCAACACTCAGATTCTTACTGAGCTAGACGCCTTTATTGTACAGTACCAGTCGAAGATGTCCGCTATCAGCGCTGCCAAGGAAGCAGCCAAGAAGGATGCGGATCTCGCCGAGTACAATGCCAACAAGGACGCTTACGCCACAGCTGCTGCCGCGGGCAACCGTGCGGAGATGCAGCGGCTGGCCGCCCGAAATCAGGCGCTTCGCGATCTGTACGGGATTGACAAGGACACTGGACAGAAGTTGCAGAGCTTTGATGTCGGCGGCATTATCCCTGGTCCTGCTGGGATGCCTGTTCCAATCATAGCTCATGGCGAGGAAGCGATCTTCAATACTACTCAGCTGAACGGCTTGTTCCGTATTTTGGACAATCCAAACCTGCTCGGAGGGGCTGCCGCCGTTGCAAAGTCCGAGACCAAGGTAGAGAATCACATCGATATGTCCGTAAATGGAATCACCTTAGAAGACCGGGCAGACACAGAAATTCTGTATACTGAGCGCGAGAAGTCAGCCCGCAGGCTACAGACGATGGGAGTGAAATCCGGATGAATGACGTGTCTGTAAATGGGGTGTGGCTATCGACGCTGGATATTCTGCTAGTGAGCCGGGAAATTCCGGCATTACCGGATACAGAGGAGAACACGGTCAAGATCGCCGGCAGGGACGGCGTCAAGAACTTTGGCAGCACCTACGCGGCCCGGACAATCGGCCTGGGTTTATTTATCATGGGTGATGATTACGACGGCACTGTGGCGAAGCTGGCAGCTTTGTTCAACATCCGACGAGGACCCTTGGTTATTATCTTTGACGACAGGCCGGATAAGCGGTACATCGCAGAATATCGCGGGTCTATGTCATTCGATACTTCGACAGGCAACCGGTTGATCAGTGTACCCTTAAAGATGGATGATCCATGGGTGGAGTCGGTGCAGAACACGGAGCAGCATGAATACGGAGCTGGCCTTTCCTTCGGGGAAGGCTATTTTTATATCTCGGATTCCTCTTTCCCGATTATTGCGAGCGGCCAGACCGTCACAGTCGACAATATTGGTTCTGAAACGGCTTACCCGTTGATCCGTATCACCGGTTCGTTCACAGACCTGTCGATCAGTGACAGTACCCATAGCTTCACGTTCTCTGGCAGCATCGGTGCGAATGATGTTCTGGAAATTGATTGTGATCCAGACAAATGTACAGTGCGCTTGAATGGAGCAAATGCTTATTCCCGTAGTAATGGGGTATTCTTTGAGCTTCCGCCTGGCGCAACGACCTTCACGATCAACGCCACATCTCCGTCATTTACGCTGGAGATTATTTATCGATATAAATATCTATTTTAGAGAGGAGAGAAAGAGATGGCTTTTGCACGGAGAGTTATAACAAAGACGCTGGATCTGTTGAATCTTCAGCGGCATAATGACAACTTTGCAGATATCGAAACGGATCTGACTGAGCATCGCGGCCGGATCAGTACAGCGGAAACCAATATTAATACGCTGGACGGTCGTGTTGATAATATTGTAGCGAGTAGCGGCGAAAGTAACCTGGAGATCGTTGATGCACGCGAGGATTATACAACGCTGCGGGAACGGCTGGACACGGAGCATGGCGCGGTTAGTGCGCAGTTGGCGGATATAGTGACGCTTAAGCCCAGCGGTGGCGATGACGCAGCACTTGTGCAAATACTCCTTAATCTAGGCCGTAAGGTAGCACTTGCGAAAGATGCAGGATCGTTTCATTTTAATTCGATCATTACCGTTCCCAGTAATGCCTACCTTGACGGCCAAAATGCAGAGATTATTACAAATACAAGTAGAGTATTTTACTTCGCATCCGGTACGCAAAAACCAACAATTATCAATATTACGCTTAATAACGTCAGAAGCGGTACGACACATGTATTTTACATCGACGGCGAAAATACGAGCTACGCCACATCTATTAAAGATGTCTTTATTGAAAATATTGTAGCCAACAACTATACGTGGTTCGCCTATTGCAAATGCCTACGCAAATCTACGTTTAACCAAATCAATTCATATGCCGCAAATGGGATTTATTATACTGACAAATCTGCAGAAGTTAATATAACAAACTCTTACTTTGTAAATGATGAAGCACAGTCACGGACAGGCACTAAGGGACTGTATGCAATCGCAAATGGGACACACTATCCGGAGGGCCTTGTGCTCAGTAATACGCTGTTCTACCATTTCGAGCGCAATTACCAGATCAATGATCTATTCATAGGTATGTTCAGTAATGTTTATTTCGACTGCGGAGGCGTGGGGTGCTTGCCTCTCTTGGTTGATCGAAATGAAAAAATTGACGGTCTCAAATTTAATAACGTATGGATATATACGTTGGGAATGGAGTTTGGGCATATCGGACCTACGTCTCCACAATCATACCGATCAAGCTTTAATGGCATTCATTTTCAGCTGCAAAAAGCCGGAACAACTATCATGATGCACCCTTGGGTACAAGATATCGTCATGAGTGACCTCCACTTTGATAGCGACATAACGGGCACTCACATCGGCATCGTACTTGAGAATCAGAACAGTTACGTGAATATCAACAATGCTAATTTCCGCTATTATGAAAGCTACGTGCAGTGCAAAGGCTTAGCCCACGATGTCTCGCTTAGTAATGTACCGAATGCCGACAACTTAGCGTATCCGTTTTACTTTGAATATGCGGTGAACGGGAATTTAACAAATAATTCTCAAGAGCACCAATGGTCACCTATCTCTCAATCATCTATCATCGCAGCTGGAACGACGATCAAGCAGTTATCAGCGATATGGTTAGGAAGAGGCAGGTATATGCTAAGAACGAGCCTTAACACAGTTGCTTTAACGGCTGGAGGGACATGTCGCCTTGAGATCAATACAACGGGTGTGACTACGCCGGGGGTTGCGGTGAGTGCTGGAGGGTCTGGCTACGATAGTAGATATTTTGATGTCGATGTTTCTGAAAAGAATATCCGGTTTTCGAATGTTTTCGAGGTTACAAGTGAAGGGCAATTCAATTTGATTTTAAAGTCGGAAGATACACCGGCCGGCACGGTAAATGGGTATCACAGCATCGTAGAAATAATAAAATTGTAGGAGGATGCCGAATGGCGCTGAAAATGAACATATCAAGAACCGTCCAAGGTGAGGTAGTTACTTTCGAAAACTGTTATGTAAAAATAACGAACTCAGTTATCGAAGCAACTACCCCCACAAAAACTCAAAAGATTAGTGTTACGGCTTACGATGAGACTCAGATAATTGTTATAGATCGTGACATGGTTATGTTTGAGCCTGACTTGTCAGACAATTCTGACAACAATCTGAAGCAGGGATACGAGCATTTGAAGATTCTTGACAAGTACATTCAGGCTGTGGATTGTTAATTTGAATGGAATGATTGCTATTTATTCAATAACATATTGATCTCATTCACTACTGAGTTTGCCCCTATGTATATTGATGTTAGAGCTGGAAGAACCGGAGTATTAAGAGATTTAAAAATAAAATCCACTCTAACTGTTGCATCAAGAAAACGTATATGAGGATGATTATTAAACGTTCTGAGATTGACTTCATTACCATCAATTTTCATATCAGCGCTGAATCCCTGGAATGTCACATTGGTGAATGTATTTCCATTTGCATCGATCATATTGTGAATTGTTGATGTAGAAGATATTCTTTGCTTTTCCAGTTCTCGGTGTTTATTATTGTTCACTAATTTATTAAATAAAGGTAACCAATACTCACCTGGATGATTATAGGGTTGGCACTTCTCAAAAACATCAATTATATCCGGATTGTTTGTTCGCAAATCTGGAAATACCTTATCAATTTTTCTGGTAAACTCAGTTTCCTTGTGAAGTGGGAAATTAACAGCCCTTTTGGCAGATTCTATTTTTGCTGGATCGGTTATTGTCATCAAACAATATTTATTGAAAACTTCAAATGCTATGTAGTCTAATGCTGATTCAATGTTATTCAAAAAGTTCCTTACATCATTTAATAGTGAACGGGGGATATCTTCGGCTCGAATTAGTTTTTGATAAGAATTTTGTACCCTGTGAAGTATATCACGAGCATCATTCATCATAAATATATGTTCTGGTGTAGTCATAGAAATCATCTCCTTTACTTTAATAATAAGGGACTGAAGACAATGAATAAAGAAGATTTGGAAAAGATTTTCTTTGAACTCTTAGAAGATTTTGAATTTTCGGAAGGCATAGTAATTCACGATAGAGGTTGTTTTGAGGATAATATCTTGCTGCAGGTAAAGATTGATAACTACAAACTACGGTTTAAATCCATTCTTGATTCAGAGTAGGACCCTACTGCGTACTAGTGTGTATTGATGTGTATTGATCTTTACTGGTGGATATTGGACAATACTCCTATACATTAGGAGGTGGGGTATTGGCTACGTCCAGACACAACATCACACTAGATCCAGAAGTTTACGAAGAGTTTTGTAGATATGCTGGAAAGAAAGGTATTAAGATTTCAACCTGGGTTAACCAACAAATGAAAGAGTTCATTGAAGAAGAGAAGATGATTGAGGAGTTCCGGAAGAAGCGCTCATAATGGGTGCTTCTTTTATTTTATTTTAGGAGGAGTAATCCATGAATTTTGGTCAAGCAATAGAAGCATTGAAGGCAGGCAAGAAAGTCGCTAGGGCGGGGTGGAACGGTAAGGGGATGTTTGTTTATATGGTCCATGGAACATTGGTTGACAAGGACCGTTTGCGCAATGAGGCGTACACACATCTGAAGGATTGCGATTCATGCGGAGATCATACCGGAGTAGTAACGATCAACTCGCATATCGATATGAAGGCGGCTGACGGTTCGATTGTAGTCGGATGGCTTGCGTCACAAACCGACATGCTGGCTGAGGATTGGGTAAACGTCTAATTTTAATGCGCAGTAGTAATTATTCACCCTTATAAGTGCCAATAAATGCTGATATATCAACGTTTATGGATATGTCAGGGAGACGGACCATACTGTTCAATAGCCAAACTGAATAAACGTTGTGAAAAGAGCTCCGTAATAAGTTAATCGGCAGCTCTTTTTATGTTCTAAACGACCCATAAAAAGGAGCGATTTACATGAACGATCAAGAAATCGAAAGAGAGATTGAATCAGCTAGAAGCGAGGATGGGACTTATCCCGTTGAGTGGGTAGTGAAGATGAATAATGCAGGAGTCTGGTTCTCCTTTATGGCCGATGGCGTAAGATGGAAAAGAGAACCTTTCATTTAGTAGAATGAAGCCGCTATTCTGAGTAGCGGCTTCGCCAGTTTAAAAAGTATCTAATCCACGGAACCCGCCATCGACGGATCGTACACGCATGTTTTCTTTATTGCATGGTGTCATTTGACCACAATGAGGACATTGAGCTTTATTTCCAATAAGCGTTGATGACATTAGACTTTCCATATCACCAAAGAAAATAGGCGATCTGAACCACTTAACACATTTGTAATTCAGACATAGAATCTGTATTTCGGTTATTTTTTCCAAAATCGTTCCTCCTCTCCATAAAATGACAACGCATGTCCATTCTATAGGGATTGGAGGATTTTTACTATTAAAAAAATCAAGGACCATACTGCGCACTACCGGACAACTGAAAATGAGCATTAAAAAAGAGCTGCCGGATTAATCCAGCGGCTCTTTTTTGTACTCAATGATATCGGACAATTCGCAGTCCAATTCGCTACAGATTTTGTCCAGGTTCTCTACCGGTAATGACTTTGATTTGTTGAGGCACATCTCACTTATGGTCGGATGCCTAATACCAGTTCTTCTAGCGATCTCACGCTGTGAGATGTTTTTTAACTTTAGCAAGTCATCAAGCTTAATAAGAATCACATTAATCGCCTCCTGATGGTTGTTACGAAAATAGTACCATTATCCCATTGTTACGTAAATAGTAACATTGTATTATGGGGATGTGATAACGAATTTCGTAACAATAGGAGGACAACATGAATAATGTGAGTGAGCAACTATTGTCCGATGTCGTGGCCGTCATATACGAATCATATCCAGACCTGAACGCAGAGCGGACGAAATCAGTCCTTTCAGCAGTCGTTGCAAAATACCATATCCAAAGAGTTGAAGAAGACGAACCACATCCTGACGCCGAAGAGAAGGTCCGTATGTTCCTTTCATCGAAGCGGCTAGAAGGGTTGAGCCCTCTTACGCTTGATGGATACGCCTTAGACTTAGATATATTCTTCTGCCATGTACGCAAGCGCACAGACGCTGTCACAGCGGCAGACATCCGGGCCTATCTAGGGAAGTTTGATAAGCTCAAAATGAGCACCATCGGCAAGAAGCTGTCCGTGTTGAAAAGCTTCTTCGGCTGGCTGACTGCGGAAGAAATCCTGCCGAGGGACCCGTCCGCAAAGCTGAAGACTCCGAAGTTGGAGAAGCGGCTGCCTAAGGCGCTGACGATCCCTGAGCTGGAGATGCTGCGCGAGGCTTGCAAAACAGTCCGGCAGCGGGCATTTATCGAAATCATGTATGCTACTGGCTGCCGGCTGTCAGAAGTCTATGGTATGGACCGGGACGCGATCAATCACCAGTCCATGAGCTGCCGTGTTATTGGTAAAGGCAATAAGGAACGCGAGGTGTATTTCAGTTTCAAGGCAATGTACCATTTGACGAAATATCTGAAATCGCGGGCAGATGACTGCGAAGCGCTGATGGTGACTGAGCGGAAGCCGCACCGGCGCCTGACCAAGCGAGGCATCCAGAGGGAGATCGCAGTCATCGCCCGGGCTGCTGGTTTGCAGGATAAAGTGAGCCCGCACGTGCTGCGGCATACCTTCGCTACATTGACCCTTAATAATGGTGCGGAGCTAGTAGCAGTGCAGGAATTGATGGGTCATTCAGACCCCCAAACAACACTAAGATATGCTCGAATCACGGAGGAACGTAAACGCGAGCAGCACAAGCGGTACCTGGTTCAATAGTGAGAGGAGTGTCAACATGCAAAAACACCTGAAATCTTTCGATCGCAACCGTTCACCCACCGGCCTGCTGGTCGCATCCACCGACGTCCAGCGCCGCCGCCGGCTGAACAGCGACTACGAAATATCTTTTACGGTCCCGATGACCAGTGACGACTACAAAGAGAAGATTATCCCAAAAGGCCACGTTCAAGACGAGCGTGGCCAGTTTTATATCATCCAGTCGCGTGCCCGGGATCGCAGCAACAAGGTTATCAGCGCCCAGGTCATCTGTACTCACATCATGTTCAAAATGGTGGACTTCAAAATGCCGTATGGGGATTACATTGATGAGGCATACGGCGTCCACATCAGCGTGCTGCTGGACAAGATCAGCGCAGCAACCGGCGGCGTGTACACCTTCGTCACGCATGACAGCTTCGATCTCCGGGACATTAAGGACTGGGGAGCGACCACGGCACTGGCAGCCCTGCAGGATGCCGTGAACCTTTACGGCTGCGAAATCGAGCCGGATAACACCGTAATCCACCTTTACAAGCGGATTGGCAGCAATGACGGCTTTGAATACAGGTTCCGAAAGAACATAATCAGTGATAGCTTCAAGGATGATGCTTCTAACCTGACAACCCGGCTATTCAGCCAGATGAAAGACGGCCGGACGTTCATCGGTTTGTCCGCCGAATTCCTAACCACAGAGGAGCGCAGCCTGCTGGATTCTGTTCCAGGCGCCATCATCGATAACAAACTGGTCGTCAATTACCTGATCTCTCCGTATGCTCAGTATTGGACCAACAATGTGAACACCTTCTACGACGGGGAACTAATCGACCAAAACATCGAGGATCCGGAAGAGCTGCTGATCGCTACCCGTGAAGCACTCCGTAAGAGGGAAATGCCGGAGTTTGAGATCAGCGTCAGCGCGGCGGACATTTACAAGATTGATCCAGATGAGCAACAGGCGGGGCTAGGAGACACGGTTTATGCGTATGACCCGGAAATGGAGTTGCAGCGTGTGAGTTGTAGGGTGATGGAGATTACGGAGTATCCGTTCTCTATGGAGCAGCACAGCCAGGTCACACTGTCCAACTACCAAATGCGGGATGACACGCAGGTACTGGCCGATCTGGAGCGCAGCAAGCAGATCTTGAATGATCTCCTGTCCGGAGGCCGGGTGCGAGCAGCAGCCTTCGAGGAGTTTGCTAAGCAGGCTGTCATCGATATCAATGCATCCAAGAGCGAGATTATTTACGACAGCCGGGGGATCGTCCTGCAAGAAGTGGATCATCCGAATGTGCAAATGGTCATGACATCCCGCGGGATTATCATCACAGAGGACGGTGGGGTCACGGCACGAACGGCCATGACAGGTAGAGGGATATCAGCTGAAGTTATTGCGGGGGTGTTAGGTAATTTCGTTTCCATGGAGATCGGCAGCGGGAACAACATCACCAAGATCAACACGAACGGGATCAGCTCGGGGCATGCAGACTTCAACAGCGCTCCGTTCCGGGTGGATATGGCCGGGAATGTCGTGGCGAGGTCGATTACACTGACCGGGTTAATTGAAGAGAGCACAATGACTTATTCGGATATTGTAGCCGGGACAATTACAGGCTCACTTATTCGGACGGCAGACTCTGGAATATATCCGCGTGTAGAAATTGATCCGTCAAGTATTGCGTTCGGGGTATATGCAGATCCAGACAGCGGAATTCTGATTCCAGCGTATGATGGGGGCGCAAGCAAGATTAGGTTCTTAGCCAATGGAAATGAATCTACTATATATAACTCTCCCGGGGTTGGTCTAGCATTGAGTGCGTTTGGAAATGCGACCATATCAGGACAGAATGTCGATCTCTTTGCGACAAGCGGTTATGTAAGAATCACATCATGGAGCAGTTTGTACAGTCAATCTTCTCTAACTACGCTGCAATCCGAGCTTTCAAATCTTCAATCTCAAATTTCATCGCTCCAGTCATCTGTAGATGCTATTTGGACTTATCTCGCAAGTGAACCGTGGGTTTGATAGACAAAACAAGCCTCCTTAATCTCCTAGCGTATGGTATTATTGGGTAAAAAGATTGGGAGGTTTGATAATTTTGAAGAAATTTTTCGTAGGGGTTATCGTCGGGGTACTGATATTTGCTAGTGCTTCAGCTTTTGCAGATTCGGTAGGGATAATCGGAAAAAAAGTAACAGGGATTTACACCGTGGTGCAGGGCGGTAAATCAATCGCAGAGGCAGGCATTATAAATGGTTCAGCCTATGCTCCTGTACGGGCCGTATCGCAGGCAGCAGGCGTAGAGCTGACAGTGGAAGGAAAGAAAATAATTATGAGCGAGAATGAAAATACAAGTGTTACACCAAAATCAGCACTGCTGTTAAATCTAAACAGCCAGAGAGATCAAATTGTTAGAGAGATTGCAAAAAGAGAAGCTGGTATTCAAAACATCCAATCGGATGTGATACCAACGCATGAGCAGCTGGCTAAAGAGCTTGCCAACAATGGCACGCTGGGGCAACAGCAGCTGCAGTTAGTAGAATCTCTTAAACAGCAGATCGAACAGATGAAAGCCGAATTGGTTACTTACAACAAACAGTTGGTTGATATCGATGCAAAGATTGCCGAGCTTCTAAAATAATTATTTATTGAAAAGAGTCTTGCTTCCGGCAAGGCTCTTTTTTATTCCCTTGAAAGGAGGTGATCCCTCTGGCTAAAGTAACCAAGCTCGATGTATCCATTGACCTCACTCATCCAGTGCAGGAGGCGGTGGAAGTTGTATTGCTCCTTGTCAACTCACATCCCGGCCGGCAGCATGAGCTGCTTCAGCAGATCGACATGCAGATCGGTGAAGCGCTGGCGGCACTAGACGAAGCCCGCAAGAAGGCAGCAGACGCTAAGGTGGAAGCAGATTTAAGCGTACCAATTAAATAGAGAGAGAAGGGAGCGCGGGGGAATGAATAGCACTGATGTAACGAATATCAAGGAACTGCTGCCGCTGGCGGATAGGTACGGCCTGGCCTACATTGTAGCGCTGGTCCTGCTCTTCATCGTAATTTACTTTCTGAGGGCAATTTCCCGTGGTGATTTGGTGCCGCGGGAGCTTCTCGATCGAGCGGAAGAAGACCGGGATCGGCTGCAGGCGATCCTAGATAAAGAGCGGGCCGACTTTATGGCTCCGACACTCGAAGTGCTGCAAAGGCTCAAAATTGATCATGCTGCCAGCAGCGGCAATGATGAGGATAGGGGAGGATAACGTGCTGAGTAATTGGATCAAACGGCTATCACCCCGGCATAGAGAAAAAGAGCAGGAGCTGAATAGAGCATCCGGCCGGGTCACGGTCTCAATACGGCGTTATAAAGATGCGTCCAAAGAGATCCAGGAAGAGATTCGGAATAATGGCTTTGCCGAATTCTTAATTTATGATCGAGGTGTTAATCATGGGGGGCATTGATATCTTACTGCTGATTGCTTATGGAATATCGTTTATCTGTGCGCTGTTGCTTATAGCTGCGCTTTTTTTATACTTCCGGAAAAGATTCCGCGCCCGGGTGGTGAGCCTGTTCATGTTGGCGGCGTTCTTCTTTTTGGGAGCCTATACGGTGAAAATGGCTGTGGCCTTCTGGATTCGCTTTAGTGATGTAACTGCCGGTGATTCTGTATTCGCGGCTCTTAAATCTCAAGCATGGGCAACTGCTCAGGTCGGCACTACTCTGGGACTCGTAATCTTGACGGTGCTTATGTACACCAAGCGGCAGGACTTGTTCTTGTCCTTTCCGGCAGTAAAGCGAGAGGGGGATATTGAAGAAAATGATCAAAGATAAATACTCCATCGAACGGCGTTACATTGACAAGCGCCAAAACGTTCGGCCCGGCACCCGGTTAGTATCCGGCACGCCGGGCTTTTTAGTTGCTCATGATACCGGAAACCCCGGGGCAACAGCGGATAATCATTTCACCTATTTCCAAAACCTGAAGGACCGTTCTGCCTCAGCTCAAGTTTTTATTGACGACACGAAGATCCTGGAGATTATCCCGACAGGAACTGGGACGGATCCGGCCGAGAAAGCTTGGCATGTGATCTACAACGTGACCGCGGATAATAAGTTATACGGTGATGACGCCAATGACATCGCACTGGGTGTGGAGCTGTGTTTCGGCGGAGAGATCGACTTTACCGAAGCATACAACCGCATAGTGTGGTATCTGGCTTATTGCTGTGACAAGTGGGGGCTGAACCCTCTTACGCATATTCCATCGCACAAGCAGCTGGACCCAACACGTAAAAGTGATATTGACCAGGCGTTGAAGACTGCCGGCAAGACGCTCAAGGATCTGCTGTATGACGTGGTCAAAGAAATGCAGTGGGAACCTACCGTAATCGTTGCTCCTGCTGCTGTGCAGCTGCCAGCCAATGTCGCTCAGATACTTATTGATGAGCATGTATCTCCGGCATGGTACGCAGCCAGGAAGGCTGGCGACTCGGCGGGCGCCCTACATTTGCACAACCTGGCGAATAACCTGCGGCTGGCTGCTAGGATACCCTTACAACCAGGATCGTTAGCACCGTTCACACAACTGCCTAAGAGCAACGTCCAGGAGCTCGTGTTTAGGTGGCTTTCACCGGGCTGGACTGCGGCAAAGGTGAAGGGCGATAAGACGGCAATGGCTTATTACAACAATACGGCAAATCACCTGCGGGCAGCTGCAGGAATGCCCAAAGAATAGGAGAGGTTTAATATGCAAACTGTAATTGATCAAGCCCAGCCGTACATCACAACCGTTGTGCTGGCCGTTGTCGGCATTTTGGCCGCAGTGATCCTGCGGGCAGTAGCACTACTACAGGTAAAGGCAGATACTTGGTTTGATGCTAAGCTGTCGGTGTCTCAGCGGGAGCTGCTGCATAAGATTGCCACGGAGGGATTCGCCTATGCACAGACGGTCTACAAGGAATTGGGCGGGGAGGATAAGCTACAGCAGGCTTTGGCGTATGCTTCTGATCAGTTGAATGTGCGAGGTATTAAGGTTTCTAAAGAGGAAATCCGTGCTGCGATTGAAAATGCGTATCTCAAATACAAAGCGACAGTTCTGACAAAACAGTAATAACTGCCCACTGGCTCCAGCTGGTGGGCTTTTTTTGTCGTTTACAGACACAATAGCATCCGGTAATATAAAGGCAACGGAAGCACCGTACCCTGCCGGTAAGGGTATGGTATTTCTTTGCGTTCAGGAAAATTTTCCTAATCGTCACATACATAATGTGGAAAATGGATTATATTGGGGTAATACGTAATCACCGATACTATACAGTGGGGTGGGTAGTTTATCTTAAGGAGTGTAACGATGAAAAAAACCTTAAGAGCCTTGGGTGTCCATTTAAGTGCAGCAGCTATTATTCTAGGCATATCTTTATTAACTGATGATTATGATGGTGGGGATCAGAGACAATCAGTAATCATGGCAATGATGGGTGGGGCGCTTTTATCTATTGGGGGATATTACTATTTGAAAAACAGAAAAGGGATTGTGATGATGATAGTAGGAGTTATTGTTTTAGGAATAGTTCTATTAACATTCTTTTTTGGGAGTGAATTATTTTTGAGTAATGCATACAAAGTATTAAAAACAGATGCGGAATTTCTTGCTGCTGCATTAAGCCAGAAACGGGTTACCATATTTGAGACCTGTGGGGATCTGGCTGGCTGCATTGTTGATTATGGTGGACCGGTCCGGAAATGGAGTAGGGAAAGCGTGAAGATCGCAGATGCTTATTATCTTCGTGGAGAGTTTGAGTTTAGGATGTTGCTGGCATAATATCATACATAAAATGCAATGAATCTCATTCTGCCCACTGGCTTCGGCTGGTGGCATTTTCTTGTTCTCGTGGTTGTTAACTTGTCTAGTGTTTGCCCTATATTTATAAATACGAATTAATTCAAGTTGCTACAAAAAGGGTTTTTATTCTTACTTGTCGAAGATTCTTTAATTAAACAACCCTGTAAGATGAACGAAGCTATAGATCCGGTAACTATTTTAGCTGTTCATGGTAATTGGGAATTGGAGGCGCGATTATGTATACTCTAAGTTAGAAGGAGGAGTTCGGATTACTTAAAATTAGTTTATCTATATATTGATTTTTTAATACATCGTTCTACTACATACAGTTATGGATAATTCGCCCTTCACAAAATAGTCAAATTTAGTGGCATATCCTGTTTACTTTCAGCGTAGTGAAGCTATAATAAGGTACATAAAGCAAGGGATGCTGCATATAATAACTAACGACAGAAAGGAGGTCAACAGTTATGGCGACTAGCAGTATCACACAAAATATTGTCATCAGGGATAAAAAAGGAAGCCAACAGTTGATTTCAGCGCTTGAAAATGCGGACGGGAAACGGAGCAAAAAAGTTTCTTATTCTAAAGCGCATAGTGAAATAAGAGGAGATAAAATTAAGGAGATATTTAAACCGCGATAATGAAAGGCTTCGTCGAAGTCCCCTTGCTTGATATGATACAACAATTAGGAGAGGAGCAAACAAAACAAATCCTCTCTGATTTTTCATGTCCTAAAGGCGAAGATGTAGAATATTTTCTAAAAAGCCGAGCAATTGAATTTGCTAAGCAGAGCATTACGCAGACTCAACTGGTTTTCTTACAGTATAAACAAGAAGTTCGTCTTGCGGGTTATTATTCCCTTACCACTAAGTCGATATCCGTTAAAGATTCAGGATTATCCAAATCATTACGGAAGAGAATAAGTAAATTTGGGACTCGTGATACCTCAAACAAAGGATATGTTATCCCGGCGCCTTTAATAGCGCAGTTAGGAAAAAACTTTACCGATAAATTAAATGAACAGTTGTCGGGTGCTGAATTACTAAAGATGGCATTGGATAGAATAGCGGCTGCACAATTCTATCTCGGTGGGAAAATCGTTTATATCGAATGTGAGAATGAACCTCGTTTATTAGAATTTTATACTCAAAATGGATTTGTACAATTTGCAGAGAGAGACAAAGAACCGAATGAAGACGGAATAATTAAAGGCGATTTTTTAGTGCAATTATTAAAAGTACATAACCCTTCTCGTGTGTGAGTACATATCTGTTTGACATGGTAGCGAGAACCTATTTTCCGATAATGGAAAATAGGTTCTTTTTTGTTGTTTGGGAAATCACTCCATTGCTAAATATTGAGCATTGGACATATAATACAAACAAACGTTCTTATTTTAGGAGGCGATCATCATGAAAATGGGCATCGGGCAGACAGTAGAAATCGTTTATCAGGCGAAAGACGGTAAGATCACACAACGCAAGATTGAGATCCTTGGTATCCGTGACGGTCGCATTCGAGCGACTTGTCTGACTTCCGATGCTCCGCGGGTATTCCTTGCTGATAATATCCTCGCTTGGCGACTTGTAAAGAGGGGTGTTGTAGCATGATGGAATTAACCAAAAGAGAACAGGATGCACTCAATGCGATTATTAGCCTATATGATCAATTAAAGTATTCACCGACAATCAGGGAGATAGGCGTAGAAATGGGTCTGTCCTCGGTTTCAACGACATTCCGTTATATTGAGAAACTGGAGGAGAAGGGATACATTGAACGAAAGGAGAGCTCTCCGCGGGCGCTTAAGGTGCTGCGCCGTGCTTGAGGACACTCCCCGGAAGCTGCTACGGATCATATTTCAGTTCCAGTACCATTTTAAACGAATGCCTAACATCAAGGAGTTGGGGAGATTGAGCGGTCGACGCCCTGCGGATATCTACAAGGGATTCAAGGCTCTGGCCGCAGAAAATTACATACAATGGAACACGACAGAGCCCATAGAGACAGCCTTTATTATCACGGGGTGGGAAAGGGACATACCTTATGATATTTCGCCGCAGCAGGGCGTACACAGGGGCAAGGATGGGAATAACATAGATTATTGGCTTTACCATTAAGGAGTGGTCACAGTGACTAAATTGGACGGCAATAATCGATGGCAAAATAAGATGCTATTAACCGATCATGTGGAGCAGTATGAGCAGCAGCGACAGGAAGAGGATAGCGGCAGTAAGATGCTCACAACCTTGGAACGTACTATGGTCCGGGATCTCATTTTGCTGCCTTACATAGATACAATGGTCGATAAGAGCATTAAGGAAATAGAGCAGTCGGGAAATGTGCTCAGCAAGATGTACTTGATGACCGGACGGTATATCCAAAACCAAGTGATGAAGGACACCTACCAACTGCAAAAGGAACTGAAGCAGCGGAATGTACGGTTTATAGCTGATGAGCAAGATGACTTTATCTCGTACTACAAAATCTTTTACCGCGGTTACCAAGAGCGATTCGGGCTGACGCGTGATGTGATGAGGTCAGAGATCAGCCTGCGGTTAACCAAGTACACGACTGAGCTGGGAACGATATTAAAAGAAGCTTCATTAAAGTGAGGCAATGACCTACATAATAAATCCCCGACGGACTAAACCGTCGGGGATTCTTCATCTTCTATGTATTCAAGTAATTCTCCGATGTTGACCTTCAAAAGCTTGCAGAGCTTGTCCAGCGTCTCCACATCCACTCTCTTGGAGGTATCGTGATATAGCCCCGAAACTGTATTTATGGCAAGCCCCGTTTCCCGAGCGACTCCCCGGATGGTCTTCCTTTGCTGATCCATTATCTCTTTGACATGATTAACGATCACGGACAAACCTCCTTTACCAGAAGTATACAGCAGCAAAATAAATGTATCAACTAGCTCATACATGAATCAACATTCTGATACACTTCGCATACAATGTATTAGGAAGATAATACAGGGAGTGATTAAGATGTTGCCCGTACATTTACGATTGGCAGAAATCTTTCATATTAACATGGCTGGTCCCCTTACACTGGAGGAGGCCAAGGAGTTGCAGTATTGCCTGCGAGAGAATGCCAAGTATTGCTGGGACTGCCTGATGATCGATAACCAGTCTAGACTGGCGAGTGTGACACATGATCATGAGTGGCAGTTGGAATTGCAGCGAAAGTTGGAGGTGCTGAGGTTGACGGGGAGGATCCCGAAGATTTAGCACTTATATAGAAGAAGATGAATTGGATCTGAATTTTGTTATGTGATTTTGGATAATGAAATCACAAAAAAATCACTACAATGATTTCCAACGCTTTATATTGAGTGATAAAAATGGCTAGTTAATGTCCATAGGCAGCAAAAATGATTACTCTTTTTATATTGGTTTATGCCAGGTCACACGTTAAACATATGTGTATAATAGAGAAAGAATGGATTACTCGCGCTGTAAGCTTCATAAGGAACCCGACTATCCGACTGGAGGATGCCCGATGATCAAACCTAAGCAGTTCATTGCAATATTATTTATTGTTATGATGTCAACACTAGGAGGATGTTCCGAAAACAGTGCAGAGCATAACCATATGCACGCTGCAGACAATGTCTCTATGGAGCCCATTAAGGTCGAGCTGAGCTGGAGTCCGGAGCAAGGCAAGGTAAATGAGCCGGTGAGCTTTAAAGCGGTGGTGACGCAGGCGGGTGAAGCGGTAGATGATGCCAAAGAAGTGCTCTTTGAAATCGTGAACACAAACGATGGATCTATAAAGCTGGAGCTGAAAGGAACATCCTCCGGGAGCGGTACATATGAGGCTGAAGGCAGCTTTGCTCAAGAGGGCGAATATAGCGTTACATCGCATGTAACGGCCCGCACACAGCATTCCATGCCGAGTAAAGAACTCACTGTATTACCTTGATAATGTTCAAGAGGATAGCCTACAAATAATAACAATTATGCAGAGTGGAAAGGAAGGCTTTCCGATTTTGCTTTATTCTGCTAAACTTACTCTAACGTTTTTCTGGGGGGATATGAAGTGGCTAAATATACACTTGCTGAAAGCTTGCAGCAGCGCATACTGATTTTAGATGGAGCAATGGGTACAATGATTCAACAAGTGCCCCTTACCGGTGAGGATTTTGGCGGAGAAGACTTGGATGGCTGTAATGAAATGCTGGTGCTTACTCGTCCTGAGGTGATTCAGGATATTCATGAGAAATATCTTGAAGCCGGCGCGGATCTAATCGAGACAAACACATTTGGGGCGACTTCTGTGGTGCTTGCTGAATATGATATTCCTCAGCGGGCACGGGAGATTAATCTGGAGGCAGCAAGACTTGCCCGGAACGCCGTAGACAAATACGATACGCCTGAACATCCCCGTTATGTGATCGGCGCAATGGGGCCAACCACGAAGACGCTCTCCGTGACCGGAGGTGTGACTTTTCAAGAGCTGGTTAGCAGCTATCAGGAGCAGGCTGTTGCACTTATTGACGGGAAAGTGGATGCTCTGCTGCTGGAGACTTCCCAGGATACATTAAATGTGAAGGCAGGCAGTATCGGGATCAAAAATGCTTTTGAGCAGACGGGAATTACACTGCCTGTTATGATCTCGGGAACGATTGAACCCATGGGAACAACCCTGGCGGGTCAGAATATTGAAGCCTTTTACATCTCGCTTGAGCACCTGAAGCCGATCTCCATCGGACTTAACTGTGCGACAGGACCGGAGTTCATGCGCGATCATATCCGCTCACTGTCAGCGATTTCTTCGGCGGCTGTGAGCTGTTATCCGAATGCCGGATTACCGGATGAGAACGGGAACTATCACGAATCTCCGGATTCGCTGGCCCGTAAGCTGGCAGGCTTTGCTGAAAAGGGCTGGCTGAACATCGCCGGGGGCTGCTGCGGAACAACTCCGGATCATATCCGGGCAATGGCCGAGCTGCTAACTACCTACGAACCCCGCAAGCTGGATGGATCTCACCCTCCGGCATTGTCAGGGATTGAGCCTGTGTATGTAGAGAGTGACAATCGTCCTTACATGGTCGGTGAACGCACGAACGTGCTGGGCTCGCGGAAATTCAAACGTCTGATCGTGGAAGGCAAATATGAGGAAGCTTCGGAAATAGCCCGTGCTCAGGTTAAGAGCGGTGCGCAGGTGATCGATGTCTGTGTGCAGGACCCGGACCGCGATGAGAGCGAAGACATTAAGCAATTTCTGGAACTGGTAGTCAAAAAGGTAAAGGTTCCGCTGATGATCGATACCACCGATCCCAAGGTGATCGATCTTGCGCTGCAATATTGCCAGGGAAAGGTGATTATTAACTCCATTAACCTTGAAGATGGTGAAGAAAAGTTCGAGCTGGTAACTCCGCTGATCCATAAATACGGGGCGGCAATTGTCGTTGGGACGATTGATGAAACCGGACAGGCGATCAAAGCGTCAGACAAGCTAGAGGTTGCCAAACGCTCCTATGATCTGCTGGTGAACAAGTACGGACTGGCTGCAGAGGATCTGATCTTTGATACGCTAGTGTTTCCTGTGGGTACCGGAGATGAGCAGTATATCGGCTCCGCCAAAGAAACGATTGATGGCATCCGCCTGATCAAGGAAGCTTTACCTGCAGTGCATACGATTCTGGGGATCAGTAACGTTTCGTTCGGGCTTCCGGAAGCTGGACGCGAGGTCCTGAACTCAGTCTTTCTGTATGAATGCACCAAGGCCGGACTGGATTATGCGATTGTAAATACGGAGAAGGTTGAACGGTATGCCTCCATTCCGGAAGAAGAGCGCCATCTGGCCGAGGAATTGATCTACAACACCAATGACGAGACGCTGGCGGCGTTCGTTGCTGCTTTTCGTGAGAAGAAAGTGGAGAAGAAAGAGAAGATATCCAATCTTTCACTGGAGGAACGGCTCGCCTCTTACGTTGTAGAAGGTACCAAGGAAGGTTTGATTCCTGACCTGAATGAAGCCTTGACGAAAAGCGGCCCGCTAGAGATCATTAATGGTCCGCTGATGGCCGGAATGTCTGAGGTTGGCAGACTGTTTAATAACAATGAATTGATCGTCGCTGAGGTGCTGCAAAGCGCTGAAGTGATGAAGGCTTCTGTCGGACATCTGGAGCAATTTATGCAGAAGGATGAGACCTCTGTGAAGGGGAAGATTATGCTGGCCACCGTCAAAGGGGATGTGCATGATATCGGCAAAAATCTGGTGGAGATTATCCTGTCCAACAACGGTTATGAGATCATCAATCTGGGTATAAAGGTACCACCGGAGAATATCATTGAAGCATTCCGGCGGGAAAAGGCCGATGCGATCGGGCTCTCGGGCCTCTTGGTCAAATCAGCGCAGCAGATGGTTACAACCGCTCAGGATCTGCGTTCTGCAGGAATTGATGTGCCGATTATGGTAGGCGGTGCGGCGCTGACACGTAAATTCACCAAAACACGCATCCGCCCGGAATATGATGGCCTTGTCCTGTACGCCAAGGATGCTATGGATGGATTGGATATCGCTAACCGGCTGATGAATCCGGAGGAACGGGTCAAGATTGAGGAAGAAGTGCGCCAGGAAGCAGAGGCGGCTGTCGCTGTGGCTCCGCAGCAGGAGCTTCCGGTCCTGACCCGGGCTGTCCGTTCGAAGATCTCAGCAGACGCGCCTGTGTTCACCCCGCCGGATCTGGAACGCCATGTACTGCGCAGCTATCCGCTGGGCCATATTGTTCCTTATGTGAATATGCAGATGCTGCTTGGCCATCACCTGGGTCTGCGCGGTTCAGTGGAAGCCCAGCTTGCGGCCGGGGATCCGCGTACGGTAGAGCTTAAGGAAACGGTGGACGATATTCTGCATCAGGCAATTCTTGAAGGTACGATTACGCCGCATGCGATGTACCAGTTCTTTCCGGCACAATCCCGGGGCAATGATATTCTGATCTACGATCCGCAGAACACCGCCAACATTCTGCATACCTTTACGTTTCCGCGGCAGAACGTTGAGCCTTACCTTTGCCTCGCCGATTTCCTGAAATCGGTGGACAGCGGCATCATGGACTACGTCGGGTTCCTGGTCGTGACCGCGGGCCATGGGGTCCGTGAAATGTCGACAGAGCTGAAGGAAAAAGGCGACTATCTCCGCTCCCATGCCTTGCAGGCCGTGGCGCTGGAGGTTGCCGAAGGCCTGGCCGAGCGGGTCCATCATATGATGCGGGATACCTGGGGCTTCCCTGATCCTGCCGATATGACCATGAAGCAGAGACATGGTGCACGCTACCAGGGAATCCGCGTATCCTTCGGTTATCCGGCTTGTCCGGATCTTGAGGATCAGGGGCCGCTGTTTAAGCTCCTCTCTCCGGAGGATATCGGCGTTCATCTGACTGAAGGCTTCATGATGGAGCCGGAAGCTTCAGTATCGGCAATGGTCTTTGCCCATCCGGAAGCACAGTATTTTAATGTGGAGAAGCTATAGACTCTCTTGAGGATACACAACTGATCGGAAGGGGGAGAACCCCTTCCTAGCGGACCTCCCGTACAGGGAGGTTTTTTGCTGGAGCATGAAGTTATTTGGGGAAGGATACAGGTAAAGATGATTTCCTCTCCCAAAAAGGGTAAAATTCATTTCAGAGATGCAGCGGCAAAGGCCGCGTGTTCATTCGAAAAAAAAGGAAAGGAGGATTTAGGATGGAAATTTATTTTCTCGGCACGAATGCCGGTGTTCCCACACTGCAGCGCAATGTAACCTCGATTGCCCTCAGACTGATGGAGGAACGCCGCAGCTTCTGGATGTTCGATTGCGGAGAAGGGACACAGCATCAGGTGCTGCGTTCACCGCTGCGGCTGGGCAAGCTGGAGAAGCTGTTTATTACCCATTTGCATGGTGATCATCTTTTCGGCTTGCCGGGGCTGCTGTCCAGCCGGGGGTATCAGGGCGGTACGGCTCCGCTGACAGTGTATGGTCCTCCGGGACTGAAGGCTTTCCTGGATGTTTCCTTGTCCGTAAGCCAATCACGCATGCCTTACAAGCTTGAGATTGTGGAGCATACCGGCGGGCTGGTATTTGAGGATGAAACCTTTAAGGTTGAGGCGGGTCTGCTGGAGCACCGGATTGACAGCTATGGATACCGGGTAACCGAGAAAGACAGCCCGGGCAGTCTGAACACGGAGCTGCTCCAGAGCTATGGACTTAAGCCTGGCCCGTTATATGGCAAGCTCAAGAAGGGCGAAGATGTGACTACGGAGAGCGGAGTAGTAATCCGGGCTTCCGAAGTGGTCCATGAGCCCAAAAAAGGGCGCATCGTAACCATACTTGGGGATACCAGACCCTGCCCGGGGAGTCTGCCGCTGGCGCAGGAGGCTGATCTGATTATCCATGAAGCAACCTTTGCCCATGATCTGGCGGAGATGGCTTACCAATATCACCACAGCACTGCTGTCCAGGCGGCAGAACTGGCCCGGGAAGCGGAAGGCCGTGAACTGTTGCTGACTCACTTCAGTTCGCGTTACGTTTCACAGGAGGAGCTGACTCCATTACTGGAAGAAGCACAGGCGATCTTCCCTCAAACCCTGCTTGCGGAAGAGTTCTGCACCTTCCCTGTATACCGGAGAAAGTAAGCAGAGAAGCTGGGAAATCCCCGGGGAAATGGCTGAGGAAATCAAATTATTTTCCGGGAAAGCGCAGGAAATGACAGGGGAGTGTCAAAAATAGCCCGGCTCTGCAGCGGTTCGCTATCGTTCGACTAAGTATGTTAAATTTTAATTAAAACAACCTTGGTAAACCTAAGAAGCAGGGGAGAATATGGCGAAATGAGGACGGATTATCCTGCCTCTTAACAACATATAAGCCTGTGTTCTGTAACGGCACAGCTGAAATTAGAGCGGTAATAAAAGCTGTTTTTTAAAATTAATGAGATTACTTATTAATAGCATTAATTAAATATCCGGAGGAACTGGAGGGGGATTATGAAGGATTTCGGAGGCTTACTCATTGATCTGGACGGAACTTTATTTCACGGTGGCCGGATGATCCCCGGCGCTGATAAATTGATAACAGGGCTTCGTGCGGCAGGTGTACCTTTTTTGTTCGTAACGAACAATTCTTCGCGGACACCCGCTAATGTAGCCGCACATCTGAGCGGAATGGGCATTGAAGCCAAGGCGGAGGAAGTCTGCACTTCCTCGCTGGCAGCTGCACGCTATATCGCTGAGGAATCACCGGAAGCAAGGGTGGCGATACTTGGAGAAGAGGGCCTTATCGAAGCCTGCACCGCAGCTGGCTTGACGATTGTCACAGATGACCCGCAATATGTTGTACAGGGCATCTACAGATCTTTTACATATGATTCACTGGCACAGGCTTCACGCTGGATCATGGGCGGAGCGAAATTTGTGCTGACCAATCCGGATCTGATGCTGCCGTCGGATGACGGAGTAATGCCGGGGGCGGGAACGCTTGGTGCTGCCATCGAAGCTGCAAGCGGTGTGTCGCCAGTAGTTATCGGCAAACCGGAATCATACCTGATCAATTATGCCGTGTCGATGCTGGGTATTAAGCAGCATGAGGCTGTTGTGGTCGGCGATAACATGCGGACGGATATTTCAGCGGGGGCCAATGCGGGCTGCCGGACGATCCTTGTGCTGACAGGCTTGACTACACAGGACAATCTTGAACACTATAAGACGGTCACCGGCGTGACACCGGATGTAATTTGCAGCGATTTAGCTGAACTTATATCGATGCTCGGTGTATAATGGCAAAGGTGTGAGTTTTTTACCAACCTAGAAGGGACGATGAACAATGCCGGAACTGCCGGAAATGGAGAATTACAGAAAGCTGCTCAGTCAGCATCTTATAAATGTTCCGATTACAGGTGTGACCGTGAACAGAGAGAAAACCATCAACATGGAGGCCGGGGACTTTAAGAACGCATTACTGGGTGCCCGTATCGTTTTTGTGGAACGCCGGGCGAAGCATATTCTGTTCCACCTGCATGACGGGCGCAGATTACTGCTTCACCTGATGCTGGGCGGCATATTGTATTACGGCACGGAAGAGGAGCGTCCTGAACGGAGCACACAGGTGGAATTGGCATTTGGTGACCATATTCTATACTTCATGGGGCTGCGTCTGGGTTACCTGCATCTGTTGTCGGTGAAGGAAAGTGAAGCGGCCATGGGCAAGCTGGGACCTGAGCTGCTGGACCGCCGGATGACCGCGGAGCGATTCGCTGCGCTGCTGAAGGGCCGGAGAGGGGCGCTAAAAAGTCTGCTTGTGAATCAGCAGGTTATGGCCGGTATCGGCAACTGCTACGCGGATGAGATTGCTTTTGAAGCCAGACTGCTGCCTTCCACGCTGGTGCAGAATCTGTCGCCGGAGGCCGTCACCCGCTTATACGAGAGTATGCGCAAAGTACTGACGGAAGCAACCGAAATCGGCGGCTACATGGAGATGCCGTTTATGGCCGGCGATACCGTTACCGGCTCGTATAATGATCAGTGTAAAGTATATGACCGGGAAGGCGAACCATGCCTGCGCGGCGGGGGAACCATTGTCAAAACAGAGCTGACCGGACGCAAGGTGTTCTATTGCCCGGACTGCCAGCATGAAGGGTAGCCCCAAAATCGGGGCTCATGTCAGCATCCGCGGCGGATACGGCCGAGCGGCCCGTTTTGCCTGGGAGAGCGGTGCGGCATGCTTTCAATATTTTCCGAAAAATCCGCGCAGTCTGAAGCCGAAACCGCTTGATAGGCGGGATGCGGAGGACTGCGCCGCCTTTTGCCGCAAGCACAATATGGTCTCCATTGCCCACACCCCTTATCCGACTAATATGGCGGCTGATACAACTGGTGCTGCATCCAGATCGGTAATGGTGGCGTCACTGCGCAATGATCTGGAGATTGCTGAGGCTTGCGGCTCGCTTGGTATTGTAGTGCATTTTGGACATTTTGCCGGAATGGAGCCGTTACAAGGCTACCAAAATATTATACAATGTATGAATGATACCCTTAGCTCCTGGGATGGCCGGGCAAAGCTGCTGATTGAGAATCAGGCCGGTAATCACGGAAGTGAAGGCATGACACTGGAAGAACTGGTCAAAGTCCGTGAGCTTAGCCGCTTTCCGGAGAAGATCGGGTTCTGCTTCGACACATGCCATGCTTTTGCCGCCGGGATCTGGAATCCGGACCAGACAGCGAAGCTGCTGCAGTGGGGAACTGAACTGGATTATTGGCGTAATCTTACTGCAGTTCATCTGAACGATTCATTATTTCCCTTCGGTTTGCGGAGGGACAGGCATGCCGGGGTCGGGGAGGGGTATATCGGGGAGTACAGCCTGCGGGAGCTGCTGCTCTCAGAGCCCATCCGTCATGCGGTTGTTGCCTTGGAGACCGCCAAAGGGCCTGACGGCAGCCACCGTCAGGAAATTGCAGCCGTACTGAAATGGTATGAAGCGGAGGAGTAGCCGTTGATTAATATATTTATGGACGATTGCCGCAAGCTGCCGCGGGGTTTTACGCTGGCAAGAACAACTGAAGAATGCCTGCTGCTCTTGCGTGAGTGCGAGGTTAATATATTGTCGCTCGATTATGACATGGGGCCTGATGATTACAGCGGGGATGAGGTATGCAGACGTATGGTGCTTGAGGGGCTGTTTCCGCGCCAAATCTATCTGCATACCTCCAGTAGCTGGGGCCGCAAAGAAATGTATGAGCTTCTCTATACCGCAAGACCAGTGGGAACCGAATTGTATAATGGCCCGATTAGTGTTGAAGTGCTTGCCGGAATCGCTGCAGGAGCGGCCGGCAAATGACAGAATTTAAGAGCTTGAACGAGCAGGAGCTGATGAAGGCCCTGCTACAGTCCGGTGATCCCTTGGTTGTATTCCTGCATACACCGCTGTGCGGTACCTGCAAGGCCGCCCGGCGCATGCTGGAGGTTGCGTCCCATCTGCTGCCGGCCGAACTAGTTATAGCTGAGGCTAATATAAATTTGCTGCCGGGTCTGGTCAGCCAGTACCGTATATCCAGCGTTCCTGCACTTCTGGTAGCCCCTGCTGACCGGATTGCTGAACCGGAAATCTATTATTCAATGGGCTCTGTAGAACGGATGCTGGAATACATAAGGAGAGTGACCTCATAAATGATATCATTACAACATCTAACGCTGCGGAGAGAACAAAGCCTGATTCTTGATGATGTATCACTGGAAATGAAGCAGGGCGAGAACTGGGTCATTCTTGGGCGCAACGGTTCCGGAAAGACTACTATTCTGGAGATGATTACCGGATATTTGTTCCCGAGCAGCGGCTCCGTTGAGGTGCTCGGTTATAAATACGGCCAGTGCGATCTGCGTGAGGTACGCAAGGAGATTGGTTACATCGGCCCTTCGCTGATGGAAAAGCTGTCGCTCAGCGATCCTGTATGGGAAGTGGTTGCCACCGGCGCCTATGCCTATCTTCGCTTCTATCAGGCGATTCCGCAGCAGGTACAAGAGCAGGCGGTTATGCTGCTTGAAGAGATGAATCTGGGCGAGCTGGCCTATCATCCGTTCGGTACCCTGTCTCAGGGTGAACGCAAAAAGGCAATGCTGGCGAGATGCCTGATGGCCAACCCTAAGCTGCTCATCATGGACGAGCCTTGTGCCGGACTTGATCTGTACGAACGTGAGAAAATGCTTGCGGAGATTGATAAGCTGAAGCAGCGCAATGTTTCGGTAGTCTATGTCACGCATCATGTTGAGGAAATCGTACCGCTTTTCTCCCATGTGGCGCTGATCCGTGACGGAAAGCTGGCGGGCTCAGGCCCCAAAGAAGAAGTGTTAACGAAAGATATGATCTTGGCTACTTTTGATATTCCCGTCGATGTTGAATGGGATAACGGTCGTCCCTGGATTAAAATCAGACCTGGAGGCAGATGATTTGAACGATTTAACACAAACAACCGGAGAGCAGGCTGCTGCTCCGGAAGAAAAGATTCTTTCACGTTATATCTGCACGGCCAATCACGGCTTTGCCCCATACGCTCAGGAAGAGCTTCGCCGCCTGTTCGGGGCGGTGAAAAGCACGCTGCTGCTGCCGGGGGAGATTTTCCTGGCCACGCTGGAAGGTGAACCGGAAGAGGTATCACGGGTGCTTAGCGCGAATCTGCCGATCTTCCTGCGGCATATTCAGCCGGTACAGTTTCAGGATCAGGGAGATCTCTCGGCGCTGGACCGGTTGGCCGTATATTTAAGCCGCCGCAGTGAACTGGAAGGTGAGAAGGTGTCGCTGCATGTCCGCAAGGGAGCAGCCTCGTTCTGGCAGGACAGCCCTGGTGAGCTGCGCGAGTGGCTGCAGGAGCGGCTGCAGAGCCTGGAGGCTGATTTCACCGTACAGGACCCTGCCTGGGTGATTTCCGTCTATGCGGACGGAGATGCGCTGTATGCCGGGGTGTCCCGGCCTGAGGACAATCTGTCCAGCTGGAACGGCGGCATGATCCGTTTCCGCAAGGAAGACGGACAGATCTCGCGGGCAAAATTCAAGCTGATGGAGGCGGAGAAGGAATTTGCCATTCCGTTCTCAAACTTCCGCAATGCTGTTGATATTGGTGCTTCACCCGGCGGATGGACCTCATTCCTGCTGGAACGCGGTCTCAAGGTAACGGCGGTTGATCCTGCGCTGATGCATGAGTCGCTCCGCAATCTGCCCGGACTGAAGATCCTGCGCAAAAATGCCGGGGAAGTCAAATTCCGGGATAATGAATTTGATCTGCTGGTCTGTGATATGAGCTGGAGTCCCAAGCTGATGGCGAAGCTGGTCACCGGCCTGCTCCACAGCCTTTCACCGGGCGGAACAGCAGTGGTCACAGTGAAGCTGATGCACAAGAAGCCACTGGCTGTAATTAAGGAGATTATCGCCATGTTTGAAGGTGAGCGGATGCAGGTTCAGCGGGCGAAGCAGCTGTTTCATAACCGTGACGAGATAACACTTTATATGATTAAATATTAATCAAATGAAATAGTATCACTCAATTGTATCACCTAAAGGGAAAGTATCCCGTTGTCTGCACCACCGGCCTCGTGCCGGATGGTATCAACAGCGGCGTGCTTTCTCTTTTTTGTTATAAAGTAGGGTTTTGTATGAGTTTTATTAGGGGGATGTTGACGATGATCTTTCAAACAAAACTGGCACCCGGACAGTTAATTGGAGAGCGGTACCGGATTATGAGCCTGATCGGCTCCGGCGGAATGAGCCATGTTTATCTGGCCGAGGATACGCGGCTGCCAGGGCAGCGGTGGGCGGTGAAGGAAAGCATCAGCCATCATAAGACAGCGGGAGCTGTGGAGGCGGAGGCGGAGCTGCTGATCTCTTTGAACCACCGTCTGCTTCCGAGAGTTGCCGATTTTTTTGCGCCGGATGAAGAAGGCTACTGGTATATGATCATGGATTATATTGAGGGGGTGACGCTGGCGGAAGCTATAAAGGCAAATACAGAGCCGATGGATGCGGGACGTATTATTTCCTATACCCGCCAGCTGCTGGAAGTGCTTGCGTTCTTGCACGGGCAGCAGCCGCCGATTATATACCGCGATCTGAAGCCGGCTAATATTATGCTGACCGGAGCAGGCGGGCTGATGCTGATAGACTTCGGAATCGCCCGCAGCTATAGAAAGGGAGCCGGAGAGGATACAGAGAAGCTAGGTACCGCCGGTTTCGCGGCTCCCGAGCAATACGGCAGCGGGCAGAGCGGACCTTCGTCGGATCTGTACGGCCTGGGAGCGATTATGCTGTATATGGTTTCCGGCGGGTTGTACAGCCGCTGGGTGCCGGGAATGGAAGCCAGGCTAAACGCCAAAATTCCGGAGGCCTTAATTCCTGTTATCCGGCGGCTTCTGCGCTATCATCCGGAGGAAAGATTTCAAAGCGCGGAAGAAGTATTACAGGCGCTTGAGCCTCTTACAGATTCTGTAGATGAACCGTCTAAAAGCGGGATGCGGCCGGCATTATCCGTAAAGCGCCACACTGCTGTTGTTGCACTGCTCGGCGTATCCGCTGGTCTTGGAACGACGCATACCTCTCTGGCAGTAAGCAGCGGGCTGGCCCGAAAGGGGACCACCGCATGGGTTGACTTCAGCCCGGAATCTTCCGTGTATGACCGGATCTGCAGCCTGCTTGATTATCCGGTACATCCAGGGCAACCGGGCCTGCCTGAGGCACCGCTTAGCTGGAAAGGAATTGATTACTGGCGGCGTCCGGTGCAGGGTGATTTAACAGACCTGCTAAATAAAAACTATACATACCTCGTGCTGGATCTCGGAACCGGCGGATACGCAGGGGCACTTGAAGAGTTTACAGGCAGTGATATACCGCTGCTGCTGGCTTCCGGATCCACCTGGCGGCTGGAGGATACGCTGCACTGGCTGCGTCGGAGCAGACTTCCGGTTCATGCGAACTGGCAGATTTGCCTGCCGCTGGCTGGTGGCGCAGCAGCGGAGCTGCTGAGTTCAGCATTGGGCGGACAGGTGAAGGTGGGTAGCCTGCCACTGCAACAGGACCCTTTTCAGCATAACGGGAGGCTGGTTCAAGCGCTTGGACAGCTTCTGGCGGAGACTGGCAGACTTCCTATTCCTGCAAAACGCAGCGGATTATTTCAGAAAAAAATGTAAAAATATCAAATTAATTTTCTTAGGAGGCGCGGAACAGGTAAATCTTTATTTAAGTGGGGCCCTGACTTGTGTTAAAATGGTCGTTATATGTACTGACAGAATATTGGCCTCATGTTAAAAATAGATAGGAGCTTACTGAGAATTTATGAGTTTACTTACAGTAGAAGACGTTTCCCACAACTTTGGAGAACGGCAGTTATTCACGAATGTGTCGTTTCGCCTGCTGGCCGGCGAGCATGTTGGACTGGTGGGAGCGAATGGCGTCGGCAAATCGACGCTGATGAATATTTTGACCGGAACCCTGCTGAAGGATAGCGGAAAAGTAGAATGGACACCGAGAGTGCGCTACGGTTATCTGGATCAGCACACGAACCTTACACCTGGAAAAACGGTGCGTGACGTGCTGAAGGATGCTTTCCTGCCGCTGCTTGAGCTGGAGAGTGAAATGATGGAGATTACCGGCAAAATGGGCGATGTCTCGCCGGAAGAGCTCGAGCTGCTGCTGGAGCAAATGGGTGAAATTCAGGAACAGCTGGATATGGGAGATTTCTATCTGATTGATGTAAAAGTCGAGGAAATGGGCAACGGTCTGGGTTTGTCGGCAATCGGACTCGATCGGGATGTAGCTTCCTTAAGCGGGGGACAACGGACCAAGGTTCTGCTGGCCAAGCTGCTGCTGGAGAAACCGAATGTGTTACTGCTTGATGAGCCTACCAACTACTTGGATGTCGAGCACATCGATTGGCTGACGAACTACCTGAAGCAATATCCTTATGCTTTTTTGCTGATTTCTCATGATACAGAGTTTATGAATAAAGTCGTTAATGTGGTGTACCATCTGGAATTCGCCAAGCTGACCCGTTATACGGCGAACTATGAGAAATTTCTGGATATGGCGGAAATGAACAAGGCCCAGCATATCGAGGCATATGAGAAGCAGCGGGATTACATCAAGAAGCAGGAGGATTTCATCCAGCGAAACAAAGCGCGTGCTTCCACTTCTGGCCGGGCGAAAAGCCGTGAAAAGCAGCTTGACCGCATTGAGCGGATTGACCGGCCGGAGGAGGCAGCGAAGCCTAGTTTCTCGTTCAAAGAGAGCCGCTCCAGCGGCAAAACCGTATTCGAGGGCATTGACTTCGAAATCGGCTATGACCGTCCGCTGCTGCCTAAGCTGAATATGACGATTGAACGCGGGGACAAGATTGCGATTGTCGGTTGCAATGGTGTAGGTAAATCCACGCTGCTGAAGTCGATTCTGGGCGTAATTCCGGTATACAGCGGTAAAACTTACTTAGGTGATTATCTGAATGCAGCCTACTTCCAGCAGGAGGTTAAGGCAGCCAATATTACACCGATAGATGACGTGTGGAACGAATTTTCCAGTCTTACTCAGAATGAAGTGCGCGGCCATCTGGCCCGCTGCGGTCTGAAAAACGAGCATATTACCCGTCCGCTGAGCATGCTGAGCGGGGGGGAGCAGGCTAAGGTGCGTCTTTGCAAGCTGATGATGCGGGAGAGCAACTGGGTTCTGTTCGATGAACCTACGAACCATCTGGACATCGTTGCCAAGGCGGAGCTGAAGCGGGCATTGCAGGAGTATAAAGGCACGATTCTGCTTGTCTCTCATGAACCTGATTTCTACGAGGATTGGGTCACGAAGATTTGGGATGTTGAGCAGTGGTCAGCACAGGTACAGACGGTATAGTTTAATTTAAAATCCGGGGATGGGCAGTGGACCAGCTGCTATTTCCGGGCTTTTCAATATGGGGGGATTGTTAGGGATGAGCCATAGTGAAGATATCAATAGTTCAGGTAGAGACGGCCGATATTCGCGCCAAGTCCGCTTTACGCCGTTTGGGGCAGAGGGGCAGGCGGGCCTCGCCCGTTCGAGTGTGTTAATCATCGGTGCAGGTGCGCTCGGTACCGGCATTGCTGAGACGCTCGCCCGCTGCGGTGTCGGAAGACTGATTCTTGCCGACCGGGACTATGTGGAGTGGAGTAATCTACAGCGGCAGCAGCTGTATACAGAAGCAGATGCCAGCAGCAGAATGCCTAAGGCTGAGGCTGCAAAAGCGCGGCTGGAGCAGATTAATTCCGGGATCGTGATCGAGGCCCATGTGTTGGATGTTCGTGCGGAAGAGCTGGAAGGCCTGCTGCCCGGAGTGGATCTCATTATGGACGGCACAGATAACTTTGATACACGGCTGATAATCAATGATATGGCTCAGAAACACGGAATTCCCTGGATTTATGGAGCATGTGTAGGCAGTTACGGAATAACCTACACGATTTTGCCGGGAGAGACACCTTGTCTGAACTGTCTGCTGGGAACGGTTCCGTTAGGTGGAGATACCTGTGACACTGCAGGCATTCTGCCGCAGGCGGTGCAGCTAGTTACGGCTAACGGAACTGCTGAAGCGCTCAAATTGCTGGGGGGGCGGCAGGGCCAGCTGCGGGACAAGCTGCTGAGCTTTGATGTGTGGCGCAATGAGCACCAGGAGATTGGGGTAAAGGCAGCTAAGAAGGAAGATTGCCCGTCCTGTGGCAGCCATGCGATTTATCCTTACCTGACCGCGGCCAATACGGAACGCAGTGATGTGCTGTGCGGCAGGGATACTGTTCAAATCCGGCCGGCACACCGCCAAAAGCTGGATTTACAGGAGACGGCTGCCCGGCTCTCCAGGTTGGGGAGTGGAAGGGTCGAGAGTAATCCTTATCTCGTTTCCTTTACGGAGGAACCTTACCGTCTGGTGATTTTTGCAGACGGGCGGGCTCTGATTCATGGGACCAGTGATGTAGCCGCCGCCCGCAGCGTATATCACCGATATTTTGGATAATGTAGTAGAACTTAATGTGAAGACCATTCCCATCTGGAATGGTCTTTTTGCTTTGGGGGAATTCTAAGTTTGATCTGAGGCGGGATTCTGCCGCAAGGCTGATAATGATGCGGGGAGGGGAGATCCATGAACGAAATCATCGCCTGGTACATATCTGGGACTGCCCGTGAAGCCGGTGAATCAAAGGAAAGCGTCCGTAATAGGGAAGAGGTACGTTCGCAGATTGAAGAAGCACTGGGCCAACTTGGACTGCAAACAGCAATAAGCGAAGATCTCGAGGATCTTCGCTTATTGTTAGCCAGAGTTCATCCCGTTCTGCTTCTGGCGGAGCTGCTGAATCCCGGGGAATGGGCCGGTTGGAGCATCGTTTCGGAGTTCCGGGCACAGGGGACCTTTTTACCGGTGATGGTAATTGCAAGTGAAGGTGCTGGCGAAGATGCCGTTGGGGTATTTGAAGCGGGTGGAAATGAATATATGCAACAGCCGCTGCACACAGGTGAGTTCAGATGCAGAGTAATGAATCTGCTCTGGCTTACGGGACGACGGCGCAGCCTTGAATCCCTGCTTAAGGTCGATGGCCTACTGCTGGACTCCAGCCGCCGGCTGGTCAGCCGGGATGGAATCGAGCTCATGCTGACCCCCAAAGAATTTGATCTGCTCTATTATCTCGCTCTGCATCAAGGGGAAATTTGTCCCCGGGACGAAATCTTAAAGCAGGTGTGGGGGTATCACTTTCCTGCGGACACCAATGTGGTAGATGTCTATATTAGACATATCCGCATGAAGGTTGATAAAGGTCATCGCAATAAGCTGATTCATACGGTACGCGGAACCGGATATATCATGAGGGCGCCCGAAGGCGGCCCTACAGGCTGATTGTCCTTAATAAGGAGAAGTTCTACAGTACGCGGCGTGCTTTCAGGTAGGTTCTTTTCCAGTTGCCGGAATTCAGGTTTGACACTGTGACGCCGGGGGAACCGTACGTGTGTAGAATCTTGCCGTTGCCGGCGTATACTGCTACGTGGGTCACGTTTTTACCATTAGCTCTGCTGCCGCTGGAGAAGAAGACCAGATCGCCAACACGGAGATTCGCTTTGGATACGGCTTTTCCGACTTTTGATTGAGCAACAGAAGTACGCGGCAGGTTAATGCCATATTTGGCAAAGATATATTTAGTAAAAGAGGAGCAGTCAAAATATCTTGTAGTAGAAGTAGATGCGCCGAACTGATAACGCACACCCAAGTATTTTTTGCCTAAGTTTACAATGCTTTGTCCAGTAGAGGACGATACAGATGCGGCAGCAACAGGTGCTGTGCCGGCTCCTGTAGCCATCAGAGTGCTCAGGCCAATTGTAGTGCTTATCCCCACGATAATCGCTTGTTTGAACCATTGGTGCTTTTTCATGTTGTAATACCTCCCAGGTTTGTATCTATCATGTATTCTTCTTTCTCTGTTTCGTAGTATATCAGTTAATTTGACGCCTATATTTTTCCATAAATGTCTTAGATTCAAGCTGGGCATGGGTTGGAAGCGTTTTATTAAAAAATCATTAAAAGTTACAAAAAATTAATATTTATCGGTCTGATGAGCACAAAAAAACCGGAAACTCCTTTGCTGGCAAGGGATTCCCGGTTTTTAGGTTTTGAAACAAAGGTTACAACGATGTCTCCGAATTTCTATGTATTAATCCCTGCTTTGGATGATCAGCAGCAGTCCGCTTTGGATAGTAACCGTGCCGGACTCCCCGATCAGCCGGTTGCTGACAGCCAGGGATTGGCCCAGTTTCAGCGTGGCATTCTCCAAAGGATATTGAAAGCCCTGCAGGGTGATTCCTGTTACTTCCGGTGTCAAGGGGAGCAGGGAGACATAGGTGAATCCGCGTTCCTGAACAAGAGCTTGCGACCCGGTAAGGGTGATATAATTATGTGAATCCATCACAGAACAGCTCACCTGCCGCTGCATTGCTCTCGTCATCATCTGGATGCCGGCCAGAGTGTGGTCCATTCGTGTGCCTGTTACACCCATCAGCAGGATGGATTCAGGCTGGGTGCCTAGTGCCAGGTCAAGCGCCATTTCACTGTCGGTCAAATCCTTGTCGATCGGGTCGCAGGTAATTGTTTGTTTACTGCCTGCTTGAATCTGTTCCAGCGCTTCCGGGCTGACGGAATCAAAGTCACCAACAGCAATATCCGGTGTAATACCATGGGAGACAAGGAACAAAGCTCCGCGATCAGCACCGATTATAAAATCATCTTCGTCTATTTGGTGCAGCAAGTCCTCGGACAGCGCACCGCCGGCGAATATAACAACTCGTTTGGATGGCAAAACAATCCCCCTCCTTCTTCTGATGTATAGTTTGTCATCCTGAACAAGTATAATGCAGATCGAAAAGTTGTACAATTGGACCAGGCAGCGGTAAAATGTATAGAGCGGGTTTCTTCTATATAGAAGCCGCACAGTTTAGCTGGCCAAAAAGATCTCCGGGAGGTGAGAGAAATCGTAAATGTGTTATTCGTATGTCTGGGGAATATCTGCCGTTCACCTATGGCTGAGGCAGTTCTCCGCAGCAAAATCGCAGAACGCCATCTGTCAGAGCGTATCGGTGTAGATTCAGCAGGAACAGGGGATTGGCATATTGGTAAAGTGCCGCATGAAGGGACCCGGCGTATTCTCGACCAGAAGGGGATTAGCTATGAGAATATGACAGCACGTCTGGTGAGCAGCGGTGATTTTGAGAAGTTTCAATATATCGTCTGCATGGACAACTCCAATGGCGTGAATGTCCGCAAGCTTCCCGGCGGAGATAAGGCAGAGCTGCTGTTTTTCATGGATTTGCTGCCGGACGAAGAGCTGCGTGAGGTACCGGATCCTTATTTTACAGGAAATTTTGAGCAGGTCTATGACCTTATCAATGCCGGCTGCGATGTTTTGCTGGAGCGTATTATTAAAGAAAAGCTATAGCTATAGTACACTGAAATACGGGCTTAACCGGCTGCCATCCTAAAAAAGAGGACGGGCACCGTGTGCCCGCCGCAAAATGGAAGCGCAAACAAGCTGTGGATATACATACTCCGGCATAATGTTCACGTTTTCGCCTTTTTATGCTGTTTCATGGGGTAAAGAAATAGAGTAATGATTCTGGGAGTTCTTTTTGCCAAAATCCCCAAAGATGCTTGCCGTCCTTTTCACGGTAGGAAACTGTTGCACCGCGGGATTCAAGCAGAGCCTTGGTGTCCCGGTTCATCTGGACGAAATCGTATACTCCGGTATCCGTCTGATAATCTGTCTCCTGCAGTCCTACTACCATATTAATGTCCAGCCAGGATAGATCCTCTTCCAGAGCGATGATGTCGCGGGACTCCGGATAATAGGCGCCTGAAAGGCTCAGGACTCGGTTGAACAGACGGGGGTAGGCAAGGGCCAGGTGCAGGGAAACGCTGCCTCCCAGGGAGTCTCCGGCAATGATCCGTTCATCCGGGGTACGGCGGACCGGATAATTATGTTCAATGAAGGGAATAATCTCTTCGGCAAAGCAGGCAAGGTATTGTCTGAACCGGCTGCCAAAGGGAGCATACTCCTGTGTCCGGACGGCGACATTCACTTCAACGCCTACGATGATGAACGGCTCAATGTCTTCCTCTATAATGAGCTGCCCGGCGAGGGTGGCGATCCGGCCGAAATTAAAGAATTCCTCTCCGTCCTGGCAATAGACAACAGGATAGCTGAGTACTTCATTATAGCCTGGGGGAAGATAAATCCGGAGCTTGCGTTCTTCCTGCAGATGTTCGCTCCAAAGTGTTTGTTTAACGATTGTACGTTTCAGAAAAACAGGTTCGCTCATCACTGAATCGTCACCTTTCTTGTCGAATTTTGCATTAACCGTGTGCTTGCGTTAAAATTACCCAAGTGGTAAATGTGCCAAAAATCATTTACCTGCTTGAAAAAAGCAAATCTGTTATAGAGAATTTCATCACCTGTTATACATACATAATTTATGGAAACATAAATTTTATGCGTATTTCTTTGACGAAACAGATAAAACAGGTGTATAATAATTCTATAACAGAGACCACTGATATTCAAATTTTTTTATTGAGGTGAAGATGATGACTAGAGTTCCTTATGAAGTGTATACAGAGGACGTGGAGGCCCTTACGGTGCTTTCTCCGGATGGAGAAGTTATCAACAAGGACATGATGCCTGCACTTACCGATGATCAACTGAAAGAAATTATGTACCGTATGGTATTTACCCGTACATGGGATGACCGTGCCGTCAATCTTGGCCGTCAAGGCCGCCTTGGTTTCTATGCGCCGGTATCCGGCCAGGAAGCAACCATGATCGGCAGTGAGTTCGCACTTCAGAAAGAAGACTTCGTGTGCCCGGGCTACCGTGATATTCCACAGCTGGTATGGCACGGACTTCCATTATATCAGGCTTTCCTTTATTCCCGCGGCCACCAGCACGGCGGTCAGATTCCGGATGGTGTTAATGTATTAATGCCACAAATCATCATCGGTGCGCAAATTCTGCACGCTACCGGGATCGCAATGGGCTTCAAGCTGAAGAAGCAACAGAATGTTGCAATTACTTATACAGGTGACGGGGGTTCTTCCGAAGGCGACTTCTATGAAGGCCTGAACTTTGCCGGACGCTTCAAATTACCGGTTATTTTCTTTGTACAGAACAACGGCTATGCGATTACGACTCCGTTCGCTAAGCAGACGGCTTCCAAATCTATTGCCCACAAAGCAGTAGCAGCCGGTATCCCTGGTATTAAAGTAGACGGTATGGATGTCTTCGCAGTTATTGCAGCAGTGCAGGAAGCTGCAGAACGTGCACGTAAAGGCGAAGGTGCTACGCTGATTGAAGCTGTGACTTACCGTTTCCGTCCGCATTCCCTGTCTGATGACGCCAGCAAATACCGTTCCAAGGATGAAGAAGGCCAGTGGAACGAGAAGGATCCTATCGCCCGTCTTGCCAAGTATTTGGAGAAGAAAGGCCTATGGACCGAAGAAGACACGCTGCGCGTAAGAGAAGAAGCGAAAGCGACTGTGAACGAGCAGATCAAAAAAGCAGAGCAAACCGAAAAAATGACCGTTTCAGGCTTGATCGACAGCATGTTCGAGGTAACTCCGAAACATCTGGAAGAGCAAAAAGCCGATTTTGAATAAGGGGGATATCAGGCAATGGCACAAATGAATATGAAAGAAGCAATCCGTGACGCAATGCGCGTTGAACTGAATCGTGACCCTAATGTTATGATCTTTGGAGAAGACGTTGGTAATGTAGGCGGCGTTTTCCGTGTAACAGAAGGGCTGCAGAAAGAATTTGGCGAAGACCGTGTGTTCGATACACCGCTTGCCGAGTCCGCAATCGGCGGTCTGGCATTTGGTCTCGGGGTACAGGGCTTCCGTCCAATCGCTGAAATCCAGTTTGTCGGCTTCATTTTTGAAGCCCTCGACCAGATCGTTATTCAGGCTGCACGCCTGCGCTACCGTTCCGGCGGCAAATATAATGCTCCAGTCGTGTTCCGTACTCCTTTTGGCGGCGGCGTCAAAGCTGCTGAGCTTCACACTGACTCTCTTGAAGGCCTGATTGCCCAAAGCCCGGGGATCAAAGTTGTTATTCCTTCTAACCCGTATGATGCCAAGGGACTGATGATCGCTTCGATCCGCGACAATGACCCTGTATTCTTCATGGAGCACTTGAACCTGTACCATGCGTTCCGCGCAGAAGTACCGGAAGGTGAGTATACCGTCGAACTGGGCAAAGCAAACGTTGTCCGCGAAGGTTCGGATGTTACTATTATCTCTTACGGTCTGATGGTACATACTGCCACCAAAGCCGCTGATCAGCTTGAAAAGGAAGGCATCAAGGCTGAAATTATCGATCTGCGTACGGTTAGCCCGATTGACATCGACACCATTGTTGCTTCTGTGAAGAAGACCAATCGTGCCATTGTAGTTCAAGAAGCACAAAAGAGCTCCGGCGTTGCTGCCGAAGTCATCGCTCAAATTAATGAAAAAGCAATTCTGCATCTTGAAGCGCCTGTTCTTCGTGTAGCAGGTCCGGATACCATCTATCCATTCGCACAAATCGAGGATACCTGGATTCCTACACCGGCACGCGTCATTGCAGCCGTGAAGAAAGTAATGGAATTCTAAATAAGTTTCAAGCTGCCGTCCTTATTTAAGGGCGGCACCCGTTTCTGCAATACATTTAAGATACTTACTAGGCGGATGCTTTCGAAGCAAGTTTTGCGGAGTGATTCGAAGAAGCAGATGCTAACAAAACTAAGCGTATGCTTTCGAAGCGAGTTTTGCGGAGTGAATACAGGAAGCTTATGCTAACAAAACTTTTGGGAGGTTATCAAGGTGGCAAAATTTGAGTACCGGTTCCCTGAGCTGGGCGAAGGTTTGCATGAGGGCGAAATTATCAAAATGCATATCAAAGCCGGCGATAAAGTAACCGATGACGATATCGTAATGGAAGTTCAGAATGACAAGGCAGTAGTAGAGGTTCCTTGCCCGGTCAACGGCACAGTGCTTGAAGTCTTCACTAAAGACGGTCAAGTCTGCCGCGTAGGTGAAGTTGTGGCAATTATCGATGCAGAAGGCGATGTTCCTGAGCAGGAACCAAGCCATGCAGAACCGCAGTCCACTCAAGAGGCAGATGCAGCTAAAGGCGGAGCGGATACTACTTCTTCTCCTGCAACAAGCACCCCGGCAAACGGCGGCGCTGTGAACTTTGAATACCGTTTCCCTGAATTGGGTGAAGGTCTGCACGAAGGCGAAATCATCAAAATGCATATCAAAGTCGGCGATAAAGTAACTGACGACGATATCGTAATGGAAGTGCAGAATGATAAGGCAGTAGTAGAGGTTCCTTGCCCGGTCAACGGTACTGTCCTTGAAGTGCGTGTGAAAGACGGACAGGTATGCCGCGTAGGCGAAGTTGTAGCAATTATTGCTGCTGAAGGCGAAGTTCCACAGCAGGAAGGCGGCCACGCTGAAGCTCCTGCAGCCCAGGAAGCTGCACCGGCACCAGCTGCTGCACCGGCTGCTGCTCCAGCGCCTAACCGTGACATTCTGGCTACACCAAGTGTACGCAAATTCGCCCGTGACCAAAGCGTTGACATCTCCAAAGTGAATGGCTCCGGCAAGAACGGCAAGATCACTCACGAAGATGTTGAAGCCTTCCTGAAGGGCGGCTCCGCAGCATCTGCGGCGGCACCAGCAGCGGCAGCACCTGCAGCATCTGTGGCAGCAACTACGGCTCCAGCGGCAGCAGCGCCTGCAGCAAAAGCAGCAGCTCCAGCTGCAGCATCCGGCAATGTGAGCCTGGAAGAAGAACGCGTACCATTCAAGGGTATCCGTAAAGCTATCGCTAATGCTATGGTTAAATCGGCTTACACTGCACCGCATGTTACGATCATGGACGAAGTGGATGTTACCGAGCTGGTAGCCTTCCGTGCCCGCATGAAGCCTGTTGCCGAGAAGAAAGGCGTGAAGGTTACTTACCTTCCGTTCATCGTCAAAGCACTGGTTGCAGCTTCCCGTCAATTCCCTGCGCTTAATGCGATGATTGACGAAACCACTAACGAAATTGTCTACAAGAAATACTACAACATCGGTATCGCAACAGATACAGACAACGGCCTGATTGTTCCGGTTATCAAGGATGCTGACCGTAAGAGCATCTGGATGATCGCTAGTGCCATCACTGATCTGGCTGTTCGCGGACGCGACGGCAAACTGGCTCCTAATGAAATGAAAGGCAGCACGATCTCCATCAGTAACATCGGCTCCGCCGGCGGTATGTTCTTCACTCCGATTATCAACTTCCCTGAAGTTGCCATTCTGGGTACCGGACGTATCACTGAGAAACCGGTTGTTAAGAACGGCGAAATCGTAGCAGCTCCTGTAATGGCCCTGTCCTTGAGCTTTGACCACCGGATTATCGATGGTGCAACAGCCCAGAACTTCATGAATTACATTAAGACCCTGCTTGCAAATCCTGATATGTTAGTTATGGAGGTGTAATAAATGGTAGTCGGAGACGCTTCAATCGAAATCGACACATTGGTAATTGGTGCAGGTCCCGGCGGGTATGTGGCGGCAATTCGTGCCGCCCAGCTCGGCCAGAAGGTACTGATCGTGGATAAATCGGAGCTCGGCGGTGTCTGCTTGAACCGCGGATGTATTCCGTCCAAAGCCCTGATCTCTGCAGCCCATCAATATGAAGCTGCGCAGCACGGCGAAGTTTTCGGTGTAACTGCTGAGAACGTAAAGGTAGACTGGTCCAAAACTATGGAATTCAAAAACGGTGTCGTGAAAAGAATGACTACCGGTGTTACCAGCCTGATGAAGGGTAACAAAATCGAAGTATTTAGCGGAGAAGCTATGTTCATCAGCACAAACGAAGCCCGTTTGTTCAATGAGCATGAATCCCCGCGCTACAAATTCAATAACTGCATCATCGCGACAGGTTCCCGTCCGATTGAACTGAAGCCTTTCCCGTTCGGCGGACGTATCCTGTCCTCGACAGAAGCTCTGGATCTGCCTGAGATCCCTAAGAGCATGATCGTTATCGGCGGCGGCTACATCGGTGCCGAGCTTGGCCAGATGTACTCCAAATTCGGTACTAAAGTAACGATCATTGAAGGTCTGGATACTGTACTTCCAGGCTTCGATAAAGATATGACCCGTCTGGTTGCCAAGAACATGGCGAAGACAGGCATTGAGATCGTAACGAATGCCAAAGCGGAAAGCGCTGTTCAGAACGACAAGGAAGTAACCGTGAAGTACTCCGTGGGCGGCGAGTCCAAAGAGATTACAGCGGATTACCTGCTCGTTACTGTAGGACGCCGTCCAAACACAGATGGCGAACTAGGTCTTGATCTGATCGGTGTAGAGCTTGATGAACGCGGTCTGATCAAAGTTGACCACCAAGGCCGCACTAATATTCCTAACATCTATGCTATCGGCGATATCGTTCCAGGGCTGGCCCTGGCACACAAAGCTTCCTATGAAGGCAAGATCGCTGCAGAAGCGATTTCCGGCCACAAATCAGTTGTCGACTACAAAGTCATTCCGGCGGTTGTATTTACCGATCCTGAATGCTCCAGCGTAGGTCTGACTGAAAAAGAAGCTAAAGACAAGGGCTACAAAGTAAAAGCCGGCAAATTCCCGTTCGCGGGCAATGGCCGTGCGGTTTCCTTGAACGCTCCGGAAGGCTTCATCAAGATTGTGGCTAACAGCGAGAACAACCTCGTACTGGGCGCACAAATCGTCGGTATTGAAGCATCCAACCTAATTGCTGAGCTGGGTCTGGCGATTGAAATGGGCGCTACGCTCGAAGACATCGCTTTGACAATCCACGCGCATCCTACCCTTGGCGAAATTGTCATGGAAGCGGCTGAGCTGGTTGAAGGCCACCCAATCCACGTTGTGAAATAATAAATCACCATCTGCTTAAGCGACACATCATAGAAGGGACTTCCAATGTCATAATAATGGCGGAGGGAGTCCCTTTTTTGAGAATTATACTTTTATTTTGGAGGGCTTAATGAATGCAAAGAATTTCTGAACAAGAAGCCCGTACTTTCGGCAGTGAAACGAAACACGACCTTCTGGATAGCGGAGAGCGCAGTTTGAAAGCTATGAAAGCAGCTAAACTGAAAGCAGGAGACGAAATCCGCATCATTTCACCATCCAATAGTCTTGGAATCATAGCCCCTGAACAAATTGAGGCATCTAAAGGGCTGCTCCAGGGGCTCGGGTTCACGGTTTCTTTTGCCGAACATGCTTATGAGTTGGATGTGTTCTCATCCTCTTCTGTCAGCTCCAGAGTAGAGGATATCCATGAGGCTTTTCGTGACCCTAAGGTTAAGGGGATACTGACCACCCTGGGGGGCCACAACTGTAACCAGCTGCTGCGTGAGCTTGATTATGAGCTGATTGCCGCTAATCCCAAACGTCTCTGCGGATACTCGGATATTACTGCGCTAGGAAGTGCGATATACACCCGAACCGGACTGATTACGTATTCGGGTCCTCATTTTTCGACGTTAGCCATGCAGTACGGGAATGAATATACGATCCGGCACTTTATCCAGATGATGACGGAGGACGTGGAGATCCTTGTACAACCCTCTGCACAGTGGAGTGACGATGCTTGGTTCTTGGATCAGGAAAATCGTACGTTTGAGCCTAATGCTGGTCCGGTTACGATCTATCCAGGATCTGCGGAAGGAATCATTATCGGCGGCAATCTGTGTACGTTGAATTTGCTTCAAGGTACGGAGTTTATGCCAAGCCTTAAGGATGCAATTCTGTTTCTGGAGGATGACTTTGAATCCAGTCCGGAAACCTTCGACCGGGATCTGCAATCTCTGATTCATCAGCCGGGCTTTGAGCAGGTCAGAGGGCTGGTAGTCGGCAGATTTCAAAGGGCATCGCGGATAACGCCGGATTTACTGTCTACGATCATTAGGAGTAAAAAGGAGCTGCAGCAGCTGCCGGTCATCGCCGACGTGAATTTTGGACACACCTCGCCGCTGATCACTTTTCCGATAGGAGGACAGGCTAAGCTGATCGCTGAAGAGGGACGTGTGGAGCTGAAGATCTGGGAGTAGCTGAAATTGGCGGAATTGGATTTTATAAGCAGCGTGGTTTCCACTATTTACAGGAAGAGGCAATCGCTGTGCGGGTGACCGTGAGGGATCATCAGGAAATTGCATTTTCTGCGCTTTAGGAAGTTACAAGGGCGGTCAGGTCATGGTAAACTGGGAGAAGAAAAAAAGGGGAGGGGAGCGAATACCTTGCGTAAATATTTGGATTTACTTCAGGATGTACTCGATCATGGCACGACAAAAAGCGACCGCACAGGAACCGGCACAATTTCCGTATTTGGGCGTCAGCTTCGCTTTGATCTGTCCGAAGGGTTCCCGCTGGTTACAACCAAGCGAATCCATCTGAAATCAGTAGTATACGAGCTCCTGTGGTTCTTAAAGGGAGATACAAATACTTCGTACCTGAAGGAGAACGGTGTCTCCATCTGGGATGAATGGGCCGACGAGAACGGTGAGCTGGGACCGGTGTACGGTTCGCAGTGGCGTGCCTGGGAGAGTAAGGATGGCCGGACGATTGACCAGATTTCCGCAGTGATCGAATCGATCAAGCACAACCCGGACTCCCGCCGCCATATCGTCAGTGCCTGGAATGTAGGCGAGATTGAGGAGATGAAGCTGCCGCCTTGCCACTTTGTCTTCCAGTTCTATGTAGCGGACGGCAAGCTCTCCTGCATGCTGACCATGCGGTCTGTAGATACCTTCCTTGGACTGCCCTTTAATATTGCCAGCTACGCACTGCTTACACATATGGTAGCGCAGCAGACGGGATTAGAGGTTGGCGACTTCATTTGGTCCGGCGGCGATGTGCACATTTATACAAATCATCTGGAACAGGTGGCTACCCAATTGTCCAGGGAACCGCATCCGTTGCCGAAGCTGAATATTCGCAGAAAGCCGGAGAGTATTTTTGACTATACTTTTGAAGATTTCGAGTTTGAGAATTATGTATACCATCCGGGAATTAAAGCTCCGGTCGCAATCTAATCTTTTTGGGGACATGATGTTTCTTTGACAAGGAGGGCATAAATATGAGTATCAGCATGATTTGGGCGATGGGCGCTAATGGCGTTATCGGCAAGGATAATGATATGCCATGGCATCTGCCGCGGGATTTCGCCTACTTCAAAGAGCAGACTCTCGGTAAACGGATGCTTATGGGCCGCAAAACTTGGGAATCGCTCGGCGGGAAGCCGCTAAAAGGCAGAAAGAGTATCGTGATTACACGGGATACCAGCTTTCAGCCGGAAGGGGCGGAAGTGATTCATTCACTGGAGGAAGCGCTGGCCGAAGGACGCAAAGAAGATGAACTGATGGTCATCGGCGGAGCTGAGATTTACCGGATGATGCTCCCGTATGCCGATAAGCTGATCGTGACCCGAATTGATGAGGAATTTGCGGGAGAGACGAAGTTTCCTGAAGTAGAGTGGGATGAATGGGAAGAGGTGTCCAATATACCGGGGATTCGCGATGAGCAGAACCCGTATGATTACCGATTCTACGTTTATCAACGTACGGTTTAACGAAAAAGCGTTTTCTCTGACACAACATGTGAAATAGTACAAATAATCAGCAGATTAATCCATTACAGTGCGAAAGTATTGAATGCTAATATAGTTAAAATTAGAATTGCTAAACTTAAAAATAGTATAGTATAGAATGTGCAGGTACTTCATTGCGCTGGATCGACATGAATCTGCCGCAGTATGCTACAATGTACTATAATCAACACGAAGAGAACGGATGGGGGAAACGTAAATATGTCTACACCTACTGGATTTATGGAGTATAAGCGCCAGCTCCCAGGTGACCGGGATCCTGAACAGCGCGTCAAAGACTGGGAAGAATTCCATCATCATCTTACCGAGGACGAGCTTCGGACGCAGGGCGCCCGCTGCATGGACTGCGGAACCCCCTATTGCCATACCGGCATTGACATGTCCGGCGGCACATCGGGCTGCCCGGTCCACAACCTGATTCCCGAGTGGAACAATCTGGTTTACCGGGGACTGTGGAAGGAAGCGCTGGAGCGTCTGCACAAGACGAATAATTTCCCTGAATTTACGGGCAGCATCTGTCCTGCACCTTGTGAAGGTTCCTGTACCGTCGGCCTGATCGGCCAGCCGGTTACAATTAAGACGATTGAGCTTGCAATCATTGATAAAGGCTTTGAGGAAGGCTGGGTAGTCCCTAATCCTCCTGAGAAACGCACCGGTAAAAGAGTAGCCATCGTCGGCTCCGGCCCGGCAGGCCTTGCAGCAGCCGCTCAGCTTAACAAAGCCGGACATACAGTGACTGTATTTGAACGCAGCGACCGCGTCGGCGGTTTGTTGACATATGGTATTCCTACCATGAAGCTTGATAAGCGCGTGGTACAGCGCCGGGTTGATCTGCTGGCTGCTGAAGGCATCAACTTCGTAGTGAATACAGAGATTGGCAAGGATATCCCTGCCCAGCAGCTGGTTGACGAATACGATGCTGTTGTCCTGTGCGGCGGAGCGACCAAAGCGCGCCGGTTCAATGTAGAAGGCAGCGAGCTGAACGGTGTAATGTACGCGATGGATTACCTGAACGGCACGATTAAGAGCTATTTGAACTCCAATCTGGAGGATGGCAATTACGTATCTGCGGCAGGCAAAGATGTGATTGTACTGGGCGGCGGGGATACAGGTTCCGACTGTGTGGCGACTTCTCTGCGGCATGGCTGCAATAGCATCACTCAGTTCGGTACGCATGAAAAAGCACCGCTGGAGCGCGACCCGATCGCGAACCCGTGGCCGCAATTCCCGAATGTGTACACACTTGACTATGCACAGCAGGAAGCCAAAGCAATCTTTGGCGATGATCCGCGTGAATTCTCCATCATGACTACTAAATTCGTCGGTGATGAGGAAGGCAACCTGAAAGAGCTGCACACCGTGCAAATCCGCCGCATGGTGGATGAAACGGGCCGCAAGATCTATCAGCCTATTCCGGGAACAGAAGCGGTATATCCGGCTCAGCTCGCGCTGATCGCGATCGGCTTCGACGGACCGGAACAGGATATCATTCAGGAGCTGAACCTGGATACGGACCGCCGCAGCAATGTGAAAGCCCGTTACGGCAAGTTCAACACGAATGTGGATAAGGTCTTTGCCGCCGGCGACATGCGCCGTGGGCAAAGTCTCGTGGTCTGGGCCATTAATGAAGGCCGCGAAGCCGCTCGTGAGGTTGACAAATATTTGATGGGATCGACCGTTCTCGTCTAAATTATATTTCAGCCGGATCTAAAAAAGCCGTCCCCCCAATGGAATTGGAGGGACGGCTTTTTGCGGTATGGCGGATCCGCCGGAAGGAGAGGAAGGATAGGCGATTTGCCTACTCCTCCAGCTTGAAGCGTTCGATTTTTTGCTGCAGGTCACCGGCCATTTTGGACAGCTCACCGGAAGAAGCGGTGATCTCATCCATCGAGGCGAGCTGCTGCTCTGTTGCCGCCGTAACATTCTGTAGAGCGTCGGAAGTGGTACGTGAGATGTTAGAGATTTCTTCGACCGCAGCAGCAACTTGCTCAGCGCCGGCGGACATTTCTTCGGTAATTGCCGAGATGTCATGGATCTGGCCGTTGATTCTGGCAGTGGATTGTTCAATATTCACGAAAGCTGCCTTAGCTTCATCCATCACTTGGATGCCCAGATCCACATCTGCCGCAACCCGGTGATGAATCGCTTCATAGGTTTGGTCAATCAGCACTGTCATTTGCTCAATCGTTTCCTGAATATTACCGGCGGTGGACTTGGACTGATCGGCAAGTTTGCGCACTTCGGTTGCAACTACGGCGAATCCTCTGCCGTGTTCTCCGGCGCGTGCAGCTTCAATCCCGGCATTGAGTGACAACAGATTAGTCTGTACAGCAATGTTAGAGATCGCACTGCTCATCGCCGACACCTGTGTGTTTAAACCGTTCAATTGTCCAATCAGCTCCGAAGACAGGTGAGTGGACTCGCGGATAGCATCCATTTGGCGGCTGACCTGTTCGATCTTCTGGCTGCCGCTGTGGACATCGGCTTCGGTGTCTCCCGAGGAATCGACGATGGAAGCTGCGGCTTCGGCGATTTTTTGGATTCCGGCGGACATTTCCTCCATGGCCCGGGAAGTCTCGATCATCGCCGAAGTCTGTGTATCGGCTCCGGCGGCTGAATCCTGAACGAGCTCAGCCACATAGGCGGTAGCCTTAGCATTCTCTTCGGTCGTAGCCGTCAGCTGCTGGCTGGATGCGGCCAAGAGACCGGAAGTATCCGAGATGTCTGTCACGATATTTCGCAGCGATTCCACCATGAGATTATAGTTCTTGGCTAACTCGCCGATTTCATCGGCACGGTCAATCTTAATCTGTTCATTCAGGTACCCCTCACTCACACGGCGGGCGGAGTGGTTCAGCCTGCTGATCGGCCGGGAGATTGCTCTTACGACAAAGAACATCAGGATCAGGGAGATAACCAGCGCGATTCCCAGGACAATTGAGCTCGTGTAGACAATCGGCAAAGCAGCATCCGAGAACTCTTGGGCGGGAAGCACACCAACGACAATAAAGCCTGTCGTAGGGTCGGTAGTATAATAACCGCGCATCTCCACCCCGGTATCGGGAGCGGTATAGGATAAGCTGCCGCTGTCATTAACCAAAAGCTTAGCGACATCATCCACAATATCATCGCCGGCTTTTTTGACCGGGTGGGAGACGAACTTGTTATTCCGGTCAACCACAAAGTAATAGCCGTCTTTGCCAAGCTTAATATTGCTGATCCGTTCACCTATCACTTTCAGATTGAGAGTGGTAGCAACGGCCCCCTTGCCGTCTTTTAGTGATTCTGAGATGAACAGGGTGTAGTTGCCGGTAGTTACAGATATGCTTGGACCGGTGAGTGTGACTTTACCGGGATTTTTCATCGATTCGATGTACCAGTCGCGGGTGCGCGGATCATAATCCTGCTTGCCGGGGTCAGGTGATTTCATCCAGGCTCCGTTCTCATTTCCTGAAGTAAGAATTTCAAGCTCCGGATGTTCCTTCACGAACAAATCAATCAGCGTACGGGTCTCGGCTGTCTTGTTGTCAAGATCAGCGGAGGTCAGCTGCTGGCTAAGCTGCTGTACATTCTCCTTGGCAGCAGTTACTGTTTCACTGATATTATTCGCCAGCATGTCAACGCTTGTGTGTGTGGCTTCCTGCATTCTGAACTCCAATTGCTTGCTGGAGGTGGTATAGGAAAAGTAGCTTACCGTGACGATTGGTATAATCAGCATGACGGCGAAGAGCAGCATCATTTTCCTTTGCAGCGAATGTGACGTGAATTGGCGGGTAAGGCGTTTTATTTTTGTATACATAGCAATGACTCCCCCTTGGATGCATAAAGGCTGAAGTAGCCCCGGATATGCTCTAATCATATTTTCGGTATATAGTCACAATAATTTCATATGTAAGATCATGAATAAGAAAAATTTTAGTTACAATTTTTTACTTTCATTGTTCCGAGCCATTAAAAACTTCGGGATGAGCGGCTCCGTTCATGGCATTTTCATGACAGGCTTGACGCGTTCCGCAATATCATATACATTAAATACCATATTAATCACGTAACAGCGTTGATCAAGGATCTGCGTTATCGGAATTCGCTAGAACAGAGAGAGGACTCACCGGCTGAAAGGTCCTTCAATTAGCGATGGAAGCGCACCCTGCCTTGGAAGCTGCAGTATTGAGTTTTGAAGTGCTGCCGGCCCCGGCCGTTATCCGGATAGAGGACTGTCAGGCTTGGCCTGACGGTTGAACTAGGGTGGTAACACGACATATTCGTCCCTGACGGATGTGTCTTTTTTGCGTTCCAGACCATAAGGCAGACCAAGACAGGTCTGATCCAATCAGAGAGGCTGATTATTATGCGCCAAAGTAAACTATTAGTGACTACTCTCCGCGAAGCGCCGGCTGAAGCCGAAACAGCAAGCCATCAGCTGCTGCTGCGGGCCGGATACATCCGCATGCTCGCGGCCGGGATTTATACCTATCTGCCGCTGGGACGCCGGGTGCTGCGCAAGATCGAGAATATTGTGCGGGAGGAAATGGAACTTACCGGAGCCCAGGAGGTGCTGCTCCCCTCCATGCTGCCCGCTGAGCTGTGGAAGGAGTAAGAACGCTATGAGGTATACGGCAAAGACCTGATCAAGCTTCAGGACCGCCATGAGCGGGAATTTGTGCTTGGACCGACCCACGAGGAAGTGATCACCGCACTCGTCCGTGGTGAAATCAGTTCTTACCGCAGGCTGCCGGTTACATTGTACCAGATTCAGACCAAGTTCCGTGATGAACGCCGGCCGCGGTCCGGTCTGCTGCGGGGCAGGGAATTTTTGATGAAGGATGCGTATTCCTTCGATACGGATTGGGAAGGGCTGGATGCTGCCTATGTGGTGATGTATGAGGCGTACCGGCGGATATTTGCCCGCTGCGGGCTGCATTTCAAGGCCGTCCAGGCGAATGCGGGAGCGATCGGCGGTGAAGGGGAGAATCACGAATTTATGGCGCTGTCCGATATCGGTGAGGATACGATCGCTGTTTGCTCTGCTTGTGATTATGCGGCTAATCTTGAGCAGGCTGAGGTAAGCAGGCCGGATGCTGCGATCTATGCGGACCTGGCGGAGCGGGCGGCTGTGGAGAAATTCCATACACCAGGACTGCGGACGATTGCCCAGCTGGAAGAGCAGCTGCAGATTAAGCCGGAGGGTATCATCAAGACATTGATTTATGAAGGGGACGGCAAAGCTTTTGCCGTGCTTGTCCGGGGCGATCATGAGGTTAATGAGATTAAGGTAGCCAAAGCTATCGGCGTTAACGAAGTATCCCTCGCTGATTATAGTGATGTACTGGCTGCTGCCGGAGTGGAAAGCGGATATGTCGGGCCGGTCGGACTGCAGCTGCCGCTGGTCATTGACGCAGCTGTTGCCGCAATGGCGGAGGGAATAGCGGGAGCGGGGGAAAAGGATTATCATCTGCGCTCCGTTGTGCCTGGACGTGACTTTCCGCTGGAGCATGTGGCTGACTTACGTAATGCCGTGGAAGGGGAGGCTTGTCCGAAATGCGGACATGGCGTACTGCATTTCCATCAGGGCATCGAAATCGGCCATGTTTTCAAGCTGGGGACCAAATACAGTGAGAAGCTTGGTGCCACCTATCTGGATGCCTCCGGCCGGAGTAAGCCAATGATCATGGGCTGTTACGGTATAGGCGTCTCACGCCTGCTGGCAGCAGTCGCTGAACAGAGCCATGATGATGAGGGAATTATCTGGCCTCAGAGCCTTGCGCCATACCATGTTCATATCCTCCAAATGTCTGTCAAAGATACAGAACAGACTGCACTGGCTGAAGAATTATACGGTGAACTGACCCGGCAAGGGATTGAGACGCTGCTGGATGACCGGGATGAACGGGCAGGGGTCAAATTCAAGGATGCCGGTCTGATCGGCATTCCGGTTGTGCTGGTCGTCGGCAAGTCTGCCGGTGAGCGCAAGATAGAGTATTGGGACCGCAGAAGCAATACGAAGGAAGTTGTTAGCAGCGCAGAGGCACTCTCCCGGATAAGTGCAGCACACAGGAAGTAAGAAACAGCTAACCCGAAGGTAGAGAATAGTTATGAACTGTTCTCTACATTTAAGATTTTAGCCGGCAATGTTAGAATTCAAGTCAAAGGTTCAAGCCTAATCCTTGAATTTTACAGAGTCTGCTTGCGGGCTAAAGGGGGCTTAAATGATGACAGAACAACTGGATTATTTCTGGAAGGGTACAGTCGTTAGACTCAGGGCTACACAGAAGAGTGACTGGGAAGATTGGAGAAGGGAACAACAGGATAGTGACGCCGTCCGGCTGATGGAATGGGGCATTGAACTGCCCAAGAGTGAAGCGAGTGAGCGGGCAATGTCAGATGAATACGATGATTTCAAAAGCAGCTACCGCCGGATGTTTGCGATTGAGACCCACGATAATGTTCTGGTAGGGCTAATCAATTTGAGCGGTATGGATCAGAAGAACGGTACATTCGGCATTTCCTTCTGCATCAATAAGCAGTTCAGAAAAAATGGATACGGCCTGGATGCCGCAAGGATTGCTCTACGGTACGCTTTTCATGAGCTGAGGCTGCAGAAATGCAACAGCGGCTGTGTCTCTATTAATGAGGCTTCCAGAGCGCTTCACCGCAAGCTGGGATTCCGGGAGGAAGGCCTCCGCCGGAGAAGCATTTATATGAACGGACAATATTACGATGATTTATTACTTGGGCTGCTGCGTGAAGAGTTCGATGAAGCCGAAGAGCGGCGGTTTGCGAATGATCAGGAGAAGTAAGAGAGTTAACAATTTACAATAATAGTTTTTTCATGTCAATTTCACAACCATATTTTTCAAATTCAATCGTTCGAATGCCTTCCCCGTCAACCTTAAGTGGCTGGCGGGGATTTTTTTGGCGTGGAAAATCAAACCATTGCTTAAAAATCCCTATCGTGGTTATAATACAAACAAATGTTCTTATATTTGCGGAGGCGATCAATCGTGAGAATGAGTATCGGCCAAACACTTGAACTCATATACCTGGACAATGCCGGCAAGATTACTCAGCGGAAGATCAAGGTTTGCGGCAGCTGTGACGACCGCATGCAGCCAGGGCAACCGTTACAGGAGAAACGCTATGTCTAAAGAGCGAATTATTTTACTGTCGGACTGCCAATCCTTTTACGCCAGCGTCGAAAAAGCTGCTCACCCGGAATATAAAGATAAGCCTGTCGCAGTGGGGGATCCGACGCGGATGAACGGCATTGTGCTCGCAGCCTGCCCCATCGCCAAGGCCCAGGGTGTAACCACTGCTTCACGCGTGGGCGAAGCCATGGCCAAGTGTCCCGGACTTGTGGTTATACGCCCCCGAATGGGCACTTATATAAAGGTATCGCTGCTTATTTCGCAAATTTACCATGGTTATACGGACCTTGTTGAGCCTTTCAGTATCGATGAGCAGTTCTTGGATGTGACGGGCTCATTGACCTTTTTTGGGGGAGGAACACGGGAAATCATTCGCAGCATCCAGCAGCATGTCCTGTTATCCACCGGTGTCTGGACCAGGGTAGGGATCGGACCGACAAAAATACTTGCCAAAATGGCGAACAACCTTTCGAAGAAGCGGGAAGGCGGGATTTTCCGGCTCGGGTATGACAATTTGTCTGAAGAGCTCTGGCCTTTGCCGGTACATGAAATGTTTATGGTGGCCGGCCGGATGAGCAAAAACTTCTATCGTATGGGGATAACCACCATTGGTGACATTGCGCGGATGGAGCTGGGTGAGTTTAAGCGGAGAATGCGTATGACCATGGGCAAACAGAGCGATATCCAGGCGGAGTATTATTGGCAGACTGCCCGCGGAATCGATCCTAGCCCGGTAGTAACAGGAATCCGCCATCAGATCAAATCGGTGGGTCATGGCAAGGCACTGCGCTGGAACCTGTACACCCGGCTGGAGGATATTGAGGTCGTACTGCTGGAGCTGGTCATTGAAGTTTGCCAGCGGGCACGGCGGTACCGGTATATGGGATCCGTGGTATCTATTGCAGTCTCGGAAACAGACGGTAACAGGTCCAATTCGTACAGCCGTCAGATGACCCTGCCGGAGCCGTCGTCCTTGACTCATGAGATTGCAGCAGCGGCTTATCACCTGTTTATCGACCATTGGACCGGGATGCCTTTAAGCCGTTTATCGATATCTATTTCCCATTTGACCGATGACAGTGTCCTGCAGCTTACGCTGTTTGACGACCGGGAACGGACCTATAGAAGAGAGCGTACCATCGATCAGATCAAAACACGGTATGGCAGCAAAGCGCTGATCCGGGCGTCCTCCTTGCTTGAATCCGGGGTTGCTCTGGAACGCGCCGAACAGATTGGGGGGCATTATAAATGAGCAAACTAAACGGAAACGAGAGGTGGAAAACCAAAATGTTAATGACTGAGCATGTAGAGCAGTATGAGCAAAAGGATAAGGAAGAGGGCGACAGCGGTAAAATGCTCACTACCCTAGAACGCACGATGGTCCGGGATCTTATTTTGCTTCCTTACATAGACACCATGGTCAGCAAGAGTATGCAGGAGGTTGACCGGTCGGGCAACATGCTTACCCGGACGTATTTAATGGCCGGACGGTATATCCAGAATCGGGTGATGCAGGATACCTACCGGCTCCAGCGAGAACTCAAGCAGCGGAATATCAAAGTACTGGAGGATGAGCAGGAGGATTTCTTGTTGTACTATAAAATTCTGTTTCGCGGCTACCAGGAGCGGTTTGGTCTGACCCGTGATGTCATGCGGACAGAAATAAGCCTGAGATTAACCCGTTATACCTCCGAACTCGGAGCGGTATTAAGAGAGCAGTTGAAATAAGTAATTCCTATTCGGATTGTTCGGTGAAAATTCTTCGTTATTTTACGTAATAAAGTAATTGCTCCGTGGTCACTTTCAAGTGCTTACCAAGCGTATTCCGCGTCTCCCTCCTAATGATTATACTGATTAATAGCAGGAATTTCGTTTAACATAATGGTATAATAGAAAACTGGACGCATTTTGGAAGATTGAAGGTTAAGGAGCGATTTTTTTTGAAGACACTCATTATTGCGGAAAAACCGGATATGGGGCGGAATATCGCCGCCGCAATAGAACCGAAGGCCAAAAATTACCGTTCCTATTTAGAAGGGGAGCAGTACATCATTACTTGGGCGATCGGTCATCTCATCGGACTCGCCGAACCGGAAGCTTATGACGACAAATACAAAAAGTGGAATATTAACGACTTACCCATCATTCCCGACCAGTTCAAGCTGGTGCCGAACGCCCGCACGATTGATCAGCTGAAGGTGATCGGCGAGCTGGCCAAACGCAGTGATCTGCTGGTCAACTCCTGTGATGCCGGGCGGGAGGGGCAGCATATTTTTTCGCTGATTCAGCGGCATTTGCAGCTGGCCCAGCCGGTGAAGCGGCTGTGGATTTCCGACCTGACGCCGGAGACGATCCGCAAAGGTTTCCAGGAGCTGAAGGATGGCTCGGAGTATGAGAATCTGACCAAAGCCGCCCGGGCGCGCAGTGAGGCCGACTGGCTGATCGGGATGAACGGTTCCCGCGCATTCACCACGAAGCATAATGTATTGCTGTCCGTGGGCCGGGTGCAGACGCCGGTGCTCGCGCTGATATATGACCGCCAGAAGACGATAGAAGCTTTTTCATCACTTAAGTTTTTTGAAGTCGAGGGGCATTTCACGCAGAACGAGGTAGCCTATAAAGGCATGTGGCAGGGGGACCGTCTGACGGACGGTGCGAAGGCGGAGGCGCTGGCTGCCAAGGTCAAGGGGAAACCGGGGCGTGTTGCTTCGTATGAGGTCAAGGACACCAAAGAGTATCCGAACAAACTGTACGATTTGACGCTGCTGCAGCGTGAGGCGAACGGGAAATACGCTTTTTCCGCCAAAAAAACACTCGATATCGCACAGGCGCTCTACGAGAAGCATAAGGTGATCTCCTATCCGCGGACCAACTCCAACTATGTAACGGAGCAGAACATCCCGGAGATGCATAAGACACTGTCTTCACTGCAAGGGACCTCTTATGATGAATGGGTCAAAGGTGCGAACCGCAATCTGGTCCATAAAGGCAATAAATTTATCTGCAATCCGTCTAAGGTGGAAGACCACCATGCCATTTTGCCGACGAACCGCAAAGCATCGGGGCTTAGCGCAGATGAGGCCAAATTGTATGACCTGATTGTGCGCCGCTTCCTGTCACAGTTCTATCCGGCTGCGGAGTATAAAGTGCATACGGTCTTTACTGAAGTTGAAGGAGAGAGCTTCAAAACGACGGTCAAAGAACTGCTGAGTCTCGGCTGGAAGGTCATTTACGGCGACCAGAAGAAGGATAAAGCGAAGCCGGCTAAGGGGAAGGGCAAGGAAGACGAGGAGGAAGAGGAGATTGAGGTGAACGAGCCGTTCTCCATCTCCCCGTCTGACGAGGTGCACTGCAGCGATGCAGTAGTTAAGGAAAAAGATACGCAGCCGCCTAAGCATTACACGGAGGGAACCCTGCTCAAAGCGATGGAAAGCGCAGGGAAGCAGATAGAGGACGAGGAGCTGCGCGATGCCATGAAGGATTCAGGTCTCGGCACTCCGGCTACCCGGGCAGCAACGATTGAGCGGCTGAAGAACGTCGGCTACATTGAAATGCAAGGCAAGAAAATCGCGATTACCCAAAAGGGACGGACGGCGATCGAACTGATCCGCGGAGCGGGGATTGAGCTGCTGACCTCGCCGGAAATGACCGGACAATGGGAACGGCGTCTGAATGAAATTGCCAGAGGTACGGCGGCGGACGGCCAGTTTATGGAGAATGTCAAACGTTTCGCCTCGATGATCGTAGAGAAGGTTCGGGTACAGTCGCGCGCGTCCAAAACCTCCTTTGAAGGCGAAACGCCTTCAATTAAGGCAGGTTCCAAAGGGCGGAGCGGCGGCTCAGTAGCCAAGGCAAGCCCGGACAGGACAGCCGGCGCCTCCCGCAAACGCAGTGGAGCAGGAGGCAGTGCTTCTGCCGGTACAACCGCAGGTGTAGGGCAGCCTAAAGCTGGTACTGAGACGGCAGCAGATACTGGACCGAAGATCATCGGAGCCTGCCCGCGTCCCGGCTGCGGGGGAACAATCTTCATGGGGCGTAAAGGATATGGCTGCTCGCACTATAAAGAAGGCTGTAAATTTGTAATCTGGAAAGAAAATCATGGCCGGACACTTACCGACGCCCAGGTGAAGGCGCTGATTGAAAAAGGCAGAACCGGCAAGCTGAAGCTGACAGCTGAGGACGGTGCTCCGCTCGAAGGCAAGCTGGTACTGGCCAATATGGATACGGGGCAGCTTAGCATCGAATGATCTAATAGATTTTCCTTGAAGAAATACCAAAAAGGATGCGGCCCGGGCCAGGGATTCCCTGCCGTGCTGCATCCTTATCTTTTTGCTGGAGTGCTTAAATGATGCGGGGTTACTTGGCGGTTTCGGCCAGTCCGCTCTCCACCGCTGCGGTAAGCCCCTCGTAAGAGGAATCCTTCAGCAGAACACCGTTCACCATGAATTTAGGTGTGCCGTTTACGCCGTAGGCTCCGGCAATTTTGAAGTCTTCCTTAACATCGTACATATAGGTGTGGTTCTTCACGTCCTGCTCAAACCGGGCGTAATCAATGCCCCCGATGTTCTCTTTGACAAAATTAAGGATGAATTTTTGCGTCGCCCAAATTTTGCTTTCGTCGCCTTGATTAGCATATAGCTTATGGACGTATTCCCAGAACTTTTCGTTGCTTTGTTTATAAATAGCTTCCCCGGCACTTGCTGCCAGATAGGAGTCCCGGTCAATAAAGGCGAAATTCATGAAGTAGAAATCCGCTTTCCCGGTGTCTACATAATCCTTAATGAAGGTATCCAGGTAAGCTTCCGTCCACTTCTTGCAGGCCGGGCATTTGAAATCGGCGAATTCAATGACTTTGACCTTGGCGTCCCCGCTGCCGAGATGCGGCTGCTTCTCAACCTTCAGCCCGTCGACCACAATAGTGCCTTTGACATCCGTGTAGTTGGGCAGCCCCTCAAAAACATCGCTGTCGCTGGCTTTGCCGCCTGTAGTGACATAGACCAGTGCAATGATCAGGATGACCACCACGACGCCCAGCAGCATCGGCAGAAGACGTTTGTTGCCCGTTGCGGGGGTACGGGAGGTCATCTTATTCAGTGTGTGTTTAGGATTCGCGTTCTTGTTCATTTCTACCTCCTGCATGAGATGAAAAATCTACTCAAACAGTATAAACACACCGGGTGCAGGCTGCCTATGGCATTTCTAACAGAATGCTGGTCTATTATCAGCCGTGGTTTTTGCGCTGCGATGCCGAGCGGATGACCGGAGGGACCTCATGAATAGAGGAAATGGTCAGGACCGACTGCTGCATTTCCCGCTGAAGTTCGATCAGGTTGTAGAGCCATTCATTTTGCTGCTTCAGATAGATGCTGTTGATGCCCGCAGTCAGGGCCGGGAGCACATCCGTGCGCAGTGAATTGCCGATCATCCAGGTGCGTTTCCGTTCAAAAGGATAAGAAGTCAGAATATTCTCAAGCGATTCGATATTTTTATGCTGGCGGATAAAAATCCGGTCGCCAAAATAAACGTCGAGCTTCATTTGCTCAATTTTACGCTGCTGGATCGTATCGTCCCCGCCGGTATAGAGGTACAGGTCATGACCGTCATGCTTCAGCGCATCGAGTGTCTCCACCATGCCCGGATAAGCTTCCACTTCCTGGTCGTAGACGCTGAGACCGAGCTTCATCAGCTGCTTTTCCTGATAGGGATCGGCCGCACGGTTATATTTGGCGCAGAAAAAGCGGTAGGTGGCAATCAGGGATTTCGGGAAATTGTCGCTGGCAAGACCGCTGGTACTTACCGTCTCCACGTCGATTTCCACCTGCTTGCTGCGGAATTCGCTGGTTGTGGGTCCGAACTCGCTGAACCAATCGGACATCAGTTCGAAATACTGCCCCAGAATGAGGTCAAAATATTTATTGCAGTGGACCAGGGTGTCGTCCAGATCGAAGATAACTTGTTGTGTCAAATATTTCATAACGCTCACTCCTATAAATTTTGTCAGCTGTCTCTGTCTGTGTATAACTATTATAAACGAATATACGACTCTAAGAACATTTGCAGGTCTGAGGCGCCGTCCGGACGTACACTATAGCGTTCGTTGCCTTCGCCTTCACTGCCTAGATGGACCCGCAGCAGGCCCGCGACACGCAGCATAAGTAAATGATGCATCAGCATATCACTAGTCTGGTTCAGGTCCGACTGCAGCTCCCACAGTGTTTTGGGCTCATGGGCCGCATAGCGGAGCAGCCGGAGCCTGGTCGGATCAGACAGCGCCTTGGTCAGGCGCAGCAGCACGGTAGGCGGTTCGTCCTCATTGTCCGAGGGAACATCTACAGGATACTGAATAATCATCAGGGTATTGTAGAAGCAATACATGTTGATCGGCCGGTTATGTATGGTAGGCAGGAGCACCACTGTCCGCAGATCAGGGATATCCTCAATCACCACGCCGCCGGATGCATATTCAATCAGCGCAGCAGCGCCCATTTTGCTCTCGAGCATCTTTTTCTCTGAAGCGTCTTCGATGAGTATGGGCAGGAGCTTTGGCTCCACATGGCGGAAGTATTGCTCATACCATAGCTGCAGAAGCGGGGGATAGTCTTTTTTGATCCGCGCGCATTCTTCTATTGTAAAGTTGGGGAAAAGCGGCGCTGTGCGTTCAAAACATTCCTGTAGTGAAGAAGCTTCGAGCTCCTCCAGAAACTGCGTCACCTTCGATGCCGGCTGGCGGTGGTAAGCCCAGACATAGAGCACATCATAATCGGTAAAAGGCCAATCGGCTGCCTGTCTGAGCGCAGTTACCTGCTGCGGAGGAATGCGGCCGTCAATATCACGAATCCAGTCGGGACCCATATCCAGATTGGAAATCCATTTTCTAGTTACATATAACATGAAACTGTCGAGCAGTTCGTATACAGGTGAAACATCAATTTTCAGTTCATAACTCATGCAGCATGCACCCCCAGGAAATCGGTCACTTCTATATATTATCTCTTGTTTTGAAGAAGGTTGTCCACTATAATGTTCGGTGTTTGCCTTCAGAAGCAAGTTTTATTGGAAGAACTAATCAAGGAAGCATATGCTCACAAAACTTAAGTTTACGCTTCCGAAGCAAGTTTTGTTTGAAGAACTAATCAAGGAAGCATATGCTCACAAAACTTTTAGGAGGCTTCACTTCATTTGAACAGCAGGCTGAATTACATCATCCTTATTACGGTTATTATCGCCGCCGGGCTCAGCCAAGGGCTGCTGCTGCCGGTGCTCTCCATTCTCCTGGAGCAAACAGGAGTCTCTTCCTCTCTTAACGGGCTTAACGCCGCGGCCCTTTATGTCGGGTCGTTCGCTATGACCCTTGTGGCTGAACGGGTACTAGGCGCAATCGGCTTTAAGAAACTGATTGCTTCGGGGATCAGCCTTGTGCTGGTGACATTGCTCCTGTTCCCGCTGCTGCCCGGCATCAAAGCCTGGTTTATTTTGCGGCTGCTCGTCGGCATCGGCGATTCCGCCATTAATTATGCCGCTCAGCTCTGGGTATTGCTTATGACACCCGCGGAACACAGGGGCCGTAATCTCTCGCTTTACGGGATGTCCTACGGCCTGGGCTTCAGCCTCGGGCCGCTTGGCATCAGCCTGCTGCGGTTTGGCCAGGCCGCCCCTTTTCTGATCCTTGCCGGTTTGTTTGTGCTCGTTCTGCTGCTGGTTCTGCTCAAGCTGCCGGACTCCCATCCGGATAAAGTGGAGCATGGGGAGGGTCAGGCCAGACGTTTCGGACGGAGCTACCAGTTAGCCTGGTATGCACTGATTCCGGCCCTGCTATACGGCTATATGGAGGCGAGCCTGAACAGTAATTTCCCGGTGTACGGACTGCGTACAGGCTTCAGCACGGATCAGATCGCTGCGCTGCTGCCGTTCGCAGGCATTGGCGGCCTGGTACTCCAGCTGCCGCTGGGACTGTGGAGTGACCGGTACGGGCGGAAGAAAATACTGATTTTTGCCGGTGTGGCCGGCGGGCTGGGCTTTACGCTGCTGCCGCTTGCAGGAGATCATTTTCTGCTGACCTTGCTGCTGCTGATGGCGGCCGGCGGGCTTGTCGGTTCCTTTTTCTCGCTGGGACTTAGCTATGCAGCAGATATTCTGCCGCGTAATCTCCTGCCTGCTGCCAATGTGGTTTCTTCGTTTCATTATAGTGTCGGCAGTATAATCGGTCCGGGTCTAGGCGGCCTGCTGCTTGAGTTCGGCTGGGGCGGCGGTGTGTTCGCGCTGCTTGGCGGTTTCTATATATTGTTCGGCTTAGCGGGGTTATTATTCTCGCCACGGCAGCTGAATTGAGGTAAGATAAGAACGGATGTCCGCATGGAAATTGATCCCGCTTTCAGAGTACACTATGGATTAGAGATGAAGACAGGGAGAGGCTGAACTATGATCACAGTTGAACATTTAGCCAAAGCAGTCGGGGAGGATAAACTTCCTGTTCTGCGGGATATTAGCTTTCAATTAGAACCGGGTGAACTGGTTGTGCTGCTGGGGGCCAGCGGAAGCGGTAAGTCGACGCTGCTGCGCTGCCTGGCGCTGCGCGAGAAATGGGACAAGGGGAACTTTAAAGTAGACGGTGTTAACGTTCGGGGGAATATGTTCACCGGCAGACGGAAGATCCGCCGCGAGTGGGCGTATCTGGAGCAGAATGCGGAGCTGAATCCGAACCGCACTGCACTGAAGAATGTTTTGATCGGCCAATCCTCACAGACTCCGCTGTGGCGGATGGTCACGGGGATGGTTCGCTCGGATGATTATATGGGCGCGATGGACGAGCTCGATTTGCTCGGGCTGCTTGATAAAGCTAAAATAAAGACCAGCCAGCTCAGCGGCGGTGAGCGCCAGCGGGTGGCAATTGCCCGTGCGCTTGTGCATGGAGCGAAAGTAATTCTGGCTGATGAACCGGTAACCGGTCTTGACCCGAAGACAGCGGAAAGCGTTCTGGACACCTTGCGCAAGCTGTGCAAAGAAACGGGGCTTACGGTAGTGACCGTGCTGCCGCTGGAGCTGGCGGAACGGTATGCCACACGTTTATGGGTACTGGAAGACGGCAGAATTAAACATGATGTCAAAGGACGCCGTCTGACTTCGCAGGAACGTATCCATCTGTAGCTTATTTGAGCCACGAAACAAGGAAAGAGTGATGAAGTTGAATATACGTGTTCTTAGGCGTCTGGCGGCAGTAGCTCTTTCCATGTCCCTACTGTCGGGCTGTACCTTCATCAGCGATCCTGTTTCGAAGATGAAGTCGCCGGAGCTCTCTGCCGACAAAGCTTCGCTGATGATGGCCATTAAATCACAGATGCCGGCCAGCGCATCGCTTATACGTCCGGCGGGAGATGAGGACAGCTCCATTTTTACGGAGGATCTCGATAAGGATGGAATGATGGAGACCCTGGTTTTTTACTTCACCGAGAACGAGTCTGTCCTGATCCATGGCATGATTCTGGAGAAAGTAGAGGATGGCTGGGTGAAGAAGCTCGTCTTTGACGGGGACGGCACGCAGCTGGAATCGGTGGATCTGAAGGATGTAACCGGAGACGGGAAGCTGGACATTATTACCGGCTATTCACGCGGCGATGAGAAGGGCGTAGTGGTGTATTCCTATTCCGGCGGTGAGCTGGAGGAACGGCTTGCACAGCCCTATACCAAATACATGATCGATGACCTGAACGAGGACGGGATTTCCGATATTACGATCGTGTACTTCAAACGCAATGAAGTGGACAAAATCACCACCTATCAATTTAATGACGGGTTCAAGGTGCTTGATCAGCTCGATAACCTGGACCCTTACTTTAATAATTATTACAATATTGTCTCAGGAAAAGTAGCAGAGAATAAAGAAGGTATAGTACTGGATGCGGCAGTGGATTCCCGCTCGGCTTATACGACAATGGTTGTTATGGAGAATAACAAGCTGCGCGTGGTGATACCAGGGGATGCCCGTACCTTTAAGGACAGAAAAATTATCAGTGAAGACATGGACGGAGACGGCATTATTGAAATCGGATTGCTTGAGCCGCCGAAAGGCTGGGAATATTTCGACCCGGAGACCATCCCTTATTTCACTTCCTATTACAAATGGGACGGGAAGGACGGGTTGACCTTTACGGCGCAGAAATACCGTGATCCGGCGGACCGTTTCGTGATTGATTTCTTGCCGGAGTGGCACGAGAGGATCACGGTGGATACGAAGTCAGTCCAGGATAAGTCACTGAAGTTTATTCTGTCGGATACGGGGGAAACGGTGGTGGAGGTATCTTTCTTCACACAGATGGAATGGGACCGCGTCAAGAATAGCGGATGGAAAGTTCTGGGGCGCGATATGGATAAGATAATCGGCTACCGGGGAGAACTGGTGCAGAGCACGGGCGGGAGCGACAGCGACAAAATAACCGCTCCAATCGAAAGGAAGGGAATCGATGAGTAAGGTACTTATTCTGGAGGATGAAGAATCTATCCGCAGTTTTATTGTTATTAATCTTAAACGCAACGGATTTGAAGTGCTGGAGGCGGCTGACGGCAACGAAGCGCTGCATAAGCTGACTACAGTACCCGATATTGATATCGCGCTGCTGGATGTTATGGTACCGGGTATCGACGGTTTTGAGGTGTGCAGGCGTATCCGGGAAACCAACGAGCGGCTTGGAATCATCTTTTTGACGGCAAAGGTGCAGGAACAGGATAAGGTTTACGCGCTCTCCGTAGGAGCAGATGACCATGTCAGCAAACCGTTCAGTCCGACGGAGCTGATTGCCCGTATTCAATCTTTGCTGCGCCGGGTTAACGTGCACCGCGAGCAGTCGGCGAAGGTGTCCTTCCATTCCGGTCCGTTTACACTTGATCTGATCTCTAAGCAGTTCAAACGCGGCGGGGAAGCCATCGAATTGACACCAACTGAATTTTCACTGGTGCAATTTTTCCTGGAGAAAGAAAACACGCCGCTCAGCCGCGATTCCTTGCTGGATCATGTCTGGGGTAAGGAATACATGGGGGATCCCAAGATTGTGGATGTGAACATCCGCCGGCTGCGCCAAAAAATCGAAAACAATCCGTCGGAGCCTGAATACCTGCAGACTGTATGGGGGCACGGCTATAAATGGAAGGGTCAAGGACAATGATCAAGAAGGGGATGCGCAGACAGATTGTACTGCACTATATTCTGGTAGTCTTTGTGGCGCTTCTCCTCGTTGAGGTTATCTTCCTGCTGGCAATCCGGACGTATTATTACGATAGCGTGTACAGTAAGATTACGACCCACATCAGCACGGCGGAAGAATTCCTGAAATATGAAATTTCGGGTGAGCGGTCGCCCAATCAGCTGCAAAAAGTGCTCGATTTCTTCAGCATGGAATATACAGAGCTGGAAGTCCTGTCAACCAGCGGAGATATCCTTACCAGTTCAACAGGCTTTCAGCCTGACCGCACCATAACTACCAGTGACGTACCTGAAGCGGTAGGCGGAAGTATCGGCCGGTGGGTAGGCAGACAAGCGGGAACGAATGAAAGTGTAATGGCTGTTTCCAAGCTGATTCAGGTCAGCAGCCGCGACAAGTATGTCATCAGATATCTCACCTCGATGGAGCGGATTGATAAAGATCTGCTGAACCTTACACTGGCATCCATCGGCATCGGTGCGGCGGTAATGGTGATTGTAGTCCTGTTCAGCTTCGGCCTGGCCAATTCGATCGTTAAGCCGCTGAATAATATTACCGCGGTTTCGGCCCAAATGGCGAAGGGGAGGTTCACCGCCCGCATCAAAGGTAACTATAGATATGAAATCGGTGATTTGGCTTCTACGCTCAACTATATGGCGGATGAGATTATCCGCAGCAATCAGATCAAGGACGACTTTATCTCTTCGATTTCACATGAGCTGCGGACACCGCTCACCAGTATCAAGGGCTGGAGTGAGACGCTGATTTCGGGCGGCTACGATCCGGAAGAGACCAAGCTGGGTATGGGGATTATCTCCAAGGAAAGTGACCGTCTTATCGGACTCGTTGAAGAAATTCTGGACTTCTCGAAGCTGCAGCAGAATGAAATGAAGCTCTCCATCGTTCTGATGGACATTAAGGTAGTGCTGCAGGAGACGATCCTGAATATATGGGCCAAAGCGGAGAAGAAGCGGATTCATCTGGTGCTGGAGTGTGAGGATACGATCTATATCAAAGGTGATCCGAACCGGTTGAAGCAGGTATTCCTCAATCTTGTCGACAATGCCGTGAAATTTTCTCCGGAGGATTCCAGTATCGTCCTGTCCGCCCAGCGCCTGTCAGTCAGTGAAATGGCTGTAATCGTGCGGGACAGCGGAATCGGCATCAGCGAAGCGCATCTCTCCAGGGTGCGTGACCGGTTTTTCCAGGTTGATGCGCTGAATGGAGGGACCGGACTCGGGCTGGCAATATCCCAGCAGATTGTGGAGCTTCATAACGGTAAGCTGGAAATGGACAGTGAGCTCGGCAAAGGTACACAGGTGACTGTTATTCTGCCGCTCACCGAGGAGCGTCCGGCAGCACCGGCTCTTCCGGAGGATGTCTACGAATAATTAGAGCGTCTGCTCCTGAATCTAAGATATGGCTAAAAGGGCTGAATTACCGGTCGGCAAGACCGGTAATTCAGCCCTTTTATTAATTGAATATGCTGAGGAAGAAGAGGCTTAAGAAGGAAGCCCTTCGGCCCGGAGTCTGCCGGTCTTCTCATAGACCTCTTGCAGCAGACGGGAAGGCTGTGTACGAATAACAGGTTTAGCGGCCACAATCTCATGAGGGCCGACAACGACGATATTGTCGCTGCTTCCTTTGATGACTGCTCCGTCCTTAATGACTGCACCTTCGCCAATAATCGCATTCTCAATCAGGACGCCGCGCCCGATGCGGACATTCGGCATTACAATACTGTGATGGATCCGGCTAAGCTTGCCAATTTCTACACCCCCGAAGATCACAGAACGCTGCAGGCTGCCTTCGAGCAGGCAAGATTCATTCACTAAGCAATCCTCTGCTTTGATCTGAACGCGCGGTTTAACAGCTGCCGGTTTGTTACGGCGGGCCCGGCTGTACATCGGCCACTGGGCATTATCCAGCTTAAAGCCGTTGTCATCCTCCTGCAGAAGGTCCATATGGGCTTCCCAGAGGCTGTCTACGGTGCCGACATCTCTCCAGTATCCTTTGAAGCGGTAAGCAAATAACTGATCATTGCCGTCAAGCATCGTCGGAATAACGTCTTTCCCGAAGTCATGGCTGGAGGCCGGATTAGCGGCATCGCGGAGCAGATGATCCTTCAGGTAAGCCCACTCGAACAAGTAAATTCCCATCGAAGCAAGATTACTTTGCGGCACTTTCGGTTTTTCCGCAAATTCGGAAATTTGGAGTTCTTCGTTAACATTCATCACACCGAAGCGGCTGGCTTCATCCCAAGGAACCTCCATGACTGAAATGGTTGCCTTAGCGGATTTGCCGATGTGATAATCGAGCATTTTGCGATAATCCATATGATAAATATGATCAGCTGAAAGAATCAGCACATGTTCCGGATTATGGCTGTCAATAAAATCAATGTTCTTATAGATGGCATCTGCTGTTCCCGTATAAGTGTCACGGCCTTCTACTCCGGAAGGCAGCAGCTTTACTCCCTGATCTGGCTTGGAATGAAGCCCCCATGGCTCACCTGACCCGATATGCTGATGCAAAGAGTTCGCTTCGTACTGTGTCAGTACGCCAACGGTATCTATCTTGGAATTCACACAATTGCTGAGGGGAAAGTCAATGATTCTATACTGTCCTCCGAAAGGGACTGCGGGTTTTGCCATAGTGGAAGTTAAGGGAGCCAATCTCCGGCCCTCCCCGCCTGCCAACAGCATGGCGACACATTCTTTTTTACTCATTTGTTATCCCTCCCATTTTTTTGTCAATGCTTGTAATATAAACTCACTACAAGCGCTTGAAACGACATAGGTGAAATATATTGCTGTACAGCAGGAAAAATTACAGAATAATTTTCTTTATTCAGAGAAACCCTGTTTTTGCCTTATAAATCATTTTCAAACGCCCAACATTCGGGTAATGTTATAGGTGCATCCTATACAATAAGGTGGTGATGATTTGCCTGACATACTTAAGACAGTAAACCTCCCGTCATCTGATGATATTTACCTGTTCCATGAGGGCACGAATTATCGCAGCTATACGATGCTGGGCGCGCACATTGCCGCTGAAGAAGGAATGACGGGCGTACGCTTTACCGTGTGGGCTCCTCATGCGACATATGTAGGACTGGCTGGTAATCATAACGGCTGGGATGGAACGCAGGACGTGGACTCGTTATATAAGATACCCGATTCAGGATTTTGGAGTCGTTTTTTTCCGGGAATAGAGCCGGGAACTTTTTACAAATACAGGATTGTATCCGCTGAAGGTGCAAGCTTTTTGAAGGCAGATCCTTACGCGTTTAAGGCAGAGGTGCGGCCGGCCACGGCTTCCGTTGTTGCGGATATCAGCGGCTATAGCTGGGGCGACAATCAGTGGAAGCGGAAGAACAAAGCTCCATACAACGGGCCGATGAACATTTATGAGATGCATTTCGGCACCTGGAAGCAGAAGGAGGACGGTGAATTCTATACCTACCGTGAGATGAGTGATCTGCTGATCCCCTATCTGGTGGAGATGAATTATACCCATGTGGAATTTATGCCGCTCGCCGAACATCCTTATGATTTATCATGGGGATATCAGGGAACGGGATATTTCGCTGCAACCAGCCGTTATGGAGAGCCGCAGGAGCTGATGTACCTCATTGATCATCTTCACCAGGCCGGTATCGGTGTTATTCTGGACTGGGTTCCGGCGCATTTTGCCAAAGATGCACATGGCCTCAGAATGTTTGACGGAACTCCGCTGTACGAATATGCTGATCCAATGCTGGCCGAGAAGCCGGGCTGGGGAACCCTGTCCTTTGATTTCAGCAAGCCGGAGATTGTCTCGTTCCTGATCTCAAATGCACTGTTCTGGTTCGATGTTTATCACATTGACGGAATGCGTGTAGATGCGGTGACAAGCATGCTCCGTCTCGATTTTGAGAAGCGGGACCACCAGTACCGGCGCAACCGGAACGGGGGACTGGAGAATTTGGAGGCGATTAGTTTCATTCAGCAGCTGAACAAGGCCATTTTCCATTACTATCCAAAAGCACTGATGATGGCTGAGGAATCCAGCGCCTGGCCGGGCGTTACTGCGCCTGTACATGAAGGCGGCCTGGGGTTTAATTACAAATGGAATATGGGCTGGATGAATGACACACTGGGTTACATAGAACATGATTTCGGGGCCCGGCCCTATCATCATAATTTGTTGACCTTTCCCATCTGCTACGCCTATTCCGAGAACTATGCTCTGCCGCTGTCTCATGATGAAGTCGTACACGGCAAGAAATCACTGCTAGACAAAATGCCCGGATCCTATGAGCAAAAGTTTGCCGGACTCAGGGTACTCTTGGGTTATCACATCTCCCATCCCGGCAAGAAGCTGCTGTTTATGGGTGGTGAGTTTGGACAGTTTATCGAGTGGAAGGATCAGGAGCAGCTCGATTGGCTGCTGCTGGATTACGAAAGCCACCGCCGGATGCTTGCTTTTACAGCTGCACTTAACAAACTCTACGTGACGGAGAAGGCGCTGTGGGAGCTGGATCATGATATGGAAGGCTACCAGTGGATTGATGCAGACGATAATGGCCAAAGTGTGGTTTCCTATATCCGCAGAGGCAAGAAGCCTGTAGATACCCTGCTCATCATTATTAATTTTCAGCCGGTGGAACGGCGTGATTACCGGATCGGCGTTCCGCGGCCGGGTACGTATGAAGAAATTTTCAGCTCGGAGAACATCGAGTTTGGGGGTTCCGGGATTCATAATGAACCGCTGAAGAGCACCAAGAAAGAATGGCATAACCAGCTGAACAGCCTGGAGCTGACGCTTCCGCCGCTTAGTTTTCTGGTCCTGAAGAAGGCGGGACGCAAGTCCAAAGCAGTTTTGGAATAGAGAATTCGTACAACGAAGGGGGAAAATCTGAATGAAAGTTTTATTTGCCGCCGCCGAAGCCCATCCGTTTATCAAAACGGGAGGTCTGGCCGATGTCATTGGAGCTTTACCCAAGGCGCTTAAGGGTGCAGGAGTGGATGTACGGGTGATTTTGCCTAAATATAAAGGGATTCCGGAACAATTCCGCTCGCAGATGGAGCCTGTGGCTGTACTCGATGTGCCTGTAGGCTGGCGCAATCAATATTGCGGCATTGAACAGATCGTTTATGACGGCATTCCTGTTTATTTTGTCGATAATGAATATTATTTTGGCCGGGACGGCATCTACGGATATATGGATGACGGTGAACGGTTTGCCTTTTTTAACCGCGCGGTGCTGGAGTGCCTGCCGCATATTGATTTCCAGCCTGATGTGCTGCACTGCCATGACTGGCATGCTGCCGTTGTTCCGCTGCTCCTGAAGGCGCACTACCGCCATATTCCTTTCTACAGCAACATGCGGACGGTATTCACTATTCACAACCTGCTGTACCAGGGCATTTTCCCGTATTCAGTGCTGGGAGAACTGCTCGGTCTGGACAGCAGTTATTTTACGAGCGTAGAGTATTACGGCAACGTGAATTACATGAAGGGCGGAATCGTCCACAGCGATCATGTCACTACGGTCAGCCCGACGTATGCGGATGAGATCCGTACAGCATATTACGGCTACGGGTTGGATGGGCTTCTGAATTCCCGTGCCGACAGCCTGAGCGGAATCGTAAACGGCATTGATACCAAGAGCTACAATCCGAATACGGACAGCAAAATCTTTACGAAATATCGCTCAAATCTGGCTAAAAAAGCCGAGAACAAGCTGGGTCTGCAGCAGGAACTGGGTCTGCCGGTGGCACCCTACATTCCGATGGTTGCGATGGTTACACGGCTGGTCGATTCCAAAGGCCTGGATCTGCTGACACGGGTACTCGATGAGCTGCTGTATTATGACGATATCCAGTTCGTGCTGCTGGGGACAGGTGACGAATCCTATGAGCGATGGTTCCGCGAGGCGGCATGGCGTTATCCGACCAAGCTTTCTTCCCAGATTTTGTTCAATGACGCGTTATCCCGTAAAATCTATGCGGCAAGCGACATTTTCCTGATGCCATCCAAGTTTGAGCCTTGCGGCATCAGCCAGCTTCTGGCCCTGCGGTATGGAAGTATTCCGGTCGTACGCGAAACCGGCGGGCTCAACGACACAGTTCATGCCTATAACGAGGAGACAGGCGAGGGCAACGGCTTCACCTTTAAGGATTACAACGCCCACGATATGATGTATACACTGCGCCGGGCCGTATCCTACTACCACAAACCGGAGCACTGGAAAAAGGTTACGAAAAACGCCTTCGCCGGTGACTACAGCTGGAGCGTTTCCGCACAGCAGTACATCGACATCTACGATAACATTACGGAATAGCTTATAATAAAAAACGATCACACCTCAAAAGCAGAAGAACACACCGCCAGGATCAAATCTTAGCAGTGTGTTCTTTTTTTGCAAATCAACAGAATCTAAGAAAGGACAGTACCCGCATGGAAAATGTATCACAAGCAGATCAATTGGAATCCATTAAATCTTTACAATCGACCATCCGTAAGCTGGAAAATGCTTTGTCTCAAATGACTCAAAATGGTGCCAATACTACCCTCGTAAAGAAACGGCTTAAAGCTGTTTCCATCGGTTTAGCCGTGCTGGAACACGTCTGGAATCAAGGGCCTCATCATTACATACAGGAAGATTTAGCAGAAGCCCGCAAGGTGATCGCAGGTTTATTTCCATCTATTCAAAACAGTTATGCGAAGTCAAAGACGGGTAGTCCGCAAAGAACACTGCTGGAGCGAAGAATAAAGGCCTTGGAACTGGCTGTTCAAGCGATTGATGATCTCACAACTTAACCCATGACGATGGCTGGGTGTGAAATCAAACGAATGCATCAGAGGAAGAAAGAGGCTATGCGTGGCCCGCAAAAAAGAGGTCGGCCATTTCGCTGGCCGGCCTCTAATGATTTTATTGCGCAGTCAGGATTTGTGGACCTTCAGCAGTAATGGCGATTGTATGCTCATATTGGGCGGCGAGCTTGCGGTCCAGTGTTCGGGCGGTCCAGCCGTCCGGATCGATTGACATATAGTAGGTGCCTTCGGTGATCATGGGCTCGATCGTGAACACCATGCCTTCCTTGATGCGGAGGCCTTTGCCGGGCTTACCGACATGCATATAGGTCGGCTCCTCGTGCAGGTCCCGGCCGATGCCATGGGCGAGAAGGTCGCGCACGACGCCGAAGCCGTTCGATTCGGCATGCCGCTGGATCGTGCTCGTCACATCGCCGAGCCGATTGCCGGGCTGGGCCTGCGCGATGCTGAGGTCAAGGCATTCCTTGGTGACGCGCATCAGCTTCTCGGCCGCTGGCGAGATCTCACCAACCGCATAGCTCCAGGCTGAATCACCGAGCCAGCCGTCGAGCTCTGCGACCGTGTCGATCGTCACAATATCGCCTTCCTCAAGCGGTTTATCTGTAGGGAAGCCATGTGCGATCACGTCGTTGACGGAGGCACAGGTCGCATATGGATAGCCCTTGTAGCCCTTCGTGTATGGCTTGGCGCCGTGCTTCAAGATAATGTCCTCGAATATGCGCTCTATCTCGTTCGTCGTGATACCCGGTTTGATGAGCGGGGCGATCGTACGGTGGCATTCGGCCACCACTTGGCATGCCTTGCGGATGCCTTCGATTTCATGCTTGCTTTTTAAGATGACCATGGTTGTTATCAATACTCCTTCGTAATAGCTTGCATCGCAAGCTGGGCGATTCGATTGACGTCCAGCTCGGAAGTACCCGCATAGTAGTGCACCCCGCAACAGCCAACCAGCACGGCAAGCATATAGTCTACGCTGTCGTCTTCGCGCTGCGCGATCGATTTGAGCGGAAGGTACAGCTGTTCCATGAATCGTCTCTGAGCGGGATGCCGATCTTTCTCAGGCAAGCCTGAATATTGTTCCGCCGCCATTTTGTAGACGAGATATGCGCGGGCATCCGACAGCCACAGCCGGAGCAGCATCTTGCAATACGTCAATAGCTGCCTGTTATCCGAGGTGCTGCGGCTGAGGTTAGACCATTCTGCAAGTGCTTGCTCGCATCGCTCGAAGCCGCTGTCCAGCACCTCTTCTATCAGTAAATGCCGGTTAGGATAATAATGGTATACCGTGCCGTAACCGAGCTCGGCCTCGCGAGCGACGTCGCGAATATCAAAGCTGCCGCCGGTGCGGAAGTAGGCGCGCGCGGCGAAGTCCAGGATCTGTTCTCGGCGCTGCATCCGTATGCGCTCATTTTGTTCTTTAGTACGGGGGCACATAGACGCGTGGACCTCCTTTTATAGACCTGCAAATTTGTCAATATAAAGAGTGTAATGCATGAGGGGAACAAATGCAATTATCTTTGGGTGTTCGGCGAAACATAGTATGAATCTGAATAATAAGGCACTAGGCCGTCAAAACAAAGTTGTAGACACTAACGGCCAGTAGAGTTTAATTAAAGATGTTATTTATTGTCGGTGCTTAATAAAGTTCTGTTAGAATGTCATTAGATTTTTTAATGGGACATAAGGGAGGAAGAAAGTTGAAGATCGTCTTTGCAACGGACTCAGACTATGAATACATACGAAACCGTGACCCTCATATTTCTGAGAGCTTAATACTGTCAAAAATAAAGGGAAATGAGATATACATTCTGCGAAATCAGGATGAAAGTAATATCGGATGGATGAGGTATGGATACTTTTGGGACAACACCCCTTTCATGAACATGATTTGGGTCGATGAACAATATAGAGACAAGGGGGCAGGAAAGCAAGTTGTCCTCTTCTGGGAAGAACAAATGAAACAAAAGGGCTTCAATCTGATTATGACATCTACTCAGGCTGATGAAGGAGCCCAGCACTTTTATAGAAAACTAGGCTATAAAGATGCAGGATGCTTAATTCTTGATACACAACCATTGGAAATACTCCTCACCAAAAATTTAAACTAACGGACCGTTTTATCCCTTATGAGTTAATATAATGAGCGGTAACTTGAGCCAGACAAAACCAAAGGCAGTCTAGAACTGAATTCCAGTTCAAGGCTGCCTTTGGTTTTTTGTATTGAAGGTAACAGCTTTAAATCGAAGGCTGCTCCAGATTACGGCACAGAATCCGGTAACCGTACGGATCAAGCGAGATATTCATCATTCCATCTACGGGAGCTACCGGGTCACCGGTCAGCGCATCCTGCCAGTCGTCGGTCTCCATCGGGTGGCTGAGTATGCGGGGAACGGGGGAATTGTTCATCCAGACCGTGAAATGAATGATTTCATCCGCCCGCTCATAGACGATGCACGGATCATTCTCGCAGGCCTTGAGGATGCGGAAGCGGCCTTCGCGCAGCGCCTTATTTGCCTTGCGCAGAGCGATCATCATTCGGTAGAAATCATACAGCTCCCGGTCCTGTTTCTCCTCATCCCATTCCATGCATTTGCGGCAGTCGGGGTCCTCATTGCCCGTAAGCCCGATCTCATCGCCATAGTAAATGCAAGGTGTCCCCATAAAGGTGAACAGGAAGACGACGGCGAGCTTCAGCCTGCGTTTATCCTCCCCGACAACCGTCAGAAGACGCGGGGTGTCATGGCTGCCCAGCAGATTAAAGACGACCTCGTTCGTCTGCTGCGGATAGCGCATCAGTAAGCTTCCGATCCGATGTCCGAAGGTAACGCCGTCCATGCCACCGTTGAAGAATTCCAGCACCGTGCCGGAGAACGGGTAGTTCATGACTGAATCAAACTGGTCGCCGAGCAGCCAGGTCAGGGAATCACTCCACACCTCACCGACGATATAAGCATCTGGGTTCGCAGCCTTAACAATCTTGCGGAAGTCGCGCCAGAAATGGTGATCGACCTCATTGGCGACATCCAGCCGCCAGCCGTCGACCTTGATCTCCTTGATCCAATATTCAGCCACCTCAAGCAAATAGGTTTTGACCTCATGGTTGGCGGTGTTGAACTTCGGCATATTGCCAAAAAAGCCGAAAGTGTCATAGGTAGGTATACCGTCGACAACCTCAGCGGGGAAGGAGTTCATATGGAACCAGTCTTTGTACACAGAGTATTCACCCTTCTCCAGCACGTCCTGAAAAGGCGGGAACTTGTCACTGCAGTGGTTAAACACGGCGTCGAGCATCACCCGGATACCCCGTCTGTGGCATTCCTCAACCACGCGCTTCAGGAGCTCATTATCGCCGAAATGGGGGTCCACTTTTTTATAGTCTACAATGTCATATTTATGGTTGGAAGGGGAGACGAATAATGGTGTGAAATAAACGGCGTTGATGCCAAGCTCCTGCAGATCATCCAGATGATCCAGCACACCCTGCAGATCTCCGCCAAAAAAATTATCCAGCTTCGGTGTTCCGCCCCAAGCCTCGGTTCCTTCCGGATCATTGCCGGGATCGCCGTTGGCGAAGCGCTCGGTCATAATCTGATAAAACACCGCATCCTTGGCCCATTTGGGCACCTGAAACAGGTCGATTTGGTGTATGTAGGGAAACTCGTAGAAGTGGTTTGGGGGCTGCGGACACTCCGAGCGGATGCCATTGTCAAGAAGATAAACATCCTCAGGGCCTTTGCTGACACGGAAAGTGTAGCTAAGGCGTTTATATTTAGGCCGGACCGCGCATTCCCAGTAGTCAAACTTATCATCGGATGCAGCCTTTTCCATCATAATCTCATAAAAGGTATGTTCCCAGTCATACTTGTCTCCGGTGAGGGCTGTAACACAGTCCACATCGTCCCTTTTGGTGCGTACACGCAGATGTATAGTTTTTGTATCGTAGGCGTAAGCCCACTTGTCACGGGGTACATGGTACATAGCTTCCAAAAGCATGAGAGCACCTCCTAAAAGTTTTGTGAGCTAATCCTCCTGAGACACATCGTACAAAACTCGCTTCGAAAGCATAAACCTAAGTTTTGTGAGCTAATCCTCCTGAAATGCCGTATAAAATGGCTCTGTGAGCATATATCTATGCTTTGTAAGTAAATTCACCTGAGCCAACTCTTAATAAACTGTTTCGTAAGCCATAGGTAATTAATACCACACGAATGGATCCTGTGAACCAGTCAGGGTCATCCGGGTTATTTCGGTAGCAACTGGAGATGATACCTAGTATATACCTCTTGCCTGAACATGTGCAAAACAGGGCAGGCATTAGCTGTTGAAATCACCATGCCTTACCTTCAAATAAACGAGTCTTGTCACAAAAATGTCTTTGCATATTCATGCGCAGTGATTTATAATAAATCGGTCAATGGGACAACTTAGAGAATTTAAGAGAGAATAGGGGAGATATACAGATGAACAAATGGGGTAAACTTTCTTTAGGAATGCTGCTTGCGGTAGGAATGATGACCGGCTGTGGCAACAACAATGATAATGCTGCATCAACGGACACTAATGCCGGCAATACCGGTACAGCCGCCAAAACGCTGACACTGGGTACAAGTGCAGATTTCCCGCCATATGAATTCCATAAAGTGATTGACGGCAAAGACACCATCGTAGGCTTTGACATCGACATTGCCAAGGATATCGCTGCGGATATGGGCGCTGAGCTGGTTATCAAGGATCTGCCTTTCGATTCCCTTTTAAATGAGCTGTCCAGCGGCAGAGTGGATATGGTGATCTCCGGCCTGAGCCCGACTGAAGAACGCAAAAAAGCAGTCGACCTGTCCGATATCTACTATAAAGCGGAGCAAGCAGTAGTAGTACGTGAAGCCGATAAAGATAAATTTGCTACCATGGATTCCCTGAAGGGTGCCAAGATCGGTGTTCAGACCGGTTCGATCCAGGAAGATATTGCCAAAGGCATTGAAGGCGCACAGCTGACTTCGCTCGGCAAAATTTCCGAAATCGTTCTGCAGCTGAATTCCAACCGTGTGGATGCTTCCATTATGGAAGGGCCGGTTGCCAAATCCTTTGTGAAGAATGTTAAGGGCCTGGTTATTACAGATGCTAAACCTGAAGTGGAAGATGACGGTTATGTAATCGGCGTGAAGAAGGGCAACACAGAGCTGCTTAATCAAGTAAATACTACCTTGACCCGCCTGAACTCCGAAGGCAAAATCGAAGAGTATGTAGCGGCGGCAAGCGAGCTTGCCGAGAGCGAATAAGCTTTTTACCTGACACAATCTGTGATGCAGAGGTTTTCTGCGGCTTCACTTGCTGCAGAGTAATGCTCTTTAAGTAGAAAATAGCGATAATTCGCTGTTTTCTATTTTTTTGAAAATTGAAGAACAGGAGGTTTTGCCAAGAGATGAACATTTTTGATATGGCTTATGAATACCGCAATTTTTTCTTCTCCGGTTTAAAGTATACATTGCTGCTTGCGGTGATGGGCGTTTTCTTCGGCTTTGTGCTGGGGATTATTGTCTCTCTGCTGCGCATGTCCAAATGGAGGGTTCTGCGTTTTATCGCATCCGCCTGGGTTGAATTTTTGCGCGGGACACCAATGCTGGTGCAGCTGTTCCTGATCCACTATGGCCTGCCGGAATTCGGCCTGGAGTTTTCTCCGATTCAATCGGGGGCGATTACCCTGACCATTAACAGCTCGGCTTATCTGGCGGAAATCTTCCGCGCCGGTATTCAGGGGGTAGACCGCGGCCAGGTAGAGGCGGCCCGTTCGCTCGGAATGAAGCAAGGGATGACCATGCGGTATATCGTGCTTCCGCAGGCGCTCAAAAATGTGCTGCCGGCTATCGGGAACGAGTTTATTACAATCATTAAAGAGTCCTCCATCGTCTCGATGATCGGGGTAGCGGATCTGCTCTTTGAGGCAAGAACCATTACGACGATTACTTATGAGGGATTAACTCCGCTTGTTGTCATCGCCGTAATGTATTTTATACTGACCTTTACACTATCCAAGCTGCTCGGCATATTAGAAAGGAGGCTGAATACGGATGATCGCCGTTAACAACCTGCAAAAGCATTTTGGCAAGCTGGAGATCCTCAAAGGAATCGATCTGGAGATCGAAAAAGGCGAGGTTGTAGTCGTCATAGGACCCAGCGGTTCGGGGAAAAGCACCTTCTTGCGCTGTCTGAACCTGCTGGAGCAGCCTACGGGCGGCGAAATTACCTTTGAAGGCCAATCCATTACGGATAAGAAGCATGACATCAATCAGACCCGTGAAAAAATGGGTATGGTCTTCCAGCAGTTCAACCTGTTTCCGCATATGTCCGTCCTGCAGAATATTATGCTGGCTCCGCTGAAAGTGAAAAAGCAGCAACCCCAGGAAGCGGAGAAAATCGCCGTAGAGCTCCTTCGTACCGTAGGTCTTGAAGATAAGCGCGATGCTTATCCTGCACAGCTGTCCGGCGGGCAGAAGCAGCGGATCGCGATTGCCCGGGCGCTGGCGATGCAGCCGCATGTGATGCTGTTCGATGAGCCTACCTCTGCACTGGACCCGGAAATGGTCGGTGAGGTGCTTGAAGTAATGAAGAAACTGGCTGAGCAGGGCATGACGATGGTCATTGTAACTCATGAAATGGGCTTTGCCCGTGAGGTCGGCGACCGCATCCTGTTTATGGACGGCGGATACATTGTCGAGCAGGGTACACCGGCAGAAGTATTCGGCAATCCGAAGCATGCCCGCACTCAGGATTTCTTGAGCAAAGTGCTATAAAAATGCGAAAACGGCCCCGGAATACACTCCGGAAGCCGTTTTTTTCTTTTGGCTGGGGCAATAATGGGTGATATAGTATATAAAATGGCCAATCAACTTGTAAAGGAGTACATACAGATGAGAGATGATCTTTGCCGGATTGGCATAATCGATATTGGCTCCAACTCTATACGGCTTGTAATCTATGATACGACACCAGAAGGCGGCTACAAAATTATCAAGGAGTGTAAATACTCTGCTCGTCTGAGTGAGAAGATTACAAAAGAGGGCAGACTGGAGCGGAAGGACATGGATACGATTATTCCGGTCCTGTGCCAGTTCAAGGAAATCTGCAGCGCTTTTGGAGTGGAGAGAATCCGCGCCGGAGCCACAGCCGCGATCCGCAACGCAGCCAACTCCTCCGAGATTATAGAATATTTGTCGGCTGAATCCTCGATAACCATTGAAGTCATCAGCGGTTATCAGGAGGCTTACTTCGGATTCCTGGGTGTGATCAATTCTTCGGACGTTCAGGACGGGTTCGTCATCGACATTGGAGGGGGAAGCACTGAGGTTACCCTGTTCCGCGGGCGCCGCTATCAGCAGAGTATTTCCTTTCCGTTTGGCGCGGTCAATACGAATCTGATGTTCAGCCACAGCGGCAACTGGAACGCAGAGCAGGTGAAGAAGCTTCAGGCCTATGTAACCGGCAGGCTGGTTGAGCATGACTGGCTGGGCACCGGAGCAGGTCTCCCCTTGTACGGCCTTGGCGGGACGCTCCGTTCACTCGGCAAGCTCGATCAGAAGAACCGGGATTATTCACTGCCGAATTCGCATGGTTATATCTTATCCGGTGAGACCATCGCCCGGTTTATGGAGACGTTGCCGGCCATGCCTTATGAGAAGCGCAAAGAGCTGGACGGGCTCTCCAAAAGCCGCGCGGATATTATCATCTCCGGGCTGGTCATTTTCCATACCGTGTATCAATATATCGGAGCGAAAGAGGCGCTGATCAGCGGGGAGGGGCTGCGCGAGGGCATGCTGCATGATCTCCTGAGACCCGAACAGCCTGTACGTGACAGTGCGCTTGAATTCAGTCTGGACACGATCATCCGCTTTGACATTCACACCTCTAAGCAGCATTTAGACCATATCTATAAGCTTGCACTCCGCTTGTTCAATGCTTTTGAAGGGGGAGGGGACAGGACAGAGCAGGAAATGCTGATCTATGTCTCTGTAATGCTGCACCGTACAGGCTCCAACATTAACTACTATCAGTCCAAGCGGCATACCCGCTACTGGCTGATGAATTCGCCGATCCGCGGGCTGACCCACCGCCAGCTGATTCTCAGCGCCTTGATCGCATCCTACAGCACAAAAAGCCGGAAGCAGAAACTGTCCCAGGCACATAAGGACATTTTGCTGCCTTCCGACGAAGAGCTGATCCATAAGCTTGGTACACTTGTGCAGCTGAGCATCGCGCTGGATAGTACCGAAATCGGCATCATCCGCGACCTCACAGTCCAGCTGCACGGCAACACGCTTGATTTGGAGCTGCATGGCACCTCGACAGTCCTTATAGGGCTCGAGGACATAGAGAACGCTCTGAAGGCATTCAGGAATGCTTGGGCGGTGAAGGTAAAGCTCGGTTACCTTTCCAACGGCTAACATCCATAGCGGCGAACTGGCTCCGGAAAGGGGCCTTTTTGTCGTCCGGACGTTCATAATATCCGTTCGGCTGCAGGAAGCTGGCTTTAACATTGTCTTTGAGCGTCATTTCAAGAATCTTCACAATTTGCCCGCGGATACCGGAATCCTTCACGGGACACATCAGCTCAATCCGCCGAGTCAGATTGCGGGTCATCCAGTCGGCGCTGGACAGGTAAACCTCAGGCTTGCCGCCGTTCTCAAAGTAATAGATCCGGGAATGCTCCAGGAACCGGTCGACAATGCTCCGCACTTTGATCCGCTCACTGAGACCCTCAATTCCCGGCCTCAGGCAGCAGACACCGCGTACGATCAGATCAATGGACACACCGGCCTGAGCGGCGCTGTACAGGCTGTCAATGACCTCCTGATTGGACAGGGAGTTCATCTTGGCGATAATCCGCGACGGTCTGCCGGCGGCGGCATGCTCAGCTTCGCGCAGAATCAGCTTTTGCAGCGACAGGCTCATATTGGTTGGCGCAACGATGAAGGCATTCCAGTCAAAGTTGGCGGAATAGCCGGTCATCTGGTTGAACAGCTCGGAAGCATCCAGACCGATCTCATTGTTCGCGGTGAACAGGCTGAGGTCTGTATAAGCCTTGGCTGTACTGTCGTTGTAGTTACCGGTTCCTACATGTACGTAGCGTCGCAGCTCGTTGCCTTCCTGGCGGACGATCAGCGTTACTTTGGCATGGGTTTTGAGGCCGACCAGACCATAGACAACATGGCAGCCGGATTGCTCGAGCTTGCGCGCCCAGGCAATGTTCCGTTCTTCATCAAACCGGGCTTTCAGCTCGACAACTACAGTGACCTGCTTGCCGGATTCAGCAGCATGGGCCAGGGCAGTGATTAGCGGTGAGTTGCCGCTTACCCGGTAGAGCGTCATTTTGATAGCCATGACATGCTCATCCTCGGAGGCCTGGGTGATGAAGTCGGTCATCGCATCAAAGGATTCGTAAGGATGGTAGACAAGCACATCGCGTTCGCGGAGTACCTCGAAAAAGTCTTCATTCTCATCAAATTCCGCCGGATACTGCGGTTCAATCGGAGCTTCGAACAAATAATTGAATCCTTTTAGAGTGTTTGCAAATCCGCGAAGGAAGCCGAGATCAAGCGGCCCCTCAATTTCGAATACGAAATCCTCCAGCTCGAATTCGGCCTGCAGCTGCTCCAGCGCGTACGGATGAATTCCCTTTTGTACTTCCAGCCGGGCAGGGACGCCGCGGCGGCGTTTACGCAGCTCCTTTTCAATCTCTTCCAGCAGGTCTTCTGCACCTTCTTCATCAATCGTCAGGTCGGAATTCCGGGTTAAGCGGAACTCACTGACAGCTACCGGCTCGTAGCCGCTGAACAGGGTTTGGATATGATGGCGGATTACATCCTCGATGAAGACAAACTGCCGCTTTTTGCTGTTGGAGCGGTGGGGTAGCGGAATGCATCTTGGCAGGTTAGACGGGATTTGCAGGATCGCAAAATAAGGTTCCTCCTCCTGGCTGTTCTTACGGGTAAGCACAACTGCCAGATAGATGAACTGGCTGTGCACCAGCGGAAATGGTCGGCTCTGGTCAACAGCCATCGGTGTCAGTACCGGAAAAATAATGTCACGGTAATACTCTTCAATGGACTGCTCCTGGGCATGGGTCAGGTCTTCGTAATTGACGAAAACGATACCTTCTTTATGCAAATGCCGGGAAAGGTCGCGGAAGGTGCGGTATTGGTCGGCGATGATTTTCGTAACCCGTTTGACCAGACGTTTGTACAGTCCGGAAGGAGTAAAGCCGGTAAAATCCTTTTTAGTATAGCCCGCTCTGATCTGATCCTGGATTCCGGCGACGCGGACACTGATGAACTCATCAAGATTGCTGGAGACGATCGCCAGAAACTTAGCCCGTTCCATCAGCGGATTATCCGGGTCCTGAGCCTCTGCCAGTACGCGGCGGTTGAATTCGATCCAGCTCAGATCCCGGTTAAGATAAGCGGTAGCAGGGCTGGTATGGTTGTTTTTTTTCTCATCTGTATTCACGTTCGTAGACCCTCCAAGTGTGCCTCAATGTCTGATTTAGCGGATAACATCCCAGAAGGACGGCAAAACCGTGTCTTCTTGTCATATTCTATCATTCTACTATTTGCCAAAGCGAGAAATGTTAAATCTGTGTAAAATTTTCACTTAAATGAGCCGCATAATCTTAATATTTTTTGAAATGTACGATTTTTATGAACGGTATGTAATCTTTGTATCCTAATAAAAAAGCGGAAATCAGCGTATTGATAACAGATTGGTAACATTTTCTTAGGCATAGGTTACAAAATTGTGATATATTCATACCTGTGTTAACAAATCTCTGCACTTTAGATGCCAGCATGAAGAAGGCTATGAAGGAGGCACATATGAAAATCAGATTCAGCGCCATAACCGCATTTGCTGCGGCCATCGGGATCAGTGCGCTGCTGCAGGCAGCACCCGCCCAGGCTGATAGCGTACATACCGCAGGAGCAGGTACAACCTATTATACTCTATCCAACTATTATGGCATAAGCATGAACAAAATTATGAACGCCAACCCGGGGGTTTCCGCCACAAATATTTATCCGGGTCTTAACCTGACCATCCCTGGCATCACTTCGCCGAAATTGGTTGCCCAGGCATCTGCAGCGTCCAAAGCTTCCATTATCACAGCGGCAGGGTTGACTGTGGAAGCGGCAACAAATACAGTCCAGGCTTGGGGTAAGGAATTCAGCTATGATAAAGTGCTGCAGGTCAAAGCTTCCGCTTATTCCTCTGCAGCCAGCGAGAACGGTGAATGGGGTGCTGTCGATTATTTCGGCAATCCGCTGAAGCTCGGCACTATTGCTGTTGATCCTAGCGTGATCCCGCTCGGCACCAAAGTGCTGGTTACCGGACATTCTCACCCGGGTCTGCCAAAGCAGGCGTTTCTTGCTACTGCTACAGACATGGGAAGCGCAATTAAAGGCAACCGGATTGATATCTTTATCCCCGGCAGCCAGAGCTCGGTAGCGGAGTTTGGATTCCAATATGTGAATCTGTATATTATTGAATAACCCGCTGAACTGCCTGCGGATTTAGAAACGGATACCTTCCTGAAATGGTCAAGACCCCATTTAGTAGACATTGAAAAAAGACCTAGGCTACAAGCTGATTCCTGTACTCAACAGGAGTCAGCTTGTTTAGTTTTCGTTGTGCTCTATCTTCATTGTAAAAACGTATATACTCCTCAATTCTTCTTTGTGCCTCAGCGATACTTCGTATATCATAAGGATAGAGTGCTTCGACTTTAAGATGAGAGAAGAAGCTCTCGATGGAGGCATTGTCATAACAATTTCCTCGGCGTGACATGCTGATTTGGGCGCCAACCTGTGGCAGCATGTCGTGGTATGCATGGGACGTGTACTGGCATCCCTGGTCGCTGTGAACGATCAGTCCAGTCACGTCTTTATGTGTTTCAAAGGCCTTTCTAAACGTCTCTAATACAAGTGGATTGTCGTTACATCTGCTAATGTGGTATCCGACGATCTCGTTATTCCACAAATCCTTGATGGCTGATAAGTAAATTTTCTCATCGAATACCCGATATTGTGTAACATCCGTTACCCATTTCTGGTTGGGTTTATCCGCTTTGAAATTTCTTTTCAGTAGATTCTCTGCGACTCTTCCATCCGAAACTGCTGCCTCATAGGTTGTTCTATGGACGTACTTACGGCGTATAATCGCCTTAATACGAAGCTCCTGCATGAGTCGTAAAACCTTCTTGTGATTCACGACAAGGTGATATTGGCGGTATAACTCATCCTGTATCCGACGGTATCCTACCGTCTTGTCCCGTTGCTCGTATATGGCTTTGATCTTACGTTTCAACTCTTGGTCTGGATCCTTTTCCTTGCGCTTCAGATAAGCATAGTAACCGCTTCTGTGGACCCCTAAATATCCACAGAGTTCCTTTACGGTCTGCTTATGCTTCAGTTCGTCGATGACAACATATCTATCCTTCAACCCTCCCGATTCAAGATTTGTAACCACTTTTTTAGAACGTCTACCTCCAACTGTAAACGACGTAGTTCTCGCTCTTGCTCTGTTTCAGACCTGTGCGGATCTCCACGTCTATCCTGAAAAGAGTCTTTTCCCTTTGCCCGATACTTCCTCACCCAGACACTGACACGCTTCCTGTCATTAATATCCAGGTGTTCTGTAATCTTTCTGCAGCACCATCCTTCCTCCATAAACAGTCGAACAGCTTCTACTTTCACAGACTCAGGATAATGCTTAAACTTCTGACCTTTCTTAGCTGGCATAAAAATGCACCCCCTAGAATTACATCGGATTTACCCTGGGGTTTTTCCAATGTCTATTCTAAGGGGTGCACTTCAAAAGGGAGGGTATCCGTTTTTTTTTGTTATCCGCTATTTATTCTTAGGAAGCTGCAGCATTTCAGGAACAGTAACAAAGGTATACCCTCTTTTACGCATAATGGTAATCACTTCCGGAAGAGCTTGGATCGTGCCCTGCAGATTGCTTCCCCGGCCGCCTCCGCCGTGCTGCAGTATAATGGCTCCTTTCCCAGCATGCGCTACAATATTATTCCTGACCTGGGCTTTGGGCAGGCTCCTCCAGTCCAGTGAATCTACATTCCAGTTCACCAGCTTGTACCCGCGGGCTTTGGCCCATTTCAGCTGGGATTCGCTGATATCACCGTAAGGCGGCCGTATCAGTCTTGGCTTATACCCGGCCAGGGCCGAAATGATATTTTCCGTGCGGATAATCTGGGTACGGAATTCATTCATACCTATTTTTCCGAACTCGGGATGGTTATAAGAATGGTTGCCGATTACATGCCCCTCCCGAACGATCCGGGCTATAAGCGCAGGATGTTTTTCTGCCCGGCTCCCGACAACGAAAAAGGTGGCTTTTACATGATATTTCCGCAGGACATCCAGTAATTGAGGGGTAAACCGCGGATCCGGCACATCGTCAAAGGTCAGTGCGATCATTCTGTTCCGTGGTCCTTGGGTAAGGATCGTTTCCGGGTATTTCTTCAACAGCTGGTTAAGTGTCAGGCTTTTATTCCGTTTATTCCGCCGTGCTGCAGCTTGAGTGGAGGCGTTTGCCGGCTTGGCCTGCGGGTCATCTTTTTCCACACCCTGCTGCCGTTCATATCCTGATGTCTCCTGAATTGCAGGTATGCTGGCTGAAGCGGGTCCCGGGTAAGCCGCAGGGCTGAACAGAACAAAGAACAGTCCGGCAAGAATAAAGAGTTTCCGGTTCATTAACAGATGCTTCATTGCAGGTTCGCCTCCTTCATGCAGCTTCAGGCCACAATTTTCTTTCCTTGTTATCTCCAAGGCGCGGGGGATTTATGCCGGATTCCCTGCCTTGCAGGTAAAGATTTAACGCTGGAGAAAAGTTGTGTATACTTGATTCATCGGGAGATTAGCCCGGAAGCCCCATCGAGAAAAGTGAAGGAAGGGAACGGAAATGTCTGATTTATTTAGTCCATATGAATTAAAGGCGCTGGTCCTGAAAAACCGGGTAGTGATGCCGCCGATGTGCCAGTATGCGGTGGAAAGCCAGGACGGCACGCCGAATGACTGGCATTTCGTGCATTATGTCAGCCGGGCGGTAGGCGGTGCCGGTTTTATTATTGTAGAGATGAGCGGCGTGCATCCGGATGGCCGGATCACCAACAGAGATACCGGGATTTGGAGCGATGAGCAGATCGGGGCCTACCGTAAAATAACAGACGCCGTACATTCCTACGGTGCCAAAATAGCAATCCAGCTTGGCCACGCCGGGCGCAAAGCGCTCGATGCCAATCCGCCTGTAGCTCCATCGGCCATTCCATTCGATGAACGCTCCAAAACTCCGCTGGCCCTTACCAGTGAAGGGATTGCCGAGATGGTCGCCGCATACCGGGAAGGGGCAAGGAGAGCGGTAGAAGCCGGATTTGATACAGTCGAGATTCATGGTGCACACGGATATCTGATCCATCAGTTTCATTCCCCGCTGACGAATGCAAGAGATGATGAATATGGAGCCGATCCTATACTGTTCGGAGAACAGGTCGTCCAGGCTGTCAAAGAAGTGCTGCCGCCCGAAATGCCTTTGCTCATGAGAGTCTCCGCCAAGGAGTATGTGGAAGGCGGGTATGATGAAGCATATGCGCTGGAATTCTGCCGGCGGTATAAGGCTGCCGGTGTAGATATATTCCATGTGTCCTCAGGCGGCGAAGGCCCGATTGGCTCGAACGGGGGCCCTAATGCAGGGCCGGCCTATCAGGTGGATCTGGCAGAGTACATCCGCAGTGGCCTCCAGGTTCCGGTTATTGCCGTGGGACGGCTTGATGACTTCGCAGAAGCACAGGCTGTGATTGCCGAGAAAAAGGCAGAGCTGGTGGCTATTGGCAGAGGAATGCTTAGCGATCCTTACTGGACACTTCATGCTCAGGAAACCCTCGGCGGAATAGACAAAGAAAACGTGCCTGGCCCTTATGAACGCGGAATCTGGAAACGAAAATAGACACTTATTATTGTGAAGTTTGTCACAGATTTTAAACTCTTTCTAAGGCATGGTTAATAAGATAAAATTTGAAGGAGCTTGATAACGTGGCGACGGTAATAAGTAACGAGCGGCTGGTTAACGGAGTGTACCACCTTCGGGTTGAAGGGGATTACGGCGGAACAATGGGTCAGTTCTACATGTTGCGGGCATGGGGGGCCTATCCGCTGCTGTCCAGACCGCTCAGCATACATCAAGTGAACGATGATGGGGTCGAATTTCTATATCATGTGGTAGGAGAAGGTACTGAAATTTTTGCGGAATTGACTCCGGGTGACCAGATTCAGCTGGAAGGGCCGTTTGGCAATGGTTTTCCGGCTGTAGAAGGTAAAGTCGCCTTAATCGGCGGCGGAATCGGCATCGCCCCGCTCTATTATTGCGCCAAAGAGCTTCAAGGCAGTGATATCTATCTTGGTTTCAGCCGGGAAGCCTTCCGTACGGAGGCCTTCCGTCCATTGGCCGCTGAGCTTACGGTGGACGTTGGCGGGCTGATTCTGGATCGTGTGGATTTCACCAGTTATGATCACATCTTCGTTTGTGGTCCACATCCTATGCTGAAAGCTGCGCAATTGAAGGGGATTGCTGCCGAAACTACCGGCAAACGTCCTAAAGTGTATCTCTCCCTGGAGAACCGGATGGCCTGCGGAATCGGCGCTTGCCTAGTATGCAGTGTATCCTGCCGTGACGGACAGCGCAAAGCCTGCGCAGATGGACCTGTGTTCCTGGCAGAGGAGGTGCTTTTCCATGATTAATACAATGCCTAATACCTCGGCAACTATTGCCGGTGTTCATTTTAAGAATCCGATTGTTATGGCTTCAGGCACGTTCGGCTTCGGCAAAGAATATGGCAAGCTCTATGATGTTTCACTGCTGGGCGGAATCTCCGGCAAAGGGCTGACTCTCCATGCCAAAGCCGGAAACCCTGGTGTCCGCGTGTATGAGACAGCTTCCGGCATGCTGAACAGTGTCGGCCTGGAAAATCCGGGAATTGAAGCGTTTTTGGCCAAAGAGCTTCCTTATTGGGAGACGCTGGATACGGCCCGGATCGTGAATCTTGGCGGGAATACACTGCCGGATTATGTGCAGGGTGCTGAGCTGATTCAGCGTGATGCCGACCAGCGCGCCCTTGCGGGTAAGCCTGCGGTCGATATGATTGAACTTAATATTTCCTGTCCTAACGTTAAGGAGGGCGGTATCGCCTTTGGTGTGAAGACTCCAGCCGCACAGGAGGTTGTCCGCGCTGTAAGAGCCGCTACGAAGCTGCCCCTGGCAGTGAAGCTGTCACCGAATGCGGAAGACATCGCGGAGATGGCTGAAATGTGTGAAGCAGAAGGCGCGGATGCCGTATCGCTGATTAATACCATCTCCGGGATGAAGATCGATGTGCGCCGCCGCAGCAGCGTGTTCAATAATTTGTACGCAGGCTTGTCCGGCCCGGCGATCAAACCGGTTGCTCTGCGCATGGTGCATCAAGTGGCACACCGTGTATCAATTCCCGTGATTGGCATGGGCGGTATTACTTCCGCTACAGATATCATTGAATTTATTATGGCCGGAGCTACGGTGATCCAAGTGGGAACCTATAACTTCATGAATCTGCGTGCAGGAAGCTCGTTAGTGGAAGAACTGCAGCAGTTCATGCATGATGAGAATATCTCGTCACTGGACGAAATTCGCGGAATTGTTTAATAATCCGGCACTTCATTGCCTTGGAGGTACTTCTTTTCCGTTCCCCTGAGATATCTTCGTGTGCAGAGGTTAATATAATGGGTAGGGGGAATACTGTTGTCTTCATATGAATATGAGCTTGACGATATTGAACTGTCTGCAGTACCCGTTGGACGTGACCTGCTGCTGCTGATTACCGGTGGTGTCCGCCATATTGGAGCAGCCAGCACGGCATACCCGGATGGTGATACTGTGATAGCAACGACCTCGGCCGTTCCTCATCACAAAGAGCATACGATCAGCGAGGCTATCGCCCTGAGAGCCGCTTCTGCGCTGAACCGGACGGTCACGGTTGTTATGGGTATTCATTACGACGATTTGAGTAAAGAAGGCATTCTGAAGGTCGTTGAAACGGTAAACGGCAAGGTGGATCAATATTTAGCGCAACAATTTTGAAACGATAATGGAACTCCCTGCGTAAAAGATAACAAATGAGCAAATAACTTTTATTTTGGAGGAATGAACCATGTCTATATTTAAACGATTGCGTGATCTAACCATGTCTAACGTCAATGCGATAATTGACAAAGCAGAAGATCCAGTGAAGATGACTGACCAGTACATCCGGGATATGACCGAAGATCTGGAGGATGCCGAAAAAGCGGTTGCCGCCCAAATCGCCATTGAGAAGAAATTCAAGCAGCTGTACGAAGAACAGGAAGCACTGGTAGCCAAGCGTAACCAGCAGGCCCATACCGCTGCTCAGGCAGGTAATGCCGATCTGGCCCGCCGCGCGCTGGAAGAGAAGAAAGCCGCAGAGGTCAAGCTTGTTGAATATAAGACGAGCTTCGATCAGAACAAAGCATCCGCTGACAACCTGCGCGCCAAGCTGGAGGAAATGCGTAAACAGCTCACGCAGATGAAGAACAAGCGTGAAACTCTGGTAGCCCGTTACAATGCAGCTAAGGCGCAAACCGAGATTAACAAAGCGATGAGCGGCTTCAGCTCCGATTCTGCTTCTGCCGGATTGAAACGGATGGAAGACAAGATGCTTCAAGCCGAAGCGCAAGCCGAAGCCAGCAACGAAATGAGCTCCGGCAACAAATCGCTGGACGATGAATTCGAGAGCCTTAACAAGGATAAGGCAGTAGAAGACGAGCTGGCTGCCTTGATGAAGCAGTACGAGAAACAATAATATAGGGTATTAGCCGGTCCTGAGCCGGTGATTACAGGCGAAGGGGAGACAGAAGAGTTGTTTCTCCTTCGCCTTCTCTATGCTTTCTATACCGGGCTGGCAAACTGAACAAGCGGGGGCTAAAGCAATGGATTTCCATACTCTGGTGTCCATGGTTGTGTGGACGGTGAGCGGCGCAGTGCTGCTTTTTGTGCTGATGTTCGTGGATTCGCTGTTTACCCGTTATAACGATCTGGAGGAATTGAAAGCAGGCAATATGGCGGTGACCACCCGGTTTGTGCTGAAACTCGTGGCGCAAGGCTATATATTATCGTCCTCTATTGCCGCATCGAGCCGTTTGGGAGATGCACTTGTGGTCTCCATAGTCTCCTTCTGGATGCTGTTTATCCTCGAAAAGTCTGTAGAGCTGCTGCTTGGCAAATGGGCCACCATTGACCTTGACCATGGAACCCGGCTGGGCAAAATAGGCTACGGGCTGCTGGCAGGCTCGCTGCATGTAACAGGTGCTCTAATTATCGCTGCTTTCATCCGCGGGTAGGACTAACCGGGTTATAGGTGTTAAAATAGTCTATAGTTCTACCTATAAGCCTACAAATTTTTCAAAAGGAATGATGGAAATTGAGCATCTGGAAACGAATCGGAAATATCTTCTCCAAACCCCAGGCACCGGCAGCGCCGAAAAGCATGCTGAATCTAGCACCCGGTGATATCTGTGAGGTTTCGCTGGTAACCTATGAGGTAACCGGACGGACGCAGACAAGCGGCCGCAATGCAGTCGTATTAACCTTACGTGACGGCAGCCGGATTGCTTATCTATATATTGAAGAGCGGGAACAGCTGCAGTATAGTCTCTATCAGCCAATTGACGGGCGGTTGGATAATCCTGCAGAAGTGCCGGCTACACTTGAGTTGGATGACTATACCTATTTTCTTGAAGAAGAATACGAAGGGTATGCGACTGTCACAGGCCAGACCCCTTATATGAATGGCGGAACGCAGCATGTGTGGCAGTATCAATCGGATGAGTACCGGCTGCTGAGGGTAGAGTGGCAGAACGGGCGGTTCATGCTTTATGAAGGGGAAAAGGTCATACCGGCTGATGTGCGGGTCATCCGCGCGTCGTAACCTGTCTATAATGTGCCAATACAATCAAGGATGCCTACGCCCGTTAGCGGAGGTATCCTTTTTTGCTTGCGGCAACAAGTGAAAATTTCACTTTAGAGATAAGCATGTTAAAATAATCAGAACACTAATAAGTACTGGAACATCACTTAACCCGCGATCTGAAGGAGAATGGAGGCACTAATGAATAATAGAGATAATATGCAGGATCATAAATTTCAGCGTAAAGCGATACAGGTGAAGGAAGCGCAAGCCCGGGTAATGCAATATGCAAAAGTGCTTGGGATAGAAGAGGTACCGCTTAGCCAAAGCTGCGGACGTTATTTGGCTGAACCGGTCAACGCCCCGCATCCGTTTCCGGCATTTAACCGTTCAGGTATGGATGGATTCGCAATTATCGCCGCAGATACTCAGGAGTGTAATGCAGAGAATCCGGTATGGCTGGAAGTCATAGATAACATTCCATGCGGAGCTGTACCATCAGCAGATCTTACCCCCGGAACCGCTGCACGCATTATGACCGGAGCTCAGGTGCCGGAAGGTGCTGATGCAGTGGTAATGATAGAAATTACAGAAAGCAGAGATAGGGACGGGAAGACCTTCGTCTTACTCCGTAAACCGCAGCTGGCAGGAAGCAACATCACACCGCGCGGCTTTGAATTGAAGGAAGGTCAGCTGGTGCTGCCGGCAGGCCGTTTAATAGCTGCGGGTGATATCGCAGTGCTGGCTGCTTTTGGGATTCACATGGTGAAGGTGCATCGCCGGCCGAAGATAGCGATTTTTGCAACCGGGTCTGAGCTTTTGGCGGTAGATGAACCGCTTCAGCCCGGTAAAGTCCGCAACAGCAATTCACCGATGCTGGAAGCCCTCGTGCGTGAGGCCGGAGGTGAGGCAGTGATGCTTGGAGCGATCGCTGACGACCTGGAGCTGGCCCGCAGTAAGGTGCAGATGGCGCTGGAAACGCATGATCTCGTCATTACAACAGGTGGAGTGTCTGTTGGCGATTATGACATTATGGGCGATCTGGTCCGGGAAAAAACAGGAGAAATGCTCTTTAACAAAGTAACCATGCGCCCGGGAAGCGTCACGACAGCTGCAGTGCGTGGCGGGAAGCTACTGCTGGCACTATCCGGTAATCCGGGGGCTTGTTTTGTCGGATTTCAGCTTTTTGCCCGGCCGGTTATTTCACTGATGCTAGGAGCAGCGCAGCCGCTTTTACCGGAATGGACCGCGTTTATGGGTGCGGATTATACCAAAGTGAACAACTATACCCGGTTTGTACGTGCCCGGCTGGAAATCCGTGACGGCAGCATTTACGCCTATCCCGCGGGAATCGATGAATCGTCAGTCATGGTAACGATTAAAGACAGTGACTGTCTGATCATCGTCCCTCCGGAAGCACGCGGACTGGCGGCAGGGGATCGGGTGAAGATATTGAAATTGCCTGGTGAGATTGTTGGGTAGAGCAGGGATGGAGGGCCGGCAAAGCAGAATGAGACGAGTTGGGAGAAGGACAAGACTTCGGGGAAATACCGCTAGTACAGGGCAGCGGAACAGCGGACAGCGGGCAAATATTCAACTGCCGGCAGTTTGCCAGATTGTCGGTTATAAGAACAGCGGTAAAACGACGCTGATTTGTGCTGTGATTCCTTTGCTGAAGCAAAGGGGCTACAGTGTCGCTGTCATCAAACATGATGCCCATACTTATGATATGGATCATCACGGAACAGATACCTGGAAACAGCGTCAGGCTGGTGCGGCAGCGGTTGCTATAACGAATAATACCCGGACTTCTGTGATTAAAGAGCGGAGCTCCAGCTTATCCGAGCTGATTGCTGATTTCTCCGGCTATGATTATGTAATCGTTGAAGGATTCAAGCAGGAAGCGTATCCCAAAATTGTGCTTTTGCATAGCGATGAGGATCGAAGCCTGCTCAACCAGGTGAGCAATATCGCAGCAATCGCTGTCTGGGAGACGATGGAGCAGGTCGCCATCGCAGAAAATTGGCATGATAAGCTCTTTAGCATCAACGATAGTGAAGGAATTGCCAACCTTTTGTGGGAACAACGATCTAGTTTTCAGAATTTCAACATATGAAAAATTCACAATAGAGCAGTCAAAAAATCAGCTTGCTGCTGAATTGATACTTTTTATAAGACAAGTCTAAAGGAGGGGCGGAGCCGTTACTCGGGTACAAGAGCAGCGGCGCCTATAAACAAAGCAGAACAACGGGAGAGATCGAACGAGATGAAAATAAGCAAGCAGAATGCGGAACACTATACATGGGGAGATCTATGCGACGGCTGGCACCTAGTTAAAAATAATAATCTGAGTGTAATTCATGAAAGAATGCCCGCAAACACGGCGGAAGTGAAGCATTATCATCAGCAGGCCCGGCAATTTTTCTTTGTACTCTCAGGTACTGCTACTCTCGAAATAGCGGGTACGGAAATTCTGCTTAACCCGCAAGAGGGAATCGAGGTTCATCCATTGGTGCCGCATCAGATGTTCAATACCTCAGGCGCAGAAGTTGAATTCCTGGTCATTTCTACGCCTCCAAGCAAAGGTGACCGGATCGTGGTTGAATAAGTGCGGTCTTAACGGAGACCTTCGGTTTATCCAACTCTCTAATCAAGCCAGTGGGTAGGAGCAGTGAGTCTTGCAGGAAGCTTTGTGGAGGCATCTCCTTTAGCCGTATTAATCTGGAACTGGGTGAGGAACAGGCTGGAAGAAAGGTCGGCACCGCAGATATTCGTATCCCGGAAATCCGCACCGATCAGGTCGGCCGCCCGCAAATCTGCACCGCTCAGATCGGCAGCAATGAGATAGGCACCCCGCAGGCTTACGCAGCGCAGATCGGCACCTTTTAACCTGGCTCCAATCAGGTCGGCACCGCGGCCGTAGTTTTTCTGGCGTTTTGGTTGTTGCTTCAGGTTGCGGCGAACTGCCTCCCGGGTAAGCTCGCTTGCCCGCAGCAGCAGTTCATTAACTTCACCGCGGTGGGCCCCAACATTCAGCTCCAGCAGCGCCTCAGGCGGGAGCATGGTGAGCTGTTCTGTCTTTTTCAGCATATCAGCCAGTCCATGCTGAATGGGACCCGCCGCAGGCCAGCCCAGTGCTTCAGTTAAATACCACAGTAATTCATGAAGCTGCCGCATGACCGGGAAAACTTCAAACATCTGGGACGCAGTGCCCGGAGCCTGATGCCAGTCGACACCGCCATAGGTGACCTTGGATACCTGTTGTCCTGCACCGAAACAGTCATACACCGTACATCCTCGAAAACCCGTCTCCCGGAGCCGGGTATGTATCCCGCAGCGAAAATCCGCCTGCAGATTGTGGCAGGGCTGGCCTGCTGCTTTGTCCATGGCAAAGTCGGCCGAAACGGCAAAGGGCAGGGCGGCACAGCATAACCCGAAGCACTGCTCGCAGTCTGCACGCAGATTATGCGGCAGTTCAGCCGCTGAAAAAGTTGAATAGTCTTGAGTCTCAGACAAGAGAAACTCCCTCCATTACTAAGTATTTAGATGTAATACATAAGATAATCAGCTTTCCACACGCCGCTCAATCGCTTCAGACATCGTTTTGTCTGTAAGATGGGCATAGACCTCAGTAGTTTCTGTGGAGGCATGTCCAAGCTGCTCTTTGGTTTTGTAGATATCATTTTGCAGATAATAGTCTGTAGCGAATGAATGGCGCAGCTTATGAACCGTTAAATAAGGTTTGCCAAACCGTTTGGCATATTTGATGATCATCTCCTGGATGGCCCGTTTAGTCATCCGTTTGCCTTCCTGGCTGCCGTTTGGGAGAGCAATGAACAGGGCCTTTTCCCGTTTTGGCGTTTTGTAGCGTGTCTGGCGGAGACTTAAATAGAGCGCAAGATCGTCTTTAGCCTGCTCACGGAAATAAACCGGTGTCTTGAAGGTTTCATCGTTATTCCCTTTGCGGTATACATAGAGCAGCTTATTATTAATATCCAGGTCATCGACGTTCAAATTGACTACCTCGGATACACGAAGCCCGGAGTTCAGAATCAGACTGGCGATACAGGCATCCCGTTCACGGTTCAGCTGAAAGGAATAATAAGCCTGCTTATTGGCTTCTACATCCCGTCCATAGCCTTCATAGATATAGCCGACGAACTCCAGCAGCTCCTCATCCTCCAGGATTTTTCCTTTAAGCTTGGCAGCGGTATCCTTGGGCTTATGAATCCGCTTGATCTCTACCTTGGCCATAATATTACGCTTCAGCAGCGGGTAGAAATTCTCATCTTCGGCAATCTGGCTGAGATAATGGAACAGGGAGCGCAGGGCAGAGAGCTTACGGGAGACTGTCACCCGGGTATTAGTCCCTTCGGCACGTGTTGTCAAATGCAGGCGGTAGCCTGTGATACTATCCATATGCAGCGTTTCCAGATCGAGCAGGGTGATATTAGCAATGCTGTCCGCAGTAGATAGACCCTCAGCCCTTAACCAGCCGAAAAATGATTCATAATCACGGATGTATTCCAGAAGGGTAGAGGGGGACAGATCAGGACGTTTATAGTCTATGAATTGCTGAACAAACCACGGCATGAGATGCAGCCTTTGATCAAGATTTTTGCGGTCGCTGTTCTTTTGAATGCTGATGACAATCACCTTTTTCTTAGTATGCTGTAAGGATGCGCGAATATGGGTGTCTGTCTATCTTATCATGTTTCGCAGCTGGCAGGGAATGGTGGTGTACGCACTGACCTTGCCCCCGAGGGGACAAAGTTATATGATGTGAAGTAAAATGTGAATCGTTGAGGTGAACCTAATGGAACTTGGAATCGAATTGGTTCCCAAGGAGAATAGACAGATAATCAGCAGACTGATGCAGTTTTATTTATATGATTTCACCCGGTATCTGGAGCTTGAGGTAGACCGTGACGGTAATTTTCCGTCCTATCCGGGTCTAGAAGCTTACTGGAACAGCGGTAACAATAAATTCGCTTATCTGTTTACCGCGGATGGCAATATCGCCGGATTCGCCCTGGTGGACCGTCTGCTGCGTAATCCTGAAGGGCAGTTTTATATGACAGAATTTTTTGTGCTGCAAAAATACCGCCGGAGCGGGGTGGGCACCTGGGCGGCACACCGATTGTTCGATATGTTTCCCGGTGACTGGAAGGTGTCGCAGATCCGCGCTAATACACCTGCCCGTAATTTCTGGCATCGGGTTATTGGAGCGTATACGAATGGGGAATTTAAGGAGCGCTTCAACCCGAAACAGGGGAATCCAAGCCAATATTTCAGTACGGAGAGCGCCACTAAGCTCAAAAACTAGTACGTCAGGGCAGAGTGGGAAGCTATACATTAGCTAAATGGCCGGAAAATATACCTTTAGCGGAGATGTAATACTCCCTGTATGCCCTGCCTATGGGGGCACGTTACCCGTTGCTCAGGATGTTTTATTTATACTGCAGTTATTTGCTGTTCAAATGTATCTTAAAAGATAAGATAGCATAGCCATAAGCAATAAGTTAACATATTATATATTATGTTAACTTGTATATAAATACCGCCAAAGATTACGAGTGGCAATCAAGCGGTTATCGAGCTTAGTGCCCGGCGGATAGCTGGCTCCAAACATAAATTACTCAAGCTTTCTCTTCAGCATCAGGCTCAGCAAGCGGAGTAACCCATACTTTATAGAGCAGTCCTGTACTCAGGAATTCGTAGTCAGCCTGGACCTGAAAACGCGGACCGTGGAGTGTATTGCTTCTGACGAGCTCAAATAGCAGGATGTTAGCCAGTTTTTCATCCGTTGTCTGATATCCGGTATAAAGATAGCCTATTTCATTATAAGGACCGCTGGAAATCCATTCAAAGGCTTCATGCTGCGTCTCGAATGTCATTGGTTCAATGTACCAGTCAATGTTATCAGGCTCCATACGCGGAGGTATGTGCATATAGCAGCAGGGATTGTCCGTTGGCGGGCGCATAACTTCATGATATGGATCTCGTTCAGGCGGAATGGTAGAGTCATCCTTCAATGATAATTCCCTCCTAAGCTTATTTACCTGATTATAGCAAAAAAAAGAGGGAACACTATGTTAAGGGACGGCTAGGTTAGATTCTGTAAACATAAAGTTAACATAATAAAAGATATGTAAACAAATTTTTTGACATATTACGATAATTTGCTATGCAGCAAAATCCGTTAGAATATCTATCAAATTTCACGCCTTATTTATGCAATTACAACATATGAAAAATTCACAATAATAAAACCAAAAAATCCACTCACCTCCAATAACTTCACATATACTCTCAACCTCTAGTCCACCTTATTTCCATAAAACCAGAAAAAGGGAGGGCCAGCCCCCCTAAATTAGACTTACAGTTACGTAACGCAGACGTATACGAAAAATTCGTAGTGTCTAGCCAATCCGCAACCGCGAAACGCTTAATTTGCAGGAACAGCCAAGAGACTTTTCAGCTCCAGCGCAGTGTTCAGAGAGAGCAGCGCCTGTTTCAGCGACAGAATGGACTCCGAACCGTCTTTGAAACACTGCAGCGCATGCTGCAGACTTTTCTCGTAGGGATTAACTTTCTCTAAGACAATTTCTTGTCTGCCGGTTTCACTGTATTCATAAAGTGCAATATCCACACCGCCCTGCATATCATCTTTTTCATGAAACTCCAGTTTAGCCCGTTCAAAATAAGCTTCATAGCCCACTGTAAAAGGATAGGCTGCCGGCATTAACGACGAAGCTATGACTTGTGCTGAAACATTGGTTTTGTTGAAAATAGCTTCTACCACTGCTTGTCCATCTTGTATGCCTTGACTGCCCCATACCCCGGATGGAGCGGTCGCTCCTAACAGCCAGCTTACAAAATCCAGATCATGAATCATCAAATTCGTAGTTATGGTGCTTAGTCCTAAATCTCCCCATAAAGGAGCGGTTTCCCGGAGTAAACGTACCTTAAGAAGCTTGCCGTATTTCTCCTGCACCGCCGACTCATACAGATACTGATAGGGCGGATCAAATTTGATGAACTGGTTGACGAGGACGCTTTTACCGGATTGTTCTTCAGCATGTTTCATTGCAGCGGCATCTTCAGCAGACAAGCAGACCGGAGTTTCGCAAAATACATGTTTACCTGCCTGAAGCGCATCCAACGTGTACTGTTTGTGTAAGGAGGAGGGCAGACAAATATCAATGATATCAAGGCCGGGATCATGGATGACCTTATCGATAGAGGTAGTGATCTCAACACCTAGTTCTTGCTGTAACTTGTGCAGCTTGGATTCATTTCGTCCGAAGACGACCATCCGCCCGATTTCCGGGAATTTCTTAAGTATAGAGGCGTGATATGCCCCGAATCCGGTGCCTAATATGCCAATGTTCATTTACAACAACTCCTTCTCTCTGATACATTTCATACTATACTTTTATTGTTGACAGCAGAGTGGCAAGAATAGTGAAACCTACATACAGAAAAATTTAACGGAGGAGGAAGAACTGTGCGTGTGCACCGATTGATTGCGATTCTCTTACTCATCGAGTCCAGGGGAAAGATGAAGGCCAGCGAGCTGGCGGCAGTGCTCGAAACCTCCGTCCGTTCTATTTACAGAGATATAGATGTACTCGCGGAAGCGGGGATACCAATGGTTACTTCAACCGGTCCGAATGGCGGCATATCCCTGATGGAAGGTTATACGTTCAATCTGCGGCAATTGAATGGCGACGAGGTCATTCATCTTTATTTAACAGGTATGGGCTTCCATACAGGCAGGCAGAGTGAGTCCCGCATCCAGCTGAATAATGCCCTGCTGAAACTGGAAAAGACGCTGCCCGCTCCTTATCAGGCGGATATCCGTAAGGCCAAAAATGTCTTTTATTTCGATGATACACCGTGGTGGAGCGAACATCCTGCACTGCCTGGGCTAGAGACGCTGCGCACTGCGCTATGGAAAGGGTACAAAGTCAGAGTGGATTATCGTAAGGTGAGCGGGGATCTCTCAACGCGTATCTTGCAGCCTTACGGTTTGGTTGTGAAGCAGGGGGAGTGGTATTTGGTGGCCTATTGCGAGAGCGCGAAGGCGCTGCGGACATTTAAATGTGAGCGGACCAGCGCTGTACAGCTGCTCGAAGAGGATTATGAGCTGCCTGCTGGCTTCTCTTTGGAGATGTATTGGAAGAGCGGGGAAGAAGCTTTTAAACAATCCAGGAGGGCAGAGGAATATTATCCGGTCACTGTCAGAACGAATAAAGGTGAACAGGCGATTGCAGCAAAATTCGAGGTCATCCAGACTGTGGAAGAAGGGATCTCGCAGATTGTAACAGTGAACATGTATAGTTTTGAGCAAGCCTGTGAGAAAGTATTTACACTGCCTGCCAATGCTGAGGTTCTGGAGCCTCAGACTGTGAGAGTTTATATAAAGGAGCGGATCGGGGAGTATCAGCGAATGTATCAGTAATAGGGCGAGATACGCCATTTATCTGGAACAGAGCTATATATTTTATTATGAAAATATTTTTAAGTTACATAATAAATAATATGTTAACTATACGTAAAAGCAATTTTATATTTTAAAAAAAAGACCGGATACAACTGTGTTCTGTCCCATAAAAAGCATTTTATCCGTACAGGCCTCGAATCACTTTCATTATCTTTTATGACTTGGTGCAAATGGAACGGACTAACGTTATATTTAACGCTAGTCCGTTTTTGTTTGTTCATTTATCTCCTTTATAAGCTGTTTTCGCTCGGTATGGGTCACTCCCCATTGATGTAAGGTTTCCAACACCGGCGACAGGCTCATGCCGTATTCCGTGATGGAGTATTCCACTTTGGGCGGGATTTGTGGATAAATGACTCGTTTAACGATCTCTTCCTCCTCCAATTCGCGCAGATGGAGCGTAAGCATCCTTTGAGTGATACCAGGGAGCAATCTTCTTAGCTCATTGAACCGAAGAGGTTTACCTTGAAGCAAATGATAAAGGATAATCGGCTTCCATTTGCCGACGATCGAATCCAACGCCGCACCGAACTGACATTGGGCAGGTTTTTTTTGCATACATTGGCCTCCATTACAGTACCTTTTTTAATACTATACCACATTAATGTTCCTACTTACCATAAGTAAGTAAATGTTATATGATCATCCTTGAAAGTGTACTTTATTTTAATTGCAGAAAGGGAGTTTTAATTATGGCAACTGTACTGTACATCACCGCTCATCCCCTGGATCCTCACGAATCTTTCAGCCTCACGGTAGGCAAAGAATTTATTGAAGCGTACCGTGAGGCCAATCCAACTGATGAAGTTATTCATTTGGATATGTACAAAGAGGATATTCCACAATTTGATGCCGATGTTTTACGCGGTTGGGGAAAGCTTCGATCGGGTTTGTCTTTCGGTCAACTGTCTGACGCCGAGAAATCAAAAGTAGCCCGTCTTGAGGAGATTGTTAATCAATACGTGGCTGCAGATAAGTACGTATATGTATCTCCCATGTGGAATTTCTCGATCCCACCGGTTTTGAAGGCATACACAGATGCGACTTCTATTCCGGGTAAAACATTCAAATATACCCAAGATGGTCCTATAGGTCTGTTGTCCGGCAAGAAAGTCTTACACATTCAAGCTAGCGGTTCCGTTTATTCTGAAGGTCCTCTTGCTCCAATTGAAATGGGATACAGCTACCTCACTAAGGTATTAAAGTTCTATGGGATCCAATCTATTGAGGCAATTTTTGTTGAAGGGACGGCATCATCAGAGCAAGCTCCAGCTATAAAAGAAAAAGCAATCGCACAAGCTAAGGAAATTGCTAAACGCTTCTAATAAAGGGGCAATGTTCTCCAAACTGTAAATGCCACGGACCATGTCATACTCATCAAAAGTCTTTGCAGCGTCTAGAAATGATTGCATCATTTTTACTAACGAAAAACCTTAATTCAATAAAACAGCGACAGCCTAGGACTATATTTTCCCGTCCTTTGCTGTCGCTGTTTCAATTTCTAGGTTTTTTTTAACATTAGCCCGTTTTAAGGCCTGTCGGCTTGACGATTACGGATTCGGCCTGCTCTCTGGCCTTAAATCTTCTGTGGGCAGTGATCAGAAACGGAAGTCCGAGGGCGGTAGTCAGTGCCAGCGGCACGAATACTGCAGGACCATTAGAGGCGCCAAACTGATCCAGCAGCATGCCCCCAAGGATAGGCGCCATAACGCTGCCCAGACCGTTGAAGCCGATGGTTCCGAAGTAAGTGCCTTTCCATTCCGGCTTCGCGATCCGGTCGATCAGCATATCCATCATGGTGAAGAGCAGTACTTCGCCGATCGTGAACAGGATGACACCGGCCATGAGGAGAGCGACTCCGCCCGCGATTCCGAACAGCAGCATGCTCAGCGCTACACAGATATTCCCGAGAATTAGGGGGACAATGGGCGAAAACTTGCTGGCCGTGCGGACAATCGGATACTGTACGACCAGCACGGTCACTGCATTAAGCGACAGCATATAGGAGAAAACCTTCCCGCCATCTGTAAAATGCGTATTCATCGCCAGATACTGCGCCAGTGTAGAGCTGAAATGTCCATAACCCAGTACACAGAAGATGGTACCGAGAAGCACAGGAAGGAATATGCGGTCCCGTCCGGCGGTTGCCAGTGCTGCGCGCAGTTTAGGCGCCTGAGCTTCCGAACGCTGCGGCAGCGTAGAATGGTGCACACGGAACTGCGCGAACAGTACCAGTCCATAAGCGATATAGACGATACCTGCAATCAGGAAGGGGAACGTCGACTCAGCTGAACCCAGCTGAAGGCCAATGATCGGACCGAAGACTACGCCAAGATTGACGGCGGCGTATCTTAGGTTGAATACGAGCAGCTTGTGCTCAGGCGGCGTAATATCCGAGAGCAGCGCTCGTGAGGTAGGCTCGAACACAGCGCGGCAAATCCCGTTCAATGTATTTACGAGGAAGAACACCCACAAATGCTGTGCGGCAGAGAAGCCGAAGAAGACACAGGCCCAGCCGAATACAGAGACCAGCATGACGATTTTTCGCCCGATCACATCGGAGATATACCCGCCGTAGAAGCTAATCAATACGCCTGCAAGCGAGCTAACCGCTACTGTAAAGCCTGTCTGCGTCGGGGAAGCTCCGAGCACCTGGGTTAAATAAATGGATAAAAAAGGAATGCTCATTGATGTTACCAGCCGGCCGAACATGGTCCCGATAATAATGGTCCACGCCAAAGGATGAATATGCTGTAGATGTTGTTTCATTGTGAATCTCCTAGTCTGCTTTCGGATTTTTGGGACTGTTAATCAATGCTTTGTTATGTATAATTGTAAGGATAAAAGGGGGAAATAAAAGTGTAAGTTTTCCATAATCTCTTTCACCTTTAAAGGAGCGATAATATTGGATAACAATATCTCTCATTTTCTCCGGCTGGCAGCCGATATTAATACTCCTTTTAGAATACATGAGCCCCTGATGGTAAGTATTGAACAGCTGGCAGAGGTTCTTTGCTGCACCCCGCGGAATGTGAAGTTTATCCTGCGCAAGCTAGAAGAAAAGTCGTTCATCCACTGGCAGCCGGGAAGAGGCAGAGGGCATATCTCTGAATTGACCTTTGTACGCAGCGTGGATGAGGTGCTGGAAGATGCACTGCAGGAGCTTATCGGCAGGGGGAAGATTAAGCAGGGCATTGACCTAATCGGTCTGCCTGAGGTAAACGGTCCTTTGAAGGAAAGACTGCTGACCCTGCTGAATAAACAAATGGGCTATCATAGTGAGACTGAGTCGACTGAGGGTCTGGACGTCCTGCGGATCACGCGCAACCGGCATATGCAGAAGCTGGACCCTTCCTGCGTATATACCGCTTTTGAAGCCTTTCTGATCAGTCAAATGTACAGCACACTGGTGACTTATGAAGCATCCGGCGGCAGGTTTTTACCGGCTTTAGCCCACATGTGGGAAGTGAATGAGACCTATACCAGTTATATTTTTTATCTGCGCAAGGGTGTGCGGTTCCATCATGGGCGCGTCATGACAGCTAGGGATGTCAAGGAGACGCTGCAGCGACTGAAGGATCAGAATAGTCCGGCCTTGTGGCACTTCCGTCACATTACTGGTGTAGAGCTGCTAGGGGATCACCGTATCCGTTTTGATTTGTCCAGTCCAAACCGCTTTTTCCTGCACTTGCTGAGTTCAATTTATATGTCGATTCTTCCCTGCGATGTGGAATTTTCTGCGGAAAAACCGCTTGGAACCGGGCCATACCGGGTGATGAATCTGAGCGATGATGTTCTGGTGCTTGCTGCATTTGATGATTATTACGGCATCCGGCCGCTCCTGGACCGGGTTGAGATCTGGTATTTGCCGGATCAGAGGGTCAGTGAACGCCATTACCAGCTTCCGGATGTAGAGGAATTCCGGCCGTCCTCAGAGCCATGCACTAATAACAGTATTGACTATCCGGCTTTGGGATGCAGATACATTCTCACCAATTTCCGTAAAAAAGGAATACAGAACAATCTTCATTTTCGTCAGGCAATGAGACTTTTATATCACCCGCTTGCGTTGATCAGAGAACTCGGAGGTAACCGGATTACCCCTGCTGACAGTTTCCTTCCCTGGAGAAGCCGTAAGAGCACATGGGTTGAACCTTCACTTGAACAAGCGAAACAGCTGCTTGATTTAAGCGGCTATAGCGGTGAAGTCATCACCCTTGGATATCTTCCTAAGAAAGATGAACGGGAGGAAGCGGAATGGCTTCAGCGGCGCGGAGCCGGGATTGGCCTGCAATTCAGACTGCTGGATTACAAGGATTATAACCTGAAAGAAATCATGTGCCAGGCTAATTTTGTGTTTGCGGAAGAAGTGCTGGAGGATGACTGGCAGTGGGGGATGATTAATTATTTTGTGAACAAGTCTAATCATCTTCATGTTTTGCTGGAAGACAGCCAGCGTGACAGAATAGAGCAAGAGCTTGCTCACTTTGCAGAACTGCCTGAAGAAGGCAGATGCCGCCTGCTCGAGCAGATGGAAGACCTTCTCCGCGATAATGCATGGCTACTCTATGGATGCCATATGAATAAGAGGGCGCAGCTCAATCAGAGTTTGTTCGGCCTGCATACCGGATCGTTCGGGTTCCTCGATATTTCCAGGCTGTGGATTAAAACGGGATTTCAGTAAAGGATTGCGGCAATTGATGACAGTCTCCTCTATATGCAAGTGATAGGATTTGTCCACATCAGGTTAAATAAGTACATAGGATGAGTGGACAACAAACTGGATATCATTTGCGGAGCGGATGTGCCGGTAAATGGACAGACGCGTAAGGAGGCTGCCAGAATTATGGATGAGAAACGCGAAACGATTGGAAACCTGATCAAAAAAGGTAACAGATCCTCCGGATCGGCAGCTATAGGCAATACTTGCATCGCCATAGTTAAAGCAGTTGCCTTTGCTTTGACGGGCAGCGGTTCGATGTTCGCAACTATGATGCATTCCATTGCTGATGCCGTCAATCAGTTGTTTGTATTTACAGGCAGTGTGTTGGCCGAAAAAAGGCCTACCCGCCGCTTCCCGGACGGCTTCGGGCGGGTTATCAACCTGTTCTGCATGGTCGCAGTAATTGTAGTAACGGTGATGGCCTATGAAACGATGCTGGAAGGGTTCCATCTGCTGAAGCATCCGGCCGAGGAATCCGGAGGTTATTGGATCAATGTGCTGGTACTGCTGCTGTCGATAGCCGCAGACGGATTTGTCTGGGTGAAGGCCATGAATGAAGTGCTGCATGAAGCACGGGTTGAAGCCAAAGGCTTGAGCAAGCTTACCGTCTCACTCAAAAATGTGAAGCGGGCTGCCCCGCCGACCCGGCTTGTCTACTATGAAGATCTGGTGGCCACAACAGGGGGACTGCTGGCGATGATCGCCGTCCTAGTCACCGCACTAACCGATTTTCATCTGCTTGACGGAATCACGAGCATTTTGATTGCTTTTATGATGATCGGGGTAGCCTTCCGTGTAGGCTATGACAATATGGTTGGACTGATCGGTGTTGCCGCTCCGCCGGAAATCGAGGATAAGGTAGCGAAGATCATCTTCGACGAGCCGCAGGTTACGGATATTTTTCAGATGCGAATTCTGCAGGAGGGGCGTTATTATCATATAGAAGGCCTGATCGAGCTGCGGCGGGGCTTATCGCTGGCGGATGCCGACGATATCAAGTTTAAGGTGAGGGACAAGCTGCTGGCTGACCCGCATATTTCGGATGTGACTTTAGGGATTCTGGAGGATAACGGTGTCCGCAACTGGGTACCGCAGCATGAATAAATGTAATAATAAAGGGGAGTACCGTTACGGAACGGTGCTCCCCTTAACTATGATTGCTATACAGAGCCTGCGTTAAGCGGGGCTATACGGTTAAACCGCCTGCTTCCCGTCACATTTTTTGCAGACATCCAGCTTGCCGCCGTCGGCACTTTTGCCGATATAGAGCAGTTTAATCCGTGTGCTTCCACAGATTGGACAGGTTCCTCTGCTGCGGGACGGCATCCGCCAGAGTGCTTTGCCGCGTTTATTCTTGGACATAAGGTTTCCCACCTTCACTCGTAATACCCTATCCTATGCCTGTCCGGGCAAGACTAGTACTTCCTCATTGACATACCAGTTATTACTAATATAGTGTGAAAGTTGTATTTCATTAATCATCCGGAAAAATATATTTCAGGAGGAAGCTATGCACACTTCGATTTATATGGTAAGACATGGTGAATCACCAGTGAATGAGAGCAGCAAAAATGAAAGAACCCGAGGTTTGACGGAAAAAGGGAAGAGGGATGCGCATCAAGTAACTGAGTTATTGAAACAAGAAGATATAGAGGTGTTTGTCTCAAGCCCTTATCTAAGGGCGATTCTAACCATTGAGGATTTGGCTGGGGTCAGCGGCCAGGAGGTGCAGTTATACGAAGACCTTAAAGAAAGAATCTTCCTAAATGAAGATATACGCTTGCCTGATGAGGAGTTAGTTCCACTATTGGAGAGATCGTTTATTGATCCTGATTTTTCTTTGCCGGGGGGAGAATCGAATGCCGGATGTCAGAACCGGGCTGTCGCCGTTGTAGAAGAGTTATTAATGAATTATGACGGACGGAAAATAGCTTTAGGCACACATGGAGCCGTAATGACTTTGATTATGAATCATTATGACAACAAGTACGACTTGAATTTCCTGCTAAACATGTCCAAACCGGATGTATACAGACTTGATTTTAATGGGAATGAGCTGGTTGATGTCATCAGATTGTGGAAATAACGGTTAACTGAAGCACGGGCAGCGCCAGCCGTAAGGTATTGTTGATTTGCGGGCTGGCGCTGCTATGTTTTTACATACTTTTCTGGTATTGGACCATCAGATAATGACTCATGAAATGGTATATCAAGAATACTACAACTACAGCGAGTGTCACCCATAATGGGGCTGAAATAAGAATCGTAATATAGGCGATCGCCATGATCAGCCATTGCGTGATGTCAGCAGCCTTGGCTTTGGCCCGGTTACGGATAACCGTATTCCGTTCATCGTTATAATCGATGGTGGCCTGTTTTTCAAGCTCAGGGTTTTTGCGTGCTGCACGGTTCATTAATAAGTTGGATATACTAACCCCCGCACTGCTCGCCCCGATGCCGATCAACGTACCCGAGAGAGCCTTGAATTCCTCATTGTTAAAAAAGAAGCTTGCTACAATTGCGCAGATTCCGATGAACAGCAGTACTGCGTAGAAAGCCGTTGATCTTCTCATTTCTGATCCTCCTCGTAGATAAAAATCTCCTCAACGGACAAGTGGAAATAACGGGCGATTTTTAAAGCTAAAATGATGGAAGGGTTGTATCTCCCATTTTCAAGCGAGCCGATCGTCTGTCTGGATACCTCAAGCGCTGCTGCAAGCTCCTCCTGCTTAATACCGTGCTGTTTACGTATTTCCTCAAGCCTGTTTTTCAAAGGATCACCTCACATCACGAGATGGAAAGCATACTTTCCATAATTAAAATATCATTAAAAACAATAAATGTAAAGCGTGCTTTCCATTTTGTTAAGAAAATTATTGAGAGTATCGCCTGCTTAAATGGTTCGTCATTTTGGTCAAAATGCAGCTCATTTGGGCCCAAAAAAAAAAGCGTATAACATAAATTATACGCTGTTTTGTTTTAGAACGATTTTTAATACAGGGCGTGTCCAAGTTCACGGTTAAAAAAGAGCGAGAATTACTATTTAATACCATTTGCTAACTGGCTTACTCCATCTAATCCCGACCCATGCTATAATGATTCAAAAACAGGCAGGTGGAGAGTTTTGAAAACAGACAAATCAGCCTCCAGGCAAAAATGGAGATCGGACAAGCTTTCACATTTGGGCTCATCGATTTTTTCGGAGGTGGCCAGCTGGAAGGAGGAAGCCATGAGTTCAGGTCTGGATGTCATTGATCTCGGAATCGGCAGTCCCGATCAGGCACCCGCTCCTGAGATACGCCAAGCTTTAAGTGAGGCAGTGCTTAGAGAGGATAGTTACTCTTATCCGGCTTCCAAGGGAAGTACTGAATTCCGTAAGCAGGCAGCGGAGTGGATGAACTGGCGGTTTGGGGTAGAGGTTGACCCGGAGGAAGAGCTGGTTTCGTTAATGGGTTCGCAGGATGGCTTGGCGCATCTCGCTTTAGCTTTATGTAATCCTGGTGATCTCGCGATTGTACCTGACCCGGGTTATCCGATTTATACAGGAGCGCTGGCACTAGCCGGAGTTAGAGCCTGGCCGCTTCCGCTTCTTGAGGACAATGCCTTTCTGCCTGATTTGGACAGCATACCGGAGGCAGTATGGCAGGAAGCAGTCTTTATTCTGCTCAGCTTCCCCGGAAATCCGATTTCAGTAACCGTAGACCTGGCTTACATGGAGAAGCTTGTTGCCTTCGCTCATAAATGGGATGTACTGATTATTCATGATCTCGCCTATTCCGAGATGGGGTTTGGAGGTTACCGGCCGATAAGCATTCTGCAGGTGCCTGGAGCAATACATACGTCAGTGGAGTTCCATTCCTTTTCCAAAAGCTTTAATATGGCCGGCTGCCGCATCGGTTTTATGACCGGCAACCGTGAAGCCGTAGGGGCACTTAGGGAGCTTAAAAGCAATGTAGATTATGGTGTGTTCAATCCGGTGCAGGAAGCTGCGGTGCTGGCGCTGAAGCTGGCGATGCAGGGGAATGGGCGGCTAGAGGTGGCCCCGCTGTATGAACGCCGGCGGGATCTGTTTGTTGAAGCGCTAACCGAGGAAGGATGGGCTGTCCCTAGTCCCGCAGCAACGATGTTCATCTGGGCACCGCTGCCTGAAGGATACGCTTTTACAGAACTGGAGGGACGGTCACGGCAGTTTGCCCATGAGCTGGTGCTGAAGACCGGCGTGGTGGTCATTCCTGGCGATGCTTTTGGGGCACAAGGAGAAGGCTTTGTCAGAATTGCCTTGGTAGAAGATGAAGCACGGCTTCTGGAGGCTGCCCGGAGAATTGGCGAATATTTGCGGACGATTCGATAGATAGTTATAAAGGACTTCGAAGGAAGTCCTTTTCTTTTATTTCGGCAAAGAGACTGCGAACAGTTTACTTTCAAACCGAATCAGCGCGGTTCCGTTATCAATAGCTATATTTCCGAAATAAGTATAGGATAGTCCGGTGTTAAATTGGCCGAGCGATGCTCCAGACTCCGCATCCATGACCGAGAAGCTTCCGTCCTCATAGCTTGCAAATACGTAATGATCTTTCTTCTCCACTTTGACAATTTTGCTGGAGGGAGTAATGAACGTTACAATGCGGTCGTCTGTGAGATTGACTCCAGTTAATTTGGTGCATTGCTGGAAAAATACCATTCCCTCCACAGGGCCGGCAACCCAGCTTCCGTATCCGTCATAGCTTTTGGAGGCAGAATCCCCTTGGCCGCGTGTGAAGCGGGTGAGCGAAATTTCAGACTGATCAGCATCTTCACTTGCCGCATAGGTATAAGGCTTTTGAATAAACGTGTAGAAGCTGCCTATCCGTCTGACATCATCCAGCGGCTGATAGTTTTCCTCCCCTGTTATTTTTCCGGTTGCGGGGTCCATTTGCACAAGAGTCAGCAAATGGCCCGGCACAGGGGCCGTTACTGTCTTGTATTGCTCCCCGGCCCGCTTCTGCAGCACGAAATTCCCTCCATCTACAGAGATGAGATCATATATTCCTTCGGTTCTCCACAACTGCTTACCTGTTTCCGGGTCCAGACCATAATATTGTGAGCGGATATTATCGACTGTGCTGGATACAACTAGAACGCCTTTATATTCACCGTAGAGGCTCCCCGCATACATGGGGATCTTTGGATTTTCCCATAATTTCTTACCTGAGACGGGATTGTAGGCGATAATGCCTCCGCGCTCATTGGCAAAAATAACTTTCCCGTTAATCAGACGTGCTTGCCCGCCGACTTCCATCGGGAGCTGGGCTACTTTAACCTTCCAGATCAGCTTGCCGGTAGTGGCTGAGATTTTCAGCAGATGATCACTGTTAGCGAAGACAAAGACAGAATTATTCGTTACAATTTGCGGATTGGCAGCATTTCTATAAGACCAGAGCAGTTTGCCAGTGCTGATATTTTTGGCGTACAGGATGTTGTTGGTGGAATAATAGATGACGCCGTTCGAGACGGGTTGTTTCCCGGCACTGAATCCGCCTCCGTCTGCTTTTGCCTGCCAGCGCACTTGTATGGCTGCCGGTTTTGGGGATGGGGAGGCCTTTGCAGCTGCGAAAAGGACAGCGCGGGTATTCAGAGGATTGATAATTGATGATCTGGCATCTGTTATAGAAGCCACACTGTAAACAAGCAGGCCGGAGGCCAGAAATGCAGTAAAACCAAGTTTGAATTTTGACAAGCAGCTCAACTCCTTATTTCTTCTCATATCAAGTAGACTTCCTGAATACAATAAAGTTTCTTGATTATGGAAAAATACATTATATAGTTAACATAATCAAAGTTATGTTGACTGTAAAGCATTTTAGTTCATTTCCATCATAAAAACCTGGGCAAATCCGGAGAGTTTCGGGCTGGCGGGTAACCCATAACAGTTATTGGTGGGATTATCTGGGTTGCCGTGATTACGTTGGTGGCTCCTAAAGAGAGTGGAGTATATTTTTACACTTATTTTGCGCCATGGACGACGGGAGACGGCAAGTACACACTTAACCAGACATCAGCAGTTTTTGCCGTGGAAATTCAATAGCAGGAGAATGGAAAAGAGAAGAGGCCGCGTTGTCCTTGAATTTTAAGGACAACGCGGCCTATTGGTATGGGATAACCGGTTTTGCGTATTTTTAGATTACTTTGGACTTCTCCTGTGAGGTTTTGACCTCAGATAGGTCAGTAATAGAAGCGTGTTTATGACTTAGTAAAATAATTATTGTGAAAACCGCAGTGATAACCAGCGGATAGCCAATTGCCCAGCCGGTAAAAGGGAACACAGCCACCGTCGCCGCAAATGAAATCCAGCTGATTATAACACCGGGGCGGTGTCCTTTGAGCAGCCGGATGCCTGCAGCACAGCCGCCGATATAGGTCAAAATGAAAGTGGCATTCGGAAATTGGATCAAGGTGGTAATGGACAATAGACCACTGCCATACAGGAATAATACGGCTGTAAAACAGGCCAGCAAAAACCTGATAGCCCCGGTAGGCGTATGATACCGTTCCGATAAGCTCCCCATCCATTTCGGGGCATATCCTTGGCGGGACAACGCGAACGCCACACGGGAAGCTGCACCGGTATAAGCAATAATCGTGGCTGTACAGATGAACAGCCCCGTTAGCCCCGCGATGAATCCGCCCCATGAACCCAGCGGCTGGCTGATGATCCAGACCAGCGAGGAGTCTGCTCCGCCCCGGAGGTAGCTTTGGGTGCCGACGGTGGCCAGTGCCGACAGGAAGTAGAGGACTCCGACGATAATGGCGGCAATGGTGACGCCTTTAACCGCGGCCCGCTGCGGGTCCTTAAACTCTTCAGACAAATGGGATACCGCTTCCCAGCCGATGAAACACCAGAAAAGAATAGCCGCCGACTGCCCGACACTGGTCCAACCGTGTGGCATAAATGGCGTGAAATGTACACTTTCCATCCGTGGCAGTGCTGCGGCGAAGGAGAAGACTAAAACGGCAATAATGGCGATTACGACAGCGATCTGTACTTTGCCCGCTACCTGCATGCCGATCCAGTTCGTGATCAGTCCGATGGCCAGCATCCCTGCAGCTATCGTGATTCTGACGCTGTCACCCCAGCCAAGGGCTGCCGTCATATAACCGGCTCCAGTCAGAGCAGCCACCGGCCCGCCGATTGGAACGGACATTAGAAAGAACCAGCCGACCAGGCTTCCGGCTTTCGGGCCGAAGGCCAGTGTGACGAAATAGGACACCCCGCCTGCGTTCGGGAATTTGGCGGAGAGCAGTCCCATGGATAGCGCCAGGGGCAGAATGAGCAGGGTCATGAACCCCCAGGCCAGCAGCGAAGCCGGTCCGGACATTTCCGCCGCCAGACCGGGAACAATCAGCACGCCCGATCCAAGGACGGCGCCGATGTAGAGGGCAATCGCCTGCGGCATCCCGATATTACGTTCCAGTGAATGTTTTTCCTTCATATAATAGTCCCGCTTTCCTTGTATTTAAGTACAGAGTATCAGATAATGAATCCATTGGAAAAACGGAATTATTAAATACTATCCATTCAAAATACCGATAATAGCATGAAACAGGGGAGGGTTATGAACGTTCTATGGAATCACGGCATTTATTCACGTTCCTGGTTGTAGTGGAAGCTGGCAGTTTCACGCGGGCTGCCCAGAAGCTGGACTATGCCCAGTCCAGTATTACAGCACAAATCCAGTCCCTGGAGGCTGAGCTTGGCCAGCCTTTATTTGACCGGATCGGTAAAAAGATCATGCTCACCGATGCCGGACGCCGTTTACTTCCCTATGCGCAGGAAATCTCGCGGATGCATTCGCTGGCGCGCGATGCGCTGCGCTCAGAGACGGAGTTGTCCGGTGTACTGCGCATTGGTGCGCCTGAATCGCTGGCGGCCTTCCGGCTGCCGGGAATTATTAAGGAATTCCGCGGGTGTCATCCTCAGGTTCAGATTACGCTGAAGCCCGGCGCTTGCTGGGAGCTGACTGATTTTGTCCGAACAGGTGAGCTTGACCTTGCTTTTCTGCTTCAGCCTGAGACGGAGTATAAGGATTTACAATGTGAAACGCTGATTCATGAGGCCATGACAATGATAGCACCGCTGAATCACCCGCTAATGAATGCGGCGGAGGTAGAACCGACGGATCTAAAAAATGAAACCATTCTCCATACCGAAACAGGCTGCACCTACCGGACACTTTTTGAGCGTCATTTGAACAGTCATGGCGTATTTCCCGATCCTAATCTGGAATTTTGGAGTATTGAAGCGATTAAGCAGTGTGTGATGTCGGGACTGGGTATCTCCTTCCTGCCGCTGATAACGGTGAGAAGTGAGCTGGCAGAGGGCAAGCTGGTCCGGCTGAATTGGAATGATGAGGCACAGCGTGTAGCTACGCAGATTGTTTATCATCACAAAAAATGGATATCACCTGCACTTAATGAATTCATAAACATAGTCCAGACGCATGCTGTCAAGTGGCGGGAAGAGGCGGCCAACAGCTGAGATTTACGTGTGGTGAATTAGGAATGAGAAGGATTCTACAGGGATTATGTCTATGGTACAATAGGAATCCGGAAATGGGGGGATAGTGATGAATAATTCAGAATCAGACTATGAGGAAGAGCTGGAAGCTTTTCTGATCTGGATGAAAGATGCCGGTTATACAGCATATACACAGAAATCCTATCTGGCTGATGTACGCGAGTTTCTGGAGGGCCTAAACTCCAAGCCACTTGAATCCGTCAAAAAACTTCATGTTGTCTCCTATCTGACTTCTGTTCGTGAACGAGGAGTGAGTGATGCTACACGTAACCGCAAACATGCCTCGATTAACTGCCTGTTCAAAGCACTGATTGAGCTTGAGCTGCTTAGCGTGAATCCGGCGGCAGGCATCAAGAAATCCAAAACAGAAAAGAACCGGGAACCTGTCTATCTGGATGAAGGCGACCTGCAGCGGTTTTTATCTGCTATAGACGGTAAATACCGCAGCCGCAATCTGGCTGTCTTTTTACTCATGTCGTATATGGGACTGCGGGTAGGGGAGGTTCATACACTTAATCTGAGTGATTACAACGCGGAACGCCGCTTACTCCGTGTATTCGGGAAAGGGCGGAAATGGCGCAATGTTCCGGTTCCGGAGGATGTAGCCCCTTATCTGGAGCAGGCAATAAAAGAACGGCTAAACCCATGGCGCAGCAAAGAGGAAGCGATGTTCATTTCCCAAAAAGGCCGGAGGCTCTCCATCCGTGGTATCCAGGGGATCGCAGCCAATACATTCGGACGGTTTCAGAATGGTGTACCTGAGGCGCACCGCCGCCCCTATTCAAGTCATAAGCTGAGGCATTCCTTCGCTACTATGCTGCTGCGCAAGGGTGCGGATCTGCGTACAGTTCAGGAGCTGCTGGGTCACTCGTCTATTCAAACGACAACAGTGTATACACATATCACGAGCCGCGAGAAGGAAGAAGCGATGGCCAGACTGCAAATCAGCATGCCAATGATGGAAGCACCAGCAACAAAGTAACATAACATACATTATGTCAACCTACTTCAAACTGCCGACGGACGAAACAGTTCCCCGGCTTTTTTTGTACTCAAATTATTGCTGCAACAGCCTTAAGCATTATTCATAAATAAATAACTTGTTATTATATTGTTTTTGAATTATCCTAACAAAAGATAGGTATAGAAACTTTTATTATAAGCAGCGTTGAGAGAAGCAAGTTACGATCATTTAATAGGAGGACTGGACTGTGAAAGAACTGTTTTTTAAAGGAATGACCTATGGCTGGGAATCAACGCGAGGGGCGTTCAGACAGCCGTATGCGGAGGATTCACTGCGTAAACTGGCAGAGACCGGAAGTGAATGGATTGCTTTATCCTTCTGGACATGGCAAGATACTGTGCACTCAACTAATATTTATTTTGATTACGGATATACGATGACTGACAGGGATATTGAGCATGCTGTGCGTCTGGCGAAGGAACTGGGGCTGAAGGTATGTTTGAAGCCGGTTGTAAATTCTAGGGACGGCATTTGGAGAGCGCGGATCGGTTTTCCTGAGGAAGGGGACAGTTACTGGGAAGCCTGGTTCAGATCCTATACGAATTTCATCAAGCATTACGCAGAGCTGGCAGAGGAGCTTGAGTGTGAGATGTTCTGTATCGGCTGTGAAATGGTGGCGACAGAGTCAAGGGAAACAGAGTGGCGCCATTTAATAGGTGAGGTTAAAAGCTTATACACCGGCCCTATCGTATACAATGCGAATCACGGCAAAGAGGAGGGCATCGACTGGCTTGATGCTGTAGACTATATTGGAACAAGCGCCTATTATCCGGTAGCCTCCGTTCCGGGTGATTCCTATGAGAATATGCGCCTGGCCTGGGAGAAACAGAAGCCGCGGCTGAAGGCGTTAGCTGAGCGGTTCGGCAAGCCGCTGGTCTTTATCGAAATCGGCTGCCGCAGCGCGGTTGGCTGTGCTACTATGCCATGGGATTTTACACATAAAGAGCTTCCCGCTTCAGAACAGGAGCAGGCGAATTTTTACCGCTCGGCGCTTGAAACGTTCTGGGACGAACCCTGGTTTGCGGGATTCTTCTGGTGGGACTGGAGCACTCGGTTGTATAAGGCGGAGGAAGCCTCTTCCAATGTCGGTTTTGATATTTATGGTAAAGCAGCAGAGCAGGTATTGCGGGAATATTACAAACGCCCTGTCATCAGATAATGCAGAAATGATCCGCAAGCTGGAGCAAATGCACCAGTCTGCGGATCATTTTTCTTTCATTCATTCAAGCGTGTTGTTAATTGCAACCAAGATACTATTATCATTGTCAGGCAAAAATGTTTCATGTTATATTATCAAGATGACATGGAGAGTAAACTCCGTCCTTTAGCAGTGGTGGTATGCCATACACTCAAAGGACGGTTTCTTTTGTGTGCAGGGATTCGATTACAATTCAAGCTTGGAGATTTCCGCCTTGAGTTTTTCTCCCGATTTCCGGAACAATGCCTGTTCTTCCTCACTGAGCGGCAAATCAAGGACTTCTCGTACACCTGAGCGGTCAACTACACATGGTGCACCCAGGAATACATCTGAAACCCCGTTATAGTTGTTGAGCAGGGTGGACACGTTGAGCACAGCACCTTCATTGTCCAGGATAGAGACGACAATACGGTCAAGTGCCAGCGCAATTGCGTAAGAAGTAGAGCCTTTGGCATCGATAATTTCGTAAGCTGCATTCTTGGTGTCTTCGAAGATTTCCTGGCGTTCGGCTTCGTCGAACCCGAGATCAATTCCGGCGACATTGGACAAGCTCCATACCGGAAGCTCGGAATCTCCATGTTCACCGATAATTTGACCGTGAATACTGCGCGGATCGATTTCTTTATGCTTTCCGATCAGATAACGGAAACGTGCACTATCGAGCACTGTACCGGAACCGATGACACGTCTGCGGTCGAAGCCGCTGATTTTCAGGGTGGCGTAAGCCAGGATATCGACCGGGTTCGTTGCAATCAGCAGAATGGCGTGCTGGTTGTATTTCGTAATTTTTTGAATGATGTCTTTAAAGATCGAGATGTTTTTGCGCAGAAGATCGATTCGGGTCTCACCAGGCTTTTGGGATGCACCGGCGGTTACAATGATAATATCCGCTTCCCGGCAATCTTCGTAGGTACCTGCCCATAGCTTCACACCGCCGACAAAAGGCATGCCGTGGTTCATGTCCAGTGCTTCACCAAGTGCTTTCTGATGATTAACATCTATGAGTACCAATTCTTGCATGCGTCTGCGTAGAAGCAGGGTATAAGCAGTTGTCGTTCCTACTGCACCTGTGCCGATAACCACGACACGATTGGGCTTGAATGGGGGGGCCATTGTTACATCTCCTCCGAGTTTGAATTTTTTGTGTCCAATCTTAAACATCATAATCGCTAAGGATAGTGTTTTCAAGCATCCTGTTTTTAATCCATTACCCGAAAACGGGCATGCTAACTATAATATTTGGCAGAAGGGAGAGAATTATGTTTACGATATCCACCTTGTTTTTGTTTATTGGAGCCGCAGTGCTGCTGATTTTGATTCCTGGACCGGATCTTATTTTTGCCGTGACTCAGGGGATTACGAATGGACGCAGGGCGGGAGTTTATACAGCTGCCGGTCTGGCACTGGGAAACACGGTACATACACTGGCCGCTGCACTTGGGCTCTCGATCATTGTGACTACGTCACCGGTGCTTTTTACGGTTTTCAAGATTGCCGGGGCGGTTTATTTGTTCAATTTGGCTTTTAAATCCCTAAAGTACCGCAAAACGGCAATGGTACTGCAGGCAGGAGAGAAGAAAGACAAGCGTGTACTGCTGCGGAAAGGACTCTTGATGAATATCCTCAATCCGAAGGTAGCGATTTTCTTTCTCACCTTTCTGCCGCAATTTGTGAATTATGATCATGGCTTTGTACCGCTGCAAATGGTAGTGCTGGGACTGGTCTTCATTATTCTGACTTTTTTGATTTTTGGACTGCTTGCATATTTTGCAGGTGCATTCAGCAGTAAGTTTTTGGAGAAGCCCCGGATGCAGGAGGGCGCCAATCTTGCTGCCGGAGTTATTTTTGTAGGGCTGGGCATCAAATTGCTGACTACCTCGCCCTAGCTTGGCACACACATCTACTATCGATAGGAGAGAGAAGTAGTATGGATTTATTCCGCAAAAAACCGCTGGTTGCACCTCTTAGTGACAATGCCGGCAACCTCAGCAAAACCTTAGGGGCATTTGATCTCACTACACTCGGTGTAGGAGCGATTATAGGCACCGGCATTTTTGTTATGACAGGAGTTGCAGCTGCACAGCATGCCGGGCCCGGACTGGTATTATCCTTTGTACTGGCCGGATTCGCCTGTGTGCTTTCAGCACTCTGTTATTCAGAGTTCGCCTCTACACTTCCGGTATCCGGGAGCGCTTATGCTTACAGCTATGTTTCTTTTGGCGAACTGCTGGCCTGGATCCTGGGCTGGGATCTGGTACTCGAATATGGAGTTGCGGCTGCGGCGGTTAGCAGCGGTTGGTCCGGGTATTTCCAGGGACTCCTGGATGGTTTCGGAGTACATTTGCCCACAGCGCTCTCCGGGGCTTATAATGCGGACAAAGGAACTTTTATTAATTTACCCGCTGTGATTATTATTTTGCTAATTTCTTATTTATTAACCCGCGGGGTCAAAGAAACAGCCCGGTTCAATGCTATTATGGTTGTCATTAAGTTATCTGTGGTGCTTCTGTTCATCTTTACCGGCGTGTTCTACGTGAAACCGGAAAACTGGACACCATTTCTTCCGTTTGGCTTCCAAGGGGTTGTGAATGGGGCAGCCACCGTATTTTTTGCCTATATCGGCTTTGATGCCCTGTCAACTGCAGCTGAGGAGGTCAAACGTCCGCAGCGGGATTTACCGATTGGTATTATTTCTTCGCTTGCGATCTGTACGGTTCTCTATATTACTGTTTCCCTGGTACTGACCGGTATTGTTCCCTACCAGAGCCTGAATGTAAGTGATCCGGTTTCCTTCGCATTGCGTTTCGTAAATCAGAATACGATTGCCGGATTAATCTCAATTGGCGCTATTGCCGGTATGACAACGGTTCTGCTCGTATTGCTGTTTGGCCAGACCCGGCTCTTGTTTGCCATCTCACGGGACGGGCTGCTGCCGGAGATTTTATCCAAGGTCAATGCGAAGACTCATACACCTGTACGCAGCACCTGGGTGGTCGGAGGGATTATCGCGGTATTGACCGGCTTTGTCCCACTCGACCGGCTGGCTAATCTGACCAGTATCGGTACACTCTTTGCGTTTCTGGTCGTATCACTCGGTGTTATTGTGCTGCGCCGGACTCACCCAGACCTTAAAAGAGGCTTTAGAGTACCATGGGTACCGTTCATCCCACTGCTAAGTGCAGCAGCCTGCGGGTATTTGATGTATAATTTGGGCAGAGAGACTTGGATCGGCTTTATCCTTTGGCTGATTATCGGCCTGCTGATTTATTGGCTGTACGGATACAAACACAGTAAGTTGAATCGAAAATAATCAAGATACGAAAAGGGGAGAGAGTCTTGTCATCCGAAACAACAGGCTTCAAGCTTCTGAGAACAGCGATTGCTTTTCTCATGATCCTGCTGATCCTCTCGGCCTGCTCTTCATCCCCGGTGCCTGAGCCATCCCAGCCCCCACAGCCGACGGAAGCGCCGGAAGAGGGGCAGACGATAACCCTGATTACACCTGGTGATGCCAAGAACGTGACGAATGATAGTGCACCTAAATATCAAATTCAGACCCGGCTGACTGATTTCCGGCTGTTGAATCCATCGGTGGGTCTGGCCTGGGGCGTCACCAAAAATGAGCTGCGGATCTATATGACCAGGGATAACGGCGGGACATGGGCTAATATATCACCGTCTGCCAATGTGCAGTTCCTGTCCAATCCGGTTTACGGCGAAGAGATTTTTTTCACGGATCCGAGTAACGGCTGGATTATCCGCAGCGCATTTGGCATGACAGAGACAGTGGTGCTGCGTACAAAAGATGGCGGCCGGAGCTGGAAAGTGTCTTCCTTTCCTGATTCTAATACCATATCATCTATTTATTTTAATTCCCCGCAGACCGGCTGGCTGATGACCTCCTGGGATGCGAATGCCACCAAGGAGAGCAAGGCTTTGTACGTTACAGCGGACGGCGGAGCAACCTGGAATATGGTAATGCAGAACGAGCAGTATAATCCGAATCTGCCTAACAATACTATTCCTATGGCAGGGGTTATCACTGGAATGATATTTAAGGATATGAACCGAGGATTTGTGACACTCCAGACGGGTGCGCTGCCCAAAATTTATATGACCAGTGATAGCGGAACAACCTGGAATCCGGGACCTGAAATTCTGGTAAATGAAGAATGGGAAGGCTGCGATAAGGTCATTACCGGAGAACCCGAGTTTTTCGGTGATGATAACACCTCCGGCTGGCTGCCGGTAGCCTGTCAAATTGATAAAAAAAACAGCGTTACCTATAATGGTTATTTTACAGCGAATGGTGGAGACAACTGGAAATTTGTGAATTTTGCACTCCGCAGCCAGACTGGAATCAACCGCCATCTTCCTCCCGTTTTTTTAAATGCCGAGGTCGGCTGGACCCTGAATGGAAATCTGATGTACAAAACAGTAAACCAGGGTTTGACATGGACGTCACTGCCTGCTAGCAGTGTACTGCAATCCAAACTGCTGGAATATCCGGAGATTGTGAAGCTCCAGTTCATCTCAGACGATGTAGGCTGGCTTCTAATCCAAAAAGAAGTGGACCGCAGATCGATTCTGCTGCAGACAACCAATGGAGGAGTCAGCTGGCGGGTGATGTAGTACTTGCGCAGATAAGAGGGCTGCACAGGCAGCCTTCTTTTTTATGCTTTCAACCGTTTACTTTCTGTGTGATATAATGGGCAGAAAAGATTCTGTATTATAAATTCATACATACGGAGTGATGACGGTGCCTGACTTTGAGATTATCCAAACGGAAGAAGAATTGCGCACTATCCTCGGGTATCCGGGAGAACTTGTTAAAAACAAAGTGATTGATATTCTCGACGGGCATTGCCGGCAGTTTATCTCCCAGTCGCCGCTGGTAATGATAGCTACTACTGATCATGAGGGACGTTGTGATGTATCTCCCAGGGGTGACGCCCCGGGATTTGTACTTGTTCTGGATGACAGACATTTAGTTATTCCTGAACGGCCGGGCAACCGGAGAATGGATTCCCTTCGAAATCTGCTATCTAATCCTAGAGCTGGTCTTATCTTTATGATACCGGGCTTGGAAGAGACTCTGCGGGTGAATGGCCGCGCATATATCGTCAAGGACGAGAAGCTGCTGCAGCAAATGGAATCCCATGGCCGCAATCCGCTTGTCGGAATTGTGATAGAAGTAGAGGAGTGCTATAGTCACTGTGCCAAGGCATTCAAGCGTTCCAGCCTCTGGAACCCTGAATCATGGATGTCTAAACAGAATCTGCCGAATATTGCCCAGATGATCGCTGATCATGTGAAGCTTCCTGGTATGAGTGCAGACAAGGTAGCGGAGTCGTTGAACGAAAGCTATACTAAAAGGTTATATTAAACCTAGCTTACCAAAAGATGATTAAGCAAAAAAAACGTATTTAAAATTTTCTTTAAAAATGTGAAAAAAATCACATGACAAACGGTGAATCCTGTGATATATTTAACACATAGAAAGCAAGTTCATTTTTTCACAAACTTTAATCCCGAAGAGGAGCGATTACAATGACAACTTTTGAAACGGATTATACGACTAGAAACCTGCTGCAATTGTGCTATAACTGCGATGATGCCCACCTGTGTGAAACCGAAGAGCAATGCAGAGCCTGCTGGGCTGAGAACGGTATGCTTCCAGTTGAAGAGAACGAAACCAAACAACTCCTTGACCTTGTACATGCTTAATATGTTAGAACAAATAGAAGATAGTAAAGACCACATATGTTCTCGAAACGGAGAACAGCGTGGTCTTTTTGTTTATGTTTCTTAGAATTGCAGCTTCCGTATCCCTGATTTTCTTTTTTATGATGCTGTATTTGCGGTTAAGGGCATATACATGTACAGAAGCAACCTGAAGAGACTCAGGGTGCAGCCGCAAGTATTTGGGGATTAAGGGGGAATAAGTCATGGGAATGGGCTCGGATCCTTCTTGGATGTTTGATCTTACCGGAACGGTGATACCGATTTTCCTCGTCGTGATGATTGGCATAGTTGCTGTATCTGCGGGCAGGGCACTGTTTCAATGGAGCCGCAACAACAGTTCACCCTTGCTGACTATCCCCGCCCGCATCGTCAGCAAACGCAGTGAAGTCCGCCAGCAGCAGCTTCAGGATGAGAGCCAGACCAGCCGGACCAGCACAACCTATTATTTAACCTATGAAGCTCAAGATGGTGCGCGGATGGAGTTTAAGGTGGACGGGATTGAATTTGGAATGAGTGCAGAAGGGGATAGAGGATTACTGACATACCAGGGAACAAGATACCATGGTTTTCAGCGGCATCCTCATTACTCTACTGCGGAATAGATCTTGTCTTCAAATAGAGCTGCTGAACTTCTAGCGTCCTGTTTACTATATAATGCATTATGCTGTACAATCCCCTTGTTTCCGCTTTTGGAACAAGGGGATATTTATATTATGGTAAGCTAACTTTTTGAAGGGAGAATCATACTCGTGAAATATGCAGATAAAACAGTTATTGTTACTGGTGCCGGTCATGGTATTGGCAGGGCAATTGCCGGAGCGTACGCTGCAGAAGGTGCAAATGTTGTTATTGCAGAGCTGAATGCAGCTCTTGGACAGGAAGCAGAGGAGGAGATCAAGCGAAGAGGCGGATCTGCGGAATTCGTAGCCTGTGATGTAAGTAAAGAAGGACAGATTATTGCCTTAGTCGCCCACACTGCCAGCAAATACGGTACTATCGATATCCTGATTAATAATGCAGGGATTGCCAATGCACACACTAAGACGCTCTACGAGCTCTCGGCGGACGAATGGGACAAGGTGCTTAATACGAATGCCCGGAGTGTTTTTCTGGCCACCCGTGAGGCAGCTAAAATCATGCGGAAGAATGCAGCAGGAGGTGCTGTTGTGAATCTGTCTTCCACCCGTTCGTTAATGTCTGAACCTAATACGGAAGCTTATGCGGCCTCCAAGGGAGCAATTACAGCCTTAACGCATGCCATGGCGGTCACATTAGGAGAGGATGGTATCACGGTGAACTGTATCAGCCCCGGCTGGATTGAGACCGGTGATTATGCGCAGCTGCGTGAGATTGACCATAAACAGCATCCTTCCGGACGGGTAGGCAGGCCGGAGGACATTGCCCGGGCCTGTCTTTATTTGACGGCGCCTGAGAATAATTTTATTACTGGCGCACAGCTAGTGATTGATGGAGGGATGACCCGTAAAATGATTTATGAACCCTAAATCACTCAAATAAAAAAGTACCGGGGAGAAATTGGGCACTGACTGTCACCTCTTAGGCGAATGCACATACAATACAGCGAGCAGTTAAGAAAAGTGGCAAGAACAAGGAGGAGAAAGCGTGGCCGTCATCAAAGCGAACTCAGAGGATGTGAAGGTGCTCGCGCGGCTTATGAGGGCTGAGGCTGAAGAGGATGGGGAATCGGGCATGCTGATGGTTGGCAATGTAGGTGTGAACCGGATTCTAGGCAATTGTCTGGACTTCAAAAACATTCGCAATGTGAATGATATGGTGTTCCAGAGTCCGGGCGGCTTCGAAGCCCCGCAGAAGGGATATTTCTATCAGCGGGCGCGGGATAGGGACATCCGCTTGGCCCGAAGAGCCGTAGGAGGCGAAAGAATCAGACCTGCATCAAATGCTTTATGGTTCTTCCGTCCTGTCGGTGACTGCCCAGCCCAGTGGTATAACCAGCAGAATAGCGGACGTTACAAAGCCCACTGCTTTTTCACCCCGACTGCTGGAGATTGCCCGGCTGTATACTAGGCAACACAGCCCGCAGGAGACAGTTGGATGGATAGGGAGTAATTCCAGAGTCTGTCTCCCAGGCTAATTACGATTAGGAGGTTTTACAAATGATAGGTCAACCTTACCGCCCCGTTACTTATATGATGGGCAGCAATGCTTCCGGTGGCATGATGCCAGCCGGGTCAATGGGAACTATGGGAACTATGGGATCAATGGGAACTATGGGAACTCCGGGTACAATGGGTACTATGGGAACTGTGCCGCCTCAAGTTACAAGCGGAAGTCCGATGACTCCGACTGGAACGGTAATGCCGACAACCGCCCCGGTCTTTGAACAATCCTATATCGAGAATATTTTCCGTCTTAACTTGGGTAAAATCGGTACTTTCTACTACACATATGAGAACAACAAAGAGTGGAATGCTAAGATATACAAAGGCGTTCTTGAAGCTGCCGGCCGTGATCACATCATTATCAGCGATCCTGCTACCGGTCAGCGGACCGTACTTCTGATGGTCAATTTCGATTACGCAACCTTCGATGAACCGCTTGTTTACCAATATCCAGGGGTCATAGGCAATCCGCCAACCCGCAACTGGCGTTAATTGACTTCTGCTTCCTATCCATAGAAAACAATCCAAAGAAACAGCAGAACCCCTTAAAGGCGGTCTGCTGTTTCTTTAATGCTGGAGTACAAAAGTTGACGGAGCGGGCTCTGAGGATTTAACATATATATTAAAAGTTTTACGCAGGTACCTTCATTTTTATATAGATCATATTTTACAATGGTTTAGACCTGTTTTTGTACTGCGAGTAATAATATAATATTGTATATATTTATAAATTCGTGATTTCAGTCAGGAGATGAAGGCATTGGGAAATTGATTCTGAAAGGAACAGCTGACGGTATACAGGCTGACATTTTGAACAAACGAAGGAGGTGGGCCTATCCGCCCGAATGAGGAGACGGTGGATAGGAGTATAAATTGAGCGACCCTTTACCCGGTATATTACATGTAGGTCTAATTATTTTGCTTGTGCTGTTTAACGGCTTTTTTGTTTCGGTCGAGTATGCAATGGTCAAGGTACGCAGTGGCCGCATTGAATCGCTGATTGAGGAAGGCAGCAAAAGAGCGCTCGCAGCTAGAAATATTGTACACAATCTGGATGCTTATCTGTCCGCCTGCCAGCTGGGCATCACGCTTGCCTCGCTTGCTCTGGGGTGGCTTGGAGAACCTGCAGTAGCCACGATTGTGGGGCCGCTTGTAACAAGCTTAGGCTTTGGCGATGCAGCCGTTTATGTGATTTCGCTGATTATTGCCTTTATGTTTATCACGGTTCTGCATATTGTCCTTGGAGAGCTTGCTCCCAAGACCATTGCGGTGAACAAAGCGGAAGCAGTACTTCTGCTAACCTCGGGAGCCATGAATGTATTCTACCGGATCATGTATCCGTTTATTTGGATCGTGAATGGATTGGCCCGGGGATTACTTCGCATTTTCCGCTTGTCACCGGCTTCGGAGCTGGCAACAGCGCACACCGAGGAAGAGATCCGTATTATCATGCAGGAGAGCAATAAGAGCGGGCTGATCGACAATACCGAAATGACACTGGTAGACAATATCTTTGAATTTGCTGATACCATGGCACGCGAGATCATGATTCCCCGGACTGAAATGATCTGTTTGAACAGCCATCTTTCTACTGAGGAGAACCTGGAAATTGCCTTTGATGGAATGAGAACCCGTTATCCGGTCTGCGACGGCGATAAAGATCACATTCTCGGATTCATTCATATTAAGGATATGATCCGTGAGCAGGCTCCGAAGTATAATGAATTGATTCGTCCTATTCTTACGGTTCCTGAATCGATCCAGATTAGTGCGCTTCTAAAGGTAATGCAGCGTGCCAAGACTCAAATTGCTATTCTGATTGATGAGTATGGCGGTACTTCGGGTATGGTTACCCTGGAAGACATTATGGAAGAGATTGTCGGAGAGATTCAGGATGAGTTCGATGAGGAACGTCCCGGCGTTGAGAAGCTGGGGGAGGATGAATATTCTATTGATGGTCTTATGCTGATTGAGGAAATTAATGACCTGCTGGGACTTCATATGGAGACGGATGACTATGATACAATCGGCGGCTGGATGTATTCCAAGCTGGAGGTTAATCCTCCGCAAGAAGGTCAGACTGTCGAATTTGATAGCCACCTGTTTGTGGTAGAGGAGACTGACAACAAACGGATTTCCCGGATTAAACTGTTGAAGATGCAATTTTTGACGGAGGAAGCCGGAGCGTAAATTTAAATCTACATGTGGTATGGCGCTGAGCCATTGTGCTGTGCTTTTGCAGTAAATAACGTACTTGCGGAACGGATACTGTCCCTTGGGAGAGTATCCGTTTCTTTTTTTTGATGAAATTGACCATGCAATGGTCATATTTGGCCGATTCGTGCCGTTTCTTGTCGGGTAAAGGTAGTGTAAATAGTATATTTATACTTTATTGATGAAGAAAGGGGGAGGGGCGAATGCTGCATCATCAGGATCATTTTAGTGAGCTGCTGGTCCTCTTTTCCGTTGTAATAGCATTACTTACCTGTTTTGCAACCCTTGATCTGGCAGAACGGCTGGTGCGCGGAAAGCGAGGGTATCGCTTTATCCTTATAATATCCTGTATCCTGGGTACTGGGATGTGGAGTATGCATAATATCGGTATGCGGGCTATGAAACTGGAGGTCACTGTATCGTATGATCTCCCGTTGCTGCTGCTGTCCCTGGTTGTGTCCATAGCCGCGTCTTACGCGCTTCTTCTGCTCCTAAGTAGTCCTTACACACGCAGCAAGGGTTATTTGGCGTTCGGCGGTATACTATTCAGCAGTGGTATTCTCATCATGCATTTTAGCGGAATTATCTCTATGAAGTTTGCCGGTGACTATGAGCAGAGCCAGCTTTCTGTCCTGCTGGCCATTGTTTTCTCTTTAGCTGTTCCGGTAATTACTGCTTCGTACAACCCCAAATGGATTGAAAATGACTACAACATGTTCACGGCGAAAAAAATACTGCTAGTATCCGTACTGACCGCTTCCTTAACAGGGACACATTATGCTGTGATGTCAGGTGCGTCATTTCCAGCAGACGAGACCCTCAGTTATTCAAGTCCAGCTCCCTTACTGGCTGAATCGTTCCTCGGTATGATCCTTGCCGGTTCATTTATATTAATCGTATTAATCGTACTGACTCTTCTTTATAAAGACCGTAAACGGGTCCTCTTCTCGGCAAAATTCAATGAACAGCGGTATACGGCATTGTTTGAATCCAGCCCGGATATGGTGGTTTGCATCGATCCGTTCCGTAAAAAAGTCGTCAGTGCTAATCCATCATTGCGGCAAACGACCGGCTATGGAAAGGAAGAGCTTAGTGATTACAGGAAGATCCTGTGCACTCCAGACGATGAAGCCTTACTTAAGGCAGCGGTTAAGCAGGCGGTGGAAGGGCACTCTGCCAAGCTGGAACTTGCAGTGAAAATAAAAAGCGGCGGAAGACTGATCTGCAGTACTACTGTCTTTCCGCTCATCAATGACAAACAGCGTTTCGTATATATCGTTGCGGAGGATGTAACCTCTATTGTTAAGTTTCAACAGGAGCTGATTATTGCCAAGGAAGCGGCAGAAAGCGCAGACCGGATGAAAAGTGAATTTCTGGCCATCATGAGCCATGAAATCAGAACACCGCTGAACGGGATTATTGGAATTAATCAGCTTCTGGCAGAGGATATTGAGAATCCGGAACAGCAGGAAATGCTGCCGCTGCAATATAGAAGCAGTCAGGCGCTGCTTAATGTAATAAGTGATGTTCTGGATATTTCCCGTCTGGAGTCAGATGGAATGCAGCTGCGTTGTGAAACCTTCCGTCTGCCTGTATTGCTGAAAGAGTGTATAGATTTGTTTGAGGCGACCGCCAGAGAAAAGAAACTGGAGCTCCATCTGCAGGTATCAGGGGATATTCCAGAATATTTGATCGGAGACAGCTTGAGAATCCGCCAAATTATGGTGAATCTAATCGGTAATGCCGTGAAATTCACTCCGTTTGGTGAGGTGCATGTAACAGTAGAATCCTCTGGTGTGCATGAGAATAGCCAGGGATTAATATTCAGAATAAAAGATACAGGCATCGGAATTCCTCCGGACAAACTGGAGCTGCTGTTTCAGCCGTTCACCCAGCTGGATGCCTCACATAGCAGGCAGTATCAAGGTACAGGGCTGGGCCTCGCGATTTGCAAGAAGCTGATAGAGCTGATGAATGGACGGATCTGGGCAGAATCGGAGGTTGATAAAGGTACTGAGTTTATTTTGAATATCAGGCTGCCGTCCGCGGAGACAGAGCCCCGGCAATTACAGCATAAGAATGAACAGAATGGGAGGCAAATGAAACCGGAGGCCGTGTAAGCTCTAGTTTGCCAAAGTGAGAAGTTTAATTATATAATTTTAAATTATATGATTCATATCTCATGGGTCCTACAGGACAGAAAGGAACTCTCATTTGAGCCAAAACAAACGAAAAACCGCTGCGATTCCCCAAATGAGCAAACAGGAGAAACGTAAAGCAGAGCTGGAGCACCAAAAGCAGAAAACGAGAATCCTTATTGTCAGCACAATAGCTTTAGTGGTCATTATCTTTGTAGGGTTATTTATGCTTGCTGCAAAGGACAATTCCAATTCGGGTTCATCCGCCGAGCCGGTCAGTTTTAACTACAGTGAACTACCACGACTCGGAAAAGAGGATGCGCCGGTCAAAATCGTTGAATTCGGTGATTTTAAATGCCCGGCCTGCGCTCAATTCACCGGTGTCATTAAGCCGCAGATTGTACAGGAGTATGTGAATCAAGATAAGGCAGCCTTTTATTTTGTAAACATGGCCTTTATCGGACCGGATTCGACTACAGCCTCGCTCGCCGCTTTGTCTGTCTATCATCAGAACAGTGATGCATTCTGGACCTACTATGACGCTCTCTATGCCAATCAGGGCGACGAGAACAAGGAATGGGCGACCACAGACTATTTAGTGGATCTGGCCCGTAAGGAAAGCCTGCCGGTTGATTTTGATCTGCTGCGCAAAGATATTGAAGATAAGACTTATATGGATGAATTACAGACCGATATTGATCTTGCCAAAAACGCCGGAGTTAGTTCAACACCTACCGTATTTGTTAATGGAGTGATGGTTAAAGAACCGTTTAATATCGAAGCCATTGACGCTCAGATCAAAGTCGCTTCTGAAGCGGTGGATGCCGAGTGATGAAATTCTCTACCTTTTGCCGCCGCCACTGTCTGTATTTGGCCTGGTTTGTGTCCATCATTGCCGTTGCCGGCAGCTTGTACTTAAGTGAAGTCCTCAAATATGAACCCTGTAAGCTGTGCTGGTTCCAGCGTATCTTTATGTATCCGCAGCTGTTTCTGCTTGGAATTGCCACGTACCGGGGGGATAAGCGCATCATTCCCTACGTATTGCCATTAAGTATTATTGGCGGGAGTATCTCATTGTATCACTATGCCGAGCAGAAGATTCCTGCGCTGAGCAAAGTGCTTCCCTGCACCATCGGCGTTCCTTGTAATCAGGATTATATTAACTTATTGGGGTTCATTACAATTCCTTTAATGGCTCTGACAGCGTTTGTGCTGATCACAATATTGCTGTGGACCGGACGCAAGACTGATCAAATGGAATAGGCAGAGGGTAGGCTGAATTTCAAGCCTAAATTATTCCTGATTTTTCTGTCACAATTAACATCCAAAACACTCAAAAACCAAGGTAATGAGGGATAATGCAAGAGAATGAAAGATCACCTTATCCCCGATCTTGGATTTGCGTGTTTTGGATGTTTTTTCATTCTTTTTTCATTTGATTCAAAGCTTTACTGTAAATGCATTGTAGACTATCATTAGACCTTGTGAGAAGTTGAATATGCGCTGAATTTTCCGAAGGGAAAACGGGGGAACCAAACTTGGCCGTAAGGCCATTGGGGTGAATCGGAAGCGGCCAGATCGACCGCAACTGTAGGGCTACCACAGCCCGAATCCGCCAGCTAACCTCGTAAGCAAGGGTGGGATAATGACCATGCCCAGGCATGCGGATCATTTCCGTATGCTTATTTTTGTGCCTGCATTTATGAAATCCGCCTATGAAAACAGCGCACGGTACTACCGTTTCAACTCACAAAGAGAGGAACTGTTACTACAATGGTAAGCAAGGTAAAACGACTATTGATCGGGCGTCCGATGAAGTCGAACGAACTCGATCATGAAAAGTTATCCAAGGTGAAAGCACTGGCTGTCCTGTCTTCTGATGCGCTCTCGTCTGTAGCCTACGGAACGGAACAAATCCTTATTGTACTAGTGGCCGCGGGTTTCACTGCCATCTGGTACTCACTGCCAATTGCATTAGCCGTTCTGGGCTTGCTGGCCATACTTATTTTGTCTTATCGCCAGACGATCTTCGCTTACCCGCAAGGGGGCGGGGCATACATCGTGGCCAAGAGCAATCTGGGTGTTCCTACCGGTCTGTTAGCCGGAGGCTCTTTATTGGTAGATTATATTCTTACTGTTGCGGTTAGTGCCTCAGCCGGTACAGACGCGATTACATCCGCTTTTCCAGGTTTGCATGATCATTCTGTACTGATTGCGGTATCCGTTATTTTACTGTTAACAATTATCAATTTGCGCGGTGTTACGGAATCGGCTTCTTTTATAGCAATCCCGGTATATTTATTCGTAGTTTCTATCTTTGTCCTGATTGTTGCCGGAGTATTCAAATACATGACCGGCGGCGCACATGCCAATGTGCCTGAAATCGGGTCTGCTGTATCAAACGTCAGCCTGTTCCTCCTGCTTAAGGCATTCAGCTCCGGCTGTTCGGCCTTGACCGGGGTAGAAGCGGTATCGAATGCTATTCCGAACTTCAAGGCGCCTGCAGAAAAAAATGCAGCGAAAACCTTGATGATGATGGGCCTTATCCTTGGTATTATGTTTACAGGAATTACCCTTCTGGCCTACTGGTACGGAGTAGTTCCTGATGAAAAAGCAACTGTGGTTTCACAAATTGCTGAATCCACTTTCGGCCGCGGCGGTTTGTACTTCTTCATTCAAGGGATCACGGCAGTGATTTTGTTCCTGGCAGCTAATACGGCATACTCGGCATTCCCGCTGCTTGCCTTTATGTTCGCCAAAGATAAATACCTGCCCCATGCCTTTATGGTCCGCGGAGACCGGCTGGGCTTCTCGAATGGTATTATTTTCCTCGGTGTGTTATCAGCATTGCTGGTTGCTGCGTTCCACGGAAATACAGAAAGCCTGATTCCATTATATGCGGTAGGGGTATTTATCCCGTTCACTTTATCCCAGCTTGGAATGATGGTGCATTGGTATAAGGACAGACCAAAGGGCTGGCAAAATAAATTCGCTGTCAATACAGTGGGTATGCTCACAACACTTACGATTACACTGATTTTCATTATTACGAAATTTTCAAGTGTCTGGATGGCTTTCATCTTCCTGCCAGTTGTTATGATCGTATTCCACCGCATTCACGGCCATTATCTGAATACTGCAGATCAGCTGCGCATTTGTCCATCTACCGATAAACCGTGTATCAAGGGCAGTACGGTAGTGGTTCCTGTCGCTGGTGTTACACGTGCCGTGCTGCATTCGATCAGTTATGCGAAATCTTTGACCGAAAATGTGGTCGCAGTATATGTTGGTTTTGATGAAGAAGAGATTCACAAGATGGAGCAGAAGTGGGAGGAATGGAATCCGGGCGTACGCCTGATTGTCCTTCGTTCCCGTTACCGCAGCATCATCCGTCCGTTAGTGAAGTTTATCGATACGGTGGAGTGGAAGACAGCTTCGACAGATCATATTACAATACTGATTCCACAGTTTATCACTAAGCATTGGTGGCAGGCGATTCTGCATAATCAGACCAGCTTGTTCATCCGCTCGTATTTAATGAATCAAAAAGATATTGTTGTAGCGACAGTACCTTATCATTTGCACAAATAGACTGGTATATTCCAGCAGACGGCTGTTTCCGTAATTCACGGATGCAGCCGTTTTTTATTGATTTTAACCGGATCTGATCCTCAGTATACAAATGGGAAAATAAATAATATATTGACATAGATAATGAGAATCAATATCATTTAAGAAGTTAAGGCGAAGGCATTCCAAAAACCTTTGACCAAAAAGGATAAATATACAGGAGGGGTATTACATGTTTTTGTTTGATCCAAAGAAATCCGGGAGTAGGAAGCTGGTCTTGGCCGGCCTCTTGATGATGACTGTACTCTTGTCCGCTTGCGGCAATAACAACAATGGCAATGCGGCTAATTCTAGTGCTGCACCTGCGGCAACCGCTGAGACTACAACTGCCCCGGCAGAAACCGCTGCTCCGGCTGCTGAGAAGACTGTGACTGACGCCATGGGACATAAAGTAACTGTTCCGGCAAATCCACAGCGTGTGCTTGGTTCTTATCTGGAAGACTATCTGGTAACACTCGGGGTAACTCCAGTTGCCCAATGGTCCGTGTCAAATGGGATTCAGGACTACTTGTCCGATGCGCTTAAAGATGTGCCTACGATCAGCTACGATCTTCCGCTGGAGGCTGTAACCAGCTTCGCACCGGACTTCCATATCGTCCAGTCTGAAGGCAGTGTGCAGAATGGTCTTTATGATCAGCTGAACAAAATCGCGCCTACCTATGTACTGGGCGATGAGATCAGTAAGGACTGGCGTAAAACGCTGCTTACCATCGGTGACCTACTGAACAAGACTCCTGAGGCTGAACAAGCGATTGCTGAATATGACCAGAAGGCTGCTGAGGCTAAGGAAAAAATCACAGCATCATTCGGTGGTGACAAATCCGTTGCCATTCTGTGGCTGGTGCAAAAGAGCTTCTTTATTGTGGATGAAACACGCAGCAGTGGCGCTGTATTATACGGCGACCTTGGCTTGAAGCTTCCTAACCTTGTAACAGAGATTCCGGCTGACTCCAGAGCGACCTGGAATCCTATCTCACTAGAGAAACTGGCTGAACTGTCTGCTGATCATATTTTCCTTGTAAACAGTGATAAAACAGAGGCATCAGAAATTCTGAACGGACCCATCTGGAAGGGGATTCCTGCCGTTAAGGCAGGAAATGTTACCGAGCTCAGTGCATCCGGCAGCTGGCTCTACAGTGGTGCTTATGCTAACTCCAAAACGATTGATGATGTGCTTAGCGCACTTGTAAAATAAGTGAGCTGAAAATTTCTTTGGCCGCCCGAGAAATGTGCAGGTTCTTATACCTTCGGGTATAAGGCCTGCATCTTTTTTTGGAGCATTGTGAAAAAAAGAACAAAATTTTCAAGAGATCCGTGGAGTCTTGTACATGTTTCTTTTATTTGCGATAATGAGAATGATATACAGTATCAATCAAGTGAGATTCGTTATCATCAACGACTTGGATTTAATCCATTAAGGGGAAGACTTATGGCCGCATCTACACATTCTACAGATCAATCTACAAAGATGGATGGAGCGATGCCGCTGAAATCCAGACCGGCTGCGGCTGCTATTATTTTACTTCTCGGACTTGCAGCCATGCTCTTTGGTCTAGCGCTTTCCGTTTCGGTAGGTGCGGCAGATATTAAGCTGGCGACGGTCTGGGAGGCTGTATTCAGGTTTAATCCGGACTTGCAGCAGCATCAGATCATCAGGGAGCTGCGGATTCCCCGCGCACTGGCAGGGGCCTTAGTCGGAGCCTGTCTTGCTGTGGCGGGAGCAATTATGCAGGGAATGACCCGTAATCCGCTGGCAGACTCGGGTCTGCTTGGCCTGAATGCCGGTGCCAGTGCCGCTTTGGCATTAACCTTTGCCTTAGCTCCAGCGTCATCCTTTTTATACATCATGTTGTATTGCTTCACCGGTGCCGCAGCCGCATCTATTCTGGTATTCGGAATAGGTTCACTTTCTCACAGCGGTCTGACGCCACTACGGCTGACTCTGGCAGGTGCAGCAGTAAGCGCGCTGCTACTTGCCGTGAGCCAAGGGGTAGCAATTCTGTTTCATCTATCCCAAGACATCGCCTTCTGGATGGCTGGCGGCATTGGAGGGGCCAATTGGACTCAGCTTAGAATCATGACGCCATGGATTGCAGGGGCACTGATAATTGCAATGATGCTATCGAGGTCTATCACTCTGCTAAGTCTGGGCCGGGATGTAGCAGCTGGGCTCGGGCAGCGTACTAGGCTGGTACAATTCACCGGGATCATTGTTGTTGTGATTCTGGCGGGGGCGGCCGTTTCGACAGTAGGCCCCATCGCTTTTGTCGGGCTGATCATACCGCATATCACACGATATTTGGTCGGCGTCGATTACCGGTGGATTCTGCCCTGTTCGGCGGTGCTGGGCAGCCTTCTGATTGTTTTTGCCGATATTGCTGCCAGACTTATCAATGCTCCTTATGAAACTCCGATTGGCGCTTTAATTGCTGTGATCGGCGTACCGTTTTTTGTATATTTGGCAAGGAAGCGGAAGGGGGAATTGTAATGAACCGGTTACTGACCTCTCCCGCAGCTCAGCAGCGCCGCAGCCGTGATATAACCATAATATCCCTGCTGGCTATTCTCATTATTATCATGTTTGTTGTCAGCATGAATACCGGACTCATGCGCTTATCGCCGCTTGATGTCTTACATACATTTCTTGGGGGTGGAACTGAGCAGCAGAAGCTCATTCTGTTTGATTTCCGGCTGCCACGCATCGTGATTTCAATACTTGTCGGCGCAGGTTTTGCTGTATCAGGCTGCATCCTGCAGGGTCTGTCGCGCAATGCCCTGGCCGAGCCCTCCACACTGGGCATCAATGCTGGTGCGGGATTTGCTGTCATCATTTTTATCTCGTTTGTACCGGCTACAACCGGTGCTCATATTTATGTACTTCCGTTGATGGCACTGGCGGGAGCTGTGCTTACTGCAGCACTGATTTATGTTTTGACTTACCGCCGAGAAGACGGCTTGTCACCCACCAGGATGATTCTGATTGGAATAGCAGTAGGAGCGGGTATCTACGCTATCCAGCTGATTCTATCCCTAAGGCTGGACCCGCAGAATTTTCAATTCGTGTCGATCTGGTTAGCCGGTAAAATATGGGGCGGAGATTGGCGGTTTGTCCTTGCGCTTCTGCCATGGCTTGTTATTCTGCTTCCATTTGCCTTCTACAAGTCCCGGGTGCTTAATCTGTTGAGTCTCGGTGATCAGACCTCGGCTGGGCTCGGGCTGCCGGTGGAGAGGGAACGTATCCTGCTGCTGGCTGCTGCAGTCATTCTGTCAGGTGCCTGTGTTGCCGTAAGCGGCGGTATTGGATTCGTGGGTCTCATCGCACCACATCTGGCCCGCAGGCTGGTTGGTCCGAAGCATCAGGTACTGCTGCCGGCATGCGCATTAGTGGGCGCCCTGCTGTTAATAACCGCTGACACTATCGCTCGGTGGATTCTGCAACCCGCAGAGATACCAACCGGTATCGTTGTGGCGATCATCGGTGCACCGTATTTCTTATATTTATTAGCCAGATCGAAGGCCTGAAATAATATAAATTCGTAAGGAGTGGAAATCATGTCAGAAAGGTTGAACACAGAACAGCTAAGCATTGGGTATGCAGAGGCTACGATTGTTAATGGCCTGAACCTGTCACTTCCGACGGGAAAAATCACGGCGCTGGTAGGGGCTAACGGCTCCGGGAAATCCACCATTCTCAAAACCATGGCACGGATTATGAAGCCAAAGAGCGGTAGTGTCATGCTGGACGGAAAGTCGATTCACACGCTGTCCACCAAAGAAGTGGCCCGCCAGTTGGCGATTCTTCCGCAGAATCCAACAGCTCCTGACGGACTGACCGTATCCGAACTGGTCGGGTATGGCCGCTATCCGCACCAAAAAGGATTCGGAACTATGACGCCTGAAGACCGCAGTATTATCGCAAACGCGATTACAGTGACCGGGATGGAGGAGTTCCACGATCGCCCGATAGACCGCCTCTCCGGCGGCCAGCGCCAGCGGGCCTGGATAGCTATGGCTCTAGCCCAGCAGACGGATATTCTGTTCCTGGATGAACCGACTACCTTCCTTGATATGGCTCACCAGCTGGAAGTCCTGCAGCTATTGCAGAAATTGAACGAGGAAGAAGGGAGAACCATCATCATGGTGGTGCATGATTTAAATCATGCCTCCCGTTATGCACAGCATATGGTGGCGATTAAATCGGGTACGGTAATCTGTGAAGGGACTCCGGCAGAGGTTATGACACCCGATGTTCTCCGCAAAGTGTTTGGTATTGAATGTGACATTGTTTCAGATCCGCGTACCGGCGTGCCATTGTGCTTGCCTTATGAGCTTGCGGCCTCAAAGGCAGCTGGTTTGTAGCTTCGGCTGAAGGTCAGGGAACATAGGAGGAATTATTATGGATGAGGCACAGACGTCTGAACTGATAAAAGATTTTGGCAGCAAATTTGATCTTCATCCAGAAGTACCGGAGGGTGCGAGATATTCTTTTATCGTCAAAGAGCTGATCCGTGAAGACGGCATGAGGGCTTTTATAGAGTGCTACCGGCCAATCATCAAAGGGCTGGATGACAAAGTAGCGGCGTCTTATTTCGCCGGGTCATTCGGGAACGTGGCTCTTGCCATGCAGTACGCAATTTCTGTTTACTCCGTGATGCCAGAGGTCAGCTTGTCCAGCCTGTCTGTGCATCTCATTCCTGCTGAAGGATATTGGCGGGTAGCCTTTTCCTTGGACACATGGACCTTCAGTCCGGCTCCTGCGGATGCTGAACAGCGGATTTGCTGGCGAAATGGCAGGTTAACACAATTCTATCAGGAAACTGCAGCACCTCTGCTGAGTGTATTATCCAAGGTTTCAGGCCTTGGGCCTAGTGAGATTTGGGGACAGCTGCCAACCAAATTCAACTACTATATTGAAATGCTGGCTGCCGGCAGACATAGCGGCCTCATTCAAACCATACAAGCTGACTACAGGTATCTGACAGACGAAATGCCTGCAGCAGTATTTAAGCTCGCGAGAAATCCGTTCCACGTGAAGGTGCGGAAGGTGGAAGCACTTGCTGATCCGGCTTCTAAGGTCCAAGTACGTAACCGCTGCTGCCTTTACTACCGTACTAAAGGAGGAAGCTACTGCTATACTTGCCCCCGGCTGACAGAGGAAGAACGGGCCAAACGCAGAGCCGAATACCGTAACAACACTGCTTCGGCGCAGGCTTAGATTATATTTTATGAAATTGCCGCATAATTTTATATAGGACAATTTCAAGCGCGGCTCCCGGTCATTGACAAGGGAGCCTGTTCGTTGTTACAGTTGTGGTTGCCGTAGTTAGGCACTGAGTTCTCGTTATATTCTGCATAGATTAATGCCATTCTTTTTCCTTCGGATATATGTAGATCATCATTTTCAGGTAGTTAAAGGAGCATGAACGATGAATATCAATAAAATTCAAGAAGATTTGCAGCAGCTGCTTCCGAGTGGAACAGTTAGAAGCGGTGAAGTGCTGAAATCTTATGTGTTCACCCAAATAGGAGGCAAAGCGGACATCCTGGCTGCGCCCGTTTCGTATGAGGAAATCCGAACCATAGTTACATATGCACGCGAGAATCACATCCCGCTCACCATTCTGGGTAACGGCTCGAATGTCATTATCCGTGATGGCGGTATAAGGGGGATCGTCCTTCAAACCTCGGAGCTTAGCCAAATAGAAATTCATGGGGAGCTTCTTGTCGCCCAGTGCGGTGCTAAGATTATTGATGCTTCTAATTATGCCCTGGAGCATAACCTGTCAGGTCTGGAATTTGCATGTGGTATTCCCGGAACAGTAGGCGGAGCTCTATATATGAACGCTGGAGCATACGGGGGGGAAGTGAAGGATGTACTGGAGAGTGCCCTTGCCCTTAACCAATCAGGTGAAATGGTCACTCTAACTGGAGATGATCTGGAATGGGGGTACCGGCACAGCATCTTCGCCAGTGGAGAATATATTGTGCTGGAGGCACGGTTTGCCCTGAAGCAGGGGGACCCGGCTCTGATCAAAGCATCAATGGATGAGCTTACCCATTTGCGGGAGTCAAAGCAGCCTCTCGAATATCCTTCATGCGGCAGCGTCTTCAAACGGCCGCCCGGGCGTTATGCCGGCCAGCTGATTCAGGAAAGCGGTCTGCAGGGAACCCGGATCGGCGGTGCTGAGGTTTCCCGTAAGCATGCCGGATTTATTGTGAACGCGGATAATGCAACCGCAAGTGATTACATTGGGCTGATTCAGCACGTGCGCTCAGCAGTTAAAGATAAATTCGGCGTTGAACTGGAGACCGAAGTGAAGATTATTGGAGAAGAATAAATCAGGCCGCGGGAAATTCCCGCGGCCTTTTATTTCGCTTAACTCAGAGCAAGGGTGTATTTGGCACGCTCCGTCTGCAGCTCCACTTTATCAGCTTCGATATTATGCAGCTTAAGACCGCTTACGGCAATTTCATAGCTTTGCTGCGGAAGCGGCACAAGATCACCATCAGCATTCAGAGTGCTTCCCGAACCTCTCAAGATCAGCGCGTCACCCAGATAATCATCAATGGTATCCTCTGAATCCCGGTAATCAACGCTCTCTAAACTGAAATGAACCGTATCCAAATCATTAAGCTCCTCTTTCGTGATTACAATCGTTTCATTTACTTCAGAGGTAAGCCATTCCTTAAGCTTCTGCACGTTTTCTTCCATTGGCTGATCCCATCCTTGTTATTGGAGATTATAATTTTTAAGTTACCCCTTTCATTGAAATTGAATCCATATTGTAAAATTAGCTTGGAAGTCACGACTATTAGTCTGACTATTGACCGGGGAGCTTGGCTATAAACAATGAAACATTTATTTAATTACATTAATAATTAATAATATGAATCATATCGAAAGCTCCAGAACAGTTACAAAAGATGGAGGGAGAACACAGCTGCAATGTTTGCCCGTTTATTTTGAAGTGTACAATACTACTATGCCATTTCTGTGCAATTTAAACTGACTGTAGAAGGTGAAGCTGGTGTTGAATGCTGTCCTATGGGGTGCGGTTTCCGGATCTGCTGTACTAATTGGTGCGCTGATGGCGTTGTTTCTGCATATCCGCAAGAAGCTTATTGGCTTTATTATGGCGTTCGGAACCGGAGTGTTAATCGGAGCTGCCGCCTATGAGCTGCTGGACGATTCCGCTAATGATGGGGGGCTGTTCCCGACCATTATCGGATTTATAGCCGGTGCGCTGGTTTTCACCTTGTTCGACTGGTACATCTCGCGAAAAGGCGGGTCCGGACGCAAACGCTCCGTTAGAGGTGCTGGCGGCTCAAAGGGAAAAGGCAGCAGTGGGCTGGCGATTTTTGCCGGTACGGTGCTGGATGCGATTCCTGAGTCCATCATGATCGGGGCCAGTCTGATTTCAGGTAAAGGGGTTAGCCTGCTGCTAGTAATTGCAATCTTTATCAGCAATATTCCCGAAGGGCTCTCCAGTACAGCCGGGCTCAAACAGGATGGCTACAGCAAAAGCAAAGTGGTGCTGCTCTGGATAGGCGTACTTGTTATATCAACGCTCGCCTCGGGTACAGGCTATGCCTTTATGGATCATGCCAGCGGGTATACAACAGCTATTATTGCTTCTTTTGCCGGAGGCGGGATCATTTCCATGGTATCCTCCAGTATGATGCCGGAGGCATATGAGGACGGAGGTCCGCTGACCGGATTTATGGCCGCGCTGGGTATGCTGTGTTCACTAATTTTGGATCATCTTTAAGGGTTGCCAGCGATCTGCGAAACATGATATAGTTCAAGACGCTAGTATAAGTATAAGAAGAATTCTGCGTATATGTCGCAGGAGAGGTTCGCAAACTCCCTCTATAAAAAACTAAGGCCGCTTTGAGCATATCTGCAGTATACTTTACATGTTATGCCATGCGTCAATAAGACAACGCCTGACCGCCAGACGGCTAAAAATGCCGTTTACTGGTGTCATAGAGGCTTGTCTTCTTAGTAGAGCCAAGTTTTCGAAATCTCGTTCTTCTTTCCGAATCCGGCGAAAGCCGCAGGAAAAGAGAGGGGTTTTTTGTCATGTCAGAAGGAAGATTGAAAGAGGAAATGAAGGAAGTTACCCTGCTGGGCAATCAGGGAACACAATATAAATTCGGGTATGCTCCTGAGATCCTGGAAAGCTTCGATAACAAGCATCCCGGCCGTGATTATTTTGTGAAATTCAATTGTCCGGAGTTCACCAGTCTGTGTCCCGTAACCGGACAGCCTGATTTCGGTGTGATGTACATCTCGTACATTCCGGATATCAAGATGGTTGAATCCAAATCACTGAAGCTCTATTTGTTCAGCTTCCGCAATCATGGTGATTTTCATGAAGATTGTGTCAACATTATTATGAATGATCTGATCTCCTTGATGAATCCGCGTTATATCGAAGTGTGGGGCAAGTTCACACCGCGCGGCGGCATTTCCATTGATCCTTACTGCAACTGGGGACGTCCGGGAACCAAGTATGAAGCTATGGCCGAGCACCGGCTGATGAATCATGATATGTATCCGGAGAAAGTTGATAATCGGTAGGACCAGAGCAGTAATGGAGAGGAGAACTGTTAATGAATAAAAAAGCACTCGTTGTGTTCAGCGGCGGACAAGACAGCACCACTTGCCTCGTATGGGCGCTGAAGCACTTCGAAGAGGTTCAGGTAGTTACTTTTAACTATAATCAGCGGCATGCAGCCGAGATTGAAGTTGCCAAAGAAATTGCTGCAAAGTTTGGTGTGAAGCAGCATATTCTAGATCTGGGACTGCTCAATCAGCTGGCACCTAACGCTTTAACACGGGATAACATCGAGATTGAAGCCGGAGAAGATGGGGAACTGCCAAGTACGTTCGTGGATGGGCGTAATCTGCTGTTCCTGTCCTTTGCCGCCATTCTGGCCAAACAGCTGGGCTATGCCAACATCATCACCGGTGTGTGTCAGACGGACTTCAGCGGGTATCCCGATTGCCGGGATGTGTTCGTAAAGTCCCTGAATGTGACACTCAATCTGTCGATGGACTATGAATTCGTTATTCATACGCCGCTGATGTGGCTCGATAAAAAGGAAACCTGGAAGCTGGCCGATGAACTGGGTCACTTTGACTATATCCGTGAGCACACGTTGACTTGCTATAACGGCATCGTCGGCAGCGGCTGCGGCACCTGTCCGGCTTGTCTGCTGCGTCAGCGCGGCCTTGAGCAATACATGGCGGAACAAACGAAAGGTGGTCTGTAATGCTGGGTGATGTATCGGTCTGTAAGATTTTCACCTTTGATTCTGCGCATCAGCTGGTTGGACATAAAGGAAAATGCAGCAATCTGCATGGCCATACCTATAAGCTTGAAGTCGTGTTAAAAGGCAAACCTTCAACAGAAGCAGGGCACTCTGATGAAGGCTTTGTTGTGGATTTCAGCGACATTAAGGCTATTGTGCAGCAAAGTCTTGTAGACCGTCTGGATCATGCTTTTCTGGCAATGGGCAATGAGCCTGTCCTGGAGGCTCTTCAGAATTCCGGCTCAAAAGTAGCACTGCTCGGATTCCGTACAACTGCTGAGAACATGTCTGCCTATATGGCCTATCAACTGAAACAGGCGTCATTGCCGCTGTATTCAGTCAAGCTGTGGGAGACGCCTACCTCCTGGGCAGAGGTAATGGCTGCAGATATTCCGGAGGATGGACCTGCCTACCGCCTGCACGGGGGCTGTGACTGTGAGTAAAATACCGGTAATTGAAATCTTTGGCCCGACGATTCAAGGGGAAGGCGCCGTGATCGGTGTCAAAACAATGTTCGTCCGCACCTACGGCTGTGACTACCGCTGCAGCTGGTGCGACTCAGCCTTTACCTGGGATGGTTCTGCTAAGGATATTGTACGGATGCTGGAGCCGGAGGAAATTATGAATGAGCTTATTGCACTGGCTGGCCAGAACTTTGACTCTGTGACCATTTCCGGCGGGAATCCGGCCCTGCTCGGCAACAGTATGGCGGAATTTGTTGCTCTGCTGCATGAGCACGGCATTCAGGCCGCTATCGAAACACAGGGCAGCCGCTGGCAGGACTGGTTTTATGAGATCGATACGCTAACGATCAGTCCTAAACCGCCAAGCTCGGGAATGAAGACGGACTGGGCAATGCTGGACAGAATCATGGGCAAGCTGAAGGAGCAAGGCAAGGCTACGCATAGCCTGAAGGTCGTGGTGTTTGACGAGCAAGACTATGCCTATGCCAAAAGCGTTCATCAGCGTTATCCCGGAGTTTCGCTGTACCTGCAGCCCGGGAATGAGGATGTAACGGAACCGGGGGACATTTCGGCACGCCTCTTAGGACGGCTGGAATGGCTGTTCAACCTAGTGATTGCTGATCCAGAGATGAACCGGGCACGGGTGTTGCCGCAGCTGCATGCGCTGATATGGCATAACAAGCGGGGCAAATAACTATTGAAAACAAAGGGGGATCTCCGCACCATTTGATGGTGTGTGAGATGCCCCTTTTTCCGCTTCACGGTCCTTTCCAAGACGTATCCATAAATTTCACTGGATGGGGAGTCTATTTGAGCTCTAGGTCTGATATAATCTTTTTCAGTATAATGAGTAGAAAAAGGATCAAAGAACCAAGGAGGAGTTATCAATGACAACAGCACTGCTGATTATTGATGTTCAAGAGGCGATGTTTTCTTATCCGGATATGAAGCTGTATGATGTGGACAATGTGATGAAACGGATTGTATCTTTGCTCGATAAAGCGAGATCCGCCAATATTCCGGTTGTATATATTCAGCATACAGAAGACGAGGAATATACCAAGGGATTGCCGACCTGGGAGATCAGCAGCCTTGTGAAGCCCCGCGAAGGTGAGACCATCGTGGAGAAACCGACTTGGGATGCATTTCATCGGACCTTACTGCATGAAGAGCTCCAGCGTCAAGGAATTACAGATCTTGTGATCTGCGGGATGCAGACCGAGTTCTGTCTGGATTCAACCTGCCGGCGGGCATTCAGTATGGATTACAACAATATACTCGTTCAGGATGCACACAGCACCTTCGATAATGGAAATCTAAGCGGTGAAGAGATTGTGAAGCATCACAATGGAGTGCTCGGCGGAAGATTTGTAAAACTGCGTCCTGCCGATGAAATTACGTTCCAACCATATGAAACCCGGTAAAGACTGGTATTGGTGGCCGGATGAGGAAGTGGGACTGGGCAGAGCCAGCAGACGCAAACGGCATATCAAGGTCTGGCTGGTATTGTTCATTGTACTTTTGACCGCTGCAGTTCTGGGAGCTTGGCTTCTGATGGAGAGCATATTTGATCTTTTCAGGCACCTTGAGGGTTAAGACTTTCAGATCTGGGGATAAGCTAGAGGAGTTTAGGGTTATAACATAGTATGCTGCTAACCAATGTAGCCCGCTAAGTTCTTTACTCTATTTCCAAAGGAGTGGACCTCGTCATGAAGGCAGTAACTTATCAAGGGAAAAGGAAAGTCGAAGTCAAAGAAGTAGCCGACGCTAAGCTGGAGAAAAAGGACGATATTATTGTACGTATCACCTCTACCGCAATTTGCGGCTCCGACCTGCATATTTATAACGGCGAAATTCCGGGCATGCATGATGATTATGTTATCGGGCATGAGCCAATGGGGATTGTCGAAGATGTAGGACCGGAGGTCACTAAGGTAAAAAAAGGCGACCGTGTAATCGTCCCTTTTAACGTAGCCTGCGGACAATGTTATTTCTGCCAGCATGAGATGGAAAGTCAGTGCGATCATTCGAATGAGGCTAAGGACACCGGAGGATTCCTCGGTTATTCGGATACGTACGGAGGTTATGCCGGAGGCCAAGCAGAATTGCTTAGAGTGCCTTATGGCAACTTCGGACCGTTCGTGGTGCCGGAGGATGCCGAGATGGAGGATGAGAAGCTGCTCTTCCTCTCTGACATAGTACCTACCGCCTGGTGGGGGGTTGAAAGTGCCGGTGTGAAGCCCGGAGATACGGTAATTGTCCTGGGCTGCGGCCCGGTCGGCCTGCTGACCCAGAAGTTCGCCTGGATGAAGGGAGCTTCCCGTGTGATCGCCGTTGATCATGTCCCGTACCGTCTGCAGCACGCCAAACAGACAAATAATGTGGAGATTTTTAATTTTGAAAAAGTCAAGGACATCGAGGCGCATCTCAAGGAGATTACCCGCGGCGGAGCGGATGTAGTCATTGACTGTGTAGGGTTGGATGCTAAAAAGACAGTAGCGGAAAAGGTGGAGACAGCCTTGATGCTCCAGGGTGGTTCGCTTGGGGCTTTCCGGATCGCGGCTCAGGTAGTCCGTAAATTTGGGACGATCCAGTTAGTCGGGGTGTATGGCCTCAACTATAATCTGTTCCCGCTGGGCCAGCTTTTTGAACGCAATATTTCACTGAAAATGGGGCAGGCGCCAGTGATTCACTACATGCCGACCCTCTACAAGATGATTAAGGAGAATAAGTTTGATCCTACTGACATCATCACCCACCGGCTGCCGATCAGCAGAGCGGAGCATGGCTACCAGGTGTTTCAAGAGAAAGAAGAGGATTGTATCAAGGTGATTCTTAAGCCTTAGCGTAGCAGAATAGCTGTAAACTCCAGAGGCATGAGTTCTAGCAGGAAGCAGGAACTTGTGCCTCTACCCAAATGATTTTTCCTGAAAAAGCTGCTTTTTTTCGAAAATTGAGGTAAATTTACATAGGTATCATCTAATTGACCTGAAAGGACGCTTTGCTGTGAATGGTAAAAAACCGCCCGTTCCGGTTCCGCTATTAATGCTGATTGGAATTGTGGCCATCTCTTTTTCGTCCATTTTTATTAAATGGTCCTCGGCTCCGGCCTCTGTTCAAGGCATGTACCGGTTGTTGTTCACTTCACTGCTGATGCTGCCGTTTGCCCGGCCTTACAGTGGAGCAGCTTTTTCCTTGCGGCGTAAAGACTGGCTGCTGCTCGGATTCTCCGGAATGATGCTCGCCTTGCATTTTTTACTGTGGATGGGCTCGCTCAAATTCACTTCCGTGGCCAGCTCAACGATGATAATGGCACTGGAACCCGTTTTTATAATGATTGGGTGCTATGTGCTGTATAAAGAAAAAAGCACACTTTCTGCGATTGCTGGTCTTGGTATTGCGATCTTCGGAACCGTATTTATCGGCTGGGGTGATATTGGACTGTCTCCTGATAATGTAAAAGGTGATCTGTTGTCCATTGGCGGAACTGCCGCTGTTGCGGTACATATGATGGTTGGCCAGCGTCTTGTTTCCCGAATGCCGTCTTATTTGTACAGCCTAATTGTCTTTATCTCCGCATCTATAGTATTCGCAGTTTATAATGTGCTGGCCGGTATTCCGTTCTTTGATTATCCGCCAAAAGAGTGGGGGATTTTCGTTCTGCTGGCTGTGGTGCCGACTGTCTTTGGCCACATTTTGTTTAACTGGCTGATGCAGTATGTATCGGCTACAACAGTCTCGATGAATATACTCGGGGAACCCGTTGGGGCGAGTATTCTGGCTTTCCTGCTGCTTGGAGAGAAGCTGAACGGACTGCAATGGACCGGGGGTTTGCTTGTAATGGCTGGACTGGCAGTCTACTTATATGCAGGACGCAAAAAAACACTGGGGATTGAAGACTCTCTTCCGAGAAGCATCGTAAGCAGCTGAACAGCTAACTTCACACACAAAAGGGGTATTTAACATAATGAATGATCATGATTTGAACCAGCCGGCAGCGGCTTCTTCCAGTGAGGAGACATGGAACGAAGATACGTATACGGCCTGGACCAGCCGTTTCGGCACACCTGCGGAAGCTGCCGCAAAGCTGGCGAAAGACCCTCAGGGCAGATTATTTCCGCTAAATGCTTACTTTGGAGAGGTTAGCGGGAAAAAGATTATGAACCTCATGGGTTCGAACGGCATGAAAGCTGTGGCACTCAGCCTGCTTGGAGCAGAGGTGAGTGTAGCAGATTTCTCTGAAGCCAATGCTCGTTATGCAACTGAACTTGCGGAGGAAGCAGGCGTGAAGCTTACGTATATCATATCTGATGTTCTGAAGCTGCCAGAAGAAGTATTGGATAGCTCATATGACCTTGTGTTTGCCGAGATGGGGATTGTCCATTATTTTACCGATCTTAGACCATTTATGGACACTGTTTATCAGCTGCTGGCTCCCGGGGGGCGGTTCGTGCTGCGGGATTTCCATCCGGTTACGACCAAGCTGATCACCTCGAAGGGATCGACGGCCAAAGTTCGTAAGCATAGGGTGGACGGTGATTATTTCGACACGACTTTGGAGGAGAAGAGGGTATCCTATTCCAAATATCTGCCTGCTACAGGGCAGGAGCCTGGAAGTGAACCAAAGCACAGTGTAGTTTATTGGCGGCGCTGGACATTAGGGGAGCTTGTGACAGCGGCAGCACGCAGCGGACTTATTATCCGTGAGTTGGCAGAAGAGCCGAACCTGTCGTCAGACGTGTATGACAAGGGCATTCCGAAGACCTTTACCTTGGTTGCTGAGAAAGACTAAAATAACAATAAACCGGCATGATCAAGCGAGCTTGTAAAAAAAGCAGCGCAGTCATGCCGGTTTTTTAATTATTTAATGACATTAACTATGATAATTAATTCCATTAAATAATGTATACATTGTCGTATATAGAAATGTTTGATTTATAACCGATATGTTTCTTAATCAGCGGAGCCGCTTTCCCCGGCGAGATCTATAAATGCCTGCTGCAGGGGGGTCAGCGTATGGTCTTTACGCCAAGCCAGCACAAACCCGCCATGGTCTGCCTGATTGCCCGGAAGGGGGGCATAACGCAGACTCCCCAGCGCCAACTCCGCTTCGATCCCCGACTTGGAGAATACCCCCACGGAGCCTCCTTCACTAACCATCCTTTTATGTGCTTCCGGAGAATTCACCACAGCATGATTCCATAACCGAACACCATTAGCCTGTGCCCATTTCTCAGCCGTCTCCCCCAAATAAGAAGCTGGTTCATGTTGAATCCATGGCTCTAGCGCCAGAAGCTCTGCTGTTAATTCCACAGATTGTGCAAAAGGATGTCCCGGTGCAAAGATAAGTACTACCTCATCGTCAGCCATACGCTTGGTATGAAAAGAATCATCGCCGCTACCCGCCAGATGCAGGACAGCCATCTGGATTTCCCGGCTCCGCAGCCGATCCCGCAATTGAAGGTCGCTTTGTACCTTTAATGAGGTATCGATGCCCGGATGCAGATTAATGAATTGTGAGAGCAGTTTTGGCAAAACATATGTACCAGGAATATAAGAAGCTTCCAGCTCCAGATTTCCTGATGTAAGCGAAGAGAACTGCTTAACACTGCGCTCTGCTTCAACAGCCAGGGTGACGATCCTTACGGCATACTGATACAGTGCACGTCCAGCATCGGTCAATAGTACACGGCCGCTGCGGTATTGAAAAAGTGAGGTTCCCAGTTCGCTTTCCAGACTCTTCATATGAAAGGTTACCGTCGGCTGCTTTAAGCCCATTTCAGAAGCCACATCCGTTACCTTTTTATATTTTTCTATCAGAACAACGATTTGTAGTTTGGTTATATTCATGACTTTCCCCCAGATGCGTACTGAAAAATTTTCGTTTTATATCTTTAATATAGATTATATCTATAATGATATACATTTTCTATTAGTATTTTTATCTTCCGTTTTACAAAACCAAGACTTTTCTCTAACGAACGAGTTCTAGAATAAGAAGAGTAAAGCAGAGAGACAACATAGAGGAAGCTTCCAAAGTGAGTTTTGTCAGAAGCAGATTCGATGGGGCACAATCACACAAAACCTAAGTGTATGCTTACGAAGCGAGTTTTGCGGAGTAATTAAAAATGCATATGCTAACAAAACTTTAGGAGGAACAAAATCAATGCAATTCAGAAAATCGTGGATCATGGCTTTGGCATTAACAAGCGTAGTGGCACTTTCGGCATGCGGCAACAACGGAAATAATGCGGCAACTAATAACGGGGGCAATAACGCAGCTGCGACAAATACACCTACAGAAAGCAGCAGCGGAAGTGAATTAAGCGGATCGATTCTGGCTTCGGGCTCTACAGCTCTGCAGCCGCTCGTTGAACAAGTAGCAGAAAGCTTCATGGACGCAAATAACGGCGTTGACATTCAGGTTCAAGGCGGAGGAAGCGGCACCGGATTGACACAGGTTGCTGAGAAACAAGTGGATATCGGAAACTCCGATGTGTTTGCAGAAGAGAAGCTGAAGGATGCCGATGCTGAAAAAGCAAAGGCACTGGTTGACCATCAGGTAGCAGTTGTGGCTATCGCCGCTGTATCCAACCCGGATGCAGGTGTAGACAGCTTGACCAAGCAGCAGCTCGTTGACATTTTCACAGGAAAAATCACGAACTGGAAAGATGTAGGCGGTAAGGATCAGGCGATCCAAATCATTAACCGTCCAAGCAGCTCCGGTACCCGTGCAACATTCGAAAACTTTGCGCTTGGAACCAAAACGGAAGACCTTCAAGGCTCTGTGCAAGAGGATTCCTCCGGTACAGTTAAGAAAATGATCGGTGAAACTCCGGGGGCAATCGGTTACCTGGCTCTGTCCTACCTTGACGATACCGTAAAAACCTTGAACTATGATGGTGTTGAACCTTCTGTAGACAATGTAATCAGCGGTAAATATCCGGTATGGGCTTACGAGCACATGTACACTAACGGTGAGCCTAATGAAACTGTAAAAGCATTCCTTGATTACATGCTTACTGATGAAGTACAAAACGGCGACGTTGTAGACCTTGGCTACATTCCAGCAAATAAAATGCAGGTTTCCCGTGATGTAGAAGGCAACGTAACTACGAAATAATTAAAAACACACTTATCACCGGATAACATCCATTAGAACTTCATGTGATTAGAGGCGGAAAACTTCTGCCTCTCTTTTCACTTTAGAAAGAGGGAGCATCTTGCGGGTAAAACCAAAGAAAACACGGATTGAAAAACATCATATTGAAGACTTTTTAGGGCGTATTTATATGTCCTTTTGTGTGCTGTTACTAATCGTGATCATTGTATCAATGGTCTATTTTGTAGCGTCTAAAGGGATAGCTAACTTTATCAGCGGTGAAATGAAGGTGTCAGATTTCTTGTTCGGCAGTAAGTGGGCTCCTGAAGCGGATACACCATCTTACGGGGCACTGCCCTTTATTACCGGTTCATTCCTCGTCACGCTGCTTGCTGCACTTATTGCAAGTCCTCTTAGTATATGTGCAGCCCTCTTCATGACAGAAATTGTTCCGGGCTGGGGGAAGAAGCTGCTGCAGCCGGTAATCGAGCTGTTATCGGGGATACCTTCCGTAGTGTACGGTTTTGTAGGACTCAGTGTTATTGTTCCCTTTTTGCGGAACACCTTTCCCGGCCAGGGCATCGGGGTTGCTGCAGGCGCGCTTGTGCTGTCGGTAATGATTCTTCCGACCATTACAAGCGTGGCTGCAGACGCGCTTGCTTCTTTGCCGCAAAATTTGAAAGAATCCTCATTTGCGCTCGGTGCCACACGGTGGCAGACCATCTCCCGGGTGATTCTACCGACTACGCTGCCGGCCATTATGACTGGTGTAGTTCTGGGGATGGCCCGCGCGTTTGGTGAAGCCCTGGCTGTGCAGATGGTTATCGGTAATGCGCCTTTCGTGCCGCGCTCGCTTTTTGAATCGGCTTCCACATTAACCAGTGTAATTACACTCAGCATGGGGAACACAACGATGGGTTCGCCGCAAAATAATGCGCTATGGAGTATGGCGCTGGTTCTTATGCTGATGACGTTTATCTTCGTCCTCCTCGTAAGAATGCTCGAAAGGAGAAATAAGATTTGAAGCCGAGAACTGCAGACAAAATCGCCACTACGCTTATCGTCTTTTTCGCATTGCTGATTGTAGCCATTCTAATTGGGCTGCTGGGTTACATCCTGGTTCGTGGACTTAATCATATCAGCTGGGATTTCTTGACCTCAGCACCGCAAAAAATCCGCGCAGGCGGAGGAGTAGGGCCGCAGCTGTTCAATTCGTTGTATCTGCTGGTGCTCACCTTGATCATCACCGTTCCGCTCGGCCTTGGCGCAGGGATTTATATGGCCGAATATGCACGTCCCGGTAAGATCACCGGTTTCATTCGTCTGATTGTAGAGGTGCTCTCGTCATTCCCGTCCATCGTTGTGGGTCTGTTCGGCCTCCTCCTGATCGTCAACTACTTTGATCTTGGCTTCTCGCTGATCTCCGGTGCGATTGCCCTGACATTCTTCAATCTGCCATTGATGGTGCGGATTACCGAGCAGGCTTTCCGAACCGTACCGAAGCAGCAGAAGGAAGCAGGGTTTGCGCTCGGGCTCTCCAAATGGAAGATTGTGACTTCTGTGTTGCTTCCGGTAGCCTTGCCTACGATCATCACCGGAACGATCCTGTCCGCAGGACGTGTCTTCGGGGAAGCGGCAGCACTTATGTTCACAGCTGGGATGAGCAGCCCGCGTCTGAATTTCTCAGACTGGAATCCGCTGCATTCGAACTCACCGCTTAACCCGTTCCGTCCGGCAGAAACACTGGCTGTGCATATCTGGAAAGTTAACAGTGAAGGTCTGGCCCCGGATGCTATGCAAATCGCTGCCGGAGCCTCGGCGGTGCTCGTAATTATGGTCCTGCTGTTTAACCTGCTTGCCCGTTACTTCGGTAGATTTATTTACCGCAAGCTTACAGCATCCAAAAGAATGAACTAATCAGTAATTATTAGAGAACACTAGGAGGAGTAAGAGATGGGAACAGCGGCAGCGGTGCGGGAATCATTTCAAACAGAAAACCTGAGCATATTTTACGGAACATATGAAGCGGTGAAGGGGATCAGTCTTCCCTTTGCCCAGAATACAGTTACAGCGCTGATAGGGCCTTCGGGCTGCGGCAAATCAACGTTCCTCCGTTCCTTAAACCGGATGAATGATGATATCTCAGGATCGACAACGAAAGGGAATATCTGGATTGACGGTGTAGACATCAATGCACCCGGTACGGATGTTATCAAGCTGCGCCAAAAGATCGGAATGGTCTGGCAGAAGCCGAATCCTTTCTATAAATCCATTTATGACAACATCGCATTCGGCCCGAAATACCATGGCATCAAAGGGAAGGCCGCACTGGATGAGATAGTGGAGAGCAGCCTGCGCCGTGCAGCCCTGTGGGACGAGGTTAAAGACCGTCTGAAAGACTCGGCACTCGCCTTGTCGGGCGGACAGCAGCAGCGTCTCTGCATCGCCCGTGCACTGTCAGTGAATCCGCAGATCCTGCTGCTGGATGAGCCGGCATCGGCACTTGATCCTGTATCTACAGGTAAAGTCGAAGAGCTGATCAAGGAACTTAAGGAAGAGCTTAGAATCGTTATCGTCACGCACAACATGCAGCAGGCAGCGCGCATCTCAGATTACACTGCGTACTTTTATCTAGGTTCACTTGTCGAATATGACAAGACAGAAAAGGTATTCAGTAATCCGGAGAATCAAATGACACAGGAATACATTATGGGCCGTTTTGGCTGATTCACTTTACTGAATCATTCTCATTGATTTTAAAAAGCATCCTTCGGGATGCTTTTTTTATATGTAGAATGCAGTACGGATGAAGGTCAAGGATAATCCCTCTTGTAAAACTAATCGTGTTAGTTTATATTGTAACTAATTACATTAGTTTTGGGAGGGGTAATTATGAGAGTTACTCAAGCAGGGGATTTATTGCAGTTAACGTGGATGCCGAATTTCTTTCCCGTAAATTGTTATCTTGTTGTAGAAGAACAAGAACTTACTGTAATCGATGCGGCGTTGCCGTTTAGTACTAAAGGGATTATTGCGGCCGCTGCCAAGCTGCAGAAGCCGATTACACGAATTGTTCTGACTCATGCCCATGGCGATCATGTGGGGGCCTTAGACGAGCTTAAGAGACAACTCCCTGAGGCCAAAGTCTACATCTCTGAGCGGGATGCTGCCTTGTTGAGAGGTGACCGTTCTTTACGGCCAGGTGAGCCGCAGACACCGATTAAAGGGTCGGTACCTAAAAAACTGAAAACACAAGCGGATATACTTTTGCATGAGGGAGATCAGGTTGGGTCACTGCAGGCCGTCAGCACTCCGGGGCATACCCCGGGATCAATGTCCTTCCTGGATCAGCGCAGCGGTGCTCTAATTACCGGAGATGCATTCCAGACCTTCCGGAGGACGGCTGTATCGGGTACAGTAGTGCCATTATTCCCTTTTCCGGCTATGGCTACCTGGAACAAGGAATTAGCTCTTGCGAGCGTTCGGAAGCTGCTGGTATTATCACCCTCGATTCTCGCACCCGGTCATGGCAACCTGTTAAAAACACCTGGTGTAGCGATTCAGCAGGCCATTAATACAGCGCAGCAGTCGCTGAGAAAGGCCGGAAATTAAATGTCACCCAGAGCAGGGCTAGATAAGCATACATTGGTACTTGCAGCGGCGGATTTGGCTGATGAACAAGGCATTTCAGAAGTGACGCTGGCAGGACTTGCGGCCAAGCTGGGCGTTCGCTCACCATCGTTGTATAATCACATTGATGGACTTAAGGAACTGCGCAAACTGTTGGCTATCCACGGGCTGGAGCAGCTCCAAACAGCTATGGAAGCCTCAATCGATGGAATCAGCGGTGATGCAGCGGTTCATGCCATGAGTAGAGCTTATGTTGAGTTTGCCAGGCAGCATCCGGGTCTATACGAAACTACGCTACGGGCTCCGGAAGAGGGAAACACTTCTCTTGAGGAGGCGGGCGGACAGATTTTGTCATTAATCATCAATGTGCTTGCAGATTATGAGCTTGGTGAAGAAGGCGGGCTGCATGCAGTCCGCGGGCTGAGGAGTATTCTGCACGGATTCGCTTCCCTCAAGAATCAGGGAGGCTTCGGCATGCCGTTAGATCTGGAGGTTAGCTTAACCCGGCTGATCAACACGTTTATAGCCGGAATCCGGTGCATGCGATCCGGTGAAGAGCGGTGGTAAAGAATAATTCAATGAATAATAAACGCAGGGAGGAAACGTGATGAAGAGTATGGAAGAGCAAGGCATTGTAACTACATTCGAAGAAATGGCGGGGGTTATTGCCAGACTAGGGATTCTGCCGCTTGCCCAGCTAATACCAGAGCATCCCTCGGTAAACGGTTTGACCAAGGCAGAGAATTGGCATACCGGTTCAGAGCTTGATCCTTGGGCTTGGCGTGCCAGATTCCCGGGAGAAGGATTAGCCGGCTACGGCAAGTTCATCCGGAAAAAAGCGATTCTAGTCTCGCGGGAATGGTTCCCTGCATTCGCTGCTGCAGTCGGCAGCGTACAGGAGATTGAAGAGCGTTACAACAACGGCTTAGCCAGCAGAGAAGCAGTAGTACTCCTGCAAATCATCAGGGACAACGAAGGTATTGAAACACGTGAGCTGCGTGCTCTTGCAGATATGAAAGTGAAAGAAAAGAAAACAGCGTTTGACAATGCCCTCACTGAGCTGCAAGGAACAGCGGATATTGTTATCTCCGGTGTGAAAGCAAGGCTTAATGCCGAAGGTGTGGTTAACGGCTGGAATAGCACATCCTTTGAAACAGCAGGACACTGGATGCAGGTTAATAACCTATCTTCGTTTGAAGGTTCCCGCGAAGAAGCAGCAGCCTGGCTGCAATCAGCAATGACGGATGTATGGACACCTGCAGCAATAGCCTGGATCCGTAAAGTTATGTCCTGGTAAATAATAAAACGGCCTATAGCTTCCAAAGGGAAGTTATGGGCCGTAAGCGCTTTCTAGAGTGAATATATAATTTAACATCCTTACAGCATAGGTGCCAGGTAGGCAATCAGGAAGTATAGGAAACCGAAGAGCAGCATGATGTAAGCTGTGTATTTGATTGCATTGGAGGCTACGATGCTTGCGTCCGTGGGAGGCTGAATCTTGGTCCGCTCTGTTTCTCTCGGCTCCAGGTTCTGGGACAATGATTCTTTCATAGGATTCCCTCCTAAATTTGATAAGGCTATAAACTGGAAATGCAAACCTTAATTGTATTGTGACATATTTGTGAATTAATTTCAACAATTATGTGAATATTATTTGAACAAAACTTCAAATTTGAGCAAAAAGCCCCCCGCTGTCTCCAAAGAGAAGCGGGGGACTTTAATTTTTTACATTAATATGGCAGGTGATTATATGCTTGAAGCCCAGTTTCCTGCTCTGAATATCGGTTCTGTGTTGCCGTCATCCGTAATACCGTCGATGTTCATCTCCGGCGATCCCATCATGAAGTCGACATGGGTAAGACTTTGATTCATTCCATGGCCGGCCAGCTGTTCCTTGGTCATAGCAATGCCGTCCTGCAGAGTGAAAGCATAAGCTGCTCCAAGAGCCAGATGACAGGAGGCATTCTCATCATAAAGGGTAGTGTAATAGAGGATACCGCTTTCCGAAATTGGAGAATGGAAGGGCACCAGTGCCACTTCTCCAAAGTAAGCAGAGCCTTCATCCATCGCAAGCAGCGAAGCCAAGGCTTCCTGACCTGTTTCTGCTGTAAAATCTGTTACCTTGCCATTCTCTAATGTTAAGGTGAATTTGTCGATGATATTCCCGCCGTAGCTAAGCGGTTTCGTACTGCTCACCTTGCCGCTGGCACCGGTCTTAAGCGGTGCAGTGAACACTTCCTCAGTCGGAATGTTGGCGAGGAAGGGAATTCCCCGTCCGTTTACAGCACCGGCCTGACACCAGATATGACCTTCCGGCAGCTCAAGAGTCAGATCTGTGCCTGCTGCAGTGAAATGCAGTTTGCGGTATTTACGCTCATTCAGGATGTCGCAGCGTTGTTTCAAGCCGGCCAAATGGTTGCTCCAGGCTTCCACGGGGTTCTCCTGATCGGCGCGGACTGCCTTAAAGATTGCATCCCAGAGCAGATCAACCTGTGCTTCTGGTGCTGCATCGGGGAATACTTTGGCCGCCCAGGTAGTGGAAGGGTAGGCCACAATGCTCCAGCTGACATGATTGGCCATCATCATTTCACGATACGGGGCCATAGCTGTACCGGCTGTACGCTGATTGTCGGCGATCCGGCTGGCCTCAATTCCATTAAGGAGATCCGGATTAGCGGAAACAACACTCAAGAATGCTGCGCCTTTCCGGGCCAGGTCCTCGAGTTCATCCGCCTGCCATTTCGGCGGTTCAAGGAAGCTTTCGGACGGCGCGAGCTCGTAACGGGTACGCGTGACGAATTCATCGCTATAATTAACCTTGACCAGCTTGGCTCCGGCTTCATAGGCTTGGCGCACGATAAGGCGGACTAATTCTGCAGATACGATATCTGCATTGATCACCAGCGTCTGTCCAGGTTGAATATTAATCCCGATCTTAACCGCAAGCAGGGCATAATTCTCCAGCTTTTGCTTGAAATCCAGCATTGGTTCAGCTCCTGTCATCTTTATCTGTATTTATTAAAACGCCCAGTTTCCTTTGAGGAAGACGGGTTCTTGCGAGCCGTCTGCGGAAATGCCGTAGATATCCATCTCAGGCGATCCGATCATAAAGTCAACGTGGGTAACGCTTGTGTTAAGACCATGTGCAGTCAGCTCATCCTGGGTCATTTCTTTGCCGCCTTCCAGACAGAAAGCGTAAGCTGTGCCAATGGCCAGATGGTTGGAGGCATTCTCATCAAACAAGGTATTGAAATACAGGATGTTTGATTCAGAGATCGGGGATTTATGCGGTACAAGCGCAACTTCACCCAGGTATTTCGCGCCCTCATCCAGGCCGATCAGATATTCCAGTGAATCCTGGCCTTGCTCGGCGCTTACACTGATGATACGTCCGTTCTCAAAGGTAATAGAGAAGCCGTCAATAATATTCCCGCCGTAGCTGAGCGGTTTGGTAGCTCTAACAGTACCGTTAACACCAGTCTTAAGCGGTGCAGTGAATACTTCTTCGGTTGGCATATTGGCGACGAAGGAATGGCCCTTCGCGTTGATGCTGTCACCCTGTGCCCACAGATGGCCTTCCGGGAGCTCAATAGTGAGGTCGGTACCGGGTGCTATGTAATGCAAGCTTTTATATTTCTTGGCGTTTAGGACATTGGCTTTCTGCTCCAGGGTGTCCAAATGCTCCTGCCAGGCGGCTACCGGGTCTTCACGGTCTAAGCGCACGGTATGGAAAATGGCTTCCCACAGCTTATCCACGCGTTCTTCAGCCGGCACATCCGGGAACACTTTGTCAGCCCAGGGCTGTGACGGGATAGCCACAATACTCCAGCTGACTTTATCGGACATCTGCAGCTCACGGTATCTCTGGAGTGCTGCACCACGTGTCTTTTGGAAATTGGCAATACGTTCAGGATCAATACCTGTGAGCGCATCGGGATTTTCTGCGATAACATTCAGGATGGCAGCGCCATTCTCAGCAAATTCGGTCATTTCCCCGGCATACCAGGTAGGTGCTTTCGTGAATACTTCCGGAGCGGCATGCTCGAATTGCTGGCGGGTGACGAATTCATCACTCCAGTTTACTTTGACCAGACTTGCTCCCTTGGCGTAGGCCTTGGCAGTAATCAGACGGACAAACTCGGCTCCGGAAATCGGTGCATTCACGACCAGAGTCTGTCCCGGCTGGACATTAACTCCAATCTCAACAGCCAAATCCGCATACTTACTAAGCTTTGCTGCAAAATCGATCATTGGTTTTCCTCCATTTGGTATATTTTTAGTTCTATATATGCATTGTATTAAATTATTAACCGCCGGATGAAAAAAGTCAATTGCGCAGTAAAGAGAGGAAATTGCCCATATATCAATGCTATACTGGGGATGTGAGATTGAACTGATGAAAGGTAGGAAAAAGCATGAACGTAGAAATTGTCAAAGCAGAGCTGAAACGCGAGGAAGACAAAAGCTTTGTCGGGAGAACAGTATTCACCATTGAGCAGCATAAGTTCCCGTATGAGATCACTTTTTTCAGCAAACGCGGCAGTGAATGGGATTACAGTCTAAGCTTCGCCGGCGAGCCGGGAAGTGAAGAGCAGTTCCTGGAAGTGGATACTCTGCTGGAGAACGACGATGATTTCTTTAATCAGCTGCTGGATGCCGCTTTGGACACCCAGGAGGACGTAGAAGAATAACAAGCAAAAAATGCGACCGCTTAGAGGAGGACAAGAGTGCCTGCCTGCTAAGGGTCGCATTTTTATTCATTTAGCCGATAGTAATGTTGCCTTCGGGGTACCGGTAAAGCTCTTTATTTTTTTTGGGTTTAATCGCATAGGCAAGAGTTAGGGGTCCTGTCCGCCCGACGAACATCAGAATGATGACCAGAATTTTACCGGCCGTCGTCAGCTCCGGTGTCAGTCCCATCGTTATACCGGAGGTGCCGAATGCGGACACAGCCTCAAACAGTACGGTCAGGAAGTCTGCACTCTCTGTAACCGACAGCAGCATAGTCGCGGTTACGACGAGAATTAGTGACAACAGCGTCATTGTAATCGCCCGATAGACATTGTCTTTGGATATCCGGTGGCGGAACATGACAATATCCTCCTTGCCCCGGATTCTGGCATATACAGTAACGACCAGAAGGGCAAAGGTGGTGATTTTGATACCGCCCCCGGTAGATCCGGGCGCAGCCCCGATGAACATCAGCAGAATCATCAGAAACTGGGTAGATTCGCGCAGCAGCGGGATCTCAATCGTAGTGACGCCACCGGAACGCGGGGTAATCGCCTGCAGGAAGGAGGCCATAATTTTACCTCCGGCATGCAGCGGTTTCAGCGTAGAATTCAGCTCCAGCCAGAAAAAGACTGCCGCACCGATCACGATCAGAGCTGCTGAACTAGACAAGACTACTTTGGAATGCAGGGTCAGCCGTTTGCGCTTCGGAAAGTCAACTACGTCTGACAGTACGATAAAGCCAATGCCGCCGAGGAAGATCAGCAGCATGGACGTAATATTCACAATCGGATCCTCTACATAACGGGTAAGGCCGCTGAATGGCCCGTGGACGTCTCCGAAGAGATCGAAGCCGGCGTTGTTGAAGATAGAAACGCTATGGAACAATCCGTAGTACAAGGCTTTGCCAACCGGCATATCTATCAAAAATCTTGCAGCAAGCAATATGGCTCCACTGAGCTGAATTACGAGCGAGTAGATTAATACCCGGCGGATCAGCTTTACGATTCCCTGCATCGAATTCTGGTTCATCGATTCCTGGAGCAGCAGCCGTTCTTTCAGTGAAATCCGTTTGCTGAGCACCAGCGTAATTAAAGTCGCCATTGTTATGAAACCCAGACCTCCGAACTGGAACAGTACCAGTAACACAACCTGGCCGAATACGGTCAATTCGGTTCCGGTATCAATAACGGCAAGTCCGGTAACACAGGTGGCTGAAGTTGCCATGAATAATGCATCGATGAATGAAATACGGTCACCCGTCGAAGCAGCAGGTAAATATAATAGCAGTGTTCCGGCTGCGATCAGCAGGATAAATCCAAGCGATAATATTTTGGGGGGTGTCAGTCTAAGATGCGCGAGTGATAAATTAGCCAAAATAATTCTCCTGACATCATAATATAATTTGCCAAGATTATATCATAAGTAGTTGCCGCTTCACTAAAGAGCGCAGGAAATTGGCAGATTTTATCGAATTAATAAGTGTTAAACCTATTCTTCAATTCTTAGAGGAGGCTATACTCGCTGTGACAAGTCCGATTCTGAATCAGATTGGCGCCGTCTTCATCCCGGTCAGCGACATTGAAAGGTCAAAGAACTGGTACTGCAGCTTATTGGGACTTCCGCTGGATGGCGAGGTATTGTTCGGACATTTATATGTGGTGCCGATGCAGGGCCCGGGAATTGTTCTGGACAGTAAAATTTTCACTTCTGAATCCGTGCTCAAAGTACCTTCCTTTCATTTGAACACAGAGGATATTGATGCTGCTTATGATTATGTCAAAGCGAGCGGGGCAGAGATACTCACAGATATCGAGCATGATCACTGGTTCAATTTCAAAGACCCGGATGGGAATGTTCTGATGATTTGCCGCTGTTGAAGGTGACGGGAGGGGGACTGGCCATGATCGTAACACTGCGGAAGCTCGTTCCAGAGGATGCTGCCGGACTGTTAAGTCTGCAGCATGCTCTGGACCGGGAGTCTTCATTTATGCTGCTGGAGCCTGATGAACGTCAGACCGGGCTGCAGCAGGTCAAAGAAATGATTGAGAGCTTTACCGCCTCGGAAACTTCGATATTGATCGGAGCAGAGGTGAATGGGGGGCTGGCCGGTTATCTATCGGTCAGGGGTGGCAGTGTAAGGCGGAATAAACACAGTGCCTACATTGTTATTGGTATCCTGCAGCAGTATCAGGGCATGGGGATCGGCAGCGGATTATTTCAGGAAATGGAAGCTTGGGCACGATCCGCGCGTATCGTACGCCTTGAACTTACTGTTATGACCCATAATGAGCGGGGGATCGCACTGTATAAGAAATGCGGATTTGAGATTGAAGGCATGAAGAAGAAATCTTTGAACATCGGCGGAGAATGGGTGGACGAGTATTATATGAGCAAGATTATTGATTAACTGGAATTTCTGCCGGTAGTTCTGTTAGAATTGACGGGAGAAATTCTATTTAACCGTTAATCGGATCCGTTCGGATATGGGCATAAGAAAGGCGCTCCTGTAAAGGGGCGCCTTTCTTCTATATAAGGTTTATATGATTCATACTATAAATTATCCTTCTACTTCACTATGAGCCTGATTATTCCTGATGCTGTGACGAATCTGCCGTATTTTTCTGACCGATATGCACCTCAACCTTGCGGATACGGTTCTTATTCATTTCACGTACCGTAAGGGTAATATGCTCATGGTCAATGCTTTTGCCGATTGCCGGCTCGTCCAAGTGGCTGTACAGCCAGCCCCCGATAGTCGTTACCTCGTCATCATGCAAATCAATGCCGGCCTTCTGTTTAATCTCAAGCAGTGAAACCTTGCCGTCGAAGAGGTAATGGGAATCGCTGAGCTTCTCCACATTCCTTCTCTCATCCCCGTCGAACTCATCACGAATCTCACCGACAATCTCTTCCAGAATGTCTTCAATTGTAATCAGACCTGAGGTTCCGCCATATTCATCCAGCAGCAGGGCAATGTGCACACGCTCCAGCTGCATGCGGGTCAGCAGGGTTTTGACCGGTGTAACCTCGGATACGGTCAGCAGCGGCAGAATCAGCTTTTTGAAATCGAAATCAGGATCATTATCATATTGTAAATACAGCTGCTTCGTGTTGATCATGCCAATAATATTGTCTTTACTGCCATCTGCAACCGGGAAACGGGTGTATTGTTCCTTGCGGATGATGTCGAAATTCTCCTTTAATGAGTGATTGGAGAACAGGCAGATCATATCGGTCCGCGGCACCATAATTTCCTTGGCCAGCATTTCATCAAAATTAAAGATCCGGTTCACATAACCGTATTCAGCTTTGTTGATCTTTCCATTCTCATAACTCTCAGAGAGGATCAGACGAATTTCTTCCTCGGAATGCGCATCACCATGCTCACTGGCCGGCTTCATCCCGAACAGACGGACAAGCATATTGGCGGAGCCGTTCATAATCCAAATCAAAGGGTAAAGAATTTTGTAGAACCAAATAATCAGCGGTGAAGTAAATTGACCGATTTTTTCCGGAATGTTTATAGCTGCAGTCTTCGGAGCAAGCTCACCCACGACCACGTGCAGGAAGGTTGCAATAATGAAGGCTAATGCGAACGCAATAGGCTCACTGACGCTGTGGCTGATATTCACCATATCGAACAGTGGCAGCAGCAGCTGCTCAAAAGCCGGTTCAGCAAGTGCCCCGATACCGAGTGCGGTGATGGTAATCCCAAGCTGACAAGCGGACAGATAACCATCCAGGTTAGCGGAAACCCGCTGCACAGCAAGTGCATTCTTCTTGCCATCGAGGACCATCTGGCTCACCTGGCTGCCTCTAAGCCGTACCACTGCAAATTCCGTAGCTACAAAAAAAGCGGTTAAGATAATCAAAATAGCCACCAACGTCAAACTAAGTCCTATACCCATAAAATCTTTACCATCCCTCTCGTCTTTAAAATAGGTTATACTCATATTATGAGTTCATATGAACTTATTGTACGAACTTTTAAACGAAAAATCAAATGGCGAAGGGGTGCCATCTATGGAAGCTTTTACTTTGAGCCGCAAAGAAATGTCGGGTCTGCTGCTGTCCCTGACCGAAAATGGTGATCGGAAGCCGCTGCGTATATTGCAGGAAGCCTGGACCAAATTCCATCAGGAAGAAGTGCAGAAGGGGTTGTCCCTGCCTGCTTTTTTATCTACGGATATCCCGCCGATCCTGCAGAAAATTATTAAAGGTACCAGAGTCAAAGGCCTTTCACTTGCAGACATCGCTGCCCTGGGACATCTGATTGAGTATTCCACACTATCTGTTACCGCTATGCAGAACTGGGTGAAACGCGATTTCAAAGAATATTTAGGTTCACCGCGGGAAGGGAAGAAATATTCAGTGAATCAGGCCGCGCTTCTGTTTATAATAGACGACCTCAAAGCAGTGCTTGATTTCGAGAGCATCCGCCAGCTCTTCCGCATCCTGTTCCTGAAGCCCGAACGTGATGATGATGATCTGGTTGAACCGGCGGAACTGTACTACGGGTATGCCGAGCTGTTTGAGGACCTCAAGACAAGTCCGGCTCTACAGGCGCAGGGGATTGCTGAACGGAGTGCCCATAAGGAATATTCCTGGAAAACGGACAGAACCATCAGTGGATTTCTGGAGAAAAGAATGGACAGGCTTACACATCTCACACGGTCGCAAAAGGATGCCGTACAGAACATGCTGATGATTGCGGCGATTTCCGTGCAGACCTGTTATTTTCAGTCACTGGCTAGGCAATACTTTAATGCTGAGTTATTCCTTGATTTTTAATCATTGCAAAATTAAAATGTGTAGGAGTAACAAATCGTTCCAGGTAGAATAGTCGGAGTTAGAAAGAGGTGCTTGAGGATGAATCAAATGACGCTGCTGCGCGATCCGAAGAGGCGCAAGCTGCTGCTGAGCGCTGGTTTAAGCTGGATGTTCGACGCCATGGATGTCGGGATGATCTCGTTTGTCGTTGCCGCGCTGGCTAAAGAGTGGGAGCTGGGTCCGGAGAAGATCGGACTCTTAACCAGTATAAATTCTCTAGGGATGGCGGCCGGTGCTGCGGCGGCTGGCATTCTGGCCGACCGTTTCGGCCGCAAATCAGTGCTGCTATGGACGCTGCTGATCTTCTCACTGGCGAGCGGCTTATCGGCTTTTGCGGCGGGCTTTGCCATACTGTGTGTACTACGGTTTATTGCCGGGTTCGGCCTGGGCGGAGAATTACCTGTTGCCTCAACGCTAGTATCCGAGAGCATGCCCGCTGCGGAAAGAGGAAGGGCTGTCGTCCTTCTGGAGAGCTTTTGGGCGGTGGGCTGGATCGCTGCGGCCTTAATCGCCTATTTCGTCATTCCGGATTACGGCTGGCGAGTAGCTTTTGCCATAGGGGCCATTCCGGCGTTATACGCTCTTTATTTACGCCGTGCCATCGAGGATTCACCGCGGTTTGCGGAAATGAAGAAAAAAGCACCGGTACCGCTGGGTACGCGGATTGCTACTGTCTGGTCACCGGAGTACCGCCGTTCGACGATTATGCTGTGGATTCTTTGGTTCACCGTGGTCTTCTCTTACTATGGAATGTTCCTGTGGCTGCCTACGGTGATGGTGCTGAAAGGCTTCAGCCTCGTCAAGAGCTTCGAATATGTGCTCATCATGACGCTCGCTCAGCTGCCTGGTTACTTCACAGCCGCGTATTTCATAGAGAAGTTCGGGCGTAAGTTTGTGCTTGTTATTTATTTACTGCTAACTGCAGGAAGTGCTGCCTGGTTCGGTAATGCGACGACCGAAGGAATGCTCATGGCTGCCGGGATCTGCCTATCCTTCTTCAATCTCGGCGCATGGGGCGGTATGTATGCCTACACTCCTGAGCTGTATCCGACAGCAATCCGCTCTACAGGTGCTGGGCTGGCTACCTCCTTTGGCCGGATCGGCGGGATTCTGGCTCCGCTGCTGGTCGGTGTGCTCGTAGGGAAATCAGTTGGCATCAGCTCGATATTTATGCTGTTTTTCGTAACGATTGTTATTGGTGCGCTTGCGGTGCTGCTGCTGGGAAAAGAGACCAAAGGGATCGAGCTCGAATAAGCACACAATCTTGTCTATCTGCTACTTGATGTCATTCCGGCAACAGTGCTAATATGAATAGTGAATTGTACAAGAGGCTCGGATAATTCGCGAACAGAACGGTTCCTTCACACCTTGTGAACAGGACCGTTTTTTCATAAGAACTGGAAGAAATCACGTCTGCAGTTAGTGAATTGGAGTGAGGAAGATGACAAGTGAAAGGAACCAGCCGCATTTCACGGAACTGGTCTGGGAAAGCACGGAGCAGAACGTTCCGATCCCTCCGCGTAGTGAAGGGAAATCCGGGATACCCGTCCCTCCCGCCGCTAAACCCAAAAAAAGTTCAGAGGATGCGGTTCAGATTCAGCTTTGGGATATGGAAGAGAAGCCTGAACCGGTGACGACAACAGAAAGCCAATTTGTTGCACGTGCGAGGGAATTGGCCGGAGAAAAGGGGCCGGCGGCGCTGTTTGTCCCCTTTAAGAGCTATTGGCCGACCTACGGGCATATGACCGGAGCGCAGAGCAGGTGGTATTTCTTCTGGCGGGATGAGGTGAGGCAGGGCAGGTATCCGAAGACGGATCTTTCCTATATCTTCCTGCATGTGTATGAGCTGATCAACGGGGTGGGCTGGACAGATCCGCAGGACGGTTACCGTCAGATGGGTCAGATATGGGAAGCGTACAGGGATCAGTACAAACGGCTGGATCAATATCTCGGCGGCTGGATAGCCGACTTCGCTTTCGTCCATAAGCTGGAGGTACCGCTGTCGGGCATCGTCGCTCGTTCCCGCGGACTTGCCGGTGATCTGGCAGAGATTGAATTAATGCGCTGCCTGACAGCTGCCCCGGAGCAGCTGACCTTCGAAGTGTTAACGGTGATGTCTGACTATGATATCAGCAAATCCAAGTTCTATTTAGGTGAGGGTAAAGAAGCCGCAGAACGATACATCCCTCTGGTTGTGGCGTTAATCGATGCTTATGTCGCCCGCAAGCACGGATCGAATCTGGTAGAGATGTTTCCGCCGGGGCCGGTGGTGATGAGAGAGCGGTATTTGTTCCGCAGTGCAGTATATGATATCTCACTCTATGGCTATTCAGTGCTTGTACCTGTTGTACGGATCAGCAAATCACCGCCGCTGCGCAGCTTGATCACCCGCCTGTTCCGTCTGACCGAGAATAAGCTGCGCGAGCTGATGGGCTATCGGGGACGGCTGAAGGATATCAAGGTCGATGCGGATATGGACGAGCTGATCGGCAAGTATCTGCAGCGGGAGTTCCTTAAAGCCGAGCGGGAAGCGAAGGGGCCGGCAGTTGTCATTGATCAGCGGAAGCTGGAGCAACTGCAGAACGATTCTGAGGTGGTCCGGACGCTGCTGACGGTGGAGGATATGGCTGAGCCTGAAAATAATGATGATAATGCTGAGCCAGAAATCACTGAACAGCAGGCAATCATACCCGCGGAACAAGCTACTGTCGTAGAGCTGGATGAAGCTGAGGCAGTGAGGGATGACATGAATACCGTGACCGCGAACACAGAAGCCGGGGACCATCCGGAATGGGAGCAGTTTAATGCAGAGCTGACTCCACTTCAGCGTGAAGCGGCACTAGCGCTGGCTGAGGAGGATGGGCTCCTCATGGTGAACAAATTAGCAGCTTCCACAGGAACGATGCCGGAACTGTTGTTCGATGAAATCAATGAGCTTGCAATGAACCACCTCGGCGATTTGCTGATCGATGGAGAACAAGTAGCTGACGAATGGATTTCTATGCTGCATTATTTAATGAGGTGAATTCCGGAATGAATGAATTGAAAATACCAAAACGCATGACAACGGCGCTGGTTAACTCGCTGACCGCAGGAGTGGTACCTCGAATCGGGCTGGAGCATATTGCAGTCGGTCGCCGGCCGGAAGTGGAAGCGATACTTAGAGACATGGACAATATTGCCGAAGGAGGCGCCGCCTTCAAGCTGATCACCGGTAAATTCGGCAGCGGCAAAAGCTTTCTGCTCCAGATTATCCGCAACTATGCGATGGACCGGGACTTCGTGGTCGCCGATGCCGATCTTTCGCCGGAACGCCGGCTGGTCGGAACCAAGGGGCAGGGCCTGGGAACCTACCGGGAGCTGATGAGCCATTTATCGACACGCACACGTCCCGATGGCGGTGCTCTGGAGATTATGCTGCAGAAATGGATTGTTACCCTCCAGCAGGCGGTGATGAAGGAGAACGGTTATTTGCCTGACTCCCCGCAGCTTGGGGAAGAGGTAGAACAGCGGATCTATACCGTGGCTTCCGAGATGCGCGGGCTGGTGCACGGATTTGATTTTGCCAAGGTGCTGGCCGCGTATTGGAACGGGCATAAGCATGGAGAGGATGAGCTGAAGCAGGATGCGCTGCGCTGGCTGCGCGGCGAGTTCGCCACCCGCACGGAGGCGCGGAAGGCGCTGGGTGTAGGTGTTATTATCGACGATGACAACTGGTACGATTACATGAAGCTATGGGCAGAATTCACCGGGGCGATCGGTTATAAAGGGTTGCTGCTGTTCATTGATGAAGGCGTGAACCTCTATAAGATCACAAACAGCATCTCCCGGCAGAGCAACTATGAGAAGTTGCTGACCATGTTCAATGACACCATGCAGGGCAAAGCCGAGCGGTTGGGGATCTTCATCGGGGGCACCCCGCAGTTCGTTGAGGACGGACGGCGGGGCCTGTTCAGCTACGAAGCGCTGCGTTCCCGGCTTGTTGCCGGGCGGTACGGCGCAGCCGGACTGAACAACTTCACCGGCCCGATCATTGCGCTGGAGATGCTCTCACATGAAGAGATACTGGTGCTGCTGCAGAAGCTGCGGGATATTCATGCCCTGCATTACGATTATGAGGCCAGGCTGACACAGGATCAGCTGGTCCATTTCATGGAGGAGGCTGTCGGCAGACTCGGCGCGGACGAGCTGCTGACCCCGCGTGAAGTCGTGCGTGACTTCATGGACCTGCTGCATACGCTCAGCCAGCACCCGGAGATTTCCTTCGAGAAGCTGGTTGGCGAACGCACATCCAAACCGGCTGCTGCAGAAGAGAATGAGCTAGACGGGCTGCTCGCGGAGTTTGACCTATGAGTGACAATCCGTTCTATAGGCTGGCACCTTTCATTAAAGAATTCATCTATAAAAACCGCTGGGAGACGCTGCGGGAGGCACAGGTGGATGCCTGCCGCGTGCTGTTCGATACGCCGCATCATCTTCTGATTGCCTCCGGCACGGCTTCCGGCAAGACGGAGGCGGCTTTTTTTCCGGCGCTGACCGAGCTGTACGAGCGTCCGTCCGGCTCCGTGGGAATTCTCTATATTGCGCCGCTCAAAGCGCTGATTAATGATCAATTCACACGGTTAAATGATTTGCTGCGCGAAGGCAACATCCCGGTCTGGCACTGGCATGGCGACGTGCCGCAGGCGGATAAGACGAAGCTGATGCAGAAGCCTTCCGGCGTCCTCCAGATTACCCCGGAGTCGCTGGAAGGTCTGCTCATGAACAGGCCGAACGCCATTCCGGCCCTGTTCCATGATCTGCGCTTCATCATTGTCGATGAAGTGCATGCGTTTATGGGCGCGGACCGCGGCATCCAGGTGCTGAGCCAGCTGGCGCGGATCTCGCGGATGGCCGGCTGCCATCCGCGCCGGATAGGGCTCTCCGCCACGCTCAGCGACTACGCCTCCGTGACGGAATGGCTGGCCGCCGGAACGCGGGAGAGCGTGGAGGTGTCGGCGCCGCAAGGAGGACGCAAGCTCCGCCTCAGCGTCGAGCACTTCTCGTTCCCGGATGCGCGGGACGAGGTACAGGCCGAGCATCTGGAACAGGCGCGTCAGGCCTATTACGATTTCATCTATGACCACACGCATCTGAAGAAGGCGCTGGTCTTCACGAACAGCCGCACGGATGCGGAGGAGACCATCCTCGAGATGCGGCGGGTGGCCGCGAAGCGCGGGGAGCGGGATGTGTTCCATGTGCATCACGGGAGCATCTCCGCGATGCTGCGCGAAGAGACGGAAGCTGCGCTCCGCCAGGGTCCGGGCCCGGCAGTGGCCGCAGCGACGCTTACGCTGGAGCTGGGCATTGACCTTGGCGAGCTGGAACGGGTGCTTCAGCTCGGGGCGCCCTACAGCTGCGCGAGCTTCGTCCAGCGGCTGGGACGCTCCGGGCGGCGCGGCGATGCCGCCTCGGAGATGATCTTCGTCACGCCGGAGGAAGAGGACGAGGAAGCGCAGCTTCCGGCGCGGATGCCGTGGACGCTGCTGCGGGCGATAGCGGTCATCGAGCTGTACGTGCGCGAGAAATGGGTCGAGCCGCTGAATGTGCGGCAGCTTCCGGTAGGCCTGCTGTATCATCAGACAATGAGCATTCTGAAGAGCATGGGTGAAGCCGAGCCGGAGGATTTGAAGGAGGCCGTACTGAGCCTGCCGTCCTTCAGGGGAATTGACCCTGCTGACTACGATGCCTTTATGGAATATATGATCGGCATGGGCCATATCGAAATGATGGAGGAAGGCACCGTACTGATTGGGCTGGCCGGGGAGAAGATCGTGAACAACTTCCGTTTCTATGCGGTGTTCAAGGACGATGAAGAGCATGTAGTGTACAACGGCACCGAGGAGATCGGCTCAATTACGACGGTGCCGCCGCCCGGCTACTGCTTCACCCTCGCCGGTAAGCTGTGGAAGATTGAGGAGGTTGATACCCGCCACAAAGCGGTCTATGTCAAAAGCTCGCGGGGCAAGGTAGATACCTTATGGCTGGGTGCAGGCGGCGATGTGCATACCCGCATTATGGCCAAGATCCGTGAGGTACTGGGATCGACAGCGCTCTATCCATATCTTGCGCCAAGCGCTGCTGCAAGGCTTGAACGCGCGCGCCGTCTGGCCAAGGAGAGCGGCCTGCTTACACGCGAAGTGCTGCCCGCTGGCGGCGACTCCATGTTCATCCTGCCCTGGGCCGGAAGCCGGCAGTTCCGTACGCTGGAACGCCTGCTCAAGAACAACCTCAAGGGCCGGCTCGGGCTGCGTTCCATCGTGCCGATGGAGCCGTATTACATGGTTGTGGCCGGACGTACTGATGCCGAAACACTGGAGGAGGAGATCATTGCCGAGAGCACTGCGGCAACCGATCCGCTGTCTTTGCTCGGGCCCGATGAAGCGCCTTACCTCGGGAAGTATGATGAGTTCATTCCCCATGATCTGCTGCGCAAAGCCTTTTCACTGGACGGGCTGGATGTTCCCGGACTGCTGAGTGTCTTGAAGGGGTGGCAGCGGGGACAATAACAATAGCATTAACTATTTCACTGGGTTAGTTATACGTATGAACTGTAGGGTTTGGTTCCGATTGTTAGAGGTGGTTTTATTGGATGATTGCACTTCGTGCAATAGATTTCTCAATAAATCGGAGACAAATCACTTGTAGGAACGGTAGCGTCCGCCTAAAAGCTTTTCGAAGGAAAGCTACCATCGAAAGCATAAGCACTTCACACTTTCCAACCGCTATTTAGCGGTTCAAATCAAGGAATCAGTGAATAACAGCGGCTGGAACAAACTTAACAGTTTCACACATGGAAATCACATGGCAGAAGCGGTAGCTATAAAGGGGCTTTCCCTGTTGGCTGCCGCTGTTTTGCATTCTTTAAATTTTGGATGCAGCCGAAATATCTGCGCAACGGTTTTTCGAAGTTTTTATTTTATATATAGAAAAAACAAACCTTTATTCTGTAGTTCGCACCTTGTTGGAAGCGCTTAATCAGATGATAATAAGCCTATCACGAGTTAGGGGGCATTAAACAAATGGTCAAAACAAAAATGCAAAAGTCATTTGCCATCGGATTAACCGCAGTGATGGCACTCAGCCTGGCAGCTTGCGGCAACTCGGACAACAAGAGCAATGAAGGCGCAGCCACTAACGCACCGAAGAGCACTGACAGCGGCAACACGGCTACAGCAACTACGGACAGCGGCAAAAAGGTAACGATCACCTTCCAGAACATCTATCCTGACCCTGCGACACCCGCTTACAAAATGATTCATGAACTGACTAACCAGTACATGAAGGAACATCCAAATGTGAAAATTGAGCTGGATACCCTGAATACTGACCAGCAAAAAGTGAAACTCAAAACACAGGCGGCTTCCAAAGAAGTACCCGATATTACGATTGTTAACCCGGCTGCACAAATGAAGCCTTTCGTTGACGCCGGATTGTTCGCACCGCTGAACGATATGCTTGACCAGGACGGCCTGAAGGACACTTATCAGGAAGGTCTGCTGGACTACTACAGCTTTGACAACAATGTGTACGCGCTTCCTGACGGTAACAATATCGAAGTAGTGTACTACAACAAGGAACTCTTCGAGCAAGCCGGAATTAAGAACACACCAACTACCTTCGAAGAATTGCTGCAGGATGTCAAAATCCTGAAAGATAAAGGTATTACCCCAATGGCCATCGGTGAAAAGGATTCCTGGACCGGTTCATTCCTGTTCATGAATATTCTGCTCCGTACCAACGGCGGCCCCGGATTCCTGAAGGATGTGCTTGACGGCAAGAAAACCTTTGAAGATCCTGCTTTCGTTGAAGCAGTAGACGCGTTCCAGCAGCTTGTTCAGGCAGGCGCATTCCCGGACGGTGCAACTTCCATTGACGCCAATGCCGGAGGTAACATCTTCAAAACCGGTAAAGCCGCCATGTGGTCGATCGGATCTTGGGAAACAGGCGCAATCGATGCTTCTTCTGTAGCTGGTAAAGTTGGAGCCTTCCAGTTCCCTACCGTTAATGGCAAGGGTGACCCTAATGAATTCATGCTGGCACCAGGCAGTGCATTTGCCGTATCGGCTAACAGCGAGCACCTGCAGGAAACCAAGGATTTCCTCCACTTCTTCGCTTCGGAATATCCTAAGAAACAATTTGAACTTAAGAATGCTGTAGGTATCGGTCAAAAGGTAGACGGCGATTTGAAAGCTGCCGGTTACTCGGATCTGGCTGTAAACATTGCCGGTCTGTTCAACCAGGTTAAGGGCGGAGATCTGGCATTCGATAACACCATGAATCCGGCCACAGCTCAAGTACACCTTAGCAGTATCCAAAACCTGTTCGTCCAAAAAGTCGATTCCGCGGCTGTAGCTAAAGAACACCAAACCGCTTTTGAAGCAAATAAAGAATAGTTTCTAATAAATACAGCTACCATTACCGGTGCGAAGTGAGCCCCAAAAAGGCTGCTTCGCACCGGGTTCTAATGGATATAGACAAAGAATCTGCTTGTTTAGGAGGCGGGAAAGATGAAAGTACTTAAGGTGCCAGCGCGTACAATAGCCGTCTTCGTATTGCCATGTCTGCTCTTGTATGTGTGCCTTGTGTTTGTTCCCATTATAGTGTCCGTATACACAGGTCTGCTCAAATGGGATGGCTTAACGGCTTCAACCTTTATTGGCCTCGGCAATTTCAAGGATATGTTCTTTAATGATCCGGTGTTCTGGCCGTCCGTAAGAAGAACCCTGCTATATGCGGTTGCTTCTATGATCGAAATTCCGCTATGTCTGTTCATGGCGATTTTGCTTAACCGTTATTTGAGAAAAGGAAATACCCTGGTGTCTATTTACTTTACACCGGTCATTCTGTCCGTCGTTATTATTGGACAATTGTGGAAAACTGTGTACAACCCTACATCGATGGGCGGTATGCTTAACGGCGTATTGGTCTCCCTGGGACTGGACAGCTGGACACATAACTGGCTGACTGAGCCCAAAATTGCGATGTTCGCGCTCTATTTTGTATCCCTGTGGCAGTACTTCGGTTATCATTTGCTGATTCAGTATACCGGGGTACAGAATATTCCGGATGAGCTCTATGAGGCGGCAAAAATAGACGGGGCAGACGGCTTCAAAGCGGACCGTTACATTACCCTCCCGCTGATTGTCCCGATCTTTAAAATATCTATTGTACTTGCATTTATCGGTTCCCTGCAGGCATTTGATCTGGTGATGGTTATGACCGGCGGCGGTCCGGCACATGCAACGGATGTAATCTCCACACACATGTACACCAGCTCATTCGGCTCCTTCAAGTACGGCTATGGCAGTGCGATTGCGACCTTCCTGGTTGTGGTCTGCCTGGTCTTTACCGGATTCATCAATACGATCTTTAACCGGATTGAACGAAAGTTTAATTAGAAAAGGAGTGCGCGGTCATGCAAAAATTTAAAAAAGGAATCGTGTATCTTCTTTTCGCCATTCCTGTAGTCACCCAGCTGTACCCTCTGTTATGGTTAGTACTCTACTCCCTGAAGACTAACGAAGAAATTATGGACGGCAGCTTCTTTTCCTTGCCGAAATCATTCCAATGGCATAACTACAGTGAGGCTTACACATCCGGCAGTTATCTGAAATACTTGAGCAACAGCATATTTGTTACCGCAACAACGATGGTATGCGTCATTGTGCTGGCTTCGATGGTGGCTTATGCGATCTCACGGTTCCGCTGGAAATACGGTAATCTCGTGATGACAATTTTCCTGATGGGGATGATGATCCCGATGCAGGCCACACTGCTGCCGCTGATGATTATTTTCAAACATATTCATGTGCTGAACACGCATTGGTCGCTGATTCTGCCGTACATTGCGTTCTCCACTCCAATCGCCGTCTTTATTCTCTCAGGCTTCATGCGGGACATTCCCCACGAAATTGAGGAATCCGCCTTCATTGACGGGGCCAGTGTATACCGGATTTTCCGCAGCATTATTCTTCCGGTGTCAATTCCTCCGGTAATGACGGTATGCATCCTGACCTTCATCAATATCTGGAACGAGTATATTCTCGCAGCCACCTTCATCTCATCCGAGAAGCTGAAAACATTGCCATTCGGGGTGTATACCTTCGTTAGCCAGTATTCAGTCAACTACGGGGATATCGGCGCATTTCTCGTCATGGGCGCGCTACCGGTTATCCTGATCTACTTCTTCCTGTCTAACCGGATTACGAAGGGCATGGTAGCAGGGGCGGTCAAGGGTTAATTGGCGTTGCTTTTAAAAAAGCATTGGATTTATAATAGGGAACGGCAGGACAGGGTGCTAAGAAGGAGGAGAGTCCTATGCGAAACGGCTTTCATTCCATCCATCATCGGTTGTTTCTGCTGTTTCTTTTTTGCATGTCCAGCATTCTGCTCATAGTCAGCCTGCTGTACTATAATCGGACTACGGTTCAATTGCATGAAAAGATCAGCGATTTGTCGCAGAAGAATGTGGCTCAAACGGCGGGGCTGTTCACCTTGCTTTATAAAGGGTATGACGCCTTGTCGAAATCACTAAGCAATAACTTTGAGATGATTCGCCTGCTCAATGAAACAACGGATGAACCGGCAGTGGCATTTATCAATGAACAGACCATCACGAATATAATCGGCTCTATCTTTTATTCACGCGATGATCTGGTTGGGATTCATGTCATTACCGATAAGGGGAAAATCTATAATTACGGCAACTATATGAATGTGGTGGACCCGGATTACAAGACAGAGGACTGGTACAAACAGCTGCGTGCTTCTTCAGGAAAAATGGTCTGGCTGGGGGTATACGAGCATTCGCTGATCGACCAGGTCGAGGACAGTCCTGTATTCGCTTTCGGGCGGCAAATCTTTGACCTCAATGAGCATAAACCGATTGGTATTGTCCTCTATGAGACTAATCCCCAGCCGGTTCTGGACGCATTAGACAACCTGAAGCTCGGTGCGCACAGCCAGGTCTATTTGATGTCACAGGACGGCCGGTTTGTCTCATCCGCTACGGATCCGTCACCGGTGGTTGAGAATCTGCCTTCCCTGCAGACCTCAGAGGACGTAATGGTCCAGCAGGAAGCAGACCGCCTGATCGTCGCCTCCAAGCTCTCCTTCTCGGGCTGGTGGGTTATGAGTATTACGCCGGACAAAGATCTGAATGTGGAACTGATTGAGATGAAGAGATATCTGCTGATTGTTATATCGATTCTGATTATTGTATCCACGCTGATCGCTTTCATTGTATCGCGGAGTATATCCTCCCCTTTGAAGAAGATGATACGCGAAATGCGGCAGGTAGAAATCGGTAATTTCCGGGGCATGGTGAATGTCTCCTCATATCAGGAGATCAACATCCTCGTCGCTTCGTTTAACCGGATGGTGCGGCGGATCGAAGAGCTGATCGAACGGGTGAAGCTGTCGTCGGTCAGCGAGAAGAACGCGGAGCTGCATGCACTCCAGTCTCAGGTAAATCCGCATTTCCTGTACAATACCCTAGACATGATCTACTGGATGCTCGATGAGGAAGGGAATGAGCAGCTGGGTGAGCTGGTGTTGTCACTGTCTTCCATGTTCCGTTACAGCAGTCAATGGGAGGACGGGGCAGAGGTCGCGCTTGAGGAAGAGCTGGAGCAGATCGGCCACTACTTGAAGATTATTTCGATCCGGCTGGAAGGCAGGCTGCAGATTGTTACAGGCATCGATGAACAATGGCTGCCTATCCGGGTTCCCAAGATGACAGTGCAGCCGGTCATAGAAAATGCGGTCAAACATGGTTTGGAATCTCTTGGCCGCCAGGGGATCCTTAAGGTGTATACCCGCGAGGAAGGGAATATTCTGAAATTAATCGTGGAAGACAACGGGAACGGAATGGATGAAGTACAGCTTCAGCGGCTGCTTCATTCTCTCGAGGGCAGAAGCCCGAAGGAAGCCGGCAAAAGCGGCATCGGACTTCAGAATCTGCACCGCCGTCTGCAGCATATGTTCGGTGAGACGTATGGCCTGCAAATCCAGAGCTTTCCCGGAGTAGGAACGCAGGTTGCGATCCTGCTGCCGATTAATGTGGAAGGAGACACGCTTACGTGAACATTCTCATCGCCGATGATGAACGGGTAATCCGCGAAGGCATCATGCGCACAATCGAGAATATATACCCTGAATATCAGGTTTATGTTGCAGCCAGAGCCGAGGAGGCGGTTAAGGTGATGGAGGAGCAGCATATCCACATTGTCCTGACGGATATCCTCATGCCGGGTATGAACGGACTGGAATTTATGAAGATTTCAAAGCGCAGATATCCGTATGTGAAATGGGTTGTGATCTCAGCACACAGCGAGTTTTCATATGCGCAGGAGGCGGTTCGCCTCGGGGCGAAGGATTATCTGCTGAAGCCTATCGGCAAGAACAAGCTGCAGGAGATTATACACAATCTCACTGACGAGATTCAGAAGGACAGTGACATTTCCAGGCAAGGGGAGCGGCTGAGGGCAAGCCTGCGGTTTTTGCGTGAGGGAGTGTTCCAGCGGCTGGCATCAGGGCTTGATATCGGCAATCTCGACATTGGCCCCTTTATCGAAGACTTCAGTAATTATTATCTGGTGATGGTGCAGATGGATCCCGGGGACAGAAGCGTCAGGCTGGAGCACTTTATTGTGGAAAATGTGCTGTCCGAACTGGTCGAGCGTCATGGACGGGGCTTTGTGGTCAGCTATGACCGGCAGAGTCTGCTGGGTCTGGTAACTTTGCGGGAGAACGCGGTGATCGAGGAGTTTCAGCAGGAGGTCCGTGAGCATCTTATCCATTATCTGAAAGTCCCTTTTCAGATCCTGCATTCCGGCCTAAGCTACGACTTCAGTACGGTTCCCCAGGTGGTAAAACGGATGAGGGAGGCTTCGGCCTCTCAGGCTTTTGAGCTGGAGCCGCTTAAGGGAAGCGGTGAGAAGGCGATCGATGTCGCCCTGCATTATATTAAGGAGCACTACGCCGAGGATTTGTCGCTTGAGAAAATGGCCTCGGTGGTATTCCTCAATCCGGCGTATTTCAGCCAGCTGTTCAAGCACAAAACCGGCCAGGGATATAAGGAGTATGTCACCTCCCTGCGGCTGGAGCAGGCGAAGCTGCTGCTGCTGAATCCGAAGCTGAAGCTGGCAGAGATTGCTGAGCGTGTGGGGTATCAGGATATGAAGCATTTCACGCAGATGTTCCGTAAGAAGTTCCTGCTCACTCCTACGGAATACCGCCAAGCGGAGAATATCAACATTCTGATGTCCAAAGGGACCCCGCCGCAGTAAACAAAAGGAAGCTGATACCGGATATCGAAACCGGTGTCAGCTTCCTTTTGTTAAGAGGAAAATTCAGTTCTATCCTCATCAGCCGGACGATTAGATGTTGTTCGTGCTGAAGTTGAAGGTGTTGATTGCATCGTTGCCCGCTCCGGCAGCAAATAAAATAATAATAATAAATAGCAAAATTAGCAGTGCATAGATAATCGTTCCGATAATGCCGCAGACCAGCCCTGCGATGGCCAGCCCTCTGCCTCCTTCATAACGGTTGCGGATCTCTTTCAGGGAGATGGCTGACATAATAATGGCAATGATCCCGAATAAGAGGCCAATATAAGGGGTTACGATTGAAAGTATCCCCAGTACCAGTGCAGCAATGGATTTACCATTGGTGTGAGCCGGCGGGGAAGGAGGAGGCGGGTAATAATCTTGTTGTCCAAAGGGTTGATAGCTCATGAGTAAACTCCTTTAAGTGTATTGTTGTCGCTGAACATCTTACAAGCTCATACGAACATTATATTATAGAAGTTCCACATATAGGAGAAGCGCTTTAACTTATTTCGGCTGAACACTGTAATTCATCCAGTGCTCAAGCTTCACAGCAAGAGTTAGACCCACTGCTTCAGCCAGCCGGATGGAGGCCGTATTGGTATCCTGTACCTGATATCGTGGGATGTAGCCTCTTTGCAGTGTGTGATGTAAGGCTGTGCGGACTACACGTGCTGCCAGCCCCTTTCTCCGGCCTGCTTCGGCTGTATGTACAGCTCCGATCTCCCAGATCTGTTCCTCGTTACGGAATATGATACAAGTGCTGAGCGGATTATGTCCATCATACAGGGCCACTGAAAATGCTCCATCTTGAAAATAATGCCTGATTTCTTCCTGGGTATAACCGTTACTGTACCATAACGGAAGCAGCCGCTCATCAATCTGATCACTTAGTACGGCGGCTTCATCCGGAATGAAGCTTTGGCCCGGCACGCTAGAGTAGGAATAGAAGCAGCGGACCGGATGCAGCGGGAAATATTCCTGAATGGCTATCCGCGCTTCCTGCTGCAGCTTGAATACCAGCTTAGCTTCTCTTGGAATACGTTCTACGATTGCCGGTACCACTTCCGTACTGCTGTAATCCATCAGCACAATTACATCGGCTTCGGGATAGGTCTTCTGATCAAAAGAATAGCTGCAAGCCGGTAATAACAGCAGAATTCCCCATTGCTCCCCTTGTTCGATCAGGCAGCTGTCTATTACCTCATGATAGGCGGTCATCATTTTGAGTGGAGTAACATTTTTCAGCGGATTGCTGCGCAAGCGGCGCATAATGGCATCATAGTGGCTCAATGCTTAATCACTCCTGTTCGCTCTTCATCCTTCTTGTTTCCCAATGCAAATTAGTTTACTACAAAACCAGCGGCCAGACTTCATTTATATTTACGGATATGTTCAAGCTTAACAACAGAAACGAGTCCGAATAGACTTAGCAGCAGACCCGCGGTGAACATTACCGAAGCTACACCAAACTCATCTGCACCAGCCGAAAATAGCGCCAGCCCCAAAGGCGGGGCCACACTCATCAGTGAACCGAGCACACCGAACATCCGGCCCTGCAGCTCCTCCGGTACCTCCAGCCTTAGGATAATATTGATAAGAAGCGTACTGAAAGAGAAGGTGAACCCGATCACCAGAATGATAGGGAGTGCAGCATTCATTGATTCGGTGACGGAGAGGAGCATGTATAACGGGCCTAACAGCAGCAGGCTTGCAGAGACCACAAGGCCGCGGTGTTTGATCCGGCTTCCGGCGAGGAGGATCATCCCTGAGCCCAGCATATACCCCAGCGGAATACTCCCTTCGAGCAGTCCAAACTGAAAGGGAGCCGCCTTCCATACTTGTACAGCCATCACTTGGGTAAGCATTAGGGAGGAAAGGAAAAATAAGGCGAGCACGGGTAGCAGGATCGTAATCGCTCTGGCAAAAGAGTGGCCCCAGATGTAGCGGAAGCCGCCGGCAACGTCTTGTTTGAATGATTTGGCCGGTTTCCCAGCCGCGGATTTACTTGACCAGGAGCCGGCAACCAGAATCAGCAGGAAGGCCATAAGAAAGGTCATTCCGTCCACAAATACCGCCCAGGCTCCGCCTACAGCAGCGACAAATATACCGCCGAGGGCATAGCCCAGCGTACGTGAGATATTCTCGGACAAAGTCATCCAGCCTGCAGCCTGCTGAATATGTTCCTTGCCGACAATCGTGAGCAGCGAAGCCTGAAATGCCGGAGCCTGAAATTGGCCGGCAGCCGTAACAACTCCGGTAAGGCAAACGATGAGGAGAAAGGAGGGAGAGGACTGTGTCAGCGTGAAAGCAATGCTCAGTACCGTGAGACTCTGAACGAAATAGGAGCACAGAATCAGTGTTCTGCGGTTGGCACGATCGGCAAGGGTACCGGTAACGCTGCCCAGCAGGGAACACAGGATCAGGTTACTGATCGTCATGATACTCATCATTTTTGCGCTGCCGGTGGACTGCAGCACCCAGAGGCTTAACGCCAGACTGTGAAAAGCATTTCCCAGAATGGACAAGGTACTTGCTGAGAACAACAGCAGGAATACTCTGTTTTTGTGCAGACTCGGATACTTCGAAGGAGCCGCAGACAACGGCTTATCAGCACCGGCAGTAGTAGGAATCATCGTAACAGCCTCCTAATCTAACTAAACTTAAACGTTTAAGTTATTATAGAAAATTTACGGGAGAACTTCAACCAAAAATTGATTGCCGGCCAAAATCCTTGGATCCTCCTGAATATGCTTCAGTGACATCATCAATTCAAAGGCCGTCTCCGCCCGGTTGTTCTGAAATCGGATGACTCGGGTGCCGGAATCGACAATCTCGGGTATGCCGCAGGTACACAGTGCTGTAATGGAGGAGGCGAGTCCGGTATGCTCAACCGATTTTGCCAGAAATTCATTCATTACAATGACATGCTTACCACGGTTCTGCTGCAAGAAATCCTCCAGTGTGCCCGGTGCTCCTGCGGGATCAGCAGCAATGTAGATATTCTCTTTACTCAATCCGGAGCTGTCTGTAATCCAGGTTGTAAGCGCCTGGTTGTGAAAGCTCTCCATCACCAGACAGGAAGGCGCGTCAGCGGCAGATACAGCGGATTTTAGGGCAAGCGGATAATTATAGTTCACCTGATTAAACATCCGGTCATCGATCAGGCTGTCGATCAGAATCAGCGGCACGCCATCTACGAAATTAGCAGAAATCCGGTAAAACATCTTCTCCATGACATCCACAACGAAGACGGCATCCAGCTTCCGTTCGCGGATCACATCCATCGCCGGATTCTGGGGATCCAGACTGATCAGCAGCGTATGGTACCCGGACTCCGTAAGCTTTGATTCAAGACTGTCCACCAGCGTCATATAGCTCTGCCGCTTCCAGAAGGGGAGCCGGGGAGATTTGTTGATTAATATGCCGACCATTCCTGTCCGCTGAACAACCAAGGAACGCGCAGCGAGATTCGGGACATAATTCAGCTCCTTGGCGATCTGCAGAATGCTCTGGCGGGTGGGATCGGGAATCGTCTGGTTTTTGACATTATTCAGTACATAGCTGACCGTAGCTACAGATACATTCGCCAGGCGGGCGATATCCTTCATCGTTGCTTTTTTCATCCTGAATTCTCCTTTATTTGACCCTAGAAGAACAGACTATCATCCGCAGCCCGGACAAGTCAATCCGCTGCAGATTCAATATCTAAAAAGGCTGCTCTTGTCCTGATTAGACAAAGAGCAGCCCGGCGGCAATGATATTATGTTTCGTTTTTGGTAACCCCGTTCAGACTCGGGACATAATCGGCAGCTTTATCATTCGTCAGCATTTGCGGTTCTTCAGTAATGGAAGCGTGATTCTGCTGATTGTGTTTCTTGTCTGCATGATTATTGTCTCGGTCGTGCTTGGGATCGGCACTGTTTTTAGGCATAGATTTCACCTCCGTTTGCTTAGGGATAGTATGAGACGGCTGGTAGCATTTTATCCCAGTGGACGGGTTTTGCTATAATATAGCTGACAACCGGAAGGAGACTTTTCAGTGAAGAAGGTTGATGTTATCGCAAATTCCGTTATCCCAGTTGAAGTGGTTCCCTATAACCCCGGATGGAAAACAGAGTTTAACAAGATTAAAGAGCGGATGCTGGAGATGGTCGGCGATCTGATCCTCTCTGTGGAACATGTTGGAAGTACTTCTGTTGAAGGCTTATCCGCCAAACCGATCATTGATCTGGATCTGGTGATGGAGAGCTATACCGTATTGCCGGAAATCATTGAACGGTTTCAGCAGTATGGTTATAGGCATCGCGGAAATCAGGGAATCGAAGGCAGGGAGGTTTTTGAGCGCACGGCGGATGACGGATTCATGAACTACCATCTCTATGTATGCCCGCAGGACGGTAAAGGCTATCTGGAGCATATCGCCTTTCGTGACTATCTTCGGACCCATCCTTCTGCGGTGGAAGAATACGAACAGGTAAAGCTCTCCCTGGCACGGCAATACCGATATGACAGAGAGGCCTACACAGAAGGTAAAACGGAGTTTGTCCGTTCTATTTTAGACAAAGCAATGCATTAAAGAGCTTGGGATTTTGTCCCCGGATTGTCTGTTTATTCTGTCGATACAAAACCCCTGCGGAAGTCCGGCAGGGGTTTTGTGTTCAGGGAATCCGCCGCTTAATTGTTGCTCCGCAGGGCTGCCCGGTATTCACTTGGCGGTATGCCGAAATATTTACGGAACTGCTTGGAGAAATATAGGGCGTCGTTAAAGCCGACAGAGGAAGCGACCTGATCGATGCTTAGCGTACCTTCTAGCAGCCCTTTCGCTTTGTCCATCCGCATTTTGAGCAAATACTGCTTAGGAGACAGGCCAGTCCTTTGCTTAAAAGCCTTGGATAGATGTGCCCGGTGGTAACCGAGTGTTACGGCGATCTGGTCGATGCTGATCTGCTGGTGGAATTGCAGCGAGATCCAGCGGATAGCCTGGTCAATCTGCCGGTCAATCATCTCCGGCATCTCTTGAGGGCGGGCCGGCAGCACCTCCAGATTGCTGAGCCCGAATTGATGGAGCAGCAGGCGTGCCCAGCCTGAAGCCTCCAGGCTCTCCAGACGCGGATAGGGGGATTGCTGGAAGGACTGGCGGGTCCGTTCGTATAGACTGGTCAGTTCATCTACATTCTCAGCATGCAGCAGCGGCCGTTCCTTGGTAATTCCGGCATCGGAGAGCAGAGCGGCTACGGAGTTGCCTTGCAGGGCAATCCAGACATAGTGCCAAGGTACAGTGTCATCCGCCTGGTAGCTGAACAGAGCACCTGGGAAAATGACAAAGGTGTCGCCACTGCGGCATTTTTGCGAGATATTACCGCACTGAAAGAAGCCCTCTCCTGCCAATACCGTATGGATCAGATAGTAATCATGCACCGCCGGTCCCATTTTATGCCCCGGGTAAGGTTTACCTTCCCCGCTGAACAGTACAGCGAGATCAAGCTCATCCGGTACCGAATTGAATCCTGCGGCGAAATAATAATGCTCAAAATTCATGAGCGCCTCCTGTGAAAACATGCTTTGCCCAAAAATAACTACTATCACGCTACAATAGTCCGCAAGGAAAAGCAAGATACGGATTAGTTCAATCTCTTTCCAGGTATCGGGAGATGTGTGGGACAAAAATCACATACTATTTCATTCGCGCTTGCAGTGATTCTGATCCTTGTTGTATCGAACTTCTGGGGAGGACTGAATCTGCCCTCCGGTGTGGTCAGCCATGAGGGAAGTACGCTGGCAGTAATTCTTAGCGGGCTGCGTTTGCTGAGATGATATAACAACCAATAACCCCCCTCAGGTACTCTGCGGGGGTTATTGGTCTAATAACTAATGGTCTCCGTTACTTTAATCAAGAAGCTGCTGTCTCGGCTGCGCCCAAATCAGATGAACCATGCCCATCCAGTAGCTGTCCACCTTATGAATGATGAGACCTGACTCTTGAATCAGTCCGACAATATTTCTTGTATGGTGACATCCATAAACACGGTATAAAAGCGGATTAAATACTTTTTGAACAGTAGATACTGCAGGATTCGAGCTGACCCCATGTTCCAGGAAAAGGATTTGCCCATCCGGTTTACACCAGCGGCTGATTTTTTCCAACACCATTAATGGGTGATTATAACTGCAAAAGGATAATGTTGAAACAATTGTATCGAATGATTGATCCGGAAAGCTCATTTCTTCAATATCCGAACAGATGAAATCACTATCTATCTGATAATGTTTTGCCGCCTGTTTTGCTTTTTCCAGCATCGCTTCGCTGAAATCAGTTGCGGTAACCTTAATCCCCCGGGGATAGTATGGGAAATTTGCGCCTGCTCCTACAGCAAGCTCAAGCACCTCGCCCTTTGCATGACTTATAAGATGCTGGCGCCAACGCTTCTGATTGGCATCTTCTCTTTTTTTCTCATATTGGTTTGCTTGCTTATCAAAGATACGGATTAACTTTTGCTTCTCCATGTGTCCCCCGCCTTAAGAGTAAGTGAATTTCAAACTACATCATCCCTCTACTACAATAATAAATCCTAATGTCTAATTTACGGAATTTTGGAATTGTAGGAGCGTAGCGTTGGCTTTATAGATTTCCAAGTGAGAGAAGACAGACCAGATTGATTGATGGAATGCACAATGTCATAGGCGCTATGCCTTAAATATGATATTTTTATGCAAATTTCATCACAAGGGGGATAATCTATGATTACATCTGATAATCTGGAAGAGTATTACATAAGGATCGGCAGGTTGAAGCAGCGTTATTTGCCGGAGCGCTTTGAGCAGGATCTCCCTAAGTTTAGTTCCCATCCGGAGGCAGCGGACTGGTTCCGCACATTGTTCCTGGATAACTTTATCTTTGTCGAGGTGATGGAAGCAGCGGGCACCGAAAACTATTACCAGTACGACATTATTCATGACCGGGAGATCTGGGAACGCCGGCAAAGGGATATCCGTGAAAAAGGGACAGCGAACGGGCTAGGGATGCTGCTCTGCGCGCAAAGAGTGGATATCTACGAGGATGGATCCGTGCATCTGGCGGTATAGCTGGATTTAACAATAAAAAGGCGGCAGGATGGACGAAACTTTTCGTCTGGTCCTGCCGCATTTGTAATGGAGAAATACTCCAGCTTATTTGGCGTAATAACCGCCATCGATCGGCAGTTCAACACCTGTAATGTATGAGGAATCATCTGAAGCCAGGAACAGTACACCTTTGGCGATATCATCCGCTGTACCTAGCCGCATCAACGGAGTCTGTGCGTAGAACCACTGCTTCATTGTCTCATCCTTCAGCAGATCCTCAGTCATTGGCGTTTCAATATAACCGGGATGGATCGAGTTCGCGCGGATGTTATGCTTAGCATAGTCGACTGCCGTAGCTTTGGTCAGCATACGGACAGCACCTTTGCTGGCAGTGTAAGGTCCTGCACCGCTGCCGCCGGTCAGTCCGGCGATCGAAGAGATGTTAACAATGGAGCCGCCTCCGGCTGCGATCATGTGCGGGATCACCGCTTTTTGACCGATGAAAATACTGGTAACATTAATACTCATCGTCCGCTCCCAGCGCTCTACGGTCTGGTCCATGAATGTTGTAGGGTCGGAGACGCCGGCATTGTTGACCAGAATATTGATCTGGCCGTAAGCGCGAAGTGTTTCCTCTACGACCAGGGCCCAATCCTCTTCAGAGGTGACATTTTGCTTCAGCCCGATGGCCTTGCCACCGTTAGCCCTAATCTCCGACACGACCTCCTGAAGCTTCACTTCCTGAAGGTCTGTAACGACAACCTTAGCGCCTTCTTTGGCGAATAGCAGGGCGTCTGCTTTCCCCATACCGCCAGCTGCTCCAGTGATAATTGCTACCTTATGTTCTAATCTTCCCATGACATTATTCCCCCTGAGGTTGTAATTTGGTTCCATTTATCGTGTGTTCCAGATGCGCAATCATCTTTTGATAGGAGCTAATCATCAGATCCAGTTCTGTTTCATTCAATTCATCCCATAACCCTGCGGTCAGCTGACGGTAGCGGTCCATCATGCTCTGTTCGACTTCACGGCCTTGTTCGGTAATCTTCAGCAGTACCTGGCGCCTGTCCGTTTCAGAAATGACCCGCTCAATATAACCTTTCTGAACCAGCTTGCTGCTTAGGTTGGTAATGGCTGAGAGGGTTACATCCAGTGCTCCGGCAAAATAGGAGCTGGTCTGCAGATCTTGCTTCGCCAGTGTCTGCAGAATGAAATACTGCGGGGCTGTCAGGTTGTTATCCAGCAGCTTCGCGTAGCTTGCCACCAGTGTCATCATGTGCCGGCTGATTAAATCAGAGAGCTGATCGTGTTTATCCAGTAGGTATCACCTCAGTAATTATAAAAAATACTTTAAATATTTTAATGGTTAATACATATTAACAATTTAAATTTAAACTTTAATGCAGGAACAGTCAACCCATGGAGTGTTGGTTAGTATTTCCATTCTTCGGAAAGATTATATGCAACAGCCCAAAAAGAGCCGCAGGTATGGCGGCTCTTTCGTTAAGATGTGAAAATTAAATTCTAAATTTTGAGGACAACTCCTGCAATTCTTCGGCCATCCCCGAAAGTGACTTCACAGCACCTTCTACCTCTAACATCGTCGCCAGCTGCTGCTCGGAAGCGGCTGCGACATTTTGCGTTTTATTTAAGGAAGAACCTGCGATTTCACTAGTGACCTGAAGGGAGGCGCTAACTTCTTCAGAGCTTGCTGAGATTTGCTGGGAAGCGGCTGATACTTCCTCTAGCTGCTGGTTTAATTCCTGAATGTAGCCGACAATCTGCTCAAACGTCTGCTTCGCTTCGTGCATGCCCGTAAGACCTGCCTGGATCTCTGTGCTTTCCTTGTCCATCATTTGGGCGGCTTCCAGTACCAGCGTCTGAATTTCCGTCAAAATAGAGGCAATTTGACCAGAGGATTGATTAGACTGTTCAGCTAATTTACGCACTTCTGTAGCCACAACAGCAAACCCACGTCCATGCTCTCCGGCGCGTGCAGCTTCAATGGAAGCATTAAGCGCCAGGAGATTCGTCTGCCCAGCAATCCCGCTGATCAGGCCCACGATTGTACCGATCTCCTGTGAATGACTATCCAATTTCTTGATCACGGCCGCAGATGCCTGGGAGGTGCTCAGAATGGTGTCCAGCTGGCCGCTGACCGTGGTGATTTTCCCGCTGCCCAGCACGGCCTGTTCAGTGGTATAGCTGGCAATGCTGGAAACATCAGATGCGGATTCGGCAACCCGTTGAATTCCGGTAGCAACCTCATCCATGGCCCGGCTGCATTCCTGTGAACCGCTGAGCTGCATAACCGAGCCATCTGCTACCGCTTGAATTTCTTCAGCGATATGGCTGCTGGCGGCACTGGTCTGCATGGAGCTGGCGAGCAGCTCCTCAGAGCTTGCCGAGAGCATCTGGGAATGTTCGCCGATCCTCGCTATAATTGCCCGGAGTCCGGCAATCATATCATTGAAGCCGATAGTCAACACGCCAATCTCATCCGTGGATTTATAGCTGCCTTTTACAGAAAGATTCCCGTTCTGGGCGTCCTGCATCAGCGATTTCAGTCTGTTCAAGGGGCGGGTAATCATGCGGGAGAGCAGCAAACTAATGGTTCCGCATACCGCTACAGATGCAGCCAACAGTACGAACAAATTGAGTTGACTCGCTGAAGCATCATTTTTATTGTTATGATTAAGCTCGGCAGCAGAGGCCTGATTCAGCTTCTTGATGGATATTAGGATATTCATAATGTCGGTGCGGATAGGTGACAACTGCTTAGCAAATACAGTGTAAGCCTCTGCCGTCTGGTTAGCTTCAAGCTTGCCCAACATCTGATCGCGGGCTTCGTTGCTCTTGGCAATCATGCCTTTGAAGGTATCATATTGCTGCTTCACATCGCCAGCCATACCGATGCCTTCAATCTGCTTCTGGGCGGCAATACTGCCGGTGATGATGGAGCCAATCGAGTCATTGATTTCCTTTTGCCTGGCGACAGTTTGGTTAGAGGGTATCATCAGTTCCAGCTGTAGAGCGTTAATCTGGGCGTTGTTGATAATAATCTGATTTAGCAGCTCATTTGGAACCATATAGTGCTGGTACATCTGCTTTGCGTTACCATTAATCTTATTAAGGTAGTGAAGTCCTGAATATCCGATCAGAATCATAAAAAAAATCGACAACCCGACTAAACCCATAATTTTCACTGATACTTTCTGATTCGCCAAGTAGCTCATCACGACAACAACTCTCTCTCATCTCTGGATGTTTAAAATCTACGTTATTTATATCGTAAATTATAAGGCTAATCTAAAGAGACAAATTAAAATTTGAACAAATATCCGGAAAAGAGATAATAGATTGCTCAGTAATCCTTCTGCACAAAGACGATGTTGTGATTTTATTGCAAAGAACATGGGAATACCTATCTTTTTCGTAGAAATACCTCTTATAGCCGGGACTGATCAGTCTCTATAATGAGTGTGTATTTCATGGAAAGGAGGATCGGTAGTTACTTCTAACCCATTACTATCCATACATTGCTGAGGAGGATTATAATGCGCAACAAGTATGTCGTATGGTCTCTAATAGCGGCTATGCTGATCTCAAGCTTGTATCTCGCTGCCGGAACCTTCGGAAACGTGTTTGCAGCCGGCGGGCCGAATCTGACACTGGGTAAAAGTATCACTGCAAGCGGCCAATCACAGACGTATGAACCGAATAATGTAAAAGACGGTAATCAAGGCACCTACTGGGAGAGTACGAACAGCGCGTTTCCCCAGTGGATTCAGGTTGATCTGGGAGCGAATACAAGCATCGACCAGATCGTATTAAAGCTGCCGGCCGCCTGGGAATCGCGGACACAAACACTGGCAGTTCAAGGCAGTACAGACGGCTCGTCTTTCACCAATATTGTCGGCAGCTCAGCCTACGTGTTTAACCCTTCGGTTGGAGGGAACACCGTCACCATTAATTTCAGCGCAGCAAGCACCCGCTATGTCCGGCTGAACGTGACAGCCAATACAGGCTGGCCGGCGGCGCAGTTCTCTGAAATTGAGATCTATGGTACTTCCGCAGCGACACCGACACCAGTGCCGACAGCAACTCCGACAGCCACTCCAACGGTAACTCCAACTCCAACAACGGCTCCATCCCCGACACCGACTGCAACTGTCACACCGACACCTTCGGCATCTCCAACAGCTTCACCAGGCGGAAACATCGCTATCGGCGCTACTATCACAGCTTCCTCGTATACTCAGACCTACGTCGCCACGAACGCGAATGACAACAACACCGCCACTTATTGGGAGGGCAGTGCAAACCCAAGTACGTTACTCCTTGATTTTGGGGCCAATCAGAATATTTCATCCATAGTCCTGAAGCTGAATCCGGCAACCGAATGGGGAACGCGTACTCAAACCATTCAAGTGCTCGGCCATAACCAGACGACAACAACCTTTAGCAATCTGGTATCCGCACAGGTGTATACCTTTAATCCGGGCACTGGCAACACAGTTACTATTCCGGTAACGGCAACTGTGAAACGACTGCAGCTGAACATTACTTCGAACAGCGGGGCTCCGGCCGGCCAAATCGCCGAATTCCAGGTTTATGGCACCCCGGCATCCAATCCTGACTTGACGATTACCGGGATGTCCTGGACACCGTCAGCTCCGGATGAATCCAGTGCAATGACGCTGAATGCAGTTGTCAAAAATAGCGGTAGCGCAGCATCTCCAGCGACCACCGTTAATTTCTACTTGAACAGTGAACTCGCAGGCTCGGCTTCCGTGGGCACACTTGCTGCCGGGGCATCTGCAACGGTATCGCTGAATGCCGGGACTAAAGCCGCAGCCAGCTATTCGATCACTGCCAAGGTGGATGAGAACAACTCGGTTATCGAACAGAACGATGCCAATAACAGCTACAACCACACCTCTTCGCTAGTAGTGAGTCCGGTAGCAAGCTCCGATCTGGTGGGGACAACATCCTGGAGCCCCGGGACCCCGGTGGCCAATAACAGTGTAAGCTTTACGGTAAACCTCAAAAATCAGGGTACCGTTGCCTCTGCCGGCGGTGCTCATGCCATTACTGTAGTCCTTAAAAATTCTGCGGGAACAGTCCTGCAGACATTTAACGGTGCATATAACGGTACAATTGCAGCGGGTGCATCGGTTAACGTTGCTATCCCTGGAACATGGACAGCGGTGAATGGGAACTACACGGTGACTACGACCGTTACAGCAGATACCAACGAAGTAGCCTCAAAACAGAGCAATAATGTAAATACCACAAATCTGGTGGTCTACGCTTTGCGTGGAGCAAGTGTGCCTTACAGCCGGTATGATACCGATGATGCCGTAAGAGGCGGAGCGGCAACACTCCGAACAGCACCCACCTTCGACCAGTCACTGACCGCTTCGGAAGCTTCCGGGCAGAAGTATATCGCGCTCCCGTCAAACGGCGCTTACGCTGAATGGACGGTAAGATCCGGTCAGGGCGGGGCAGGGGTTACCATGCGCTACACGATGCCGGATTCGGCAGACGGAATGGGCCTGAATGGTTCGCTGGATGTGTATGTTAACGGCAGTAAGGTTAAAACCGTATCTCTGACTTCATACTACAGCTGGCAGTATTTCTCGGGCGATATGCCGGGTGATGCTCCAAGTGCCGGACGTCCGCTGTTCCGTTTTGATGAAATACACTTCAAGCTGGATACTGCACTCAAAGCCGGCGATACCATCCGCATCCAGAAGAACAATGGGGACAGCAACGAATATGGGGTAGATTTCCTGGAGATCGAACCGGTTCCTGCGGCAACTGTCCGTCCGGCAAATTCGGTATCCGTGACTGACCACGGTGCTGTTGCGAACGATGGACAGGATGATCTGGCTGCCTTCAGAGCAGCCGTTACTGCAGCGGTTGCAGCCGGTAAAAGTCTTTATATCCCGGAGGGCACCTTCAACTTAAGCGGCATGTGGGAAATCGGCTCGGTCAGCAATAAAATCAATAACATCACAATTACCGGAGCCGGGTTTTGGCACACCAATATTCAATTTACAAATCCTAATGCGGCGGGTGGAGGTATCTCACTGCGGGTTACCGGCAAGCTGGATTTCAGCAACGTCTACATGAACTCGAACCTACGTTCCCGTTACGGACAAAATGCAATCTATAAAGGCTTTATGGACAATTTCGGGACCAATTCGGTTATCCATGATGTCTGGGTGGAGCATTTTGAATGTGGAATGTGGGTCGGGGACTATGCGCATACCCCGGCGATTTATGCCAGCGGGTTGGTTGTTGAGAACAGCCGTATCCGTAATAATCTGGCCGACGGCATCAACTTTTCCCAGGGTACCAGCAACTCGGTTGTGCGTAACAGCAGCATCCGTAACAATGGAGATGATGGGCTTGCAGTTTGGACCAGTAACACTAACGGTGCACCGGCGGGAGTAAACAACATATTTTCGTATAACACGATTGAAAATAACTGGCGTGCAGCAGCCATAGCTTTTTTTGGCGGAAGCGGCCACAAGGCAGACCATAACTACATTATTGATACGGTAGGCGGTTCCGGCATCCGGATGAACACGGTCTTCCCGGGCTATCATTTCCAGAATAATACCGGTGTTGTGTTCTCGGATACGACGATCATAAACAGCGGCACCAGCAAGGACCTGTACGGCGGTGAACGCGGTGCGATAGACCTGGAAGCTTCCAATGATGCCATCAAAAATGTAACCTTCAGCAATATTGATATCATCAATACCCAGCGTGATGCAATTCAGTTCGGATACGGAGGCGGTTTTGAGAATATTGTATTTAACAACATTAATATTAATGGTACAGGACTTGACGGTATCACCACATCACGTTTCTCCGGGCCGCATAAAGGTGCCGCTATCTACACCTACACCGGAAATGGATCAGCTGCCTTTAATAATCTCATCACCAGCAACATTGCTTATCCGGGTCTGAATTACATTCAGTCAGGGTTTAGTCTGACGATCAACAATTGATTTGCTTGGGCGTTAAATAGGAAGAACGGAGGGGTTCAATAGAACTCCTCTTTTAGTTAAATGACAAGGATTATAACGTTATATTGCTATATACCAGACGACTATTTTCTGCGGAAATGTATGTACTTCAAAGTTTTTCTGAAAAAAACAGGAAACCGGTTTCTACGTGCCTAATCATTAGAATGAGTGAGTATTATCTAGATAAATAATTGTGATTATAGCTCAAAAGATCCATTGACCGGGAAAAGGCGGGAGACTATAATCAGAATCAAGAAAAATTCATTGGACAAGATGAAGCGTCTTATCACCTTATGTAAATCTTGTTTTGTAAACGCATACAATGAATCTTTTCCGTCGGACCCTGGGGGTGGTTATACTACAACGTCAATGCGTAATTGTTCTTTTGTTCTTATTTTTGCAAACGTTTGCGCAATTAAAATCGATTCACATTCGATGAGGAGGTAGTTTATTTGGTGAGAAATAAAACGAGGCGGTTTCTTTCTTGGTTGATTATTTTTGCACTGTGCTTCGGCTTGTTCGGGACATCCGGAGGAGCTTCGGCCAATAATACTAATTATACAGTCACATACACCAATACCACAGCAACTGCTGTAACTTTGCATTGGACTACAAGCAACTGGACGACGCTTACGGATACAGTCATGACCAAGAGCGGGACAACCTTCACGGCCAACATCACTGTTGCCGAAGGTGCTACATTAACGTATTGCTATCATATTACTGCTCCGACTGACAGCTGGGACAATAACAGCGGGAAGAACTGGTCTGTCATTATCCCTTCCGCCGGGAAGTACGAAGCGGAAAGTGCAGCTCTGTCAGGCGGCGCCAAAGTAAATACTAATCATACCGGTTATTCCGGAACCGGCTTTGTGGACGGATACACAGCAAGCGGAGCGTCTTCCACCTTCAATGTGCAGGCTTCAGCAGCAGGAGTATATAATGCAACCCTGCACTACGCTAACGCTTCTGGCAGTGCCAGGACTCTATCTGTTTATGTTAACGGCACAAAGGTAAAACAAACCACCTTGGCTAATCTGGCCAATTGGGATACCTGGTCTGACCAGACGGAAGCACTTACCCTGCTGGCAGGCAATAATACGATTGCCTATAAATACGATACTGCCGACAGCGGAAATATTAATATTGATTATGTAATTGTTCTGCCCGGAACTTCTCCAACACCTACACCAACAGCAACTGTAACTCCAACTGTAACTCCTACACCTACACCCACAATCACACCAACTGTAACTCCAACAGCCACTCCAACAGCCACACCAACTGCGACACCTACTGTGACACCGACAGCTACCGTATCACCGACGCCAACATCCACGGCGACCGGCATTACGGTTCATTTTAAAAAGCCTTCAACATGGAATTCAGCGGTCCGCATTCATTACTGGAATTTGAATCCGGCAACGGTGCCGGTCAGTGGGGCATGGCCGGGAATTCTCATGAATGTAGACGGAAATGACTGGTACAGCTACACGATAGCCGGCGCAGCAGGCACAAGCCTAATTTTCAACGACAGCAATGGCAAACAGACAGCCGACTTGGCGCGGACGATTAAGGAGAGCTGGTATTACACAGATAATGTCTGGTATGACACCAATCCGGAAGCGCCTAAGATACCGGTAATTACAGTTTCACCTGCTCCAAAAACATACGATTCCGCACAAACGGTTGCACTTTCCAGCAGCAACAGCGGAGATAAAATATACTATACAACCGATGGTACTACCCCGACGACAGCATCAGCTTTGTACACAGCACCTATTCAAGTGTCCTCCTCCTTGACGATCAAGGCTTTTGGGGTGAATATCAGTGGCCAAGCAGGCAGCGTGGCGTCTTTTGCCTATGTAATTGATCTGAATGCCGACCTGCAGGCTCCAACCATTACAGCGAATTTGCCGGTAGGGCAATCCACCTCAGCAGTTACCGTCTCTTTCAATATCAAAGACAACAAAGCTGCCACTACTACAGCATATTATACTGATAATGGTACAGAACCGACTTCGGGCTCTAAAGTATATATTTCCGGGAATGCGTTGGCTGGTTTGACCGGACCATCAATTCTGATTTCCAAGACCACAACCTTAAAGTTCCTTGTAATCGACGCAGCCGGTAACCGTACCAACCAAAGCTTTGTGTACAGTATCGGCAATAAAGGGGACTTCCGGGAAGATTCCATTTACTTCGTGATCACTTCCCGCTTCTACGATGGTGATACCAGTAATAACGTACATGCCTGGGATGATGCCAAAGCAGGGAATCCGGATTCGGATCCGGCCTGGAGAGGGGATTTCAAAGGGCTGATTCAAAAGCTCGATTACATCAAAGCGCTCGGCTTCAGCGCCATATGGATTACTCCGGTAGTTCAGAATGCCAGCGGTTATGATTATCATGGCTACCATGCGATCAATTTTGCCAAAGTCGATCCAAGATATGAGTCGGCCGGAGCGTCCTACCAGGATCTGATCACCGCCGCCCATGCCCGAGGAATTAAGGTCATCCAGGACATTGTCGTCAATCATACCGGTAACTTCGGAGAAGAGAATCTGTTCCCGATGTTCAAGAAGGATGCCACTAAGGCAGATACGATCGCTAATCTGCTCAAAATTACGGATAAGCTGCCGGCCAATTACGACACTATGACACCCGACCAGCAGTATCAGGCGAGACTAGCACTTATGAAAACGGCAGAGGCCAACAATAACATCTACCACACCGAGAAAAGCCTCTCCTGGGAATCATATACGGTACAGACCGGGCAGATTGCTGGTGACTGTGTGGATCTCAACACCGAGAACCCTGTTGTAAATCAGTATCTGATCGACAGCTATAACCAGTATATCGACATGGGCGTAGATGCCTTCCGCGTGGATACCGTGAAGCATGTAAGCCGTTATATATTCAATAAGTATTTCGTACCTGCCTGGAAAGCCAGAGGCGGTTCCAACTTCTTCATCTTCGGTGAAGTGGCTACCCGGTATAGAGATGTCTGGAACAGTGGAATTCCGGCGATTTCAACGCCATTCTATACCTGGAAATCTGCGAAATCGTACCCTGGCGACGGTCAAAATGATTACGCTTCCAACAAGCTGTCTGTCGAGCAGGAATGGGCGGACAATTCAACAACCGCAGGGCAGCCAATCTCAAACAATGCTTTTCTGATCGGCAATATGTATCATGCTCCGGATTTTTCCATGAAATCAGGCATGGATGTCATAGATTTCCCGATGCACTGGGCATTCAAGTCTGCGCAGGAAGCCTTCAGTATGCGGAGCGGTGATCAATATTATAACGATGCTACCTGGAATGTGACCTATGTGGACTCCCATGACTATGCACCTGACCAGGCACCGGAGAATCAAAGATTCGCCGGAACGCAGGACACTTGGGCCGAGAATCTGGCGCTGATGTTCACCTTCCGGGGCATCCCGGCCATATTCTATGGATCCGAAATCGAATTCCAGAAAGGTAAAGTTATTGATCCTGGCCCGAATGCGCCGCTCAGCACAACCGGCCGTGCATACTATGGCGACCACATTGAAGGCAGTGTGACGGTACAGGATTTCGGAAAATTCACAAACGCAACTGGTACGCTAGCTGAATCGCTCAATTATCCGCTGGCCAAGCACATCCGGCAGCTTAATCTGATCCGTAGAGCCGTGCCGGCGCTGCAAAAGGGCCAATATTCCACGGAGAACGTTAGTGGTGAATTAGCTTTTAAAAGAAGATATACAGATACCTCCAAAGGTATAGACAGCTTTGCGCTTGTTACCATTTCGGGCAATGCCACATTTAGCGGTATTCCGAACGGAACCTATGTGGATGCAGTGACAGGTGACAGTAAGACGGTTACCAACGGCACAATTACATTGACCTGCTCCGGAAAAGGGAATGCACGGGTGTATGTTCTAAATGGCAGCGGCGGAATAGGTGAGACCGGAACGTATTTGAAATAAGGGTAATACAATAAGAGAGACAGCAAAGCAGCAATCACTCTGCCTATCAGGGTATTTGCTGCTTTGACTACTTTAGGCACTGAAAATGGTACAGACAACAGCAACATGTTAAAATAGAACACACAACATATAGAGAAGAGTGAAATGATGCGGATAGGATTTTTTGATTCCGGGATCGGTGGAATTACTGTACTTCATCAAGCGTTGCAGCTCCTGCCTAATGAGGATTACATCTTTTATGCAGATACCGTGCATCTGCCTTATGGGGAGAAACCCAAGGAAGAAGTAAAAGATTATATATTTAATGCTGTTGATTTTATTGCTGCGCAGGGTGTAAAGGCTCAGGTGATTGCTTGTAATACTGCGACCAGTATTGCGATAGAGGAGCTCCGTGAGAAATATGACTTTCCGATTCTGGGTATAGAGCCTGCCGTCAAACCCGCTGTGCAAAAGTGGGAGCTTAACCGGAAAAAAGTGCTGGTACTGGCAACGAACCTTACACTGAAAGAGGAGAAATTCAATAATCTGGTGAAGCGTCTGGATCATCAGGATATCGTCGACTGTCTGGCACTTCCGGGGCTGGTAGAGTTTGCTGAGAAATATGAGTTTAACGAAGAGCAGGTTATCGGCTATCTAAAGGATGAATTATCCAGGTTTGAATTATGCCAGTACGGGACTGTTGTATTAGGCTGTACGCATTTTCCGTATTTCACCAATGAACTTATAAAACTGTTTCCTGAGAATACAGATTTTATTTCAGGCAGTGTTGGAACCGCAAAGAACCTGAAACGGATCCTTGAAGCGAACGATCAGCTGGATCATGGCACGGGGGATATCATATTTTATAAATCCGGTTTTAGAGTAGAAGATAAGGAGACCATAGATCAATACCAGAAGCTGCTGGGGATGCTGGATGGATTGTCCACTTAAATTGCGGTATGAAAGTCTATTGTTCACTAAAAAAACGGGTACACTCCTATGTAAGGACAATGTATCCGTTTTTGTTTGAAGCATTATGCTTTGCATTTCACGTTTATGCTCCCGGTTTCTTGGAGTTCATGACATTGCCGCGAACCATATCACCCCACTGATGCTGTTTGCCGCGTATCCCTTGGAACAGTCCCTTAAAACGCCAGGCTGTCATGAGGGGGCGGAACCAAAATGCCTCAGAGAGGGCATAAATGAACATGCGGAATAAATCAGCGACCTTATTGTACCGGCCAACGATCCACTGCTCAAATAAGACAGCCCCGACGGATAACAGCGAGCCGTAAATTACCATCACCAGGAACAAAGCCAGACTAATTTGGGTGTTAACTACATGGAGAAAAATACCCAGCACTACTGTAAGCATTCCGAGCACCTCAACCACCGGACCCAGCAATTCAACGAATACAAAATACGGCATGGCGACCATTCCGATTCTTCCGTAGCGCGGATTCAAAAGCATCACTTTGTGCTTCCACAGGCTTTCAAAAAGGCCCCTGTGCCAGCGTGTACGCTGGCGGTGAAGAACCTTAACGCTCTCCGGTGCTTCCGTCCAGCAGACGGGGTCCGGTACATATACGATTCTTGCTTTACTTTTCTTCTCCTTAATACGCCGGTGCAGCCGAACAATCAGCTCCATATCTTCACCGATCGTCCCCGGTTCATAGCCGCCAGCTTCAATGACCCAGTCTTTCTTGAATACGCCAAAAGCACCGGAAACGATAAGCAGAAGGTTGAACCGGCTTAGTCCGACCCGACCCATTAAAAAAGCCCGCAAATATTCGATAACCTGCATGATAACCAGCGGTTTCCTGGAAAGAAGGACATTATCGCTGCTGAGATGCCCGCTGTCGACATAACTCCCGTTAGCAATGCCGACGCTGCCTCCGGTGGCGACTATTTCTTCTCCCGGGAGTGCGTCCATCACTGGCTTCATTATCTTGATGAAGGCATCTGTATCCAGCACGGTATCGCCGTCCAGGGATGCAAAATACGGATATTGGCATACATTGATGCCCACATTGAGAGCATCCGCCTTTCCGCCGTTTTCCTTGTCGACAAGCACCAGATTATGATGCTGGAGGGAACGGTAGATGCCGCGGATAGGCTTGGTTTCCCGTCCGAGGCCTGACCACTGCACCTTGCTTTTAACTTCCACCATTTGAAATTCTGAGATTAAGCTTTGTGCCGTTGAATCCTTAGAACCATCATTAATGACAATGATTTCAAACTGCTTGTAATTTATTCCGAGGAGTGACCGGACGCTCCAGACAATATTTAATTCTTCGTTATAAGCGGGAACCAGGATGGAAAGGGGAGGCGCCAGCTCGCTGCTTAGAAGCTTGTCGTATTGTATCGGCTTGATATCTTTCTCCCGGAACAGCTTTCCAGCGGCTATAAAAAACAGTGTGATGTAGACCAGGGTTATAAAAGCAACATAGAACACCAGCCCGTAGGATAAGCTGTCCAGCATTTTATAAACTACCTCAATGAAAGACTCCTTCATATCGTTTCCTTTCCAGCGTTTCTTCCGCCATTTCTCTCGCAAAACGGTCCGGATGATGAAGAGCGGCGCTCTGCAGCTGTTCTTCTCCTGATTTGTAACGGGAAAGCGAATCACTGGCCGTCTGCCGGACAGGATACGACTCATCACCCAGGAACTTCAGCAGAATCGGAATAAAATGTTCCTCGCGAATGCTGCCCATCAGCCGGGCCAGCGCTTGCCGCTCATTCCAGGAATAATCGGTTTGCGGTTGCAGGATAGACGCTACCAGCTTGCTTTCGCTTTCAGGACTAATGTATCCAAAGTTCGCAATCGCATTGATTGCACGCAGGCGAAGGGTAGGCTCCTCACTGCCGAGTAGTGACTCCAGAAGAGTAAGTACCGGAGCCGAGCGCTCATTACGCAGACGAAGAGCATCAACCATGGCACACTGCAATCTTAAGGGATAAGCCGAGAATTCAGTCAGGATTACTTCTTGCATAGAGGACTGAAGCGGTAAAAGCAGCTGAAGCAGCTGCGACTCCGACAAGGAAGAAGCTTCATCTTGTAGAAAGGGCAGAAGCTCTTTCATCTGAAAGCTGGCGAAAATCCGCAGGATCAGAAATTTCTCGGTATCTGAAAGCTTTCGTTTGCCTAGCAGCTCCACAAGCTCTTCCCGCAGGGAATCCATGCGAAAGAGCTCCAGCTCCAGCAGTGCGTTGACACGTGTACTCCACCGGCGCTTCTTCAGCAGTATTGCATAATAATCATGAAAATGATTGCGTGCGTATTCGTAAATCCGGGATCTTTCAAGCTCCGTTCTGCTTATGGACAGGCGTACACGCAGCGCTTCGAAAATAGGTGAGCGGCGGTTCACACTGACATTAAGCAGGCGAGGTTCTACACCCGTTTCCAGAAAAACCTGCAAGCCAGAATCTGTTCCCAGCAGTTGTTGAAGACGGCGGTTATAACGGGCGTTATGCTTGTTATTCATTGCTTTGCGTATGGATAAGTACATTAGTAGACCAACCAGTATGATTAAAAGCACGAGTCCGGTAATTTGAATAAACTGGAGGAGATAACTAAAACGGCCGTTCATCACTTCTTCCCCCGCAAAAGCCTAACAACGCGGGCTTCAAGTTCTACAAGACTGAAGGGCTTGGTCAAATAATCATCTGTCCCGGCCTGAATTGCTTCGGCAATCTCGCGTTCCTCATTTACACCGGTCAGCATTAGTATCGTATATTCGCCTCGGCCCGCACCGCTGCGAAGTTTGCGCAGAACCTCCATGCCATTCATCCGCGGCATCATCCGGTCCAGCACAAGGAGATACCGGCCTCCCATGGAATGCCAGGGATCACTGAAAAATTCTTCTCCGTCCTTGAATTTGCGGATCTCCATATTATGGTTCCCGGAGAGATCGGATAGCTGTTTTGTCAGCAGGTTGCGGATCAGATCATCATCGTCAATCACCGCAAGACGCAGCGGCTGTTCCTGCACGATGCCTGATTGGTCTTCGGTATATCGGGTACAAATTCCCCCGCCGGCAGCCTTGGAGGCCGCAATGGCCATAGCTGCCTGTTCTAGAATTTTTTCGCTGGGCACCCCGCTGCTGACTGCCGTCACACCGGCTGAGTAGGTCGCGGCAAGGGGCAGCTGCGGGTCCTTTTGATACTGAAATCCGGCAAACTGTTGAACCAGACGCTGAGCCACATGCTCGGCTTCCTCTTCTGTCAGACCAGGCTGCAGCAGCAAAAAACGGTCAGCACGTTCTCTTGCCCAGATATCCTGATCCCGCAGATGGGAGCGGATATAAGAAGAGAACAACCGGAGAAGCTGGTCCCCTTCATCATAATTGCCGTCGGCGTTCCATTTACGGAACTGATCGATATCGAGAACCGCCAGACTAAGTGGCGAACCTGTAGTTGATGAAGCACTGCGCCAGCGCTCCAGCTCCTGTCTGAAGAAACGGCTGTTATACGCCCCTGTAAGCTCATCGAGCATGAGCATGGAAGTCAACTTTAGCCTTCTGGAGAGCTGCCGGCCGATGCGTGCCGCGAATTCGTCAAGTTCGAACGGTTTGGATATGAAATCATCCGCTCCTGAGGCATAGCTCCTCATCCGCGTTGCTTTGTCGTTTCTGGCGCTCATGAGCAGGGTGGGAATCAGTCGCTCCTCGCAGCGGCTGCGAATATTGTCCAGTAATTCAAAACCGCTGCTGTTCTCCAGAACGATATCTAAAACCACACAATCCGGCTCCAGATCATAACACCATTCCAGTGCTTTAGAGGGCAGGGGGGTGGCCAGAACCATCCAGCCATAATCTTCTAACGTTTCTTTAAGCACTCTGAGCATTCCCGGGTCGTCATCTACAATCACAATTAAGCTTTTTTTCATTGGATCACTGGAGGTCGACTCATGAAAAGTAGGCTCAACCAGCTTTATATCCATTTCTTCTGCTACACCGTCAGCTTCAGCTTCGTCATCGGGTAGAAGGGTGTATAAAGGCTGGAGATACACTTCCAGTTCGGCATCTGACCAATCACGTACCGAATCATCCCTCAGCTGTCCGATCAACTGCTCTGCGGCATCTGACCATTCTGAGAGTCCAATCGTTCCGGCTGTACCTTTGATTGAATGAATCAGACGGTAGATTTCGCCTTCAGGTACAAGCGGGGCGGAAGCTAATACCCCAAGTTTTTCTTTCATATTCCTTAAAAATAATTGTTGAAACTTGTCCATGCTAAAAATCGTTCTCCTCTCTTTCTGTGTTACCCTTGGTAACGGGTCCAAGATCCACCTTTATAAAGTCCTCCGAGGTGTTCAACTCAGCAACTTCAATCCCGTTCTGCTCCAGGGAAGCCTTGACTTCTTCTTCGTTATGGACAGGCAGGATCAGCCGGGGCGAGCCGTTAGATTGCTTAATCAGCTGCTCCCCAAGCTCGAGAAGCCGTTCAACGGTAAACGGCTTCTGGAGATAAGCCCCATATTGATATTCCGAGTAGCTGATGTCCGGCCGCTCCAACACCGAGGAGACAATGACAGGTGTAGAACGGAAGAACTCATGATTCAGCAGACCCGAAACGAAGTCCCAGCCGGATTTCTCGCCTTTAAGCTGCACATCTACGATGCACAGAAGAGGAGGGAGGCCTACTGTATAATTCAGATGCAGCAGGGCCTCTTCGGCCGTATCCATAAGATACACTTCATAATTCCGTTCCTCGAAAGGTGCGGCAATCAGCTTGCCCAAGGTATCGTCATCTTCCACCACTACAATTTTTCCGCTAAGCGGTACCAGCTGGAAGGTGTTGAAGCTGACACTGAACGTGCTGCCTTGGCCGAGTTTGGATTGGAAGGATACGGCTCCGCCCATACCTTCTACCATTTCCTTGACGATTGCCAAACCCAGACCCGTTCCGCCAATCTGCCGCCGGTCGGAGTTGTCAACCCGATAGAATTTGTTAAACAACTGATCCTTGGACTCATCGGGGATGCCGAGGCCGTAATCCTGTATATCTATCACCCAATCCCCATTCTCCGGGCGAATCCGCAGATTGACGAGATCTGCACCAGGTGAATATTTAACTGCATTACTGATCAAATTGTGCAGGACCTGAATGATACGGTCAGTATCTCCTTTTATATAACATGGCTCGTCAGGGAAGTCGGTAACAATGCGATGAGTTTGCGTATTTTTCCACTGAGCCGCGACTTTGTCCGCAACGTTCCGCAGGTCCAGTGGTATAGGAATATAATTCTGCTTTCCTGACTCCATGCGCTGCAGATCAAGAAAAGTGGTAATCAGGCTCGACAGACGGATGGATTCATTGTGAATTGTTTCCAGATACTTTATCCGTTTGGCGGGCTGAACTTCTCTTTTCAATAGAATTTCTACAAACCCCATGATACTCGCGAGAGGAGTCCGAAGTTCGTGGGATACAATGCTTACGAATTCATTTTTCAAGCGATCCGCAGCCTCTTCCTCCGTGCGGTCACGGAAGACGAATAAAAATTGATCTTTTTCGTTCAGCTCATTCAAATTATTAAGATAAATTTCAAAATGCTTGTCACTGCCGATGGAGAAAAATTCCCGGAATTCCCGGAAGTCACTCATTGAACCGCCCAAAGCAAGTGTAATCTGATTGCGCAGCACTGTCCGGACGGAGAAATTAATATCGGGATTCTCATACAACCATTCTATATTGGAACCGACTTTGACCTCCTCGGATAGAAGCTTGGTAATCGGTTTGTTAACAAAAGATATTTCCCCTGAATAATCACAAATTATAATCCCCTCATGCAGTGAATCGACAATCCGGCGGAAACGGTCCCGTTGCTCACCCAGAAGCATCTTTTCCCTACCAAGCTGTTTGTTCAGAATTTCAAGCTCCTCGGCCTGTTTCCGCCGTTTCTCATTAGCGACCTGAGCGACAAACGCAAGAAAGAATTGATTGACAAGACCTTCGGCTGTATCCAGACTGCCTTGCGAGGGCTCTTTAACACCATAGGTGGTCAGCAGCAGGAAGCCCTCGATCTCTTGTGTGTCATCATACAAGGGATAATACTGGTCGCAAGCGTATTCATATCCACCGTGAACCCCGCGTTCTGTTCCGGATAAAGGTCTTGTTCTTACGATTGGTTTTTTTTCATGTATAACACGCCGGGCGGGGCCAAATAACTGGTCACTCATGATCTGGTTTCTCGGCTTAGGGTAACCCAGCGTGTAGAGGCATTCATAGGTATCATTGCTTATGCCCATCATCAGCTGTACAGCATCGAGACGCAGTGCCTTAACTAAGGAGGTGAGGGAATTGTTCAGGAATGTATCTATTTCCGCAAACCCGGTCAGATGCTCTTGATAAGAGGTGATCGTCTCAAGCTTCGCTTCCCGTTCTGTCAATAAATCAAGTGTACGCTGGCGTTCCATTTGCTGGGTCATGATTTCTTCATTCAAGGCTTCCAGTTCATCATGCTGCTCGGATAATTTACTCAGATGATGATCCAGCTCCTCCTGACGGTTCTGCAGCTGTGAGATCATGATATTGATCCCTGTGACTAGCCGCCCGACTTCGTCCTTACGCCCGCTTTCCTCCAGGTAATTGAACTGACCTCCGCCAATCTCCCGGACCACAGACTCCATCTCCTGAATAGGGGATATGACTGTTCTGCGCAGATGATTCCGGAGCCTATAGACGAATAAAACAGCTGCAGCCAGCATAATGAGAGGAGCCCACAGCAGCAGCGTATTCAATCTCTTGTTTTTATCTGTCAGCTTTGTGAGGTTCTCCCGCTCTGAATGAACCAATGTCTCAAACTGTTTATCGATTGTCTCTACCAGTGGAGTGATTTTGGTGATAGAAAGTTCATTGATCTGTGCCATCTGATTGGCCTGCTTAAGCGAAAGACCGGTTTCCAGAAGATTAAAGTATTCGTCACCGAGGGTATGGAGATCAGTGTATTTCCCTGAACCCTGTGATTCAATTGAGCTGTCGGTGATCAGCTGTGACAGATAATCATGATACCGGGTCTTGTACGTCTGTATATCAACAAGAAATTCATCTCTTCCGTAAGCCAAATGAGCTCTAAAGCTGGAAACAACCGAGCGGAAGTTCGTTTCTGCATCCTGCAGCCGGTTTAGCTCATCCAGCTTATGCTCCATGGAAGCTCCATTTTGCTGGACTTGATAATTAACGAATAAGCTGGTGGATATCATTATAAATGCTAAAGTGTACACTAAGCGGTATACTGCCCGGGTTAGGTTGACAGCTAATCCTTTTTCCATAGACCTTTTCATCATACGTCTATACCAGTCACTTCCGGCATCATATAATCCAGGATGACAAGATCAAAGGAAGTTTCATTAATCACTTGAATTGCTTCTTTACCGTCAGACGCTTCAGTAATGGTATAACCTTCATTTTCCAGTGTTTCACTTATCAAAAAGCGGAGAACGGCTTCGTCGTCAGCGATCAGAAGGTGGGGTTCAGTCATGGTTGTCAGCTCCCAGTTTGCAGATTGTAAATTTTTAACTCCACTATACGACAAAAGGCGATTTTATACATGTGTATTCGTGCCTATTTGCTATAAATAATAGAAAATATGAAAACTTCCGAGCCGAAACTTAATGGATATCTACTCGTTTTTGAAGAGCTCCTGAATTACATAATATGATTGCTTCAGTCTTTCTTTCGACTGTGGAAGATCCCAGGATTCCCATTGGTACCGGGACATGCTGGCGAGTTTGCCGCTCATATCGGCTGCCGGAAAAGAGTCTGCCACCCGCAATGTGCCGGAAGAAGTCTCCAGAGGTGCCGCATTCCCGTCAGAGCCGGGCTTATAAGTGATCACAGCAATATCTATGCCATCAATAAGGCTGCTGCTCTGCATTCCTCCATTCCAGACATCTCCATGAATTTCGCGAGTGCTCGGGTCCTTGATATTAAGCAGGGACCAGGGCAGCCGCAGCTCGATCATAGCCTTATCCCGGTTCACATAGAAATCAGCCAGTGAATTATAATCCTCAGCCTCCGGGTTACCGTTGCCGTACATAAGCTTTCCTGTCTCGTAGAAGGTGAACGGCAACTCTTGCCCGTTGGAGGGAATGGTTGTTTTTTTATTCAGCGGGAGCCGGATCGGGTGGAAGCGGCCGCTATTTTTCGCAATAGGGTAAGATAGCGCCTCAGTGAGCTGGTCTCCATACTGGAACTGGAACAGATCATAGTAACTGTCAACAACAATCCGTGATGAATCTTCCCCTTGAAACTGAACCACGAAGTCTATGCCTTCTTCAGCCCTGGCTCCGGTATGCTTCGGCAGATCCATGTTACCTTGCCCTTGAAGAGTATTGAATGCGATCATTGTATTCATAGCCTTAAAGGGATTGTCTTTATCCATATCCTTGTAATCCAGCCGTAAATAAAGATAACGTTCGTCATGAGCGGCGAATACCTTGCTTAATGTGCGCTGATCATCCTGTCCGTCACCACCTGATTGAATCGGTCCTGACTCCTTCTCATAAAGAGTTGCAGTTTCACTTGCTTCCCAATCCTCCGTGCTGCCGTCCACCAGGATTTTGAGCCTGTCGAAGCTTAATAGGCCGAATTGCTGCTCGTTTGTCTGCGCGTTGGACCAATAGGGCCGTCTGTCCGGGTTGTCCAAATCCATCGTGTTCCAGGTTCGCTTAAACCATTCATCCTGCCAGGTGAAGACCAGTCCGCCCATCATACCTGCGTAGACAATATCCTCATACAAGCCGGCATTGATTCTGCCCTGGTCATCTTCGGAGAGGAACCCCTGGTTCTTACCAAAGGGGTTCTCATGCGTTAACCCTCTGGAGCTTGGCACACCGAATTCGGCAATAAGGACGGGAAGAGAGTTGGCGTTCTTGAGATTTTTCAGGTAAGCTGCGTAATTATTCAGTTCCCCGCGGTGATCTTTGTATTTCAGATAAGCAGGCTCATAGTTCATAAATTCCGGATAATACGGATACACATGATAGGAAGCGAACTGGCCGGTATGAATGTCCTCTTTTAAATGAATCACATCGGGGTTCACCGACACCATATCCTCTGTGTCAGAGGGCTCAGCCGGATGATCCAGAGGATCTGTCGTCACCCAGTTGGTGAAGCTAATGGGCCGCTGCCAATGATAATTAGCCAGTTCATAATCCAAAGTATGATCAAATATACTAGCCAGCCAGTTTTCAAAAGGAGCTGCACGCTCCGTATAAACATATTTCCCCGCATAATCCCCGATACTTGCATTCACAAGATTCGTTTGGTTTACCATGGCAGGATCCCACTCGATTCCCAGGATCCAGGCGGCCACATAGGGAGATATATCAGCCTTATAGCTGCCGCTCGCGTGTCCGGGTCTGGGCGGAAGCTCCGCATTTCCATGGATCACATGAATAACATTTTCGATTTCTTGTTTAAAAGGCTCCAGACTGTCCGGCTGGAAGGCATCCATTGTGGAATTCAGCGTTTCTTCATCTATCCATACACCCTGCATCACATATAGCTTCGACTCATGCGAGTCATTAAACCGTTTCAGGGCGTTATAAAATCCGGGAGGATGCAGTGTATATACCCGTATCACGTTGGCGTTCATAGCTGAGATCATTTCCAGCCAGCGGTAATATTCCTCCTCCGTAATTCCGCCTTCGCCGGGCCATGTTCCGGGCTTGGCCATCCCGATATTGACTCCTTTGATCTGCATATCCTTCCAAGCATTCTTTTCATAAACCTGGAGACGGTTACCAGTAATTTGGGCAGTGTAGAAGTTACCTGCATTCTTATAAGGTGTGATTACTTGCATATTATCGTTGGTATCCTCCATCACGGTTGTTTTTCTGTCGCGCATAAGCACAAAGGCTACAACGATAATGAGCAGAAGGAGTGTTCCCGCTACTGCTAGTTTTTTCAATTTTCATAATCCCTCCCAAAATTCAACAATATCAGTATAAAACTAACATGATAATACTTGGCCAGCAACAACTACACGATAATAAAAGGCAGGTTCAATCTCTTAACCGCATGTTTATACTCCAAAATGTGCAAACTTTGTACAATATGAATTCATATGAGGAGAAATGAAGGATGAGCGAATCATTAATTATGGAATCTATACACCAGCTGGCTATACCCTTTGGAACCCAAGAATCGATGGACAAGCTGATTATGCATGCGGAAAAAGCCAAGTATGTGCTATTAGGTGAAGCTTCGCATGGAACCTCGGAGTTTTATTCAGTCCGCGCAGAGCTGTCAAAACGCCTGATTGCAGAGCACGGATTCCGTTTCATTGCAGTAGAAGGGGATTGGCCTTCCTGTTACACCTTAAACCGTTATATCAAAGGTTATCCCGATGCCGCAGATGATGCGAGAGCAGCACTGAACGACTTTAACCGCTGGCCAACCTGGATGTGGGCTAACAAGGAGATTCAGGAGCTTGCCGAGTGGCTTCGTGATTTCAATAAGGATAAACCTGATAAGGAAAAGGTCGGTTTTTACGGGATTGATGTATACAGCCTGTGGGAGTCCATGGATGAAATTCTGAAATATCTGGCTACACAGGACCAAGCAGATCTTGAAGCAGCCCGGAAGGCTTTTGAGTGCTTCGAACCTTTTAGCAGAGATGAGCAATCTTACGGGATTTCTGCTTCCTTGTATGGGGAGGGCTGTGAGGATGATGTCATTACCCTGCTTGGCAAGCTACAGGACAAATGGAAGGAAGCTCATCCGGATGATCAGGAGAATGCGCTTAGTGCCGAATTAAATGCAATGGCTGTAAAAGGTGCGGAATCGTATTATCGTACAATGATCCGCCACGACTCAGATTCCTGGAATATCCGTGACCGGCACATGGTGTCGGCACTGGAGAAGCTGATGGATTTTCACGGGGAGAATGCGCGGGTGCTGGTCTGGGAGCACAATACACATATCGGAGATGCCCGGGCAACGGATATGGCGAGTGAAGGTATGGTGAATGTTGGACAGCTTCTGCGGGAACAATATGGCAGCCAAGTGTACGCTATCGGTTTCGGAACTTATGAGGGGACTGTCATTGCCGGCAAAAGCTGGGGTGCACCCATGGAGGAAATGAAGGTGCCACCCGCAATCAAGAACAGCTGGGAAGAACTTCTGCATAGAAATGGAGCTCGGGATCAGCTGCTATTAATGGACGCGGAGAATCATGCGCTTGATGAGATGATGGTAGGGCATCGTGCTATCGGTGTGGTGTATCATCCTGAACGGGAAAGAGGTAACTATGTACCAACAGTGATCTCAAAGCGTTATGACGCTTTCATCTACTTAAATCACACCAAAGCATTGAGACCCTTAACCCTAGAATTATCAGGTGGAATTGAACGGGGCAGCCGATGAAGCTAAACCGAGTATTAGTGATTCGATTCGATTGCTGAAACGATTAATTCAGCAATCTTTGGGCGTTGTTTGGAATTTTCGGAAAAAAATACGCCGGCAATGGTTCACCACTTGCAACAACCGCCATAACAATGGCAGTAGGTGTCGTGTTCTTTCTGCCTTACTCTTCTTTTTCAACGGGGGAAGCCACTTCAACTAAGATCATGGAAGCCTGGCTAGCTGTGATTTTCATGGCTTTATTTGCTCAGTACTGCCTTATTTATGGTGGAATCAAGGTATATCTCTTAGCGGTGCTAATAAAACGTCTTTATTCTTTAATATCGTTCCCATATCAGCGATGGCTATATCTGCCTTATCAGGGGAAAGCATAGTATGGCTCAATTCGTTGGCGCTCTTGTGACTATATCTGGAATTATTTGGTCGACTGGGACTTCAAATGTACGACGATCCGAATGTTTCTCGCGAAACAGTCATGAATGAGAAGAGTCATGTATAGAGGAGACGAAACGGATGCAGCTAGCAGAATCCTCTAAACTGTAGTTATAACTATAAAATATCATCTAGAATACCACAAGTTATAATAAGCCCGAGCTGGTTAACGGAGAATATGGAATATTATAGCCTGATGAATGAACGGATTAATTGAATCTTGCTGTGTAGATCAAATAAGTGTAGATTTCATGCATCAAATCCAAATCAAGCAGCTGGAGCTACAGGATCAAGATAAATCAATTCCGGAGACATTCATTGGATGATTCAAGCGATTCAAGGTACAAAGCCAAGAAAAAGTCTTTTACAAAATTCAAAAGAATAATTATATGAACGAAATAATTAGAGAAAAAGAGCAGAAAATATCATTAAATATAATTACAAGCAAAAGAAACGAATTATCCGAAAAAAGGCTTGAGTTAGGCTATTCAAGTTTATTCACCCGGTTCTTCTTCACAAAACCCGTATTTTGTACATATGTATGTAGCTCGAAATCCACCCTTGTATTTGGATAAAGTTTTGTTGTCGGAGGACAAGAACATATATCCTTAAAGGACAAGAACATGTATCTATTGTCGTAAGTATGCCACCTTGCAGATGAACAAGGCCTGTATAGCCGTTTTTCAGTAGAATTCTTGCCGCATTCTTGCTTCTTATCCCACTACGGCAGTATAGAAAAACATCTTTTTCCTTAGGGATTTCCCCTAAGCGACCCGACAGTTGGGATAATGGGATGTTCTTCGCCCCGCTGATATATCCAGTCTTATACTCTCCCGGCTCCCGTACATCTATGAGCATCCGTTTCTCAGTGCTCTCCAGCACATTTTGGAAATCGTTAGTGCCCAGTGCCTTTAATCCTTTGGCCGGTCTTACACGGGAATAGACAAACCAGAGCAACAATATAATCACTGCTATATTAATGATTGAACCTGTGTTCACAATGCCTTCCTCCTTTTGAGGGTGTTTTTTGAAAGCATGCTTGTGTAGACAAAACATCACCTTGTATTGCATATAGACTACGGAATCCATGCTTACGGAGGATTCTTGCTGCTTTGTTGTTTTGGTACCAATTGTTGGACAGAATTAGTACATTATCATCAGGAAATAGATCTTGTTGCCATACATAAAGAAGACGCCCTAAAGATATATTTATCGACCCGGAAATATGTCCTTCCAAATAATCCGAAGCATCCCTGACATCGAGCATTTTCAAATTTAAACTTTCCTTAGCTTGGACCCAGTGGTGAACATTTATATAGGAAAGTGAACGAACGGGCCACAACTGGCGCAATAACCATAAGATCACTGCTCCAGTCAAAAAGTACAAAAGTGTTATCATGTTGTCCTGTCCTTTCAATAGCGCTGCAGCTGCTGATTATGCCTCCAGTTACTGCAGTACTGTCCTGTAAGGCTTTATTCACAAACCAATACATCCGTCCAGGCATTAAGCCCACCGGTCATATTCACGACATTATATCCTTTTTCATTTAGCAGTTCGCAAGCCAGACCGCTCCGGCTTCCGCTTCGACAGATGACAATGGTTTCTTGTGCAGGATCCAGCTCCTGTTGCCGTTCCAAAAGCTGTCCAAGCGGAATATGCTTGGCAGCGGCGATGTGTCCCTCTGCCCATTCTCCTAGTTCGCGAACATCCAGCATAATAAGGGACTCCCCTTTCTTGAGCTGCGCTGCTACCTTCTGGGGTGTGATTTCTTTTGAAATTTTGAATGCCATGTTAATCTCTCCTTTATTCTTTTTATTATTAATGTTAAAGCTATCCGTTAATGACTTTTGACTAAAAGCGCGATGGCTTCCTTGACCATTTTCTCGGTATTTTGGTTACCCTCAGCTTGTTTAGCTAAAATACATTGATGCAGATTCTCCGCGACGATTTGGGCAATAGCTTTATCGGATGCATTGCGTACGGCAGACAATTGAGCGACAACTTCTTTGCACGACTTTCCTTCTTCCATCATTCGCAGCACACCCCGAACCTGGCCCTCGATTCTGCGTAAACGTGATTTCATTTCATTCAGATAATTGTAATCCATTATTAAGATCACCCTTCTAATTTGATACTTATACCCCTATAGGTATTATAACGCGAAAAATCATTAAAACAACACTCTTTAAGGAAATTCACTGAATACTATAAAATGGAAGACCAGATTTTTACTGCCGTGAGGGCAATTAAGATGACTAATCCGTAACGCAACACATTAACATTAATTTTGGAGCTTATCCTGGATCCAAGAGGTGCTCCCAGTAGACTTCCGATTACAGTATAGATTGTAGGTTCCAGAGGAATACCCCCAGCCGAGATTTTACCGATTAACCCACCGATTGCTGATATAAAGACGATAGCAAGCGAGGAGGCTATGTTTGTACGAGTGGGTATTTTGAGAACGGTAAGCATAATAGGAATAAGAATAAATGCGCCGCCTGCTCCTACGATTCCTGAAACGATCCCTACCAATATAGCCGCGCCTATTGCAATGACTTTATTGAATGTTAGATGATCCGACTGTTCTTCGAGACTGACTTCATGTATAACCCACCGTCTTTTCATTAGGATTTGCTTTTAATTTATGGAAAAAAAGATCGGTTATGACGGAAAATGCAATGGACTGCATAAGAAAAGGCCAATCAGTCTTAAACTGATTAGCCTCTCGTTGATATTGTTTAGTTCCCTGCATATTTCGTAATAGCTGCCGTAAACCGTTCTAGCGGTTGTACCCCGACGAAGGTTTCAACTTCGGTTCCGTTATGAAACAGCTTTAAGGTCGGGATCCCCTGGATTCTATACTTCGTTGCTCCAACCGGATTCTCATCCACGTTCAGCTTCGCAATAATGGCTTGATCTCCAACCTTTTCGGCTAAATTCTCCAATATGGGTGCAATCATTCGGCACGGTCCACACCAAGGTGCCCAAAAATCAACTAGAACCAGATTGTTATTCTGAATAACCTGTTCCATTGTACCGTCAGTCACTTTCATTGTTGCCATGCGGTTCTCCTCCTCTATTTTAAACTTATACCCCTATAGGTATATATTATGATTACCGGAGCTCTTTGTCAATTGCCAATTTTAACTTCATAGTGTGCGGATAAACTGAAGATTTACTTTCTGGATTCCGAAGTGTCCTAAAGTGTATAACACCGCTATTTGCATTTTCTCGACTGCCATCGATGAACCAGAGCTGTGCACTTGAATTTTTATAGTTGCCTTGTGATCTGCGAAGTCAATTTCCAGTAACTCTGAATTTGGAGGAAAAGGATTCTCTAGTCCCTCCTTCTTTGCGGCCAGCAATTGACGTATCGCTGTAATTCTTGGTGCGACCACTGCCGTCTTATTGGTATATGTCATTTCGACCGGAACAGGTTTGTTTCCTTTAAACAGATAAACCGTATATCTTTCCTGCCTTACTAGCGCGTTCTGTATATTATGTGTTGCAGTTAACTCTCCCGAATCAATATGTTGAATGATATCGATGATTTTTTGCGTCTCTTTAAAGCCTTCCACCCGATAACACTCCCTCTCCTGTTCATCCAAGAAAACAAGAGTCGGATTATGAGTGACACCATATTGATTCGTGATTTCTTCCTGGACATCAGCATACACCAGCTTATATTCCATCCTCTCCATCTGGTTTACGACCTCTTGAACCACCGTCTTCATAGATCTCCCCATTGGGCAAGCCGTCACAGTGAACAGGAGTAAATTACGAACAGACTGTCTCATCCTGATTTCCCTTCCTTCTAAAAAGCATCAACCGTCTTTTGCATGATCTCGTAATTGATAGCTCCACGGAATACTTCACGAATAACGCCTTGTTCATCGAGGACATAGGTGGTGGGATAGGCTATCACCATATAGTCTGTCATAAGAGTCCCTTCTTCATCCATAACGATGGGGAAGGTTAATCCAAACTCTTCGATAAACGGTTTAACGTCTTTGGGGCTATCTTCGGTGGCTGTCAAATTAACTCCTAAAATGACGGTGTCTTTCTGGTAGTCTTCATAAAACTGTTGCATATGCGGCATCTCTGCACGGCACGGCGGACACCATGTAGCCCAGAAGTTAATCAGGACCTTTTTCCCGCGGTAATCTGCCAATTGAATCGGATTCCCGTTTAAGTCGTTTAATGTAAAATTCGGTGCCCGTTGTCCTTTTTCAATTCCAATAGGTTGATTTTCGTTCGAAGCCGACGTTTGCTCCTTTTTTGATTCTTTCGTAGTCCCGGTTACGTAGTCATAAACCCCATAACCAACAAGTCCAATTAGAACAAGGAGTGCCAACCAGTTTTTCTTCATCCACTTATCCCCTCTTTATAGTGTAATATCGAATAGTGTGTATTTGGCGAGCCATGCGCTGATCTTCTGAAGTTGACCCGTAAATAGCAGCAAGCCAAGCCCCAGGAATATTAAGCCGTTGATTTTGGAAAGCACAGGAACATACTTATTCATTTTCTTCATAATGCCGGTTGAATAAGTCAGCACCCATGAGATAATAAGGAACGGGATGCCAAGTCCTAAAGAATAAATAGCCAGCATCCATATCCCTATTCCGAGCGTTTCCGACGAACCGGCCATCAGAAGTATGGAAGACAAAGCGAGTCCAACGCAGGGGGTCCAGCCGGAACCAAAGGCTAGTCCCGTTAGGAAGGATCGCACCATGCCGCCATTCGATCGAATCTTTCCTGTATCCCAGGACTTATTCGACATAAACCAACGAAGCTGCAGCCATCCGATCATCTGCATCCCGAACAAGATGATTAGAAGCCCGCTCACCTTTTGTATCAGTTCCCTCTGTTCCGCAAAAATCCGACCAACCATACTCGCCGACGCTCCCATCGCGATAAAGACAACACTGAAACCGATGATGAAACTGATGGAGCGAACCAACAAAAGCTTTCGGTTAACCTCCATTTTGTTATTCTGAATAGATGACCCGGTGATATGGGAGATATAAGCTGGAATGAGTGGAAACACGCAGGGCGAGAGAAAGGATAAGGCTCCTGCTGCGAGAGCGATAAACATCGTCAACAGATCCACTTAGAGGTCCCTCCTTTTCAATAACGATAAAATAAGATATAGCCCTCCTGCAGCGGCAATCCCTGCGATTTGGAGGAAGTCGAAGGACAGGAATACGGATACTCTGTTGGAATTCAGGAATCCAATCGCTACTAAACCGATACACAGCCATAACCCTCTCTCTACTAATCCCGTCCAAAGAATCTGTCCTTCAGCTAATAGGAAGGAGAGCACGATCAAGATGGACAAGGCAGAAGTGGCCAGGAGTGTCAGTTTTTGCTCCGGTACAAACCATGACAATCCAAGATCGTAAACCGTTAACCCGCCCAACAGATAAATCGTAGCTGCTTCTGCAACCATAAGAAAAGACATTTTCCTCTTGATCAGGTGATAAAAAAGATATCCTATAACGGATAAAGACGCAGCCCACCGTCCCTTGACTCCACCGTCAAAATAAACTAACGATAAAGGTTGCTGGATCACCGACGCTGGCTCCCATAATAGGAGACTTCCTTTCCAAACCAACAACCAGATCAGGAACGCTTGAAAAGAAATGGCCCCCAGTTCATATTTCCATTTCATTTTTCGCTCATAACTCCGCAGAGCAGCCCATCCTGCCATACCAAAAGCGAAAAACAGCAATATTTGCCCATTCAATACGAATGATCCAACCTGAATCGTATACAAAGTGTCCCCTCCTCGCTTTAACGGTCATATTATCGATCCTATGTTAAGAAATGATAAAGAAAAAAATAGAACGAAAGGACTTAAGGTCCCTTTCGTTCTCTCTTATACACCCTATAAAATTTCTTGATGATCAGCTGGTGTGAATTTCGACATGGAATAGCTGCGATAACCGCCTGTCACGTTCTTCACTTGGAAGCCCTTTTGGTTCAGGATTCGTGAAGCGATGTATCCTCTCATCCCAACGGCGCAGTAAGCAAAGATCTCTTTATTTGGATCAAGTTCGTTGCTTCTTGCCCGCAATTCATCGACCGGGATATGCAGTGCTCCTTCAATATGTCCTTGATCATATTCTGCCTTTGTTCTTACATCCAGCAGGATTTGGTCTTCCGGATTGATGTTCTCTACCTCATTTAACGTCGCCACCTCAGTCCGTCCAGCTAATACATTTTGTGCCAGGTATCCTGCCATATTAACCGGATCCTTCGCAGAAGAGAACGGAGGCGCATACGTCAGTTCTAACTCGGCAAGATCGTTCACAGTTCCCTTCAATCGAAGGACGGTAGCGATCACATCAATCCGTTTATCTACACCTTCCTCCCCGAATGCTTGCGCGCCAAGGATAGTGCCTTTATCATTAAATAGCAGTTTCAGGGCAATTGGCTTCGCTCCAGGATAATACGTGGCATGGGAACTTGGATGAACATAGACCGTTCGATAAGGTGTATTCAATTTTGTGAGCATCCGCTCGTTACTTCCCGTACTTGCACCGGTCAAACCGAAGATCTTGATAATAGCGGTGCCTTGAGACCCCTTGTAAACTGATGGCAGTCCGCAAATGTGATCGGCTGCTATTCGTCCCTGTTTGTTTGCCGGTCCTGCTAAAGGGACTGCCGCTTGTTGTCCGGATACAAAGTCCGAGATTTCAACCGCATCCCCTACAGCGTATACGCCGTCGCAGTTGGTTTGCATCGATTCGTTTACCAGGATATGGCCTCTAGCTCCAAATTTAATGCCTGAATCCTTCAAGAAACCGGTATCTGGAGCAACACCAATGGCTAGAATCACCAAGTTTGCACAGACTTTTCTTCCACTCTGCAAGGTAACGGAAATTTTCCCGTCCTTCTCTTCGAAAGATTGAACCCCGTCTCCAAGCAGCAATCGCACTCCGTTGTCCTCAAGCTCCTTCTCAGCGAACGTCACCATGTCAGAATCGAATGGCGCCAAGATATGCGGTGCTGCTTCAACTAAAGTCACTTCCAGACCCCGGTGTCTAAGATTTTCGGCCATTTCGACACCGATATAACCACCACCGATGACAATCGCACTTTGGATCCCTTCCCGATCGACATGAGCTTTAATTCGATCCGTATCCGGAATAGTTCTAAGCGTATATATCAAGTTGCTTTCAATCCCTGGAATCGGCGGCTTGAGCGGTTTTGCACCGGGAGACAGGATTAAATAATCATAGCTCTCTTTGTAAATGCCCTTTTCTTTGCTGTAAACAGTAACCGTCTTTTCATTCGTATCGATTCCGGTGACCTCACTATGAATGCGAACATCGAGATTAAACCGGGCTTTCATGCTCTCGGGAGTTTGTACCATCAGCTTCGAGCGATCTTGTATCGTTTCACCCACATAATACGGAAGGCCGCAATTGGCGAAAGAAATGTGTGCATCCCGCTCAAACATGATGATTTCCGCATTTTCGTCCAATCGTCTAAGTCGAGCAGCGGCCGACGCTCCGCCTGCTACTCCGCCAACAATGAGCACTTTCTTTTTCATTAGGGTCCACCTTTCTAATTAATCATAAGCCATACCCAGTATGGTATACGTGATGTCAATCACATGTCAAACAATTATACATAATTTTCCATGTTCTAGAGCATCTTAAATAAAAACGTTCTAGAAAGGAAATTGAACATGACCCAACTCACCATTATTCAGCAAAACGACACTTAGTCTCATGCAGAGTATTTCTGGAAAGCTGGAATGCCTGAATATCGTCAAACTGTCGGGTTCGCTCGTATTGCCCATGCTGTAAAGAAAATAAGAAAGAACAACCCGAATGTATTGTTCGTGGACGGAGGAGATTTTATGCATGGAACGGGTCTCGCTGTACTTTCACAAGGCAGCGTTATCATTCCCCTTCTAAATGCATGGCCGTACCTGGAAACTGGGAATTTGCTTATAGGTATGAATTAATCACGAAACTCCAAGAACGGTTCACATTTCCGATTACTTCTCTTAATCTGAAAGATACAAGAAATCATCAGTATGTATTCAATCCTTACATCATCAAAGAGATTGATTCCTTGCGCCTTGGTATTATCGGCTCAATCTATCCCTACGTACAGGAAACCATGCCGTCTTCCTTCTCCCAAAACCGTTCGTTCTCTTTAGGAACAGAGGAATTGTCGACAGTGATTCAGAAACTGAAAGATGAAGAGCGAGCAGATCTTATTGTCGTCGTCAGTCATATGGGTTTACCTCTGGATGTGAAGCTGGCATCTCAAATTCACGGTATCGATATTCTACTTAGCGGTCATAGTCATGATCGAATTAGCCGTCTGATCATCCAGAACGCCTGTATCATTATGCAATCCGGGGCGAGCTCTTCATTCCTTGGAAAGCTTGACTTAACCGTTAAACAAGGGGAAGTTACAAATTTCTCACACGAGCTTATCCCTCTTTATTCGGAAATTTACGAAGAAGATGCTGAAATTAAAAGCATGATTGATGAATTATTACTTCCCTATCGAGACCAGTTAACGGTACCGAATGGAACGATCCGGACTCTACTTCACAGTATGACACTTCAGGAAGCACGGATCGACCGCCTTATCACCGACGCCTATTTAGCCTATACGGACGCCGATTTTTCCTTCTCCCATGATGGAGGTACGGAGCTCCTGTATTACCCGGAGTAGTAACTATGAACGTTCTATACAATACCATTCCAACGAATCCCGAACTATTTATCCTAGAAATGGAGGGGATTCCCTTCTATCGGCCTTGGAACGCAACTTAGAGCAAGTATTCGCTGCCGATCCCTATAAACAAAAAGGAGGTTATATTTTACGCTCCTCGAACCTTATGATGGCTTATAAACCTTACAATCCATCAGGTCACCGTATTCAGCATGCGGAAATCAGAGGAAAATCCATTCAAGAAGATCAAATTTACCGCATTGCCGGGGATGGCTAACAGTTGTTTATGAAACATATAAGCGGTCGAAAGATGCTAAGCGTTGACGAACACGAGGTTCTTAAATCCTATTTTGACCGAAAAGGTGAAGTTATGGTCATGAATCAACCTCATCCATCATTTCTATATAATTCGAACATCAAAAAAGACAGTCCCCCCCTGTCTTTTTGAAGTTACTTCGACTGACGAGCAATGATCATGTAATACTGTTCGGAAGGAAAGAGGATATCCTTCAGGACAAAACCTTGCCTTCTCTCTAAAGAGCCCCAATGGTATTTTGCATGATCTCGTAGTTAATTGCTCCACGGAATATCTCACGAATAACCCCTTGTTCATTGATGAAATAGGTAGTGGGATAGGCTATAACACCATAGTCCATCATTGTGTCTCCTTCTTCGTCCAATACAATAGTGAAGGTTAATCCGAACTCTTCGATAAATGGCCTAATATCTTCGATCTTCTCTTCGGTTGATGTCAAATTAACCCCTAAAATGACCGTATCTTTCTGGAAGTCTTCGTAAAACTGTTTGGTTCTAATTCTAAAAACACTTATTATCTGCCGTAGTGAATTTTGAAATTGAATAGCTTCGATAGCCACCCTCTGTGTATACACCATTTTCTTTGCTATTTACGGTAACGGTTTTCTCGTTCACATTAATTCCCGATACCTCACTATGAATACGAACATCGAGATTAAATTTCCGCCTCTTCATCCAAGCGTCTAAGCCGGGCAGCTGCCGAAGCTCCGTCTGCAACACCGCCAACAATCAGCACTTTCTCTTTCATTATAGTCACCCTTCTTATTGAGTCATTTCATACCCCGCAGGGTATATGAAGTATAATGTTAAATTTGTATAGCTGTTTGAGATATGAGTTACACTCCAGACACTATACATAAAGTGCCGCGATTTGAACATCTTATGTATAACTGTTCAGAAAAGGGAGGTTCAAAAAATGACTCAACTAACCATTATTCAGCAAAACGATACGCATGGGTATATAGAATCCCATGAGGAGTTTTTTTGGAAAGGAGATGCTCCTGAATATCGTCAAGCCGGGGGTTTTGCTCGGATTGCCCGAATTGTAAAAGAAATCAGAAAAAACAATTCAAATGTATTATTCGTTGATAGTGGAGATTTTCTTCATGGAACGGGCCCTTCTGTACTTACGCGAGGCAGCACCATTGTGCCTCTACTCAACGCATTGGAGATTGATGCAGCAGTACCTGGAAATTGGGATTTTGCATATGGTTCCGAACGGCTCCTGCAACTTCAGCAACGATTGGCCTTTCCAATGATTGCTTTCAATCTGAAACACAAAGATAATAATAGTTATGTGTTTAAGCCTTATATCATAAAGGAAACGGATTCCTTGCGACTTGGTATTATCGGGCTAACATACCCATACGTGCATGAAACAATGCCCCCCTCCTTTTCTGGTCTTTTATCATTTTCTTTAGGAACAGAGGACTTGCCTGCAGTGATTCAGAAACTAAAAAAAGAAGAACGAGTGGATCTGATTATTGTCGTTAGCCATTTGGGCTTGCCCTTGGATGTGAAGTTAGCCTCTCAGGTTCCTGGCATAGATATTATATTAAGCGGTCATAGTCATGATCGGCTTAGCCAGCCTATCATCCATAAAGGCTGCATCATTATTCAGTCGGGGGCAAGCGGTTCATTTCTTGGAAAGCTTGTAGTAAGCATTGAACAAGGAAAACTAACGGACTATAAGCATGAACTTATTCCTATTTATGCGGATCGTTACGAAGAAGACGCTGAAATGAAGTTCATGATCGATGAATCATTATTTCCATTTCGAGACCAGTTATCAGAAGCGGTTGGAACAATCCGTACTCCGCTGCATAGAATGACGCTTCAGGAAGCACCTATGGACCGCCTTATCACCGACGCGTATTTAGCCCACATGGACGCCGACGTATCCTTCTCCCACGGATGGAGATATGGGGCGCCTGTATTACCAGGGATCGTAACAATGAATGATTTATACAATATGATTCCCACGAATCCTGAACTCTTTATTCTGGAGATGGATGGTGCATCCCTTTTTTCAGCATTGGAACGAAATTTGGAGCAAGTATTCGCTGCCGATCCCTACCAACAGAAAGGTGGTTATATTTTACGCTCCTCGAACCTCATGATGGCCTATAAACCATACAATCCACAGGGACATCGGATACAACATATGGAGATAAAAGGAAAATTGGTTCAAGGAGATCGAATATACCGCATTGCCGGTGCAGGTGAACAATTATTTATGAAACATTCTGTCAGTCGTAAAATGCAAAATGTTCATGCTCATGATGTCCTGAAAGAATACTTTGCCCGCAAAGGAGAGATTACAATTAATGATAGCCCCTTTATTATCTCTATATAATTGAAAGCATTACAAAGGCAGGAAGTAATCATCCTGCCTTGCAAATGCCCTTTTGAACTAATAAACAAGAAAATTCGCTCTCAGTGATGATAAAAGTTATTAGGATATCGGCAAAGTAAACCAGAAGGTATATTTGCTATTGTCACTTTGTAGGCCAACTTCCCCATTGTGCTGCTCAACAATTTCCTTAACAATTGCGAGACCGAGCCCGGTTCCTGTGATATCACCCTTACGCGGTCTAAAAGGATCGCCTTTCACAAAACGTTCAAAAAGGAATGGTTGTGCCTCTTCCGAAATAGGTCTCCCATAATTTGCAATTGAAAATTTGTAAATTCCGTTTGCAACCGATCCTTGTATCCATATTTCCTTCCCTATGTCATAAAGGACTGCGTTAGCTACCAAATTAGTGATAACTTGTTTGATCCCTTGCGGGTTTATTCTTATTTCGTAGGGTTCAATATCGTTGTGAAAGTGAATACCTTTCTTAGAAGCGTCCAAACAAAAACTTTGGACTACCTGGTTACATAGTTTTTCAATTTGGATATTCATCTTCTCCTGTTCCGTCAATTGTTTCGCTTCCCAAACAGAAAGGGAATGGAGTTGATCCACTAGTCGAGACAAATGCTGCGATTCTTCATATAGTGAACGGTATAATACCGGATCACCCACAATCACCCCCTCTGTAAGAGCTTCCAAATATCCATTTAAATTGCTTATAGGTGTCCGAAGCTCATGCGAAATGTTACTCATCCACCGTTTGCGATGCTGCTCTTCGCGATGCAGCACCGCTGACATATGATTAAAATGATGAATAAGCCTTCCTAATTCGTCTTCGCCCTGCTGGGTAATCGGTTCAGTCTGCTCTCCCTTCATTACTGACTGTATCGAATGGGTTAGTATATTCAGAGGAGTTAACAGTTTTCGCACGAAGAAAAAGTGAACAAGGCCTCCAACTACGATGGCTAAGAAGCTCGCTCTCCATAAGTAAAATTGCATGACCTGATTAAAGCTTCGAGTTGTTTCTAAACCAACGGTCTCGAATTGTCCTACAGTGACACACGCGAAGTCTTTGAGGGAGAAACCAGCAAGCCAGATCACGATTAGTACGACAATTCCGTTCACAAACATTAGTTTCCATGACAGATGACGTTTCCAGAAGAATAATTTATTCATATCCATTGAACCGATACCCCATTCCACGAATGGTATCAATCATATCTGACGATGCCCCTGCGCCATTAAGTTTCTCGCGCAACTTGCTGACATGAACGTCTATTGTCCGGTCAATAACCTGTTTTTCCTCATAGGGATATAATTCTTGCAGAATTTGATTTCGGTTCAAGACTTGATTGGGATGGCGCAAGAAAAAATACAATAATTGAAACTCGTGATTCGTAAGTGGAACAATCTTTCCGTCATATTTGGCTTCTCCCCGAAGCGGCTTCAAGGTAAGCCCCCTATAACTGATTTTGCTGCATCGGTTTGCGGTTCTTCTCAATATGGTCTCAACCCGGACAACGACCTCTTTGGGGCTAAAGGGTTTTGTAACATAATCGTCCGCGCCCATTTGTAATCCCCAAATCCGTTCTGATTCTTCTACCTTCGCAGTTAGGATCATTAACGGCACATCACTGTTTTGATCGGATCGGATCCATTGACAAATCTCCTCGCCACTCACGTGAGGAAGTATCAAATCAGTAATTACAAAGCAAGGATCCAGTTTCTCAAATACCTCCTTGCCCTCCCTTCCATCTTTTGCTTCAAATACCTCGTAACCCTCATTTTCTAGATAAAGCCTGATCAACTTTCGAATCTTAGCATCATCCTCTATAACCAGCACAGTTTTACCTTTCACAAGAACCTCCCTAATATGAACTTGACTTAACAGTATATATTATTGAAACATTATTAAGTTTCTATAAAGAAAAACCAATGAGTTCGAACTCATTGGTTTTGTTAAGTATACTGAGGTCTATTTTTGAGTCGGACCCTTCCAAGACATCATCCCGCCACGTAGTTCCGCTACACTGGAAAATCCTTTTCGTACAAGTATCTTTGCGGCTTGTTTGCTTCGAATCCCACTCTGACAATACACTAAAACCTTACAATCTTTTGGGATTTCGTCTATATGCTGCTGAAGCTGGCTGAGGGGAATATTTACGGCTCCTTTGATGTGGCCCCGCTTATATTCATGTATTTCCCGAACGTCGATCACCTTGTTTCCCTTGGCTTCGCTTTGAAACTGTTCCGGTGTAAGAGCACGCAGACCTTTCACTGGCGCGTACTGTTTGTATAAAATCCAGAGTACAACTAACGCTAGTATAATATAGAAAAAGTTATTCATTTTCCTTCACCTACCTGCAATCATATTCATAACATTCTCTCTCTCGATTCAGAGGAAGAAAACAATCCTTAACGGCGTATAGTCTGGTAAATCCCCTTCTCGCCAGAATCCTCGCCGCTTTTTTTCTTTGCAGCCAGTTGTGCGAGAATATAATCACTTCATCCTCTGCCGAAAGGTCTTTTTTCCATACAACGGGCAGCCGGCCAACAGAAATATTGATGGATCCGGGAATATGCCCCTCTCTGTACTCGTTCGTATCCCTAACGTCGAGTAATTTCGCTTTGGACCACCGATCTTCCAATAGAGACCATTCCTTGCGATTCACACAGGTAAGGAACGGAACTGGCAAAAGCTGAATCAATATCCACCACAACACCAATAGACTGGCTATATAGAAAATAATCATATGGATATCCCTTCTAATGAAACTCTTTTATCAATCCCGGACAAGTACGCTGTTCCATACGGTTAACCCACCCGTCATGTTAACTACTTTATATCCCTTTTCATACAGCAGCTCGCAAGCCAAACCGCTGCGATTTCCGCTTCGGCACATGATAATGAACTCCTGGCCACGATCTAATTCCTTGTGCCGTTCAATTAATTGGCCCAGCGGAATATGTTTGGCACCTTCAACATGCCCCTCTACCCACTCCGCCAATTCGCGAACATCCAATACATTCAGCGACTTTCCTTTTTGTATTTGTTCAGCTACTTCTTGTGGTGTGACGGCTTTAGGTATTTGAAATGCCATGTGGTTTTCTCTCCTTTTTATTATCGATAATGCATTTGAATTTAATACTAATACCCCTATGGGTATTATAGCCTGCCATTGATACTTTTTCAATGCTTCTTATTGGTAAACAATTTTTTTCGTTATGCAGAACTCTGCACATCCATGAATGAAACGCAGCAACTGCTGGAAACCTCAGTTGCTGCTGAATATCAATATATTCGTATTTATTCGCGAACCAGTTTGTCAGTCCAGGCAAGGAGACCGCCGGTCATATTGATAACCTTAAATCCCTTATCGTTTAGAAGCTCACAAGCCATTCCGCTGCGATTCCCGCTGCGGCAGATCACGATGGTTTCACGTGCAGGGTCAAGCTCGTTCAGTCTCAAATTCAGTTCACCGAGCGGAATATGCTTAGCGCCTGCAACGTGGCCTTCCTCCCATTCTTCGACTTCACGAACATCGAGTACCGATAACGACTCACCTTGGTTAAGACGGCTCGCTAGTTCACTAGGGGCCATTTCTTTATAAGCCATGCTGTATTCATCCTCCTGGTGTTTGTTTATCTGTAGTCTTTCCTCACTCATCTGCTTTTAACAAGCAATTCCACAGCTTCTTTGACCATTTTTCCCGGATCTGGATTACCGTTGGCTTGTTCTTCCAAAATACATTGCTGCAGATTCTCCGCCACAATTTGAGCAAGCGCTCTATCGGAGGCGTTGCGAATGGCAGACAACTGTGAAACGACCTCTTTGCAGGACTTACCTTCATCCATTAACCGCAGCACGCCGCGAATCTGTCCTTCGATTCTGCGCAAACGGGTTTTAATTTCATTGGGATAATTGTATTCCATATCTGTTCATCTCCTCTTATAAGCAATACCTGTATAGGTATAGTATAGAGCAAAACCATTCAATATACACGCTATATAAACAAGTTGACTTTTCCGTTTGATGCATCGCCGAGATAAGCGGCAACACCTGCATATTCGATACCGTCCATCAGTTCTTCCTGTTTTAGACCTAGAAGATCCATAGTCATCGTACAGGCAACAAGCTTGACTCCTTGCTCCTTTGCAAGCTCAATCAATTGTGGCAATGACAATGCATTATGCTTCTTCATGACATGCTTGATCATCTGGGGTCCAAGCCCGCCGAAATTCATTTTAGAAAGACCCAGCTTGTTAGCGCCGCGCGGCATCATCCAGCCGAATGCTTTTTCAAGAAAGCTCTTATTGGTTTGGATCACCTCATCTTTGCGAAGGGCATTCAATCCCCAGAAGGTAAAGAAAATCGTCACTTCATGATCATAAGCTGCAGCCCCGTTAGCTATTATAAAAGCGGCAATCGCCTTATCGAGTTCACCGCTAAAGAGCACAATTGTAGATTGTTCAGACATTTTTATTTAGACCCACCTTTTATATACAGTTACCCCTATGGGTATATAATGACGAATAAAGAACATTTTATAATCTTTCATACATGCTCCTCCTAAAGGATAGAGGACCAAATCTTAACAGAGGTTAAAGAGATAAGGATGATTAAAGCATATCTCAGCACCTTTACGTTCATTTTGGCGCTTATTTTTGAACCCAGCGGTGCACCGATCAAGCTGCCAATGACAGTAAATAGTGTCGGCCATAATGGAATAGCGCCTCCGGTAATTTTACCAACCACTCCGCCAATGGCTGAAATAAAGACAATTGCCAGTGAGGACGCAATGGTCGTACGGGCTGGAATGTGGAGCAGAGTGAGCATGACCGGAATCAGAATAAAAGCTCCTCCAGCTCCGACAATGCCTGAAACAATTCCGACTATAAACGCAGATACAATTGCAATGAAGGTATTAAATTGTAGATCCTTCCCCTTCTCTTCCGTTCCTTTGCCCGGTATCAGCATCAAGATCACGGCTAGAACAGCCAGGATGCCATAAATCAGGTTAATGATGTCCCCTTCAAGCATTCCTGAGACAAAACCTCCGATCAAACTGCCAGCCAATATGCTGGTGCCCATATATAAAACGAGCCGTTTGTTCACGAGAGAAGGCCCCGTTTTACTCTTTTTCCGGAAAGCCAACACTCCTGCTAATGAAGCAAAAAAGACCTGGAACATACTGATCGATGACACTTCATGCGCATTAAATTGGGCCGCTCCGAGAAGAGAGGGCACATAAAGCAGCAGTGGATAGTTAATAATTGCTCCTCCGATCCCAAGTAAACCTGAAAAGAAAGAGCCTATCAATCCAAGCGCAACCATGATGATCATTAGCAAGGGCTCCATAATCTGCCTCCTTATCGTGTGAATTTGTTGTATACGATCCGCAAAAGTCAGGTTATAATTAAAACATAGTTACCACATAGGAAATGAGGTATAAAAGTATGCTGATGGTATTAAAAAAATGGTTCACCGATACATGCCCTGTGTGCCAGGAAAGACTTCAGGCAGAAAGCAATTTCGCGTGCGCTACCAAATCCTGTCCCCAAGGTCATTATAGAGAAGAAGCCTACTGTACACTTGGAGTGAGGGTTACCTATAAAGGCTTGAAATAAGCGAACACATCAGGCGTGTTCGCTTATCCTGCTCTACACCTTTTTTACAAAAAATTTATAGATGCCGTTGTCTTCTTCATGCTTCAGAAGTTCGTGTTTCGTCTGCTTGACCCATGCTTGGAAATCGTTAATGGAGCCTTTATCTGTCGACTGAACTTCCATAACTTGCCCGGATTCCAATCCGTCCAAAGCCTTCTTTGCCTTTACAATAGGCAACGGGCATGCCATTCCTTTAGTATCCACTACAATGTCTGTTTTCATTTATATATTCCTCCTCTTATTTGTCATGAACCGCGCAGCGATTGGGACCGACTTCCATCTCCCGCTGCTCGTCTTCGCTAGGTGTTATTTTCCCCATATTGGTTTGACGAATTTCCTGATAGGCATTTGGCTGCGGAGGCAGATTTTCGGTGACTGTGCGGCGGAATTCTTCCTCGTGCTGAATGTTCAAGCCGGGGTTATTCTGATACAGCTCCGACAGTTTCGCCATCACCCGGCCGCCTGCCCCCAGTTCGGTAACCTTGCCAAAGTGTGCAGGCAGAACTATAAGATCTTGCGAAAGTTCTTTATAACGGCTATAGAGCGTATTGTGCAGATCGCCGACCCAGTCTTCCGCTTTACCGGCCAGATCGGGGCGTCCGATCGACTCGATGAACAGGATATCGCCTGTCAGCAAATATTGATCGTCTACAATAAAAGAGGTGCTCCCGATCGTATGACCGGGCGAATATACCGGTTGAATCCGGATGGTCGTAGATCCTACGGAAATATCACGGCCTTCCTCAAGTTTCTCATAAGCGAAGGTGACTTCTGTTGCATCTTTAGGAGGCAGCCAATACGTGGCGCCAGTTTGTTCCGCGAGTTTGCGTCCGCCGGAAATGTGGTCAGCATGCAGATGCGTATCAAGCGTATGTTTGATCACCGCTCCCTTTTCTTTCGCAAACTGTTCAAATACATCCGTCATCCGAAGGGTATCGATCATGGCAGCTTCCCCTTGGGATACGACCATGTAAGACAGGCAGCCTTTACCAATCCGGACAAACTGATACAAAGAGCCGCCATTTTTCAATTCACCAATTTCCACTGGTTCCAAATGTTCGCTCCAAGCTTTCATACCGCCTTCCAGATAGTGCACATTCGTCCGGCCGGCCTCTACAATCTGCTCGGCAACAAACTTGGAAGAACCCTCTTTTGCACATACAACGAGCAGTTTTTTGCCATCCGGAATTTGATCCAGAGCTTCGTCTACACCATCCAGAAGATCAAAGTAGGGGATATTGATGATATCCACGCTCTCGCCTTCAATTTTCCAATCATTAAAATCACTTTCGTTACGCACATCCAAAATAAACAATTCTTCTTTAGCCAGAACGATTCGAGTCAATTCTTTAGCATTCATGATTTTTATATTTGGTGCTGCATTCATGTTTGAATCCTCCTTTGGATTAGAATGTCAGACTTACGTTGGCATCTTTGGCAAAATCCAGGAAAGTTACGGCCCCGCCTACTTCAATGCCTTCGATAAAGTCCTCTTTCTTCAAGTTCATAACATCCATCGTCATCTGACAGGCAATGATCTTGACACCCAACTCCTGTGCCATCTCTACAAGCTGGGGAATCGATGGAATATTGGCATTCTTGAACCCCTCGGCGAAGTGTTCGGCTCCCGCCGGGAGCGGCAGTTGATGATGCGCCTGCTTGTGAATAAGGTTCAGCCCTTCAAAAGTGAAGAAGATCGCTACTTCCGCATCGGTTGCCGCAGAAGCCGTTGCGATGTTAAAGACTTTATAGGCATCAAACAAACCACCATTGCTTGCAATAATCGCTACTTTTGTACTCATGTTAATAACCTCCGTATAGTTAAGTTTGTAGATCTTTATTAGATGATTTACTTCTCTGCATTTTCCATAGGCCCCGTCCAACCCGACATCCCTGGCTCGACGTTCTTCACTTGTTTGAATCCTTTTTCGCTGAGCATACGGCAAGCCATATCGCTGCGGCTTCCCGTCCGGCAGACAACATAGATATTATCTTCCGGGTTCAACTCCTGGATACGATTCTCAAGCTCACCGAGCGGAATTGAAATGGCTCCGGGGATTCGGTTGAACGAATATTCAGCAGGCTCCCGGACATCAATAACGGTAATTTTATCGTTCGCTGCCAGTTTTTTGGATAAATCTTCATTGGAAACGATATGAGGATGCTTTTTTTCTTCTTTTACTTCAGTGGGTCTGGATTTACGGATGAAGTGTCTAAACACATCCCCTTCTTCTACAGTACCGAGATAATGATGGCCTGTATTCTTAGCCCAACCTTGAATGTCAGCAAGAGATCCTTTATCTGTGGCCTGGACTTCAATGACTTGACCAGCCTCCAGTTGATCAATCGCTTTTTTGGTCTTTACAATAGGCATTGGACATGCGAGCCCTTTGCAATCAAGGGTCATGTTTGTTTTAATTTCCGGCAATGTAGGATCCTCCTTGTATTGGGTTATAGATACACATTTAAGTGCAGTCACGGTTAGTCTGTCCTAAACCGGATGATAACTTTCGACTTTTAAAACAACGAATGCGCGGTAATGATATGATTTTTATCACAATACCGATACCCGTATTAGTATACTACGATCTTGAGTGTTTATTGTCAACATCTGTTCGAGCTTATACGGATAATAAAATTTTCCTTTGGTCTCCAGAAACTAAAACTCTATGTGGACATTCTGTTTATATAGCTCATTCACTTTCTTTATAGATTTTCTAAATAAAAAAGAGAATGCGCATCTTATTAAGCGACGACATTCTCGATCTACTTACAATTCCTCCATGGTTTTAGTAAATTTCAACGTAAATAGACTCAAATAAAATGGGCACGGCATACGTTACATTATACTAACGATCTGGAGGAAATGCTGATGTATCAGATGGGTTATCAAGATGGATTTAGAGCTATGGGGGGACAAATGGGGCAAGGAGGTATGGGCGGAGAAATGGGCATGCATGGAGGAATGGCTTTTAGAAATACAATTCTTATTCCTGATATCTCCAAAGCCATTATCGGGGAGGCACATGCCTATTGGTTTTATGAAAAGCTGGCCGAATTAGCACCGAATGAACAGACCAAACAGACCATTCTGCATATTCAAAGGGACGAAGCTAAGCATTATCGTTGGTTCACCATGATACTGAGCTGACTGGGAGGACAACCGCCGCAAATCCCCGCCGGTAAAATGCCAAGGACGTTCCAAGAAGGTGTCAGAACTGCAATTCAGGATGAATTAGAAGCGGCCGCGTTCTACCAAGACATTGCCTACAGAGCTACCGATCGCCCGATTCAAATGCATTTTATGCATGCCATGCATGACGAGCAGCCTCACGCTTCAATGTTTCAGTTGATGCTTAGCAATTTATGAACTGTCAGCATCATGCTATGAGTAAGGACATGAATTGAACCAGGAATGGTACTTCGTCCTACCACCTAGCATAATAGGCGGAGCATTTATATATGTATAATGTCCGTTTCGTAAGAAGAACTTTTTCAAAGATGAAATATTTAAACTTTGGACCTGACCCGCTTCAAGTTGGTCCATCGCTTTTTTTGTTTTCATGATTGGCATTGGACATGCCAGTCCTTTGCAATCCAGTGATTGATCTGCTTTAATCATTGGCAATTTTAGTACTTCCTTGAAGTAATTCAACTATTAAATATACCCGTATGGGTATTGGTGTGGACTTATCATAAATGTGATAAACTCGTTTGTCAATAGTGTTTGTAAGCAACTGATTTTTTATTAATTTGGATAATGCAGAATAGAAACACGAATAATCTTGCTCATAGATGAAGCAATGGATTAGAAAATTAACTACTTTGACCCATGCACACAACCTGCCATATATTCGACACAATGGATGGATTGTATTTTATATCTCTATATCATAATATTACGATATAACGTTTTAATGAATCGAGGTGATCTCTCAGTCAATGGAAAAACAATTTGAAGCCTATGCTCAGGCGGCTGAATTATTAAAGGCCCTAGCCCATCCGGTTAGATTATGTATTGTAAAAGGAATCATCGATAATGGAAGTTGCAATGTGACCTACATGCAGGAATGTTTGGAACTTCCACAATCAACAGTTTCCCAACATCTCCAGAAGCTTAGATCTTTAGGTATTGTGGAGACAGAGAAAAATGGACTGAAGATCATTTATTCCGTTAAAGACGAAAGAATAAAACATCTGATACAAATATTAGGAGGAGAATAAACATGAATAAAAAAGTATTGATCGTAGGCGGAGTAGCAGGAGGCGCTTCAGCGGCAGCTCGTTTGCGCAGATTGGATGAAGAAGCACATATTGTAATGTTTGAACGGGACCCGTATATTTCTTTTGCCAACTGCGGTCTTCCCTACTATATTGGAGGTTCTATACAGGATCGTTCCAAATTGCTAGTACAAACGCCTGAAGCCATGCATAAGCGCTTCAATATTGATGTTCGCATCCAGAGTGAAGTGATCTCTATTGACCCTGTTGGTAAGAAAGTTATTGTACAAAGTAAAGAACGAGGCTCTTACGAGGAGAACTATGATGCTCTGATTCTGTCACCAGGTGCAAAACCAATCCGACCTTCTCTGCCCGGGATAGAGAGTTCCAAAATTCACACATTACGGAACATTCCCGATACAGACAAAATCAAAACTAAGGTTAGTGAAGAAGGAACACGTTCAGCAGTGGTAATCGGCGGCGGATTTATCGGAGTAGAAATGGCGGAAAATCTGAAGGAAGCCGGGTTAGAAGTAACACTAATCGAGGCTGGCCCTCAACTGTTGGCTCCCTTCGATTCCGAAATGTCAGCCATATTGTCCAAAGAGCTGGAAGATCATGGAGTAAATCTAATTTTCTCCGACATGGTGCAGAGCTTCGAGGAGTCTGGAGAGCAAATACAGGTCCATCTTGCAAGCGGTACGGTTCTACGAAGCGAGATAGTCCTGCTGGCCATCGGTGTTGCGCCGGATACGTCTTTCCTGAAAGATAGCGGCCTTGAATTCGGACCTAGAGGGCATATTTTGGTTAACGAAAGAATGGAAACGAATCTAAATGATGTTTACGCAGTAGGAGATGCTGTTGAGATCGTGGATTTTGTTAACGGACATAAGGCAGCCGTTCCATTGGCAGGACCTGCCAATAAACAAGGACGCATTGCTGCGGACAATGTCAGCGGATTAGGTACCACTTATAAAGGGACCCAAGGCACATCCATTATTAAGGTCTTCGGTCTGACTGGTGCATCCACCGGGAATAACGAGAAAACTTTGCAGCGGCTCGGCATCCCGTATCGTGTTGTCTATGTACATCCAAACTCCCATGCTTCCTATTATCCAGGAGCCACTCCGCTATCCTTAAAACTTCTTTTTAACGAGGATGGCAAAGTTTTGGGTGCACAAGCTGTTGGTTATGACGGGGTGGATAAACGAATCGACGATATTGCCACTGTGATCCGCTTTAAGGGTACGGTTACGGATTTAACTGAACTGGAGCTCTCTTATGCTCCCCCATATTCCTCAGCCAAAGATCCGGTTAACATGGCCGGTTACACGGCTGAGAATGTAATTAATGGAATGACTGAAGTATTTGTACCAGGGGATTTGGCCGGCCGGAATTTGGACAGTACCATGTTGGTGGATGTTCGAAGCGAACTTGAGCATGCGAACGGACATATTGAGGGTTCTATAAACCTTCCTGTCGACGAGCTGCGTAATCGTCTGGATGAACTTGATCCCAGCAAGGAAATATGGGTCTATTGCCAGGTTGGCTTGAGAGGCTACACTGCTTCCCGGATCTTATTACAAAAGGGTTTCAATGTGAAGAATCTGACAGGTGGTTACAAAACATATCAGATCAGCAAATATGTTCCGCAAAATAAAAATACGGCTTCAAATGAAAAATTATCTGTAGCTGACAATTTGAATGCTGATGCAGTCATTGACGCCTGTGGCCTTTGCTGTCCAGGTCCGATCGTTCAAGTAAAAAAGAGTATCGACCGACTGCAAGACGGGCAACTCTTAAAGGTAACAGCTTCTGACCAAGGATTTTTCGAAGATATCAAGTCATGGGCAAAGCTGTCCCGCAACAGTCTTGTTCAGTTGACGAAGCTTGCCGACGGTACCATCGAAGCTTACCTCCGCAAAGGAAACATCAATGATGCGAGCATAAGTAAGTCCTAGCAGACGACTTAAAAAGAATCATTTACAAAGAAAGAATCTGCCACTTCTGTAGCAGATTCTTTCTTTGTGATATGCTTTAAAGATTAAATAGATACGCTGAATTGAGACAATCTGATTAAGTACAGCTCCTTTCCGTCTGTTCGATCTTATTTGTAAATGTAACACGCTTAATGGCCCAATAAAAAACAGCTACGGATGCTGTCCCCGTAATGATGATAAACATTTCAGGCTTCTCATAATCCATACATACAACACAATACGTTTCACCGCTGATCAAATGAATATTTACAGGCATCCGGTTTAGAATTGCTTGATGGATAAGATTCTTTCTGAGCAAATATTTCTCGTCTCCTCAAAAGATGATCTTTTTAGAATTATAAACAACCAGGAGGGGGATGAATCAAATGAGGTATTAAATAAGGCAAGCTAGAATCATAAATAACAAAAGAGCCGTTCACAGAGTGAAGGGCTCCTTGTTCTTTTGCCATATCTCCATTAAGGTTTTCAATCCCGCAAAATGCTCTTCATCCGGTAATATTCTTCCTGCGTGATTTCACCTCTTGCAAAGCGTTCATCCAAGATTCTCTCAGGAGTATTGTCAATAAATCGTGAATTTCCATCTCCCCTAACCCATTTTATCACCAAATAGATTACACCCAAGATCAACAGAAAATTGATGACCAATCCAAACATACCGAAGCCAAAACCATACCCCATCATCATTTTGTATCTTCCTTTCATCGAATTAATGGAAGACGGACTCGGACAGTTGTCCCGTTATTGATCTCACTTTCAACATGTATAGATCCGGCATGAGCCTTCACAATCGCTTGTACAACGGCAAGTCCGATTCCGGCTCCGCCAGTCTTCCGGTTCCTTGATTTCTCTCCGCGGTAAAAACGTTCAAAGATATAGGGAAGTTCATCTTCAGGTATTCCCATTCCGGTATCGGATACGATGACTACACCCTCTGTTTTCTCTTTTAACACTTCAATATGAATACTTCCTGAACTCGTATATTTGAATGCATTGCTTATCAGATTTACGAATACCTGAACGAGCCGCGAACGGTCCCCTGTGATCCAAACGTCATTTGTACTTATCAGGTCACCTGAAAGTCCTTTATCCCTAAACTGGCTGGATACTGTATTTAACGACTTCTCTACAATATCGTTAAGAGATACGATCTCCGTCTTCAGCTGAACCATTGGATTCTCTACGGCAGCCAGATTTTCCAAATCACTGATGAGCCGGACCAGTCGCAGGACTTGATCATGGCACACTTGTAGTTTATCCGGTGTCGGTTCCCAAATGCCATCCTGAAAAGCTTCCAAATGACTTTGTATCGTAGTCAAGGGCGTTCGCAGCTCATGCGCCACATCAGCAGTCAGTGATTTCCTTAACTGATCTTGCTTCTCCAACCCGTCAGCCAAATGATTGAGCGCATGCCCCACGTCATCGATCTCTGTATTTTGATTGATAACTACAACCCGGGAAGTGAGATCTCCCTCCCTCATTCGTGAAGCGATATCTTTGATCTCTAAAAGAGGCTGGCTAATGCTTTTAGCCATATACCCGCTAAACAGATACGTCCCGGCAATAACAAGAATCATTGCGGCCCATAACAATGTATTAAACATTCGCAGAAACTGCTGATTTAGGCTTTGAGATGTTTCGTTCACTGGTTGAAATTCCAATGTCCCGACCTGCTGATTGCCTTTTACGATTGTTTTGGTAATGGTGTTTTGTAGAGGCTTGGAATCAACTTGTCTTTGCATCCCCATTTGGCTAGTGTCCCAAATCAATTGGTGGTCTTTGTCATATACACGAACGATATAGTCACTTACCATCGCCTGGTGCGAAATGATCATCCATACGTTTGTATTCCATTGGCCGGTAGACTCATGATAAGCGTCTTTTAGATCGTCCAGTAAACTTTGTATTTCCACCTGCTGCTGGTTTTTCTGATATTGGTTGAACGAAACGTTCATTTCTAAGTTGACAAGCAGAACAATAGACAGAAGCGCAGCAAGTGCTACACCGGCATGGGATATAAGAAGCTTTCTGCTCAATCCGCCTCTATTTATCATCCGAACTCACCAAGAATTTATACCCCACTCCAAACACTGTACCAATAAAAACAGGGTGTTTTGGATCATCGCCAATTTTTTGTCTAATATTCTTGATATGAACATCGATGGTTCGCTCGAATCCTTCATAGGTATCACCTTGGGTAAGGTTAACCAGCTCTAGTCGTGAGAACACTCTCTTCGGATGCTTCGCTAAAATTTCCAGCAGCTTAAACTCCATAGGGATGAGGGATACGGGTTCCTCGTGAATTCTCACCTCATAACGTTCCAAATCTATTGTTAAACAGCCTTGGGCATATGACAGCAGTGATATATTCCCTTGTTCCCGCTGATTGGTTCTTCTTAAAAGACTAATCACCCGAGCGAGCAGCTCTCTTGGGCTGAATGGTTTGGTTATATAATCATCGGCCCCAATCATGAGACCATTTACCATATCGTCCTCACTGCTTTTTGCAGTCAGCATGAGAATCGGAACGTTCGATGATTTACGTACCATTCTGCATACTTCCTCTCCGGTCATATCCGGAAGCATCAAATCCAGTATGATCAGATCGGGCTGTAAGGTTTCAAATAGATGAATCGCGCCTATTCCTGTATCGGCTTCGTACACAATATAATTATTCTTTTCCAAATAAGCCTTAATGACCTGCAGGATATTCTCTTCATCATCCACCACTAAAATTTTCACGAACTTCATCACCAACTTTGTTGTTAAAAATGAGACAGACCTCATTTCTATGAGGTCTTATCTTATCATGATCGGATTAGAAGTTCATCATACCCCTGCGATATTGGGAATTTTGCATCATTCCTGACATTCCATTCCCGCTTGATGTACTGCAATTTTCATGCATTTGCTTGATTTGTTCCTCTGACAGGTTGGGGTGCATTTGTTTGGCAAAGGGCAGCATTTTTTCGAAAAAGCCGCTGTTGTTCTTATCATTGTTTGCTGTTGCAGCGTAAGCGCCAGCGGTGCCAATCCCCATAACCAGTACCAATGCCGATAATCCAATCCAAAGTTTCTTCATTTGTATCTCCTCCTTATAGTTACACTATATAAGAGAGTTATGAAGAACCAATTTGCAGCTTGTGAAGAAGTTATGAAGATAGCAAAAGGAAACCGGGGGCCATAGGCAATATTATCATAAATCGACATGGGGAACGGGTTCGGCAATTGGAACACCATGCCCACACGCTTACGCAGCATTTCTGTTCGTATCCCTTTTTCATATATGGAGTACCCTGAAATCTGAATATCCCCTTCCACTCTCATATCCTGAATTTGGTCATTCATTCGATTAATGGTTCGCAGCAAGGTATAGGATTATATCAGAAAATGGGATACCGGCAGGTTGGTGTTTTTGAGAAGGAAGGTATTATGGATGGGGAATTCATTGATGTGATGATTATGGAGAAACTGCTTTAAATTGAAAAAAAAACGTGGAGGAAACCGATTCTTTCCACGTTTTTTTATATTACAAGTACTGGATATTTTAGGTAATCGGACACTGGATCCGTTTAAGGATCATGTACGTTACCGATAATACAGTCCCTATAAACATCAGGAAGGTTAGAGCAAGATATATCTCTTCGAAAGTATTTAACTAACAGAACAATAGATCCAGAATTTTTTCATCTGCCTTTCTATTCTTCCCGATATATGGGTAACAGTGAATGTGAATTGCTGGATTGAAGTTTAGTTCAATTATGCTGTAATTGGTATCGTTCGCTGCTTCTTCTATAGAATCAATCATCATATCTACACCACATATGGTCGCTCCTGCAGCTTTAGCTGATTGAATGGCAAGATCTTTATAGCTGTTCGGTATTTCATCAGTAAAATCGATACTGTCTCCTCCCGTACTAATATTCGAGTTCTCTCTCAGATAGATGATTTCTCCTAATTGGGGTATATCGTTCCAACTCATAGCATGGTTCTTTAAAAACATTTCTTCTGCTTCGCCTAACTGAATTTTTTCCAAAGGAGTCTTATATCCTTTACCTCTAAGCGGGTTTTTATTCTTCTCGTGAACAAGCTGTTCGATCGTGTGGATTCCGTCTCCAATGACATTTGCAGGGACACGATGTAGAACTCCTACGACCTGGTCTCCCATGATCAGAAAGCGATATTCCTTACCTGTTATGAATTCCTCAAGAAGGACCGTCTTATCGTGTGTGAAAGCTATTTTAAACGCTTTTTCCATATCTTCTCTTGAGTAATCTCGATTGAAGATCGTAATGCCTAACCCAAAATTAGTTGATTTAGGCTTAATTACAATTGGAGTGCTACGATACGTATCGTAACTGGACATTGCTTCATCTAAATTCTGAAAGGTTTCTCCAGAGGGTACACGGATTCCATGCTGATTAAGAATGTCTTTTGTAACAACCTTATTTTCCATAATTAGCACAGTACTATAGGAGTCCAAGGCAGTTTTCGTAGCCTGCTTCACATACTCTTTATGATCTCCTTGTGAAAGCAGTACGAAATTCTCCTCCCGATCCATCAGTTCAAATCGTATTCCTCGCTTCACTGCTGCCTTTAAGAGTAGTTGAGTTGATAATTCGAGATCCTCATATCCTGTAAATCGGTAACCATTATGAATACTTTCTTCAGCGTATTTTTTTGCTTTATCCAGATGGTACGTCAAAAAGGACGATTCTTGTATTTCTTTCTTCACTATAGATGCCGCATTTAGCTCGGAATGGAGAATCTTTTGCTTTTCACCATCTATTATTTTACGATAATCCTCGTTTCCAGGAAACAAAAGCTCCACCATTTCTTTCATCTCATTGATAAAAGAAAGCGCCATTTCCTCCATGGTGAGCTGACAATATTCGGACTCGTTTAAAAACCCCTTTATTCCTTCCATTATCACTTGATCTTGGTTAACAGCAGCAATCCTTTGATCTTCCTTGTTATAGGATTCATCTACTTTAAGCAGCATAAAGAGAATAAACAAATGGATAAAGGACATCATTTCCATGCTTATTCCTATCTTGTGAAGTGGATTGATATCGATAAATCGAAGTTCTAAATATGCCACTCCCTCTTCTACAAGGTCTTGAACTGGATTAGTTCCCTTTGAGGTTTTAATACGGACAGGGCTGTAATATTCTTTTACACTTAATAGTTCATTTTGTTGAATCAATCTGTTTAAATCATGAACATACTCTGTGGCTGAATTAAAAGAGACATAATACAATTTTTCATTTCGATAGCCACACATACTGTTCCGAAGTGAATTCATCATTGGGAAATAATAACTTTTTTTATCAAGTGAGTCCGCTAAGTTAACACATTTCTCAATATACGTATTATCAAAAACAGGGCTTGCCCCTGTTAGGTAAATGAGCAACCACCGGTATCTTAACAAATTACGGGCTACTTTAAAATAAACCGTATCTTTGAACTCCTTGAAGTCTTTGTAGTGTCCCTGAGTTTCGTATAACCTCACAAGGAGTTTCTCATCAAATGAGAAATTATAATGTATTCCGCTTAACAATTGTCTTTTACGACCATATTTATCCGCCAATTCCTTTCGATAATCGTCCGCAACAGGATCGCTCATTTTGGCAATAGGAATTTCTTCTTCTTCGGGTAGCATAGGAGGGTTACTGCTTGGCCACAAAAACTCCCCTTCCAATTCTAAAGAAACAATGTCTTGCAAGGCTTCCATGAAATGATACGTCTCCTCAATCGAGTCTAAGGCAGGAGTGATCATTTCAATTTGACTCTCTGAGAAATCCGTTTGAATATAAGGATTTTCTGTTTTACTCCCAAAAGCTTTAGGGTGGGGCGTAAGGGCAAGTTTCCCCTCTTGGTCGACCCGTACATTTTCTTTTTCTAAACCAAATCGACCTCGAATTAGATCATCTTGAAGTGCATTGTCTATAACAATCTGTACAAGTTCACGATTCAACCAGTTCATATTTATGACCGTCCTTTTTCTATGTTTATTCAGAAACTGCAAGCGATTTATGAATGCTACGCAAAGACTTTCTAAACCAGATGACCAAAATAATACCCTTAAAAACACTACTTAGCGCAATCGACATCCACACCCCATTTAATCCAAACGGTTCCGATAAGAGCAAAGCCACGGGTATTCTTAATACAGTAAATAAAATGCTGAATATTGGCGGAATATATGTTTTACCAATACCGTTAAATGCTCCAACTGTCATCAGTTCCATGCACATAAACAACTGAGAAAAACCGATAATTCGCATGTAATCTGTTCCGAGCTTCATGCTCGTTTCATCAGTTAGAAATACCGAGAAGAGCTGCTGAGGAAATAAGATAAATATGAACGAAATGAAAGCACCGAATATTGTGGTCATCAGCAACGCCTTTCGATAGCCCTGCTGTATTCGATCCAATCGACGTGCTCCATAATTTTGTCCAAAAAAAGCTGCAATAGCCCCTTGCAGACCACCGATCGTCATATAGGAGATTGATTCTATTTGAATACCTACCTTTTGAACAGCAATGGCCTCAGCCCCCCAACCGACTATGATCTTGGCCATAATGATCGATATGATCGTAAAGGTGATCCGTTGAATCGAAATCGGAATTCCCAATCGAATGACTTCTATCATGAGACGGCTATTCCTTACCGACTGTTTAGAGATAAGGTCTAATTTTTTTGTTTTTATGATAAACAGCAAGGTCACTAATAAATTGGCCGTTAGTGTAGCAATAGCTGCACCTGCAACTCCCCAACCTTCTAAACTGCCTACTCCATATATTAACAATGGATCAAGAATGATATTTAAAATGAGACCCATTGAAAAAATATAAAATGGTTGCTTACTGTTCCCCATCGCATTCATAACGGTTGCATATAAGGTATTAAGTATTGAAAAGACGGCCCCCACGATCGAAATCATTAGAAATTGCTTCGCCATTAACTCAACTTCATTTCCAAGATCGAAGAAGCCTATAAGCTGGTCCTGGGTCGAAATAATAAAAACCATATAGAGCAGTCCTAATACAACAGACATTACAAATCCGTTCTTTACATATGAATAAGCTTGTTCTATCTTACCGGATCCCATACAATGTGAAACCTTGATTCCTGTACCAATTGTTATCATGGTCGATAAAGCAATCGCTAAATTAATAAAGAAGCTTGCTGTACCAATTGCAGCAACCGGACCACTTCCTAGCCCTCCAACCCAGATCATATCGACAAGACCATAGGTTGTAGATATGAAATTGGTAGCAATGATGGGGAGTGTCAATTTCATTAAAGTAGACATTATTGGACCTTGGGTTAAATCATTTGTGCCCTTCATCTGCTACTCCTTCTTGCTCCTAATGTAATATGAAAACCGACCACAAGTGTCGTTCGAATAAAAAGTGATGTCTTTTTTAGTCAAAATCAATACATTCATAAGCATAAACTTATATATTATCCAGAATATGTGACTGATTTTGTATAAGCGGCATCTTCTTCTAAAAACTTTCCGCTGTCTAGAGCAGCCATACACCCTGTACCTGCTGCAGTAATCGCCTGACGGTACTTCGGATCTTGTACGTCTCCGCAAGCAAATACGCCAGGGATGTTCGTTTCGGTTGTTCCGGGTTTCACACGAATATATCCAACAGGATCGAGATCGATCTGTCATGAACTTCGAAGCTCGCAGTTCATCCGCCGGTGAACAATCGTCACTTTGGAAGCGAACTTGGTAAGAAAATTTGCTTCTTCCATTGCGGAATCTCCCCCACCCACAACAACTACTTCTTTGTTACGGAAAAAGAACCCATCGCACGTTGCACACGTACTTACACCACGGCCAATATTCTCTTTTTCGCCAGGTATGCCACCGAGCAAATTCGCCGACGCACCTGTAGAGAGAATACTGGATTCAGCTTGCAATTGACCAAGGCCTTCTACCTTCACTACAAATGGACGAGACGAAAAATCAACATCATTGACCCAGCCATTCATAAACTCGGCACCGAACCGCTTGTTTTCTCATGTTATCCATGAGTTCGGGACCCATTATTCCATCAACAAATCCTGGGAAATTATCTACTTCTGTAGTTAATGTTAATTGGCCCCCCGGTTGTGGTCCTTCAGTAACAAGCGGATTCAGGTTAGCTCTAGCTAAATAAATAGCTGCAGTCAACCCTGCGGGACCTGTTCCTATAATTATTGACTTGTACATGACTTCTCACTCCTTCGTTTGATTTAAAGGCGGAAACTGGATTCTACCTTCTCAAATCATTAATTACACTGATGAGATCGGCATGCAGCAATCGTTTATATTGGGTGCACTGCTAATGCTACATACACCCGTCTCTGGCAACTCTAATTCAACCTTCAGCGCGGCTTCTAGATCGCCATCCAGGTAGGCTACAATTGATCTGCCCTGTTCGTATCCAGTAGCCATAAGAAATGTTGGTGCCCGACCATAACTCTTCATTCCAACGAGGTAAAAGTTTGGTTCTAGGAGTTTGAATCAGACTTAAAGATATTCAGCTTTTTTGTATAGTTCTGTTCTATACTCGTTCGAGATCATCGCTTCTAGCAGGTAGGCGATGATCAGGATGCCCGGAATATCAATCAGAAGCCGGGTAATGGCAAAAGTCGTTCCCAAAGCGGACATTTCGAACAGGAGCATTGGAATCTTCGTAGTGGACCATGCCCCGATGAAGATTAGAATATTGCTGAATTTGACGCCCTTTTTCATCAAAACTGCGGCAACCGGAAAAGCTCCATACAGGGGACCTGCAGCCGCTGAACCAATCAGAAAGGCGAGCACGATTCCCTTCCATCCCGATTTTTCCCCCATGTATTTCATCATGACCTCCTTGGGTACCCAAGTATCCAGAATCCCCAACAGAATAAAGATGGGGGGAATGACAAGAAGCATCTCTTTCAGGCTGAATGCTGATATTTGCATAGCATTCGTACCGGCATTTAGGTTCAACAAATACAAAATGGTCATTACTACGACATGATGGATTTTTTTCACCCTGTCAATTTTGACAATTTATTGCCTCGTAATCAATTACTCCTGATGACACTTCCTATTATGAATTTTGTGAAATATAAAGGTCTAAATTCTTATCATGAACAATGGAAAAAATGGTGAATTTTTTTTCCTTTCTCGATTGGATAACGCCTCCACGCTCCAGGATCTGCAAGTGATGCGTCAATGTAGAAGCTGGAATGACTAATCCAGATACTAATTCACAAAGACATGAGTCCTGAACTTTCAATATGCCGATAATTCTCAATCTGGTTTCATCACCCAATGCTTTTAATAAAAGAGCTTTATTTCGCAGTCCCTCTTCATTGTTTAATACCGGGAGAACAGTAAGCGATTGTTTGATAACATCATTCATTTCATTGTCGTTTTTGGGTAGCCAATCGGTTTTTACGTGATTCATTAAGAGTACCTCCATTTGAGTTTGTTTACTTATAATTATTATATAACTAATTTTATAGTTTTGAAATACGTGATATCCATGTTGCCTGACGATAATGTGAACTTATTTTATCCCAAACAAAGTATTTCACCATCATAAACAGACTCATACCAGGAAAATATCACTGGTAGATACCTAGTCCTAAGTAACCACGAGTACATACTGTATAGGTGTTTCCAATATAACTAGCCTTACGTGCCTTCTCTGCCTGCACACCACCCCGAATGAATGTGTGATGATCGTTTCAATCAGCTTAACTTCCAAGTAATATCCACTTCAGCAACGTTCCCACGTAGCCAGCACCTGGGAGCCCTAACCCTTGAAATACTTACTCCTGTGCTGAAAAAATTTGTTTTCCTGACTTCTTTCCGGGAAGGGGGGGATCTCTTTGAATTATCTTGATTAGGACATGACTATAATAATTCTCGGTTAACGGAACACATTCTTGGCCTAATTCGGAAGTCGGTACAGATTCTTGTCATTAGCTTTTGACAAGAATCTGTACCGTGAAAAAAGAAAAACCCGCAATTTATGCGGGTTCCATGCGGAACACATTCTTGTCATCCGACAAGTGACACAAAGTTGCCTACATAAAGGACACAAACTTACATACATTGTTATTATCATTAAAGATCTTTGGCGAAAAGGATCAATTTCAACAATAAAACTGATCCTCACTCTAGATCGAACAGTCTTCAACTAAATGGTAAAAGCTCGCTTTACCGACTGGTACTAAGCAGTAGTTAATATGAAATCCACTCCATTCAATCGGAGCATACTAACTAAAGTGGAAACATATTTGTGGTTCAGATCAATATTGGAATCCCACTCGGATTCAATTTTAATCTCATCCATACTTCCTCCAACAACCTCTCACTTGTATCCACTGCTCATTTACTTGGCACCCTGTAGCCCCCCTATAAGCAACCTTTGTATAATTTAACCGAAACTCAGAATTAATCACACACTAGGCTCATGTGCATATAATTGAGAGTGAAATTACTTACATTAACGGAGGGCTACGCTCATGAATATGGTTTATCCCTATTGGATCAGATCACAATTCGTTCCCATTTGGGCAACTTCAACTCAAGACGCGCTTGAATTAATGAGGACTTCAGTCCAAGGGGAACGGAATGATGAACTTTTTTATGACCAACTCATTCATCTTACTCCTAGCCAGAAACAAGCTGAAGTTATTACCTCTATTCGGAATGATGAACGAGGGCATAATCAAATGTTCCGACAAATGTACAGAGAATTAACTGGACATGAAGTGACAGGAGTTAGTAACGAAGTTCCTGAACATGTTAATTCGTATATTGCCGGGTTGCAAAAAGCCTTCCAAGGTGAATTGTCAGCAGTTGAAAAGTATCGAAAGATATGGTTCGGCCTTCCTTATGGCGTTTATAAGGATACTTTGTATGGCATTATTCTCGATGAGCAAAAACATGCGGCAAAGTATAATAATTTATTGATACAGAACTTACCTGGAAATTAGTAGTAATTACTTGGACTGCCATCTGCCATTCATAAATACACACGAATCTAGTCCGAGCTTTTGCATGAGGCTTAGTACCTTCTTATAGTTCATCCAATTGCCGTCATTCTGCCACAAGAACAATTGAACTACCGGTGCCCGTACTTTCCTTCGTAACGTTTATAGTTCTTTACGAATTTGTTGTTTGGCTTTGGCGTCACGCCGTTTCCCCTCACCTTTCGCTTCAGATAGGCGTAGTAACCGCTTCTGGACATGTTAAAGGCAATGTTCCTATGTAGTCAGCATGACCCATTTTTGGACCCTATAGTTCCAAGGTTGTTTTAAGTGTTTCATTATTAACTTCTCTCCGCTCTACAATTGAGCAAAAAAAGAGACTCCTACCAGGGAAATGTAACCTCTCTGGTAGGAGTCATCAGCCTTTCGGCAGTTAAAGCGAACTTTATCGATTTAATATATTGGTAAATTATTCCTTGAATGTAGGGATTAACTCCAAAAATCAGACTGAATAATCAGCTTTACTAAATATAGTACTCAATGAACTCCTCGCTGTACTTATGCCATGATTTCTTCTGGAAAAGCGCTATAAATAGTGCAGCAGCGCTTAATAATCCAATAAGCACAAAAGAAATTCTATACGCCGTAATATTGGATGGTTTGCTTGTAGCTGGTAGTAACCTAAGCGACATTTGGTATAACATCCCACTTAGTGTAACACCCATCCCCATGCCACTTCTGTAGCAGATTCTTTCTTTGTGATATGCTTTAAAGATTAAATAGATACGCTGAATTGAGACAATCTGATTAAGTACAGCTCCTTTCCGTCTGTTCGATCTTATTTGTAAATGTAACACGCTTAATGGCCCAATAAAAAACAGCTACGGATGCTGTCCCCATAATGATGATAAACATTTCAGGCTTCTCATGCTCCTTACATACACCACAATAAGTTTCACCACTGATCAAATGAACATTTACAGGTATCCGGTTTAGAATTGCTTGATGGATAAGTTTCTTTCTGAGCAAATATTTCTCGTCTCCTCAAAAGATGATCTTTTTAGAATTATAAACAAACCAGGAAGGGGATGAATCAAATGAGGTATTAAATAAGGCAAGCTAGAATCATAAATAACAAAAGAGCCGTTCACAGAGTGAAGGGCTCCTTGTTTCCGTATCTCCATTAAGATTTTTAATCCCGCAAAATGCTCTTCATCCGGTAATATTCTTCTTCCGTGATTTCACCTCTTGCAAAGCGTTCATCCAAGATTCTCTCTGGAGTATTGTCAATAAATCGTGAATTCCCATCTCCCCTAACCCATTTTATCACCAAATAGATTACACCTACGATCAGTAAAAAATTGATGACTAATCCAAATATTCCAAATCCAGAGCCATAACCCATCATCATTTTCTCTCATCCTTTCATCGAATTAATGGAAGACGAACAAGAACGGTAGTTCCTTTCTCTATCTCACTTTCAACATGAATAGATCCGGCATGAGCATCCACTATGACTTTAACAACCGCAAGTCCTATTCCGGCTCCGCCAGTTTTCCGGTTCCTTGATTTCTCTCCGCGGTAAAAACGTTCAAAGATATAGGGGAGTTCATCTTTAGATATTCCCATTCCGGTATCGGAAACGATAACGACGCCTTCTGCTTTCTCTTTTAACACTTCAATATGAACACTTCCAGAACTCGTGTATTTGAAAGCATTGCTTATCAGATTTACAAAAACCTGAAGGAGCCGCGAACGGTCCCCTGTGATCCAAACGTCACTTTTACTTATCAGGTCAGCTGAAAGTCTTTCCTGCCCAAACTGGCTGGATACCATATTTAAAGACTCACCAACGATTTCGTTAAGTGAGACGATCTCCGTCATAAGCTGAACCATTGGATTCTCTACAGCAGCCAGATTTTCCAAATCACTGAAGAGCCTGACAAGTCGCAGGACTTGATCATGGCACACTTGTAGTTTATCCGGCGTCGGTTCCCAAATGCCATCCTGAAAGGCTTCCAAATGGCTTTGAATTGTTGTTAAGGGTGTTCGCAACTCATGTGCCACATCAGTGGTCAGTGATTTCCTTAATTGATCTTGCTTCTCCAATCCATCAGCCAAATGATTGAGTGTACGCCCCACGTCATCAATTTCTGTATTCTGATTTAACATTTCAACCCGGGAGCTGAGATCCCCCTCCCTCATTTTCGAAGCGATATCTTTAATCTCTAGGAGAGGTTGGCTAATGCTTTTGGCCATGTACCGGCTGAACAGATACGTCCCGACAATTACGAGTATCATTGCGGCCCATAATAAGGTATTAAACATTCTCAGAAATTTCTGATTCAGACTTTGCGTCGTTTCTTTCACTGGTAGAAATTCCAATGTTCCTACCTGCTGATTTCCTTTTACGATTGTTTTTTTAATGGTGTCTTGCGCAGACTGGGAATTCACTTGTATCTGCCTGCCCATTTGACTAGTATCCCAAATCAAGCGACGGTCTTGATCATAAACACGAACCATATAATCACTAATCATCGCTTGGTGCGAAATGGTCATCCAAACGTTTGTATTCCAGTGGCCGGTAGACACATTATAAGCGTCTTCTAAATCGTCCAGTAAACTTTGTATTTCTGTCTGCTGCTGGTTCTTCTGATATTGGTTAAACGAGATGTTCATTACCAAGTTCACAAGCAAGACAATAGATAGAAGCGCAGCAAGGGCCACACCGACATGGGAAATAAGAAGCTTTCTGCTCAATCCGCCTCTAATAGACATCATGACTCACCAAGAATTTATACCCCACTCCAAATACAGTGCCAATAAAAACAGGGTGTTTAGGATCATCGCCAATTTTTTGTCTAATATTCTTAATATGAACATCGATGGTCCGCTCGAATCCTTCATAGGTATCACCCTGAGTAAGGTTAACAAGTTCAAGTCGTGAGAACACTCTCTTCGGATGCTTCGCTAAAATTTCAAGTAGCTTGAACTCCATAAGGGTAAAAGATACTGGCTCCTCGTGAATTCTTACCTCATAACGTTCCAAATCCATAGTTAAATCGCCTTGGGCATAAGACAGCAGTGACATATTCCCCAATTGCGGCTGAATGGTTCTTCTTAATAGGCTAATCACCCGAGCGAGCAGCTCTCTTGGGCTGAATGGTTTAGTAATATAATCATCGGCTCCAATCATGAGCCCATTCACCATATCGTCTTCACTGCTTTTTGCAGTCAGCATGAGGATCGGAACGTTCGATGATTTGCGTACCATTCTGCATACTTCCTCTCCAGTCATGTCTGGAAGCATCAAATCCAGCACGATCAGATCGGGCTTTAAGGTTTCAAAAAGATGAATCGCGCCTCGTCCTGTATCGGCTTCGTACACAATATATTTATTCTTTTCCAAATAAGCCTTAATAACCTGCAAGATATTTTCTTCATCATCCACCACTAAAATTTTCACGAACTTCATCACCTACTTTGTTGTTAAAATGAGACAGACCTCATATCAATGAGGTCCTATCTTATCATGATCGGATTAGAAGTTCATCATACCCCTGCTATATTGAGAATTTTGCATCATTCCTGACATTCCCTTACCGTTTGAAGTGTTGCAATTGTCATACATTTGCTTGATTTGTTCCTCTGACAGGTTGGGGTGTATTTGTTTGGCAAAGGGTAGCATTTTTTCGAAAAAACTGCTGCCATTATTATCATTGTTAGCTGTCGTAGCGTAAGCCCCAGAGGTGCCAATCCCCATAACCAGTACCAATGCCGATAATCCAATCCAAAGTTTCTTCATTTGTATCTCCTCCTTATAGTTACACTATATAAGAGAGTTATGAAGAACCAATTTGCAGCTTGTGAAGAAGTTATGAAGATAGCAAAAGGATATGAACACGAGAAAGAAGCCTTTCACTCAACTTTGTCCGGTGAAAGGCTCATTTAAGTAAGATGAGACTAATGTTGGCACATTGCGTACATGTTTGACAATTTGGTTTCTTCAAATAAGTTGCTCTATTCGATAATTGTGAATCGGCAATAGTACCATGTTCTTGTCCATATTCGGCAATAGATACATGTTCTTGTCCTTTGCTTGGGACAAGAACATGTATCCTTAAATCAAAAAAACCGCGACCAGCGCGGGGTTCAATGAATATATGTTCTTGTCCTCTTACATTTGTTGTCGGAGGACAAGAACATAGTCCCTTGTAGGACAAGAACTTGGTCCCATTGCCGATTAATCCCCTATTTCGGCCACAAAAAAACAACTCACTCGAGTTGTTTTAATAATCATGCTTCTTTATATATGAACTAACGTAATTAATCAGTTCATAATTTTTGGGATATTCGATGGATATCCGTGCCGGTACGTAGGATTTCATTTTTGAAATAGCTCTCTTTTTTCTTAAGCTATGATTCGGGCAATGATGTTCAACGATTTTTGTGTCGATTGTATTCTCATAATACATCATAAGGTTTATTCTTTTAGCACTCATAACATTAACCTCTTGATATTTAAATGCAATTTTGAAGTTAGCTTTTGTGTCCATGAGTATCTTATCCCAGTTGGTATTTTTCTTATCATTAACTAAAATATCTCCTGAATATTTTAGACACTCGTAAAAAAACATTAGACTAAATCGATATGTCCAATGTTCTTGGATCCACTCCAATGTATCCTTATTTATCTTTTCCCCATTATTCTTTAGTACATATTCTTCCAATAATAATTTTATGTCATCAGTTATTGCTCTTGTAAGCAGCTCATAACCAAATCGTCCTCCACTTCGGGCTACATCATTTATTCGAATATCTGAACGATAAAAACGTTCAGTTTTTAAAAGGGTTTTACGCCAGTTGACATAGGCATAAGCGTATGGACAAATATCGGGGAAGTCTTCCCCATCATTTTTTAGTAACTGCCAAAATTGTTTTATGCAATTAGAGTGTTTCCATAATACGTTCTTTCTTATGTGTCGATCAACTGTCTGGAAGGTATCAACATTATTATAGTAAAGCTCTTTATTAAATTGAGTTGAATAATAAAAATCATCAATAGATATTTTATTATTGTCTTTTGTGAAAGATTTTTTAGCTATATAAGGATGAAAAACAGATAGTATATTTAGATTCCCGAATTCAGGTAGAATTAAAATTCTTCCGTCCTCCTGATTGGTGTTTGATAACGATAACCAATGTAATGTTGCAGAATCCACTATCTTAAATTTTGTGTCCCAATTTTCCCAGAGTGTACTAGAAAAATCAGCGAATTCAAAGCCGCATTTACAGGAAAAAGCGTTTCCGAAAAATCTGTTGGAAAATACAAACGGTATATTTTTTTTACACCGTGCACAGTTATCTTCTAATTTTACTTTGTGAAAAGGACAATGTTCCAAGAGTTTAAATTGATGTAACCAACTATGATGTCCGTAAGATATGCATTGGTTACACCAGCGTAAGTGTTTCGAAAACCAGGATGTATTTGGGAATCTATTACTGTGAAGAGGTTTAGTTAGTGATTGTATTGATTGTTGAGTAAACTTAACTAAATTTAGTCCAAAAATCATTTCTAAGATCGACTCGTCAAAACTGAGTCTGTAAAATATATTGTGTAAACTCTCAAACCCATTAAAATGGAAGTAAGAGAAAGGTTGGGGAGAACACATGGGACTTTGGACAAAACAACAGTTACGGGAATTTATTAAGGAAAACAACTTGGTAAGCGCACAGGATGCGCAGAATGCTCTAAAAGAGCTATTTGCGGAGACGATTCAGGAGATGCTGGAAGCCGAAATGGACACTCATTTAGGCTACGGAAAGCATGAAGTGAAGGCGAAGCTCACGCCAAACAGCCGTAACGGAAAGAGCCGTAAAACGGTTGTCAGTGAGTACGGGGAACAGGAAATCGCTATCCCTCGTGACCGTCTGGGTGAGTTTGAGCCACTTGTCGTCAAGAAGCATCAGTCGAACGTAACCGGCATCGAAGAGCAAATCATCGCTCTGTACGCCAAAGGGATTAGTACCCGAGAAATTCAGGATCACCTGGGGCAGATGTATGGCATTGAGGTGTCGCCTACGCTCATTTCCAATGTCACAAATAAGATTGTTCCTCTCATTAAAGAATGGCAGAATCGGCCTCTGCAAGGCGTTTACGCTGTTGTCTATCTGGATGCGATCCACTTCAAAGTCAAGCAAGACGGGGCCATTATCAACAAGGCTGCCTACATGGTCATTGGCATTGATCTGGACGGAAACAAAGACGTGCTGGGCATGTGGATTGGTGAGAACGAGTCCTCCAAGTTCTGGCTCAGCGTGCTGAATGAACTCAAGAATCGTGGAGTGGGGGACATTCTCATTATCTGTGTGGATAACCTGTCCGGGTTCTCTCAAGCGATTGCGGCCTGCTATCCCCAAACTGAAATCCAGAAGTGTATTATTCACCAAATCCGCAGCTCTACACGGTACGTGTCTTACAAGGATATTAAGAAGGTGACCGCCGACTTAAAGCCTATATACAAGGCAGCTACCGAGGAAGGTGCCTTGCTTGAACTCGACCGTTTTGAGGAAGTCTGGGGGGCGAAATATCCCCTCATTATCCGTTCGTGGCGGACGAATTGGGACGAACTTGCTACTTTTTTCAAGTACCCGCCTGAGATACGTAAACTGATTTACACCACCAATATGATTGAGAGTTACCACCGTCAGCTTCGTAAAGTAACCAAAGGAAAGAGCATCTTTCCTACCGATGAAGCTCTGCTAAAAATGCTCTATCTGGCCACCGTCGATGTCACTCGAAAATGGACTGGACGTGTCCAAAACTGGGGCCAAATGCTGCTCCAGCTTTCGGTATTTTTCCCAGACCGGGTCGGTCAACACTTGCGTTAGATTCGCGACTTCCCCCTCGGGGGAATCTGTGCTTAAAAGAGTTTACACAAAATTATTGACAGACCCTCAAAACTTCTAAGAGAAAATAGATCAATTTTTCGATCCCCTTTTTTAGGGTTGATTTTATTCCTCTCAATACTATTACCGGAAAGTTTAAAGATATCGTCTCTACTTACGCGATTTGCGAATGACAATTTCTCGAATATAGACCATGGAGTCTCGTATTCATGAACCCATTCATTTCTCCAGATTGCTTGCATTCACAACTCCCCCATTCAAATTAAACAAGGGCCATGTAGATTTCTGACTCTACATATCCCGACATTTCAATTGCTTCCCTCCACTGTGCTTTGTTAATCCAGTAGTGTTGATCTCCATGTACCCCATACTTTTTTAGTGCATTCTCAATTGTGAATGAGAAATATTCCATGGGTATTTCCAACGTTGCTGAAACCCCATGTTCCTTTCGTAAATCTGCGAATAGCTCAAATAACATTTTTGCTTCGTTCTCTAATCGTTCCTTCTTTTGATAACCTTCTGGAAAGAAGTATTGACTGAAGCTCCACCCGCTTCCTTCTGGATAACAAGAGATTTCGGGAGAATCATAACCACCTAGAATCAGCTGCATATCTTCCCAGGTTCTTATTCCATGAAAATCATGTTCATGTGTCATAAATCGACCAATAATTTGAGATCTTTTTTGCTCCAGAAAAAAAGTTCTTCTTGCAAGGAGTTCTTCTTGGCCAACGGATATTACAGTCATTGATATTTTTTTCTGAACAAGCGCATTGTAGATATCCATCAGCCAATTGTAATGAGCCTCTGTGAGCCGGTGTGCTTCGTCAATGATGAGTACTAAACGCCGTAGTTTTGATTTTTCCGCTTTTTCAAGCATAAAGTTTACAATCTGTCTTCGTAATTCCGGTGGATTTCGTTTTGATGTAAAAGGAAACTTGAAGTCACTAAGGAGATCTGAATAGAACTTCTCCTCACTTGGTACACGGTAAGAATTACAATTGGCTAAGAGAATAGGCAAGGGTGCGCCAAAATTTGTAGGTAAATGTTCAATAGCAAAACGTAAAGCCCATGTCTTCCCTATTCTCGGCCTACCATATACAATCATCCCTGGGAGACGATTATTCACGATTCTCATCATACTGCCCATTAGGCGTAAAACTTCTTTTGTCGGAATGATGTAGTCACCTGTTTCAATTGGATGTGTTCCTATCTGTACATGAGGTATTTCCATAACAATCCCCTTACTTATAGTTTCGTTTTATACAACTTCATTAAATCTTTATATTCAGCATATTCCTTAGTAGCTTGTTCTTTCTTTGTATGCTCTCTGGCTCTTTCAAGAGCAGCATTTCGCTCTTCAGCTTTCTCTAATGCGTCTGTCTGGCCTTCAGGTTCATTGACCGTTTTTCTTTTTTGGGCTGATTCTTTTACCTGCGTAAACTTGTTTGCAGCTCCCCTCTTTCCATTTGTCGCATTCGTTCTTAGGTACTCAGTATAAATAAATATCGGGTCATCCCAAGTAGTAAGATAAATTAAACGCCGTCGAACTAAAGAGTTTATTGCTTTACGTGTCTGTAACGAATGAGGAGTAATAGACCACTTTCCGACTGCAGTGAGATAATCAAATTCACTTCCATCTGGAAGAAATGTCCTAATCGTTCGTAAATCATCCACATTCATATGTATGATGAGCTCTGTATTAAGCAGATGCGCTGATTGGCTAAGCTTATCGCTTCTGTACTCTACTCCCTGATATTGGATGTATGGTTTCTTACCGGATTTTAATGAACCTCTGATCGTTGCTGATTTTGTTACTTGCATAAATAACACCTCCTTGCGTAATTCTTCTTCTAATTGTCTCGGTAGTAATCCGGCGTTCAAACGTTTTCCAAGAAGTTCAAGGGGCGTTTGATGATATATTCCTCCATGGGGCTTACCGTTGTAATCAGATATAAGGATATCAATGAGTTGTTTAAGATGATCAAAGGTCATTTTGTATTTAAGAGCTTTCTCTTCCGGATCAGTTCTCCGCGGATCATGGGGATTACTACCCGTTGTATTGGGAAGCCGGTGAAAACCTGTTTCTTCCAAGATTTTAAAAAATCGTTCAATAATCCCTCTTCTCATTGGTAATGCTACAGGTCCTAAATTAATATCACATCCAATCAGATGTTTAAGCCGATCTTGTACTAAATTGGCTAAGTGAGATTTTGCATTATCAAAGCAAATTACATCCCAAACAGCCCAGGCTGTAGAAGATGGATAAACCTCAGAAGGGAATCCACCGGTTTCATTATATTTGAGGCCATCCATAGCGATCGTAACTTTTTCATGTGGAATAACAGCATTTCGAAAGCAATGCATTACGTCAATTGCGCTATATTCTTTGTTTAAGCTAATGGCATATCCTAGAACAGCTCTTGTAGCCACATCAATCAATGTTAATATCCAAAAGCGTTCAAGCACGACTAGAACCAGGTCACCTTCTGGGGTCATAACTTCAATTATAAAAAAGCCATCAATACGATGAGCATCAAATTGTACTTTTTGATATGGGTGCAATGTAGAAGGGTGGTTCTGTTCCCCTTCGCCAGTATGTTTAGCCTTTGTAATGGCATCTTGTCCATATCGAGACTTGCCCTTCCCGAAATAAAGGCAGCTTAATTTGCTTAAGTACCTTTGCAGTGCCTTAAAACCCAAATGATCAGTATTAAAAGGATATTGGTTTAAGGGAATACCTAAACTTCTGCATTCTTCTATAAATTTTTTATGAATATGATGGGGTTTCATAGCTGGTTCTAAGGTGCGGCGGTGGTTCCCGAGGAACAAATCTTTAATTAATTCTTGGAGAGTTGGGAAAGTTTCCAGTAGAAGCTTAAATTCACCTGTTTTTCTGCTTGGATTTTTCTTCTTACTTGTTAAACTGAGCTGATAGGATTTGACCTTCTTTTGAGGAATTAGTGCTCTGAAACCCCAAACGAGTCTGTAAAATATATTGTGTAAACTCTCAAACCCATTAAAATGGAAGTAAGAGAAAGGTTGGGGAGAACACATGGGACTTTGGACAAAACAACAGTTACGGGAATTTATTAAGGAAAACAACTTGGTAAGCGCACAGGATGCGCAGAATGCTCTAAAAGAGCTATTTGCGGAGACGATTCAGGAGATGCTGGAAGCCGAAATGGACACTCATTTAGGCTACGGAAAGCATGAAGTGAAGGCGAAGCTCACGCCAAACAGCCGTAACGGAAAGAGCCGTAAAACGGTTGTCAGTGAGTACGGGGAACAGGAAATCGCTATCCCTCGTGACCGTCTGGGTGAGTTTGAGCCACTTGTCGTCAAGAAGCATCAGTCGAACGTAACCGGCATCGAAGAGCAAATCATCGCTCTGTACGCCAAAGGGATTAGTACCCGAGAAATTCAGGATCACCTGGGGCAGATGTATGGCATTGAGGTGTCGCCTACGCTCATTTCCAATGTCACAAATAAGATTGTTCCTCTCATTAAAGAATGGCAGAATCGGCCTCTGCAAGGCGTTTACGCTGTTGTCTATCTGGATGCGATCCACTTCAAAGTCAAGCAAGACGGGGCCATTATCAACAAGGCTGCCTACATGGTCATTGGCATTGATCTGGACGGAAACAAAGACGTGCTGGGCATGTGGATTGGTGAGAACGAGTCCTCCAAGTTCTGGCTCAGCGTGCTGAATGAACTCAAGAATCGTGGAGTGGGGGACATTCTCATTATCTGTGTGGATAACCTGTCCGGGTTCTCTCAAGCGATTGCGGCCTGCTATCCCCAAACTGAAATCCAGAAGTGTATTATTCACCAAATCCGCAGCTCTACACGGTACGTGTCTTACAAGGATATTAAGAAGGTGACCGCCGACTTAAAGCCTATATACAAGGCAGCTACCGAGGAAGGTGCCTTGCTTGAACTCGACCGTTTTGAGGAAGTCTGGGGGGCGAAATATCCCCTCATTATCCGTTCGTGGCGGACGAATTGGGACGAACTTGCTACTTTTTTCAAGTACCCGCCTGAGATACGTAAACTGATTTACACCACCAATATGATTGAGAGTTACCACCGTCAGCTTCGTAAAGTAACCAAAGGAAAGAGCATCTTTCCTACCGATGAAGCTCTGCTAAAAATGCTCTATCTGGCCACCGTCGATGTCACTCGAAAATGGACTGGACGTGTCCAAAACTGGGGCCAAATGCTGCTCCAGCTTTCGGTATTTTTCCCAGACCGGGTCGGTCAACACTTGCGTTAGATTCGCGACTTCCCCCTCGGGGGAATCTGTGCTTAAAAGAGTTTACACAAAATTATTGACAGACCCCCCCAAACGAGACCATCATCTGAAACAGAAATGCACCGCTGTACGAGTCTTCGCAGATTCTTGGGGTGAACTCCTGTCTGTACTTGAATATTTTTTAGCTCATACCCCTTGAAATAAAGTACAACAGCATTTTTGCGCATTGTATAAATCTCTCTCTCCTCTTTAGACAAGAGCAGTTCATCCACTATTGGCCATAAATCAGGATTCGTTTGCTCTGGAAGTAGATGTGGGTTTTCAATGATTCTTGTTCGGCTCAACCTTCCACACCTCCATATCCAGATTCCAAATTGCTGAGTCTAAGTCAGCGTTGATTGTCCCTATATAATAAAGCCAATAACAAGCCAAAAACACATCGTATGAACCTAAGCTCATCAAATTTTTACCGAGATTTCTGATACTTATCTTGTGGTTACCAATACTATCGGAGACATCCTGAAGAAAATGCGGTACTTTTTGATTTGTTATACTCTTTAAAATTTTCAACCGGTTTTCTATTGCATATGGGCCTGTCCTGATGTATTTCTCTGTTCTTACTTCGTGTAGTACGTCATTAAGGCGGCACCATTCCCTCTGTGCTTCAATCTGCCGCATGGTAACATCGTACTTCCGGCTTGTTGGTTTCAGGTCTTTCTCATATTTCACTTCAATAAAAATCCGAATACCATTCTTATGAAGCGCACACATATCAAATATCGTTTTATGTCGTTTTTCATTTAGAACATAATTGATTTCTAATGGTTGTTCACAATATTCGATCACATCTGGAGTAGTCTCCATTCTCACCCAATGGTCATATTCAAGATCACTATAGAGAATTACATCTCTGTCTACTTTAAGTCCCCTACTGTTCCAGTAATTGCTTCCATACTTCTTACTTCTAGGCATGACAATAGGGATATAGGGTAACTGTCGATTTTTCATTTAATGTTTCATTCCTAAACCTTTTTGATTTTATACATCTGTATTTCCTATTTGTATAACTTTTAATCATAGGCTTTAAAGTTGAAAATAATGTTCTATTTCTCTTGTAATCCGGCAATACTAGGGTTAATAGATTACGAGAGGAGCTTTTATGTATGAATAGTAGTTCGTGTTATAGAGAGATTGGTGATTTAATACGCATAAACAGAGAAAAGCTTGGATTAACTCAAGAAGCTCTATCACTAATGATTCAACTCTCCAGACCTACCATTACAAACATCGAGGCTGGTCGCCAACCAGTGAGAATTCATTACTTGTATCGAATTGCTGATGCCCTCAAAATTTCTATACATGACTTAATGCCCTAAGTAGGTTAACTCTACTCTTTGCTGTCTCCCTTCAGCCTGGTTTTCAATAATTGAACCGCTTCAAAATATAACTTTTGGATATCTGAATTAATCTTTTGATCGCTCAAATTTATTGCGGAAGCATTTATTACTTGATATAGATGTAATATATATATTTCTGAAACATCTATAGGGTCGTAAATAATGGGGACCTTCCACTCCCCTTTTTTTAGTGCTCTTTCAAACCAACCAAGCTGAATCATCTTCCCGTTTGTATAGTATAAATCATTAAATTTAATTCCTTTAGCAGTTATATAAGCTACACTAACTTCCAAACGCTCTGTTATTTGCACGTCCATCACCTCATTAATACTATCGCCAAATCCGAAATAAATGATACTTATACATATTATTTATATCAAATGACTTATATACATACATGTATCGCTTCTTCCCCATTGTTTACACTTACATCAAGAGGTGTAACAATGGAAACTTCCGTAATGAAGAAGATAGGACAGCGTGTCCGTGATATCCGTAAATCAAAAGGGTTGTCACAAGAACAGCTGGGTGAAAAGTCCGGCTTTCATTTTTCCTACATAGGCGGCGTCGAGAGAGCAGAAAAAAATATTACCCTAATCAATTTAATTAAAATTGCTGACGCATTAGAGGTACCTATTATCGATCTGTTCTCCTATACAAGACATCAAAAATCAGTACTAAATGAAAAAGACATCATGTTAAATCAATTGGTTGATATCCTGATGAGTTTAAAGAAAAGCGATCTTCGCAAAGTCCAACTATTCTTAGATGAGTTTTTCGAAAAATAGAAGTATGCCGCAGCCTCGCCCTGGGTTGCGGTTTATTTGTTTATAAATATGGGAATGAATTCCTAATAAATGTTAGGAGGGATTTTCTATGCATACCATATGGAAGGGTGCCATCAGCTTTGGGCTCGTACATGTACCCGTCAAACTCTATGCAGCAACCGAAGAGAAAGAGATTGCTCTTCAGTTGCTTCATCGTAATTGCCATGGATCAATTAAAAATCAGAGGTTTTGTCCCTCTTGTGGCACTTCCGTAGAACAGGAGGCAATTATCAAGGGATATCCAATTGATACAAATCAGTATGTAACTTTTGAAAAAGAAGAATTGGATAAAATTCAAGAAGAATCCAGCAAAAGAATTAACATCATTGATTTTATCAAAGAGGATCAGATTGACCTGATGTTTACTCAGAAAGCTTATTTCCTTGGTCCGGATACCCATGGAAGTAATGCGTACTTCTTATTTCTAAAGGCTCTTGAGACTTCTAAACGATTGGCAATAGGCAAACTTACTCTTCGCTCAAATACGAAACTATGTGTAATGAAACCTCTTAATGGGAATTGCATTCAACTGGCCACCATGCACTATGCTAATGAGATTAGACCGATCACTAATGTCCCAAACTTATCAAACAGTACTTCTATTGATGAAAACCAACTGAAGCTGGCCTTGCAGATAGTTAAGGGGATGTCAGGTAAATCGGATATAGCCTCTCTCTCCAATCCTGAACAAGAAAGACTACAAGCAGCCATACAATCTAAGATTGCTGGTCAACAGATCATCTCTAAACCAACACAAGAAGCTGAGGTAGTTATTGACTTACTGGAGGCGCTTCAGAAAAGTGTTAAAATGAGTAAGAGCAAATCAAAGCCAAGGCAAGTTGCTCAGAATAGTGAAGAAAAGTTGGGATAAAACGAAAAGAGCTCCTTAGCTGAAGGCGCTCTTTTTTGATTGCTTTACCAGTAATATGTGTTGAAAGGAAATAAAGTATTAGACTCGACGCCGCGATCAGCAGCTCCGGTTACACCGGCCAGCGGCAGCGCATGCTTCAGCTCGCGCTCCTGGTTCTCCGGAAGTTCCTCGCGCCGTGATCACCAGCTTTGGTTCGCCGGCCAGCGGCAGCGCATGCTTCAGCTTGTGCTCCTGCTTCTTCGGAAGCGCCGGGCGCCGGGGGATCGTCAGCTCCAGTTACACCGGCCAGCTGCTTCACATGCTTCAGCTCGTACTCCTAGTTTTTTCGGAAGCGCCCGGGCTCAGCAATTGGCAACCGGCTACATCGGCCAGTAGCAGTGCATTCTTCAGTCTAATACTTTCTGGTCTGATTCTTTTTGGACACCCTCTTGATGTCTCAGTCTACTTTTTATTTTTTGTGCCTGACAATTTTCATTAAGAAGGCCTCATAGAATCAACAACTCCGGTCTTATACTTTATTTTCTTCGCACAATAAGAAAAACACGGTTTTCTGATTTTTTAAATACCTCCACATAGTTTACACACTATTTTCAGATACTATGAGACTATCTGTTAAGCTGGAGATGAACAAGATGATGAAGAAAATTGGCATTAAGAAAGCGGATTTAATTCTTATCACATGTATTTTGCTAATAGCCCTGACTCTTTTAGGAGTAGAGTTGCTTAGAAAGGACCAGCCCAATACCGGTACTTATGCAAGTATACGTATAGATAATAAACTATATAAAGAGGTAGAACTCACGGATGAGCCCCAAATTATCAAGATTCAAACAAAAAGAGGATACGATATACTCAAAGTTCATGATAGAGGGATCGAAGTAATTGAATCGGACTGCCCGCAAAAAATCTGTTTTAGCTTTGGTTTAATATCAAGACCAAGACAATCTATCATTTGCCTACCTCTGCGAATGATTGTTGAAGTAAAGCCTAATTCAACTGATGATATAGATGCGATCCTATAACTTTCTTAAATAAAAAACGAACTATTCCATAAGCACATATATTGGGCTAAACGTAGAATCAGAGATCTATGTTTAGCTTTTTATTTACCTGTTATAATGAGCTCAGGTTATCTCAAATAAAAAAGGAAAGGATTTTGTATGACTACGCACATCGTTGAATTGTTAGGTGAAAGTGGTTATTTCGCCATTATCTTAAGTCTGGTTTTAAATATATTAATAAGCATTTTTGCATTCATCCCTAGTGTATTTCTCACAGGAGCTAACATCACCTTTTTCGGTTTTCTCAACGGAATGATGATTTCCTTTTTCGGAGAAGTGCTTGGGGCAATTGTTAGCTTTGTTCTCTATCGCAGGGGGTTCTTGTCCTTAATACGAGGTATAAAAAATGAGAATAAATATTTGAAGAGACTTCAACAAACTTCTGGTTATGAAGCATTCTTTCTTATTCTTGCTTTAAGAATACTCCCGTTTATCCCTTCAGGATTGGTTAATATATCGAGTTCCGTTAGTCGTGTTAGCTGGGTCACTTTTGGATTAGCAACTATGCTTGGAAAGCTGCCAGCTCTGATTATAGAGGCTTATTCTATTCAGCAATTGCTGATTCTCAGCAAGGAATATCTCAGTGTGGCTTTGATTTTAATAAGTATCGTACTCATTCTAATCATTTTCACGGTTAGTAAAAGAAGACACTACTAAGTACAGGGAATAAAAATTTATTAGTTAACAACGCTGAGACAGCCCTTTCTATACTTATCATGAGAATCCATCGCATGTACCTTACCCTACTTCTCAATAAGAACAATCCTCAAACAAGCTTACGGAATAAGAATAGCCTATTCAAATCAGGACCACCCGTCCAACGGGTGGTTTGCTCTAGGGGTATAACCCCTTGTTGCCAAACTGCGCCTAAAGACGCTAGCCTGACCACACATTGTTTAGGCTCAGTGTTATTTGTCATCTTCACTCACCCGTTAAACGGGCTTACTTCTTTTTGTTCCTTTTGTCACTGAATGGATCTTCGTATTCTTTTACACTCAGTTTATCTATCGCTTGGTCATGTGCTTCTTGTTCACGGATATATTTGGCTACCGTGGCTTCATTTAGTCCCACTGTGCTCACGTAGTATCCTTCCGCCCAAAACTTCCGATTCCCATACTTGTACTTTAACCCCGCATGCTTCTCAAAGATCATGAGCGAACTTTTTCCCTTCAGATATCCCATGAACGTGGACACAGCGATCTTCGGCGGTATCGCTACCAGCATGTGCACATGATCCGGCATCATATGTCCCTCTATGATTTCTACTCCTTTGTATTTACATAAACGCTTGAAGATTTCGATCAGATCTTTCCTCACTTGATTATATATTTCTTTCCGTCTATACTTCGGGGTGAACACGATATGATATTTGCACATCCACTTCGTGTGAGCTAGACTATAGCTCTTGTTTGCCATCTTTGACCATTCCTTCCTTTGAGCCTGAACATCTCAATTCTATCGGAATGGTCTTAGTGGTCAAACCCTCAGTCCCTCCACCCGCATAGCGGGTGGTTTTTTGTTTCGCGCGTTTCACGCACTCAACTGGCTAAAGCCATAATAAAAAGATCGCCTCTCTAGTTAGAGGCGATCTTCATTACTCCACATGCAGAAAACTTTCAATTAACGGCTCACCATTTCAGAATAGCTGTTTTCACTGACTACACGGCGAGCTGTTACATATCGCTCCTTATAATACGCCTCTGACAAGCTGCTGATTCTTACGCCCTTACTGCTGGAAGAGTGAGCGAACTTGTTATCACCTACGTAAATGCCCGCATGCGAAATTCCAGAACCAAATGTGTTAAAAAAGACGAGGTCACCCTCACGTAAATCATCTTTGGCTACAGGAATGCCAGTTTTAGCCTGCGATTGAGAAGTGCGCGGAAGGTCATCTACATTGAACTTCTTAAGTACATATAGAATAAATCCGGAACAATCAAAGCCTGAAGTTGTGGTTCCTCCATAAAGATAAGGGGTTCCTACGACCCGATTCACAACACTGTCCAAGGTTACCTCGCTAGCATATGTACCTGGTGCTGCAGAAGCAAATATAAATGAGGCTGCCAACATGGATACGATGACTTTCTTCAGAAACTTGTTCTCCCTTCAATGCCTACGGAGTTAGCTGAGGATTCGGTTAAAGGTTCCCTATATTCCCTTTTATGCAAGAATAATTCACCCAAAAAATGGTTCCCCCGTTTTCAACGCTGAAATTCGGCAACTTATTAATATTTTGTAACTATTAACACTTTAATAGATAGTAGGCCCCCCTGTCAATCCTTCTAAAAATTTAACTATTAACGTATTTTCTACATACTTTCTTCATTGTTTCTCCATATTTTTGCTTTATAATAACCACTCAATATCATTCTTTGTCTGAAACAATAGTAACGTTTTTGTAATATATTCCAATATCTTTGGTGTATATAAAAAGACGAGTAGTTACTTCCTCCTCGTCTTCTAATCCCGTATATGTCGTTTAATTGATATTACGTTTTCGATTACGATACCTGTGTTTGTTCCAAAGCCGATCCCAGAGATTCTTCAATTCCCATCATCATTTTATAATGGGCATGATGATGTGTAACCACGAATATCTTTTCAAATACCCGTAAGTACTTACTGACTGTATCCATCGGGTGCTCGATATACAAATCATCTCCTGCAAAGTGAGAACCATCATTGGCCCAGGAGATTAAGGATTTACATATGACCTTCTCATCCTCCTCGAATTTATCAATAATGTCCTGATCGCTGTAATTACCATAGATTTTAAAATAATTTTCAATGATTCTACGAATCAAATTCTGAACGGTGATGGAAGAGCTGTGATTGGCTGACTTTAATTCCTGCCACATTAACTCATACGAGCTTTTAATCGGGTTGCTGTTATACGGGGTTGATTCGGTTACATCATTCCATTTTCGGATAATCCAAAATGTCTCATCCGCCATCCTAGCGCCATTTTTGGGCCGGTTTTTTGAAAACGTAATTTCCTTGTGAAAATAGACATTATGCGTTAGAAGAAACAACTGAATGATATTACTTTCTTCGTTGCGTACATCTTCTATAAGTTTGGAAATCAGATTGCTTACGATAAACAATACGTTACTGTCCAAGCTTGAAATTGGGTCATCAATCACAACAACTTTATTCTCAGTAATTAAATCACTGTTATTGCTACCGTTTAATAAGTGCATAAAATAAAGAAAGGTAACAAACGTTTTCTCGCCTTCACTTAATGTTTGATTAACGTCCTCACCATTTGAGCGGATTAACCGATAATTCCCTTGATTTTGTGTATGAGCGAATTTGAAATTAGTAAAATGATAGGCCCTCAGTAACCGATTCATTTCGTTTACAGAGGGGATTACACTCGTAATCTGAGCCTCCAGCCTGTGAATTTCGGATTCCAATGCGACTCTTTCATTCTTCTTTTGGGCTAATGTTACAGAAAGGTTGTCGATTGCTCGTCCTGTTCTATAATCTATACGAACATATTTCTCATGATTTTGCTGATTCTCACTCCAGATAAAATCCCAAATCTGGGTTATCAATTTATTCCCTTCATCCACTCGGTTCTCTATAAAAGTATTATGCTGCTGAATTTGTTCATTCGCTCGGACGATTTCTTCATTGATCACATCGACGAAAGCCGCAATAGTTAACAGTTCGATTGGATGACTGGGATGAGTTTGCTTTTGCTGGAACAAGTCCAAATTATGTGCATTTTTCGAAAGGATCAGTTCATATTGTTGCGAAATGAGATCGAGATTCAAATATGTATTTTTCTTGTCGGTCAATAATAACTCTTGCACTTGATTTTCAAGATAATGATAATACCGTTTATACTGTTCAACTTGATCTTGGAGTTCAATCATCTCTTTTTCGTAATGTTCATTAAAGTAATCATTGAGTTTTTCGGTAAATCCCTCAGGGAGTTGTTGTTGGCAAAAGGGGCATACTCCTTCCGCTTCAGAAACATGTGTATGTCCTTGTTTAACCCAGTCACTAATCGCTAGCTTGGATATAAGCACAGCAATATCGACTTCCTGTTTACCAATGATAGGGGTCTGAAAAATCCGGTGATTGCATACCGCAGACAGATGCTCTATTTTAATCTTTTCAAGAAAGGGTAGCTTCTCATTTGAACCATTAAACAATTTCTGTACTCGCGCTTGGAGGTCTGCTAGAGCACATATTAGTCCGCCTGTCGGTGCTTGCTTACATCTTTTCATAAAGTTTATTCTATTGTTTCTTAAACCCGAAAAGGCCACTGAAAAGATATCGTCATATTTCCGCTTTAATTTCCAACAATCGTCGGTAAACTCATCCTCGTTTTGTTTAGACTCTTTTTGTTTGACCTCTAGATTAGAACTTAACCGACGAATTTCCTCAACTACTTTATCAACTAAGTCTTTTTTGTCCCGGATGGTTTTTTTAATTTCTGTTGATTCTCTTCCCAAAGTAAAGATACCTTTGATATCTGAATCTTGGTGGAAATTTTCCTCGACAAACTTTTGGTTATACACCACTGTTTTTAATGGCTGGGAAACCCAGGATATCCTACTATCAGCATAAAGTTCAATTTGTTTAAGAACATTAGATAAGGTTGTTTTCCCACTGCCATTCGAGCCGTAAAAATAGTTAATTTTTTTCAGGTCACTGTAAAGTACACCCTCACTACTATAGGTAGCCACATTTTTAACGGCAATCTCCCTAATCATACTTTGATCCCCCTTGTAATGCTATTCCCCTGTATTCCTCATGTATTTTTTCGAAAATCCAATATTATTATATCATTCATCCACTGATTCCATCGGTAATTTCCGTCAATTTTTGCAAAGATATTCCTCTATTTATTAAAAAAAAGCAGCCTCCAGGGGCTGCTTTTTTTCATCTTCGTTTACTTCGCTTTTAACTCATCACCGGTTACCCATTTGTGATTTCTTACTGGCTCTCCGCCTGTTGTCGGGGTATAGTCAACCATGTATACGGTTGTTTGCTCACCTGTATCTACAGTTGCGGTAGCCCCCTTCATACCAGGCATATGATCAACGTTAAGCACCACTTCTGTGCCAGGCGCATAAAGCTGGTCTCCTGCATCTTTTAAATCTTGCTGAATAACCCATTTATGATTAGTAACCGGATCTCCTCCGGTAGTGGGTGTATACGATACCGCGTAGACATTAGTGTCATAAGCCCCTACAATGGTTGCGGTAGCTCCCTTCATCCCGGCCATGTGTCCCTCGGTAATAATGACTTGATCGCCGACCTTATACTCCGGATTAGCGGCTTCTTTTAATCCTTCAGGCACTTCACTTGTCATATTCTCATGTTCCATCTCTGAATGATTCATGCTGGATGCAGCGTTATTGGGTGTATTGGACGCTTCATTTCCGTTATTTGCGGTATTTCCACAGCCACTGATGACGACCACCAGCGCTGTAGCTAAAATGAACAAACCTTTTTTCATATTAATAACACTCCTTCATAGGTGAATTGTGAAATTTATGCAGACTAACGCGTATGCATTATCGTCTCCAACGAAACAGATTTCATACCATTGACGTGGGAAGTCGGCTGATTACGGTCTCAAGAGCAATCGTCTTACAATGGTTGTACATAAAGGCTCGCTTTTTTGTATGATCAAGCCGGCTGATTCCACATTCTTTAACGTATACCGGTTAATGTTGGCCCCGCTGATACGAACTGTAAGGGGATTAAGCAGATCCATTAGCTTCCCAACCATTGGATGCTCACTCCTCATGTGTTCTAACAGCCTGATCTCCCCTTCTTTATTACACACTCGCTTCATTTCTCTCATGCCCTGAACCGGATCGGGGACAGAACAAAACACACAAGTCGCTACTATGTAGTCGAATGTCTGATCTTCAAAAGTTAAATTTTGAGCATCCATCTCCATTAAAGTAACGTCGATATTCAGTTCCTTTGCACGTTGTTCGGCATATTGTAGCATCTTTGGGCTAAAATCAATCCCGGTTAAGCGAACAGTGGGTGGATAATAGGAAAGATTAGCACCTGTTCCTATGCCTACCTCTAGTACATTCCCCCGTAGGCCGCTTAACAGTTCTTTGCGCCAACTCCTCATCATTTTTCCATCCACACGATGAAAAAGCGGAGCTATTCGGTCATATCGTCTCTTAATCGTTTGAGTGTCCCTACCCATCCATACTCTCCTTATACCCTTTCCTGTTCCTTTTGACATCAGATGAGCAAGGGAAACATAACTACCTTGCTCATCTGATTCATTTAAAGTCAAACGTTAAGTTAAGCGATCATCTTACGGCAAACCTCCGCACATCGGAAACAGGCCTCAGCACATTTCTGACAATGAGCCGAATGATGGTGTTTACTGCATTCATTACCACATCGTTCACAAGCGTCAGCACACAGTCTGCACAGCTCCGTGGAGTAGGTGCTGTGTTGAGACAAGGCCTGAGCAGTAAAGGCACAGATATCCGCACACTCTCGGTCGAGACGGATGCAATCCTTCATCATATCAACGGATTCTTCCCCCAAACAAGATTTGTAGCAGTAATTGCAAGCCTGCATACAACGTAGACATTCATCAATGCACTCCTGTAACTGTTCTTGTGTCATGAAATAAACTTCTCCTTTCGGTGTTTGAATGAGGTGTAGCTATCTTTAATTAACCTGAAAGTATGAAGATTTAATGTGGTTTTTGTGAAAAAATTGAGTTTTACAATTTAGCGAATAAACAGTCTTTGTCTCAATGTTTTTTTCGAGCTTTATAAATCCTTAAAGAAACGAAACTCAATAACCCGATAAAAACAAAACATGTTACCAATTTTATGATCCCACTTGCTTGTATTATGGGACTTTGAAAGGATACCGCGGATATCGTCATGCAACTTATACCCATTCCGATCAAAAGAACAGCAATTAGCCATTCCACTTTTTTCATTAGCCTGCCTCCTAACGTCATGGCTGCTGGTAAAACTGAATTTCAAACCGTGTGCCTTTGTCTACTACACTTGTTACTGTAATTTGCCCGCCCTGCAGTTCAACCAGTTTTTTCACTATGGACAGTCCTAAGCCCGTTCCTCCATATTGGCGTGATCTAGACTTTTCTACACGATAAAAGCGTTCAAAAATGTATGGGATTTCGTCTTTTGGAATACCAATCCCTGAATCCTCCACGACCAGGAGAAAAGCACTGCTGGTATATGAGAGAGAGACGTTAATTTCGCCTTTTTCGGTATAACGGACTGCATTCTCCAAAAGATTAAGGATTATTTGCTCCATCCGCTTTTTATCTCCGCGAATCTTTTTCATCATACCGTTTTCCTTGTATTTCAGGCTAAGGCTTTTTTCTCTTGCCTTGAGCTCCACTTTTCGCACCGCCTGCTGCGTTAAATCAGACATATTCACCCAGTCTAGCTCAAGATTAATCTTCCCTTCTTCCATTTTCGATAAATCAAAAAGGTCCTCAACTAAGTGCTGCAAACGTAACGCTTCGTCATGAATGATTCCCAGATACTTGTTTTTCTCCTCTACGGTTTCATAAAGTTCCTGTTGGAGAACCTGAGAGTAGCCTTCCAAATAGGTGATCGGTGTCCGGAGTTCATGAGAAATATTAGCGAAAAACTCTTGCCTTGTATCCCGATATCGCTGAAGATCCACAGCAAGATCGTTGATTGCATGCGCCAAGCTGCCCATTTCATCATTGCTGTTAATATCAAGACGTGTTTCCAAGTCCCCTGCAGCGATCTTCCGTGTGGCCTGTTGCATTTTAAGTAAAGGCCGGGATAAATACTGGGCTATTATCCATGTAATACCGAGAGCCAATAAAAAAGCGCCAATCCCTGACAAGATCAAAAGATTACGGACCGCAAGTAATGACTGTTCCATTTTCTCGGTGGAAGACATGACATAAAGGGCGGAGGCCGCTACGTCTTTCACATAGATTGGTTGTCCGGAAACAAAGTAACGAATTCCGGAAGGTTCGGTATATAAGAAATTGACTTTCTTTCCTGCAAAGATTCTTTCCAGATCCGAGCTTCGAATTATCTTTCGATCGGAAGAGTCATGCGTTCCTGAGTGTAGAATTACCTCACTATTGGCATTGACGTTAAAAATACTGACGTTCGAGAATTCTGCAAAAGTTTTCATCATTTCACCAGAAGTACTATCCGATTGGGCCATGACCGCAAAATGAGAACCCAATTCCTCATTCTCCGTACGCATCCGATCGATATAAAAACTTGTGAATAAACGGTCTATAGTAAAGCCCAGAAACACCAATACGATTAGAAACACCGTGATAATAACAAATCCTAATTTTAAGCCGATACGGTTATTTTTCATTGGCATCTCCCGGAACATAAAACTTATAGCCAACCCCCCATACCGTTTGGATCGGGTTATATTTCAAGCCGGCCAAATGCATCTTTTCTCTGATGTTTTTGATATGCGTATCGACGACTCTGAACTCCCCTTCAAAATCATAGCCCCATAGCCGTTCCACTAATTCTTCTCTTGTAAATGCTTTTTGGATATTCTGCGCAAAAGACACCAATAAATCGAATTCCTTTTGAGTAAATTCTACATATTCATCACAAATCCGGACTTCACGGGCTTCAGGTATGATTACAAAGTCTGGATATTGAAGCATGCGCGACGGTTGAGGAATTACCTCCTGGTTCATCACTGATCTACGAATCAGCGAGAAAATTCGAGCCAGTAATTCTTCTGAATCGAATGGCTTGGTCAAGTAATCATCCGCTCCGATACCCAAACCTTTTATCTTATCTTTAGTCTCAGTTCGCGCTGACAGGAATAAAACCGGCGTTTTCACAAGTTCTCTGATACGCTTACAGATTTGCCAACCATCCATATCGGGCAACATAACATCTAGAATAATGACATCAAAGGAATGGGCTTGGACCAGCGCCAAGGCTTCTTGCCCCGTGGATGCTTCTTTAATCGCAAAACCTTCTTTCATTAAATAAATCCGCAGCAAATTTCTCATATTCCATTCATCATCTACAATTAATACCTGGAGTTTCGACACTGAACATTCACCTCAAATTTATCTGTTTTTTTAATATTACAAAATTAATGTGTTGAAAATGTGTAGATGAGTGAACGGTTCTACATTAGAATGCCGTAAGCGACACTCGCTTACGGCATATTCTGTCCATCTATTTTTTAAAACTCTGCAGTTCTTTGCTAATTCGCTCATTTTCAGCTTTCAGATCGACCAACTGGTCATGCAGGCTTTCAGCTGCAACACGATGATTTGGGGAGCCGTGAGAGTGTCCCCCTTTCATTGTAAACATCATAACAATCATCATGACAGGACATACCAGCACGAGTAATGTAGACCATTCCATTTGAAATCCTCCTATGAAAGTTCCTTAAATTTATATTTTTATTTTAAAGTTTGAGTATGTGGAATGTATGTTGAAAGCATGCGTGAATCGTGAACTTTTCTATTTTACAGAAAAAACAATAAGCAATTGAAGAAGTGAAATCTTCTTCATATCTACATCATTTCAACATATTTTTATGGCATAATTTACCTAAATCTGATAAAAACTTGTGCCAAAGGGAGTGAGTTATATGCTGATGGTTAAACGGATCGTACTAAAGGAGATGGTCATTTGAACTTGAACGTCTTTTTTTCGGAACTCCTTCTTCTGTGTCTCCTTTTGCTCATTCTATTGACAGCTATTGTGGTATTCATGGGAATAGCCCGATTATTTACATTAACCGCTTTCTTCACAACTTCACCTATTTTAACTGAAGACCAGCCCATTCAACCACAGCAACACTCCAATGAGGGACTAAAAGACAATCCTATTACTCAAGCGTATGTAAAGCGTCATTTTTTTAATGATCAAAACGATTTGAAAACCAATCGCTAAAGGTACATAAGGAGGAAAACAACGATGGTTATCCGGCAAGCAGCAGTGGATATCGGCAATGACTCATTAAAAGCTTACTTCGAGAAATTAGAGAACGAGCTCCTTATTCCGAACGTTATCGCCGAAATCGGTCTTTCCCGAAACATAGTGGAGCTTGAGAAACACCCATTGGATGGGCTTCATGTTGAGATCATTTCTGACGCATTGAAACGGGGACAAGGTGTTTATGCGGTAGGTCATCTCGCCGGCGGATATGATCATAACGACGAATTGACTACGATTAGTGATAAATCAGAAGCCGACCAGCCCATTGTAATGTTGTTAACCGCGTTAGCTTATGATGCTGCAATGGCTTCTCCAAATCAAAATGGCGTTACTGAAGTGACTTATTATTTATCCACGGGACTTCCACTAAGTGAAGCAAAACGTGGTAAACGCAAGCTTTTCAAACAAAAACTGAAATCGGGTACTCATGAGGTCCGTTTCCATATTACGCCGACCATTGGTGGTAGAACAATACGCATTCATTTTGAAGAAGTACTGGTCAATATTGAAGGACATGTTGCTTTGATTGATTTAACGACTCATGATGACGGTTCGGTTCGCAATGAAGAACTCACTCATATGAACGTATTAATTAACGATATTGGCGGACTATCGACTGATGCGGCAATCATTTTAGAGGATGGAGCAGTAGACAATATCCATTCGGACGGAATCAAAGAAGGAGTCTCTCCTTATTTGGATGAAATCATGGATCGCGTATACACAGAAACGGGGTACCGTTTCATAAATCGTCAGCAGCTCATTGAAGTCATAACCACTGAGAATGAAGAAGAACGGTATCACGTTTGGTTTCGAGGTAAACGTACCGGTATTCAGTCCATTGTCGATGAAGGGCTGATGAAAATCGCTCGTGAGGAGTATAAACTGATCCGGAGCACGTGGAACAAGGTCCCCAGTATTCGAGTTTCGTATCAAATTGGCGGTGGATCTTTGCTTTTAAGACCGTACATCGAGAGAATCAACGAGCTTGAGGAAGATTATCCGCTGCGGTTTGTCAGTACAAAAGATTCAATTTGGATGATCGCTAGAGCGTATTTCAAATTACTGAAAGTGTACCTGAAAGTTAAGAATGAGCAATACACCGCCAATTAGGGAACAAGACATGGAGATTTCCAGATCGCAGGCAGTGGAGCGCAAGCTAACGATTCATCTACCCGAACACACTTCCCAGAGCGTTATTGACTTTCTTGTTGACCTGGAGCATTTGGATAAGTCCCTTTTTCAAAGTAAAATCGCAGCTATATTCATCGAATCCATTGAACGATCCATAGCTGTGACAAAGCCGAGTGTGACGATTCCACTACCGGAGTATCTTGGAAAAGACCACCTGGAATGGATTCAACATCCCTTCACCAAGCAGCTATTAACCAGTTGGTTGCTACAGCTTATCAAAGATGTTCCTGATGCTGTAACTCGAAGTCATTCCAGCTGCAATATAACAAATGAAGTGACGGTAAACCAGGGTGCACACCCCCCATCCAGTGATTCTTCTGTACTAGAATGTGCAGAACTAGAATTTGCAGAAAAAACCGCCCCTGATAAAAGCGGCACGAATACACCCCCTTTTCAGATCACAAATCCGTATCATGCCAAGTTAGTGGGGTTCTTTTTAGATGGTGAATGAAGCAGAGGGTGCAAGAACTTACTAAAGTTCTTACACCCTCTTCACTTTTTATGGGGGAATATTTAAGAATCACTCTTTTATTCAGGTTTATTCCCTTCAGAGGAACCTGGCGTGTAGGCGGACTTGTAATCCGTATAGATCAATTTCTGAACCATTCCTCCCGCTGCATGATGAAGCTCATGACAGTGAATCAACCAGTTACCAGGATTGTCTGCTTTGAAGACCAAAACAACCTTTTCCCCTGGTTTGACCAGCACGGTATCTTTCATAATCGTACCCCTAACCAGTTCCCCATTTCGCTCGATCACTTGAGCAAAATGGCCATGGATATGAATGGGATGGTCTACTGTATCATCATTTTGAAGCGTCAATTTAACATAATCCCCCGTCTTGACCTGAAGAGCAGGAAGATCCTTGAACACCTGATCATTGATCGTGTACTGTTGCTCATTCCCATTCATTTTAGAATTCAAAATGGCGGTATACTCCACTGCAAAGGAACTTACTGTTCGCAGATCCGTATTTACCTGTTTTCCATATTGAAGCAAATTGAAAACCGGTATATTTTCATGCTGTATCTTGCTGGTTACTCCATTACTTCCGGCAACTTTGACCGGAATCACCAACTGATCGTTATACAAATTATTGTCATGTGCATCCAGCGTAAAGTCTTCTTTAGTCTTGATGGTCATTTCTATATCGTAACGTTCTCCTGGCGCCACCGTAACCATTTGGTTATTCAGTACTCCTGGTTCAGCTATATCCTGACCATCTGAGCTGACCACTTTAAATTCTCCGGGAATATGAATGGCGTGCGAGCGATACCCGGCATTTATCAAACGTAAGCGAACCGTATCCCCTACCTTGGTCGTCAAGGGATCGATTAAAGAACCCGATTTCCCATTAACCGTGTAAATGTTATACATCGTGGCCATCATCTCTTCTTCGCTCATCGCTTGAGATGAAGAGCCATGAGCGCTGTGGCTGGAGGTTTCCTGCTCTTCCATCCATTCGTCTAAGAGGAGAGTCACATCTTGATCCGGTTTAGGCTCTGATTTGGGTTCCACGATCAGTGCGCCGTAAAGTCCTTTGTCTACTTGCTTGGAGCTTTCCTGATGAGAATGATACCAGTAGGTTCCCGGTATATCGGCCGAGAAGCGGTATGTGAAGGTTTCTCCAGGGTTCACTGCCTCCTGTGTCACCCCGGGAACGCCATCCGCCTCTGAGGTGACCGGGTACCCATGCCAGTGAATGGATACCGGCTCCTCCAGTTCATTCTTCAAGGTAACAACCACAAAATCCCCTTGTGTGACTCTAATTTCCTGCCCTGGAACGGTGCCATTAAATGTCCATAGAGGCAGCGTTATCCCTTCAGCAATGGTCAAAGTACGGTTCATGGCTGTAAGAGAAAACCCTTTTACCGGCTGGCCCTCTTTTGGTTCCAGCGCCGTAGGCTCACTTGAAGGGGCAGTCGTGTTTTCTGGCCCTGGAGTAACGGGCGATGTCGGTGCAGGTACGATAGCAGTCGGAGTGGAACTTGGTACAGGTGTTTCCTCCTCCGTTACATTTGTAGATGTGCCATGCGCACTATGATCCATGGATGACATATCATCCGTAGCTTGGGGAGCCATGCCGGTTGAGCTCTGACCAGCTGCAGAGGTTCCATTCATATAAAGGCCGGCTGCCGTTCCACCAAGAATCAATGCAATGAAAAGCAACCATACCAAACTTCTGTTGCTCAATCTGTCTTCCTCCTATTCAAAGATAGATGATTTAAAAAAGCAGCGTTCGGTCAATAAAGACGAACGCTGCTCCGTTCCCGCTTAAATTACATCATGCCCATGCCGCCGCTGCTGCTGCTTCCGCTACTGCCGCCCATGTTCATATCCATATCATCATCCATCATACCTCCAGAACCGCTCATACCGCCGGACGACCCCATATTCATGTTGGATTGTGACTGCATACCGTTCATATATTGCTGCTGCATCATCATCATATCTTGCTGAAGCTGATTCATGCGCTGCATCACTTCATTCATCTGGTCCATGTTGACCGTCCCGTTGACCGTTCCATTCACCGTCCCGCTCATATTCCCCATCGTACCTGTCGCGTTTGCAGTACCGTTTACGTGCAGACTATGTTGATCATTTGTAGAAGATGCTGCAGTCGGATTTGTTACATTGAGCAGTACTACAGAAATGATAAGTCCGAAAAACGAAAATACCGCTAATTTTAACCAACCACTACTTTTCATTATTGTCATTCCTCCAAATTTGCTAGAAGTTGTAGTTCCTTTTTGCCCCCGGCTCTCGCTGATATAGCCAACTGTTTTTTTTACCATCTCATAGACAGTAAAAATGAGCCCGGCTGAAAGCAAGATCAGTAAAATGGCCATGTACAGATTGCCAAATGAACCTAGAACATTCATTTCCTCTTCCTCCCGTTTAACGGCTTCGGCCATACGATCGCTAGAAATACTGCTCCGGCAATAATCATTGGCATTGTTAGAAGAAGCAACGCAGTGGTAACGATATGGATGGTATACAGTTTTCCCTGTTGATCATGGTGGCCCTCATGCTGGCTGTTCCCATTCCCCGCGCCTGCTGCAATCCCTTCGTATGTAAACAGATCAGGGATCGTAGCGTTGGATAAACTTTCGCTCTTCATCATATCGGCCATAGATGTGTCCATTTGAGCTGCATTCTCCGTGCGGTTTCCCCAGGATAGGGCAACCACGAGCACCGAAATGACAGCAAAAACGGCGGTGAGTTGCCAGAACGGCATTTTCTGCTTTTTAAACATGGTTTTACACCTTTCTTCTGCACCGTACGTACACTCCAGCCGCTATACTTATAGACAATAACGGAAAGGCAAAAGCGATGCTCTGGTTCATTAGACTGTGTATGTTTGTGTCCTCTTTCACTTGCATCGACAGCCCCATCAGAGAGGAATCCATGGCCTTCATCATGCCCATCATAAACTGCATCACCTCTTGTTCTGTTGGTCCAAACCTGAACATGGAAATGAGTATGGCGGCAAGAGCGAAGAAGAACGAGGTGGTTACAAACCAGATGAATAGCTTGAACCACTTTTTTTGCATCCACATGATAAAGGCCCTCTCTCCCTTGAGCAATCATTATTTAGGTTTTGCAGCCCTTTTTTTAGGCCATGTTAGCGCATGGGTTTTCATGTAAATGTGCCATATCACGCTTGCTACAGCCAGATAAGTCAGTTTTTCATGAATCCAAAGTGAAAACGCGGTAGCTGCATGATTGCTGTCCATAAAGAGCCAAATCATCGCACCGGTAATGATGAAGATGAGTGTTGTGATGAAGGTGAACAGTCCATACCCGGATGGTCCGAACACAAGCCAAGGCTTTTTGGTTTTATCCCGGCGAAGAATGCGGATGATCTCGTACATCATCACAATGAAAGTGAGCAGTACATACACGATAGCCGCTATCCGGTGTACGATATCCGCCATCGCGATATCATATTGCATCAACCAGCCATACTTGGCTCCAGCCATAGCGATTCCACTAAGGGCCAGTACCGAGAATACCAGCGCCCAGAGCCAATGGAGGATAAAATCAAACTTCATAAACGATCACCTGCGATTCATTTAGTCTTTTTTCGTTTCGCCTTCCGGCGTTACATCTGTCCGATTCGTTTTTGGTTCCACACCTGCTGTGAGAACCGCACCATTCGTTGCATTGATTGTAGACTGGCTTACATTTTGCTTAACATAGTTATATAGGAAGGCAATCAAAGCGATCACAAACAGAATAGTCAGCAGTTTTACAAAAAACGTTAATATGCCGGCTACACTCCAAGAACCTACAATGCCCATTCCACCAGCATTAAATCCGCCATTCAGTACGATGCCCAGCAGATACAGCACAACTATGACACCAATAAGCGTAGTTGCCAGAACGAAAATGGTCTTAAGCATAGGATCATTTCCGACTACGGTCTTCGCTCTACTATAGGATTCCTTAAAGTACTTGTTTTTCACCCAAATGGCGAGTCCAACCACCAGACTGAGAATCAGAGCCACTAAAAGCAGTTGGGTCACCGTTCCCAGAATGCCGGAAATGATGCTTCCCGTACTTGAAACGCCTTCCATTTCCATCCCTTGATAATTTCCGATGTAGTTCAGCGTTCCTTGCGTTCCTCCGGACATATTCATATCCATCATTTTACTTCCTCCTTAAGTTAAAGGTGATTTTCGGCACTGGCCGTTTCCGGACGGGGGGTTAGTATACTGCCGATCACGCCAACGAGAGCGACTACCAACAAAATTGTAAAGATACCCACGATTAGGATCATGAGACTTGGGGTTCCAAGTCTATTGAAGATGCTGCTGTCTTGATTGGAGGTACTCGCGGCCAACACATTCTGGGCTTGTGAGACGGTTTGTTGAATCTGCTGCTCCACCCACTGATTCAAACTAGTTATACCCATCACCGTCTGCGCCATATCATAGATGGCTTTACTCGTTTCCTGCATATTATGGCTACCCATCATTCCTGTTCCGTTTAAGAGAATACCATTCTTAGCTTCATTGAGCTTTGTATTCACCTCGCTAAGCGTTTTTTGGCTTTGTAGCAGCAGGTTATAACGGAACTGATACGTTTCATACGTCGGGTTTGACGATTCAGTAAACCCCATTCCATTATCCAGTGTTTGCTCCAGCTGTGCTAATAAATACACACTTTCTGATAAGGAGTAGATGCCCTTTTGAACTTGAATCGATCCAGGCACCGCTTGTTGTGAGGCATTTCCTCCTGTTTCACCGTCGTTAACAGAAGACCCATTTAATACGGCTTCTGACGGATACGCCATCATATTGGTAGCCATTTGTTTCATCGATTGCTGGGCTGCAGATACTCTTTCCCTCAGCGTGGTGACTGGGTTAGTGGATGTTCCTTCGGGTGCAGCGGATACCGAATGCTGATTATGGACATTCGAATTTGTTGTCGAGGTACTTTGCCTGTTCCACGAGATTAACCCTTTATCGTTGGCATACCAACCGATATAACCTAAACTTGCTACAATGATGACAAGGAGAAGGAAGCCAATCGTGCTGCGTAATGCTTTCAACCTTTTTCACCTCCTTTAATATTAATGTTATTTGTTTTCTTTGATGTAGCCTAAGGATACCAACTGACTTTGGGGAAAGTATGTAGAATTGATGGGCATAACATGTTTTTATAACGAACAAATCGCACAGCAACTCTGTTAAATCGACATTATAATCCTAGATATGATTTGAATATGGGGGCGACTTCGACATGAACCGAGAGTTACAGCAGCTTATTTTGGATTATAAATCGGATCAGGAATCGGTATACCACACCTGGTTTTTAAACAACAGCGATCGGTTAAAGGCTTTTCGGACCATTAAAACCGGTGTGAACGATGTTATAAAAGCGATTGAGGCACGAGTTTTTGGAAACGACTTTAAGGGCTCTCCACTGGAGGATGTTCTTGCGGCGATTTGTGAACAAAAACAAGTTTTTGAAGGTGCTGCACACGCGTTTTACTGGAAACCTAAACTGCGTATTCCCGACATTTATGAAAATGAAGAGAACCAGCTGGCTTTTGGCCGTTTTTTGAAGGCCGTGTTACAAGCCTCTGACGAAAAACAATTGTTGACTGAGATCGTGAAACTGGATCAATACCATATCAAAGGCCTTGGTCCTGCAGTAGCTAATATTATGTATTTTTTGCATCCTACGCTTTTCCCCCCATTCAATACAGCTATCGTGAATGGGTTTAACTCCCTGCTGGATCGTAAGATAAAGCTCGGCTCCTGGCCGGCTTACTTGGAGATGCGTGAGACATTGCTGGATATCAACACTGCCTACCGCTCATCCTTATCCAAGGACCTGGGTGCCATTTCCGGCTTGCTGTTTGAAATAGGCACCGGGCGCTTGATTGTTAGCGGGAATGCGGAGGCTTTTCTTCAAGAAGAGGAAAAGAAACGCGAGAAGGGGCGGTATAAGCGACATCTGGAGGTGCTGAATGATACTAACGAAGAAAGTGAACATTCCGAAATGCAGCTGTATTTGGCGAGACTGGGTCAGTCCTTTGGCTATAACGTCTGGATCGCCCAGAACGATCATCAGAGACAATGGCAGGACGAGCCTCTAGGGCGGTATTCTCTTTCTGTATTTCCAGCCATGGATCTCCCTAAATCTATTGCGGATACAATCGCTTTTATCGATGTTCTTTGGCTCAATGAACATAATGAGATTGTATCGGGATTTGAAGTTGAAAAGAGCACCTCCATCTACTCCGGCATTCTCAGACTGCATGACTTATCATTATCCGTAGGAAATGCAACGTCCAGGTTGTATCTGATTTGCCCGGATAAACGGGAAAAAGAAGTGCGTGCACAACTGCTTCGTCCTTCTTTGCAACGAACGCAGTGCGGCCCTATCTCATAAATTCGTTTTTCGGATTTACGAAATGACTGTAACGCCATGTGCAAATACGGAAAATCGGTTGAAGCGCTCGACGCCATTTCGAACATCTGTACTTGTTAAAGCAAAAAGGAACTGATGGGATCAGTTCCTTTTTTCATAATGATCATTTTATAAAACTTAGCGTAAGCTGGAAAGTTCTCGTTTTAATTGTTCATTCTGTACCGCTGCCTCGAAATAGTCTGCGTGAATGGTCCAATCCGTTTCTATTTGTTTAGAGATTACTTTATTCACTGTCTTTTCCCCAAACAAAACCGATCCTATACTTAACGGCACTATATATACCCGATTCCATGACCATGCCATTGCCTTATTCCTCCTCTGAATTCTTAAATGTGTAATCTTTGATTGACTTTATTTTAAGAGATTAATATGTAAGATTCGTGTTCTTTATTTGAGTTTTGTGTGTGATTTTGCTCATAAGGGAGAAAACACCCTCCAACTGCTTAAATAAAATCCGATGCACACCAATACACCTAACCTAAAAAAGCAGGGTATCTCTTGAATTCGAGATACTCCTGCTCGATGTTTCATTGCACTCGTTACGCTCTTGCCATCTGCCGGCAAGCTTCTGCACATTCGCGGCAGAATTTTGCGCATTCTTGACAATGGGCATCTTTAAACGCTTCACAATCTTTGGCGCATGCTTCGCAAACCATGGCACACAGCTCGCAACTTGCCTTCGCAAACATACTGTCTCTGCTCATTAATTGAGCTGCCTGAAGGCAGATTTCTGCGCAATCGTTCAGCATCTTGATCATTGAGGTTCTTGCTTGAACATCAGTCTCTTTTAGGCATGCTGAAAAACATTCTTCGCAAGCCTGTGCACATTTTAGGCAGGCTTCAATACAATGCGTATAGTGCTTTGGAGTAGCGGAGTTGGCAAGTAACATTTTCATTCCCTCTCTTTTCATTATTTGAATGTTGTTTGATCGTTAGTTATTATCTAAATAAAGACCAAATATATACACGTACACGTCCGGAGACTCCGCTTTCTAATAATGCGATTGAATTGCTCTATGATCCAGAGTTATACGTACTCAGATTAACGAATCCAAGCATTACCTTTGATTTACTACGAACTTGAGCTATCTAGGGGATAATAGCTTAAAATCTCATCGGTAAGATGCTAAAGACATTCCTAAAAGGTGTTAGAATCGCAGATAACGATGAATTAGTAAAAACAGCTTATTAGCTTACAGGGCAAATGATTCCCTGATTGAAATACACTTTATGAATGCCATGCACGACAAACAGCGCCATGCCTCGTCATTCTATTTTATGTATAGTGGTTTCTGACCGCAGACCTCAGTATCGGCCAGCAACATATGAGAATGTGCTCATTGACAACTAGCATTTTTTCGCTTATGCCGAACAGTTAACCATGGGCCACCTCAACGGGAAATATCTCAGAAAGAGGGAAACTGGGATTGGCCTCTCTTTAAAATCAAAAGTGATTTGATTTCGATCCCAGAGGGGTAATCCTAACGTAATCCGAAGGGGCACTGCCATATTCCTCGTAAGGTGTTGAACCCATAGAAAAACCGTTCGATTTATTTTTTTCAAAGGACTCTCGCTAAATATAACGGGTCTCCATAGGGTATGTTTGCGTAAACAACCGGACTTTCGTTTTGAAATAGTGCTCCAAATTACGGTGATAATACAAATACTCATGCTGCTTGTATGAGAATATTTTTGAGAACAGTTTGAAGATTTATACGTACTTACTCCTGATCGTGTTGTTTGAACGTACAATGTACGGTGACCAATGTAGTGAGGATGGTTATAGAATAGATTTACCCTTCGTTAGATTCGAAAAAAGCAATACGTTAGGTAGATCACACCACATTACAACCTCAAAGTGTAGTTGTTAAAAAATGATAAGGGGAGACGATTGAAAGGGCATGATCCATTATTGGATTATACCCTTCTTCTCTTCTCCCCAATATAATACAATAAGTTTACAATTTAACACGCTGCAACCGAAGCGCATTCAGAACCACAGAAACTGAACTTAATGCCATAGCTGCTCCAGCAACCCAAGGTGCAAGCAAACCAATCGCCGCTATCGGGATACCGATAGAATTATACGCAAGCGCCCAGAACAGGTTTTGCCGAATATTCCCCATCGTTTTTCGACTCATATAGATCGCATCCGGAATACTATTGAGATCTCCTCGCATGAGAGTTACGTCAGCAGCTTCCATCGCTACATCTGTTCCTGTACCCATCGCCATTCCAATATCCGCCATGGCAAGGGCGGGAGCATCATTGATGCCGTCTCCGACCATTGCGACTTTTTTCCCTTGAGCCTGTAATTTCTTTACTTCATCTGCTTTACCTTCGGGGAGAACTTCAGCCAATACACGCGTAATTCCAACCTGCTTGGCAATTGCTTCAGCTGTTCGATGGTTATCACCCGTAATCATAATGACTTCGATCCCCATGTCATTAAGCCGTTTAACAGCCTGTGCCGAGGTTTCCTTAATGGTATCTGCAACCGCTACTATACCGGCATACTGCCGATCTACAGCAATCAGCATGGCTGTTTTGCCTGCCTGCTCCAGTTGGTCCATCTGATCTTGCGCATGATTGATGGACACTTGAAACTGAGCCATGAGTTTTCTCGTACCCACGAGAATTTCCTTGCCCATCACATTTGCCTTAATACCATGCCCAGGTATCGCTTCAAACGTGTCCGTTCTCGGCAATTGGATACCCTTAGCGATAATCCCAGCAACTATAGCTTCAGCCAGAGGATGCTCGGAGTTCTTCTCTGCCGCGCCGACAAGGGCCAGCAGATCTGTTTCCATCCAGCCGGAAACCACGACGTCAGTCAGTTCCGGTTTGCCTTTTGTCACCGTTCCGGTTTTATCTAAGATGATGGTATTAATGCGGTGGGTAGCTTCTAGGTGTTCACCGCCTTTAAACAGGATTCCCGACTCTGCGGCTCTTCCTGAACCTGCCATAATGGAAGTCGGTGTCGCAAGTCCCAGGGCACAAGGACAAGCAATGACGAGTATCGCAATCGCAATCTCCAGTGCGTTTGCAAACTCTCCTGGCGTAATCCAAACAAACCAAGCGATAAACGCAAGAACCGAGATCGCTACGACGATCGGAACAAATATACCTGAAATGGCATCTGCTACACGTTGAATAGGAGCTTTGGAACCTTGGGCCTCTTCAACCACTTTAATAATCTGAGCCAGGGCCGTTTCTTTTCCGACTTTGGTCGCTTGAATTCGAAGTACTCCGTTCTTGTTAATCGTTGCACCAATGACAGGATCTCCCGTTCTTTTCTCAACCGGCAGGCTTTCTCCAGTTAACATAGCCTCATCTACGGAAGAAGCCCCCTCCACCACCTCGCCGTCAACCGGGATTTTCTCCCCTGGTTTTACGATTACGATGTCACCGGCCACGACTTCTTCGACAGGGATAGTCATTTCCTGTCCATCGCGAACAACCAATGCCGTCTTGGCTTGAAGACCCATCAGTGTTTTAATCGCTTCAGACGTTCTTCCTTTGGCAAGAGCCTCGAACAATTTCCCGAGGATGACCAGTGTAATCAAGATAGAGCTGGTCTCATAGTACATTTCCGGTCCATGAGCCCCCGCACCGGCTTGAACCCATTCGAGCGTCAAATAGAGGCTATAGAAGTATGCTGCCGAAGTCCCGAGGGCTACCAGAACGTCCATATTGGCACTTTTATTACGCAGCGCTTTATACGCACCAACATAGAAATGGCCACCGATATAAAATTGAACTGGTGTAGCCAAAATCAGTTGGAACCAAGGGTCCATGAAAATCATAGGCATCCAAATCCAAGATAGGAACGAGAAGTGGCTGATCATGGACCATAGTAATGGTAAAGAGAGAAGGGCTGAAATGATAAACCGTCTTTTTTGTTTAGAGATTTCTTTTTGTTTATGTGCGGAGGCGTCCTGCTGCCCTTCCTTCGGCATGGCCTTATACCCGAGTTGCTCCACCTTTTTTTGCATGTCTTCCAAAGTAACAGTCGCTGGGTCGTACTCGACCCGGGCTGTTTCAAGGGCAAGATTAACATTTGCCGTTACAACACCGGGCATTTTGTTTAATCCCTTTTCAATCCGATTGGCGCAAGCGGCGCATGTCATCCCAGTGATTTGGAAATCCGTGGTTTGCTTTACAGTGCCGTAGCCTAAATGTTCAATCTGTTCTTGCATTTGCGGAATGGTTGCACGTTTGGGATCAAACGTCAAAGTCGCCCGTTCCAAGGCGAAATTCACATTTGCTTCCGTCACCCCATCCATTTTTCTTAATCCTTTCTCGATCCGGTTGGCACAAGCAGCACAAGTCATTCCTGTGATCTGTAAGGTTGTTTGCTCCTCACTTTTAGATATCGTTGAACTCATTATCTATCCCTCCCTCATACCCCCAGGGGGTACATTGTGTTGAAAAAAAGGAGCCATCTTGACGATGGCTGCTTACGGACTTAGACGACATCGTAACCTTGCTCTTCGATGGCATTCTTTATGGCTTCCAAGGATACACTAGATTCATCAAAAACGACCTCAACTGTCTTTTTCTCCAGGTTCACTTTTGCATCAGCCCCAATGTTTTTAACGGCTCCTTCAACACTTTTTACACAATGTCCGCAAGACATTCCTTCTACATGTAATGTTTCGTTCTTCATCTTTCATTCCTCCATATCGTTTGTTTATTTCATTAATTTATTCATGGTAACCAGAATCTCATCAATCACTTCATGTTCGCCGGATTGGATTCGTTCAATCACGCAGCTTTTCATATGACCTTCCAGAACCATTTTCCCTACGCTATTGAGAGCCGACTGAATCGCCGCAATTTGATTTAGAACGTCATCGCAATAGGTATCTTTTTCTATCATCCCTTTAACCCCACGAATTTGACCCTCAATCCGGTTTAACCGGGTCATTAGATTGGCCTTCGTTTGATCAGAATGATGACTTTTTCGATGATGTCCATGAGATGCAGTCTGTTCCACTGATTGTTCCATGTGCCTCACCTCTCACCATCAATATACCATACCCCCCTACCGTATGTAAACAGGGGATTAGGAAGTACTTCATCTCCTTTTTTAGTCTGTTCATTTAACCTCTTTGTTTATGCACCTGTATATAACCTCTGCCTTTTGTAATTTTTGCAGAAACTGTGGTTAATTACAGCCCACAATGATCCTCAGTTTGATCACGATAGACGAAGTCACGGTCTTCGGAAACCCTTGAAATCATGTAAATGATAATTGGCTTTTAGCTGAGATAATTATAGTGTGCCTCATATTGATAAGCTTCGCTTGATCGTCTTTCTAATGGGATAGGAATTTGACTTCCTGAACGGCACCATCAAATAAAGACTGTCAAGCCCGTGGTATATATCAACGGGCTTGTTCTATATATCATTAAGGTAAGTCTAGTGATTGGCCGTACATGATGCTACAGTTTGAAGATACGGATAGACTTTAGCAATTGGTCAACCGATTGGGACATGTTTTCAAGAGCCCCTGATATCTGGTTAACCATTTGACTTTGCATATCCGAAGTTTGGACCACACCTTGAATACGAGAAGAAGTGTGTTCGGCAATCGTAGTCACATCCGCAACAGAATCAGAAATGTAGTGAGAATCTGTTGACATTTGTCTTGTTGCTTGATATACATTTTGATTCTGAGAAGCTACATGTTGAGAGGAGATAATGATCTGTTCGAAGGATTTCCCTGCAGAGATTAGGTGCTGGTTCCCCGCTGTTAATTGAACTAAACTTGTGTTCATCCCTTCGGCTGCTTCACTGGTGATATGTTGAACCTTTTCAATGAGTATTCTTATTTCTTGGGCTGAGTTTTCAGACTGCTCAGCTAGTTTTTTCACTTCATCTGCAACCACAGAAAATCCTCTCCCAGCTTCTCCTGCACGCGCAGCCTCAATGGAAGCATTCAACGACAGCAAATGGGTCTGTGAGGATAAATCGGTAATAACGGTCGCAATGTTCCCGATACTGCCTGAGCTATCCGATAATTGTTGTATTTTACTAGCTACATGTGTGATGGATGCGTTCAAATGGTTGATTACAGAAATGATGCTTAGAAGCCAATCGTTGCCTTGATCCGCATGCACAACCATATTTTCCGATGCACTGGCGACTTGTGATGACCTTTGAACGATTTCTTGTATGCTAATTTGGATATGTTCAACGGCCTCCATACTTTGATTCATGCCCTCAACCTGTTTGGATGCACCTTGGAGTATGGATTGCAAGGTACGATCGATCTCAAGTGATGAATCTCCTACGCCATTGATATGCATTTGAACAACACCAGAAACTTTATGTACCTCATCCGCGGCCTGCTGAGCCTTAGACACTAGTGTATGTAAGTTATGAGTCATTAGATTAAATGCTCTCGAAAGGATACCCAACTCATCCTTAGAAGTGACGGGGATATCTGTGATACTAAGATCGCCATTTGCAACTCGTTCCGCCATGATAGTGACTTGTCTTAAGGGTGCGGTTAATTTTCTTGTGAAAAGAGCGGTGAGGAATAAAGCGATAAGGAGTCCGATCATCGTAAATACAATCATTTTTACTTTAAAACGACTAATTGCCTGATTATACATTTCCTTGCCCATACTAATATGGAACGCCCCAATTACAGTTCCGTCTGAGGATCTAATGGGTTCATAGACCGCCATTTCAGTTCCATCATGCGCTTCACCTACATACGACTTTCCACCTAAGACGATGGATTTTACGTTCGACTCAAGTATTATTTCTGTGATGTTCATATTATGGCTACCCTTAGACGATGCAGCTACACCCTTCTCGCCTTTAAAAATTACAATATCATCACCAGTTAATGCGCCAACGAACAAAGCAACGTCATGATTTCCCTCTATAGAGACCTCGCCTTTAAACAACTTCCCATCCTTCAGCGTCCATTCTCCGGGAAATTTAACATCTAGCAGTGCAGTCGCTAACTTTGTGTTAGACACCATCTTTTGTTCTGCGAGGTGGGTAACCTGGGCATTCATATTCGCGATGGCATAAGTACTGAAGGAAACGATGAGTATTAAAATGAAAAGGCTTATATATAGAATCAGTTTGCTGGATAACTTCATTTCGTTCCTCCACCTTTGTTATTCACATGAAGATAGCTCTAATAAGGCTAGTTAAAAAAGGAGACCGCCACCCCAACTTAGGAGTGCGCGATCTCTCAGACTGACAGTTATTGATCAGAATAAATCGGTAAAATCTCACTTGATGCAGTACAATTAGTGTTTTTTGTTTCGCATCATTAAAGGCATAAGTACGAGATGTGAAAGCGGGCATAACAACAATACACTATAGGCAAGCATATTACTTGTTGAACCACTTACATTATTAGCAATGATTAAAATAACGAACAGCACGATCGGAAGTATACAACACATCATCATCATCAGACGATGGGCTGGGCCTTTTTTATGATGATTGTTATGACTGTCATGCTGGTTATGGTTTCCGCAACAGCTCATGAAATAACCTCCTTAAACTTTAATCATATAGTCTATTAAATACTTACGCTCTGCCCAGGGATATCTGTCCTATGGTTTCTTTGCATCATTTCATCCATATTGGAATCCCGCATCATCTCATCCATTGTGGTACCTTCCATCATGTCCACCATATCCGGTTTTTTCATCATTTCACTCATGTCTTTATCTTCCATCATTTTTTCCATATCAAGTCCATTCATCATTTCGTCCATGCCTGGCTGCTTCATCATTTCAGACATATCGGTATTGCTCATCATATCCGTCATAACTTCATCGTTCATTGTATCGTTCATGTTCGCCATATGGTGAAAATACGTCTCCTGCTGAGCTACCTCTTGCTTGGAAGAAACATCCCCTTTGGAGATGTCGGAATCAACTCCTGTAGCGTATACTGCGGAACCGATTCCCAACGTCAATATAAAAGCACCCAAGCCAGTTAATAATTTCGCATTCATTTTTCTTTTCGCCTCCTGTAACTCCATGGTACAAGAGATCCTTGTGGAATTTATGTAGCATTTATGGGCTTTTAATGGAGAATACATTTTAATCCTTTCTCATATCACTGTTTGTAGGTAGAGGACACGCTTTACAAGTAGCTTATTCAACCAAACTCACATTAAAAGGAGGGATTAAAGTGTCATCCTTAGGACTTGCAGTTGTTTTTTATATCTTCATTTTGGTCTGGTCTTTTGTCATTATCCTGCGATTTAAGGCGACAGTTACAGAATCGATTCGAATGGTTTCGCCTATGGTAGTCGGGATGATTGTTGGTTTTGGAGGCGGTACTTTGAGCGGCCTCTATATTGCCGGCCCTGTTCAATCTTTGGTGTTAGGTGTCCTTCTAGGGATCTTTTCTGGAAGCATAATAGGAGGACTGATGGGTTTGGGGGCGTTCTTAAACGGAGCATCGTCTGGGATGATGGCCGGATTAATGGGGGTTATGCTGATACAAATGTTTCCTCAATCAGAATGGAAAGATGTTCTATTCTTTTTTATGGTCGTATCCGGATTCTTGCAATTTGCCCACACTTTATTGTTGCAGCGCTTATCTAGCGAGAACGTAATCGAAGGTACTTTTAAGGTCTTGAGTTCACCGCTATTCATGTTCCTCTTCATTTCAACAGTCCTTATGGTATATGTCACCGTTGCAAATCATAACGATCCTGAACAAGCGAAGCCGCTAAGTTTACAAAAAACGATTCAGAATACGAACCATACAAATCATTAATCTTTGAGGATCGGGTTCAATGTTCACATAAGATAGCTACCAGACAGTTTTAAAGTGGTAATATGAAGAGTTGGCCTTATATAAAAAAAAGCCACCATGGCGTTCCCATGGTGGCAGATACAACTGTACTCCGCCATAACTGAAGAACACGGCAGAGCCGGTTTTAATCCATTCACCCCAGGCAAATGACTACTAGTTACTTGCGGAGCTATATCAATGATATCAACACTACCTATATGGTAGATCCAAAATAGCTATGCGATAAGCACAAAGGATGTTCTCTTCCACTCATGCACCTTACACCCTATGTACTGTCTCTTTCACCTGGTTCCTTGTGAAGAAATAAAGGAACACAGACAGAGAAATAACAAGAATACTCATACTCGTCCACTGACCTGCTGTCCAGCCTAACGCATAACGCGGTGAATCTCCACGCAGAAATTCCATAGAAAACCGGACCAGGGCATACATAATATTATAACTTAAAAATTGTCCACCTTTAGGCAACTTTATATTCTTCAAGACTAGAAGAATACCAAAGACGATTAAGTCAAGCTGACCTTCCCATATTTCAGCAGGCCATAACGGAACTGAACCATAGCGCTCGAAAGCTATAGTCCCTTCTGGATAAACAATTCCGAAGCCAGTCCCGGTCGGGGCCCCAAATGCATCTCCATTTAAAAAGCAGGCAATTCGGCCGACAGCTTGTCCAAATATGATTGCCGGCGCTAGAATATCCGCAAGTCCCCAAAAAGAAATCTTCTCTTTCCGCGCATAATAAGCTGCCGCAATAAAACCACCTATTAACGCTCCCTGGATTGAAATGCCACCATTCCAAATCGCGAATATTTCCCCCAAATGTTTTGAATAATAACCCCACTGAAAAAAGAATACATGCCATATTCTTGCGCCGATTATTGCACTAAATATTACGTAGAAGACTAGATTCAATATATGTTTTTGATAGTTGGTCCCTCGAGCTAAATAATATGCAACACCTATCGCAAGTAGCACTGCCAACCCTACTATTACGCCATAGGATCTAATCGAAAGTCCTGCAACTTCGAATAAGATTACTCTCAAATCATTTCCTCCTTAGCCTCGTTATGGAGTAATACTGATACCATTCGGAGTCGCGCCTACGTTGATTGTTGTAATTACTTGATTTGTTTCATTATCGATCACTGTTACGGTGTTATCGAACATATTCGTCACAAAGATCTTGCTGCCATCCGGGTTGATGACTACACCATGCGCCCCTGTGCCTGTCTCTGTCGTTGCTGTTACTTGTTTTGTCACGAGATCAATTTTTGAAATGCTATGTGACGGATTTTCTTCTGTACCTTGGTTCGCTATTACGGCATATTTATTATCAGCAGAAATGTATACCTGAGCAGGGCCATTACCGACAGGCACTTTTGTAATGTTAGAAGAATCCAAATCTACTACAGCGGCTGCATTTTCTGCGTTTAATGGAACGACAAGGATTTTTCCATCACTCGTGATTCCCGTCGTTACAGGTGTATTACCTACACTGATTTTTTGTTTTTCATTCATAGCATCCAAGTCCAACACACTTACCGTGTCTTCGGCCATATTTGCTATATAGGCATATTTGCTGTCTGTGGATATTCTAAATCCATGCGGTCCCGTTCCGGTTGGAATGGAATTTACTATTTTTAAGGACTTGGCATCAATTACAGATGCATCGTTTCCTTCATTATTCGTAACCAATACATACTTCCCATCATTTGTGAACACAATATGAGCCGGATGAGCCCCGACCTCAACTTTTTGAATTAGTTCGTCTGATGATGTGCTAAAAAAATAAGCATACCCATTCATTTCATGTTCACTTTGCTCGTTCTCTGCTCCCTCTTCCATCTCCCCCATAGTAGGAACCACTGTAACTCCTACCGTTTTCCCATCGGGTGAAATTTGTACGTTATGAACCGAACCGTCAATATCGATCGACTTAATGACTTTGTATGTGGTTGCATCAATTTTAGTAATACTACCACCTTCATCAGCAGTATATAAAATCACTGGTGAGCTATTTTGGGAATTCGAGGTACCGGTAGTAGGTTTAGCATTTGTTGCAGTAGTTGCAGATGGAGTCGGATCTGAACTATTCTTTTGCGCCGATCCACAGGCAGTAATGCTAACACTTAAAAAGGCTACGGTGAGGACATTCATCCACTTTTTTCTCATATTGTTCATCTCCATGAAGTTTACTTGTTAAGACTTCCCTAAAAATATAGCTAAATGTACATGCTATTTCTCTAAGTGTTTTTAATTTTAACTATCATTTATGTGTTAAGTATGTGCTTTTTGTGGGAAAACATCTTAATTAACATTCCAAATATTACGCCTAAACAAGTCTTTGAATCCTGTGATAGGATGACGTCAGTTTCACAAAAAACAAACGAAGGGAAGTCTATCATGAAAAAGAATTTTGCCATTTTATTGCTTTCTACCTCTCTGGCAATCAGTATATTCGGTGTGCAATCGACGACGTCATCCGCAGCTAGTTATACTTCGCAAGAGTCTATAAGTACTGTAAGGAATAGTATCATCTCCAAAGGAATGACATACTTAGGTACCCCGTATGAATTTGGATCCAGTAGAAGTAATACTAGAACCTTTGATTGCTCTGATTTCGTTAGACAAGCCTATCTTGAAGGGGCAGGAATCACTTTACCCTCTAATTCGAGAACTCAAGGTGCCTACATCAAGAGCAAAGGGTCTTATACAACAAATTGGAAAAGCCTAAAGCCTGGAGATATTATGTTCTTTATGTCTTACCGTGGAAATAAAGCTTCAGATTATCAAGGAATTAATAGAAATACAGCACGAATTACTCATAATGGAATCTATCTGGGAAACGGAAAAATCCTACAAACCTACTCAAAAAAATCGGGTGGAGTTCGAATCGATACGATAGAGGGCACTCAATGGGAAAAACGCTTTCTTTTCGGAGGAAGTGTTTTAAGAAAGTAAGGCTACACTTAACTAAAGGTTGCCGATTAGAGTTTTTGTGATTTACGGAATTTTAAAGCAGCGTCAGAACAAGACTTGACAAATAAGATCTTAGATTAGTGTGTTTCTGTTCAACTAACGTTTCCCGTTGGAGATTAATGAAGTATCTTCAGTCTAGAACTTTATTTTCTTTTGACACATGTGTTATTTGATATTTATCAAATCGGCAATAGTATCAAGTTCTTGTCCATTTTCGGCAAAGGGACCAAGTTCTTGTCCTGCGAAAAGGACAAGAACTTGGTCCCTTAAATAAAAAAAACCGCGCTTGGCGCGGGCTGTTATGGGACTATGTTCTTGTCCTCCTACAGGACAAGAACATATATCGTTAAAGGACAAGAACATGTATCTATTCCCTCTTAGGATAACAAAAAAAGCTGATCTTCAACAAGATCAACCCTAGGTTTCTTACTTATCCATTTTTCTGAATCATTCGTGCATAAACCATTGGCATCTCAGATGTGACATTAGCAATCAATTGATGGATTTGACCCATATTCAAGCCAGCTTTCATCAACTTCATACCATATCGATGTTTAAACCCATTGGCTGTGAAATGAAAAATTTCCCCAGGTTCGTCTTTTATATTTGCTTTTTCGGCAAATCTATCTAGATTCCTTAAAAAAGACAATTGTAAAATTTGCCGACCGACACCTTTCTTTCCTTCATATCTTATAAAAATTAAGTTGTCAGGATTTTTTTCTCCAGGAAAATACTCTTCGACTTTACTTATATAAGTATTTATCAAATCAGATAGTTCTTTTGATATGGGCACCATTGGAAATTCATATCTGGAGTTAGTTTTCTCAAATCTAATCCAATAGTCACCAGTTATATGAATAATTGAATCTTTCTTCAGATTTAATATATCGATTAATCTCTTACCTGTTGCTTCCAACAAGAGCAATATTGTGGCATATTGATGGTTGAGTTTATCCAGATTACTTAATATTTGTTCCCACACAGTATCAGAGACCGGTTTGTAATCTTCGTCTTTTTTTGGGTTTAACTTAGGTCTATCTTCTTGATATATAAGTTTCCTAATTGGTAATTCAGGTGCTTCAGTCCACTCATATCGTTGTATAAAATACAAGAAATTTTCTAGACCACCTATCATTCGCCAGATATAATAATCAGTCGCTTCCTTTCCCCTATAATTAGTTGATTTATTTCCCCGTATCGGTGTGTTTTTTAAACTTTTCAGGTACTCATCCATATCGTAGCGGTTGAGTTTCGTTAACTCCGTCCAATCTGGCCATTTAAGCACAATGAATTTCAGAAAAGGTACAAGTGTATTAACTTCACTTCTTGCTGTTGAAAATTTTATTGAATCCTGTACAAACAACCGATGCTGTATATATTTTTTGATGAGTGGTTTGTATATGTCAGGGATTTTTTCAAAACTAAGATAATAATCTGCCCTAGTCGTATTATAAGGAATCCCTAACCTCCTGACTGAAGTGCACCCCTTAGAATAGACATTGGAAAAACCCCAGGGTAAATCCGATGTAATTCTAGGGGGTGCATTTTTATGCCAGCTAAGAAAGGTCAGAAGTTTAAGCATTATCCTGAGTCTGTGAAAGTAGAAGCTGTTCGACTGTTTATGGAGGAAGGATGGTGCTGCAGAAAGATTACAGAACACCTGGATATTAATGACAGGAAGCGTGTCAGTGTCTGGGTGAGGAAGTATCGGGCAAAGGGAAAAGACTCTTTTCAGGATAGACGTGGAGATCCGCACAGGTCTGAAACAGAGCAAGAGCGAGAACTACGTCGTTTACAGTTGGAGGTAGACGTTCTAAAAAAGTGGTTACAAATCTTGAATCGGGAGGGTTGAAGGATAGATATGTTGTCATCGACGAACTGAAGCATAAGCAGACCGTAAAGGAACTCTGTGGATATTTAGGGGTCCACAGAAGCGGTTACTATGCTTATCTGAAGCGCAAGGAAAAGGATCCAGACCAAGAGTTGAAACGTAAGATCAAAGCCATATACGAGCAACGGGACAAGACGGTAGGATACCGTCGGATACAGGATGAGTTATACCGCCAATATCACCTTGTCGTGAATCACAAGAAGGTTTTACGACTCATGCAGGAGCTTCGTATTAAGGCGATTATACGCCGTAAGTACGTCCATAGAACAACCTATGAGGCAGCAGTTTCGGATGGAAGAGTCGCAGAGAATCTACTGAAAAGAAATTTCAAAGCGGATAAACCCAACCAGAAATGGGTAACGGATGTTACACAATATCGGGTATTCGATGAGAAAATTTACTTATCAGCCATCAAGGATTTGTGGAATAACGAGATCGTCGGATACCACATTAGCAGATGTAACGACAATCCACTTGTATTAGAGACGTTTAGAAAGGCCTTTGAAACACATAAAGACGTGACTGGACTGATCGTTCACAGCGACCAGGGATGCCAGTACACGTCCCATGCATACCACGACATGCTGCCACAGGTTGGCGCCCAAATCAGCATGTCACGCCGAGGAAATTGTTATGACAATGCCTCCATCGAGAGCTTCTTCTCTCATCTTAAAGTCGAAGCACTCTATCCTTATGATATACGAAGTATCGCTGAGGCACAAAGAAGAATTGAGGAGTATATACGTTTTTACAATGAAGATAGAGCACAACGAAAACTAAACAAGCTGACTCCTGTTGAGTACAGGAATCAGCTTGTAGCCTAGGTCTTTTTTCAATGTCTACTAAATGGGGTCTTGACCAGACATCCCATCTATCTTTTAATATTTCAGACTGATACATTTCCAAATTTGTGTTCTCTTTGTTGTGGCCGTACCTGTTAATAGACGCTAATATTTTGTTTCTCTTCATTTAACTCACCTCATCTTGTTGCTTCCTTATAAATTTAGTTTCGTCACATATTGATCCACATATACCTGCAGCTCTTTGTGTTTTTGGTCAATCATCATTGAAACAGCCAGAGGTGAAAAAGACCGCATCGACTTCCCTTTATTTTTCCATCTTCTGCAATCGATAGTACTTATATTTATTTTCCTATTCTTGTTAATACGAGTACAAATAAATCGTAATAGGATTCGTTCATTTTCTCTCTTGAGAACGAATAAAAAAAACATATTTGAATGTATGATCTTTTCGTACTCATTCCCCTTTGGTTTAGACAGTTCTTTGGAATTTAACAAAGCAAAATCTAACCAATTTATAAACATTTGATAAAGTTGATAAGCTGTAGTTTTGTTAATAATCCATCTCAGTGCATCTCCATCCACGCTTCCGAAATAACTTAACGTTTTATTGGCTGCTCTAAAAAGATGGCTTAATCTTTCTTTATAAAGCAAGCAAACGACATTAAATTGTCTCTTTTCCTTCCCTCTATTTGGCACTCCTTGCAAAGGACCGTAGAAATTCGGCAAACTTAGTGAACTCTGTTTCCAAAAAACATAAGCATAGGCAATTGGGCATATTGGTGGAAAGTCATCCTGTTCTTCCTTTAAAAGCAATTGAAGTCGTTTGATACAATCTAAATGGAGACGATATGTTTTTTTTATGTGCTTGTCTATCGTTTTAAATATTTGTCGATTATCCATAAATATTTCTTCATATAGGCTTTCCAAGACTTTATCTTTAAGGGCATCTCCGGATGGATCGATCTTATATGTAAAAAATGACGATTCGATAAACGGATTGCCTTTTCCTTTTTCTGTGACTTGATTAAGCATGTTGAAGTTTAAATTTTCTGGAACATATATAAAACGCTCGTTCGAAGTCTTTAGATGTTCGGGAGCAATCCATTTCGCTATATCTGTATTAATAAATTTTGAAGTATCAACTTCCCATTTAAGCCATCGAGTTGATAGATCCGCATACTGATATCCACATTTACACGTAAATGCGGAGCTCATATATGTATCACTAAGGATATATGGAGTTTTTTGTCTACAGGCAGGACACTCATCTTTTAAGGGTTCATTATGAAATGGACAAATCTCAAACAGAGTGAATTGATGCATTAGACTGTGATATCCATTTAATATACATTTAGGACACCAGCGTATATGTAATGAAAACCATTCTTCTTTACGCGCTGTATTTCCCAAAGGATGCAACAGGTTTTGGATCACTCCTCTTGTTAGGGAGTGTACATTCACTTGAAATTGCTTAGTAACCTTTAGTTCATCCAAGCCATTTAAAGTAAGTAGATCTCTTACATGATTACCTAGATGATTATTCTTAATAGAGAGTACATCCTCAGTCCCAAAGGTTCTTAGAATAAGGGATTTATTGATTATATTTGCATAACTAAACTTTTCAAAAACGGACCATGCCGATTCATATGGCCTGATCCATTCTTTTCTCCATATTGCACCCATTGTATTCCCCCCTCTCACCTTATCCTTGGGCAAGGGCCATATATATTTCAGATTCAATATACCCTGAAGATTCAATTGCCTCTCTCCACAATGGCTCGGTTAGCCAATATTGACTATCACCATGAGAACCGTTTTTCTTTAATGCATTTTCAACCGTAAAAGCAAAATATTCCATAGGGATCTCAAATACAGAACGAACTCCATGCTCTTTACGTATTTTCTCAAAGAGATTAAACAAATTCTTGCCTTCCTTTTCTAAACGCTCCCCATTATTATAAGCATCGGAAAAAAAGTATTTTGTAAAACTCCAATCACTATTCTGAGGGTAACATGAAATTTCTGCTGAATCGTAGCACTTTAAAACTAACATCATTTCTTCTACAGAGCGAATGCCGTAAAAATGATGTTCATGTGTCATAAACCGACCGATGATTTGGGATTTTTTTTGTTCTAAAAAAAACGTGCGCCGAGAAAGTAGTTCTTCTTGTCCTACAGAAATAACGGACATACTCACATTCTCTCTGTCTAGTTGGTTATAAATATCCATTAACCAATTATAATGAAACTCAGTTAAGCGATGTGCCTCATCCATAATGAGAATTATTCTTCGCATTTTGGACTTCTCCGCTTTTTCAAGCATGAGATTTACAATTTGGCGTCTCATTTCAGCAGGCTTTCTTACCGCTGGAAATGGAAATTTAAAATCCGACAAGAGGTCATAATAAAATTTTTCCTCATTCGGAACCTTATAAGAGTTGCTGTTAGCCATTAAAATGGGCAAAGGTACCCCTATACTTGTAGGTAAATTCTCAATAGCAAATCGTAAAGCATACGTCTTTCCTAATCTTGGTCTTCCATAAACAATCATCCCTGGCAATCTGCTATCAACAATATTGGTTATTTTCACCATTAGTCTTAGGACTTCTTTTGTTGGCATCAGATAATGCCCCTGCTCTATTGGGTGAGTTCCTATTGGGACATTTGGTCTATCCATAAATTTTGCTCCTTTCTATCCTAAAGACTCGTTTTGTACATTTTTTGCAACTGTTCGTACACTTCTATCTCATCAGATAATTGTTTCTTTTTAGAAAAATCTCTTGCATCCTCGAGGGCTTGGTTGTATTTTTCTGCTTGTTCCAGTGCTTTGGTTTGTTCAGCAGGTTCATTTACTCGTTTCCCCTTTTTATTAGAAGCCTCTCTTACCTGTGTCACTTTATTGGCTGCTCCTCTTTTTCCTTCAGTTGCATTTTTCATCAAATAATCCGTGTAAATAAATACTGGATCGTCCCATGTTGTATAATGAATGAGTTTTCGCTGAACCAATGAGTTTATAGCCTTTCGCGTCTGTAAAGAATGTGGTGTTAATGACCACTTTCCTGCAGCAGTAAGATAGTCAAACTCACTACCATCTTCCAGATAAGCTTTAACAGTACGTAGGTCATCGACATTAACATGGAGATGAAGCTCCTTGTTTATCAAATGTGCTGAATGGGCCAGTTTATCACTTCGATATTCAACACCTACATACTGGATATATGGCTTTTTACCAGATGAGTGAGATCCGCGCACGGTCCGGGTAATAGTAGTTTGCATAAAAAGCACCTCTGAACGTTTCTCTTCTTCTAATTGTCTTGGGAGTAAACCATTGTTCAAACGCTTACCAAGTAGTTCTAATGGGGATTGGTGATAAATCCCTCCATGTGGTGTTCCATTGTAATCAGAAATCATAACATCAATGAGTTGCTTCAAATGTTCGAAGGTCATATGATATCTAATTGCGTTCTTCTCAGGGTTCTTTCTTCTTGGATCATCAGGATTGCTTCCAGTTGTGTTCGGCAGCCGGTGAAAGCCTGTCTCCTCAAGTGTTTTGAAAAAACGCTCAATAATTCCTCTTCTCATTGGGAGTGCAACTGGTCCAAGATTAGTAGCGCACCCAATCAGATTCTTTAAACGGTCCTTTACCAAATTTGCAAGATGAGACTTAGCGTTATCAAAACAAATCACATCCCACACAGCCCAGGAAGTATAGTGTGGGTAAACTTCGGATGGGAATCCACCAACCTCTGAGTATTTCATTCCATCGATTGTGATTTTTATTTTTTCATGAGGTATGACCGAATTGCGAAAACATACCATAACATCACTCGCACTGTACTCCTTGCTTAAACTTATCGAATACCCCAAAACATTACGAGTGGCAACATCAATTAATGTAAGTATCCAAAATCGATCCAGAGTTACTGATACTAAATCACCTTCTGGGGTTATTAATTCAACAATGAAAAAACCATCTATGCGATGAGCATCAAATTGTACTTTCTGGTAGGGGTGTAAAGTTGAAGGATGATTCTGTTCACCTTCACCGGTATGTTTGGCTCGAGTCTGAGCCTCTTGTCCATAGCGTCTATTTTCCTTGCCAAAGTGAAGATATCCAAGGCGATTTAGGAAACGTTGTAAAGCTTTTCTACCCATGTTTTTAGTATTAAAAGGATATTGCGTTAAAGGAATTCCCTTATTCCGGCATTGATCAATAAATTTTTTGTGAATATTCAAAGGTTTCATGGCAGGTTCAAGCGTTCGACGATGGGTTCCCAAATATAAGTCTGTTATTAAATCTTCGAGATCAGGATGAGTCTCTAACAGCAGATTGAATTCCCCTGTTTTTCTCGATTCATTTCTATCTTCCTTCAGAACATCAAGCCGGTATACCTTAACTTTTTTGTACGGAATCAATGCACGAAATCCCCATACGACCCCATTTTCATCTAGGTCTATGCATCGTTTTACTAACCTTCTTAGATTCTGAGGGCTTATATTAGTAGATAGTCGGATTTCTTCCATATCGATTCGTTTAAAATACATAACGATTGCATTTCTTCGATTTATGTACCTTTGCTTCTCTATTTCAGATAATTTGGAATGATCTACACTTGGCCAAAGATCAGGATTGATTTGTTCCTGCAAGTAACCGTCTTTCTCAAACAATCGACATCTGCTCAAGCTTCCAGACCTCCATTTCATAGTTCCAAATTTTAGAATCAATATCGGCAGTGATTATCCCTTTGTAGTACAACCAATGACAAGAAAGAAAAACCTCATATGAACTACATGTTTCAGATAATTCATAGCAAATGTCTTTCATCGTTCTTTTCGTGTAGTCGAGAGATTTGGATACTTGTTCAATAAATTTTGGAGATTTGTGATTAATTACACTAGCTAAGATTTTGATTCTATTTTCAATGGAATATCTACCAGAACGAATGGCTTTCTCTGTCCTCACTTCATGGAGTTTTCCATTAAGCCTACACCATTCTTTTTGAGCTTCAATTTGCCTCATAACACGGTCGTAGTTCCGATTACTCGGATGAAGTTCTTTCTCATATTTAACTTCCACAAAAAGCTCAGATCCATCTTTATGAAGGTTCATATCAAAAATAGTTCGATGACGTTTGCCATTCAAAACATAAGTAATCTCCAGTGGTTGTTCACAATATGTTTTTACCTTAGGATCTGTTTCAACGGTCACCCAGTGATCAAATTCTAAGTCGCTATATAAGGTAACATCCCGGTCGCCAACTTTGGGGCCTATCATACCCCAGTAATTGTTACCGTATCTCTTGCTTCTTGGCATGACGATTGGAGAATATGGAATCAAGATATTATCCATACAGAATCACATCCACTCAATTCTTTTTGAAAATAATCAACTATTAGAGTCCCTTTGCTTCTTGGCATTCTTTATTTCCGAATGTTCAGATTATAAACAACATTTTATTCTTCGCTTCAAAAATACTAATTTACTCTCTTATTGGTAATACTATTCTTAATAGATTAAGAGAGGAGTAATTTCATGAACGAGTTTATATATTATAAAATCATAGGTGAACGTATTAAAAAGAAAAGAGAAGAACGATGCATGACTCAAGAAGATCTAGCTGTACTTGTTCATATCTCAAGGCCTTCTATAACCAATATAGAAGCCGGGCGCCATCTTATTCGAATCCATTATCTATATCAGATCGCAGAATCACTAGATGTTTCTGTTCATGATCTAATACCATAGGTTTTTTATAATTTGTTTTTGTTTTGTCGTATTCGTTTCTTCAAAGACTCAATAGCTGAAAAATAGAGTTCCTTCATCTCTGGGTCTATCTTTCGGCTCACAACTTCTATTGGGAAAGCACTCCTTATAGAATCAATATCAATTAACATGATTCTAGATACATCCTTAGGATCGTAAAATATTGGAATTTGCCATCCCTCATCTTGCTCTGCCAGCTCAAACCATCCATGTTTTATCATGTTTGTGTTCGAGTAAAATTGTTCCTTAAATTTCAAACCAAATGGCGTAACAGTAGCAAGTCCTAAAGAGTATGGATACTCAGTATTTGCCAATTCAATCACCTCAATAATCACTATTACCATTTATTTAAAAATGATACGTATACATATCAAATAACTAAAATGATATTTATACATACATGTATCGCCTTTGCTCCATTGTTTACACTTACAATTAGAGGTGTGATAATGGAAATTTCAGCACTAAAAAAAATAGGTCAAAGAATCCGCGATCTTAGAAAGCAAAAAGGATTGTCTCAAGAGCAACTCGCTGAGAAAGCTGGCTTTCATTTTTCTTATATTGGTGGCGTTGAGCGAGCAGAGAAAAACATTACGTTAGTGAATCTACTGAAGATCGCCGATGCTCTTGATGTTCAGATTATGGATTTGTTTATGTATACGAAATATCAACAGTCCGCTTTGAATGAAAAGGACGAATTGTTGAATCAAATCTTCCAAACCTTAGTTTCCTTAAAAAAAAGAGATCTTCGAAAGGTCCAAATCATGCTAGATGAGTTTTTCGAAAAATAAACCGATCGCATGTCATAAATAAACCGCACTCCATTTGCTTGGAGGTGCGGTTTATTTATGTTTGATATGGGAATGACTTTTTAGTATAAACTTTAGGAGGTGTTCCCATGCATACCATATGGAAAGGCGCTATCAGTTTTGGATTAGTTCACATCCCGGTGAAACTTTACGCCGCCACAGAGGAGAAAGAAATCTCTCTCAACCTACTCCATAAAAGCTGCCATGGTACAATTAAAAACCAGCGATATTGCCCAACTTGTCAACGATCCGTCGAGTCTGAAGAACTCATTAAAGGCTACCCACTGGATACGAATCAATATGTAACCTTTGAAAAAGAGGAACTCGATCAGATTCAAGAAGACGCTAGCAAGCAGATACGGATTATTGATTTCATGAAGGAAGAACAAGTCGATTTAATGTTCACGCAGAAGGTATATTTTCTCGGACCCGATCAACTTGGGAGTAATGCCTACTATTTACTGCTCAAAGCGCTTGAGACATCGAAGAGACTCGCAATCGCCAAGTTTACGTTTCGCGCGAACACGAAATTATGTATTCTGAAGCCGATAAATGGAACTTGCATTCAACTGGCCACCATGCACTACGCGAATGAAATTCGGCCCGCAGAGAACGTCCCCAACCTCTCTAGCACCATTTCTGTAGATCCCAATCAGCTGAAGTTAGCCTTACAAATCGTCAAAGGGCTGACAGGAACCTCGGATTTAACTTCATATACCAATCCAGAGCAAGAACGATTGCTGGCGGCTATTCAATCTAAAATTGCTGGCCAGAACATTGTATTAAAGCCCACGCAAGAATCAGATGTTGTTGTTGATCTTTTAGAGGCGCTTCAGGAGAGTGTCAGAATGAATAAAGGAAAAAATAAGGTGGCAGCCCCGAAGGAAAGTAAACGCGGGACCCCTAATGAAAAACTGGGATAGTCTCTTGCAAGCAAATGGATGAAGTAGCTAAGGATCCAAGTAAGGTGGTTCTTAGCTATTTTCATGTCCTTCCTGGACTTCTCCAAACGATTACCCTCTGCCAGTTTTTCTTTATAGTCCCCCACTGAATGTACGAGCAAAACTCTAGTTTATTTTTATATAAGCTAATGCTAATATATCTATATGATAGAATATAAGGAGGACTTAAATTGAAGATTATTATTGTAGGCTCTGTAGCTGCAGGAACCTCTGTGGCTGCCAAAGCCCGGCGGAATGATGAATCAGCCGAAATTATTGTATATGAAAAAGGTCCGGATATTTCTTACTCCATCTGCGGGATACCTTATTATTTAGGGAATGAAGTCGAAGACCTGTCAGAGTTGATTCCTCGAGATAAAAAGTGGTTTGAAGCTCGCTACAACGTCAAGATGAACATCAACCACGAGGTCACTGCAATCGATCCGGTGAACCAGACCATCCGTGTGACCGATTTAAGCAATGGTGCCGAGGTTGAAGAAACCTTCGATAAGCTTGTACTGGCTACAGGGGCCAATGTTACGATCCCCGGCTATGTCGATTCGCAAATGAAGAATATCTTCCCGGTGCGGACCATGGAAGATACCCGGCATATCGATGCGTTCATTCAAGAAGCCGATCCGAAGCAAGCGGTTATTATCGGTGGAGGCTATATCGGGATGGAGATTGCGGAGCAATTCACCCATAGGGGTATTAAATCGATCATTATACAGCGTGGAAGTCATATCATGTCGTCCTTCGATCCGGAGATTTCATTCCGTGTCCAGGAACATTTACAGTTAAACGGGGTCGAGGTCTATACGAACGAAGAAGTCACAGCTATTCACCAAGATGACAGCCATCTTGTCCATGCCGTTGAAACGAAAAGTGGACATCGCTTTAATGCGGATATTGTCATCCTGGCAACGGGGGTTCGTCCGAACGTTACACTCGCTCAACAAGCCGGCTTACAGCTAGGGCCAACCGGTGCTATTCAGGTAGATAAACATATGCGCACCAGCCATGAGAACATTTATGCTGTTGGTGATGTTGCAGAAAGTTACTCGTCCATTACCAGAAAGCCTTTCTACCATCCGTTAGGCTCTACGGCCAATAAAATGGGCCGGATCGCCGGAGACGTGATCACAGGGGGAGAACTGGAATTCCACGGTGTTCTGGGTACCGGCATTTTCCGTGTGTTCGAATTGGCTGTTGGCACTACGGGGCTAACCGAACAAGCAGCACGGAATGAAGGCTTTGACGTTGAGGTCCTCTACAACTTGAAGCCGGCCAGAGCTGAATATTTAAACGGAAAGGAACTACTCATAAAGGCCATAGCGGACCGTAAGAGTGGTCGTCTATTAGGCGCTCAGGCTATCGGTACAGAAGGCGTGGATAAACGACTGGATGTCCTGGCTACGGCTCTGCATTTCAAAGCGAACGTCGAGGACCTCTTTCATCTGGATCTGGCCTATGCGCCTCCTTTCTCTACCACGAAAGACCCTGTTATGTACACAGGGATGGCCCTTCATAACGCGATCAGCCGCAATCTTCCTCTCCTTTCCCCGGCAGAGCTGGTGGGTAAAGAAGATGATTATCAAATTATCGACACGCGTTCGAGAAAGCAATATGAAGCCAGTCATGTCCAAGGAGCACAGCATATTTCGCTTAAAGACCTGCGTGAGAAGGCTTCTACCTTGGATCCTAAGAAACGTACTGTCACCTACTGCAACAAAGGAACAACCGGGAATGCAGCCCAGAATATTCTGATTAACTTGGGCTTTGAGAAGGTTTATAACCTGTCTGGAGGCAACAAGAATTATCAAGTATATCGTCGTTACCTGAATTCATCTAATACGTAAAGAACGGATTATCAAGCTCCAATTCCAAGTTTATAGGACTGTACTTTTGTCGCACAGTCCTATAAATCGGGAGTTATTTTATACCTTCTACGCGCTCAAAGCACCTCGTCTATCGTATCTTCAGTACCTGCAGCTACTAATTCCTTACTGGCCTGCACAGCAACCATCTCCTCTAACTGAGCAATGCTTGTCCATTCAAGCGCACCTTCAGGCGGAACTTTACTATGATCCAGAAGAGCATCCAGCAGTTGTTCCACCTTTTCGAATCGTTGCTCATCGTGTTGCAAATGAATAATTGCGTTGTAGGGTTTCTCACTACTTACTTCCTCCCCAAAATACGCTTTCTCAAAATTCCCCAGTGAGGCTAGTAGTCGAACATTTGAAGTATGTGGTCGATCCTGTATCGCTGCATATATTTTTTCGTTATGTGCCCATGCCGGATTTTTTATCGTTTTTCCCTTTCTAAGGGTTGTCGGCGTATCACTATCATGCAGGACAGAGTAACGAGAACCGAAATGATTAAGTATTTTGACTAATGAAACAATGGTCGCTTTTCCTCTTGCTCTAATAATATGTACATCCTTATATATTCCCGGCTTTGTTGCCATGATGTGCTTAAACGCCGTATACTCCGTGTCGCCTTCAACGATAATGCAGCGTCCCCCAAAGAAAAATTCGGCAACATAAGGATCAAAAATGTTCATTAGCTTTAATAGGGAGCGGTCTTCATCATCTAATTTGACTCTTTCCGGACGAAATACCGTTGTCCCGGAAATGTGTCCATTAATCTGTTCTACTCTTATAATGGTTGTGTTATCGCGAGAGACATCAATAAAAGCAGGAGAGTGTGTCGTGACAATCACTTGCCAATTTCCCGTATTCGGTAAATCGTATAATACCCGGCAAGCCTCTCTTACGGCGTTTGGATGAAGGCATAGCTCCGGCTCGTCCAAAAGAAGAACATGAGGCCGATTCTCCTCACCTTCTATTGCTTCTTTTTTCGCCCCTTTCTTAGCCCCTTTATTCACATTCGTCTCTGCAATCATTCGTAAGGCACTCCACAATAAGGTACGTCTTGCACCGCTTCCTTGACGATCCAGTGTGGTTAAATGACCATTTTCACCATGTCCCATCTTTAGCTGTGCGTTATTTACTTTTTGAAATAGATTAAGGTCACTCTCCGCTTCCTCTTCTGCCCGAGGATCAAATTTAACAACGTATCCGGGGAATACTTCACTGAGTAGCTCCGAAACCTGTAGTTCAATTTTTTCGATATGCCCGATGGATTCACTGATTACTTGCTGTCTTAATGTTGCGATCGTACGAAGCAAATGTTTGTATTGAGATTCCCCCGCCTCTTCTTGAACATCTTTTACTCTCTCTTTAATGACATTGCTCAGCAGTTTGACGATGACATCCGCTTGCACTTTAGGATCTGAAAAAGCATCGACTCGATGTGGCTTTGGTCGATTATAGTTGGCGACATTGGGTGCACCCCATGGAACCGCATCTTCTGCCCAAATGTTTTTTTCTACATCGAAGCCTTGACGCTTGGGTGCACCTGGAGCAGCCCACGTCCATCTCTCCTTGACCACCTTCTCTTGGGTAAGTGAATCCGTATGTATCCATCTCGCTCCAGGAGCATGATCCTGAATAACCGTATGAAGCTCGATCATGGGGAGAGACTCGTGATGTACCACACCACCTGGAAAGTCATCCTGCAGCAGAATTGCTTCATTGGAGCCCTCGGACATTGCTACCTCATAGGCCCGAAGAATGGAGCTTTTACCAACATTGTTTGGCCCTACTAAAACGACAATCTTATCCAGTTCAATTGTGACTGGATGATTGCCTATTCCGCGAAAATTCTGAATGATCAATTGCTTCAGTCGAGGACGCCCTTGATTCAACGGTTCTATCGTACGCTGCTGCTCGCTCATTTCTATTCCTCCCATACATTCGTTCTCCACCTCAACAGTAAACTACCTAATTTTGGATTTCAATCTTTTTTTAGATCGGTCTTCAACTTCCTTCAATGATCATTTCAACTACGAATAGCGACATGCAAAAAAGGGATTATTTCCCTCTTAGGAAACAATCCCTTCATTAACGTGATGCATATTAAATCCTAGTTAAAGGATAAAACTCCTTCAGCATATCGCGCATTTCCTGCTTGATATTGATATCTGGACGCTTCTCTTTGGCCAATGCTTCAGCCTCATCCACCGTAGAAGCCAAGCCCAGTTCCATCAAAAGCCCTGTGGCTACGGTGCCTGTACGGTTACGGCCGCCAGCGCAATGGAAATACACTGTCTTCCCGCTATTTACTGCTGCTGTGACCGCCTGAATGGCTGCTTGAACTGAACCTTCCTGGCCGCTCTCATCTTCCACAATCGGGAAATGATGGCGGGTTACTTCCGCAGGAAAACCTTCAGCTTTAGTACCGGTATCTCTCAAGTCAAACACATCGGATATCTCTTGCTCCTTAAGGGCTTCCAGTAGTGCATTTTCCCCACCGATATATACTTTGCCTGGAATCAGTTCATGATAATTTGCCATTATAGTTCTCCCCTATCTCTCTAGCAGCAGTTGCTTCCGCCACTTATAGTTAGTCCAGCACCATGTTCGTCTTGTACAAAATCCAGTGTAAGTCCGCCTATCTGGTCAGTCACCCGGGAATCAACAGCGACCTCAACTTCATTAACCATAGTCACGGTATCGTCTGGTTGCGGTTTCTCGAGCGACAATTCGTAACCGGGTCCGCAGCAGCCTGCATCACTATAACCAAATCGCAAGGTGGAGACTCCGGCTTCCTTCATCATGTTCTCAATAAATGTTTTTGCTTCATCTGTAATGATCATTGATCTCACTCTTTCTATTTCAAAATACTTGCTGAAAGCCGTTTGAGTTGCTCATATCCCGTCACTTCAACCGGCTCCCAAGGAATAATTATGGCATGCCCTTCAGCCTTATGAAGTACCTTTTGAATCCATTCTAGTTCGGCATGAGCTCGCCCGCTAAGCACTGGATCAGTTGTTCCTGCCGCAGCAAAGCTCTGATTGATTGCCCACCATTTCGTAGGAATCCCTGCACGCTTCAGATCCTTTTCCAGGCGAGATGCTTCATAAACTGGAGTAGCCTCCGCTAACGTGACAATGACGACGCTCGTCTCTTTCGGATCACGTAGTCTAGGCAATAAATGCTGTACAGAATCTGGAACGGTGCCGGAGGAACGGGCGATTTCTTTATGATATTCCTGAGTTGCATCCAGCAATAGCAAGGTATGTCCAGTCGGCGCCGTATCAATAACGACAATCTCTTCTTCAGATCGTTCTACCAAATCAGCAAAAGCACGAAAAACGGCAATTTCCTCGGTACATGGTGATCTTAAATCCTCTTCCAAAAAGGCAAGGCCTTCATCATCGAGGGAATCCGCATTTTGGCTGATCACTTCTTGCTGATATTTTTCAAGCTCCACCTTCGGGTCAACTCGGCTAACGGTAATCTGATCACAATTGTCACCAATAACATACTCCAGATGAGCTGCAGGATCTGTTGTACTGAGATGGACCCGGTGTCCTCGTTCGGCCAGCCCAACAGCAATAGCGGAGGCTACGGTAGTTTTGCCCACGCCACCTTTACCCATGGTGAAAATCACTCGAATCCCATCGGTCTCTACATCCGAAATTAAAGATTCAAGTGATGGAATAGCAGCGTCCACTTCTACTGGGTGTAAATGATCAGCATTCGCTCGAACGGGAACGAAAAATGCACGCAAGTTTTCTAATCCCGTCACATTAAAGGGAGCTAAGGGGATATGGTAGCTTTCCAAAGACTGAAGTTCGGCTGGCATTTGCGTTAACGCCTTCTGCTGGCGATCAACAAAACCCTTGGCAACTGCATCCTCGATAAAATAGGAACTAAGAATCCCATTAATCACGAGTAGTTGATTTTCAACCCCAGTACCTTTCAGTTCAGAAGATGCGCGCGCGGCTTCTAATAAGGGCGATTGCTCCGGACGAGAGACCAGAATCAGCGTCGTTTGAGTACCATCTGATAAGGATTGAACCGCCTCATGGTATAGTGATTTTTTGGCTTCTAGCCCCGCCAAGGGGCCCAGACACGAAGCTCCATGCGTACTATCGTCCAGGAAACCACTCCAAGCCGAAGGGAGCTGTAAGAGGCGTAGGGTGTGTCCTGTTGGCGCGGTGTCAAACAGAATATGATCAAATTGAGACTTCAATTGGTCATTGGTCAGAAGAGTCGTAAATTCATCAAATGCTGCAATCTCTACCGTACACGCCCCAGATAACTGTTCTTCCATGGAAGCGAGCACTGAATCCGGCAAGACTCCCCGGTAAGGTGCTACCACTTTCACCTTATACTCTTCGGCGGCGGTCTCCGGATCCAAGTTGGCTGCAAATAGATTAGGAACACCTTCAATCGGCGTTGGATGATTGGAAAGCTGGGTACTAAAAACATCCTGCAAATTGGAGGCTGGATCGGTGCTTACAAGCAGAACTCGTTTTCCTGAGTCGGCCAGTACTACTGCCGCTGCACAGGCCGTTGAGGTTTTACCTACTCCGCCTTTGCCTGTAAAGAACAGGTAGGGTGTACGCAACATTGTAAGTGGATCAAACAGAGTGGACATGTTACGCCTTCTTTCCTTTATTGTGACTTCGTCTTAATTTCAAGGCGAATTCGAGGCTTGGCAATCAGTTCAGATGCAGCTATTCCTGTCCACTGCTCTAACTCTTCATTGGTGGGGTAGCCCTGTTTCTTAGCCACTTTCCCATCCACAAAAATAATGGGCAACACTTCCGGTCCTTCATCAGTCAGCAATTGTCTGACTGCAGCATTCGATACAAAAGCATCCGGCTCACTGGTCAGGTTATATCTGGAGACATTCACTTCTTGTTTCTTCAGATTATGAACCACAGCGGACATACGGATTAATTCAGGATCAACGACAGGTCCGCAAACTCCTGTGGAGCAGCACATCGCCGGATCGTAAATTTCAATGGTTTTCATGAACTGGGGTCTCCTTTACTGAGAAATACAGCCGGGAAGAGATCCCGGCTGTTAAGCTTCATTATTCGCCAGTTTCAGCAAATTGTTGGATACGTTCGCCTACTTGATCACGAACCCGCTGGAATACAGCCCATTTTTCTTCATCGGTTCCTTGCGCTTTGGCTGGATCATCAAATCCCCAATGTTCACGTTTTACTTGTGGTGGAGTAATGGGACATTTATCTGCAGCATCTCCACATAATGTAATGACGAGGTCTGCATTATTCAACAGCTGCGGATCGATAATATCCGAGGTTTGTCCCGAAATATCAATGCCTACTTCATTCATCGCTTGAACGGCCTTTGGATTTAAACCGTGAGCCTCAATACCAGCGCTGTAAACATTCCACTCGTCACTTAGATATTTCTTCGCCCAGCCCTCAGCCATCTGGCTCCGGCAGGAGTTTCCTGTACACAAAAAGTAAATGATTTTCTTATCCATGTGTCTTAATCTCCTTTGAGTTTAAAATAGAGACAACCGTATATATAGGCCCAATAATGTAATAAACAGCGTAGGGATCGTCAAAATAATGCCTGTTTTAAAATACGTTCCCCATGATATCTTAACACCTTTGGTTGAAAGTACATGCAGCCACAACAGCGTAGCCAGTGAACCGATTGGTGTGATCTTTGGTCCCAAATCAGAACCGATGACATTCGCATAAATTAAGGCTTCCTTAATCAGTCCTGAGGTATGCGTAGCATCAATGGCCAGCGCATCAATCATGACGGTAGGCATGTTATTCATGATCGAAGAGATCACTGCGGCTATAAAGCCCATCCCCATTGTAGCGGCGAACAGCCCCTGATCGGCCACAGCCTGTATGGCATCGGCAAGGACATCCGTCAGACCTGCATTGCGCAGACCATACACGACCACATACATTCCAATGGAAAAGAATACAATCGCCCAAGGCGCACCCTTCACGACTTCCATCGTGGGAACGTTAGGGCTTCTTCTTGCCATGAGAAGGAAATAGATTGCGATAACACCGGCAACCACTGACACCGGAATGTTAAGGAACTCACTAACGAAGTATCCGACCAGCAGAACCGCTAGTACCCACCAGGATAGTTTGAACATTTTCATATCTTTGATCGCTTCTTGCGGATTTTTTAGCTGGGAGCTGTCAAACGTTCTCGGGATGCTCTTTCGGAAAAATAGGTACAGAACCAGGATACTTGCTCCCAATGAAAATAAGGTAGGCATAATCATATGCCCTGCGTAATCCATGAACGTAACCCCAAAAAAATCCGCTGATACAATGTTGACGAGATTACTGACAACTAGCGGCAATGAAGTGGTATCTGCAATGAATCCGCTGGCAATGATGAATGGGAAAACCTTTTTTTCATCAAAATTGAGTGCCCGGACCATAGCTAGCACAATTGGAGTCAGAATGAGCGCAGCACCATCGTTTGCAAAAAACGCTGCCACCACTGCTCCAAGAATAGTGACATAGATAAACATCCGGATTCCATTCCCGCGGGCAGCTCTGGCCATATGTAAGGCAGCCCATTCGAAGAAACCAATTTTATCGAGGATTAAGGAAATCAGAATGATCGCAACAAATGCCAGTGTGGCATTCCATACAATCAAGGTAACATCAAGAACATCGTTAAAACTGACTACGCCTACAAGCAAAGCAAGAATCGCTCCGCCGCAGGCCGACCATCCAATAGACAGATTTTTGGGCTGCCAAATCACAAATATTAAGGTTACGAGAAAAATAAAACTTGCTAAAAGTACCGAAACCAATCCGCTAACCTCCATTTAATCACATGAGATTCTTAAGCCTTTCTTATCGAGCTCTTCCAGTTCATGATCTTGTGAAGGAACGAAGGCAATCAGATTCTGAATCAATTCATGCTGAATGCTGTTTGGATTGACCGAGTAAAAAATCCACTGCCCTTTCCGGTTCTCTTTGACTAGGCCTGCATCTTTCAATTTCCGCAGATGCTGGCTCACTGATGGCTGACTCGTCTTGAAAATTTCAACAAGCTCGCACACACAGCATTCTTGCTTTTCCAGAAGCTTCATCATCGTCAGCCTGGTTTTATCTCCCAAAAGCTTTAATGTCTGCGACACTTCATCCAACTCATCCAAAGCAAAGCTCATCTTCACTCCCCCTTTCACTTTATTATTATATAACTATACACTTATATATTCAAGTGAGAATACGCCTTTGCTCTCTGCTGTTCGATCCTCAATCACAAGCACAAGCACATTCTGTATAATCTCCCTTTATCAGGGATAATAGCGTTTGGGTATCCGGTAATGCATTCAGAATAGTTTGAATATAGGGTTTACCCTCAATATCCAAGGAGTAATAAACCCACTGCGCACGTCGTGTTTCCTTGACCAGTCCTTGTGCCTTTAATTTTCTTAAATGTTGGCTCACATTAGGTTGTGACATATCCAGGATTTCCACTAAATCGCAGACGCACCATTCTTTATCTTTTAAAAGTCCCATTATCGTAAGTCTGGTTTTGTCACCTAATAATTTCAGCTTTTCAGCCATTTCACTGTTGAACATATGCACTGTCCTCTCAAGAGTACAAACCAAATGATACATAAATATATAATCATATATTAAAGTTCATTTCGTTTAAAATCAAGAAAGGCTATTTCTATAGTGTTGTGATTTTATAAAAGGATGTCTTTAAATTCAAGATGATCATTCTTTGACAATCCTTCGATGAACCATTTCATCTTGATATTAATTAAATCTCGAACCTCACGAAATTGATTCATTATTTCTTCTTCAGTCCCGGTGGCTTTTGCTGGATCATCAAATCCCCAATGAACCTTTTTCACTCTTGGAGGCAAAGTCGGACAATGCTCATCTGCATGCCCGCATAAGGTTACGATGATGTCGGATCGAGCGATGAGAGAAAGAGAAACAATATCGGAGGTTTGATGTAAAATACTTACACCAGCTTCCTCCATTACTTTTACGGCTCGCGGATTTAGTCCATGTGCTTCAAGGCCTGCACTGTAAATCTCGAAATTCCCATGATAAAGCGTACTGTAATATTGAGCGAATCCTTCAGCCATCTGGCTTCTGCAAGAATTACCTGTACAAAGAAATAATATTACGAAGGGCACTTCCATCATTATTCCTCCTGTAAACAATGTATATGACCAATAAGCAATGCCAATAAATATGTAGTTACATTTATAGTAATTGAGCATACTCTGAGTCCAAACCTGGTATCCATGCAAGGAGTCTTTATTCGATAACGGGTACGTCTAATTCCTTCAATAACTCAATCACGCGCAGCTGAATTTCGTCACGAGCAGCCCTCACGTCTTCCAGACGGCCCTCATGGGTCAATGGGTCCGTAACATCCCACTGTACATTCTTGATGGCAAAGGGTACAATCGGGCACTTTTCATTGACTTGTTCACATAATTTAATAATGACTTTCGATTGCATAAATTTTTTCATATCAATCGTTTTTGAGCTTTTGCCTGAAATATCAATCCCTACTTCTTTCATAACTTCAATGGTATAAGGATGAATCTCTCCGGATTCAAGTCCAGCACTTTCAGCGATCACATGGTCACCACCGTAATGTCTGGCAAAAGCCTCGGCAATCTGACTGCGGCAACGATTCTGGATACAGAGGAAATACAGACGAATAGGTTTTTCCATCTTCTCAGGCCCCTTTCTATTTATATATCATCTTATAATTAGATCATTATATACAAATCACACTTTATGTTATCGCTTTGTAAAATTGCGATAACCTCATTTTCTTAAGTGTTTGATCTCCATTACTCCGTGAAAACTCTTAGCTTCTTGTGCAGTTTAAAAAGATGCTCCCAAATGGTGAGACTTGAAATCTGCAAATCAAAATACAAATATTCTCCAGATAATCTAGAGAAACGTATCTGGATTTATGCTGCAGAAGTTTGGTGAATATATTGAGTTCAGTTTTTTCTAGGGATAACACCGTATTTTTCTTTCAATATCGAACTGATCGATGTAGACTTCCACATCCATAATTTTAAAAGGTTTTGTCTGTAAAGATACATGCAGTTTAGACGTACTGCCTGCATTTCTACTTAAGATTAACCTTAATGATCACTATGATTGGAGGACTGCCTACGCTTCTAGTATCGAATCTACTAAAAGTAAATCACAAATCGGCAATGTTAGACCAGAAGTAGGATAAGCTCCGGTGTTAACGATATAGCCGTGGTTATTAGTCCAAAGCTTAATAGATCGCTAAATAATCGCTTGGAATGAATGTATTTTTAGGTGAAAATAATGGAAACTCCACGAGAATTATTCCAAATCATGACCCGGCGTTTAGGTTTGCTCAATAAGGATTGCTGCAGCATAGGTGGATGTGATCTCTCTGCGACCCAAAGCCATCTCCTGTATGAAATTGATCGAAGCCACAATCCCTCCATGCAACAGGTCGCTGACGCACTTGGGACCGATATTACTACCTTTAGCAGATTCGATTGCTTCCTCGCCTCCCGCCAAGTAGGACCGAGCGTGGTTCGATGACAATCGCTGTATTCCGCGAGATCCGTTACTTTTCCGCGAAATCCTTTGTCGGTTGCTACCTTCAAATAGGTTTCCAGATGCGCTAAAACCGGTTTAGAAAAGAAAAATAACCCAATCAAGCGAAGGCATGATATCCTAGGGTTCCTACACCAAAAAGGAGATCAATCGCTGAAAGGGTTACATCCTGTAGTTAACCCGATTCCTTTGCGATTCGCCATACCATGCCAAAAACTATCGATTCTCTTTTGCATTCTTTTCGTCCTTGTTTCACCAGAGGAGCCGCTTACCACTGGTTTGTTGTGATCATCATGGGCTTCATGTTGCGTTCGGATCATCTAGGCGTGACTTCCATCATCCGGGATTTGTCTTTACCTGCCCGTTGCTACGAGAGCCTGATTCATTTCTTTCGCTCTTCCGCATGGTCGCTGGAATCCCTTCGGTTGACGTGGATTCAGATCGTGAAACAAACAGCCCCACTTTCTTACGTCAACGGGATGGTCGTGCTTATCGGCGATGGGATGAAGCAGACCAAGGAAGCCCGCCGGATGCCCGGTGTCAAGAAACTTCATCAGGAGTCCGAAAATCCCTCCAAGGCGGAGTACATCTTCGGGCATCTGTTTGGCGCCATTGGCATTCTCATGGGAACGCCGCAGAAATGGTTTTACCTGCCCTTGTTCATGAATCTGAAGGATGGCGTGAAAACCATTTTGGGCTGGAGCGCCAGTACTGAAGGGCAGGATTCCCATGTGGTTCAGAGGGTGGATCAGGGCTTCACGGCTGCCAAGACATTCGGGAAAGCCTTAATCCTGCTGGATCGTTACTTTCTGTCCGTTCCTGCACTGCAACGCTTGAACGAGTTAAACGCGTCATGGACAACGAGGTTGCACATCGTTTCGAAGGCCAAGTCTAACGTAGTGGCATATGAGCCTCCTTCCCAGACAAAGAAGGGACGCGGCCGTCCACGAAAAAAGGGGATGGCTGTCAAACTGAAATCCCTGTTTCAAAGCCGCGCGGCAGCGTTTCAAACGGCGCAGGTGGCGCTTTACGGTAAGGAAGAAACCGTCCAGTATCTGCGCCTGGACTTGCTGTGGGGACAAGGGTTGTACCAGGAGCTGCGTTTTGTCCTAGTTCGGTTTGGTGGCCAGCTGTCCATTCTGGTGAGCACCGACCCGACGCTAGAAGCAACGGACATCATCCGCTTGTATGGGTACCGCTTCAAGATCGAATGCACCTTCCGCGAAATGAAACAGGTGATCGGTGGATTCAGCTACCAATTCTGGAGCAATCCATGCCGAAGCTGAAGCGTTATTTGAAGAAGGGAGAACCCCATCCACTGGAGCACGTAACCGATGAGAAGGACAAGGAAAACATCCGGTTGACGGTCAAGGCCATTGAAGGCTACGTCATGTGCAGTTGCATCGCCATGGGCCTGTTGCAACTGGTCGCCGTGCGTTATTCGTCCCTTGTTCCCGGCCTGTTTTTCCGATACCTGAGAACCCCTTCCAAGGCCATTGTTTCCGAAGCGACGGCTATGGCTTATTTACGCAAATCTATTTTTCGCTTGTTTGCTCGTAACCCGCATTTATCCATAACCAAAATAATTCAAGCCAAGTAGGAATTCGCTGATTACCATGCTGATTCCCTGGCTTCTTAGTGATTAGAACTTTTCACTGTCCAGTAAAATATCAAAAAGTATCTTGGAACCTTTCTTGTATATCTCTCATACTCATCACCAAACATAGAAAACAGATGCTTTTCCTCTTGCAATATTAATAAGTGAAAGGCAAGTAGATTGATAACCAATACAATTAAGGTAAAGAGGTTAGCATAGGTAGCGAATAGACCAATAAACATCAAGTTAAAACCTACAAAAGCAGGATTTCTGCTGAAATTGTAGATACCATCAGTTACAAGCGTTGTCTTTGTGGTTTTATCTATACCTACTCTCCAAGAGCTTTTCATAACAATGGTTGCCAAAATAAATATCCCTACTCCTACAGCTGTTATCATTATGCCTATATATGCTGTATAGATATTATTAAACAAGAAACCAATAACAGAGGATATTTGATGATGAAATATAATCTCTGATACCCAGGCCAGCAGCCACAATGAACTGGATACTCTAACAAACATTTCAGCACTATAAATTGAAAAATCCTTAGTTCCTTTTGCCAATACATTAGCATTAATTTTCTCTCTTTGCTTCAACAATACCAGTTTGAGAATGTATCCTGTGCCAAAAATAATTAGTAATACCATAGAAATAATATCAGTTATCTGCATATTGATCCCTCCTATAAAGTGAACACATGAGCAACCATTCATATATTATATAGTACATTATGTGTTGGAAAAAACCAAGAAAAACTTACCAACGGATTTCAGCTCAATCCATAAAAAAATATAAATCTGAAAAAAGAAATCGGTAAGCCATGCTGCTCATTTGGGAAATATCTCCTTTCCGTGAATTTATTTTTACCTTAAAAAAGATTAGAATAGACGTGAACGGACTACATACTATTTCTATTTATTCGATGAGGAGAGATCACTTGAAAATTCTTATTTATGGTGCAGGCACAATCGGGAGTATTTTTGCTGGGAGACTTGCGTTGTCAGGATATGATATCACTGTCCTTGCAAGGGGGACAAGACTTGTTGAACTGAAACAAAACGGCGTGATTCTCGTGAATCCAGGCAACAACCGAGAAGAAATTGCAAAGGTAAATTTGATTGAACATCTGTTGCCAGACAATATTTTCGATTACATAATCGTAGTAATGCAAAAAACACAGATAGGCAGTGTATTGCCGATACTTTCTCAAAATATATCAAAAAATATTGTCTTTGTAGTCAATACGGCATCTGGTTATGACGAATGGGTTCATGCAGTGGGTAGTGACCGCCTGATGCTAGGATTTCCGTCCGCAGGAGGAGAACGTGTAGACGGCCGGGTACATTACTTTATCGGCAAGGGATTCATGCGGGCTTTTCAGTCCACTACTTTTTCAGAATACAGTGGCCAAAAAACCGAAAGGCTACAAAAAATAGTAGATATTTTTAACAGTGCCGGTATTTCATCAGTTGTAACTAGTAACATGGATATGTGGCAGAAAACGCATGTGGCAATGGTTACAAGTATCGGTAACGCCCTTTATAAACATAATAGTAATAATTTTGCTTTGGCAAAATCATATGCAGATATTAAATTGATGGTTCTGGGGATAAAAGAAGGCTTTGCTGTGTTGACTAAATTAGGCATTAAAATCACACCTTCAAAACTTCACTATTTAAAACTTCCCGTTTTTATGATTGCCCCTATTTTTAAAATTATCATGGGCACAAAGTTTGCTGAAACAGCCATGGCAAAGCATACAGCCGCAGCAAAACCCGAGATGATCTGCCTTCAGGAAGAATTTGATATGCTAATCAAAAAGAGTAATGTGGCTACCCCTTCTATTGATAAGTTACGAAAAAATCTTTTAAAAGATGATTCTCCTATTGTGTAAGGGGACATGAAAACTGGCTTTCAGTAATTTACCGAGAGGTCACAGTATGAAGTATGAGATTATTACGATAATTAACCTACTCAAAAAAAGTTCCCGGTGGGCGCTTCTACGACCGGCCAGCGATCATAATCAGACGTCCACGGGTAACGGTCAGCGTTCGCATAGACGCGCATCGAGGTTTCGATAGCGTTATTGACCCAGAAGATCGTCGCGTGTGTAAGTATATCATCCTTCGAAAAGACATTCTACGATCAAGCTTCAGGATCTGGGTTCGTATGCTCTCAGGGAGGTCGTCAGTGTAAATTGAACCGATCACGTGCTATTTCTATTAATTCGTCTACCTGTTTTATTGTTTTCACGTAACTATTCAGGTGCCCATCTTAAAGTCAACGAAAATAAGGGGTGCAGCGCACCCCTTAGGGAAAAAAATTAAATGGGAAGTGCAACATTCCCTTTAAACACGGACTGAATACTTTCGGACACTGGAAGGGAATGTTTTTTAGGGTGGATAGGAAGCCTCGTAGGTATTTCGCTGTTGCGCCTGTAGACAGAATCAGGGTATCTGTAGTCAGCTCGCCCATGCCTTAAACGGGCGTTGTCCCAGCTCCACACTGTTCACCCAGCCTGTAACAAACTTGGCGCCAAAACGTTCCCCTGCTTGCGCATATTGTCCATCAGGTCAGGACCCATAATACCTTCGGGAAAGCCAGGGAAATTCTCGACTTCCGTTGTAGTGGTAAGCTGCCCACCCGGCTGTGGCCTTCGATGACGAGCGGATTCAGATTGGCGCGGGCCAAGTAGATGGCTGCAGTCAATCCGGCAGGTCCGGTACCAATAATAATTGATTTATACATGACTATATCCTCCTTGAGATGGACGGTTAAGACGTCAGCTCTTACGGATCTTAATTAAAATAATTATAATCTAGTATTAATTATGCTCATCTCAAGGGAATATGTCAATATGCCAGACACGTTGTAATCGCACTCATTTTGTGAACAATTCAATTTCAAGAAATCAAATTTTCGAAAGGACTGAGAAATGAGCTGCTTTAGCTTTTTTTAGCGTAAAAGTCTCAGTCCATTGAGGATAACGAGTATCGTACTGCCCTCATGGCTAATGACACCAAAAGGAAGAGCAATCCCTTGCATAAAGTTGCTGAGAATCATAGTCGCTATTACCGTTACGGCAAAAACCATATTCTGCTTCACGATACGCTGCGAACGCCGGGCCAATGCAATAGTTGAAGCGATCTCTTCAATATTGTCATTCATCAGCACAACGTCGGCAATCTCCAGTGCTGCACCGCTGCCCTTCATACCCATGCCCATACCGACTGTTGCCGTGGCCAGCGCCGGCGCATCATTCACGCCATCCCCCACCATAATCACATTCCCGTACTGCTCGCGCAGCGCTTTGATATGCGTCACTTTATCCTCGGGCAAAAGACCTGCAAATACAAGGTCAACGCCGGTTCTCCCGGCAATCACTTCCGCCGTTGCCGCGCGGTCGCCGGTCAGCATCGCCACCTTGATGCCCAGCTCCTGCAGCTTACGCACCGCTGCTTCCGCCTGCGGACGCACCGTATCCTGCAGTGCAATCATTCCGGCAATACGTTCACCAGCAAGAATAAGCGATACAGTTTTCCCCTCTCCCTCAAATTGTTGACGCAGCGAAATCCACTGCTCATCCCCGTCCTCAGCTACGGTGTTATTCTGTTCATCCAGCAGATTGGATTTGCCAATTCTCCATAGCTGTCCGTCAATCAGCCCTTCAATCCCCCAGCCGGTCACGGACTTGCTCTCCTGAATAACTGGCAGCTCAAGGTGTTCATCCTCAGCCAGGCGGACAATTGCTTCCGCCAGCGGATGGCGGGACAATTTCTCAATCGAAGCACTAACCGCCAGCAGCTCATTCCGGTCATACCCTTCTCCGGCGATGAAATCAGTCACTTGCGGAATACCCTCAGTCAACGTTCCTGTCTTGTCAAAAGCAACCACTGAGGTCTTCGCCATATTCTCCAAATGGACGCCGCCCTTGAACAGGATGCCTTTGCGCGCGCTTTTGGATATTGCCGACAGCATCGCCGGCATAATGGAAGAGACCAGTGCGCACGGGGATGCCACGACAAGAAATACCATGGCTTTATAGAATGTGGCACTCCAGCTCCAGTCCAGCAAGAACGGAGGCAGAGCAATCAGTGCTACCGTAGCGGCTACCACTACCCGGGCATAAATCGACTCCAGCCGCTTAATGAACCGCTGCGACTCCGGCACTTCAGTTTCCGCCTCTTCGACCATTTTGATGATCTTGGCAAAAAGCGTGTTCCCCGCAGACTTGGTTACTTCTATATAAAGCGGGCCTTCACCATTAATTGTTCCGGCAAACACTTCACTGCCGACCGTTTTCTCGACAGGCAAAGATTCACCCGTGATGGATGCTTGATTGACAGCTGATTCCCCCTGGTAGATTGTGCCATCTGCAGGGATCAGCTCGCCGGGACGCACAAGCAGCAGGTCTCCCACTGCCAAAAGGTCAATCGCAACCTCGCTCATAATGCCCTTTTCAATGCGGACAGCGGTGGCCGGCTTAAGGGCCATCAGCGATGAAATATCCTTTTTGCTGCGTTCCATTGTATAGCTTTCCAGCGCTCCACTCAGTGCAAAAATAAAGATCAACATTGCTCCTTCATTCCAATAGCCGATCGATGCTGCACCCAGTGCGGCGGCAATCATCAGTAGGTTCACGTCAAGGTCATGCTCTTTGACCAGCGTCTCCACGCCCTCTTTCGCCGTGATCCAGCCGCCTAGCGCGTAGGAAATGACATATAGGATGATGGAGAACACTTCCGACCAGCCGCTGACAACCCAGGCAATAAGCATAAGTAATCCGCTGCCGAGAACGGCCTGCATTTCAGGATTGCCAAGCATGGCCATCGGATCGAAACGGCGTGGCTTCGGAGCCCGCGGCTGCTGCGCGCTGCCCTGGTGCGCCATTTGTTTAGGCATTTGTTTAGGCATTTGTTTAGGCATTTGTTTAGGCATTTGTTCTAATTTTGCTTGCATTGTAAATCACTCTCCTGATTAGTTTGTGGGGGATATTTGGCACCCTCCCCAGTGAGGTTATATGTGCTGCTGAGAATGAGAGCCATTATTAAGGCCCTTAAAATGACACATGCTATCCCGTCTCAGCCGGGATAGCATGGTAAATGAGAATGATAATCGTTGTTGCCATTGCACAAAATTATTTCCTTAGTGCAACTTATACTATTAATATAACATGTTCTCCGGGAAAGTAAAGCTAACGACACGGCTGATTTCACGGTTACAAGCTTAAGACAAACTGTGAATTTTCTCTGGCTTGTCCTATCCCACTAACGCCAAACACTAATCATTTGATGCCTAACAGGTGATAACTGAGGGGGAGGGTGCGTACCAAAAGCCATGGAGAGTACGGATGAATAGCGGTTATGTATCCAAGTGTGCATCCTGGGCAAATCTCAGGCATCAGAGAAGCAGGTTTGCGAAGAACTACCCTTTGGTCATAAAGAACAAACAGACCATCAGCGCTCCCACAACGGTATTTCTGCCAGTGTTTCTGAATAAATTCGCCCTTCGGACGATGTACACCTTTTCTACAAGAACAAAACGGCTGCACCGTCCTAAACTGGACAGAGTAGCCGTTTTAGGTTTTTCAGTGCTGAGGGGTACTTTGAGTTCCTAGCTCAGCCAACCTATACTTCTCCAGTAATTCCAGGCCGCCTTGGCTGTGGGGCAAGCCCAAGTGGAAAAAGTGTATTTATCCACTTACGCCCCCATTGCAAGGGATATTATGTTAAGGGGTTCTACCGATGAATCGGAACACGTGATTCGATTTACCTACCAAAGAGCATTACTAGCGGCAAAACAAGAATAGTGGAATGATATGGACAACGACCATCAACTGTGATGGTCATTTTGCTTCCAGATGGATATTATGAGAAAACAGCCGATTGTCTATGATCCGACAGTCGGCTGTACTTATTCAATCTGCAGCATTCGAACAAAATTTATTCAAAATCCTTGATCCGCTTTTTGCCTTTCGTTATAATAAACGACATTAATACACATTATTGACCTGATTCTTAGTCTCTGTGACGTCACCTTATCGTATGTCTCCGGTGCTTCCTGAAAAGCGTCTTATATTTGATCTACTAGTTTGCGGCAATTGTCATCCGCTGCATGAACTTGACCTGGAATGATCACATCATTAGCATAATGACTGCCAAACCAGTTCGCCAAAATCCACCTTGCAACCGAAGCCTCCCCTACTGTTGAACTGTACAAGCAATACTTTCATCATACGAAATGATAATGATTCTCATAATCAACCTTTTGCTTTAATGTACTGAATAATGCGTCATAAATATGTGATATTTGTCATCCTTGGTTGCTTTTTCAGTCTGTTTGTAGTTAGTTTGAGCATAAAGAAAAGAGTGTTCCAAGAACCGTTGTCGGCGTTTAGAACACTCCATGTTTCTATCCAGCTATTTAACTCGTGTACTTCTACATTTGCTACCCCTGCGAACAATATCCACACTCTCTAGGTTGCCCTTGTTTACCTATGTCCTTTACTTTGACCTTGCAAATTGACTAAGACTTACTCACGTTTAATACTCGCATGGCATTCAGGACCGCAATCATGGTCACGCCGACATCTGAAAATACTGCTTCCCACATAGTGGCGATACCAAACGCGCCTAAAATTAAGAATACAGCCTTTACACTCAGAGCAAAGATGATATTCTGCCAAACAATCCGACGCGTTCTCTTAGCAATTCGAATAGCTGTCGAGATTTTCGAAGGTTCATCTGTCATAATGACGATGTCAGCTGCTTCAATAGCTGCATCCGACCCTAATCCCCCCATCGCTATACCCACATCTGCCCGGGCCAACACTGGAGTATCATTAATACCGTCACCAACAAAAATTATTTTTTCTTTAGGCGATTTACTCTGCATTAACTTCTCAATTTCTTCTACTTTATGCTGTGGAAGTAGCTCTGCATGCACTTCATCTATACCTAGCTGCTTACCAACTGAATCGCCAACCGCCTTTGCGTCCCCTGTCAGCATAACGATTTTCTTAATGCCCAATTCTTTCAACGAACGTACGGCCTTTGCGGAATCATCCTTTATTTCATCTGAAATGATAATAAAGCCAGCATATTTTTTTTCAATTGCAACATGAATAACCGTTCCTGACTCATTGGGCGCTTCAATGCCGTACTTGTTCATCAGCTTGATGTTACCTGCTAAGACCTCTTTACCTTGAACATTTACTTGTATCCCATGTCCGGAGATTTCATTATATCCGTCCAGTTGATCTTCCTTGATCTCCTTACCATAGGCCACCTTTATGGATTCAGCGATAGGATGAGTAGAATGCAGTTCTGCGAAAGCAGCATATTCAAGAAGTTCATCTTCGGATAATTCTGCGGCAGGGTTAATACTAGTAACTTTAAATGCTCCCTTAGTGAGTGTTCCTGTCTTGTCAAATACAACATATTTAACATTGTTTAAGGCTTCCAAGTAATTGCTGCCCTTGACCAGTATTCCTGTCTTGGATGCTGCTCCAATTCCTCCAAAAAAGCCCAGTGGAATGGAAACCACAAGCGCACAAGGACAAGATATGACCAAGAAGACAAGCGCCCGGTAGATCCAATCAGAAAAGGTGGCTCCACTTAAAACCAGGGGAGGTACAACCGCCAGAAGTAACGCGACGATAACAACAACCGGTGTATAGTAACGCGCAAATTTAGAGATAAATTTTTCAGTCGGCGCTTTCTTACTGCTTGCATTTTCGACAAGTTCCAATATTTTGGATACCGTCGATTCCCCAAACAGCTTAGTCACTTCCACTGTTATAACTCCGTTTTTGTTAATGAAACCGCCCAGAACCTCACTCTTTACTTCCACTTCCCGAGGCATAGACTCACCGGTTAGTGCTGATGTATCTACCGCTGAGCTTCCTTCAATGACTACTCCATCCAATGGTATCTTTTCACCGGGTTTAACAACAATATGATCTCCTATGTTAACCTCTTCCGGCGAAACCCGTTTGGTATCATTTCCTGTTTTTAGGTTCGCATAATCGGGTCTGATATCCAATAGCGCACTGATTGATTTACGGGATCGATTAATGGCAATACTCTGAAATAGCTCTCCTACTTGATAAAAGAGCATTACGGCTACACCTTCAGGGTATTGTTGAATAGCAAATGCGCCAATGGTAGCTACGGACATTAAGAAGTATTCATCAAATACTTGGCCACGAAGAATGTTCTTAACAGCTTGAAGCACAATATCGCCGCCGATGAGGAGATAGGCTACCAAAAATATAGTTAGTTCTAACCAACCTGAAAATGAACCTAACATTCCGACTCCAGCAACTACTGCGCCCACTGCCAAACGAATTAACATTATTCTGATTTTTTCCTTACCAACATCATGCGAATGGCCTTCATGCCCGTCACTATCATGCGAATGACCTTCATGTCCGCCACTGCCATGCGAATGACCTGCATGCCCATCGCTAGCATGCTTATGTCCTGCTTGTTCTTTGGCACGCATTTGCCCAGAGCCGCCTTTCATCTTAATACTCACTTCAATATGCGGCTCGAGTTTATTAACTAATTTAGTTGCCGCAGATACAATTTCCTCATTCTGATCTTTATCTGCCTCAAAACTCAACGTCTTATTTACGAAATTGACAGAACAATCTGAGACTCCTTGGATTTTTTTTACGCCATTTTCGATTTTCAATGCACAGTTTGCACAATCTAATCCTTCTAATAATAACTCACGTTTTACCGTATCTTTGGATTGACCTAATTGTCCCAAATAAATTATCCCCTTTCACAAAAGTAATGTATGAGCATATGTTCATGTGATATTCTTATTATATGCTTATTTATTTATTCAAGTCAACGATCATTCAGCATGTTGCTAATACTAAAGTTTAAAATACAGAACACTAAATGATTGGAGGGCTCTCAACGGATCGGCTTGTTTTTTTATAAATATTAGGTTCATTTAACAAGCATGTTATAATTTTAAAAACTATGTTTTTTTGGTATAGGAAGGTGAACCATGGAAAGACCAGCAAATGAGGTAGACAAAGTTACTACTTTGGCTTTTGAGAAAGATCTTAATTCTGTAAAATCAGAAATGATGAATACAACTACAGTATCTCAGATGGCTGATTGGTTTAAAGCTTTCAGTGACCCCACAAGAATTAAAATTGTAGATGCTTTACTTCAAAGGGAGTTATGTGTGAATGATTTGAGCGTAATAATAGATATGGGACAATCTGCTGTCTCCCATCAGCTAAGACTTTTAAGAAACATGCGAATTGTAAAACGTCGAAAAGAAGGTAAGACCGTCTTTTATTCGCTGCATGACACACATGTTGAACAGATTTTCCAACAGACTCTGCAACATTTAAGACATGAATAATTACACAAATAAGGCCGGCAAACACGATAGCTCTAGCAATCTTTTTAATGAAACGTTTCTTGTTTCCTACTCCACCTAGGTTTGAGGGAACAAGAAGCTTAATTCAAACGGTGAATAATGTTTGCTTAGCCTAATTTAAAATAGTGTAGCTTACGAGGGGTTACTTTATACCCTAAAGCCTCAATGACTTGAAAACCTTCTTTAATTCCTTGAATCATAAGCTGAATATCCTTAGTGGATTTGGATAGCGCATAATTGTTTGATTTATGTATATATAGGGCATTTGCAATACTGGTAACTAATGCAACATGAGTTTTTTGCCAAGCATCCATATTAGAACTTGTTACAGTGGGGATATGACTTCTATTAAAGGCTTTGACAAGAGCAGTTAATCTAGATGTTGTTTTGCCGTCTAACTCTCCAAAGGTTGTAGTTTGAAAAGCACGGGCAATGCCTCTTCCAATAAAATAATTCACAACCCCATTTTTGAGTTCTCCTCCAGCTGCTGGAAATCCGATCATCAATCTTTTCTGCCCAATGCATTTTAACCATTCATCATATCCAAGTGGGTTATTGACGACAAAAACAATATTTTCACTTTGGTTTTTTGCTAGATAAGGTAAAACAGAATTGACCTGCGTCTTTTGCATAATGACTAGGATATAATCGTAGACATCACTCGGTTCAAGATGATCAATAACCCTGACCTTCGATACTTCTTTACGATCAGAGTAAGCATTCTGCAGGATAATACCATTTGCAGTCATATCTTCATATCTTTGATTTCGAGCAAGAACAGTGACATTATACCCCACGCTTGCCAGTTTACCAGCAAAAATACTGCCAATTACCCCTGCTCCATATATCAAAAATTTCATTTTCTATTCACCTCGACATAATCTTAACCACACTTAAAATTCAAAATTACAAATAAGGCATCGGGTTTACCGGCTTACCGTCAATACGAACTTCAAAATGCAAGTGTGGTCCTGTTGAGTTACCTGTGCTGCCGACCTCAGCGATTTTCTCTCCACGCTTAACCATTTGTCCTTTTTTTACTTTTATTCCGTTGTTACGGATATGAGGGTAAAGGGTCCAGAGGTTATTCCCATGGTCAATAATGACTGTGTTTCCATATCCTCCCCACCATTCCGCAACGATAACTACACCGTCTTCCGCCGCTTTAATATCTGTTCCTTCGGGAGCTGCCATGTCAACACCATTGTGCTTCTTCAATACACCTGTAATCGGATGTACCCTGGTGCCAAAGTTTGAAGATATACGAGCACCGGAAACCGGGAGCGCCATGGATCCACTATTCCCTTTAGAATCAACAGAAAACGTATAAACCATATTTGCTTTCAGCTTATTTTTTTCTTTCTCTAATGCCGCTCGTTTCGTTGCAATTCCTACTACCACTGCTTCCTGCTCTTCGGAGATAACCTCTGACTCCTCTAGATTAGCATTATATTTTACAATCAGCTGCTGCTTTTCTTCTTCTTTCTGTTCCAAAATATTCTTACGTGATTCAGCATTGGCATACAGTCCCTTTACTTTAGCATAGTCTGCTTCCAGTTGTTGCTGTTGCTGCTCAATCAACTCTTTGTCCTTCTTCTCTTCAGCCAACATCATGCGATCTTGATTTGCAATCGCCTGTAACGCATCGACTCGCTCCAGAAAATTCCTTAGGCTAGTTGACGATAACAGTACATCCAAATAAGAAACTCCCCCCTGTATGTACATGAGACGAATCCGCGATTCCAGCCAATCTTGTCGCTCCTCAATTCGCGCCTTGGTTTCATCTAATTCTTTCGAACTGTCACGTAAATCCTCTTCCGTTTTATCGATATCCGCAGATATGCGAGTCAGTTCCAATCCCACAGTCTCCATGTCGGCCAACACCTGCCGCAAATATTCTTGATTTTTATTTACATAATGCTGAGCTTCCTGTTTCTGTTTCTCCGATTCTTCTTGCCTTTCTTCAGCATTTTCGGCTTGCTGTTGAAGCTGAGCCAACTCTTTGTCGATTTGGTTTATCGACTTAGCATAGCTATGAGCAGGTTGAATAATGAGAGCCATTAAAGCGACAACTGTAATTGTAGATATCCATTTCTTCATTTCCATTTCTCCGTTCCAATCCATATATTGTAGCCCTCGACAATTCGCTTTTCTATCAATTTCCAGACCCCTATGAGAATTAACCCGATAATTAGTCCTAAACCAAGCCCTAGTAAAACACGAACGCCGGAAATATAGAGAGGCGTATGTAAGTGGGCAAACGTATCAATAATTGAAAGCTGTCCTATCGTACCTATAATGATCAATACTCTCGCAGCCCGATACCTTATACTCAAAAAGAATCCAAGCAGTAATAATGGATGCGCAATTAAAAACTCTTTGGTTCTTGGGCGAACGCCGAAAAACTGTTCCATCGTTCCGCGCAGCAGCATTTCGAGCGAAGAGGCTGTTCCACCATTTCCAGTGCGGGATAAATAATAATAGCCAACTGCTCCAATTGCTAATGCCGCCAGAACCCATACAACCGTAATTGGTGATCGCAGTATCTTTTGAAAATTCATTATCGATGACCGACTCATAAAAAAAACTGTATAAAGCGAAACGAGTGCAATTGGAGCAGTATGGAGCACACTTACTCCTCTAAACTGCTGGAGACGCAGATTATACGTAATATCACTCAGCAATCCGAATACAAAGGGAGTCGAAAGTAAAGTAATCAAAGTTGTCACAAAAAACAAAAAAACAGATATTTCAAGACGTCTTTTTATGCTAAAACCTTGCGGAAGCTTCCCATATTTCCTTGAGTATATATCAACACGCTTCATCGACCAAATCATTGCCAATGTTGAAGTGCTAATTCCTACGCCAAGTGCCAGTCCTTGCTCAACGAGTGCAGAAGAATACAAATAAAGCGCAACACTTCCAAAAAGCACGAGAAAAAAAGCTGGCAAAAGCAAAACAGGAAAAAAGGTACCTATAAGTAATGCAATGATTGCCACTGCCCCCAAAGCTATAACTGCTCTCAGTAGTTTATTCCCAGGAGGACTGGATCTTTCAAACTCCTTTGCTTCACCTGTTGAAAAACCCACAGATGATATTTTATCCTTGGCACCATTCGGAGACGCAATCGCTTTATATACATTATCCAGCGAATTTGTAATTTCAGATTTATCCTGGTTACGAACTACCGAACCGTTTAGATAAAACATTCTAACATTCCGGTCTTTTGCAGCAAGTAGAAACCTGTCCGCGATCACATCCGGTTTTAAGGCTGCGGCATCATTTTCCGACAGCGAATATAATCGCACTACGTTATATTCTACTAAATTAGCAAGCGTTTCAAATCCTGATTGCGGATTTTTCAGATTTTCAATAGCAGCCAATCCAATGTTGTATTTATTCAATAAATCCCCAAATGAGTATAACGTTCTCTTTTCTATCTGATCGCCAAACCCTTTTACAGCATTTCCATCGAACAGAATTCGCTTTACCCCAAGCTTTTGAAAATTAGCCAACATTCTCTCCGTAGCCTCTTGATCAAAAGGACGGTCCTGATCGGATATTCGAGGTATGATCCTAAATCCTTCATCATGAATCAGTTGTAATGACAATGGATCTGGTTCCATGGTTTTAATCAAAGCATTTTCAATAGACGTTTCTAATATTAACCCAGAACGTCCACCGAAGGTCCAGTTGCTTACATTAATATTATCTTTATTAAATCTTTTCTTAATAATTGGCCTCAGTGTGTTTTCTTCTTTTTCACCAGCAAACAGTACATATGTAAAGTTCCTATTTGAAATAGGGATGTTCTGCTGCAGTAAAGCAACTTGTGATTCATTATAAATATTAAGCCTTCCCGCCAGTAACAGATCATTTAAAGTTGACTCGTATACAGACATTGTGGTGATGCCTGCTTCTTGCATCGATACCAGTTGCATCTGTACAAACGTTTCTGGGTTAGGCTGGTATGAAGCTATTTGCAACAAATCACGGAAATCAAAAATAAATTCAATTTGTTTGGAGGTCTTCTCCATCATCCATCTAGAGTATCCCAAAGGCATTGCCGCAATTACACCCAAAAATACTGCAATCCACAATAACCGTTTAATGTAGCCATTCCATTTTTTAATCAAATCGATTTGCCACTCCTCCATACTTTCTCGGCGCAGATTGTAGTCTGTGCAATGTATTCACCTTTATATCCTGTTGAATATTATACTACATATAGTAGTTTAATGAATATGAAGTACAACTGTCAAATATCGAGTCCATTAAACAATATTCATTAAAGTAACTCAACTTTCGCAGGGGGAATATAAAAAGATAGAATTATTGTCATGAATTAGGACAATAAAGTTTTTAAAAAGACACTTTTGCGTATGATGAAGTGAACGTGTAGACGATCACTAAAACATGCGAGAAGTGTCTTTTTCAAACAAAAACAAATATTTATACGCAGCTGTAAATAAAGATTGATAGCATTACCTGTAGCATAAATAAAGATGCAGTCAACTTTTTCCAATTGAATAACGGTATGTTGATTTTTTTATTTGGTTCAATTAGCTGCATAAGTCGATAGTTTATTGCTTCATTGGCAAAATGAACTCCAAGAGCCTGATTTTTTAATTGTTCATTTTTCAACACCGCAAGTAATACATGAGAGATGGGAACCTCGCTTCCCATCCGTTTGATTGAATAGCGATCAGCAAGAAGTTCCATCCAGACCTTATAATGTTGGACCAATTCTTTTACTACAGGCAGAAAAGCAAGACAATCAGCCACAACGTTTAATATAAACAACTGTAAGGGATGGCGTGACTTATAATGATATAATTCGTGATAAATGATTGCTTCAAGTTCATTTTCATCAAATCGTTCTAAAACATAGGAAGAAAGAACAATTTTCGGCTTTAGGAACCCAATCGTCATGGCTATCATTTTGGTTTCATTTAAAATGACAAAGCGAATCTTCTCCAGCTTAAATTTTGCAACTACAGAATTAAACATTTCCAAGTCTCTGTAAGCATTTACGTATCGATTCCAGCTCCTATATAACCTCATTTGCTGTATAATATTCTTCCCGAATGCCGTCAATGAGAATATGACTAAGGCATTTAATACAAGTTCCCAAACAATATGATTAGTAAACGTATCTGCAACTAGTGCACTTATCATTTTCAAGAGATTAGACTTTATCGGCACGTCCTGTATTTGATGTAAAACATTATATCCAAGCAAAACGATAACTAATACACCGGTGATTCCCAAGGTGATTAATGCAAGCTTTGTTTGGCGAGGTAATCTCAGAGTTAAATATTTCATGGTTGGTTTTTCATCTCATCCAGCTTCTGAACCAATTTATCAATTAACTCTGGATCAGCTTTATCCAAATTATCGACAAGATGGCTTACCATTAAGGAACCGAAGTCTTCTATCAAGCCGTCCGTGACCACTTTGGTCTGTTCAATAATAAATTGCTCTCTATTTTGCGTCGGGGAGAAATAGGTGACTTTATTCCTCCCCTTTCCACTCGAATCTTTATGCAGGTGACCTTTGTCCGATAGCCGTACCATCACCGTCATGACTGCATTTAGTGATATAGGACTTTCATTATTAATGATCTCATGGACCTGTTTAATGGTAAGCTTTCCTTTCACCCAAAGAATCTCCATAATCTTTGTTTCCAGAGTGCCAAAGAACCGGTGCAGGCCCTCTTCATTTAAGTTAATTTTTTTCACTTGCACAAATTCAACCTCCATTCTTGATTACATTTTACCATGATTATGAGGAGGACATAACCCGAAAGTAATATCGACAGATAGATCATTCTGATAAATAGATTCTTCTAATAATATCCCCAAATAAGGGTTAGAAGCGTACCAAAGACTGTTACTAGGGCGACAAAGGCCCCATAGTATAACCCCGTATAAACTGCTTTCTTATCTTCACCTTCTCCAACATGCATAAAAACGCTCAATTGAATAATAGCTTGTAAAAATGCTGTGATTAGAAGGATCGTTGAACCCACTGCGAATGAGAGATCAAAGAAATAAACGGTTAAAGCCGCTGCTGTAAGAGTCAGTGAAAATACTAAACCCATTATTTGCTTCCGAGGAAAGAGTTCCCTCATCATTACATCATCCCCTTTAAAAAGACGAAGCTGAAAATGAAAATCCAGACAACATCAAGAAAATGCCAATAAAGAGAGAAAATAAAGGTTTTATTCGTTGTTTCAGGTGTTAACCCGCGCTTCATAATTTGAATAATTATCAACAGTCCCCAAACCAAACCAAAAGCAACATGCGCGCCATGGGTCCCTAATAGCGTAAATAAAATAGCTGTAAATCCACTTGTTTGAAGCTTCGCACCTTCATGCATATATACAATAAAGTCATAAATCTCAACGCCGATAAATCCTAAGCCAAGTAATAGAGTGATGATTATAAAAACAACACTTGCCTTTTGCCTTCCTAAACGCATGGCGTGAATTCCCAAACCGATTGTAAAACTACTTACTAAAAGCAAAACGGTTTCAGTCATTACAGGAATGATTTCAAAGATATCCGCTCCAGTAGGTCCATTACCCGTTCGATTAACTAATGTAAAGTAAGAGGCGAATAATGTCCCAAAAAGTGCAATTTCAGCTCCCAGAAAAATCCAAAAACCCATAATATTCAAACGATTTTGTTCTGTACTATATTCCAGCGGGAGCGACTGATCAATTTTCATATTCCGACTCCTCCCCGATTGCGTTCAGTTTTTTCAATTTCTTCAACTGTGATATATCGACCATGGTCTTGTTCAAATGATCGGTAGGCTAAACAAATGAAGATTCCGACGGTGGCAATAGTTGCAAAAATCCACAACCCAAATACAAATGCAAAGCCCCAGATAAAAAATATACCTCCAATAATAAATGGCAGCCCACTATTATTAGGCATGTGAATTTTTTCTAATGTACCATTGAAAAGATTATGGCCCTTTTTCTTGTAATCCCAAAATGCTTCACCAGAATTAACTGTTGGAATGATGGCAAAATTATATTCCGGCACTGGAGTGGAAGAGGCCCATTCGAGAGAACGAGCATCCCACGGATCTCCAGGTATATCTCTGGATGCGTAACGAGTGCTGTAATAGATGTTATATACGATTAAAACGAACCCTATTAACAGCCCAATTGCTCCGATAAATGAGATCATGTTCCATATACCAAATCCTGTAGATTCCGAATAGGTATACATCCGGCGCGCTTGGCCATTTAATCCAGAGATGAACATTGGAAAGAATGTCACACAAACACCGATTGAGATAAACCAAAACGCCCATTTTCCAATTCTTTCATTCAACATGAATCCGAACATTTTAGGCCACCAATAAGTGAGCCCAGCAATCATTGCAAATACTACGCCTGGAATAATAACGAGATGGAAGTGAGCCACCAAGAACATGGTATTGTGATACTGATAGTCAGCACTTGCCATTGCCAACATAACCCCTGTCACACCACCAATTGTGAATATAGGGATAAACCCCAAGGAATATAGCATAGGCACAGTAAATACAATTTTTCCTTTTCGCAATGTGAACAACCAGTTGAATATTTTAATTCCGGTAGGAACAGCGATTGCCATTGTCGTTACGGAGAAAATACTGTTGACTAATGCTCCTTGACCCATTGTGAAGAAATGATGAACCCAGACTAAAAAGGAAAGGATCGAAATAGCAACCATAGAGATGACCATTGATTTGTAGCCGTATAAGTTTCGTCGTGCAAATGTTGAAATAATCTCACTGTAAATACCAAATGCCGGTAAAATTAAAATGTATACTTCAGGATGTCCCCAAACCCAGAACAAGTTAGCCCAAAGCATATCCATACCGCCATTGGTCGTTGTGAAAAAGTTTGTTCCAAAAAGTCGGTCCATCGTTCCCATGGCAAGTGCCACGGTTAATACAGGAAAAGCAAAAACAATGATTAAATTTGTAATCAAGGCTGACCAAGTAAACATTGGCATTTTCATTAAGGTCATGCCGGGTGCTCTCATTTTTAGAATAGTTGTGATAAAATTTATCCCTGTGATTAACGTCCCTATCCCAGAGATTTGAAGCGCGAGCATATAATAATTTGTTCCTACAGATGCACTAAATTCAGTGCCCGCAAGCGGAAAATAAGAAGACCATCCCGAATCCGGAGAACCTCCAATGACAAAAGAGATGTTAAATAACATAGCCCCAAAGAAATATAACCAATAACTCAGTGCATTGAGTCGTGGAAAGGCAACGTCTCGAGCTCCGATCTGCAATGGCACAGCAAAGTTCATTAAAGCCATAATAAACGCCATAGCCATAAATATAATCATCACAACGCCGTGTGTTGTAAAGATTTCGTTATATTCTTTTGCACCAAGTAGCGTATTATCAGGCACAGCCGTCTGGGCACGCATCATAATGGCATCAGCTCCACCACGAAATAACATGATTAATGCAGATATAAGATACATAATCCCTATCCGCTTATGGTCCACTGTAGTTATCCATTCTCTCCATAAGTATCCCCATTTTTTAAAATAGGTTAAGCTTACAATGATTGCGATTATAGCAAGAGCGATAGCTACCATTGAGGCATAAATTGTAGGGCTTGGATTGGGTACAGCAAATCGATTGAAAAAATCCATACTCTTCGGCTCCTCTCAAGATTAAACATTTACACCAGGATTCTTACTGCCCCATTATTGAATCCCCATGATTCATTCCCTCCATGTTCGTATTGATTGGATTACTATCATTTGTGCCCTGAGTTGACTCATTTGAGCTTTCATTAGCAGTGTTAGACTCCTCACTATGGTGGCTTCCCGGAGGCGGCGAAAAACCTAAATGGGTTCCGGTGAATGTTGATTGTCCTAGATGGCCAGGTTCTAATAACTCATCAAATTTTGCTTCAGTGATTGGTTTTGCTGTCTCTTTCACTTCATCTACCCACTCGTCATATTCTTCCGGTGGAACTGCATTAACACTAAACGTCTGCTCCGCGAACCCTTCACCGGTAAAGTTTGCATTACGGCCAGTGTACTCTCCGGGAATGTCAGCGGCTAAATTTAATGTATTGACCATATCTGCCATCGCATACTTTTGCCCACCAAGTTGAGGAATCCAGAAGCTTGATATTGGCCCATAAGAATATAACTTGAATTGAATAGGTCTGTTTGTTGGAATATACAAATAATTGACGGTTTCAATATCCTCTTCCGGGTAACTGAAATGCCACTTCCAATTAGAAGATGATGCATAGATCACTAATGGTTCTTTGGAATACCCCTTGGGTACTGCTTCAACCTTAAAAGTAGAGACAATAGTAACAACTGACAAAAAAGCTACGATTAAAACAGGGATCGCTGTCCAAAGAATTTCAAGTTTTAGACTACCTTCAATATAGGGTGGTTCGTAGTCCTCATTCTGATTTGAGGCACGATACTTCCTTATAATGAACGCATACAATATGATTACAACAATAACAACCAAAGCCATTGTTCCAATTGAAACCCATATTACATTCGCTGTAGTTCGAGCTTGGGGCCCTTTAGGATCTAGTACTTTTAGTGGTTGACAACCCGTTAACAAAGCTGAAAAGACGAGTAGAATAGCCATAATTGTCCAGCGAAGCTTCATTTGAGCACACCTTTCTCTTGATTTTTTAAATACGTTACACAAAAGTCGCTTAGTTACTTCAGTTGATTAACTCTCTTGTCATTGCCTTTATACAAAACTTTCGTGACTCAATAATTGTACATAATTAAAACTACGATTTGTAGTATTAAAATTCATTCGTCACACGTTTTACACATAAACACTATTCAAAAGACACAAATTAGACATTTAATGCGAATTATCCAAATTAAATTAGTGATTTATCTCATATCCTTTAACGTGAAAAGATAAATAAATCGTTCTTATTAAGTTTTCTGTTAGCGAAACACAAAAAAGGACTGTCATCGAGGTTAGATGATAATCCTTGGCCATCATATTATGCTTAATCTCCAATTGCATCCTCCTTCTGTTTTTCAAATCATTTTCAGTAATCAGTTAAGAAATATCCTGTTACGATAATATCTAAAAAAGCTACCTCTGTAAAAGATCGAGGCAGCTCTCAGCTGAAATTAAGATAAAGAACACAATTCCATTTTACATATAAACTTACTATCCCCTGAATAAATTAATGTATCTCGCTAGTGACCTTATCAAATATGGATTTGCCCAGCACTCTTCGTGCTGTCACATATCTATTCTTGTAATATCCTTCAGATAAACTGCTTATAGTTACTCCCTTACTACTTGAAGAGTGAGCAAATTTATTTTCCCCCATATAAATACCCGCATGTGAAATTCCTCTACCATTTGTATTAAAGAAAACCAGATCCCCAATGCGCAGATTTTCTTTTGCCACGTAGCTACCAGATTTAGCTTGTGTTTGTGAAGTCCGCGGTAAATCCAGCTTATAATTATCCATAATATGTAATATGAAGCCTGAGCAATCAAAACCCGTAGTAGTAGATCCACCATACTTATATGGGGTTCCAATTACCTCGCTTACCTGACTCTCAATCATAGTTTGATTAGCATATGTGCTAGTAGCAATGGCACCAAACAATACCGTTGCGCCTAAAAAGGATAGTAACATTCTTTTCAAAAAATATCCCTCCCTAAGTTCGTATCCAATATTCTGAAACACCTTCTAACAACATTCTCGATGGTGTGACATCTTACGTTTATGACATTAAGTTGTTAATATTTTGTCACCTTACACATTGTAGTATATTCCTTTTTGTTTTGTCAACGTCTATTCAACCACATGATTATCTGAATTCCACCAGTAGGTTAAATGTATTAGCATTGTCCCGTGAATAAAAACAATCAATTATACCCACAATATCTTTGTATTTAAATTCACCGAAAGGAATGAAAAGTAATGTCAGATCACGAATGGCAACATATTCATATCCCAGAGCATTATGAATTTGTAGCCCACGGAGCCCATGTTGACCTTGGCGAACATGAACAAGCTCACATTGGTTTTATCAAGGCAGGGGAAGGCGAAGTTTATCCACCAGGATTTCCACCCACACTGGAAGTTCCTCATGGACTCCATTGGGTAGGCATCCCTGGCCATTACGACAAACATGAAGATCACGGACACTTTCAAGCACCCCATTGGGGACTACACGGAAAACATTAAAAAAGTAAGAGGGGATATTTGAACTGTAACCCATAAGATGTACACTTTAAAAAAGTGTCCAACTTACGGGTTACTTGTGTTTTAACTAGATTAATCAATGAGCGGGGAAAGAGAAATGGAGAAAAATAGAAATATGTAAACTTAACAATGAATATGCCGGTTGGAAGCCCTTCCAAACATCCTTCATGTATCGGAAAAGAACCATATTTACTCTCCCACCTTTAAGCACGCAGCCTTAAGGCTTACCAAGCTTTATACTACCCATGGTAATCTTCTAGCAGGCTGCATTTACCGGATAATTTAGGCAAAAAAAATGAACTCTCCACCGAGGAAAAACTCCGACGTACATAGGTTCAGATGAAGATGAACCGAAGAAAGCCGCAACGCCGGAAGGCTTCAGACGAAAATCGCTATTTACTCATTAAAAAGCACTACGCAGCTCATGGGACTTGTCCATTCTGTGGATGCGCCAAATTAAAGCGGGAGCCTGGAAAAAATCCTCTTGTCGGGTCCAGCAAATCCATGTCGCGAAAGGGAACCTCGAACAAGGACTGCCAAGCTGTAAACAAACTTCGGCTCGTTGTTACCTCGTTAATATATTTCATTGGAGACATCACCGGGATGTGCTCATTCTTAAGATTCGCATGGCATTCAAGACCGCAATCACGGTCACGCCTACATCTGAAAATACTGCTTCCCACATAGTAGCAAAACCAAAAGCGCCTAAGAGTAAAAATATCGCTTTTACGCTTAATGCAAAGATGATATTCTGCCAAACAATCCGTCTGGTTCTCTTAGCAATTCGTATAGCTGTCGAGATTTTCGAGGGTTCATCTGTCATAATGACAATGTCAGCTGCTTCTATAGCGGCATCCGACCCTAATCCACCCATGGCTATACCCACATCTGCCCGAGCTAACACTGGAGTATCATTAATACCGTCACCAACAAAAATTATTTTTTCTTTAGGCGATTTACTCTGCATCAACTTCTCAATCTCTTCCACTTTATGCTGTGGCAGTAACTCTGCATGCACTTCATCTATACCTAGCTGCTGTCCAACCGAATCGCCAACGGCTTTGGCGTCCCCTGTCAACATCACGATTTTCTTTATGCCTAGTTCTTTTAACGAACGAATGGCCTTTGCGGAATCGTCTTTTATTTCATCCGAGATGACAATATACCCCGCATACTTTTTTTCAATTGCAACATGAATAACCGTTCCTGCCTCATTGGGCGTTTCAAAAGATATACTGTACTTGTTCATTAGCTTGATGTTACCGGCTAAGACCTCTTTCCCCTGAACCTTTACTTGTATGCCATGTCCCGAGATTTCATTATAACCCTCCAGTTGATCTTCCCTGATCTCCTTCCCGTAGGCGACCCGTATGGACTCAGCGATAGGGTGAGTTGAATGCAGCTCCGCAAATGCCGCGTATTCAAGAAGTTCGTCTTTTGATAATTCTCCGGCAGGATTAATACCAGTAACTTTAAAGGCTCCCTTAGTGAGTGTTCCTGTCTTGTCAAATACAACATACTTAACATTGTTTAAGGCTTCCAAGTAGTTGCTGCCCTTGACAAGAATACCTGTCTTGGATGCTGCTCCAATCCCTCCAAAAAAACCCAGCGGTATAGAAACAACAAGCGCACAAGGACAAGATATGACCAAAAAGACAAGCGCCCGGTAGATCCAATCTGAAAAGGTAGCCCCACTTAAAACCAGGGGAGGTACAACCGCCAGAAGTAAAGCGACGATGACAACAACCGGTGTATAGTAACGTGCAAACTTAGAAATGAATTTCTCAGTCGGCGCTTTCTTACTGCTTGCATTTTCGACTAGTTCCAGTATTTTGGATACTGTCGATTCACCAAACAGCTTGGTCACTTCCACAGTTAAAACTCCGTTTTTGTTAATGAAACCGCCCAGGACTTCACTCTTCACTTCAACTTCCCGAGGCATAGATTCACCGGTTAGTGCGGATGTATCTACCGCTGAGCTCCCATCAATAACTACTCCATCCAATGGTACCTTTTCACCGGGCTTGACAACAATGTGATCTCCTATGTTAACCTCTTCTGGCGTCACCCGTTTCGTTTCGTTTCCTATTTTTAAGTTTGCATAATCGGGCCTGATATCCAACAATGCACTAATGGATTTACGGGATCGATTAATGGCAATACTCTGAAATAACTCCCCTACTTGGTAAAAGAGCATTACAGCTACACCTTCAGGATATTGCTGGATAGCAAACGCGCCAATTGTAGCCACTGACATTAAAAAGTATTCATCAAACACTTGACCACGAAGGATATTTTTAATCGCCTGCAGGACAATATTACCACCGATGACGAGATATGCTATTGAAAATAATACTACTTCCCACCAACCAGATAATGGGAATATTATTCCAATTGCGGCGAGTACTGCACCGACGGTCAAACGAATTATCATAATCTTATTTTTTCCTTTACCACTCATATGCGAATGACCTTCATGTCCATCGCCATCGTGCTTTTTTTTATGTTCCTCTTTTTTTTGATCCACTCGTTCATTCCCCCTTCTCATTAATATCAATGTTACACTTTAAACTTCGAACTTTTTGAGTCATGTGATTGCTTCCGAAGTCTGAACCTTAGGTCTTTTTACACCATTTTCGATTTTCATGGCACAATTGACGCAATCTGGTTCCACAAATAACAACACACCCGTCACGCCCCTTTAGATTGATACAATTAAATTAACCCTTTTCGCAAGAAAAATTCATGATTACATGCTCATGCATCAACTCGGGTAAAAATAGCATTCTGATTAATTAAACAAGCATGTTATACTAGAAATTATGTTATTTAGCAAAGAAAATTGGAATATTGAAACACCCAGCAAATGAGTGAACAGAGCTTTCTTGTTGGGTTCAGAAAAGGAAGTAGTCATTGCTCTGTCCTGGCAGGCTTAATAAATCTCTCCATGATGACAATGGCTGCCGCTATCTTTTATCAAACAGGGAACTCTCAAGTAGCGAATATAGAATCTGCCTTTTAGATCTTAACTCCATTACTCGGATCTGCAGCCGCTAGCGCGTTTTTGATTTTAAATTACTCGCCTCTGGCATTTCAAGCTCCACAAGTGGACAATGTCCGGTAAAGTCATCATGCACGGTTTTGTGCGATTTACCATCCCCGGTTGGCTACGTCGTGTTATTTCCATGTTACCTGCAGTTATTATTGTTTCGCTGGGACTTGATCCAACACGAACTTTAGTCATTAGCCAAGTCGCCTTAAGTCTTATCCTGACAACACCCGTTATTACTTTGATTTACTTCACGAGACGCAAAGATCTCATTGGCATCTAAGTTAATAAACCTATTGTTAATGTAACAGCATTCCTTTGTGCGGCAATTATATTATTTCTTAACCTCATTCTCATTTACCAAACACTCGGTGAGACACTGCCCTCGTAAAAAAACATTCTCCCAAAGCTCTCATTATCAATGATTTTTCTAACTGTTAAGATTTGTACAAATTTCTATACGAAAACAATATTTTCCGGATTAATGCCGAGTGATCCTTATAATAAGCAACAAGAAGGCGATATTCACTGAAAGTGAATATCGCCTTCTCGTTGAGTATATTTTTCTAAAGTTTAAGCATTCCGAGCATACAGCAAAAGTGACTACAATTGTTTCGGCTTCATCCAATTTCTAGCCGAGAAGATAATTCTCTCGACTTCCTCATATTCGTTGGATAAGAGTCAGACGGGATCACGTAGACGCGCTCCTTTCGAAGACGCCGAGAACTCAAAACGCAATTACTGGAGAAGCGCAAAGGCATAGCTAAAAAAGTGATTCTGAAGCTTCGCAAATATCTACTAAGTCCAAAATGCAATGCGGAATAACACAAAAAATTGGAAGTAACACTTAAGAAGAATTTTTTGGAACGCGTACGGAAGGAGGAAACAAAGCTATAGCACAGAGAAAATTGAGCCAGTGGAGGAATATAAATTCACAAAACTGCATTTAAGTGTTTTCTGAATTACATTCTGCAAAACCATCTATTATAGAAGGATAATATGTTATTGAGCTAGACAATACGCGTACCCAACAAGCTGATTAAATTCAGCGATATGGCAAAAAAGTGGAATGGTCAGATAAATTCATTTCCCAATCCTGTTAAAATCATATTCAACTTCGTTTATACTTTTATAGATTTTTTCGAGTCTCAGCGAAAAAATGTTCTCGTGCTTCCGTAAGATAAAGCTCAATATACCATTGCTGGCTTTTTCCATATCTCCTTTTAAAGGATGAATAATGAAGGTATAATAAAAAAAGAAATACTTTTGTTTGAAACTCATTTGAAACACCACTATTCTTATTTAGATCCAAGAGTCAGGTTCCAGACGGAATTGGACTGATCAAAAACCTAATTGTAAACATTCATCAAATTTGTTGATTCGTTCATTTTGGATCAATTGGTAACTCAACTGAAGGCTTAGGTACTCACGGCCATCTCTCAGATAGGTTTTAGCATTCTGAGTATTCACCTGCAGAATATCACTGATTTCCGCCAATGATAAATTCATGACATACTTCAAAATCACAACAGTCTTATGGATTATTGGCATTCCATGTATGGAATGGGCCAGCTTTGATTTTAAATCCGGCATATCTATATTCAAGGTTATTTCTGGCAATGGAAGTTGATTTTCTTGCACCTTTTCCAGTTTTCCTTCGGATTTTATTTTTTCCATACATAACTTAATGCAAAATTGATAGATGACAGTAGAAGGCTTTGCCTCAACAGGAAGATTATTTAATTGGCTGTGTAACAAGAGAAAGGTGCGGATCACGATTTTTTCTGCTTCAATGGGATCGTTCATTAGCTGATGAACCAACGTAAAGGCGGAATCCTTATACATATCAATCAAGTCGCCAAAGGCTTTTCGATTTCCTTTCTTTGCAAGTTTAAATATATAACTCTCCATCTTCTGAGTCAGCATCATGTGAAACCTCCTTTCCTCCCCCCATGATTAGTGTAGAGCACCTGCTAGCATATACTCATTTCCTTTTACCTCTCGTCTCGGTTTACTTGTGCATTTACTACCTACAACGTTTCCCCGTTTCTCCAAACTGCATCAAAATCACAAGTGATCATCTATTCATATATTATCCCCACTATATTCGTTTTGATACATGAATGTCAATTATTGAAGGACATAAGTACGGCAAGTGCTTACGAAAATAAAAGGACAAATATAAGTAATGGTTAATGCCGAATTACCTTCTAGAGCAAATGAGAAAGGGAAATCATCTTCTTCGTACCCAGCGCAAAAACCAATTGCCAAATTTACGGTCCAACAGAATTGCCAGAATCGCTACCAGGATAAGTACTCCTAAATCCCTTTGCACATGCCAAAAAGACATCTCTTTTTTTCGATAATAATCTGAAGGATCTACACTCGAAGAGTTTGACGGTAATAGAACGTTCGATGTTGTTGTGTTGCCTGCTGGGATTCCCAACAAAGGAATTCCAGATGTTGGGGCTCCTTGAATTCGGTAACCGAGAAAATCTTTATGAAATGGGATATTGCCATAAGAAATACTAACTACTAAAGGAACCAAAAAAAACACAACAAAAACGATGATCATGGACATTACAAGTTTCCCGAAAAGCAATCTTCTCACGACACAATCCCCCATCTATACCATCTACAAATATATTTATTTAAAAAATTACCACTTTAACATTCGGGCTACAAAATTCCGTTGATTTGTAGGAAGCAGAATTTATCCAGATAGGATTGAAGATGCTTGGATTAGAGAACATGAAACATACTACCAATTAAAACCTTTGCTTAGAGAATCATCGTGTGTAACTACTTCAGTATGTTCAGGATTCCCCTTGACCTTTGGCTGAAGGATATTTCATTTCAGCTAGATCCGTAGTAGAAACGGTAGGGTATCAGAACAGCTGTTGGTTGCACCAAGAAGGAAACTTAATGCGGACATTTGAGGCAGTTAAAATCCAAATTCAAAATATTATATACATTTCACTAAACAAACGTTTAGTTAGTTGATCCACGAGATATTTTGATGTTCAGAATATATTTATGTTTGTTGCTCCGTTGGTATAACTCACCTCAGTTACGATATTTTTATTAACTTTAGTGAAGCTGAATCTATATAGATTGAACTAATGAATTAATTCAAGGTCAAAGTAACGGAGGGGAATTTTTGGAACTGGAAGAGCGAAAGCGTCCGCCTCCCTCCGGATTTCATCCGCTAGATGCGGTATGAATCAGGAAATCCGGAGACAACAGCTGCTGGAAGTCCAAACATTTACCGTAGTTACGGCGACACTCCCAAAAGAGTATATCTTAAGTTCAATCTATATAGATCCCCTAGGATCTTACCTACTCCACGAAGCAATATGGTTAAATGTCCACACATTGTATCGATCTTCAAAGCCAACAGCTAAAGGCAATTTGTCCAACAGCAGCTTGCAGATCATTAACAGTAAATTCATACATGCCAATAAACATTCATAAAATAGTTTGATTAAATTGGATTGCAGAGGGGTGATTTGATTGGTAAACAGTTACATAAATACGCTGTCCTGGGGATTGATAGGATTTGGAATCGGCGGATTTGGAATTGGCATTGGGGGCGCCTCAGCATATTTGATCAGGTATGCAAGACATCAACTCATTTCACTCCTGATTATGGCAATGGCAGGCCTCATTATCTCTTTAATCTTTTTCGAAATAATTCCGGGAAGTATTCAGGAAGGCGGACTATTTTTGACCGGAGCTGGCTTCACAATTGGTTACCTACTGGCACGACAAATCGAAAAATTTTTCCAACGAATTGTTATCATCACTAACAGTGCACAAAGAGATATTTTTATACAATCCGGCATTTTATTAGCTTTTGCAGTTGCACTTCATAATTTCCCTTCCGGTATTTCTTTTGGTACCAGCTTGCTGAGTACACCTGAATTGGCCAAAAGTTTGGTTGTTACCATGATACTTCATGCAATTCCTGAGGGCATGGTTTTAGGGCTCCCTTTTGTATTGGCAAGCTTGCCCCCCTGGACGATGCTGCTCACGTCAGTTATAGTTGGTTTCCCAACCGCAATAGGTACCATGCTAGGGTATAAATTCGGAATGATTATCCCAGGCACGCTCTCCGTTATGCTTGGTATTGCAGTTGGAACCATGCTCTACATCACTTGGTTTGAAATTTTAAAACCTGCTTTAAAGGAAGGCGGACAAATAAGAAACTTATTTGGTATATTTGCTGGCATAATATTTGGAGGGGTGTATGCACTTTTTCTTTGAGATTCCTGGTTACAAACATTTAACTTGAACTTTCGACCTTTTGCGCACAACTCTACTTCTATTTATTTTAAATTTTGAGATTAATTAATTATGTTTTTAATAAAAAAGACAACCTGTTTATGATTACAACAGGTTTGTCCTTTTCGCTAATTCAGTTACCACTTTCAGATTGCTTATTCATCCGCTTTTCACAGCATAAAAAGCACTTTTTGCTGGTTTATACACCCCTAAAATAATGGATGCCGCATACAGGATTGTAGGAAGTATTGAAGGAACATCAACTAAAGAGAGAACAAATCCCAAGAGGAGTGTTATTCCGGAAAGAGTGGTCAATAACATACCATCAAAAAACGACTTCGGTTGTAGGGATGGTTGCGCTTTTGAAATGGGAACAGCCCTATAACCGGCTTTTTCAACTTCACGAATGATCGTATCCACATTCGTTTGATGCGCAATCTTCATTTTCCCCGTCGAAAAATTAACGCTAACCTGCTCTACATCCGGCCGTTTCATCAAGTGCTTCTCAATACTGACGGCACATGCTGCGCAGTCCATTCCCTCTACATTAAAGACCTGCATATCTAAAGAAATCAAAGGTTCGATTGAATATCCAAGCTTTTGAACTTGTTTCTCAATCTGCTCTGATATTTCGGTGTCCTCTACTTTAGTCTGCATTTTCGCCGTACTGTAGTTAACCCGAACCGATTGTACGCCGCTCATTTTTTCAATGCTTTTTTCAATCGTAGCTGCACAGGCTGGGCAATCCATACCTTCAATACGAAATTCGAGATCTTGTGTTTTTTTGAATCTGAGACATGATCAATGGATTCTTGATGTGATGAACACGAATCGTCTGTACAGCAATCCTTATCTACTGGCACCGCCGATGATTGGCAACAGGAATCGGCAACAACAGGGTCAACCGTAGAACAGCAGTTATCCTTAACAATGGTTTTAGGAGCTTGCTTTACTGAAAGAGTTAATTCTTTTTTGAACTTTGGCTTTTGTGAAGTAGCGCATGAATCATCTGTGCAGCAGTCATCCTTTTTTATTTTCGCAGCAGACGTTTGGCAACAGTCATCTACTGAGGAGTTATCCGCAGAGCAACAGCTATCCTTTACAACTACTTTAGGAACTTGCTTGATTGACACAGCTAATTCCTTCTTAAACTTTGGTTTTTGTGAAGAAGAGTATGTTTTATCTAAGCTGCATTCTTCCTTCTCCACAGACATTGCCGAAGACTGGCAGCAGGAATCTCCTGCAGATTCAACCTTTGAGCAGCAATCATCATTCGCAGTGCCTATCGTTGTTTCCTTTTTGTACTCCATTAGACCTCAACCTCTTCCTTCTGCTGAAAAGCAAGCTTGATCAACTGTTTAAGGTGTTCATCCTGTAATGAATAAAAAACTAACTTCCCCTCTTTTCGATAATTGGCAAGTTTCATATTTCTTAGCAAACGTAAGTGATGCGAAGCAGTAGCCATCGAGCAACCGATAATATTCGCCACATCACATACACAAAGCTCTCCTTCTTCGCATAAACAGAATACGATCTTAAGCCTTGCATCATCAGCTAGCGCTTTAAATATTTGAGAAATGGTTTGCGTCTCAAACTGCTCAACACGCTGTTTTACACGGTTTTCCTTTTTTTCGTCATAACAATAAATGTCACACATATCTAGCTTTTGTTCATTAATAGTCATTTCTCACACCACCTTAACCCAATAATCAAACTGTCGTTTGATTGTATTTTATGCTATATTATATAAATAGTTGTTAAATTGGGTTTTCAAGCAACACCTAACGATGAAATTCACGGCCAAGATGTGTAAAAACGATTACATAATAAATGTACGGCGTTAGCAATACCAAATATACTCCTACCAAAATAAGCGATGACTGCGGAAACACTGTGTTAATAACCCAACAACAATAGGAACGATAATAAAATTAGAGACCATTAATGCTGCAGCAATCCGCTGACGATTGCAGAATTACAGGCTAGTAAATACGTTCTGGACCTTGGAAGCGGTGAGGGGTTTGATTGCGTACTAGGCTCTCGTCAGGTAGGCGAGCAGGGCCTCATCGGTGTCGATATGACACCTGAGATGATTAGTCTTGTACGAGATAATGCCGTCAAAGGACGGTTTGATAATAAGGAGTTCCGTTTGGGTGAAATTGAGCATCTTCCCCTCGCCGATATTACGGTCCATGTCATTATCTCCAACTGCGTGATTAATCTTTCCCCCGATAAACAACAGGAATTTCGCGAAGCATTCCGGGTACTTCAGCCAGATGGGCGTCTGGTAATCTCGGATATCGTGACTACGGCTGAGGCTTCTATCAGTATCCCGCCCTAGTTGTGAAATTTAATGCGTTTAATAAACATGATTTGTGGAACATGATTATAGCAGTAACATGATACAATTCCCTTAAAGGATGAAGGGGGATAGACGATGATAACGAGAGAGAAACTTGAACATCAACAAATTTGGTTATATGTAATTGCTCTAATTATTGGTGGGGTTTTAGGATTGGTTAGTCCAAAGGTAGGATCTTCGCTTCATATAACTATTTCTCCAATACTTGCGATTCTTCTCTATGGAATGTTTGCGCAAATCCCTTTTCTGCAATTACGAGAATCATTTTCAAATAGAAGATTCATCGGAGCTTTATTGGCTTCTAATTTTGTAATCGCACCTATTGTTGTATGGCTATTAACACAGATTTTCCCGCAGTCTTCGCCTATTTTAGTGGGTGTGTATTTGGTGCTTTTAACTCCATGTATTGACTATGTAATCGTTTTTACACAACTTGGACGCGGAAATGAAAGGCTTATACTCGCAGCGACACCTATATTATTTGTCGTTCAAATGATCTTGCTCCCTGTTTATTTGTGGTTATTTATGGGGGAGGAAACTGCCCGAATTGTAAAGGTTGGGCCATTTGTAGAAGCATTCTTTTTCCTGATTGTAATTCCTCTATTGCTTGCGATCATTACACAGTTATGGGCAAAAGGTAAAGCAAGAGGAAAAACCATATTAAATGCAACTGCTTGGTTACCGGTTCCGTTTATGGCATTAGCTCTTATTATTGTGGTGGCATCTCAAATTGGGAAGGTTTACAACGACTTTGATGTTATTGTATATGTAATTCCGGTTTATATTTTATTTCTTATTCTGATGCCGTTTTTATCGCGAATGGTTGCAGCGTTGTTCCGTTTAGATGTTGGAGCAGGGAGAGCGCTCATTTTTAGTTCAGGAACTAGAAATTCGCTTGTCGTCCTTCCTTTGGCACTCTCATTACCGGATGAATGGGCTACAATAGCCTCTGCGGTAATTGTTACTCAAACCATTGTGGAATTGGTAGGAGAACTCATTTATATACGAATCGTGCCTTCATTCGTATTACGGGATGTACAGCACAAAAATACCCGAAAACAGCAGCATTAGATTAGATGCTGTTTTTCCCGTGTCAAAAAGCATGCTTTTGGGGGACATATATCTCAGCAGAAAACCCAGTCACAACTAATAATTAATATGGGCGACCGAAGTCACCCATTTTTAGACAAGGCTCTCTCGTAGGTCCTGCACTGTTAACCCAAATTTGACTACAAGTGTCGAGGCGTAAATCACATCTCCTGCATTTTCAGCGACAATATGAACGCCGAGCACCAGCTTTATTGCTAAAAGGTGTGTTTGATAAACAAGCCTCTATTCTTTTATATCTAACGGCAACGATTATCAGCGGATACACAACCTTCATTCGCTGTTTGAAAAATGTAGTAAAACGAAAATATAATATTGATACTTTTTAGTGGGTGCCGTATCCATTGGGGAGTGGAAAGAAGCGACGCTCGATGCCATTCTTTTTGGCCTTAATGAGCTGCTTGAAGGATATGGCATGGAAAAAGCCCACAGAATATGGAAGCATTACTGCAGGTTACTCCGAAAGAAGCCATTTCCGTAGCTAAGCGAGTAAAACTAATAATCAAGTTCAACTTTTGTTGCTTTGGTTAGTCTGACGATCTTGATTGAACGGAGCAAGAAAGCTTAATTTAGGTCCAATGAAGATGGGGCAATCGCAGCGAATGCCCCATCTTTTTTAGATCGTTCCGATAGTCCGATACTTCTATAGTACATCCTTATTATTTTCTGTTTTCTCTTCAGATTCAACTAGTCCCTTTGCTCCTCTTTTGAACTCAGATAAGGTTGTGCCGATCGCTCTTCCCAGCTGCGGCAATTTAGAGGGTCCGAAAAGAAGCAGTCCCAAAATGACAAGCAATATCATTCCCGCAACCCCTATATTCATTGGCACATCCATCTCCCCATTCTATCCATTAGAAATTCACTAACAGTGCGGTTACATACATCAACAGGATTCCCAGTGTGAGTCCGCCAAAATTGAGCCACGATACGCTGGGAGCACCTTCCGCTTTGGCATCCCTTACAATCATTTTAGTAATAACATATATAACTTGAACAATTGCACCGGCACCAATACCGAAGAACAGAGCCGCCAATGTTTGATTAAAGACAAATCCTCCTATCCAGGTACCTACGATTGCTGGAGCCCCTCCTAAAATGGCCAATGCAAGAAAAGTTTTAATAGTCGGTCTTGCCTTCAAGAGTGGAGCTGCTATTCCGATGCCTTCTGTTATATTATGAAGTGTGAATCCGATAATGAGGAATGTACCCAGTGCTGCCTCACCCGCGGCAAAGGCTGCACCAATCGCAAGACCCTCACCGAGATTATGGAGACCGATCCCGCCTGCTATTTTGTAGGAAACTTGCTTGCCATAATTACGCTCAACTGTATTCTTCTTAATATTGGTCTGATCAACTGCAAGTAAAAATAAAAAGCTGAGTAGAGCTCCAAACCATACGAGTCCCGTTCCTTGAAACACGCCTGGAGCCTCCACTCCCAATTCTAATCCCTCTTGAATCGTGTCAATGGCAAGAAAGAACAACAAACCTACAGTAAATGCCAAAACGCCCTGAATCCCCTTAGAGGAAAAACGACGCATAAATGGATACCACATCAAACCGAGACCAACTGGAATTACTCCTACGTAAATTCCGATTAACGAGTATTGCATAAACCGGTTGCTATCTGCCTCAGGCGTTTTCATGGCTGCCGCTACATCACCTACAAAGATTAGACCGTTTTCTGTAATGAGCTTTATTTCATGCGGATCGCCTTCAACCCATGGATAAGGGACATAGACTGTTGCATTTCCCAACCGTTCAATAGTTGAGCTTGGTGTATAAGAGGCATTCCAAAACGAGCCGTCCACTACAACCTGTGCAATAGTTAGTGGTTCAGGTCCTGAATTCAAAACCCTCACCTCAAATCCCTCATCTGTCAGTATTATACGTTCGATATTCAATACTTCAATTGGAGCAGCTTGCTGTTCATCAACACCTGTTCCCCAATTGCCAAAAACGTAGATCATCCCTGCCAAGAGCAACAGCGGTAATATCCCCAATAACCACACCGTTCCGTAATTTCGTTTTTTATTTAATGGTTCGGTCTGCACAATATACCCCTCCTAATGTCACTCAACTTCGAAAAAACCCATCCATCCGAGCTCAGTAAACTCACTCTGATGGGCATGAAACATGTATCTACCTGGAGTTGGAAAGGTAATCTCAATAATGCCCCTTTCGCCTTGGCATTGCATGATCGTATCCGTAAACAACGGACGCGCGTCAGGATCAGCACCAGTGGGGTAATAGTGAAAATAATTGGAATGCAGATGAAATGAATTGATAGGATCGAATTCCGTCAAGTTGCTCAAATAAATCCGAACTAATTCTCCAACCTTTACTTTAATCGGTCTGGATTGATAAGCGAATGCGTATCCGTTCACCGTGTATACTTCATTTTCCCCATCTAAATCCAAATCGAATCCATTCATGACCATGCTTAACTCTTTTGCCTGTTTTCGTGGTTTCTTTGGATCAATAATAAAATGACCATATAATCCCTTATGAATATGCCTCGCAAGAGGCGGTACGTGACAATGATAAGGCTGCAATCCAGCGGGTTTGGCTTCAAACTCATAGACGAATTCTTTCCCGGTAGGGACAGGCTCCAAACCGTCCATATTAGTTGGATGTATGCCATGCAGATGTATGGAATGCGGATGCGCTGATCCGTTCCCGAACTTTATTCGAATAATGTCCCCTTCTGTACATCGTAAGGTTGGGCCAGGAATCGTACCGTTGAATGTCCATCCCGGAAAATTAATACCTTTTGCAATTTCCACCTCTGCATCCCAGGCAAGAATATTATATTCCCTAATGGTTCTGCCATCAGGCGCTTTACTTACTACCCCATAATCGAATGCGGTTAGCGCTTTAACCGCTGCTTCCAGCCCTGGAGTTGAATCCGTTCCTGGATCATAACCGTGAACCATCCCCTGATTCATTTGACTTTTCAAAGTGTGATGCATTTCCTTCTTATCCATGGCATTAGCTGTCTTGGTGAATAATGAACTAGTGTTAAAAAAACTAGTTCCTAACACCCCCACTACTCCTGCTGCGCCCATTTTCAAAATACTTCTTCTTGATAAGTTCTGCTTATTATTAGAAGACATTCCTATTCACCTCCGAGTTAATTTAAGTTAAAACCTTTCCTTAGGGCAAAATGGTTTAAATTAAAATCATTTTACCCCTAATCTAAAAATGTTTCCTTGAGGAAACATTTATCTTGGTTAGAATATATGATACAGTGGGCACTTTGTAAAGAATTATTTTTGTTGGATTGTCCTTATCTTATATAGGTTGCTTGACTAACAGAAAAGAGTCGACCAATTGAATTGATCGACTCTTTTCGTACATTAATAAACTCAAGCCTAGTGAGCTAGCAATAAGTTTTGTCACTTTAAACCTTACCATCATTAACCAATCGCCATTACTGATATCCCATAGCTGTTAATCTACATGACTTCGAATTCCTTGCTGCAAAAAAGGCTTTACGAGTCCGACCGATACTAACTTTTGAAGTTCCTTATATATCTGAACATTGGCAGCATAGGACTTCCACTTATAAATTCATACGAAGGATCAGGTTTATGTTCTTCTTCAGGAGAATTAAACCAAACTCCAATTTACCTTAAAACTCCAGCACCCTTTAGTTCTACTGCCGCTCATATGATCTACTGGCCGTCAGTACAGTGCCCTCTTCCCTTCTCCTAGTTGTGCAATATTACCACCTGATAAATTTACAACTCCATATCCATAAAAATACAGTAGTGCTACATCATTTGAACCACTAAATAATTTGTGAATAGATTGCCTCACTTGAGCTTTGTTAAGACCACTGGTGAGTTAGTAAGTAATCAGATTGAATAATTAGGTGTCCCGTCACTTCACGATTCAATACACTTGACATCTCGATTACTGGTCGGACAACTTTCCCAACGTTATGGACGACGTCTGGGTCTTGCTAGTGGGTTCTTGACCGGTGGCATAGGTGCCGTTGGAGTTGTGCTTGCAGTATATACGAATAATATTGTATTTTTCTTCCTTTCACAGCTCATTTATGGTGCAGGAACTGCAACAAATTTACAGGCACGTTATGCAGGTACAGACCTAGCGAGTTCCACCAAGCGTGCGACAGCGGTTAGTATCGCAATGGTATCAACCACCCTTGGTGCTGTCGCAGGTCCAAATCTGGTTGAACCTATGGGCCGCTTTGCTGTGGCACTTGGAGTCCCTGCTCTGGCTTGCCCTTTTATTCTTGGAGCTGCAGCCTACATTCTTGCCGGTTTAGTGCTTTTAGCTTTTCTTCGTCCTGACCCTCTTCTCGTTGCAAATGCAGTAGCAGCCAGAAAAAAGTAGATGGGGCGATCTCTCAGAAGAGCACTCGGGAAGCCTAGCCAAGAATAAGCGCGGAGTAATCGTTGGGGCAACCGTAATGATTTTAACGCAGATCGTCATGGTTGATGACAATGACACCTGTACATATGAGACATTATGGGCATGGGTTAAGTGAGGTCGGGCTGGTGATTGTCATCCACATTGGTTCTATATATCTTCCTTCTTTAATCACAGGGATTCTCGTAGATAAGATTGGACGAACTGCAATGGCATTTGCAGCTGGCGTAACACTTTTTGGCGCGGGTATTCTTGCTGCTGTTGCCCCTGCTGATTCTTTGTCGGTTCTGATCATTGCTCTTGCTTTGCTTGGATTAGGATGGAACTTCGGTCTAATTAGCGGTACAGCACTCATTGTGGATTCAACGACTCCATCCAATCGCGCAAAAACACAAGGTTCTGTAGATGTCTTGATTGCTTTGGGAGGAGCATTTGGGGGAATAATGTCCGGTATGGTTGTGGCCATTCCAGCTATACGTTACTGTCATTTGCAGGTGGAATTCTCGCACTACTGCACATTCCGAGGAGTTACTTCTACTCTTTTACACAAACTTCTTGACGCTACCTAATAAACGTTCTCTTGTCCATCCAAAGCAATAACAAACAGGTACATCCAACGCATCGTCTTTTTGGAACACCGAGACTTTGAGCATATCTTTGCCAAAGGTCTGCACATCGCTAAAATAGACAACTTCACAGACTGAATTAGTACAAAAAGTGTAAGTCGATTCAGTGTGAATAGTTTCTAAAGCTCTTGGTTTAAGCAATGCTTTGAGGGTAATCAATTGAACACCTTTCCCCTTTTGTTTGCAAACAGGACATTGAGTAGGCGTTGTTGGCTTTTTGAGAGGTGTCTGACAACAGCCAGCCATTCGTTATCACTCCCACTATAAATTAATATTTTCTCTCGTTTACTCACTCGTTCTTAGATTTTCAGCCATTGACTTGATGAGGGCTGGAGAAGTCATGTAAGGATGACAATATTTTCTGGTGGAGCCGGTGGCGGGAATAGAGATTGGGGAACCTTGTCCCCAGCCCATGGATACTTCCACTGATCGCACTTTGGATATCCACACCTTCTTTTGACGGCTTACCCTCCCATGTCACGCGGGGTCGTTGCCCTTACATTCCTTCGTTCTGCCTCTCAAAAGGTGGACGCCGTTTCTTGCTCCTTTACAGGGTCTTTGCCCTTATGGTGAAAAACCTACGGCTGCTCCGTGCTTCCATTGTCTTTGGTCATTTCAGTCCGGTGAGAAACGTGATTTCGGTTTTTCTTAAGCTGCCATCTGTAACTGGGCCTGACGTACCGGCCCTAAAACGTCGTTTGCATCGTACGGAATTTGCTTGGTGCCCAGCGTATGCAGGACACGTATGAGTTTCCCACACAACGCCACAATGGATTGCTTTTTCTTCAGTGGATTCTGACTTCGTTTGGTGAAGTACTGGTGCAGCGCCTTAAACTCGGCGTTCTTTGCTACCATGGGCATCACTGCCCGGAACAGCAGGGCCCTTAGCCTTGCGCGTCCACGTTTGGTAATGCTGGATTTGCCTTTTTTCTTTCCTGAACTGTTCTCTTTGAGATTCAGTCCGGCGAGCCGAATAATCTGCTGTCCATGCTCGTAACCGCTCAGATCCCCGACTTCCGCCAGGAACCCCGCCAAGGTGACCACGGCCACGCCCGGCACGGTGAGCATCTCCTCCGTTCCTGGGATTTGAGAAAGTAGACGCTCCACCTCGGCCAGAATCTCTTCGAGTTGTCTTGCGAACATTTCGTACTGTTCCAGAAGCATTTTAATCTCTATTTTTGCTGCAGGAAGTCCTTCGGTTAGACCGATGGAACTTCTCGCCGTTTCCATGAGGTACTGAGCTCGTTTGGCTCCTACGGCTCGTTTCACGTCTTTCTTCCACCGCTGTACAATGGCCTCTGTGCCCATCTCTACGACTTCACCTGGCGTTGGAAACTCGCCAAGCGTAATGCGTGAAGCCTTGCCTTCCCAGTCTTTAAATACCTGCGTGTACTCCGGAAAAAAGCGATCCAGCCAGTTCTGCACCCGCCTTTGCACCTGTCCGAAGTTCACCATGATTTTCTCCCGAAGATTCATGAGAATCCGCAGGTCGGCGTAAACGCTCGTCGGCAGTTTAGGTTCGCTGTACTTCCCGTTTCGCACCAAATCAGCAATGACTTTGGCATCTTTATAGTCGTTTTTGGTGGGTGAATTGTCTTCAAGTTCTTTACTTTTGTGTACGTGATGGGGATTCACAATGACCAAAGGAATGCCCTGCCGCCCTAAATATTCCGCCAGTGTAAACCAGTAGTGTCCGGTGGGCTCAATGCCGAAGAGGACGTCGCTCTTGGCATGCTCCCGCTGAAGCTCCTTCATCCACTGAACCAGTTGCTCTAGCCCGGTACGGGTATTGGAGAACACACAATCCTTCCCCAGTTCAATCCCGCGAAAATCGATAGCGCGGGCCACATGGGTTTCTTTGGCGATATCTGCGCCGACCACAAGGGTATTTTCGGAAATTCGAATGATTCGTTGATTCTGTTTCTTCGATTGTTTATACTTCATAGTGAGCGTACTCCTTTTAATTCGGGCATGAATGTGACTGCATTCGAGACCCAGCATACAGGAGGCGCTTTTTTTGTTCAAACCTCAATTTAATTCATTACAGGAATGGCTCCTTTAATATTAATGTTATTTGTTTTCTTTGATGTAGCCTAAGGATACCAACTGACTTTGGGGAAAGTATGTAGAATTGATGGGCATAACATGTTTTTATAACGAACAAATCGCACAGCAACTCTGTTAAATCGACATTATAATCCTAGATATGATTTGAATATGGGGGCGACTTCGACATGAACCGAGAGTTACAGCAGCTTATTTTGGATTATAAAACTGATCAGGAATCGGTATACCACACCTGGTTTTTAAACAACAGCGATCGGTTAAAGGCTTTTCGGACCATTAAAACCGGTGTGAACGATGTTATAAAAGCGATTGAGGCACGAGTTTTTGGAAACGACTTTGAGGGCTCTCCACTGGAGGATGTTCTTGCGGCGATTTGTGAACAAAAACAAGTTTTTGAAGGTGCTGCACACGCGTTTTACTGGAAACCTAAACTGCGTATTCCCGACATTTATGAAAATGAAGAGAACCAGCTGGCTTTTGGCCGTTTTTTGAAGGCCGTGTTACAAGCCTCTGACGAAAAACAATTGTTGACCGAGATTGTGAAACTGGATCAATACCATATCAAAGGCCTTGGTCCTGCGGTAGCTAATATCTTGTATTTTTTGCATCCTACACTTTTCCCCCCGTTCAACACAGCCATCGTGAATGGGTTTAACTCCCTGCTGGATCGTAAGATAAAGCTCGGCTCCTGGCCGGCTTACTTGGAGATGCGCGAGACATTGATGGACATCAACACGGCTTACCGCTCATCCTTATCCAAGGACCTGGGCGCCATTTCCGGCTTATTGTTTGAAATAGGCACCGGGCGCTTGATTGTTAGCGGGAATGCTGAGGCGTTTCTTCAAGAGGAGGAAAAGAAACGGGAAAAGGGGCGGTATAAGCGGCATCTGGAGGTGCTGAATGATACTAACGAAGAAAGTGAACATTCCGAAATGCAGCTGTATTTGGCGAGACTGGGACGGTCCTTTGGGTACAACGTCTGGATCGCCCAGAACGATCATCAGAGACAATGGCAGGACGAGCCTCTAGGGCGGTATTCTCTTTCTGTATTTCCAGCCATGGATCTCCCTAAATCTATTGCGGATACAATCGCTTTTATCGATGTTCTTTGGCTCAATGAACATAATGAGATTGTATCGGGATTTGAAGTTGAAAAGAGCACCTCCATCTACTCCGGCATTCTCAGGCTGCATGACTTATCATTATCCGTAGGAAATGCAACGTCCAGGTTGTATCTGATTTGCCCGGATAAACGGGAAAAAGAAGTGCGTGCACAACTGCTTCGTCCTTCTTTGCAACAAACGCAGTGCGGCCCTATCTCATACATTCGTTTTTCGGATTTACGAAACGACTGTAACGCCATGTGCAAATACGGAAAATCGGTTGAAGCGCTCGACGCCATTTCGAACATCTGTACTTGTTAAAGCAAAAAGGAACTGATGGGATCAGTTCCTTTTTTCATAATGATCATTTTATAAAACTTAGCGTAAGCTGGAAAGTTCTCGTTTTAATTGTTCATTCTGTACCGCTGCCTCGAAATAGTCTGCGTGAATGGTCCAATCCGTTTCTATTTGTTTAGAGATTACTTTATTCACTGTCTTTTCCCCAAACAAAACCGATCCTATACTTAACGGCACTATATATACCCGATTCCATGACCATGCCATTGCCTTATTCCTCCTCTGAATTCTTAAATGTGTAATCTTTGATTGACTTTATTTTAAGAGATTAATATGTAAGATTCGTGTTCTTTATTTGAGTTTTGTGTGTGATTTTGCTCATAAGGGAGAAAACACCCTCCAACTGCTTAAATAAAATCCGATGCACACCAATACACCTAACCTAAAAAAGCAGGGTATCTCTTGAATTCGAGATACTCCTGCTCGATGTTTCATTGCACTCGTTACGCTCTTGCCATCTGCCGGCAAGCTTCTGCACATTCGCGGCAGAATTTTGCGCATTCTTGACAATGGGCATCTTTAAACGCTTCACAATCTTTGGCGCATGCTTCGCAAACCATGGCACACAGCTCGCAACTTGCCTTCGCAAACATACTGTCTCTGCTCATTAATTGAGCTGCCTGAAGGCAGATTTCTGCGCAATCGTTCAGCATCTTGATCATTGAGGTTCTTGCTTGAACATCAGTCTCTTTTAGGCATGCTGAAAAACATTCTTCGCAAGCCTGTGCACATTTTAGGCAGGCTTCAATACAATGCGTATAGTGCTTTGGAGTAGCGGAGTTGGCAAGTAACATTTTCATTCCCTCTCTTTTCATTATTTGAATGTTGTTTGATCGTTAGTTATTATCTAAATAAAGACGCAAATATATACACGTACATGTCAGGAGACTTCGCTTTCTAATAATGCAATTGAATTGCTCTATGGACCAGAGTTATACGTACTCAGATTAACGAATCTAAGCATTACCTTTGACTTACTATGAAACTGAGCCATCTAGGGGGGAGTAGCTTAAAATCTTATCTGTAAGCTGCTAAAGATATTCCTAAAAGGTGTTAGAATCGCAGATAACGATGAATTAGTAAAGACAGCTTATTAGCTTACAGAGCGAATGATCCCCTGATTGAAATTTACTTTATGAATGCTATGCACGACAAACAGCGTCATGCCTCGTTATTCTAATTTATGTATAGTGGTTTCTGACCGCAGACCTCAGTATCGGCCGGCAACATATGGGATGTGCTCATTGACAACTAGCACTTTTCCCCGTATGCCGTACAGTTAACCTTGGGCCGCCTCAACGGGAATTATCTCAGAAAGAGGGAAACTGGGATTGGCCTCTCATTAAACTCAAAAGTGATTTGATTTCGATCTCAGAAGGGTAATCCTAACGTAATCCGAGGGGTACTGCCATATTCCTCGTAAGCTGTTGAACCCGTAGAAAAACCGTTCGATTAATTTTTTTCAAAGGACACTCGCTAAATATCATGGGTCTCCATCGGGTATGTTTGCGTAAACAACCGGACTTTCGTTTTGAAATAGTGCTCCAATGAAAATTCAAACGTACTTACTCCTTAGTTAGATAGATCACACCACATTACAACCACAAATTGTAGTTGTTAAAAATGATAAGGGGAGACGATTGAAATGGCATGATCCATGATTGGATTATACCCTTCTTCTCTTTCTCCCCATTATTAATACAATAAGTTTACAATTTAACACGCTGCAACCGAAGCGCATTCAGAACCACGGAAACCGAACTTAATGCCATAGCTGCTCCAGCAACCCAAGGTGCAAGTAAACCAATCGCTGCTATCGGGATACCGATAGAATTATACGCAAGCGCCCAGAACAGGTTTTGCCGGATATTCCCCATTGTTTTTCGACTCATATAGATCGCATCCGGGATACTATTGAGATCTCCTCGCATGAGCGTCACGTCAGCAGCTTCCATCGCTACATCGGTTCCTGTTCCCATCGCCATCCCAATATCTGCCATGGCAAGGGCGGGAGCATCGTTTATACCGTCTCCAACCATAGCAACTTTTTTCCCTTGAGCCTGCAATTTCTTTACTTCATCTGCTTTACCTTCGGGGAGAACTTCAGCCAATACACGAGCAATTCCAACCTGCTTGGCAATTGCTTCAGCTGTTCGCTGGTTATCACCCGTAATCATAATGACTTCGATCCCCATGTCCTTAAGCCGTTTAACAGCCTGTGCCGAGGTTTCCTTAATGGTATCTGCAACCGCTACTATACCGGCATACTGCTGATCTACGGCAATCAGCATGGCTGTTTTGCCTGCCTGCTCCAGCTGGTCCATCTTATCTTGCGCATGATTGATGGACACTTGAAACTGAGCCATGAGTTTTCTCGTACCCACAAGAACCTCCTTGCCCATCACATTTGCCTTAATACCATGCCCAGGTATCGCTTCAAAAGTGTCCGTTCTCGGCAATTGGATACCCTTAGCGATAATCCCAGCAACTATAGCTTCAGCCAGAGGATGCTCGGAGTTCTTCTCTGCCGCGCCGACAAGGGCCAGCAGATCTGTTTCCATCCAGCCGGAAACCACGACGTCAGTCAGTTCCGGTTTGCCTTTTGTCACCGTTCCGGTTTTATCTAAGATGATGGTATTAATGCGGTGGGTAGCTTCTAGGTGTTCACCGCCTTTAAACAGGATTCCCGACTCTGCGGCTCTTCCTGAACCTGCCATAATGGAAGTCGGTGTCGCAAGTCCCAGGGCACAAGGACAAGCAATGACGAGTATCGCAATCGCAATCTCCAGTGCGTTTGCAAACTCTCCTGGCGTAATCCAAACAAACCAAGCGATAAACGCAAGAACCGAGATCGCTACGACGATCGGAACAAATATACCTGAAATGGCATCTGCTACACGTTGAATAGGAGCTTTGGAACCTTGGGCCTCTTCAACCACTTTAATAATCTGAGCCAGGGCCGTTTCTTTTCCGACTTTGGTCGCTTGAATTCGAAGTACTCCGTTCTTGTTAATCGTTGCACCAATGACAGGATCTCCCGTTCTTTTCTCAACCGGCAGGCTTTCTCCAGTTAACATAGCCTCATCTACGGAAGAAGCCCCCTCCACCACCTCGCCGTCAACCGGGATTTTCTCCCCTGGTTTTACGATTACGATGTCACCGGCCACGACTTCTTCGACAGGGATAGTCATTTCCTGTCCATCGCGAACAACCAATGCCGTCTTGGCTTGAAGACCCATCAGTGTTTTAATCGCTTCAGACGTTCTTCCTTTGGCAAGAGCCTCGAACAATTTCCCGAGGATGACCAGTGTAATCAAGATAGAGCTGGTCTCATAGTACATTTCCGGTCCATGAGCCCCCGCACCGGCTTGAACCCATTCGAGCGTCAAATAGAGGCTATAGAAGTATGCTGCCGAAGTCCCGAGGGCTACCAGAACGTCCATATTGGCACTTTTATTACGCAGCGCTTTATACGCACCAACATAGAAATGGCCACCGATATAAAATTGAACTGGTGTAGCCAAAATCAGTTGGAACCAAGGGTCCATGAAAATCATAGGCATCCAAATCCAAGATAGGAACGAGAAGTGGCTGATCATGGACCATAGTAATGGTAAAGAGAGAAGGGCTGAAATGATAAACCGTCTTTTTTGTTTAGAGATTTCTTTTTGTTTATGTGCGGAGGCGTCCTGCTGCCCTTCCTTCGGCATGGCCTTATACCCGAGTTGCTCCACCTTTTTTTGCATGTCTTCCAAAGTAACAGTCGCTGGGTCGTACTCGACCCGGGCTGTTTCAAGGGCAAGATTAACATTCGCCGTTACAACACCGGGCATTTTGTTTAATCCCTTTTCAATCCGATTGGCGCAAGCGGCGCATGTCATCCCAGTGATTTGGAAATCCGTGGTTTGCTTTACAGTGCCGTAGCCTAAATGTTCAATCTGTTCTTGCATTTGCGGAATGGTTGCACGTTTGGGATCAAACGTCAAAGTCGCCCGTTCCAAGGCGAAATTCACATTTGCTTCCGTCACCCCATCCATTTTTCTTAATCCTTTCTCGATCCGGTTGGCACAAGCAGCACAAGTCATTCCTGTGATCTGTAAGGTTGTTTGCTCCTCACTTTTAGATATCGTTGAACTCATTATCTATCCCTCCCTCATACCCCCAGGGGGTACATTGTGTTGAAAAAAAGGAGCCATCTTGACGATGGCTGCTTACGGACTTAGACGACATCGTAACCTTGCTCTTCGATGGCATTCTTTATGGCTTCCAAGGATACACTAGATTCATCAAAAACGACCTCAACTGTCTTTTTCTCCAGGTTCACTTTTGCATCAGCCCCAATGTTTTTAACGGCTCCTTCAACACTTTTTACACAATGTCCGCAAGACATTCCTTCTACATGTAATGTTTCGTTCTTCATCTTTCATTCCTCCATATCGTTTGTTTATTTCATTAATTTATTCATGGTAACCAGAATCTCATCAATCACTTCATGTTCGCCGGATTGGATTCGTTCAATCACGCAGCTTTTCATATGACCTTCCAGAACCATTTTCCCTACGCTATTGAGAGCCGACTGAATCGCCGCAATTTGATTTAGAACGTCATCGCAATAGGTATCTTTTTCTATCATCCCTTTAACCCCACGAATTTGACCCTCAATCCGGTTTAACCGGGTCATTAGATTGGCCTTCGTTTGATCAGAATGATGACTTTTTCGATGATGTCCATGAGATGCAGTCTGTTCCACTGATTGTTCCATTTGCCTCACCTCTCACCATCAATATACCATACCCCCCTACTGTATGTAAACAGGGGATTAGGAAGTACTTCATCTCCTTTTTTAGTCTGTTCATTTAACCTCTTTGTTTATGCACCTGTATATAACCTCTGCCTTTTGTAATTTTTGCAGAAACTGTGGTTAATTACAGCCCACAATGATCCTCAGTTTGATCACGATAGACGAAGTCACGGTCTTCGGAAACCCTTGAAATCATGTAAATGATAATTGGCTTTTAGCTGAGATAATTATAGTGTGCCTCATATTGATAAGCTTCGCTTGATCGTCTTTCTAATGGGATAGGAATTTGACTTCCTGAACGGCACCATCAAATAAAGACTGTCAAGCCCGTGGTATATATCAACGGGCTTGTTCTATATATCATTAAGGTAAGTCTAGTGATTGGCCGTACATGATGCTACAGTTTGAAGATACGGATAGACTTTAGCAATTGGTCAACCGATTGGGACATGTTTTCAAGAGCCCCTGATATCTGGTTAACCATTTGACTTTGCATATCCGAAGTTTGGACCACACCTTGAATACGAGAAGAAGTGTGTTCGGCAATCGTAGTCACATCCGCAACAGAATCAGAAATGTAGTGAGAATCTGTTGACATTTGTCTTGTTGCTTGATATACATTTTGATTCTGAGAAGCTACATGTTGAGAGGAGATAATGATCTGTTCGAAGGATTTCCCTGCAGAGATTAGGTGCTGGTTCCCCGCTGTTAATTGAGCTAAACTTGTGTTCATCCCTTCGGCTGCTTCACTGGTGATATGTTGAACCTTTTCAATGAGTATTCTTATTTCTTGGGCTGAGTTTTCAGACTGCTCAGCTAGTTTTTTCACTTCATCTGCAACCACAGAAAATCCTCTCCCAGCTTCTCCTGCACGCGCAGCCTCAATGGAAGCATTCAACGACAGCAAATGGGTCTGTGAGGATAAATCGGTAATAACGGTCGCAATGTTCCCGATACTGCCTGAGCTATCCGATAATTGTTGTATTTTACTAGCTACATGTGTGATGGATGTGTTCAAATGGTTGATTACAGAAATGATGCTTAGAAGCCAATCGTTGCCTTGATCCGCATGCACAACCATATTTTCCGATGCACTGGCGACTTGTGATGACCTTTGAACGATTTCTTGTATGCTAATTTGGATATGTTCAACGGCCTCCATACTTTGATTCATGCCCTCAACCTGTTTGGATGCACCTTGGAGTATGGATTGCAAGGTACGATCGATCTCAAGTGATGAATCTCCTACGCCATTGATATGCATTTGAACAACACCAGAAACTTTATGTACCTCATCCGCGGCCTGCTGAGCCTTAGACACTAGTGTATGTAAGTTATGAGTCATTAGATTAAATGCTCTCGAAAGGATACCCAACTCATCCTTAGAAGTGACGGGGATATCTGTGATACTAAGATCGCCATATGCAACTCGTTCCGCCATGATAGTGACTTGTCTTAAGGGTGCGGTTAATTTTCTTGTGAAAAGAGCGGTGAGGAATAAAGCGATAAGGAGTCCGATCATCGTAAATACAATCATTTTTACTTTAAAACGACTAATTGCCTGATTATACATTTCCTTGCCCATACTAATATGGAACGCCCCAATTACAGTTCCGTCTGAGGATCTAATGGGTTCATAGACCGCCATTTCAGTTCCATCATGCGCTTCACCTACATACGACTTTCCACCTAAGACGATGGATTTTACGTTCGACTCAAGTATTATTTCTGTGATGTTCATATTATGGCTACCCTTAGACGATGCAGCTACACCCTTCTCGCCTTTAAAAATTACAATATCATCACCAGTTAATGCTCCAACGAACAAAGCAACGTCATGATTTCCCTCTATAGAGACCTCGCCTTTAAACAACTTCCCATCCTTCAGCGTCCATTCTCCGGGAAATTTAACATCTAGCAGTGCAGTCGCTAACTTTGTGTTAGACACCATCTTTTGTTCTGCGAGGTGGGTAACCTGGGCATTCATATTCGCGATGGCATAAGTACTGAAGGAAACGATGAGTATTAAAATGAAAAGGCTTATATATAGAATCAGTTTGCTGGATAACTTCATTTCGTTCCTCCACCTTTGTTATTCACATGAAGATAGCTCTAATAAGGCTAGTTAAAAAAGGAGACCGCCACCCCAACTTAGGAGTGCGCGATCTCTCAGACTGACAGTTATTGATCAGAATAAATCGGTAAAATCTCACTTGATGCAGTACAATTAGTGTTTTTTGTTTCGCATCATTAAAGGCATAAGTACGAGATGTGAAAGCGGGCATAACAACAATACACTATAGGCAAGCATATTACTTGTTGAACCACTTACATTATTAGCAATGATTAAAATAACGAACAGCACGATCGGAAGTATACAACACATCATCATCATCAGACGATGGGCTGGGCCTTTTTTATGATGATTGTTATGACTGTCATGCTGGTTATGGTTTCCGCAACAACTCATGAAATAACCTCCTTAAACTTTAATCATATAGTCTATTAAATACTTACGCTCTGCCCAGGGATATCTGTCCTATGGTTTCTTTGCATCATTTCATCCATATTGGAATCCCGCATCATCTCATCCATTGTGGTACCTTCCATCATGTCCACCATATCCGGTTTTTTCATCATTTCACTCATGTCTTTATCTTCCATCATTTTTTCCATATCAAGTCCATTCATCATTTCGTCCATGCCTGGCTGCTTCATCATTTCAGACATATCGGTATTGCTCATCATATCCGTCATAACTTCATCGTTCATTGTATCGTTCATGTTCGCCATATGGTGAAAATACGTCTCCTGCTGAGCTACCTCTTGCTTGGAAGAAACATCCCCTTTGGAGATGTCGGAATCAACTCCTGTAGCGTATACTGCGGAACCGATTCCCAACGTCAATATAAAAGCACCCAAGCCAGTTAATAATTTCGCATTCATTTTTCTTTTCGCCTCCTGTAACTCCATGGTACAAGAGATCCTTGTGGAATTTATGTAGCATTTATGGGCTTTTAATGGAGAATACATTTTAATCCTTTCTCATATCACTGTTTGTAGGTAGAGGACACGCTTTACAAGTAGCTTATTCAACCAAACTCACATTAAAAGGAGGGATTAAAGTGTCATCCTTAGGACTTGCAGTTGTTTTTTATATCTTCATTTTGGTCTGGTCTTTTGTCATTATCCTGCGATTTAAGGCGACAGTTACAGAATCGATTCGAATGGTTTCGCCTATGGTAGTCGGGATGATTGTTGGTTTTGGAGGCGGTACTTTGAGCGGCCTCTATATTGCCGGCCCTGTTCAATCTTTGGTGTTAGGTGTCCTTCTAGGGATCTTTTCTGGAAGCATAATAGGAGGACTGATGGGTTTGGGGGCGTTCTTAAACGGAGCATCGTCTGGGATGATGGCCGGATTAATGGGGGTTATGCTGATACAAATGTTTCCTCAATCAGAATGGAAAGATGTTCTATTCTTTTTTATGGTCGTATCCGGATTCTTGCAATTTGCCCACACTTTATTGTTGCAGCGCTTATCTAGCGAGAACGTAATCGAAGGTACTTTTAAGGTCTTGAGTTCACCGCTATTCATGTTCCTCTTCATTTCAACAGTCCTTATGGTATATGTCACCGTTGCAAATCATAACGATCCTGAACAAGCGAAGCCGCTAAGTTTACAAAAAACGATTCAGAATACGAACCATACAAATCATTAATCTTTGAGGATCGGGTTCAATGTTCACATAAGATAGCTACCAGACAGTTTTAAAGTGGTAATATGAAGAGTTGGCCTTATATAAAAAAAAGCCACCATGGCGTTCCCATGGTGGCAGATACAACTGTACTCCGCCATAACTGAAGAACACGGCAGAGCCGGTTTTAATCCATTCACCCCAGGCAAATGACTACTAGTTACTTGCGGAGCTATATCAATGATATCAACACTACCTATATGGTAGATCCAAAATAGCTATGCGATAAGCACAAAGGATGTTCTCTTCCACTCATGCACCTTACACCCTATGTACTGTCTCTTTCACCTGGTTCCTTGTGAAGAAATAAAGGAACACAGACAGAGAAATAACAAGAATACTCATACTCGTCCACTGACCTGCTGTCCAGCCTAACGCATAACGCGGTGAATCTCCACGCAGAAATTCCATAGAAAACCGGACCAGGGCATACATAATATTATAACTTAAAAATTGTCCACCTTTAGGCAACTTTATATTCTTCAAGACTAGAAGAATACCAAAGACGATTAAGTCAAGCTGACCTTCCCATATTTCAGCAGGCCATAACGGAACTGAACCATAGCGCTCGAAAGCTATAGTCCCTTCTGGATAAACAATTCCGAAGCCAGTCCCGGTCGGGGCCCCAAATGCATCTCCATTTAAAAAGCAGGCAATTCGGCCGACAGCTTGTCCAAATATGATTGCCGGCGCTAGAATATCCGCAAGTCCCCAAAAAGAAATCTTCTCTTTCCGCGCATAATAAGCTGCCGCAATAAAACCACCTATTAACGCTCCCTGGATTGAAATGCCACCATTCCAAATCGCGAATATTTCCCCCAAATGTTTTGAATAATAACCCCACTGAAAAAAGAATACATGCCATATTCTTGCGCCGATTATTGCACTAAATATTACGTAGAAGACTAGATTCAATATATGTTTTTGATAGTTGGTCCCTCGAGCTAAATAATATGCAACACCTATCGCAAGTAGCACTGCCAACCCTACTATTACGCCATAGGATCTAATCGAAAGTCCTGCAACTTCGAATAAGATTACTCTCAAATCATTTCCTCCTTAGCCTCGTTATGGAGTAATACTGATACCATTCGGAGTCGCGCCTACGTTGATTGTTGTAATCACTTGATTTGTTTCATTATCGATCACTGTTACGGTGTTATCGAACATATTCGTCACAAAGATCTTGCTGCCATCCGGGTTGATGACTACACCATGCGCCCCTGTGCCTGTCTCAGTCGTTGCTGTTACTTGTTTTGTCACGAGATCAATTTTTGAAATGCTATGTGACGGATTTTCTTCTGTACCTTGGTTCGCTATTATGGCATATTTATTATCAGCAGAAATGTATACCTGAGCAGGGCCATTACCGACAGGCACTTTTGTAATGTTAGAAGAATCCAAATCTACTACAGCGGCTGCATTTTCTGCGTTTAATGGAACGACAAGGATTTTTCCATCACTCGTGATTCCCGTCGTTACAGGTGTATTACCTACACTGATTTTTTGTTTTTCATTCATAGCATCCAAGTCCAACACACTTACCGTGTCTTCGGCCATATTTGCTATAAAGGCATATTTGCTGTCTGTGGATATTCTAAATCCATGCGGTCCCGTTCCGGTTGGAATGGAATTTACTATTTTTAAGGACTTGGCATCAATTACAGATGCATCGTTTCCTTCATTATTCGTAACCAATACATACTTCCCATCATTTGTGAACACAATATGAGCCGGATGAGCCCCGACCTCAACTTTTCGAATTAGTTCGTCTGATGATGTGCTAAAAAAATAAGCATACCCATTCATTTCATGTTCACTTTGCGCGTTCTCTGCTCCCTCTTCCATCTCCCCCATAGTAGGAACCACTGTAACTCCTACCGTTTTCCCATCGGGTGAAATTTGTACGTTATGAACCGAACCGTCAATATCGATCGACTTAATGACTTTGTATGTGTTTGCATCAATTTTAGTAATACTACCACCTTCATCAGCAGTATATAAAATCACTGGTGAGCTATTTTGGGAATTCGAGGTACCGGTAGTAGATTCAGCATTTGTTGCAGTAGTTGCAGATGGAGTCGCATCTGAATTATTCTTTTGCGCCGATCCACAGGCAGTAATGCTAACACTTAAAATGGCTACGGTGAGGACATTCATCCACTTTTTTCTCATATTGTTCATCTCCATGAAGTTTACTTGTTAAGACTTCCCTAAAAATATAGCTAAATGTACATGCCATTTCTCTAAGTGTTTTTAATTTTAACTATCATTTATGTGTTAAGTATGTGTTTTTTGTGGGAAAACATCTTAATTAACATTCCAAATATTACGCCTAAACAATTCTTTGAATCCTGTGATAGGATGACGTCAGTTTCACAAAAAACAAACGAAGGGAAGTCTATCATGAAAAAGAATTTTTCCATTTTATTGCTTTCTACCTCTCTGGCAATCAGTATATTCGGTGTGCAATCGACGACGTCATCCGCAGCTAGTTATACTTCGCAAGAGTCTATAAGTACTGTAAGGAATAGTATCATCTCCAAAGGAATGACATACTTAGGTACCCCGTATGAATTTGGATCCAGTAGAAGTAATACTAGAACCTTTGATTGCTCTGATTTCGTTAGACAAGCCTATCTTGAAGGGGCAGGAATCACTTTACCCTCTAATTCGAGAACTCAAGGTGCCTACATCAAGAGCAAAGGGTCTTATACAACAAATTGGAAAAGCCTAAAGCCTGGAGATATTATGTTCTTTATGTCTTACCGTGGAAATAAAGCTTCAGATTATCAAGGAATTAATAGAAATACATCACGAATTACTCATAATGGAATCTATTTGGGAAACGGAAAAATCCTACAAACCTACTCAAAAAAATCGGGTGGAGTTCGAATCGGTACGATTGAGGGTACTCAATGGGAAAAGCGCTTTCTTTTCGGAGGAAGTGTTTTAAAAAAGTAAGGCTATACTTACTTAAAGGTTGCCGTGCTATGATACAGTATAAAAACTGTTACATTCGCAATGATATGGGGTCTGTCAATAATTTTGTGTAAACTCTTTTAAGCACAGATTCCCCCGAGGGGGAAGTCGCGAATCTAACGCAAGTGTTGACCGACCCTGTCTGGGAAAAAGACCGAAAGCTGGAGCAGCATTTGGCCCCAGTTTTGGACACGGCCTGTCCATTTGCGAGTGACGTCCACGGTGGCGAGATATAGCATTTTAAGCAGGGCCTCATCCGTGGGGAAAATACTTTTTCCCTTTGTCACTTTACGAAGTTGGCGGTGGTAGCTTTCAATCATATTGGTCGTGTAGATCAGTTTGCGGATCTCAGGCGGGTACTTAAAAAAGGTCGCGAGTTCGTCCCAATTTGTCCGCCAAGAACGGATAATGAGTGGGTATTTTGCTCCCCATACCTCCTCAAAACGGTCGAGCTCAAGCAAGGCACTTTCCTCGGTAGCTGCCTTGTAAATCGGCTTTAAGTCGGCGGTTACCTTCTTAATATCCTTGTACGATACGTACCGTGTGGAGCTGCGTATTTGGTGAATAATGCACTTCTGGATCTCCGTTTGGGGATAGCAGGCAGCAATCGCTTGAGAGAACCCGGAGAGGTTATCCACGCAGATAATGAGAATGTCCTGAACCCCGCGATTCTTCAGTTCATTCAGCACACTCAGCCAGAACTTGGAGGACTCATTCTCCCCAATCCACATACCCAGCACGTCTTTGTTTCCGTCCAGATCAATGCCAATGACCATGTAGGCGGCCTTGTTGATAATGGCCCCGTCCTGCTTCACTTTGAAGTGGATCGCATCCAGATAGACAACGGCGTAAACGCCTTGCAGAGGCCGATTCTGCCACTCTTTAATGAGAGGTACGATCTTGTTCGTGACATTAGAAATAAGTGTAGGAGAGACCTCAATGCCATACATTTGTCCCAGATGATCCTGGATTTCCCGGGTGCTAATTCCTTTGGCGTATAAGGCGATGATTTGCTCTTCGATGCCGGTTACATTGGATTGATGCTTCTTGACGACCAAGGGCTCAAACTCACCCAGCCGGTCCCGAGGAATGGTGATTTCCTGTTCGCCGTACTCACTGACTACCGTTTTACGGCTCTTCCCATTCCGACTGTTTGGAGTGAGCTTTGCCTTCACCTCATGTTTTCCATAGCCCAAATGGGTATCCATTTCGGCTTCCAGCATCTCCTGAATCGTCTCTGCAAACAGGTCTTTCAAGGCATTTTGTGCATCTTGTGCAGTGACAAGATTGTTCTCCTTAATGAACTCCCGAAGTTGCTGTTTTGACCAAAGTCCCATGTGTTCTCCCCAACCTTTCTCTTACTTTCATTTTAATGGGTTTGAGAGTTTACACAATATATTTTACAGACTCATGATATGGGAATCTTTATACCTAACCAATACGTTCAATGGATCAAGCAATGGGTCAAACACAGCTTTTCATTCAGTTTATCTTTGTAATAAATGTCTAATTGCTTTTGTATTTCGGGCGTTAACAAGGTAAGTATGAATCTATATTGGTCTGCATTCGTTTTAGCATATGCTGTTTGATTTGATGCCAAATAACAAATTATGATTAGAGCACATTTCAATCTACTGAGTCGCAAGGAGTTCTCCCCTCATTTTTTTTACAATATGCCGTTTCGATATATTTTCGACAGTTTTCACTTTAAACCTAGAAAAGGTTCTAATGACTATCCTTCACACGATTTTATATTTGTAGGAGAAATTAAAAAAAGAGATTACTTTGATACAGTACAAATTTCTTCTATGGCAACACAGCAAGGATACAAAGGAAGGGGTTTTGAAATTAGCAGCTACGATACAATGGCTAAACCATCAGTCTATATTTTCTTTTGAGACAAGTGTTATTTGATATTTATCAAATTGGCAATAGTACCATGTTCTTGTCCACTATCGGCAATGGGATCAAGTTCTTGTCCTGAGTAAAGGACAAGAACTTGATCCCTTAAAACAAAAAACCCACGCCAGGCGCGGGTTCTAATGGGACTATGTTCTTGTTTTCCTACATTTGTTGTTATGTTGTTTGTTTGTTGCCAAGTAACCTAAGCAGAAATCGTTCACATTCTGTTGATAAAAAAGGCCCCTTCTACTGAATAAGAAGGAGCGTAAATATACTTTACCGGATCACAGTTAAGTCTTCAAGCTCTTTTTTTAGACGCTCATTTTGAACCATTAATTCAAAGTAATCGGAATGAAGATTTCAGTCGGATTCCGCCATCTTATTATAGGAATTCTTTTTTTCGTTTTTTCCAAGCACCATAGTCCCCAAACTCAATGGAACAACCACCATCCGTATCCAAGACCATGCCATATTTCTTCCTCCTTTTTAGTATGCTTTCTTCTATTTGTCTTAATTTTAAAAGGAGGTTATGTGGTTAAAATGTTGAAATTGTACGTATTTGATGAAGCTATTAATTAAAATTAATCCCTCTCTCCCAAACAATGTTAAAGTGCATCTAATAGATGTCATTTTACATTGAATGGCATGAGAGGGTTATTTTAACTTATAATTTAATACTTACTCTTGAATTCGGAAAATAATTACAGCCGCTTCCGCTCGCGTAGCTGTTCCGTTTGGATGAATGGACTTGCCGTCTCCTTGAATGATTCCTTCCTTAACCAGAGCTGCTACACTCTCGATGGCATACTTCGCAACCTTAGTGCCGTCTGTATAGCTGTTTAAGTCGCTGGCGCTGCCACTTGAAGTTAATTTATTGGCTGTCTTCATTGCCCTGGCTGCAATGACCATCATATCCTGCCTGGAGATTTCACCCTTCGGATTAAAGGTATTGCCGTCCGTTCCATTAATGATCCCCAGCTTCTTGGCGATCCCAAGCACTTCATAATAGTAGGTGCCTTGACTGACATCCGCAAAATTGGAACCAGCTTCAGCTTCAAGGCCGAGAGCACGCACAAGCAGTACTACAAAGTCCGCTCTAGTGATGTTCTTTCCCGGACTAAAGGCCGTCTCGGATGTTCCTTTTATGACGCCCTTCGCATACAACGCATCTATAGCCTCTGAAGCCCAGCTATATTTGCCGTCAATATCTTTAAATCCGCTAGATGGTACAGGTGCCGGCGTTGATGCTGGCGAAGGTGTTGCGCTCGGTGTCGCTGTCGGTGCCGGTGTAGATGCCGGTGCCGATGTTGGTGTCGGTGTCGGTGTCGGTGTTAGTGTCGGCTCTGGACCCGATGGCCCGCCGCTGTTGCTCAGTGTGGTGACGGTAAGGCGAGGACCGTCAGTGCTCCAGTTTCCTGCCGCATCACCGGCCTGAACCGTGAATACATATCCGGTACCTGCCGAAAGCCCGGACACCTCGTAGCGGTGCGCCGTTCCAGGCAGCGCTACGATCTCCTCAGCTCCCCTGTAGATCTTGTAGCCTGTTACCAACGTATCATCTCCTGCACTGGTCCATGTCAGTGTTAGTCCGGAAGTGGTTATCCCGGAAGCTTCAAGCTTGCTGTCTGTCGGCCATGACGGCGGGGCAGTATCCGCAGCAGGCAGTGTAGCGGCTGAAACGGAAGGTCCGCCGGTGCTCCAATTCCCGCCGGTATCCCCGGCCTCTACTGTAAATGTATACTTCGTATCCGGTGTTAAGCCTTTGACCTGATAAAGGTATACTGCTCCGGATACAGTCTCCGTGTACACGGCATCGGTAACTGTAACCGGTTTGTCGTCAACTCCGTTAGTAATTCTGTAAGCGGAGATTCCGTTTTCGTCGGTTGCTGTTGCTGACCATGTTAAGGTCAATCCCGTATCTGTTACCCCAGAAACTTCAAGTTTACTGCCTTCCTGCCATACCGGCGGTGTGGTATCGGAGGTCGGCAAGGTCGTTAACGTGACGGAAGGTCCGTTCGTACTCCAGTTGCCGGCTGCATTCCCTGCTTCAACCTTGAAGGTATACAAAGTATTCGGAAGCAATCCGGTAAGCTGATAACGGTATACGTCCCCTGATACAGTAAGCTGATCCCCGCTCACAGCAACCGGTTCTGGATCAGCCCCCGTGTAAATCCGATATCCGGTGACTCCGGTTTCATCTGCAGCTGCCGGCCACGACAAAGTGACTCCAGTGCTTGTAAGATCGGAAGCTTCAAGCTTACTTCCCTCACCCCATGCCGGCGGAACTGCCTCTTTGAAGCTGAAATCGTCGATGTAGTACGATGCCGTAGCGCTGTTAGGGCTTTCTATAAATAGAGTGACATCATCGTGCAGATAACGGTAGGTGCCTTCTAGTTTGACCCAATCACCGGTAGTATTTGCTGTTTGGGTGGAAAGACTGATGTAATAAGGCACAGGAGCATTGACCAGTGCGGTCAGCTTCAGCTGGGCGCTTGCCGGGTCAATCAGCTTGACCCATACGGATGCATTGTATTCATTACCGGCCTTGATCATATCCTTCACATGAACGGACGGGCCGTCGGAGCTGGCTGTTCTGCCGGTTACCTTCAGGGCATAAGCTCCGCCTGGAGTATGGTTAGCCTCTTTGACAGGCGTAAGTGTCACGCCTGCGCTGCCTTTGGGCTGGAAGCCCTGAAGCGTCTGATCCTCAAAATCCCTTACGGCTTTCATACCCGCCGCAATGGTTAACGGACTGATGAATACACTGGCTCTGCCCTTTGACAGCGTCAGTGAGAATTCCCCATTCTGATAGGCAAGAGCAGCGTTCACTCCAAGCGCCTTCAGCTCTGCATGGTTATTCAGATATTCCTGCGCTTTAATCTTCAGTGCTGCTGCCTCATCACCGGCAGTATCCGGAACTGTAATTCGGGTGCCGATCAGCGCCGCTGCTTCTTCTACCGCCAGCTGATCCGGACTGACCTCGCCGGCCCCCCCTGATGTCTTGATCAGATTCACATTGGAGAAGGTTACCTGGAAATCGGTAGAGGCACTGGTATTGGTTCCGTACAATTGTACTCTTGCATCCTTAAAAAATTCAGGGGTATAGGTTGACGGACTGCCCATAGCCGTCCAGCTGGAGCCGCTATTGGTTGAAAAATACCCTTGAACCACATTCCCTTCTTTTACAATACGGAGGAAATAATTCACCCCGCTCAAATTGGTCTGATTGGTGTTGTTGGTAAAGGAGGTGCTGCCTGTTTTGCCCGAATTATTGACTTTAATATTCGTGCTTACCTTTCTGGCATTGATCCGGTAGAACTCGCCGCTTGAAACCCGGCTGATGCCAAGTCCGGCCTGCGAATTCTCACCCATGGACGAATCATTCAGCGGTATATCCACAACCAGCTTTGCTGTCAGCGTCCAGTTGCCTTCAGCAGTACCCGGAAACTGCAGCATATTATGGCTGGCCGGATATTCAGTATCGCCTTTGAGTGTCTTAATCGTGGCACCTTCAGTGCTATAGCTTAAGGCAGTCTGCGGATCCGCCGGATTCATAATTTCCCAGCCTGCCGGAAGACCCTCTGCAAATGAAATCAGTTCGTTTGTACTGAAGTAAATTTTATACGTCTTAACCTTTTCACCTTTTATAAACCGGACTACTGCTGTTCCCTGCGCACTGTCTGCCTGTGAAATACTAATAAGTTCTGAAGGATCACTGGAAACTGCCTTAACCTCCGGTATGGCATTTCCGGACACAGTATAGGTGTATTCATATTTGGCAGGATCGAAATTGGAAGGCTGAATGCCGTCGATAAAGATACTGTATGACGCTACCAGTTCTGGAGTCAGCGACAGCTGATCTGCATACAGGATGTTGGCATCCTTTGCATAGACTGCCAGCACTACCTTGGCAGTACCTGCCGGTTCGTCGTAGGTAAACGGCCGGTTTGGCGTCTCATGCCAGTCTGCGACCTTAACGTCTACAGGCTGGAAGGAGCTTAAAGCAAGTGGTCCGCCTTCCAGGATGCGTCCGTTAAACTTGCCATTGTTCCAATAAGCAGGATCACCAGCCTCACGGGCTGCATACGGCTCAGGCATATCCCGGCCATTAATCGGGGTTATGCCCAGCTGATTGCCGTTCTGGTCATAGTACACCAGCGCAGCCTCCACATCACCGGGATTCTCCGCAGCGAGATCATAGCTCTCCGGCCGGCTCATCATCGAGAGGAAATAGCCCTTGAAATTATAGCTCTCTCCCTTGCTGAGCTTACCGGTAACATCCTGCCACATGCCGTCATACTGCCCGGCAGCGTCGATGCGTCCCGTTATTTTTCCGGATCCGGCAACCTTCGAAGTGGCATTGTTTTTCAGGTAACGGGACAGGCCCGAATAGCTCTGGATGATATCAGCCGTTAACACCGGTCCAGTGACAGCCTGTTCAAAGGTTCCATTGTTGTAGCGCCCAGTGGACCAATGCTCTGTATTGGAGGCGGTAGCTGTATCGAAATCTCCATTCTGCAGAAGGTTCCCCGGAATGGCTACTGTCGAATTATTAGCGGCAATGCTCCAGTCGGAATCATTTGCTCCGAACAGGAAGCGGTCAACGGTGATTGTACCGTCAGCTCCGTTCGGTTCGGCAACAATGTACAGATCCTTATGGCCATAGGCGCTCAGATCACCCGTATCAACCATATCCTGATACTTGCCGTACATATCATTGGCCGGTACTATGATCTCCGCTACACGTGTCCCCTTGGACAGGACATCGGCTTCGCTGCTCACTGCTGTGCCTAACGGAAGAACATAAGCGACAAGCTTTCCTCCCTCTACTGATTTCGTCTGGGCAGTCAGATACAGCAAATGCCTGCGGACAACACCGCCGTTAGCGGAGCCATCGGCAAAATTCAGGTTTTTATAGGCGAGGTACCGGCCATCAGCCAGTGTTACGGCTTCATTGTCCCGTCCCGCATTTCCCGCACTGTCTCCTAGCACATTGTTATCATTGCTTTCTGCTTCCAGGGTAGAGAAAATATCACGCTCTCCGTCTAGTCCGCTGTATGTGGCGAATGTCCCTTGTGACGGAACGATGGTAACAATGCTGGCGGATGGGATGTTAATAACGAACTTGCCGTTCGTAACCGGAATCGTCGCCAGCTTCTTCATATTTTCGCTTCCGGAAGTACGGAACACAGTTACACTATTGGTACCCGCTGGAAAGTCCTTCAAGCTGAATTCTAGCGGCTGAATGCTGTCATCGTTTTTGGCATTGGAAACCGTAATCGAGTAATCATTGGTATTCGGGTTCTTGAACCCGGTAACATTGATATCAGCTGCCGGATTACGCGTCACATCAAACCGGACATCGCCGGGATTCATAAACCGGGAGAAATGCCCGTAGCCGTAAAAGCGCTTGAACAGGCGATATTCACCCGTTAATGTACTGATACGCCCCGGCTCTTGCTGAGAGTTGGTAGTGACAAAACGGATCAGGTCAGAGCCGTCTGCACCGTTGCTATCCCACATGCTCCACCAGACAAAGCCGTTAAAGCCCGGATTGCTGTTGAACATATTGGTCATAAGATTCGACCAGCGTACAGCGTCATTAATATTCTGATTGCCGTACCGCTGAGTATAGGCACCGGCCGACCCGTCAGCGGTATCCTGATTCATGAACTCGGCCTGCCAAAGTTTATATTTGGTCAAATATTCCGGGTACTTGCTCCCGTCTCTTGAATAATCCAGCGGGCTCTGGGAAAAGTCACCCGTGTGATACAGTTTGTTTTCATCTGTACCTATGCCGACCGTACCGTACAAGTGGGTCGTAAATACGTCGAGATACGGATTTTTGTCGAGTGCATTATCAGGGTCCGTCTGGGAGAATACTTCCCCTCCTCTGCTGAGCGAGGCACCGAGATTGGTGCCGTCTACTGCTGCGAGCTGAGGAATGAAGTCTATCAGCTTGCCGTCAGGATTCTTGATATCATAAAGGGCTCCGCCCGGCTGCATGGACTTCTTCAGAGTCGGGCCTATATAGCCGTTAATCAGCTCGGTTACATAGGAAGCGGTCCCGCCAGCAAGATCGACCTCGTTAAAGGGGTTGATATGTGTGATTGGAATTCCCCATTGCTCCCACATGCCGCGGATATAATTAACGAGATAATCGGCATAGGCCTGATAATAGATTTTTACCGGTTTCCCGTCTATAGTAGCCGTATCGTTACGGATGATTTTGCTAGGATTATTAGTCGAAGACTGGCTCATCCAGTAAGGCACAGTCCAGGTACAGGCATAGAATTGCTTAACACCGTATTGCATGGCCTGCCGCATGGTCCATACCTGATCCACATCGAACAGCTCTTTGCGGGTACGCGGCGAATTCTTGATAACAACCGGAGCTTCCCCCGGCGCGCTTAGAAGATTGGTCGGGCCGCCGTCATCATTGCCGATCGGCTGATTCCATGAAGGATAATCCCAGACGAAATCCTGTACCGGTACCAGCGTACCGGGAGCATGCTCAGGTTCAACAGGCCAGATACTGTCGGTGTTGCCGTCATAGTAACGGTTCTCAGCTTCGATTTTATACCCGTATTGTCCTGCTGATCCCCGCATCGGAATCGCATTGCCTTCAACATCGAAGCCGGGTTTGCTGACATCTGCCAGCAGCCCTGTTAACGGGTTGAATCCCGGACTGGCCGCAGTGGCTCCTGTAGTGGTTAGACCGCCGTTATCGCCGATAATCACCCAATATCATGGCCTGTGCCTTCCTTTTCACTGAAGGTCAAATCCAGCAGATGTCTGACCTTATCCTGATGACCAGCTGTAGCCAGCTGCAGCATATGGATGGAATCCGTATACGCATAAGCTGCCCCTACACCATCCATCGTCTGGTAGGTCTTGTACCAATCGGCGGTTACCTGTGCCGGAGCCGCTTCTGCCGCAGCAGCCTGAACCGGGTTGGAAAACGGCACCGGGACAATAACGGACAGCGCCAGCGCGCCGGCCATTGAAACCGCAAGTGTCTTTCTCCAGATCTTTTTCCTCATTATGTATGTTCCTCCTCAGGAAATTTTGTATACGCTTACATCGCCTTTCCTGATTATAGCTTATCAATTCAAAAATGGAATTTGTATGAGAGCAATGCACGAAACATTTTAAAATAACACTATAATGCTTCAAATTTGCACAAAATGCTTACTACCTTTCTCCAGTTGTGTAAGGATAAAAATGAACATCATGATCCTGGAAGGGAATTTCAATTATTACGCGAAAAAATCCCGGTCAGCATACCGCACTTATTCAAGCGGGGTCTGCAAACCGGGATTCTCAGAAATTAGAAATATGCAATTGTCGGGCTAGTTCATTGATTGAGCGTAACTGTAATGCTATCCACATTAGGTCCTTCAGTACCGGTAGTGACCACTTTGAGCGTGTTGATTCCAACATTCATCGTAACCTGAATCGTTTTCTCCCCCCAGGCTGTCCAGCTACCGGTTGCTGTAAAGGCAAGATTGCTGATAACCTTGGTGCCATTCACATAGACATCCAGGTTTCTCGTGCCTGACTCCAGTGCATAACGGAATTTTACATTTTTACTGCTGGCAGTAGCACAGTAGATGCTGTTCCACTGAATGGCCGCATCCGTTGCTGCATTAAAATTGACGTAACCGCTGCCGTTATAGCCCGAGTTGGTTGTTTCCGTTACAGCAGCAGTCAAGGTTGTTCCTGCTTCGGCTTCATAAGTGGTTCCGGTGCCGCTGCCGCTTCCCAGTGTTGCTACAAAGGTTGTCACACTCTGGGCAGGAAGCTGGGCGGCAAACGCATTGTTGATCACATTGATTGCTGCTCCTGCAGCCACCTTTCTGGTGGCATCGGTGACCCATGGGGATACGCTTGAAGCCGTCCCGTTCTGCAGGACAAAGTTCTGATTAACCGCTGAGGTGCCTTTGTTAATAGCTACAATGACAACCTTGTTGTCCCCCTTGTAAGCCGAGGTGTACACATTTGTGTCGGGATTCTTGGTTGCATCCACTCTTACATAGCCCGGACGGATAAATTTGGAGAACTGCGCCATACTGTCCCCTCGTTTGCTGATGGTGCCGTCCTCATTCATCGGGCCGTACTGACGGCGGATGTACCACCACACATAGGCCTGGAAATTCGCTTCGGTCATTGCGTTATGCATATGGTAAGCGACTTCCAGTGCCTCAGGCCAAAGGTTGGCCGAGTTGTTATTGCTGTTGGGATAGTAAACCTCCGTCATCCACAGCTCCTTCCCTGCCCCTTTTTGCTTAAAGAGCGGGTAAGGGAAATTGCTGAACGAGGTACCGTAAGTATGTGTACCCAGAATATCCATATTGTCAAGGGCCTGCGGGTCATTCAGAATCGGGTCGGACATATTTTTGAGATAGGAGAAGGATTCGGGAGCGATCACCCGGCAATTGATGGAGCCGGCATTTTCTTTCATGAATTTAAGCATTTCTTCAGGTGTCCACCAGGTCCAGGTATGGGCATAATCCGGTTCATTCTGTACAGAAATCGCGTAGAGGTCTACTCCGTTATTCTTCATGTACGTAACAAAATCATTAAGATGCTGCGCATAGGCAGCATACTTGTCATACCGGAGCCGTTTGGCTGACTCTCCGTTGCGGGTAAAAGTTTCCGTCATGTCACTTGGAGGGTTCCAGGGCGAAGCAAAGACTGTAGCTCCTTTGGCAATAGCGGCCTTTGCCGTATCTACTTCCCTGTACCAGTTATTCTTGTCTTCGTCTACATAAATTCGCAGAACAGAGAAGCCCAGCTGGTTCGCACCATTGCCGAACTCAGTTTCTCTCTGTGCCGGTGTCAGGTCCCCAATCCAGGCCGGAAGATTGATTCCCCCAAAACCGCGTATGACCTGCTTCTCCGCCGACAGATTAACTGTGACATCACTTGCAGCCGAAGCTTTGGGAGGTGCAGGAGCCAGTACAGCCGTCGTCATTACAGTTACAGCTGCCAGTAAGGTACACATTGATTTTTTTACACCAGTTAACATTTATCCATCTCCTCATCACTGAATATGTCACTGCATCAATGAATCCTGTACCACCCCCAGTCTGATCGAAGCGGCTGTATTAGTCACATAGCTTGTCTTTCCTGCTTGCAGTACTTGCAAGCGCTTCCTTTTACTGTATTATATTAGGTGTTGACGTTATAATCCTTGCAGTAAAACGATTTGTTATTGCGCGGATGCCACTTATCCCAAAGATCTATAGAAAAGGATTGGATGCGATGCTGCAGGATACCGGCCACATTTTCACACCGATTAAGGAAGAGCTGCTCTGCTTTCACAATACGTCCACTACAGAGCTGATCGATCCGACGCTCCCTTATCACCGTCATGACGCTTATGAAGTTTATCTGTTCCTCAGGGGCAACTCTCTGATGTATCTTGAACAAGCCTGCTACAAGCTGGTGCCTGGAGATTTGATCGTTATCAGCCCGGGCGAGCTGCACCGGTGTATCTGCCTGGATACCCAAACGTATGAACGGATCGGATTGAATATCAAAAGAACAGCACTGGAAAAGCTTTCAAGCCAGCGTACCAGCTTGTCCGCCTGTTTCGAGAACCATGCCTTTGGACAGAACAATCTGACCCGGCTCACACAGGAGCAAGTGGTATTTTATACCGGATTAGCTGAGCAATTGATTAGCTGCCTAGGTTCAGACGAATATGGACAGGATGTTCTAGCCGAAGCCTACGCCACCCAGCTGCTTGTATATATCAACACCCTGTACCGCTCCTCGACGCATAGTCCGGACGATATCATGCCTGATCTGGTCAGTAATACGATGTCCTATATCAAAAGCCATCTGGCAGAAGGCATCACTTCCGGACGTTTGGAGCAGGAGTTTCATTACAGCAGCAAATATATCAGCCGGCTCTTCCGTGAGCATACCGGACTTACGATACGTTCCTATATCATTGATCAGCGCGTATCACTCGCCAAAAGTCATCTCGCCGCCGGCAAATCCGTTGCGGAAGCCTGTGAGCTCTCCGGGTTCAGCGATTATGCCAATTTCATCCGCAGCTTCAAGAAGACAGCAGGCATCTCTCCCGGCAAATATAGGGCCAATGTGTATTCAGAGCGGTACCGGAATGAAGCAGCCGCTCTTGCCGGCAGAAAAAAAAGATGGAGCTGACCCTTGCTGTGGTTAGCTCCATCCTATTATCTTCCGTCGATCCGGGAGAGCGGTTATTGAGCCTCCGCTTCCCAGTAATCGCCGACCAGACCTTCTAATACACTGCCGCCGGCCCATGGCATCAGACAGAACCAGGTGCTCGCCGGAGCACCATCGCTGTAAGTTTCAGTTACCAGCCCTTCAGAATGACAAAACCGTTCGGACATCCAGCCTCTTTTGCCATAATCAAATTCGTTATCGTAGCGGTTATAGGTCTGGCAGCCCCAGCCCACTGTATCCAGCATCTGTTGCCGGACATAAGGATCATCACGCTGCTGTACATAGTAATAGAGTTCATCAACAAGATTGCCGGACATCGGATGAATATGCGGATTGGCAACCGAAGTAACACTCCCCCCGCAGCTGGACCAGCCAATTGTACTTAGCGGTGGCACCTTAACCGGTGAGTTATAGGCGAACTTAAAGCTGAATTCATAATCGATTGCATCCTTCATATGCTCCAGGAACAGCTCCTCCCCGGTTATCGCATGCAGAAATCTGACAGCCTTAATATAGGCCAGAATGCCTTCTGAATCTGCCGCCTTATCCGCATCAAGCGGAGCCCCGTAGCATTCCATCCGCTTCACATAAGCTTCGTAGTAGTGCTTCTCGCTATGCTTCAAGCCTTCCAGACTGGTTTTGTCTCCGGTAAGCCAGCTGTAGTAGGCCATAGCAGCCATACACCATACCCCGCCAAAGGAATCATACTCAAGTCCGGCACCGGTTTTCTCCGACAGTATGGCGGGATATTCCCCGTCTGTGTTTTTACTTTTTTCCAGTATAGGCAGTACCTTGCTGACGAAAAGCATCCAATCCTCATGATGGACATTTTTGATTTTTTTCTCAAATTCATACGCCTTCATAATATAAAATAATGCCTGTGCACACAGGTAGGCAGAATGTCCCGGCGTACGCATTCCGTCAAACCACCAGCCGGATATACTCCATTTCCCGTCCTGACAGGCCTCGTAGGGAAGCCCGGAATCCGGGTTCAGACTATTCGTGATAATGTTCCTGATACAGGAAAGGGCCTGCTCGCGCACGGGCTCCTCTTCAAGCCTCAGTGCAGCCATCAGGACCGGAACAGCTGCGGTCAGACCGCCCGTCCAGCTGATCGAGATTATTTTATTGTAACGGTAGCCGCCCTTCTCCTTGTCCTCATAGACAAAGGTGGAATAGCTCCGGTCCCCGGGCAGCCATGCATCCTGATAAATGGCTTTCGACAGGTCAGCTGCGGCTGTCCGGATATCGCTCCCCCGTCTCGGAGACTGGTGATAACGGAAATAGATCTCCTTCAGCGCAGGGTTGATCCCGAGCTCCGACTCGGCTTCGTACGCATACAGCTCCAATGTGAATTCCACTTCTTCGCCGGCAGCCAGCTCAAAGCAATTGTTATCCAGAGCCGCCCGTTCCTTCACCAGCCGTGATTTGATGAACAGCAGCGGGGCATTCTCATAGCCCAGCGTATACCCGACTGTTCCTTTGGCAAGCGAACACGAATAACCGCCATACTGATAGAACTCACCCGAAAGCTCAGGCTTCCATTCTGTTTTGACCCCATCCCTAATGATAAAATAAGGGCTGGCGCAAAGACCGTATACGAAGCCAGTGTCAAAGGCAAAGGCCGCCGGATGGGATAACCGGTCGCTGCGCACCATCCACCAGGGGGAAGAAGGGCGTGCAGGCTTGCCTTCCCTCAGCCTGGGGAATTCATTCGGAACATTCTGCGGGGCTTCACCGCGGTTTCGGCCGTACATAAATGCAGGCAGGAAGAAGCGCGGATTCTGTTTGGGAAAAGGGAGCTCAACATGAATGACTCCCGACCAGTCTGCGGCAGAAAGGTTACTGACCCGCACCCGAGCCTGCACCGGATCTGCCGCACTGCCGGTTCCGCCCGTAACGGTCACTGATGTACTTAATCCGTGCCGGTCCAGCTCCGTATATTCCGGCTCATCCTGAAATTTGCTTCTAGCTGTTATTAGTAGCTCCACAACAACACGCTCCAGTCTGCTTCATGTCAAAAGCTCTTGTATTAATCAGCCTAACATGTTAGGATATTGTCATTTTATAGTACCTTCAGCGAATAATCATTGCGGGTTCCGCAGTATATATTGCGCGAGAAGATCAGGAGGTTGCAAAGTGAACGATCCTGTCGAGCTTCGATATGATTTTATCCATAAGGATTTCCTTTACCTGCACAGGACCACTACTTACAATATGGGAACCTTCTATCACCGGCACGAAGCTTACGAGCTGTACCTGTTTCTTCGCGGCAACGTCAATTTCTATATTGAAAACAGCTGTTACCGCCTGCAGCCTGGTGATTTGATTGTCATCAGCCCGGAAGAAATGCACCGTTCCTTCAGTCTGGATGAAGCTGAATATGAGCGCATTACGATCAACCTTCAGAAATCCTATCTGCATCGCCTCTCTACTCCGGCCACACATTTATCCGCATGCTTCCACTACCGGCCTGTCGGAAAAGGAAACATCGTTCATTTAACGGAAGATCAGCTGGAGCAGTTTCTGCAGCTTACCCGCTTTCTGGAACAGGCCCTTTCCTCTGATGCGTATGGAACGGATATTCAGGCCAATTGCTGCATCGCTCAGCTCCTGGTGCTGACCAATACTGTTTTTCAGCAGGCCAGCTTCATCCCGGCAGATATTATGCCTGCACTGGTTCGCCAAACAATGGATTATATTGAAGGACATCTGGCAGAGGACATCACCCTGGAGCAGCTTTCCGGCCTGTTTCATTTGAACAGCACGTATATCAGCCGCCAGTTCAAAAAGCATACCGGACTAACCCTCCGTTCCTATATCCTGGACCGCCGCATCGCACTCGCCAAATCCTTGCTGGGAGAAGGGCAAAGCATTACCGAAGCCTGCTATCAATCCGGTTTCAGCGATTATGCAAATTTTATCCGCAGTTTTACCAAGATCACAGGAATATCTCCCGGCAGGTACGCCAAAAAAAACGCAAGTTCTCCAGAGTAGAAGACTTGCGTTGCAGGTATGGATTCAAGTGGATATTCGGTCATTCCGCTGAGTCAGTTTTTTATCAGTTCTGTCGGGTTCATGCCGGTAATCTTTTTGAAGAGTGTGCTGAAATAGGGAATGTTCCTGTAGCCGACCCGCTCCGCCACCTCATACACCAGCATGTTCCGCTCCATTAAGAGCTCCCGCGCTTTCTCGATGCGTACCCGGGTCAAATAGTTGTTGAACGTCTCTCCGGTAATATTCTTGAAAATGATAGACAGATGATTCCGTGAGATAAATACTTTATCCGAAAGCTCGGCGAGGGTGAGCTCATCTGCATAATGCTCGTGAATATAACTGGTCATGAAATCGACAACCTGCCGGTGCTTGCTGCTTCCCTTCCATTGCCTGCTGCTGCAGATTTTGCTGATTTTGTCCATGAGCCAGCTGGCCAGCTGGTCCGGTACAATAAGGCCGCTGATCTCCTTGGCGATCTGGTCATTGGTGAACAGATCGTCCAGAACAAATCCGGATTCATATAGTGAGTAGGCTATAATGCCCCACAGCTCGCTCCCCAGCATCTGTACATATCTCTGGGAAATTCCTTCTTGCTTTTTCATCTCCGTTATATAATCCAACACAAGGTCATGGGCTTCTGCTTCCTGTGAAGCCTTCATTGCTGCTGCCAGCTTATACGAAAATTTCACAGGAAAGAGGGCAACTTTTACCGGCCCGCTGCTGCTGCTCTCCCTGTATCTGTACACCTCATGACCCGAAGCAGACCGCAGCGCAGTCTGGTCCATAGCCCGGAACGCCTCCTCCGTCGAGTCGGAGAGCCTTGTCCAGCAATCCTTTACTCCACCGATTCCTATGCGGGTGACAAGCTTGAGATAGCTGCCTATACTGTCGGTCAGCCGGATACCAAGCTCATCAAGCCTGTATTCCAGCTGTTCCTGCAGCTCTGCTTCCGGATGGATAATCAGTAATGCCCTGGTACTATGCAGCTCCGTGTATTCCAGATCCGGAAACAGCCTGCGGGCCACTTCACATGCGATATTGCTGACTGCAAAGCGGAACAGATTCCAGTCCGAGACGGATAGACACTTGGCCCGTTCATCCCGGATTAGGTCGATTCCGATGGTGACATGCCTGCGTTCCTGCCAGTACTGGTAGGTCGGCGGAAGACGCATGCTGTCCCTGTACGCAGAGTCGAGCGTACCTACAGCAGCTGAGCGGACCCACTCCTTTTCTACAAAAGGCTCATACAGCGTCATTTTGGATTCAAGCTCCCACTGGCGGATCCGCTTTTCCTCCTCAGCCTCAAGCTCCTGTATGACCTTGCCCAGAATGGATTTCAAGGTTGGCAGGCTGATGGGCTTGGATACATAGTCGGTCACCTGAAAGCGCAGGGCCTGCCTGGCATGTTCGAAATCGGAATAGCCGCTCAGGATAATGATTTTGCCCTGGAAACCTTCCTTTCGGAGCTGCTCCATCATATCCAGACCGCTCATGACCGGCATATACAAATCAGTGATTACTATGTCGGGCAGAGTTCGGCGGATAACCTCCAGGCCGTCCTCACCGTTCATAGCCTCTCCAGCCCATTCGGCTCCAAGCTCATCCCACGGTATGGCATTTTTCATTCCCTTCAGAACCTGACGCTCATCATCAATGATTGCGATTTTCCACATTGCCGTTCCTCCTTAACTCCTTTAGCGAAAGCACGCCTCCAAAGGAAGCGCTTACGACAAATTAGCATAGCACTGGCCCTATAACAGTCTGCCAGTGTATTATTCCTTACTGGCTGGAGGCTCTGCCAGCAGCGGCAGCGTAATCAGCACTCTTGTTCCGCCTTCTTCACGGTCCTCCAGAACAATGCCATATCCTGCTCCGAAATATCCGTCAATCCGCTCTCGCACATTGCGGATGCCGTAGCCTCCTGTATGCCGATTATGCGGCCTGTCTTCAGGCTGCTTCAGTCCAGATCCGTTATCCTCAATTATAATTTGCAGCTTATCACCGCTCTTCTCCATCACAATAGTGACATAGCCGCTCCGTTGCTTATTAAATCCATGGACGATCGAATTCTCAACGAACGGCTGCAGCGTTAGCTTGGGAATGTATAAGGACTGAAGGTCTGAAGAAGCCTTGATGCTGTAGTCAAGGCCTTCTCCCCAGCGCAGCTGCTGGATTTCAAGATAACAATTAATATGCAGAAGTTCATCAGCAATGGTGATAAAGCTGTTCCCGTTGGACAATCCGATCCGGAACATCCGTCCCATCAGCTCCAGAATCCGGCTTAACTCATGCTGGCCGGCCTCAATCGCCATCCAGTTAAGCTGATCCAGCATGTTATACAGGAAATGCGGATTGATATTGGCCTGAAGTGCTTCAATTTCAGCTTTGCGCTGCTGCTCGTAACGGCGCTCCAGAGAGAGATACAGCTCTTCAATCCGCTCATTCTGCTTACGGTAGCCGGAGAATAAATACCCGAACTCATTCTCATAATCTGAAGGAAGCTCCACATTATCGCCGCCTACAGAATATACGCGCATTGCATTTACAAGCTTTTTGATCGGCTTAGTAAACTGCCTGCTCAAAAAATGGGTCAGCAGCACGACCAGCAGCACTGCACCGATTCCGATCAGACCAATCCATTCCGCCAGCTTCAGACTGCTTGCCGTAATCTGCTTCCAGGAAGTGAATTCGATAAGTGTCCAGATGGAATTGTCCATTCTGGAATAGACGAGCAGCGTATCACGTGATCCGTCTTTTGCCGGAATATGCACATACCCTGAGCTATTACTCCTCAGATCGATCCACTGCGGCCATTCGTCCTGGACCAGCGTATCGCCGATCTTCATAATCTGCCGGCCTTCGCTGTCTGCCATGATCCGGTTGGTTCTGTCGGAATTCCCAGTTAAGATCTTCCGTATTTCGCCCGCTTTGATGTGGATCATCAAGACGCCAAGATAGTCATTCTCATACACTATTTTTCTGAAAAAGCTGAGTACAGGAACATCCCCCTGCGAAGTAGATAGATTATATTCTTTGGACCAGCAGAAGTCGCTTTTCTCCAGGCACCTGATTCCCTCCTGCTTGTCCAGATCCTTCAGACTTCGGAATTGAATATAATTTTGCCGTTCGCTGAAGATGGGGTTATCCATATAGAGGTCTATGCCCTGGATCAGCGGAATCGCATAGGTCAAATTCGCGAGTGCGCCTTCTACACCTGCTCTTCTCCGGTACCTCTCAAATTCATCCTGCCTGTTCAGAAGAAAATTGGTCAATTCACTGTCACGGGTGCTGGACAGGGAAATCTGCTCAATCATCACCAGCTTGGTTGTAATTTCATTATTCAGCTCATCCAGCAGCTGCTGCTGGTAATGGGATGTCGTCTTTACAAGCGCTTTGGAAGAATTACTGTAGCTAGTCCATGCGGTCACACCGATTACAGCAATCAGCACGATGGCAAAGCTATGAAAAAACAGCCGGTCAATTCTATATTTTTTAAAAGGATTAGTCAGTTGCTCCACTTCCCTCCGGCTCCGGTTCAGACAAAATAAACGGTAAAGCAGCGAAAGAGATTCGAGGCTTTACCGTTAACGGATAATTGTTTTTTACATCTTATCCTTTAATTCCCGTAGTTGCAATCCCTTCCACGAAATACTTCTGAAGGAACATGAACACGATGGTTGCCGGAAGGATTGATACAAGTGACATGGCCAGCAGCTGTCCCCATTCCTCGGCGGATTGGGAGTCATTAATCATCCGGAGCGCCAGACCGACCGTATACTTGTCTACTGTGTTGATATACAGGAGATGACCCAGGAAGTCATCCCAGTTCCACAAGAAGCAGAAGATCGTCACGGTTACAATTGCCGGAAAAGCAAGTGGCATCACCACTCTCCAGAAGATGCCGAACCAGGAGCAGCCGTCAATTTTGGCAGATTCGTCAAGCTCTCTGGGAACACCGCGTATAAACTGGATCAGCAGGAAGACGAAGAAGCTGCCGCCTGCCCCGCCTGCGAGCAGATGGGGGATAATGAACGGGAGATACGTATTGACCCACCCAAGCTGATAAAAGAGCGCATACTGGGGAATGATCAGCACCTGTCCGGGCATCATCAAGGTTAGCATCAGGATGGAGAACCAGAAGCCCTTAAGCGGAAAATCCAGTCTTGCAAACCCGAAGGCAACCAGTGTAGTAGATAACAGTGTTACGACAATGACAGCCAGCTCAAGGCCGAAGGTATTCAGATAGAAATCGGTGAACGTATGTCCGGGAACCGAATTCCAGCCATCACTGAAGTTGCTCCACTGCGGAACAGACGGAAAAATGGACGGCGAGTTTAGCTCTGTAGTATGCTTCAGCGATGCGCCGATCCACCAGAGCACCGGATAGACCATCACAAAGCTGAAGAGAATCATGAACAGATGACGAAGCGCCGGCTTTACCTTTAATGTGGTCATTTACGTTTTCTCCCTCCAGTGTCTGTTTCATAGAATACCCAATACTTCGAGGTATAAGAGATCAGCAGCGTAGCGGCGATAATGGCCAAGAGCATAATCCAGGCAAGCGCCGAAGCATACCCCAGCTCGTAACGGCTGAACGCTCTTTCATACAAATACATTGCATACACATACGTAGAATTCATCGGGCCGCCGTTCGTAATAACAAAAGCGGAGGTGAACATCTGGAAGGCACCGATAACAGCCATAATCAGGTTGAAGTAGAGGATTGGTGACAGCATCGGCAGCGTAATTCTGAAGAATTGGGTCACTTTATTGGCTCCGTCTACGGAAGAGGCTTCATACAAATCATTCGGAATTTGCTTCAGGCCTGCCAGAAAAATAACCATCGTTGAGCCGAATTGCCAGACCGTCAGCAAAATCAGCGTGCCCAGCGCCGTATCAGGGCTTGTGATCCAGCCCTTTCCTTCAAAGCCGAAGACTGCGATCAGTTTGTTGAAAACCCCGTCAACCCCAAAGATGTTGCGCCAGAGCAGCGAAACCCCGATACTGCCTCCGATCAGTGAAGGGAAATAAATGGCTGTGCGGTAGATGCTGATCCCTTTAACCGCCTTGCTCAGGATCATTGCCACAAAAAGCGCAGCGATCAGCTTCAACGGCACGGAAGCGAGCACATAAGTGAAGGTTACTTTGGCAGATTGAACGAATCTGGGGTCTGCCGTAAAGATCCGCTCATAGTTGCGGGTTCCGATCCATTTCATTGGCTGCATCAAGGTGTAGTCGGTAAAGGAATAATACAGGGATAGAAATAACGGGTATGCCGTAAGCGTTAGAAACCCGATCAGCCAGGGGGAAATAAACAAATAGCCTGCTAACGGAGCGTTCCATCTGCTTTTGAAATAGGAGCTTTTTTTCGGCTTCGCAGCAGTATTGGCTATGGCGGCTGTGGAACGGTTCATCTGTGGTCACCTCTTGTGGTTAATTTATACCTTAAGTATATAGGCCGCCTATATCCTGCTAAAGGAGGGGAATGCTCGAATTCTTTCAAAATATAACGATAAACGAACCATCTCCCTCTCTCCCCTCTATAAAAAAAGAAGCGGATTGCTCCGCCTCTTTCCCGCAATACATTAATAGATTGTTCTCCCGTGCTGGTCGGGTATACCGCTTTTCCGGAAGAAGTACGTGTTAATCCGATCCCGCCACTCATTACTGTGGGCCGCCTGTTCCCTAAGACGCGCTTCTACATGACTGTACGCCTGTTCATCCACCTGTCCCTGCATAAGCTTCCAGTCAGACAGCAGCCCGTATGCCCGCTCTGCGCCTTCAAAATGCGTGTCATAAATATGCTGGATCACGGTCTTACCCGAATGCAGCACATGCGTATACGGAACATGATGAAAGAACAGCAGCAGGTCATCCGGACAGCTGTCAAGGGATTCATACAATTCCATATTGGCCTGCGCATATTGGGCTGTATACCCCGTACCTGTAGCTGCTGTGCGGTCAACACCAATCCCGTGGCAGTCTGCAAAATGATAGGTGCCCCACATGGAGTACTCATATCCGTCCACATTAGGCCCGTAATGATGGTCAGGGTTCACCATAAACCCGACACCTAGCGGGGCTGTGTACGATTCATAGATCTCCCAGGATTCCATGAAGGTTCTTAACAGAATCTGAAACGGCTCTTGGTCTGTAGCAAAGCCAAAAGTCAGGGTAATCCATTCCCCGGCAATTTCATCGGCAGACAGCCCAGGGTTCCAGGATAGGCGTCCGTAACCGTATAAATTAGCCTGTGCAAGCAGATGGCCCGTCCAGTTGCTGTCATTACCTATGTTTGAGACGGCTGCAAAGCCGCTGTAAGGATTGCCGTGAACGGAACCATCCACAATGCGCCGGACAGTCGTCCCCTCCCCTTGGAGCTGTGTATCAAAATCCAGGATTTCCTTCCACTGGGGCACCAGATAGCACACATGGCGCTGCTGGCCGGTATACTCCTGGGCAATCTGGAATTCAATGACCTGATTCGTCTGCGGCATAGCCCCCAGCAGCGGGGAGACCGGCTCTCTTACCTGAAAGTCAATCGGCCCATTCTTGATCTGCAGAATGACATTATCCATAAAGCGCCCGTCCAAGGGCTGAAAATGATCATAGGCTGCCCTTGCGCGGTCGGTGCCACGGTCACTCCAGTCCTGCTTGCAGTTGTAAACGAAGCAGCGCCAGATAACAATGCCGCCATATGGCTGCAGCGCTTCAGCCAGCATATTGGCCCCGTCTGCATGATCTCTGCCGTAGGTGAACGGCCCAGGCCTGTTCTCCGAATCGGCTTTGACTAGGAATCCCCCGAAATCAGGGATAGCTTCATATACAGCAGATGCTGCTCTTCGCCACCACTCCCGGACTTCAGGGTCCAGGGGATCTGCCGTCTCAAGACCGCCGATCTCCATTGTGCTGGCGTAATTAATACTCAGAAACAGCTTGATGGCATAGCTGCGGAAAATGGCTGCCAACCTCGTCACATCCGGCAGGAAGTCTGTGAGGCGCCGGCTTTCGGTCTGGTGGACGTTCACATTATTGATCGTTATCGCATTGATGCCGGTGGAAGCCAGCAAGCGGGCGTAATCCTGAATTTGTTCAAGATTGCCTGTGACCCGGTTATTCTCGTAAAAGACAGATTGCCCGGCATACCCCCGCTCCACACTCCCGTCCATATTATCCCACTGGTTGATCATGCGCAGCTGATTGGCCGGATTCTCCAGAATATTCAACTGCCGGACAGAACCTCCTGTCCCCATAATCCGCAGCAAATGGAACACGCCATATAATACACCTGCAGGGGTAAGCGCCCCGATAACAATACTGCCGGTCTGGCTGTCGGTTTGAATGGCGTAACCCTCCGCTTTAACAGCAGAGCTTACCTCCGTACTGAAGAATCCGTCAACTAAAGAGCCTGTACCGAAGGTTCCAATAATGATACTTGGGGACGCCGCCATTGTCTCCGAGACCAAAATCTCTCTTCCTGTAATTCCCTTAAGACCTTGAGCCAGCTCGTCCGCAGCCGTACGAAGCACGGTATCGTCCAGGCCAGCGGCAACGATCCGATTGTATTCTTGATAACGTCCCGTCCCTCCAGCCGCAGGCCGGCGGTATTGCAGCCAGGCCAGATATCCGTCTCCCGGATGATAATGCACAGTATGTTCCATATTCTTATATCCTCCCTCTACTCTCAATTTACTTTAGACGTTCCGAGTAACGGCAAGGCCCGGAACAAAATGCTCCGGGCCTTTCGTTCTGGAACTATTTTTCGTAAGCCTGCGCCGCTTCCTTCAGCTGCTCAAAGGCTTTCTCCGGTGTCACTTTGCCAAAGCTGAGCTGGTCACGTACCAGTACCCAGTCTTTGTCGACGAAGTTGGTCCAGCCGCCGGCTCCAGCCGACCAGGTCTGGCCGTCCGGCTCTGTAGCGCGGAGCAAGCCCAAACCAACCTTATCCAGATCACTCATGCTTGCTTCCAGAGCCGTTGCAATTTCCTTGTTGGCCGGAAGGCCGCGGAAAGTCTTGAGAATATTTCCTGCTTCCTGGTCATTTACAAACCAGTTAATGAATTTCTTGGCTTCTTCAGCATGCTTGGAGTTTTCGGAAACGGCCAGGTACATGGATGGCTTCAGCCAGCCGCCCGCTTCTTCCGCACGCGGCATCGTTACCAGGGCATAAGCACCCGGCTTGATGCTGTCCCAGGTACCAAGGTTATTGGAAAAGCTGTACCGGAACAGAACCTTACCTGCTGCCAGCAGGTCCATTTGCGGATCATTTTCCTTATCGGAAGCATTTACATCCGCCGGAGGAACCAGGCCTTCCTTGCGCAGCTCTTCAAATTTCTTGGTCCATTCCAGATAGGCTGCCTGATCGACATTAAAGTGGCCGTCATCTGTAATGACCTGCCCCTTGCCTTTGGCGTACTGGTAGGCCGAGTACATAAAGTAGTTGCCGCCATAGTCCAGGGTGAAATATTGCCCCTCAGGCAGTTTGGATTTGGACTCCTTGGCCAGCGCGAAGAAATCATCCCATGTCCAGCCGTTAGCCGGATTTGCAATACCGAGCTTATCCATGGCTGCCTTGTCGTATACCATTCCGAAGGCTACCGAGCCAAGCGGAACCGCGAACTGCTTGCCGTCAAGCTGTCCGCCGGACAGCAGCTTGGCATCGAATTTACTGACATCCACTTCAGGTGCGAGGTCGGCTAACTGGCCCCGTGACATCCAGTCCGGCATCCAGCCCGGATCAAGCTGAACGATATCCGGTGCATTTTTCGCTGCAGCCTGTGTCGATAATTTATCCAGGTATCCATCCATTCCTGAATATTCCGGTTCGAAGGTAACATTAGGATTGTTCTTTGTGTATAAGTCCAGCGCAGCCAAGGTAGCCTCGTGTCGTGGCTGGGATCCCCACCACATAATACGCAGTTTAACAGGCTCATTGCTGGGTGCTGCCGTCGCCGCTGCAGTAGTGCTGGCAGGCTCGGTAGTAGGCTCTGCCTTGTTTGTGGCCCCATTTCCGTTTCCATTGCCGCCGCAGGCCGCCATCGTTCCCAGCAAGGCCGTCATGGCCAGCACTGTGAGAGAACGCTTCCATTTCAACATCTTTAACCCTCCTAATATATTCTTTAGTATCCCGCTACACCGTAATAGTAACAATTATATACGAGAGTTCATATGAGGGTGATGCACGATTTATTTTAAAATCGCACGAAAAATTGCATGAGGTTCAATTTTTATCATTGCACAATTTTTCAATATTCAGGCTTCCGTACTCATGAGACCAATGAATTCTCGAATCGGCTGTCGTCTATATAAATGAAGGCATTAATGAACACAACCTAATTTGACAAAGAGGTGTTTTGAAAATGGCATTAACATCCGCATTCACGAGCTTCAACCTGCCTGTGAAAAACGTAGAACAATCGAAAGCGTTCTTTACCGGACTCGGATTCGAGCTCAACCCGCAATTCCCCGATAACGAGAATTCGGTAGCCATCGTGATCGGCGACAACCTGCAGGTCATGCTGATCAATCAAGCATTCTTTAATACGCTCACAGAGAAAGAATCTGTCGATACGAGCAAGTATGCGCAGATGACGATCGCACTTGCCTTCGAGAGCCGGGAAAAGGTCGATGAAATTGTGAATACCGCGCTTTCTTTGGGTGGGAAACTGCACGCTGAACCTGAAGATCATGAGTTCATGTATCACTGGGGCTTCGTGGACCTGGACGGCCATCTGTGGGCTATTAACTACATGAACATGGATGCGGCACAAAGTTAAGGGTAATGGAGCGTGCTAGTGTTCAAAAAGAAAGACGCCGGGCATGTTCCCCGGCGTCTTCTTCGTGATGAAAGTAATTAAGCATTCTTTTCAGCTTTACTACGAGTAAAGGGGCTTTCTTCATCCGCAGCAGATTCCTTGAATTTGTTATTGAGGATATTCGCACTGGATGGGAACAGATAGAGGGGAAAAAGAACGGATTAAACGAGGACATCATGATTAAAAAGACCGGTTTCCAGAGACATCTGGTTAACCGGCCTTTGCAGTAACTTAGACTATGTGCTCTTTGTACTCAAAATAATTAAAATCTGCCGGGCGGAATGTCCCTGCCAAGTCCTGTACACACATGCCGATAAAGGTCCCCGTAAATCTGATATATGCCGGGAAATCATCAGATAAATGGCAAATATCGAGGAGCGGACCGATTTTCTCCCAGCTCGCACCACTGTCTGCACTACTGTAGTAGAACTGGGCATTCTCCTGCTCGATGACAACCTTCAGCCGGCAGCTTGCACCGGAGGGCAAAGGTATCCAGTCACACAGAGAATCTTCATACACGCCGTCTACGGACCGGATAATGCCCAGACATTTCCCCAGCTCTTCATCATGGGTAACCGCAAGATAGATATAATCTTTCGTATCATAATATACAATAAGTCCGGCCATCTGCTGGAAATGCTCAGGCTCAAATTCCACTTCGGTTTCAGCACTGCAATCAAACGCCTGCTGGCGCAGGGCAACCAGGCTCTGCCGGTGCATAGAACTCATCGACTCTCTCCCGTGCAGGCGCAGATAACTCGGACGCGCCTTCAACGAGAGCCAGCTCTCATCCGCGGGAACACGCAGGGTACTCCAGCGGACATCCAGCTCGGGAAGGTCAAAATCATCTCTCTCCGCAGGTGCCGGAAACGGGTGGGCTGCGATTTCCGGACCCTGAACGGCAACAGCGGGCAAAGACCCTCCATCCGCCAGCTCCAGCCATCCCTTATCTGTAAACCTACAGCGCTGGATGGCTGTCTCCCGGCCCAGGGTGCAATACTTCTCCTTGACGGGCCGGCCACATAAATGAACCATGTACCATTCGTCCGTATGGGTATGGACGAGGCAGCCATGTCCAGCCTTTTGCAGTTCCCAGTCTCTGTTGCCCGCTGAGGTCAATACCGGATTGCGGGGATCGGTTTCATAGGGACCTTCAATATTCCGTGAACGGGCAACCGTTACTGCATGATTATACTGGGTGCCTCCTTCTGCCGTAATGAGGTAGTACCAGCCATCTCTATGGTATAGATGCGGTCCTTCTGTTAGCTTCAGCTCTGTCCCTTTATAAATCGGATACACAGGTCCAATCAGACGCTGTTGGTCTACAGAAATTTCTTGAAGTACGATTCCTGCGAAGCTGTTCTTATTCGTACGGTGATCCCACAGCATATTGACGAGCCATTTGCGCCCGTCGGTGTCATGGAACAAAGAGGGGTCAAATCCGCTGCTGTTCAGATAGACCGGCTCAGACCAGGGACCTTCAATATTGGTAGCGGTGACCAAATAATTAGGCGTGTCCTTGAACGCGCCTTGACGGCTCTTGACATCCGTGTAGATCAGATAGAAGACGCCGTTATCATAGGTAAGGCATGGCGCCCACACCCCGCCGGAGTCCAGGTTGCCTTCCATATTCAACTGCGATTTGCGTGTAAGTGCATGGGTCAGCAGACGCCAATGGACCAGATCACGGGAATGATGTATGCGCACCCCGGGAAACCATTCAAATGTGGAAGTGGCAATGTAATAATCTTCGCCGACCCTGCAGATAGACGGGTCCGGATGAAAGCCGCGGAGAATCGGATTGTGTATGACATTATTGTTCATGATTATCGCTCCTGTGCTTGCCGGCCTGCCTGGAGGACGGCAATGATTTTGTCGGTATCATAGACACAGCCTTGCCAGGTGCCTCCGCTAGCGGCTTGCAGCGCTGCCCACAGTCTGGTGTCATCAGGCAGATCCGGATCTACGCCCAGGAAAGGATGAGCAGACCGTTCAGCCAGAAGCTTGGCTCCGTCTTCCACAGTGCCCGGCAGTTCGCCGTCGCCCACCAGATGTACACTTCCTTCAAGCTTGACCGTATTGACTATGACCTCTACCCAGTCACCGTCCCTGAGCCTGCCAAGCGGTCCTCCCGCCAGTGCTTCCGGCCCGATATGGCCGATGCAGGCTCCCGTGGATACGCCAGAGAATCGCGCATCCGTAATCAGAGTCACATGCTTGCCAAAAGGCAGATGTTTCAGCGCAGAGGTCAGCTGGTATGTCTCTTCCATTCCGGTTCCGCTGGGTCCACGTCCGACTACGGCGAGGATATCTCCAGGCTGGATGAGCCCCAGCTTGATGCTGCGGATGGCATCCTTCTCTGCTGTAAACACTTTGACTCTTCCTGTATGTCTTTAGACGCCTTCATTATCGAGGACCGAAGGATCGATGGCTGCCGATTTGATAACCGAGCCTTCCGGTGCGAGGTTTCCGGTAGGAAAAGTCATTGTGGAAGCCATTCCATGCAGCTTCGCCTCCTGGGGGCTCATGATTACACTGTCGGGATCGATCCCGTCGGCTTCTCTCAGACGGGATCGCATTTCCTGCCGTCTTGCTGAGGTTTCCCACCAGTCCAGGTTCTTTCCAAGCGTTCTACCTGTCACTGTAAGGACTGTATCATCAATAAGTCCCAGCTGGCGCAGATGCAGCATAACTTCAGGAACACCTCCTGCAAGGAAAACACGGATCGTCGGATGTGGAACCGGTCCGTTGGGCAGTACACTGACCAGACGTGGTACCATGCGATTGACCTCATTCCAGTCTTCAACGGTCGGAACCCGCAGCCCGGCGGCATGTGCGATTGCGGGCAGGTGAAGCAGCAGATTGGTGGAGCCGCCGAATGCAGCGTGAACGACCATGGCATTGCGAATCGCCCGTTCGGTCAGTATATCCTTCATCACCAATCCGCTGTGCTCCATTTGCAGCAGCGCGCGGACAGATTGTCTCCCCATGTTCTTCCACACTGGCTGGCCAGATGGGGCAAGTGCAGAATGGGGAACAGACATGCCCAATGCTTCGGCAACCACCTGTGCCGTAGCTGCAGTCCCCAGGAATTGGCATCCTCCTCCTGGAGTTGCGCAGGCGCGGCATCCAAGATCAGCTGCATCTTCCAGCGACAGTTCACCATTACTGAATCTTGCGCCGATGCTCTGCACTTTACCGGCATCCTCCCCCTGATTTGGCGGAAGGGATACGCCTCCCGGAACGATAACTCCCGGCAGCTCACGCATACCGGCCAGGGCCAGCATCATAGCAGGCAGCCCTTTATCGCAGGTAGCCACACCCAGAACCCCCTTGCGTGATGGCAAGGAACGGATTAGACGGCGCAGCACAATAGCTGCATCATTCCGGTAAGGCAGGGAATCGAACATGCCAGTGGTTCCCTGGGAACGCCCGTCGCAGGGATCACTGACATAGCCCGCAAACGGAATCCCCTGACGTTCTGTAATCTCGTGGGCTACTTCTTCCATCATTAATCCGATCTCCCAATGGCCGGTATGATACCCCAGAGCAAGCGGGCTTCCATCCTCCCGCCGGATGCCTCCCATGGTGCCCAGAATGAGATACTGAGGTGAATTCAGAAATAGCGGATTCCACCCCATACCCGCATTCTGTGACATTCCGAAGATTTCTCCGCTCGGAGCGCTCCGCAGCATGTCGCCTGTTATTGGCAGGCTGCCGGACGGTCCTTCTGCCGCTGTATGTACCTTATGCCCCTCAGCTTCCCGCATAATCTCTTGCAAACTGATCTCCAATTCAAGCCCCTCTTTCTCCCCAATAATGTTGAACGATCTCTGCAGCTTACAGTTGGGACAGCTTCTTTCCCAGCCGGATAACCTCATGAATAGCTTCTTCCTGCTTCTCCAGATAGGCATGGCGCATCATCGAGGTGCTGACTGCCGCAACGGTGTCGCCGGAAACATTTGTCACCGGTGCTGCCACACAGCAAATGCCCTGGATAATCTCTTCATGATCTTCAGAAAAGCCCCTGCTCCGGATATCAGTAAGCATTACTCTGAAATCCTCCCAGTCCGTTACCGTATTGGATGTTACCGTGGGCAATATCCTGTCCGGATACCTCTTCTCAAGCTCCTGCGGCGGGAGCATCGCCAACATCATCTTCCCCATCGCTGTGGCATGGGCAGGAAAGCGCATGCCCGGACTTGATTCCAGTTTCACCAGGGATGCCCCCTCCTGCTTGGCCAGATATATAATTTCATTCCGGTCCAGAACGGACAGCTGGAAGGTTTCGCCCACTGCCTTGACACTATCCACGGACGCCTGCAAGAAACGCTCCACAAGATTGTAATTCCGTTTACTAAAGTCATTAAAGGCCGTATTGAAATATGCTATTCCCGCTCCCAGGACATAGGCGTCTTCTTCATTGCGCTTCACCCAGTTCAGCGTCTCCATCGTCCGCAACAGGGAGAACATGGAGCTTTTATTAATCCCTGTGGTCTCGCACAGATCAGTCATCTTGAATTCTCCGGGATGCCGGGAAATCGCAGTCAGTATCAGATTAGCCCTTTCCAGTGCGGGAACCCAATATTTACGGTCCATCCTACAACTTCCTCTCTCTAATCAACCATTGATAAACTCCAATAGGTTCAATATAATAATCATATGTTTATAATATCAAACTCGGAGGCAAAAACAAATGGATATTGTTCATACAAATACGGGCATCATCCCCCCTGTCCCCACCATACTGAATGAAGACCGGCAACTGGATCGTCCCGGAATGAAGCTCTTGATCGACAGCCTGATCGACAACGGGGTTCACGGCTTGTTCTTCCTGGGAACAGCCGGGGAATTCAACCAGTTTGATGCCAAGGAGCGGGAAGAGATTGCAGAATTCTGCATAAACTGCACCGACGGCCGCCTCCCGGTCTGGATTGGAACAGGCAGCAATACTACCGCCGAAACCATTCGCCTTACCAGGCATGCCGCCCAAAGCGGAGCAACGGGTGTTGTCGTTATCAATCCTTATTACTGCAAGCTGAGCGAAAAAGCATTGTACGCACATTACGAAGCCGTCGCGGAAGCGTCGGAGCTGCCGCTGATGCTGTATAATTTCCCTGCGCTTACCGGTCAGGATTTGAGCCCGTACTTTGTCAGAAGGCTTGCTTCGAAATACCTCCATGTGGTTGGGATCAAGGAAACAGTGGATCAGCTAAGCCATATCCGTCATATGATTCTTCTGGTCAAGGAGGTAAATCCGTCATTCTCCGTCTTCTGCGGTTTCGACGAGTATTTGTTGCCCACTCTTGCGGCCGGAGGCGCCGGTGCGATTGCAGCCAGTGCCAATTTTGCCCCTCAGCTTATGCTCGGTTTGTATCGAAGCTACTTGAATAATGACCTGGCGGAAGTGCTCGAATATCACCGAAAGCTGGTTCGGATCCCTCCGCTCTATGCGCTGGATGAACCCTTTATTCCGACCATCAAGGAAGCCGTTCGATTGTCAGGGATCGCTATCCCCACCTACAGCCATTCTCCGGCCAATCCGTGGAGTCCGGAGAACGAAGAGCAGCTGAAACAAATCTTTACCATGGCAGATATCCCTTATTCAGGCTGACAGCATCACCTCAATGCCCCCCTAAAATGTGGCACAAAGTTAAGATTAACGGAGCGTACTAGGGTTCAAAAAGAAAGACGCCGGGCATGTTCTCCGGCGTCTTCTTCGTGATGATTAGTTTTGTTCGGTATAGGATTCATTGGTCTATTCGCTCAGGCAGCCCAAATCGCGTAAATAATGGCGGGTGAATGAAGTTTTGAACGTGCAAGATTTGATTGTCTTTGGTTTCGATGACATGGATGCCCCAGGGTACTAGGCCAGAGCCCTCTTTATCCGGCATATATTGGGCTAACGCCGGATAACCGCCGTTCACCGTAATGGGCACCAATCGTGAACCTTCGCAATGCCAGCGAGTAAGCGAATAGAAGGCGGACAAATCTTCCTTGCCGCGGATCCACATCTTGAAGGGCGGCATGGACATGCAGCCTTCCTCGTGGAACAACGCGACGAGCGCAGCAATATCGAATTGCTCGAAGGCCTCCACATATCGGGAGAGCAGTTGCTGCTCCGGGTGAACGTCCATGCTGCTAAGCTCATCTGAGCGAAGCTGCGCCCGGTCCATCGACTCCCGGGCTCTTTGCAAGGCGCTGTTCACCGCTGCCGGCGATACCGCCAATGTTTCCGCGATCTGCTTGGAGGACCATTCAAATACATCCTTCAAGATGAGTACCGCGCGTTGCCGCGGAGGCAAGGTCTGCAGGAGAGCGATGAAGCACAGTTTAAGGGTATCTCTGCGGACGAGCTGATCCTCCGGATTGCCCCCAAAGTCGGGAGACGGCCAGATCCAGGCAGAGTTCGGCAACGTGTCGCGCGGCTCGACGATGGCGACGGCCTCGTCGAACAGGTCAACGGGAAGCGCGCGGCGTTTGGATTGTCTCAGCTTGTCCAAGCATAGATTGGAAGCAATTCGATAGACCCAAGTTTTGAACGAGGAATCCTGTCTGAACGTGCTCCAGCTCTGCCAGACCCGAATACTAGTCTCCTGGACGGCATCGTCCGCATCGTCCATGGAGCCTAGCATTCGGTAACAGAACGAGGTTAAGCCCGGCTTCAAGCTTGCAAATAATGGTTCGTCAAATGCGCTTTCGTTCATCGCGGCCTCCCTTAACGATCTCCCCGAAGGGGGTACCTTCATTATAGGCAATGAAGCAGATAGCCTCAAATATGATAAATCAACCGAAACCCAGAATTAATCACACACTAGGCTCTTGTGCATATAATTGAGAGTGAAATTACTTACATTATCGGAGGGCTACGCTCATGAATATGATTTATCCGTATTGGTTCAGACCGCAATTCGTTCCTGTTTGGGCAACCTCAACGCAAGACGCGCTTGAATTAATGAGGACATCAGTTCAAGGGGAACGAAATGATGAACTTTTTTATGACGAGCTTATTCGTCTCACACCTAACCAGAAACAAGCTGGAGTTATTACCTCTATTCGGAACGATGAACGAGGGCATAATCAAATGTTTCGGCAAATGTACAGAGAATTAACTGGACATGAAGTGACAGGAGTTAGCAACGAAGTTCCAGAACATGTTCATTCGTATATTGCAGGGTTGCAAAAAGCTTTTCAAGGTGAATTGTCTGCAGTAGAAAAGTATCGGAAGATCTGGTTCGGCCTACCTTATGGCGTTTATAAGGACACTTTGTATGGTATTATTCTCGATGAACAAAAGCATGCGGCAAAGTATAATAATCTGTTGCTACAGAACTTAGCTGGAAATCAGTGGTGATTCACTTAAACTTCCATTTATGTCCAGGGTTCTTCCTGCAGTCTTCCTTTGGCTGCGCCAATGCTGCCGCCACCCAACAGATAGGTTTTGATTTTTTTCTGTAAGGATGTATGTTCCGGTTGTTCTTGTATTGGAAGATCAGTTCTTCCATATACCCATCTGATAGAGCTGTCATTAGAATGATCTACATGTGTTAATTCGAATGCCTTTTGAAAGTTCACTATATTGGAGTTCTCAGGTAACAATGTAGTCAGGACAGGAGATAGCAGCCAGGAATCACATACCATATCCGACTGACTATACTCCGGATAGTATTCGGCGAAAAATCCTCTGGCTTCCTCATAGGACTTCCGCAAACTCTCCCTCCCCAAATCCGCATCTGAGGGGATATGTATGTTTATTAATTTCTGTTCTTCCTGCTCGATCATTTCATATTCTAGAGCACCAATCCGGAATTCGCGAAGTGAAATCTGTCTTGGAAACCACCAAGCCCAGGTGAATGCATAAGTTCCGTACAGCTTGTAATGTTCCTCTATGAAACGGGTACAAAACTTCATCGTAACTGTAAAAATGCGCTCGCTTATTCCTCTTTTTTCGTACTCCTTATGAGAATCTGCTGCCCTCTGGAGCATAAAGGTGAGCATTTTGCTCCCATCCGGATCCTCTCCTAGAACCCCGGCTATTTCTTTAATTTCTTTTTCCCAGGATGATGGATCATAGAGGGTGGCAGAAAGTGACTCTGTTGTTCTCTCATCGAATTCGCCTGCACATTCAAGCACTTTTCTTTTCATTGGATCCGGTAAACTAATACGTTCACACACTTCTTTTAAAGTCGTCATCTATATTCTCCTTTAGTGATCATTTAGCCGGTAACCTCACCCATCATTATATATGTTTTCCGTAGTAATATCTCTCTGTTATGAATGTTCTGCATCGAGTCACAGAAAAGTGTCCATACTAAGACTCGAAATATGAATAAGGGAGAGGCTTGATATGGACCTGCAAAGTGGAAAATTGTACTGGCCGACAACGGTTGTTACCCCCCCTTCGTATCCGAAGCTCGAAGAAGATATATCCTGTGATGTACTAATCATTGGTGCGGGAAGTTCAGGCGCCCAGTGTGCAAAAATCCTTTGTGAACAAGGGATGACCGTCGTTGTAGTCGACAAAAGAAGAGCCGGAGAAGGCAGTACCAGCAGCAATACCGCTTTGATTCAATATGCCGGAGAAAAAAGTTTTGTATCACTGAGCCACTCTTTTGGTGAAGAGGTGGCTGCGCGTCATCTAAAACTATGTGAGCAGTCTATTACCGACATTGAGCGGGTAAGCCGTCAATTACCCCTTGATCCGGATTTTATAAGACGGGACAGCCTGTATTACGCAAGCTCCAAGGAGGATATTTCTGAATTAACCGAAGAACATGCTCTTCTTAGGAAATACGGGTTTAAAGTAGATCTCTGGGATGCTCAGCGGATATCGGGTCATTATCCTTTTCAAAAAGAAGCAGCACTGTACTATCATGACGATGCAGAGATGAATCCGCTTAAATTTGTTTACGGGCTTCTTGAGAAAGTAAAGTCACAGGGCGGATTGATTTATGAAAATACGGAAATAACAGGCAGGCGTTTCGAACAGGATTATGCCCTGTTTTACACCAAAGACAAGCGAGTAATACGGGCCAGACATGTCATCATCGCAGCCGGTTATGAAGACAGCGACTTCAAAACCGAAAAAAATGCTACGCTGTCAAGCTCCTATGCCGTTATTACGAAGCCAATCACCGATTTTTCAAGCTGGCATAAAAGAACCTTGATATGGGAAACAGCACGCCCTTATGTATATATGCGTACGACCGCTGACAATCGGGTTATTATTGGAGGAATGGATAAGGATACAACTTACGCTGAAACAAGGGATGCTAAAATCCTTGCAAGCAAGGACAAGCTCCTTCGCGCGTTTAACAATCTATTCCCGGACATTCAGGCCATACCGGAATACTTTTTAGGAGCCTTTTACGGAGGAACACATGACGGACTGCCTGTCATCGGCCAATACGAGACCTATCCTCATTGTTATATCCTGATGGCTTATGGAGATAACGGAACCGTATATAACGGAGTTTTAGCCAAAGTTGTTTCGGACAAGATCCTAACCGGATCCAGCCCGGATTTGGAAATCTACCTGCAAAGCAGACCTCTTGTAGGAAGCTAGACGGTGATCAGGATAACGTTTCCCTTTCTAAGAATAAAAGCGATAGGTAAGCCCGGTAAGGGCTTTCTTATCGCTTTTATTTTCGTAATCTCATTAAGATAACTTGTATTCCCGTACAAATTGGTCAAGTTCACTGCCCGGCATCCGGTTTGTTTAACCTCTTAGTTTTCAAGTCTGACCGGGAAATGGAAATTCTGCTGGAAACCTCGATTTCAGCTTCTTTAAAATGACCGTTCCAATCTTTCTTTGCAAGCTTATACTGGGAATTGTGATGCCGGTTCATATATTCACCGAATCCAAAAATGTCCACACCAAACTTTTTTTGTACACGGCTAATAGTGGACTTAACCTGTTCGTTCAGGTAATTAGACTCCAGCTGTTCCAGTCGTCGATACCCTGCCGCAGTATCAAGTGGCAAATCTGTATCAATGCTGCTCACATGGCCTTCTCCTGCAATGGATAATTTCACATGCGGGCGCCCGTTATTCAATGTTACATCCATGGCTGTGTGTATCGGGTTCATCCGAATCGTTGCGATACCTTGCTTGTTATCAGCCGGAAATGCAAAACTCGTTCCTGTAATTTTATCTCTAATCAGGTTTAACAATCTTGTATCTGGCACCGAAAGGAAACCCATGAGCTTGTCGCCTCTGAACACGGCGGAACCTGCACATTTGACGATTGCTTTAGGAATAGATGACGTTGTAGCTTTGCTGTTGTCGCTATTGTTGACGTCCCCTTCTACAGAAATTGCTGCGAGAACAGGCTCCCTTCCTTCATTCAACATTGCATCTGTATAGTTATACAATGTACTTTTCGGAGTGCCGCCCCAAGAACGGTAAAAATGAATGATCTGCATTCTGAGTTTCCAGCTCGCATATTGACCACTTGGGTACATGATCTTCAGTACATCTGATGCCGGTGTATCTTTGGCAATGAGTAACAGCACGTCCTCGCGCACGAAGCGGGATCGCTGAAGAACATCAATAATCTGATCTAATCCCTTCCGCGCAATGCTTGCATCAATGATAACCATATGAATATGAGAGAAGATGATTTTACGTTCAACCATCTCATTCATCCGGGAAGATGCTTCACTGATTGATTTTCCTTCCATGGTATATAGTAGTGTAGGCGGCCCTCCACTGCCGTTTTGTACTCTTTGCGCCTCGGCGGGATTTAACACTTCCATGGTGAGCTTTAACATTCCATTCTTCCCAGGCTCAATCGCCATTCCGGTTAACATCGAGGACTGGTTCACCTCCACCCAATCCCAGCAGCCGCTTTGAAGCAGACATAGGATAGCCGCCATAACTAGAATTAAACCTTTACGCAGCATTTCGCTCCCCCTTTTTTGCGCGCTTCGTAAGACTGGATGTTAGATAGGGTATCCCGAAAGGTTCGATACGCGATAAGTGAATCAACAAAAACGCACCTGAAAGGAAGACGCCAAACAAACCAAGGATGGAACCGAGTACGATAAGCCCGTATCGGAATAAACGTATTCTTGCACCAAAGCTGTAGATTGGGGATACAAAGCCTGAAATAACCGTTAACGAAACAACGATTAAGCTGACATTTGATACAAATCCCGCCAAAACAGCAGCTTGTCCAAGTACCAGCGCGCCTGCAATCGAGATGGATTGTCCGATAATGCGCGGCATGCGGGTTCCGGCTTCTCTAAGGATCTCAAATGTGATCTCGAGCACCAAAACCTCAAAAACAACCGGGAATGGAATTCCTTGCCGCTGGGCGGCTATGCTCGTGAGCAGCAGGGTCGGAATCAGCTCCTGATGATAACAAGTGATTGAGATATAGAGCGCCGGCATACAGAGTGAGATCAGAAAGGACAAATATCGCAGGTACCTGATAAAAACACCGAAGGAGAACCACTGGTAGACATCCTCAGGTGATCTGAAGTAATCATTAAATAGTGAGGGAAGCATTAGCACGAACGGACTACCGTTAACGATAATGGCGACACGCTTATCCATCAAACCATTACAAATATTATCTGGCCTTTCACTGGCATAGACTGTCGGAAACAACGAAATTTCTTTGGACTGGAACAGGGTGTCAAGGTTACTGGAAGCGAACAGACTGTCCATTTTTCGCTCTTGAATTTTATCGCGGATTTGATTCAAGACGTCCTTTTCAACTAAGTCATCTACATAGGAGAGGTAAATAGACGTCTTTGTCATCTCGCCAAGTTCATATTTCTCAAAGCGCAGGTTTGGGTTCTGAATCTTCCTCCGGATTAAGCTGATATTCGTATCCGCTGCTTCGGTGAACCCATCCTTAGGGCCAATGGCTACACTCTGTGTAGTCGGCTCCGTAACAGCGCGTGTTTCAAGTTCCTTGATATCAATCATTAACACTTCTGTCATACCGGAGAGATATAAAGCGGCATAACCTTTCATTATTAAGTCTGTGAAATGCTCTGGGTCATTGGAAGCCTCCATGGTTAAACCCGGCAAATACTGTTCTCGGATTCGATCAAGCCACTGGTTCTTTTGGAGTTTATCCACGGGGCTCGCAGCGTGAGTGAGTGGTTTTATTACATTATCCATTAGAAAAGCAGTATTTGTCATTGAGGTCAAATAGCTAAACACCCCTATTTCTCCAAAAATCCTAACCGTTACGGATGCCAAATCAGAGGTTCCTCCCAAACGCCGTTCGATTTCCTCTTTTACAGACTCCATATTAATTACGGTACTTGGCTTTATTTCATCTGTAGTCATAATTCTTCTCCCTTCAGGTTACGAATCCAGACAAGAAGCAGAGTAGCAGCCGGAATAGCCAGCTGCATCGGTATATGCAACCAGTAGATGACATGTTCCAAACCTTCCTCGATATGTTCACCATAATTGTTCGTAACTAAAATGGAATAGCCGCCAATAAGGAACGCACATGGTAATGTGAACTTTCTAGAGCTTTTCTTAAATACTAAACCGGCACCCTTCGTGCCAGCGTATAAAAAGATCGAACATTTTACAAGAACACTAAAGAAGATAATAAACGCCACCAGCGCATCCATACGGGTAATAAAGTCGCCAATGTTGATTTGTCTTGCTGCGTCCAATAATGCAAAGACCGAGAATTTCATGTTCTCCTTCCCGAGTGTACAGATCTGCAGGAGGCTAGAGAAGGTTAGCACGAAGCAACTGCAAATCATCGCGGCTAATCCCAGTTTCCGAAATCGTCTTGGGCTCCCGAGTCCATTCACAAATACGAGAAACACGATAATTTCTCCGTAGGGAAACCATATCGTGCTTCTCCATGTAGCATTAATTACAGGTGAGACCCCTTTGGAGAGTAGCGGAAGAATGCGTTCGGTGTCCAATGATCCACTGAAACCGAGAAAAACCGCAAGCAGGAGAAAGAAAAAGAGAACCATACCCAAAACAGGGATGGCTACACGGCCAATCGTAGATAGTCCTCCGGCTGAAGCATAAGCAATGACTAGAATGAACAAGAGAATGAGCAATTCCTCAGGGGTACTCCCAAGAAGTGTTGTCTTGACTAACTCAATCATGTCGCGTATGTTCCGGGAGGCGATATATAAAAAATACACGGTATAACCTAATACAAGAACCTGGCCCAGTAAACGTCCCCATATTTTAAATAAAAGCGAATATAGGTCGTTACTCTTACCAGCCACTAACAGTCGGGTATATAACATGAATAAAGCGCAGGAAGGAACAAGGGTAATGAGGTCTACAATCCATGTGTCCTCTACCAACCGGGGAGTTCCAAAAATAATGGAGGTACCCAGCAGAAAGACAGTCATGATTGTAAATGTGTGAAAGGGTTGAAGGCGGGTTGTCTTCATTGAGGTCTCACCCCCTTTTTCTCGACAGCATGAAGACTAAACGCCTGATTAAAGCCGAGTTTTTCAAGTCGGTCCCCCCAGCCGTTAAGAGAGCAGCCCCAAGAAACCAGCGAAATGAAGAATTAGTAGGAATGAAGTATAAGTGTAGCAATGCAGATTGGAATGAAAAACGATATACTAATACGTCAAGGAACACCACCAGCATTGTCCCCATAATCGCTAGAATGAAAATGCCAAGAAAAATCAATGCAGCATCCCCCGTTCACTTGAGTTAATGTTAATTTGATCCTATGAACTCCTTATTATGTATGGGGTTTAACCTTTAAAAGCCGATCCTTTGGGGGATCGGCTTAATTGTATTCCTTAAATTTGTCTGTTCTCCACGGATTTCATACGGTTTTGATCATCAGGCAGCCGGTCATTACTGTTTTCCTGACCTGCTTCTACTTCACCGTGGGCGGAGACAGCCCGGGCAAAGTTTGTGAACTGCCTTTTTTCGTCATCCTGCTCATGCTTAAGCTTAAGAAGCTCTTGCGGATCCTGAGTTGTCATCGTGTAACCTCCTAAGAAATCGAATCAATCTGTTGATTCACACTACAGAAGTTTTCCATTATAACGCCCAGCTTATGCAAGAAATTCACAATCCTTTATGTAATCGTATAATCCAGCATTGTTTAACCTGCCAGCGCTTTAATCCCCTGTATACAGAAATAGACCCCGAATCCGATCAGAGAGATGCCTGAAATCAATGAAACCCACTTTAGCATATGATCGTTCAAATAACGGCGCAGCCCCGTTGTCAGAGAAGCTACAGTCAGATCCCAGAGCGCCAGCCCAAAGAATATCATACTGCTGTAAATGAACAGGTGTGCGGTACCATAAGCCGAAGCGGTTTTTGCCAAAATGGAGCCATAGATGCCAAGCCAAAACAAAATAGACAACGGGCTTGTAATCGACACCATAAAACCGGTCATAAAGCTTTTGGTTAACGACTCTTTATTGCGCATAGTGGCTTGAATATCAACTTTGTTAGCAGTGCTAATACTCTCCACCCCGGAATAGACCAGTACTAATCCTCCAAAAAGCCATAAAAAAATTTGAATTTCTGGCATATTCAGAAACCGGACCATTCCAAGATAAATAAGCAGCATAAATATGCCGTCAGCGATCATCGAACCGGCCCCGACACTCCACGCATTCCAGAATCCATTCTTAATTCCCTTGTCTAAACGTGCAGAATTTACCGGCCCCATGGGCGCAGCTAATGTTAAACCCAAGAAAATATAACTTAGAAGCAACTGGACGCTCAACCTTCCTCACTCCCCCATAAAAGGTAACCTTGTACACTTTATGTTCTGGAGCAGCGGATCATACATCTTGTACCTAAACAATGCCCATGTTGGACAGCTTTTCCAAGGGACTTATAGCAATACATTAAGGCTCCAATTTAACTTGAACAGGAAGTTGTTTAACATACTTATCAGATTGCTTCATGCGTTTAATCATTTCCTCATATTCAGTTCTGTAGGGTGCAATGTTTTTTATTTTTTTGAAGTTTTTAATGGAGGTCGCTGTCCCGTCCTCAAACCCCTTTTTACCGGGAATAAATAGGATTTCATCATTAAAGAATGAGCCGGACGGCAAATAATACCGGACTCCAATTGTATTGTGCTTAGTGTTCAGCAAATCCTGACCGAATGCTGTGAATCCTAAGCTTTTCAAATCAATTCCCATAAGGTTTGCAATCGTGGGGAGGATATCTGTTTGCCCCCCCGTAAGCTCAACTCTTTGTCCGGAGTGTTCCCCCGGCAGATGAATAAGGAGCGGAATGTTTAGGGTGCTGATCTGCTTGTGATAACGGATGCCAAAGGTCTGGCTGATCTTCTCGGGATTATATTTCTTTTTGCTTAGTCCGAAATGATCCCCGTATACGACCAGAACACTCTGGTTCCAAAGCCCGGCATGTTTGAGCTTCTCAATAAAGGTGCCAAGCGCATAGTCCGCATAGTTAACAGCCGTCAGATAATTACCCAGTAGTTTTCCGTTCAGGTCCGGGTTTAACTTCAATCTCCTGCTGGCCTTAGGTATATTAAAGGGAGAATGACTCGATACAGTAACCAGTTGTGCATAAAACAGCTTGTTGTTTCGATGCAAAGACTGCAGCTTTTCGATAGCTACCGTATACAACTCTTCATCAGAGGCTCCATAACGGTTAAAGATTTCCTGCTTAAAATAGGGTTTATCATAATACTTATCGAAGCCTAATGCCGGATACAACCGGTCCCGGTTCCAAAAGCTTACCTCATTAACATGGAAAGTGTTAGCAATATACCCCTTGGCGTGCAGTAGCTTTGCTAGGCTGGGAAGGTCGCGGTCAGCGTATCTGGACGACATGGCTGGATCACCAACCGGGTAAATAGAAGTGTTGCTCGTAAATTCGGCATCTGAGGTATTCCCCCGCCCTATTTGTGAAAAAACATTAGGGAAATAGAAGCTTTTGGCCGCTAGCTTATTTAAATTTGGAGTTACTTCCTGCCCTTGGACCGATAGATTCACAAGAAAATTCTGAAATGATTCAAGCTGGACTACAATCAGGTTATATCCTTTTCCAGCACCGAAGTAAGCCTTTTGACTGACCTTCTTATATTCAAACATTTTGACTGGAATTGGGCCGCTTAATGTTTTGAATTTCATATCAGCCATACTGAAGAGAAAGACCATCAGCAATATAGCTGTTCTCCTGAAGAGTAAATTACGTAGCATTGGATTCCCTTTCTTTTGCTTCATGCTGCTTTGCTTATTGTGGTTCTTACAGCTGTAATTATGCAGCTTTGGAGGATTTGGGTACAAAAAAACAGCGTCAATCCCATGAAAAGTCATGGTCAGACGCTGCTGTTTGAGTTGAACCATAGGGAAGGTCCAGGGAATCGTTAATGTGGAGAGTTCATCATTGCGTGCTTAACGATTACGCGGCGAATGAAGAATGAGGTACAGAGACCGATTAATGTGACAATCATCGCGAATATGAACACATTCTGGGAACCGAAGGTCAGTGCTTTTGCTAATTCGGCCTGTTCTGTCGGTGCGGAGGAACTATGCAAGTAATTCTGCATGCCGCCTGTAAGAATACTGATCGCGACGGCTGTGCCGATTGCCCCAGCGACTTGCTGCAAGGTATTCATTATTGCCGTACCGTGTGGGTACAGCTCAGGGGGCAGTTGATTCAGGCCATTCGTTTGCGCCGGCATCCATACCATAGAGATTCCTACCATAAGTCCGACATGCAGCGTCACTAGGAAAGCCACAGAAGATACAACGGATATACCGGAGAAGAACCATAACGCTGCCACAACAATAATGAGGCCTGAAATGACAAGTCCTCTCGGACCATATTTGTCGAACAAACGCCCCATCCGCGGCGATAAAATACCGTTCAACGCACTGCCCGGAAGCAGCATGAGGCCGGCGGCAAATGCAGTTAGTCCCATACCGTTCTGAAGGAACAACGGCAGAATAATCATACTCGACAAGATGATCATCATACATGCCAGCACAAGCACCAATCCAACGATGTACATAGGATATTTGAATACGCGCAGATTCATCATCGGTTCACGCATCACATTCTGACGCAAGGCAAATAATACGAGCGCAATCAGCCCAATGATAATGGAAGACATCACGACTGCACTAGTCCAGCCCCCTTCACCTTCCCCTGCTTTACTGAACCCGAACACTACCCCGCCGAAGCCGATTGTAGACAGTATGACAGACAATACATCGATGCGGGACTTTGTGATCTCGGTAACATTATCCAAATACTTCAGCCCCACCAATAACCCCACGATCAAAAACGGAAGCGACAGCCAAAAAATATAATGCCAGGTGAAATATTCGATTAGCAGACCTGCTACAGAAGGACCGGTTGCCGGCGCGAACATGATAACAAGTCCGACGAAGCCCATGGCCGCTCCGCGCTGCTCCGGCGGATATACAATAAGTATCGTATTGAACATGAGCGGTATTAACAATCCCATACCCACCGCCTGTAAGACGCGAGCCAGCATCAGCATTTCAAAATTAAAAGCGAGTGCTGCAATTAAAGTACCCACGATTGAGCTGGCAAGCGAAGCGATAAACAGCTGTCTGGTCGTGAACCTCTGCAGTAACCAACCTGTCATTGGCATCAGTATACCGAGCGTCAGCAAGAAGCCTGTCGTCAGCCACTGCGCGGTCGCCGCGGAAATTTTGAACACATCCATTAAATTACTTATCGCAATATTAAGGGCTGTTTCGCTGAACATGCCGACGAACCCGCAAATCAGCAGCGACGCCATGATAGCCCTCGTATTGTATTTCTTCATTATTTGGTCTCACTCCTATGCACAGGTTACGATCGTACAGGTGTAATGTGAATCAGTCCCGGAGGATGCTCTTCATCCGCAGATATTCCTCTTCCGTGATTTCACCCCTAGCAAATCGTTCATTCAAGATTCTCTCTGGCGTATTGTCATCAATACGTGATTCCCCTCCTCCCCTAACCCATTTTATTACCCAATAAACTACACCTAGTATCAGCAAGAAATTGATGACCAATCCAAACATACCGAACCCAAAACCATAACCCATCATCATAGGGTCTCCTCCATTCATCGAACGATTGGGAGACGAACATGGACTGTAGTCCCCTTATGAAGCTCACTCTCAATATTGATAGCTCCGCCATGAGCATCCACAATTGCTTTTACAACAGCAAGACCTATTCCTGCCCCGCCAGTCTTCCGGTTCCGTGATTTCTCCCCGCGGTAAAAACGTTCGAAGATATAGGGAAGTTCATCTTCAGGTATCCCCATCCCCGTATCGGATACAATAATGACGGCCTCTGTTTTCTCTTGGGACACTTCAATTTGAATTCGTCCAGCACTCGTATATTTGTATGCATTGCTTATCAGATTGACGAACACCTGAACAAGCCGCGAACGGTCCCCGGTGATCCAGACGTCATTTATACTTATCAGGTCAACTGAAAGTTCTTTCTGCCAAAACTGGCTGGATACAGTATTTAACGACTCTTCTACAAGCTCATTAAGGGATATAACCTCAGTCTTCAACTGAATCATTGGATTCTCTGCGTTAGCCAGATTTTCCAAATCACTGATAAGGCGGACTAGCCGCAGAGCCTGGTCATGGCACACTTGAAGCTTCTCCGGTGTCGGTTCCCAAACGCCATCCTGAAAGGCTTCCAAATGGCTTTGTATCGTTGCTAGGGGTGTCCGAAGCTCATGTGCCACGTCGGCGGTCAGTGATTTCCGAAACCGCTCTTGCTTTTCAAGCCCGTCAGCCAAATGATTGAGGGCATGCCCCACATCATCAATCTCATTATTGTGATTTAACACTTCAACCCGGGAAGTGAGATCTCCCTGCCTCATCCGCGAAGCAATATCTTTAATCTCTAAAAGAGGCTGGCTAATGCTTTTGGCCATATAGCGGCTAAACAGATACGTACCGGCTATAACGAGAAACATTGCGGCCCATAACAATAGATTAAACATTCGCAGAAACTGCTGATTCAGGCTCTGCGATGTTTTGTTCAATGATTGGAACGCTAATGTTCCCACCTGCTGATTATCTTTAACAATTTTTTTTGTAATGGAATCTTGCAATAGCAGAGAAGCATCTTGTCTTTGCATTCCCATCTGGCTAGTGTCCCAAAGTAACTGTCGATTGATGTCATAAACACGAACGATATATTCACTAACCATCGCCTGGTGCGAAATGATCATCCATACGTTTGGATTCCATTGGCCGGAAGACTCATGATAAGCATCCTTCAGGTCTTCCAGCAAACTTTGTATTTCCGCCTCTTCCTGGTTTCTTTGATATTGGTTGAAGGAGATGTTCATGACTATGTTGACAAGCAGGACAATGGATAGAAGCGCAGCAAGAGCCACACCCGCATGGGATATAAGTAACTTTCTGCTCAAACCGCCTCTATGTAGCATCTGAATTCACCAAGAATTTATACCCTACGCCAAATACGGTACCAATAAAAAGAGGGTGCTTAGGGTCATCGCCAATTTTTTGTCTAATATTCTTAATATGAACATCGATGGTTCGCTCAAATCCTTCATAGGAATCGCCCTGGGTAAGGTTCACCAGTTCAAGCCGTGAGAACACTCTCTTGGGGTGCTTCGCTAAAGTTTCCAGCAGCTTAAACTCCATCAGGGTAAGAGATACGTCCTCCTTGTTCATTCTCACCTCATAACGCTCTAAATCCATTGTTAAAGCGCCTTGGGCAAAGGACAGCCGTGAACTATTCTCTTGCTGCGGCAGATTGGTTCTTCTTAAAAGACTAATAACCCGGGCGAGCAGCTCTCTTGGGCTGAATGGTTTGGTAATATAATCATCAGCTCCGATCATTAGCCCGTTCACCATATCGTCTTCACTGCTTTTTGCAGTCAGCATGAGAATGGGAACGTTCGATGATTTGCGGACTATTCTGCATACTTCCTCTCCGGTCATATCGGGAAGCATCAAATCCAGCACGATCAGATCGGGCTGTAAGGTCTCAAAAAGATGAATCGCGCCTTTTCCTGTATCGGCTTCATATACAATATATTTATTTTTTTCCAAATAAGCCTTAATGACCTGAAGAATATGTTCTTCATCATCCACCACTAAAATTTTCACGGACTCATCACCTACTTTGTTTGAAAAAATAAGATAGACCTCATTTTATTGAGATCTATCTCATTTCTATGAGGTCTTATCTTATCATGATCGGATTCGGATTAGAAGTTCATCATACTGCTGCCATGTTGAGCATTTTGCATCATACCTGACATGCCCGTTTCGGATGAATTACTGCAATTGTCATGCATTTTCTTGATTTGATCCTCTGACAGGTTGGGGTGCATTTGCTTGGCGAAGGGCAGCATTTTCTCGAATAATCCTCTGTCGTTATTATCATTATTTGCTGTTGCGGCGTACGCACCTGCGGTTCCAATTCCCATCACCAGTATTAATGCCGTTAAGCAAATCCACAATTTCTTCATTTGTATCTCCTCCTTATAGTTACACTATATAAAAGAGTTATGAAGAACAAATTTGCAGCTTATGAAGAAGTTATGAAGCTGCAAAAAAATATTAATTACAATATTTCGATATACCCTTCTGTTCCATTTACACGAATTTGTTGCCCGTCTTGGATCAGTTGGGTAGCATTCTGCACACCGACAACTGCCGGTAAGCCATATTCACGTGCGATTACCGCTCCATGGGTCATCAATCCGCCAACTTCGGTGACCAGGCCTTTTATGGATACAAACAATGCTGTCCAGCTGGGGTCAGTAAAGGAGGTCACTAATATGTCTCCATCCTCTAGATCGGCATCCTCCATATTGATAATGACCCGTGCCCGTCCTTCTGTCACTCCGGAAGACACAGGCAGACCTACAATAGCATCGGAGGGTAAATCCCCTCTCTTGTACTCACCTGTAATAATCTCACCATCAGACGTAATTACACGTGGCGGGGTTAGCTTGTCATATAATGTATACTCATCTTTTCGTTTGCTGATCGTCTGATAATCCAGTTTATGGCTGCGAATGACTTCGTGAAGTTCTTCGAACGTTAGATAGTATATATCTTGTTGTTCATGAATAATGCCTGCTTGCACGAGTTGTCCGGCTTCTCTCAATAAGGCTTGTTTATATAAGAAGTATCGATTAACCATACCATATTTGGGATATTCCCTATACCCGCTGAAATTACGGATACGGTCGATCATTACTTTGGTTTCTTTGGCTTTTTGAGCACCATCCGGTAATTGCAGCAATCGCTCTAATAACTCTTGCTCTTTGGTCAAAGCTTCCTGACGGCCTTGCTCAAATTTCCGAGTGCCGGCATTAGGCTCAAGGTTCTTAATGTTACCCAGAAGGATGGGGATAAGTATAGCCGGTTGTTCGCTCCAGCGAGTTCTGGTAATATCGATTTCTCCGGCACATCGCATTCCGTATTTACTGAGATAATCATACAAAGCGTCATGGGCTTCCTGTCCGCCCTCCAGCTTAACTAATTCATCCATGAAATGATCATCTTTAACATGCTGTAAATAATCAATCACTTCTGGATATGGCCGAATCACATCTGCAACTTCTAACAATGCAAGGCCAATTTCCGAAGTGATATTGCTTGGTACAGATTGAGATAGCGTATCAGCGGCGTTTTTCTCGCCTAACCATTCGTTCATCTTTTCATTGATCCATAGTGAAGCATCCATCACAGCCTTAATCACAGCTGAACTTTCCTTGTCAAACAGAATCTTCTTCAACTCTTGTATGTCTTCTTGAATAAAGTCCATTAATTCTGATCCGGATTTCGTTTGGATCGTTTGTTTTAATGTTTCTATTGATGTTTGTGTGTTTTTAATCAAATTGGGTACGATTGCCGGATCGATTTCATTCCGGGCTTGAAGACCTGGAGAGGACATTGTTGAATTACTTTTAGGGGGGCTCAGCGTATCCGCATCAATTCTTGGTAATGTTTTTATAAAATTACGCTTTAGTATCGTCGAGATTGCATCATAAATGAGCGGCTCGTGTTGCCCAAAGGTATGTAATAATTTATCCCGGCTTTCCGGTGAAGCCAGCATTGGTGTAACATCAACAAATAATCTTCCACCCGCTTTATAACGGGGTCCAAAGGAAGTGAGCTGGAAAATCGACATTCCGAGTGGTTTCAACGGGTCCGTCATCATTTGCTGATGACCGACAGATACATAGACGTGATTGTCCGGATCATTGGCTTCCGGGACCGGGTATAACGTAGTGATGGGCCGGCTCTGGACAATATAAAAGATATCCTGGTCCAGACACCACTCGATATCCTGGGGGCAACCCAAATAAGCCTCGATCTGTCTTCCGGTGCGTGCTAGCTGTAAAATTTGCTCATCCGTAAGTGTTTGTGTCTTCTGCAGATCGGGAGCGATCTCACGAGTTACTGTCCCGCCTTCTTTTACTCCATACATCGCCAGTTTCTTGGCAGTTATCCGTTTATTAACGATGTCCTCTCCCTGTACTTTATAGCAATCAGCAGATACCAGGCCTGAGACCAATGCTTCGCCAAGTCCAAAACTGGCATCGATGGACAACAGCTTTCGGTTAGAAGTAACCGGATCAGCGGTAAATACAATTCCTGAAGCCTGCGGGAAAACCATCCTTTGGACGATAACAGATAAGTAAACTTGATGATGGTCAAATCCATTTTGTATACGGTAGATTACCGCGCGTTCTGTAAATAGGGAAGCCCAACATTTGCGAATATGCTGCAGGATTGACTCTTTGCCGATGATATTCAGATAAGTGTCATGTTGACCAGCAAAAGAAGCATGCGGTAAATCTTCAGCAGTAGCACTGGAACGCACGGCATAAGCGTGTTCTTCGCCGAGCTGGGAAAGATGGAGAGTTACTTCTTCCGCAACATTGGAGGGAATTTCGATTTCCAAAATGATGTCCCGAATCTTCCCGCTGATCTCATCAATCTGATCCCGATTATCTGCGGTAAGCAAGGTTAGCCGATTCAATAAAGCGTGATACGGTTCGTTATGTTCGAGGGCTTGCTGAAATCCAGCTGTTGTCACACAAAAGCCTTCGGGTACCTGTATTCCTTCTATTTTGGATAATTCCCCTAAGTGTAGCCCTTTTCCGCCAACGAGCAAAAGCTGCGTATTGTTCACTTCCTCAAACCCGATAACCAAAGCACTCATACACATCTCTCCTAACGATTAGGTTGCGAAAATCATTCTAAAGCTTCATGCAGACGACAGCTTTGCCTTGTACAGAACCATTTCCGAGATCCTGAAGTCCCTGGGCTGCCTGATGTAACGGGTACTGCCGATCAATAACGGGTGTGACTTGGCCTGTTTCGACAAGCTCTTTCCAAACCAGCTGATCTCCGTGATTGGGTTTATGCACGAGTACTTTGATCTTCTTCCTTTCAAGCAGAGAAACTAACGGAGCCCACAACAGATTCGTGATAATCCGTGACATAGGGCCTCCGATCATGATATAGGCACCACCATTTCTTAGTGCGCGCTTCAATCTGAAAATGGATTTATTTCCGACTACATCAAGTATCAAATCATATTGTATACCTTTTACCGTGAAGTCTTCTTCCGTATAATCGATCACATGATCCGCACCTATAGCACGTAGTATATCCAGCTTCCCGGTGTTATCAACTCCGGTCACTTCTGCCCCATGCAATTTGGCGTACTGGATTGCGAACGTCCCGACTCCGCCGCCGGCTCCATTGATAAGAACATGCTGCCCGCTTTGCAAATTCCCCGCATCACGCAGGCCCTGCAAGGCAAGTACGGCTGCTTGAGGAATGGCTGCCGCGTCTATGAAGCCTACTCTCGCAGGCTTTGGCGTCAATGCTCCCTCTGCAGCGCAGACATACTCGGCAAATCCGCCCCAGCCGCAGCCGGAAAGATCCCCAAAAACCTCATCCCCCGGTTTAAATCGTGTAGCAGCTGCACCAACCGCAATGACCTTCCCTGCAATATCTGCCCCAAGGATCCGGTAACGCGGTGTGCGGAAAGCTCCCAGCCGGTTTATGAACGGTTTCCCGCGCAGGAGGTCCCAGTCCCAGGAGTTAACCGAAGCCGCATGGACTTCGATTAAGACTTCATGATCCTTGGGATCAGGGATATCTACCGATTCTATCCGGAGGACTGCTGGTGTTCCATAAGAATCATAGACCATTGCTTTCATCGAGTCATGTTCTCTCATGTACATTCTCCATTCGATCGGATTTTGGGGAGTATTCTATAGTTTCATATTAAATTAATTCCGTTAATATTCATAATATAGTTTATTCTTTCTAGGGATTCATACGAAACGTTCAGCAAAATGGTTACTACCTATGACACAGTAAAAAGCCCAAGTACCGGCTGCTCCGTTCCAATGGGCCTCTATGGTTACTTTCTTACCGTTATGATCATCTTGGCCATTCTGGTTTCACCCGTCGAACACGGTAAAATTTATTATTTCATGCTGGAGCGAGGCCTGTACCCGTCTTATGATCTTCCTAAGCTGCTCTCCGATGACGTTGCAAATGCGAATAAAGCTTTATCCCTGTAACTGGGCAGCACATTAAGAAAAGGGGATGTTCTAAAAGCCTTTTAAGGCCAATAGGACATCCCCGTTTTTCATTCCAGTTATTAGGTTGTTGTACATGAAGCTGCCTAACGCGCCCGCTGACGGAAAAGAGTACCTTTCTTTTGTCCAAAGCTGTTTTCCCTTGGATGGTCTCCGCCTTCATTCTCCTTCTTGCTCGGAGTTACGGCAAATAAGGACAGCAGTGCTCCAACCGCCCCTACGGCTGCCATAGTGCCGAACAATACCCAATGCCCCCGGTTCATGAGGAGTGACACGACTGGAGGTCCCAGCGCAACCCCGATAAACCTCATACTGCTGTATAAAGAGGTGATCGTACCCCGGTTCTCTTTCTCAATCCCCTCTGTAATCAGCGCATCCATGCAAGGCAGTACCACACCGATCCCAATACCGCTTACAGTTAAGAATCCTACCATGAAAAATATATTCTGACTAAAGCCTGTAATGAGCATTGCCGCCGTTAACAGAACCATTCCCCCGAAGCCAAGCCATTTCATTAACAGCTTATTTTTTCCGATGATTTTCCCGCTTCCGTAAGAAGCCAGACACAATAGTGCAAGGGGGATTGCCAGTACATATCCCTTAGAAGCTCCATGCAGATTATACTTCGATTCCAAGGTCTCTGATAAATAGAACAACACTCCGAAGGTTGCGAACATGCATATTCCGCCAATCGTAAATATCGCATACAGCCACCGGCCCTTTTTATGCAGAATTTCTTTAATGCCGGTTAAAAATTGCCCGATGCTTTTGACTTCGGTCTTCTCCTCTGACTTTGGTTTCTTTACCAGAAACACAACCAGGGTAAATGAAATCAGACACAGGACCGGGATAGCAATAAACGGAGCATACCACAGCAAAGTACCTAAATAAGCGCCCAGAATCGGACTTAGCACTTTACCGAAGGTATTAGAGGTCTCAATGACTCCTAATCCTTTACTAACCTCCTTCTCATCCTTGAACAGATCCCCTACGAAAGGAAGAACAATCGGGAATGCGCCTGCTGCTCCAATCCCCTGGAGAAAACGTCCCCCAAGAATGACCCAATAAGCCGTTACTCCTGTAAAAAACCATGCAGCCGCAACACAGACTGCGCCCCCTAAGGCTGCTAGGATGAGACTGGGTAATATGACGATTTCCCGTCCAAAGCGGTCCGATAGATATCCGGCAATTGGAATCATCAGGATGGCGATTAGGCCATATACCGTGATGACCATACTGACTTTAAAAGCATTAATACCCAGCTCTTTTGATATTTGAGGCAGTATAGGTAATAACATGGAATTGCCAAGTGTCATAATTAACGGAATCGAAGCAAGTGCGATTAATGCCCCTTTATTACCTTTCATTGAAGAACCACCTTCTTCTTTATTGCTACCCTTGCTTATTGTGGTTCTTAAGGCTGTATTTATTCAGTCCGTTTGTAAAAAGCGATGTCCTGAAGAAAGTGCATAAACATTCCTGCTGACGAGGAAACTATAGTGGAAAAACTCAAACGAGATATACAAGGAGGATGTTCTTTTGTATTTCTATAAAGAAGGATTGATTAACGACATCGTCGTTGATAAGCCGGATCCAGCCGCAGCCAAAGTGTTGCAGGAGATTCTTGGCGGACACTATGGGGAAATGCGGACGATGATGCAGTATTTTTTCCAAAGCAGCAATTTCCGGGGAAAAGAAATCCAGTTTCGCGATTTGCTTCGCGGCGTATTCTTAGAAGAGATTGCCCATGTAGATCTGGTACAGCATACCATTAACCAGCTGCTGAACGGATCCGGTGAAGCGCAGGCCGGAAATGCAGGCACAGATGGTGCACCTCTCGATCAAGCAGTGAAGCATGCCAATCCGCATCATTTCATTGTGGGTGCACAAAGCTCACTGCCTGTAGACGCGGCGGGAAATCCGTGGATGGGGAATTATGTATACAGCCATGGCAATCTGATCAGCGACCTCTTGAATAATGTTGTCCTGGAATCGACTGGTGTGCTCCAGAAAACCCGGATTTATGAAATGAGCTCCAATAAAACATTCCGTGAAACCTTGGCTTTCCTGATTGTACGCGATAATGCCCACCAGAACGCATTTGCAAAGGCACTCGAAACTCTGGGCGTGAATTGGGGTAATATATTCCCAATACCGAACTATGACATCAATAAATATCCCGAATGCCGCAAATATGTAGATATGGGCTACCATAATGCCCAGTTCAACTTTAGCCTGGATCCATCCAGGATGGCCGAAATCTTCCAGGGTACTTCTCCTAGCCGGAATAAAGGCACTCTGGAGGTAGTCCCGCCTCCGCCTGGTTTCCCGGTCCCGGTTATGCCAGAGATGCCTAATGAGCATAGTCCGGGTCTGCAGGACATGAATTTCTAAGGTTTATAAATATGATGTATACAAGAACTCCAAATCTCTCCTGATCTAATGTTTAGGAAAGATTTGGAGTATACATTTTCCTATAAGCTTTAAGCTCCAGTACGTTTAGTGCGGCTTGCTGCGCGTCTCTTGGAGGGTTTGCTGTCTTTATCCGTCTCATCAAACGGCTTCAGCTGCTTCAGGCTGGCCTGCAAAGCATCCATAAGATCGAGCACATTGGCTGTACTCTCTTCGGTTGTCGTTTGGACTTCCTTACCCTCCATCTTATCCTCAATGGCTCCCCGCAAGCGCGCTTTATATTCATCTCTATATTTCTCGGGTTCAAAATTACCTGTTAACCGTTCTATAAGCATTTTTGCCATATCCAGTTCCCTGCGGTCTACTTTTTCTTTATCCGGCAAGTTAGGAATCTGAGATTTGTCGCGTAATTCCTCAGCATAGAACATCGTGACCAGGGAGAGTACACCGTCTATCACCCTTACTGCAGCTAAGCTGCTTTTCTGCCGGATCGTTACATGGGCAACACCGATTTTTTGGGTAGCTTCCAGTGCATTCACGAGCAGCTTATATGCATGCTGGCCGGTCTCCTCCGGCGAAAGATAATAGGTCCTTTGAAAATAGATCGGATCAATCTCGGACCAATCAACAAAATCGATAATCCGGATTTCCCGTGAGGTTTCCGAAACCAAATCCTCTAGTTCCTGGTGCTCAAAAGTAACATATTGTCCTTCTTTGTATTCATAGCCTTTGACAATATCGCTCCAGGGAACTTCTTCTTCGCATTTGGGGCAGGTGCGTTTATATTGGATCGGTTCTTTATATTCGCGGTGGAGCATCCGGAGTGTAATATCCTTATCCTCGGTAGAGGCATACATTTTCACGGGAACATGGACCAACCCGAAACTGACAGCCCCTTTCCATATGGCCTGCATAACGGTATCCTCCTTTTTTGTTCTCAATTGCCATTTATTAACCTTATACCGCGGTATGCAATCAATAGGAAGTTGAGTGCCATGATTGAGGGTACCCAAAAAGGGTAACTTAGTTCTACTCATACAGGATGATTAACGCTAAAGGGGGAATTACTGTTGAAGAATCATGGAATTCTAGCGCATACACATCAGGTTTTGTTCTGACCTTTAACAAGAATATAACTAACTGGTTTCTTTAAAAGTTTAAATTTTACTCCGAAGGGTAAAGTTGTAAGGCAACATGATAACAGCGAAAGAAAGGGAAGGCCGAAGTTTCCATGCAACTTTTAAAATAATACTACTTAAACTAGACGTTCTGGAGGGACACCATATGATATCAAACGAACAAGCGATGAACGCTACAGGGCTCCAAACCAACATCAGCCTGGAAAGCCTGCATCATGCGCCTCACAGCAATTGGGCCTATCAGTATAATAAGGATTCCTTCCATTTACGAGTCAGAACCAAAAAACAGAACGTGGATAAGGTCTTTGTACTAACAGGAGATAAGTATGACTGGGAAGCCTATCACAGCGAGCACGAAGCGAGCACGAGATGAACAAAGTCTCGTCCGACCATTTCTTTGATTACTGGCAGACAACGGTTCAGCCTGAGCATCGGCGCTTCTCCTACGGGTTCCGCTTTCACTCCGGGGAAGAGACCGTGTGGATGACCGAAAACGGCATTTTTGCTGAAGAACCGGAGGCTCCGACAGGGTTCTATGACCGGCCGTATATTCATCAGATTGATTTGTTTCAGGCTCCTGAATGGGCAAAGTCAGCTGTATTCTATCAGATCATGCCGGACCGTTTTGCGAACGGCGATCCAGAAACGGATCCGGAAAATATCTCACCATGGGGGGATAAGCCCACAGAGGAGAGTTTCTTTGGCGGTGATCTGCAAGGCATTATCGATCATCTGGATTATTTGGAGGATTTGGGGATTACGGCCATCTACCTTACCCCCATATTCAAAGCACCAACCAACCATAAGTACGATACAACCGATTATAAACAAGTCGACCCGCATTTCGGTGATCTGGAGCTGCTGAAGGAGCTGGTGCAGAACGCACACTCCAAGGGGATACGGATCGTGCTTGATGCGGTATTCAATCATATTAGTGCTAATTCCCCGCAATTTAAGGATGTAATTGAGCACGGGGAGCAATCGGAATATGTGAACTGGTTCCATATTAACGAGTTCCCGGTTAAGGTCAGGGAAGGAGATCCGAATTATGATACTTTCGGGTTTGTTGAACAAATGCCGAAGCTGAATACCGCCAATCCGGACACCCGTGAATATTTACTTGATATTGCAGAGTACTGGTTGAAGGAAATCGGTATGGACGGATGGCGTCTGGATGTGGCAAGCGAGATTGATCATGCCTTCTGGAGGGAATTCCGCAGACGGGTCAAAGCGGTTAATCCGGAAGCCTTTATTATCGGAGAAGTATGGAACGATTCCTTGCGCTGGCTGCAGGGGGACCAGTTTGATTCGGTAATGAACTATCCTCTGTCCGACCGCTTGATCGAATATCTGCGATCGGATGAAATGGATGCTGAAACCTTTGCTTCCCACATCAGCGGACTGCTGATACGTTATCCGCAACAGGCTAACGAAGTTCTTTTCAATCTGATGGCCAGTCACGACACGCCGCGTGTCCTCACACAGCTTGGAGGCGATAAACGAAAGCTGAAGCTGGCGATTGCCTTTCTGCTAACCTTCACAGGAACACCTTGCATTTATTATGGCGACGAGATTGGACTAGAGGGCGAAGGCGATCCGGATTGCCGGAAATGCATGATCTGGGACCCAGACGGACAGGACCGGGACTTGTTCAACTCCTACAAGGCGCTAATCCGGCTTCGTAAGGAGCATCCGGCTCTGCGCACCGGTGATTTCAGATTTTTGCAAGCGGAGCCGCGGGAACGTTCCTTTGTCTATGAACGGAAGGATAGCAGTACCCATTTGACCATTTGGATGAATGCTTCTGAACAGCCTGTTACCCTGTTCCTTCCTTTGGACGGGAGCTGGCAGGATAGCTTAAACAGCGAACCTGTCGTATCCACTGAGGACAGTATTAAGGTTGAACTGGAGCCTTTCAGCTTTAAAATATTACTCAAAATCTAAACATGAACAAAAACCTTTCAGAACACACCGTCAGATGCCTTGGCGGTGTGTTCTGCCCCTAAAATCAGCGCTTCAGCTTATTCGTTTCGGCCGTAATAGAGCTTAAGATTCGTTACATCCACCAGATACAGAATATCAACACCCTTGGGACTGCGGTCCACTGCCAGCCGTTCCACCGGGATGCCGGGGGCCAGTGAGGTTTCGGTCCAGGCTCCCCCTGTATTTACTGCCATAAATGCCCGGTCACTGCCGCTGCTTTTTACGTAATAGATTCTTGCCGCATTTCCTGTCCAGGTCACATCAATGGCTGCATTCGTCGGAGCAGCATTATAGACCGTTTGCCGTGTCCAGCCCCCTGTGCCATAAGTGGCCTGCTTCACCGAAAAGCTTGTACTTCCCTCTTCACGATAGCGGTATGCGATATATGGATGTCCATCAGAATCTACGGTCATCTTTGCACTCTGGACACCCGGGCCACCGGGATCGCTGCCACTTTGTACATAGATTTCGCTAGGAGCCAGAGGCTGTACAATATCCGCCGTAGTCAGTGAGACTGGCGGCACCACAGATGTTCCGTCCGCCTTAGTAAAGATGTTCATAGATGGGCTGTATTTCAGATAAGACAATTGATGGCGCAGAGGACTGGCCGCAAAATACGCCCACTCAAACAGAATATGAAGATCTCCGTTCGAATCGAAGACCAAATCATCAGGGTAGACAGACCGGTTCAGGTGGGACGCAATCACCTTGATCTGGCTCCACACCGACTCTGCGTTATTCCAGCGGAACAGGACGGCCTCTCTTTTTCCTGCTGTATCTTTGTCGACACGGACCAGCAAGTACAAATCCCCGTTCGGGGCGGTTGTAACGATCGGATAAGTTACATTCATCCCTTGGGGAAGCTCATCTGAATGATTCTGGGGAATGCCGCCTACCGTATCTGAGCGGTAGTAATTCCATGGTTTGCTGTGCATGGAAGCGAAGACGTGAAACCGTCCGCTTCCGTCTCTGGCTATGGATGGCTGATTATGGCCTAGATCATCATCAAATTCCGCCGGGACAGTACCATTCATTAACGGGAGTTTGCTCCAGATGCCGTCGTTGTCCCGTCTCGCAATGGCTACCGTATGCTTGCTTGCGATTGACCCTGGCGCATTATATGCCATATACGCATATTCAAAACCTAGTCCATAAGTATCAATAGGCGACCACCAACCGGCCTGATTACTGGAATCCATCGGGAAAGGAACCTCTTCAAGCACCGCAGCCGCGTTTCCCGTAGCCGCCGGAAGCAGAGTCAATAGCGCCAATATAACGAGACTGAGATTCCACTTTCTAAATGTGTTCATTGTTTCGCCTCCCTCAGATAATTGCCTCTAGTATGCATACCTTGCTAATCCAGAACAAAACCACTCGAATGTAAACGCATTCATTAATATCTTTTCAAAAATGCTCGGCACCACATCCTTCGCTGTTGGCTTTTCCGGTATCGCAGGTCTAAGATAACACCCGGATGAAGGAAATGTTACTGTACTTTTGCAAGAATGCTGTACAAGCTTCGATTTTTGTAGACAAATAAAGAAAAGCCCGGAATTCGGACTTTTCAAAATGCGGTTACGCTTAAGTTAATATTCTCCTTTGATTACAAAAAACGAGCCCCGGATGGTTCCAGCCAGTTTAGACTTTTGCCGGGCAAACTTAAATTTTGCTTTTAGCTCCTTGGGAACCTCCATCCCCTCGGAAAGCTTAAAACCAACCGCCCGCTTCTTGGGATCATCAACCGTATACATAACATTAAGCGCTAGACCATCCTCGTAAAAAACGTAGGCAAACCGGATATTCTCCACTTGAAAACGCGAAGTTTCTAAAGGCTTGGCCGCAAATTCTAGATCACGTTCTGTTTTCAAAATCCGGTTCACATAGTCAAGGGTCTCCTGGCTTTCGCTGGCGGGTACAACGGTAAATTCATGCTTGTATTTGTTATTAAAGTAACGGGCTTCGTTCGCACGCAAACCGGCAAGCGCTTCTGCAACGGGTGAAGACTCTAAACCACTTGTAGACACATTTTTAAAATCAACGATATAGGACATGCCCCTGCCTCCTTTTATCTCTTTATTTTTTCACTACAGGAATCCACATTTCACCATAAACCTGGCCGTTTCGCTGCCCCATCAGGGCTGTTGTGTTCGGCCCTCCTACATAGGCGAAATTCTTGGCTTCCGGCAAGGCTTGACCAAAGGCAACCCCGGCCAGCTTATTAGTTAATTCATCAGCTGTCTTCGCTTCCCCTTTAACCACCAGATAAGGCCCTTTTGGAAATTGGATCACTCTGGCGTCTTCAGGTGCCGCAGCATCCGTCATGACACCTGCATAATGCATCATCTTATTGTTCACTGCTTCATTCACGGCAAAAATGTAGTCATTCACGGCAATGCCTTTTAAATAATCCAGTCTTCCATCCTGGCTGACGGCCTCCCAAAATTCGGTCTTTTCTTTGTTAATACCCGCATAGTCTGTGTAATCACTCTTAAGCTCAGTTCCTAAACCTACAACTGTAAAGCCTTCTTTTTCTTCCAGGGTAAATAGAGTCATGTTCAATCCCTTCCTTTTCTTCTGGATTTGTCTTTAGCACTTAATAGTTATATGATAGCCTTAAATCATGTCAAATAGTGATACTGTTTAGGAGCTCCCATGAAAAAAGTTGAGCGGATTAATATCATCATGCGGTATATCAACAACCGTGCCCACTTTACTATTTCTGAAATCATGCGTGAATTTAATATCTCCCGTTCGACCGCCATTAGGGATATCAGGGAAATTGAGGCCCTGGGCATGCCGCTTGTTGCAGAAGTCGGTAGGGATGGAGGATACTCTGTCATGCGCAACTCGGTCCTTCCCGCGGTCCGTTTTACCGGCAATGAGGTCAAAGCTCTATTCATTGCCTTTATGGCCACAAGAAATCTCCAACTCCCCTATCTTCAGAGCCGTCAGTCTTTAACGGAGAAATTATTGGGCCTCATTTCAGAAAATCAGCAGGAAGACCTGTTTCTTTTAAATCAGATCCTGCTGTTTGAAGGGACCAATCCGAGTAATCCAGACCTGCTGGATCTTTCGGATCTGCCGCATCCCATGCTGGAAAAACTGATCCAGATCCTTTTATTGGACAGCTATTTATTGATTAGCACAAAGGAAGAAACTTATCCTATTTATCTCCTGCACCTTTACCGTGATAAAAGCCTTTGGCTGATTGAAGCCTTTAACCTGAAGAATGAAATGAAAGAGATCTATCCTGTCGACCATCTTACTAATGTCATTCCCTACCCCGAGAAAAAAAGAGTAAGCAAAAAAAAGATTTTTGAGAACCTAAGTAAGCAGGAAGAGGCAATCAATCTTGTTCTGGAGCTCGGTCCAAACGCCATTGCCCAATTTAAGAAATACCATCCCTTAAAAGTGTCACTATCCTATACGAATCCTTACCAAACCACAGCGATTCTGAAGACCTTTATTCATGTAAATAAGCCTGAGGAATTGACTGAGATAACCAGCTGGCTGCTTTTCCTGGGCGAGGATATTAAAGTTAGGGAAATGCCGGAAGAACTCTTAGCTGGTTTACAAAAGAGATTGCATATATACGGGTCCGAATAATAAATCGAGTATTTTATCGTCTGCTCTTCGATTCTTCCCCTGATAAGGATAACAATGAATATGAATCGCAGGATTAAAATTGATTTCGATGATACCATAATTATCCTCATTTGCTTCTACGTTGCTGTCCCCGATCATCATATCCACTCCGCAAAAGGTGGCTCCTGCAGCTTTGGCTGCCCGGATCGCAAGTTGTTTATAGCTTTCGGGAATATCGTCTGTATAATCGATACTGTCTCCACCCGTACTGATGTTTGAGTTTTCTCTCAAATAAATGATTTCACCGGGTCGCGGGATATCGAAGGTGTTCAGGGATTGATTTCTCAAAAACAGCTTTTCAGCTTCGCCTAATTGAATCCGTTCAAGCGAGGTTCTGTACCCTCTGCCCCTTAAAGGATCTTTGTTCTTTTGGCTGACAAGCTGTTCGATCGTCTGAATTCCATCTCCAACAACATTGGCGGGTACCCGATGCAGGATACCGACAACCTCATCCCCCATCACCAGGAACCGGTATTCCTTTCCGGATATAAACTCCTCAAGTAAGATCGTCCGGTCATGAGCAAAGGCCATTTCAACCGCTTGCTGATAATCTTCCTCTGTAAAGCTATGGGGGAAAATGGTGATGCCCAGTCCAAAATTGGTTGATTTCGGTTTAATTACAATTTTTCTTTCCCGATGAAGTTCATAATCCTTTATAGCCTCTTGTGGGCTTTGATAAGCTTTTCCGGCCGGAACCCGAATTCCGTGATGCTTCAGAACTTCCTTCGTAACAATCTTATTTTCCATGATTAGAACTGTGCTATAGGAATCTAAGGCGGTTTTTGTTGCCTGTTTTACGTATTCTTGATGGTCTCCTTTTGTAAGGACGACAAAGTTATCATCACGATCTATGAGCTCAAAGCGGATTCCGCGCTTAACAGCAGCTTTTAATAAAAGCTGAGTCGACAATTCTAAATCTTCGTAACCTGTGAACTTGTATCCGGCTCCGGAGCTTTCCTCTGCATATTGCTTTGCCCTATCCAGGTGATAATCCAAATAGGATGAAGCCTGAATTTCTGCTTTAATGACAGAGGCGTAACTAAGCTCCGGGTTCATTAGAATGTTCTTTTGCTCTTTCAGATACTGGACCATTGCCTGATCGTCAGGCTGAAGTGATTTGTTCATTTTTAGCATTTCATCAATAATGGATAAGCCCTTATCCCGTAGTTCCCCATGGAGCCCTGTCATCAGAAGTACGTCCACGTTTAAATCCGCTTGCTGCTGTTCTTGTTGGGTAAAGGGTTCATCCTGCTTCAGCAGAAGATAGACAAGAAATAAATGCACAAACTTCAAGGTCTGCAAAGCGATTCCGTTCTTAAAAAGCGGGTTCAAATCAAACATCCTTAGTTCTATGTAAGCTACCCCGTGATCCTGAAGCTCCTGAAGCGGATGCTCCCCTTTCGCCGGCTTCAACCGGATGGGGCTGTAAAACTCTTTTGCACTCAGCAATTCCTTAGAAAGAACCAAATCCCTCAAATCGCGCACATATTCATCTATAGATTGAAACGAAACATACAAAGGTTTTTCATTCCGGTAACCGCACACACTATTGCGGAGTGAACTCATATTGGGGAAGAAGTGACTCTCGTCATCTAACTGATCGCTTAAGGAAACACATTGTTCTACATAGGATTTATTAAATACGGGACTTGCGCCTGTCAAATAAATCAGTAACCAGCGGTATTTCAGAATGTTCCGTGCAACTTTTAAATAAACTCCGTCTTTGAATTGCTTAAAGCCACCATGACTTTGTGAAGCATGATATAGCCTTTGCAGAAAATCCTCATCGAACGAAAAATTAAAGTGGATTCCGCTGAGCAGCTGCTTCTTTTTTCCATACTTTCTGGCCAGCTTCTCCCTATAAGCGTCTTCAAAGGGGTCATTCATCCGGGCAACGGGAATATCCTCTTCATGCGGCAGCGCCGGTGGATTACTGCTGGTCCACAAATACTCATCGCCCAATTCTAGCGTCACGATATCCTGAAGTGCATCCAGGAAATGATAGGTCTCCTCAATGGTACGGAAGACGGGGGTTATCATCTCCACTTGACTTTCCGAAAAATCCGTTTTGATATAAGGATGATCCATTTTTGAGCCAAAGGCTTTCGGGTGCGGAGTTAGGGCAAGATTCCCCCGCTTATCGACCCGAGTGTTCTCTTTTTCAAGGCCAAATTGTCCCTTTAGGATGTCTTGAGTTAAATTGTTGTCAATTATGTAATTTAAAAATTCCGGGTTTAGCTTCACCATCGTATATACCTTCTTTCATTATCGTCTATATTGAATGAACTTAAAGTTTTTAGAGTACAGGATCAGTCGCACCTACGGTGGATATTTGGACTTTCGGCCGCTGTTGTCCCCAGATTTCTTGATTTATTCTGCTGTTAGCAGTTGAAATCCGGAGACAAATGCGGTCGCTAACGCTCCTACAGTTCCAAAATCCCCCTCCGGCACTCCTTTCCTTATCTCAAGTTTTTAAGTTCAATCTATATAGATTGTTCTTATCCAGTTATTATCCATCAAATTATTTTGATGGGTAGAGCAAATTTTTACCCGCGCTTTATGTAGTCGGCGGGTAAAAAACACAACATACGTCGTCCGGCAAAAGATACTTCATAACCTTCTCATTGATACTGTAATAATTCCAGCGGCCTTCTCGCCGGCATTTAATTAAATCTGCATCAAACAACAGCTTAAGGTGATAAGACAGCTTAGATTGCGGAAGATCTACAATTCCCTCCAGATCACACACACAGACTTCAGAATGTTTATTAATTTCGAGTAAAATCGCTAAACGCTTCTGATCGGCCAGCGCCTTGAACTTTTGTTCGTAATTCGTAAAAAGCCGTGATTGTTGTTCTGTATCCATAGATTAACCTCATCAAATCAAATTTATTTGATGCGTTTATCGTACGCCATAAAATTGAATTCGTCAAAGTGTTTTTATGCAGCAAAAGAAAGACTGCCGGCAAATGCTCAGGCAGCCCTTCTCTTCCTTACAAAGTCGTAGTATGCTTCTCGTCATATTCGCTGGACAAGGTCTTAAGCGATTTGATTTTACCATGGGGATGCTGATCTTGCTTTCGTGACTTCCAGGCATCTTCTCTTCTTTTTAACTGGTGAGTCATACAAGAATCCTCCTCGGGGAACTGAGATGTATACTACTTCCTTAGGATGTCATTCCCGGGCTTCGTTCATTCATTATTTGATGCGGCACTATACAACCGCCATAAAAGCGTTTACTATTTTCTATAGTACATTGTGAATTGAGAAGGAGACATAGGCCAAATGCTGGAGCCAAACATAACCAACCAATTGAAAAAAACGCTGAAAGCAAGCATCGACAACAACGAAATCGCCGGCGCGAACTTTATGGTGATCAAGGACGGGAGTGAAGTTTTTTACCATGAGGACGGTATGGCTGACATAGAGTCTGGACGCCCTATTACAAGGGATTCGATTTATCGTTTATACTCAATGACGAAACCGGTCACCGCCGCTTCCGTCATGATGCTGCTCGAGCGTGGGGAAATCGATTTGTTCGATCCTGTAAGCCGCTATATACCGGGTTTCAAAAACCAGCTGGTTGAGAAAAACGGTGAACTGGTGCCTGCCAGCCGGGAGGTGTGCATACACGATTTGCTGAACATGACCTCTGGTCTGGTATACGGCGGAACGGACAAAGCCGGGCAGCATACAGACGTTTTGTTCCAGGAACTGGGCAGCCGTTTGTACACGGATAACGCGATGAGCACCATGGAATTCGCTAACCGCCTGGGCCAAGGCCCCCTTTCATTCGACCCGGGATCGTACTGGCAATACGGAACGTCGGCGGACGTTCTTGGCGCAATTGTGGAAGCGGTTAGCGGCATGCGCTACGGGCAATTTTTGCAAAAAGAAATGTTCGACCCGCTGGGAATGCAGGATACCGGCTTCTGGCTGTCTGGAGATAAAAGAGCGCGTCTTGTGAACACCTATCAGGATGACGGCGAAGGCGGACTTAAGCTGTACGCGGAAAGTCATCTAGGCATCGTTCATCAGATGGACCGGGAACCGTTGTTTGAGTCCGGCGGAGCAGGACTTGCGTCTACGATTGACGATGCGGCCAAATTTACGACGATGCTGATGAATCAAGGATCTCTAAACGGAGTGACTTTATTGAAGCCTAGAACGGTTCAATATATGACCTCGGCTTCCTTAAGCAGCTGGCAGCAAAAAGGCTTCGATACATGGCATTCTCTGTGCGGACATAGTTATGGTAACCAGATGCGCATCATGACTGAGCCAGGGAAAGCCGGTTGCCTTGGCAGCCGGGGTGAATACGGCTGGGACGGCTGGCTTGGGGCTTATTTCACCAACAGCCCAGCAGATGCGCTGACCGTATTGTTTATGGTTCAGAAAAAGGATGCCGGCACGATGGCCGTTACCCGCAAGCTCCGCAACATCGTGTTCAGCACGCTGTAAGACAAAAAGGGTCCATTTCCTGTTCCGGGTAAAGAACAAGAAATGGACCCTTTTATCTATAAGCCGCAGCCTTCTCCTGGCTCAATCGTTTTACCACTGGGCATTATCTCTGTTGGTGTGAATGACTTCAAGCAGACGGTCAGGAAAATTGGTATAAACTCCATCCACACCCCAGGAATAGGCTTTATCCATGTTGAGCTGATAATTTACTGTATAAGGCATTACCTTGAGCCCGAAATTCTTAACCTGTGCTACATAAGCCGAACTGATCCCCTGAAAATTCGGGCTAATACCTACTGCGTATGATTTTATGTCTTTCAGATAAGTTTCTGAGACTCTCACTGCGTTGTAATCATACCAGACCAGCTGATATAACGGAATGTCCGGATTGATTCTGTGGAATTTGCGTAAGCTGCCTGCGCTGAAGGAATGAATGGCTACCACATCCTCCAGATCATATTTCTGAATGGATTCATTGATAAGGGTTTCAATATCAGTACCTGGTGCGGAATCCTTGATCTCCAGAATGTATTTGATCTCTTTGCCGAACGTTTCAAATACCTGGTCAAGCGTGGGAATGGTAGTGCCGGCATATTTGTCCCGGGCAAACATCGGGTAGGCCTCGTTGAACCAGGTTCCCGCATCTAGCCGTTCCAGCTGCTCTAGGGTCATGTTTTTTACATAGCCCTTGCCATTAGTTGTGCGGTTAACGGTATCATCATGAATCACGACCGGAATCCCATCCTTGGTTAAGTGGATATCCATCTCAATAATATCCGCCTTCATCTCGGCCGCCAGCTCAAAAGCAGGGATAGTGTTCTCCGGAGCATACCCGGACGCGCCGCGGTGGGCTATCGTGTAGACTTTATCTGCAGGATCCATAATCTCTTTCACCTTCACCCGGATCGTCGGGGAATAAGCGTAAAGTATTGTTAACAAAGAAACAAACAGCAATACATGTATTCCGGTAAAATACGCTTTGTGCCTGAACACCTTCATCATTTCGTTACCCTCATTCTTCTCTATCCTTAATGACATGAATATTATACTAACAGTTGGCCTAATTAAAATCTACAGGTTTCATTACTTGGAGTAGTTCATCCTTGCTATTATACTTATCATAGTTTAGGCATAAGGAGGACGTACGTTGGAAATAGTAGAGCTGGACCATCAGCACAATCAGCGGGAAATCTCGAGATTACTGGAAGAGCACAGCCAGCGGGCGGATCACAGCATTCCGCCGTATGAACGCGAAGAGCTCTCTCTGGCAGCTTACGAGAATGGGACCTTCATTGGCGGTATCACCGGGGATATCGTCTGGAATATATTAAATGTGCACCTGCTGGCCGTCGACCCTACGTACAGAGGTAAGGGTCTGGGCGGTGAACTTCTGCAAGAGCTGGAAGCCAGAGCCCGGCTGCGCGGCTGTAAAGTGAGTGAATTGACAACAATGAGCTGGCAGGCACCACATTTCTATCAGAAGCAAGGGTACGAAATCTTCGGGGAGATCAAGGATTGCCCGCTTCAGGGTCATACCAAGTATTATCTGAAGAAGAACCTATAGTCCGTTTGCGATAAGGTGTAATCCTGATAATCGCCAACATCACAAAAGCTCCCGGGCTGCCCGGGAGCTTCTTACTTATTATTATGATCATCCCAAAATTGCGTTCCTGTTTCTTTTAATTAACTGATTTGTCATACTGCAGATAGACTACATGCGTCTGCAGGTATTCATTCAATCCATGTTTACCATCCGCTCCGCCGATGCCGGATTTCCGCCAGCCTGCATGGAAGCCCTGCATCGCTTCGAAGTTCTCACGGTTAATATAGGTTTCACCATATTTCAGGCGTTTGATAACCTTCATGGCGACATTAAGATTTTGCGTATATAAAGAAGAGGTCAAGCCGAATTCGCTGTCATTTGCAAGTGCAATGGCTTCATCCAAGGAGGAAAAAGTAATCACCGGGATCACGGGTCCGAAGATTTCCTCTTGTACAATTTCCATGTCATTCGTAGCTTCTGAAATGACCGTCGGTTCAAAAAAGCTGCCTGCCCCCTCTACCTTTTTACCGCCAAGGAGGATTTTTGCACCTTCTTCAACCGCCCGGTCCACCTTTTGCTGGACTGAATCTTGTGCGGCCTTGTTGATCAGCGGGCCCATCTGAATATCTTTATCTTTTAACGGATCACCGTATTTCACTGCCTTCATGGCCTCAACCAGACGGGCCGTGAATTCGTCCTTGATCTTCTCATGCACATAGACGCGTTCCGCACAGTTGCAGACCTGACCCGTATTGATTACCCGTGAATCTACGATGGCTTTGATAGCCAGATCCAGGTCGGCATCGTCCATAACAATGGCTGGAGCCTTACCGCCAAGCTCAAGACTAACCTTGATGATGTTCTCTGCAGCAGCTTCCATCACCTTCTGTCCGGCCGGCACGCTGCCTGTCAGGCTGACCATTCCGACCTTAGGATTGCTGGCCAGCTCATTGCCCACCTCAGCGCCTCTGCCTGTGACAAGGTTGAATACCCCTTTGGGCAAGCCTGCTGCGTCAACAATTTTACTAAAAGCGACAGCATTATTCGGCGATTCTGCACTTGGCTTGACGACAATCGTATTACCGGTGATCAGGGCCGGAGCCATCTTCCGGGCAATCAGAAAGAACGGGAAGTTCCAGGGCAGAATACCCGTAGTTACCCCTATTGCTCGTTTAAATACAAAGATGTTCTCGTTATCGCGGTCGCTCTGAACGATTTCACCTTCATAGCGTCGTGCCCATTCAGCCATATAATCCATATAATCTGCTGTAAAGTTAACCTCTACGGTAGATAATTCCAGTGTTTTGCCCACTTCCTCGGAGATCAGCCTGGCGATGCTGTCCGCCTCCGCACGAATCCCGTCTGCGATGGCATGCAGATACTTCCCGCGTTCAACCGCAGGTGTCTCCTCCCAGGCAGATTGGGCTTCTTCCGCAGCATTGATGGCTCGAATGACATCATTCCTGGTAGCCTTGGGAACCTGTGAGATCACTTCATCAGTTGCAGGATTCGTTACTTCCATCCACTCTTTGCCTTCTGCTTCGGTAAATTGGCCATCGATGTACATCAAATGTTTGGTCACTGCTTCTCCCCCTCAAGGTGATTGTTCCATTTCCCACCAATAGTGTAAACGCTATCAATATTTATTGTCAATAAGATTCACATTTTTTATTTGTTTTTGTGTTGTTTTTTATTGACTTCTTGAGTTAAGCTATGGTTAGGGTTATTTCGATTGGAGGGATAAGGAGTGAAAGTCAGTTTTTTTTCCACTTGTTTAGTAGACCTCATGACCCCGAAGGTCGGGATCGCAATGGTTGAGGTTCTCGTGCGGCTGGGCTGTGAAATCGATTATCCGGCTTCGCAGGTCTGCTGCGGTCAACCGGCCTACAACAGCGGCTATCTGGAAGATTCCAAGCTTGCGATGAAGAATATGATGCTTGCCTTTGAGAGCTCCGATTATGTCGTAGGTCCCTCCGGCTCCTGCGTCGCTATGTTTCATGAATATCCGAAGATCTTCAAGGGGGATCCTGAATGGGAATTGAAAGCGGTTACTTTAAAAGAAAAGTCTTATGAATTCACACAGTTCATTGTAAAAGTACTCGGCATCACGGATGTGGGGGCAAGCCTTGACGGGACGGCCACCTATCACCGTTCCTGTCATATGACCAGATTGCTGGGTGAGAAGGAAACCCCTTTTCAACTGCTGGAGCATGTAAAAGGGCTGCACATGGAGCCGCTCAAAAACAGCGATAACTGCTGCGGCTTTGGCGGGACCTTCTCGGTAAAGATGCCGGATATTTCCGAGCAGATGGTCGATGAAAAAAGCAGCTGTATCATAGACACCGAAGCAGATATTCTGATCAGCGCAGATATGGGCTGTCTGTTGAATATCGGCGGCCGCCTATTCCGCAAGGGAGAACCTGTGAAAATTATGCATATTGCGGAAGTGCTGAATCACCAGAATCCTGTGATTGCCAAAGGAGGAAGCCAGAGTTGAGCCTGCAAACGGATAAACGTGATTTCAGCGAACGGACTACAGACGGACTCGGGGATTCATTTATGCGAAATGCCGTAGGTTCAGCGCAGGACAGTCTAAAGACCCGGCGTCTGTCCGCGGCTACCGCTCTCGGAGATTGGGAGCAGTGGCGGACCGCAGGCCAGCAAATCCGCCAGCATACCCTGCAGAACCTGGATTATTATCTGGAGCAGCTCGCAGGAAACATTGAGAAAAAAGGCGGCCATATTTATTTTGCAGCAACCAAAGAAGAAGCCAGCAGCTATATACGGGATGTTATCGTGCAGAAACAGGCTAAAAAAATCGTTAAATCCAAATCTATGGTCACAGAGGAAATTGATCTGAACCATGTTCTGATTGAAGCCGGCTGTGAGCTGATTGAGACCGATCTAGGGGAATATATCCTGCAAATGGATGATTGGGATCCGCCATCACATATTGTCGCTCCTGCACTGCATAAGGACCGGCGGCAAATTCAGCGGGTGTTTGCGGAGAAGCTTGGATATACAGATGACGAAAGTCCAGAGAAGCTTGCCCGGTTTGCCCGGAAGGTCCTGCGGCAGAAATTTCTGGAAGCTGAAGTCGGAATCACAGGCTGCAACTTTGCTGTTGCCAACCTGGGGGCTATTAACCTGGTGACCAATGAAGGCAACGGAGATCTGACTGCGGCCATCCCCAAAACGCATATCGCCGTGATGGGCATGGAGCGGATTGTACCCACTCTTGCAGAAATGGAGGTGCTGGATAATCTCCTCTGCCGCAGTGCTGTTGGGCAAAAGTTAACCAGCTACATTACCGTAATGGGACCCTCCGCAGCTGGTGACACAGACGGCCCTGAAGAATTCCATCTGGTTGTCGTGGACAACGGCCGCTCAGACATTCTCGGCAGCGAATTCAATGAAGCTTTACAATGTATACGCTGCGGGGCTTGCCTGAATGTCTGTCCGGTCTACCGCCATATCGGCGGTCATGCCTATGGATCTATTTATCCAGGGCCGATTGGTGCTGTCATCACACCGCTGCTTGGCGGATACGATGACTTCAAAGAGCTCCCTTTCGCCTCCAGTCTGTGTGCCGCCTGTACAGATGTATGCCCGGTCCGAATTCCGCTTCATGAGCAGCTTATCCGGCACCGGCAGAACATCGTAAAGGAGAACCGCACCGGTTCCATGGAAAGATTCCAGATGAAGGCGGTGGGGCGGCTGCTGTCCTCCCCTGCTCTATTCGGTAAAACATTGCGGTTTGCGCATCCGGCCAGCCGGCTCATGAGCAAGCATGGCCGAATTGTCAGAGGGCCGGAACTGATCCGTGGTTGGATTGGTTCCCGCGATCTTAGCCAACCCGTCAAGCAGCAGGACAGCTTCAGGGCTTGGCTGGATAAACGAAAAGGAGAGTCGGGCCAATGACAGTATTACGAAATTATCATACATCAGGGAATAATAAGGAATCCTTTCTCAATACGATTGCCTCCAAGCTGGGACGGGAACGCAGACACGAGGTCCGGCTGCCGGATATTCAGAGTTTGCTGCCGGACAGCTATGGAAGTCTAACTCAAGACGATCTGATAGATATCTTAAAGGAGCAATGCTTTTTTATACACACTCAGGTCATTGAGTCGAAGCCGGAGATTCTGCAGAGGACACTCGATGATCTGATTGAAGCCAGTGGCGGAGGAAGCGTAATGATTTCCGGCGATCCCCGGTTTGCCGCTTACGGACTTATGTTCCCGGGTTCATTCGTCTGGGAGGAAGCTGCAGGAAGAGAGCAGAATATTATGCGGGCTGAATCGGCGGACACGGCGGTTATTTTCGCTGATTATGCTCTTGCCGAATCAGGGACAATTGTTGTGGAAAGCCGGCCGGATCAGGGACGATCCCTTCACTTTCTGCCTGCCCATTATATTGCGGTAATTGAAAAGCAGCGGATCGTGCCTCGCTCCACACAGGCAGCAGCAGCCTTGAACCGGCGGGTTCTGACCGGCGAACCGCTGGGCTCATCGATAAATCTCATCTCGGGCCCGTCTAATTCTGCTGATATTGAGATGAAGCTTGTTGTCGGGGTGCATGGACCTTTGAGCGCCACTTATGTGCTTATATAGAATGTAGTACAGTATGCTCGAAAAAAAAGAAGACCCAAAGCCCCGGTCTTCTTTTCCATTTTCTTTTACTTCTCCCAAAGCTCAATCAGCCGGCCGTCAGGATCTTCAATCCAAATAAACGTTCCATATTCACTTTCCTCTTTTTGCTTGGCAAGAGGTACACCAATCTGTTCAAGATGCTTAAGGGTCTCGTTCAGATTATTTACCTGGAAGTTTAGCATCACCTGTTGTTCTGTTGGAAAGTAATTGTCATTCTCGGTGAAAAAAGAAAAGATCGTCTCATTTCCTGGTTGGGGTTGGATCACTGTCCCATTCCAATCTCCTATCTCAATCTGCAGCACTTCGCTGTACCATTTTGTTATTGCTTCCAAATTCTTCGTTCTCCAAAATATGCCTCCAAAACCTTGTATCATCGTATCTGCTCCCCTCTACCAGCTGATTTTGTAGCATTACGGTTTCATTAGATATTCGATACTTAAAGTGAAGTTCCTTTGACAGGAATTACTCCGCACGGCAAAGCTTAATAAAATAACAAAATACTTATGAATACGAAAAGCCAAACCGCATTGCTGTGCGGTTTGGCAGATAAATATATATTCGATTATTACTGAATTAATCGTTGTTGCTCATCCAGCCAAAATGGAAGCTTCCCGGCTGGTCCACCCGTTCAAAGGTATGCGCTCCAAAGTAGTCTCTTTGCGCCTGCAGCAGGTTGGCCGGAAGACGTTCGGACCGGTAGCTGTCATAGTATGCTAACCCGGAAGCAAAGGCTGGAACCGGAATGCCCCGTTTTACCGCGATCGCCACCACATCTCTCCACGCTTCCTGGTAGTTATGAACTACGCTGCTGAAATACTCGTCCAGGAACAGGTTTTTGAGCTCAGGGTCACGGTCATAAGCGTCCTTGATGTTCTGAAGGAAGCCGGCACGGATAATGCAGCCTCCGCGGAAGATCATTGCGATGCTGCCATAGTTCAGGTTCCAGTTATACTCGTCCGATGCCACTCTCATCTGGGCAAAGCCCTGGGCGTAAGAGGCAATTTTGCTCGCATACAGCGCTTTGCGGACTGCCTCAATGAATTCCTTCGCGTCGCCGTCGTAGCCCTTGACCTCAGGCCCCTTCAGGCGTTTGCTTGCTGCCACACGCTCTTCCTTCATCGCCGAAATAAAACGTGCAAACACGGATTCAGTAATGATTGATAACGGAACGCCGAGATCAAGCGCATTCTGACTCGTCCACTTGCCGGTTCCCTTTTGACCTGCAGAATCCAGGATTACATCGACCATTGGTTTGCCGGTTTCCGGATCAGCTTTGGAGAAGATGTCGGCAGTAATCTCGATGAGATAACTGCTTAACTCTCCCCGGTTCCATTCTGAGAAAATCTCATGCAATTCTTGAGTGTCCAGGCCCAGTACATCCTTCAGGAGCTGATACGCTTCACCAATGAGCTGCATGTCGCCGTATTCGATGCCGTTGTGGACCATTTTGACATAGTGCCCGGCACCGTCTTCACCGATATAAGTCGAGCAAGGATCGCCGTCCACTTTAGCAGAAATGGCAGTCAGGATTGGTTCAACCAGCTCGTAGGCATCCTTCTGCCCGCCCGGCATAATCGCCGGCCCCTTGAGTGCACCTTCTTCACCGCCCGATACGCCTGCCCCGATAAAACGGAAGCCTTGCGCCTGAAGCTCTTTGTTCCGTCTCTGGGTATCCGGGAAAAAGGCGTTCCCGCCGTCAATCAGAATATCCCCTGGTGATAAATGCGGCACCAGCTGCTGAATTGTATCATCTGTCGGTTTGCCAGCCTTAACCATAATCATGATCTTGCGCGGCAGCTCGAGTGATTGGACAAACTCCTCAATGCTGTAGGCACCAACGAAGTTTTTGCCCGCTGCTTCTGCAAGCAGCTCATCTGTTTTCTCGCGGGAGCGGTTGTACAGTGCTACCGAGAACCCTTTGCTCTCCATATTCAAGGCCAGATTCTTACCCATGACGGCTAAGCCGACCACACCTATCTGTTGTTTACCCATCGTCAATAGACCTCCCTATGATTTGTGCAGGACAATTATACCTGTGGAGCTTTTTTCCAGTCGGCTGCGAATTTCTCCAGCCCCTGATCAGTCAGCGGGTGCTTGGAGATTTGCTCGATGACGCTGAACGGAATGGTGGCGATATGCGCACCGGCCATCGCAACGCGGGTCACATGGTCCGGATGGCGGACCGAAGCGGCGATGATCTGCGCATCCAGGTTATGAATGCGGAACAATTCAGCGACTTTTACAATAAGCTGAACCCCATCCTCTGAAATATCATCCAGACGGCCGAGGAACGGTGATACATAAGTGGCTCCGGCACGGGCTGCCAGCAGCGCCTGGTTCACGGTGAAGATCAGCGTTACGTTTGTTTTCACGCCTTTTTGAGTCAGGTACCGGCAGGCTTCCAGCCCTGCGAGCGTCATCGGGATCTTGATGGTAATGTTTTTATCATAGTTATTGATCTTGATCAGTTCGTTCGCCTGTGCGATCATTTCTTCTGCAGTAATGGTATCCGGGGTTACCTCAGCGGATACGGACTCAACCTCAGGTACGGTCTGCAGAATTTCTGCAATGCGGTCTTCAAACTTCACGCCTTCTTTGGCCACGAGAGACGGATTCGTTGTAACGCCGGACAGTACGCCGATCTGGTATGCTTTTTTGATGTCTTCTACATTCGCTGTGTCGATGAAAAATTTCATTGTGATAACCTCCATTTTTTAGTTGAACTAATCTTAGTATTAAAAATTTGAAGCATCGGGCAAAGAAACATCGTTTTCTTCTTCTTGAACACCGTTTGCAGCTTCGGCCGTATCGAGCCACCAGTGATGTCCTTTTTTGGCCAGCAGCTGATCTGATTCGGCAGGTCCGAATGAACCCGCAGCATAGGTGTGAAGCGGAACAGAATTCTTCTCAAAAGCATTCAGGATTGGCTGCACCCATTTCCAGGATAGCTCAACCTCGTTCCAATGGGCAAAAAATGACGGATCACCATGTAAAGCGTCATGTATCAGGTTCTCATAAGCCTCAGGAACCTCAATAGAGCTGGTGTGGAAATCAATATGCATGGCCTTGAACTTCCCTTTATGCTGTGGATCTCTAGCCTTTAGCTGTAGGGTTACCCCCTCGTTCGGGCTGATCTCGAACACCAGCAGGTTTGGGATGTCATTCTCTCCGGCCGATGAGCTCTGTTTGAGCGGCTCTTTGAACTCGATCACAATCCGCGTCGATTTCTCCTTCATGCGCTTTCCGGTCCGGATATAGAACGGCACATCCTTCCAGAATGGATCGTCAATCTGTAGTCTGGCCGCAATAAAGGTATCGTTCGTTGATCCTGCCGGAATTCCCGGCTCGGAGAGATAGCCCTGTACCGGCTTGCCCTGGATTGTGCCAGCTGTATATTGCCCGCGGATCACGTCAAACTGGACATCGCCTTCATCCAGCGGCTCCAGCGCCTCCATAACCTCTTTCTTCTTAAAGCGTACCTCTTCCGGGGAACTGTCCTTCGGCAAGCGGATGGCGAGCATCATTAACAGCTGCAGCATATGATTCTGGAACATATCCCTGAGCGCACCTACATGATCGTAATAACCCGCTCTTTCTTCCACACCTACAGTTTCTCCTGCGGTAATCTGCACGTTGGAGATGTAACGGTTATTCCAAAGTGCGTGAAGCACCGGATTACTCTGCTGGAACACATCGAGCTCCTGCACCATCGGTTTGCCGAGGTAATGGTCAATGCGGTAAATTTCTTCTTCAGTAAAAGCCTCGCTCAGCTTCAGATTCAGTTCCTGTGCAGACTGCAGATCATGTCCGAAGGGCTTCTCAATTACCAGGCGTTTCCAGCCCTTGGTGTTACCCAGCCCGCTTTGTTTAATATTGAAGGCTATTGTCTCAAAAAACTCCGGGCCAACAGACAGATAGAACATCCGGTTCGGGGAACCTCCCGCCCGTTTCTCCTGCTGCTCAACCCGCTGAAGGAGCTTCGTATAATCCTCTGTATGCCCAACATCCAGCACATTATATCGGAAGGACTTCAGGAAGCTGCGCACGGACGCAGAATCTTTCACTTCCCGCCGGGAAAAGTCCCGGATCGACCGCTCCACCATCGCCTGAAAGGCTTCGTCAGCTACTTCTCTTCGGCCAAGACCAATCACAGAGAATGAATGGTTAAGCTTGTGATCGAGAAAAAGATTATACAGCGCAGGGTAGATTTTTCTCCGGGCCAAATCTCCTGTCGCTCCAAACAAAACAAACGTGGTTGCCTCCATCTCCATTCTCCTTCTGCTCTGGTTTATCTTTCCTGGTTACACTATAATACAAATACGACCCATACAAGTAATTAATATATTTCACAGGAGCTATAGACTATGTCTATGATAAATTTCGAGTTATACAAGGTTTTTTACTGGGCTGCCAAGACCGGGAGCCTGACTCAAGCCGCCAAATCGCTGTTTATTACCCAGCCGAGTGTCAGCCATGCGATCAAGCAGCTGGAGGACAGCTTAGGCCTGTCCCTATTTATCCGGAACTCCAAAGGAGTTGCACTTACACCGGAAGGTGCCACTCTCTACTCTTACATTGAACAATCGCATATTCTTATCACACAGGCCGAGAAGAAAATGGCTGAGCTCAAAAACCTCGATAACGGGGAGCTTCGTATTGGCGGCAGTGACTCCCTGTTCAAGCATTATCTGCTTCCGTTCATTGAAATCTTTCACCAGCAGTATCCCGGCATCCGTCTTCATCTGATCCATGGTACGACACCGGAAGTGATCTCCTATTTAAAAGAAGGTCTCGTCGATCTGGGCGTCGTGCGTATGCCGATCACCGATCCGCAGCTGGAAGTGCGGCAAGGGCTTCAGCTGCAGGACTGCTTCATCGCAGGCAGCCGTTATGCCGAACTGAACCAGAAGGTGCTCTCTATCGAAGAACTGCTTCGGTATCCTATTATCCTGTTCTCGCGGAGCAGCCGGGCACGTATGGCCATTACGGATTTGTTCCAGGGCTACGGATATGAGCTGAAGCCCGAATTCGAGGTCGGCAGTGTGGGACTGCTGATCGAATTTGCCCGCAAAGGCCTCGGGATCTCCTTCGTGACCCGGGAATTCGTATCCAAGGAGCTTGAAGAGGGCTCCCTCTTTGAGATCAAGCTGGATGTACAGCTTCCTCCTGCCCAGGTGGGTATGATGACGATGCGGTATATGCCGCTGACGACTGCAGCCAGCAAGTTCATCGAGCTAACCCGGAGAGCCTAATCTTGGAGAAATGCATTTAATTCTAATTTATAGGGTTAAGGAGGAAGCATAATGACTGTTGAACGTTTTCAAATCCGGGTACCTGATGAAGTACTCGATGATCTGAAGTACAGGCTGAAACATGTCCGCTGGCCGGAGCCGTTAGGACCAACCGGATGGGAAAAAGGTACTGATCTAAGCTATCTGCAATCGCTCGTTACCTATTGGCAGGAGCAATATGACTGGCGGGAACAAGAAGCCAAGCTCAACCGCTTTTCACAGTTTCGCAGTAATGTCGATGGGATAGATGTGCATTTCGTTCATGAACGCGGAAAAGGACCAAGCCCAATGCCGATTATCCTAACTCACGGATGGCCGGACAGTTATTTGCGGTACCAGAAGATTATTCCTCTGCTTACGGATCCGGCCCGTTACGGCGGTGATCCTGAGGACGCTTTCGATGTAATAGTCCCTTCACTGCCCGGATTTGGCTTCTCCAGCTGTCCGGACTATCGCGGGATCAACAATTCACGTGTTTCTGAGGTATGGGCTAAACTAATGACTGAGGAGCTCGGGTATAGAAAATTCGCTGCTGCGGGCGGGGATATCGGTTCCGGAGTGACCCGATACCTGGCATCGAACCATCCGGAACTTCTATTTGGCATCCATCTCACCGATATTGGTATTATTAGAGGCCTTATGAATCCCAATGATCAGGCAGAGCTTTCCGAGGAAGAACTGCAATATAAACGAAGTGCCCAGGAATGGATATCCCGGGAGGGCGGCTATATGACCCTTCAATCGACCAAACCTCAGACCCTTGCGTATGGACTTTCCGACTCACCTGTAGGACTCGCCGGCTGGATTATTGAAAAATTCCATGCATGGAGCGACTGTAAGGGGAACCTCCGGAACAGCTTCAGCGAAGATGAACTGCTCACGAATATCATGATTTATTGGGTTACCAATACGTTTGGGTCTACAGCCCATATATATTATGAGAATACGCATTCATTGCCGGCACTTGGCCGGATAGAGGTACCGACAGGCATTGCTATTTTACCTGCCGATGTCTTAACACCGCCCAAAGATTGGGCTATGCGCAACCTGAATATCACCCGCTGGACCTCATTGCCCCGGGGCGGGCATTTTACCGCCATGGAGGAACCTGAGCTCATGGCTGAGGATATTCGTGCCTTCTACAGACCCTTTAGAACCTGAATGGAGAAAGAATAACAGATACTCACACACAAAGATGCCCTCTGCCGCAACGCGGGGGCATCTTTGTGTGTGGATATAGTAAAGAATCAAGAATCAGATTGCTGCCTGATACGGGTGCGTCCGCTTACTTTAATTCGATGGTCTGGTTCAGATTGGACTCTTCTGTATCCTGATTCGTTAACCGTTTGAACAGGTAAGAAGCCTTTTCAGCCAGGTTACCGCTCTTCCAGTATTCAGCCGCTTCGGCGTGAACCTGAATCAGAATCACATTCGGATCATCATAGCTGGTCTTCAAAAAAGCATCATAGCCCGCATTCCAGAATTCTTTTTTCTTCTCCAAATCCTGCACGATTCTTGCTGTTCCACGGATGGATACATAGGATTTACCGGCGTATACGACATTCACTCTCGGATCATGAAGGACTTCGCCGAACTTGCTGGTATCTTTTTTCGTCAGGAACCATAAGTCTCCGTCGAATTCAACCTCCTGAGTCTTCATTGGACGGGATACCAGACCTTCCGGCGAGATCGTCGTGAACATTGCCGTATCGATCCCTTTGATAAGTTCTCTTACCGTCTCAACCGCTTCCTGATGATTATTGTTCATCGTTGACATGCTTATCGCCTCGTTTCTTCACAGTTATGGGAATAGGTTATCCAATCGTCTACCTATTATTAACCAAAGTTACAAATTTCGATCTCTTTGGCGTGCATTCTACACCTCTTTATTTATAGCAATCTGCTCTATGCACACCCTTATCAGACCTTTTCAAAGAGGAAAATCCTGTAGCACTTATATTGACTTTCCAACATATAGTGATTAAAATAAGGAACGCACACTAAATATAGTGTGATAATCATTTTTAGCCTATCTAGCAATGGTTCCAGGCTTCTATCCTATTAAAAATTGCAGCAATATTTACAGGAGGACTGACACGATGCTGGTCGCATACGATTCAAAAACGGGGAACGTCAAACGGTTCATCAGCAAGCTTAAGCTGCCGGCTGTGCAGATCGAGGAGCATATGACGATAGACGAGCCTTATGTACTAATTACATACACCACCGGCTTTGGACAGATTCCAGAGAAAGTGTCTGCTTTTTTGAGTAACAATTACAGCAATCTGAAAGGCATCGCTGCCAGCGGCAATAAGAACTGGGGCGAGCTGTTCGCCCATAGCGCGGATTTGATAGCAGACCGGTACAATGTGCCCGTCATTGGGAAATTTGAATTATCCGGTACATTTGGCGATGTGGAGCGGATTAAACAGGAGGTGAGCCGGGTTGCGGCATATTGAACTGAACAACATGTTGATGAAGCGGGACGAGAGCGGCTTCTTTCAATTAAATAAAGACCTTGAGGCGGTAGCCGAATTCATGCGTGACGTGGAGCGGCGGAGCCTGGTGTTTGCAGATACTAAAGCCAAGGTTGATTACATGATCGAACAGGACTTTTATGAAAACTTTTACTTACAGTACAGTGTGGCTGAGATTGAGGAAGTCTACCGGATTACCCACAGCTATAACTTTACCTTCCCCTCTTATATGGCGGCATCGAAGTTCTATACGGACTATGCTGTAAAAAGCAATGACCGCAAGCAATATCTGGAGCATTATCCGGACCGTGTGGCTGCTGTAGCACTTCACCTGGGACGCGGCAACGCTGAGACCGCCGGGGTACTCGCCCGTTCGATGATGGAACAGCGTCTGCAGCCGGCAACGCCCACCTTCCTGAATGCCGGTAAAAGCCGGCGCGGCGAGCTCGTCTCCTGCTTCCTGATCGAGATGGATGATTCGCTTAATTCCATTAACTATGTACTGAATACCTGCATGCAGCTGTCTAAGATCGGCGGCGGTGTAGCCGTTAACCTGTCCAAGCTCCGCTCGCGCGGGGAGACGATCAAGGGTGTCGAGGATGCGGCTAAGGGCATTATGCCGGTGCTCAAGCTGATGGAGGACGGCTTCTCTTATGCCGATCAGATGGGTCAGCGTAAAGGCTCCGGTGCAGCCTACTATAATATTTTTGGATGGGATGTTCTGGAATTCCTCGACAGCAAGAAAATTAACGCTGACGAGAAAACAAGGCTTAAAACCCTCTCCATCGGCCTGATCATACCGAACCGCTTCTACCAGCTGGCTAAGGATAATGAACCGCTGTATGTATTTGCCCCATATACTGTGTACAAGGCTTATGGAATACACCTGGATGACATGGATCTGGATGACATGTACGATAAGCTGCTGGCCGATCCGCGTGTGAAGAAGAAAAAGGCAATGAATGCACGGGATATGCTGACCAAAATCGCCATGATTCAGCTGGAATCCGGCTATCCGTATATTATGAACAAGAGCAACGCGAATGAAGCGCATGCCCTGAAAAATGTCGGCCAGATCAAGATGTCCAACCTCTGTACGGAAATCTTCCAGCTGCAGGAAACCTCGGAGATTAACGATTACGGGCAAGAGGATATCATCCGCCGTGATGTAAGCTGCAATCTGGCTTCCCTTAATATTGTTAATGTTATGGAGCATGGCAAAATCCGTGAATCCGTGCATGAAGGCATGATCGCCCTCACCGCCGTTAGCGATATGACCAGCGTCTCCAACGCCCCTGGTGTAGCCAAAGCAAACAAAGAAATGCACTCTGTCGGCCTCGGTGTCATGAATCTCCACGGTTATCTGGCCAAGAACAATATCGCCTATGAAAGCGAACAGGCCCGTGATTTTGCCCGGACCTTCTTCATGACCATGAACTATCATTCACTGGAAAAGAGCATGGAAATTGCTGCGGCAACCGGCCGCTCTTTCCAGGGGTTTGAGGCATCCGATTATGCTTCCGGAGTTTATTTCGAACGTTACCTGACTACGGATTACCGTCCGGTTACGTCAAGAGTGCAGGAGCTGTTCGGGGATATGTATATTCCTTCACCTGCTGACTGGGAACAACTGCGGGATAAGGTAAAGGCAAACGGCCTCTACCATGCTTACCGGTTAGCGATTGCACCGACAGCGAGCATTTCCTACATTCAGAATGCCACTTCCAGCGTGATGCCGATTGTGGAGCAGATTGAAACACGGACTTATGCCAATTCAACTACGTACTATCCGATGCCCTACCTGCGGCCGGATAATGTGTTCTTCTATAAATCGGCTTACCAGATGGACCAGTTCAAGGTGATTGACCTGATCGCGGAGATTCAGCCGCACATCGATCAGGGTATCTCGACGGTTCTGCATGTTAACAGCGATGTATCTACACGGGAGCTGGCCCGCTCTTACCTGTACGCTGCCCATAAAGGCCTGAAGTCGCTGTATTACACCCGGACCAAGAAGCTGTCCGTTGAGGAATGCCTCACCTGCTCGATCTAACAAGGAAGGCTCTGGCCGCAGAAAAGGAGATTGCAAGATTATGAGCGCTATCCAAGCCGTTAACTGGAACCGTCCTGACGATGATTTCTCATTGATGTTCTGGAACCAGAACATTATGCAATTCTGGACGGATGATGAAATTCCCCTATCGGATGATAAAATGTCCTGGCTCACGCTCAGTGAGCAGGAAAAGGACTCTTATATGAAGGTACTAGGCGGCTTGACGCTGCTGGACACCATTCAGGGCGGAGTCGGCATGCCGCAGATTATGGAGCATGTCGATGGCCTGCAGCGCAAGGCTGTGCTGGGCTTCATGGGCATGATGGAACAGATTCACGCCAAGTCGTACAGCAGTATTTTTACCACCCTCGCTTCTACAGAAGAAATTGACGGGGTATTCCGCTGGGTGGAAGAGAACCCGCATCTGCAGTTCAAGGCGGAGACTATCTCTCAGTATTATAAAAACATTGAATCCCCTAAAGACTTGTACCTCGCTATGGCAGCCTCCGTGCTGCTGGAGAGCTACTTGTTCTACAGCGGCTTCTTCTACCCGCTGTATCTGGCCGGCCAAGGCAAAATGACCTGCAGCGGTGAGATTATCGATCTGATTCTGCGCGATGAGAGCATTCACGGGGTGTACGTCGGTGTTCTGGCGCAGGAGATTTTTGACGGACTTGAGGAAGACGAGCAGCGTGACCTGCATCAGACACTTGTAGGCCTGCTCCGCCTGCTGCACGAGAATGAAGAACGTTATACGGAACAGGTATATGCTCCTATCGGACTGGTGGACGAGGTTAAGACCTTCCTGCGCTACAATGCCAACAAAGCCATGATGAATCTCGGTCATGATCCGCTGTTCGATGAGGAAGAGATTAATCCGATTGTGCAGAACGGCATCAGTACCCACACGAAGCAGCATGACTTCTTCTCGAAGAAAGGCAACGGATATATCCGTGCACTGAACGTGGAGCCGCTGAAGGATGAAGATTTCCAGTTTTAACAATAAAACAGCTGCAGTTCAGGACTTGTAAACCGTCCTGGGCTGCAGCTGTTTTTGGCTTTTAATACATTCGTTCTTCACCGGTAATCGGATTTTTGAATGCTGACTCGATATCGCTACTGGTAAGCTCATCCGCAAACTCGGGTTCATTTTTACCGGAGGAGATCGCAGGAGTCACTTTCTTAACCGGCGTAGCTTTGGGATCCGTTGTTTGTTTTGACTGTTTATCCATAGGTAAGGATCACTCCTTCAAGGCATAATTTGCCCCTATAGGATACCAATATCCAAGTGGTTTTATACAATTCGGAGTTGTGATCGTAGTTCTTTACAGAATAGGTGACAACAACCTTGCTACAGCTTCTTTGAATTTGGCCAGCTTCGGCCGTACCTCGTATCTCTCGAGTGTTAACTCCGAGCACTCAGTACTATCTTCTAAGAATAAGTCATGCAGCTGACCGGCAATGACTTCGTCACAGACCAGTGCATTCACCTCAAAATTCAGCCGGAAGCTGCGGGTATCAATATTCGCTGTACCGACAGATGCGATCTCTTGATCCACTACAATCGTCTTCGCATGCATGAATCCTTTTTCATATTGCAGGATTTTGACGCCATAGGGCAGCAGTTCACCGGCATGCGCCAGGGTTGCCGAATAGACAAACATATGGTCCGGCTTATTGGGTATCATGATTCGTACGTCCACTCCGGACATCAGCGCGATTTTGCAGGCATCCATAAAGCTGGCATCCGGAACGAAATAAGGCGTTTGAATGTAGATGCTCTTCTTGGCGGAACCGATTAATTTCAGATACATATTTTTCAGATGCTCTGTCTGGGAATTGGGGCCGCTGGAGATGATCTGAACCACACTTTCACCGGTATGTCTTTCCGTACGGAACGGTAACTGCTCCGGGTGCTTTTCACTGCGATTCGCAGCCTTGTTCCAGTCCAGGAAAAACCGGCCTTGAATCTGATCGACAGATCCTCCCTTGATCCGGAAATGAGTGTCCCGCCAATAGCCCATTTTTTTGTCGAGACCGAGGTACTCATCCCCGACATTAAATCCGCCGATATAGGCAATCTCTCCGTCAATAATGCACAGCTTTCTGTGGTTGCGGTTATTAATCCGGAAATTAATCAGCCGGAACAGCGACGGGAAGAATACTTCCACCTTCCCTCCATATTCGATTAACTCCTTGAAGAAGGAACGTGATATCCGCTTGGAGCCGATCTCATCATACAGAACGCGTACCTGGACGCCTTCCTTCGCCTTAAGTGTCAGCTCATCCCGTAGCCTGGTCCCTAATTCATCGGGTTGAATGATATAATACTGCACGTTGATTTCTTGGGTTGCATTGCGGATATCCTCGAACAACGAATTAAATTTCTCCCGCCCGTCATTAAATATCTCAATTTCGTTGTCGGATGAGATAATTGCGTTGGAGGATAACAGGTTCATCTTTAGCAGATCGGCATACTTGGCTGTAAGTCCCCCTTGATAATCTACATTCATCAGCTGTTCATCGATAGCCGATTGAAGGTACATCCGCTCTTCAGCGGTTAGGTTGTAGAAATTTCTCTGCTTAAGCTGTCTGCCGAAGAAAATGTAAAACAGAAATCCGACCACGGGGATAAAAAACAAGACCATCAGCCAGGCCCATGTGGACCCGATATCTCTACGCTCAATGAAGACAACAATTGCAGCCAAAATAATATTGAGTATGGTTACAAGAGATAGACTAAGTGTGAAGAGGCTCCCCCATTCCAAATCGTGCCAGCCCCTTTCAGATGCATTTGCTGCGTATAGTTTGTACAGTAACTATTTAATAACCAAACATCCCCCCACTCGAAGCAGCAGCTTCATGGGGAGTTGTGGAAGATAGAAGCGGATCGCTCTACTTCAAGTATTTTCCCGTGCACCTGAGATTACGATATACTCCTGATTCATTTCGCTCATGCCTGACATCCTTTTGGTTCATATTGATGTTAGTATACAATCATAGGCAATCTCTTAGGATCGTGTCAATACATAACCGGTCGATATATCTTCACAAATTTTTGATCAAAGAAAAAGACGCAGGAACTACTCCATGGAGTAAGTTATTGCGTCTTTTATGCGTAGTGTTGTCTTAGAAAATCGTTGGCACCATTCCCCCGTCCATGCGGATCGGAGAACCTTTGAAGGCTGAAGCAAATGGACTGCATACGAACGCAGCCAATCTGCCAATCTCATAAGGCCTGATGAAGCGCTGGATTTCGGATTGGGGAAGATGGGTACTCATGAAGGTTCGTTCTTTCTCAGCAAAAGACCTCTCATCATTGGCGTAGATGCCTTCGATAATCTGCTGCACATTTTCAGACAGCGTTGGGCCAGGCATAATCGTGTTTATGGTAACTTCGGTCCCGATAGTCAGTTTGGATAAGCTTTTGGACAAGGATAGCAGCATCGATTTGGTCATACAGTACTGCGGCATTTGCCCGGATGGCATCACTGCTTCTTCACTTGCGATGAAGATAATGCGTCCGTAACCGTTCTTAAGCATCCTGGGGAGATAGAATCTAGCCAAACTGTTCGCTGCCAGTACATTCGTCCAGAAGTATCGCTCCCACACTTCATCATCAAGGTCCTCATACCGCATCATTTCGTAGATGCCTGTATTGTTGACTAGAATATCAATGTCGGGGAACTTCGCAAATAAGGCTTCCCTCTGCTGAGCATCTGTAATATCAGCGGTTGCATTCCGGGGATTGGTGGACGGAAATTGCTGCCGGATCTCCTCTACAACGCGTTCGACTTCTTCCTCACTTCGGCCATTGATCAGCACATGTACACCTTCCCGGGCGAGCTCGATAGCGATTGCTTTCCCAATCCCTTTTGTCGATCCCGTTACTAGAGCCGTTGTATTCGTTAATCCCATATCCATCGTTCATCTCTCCTTGTGTTCTTACTGCACTGGATAGAGATTATGATACCTGGTCCGGCACTTCTGGTAACTAGCCTGTCCCGCCATCTTACTTGTTGGACACGCCAATTTACTAAACCGTCGTCACGGCAGGACTTAGATGTTCGGAACGCCAATGGGCTGGAGTATCTCCTTCCCACAAACGGAAGGCGCGGTAGAATGAGTTTTGATCCTCATATCCGATAAGGAAGGCTACTTCTTTAATATCTAGTGAAGGGTCGGCCAGATATTCCAGTGCCTGCTCATGCCGGGCCTCAGTTAACAGTTGTTTGAAGCTGGTTCCCTCGTCCGTAAGCTTACGCTGCAGAGTGCGGTTACTCACTCCGAGTTGCCTGGCGACAGCCTGAATATCCTGGCGTCCTGCTGTGAGATTACGTTTCATGATCCATTTGACAGTCTCGGTCAAAGAGCGGCTGCTTTGCCGTTCATCCAAGGAATGATCCAGCACGGGTGTCAATATCTGCAGCAGCTCTTCGTTATAGGAGATAAACGGGAGGTCAAGATGTATCCTGTGCAATGTCAACCGGTTATGTTTCGCCCCGGTCTGAATCGGCGCGCCAAAATACGTCTCCAGTGCCCGTACGTCTCCCATAGGGTACGCGAATTCAACGAATTTGGCATTCACCTGTTGTCCGGTGCCCCGCCGGCCGAGCTCCAGCAGAGTAGCCAGGGTGATTCCGGCTAATACCGGCGGACCGGTCTGCACACCGGACTGCCAGTTCAGATCAATCGTACAGCTATCTCCCTCTTCATTGATTTCTAAGTTCTCAGGCGGGCACATTTGTTTATACCGGGCCATCCGGTATAACGCATCGCGATAGTTGCGGGCGTGGTATGTCGCCAAGACTGAAGGCGGGTACTGTGCTGTTTCAAATGCGCTAGATAACCTGATAATACTATGTGAAATGTCTCCGACGAGATCGGAATATGCCAGCCAGATTGCAAAATATTGGGCGGTGGTAACCCCGTTTGAATCCTTTATCACAGTGAGCGGCAATCCTGCTTGCGAAGCGACTTCGTGCAGCGATAACCCCATGTGGCTTAATCCTGTCCAGAACCCTGGCGGGATCTTTATACGTTCAGAAGGAGGATGGAATGCCAACTTGATCGTCCTCTCTTAATCTAATACCATTTATTCTGAATCCGAGGGATTAATAATAGCGAGAACCTGATGATCCTTCCAGACTCCGTTGATCTTCACATTGCTTCGGGCGATGCCTTCTTTGTGGAAGCCCACATTCTCAAGCACCCGGATAGAACCGGGATTCTGCGGCGAAGCTTCTCCGCTAATCCGGTGGAATTTCAGCTCCTCGAAGGCATAACGCACGACCTGTTTTACGGCTTCCGTCATATAGCCCTTCCCGTTATATGCCTGATCCAGGCTGTATCCGATCATGCAGCTCTGGAGCGCACTCCGTACCACAAAGGATAGCCCAACATTACCAATAATCCGGTCATCCTCTTTAAGGCAGATTACAAAATCATATCTCCGGTCATCTTCCCTATCCGCCCTGCCCTTTATTATCGTCTGCAGCTGATGCTCCTCTGTATAAAATCCCTCCTGGACGCTTGGCGAGAATTGCTCGAAAAACTCCCGGTTACGCTTGTACAGGGCTGTCATTTCTCCGGCATCCTTTTCCTCAGGGAACCGGACATAAACTCGCTGCTCTAGCAATTTCATCATCTCCGCCTCTCTTTCATTTAATAGGTTCAGATATCCCCGCAAAATATTCCAAAACGACTTCGCGGAAATCGTGGGCAGCCCGGGAAATATACCTGCTTTTATGCCACAATAATGCGATTTCCCGCACCATTCCCGGATCCTCTATTTGGAGATATCTGAGAGAAGCCCGTGAATCCCTTGCTGTACCGGGAATAAAGGCAATACCAACCTCGGCTTCCACCAGTGAGACTAATCTTGAAGGTTCATCCCCTTCATACACATAGTTTAGAATAAAACCTGATGACTTGCATACAGCGTCCGTCAGATCACGGGTACCGTACCCTCTCTTTACACCCACAAACCATTCATCTCTTAATTCTGCCAAGGTCACACTAACCCGGTCTGCCAGATGGTGACCTTTAGGCACAGCAACAAGGATCGGATCGTTGAACACAATGATGCTCTCAATGTCTTCGTCTTCTATAGACGGCGAGGACAAACAGAAGTCCACTTCACCTCTAAGTAACCGTTCAACCATTTCCTTGGTAGTTAGCATTTGCACATGAAAGTGGATGGTGGGCTGCTTTTTACGGAAAGCTCTCAGGATATTTGGTAAAGTACTTGCCGCAGTCACCGCTAATTCGAGTGTGCTCTGTTCCGGGCTGGACAGATCTTTGAGCTCCTGCTTCCCCTGCTCTAATTCAAACAAAGCTCTTTCTGCGCGGCTGAGGAACCGGATGCCAAATTCATTTAATCGCAGTCTCCTGCCGCTGCGGTCAAATAAAGGAACTCCCAGATCCTCTTCCAGACGCCCGATCGTTTTGCTAAGCGAGGATTGAGTAACATGCAGACAACGTGCAGCTTCGGTCATATGCTCCAACCGGGCTACCGCCAGAAAATATTGCAGCTGAAGAAGTTCCATTCCGTATCCTCCATTCATTCCTTTGCGTCTATGAAATCATACCATGAAATGCGTTGGAATAAATAAAGGAATTCAAGTACGCTTACTTTAACAAAATTTAGAGGGAGGGCAACAAGGATGAATGCCCGCAGCAGGTGGTTATTGATTTCCGTGGGATTAGGAGTACTCTTAAATCCGTTAAATTCTTCGATGATTTCCGTTGCAATTGCCAGACTTCAGGACGTATACAAGCTTAACTATACTAACGTGTCCTGGGTTATTTTTTCATTTTACATTGCCAGTGCTGTTGCACAGCCGGTGATGGGAAAGGCCAGTGATATCTTCGGACGCAGAACAATCTTTCTTGCCGGTCTTGTTGTAGCATTCGCTGCCTCATTACTGGCTCCGCTATCACCTAGCTTCGGCTGGCTCATTGTATTTCGTATTGTACAATCCGTCGGAACAAGTATGATGGTTGCTGTTGGAATGGCTATCATCAGGATTCATATCACGGAGAAACAGGCAACCGCGCTGTCCGTGATGTCGATATTTCTGTCAGGAGCAGCCGCAATCGGCCCCTTTATTGGCGGGACTTTAATTCATTGGTGGGATTGGAAGGCTATATTTTTCGTAAATATTCCGTTTGTGGCGGCTAGTTTCGTGCTTGCCTGGAGAACAATACCAGAGGACAACCCGCCAGTAACCACCGCTAAGTGGTTTGAATGGATGGATCTGTCGGGGATCCTGCTCTTTACAATTGGTCTGGTCTCTTTGCTCATTGGACTATTATCAGCGAAATCATCCGAAGAAATTGCATTCTTACATGTTATTTTAGTGGGGATTGGGCTAGCTTTTCTAACGGCTTTTGTCAGACATGAGCTAAAAGCGGCGTCACCCTTCATTCCTTTGCGCACCTTCGTTAAATATCCTGAGATGACGTGGGTAAATGTGGAGTACATGCTTGTTAATGTGCTGTTTTATGCGCTCTTTTTCGGCTTGCCCTCCTACTTGCAAATGGTGCGGGGGGTCAGTGAGTTCCATACGGGAATTCTCATGCTGAGCTTAGGTTTATGTTCACTTGGTGCTGCTCCAATAGCAGGACGGTGGATTGATAAATCTGGTCCAGCGCCAGCTTTACTTGTATCCGCAGTACTAATGACCTTCGGATCCGTGTGGCTCATAACATTGGACGGAAATTCACCGGTTATCAGCGTTTGTATTGCACTGGCGGCATTCGGCATAAGCAACGGCCTGAACGGTGTTGGCTTACAGGCTGCCTTGTTCCAAAGCTCTCCTAAAGAGATTATTGGTGTAGCCTCCGGAGTCTTTAATACTTCCAGGTACCTCGGGACGATACTCTCCTCATTGTTGATAAGCATCGTTATGGGAAATAAGTTCAGCAGCGGAGGCTTACAGGTGCTTGGCATGATCCTCACGGTAATCGCCTTATCTTTGGTGTTCATGAGCTGGCGCCGCCGGGAGTCAGAGAAATTACAGAATGCGCAGCTTCGCTAAAAATAAAACAAAAACAAGGGAGAGGTCTGCCACTCCCTTGTTGGATTATGTTCCCTATTCGTGAGAGTTATCGAACCGGTACGTCCAGAATTGCTCCGTGCCGAACCGCATACGGATTTCTTCATCAGACAGCTCCCGGTTGCCAACGAGCTCCGCTGCCTGGAACTGCGAACGGTGCGCCTGAATCGACGCCATCTTTCTGTCAAGAAACGCGGTCACGTCTATGGTTACATCCGCCTTCCCAATCATCTGCTCGTGATTGCTCGCGAATGCGCTGCAATAAACCAGCGGCCGCTCTGCTGAAGGAAGCTTGCCAATCGTGCGGATAACCGCGGCACCGGTTGCATCATGATCCGGATGCACACTGAATCCCGGGTAGAAAGTAATGACCAGCGAAGGGTTCAGCTCCTTTACCAGTGCCATAATCTGTGCATCCAGCAGTTCCTTGTCTTCAAACTCGATCATTTTGTCATGAAAGCCAAGCATTCTTAAATCCTGAATCCCAATTGCCTTACAGGATGCTTCGAGTTCCAGTTTGCGGATTGCAGGCAAGGTGACCCGGTTCGCAAAGGGAGGAATGCCCATGTTACGGCCCATCTCTCCAAGTGTCAGACAGGCAAAAGTAACTATCGCTCCACCTTCTATGTACTTGGCCAGCGTTCCTGAGGCAACGAAGGATTCATCATCGGGATGGGGCAACACCACTAAGATGCGCTGATGTCCCGCTTGTTTAGGTTTCATAGCTGCATGCACCTCCGCTTTCATTCGAATTTGTCCCGGCTCAGCTGCAGGGCGACGACCAGTTTACCCTGACTGTCGTGCCCGGCCATGATAAGCCGTTCAGTTTCAGTCTCATCTACATGGGTAAGGCCTTCAGCATATACCCAGCCCTGCTCCGTCTTTAAGCCGACCCGGTATGGGCCTGTTCCAGAGATCGAACCATGGGTATAACGGATGCCTGCATTACTGATGAATGCTGACGCCGGATGTCTCGTACTGTCCAAGTGATTGGCATAGGCACCTGTCGTGAGTTCAAGATGGATGAACAGGTCCTGACCGGTAAGCTGGTCGATCCTGTTCTGGATGTCTTGCGGGTTTATCAGCTGCATAGTAGCCTCCTTGTTGTCTGGTAGTCTATCCTTCAATTACATCTGCACGCAAATCCGTTGCAATCTCAAGCATTTTGGGAACGATGGCTTCGGCTGAAAGAGCTACATATAGATCTCCCCCATATAACCGGAAAGGGATTTCGCTGTCCCCAAGCCTCCACATAAAAAAATCCCCCTCGATGGTCATGATGCTCTCTGGTCCTTTAACGGAAAAAGACTGTGAATACGTAAAGTCAGGCTGGGACGCAAAATACTGTTTGCATTCTTCCAAAGTGATTGCTTGCTCCGGAAGGTTGTCCTGCATAGATCGTGTAATCCGAAAACGCTGATTCATTGTATACCTCCAAATGTACGAAATCTGCTCAGAAACATCATCATTGTTCCTTCAATGCGCTTACTGCTTCGAAATGTTATTTTCTCATTCCTTGTGTCCACTGTCAAAACCATGCATGCCCATTCATGTTTATTAATGTTAAAAAGGTACATAGCAGCCGCTATGCACCTTACCAAATGCCCTATTGTATTACTCCTGATTCAAAAACAACCGGGTACGCTCCAGCTTTGGACTGCCAAAGATCTGCTCTGGCGTGCCCGATTCGGCAATCTCCCCGTTGTCCATAAAGAATATACGGTCCGCCACATCGCGGGCAAAACTCATCTCATGGGTCACAATGATCATCGTCATGTTCTCCTCTGCCAGCTGGCGGATCACACGCAGTACCTCGCCGGTCAGCTCGGGATCCAGTGCCGAGGTCGGCTCGTCAAAAAGCAGAATATCCGGATTCAGCATGAGCGCTCTGGCAATCGCTACCCGCTGCTTCTGTCCGCCGGACAGCATGGACGGATACACATCCGCCTTATCTGCAAGGCCTACCTTGGAGAGCAGCTCGCTGCTTCTGGCTGTAATCACCTGCGGGTTCTCCCGTTTGAGCGTTCTTGGAGCAAGCTCGAGATTGCCCCGCACAGTAAGGTGAGGGAACAGATTGAAATGCTGAAACACCATCCCCATGCTTGCGGTGATCTCTCTGATCGCCGCATGCCCGGCATATTTACCGTTCTCTACCAGCGGCTTGCCGTGAATGAAGATGCTGCCGGCGGTTACTTCCTCGAGATGCACCAGACTCCGCAGCATTGTGCTCTTACCTGAGCCGGAAGGCCCAATCACTGCTACGACTTCTCCCGGGTTCACCTCAAAGGTAATTTGCTTCAGCACATCAAGGCTGCCGAACGATTTCTGTAATTGTTTGACATCAATCATACTACTCATAGTTGGACAGTCCTTCTACTCAAATTTGAAACGTTTTTCCAGTGCTTTGAAGAATAAGGTCAGCACCAGGGTCATCAGCAAATAAATCACGCCGGCAACGACAAACGGGGTTACCGTAAAGTCACGGTTCACTGCAGTCTTTGCATAATTCAGCAGCTCCGGTACGGCTACAGCATAGAGTAATGCAGTGTCTTTGACCAATGTAATGGATTCATTGGCTACGGCAGGCAGCGCGACCCGGAACATCTGGGCGAGAATTACCTTACGGAGAGTCTGCCATTTGCTGAGTCCTAGCACCTTAGCCGCTTCATGCTGCCCTTTATCAATCGAAAGCAGCCCGCCGCGGAAAATTTCAGCAAAATAAGCACCATAATTAAGAATAAAGCCGAGACAGGCCGCAGCGAAGCGGTCCATAACCAGATACTGTCCGATCACCGGAATCTGCGGCAGGCCGAAACAGAAGAATAGCAGCTGCAGCAAAAGCGGTGTTCCGCGCATGACGTAAACATAGGTATGCGCAATCCAGGCCAGCGGCTTAACCCGGCTTTTGGCCAAGAGTGTGACCAGCATTCCGAGCGGAATGGATAATATAATGACAATCAGGAACAGCAGGGCCGTTGTCCGCGCACCCTCCAGCATCGGCCCGGCTATCTTGATAATATAATCGATATTCATTTCTTCAACCGACTCCTAAAGGTAACAATCTAGTTCAGTACTTTATTCTCGCCAAACCACTTTGTAGAAATTTCAGCCGCCGTTCCGTCACTGCTTAGTTCATCAAGTGCTTTCTGCAGCTCAGTCAGCAAAGCCTCATTGCCTTTTTTAATGCCGATGCCGTATTGCTCAGGGGCAAGAGATTCATCCAGCAGCTTGTAAGTATCTGTTTCTTTTGACATATAATATTTGGCCACCACTTCGTCAATCACCACGCCATCCAGACGTTTGGATTTCAGATCCGTCAGTGCAAGAACATTGTCCGGGAATTCGGACACACCGGCAATCTTTGCTTTTAGCGGGCTGGCTTCCAGCGCATCTGCAGCCGACGAAAGACTTTGCAGTCCGATTTCTTTCCCGGCCAGATCATCCAGCTTCGCAAGCTCTGAATCCGCAAGCACGACTACTACCTGGCTGTTCTCCAGATAAGGCTTGGTGAATAATACCTTTTCCTTGCGCTCGTCAGTGATCGTATATCCGTTCCAGATCATATCAATACGTCCACTGTTCAGTTCGGATTCCTTGGCTGACCAGTCAATCGGCTGGAAGGTTACCTCTTTACCCATCTTCTCCGCCGCTGCTTTCGCATAATCGATATCGAAACCGACAATTTCGTTGTTGTCATCCCGGAAGCCCATTGGAGCAAACTTATCATCTATACCGATCACCAGCTTGCCGTCATTACCTCCTGAATTGGAGCAGCCTGCGACCACTGAAATTGCCGCCGCTGCCAATAGTACCCATAATCTACGTCTCTTCATCTTTCTAATCCCCCTAGTAAAATTACATATGATGCCCCGCGCTTTAGTTCGGTAACACGTTATCAGTTTATCATAATAACATACCGTGTTAGTTAAGTCGATAGAGAAGAAAGACACCTTTGTGTCAATAGAAAGCAGATTAACAAAAAAAGCTAAGCAGCTGTAAGACGCCGCCTAGCCCTCACTTAAGGTCTCTTTCCAGATTCTGTCCACTATTGAGCCTATTTCAAGCAGGACTGGTTCACTTTGTTTATCCTTTGCATAACCAAAATGCAGATCTACATGGAGATCAATGCCCTTCCATAATTTCAGCCTATTGTCTTCTGCAAACCGCATGGCTATTGGTTCCGCCAGTAATGAACAACCGATTTCCTGTTGAACCAAATTTCCAATCAACGATTCATCATCTACATACATAATTCGCTCTGGAACGATATCCTGCTGCAGGAAATAGTCGATGGACTGTTTATAGAAGGGGCAGTTTTGTGTTGTCCAGATCCACGGTTTCTCCGCAAAATATTCAAGAGACAACCCATCTTCCGGCACATCCCAACTATTGGGATATACTACAATCATCCTGAAGGAGTGCAGTTTGATAGACTTAATGGAGGGATGTGCGATATTACCATAGTAAAAACCTGCTTTTATATTGGAACTGGTAGGCATTCTGAAATGTACTTGATCAATTTCGCTATACGAAGGATATGACCCTCTGTATTCACCCCGATTCGAATGTGATCGACTTGATTTTCCTTTAACTCATTCACCTTAAGTTGAAATTTATCGATGGAAGAGAGTATATTTTGCGCTTCTACAATCAGCTGTGAGCCTTTTTCAGTAATTGTCATTCCCTTGGACGATCTGTGAAAGAGAGCGAACCCTACTTCCTTCTCTAAGGATTTGAGGTGGGCACTCACTGCCGGCTGACTCGTATTTAGCTGTGCTGCAGCCTCGGTTAAGTTGCCTGTTTGGGCTATTTTAATAAAAGTTTTCAATTGATATAGCTCCAATGTACCAGTCCTCCTTTGAAATATTTGTCTGAACCATCCATTTTTCTGATCGATCCCATCAGAACTTGAAATTGGACGGTTTGTTGTTTGATAGACTATAGTAACTCCAGAAAGACTGTAAGAGGAGTGTGTATTCATGACAGTTTTGCTTGCAATGTGCTTATTCTCATTATCCATGTCCATTTCCCCAGGCCCGGTGAACATGACGATTCTTGCAGCTGGAGTTAATTATGGCTTCAAGCGCTCGTTTCCTTTAGTATCTGGAGCAACCATTGGATTTACGTTTTTACTGTCTGCTGTTGGTTTAGGGATATCCAATTTAGTAGCACAAGCTCCTGTCTTTTACGAAATTCTAAGGTATGCTGGGACAGGATATATGAGTTATATAGGCTATAAAATTATGGTATCCCGTCCGGAAATTGAATACAAGGAGGAACAGCTGCCGCGTTATCGTCATGGTTTTTTTATGCAATGGCTTAATCCCAAGGCTTGGATTGCTTGTCTTTCCGGTGTAACTTCGTTTGGTTTAAATTCATCGCTTTCATTGCTTGTTATTTTTGTAAGTATTTATTTCTTCATATGTTATCTGTCACTTGCTGCCTGGGCCCTGCTGGGATCCAAGTTGCAATTCCTCACGAAGGTGAAAAACGGCATGAGGACTTTTAACATTATAATGGGGGGCTCATTAATTATTGTAGCAGTTTATCTACTGTTTTCACATTTGTGATCTTAAGACAAACAAAAGTGCCTTTAATGAAAAATTATTTTTTCTAGTAACATACAGCCAGAATCGACCCTAATTTTGATCTTCGATGTACTAGCGCTGGATAAAGAAACCGGAGCTATGGTTTGTTTGGTTCCACTAGAAAGCAGATCCAGCGTAACCAACACCCGTTCATCCTGGAGCACCGTTACTGAGACGGGCTGATCAGCACTATATACAAATGAGAGACTGCTGTCCTCTGTTGTATCGTTTATCGTATATACAGCGAATTCCCCGCCTTGCAGCTCAAGGACAAACCGGTCCCACAAAATGTCGAAGAAGAACCGTTTCTGAAGACCTTCCAATTTGCTGTCCTCCACAATACGCATCCCTGTCCGGGAACGGTAATTATAATGATTTCCTTCCGTACGCAAGCCGCTATAGGCCACCCCTTTCCCCGGAAGCTCATCGAAGTCTGTCGCCCGGACGGAACATCCCGGAATTCGAAACACCGCATTTGTAACTTCAGCATTATACCTGCAGTTTCCGATCTTCATGTTCTCCAGATATTGATCGAAGATGCGGCAGGCCTGTTCGTAACCCGGGTGGATTCCCCCTCTGGTATACTCCATGATTTGGTCCCAACCCTCAGGCAGGTTAACCGAGTATGGCGAATTCTTGGTGTCCATTTTTTTCCACGGCCAAAGATTATACCCAATATTCAATTCCGCGGCGAGCGGATAGAGCGCTGTGTACCATTCATTGAGATTCTCACCTGTTTCCCCTAACCACAGAGGTGCATTCAGCCTTTCGGATACTTCCAGGAATTCATAAAAAGAGCTGATCTCCGGGTAGCAGGCATATCTGTGAAAATGCACAACCATGTTGTCATCATATTTTTTGAAGAAAATGCTGGTGTCTGTTGCCCAGTGATGGCCTTCAATCGATAGCATATGCTTCTTATCCACGGTCCGGATCGCTGCAATGGCTTCTTCATAAAACCGCACAAGCTTAGGGACTAAATATTCAAAGTCTTTCCCTGGTCCAGGTGTTTTGATCGGTTCGTTAAGCAGGTCGTATCCGCCGACAATCCAGCGGTCCTTGTACCGGTCTGCAAGCTGCTTCCAAAGGGCGATCCCCTTATTCCAGCTGTCTTCATCTATAAACAGCCTCGGCACATCATCGATAGAGTCGTCGATGTTCTGACCCGTCTGCCCGCCCGGCGCACCATGCAAATCCAAAAAGGCATAGAGCTTAAATTCCTCGCACCAGTCCAAGCAGCGGTCAATCAGCTGAAAGCCTTCTTCCTTCCACGCGATTCCCGGCTCATTCTCCATTAAAATACGCCAGTTGAACGGAATCCGGATCGAGTTATATCCCTGCTCAGCCATTATCCTGATATCTTCTCTGGTGATATAGTTATTTCTGAATGCGTTCCAAAATTGCTCGGAATATTTCGAACCGGTTAATTCACGGATAACAGCCTCGATTCTCTGGGGTCTGTCAAATCTGCTGTTCCCGTCTGTCGTCCACATGTACCCTTCCGGAAGCAGCCAGTTGCCGAGCCCCCAGCCGGATAGAATAATTTCTTCGCTTTCTTCGTTCACAATTGATCTGTCCTCTGCTCTCAGAAAACCTTTGACTCTCGAATTGCTTAATTTGTCATTCACCTAAGAAGACACCCTTTCGCAAATGGAATTGAAGCGTTTACAATTGTGTGCAGTTTCTATTAATTTCCGCATCAAATGCTCATAGCCAGCCGGTTCATTGAAGTGGAGAACATCCACCATTGGAATCCATTTGCGGGGGGGAGCTAACCCCACCCCCAAAGACGATTTAATCATTTAATCCTTTTCCATCCAGAATATGCGGTGTATATTTTTCGACCCTTGCTGCCCGCGTTTTGGATTGTTTAGGAGCTGTGAAATAAAGAATATATGCCCGTTGCCGGCCGGGTGTTAATGCTTCAAAAGCAGCCTGAAAGCCAGGGAGTTCAGCAAACCTGGACTGAAGTTCTTCAGGGATATCGGATTCTGTAGTCTTAAACTCCACTTTCAGCCCGGCGGTTTCTACTTCTATCGCCTCGTAAATATAGTCTTTCAACATGGGCTCCAGCTCCGTTATTTCTGTAACACTCGTGAACCGGATCTGACGTGATCCCTGTACATTCTTAGTTTGCTGAGTTAGAATCCCGTGGACATCACGCAGCAAAGCCCCTTTTACAAATAGAACCGCACAATATTCCTTAAATCCATGAATTAACAGAATGTTTCCATTCTGAAAGGTGTAGCAAGGTACACCCCACTTCAGTTCTTCGGTCAGCTGACAGTCAAGCATAATCATTCTCAGCTTCGCAAATTCTTCACTCCACTTATCGGCTTTACTGAAAAAAAACTCAACTTTAGGATTCTTGGTATCATTTGTCATCCAGGAGCACCCTTCTTTGTTCATCATAATTGTATGTATGCATATGGTGCAGCTTACAACGGTTCAATTGTACTGCATTTTTATCACAAAAGCTGAAAATTGTCTACTCGCCCCCTATACGTAAAAACGGCTGCACGCCCTATTAAAGGGTCTGCAGCGGTTTCCTGCTAATACGGCGTCTCGAAGACCCACATGATATAAAACTGGAAATAAAGGGAGTGTCCCGGTATACTTGAAAAATAACCCGACTCTTTAACTTGGAAATGGAGAGCATACATATGATTACTCATACCACTCCTTCGATAAAAAAACAGGTATACGACCGGATTTCCTATCTCGGGACCGTTTCCAAAGCCGATCTGCTGCATCATTTTGCATTAGCCAGCAGCAGCATGACACGCTTGCTTGAAGAAATGACTTCACAAGGTCTGATTATCGCCTCCGGACTAGGAAGCTCTACCGGCGGAAGAAAGCCCGTGTTGTTCCAGACCCGTCCGAGATACCGCTACCTGCTGGGACTTGAAATATCACGCATTTATTCTAAACTCGGCCTCTATGATCTGCATCTTAATACATTATCTGTGATCCGCTGGGAAATGGATGCGCAGATGACACCTGAGCGTTTGACTGATTATGTTGAAAATGCTGCCGCTGACTTTCTTGCGAAGGAAGGGATCTCTGCGGATCAAGTCCTCGGCATAGGGATTGGTGCGGTCGGTCCTCTGGACCGCAGGAAAGGGGTCATTCTTGAACCGGAGCTATTCCCCTCTCCTCACTGGAAGAACGTTCCGATCTGCGACATGCTTACGGCAAGGCTGGGCATTCCGGCCAAACTGGATAATGGCGCAAATACCGCATTAATCGGTGAACATTGGGCGCTCCGAAATGATAATATTGAGCATGCCCTTTATGTACATGCAGGGATCAATATCCGCTCAGCTATGATGTCCGGCGGTAAGCTCATCCGGGGAGCGGTGGATACGGAAGGGGCGGTCGGCCAGATGATCATCCAGACCGGCGGGCCAAGACTCCGGGGGATAGGGAACTATGGAGCGCTGGAAGCTTTTGTATCAGTGCCATCCCTGGTTGACCGTGTTCGTGCCCAGCTTAAGTCCGGGCGCAGCAGCCTGCTGTCTCCCTTTTCGCCTGACCATGTTAATTTTGCAACACTGGTTGACGCCCTTTCACAGGGAGATCTTCTCGTTAAAGAGCAATTTGCTGAAACGGCCCGCTATCTGGGAATTGGGCTGGCCAATTTGATCAATACCTTCCATCCTGAATACGTAATTCTGGGCGGCCCGCTTGTGAGCGCTGATCCCCTGGTCTTCAATATTGCACTGGAGACTGCAAAATCAAATATCTACCATTACCCGGAATACAGTCCGGTATTCTCGCATGGAATGCTTACGGATGAGGCCGTAGCTACTGGCGCAGCCATCATGGTGCTGCATGAATGGGAAGGGAATGAATAGCCATTCCGGGAAAAAGCACATGTTAAAAGAGCAGAGATGATCCCTTTACGGGGAAGATCTCTGCTCTTTTTATATCCGAAACTAATTCTTTAACAGCTTATTCTTTTAGCTTAACCAGGAAGGTGCTGATTTCATATGGTTTAAATTCGCGGGTCATTTCCCAGCCGACTACCGCCTCTTCCAGCGGACGTTCCATTAAGTCGCAAGCCTGCCAGGAATGCACAGTATAATCACTTCCCAACAACACAGTGCTGCGGCTGCCCGTATATTCATGCAGCCGGACGATAAAGCCGTCTCCCTGCTCAGCCAGCTTAACAGCGTCAATCGCGATACCTGGGGCATCTGTTCGGATCAGTGATTTGCCGGCTCCTGCGGAGTATGAACCCTTTACCGCTCTAAGCGGATTATTCAGTGCCCATGCCTCCTCGGCTGTCTGGCCTGCGACCCAGTCTCCTATATGCGGCAGCAGCGCATAGGTGAATTGGTGCTCGCCTTGATCCGCCTGCCAGTCCGGCTCGGTAGCTGATTTGATCAGCGACAGCCGCATAACATGATCCTTGATGTCGTAACCGTATTTACAGTCGTTCAGCAGACTCACCCCATAACCCCGTTCGGATAGATCAGCCCATTGATGACCTACACTTTCGAACCGGGCATAATCCCAGCTTGTATTCCAGTGGGTCGGGCGCTTCACGTTGCCGAACTGAATATCGTATGTGGCTTCCGTCGCCCGCACGGCAACCGGGAAGGCTACTTTCAGCAGCTGATGCTGTTCATGCCAGTCGACCATCGTCTCGAAGTCAATACGGCGGCTAACCGCATACACTTTCACTCTTTGAATAATACAGGAATCCAAGTATTGCCACTTTAACTGCAGAATGGCAGCGAGCGGTCCGTTTTCGGTCAATTCTATAGTCTGCAAATCAGTGATTTCCCGCTGTTTCTCCTGATAATACAGATCAATATCCCAGGCATCGTAATTTTTCGGTTTATCCTCGAACACCTGCAGGACATTGCCGCATTCATCCGGCGCTAACACCTCCCGGCTGGCTGTACGGTCGTAAATCCGTACCAGCTGCCCGGACGAGTTCCATTCCAGAATATAGAAAGGCGTCGTCAGCCGCGAATCCTCCCATGTAAATGGTGTTGCCGCCCTTATTGAAGCAGCCGCTTCAGTCGTAATTACTGCCGTTCCCATCATAGGAATTGCGGGTACCTCAATCAGCCATTCACCATTGAGGCGCTGCGAGCGCAGCACATGCCCATCTGCATCTCTCCACACCAGTTCCTGAGGATCGGTGCAAGTCAGGCTGAGCAGACCTGCCCGGTTAAAGAAAGCTCCATTAAGCACGGTGTAACCTGTTTCGATGGCTGAGCCGGATATGGAGATAAGCGCGGCCGCGGCGTCATCTGCAGCTTGTGTGCCTATCTTCTCTGCTTCCATATATTCAAGCCTTGAATCCTCATATACCTCCCGGATGGAGGAGCCGGGAATAATATCATGGAACTGATTGCGCAGGATAATCTTCCAGCCCTCAAGCAACTCCTCTGCCGGATACTGCAGGAAGCTGCCTGATTCGGCAGCCAGCAGAACCTGCAGCCATTCGGCCTCCCGGTACAACAGTTCCAGCTTGCGGTTCATACGTTTGTTGTATGCCTGGCTTGTATATGTGCCTCTGTGGTATTCCAGATAAAGCTCACCATCCCAGGTGTGGACATACTGGTCAGTGTTCTTCACCGTTTTCTTTAGACTTTCGAAATACTCATCAGCCCGGCCGGTCTTAAGGGTAGGGATGCCAGGCAAACGTTCGAGCCGGCGGCGCATTTCCAGCATTTCACGGTTCACACCCCCGCCCCCGTCACCGTACCCGTAGGACAGCAGCAGCTCGCGGTTCAGGTTCTTATCCCTGTACTGATCCCAGATTCCCTGTACAGAAAATGGTTCAATCACGCCGTTGTAGGTATAATACGAGGCGCTGGAGCCCGGCCCTTCAGGCGTAGTTATGAAATGGGTCAGTACTTCACTGCCGTCGATTCCTCTCCAAGTGAAAGTATCATGCGGCATGCGGTTATACTGGTTCCAGCTAATCTTCGTCGTCATGAAGGTATCAATGCCGGATTTGCGCAGGATCTGCGGCAATGCCCAGCTGTAGCCAAAAACATCCGGCAGCCAGAGGTACTTGCACTCGCCTCCGAATTCTTCCCGGAAGAACTTCGTTCCGTACAGAATCTGGCGTACCAGTGATTCTCCGCTGGTCAGATTGCAGTCAGCCTCCAGCCACATGGCGCCTCCGGCTTCCCAGCGTCCTTCTGCCACCCGTTCGGCGATCTGCGTGTACAATTCGGGATAATCATGTTTGATGTATTCATACAGCTGCGGCTGGGTCTGCAGAAAAATATACTCCGGAAACTGCTTCATCAGCCGCAGTACAGTGGAGAAGGAACGGGCTGCTTTTTCCCGTGTATGCGTCAGCCGCCACAGCCATGCGACATCAATATGGGTATGTCCGATAGCCGTTACCGTAACCGGATGCTCCCGCTTCATACCAGCCAGCTGTGTCGCGAGCAGATCATCTGCTTCGGCCACAGAGGAATAAAAGGCATCACTGCCGGGCTTCGACCAATCCAGCAGGTTAAATGCACGGTCCAGTGCCATCAGCAGCCCCTGCTTCTCCGGCTGGTTCTCTGTAAGCTGCTTAGACACTCCAAGAACTGCCCGGCCTGTATAATACAAATTGTCTGCTGCATCATCCAGATAAGCCAGCTCTGCCTGCTTAATCCGGTGTTCCTGAAGAACCGGCTTTCCGCCGCCTTCTAGCCCGGACCACAGCCGGAAGGTGAAATCGAGCGTACGTCCGGCGGCATCAGCCTCAAAAAAAACCTCCTGGTGATTGGAATCCACCCCCTGGTACGGTTTACCGTCGACAAACAGCAGGGCTTCGAAGCCGCTGTTGGTGCCGCCTCCGGTTCTGCCGAAGTCAAACCGCCCGGTAATACGTCTGCCCTGCCATTCTGCTGGGATCTTAACTGATTTATTCAGCCACAGATAAACATCCCGCCCGCTCCAATACGCTCCAAGGCGCAGCGTCTTCCCGCCTTCCAAAACCGGCGGATACATGCCGTTACCCCCTACTTTATCCTCTACGACCAGCCAGTCTTCCAACTGGAAAGTTTCGCGATACCGATACTCCGCTAGTTCTGCAATGCGTGCAGCCAGTTTTTCTTCTGTCCAGAACATACCTTTATCCTCCTTTTCATAACACGTGTTATAAGCCGGGGAAAAAGACGTTACGCACTTTCTCCCGGTCTTAGAAGCGCCGGCAGCCACAGCTTGCCCGGCGTTCCCGGCCCTTGCCCGATCTGCTTCAGTACACAGCGGACCGCTTCTTGCCCCATGCCGACATAAGGAATCTCTACACAGCTCAAGGATGGCAGGCTAAGCCTGTGGCCTTGGATTGTATTGTCCGCAGCCATGATCCGCAGATCCTTACCGATCCGCAGGTCTAAGCGGTGAGCCGCCCGGTACAAGTCGGGAACAGCACTGGACCAGTTCACCAGCACTGGAGGCAGCTCTCCGCCGGCTTCACCTAACTGCGACAGCCATTCCTGCCATTCCACCCTTCCTTCTTTCTCCTCATGACGGGAGACTGATGGCTTCATCCCATGCAGGTTACACCATTCTGTATAGGCATCCCTCCGGTTCCTCTCTGCCCAAATGACACGGCTCCCAGCGGAGCTATGGAAGACCTCGGCATATACCGGAGCGGTTGTCCCGGCAGGATCTCCCGCAAGCATGTAATCCAGCGCCATCCCCACACTGCCCCGGTAATCGGCCAGAATGGAATAGATTCCCTCCGTTCCGTCATACCCTTCCACAGAGACATAGGGCACACCCGTTTCCTTCACCTTGAGGGCCCACTCTCTGTTCCGGTAGCTGGTGTCATCCAGTGTTACGATACCGTCGATCTTCCTCTGATGGTAGAGATCCAGTAGTTCGTTTCTCGCGTCTCCGGAATTTCTCTGGCCGGGTGAGCAGAGCAATATGTGATAGCCGCTGGCTTCACATTCCTGCTGCATCCCCTCAAGCAGCCGCATGAACAGCGGATGGCGTGTATCACCGTATGCAGCAAGAGTCATACTGCGGCCTGTCTTCATACTGCGCGCCTGGGCATCCACATGATAGTTCAGCTCACGGATGGCGGACAGCACAGTTTCACGTGTTTCGGCACTGACCCCGATTCCAGGCGTATTGTTCAGCACGGCAGATACCACACTGCGGGATACACCGGCAAGCTTAGCTACATCATGACTAGTGATTCTTTTTTTGACCATAATAGCACCTCGGCAAAAGTATAACACGTGTTATAAATAGTGTATATATTAAAAGCCTGCAACAGGAATAACTCCTGTTACAGGCCGGAGACGAAACAGCTAGTTTAGCTTACGGATACTTCTCTGTTAACTTAGCTTTTGCTGAATCAGCACAGCCAGTTCTTCAGCGGTATCCCACACGATCGGGCGGATTTCTTGTAACTGTACAGTAAGCTTGTCAGCATCACTGCTATTTACAGTCCAAATTACAGGGATACCCCTACCCATTGCATAGCCTGCCGCAAAATATACCCCGGGCGCCTGACCGGTTACATCTGCAATAATCAGTTTATTGTCAGCGATTAGGCCCAGATCATATTGTTCATTCTCTGGTAACTCGGTGTGCGTCAGCAAAGTTGGCATATAACCGAACTGACCGATTTTGGGCAGCAGCTTTTCCTGCCATTCTTCGTGTATTTCATTACCGCCTTGGATGAGAATGGAACAGGCTTTTAACTTCTTTCCTCCGGCGCTGGCAGCTGCTTCATTCCACCCTTTTTCCGTCAGCTTGAAGTTCATGCCTTCCCGAATGAGGAGTTGCTCGTTTCCAAGCTTGTCTATAATATAAACCAGTTCCTGCAGGTTGGGAGAATAGGTCAGGTTATAGTTATTGGAGAGCGGATGAATGGCAACCGGTTCCTCAGGGCCTTCGGAATGCCTGTACAAATATTGCAGCAGACGGTTACCTTTATCTTCAATGGTAACAGGAATATTTGGGGAATTGGCGATGGATTCCAGATCATCTGCCTTAAGATAGACCTTGTCATCACAGTCTGTCTTCTCCCGGATATAAGCAGATATGATATGCAGCAGATCCCGTTTCTTCGGATGCGGGAGTGCATTAATGGACTCGTAGCTGTCCCGCCGCAGATGATATAGCCCGCCTGGTGAACAGGAGCAGTTAAGATAGTTATCGTAATCGCCTTCCTGTTCAATGGGAACAATCTCGTCACAGAACAAACAATGTTTCTTCATCATAATCTTTTATCACCTCGTATCAATTGCTACCCTCTACCTTACCAATATTTTTGAATAAAGTAGACTGGAATATACTGCCGTTGATGTTTCCGGTGAGTATAAGTTGATTTATTGAATAATCCGCTGAAGCTCTTCCTTGGTTGCTGTGTATTGCGGTTTAAATTCCTTGGAATTCATGTAACCGGCCAGACTGGACAGGAACTGTCTGCCTTCCGGCGTTACGCCTGCCTTGTCAGCGTCCAAGGCGCAAACCAGCAGATTACCGGCCCCGACCCGGCACTCAAACAGGAAGCCCAGCTTATGATTGCGTTCAAAATTGTCAATTGTTTGCACCATTGGACTCCATGCTGAATCTGTTCCGTCCATAATAAGCGACTTTGAGTTCTCAATAATATTCCACCAAGGATAAGTGGAATGCTCTTCGCACAGGAAGTCACGGAACACAGGATGGCTGTTTTCGATCAGCAGTCCCATAGTACCAACAGGTACAGGCCGGTTCATACTCTCAGAAATCGAGCGGAACATCGGGTAGCACCAGAAATCCGTACAGTAATAGCCTTCGATAGCATTATTCAGCGACTCCAGCTTCGGCATCAGCAGTACATTTTCACCTTGCTCTAGCAAAGCCAGCGCTTCATCACTTAGTGCATGGAAGATCCGAATCCCATCAAGCCCGGTACCGCTCTGTTCCGGATAGATCCACAGATCGTAGCTTTTGCGGATATCGGTTCCCGCGATCCGGAGATTTAGTACGGCTGAGGTCATGGCTGTTACGGCTGGAAGATCGATAGTCAGCCGGGAGATATCGAAATAATTCGCTCCTGCCTCCACTTCTGTTTGGTGTGTACCTTCCGCCAGAATTTCATCCCCCGCCGTCAGTTCCCAGTTTAGTTTAACGGTTCCCGGTGATCCGGTCCGGAACCAGCTCAGTTCGATGTCCGCACTAAAGCGTTCACCAGAGGCATAGTTATATTTCGGGAATCTTGCGAGCAGAACAGCGTCGCTGCAGAAAGTGCGCCACTCTTCAGGGGTGATCATTCCCTTGGAATCCATAAAGGCATCGAGGATGCCGACTAGGGCAGTGCCCTGTCCGCTGAAATCCTGCAGATCCAGCAGCTGGAAGCCGGCAAGCTTCCTGGTGCGGAAGGCTGCCTCCAGCTCTTCTTTGTAGCAGGCTGCTGCAAGCTTCCCCGAGGCCGCGAAATATTTAGCTGCGAGATGGCCCAGGCCCTTCTCTTCCAGCCGTTCACGGAAGACTTCGAAATTTTTTGCCTTGAGCGATCCGGTGTATTTGGCGATCTCTTCATAATTGGGATAGGCTGCGTACTGTCCAATCTCATGAGAGATTACGGGAATATGCGGAATCCATTCTCCGGATGCATCGTCCGCCTGAACGGTTTTGGCCTCCGTACCGTATTGAATCTGGATGGTCCCTCCACCTTCCGCTTCCGAAGACGCCCCGGCCGCTGGGACGAACTGGTCATCATAATCCTTCATCGTACCCGGCAAGCCGGTTTGTACATGACCCTGTGGTGCATCGCACATGGCATATGACCCACGGAATAACCGCTCTTTGGAGAAGCGCACGCCGCAGAAGAAATCCTCATGCTCCAGAATTTCCGGTACCCATTGGTGGTTATTGGAGCCCTGTGTGTACAAGGGGCGGCTGTCAAATGCCTTATATTCCTTCAGGATGGAATCAATCTTGGTTCTGCTCCCCCACAACTCGTTGCCGAGCGACATCATTACGAAGGATGGATGGTTGCCGAATGCCTTCAGAATCTTGTATCCTTCGCTAACCAGATAATCCTGCTCAGCCTGATTATGCCTATCATCAGTTGGCTCTGTGACCGTTCCCCAGAAAGGAAGCTCCGGCTCCATATAGATTCCGAGCAGATCCGCAGCGGTAAAGGCTGCTTCCGGCGGACAGCAGGTGTGAAAACGGTAATGGTTGATGCCGTAGGATTTAGAAATTCCAAGAATTCTCACCCATTCCTCAACATCAGTCGGCGCGTAACCGGTCAAAGGAAAGATCAGCCCGTCATGCTTGCCGCGAAGAAAGGTCTTCTGGCCATTAATTGTAAACTTATCGCCGTCTGCCTTGAATTCACGTAATCCAAGGACCAGTACGGTTTGGTCGGCTGGCTCTCCTTCCCCTTGGGACAGGGATAACGTAAGGTTATAAAGATTAGGTGCGAATTCACTCCACAGCAGAGCATCTGGCCCCAGATTGTACTCGATGGTGAATGCTCCCGGAGTGAGCGTAAATTCCTGACTTGCAGCCGAATGTTCCAGCTCACCGTTGAAGCTTAAAGCCGACACTGCCAATACGCTGTCAGCTTCACCTTCCAGTGTGGCTGTAATCTTGACGGAGCGGGAAGATACATCCGGGTCGAGGCGGATTCCGCTTAGATATGATTTGCCGTAAAACTGGAGTTCCATGCGGCCAGTGATTCCGTTCCAGTTGGTCTGGGTGTCCGGTGAGGTTAGATGTCCGCCTTTGGTCGGATAACCGGTATTATCAACCCGGATCGTTATTGTCTGAGTGCCTGTACCAAGCAGGCCGGTCAAATCATATATATGGGCGGTATTCAGGCTGTTGGCGCTTCCAATTTCCCGGCCATTCAGCCACAGAGTCGTCAGGCGCGTCCGTTCCAGATACAGCAGACATTTCTTACCGGCAAGCTCTTCGGGAATCACGATCTCCTTCGAATACCACGCCGATCCTTCGAACAGGTATTCATCGGTTAATGCGCTGATTACAACCTCTTCATTCTTTGGTCCCTTGCGGGCATGCGATGTAGTATCCGGCAATAGGATATTATCTGAAAAAGGCAGTACCAGCCCCTGTTTCCCTTCATCCAACTGCAACTTCCACTCGCCTTCAAGATTGATCATTGTCTGCAAAGATATCACTCCCAATTATTAATCTCTCAAAACCTATCATAGCTTTGTTTATCATTATAGCCTCTCATGTATCCGTTATCAATTAATACAATAACAACGATAACATAAATAACAACACAAGCCATGAGGTTCCCCTCACGGCTTGTGGCGATAGTTCACTAACGGCAGGTTGTTTCATAGTTTCAACACTTAGACTTGTCCGGCCCAAATACAAGGCCGGCTGATTATTTGGCCTGCTCTATTACTTGCATAACCCGCTCACTGTGCTCAAGCATCCTTGATACCCTGTCCATGTCCTTCTCACGGATAATCTGTTCAAAAGCAATAAATTCATCGTACATACGGTGGGGATGATGTTTATGGTCCACTTGGACGGGCTTCTCTTTATTGGCAACATACTCAAAGCTATTGATGATATTCGCTGAGCCGTGCATGCGCAAATATCCTTGAACCCCTTGAATGTTCATCGCATTCGGAGCCGTACTGTCTTTTGCACCAATACAAACACATTTGAAATTCCCGTAATCGAGCAACAGAACACCCGAGGTATCTATTCCGCGCTCCATGTTTGCCAGATACTCTACTTTCCCAGGGCTGCCGAAGAACCCGACAACCATATGGATGTTATAAATGTTGATATCCATCAACGCACCTCCGGACATTTCCGGATTAAAGGCAGGCTGTACCTGACCCGCCTGAAAGGCATCGTATCTGGACGAATACTGGGAATAGTTGCATTCGACGATTTTGACAGGCCCGAGCTTAGGGAGATATTCCTTCATTAATAAGTAATTGTTCAAATATTGATTCGTAATTGCCTCGATCAGGACGAGTCCGCTCTGAACCGCCAGCTGTTTAAGCTCCAGGAATTCACGCAAATTGGAGGTGAACGGTTTTTCGCAAATGACATGCTTGCCGCGTAGTAATGCTTCCTTCGTGTAAGAATAATGAAGATGATTCGGCAGCCCGATGTAGACGGTATCGACTTCATCATCCAGCAGCATCTCGGTGTAATTGTCATAGATCCGCGAGATGCTGAACTGGTTCTGCAGAGACAGCAATTTTTCACGATGATCCGGCTTAGAACTGATGGCTTGCAAGCTAATGCCGGGAATCTCATGAACAAAGCTTAACAAATCCATTACTATGTTGCCCGCGCCTGCAATTCCCAATTTCATATTAGCTGCACCCCTCTATCCCGCGCTCCAGGATCTCCATAACGGCGATCGTTTCTTCGTCTTTAACCGTCTTCTCCTTGCCGTGTACAATCACTTGATAAATGTCATCGTATACCCGGGCATAGTCCCCCTGCTCAGAAATGACCTTTTCTTCATGATAGTTACCCTCAGCATCCAAATAGGTTAATGTGCCATAATGCTCCGGGGCATCAATTCCGAAATCGGGATGTCCCTTTGGCAGATAAAATAGCTTAAGATGCTCTTCCTGGCGGTCCTCCGTATGTTTTACGAATACGCCTTGTTTACCGTATACCACAAAACTCGGCCGTGCCTTTAACCGGAAAAAGCTGGATTTGACCGATACCTTAAGCGTTCCATAGTAGAAATCCAGATCGAAGTAATCATTCATTCTGCCGGAGCCAAGCAATTGCCTTACATCGTAATGAACGTTATCAGGTTCCCCGAAATAGGAGATCACCTGATCAATGGTATGGACGCCATGTCCGTATAAGTAACTATTGTATTTGGAAAAATGAGTAGCATTATTCGGTGTCTGCGGGCGGTAATAATCATAATTCATCTCCACCTCGAGCAGTTCACCAAGCTTGCCTGAGTCAATAATCTTCTTTGTCGTGAGGAAATCCGAGTCGTAACGTCGATTCTGATAGCTCTGGATGACGAGTCCCTTTTCTTTGGCGTATTGGAAGATAGATACAGACTCATCCTTAGTCATCATGAACGGTTTCTCAACAAGCACATTTTTGCCATGGTCAAGCGCCATTTTTGCATAAGCGTAATGGGAATCTATAGGAGTGCAGACAACGATCAGCCCAATTTCCTTATCGTTCATTAAAGCTTCAATATCATCTGTATAAAGAACGCCGGGCACTTTCTCCCATTCCCCTTTATCCGGATTGCGGGCGTAGATCGTCTTTATTTTTAAATGCTCCCGGTTCATAGAAAAAGGCAGATGATAACGGTTCGTGCTTTTGCCGTTCCCAATATAGCCGATAGTTAACATGTGATTTCCCCCTCAGGTCTTTTTCATCTATTATAGAAGAACAATGCCGGCCGTGAAGGATACGGAGGCAAAACGGTACATTCAACCATATATTCGCAGCCGTGACCGTCCATATCTGAACAAAATGTTTACTGAGGTGAATCTGTTGAAATTATTGATGCAATTATCGGACATGTATAACTTTACACCCAACGAAAAAAGTATCGCCGCCTATATCCTGCTGCATAAGGAAAAGATGCTCCACTTCAACATTCAGGAGCTTGCAAAAGCAACCTATACTTCCCATTCGGCGATTAACCGGTTAACCCATAAGCTTGGGCTGTCCGGTTTTAAGGAGTTCATCATCAAGCTTGCCCGAGAATTCCAGCAAGATACCCAGAATAGTTCCAGTGTTGATCCTAACTATCCGTTTAGTATTGAGGAGACGCCGCTTGAAGTAGCCATGGATATCTCAGAATTATTGAAGAAGACGATAGCCAAAACCTATGCATATATGGATAATGACCTGCTGGCACAAACAGCCGGGGTGCTGGATCAAGCCAAACGGATTTTTATCTATGCCTTAGGGGATTCCCAAATCCGGGCCAAAAGCTTCCAGAATAAGCTGATAAAAATCAACAAGTATGTAGTGATTGCCACGGAGTTATATGAATGGGCGTATCATACCGTTAATCTGACGGAAGACGACTGTGCAATTTTTTTGACCTATCATGGGAAATCAGCGATTTATTTAAGAGCAGCCCGGCATTTCAGACAGGAAAAGATTCCATTCATCACGATCACAGCCGCCAGTCAAAGTGAATTGGCACAACTGAGTACGCTATGTATCCATGTACCTGATGATGAAGTTAAACACGCGAAAATAGGAACCTTTTCATCACAGATTGCTTTTGAATATGTACTTAACGTGATCTACTCCTGTATCTATAAGCTATCTTATGAAAATAGTGAGTTCACTTCAGAGTCACAAAAAAGCGCCTACGTCACTGATATGATGGAGGATATATAACACATGAAATTATGCCATGGCTGACAACGAAGAATGCTGTGAGAAGATTACATTTTGATATTAACAAAGCATAGTTGGAGTGATCAGGCAGCCAAGGCTTTAACCGAGCTCCTTCTCTGACTGCCTGAGATGATTGCTATTTCATTTCCAGTATGGATTCACGTACACTTTTGGGAAGTTTGCCTACAACCATATCGTAAGAGTGGTTAATCATGTCAAAGATGTCGGACAGAGGCAGGGAACCGTCGACCATCACGGTGTTCCAATGCTTCTTATTCATGTGGTACCCTGGCCGGACAGCATCATGCTGCTCCCGCAAATTCTCCGCAATGATCGGATCACATTTCAGGTTTAGGCGAAATTCGTCTTCTGCTCCCTCAAAAATAAGCGCGAACATCTTCCCTCCGACTTTGAGTACCATAATCTCAGGACCGAAGGGATACTCCTTCGTTGCACCTTGTTTTTTCAGACCGTATGAGATAATCCTTGTTTTCATATCAGCACCTCACTCAATCACAGACTTAATGTGTCTACAATATGTTCAAAAGACAGAAAAGTCAATCCTTCTTATATATCCTCAAACCCCATTCCGCTGTAACAGAAAAATGGATACTTATCCATTGCTCTACCCATACTACTTATAACTATATGAGGAGGGAAAATGATATGGCTGAGGAACGTTTGTTGATCGCAGCATTGGGAGGGGTACATGAGATTGGCAAGAATATGTATTTTCTGCAATATGGAGATGACATCATTGTGATTGACTGCGGCTCTAAATTCCCGGATGAGAGTCTGCTTGGCATTGATCTGATCATCCCCGATGTTGCTTATTTATTGAATAATCCCGACAAGGTAAGAGCACTGATCGTGACGCATGGTCATGAGGACCATATTGGCGGCATCCCCTATCTTCTCAAGCAATTAAACCTACCTCTGTACGCCTCCCGTCTGACGCTGGGACTGATTGAGAATAAGCTCAAGGAGCATGGACTGCTTCGCCAGACCAGCCTGCATCGCATTGATTCGGATTCTGAGCTTACGTTTGGTTCCATTTCAGTGTCCTTCTTCAACACCAATCACAGCATTCCTGATTGTCTGGGTGTCGTCTTTGATACGCCGGAAGGAACGGTTGTGCACACGGGCGATTTCAAATTTGATATGACCCCTGTCAACCGGCAGTACCCGGATATACATAAAATGGCCGACATTGGCAAAAAAGGAGTCCGGTTTCTGCTCTCGGAGAGCACAAACGCCGAACGTCCCGGATTCACTCCATCCGAGAAGCTGGTCGGCGCCCATATGGAAGAGGCTTTTCAAAAAGCGGACCGCAGAATCTTTGTCTCTACCTTCGCTTCCAACGTCCACCGGCTGCAGCAAATCGTTGATGCCGCAGCTCTAACCGGCCGTAAGCTTGCCCTGCTTGGCAGGAGTATGGTCAACGTTGTAGCTGTATCCCAGGAACTGGGCTACCTTAACATTCCGGAAGGTATGCTTGTTGAACCAGCCGAAGCAGCCAAGCTGCCTCCGCATGAGGTGGCTGTTATGGTCACAGGCAGTCAAGGAGAACCGATGGCAGCCTTATCCCGTCTGGCAACTTCGAGCAACAGGCAGATGAGTATCAGTGCCGGAGATACCGTGCTGCTGGCCGCGAATCCGATTCCAGGTAATGAACGCAATGTATCACGTATTGTTGATAACCTGTACATTCTAGGCGCAAAGGTTATTTATGGCTCCCGAAGCGAGCTCCATGTCTCCGGACATGGCAGCCAGGAGGAGTTAAAGCTGATGCTGACGCTAATGAAACCGGAATACTTTATTCCAATTCACGGGGAATATCGGATGCTGCACCATCACCGTCTGCTGGCAGAGGCTGTCGGAGTCGAAGGTGATAAAATCTTCCTGCTTAAGAACGGGGAGCTTGTGGAGTCATCGGGCGGCGTTGTTCGTCAATCAGGGCGGGTACCTGCCGGGCAGATTTTTGTCGACGGACTTGGAATTGGTGATATCGGGAATGTAGTCCTGCGCGACCGGCGCCAATTGTCTGCAGACGGTGTATTGATCACAGTGATCACTTTAAGCCAAGCCGATGGACGGCTGCTAAATGAACCGGATACAATTTCACGCGGCTTCATTTACGTCCGCAATTCAGACAAGCTGATGGAAGAGATCAACCAACTCGTCGCCGCAACACTGGAGAAATTAAGCAAAGCCGACCTTGGCCAATGGAGCATTATGAAGCAAACCATCAAAGAAACCTTAGGTAAATTCCTTTATGAGCGGACGAAACGGCGGCCAATGATTCTTCCGATCATTATTGAAGTGTAGATCCAATCCCTTATTGATGATAAGTACGCAAGATGATCCACCTTAATGGGTATGCTAACTATGGTTCAAATTTTAACGTCAAAGGAGCTTGATTATGACAGGAATTTTAGGCGGCAACCCAAAAGAAGAACCGATGCATTATGGTGAAATCTATGGTGTTTGGCAAGCCTCTATGGTAGCTAAGGGTGCACTTTCTTGTTACCGGGCTTTTTTGTATCACGCCGGTGACAATGATCTCAAAAAGGTACTACATTCTATGATTGATCAGGCGGAACTGGAAATCAGTGAATGTGATGCGCTGCTGGCAGAATAGGGCCTTGCTTCCGCCCCTGCATTGCCTCTCCGGCCAGAGGCTAAGCTGGAGGATATTCCTGTCGGTGCACGGTTTACGGATCCCGAAATCGCAGCCAAACTTGCAGCGGATAATGCAGCCGGACTTGTTGCCTGCAGCCAAATGATGGGCCAATCGATCCGGGAAGATATCGGAGCTTTGTTTGGTAAATATCATCTGACCAAAGCCGGAATCGGCGTTAAGGTTCTGCATCTGTCCAAGAAAAAGGGGTGGCTCATTCCTCCACCGCTTCAAGTGAAAAGACCAGAACCTGTTAATGCTTAAGTTTTGAGCGTTACCTGCCCTATTTGGGAAGTAAAGAAGGCCCGCGATGTTTCGCGGGCCTTTGTTTTGGTTGTCCTACATCGTCCTTCAGCAGAATAGACTAATTAAAAAAGGAGGACGACACCATTAACATCTTCGTCGGTTATATTTTTCTGGGGTTATCCCTTTCGGCGCCTCTGGGCCCCATTAATGCAGCGCAGCTGGACAAGGGTCTGCGCGGCGGGTTTTGGCATGCCTGGGCTGTCGGCCTGGGGGCGATAAGCGCCGATATCATTTACATGCTGCTCGTTTATTTCGGTATGATTCATCTGCTTGATGCGCCGTTTGTCAAAGCCTTCTTATGGTTGTTCGGATTTTTTGTCCTGGTCTATACAGGTGTGGACAGCATCAGAAACACAGGGGATATTACCGCAGCAGAAATGAGGGGGAGTGAAGCTTCACTCTTCAGATCCTATCTGTCGGGATTCCTGATGTCGCTGTTCAATCCCCTCTCCATCCTGTTCTGGCTGGGCATTTATGGCTCGGTTCTAGCCAAGGCTGCAAGTGAGTATCCGATGCAGCAATTATTGATTTATAGCGGAGCCATTGTACTCGGCATTCTGCTTTGGGATGTAACTATGGCTGCTGCCTCCAGTATTTTCCGTAAATTGCTGACTGTCAGGGTATTGAGGGTGATCTCTGTGTTATCCGGTCTGTCATTAATTGTTTTCGGCTTTTATTTTGGCGTACAGGCTGCCCGGCTGCTCTTTTTCAGCTAAACCTTGTTCTTACGCAGCCGGATGCCTTTAATCCGAAATTCAGGCCCGCCCGGCAGGCTGCGGTGCGCATCCGTCATTCCATCTGTCTGCGATTCTTGCTTTGCAGTACCGGATGAATGCTTTTTCCGCATCCGCTGGACAATGAAGTCACTCAGCGCAATTACTGCGACAATCAGCAGACTGATGTAGAAGCCAGGCCGGCTGAGTGCATGAAAAAGAGTGCCCGCAACCGCTGCGCCAATCAGCAGTAATCCGGTCCAGCGTTTGATTCCGCTTAATTTATCAGGCTTAAGCAGTTTTGCAGACGAGAGCAGGATAAAGGACCAGTTATACAAAATCATAAGTCCGGCGGCTGTAGTAATGTACTCATATACCTTACCCGGTAACCACAGCGACATCATGATTGCACCCAGCAAACCGACAGCAATCAGGCATAGGGCGTATAGCGGATATTTATCCTTTAGTTTCTTCGAGAAAACCTTGGGGGCATCCCCTTCCTGGGCAAGGGTGAGCATCATGGAAGTTATCGCATAGAGCGATGCGGTCATTGTAGAGAATCCGGCAACAATTAAGACACCGTTAAATACATGCGGTACAAAAGCCAAGTGGTCACTCCGGAGTGCAAGCACAAACGGGCTTTCCTTCGGATTGAAGGCTTTTAACGGCACCATCGTCACAGCTAGGCCAATGGACAGGACATATAACACAGCCAGGACAAGCAGCATGACCTTGCCTGCTTTGGGAGCCTCCTCCGGTTTCTGTAGCCTGTAGGACATAATCCCGAGCACTTCTATGCCGCCGTAGGCATAATAAGCAAAAATAAAGGCTGACCATAATCCAATCGTTCCTGACGGCAACAGTTCAGGCATACTTAAGGGAAGTTTTGGTGTATACTTGCCCCCGCCAATCCATCCAGCCAGTAGTGCCAATGCAATTACCAGGAACATCAGTATAGCAGCCACTTTAATGACAGCCAGCACATTTTCAACCCGGTCAAACCCTTTATTGCCGAAAAAAACAATGCATAGGCCCAAGACGGCAAAACCAGCCGCAAAGATCCACATCGGCACAGCCGGGAACCAGAAGCGGGAGAATATGGACAAGGCCGTGAGCTGGCTCCCCATAATCAATAGTTCCGAGAACCAGTATACCCAGCCGCTCCCGAATCCGGCCCAGTTGCCGAAAGCCTTCTTGGCATAGGAGCGGAAGGAGCCCTGCTCGGGGTGTTGTGCCGTCATTCGGGCCAATGCATCAAATACCATATAGGTTCCAATTGCCGCTAAAATGTAGACAAGCAGTACTGCGGGTCCGCCAATCGTGATCGCCAGGCCTGAGCCAAGAAAGTACCCTGTACCTATAGTTCCAGCTACTCCTAATAAACTTAGCTGCCACCATTTTAATTTTTTGCCATCCTGTGTCTTATCTGAAGCTTGGTTCATGAATTCCGTCCTCATCACATTTAGGATTTTGAGAGTTATCTCATTATGTAGAATCCCCTTTTATCCTAAATTCATGAAAAAAATTTATTCTCCGTCCGCAGCAAAAACCCGCACATGGAGTACTTACCTCCATAATGCGGGTATCCGGGAGATTGCCGGGGCCTCTACCCTTTAGGCGGGTATGGAACATTTCCGTAGCACTTTTACATTCCTTTTGTACAAAACTGGGATTGCCGCTGCGATTAGGATCATCCCCATAAAAGCGGGTGAGGCAGACCCAAGCGATACATAGATTTGACCTCCAATCAGGGGGCCAATTACTCTGGCCAAAGCCTGAATGGATTGGCTGCCTCCTTGAACCCTTCCTTGTTCACTGGAATCAACAGACTTGGAGAGCATTCCATTGAATGAAGGTCCAAAGATCGAATCACCAAAACCAAAAATAAACATCCCGGCGATCATAAGCGGATAGAAGGTGAAAACAGCGGACAGCGCAATAAGACTATAGCCTATAATTTCCGATACCATTCCAATAATTGCTATTTGCTGATCACCAAATTTCTTCAAAAGCTTGGGCATTATGAAAGCCTGGGAAAAGATGTCCTGGAAACCCATAATTGAAAACATAAGTCCGATGAGTGCAGGCTTCCAGCTGAAGGTATCCATTGTGAATTGTGAAAATACGGCCTGTAAAGATCCGTTAGGTATCCAAAGCAGGAAGGCTGAGATCAGCAGTCTCCTTAAATTTTTCATGGAAAGCAGGTTTGCAAGCTGTGTGAATGGATTCATTCTTATCAAAGGAATCTTTTTCAATCTATTCTTCTTTTCAAGGCTTTCGGGCATAAATAATAATCCATATACTACATTCAATAAAGTGATGACGGCTCCAAAATATAGAGGCACTGAATAACCAAACCTGGCAAGAAATCCGCCTATTGTCGGGCCAATCACAGTGCCAGCACCTACAACCGCACTTACCCAGCCAAAATATTTAGTTCTCTGCTGCGGAGGAATAATGTCTGAAAAATACGCGAAAATGGTGCTTATGCTCCCGCCTGTTATACCTTCAATAATGCGCCCGGCAAATAGTACCCATAGCGCTCCTCCCAGGCCAAAAACGAAGTATCCGACTGCAGAACCCAAAAGACAAACCAGAAGCAGTGGACGCCGGCCATATTTGTCGCTCAAAACCCCAAGGACGGGAGCTGCAAAAAATACACAGATTGCATAAACAGAGGTCAGCAGCGTAACTGCAATCGCTTGATCTCCCGGATTAGTAATATAAGGCTGTACTACGAATGGTACGACAGGTGCTATGATACTGAAGCCTAATCCGCAAAGAAACACAGAGATCAGACCGAAGATTAAAGCGTGCTTATCTACAGTGTGTTCCGGGTTTGGTGTATGGTTTGATCTGGATCTAAACATGAAATGCTCCTTTCAAAAGCGATGTTTTTATTTCCTGGGAAACAAAAACATCGTAACGCATTATTGTTTCCTAGTCAACAAAAATTAACAGCAAAAAAACAGCCTGCTCTGATCAGAGCCCGGCTGCCTGTGGTTTAATTTCATGAATCTATATTATTCCGGCTTAATATTCGTAGCCTTTTTCTTTATTTCAGCATCCAAATGAGTATTATACTTCTCCACAAAGTTAAGCATAGTGTCAAATTGCTCCTCAGTGACTTGTTCAAACACGGTCTTATCCCGCTCTTGAAATTCCCGGTGCAGTCCCTCATGGATGTTATAGATTACTTCCCCCTGCCCAGTAAGCCTAAAATAAATTTCTTTCTTATTCTCTGGCTTCTGGTAGCTTTCGATTAGGCCTTTTTCTAAGAGTTTTTTAGTTATTTTACTTATGGCGCCTCTAGTCATATAAAAGGACTCCGCAAGTTTGGTCACGTTGGAATCTGCATTTTTACCAATGTATTCTACGCAGTGTACTTCAGAAGATTTATAACCTCTAAGCGCATCTTCCATCTTATCTTTATTAAGTGAAACCATCTTGTTATATAAGTCCCTGAAACGGGTTGTGAGCTGTTCTTCTTTGTTCATGGTCTATCCCCCTGCCCCCAATGATTGTCATTGCTTGAGGCGTCTTCCTCTTTTGTACAGCCTACTCGACTGCTTTTTGAACATTGTAATCATGAAGTTCAATATCTAATTCTAATCCAAGTGCAAGCTTCGCCAGCTGACTGCCAATAAACGGCCCCATCGTTAAGCCGGATGCTCCTAGGCCGTTAGCTGTAATTAATCCCTCCCAGCCGGGAAAAGCGCCGATCACCGGAAGAAAACCCGGGGTAAATGGGCGGAATCCTACTCTGACCTCCTGAAAAGTACTGTCAGCTAAACCGGGAGCAAGCTCCAGCGCTTTATTCAGAATCTCCTGCATCCCGCCTGCTGTGACCCTTGTATCATAACCTTCAATATCATTTTCGTGAGTCGCCCCTATGACAATTTTCCGGTCTTCAAAAGAGAGCAGATATTGATCCGTAGGCGGTATGATTACCGGCCAGGCGCCGGTATCTTGTTGGTCAGCAACCGTTACATGCATGATCTGCGCTTTTTGGAAATGAACCTTGAAGCGTATGCCTAAGGGCTTCAGCAAAGGACCTGCCCAAGCGCCTGCACAGACAATAACGGTGTCAGCCGTGAAGTTGTTGCCACCGGAAACTGCTCCGGTGACTCGATTATTGTCAAATTGCAGTGCTGCGTCACCGTGCAGCAGGACGGCTCCGTTTCTTTGGGCTGACCGCAGCAGCGCATCACGCAGGGCACGCCCGTCTATTCGTGAGGCGCCGCTGATCTGCACGGAATGGTAGCCTTCGGCCAAGAGAGGAAACCGGGCCTGAGTTTCTTCTTCATTAAATACCGTAATCTCGCCGATTTCCGGCGCATCCGCTTGCCTCGATTGAGCCCGCTCGTACATCCTGCTTATTTTCTCTACATCTTGATGAATACTTAAAGCGCCTACGTTTGCATACCCTGTATCGGTTTCACCTTCACTATGGAGTTCCGCAATTAACCCGGGGTAAAACCGTGCGCCTGCTTTTGCCAGCCTATACCACGCCTGATTACGCCGCTGCGACAGCCAGGGACAAATAATACCAGCTGCGGCATCCGTCGCCTGCCCGTGATCCTTACGATCGATAATCAGCACTTCTGCTCCCGATTTTGCCAGCTGATATGCCGCTGAAGCGCCGAGAATCCCTGCGCCGATGACGATGACTTTCTTCATGATGACATTCCTCTCCTGGACAAACATCTTCTTCTAATATCGTTTAATTATCGTTCGCTGATCAGCCGTTCCAGCTTAGGGAACACACGCAGTGCATTCTTATAAAAGACTTCCTCCCAGTAAGCTTCCGGGATAAGATGTTTTACAAACTTAATGTACGCCTCCAGCGGAACCAGGGGCCAGTCGGTGCCAAAGACAAGCCGGTCATACTTCTCTGCAAATACGATGGCGCGGCGGAAATGGTCCGTATACGTCTGCTCTGTCAGAAGGCGGTCAACTTTAGCAGGATCACCAACGATCCAGCCGGACAGATCTGTGTACAGGTTCGGATTCTTCTCCAGCAGCGCAGCCGTCTCCATGACCCACGGATCACCCAGATGGCAGAGCATAAAGGTAATATCACGATGTTTCAAAAAGGTCTCTTCCATAGACAGCGGATGTGAATATTTGAGCAGCCCTCTGTCCGAATAGGTTAACCCGCCATGTATGACAACAGGAAGCTGGTATTTGGAAGCCAGCTTGTACACTGGCGCGTAAATCTCATCTCCGACATTGAAATGATAATAGCCTGCGTACAGTTTGATCCCAACGGTTTTCTCCTGGCTCAGCGATTCTTCCAGCGCTTCAAGCTGGCCTTCCAGGTGTAAGGTCAGCGGATTGATCCCGACACAAGTAAACAGATTGTCCGGAAGCTGTCCGCCCAAATCCAGCAGCATCGGATTCAATGCTGCGGCATCGGGAAACCCACCTGCCACAGTTTCAGTAACACCCATCCCCACACCGGCAATCACACCGGAACGCCGGAACTCTTCAAGCAATCCTTTTTCGGAGTAATCGATTTCGGCTAATGTCTGCGCCGTCTCATGAAAGACTTCAATATTGGAGTAATGAACATGTGCATCTATGATTTTCATGGATAAGTCCTCTCTTCAGTTTACTTCATAAACTTGATTGTTAACAAATCTTCGTAGGCCTGCTCCGGAATCTGCAGGTCCGAGATGAGATGAAACTGAGGTTTGCTAAACTGCTCGCTCCCGTCCCGCAAATATAGCTTTTCTGTTGTAAAGGATGCTACCACATGTGTGTTTACCATCAGCTCGGCAGCGTCCAGCTCAGGGTTGGCGATTAAGGTCAACTGCTGCTTCCGCTCTCTGGAGCTATACTGAATGATTCCGCTTGGACTGTTCAACTCACATTGTACTCTGCCCGCTTTATAGATAATGTTCTCACCGCTTGCGTTCTTTACACGCCCTCTGCTATCCATCAGCTCACTGCCTATCTTATAGTAGCCCGATGAGATAAGCTCAAGCGGATACAGAGGCGATCCGGTATGCTGCTCAATCCGGACTGTAGAAGCAAGTACCGGCGCGCCGGGAAGAAGCAGAAAATAATGATGAAGGGTAAGCCCCCTGAATTTCGGATTGTTCGTTATGGTTACGCTTATCCGGATACCCGACCAGCGGTTCCCCATATTATCACTCAATTCAGTAAAAGCAGCTTCCCGCGGCTGTTCAATCAGGCTGAGCGGAGATAACCCGCTGATACCGGCCGAAAGTCCGCCCATCCAGGGATTCCACCAGGATTTGGGTGCCGGATGCGGGAAAGAGGAGTCAAGCCACTCTTCGCCGCGGTACTCTAGCGAAAACAATGCCGGAGCAAAGCTGCTGCTGGCCTGAATCTTAAGCACCCCATTATCCGCAACAAGCACCTCAGCCTGGCCTACATATCTGGTTTCCTGGATCATTTCGTTGCCGGAGCCCGGGAATATAAGATAACTCTTATCCATTTCGTAAGTATCCAAATCAAGCTGCACCGTTACAAGATCAGCTTCCGTACCCTTTTTGGAGAGCAGCGGAAGGTTCACCTCATTAAGCTTTTGCTCAGCATTCACATCAAGGCTGTGTTCCTCGATGCTGTTTAATAGGAAAAAAACACCTATCCGGCCGTCTAAAAAGGTTTTCTTGTGCTCCTGAAGCCGCACTACCATTGAACCGCTTAGAAAAGGATTCCCGTCATTAAAGATGACTTTTAGCTGCGGTGAAGTGTTCAGTTCCTCCGAATCTCCCTGGAGCAAAGCGAACGAACGGAAATCTCGCCAGATGCTCCAGGTTCCCAGAGCAATGCGGAGCGGCTTGGTCTGAAAGACGCTGCCGGCAGGAATCTCCTTAAGCTGATGCTCCACGGCATACATCCAATGATCCCTGATCAACTTCAACTCTGACGGCCAGGTAATCCCCCGCGTGGTTTTGCCGTCATCCGCAAATAGCCAGTTCTCTGTAAGCTCGTCTGCTTCCCAATAGTCTAGACTGGAGGCATGAACGCCTTGATGTAAGTCTATATACTCACCCCGGTAAGGCATTACGCCTCCATCAAGGCCAAAGCTAAAGCTGTCCTTCAGATATAATTCTTCGTTCCGGTCTGAAGAAGATGTATTATGAATTTTGTAATGACGCGTAAATATTCCGTTGCTGTAAAGCTTTACTACTACAGTAAGCAGTAATCCTTCTGAGGAGTCCAGCGCGTATTGGGCTTCCAGCACCATAGCTTCCTCTTCCCTATAATGAACCACCTGTAAGACTGGATTTTTCTTGAATTCATTGGTGTAAGGGAGACCGAATTTTGGATGGAACAGCTTGAACGCCCGATGTCTGCCCTCATAGAAGGTAAGAGCATTGCTGAATTTGTCAAGATGTGCCGCATACGAACCGTTGCTGATCATGCAGCCCATATCTGTTTTACCGCCAAAAGCAGTATGAAGCCCTGGGAGCACGAGACTAAGCTCTTGTTGGACGACCGATGACTCACGGCTTTCTTCACTCGCGGTAATTTTTACACGATGATGCCACAGCCCGTATACCAGTACTTTTGCAGCAAGCGGAACTGTTCTTCGGCTTTTAGAAGGAACAGAGACCCGTACGCTGGGCTCCTTAAAGAATAGAATGGAATCACTTGGCAAATCAAGGGCGAAGTCCGTCTCGGTGTCGTATTCGTTCTCCACAGTCAAATCAAGCTCGATGTCTTCTCCAGCAAAAATATCACGATTCGGCAGCTCCAGCTTGAGCTTAACCGGAAACTTCGGCTCCACGCCAAGTTTAAATACGGCAGGTAAGCCGTTAATCAGCAGTTCAGCTTCTACTACCGGATGCGTCTGATAAGCATTTTGTTCTTCTTCAACCGGATGGATATAAAAGCTGCCTTCAATGGACTCTGATGCTGCAATAACCCTGGATTCGTTCAGCTCAAAACGGATTTGCGGATTGCTGATGCTTTTAACCTGAAGCGATAAGGGTTGTCCGCTTTTATTCACTGCTTCATAGACAATGGGATAACTGTTTCCAAAAGGAAGCTGATGCTGCCGAGGAATGGTCGCCTTAATCAGATAATCCTCAGTTTCAATCAGCCGCAGGCCCCGCCCCGAACGTTCATACTCCATCTTCAGCTGAAGCTGATCCTTGCTCCACGTATATGTAAAATAATCAAAACCGTTTTCCTTCCGCCCATCCGGCTGAACGGAGATTTCGCGGGTACTATCTTTATACCAGTCTATCGTTTCAAAGTAATGTTTGACCGCTCCTGTATGCAGGACAGAAGGGATAAAGTTCATGAGGTGTGTGGAGTCATCGCGTTTTTCCCAGAAAAAACCGCTTTTCTTATATGTCGGAACCGCTTTGGTGTTGCCGGGCCAGGTATACAGGTCCAGCCGCGGCCAGCCAAGCTTGATGGTTTCCTCAATAGCACGCAGAACCAGCATCTTGCCGATTTTGCGCCCGTGGTAGTCTGGCCTGACATTCAGCAAAGGTATATATAATGCTCCCGTATCTTCTTTGTAATGAGAGAAGCTGCAATATCCGATGACCTCTTCAGCGACTACAGCCAGAAACAGTTTGAGGTGAGTGCTGTTGCGATGCTCATCGATCACACTCTGTTCCGTCTGATACGCATTATCTCCTCCCCAGCTTTCATAACTTCTGTTCCACATCTCCGCAATGGACTTCGCGTGTTTGCGGGGTTCATATTCTTCGATAACAACTTCTCCGGCTTGCAGCATTAATATAGTACCTCCTTTGATTGCTGTGTACGCCTTACTTTTCATGGTAAGGTATGGATAATCTTGTATATTTCTTTTCTAGTATATACTAGTAAGTTCATCCAAAGCTATTTCAGGATTAACAGCCTGGTCCCGGCAAAATAGCCGATAGAAACAAACAGAAGCGACCAGGTGAAAGCGCCTGCCAGGGTTACGAGTAAAAACTTTCTGAAGGACATGGCACTGATGCCGGAGATATAGCTTGTGACATGTCTAATTCACGGAATAAAGTAGGCAAAGAATATCGCCCAGTTACCGAAGCGGGAAAACCACCTTTTCACACTGGCAAATCGATTGGGCGTAAGCCCTACCCATTTCCCGAATTTATCGACCGCCGGCTGTCCCAGCCTTAAACCGATGGTATAGCTGATCAGCATGCCGGTTATTGAACCTATGAAACAAACAAGGACTGTTATCGAAAAATTCAACACCATTATAGAGGACAAGTAACCTACAAACAGCATCAACAGTTCGTCCGGAACGGGAAGCCCAATAATACCTAACGCCAGAAGAGCAAATATGGCTAGATATCCGTACTGTGAAATCATCTCAATTATCCAAGGCATCTATTCACTTCCTGCCTGACGAATTTTTCCGTTCAAATACCACACTATATCAGACGAATTCATCGGCACTTTTCACTGCAAGGCAATAGATGCCCTAACCGAAACAAGCGAATTACATGTCACTAAAAATAACATTGACAAAAATATGAGGTGTGTTTTATTATAAATTATATGATAAATGTCACATTAAATAACATATGAAATCTTGTATAAGCCCATTAATCGGAGTGGGCGTCTCGACCAGGCAACCGTAAATTGCCCCAGGCTACAAGAGGATGCATGAGCTGATCAGGCTTGTATTTTGATTGCAAGAATACAAGAGCTGCTTCACTTAGCGCCTCTTCCGCCTGGGGTTTATTGCATTACTACTACATTTCCTAAAGGAGCGAACCAACTATGACTAAGACTAATGCGCTTGCCGAATTCCAAATGCAGCTTCCCCGTGACTGTACCTTTACCCCAAATGACTGGCAGATTCTGTCCCAGTATTGGTATCCGGTGGCTATTGCTGAAGAAATCCAAGATAAGCCGGTTTCAGTTAAACTGCTGGATGTAAAGCTGGTCTGTTACCGCAGTCATGGCAAGGTTGTGATTGCGCGTGATCTTTGCTTCCACCGGGGTGCTCCTTTAAGTCTGGGCTGGGTTGAGAACGAAGAGATTGTCTGTCCTTATCATGGCTTCCGCTACAACTGTGAAGGAGCCTGCACTTCAGTTCCGGCGCATCCGAACGCCAAAATCTCACCTAAGCTAAAGCTGATCATGTATCCTGCTGTGGAGAAATATGGTCTTATCTGGACCTCGCTGGCAGGAACTGAGGAGCAAATTCCGGAATTCTCCGGCTGGGATGATCCGGATTTTATTAACATTCTGCCGCCAAGCTTTGACATTGCCGGTTCGTCCGGCCGGCAGATGGAAGGCTTCCTAGACGTCTCACACTTCGCTTATGTACATGCAAATTCGTTCGCAGACCCCGACAACACTGAGGTTCCGCAGTACAAAGTAAGACGTGAAGGGAATGAACTGTTTGCCGATTATTGGAGCACCGTCAGTAACTACGGGAAAGGTCAGGAGAATCCGGCACCGGAAGGGTTCATGTGGCTGCGGGCATTCCGGGTGTTCGCCCCATTCGCCGCATCGCTTACCGTACATTTTCCTGAGGACGGAAAGCTAATGATCCTGAACTGCGCTTCTCCTGTATCTGCAAGATATACGCGGCTGTTCTGCCCGATCTCACGTAACTTTGACAAGAGTGTGCCGACCGAAGATACGATTAACTTCAATCTCCAGGTGTTCTCAGAAGACAGAGCGATGGTCGAAGCACAGACACCGGAGGATCTGCCGCTGGATCTGACCGCCGAAGCCCATATTCCTGCAGACCGCACTTCTATCGCGTACAGACAGCTGTTGACTGAGTTAGGGCTTGGAAGAAATTATACCTCCTGAGTTCGTAAAGCGTAATTTCCGCATAAAAAAGGGTGTATGTAATTGTTCGCTACTAGAACAATTACATACACCCTTTTCGCTTGTTATTTAAGCTAACTCTACCGGGAACTTTGGCTTAATACCTTCCTCGTATGCCCTTCTTTCTCGCCTGTCTCCGTTCCCGTTTAATCTGACAAGTGCGGCATCTCCTTCAGATTAAAGTTCAATGACCTTAGTAGCAATGTTCCTGCAAAACTCCCGGTCATGTTCTACAAACAGCAGGGTCGGAGTGAATTCAAGCAGCAGCTCCTCAATTTGCATCCGGGAGATGATATCAATATAATTTAGCGGCTCATCCCATATATGCAGGTGAACTTTTTCGCTAAGACTCCGGGCGATCAGCACTTTCTTCTTTTGGCCACCGCTGTACGATGACATATCCTTTTCAAATTGCACTCTGGCTAAATCGAGCTTTCTTAAGATTGCCTTAAACAAGCTTTCATCGATATCATGCTGGCGCGCATAGTCCGATAAGCTGCCCTGCAGAAATGAGGTGTCCTGGGATACATAGGAGATTTTCAGCTGGCTGCCCGTTCGGACAATACCGGAATAGCCTATCTCTTCGCCGGTGAGCAGTTTGAGCAGACTGGATTTCCCGGAGCCGTTTTTGCCGGAGAGTGCGATACGCTCGCCCTGTTCAATCACAAAGCTAACGTCAGTGCATACGGTACGTTCCCCGAAATGAATAGAGACATGGTCGAACTCAGCAAGCTGCTTCTTATGATAAGCAAGCTGGGTAATTCTCAGGCTGCTGGAGCTCTCTATATTCTGAAGAAGCTTGGATTTCTCGTTGATGGCCGTCTGCTGCCTTTGCTCGATGGATTTCGAGCGCTTCATCATTTTGGCGGCCTTATGCCCGACATACCCTTTATCTAACTTTGAACCTGAATTCCGTGTGCCGTTTTTTGTCTTCTCTACTTCATGAGACCAGTTGCTAGTGCGTTTAGCGGCATCCGACAGGCGTTTGATGTCTGTACGCAGCTTGTCATTCTCCGCCAGTTCAAAGGCATCTTGCCGCTCTTTATTGTCCCACCACTCGGAGAAATTGCCTTTTTGTATGTCAATCCCAGTCTTATTGATGGAGAGAATATGGTCTACACAATTATCCAGGAAGGCCCTGTCATGGGACACCAGAATATAGCCGCTCTTTCCCTTGAGATAATCACTGACCAGTTGTCTTGCCTCCATATCCAGATGATTGGTCGGTTCATCGATCAGCAGAAACCGGTCCTCCATCAAGAATAAAGCTGCCAGCAGCACCTTCGTCTGCTCTCCGTTCGACAGCGAGTCAAAAGGACGGTAGAGCACATCATCTGAAACCTGCAGCAAGGTAAGCTCACGCATGAATTGCCACTGCTGGGCATCCGGGCAGATCTCTCCGATCACGTCTATAGTCAGATATTCTTTATGCTCTACCGGGAAGGGGAAGTATTCAAAGCTGACTTTCGCGGATATACTTCCGCTGTATTCATATTTGCCTAGCAGCAGATTCAGAAAGGTCGTCTTTCCTCTTCCATTTCTCCCCGTAAACCCTAATTTCCAATCCGTATCCAGCTGAAAGCTTACATTCTCGAAGATGTTATCGTAGCTGCCGTCATAGGCAAACGTTAAGTTCGACACATTGATTAATGACATGAAATGATCCTCCTGTATAAAAAAATGAGCTGCAAGAAAGTTCGCTTCTCGCAGCTCAAATAAATACAGCAAACCCAGCCCTCTGGAGGGCTGAATAGGCAATTATTCTGAGTGAAAGGATGCAGTAACCTTCTTGCATATAAAGAATAAAACAAGCGAAATAGAACTCGCAGGAACTGTTTTATTGTTTTATATAAGCGCAAGAAATCCTACATTATCCTTGTCAACTCCTGTCATTTAGGTATGGGTATCATAACATTGCCGCGTCTTGATTTCAACACTTCCTCAAATCCGCTACAATCAGCATATCCATATGACGTGCGTTCCGAAGCAGGAAATGTACAAGACTTTCCTTGAAAAAGGACCGCCATGCCGCTCTTCGGGATTGCCCGATAATCAGCTGGGTCGTTTGCACATCATTCATCCGGCTTAACAGATGCTCATGAAGATTACCGCCTCTGCCCGCCTCGGCAGTTTCCATTTTTCCGCCTAACCTTTCCGTCAAATGCCGCAGTGTATCAAGCCGCTTCTGCTCATCATCCATGAGGGGCGCCCCGCAATGCACATAATTCACATACCACTCTGCCTTTAAACGGTGTGCGATGCGGAAGCCGCGGCGGATCAGCCGTTCTGCCTGCGGCCCCAGATCCACACACACAAAGATAACCTCACGCCTGCTCCAGGGGCCGCGCAAGGATGTATCCCGGTCCCATGCTTCCAGCCGTTCATCTACATCATCCGCAATTTCACGCAGGGCCAGCTCGCGCAGCGCGATTAGATTGCCGAGCTTAAAGAAGGATTCCAGCGCCTGATTCACCTTCTCGGAGGCGTAAATTTTCCCTTCCCGCATCCGTTCCTGCAGCATTTGCGGCGTGACGTCGATCAGCTCGACTTCATCAGCCATTTTGAGTATGGCATCCGGCACCGTCTCACGAACCCTCACGCCGGTTAATTGGGCTACCGCATCATTCAGGCTTTCCAGATGCTGAACATTAACTGTAGTGATAACCGAGATCCCGTGCTCCAACAGGCGGATCACATCCTCATACCGCTTACTGTTAGGACTGCCGGGTACATTCGTATGTGCCAGTTCATCCACCAGCACAACCTCCGGATGGCGCGTAATTATGGCTTCTGTATCCATTTCTTCCAGCTGCGTTGACTGGTAATGAATCCTGGCTCTATTTATCAATGGCAACCCGCCGATCTGCGCCTGGGTTTCTTTTCTTCCGTGGGTTTCCAGCAGACCGATCACCACGTCGATCCCCCGGTTCAGCAGAAGATTGCCCTCCTGCAGCATTTTATAGGTTTTGCCTACTCCGGGAGCCGCACCGATATAGACCTTGAAGGTTCCTTGGCTGATTGTTTCAATTTTCCGCTCCAGTTCTTGACTGGTCAGACGGTGAAAAGGCTCCTCAGTTTTCTTGGGTAATGATTTGACCGGTAATATCCGTTCCCCGTCCTGCTGCACCCGGTCTGCCATCAGAAACACGTCGATATTCCGCGTTTTCCGCAGCACCTGATTCGCAATGGAGCCCTGCCACTTTTCCTGCCAGCGGCTTTTTTTTGAATGCCCCATCACAATCCGGGTCACGTTATTTTCCGTGGCATATCGTACAAGGACAGAGGGCAGCTGGCGGCTATGGTCCAGCGGAAGCTCTTCAAATTTCCCTTCCAACCGGTCAACCAGCTTCATGATCGAGCGCTTGAAGGTTTGCTGATCCTTGGTCAATTTGCGGCCTGGCAATACAAAGGTTACAACCCGCAGATCACCGTTGAGGCGCTTAGCAATCTGTTGGCCTCTCCTTACGTAGAGCGAGCCGTTCCAGTGATACTGGCTAGAGACCAGAATCCGCTCCGTAGCACCGGAGGGGCCGGTGAGTCCCTCAGCTTCGCGGTGTTTCTCCAGCGATTCATTTACCCCCTCCGCCACCAAACGCAGCGACAGTTCACGGAGAACGCCGAGATTTCCTCTACGAGACAATGCAGGATGTGCCTGATCACCCAGGATGCCTTCATCAATCCGCTTAAGAATCGTCTCTGGCGATACATCGATTAGCCGCACCTCATCCGCAAGCTCCAGGGTATTCAGCGGAACCGTCTCTTCTGAACGGATCCCTGTCATTTGAAAAATGATTTCGCCTACTCCACCCAGTTCATAAACATTAATCGTCGTTATAATGCTGATGCCATGGTCCATCAAGTAGTGAATATCTTCCAGCCTTGTCGGAAAACGGGCTCCCGCGCGGTTGCGGTGGGCCAGACCATCCACCAGAACCACTTCGGGATTACGTTCAATTATGGCCTCTAATGGAAGATCCTTCTGCTCCTTGCTGCCCTGCCACCAATGGATGCTGGTTATTCGTTCAAGATCCGCCAGCTGCTGGACCGTTTCAGACCGCCCCATAGTCGAAACTGCACTGATGACCACATCAATGCCCTGCTGCTTCAGCAGCTTGCCTTCCTCCAGCATATGATAAGTTTTGCCCGAGCCGCTGACAGAACCGATGATAATCTTTAATCTGCCCCGGTGCAGCTTGTAGATGGAATACAGGATTTCTTCCGGGCTTTTACGTTTGTAAGGTGCCATACCTATCCTCCATCCCGAACCGGCAAGTACCCTGCCCGCAAACCGCGCAGACAGGGCATGAGCCGGATTATTTCTTTGATAGTTCCGACAGAGCCAAATTGAGCTTCAGCACATTTACACGTTCCTCGCCGAACAAGCCCAGGTCACGGCCTTCGGTGTTCTTCACAACCAGCGCCTCAAGCTGATCCACAGGAATGCCGGTCAGATTACTGATTCTGGGAATTTGCACCCTGGCAGCTGCAGGCGAGATATGAGGATCAAGTCCCGATCCGGAATTGGTAATCAGATCAACGGGCAATTCACGAATTGGCACCTCCGGGTTATCCTTCTTCCACTGTGCGATACTTTCACGGGTACGCTGCAGCATATCCGGATTGGACGGGCCATAATTGTTCGAGCCCGAAGCTTCAGCCTTGTAATCGATGCTCGATACCCGGCCTTGAAATAACGACGGATCTGTGAAGCTCTGTCCGATCAGTTCAGAGCCGACTACCTCGCCGCTGCTGTTCTTAAGCAGACTGCCGTTAGCCTGTGACGGCATGAGCACCTGGGCAAGCGCAGTTGAGGCCAGCGGATACACAATCCCGCAAAGAATAATAAATACGGTGCTGAGCCTTACTATGCTTATGAAATAAGAGGTCTTGGAAACGGAAGATTGCTGGTTTGATTCGTTATTTAACATTATTAATGTTCATCCTTTCTGCCGCTATAACTTGTTCCGCTAGATCCAAAGGCTGACAACCATATCAATCAGCTTAATTCCGAGGAACGGCACCACCACTCCACCGAATCCGTAGACGAAAATATTACGCCGAAGCAGCCTGGTGGAGCTCATCGGCTTATAGGATACGCCCCTCATTGCAAGCGGGATCAACAGCGGGATAATGATCGCGTTAAAGATCAGCGCGGAGATAATTGCCGAGCTTGGCGAGCCAAGCCCCATAATATTCAGCACTTCCATCTCCGGTATAGCCAGTGTAAACATCGCCGGGATAATGGCAAAATACTTGGCAATATCATTGGCGATACTGAACGTGGTGAGTGCGCCACGTGTCATGAGCAGCTGCTTGCCGATCGCCACAACCTCAATAATCTTGGACGGGTCTGAGTCCAGATCCACCATATTGGCCGCTTCTTTGGCAGCTGCAGTACCGCTGTTCATTGCCAGCCCCACATCCGCTTTCGCCAGTGCCGGCGCATCGTTGGTGCCGTCACCCGTCATGGCCACCAGCTTACCTTCCTTCTGCTCACTGCGGATGACCTCTATTTTATTCTCCGGTGTACTTTCGGCAATAAATCCGTCTACACCCGCTTCAGCGGCGATGGTAGCTGCAGTTAACGGATTGTCACCAGTACACATAATGGTTTTGATTCCCATTTTGCGCAGCTCTTCGAACCGCTCCTTCATTCCAGGCTTAACGGTATCCTTCAGGTAAATGAGTCCGTAGATGCGGTTGCCTACTGCTACAGCAAGTGGAGTGCCGCCTTTGCCGGCAATGCTGTTCGAGTGCTGATCCAGGTTATCCGGTATGATTCCTCCTTGAGAAGCCACCCAGCGTTTCACGGAATCCACAGCCCCTTTGCGAACTTTATGGCCATCTGGAAGATCCATTCCGCTCATCCGCGTTTCCGCCCGGAATTCTATAAACTCTGCTCCTGAAGCAAGTCCGGCATCGTAGCTGTACCCCAGCTTTTTGACGAGCTCAATGACAGACCGTCCTTCCGGTGTCTCGTCCTTAAGTGAACTAAGAGCTGCCCATATGGCTACATCTTCCTCTGTCTCCTTACCAACAGGAACAAATTCGCTCGCCATCCGGTTCCCGAAGGTAATCGTCCCGGTCTTATCCAGAATCATTGTATTGATATCCCCGGCGGCTTCAACGGCCTTGCCGGACATCGCCAGTACGTTGAATTGGGTAACGCGGTCCATCCCAGCAATTCCGATAGCCGAGAGCAGTCCGCCGATTGTCGTAGGGATCAGACAGACCAGCAGAGCGATCAATACCGGTATTTCCAGATCAACGTCAAGGTAGCCGGCAATAGGACGCAATGTAACCACAACAATCATAAAAATAATCGTCAAGCTGATCAAAAGGGTATTCAACGCGATTTCGTTCGGTGTCTTCTGGCGCTTCGCTCCTTCGACTAGGGAAATCATCCGGTCCAGGAAGGACTCGCCGGGATCACTGGTAATCCGCACCTTAATCTCATCACTCACCACTCTCGTACCGCCGGTAACCGAGTTGAAGTCTCCGCCCGCTTCCTTAATGACAGGAGCCGACTCGCCTGTAATCGCGGATTCATCCACTGAGGCCAAACCTTCGATGACTTCACCGTCGCCGGGAATCAGTTCACCTTGGCTGACTACGACGATATCTCCTTTGCGCAGCTCGGAAGAAGCTACGATTTTTATCGAACCTCCAGTCACCTTGTTCGCGGAGATATCCTGTTTCGTCTTCTTAAGGGAATCCGCCTGCGCTTTGCCGCGCCCTTCTGCCAGTGCTTCTGCAAAGTTGGCGAATAATACAGTGACCAGCAGGATGACGAAGACCGTAATATTGAACCCGAGAGCTTCCGAGGCATGAAAGTAACCGGGAAGCAGCACCATCATTAAAACAATAAACGTACCCACTTCAACCACGAACATGACCGGATTCTTCATTAGGGTCACCGGATTCAGCTTCACAAAGCTGTCTTTGACCGCATTTCGGATCATGGGACCACTCAACAGCTTCTTTTTCTGTACAGTACTCATTTCTGTTCTTCCTCTCCCTAGCGTAGAGTCAAATGTTCGGCAATCGGACCAAGTACAACAACCGGCAGGAATGTCAGTGCACCAATAATCAGCACCGTAGCGATAAGAATACCGGTGAACAGGCCGTTGTCTGTGCGGAAGGTACCGATCGTCTCAGGAACAGGCTGCTTGCGGAGGAGCGAACCTGCAACTGCCAGCAGAGCGATGATGGAAACATACCGTCCGAGCAGCATAACCACTCCGGTCATCATATTCCAGAAGGTGTTATTATCCGCAAGCCCCTCAAAGCCAGAACCGTTATTCGCTGCAGCAGAGACGTATTCGTACAGGACTTGTGTCAGGCCGTGGTATCCTGAATTGCTTATAGCACCTTGACCCAAATCCGTCAGGAATGAGGCTGCTGTAGGAACCAGTATAATCAGCGGATGGATCAAAATGGCAACTGCAATCAGCTTCATCTCCCGGGCTTCAATTTTGCGGCCGAGAAACTCCGGTGTCCTGCCGACCATCAGTCCGCAGAGGAAGACGGCTAGGATGGCGTACATCAGCATGTTCACTAAGCCGACCCCTTTGCCTCCGAAAACATTATTTAACATCATCAGTGCCAGCGGAGTTATACTGCCGAGCGGTGTCTGTGTATCATGCATATTATTGACGCTGCCTGTCGTGGCCGCAGTCGTTACTGTCGTGAACAAGGAGGATTGCGGTATCCCGAAGCGCACCTCTTTCCCCTCCATGCTGCCCTGTGAAGCATCGATGCCCATGCTGTTTATCGCCGGATTCCCGCTGCTCTCCGCATAATAGTTAAGTGACAGCAGAAGCACGAACAAGGTCATCATGGCGGCGAAGATTCCCCAGCCCTGCCGTTTATTCTTGGCGAACAGACCGTACATATAGGGAAGAGCTGCCGGCAGCGTCCACATTGACAGGATTTCAATCACATTGGTGAGCGGTGATGGATTCTCGAACGGATGCGCCGAGTTGGCTCCGAAGAAGCCGCCGCCGTTCGTGCCCAGATGTTTGATCGATTCCAGGGAAGCAACCGGACCCGTAGCAATCTGCTGTACTTGACCTTCTAACGTTGTTAACTGAATCGAAGGCTTCAAGGTTTGCGGAACCTGCAATCCAACCAGCACCAGGGTAATAAGCAGTGCAAGCGGCAGAAATACACGGGTGTGTGCCTTAACGAAGTCTTCAAAGAAGTTTCCCAGTGACGCCCTGCCGGTTATCCCTCTTACAAAAGCGACTGCTACGGAAAAACCGCTGGCCGCAGAAGTAAACATCAGCATGGTTATCACAGCCATTTGCGAGAAATAAGAAAGTCCTGTCTCCCCGCTGTAATGCTGAAGATTGGTGTTAGTAATAAAGCTGATCACCGTGTTAAAAGTAAGCGTCTGTTCCATTCCGGTTATCCCGTTTGGATTGAGCGGCAGGCCGGCCTGTAAGCGGAGAACGATATACCCGAAGGCAACCAGTACAATGTTGGTCGACAAAAAGCTCAACGCATAGGTCTTCCATGACATTCCTTCACGTTTATGAAGACCGCTTAATTTGAAGATCCCGCGTTCAACACCGCCGAAAATGCGGTCTGTCTTATTCGGTTCATTTGAGAATACATGATATAAATAAGTACCTGCCGGTTTTACCAGCAGCAGCAGTATAGCAATGACTACGATAATTTGCACAATGCCCACAGATGACCCTCCTTAATATATTGCTCTAGTTATTTAGAATTTCTCCGGATGAATCAAGGCGTACACCAGATACAGAAACAACAGGAGGGTTACTGTTAACACCACTGTCATGATTCTGTCCCTCCCTTATCCTCAGCCACATGCCCGCACCACTGTGCAAACGCGTAGAACACTCCGAATATTGCAGCGAGCGCTGCTACCATATACACGTCCATCATCGTCCTCACCACTCCTCTCCAGGATGATCTGTCTCTTTAGCATCTCTAATTTCTGAATTCAGCTTAACACTACTGCCATTAGTTCAGGGTTAGGGTTAGTCTGACAGAATTAAGATTGCATTAAGATTTGTCTGAGTGTAGACTCTGGACAACTTCTTCAGCCTGCCTCGTGACTTCAACATCCTCATAATCACCTATCCCTTTTAAGTCGTATTGATCATAACCTTTCTTAATGGTATAGAGCAGTAACAGTACCACGGAGAATAGACCGATATTTTGCAGCCATTCATTCATCAATAAGACCCCTTCTGCTGTGCAATATTCTTCCTGTTCAGCGTACCACTCTGGCCGTTAGTACTGGATTAGGGTTACCGCGAGGGAATATAGATTGCATTAAGAGATGAAGCAACAGCAAAAAAACCATGCTCCCGGAAGAACATGGCTCATCTCATATTGATATTAATTTTGAAAAAATCAGATAACTCTGCTATCTTCTCCTGCCTGCAGCATCCTGTAGCCGACTCCGATGTGGGTCTGGATGATCTTAGACTGCGAAGGTGATTTTTCGATTTTTTTGCGCAGAGTCGCCATAAATACACGCAGGGCAGGGATATCATAGGTGTGACTGCCCCAGATTTCCTTCAGGATATAATTATGCGTCAATACTTTGCCTGCGTTCTTGGCCAGCAGACACAGCAGCTTATATTCAATCGGGGTCAGGTGGATTTCTTCCTGTTCCATCCATACGCAGCCTGCGGCATAATCGATTTTTAAATTCCCGTTGGTAAAAACCGACGCATCCTTCTGCAGCTTGTCACTGTCATAGCGGATACGCCGCAGACTGACCCGCAGCCGGGCCAGCAGCTCCTCCACACTGAACGGTTTTGTCAGATAATCATCTGCACCTGCATCCAGTGCATCAATTTTGTCACGGTCCTCGCTGCGTGCGCTGACAACAATAATGGGAATATTCGACCAGGACCGGACTTTTTTGATAATGTCCACACCATCCATATCCGGCAGCCCCAAATCCAGAATCATTATATCCGGCTGATGGGACACCGCCTCTAAGATCGATGCTTCGCCGGTCTCAGCTGTATGATATTTGTAGCCTTGTGTCTCCAGCGTGGTCGTAATCAGCTTGCGGATCGGCTTGTCATCCTCTACAACAAGAATCAATGGTTTATTCATGAACATTCACCTCCTCAGCCTGCAGGGTGAAGCTGAACACCGTGCCCTGCGGAACATTATTCTTTACTTCAATTGTACCTCCATGAGCATGCACTATCGATTTGCACAGTGACAGCCCCAGCCCCAAGCCGCGGCGGCTGTCTCCGCGTTGATTGTCTGCCGTATAAAACATATCAAACAGCTTGCTCTTGGCTTCCTCAGATATCCCGGGGCCGTTATCGGATATTTCGACCCTTACCCGTTGTTGTTCGCGTCTCGCCGACACAATGATTTTCGAACCGGCTTGAGTATATTTGATTGCGTTGTCCACTAAATTAATGAGAACCTGAACAATCAGCCGGGAATCCATTTTGGCCATTAGCAGCTCATCTTCCAGCATCGTTTGAATAGTGTGCTCTACACTGTTGCGGTTAACATGCATCAGCGCTTCAGCAATAACCTCTTCCAGCAGCTCCGCCTGAAAATCCAGATTTAAGCTGCCATTGTCAATCCGCGTAATGGACAGTAAATTCTCCACCAGGTTGATCAGCCACATGGAGTCGTCATATATATCCGTGTACAAGCCTGTTTTCTGTTCCTCGCTCAACACCATAGAGTTTCCCATAAGAATTCCGGCATTACCGGAAATACTGGTAAGCGGCGTACGCAGATCATGGGAGATCCCCCGCAGCAGATTGGCGCGCAGCTGTTCCTGCTGGATTTGCAGCGAGATTTCCTTTTGCCGCTCATTCAGCAACTCTTTCTCCAGTGCTAGCGCACATTCTCCGAGCATGGCAATCATAAGGCTTTTCTCGAAAATTTCCAATGGCTCTTCCTGGTCCATCACAATGGCAGCTACTGCGAATACGGTATCCCCGCCACGGACGGCATGGTACAGACAACTGGCAGCCGAAAAGGTATCCGTGGTTGCTCCGGCACGCTTATTGTTCTTGTACACCCAATCTGCAACAGCCCATTCGTTCACACCGGTATATGCCCGGAGATTTACCGCTGATTCTACCTTTGGAAAAATAAGCGGCTCGGCTAAGTTGTCCTGCTCCACGGGGTAGAATATGACCGTCCGGTCCAGCAGCTTCACCATTTGGATTGCAGTTTCATTGACGATCGCCGGGGCACCCTCCGCCTGCTGCAGCTTACGGCTTGTCTCTAAGAGTACTTCAGTCCGGTACGCTTTTTGCGCAGATTGGCGCGCCTGTTCCTTGATCCGCATGGTAAGAGTACTGCTTATAATAGAAGCCAGCAGCATGACCAGAAAGGTAACCGGATACCCGGAATCATGCGCTTCTAAAGAGAAATACGGCTTAGTGAAGAAAAAGTTGAAGACAAGCACGCTTAAGATCGAAGTTATCGCACTGTAAAGCCTGCCGCTGGTAACCATAGCATTCAGCAGAACTCCCAAAATGTACACCGTGATGATATTCGCTTCCCGGAATCCTAGAAATTGAAACCACAGTCCGATTAAGGTGCAAACCGTCAGAATCCCGATCGTCTTCAAGGTGTCTGCCAGTGAGAGGCGCGGCTTCACATAGGCCGGAAATCTGTTATAGGGAGCCGGTTGGGTATCCGGAATAATGTGTATATCAATATTCGGTGCCAGCGCAGTCAGCTTTTCTACCAGACTGGTTTTAGTGAGCCATCTTTTTTTACTGCTCTGGGAACGGCCGATCACAATCTTGGTGACCCGGCTTGATTTGGCATATTCCGCAATCTGACCAGAGACATCTTCACCATATACCGTGGCAAGCTGCGCACCAAGCTGTTCGGCGAGCCGCAGATTTTCTCTGAGCTCCGCCTTGCTTTTGGGTGTGAGGTCTTTGGTTTTTGGCGTTTCTACATAGAGTGCCGTAAAAGATCCGCGGAAAGCTTCAGCCATCCTAGCTGCTGTGCGGATTACCTTTTTACTTGAGGCAGCGGAAGACAGACAGACTAGAATATGATCTGCTGTGTTATAAGTATTCTTATTCGCCCTTTCACTGTATCGCTGAGCGATACGATTCAGCTGATCTGCGGTATAACGTAAAGCGATTTCCCGTAAAGCGATTAGCTTCGTTTTGACAAATATAGACGATCCGGCTGCCATTTCCCCCTGCTCCCCAGGGTATAGCTTTCCTTTGCTCAGACGTTCGATCAGATCATCGGGTGGAATGTCGACCAGTTCAATTTGATCGGCACTGTCAAATACACTATCCGGTATACGCTCGGTTACGGAGTTGCCGGTAATTGCCGAAACTACATCATGCAGGCTTTCTATATGCTGGACATTAATTGTTGTATATACGTTAATTCCCGACCGCAGCAGTTCCTCGACATCCTGGTATCTTTTTTTGTGCCGGCAGCCGGACGCATTGTGATGAGCCAGCTCATCCAGCAGAATCAGGTCAGGCCGTCTCCGGATGGCAAGATCGAGGTCAAATTCGCGGATTGCGGCTGTTTTGGAAGGAAGCTCCAGCGATGGCAGCTGTTCCAGGTCATCGGCAAGAGCCGCTGTTTCCGGACGGTGATGCGTCTCAATGTAGCCGGCTACGACGTCCACGCCTTCCTTCTGCTCCTCAAGAGCGGCATAGAGCATGGCGCTGGTCTTTCCGACCCCTTCTGCATATCCAAAAAATATTTTTAGCTTGCCGCGTTTTTTCTCTGCCGTGTTCCCTGGGGTCTGCTCCAGCAGGACAGCAGCTCCGGTTCGGTGAGGTGCCATGTCAAACCCCTTTCTGACAATAGAGTTGCTGTTAGCTAGTATAGCATGCACCAAATCAGCGTAGTATTACAACTTTGACCCTGGCGTTAAGATTGCATTAAGATTTACCCGGCACAAACAAGGGAACTTCTAAGCAGCCGTTACATGTCAATAAAAACATATGACAAGATTGTAATCTTATTTTAATAAACGTCATACAACCCTTACGGACACAGAGATAATCCGGTCATTAGCAATTTATGTTAAGAAAATATATGTTAGGGTTGATTCAGGTGATCGACCAGACTGTAACAACAGGAGGTAACATACATGAACACAACTCATAGCAAAAGACGTTTCCGGAACTTTACGATCGGAGTCAGCTTAGGAGCAGCCTTACTGGCTGCCGGAACCGGAATTACCGGGAACAGCAGTACTGCCTACGCGGCAACAAGTACAACGCCTGCGAACTCCGTCTCTTCCAGCATTGCCGATAAAATTATTGCAACGGGATTGAAGTATCAGGGAGTTCGTTATGAGTATGGGGCTGAATCAGGGATTACCAGTTCTTTTGATTGCTCTTCATTTACGCAATTTGTTTTTGAACACAATGAAATCTCTCTCCCCCGTTCTTCTAAACAGCAATCGACGGTTGGAACCTATGTATCTAGAAATGAGCTTCAGCCAGGTGACCTTGTATTTTTCTATTCTCCGGTTCACCATGTTGCGATTTATATGGGTGACGGTAAAATACTGCACACGTATGGCGATGATGGAGTGACTATTACTCCCCTGAACACTGGCTGGTGGGCTTCCCACTATACATCAGCCCGCCGCGTATTGCCTACAAACGGACAAGCTGCTTCGGATAGCGGATCGGCTTCAGCTTCACCGGATCCTGCCACTCCGGCTTCCTCTGATGTATCGTCTCAGGAACAGACCATTGGGGATGCTTGGGATTGGCTCAACAATTTTGAATAAGCAACTTAATTAAATCGTATAATCCCTGAAATGCAACAAGCCGATTCTGTTCATGAACAGAACCGGCTTGTTTATTTTGTATGCACCAAAGATAATAGATTACCCGGCAGTACGCTGCGAGTTGCGATGAAAGATTAATTAATAACCGGTTTGCCCGCTTCTTCTTCCTCCCATGCCAGTCGCGCAAGCGGAAAAGCAGAAATCGCCCGCTCCAGGATTCCCTGCACATGAGCAATGGCCACGCCGTAATTTACAATTGGCACGCCCTTTAAAGCCGCCTGTTCCATCCGCCACAGCATCTGTCTGCGGTTGATCATACACCCGCCGCAATGCACAATGAGCGCATAATCGTTCACGTCTTCCGGGAAGCTCATACCATTCGCATGATGAAACTCGATGTTTCTGCCGGTCGCCTGCCGGATCCAGCGCGGAAGCTTCACACTGCCGATATCGTCCGGCTGCGTGTGATGGGTACAAGGCTCGGCAATCAGCACCTTGTCTCCATCCTCCAGCCGGTCGATCGCCCGTGCGCCCCTGACCAGTTCCTCCAAATCCCCCTTATGACGGGCAAACAAGATAGAGAATGAGGTAAGCGGAATATCCTTAGGCGTATCTGCGGCAACCTTCAGAAAAACCTGCGAATCGGTAATCACCAGCCGCGGCTTCCTGCCAAGGCTCTCCAGCGTTTGCTTCAGTTCATGTTCCTTGGTAACAACCGCTATGGCATCGCTCTCCAGAATATCACGGATGGTCTGCTGCTGAGGCAAGATTAGCCTGCCTTTGGGCGCTGCTTTGTCAATCGGTACGACCAGCACAACCAGGTCACCGGGAGTGAGCAGGTCTCCTACGATGCGGAAGCGGTCATCCTCCTCCGGAACTGCAGTAGTCAGCGCTTTCCTCAGCATGCTGACCCCCTGCTGCTCTGCCGCAGAGACAGGGATGACTTGGAATCCCAACAGCTCTTGCGATATTTTCACCAGTTCCACAAGGTCTTTGCGATTCGATTCATCCGTCCGGGTTAACAAATCCGTTTTATTCAATACCCCAATGACAGGGATGTTTTTGCTCTGAATAAGTCCGGCAATCTCTTTGTCAAAGGAGGTCACGCCACTGTAAGCATCGATAACCAGGAGGGCAATATCGGTTTTGTTCAACACTTCCAGCGTTTTCTTTTTGCGCTGCCCCCCAAGCTCCCCTTCATCATCAAGACCTGCTGTATCTATTAGCACGACAGGCCCGAGCGGAAGCAACTCCATCGATTTATAGACAGGGTCTGTAGTCGTCCCTTTCACCGGAGACACAACGGCAATGTCCTGCTTAGCCAGCGCATTGATTAGGCTGGATTTGCCGGCATTGCGCCTGCCGAATAAGGCGATATGCAGGCGGCTTCCACGGGGGGATTCGTTCAGGCTCACGTTATTCTCTCCTTGTGCCAAAGTCTAAATCAACGCAAGTATTGTTTATTTACCGGGTACACCGGGCTTCGTTATCTGATTAAGATTCAATATCTGGTCAATCTGCTCCTCCGGAAGCAGCCGGGATTCCACAAGCACTTGGCGTACAGATTTACCTTCACGGCTGGCTTTTTTAGCAACTTCAGCACTCTTCTCATACCCGATGTGGCCTATGAATGCGGCAGCAAGCACGGTGGAGTTCTCCAGCAGCTCACTGCACCGCTCAGCATGGACAAGAATTCCCCGTACACAGCGTTCCTCGAACAACCGGACGGCATGGTCCAGAATCTCCAGCGATTCCAGCAGTGATTCCGCAATTAGAGGCATAAAAGCATTCAGCTCCAGCTGGCCGCCGGCAGCAGCCAGGGTAACCGCTGTATCATTGGCTATTACACGCATCGCTACGAGTCCGGTCATCTCGGCTATTACCGGATTGACCTTACCGGGCATGATCGAAGATCCTGCCTGTACGGCCGGGAGCTTAAGCTCCCCAAGCCCGCCTGCAGGTCCGCTTGCCAGCAGACGAAGATCTCCTGAGATTTTCAGCAGATTCACAGAGGCGGCTTTCAGCAGGCCGGAGACTTCAACGAATACATCCATATTCTGGGTCGGGTCCATTGGAAACTCACTGCGCGACAGACCGTAGCCGGTCAGATCCTGCAGCAGATCCGTCATATAGAATGTATATTTGGCCGGCGCATTCATTCCGGTGCCGATCGCTGTACCGCCTATATTGATTTCCCGCAGCCGCTCCTCCGCTTTATAGAGCCGCCAGCGGTCTCTAGCGACCGCTTTGGCGTAGGCACCGAAGCTCTGGCCAACTGTCATCGGCAGCGCATCCATCAGTTCCGTACGTCCCAGCTTCAGCACATCTGCGAATTCAAGCTCTTTCTCCTGCAAAGTCTCCTGAAGGGAAGCGAACGCCTCACTCAGTCTGCGGACCAGGCCTATTGCAGCAATTCTCAGTGCTGTCGGGTAGACATCATTAGTGGATTGGCAGCAGTTAACATGATCCAGCGGATGCACCACCGTGTAGTCTCCAAGCACTCCGCCCAGCAGCTCAACCGCCCGGTTAGCCAATACTTCATTAACATTCATATTGGTCGAAGTCCCTGCACCGCCTTGCAGCGCATCAACTGTAAACTGCTCCATGTATTTCCCGGCCTGAATATCATCACAAGCCTGCACAATGGCAGAACCAATCTCCGCCGGATACGTATTCAGCTTCAAGTGGGCCAGCGCCGCAGCTTTTTTCACCGTGACCAGGCTCCGGATCAAATTCGGGTTAACCGCCCGCCCGCTTACAGGGAAGTTCTCCATGGCCCGGGCCGTATGAATTCCATAATATGCTGACTCCGGGATATCCCAGCTGCCTAATGCATCCTGTTCACTGCGCAATGCTCTGCGTGCCTGCTCCATCGTTTTGCTGGCTCCTTAGGTTAAGAACTCACATGCATAATTTCGAGCACACGCGGCAAGATGCCTTTGAAGTAAGCAAATGCAATGCCGTAGTTCGTGATCGGCACCCGCTGGTTTCCTGAGTTCGCCAGCCGCATCATCAGCTGCTTGCGGTTGAATATACAGCCGCCGCAGTGTACGATCAGCTTATAGCCGGAAAGATCAGCCGGGAAGTCAGGCCCGACACTGGTTCTGATCTCCAGTTTGCCTCCTGCTATTTCCTGCAGCTTCGCCTTCACCAGTTCACGGTCAATCTCCCCGTTATGCGGATGATGGATACAGGCCTCCGACAGCAGCACCTTATCCCCCGGCTGCAGGCTGGCAATCGTCTCAGCCCCGGCTACAAAGGTCGGCAAATCCCCCTTAAACCGTGCCATTAGAATGGCAAAGGTGGTTAATGGCACGTTGGCCGGTAGAATTTCGCTCACACTGTCGTATACCTGGGAATCCGTGATGACCAGATCCGGCATCCCTTTGAGGTTCATCAGCAGTGTCGGAAGCTCAACTTCAGTAACGGATAAAGCCATTACATGATGATCCAGTAAATCACGCAGGATCTGCTGCTGGGAGGACACTAACCGGTATTTCGGTGCAGGAATGGTCTCCGGCATAACCATCACCACGACTTGGCCCGGGCTCACCAGATCGCCAAGTATACTGGCACGCTCAAATTCGGCAGGGGCGAAATCGCGTATCGCATGGCGCAGGCTTCCGAAATTTATATTTTTCTTTGAACTGACCTTGACGAACGGGATCTTCAATTCTGTTTTTAACAGATCCACATCGACATAGTGATCATCTACTTTCGTAATCACACCGATTACGGGAATGTTGCGTTTGACCAGTTCATGGTACCATTCCTTTTCCAGCTTATAATCATCAGACTCCTCCGAGAAGATCAGCAGGCTAAGATCAGTCAGATCCATAACCTCCCGGGTCTTCTGGACACGGAAACGGCCAAGGTCGGAATCATCATCAATCCCGGCGGTATCGACGATAATGAAGGGGCCCACTATAGGGATGTCAAAAGCCTGGAAGACCGGTTCAGTCGTTGTGCCCGGCTTGTCGCCGACAACCAGAAAAGGCATTCCGGTAAGGGCGTTGATCAAACTGGATTTCCCGGAATTCCTCCGGCCAAAAACAGCAATATGCATCTTGTTAGATTGCGGTGTGGATTGCATGGTGAACCTCTCCTTATGAGTCTATTAAAAGCGTAAATCCCGCTCGCCGTTCTCGATCCGCTGCAGCCGGTCCTTAGTAATCTTCCGTGCGGCTTCCTTGGGAATATCATCGAGCCCTTTGCGGATGATTTCTTCACCGAGTGCACGGGTTTCCTCATCTGCGTAATCCAGTAAATATTCTTTAAATGTTAAAAGCGAGTTCGGCTGGCACACATTATGAATCTGCCCCGATTTCGCCAGACGCATGAACCGGTCACCGGTGCGCCCTTCCCGGTAACAGGCGGTGCAATAGCTGGGAACATAGCCATCCCGGCAAAGTCCGCGGATAATTTCTTCAGGCGAACGATGATCACCAACTTCGAACTGGGGTTTTTCCTTGGACATCCCTGCTAATCCCTGCTTTGCCTCCATATAACCGCCTACACCTGTACTGGACCCGGCACTCACTTGGGAAATCCCGAGCTGAATGACCTCATCGCGGAAAGAAGGTTCTTCACGGGTGGATAGGATCATTCCGGCATAAGGAACAGACAGCCGCAGAACGGCAACCAGCTGCTTGAAATCATCATCCTTCACCAGGAATGGATACGTTTTCAAATTTACATTGTCCGCCTCACGCAATCTGGGAACGGATACCGTATGCGGGCCAACCCCGAACCGTTCTTCCAGGTGTTCTGCATGCATTAACATCGCAATGGTGTCATATTTGTGGTCATATAAACCGTAAAGAACACCTACGCCGACATCATCGATCCCGCCCATCTGTGCGCGGTCCATGGCCGTGGTATGCCAGTCATAATCCCGTTTCGGACCGTTGTGATGCAGCGCTGCATAGGTGGGTCTATGATAGGTCTCCTGAAAAAGAATATAGGTCCCTATCTCCGCATCCCTCAGCTTCTGATAATCTTCAATTGTGGTTGCTGCAATATTGATGTTCACTCGGCGGATGCTGCCATTATCGACCTTTACGGAATACACCGTTTTGATCGCATCAACGACATAGTCAATGTCACACTGCACCGGGTCTTCTCCTGCTTCAATAACCAGGCGTTTATGGCCCAGATCCTGCAGCACACGGACTTCATCCGCCAATTCATCCTTGCTCAGCCTCCGCCTTACAAAATCCTGATTGGACTGCTTATATCCGCAGTATTCGCAGTTATTGACACAATAATTGCTTATATACAAAGGAGCAAATAATACGATTCGGTTGCCGTATATTTTCTCCTTAATCACCCTTGCCGAGCTGTAAATCTCTGCTAGAATTTCTTTATCCGTAACCTCCAGGAGTACTGCAGCTTCCCGGTGGGTCAATCCCTTGCAGGACCTGGATTTCTCTAAAATGGACCGTACAACGGCCTCTTCACCGGCCAGCCTCTTCGCCTCTTCCAGGCTGGATAATATCTCTGCGTCATTGATAAAATCCGCCGGTTCCCAATCCTTCCGCAAATGCTCCATCCTCCTAACATCTTTCTTTTCAAGATTGGCCGTGACTCCAGAGAATGTTTGGACTTCCGGCCGCTGCCCACCTGCAGGTTACCTGATATTCCGCTAAGCGAATATTGATAACTAGGTGTATACTGATCAAGCTAAGTGGAATTTCTCCATTTATTTTTGAGTCCAACATTCAGATAAGTGTGCTAGTGGGAAAAACTCCACTTAAATGTATCGATTTCCCCCTCAGAAGAGTGTATAGACCGAATTAAGTGGAGGTTTTCCATTTAACTATCATAAATATTGAAAAATGATGGGATTAGATGGAGAAAATCCACTTATATATTGGATCTTGCTACCTCAGTTCAGAAACCGGGCATACTAACCTCCGAACCTTCCTCAGAACAGAGCATTAAAGCCCATCTGCCTAGAGCAATACTTACCCGCACCTCGCTACTCCGGACCCGACTGCCTCAATACTTCGAGCGCACCGTATAGTGCGTATGCAGCAGCTCATGGGCAAGGTGACTGTTCGGTTCGCCCAGAAATTCCTCGTACAACACCTTGATAAAAGGATTGTTATGCGATTTACGGATGGTCTGCGCCTCATCTTCGGAGTAAATCGCCTTAGCGCGTGCGGCTTTGATATCAATCTGCTCGGCGGTTTTGGCATCTACGATCGGCTGGCCGCCTCCGGTAATACAGCCGCCGGCGCAGGCCATCACTTCCATGAAGTCATAGCTTTTCTCCCCCCGCTGCAACGCCTCCATTAACTTACGGGCATTGCCGAGGCCGTGAACGACCGCTGTACGGATCTGCTTGCCATCCGGCAGCTCAATGGTATTCTCCTTGATTCCAGTCATGCCGCGAACAGCGGTATATTCGACCGTGTCGAGCGGTGTGCCTGAGGTCAGCTCGAAAACCGTACGGAGGGCGGCCTCTGCTACGCCTCCGGTTGTGCCGAAGATCGCTCCTGCACCGGAGCCGATGCCAAGCGGATGGTCAAAAGCCTCATCCTTCAGGTTTACAAAGTCGATTCCGGCCTCTTTGATCATCGCTGCCAGCTCACGGGTCGTCAGTACCCAGTCCACATCCTGCATATTTTCATGAGCCAGCTCTTCCCGTGCACCTTCAAACTTCTTCGCCGTACATGGCATAATCGAAACGACCACAATATTCTGCGGCTCGATACCCAGCTTCCCGGCCACATAAGATTTAATCACAGCCCCTTCCATCTCATGCGGGGATTTGCAGGTAGACAGGTTAACCAGCATATCCGGGAAGTTATGCTCCATAAACTTCACCCAGCCCGGACAGCATGAGGTCATCAACGGCAGCTTCTGGCCGCTGCTGAGCCGGGAGAGCAGCTCGGTACCTTCCTCCATAATCGTTAAATCCGCCCCGAAGTTCGTATCAAACACTTTATCAAAGCCCAGCCTCCGGAGCGCAGCCACCATTTTACCGGTAGTTCGTGTGCCGACCGGCAGGCCGAATTCTTCTCCAAGTGCAACCCGTACAGCAGGGGCCGTCTGTACCACAACATATTTGTCTGGATCTGCAATCGCATTCCAAACATCACTAATGTTCTCATGCTCTGTTAGTGCGCCTACCGGACAAGCCATAATACACTGGCCGCAATTGACGCAGGTGGAGTCAGCCAGTGAGCGGCCAAAGGCTGTGGAAATCACAGTATCAAATCCCCGCTTGGCAAAGCCGATGGCACCTACGGTTTGCACCGTTCCGCAAGCGCCGACGCAGCGTCCGCAAAGGATGCATTTGGAGGCGTCACGCAGAATGGCCGGTGAAGAATAATCCTTTTCCCGGCTGGACTGTTCACCGGTATAAGTAACTTTACGGATATTCAGATCATTCGATACGGTCTGCAGCTCACAACCGCCTCCGCGTGAACAGCTGAGGCATTCCCGGTCATGATCGGACAGCAGCAGCTCAACAGATGTTCTCCGTGCATCGCGGACCTTCTTCGTGTTCGTCAGAATCTTCATGCCCTCTTCTGCGATCAGGGTACAGGATGCGATTAGCCTCGGGCCGACTTCAACAACGCATACCCGGCAGCTTGAAGAATGGTTAACCCCCTTCAAATAACAGAGGGACGGAATATTAATGCCCTGATCACGGGCTGCCTCCAGCACGGTGGTGCCTTTGACGATTTCCGTCTCGGCCCCATCGATCATTATCTTAATCGTGTTCAACCTGATCACTCCTATCGTCAGACTATCGCTACCGCTTTGAACTTGCACACATCGAAGCAGACGCCGCATTTAATGCAGGCTGCCTTGTCGATGACATACGGTTCCTTCACTTTGCCGGAAATCGCATCGCTTGGGCATTTCCGGGCGCAGAGACTGCAGCCGCGGCACAGCTCAGCATCGATTTCATAGGAGATCAGGGATTTGCAGACACCGGCCGGACATTTGCTGTCCGTAATATGAGCCATGTATTCATCGCGGAAATATTTAATGGTCGACAATACCGGGTTGGGAGCCGTCTGCCCTAATGCACACAGAGAGGCGTTCTTAATCTGCAGCGACAGCTGCTCCAAATTCTCGAGATCCTCCAGCGTCCCTTTGCCTTCGGTAATCTTATCAAGCATCTCAAGCAGCCGTTTGGTACCGATCCGGCATGGGGTGCATTTGCCGCATGATTCGTCACGTGTGAAGTCCAGATAGAACCGGGCAACATCCACCATGCAGGTATCCTCATCCATAATGATCATCCCGCCGGAGCCCATCATGGAGCCCAGACTGGTCAGTGTATCAAAATCAATGGTGCAGTCCAAATGCTCTTCGGTCAGGCAGCCGCCCGACGGGCCTCCGGTTTGTACGGCCTTGAATTTTTTCCCGCCGGGGATCCCGCCGCCAATTTCAAAGATGACCTCGCGCAGCGTTATGCCCATCGGAACCTCAACCAGCCCGGTGTTCACAACCTTGCCTCCGAGTGCAAACACCTTGGTGCCCTTCGATTTCTCGGTCCCGATACTGGCGTACCACTCTGCGCCGTTCAGAATAATCTGAGCAATATTAGCAAGCGTTTCCACATTATTGATGATCGTCGGCATTCCCCACAATCCTTCAACAGCCGGGAAGGGAGGCTTTGGTGTCGGCATCCCCCGGTGGCCTTCAATGGAGTGAATTAGAGCGGTTTCCTCACCGCAGACAAACGCCCCCGCGCCAAGGCGCACATCAATGTTAAAGGTGAAGCCGGTGCCAAAAATATCATCGCCCAGCAGCCCGTACTCGCGTGCCTGATTCAGCGCTTTGGTAAACCGCTGTACCGCGATAGGATATTCTGCACGGACATAGATGAACCCCTGGTTCGCGCCAATGGCATACCCTGCAATGGCCATCGCCTCGATGACCGAGTGCGGATTGCCTTCCAGGATCGAACGGTCCATGAATGCACCCGGATCACCCTCGTCGGCATTGCAGATAACATACTTCTGCGGTTTGTTCTGTTTGGCCGCGAACTCCCACTTAAGACCGGTGAGAAAGCCGCCTCCGCCGCGTCCCCGCAGCCCGGACCGCTTAACCGTGTCAATCACTTGCTCGCGGCTCATCGTCGTAAGCACCTGGGCAAGCGCTTTATAACCGTCACTTGCAATGTACTCATCTATGACTTCGGGATCAATGGTTCCGCAGTTGCGCAGCGCGATACGAACTTGTTTTTTATAAAAGTCTGTTTCCTCAAAGCTCAGGATTTCCTCGCCATGCCGGGTCTTTTCGTATATTTTCTTGTCATAAGGCTTGCCGTTCAGCAAATGCTGCTCCACCAGAGCAGGAATGTCCTTCACCTCCACCCGGCTGTAAAAAATACCCTCAGGATAGACGATCACGACTGGCCCCAGCTCACAAAGACCGAAACAGCCCGTGCGTACGACCTCCACTTGGCTCTCAATCCCGTGGCTGGATATTTCCTGCTCCAAAGCGGCGATGATTGTATTAGAATCCGAGGATGTGCATCCTGTACCGCCGCACACCATCACTGATCTGAATGTAATGGACTCGCCGGAGGCCCCGGTGATTCTCCGGTTATCCAGACGGCTCTGCGTTAGCGTGCGTATAGCATCAAGATCCGTTAACAGCTTCATGCCAATACCTCCCGTTAAAAATGTGCGTGAATTGCCGGGAATCAATTGTACTCATTAAGAATTTTCGGCACGGCATTAGGCACTAGGCGTCCATGCACTTTTTCTCCGATGGTCATAACAGGGGCCAGCCCGCACGCTCCCAGACAGCGTGTCGCTTCCAACGTGAATTTGTTATCCTCTGTCGTTCCTTGCACAGGAACCTTGAGCTCTGTACTGAGCCGGTCCAGCACCGCTTGAGCCCCTTTGATGTAGCAGGCGGTTCCCATGCAGACATGAATTACATTCTCTCCTTTCGGAGTCAGGGAAAAGAAATGATAAAACGAAGCAACCCCATAAATTTCACTTAAGGGCAGGTTCAGCTCTTCCGAAACCACCTGGAGCACAGGCTCCGGCAAAAAGCCGTATATATCCTGCACTTCATGTAGTACAGGGATCAAAGCACCCTTCATGAGTTTGAACTGCACGATGGCGTGTTTCACTTTCTCCAGCTTCTCATCGGCTTCGGCAATGTCGGCGCTAGAGCAGGTTTGTTGGTGTTCCATTTAGGCAGGCTCCCTTCATCCAGATTAGAGCAGCGCGTTTTCATGTTTAAGCTTCAACCGGTTCCAGCGGCGTTCAATTTCATGCTCAAAATCCTGCAGCAGCTCGGTATCCTTCACCAGATGCTTCGTTTTGCCCATACGCTTCAGCCAGTCAACCGCCGGGATCCGCTTGCCCTTCTCTTCCGGATTATAGGTAATGCGGGTAATGCCCTGTTCAATCTCATACAGCGGGAAGAAGCAGGAATCTACAGCCGCCTTCACCAGCTCATTGCCTTGGTCATCCGGCGTCTTCCAGTTGAGCGGGCAGGCGCAGAGGATTTTGCCGTAGGCCGTACCCACGTTATTCGCATACCACTGCGCTTTAGCCGCTTTTTGCAGCAGATCCTGCGGATTGCTCTCCGCACCGGTAAACACGTAAGGAATATTGCAGGCAGCCAGTATTTGCGCGGTGTCTTTGTGATGTCCTTTTTTGCCCTTCTGCGCTTTGCCGACACCGGAGGTGCTGGTCATGTGTCCCACCGGCGTGCTATAGGACAGCTGGGAACCGGTGTTCATATAGCCTTCATTGTCGTATTCCAGAATGATCATTTTATGGTTGCGCAGGGCTGCGCCTACGGTCGCTCCCATCCCGATATCCATACCGCCGTCACCGGAGACCATCACAAAGGTAACATCATCAGCCACCTGGATTTCCCCGCGCCGCTTCAGCTCATAGAACGCATCCACCATCCCTGCCAGTGTAGCTGCACCATTCTGGAAGAGGTTGTGTACGAAGGTCTGTTTATGGGAGGAATACGGATAGCTTGCCGTGACCACATACGCGCAGCCCGTCTGGAACAATACGACCATGTCACCCTCAATGCCTTTGAAGAACAGCTCCAGGGCGGAAAGTGCGCCGCAGCCGGGGCAGGCCCCATGTCCGGGAGCTAAGCGGTGAGGCTTCACGGTCAATTGGCGCAGCGGGGGCAGCTTGACTTTGAGCAAGCCGGTTTCTTCGCTTTGGGTCACTTGGATCAGTCCGGTTTTAAATGCATTGCCATGCATCGGTTCGATGACCGGCGCAAGAGCGTCTTTTTCTTCACCGGGATAATATCCGTAATAGTCAAAAGGCTTCTCCGCACTGCCTTGCTCCGCTGCATCGATGGCCAGCTGGAAGAAGGCAGCCGCATCATCCGCATAGAAATCCTTACCGCCCAGGCCAAAGATCCGCGAGAGAATGATGGTTTTGTTGTCTGGATCAATTTGCAGTGCCGAGCGGATTTCATGTGTCAGATTGCCGCCCTGTGCACCATATGAGTCCGCACGTTCGCCGACAAGCAGAGCTTTGACATTCTTAAGTGCTGCACGCAGCTCCTCTCCCGGAAACGGCCGGATGATATTCGGGCGGATCAGCCCTGCCCGGATCCCTTTTGCACGCAGCGCGTCGACGGTATCCTTTGCCGTCTCACCTGCAGAATTGAGCAGGAACAAGGCGTATTCGGCATCATCCATCCGGTACAGATCGAGAACCTTATATTCACGTCCGGACAAAAGCGCGTATTCCCGGGCTACCTCACTGTATACTTCGCCTGCCTTTTCAAGCGCTTCGAACAGCTGGTAGTGGTTATTAAGCAAGTCATCACCGCCCATGTGCGCACCGATGGTCACCGGCCGGGACGGGTCAGATACATTCGCGTAGGCGTGGTTCGGATTCGGGCCTACAAACTGCTGAACTACAGCGTTATCCTTGAAGTACTTCACTTTTCGTTTTTGGTGGGAGGTGAAGAAGCCGTCATAAGCCACAATTACCGGCAGCCGGACCTCCGAGTGCTCGGCAATTCGGAGTGCCATAATGTTCATATCGTATACAGCCTGAGGTGTGCTGGCTGTCAGGATGACCCAGCCGGTATTCAGGCCGTAATACAGGTCGGAGTGATCACCGCGGATATCCAGCGGCCCGCTGACCGCACGGGTAACAAGATTTAGGACCATTGGAAAGCGGGTGCCTGATTGGGTAGGCAGCTGCTCCAGCATGTACAGAAACCCTTGCGAGCTGGTGGCATTGATGACCCGTGCGCCGGCCATAGCTGCGCCATAGCAGATGCCGGCGGAGCCATGTTCACCGTCCGCAGCAACCAGCTGAATATCATGCTGCCCGCGGGCCTTCATCTGATCGAGATATTGGGCTACCTCGGTGGACGGAGTGATCGGGAAATAGCCCATCATGTGGTAGTTGATCTGTGCGGCTGCTGTAGCCGCCATTTCATTGCCGGATTCAAAGCATGTGACCTGCTCGGCAGGTACAGCATCAGATAATTTATTTTCACTAACAGCCATTAGTAGGTTCCTCCCTCTTCATTTAACAGAACACTTGGGCAACTCGGTTCAGCTCGGCATAGCCGGGTTCTTCGCGGAGGCTGGTCAGCGCATCCGAAGGGCAGGCTTCGACGCATTTCAGACAGCCCTTACAATACTGATAATCAATGCCCCGCAGAACCTGCTGCAGGCGGCCGCGCTTGTCTTCTGCCGATTCCCATACAAAGCAATAGTCAGGGCAGACATTATCACAGGCCGCGCAGTTGATGCATTTCTCCGCGTGGAACTCCGGCAGCAGCCCGGCGCGGGAACCGCCCAGATCCTTGAGAATACTGTTGCCCTGTGCAGCGATCACTCCGCCTGGCAATTGTGTTTTGTAACCAAGCAAGGATTGTACACGTTTGAAAGGTTTAATCTGCGAACCTTCCGGTACGTCATACGTTTTGAATTGCACCTCATTGTAGCCCCGGTCGAATGTGCGGAGGTTGGGCTCCACGAGCTGCGGGTATTTCTTCTCGAACGTTCTGCGGATAACGGTACGCATCGCCTCGGGATCGAGGAAATCACAAATACGGAACATCGCGCCAAGCATCGCGGTGTTGATCTTGGTTCTCTCCTCAACGGCTATCCCCATGGCATCAATCAGGGCAATCGTCCCGGATTCAATCTTCAGACTTGAACGTACTTCATCGAAGTCGCGGGTGGTGTTGACCAGAACGACCCCGTCCGGCTGCAGGCCGCTTGCCACGTTCACAATCTTGTACAGAGCCTCGTGGAAAACCGCGATCAGATGCGGCTCTTCAATCGGACTATGATCTCTGATCTCAATCTCCGGATCACAGAAGCGGACAAAGGTTTTCACGGGAGAGCCTTTTTTCTCAGAGCCGTAGGAAGAGAAGTTAGCGGCGTTAAAGCCCAGCTCGAGTGCGCCGGTCTCTGCCAGCATTTTTCCTGCCAGGTTAGCGCCAAGTCCGCCGATGGATTCAAGCCGGATTTCAAAGAAGCCGAGTGCGTTTTTCTTCGTCAAAGTAGACAACTGGTTTCCTCCTTTGTAATGCTGCTGAAATTCTATACAAAGCAAGTGAATTGTTTCACTTACTTCCTTATAAGAAAGCTCACCTTGCGGGTTCTTCCTTAGATAAGCCGGGAAAATTACAGTGGTCGCCGCGGCTCAGCTCCAGCTTGTATCCGGAGACGGCAATCCGCATCTCAATACAGCTCCTACAATGCGCGGGATCATCGCCCATACAGATTTTATGCTCATAGAGCGCATATTTGCGGCGGACCTGCAGCGGGGACAGAATAGGCATAACCACGTTCGCTCCTGCCGCAATCGCCTTTTCCCGTCCAACCGGATCAAGTGTGCCCATAGCAGTGGTAGCTGGCATTAAAGCATCGGGAACCATTAGTCTTGCCATGGCGATCATGACCAGAGTGTCCTCAACGGTTCCGCCGGCAGCCTCTTTAAGCGGCGTTGCACTATGGGGGATAAACGGGCCGATCCCGATCATTTCCGGATGGAACTCTTGCAGGAACAGCAAATCTTCGGCAAGATGCTGATAGGTTTGGCCGGGAAGCCCCACCATGAAGCCGGCCCCTACCTGATAACCGATCTCCTTCAGCAGTCGCAGACAGTTCATGCGGTTGTCATACGACATGCCGGGATGCAGCGATTCATAGAGCTGGCGCGATGCTGCCTCATGGCGCAGCAGATACCGGTCTGTACCTGCATCGAACATAGCACGATAAAAGGCTTCACTTCGTTCGCCGACCGACAACGTAACTGCCGCATCGGGAAAAAGACGTTTGAGATTTGTGACAATCGAGACCATCGCTTGTTCTGTAAAACGGAAATCTTCCCCGCTCTGCAGTACAAATGAACGATATCCAAGCCGATACCCTTCTTCAGCACACTCGAGAATTTCTTCCTCCGTCAGCCTATACCGCTGGGCCAGAGCATTGGATCGGCGCAGACCACAATACATACAATCCTGTTTGCAATAGTTGGAGAACTCAATCAAACCGCGGGAGTAAACGCTTTCATCATAATACTGCTTGCGGGTCTCAGAAGCTAAAAGATATAACCGTTTCTTAAGGTCGGGGGTTAAATGCTGGAGAAACCAGATGATTTCATCTGCTGTGAGCACATGCTGTTCAGACAATTTGCTTAATAGGGCGTCCATCGTACAACTGCCTCCATCCCTCACGGCAGACCGAAACCAGCCACTCCACTGACTGTTTCCTTCTACAAAAGCTTACGCGAGAAGAATTACTCTAGACTATGCAGCACTCCATACTTAAATTCCGGGTTTTGTCTGCTTGTTTTTGATCTTTTTGCGAATTGTTGAAAAGATTATGCATATCTCATATGCTCTATGTAGATAGGGTGTTGGGGAATAATGCATTTTTGAAGTAGAACCAACGGCTGGAAGCAATCGGGTAACAACTATCTGAGGTGATTTCTGCTAATCATATTCATTATAATTTTGGGAGGTAATGACTGTGAATTCTTATACAATTAGACCCGTTGCAGAGGCAGATACTCCTTTTTTATGGGAAATGCTCTACGAATCTTTATATGTTCCTGAAGGACAACAACCTTTTAACCGGAACGTGATTAATGAGCCTTTTTTATCCAAGTATGTAGAAGGCTGGGGTAAAGAAGGAGACCTGGGATTCATTGCAGCAAATAGCAAAGGTTTATCTGTAGGCTCCATTACGGCCCGATTGTTCACGGAAGACAATAAGGGATTTGGTTATGTTAGTAAGGATATACCAGAACTAGGCCTGGCATTAAAGCCGGAATATCGAGGAAGAGGAATTGGAGCAGCACTATTAAAAGCACTTATTGATGAAATGAAAGAAAAGGGAATAAAGGGAGTATCATTAAGTGTAGATCCGGGTAATTTGGCGGCAGTGAGATTATATCAACGATTCGGTTTTAAAGAAGTAGGAATGGTTGGTACATCAATAACAATGGTTGCATACCCATAGATTTTTTGAGCTAACATGAACCTTTGCTTAATAAAACAGGGCAGTCAAGGACATTATTTTGTCCACGGCTGCCGCTGTTTATATCGTTGTGGATGATCTTATACTTATCACCAGAGGGCTTATAAGGACATTGTGTTGGTCAGCTTGCCCAGCTTTTCGATCTCCACGGTCACGACATCGCCGGCCTTCAGGAATACCCGCTGTTCTGGAGGATAACCGAGCATGACACCTTCAGGTGTACCGGTCAGAATGATGTCGCCCGGCGCGAGTGTCATATGCTGTGAGATGTAGCTGATAATCTCATCACAATGGAAGATCATATCCTCCGTGTTGGAGGATTGCCGCATTTCACCGTTAACTGTACAGGAGATTCTCAGGTTATTCGGGTTCCCTGCTTCATCGGCTGTTACCAGATAAGGGCCTATCGGAGCGAATTTATCACAGGTTTTGCCAAGCAGCCATTGCTGGGTGCGGAATTGCAAATCACGGGCAGACAGGTCGTTCGCGCAGCAGTATCCGAAGACATAATCCAACGCTTCCTCTTTACTAATATTAAAAGCCTTACGGCCAATGACAATGGCCAGCTCCGCTTCATAATCCACTTGCTGCGAGACAGCAGGCAGAGGCACAGGCTCCAGATGCCCTGCCAGCGCATTGTTGAATTTGCTGAACAGAATCGGTGTCTGCGGGACCGCCGCCTTCGTTTCTTCCGCATGCTTGCGGTAGTTCAAGCCTACACACACGATTTTCCCGGGGCTGGTTACACACGGCGCAAACTCCAGCTTGGATTCATCCAGCAACTGAAGCTTGCCGTAAGGATTATTTTCAGCTAAGTGTTGAAGGTTCTGCAGCCGCTTGAGGACTTCCGTCCCTCCCTCGATGACGTCCTGAATCCTTAATTGTGCAGTTTCCGCTTGTCCATAGACTACAGAGGCTTCAGTAACGTCCAATATCCCGTCATTCGTATGTATTCCCAGGCGGTAACCGCCGTCTTGAATGTAGCTGAGCAGCTTCATAATATCTTGTCTCCTTTCGTTATAAGTTTATAGTTGATCTCTAACAAGATTATCATACACATTCTTAAAAAATAGCAAATTAGATTTGTGAATTGATGCACATGCACGTTAATAGTATAATTCAAATAGTGAATAAGCCTTTGTACAGGTAAATCCAATGAGGAGGAAGCATCATGGAAGAAGTACGGATTCAGAAAAATGACCGTGCAGTAAGCTTTAGAGTGATTGAAGATGTCGGGGAATATATCGTATTTGATATGTCATTGACCGGCCCCGCCCGGAACCGGATGAGTTATAGCGGTGGTGTTTTTCAAGAGGCATGGCAGGCAGTTGAAGCTATTTTAGGGGAAATCAGCATTCCTGAGGAACTCCGCAAATACGCGAACAGATTTTAACAAACGGCCCCGCCTTGGGGCCTTTTCTTTTATTGAACATTTAGTATCAGTTGAAGATCTCATAGACACTTAAATAAGGTTCAGAGTGAACATACCGGAATCCGGCCCTTTCAAGTACTAGGCGAGAAGCTGTATTCTCAAACTCCGCTTTCCCTACAATTTTGGGCTCCGTCCCGAGTTTATGCAATTCTGTAAATCCCCATCCGACTGCTGCTATTGCCGCCTCAGTCCCATAACCACAGCCTTGGTAAACTTCCCGGAAATGATAACCGATTTCTATATCCTTCAATTCAATTTCCGGTCCGTGATATTTCGTTAACCCTACAGAACCAATCAAAGCTCCGGTTGATTTCAGAATAATCGCCATGTCATAACCTGCCTTTTCTTCGAGCAGATTCACCTTTTTGGACCAGGCTGCAATATTATTATTAATAATTTTTGCCCAAAATGCCGGCGTCAAGCAATCCGGTTCTTGAAAGTAAAACCACCGCCTGCGGGAGTCCTCATGAGACATCTCAACGAATGTCTGCAGATCTTCCTGTTGATAGGGGCGGTACAGCAGCCGCGTACTCTTAAAACATTCATTTATAGACACTGATAAATCCCCCCATTATTGATTATGCTCTAGCAGCTGCCAAAGCTCCATCTCAGGGTAGACCGGAAACTCCATCCGATCCTCTACATAAACCTCTGCAGCCAACATGCCTCCCAAGCAAAAGCCCGATTCCGGCAGCCAATTGTTATACAAAAAGTCATATGCGCCCGCCAATGCCGAATTGGTAAGCGTTTCTCTGTTACTTGCTCGAAAAGCAACCCTGACGTATAATCCGGCAGGCAGTGTAAAGCTCCGCATCCCTTCAGGGATTTCGTCCAGAGAGGTGACCTGCATACCCATCATGTAAGTTCCCCAGCTCATATCCTGTTCACACTCACAAACAAGCCCAATTCCTGCAGCTTGCATCATACGGTTCGGGATCATCTCCGGTTCGTCATTGCCAAAAAAAGAGCTGATTAATTGGTCGATCAATGCCTGTTTCTCATTGCTGTTGCTATAAGGCACCCGTGCAGCTCTTCCAATAATATGAATGGGCTCTTCTAAATCGAATGTGTCCACTTTGTATTCAGTTGTTATAGTCATAGATGCGTAGACCTCTTTTCCTTCACTGATGCGTTTTTGAAGATCCAGCAGTTCAAACTCGATGGCAATCAGGTTGCACGTCTCTCTTTGGATAGAAGCCAGCTGTGCCTGAATGGGTTCAATCCATAAATCAGATTCGACAAGTAACAGGGCGCGGATTTCCTCAAGGGAGAAACGGAGTCTTCGCAGATATTGGATCCGCTCCAGTCGTTTACTTTGTTCGTCTTCATAGCAGGTATATCCGTTGGCAGGATCAACCCCCGCCGGCTCCAGAAGGCCGATCTCTTTGTAATACCTGAGTTGTTTCTTAGATACCTGATGCAGACCCGCAAACTGTCCTATGGTGTAGCCCATATTTTCACCTCCGAATACATCATAATGTGTTCCCTAGGGGCACAGTCAAGGCTTCTACTCTGAAAAAAACATCCGGCGGGTTCCATTCTAGTAGGGCGGCATATTGCGGCATCCAAAAAAGACCAGCCTAGATTTAGGCTGATCTTTTTTCGCTCACAACGTATCAGGCTGTTCTTTAAATTCAACAGCTGTTGTTCTTGTCCGCTGCATCACCGGATGATTGTCCAGTGCAAGCGGCTCTGCAAAATGCACACCCGCTAAGAGCTGGTCGCTGTGCATTTGCTGCTCTTTTCTAGCTGCTGAAGGTTGCTCTGTTAGCTTCCTGATGATTTCTCCGTGGCCATTCAACAGTTCCATCACAAGCTTCTGCTCTGTACGGATAATCCGCAGCTCCGCCCCCGATTCGGCCTCAAACTCCAGCTTGTCAAACGGCGCTATATCGATCTCTGTCGTAAGCTTGATACCCTTGAAACGGTAGAAATACCGCTGTTCCGCGCTATTCGCTGAATAATCAGCCTCAATCATACCCTCTCCGACTTTTACATGATAATGCAGATCGGTTATCTCCTGCGGGATTCGCGGAGCCAGCAGAACTGTATGATGGATCATATCGGGCCGGATGCCCAGGAAATACTGATACCATACACGCAGCTGCTCTGCATTGGACCAAGCCTGGAGATAAGCTCCGGTCAGTTTGGCCCAATTCTCCCCTTCATGCGGGTATGCATCCAAGTTCTCACTCAGTCCGCCTACGACCCCAAGATGCAGCGCCTGCCAGTTCATATTATGGAATAGCTTATAGGCGGTTTCTTCCTGCCCGGCTTCAATCATGCGCTGCATAGCTATGCCGTTCAGCCACGTCCACACGGTGCCGTTATGGTAAGCTTCATCTTTGTGATACTGCTCTGTCAGATGGAACGGATGGAAGAACGGATGCTGCCGGTCAAGGGAAGCAACACCCCAAGGGTACACCAGCTCCTCCCATGCGGTACGTACCGCAGCATCCGTATAGTCACGATCTTCGAACATATCAAAAGCAAACAGCTGGTTCGGACGCAGAGAGAACTCCGGCTCATCCGCTGCGTTTAAACGGTCCGCCAGATAAGGATGTGCCGAATCGCGGAAATCCCGCTCAAAGTTTCTTTTCAAGCGGTCGGCCAAGCTTCTCCACCGCTCTGCATTTTTCTGATCGCCCATATATTCGGCAAAATACACACCCGCACGCAGCTGGTGATACCACAGTGCCTGTATATCATTCGCGCGCGTTTCACGTGGTGAATAGGAGTTCAGGTCTGCATCCCGCGCATCCATCCAGGTCTCATTGTCATCATGGGTAAGATAGCCTTTGGCATCCACCCAGTGCTTGAGCGAGCCTTCGATACTGCTCAGCACCGCCGGGTACAGCTGTTTAATAATCTCTGTATCTCCGGAATATTTAACATAATCCTGCAGCTGGATAATAAACCTCGGTGTCCCGTCGGTTGTGTGATAGTCAATATTCTCCGGTGCCAGGATATTCGGAACTCTGCCGTAATATTTAGATGTTTCATCTGTATTCTGATATTCGGCAAAAGACAGCAGAATATTCTTTGCCGTTTCGAACTGCCCGCTGACCAGTACTGCACCAGGAAGAGCGATGAACTGATCGCGTCCCCAGTATTCATTGAACCAGGGCAGTCCGGCATAGATCCCCTCGCCCTGTTGTCTGGTTACAAGCTGATCCATAGTTAAGCTGAGCCAGCGGAGTGCGAGCGTCAGCTGTTCGTTACTGCTGGAGATATAAGCATTCTGCTGCAAAAAATCCTCCATTCGCTTCGTGCGCTCAGTTTTCAGCCGGTTTACGTTCGCATCAGTATCCTGAATTAAGGCAGCAGCTTCAGCTTCTGTCCGGGCAGCGGAAATATAGAATCCCCCGGCTTCGGCATCTGTATGGAAGACCTTACTCTGCAGCGATAACGGACGGGCATTACGGGGACGCAGCGCAATGATCCACTCCCCTTCCATTGCCTTGAAATAAGCGGTATTCCCGCTGAGCTTCAAAACCTCCAGCTCTTTCCCTTTTAGGGCAATCCCAATGTCTTTCCCTGCCCCGCTCAGGCTCACTTCAAGCACATTCCGGTAATCAAACAGCCACAGCTCCTCGGTCAGGCTGCCGTGGGTGCGGATCATGGAATAGGGGCTGACCTTAACAGCAGCTTGCTGATTATCCAGCTCCTGATGGTCGGCATATAAGGTGTACCCGCCAAAGAGCCGGTTCTTCGCCACGTTCAATCCCTCAAAATAAGCATGTTCAGGATGATCCGTTACATGGGATTGGGTAAAGTAATAGGCAGCTTCTTTATTGGTAAAAGAGACTGCGCGGTTGTCCTTCCGTTCAACGGTCATCGTCATTTTGTCCAGAATAGACGGTTTGGCACCTGATGTCATGACTGTTCCTCCTGCATAATTTAGTTTACTCCACTGCCAGCAGCCTGAACGAATAAGACTCCATACGGATTTTCGCAGCGGTTTCAACCAGCTGATCATTGTACAAATCTTTCATTTTCCGTCCTTGTAATTCGTTAGGAAGCTCAATATCGGCTGGTTCACTGGAATTATGGATGAGTACAAACAGGGTTCCGCTGCTGCTTTCTTTTTTGTAAATCAAAGTATGGGTTGCCCCCCCTGCAGACAGCCACTCAATATCAATCGCCTTAAACAGCGGATTCTCCTTGCGGAGCCCGATCAGTCTGCGGATCGTTTGATACAGCGCCAGATTCTGCTGCTCCGCCTTCCAAGGCATACACTGCCGGTTATGATGTTCGTCTCCGCCAAGGCCGACCTCACCGCCATAATAGATGCTGGGCGAGCCACCGTAGGTCAGCAGAAAAACATAAGGAAGCTTCACCAGCTCCGGGTCATCTCCGCAAAAGTGCAGAATTCGAGCGGTATCATGGCTGTCGAGCAGATTGAACATATTCCGCGCTACATGCTTAGGATAGCTGACCAGCAGCTGATTAATGGCATACACGAAATCCTCAGCGGTATACCGCTCCTGCTCCGGAAGATTTGTCCCGAAGTACCGGGTAACCGGCGTAGTGAACTCATAATTCATCACTGCATCGAATTGATCACCCTGCAGCCACGGATTGGAATACAGCCAGTTTTCTCCGAGTAAGTAGATGTCTTTGCGGATCGCCTTCATGCGTTTCCGGAATTCCCGCCAAAAGTCATGGGATACTTCGTTAGCCACATCAAGCCGCCAGCCGTCTATATTATAGCGTTCCGTCCAATAAACGGCAGCGCTTATCAGATATTCCCTTGCCGCAGGATTGCCAGTATTCCACTTGGGCATCAGCTCCGTATACGCAAAAGTCCGGTAATTCAAATGCTCTCCGAAATAATAGCCTTCTCTGGCCGCGAGCGCAATGTCAGGGACAACCGGTTTGTCCGCGTCCAGGATATAGAAATAATCATAGTAAGGCGAGCTGCTGCCGTGCTTCAATACATCCTGCCAGAACGGATGCTCATAGCCGCAATGATTGAAAACCGCATCCAGCATCACCCGTATGCCCCGCTTATGGGCCTCTTCCACAAGCGTACCTAATTTCTCGTTGTCACCGAATTGCGGATCAATCTTAAAATAATCCTTAGTATCATATTTGTGTGAGCTTGGCGAATCAAAAATAGGTGTGAAATAAATGCCGTCACAGCCCAGATCACGGATATAATCCAGCTTTTCAATGACCCCTTGCAAATTACCGCCGAATTTCTTGTAAACGCCGTCCAGCTCATCACTGCCCCATTCCAGTATATCATCCGCTGTAACATCGGCTGCCCCCCGGTTGAACCGGTCCGGAAAAATCTGATACCATACCGTATCCTTTACCCACGATGGCGCCTCATACAGATCTTCTTCCAGAATATAAGGATAATGAAAGTAGTTCGTGTGATCCTTAGGCGGTGTCCAGTTTTCCATAAGCGGAGTAAAATGATGGCATCCGGCAAAACAAAACTCATGGCCGTCATTCAGCACGAAAGCGTACTTAATTCTTCTCCAGTTAAAGCCCGGTAGCTCGGCAAACCAGCAATCATGATAACGGGTAACATACTCCTTCTTCATCTCCACATGCTGCATTGTATCTACTGCAAACTCATAGACATACGAATCTTTGGTCACCGGCTTCCAGTTAAACGGATCAATGGCCAGCAGCGTGACCGACTGGATATCATCTTTTTTCGTTTTGATGCGGATATGCAGGGTCTCCGAATCATAGGCGTATGACAATGCCCCTTTAGGTTCATGAATAAAGGCCGCTAAATCCATAGCAGTACACTCCTCACAGCGGGAATTTGAGTTTCACTTATACGTTTAAGTGATCTAAGTATAAAGCCCCTGCAGGCGGTCTGTCAATCCGCGCCCGGCAGGGTTATAGGGATAATCCATTCAACTATGTATGGCTAAGATTGGAGAATTTCATCAATCCGCTCCTTCGCACCTTTCCAGGAGGTCATTAGCGGGAACGCATATTCTTCCCGTGCTCTCAGATTCCAGGGATGCGGGATACACAATACTTTCTTGCCCTCTTGTACAGCAGGGAGAAGATTATGCGGACCATCGTCAATGAGCAGATCGAAGTTGATCAGGTGCTTCCGCTTGCCGGTAAAGAAGTTATCGGCCGGGATAAACGGCATATGCTTTTGCAGCCAGTTCCATTTTTCTACAACCGTTTTCGGTACAGCTGCAGTCACAATAATAACATCATAAGCATTGTGCAGCTTCTCCATCTCTTCAACTACATGCTCATCAAACAGTTCAAGCTCCTCATACAGACCCGGTCTTCCAAAAAAGATGTCCATCGTGCTGTCCGGATGGCGCAGGTGGTCACTGTTCCAGTCGAACATATCCTCATAGCGTAGCGGATGGGTCGGAAATTCATTATTGTTATGATAAATCGCCCGTTTAACGAGGTGGCAGATCGTATCATCCATATCAACTGCGATGATTGGTTTCCTCATAAGTTGTCTCCTATTTGCATTCTATATTGTACTAATGACTCTTTGAATAATCCCCTGCTCCGCATCGACTAGAACATCATCGCCGTTCTCCAGCAGTTCTGTTACGCCAGCCACTTGAACGATTGCCGGAATGCCCATTTCTCTGGCGAAAATCGCTCCATGGGACAGAAATCCCCCAACCTCTGTTACGATAGCAGCACAGGAGATTATAGCATAGGTAAGGTTCGGTGTTAACACAGGTGCAACGATGACCGCGTCTGCGGGAATAAGACTATAACTCTCACGGTCCAGCGGATTCATCAGTTTGTAGACTTTTCCTCGAACGGCTCCACGGGAGACAGCAACGCCCTGCAAGTGGCCTTCTGCAGGAGCTTCCACACTATGCCTGGCAGCCGGCTTTTGCTGGGGATTGACCTGTTGGGCTGCAGCAAAGGCTTCTTTTCGCTGAACAAGTGTATCCTCATTGGGACTTGGCGCGGAACCGGAGATAATACCGGAAATTTCATCGGGATACAGGAAAAATATGCTTGCTGTGTCTTTAATTTCCCCACTGGCAAGCAGCCTCTTCTCTACTTCCAGCAGAACTTTTCTTATAGCAGAAGCGCCTTTTTGCAGCAAATAATCGTCATCCTCTGTCCTGATCAGCATAGCCCGGAATACGTGCAGCAAATCCCGGAACTCCGCTCGATCTTCACAGCTCATCCTTTGTTCTAAGGCTGCAGCTGTTTCTCTCCAGCTCTCTGATATCACAGATGTCTCCCGGTATGTATACTTCCCGAGTTCAGTATGAATTCTCAATAAAATATCCTCAGTACTCTCAGCTAATGTCTTAAGATGCAGGGCCAGCGGATGCGGAAGCTCGTAACCGTACTTATGTATGAAGGCATTGAATTCCTCGGCCCAGGGATGTGAAGTGCCTGCGATGACCGCATCTTTTAGTTCATTGAAGTCAGAATACATACGGGCAGAGCGGATTAGCCGGTTAAGCTCAGAAGTCTTTTGATAAGTCAATGTATTCAGCGCCTCTGTCAACGAAGACAGGATCAAGTGTACATCGGCATGATCTCTGGCAAAGCGGCTGATGATGCCTCTCAATTTCTCTCCTATAACACGGCGTGCTTTGAGCCATCCCCTGTCCAAATATTCTAGTACATAAGCACGGTTTATCTCTACTCTTTCTGCTGTGATTTCCCACAGCTTCAACACTGAATAGTTCGAAATATCTTCGGATAACAGCTTATCAAATTCCGGCTCATATTTACTCTTAAGAATCTGCCATTCTACCGGACTATCCACTTGCTGATTAACTGTGGAATTGTTCTTTATTCTGATATACGGATAATGCTGTACAAACCGGGTATCCCAATAGGGCATTTGAAAAAATCCGCCGGGATCGAGCTTCATAACTAACGGAGCTACCGGCTCTGTACATTGATCGAGCAGGAACCAATCCTCATCAAGCGATTGAACACCTGTCGTTATGGGACGTACCTGAAGCCAATATAGCGTACCGTTTTTTAGACAGAATTCCATATCCACAGGTTGGTTGAACAAAGTTTCAGCTTTAGAAACCCATGGTTGCAGAAGCGGCTGGAGTTGATTAACGAAATCTATTGATTTGTCCCAGATCCCATTACGGTAAGAATATAAAGGGTTCGCATAGCCGCCCACCAACTGCTCTCCTCTGCCCTCCACGATCTCAATGTTCAAATCTGTTTCTCCAGTAACCGGATTACAAGAAAATAAGACCCCTGAATAATCCGGTTCGACAAAGATCTGAATGATCACCGGAATTGAATTTTCGTGGACCAATGTCACTGCAGACGGGAGCACAGACGGGTGGCTAATTACAGTCGACTTGTATTGACCGGCCATAGATTGGCTCGAACTGTCTTCATCAGCCGCAGAAGACCTGACAGCCCAGCCGTCTGCAGAAGGCAGCAATTGCGCCAATTGTTGAGCTATATCAACAAGTCTGCTATTTAATTCAGCCTCTGTACATGCAAAAAAATTCAACGGAAGCACCATTCCGGCGGGAACCCTGAAATCATTGAATATTAACCTGGACAGGTTGAAGGCTTTATTACCGACGTCCGCTGCATCTAAACCGGGAGTGCTTAATAGTAATTCCACAACGTATCTCCTTCACTGAAGCTATGATTTGGAAACTACGAATAGGATACTAATTATTTCCATTATTTACAATGAACTAAATACTAGTCTTTTTAGGAGTTTAGTTGTAAATCCTTAATATACCAGGCATCACAGGCAAAATGCTCAGATCCGGCAAGCGGCTCCGCCAGCAATGAGAAGCCCTGTTTCTGATAAAATCGGTTCGCGGCAGCCATGGTCTGCAGCGTTTCCAGATAACACTGTTTATAGTACAGTTTGGCAAAATCCAGAGCAGTCTGCAGCAGTTTCGAGGCGATCCCGGTTCCTCTGGTAGACGTAGTGAGGTACATTTTCTGCAATTCACACACTTCATCTGATTCATCAAAAGCGGCGATTCCGCAGCCTCCCAGCACTTCCCCGTCCTCTTCCACGATCCAGTAAGCCCGGTTTTCTGCTGCATTATAATAGCTGTAGAGATCATGCATGCTCGCATCAGCCCAAGCCAGGCCGTCACGGTTACCTCCGTATTCAATCAGGCATTCACGGATAATCCGTTCGATTGGGCCATTGTCTGAAATTTGGATCTGTCTTATGTTCATCTGTATTCTGCCCCCAACAATCCTAATCTGTTTTATTTTGCTATTATACAGGATTAAGAAGGCTTGAACTACTGATCCCGGCTCAAACAAATGAAACCAGCCCAGTACGGCGCGAAAAGCTTTTGCCGCGATACTGAGCTGGTTTGAATAATACTTCGATAATGGATTACTGTTCTTTAGTTCTGCCGAGCAGCCCGCTAATCGCCTCGGTCACGTTCATACCGGTAAGTGTCTGGGTCAGTTCAGGAATCTGGGTCATGATTTTGGCGATATCCCCGGTAATTTTGTTCACACCGGATGAAGCTCCATCCTGGGAAATCACTGTAATCTTATCGACCTTAGCCAGCGGGGAAGCGATTTTATCAGCCAGCTCTGGCAGAACCTTTAAGAATTCCACCGTGAGCGCGGCTTGCGTGAACTGTTTATACGCTTCCGCTTTCTTCTCTAGTGCCCCTGCTTCGGCCGCACCGGCCAGTTGAACAATCTCAGCGTTTGCTTTCCCCTTCGCAAGTTCTGCTTCCGCTGTTGCCAGCCCGCGTCTGGTCGTTGTGGCAGCCTCTGCTTCGGCCTCAAGAATTTGCCGCTGCTTGGCCGCTTCCGCTCTCATAATCGTTGCCTGGTTTTCCGCCTGAGCAGGCTTAATCACCGTTGCCTCCAGCTCCTTCTGTCTCAGCTCAACTTCGATTTCCCGGACGGTCCGGTTGGCTTCCGCTTCCATCTGCGTAATTTTGACCTGTTCTGTAACCAGCGACTGCTTGATTTTATTCTGCTGCAATTCATACGCAAGATCCGCCTGCGCCTTCTTCACTTCCGTCTCCAGCTTAAAGTCCGCCTGCTTAATGTTCAGATCCTTCTCAAACAAGGATTCTTTGGCGCGGGCAGCAGTTTCCGCTTCAATGGTCGCCTGATGCGCATTGGCTTTGGCAATGGAAGATTCTTTCTCCGCCTCGGCCTGCTTGATCTGGATGTCACGTTCCGCTTCCGCTTTGGCAATGCTTGCATCACGGCGGATGCGCTCAATTTCCGGAACGCCCATATTGTCGATATACCCTTTGTCGTCGGTAATTTTCTTAATAGTGAAGCTGACCACTTCCAGTCCCATCTTGTCGAGGTCTTCCGAGCAGGTTTCCCGCATCTTACTGTTGATTTCGTCAGGTGTCTTTAGAATCGATTCAACCGTTAATTGTCCGATCAAGCCGCGTAAATGCCCTTCCACCGAATGCAGGATTATCGTCTCGCGGTCTTCTTCCGGCCGGTCGATAAACTGCTCACTGGCCGTCAGAATAGCAGTAGGGTCACTTTTGATCTTAATCTGGGCCACTGCCTCCAAGTTGAGCTTGATGCCTTGCCGGGAGAACATCGCCTGCGCTGGGATGACATCAAAGCTCATCAGCATCATGGAGATAGTCTTGCTGTTCTGGAAGCCGGGGATGACGAATGTCCCTCCGCCCTGCACCACTCTCTTCCCGCCGAGGCCGAACACAATCATTGCCTGATTGGGCGGAACTTTTTTATAAGCGTTCACGATACTAAGTAGAGCCAGCAGGATTACAACAACAATAGCCGCGATTGTATAAAGAATTACCATTAGTTCGACACTCCCTGTTATTTATAATTGTTCAAATTCTCTCTCAAATAGAGTTACTGTTGCCATTCCTTTATCCACCTTCAAAATAATTACTCTGTCGCCTTTTGCAAGCTGCTGGCCGGCTTCTGCTCTCACCCCAAGGGAGCGCATCGTTCCGTGCAGCACATATTTCATTTCCCCAACCGCACCATCCATTGCAGGAATGCTGATGTATCCGAGCTGGCCCGCCTGTTCATAGTCCATTTCATTCATGCTGCTGTCATACCGGGTCATCACCCGGGCCAGCACTACATACATCAGACAGCCTAGCAGCAACGCAACCACGGTGGAGATCAGGACCACTGCAAGCATCGTCATCCCGCTGAACCGGGTAAACACATAACCCGTTCCGCCCCAGACCGTGACAAACACCATCAGCGGAAGTATGGGCACAAAGCCCGGACCTCCGGCATCACCGCCTCCCACATGCATGTGACCTGCCAGGCCATGCCCATGAAATCCGCCGCTGAGGAGGAGCAGTAGTCCTACCCAGAAGCACACGATAAATACAGTAATGATATTAATCCCACCTTTTAGCACTTCATATCGAATAATAGTATTTAATTTTGTTGTTATAAGAATTTTACTTCTCATACAGATCGACAATCCAACCTGTAGGCGCAGCAAAAAGACCACAGAAGCGGCAGGGCTCTCCGTGGTCGGTTAATCGATCATGGCGCTCATCCTCTCTCTTCGAGGCTTACGGGGTTAGCTGACGGATTCGGGCAGCGAGATTGCCCTACCCTGCCGGATATGCTAATCAGCACTCAGCAAGGATTCACCCCGGGGTGAACGGCAGCGGTCTGAGCGAACGCTGTCTTCACCATTGGTTCCCCCGTTCCCATTAACGGAATTCAGCCATTTGAGAACAGTTATAGTATTCGGTTGCTGATTTGAATCTTACGCCTGCGGCCGTTTAATGTAAAACCTTAAGTGTGGAAAAAAAAGACAGAGAATGCCGCCTCTTCACGAATGAAGGCGTATTCTTTAACTTCGCTCTTAAGCGGTCGATGATTTACTCATGATTACGCCGTTTCTCATAAGCTGTCCCGTCGGGCAATACAAGCTCCGCTATCATAAGCCCGATTCCCTCTCCTATTTTGATTACCAGCATACAGGTAAGTCATGTTACGATAGGGGAGCTGATAATCAACCCGACTCGTATAGTAAGGAGCCTACTGCAATGAACAAACTCGTCTTTTTCCTGGGTCCGGCAGGCGCCGGTAAAACCACATTAGCCAAGGCTGTCGCTTCCCGCCGTAAAGCCGCCTTTTTCGACATGGATATTTTATTGAGGCCTGCGGCAGATGCTATTATGACTATGCACGGACTAGATCCCACTGATAGGGACTCGGCAGAATATAAAAGACTGTGCCGCGACCTGGGGTACCGGATCACAATGGATGCCGCACTTGATAATCTTGGCCTGGACAGCGATGTTTTTGTGGTGGGCCCATTTACGAAGGAAGCGGCGAATCCCGGCTGGATTGAAAACGAGCTGAGCCGGATTGGCCTTACACTGCAGGAGGTTGAAGTCAAGGTCGTGCTGGTCACATTAGCTGACGAGGAGCTGTTCCGCGAGCGGATACAAGGCAGGCATTCCCCGCTGGATGACTGGAAGTTCCGGAATTGGGAGGTCTTCCGCTCTTCACTGGGCAGCCGTACGGTTACATGGCCGCTGCCCGAAGCAAACGTGGCGCTAATCGACAATTCGCATCCTGATCTAGCGGTCACTACTGAGCTCGTAGAGCAGTTTATCTATCAAGATGATGATGTATAAATCGAATCAAGAACATTCTACGGTGCAGTTTCAATCTGGGTAGGAGCATTTTTTATTGCCCTGGGTATTTTACAATTTATTTAATCCAAACCGTGCAGCTGCTTGAACTGCTCAGGCTTCATTCCGGTTAACCGTTTGAACACCGCGCAGAAGTAGCTCGCGTTCTCAAAACCTGTCAGCTGTGCGATTTCGTACAGTTTTTTTTCACGTTCCTGATACATCAATTGCTTGCTCCGGTTAATGCGCTGCTTATTGATATAGGTTACCGGCCGGTCATGAACCGTACGCTGAAACAGCCTGCACAAATATTGCGGAGAAACAGAGATTACCTCCGCCAGCTCCTTTAAGGTCAGTGTCCGGTGCAGATGAAGCTCAATATGCTCCAGCACCGGTTTGATCCGCTCAAGCTCATCCTCCTTATTCGGGGCAGGAGGCAGATTTCTTTTCAAATCCAGCAGCAGCGAGTACAGCAGCTTGGAACGTTCCATGTTCACTTCGAGATCGTTGCCACCCGGCAGCAGCAGCATTTCTTTAAGCGGAGCAAGAAGTTCAGCTTCCCTTAATCTCCAGATACCTGACTCGCGGATGCCCGCATACGACAGCATCCCCCCGGCCTCTCTCCCCTGAAACGATATCCAGGCCAGCTCCCACTCCCGGCTAACCGGTGTATAGGAATGCGGAATATCAGGAAAGGTAATGAATACATCTCCCGGGCCGACAATCTGCCGTTTATCTTTTATCGTCAGCTCGCCCTTGCCGTCCAAAATCTGATGCAGCTGATAATCCGGAAACCCTGCCGGACGTTCAGTCTCTTCCTGGTGTTCCCAATATCCGATCGTTGTAGCATACAGCGGCAGCTGAACCGTATCCTCTGTCCCGCAAAAAACCATCATGCTCTCCAAGTCCATTCACCTGTTTCATATATTGTTATTTCACTATAATATCCTTGTATATCTTATAGGCATTTGCCAATTTATAATATGAATATAACAATACAAGGAGATGTTAATGTGCGCAAGAAGCTTAACTACCAACCACCCGCCAACGGCTATCCTGAATGGAATAACAATCCCGAAATTTTTGAATTGAACCGCTTGCCGGCTCATTCGTCCATGATGTCCTACACGACCGCTCAGCAGGCATTGCATGGAGACAAAACAGCATCCCCTAATTATCAAACCCTTAATGGCAGCTGGAAGTTTGCCTTCGCGGAGACCCCTGAGCAGCGCATCAAGGATTTCTATAAATCAGATTACGATACCAGCAGCTGGGCTGAAATCCCTGTGCCCTCCCATTGGCAATTCCAGGGGTATGACTATCCGCAATATACCAATGTGCGTTATCCTTGGGCTGTTTCCGAGCCTGACCTGAAACCGCCGTTTGCTCCAACCGTGTATAATCCTGTAGGTTCGTACACCCGGACGTTTTCTGTGCCTGAAGCCTGGGAAGGCCAGCCTGTGTTCCTTAGCTTCCAGGGGGTCGAATCCGCATTTTATGTATGGGTGAACGGTGAACTTGTGGGGTATGGTGAAGATACTTTTACCCCGTCAGAATATGATATTACTGCTTACCTGCATGAAGGCGAGAATAAGCTTGCGGTTGAAGTCTACCGCTGGTGTGATGCCAGCTGGCTGGAGGATCAGGATTTCTGGCGGCTTAGCGGGATTTTTCGCGAGGTTTATTTATACACGACTCCTCAAGTCCACCTTACGGACTTTTCTGTAGTGACAGAGCTTGATCATGATTATGCAGATGCCGAACTGAAGGTGAAGCTGCAGCTTGAAAATTATTTCAACCATGAGCTTAGTCCTCATTCTGTTCAAGTCCAGCTCTTGGATGACCAAAAACAGCCAGTCTTTGAACAGCCGTTGTCGGCGGATATTACATTTGTTGATGGCGAGGTTCAGCAGCTTAAGCTGGCAGCACACATCGAACGCCCTAAGAAGTGGAGTGCGGAGAAGCCTTATTTATATACCCTGCTCATTACGGTTATGGACGATCAGAATCAACTGCAGGAAGCTGTAAGCTGTAAGGTTGGTTTCCGCACGTTTGAGATCAAAGACGGTCTGATGAAAATCAACGGCAAACGGATTGTGCTGAAAGGCACCAACCGCCATGAATTTTCCTGCGACACTGGCCGCGCCTTGTCCAAAGAAGATATGATCCGCGATATTCAGCTCATGAAATCCCATAATATCAATGCTGTACGGACTTCCCACTACCCTAACCAGTCTGTATGGTATGAGCTGTGCGATGAATACGGCCTCTATGTGATTGATGAGACAAACCTGGAGACACATGGTTCCTGGCGGTATGGCCAGCAGGAGCTTCATGATTACAATATTCCCGCTAGCAGACCGGAATGGCGTGCCAATGTCATCGACCGCTGCAATTCCATGATGCAAAGAGACAAGAATCATCCATCCGTGATCATATGGTCCCTGGGCAACGAATCCTTCGGGGGCGATAACTTCCTTGCCATGCATGATTACCTGAGAGAAGCCGATCCGACCCGGCCTGTTCACTATGAAGGCATTTTCCACTACAGACCATCAGAGGCAGCCAGCGATATCGAATCCACCATGTACATTAAACCGAACGAAGTGGAGCAGTATGCCAAAAACAACCCGCAAAAGCCTTATATTCTGTGCGAATACAGCCATGCGATGGGCAACTCGTGCGGCGGACTCCATCTCTATACAGAGCTGTTTGATAAATATGATATTATTCAGGGCGCTTTTATCTGGGACTGGGTTGATCAGGCGATCCGCACTACCACAGCGGAAGGTATTGAATACTTGGCATACGGCGGAGATTTTGGTGAAACCCCGCATGACGGAAACTTTAGCGGCAACGGCTTATTGTTTGCGGACCGTACAGTAACTCCGAAACTGCTTGAAGTGAAGAAATGCTATCAGAGCATCAAAATCTCGGCCTTGGATTTGCAAAAAGGGCACTTCCAGCTCCGCAATACCTTCTTGTTTACCAATATCGAAGAGTACAGCCTGGAGTGGCGAATCGCCCGGGATGGCGAAACCACCCAAGAAGGCACTATGCGGGTTGGTGCAGCACCTGGCGAAACGGTCGAATTTATCATTCCTTATGAGCTGAATGAATTGGTCAATGGTAAAGAAGCGGTGCTGACTATTTCCTTTACCCAGCCTGAAGAAACCTCATGGTCAGAAGCCAATCATGAGATGGCCTGGGAACAGTTTGTTCTAGTGCCCTGGTTAGCATCCAGCCGTGCGGTATCCACAAGCGGTGCACTTCACATTGCCGAACAAGAAAACGCCGTCACCGTTTCAGGCGATAGCTTCTCTCTAGCCTTCAATACAACGACCGGGGAATTGTACTCCTATCAGACTGCCGGTCAGGAACGTTTACTTCAGCCTGCAAGAGCGAATTTCTGGCGGGCCGTCACGGATAATGACCTCGGTAACGGCCTGGATAAACGCTGCGCCGTCTGGAAAGAAGCCTCCTCCTCCCAGAGCTTGATCGATTTCAACTGTCATACGGAGGGCAGCCGCTGCTTTGTATCCGCTACCTATCTCCTGTTCACGAATCCTGACTCCATTCTGCGGGTGAAATATGAGATCCGGACAGATGGATCAATAGAGATCACGCAGGACTTGAACCCGGGAGGCAGTGATCTGCCGGAAATCCCTGAATTTGGCATGATGTTCGTGCTGGACGGCGGACTCGATACCATCTCCTGGTACGGGCGCGGACCACACGAGAACCATTGGGACAGAAATACCGGCGCTGCAATTGGACGATATAGCGGAAAAGTCATTGAACAATTCACCCCTTATCTCCGTCCTCAGGAATCCGGCAATAAAACAGATGTCAGATATGCTTCTCTTACAGAAGGCGTGAACGGACCCGGCTTCCATATCGAGGGTACGGTTCCGATTGAGGTTAACGCATTACCGTGGACCCCGGACGAACTGGAAGCAAGTGATCATGTGTACAAATTGCCGGCTTCAGACAAAACCGTGCTGCGGGTGAATTACAAGCAAATGGGTGTCGGAGGCGATGACAGCTGGGGTGCCCCGACGCATGCCGAGTTCACTTTGCCTGCCAACCGGCCTTATTCCTTCCGGTTCACCGTTACGCCAAGATAAACGAAGTTCAGCCGGTACAGCAAAGAGGGGAATTCCTTTTACAGGAGTTCCCCTTTTTTAACAGCCTAATAACAGCCTAAGCACATAATTAACTGACTTAGCTGCGCCGGCTTATTAATCCGCTAGTTCTAGGCCAGCTTTTCATCAGTCCCAGGAGGATCATTCCGGTCAGGATACCGGCGGAGTCGATAACCATATCGTACAGCCTTCCGTCGCGTCCAAAATACAGCTGAAATATTTCAGTCGTCACAGCAAATATAATGGACCAAAAAATGCTTTTCCCATAGCTTCTAGTAATACGGTAGAGCAGAATCCCGAATATGCAAAACCCGGAGAAATGCCCGATTTTCCGGATAATATAAGCCTTGGTGTGATAAAGATCCATCACGAGCAAATGATGATAATCCGGTGAGGGTGTCCAGTGGAAATACGGCAGCACACCTGTACTCCAAAAGGTTGAATTGGCGGCACAGGTGAAAATTAACAGCACAATTCCCAAAAGAAACAGCATTACGGCTTTCATAGTGGACCTACTTTCTGATACAAGGGTTGAACAGATATAGTAGCTATTATAGACTTTTGCCATTCAATTAATCAATTCTGCAGCCATCTCTCCTAAACCTGACAGAACGCAGTCAACTTACTCCCTGTATAATTTGTTGTAAGGAGAGGATGCAGATAATGAGTACTTATATCACGCAGGAACAAAAGCTGACGCTTACAGGTGTAACAGTGCGCACTACCAACGCAGATGAAGCAGGAACAGCTGGACGATTGCCAAAGCTATGGGAAACTTACTTTCAGAGCAAGCTCTCAACCTTGACCGGGATTAGAAATCCGCATTATATTTACGCGCTGTATACCGATTATGAAAGTGATGCAACCGGGTCTTATACCACCTTAATTGGACATGAAATTAACGATGAGCGCGCGCGGGACGACAACAATTTTGAGGTTGTGTTTATACCCGAGAGCAAGTACCTTGTATTCAAAACACGAAAAGGCCCGGTGTATGAAGTCGTTGCAGAAGCCTGGCAAGAAATATGGGATTATTTCAAGGAATCAGCGGAGGTCAGAACTTACACGGGAGATTTCGAGCTTTATGACACCAGAAACTACGATCCGGCAAACACAGAAATTGAGATCTACATAGCTATAGAGTAGTCACAAGGACGCCTGCTTGGGCGTCTTTTTGCATAACAGGCTTTCTGTATACCCAGGATACTCCAATTGAGATATAATTAAGCATACTTTTACAATCGTGGTGATAAAGATGAACAGAATTAATAAGGAGTACTCAATCATGACACAGAAATTACCGTTATTCATTATCACAGGTGCCAGTGGTGTAGGAAAAACAACTGTAATGCATGAACTAAGAAGGATACTCCCCGAATTTGTAGTGTTTAGTACGGATCAGGATAATTTCGGTACAACCGCTGACAAGCTGGAATATCAGGACAGGTACAATCTGCTGCTGCATTTTGCCAATGCCGTGGCGAAGTCAGGGAGAGGTACAATTATTTGCGGAACGTTTATGACCTGGGATGCCGAAAAATGTGATACCTACGATAACTTTAGTGAAGTCTGCTTCATTAATCTGCATTGTGATGATGAAACCCGCAGTTCCCGGCTTCGCAGACGTGAGGATAATGCCATGTGGACAGAGGATATGCTGAAGCAGCATGAGCAATTTGCCCAGTGGCTTCTCGACCATGCGGACACTGACTATAATCCGCCGATGCCTATAATTGACACCTCCTCTACCCCACCGGCCCAAGTAGCAGAGCAAATCAAAAGCTATATCCTGCAAAAATGGAATGAGCAGCAGGTGATTACAGAAGTATAACCTGACGGTGCAAGTTGACCGGGTTTCATCCAAAAAAGGTCATCCCCCGAAGGATGGCCTTCCCATTTACTCACTTCACCCAGATATCCTTATAGTTAATTGTTCCTCATCTTGTTCATTAAGCGCAGCAGATAGCATGGATTCCACCATCTGCCTTAAGGAAAGGGCTAGATGGTTCTGAATTATACCCGTTATTTTGGATGAAGAACAATCCATCACGTATCATTTGGACTTTTCCATGCTGAAATAATCTGCTAGCTTTCAGCGCTGCTGCTGGGCCGGATATACGGATACGGATTTAAAATAAAGCCGCCGCTTCTCATCCTCATATTCTAGGGTCTGCTGGCAGCTCCAGGCCGATATATTGACCGGCCTCGGAGAAGCTTTCTACTCCGCCAGCCCCTACGGCAGCATAGAGTGCTGCTCCAACCGCAGCTTCTTCAGGTGAATAACTAAGAGCCAGCGGCAGCTTAAAAGTGGACTGCGCTTTTGCGCATAACACAGCATTGGCACGCAGTGCATTGCCGGACCCTATCATATGCTTATAAGCGCTACCCGTTATACTAGTAAGTGTCGTATAGAATGCGTGCAGCTCATCAATCATTCCCTGCAGGAATCCATGAGCCAGATGGGCTGGAGTGAAATTATCCAGCGAAATCTGCCCGATGCTGCCGCGCACTTCCGGGTTCGTACGTGTGCCGAGAAACTGTGTATTCACTCTCAATTCTTTTCCTGGAGTTTCTCTATCGCTTAGAAGCTGCTCCATGAAGGTGTACAGTTTTCCAGGCGCCTCCCCCGTGTAGGCGGTAATTAGCTCCCGGAAAAAATGTTCCAGCAGGGCATAGGATTTCCCTCCGCTGAGCGCAGCACCGACCGCAAGCCTGCCTCCGCCGGGAAAAGGCCGTATCTCCATCCCCTCTAACGGGTACTCACCATCAGGCAGCAGAACGGAAAGCTGGCTTCCCGTACCAATATTAAGCAATACCGATTCATCAGGAACCGGAACACTGCCGAGAAAGCTGGCCTGATTATCCCCCAGCGAGCAGTACACCGGAATTCCGCTTGTCGTGAAACCAATCACCGTACCGGAAGGTACCACCTGAGGCAACAGCCCCGTATCTATTCCAGCCCGTTTAATCGCTGCATAGTCAAAACCTCTATTATCAAAACTGTAGCACCCGATACCAGCAGCTTGGGTTGGATCGATTAAAGGCGACCGGCTTCCTGTCAGCCGGAGTGCGGCATAGTCAGCAATCGTACAGAAGCTAACCGCTGCAGCCGGAACGAGCCCATTATGGATATTATAGTAGTGAGTAGCAAGCCCGTAACCCGGAGCAACGGTATAGCCTGTAGTCTCACTCAGCTTCTGTGCATAAGAAGAGCCGCCATCAATTGGCAGACCAGCTCTGCCGTCCTGCCATGTGTATAAAGGACTGACATGTTGCCCCCTGCTATCCGTATAGACAATTCCGTGCATCTGTCCGGTTAGGCCAATGCCAATTATTTCCTCCTCCATGAGATAGAGCTGTTCAAGAATCTGACGGGTTCTCTCAATAATAGATTCGGGATCCTGAAGCCGTTCCCACTCTTCTCTGTGCTCCGTTGTGCCGGTGCCGCTGTCGTCGGTGACGGAGCAGACAACAGTCTTCTGCTCCAGGTCATAGATCAATCCGGTGATTGATGTGGTACCAATATCCAGTCCTATAAACTTCATCTGTCTTCCCCTTCTATGTGCACATGGTTTATTACAGGATCAAAACTTAATTTGAGTAATTAATTTAAAATTAATTATAGTATGAATGAATTTTGAAGAAAAACTTCATCAAGGATGCTGGGGGAAATGTACTATAATTGCTCCCAACATTCCTTAATTGCGTTAACAACGATTTGGGGTTCTGAGAACTGTGGAAAATGTCCGCTATTTTTAGCAGGGAAGTGTTTGCTCTTTGCGGATAAAGTGAGTAGCTCCAATTGATGCTCCAGTCGTTTAGTGCGGACGGTCTCCGGCATCATTTTACTATTTTTCTCCCCGCTTATTACACATACCGGTATGTCCGGAAACGCTTTGGAAGTAAGGATTTGTTGTACTGTTTGCTTTACAAAATTGACTTCATTGAATTTCTTAGATGGTGATAAGGAATCGAATACCGACAACATCTTATTGATCCTCTTGATTACCTTTCCTTGGTACGCCTCCAGCTCAATGTCTTTCGGATGACTGGATTCAAGAAATACAACCCCTGCTATTTCATTCGGGTATTGCCGGGCATACAAATTTGCATATAATCCACCCAAGGAATGTCCCACCAATAAATATGGAGGTTCAAGACGAATTAACTTTAATGCTTCGCGCAAGGTTTCAATTATGGTCAGTCCGTCTTGGGGTTCTTGAGGTTTGTCACTTCCTGCAACACCAAAGCGGTTATAGCAAAATACAGATGATAAATTCGCAAGTTGCGGCAGAATCCTCATCCATCCTTCAATAGGTCCCGAGCCGCCATTAATCAATACAATCGCCGGACTTCCGTTACCTCTGATGTTATATTGCAGCCTTCCTTTTGAAGTGATTACAATTTGCCTCTCAATACCCAAGTACAACACCTCGCATGATTAGAATATATCAATCAGTACGACCTCTTTGAGAAGTGGTTTCAAAAGCTCCTGGTTCATTCCTAATGCGCCCCCTGACTATGCAAAAATCCCGTCTGCCCATGATTCCGGCAAACGGGATTTGCTGAGTGATGTTTCACTATTTAATTTACCGTTTGTTGTCGCGTGTCCCTTACCCTGATATTGCTCCCGAACAGCGTGGAATCACTGGTTAGCTTGTAAGAGGGATAATTCTCTTCCGCTTCCAGCCGCATGACCTCATCGAACAAGGATTCCTGCTGACGGTCACAGAGAAACGTAAACGGTTCTTGCTGAAATACGATATCAGTTGCGTTTGGCTCATTAATAATCTGAATCACCAGCACGCCATTACAGCCGCAGTCTTCCGTATCATAGAACAGCTTGAAGGATCCCGGCTGGCCGGCAAGACTCTTATGAAGCCGGTCAGTAGTCAGTGTATCGAGTTGAATGTGCATAGATTGTTACCTCCTTGGAACAGTGCAGTCAGTGAATAGAGTATACCGCAAATATAACCCCGCTGCACCTTACACCCGTGTGACCGCACGCACTATCTTTTTGACATTCCCGGCTCAACCGATCTGTGAACGGGCCGCATGTTCCAAACTTAGCAGCTGCTCTCTTACATTAACTACTTCTCCGACGATAATCATTGCCGGATTATGGATCTTCATCATTGCCGCCAGTTTACCGATATTGGCGAGCGTTCCGGTGACCGTCCGCTCTCCTGAGGTAGTTCCGTTCTCGATTAAGGCAACCGGAGTCTGAGGATCTTTGCCATGCTTCATCAGCTGCCCGCAGATTTCGCTTAACCGGCTGACACCCATATAAATTGCCAAAGTATCCACACTATGGGCCAATGTATCCCAGCGGACAGGAGCAGCCGCATCCTGACAGCGGCTGCCGGTCACGATGGCGAATGAGGCGGCCAGTCCACGGTGGGTCAGCGGAATACCGGCGGAAGCGGCTGAGCCAATGGCCGAAGTAATCCCGGGAATGATCTCGTACGGTATTCCAGCAGCGGCGGCGGCGAGCGCTTCTTCCCCGCCTCTGCCAAAAACGAACGGATCTCCTCCCTTTAAGCGGACCACATGGCTTCCTGCTGCAGCGTGATTAATCATCACCCGCTCGATGGATTCCTGGGACATGGAATGCTGGCCTGGAGCTTTCCCGCAATAGATGCGGATCGAGTCAACTGATGCATAGTCCAGCAATTCTTCGTTCACAAGGCGGTCATACAGAATAACATCTGCCGCCTGAATGCGGCGCATGGCCTTGACTGTGATCAGCTCAGGATCACCCGGGCCTGCACCGACGATAGATATGCTGCCCTGTTTCATAATCTGTCCTCCAGCGAGGCCAGCTTGACTGTCTCTATATTCCCATAATCATGCATATTATCCCCTCCTCTACTATGTTTAATAACTATATTGTCAGATAGATGCTGCCGCTTTCAGGGTCAATTTCTACCTCATAGGTCTTCACATGGCCTGTATCCGGAGTAAGAACGTTGCCGCTGTGCAGATCAACCCGCCAGTCGTGGAGCGGACAATGCACTCTTGATCCGCAGACCATACCCTCGGACAAAGCGCCTCCTTTGTGGGGACATTTATTCTCAATAGCCAGAACCTCTCCTGTTGTTAGTCGAAATAAGGCGATTTCGGTATTCCCCACAAGCAGCTTCCGGGACCCTTTAATATCGATTTCATTTACATTTCCTACGAGCATTTTGGTCATTGTCATGGTAGGGCCTCCTTATACCGTCTCAGGTTGTGAAATCGGCTCGAAATTTTTGCGCAGCTCCGGCTCATTTACAATTTGCTTCCAAGGGTCGCTCGTCAATCTCAGGGTTGCTTCAATCCGCTCCTTCAGGGCAAGCCGCTCTTCCCTGTCATCAAGCGCCTGCTTGATGCTGTCCAGCCCTACTCGCTCAACCCACTGGGCGGTCCGCTCATTCCATCCGGCATTTTCCCGGTAATATTGAAGGAATGCACTGGCCCATTCCAGCACTTCGTCATCTGTTTTCACTACGCAGAGCAGATCCGTGGCCCGGACATGCACACCGCCATTGCCTCCGATATGCAGCTCCCAGCCTCCATCGATCGCAACAACTCCGAAGTCCTTGATTGTTGCTTCTGCACAGTTACGCGGGCAGCCGGATACTGCCAGTTTCACCTTGGCCGGAGTGTTGAGCCGCTCGAAGGCTTTCTCCAGCCGGATTCCCATGCCGATTGCATCCTGGGTACCGAACCGGCAGAAGGTAGAGCCCACACAGGTCTTGACGGTCCGGAGTGTCTTGCCGTAGGCATGGCCGGATGGCATATCCAGTTCCTCCCACATCTTCGGCAGATCCTCTTTCTTAACGCCGAGCAGATCCAATCTCTGTCCACCGGTGAACTTCACCATGGGAACATCGAATTTTGCGGCAACCTCAGCGATTTTGATCAGATCGGCTGGTGTCGTAACCCCGCCGTAAATCCGCGGCACTACGGAATAGGTTCCGTCTTTTTGAATATTGGCGTGATAACGTTCGTTCGTAAATCTGGATTCCTTTTCGTCGATATATTCTTCCGGCCACAGCATGCCCAGATAATAATTCAGGGAAGGACGGCATTTCGAACAGCCTTCATCATTGCTCCAGTCCAGTACATTCATTACTTCCTTGACCGTCTTCAGCTCCATGCGCTTGATCTCGGCAACAATCTCATCACGTCCAAGCGTGGTGCAGCCGCAAATGCCTTCCTTCACCGTTACAGCATTATCCCCTGCGTATAATTGAAGCAATCCTTCCACCAGCGGCTTGCAGCCGCCGCAGGAAGCAGAAGCCTTCGTGCAGGCTTTGATCGCTCCAACACTGGTGCACCCGCCGGATTGTATCGCTTCGGCAATTGCGCCTTTAGAGACGCCGTTGCAGCCGCAGATAATCTCATCATCAGCCATCGTTTCCAGCCGGTTCCCTTTTGGTGATGCCAGCGCATCTGAAGATACGCCGAGCAGAAGCTCTTTTTCCATCCCTTTAATATTCTCATGATTCTTAATCATCGAGAACAGCTGCGCCCCGTCTCCCGTGTCTCCGAACAACACTGCGCCTACCAGCTTGTCATCCTTAATCACCAGCTTCTTATAGACTCCTTCGATCTCATCCTGGTAGCGGAGTGCCCTGGAACCTGGCTGTTCCGTAAACTGGCCTGCTGAGAATACATCCACCCCGGAAACCTTCAGCTTGGTTGAGGTGATGGAACCTGCATATCCTTCGGTCTGTACCCCCGCCAGTCTTTTGGCGAGAACAGCTCCTTGTTCATATAATGGAGCAACCAGCCCATATGCGATCCCCCGGTGTTCTGCACATTCCCCTACGGAATATACGCCGGGAGTGTTTGTTTCCATATAATCATTCACAATAATCCCGCGGTTGACCTCAATCCCGCTTTTGCGGGCCAGTTCAACATTCGGTTTGATGCCCACGGCCATTACAATCAGGTCCGCTTCTGCAATTTCTCCGTCGGCAAACAGCAGGCCCTTCACTCTCTTTTTGCCGAGGATGGCTTCAGACTGCTTCTTCAGAAGGAACTTCATCCCTTGCTCTTCCAGCTCTTTGCGGAGCATCACGGATGCTGCTTCATCCAATTGACGTTCCATAATATACTCATGGATATGGACAACGGATACCTCCATCCCCAGATGCAAAAGCCCTCTGGCTGCCTCCAGTCCCAGCAGACCGCCGCCGATTACCAGCGCTTTCCGGTGGGTCTTCGCTGTTTCCTGCATGATTTGGGTGTCCTTAATATCGCGGAATGCGATCACACCCTCCTTCTCAGCTCCAGGCAGCGGCAGCATGAACGGATTAGAACCGGTGGCCAGGATCAGCTCGTCATAACTGGATTCTATACCTTTATCCGTGTACACTTTTTTCTGGCGGGTATCGATGGAGGTTACGGTATGTCCTGTATAAAGCCGGATGCCATTGCTGTGATACCACTCCAGATCATTAATGATGATATCGTTCATAGAAGCTCCGCCTGCAAGGACAGAGGACAGCATAATCCGGTTATAATTGGGATGCGGTTCTGCACCGAATATTGTAATTTCATAAGCCTCCGGGGCTAATTTCAATAAATGCTCGATCGCTCTTACCCCCGCCATTCCATTGCCGACCATGACCAGTTTTTTGCGTAAAGTAGACATATGTCTCTCTCTCCCCTCTCCATGTAGACAACAGAAATAGCCCGCTTCACCCCGCCCGGAAAAATAGTTTTCCCGTTGCGATATTGTGAGAGCAGGCGCCATTGCCGCTTCGACCGAATACATCGTTGTACTCGCCGTAATAATGAATTTGTTAAATCGACTATACTACAGCACCTCGCTATACGTCAATAATTATGACATATAAATTTTAAATATTTAAATCCATCGACAAAACGGGGTGTTTTGTGTTATATAATATAACATCTAATTAATTGGCGGTATACTTCAGCTATTATGCCTCGATCATTACGATCTAAAAGGAGCGTCACGCTATGCATTCCCTGCTCTTGATTCATAACGGCAAAACAGAGAACGACATAGAGGCGCGCTCAACACAGAGTCCGGACGGCATTCTTAAGTCCTGCGGGTACGTGGTCGGAGTAGCCACTAACCAGGAGCAGGCTGTTGGAATGATCCGGGATATTGACGCCTTCATACTGAATATGCCGATTACCGAGATTAATCTCTGGAGAGAAAAGCTTATCCGCCACAAAATCGCCCCGGTTCTGTGGTGGTGCACCTCATCTACCGCTAACTTATCCGTCTCTGCCTGCGGAGATGATATTATGGTGGATGGTATTCTCTCCCCTTCTATGCTGGCCCAGGAGATCCATTGGATTCTTCATTTCAGCTCCAGACAGTGCTTCGAGCGTCATCAGTGGCTGAAAGAGAAGGAACAGCTGCTTGCGCGGATCGAGGAACGCAAATGGATCGACATGGCCAAGGGCATTCTGTCCAAAGCCAAAAACATCAGTGAATCCGAAGCCTACGACCTTTTGCGTAAGCAAGCGATGAACGAGCGTAAACGTATGGTGGATGTAGCCACTTCCATCGTCAAAGTCTATCAGCTGCTGCAGGATCAAACTTAAGGAGAATCCGATATGATTAATATTCTAAAAGAAGTCGCCAGAGGCAAACGCGGTGCGCGGGATTTGAGCTACGATGAGGCGCTCATTGCAGCAGAAGCGATCCTGGGGCAGACGGCCTCCCCTGTCCAGATCGGAGCCTTTTTGATCGCTGAACGGATCAAGCTGGAGAGTATTGAAGAGCTGGAAGCCTTTGTAGCTGTCTGCCGTAAGCTTGCCCGCCGTGAACCGGTGCTTCAGGGACTCGATTGCGCAGGACCTTATGACGGGCGGAAGCATTCCTTCATCGCAACTTTTCCAACAGCGTTTGTGCTATCCGCTGCAGGTGTGCCGGTTACCCTGCATAGTACAGCTTCACTTCCGCCCAAATGGGGCGTTACCTTGCAGGATATCATTCAAGAATCCGGCATAGATATTTCCAGGCTGACACCGGGGGATGCCATTGAAGCGGCAGCAGGCAGCGGCGTACTGTTCGCCAAAGCTGAAGACTGGTGTCCCCCGCTCGGTGCGCTCCGACCGCTTAGAGAGGATATTGGAATGAGAACCATCCTGAATACCGCAGAGAAGCTGATTGACTATTCCTGCTCCCCTTATATCGTATTCGGGATTTATCATAATACCGTATTTGACCGCCTCTCCAGACTGATCATTAAGCTTGGGTATCAAAAAGGGCTGATTGTCCAGGGGGTTGAAGGCTCCGAGGATCTCTACATCGACCGTCCAAACCGGGTATACACCATCAATAGGGGCCAGGCCCAGCTGGATATTATTGATCCGGAGTCCCTTGGACTGGAAACGGAAGTTCCTGAGCTGGAATGGACGGCCCTACGCCAGCTGCAAACTGCGGAAGAAGTCCTCCAGGGCGGCGGGCACATGGCCTTTTACAACCAGACCCTGTTAAACGGCGGAGCCAGACTCTTTCTTGCCGGCAAGGTGAATTCCATTGAAGAAGGCGTGTACACCTGCAAGCATCTGCTCGATAATGGCGAGGCCTGGGCGGTATATGCGAAATGGAAAAGCCTGCTTCACGGCAGCAAAGCAGCTTCCTTGGGACAAGTGTAGTCGGCAGCGCCGTTAGACACAAAAATATAAGCCAGAGCTTCCTTAGTTTCAGGAGACTCTGGGTTTTTCAGGTCAAGATGGCTTAATCCATATGCAGGGCCTGCCGCCGCTGGCCGGGGTTCACTTTATCCTCTGGCTCAGCCTCACGGCCTCCGCCTAATTTAAAGACCAGAATGCCGCCAACGATGACCAGAACACCCAGCAGCTGATTGAGGGAGAACGGAACCTTTGTCAGACCCAGCCAGCCTAAAGAATCCCATAACAGCGCGAATCCCAGCTGAGAGGTCAGTACAATGGAAATCGCATAAGTAGCACCCAGCAGCTTGGTAGCCTGCACGAGGCAGATTACGACTCCAACGCCGATAACTCCGCTGAACCAATACCAGGCCTGCATATGCTGCAGTGTAAACATGCCAGTTCCTTGCGTAATCAGTCCCATAATCAGGGAAGCGATGAAGCCCATGCCCAGGACTAGTGTGGTAGTGGTCCATGATCCCGTATGTTCATTCACTTTACTGTTAAAAATATTCTGAAGGCTTACCAGCGATCCCGCAAATAATGCCAATAGTAGTCCAATTATCATTTAGCAAAAACTCCTTAGTTCATGGATTTGTTATTCATAAATATTACGGTGGGCGATAGCACTGAGTCCGTTCCGGTCTTTTACTAGAATGACCCCTTTGCTGCGCTCGGTCAGTCCGTCCCGGCAGAATTTCTGCAGCACACGGTTCAAATGTCTATAGCTGGTTCCGATGAAGTTGGCCGTATCCACCAGGTTGATCGTCTCCAGTTGACCGGTAAAAGAAGGATCTGTTTCATCAAAGCTGATGGACAACAGGTAACTGGCCAGCCGCACCTCCACCGGATGCAGCAGATTGAGGCTCAGAAAATCCGATTTACGGTAGAACTTCTGCGTGATAATCTCCAGCAGAAACTGCAGCAGTGTGGGGTTAGTCTTGCCGTATTTCTGCAGCCAGCCGTAGGAGATGCCAAGCATATGCACCGGAGATACAGCTTCAACAGTGTTTATCATCTCAGTCCCCTGAATATATTCAACATCTCCAATGACCTCAAGCGGTGTCTTAAAGGAGATAATCAGCGTTTTACCTTCGGCTGTTGTCGTGTAAACTTTCAGCTTGCCTTTAACCAGTATATATAGCGTTCCTGAAGGATCTCCTTTGGAACAGATGCATTCGCCCTGATCAAAACTGTAGAGTGATAAATGCTCACTTAACAGCCCTGTAAAAATCGCTTCCAGCTGATAATTCCGTAAATAGGAATCTACCTGCTGGCGGTCTTGAATTTCTTTCATCGCAGAGCTTCACCTCCAGCTGTGTCTCAGAATTTGAGAATAATGACACCGACAATCATCATCCCGATGCCAAGGAATTGCGGCAGCCGCATTTTTTGCTTAGCCACACCAAACCAGCCGTTAATGTCAATCAGAAAGGTCAGAAACAGCTGGGCAATCAGCAGCGCAGAAATGGTAAAGGTGACTCCAATGTTCTGAATGGCTGTCACTTCACTGAAAATAATGAATGCGGCCAGTCCGCCTCCGGTCAGATATAAGGGTTTTACTTTTTTTAAGCCCTGTTTCTTGCCATCCCGCACAATCAGCAGAATCGCCAGCGCCATAATGAACCCGGTAAGCTGGGTTATCGTCGCCGCCTGCCATGTACCGATATCCTGGCTGATTCGCGCGTTCGCAACCCCTTGCAGCGTTATACAAGCTCCTGCAATGAAGGCAAATATAATTCCTTTCATATACTTCTCTCTCCTCTATGTGTTCTCTGCTTTAATTAAATGACATCCTGCGTAATCCGTGAAGGACATATGTCCTAAATTGCAATTTGCAGATCAGCCACATAAGTAAACGAAAGCCCGTTTCAAGCCTTAACAGGCTGAAACGGGCCATATGGATAGTAATCCAATTAGAGAAGCAGCTGCATTTCATGCAACCGGTCAAAAATAAGCTGGCTGACAGCAGATACCTTCTCCCTGTCCTGATAGCTGAGCCATGCCAGTTCAGCGATTTCCGCCGCCGGAGCTAATGTCCCGCTATAATCCGCGGTCAGACAGGTCATTTGGACTTGTACGCCTGACTCTTTACCATGTGCCGCAGCGGCAAATTTGCCAAACAGCTGAATGGTGTCCGGCTGAATGCGGACCGTTAATTCCTCTTCAATTTCGCGGATTAAGGTCTCGTTATCGGTTTCACCGGCTTCACGCTTGCCGCCGGGAAAATAATAGGTATCTTTGCCATGGGAACGTGCAGCTAATACTTTACCCTCCACGATATGAATCCAAGCGATCTTGTCTATCATTGCAGTCATGAATATCCCCCTCGAAATCTTGGCTTTGCTCTAATGTAAGAGTAAAGCAACATCAGACGCTGAAGAAAGGACATATGTCCTGAAGCATTCAGGACTTCAGAATTTACCGCTGCAGCTTCACGTGCATATGCCGTTCTGCTTCATCCCAGGGAACCGAATAGGCTTGTCCTTTCGCACAAAAAATCGAATTTGAACTATAAGCAGGATCCGCATTTTTATCATACTGTTTGTGCTCAATCACACTCACCGTCTGATGGCAGCTCTGATACCCTGATACCTTTAGCGATAAGGAGCCTTTACCCTGTGTCATTGAAGCTAATCTGACCGAATAATTCATAAAGGTCGCAACCGGTACCGTACCGGTAATGACAGCCATCTGATCTGTTATTTCAGGTGCTGCAAAGCTTCCGCTTGCCTGCTGGATATCTGCCATTACTTTGCCCACATAATCGCTATTTATCCTGATCTTGAGGTCATAGACCGGCTCCAGCAGTATATTCTCCGCCTGCTCCAGCCCTTGGCGTAAGGCGCGGAAAGCCGCTTCCCGGAAATCCCCGCCGGAAGTATGCTTATTGTGGGCTCTTCCGCTCAGCAAAGTGATGCGAAGATCGGTCAGCGGTGATCCGGTAAGCAGGCCGTGATGGCCGTTATCCTGGAGAACCTGCACAATCTGGCGCTGGTAGCCAACAGATAAGTCATCCGGATGACACTCATTATAAACAGAGATTCCACTGCCGCGTTCACCGGATTCAAGCTTAAGATGCACCTCTGCATAATGTCCTAGCGGCTCAAAATGGCCGCAGCCGTAGACCGTATTTGTGATCGTCTCCAGATACAGAATTTCCGGATCACCGAAGGTCACCGGAATGCGGAACCGTTCGCGCAGGATCTGATCCAGAATCTCCAGCTGGATTTGTCCCATGACATGAATATGCAGCTCCTGCAGCGCTTCATCCCAGCTGACATTGAGTGACGGGTCTTCTGCACCCAGCTGCTGGAAGGCATGAAGCACCTCCTTAAGGTGGACTGGCGGAGCAAAATTCACTTTAGCTTTCAAAGTAGGCATCAGCTCACTGCTCAGGTGATCCTGCAACGCCCCAACGCCTTCACCAGGCATGGCGGATGTAAGTCCAGTAACTGCAAACAGTTCACCGGCAGCCCCCCAATCTGCAGCAGCTGTCTTTGCCCCGTAAATTCTGCGGATTCCGGTAATCCGCTCTGTGATCACTTCCCCGGCACGGCCGTAAGTCAGTTCCTCTCTTGCTTTGAGTACGCCTTGCAGTGCTTTTATATAGATAATCCGTGTACCTCTCTCATCATGACGGATCTTATAGACCCTTCCGGCAAAAGGCAGACGGTGATCATATCCGGTGCTCGTTAATGCTTCGAGATTTCGGAGAAAGCTATCCATACCTATATCCAGCAGCGCAGAACCCGCCATACACGGGAAGATCTTACTCTGTTTAACCATCGTGATGAGCGCTTCCTGCCATGCAGAATCACTCAGGCTTCCGCCGAGATAAGCCTCAAACAGCTGTTCATCACGTTCAGCCATAAATGCCTGTAGCTCTTCACCTGCTCCGGCAGCTTCCAGGTCAGGCAGCATAACGGCATCTCTGCTAAGCTGCTGGCGGATTTCGGCTAGTACCCGCTGCGGATCGGCGCCCGTACGGTCAATTTTGTTGATAAAAAAGAAAGTCGGTATGTCATGCCGCCGAAGCAGCTGCCATACCGTTTCTGTGTGACCTTCTACTCCCTCAACGGCACTTACAATGACCACGGCATAGTCCAGAATTTGGAGAGCGCGCTCCATCTCCGGCGAGAAATCGACATGACCCGGCGTGTCCAGCAAAAAGTAACGCGAATCTCCCATGCTAAATTCAGCCTGATCAGCAAATACCGTGATCCCGCGCGCTTTTTCAATGTCATGTGTATCTAAAAAAGTATCTTTATGGTCCACCCGTCCCCGGCTGCGGATCGCCTCCGTCTGGTAGAGCAATTGCTCTGCAAAGGTTGTTTTTCCCGCATCGACATGCGCAAGCAGACCAATGGTTGTATTTCTTGTCATAACCTCTGATCTATACACCCCCGCGGATGTGAGGAGCTACATCACTGCTGTAAAACCGGCTCAAACGCTGCATTTCTTCAGCTGTAAAGGATGGCACTTCCCCCGCTGCCAGATTATCAGTAACCTGAGCTTCATTCTTAAAGCCTGGGATGATGCAGCTGACAGCAGAATGATCAAGAATCCAGCGCATCGATGCTCTTGCCATATTGCCCCGCCCTTCACTGATCCACTCCAATTGGGAGGCCAGCTCCACGCCCTTGACGAACGGTAGACCAGCAAAGGTCTCCCCGACATTGAACTGCTCACCATTTGCATTGAAGCTGCGGTGATCATTCGGCTGGAAGGTGCTGTCCTTCCCAAACTTCCCGGTAAGCAGCCCGCTGGCAAGCGGCAGACGTACCAGAATCCCGGTTCCCTGAGCTTCGGCCCGCGGAAGCAGTTCAAGCGCAGGCTGTTGACGGAACAGGTTAAAGATAACCTGGAGTGATTCTACACCCGGGTACTCCAGACATAGCAGACCCTCTTCTATCGTTTCAACACTGACGCCGTAGTGGCGGATCTTACCTTCGGCCTTTAATTGATCCAATACAGCAAATACACTTCCATCCCGCAGAATCTCAATCGGCGGACAATGGATCTGATACAGATCAATCGCTTCACGCTGCAAACGGCGCAGGCTTTGTTCAGCATACTCGCTAACCCTCCGTGCGGAATAAGTTTCGGGATCATAAATATCGCCGGCACGGCAAAACTTCGTAGCAATATGGATTTGATCTTCTTTACCTTTGGTAGCCTTGGCCAGCAGCTCCTCAGCATGTCCTGAACCGTAAACATCTGCAGTGTCAAAGAAATTCACGCCTTGTTCGATAGCGAGTGACAGCCCTTTCAGTCCGTCCTCGTCACGACTTGTCCCCCAGTCGCCGCCAATGGCCCAAGTGCCAAAGCTGACTTCACTGACGGTTAGACCGGTATTTCCAAGCTTGCGGTAATTCATAGGATTGCCTCCTGGTGATTTAGATTGTTAATTCAATTTTGTCGCATTGTTATCGTTTTCATCAACTTATTGCTTTCTGAATCGGAATAAACTTAATAGTAGTGTACGTCTTACAGTCCACTCTAAGTCAAGGTCTTTTCAAATATTTCGTCTTGAACGTCTCTATACTTCTCCCCAATAAATCTCAGTTTCATAATCGAATGGAACAATACCATCCTGATTATTCCGGTCAAAAAGATTCTGCAGCTCCTTCATCATCGGATCGTAATTCGGGTGCCCGGGGACAGGACTGTAGGAAGAGGATAACAGCCGGCCTTGTAAACCCTCGAAATCGAACTCCTGACTCAACCTGAATCGAACTTCTTGCATCGTACCTTCCTTGAAAAAAGCTTGAAGGATATCTTGAGAAATATTTTTATGATTAACCTTCTCGTAGTCAGTTCCGTATGTATGAAGCAGCTGATCGTACTCCTCACGAAATGGGGTACCGTTGGTAAGCCGGGAATTCCAGAGCAGTATTACCTTTCCGCCCGGTTGTAGAATTCTGCGGAACTCGGATTGTGCGGCTAAGCGGTCAAACCAGTGAAACGCCTGTGCACATACAATAAATTCAACTGACTGATCCGGTAATCCTGTGGATTCTGCTGACCCGGAACTAGTCTGAAAGTTCGGATAATCTTCTAACATTTGCTCAGCGGCTACACGCATTGCCTGATTAGGCTCAACCCCGGTCACATAGCTTCCGCGTTCCAGAAGCAGCCTTGCAAAGATCCCTGTACCTGAACCTATGTCTGCTATTCTACTGTTCGAACGCAAACCTATGAAGTCGTACAAATAATCAATAGCCTCTTTCGGATAGCTCGGGCGGTACTTCAAATAGGAATCGACCCGGTCCGAAAACCTTTCTTCATTGTTCATCTCTCGTCACTCTCCTTTTTTATTCACTCTTTATCAACGGCATGCTTGTATTCCTCTGGTCTCAGTGGGTTTCAAACTTATTCTCCGTACAATTTTACCATATATCGGGACTTCCCAGTTCGTTAATTGGGGCAGTATGGAATATTTTAGGTAGATTTGTACGTGGATAAATGGTACATTATCTTGGCAGCAGCAGAGCGGGTGTTCGTATTGTCGGGATATGCACTTAAGCTCATATTATTCCTAATGGGAGAGGATACCGGTATGGACAAGGAATCGGTTTATCGAACAAATATTATTGGTGCGGGCGCAGTTGGTAGCGTTATCACAGTCGAGATGGACAAAAATTCTATACATAAAACAAACAGCATCTTTTGGGATACAAAAGGAAATGAAATCTTAGGAGCAACCTCACTTCCTTTGTATGGAGCATATGTCTCTGAAGAGAAGTGCCAGCTTTTTGGCGATGTTTCAGGAAAAAAGGTTCTGGAAGTAGGCTGTGGAAGCGGGCAGTCCTTGCTTTATATGGGGGAACGCAGAGTATCTGAACTATGGGGTACTGATATAGCTGCAAATCAAATCAAAAAGACATCGCAACTTTTGACGTCCTCCGGTCTTTCAGCCCAATTGATCTGTTCTCCCATGGAGGATGAATGTGGAATTCCGGGGAATTATTTTGACTTCGTGTATTCGGTTTATGCCATAGGCTGGACCACCGACCTTGAGGGTACTTTTAGCCGGATCGCTTCCTACCTGAAAAAGGACGGTGTCTTTATTTTCAGCTGGTCTCATCCCATACACAAATGTGTTGTAGCAGAGAATAACATGCTTGCTTTTAAGAAATCTTATTTCGATGAATCCTGGTATACCGCATCCCTTGATGAAGGTACGTTAACCTTATCGGACCGTAAACTATCGACCTATTTGAACGCACTCGCAAAAGCGGGATTTGTCCTTGAGCAATTAATTGAGGAATCAGATGACGACATTATGCAGTCGCGAAACGATAACAGTGATTTTGCAAAAAAAGCAAAAATGCTGCCTGTAACTTTCGTAGTCAAAGCAAGAAAACTATAGTATCCCAGTCATCTGTGATATAAATCGCCGTGCCGGACGATGATGGAGTATTACAATTAATAACATAATAGTGAAAGGATGTGTCTATATGATGAGCATTGTGCGATTAATAAAGGTGAGTTTTAACTAACCCTGTAAAGGGCATAAACGATTCAGAGCTTCCTTATGCTCTTTTTCTGTATGACCTTTACAGGGACTACAAAAAAGGAGAATTAATAATGAAAACATATCTTTTTAAAGAAAAATACGGTGACCTGATCAATGATTTAATTAAAGATTTCGAAGAACAAACGAACAGTAAATATATTATAGGCCCGGATGCCCTTCGACTTCTCGAGTTGCTGTGCGAAAAAATGAAGTTTACCCCTGGGATGCGCGTTCTAGATATGGGGTGCGGCATTGGCATTACATCAATTATCCTGGCAAAGGAATATGGAGTTAATGTATTTGCCAATGACCTTTGGTTTAGTGCAAGCGATAACTATAAACGTTTTGTTAAAGCAGGCGTCAGTGATTTGGTTGTCCCGATCCAAGCGGATGCCCGTAGTTTGCCTTATGCCAGTGATTTTTTTGATGCGGTAATCAGTATAGATGCTTACCACTACTTCGGTACCGATGAGTGTTACTTCAGCAGCCATTACGCAAGATTAGCTAAACAAGGCGGTCAGTATGGGATTGTATGCCCTGCGTTGACAAGGGAATTCACGGAAGGCTTGCCGGATGGATTGGCTTCGCTATGGGAACCGGAAATGTATGCATGGCATAGCGCCAGCTGGTGGAGAAATATGTGGCAAAAGACAAACCTTGTTGAGGTTACGAACGCTGAAGAGATCCCGAACGGTAAGGCGTTATGGAGAGAAACGGCAGATTTTGAGCTTCACAATGCCGACACCGAAAATTTCTTAACTCTTATGCTCATGACTGCAGTTAAAAAGTAGTTTTTTCCTGGTTGACTAGCAATACTGCACTTAGAACTTAAAAAGAACCTGAACCCTTGTATAACGAGGATTCAGGTTCTTTTCTAGTTTTCCCGGCAAGTGTTCCGCCAAAACAATGTAGTTCAGCAGCTATTGCCGTTTTGCAAATTCATAGAATGCCAGGGCCTGCTCCCAGGTAGGAAAGCCTGCTTGAGCCAGCTTATCACTGCCTCCGCCTTTTCCCTGGAACTCCCCTAAGTTGGTTTTGAAAAAGGCTCCGCAAGACAGCCCGGCATTTCCGCTATGGGCAAACACTACTTTATTCTCGGCAGCTGACAACAGCAGCACCGGCAAGTCCGTCAGTACCGTCAGCTTAACCGCCAGACTCTGCAGATCTTTAAGTGACCTCTGCTCAAAAACCTGCGCGATGATCTCGCTCCCTGGCTCCTGCGCCGCCAATAGTTCAGCCGCGACATAGCCGTCGTTCTGCTCTTTAAGGGCATTGAGCTCTGCTTGAAGCAGCTTCTGCTCCTGCTCCCACTTCTCAATCCGGTCTACAATTTCATCCTTACCGGTATTAAATTTCAAGGACAAGGCGCTAAGGATACGGGCATTAGTATTGAATTCCTCCAATGCACGCCCACCACACTTAAAAGTAACACGGATATTGCCCTTCTGTTTCTCAGATCTCAGCAGCTTAATCATGCCGATAGCCCCTGTAGACGAGACATGAGTTCCTCCACAGGCGTTATACTCGACTCCTTCGATCTCCACAATCCGGATGTTCTCCGTTACTTTGGGCTGCTTCACCAGCGGCAGACGGGCTAATTCTTCTTCATTTACGATATAACTGGTGATGCTGCGGTTCATATAGATTTGCCGGTTAACCTCTGCCTCAACCTCAAGCATCCGGTCCGCAGACAGCTCCTGCAGCTCGATATCGATCGTTGCATAATCGCTCCCCAGGTGGAAGCTCAAGGTCATTGCCTGACATAGCTTAAGGAACATAGCGGATAACAAATGCTGGCCGCTGTGCTGCTGCATGTGGTCCAATCTTCGCTCCCACTCGATCCGGCAGCTTACCCCTGGCCCGTCAGGCAGGATCATAACCTTATGGAGTACTTCTTCCTCCTCCAAAATAACATCCAGCACAGGAATGTCATCAATAAATCCGATATCACAGGGTTGTCCGCCGCCGTGCGGATAGAACGCTGTGTCTTTTAAAATCAGGTAGAGCCCGTCCTCTCTCTCCACGATACGGCTGACTTCGGTCTTCCATTCCTTAATATATGCGGATTCGTAATATAGCTTATTAGTCATTAATCTGTTCCACTCCGTTTCTTTCTCTCTCTCCGGATGCATCGAAGTAAAGTTCCATAATCACATAGTCTTTCCCGCCTTTAGTGAAGGTCCGGTCCGTAACAGCCAGTCCAAACTTCTGATAAAAGGAGGCTTTATGGCTTCTGGCATTGCAATAAACCCGCTTCACACCGGAGCTTGCCGCTTCGTTCAGTACATGATGCAGCAGTTTGCTCCCATATCCTTTGCCCTGCATGGATTCCAGGGTGGCAAATTTGCGGAACTGGGCTTCACTTCCATCTATAAACAGTGAGACTACCGATATCATCTGTTCACCTTCGAACAGCCCGTAATGTGCGCCGGCATCGTCATCCTCCAGCTTCACGTAGTCCAGCTCACGCTCCGGCCACATGACTTCGTGTCTTAGCTGCCAGGCCGCTTCTTTATGTATTAACGTGATCCTCAATCTATCCATCACCTCAGCTAGTGTGTCTTTAGTGCATCGTATCCCAAATTTGCTTGCCGATCAAGATCACAGTCACTGTGATGAACAGCGGCCGGATATAGCCTGCTCCCTTGCGGATCGCTACCTTAGAGCCAATAACCGCACCAGCTACCATTGGCACACCCAGCAGCAGACCATAATAAAAGCTGACAGAACCAAGCGCGATAAATGTGAGCAGACTGGAAATATTGCTGGCAAAGTTCAGAACCTTGGCATTGCCGGCAGCAGTTACAAATTCAAAACCCAGCATCAGAAAAGCAAAGATCAGAAAGGATCCGGTGCCCGGACCAAAAAATCCGTCATAAAACCCGATTACGAACGCCACCATAACGCCGATCAGACGTGTTTTTTTACTGCTGCCGGAGAACGTGGACACATCTCCCCACGACCTTTTGAATAAGGTATAGATCGTAATTACAACCAGCATCACAATGACGAGCGGCTTCAGAAACTCTGAGGGTACCTGCCTAACCGTAAAGGAGCCTGCCACCGCCCCGATAATTGAAAAGGGAATGAGCAGCTTCAGCAGCTGAAAGTTGATTTTCCCCGAACGGACAAACGAAGCGGTGCTTGTAAACGAACACATCGTCCCGGCCAATTTGTTGCTGCCAAGCAGCAGATGAAGGGGAATGCCTGCGGACAGCAAGGCCGGAATTGAGATCAGCCCTCCGCCTCCTACTACAGAATCTATGAATCCCGCCAAAAAACCGCAAACCACCAGAACGATGATCATTCCTGTACTTATATGGTCCATACTTGTTAAATCCCCCTGCTATGTATTTTCCCGCCTCAATAAAAAAGCAGCAGGATCATCTCCTGCCGCTCTCTTACTCCCTCTATAGCGGAAGTGTCACTTATAAGTGTTCTGTTCATTCTTCTTATAAGTCGTCTTATCATCCATCAGAGCTTCCTTGCGGACATCGAGCTTCTTCTGCTCCATTTGCTGGGCCTGCTGGCTGGTAACCGGCGTTTGGTCCAGCTCCTCGACGGTGTTGATCAGGTTCTTGTCCGGTTTATAGTCATTTGTCACTGTGCTGCCTCCTTAAGTGTAAACTTAATGGTTCAGCTTATTGTGGCAATCCGCAGCCGGAATTATTCTCTCTATTCTTCGGAATCGATGTTGTGATATACCTGCTGTACATCATCGAGTTCTTCCAGAGCGTCGATCAGCTTCTCGAACTGGACTTGGGCATCTTCCGGAAGGGTTACATAGTTCTGCGGAAGCATTGTCAGCTCTGCTACAGTGAAGTCGGTGATACCGGCTCCGCGCAGGACTTCCTGAACGGCATGGAACTGGTCAGGCTCGGCATAAACGATAACCGACTCGTCCTCTTCCAGCACATCTCGCACATCTACGTCTGCTTCAATCAGCAATTCCATAACTTCCTCGGCAGACTTGCCTTCCAAACCGATAACGGCTGTGGTATCAAACATATACGTTACCGAACCGCTGACGCCCATGTTTCCGCCGTTTTTGCTGAATGCGGAACGCACTAGCGGCGCTGTACGATTCACATTATTGGTCAATGCATCGATGATGATCATCGAACCGCTTGGACCGAAGCCTTCATAACGCAGCTCAACATAGTTTTCGTCGCCGCTGCCTTTGGCTTTTTCCAGCGCCCGGTCGATGATAGCTTTAGGTACATTATAGGTTTTGGCACGCTCCAGAACGACCTTAAGTGCACGGTTCGACTCCGGATCCGGCTCGCCTTTCTTGGCTGCTACATAAATCTCAACACCAAACTTGGCATAGATCTTACTAGTATTGGCATCCTTGGATGCTTTCTTTTCTTTAATATTATTCCATTTACGACCCATAGTGTTCCGCTCACTTTCCAACATTAATTATAAACAGTCCGTTCTATTATACCTCTCCCGGGACGATCCCGTAAAGTCCAGTAGACGGAGCAGAGGTTCCGTTCCTACAGCCTGGATCAGAGCAGGAATCCTCGGCCCTTCCGACTGATGCAGAACAAGCTGGTATATCAAGGCAAACAGGCGTTTCTGATTGCTTCTCATCATCTTTTTGTCATCATGGTGACAAATAGCGTAAACTCGTCTCATGAGTTCCTCTTCCTCTATTTTTTCTTCTCTCAACAAGCCGCAAAAAGCGTTTATCCACTCCTGCTCAACAGCTTCAAGCGTATGATACAAAGCTATGTCCGGGTTTTCGTTTACCGTAACTAGCCTCTGTGGAACAAACTGTCTAATCCAGTGCCCGGCCCGTGCTGCCGTTTGCTGAATGATCTCCTCAGAGTAATCCTCACCGCCTTGCCGAAGCAGCTCCTGCAGCACTCTGTTGTCAAAATTAATTAGCGGCAGCAGACTGGATACCTGACTAAAGCTGGGTGCATGAGGCTCTGTATCCTTCATAAGTGAAAGCTCCATCGCTGCGCTTAAATCATTGTCAGTCAACGTTCCGGCGTCATATGCTTTGCGGTATCTTTCGAATTCCGTGTAATTACGCAGAACATCCTCATCAAGCCCGATACTAAAAGCGGTATTCGGATGATATTTGGCAAACAGGAACATGATCGGCTCCGGCCCGTACACCTCGAGCAGATCCGCAGGTGTGTAATTATGGCCGGAAGAGCTGGACATTTTGGCATGGCTGCCTTTGATGCTGATGAATTCATAGGGAACGTAATAAGGCGGCGGATTCCCGAAGATTCTCTCCGAGATAACCTTAGCGACATTATAGCTGCCCGTTTCGGAGGAGTGATCCCGGCCTCCCGGCTCGAACACAACCTGCTCCATTCCCCAGCGCATCGGCCAGTCGATTTTCCAGTGTAATTTGATATTCGCCGCCTTTGGAACGTACAGTGTATTATAACAGCCGCATTTGCAGCTATAGATCAGGTTTTCTGAGTCTTCGTCAAAAGCATGGACACTGGTCGTATCCTTCCCGCAGCGCTCACAGTACACTTGTACCGGATAAAAGGCAGCCCGTGCGTCCTCCGTTGCTTTTCCTGTTTTGAACATCATCAGAATGTCGTAAATTTCTGCTCTATTGCGCAGCGCATGCAGAATAGCCGGATTATACCGGAGCGATTGATACTCGCGGCTCTGATAAATGAACTCGGGAACAATTCCGAAGGCAGCCAGCGCATGTTCAAATTCCTGTTCATAGTGCTCCGCATAGGAGGCATGACTTCCGCAGGGACAAGGTACCTTGGTATAAGGCAAGCCGATATATTGTTCAAAAGAAGGATCAAGCTGAGCAGGAACCTTGCGGAACCGGTCGAAATCATCCCATGAGAAAATAAACCGTACCTCTTTGCCGGATTTCCGGAGTGCCTGCGTGACGAAGTATGTCGTGACGATCTCCCGAAAGTTTCCGATATGCACCGAACCCGACGGGCTAATCCCTGATGCGCATACAAAGGTCTGTCGTTCAGGATGGTTTTGGATTAAATTGTTTGCGTATTTTTGTGCCCAATGCATGTTAATGCTCCTCTGTTTATAGTATTGGAAAAGCAAAAAAAGCTCCCGCCCTCAAGATTGTTATCTTGAGGACGAGAGCTATGAATAGCGTCGTGGTACCACCTCTGTTCGCGGTCATGTTGCCAGGCCCGCCTCTTCGGGTACGGCCATTACGCTTATACCCTATCTCTGTAACGGGAGATCCCGTCATACCATCCTTGAGCTATATTACTTCCCCAATTCCGTATGCAGCTCGGAGACTTTATTCGTTAAGCACATTGCTGCTCCATCTCACCACCTAGGAGCTCTCTGGGAACAACGTTATCTTAAGTACTCTTCTCGTCATCGCTTTTCATATTCAATTCAAATCAATTAACATTATTTAAACATGGTTTTCCGGGCTTTTCAAGTTAAAGTTCGAAGAAGAATCTTTTGAATAGTCCTAAGTACTTCTTCTCCGCCTGAATATCTGAAATAAATGTTTTACCGTCTTTGATGTCCGGGATACTGTAAACAGAGAACAAGATATAATTATCCCTTTCTGCAATCGAGTTCAGCAACGGTCTGGCCAGCAAATCTGTAGCCCCGCCCGGCAACCAGCCCCCCAGCTTGTCATGCAAGTCATTCGCAGCAAAATCGGAAAAGTCCTCTCTAGTCGGATTCAATACAGCAAGTGCCACCAGCAATAAGCCAATCACGATTAGAACATTCCTGAATCTTCTAGTCTTAGTATTGCGAACAGCATGCTCATCAACAAACGGTTCCATGTCATCCCCCCTGCTAGAACAATATCCCATTTGGAACTTTATGTAAATGACGGTCTTTAGGATAAGGCCGGGAGGCAAGATGATCATTAGGCTATTAGAATGAATAGATGGCGAAGTCATAAGACTGCTTGAAATCTGCCCTGCCACACAAATTATATAGATTGAACTTGACAATAAATATTTAGGGAGAAGTGACGGAAGGGAATTTTGGAACTGGAGGAGCGCCAGCGTCCGCCTTTGTCTCTGGATTTCAACCGCTTGCAGCGGTATAAATCAAGAAATACTTACGACAACAGCGGCCGGAAGTCCAAACATTCACTGTAGTCACGGCCAAACCCCAAATAAAAATATCCCAATTCAATCTATATAACAGAACTAAACCCAAACTTCATTCGCCGTCTCAACGACCAGCCGGATCTTATCCCACTGCTCTTCCTCCGTCAGGATGTTCCCTTCCTCCGTCGAAGCAAAACCGCATTGCGGGCTGAGGCACAGCTTCTCGATATTCACATATTGGGCCGCTTCGGCAATCCGCAGCTTTAGCTGCTCCTTGCTCTCTAGTCCCCCATGTTTGGTGGTAACCAGGCCAAGCACTACAAATTGGTCACGGATAAACCGCAGCGGGGCGAAGTCTCCAGAACGTTCATTGTCATATTCAAGGAAAAAGGCATCGACCTGAGTCTCGCCGAACAACACTTCGGCAACCGGCTCATAGCCGCCTGCAGCAAACCAGGTAGACCGGAAGTTGCCGCGGCACACATGCAGCGCGATCGTCATATCCTCAGGTCTGCCGGCAATACTCTCGTTAATGAGGCGCACATAATCCTTAGCAAGCTGCTCCGGGTCGACTCCCCTGCTGCGAAGATGGGCCCGGTGTCTGCCGCTGGAAAGCGTACCCCAGGTGGTATCATCCAGCTGCAGGTAACGGCACCCTGCATCATAGAAGGCTTGAATAGCAGCCTTATATACAGTAATAATGTCCTGATACAGCAGCTGCTGATCGGGATATATTTCATTCCCGTTATAATCCTGCACGAAGTGGAACAAGGATGGGGCTGGGATCGTCATTTTGGCCAGCGTATCTCCTGCCATCTCCTGCAGCTGCGTAAAATGGGCAATCATCGGATGATCTTCAAACGCGATTTTGCCGGTAATCTTAAAGCTCTCAGCCCGCTGAGTACTTTCCTTGGAGCCGCTGCTTTGATTGAGGATGATTTTTTGAGTCCCTTTAATCCCCAGGAAGAAATCAAGATGCCACCACGAACGGCGGAATTCCCCATCGGTAACCGCCTTGAGGCCCAACGCCTTTTCATGCTTCAGCAGTTCAGCAATCTCCTTATTCTCTATTTCGTGAAGCTGTATAGCTGTAATCTCGCCCTGTTCATACCTGCTGCGGGCTGCCTTAATTTCGTCACTGCGCAGGAAGCTGCCGATGATGTCATAACGAAAGGGCGGTGCATTTCTGGCGGAACCGGTTATTGGACTGATCATACGTCCCTCCTGCTGTTATAGTAAGAATTGATTCAAGTCGAAGCAACTGCTTGCGACCAGATCATTTAATAGTTCGATATAACTCGACATGATTTCACTAGGTTTGCGGTCCTTGTGAGTAATCCAGCCGACGGTAAACACTTCATTGCTGTCATAAGGTATGGTCACTAGGCCGTTGCCGTTCAGCTCAGAAGCCATGATTCCAGTGCCTATTGTATAGGAATCGGTGCCTAGCAGCAGGTTCGTAAGTGTTGCCCGGTCGGTTACCTTTATATTCTTCTCAATCTGGGTGAAGCTAAGCATTTCTTCTGAATAGTGCAAAGAATTGTTGTCTCCCTGCTCAAAGGTAATATACGGATAAGGGAGGATGTCGTCCAGGATAAGGGTCTCCTTGGCGGCCAGCGGATGTCCTGCTCTCACATAGACATGTGGATTCGTGTTGAACAGCGGGGTGAATTTGAGGTTCCCGTCGCTGAACAGCTTATTCATTACCTTATAGTTGCTTTCGTTGATATACAAAATCCCGAGATCACTGCGCAGGGTCCGCACATCCTCGATAACTTCGTAGGTCTGTGTCTCACGCAGGCTGAAATTATATTCCGACACATTGCGTTCCTTCATCAGACGCACAAAAGCATCGACGACAAAAGCATAATGCTGGGTGGACACGGAAAAATAAACCGGGCTGCGTTTCTTGCCGGTATACCGGTTCTCCATGAACTCGGTCTGCTCGATAATCTGCCTTGCATAGCCCAAGAACTCCATGCCTTCCGCTGAAATGCTGATTCCCCGGTTGGTCCGTTCAAAAATCGTGATTCCCAGCTCGCTCTCCAGTTCCTTGATGGCATTGGAGAGACTGGGCTGTGACACAAAAAGCCGTTTGGCCGCTTCGTTCATAGAGCCGCTGTTCGCAATCTCAATGGCGTAGCGGAGCTGCTGCAATGTCAATCCTGTTCCCCCTCTAATCAAAGGCTGTGGCCCTGTGCGTATCTAGTTATTTTATTAGCATATCCTTACTTGCTGTACTACGTCTACTGCTCTCTTAAAATCTATTGTTACTGTGTCCGCTTCTTGGCCGCATCGATCTGCGAAGGATCAAGCCCTTCCCAAATATTCGCAATCTGTGCCTGCTCCGGATGCTCAAAGACGAGAAATGCTGTAGGCAGATAACGTTCTCCATATTGCGAAGAAGGTTTATTAACGATTTCATTGTCTTTCACCAGTACCGTCGATGATCCGCCATCCAGATTCGCGGCAATTACCGCTCCATGCTTCAGCATAATCTGCTGGACATCGTAGAGATTTGCACCGATGCTGTAGCCCGGCTGCCGGCCGTCGATGACAACAAACAACAGCGCCCCATCCGCACGCTGACCCATCGCAGTTCTTGGTGCAATCCCCCAGCCTTCGGCTGCGTTCTTGATTAATCCTTTGCCATTAACAATAATCCGCGGCTGAAAAGATACGGCTTCCTGCACACCAAGCTCACTCAGCTCTTCCAGCGAATAGTTTCCTGCAATCATTTTGCCCTGCTTGTCCAGGCCGACAATCTGTGTCGATTTCTTGCCGCCAAGGCCATTATAGAATAATTTCCCCTGTGAGATGACCAGCCCGATCGGTTTAAACCCGTTCCCCTTCCAGTTCGGGTCGGCAAACCCTCCGCCGTTCACTCCGGCAATCGCCCCGGTACGCTTGACCATACTGGATACTTTCTCGCCAGAGCCGATTTTGCCCGGAACACCTAACCGGACCTTCGTAGGATCGTTGACCGTCATTACATAACCTGTATAACTAGTCCCTGACACCTTCTCAATCTCGACCAGCGGCTTCTCTGCTTCAACTTCAGGTGCAGGGGTTGCAATCGTATGGGTATCCTTCTCGTCGCCCATATGTACAAAACGCTGATTGTACTCGGCTACCCGATTCTTCAGCTCGTCTTCACCAATAATATATTTCGCCATATAGCGGTGTTGTGTCGTTATCAATGTGTCTGCGATCAAATAACGGAGATTATGGGCAGAAGGTGCAAAATACAGCCAGCCCCCGGCAGCAACCAGTAACACGATAAAGAACAGGAAGACTCTGGTGAGTCTGCGCAGAAAGCTTTTTTTCTTACGTTTACGGACAGGTTTTTTCTTTTTTCGTACGTCTGAACGCTGGGGTAATGATGAAGTACTCACTTCTTTCTTCCTCCCTGGAGATGCATATAATGGAAATCATGATAGAATCATATCTTCCCATGATAGACGATATCGCGGAAGTAAAGGTTTCAGTTTTTTAACTCTGTGATCCATAACTAGTAAAATAAAGAAAACCCTCTTAGAAAAGAGGGTTCTGCTGCTCTAGTTATATTGGTTGCGGCGTGACACCACCGTTGCAATCAATACGATAAATATAATGGAAAGCGCGAGAAACGTCAGTCCCTTACTCAATGAGGCTGGCTTCGTTACCGATATAGCTGCTGTTGACACTGCCGGTCTATCCGTTCCGGTGTTTATGGAATTGTCGTTTGCCGCTGTAAAAGCTGTCATGGAAGCTGCCGAAGCTATTTCCGGACTGTGATCTGCTCTGGCCAGAAAAAAGCTGTAAAATTCATTTGCCGTTGCTGTGACACCGGCAGCGTAATTTTTGCCGGCAAATTGCGGTTCGAGCACCTTATCCAGAATGCCTCTGATAAGCTCATTCGTCAGCGTCCTGTCTACATTTCTTCCCTGCAGCACATGGTAGTTGTCGCCTTCGATATCCAGCACTAGCAGCACATCCCTGGAACCGGCACGTATGGATGCAAATTTTGCGTAGGTGTAATCCTGCAGGCTGCGGCCTCCGGTATTCTTCACTGTTACGATGTAAATGCCGCTTCCGGTCGTTGTTTTATAAAGGTTACTGGACTGGTTGAGATACAGCCTGGTTACCTGAGGCAGGACTCTGGCGTTGTCAGCCACATAATTCCTGCTCCCGAGCGGCTCTTTCCAAACCCCGCCCAGGCGTTCAATGAGTGCTCCGTAGGTTTTCCGCGCACCGGCGGCGTAATTTTTGTCCGCAAAGTCCGGCTCGAGTGAATCCGAGAGAATCTGTGACAAGACGTTATCTGTTAAGGTGCTCTTTAGCCCGTTTCCCTGCAGTGCCCAATATTTATTATCTTTGATCGAGAGCAGCAGGAGGACTCTATTGTTCTTATCCGCTGTACCCATGCCCCAGCTGTTGAACAACATGGTCGCGTACTCTTCCATTGAAGCCCCGCCCGTGGAATCAACCGTAACCAGCACGACCTGTGTTCCGGTCTCCTGGTGAAGCTTTACTCCGTAATTGACCATATAGTTCTCAGCCTTTACGTCAATTACATTGGCAAAATCATTGACGTAGAACGATTCCGTAGGCTCCGGTACAGCCGGTTTTGCCCAGCTCAGCACCGGCAGCATCATACTCAGCATCATGGCGATAAATGTTATTTTGATAATCTTCCGATTCATCTGAATCCCCCTGCCCGTGTTATTGCTTGATTAGATAGATAATAGATTCTATGCGAAGAGGAACACTAGTATGATTTAATAGTCTCCTGAATGATCTAAAATTACATCCATATAAAAATAGAACCAGCCTGCCAGGTTTGAGCCTGGCAGGCTGGTTCTATTTGATATTTATATTTAGAACAGCGAAGCCGGGATCAGCTTTCTTCCGCCTTTTACGAGCGTGGATTCCAGCATTTCTCCCTTATCGCCGCCAAAATAGAGCTGCCAGTAAACGCCGAAACGGACACTGACATCATTCTTAACCAGCTCCGGCGGCGTGACGATTAGCCACTGGAACCTCAATGCTTTGGAGATCTCAAACACCGGATCAAGCACGTTGTTCGAGACCATTTCGCCGAACGGATTGTCATATAAGAAGACCGTCCAGCCTTTATTCTCACGGTTAACCCGTTTATGCGTCATGATCATCATCGCTACCAGAAGCTGCACGGATTGGCGCTGACCGCCGCTGCCGACAGCTTCATCCAGCGCTCCGCGGTTAATAACCTCCCAGTCGGAGTAATGGAATTCTTCCGGGGCCGCATAGAGGAAGTAGTTCTCGGTGACCGGCTTGTACACTTGAAGTACCGGGAAACGGTTCTGCATTGCGGCATATACGATTTTTCCGTCATTTATAAGCTCCTTGACCGCAGCTGCCGGAACCTGCTCAATCTTCGGATATTTCTCCAGCAAAATGCTGATGCAGCGGTTGAAATAGTCGCTGACCAGCGGTTCGATATCCTCTGTAGTCTTTGGAACGGTGATATTCTTATAATTCAGCCGCACCAGCGGAAAAGCATGTCCGTTCTCATTGTGGATGATCATCCGCCGTTCCATGCGCTTCAGGATATCCACAATTTGCACGACCCGCTTGGCGGCGCGCCCGACCCATAGCTTCCGGGACAGCTCCATCCCTTCCTTATCACTGCGGATGCTCTCAATCTGATCCTGCGAGCTCTGCAGCATGGAATCCAGCACTTGGCGGGCAATAAAGAAATCATCCCAGTGTACGGTATTAAGCCGCTCCTGAATCTTGGTCTCCAGTTCGCTGTTCCATCCGCACTTGGCGAGCTTACTGCTTAAAGAAGATTTCTCTTCCTTCACTTTGCGGGAGATTTCGGCTCGCTCTCCGCGGCTTTTCTTGCTCTGCAGCAGCCAATCGGCTACCAGCGGTTCACAATCTTCTCTTACGCGCAGCTGTATTTCTTCCGGCACTTCCCGCAGCTGTGTGCGGCCTTCAACATGCGTATCCATTATCTTACTCTGATTACCCAGCGTTTGAATCCACTGATCCATTGAAGATAAGGCCTGCTTGCAGCTGTTCAGCAAATGCTCGTTTTCGCGGTTGCGAGCATTAACCTCAGCTTCTTTAGCGTCGAGGGATTCCTGCCAGATTTCCACCGGGCGTTCGTGTTTTTCTTTGATCGTTTTTTCAGCTTTCCGCAGATCCTTCTGCAGATTCTCCAGAATCGTCTGGCAGCGGATGTAGGATTCACGCACGTTCTGGTAATCTTCATCCAAATTAGCTGTTTCGTTCTTCTGGCGTGCTCTCGCTGTCATAAGGGTTTCCGGAGAATCGGAAGGCTCAGCCGCATTCTTCCATTGTTTATCTACCTCATTGACGGCGGACTCCAGCTCAGCCAGCTGTTCACCGGCTCGTTTAATATTGCCTGCCCGGGTACGGATTTCCAGCTCATTTTGCGTTAAGGATTGCTGCAGGCTTTCCACAGTACTGAGCAGCTGCTGGAGTATATTTTGAGCCTCTGGATCAAACTCCTGCTCTTCTAAACCGGAACCCTCTGAAGGATGAAGTTCACCAGGAAAAACAATCTCCGGGAACCAGCTTTGCAGCCTCGGGAATAAGGAGTAGCGTGTATCCCCAATCCAGTTCACACGCTGCTGCGCGGTGCTGTCCATTTCCGCTTTCAGCTGGACCATCCCTTGCTCTTTGGCGGCAATCTCTTTGCTTAGAACCTGTTTGCGTTCCACAGCACTCTGCTTGTCCCTGTAATCCTGCTCCTGCTTCTTCGTCCGTTCTTCCCACTGGCGCAGCGCCTGCACCCTTTGTTCTAGTCCGGTCTGCTCCAGCTCATTTTGAACCACTTCTTTCTGAATGCTCGCCAGAGCCTCTTCATTGCTGCTGATCTCATGGTTCAGGCTGCTTAACTTTTGGCCAAGCTCATCGCTGAGTTGTGCAAGTGTGCTCAGCTTAGCTCTGAGATTCATCGTATGCTCGCCTTGGAACAGCCGCTCGAACTCTTGGCGGGCAGATCTCAGCTTGGAGAGGTAATTTTCCGCGTCCTGCAGCTCTTCCTCCTGCTCCTTCAGCCTTGATGCGATACCGCGCTTCCAGTCCTGGAAGCGTTCAGGCTGCAGAATCATCTGGGGCCCCTGGTTGGAGAGCAGCCGGAAGGGCTCCACTGCCGTCCCAGCCATTTCTTCGCGGATAAAGACCGGTACAGCAGATTTGAGGATAATTTCCTTCAAAGCACCAGGAGGGATTTTATCCGCCTCACGCTGTGTAACAATTAGTCCATACGGGAGCAGCGGATGACGTTCCAGCTCTTCTTCACGGTTTAAATAAGACAAGTCATTGAGAAAAGAACTGCCGAGCATGGAGGTAATCTTCAGCGCATCCAACGTATCTTTCACAGTAAGAACGTCTGCATTAGGCAGCCAGTACGCTTCCTGCTGCAGCTCTACATCCATCTGCTGATGGTAATAAGCTCTTCTGAGCCGTTTCGTCTGCTGCTCGGCATCATCCAGCCTGCGGATAAACCGCTCCTGAATCACAGCCTTGGCTTCAAACAATGCCGCCACACCCATTACCTGATGCTCTTCATACAGCTCAAGCAGCACGACCAGTTGTGACCATAGCTGTGATTCTTTGTTCATCTGCACTTCAAGCTGATTGTTCAGCTCATCAGTTTGCTGATTCTGGGCGTTCTGTTTTACGCTAAGCTCTGCATGTGCTTTGTGCAGGCTGAACCGCTGCGCCTCGGCAAGCTTGCGCTGCTCCTTGAGTTCGGTGATACTGCCTTCAATCCCGTTTATAGCGATTAACGTCCGCTGAAGCGCTGCACCTGGAGCGGACGCAGCTTCTTGTCCATGGCGTGAAGTGAAGATGCCTGTTTCCTCTGTAAATTGCCGGATAGCGCTAGTAAGCTCATTAATCCGGTTCTCCAGTCCTCCCAGCTCCAGCAGGAAACTTTCTCTTTCCTTTTGCAATCCCCCCTCTTCTGTCGTTAAGGCATGCTGGCGCTCAGCAAATATGGAAATTTGCTTCTGCCACAACAAGGATACCTTATCCCACTGGGTACGCAGCTCATTCTTGGCGCTCTTAATTACCTCTTGCCGTTCCTTCATTTCAAGCGAACCTTCGATCGCTTCTATTTCCTTCTGCCACTGCTCGATCTGGCGGAGTTGGACTTTGCGTTTGGCTAAGTAGTACGCCACTTCCAGATGCTTTTCCTTCTCCTTCGATGCATCCAGCCGCGCGCGTGCTCTTGCCTGATTGTCACTGATCCCCTTGAATTCATCCTGTTTCCGGTCATGTTCCTCTTTGCTGCGCAGATAAGTCAGATTATCCGCCTCAAACCGCAGCTGGCGGCCTTCCTGATGCAGGCGGACCAGTTCATCTGCTTGCTCACGCCGCTTGTCCTCGGCAGTCTTAAGCTCCTCATGGATGACCGTAAAGATCTGCCGCCCCTGCTGCTCAGACTCCTGAAAACGCTGCTCGGCTTCCGTTCCTTGCTTCACCAGCTCATAGAGCGGCGCAGTCAGTGAGGTGAATTCGGCAAAAGCCTTCTCCCGCTGTTCCAGCATCGGCAGCCGCTGGGCGACCGTCGCCGCGTCGAGGAACATCCGCTGCAGGGAACCGTCTTCCTCACGAAGGCCTTCATTAAGGCTGGAGCCGATTTCAGGAATGATTAGCTTCTCGAACAGATTCTGGTTCGTAAAGGCGTCATTTTTTTGAAAATAGCCCTTGATCCCGCCCTCTTCGCCGTTGATTTTCTTCATGTTACGCCACTCACCGATATGAATATCCCGCTCTTGCAGAAAGTTGTAATACTTCTTGAGTTCAGAATTGCTGCTGCCAAATGGGACAATCTCCCCGCGGTGCTCGCGCACAAACTGCTGGATCGCTTCAAAACTCGCCGGCCCGCCTTCTGACTGATTATAGAGGGGCAAGGTCGAAAGTGTAAGTTCAGCCTGCTCATCATAATCCATAAGCGTGTAGAGCAAATAATCCACCTTGATTTCCAGCTGATCCACGGAACTGTGGGCAGTCATGGCGATAGCGGTCGTCATATATTCATTACGCTCATCGTTATCCAGCCTCCACTCGATAGCGACATGGAAGGTATAGGGTTTGAGCTGCTTTTTATGATTATGAAAGAATGCCTCCACCTGGTTCTCGTTATCTTTGCCCCAAGCGGCTTTGGGAATCAGTAATTGAAAAATCGACTGAAGCAGTACGCCCTTACCGCCGCCGTTCATCAGGGTGATCAGGGTATTAGCCGGTCCTTCCTCGTTGCAGAGGTCAAGAACCATATCATCATACTTCTTCAGCATCTTCTCATACTTCAGTCCGGCGATACGGATACGCTCAATGCGCGGCATGGGCTTCCCCTTCTTTCTCCGTCAAGGTCCGGCCGATCAAAGCTTTCAGTTCCTTATAACGGTCAACATCATGATACAGATAACGCATTCGTTCATACAATTCTTCCCGCGGGAAAATCCGTTTCTCATTCTCTGAAATGAACACCAGATGCTCATCCTCCAGCAGCTTCATCCCTTCATGGATCAGACCGATCCGCGAGCCGTACCCTCTGGATAAAGAGTCTCCATCCTCCTGGCTTTTGGTCTGCATATAGAGATTGGTCCATACCTTGTACATCGCCTGGATATCCAGACGCCACTGTTTGCTGAATGTCCCGTCTTCATCCAGTGCATTCCATGACTGAAACAATGAGGATACCTGGTCGGAAATCTGAATATAGGACATGCTGTCCTGCCCGGGCTTGAAATGCTGCTCATCCTGATCCATTTCCGCCAGAAATACCAGAATAATGACATTGATAATATGTAGATGGGTTTTACGCTCAACCCTTGAATATTTATTCCGCAGCTGGGTGAAGTTGGTGGCAAATCCCGAACCGAGCGGATTCACCAGCAAATGCAGGCGGTGTCCGGAATTCATGATCCGGCAGCCTCCCTCCTTAGCCAGGTACTGCAGGGCATCATAAGCCCCGGTATCCTGCAGGCATTCCGCTGCGGCGGGATCATCTAGTGAAATTACTTTCCGGCGAAGCAGATCAAAAAACAGCCGCGAGGCCATCTGTAATTGTTCTAATGAATAGCTCATGCTCTAACCTCTCATCTCTGTACTATAGTAATGGTATAGGGACTCATTTCCAGCCCCGGCCATTTGACGGTTTCATTCCGCTGTTCTCCGGCAATTGTTGTTCGTAGTGTTTGACCACGCAGTATCTCCAGCTCAGGATGTTCCTGGAGCAGATATTGGATTAGCCGCTGGCACTCGTCTGTCCCGCCAGGGCTGTTCGCTTCAAGCTCCTGAACCCTAATCTCCGTGTGAAAAAACTGCGCCCAGAGGTCGACGGCATCCGGCGTCCGGGCCCATTTTAGTTTTACTTCCTCTGGAAAGGCGTCTGATGAAAACGTAAACTGCCCCGCTTCAGCCAGCTCCGTAAATACAGGAAGCCACAGCTCCGCGACCTCGTCCCACGGGATCGACTTCGGCACATAAGGAGCTTCCGTCTCCTCTTCCTCATCCTCAGGCTCATTTAACAATTCTTCCGGCAAAAAGCCGACATCCTGCTCCTCCCAAGCCCAGGCGAGAGGATAAATGAAGTCCTGGTGCGGCGCAAACAGCCCGCTGACCAGGAGTTCCAGGCTGTCCCCGCCGGGCAGGCCCTCACTCTTAACCCATTCCTCCCAGACATTCGTCCGGAAATTAAACCCTGCAGCCCCCCAGAACAGCTCCGGGAAATTCAGTCTTAAGTTCGTCTCGGCTTCAAAAATACTCAGGACGACCTCAGCCAGCTCATCATGCACTTTACGCGACAGCTCCACCCGTTCGGACAGGAGCCGCAGCTCGTTAAAGTCGATGACATCCTTCTCGTCATTGGCCAGCCGGGCCAGCGAGCGGTGAATATTATCGAAGTGCCTGCGTTCCTCGTCAAACTGCTGGTGAATCTCCTCCAGCCGCTGATGCCGTATCACGCCGTATTCGCTGAAAATATGCTTCGGATTGCGGCGCAGGGCGCTGCGGTATTCCTGCTGCTGCTGGGTCATCTTCCGCACACGTGAGATGAGTTCGTTCACATCCTGCATCGCCCGGGTTACGCGGCCATGCTTAATGTGCATCTGAATTTCGAGCAGCTTAATGCTGATCTGAAATTCATCGATAATCTCATGGCTCATGAAAATCAGTTCCAGTGCGTATTCGGACAGCCTGTATATGGTAGTGCCGTTCTCTTCCCAGCTGCTGCGGGTTGCATCCTCGTCAACCGTGAAGTATTTGTACTTTTGCACCGTCATCTGCCTAGTGTGGTCATCATAATATACCGCCTCAAAATCACCCCCGCTGCCGCTCCACAGTAGTCCGTCGACCAGCCGTTCCACGGATTCGGATGTGCCGAGCCTGGCAATATTGAAGCGTTCCAGCGAACTCCACGTGAGAGCGATAATATCTTCCTTAGACCGCTGTTCGTTCGATTCCAGCTCCAGGTAGTAGACCTGCAGCAGCACGCTGAGCGCAATCATCTCCTTATAGGGCTGCAGCTCACCAAGATTCATCCCTGCACCAAGGCTCCACAGCGGGTTGAGCCGTTTATTCCGTTCACCAAAATCCGTCCAGTTCATATCTAATGCCTACCTCGCCATCACTTCGTAGTCTAGCTTCAACTTAGGTATTCCGAATAAATAACATAAACCCATATTTGCCCCATGCAGGGTGAAATATGGGCTGAGTAATACTGATAAGTTATTGTTATCGGGGAATATATGTTTCTATTATATCAATCAAATAGAAATCTGGCTATTTGTAATATAGATTGATTACATAACAGCCACAATTAAAAAAAGAGCCGGTCGGCGGCTCTTTCTACTACTAAATGCAGCATAGATTACTACTTGTATTTCTCATGCAGCAGATAATGCAAATTTGCTTTAACTGCCGGCCAGTCTTCATCGATGATGCTGTACAGCACATTATCCAGTACAGCCCCTCCCGAAGTGATCCGGTGCTTGCGCAGAACGCCTTCTTTTACTGCACCAATCCGCTCGATAGCTTTTTGTGATCTCAGGTTATCACCGACAATCGTGAAGTTGACCCGGATCAGCTCCAGGTGCTCGAAGCAGTACTGCAGCAGAAGTGATTTGGCCTCCGTATTGACCGGCGTTCTCCAGTAGTCCGGAGAGATCCAGGTGCAGCCGATTTCCGCATTCCGGTGAGTCCGGTCGATATGCATAATCCGCGAGGTGCCGGCGATTCTGCCGGTCGAAAGATCAATCATCACAAAAGGCAGGTCTTGCCCCTTCTCTTTACCCGCAAGTGCCGTCTCAATCAGCTGCTCTACTTCTCCGGCGGAGGATATTTTTCTCCAGGTGAACTCCCAAATTCGCGGATTGTTCAGAATGGCGGTCAGTTCTGCCTTATGTGCTGCTTCCAGAGGAACCATTTTAATAAAAGTGCCGTTTAGTTGCCTGATGTTGTCCGAGATCACGAAGTTGCCTCCTATATCCTGATTAATCACGCTGTAATAGCTAGACCCAACCGCTGCTTAAGATCAGTTTCTATTAAATTATAGAATACATCTATCCCTACGTCTGCATCATTTATATAAAAGAACAACCCCGTTTATGTAAAAACGGAGCTGTTCAGCCTGATACATCTTAATGAAGGAACAATTAGCTTCTATCAGCAATCTCAGCAGAGATCTGCCGGACAATCTCTTCAATACTCATTGCTCCGGCATCGCCCCCAGCACGTTTTCTCACGGAAACTGTAGCAGATTTCTGCTCATTATCGCCTAGAACGAGCATATATGGCACCTTTTCAAGCTGGGCTTCGCGGATCTTCAAGCCAAGCTTCTCGTTACGGTCATCCACCTCAACCCGGATTCCGGCAGCAGCGAGTGCCTGTTTCACTTGAAAGGCATAATCTGCATGATTCCCGGAGACGGGCAGCAGCTTGGCCTGCACCGGAGACAGCCACACCGGAAAAGCGCCGCTGAAATGTTCAGTGAGAATCCCGATGAACCGGTCAATCGAACCGTACACCGCACGGTGAATGACAACTGGCCGATGTTTCTGGCCGTCTTCGCCGATGTAAGTCAGGTCAAATTTCTCAGGCATCTGGAAATCCAGCTGCACTGTTCCGCACTGCCAGCTTCTCTTGAGTGCATCCAGAATGTGAAAATCGATCTTCGGCCCGTAAAACGCGCCGTCTCCGGGGTTAATCCGGTAAGGGATGCCGCGGTTCTGAAGCACCAGCTCCAGTGCTGCCTCCGCCTGGTCCCAAAGAGATTCTTCTCCCATATAATCCGCCGGACGAGTAGATAACTCCACCTTGTATTCGAAGCCAAACACATTGTAGATATGGTCGATCAGATCCAGCACCTGACCGATTTCAGCTTCAATCTGTTCCGGCAGGACGAACAAATGGGCATCATCCTGGCAAAAAGTACGGACACGCATCATCCCGTTCAATGACCCGGAAGATTCATTGCGGTGCACCTGCCCGAATTCGGCAAGGCGGATCGGCAGCTCGCGGTAGGAATGCCGGCTGTTTTTGAAGATCAGCATATGCCCCGGACAGTTCATTGGCTTCAGCGCGAATTTCGCCTCATCCACATGTGTGAAATACATATCATCCTTGTAATGATCATAGTGCCCGGACTGCTCCCACAGCCGGTTATTCATCATCAGCGGAGTGCGGACTTCACTGTAAGCCCGTTCCCGCTGGATTCCGCGGCTGAAATCCTCCAGCTCTGTGCGGATGATCATTCCTTTTGGCAGATAGAACGGCATTCCCGGCGATTCTTCGGAGAACATGAACAGCTCCAGTTCCTTACCCAGCTTACGGTGATCACGTTTCTTCGCTTCTTCGAGCATATGCAAATGCTCTTCTAGCTGCGCTTTTTTCAGGAACGAGACGCCGTAAATCCGCTGAAGCATCTTGTTGTTTGAATCTCCGCGCCAATAGGCTCCGGCAACACTCATAAGCTTGAATACTTTAATTTGGCCAGTTGAAGCCAGATGCGGCCCCCGGCACAGATCCGAAAATTCCCCCTGATCGTAAATACTGATAACAGCTTTTTCAGGCAAATCGCGGATCAGTTCCAGCTTAAGCGGCTCTTCAAGGTCTTCGAACAGGGCTTCTGCGTCTTCCCGGCTGACCTCCCGGCGGACAATCGGCAGATTCTCATTAATGATCCGTTGCATTTCCTGTTCAATTGCCGCCAGATCCTCGCTCGACAACGGCTGCTCAATATCTATATCGTAGTAGAACCCGTCTTCAATGACAGGACCGATACCCAGCTTCACATTTTTACCGCCATATATGCGTTTAATGGCCTGAGCCATCAGATGAGCTGTGCTGTGTCTGTGAATGTCCTGGCCCTCTTGGCTATCCAGGAGCACAATTTCAACCCGGCTGTCCTGCGTAACCGGATAATGAAGGTCCACGAGCTTACCGTTTATTTTACCTGCAACCGCATTTTTCTTCAGACTTGGGCTTATGGATTCGGCAATTGCACTTATTTCGGTGTTATGCGAATACTTCTTAACGTTTCCATCCGGTAGTGTTACATTAATCTCCATGATTGTGGCCTCCATCTCTTCAAGTGTTATTGAACGCAAAAAAACGCATCTCTCCCGTAAAGGGACGAGTGCGTTCAGCTCGTGGTTCCACCCTAATTTGACCTGCGCTGTTACAACCCTCTGCTGTTAGACGGAAGTAAAGTCGCATAATCCTCATGGTATCCGGTATCGGGGATAAGTCGGTGGCATTTACAGCCGCCCTAACAGCAGGGAGGGTTCAGTGCCACGGCTGCAAAGGGGTAACATCCGGCCGGTCTCTGTAAGAAGCTCTCACCATTCACTTCTCTCTCTGGTCAGTCCTTGAAGGATATCATGTCTTTGGTCAATGCCTTGGATATTGGTGTTGCTGGTTACATAATACTGAACCGTCCTCCAAAAAGTCAAGAGCAAATCTAAAAATCGGTTTCATTCCGTTTTTTGGGTTGCATAAAACCGCTGGCCAATTTTAGCGTCGTCACAATCTGATAAAGAGTAAACTCCGTCAACTTCTTTTATGGCTTTACAAGTAGTGCTTACCTTTTCCTCTTTGCCATTTTCGTCTTGTCTGCTGTCGTAGGTATACGTAATAGTATCTTTATTATTACTATATTCAAGGTAATGGAATATGGGGTCGCCTTCTACGGTATAAATTGCAAATTTAACTTCAGCCTTATCCTTACTATTTACTTTATCTAGAAATCCTTCGAATAATTCATAATTTAATACATCCATTCGACCATAGACTACATAACCTTTTTTGACAGCTTCAGTAGAACTCATAGACTTAGAACAGGCAGCAGCAAAAAGCGTTAGCATCATCATTAAAAAACAGACTCTAAGCATCTTCATGTTCGCGCCTCCTAAGATTCACAACTTTTTCCCTAGAGCAAAATTTATATTTTATATGGAATGCGTGCAATAATCTCCTGAATCTCCTCTACGGTGGAAGCAATGTAATCCGCTCCGCTACTGGACAATTCCTCCTCCGAACCATAGCCGAACAACACACCAACAGAGGCTACACCACAGCTTTTTGCTCCGATAATATCATGCTCCCGGTCCCCGATCATCAGAGCCTCTTCCGGAGGGATGGCATTCTGGTCAAGCACGAACTGGATCACCTCACGCTTCTTGGAGCGTGTACCATCGAGATTGCTGCCTGCGACATGCTTAAAATATCCGTCCAGCCCGTAATGCCGGAGAATTTCTTCGGCGAAAACAGTTGGTTTCGAAGTTGCAACGTATAACGTGTATCCCATTCCCTGCAGGGCTTCCAGCAGCTGTGGAATTCCAGGAATGACGCTGTTTTCGAACATCCCAATTGTGCTATAGCGTTCACGGTAATAAATAACCGCCTGAGCGGCCTGTTCCTCCGGCAATCCCTGAATTTGCACAAACGAATCAAACAGCGGCGGCCCGATATACGGGAGCAGCAGATCCAGATGATCCACCGTAATATCGAACTTGTTCAGTGCATATTCGACACATCTGGTAATTCCCTCTTTAGGGTCGGTTAAGGTACCGTCCAAATCAAATAAAATACTCTTCAGCCTTCCGTTCATTTCGTCCTGCTCCCCTCAAAAATCATAACTTTCAACACCATCCTGCTTCACTTCACAGCTTGTTCAATCATACCCCCGTTTCTACATACTTTCCACATACATATCCATTAAGATCAGGAAGTAAGCTAATTTGCTATTGGAGGATGTAACATGAACATGACACATTATATGTCTCTGCTTGCTGACAACCAGCCGTGGAATCTGATTTTATTTATGGCAATTCCCGTTATTTTTGCAGAGACGATAACTGTAACCGAGTTTATTATTTTGTTCACCAAGAAACTAAACGGACCGCTGAGAGCATTCAACCGGGTATGCAGTATCCTGGCCGGTCTTTATTTTACCGGAGTGTTTCTCTACCTGTTCCCGACTGCATTTGTACCGCTCACGGTGAACGGTGAATGGCATACCTGGGTCGATGTTGTCGCGGTGGGCTTTTACTTAAGCGGAGTGCTTTTTCTGCTGCCGCTCGCACTGCTCGACCTTGGCCTGATCGCCCGTAAACGTTCTGAGGAGGGCAGGCTGAAGCTGCATTTTATGTTGATCAGCGGTTTCCTTGTAGTCGCACATATTGCGATGATATTCGGTATGGTCAACCCGGAAATCATTAACGGAATGGCAGGCATGAACCACTAACAACTCTATAAATTCTTATTTCAAAAGAGCAGAGCCCCCCGGTAAACGGAAGGTTCTGCTCTTATTGATTTCGGGAAAATCATCTCGAGTTTTGATCCGATTAGGGTGCGGAACAAAACGCACTGCGGCTATATTAACCCTCCGGTACAATTGGTTTAAGAATGTTATATGGAGGACAAACAAGATGATTGAGCTGTATATTGCAGAGCGTATCAAGGAATTTAAAGAAGATCCGGAATCGGTGTACAACACCTGGTTCCTCAATAATAATGATCGCTTGAAGGCTTTCCGCACAATCAGGAACGGACTGACAGATGTAATCGGGCATATTGAGATGCGGACCTTCGGCAATGACTATAAAGGCTCCGCACTGGAATTTATCATGTCAGCGATCTGTGAACAAAAGCAGGTCTTTGACGGAGCCGCCCATGCCTTTTATTGGAAACCTAAACTCCGCATCCCGGATATTTATGAGAATGAGGTGAATCAGCTTGCGTTTGGGCGTTTTCTAAAAGCTGTACTGCATACCAGCCAGGAAAAACAGCTGCTTGCGGAGATTCACAGGCTGGACAGCTTGCAAATCAAAGGACTCGGACCAGCCGTTGCCAATATCCTGTATTTCCTGCATCCTACCCTCTTCCCCCCGTTCAATACTGCGATTGTCCGGGGATATAATGAACTGCTGGACCAGAAGATCAAACTCGGCTCTTGGAGCGCTTATCTTGATATGCGTGCAGGATTAATAGAAATCAACGAATCCCAGCGGTTACTGTTGTCGAAGGACCTGGGAGCGGTAGCCGGTTTCATGTTTGAAATAGGTTCAGGCCGTCTGATTGTCAGCGGCAATGCCGATAGAGTCCTTGAAGCCGACACCGCTAAACGGGAAAAAAGCAGCCTTAAACGTCATCAAGAAGTACTGAGCGATTACCGGGAGGAAACAGAGCATAGCGAAATGCAATATCATCTTGCAAGACTTGGCCGCTCGCTGGGATATAAAGTCTGGATAGCGCAGAATGATCATAAAAGACAATGGAACAACAAGGCGCTCGGGGAATTATCACTCCCTGCGCTGCCGCCGCTGAACGTACCTAAAGCTGCCAGTGAAACAATCTCATTCATAGACGTTCTCTGGCTGGATGCAGAGGACGGCATCGTTTCCGCCTTTGAAGTCGAGAAAAGCACCTCTATCTATTCAGGAATTCTCCGCCTGCATGACCTAGCCTTGTCGTTAAATCATCCTGAATGCCATCTCTTTCTGATCAGTCCTGATACCCGTGAAAGGGAAGTCCAGGCTCAACTGCTGCGCCCTTCTCTTCAGCAGGACAAGATACGCAACCTTTCTTATGTTCTATTCTCTGATTTGCGCTGTGATTGTGATGCCATGTGCAAGTACGGACGTTCTGTAGAAGTATTAGATAAGATTACCAGAAGACCGGCTGCATCAGAAGTAAGTTAGTCCCTTAAATGAATCAGCGGCAGTCCCGGACCGTAAATAGGCCCTGCGCTGCCGCTTTTTGATTTAGCTTTAAAGAGTACTTTATTTTCTTACCAGTACGGATAATTCACCTTCAAACACCTTTTCATCGGATTGATTATAGGTCGAGAGCCGCACTGTAACGATCCCGTTCTCATTCTTCTTCTCTATTACATCTATGACTTCTACTATCGTATGTAATTCGTCTCCAGGGAACACCGGTTTAATAAATCTAATGTTATTCATCGCAGTTCCGGCAATAACATCGTTACCATAGCTGCCCGTTTCCACCCAAAGCTTAAAAGTAACAGCAAGTGTCTGAATTCCGGAGGCGATGATGCCGTTAAATCTGCCCTGCTTGGCTTTCTCTTCATCCAAATGCATATACTGCGGGTCAAACTCGGCAGCGAAGCTCGTGATATTCTCTTTCGTTATGGATAAAGACTTCGTTCTAAAGACTTGTCCGTTATGAAATTCATGAAACCGCATGGATTCACCTCAAAGTTGTAATGGGATATGAACTTCAGTTTAGTGCAATTTGATAGAACGAATCAAGCTAAAGCTCCTTCGGCTCTATATCCGCTTGCACATAACAGACCCTTCTAGGCTATGTGCCTTCCGGGTCTGTTAAGTTTACTATTCTAAAACATGAATGGGCTTACCAGGCAACACGGATGATCAGACCCTTAGGGTCGCCTACTTCCAGATAAGCTGCCTGACCATTGACATCATCATACGGGAAGCCGTAAGCCAGGCCGCTGATACTGTGATCATGCCAGAATTTCGCATAGTAGTTGGCAGGTGCTGCATTATAGTAATACGCTACATTATTCCAGTTGTTGGTGGTGTAGACATGGCGGTTGATCGCAGCAGCTGTAGCAGCATCGGTGAGCGCACCGTCACAACGCAGTATGTCCTGGGTGTTATAGCTGGAATATCCGGCAAAATAATTGGCATTGACCCCACCTGCTGCAAAGGAACCGTGGATCGGTGCAATAATCCGGTACGGAGCTTGGTCCGTAGCCAGTGATTTGAAAGCGGCCGGCACTTCGTTCTGATATTTCGTGAAGATTCCCGCACGGGTCTCCGATTCGAGTTCACCCACGGTCTGATCATAGGAGCCGGATAGACTTACCAGACGGTGCTGGATCGGGAAGCCAAAAGCATCTACACGGGTTGTATTCCCATGGTAGCCGGTTGCATCTACAGTAAATTCCACAAAATCAAAATAGATATTACGGTTCGGATCAGATGCATTGTTAATATCCGGACCGGCGAAGCCTATATCATAGGTCTTGATGTACAAAGGCGTGCCGACACTGAGGAACATTCGTCCGGAAGTGATCTTAGGCATATTCACCCAAGAAGCCTGACTGACAGTGTGATAAATATTAGCATAATTAACACCGTTTTTGGTTAAATGCCCGGAGGCGTCATTGAGTGCATTCGAGATCGGCACGAGATTACCGTTCAGATCCAAATAACTCCATTTGCCGTTGGCCGGGTTAATGCCGAGAACGCCCCAGTAGACTTGGCTGTCGGAATAAGCGCCACCAGTGCCGTTCATCACCTTAAGCGACAAAGAACCGTTTGGTGCAGTCGGAATGGAGGATGCCGCAATCGAATAGATCGAACCGTTAGAGCCCGGCGGTGTTGTAGGTGTAGTGCCGTTGGCAGTGTAAGTATACCAGCCTGTATCATATGCAGGATTTCCGTTGTTATAGGTATAAAAATAGCTGATCAATGTACCGCTGGCAACACCAGTCACCACTTGCTCATAGCGGGCAGTACTGCTGTTATAGGTCATACGGTAATTCAGCTGTGTCCCGCTGTTGATCTTGTAATGCGCATCTACCCAGGTGGTGCTGACGGTTGATTTGAACCAGAGGGTTGCTGTGGTACCCGATAGACTCACGCCTTGTGTGAAGTCAGCGGCTGCAGCTTTGGAACCGGACAGGAGGATGCAGGAGATCAGCAGCAAAAGCGCGAGTAGGGGCATTAGCCATTTTTTTCTCATGACATTACTCCTCCATTAAATGTATTTAAATCAATCCCGCACCAGAAATGTATGCGTTTTCAGGTATGATTATAGTCTTCCTTCAGGCCTTTTAGTAGGAGCAGAATTTCGGATTTTAGTGCTCATTTTTGGGGTGAAACGTTTTTATTATCCCCTTGCCAGTTACCTTTGCTGCAAAAAAACCAAAAAGCCTTATTTCTCCAGAAGTCAAGAGAGATAAGGCTTTTCAAGATTATTTTAATTTTACCAGTGCTTCGAAATAAACGTATCGCGGCCGGACTGTTCACGGTCCTCTTTGTAATGTTTCGGATTCTTTTTATGGTAATCCTGATGATATTCTTCAGCCCGGTAAAAGACAGGCGCAGGCAGAATTTCTGTCACGACCGGACCTTCGAATCTGCCGCTGGACGCTACCTGCTCTTTGGAGGCTAAGGCCGCTAAACGCTGATTTTCATTATAATAAAACACCGCTGTGCGGTACTGGCTTCCCCGGTCCTGAAATTGTCCTCCGTCATCCGTCGGATCAATCTGTGGCCAGAACAGCTCCAGCAGCTTCTCATATGGAAATACTTCCGGATCAAATGTGATCTGTACCACTTCGTAGTGTCCGGTTGTCCCAGTCTTGACCTGTTCATAGGTCGGATTCTCAACGGTACCTCCTGCATAGCCGGACACAATCCCGTGTATACCCGGCAGCTCCTCAAACGGAGTGACCATGCACCAGAAGCAGCCTCCAGCAAACATCGCCTGTTCCATCACTCAATTCCCTCTCTCTGTCTATCATCATATTGATTTAAAGCGCATGATATGAAGATAAGGCTAAATGTCTATAAAGTCAATTTGAGCGAAGTCCGTTGGCGGATGCTGGAATCCTCTGGTTTCCTGATGAACTGTAGATGCCTGCGATGATTTCAAGTGCTTTGATCCCTTCCCGGCCGTTCAGCCAGAACTCCCTCCCCTCCCGGATATGGTCATAGTAATCATGGATTAACCGCTGATGTCCTGTTCCCCAATACGATTTGCCTCCGGCAGCTGCAGTACCAGGCTCACATAATAGCTGTTCACGGCCGTCTTTCCATAAATAAAGACAGTCCCGGCGCTGCAGCAGGGTTCCATGTTCAAACACCAGCTCCAGCTCTACGGGTGAATTGACCGAATAGGCATTAGTGCCGTAGAAAAGCCCCCGTACCTGGTTGCTAAAAGTGATGCAGGCATGGGCGCTGTCTTCCACCTCGATAATTCCGTCCAGCACATCTGTACTCACACTTCCGCTGACTGAGGAAATCTCACCGCCGAACCATTGCAGCAGATCCAGCGTATGAATCGTCTGATTAATCAGTACACCGCCGCCTTCCGTGGCCCATTTCCCCCTCCAGCCGCTCTCCGTATAGTACTGTTCACTACGGCTCCAAGTAACTACGCCCTTCATACAAAGCAGTCGCCCAAGCGTCCTTTGATCTATTATCTGCCTGATCCGTATGGAAGGCTCATTATAACGGTTCTGATATACGACGCCAAGCTGTCCTTTGCTATGATCAGCCGTTTCCAGCATCCGCTGTGCAGAAGGTACATCGATGGCCAGCGGTTTTTCGGTTAAGACATGTTTGCCGGCGTTCAAAAAATCAATGGCCATCTGTGCATGGAGGTAATGAGGCGTACACAAATGGACAACGTCTATATCCGTTCTCCCCAGAAGCTCACGATAGTCCTGTGCAACCCCGCAGCCGTACTGCTCTCCGAAGGCTTGTGCCTGATCAGCATTGATATCCGCTGCGGCCAGCAGCTGTGTTCCTTCTATATAGGCTATCGCCTTAGCGTGAAGCGGAGCAATGGCTCCGCAGCCGATAATAGCTGCTCCAAGTGTAGTCAATGTTAGCACCATCCGTTCTTAATGCGCTTCCGCAATGCTATTTAAGTGTACCCGGTGTAAGATTAATGGCTTGAGCTTGGGCTATCAGACACAGCTCTGCTGCTTTGAAGACATGCTCCTGGGTCATTGCCAGCTCGCTGCGCTGTAGACAATCCAAGATCAATTCTCCGAAGAAAGGATAGCCCACTTTGCCTGCAACATGCTCATAATGCTCGCCCTGTCCGTCGACCCAGTAGACATTGTCACCGGCATCAGAACGGGCAATATCACTGTATTTGCGCAGCTCGATGTACCCTTCGGTCCCCATAATAATCGTCCGGCCGTCCCCCCATGTTCCGAGTCCCTTCGGCGTAAACCAGTCCACGCGAAAATACTGCGTAGCCCCATTGTCCCCGACAAGTGTAGCATCGCCGAAATCTTCAAGCTCAGGATAAGCAGCATTATTGTAATTAGCAACTTTACTATGCAGCACCTTAGCATCGCGGCAGCCCGCATAAAAGAGAAACTGCTCGATCTGGTGGCTGCCGATGTCGCATAGAATACCTCCGTAGTTCTCACGCTTGAAGAACCACTCCGGCCGACTTGCCGCATTCAGGCGGTGCGGGCCCATGCCGATCACTTGAATGACACGGCCGATCGCCCCCTGCTCCACCATATGTCCGGCGTAAACAGCGCTTTCTACATGCAGCCGTTCGCTGAAATAAGTCATGTATTTGCGCTTGGTCTCTGCGGCCTGAATCCGTACATCTGCCAGCTGGGCAAGTGAGGTGAATGGTGTTTTGTCCGTAAAATAATCCTTCCCGTGCGCCATGACTCTAAGTCCCAGACCTGCCCGTTCCGAGGGAATGGCCGCTGCTGCAACCAGCAGGACCTCAGGGTCCTCAAGAATTTCTTCAGCACTGCGTGCGGCTCTGACTCCCGGATAGACGGCGGTGAAGGCTTTGATCTTAGCTTCATCTGGATCGTAGACCCATTTCAGCACTGCACCGGCTTCCACAAGCCCGTTACACATCCCGTAGATATGGCCGTGATCCAGCGCAATCGCTGCAAAAGTGAATTCTCCCGGCCCTACCACCGGACGCGCTTCATATGTAGGTGCGTACATCATCCCATTTTTCCGGTTCATGCTTATCCTCCTCAGACTATAAGAGCTTCTGCAAATAGTTCAGACTGATGGCCAGGCTCTCAAACGGATCACGGCGGCAGACATCCTGTTCCACGACATACCACTCCACACCGGTCTCACGGCAGGCTTGAATAATGTTTTTATAGTTCATATTCCCTTCGCCTATCTCGGCAAACACCTGTTTTCGGCCGACAATCTCCATATCCTTCAGATGCACCACCTGCATCCTCCCCTGTACCTTATGGATCCAGTCTACCGGACTTCCCCCGCCGGCCTGAACCCAGTATAAATCCAGTTCAAAGCCGAGCGCCTTAACGTCACTTTCCTCCAGCAGCACCTCGATGCCTGTAATTCCGTCTACACGTTCAAATTCAAAATCATGATTATGATAAATGAATTGTAAGCCATGCTCTTTGTGCAGGGTACGGGCGATTTCCGAAGCCAGCCGCGCAAACGTGCGGTAGCCCTCCAGACTGTTCTGGTATTCAACCGGCATAGCGCCGAGGCCGATGTATTTGCAATTCCACAGCTTATGTTCAGCAGCGAGTGCGTCCAGATCATTCACCAGCCGGTCCCATGATATATGGGTCGCACAAATCACAAGCCCTGCCTCATCGGCATACTGCTTGACCAGCTGCGGATCAATCTTGCCAATGCCTGAGATCTGTACCGCTTGATAGCCGATCTCTTTCAGTTTCTGAAAAGCATCCCTTAAACCCTCCGGGGTTTGGGTAAATTCACGCAGGGTGTACATTTGTGCGGCAATCGTTGTCTGTTTCATGCAGCGGAGTCACTCCTTAATAGATTTTTATAATCAGCTCGATACTGCTAATGTGTTCCTTTTACATCCAGCGTCCGGGAGTCGGAAGATTCTTTGCGAAAGGTGGAGTTTTGTACCTTTTCTATTAGCTGCTCATAGAACAAGTCCGCATCGATCGGCAGATCCACCCAGTTGTCCGTCCAGGCCGACAGATACATGGCATTGGAGAGCGTGAGACCGTGAATCCCTTCTTCCCCTGGTGCTATAAGTGACTCACCCGTAAGAATCGCATTGGTAAAGTTTCGTAAAATGCCAACATGCTGCTCACCGCTGCCTGCATCTACCGGGATTTCACATTTCCAGCATTCAGGTTGTCCGAAACCTCCGGTATAGGCAGCATTGAACTCCGGCTCCGGTGTTCGCAGCCGCCAGAAGGTCAGCTTTTCGTCTTCAATGACGATTTTTCCGTTGTCTCCGGTAATCTCAAAACGGTTCGTCCCCGGTGCTTCCCCAGTCGTGGTGATAAACAGCCCGGTTGCCCCATTCTCGTACTCGACATAGGCGGTTACATCATCCTCCACTTCAATGTTGCGGTATTTGCCGAAATGGCAAAAGGCCCGTACACGCTTCGGCATCATCCCGGTTGTCCACTGCCAGAGATCCAGCTGATGCGGGTCCTGGTTCAGCAGTACACCGCCGCCTTCACCGGCCCAGGTTGCCCGCCAACCGCCTGAGTTGTAATAGCTCTGCGAGCGGTACCAGTTGGTAATAATCCAGTTCGTACGGCGGATCTCGCCAAGCTCACCGGAAGCGATCAGCTCTCTCAGCTTTTGATAGAGCGGGTTCGTCCGCTGGTTGTACATAATGCCGAAGGTGCGGTCACTCTGTGCGGCAGCATCGTTCATTTCCTGTACGGCCTTCGTGTATACGCCAGCCGGCTTTTCGATCAGCACATGTAAGCCGTGCTTAAATGCCTGAACTGCCAGCGGCGGATGATCATAATGCGGTGTAGAGATTAGGACTGCATCGATACATCCCGATTCGAACAGCTCCTCACTGCTGCTAAACCGCCGAACATGCTCAGGCAGATGCTCAGCCGCCCACTCCAGACGATCTGGGCTAATATCACAGACGGCTGTTAATTCGGCTCCTTTCACCTCTTTCAGCAGGTTATGGGCATGGGCCCAGCCCATGTTACCAACGCCGATAATTCCAAAACGGACCTTCTTCATTATTCGGATCACTCCAGTACATGTTTATGAAATGAGAATAACCCTAATCCCGGATGATGAACATGAGCGGAATTAAGGTGTTTTTGTATATAATTAAGATGTAATGAACAAATGAAAGCGATATAATGGTCAAATGATACAAGCTTACAAAAAGGTAAACTAACTGGCGCAGTACGCAGCTGCGGGGAATGTTTGGACTTCCGGCCGCTGTTAGGTTTGGATTTCTTGAATTTAACCGCTCCTCGCGGTAGAAATCCAAACCTAAAGGCGGACGCTATCGCTCCTACAGTTCCAAACTTCCCCTCCGCTGCTTCCGCCTTTAGATTAAAATTTTTTCAGCAAAATCATTTAACCATTAAGGAGGAGGAAACAGAAAATGAATCATCCCGGTAATTTGACCGGACGGCTGCTTCAGAATCTGACGGTTAGAGTTACCCATGCCCAGCTGAGCAGCAAATATCCCGGCTGGGACCGGAACAAGGAGACGCCCTCCTTCAACCGGCTGTATTTCATCGACAGCGGAGAAGGCAAGGTAATCATTAATGGAGAAACTCATTATCCGCACGCCGGACATTTGATGATTATGCCGGCGGGGACAACCCAAACGACTATGACTGAACCTAACAATCCTTATATCCGCTATTATTGTCATTTCGATGCGCAGATCGGGGAATGGCCTTTGTTTCATAGTGCAGGCAAGCTTTATATCAGCGAAGTTGCTGATCCGGATGCTGTGCGGGGTATTTTTACGGAGCTGATCGATTTGTTTGAGGATGACAGCTTTCTATCCACCTTACGAAGACAGGCGAGTCTGCTCCAATTGCTTGCCCTCTGCCTGGAGGGCGGGGGGTATGCCAATTTCCTCGATGAACTGGCGCATACAGGTGACCAGGGCAAACTCTCAAGCGTCCTGGGTTATATTGATGAACGCCTGAATGTACCTTTGGAGGTAGAGGAATTGGCCGAGCTTGTACATCTTCACCCGAATTATTTCATTCCTTATTTCAAGAAATTCATGGGAATGCCCCCGATGCAATATGTGCAGCTCAAGCGGATAGAGCTGGCCAAACGGCTGCTATCTGGCTCCAAGTTCAGCATCGGCGGCATCGCGGAGCAGGTAGGCATGGAATTGGCCCACTTCTCCAAGGTATTCAAGAAAACCACTGGTGTCTCTCCTTCCGCTTACCGCAGCAGTACCAGATAACTTCAGTCAGCATCAGGCAAGCCCCATAACATGTATGAGCAGAAACCCCAGCATGGAGAGCAGCAGCGAACCGGCGAGACCGGCGATAAACGGCTTCCGTCCCATCCTTGTGAATGTCTTGAGATCAATGCCGAGCCCGAGTCCGGCCATCGCCATTGCCAGCAGCAGATAGGCTAGCACGAGCAAATCTGCTGTAACCCGCTCGGGAATCCAGCCAAGGGTATTCACTCCGCTCATCAGCAGAAAACCGCCGATAAACCAAGGTACAGGCAGCTTCGCGTGTGCACCTGTCTCACCTGCCACGCATCCAGTTCCTGCGCCACGCTGACCGGCTTGCTTGCGCTCTCTGCGGGTCTCCCATAACCCAAACCCAAGAGCCACCGGAGCAAGCAGTGCTACCCGGGTCAGCTTAACCAAGACCGCCAGATCTGCCGCCTGCTGCCCGACTGGTGCGGAAGCAGCAATGACATGGGCGACTTCATGGAGTGTGGCTCCGGCAAATATGCCGTATCCAGCTTCACTGAGTCCAAGCAGCGGATACACTGCAACATAGACTAGCGTAAAAATCGTACCAAGAATCGCTACTGTCGCGGCGCTCACTGCCGTTTCATTATCACTAGCCTTAATCTGCGGAGAGATCGCCGCCACTGCAGCCGCTCCGCAGATTGCAGTCCCGCACGCGGTCAGGATGCCCATTCTCCGGTCAATTTTCATCCATCTGCTTAGCCCGTAAACAGCAAGCAGCGTGAAGGCAATATGGATTAGGGCTATCGCCAGCACTTTAGATCCCGCTTGTACGATAGCGTGTATATCAAGTCTTAAGCCAAGCAGAATAATACCGGCTCTAAGTAATCTTTTGCTGGAAAATTGGATACCCGCAGTAATCCTCTTCGGTGTACCAACCGCTGCATTGAATACAATTCCCAACAGTATAGCTAAGACAAGCTGGCCCATTATGCTGAGAAAGGGAAGCTGTGCCATGTACTTGGCTCCAAAAGCCAGCAGTAAGGTAAGCAGCAGGCCTTCACTGAATCCCCGAAATCCGAGAAATTTCCGGTCAAGCTTGTTTAACTGCTGAAGTCTGTTTCTCTGCTGAAATAACTGAATTTGCATAACCGCCACTCCCTGTTACCGTACTCTTCACGGCTCTTCTGATCTCACTATAAGAGAGTACATCAGGAAAGTGAAATACCATTTTGCTATGTTAATCATTATAAATACTTATGATTGAATCACTTTATCATGTTAATATTAAGTTTATGGAAGATTTTCATAAAAAAATTAAATTATAAATGAGGTATTATTATGATTACAGATGCAATGAAGGTGTTCGTTACGGTGGCGGAACAGCGTCACTTCTCAAGGGCGGGTGAGCTTCTGAATCTGTCCCAACCCGGGGTTAGTCTGCATATCCGCAACCTCGAGAATGAGCTGGGCAGCAAGCTGCTGCACCGTTCTCCGAAAGAAGTACGGCTGACAGAAGCCGGAGCAATACTTTATAAACATGCGAAACAAATCCTGGCACATTATGAGGAAGCCGGGCGTGAGATTCAGCTGCTGCGGGATGAAGTTACCGGCAGTCTTCACCTGGGGGCCAGCTTTACGATTGGGGAATATATATTGCCGGGCCGGCTGGCTGAATTCGCCAAGCAGTATCCGCAGGTCAATGTTCAGGTCACCATTGGTAACACGGAGGAAATTATTGCCGCCTTAAAAGGAAATCAATTGGATATGGGATTCATTGAAGGCGAAACCAATGACAGTGAGCTGGATATTATTCCTTATATGAAGGATGAGATGATCATCGTCGCTGCTTCCGGTCATCCGCTGGCCGGAGTGCTCACCACCGATGATGACCTGCTGCAGAATCAGATTTGGGTGCTGCGTGAACCCGGCTCCGGGACCCGTGCCTATAGCGATCATTTTTTGCTGGAGGGCAGTCTCGCAATCAAACGCGCTTATGTGTTTAACAGCAGCCAGAGCGTCAAGGAAGCTGTTGCCGCCGGTCTTGGCATCGCCCTGATGTCGCGCTGGATTGTGCGCAAGGAGCTGGCTGGCGGAGAAATTACAGAACTGCGGATCCGGCAGAAGCTGCCGGAGAGGGACTTTTTAATCATCCGCCGCAAGGAACATTCCGTCTCGATGGCTGTGAGTGTCTTAATGGAGAAGCTGCTGACCGCCCAAAAAGCCTGACCCCTTCTTATCAGGGATCAGGCTAACGCTCTTAACTATTGATGCTCGACCAAGATTCCGTCCTTCAGATGTAGTACGCGGCCGCACCATTCCAGCATCCGTTCATCGTGGGTGACCATTACTGCGGCTTTCCCTTCGCTTTTGACCTCCTCAGCTATCATCCGCACGACCTCCTTTCCGCGCTGGAAGTCCAGGCTCGCTGTCGGCTCGTCCGCGAACAGTATTGCCGGCTTGTTCATCCAGGCTCTGGCAATCGCCACACGCTGCTTCTCTCCCCCGGACAGCTGCTCGGGATAATGATTCCGGCGATCCCATATTTCGAGCCGTTTCAATAAATAGGCGGCACGCACTTTAGCCTCCTTAGTCCCCAGCTTTGCCAGCTTGGCCACGTATAGCAGCTGTTCCTCCACCTTCAGGTAGGGAAGCAGCTGTGCGCTTTGAAACATGAAGCCGATCTTTTGCAAGCGGAGTTCAGTCAGCTCACGTTTATCCTTATTGCTGAGCGGTTCCCCATCGATGTAAATCTCACCGCTGGTAGGGGTCAGGAGCGCTCCCGCGGCAGAGAGAAAGGTGCTTTTGCCGGATCCGGAAGGGCCCAGCACTGCGACGAACTCCCCTTCATTCACCGTAAGATCGAGGTTATGAAGAACAGACATCGTTTGGCCGCCATCCCCATAGGTTTTGGTCACCTGCTTCATCATCAACATAGCACTCATGCTCCAGCCCTCCCAATCGCCTCTAAGGCATCTACCTTCGCTACTCTAGCAACAGAAATCAGGGATCCAAGCAGTGACATCCCAATAAACAGCACGCTGGTCAGAATCATCGTCGAGCCTTCAAGCTGAAACGGCATCGTATCCGGCAGGCTCATTGTCATCCCGAAGGTCAGCAGCAGGCTGATCGCCAGACTCCCCACGGACAGAATCATCACTTGACCAACGACACTCCAGGCCAGATAAGACATCTTGGTACCCATTGCTTTCAGGATGCCGAACTGGCTCGTTTTCTGGATCGTAATCACATAAAAGAAAACAGCCAGCACAAATGCTGCGATTACGAACAGGAACACAATCATCATGAGCAGGGAATTCTGCTCCGCGGAATAGCCGGGAATGCTGGCAATTGCCTGCTTTTGCGTAATGGTCTCGACATTATTTAATTTACCGGTGATTTCAGCAGCCTGCGCGGAAGAAGCCTTCAGTGCAATTACATTGTAAGGAGCCGCTTGCTCCCCGGCACCATTCTGTGCAGCTCCGCCCTTCATCGTCTGCCAATCCGCTTGTGTAATATAGACGACAGGCGTGTGACTGTATGAGCTGTCTTTTACAAAACCGGCAACCTTCCAGCTCATGCCCGAAGCCTGATCACGGATCGTGCTGCCGATCGCCACACCGGACTGCTCCAGCTTAGAATCTACGACCGCACTTCCTTGTGAAGCATTCGCAATGGGATCACCCTGCACCACCTTAGGAGCGAGCATCCCTGTCATATCCACTGCGAAAAGGGTGGTATCCGCTTTAACATCAGCATCATCTGCCGTTATCGTGGTTGTCTGTACTGCTAGTGTGGTGGCGTTAGCTGTGCCGACAACAGACTGTGCTGCTGCAATCTCTTTGTCACTTAACTGGGAACGTCTAAATGCATGATCGGCATCGGCTTGAACAGCGAAATAGTTCGCCGGCATATTCTCTACTGCGGAAATATTGGCATAGGCAAGTCCGCGGGCCAGCCCGGTTACGAACAGTACCAGAAAAGAAACCAGCAGCATGATCACCATTATGAGACTGTACCTTGCCTTGGAGTGCCTCATTTCCCTTAAAGCCAAAAACATATTACCACTCCCTCATCTCTGTATGGACACAGTGTAGAGGGCGAAAATGAACGGAGTATGAATAAACAATTACAAATGCGGCAGCGTAACAATAAAGGTCGCGCCTTCTCCCTCCGTACTGGAGACTTCAATCGTTCCATTATGGGCCTCTACAATCTTTTGGGCAATCGAAAGGCCAAGTCCGCTGCTGTTGCTATCACGGGTACGTGCGCGGTCGACTTTATAGAACCGGTCAAAAATCATCGGCAGCTCTGCGGCGGAAATACCTTCTCCGGTGTCAGCAACCTTGACCGTGCAGATTCCATTCGCAGCTGCTGCTGACAGAGTAATCGTACCGCCTGGCGGGGTATATTTGACCGCATTGGATACGAGATTCATCCACACCTGATAGAGCAGATTTAAATCGGCATACAGTGTAATATCCTCAACATGCAGCCGTACAGCCAACTCCTTCTCTGTCAGCCGCCATTCCATAATCTGCACTACCTGGCGCAGCTGTGCCCGCAGGTCCACCTTTTGCTTATGCAGCGCATTCTCATCATAATCCAGGGTAGACAACGTCAGCAGCTGCTTGCTGAGCATCGACAGCCGGCGGCTCTCCTGATCGATAATCGAGAGATATTCCAGCCGCTGGCCCTCCGGCAGCTCTTGATTCTTTAGGGCATGGGCGAAGCCCTGAATGGAGGTCAGCGGCGATTCGATCTCATGGGAGACATTGGCAACAAACTCCTGCCGAGCCCGGTTGGTCCGCTCCAGCTCCCGGCTCATGATCATGAAGTGAGAGGCCAGCTGTCCGATTTCATCCCGGCGTCTCGTATTCAGCCGGATATCATATCTGCCGCTCGATATGCGCTGCGTAGCCGCAGTAAGCCGGGTGATCGGTTTGACCACATGCAGCACGGCAACTACAACAAACCATAAGCTGAACAAAACACTGACACCAAGCAGCACAGCAAAAAAGATCCGCAGCTCACCGAACTGCACTTCAGCATCAGGACGCATAAACAGGGCGTACGTATGTCCGTCCATCTGCACCGGAACCCCAATCGTATTGCTTAGCTGGTTATCAAAAAAACCGGTAATAAACGCCTTGCTCGGAAATTCCGCCACCCCATGGTAGATATTCCCTTGCAGTACCAGCTGCAGCTTCTCCTCCGGCAGATCATTTTTGCGGAAAGGCAGGCCATAAAAACGTTCATCACCTTGACCGTTGGACAGATACATTTTATAGCCAAGTGAGGCTGTGCTCAGCAGATATTCCCCCGCTCCATCGGGATGATCCTGAATGAAACCCTGCAGGCCGATAGCCATTTTCGTCAGCTTGGCATCGTTTTGCGGTTTGATTTTGGCCTGATAATACAGATTGGAGACAAGAAAGCCGAGAAAGCTGCTCATGACGATCATGGAGCAAAACAGCAGGCACATTCTAACATATAGTGATTTCATGTGTTCACCATTTCCACTTTATAGCCGATCCCGCGCACGGTCCGGATAATAAAATTATCTTGATAATCGACGAACCGTTGACGAAGCCGTTTAATGTGCACATCTACTGTGCGCTCATCCCCTTCGTAATCCGCTCCCCAGATCAGCTCGATCAGCTCGCTGCGCGAGAACAGGCGTCCCGGATATTGTGCCAGCTGAGCCAGCAGCTCGAACTCTTTGACCGGCAGCAGCAATACATCATTTCCGTCGCTGATTTCATAATTTTTACGGTCAATCACGAGGGAATTGAGGCGGATTTTGTCATCCGAAGCTACAGAGTACCGGCGGAACAGCGCTTTGATCCGAAACAGCAGCTCTTCAGGCTCAAACGGCTTGGTCACATAATCATCTGTCCCGCTCAAATAGCCCTGCTCCTTGTCACTGAGCTGCTGACGCGCGGTTAACAGAATAACCGGTATGTCATAGGTCTCCCGTATGTATTGGCAAAGCTCCAGCCCGTCCATTTGTGGCATCATTACATCCACAACCGCCAGATCCACCGTGCTCTCCTTCATCAGTTTAGCGGCTTCCTGCCCGTCTCCTGCTTCTACCGTAAGATAGCCCTCTCTCGTCAGTACATGCCTGAGCAGCGTACGGATATGGACATCATCATCGGCGACCAGTATCTTTTTCATCAGTATCACTCCCATAATCCAAATATTGCTGTCCTCTATCGTAGCAACATTGCTACCGGATGACAACTGAGTGTAAAGATACTGGTGAGAAAAGACCGCCGGACAAAATAGTGTTAATTAAGCCCTTAATCCAATAACGTCCGCTTCTCCTGTGGTCTAATAAACGGCAAGATACTTTCTTTAAGCGGGGTAACTTCCCGCCCCATCCATCTCTCCAGATCAGTAGTGGTCGAAACAGTGTCTATCGTAGACAGGAAGTTATAGATCCAATGCTGTATTTCTGGATCCTCCCGGTGGATTACAGGTTTACCTGCCAGCCCGCTCAGAGCTTTGGCAAGATTATCAAAGGTCCAGGTCTGTGAAGCGGTTAACTCATAGCTTTGATTTTCCGGTCCGCTGTGTGCAAGAATAGCCGCCGTTGCCAGAGCCAGATCACTGCGCGAAACGGCATTAAACCGCCAATTCCCAGGAAGTGTTGTGAGAACGCCGCTGCTGACCGCTTCCTTCAAACCAAGCACATTTACGAAATCAATATAAAGTGCGTTGCGCAAAAAAGTATACCGTAGCCCGCTATCCTGAATCGCCTGCTCCGTAAGGGAATGGACATTATCTGATTTTCCTTTCTGCGAAAAAGCAAAGCTGGTATAGAGCATATGATCAACGCCAGCTCTCTGCGCTGCATCAATTACCCTCAGATGCTGGGCAAGCCAGACCGTATCATCGGTGTGCGGGCTTGAGATTAACAGCAGCTTAGTAACATCGACAAAAGCTTTATCCAGTGTATCCTGGACATCGTAATTCACGATCCGTGTCTCAAGACCAAGTTGACGCAGTTCTGCTGTTTTATCAGGGTCACGCACACCTGCGATAATCTGACCGGCAGGCATCTTCTGCAGCAAATTCTCTAGAATCAAACCTCCCAGTTGTCCCGTTGCTCCAGTAATTATTATTTGCATAGGTGGATTCCCTCCTCTTATAGATTTAGTTAAGCCTTTAACTAAATTGACAAAAACATCCGCCCATCAGTACATTAACTCTTTACTATAAGGGTCGGTTCAGCTTATGCAGCAGCGACATTAGCTGAACAAGCTCCTGTTCGTCCAGCCTGTTCATCCGCTCTGCAACCGCTTGCCGGTTATGGGGCAGATGCTCCAGCAGCAAGGATTGACCCTCACCGGTAATCGAAATCACCGTCTTGCGGCCGTCCTCGGCGTGGCCTGCTCGTGCGATGTAACCTTCCTTCTCCAGCGGGGAGAGCAGCAGGCTTATATTAGCTTTGGTTACACCGATTTTCTCAGCAAGTATGGAAGGCAGAATAGTGCCGCCATGTTGGGCGATCTCCACCAGAATCCGGATTCTCGCTCCATTCAATCCATACGACTGCCAATATTTCTCCGAGATAGCTACAACATTCGCGGTCGCCTCCACCAGGGTAAAGAAAGCCGAGGTAGGGAGCGGCTGCTCCAGCACAAGCTTCTGTAAATCCTCCATCATTCCGGTTCAGCTCCAATTAGTTAATGCCTTAACTACTTCAATGTACCCGCTTCTTCACCCGCTGTCAAAGATTATTCATCCAAGTAACTGCATACGCCAAATAGCAGTTTAAATGTTTTTCGGCCTTTGCGGATTTTTTTAAAGCCCGATCTGACGTTAAATACCCAGACTGTTGTTCCTACCCAACATCTTATGTATAGGGAATGGACCCTTATCGGACCAGCGACCCCTTTCACCTCAAATTCAGTTCCATCCGCTAATTCTGTCTCGGTACGGACAAACCAGCGGTTTCCGATGCCAAACTCGATATATTTCAGAATTCCCACTCCTTCAACAAGGTTAACCCCCCGCTCTCTCACAGGAGTGCAGGGGGTTGTTCTGGCTTCAGATCAATACTGTTTGGGCTGGTAGCGGTTCTTCACTGTAGCTCTTGCTGCCTTCCAGCAGCACCTCCAGCTTGATCAGCTCTGAGCGGCTGGCCAGACGGATTGGAGGCCCCCAGGTTCCATACCCTGAGGAGACAATCACATGCAATTTATCCTTAAGCAGATAACCCCAATCCAGTTCAAACAGACGTTTTGTAATCCAGTGATTCGGTGCAATCTGCCCGCGGTGGGTGTGACCTGACAACAGAACATCAACTCCGGCTTTGGCGGCGATATCGAATCCATTCGGCTGGTGGTCCATCATAATAACCGGACGGGTATGATCAAGACCTTCCAGAAGTAGAGGTACACTTAATCTGCCGCCTTCCATGGACTCCGCTGTTTTGTCTTTACGGCCTACAATATATACACCCGCAGTTTCCACCACTTCATCCTGCAGCACTCGGATGCCATTGCGAGCCATAAGCTCCGTATATTGGCCGATAGAACCTCCGTAATACTCATGGTTGCCAAGAACGGCGAACACGCCATGACGGGCCTTGAGCTGCTTCAGATGTTCAATCATTCCGTTACGGATAAACGGTTCAATACTGTCATCCAGCACATCTCCAGCCAAAAGAATGATATCCGGCTTCATCCGGTTGATTTCAGCCACCATTTTGCGCAGATGACGGTTGCCGACGATATTGCCCAAATGAAGATCCGACGCAACAGCGACAGTTAGCGGGCTGCTGGTCCCGATGGATTTGTCAATCCGGATAGGATGCGTACGCACAATCGTGCTCCAGGCGTTCCGCGAACCCCACAGCAGGAACACTGCGAGCAGCAGCAGAAGCGTGGTCCCTGCCTCAGCAGTGAACGCGGATCGTTCGAAGCCCGTCAGACCCAGCACCCAATAGAGTAGATCAGTCAGAGGCAGCATAATAACAGCGAACTCCATACACGCCAAATAGTAAGAGCCAACCACCTTAAACATTCTGGCGGCCGGTTTCACGGCCTTCGGCCACGGCACCATCCCGATCATATAAGCAAACGCAATGACCATGAATACCGTCCAGTATACACCTGCTGAAATACCCGGGAGAAGATTCTCCAGCAGAACCCAGAGATGATAGCCAATGTAGAAATTAACAAGTCCCAGTACCAGCAGCATAACAGTCCCTGAAATGAGCATACGCAGGTTTTTCATCTTCCCACTCCTTTAACCTAAAGCTCTTCTATACGTTCTACCTCAAATCATAGCACAAAGTATTTGCGAGGTATAAATTCTGCCTGTGCTTTCAATCAACAAGGTCTCTGTGCACACCAGAAAATGGGATAAAAAAAGAAGATACTCTTCAGCATCTTCGTTTCAATTTGTGTAGTTATACTGCTTTATTCTTGCTGGCGATGCAATCCCCGATCAGTTGATCGCATTTGCTGATGTGGCTGAGTAGCCAGTCTGTCAGCGTACGGTTCAGCTTAATCGTCGACAATACGGATACACCCTTGGTCTTGACACTCTCTTCAAGTTCCAGAACGGTCTGTACAAATTCAGCATGTGTCTTCTGGTGCTCGGCAAGTTCAGGAAAGTCGATATCTGCCATCAGCTGCTCTTCGCTGCCAAAATGCTCAATCGTATATTCCTTAAGGAACCTCAGTGTTTCTTCGATCTTCTCTTTGCCCTTCTGGTTGGTGCATGCATCAAAAAATTCATTCAGCTTCACAAGCAGCTGTCTGTGCTGGCAGTCGATCTTTTCTACACCGATGTCATAAGATTCCTTCCAATCGATCATAACTCACCTTGCCCTTTTCCAAAAATTTATGTAAAAATACACATACTTTATTTTCCAAATTTCTGAATCAAAGTTCTGTTAACAACATCACACGACAATATTCAGCAAAATAACTGCAATGCCTTCATCTGTAATAACGCAAAAAAACGCGAGATCATCTCGCGCGCATTAAGTTCATCTTGCAGTTTGTCTGTAATTGATCAATACTCAGGATATCGGCATTCTGCCAACCAATTATTCTTTTGATAGGAGTCTTAGGATATGTTTCGTAAAAATCCTTCAAAACCCATATTTGTTCCAAAATCATCAGGCCTCGGCTGGACCTTGAACCCCCGGCATCCACTGGGCTGGATCGTCCTGGGAGCTTTATTTATATTGGCGGTGTACAAAATATTTATTAATTAATCTATCATTCAGGCAAAGATGCTTAGTGCGTTATAGCAGCTTCCGGCGGAAGGCGCTGATTACCCCCTGGTGTGGAGACTGGTCCAGCACAGCAAACACGATGGTGTCAAAAAGTTTCTGATAGCCTTCTACCAGCAGGACCTGACGGAAGTAACCGGCTACCTCCATCGGATCATTACGGAATACACCACAACCGTAAGCTCCCAGCACAACGGCAGAATGTCCATTCACTGCAACAACTGCCAGGATATAGCGGATCCGTTCCAGCATTACTTCGGCAATCCGTGGTACCTCATGGAGCTCCCGCTCCTTAACCACTCCCGCATTCACTGCAGGTGCAGTAATCATCGAAACCGCAAAGGGTTTGGCAAGCAAGACGTCCTGCCTGTCTCTGAACACAGGAACGTCCGGCGAATGAATCATGTAATGCGAATACAGGCAGGTTTTCCGGCCACGGTTATAGTCATACATTTCTTTCATTTGTGAGATACAGGGATAGAGGGCAGAAGCTCTGGCTAAGCTCTCCTCCTGGGCCTGGCTTCCGCCAAGGAAGCCGCCGCCGGGATTCTTGGCGGAAGCAAAGTTAAGACACACCGTGTGCTTAATTCCCTCTTGTTCTACCAGCCGCTGCGCTGCCTGCAGTGTGGTTTCACCGCTGACCTCAATTGCCGCCTTATGCTGTGGTTGATGATGGATACGCTCAATAATGTCCTCGTTAAGTCTTGTCAGCTGCTCCGGTGAGTACAGCTGCGAACCGGCAATTGCCGTCCGGACAGATTCTGCAATATCTACCAGCTGTCCTGCGCTGTTCATATAGCTGCCATTTGCAATCAAATCTAAAGTCTCCTGAGCAATTGCGGCTCTTCTATTTCTTGGATTGCTCTTAGTGTTCATAGGTTCTCACTCCATTCTCATAAGGATGCGTTACGATCCGTCAACGAGATCATCCCGCAATTTTGTCAGAACCTCACCCAGCCAGTTTGTACCGCGCCAAGTGCTTCTGCTGCGGATAGCAGGATCATTCTCGGTTAATCCGACACCCCAGATCCGGTCTGTTGGACTTGATTCCACAAGCGTTGTGCCTCTGGTATCTAATAACAACTGAAGCAGCTCCTGGTTCTGAATAAACTTTTCTTTATTTCCTTCATAGACGATGCTTTTGCAGTGGCGTTCCCATTTCGTTTGCTCGAACCCCCGTACCCGCTTGCCGAGCGCCTTCTGCTCTCTCGGTGTCCGGGCCAGCAGTATCTTCCGGCTTATCTCCTCATCCCCGAACAATAGTGCCTTACCGTACATCATATACTGCTCAGCACAGTTAAAGCGGATCTCATCGACTGTAAAACTGCACGGATACCACTGTGAAAATGGTGAATGGCTCCGGTAAAAATACGTGAATTTCTCCATTACTCTACTCCCCTTTACTCCCTTAACAATTATTCCCTATTCATATTGTACCGGTATAGCTTGGATGGCCGGTGTCCGGCATCCTTCGTGTATTCCTCAGTCTCCGTTACACGATCGGCAATCTTCCGGCGGAACGCCGCTGCCAGCAGCTCTTTGCCGAGAATGATCTCATAGACCCGCTGGAGCTCAGATAAGGTAAACAGCGGAGGCATCAGATTAAAAATAATGTCCGTATACTCCACTTTTCCCCGCAGCCGTTCGATGGCGTACTGAACCATCAGCAGGTGATCAAAGGCTAAGCCTTCACTTTCGAGAATCTGGCTATGCGTTTTACGGACATGCCCGTGAACCGTCTCCACATGTTTGACCACACCTGAAAGGGTTGTTCTCTCGTTCTGCATTGTAATACGAATCAGCTTCACCAGTTCAAAGCCCTGCTCCAATTCCCTGCGGCTGCTCTCGATTAGCTGATGTGATACCTCGAACCAGGCTGCATCCGCTGCATCATCCCCAGCTTGAACATTAAGTGTAGTGCGGTCAACTAAGGCCATATAGGAGCAGCTGATGACACGCATTCGCGGATCACGCTCCACTTCTCCCCAGGTATACAGCTGCTCCATGTAGATGTTATCTATATTCGTCTCTGTGAACAGTTCCCTGCGTGCAGCCTCCTCAATGCTCTCATGGACCGACACGAATCCTCCGGGCAGCGCCCATTGCCCCAGGTAGGGATGCTGCCCCCGCTGAATCAGCAAAAGCTGCAGCGATTTATCAGACAGCTTGCGGTAGTTATCCTGTTCCCGTTCCATTACAGTAAAAATCAGCATATCCACGGTCACGGACGGACGCTCGTACTCACCGGAATTATACGTCTGCAAAAATTGTTCTTCAGTTAATCCCTGAGCATCGGTTAGGGGTGGTTTATTCATCAAACTGCTCCTTATAGGTTATTTTTTATGTTTATATTTTATTATTATCTTTTTGTTAATAACATATTGATATTATATACTTAAAGGTAATATAACTGTCAAGCAAGAATTGGATGATTGTGGATTTCCGCTCAAAAGTAAACACAAAAAAAGCCTGATTGCTCAGGCTTGCTTCTGTATCAGAACCGGCTTCATACCGGCTCTATATGTACCAGCACATCAGCTACCTGATGGCGGCCCTTCAGCTGATCCTCAATTTCTTCCGTGATATCATGGCTCTGCACAACATTCAGTCTGGAATCCACCAGCACTGTCGTATCCACCAGCACGTAGTTGCCATGAACTCTCGCTTTCATATCTTTGATCGATTCAACGCCCTCAATTTCAGCCACCGTCTGCTTCATCAGCTCCAGCTCACCGGCATCGAAACCGTCTGTCAGATCATGCGTGGCTTTGCTGAAAATCTGAATGGCTGTCTTACAGATCAGCAGCCCGACAATCACTGCCGTTACCGGATCCAGCCAAGGCAGCCCGAACTGTGAACCGATAATACCTATGAATGCACCCATGCTGACCAAGGCATCCGAGCGGTTATCCTGGGCTACTGCTTGCATAGCATTGCTGTGAAGCGCACGGGCCAGCCTGATGTTATACATATATACGGCAAGCATTACCACCGCACAGCCCGCAGCTGTCCAGGCGGCAAACAGATCTGGCGTTTCCAGCGCCGGCTGAATAAACTTATTCACACCTTGGTACAGAACTTGAATACCTACAGCAATCATGATAAAAGAAGCAATCAGTGCGGCCACTGTCTCCGCTCTGAAATGCCCGTAGCTGTGATTGGAATCAGGGGGTCTTCTGGATATCTTAAGTCCGATTAGAATAGCTATAGAAGCAATAATATCAGTACTATTATTAAGACCATCGGCTAACAGTGCCTGGGATCCCGAGACATTCCCGATGAACAGTTTGATTGCTGATAAAAGGATATATGCAATTAGACTGAGCCAGGCCCCTTTTTCACTTTGTTTGATGTCGCTGTAGTTTTCCAACAAAAAGAACCTCCAAAGAATAGTATTGTTCTATACTACACGCTGACAAACGGGTGGGTCTAGAGAAACAGTGTTGCCGGATGGCGTAATAGTTAACCCTGCCAAATAGAGTTGGCGGGCCGGAAGTGTTTTGCCGGACGCAACATTGTTTGCCTCTGAACAACATTTCACAAGAAGTATTCCGGCAGGCTACTGCATTTCAGTAAAATTATGTAACTTTTTTCGAAAATAGGAGTCTATAAAGTGTGATGATTATCCGCAGCGTCTATGTATTCATTTTCTATAAGGAGAGATGTCCGATGTTACATTCACGAATCCGCAAAATAGTCTCCGCTGCTGCCGCAGCCGCTATTTTGCTGTCGCTTGCCGGGAGCTGGCTTGTACCCAATGCTTCTGCTGAAACGGCTGAGGTAAGCACAGGAAATCCCTACTATACAAAAGTTTCCGCACCGGTCATTAAACCGCTCTGGAGCTTTACAACAGCGACAGTAAAGGATCCGCAAGCGAAGCAAGCCTTTACCGCACTGGCTGAGAATGGAACCGTATTTGCGCTCCAAAATAACTACAGGCTAATCGCACTCAAGGCGGCCACAGGCAAAAAATTATGGGAATACGGCAATGGGCTGGCCCCGCTTTTCACGTACAGCAGCGGGAATATTTACGGTTTAACGCAAAAAGGCGCACTGTATGCCGTAAATCAGAACGGTAAGAAGCTGTGGTCAGCGGATCTCGCACTGCCCAATGCTTCCAGCATTCAGCGGATTGGCGAAACCGTGTACGTCACACAGGGAGTCTATCTTGCAGCGGTCGATGCAACGAGCGGCAAGCTAAAATGGAAGATTAATGAGAATTACAGTTACTATGGCACCGATTCGCTTGCTCAATCAGATGGCGTGGTATTGCGCGCATATATTGGTGAGAGTGTCATATCCCTCTCCTCGCTTGTTGCTTACGATGCCCAAACCGGTAAAAAGCTGTGGGAACAATACCGCCATTACATGCCTTTGGCTATCAAGGATGGACTTTTGTACTCCGAGAAGAATTTGGCGATGCTGGATGATGATCCGGTCAACCGCAAAATCCATGTTTCAGTTATCAGCTTAAAAACCGGGCAAATCAAGGGTGAGCGGCTGTACCGCTGGACCGAAAAGGCAGATCCGGATATCGGATTCCGGTCAGGAGGTGCCTATGGCTCTGCTTTCCTGGATGGTAACAATCTCTATGTTATCCGAGGGGAGACGTTTGCTCGTTATGACTTCTGGAACTATACGGCGGACGGAAAACCTGAGCAGGTGTGGCAGCAGTCTATTCTCGAAAGTGACGCCCCGCTGGATAAAGTACTGCAACAGCGGATGTTGTATTACAATTATAGCGATCAATCTTTTGCTGCACTCAAATTAGCCAATGGACAGGTAATGCGCCTCTCCCCAGGAGAAAATCCCACGGTTCAGTTCGATATCTTCGGCTCAACCATATACACTGGGCAGTCTGACGGTCTGTTCCATGCCTATGACCTGATCAGCTATAAGCCTTTGTTCACTGTAAATGCCGGTTCGCGTGATTTTGCGTCCACCCTGAAGACCGGAAATATTCTAATTGTCCGTAATGGCGGTAAACTGCTGGGGATCAAACTGCCGGCTTCAATTCAATAACAGCACTTCTGTTCAAAATAAAAGACACGAAGCGTATCCCCGCAGGATAAACTCCGTGTCTGTTCTTCCAATGGATTGACTCATGATTAGCCAAACAAGCGGTTATTCAGCAGGCGGTGTGAATGAACGGGCGGCAAACTCCGCATCCAGCATATAGAACGCGTTGCTATCCGTCTCAATGCGTTTCAGCTTGGCAATAATATTGCTGAACAGCGCCTCTTCCTCTACCTGCTCATCAATGAACCATTTGAGGAAATAGATTGTTGCATGCTCACGTTCATCCAGTGCCAGATCGGCCAGATGATAGAACTTCTTGGTGTTCTGCTGCTCATGGGCATAAGCATGCTCAAACGCATCCAGCATGGAAGTATAGTTATTATTCGGCTCCGGTAATGCAGCGAGCGTGACGCGGTAATCGCGGTCATTTAGGAACTTGTAAATCTTCATCGCGTGAAAACGTTCTTCTTCGGCCTGCACCAGGAAAAAGTTAGCAAACCCGTCTAAGCTTTCACCGGAACAATAAGCGGCCATTGCCAGGTATACATGGGCGGAATAAAACTCAAAATTCATCTGTTCATTAAGTGTTTTCATTAACTCTTCCTTCATTAGCACGTCACCTCATCCTTATAAGTTGTAAATAAGTTCAACCATATGTAATACCTTCTGATCCTTATCATCTTATCATCAGTGCCAGTGAATCCGCAAACGAAAGGACGACCGAATTTTGATGAACCGACATTGCTTCCCCTGCTTCCAACTCAGCTCATTCTATCGAAAATCTATGGTTATCGCCGCCTTTGCTACGGTACTCCTGATTGCAGGGTGCAGCGAAGATAATAATTCAGCTGTTGTTCAGCCTTCTCCTGAGGTAACTGCAATCCCGGGAGCAAGCACAGCGCCGGACAAGACAGCAGGCATACAGCCGACGCCAGACACCCCGGTTTCACCGTCGGCTGCTCCCACAGCATCTCCGGATACCGCCATGAATGACGATCCGCTCGCCAGGCAGATCGCCGGAATGACGCTGGAAGCCAAAATCGGCCAGATGCTGCTGGTCGGGATTGACGGCACGAAGCTGGATGAGAGTGCCAAGAGAATGATCTCCAAGGATGAGGTTGGCGGGATCATCCTTTATAAAGACAACATACAAAACTTGAAGAGCATGGTTGCTCTCATCAATGATCTTAAGAAGAGCAACATTGGAAATACGGTCCCCCTGTTCATGAGTGTAGACCAGGAAGGCGGCAAGGTCAGCCGGATGCCTGCAGAATATACCGCTATTCCCTCAAATGCAAAGGTTGGAATAAGCGGCAATGCCGATTCCGCCGGCATGATGGGCAGGCTGCTGGCCAGAGAAGTACTGTCAGCAGGATTCAACATGGACTTCGCCCCTGTACTCGATATTAACAGTAATCCCGATAACCCGGTCATCGGCGAGCGCTCTTTCGGCAGTAATGCTGATATCGTTACCCGTCTGGGCATTGCCGAAATGAAAGGAATGTCCGAAGAAGGTGCCATTCCGGTCATCAAGCATTTCCCCGGCCACGGTGATACCTCCGTTGATTCCCATCTGGAGCTGCCGGTAGTGAACAAAACTGCCGCTCAGCTGGCTAAGCTCGAATGGCTGCCGTTCCAGGCAGCCATTCAGGAGCATGCGGATGCAGTGATGGTCGCCCATATCCTATATCCCAAGCTTGACCCTGAGAAGCCGGCATCCCTCTCCAAAACGATCATCGGCAATCTGCTCCGCGGTCAAATGGGTTTTGACGGAGTTGTCATTACCGATGATCTGACCATGGGAGCCATAACCGAGCATTACACTCTGCCGGCTGCAGCGATTGATACGGTACTTGCAGGCAGTGACGTACTACTCATTGCCCATGAATACGCCAACGAGCAGATGGTGCGGAAAGCGCTAATAAATGGCGTCAAGAAAGGCAAGATACCCGAGTCTCGGATTGACGAGAGTGTCTACCGGATCCTTGCATTGAAGGAACAATATCATCTTAGTGACAAGCCTCTGCCTGTACCTGATTTAACGGCACTCAACAACGACATAAAGGCTTGGCTTCAAACGATCAAGAAGTAAAAAAACAGGAGTTCCGTTAAATTTGCCGGAACTCCTGTTTGTTATTGAAGAACTACCGTATCGCCTGGCTTAAGTCCGGAAAGAACTTCAGTTTTCTCCGTAGTCTCCAGTCCGATTTTTATTTCCTGACGCTCATATTGTCCGTTTCCTTTATCCAGCATGACAAAGGTCTGTTCCCCTTCATGCATAACTGCCATGCTGGAGACTACGACCGCATTTTCTTTACGCATAGTCTCTATATCCCCGCTAAGGCTTAAGCCCCCTATCAGATGCTCGTCCGGCTGAAGGGAGATTACAACCTCAAATTGCGGTATCTGCCCGGCTGTGTTTTGCCCGGTGGTAGTGGTAGCGAACTTCGAGACCTCGGTCACTTCCCCGTTCAACGTCAGTTCCTTCATTGCGGTCATCTTGACCTTCACTTTCATCCCCTGTTTAATGCGGAAAATATCCTGCTCTCCGACAGAGGCAATGAATTCAAGTTTGTTCAGATCAACGATTTTGCCGATGTACTGATTGTCCGTAACGGTCTGCGGCCGTTCACTGCTGCTGTCATACAGGAAGATACCGGTAGCCGGGGCATGATATACGGCTGTTCTCAGCCTAGCCTTCTTATCAGCCAGCTCCTGTTCCTGAATTTGCGTATTGACCTGATTCAGCTCATTATTCAGCCGCGTTGCCTCTTCTGCCGCAAGGGCCTTTAGGCGTTCGGCCTCCGTACCGATAGGTGCAGCACTTTCGTCCTCCTGCTGGCTGACAAAAGCGTTAAGCTCTGATTCCAGTTCCGCCTTGCGGATGGCCGCTTCTGCTGCTGCGATCTCATTCTTCAGCGAGGACTGGTCCAGCGTGAACAGCACATCCCCCTTCTTCACCTGCCCGCCGTTCTCAACCTTCCAGCCGGTTACTTTCGAGGCAAAAGGTGCATAGACAAGTGTTTCTTCCTGGTATTGCGATCGTCCCTTAACCTGAACAGAGCTTGTTACGGTCTCCTGGGTTACCGGGAAGCTGATCACCTGAGGCGGTTCCATAACCACTTCCGCTTCACCACCCTTAAATACTTTCCCATAGAGCATATAACCTGCACCTACCACGATAACCGCGATAATAATCCACTTAAGGCTGCGCTTAATCATCCTTTTCATTGTCGGGCTTCCTTTCAGCTTGAATTACTAATATACGTTGCACCACGTGCTAATCCCGTTTGATGGCTGTAAGCGCATCAGTTCTTGAGGCGCTAATCGCCGGATAGATCCCGGACAGTACACCGGTCATAATGGCAAACGCCAATCCGACCGGAATCGTCATTAGCGGGATAAAGAAGGTTAATCCGTCACCTGCTGTACCGACCAGTTTGTTAAGTCCCATTATGATCAGATAAGAGAAGACAACACCCAAAACGCCTCCGAGCAGGCCCAATAAGGCAGCTTCAGTAATGAACATATTACGGATCTGCCCCATGTTCGCACCAAGCACCTTCATGATCCCGATCTGCCGTCTTCGCTGATGGGTGGACATCGTCATTGCTACGATGATCGAGATCGAGGCGATAACCAGAATGAATACCCCGATGCCCAGTGCAGCCATTTTCATCATATCAAAGGTTTGTTTGAGCTGTTCCTGCTGGTACAGATTGTCACTGGCCGACAGACTCAGCTTCTGAATCATGGCTTCCACCTGTTTTATATGGTCGACACTGTCAACTTTGACCGTCACTGATTTGTAGGTGTCCTCTTCCGGCTCTGGAGTCAAACTGGTATCGGTAAATGACAATTCCTTTGCTAGCTGTGCAGCCGTTTCAAGGGAGACATAGACGATTTTCTCGTAGGAAGCCCGCAGGTCGTCAGTCCCTTCCGGGCTAGCAAGAATGCCGCCTACCTGGAGCGGTGAACTAAGCTTGATATTACCCGCCGGATTGGAATAATCCGTAGCCTGCATCTGGATCTGCTGCCGGTACATCTCTGTGGGCAGGATTGCCATGCTGTTATACTGATCCATTAGTTCCTGGTTAAACGGTTCTGCGCCAAGCCGCTCGTACAGCTTCTGACGGGTCTCATTATCAATCAGGCCCAGCGTTGCCCCATAGTTCAGCACGATCATTCCCGGAAGATCCGTGACCCCGCCTTGTTTGAACTTGTGGCCGAACTTGGTCAGCATCCGCAAATCCGTGGCTTTGATCTGGACATCGGCAATTTTATTGTCAATGGTCAGCATTTGCATATAGCCTGCATCTTCAAAGGGCGCAGCGGCTACAACATGATTGAACCCTTGGATAATCTTCAGCTTTTGGGCGGTCAGCTTACCGGGATTCAGGTTATCATTACTCTCTGTAGATGTACCGCTCCCGCTCCCGTTCCCCTGAGAAGGAATCCCTCCCCCTGGAGATACAATGATTTCATCCATTTTGAAATTGCGGTTCACTTCATCGGTTACATAGACCTGGGCGGATTGGCCGATGCTCAGCGCCACAATAATCGCCGCACAGCCAATCGAAATTCCTGTCATACACAGACCGGTAACCACTTTACGCCGTTTGACCTGATCCCAGGCCATTCTGGATATATCTCTAATCTTCATTCTGCACCTCCCGGAGCGGGCACTGAATCCGGCTCAGAATTAAGATCATGAATTAAGTACCCGTCGCGCAGCGAGAATGTTCGCTGCATTTGCTCAGCCACCTCATGCTCGTGTGTTACTACTATGAAGGTAGTCTTCATCGTCTGATTCAGCCTCAGCAGAATCGCGATGATCTCTTCCTCAGTCTTGGAATCCAAATTCCCTGTCGGTTCATCTGCGAATATCACGGACGGCTCAGTAATCAGCGAACGGGCGATACTGACCCGCTGCTGCTGGCCGCCTGACAACTGCGAAGGGAATAAATCCGCCTTATCTGGAATCCCGACCTGCTCCAGCAGAGCCAGCGCTTTTTGCTTGCGGACAGACGGTGAGACGGATTGGAATACCAGCGGAAGCTCGACATTCTCACGCACCGTAAGACTGGTAATCAGCTCATAGGCCTGAAAAATAAAGCCAATATGCTTCCGGCGGAATTCGGCCAGCTTGTTCTCGCCCATCTGGACAATATCGTGGTCAGCAATATAGATATGTCCTTCGGTCGGCTTCATGAGGCCCGCCATCAGGTTCAGCAGTGTCGATTTACCGGAGCCGGAGCTGCCGAGCAGCGCCACCATCTCTCCTTCTTTCACCGTGAAGCTAATATCGTGCAATACTGTGGTCCAATCATTGCCGGTTTTGAACGCATGTTTAATATTTTCAACTCGCAACATGGAAGCTGCTCCTTTGTGCACTTAGGATATAGAAAGCTTATTTCTCCTCTTTTTCCGGTTTCGGCAGCATGTCAAAGAGGATGGTGTATACCTGGCTTCCCAGCTCCTGCCGCTCGCCTTGGAATTCATCGTATAACGTTAATCTGTACGTCCCGCCAGTCATCTGCTTATACAGGCTTCTGCTGAATGACATGGAGTACATATTGTTATTTCCCTCTGTCAGATCCGTACCGAAGGTCAGCACTTTATCCTGGGATTGTCCATAAGGATCAGTCATCCTGAGGATAAGCTTGTGTTCGGAGTCTCCGGCATCAAGACTGTTATCCCGCGACAAATTGTAGCTCATATTCATGGTGACTGTATCGCTGGCCTCCATATGTCTGCCCTCTGAGGCTAGCACCGTTAAGGTATACGGATATAGAACAATTTTTTGCAGATTGGCTGCCGGAGTAACCGCCTGCGGCGTAAGCAGGAGTGAAGCCACATGAATAAACCCTGTCGGTTCTTCCCCGCCTTCGCTAAGCTTGCTGCCCGTCACCCCTGTTCCTAAGTACAAGGAGACATCTGCAGTAGCAGCTGTTTTGGGCAGCTTGGCCCAGAACGTAATCAGCTGTTTGCCTCCGGGTGTCGCCGCATTATTTGTCTGATTCACCTTGGCTTCATAAAACTGTCCATCCGCTGTCTTGTAATAAGCTTGCAGCCGGGCCATTTTACTCTGGCGCTTCTCACCGCTGCTCATCAGCAGCTCTGTGTATACGATGTTGGCATTGCTGCCTGGATAGACTGTGGTTCTGCTCTCCTGGACAGTGGCGTTTTTACCTTTTCCGGTAATTGTATAGGTATCACCACGCTTCAGATTGTCTATGGCACTTATGAAGCTGTTCGTGCTCAGATCGAGAAAAGGAATATTCTCCGTATCCGATTTGACGGATAAACTAATTCTGACATTCTCGAACTCGTCCGTATAAGGGATTTTGGTCAGCAGCGAAAGCTCGGCAGATTTACCGGGAGCAAGCACCGATGACTCTTTGTCCATCAGGAGATCGGTTGTTGAGGCCAGATTATCGGTATCCAGCTTCAGAGCCCCCTTCAATTCAGGAATTGTGAGGTTGACAGACTGGGTATTCGTAATTCTCAGCTTGGCGATGACAATATCATCATCCTTCCAGGGATAACGCTGCAGAGATTGCAGGCTGTATGAGAAAGAGCCGTATTGGTTAGTAGCCCCATATTCCTGGCCGCTGTGCACATCGGCACGCAAGGTGTACGGAATTGTAAAGTACGCTACGGGAAAAATCAGCTTTGCAGAAGGCTCGGCCGCATCTGCGGGTCCTGACGGTTCTGACGGCCCTGATCCAGACCCGGTTCCGGCTGCTGCGGTGACCGCTTCGATCATTTGCAGCTGCAGGCCGGACTGCTCCACCTCAAGCGGGATTTCAACCGTCAGCGGGACAACCTTTGTTTCCAGCGGCTTTAGGATAAGTCCGCTTAACCCCTTGGAATTCACCGGGAAAGCCGTCCCTTTGGCCGATTTGACTGCCAGCTCATAAACAGGCAGCGTTACCGCCTTGTTCCCGGTGTTTTTTAATTGCAGTTGGAACGACCATACCGCTTTGGCATCTTCCGCATACACCGAGGCGCCGGTAAGCTTCGTATCAACGGTATTGCTGCTTATGAGAAGCTTTTTAACGGCGCCGCTGGCTACAATCAGATCCGGGGTAGTTGCTGCCGGAAGCTTGTAGGAGGTTTTCGGGAGCTCTAGCTTCAGCGTCTCATCCTTTTGCGTGAATTGCAGCTTCATGTTGGCCGTTTTCAGATAAGCAGGTATTTCCGTCAGATAATAAATGCTTTTTTTCTCCTGCGGCTGAATCTTGTAACCTGTCTGGGAACTGCTCAGTGCAAGCTCAAACGAAGTCCCGCTCGCTGTAACCAGGTAGGCTGAATAACCCGAATCACTGAGCACTTTGTTGCCTCTATTGGTAAGATTAATCCCCACCTTGGCATAGACCTTACCGGCGTACTTATACAGCTGAAGTGTGTCTGCACTTGCTGTAACCGGGATATCATTCATCTTCGTATTTAGACTCTTTCCCAGCTCCACAGTCGTGGAATAATTAGCCGGCACAGCAATAGATCCCGCGTGCTTTAGGTAGCCTTTAGTCTTCGTGTCCCACACGTACATGGCGATCTTAACGCCTTTCAGCGACGTGGTTTGTCCGATATTCACGTAATATGTAATACTCATACTGTCCTTTGCAGGTACCTTCTTCTTCGTCGCGTCTGCGGTTACAGGATTACCGGGAATCACAGATCCCCCCGGTGTAACCACACGGGAGAAGTAGCGCTGCAGGTTTACACTGGAACTGCTGTTATTTGTAATCTTCAATGTGTAAGCCAGAATGTTACTGCCGGACTGCGTCCAAATGTTAACGTCTTCTAGCGCTGCTGTAACACCAGCCGCAAGTGTAATTGGATTCACCTTGGCTGCTGCAGTAACTGAAGCTGCCGGCCCGGTTGTCCCTGCGGCCAGGATGGCTGGAGCTGCCGTACTTCCTGCCAACTGGGCTATAGCAAAGCTGCTTAGGAGCAGTGCAATAGTTTTTTTATTGATCGGTCTCATGGATTTCCTCCCAGGAATATTTGCTAGAGTTATTATAGTTGCTAGCTCACAGGGAATTGTATCCAATTTGTAACTCTTCCTGTCTGCTTGTAACTTTTTAACCTATTCACGCAAAAAAACAGCACTATTAGCGCTGTTTTTAGAAAACGTTTTGTTAATATTTGTTCCCTAGTGACTCTAAATCTATGAGCTGAATGACCGCCTATACTGGCTCGGGGGCAATCCTTCCGCCAGCTTGAATACTTTAATGAAATAACTGGACTGATGAAAACCGGTCAGCAGAGCGATCTGCTCGACAGGCAGCTCAGTTGAGACAAGCAGCAGCTTGGCCCTTGCCAGACGGCAATCGCTTAAATAACGGTTCGGGGTCTTCCCCATGATGGAGCGGAAAAGCCGCAAAAAGTGGTAGCTGCTGTATCCCGCAAGCCTCGACATGCTTTCAAGCGTCCAGGGACGCTCACATTCCTGATGAATGAGGTCTGCCGTGCGGCGGATAGAATGTCTGATCTCCAGCGGCACGGAGCCATGCAGCGGTTCAGAGTTTTGCAGCAGCGTAACCAGAATTTCATAGATTACGGCGGAGAGCCGCGGTTCACTGCGTGTCTCGTAGGCCGCGCTAAGCCGGTACATCTCTTCGAATCTGGACGCAAGGCCAGCGTTTAGATCAAATGTGAAGAAATAACCGCGTGACTTGTCTACTTCCTCCAAAAGTGGCAGGGATATGGCCGTATTGAAGTGGACCCAGCGTACCTCCCAGGGCTGCGACGGATCAGAACCGTACTGCTGATAGGCCCCTCTAGGATAAAGAAAGCCGCTTCCTTTGCCCATTGGAATCCTTTCGCCCTCCTGAAATACATAGCCGGAACCGCCAAAAACCAAATGCAGATTATAGCTGTTCAACATCCCTTCACTTCTTCGCTCTGCATGCTGCGGGAATTCGCTGTAATGTCCCAGAAATTCCGGATAGCAGACATAGTGGGCATAGGCGGGTGCCGGTAATACCCATTGCAGTTTCAACCCATCCGCTCCCCTCTGTTTCTAAATATCCAGCACGCAAGATAATAATATAAAAGCAATATTATGTTATATGAGATTCCTATGAGCTGATATTACAATAGATTAGAAGCGTTCACAAAGCATATTTTTACACTTGGAGGTTAAGATGAAGAAACCTGTCGCTGATAAACAATTTGAACTTGGCGTCTGCTATTACCCGGAGCATTGGCCGGAGGACATGTGGGATGACGATTACCGCCGTATGGTGGAAACCGGCTTTACCATTGTCCGGATGGGCGAATTTGCCTGGTCCATATTTGAACCCGAAGAAGGCCGCTTCCAATTCGGCCTGTTCGACCGCGCCATCGATTTGGCCCATCGCCACGGGCTCAAAGTCGTGCTCGGAACACCTACAGCTACTCCCCCAGCCTGGCTCACCGAGAAGTACCCTGAAGTGCTGAATGTGACCTATGAAGGCGTCACCCTTCAGCATGGCATGCGGCGCCATTACAATTACAGCAGCCCTAAATACCGGGAGCTGTGTGCAGAGATTGTATCGCAGATGGCGACACATTACGGCAGCCATCCCGGTGTGGCTGGCTGGCAGATTGATAATGAGCTGAATTGTGAGATCAATGAATTCTACTCTGAAAGCGATCACAATGCCTTCCGTGAGTGGCTTCAGCGCAAATATGTTACCTTGGAGAAATTAAATGAGGCCTGGGGTGCCGTCTTCTGGAACCAGAGCTATACCAGCTGGTCGCAGGTGTATTTGCCGCGTCCTACTCCGGTGCCGAAGCAGCCTAATCCGCATCAGGCGCTGGATGAGAAACGCTTCATCTCTGACAACACGATCTCTTTCGCCAAATTACAGGTGGATATTCTTCGGGCCAAGGCGCCTGATCAGTGGGTAACGACAAACGGACTGTTCGGGCATCTCGACAGCCATGAGTTGCAGGATGAGCTGCTGGATTTCTTCAGCTATGATTCCTATCCCCAATTCTCCAGTATTTCTCATGACCCGGGCGAAAAGAATCCGCTCGGCGACCGGAACTGGAGCCTGTCCCTGTCTGTTGTCCGTTCGATCAGCTCTAACTACTGCATTATGGAGCAGCAATCAGGTCCCGGCGGCTGGGTCAACCGGATGGATATGCCTTCTCCGAAACCCGGACAGATGCGGCTCTGGACGTACCAGTCCATCGCCCACGGTGCGGATATGGTGCTATATTTCCGCTGGCGGACTGCAACAATGGGCAACGAGATTTACTGGCATGGCCTTAACGACTACCATAACCTGCCTAACCGCCGAGTCAGGGAAGCTTCGGGAATCGGCCGGGAGCTGGCATCAGCAGGTAAAGCGATTATCGGAACCCGGGCAGAAGCTTCAGTAGCCATTCTGCGCGACTATGATAATGAGTGGGATGGCGAATACGATATTTGGCACGGGCCATTTATGTGGACCAGCAACAAGGAATGGTTCAAGGCACTGCAGCGGAAGCATATTCCTACAGATGTTGTCTACATGCGCAGGAAGACAACAGCTGCGGAGCTGGCCCGGTATCAGGTGCTGGTCTATCCGCATCCGGCGATTATGACGGATGAGACGGCGGCGGTGCTAGATGAGTATGTGCAGCAAGGCGGCAAGCTCATCTTCGGCTGTCGTACAGGATATAAAGATTTACGCGGTCAATGCTACATGCGGGCTTTTCCCGGAGCCGCTAAGGAGCTCTGCGGGATTACCGTAGAAGAATTTACGATGGTAAAAGGAAATCGTGCTCCTACTATGATTAAATGGGCGCACGGCAGCGAAGCGCTTACCGGAGCAGATGCCTTTAATGATATTCTGCAGGTGGAACAGGACAGTGTGGAGGTTATGGGCACCTACGCTACCGATTATTATGCCGGCAAACCGGCAGTTACCCGGAACAAACGCGGCATGGGCGAGGTCTGGTATTACGGGGCGGTCTTCAATGAGGAAGCAGCGCTAAGAATCATCGGCAGCTTGAATATTAGTTCTCCGGCTGCGGAGTGGCTGGAGCTGCCCGCCGAGGTTGAACTGCAGATCCGCCGGAGCGACACCACCAGCCTGACGTTTCTATTGAATTATAGTGAAACATCTGCGGAAATTGTGCTCAAAGAGCCGCGGATCGATTTGCTGACAGGTAAAAAATTGCATGGTAAGTGCACTATGGAAGGATTTGGTGTCTTAGTGCTGCAATAAAATCAAAAGACGAGCGCTACGCTAAGAGAACTCTGTTCCGTTCACGGTGTGTTCTTTCTGAATAAACTCAAACAGCGACAATCAAGGATATTAGTACAAAGTCCTTGGCTGTCGCTGTTTTATTACACTAATGTTAACCGATAGTTTAACAATTATGATCATTTAGGATTTCCCAGTTTATCATTCCATTCGTTATTCCAGTTCTCGTCATCTTTAATTTCTCCATAACTCCTCTACGGTTCCTTGACTATCAGGCTTTCCCTTAAACCCAATGTCGCCAATAACTTGGTTATTTTCAATTAAATATTCTCGTATGAAGATTCCCCCTTGCCAACCGCCGTAAATTGTTAGATATTAAGATAATCTGCATGTACTGTAGCGCGGTGAACTAAGACAGACTGAAAGGAGTCCAATTCATGAAGACAGAATCCGTACAGGCTGATTTCTCTGCAGCCCGGGTTAGCGAAGACAGCTTTTGGCAAGGGGTTAAAGATTGCATTCCGACACTATTAGGTTACTTAAGTATCGGATTTGCAGCCGGGGTTGTTGAAAAAACTGCAGGCCTCTCACTGGCTGAAATAGCATTAATATCGATTATTTTGTATGCCGGTTCTGCACAGTTTATAGCAGCGGGAATGATCGCTGCAGGAAGTACGGCCACCAGTATCATCATTACGATTCTGCTCGTTAATCTCCGGCACCTGCTGCTTAGTGCAGCCATATCACCCTACTTCCGTCATCTGACACCACTTAGGAATCTGCTGATTGGTACGTTGCTTACAGATGAAACGTTTGGTGTTGCCATCCAGAAGAGTGCTGCCAAAAAAGCAATCAGTGAGAAATGGATGCACGGCCTTAATCTCACGGCCTATTTGAATTGGATACTTGCCAACATCGCAGGCGCAGTTCTGGGGCAATGGATCTCAAGTCCGGAGGAATGGGGACTGGACTTCGCCCTGCCGGCCATGTTCATTGGGCTGCTGGTGCTTACCCTCATCAGCAGAAGCAAATACGCACTGGATATTGCTACAGGCCTTATAGCCATGATTATTGCTGTCGGTGTATCTATATTGTGGTCACCCAGCATCGGCGTCATTGCCGCAGCCGTTATAGCCCCGACGATTGGAGCCGTGATAGAAAAATGGAAGTAAGACCGGATATATTCTTGATTATTCTTGGTGCCGCGCTGGTCACCTTCATCCCGCGGGTGCTCCCGCTCATGCTCCTTAGCCGGATCACTATTCCCGAATGGGGGATGCGCTGGTTAAATTATATGCCCATTGCCGTCATGTCTGCCCTGGTTGCACAAGAGCTGTTCATCGACGAAGGGCGGTTTGCCGCTTTATCTACGAATGTAGAGCTGATCGCTGCGCTACCTACCTTCTGGGTTGCGGTCAAAACGCGCAGCCTGCTGGGCACGGTAATTACCGGCGTGCTGTCTTTGATGCTGCTGCGCTTACTGTTCTGACAAATTCTCCGATACTGGCAATGGCCTGCTCTCCCTCAACCAGAAGGCCGGCCATGAATTGAAAGACACTCCACATCTGCTCCCATATTTCCAGCTTCACTTCAGACCCTGCAGCCCGGACTTGTACTGCCAGACGTTCGGCGTCGCTCAGCAGAACCTCCTGATCTCCCGCCTGAATCAGGATGGGCGGCAGACCATGCAGATCAAGGCGCAGCGGGGAGAGCAATGCCGGTAACTCCCCCTCACACTCGCCTAAATATTCTTCTACAATCCTTTGGTTCCCTTCAAGGCTACCTGTAGGGTCCGTCATAGCCCTGCTGGTATAGGACTCTCCATCCAAATGAATAAGATCGCTGTGCGGTGAGAGCAGAATGGCTGCACCAGGCATTGCATTCCCTGCATCTCTGAGCGAAATCAGTGTCATCAGGGCAAGGGTCGCACCAACCGAATCTCCGCCAAGAATAATATTCTCCGGTAAGAACCCCTGCCCCAGCAGCCAGTAAAAGGCGGACAGGCAATCTTCGTTAGCTGCCGGATACCGGTGCTCCGGTGCAAGCCGGTATTCAACGGTCAATACTTTTATACCGCATGCTGCCGATAGCCGGGCGGCAAGATCGCGGTACATTTCGCAAGTGCCTGCAATAAACCCTCCTCCATGGAAGTAGAGGAATGCACTCTCCGCAGCAATTTCCGTTATACCATCTCTACTGACCCACTCACCATATAATTCCCCGATATTAACAGGTTCTGCCTTTATATCCGGGCATCTTGGAAGCTGTCTTGCCGCTTCCGCCATTTCACTGCGGATTTGCTCTGCCGACTTACCGAAAGGACTGCGGTTTTGACGCAGAAAAGTTTTGATTGCTTCAAGCTGATGGCTTGGGGTTGGCATATGTGTATCTCCTCCTGCAAGGTTTGATAGTTGCATCATAAACCCTATAGTTGAGTACGGAGTCAAGTATGCCGCCAAACAAAATATTCAAGGATTACGAATCCATCTGAAGAATTCCCAGAACCTCCCGGACACCCGGATGTTTGTCTTTCGCCTGAAGTTCACCTTTCAGCTGGCCGAGCATTGTCTTGGTCTGTTCCCGCTTCGCGATCTCTACATCTATCGCAATCATTTTCCGTTCAATGACTGCCACAAAATCAGCAATGCCGATGCTTCCAGCCGCAGATTTAACCAGTGCCTTCTTGATTTCCTTAAGTGTAAATCCGCATCGTTTGGCATTCTGGATAAACAGAAGCCTCTGAAGGGTCTCTTCGTTATAGAGACGATAGCCCGATTCTGAACGCTGCGGTGCGGGAAGCAGACCGTGCTTCTCATAATATCTCAGTGTCTCAATATTCACCTTTGCCGCCTTGGCCATTTCACCGCTTAAATATTGCCCCATGTCTCTGCTCCTCTCACCTGTCCGCAGAATTCATAGCTTCAGCTGCTTTTTGAGCTGCTCCAGGTCCTTACCTGAAGCTTCATCGTTACCATATCTGGCTTGATTATATAGCAGAAGCAGTTCGTCCGGGGAGACTTCGCTGCCGCTGCCACCCTTCCGCATCTGCTTCCTATTCTCGGCCCACTCCGTTACGTCTTCTCCGGTCTCCGACGGTGTCAGGAAGCCTTTTACCTCATAACCCTCGGCTTGTTTCGCGCCTAGCCAATGACGGTACAACCAGCGTACGCGCTCAAGGCTTCCGTCCATTGACTCCCAGCGGTCCTTGCGGTACTCCGGTTTGAGCCGGTTCAGCCAGTATTCCCGAAGGCCCTGGATTGTCTTCTCCCAGGCGAAGATATTCTCCTCTTCATCCTGAAAAGCAGCATGCTCCTGCGGGGTCTCTCTGCGCAGCATTAACAGCAGCGCATCGATGGCTCTACGGAATATGCCTCCAGTATTTTTGTATAGCCAGCGCAAGCCCAGATACAGAAGAAGCAACATTACCGCTGCACCCATACCATAGAAGATGATTTCCATAATCATCGACAGGAGACCTGACTCATGGACCTCAGTCTGCGGAAGCTCCAAAGGTGCTGCCGGGGTTGGTGCCTCAATGGGCGGGGCTTCCTCTGAACCGGACAGCAGCCGGGTCAGCCAGCCGATAATCAGGCGAGCTGTTCTCCATATCAGCATTCCAAGTGCCTTACCCGCACCTGCAGCCAGAAGTCCAGCCGCTGCAACGAACAGCAGTACAAACAAGCGGTTATGCCGCCGCATGCCTGACGGCAAACGTGCAGGATCAGCTGCAAGTGAACTGTAGCGAAGAAAACTGATATTGGAATCCAGCAGTGCGAGGATAAGACACAGGCTGCCACTCCAGGTCAACAGCTTTAAGTGAGGCTGTAGCTCAGGCACTCTGGCATAAATGATTGCCGCAGCAAAATATACCGTGATCCCGGCAACATAAGTCTTCTGCCTGTAATTGCGCGAAGCTGCAGTCATTCCGAGATAGGCAAATAAAGCACAAACGGCAATCAGTGGAAGGACGCTTATATTCATTCCTCCGTATAATAAACCCGCTGCGGCACCGATTGGCAGCGCCGCCAGCAGCTGCTTCCATCTGCGGTTGCATACCTGCCGCAGCAGCACCCCAGCCAATGACAGGACTGGCAGCATATAAATCCATAAGAATATTTGTCCCTGCTTCGGTGGTAAATACACCTCAAGCAGTACCCAAAGAGGGAGAAACAGCAGCCATTCTAACACACAGCTTAACCATAATCGAATCGAAGCTTTCAGGTACTCCCCAGAGCCGCTGCTCATGCGCTTTCCCCCTCCTCTCCCGGAATATCCAGCCAGGCTAAACCGTTTCCAAGCAGTTCCAGTTCCTCAGCGGCCTGCTGCAGCTCCTTCCCCCGGTGGCATGTAATGATCAGATAATCATTGCCTTCAGGATAGCTCTCCGCTTCGAGCTCCAGGAGCCGGGACATCGGTATCGTCCGGTCCAGCTGCAGACGGGCCAGCAGACCGAGCATCTCTTCCAGGTTCCACAGTGGCCCGGATGTCACATGATCACGTTCCCCTCCGCCATCAAGCTTTCCGTTGCACAGCAGCCCGGTCTCCAGACCATGGCCTATTGCGAAATCAGCTGCCGTAGCTGCATAACGGATACCCAGCTCAATCCTCGCTGCATCCGTTACGTTTCTCCACATCGATTCGCTGATCTCCACATTCAGACAGATGATCAGCCGGGAGTCGGCCGTATGATCCTTCTGGTGCACCTGCATCCTGCCGGTCTGTGCCGTAGCTTTCCAGTTCATTGCGTTTAGTGAATCCCCCGGTCTGTATTCACGAGTTCCCGCTGTCAGGAATGGATCTTCGACAATCCAGCGTTTCACCGGCAGCTCGCCCAGCCAGCTGTGAACCGGCAGCGGAAGCTCATGAATGTCTACCAGACCGGGGTACACCAGCAATTTCAGCTGCAGCGGGAATGTCTGGGTCCTCCGGCTAAGTCCAAAATGATCCCCGGTCGTCATTGTAACGGATTCGAGCCGGAACATGCCTCTCTTTTCACAGCGGACCAGATGACGGCGTTTGATGTGGCGATAGGACCGCAGATAGAACAAACTGATATGATTCTGATAGATTTCACCGCTGCTCACACCAAGATTCTCCTGCCTGCCGAATTCCAGGCCCCGGGCGATGCTGGATTCAAGACGCAGCCAGGGTAGCGGGAGCAGCTTGCGGTTGGTAATCTCTTCAACCATCTCCACCTGCTCCCCTTCATAGGCTGCAGCCGCAGAGAAATAACGGGTGTAGCTCACCCTTTTAAGCGCACTTCGCTGATAAATAACTGAGATGAACAGCAGAAGAAGAAGAGTACTAATAATAAACCAGGGAAGGGACATGCCTCACTCCACCCTTCCGCCTCTTGCCGTCGTTGTCGGCTCGGCCGGAACCTCCACTTCGCGCAGAATCTGCAGTATTATCTCTGCAGCCTGGCCTTCCCTGGAGCCCGGACCGCGCTGTAATAGCAGGCGATGGGCAAGCACCGGTACAGCAACGGCCTTAATATCATCCGGAATAACATAATCCCTGCCTTGAATTAAGGCATATCCTTGAGAAGCACACAGCAGCGCAAAGCCTGCCCGCGGGCTGGCCCCGAGCTTGACGGCTGCCGCCTTCCGGGTAGCTTCAACAATCCGGATCATATAGGCCAGCAAGTCATCACTGACATTCACGGCCGCAGTCAGCCGCTGTGCAGCTTGAATCTGCTGGGCGGTAGCAACCGCAGCCGTATCTTCCAGCGGGTTGCTCTGGCGAAACCGCTGCAGGATATGCACTCCTTCTTCAAAGGAAGGATATCCTGTCGTTATCCGCATCAAGAAACGGTCCAGTTGTGCTTCCGGCAGCGGGAACGTTCCTTGGCTGTCCACGGGATTCTGTGTAGCAATTACTAGAAAAGGTGCTTCCAGCTCATGGGTCACACCGTCGATCGTAATCTGACGCTCCTCCATACACTCCAGCAGACTCGACTGGGTCCGTGGGGTTGCCCGGTTAATTTCATCCGCCAGCAGTATGCTGGCGAATACCGGTCCCGGCCGGAACTCGAATTCTCCGCTCTTCTGGTTATAGTAATTGATCCCGCTTAAATCCGAGGGCAGTAAGTCCGGTGTAAACTGAATACGCTTGAACGCACAATCAAGTGAGCGGGCCAGTGTTTTGGCCAGCAGTGTTTTCCCGGTACCGGGTACGTCCTCCAGCAACACATGTCCGTTTGCTAGCAGTGCTGTCAGCAGCAGGTCCACCCCTGTCTCTTTTCCGACAATAACTTTTGATAGATTCATCCGGATCGAGCTTATCAGCCCGCTGGCCTCTTGTAGATTCATGAAGAATACCACCATCCTATCGCTTATAAGGTATGTACCAAAGCTTAATCATACCAGAAAGCGCATCCATTTTATAATAAATAAGTCGCAGCCTCAGCCAGCAGGCTTACTTATTTTGGAACGGATAAAGGCTGCAATATAGTAGTACACCGGGATACACTCCACACATAACCAGAGAATGACTGTCAAAAAGGATTCATAGTCTCTGTAATACCGGGTTATGCTGCGCGAATAGAGATAGGCAATGATAACCGAACAGCACACCAGTAACGGGATGATATATTTCTTTGCTTTTTGCTTCGTGAGGTACAGGGTGCATTTATATGCGACATAAATCAAAAATGAGCTGTGCATGAACATGGAGGCAGACCAGATGCCGATTAGAAGGGGATCCAGATTACCTAATATATCATCATGTGAAGAGCTGCGGACCATCTCCAGATAAGGATACTGCAGAGCTTTTCCTAAATGCGGGCCAAAGTTGAGCAGCGTCATCATCCAACCTACCAGCACGAAGAAGGTAAGCACTAATTCCGAGATCATAAGATTTTTAAGCAGCTTATTGTTAATCTTCAAGTCCGGAGCCATAAACAAAAACACAATCCATTCGGCAAACCAGGAAGTCGCTGTGACCATATCGTGAAAAATAAGACCCGGTTCATGATAGTGGATGAAAGCCGGAAGCATCTCAAACTCCGCGTTTGGCATAAACAAATAAAATGTAAAAAAAGTAGTCGCTATAAGCAGCAGAAAAACCCCGTCCGACATATACACCAGCGTGGAGAGCCCCCTCGATGCGGTAAATATAATGACCGAGCCTAGTACCAGCTGAATAAAAAGCTGCGGAGTTCCCCTCATATAATTGGACCCGAAGAACAAAACAAAATTCTCAATATCCATGGAGGCATAGTACACACACCAGCAGAGCAGTAAAAATACAATTGCACCATGCATCCATTTGCCCATCACCTCTTTGCCGAAATCAACCCAGGCCCGGTTTACGCTTAGCTTCCCCACCTGAATGGTTATGAATAATAAGATCATGGACACAACGCTTCCCAGCACAATCGAGATCCAGCCTTGATAACCGGAGCTGCTAACGATAGCAGGGATAATGAAGATCGATGTTTGGGAGTTAAAGTAAACCAGGCTGAAGCGGAACATTTGCCAGTTTGTTGTGCGCATAGTGTCTCCTTTCGTCATTTCGCTATTTACTTGCCCCAAAATCATCGATACTAAAATCCGCAGTTACCCTAATCTCTGCTTCCTTGGCATAATAGTCGTCCCACTTTTCCTTTAGCTTTCGCCACTCTTTGGGATAATTCCATTCGAGCAGCATCCCAAGCTGCAGGACATCTGCTCCAGCCTCCTGTGTTTTACGGATGGCCCTGCTTACATCGGCAGTGACCCTTTCCTCGAGGTTTCGCTTAATAGTTCCACTATGATCAATAGCATTCACAGCGCCATTATCCCTAAATAATGTAATGCTCGCTTTGCCCTTCAATTTGATAAAAAATACTGGACCTTCCCCTGTCATTTTTACGGAATGTGACACTGAATTGGAATAAAAAAGCGCACTAGCTTTCCCTTTACTGTCTTCCTTCCACTTCACCGTATACATAGGCAGCGCTAAATGACCGGACAAATCACCGGCTGCCCACGAAAGCGCCCTGCTGTCCGCACCGCCGAAAGTATCCTTCATTTTCATTTTATTGAACAACATGACACCCTGTACTCCTGCCCATTGTACCGGTTTCCCCTGCTCCATCTCATCCGGGTTCTCCCCAAAAGACAAATAATTCATCGCATAACCCATGTTGTTTGCCTCCGCCTGCAGACAATTTCTGATCGTTGTAGCATATGTCAGATTAAGCTCAGAAAAATTCCTCAATACCTGATCAGGCAATTGTTCAAAGATCGCTGATAATCCGGCAATTTCCTTCGCTTTGCCGGGAGCGGCCATAACATAGGTTCCTATTGGGAGTTCCGGCTGCCGTTTGCTCCATTCCAACAATTCATAAATACCCCGTGCGGCATATTCCTTTCCGATGACTATGACTTTAATATGTGAAATGTCCAGGCGTCTGGACAGGTCTTTCTGAATCAGGATGATGGCATCTGTTATGGTTGATGCAGTTTTAGTTACCAGGGAGTAGCTTTTCCCCTGCGGGTTCCCTGCTGGTGTGCTGGACATCAGACGATTGGGCAGCGGGGCATTGATGGAAACCTCTACAGTTCCGGGTTCCTTCCCGGCATCAATGTACATGCCGAAAATAAACGTTAATTGATCCAATTCGATTTTGGACCAGCAGCCGGTCAGATTGAGGAGCATCAGGAGAACGACCCCAAGCTTGAACGGTTTCATTGCTTTTTCTGCCTCCTGTCATTCTTTTGATCGGTAAACGCAGTGCTCCGTTTGGTCATGAACGGGTTCGGTACACGCAGTAAGGTGTCTTTCCAATCCTCAAAAATAAGCGGCGCGACAGGTTGCAGATAAGGGGTACCAAAGGAACGGAGATGCGCCAAATGCCCATAAATAACGAAAACGGCGACGATAACTCCAAGCAGCCCCATTGTGCCTCCAAGTACAAGCAGTAAAAATCGTAGCAGTCTGAAGGTCAGACCCAGCTCCAAATGAGGAATAATATACGAGGCTATCCCGGTTATAGAGACGACAATGACCATAGGTGCGGAAACAATACCGGCCTGAACTGCTGCCTGTCCAATGACAATCCCGCCTATGATGGAGACCGTCTGCCCCACAGGTTTGGGAATACGGGTGCCGGCTTCTCTAAGCGCTTCAAAGGTAAGCTCCATAATAAGCGCCTCTGTCAAGGCGGAAAAAGGGATATTCTCCCTGGCAGATGCGATCGTAAGCAGGAGGTCCGAAGGAATAATCTGCGGGTGAAAAGTGGTTATAGACACATACAATGCCGGAAGCAGCAGCGAAATCAGCGAAAAAAAGAAACGGACGAGCCGGATCCAGCTGCCGGCATAAAAGCTCTGATAATAGTCCTCCGAAGACTGAAGCAGCGAGAAAAAGGTTACTGGCGTAAGCAATGCGGACGGAGTCCCGTCCTGAAGTATACCCACGCGGCCTTCCATAAGCGAAGCAGCGACGGAGTCGGGACGCTCCGTATATTGAAATACGGGGAACGGTGAGAAATGACCCTGCTTCATATGTTCTGCCAGATAACTGACCCCTAGCGATCCGTCTACACTGAGGCCTTGTAATACGCCTTCGATTTCAGTCAGTATTTCCGGTTTGTACAGACCTTCAATGTATACCAGATATACATCAGTCTTCGTATATTTTCCGATGGAGAAGTGTTTTGTCTTCAAATCAGCATGTTTGATTTTATGGCGCAATAGTGAGAGATTCGTGGCAACATCTTCAATGAAAGCTTCCTGCGGCCCGATAACAACCAGTTCATTCTGCGATTCTGTTACCGCTCTTTTCTGGTAATGGGTGATCTCGAAATAATAAAGATAAGGTAATCCTTCGATATAGAGCACCGCATTCCCGCTGACTGCCAGCTCTACCGCTCTGTCCAAGTCATATACCTTAATATAAGGAATGGCAAAGGCAGTGCCATGATCCAGACGCTCCAGAAAACGCGGCCAATCCGGCTCCGAATTCGCCTCCGATTTCAGCGGTGTCGAGACGAATTCCTGAAGACTGAGCGTATCCACAATGGAGGGGATATAAATCAGCACGCAGGAATGACCATAGATATTGATTGATTGGTATACCGCATCGCTGCAGCCGGCAAGCTGCTCCTGTATCCCTTCAAGTATGCTCTTAGTCACTCGACTTACCTCCTTCAGGAATGCTGGAGAATCTGACTTAGTTTGCCAAGACATATTGGAAATATACGCCGAACCGCAGCATAGAGATAGCAAAGAGGACCAGCTCTGCAGCCGGTCCCCTAAAGCTTTTGTTGGCCTGTTTTTACTTGCTCAATTCTGGATAAAAGGCTTTAAGGATTGCAGCAGCTTCTGGAGCTTACCCGAGCAATCCTCGTACAACTGCTTTGCGTCCTGATTTTTGGTGGATAGACTGAATAGTTCAAGATCAGCTTCACATTTTTTTAATAGCGCATAGAGCTGCGGTTTATCCTGAGGCGGCTGAAGCTGTACACTATCTGCATATAAATCTACAGTCAGCTCCCCGTAAGAATCAACCTGACCGAGAAAGACATTCTCAACAGTAAGCCCCTGCTTTTCAAGCTCACCATTCAGCCATCCTCGGGACAGGTTCAGGGTATCGAGCGGCTCGTCCAGGATTTTCCCGTCCATGATAACCGTCTGTGTCTCCTGCTCGGGTGCTACCTTGATCCCCAGATGCTTGGGAGTCAGCGGCTGATTCTCGCGGGTAAGCAGCACATTAATCGCACCATCCGATTCCATAATGGCAAATTCGACATCTGCCACTTTGAAGACATCCTTCTTCCGCAGCTCCTCCAGCAGCTCATCCGTCGACAGCTTTTCCTTTTTCATATTTTCTTCAAGAATCTTTCCGTCCTTGATCAGCACCGTCGATTTGAAATCAATGAAATCCCGGGCTTTCTTGCTCTTGATCTGAAGAAACTCGATACCATATGAACATGCAACCCAGACAGCCAGTGCGATCACGCCCAAATGCCAAGTTTTATCGGTATCCAGTGAAATATAAGCCGCGATGCTCCCTAGAGTAATACCTGTTATATACTCGAAAAAGGATAGCTGCGAAACCTGTCTTTTACCAAGCAGTTTTGTCAAAAAGAATAACCCAACAACAGCAAATAATGTTCTTATGATCACCTCAAGCCATTCCGGCATCTTAAACCCTCCATCTGATTCATAATGCATTCCACCGATCGTACCAACATTATTTGTCAAAAAAGGCGGGCTTAGACTAGCAATTATTTCTTGCATCACGATGCCGAAGAGACCTATAACATGACTGGTAATTGTTACCTGAATGACATCACGCAAGTAGTCAGATACTAGAAAACGATCATTTACCCAACGATTAGGAGGATATAAGAGATGACTGTTGCCTCACAAGTGAAGACATGCCTGTCTTCTTTAAAAAGCGCACAAGCAAGTCTGGAGCAGTTCGCCATGGAAACCCAAAACGAAGAAGCTAAAACCCTGTTTACAAACGCTGCTGAGCAGACACAGCAGATTGTTCAGCAGGTCGAAGGCCGTGTTACACAGCTTGAACAAGAGGAACCGCAATATAAAGGTTTCTAGTATGTAGTATAGATAAAAAAGGATCCCCGACCCGCAGATTCTGACGGATTGGGGATGCTTTTTCAGGTTCGAAAGAATGCATTGAGCTTCCCTTTCTCTAGGGAGCTTTAAAGCGGAGTCTCCTGCTTCAACGGTTGTCTGGAACGGTTCATCAATTCGGAAATTTCCAGCTTGCGGCCGGTCCGGGCACTCTCCAGAGCTCCGAACACCATCGCCATACTGTAGATATTATCCCGGCAATCCGTTTCGGCAGAGCGCTGCTCGCTGAGAGACAGGAACATTTCCTGAAGGCAGCCATGATGGAACGTCTCCTCCATGTTAGCTGCTCTTCCCTCCACCCGTACATAATTATTGATGAACTTGCCTGCGGCATCACTTGTATCCATGACTTCTGCATATGGCATGCCTAGTCCATCCCAAATGATGGCTCCCTTCTCACCCTGAATCCGCCACGAAGATTCCCAAGAGGTAGGCGCACCTTCGGCGCACCATGAGCCTTGATAACTGAATACTGAACCGTCTGACATTTCAAAAATACAGACAGCTGCCGCATTGCCGGCATACCACGACCCTGGTGGATTAAATTCCTGGCAGTATACAGTAACCGGATCCGCTCCGCTGATGAACCGGGCCTGGTCGAAGGTATGAATCGCCATATCCAGGAGCAGCGGACTGTCCATCGCATCACGGAATCCTCCGAAATGCGGTGCCAGGAAAAAGCTCGCCCCGACATAGCCTATCCGGCCAATCGTCCCGGATTCAATCTGCTCCCGCAGGGCGCGGATACGCGGATCATACCGGCGGTTCTGCATTACGGCATGGGAGCGGCCGGTACGTTCAGCGATTGCAACGATCTCAGTACACTGCTCCAGCGTTTCAGCCAGAGGCTTCTCACTGAACACATTGCAGCCCAGTTCAAGTGACGTGCTGGCTATGTTGAAGTGGCTTGATGGAACGGTCACATCAAATACCAGATTCGCACCGGTCTGTTCAATAGCTTGTTTGATATCGGTAAAAACCGGAACAGTAAGCCCATGCTTAACCGCCATATTTTCAGCCGATTCCAGGCGGATATCCACCAGTGCGACAATCTCGGCATCCTGCCGCTTCAAGACATAGCCAAGCCACTCATTCGCCATCCCTCCGCAGCCGGCTAGGGCTACACGGTACTCTGCTGTCATTATTTATTCTCCCCCATCTTCTTTATCTCGGATTAGGCACAAAGCTTCCGCCCCTGCAGGTTTTTAAATAATTCAGTGCATGGACCTGGCCGGTCATTTCAAGCTCATCACGGTAGACCGGATCGTGCCAGCCTTCAATGTCGATGGTACCTTTGTATCCGGCTTGACGAAGAATACTGATAACATCTGTCCAATTGGTGTCTCCAAAACCTGGTGTACGATGCCATACATACTCTTTTGGACCATGGATGCCGTACTCTTTGACAATATCCCAGGCAATCGTGGCATCCTTGCCATGTACATGGAATACTTTGTCAGTCCATTTCCGCAGCTGCGGAATCGGATCAATGAGCGCTACCATTTGGTGGCACGGTTCCCACTCCAGCCCCAGATTATCCGCAGGAACAGCATTGAACATCTTTTCCCAGGCTGTTGGATTGTGAGCGATATTCCAATCTCCGGTTTGCCAGTTCCCGCCCATGGAGCAGTTTTCAAAGGCGATTCTGACTCCTTTATCAGCGGCTCTTCTGGATAGTTCTCCGAATACTTCCGCGAACTTAGGTATGGACTCATCAATAGAGCAGTCCGTCAGACGTCCCGTGAAACCGTTTACGATATCAGTGCCGAACAAATGGGCGTGATCGATCAGCCGTTCCCAGCTGGCCAAAGTGTCGGCGTTGTCACCCTTACCTGTTAACGGATTCCCGAATACACCAACTGCAGAGATCACAAAATGATGCTCAGCGGCCAGTTCACGTACCCGGGCAGCGGTTTCCGCCAGATTGGTCTCCCCTGTAGTCTGCCAGAAGGTCAAGCTGAAGGATTCGAAGCCGTGTTTAACAATTTGCGGAATGACTCTTACTGCATCACCGCCGCCGACCAGAGTACCGATTCTCAATGCTTCTTCCATCTTGTATACCACTCCAATATTGGTTTATATTAAATTTAATAATCCAAGTATATAGCTGATCTCAATTGAAAACTCTTCTTATCTTGTGCAATTTTAGCAGAATCTTGTGGGAGTGGATGATAAAGTGACCTATCCGAAGGAGCTTATGGAATACCCCGAGCTTGAAGAGAAAACTTACCCCTTCCGGCTTTTTTTCAATGAATGCAAAGAGGCCCAAGCAGAACAGAATATCCTGTTCATGCACTGGCACGAGCATTTCGAGATTATAGTAATGCAAAAGGGAAGCGCTATCTTTCATGTGGACAGCAAGCCCTATTACGCGGCACCGGGAGACGTAATTATCGTGCCTTCCGGTGGGCTGCACGTCGGATATAGCCTGACACAAGGAGATATCGCTTACGTCTCCATCGTATTCCATGCCTCCCTGTTTAAAGACCGAAATCAGGACTCGCAGCATGAGCAGTATGTGGCTCCTTATTTAAATAACCGGTATCAGTTCCCGGTAAAACCGGCCGATCACCACTCCGCTTGTTCCGCGTATTTCCATCTGCTGGAATCCGTTATTTCTGAAGTGATCCAGCAGGGCCCGGCTTTTCAGCTTGTCGTTAAGAATCAGCTGCATTTATTCTTCACTCTGCTGGCCCGCGCCTTCCCGCCGCAGCAGATGAGTGACAGGCATCAGAACGAACGTTACTCCCAGAGCAGGGAGCGGTTCAAACCGCTGCTGGAATATCTGGAAAGCCATATCGACGAGAAAATCAGCATTGAATTTGCTGCCAAGTTTGTGAATCTGAATCCCTACCATTTCTGTAAAACATTCAAAAAACTGACCGGCCGCACTTTTATCGACTATGTGAACTTGTGCCGGGTTAATGAAGCTGAGCGGCTGCTGCTGGAGACGGATTATTCGGTGACCGAAATAGCCGGTAAGGTGGGCTGTGACAATCCCAATTATTTCACGAAGCTCTACAAACAATATAAAGGGCTTACACCATCCGGAGCCAGGCGTTAAATTCCAGCAAAAGAGCACCCTTCACGGCAAGTGAACGGTGCTCTTCTGCGTCTATGACACTATTTCGTTATCAGCTCAAGCCGCCGCAGCGTCGCCTGTGCAGGAAGGGAGTCCTCAACCATACCGGTACTCCAAAGGTGGACCTGCTGCCCTTGCTTCAGATCCTTCCACGCCGCCTTTTGTCCCTGAGCATTATACAGCTCCGAGCGCTGATTTAAAGAGAACCAGTAGGTCGGTTCCTCTTTGCCCGGCTCCAGGATCAGAATCCGCTTCACCGGATCTGCTTCAAGCTGAACAATGGTTCCGGTCACATGCGGCTCCCCGAGCTCACGAACCTCATAAGATAGCATACCGGGTTCTATTTGCTGTTCCAGTACTTTTCGGGCAGAGGCTAAAGAATCATCCGGTACAGAAATCCAAATCTTATTCCGCTTAACATCAACCCACAAACCGTACAAATTAAGCTGGCTAAACAGTTCCCGATCGGACAGCTGAGTATATGCCGACTCCAGCTCACCGGCAGTGTAGGTTACATTATGAAGAACATAGCTGGTTGGGGTGAACTTTCCGGCAAAACGTTCTGCCACCTCTCTGCCTAGACCGACTACATTGATATGGACTTTATTATCCTCCAGATAAATATCTCCATTAGCGATAGCTTCATCAGCTAAAAAATGACGGACATCATTCGGGTTAGCCAAGATCAGGGCTGCTTCGGGCCCATCTCCTGAATCCTGTGCTGCCGTACAACCGCCAAGCAGCAGAATTACCGCGGCGATCCAAATACAAGCAACGTTTATCCTGAACATCATCAGCCACTCCCCCGCAATTTCTATCCTCTCAAACGCAAATTCGGGGTATATGTTGCAGCTAGGTTACATTTCCGATATTTCAACCCATCGCCGCTCTGCGATTGAGCGTTCTACCGCTTCCAGCACCGCTTGGCATTTCACACCGTCGCCAAAATTCGGTTCCGGCTGGCGCCCTTCGGCGATGGCGTTGGACAGCTCCAGCATTTCATGGATAAACGTATGCTCGAAGCCGATCGTATGCCCCGGCGGCCACCAGGCTTCAGCATAATCATGAGCAGGATCAGTGGCCAGGACACGCCGGAAGCCCTGCACATCCTCAGCGTCAGAGGTCAGATACACTTCCAGCTCATTCATCCGCTCGAAATCGAATTTCACACTGCCCAGACTTCCGTTAATCTCAAAGGAATTCGTCGAACGGTGACCGGCGGCGAACCGTGTAGCTTCAAAGCTGCCGAGTGCACCGTTCGCAAAACGGGCCAGGAATACAGTGGCATCGTCTACTGTAACGGCGCCCCTTGGCGCGTCTTTCCCCGCCTTGGCGCTTAGTCCGGTCATTTCTGCGGCAAGAGGACGCTCTTTGACGAACGTCTCACTCATGCCGATTACCTCCTGCATCTCTCCAACCAGGAAATGGGCCAAATCAATTAAATGCGCTCCCAGGTCCCCATGGGAACCGGACCCGGCAACCTCCTTCTGCAGCCTCCAGACGAGCGGAAACTCCGGGTCCAGAATCCAGTCCTGGAGAAACCAGGCACGAAAATGATAAATCTTCCCCAGCCGGCCGCTCTCCACCAGCCGTTTCGCCAGCCTGACCGCAGGAGAGAACCGGTAATTGAAACCGACCATATGCTTAATTCCTGCGGCATTGGCAGCATCCAGCATTTCGCGGGAATCTGCCAGATTCAGCGCCAGCGGTTTCTCACAGAAAATATGCTTGCCAGCCTTAGCCGCCGCCAAGGCAATCTCTTTATGCGCATTGCTCGGAGCGTTGATATCGATAAGATCGATATCATCACGGGTGACCAGCTCCTGCCAGTCGGTTACACTATCTGCCCAGCCGAGCTGCTCAGCTGCGGCTCCCACCGCTTCAGCATTACGGCCGCAGATAACGGACATCTCCGGCTTCAAAGCCTGCGGGAAGAACATAGGCAGACTACGGTAGGCATTGCTGTGGGCCTTGCCCATAAATTTGTAGCCGATCATTCCAATACGAAGCTGTTTCATCTTACTCCTCCTTGAGATCAGTTGTGGTTAAGCAGCCTGCAGCTAATTTGTAAACGCTTAATATATCGCGTACATTTTCTCATGGGGACTGGCGCCCGTCAACCGTACATTCAACTGACGTGTCTTATTCCGGAGAATCCTTCAGCCAGGCCTGCACATGCGACAGAAAACGCCGGGCAGCCGGTGAAGCATATTTTAACGAATTCACAGCGATACCCAGCGAACGGAAGCTGCGTTCTTCCAGCTCCAGCATAGCTACGTTGTGGTTCTGGCGGGTGATGACCATTTCCGGAAGAATACTGATCCCCAGGCCGTTCTCAACCATCGCGATAATCGCCGAGTCATCCCCTGCAGTAAACTTAATATTCGGATGGATTCCGGCCTTTTCCAATACCCGCCGGGCATCGTAGTCCGAACCCGCCTTCTGGATAATGAAATCCTCATGCGCAATTTGCGCCAGCGGCATGTATGGAGCCTGAGAGAGCGGATGATCCTTGGAGAGAATCGCAAGCATCCGGTCCTTTTTCAAGGGGAACACTTCAAATTTCTCCCGCGTAGGCAGGGAGATGAAGCCGCAGTCAATCCTTCCGGATTCAATCCACTGCTCAATTTCAAGATACCCGCCCTCCATCAGTTTGAATTCAATATAAGGATACTCCCGGCGGAACTCCTTAATCATCCCAGGAAGCCAATGCACGGACACACTCGTGAATGTTCCGATGGTAATCGTCCCCGTCTCCAGCCCGTGAATATCTGCAACCTGCTGCTTAAGCTGCTCGTTCCACTTAAGTATCTCACGCATCGCCGGTACAATCTGTTCCCCGTTCACCGTAAGCTTGACTCCGGAGCGGTTCCTAAGCAGCAGGGAGAACCCAAACTCCATTTCCAGACTGCTAATGGTATGGCTGATTCCTGATTGGGTGAAACCCAGTACTTCTGCTGCTTTCGTTAAACTGCCCAGCTCCACTACTTTCAGAAAAACTTCATACTTATTCAGACTCAACTCACCATCTCCTCACATTACATGAATTTTCCTCATGAAACCTATGATAAACATTCAGTTAACTTATGTAATTGACCGTATTATACTATAATCACATGATAAGAAAAAGGAAGATGATACCAACGATGAAGCCGCTCAAGGCCGAGCTACTGCTCCTGATTGTAACGATGTTCTGGGGTTCCTCCTATATATTTATGAAGATGGGCCTGGGCACTCTCGGGGAATTCAACCTGATTGCCCTCCGCTTCGGACTTGCTTTTATTTTAGCAGCAATTCTGTTCCATAAACGGCTGCGCAGCATCAATCTAAGAACATTGAGATACGGGGCATTGCTCGGGTTTTTATTGCTCGGCGTATTCAGCTGCATCACGTTTGGCCTGCAGACAACGACAACTTCCAACGCAGGTTTTCTGGTCGCCCTGACCGTTATTTTTGTACCGATGCTTGATGTCCTGGTCTTCCGTAAAAAAGTCGCCGCTGCGCAAGTTTTTGGTGCAATACTGGCCATTGCCGGCATTGGACTGCTTACGCTGAATTCTACATTACACATTCAGCCAGGTGATTTTCTATGCATCCTGTCCGCCGTGTTCTATGCGGTTCAAATCCTTGTCACCGGCAAGGCGGTAAAAAACTGTGATTCGCTGAACATCGGAATTCTCCAGCTCGGGTTCGTGAGCGGCTATGCGCTTGTGCTGTCTGCCATTTTCGAAACTCCCCGTCTCCCGTCCACCCTGCCGGGCTGGATTGCGATTCTGGCACTCGGTATTCTGTGCAGTGCCTGCGGTTTCATCCTGCAGCCGGTAGCACAGAAATTCACCACCCCGACACGTACGGGGCTGATCTTTTCACTGGAGCCGGTATTCGCCGCTTTCTTCGGTTACTGGTTCGCCGGAGAACAGCTGTCGATGCAGGGATATGCCGGAGCTGCTCTGGTAATGCTGGGGATTGTCGCTTCCGAGCTGCTCGGCAAAATGTCCTCGGCTTCCCATTTCCCCCGGTATTTCAAGAAACGCAGAGCGGATATTTAAAACTAAATAGCCAAGCGCAAAAAAAGCCGCTGCAGCACTGTGTTAACTACCACAGGCTGAAGCGGCTTTTTGCCAAGCTTAGCGTTAATGTCCCATCATCATTGCCGGGTCAGGGTTCTGCCCATCCGCAGAAGCCTTCTGTTGAAGCTGCTTAGGCTTGCGCAGGATTAGACTGATTACGACTCCCGCTACAGCGATGCATGCCGAGAGAAAGAAGACATCATTAAATCCAAGCACTGCAGCCGCGAGCGGATTGCCGCCTTCGGTCAATTCCTTGGTATGGACCGAAATCTGACTCGTTAAATAGCCGGTCATGCCCGCAACGGCAAAGGAGACTACCACCTGCTGTGCAGCAGCTGTAAGGGGAGTAACCCGGCCAACCCATTCACGCGGTGCGGAATTTAGTACATGTGTGTTAACAGGCATCATGGATAAGCCCATTCCCAGACCCATCATAAACAGCCATAACATAATCAGCGGAAGACTTGTATCGGTGGTAATACCAGATAACATGAATAGCGCTGTTGAAATGATGCTTAGCCCTACAAACAATAGCGGCCGGGCGCCGATTTTGTCAAACAGCCGTCCGCCGATCGGCATTCCGATACCCGAAGCCAATGCTTGCGGAAGCAGAATCAGGCCGGTTTCCAGTGGGGTGTAATTACGGATTTGCTGCAGATAGAGAGGCACGAACAGCATGGAACCGAATAATGCAGCCTGGGTGACCCAGGAGAGCAGAATTCCGCGGGAGAAGTCCGATGAACGGAATACACGCAGTTCCAGGAGCGGATGCTTGTGGAGCAGTTCTACGATAATAAAGAGTACTAGGGCCACACCGCCTACAGACAGTCCGACAATGGTTCCGGTAGCTGACCAGCTGTTGCTTCCGCCTTCATTGACACCGTAAGCCAGCATCGAGAAGGCCACCGGAGCCAGGATGATACCGAGAACATCAAGATGCGCTTTGCCTTTCTTCTCCGTGACCGGCAAATATTTAATGCCCAGAATGATGCCCACAATGCCAATGGGCACATTAATCAGAAAAATCCAATGCCAGCTCACATACTCCACCAGCCACCCCGACAGCACCGGACCCAGGGCAGGAGCAAGCAGCATCGGAATGCCCAGCATCCCCATAATGGTGCCTCTGCGTTCCGGAGGGGCCAGCCTGAATACCATGGCCATCCCGATTGGAGCAACCATTCCCCCGCCAAGACCTTGAATGACGCGGAAAATAACCAGCTGCGTAGACGTCTGTGCAAAAGAGCATAGCATCGAACCCAGTACGAACATTGCTACTGTCGCAACAAACACTTGTTTGGAGCCGAAACGGTCCGTCATGTAACCTGCCAGCGGAATCACGGCAGCCAAGGCTAAGGTGTAGCCAGTAATTGCCCACTGGACGGTTTTTAGATCTGTATTGAAATACTCAACCAGTTTAGGGACTGCCACATTGACAACTGTACCGTCCAGGATAACCATAATCATCCCGACTATAATTGCCAGCAATGGCGGCAGTATGGCTTTTAGCGAGAAGGGCTGCTCAGCTGCAGCAGGATTCCCATTCGTCATCGTTGGCATTTTTTTCTCCACTCTTTTCTCTAATTATGATTTGGTTTGGTAAAAAAACGGTCAAACAATCCGTCAATCTGATCTCCAATTTCAGGAAGCTTAAAGACCGGGAGTACACCTTCCTGATCTTGGGGTAAACTCGATGCCATGACTATTGGAAATACCATCGCACCATAAAGCTGAAAAAGCATAGTCATCTGCTGATCTTTGTCCTGTTCTCCAGTAATTTCCTGCAACGCAGCAAGAATTTTTTCAATTCTCATCATCTTGCAGTACCTTGCATATTCATCATGGGAGCCGAGAATTACATGCCGCTGATCAAGCATCTGTTTGGCCAGTCCCGGATAACGTTCAAGGTTAGTAATATACCGGATAAAAAACTCCTTTAGCCTCTCTCTCGGCGGCAATAGATCATCCTCCAGCACTTGAAAGGCATCGTTAAAAGTGGACACGAGCACTCTTACCGCAGCCCCCAGCAGATGATCCTTTGAGCCAAAATAATAATTCACCAGTGCAAGGTTGATATCCGCCTTAGCAGCGATGTTGCGGAGTGTGGCGCAGCCGAAGCCATTTTCCCGGATCAGTTCTACTGTAGCATCAAGAATCGTCTGCTTCGTATCCTTCTCTGAAGAATCTGCGTTGTTAGTGGCTTTGGTCATAATAAAATGAATATCACCCCTTTGAAAGCCATTTCTAAACGCCGTTTTAAACACTGTTTAATTCTAATTTAATCTATACCGATTCTCCCGTGATGTCAATAGCCTATACTGTTACAGTTACGCAAAAAGAAGACGATCCGCCCCATCCAAGAGTCCGATCGCCTTCTTGCTTGTCAGCTATGAGATTCGTCTGCAGCAGCCACGGGTTCCAGCTTCAAACCGGTGATCTTGCCGACACTGTCCAATGACAGCGTTAGCACAGCTTCTGCTTCTGTAAAATACAAAATGCTTTGAATTGTGAGCGTATCCTCGCCCCAGTCACTGGCTGTAGATTTCACTCCAAAATATTTCCCCGCCGGAACTGCGATCTGTTCCCAGTTCTTTTGAATGAGCGGTAAATCAGGCATCTGCCCGGATTTATCGTTAAAATACCGGGTCTGCAGCTCCTGATATTGGCCTGTTGCCAGCAACATTGATACTGCCCCAGCCGCCACCTCAGGCGTATATATCTCTAATTGATTCGTACCTGTGCTATATCCGGCGATTAAGCCCATCGAATTCAGAAAAGACAGTGGGACATAAAGCCGTTTATCCTTGGTTTCAATTGCACCTTTGAAAGAAACCTTCTTCTTGTCCTTTTCTCCAATTACAATCTCATGACCGCCAACCTGGAATTCAATGATTTCGTTGACCCTGCTTAATTGAACTTTCCCGGTACTCCCCTGATAGGTAATCTTGTACTTCAGAGCCTCGGCAACCTCACGAAGAGGCACCATTACGGCACCTCCGCTCTTGTATACCGTCGAATCTGTGAGCGAAAGAGCTTGTCCGTTCAAAATAACACTCATGTTCGGCGCGGCTTTAACCTCTTGAGCTGTAAAAGTCCCTGTTCCGGCTGCCACTAACAGAATACTAAGGATAACGGCTGCGATTCTGGTCTTCAAATCGATTCCACCTCTCCTGTATTAGAATTAGTATACACAGAGTCTGAAGGGAATAGTCTTACATTAAACAATAACCGATTTTCTCAAGGATATAACCTGTTTTTCTATTCTACATCAAAATTAAAATAAAGTGACGGGTATGGCTCACTCTCCAGTGTAAAATGCCACCACTCTTTGGTATAAGGCTTGAAGCCCTGTCTGACCATTGCATCTTTGAGGATTTTACGGTTCTGATGCTGGGTCTTGCTCACAAGCACCGTATTATAGTATGAGATCTCTCCGAAGAAATCGTACGGGCTGCCCATATCCACCAGGGCTCCTGTTTTTTTGTCAGCCATTGTTAAGTCGATGGTGCTGCCTCTGGAATGCCCGGATTTCTTGGCTATAAAACCCAGCTTAAACAGATTGCGTTTATCGAGCTGCGGGTAATAGAGCTGTTTGTTCTTGGTATCCGAAGAATCCTGGGACCATGCTACAAACCGGGTTACCGCTTTCTGCGGACGGTAGGCATCATAGATTCTCAGAATATATCCCTTGCCGGCCAAATCGGCACTGACCTTCTTCAAGGCAGCTGCTGCCGTACGGGTGAAGATTGCCAGTGGCGCCTTGTACCCGCTCACCGGTGCTCCGGTAAAATTATTTTTGCCGTAGTAGCGGATCTGATACTGTGCTTCCGGAATGACTTCATCAAGATAAACAAACCCCTCCGGCAGATTATTTTTTTTGACCACGCTGTTTTTCGCCGGCATCCCGAGTGTATCCTGGCCTGTTACAGCTGCTTGTGCTAAGCCGTAGTTCCCTGCATGCAATGCGCCCAGCACTGCAAGCAGGAGGGTTACTGAAATCATTCTTGCCACTCTCAACCGTTTCTTCATAATTTCTTTATTGTCTTGTTCACCTCGCTGCGGCATCCTTCTCCTCCTTCATCCAGCATCCTTGGAAATATTTACGCTGTATAAGTTACATTATCCCCCTCAGGAAGTCCAGCACAAAAAAGGCATACCCGCAGAGCGGATATGCCTTTTTCCGGCAGTGGTCAGCCAGGATTGTTTAACACAAGAATTAATGCATTGGTGCTTGTGATTTATGCTGAATAATCACCCGTTTGAGGAAGAATGCAATAATCAGACCGATAACAGCCATGATCATTCCGAAAATAAACGCGTTCTGCACCCCATGGGTAAATGCCGCCAGTACATTCGATGGATCGGTAGCATCAGTTACTGTCTTCATATAATTCTTCGTGCCTGAGGTCATGATGCTTACAGCCAGCGCAGTACCGATCGCGCCCGCTACCTGCTGCAGCGTGTTCATGATTGCTGTGCCGTCAGGATAATACTCCAGCGGTAACTGGTTGATCCCGTTCGTCTGGGCAGGCATCATAATCATCGAAATTCCGATCATCAGGGCGCTGTGCAGAACGATAACAAAAATGACTGTGGACGTAGCAGTGATGCTGGAGAAGAACCAGAGTGATACTGCCACAACCACGAGTCCCGGAATAACGAGCCATTTCGGTCCGTATTTATCAAACAAACGTCCCATCAGCGGAGACATCAAGCCGTTGATAATCCCGCCGGGTAAGAGCAGCAGACCTGCTTTGAATGCACTATAGCCTTGACCCTGCTGGAGATACATCGGAAGAATCAGCATCGAAGACAGAATAACCATCATGCAGATGAAGATCATCAGCACCCCTACTGTAAACATAGGGAACTTGAAGGCACGGAGATTAATCATCGGCTGCTTCATCGTCAGCTGGCGGATGGCGAACAGAACAAGAGCTACAACGCCAATAGCAATCGCAATGATTACTTTGGGACTACTCCAGCCGCTCTCTTCACCCGCGCTGCTGAATCCGTACACGATGCCGCCGAAGCCAAACGATGATAGCACTATGGAAAGCACATCAATCTTCGGCTTGGTGACCTCGGATACATTCTGCATGAACAGGATTCCGCAGATTAGTGCGATGACCAGGAAAGGTAGCGACAGCCAGAAAATCCAGTGCCAGCTTAAGTTTGAGATCAGCAGGCCGGCAATTGTCGGTCCTACAGCAGGCGCGACCATAATGACCAGACCGATGAGCCCCATTGCCGCTCCTCTTTTCTCAGGAGGAATGATAACCAGGATCGTATTGAACATTAGCGGAAGGAGCAGTGCTGTTCCCATGGCCTGAACAATACGGGCCAGCAGCAGAAATTCGAAGCTCGGCGACATGGCCGCAATGAAGGTTCCCGCAATCGAGAAGCTTAACGCGGCTACAAACAGCTGTCTGGTCGTGAACCATTGGAGCAAGAGTCCGGAAATAGGCACGAGGATGCCCAGTGTGAGCAGATAAGCGGTTGTAAGCCACTGCGCTGTCGTAGGAGTAATGTTCAGCACAGTCATTAAATCGCTTAAGGCCACATTCAGTGCTGTTTCACTGAACATCCCGATGAATCCGGCGATCAGTAAAGAAACAAGAATCGGGATCGTTTTGAACTGTTTTACTTGGGGTTGTTGCTTGCCTTGCATAGTTGCTTCCACTCTTGTATCCTCCTGATAATCGATAATTTTCTCTCTAGCTTTCTGTTGTTAACCCAGTATGGCAGGTATACTCTGTGCCGCAGCAAGCAGCGGCTGTGTGCTCTTGTGTGTCAGCGCCTGGAGAAGTGCACCTTCGTACAGTGAGATGATGACTGAAGCCTTAGTGGCAGCCGTTGTGCCCTCAACGCCTTCCTCAATCAAACTCTGCATAATCACATCCTGCCAGTCCCTGAACACCGATTGACAGGCCGAGCGCAGCTCGTCACTGACACAGGAGGTTTCAACAGCAACCCAAAAGCTGAATGGAACTATCCCTTCAAAAGAAGTCTCCTCAGCTTTCCTGGCTAGCTCCAGAATAAATTCCTGTACCATTACGGCTGTACCCAGTTGTTTTTCTGCGTAGTACCGGAGTAGCCCGGCAACAATTTCACTTGTCCGGCTGATGCAGGTTAAGGCCAGTTCTTCTTTGCCCCGGGGAAAATAATAATAAAGCGATCCCTTCGGCGATTCACTGTCCTTAATGATCTGATTCAAGCCGGTCGCGTGATAACCTTGTGTGAAAAACAATCTTGAAGCGGTGTCCACAATCGCCTCACGTGCATTGTGCTTGTTCGACAAGCTCAACACTTCCTTTTCTAGTATAACAATCGGTCTATATAATAAAACCATAAATTTTAACTATCTGTCAACATTTAATTGTTTCAAATTTAATTTTCGTCCCGGTCTTAACCATTCTTAAGAATAGAAAGTGACATTCCAATTGTTAATCATATGTCAGATAAAGTATAATATTATTATTCCAATCCGAAAGGTGTGTATTATTGTGGGGGAAATCAGCTCAACCAAAAGGATTCCCAGACCTCTAGTCAAAATTAATCAGGCTTTTATCGTCATTTCTGTATTGCTGGCCTGGATCACAGGCGCTTATTTGATTCTTGCCCTCCCGCTGGCCGCCGGACTGTCCGGTCTGCTGTTTGGATATCATCCGGTCATAAAGCTAGCCGCTAATTTTCTGAGGAAAGAGCCTTCCTCTTACCTGCAGGAGGACTGGGATCAGCAGCAGTTCAACCAGAGCATTGCAGTTTTTTGCCTTACAGTCGGACTAGTTAGCTTGTTGGCGGGCTGGACGGTCATTGGGTATATTTTTACTGCACTGGTAGCCACCGCTGCAACTGTCGCTATCTTGGGCTTCTGCATCGGCTGCTTTATCCATTATCAATGGAAAATGTACAGCTACAGACGCAAGCAGGCAGCATCGGGTAAATAATTACCGTGCCGATGCTGCCATGTGCAGGTCTATAGTGTTCATTTCAAAATGTAGGGAGACAGGATCTTCTCTACAGAAGAGGCGAAGCTTTTACCAGCACCTCTATCAATTTTAAAAAGCATGCTGTTTGAGCTTCCCGCCGGAATGAGCCGTACCTTGCTTACCCCACACAAATTATCCACGATTACCACCAGCGCAGCCTGATTACCGGTGCGGAAGAAATAACGTTCATACACCAGTGTCCCAATCATCCTGCCGTCTCCAAGATTATGCAGCTCCTGATGCAGAAGTTCTGATTGTTCCGTTAACCCTTCCTTCACCAGTGTAATGGCTGCATCAGGCTGCAGACTGATATCTAATCTAAACACTTCATTCATCCAAACCTGCCTCCCCCATAATTGAAGCATGCTTTATTCTAAAGCGTCATTCCTCCCGGTCTGCCCCGGCGACATCCCAGCGGTGGCGGAATTTTGCCAGGCGGGGGTGAATCTGGACAGGTTCTTCTGACAGGAGCAGACGCAGCTTGACAATCCACTCCTCGAACGAAGAATAAGAAGCAAACAAATTAGCCATTTCCGGAGTCAGATAGAGAAAATACGGCGCAGGATACACATCACTGATATGACGAAGCGCAGAATCCAGCGGCGTATATTTCTTCCGCTTTCCTTCCAGGCTCTCCACGGTGACGAACGGGAGCCCCTGCTCTCTTTTCCACTCATGAAGACGGTCTTCCCGCTTGTAGTACGACTGGACGGGCTCTTTTGTCATACGTCTCACTGTTTCCTCATGCAGCGGATAAAGCACCAGCTTAGTAAATTTGCGATCTACTGCAGTTCTCGCAGCCATTTCCAGCTCCTGGTCCGTGATACGCTCAAATGAATCATAGAAAATTAAGCTTCCCTTACGTTCCTTGGCCGGCGGCTCATAACCATAAGGCACATGCTGAATGTCTTGTTTCATCATTACCCTCCTGCTTAATCGATAACTACAGCATATCATGCCAAGCTGATCTTTCAAAAAAAGCAAAGCAGCAGACTCTATCCCTTAAATTTTTGATAAGCATATGCCGCAGCACCTAATGTACCTGCACGGCTGCCCAGCTCGGCCTGTAAGATGCTGCATCTGCCGCGGGGCAGCTTCAAGGCATGGGTGTTCACGGTTTCGCGCACAACGCCCAGCAGCCTGTCCCCGGCCGCCGCCATTCCTCCGCCGATTATGATTCTCTCCGGGTTCAGCAGATTAATCACATTTGCCAGCCCGAAACCAAGCAGTCTCCCTGTCTCATGCATCACTTCTAGTGCGAGCTCATCTCCATGGTCATAAGCCTCTGAGATCATTAATGCGGTAATCTGCCCGTTATCACCGTTCGTCCAGGACTGAATGACACTGGATTTGCCTGCTCCCAGCTTTTCTTTGAAGGTATTGACCATGCCTACAGCTGAGACATACCGTCCGAGACAGCCGGAACTGCCGCAGCGGCAGGGCCTGCCGTCTCTGTACATATTCATATGCCCAATTTCCCCAGCGCTATAAGTCGTCCCGTACAATACCTTTCCTTCATGAATAATTCCCGATCCCAGACCTGTACCGAGTGTAATCATCACCAGATTGCTGCAGTTTTTTCCGGCACCGTGCAGCCACTCCCCATATAAATTGACCCGCACATCATTATCAATATAAACAGGGAAGTCGTAATGCTGCTTCATTTCATTCACAATTTGTATTTGCTCCCATCCCGGAAAGTTCGGGGAGAAAATTGACAGTCCCTCTTCTGGGTTCAAAAGGCCAGGTATTCCCATCCCCATACATTCAATCTGCTGGAGATCAATGCCATTCCCTTCCGTCAGCTGTTTCACTGTAAACCTGATCCGCTCAAGTACATGTGCCGGACCTTCCGCTGCTTCAGTATGTAGGGACACTTCATCTACTGCGGTGAAGTCAGCATTGAATAACCCGGCTTTGATATTGGTTCCGCCTAAATCGACACCTATACTGTAACTTTTCATCGAACTCCACCTTCTTTTACTAGATCGGCCTGTGTCTATTCTTATTATGAGATTTCAGGCATAGAGAGGTTAGGATATTTATCGCATATTTATAGTATTTTCTTACGGAGTTCGCAAGGCAAAAAAATAAGGCAAACGGAGATTTCTCATCCGCCTGCCTTGAATAACTAACATATCTTTGTTAAGAGCCTGCTCCCTTATACCGTTTGACTCCGTAATTCCAGCTTATGAGTCCGATGCCCAGGAACACTGCGCCGACTACCGGTGTTAGTAAAGCCATGCTTCTCATCTCATCCCTGTGCAGGAACAGTGCCGCCGGATAGATTCCGACAAAAGCAAACGGAACAATCCAGGTAAGCAAGACCTGAATCGCCCGGTTGTAAATCGTTACCGGATAACGTCCATAAGTCTGAATATTGTACATCAGCGGCAAAATGCCGGTCGGCGCATCGGAATAGAACGACAAAGAAGTAAGGGTCGTATAGATCCCGGTATATATAGCAACCGCACTTAACGTCAGTACAAGCAATGCCGGAATCGTCCACCATTCGAAAGGCAGGCCGAGATTTGCGCCGCTGATCGCCATAATAATCAGTCCGATGAACGAACCGACCAGCGATGGCGGATCGACATTTTCCAGGAAAATCTGAAACAGATTATGCGCCGGACGCGTCAGGACACGGTCCATCTCGCCTTTAACAATGTATCGCTCGCTGAAGCCCCACATATTCACAAAGCAGCTGAAGACGCCAAAGGGCACCATAAAGAAGCCGTAGACAAACACTACTTCATTCTGATTCCAGCCGCCCAGCCTGTCCGTATGCATGAAGATAACTAGAATAAAGATAAAGTTGGTCGCCTGAAACAGCAGATCCGAGATGACCTCCACCCAAAAATCGGCACGGTAGGTTAACCGGGTTTTCAGATAATTTTTCAAATATTCAAATAATAATCCCAGGTAATACATTTCATCAACCTCCCTGCACGAACAGCCGCTTACGCGCCGCGTGGTATAGCCAGACAATAGGAATGATCAGTGCCAGGAACCAGAAGACCTGCACACCGAGCACATTCCAGATGCCTACCCCTTGTACCCGGCCCGTAAATACGGAACCCGGCAGGTAAGTTATGGCTTGGAAAGGCAACACGTGAAGCACAGACGACAGCCAGCCCGGAAACAGGCTGATCGGAACGATCAGACCGGAGAACAGATCTACGATTACCCGCTTCATCCGCATTACACCTTCATTGTTCTCGACAAAAAAGGCCGTCAGGCCTGTGATCACATTAATCTGCGAGCTGATCAGGAAGCTGAAGAAGAGCATGACCAGGAATCCAATCCAGGCTGAAGGCTCTGTCGGCAGCTGCACAGGAAACAGCAGGACCGCAATGATCATCCCCGGAATCATCAGCATCATGAATCGGAACAGTCCTTCGCCGAGTCCCTGCATCATTTTGACCAGCACGTAATTATACGGCCGGATGAACTGGATTGCGATGCTGCCGTCACGGATATCCGTAGAAATCTCACGGTCCAGATTGTTGAAATAAAAGGCCCTCGCCATCCAGGAGACAGCAACATAAGTTGTCATTTGTGCACCTGTAAAGCCGCCTAACGATTCACCGCCACCGTATATGGCCTTCCAGGTGAAATAATTCACCCCGATATTAAGGGTATAAATCAGAATACCAGAATAATAATTAATCCGGTAAGCCAGCATAGTCAGGAAACGGATACGGATAAAATCAAAGTAAGCACCAAGCAGCAGCCGTCGCCCGTTTTCCGGGGAATGGCCTGACGAAGAGCCTCCACCTGAGGTGGAGACAGCAGCCTTTAGAGCTTTAGACATGTGTGGCCTCTTTCTCATCCTGCAGGCCAGCGATCATCTCTTCCGGCTTCTCGGCAGATCCGGACTGATAAATGCTTCGAACAATCTCATCCGTATTCGTTTCGATAATTTTGATGTCGGTTATGTCCGCTTGACCGACAACGCGGGCCAGCACATCGGATACATTCAGCTCCAGCGGAATCCATACCTTGGCACCCAGCTCATTCTCAGCCGACCAGGACACGGGCATTCCGTCCGTCCACTGCACCAGCTGAGCAAGCTTAGTCGCTGTCCCGAATTGGAACTGCACCTCGCGTCCGGTTCCCCAGCGCTGCTTCAGCTCCTCAAGCCCGCCATCATAGATAATTCGTCCGTCATCCAGCATAATTACACGTGAACACAGGGCTTCAATATCCTGCAAGTCATGGGTTGTCAGCAGAATGGTAGTGCCATGATCACGGTTCATGTCTTTAAGAAAATCGCGGATCTCTGACTTCACGACGATATCAAGGCCAATGGTCGGCTCGTCCAGGAATATAATCGACGGATTATGCAGGAGCGCAGCCACAAGCTCACAGCGCATCCGCTGGCCAAGACTCAGCTTGCGGACCGGACGGTTAAGCAGCTCCTGCAGCTCCAGCCGTTCGACCAGCTCGTCCAGCCGTTTTTTGAAATCCTGCTCAGATACCCGGTACACTTTACGCAGCAGCTGAAAAGACTCAATAACACCGATATCCCACCAGAGCTGGCTGCGCTGGCCAAACACAACGCCGATATTCTGCACGAATTTCTCACGTTCCTCATAAGGAACAAAGCCGCCGACAGACACACTGCCAGACGTCGGGACCAGAATTCCCGAGAGCATTTTGATCGTCGTTGATTTGCCAGCTCCGTTCTCACCGATATAGCCGCAGATTTCCCCTTGGGGAATAGTGAATGAAATATCCTTCACTGCTGTAACTTCAGAATATTGCCGTTTAAACAAATCAGCGAAGGCCCCTTTGAGGCCCTCGCGGTTTTTTTGGACTTTGAAGGTTTTGCGCAAGTCCTGCACTTCAATTGCGTTCATAGAGTACCTCGCTAAGCTAAAAGTATGGTTCAGTTCTCCATTATAATGTACGGAATGGAAAAGCACTACCCTCTTTATTTGGCGACCCGGCCTTCAAAGAATTCAGGGTTCTTCACAGCCTCAAGATGGCCGGAGCGTGTTACTTTAGTCCGCAGGTACTTTTCATTGAAGACAGAGACATCACCCCAGAGCGGAATTCGCTTGCCGGTGTTCATCCCTGCTGCCTTTAGAGCTTCCATCTTCTTAGGATTATTAGTGATCAGAGTTACCGGTTTGCTGCGCAGATACTGCAGTACGCTGATCGCATCCGTATAGTCTCTGGAATCATCGGCAAACCCGAGCTCCAGATTAGCTTCCACAGTATCATAGCCTTCTTCCTGAAGAATATAGGCCATAGCTTTGCTGAACAGGCCGATCCCTCTTCCTTCATGGTTGGCCAGATAGAACAGCGCCCCGGAGCCATGCTGGGCAATCATCTTCATGGACTGGCGGAGCTGGAATCCGCAATCGCAGCGTTTGCTGCCAAAAATATCGCCGGTATGGCAAATGCTGTGCATCCGGATGAGCGCTTCGTCCGAATATTCAAAGTCACCATAGACGAGGACACTCGACTGCTGCCCGTCCGCAAGCTTCATGGACGACAACCGCGAAATAAGCAGTTCAGTGGCCTCCTTGGAATCCCCTTGAAGCAGTTCAGCATCAGTAGCTTTGATCCAGCTGTACCATTTAAAAGTGACGGTCTCTCCGTCCAGATTAACCGGCAATGTAATCGGTCCAACTAATATGTTAGTGTTGTCATCGTTAGTGATCCATTTGATTTTATTCTGCAACATAGAAATGATATCCGGTTTAATCATGATTGCACCGTCCTAAATTTTAATAATTTAATTTCTTACTAGTAACTATTTGTAAGTTAGTTTATCATTGTAATATAACTTCGTCAAGTTATAATATATATTTAAATAATTATAATTACTTATTGTAAGTTTATGATATAATGAATGCAGAGGTGATCTAAATGAATGAATTCGAGATGTGTCCACGCTTTGAGAAAGCGGTTGACGTGCTTAGCAAACGCTGGGTCGCATTGATCGTATTTGTATTGATGCAAGGCCCCCGCCGTTTCGGTGAAATCGAAAGCTGTCTCTCCAACCTCAGCGGTAAGGTGCTTTCCGACCGCCTGAAGGAGATGGAGAACGAAGGCATCATTCAGCGGACAGTGTATCCTGAGATGCCAGTGCGCATTGAATATTCGCTTACCCCGAAAGGAACGGCTCTTGCTCCTATTCTGGGGGAAATCGGAAACTGGTCTACGGATTGGATTGAGCTCGGTGTAAAACAGTGACGGCCGTCCCGCTAGCAAACAAGCGCCCTTTTTGAACCGGATTCCGGATCAAAGGGGCGCTTATTTGTTATTGTAATAATGGTAAGTATTCATTTAAATTTTTTCAGTTGAAGTCAGCAGGTAAATATAGTAATTTTAAAGCGTAATCTATTATAAATTGAGAGGTGGAGCTAACAATGGAAAAAATGTGCATGGACATGATGATGAAGAAAATGCAAGACTGCGATGAAATGATGACCATGTGTATGACTATGATGCGCGAAGGAATGCAAATTTCCAAGCAATCATGAATTCATAGGTTACCGTGAATCCGTTAAATTCACATTAACCGGATATTCGCAAGTCTTGGCAGAGCAGACCAACTGCATGCCATTTTTTATATTGAGTCGGCCTGTTTATCTAATCTTGATGTATCGCTCCTGAATCTGCTTCGCTATTGTAATCCGCTCCATCTTCAGCTCCCAGATCCGCTCTTTCCACCGGTAACTATCCTCTGAACCTTCATTCTCTCTAAGCCTGTCAAACAATACCAGCAAATTACGATTAATATCATCGAACCGGTTCCACAGCTCCCGGACATTCTCTTCTCTTCTGTATTCTTCCGAGGTCGCCTTAACGTTCTTCAAACTCTCAATGATGTCAGCCTGCCACTGTCCATCGTTAATAGCTTTGGCATAGTTTAGAAGATCCAGATAATCATCGACTGACATGTGTACCGACTCCTTCACCCATTTATACCGAGTATTATACTAGGTATTGTAGATATTGCAATAGTACTTAAGGAGAAACTGCCATTCTGCACAAAAAAAAGCGGACATCTAAAATGCCCGCAGTGGTTTGGTCTATGGATGTTTACCCTTAAGCTGGCTGCTTCATTCCCGAAAGCACCTGTAATGCTCCAATCAGTTCATCCAAACGCTCAAATCCGGCAACCACTTGATCCACAATCGTCTTTTGCTCTTCTACACTGGCAAGGATTTCCCGCGAGGCGGCCCTGGACTCCTTGGTCACCGCGGATATGGAGTCGACTTCGCCAATGATCACACTTGAAGAGTTAGCCACATCAATAGATTTCTCCGCTGCTTCCTCTGCCTGTTTAACCACCTTTACAGCAATATTCGACAGCTCACGGAAGACCTCCTCCGATTGCTTGACCGTTGATTCACTGCACTCAATCATTAGCTTGCCCTGCTCTATCTGGTTTGTCATTTGCATAACTTTATCTCTCAGATTACCTAAACGCCCGGTTATTTCTTCTGCTGATTGATTAGAATGCTCTGCCAGCCTGCTCACCTGGGCGGTTACTACATCCCAACTCTGCCCATGACCGGCAGCACCCGCCGCCTCCATAGCAGTATTCATTGCGAGGCGATTGGTCTCGGAAGCCATCGATTGAATCGTCTCAACAATGGAGCCAATACTAATATTCTGTTCATTAAGCTCCTCTACCGCAGATGTAATATTATCAATCATCGCACTGATTTCAAGTATGCTCTGTGATAACAAGGTGACCTGCTCATTTCCGCGTTCAACAGTCCGTGCTGAAGCATTCGACAGTTCGCGCATCATGCTTGAATTATCCGCTACTGTTTGAAGGGCCGTACCTGCAGCGCTAATGGCTTCTGAGATATCGCCGACGCTGGCTGCCTGGATTTCAATCCCTTTGGTCATCTCGGCAAAGCCCATTGTCAGTTCGCTGGTGATGTACCCTGTGGTGATCACATTCCTTTGCAGCTTCTGTTTAAAAGCCCCCATCTCTTGAATCGAGTTTCTCATTTGTTCCAGCAGTGTCTCCATCCTTGCATTAGCCGCTTCAGATTCCGATGTTTGTATGAATACTTTCTTGTTAAGCTGACGGAAGAGGATAGACACCACAAATACTATAGCCAGCGGAATAAACAGCTTTAGATTATCTCCCCATTGGTACGGAGTCGAATCGGTGACAGCAGGATGTATCCTGAAAACATTCAATTGGATGAAGCTTACTATACAGTAGACCAGCAGCGGGCCATATATTGGATATAATAAAAGCAGCAGCGCAAACGTGAGTATCGTAATTATTTCTGGCTGCGTTAGGTTAGCATACAGGATCAGGAAGGATGAAAAGATAGCAACGAAGTATGGAATCTGCCGGGTGGCAATCTTTTTCTTAACCGCACCGATCAGGAGTACATTCACAACTATACTTAGCGTGACAGCGATAAGTCCAGTTATCATCCCTTCCGATACCATAAGGAATATTGAGGCCAGTACAGAGATGAGTAATATAAAGTAGGCCACCATCTGATTCCGCCTGGCAATTAGATCGGTCTCAAATATACGATAATTAGATGAGGTGCTTAATGTCTGCACAGATTGTTTGTGAAGTCCCCCCGGAATTTCCTTATCCATTTTCTCTCACCCCTTCATCTTTATACAAATTTTATATCGGTAAAAGCAGTCTTCCTATTTAGCTGACAAACCGGAAGACAACAAAAAAGCAAGGACAGATGTAATGGATCCGCCCTTGCTTTATGTTAATTTATGAATTTCTGATGATGAATTACATTAATTTCTTAATATCATCCTTAATCTGTTCGGATTGGGGTCCAAATACAATTTGCACTGCACCTTGACCCAGTCTCATCACACCGGAGGCGCCAAGCTGCTTCAGTGCGGCATCCTTGACTGCTTTTTCATCGTTCACGTTCAGCCGCAGTCTTGTGATACAGGCATCAATGGTGCGGATGTTGGAGGGGCCACCGATATTTTCCAGTATCTTTGCAGCTCTTGATGACGAGGTCCCGATGGTTCCGCCAACGCTAACTTCTTCAAATGTATCGTCAATATCATCTTCGCGTCCTGGTGTCTTCAGGTTGAACTTCACGATAATGAAGCGGAACAATACGTAATAGAGAACGAAGAAAGCAAGACCGACCGGAATAAGAATCCAAGCATTGGTAGACTGCTTTATATGAAGGAGATAGTCAATCAGACCTGCTGAAAACCCAAAACCCAGCTTGACATCAAGCACATACATCAGCAGTCCCGCAAACCCGGTAAGAATGGCGTGCACCAGATAGAGCAGCGGCGCCACGAACATAAAGGAAAATTCCAGCGGTTCAGTAATCCCAGTCAGGAAGGATGCGATCGCCGAACCGATGAAGATCGAAGCAACCAGCTTGCGTTTATCCGGCTTAGCGGTATGAATGAATGCCAGGGCTGCACCAGGCAGCGCGAACATCATAATCGGAAAGAAGCCTGTCATGAACATCCCTGCGGATTTGTCTCCGGCAAAGAAACGGGTAAGATCACCATGCACTACTTCTCCGGCGGCATTGGTAAAGTCACCGATCTGGAACCAGGCAATTGTGTTAATGACATGGTGCAGGCCGATTGGAATCAGCAAACGGTTGGCCGTACCGAAGACGAATGCGCCAATTGCCCCGAGGCCTACAACCCAGTTACCGAAATCACTGATTACATCCTGAACCGGACTCCAGATCATTCCGATAAATACAGCCAGGACCATCGTTGAAGCTGCAGTAATAATTGGAACGAATCGTTTGCCGGCAAAAAATCCGAGCCAGTCAGGCATTTTGACATTATGGTATTTCTCGTAAAGGAATGCTGCCCACGCACCGGCAAAGATCCCGCCAAGTACACCCATGTTCAGTACAACATCATCGTTAATAAAGGAAAACTGCAAGGGAACAATCTTCAGCACATTAGTGAGCACCATGTAAGCAATCAGCGCTGACAAGGCAGCTACAGCATCACCGGCAAATCCGATGGCTACCCCAATTGCGAAGATTAAGGCTAAGTTCGAGAAAATGGCTCCTGAGCCGGCGTTTAGGAAAGGGGCTACATATTGATTCAAAAATCCGCCAACGGCACTCCCTAAATGGAAATCCTTTTCGTAGTCAATTAATCCGAATCCTTGAAGAATACCTGCCGCAGGTAGTGTAGCTACCGGTAGCATCAGAGACTTGCCTAACTTTTGTAAAAAAGCCAACATAATAAAATCATCTCCTCGATTTCATAATTGATAAGTTGTAGGTGTTATCATTGAGTAGCTACTTTTAAAATGAGACCCGCTCCTGCGGTGCACTGTCCGTATAGGCATTCAACCTCTGGCGGAGTTTCCTCCATGCTCGTTACAATGACCGGTGAGATTGCGGATAACCCTGCAGATCGTATAGCCTCAAGATCAAATTCAATTAAAATCTGACCGGCTCTTACTGTGTCGCCCGTAACCACATGACTCTGAAATCCGCTCCCCTTCAGGCTGACCGTATCGATCCCGATATGCAGCAGCAGCTGCATTCCGGAAGCGTGTTCAAGAATGAGTGCATGACCCGATTTCACAATATGGGCAACCTTACCGTCAAAAGGCGCCAACAGCTTGCCTTCCGCAGGCTCTATAGCGAGTCCCTTACCCATGTGGCCTCCGGCAAAGGTCTCATCGGGAACTTTAATTAACGGAACAGCCTGCCCGCTGATAGGCGCTGCAATTTCGATTATATGTCCAGTACGCTGCTCTTCTTTTTTGGATCTCCATTTGGAAAACATCCGCACCACTCCTCCCGGGCTGCTATTTATTCTTTTCTAAGGTTTGGAATAGCCGGTGCAAGTGCATGGCCAGGAAGCATAATTCCTCTTCCGGAACCTCCACGTCAAGTTTGCTCTGCATGACCTTTCCGAGTTTTTGCGCCAGCTTATATTCCGCTTTATATTCTTTTTTAATATGCTTCACGAACGGATTGTCAATGAGCGACCCTTGCAAAATCCGTTCCAGGCTAAACCGCAGATGGATCATCAGCCGCACATGGTTCATACTGCCTTGCGCAAAATTGATCTTACGCTCTGTCCGGATCAGATCAAGCAGTTCGTTAACAATGTTCGAAGCCTTCACCACCTGGCCCACGGGTACATTACTCACCGCGGAGTAGACATGATAGGTGAGAAAACCTATCTCATCCTCAGGAATCTGCACTTTGAATTCAGCGCTGATTTTCTCTGCTGCATTGGAAGCGATCTCAAATTCTTTGGGAAACGTCATTTTGGTTTCCTGTAAAAATGGATTAATGATATCCATTCCGCTTCTCAACCGGAAGATCGTAAATTGGATATGACTCGGGAGCGCCAAATAGATCTTGTCGTTTAACTTGCCGGGAAACTGAGAGGTGATATCCCCGATAATCTCATCCGTAAATCTCATTACTTTTGGATCAATGTCCTCAAGCAAAATCTGATACTGGCTCCATTCCTCCCGGTCTTCCAGGCGGAACAGTTTTTCGATCCGATGATCATTGCTATCAATCACTCCGGCATCTTTCACCGCAAAACCGATGCCTTTGCCGATAATGACATATTCCTTGCCGTTCTTGCTTCTCTGGACCATAACCACATTATTCCCAATCACCCGTAATACTTGAAATTGTTCGATTTCCCGTGACAAGTTCTCCCTCCTCCCCTTAATTCGAAGATTTTTGCATAAAAAAGAGCCAAGAACCGTTCCATATGATTAATGGAGACAATCCTTGGCTCATGCCCTTTTACGGTAACACGCCATTCGTTTGTTGTATAAATGATCATTTATGAGACCATCATAAATCATAGCTCATATTTGAGTCAATGGTAACTTTATAAAAGTCAAGCCGAGCCCTTCTCTTATCCTTCTGCCGGCCTGATTAATCTGCACATCCGGGTTACAACATCCTGCAAGATAACCGGTTTACTCATGAAATCGGAGGCTCCGGCTACAAGACATTTCTCCCTGTCTTCCTTCATGGTCTTGGCGGACACCGCTATGATCGGCAGCTCCGTCAGCAGCAGCTCTTCACGGATAATGGAGAGTGTGTCATAACCATCCAGGTTCGGCATCATTATATCCAGCAGGACAATATCCACCTCAGGCTGCTCTCTGAGAATTTGCAGGCATTCGAAGCCGGTCTGTGCTGTAAGGATGTTCATATCATAGGGGGCAAGCCCGTTCTGCAGGGCAAAAATATTACGCGGGTCATCATCTACGATCAGCACCGTCCGGCCATGCAGCTTAAGATGCTCCTTCTCGAACATGATGTTGTCATTCAGTGCAGCAACCTGCTCACTCGCTGCTGCAACGGGCGACAATGCTCCCAGTGGAATTAAAGGAATATCCGTCTCCTCTTGCAGGTAAGGAAGGTACAGTGTAAAGGTGCTCCCTTTTCCTTCTTCACTTTGCAGTGTGATATGTCCGCCAAGCAGCCGGGCCAGCTGAAGTGAAATGGACAGCCCAAGTCCTGTTCCCCCGTATTTACGAGCAGTGCTCCCGTCAGCCTGCCTGAAAGCTTCAAAAACGAGTTCACGGTTTGCTTCAGAAATACCGATACCACTGTCTATTACCGCAAAAGCCAGCATCCGCTCCTGCTGATAGTCTTGAGCAGCGAAGGGATTCTCCGCACAGCTTATCTTCACTTGAACAAAGCCATGCTCTGTAAATTTAAAAGCATTGGACAGCAAATTACGTAAAATCTGATGCATCCGCATCTCGTCTGTGAAGAATAAGTCAGGTACATCCTCTTCAACCTGGACCGAAAAATCCAAGTTCCGTTTCGCTGCTGTTTTGTCAAAGTAACCTGTGAGCAGCGCGGGGAGTTCAGTGAGATTAACGGCGTCCATCTCCACCTGCATTTTGCCGGCTTCAACTTTAGAATAATCCAGGATGTCATTAATCATGGCGAGTAAATCACTCCCGGAGGAATGAATTACCGTAGCATACCCCAGTTCTTCTTCGCTTAATGTGTTACTGCGGTTCTCAATGAGCAGCTGGGACAGAATCAGCATACTGTTAAGCGGTGTGCGCAGTTCATGGGACATATTAGCCAAAAATTCACTTTTATAGCGTGAGCTTAATTCCAGCTGTCTGTTATATTTATCCAGTTCAACGGCCGCATTCTCAGCGACAGATTTCTGGATTTCAAGCTCTCTGTTCAGAACAAGCAGTTCGTTCGTATGGTTCTGCAGTTCTTCTGCTTGAACCTGCAATTCCTCAGACTGAACCTGCAATTCCTCGGATTGTACCTGAAGCTCCTCATTCATCACCTGAGAATCATGATAGAGTGATTGAATCTCGCTGCGGGTGATCACAGAATTCAAGGAGACGCTCATGGTCTTAAGCAGCTCTTCCAGAAGTTTCAGATGATAAGGAGCCCACTTCGTAAGTGATGCAATTTCCAGAACGGCTAATGTCTTATTCTCAAAAATGACCGGTGCAATCACCGCAAACCGCGGTGCGGTTCTGCCGAGTCCCGAATTGATACTGATATAGTCCTCCGGCAAATTCTCGATGAACTTGACTGACTTATCAAGGGCACTCTGTCCGACAAGTCCTTCACCAGGGTGAATTCGATCGGCACCGAACGAGGCATCTTTATCGCTGCTGCCTGCATAGGCGTACATCCGCTTATATACTTCTTCTTCATGATTCAGAACATATATAGCACTATATTGGATCTCAAAAATTTTTGACAGCTTATTCATAAAAGTTTGAGTCATTACTGAAAGATCTGTTGTTTCCTGCAGGATGAGAGACATCTTAGCCAGCTGTTCTGCACTCCATTGATCCTGCTGAACCTTATCGAGCAGCCCGTTAGTCGCTTCACCAAGTTCATAAACTTCATCTAAAGTCTTTACTTTAATCCGTTCAGACATGTTGCCGCCGCCGGCGATATTGTTAATGGCCTGAATCACATGCTGTAATGGTCTTACGATGCTTGATGAGAGCAGATGTGTTATAAGGTAGGCTAACAGAGCAACTAGCACCCACAAAATATACATCGTGTTAATAAGCTTATGATTCCCGTTCTTCAGACTCTTAATGCGTTCACTGGTAAGCGTTCGTTCTTTATCCCGAAAATAATCAGATTGTGTGCGGATTGAATCTATAATAGTTTTCCCTGAATCCTCCTGAAAAAACGCAGCGACTTCTGCTTCACGGCCGTTTTTCTTGAGGTTGACCACATATTGGCCAGCCAGTGTAACCCACTTTTCGATACTCCCTTTGATATTGTCCAGATTCTGCAACTGCTCCGGATTATCTGCAATCAGGGGCTTCAGTTTCGAGTAATTCACATCCCACGCGGATAGACCATCGTTATAGGGGTCCAGATAAGTGCTGTTTCCGGTAAGCGCATATCCTCTTTGTCCCGTTTCCATATCCAGCACATTTTTTTCTATCTGATATGTAAGCTCGTGAATCCTAATATCGCGATCACTCAGGTAGACAGTTTCTTTCTCCAAATCAGAGATCCGATTCGAAACAATCATTAAAAACAGGCCTAACATTACTAAAATTACGATATAGCCAAGCGCGATTTTGCCTCGAATATTCAAGCTCCTAGCCTGTTTATTAAGCAAAGGTTCAACCTCCATCTGGCTTGCCAATATATGTTGCCCCTTTAATTGTAAACGATGGCAATAATGTCAACAAGCCTCAGCGTGCCCGCACGCAGCTTATAAGTACCCTTCAGTCCGGGGAAGCTTGTCCTTTAACTGGCGCAGGTTACTCTCCAGCCTAATGATAATATCCTCCAGTTCAAGCGGATCAATGCCTCTGACAACAGGTGCCGGGGCTGCCGCTGCCGCCTTTGATTCTGCCCTCAATTCCCGCATCTCTATTTGCTGCTCCTGCCATTTATCCATCAAATCGGCAATTGTTGCATAAAAACGTTCGTAATCCTTAATTACGCTATCCAAAAAGGTATCCACTTCCTCTGCATCGTAACCGCGCAGCTTCATACTGAATTCTTTCTCATGAATGGTGAGTGCATCAAGTGTGATGCCGAGCTGGCTGAACAGCTTTCTTTGCTTATCCAGCCGGCGTTTCATATGTTCGTCCATGGTTGTGTCCTCCAAGCTTTATCTGTGTTTATCGGCAGTTCTCATTATAACAGGCTGAAAGCACCCTGAAAATATCACTAAAGTTGCAGTTTCCTGCTACAGGGCTCTATTGATTGTCTGCCCGGTGAAAAGGGTAAGGAAAGAATACACTAACAAAAATACTCTAATTACTGAAAGGAAGAGGGTACAATGAGTCATTTAACAGATTCACAGCTGGCCAAGCTTAAAGCGGCCTTGGAGCAGCATAAACAGGAAATCGAGCAGCACTTTAAAGATAACGGCGAAGAAACCAGCCTAATTGGCGATTCGCTAAAAATGTCTACCGGTGAACTCTCCTCTGCCGACAATCACCCGGCAGATTCAGGTACAGAGACCTTTGAAAGAAGCCGGGATCTCGGGATCAACATCGCATTAAACGATGAATTGGCTGATATCGATGCTGCGCTGCAGCGGATGGAAGACGGTACCTATGGCGTCTGCATTGTAAGTAAACAAAATATCCCTTATGAACGTCTCGAAGCCATCCCACATACCGCCTACGCGGTAGAGTATTCTCCGGAACGTTCGAACTCCGGTGAACGCCCTGTCGAAGAACAGGTCATCACACCTCCGCCAGCCGGAGCAGGCCAGGGCCGCCAAGAGCAAAGCGGTCGCTTCGACGACGCCGGAGCATGGGACTCTGTGGAGGATTACGGCAGTGCGAGTTCCCCTGTCACACCTCCCGGACAAGACAACGGAGAAGGGGATTCCTGAGTCTAATAATTGTCTGTGACGGCTTTGTTTAATATGCCCAGGCAGCGGTCCAGATCCGTCTTCACCTGTTTTTTGTACAGTCTGGCTTTCTCCTCCCCGTCAGCCGTAAAATGATAAAGTACGATTTCCTGAAAATCGACCTTGGGATCATTCCCTTTCAGCTGCTTGGTGCGGTACAGTATTCCCTGCTGCACAAGTTCATGAAGGGCACGGTAAACCTCACTTTGGGGAGGTGAATAGCCATACGCCTTGAAATCTCTCCGCAAGTCCTCCAGCATCTGATATCCATACCCCTTATGCTGCTCAACCATCGTAATCAAATACACTTTAATAAAAGCCCGCTGGGCAATCATAAACGCCATGGAATCCCTCCTGATTGAACTTTGGTATCGTCAGTCATATTGTATAAATACACCAAAACTATCGGCACAACTCTAGTATAAACTCTATTTACCAACTTTCATAATTTGAATATCCTAAGCTGTTTCAGCGGAGCAGAGCCTACTTTTTCCGGTTGGTTTGTAGATAGATAACACTCACGGTGGATTGTGATAGCGGTATGTAGAGAGGATTATTTTTGTTGAATTCTTTTTGTGAATTTTTCATATGTTGTAATTTGGTTATTAAGGGGACAGGTGTTGAGGAGAAGTGGCTCCTGCAGCCTAAAGATATTTACTATTTATCGTAAAAAAAAGACTGCATCCCGGGCATCAGCCCGAAAATGCAGTCTTTGTATTCAGAAATCTAATAATATGGAATATCCTCAGTTATTCACTTACATTCCGTTAAATTCTGTTGCGGTTATACAGATCGGGGTCGCTATCAGCGTTCATTGAACCCCGGTTGCCCAGAGTATTCCCGACAGTAGTGTCTTCCGGAATTAAGTCAGGATTCGTTGACCGGTTGTCAGCGTACAATGAGTCGTATCTGCTGGTGTTCAATGAGCGGTTGCCGCGGAAAACATCATGAATATCATGTCCTCTTCCGTTGTCATCAACAAGGACGAGAATCTTACCGTTGTCGACATAACCCTCATATTCGCGTGCTTCATCTTCTGGAATGCCCATTCCGATCAATCCGCCAACGAGTCCCCCGGCACCGGCGCCGATAGCTGCGCCTGTCAGCGTCGCCACGATCGGTCCGGCAGCAAGAATCGGCCCGATACCCGGAATAGCCAACGCTCCGATACCGGCCAGCAGTCCGGCTACCCCGCCGACCACACCGCCTGTAGCTGCTCCGGTAGCTACTCCTTCCGGAGCCATGGTACCTGTATCATCAGAAATGTTTTTGAGTTCATCACGGTCTCTTGTGATAACCGAGATCTCATCATTACTAATCCCTTGTCTGTGCAGTCCTTCAATTGCTCTGGTCGCTTCTTGTTCCGTTTCGAAGATGCCTACGATTTTGTTAGTCACTTGAAGCCCTCCTTCGTAATTGTGGTTCGCTACATTATTACCCTATAACGGGTGAATCAAACAAGGTCATGCATTCAGATAAAATTATTTTATTTGGCCGGGCGCGTCCGGCTTGTCGGTTCAGCCTGTAACGGATCATCCGGCCAATAATGTTTGGGATAACGCCCTTTCAGATCCTTCTTCACCTCAAAATAAGTGCTCCGCCAGAAGCTGGCCAAATCAGAGGTGACCTGCATCGGCCGCCGTGCCGGAGAGAGGAGGTGCAGAAGTACAGGAACCTTACCTAATCCAATCCTCGGTGTATCCGCCTGGCCGAACATCTCCTGCAGCCTTACCGCAAGTACTGGTGTCCCCGGATTTCCGTAGTCTAATGGTATACGTGATCCGCTGGGCACTGTAATATGTGTAGGCGCTTCTTTATCCAAGGTCTGGCCGCCGCTCCAATCGAGCATGCCTTCCAGTGCCTTGGATAAAGGCAGCCGCTGAAGATCCCGGAGATTGCGCATTCCCTGAATATACGGCCGAAGCCATTCATGTAGGGACTGCAGCAAAGCTTCATCCGAGACATCCGGCCAATCTGTCCGTACGGCATGCATGAACGCCATTCGCTGCCGCAGCTGGATAGTGCCTTTATCCCACGGCAGCACTCCTAAGCCTTCCGCTGAGATTACTGACAGCAGCACTTCCTCCGTCTCTTCTGCGGTGGGGCGTTCATGTGTAGTTTCCTTTAGAGCCAGAGCACCAAACAGGGTCCTCCGGCGTGCTTTGACGCTTCCGCTCTCTTTATCCCAATAGACCTCCCGCTCCTCGGTCAAGCTGTCTGCGTGCTCCTTCAGCAGCTCGGCTTCCGGCAGATCCGCAGCCAGGATAATCCGGCCCTGTCCGGCGCGGTCATCTACGCCGGCCGCAACAATATAAGGCGAGCGCGCGAGCGGCTGCCCTTCCCGCATCGCCGCCCCCCGGCCGCCGGAGAGCAGAAACGCGCCTTCGCCGCGTTTTTGCCCGACCCGGTCGGGATAGGCAAACGACAGCAGCAGGCCTATACGGCTGAGGTCGCCGGGCACTTCCCCCGGCGCGGCCTGCAGCTGCGCCAGGAGGTTCCGGCTCTCGCGCTGCACCGCGCGCAAGACTGCAGGGTCCGCGCCTCCGGTGTCGCCGGAGCGCTCATACCTAAGCAGCGCCTCCACGCGCAGCGTGAGGTCGCTGCTCTGATTCGCGGGACCCTTGAAGAGGTCCCGCTCCTGCAGCAGCGCCGCCAGCCGGCAGGCGAGCGGCGCTTCGCCAAGCGCTGCCGCACGCAGCAGCATATGCGCGGTGCGCGGGTGTGCGCCAAGCGCGGCCATGCTGCGGCCGTGCGGCGTGATGGCGCCGCCGGCGTCCAGCGCGCCGAGCTGGCGCAGCAGCGCCACGCCCTGCGCGTAAGGCGCGGCAGGCGGCGCGTCTAGCCAGGGCAGCGCGGCAGGATCGCGCACGCCCCACAGCGCCAGCTCCAGAGCGAGCTGCGCCAGGTCGGTTTCCATGATTTCCGGGACGTTGTCATCCGGAAGACGGGCGTGCTCCTCCCTGCTCCACAGCCTGTAGCAGACACCAGGTGCCGTCCGACCCGCCCGGCCGCGCCGCTGATCAGCCGATGCCTTTGATACCGGCACCGTCGTCAGCCGAGGCATGCCGGTACGTGGCGAGAATACCTGGGTGCGCCTTAGGCCGGTATCAATTACCGTTCGCACCCCTTCGATCGTTAAGCTCGTTTCGGCGATCGATGTCGCCAGCACGACCTTGCGCTCGCCGGGTACAGCAGCGGCCACCGCAGCATCCTGAATCGCCTGCGGAAGCTGGCCGTACAGCGGACGCACCACCGTTCCTTCCGGAAGCCGGCTCCCTTCAAGCTCGCGTTCGGTTCGGCGGATCTCCCGTTCACCGGGCAGAAACACAAGCACATCGCCAGGCTGCTCAGAGAGTGCGCGCAAGACAGCCGCTGCAGCAGATTGCTCCAGCGGAGTATCACGCTGCGGGGGAGCATAGAATGTCTCTACCGGATAGGTCCGGCCCGGACAATCCACCACGGCAGCGCCGTCCAGCAGCGCTGAGACACGCTCACCGTCCAGCGTAGCCGACATGATTAGAATCCGCAGATCCTCACGGAGAACGGATTGCGCCTCAAGTGTCAAGGCAAGCCCCAAATCGGCATGGAGACTACGCTCATGAAATTCATCGAAGATCACAAGTCCGACATCCCCAAGGGAAGGATCGCTCTGCAGCATCCGTGTCAGCACGCCTTCAGTCACCACAACAATCCGCGTCTGCTTACCTACCTTACTGTCCATTCTCATCCGGTAACCGACCGTCTGCCCGACTTGCTCCCCGAGGCAAGCAGCCATGTACGCAGCTGCTGACCGGGCGGCGAGGCGTCTTGGCTCCAGCATCAGAATCGTTTTGCCGTCCATCCAGGGCTCGTCCAAAAAAGCCGGAGGCGTACCGGTCGTTTTCCCTGCTCCGGGTTCGGCGATTAGCACGGCGGCTTTACTATGTTTTAGTATTATTTTCAGGTCAGGGAGCACCTGCATAATTGGAAGCTGCTTCATCATTTCTCTCCATAACTGTTATAGTCTCAAGACATTTGGACATGTAGTCTCCAAACTCTTCACTTCTTAATCATGGGCGAAACTGCTAGGGATTTCAAGATGCTGTTATCCTGCATAAAAAAAGCATTCAATCCGTACGGATCGAATGCTCCTTACCCAGCTATTTCTCATCATTCAATAACTGCTGGCGGATTTGTTCACCATATTCTGTGAATACGCTGCTGCTCTCCAAACCGCGTTCACGCAGCAGCTCCTGCAGCCTCATCCGTTTTGCAGTCAATTTAGCGCTTAGCGACTTCATCTCACTGCTGCCGCTTTCCCCGCTGCTGTGGCAAGCCACGAGCAATCCCTCCAGTGTCACACATTCACCCCTCAGGATGATCTCTTCCGGCAGGACACCCGCGTTTTTCATTATTTTGAACGACATCCGCAGATCTTCAGGGACTCCGGACAGGTCCTCCAGCTCCAGCGGCTTACCATGGCCCGGCAAATCTTCAAATTCACCGTTCCTCATCGCTTCCTGGATCCGCTGTTCCGCCAGCCATGACAGGTTTGCCATGTTCACAACTCCTTCATCAATTACAGTCCAGACGAAGCTTGACTGAGCAGCCCTGCGAAGAGCTCATAATTAACCGGTTTGCCCTCCAGCAATTTGGCTGTAATCCGTTCCGGTTTACCGGGCTCAAATACTCCCTCCGGAACTTCGAGCTCCGCCGCATTAAAGATCGTAAAGGTGACCCACCCCTTAGCTGTTGTAATCACTGCCGCATATTTCCCGTTCTTGAGAAAATGCGGTTTGCCGTATTGCATCCGCTCCTGCACTTCCGGGATGGACTCATGAATCAGTTGGCGGAGTTTATTGCAGATTTCAATTTGCCAGGCCTGCTTGACACTGTTTATAAATTCCGTAACTTGTTCATTCATGGGATCACCTTTTCTCCATAGTATATGATGATTTACATCCTACTGCCTGGCTGCGGCAGCGATATCACGGCTCTCCAGAATCTCCCGGTCAAACCCCCGGCTGGCTACATGAATCATGGCTTGTCCGATTTCTCTCAGCGTAACCGCATAATTAGGAAACAGCAGCCGGAGCAGGGGATACAGCCATTGTATTGCATAGTAATACTTGTGGGTCCGGGTCAGCCCCGGTGTAGGACGGATAAATGCCGGACGGAAAAAATACGTTCTGGCAAAAGGCAGCTTGTTCAGATCATTCTCCGTCTTTCCCTTGACTCTAGCCCACATGCTGCGCCCCTGCTCTGTACGGTCCGTTCCGGTAGCAGTCACATAACAGAAGACCATTCCCGGATTCTGCTCCGAAAAAACCTTTGCCATATAAAGCGTGAGATCATGCGTTAATCGGGTATATGCTTCTTCACTCACTCCTGCCGAGGTGGAACCCAGACAAAAAAAGCAGGTATTATACCCTCGCAGCTGCTCTTGAACTCCGGAAAGATCAAAAAAGTCTGTAAGCAGAATTTCATTCAGCTTGTGATGATTAATTCCGCAGGTTCGCCGGTTTATAACCAGAACCGCTTCGACATCCGGATGAGCTAGGCATTCATGCAGCACACCTTCACCAACCATTCCCGTTGATCCCGTGATTAGCACGCGAATAGCTTGAGCTGATGATGTTGACCGGGTAGACAACGTTCCTACTTTCTGCTTCAGGCTATGCAGAGATTTTACCATAACTTGTATCATTTACAACCCTGTACAGACACGAAACAGCCCTACCCCTGATCTAAGACCACAGAGTAAGGCTGTCAGCTATAAATGTAGTATAAAATTCTCTTTGCTGCGTTTCATCAGATTAACTTAACAGTGATTCTGCACCGTCAATTACGATTTGCGCTCCAGTGATATGAATCGATTCATCGGAAGCAAGGAAGGAGACCAGATCAGCAACATTCTCCGCTTTCCCCGGCCCGTCTGCGAGCGGCTGGGCACCTTCCGGGAACTCAATCGGAATGACGATTTCCTCCACTTCCTCATTGAATTCCGTCGTTTCATCAATGTTCGTAGAAATCGCACCCGGACAGATTACATTTACGCGGATTTTAAACTTCGCCAGCTCCAGCGCGGCCATTTTGGCAAACGCAACCTGTCCCGCTTTAGTTGTGCTGTAGGGCGACCAGCCGAAGCTGGTAAACCGTGTGTTCCCGTTAATAGAGCTCGTAATGATGATGCTCCCTTTGCCCTTATCCTTAAGGTGGGGAATAGTATATTTAAGCGTCAGGAATGTCCCGGTCAGATTAACCGACATCGTACGCTCCCAATCGCTTAGACTGAGCTCCTCGATCGGACCAACGGCACCATTAATGCCTGCATTGGCAAAAACAATATCCAGACTGCCAAAATGCTCAATGGTTCTCCGTACCGCCTCTTCCATCCGCTCCGCATCTGAAGTATCAACATCAATAGCCAGAGCACAGTCCTTGCGCAGCTTATTCAGCTTCTGTTCCAGTACGGAGGTACGTTCATTTACCAGGTCAAAAAGAGCTACATTGGCGCCTTCACGCGTCATCTGGATGGCCGTTGCCCGGCCGATCCCCGAGCCCGCACCTGTAATAATGGCTGTTTTACCGACGAATCGCTGCTTTTTAGCTATATTTGGGCTCAAATGTACACTCTCCTTCCACATCGTCCATATTCATGGCTCTGTTTCAAGATTACCCAAATGCACCTTGTTTATAATCACTTTGTGCAAAAGTTGCACAAAAATGAGACTGATCCAATACAAACAGCGCGTACCAATACATTCCGGCACACGCTGTATTCATTCTATTTGTACGAATCCCTCTAATTCTCCAGCTTGCGAACATCCACTTTGACCGTCAGCGTACCGGATACACCACGGTAGACTCCTTTTACCGGTACGATATCCTTGTAATCCCGGCCATGCCCGAGCTTAATGTACCGCCAGTTCACTTCTACGTTATTCGTCGGATCAAAACCCAACCAGCCCGTTCCGGGAATATGGGTCTCCACCCATGCATGCGAAGCTTGCTCGAAATCTGCATTTCCGCCCTGCAGGTCACCGACAAAATGGTAGCCGCTGACGTATCTGGAAGGCAAGCCGACACTGCGGCAGACCGCAATCATCAAATGCGCATAGTCCTGACAGACACCGCGTTTAAGCTTGAGTGCCTTTTTGACCGTGGTATTTACGCTTGTAGCCTCGGGATCATAGGTAAACTGTTCATAGATCGTAGAGGATAGCTTCTTGGTCCATTCATACATATCCTCCGCTTCGTCAAAAGGATGCTGTGAAGCAAACTCAACCAGTTCCGGCGTTACTTCCGTATAGCGTGTCGGTAAAATGAACTCAATATACCGGTTCTGGAACTTCTCGTCATTCAGCAGCCTGACCTGCTCTTCCAGCGGAAGGTGCGGCAGATCTGTACCCTGTGCTTTATCAAGCGTAACAACTGTAGCCTTGGTATGAATAACCATTTCTGTGTGCGGCTTATTCACAGAGTAAGCATGAACCCGGTTTCCGAAAAAATCCTCATAGGTCAGCAGGTTAGCGGCTGGAGTTACCTCTACCTCGTGATGATAACAGGACTGCCGGTAGTTTGTGCGCGGGGTCAGCCTGACTTCATTGACACTGTCCGTAACCGGTTCGGGATAGGTGTAGGTTGTTGTATGGTTGATCTGTATTTTCATACACGTACTCCTTCACGCCGAAAAAATGCGCCCTCCATCGTTTTCCCTAATCTCTGGCAGGAAATCTTCAGTGTATTCAGCACATCATCGACGAGATCGCCGGACATTTCTTCTTTTTCCATATAATCGAGATCGGCTTTGATTTTACCGGCCTGACGGATTACCTTTTCATGTCCCGAACCCTTCTCGGAGCTATCCAGCTGAAGTTTGGCTAAATGCTCCTCCAGCTTATGGAACGAGAAGCGGATCGAACGCGGGAAATAGGCATTTACAATCAGGAACTCCAAAATGCATTCCGGCGACATATCATCCGCATAATAACGCCGGAAAGCCTGGTAGCCGCTTACGGATTTCAACACAGCCTGCAGCTGGGTGTATATAGAGTTGATCTCCTTTGATTTGCAGGATACCGTTACGGCCTGCAGAATCCGCGTCGTATTCTCGGCCCGTTCGAGAAACCGCCCGCTTTCAATAAAATGCCATTCGTTCCCTCTCAGCATAACTGACTGCTCCGCCCCCAGGAACATTGCCGCACGCTCTTTGACCTGCTGGTAGAACTGATGCGGCCCGCTCATGATATCCGCCACCGACTGTTCGCCAAGCCAGAGATTGAAGCCATTGGCAATATCCCAGAGCTCGCTGGGAAGATGCTGGCGCAACGTCCGCAGATTATTCCGGGCTTGATGCACGCAAGAAAATAAGGAATTAGCATTGCCGAGGTCCAGCGTGATAAAGGATAATACGTCTTGTTCAGCAAAGCTCTCGAATTGCTGCAGGTATTCATTTCTGACTCCGAGGGCATCGATCAGCCGTGACCACTTATGTCCCTCCGCCTGAAAATCCTCTTCCTGCTGAATGTGATAATGAACATCGATTAGCCGCGCATGATTCTCCGCCCGTTCAATATACCGCCCAATCCAAAACAAAGCTTCCGCATTGCGATTCAGCATCGTTACCACTCCTCCACCTAACCCATATTGATGCCGCACTTTATTCATTCAAAAGCTTATTTTCCGGCACTATGCCATTACCCAGGTGTCCTTAACGCCGCCGCCTTGGGAGGAGTTGACGACCAGCGAGCCTTCTTTCATGGCTACCCGGGTCAGTCCGCCAGGTATAACATGAGGCTTACGGTCCGCTCCCATTAACACAAATGCCCTCAAGTCGATATGACGCGGTACCATCGCTGCGCCGGACAGCACAGGTGCTCTCGATAATGACATAATCGGCTGCGCTATATACCGGGCGGGATCAGCCAGGATTTTCAGCCGGAAATCCACCAGCTCTTCCTGTGTTGCCTCGCTTCCGATCAGCATACCGTAACCGCCGGACAACGAAGTTTCCTTGACCACCATCTCGGACAGATGATCAAGCACATATTGCCGTTCCTGCGCCCGGGACAAAAGGTAGGTGGGCACGTTGCCCAAAATCGGCTCCTCGTTGAGGTAATAACGGATCATATCCGGAACATAGACGTACATGGCTTTGTCATCGGCAACTCCCGTTCCCGGAGCGTTAGCGATGGCGATGTTGCCTGCCCGGTACGCATTCATCAGACCGGCGACACCCAAAAGTGAGCTTGGCTGGAAGGCAAGCGGATCGATATAATCATCATCCAGACGCCGGTACAGCACATCCACCCGGCGCAGCCCGTTCATTTCCTTCAAATAAATCTTGTGATCCTGTGCTACCAGATCGCGTCCTTCCAACAGATGAATGCCCATTTGCTGTGCCAGATAAGCATGTTCATAGTAAGCTGAGTTATATTCCCCAGGTGTCAAGAGCGCGATCACCGGATCTTTTGTCCGCGACGGGGACAGGCTGCGAAGCACAGACAGGAAACGGTTCAAGCTGTGATCCACATCCCTGATTGAACTGGCAAAAGATAACTCCGGGAACAGCTGGTTCATGAGCGATCTGCCTTTAAATAAGTAGGAAAAGCCTGAAGGAGTCCGCAGATTGTCTTCAAGCACGTAATATTCCCCGTCATGATGGCGGATTAAATCAATACCGGATGTGGTGACATAAGCTCCGCCAGGAACTCGGAGTCCCGCCATTTCCGGACGGAAGTATACATTAGAGATGATCATTCGCCGCGGTACTATACCATCTTTTACAATGTACTGTTCATGGTAAATATCATGTATAAATAAATTCAAAGCCGTAATCCGCTGGACGATTCCAGCCTCGAGTTTTTCCCATTCGCCCTTCGGAATGATCCGTGGAATCATATCGAAGGGAATCGTACGCTCCATCGGTTGATCCTGAGCCGGGTTGTACAGGGTAAAGGTAATTCCCTCTTCCATCATCCGACGCTGCATCAGTCTTTGCTTGCCTAGCAGCTCTTCGGGGCTCATTCCGGAAAACATGCGGCCCACATGTTTGTAATGAGGCCGGATACTCCGTTCATCGGCAAACATTTCATCAAAAAAATGCTGCAGCGGATACGGGGAAATACCGGGCAAAGGATCTAATTTGGACATGAGCCCGACTCCTTTCGGATCATTAAAATGTGTGAAGTTTGTTGACAAGAAACCTTATATTTTAAGAATTTACCTCAAAAATATCAATTACTACTTTAATAATACGTAAATGCTAATCTTTATGTCAATATATATAACAGCAATATGGAGTTTATGAACCATCCCTCATAAATGGAATCGCTTCCTTTCTCATATGGTTATTTAGAGGGAGCTGAGAAGTGAATTATACATAGAATTGTATGCAGGAGCGTTGACAAGCAGTACTATTATGAATTTTTCATATAATGTAATTTTAATATATTTGTTATTAAATTGCCTGAATCGCTGTTTCTTCTATTAAAAACGCGGGTCACGGCTGTCCCATCAACCGCAAAAAAGGCCCGATCTCCAGATAAAACTGGAAACGGGCCTTTTGATGTTCATTCTGAAGTCTGGTTATGCGAAATCATGCTCACTATCGGTACTGGTTTATGAGGAGAGTTGTTACTCCTGGTCTTCTGCCTGCTCTTCCTCGCTGATCATCCCTGCGAATAAGGCATGCACGAATTGGCTGGAATCAAACGTCTGCAAATCCTCCATCTTTTCACCGAGGCCGACGAGTTTCACCGGCAAATTCATTTCCTGTCGGATGGCAACGACAATCCCGCCCTTGGCGGTACCGTCCAGCTTGGTTAGCACGAGGCCGGTTACACCGCTCTTTTCACCAAACAGCTTGGCCTGGCTTAAAGCATTCTGACCGGTGGTTGCATCCAGCACCATCAGCACCTCATGCGGCGCACTCGGAATCTCACGCTGAATGACCCGGAAAATCTTGTTCAGCTCTTCCATCAGATTGCTCTTATTCTGCAGTCTGCCTGCTGTATCGCAGATCAGCACATCCACGTTCCGCTGCTTCGCGGCCTGTACGGCATCAAACATAACCGCCGCCGGGTCGGAGCCCGCCTGCTGTTTAATAACATCTACGCCAGCCCGCTGGCCCCAGACTTCCAGCTGCTCAATCGCTCCGGCACGGAACGTATCGCCTGCAGCCAGGAGGACCTTTTTACCTTCTTGTTTGTAGCGGTGCGCCAGCTTGCCGATTGTTGTCGTCTTGCCGACACCGTTGACTCCAACAAACAAAATAACAGTGATGCCGTCAGGATTCTCCTTCAGGCTATTGTCGTCATCACCGCGCAGCAGCTCCATCAGCTTGCGGGAGAGAATCGGCTGCAGCTCCGCTGCATCCTCGATTCGCTTCTGCTTCACTTCGGTACGCAGCTCTTCTACGAGCGTCATTACCGTGTTTACGCCTACATCAGCACCGATCAGAATTTCTTCGAGCTCCTCGTAGAACTCTTCATCAATCTTTTTGCGGCGGATGATCAGATCTGAGACCTTCTCAACGAAGCCTTTGCGGGTCTTCTCCAGCCCGTCGCGGAAGCTTTTGGTTACACTTTCCGTTTTACCGGATATGCTTTCTTTCAATTTTTTAAAAAAGCTCATATGGTCCCCCTCAATTATGGGATTAGTCGTGACTCCAGAGAATATTTGGACTTTCGGCCGCTGCCCATCTGCAGATTTCTTGATTATACCCGCTGTTCGCGGTTGAAATCCGCAGACAAAGGCGGACGCTACCGCTCCTCCAGTTCCAAAATTCCCTTCCGCCACTATTCCCTTTATTGTTTCTAATAAATCTAAGCAATTTCCGCCTCTTCATCCTCCAGCTTCACGGAGACGAGCTTGGACACGCCGCCTTCCTCCATCGTCACCCCATACAGCACATCCGCTTCCTCCATCGTACCCTTACGGTGGGTAACCACGATGAATTGGGTCTGCTCAGAGAACTCACGCAAATACTGGGCGAACCGGACTACGTTTGCTTCATCAAGCGCAGCCTCGACCTCATCCAGCACGCAGAAAGGAACCGGCTTCACCTGTAAAATAGCAAACAGCAGAGCCATCGCAGTCAAAGCCCGCTCACCGCCGGACAGCAGCTGCAGATTTTGCAATTTTTTGCCGGGAGGCTGGGCCACGATATCAATGCCCGTCTCTAGCATATGCTCCGGATCCAATAGCTGCAAATCCGCACGGCCGCCGCCGAACAGCTTCGAGAATACCGTCCCGAATTCCCGGCGGATCGCATCGAAGGTCTGTTTGAAGCGTTTGGACATCTCTTCTTCCATCTCATGAATCACATGGTAAAGTGTTGTCTTAGCTTCTACCAGATCATCCTTCTGTCCGCTGAGGAAGGTGTAACGCTCATGAACACGCTGATATTCCTCTATAGCCCCTAAGCTAACTTCACCCAGGGCGGAGATGCTGCGTTTGAGCCGCTGCACTTCAGCCTGAGCTGCCGGCACATCCTCGGGAACAGGATAACGCTGTTTCGCCAGTTCATAGCTCAGCTCATAGTCATCACTTAGCTTGCGCAGGATATTGTCCAGTTCAACATCCAGCCGTCCAACAGACACTTCAGTTGTACGGAGCTTGTCCTCTACAGACTTAAGGGCCTGGCGCTGGTCCTTGGTCTCCCCTTCGGCCAGCTCAAGCTTGCGTGTCAGTGCCGTGCGGTCAGCCCGTGCCAAATCCAGTGCTGCCGCTGTTTCATCTTTTTTCAGCCGGTATGTGTTAAGGTTTTCCTTCTGCTTTACAGCTTCCCGGGCATTTTCCTCCAGATCCTGTTCAATCGTCATGAGCAAGCTGCGGCTCTGGCGCAGCTCTTTCTCCTGTGATCCGGCATCCTGTCTCATACGGCGCAGCTGTTCCTCCAGTGAGAAAATCTCCTGATCCAGCTTACCCTCAGTTACCTTCATCCCGGTCAGCTTACCCTGAAGCTCTTCCTTGGCGGATTCGCTCGCTTTACGCTCCGATTCAGCGTTGCGGATCGCCTCATGGGCATCCTTCTCTTCCTGCTCCAGTCGTGCAAGCTCGTTGACAGCCTGAACCCGGCTTTCTTCCAGTGCTTTCACTTCACTTTCAAACCCGCTGCGCTCCGCCCCTGCTCCATCCACCTGCTCCTGGACATGGCGCAATTCCTGCTCCAGCTGCTTCAGATCACCGGCAACCCGCTGCTCCTCCAGACGTTTCTCGTCACCGTCATGACGCAGCTCTTCCAGCTTCTGCGACGCATTCTCCTGCTCGTCCTTCAAGCGGCTGATGCCTTGCTTCAGCTTGCTGATCTGCAGCTCGCTTTCTTCAATCTCGCTGAGCAATTGATCCAGCTGGCGTTTGCGGCTTAGCAGGCTGTTATTCTTTTTATGCTGGCTGCCCCCGGTCATGGAACCGCCTGCATTCACGACATCCCCTTCAAGAGTTACAACACGGTAGCGGTATTGGCATTTGGCGGCAATCCGGTTGGCCTGCTCCAGACTTTCAGCAATAACTACGTTGCCAAGCAAGCTTCCAATGATACTGGCATACCTACCTTCAAAACCTACCAGTTCAGATCCGATGCCGACAAAGCCTTCAGCTCCTTCGACCATCCCCCGGTCGCTGCCTGTAATCTGCCGGGGCCGGATAACATCCAGCGGCAGAAACGTCGCTCTACCCAGCTGGCGTTGTTTCAGAAAAGCAATCGCCTGCCGGGATACCGCTTCATTATCCATGACGACATGCTGCAGTGAAGCCCCCAATGCCGTCTCAACGGCCATTTCCAGCTTCTCCGGTACAGAGATCAGCTCAGCTACAGCGCCATGCACGCCGTTTAGCTGACCCTTACGCGCACCCTTGAGCACTTCCTTGACACCAAGCATGAAGCCATCAAAATCATCCTGCATTTCCTTCATCGTCTCGTGCCTGGATACCTGCGCTTCGCGCTTCTGCTCCCATTTGCGAAGACCGGACTGCGTTTCTTCCAGCAGCTTCTGACGTTTGCTCGACTGCTCACTTTCTGTGATATAAGCATTGCGCAGAGCACCGATCTCTTTGCCAAGTGCGGTAATTCTATCCTTCAGCGTCTTCTGAGAGGCAGACAGCTCCTGCAGTCTTGCAACCCATTTGCCGCTTTCTTCGCTACTTCGGCTCATCCGCCGCTCCAGGCTTTCCTTCTGCTGATCCGCATAACGGATTTCATTGCGGGCCTGGGCCATCAGATTCATCAGCTCGAGCAAGGCGCTCTTCAGCTTCTCTTCCTTACTCTGGCTGATGCCCCCGGTGACGCCTTCCAGCCGGGTCTCTTCATCCGCCAGCTGGCTGCGCAAATCCTCGAGCGCCTGCCGCGACTGCGCAAGCTTCAGCTCCAGCTCCGCAAGCTCACGCTGACGGCCTTCTGAACGTTCGCCTACAGAACCTAAAGTGAGCATCAGCTGTTCACGGTTGCTCTCCAGATTGCGTTTGCGTTCCTTGAGCACTTCTCCATAGCCTTCGCTCTTCTCATAGGCTTCACTGTAACGCAGCAGCTGCTCCTGGAGCTTCTCAACCTGCTCTTCCAATGCCCGAAGCTCGGCACGGCCGCTTTCCAGCTTGGCATCGTGGGCGGAAACCACCGTAGACAGTGCCAATTGTTCATGCTTTAGCACCTCGAGCCGGTCATTGCCTTCCTTCCAGGCGGTATGAATCCCTTCGATCTGGTGCACATATACCGAGATCTCCAGCTGTTTCAGCTGTTCGCGCAGTTCCTTATATCGAATGGCCTTCTCGGACTGGTCCTTAAGCGGACCAATCTGATCCTCCAGCTCACTGATCAAATCGTGAATCCGCAGCAGATTCTGCTCCGTTTCATCCAGCTTGCGTCCGGCATCCTTTTTACGCGATTTATACTTAACAATACCTGATGCTTCTTCAAAAATTCCGCGCCGGTCCTCCGACCGGGTACTGAGAATCTCTTCAATACGGCCTTGGCCAATGATCGAGTACGCCTCACGCCCGATACCTGTATCCATAAACAGCTCCGTGATATCTTTTAACCGGCAGGCCTGCTTGTTGATTAAGTATTCACTTTCACCGCTACGGTGTACCCGGCGGGTCACAGTCACTTCGCTGAAATCCAGCGGCAGCACATGATCCTCGTTATCCAGCGTCAGCGAAACCTCACCATAGTTCACCGCTTTACGCGCATCACTTCCGGCAAAGATGATATCCTCCATCTTGCCGCCGCGCAGCGACTTGGCACTCTGTTCGCCCAGCACCCAGCGGATGCCATCGGAAATATTACTTTTGCCGCTGCCGTTTGGCCCGACTACTGCCGTAATGCCGCGCACAAATTCCATTTCCGTTTTGTCAGCAAAAGATTTAAAGCCAGCTAATTCAATCCGTTTCAAAAACATGACTCGCCAATCACCTCTGACCTATTATAACATAGCGTTTATAGCCTAAAATAGCCCGCCTTATCTGAAAGAATAGAGCGGTTATTCATCCGAAAAAGAGCAGCAAAAGTCTGACCTCCGCCTAAACGCCGGCATTCAGACCATTGCTGCTCTCCTCCGCTAACTTACTTGCCTCGGGTAAGCCAATCTTTGTTCAAATGCAACTACAAGATTCAAGCGCCGTCTTCCTTCAAACGCAATAGCGCCGCTGCGGCAGCCTGCTGTTCGGCTTCTTTCTTGGAACGGCCGTTGCCTCTGCCGAGAGACTGATTAGCCATATACACTTCAGAAACGAATTCACGCTCATGTGCGGGTCCCCGTTCTTCAATAATCCGATATTCCAGCGTACCCAAACCGTGATGCTGTATCAGCTCCTGAAGCTCCGTCTTGAAATCGCTCATCTGCATTTGCAGCTTGCCGTCCGTCTCCACCAGCGGGAATACGTGATTATCAAGGAACCTGCGGGCCGTTTCCAGACCCTGGTCAAGATAAAGCGCTCCCACGAAGGATTCAAACACATCGGCCAGCAAGGCCGGGCGGGTTCGTCCGCCCGTAAGTTCTTCCCCTTTACCCAGCAATACAAACCGTCCGAAGCCCAGACTTTCGGCGAACTTGACCAGTGAAGGCTCACACACAATGGCTGCCCGCAGCTTGGTAAGTTCACCTTCAGGCCGGTCAGGCAGAAGGTTGTACAAATATTCAGAAACCGTAAGCTCAAGCACGGCATCGCCCAGAAACTCAAGGCGTTCATTGTCCTGATGCTGGTTGAAACGGTGTTCATTCACATAAGATGCATGGGTAAAGGCCTGCTTCAGGAGTACAGGATCGTGAAATTGGATTTGAAGTTGATTTTGTAACTGCTTCAGGTCTCCTTTCACTGCACTGTTCTCCCCTTACTGTTTATATTTTTTGAGAATAACGGTCGCGTTATGTCCCCCGAATCCGAAGGAGTTGGACATAACAATGTTAAGCTCGGCCTCACGCGGCACATTCGGAACATAGTCCAGATCGCATTCAGGGTCTTGATTGTCCAAATTGATCGTAGGCGCAATCATGTTCTTTTGCAGGGAAAGTCCGCAGATAATCGCTTCTACACCGCCGGCTGCACCCAGTAAATGCCCGGTCATCGATTTCGTGGAGCTGATTGCAACTTTGTAAGCATGATCTCCCAGCGCCTTTTTGACGGCAGCCGTTTCAGATTTGTCGCCTACCGGCGTAGAAGTACCATGCGCATTGATGTAATCAATCTCTTCCGGTGCAATACCGGCATCACGAATCGCCATCTTCATGCAGCGCGCAGCACCGTCAGGATCAGGCTCAGTCATGTGATGAGCATCCGCACTCAGACCGTAGCCGATAACTTCGGCATAGATCTTGGCCCCGCGCTTCTCGGCATGCTCCAGCGATTCCAGAATCAGAATACCGGCGCCTTCTCCCATAACAAAACCATCGCGGTCAACGTCAAACGGACGGCTTGCCTTCTCCGGTTCATCGTTACGGGTCGACATGGCTCTCATTGCACAGAAACCAGCCATACCCGTCGGACGGATCGTAGCTTCCGAACCTCCGCAGATCATTGCATCCGCATCACCGCGCTGAATCAGCCGGAAGGATTCCCCAATGGAATGGCTTCCTGTTGCGCAGGCCGTTACTGTCGTAGTGTTCGGGCCTTTAGCGCCGAGATTAATCGACAGCTGTCCGGAACCCATATTCGCAATCATCATCGGGATAAAGAACGGGCTCACCCGTTTAGGTCCCTTCTCCAGCAGAAGATTATGATTATCTTCCCAAGTACCTAATCCACCGATACCGGAACCGACCGTTACGCCGATTCGCTCCGGATCGATATCTTCACCGATCTTAAGTCCGCTGTCCTTCAGCGCATCTTCACCGGCAGCTACCGCAAACTGTACAAAACGGTCCATTTTGCGGGCTTCCTTCCGGCCAAAACGCTCCTCCGGGTCAAAATCTGTTACTGACGCTGCAATTCGTGTGGTGTACTCACTGACATCAAAGGCTTCAACCAATGAAACACCGGATTTACCGTGCATCAGATTATCCCAAAACGTATCCAAATCCTTGCCCAGCGACGTTATTACGCCCATACCGGTAACAACCACTCTATGACTCAAACGCAATCACCCCATCTGTAGGCTGTATGCTTCATTATTCCGAAGCTGTTTGCTCTCTGAAAACTCTATATAAACTGCAGTCGCCGCAAGATTAACAATCTGCGGTTCTGTTATTTTCCGTGTAAAGGTGCGTTAAGCAGCCTTTTGTCTTGCCGTTTGACGTGTAAAATGAGGAGAAGTCCCGCCCTTACAGGAACGGGACCCTCAATCATATGACTCTAGGTATGAGATTGTATGTACTTCACAACTTCACCCACGGTCGTAATCTTCTCTGCATCTTCATCAGAGATTTCCATATCGAATTCATCTTCCAATTCCATAACCAATTCTACTACATCAAGAGAATCAGCACCTAAATCATCTTTGAAAGACGCTTCTAATGTTACCTCAGCTTCATCGGCACCTAAGCGGTCGATGACAATGCGTTTTACACGCTCCAATACATCGGACATCCGGTTCACCTCCTCTTTTGGTATTATACGAGATATGAAGTCAAAATACCATAGAGCTCAAAAAACGCTTTCCGGCCGCCTCTTCCCGCTTCCCCCATAATGCTATAAGCTTATTTGACCTTACATGTACATTCCGCCATCCACATGAAGTGTCTGGCCTGTCATGTAGGCTGCCCCTTCCGAAGCAAGAAATACAGCCGCATTAGCAATGTCCTCCACCCGCCCGAGCTTAGCAAGGGGAATCCCTTTGATCAGCTCGCTGCGGACTTCATCGGACAGCTCCCGGGTCATATCTGTATCAATGAACCCCGGCGCGATGCAGTTCACAGTAATTCCCCGTGAAGACAGCTCGCGTGCCGCAGATTTCGTCATACCGATAACTCCCGCTTTGGCGGCGGTATAGTTTATCTGACCCGGATTACCGGTCACACCCACGACGGAAGAAATGTTAATGATCCGCCCGTAACGCTGCTTCATCATTGGACGTGTAGCTGCCTTCAGGCAGTTAAATACGCCCTTGAGATTGGTTTCGATGACTTGATCAAATTCTTCTTCCTTCATGCGCATAATCAGATTATCCCGAGTAATACCGGCATTATTGACAAGAATATCAATCTTGCCCCATGTATTAATAACCTCTTTAACAAGGTTTTCCGCCTGCTCACTGTTACCGACATTACCCTGAAGGGCAAATCCTTCAGAGCCCAGCTCGACGATTCTGGATACCGTCTCCTGAGCCGCAGCTTCGCTTCCTGAATAGTTCACGGCCACTTTCACACCGTGCTCTGCAAGTGCCAGCGCGATACTGCGTCCAATGCCGCGTGAGCCGCCGGTTACAAGAGCCGTCTGGCCTCTTAGTGCTGAGAACATTCTTTTATTCCCCTTTCATTCATCATGCTCTGTGATTAGGACATGGATCAGGTAATTACAGGGCAGTCTCAAGACTTTCCAGACTGTTGATATTAATTACCTTTACATTCTTGTCGATTTTGCGGATCAGTCCTGCCAGCACACTTCCGGAACCAATCTCTACAAAAGTATCCACACCGGCCGCGATCAGCCACTCAACACTATCCTGCCAGAGTACTGGTGAAAACACCTGGCGTACCAATAGCTCACGAATCTCTTCAGGATCAGTAACCGGTGAAGCAGTGACATTGACAATCACAGGCACAGAAGGAGCATTAAAGGTTATACTTTTTAGTTCTGCAGCCAGACGTTCAGCAGCTTCCTTCATCATCGAGGAATGAAACGGACCGCTTACTTCAAGTGGAATGGCCCGCTTGCCGCCGGCTTCCTTGACACGCTGGACAACGCCGTCTACGCCTGCCTGAGAGCCGGAAACAACAATCTGCCCAGGGCAGTTGACATTAGCCAGCTCAACCGTGCTGCCTTCTGCGGAAATGCTGCGGCATAGTTCAGCCAGTGCCTCACGTTCTGCACCGAGCACGGCAGCCATAGCCCCCTGTCCGCCGGGAACCGCTTCTTCCATGAAACGTCCGCGCAAACGGACCAGCTTCACAGCATCTTCATATGTCAGCACGTCCGCTGCCACAAGAGCGCTGTATTCACCAAGACTGTGACCGGCAACATAATCCGGACTGAGACCTCTTCCGCTTAGTGCTTCAAGGTAGGCAACGCTTGTGGTAACGAGGGCAGGCTGTGTGTTGACCGTCTGCTTAAGCTCGCTGTCCGGCCCTTCGAATACAAGCTGGCTCAGCGGAAATCCGAGCACCTCGTCGCCTTTCTCAAACACAGCACGGCTTTGCGGCAGTGCGTTATATACATCCTTACCCATCCCGACTGCCTGAGCACCCTGACCGGGAAAGACAAATGCGATTTTACCCATGAGTATGAACTCCTTCCCGTAACCGATGTGCCTGACCGCTTAGGAATAAGCGGCAGATGCACCGTTCCGTTCAATTGTTACAAGCTGTAGATTACCAGATTAAGACAGATGCGCCCCATGTGAGACCGCCGCCAAAGCCAACCATCAGAACAGTGTCGCCTTCCTTCATCCGGCCTGCTTCGGCAGCTTCCACAAGAGCAAGCGGAATCGAAGCTGCGGAAGTATTTGCGTATCTGTCAACGTTAATTACGCACTTCTCTTCCGGCAAATCTAAACGCTGCATAGCCGATTGGATAATCCGGATGTTCGCTTGATGCGGTACAAACAGATCGATATCTTCTTTGCTTAGACCCGCTTTGGTCAGCACACGCTCTGTAGCTGTACCCATGACCCGTACGGCGAACTTGAATACTTCACGGCCATTCATGTATATGAAGTGCTTCTTGTCTTCAATGGTCTGCTGTGAAGCCGGCAGACGTGATCCGCCCGCTTCCATCTTCAGCAGGCTGCCGCCGGAGCCTTCGGCACCCAGATCAAAGGACTGGAACCCGCGGCCTTCCGGAACCTCACCGATGATTACAGCACCTGCGCCATCACCAAACAGTACACAGGTATTGCGGTCCGTATAATCCGTAATGCGTGACAGTGTATCCGCACCGATAATCAGCGCATTGTTGTACATACCGGTCTTAATAAACCCAGTTGCTGTTGCCAGACTGTATACAAAGCCGGAGCAGGCAGCCGATAAATCAAAAGCAGCAGCGCCTTTAGCTCCCAGTTTGTCCTGAAGAATACAGGCTGTAGACGGGAATGAACTGTCCGGTGTAACCGTAGCTACAATAATAAGCTCCAGCTCCTCCGCCTTCATTCCTGCTGACTCCAGTGCTTTTAGTGCAGCTTCATAAGCAAGATCAGAGGTCGCTTCATGCGGAGCGGCAATATGCCGTTCGCGAATCCCGGTACGGCTGACGATCCACTCATCATTTGTTTCAACTATTTTTTCCAAATCACTGTTGGTTAATATTTTCTCAGGCACGTATTTTCCTGTACCGATGATGCCTACCGAACGTAATTGATTCATATCGTCACTCACTTCCCGCTAATTTCCTTAGATATGCTGGACACTAAGCCAGCCTGCAGCGCGATCCGCGCCTGTCTTACCGCATTCTTCACAGCATTGCCGTCCGAAGAGCCATGCCCCTTCACCACAAGCCCGCTAAGGCCAAGTAGAGGCGCTCCTCCGTGCTCTTTATAATCCATCTTGCCTTTGAGACTTCTAAGCTCAGGCATCAGAATCGCTGCGCCCAGCTTAGTTTTGAGGGACTTGCTGAACTGCTCCTTTAACAGAGAGAACATAGCTCCTGCCGTGCCTTCCAGTGTTTTGAGCAGAATATTGCCGGCAAATCCGTCGCAGACGAGCACATCGCAATTTCCTGTAAGCACATCACGCGCTTCTACATTCCCGACAAAATTAATGCCCTGTAGAGCTTCCAGCAGCGGGTACGCTTCTTTCGTCAGTTCATTGCCCTTTCCCGGCTCTGTACCGACATTCAGCAGTCCGACCCGCGGTTTGGCAATTCCATGCACCTTGTTGCGGTAAATGCTGCCCATCAGGGCATACTGCACCAGATGCTGAGGTGTCGCATCCATATTCGCTCCTAAATCAAGAGCAAGTACACCAACATCATCAAGTGTCGGAATCATCGGTGCAAGCGCCGGACGTTCGATACCAGCCATTCTTCCCACAACGAGCAGACCAGTAGTCATGAGCGCACCTGTATTTCCCGAAGAAATCATCGCATCGGCTTCGCCTTCCCGCACCATCCGGCCGGCTACGACCATCGATGAATCCTTCTTGCGGCGGACCGCCTTCACCGGCTCTTCGTCTGAGCCGATGACTTCCCCCGCATGTCTCACCGTCACATTGGACGGCTTGTTCTTAAGCAGCGGTTCAAGTCGGGCTTCATCGCCGACAAGCACCAGCTGTGTATCGCTCCATTCTGCGGCCGCGGACAGCGCACCTTCAACGTTGCATTCAGGTGCATTATCTCCGCCCATGGCATCAATGGCGATCAGCACTGCGGTTTCCCCCTTCGCTGTATTCTTCAATTGCAGACCGGTAGACAACAAAATGGCCCTGAAACACCAGTTCTTCTCCGACATATGTAAACACATCCACTTCAGCCTTGCCGTTCCGGCCAGCAAGTGAACGCACCTGCGCTTTGGCAATACATTTCTCGCCTAACCGCACCATACGTACAAAACGGATATCGGCGGAAGCCGTCAGGGCAATCTCATCATTGATCACGGCAACTGCCAGCGAATTGGCCTGTGCAAATACATAGTGGCCGCGGGCTATCCCGTTTCTGGAGAAGACATGCTCCTCACGGATTTCGAATATGGAAATGCCGCTGCGGTCCAGCTGCAAATCAACAATATCCCCAACCACTTCGTCAGGAGGCAGGGAACGCACCTGATCGTAGGAGTGTTCTGCCATTTGCTTCATCCGTTCGCGCAGTTCCGGAATACCGAGCTCCAGCCGGTCCAGCCGTATGGTCTGGATACTGACCTTGAGCTGCCGGGTCAATTCACGGTCAGTCACAAATGGATTGCCATCTATAATGTGCAGCAGCTGCTGCTGGCGCTCTTTCTTGGACATCCGCTCTATGGCGGCTCACCTCCTGGCACATGCTCAAGCGGAAACGTTATATTAGATCAAAGCATCAGGCCAAAGAAAAGGCCGCTATTATCATAGCTATTAAGGTAAAAAATCATTTTAGAACCAGGTACTAATATGTAGTATAAAGCATGGGACGGCAAAAATAAAGCATTGACTTAAAAGTGACATACTGCGTAACCTGCATATGCCCGCCCTGCCTGATCATTTGCAGTATGGCTAAAGTACTTTCTATTATTCTCAAAAAAAATAGCACCCCACCAGAAGTGAAGTGCACCCCTTAGAATAGACATTGGAAAAACCCCAGGGTAAATCCGATGTAATTCTAGGGGGTGCATTTTTATGCCAGCTAAGAAAGGTCAGAAGTTTAAGCATTATCCTGAGTCTGTGAAAGTAGAAGCTGTTCGACTGTTTATGGAGGAAGGATGGTGCTGCAGAAAGATTACAGAACACCTGGATATTAATGACAGGAAGCGTGTCAGTGTCTGGGTGAGGAAGTATCGGGCAAAGGGAAAAGACTCTTTTCAGGATAGACGTGGAGATCCGCACAGGTCTGAAACAGAGCAAGAGCGAGAACTACGTCGTTTACAGTTGGAGGTAGACGTTCTAAAAAAGTGGTTACAAATCTTGAATCGGGAGGGTTGAAGGATAGATATGTTGTCATCGACGAACTGAAGCATAAGCAGACCGTAAAGGAACTCTGTGGATATTTAGGGGTCCACAGAAGCGGTTACTATGCTTATCTGAAGCGCAAGGAAAAGGATCCAGACCAAGAGTTGAAACGTAAGATCAAAGCCATATACGAGCAACGGGACAAGACGGTAGGATACCGTCGGATACAGGATGAGTTATACCGCCAATATCACCTTGTCGTGAATCACAAGAAGGTTTTACGACTCATGCAGGAGCTTCGTATTAAGGCGATTATACGCCGTAAGTACGTCCATAGAACAACCTATGAGGCAGCAGTTTCGGATGGAAGAGTCGCAGAGAATCTACTGAAAAGAAATTTCAAAGCGGATAAACCCAACCAGAAATGGGTAACGGATGTTACACAATATCGGGTATTCGATGAGAAAATTTACTTATCAGCCATCAAGGATTTGTGGAATAACGAGATCGTCGGATACCACATTAGCAGATGTAACGACAATCCACTTGTATTAGAGACGTTTAGAAAGGCCTTTGAAACACATAAAGAGGGTCTGTCAATAATTTTGTGTAAACTCTTTTAAGCACAGATTCCCCCGAGGGGGAAGTCGCGAATCTAACGCAAGTGTTGACCGACCCGGTCTGGGAAAAATACCGAAAGCTGGAGCAGCATTTGGCCCCAGTTTTGGACACGTCCAGTCCATTTTCGAGTGACATCGACGGTGGCCAGATAGAGCATTTTTAGCAGAGCTTCATCGGTAGGAAAGATGCTCTTTCCTTTGGTTACTTTACGAAGCTGACGGTGGTAACTCTCAATCATATTGGTGGTGTAAATCAGTTTACGTATCTCAGGCGGGTACTTGAAAAAAGTAGCAAGTTCGTCCCAATTCGTCCGCCACGAACGGATAATGAGGGGATATTTCGCCCCCCAGACTTCCTCAAAACGGTCGAGTTCAAGCAAGGCACCTTCCTCGGTAGCTGCCTTGTATATAGGCTTTAAGTCGGCGGTCACCTTCTTAATATCCTTGTAAGACACGTACCGTGTAGAGCTGCGGATTTGGTGAATAATACACTTCTGGATTTCAGTTTGGGGATAGCAGGCCGCAATCGCTTGAGAGAACCCGGACAGGTTATCCACACAGATAATGAGAATGTCCCCCACTCCACGATTCTTGAGTTCATTCAGCACGCTGAGCCAGAACTTGGAGGACTCGTTCTCACCAATCCACATGCCCAGCACGTCTTTGTTTCCGTCCAGATCAATGCCAATGACCATGTAGGCAGCCTTGTTGATAATGGCCCCGTCTTGCTTGACTTTGAAGTGGATCGCATCCAGATAGACAACAGCGTAAACGCCTTGCAGAGGCCGATTCTGCCATTCTTTAATGAGAGGAACAATCTTATTTGTGACATTGGAAATGAGCGTAGGCGACACCTCAATGCCATACATCTGCCCCAGGTGATCCTGAATTTCTCGGGTACTAATCCCTTTGGCGTACAGAGCGATGATTTGCTCTTCGATGCCGGTTACGTTCGACTGATGCTTCTTGACGACAAGTGGCTCAAACTCACCCAGACGGTCACGAGGGATAGCGATTTCCTGTTCCCCGTACTCACTGACAACCGTTTTACGGCTCTTTCCGTTACGGCTGTTTGGCGTGAGCTTCGCCTTCACTTCATGCTTTCCGTAGCCTAAATGAGTGTCCATTTCGGCTTCCAGCATCTCCTGAATCGTCTCCGCAAATAGCTCTTTTAGAGCATTCTGCGCATCCTGTGCGCTTACCAAGTTGTTTTCCTTAATAAATTCCCGTAACTGTTGTTTTGTCCAAAGTCCCATGTGTTCTCCCCAACCTTTCTCTTACTTCCATTTTAATGGGTTTGAGAGTTTACACAATATATTTTACAGACTCCATAAAGACGTGACTGGACTGATCGTTCACAGCGACCAGGGATGCCAGTACACGTCCCATGCATACCACGACATGCTGCCACAGGTTGGCGCCCAAATCAGCATGTCACGCCGAGGAAATTGTTATGACAATGCCTCCATCGAGAGCTTCTTCTCTCATCTTAAAGTCGAAGCACTCTATCCTTATGATATACGAAGTATCGCTGAGGCACAAAGAAGAATTGAGGAGTATATACGTTTTTACAATGAAGATAGAGCACAACGAAAACTAAACAAGCTGACTCCTGTTGAGTACAGGAATCAGCTTGTAGCCTAGGTCTTTTTTCAATGTCTACTAAATGGGGTCTTGACCAGAAGATGAAGTGCTACCTTTTATTAAAAACTATTGTTTGATGATCTCTCTAGCTTTGTAAGTTCCGCAAACTTTGCAAACGTGGTGAGCCAGTTTAAGCTCTCCGCATTGTTCACATTTCACCATACCTGGTACTACCAGTTTAAAGTGTGTACGACGCTTGTCACGGCGTGTTTTGGACGTTCTACGTTGTGGTACTGCCATTGTTTTCGACCTCCTGAATGTGTTGTTGACCCGTTATAACCCGGGATTTGTTCTTAGTCATCTTGCTTGGTAAAGAATCCTTTCAACGCAGCGAGTCGAGGATCGATCACTGTGTTGTCGCAACTGCAGGTGCCTTCGTTCAAATTTTGTCCGCATTTCTGACAAAGACCAAGACAGTCTGCCTTGCACAATACCGAATCCGGCAAGTGCAGTACGAAGTTTTCTTCCACATACGGAACAAGATCCACAGTCTCATCCGTGATGTAAATGAGTTCTTCATCTTCATCTTCGGGAAGAATCGGCTGCTTGAGCCATTTGAAAGTCTCAGCAAAAGGAATGTTCAATTTGCTGTTCACCTCACAGAGGCAACGTGCACATAACATGTCCACATTTCCTTCCAATGTTCCCACCACGTTCACACTATCGGTTTCCGCGGGCAGCGCTTTAAGGTTCACTGAGAGTGGTGCAACAGCAAGTATATCCTTCCGCCCTCTGACAAGCTCGCTGACATCCAGGGTTTCCTGGAATTGCAGAGACTCGTCGGCATTTGCCATTTTGCGAAAGTGAATCTTCATAATCATCACTCCAAACAAACAAAAATTATTATACCTAGAATTACCGATCTTTGTCAACCATTTTTCCTTTATATTGTTTCAAGAAGCTGGACAACTTATGATATAACTAATGAATTAATATATCAATTAGGAATTTGGAGTGACACGACCGTGACTACTGTTGGTATTATAGCCGAATATAACCCTTTACATAACGGGCATGTCCATCATTTTAACGAGGCCAAACGATTGTCTGGCGCGGACAGCGCCATTATCGTAATGAGCGGCCCGTTCACCCAGCGCGGTGAGCCGGCGGTGGTCAGCAAGCGGGCCCGCACGGAAATGGCGCTGCATATGGGCGCCGACCTCGTCATTGAGCTGCCGGTTGCCTATGCCCTGCAGCCGGCGGAATGGTTTGCCTTCGGAGCAGTCTCACTGCTGGAAGCGACCGGGGTCGTGGACAGCCTGTGCTTCGGCTCCGAAGCCGGCGCTCTGGGTGAGCTGCTCCCGCTGGCCGCATTCCTGGCCGAAGAGAGCAGCGAGCTGCAGTCCGAGATCCGCCGCCGCATGGCGCTCGGAGCGAGCTTCCCTGCCGCCTACAGCGCAGCGGCGGCAGCGGCTTGGGAAGGGACTCCCGGCGGCCACGGGAGTCCCTTCAATGCCGAGGCGCTGCTGCGGCAGCCGAACAACAGCCTCGGCCTGCACTACCTCATCGCGCTGCGCCGGCTGGGGAGCGCGATGCAGCCCTTGACCGTGCCGCGCACCGGCGCAGGGTTTCACGACCCGCTGCAGAGCGGGACGTCCATTGCCAGTGCCACGGCGATCCGCCGCCTGCTCCAGGAAGGCGGATCACCCGCTGCATACATGCCGGAATATAGCATGTCCATCTTGGAAAGAGAGCATGCGGCCGGCAGAGGTCCGGTAAGTCTGGAAGACTTCCGGAACCCCCTGCGCCATATGCTCGTAACCCGGACCGCAGCAGAGCTGCAGCTGCTTCAGGATATGAACGAGGGGCTGGAAAACCGTCTCCTGCGGGTAATGCCGCAGCTGAAGCAGTTCACTATCAGCGGGCTCCTGGAAGCCTTAAAAAGCAAGCGCTACACGCATACGCGCCTTCAGCGCCTGCTGCTTCATACACTGCTGAATCACACTAAAAAAGAAATGACCCCTTCTACTTTAGCCAAGGGTCCAGAATATATCCGGATACTCGGTTTCCGGGAGAACGGGCGCAAACTGCTCAAAGTCATGAAACAAAGCGCCGCGTGGCCCGTTATCACCTCACCGGCAGGCTTTTCCCATCACGGCTTGGAACGCGATATTCAGGCGGCGGCTGCATATGCCGGAGCTTTCGACAGTCCGCTGCGCAATGATCTTTACAGCGATTACTTCAAGCCGCCGGTTAGGGTGTAACCGGCAGCTGCTCCATGTATTTCAGCGCGTCGTTCAGCGTAGATACAGGCACCAGCTTCATGTCGGTGCCTATTTTTTCGGCTCTGGCTTTTGCTTCGTCATAATTTTTGACAGGGACAAAAAACACCTCTGCCTTCTCGCGGTCCGCAGCTACAATCTTATGCTTTACCCCGCCAATAGGCCCAACATTACCGTCCGCATCAATCGTTCCTGTGCCGGCTATCCGGTGTCCTTTGGACAGATCTCCCGGCGTAAGCTGGTTGTAAATTTCCATCGTAAACATAAGTCCAGCCGACGGTCCTCCAACATTGGTATCTACAAAGCTGACATCCTTGCCTGCTACTTTAGGCTTAACCTTCTGCACTGCACCGATTACCACTCCCAGACCGGGTTTTACAGCAGCCGTATCTTTATCCTTAACCTCTACCAGGGTTACCTGCTCTTTAACTTCCTTGCCGTCCCGCTGCAGCACGACCGCTACTTGATCGCTAATTTTTCTGGTGGATAAGAGTGCTGACAAAGTCTCCGGATCCGCAATATGCTTGCCTTCTACACTGATAATCTTGTCGCCGGGCTGAAATTGACTTTGATTGTCCGTGTCCGGTACAGAGAATACATACAAATAATCCACTATATCTTCATAAGGAACATTCGCAGCATGATATGCCGCCTGTACAGCGAAGGATTGCGAACTATTCATATAGTACACCTGTTCAGCCGCATACTCCTGCTCTGTTTTATCTCCAAGCCGGGTTTCTTTAAGGACAACCTCAGAATAGGAGTTAAATAAAGAGGCAATTAGCAGAGCCACATTGGCATAGCTGGCCGATACCGTTGTCATCATAAAGGTGCCCTTCTCATCCTTATCTGCATTCTGCACCTTGATCATCGGCGCAACTTCCGAGGCACTGCCGGGCTGATATACGATGTAGGGGGTATTCATAAAAACTGTAACATAGAGTATAACCACCAAAGTAAACAAGTAGGCGATGGCGCGGAATCCTACCCGGCGTTTCTGTTGCCTCAATGCTTTTCCCTTCTTTCACGCGGCTCTATGCTTCCTTCTAACGAACTTCAGAAGCTGCACCTTTTCCGGCTATGGCATGATGGTTGTCTGCACTGCATAAATTGATAACAGTCTTCAGCCCATGTCCTAAGTTATGAAGAGGTGATGCTCATAATGAATAATGTTAAAATACGGCGCTTTACTTCAGCCTCCGCACCCTTCGTGGCCGGTGCTGCAGCCATTCTGCTGGCAGTTGCCATCGTCTCAGCACCGGAGTCCTCCTTTGCTGCTTCTTTGCAGGGCCTAAAGCTATGGTGGACGCTGATCTTCCCGGCACTGCTGCCCTTCCTGATCTTATCGGAAATGCTGACCGCTTCAGGCTTTGTTCATGGCTTCGGCGTCCTGCTGGAGCCGTTAATGACCAAGGTGTTCCGCCTACCCGGAGCCGGAGGGTGGACACTGGCGCTAGGCATGACTGCAGGATTCCCAGCAGGTGCGGGAGGGGTGCAGCAGCTACACAAGCAGGGCAGTATATCAGACAAGGAGGCCGTACGTCTGGCCGCGCTGGCTCATTTTGCAAGCCCGGTAACTCTGGTTATTGTAGTAGGGGTTGCCTTCCTGCACAGCCCTGCCGCCGGTTATACCCTGCTTGCCATCCACTGGTTGTCAGGCCTGGCCGCTGGATTCACCGCTGCTCTATTCGCAGGCAGAAGAAACAGCGTAGCGCAAGACATCACACGAGTTATAAAACCACTACCCAAACGTGTCCATCAGGCTGTCTTAGAGGCCCGGGAACGGGATGGACGCAGCTTCGGCAAGCTGCTTGGCGAAACTGTGGCTTCCGCCGTCCAGAATCTGATGGTCGTCGGCGGTTATATGATTATGTTCTCCGTGGTCATCAACATAGCAGCTACCTTGTTTCCACAGCTGCCGACGGCTCTGGCCGCCAGTGTTCTGGAGATCCATCTGGGTGCCAATGCCCTGACTACACAAGCCGCAGCGCCATTTGTCTTTAGTTCCACGGGTGTAACCGGCATGGCTCTCCTGTCTGCAGCGCTGGGATGGAGCGGGATTTGCGGACAGCTCCAATCATTGACGGCACTTAAACAAGCCAAGGCCCGTTTTATTCCCTACGCCGCAGTCCGGCTGCTGCATAGCTTGTACGCTTTCGCCTTTACCTTTCTGCTGTGGAAGCCGCTGCTAAACGTCCGTGCTGTTGTTCTGCCGGCAATCAGCAGTACCGAGGCAGCAGTAACTCCGGAAACCTTAAGTCCTTTTACCGTCTGGAACGTGATTCCGCAGCTGCTGAGCCTGCAATCCATATTGCTGCTGCTATTATTGGTGTTGTCTGCCCTGGTGTATGCTGTTACTTCGTCCGGGCGTCCAGCTGGCTGAATTTGAGCTTCATGGCACGTTCAACCTCAGGTGCTACAAAGTCCGAAACATTCGCACCAAAGTGAGCCAATTCCTTCACTACACTCGAACTAAGATAGGAATATTTCGGGTTCGTCATCATGAATATGGTCTCTACTTCGGGATCTAGACTATGATTAATTGAAGCGGTCTGCAGTTCATATTCAAAATCGGTGACCGTACGAATCCCGCGCACGATCACCTGGGCATTCTTCTGGCGGAGATAATTAACCAGCAGATCACGGAAGCTGTCAACCTCGACATTCGGAAGATCCGCTGTGGCCTGCCGCAGCAGTTCCGTGCGCTCTTCTACCGTAAACATCGGGTTTTTGCTTAAATTATTGAGCACGGTAACAATCAGTCTGTCAAACTGTTTCGCTGCGCGCCGGATAATATCCATATGTCCCATAGTTACCGGATCAAAGCTACCCGGATAGATGGCGACACGTTCTTTTCTAATTTGCAGACTCATCCTTACCCTCCTTACTACTACCGGCAGCTTCCCCCGGAGCAGCTTCATACTGATAAATGGAGATCGTCGTCTCTCCGTATACAGCCTGCCTTGTTCTATAGAACCCAGGGATATCCTCTGGATAAACGTAGCCTGATTCATGTTCAAGAACGATTACTGCATCAGGTCTAAGCAATCCTTTCTGGGCCATCGCCAGCATCAATTCATCCCCATGCTTCAGCCGATAAGGCGGGTCCAGGAAAACAAGATCAAAAGCACGCCCCCGCTTTTCAAGCGCGCTAAGCGCTCTACCAGCATCATTGCGGTACACTTCCGCCTGTTCCTCCATTTTGACCGCCTTCAGATTGGAACGCACCGTTTCAATGCTTTTCTGTTCCATATCCACAAAAACCGCACGGTCCATCCCTCTGCTCAGCGCTTCAATCCCAAGGCCTCCTGTGCCGGCAAACAAATCCAGCGCTGTTCCACCCTCAAAATAAGGGCCGATCATGCTGAACACCGCTTCCTTCACTTTGTCTGTCGTGGGCCGCGTCCCGTTGCCCGGAACACTCTTCAGGGGTCTCCCCTTTGCACTTCCCGATACAACTCTCACCGATTCACCTGCTCTATGTCTCTGTTTATTACGCCGGTTAGGGCATAAGTCCAAGCCTATAGTACCACAATTGTCCGGTTAAATAAAAAGATTGTCTGGATGTGTCATTTTAAAGGTGCAGATATTTTTATACTTCGATGTATAAGAACGTTCATTCCGGGACAACATGTAACTATCGGCATTGCAAAATGTCGTAGACAACCGCGGAGCAGGCTTACGTTTCCCCATAAGCTCTTCGTCCGGTTTCTCCTCTCCCATGAAAGAGGCCCTAGAAATAGGGCCTCGATTTTGTGTGTGAAAATTTTCAATTCAAGATTCATCGGAAATTATTAATGCTTTATTTCTATATAAATCAAAAAACCCCCTAAAATCTCCACCGGATAAACCATAGGTTTATCGAAGTGCGACTTTAAGGAGTGTGTTCTTCACGATAGTTTTATGTTATTTATAATATGAAGTAGTCAATGGAACGAACATGGCCGCGCCGTCTTCAACTTGCCCGGTTACATAGATCGTACTTACTCCGGCAATATCGGCTTCTATTGTTACTAGTCCTTGCTCAGGTGTAATGGTCTGCTTTTTGAGCACAGTGTCGGTATCACTATCCTGTATAGTGAAGTCTTTAATATCGCCGTCGATTGCCGCAACCTGGATGTATAGCTTCTGGTATTTATTTTTAGGGTAGAGCATGAAGGAGCTGCCGCGTGTTCCGCTGCCATTGTCGAAATGGACATCTTTATAATCCTTGTCCAGATAGACTGTTTTGTCCGGGTCTTTGGTGTGGTACGAAGAATCAAAGCCGGCGGCGATGGAAACGCCTTCGAGTTGTTCCCCTAAGAATATGGTATTGGCGGCTGGATCAAATTTAACGGCAACCCCCAGCAGGTCAGATACAGCTCTGACTGGTAAGTAGGTGGTATTGTTATAAGTAATCGGGGCTACCACTGCACCGCTGCTATTCTTAAGCTGTACGGGCTGACCATTGAGTTTAAATTTAATACTTGGATTCAGGAACGCTTTAATCTCCTGCAGGTTGGCACCGGCAACAACTCCGGCTCCCATCCCCCCCAGCACAGCAAAAGCGGTAAACGCAGCAGTCATTTTCTTTTTCACTTTGTTAATTCCCCTCCGCATATTTAAAATTTTAATCTCTATATTGGGAGTATAATGAATCGTTCCCGGGTATGCAATATTTTCCTGCTCATAAAAAAAGAACTACCACAAAGGCAGTTCAATAAATTGGATATGCGGCTGCGAGATTTTAACGTCTTTAACAACTTCCTTATAGCCCTTTTCCGAAAGAAAACACTTCTGCTCTATTCCCTTCAGGTTCTCCCCGAAATAAGCGACATGGAAGGTTTTGTCGAGTTGAATGATATTTGAAACATTGATCAGGGTATTACGGTCTGCCAGAACAAAATTGTAGCCTGAGCTTTTCAGCGTGGTTACCCAATATTTCAGTGTGCCCACTGTATAAAATACTTCATCCTTCGTGTGGACTACGATTCTATAAAGATTTCTTTCGAATTCCATGTATGTAATTTCGGTAATATCGAGTGCGGACAATCCACTGTTACCTTTCACATCACGGGTCACAGACATACTGCTCAAGATGACCAACTCCAATACTAATTCAATAATTCTTCCGGAACCTCCGGCTGATGTACAAAAAGAACACTAGGAACAGCATCGACTACAAAAACAGCCAGGAAGGCTAAAACTGACGCCAGTTTATATACGGCTTTGCAGCCCCGCCCGAGACTTGCCGCAGCAGTGCGAAGGAGATCAGAATTGATACGGCTTCTGCCGTTTTACCTGTGATCACTGAGATCAATAGCAGCATCCTCCCGCTCCTTTTTCGTTGAATAATATAACAGGAATGCAGACATCACGATGAAGAACATAATATCGATCCAAAGGTTTTTATAAGCCAGCAGCACGGATATGCCAATCAGAAAAACAATGATTAACATGGTCAGCACAATATCTTCGAGCTTAAATCTCAGTTTTTCCATATCAAACGTAAAGCCCTTGCCCTTGCGGTAAGCAAACCAGAAGATTACGAACACTACAGCAGCAGATGCTGTTTGCAGGATGTACCCGTTGATTGTGTGATTCTCCACCTGCGTAAGGGAACCGAACATTATTAGCACCAATGATGACTGGATAACGGCAAAGATCACATATCCGGAGATCGTTGCAATAACTGAAAAAACAAACGGCATCCTGACAACAGCAGCAAAAAAGAATATAAAGACAATAATTGTGACTAGAGGTGAAATATTCGCCATATCGAGTTCATTTCTCAGCAGATAGCTTTGCAGATTATTGATTAAAATAATAAACATCGCCGGCCAGATGAATGCCCTCCATTTAAACCGGAAGAGTGTCATGATCAAATAATATAATGATACAGTTTCAATCGTTGAGAAAAACATAAATCCTACAATATCCCAAGACAACAACAACACCGCCCGGCATCAATTTCATTCATTAGATTAATTATATCTCTTAAGACCTATACACGTATAGCTAAAAATCTGTTTTCCCAGCCGGCTGTTGTCATAATTGCATCCTTTAGTTCAACTCTATGAGTCACCACTTTCGTATTCTAATCTACACAAAAACAACCGTCCCTTAGGGACGGTCGTTATATCAATAATGAACTTTGAGTCTCAATAGTATTGTGCATTGATCCATGTTGCCATATCCGCAATGACCTGCGGGTCCACTGTGCCCGGTACATTGTACTCAGCAGTTGTTCCCGCTCCCGCTCCGTCATAATTGACAAAAAAGTGATTTAACCCAGGGTAGAGCTTAAACTCAGCCGCAGCATTATTCTTGAGGACTTCTTTCCACAGGGGAAAGTCTGTACCGGCAAATACTTGAAAATCATCTGCTCCTTGCACGACGAGTACGGGTTTGTTCAGTCTTCGGGCCAGCTCCGCCGTGTCATGCTGCTGCATTTCCTGCAGATAATAAGCCGGGATTCCAAACACAGCCGGTGCCTGCCTGGACTGTTCAGCGGTTATTGAGGACAATGCCTTGGCTTTCTTAAGTTCACCGTCAATTGCCGACACCGTTTGCGCTTTGAGCGGATTACTGTCTGCTAGCGTATGGATAACATTCATGTTCTGATCATAGACAATCTCCCATAGCTTCCGCGGAGATCCTGCCAGAAGGATTAGTCCGGCAAAATCACCGCCGTCTGCATCGATTCGCGGAGCCAGCATCCCTCCAAGGCTATGCCCGGCCAGATACACATGTTCCGGGTCCAGCCGTTTATCCAACTTCAGCAGTTTGGCCGCGAGTATGGCATCCTCTACCGTTTCTTCTTTTACAGTAAAGCTTGCTGCCTCATCTCCGATAAACTCTTTGGGATAAGCGTAAGAACGCTTGTCATACCGCAGGACAGCAATCCCTTGCTGCGCTAATCCCCAGGCGATATCACGAAAGGGTTTATAAGCGAATGCTGTTTCATCAAGATCGGTTGAACCTGATCCATGAACGAGCACTACAGACGGAAGCGTGCCAGACGAATGCTCAGGAAGTGTCAGAATGCCCTTTAACGGATGTGCAGTACCTTCGCCAACTACTACCGTCTCCTCGGTTAAGCCTTCCGGAAGCTCCCGCTCCACAGCGGGTGCAGCAGCAGGTGTAAACCTTAAGCCGGTTAACCGGGCATTATTGTCCACAGTGATAATCATGTTAAGATTGCCTTTGGAGAATTCCACATTAGCCTGAATAACAGTTTGTCCATTAACTTGTGTGACAGTAACCGAGTCCAACTGAACAAAGGTACCATATGAACCGTCCAGACTCTCCCAACCCGAATGAAGTGCAGAGATTGGAACCTGTTTTTTAAGCTCTGCACTGAACAAGTCCTGCCACAGTTCCTCATACTGACCTGAATTCAACAAAACTACTACGTGGTCTGCGTATTTCTGCGGCGTGCTTACGGTTGCGTGGAACGAACCGGCGTCATAGGAGGTGATTAATCCCAGCGCACCAAAGAAAGATAACGGTACATATATACGGTTATTCTTAAGTATAGCCTTGCCGTCGATGGCAAGCTTCTCCTTGCCGCTTAGGACAAGCGTACTCTCTCCCAGTCTAATTACACCCTCACGTCCATTACCCTTCAGCTGCAGGCTGTTGTGTTCTTTTATGTAAGTGACCTCATAACCAAGCGCTTCACCTAACAGGCGGACAGGCACCATAACCACGGAGCTGTTTACAAAAGAGTTAATTCCAGTAGGAATCTTTAGGGGTTCGAAGTTGACGGTGACACCTACTTTATCTTCAGCACCATGCACCACCGGTGAATCCCAAACTCCCCCTAGAAATAGCAGACTGCAGATGATAACCAGGCCTAACACTTTTCGCACTTTGACCGCACTCCTCACCGGATAGAATCCATATTTTTCTCAAATTATTTTTCATTTAAACCAATAAACCAATTTTCGGCAGATTGCGGAGTAGCTATCACTTTTAAAGATCCCGGGTCAAACGCAGCATATCTCTGCAGATCATTCCATTCTCATAAATAACTTCCGGGTAATGCTTCGTGAAATAATCCAGCTCCACACCCACAATCCTGAAGCCGCATTTCTGATATAGTGCCAGTTGACTGATGCTTGAATTTCCTGTTCCAACTTCAATCGTTTTATACCCTTGTGTAGCGGCTAATTGAATCGCATGTAATACAAGTTGTTTGCCGAGCCCTTTTCCCTGATGAACCTCAGCGACAGCAACATTTACCAATTCGGCAGTATCAGGGCGTGTAGGTAGCAAAACGTAAACACCGGCGGCTCCCTCTTCATCAAATGCTGCATAACATTCACCTCTTTTCAAATAGGCCTCTACTTTTAAGTGTGATGGATCTGCTGACAGCAACAGGTCCATCGGCGGCAGTTCACCGGCAGCCAGTTTCCTAATATACATAAACTCCTCCTAGTTTCATCCATCTCTCTCCAGTATAACTTACCTGAAGTCTAATTTTTCCAACAAAAAAAGGCGCGAACCTGACAATTTCAGGAAACGCGCCTTTTGCTTACGCTCTTAGATAAAGCAGGCACTCAAGATAATGACAAGCAAGATATAAAGAACCAGGATCGCACCAGTAGATGTCCAAGGACCAACCGGACCTACATTAGCACCGCCTACATTACCGCCGTATCCGCAATCTGCACCCATGAGATAACCTCCTTCAAAATAATGACTACAGAATAGAATATGTACGATTGTTCCAATCAGATTGGGCGAAGCGGTTTAATTTCTCTTAAACATCTTGTCATACCCGCTAAGGGCATGACAAGACGTAAGGCTGCAATTAGTCTGAAACCAAAATTCCATCAAAGCTCTCCGGACCGACACGGATCGTACCCAGTAGATTAGAGGTAACGAATGCCGTGTAAGTCAATTGTGGTAAAACCGGTGGGTTAAAATCGGCAGCAGAAAATGCAATAACCTGCGGCGCCAGAAGACTAAGGTTGAAAGTAGAGGTTGCGGAATACACAACCGGATCAGTAGGAAGCGTACCTCTGACAATACTGATAGTAATCCCAACCAGGGCAAGCGGAAGCTGTAAGGAAATCGTTCCTTTTAACAACACGCGTGGATTAGTAGTTATGCCTGAAGTGATCAGACCGATTTGCCCGAACAATTGCGGAGTATTGATCGCCAGAATCGGAATGGCAATGGAGTTTGCTGTGCTGGCATTCTGTGAGGTTCTGGCATCCAGATAAGTTCCCATATATAAAGCACCCCCTTCCTTTACTGCATACCTTATCGTATGGTCTCATTTGCAGATTGCTTGTTCAGATCGCCAGCAGGCATAAGCATAAATATAATGAGCATGCAATTCATGTCATGTTATTTGTCTTTGGTCGATCCGTCTCTTTTGTTAAAGGCCAGTTCAAACAGTCCAGTGGCCGACAAACCGGCCAGTCCGCCTGCCCACAGGCGGAGAACAAGTGTCATATCCGTAAAAGGGTAGGCGACCGCGCCGACAAATAAACCGATTGCCAGCCCTACGGCAGGAACAAGATTACGAGGAATGTTCACACTGTTCTTTACCAGCTGCACAAGCGCCATAACAAACACCGCTAATACCGAGGCGAAAGCAAGCACATTATTAAGCGCCTCATTGTCCATCTCATTTCCCCCCCGTCACCAGCAAGCCCGCCCTATTTAGTACCGTGAGCAAACGGTAAAAGTCATAGCTTCCGCCGGCAGGTGTATCCAGCAGCCCGGCAGCCACAGCCGCGTTGACCGCGGGCTCTGCCCAAGCCGGAACATTCATCACAGTGCGGCCCTCAATAGCGGTAAGGCGTTCTGTTACATTCTTTATCGCTTGGCCTTGCTCCTGAACACCGGTTTTAATTGTATCCCTGCTGACCGTAAGACCGGCAAGAAGAACACGCAGTTCCTTTACTTCCGTCTCCAGATTCGCAAGCTTCTGTTTATCTTCAGCCGACATCTCTTCCTCCTCCTTCACTTCATCAAATTGGTATAAATTATAGGAATCCATAATTCGGATCAGCTTGGCAGCGTAATTCGGATCTGTTGCATACCCGGCTGCAGCAATCTCGCGGGCGGCTGTTTGTCCGTCAACGCCGATTACCCTGCTGTAGAGGCCGCGGTTCCAGGAGACCCCCCCGATGAGAACTGCAGAATGGTCAGCCACAGATTCTCCCCAGTCATGGTATGCGCGAAATGCTGCAGTCACGAGAAAAGGTTTACCGTTTAAATATTCGGTTGTCCGGATGGCAATGCTTCCTGCCGGACCGCTTCCTTTTATTCCAAAAAGGTTATTGGCTTTCACCGTCAGACCACTGTTACCCCATCCGGATTCCTGTGCGGCTTGTGCGATCGTAAGCGAGGCGGCAATGTGGCTGCGCTGCATATCCGCTATTGCAAAGGGTACGATTCTGGATATGAATTCGGCATTTGTCATTCTTTCACATCCTTTCTCTACATTAAATGCTTATTCCGCTAGATGGCTTGTGCTGATTCCTACTACATAATTTCAATTTTATGGATCTAGTATTGTTAAATAGTAAATTTTGGCGTAAAATATAGTATAAAATAACTATACGGGAGGGTCTAATAGACTATGCCATCATATTATTTCAAAGAGGTTTGGACACCTCTAAAGTGGATAGGAATAAAGTTCTTCCATGATGATGAAGGAAAGCTCTGGATCAAGTGGTGGTCTAATCCACGTAAAAGAGTGCACTAATTGATATACATAAGCTGAAAACATTTCCTACCTTAATCATAAAAAAGCTCTTTTGGTCAGCAGGACGTTTTTAGGCGTCCCCTTCCAAAAGAGCTATTTTTTGTACCTCCAGCTGCTTAGCTGGCAGCCTCAAATGTAATGCGGTTCTTGCCGCTGCGTTTAGAAATATACAGCGCCTCGTCGGCAAGCCGCATCGTTTCACTGGTATCCGCCCCATCTGGCGTCCACACCGCTGCACCGACACTGCAGCCGACATGAAGACTGTGGCCTCCGATCATAACCGGAAGATTAATTTTGCTGATAATCCGCGCTGCAACGATTTCGGCTTCGTACATTGGTCTTGCCGCTGAAGTATGAAGGATGATGACAAACTCATCTCCCCCTATGCGGGCGACAATCTCATGCTCGCGGGTGCAGTCCAGCAGCCGCACGGCAACTTGCTGCAGCAGGGCATCTCCGGCTGCATGCCCGTACGTATCATTCACTTTCTTGAATCCGTCCAGATCTAAATAAAGAAAGCTTAGCGTTGACCGGGTTTGCTGCGCCTTGTTAACAGCATGAGCCAAAAATTCTTCAAGCGCTGCCCGGTTCGGCAAGCCGGTGAGGGAATCATGCAGCGCCATATCAGACATATAATTGAGCTTGCTTTCAGTTTTAGTCAGATTGCCTACAAGATTCCTTAGGGAGGCTGACAGTACAGCTACATCTTTGATAAGCGAAGAGGATGGAATCTCTGCATCAGTACCGGAGCTGAGCAAATCAGCTGTATACGTAATAGCATTTAGCGGGCGTGCAATCCAGCCTGCAAGGAACCAGCCAAGAATGCCGAAGATCACAGCAGCCGCCATTCCGCTTAGGATGATGAACCGTTCAAGCTGATGGACAGAAGCGAAGGCGATCTCTGCCGGCTGACGGATAATTACGGACCAGCCCAAACCCGGGTAATTCAGATACCCGTCTCCGTAAGCATAACCGGTCAGATAAGAATCTTTGCCCTTCTCCTTTTCCACTGTCCATGAGTTTTCACCATTCCGCGCTTTCCGGAGCGCTTCATCCGTCATTTTTTGGCCGACCAGTCTGTCCGGTCCCAGCAGGACTGTGTCATCTTTTTGGCTGATCACCAGCACCTCGACACCGGTCATACGATCTTTCAGCGGGGCGAGGATGGACTTCTCCACCTCACGTGACCATTCCCAGCTGAGATGCGCCGCCAGCACACCAGTGACTTGCCCCTGTTTACTGTAAATTGGGACACTGACATCCACGAACTGCAAATCTTCACCGCCCGGATTCGGCAACAGCTTGGACAACAGAACGGCATCATGCACATCTCCAATAAACAATCCTTTAATCCCTTCCTGAAACACGGGTCTCTGACTTATATTTTGAGCTAATAGAATATTATCCGTTGACGCAAGTACATTTCCGGCAGGATCGAGAAAACCCACCCATGTGAATACGGGCAGACTGCTCTTCAGCTGATTCAGCAAACCGCTGATTTCCGCATTGTCATATGGCTGCTGAAAAGCATTCAGCTTACTCAACACTTCCACTTCCCCTGAACGGGACCACATGAAGTGGTCCAGCTTCTCAGCCATTTGATAAGCTTCTTCCGCCAGTGAACCTCCAATACTTTTCTCCACTGATTTCGTCGACTGGCTGCCGATCACAAAAATCAGCAGTGCAGTGAGCAGAATGATAATTACGGCAAAGGCGCTGGAAAATAGAGTCCGCAGGTTAAACGACATACACATTCATTCCCCTTGTCGAAAATAGTCGATATTTTTTTATATCGGTTAAATATATCTGAATGATAAGCATGCCATATGTACTTTCTTGATTAAGCTCACATGTTGTATCAAAATTGTACTGACTTCTCCAGATGATAGTGCTTACATTAGAACGATATAGTATACTCTGCTCAGCAGCACATGCCAAATTAAGGAGTGGACGTTGATGACAGAACAATTTGAAATGTATGATGACCCCTTTAAAATGCTTATCCTTCTAGCGACGCTTGTATCCGAGAAACTGGGTACTGAACTCAAATATGAGCAGGTTCCTTCTTTTGAGAATGATACGTTCTCCATCCGGCATGAGAAGTTCGTCTACAAAAAAGATGGCACAGAAATAACGTGGTTTGAATTCCTCGGCCGCGACATTGCCTCCACTCATGACCTTACCCGTTCCGAATATAACAAAATGTTTGTTGACTGCATGGCTTCTCTATACAAACTGTAAGGCAATAAAAAAGCAGCTCCGTTCTCTTCATTAAAAGAGCGGAGCTGCTTTTACATTTCGCTTAGTCTACCTTTGCACCTAAAGAACGGGCCAGCAGCACAGCCTGCTCCACATCTATCCGCACACCTTTTAAATCCAGACTTTTCAGATCGATTCCATCCAGCTTGGCATCGCGCAGATCCGCACCCGCAAGCTTACACTGGGTCAGCCGTACACGGCTTAAATCAGCACCCCGCAGATTACACTTCTGCAAATTGCAGCCCAGCATATCGGCTTCCAGGAACCGGATCCCCCGCAGATCCTGCCGGGCCAGATTGACATGTCTGAGATTGGTATATGACCAGTCTCCCCCAGCCAGTGTAATTCCGTCCATCGCGGCGTTCGAGAAATCAGAGCCCACCATCTTGCAATCCTCGAATTTAGACACGAACAGATTCGCCCCTGTAAACTTGCAGTTGGTAAATGCTGCTCCTTTATGTATAGATGCATTCAGCTGTGCCCCGCTAAAGTCACAATCTGCGAACCGGCAGCCGGTTGAGGTCATTTCTTCCATTGAAGCCCCTTTAAAGGAGCAGCGTTCAAAGGTACAGCCGTTCAGTTCACCGTCCTGCAAAGCTGCATAATCAAAATTATGATCTAGAAAGGTTTCATTGTCGTATTGATACATGATCGAGCTCCTTTATTTCGCTGACTGAATAAATAAAATATTTTCTATTAAAATAGCACTTTAGTAGATTGTTCTCATTCTGTCATTTCGATATAATAGCAAAAAAACTAGCGGAGGTAAACGATGGACGACTCCAGCAGAAAAGAACCGTTCCGATATGTAATGAACCAGCCGATCGAATGCTGGCTAGAAGTTCCAGCGGGTAATTCCGGACCGGGAGCCGGGAAATTAACAGAAGGTGTGCTGCTTGATCTTAGCCGTTCCGGCTGTAAAGTACGCACTTCACTGAACCTCCGCTTTACTTCAGGGGATACGAAGCTGATTATACATTTCCGCTTAACAGACGTGAATCTGCAGTTTGAAGGCAGTGTACGCTGGGGCTGGATGTTCGGTATTGGTCAGTTCCAATACGGGGTTAGACTTGTCCTTAATGAAGAAGAAGAGGAACTGCTGCTGCGCGAGCTAGAGCTTTGGACAAATACACGCAAGGCTCAATAAGCGGCGGTTGTATCCGCAATTATAAGTATAGGAGATCTCCCGTCCCGGGAATCTTTTTTTTGCGCAAAAACGAAAGCAAAGCTGCGGAACAGCTCTGCTTTCGTCATTTTGAAACCCGCCGCCTACAAATCTGTTCTTCTTTTCACAAGTACGGTTGTAGCATAGATTAATAACCCTGCTATCGCTACTTCAAATATAACCGGCCACACATTAGATCCTACGTAGTTCAGCTTCAGTCCACTGGGAACATCGGAAGCTTTGTGTACCTCGAACCGGAACGCGTTATCGATGCCTAAAAAATAGCTTTTGAACAGAAGCTGCTCCAGATAGGCCACCCCGTTTTGAAGCACCACCAGCACAGCAATCCCGATCCATATCTTCCCTCTAACCTTAAGACTTCTCGCAACAGTACAGGCAAACATAATCATGAGTAGGACGAATCCGGCAGACCATATACACTGCAGCGCGCTTCGCCAGGCAACCGTCCAGAAATTCCCCGGCAAGAAATCTGCTGAATAAAACAGGACATATAACCCCAGGTGGATCAGTCCTATAAACATAAGAGTCAGCAGCAGCATCCAGAATTGAAGAAGTGGTGACAGGACGGTATACACGGTATTTACAGGAAGCAGCCTGCGCGTATAGGATTTCAGATTGCGGTTATAATTAATCACCGTAATGAAGAGGAATACGACCCCTATCGAAAAATAAGTAAGCAGATGCCCCGATATGACCTCATTGCTCGTTGTGCCTGAGGAGACCCAAATCCCGGTATGAATTAGAATCATAATGACAAATGCTGCGAGAATCCGGTCACGGCTGCGTCTAAAATCATAACGAATCAGCTTCAGCATTCCGCATACACCTCTCTGAACAGCTCATCGATACTTTTTCCCCGCTGCAGCCGCAGTTCCTCTACATCACTATGCAAGACGAGTTCCCCTTCTTTAATAAAAATCACCTCATCAAAGATCCGTTCAATATCCGACACGAGATGGGTGGAGAGCAGAATCGTGCTGTCCTCTTCATAAAATTCCATCAAAGCATTCAGTATTTTCGTCCGGGCAACCGGGTCCACTCCGCCAATCGGCTCATCCAGCAAATACAGTCTGGCCTTACGCGAGAGCGCCAGGGTAAGCTGAAGGCGTTCATTCATCCCTTTGGATAGTGCCCGTACTTTATCCTTCTCGTTCAGCTTCATAAACTCAAGCATGCGGCGGGCTTTGGCCGGATCAAAATCAGGATAAAAATCCTCCATGAACCTGAGCGCATCCCCCACCTTCATCCAGTCCTCCGTCAGCGGCTGATCCGGCATGAAGGAGACCAGTGATTTGCTCTCGGCGCCTGCCGGAGTTCCCAGCACGGAAATACTGCCGGAGCCCGGCTGTGCGAGTCCGGCAATCAGCTTCATCAGAGTACTTTTTCCGCTGCCGTTGCTGCCAAGCAGTCCAATAATTTTACCGGCGCCGAGTTCAAAAGTGACATTGTGCAGCGCCTGTTTGGAGCCGTATTTTTTCGAAACCTGCTCTACCTTGAGTATCCTGTCCACCCTTATATCCCCCTACTTTCTGTCTTTCGCTGCAATATTCTCCTCCACAGCCTTTACAATTTCTTCACTCTCAAAGCCAAGCTCCTGCATTCCGCGGATGAAGCGGTCGAGAATATCTTGGGCCATTTCTCTTTTGATGTTCATAATCGTATCTTCCTTCCCGGTTACATATCTGCCCATGCCGCGCCGCGTCTCCACAATCTCTTCACGCTCCAGTTCCTGAAAGGTTCTTTGCACCGTGTTTGGATTAATCTGCAGTTCTGCCGCCAGTTCGCGCACCGAAGGGATTTTGTCACCGGGCTTCAGCTTGCCTGTGATGATCTCACCCTTGAGGTAGTTCATGATCTGTAAATAAATCGGCTGGTTGTTGTCAAATTCAATCGTCATCAAGCAACGTCCCTTCGTCTGAAGACGGTAAATCCGGCCAGGAGGAATACAATAATATACACAGCAAGCATAGTGATCGAGAATCCAAGGGTCATTCCGGACAACGGGGGTTTATTTCCGCTGCTGTACGCAGACAAATCCAGGTTAGGGAACAAAAAATACTTATAAAACTCCCGGTTAATCACGATTTTATCCATAGTTACGGCAAACATCGCGATCCCGATGGTCACTCCCGTAGAGTTGGTTAGCACACCTAGCATAAAGACAAGCGTTACATAGACTAATGTGTACACAAAGCCGTACAGCAAAGACTGCAGGATATCCGCTACCCCTGTGTCTCCGCCACCGGTATTAAACCACAGCATTCCTGAGAGGAATATCGCTGCTGCTGCCACCAGGGTCAGGCTAAATGCATACAGCAGCACCGTTACATATTTAGATGCCAGGATTGCAGTACGGCTGCGGGCGCGGATGAGCAAGAATTTAACTGTACCCTGACTATGCTCCTTGGCTACAATCCCTGCCGTACCGATGATGGCCAAAATAGCCATAACCTGGCCCATTCCGGTCGGCAGCAGCATTTGCTTCGTAAACTCCTTAGCGGAAGCGAACGATTCCGGTGATACAGAATGAATAATATACCCGAGCACCAGCGGAAAGAACACAAGAATCAGATAGGGTACAAAAAAGGAGCGCTTCTTGAACAGCTTCAGCCACTCGTTAAGGACCAGGTTACTAAATTTACGCAATGCGGTTCCCTCCTGTCCATTTCAGGAAATCTTCTTCGAGACTTTGTTTATTCTCATTTATCCGGTATACGCCGACCTTAGCTGCGCTGAGTGCAGCAACAAGCTCCGGCACCTTATGGTCAATCAGGCGGATATGGAGTTCCTTCTGTATTTCGTCAGTACGGGTCCATTCCACCCCATCCATTGCCTGGATTACGGCCTGCGCTGCCTCAACCTTATCCACCCGGACGGCAAGGGATACCTCTCCTTCCGTCTTTGCCTCTGCACCAAGCTGGGTTACCGTGACCAGCGAACCGTTCTGGATGACTACTGCCCGGTTGCAGATCTGCTCGATCTCGGCCAGCATGTGGCTGGAGATTAAGATGGAGATCCCCTCCACCTCTGCGATGTTCCGCATATATTCACGCATTTCCCGGATCCCTGCGGGATCGAGGCCATTGGTCGGCTCATCCAGAATGAGCAGCTTCGGGGAATGCAGCAGCGCCTGGGCGATACCGAGCCGCTGGCGCATGCCGAGCGAATACGCTTTTACCTTCTTATCCATCGCTCCTTGCAGCCCCACCAGCTCTACTACCTCTCGGATCCGGGATTCAGCAACCCCGTCACACATCCGCAGATATTGCTTCAGATTATCCAAACCTGTCAAATGTCCATAAAATTCCGGATTCTCGATAATCGCACCGATATGGGCAATCGCTTTGTTGAACTCATTGCGGATGCTGTGGCCGTGAATAAGCACATCCCCTTCGGTCATCTTAATCAGGCCAGTCATCATGCGGATTGTAGTGGTCTTACCCGCCCCGTTTGGACCAAGCAGCCCCACAATCTCCCCTTTGCGAATCTCAAAAGACAGCTGATTCACGATGGCCTTTCCTTTGATTATTTTGCTGACGCCCTTCATCTGCAGCACTACCGGGTCACTGTGGGCTCCGGCATGTTCTTGGCTAACTGTTGTCCGCTCCATGGTATCCTCCCTATATCGAGTAAATTAAGGTTCAGGTTTTCTGTATCGGTGTGTTAGTTACATAGTACACTAAGATAATCATGTTGTAAAGATATGGATTTTATTATTTTTCACCACAGTAGTCTCCCAACCAAATTATTGGGGAGGACGCAGAACGTACACCGGAAATCTCGGCATCCGTAACACGTACAATATTCTGGACGGCATTGAAAGCCCCAAAAAAGAGAGTATGCCTTAGCCTCAACTGCTGCCGGCATACTCTCTTTTCTTATGTAATGTTGATTTCCAGTTACATAAGCATGAACTGCATATCGCCAAAACTTCATCATCCATCGTATTATAGACAAGTGCTGGTAATAAACATTTCAATTCATAACGGAAAGGAAATCCTGATAAATGATTCTTTTCATTCACCGCAAGGATCTGCGGACTACCGATCTTCCGGCCTTTGATGCCATCCGTGCTGCCGGTTCCCGCAGCCTGCATGTGCTTATCCTGGAGCCCTTCCTGCTGCGCAAACAGCGCTATCTGGAGCATAGCGGGACTAACTTCCTAGCTCACGTATCCAGCCTGCAGCAGGCCTATGCCTTTCAGGGGAAGCAGCTACACATTCTTTACGGTGAGCCTGATACCATTGTCAGGAGACTGAGTGAAGCCTATCCGGTTCAGGAATTAATGATTCATGCCGATTACACCCCCTATGCAATACATAGAGATCAAAGCCTGCGTAACACGTCGGAAGAATTGGGCATTCCTCTCACTCTCTATCATGACAGTATGCTCTGCGATCTGGACGATTTCATGGAGTGGAGCGGACGCCGTGAGCCCTTCAAGGTATTCACCCCGTTCTACCGCCGCTGGCGCAGCTACCTCACCGAGCGGTTTCGGCCGCCTTATTCATCAGCCTTGGCTGATCTGGAAACATCAGCACTGGACGAACGGATTGCCCAGGATTTTATGGTTCCGGAAGAGGTTAAACTGCAATTAGATCAGCCAGACCTTGCAGGACAGAAGATAGATGCAGGCCGTTCGCTTGAGCATTTTCTAAATCTGAATTTGCAGGATTATCAAATAAGCCGTGACCGCTATGCTCTGGAGAGCACCAGCCGGATCAGCCGCCATCTCAATACAGGGGCAATTTCAGCACGTACGGTTTACAGCCGCTTGACACAAGAAGAAGGAGGATTTGAAGAATGGCTGAGGCAGCTGGCCTGGCGGGATTTCTACTTATATCAGGCCCGCATGGATGCTGATTTTTTCAGCTATGAGAAGGTTTATGATCTGGGTCGTCTGGGAACGAAGTACTTTGAGGCTTGGTCTATGGCAAGGACAGGTATTCCGGTAATCGATGCCGCTATGACCCAACTGAACGAAACCGGCTGGATGCCTAACCGTCTGCGGATGATTACCGCCATGTTCCTGACCAAAAATCTTGGCTGTCCGTTTATTTATGGGGAGCGTTACTTCAGGCTGAAGCTAAGTGATTATGACAATGTGCTGAACCGGGGCGGCTGGCTCTGGAGCTCTTCTCTCGGTTTCGATGCCTCGCCTTATTTCAGGATTATGAATCCGGTAACCCAATCCCAAACTCATGATCCAAGCGGAAGCTACATCCGGACATGGCTGCCGGAGCTGGCAGATTTGCCGGATAAACTCATCCATCTGCCCAGACCGGATGCCATCGTCCATCTTAAGAGTTCAAGAGCACTAGCCATTGAGATCTATAAAGAGATCCTGAACAGCAAAGGAGCTTCGGTGAAACCGGCCAATGGGAATGAGTTATAGCCTTCCCGGCTCATTCCTGCTCTTCGCGCAGAATGGCCATGATTTCCGCTGTTCCGTCTGACAGCTGAATTAAATCTGCTGACAGTAGCCTGATCTGTTCATGAAGCACACCGGATTCATCGGTACCTTCAAGGAAACGGGTGACAAAATGAAGGAAAACATCAATCTTCCGCAGCAGCATCAGTACTGGAATCGCGCTGATCTCGGCCGGTGAGAGCCGGACAATACGTCTGAATCCTCGGCAAAACCTGCGGATCATCGACTTGTCCTCCGCATGTCCCAGCAGTCCGGACAGTATAACAGCAGGCTCTATCACCCGCAGATCATAGGTGCAGAATTCAAAATCAAGCAGAGCAGCTACCTCACTAGGATTGGTTGACTGGACCAGAAGATTAGAAGCATTCAAGTCACCATGTACCAATTGATGCGGCAGTCCCGAGAGCTCATGTAGCGAATCTGTAATGTTCTCATAAGCCTTGTATAGCATTTCCAGTTCCACACCTAATTCCCTAAATGGTTCCGGCGGATGAAGACACAGCTCGCGGATGACCTCTGTATTGCACAGCGGATAGGATGTCCGCAGCTCATAATAAGGCCGGTACACCGGAGTAAGTCGGGGATTGATATCAGCCAGCACAGCCGAAAGAACGCCTGCAGCCACCCCGAAGGATTCGGCATATCCTGAGGCTTCCTCGTTAGGTGTATCTCCGTCGATATACCGGAACAAGCAGGCGAATTTCCCACTCTCTCCAATCTGAATCATAGTTTCACCATTTGTTGCAGCTACGGGTACAGGTACTTGAAAAGGCAGGCTTTGGCTCCCCAGCTGCTGGAGCACGGCGTGCTCATATTCAATCTTCGCTTTGTCCTTATGCGTATCATATACACGGAGGACTGCGCGTTTTGTCTGATTTTCCACAAAATAGGTGGTGTTATTCCAGCCCCCGCTCCGTCTCCGCAGTGTCCCGGCCCATTCCGGCCAGGCCTTACTTACTATAGTTTCCACAGGCTTAAGCCTCTCTCTCATTGATCTATCAGCTCAAAGGCAATTGTAAAATCAGAGTCTGGCTGTGTCAAATCTCTGAAAGCGGATTTAAGGTCGGACATGCACCCCCTCTTCATTTCCGTTATAATAATGCCAAGTACACATCACAGGATAAAGGATGGGATTCCAATGGACGCTACTGTCTCTAAACGCTGGCTGCTCGCCAGACTCTATGAGCCGGAACAAACTATAATAGACTGCCGGTTTACACTCGGTAAACCTGATGCTGGCCGGGAGAGCTACGAACAGGAGCATATCCCCGGTGCAGTATATCTCGATTTAGAGATGGATCTGTCCAGCCCTGTGGGTGAACACGGCGGGCGACATCCGCTTCCCGATCCGCAGGTGCTTGCGGCACGTCTCTCGAAGCTCGGAATCGGAAACGATTCACGCATCGTGGCTTACGATGATGAGAGCGGTATGAATGCTGCAAGGCTGTGGTGGCTGCTGCGCTACCTGGGGCATGAGCAGGTATTCATCTTGGAGGGTGGCTTCAGCCAGTGGAAAGCGGAGAAATTCCCAGTCACAAATCATCAGCCAGTGCGGGTGCCAAGTTCATTTGTGCCGAATGTGCAGCCGCAAATGCTGGCAGATGTTGAAGAGGTTCGGCAGGTATCGGAGAAGACGGCTAATGTTGGGGGTGACGCTTCCTCTTCCCCATCTACTAGGATCGTATTGATCGACTCACGTGCGAATGACCGCTACCAGGGCATGAATGAGACCTTGGATAAGAAAGCCGGACATATTCCCGGTGCGGTCAATTACTTCTGGAAAGATACACAACATGCAGACGGCAGCTATAAGAGTGCAGAGGAACTTGAAGCACACTTCGCAGGACTTGACAAAGACCGTGAGATCATCGTCTACTGCGGCTCCGGCGTGACTGCCTGCCCGAATGTACTGGCCTTGGAGAAGGCCGGGTATAAGAAGGTGCGGCTGTATGCGGGGAGCTGGAGTGACTGGATTAGTTACGGGTACAACCCCATAGCAACCGGAGACGAAGAAAAGCCGATAAACCTATAACAGTAGGCTAAGTCCAACAGAAGGCCAGAATTTCTCATTGGAGAGTTCTGGTCTATTTTAATATTCATTGATTGTGTACCATTGGATGGTTCAAAAAACAAGTTTTCATTAGAAGTCAACGCATTAAACTTATGTGAGAGGATTCAACAACAAGTCAACCATCATAGCTGTCGTTTTGGATTAATCGAGGTGAACCGTACCACGAGTGCGAATGGGTTCAACAATAGCCGTACTGCCAAGTCCGTGATGTTTGATTCCAGATTCTCCTCATATGCTGCTTTCGTAACTTGTGTTCGGTCGTTTGTCATAATCTCCGCCGAGAGACCGGACAGGTTCTCCCAAGTTGCGATGAATTCATTGTAAAGCATGCCTGGCTCTGCGACCCCTGAAGAGCTCATCCATGCTCGCCTTTAACGCACGGATAAATATTGACTTCCGTACTTTCGAAAAAGTCGACCTCCCCGGCTTTCTTTTTCGAGGCTCAATCACTTTCAGGCCTACTTTCTGGCTGTCTATGCTTAATGTCTGAAATGGCTTCCAACCATCCAAGACTCGCTATTGGTGGCTTATCTTTAGCCTTTCCAAACAGAATTTCCACCTGCTATACTCCACCACCTGGCTTGGTTGCACCGAAAGTTGAGCTATAAAATATAGTGGTTCCTTCTTAAATTTGTGTACTGTAAACCGCTTTCATCTGCAGTATCATTGAATTGAAATTCTCGAAAGGAGGACATATTCCGATAAAAATGTAAACGCTTTAATTGGATTGCCAAATTTATCGACAGGGTGGTGGTACAAGAAAACCCTTGTGCCGCAAGCCTCGGCGAATGCCGGGAGGCTCTATAATATTTATTTTGGGAGGGGAAGTAACACGATGAACAAACGGATTAAGCAGATTTTGATGTTAGTGCTTGCGGTTGCATTGTTTTTGCCGCAGTTTGGGATCGCGCAAAAGGCAAGTGCGGCAAGTACGGACGGAAATTATGTCTTAAAGGTTCAAACTACAGGCGGGAAACAGTGGGATGGCGTGCAAATACCTACAGGAGCAAGCGGCTTAAATCTCATTGCCGGTACAACCTACACCTTCTCATATGATTTATACACCCCTGACCAAGATGTGGCAGGCATTGTTCTACAAACTAGCGGCTACAACTGGATTAAAGACTCAGGAGCTTTAAGCGCGGCAAGCCCAGCTTGGAATTCCTATTCAGCAATGTATACTTATACAGACACAAGTGGCTCCAATATCCAGTATGTTAAAAAAGGTGATAGCGGAAATACGGATGCCAAGAATATAACTTACTACATCGATAACTTTGTTATTAAAGACGCGAGTGGCACTGTTGTTTACACAGCCAACTTTGACGACCAAACGGTTGGTCTCTTTACATCAAGCGGAGCGGCTACATTAACTACTGTAAATAATATTGGTGCTGCACCAACACCAACGATTAACCCGGATGTACTCACCTTGCCAAGCATTAAGGATACGTACCCGGATTATTTGATGGGCAACATCATCGGCCCATATTACATGCAAGACTCAATCATGCCCGTCCTGAAAGCCCAGTTCGGCGTTGTGACGCCTGAGAACGCGATGAAGCCAGCTTCGCTGATCGGCACCAGCGCCTCTACGCATAACGTCGCGGATCTGAGCTTTGACGAAGCGGACAAGGAGCTTCAGAGCGCGATCGACAATGGCCTAAAAGTACATGGGCATACGCTCGTCTGGGAAGGGCAATCGATTCCATGGCTGAACAACGATAAGATCTCCAGCTCCGACTCGACTCCATCCAACCCAGGTCTGACCGCGGATGGGGCGTATGCGAACATGAACGCGTACATTAACGCGGTGCTCACGCATTTTGACGACAAGTTCAACGCGAGCACGCAGAACATCATCTCATGGGACGTCGTTAACGAAGCGATGAGTGGCACCGTCCGTGACAGCTCTCTTAGTCCGACAGACTGGCACAGCTACCTGAAATCCACCCCGTGGCTGAAGGCGACGGACGCGAACTACGTCGAACAGGCGTTCAAGTACGCCCGTGCGGCGGAGCCGAATTACAACGTCCTGTTGTACTACAACGACTATAGCATGGATGACCAGAATAAGGCCGCAGCAGTTCGCGACATGGTGAAAGACATTAATGACCGTTGGGCCTTGGATCACCCTGGCAAGCAGCTCATACAGGGCGTCGGCTTGCAAGAGCATAACGGCCTCGGCACCAACCCTAATAATCAGAGAAAGACGATACAGATGTTCAAGAATATCGGCGTCAAAGTTTCAATCAGCGAGCTGGACATCTCCGCAGGAACGAACAAACAGCAGACAACCGAGCAGGTAAAAGCCCAAGCCGCACAGTACGCGCGGTTGATGCAGGTTTATACCGATCCCAACTTCAGGGACACGGTGCAGCGCATCTCCATCTGGGGGTTGACAGACACCAACAGCTGGTTGTCTGAAGGCAGCCCGTTGCTGTTCGACGGCAACCTGTACCCGAAAGACGCGTTTTACGCCGTGATTGACCCGGCTAATTACCTTGCGAATTACCACGCTCCGACAAAGCCTGCCGGGGGCAAAACCTCAACAGCCGCGAAGGGAACGCCGAACATCGACGGCAATATAGACGACATTTGGAATTCGACAACGCCTATCAATATCAATGTAACGCAAGCAGGCAACACGAAGGCGGATGCGCACATGCCGGCCGCTACCGCTCGCATGTTGTGGGACAACGCGAACCTGTACGTACTCGCACAGGTGACCAAAGATCCATCCGAACCGTTGGACAAGGGGAACGCAAACCCTTGGGAACAGGATTCAGTCGAAGTGGTTGTTGACCTGACCAACGGCTCCAGCGCCATGTATTCAAACGCTTCCGGACATTACCGCGTTCGGTATGACGGCTTTGCAACGGTAGACGCAGGCATGACGGATAATCAAGGTATTGCAACGAAGATGACCTCTGCGACGACAGTCAACGAGGATACGTACTCCTACAATGTCGAGATGAAGATTCCGTTTATCCAAATTTCGCCCGCGATTGGCACTCATATCGGCTTTGACACTCAGGTGAACGAAGCGATGAACGGTGCGCGCATTGGCGCGTACGCTTGGAACGACGCTAGCGGGACGGCTTATCAGGATCTATTCCAGATTGGCACGTTGGAACTTGCGGCCGCACCAACTCCGACTACGACATCGGTAACCGGGGTTACGCTAGACCAATCGACCTTATCGCTCACAGCAGGGGGCACCGCTGCAACATTGATGGCAACAGTTCTACCGAACAACGCTTCGAACAAAGCTGTGACGTGGAGCTCCAGCGACTCGAGCGTTGCGACTGTGGACAACAATGGCGTTGTTACTCCTGTCAAAGCAGGAACTGCAACGATTACCGCAACGACTGTTGATGGCGGGTTTACAGCAACAAGCGTTGTAACAGTCAAAGCTGCGACGCCTACGCCTACACCTACGCCTACACCAACGCCGACCCCGACGCCTACGACTACGACTACGACTACGACTACGACTACGACTACGACTACGACGCAGGGATCTAACATCACAATTGATAAAAATCATATCACTACAAAGGCTCAGCCGGACAGCAACGGTACAGCTTCCGTAACCATCAGTTCGAGTGATTTCCATCAAGCAGTCAGTCAATCAACAGACAAATCCGTGACGATTCAAGTACAACCCGCTGCCGGCGTTAAAGAAGTTCAAGTCAAATTGCCGGCAGATCAAGTTCAAGCACTTTCGGATCAGATCCAATCGATCGCCATCGACACTGGTTTGGCAACTGTTACAATCGATCCGAAATTGCTGAAGCACAACGACGCGAGCGGTACCGGCAACGTTCAATTGTCCGTGGCCGTCGTAGACCCGGCGTCGCTGTCCGACGCGGCAAGGAGCCAAGTAGCCGGAAATACCGTCTACAATTTCAACTTAAGCATCAACGGCACGAAAATTTCGAAATTCACCGGAAATGACGTTAAAGTCAGCATGGGTTACACCCTGAAGCCGGGTGAAAATCCAAACAATGTCATCGTCTATAACATCGATGATAACGGCAAGCTGGAAATCGTCAAAAACGGGAAGTACAACACAGCGACGGGCAAAGTCGAATTTACTCCGAAGCACTTCAGCAAATACGTTGCCAAGACCAATGCTTCCGCATTCAAAGACGTGAACAATGTGCCTTGGGCGGTGGAAAGCATCCAAGCTCTCGAAGCGCGAGGTATTGTTGCAGGAGTTGAAACTGGAGCTTTCGCGCCGAACAATCAGGTTACCAGAGCCGAGTTCATCCAAATGCTGATGAATGCGCTTGATCTGAACAGCGATAAGACAAACAGCACCTTTACAGATGTGAAGGAAGGCACCTGGTATTATCAAGCAATTGCTTCAGCCCAACAGCTCGGTATCGTCAACGGAAAAGCGGACGGATCTTACGGCATCAACGATGCAATCAGCAGGCAGGAAATGGCCGTTATGCTGTATCGAGCCGCAGCGAAGGCAAATGTCAAGCTGCAAAATACCGTTAATGAAATCAAGTTTGCCGATGATTCTAGCATTTCGGTCTATGCAGAAGAAGCAATTAAAGCATTGCAACAATCCGGGATTGTGAGCGGCATGGTGGATGGGACATTTGCCCCTGCCAGCAACGCAACGCGTGCTCAAGCAGCAGTTATCATTTACGGATTGTTTAAATTAATGTAAATTCAAACATCGCAACAAAGAAGCCTTCCTCCCCATTGCCGCGGAGAGGAAGGCTTCATTTTGTATATGAAACAATAAAGTTGAATGCATACTCATCAATCATCGTGCTATATAACTCTTGTATAGTTACAACAGCATTTCCATAATCAACGGACCCTTTCAACAGGCACAACTTTTTTCCAACGACATTAACCTTAGTGATGTCTTCGAATTCATACGGATACCCTATTCTATCAACCTCTTAAAACCCTCCAGATAATCCTTTCCATCAAAAACGCCTTGATTCGCCTCTACTTTCTCAGTAAGAAAGACAACCGATGGTCCGGCTTCATCTGCGCCTAACGGAAACTTTGAAACGCTCTCCTGGCTCAGTCCAATCCTAGCCTTAGCTTGTTTTCTCTGGTTTCTCTACCTCTACTCCATTGAGGATTAGATGGGGGTGAATCTCTGCCTTAAGCGAATCCGAGACGGCACAGTATTTCTCCTCAGCCATCAGGATGGCTTTCCAGAGCCGGTAATCGGGGACATTCCCATCAATATGAAAAAACAGATCGATCGCTGTAAATCCGGAAGGATTCGCTTCCTTGCGGGTTCCATCTGCTTCAATTTCGAGTCGTGTGATTTCTGGCAGGAACCGGTCCAAAATCATGGTGATATCGATGCCCATGCAGCCTCCCAACCCCGCTAGCAGCAATTCCATCGGAGTCATGCCCTCGCCGTTACCACCGTATTTAGGAGTTGCATCCATCCCCACGGAATAGCCGGAAGGACCTGTTGAATCAAACATCCGTTTACCTTTCCAAATGGTCGATACTTTCATTACAGTTACCTTCTTCCTTAAATTTCGTTGATTTGACGCAAGAATCTGCGCGTCCGTTCCTCTTGGGGATCTTCAAAAAACCGCTGCGGAGCCGCTTCTTCGATAATATTACCATCTGCCATTAAAATGATTTTGGTCGCCACTTCACGGGCAAACTTCATCTCATGTGACACGACCAGCATTGTCATTCCCTCCTGAGCCAGCTCACGCATTACGCTCAGCACCTCACCCACAAGCTCAGGATCGAGCGCAGAAGTGGGTTCATCGAATAACATTACTGCAGGTTCCATCGCCAGCGAACGGGCAATCGCCACTCTTTGTTGTTGCCCGCCGGAGAGCCGAGAAGGATAATATTCTTCACGCTCGGCCAGTCCAACGCGGTCCAGAAGCTTCCGGCCTATAGCTACAGCCTGCTCTTTCGGCAGCTTCTTCACAGTGATCAGTCCTTCAATCACATTACCGAGCGCTGTTTTGTGCGGATATAGGTTAAACTGCTGGAACACCATCCCGCTCTGCTTACGGATATTCCGGGTGGCCTGCTGACGCAAACGTCTGGAGGCAGCGGAATCTACCACAATCCCATTTACTTCAAAGCTGCCGCCTGAGATATCCTCCAAACCATTTAAGCAGCGAAGTAATGTGCTTTTGCCTGAGCCGCTCGGTCCCAGGACAACGACAATATCCTGTGCTGCCACCTGTATATTAATGCCCTTCAGCACTTCTTGATCCTGAAAATGCTTCGATAAGCCTGTAGTCGTTATCATGTTAATGTCATCTCCATGTTCAATAAGCTTTGGCCAATCTGCGTTCGAACCGTTCCAGGATGAAGGCCAGCCCTGTACTCATAATCCAATACATCACACCGATCCCCAGATAAAAAGGCATATATTGATAATACTGGGCAATGAGGAGCTGTGCTTGACGCAGGAGTTCGCTGACCGTGATTACTGAAACGAGTGAGGTCTCCTTCAGCATACCAATGAACGTATTTCCCATAGGTGGAATGGCAATACGCATGGCCTGGGGCAGCACAATTCTGCGCATCGCCTGCCATGGCGTCATTCCGGTTGAATAAGCAGCCTCCAGTTGTCCCTTCGGAACCGACAAAATGGCTCCACGGAACGTCTCAGACAAGTATGCTCCGGCATTTATACTGAGTGCAATATAGGCTGCTGTCAGGGAACCAAGCGTAACACCATAATCTACAAGGCCATAATAGATGATAACAATCTGTACAAGGAGCGGTGTCCCGCGGATGATTGATACATAGAAACGGGCAATCCACCGAATCGGCGGATTCCCTTTGAGACGGGCGATTGCCACCACGAGTCCGATGATCAGACCGAACAACATAGAGACAATCGTCAACAGTAAAGTGTATCCGGCGCCCTTCAGCAAGAAGGGCAGATTGTCGAATACGAGTTGCATTAAATACTACCCCCTTCCCGCCATAGGACGCACGCTCCAACATTTATTTTGCAGGTGTCTCATTGAACCATTTCTGGAAAAGAGTATCGTATGTGCCGTCTGCCTTCATATCTGCCAAGGCTTTATTCATGGCATCCCGAAGCTCTGCATTATCCTTGCGAAGAGCTACACCCGCCATATCGGATTTGATCGGTTCGCCCACCGCTTTAATCTGAAAGCCATTCTCATCCACAATCGGCTTCAGGGCATACAGATTATTAATGGTCGCATCAATCCGTCCTGCATCCAGATCCTTCAGTGAGGTAATGACATCATCATACGTCTTGATCGTGAAATCACCTACTTTTGGCAGCACTTCGGTACGCAGGTAGGTTTCATCGTTCGTTCCGAGCCCCACCCCAATCGTTTTCCCTTTGAAGTCTTCCAGCTTCGTGATATCTGTGTTTTTAGTATTGACGATGATTTTGACATTGTTCGTAATGTAAGAATCCGTGAAATCAATTTGCTTCTTACGTTCATCAGTAATCGTAACCTGGCTAATCACGATGTCGAATTTCTCCGCTTGCAGACTTGGGATCAGCCCGGAGAAATCTTGAGTCGTGAATTCTGCTGTCACTCCAAGGCGTTTGGCAATTTCCTTGGCGATATCAGGGTCAAAACCGTCTACTTCTTTCTTGTCATTCAAAAAGGTATACGGCGGATAGGTTCCCATGGTACCGACCTTGATCACACCCGCTTTTTTAATTTGTTCCAGTTCATTCGCAGCCGTAGTTCCCGAGTCTGATTTCCCTCCGCAAGCGCTTAGAACCAGACCGAACACTGCCAGTGCTGTTATTGTAACCATAGTAAATTTACGTTTTATCATTATTGTTTCTCTCCCTTTATCTATATTTTTCCCAACAATCCGTAAAATTCGAAATTGGCCAATTCACTCGCTAATTGCTGTGCCGAAGCCTCCGCAACCTTAGAATGAATGTCTTCGGAGCCAAATAACCAGCGTGAGAGCAAGCCGTCACACATACTCATCAACAGAGCAGCGCGAAGCTCAACCTCTATACCCTCCGGCAGCATTTGCAGCTCTATCGCTCTTTCAATATTGCGGCGAAAAGCTTGCTCCATCGCATTCCGGGTAGCTGAAATACGCTTCCTTATCGTTTGATCGGCTCCATTTCCCATCAGGAGGATCTCCATAAGATGGCGGTTCTCTGCGGCGAAATTGAATAACCGGTGGAACAGTGCTTCTGAAGCTTTTACCATATCCGCTATATCTCCCGGATCTTGACGATAACCTTGAGCGATCACTTGCAGCAGCTGTTCCTTGCCCGTTTCGATAATCTCCAGCGCAATGGCTTCCTTGCTCTTAAAGTGCCAGTAAAAGGTTCCTTGCGCTACACCCGCTTCCTGAACGATGTCCGATATTTTCGTCTGATGGTATCCCAGCCTGGCAAACTTCTCCAGAGCAATCTGCATCAGCTGAGCTCTGCGGTCTATGTTTCCATTGTTTTCATCTATAGGCAATCCATCTCCCCCTCCCGATTGATTCGTCAGTCAGTTGTCTTTTTTAAATCCTATAGGATAACTATGTTATTGTCAATAGATTCTTGATATTTCTTCAAGGAGGGCATATTTTTCTGGAATTAGCTAGAAGCAACCAGCCGCCCAGCAGTATGACGACTTATATTTGGTACTACCGGGAATATAGCTCTTCACTAAACCTGCTTCCGTGTCGATAAATTTTAAATACACATGGAAAAGTATGGAGGAGCATATGAATAGTAACCGCAGAACTGAACCTTTTCGCTACACTCTAAAAGAACCTGCTACATTTGATCTACATATTCTTGCCATTAACGGAATCCCCGTCCCACGCAAGCCTGTAAGTGCCCAACTATATGACATTAGCCGTTCGGGATGCCGATTAGCGATTCCTTTGAACATTAACCCGGATGCTAACCTGGTACGTATAGGCATGGATATGGCCCTCTCTTCAGAATCTATGTACTTAGAAGGAACATTGAAATGGTATAGGGAGGAATCTGACACCTTTCACTACGGCATTCAATTGGACATTCCTGAAGCTGACAAGGATCGCCTTCCAAAAATGCTGCGCACACTGGCTGGTGAAGGTAAAATATTGGTTCGTTGAGAAATACTTCTCCACAACCCTCCACTTACTGCCACGTGAGTAACGGAGCTAGTGTTAAATCGTCTTGAAGAGCCCGCATCCCACGCGGGTTTATTTATTCGTTGGCAATTAATTGTTTCTTTTTGGCATAATCTATGGTATCTATTGTAAGTCAAAGAACAAAATGCAAACAAAGGGAGAGGTTTCAATGTGGGATCGTAAAGAAATAAAGCGAAGGGCAAAGGATGTGCTCCGCACTTCGTACTGGAAGGCTTTTGTAGTGAGTTTAATACTGGTTTTACTTGGAGAATGCTCGGGGATCCCAAGCTTGAATGAAAGAATAGGCTCCTCATCCATTCGTTCAGAATGGTCCAACTCGGTTCATGACTTGGATTGGGGATTTTTAGGCCCCTTCCTTATTATCGTATTTTTCATTGTTAGCATAATCGCAGTACTTGGAATTGCATTTTATATTCTGATCGGTTCTCCTCTCACAGTAGGTTCATTGCGTTACTTCAAACAGGCTGCCGAGGGTGAAGTCCGTATGGGCAATATCGGCTATGCGTTTCATAAGGAACGGTATTGGGCTATAGTTCTGACAATGATTTGGAGAGGTTTTTTGAATTTCTTATGGTTCCTGTTACTGATCATTCCAGGAATAGTTAAGTCCTACGCGTACAGTCAGGTACCTTACATCCTTGCAGACAATCCGAATATCGGATATAACCGTGCAGTAGAATTAAGCAACCAAATGACAAAGGGACATAAGTTCCGCATGTTTGTGCTTGATCTGAGCTTTATTGGATGGATTCTGCTTGGTCTGCTGGCACTCGGCATCGGCGTCTTATTCGTCCAGCCCTACATCAATGCCACGAAGGCAGAGCTTTACTTAGAATTACGCCATACTGCACTTACATATAAAATGACAACAGAATATGAACTTCGGCTAACACCGACACCTTATTTTTAATCCTACCTGCTATTAATAATTCGGAGAACCAGCATAAAGAGCCTGCACAAGCTGCAGGCTCTTTATGCTGTAGTAATAACGATTAAAACTTGTTCGTATACTCGAGAGCAGGTTATGTCAACACTAATCAGTCAAAAACCTGTTCCAGCACTTGCGGATAATAAGGACTTATGATTTTATATGCATTCAAGTGAGGATTATTCAGATCATTATCATAGATGATCATATGCTGTCTTCCCTTTAAAATAATATCAAATCGTTGCTTGCGGTCAGCCTGCACGATCGTTATATAGTAGTTGAATTTATTGTCAGAGTTTACATTACGGGCCGATTTCATTAACTGAACATGAGAAAATTCATCAAAAATCCTCTTAATGACCGCAGGATCAGTAATAATGACATCATTTTTCTCACCGGGAACTGAAGACAATCGGGTGATTTCTAGAGAGGCGATGTCATCCAAACGGATGGTATTTGCTACGATTCTTTTAAAAGAAGTATAGCGGCTAGCTGTGTAGGCCATCAAAGAGACGCCTACCCCTGTCAGAAGCGCACCCGCAAGCATGTATTTTCCACTTTTCACCATAGTTACCGTTCCTCCCTGTTATACGATTCTGTAAGCTACAAGTATAAAACGATATAGACATTGGTGCAAATCTGCAATCGTACCGATAGCTATTCCCGGACATCATTTCGCCGCGGATAAACGTGCAACCGCAGATTCATTAAATCCTTTGACAATAAGATATACCGCTAAAATCATCTCATTCGCCGCTACAGGAAGTGACAATAAGGCGCCCCAGACTGAAAGCTGAGAGAATACGCCGAACATTTCCAACAATGAAGCAAGGAAAACGGAGACCCCACCTGTCATTCCCAAGATCGAAATAAACCGGGGAACAAGCTTAGTATGATAGAAGATATAACTATACAGCAATGTATTAATCCCCAGCATGAAGTTAGGCCCAAGCATGAAGGTCCAGTCATGAACGGCGTGCAATACAGTGCCGGACGCCAGGTACGCTCCGGGATCCGGGGCGGCTGCAGCTACATAATCCCGGCTTAAGGTTAACAGGGACAATATGCTGACGATGCCAACAGTAATGACTACTGCTTCCATGAACCGAAAGAGAACATGGGCAAGCGCGATGCTTTCATTGTACCTGCGCAAGAATGGGAACATGGTAACCGACGTCCCGACCGCCGAAACAACAAGAATCAATTCCATCAATGCTCCCAGGATCACCTGGTTCGCGTGTGCAGCACCCTCATTCAGGTAACCGGTATCTTGGAGGATCGGACTGTAAAGGATAAGCGCAACAATCGATGATACCGCTGCAAGGATAAACAGTAATCCTACGACTTTCCCGGCTGATTTGGCTGATTTCATGTTTTAACCTCCATCTTCTTCTTTACGAGTTTGTTCCCCATAAAAAAATACCTCTTCCAAATGCAAGCTGAATGCCTGAGCGATGCGAAAAGCCAGCTCGAGTGAAGGCGAATAATTGCCCTTTTCCAGAGCCACGATGGTTTGCCGGGTTACACCCACCTTGTCAGCCAATTGCTGCTGCGTCATTTCGTTGTATTCGAATCTTAATTTGCGGATATGATTGCCAACAAGATTTTTACTCATTTTAGACTCCTCTCCTGTAGTGATATAGCTTCGTTACGGAGCCCGCGACATCGGATATGAATCCCGAGACAATCAGGATGACAAACATCACCTGCACAGGCTGTTCGATGACAAGTGATCCCATGGCAAGAAGGAAACCGAGAATAAAGATGAAGAAGCCGTTTCGGTGCGATTTCAGTTCGATCTGTTTATCCAATTCATCCGCGAAATTCGGCTCCTTCTCCCCGGTCGTGATCCGAAAAACAATATTGAAAATGATACTGATCACGATATGCGCAATGATAGAAACCAAAGTCAGTACGAGGACAAAAGAGCCCCAGTAGTGAAACATCTCAGTCTGCTTCATTCCTTCCGCTGGATACTGCACAACCTTGTACGCGCTAAAAGATACGAAAATGAGAATAGCGCTAATGATCGATACGATGCTCTTTTTTTCCTGATAAGTCATGCTGTACTCCTCCTACAGAATATTAAAAAGTTAAGTTTGTTATACACAATGTATATCATACCATTCTCGGTGTCAAGTTTTCTTTACATTACTGGCCAAATAAAAAAATACCCGCAACCTGTGCGGGCTTGTTTTAGGGAATAAGAACGATTTGAATTTCGTACAAAAGAACATGCTGTTTACGGGCTTAACGCTCCCTGTTCACCACATAATTCATTAGATGTTTTAAGAAGGGTATATTACGGGGAATCGCTTGTAATGCTTCTGTAGCAAGACAATAGTGTTCCCACATTTCCTTGCTCGCACCTTCGATTCCCAGGATCGTTACGAAATTCGAATTATTGTTTGCCACATCCTTGCCGACCGGTTTGCCGAGTACATCCGTATCTCCCTCTACATCGAGCAGATCGTCTTTGATCTGAAAAGCAATCCCCATATGATAGGCAAATTTTTTGAGAGCAGTAACTTCCGCCTCGCTGGCCTCTGCAAGCATAGCCGGCATGACCAGACATGCCTCAAAGGCCACCCCAGTCTTATAAAAGCAAACCATATTCAGCTGCTCCAGGGTCAAACTCTTGCCTTTTGAATCCAAGTCCATAGCCTGCCCCATACACATGTCTTCTGCCTTTTGGGCCGAGTAACGGATCAGGGCAAGAACGGTCTCCGCGTTGAAGCGGTTCAGGGAGGCTTGTTCTCCAATCGCTCTCTGAATCAAATACAGACCGGTTAATTCGGCAGTAGCACTATTGTGTACCTGATGCAAGGTCTCCCGCCCTCTGCGGGTAGACGCATTATCCTGTGAGGGCAAATCATCAAAGATCAGGGATGCAGTATGCATATATTCGAGTGATTTCAGAAGCGGAACAATGGCCTCAGACTCCAATCCGTATTCATTCACGCCCATGACCCAGGTCAGAATAGGACGAACCCGCTTCCCGTCCCCTTCCAGACTGTAATTGGCCGCATCGATCAGCTGTTCCTTCATTGCCGTAATCCCCGGAGGCTTGGTGAATTTCAGCTTGCTGTTAATCAGACTGCGGGCACTTTTGAATGTAGCGTGGAATTCCTCCTGTTCCCTTGCATCTTTTCTCAAATGATCAACCATCCGGTCCCGCAGCAGCTTATCAAAAAAGTCCACATCATCCGCTTTGCGCACCATTTTCTGGATAAGCTGATTGAGTTCCGGAAAGCCAGCTGCAAACATACCCATCGTCTCGTTGTACTTCTCAGCTCCTGCCCGTTCTTTGAACCGCTTTAGTCCATTAATTGCCCGGTCCAGTATGACCTCTCGGGCTTTGGCATTGGAGTCATATACGCTGCGGATGAGATTGGAAATGACTGCCCAATACAATTCGAAGGGATTAATTAAATCCGGTCTTTGCTTATGATATTGTAAATAATAAGTATAGGGTGTCACCGCACCATCCTTCAGATCCTGGTCCATATCTGCGAAATCATCAGCAAGCTGATTATAAATGCCGAAAAAGAAAGTCCGCTCTTCAAAGCCCGCATCCTCAGGCGCACTGATTACAGAACGCGCAATCAACCGGGACGATGAAGACTTCAAGATAACGGGAATATACAGTTCATCATTGGTGTAATCGGGCTGTGAAAGCATCTTAACACGGTCGATATCCTGGGCATGAAAAAAGACATAGGACTGCTCGAAAAAGGTCTGCTGCGTGTCAGGGCTCTGATGCTCCTTAATATACTCAAAAGCCTCTGTGAGCTCCGAATGGATATAATGAATCAGCTTCACATTCTCTCCGGTCCATACACCCAGCTCAGGCACAGCTCCGGTAAGCAGTGCAGAACGAATCAGATCGGAATATTGCGTTTTCTCTTGAAGAGTCAGAATCTGAGAATCCAGCAAATCATCAATGAATGGATAAGTGAGTCCATAGGAATAACCGAGCCTGATCGCTTCATCAAGCCTGCGGGAACGCTCCCCGTGCGGAGTAGCATCCCCCAGCTCATCCATCACATGCAGAACAACGCCCAGAATAATCTTGATCAGCTTACGCTGGGCATGCTCCGCACTCATTCCCTCAGGGATATGTGAAGCTACCGATCTTAGTTTTTTGAACAACCAGATCACTGCAGCTTCCGTCCCTTCCTTCCGGGCCCATCTGTAAACCCCTGCTACATTCATAAATTCCGGCTGCTCACCTTGGTTTGTGTTGGCGGACTTTAGCAAATGTTTGTTCAAATCAGCCACAGTACTCTGAATCCGGTTCTGGGTGACCGATGAATCCAGCGTTTTCCCCAGATCTCTCAAATAAATGTAAGAGACACTGCGGTCCAGGTAATCATCCAATTTCCCTGTGTAATTCAGCCATTGAATGTACCTGTAGTAATCCCGGGTATCCGGCTTGTTCTTTCCCCGTGAAAGGAAGCTTAAGCCCGAATAACCCCGCATATGCTTCCGTTTCCATATTTGAATATCCTCTGTCAGGGCTGGCACATAAGACTTATTCCTGACCTGATTATAGAGCGATGTAAAATACCCGGCCGCCCTCTTCTCAGCCAGTTGATAGCCCTCATTAACATGATCCATAACATTTACATTCATATGATGCACAACCTCAATGTCTTATTTGATTTACATAGCTGCATTTCACCTTGGGGAATTCACGCATTCGATTCAAGCTTTTTATCCTTATACGGGCAATAAGCAGTTAGGTTACGGAATCCATCTGAAGGGTCAACAAAAAGAGAAGGCCCGTTTAGGACCTTCTCTAAGTTGGAGGGATTATTTAGATAAGCTTTGCAGATAAGCATCCGCTTCTTCATAAGTTGGATAATGTACCGCAAAGCTTCCGAAAAGTCTCTTCATCTGCATTTTCCAGATTGGGGAGTTTGCTACATAAGCCCAGCCGCCGAGGCCTTTAGCAACAGCCATATCGCCAGTAGGTGCAAGCAATCCTGCAACCTCAGGGGAAAGAATTGTCGCTGAACCTGTTACGTCGGTTATTCCCGTAAAGCCCGGTTTAAGCTGCTTCATCGCTTTTTCAAAATCAGATATATAGGATGGCACGTCCGCTTCAGTAAGTCCTAGTGCTTTTACGACCACTTGATTTTTTTGAACATTTACTTCCATTGTGTAAGGCATGCTGATTCCTCCAAGTATAAATATAAAATATGTACCTACAAAATTTATATCGGCAGTTCTTAAAGACGAGTTGAGAGAAAAAGGAAATTTTATTAATCTATTTAACGAATTTCAGATTTTCTCTTAAATAAAAGAGCTTATTTTGTAGCGGAATATCCGCCATCGATAAGATGGACTGTGCCCGTGATAAAGCCGGCTTCATCGCTTAGCAGGAAGCATACAAAATTCGCAATCTCATCAGGAGTTCCGTAGCGTTTAAGCGCTGTCCCGCCGGCAATTGCGGATTGTAAGCCTTCTACGTCATCCGAAAGGAGCCGTTCATAGCGGCCCATCATGACTGTTGGTACAGGCCCTGGCGCAAGTACATTGGCCCTGATATTGCGCGGACCCACCTCAGCCGCAACAGACTTGGTTAAACCGATAATCGCGTGCTTACTTGCGGAATAGGCAGCATCACCGGCCATCCCAATGGTACCATGAAGGGAGGCACAGTTTAGAATGGCCGAACCGGACGGCATGTACGGAATTGCGTATTTCATCATCATAAACTGGCTGATAAGATTCGTGTTGATAACTCTTTCAAAAGTCTCTACCGGGTATTCTTCCACTAGTTGATTATCGCCGGTAATAGCAGCATTATTGTACAGGCAATCAATTTTTCCGTAATGTTCAATAGTATCCTTGATTATGCCCTTAACAACATCTTCTTTTGAAACATCCCCCTGAATAAATAGCGCTTCTCCTCCCAGTTCAGTAATCTCCCGCATAGTAGCTTTTCCGGAGCCTGAGATGGTTACACAAACGACAGAAGCCCCCTCTACGGCAAGTCTGATGGCAGAAGCCCTTCCAATTCCGCTTCCCGCTCCGGTGACAATGGCTACTTTTCCGCTAAATCTGTGATTCATCAAAACACCACTTTCTTTGTTATAGAGTTTCGGTTCGGTATTGTTCCTCATTTCGACCCATTCCCTAATCAAGCGAGCAATTTCGACATATCAACCAAATTATACCATAATTTAAAATGTTTAAAAACTACATTTTCACTAAAAAGAAGTATATGCATAAAAAAAAGAGAGCCTACCTGCAGCTCTCTTTGTACACTCATGGTTAGTATGAATATTGACTCATTTGCCTGTATAAAGCTTTGTTTTCTTCAAAGCTTCCAGGAAAGTGAATTTACTGTAAGCCGTTCCGCCTTGGGCCAGCGGATCAACCAGATTGACATAAACGTTGCCACGGAAATTTTGGTACTGCTAAGAATAACGGCCGGCTTGAGCTTACCGCTTAACCGCCAAACAATAATTTACATTATCAAAGGCCGTAATGGGATGAGCCGGCTGGCTGTCATTATATGCCTTGAACAGCTGTCCGGTAATTTCAGCTGGGGTCAAATGCTGATAGATCAGCAGATTTAGCTCCTCCAGCATCTGCTCCAGCTCCCGGTAGGAGTAGCTTGCCTGCATCGGCTCGCCTGCCTGTGCTGCCATCATTAACTGCTTCTGCGTCCGGCCACCCGCCTGTGGTGTAAAGGTAAACTCATCAGGATAATCAAACACGATGCTGCTGCCGCTTGGGAGCAGCAGCACAATGGCGGACAATAATTGTTTAAAGGTATCCTTGGGCAGATAATAACTGATGCCAAGTAAGCTGCTGAAGCTGATCTGCTTCGGGTCAAAAGCGGGACATGACAGCACTCCATTCTGCCAGTCAGGTTCAAGGAAATCAGCCGGAATGTAATGCACATTGGACGGGACATGCCAATGTAGCGCAGAGATCCGCCGCTGCTTGTCATCACCCGTAGCGGGGTGATCGATTTCAAAGATTTGCAGATGATCTGCAAAGTCCGGCTGTCGGTAAGCGAAGGTATCGTATCCGGCGGCAAAAATCAGATATTGCCTTGCCCCTAGTGTGACCGCATTCTCAAGCGCCTGTTCCGCAAAGGCGGCCCGCCCCAGCGGAGACGGTGACAGCTGCCAATCAACGATTGCCCGCAGGCACTCCTCCTGTGTGCCGGTAAATTCCGGCAGGAAGAAGGTTATCCCCTTCGACATGTTGCTGGAGATGTTCGCGTATTCTTCGTTGGTTAATAGTTCTCTTGCGAGCCGGTCATCAAAAATTTTGATCTGATTATGCTCTGCGTGATAGGCTCTCGCAAATGCACTAACAAGCGCTGTGATGCTTTTATTATTCATTCGTTATCACCTCACATCTGTTGTACCATTCAGCCGGATTACGAAACAATACTTGATTTTTCTGTTATTTTATGGTATAATAAAGGTAATAATTTTATAAGTTTCACACTTTCGCCACATTTACTTTAAGAAAGAATTGATGAAACCTCCATGGTGAATAAACATAGGTTTTAGGACATAAAAAAGGGAACTCTCGGGTTCTCTTTTTTTTGTGTATTCTCATATAGAATTGGTCTTAACAACGCTCGACCCCTAAATTAATACTTCCTTAAAATCAGCCCTGCTGCACTTGAGCATCCATTTCCAGCAGCTCGAATTGATTGCGGGAAAAGCGGATCAGTCCATCCTGCACCATCCGCTGCAGTTCTCTGGAGAGGGCACTCCGGTCAACCGTCAGATAATCTGCCAGATCGGTCCGGCTGAAGGGGATTTCGAAGCGGGCCGAATTGTTTTTTTGGGCCTGCAGGTTCAAATAATGCAGCACTCTCTCCCGCAGCGATTTGTGGGAGACCAGATCAAGCTTTTGATAAACCGCCCGGTTGTTCTCCAGCAGTAAAGCCATCATATTCTCAATGATTCGTCCTCTCAAATGACAGGTCACCTGGCCTGGACGGACGATGTTATTAATCCGGATAAACAGAATACGGCATTCCGAACCTGATACCGCTTCATAACCGCTTGGTTCCCGTTCAAGTCGGAGTGCTGTCTCCCCGAGAATCTCCCCGCTCTTCAGTTCAGAGAATATAAACCGGTTGCCTGAGACATTCTCCTTGCACAGCAGCACGTTGCCGTAAAGAATTATACCCGCTGAATCTAGGAGCTCATCCTGCTCAAAGATAACCTCCTTCTTCGCAAAATCCCTGATGGTTCCCTGCAGACAGCTCAAGGCTTGCTGTACTTCTTGACTACCGAAACCCTTAAATAATATCGTGTTTTGTATTTTATTCATATATTCCTGCAATTTATCCGCCTCCTGTTGCCATGGCAACAGAGTTATGGGAGAAACTCTGCTACAATTCAATAAATGAGAACGATTCTCACGTTACGTCTTATTATATCAAAGGACAAGAATCAATCAATAGATACAGGAGGACACTATGAGCGGAATTACATCAGGGACAGTATTTTATTTAGACCAAATGATCGGCGTCAAACCTAACCGGATTGCAAGCCGAACACTGGACTTTTCTGAAGTGGCGGATGATCGCGCTGGAGCAGCGGAATGGGTGCTGTATGCCATGGATCAGGGGGAAACGATCAGTTCGGAAACTTCTCCGGAGTCCAAGCTCATTTATGTACTGGAAGGTGAGCTTCATATGCTGGTGGATGATAAGCCGTGTCATCTGCCGCAAGGAGCCTCCGTATGTGTTAAGCGTAATACATGGCATGAATTCGCTGCGCAAAGCAGCTGCAAGTTTCTGCAAATCAAAATTTAATATGAAGGCAGGTATTCCATATGGAGCAAGCAGGTTTTATCAAAAAATTGCCGCATTCGGAAGTTATAGATCTACGGAACATCATCACAGTTGAAGAACAGCAGGTATCCAGCCTGACCCTGGTGCAGCGTCCCAATCTTGCCATGACACTGCTCTCCTTGGATAAAGGTTCATCCATTGGCGGCCATTCCTCTCCGGGCGATGCTATGGTTAATATTTTGTCGGGCCTGGCACACATCACCATAGCGGACAAAGAGTATAGCGTACAAGCAGGAGAAAGCATTATATTACCTGCAAATATCCCCCACGCGCTGTATGCTGCGGAGGCATTCCAAATGCTGCTGATTGTCGTCAAACCGGATAAAAAAGAGGTAAAGCTCGGTGAAAAAAGACTTCCTCCCCAAGACAGATGATGAGAAAACAAGAAGCCCGCATTAGATGCGGGCTTCTTCAGCTTATGGCTTATCACTTATTGTAATTATCGGCCAACCTCAAGAGGTTACCGTTTCTGTGCTTCTCCACCGCAGTTTATACAGCTCAGGCATTACAACCCCAAGCAATACCAGAACTACCCCGATCCATTGCAGTCCGCTTACCTGCTCATGCAGCACGAACGAGGACAGCAGTACTGCCACCGGAAGCTCGGCCGCACCGAGAATTCCAGCCATTCCGCCTCCGATATGGGGCACGCCAATTGCAAACAGCACCGGCGGAATAAACGCTCCGAACAACCCGAGCAGGAATCCGAACAACAGCAGCTGTCCCCATAGCAAGCCGTTAAACAGGAAATACGGCGGGAACAGGATGCAGAGCAGCACCAGACCGCCTGTAACCATCCAGGCACTCCGGTAAGCCGGATGTACTGAGGGAACGGCTTTCCCGCTAAAGATGATGAACATCGAATAGCTTACCGCTGATAGCAGACCGAGTGTAATGCCTAAGAAATTGAAGTGAGCTGAATTCTCTCCAAGCACCCCTGCCGCTAGCAATGTTCCGCCGAACAACAGGAACAACGTCAATACGGTTATTTTATCCGGGCGCTGGCGTTTGCTGACAGCCTGGATTAACACACTGATCCAGGTGAACTGGAACAGCAGAATAATCGCCAGCGATGCCGGGATGTAGCGGAGAGACTGGTAATACAGGAGGCCAGTGACGACTGTCGGTGCCCCTGCCAGCATTAGCAGCAGTCTGTGCTTCCATGTCATCCGCGGGGATACACGTCCGGCTTCTACCGGTATAATTCCTTGTTTCCGCTGCTTGCGTGTCTCTCTCACTTTGGTATATAGAGCCAGCATCCAGGCCAGTATACAGCCGGTCATCAGCTGTGTGCCGACCACTTCTCCCAGCTGGTATCCTTGTCCGTATGCGAGTACAACTATAGTCGACAAGATGCCATAGCTCATCGCTCCTACCAGAACCGAAATTAAGTATTTCATATCCTTCATATCTATTATGCCTCCTGAAACTTCTGTATCGGCCGTTACACGCAAAAAATCCTAACTCCGGGATAAACACCATAAGCATGGTCTTTATCATCGTAGTTAGGAAGAATAGGCTTCCTGTAGAAACCCTCGCCCTATAAATGCCTGAACGGCTGCGAGGTTATACGAGAACTTTTATAATTATCAGCATGACGACTTTTCATATGTTACACGGCAAGTAAGATGGTGTCAACCTTTAATTGTTTAAATTTGTGGTTTATCTCCTATTCACCGCTATCCCCAAGCGAAACCTCACCGGAGACTTTGTTCCACTTCAGACTGATTCCCAGCAGCTCACAGAGATCCTGCAGCGGAAACTGGGTAGCATCGGATAAGGCTTTTAGCGAAATTGTACGCTCAGTCTTCTTCCCGTTAATGAACAGCTGTTCCGGATCACTGGCTTTAATATGAATAACTGTGCCGCCATATGCGAATGACCAGACCCTAAAACGGTAATTATTGAACTTCGGATCGGGATTAGACTGAGTCATATTCACCTTTACACCAAGCGCCTTGAATACACTGCTGTAAGGAACATACAGTTTCCCGTTGATAACGCCTGTCGTTCCATAAAAATCAACGGTCTCTCCGTTCAGCAGAAAGGCCAGCGGAGTTTGAACCGGAGCAACAGCAATTGTATCGTCATTCGTAACCGTCCCGCTGCCTGTGGCTAATCCGCCATAAAATCCTTCCCCCCAGCCCAATAACGTGCCTTTCTTATCCTGTGCAAATCCGAAGCTGCCCGTGCTGCCCCATAAATCGGTGATTCGCTCTGCACCTTTGACTTGAAACGGCTGATTAAGGGGTCCGGAGTTATAATTCCATTGCCAGAGTGTTCCGTTAGTCTTCAGTACATACAGCTTATTGTAGCCAGTCTGAAGTTTATAGACACTGCTAAGGCCTGCTATTTCGGACGGTGCTTTCAGCGTCTTGTTCCAGCGCAGGGCTTGTCCATCCGCACGCAGCAGAAAGGCGTTATCCCCGGATGAGGCCATTTGCTTAATCCCTGATGCGGCAAGCGTGTTCACGGTAACCGGATCACTTGCCCAGCGGATTCTTCCCATAATACTGTTATAAATGCTCAATTGCTGCACACTGCCATCACCCTTAAGGAATAGCGCGTCATTGCCGGCGATCACAACTGAGCGGATTCCGGTAATTCCCGGCAGCGGCAGGTAGCGGACCTTCATACGCATATTATCGTTCTCATCATAGGACGGGTACCATAATGTTGCCGTGCCGTTTTTCATGACTGCTATCCCCGCTGAACCGTCTGTAGTGATGAAGGAGACATTGTGGAGTCCTACCAGCTTAGCCGGGCCTCCTCTTTTCTGGTAAGGCAAAGCAGGGTCATCGCTGATATATGAACCGTAGGTTTGACCCCAGCCCCACACTTCTCCGGCAGCATTCAACGCAAAAGAAACATTATTTCCTGCAGCCACTTGAACAATATCTGCCAAACCGGCAATTCTTTTCGGAATGAATTGATCAATATTGGTTCCATCGCCAACCTGGCCATATTTGTTATAGCCCCAGCCGGTTACCGTACCGTCACTCCAGGCAGCAAGCCCGTGCGCATAACCGCCAGATACACTTACCGGATGTGCAGCCGCCGCCGCGCTTACCTCTCTACCCCCTGACGGAACAATTGCCGCGGCCAGGAGCATCATTATCAAGAACTGTATAATTCCTTTACGAGTATTCACAAGATCTCCTCCTTGTATATTGAAAATGACTGTAACAATAGCCTCCATTTTGAAATGAGTCTACATTATTCTACCAATTATGCCCAGCCATATAAACCTTTAGCGGATGGAGTTTCATCTGTTCAAACTGATCCGAGGGCCAGCATCTCCCATTCTGTAGTCTTTCGGGTTCAATTTGAAAATTAGATATGTTACTATTTACAGGATAAACTGAATCCGGGATTCAGTACGCATGTGCGCAGAAACTCTTGAAGAAAGTTAGTGATGTAATGATGAAGCCTGACAACTTTTCCTTTGCTGTTCAGAGGAAGACAGGACAATACAGTGATACTCAATACTGGCTGCTCAGTTCTGCCGGTGAACCTGGTGCGGAGCGGCAGTATTCTGCTGAGGATAAACAATCCATTGCGGAAGCTGCAGCAATATTAGCCGGCGGAGGTACGGTAGCGTTTCCGACAGAAACAGTATATGGCCTGGGGGCCGATGCCCGTAATACCTCAGCTGTTGAAGCGGTATTCGCTGCCAAAGGACGTCCCGCTGACAATCCGTTGATTGTACATCTTGCGGACCGCGAGCAGTTGGTTGAATTTGTTACCGGCGTAAGTCCAGCTGCAGAAGCCTTGATGGATGCTTTTTGGCCAGGCCCGCTGTCATTGGTACTGCCTGTACGCGCCGGCGTACTATCCGAACGCGTAACAGCGGGGCTTGATACAGTCGCCGTGCGGATGCCGGCTCATCCTACGGCGCTTGCCCTGCTGAGCGCGGCTGCCTGCCCCGTAGCGGCACCCAGCGCCAACCGTTCGGGACGGCCGAGTCCGACAACGGCCGCCCATGTCCGCGAAGACCTCGCCGGTTATATCGGCGGGGTTCTCGATGACGGGCCAACCGGCGTCGGATTGGAATCGACCGTCGTGCAGGTGCAGCCTGACGGGAGAGTCGCCATCCTCCGCCCGGGCGGGATCACAGCCGAGCAGCTGGCGGCTGTGCCCGGTGTTGTAGTTGCTCCGCCATCCGGGACCGTCAGCCCGGCTGGCGGAGAAGCAGCCGGCGGACCGGAGGTGGCCGCTGGCAACAGCCCGGCACCGCGTGCGCCGGGCATGAAGTACACCCACTACGCGCCGCAAGGCTCGCTCACCATCGTGAGCGGGTCATCGCAGGAGCGTGTGGCAGACCAAGCCGCGGCCCTGCTGCAGGCAGCGCAGACCCGCGGCGAGAAGACCGGCCTGCTGCTCTTCGAGGAGCACCTGGCCTTGTATCCTACCGCTGCCGCCGGCTGCATGGTTTCACTGGGCTCGCTCAACGCCCTGGAGGAAGGTGCACGCGCCCTTTATGGTGCACTGCGGCGCTTTGATGACGCCGGGGCGACCTATATCCTGGCCGAAGCTTGCCCCGAATCGGGTCTAGGTGCCGCTATCATGAACAGGCTGCTTAAGGCAGCCGGCGGTTCGGTCATCAGCACGGATTAAATACGGCGCTCTGCACAACATATAGGCAAACGAAGTTCCTAATGGGGCTGCGTTTGCCTTTTTATCATGCAGCCCAGGGTTGTCCATTTGCATAAATATAACACTATCTGTTAGTTTTATAGAATTAATTGATTGGCTATCAAAAAAGAATTAATTGGCAATTTGATGTCAGGTTTAAGTAAAATTTTAATAATTCGTTTATGGATAGCCACATTATGCAGACAGGGAGTGTTCATTCAAGTGTCCACTATTTCATCAGAAGCTTCGGCTTCCGCCGCAAATTATGTCCAGCAGGTATTCGAGGCAGTCAAACGCCGTGATCCGCTGGAACAAGAATTCCATCAGGCTGTGAAGGAAATTCTGGAATGCCTGGTTCCTGTACTGGCGCGTCATCCTCAATACATGGAGAATGCCATACTGGAACGGCTCGTTGAACCGGAGCGCAGTCTCTCCTTCCGTGTTCCCTGGATGGATGACTCCGGGACAATTCATGTGAACCGCGGCTACAGGATTCAATTCAACAGCGCTATAGGTCCCTATAAAGGCGGGATCCGTTTTCACCCTTCTGTCTATTCCGGGATTGTTAAATTCCTGGGCTTCGAGCAAATCTTCAAAAATGCCTTAACCGGCCTGCCCATCGGCGGCGGTAAAGGCGGTGCCGATTTCGATCCCAAAGGCAAGTCTGACCGGGAGATCATGGCTTTTGCCCAAAGCTTCATGACAGAGCTGTACCGGCATATTGGTCCTGACACGGACATCCCAGCAGGAGATATTGGTGTGGGTGCGCGGGAGATCGGCTACATGTTCGGACAGTACAAACGGATCCGCGGCGGACATGAGGCCGGAGTGCTGACCGGTAAAGGTCTGCTGTATGGCGGCAGCCTGGCGAGAAAAGAAGCTACGGGTTACGGCCTCGTATATTTCGTCCAGGAGATGCTGGCGGCGCAGGGACTCGGCTTAGAGGGGCAGACTGTGGTCGTATCCGGCTCAGGCAATGTCTCTATCTACGCTATGGAAAAAGCACAGCAGCTTGGTGCGCTTGTCATCGCCTGCAGCGACTCCGGCGGATTCATCCATGATCCGCAGGGCATCAAGCTGGATACGGTGAAACGGTTGAAGGAACAGAACCGCAGCCGGATCAGCGAATATCTTAAAGAGCATCCGCATGCGGAATATATAAAGGGCAGCACCGGGATCTGGAACCTCCCTTGTCAAATTGCCCTGCCTTGCGCGACACAGAATGAGCTTGATGAAGAAGCGGCACGTGCCCTGGTGGCGGGCGGGGTGCTGGCTGTCGGAGAAGGCGCCAATATGCCGTCTACGCTGCCGGCGGTCAATTACTTTTTGCAGCAGGGAATCCTGTTCGCTCCGGCAAAGGCAGCCAATGCAGGCGGAGTAGCCGTTTCAGGACTTGAAATGAGCCAGAACGGCATGCGACTGTCCTGGTCGTTCGAAGAAGTTGATGAGCGGCTGCGGCTCATTATGAAGAATATTTACCGCAGTGCCGTCCGGGCTGCAGAGGAATATGAACTGCCCGGTAATCTGGTCGCCGGTGCGAACATCGCCGGGTTCCTGAAGGTTGCTGATGCCATGCTGGCCCAGGGAGTGGTCTAAGACCTCCGATTAAGAGAAGGTTCATCCTTTTTGAATATAAGCACAAGAAGACGCGCCGCTAATAAACCAGCGGCGCGTCTTCTTTATCTAACACCTACCTGTGAAGTCCATTCCTACAGCAGTTCACGGCGAAGCTCTTCCGGTGACTTAGGCGAGAGGTAGCCAAACGGAATATCAAACACCGTCTTGGCTCCTGCCGCCCCTTCTGCGCTGAGGCGCGAGGCCGCCCTGGCATAAGCGATCAGCACGCTGGCCGTGAATTCAGGGTTGCTGTCCAGCTTCAGCCCGAACTCTGCGATCTGCTTGCTTCCGTTGCCGGTAACTCCGCTGCGGATGACGAATCCGCCGTGCGGCATTCCGGAATGGTCCCTGGCAAGCTCCTCTTCCGTAATGAATGTCACCGTCGTATCGTAATCGGCAAAGTAATCCGGCATATGGGTGATCGTATTGCGGATAGCTTCCTGATCCGCCCCCTCCTCGGCTACGATGAAGCAGTTGCGGCGGTGTTTCTCGCGCGTCGGCAGCTCCGGAGTTTCACCGGAGCGGATACGTTCAATCACTTCCTGCACCGGCACTGTATATTGAACCCCAGCCTTAACACCGGGAACCCGGCGGATCGCATCAGAGTGGCCTTGGCTGACTCCGGTTCCCCAGAACGTATACTCTTTCCCTTGAGGCAGCACAGCCTGCATCAGCAGCCGGTTCATGGAGAACAAGCCCGGGTCCCAGCCGGTAGAGATGATCCCTACCTTCCCGCCCTCTACAGCGGCAGCATTCACTTTTTCATAAAATTCCGGAATTTTGGCATGTGTGTCGAAGCTGTCCACCGTATTGAATAATTTCACCAGCTGAGGTGTCTGGTCCGGCAGATCCGTCGCCGATCCTCCGCACAGAATCATCACATCAATCCGGTTTATGTACTCCCCGGCATTATCGAGGCGCTCCACTGTTGCTCCCGTTTCCTTCGCCAGTTCTTCCGGGTTTCTGCGCGTAAAGATCGCAACCAGCTCCATATCGGGGTTCTGGTTAATTGCCAGCTGTACTCCTCTTCCTAAGTTGCCGTAGCCTGCAATCCCTACTCTAATACGTCTGTTCATGATGTTCCTCCCTGCCGGAATCTTCCGGATGATTTTTATTCCTTTAAATTACAAGTATATATACATTACATGAAATGTAAACATTTTTCCGCCTCTTCCTGAAGTTTTTCAATAAAGATCAAGCCAGACTTGCTTCATGCAATCTGCTATGATCCTTTTTTTGCGCCTTTTTCAGTCTATCCAGGGATATCTGCGAAACTTCATTCTTGTCTCAACATAAATAGAAATATATCTGCGCATTCACCCTGTTTTTCAGGAAATCTTATGTATATTTTGGATCCAGAACCCTTATTCTCTGATAAATGAATCATGAGAAGCTAACGAAATATACTCTTAAGGGGAGGTGTAAATGCTGAACAGATCCGGATCCGTTAAGCTGCTTGCCGTTATTGCCGGTATTGTCATTCTTAATATTGCTGTTTTATCTCCTGGTCTGCTGGACGTGGAAATCGGTGGTGAACGCGCACAGGAAACAGCTTCAGGAGTAACGTTATTGTTCATCAGTCTGCTTGTTGTGCTCTACGGAAGTTATACTTTACTTTTCAAAGCTCCGGCCTCTAAATCTGCCCGCCCGTTAACTTCACCTGATGATTACGCTGCCCTGCTTCAACAATACAAGAATGTGAAGGTGCTGAAAAATGATGTCCTTCTCGCCTTGGATCAGCTGGAGCGGATGGAGAAGAAGAGAATTACCTTAACCCGTGTACTGAGTGAGCGTTTTGATCCGCTGGAATTAAGCTACAGGAAGTTCAGTTCTGTGATAGCCGAAGTAGAAAAGCTGCTGTATCTGAATGTCAGGGGAATACTTAACAAGCTGAGTTTGTTCGACGCCTCTGAGTTTTCCCTTTTTGCCAATACCCGCAAACCTCCTCCATTCTCCGAGAAACTGATCCAACAGAAAACGGCTCTTTATAACGACTTTTTCACCTCATTAAAAGGCTACCTGGGCGCAAATGAGAAAATTCTGCTCAAGCTGGATCAGCTGCTGCTGGAAATTTCGGAGCTGGACAGCATGAGTTACGAAAGGATCGAAGAAATGCCCTGTATGCAGGAGCTAAGCGCCTTAATCAATCAGACGAAACTATATCAATAGCCGGAGGAGGATATATATGGCCAGGAAAGGCAGAACCGTCTTGTTCCTTGCGCTGATCGCAGCCGCTGTCTTTGTTCTAGTCTATTTCGGGATAACCCTAACTTCGAATTTGGGCAAATCCAAGACAGAGATAACGGCCGAAGATGCTGATAAAAGGCTCAATAAGCTCTACAAAGAGATTAAGGTGACGCAGGCGCAGCAGATAAAAGGACAAATAGATCTGGACCCTGCGGAGGTCGGAGACTCTTTGCCTGACATCTCCAAATTCCCGGTCTCCGTAGAGAATACAACCGACAGCTATGTCGAGATCTTCTCCTCCACAGAGAAATCCGGTACGGGGAATGACGGATGGCTGAATGAAGTGGCATCAGCGTTCAATGCTTCCAATATCATGGTGGACGGGAAACCTGTATCCGTGAAAATCCGCAACATTGCTTCCGGAACGGCCGCTGATTACATAAGATCCGGCAAGTATGTCCCGGATGCTTTTACACCTTCTAATGAGTTATGGGGCGAGATGGTAAAAGCCGGCGGAATCCAAACCGAGCTCGTGTCCAAACGGCTGGCCGGCAATGTAGCAGGTGTAGTAACAGGAAAGAAAAAATATGACGAGCTGGTAGAGAAATACGGCGCTATAAACGTCAAAACGATTACCGATGCGATTGCTGCTAACGAGCTTGCCATGGGATATACCGATCCTTTTGCCAGTTCAACCGGCCTTAATTTTCTGGTAACTGCTTTAAGTACTTTTGACAGCTCGGATCTGCTGAGTGAGGAAGCGGTTCAGGGGTTCGAGAAATTCCAGGCTAATGTACCGTTTATCGCCTCCACTACCCTGCAGATGCGGGATGCAGCCAAGTCGGGAATGCTGGATGCATTTGTCCTGGAATATCAGACCTTTGTCAATGCATCCGACCTGAAAAGCGGTTATGTCTTCACTCCGTTTGGGGTACGGCATGACAGTCCGCTCTATGCTCTAGGGGATCTGCCGCAGGCCAAAAAGGAGATTATCCAAAAGTTCGCTAAATTTACCGCGCAGGATAAGTATCAGAAGTTAGCAGAGGCCAAAGGGTTCAACGGCCTGAATGACTACGTCTCCGAACTGCCACCGTTGGACGGTAATCTCCTCTCCTCTGCGCAGAAGCTGTGGAAAGAAAAGAAAAACGGCAGCACTAAGGTCGCAGCGGTATTCGTGGCTGACGTCTCCGGCAGCATGGCCGGTGAACCGCTGAACCGTCTCAAGGAATCGCTGCTCAAAGGCCAGAAGAATCTGGGAAAAGACAACAGCATCGGCTTTGTCTCGTACTCCAGTGACGTAACCATCAACCTCCCCATCGCCAAATACGATACCAACCAGCAATCGATGTTTGTCGGTGCGGTTAACAGCCTGCAGGCTACAGGGGGTACGGCTACTTTTGACGGCTTGGTGGTGGCCATGAAAATGCTGCAGGATGAACTCGCCCTGAACACCGGGGTAAAACCTGTGATTTTCCTGCTCAGTGACGGAGAAACCAACGAGGGTCATTCCCTCAATGATATTAGGGGCTTGATCGAAACCTACAAAATCCCGGTTTATACAATTGGCTATAACGCCAACATCAAAGCACTGGAGAGCATTTCAAGCATCAACGAAGCAGCTAATATCAATGCCGATACAGATGACGTCGTCTACAAAATCGGCAATCTGCTGAATGTCCAAATGTAAAATACTTACTTAGGAGGCCTGTCATGACATTTACGATGGAAATTCCAAACGCTGAGAAGCTGAGGTCTGCGATTGCCGAGGAGGTAAAGCCCGAGCCTGAAGAGATTACAGTGTTGAAAGAGCTTGCGATTAGCAATGTTTCGAGCATCCTTGAGTTAGATCTGGAGTCCCTGGAGAAACGTAAAGCAGTATTGCAATCCATTGACAGCTTCGGAATGGGCACCATGCGCTCTTCCTCGGAGAAGAACTCCCTCCTTCAGGTGTCCGTGGGCAATCTCTCCAAAACCGGTGATGAAGGCGGCCAGGTCGCTAAAGGTTTAACAGAGCTGCATCTGCAGCTGAAAGATTTAGACCCGAGTGCCGTCGACTTTGCCAAAAGCGGGCTGTTAGGCAAATTTTTTAACCCGCTGCGCACTTATTTCGCTAAATACCAGAAAGCTGACGCTGTTATCTCTGACATCATTCAATCTTTGGATAAAGGCAAAACCATTCTTAAAAATGATAATACAACACTCGAAATTGAACAGCAGACCCTTCGTGAACTGACTAAAAAGCTGCAAAAGGAAATTCAGCTCGGACTCCTGATGGATCAGGAAATTGAGACGCAGATTGAGGCTGCCAAGGTGCGCGGCGAGTCCGAGGACAAAATCCGCTTTATTACAGAGGAGGTTCTTTTCCCGCTCCGCCAGCGGGTGATGGATCTGCAGCAGATGCTGGTCGTCAACCAGCAGGGAATCATGGCCATCGAGGTCGTCATCCGAAATAACAAAGAGCTGATCCGGGGTGTGGACAGAGCCAGAAACGTAACCGTCTCGGCCCTTAAGATTTCGGTTACGGTTGCCAGCGCATTATATAACCAGAGGATTGTGCTGAAAAAAATCGAGCTGCTGAATCAGACAACAGACAATCTGATCAGCGGCACTTCAAGAATGCTTAAAGAGCAAGGAGCTGCAATCCATAAGCAGTCGCTTGAAACCAGTATTTCTGCCGATACGCTTAAACAGGCGTTCTCCGATGTGTTGTCTGCGCTGGACTCCATCAGCACTTACAAGCAGGAGGCCCTTCCCAAAATGCGTGAAACCATCAGCCAGTTCCGCGAATTGGCCGATACCGGCGAGAAGCAGATTCTGCGTCTGGAAAAAGGTTCTACCCTCGGACTATAATGGTGATTAACCACATGCTATCGCAGGGCCTGGCGGGATTATCCGCCGGTGCCCTGTGTGATTGGCAATATGCTGGTACCGGTGAATACTAAAGGAGGGGACTTAATGCATCTACTCGATCTTGAAAGCCTGAGTTCACAGCAAATTATTGAGCTTTTTCAATTGGCCCGCCATTTAAGCTCGGAAAAGCCGCCACAGCTTTTGAAGGATAAAACCTTCGTCCTGTTCTTTCCGGAATCCAGTCTGAGGACACGCATTACGTTTGAAAAGGGTATTCAGGATTTAGGAGGCAAATATATGATGTTCCCTCCGGAAACACTGGATAAGCGGGAGCAATCAAGCGATGTAATCCATTACCTCGAAAACTGGGCCGATGGTGTTGTTGCCAGGCATTCCAGCTTCACCAAACTGGTTGAAATGTCTGTACACTCCTCTATACCAATCATTAATGCAATGACTGCCCGTAACCACCCCTGCGAAATTTTAAGTGATTTATTTTCGATCAGCCAAATCAGAGAAAATTACCGGGAACTGGCCTATACCTTCGTAGGACCAGCTAGCAACATTTCAAGAACCTGGTTCGAAATAGCCAAGGTTATGAACCTTACCTTTAACCATGTGTGTACGGCTGGAAATGCACTGGGGCCGGATACAGATAACTATAAATACATAACCAGTCTGGATGATATTCTGCCGGAAAGTGATATCATTCTGACCGACTCCTTACCTAAAGAATTTAAGACTGCTGAGTACTTGAAACTCTATCAAATTACACTGGAACGGATGAAGCGTACCCGTCCCGGCGCCTTACTTAACCCCTGTCCTCCCTTCTACCGGAACGAAGAGGTCAGCGCAGATGTCATTGACTCGCCTTATTTTGCCGGATTCCAGTTCAAAAAGAATTTGTTGTACATGCATCAGGCGGTACTTTTATATTGCTTATCGAATTAATGGGCTAAGTCATCCGCATTGATTGACTGTTTATTTTGCATAGCCCGGGAGACCATGATGGAGGTACGGGAGGCAATGAGTCTGAACTACTTCGACTTACCCATGAAGCCTTATCTTGAGGGGGTGAATTAGATGCTGGCGCTTGAGGAGTTGGAACATTATCTGCTGCAGAATGAGAGTAACTTCGAGATTATTGCCCATCAAACGCCTATTCGCTCGACACGGGATGCTGAACAGTATTTCGATATTAAGAAAGCTGCGCCGACGCTCATTTTGCAGACGAATCTGGGTTTAACCGCACTTATTGCCAGCTCTCAGAGGGGACGGCTTGATTTTGGTTACTTGAAAGAAGCCTTCGGCTATACCAAACTAAAAATGGCGGATAAAAAGGCTGTTGTGGAGAGGACGGGATACTCTCCCGGTGCTATTCCTTTGATCGGACACGGGTTGCCATGCATCTTTGACACTAACCTGCTTGCCCTGGATTACATTTATGGAGGGTCCGGCGATGAGCTGCATACCTTGAAGATAGTGCCGACTGACGTCATCCGGCTTAACACTGTGATCTCTTTTCTGGAGTAGAAGCCGTATTCAAGTAAAAATGAAGAGGAGTTAAAAAAGCGGCATGGGCTGCTTGGTCCGTAATCCGGATACAAGCTAATCCCATGCCGCTGCTGTTGTTACAGATAAATATCTACTGTCGTTTTTTCTATGCTGCCGAGGCGCTGAACCTCTTCACGGCTAATCCGCAGTCCGCCAAGGCGGTAAGGATTGGGCAGGCGCTCAGCCTGTATTTCCTGTCCATTTACAGAGATAGAGCGGAGATTCCCCTCCTTCAAATGATAAATAAAGGATACCGGGGCACCGCCGTATTCAAAATCAAAGCGTGTGCCGTCAAGCTCAGGAGGTAATACAGGATCTATGACCAGGTCGCCGCCATCCACGCGGATGCCCAGGACATTCGATATCAGCTGGTTCATATAAATTCCTGGGCCGCTGGAATAGATTCTCCAGCCGCCTTTTACAGGAACCGATCCGTCACGCAGCTCTCCGAAACGTTCCTGTGCTTCATAGCGGTTGGCAAACTTACCGTCTGAGCTGCTGAAATAGGCGTTGCTTTGGCGCAGCTCGGCATTTGGAACGGCATCCTGGATTCCGATCGGGTTAATGGTGGCCAGCCCTTTCCATACCTGATCCCGTTTACCGATCTTGGCCATCGCTTCGACGAAGCGGATGTGTGCATGTACATATTGCAGCCCGATTTCACGTCCGAAATTGGCTGCCTGCTCTGCACGTTTAAAGTGAGTGCTGACCCCGCCGGCGTATTGGGCCGGATGATTCATCAGACGGACGCCATCCGGGCAGAGGAACTGCTCCTGGATCAGCTTATAATGCTCCTCCATCTGTTCAGGGGTAAGCAGTTCCCCGATCATACTGCGGGTCATCGGCAGCAGGCGGTATTGGATGCCGGTCTCTTGATCCTCTGGATGGAGCAATAGCTTGGCTTGCTCCGGATCCTCGAAGTAGAGGAAGCCCGGAATAACCTTCGTCCCGAGCATATAGCGGTTGAAGTCGCCTTTGATCCCTTCCGCCATTCCGCGCAGCTCATCGGACCAGCCTGCATCCGTTTCCTTCATAACTGCAGACAGGCCAAGAACGGTCTGATAAGTTAGCGCTACCGTCCAACTGCTGACCATATACTGCTTCAGCTGGGCATTCGCCGGCTGCAGGGTGTCATCCCAGTCCCCATCCCCATAGGAGGAAAGGAACGTATTATGGAGGAAGTGTGACTTAATGTAGTCCAGTTCCTTCTCTGCATGTTCTCTGAGCGTGTATGTCTGCTCCGTGAAGTCAAAGCTGTGTTTGCGCGTATAAGGAAGCTGCTCATCGAGCACAGCATAATCACGTGTTGCCCGCAGGTAATCGCCCAGTACCTTAAGCGGCCAGACAATAATATCGCCGTGGCTTTCTTCCTGCTGGATCGCCGTGTATTTGTCGAACATGAACCACTGCGGCCAGTTCCCGTCATCTTCATATTGATGGGCGAAGACCGTCAGGAGAATCTCCCGGACCTGCTCATATTTGTGGGTCGCGAGGAAATATTCCACCGGACCCTGGCATACATCCCGTGTTCCCCAGGCAGCGCCGCCATACTGTTCAAGGCCGTGAGGCACAGAATAGTGAACAAGCATATTATGGGTGTACCACCAGGCCAGAGCGTTTACCTTGAACAGCTCACCATCAGCTCCGCTTTCCTTAGTAAGCTTGAAGCCATTCATGACTCCGGCAAAAAACTCACGATACGCAGCTTTCTCGGTTTCAAACGGCGCAATACCTGAAGAACGGGTCTGTCCATCAAGCCGCCCTTGGAAGGTTAATGCCCACTCGCTGCTCGCACTAAGTTCAAGAACAACCAGCGAAGCACTGCCTGGAACAGCCCCAGCTGCCAACAGGGTTTCATCGCCCAGCTGATAGGCGGCTCCCTCTAGAATTAGCTTGTAAGCCAGCTCCGGATACACCGAAGCACTCATTCCAGCCTTGTCTGCACGGAAGGTTAGTCCGCCGTCCGCATCCTCAGACAGGTGGTAAGGTATTTCATATTCCGCTACGTTCATCGTAATCTGGTTGCTGACAAGGAAACGATATGCCTTTCCGGAGACGGAACGAACATGCAGTCTGATCTCCGGGGAATGGACTGCTGTATAGTTGGTAATCACCAAAGTATCATCTGCTGTCTTATAGTGCCAACGTACATAATTAAAGCCGATCTCATACAGTGACGGCATTGTCAGCAAGCGATACTTCCCGTCAATCTCCACATAGATACGCTGGCCGGATGTCTTATAGACATTAAGTGAATTCCGGGCATTCGACATCATTTTATTGAAATTGGTATTCCCGACAACTACCTGGGAATTGAATATTCCGTACATATACGAGGTAGTCGTCATAACCTCAGCATTCAACTGCGAATTGTTCCCGCTCATCAGAATATGTCCGTGCGGACGCTCCACCAGCAGCTCTTTGCGCTTAAGGACAACATGCTCATAGGTTTCAGTAAAGAAGGCCAGTAATTTCCCGTCTACCCGTTCCTCCTGAAACCGCTGCGGATACAATGCATCCAGTTCTGCTTCAGAGATCGTCTCCGTCTGCAGAGGAGCTCCTATTTTAGGAGCAGTAACCGTGCGTTCAAGCCAGCTGCCCTCTACTTTTACATCGCCTTCACTCTGAGTGTTATTCCAGGCAGCCCGCACAGCATCGGCAAATTCCAGCGCAGTAATGGCCGCAGGGTGATCCGCCCGGAACAATCCGTAGAACGTAAAGGAGGCTTCGCCGTTCAATTGAAGCTTAGCAGATTGCAGCGCAGTATAGGCAAATTCATATTGATAGATTTCATTCGCCAGATTCTCCTGGTACAAAGCTTCCGGTCTGTCCGTTTCTTTATAGGACAGCCCGAAGAATTGGAAACCGTCTGTAGAGTAACCGGCTGATCCACCAATGAGCCCCTGCTGCAGATATGGGAATTCTCCGCCTTGCGGCTGATTCTGACGGGAACAGACTACGTAGCCGTCCGCTGAGTCCCGGAATACAGCATGGTCGATATACTGGGACAGATAAGCTTCATTGCTGGTAACCGCGCCTGGAGAAGCAATCCCTACATCCTGTGTGTAGATGACATCCAGCTCTACACCGCTGCCTTCAATCTTCACATCCCAGAACCATACATCATCTTCAGCTAATGTAAAGACAACCTGATAGCGGAGTGCCTCTTGAAGGCCCTGAACCTCAGAGCTAACAGGGATCTCCCCCTGCCATACAAGCCGCTCACCATCCTGGCGGAAACGGCTGCCCGATTTCACACCAAGCAGCGGAAACGCTTGAATACCGCCTGGAAGGTGCAGGCGCGCATAAATATTTCCCGGTGCACCGTCCACACTGTTAGACAACAACTGATTAATCATCGTTGTACCGCCGGTTGCCTGGTAGAGATCGCCGCTGTTCAGGAACGTAAATTTCAGCCCGCCCTTTTGAAGTGACACCTTGGAATTCGTTGTGATTGTCATTTCTATTCACTTCCTTATCTATTACGGCTTCGCACCGCTATTATGGGTAGTCACATTTCTGTTATTTAAGCAGCCGGAATCCGGCTGTCTGCACATCACGGCTGTTGCCGCCTGCATAGACTTGGAACTGTCCGCGGTCACTGGATAGGCTCAAGTCGCTATGATGATAACGAAGCTGCTTTTCTTCTAGGAAGAAGATTACCTCACTGCTCTCTCCCGGAGCCAATTCAAGCTGCCGGAAGTCTTTAAGCTCTTTGACCGGACGGACGACCTCACCGGAAATGTCGCGCACATACAGCTGTACTGTTTCTGTTCCGGACATCCTGCCCGTATTGGTGACTCTCACCTTCACTTCAAGCGGCTGATCCTCTTTTATGGTATCGGACGAGAGCGTGAGCCCTTCATAAGCAAAGGTCGTATAGCTAAGTCCATAACCGAAAGGCAGAAGCGGTTCATTCGGACTGTCGATATACTTTGAAACATATCGGTTCTCATCTTCCACAGCCGGTTTCGGCCGTCCGGTGCTGAATGAATTATAATACACTGGAACCTGGCCCACAGAATTAGGGAACGACATCGTCAGGCGTCCGGAAGGATTGACCTTGCCGTATAACAGATCCGCCAGAGCGGCTCCGCCTTCACTGCCGGGGAACCAGGCTTCAAGTACAGCATCCGCCTGATCATATACCCCATGCAGATCCAGCGGCCGTCCGTTAAACAACACGATGGCTACAGGCTTACCGAGCCCTTTCATAAGCCGGATCAATTCCAGCTGCGCATCCGGAAGCCTGATATTGGTGCGGCTCCCGCCTTCCCCGCTCATATGGGACGATTCGCCGACAGCCAGTACAATTACATCTGCTCCTGCTGCGGCTATTAGGGCTTCCTCCTTCTGAGTATCCGTAATGGAATCAACCCCTGAGCCTGCGGCAACCATTAGCTGGTCTGGATTGTCTGTTACAGCCCGCATCGCATCACTTAACTTGACTGCTGTTTCTTTGGAGCCGGTCCAGGACCACCAGCCCAGAATATCTCCGCTGTCTGCAAACGGCCCGATCAGCGCCACCCGCTGCTCTCCACGAAGCGGCAGTACGCCTTCGTTTTTGAGCAGCACGCATGATTTCTCGGCAAGCTTCCGCGCTGCCTGACGGTGCTCAGCGGAATAGACAATTTCTTTCTCCCGTACCGGATCTGCGCCGCGCATCGGATTATCAAACAGTCCAAGCTTCTCTTTAAGCCGCAGAATGCGCAGTACTGCTTCGTCAATCCAAGCTTCATCGACAAGTCCTTCATCAACCAGCTCAGGCAGATGATGAAGATAGCTGGTGGTCATCATATCGATGTCGACGCCTGCCCGTATCGCCTTGAACGCCGCTTCTTTATCATCTTCAGCTGCACCATGGGCAACCATTTCCTTAATGGAGGCCCAATCAGAAATGATAACCCCTTCAAAGCCCCATTCCCCGCGCAGTAAGTCACGGAGCAATTTGCGGTTTCCTGTAGCCGGAACACCATCTACAATATTGAACGAGGTCATAACCATTTCGGCGCCGGCATCGAGGGCTTTCTTATAGGCGGGTAGATAATACTCACGCAGCTGGCGCTCAGATAAATCGACCGTATTATAGTCCCGCCCGCCTTCTGCAGCACCATAGGCTGCAAAGTGCTTGACGCAGGCCGCCACACGGCTGGTGTCACCTGCCAGGTCATCACCCTGGAAGCCTTGCACGAACGCCTTGGCAAAGACGCCATTTAAATAAGGATCTTCACCGGTAGATTCCATCACCCGTCCCCAGCGCGGATCACGGATCAGATCGACCATCGGTGCAAACGTCACATGCAGGCCGGATACAGCCGCTTCACGTGCTGCGATCTCCGCACTTTGCTTAGCCAGTTCCGGATTCCATGAACTGCCAATGGCCAGCGGGATGGGGAAAATCGTCTTGAAACCGTGGACAATGTCTGCCATGAACAGCAGCGGAATTCCCAGGCGGTTATTCGCCAGATGAGCTTTCTGTACAGCCATCATTTTGGCTGCTCCGGCTACCCCGAGTACAGAACCCGCATTACGTACTGTTTCGCTTTGAATGCCGAGCTCTTCCATGGGGCCGGTAATCTCCGAATGATCACCCGGCTCGTCATAAAAGGGAGCTGCAAGCTGCAGCAGCTGGGCTATTTTCTCTTCCAATGTCATGTTCTTTACATATTTGTTATACAGATGCTCAGTCATAGTTGTAATCCCTCCACCGAGTCGAACAATATCGAATCGTTTCTTTCTCCATATCCCTTTATTTATAAGTTGTTATTAATGTTAATTGTGTTAATTTCATAAACGTTTCACTTATTTTCGATAAATCACTGCTTATACAGACTAGTCCGGTACCGCTGCCCCGCTCTCCCAGAGCGGAGCATTCAGCTGGAGCCTCAAGACATCAGCTATAAGCCAAGCCATGTCATCACCGACTAGTTGTAGGTTTTAACCGACTTCCGTTCAATCAGCTCAATCTTAAGCTTATAGAAATCATTGACCAGGTCTCCGTTAAGCATCTGAAAGAGCAGATGTCCCGCCAGAGAACCGGACTCGTACATCGGCTGGCGGATGGTGGTCAGCGAAGGCTGAATGTATTCAGCCAGCTGTATATCGTCGAATCCGATAACCGAAATGTCACCCGGCACCGAAACTTTTGCTTCCTCCAGTGCTTTCAATCCCCCGACCGCCATTTCATCATTGGCATAAAATACCGCTGAGGGCATTTCGCCCTGCATCAGCATCATTTTGGTCGCTTTATAACCGCCTTCACGCACAAAGTTCCCGCTTAGCTTCCATTTTGCCTTCTCGGTCAGTCCGGCTTCGCGCATCGCCCGGGAGAATCCCTGATAACGCAGTGCATTGTCATAGGAATCGACAGGTCCGCTGATGTAAGCGATGGAGCTATGCCCTTTTTCGATCAGGTGCCGGGTTGCACTATAGCCCCCCTGTTCACCATCTACCACCACGTTAATGAGGCCTTCGCCGCTAATCAGACGGTCCATCGCCACGATTGGAAAACGCGGTCCCGCCGCAGCATGCAGGATTTCATCTGTAATGTTATGGGCCAGCACGATTGCCCCGTCTACGCGTTTCTCCAGCATGTATCTGACTGCGGTTGATTCTTTTCCGCCCATTGAACTGCAGGCAATCAGATCATAGGCGTTGGACAAGGCCACATCTTGAATGCTGCGGATTAATTCCGAATAATATGGACCTGACAGGTCCCTTAGAATAAGTGCGATTGTGTTGGTGCGGCTACGTTTCAAATCCATGGCAAAACCATTTTTTTGATAATTGAGCTGCCGTGCCGCTTCCAGCACCTTTTCTCTTGTTTTTGCGCTGACTTTACTGTCCCCGCTCATCGCATAGGAGGCCGTCGACAATGCCACCCCTGCCAGCTTTGCCACATCCTTGATCGTTGCCATCCTGTTCAATCCTTCCTCAGCACTGCAATATGCTTCTATATACTATTTTATGCCAGAGATCGTATATCCTTCTATGATGTGCTTCTGGAAGAAGATAAATATAATTATGATCGGAACAACCATAAATGCAGCACCCGCCATTTGCAGACCAAAAGCTGTACCATATTGGCCTTTCAAAAGCGACAAGCCGACCGATAAGGTGTACAGTTTCTCGTCATTGGCAATAATCAGCGGCCACAGGAAACTGTTCCATGCCCCGATAAAGGTTAATATCCCCTGAACAGCAAATACCGGCTTCACAATCGGCACCATCAGCTGGAAAAAGATCCGCAGCTCGCCCGCTCCATCCAATCTTGCCGCCTCCAGCAGATCCATCGGGATCGTGGTCATAAACTGGCGGAACAGGAAGATCGCAAACGCGCCTACGAGACCCGGAAGTACAATCCCCGCCATCGTATTCACCAGATGCATCTGATTGATAATCAGGTAGGTCGGAATCATGGTAACCTGACCCGGAATCATCATCGTCGCAAGTATCACATAAAAGAATTTGTTTTTACCTGGAAAATCAAATTTAGCAAAGGCATAACCTGCCATCGCATTCAGGAACAGTCCAACAAATGAACAGAGCACGATAATCAGCGTGTTCTTCAAATAAATCAGAAAGTCCATTTTCACAAACAAATCACGGTAGTTGTTAAACGTTGGGTGATTCGGAAATAGTGACGGCGGAATGACCGTAAATTCATTCTCAGGCTTAAAGGATGACCCAATCATCCAAATGAACGGCACCATCATCAGCAGTCCTCCGATAACAAGCAGCGCGATCATGATTCCTTTTTCCAGTTTTTTCATTCTGAGTGCCATGCCAGTTCCCTCCTTCTTAAGCCTTCAGCACTAGCGGAAGCTTAATATTCTACTTCTTTCTTTTTGACCGCGAATTGAATCAGTGTCACGATAATGATGATAATGAACAGCACGAACGAACCCGAGGCTGCGTAGCCGAATTTGCTCAGCTGGAACCCGTTGTTGTAAATGAAAAGCGCCATAGACATGGTCGCGTTCAGCGGGCCGCCCTTGGTCATTACCAGCGGTTCTTCGAAGAATTGAATCCAGCCGATCAAAGTCGTAATGGTCACAAAGAAAGTAGCGAATCCAAGCAAAGGAACGGTAATATAGCGCAGCTTTTTCCAGCCGGTCGCACCGTCGATTTCAGCCGCTTCGTAATAAGAGCGCGGAATCCCCTGCAGTGCAGCAAGGAAAATGATCATATTGAGTCCGATGGATTTCCAGAACGCCAGCAGAATCAGAGATAATTTAGCCAGAACAGGGTCCTGAAGCCACTGCTGCGCCGGCAAACCAAACCAGGAGAGTACATAGTTAAATAAGCCGTAACAGCCGTTGTACAAATAACCCCACACCACTGCTACCGCCACAATGTTGGTGATGGATGGCATATAATAGATGACCCGGAAGCTTTTGAACAGCCAGCCGGAGCCGTAATTGAGCAGCAGGGCAACACCCATCGAGGCCATCACAACAAGCGGAACTCCAATCACCACATAAATTAGCGTATTGTACATTGATTTGAGGAAAATCGGATCCTTGAAAATATCAATATAGTTGCTGAATCCAACGCCACGAATGTTCGAATAATCCGCAAGCCCCACCAGATCCATATCCGTAAAGCTGATTACCAGTGCAATAATAATCGGAATAATGGAGAAAAGCGTCAGCAGAAGAACTGCCGGAGCGATAAACATATAAGGATACTTATGCTTGTTCCATTGCTTCACAAATGAACTCTCTTGCCTCACACCCTTTCACGTTCTTTCACTTTCGTCCTTCGGGAAGAGAAACAAGCCTACTGCCGGAACCTCAGATGGAGATCCCGGCAGTCCGCCTGAAGGAAAATCAGATATTATTTATTGCCAAGGAGCTCGTTGGCCTTATCATTCAGTTTATCCAGTTCGGTTTGTGTATCGGCGCCGCCAATAGTAATCTGTTCAAAAGCAGCCATTGCCGCCTGGGCAATTTCCTCATATTCCTTCACCGTTGGAGCAGGACGTGAATTTTCCAGCTGCTTGCCGAAAGCGGCAATCATCGGATCACTAAGCGCTTCATTCGTCCAGGCAGCCTTCAGAGCAGGCATGGAGTTAGAAGTTTCATAGTATTTCAGCTGTGCTTCCTGTTCAGCCATGAAAGCTATGAACTTAGCGGCTTCGTCCGGGTTTTTGCTGTAATTGAAGATCGACAGATCGGCACCGCCGATGGACGAAGTATTGGTTACTTTCGCCGGAAGCGTAGTTACTGCCCATTTGCCGTCAATCTCCGGAGCCTTCTCTTTCACCGTCTGGATCATCCAAGGACCGCTGATGAACATCCCCATCGTGCCGTCTTTAAATGCTGCAACGGTATCCAGGTCCGTCCCTTTTGGAGACAACCCTTCATCATAGAAGCTCTTCAGGAAGTTAACCGTTTCTACATATGCCGGCTGATTGAACTGTGGCTGACGGTTCTCGTCAATGATTTCACTTCCGTTCTGCCAGGCAAAAATGACTGGGTAGATGGAGTCTTTTCCTTCAATAGGCAGGGCATAATGACCGGCTCCGCCTTTTTCGACCAGCTTCTTACTGGCATCCTTCAGCTCATCCCAGGTTTTCGGTCCTTCAGGATAGCCTACACCGCTGAGCAGATCGGTCCGGTAGAACATTGCACGGGTTTCAACATAAAACGGAACAGCGACCGTCTTACCTTCGTACTGGGTAGTTTGAACAGCCCCGTCGAAGAAGTTGTCCGCTTTCATACTTGGATACTGCTCGATATAAGGAGACATATCCTTGAGGGCTCCGGCAGCCGCAAATTCCGGAATCCAGGTTGTTCCCATCTGGACAACGTCAGGACCGTTCTTGGAAGCTACAGCTGTCAGTAATTTATCATGGGCAGTATCCCAAGGAATCGCTTGAACATCTACTTTAATTCCAGGATTCTTCGCTTCATACATTTCGGCAATCGGCTTTACGGTATCCGAAGTACCCATGAACCATACTTTCAAAGTCTTGCTGTCCCCGGAAGCGGAATTGTTCGAGTTGCCGCAGCCTGCTGCAACCAAGGAGAAGCTGAGTAGCAGTGAAGCAATGGTAAAGCCAGTTTTCTTTTTCATTCTCTTTCACCCCTGTTTTAGTGTGAGCCAAACGTAAGATTACTATGATTAAAGCCCTTACATCGAAACGTTTCGATTATTATCGAAAAAAAATTCGAGTCTATTCGTTGTTTTTCGCGTTCACACCTTCATCACAGATACTATTAACCAATTACCCAGAAAATAAATCGACATTTTAGTCGTTTTCAATCGTGAATGAGTGCCGCTGCTGAACATATAACTAATTCATCGAATAATTAATTCGAATCGTTTCGATAAACTCATTATAATTCTATGTGTTAGCGATTTCAAGTAGCTGAGCTAAAAACTTTTCCCGTATCCCAGCCGGAGGATAAAGTGTAACTAATAGGATCGAATTTATACAGCACAGGAATGATCCTGATCCGCTTTGTTCTTCCCTCTACTGTAGGGTATATAATCCTTGTGTATATTTTTACATTTTTATCTATGTATTAAAATTAAACACGGAGGTCATTTTTATGCGCATGCTCTTAAAATTCTGCAGCATCTGTTCTCTTATCGCCCTGATCAGCTGCTCCAACTCCGGTCAATCCAAGCTTACTGCTCCATCTGCTTCTACTGCACAGGTACCAGTCAATGATGAGGTGATCCTGCCGACCGATGCTCCTGCAGCAACTGCGACCCCCAAAATAAAAGCTGATTCATGATCTCTCCTATTCAGGAGAGGAAAAGGTATTGAGCATTGCCGGAAAGGAATATCCCGCAACGTTTGTTAAAATAGATCTTCACCCCTACGGGTTCTATATCCCTGATCGTATGAAAGAATTCATGTATGAGGATGGTTCCGAGGTGGGAATGAACAAATCGGAGTTTATTTCCCTCACTGAGGTGGAAAGGCTCACAGATCCGGAGAATCCGCATGAATCACTCCGTTTGGCGGTGATGTTCTGTTTATGGACGAGGACTTAACGCAATATGAGGAATACATTGGGAGTGCGAGTGAAGGTAACAAGTGGCGAAGGACGGATGGCTTTGTATTGGGGCATGACAGCGCTCCAGCAATGATGATCTACTTTTCGTATTTCAGCAGTAACAAAGAAACCATTCTTCCGCTCTTTCTGGAGGTAGCGAGAAATATCAAATATATTCATTAGCAATTTCAGTTGAAATTTTGTACTTTCTATTTTGGATTAGAGTGTCTACAGAGAATGTTTGGACTTCCAGCCGCTGTTGTCTTCAGATTTCTTTATTTGATTTTAAACGCTATTAGCGTAGAAATCCGAAGACAAAGGCGGACGCTACCGCTCTTACAGTTCCAAAATTCCCCTCCGCACTTTTTTCCAAGTGTATATTTTCATTTTCAATTTTTATAGTATAAATAAGGCTCAACCTAATAATTGGCGGTTGATATTTTCACCCTAATAAACGTTGCCTATTGCATTCGATTAAAATCCCAGCTTTGTAACATCGACGATTGCGCGTGAAATAGTGTCGACGTTGATACGCTTTAATACGATTATGCCGTCCTTCTACGATCGCATTCGTCCAGCGACAGTGATGAAATAAACAAAATCATCCTAATTTCAGCGATTCTCTATTGTGGTACTCCCAGGACTACCAGTTGAAAGAAAATAAAGTAATACAAGGATTAGTAACAAACCTATAATGATTGTTAAGATCATTTTTACTTTTTTACTCATATAAATCCCTCCAATTATATTATATTTCTAAAAATACCATTTACATCCATAGAACATTTGGTATTATTTTATTGTAACCATTCTACCAAGGGAGGCAAAAAAATGCAAAACATTACAAGAAAAGGTATTAAAATTTCTCTCATTTACATCATTGCTTTAATTATGGTCTTTCCGTTTCAAAACACCGTTAGCGCTGAAGAAATCCAGAATACTAAGGAAAATTACACTTCATATTTGACTGGGTTAATTGATAGCGGTGATAGTGGTGCTGCTACGGTTCTAGATCAATTCAATAATCTTGCTCCAGAGCAACAAGAAGCATTTGTTGAATTCTTATATTCACCTGAATATGGTAGTACTGTTTCGAATGCTATCAAACAAGAAGAAAATGGAGTACGTACAAAAAACGTTGTAGTGGATGATATCACTCTTCCTGTAACTATTAGCAAGTTTGAAACAATTACAGATGCAAACTCTCAACAATTGTTAGCAGTGCCTGGAGTAATAACTTTACATTCAGAGGCGGAAATTGGTATAGCTGGAATAACAACTTCTAGATTAATCACTGATATGAAGTGGGAACATGATGGAAGTGTTGCAACTAAGAACTTAACTATTGGTCAAGGACATAATAATTGGAATCCAGCATACTTTATTACCGAGACAGGTACATATAATCCTGGATATATTACAGGTGGATATGCATATGGCTGGGCAAAATGGAAAATGTCGGGTCTGTCAATAATTTTGTGTAAACTCTTTTAAGCACAGATTCCCCCGAGGGGGAAGTCGCGAATCTAACGCAAGTGTTGACCGACCCGGTCTGGGAAAAATACCGAAAGCTGGAGCAGCATTTGGCCCCAGTTTTGGACACGTCCAGTCCATTTTCGAGTGACATCGACGGTGGCCAGATAGAGCATTTTTAGCAGAGCTTCATCGGTAGGAAAGATGCTCTTTCCTTTGGTTACTTTACGAAGCTGACGGTGGTAACTCTCAATCATATTGGTGGTGTAAATCAGTTTACGTATCTCAGGCGGGTACTTGAAAAAAGTAGCAAGTTCGTCCCAATTCGTCCGCCACGAACGGATAATGAGGGGATATTTCGCCCCCCAGACTTCCTCAAAACGGTCGAGTTCAAGCAAGGCACCTTCCTCGGTAGCTGCCTTGTATATAGGCTTTAAGTCGGCGGTCACCTTCTTAATATCCTTGTAAGACACGTACCGTGTAGAGCTGCGGATTTGGTGAATAATACACTTCTGGATTTCAGTTTGGGGATAGCAGGCCGCAATCGCTTGAGAGAACCCGGACAGGTTATCCACGCAGATAATGAGAATGTCCCCCACTCCACGATTCTTGAGTTCATTCAGCACGCTGAGCCAGAACTTGGAGGACTCGTTCTCACCAATCCACATGCCCAGCACGTCTTTGTTTCCGTCCAGATCAATGCCAATGACCATGTAGGCAGCCTTGTTGATAATGGCCCCGTCTTGCTTGACTTTGAAGTGGATCGCATCCAGATAGACAACAGCGTAAACGCCTTGCAGAGGCCGATTCTGCCATTCTTTAATGAGAGGAACAATCTTATTTGTGACATTGGAAATGAGCGTAGGCGACACCTCAATGCCATACATCTGCCCCAGGTGATCCTGAATTTCTCGGGTACTAATCCCTTTGGCGTACAGAGCGATGATTTGCTCTTCGATGCCGGTTACGTTCGACTGATGCTTCTTGACGACAAGTGGCTCAAACTCACCCAGACGGTCACGAGGGATAGCGATTTCCTGTTCCCCGTACTCACTGACAACCGTTTTACGGCTCTTTCCGTTACGGCTGTTTGGCGTGAGCTTCGCCTTCACTTCATGCTTTCCGTAGCCTAAATGAGTGTCCATTTCGGCTTCCAGCATCTCCTGAATCGTCTCCGCAAATAGCTCTTTTAGAGCATTCTGCGCATCCTGTGCGCTTACCAAGTTGTTTTCCTTAATAAATTCCCGTAACTGTTGTTTTGTCCAAAGTCCCATGTGTTCTCCCCAACCTTTCTCTTACTTCCATTTTAATGGGTTTGAGAGTTTACACAATATATTTTACAGACTCCATCTAGTAGTATATTAATAACCTTTATGTATCAAGGCTCAGAAGCTCTCTACAACTGAGCCTTGATTTTTATAGTCATACAGACAAAAAAATAATCAATAAGACTATAAAGTCATTAATATAATTATACAATTTCACAAGTGTGAAACATTTTTTATAACTATTATCAATAATTTCAGACTGTTATAACCTTGTTGAGGTCGGACTTACAATAATACTGAATTTACAGATGTTTTTCCATTTCTATCCACGGTTTATCTCCGTTTCATTTTTCAACCGCTAATTTTGGTTTTGATCCATAAATAAATGATACTTCAAACCTGCTGCATCATCACCTGTAAACAAACCTATGTGCCGAAAACCTTACCCTCTTTTACCTTCTGCACCTCATACATATTTACGGTTGTACTGAGGATAAAAGCCGGTTTCTCCTGTCCTCTGCTGTTGCGGTGGCCCTGGATATGCGCATCGCTTTTCTCCCAGTTCTTCCACGCGTCTTCTGATTCCCAGCGGTTCAGCAGCAGCACCTCCTCATTGTCTTTGCTTTTCTCATTGAGCATTACGCTGATATCAATGAGTCCCGGCATTTCTTCCAGTGCACCCGGTGCACTGAATTTCTCAATGACCTTATCACTGTTTCCTTTCTCCACAACAATAGATCTGGTCTGAATGAACATCGCTTAGGCTTCCAATGAGCTAATGAGCTGGGAGAGTCTCTCTCCGCCTAGGCAATTATAGTGAAATTCAATCTATGTTTCATTCTAATTGATAATTGTTATCAATGTCACTCCCGCTTCACCAAGTATTTCTTAATTAAAAATAAACAATCACTTGCTCAGGCATTTAAGCGTCTATACACTTGGAAATAAAGACTAACTACTACAGAAAGCAGGAAAATCATGAACCTGACCGTTGAACCGGCTGAACAGCATGAAGCGCATATCATTAAAAATCTTTATCCGCTCTATCTCCATGACCTATCCGGCCATTATGGATTTACTGAAGGAACCGTGATGAACCCGCATGGGATTTTTGAAGATGAACCGGAGATCCGGACTTTGGCACAGCAATATGATGTGCAAAATATATGGTGGGAGAAGCCGGGAATCCTATTTCCTTTTTTGTTCAAGGCTGGCTCTGTCCCGGCGGGATTCGCGCTTATAGCCACCCCGCCTCATTGTGCAAAAGGTGTGGATTTTTTCGTAAACGAATTTTTTGTACTTCTGCCGTTTAGAGGGACAGGACTCGCAGCACAAGCCGCGCTTCGGGTATTTGAACGTTTTGCAGGGGTGTGGGAGCTGTACACCAATCCGGCCACAAAAAATATAACCGGACAGAAATTTTGGCGCAAGACTGTAGCTGGTTATACAAAGGGAGATTACCACGAAGCTGTTGAAGAAACCTTTGACGGAACAAAGCTGGTATTCAGATTCAACAACGGGAGTAAATAGGAGGTTCTGATGAGCAGGGTAACAGTATATCACGTGGATGCTTTTAGTAGAGAGGCGGGTATGGGGAATCCGGCAGGGGTCGTTTTGAACGCTTCTGAACTCACAGAGTTACAAATGCAGTCCATAGCCAAACAAGTAGGATTTAATGAAACAGCCTTTCTCCTGCCTTCCAGCCTGGCCGATATGAGAATCCGTTATTTCACACCTGGCCATGAAGTCAACCTCTGCGGTCACGCCACTATTGCCACTATCTATGCTATGAAAACCAAAGGACTTCTTGGGGAACAATCCGGAATAACCATTGAAACAAAAGCGGGCATTTTGCCCATTCGTATCGAAGAGGAACACTCCAATCAAATTTTGATTACCATGCAGCAGGCAGCACCGGAATTCATGCCCTTCAACGGCCCATCTGCCGACTTGGCCGCTTGTCTTGGTCTGGGGGCGGAAGATATTGATCCACGCTTTCCTATCCTGTATGGCAGCACGGGGTTATGGACGCTTCTGCTCCCTATTCGTTCTCTCGGGGCCTTCAAACGAATGTCCCCGGATAATAACCGCTTCCCAGATATTTTAAAAGAATTGCCGCATGCTTCCGTGCATCCGTTTTGCCTGGAAACCTACGCTGCTGAGGCGGACATGCATGGCCGGCACTTCTCTTCCCCCTACTCAGGCACCATTGAAGACCCGGTAACAGGAACCGCCTCCGGTGTAATGGGAGCATATTATAGCAAATACATCCGTCCGGATCAGGAACATCTGGAGCTGCTCATTGAGCAAGGACAGGAGATCGGACGCAATGGCAGCGTTAGGGTAACAGTTAACACAAACCGGAATGAGGTTGCCATTACAGGCACCGCCGTTTTTGCCGAGGAGCTAACCATTCCGTATATGGGTATTCAATGATATCATATCCTCTTTTAGAGTCAGACTGATGAGAATCAGTCTGACTCTAAAAGGCCTCCCTTCTATTTTGAAAGGTCAAGCCTCACTTTCACTGCTTCATCACTTGTTTTTGTCGTAAGCTCCAGTAGGAGAGATTCCGGATTATCCAACAGATTACTGGCAAACAGCTTCTCAAACCCGTCCTCCGTTCCGGTTCCAGAGACTATGGGTAGATCCTGTGTGCCATTTTCAGTCTTGGACTTAATATCTGCTTTGAGGACAGCTTCAAATACCTTCTGCCTAACTTCCCACTGATTCTCCTCCGCGTTCTTTAAAGCAACATAGATGCGGATCATTAATGGAGACATTTCAACCCGGCTTAATTCGACTTCATGCCCATTCAAGATAAATGACTTTTTAGGATAAAGGATCTTTGTGGACGTTGCTTTAAACTTAGGATCCAGTGTGAAGCTAATCTTGAGTCTTGGTGAGTAATGCATATCTGCCATGATGGTCCCTGTCTTGGGATCATCCATCTTCCCGGGGTTCACCGAAGCAATCTGAAACTCCGCCTGTAAATCCTTAGGAAATGGTTTGCTCCGGTCCAGTACAATCTCGGTCTTCCCGTAAAACTTATGATAATTGTCCTGGCCTAACACTTTGTCATGAGCGCCCATCCCACCGGCTGACGTCAGGTAACTTCGGGTCTGGGTATTCAAAATCCTGCTGCTACTGACGTTGTATACCTCCTGGTCTGCTTCCGTTATGGCAGTATACAGAATAAGGATTCTATTCTCATCTGCCGTTACTGCGTTCAGTGTTATCCTGTAGCCCTGAGTTTCTGCGCTTTTGTTAATAAGCTGGATGTAATCGTTGCGGATTGCGGATTCTAAAGTTGCTGCATCAATATCATAAGAATTTAATTCCTTAAAGGCCTGCAGCTCTCCCCAATTGACAGTTTGCGGGACCACCGCTGTCCGAGGTTCTTCGTGTATGATAGGGATTATAAACAGCAAAATAGCGATTACTGCGGCAGCTGCCAACCCGAACAAAGAGCCTTTCGTTAGCGCAGACCGTTTACTATTCCGGATGCCCCGCTCCATTCCGCTCTGAACAGCAATCCTTAAGTCACTGCTGCTTAGCTCCGCTTGAATGTGCCGCTGAAGACGGGCTGCATCCGACAGCATGGCCTGTTCTTCTCTGCTGTTAATCATTCCAATCCCCCCGATCCTTCATAATGCCTCTTAATTGCTTCAATCCTTTGTGCTGCCAGGTTTTGATGGTCCCCTCAGGCTTATTCAACAATTCAGCAATGTCCCCCAGCGTCATATCATTATAATATTTGAGCAGCAGTACATGGCGGTATTTCGGCTTAACCTGTTCGAGAGCCCAGAGCATTTCTATCCGGCCGGTATCAGTCTCAGTAATGGATTCATGCATATACTCGTCAGGTGTAGGCACACTTCGTTTCCTTCTCCGCTGCTCATCGATACAGACATAGATCAGAATCCGGATGATCCAGGCTTTAAAGGCCCTGGGTTCCTTGAGTGTCTTCCGCTTGATCCATGCCCGGCAGGTTGTCTCCTGCAATGCTTCCAGCGCATCGGCCCGGTTGCCCAAATAGCTGTAGGCAATCTGATAGAGCTGATCACTATGCTCCATTACGGATTCATACAACTGCATCTCAGCATTGGATGAAGACTCTGTTAATCTTTTCATCTCCACGCCCGACATCGTCATCTTGCCCCTCCTCTCTCAATCCTTACAAAGTATAAGACGGAGCGTGTCCACAAACGGTTTTCCCTTTATGTAAATTCACTAATTAATCCCCTGGCAAAAAAAGAGCCCTTCCCATCGGGAACGGCTCTATCATATGAATAGTTAACTAGTCAGATAATCGTTACAGCACCCAGTTCCCTTTGCGGAACACAGGCTCGATGGTTCCATCAGCCAGCTCACCGTCGATATCCAGCTCAGCTGAGCCGATCATGAAATCAACATGGGTCAGGCTGACGTTCGCGCCGCGTTCCAGCAGTTCTTCATTGCTTAAACCTACACCGCCCTCAATATTTACCGGATACGCGCTGCCAAGCGCAAAATGGCAGGAGGCATTTTCATCAATACCGGTGTTATAGAACACTCTGTTCAGTCTTGAAATGGGTGAATCATGCTGTACTAAAGCCACTTCACCCAGATAAGACGCTCCTTCATCGGTCTCCAGCAGAGAGGTCAGATGCTCACGTCCGGAAACAGCATCATAGGCAGTAACCTTGCCATCAGTAAAGGTAAACGTAATCCCGTCTACAAGGCGGCCATTCAGATTCAGCGGAAGTGTGCTAGTTACAGTGCCGTTAACCCCAGTCCGCAGCGGCATAGTATAAATTTCCTCTGTAGGCATGTTCGCTACAAAATACACACCACTGCCATTCTCGCCGCCGCCGCCGCGCCAAAGATGGCCCTCTGGCAGTTCCACATGCAGGTCCGTGCCTGGTGCACGGTAATGCAGACCTTTGTACCGCTTGGCATTCATCCGGTCCTGGCTCTGCTTCAGCTGGGCAATATGCTCACGCCACGCAGCTACCGGGTCCTCAGCTCCTACACGGTTCATCTGGAAAACAGCTTCCCACATCGCATCAATACGATCTTCCTGAGGAAGATCCGCAAATACTTTATCCGCCCAGGCACGTGTCGGCGCTTTAATCAGCGACCAGCTAATTTTATTGCTGCGCGTATAATTCTGGTATTTCTTGCGGGCTATGGCTGCTGCTTTGACGGCTGTGGAGACCTTAGCGGAATCAATCCCGCGGAATAGCTCAGGATCAGGTACTTTAATATGTAAAATGGCTCCGCCCTCTTCGGCGAACCCTTCGAGCATGTCGGCATGCCACTGCGGGTAATAACCGAAAGAATCCTCTGGCGCCTTCTCGTAACGGATACGCGTAACCGCCTCGTCATCCCAGTCCACCATTACATATTTTGCACCGGCTTCATAGGCTTTTCCTACGATCAGGCGCGTAAGCTCGGCCGTTTCCAAAGGCGAATGAATCATCAGCACTTGCCCTGGTTGCACATTCACTCCAACCTTTACTACCAGATCCGCATACTTCTCGAGCATCAACTCAAAATCCTTGATCATTTCATTTCCTCCATCTCTGACTGATCTATTGGTATCTTGCTATCCTCAAAAAAAGCTCCAGTAGCTATTTTAACGCAAAATGAGAGCTATGGCGATTAATTGTACTTTGACCGGAAATTTATGAGACAAAAGAAATAGGCAGTTCTGCTTAAGAACCGCCTCTTAAAAATCTATTTCTGCCCTACTGTTTATCCACCTGCAATAAAGTAACTTCCTTCACCGTGAACGTATCCGCCAGCTTCTCTTCAGCAATCACATTAAGCTTCACCAGACTTGCAACCTTCGACGGGTCCGCCTTGGAGAGCAGCCGCCACACCTGCGGGTCAGCAAGCCGGTTGTAGAGCTTTTCATCATCATATTCTTTGCGGTTCTGCGTGACGAGCTTCACTCTATAGCTGCCGATTATCTTCTCCGTCTCCCCCTGATCCGCACAATAGGCCAGAATCTCCTGTCTAAGTTCAGCCAGCTCCTTCTCGATATCCTTCTGTTTGGACTTCAGTTTATAGTATTGCTGCACTTTCTTTTCCATTCTTGCTCACGCTCCTCTCCTGACATATGTATGCCGGAGAGATTAAATATATTGATTAAATACATAGAGCCGGTTTCCAGATAATCCTATAATAATAGTGGTTACCTGCAGTGAATCCGGATGTAATCAGCGTCTAGCGGACTGCAGAGCATTTATTCAGATTACCTAAGCTAAGCTGCCGGTAAAATGATGGATACTCCGCCAAATTTGTTGACAGCAGGTGGGCCATGTTTACTTCGTATCTGTTTCCGATCTCCTATGCCTTTATGTCTTTTCCGGTCGCGGCAATGCTCTTTACATTGCCCTTCCTGATCGTCCAATACCGGCGGCACGGCTATATCCACAAGCTTCGGGCGTTAGCGCTTTATCTGCTGCTGCTCTATTTGCTGAATGCCTTTTATCTGATTATGCTGCCCTTTCCTTCGTCCAGGCACAATTTGCCTTTATCAGGAAGCAGTATTCAGGTTGTGCCGCTGCAATTTATCGGAGAAATTCTGCAGAGCAGCAGTTTATCGGTTGACCAGCCGTCCACCTATTTGACGGTTTTGCGCAACCCCGCCTTTTTTCAAGCCTTATTCAATGTCCTTTTGACCGTTCCTTTCGGCATATTCCTGGGCTACTATTTCCGCACCCGCTGGGTAGTGTGTATTCTGCTCTCCTTTATGCTTTCATTATCGTTTGAAATAACGCAAATCACCGGCGTATACGGTTTCTTTGATAATCCGTACCGGATTTTTGATGTCAATGACCTGATTACCAATACACTTGGCGGAATTGCCGGATTCAGAATTGCACTCCGGATTTCGGGACTGCTGCCCCGGATCGAACAACTGGACAGCAGGACGAATCTTAGTACAAAACGTGTCACCTATACCCGCAGGGGCATCGCTTTTATGCTGGACACCTGTGTATGGCTGACCGCTGCCGGTATACTAAGCCTGTTCCCGGTTCCCTACCCTTTATGGATCGTAATTGGGGTATACTTCCTGCTGATTCCTTGCTGGACTCGGGGACAGACCTTTGGGAAATGGATTGTACGTATCCGGGTAGAGGGCTGCAGCAGCAGCCTCCGGCCATGGATGATTTTCCTAAGATACGGTCTGCTCTACGGAGTTACGCTCGGCATGAATATTCTGCTGTTTAATTCGGCATGGGTAAACACCCTTAGTCCGGATATATCCGGTCCGACCCGTGGGATAGTGCTGCTGGCAGATCTGCTGTTCCTCATTCATCTAATTATCAGTATGTTTAAGAAGGAGCCGCTGTTCTACGAACGATTAAGCCGGACCCGGAATATCATTACCTGGCCTGAGAAACAGCAGCAGGCAGACACAGTAGAGTTGTCGTTATCCCTTACAGGAAAAGGAGAATCGATCAGGTGAACCAATTTAAGACTAACTTAAACACTAAGGACGGCAGCCTGGATTGGCAGGAATGGATTATTGAAGCAGATATCGCTGCCATGCAGGATGAAATGAACAAAGGCTCGTTAACTGCTGAACAACTGGTGAGTCTTTATCTGGACAGGATCAACAGGTATGATTCTGTCATTAACTCCGTGCTGGAGCTCAATCCCGATGCACTGGATATTGCCCGCCAGCTTGATAAAGAGCGGGTACTATCGGGAGTCCGCAGCAGCCTGCACGGCATTCCGCTGCTAATCAAGGACAATATAGACACAGCAGATAAACTGTACACTAGTGCAGGGTCTATAGCGTTGGCAGAGTCAACGGCAGCTAAGGACGCTGCGGTCATCAGCCGGCTGCGCGCAGCAGGTGCCATTATTCTCGGGAAAGCCAATATGACAGAATGGGCTAATTTTATGGCTCCCGGGATGTGGGCCGGGTACAGTTCACGCGGCGGGCTCGTCCTCAACCCATACGGACCAGGTGAGCTGTTTGTAGGGGGTTCAAGCTCCGGAAGTGCGGCTTCCGTTGCTGCTAATCTCATTGCCGCGGCTGTAGGGACGGAAACTTCCGGCTCGATTATCGGTCCGGCCAGCCAGAACTGTATCGTAGGGATTAAACCAACCGCGGGACTTGTCAGCATGGCTGGAATCATTCCCGGCATCGGCAGCCAGGATACCGCAGGACCACTGGCCAGGACAGTCTCTGATGCAGCGGTCCTGCTGGGAGCGATGACCGGACTGGATGAAGTAGACACTCAAGTGTCCGGAACAGCCCGGGAGGGAAGAATAGCAGATTACACGGTTTTTTTGGATGCAGCGTATATACAAGGGGTACGGATCGGTATCCCTAGGGCTATCTATCAGGAGCTCGATGAAGAGGTTTTGGCTATTATGGCAGAAGCGATTAAGCTTCTTGAACAACAAGGCGCTGTGATTGTTGATCCCATTGAGCTTCCCTGTCTTAACAGTGAATGGAGCCCGGTCATGCTGCAATATGAGTTTAAAAGAGGCCTGAATCAATATCTGGCCGGACTTGCCGAGTCCATACCCGTACATAGTTTAAGCGAGCTTATCGCCTATAATAAACTCCATAGTGAAAAAGCTCTGAAATACGGGCAAGGCACGCTAGAATGGCTGGAACAGTCCGGAGAAGGTATAACGGAAGAAATGTACCTTGAACAGCTTCGCCTATCCCGCGGTCAGGCACGTGATCATGGAATAGATTACGCCATAAAGGAATACCGGCTGGATGCCCTGATGTTCCCCGGATTTCACGGAACAGATCTGGCTGCCAGAGCAGGCTATCCGCTCATCACAGTTCCTGCTGGCTTTGCAGCCAATGGAATCGTTACACCAGGAGGATATCTTACCAAAGGCCCCCATGGCGTCACCTTCTCCGGCACGGCCTTTTGTGAGCCGACGTTGATCTCGATCGCATATGGATTTGAACAGGCGTCAAAGCGGCGCTTCCCGCCCCGCCTGTCTAAATAAACAAGCACTTTATTCATTCATCCCACGAGGAGCTGTGAACATGAACATTACCGGAACTTTATCTCCATTGCCAAGAAGTCTTCCCGAGGAACAAGGTATCCGCTCAACCGCTGTATCTGCATTTCTGGACCGGATTAAGAACCTGAACATCGAGCTGCATAGCCTGATGTTACTAAGGCATGGCCATGTTGTTGCAGAAGGCTGGTGGTCTCCGTACAGACCTGAACTTCCTCACATGCTGTTTTCACTCAGCAAAAGCTTCACCGCTACGGCCATCGGACTGGCAGTTTCAGAACAGCTCTTATCTCTGGAAGATAAGGTGGTTTCCTTTTTTCCTGACGAATCCCCCGCAGAGCCTGGTGATAACCTGTCACAGATGAACATCAGCCATTTGCTGATGATGGGTACCGGCCACACCATGGATACAATGACCGACATGCTGCAGTCCCATGAAGGCAATTGGGTCAGAGCCTTTCTTCAGCTTCCGGTTGAGGAGGTACCCGGTACATATTTCCTCTATAATACCGGAGCTACCTATATGCTCTCTGCCATTCTGCAAAAGGTAACCAACCAGACACTCTTGGAGTATCTCGGTCCAAGGCTGTTCACTCCGCTGGGCATTAAGGATCCTACCTGGGAAAGCTGTCCGCGCGGGATCAATATCGGAGGGTACGGGTTAAATCTCACTACAGAAGATATCGCTAAATTCGGGCAGCTGTACTTACAGCAGGGACAGTGGAATAATCGGCAGATTCTCTCCAGGGAATGGGTCGCTGCTGCAAGCTCCAAGCAAATTGCGAATGGTGATGGGAGCCCGGACAGCGGAGAATGGTCACAAGGATACGGGTATCAGTTCTGGAATTGCCGGCATGGTGCCTTCCGTGCAGACGGCGCCTTTTGCCAGCTCTGTATCGTTATGCCGGAACAGGATGCAGTTGTAGTGATTACGAGCGGTACGAATGATACGCAGCAGGTGATGGATGCTGTCTGGGAGCTTCTGCTTCCGGCTATGAAATCTGCCCCCTTACTTCAAGAGGAGCCTTCTGCAGTCGCAGACTTGGCTGCTCAGCTCAGTACACTGCAGATTGAACCGCCTCGATGTATCCAGTCTTCAAGCCTGGAAAGCTCCATGAGCGCTCAAGTCTATAAACTGGAAGCTAATGAGCTGGACATCGACACACTTGAAGTTTCCTTTAGCGGGGATGAAGCAGTCCTGACTATTCAAGAAAAGTCAGGTCGGCAGAGTCTAGTTTTTGGACGGGAAAAGTGGACAGCAAACACCGCAAATATTATTCCAAACCCTTCGGGGGCCAATGCCATCATGGCCAGTTTCACCTGGGCGGCAGAGGACAAACTTCAAATGACGATGCAGCTTGTGGAAACGCCTTTTTGCATCACAGAAGAAATAACCGTGAAAGAGAAATCGATCCAACTCACCCATTCCTTCAATGTGACAATGGGCCCCAACGAACCGGTTACATTAGCAGGCTATCTCATAGAGTAAATTGCAGCTTTTTAAACCTTCTCACCAAACAAGAGGCTATGACATTCCTTAACAGGGATGCATGGCCTCTTGTAATAATACCTTACTGGATATCTATTAAGCTTCCAGACCCTTCATTGTGAGCACTACCGGACAATGGTCACTTCCCAGTACATTGCAATCTATGGCTGCATCTATCAGCTGTGGCGCAAGCCGTGAAGAGGCCAGGAAATAGTCGATCCGCCAGCCGACATTCCGCTCTCTAATTTTTGGCATATAGGACCACCAGGTATAAGCTCCTTCTGTATCCGGATAAAAATAGCGGAAGGTATCGATAAAACCCGATTCCAGCAGGATAGTCATCCGTCCACGCTCTTCATCGGTGAAGCCTGAGTTCCCCCGGTTAGACTTGGCATTCTTCAGATCAATATCGGCGTGGGCAACATTAAGGTCGCCGCAAACGATGACCGGTTTGCGTTTATCCAGCTCCAGCAGATAGGTACGGAAACGGTCCTCCCATTCCATTCTGTAATCCAGCCGTGTCAGATCCCTTTTGGCATTCGGAGTATAGACATTTACGAGATAGAAGCTGTCAAATTCCAAAGTGATCGTCCGGCCCTCAGGTTCGGAATCTTCTTCCAGACCATATCTTACAGAGATGGGCTTGATTCTCGTAAACACGGCTGTTCCGGAGTAGCCTTTCTTCTGGGCATAATTCCAATACTGGTAATACTCTTCGCCCTGCTCCAAGACAATTTGGCCTTCCTGCAGCTTCGTTTCCTGCACACAAAAGATATCTGCAGCACTTTCTTTGAAGTACTCGTTAAAACCCTTGCCCACACAGGCTCGAAGACCATTTACATTCCAGGACACCAGTTTGATCATCGTCATTCTCCTTACATTTTCACTAGAATTATTCCAAGTGTAACATATTCTAAGCTGTTTGGAGTTCTTAGGCATGATACAATAACTGGGCTTGCCTCTAATTAAATTATTCTATGAAAAACGCGAGGGTTCCTAAATCTATGAACACATCCATTCTGCTCCGAAGCTTTAACTTTCTGTATTTTGCCTTACTGGCCATGTTTATCCCCTTTCTGCCGGTCTATTTAGATGACCAGGGCCTGACCCCGGCGCAGATTGGACTGGTCATCGGGACAGGCGGGTTCATCACTATTATCGCCCAGCCTTTATGGGGGATGATCAGTGACCGGACAAAGACGATCCGCAAAGTACTTCTTCTGCTATTACTATGTTCAGCTATCACCGGCTACTTCCTGTATGACTCCAGCAGCTATATACAGCTTGTTCTGCTCGCGATGCTGCTCTATTTCTTTCTAATGCCGATCGATCCGTTGACAGAGAGCCTCAATTTCCGGATTGCTGAGGCTAGTGGCATCAGCTATGGCTCTATCCGAACTTATGGAGCACTTGGATATGGCATCATGGCTCTGCTTACCGGCTATGTAATGTATTATTTGGGGGCGCGCGGTTTAGGCCTGCTGTTTGCCGGCTGCTGTCTGCTAGCCTTTCTAGTCAGCTGGAAGATGCCAGATGCGCCGGTATCGGGAAAACCGGTCACGCTGAACAGCCTCAGGCATTTTTTCAGCAATAAGGAGACCCTGCTGTTCCTGCTGCTGGTGTTCATTATCTCTGTGCCGGCAAGAATGAACGATACCTTTTTAGGGGTGACCCTACTCGATCTTGGCGGCAGTGCAGCACTAATAGGCCAGTCTTTTTTTCTGGCGGCAATCAGCGAAATTCTGGTCTTCGCTCTGAGCTTCTGGTGGCTTCGTCAAGGTAAGGAACTGATCATTATCAGCTTTGCGGGTGCATGTTATTTTGTCCGCTTCTTTCTCTCCGCCTGGATCACAGACCCGCACCTGCTGGCATACCTTCAGGTTATGCAGCTCTTCACTTTCCCTGTCTTCTACTCGGCGGCCATCCAGTATTTGTACCACATTGTGCCGGAAGAATGGCGGGCAACAGGTCAAACGGTGCTGGCTCTTCTGTTCTTCGGAGTGTCAGGAATTCTGGCTTCCTATGCGGGAGGGGCGCTGTATGGTTCCTTCGGAGGAAGAAGCTTTTATCTGTACGTGTCAGCGATGTCATTTGCCGGAACAGTCTTCGGACTGGCCCTGTACCGGACTTATGGTAATCGTTCTAAGGGAAAAGAACCGAAGGTCTCTTCATAGGGCGATAATCCCTCTTCCTCTGCAGCCTCTATCCATTACGGATAGGGGCTCTTCTTTTATAGTCGCAGCAGCCTATTAAAATGTGCGAATCTCCCAAGACATCCGTTATAACACTCATAGATTTACTGAATATGATATTCTATCAAACACAAAGGAGGTCATCAAGATGGCTATCTTATTACCGATTCAATACTTCAATCTGGCTCCATCGGTAGGTAAATCCTATTACGAGAATCTTGCCGGAGGCATTAACGCTGCTGTTACTGTTAACAACGGCTCGGCATTTCCCGTCGATCTCGTTATCTATCGGGTAAATGCCCCAGTAGTCACTTACACTATTCCTGCACTGAATAGCCTTACGCTGTCAGTAAACTTGCTGCTGGTTGCCGCGCTGTTAAGCACAGCTGCCGGCGCAGTTTTCGGCACCATTGAAATCGCAACATCAGACTTCTAATGTAATACCAGAGTATCCGCCATACTCACTCATGAGCGTTCCCTCTATCAAACACCCCTGGCCGCAAAGCGGTCAGGGGTGTTTTTTGGCTATCTTACACGGCTCTATCACATGAGTTCTTCAAACCTATTAAGCTTCGAGATCAGGCATCGGCCCTGTGTATACGGATTGAGGTCGGAATATTCTGTTGTTCGCCGCCTGCTCAAGAATGTGCGAAGTCCAGCCGACAATTCTTCCAGCCGTAAAGGTTGGAGTGAAGATCTCCGGGTCAAGCTGCAAAGCACGCAGAATTGCCGCAGCGTAAAACTCTACATTGGTGAATAAGCGGCGGCCCGGTTTGTATTCCTCGAGCAGGCGGATAGCGGTATGCTCTACATGAATGGCCAAATCAAAAGACGGGTCTTTACCGTTCATCTCTACGGTCGCAATCATCAGCGCTTCAGCGCGCGGATCCTTTGTTTTATATATCCGGTGTCCAAAGCCCATAATCTTGCCTCTGTTATCAAGTACCGCGCGGATCCACGGCTCAGCCCGGTCCATGGTTCCAATGTCCTCAAGCATAGCAATGACTTCCGAAGGTGCTCCGCCATGCAGCGGGCCCTTCATCGCTCCGATAGCCCCGCACACAGCCGCACACATATCTGACTCTGTGGAGAGGACAACCCGGGATGCAAAAGTCGAAGCATTCATACCATGTTCCATGCAAAGAATTAGATAGGCGCTTAGTGCCCGTACATGGGCTTCTTCAGGTATTTGCCCTTTCAGCATATACAAATAATTCGCGGCATGACCCAGCTCAGCAAGCGGCTCAATAACCGGCAGGTTATTCAATTTGCGGTATCTGTAAGCAATGATTGTCGGCAACACCGAGGTTAACCGGAGCGCTTGGGGAAGTGTCGGCGGCCAGGTCGCATTCACCGGTTCACCTAAGGCTGCTACAGCGCTTTGCAGTACCAGCATCATAGGAACGGATGGAGGTAGCAAATCTATCATTCCGCGCAAATAATCCGGGATTATTCTCGCTCCAGCCATATCCTGCTTAAGTTTCTCCAATTCTTCGGAATCCGGCAAATGCCCGTTCCACAGCAAATAAGCCACTTCCTCATAACTTCTGCTGACTGCAAGCTCTTTCGCCCAGTACCCCCGGTAGACCAGATGCCCCTTCTCGCCATCCACTAATCCAATATCTGTTTCTCCTGCAACTACGCCTTCTAATCCGGTAACCTTTGCCATCATACTAGCTCCTTTTCCGCTCATCTGAAAGTTAACATCACATTAAAAGTATATGCCGGAAACTCGATATTGCATATTTATTGTTTTTTATGAATGCATAAATTTTTTTTATCAATCGTTATACCTATGCAATTTCATTAACTGTTCCAGCTTGGCTTCCGTATTGGAATCCTTGGCTGGAGTATAAATGCTGCAGCGTAAATCCGTACTTCCATGCACCTGAAGTGAGGTAAGGTGAAACAGCATTTTCCCTGCCTTGGCATGACGGAATTCCAGCACCACATCCGGTGCACTGCTGACCCGGCTCTCCTCCCACAGCGCATGAAAAGCAGGGTGCTGAGCCTTCATTTCCGCGATAAAATTGTCATACCAGCTGTCTTCCATATACTGACCGTAATACGCCCGGAAAATAGACAAAAAACCACGGACGAATTGCTCCCAATTCACGGCCAGCCGCTGGAATTCCTTGCGCACGAACAATAGGCGGATCATATTGCGCTCTTCCGGCAGAAGTTGGGCAAAATCCAGAAAGACATGCGCCGCCGCCTCATTCCAGCCGACAATCCCGCAGCGGCGGTCCGAAATAATTGTCGGGCAGGTCGTAAGCTCCTGCAGAATTTTCTGCAGAGACGGACTGATCACAGAGGCCTCCTCCTGCTGAAACGCGGCCATGCCTGGGCCATTCTCCAGCGCCAGAGCGAACAGATAATTCCGTTCATCCTTGGTCAATCTGAGCGCACCTGCGATACATTCCAGCACAGAAGGCGAGACTTTAATATCTCTCCCTTGCTCCAGCCAGGTGTACCACGTATTACTTACTCCGGCTAACTGTGCAACTTCCTCTCTTCTTAGTCCCGGAGTCCTTCTTCGGGTTCCTTCCGCGAGTCCCGCAGAAGCTGGCGTTATCGCTGCCCGGCGCGATTTCAGGAAATTGGACAAGGCCTGCAGTCTGGTCTGATTGGACATGTTCTATCCCGCCCTTCAAATTAATGATTCTACAATAGTAGTAATTATACTAGTATAAACCACAACTTGTAATAGGATAAGTAAAGTGGAAAAATACAGTTATACCCCGTACAGGGAAGTATTCAAAAGACTCGAGGAGGATTCATATGGAACGGGTAGTCATTACAGGCATGGGCGTAATTTCACCGCTCGGTAACGCGGTAGAACCATTCTGGAACCGTTTAAGCGCCGGTGAATCGGGGATCTCCCCGATCACTTCATTTGATACATCACATTTCAAAAGCAAAATCGCCGGAGAGGTTCGGGACTTTGATCCTGAAGCCAGATTCGGCCGCAAGGAAGCCCGCCGGATGGACAGGTTTACCCAGTTCGCGCTGGCAGCGACTGAGGAAGCCTGGGCCGATTCCGGCCTGCAGCTGGAGAAGCTTGACCGGGAGCGGCTCGGTGTGTATGTCGGTTCAGGTGTTGGAGGTATAAATACACTGATGGAGCAGGCAGAGCTGCTCAAGACGCGCGGACCTGAAAGGGTCAGCCCGACTCTAATTCCTATGCTGATCTCCAATATGGCTGCAGCATCGATCAGTATCAGGTTCGGGGCGCTTGGCCCTACGCTGTCACCGGTGACCGCCTGCTCGATCGGGAATACCGCGATCGGAGAAGCATTCCGGCTGATACGCTATGGCGGTGCAGATTGTGTTATTGCCGGGGGCGCTGAGGCGGCGATTTCAGAAATTGCACTGGCCAGCTTCGGCAATGCGACTTCCTTGTCGACCCGCAATGAGGAGCCGGAGAAAGCCAGCCGGCCGTTTGACGGTAACCGGGACGGATTTGTGATCGGTGAAGGCGGCGCTATCCTGATTCTGGAGTCGCTCTCGCATGCCCTGCGCAGAAATGTCGTTATTCATGCTGAGGTTATAGGCTACGGGGCCAGCTCAGATGCTTACCACATGGTTGCAACCCATCCCGAAGGAATTGGCGCCTACCAGGCGATGAAGCTGGCGCTGCAGGAGGCCGGGGTACAACCGCAAGAAGTTGACCTGATCAGTGCACATGCGACCAGTACCTTGATCGGCGACCGTTCAGAGACAACCGCTATTAAAAAGCTGTTCGGCGAAGCTGCCTACCGTATTCCTGTAACCGCGAATAAATCAATGACCGGACACACCCTCGGTGCGGCTGGCGGACTGGAAGCTATTGCTATGATCAAGAGTATACAGGAAGGTCTGATACCGCCTACAATCAACCAGGAGGCGCCTGACGAAATCTGTGACCTCGATTATGTGCCAAACCACTCACGTACTGCAGAAGTGAATATCGGGATATCTAATTCTTTTGGCTTCGGCGGACACAATGCAGTAATCGTGGTTAAGAAGTATCAGTAACACATAAAACCTCCGGACAACGTCAATACGTTATCCGGAGGTTGCTGTTACAGTGTTTTCTCAACTATTTCTTAGCTTCTGTCAATACATGACTTCCCCAAACAGCGATACCTTCTTTGGAAAGAGCGGTAAATGTCATCACATTGCCGTTCACTGCTTCATTCCATTCCTTCAGGAAGACGCCGCTGTATTCTTTTCCTTCCACCGTTAAATTAGCAGTATGTTCCCCGCTTAAGCTCCACGTGCCTGTTACCGCTCCAGTGATCTTACCGTCAGCAGTCAGCTCTATCAATTGCGACTCGACAATCTCTGGAGTAATGTCTTTCCCGTGGTTTACGAATTTGTACTCACCGGTGATATCTGAGGAAGTATAAGTTCCAATCTTTTCGCCTCCATAGCGGTGTGGGGCTACCACCGGCCACCCATTCTCATTCATGAACATCTGATGGACCCGTACTTCATGCTCTTCCCCCCGGTTGGGGAACCGCGTATGGAAAATGAGATAGTATTGACCGCTCTTCTCATCATAATACGCCGAATTATGTCCAGGCGATACATAGCCTTCCCCGCTTACGGCCGGTTCTGAATCACTGTTCATAAATTCAAAATTACCCATTAGCTTCGCACCGTAAGGTGAATACACTGGATCATCGAATAACTTGTCCGGATTACCTTTAGCATCGATCATGGCTTGACCCTGGGAATCTTCAAAAGGTCCGTCAGGATTCTTGGAGCGGGCTACACGGATATTATAACCTCCATTAGCATCCAGCCCTCCGAACGAGAGGAACAGATAATAATAATCGGTTTCAGGACTATATAGCATATAAGGCCCTTCAATCCGGGCATGATTTGCACCCAGAAGCTTCTTGCCGTAACCCTGATCCGGAAGCGGGAAGCCCGTAGCCGGGTCGAGCTCCAGGATAAAGATCCCGCCTGAATAGGAACCATATACCATCCACAGCTTGCCTTCCTTATCAAAGAACACATCCGGGTCTACCACATTTGGCTTCTCGGTAGCGTCATACAATTCACCGTCATCACCTACCCCGGTCATACCAGACTTCAGAATAATTCCCAGATCCTTATAGGGCCCTTCAATCTTATCAGATACTGCAATCCCCATTGCTGATAGAGGTGAATCTCCCTTGCAGGCATCATAATACATATAGAATTTGCCGTCAGCGAGCTGAATGACATCCGGCGCCCAAAGCGTATTAGACTGTGCCCAATTAAAGGTTTCGCTGAGTTCCTCGGTAACATTCGGAATAAGTACATTACCTTCTTCTACGATGGACGAAATCTGCTCCCATGACATTAGGTCCTTGGTTTTGGCCGAAGCCAGATGGGAACCGAATACATAATACGTATTTTCCACCTTGATGACGGAAGGATCATGCACCGAAACATTCTTGAACTCAGGCGCCCCGCCGCCACCGCTGCAGCCTGATAACAAGGATAAAGATAATAATGTGGTTATAGCACGTTTTTTCATGAGAATACCTCCTATGTATACCCTTACATTGTGCTGTGTAAAATAAAAATAGTCAATACTTTTATTTATACTTATTAATATTAGTTCATACTTTCATGAAACATAATGAGTCCTAAATCCTTTTGAGTTACAGCTCTCTAGCACAAAAAAAGCGCCAATCCGTATAACGGACTGACGCTAATCTTATTAGTATAGACTTAAACCAAATATTAATACACGCCGCTGCCTTCTACCAAAATGGGCTGAGGATAAGCATTCGGCAATACACGCTGTCTCTTCTTCACCACTTCAGGCGGCTCGACAGCCGGAGCCATCGGATGCATCAGCCAGGATTTCACCAAGTGGGAATCCGACACTTTATACATCGGAGGTTCCTTCTCCATGTCGATAGCCATAGCATAAGTGCTGCGCAGAGCAAATGCATCGCCCTTAGGCGGCTTGATCAGATCGGGAGGTGTTCCCGGAATAGCTGTCAGCATGGAGCCTTTGCTCTCCAGACTAGGCATGGAAGCAAGTAAGCCCCAAGTGTATGGATGTCTAGGATCATAGAAAATCTCTTCAGCAGTGCCCATTTCAACAATCTGACCGGCATACATAACCGCTACACGGTCAGCCATTCTGGCAACTACACCAAGGTCATGGGTGATAAAGATAATCGCTGTATCGATTTTCTTCTGCAGATCCTTCATCAGATCAAGAATTTGTGCCTGAATGGTTACGTCGAGCGCAGTTGTAGGCTCATCGGCAATCAGCAGCTTAGGGTTGGCCGCGAGTGCCATAGCGATTACCACACGCTGACGCATACCGCCGCTGAACTCATGCGGATACTGCTGGAAACGGCGTTCCGGTGAAGGAATCCCTACCAGGCCCAACAGTTCGATACCACGTTTATAAGCAGCATCCTTGGAGATTTTTTCGTGTTTGAACAGTACTTCGGTAATTTGCTTGCCGACCTTCATCATTGGATTCAGGGAAGTCATTGGATCCTGGAAGATCATACCGATTTCTTTACCGCGGATTTTCTGCATCTGCTTTTCGGTTTTCGGAATCAGGTCTTGTCCGTCGAACAAGATTTGACCGCGTTTGTATTGACCCTGCGGCTGAGGAACAAGTTTCATGACCGCTTGGGAAGTTACGCTTTTACCGGAACCGGATTCGCCTACAATCGCCAGTGTTTCACCTTTATTCACATGAAAGTTAACACCACGGATCGCTTGAACCTCTCCGCCGCGTGTTTTGAATGAAATTGCTAAGTCTTTTACCTCTAAAAGGCGCTCCATCCTGTCACCCTCTCTGCTCTTTTCAAAAGTACGATAATGATTCTCAGTATATAGATAGGCAATAAGTATTATTTTATCTATTTTTATGCCTCTTAGTCAAGAGCTTTCTGAAAATGAATCATCTCAAATTCATATCAGATCTGCTCTTCTTAGTCCTTCATGAGCTGAGTCGATCATCCGGCAGGTCAACTGTTGTAAACTCCATAAATATAACTATAACAAAGCTGGATCCTCGAATGCTGTTAACTATAATATAGTCTTGCGTTATGTCATACTAAATTAACAATGAAGACCGGAACCCGCAATGAGCGAGCTCCGGCCTTCTTGTATTACACTTTGGAAGCATTAATATGCTTGAAGGACTTCCAGCTCTCCGCCAGATTCTCTGCGGCCCACCGCACATGATTGTCATCTTTATACTGCCTGGAATAACATTCAATAACCAGGATCAGATCAAGATAGAAATCATAGAGTTTCTTACGGAGAAGTTCGTTCGGACTGTCAAAAATCTGCCCATACCCCTGAAAGAAAGCCTGTGAATTCTCGAAGTGCCGGAAGTAATACTCCATCAGCACATCCCCCCACAGCGCCCTCTCCCAGTCAATAATGGAGACAATTACACCGTCTTTAACAAACAGATTGCCATTCCACAGATCCCAGTGAATCAGGCGCGGTTCTGTCACCTCATCCAGCGCAGGCAGATAATGCTCCAGCTCCTGTCTGATTTCCTCTTCCGTTGCCGGCAAGTCTGCATCCAGATTCCGTGCATCTGCAAGAAGCGTGGACATCATAGCAGTAAACGTGTCCCGCCATGAAGCCGAGGCTACCACAATATCCTGTTTGAACAGGCCGAACTCCGGTCCTGTGATTTCATTAATCAGCCGCTGATACCGGCCAAGCTCAGCCTCAACCGCGGCTCTTTGTCCGGCCGAATAACTGTCTTTGACCTCACTATATGGCTGGCCTCCAACCTTCTCCATGAAAAAATAAGGACAGGGGATTAAGCTCCGGCTCTCATCAAAGCTGTAGACAGCAGGGACCGGAACATTGCCCCCTGCCGCGACGAGCCGCAGAGCTTCCACTTCAGCCCGCATTATGTCCTTCTCATAACTCAACGTCTGCGTTTCCTCCGAAGGAGCGACCTTCAGAATGACAGACCTTCCGTCACTGAGCAGCAGATCATAAGCGGTATTATAAAATCCGCCCGTCAGCTCCGTACAGGAGACGATGGTTAGATCCGCAGCAAAAGCGGTGTGAACCAGCATTTCCAGCTGCCGTTCATCCAGTTTGACCTTGGTGAAGCTCTCCATAAATGACTACACCCACCACATTTCGCCGAGTGGTTCCTCAATCAGCACCTGCCGGAGATTATCGACAGCTTTGGAGAAGCCCTCTTCAATGGACATCAGGCCGTCCTCATGCTCAATGCTGACTACATAATCATAACCGACCAGACGGAGGGCACTGATAATATCAGCCCAAGTCTTCACATCATGTCCATAGCCCACAGAGCGGAATTGCCAGGCGCGGTCCAGCATATTGCCATAGGACTGCATGTCGGTTAATCCGTACATATTGACATTCACCGGATCAATGACGGTATCCTTGGCATGGAAGTGGTGAATCGCTCCGCGGCGTCCGAGAATATGAATCGCCTGCACCGGATCAATTCCCTGCCACCACATATGGCTCGGATCAAGGTTTGCGCCGATAGCATCCCCTGCTGCTTCTCTGAGGCGCAATAGAGTAGCTGGTGTGTGCACCGAGAAGCCACCGTGCAGCTCAAGTCCGATCTTCACGCCATGCTGTGTAGCAAACTCGCCCATTTCCTTCCAATATGGGATGACTTTATTCTCCCACTGCCAAGTCAGAATCTCCTGATAATCGTTCGGCCAAGGAGCAACCGGCCAGTTCGGGTATTTTGCACCTTCATGGTCACCCGGGCAGCCGGAGAAAGTATTGACCACCGGAACTCCAAGCTTCTGGGCCAGTTTAATGGAATTGACCAAATCTTCATGATCCTTAAGCGCAAGCTCCTTCTGCGGGTGCAGCGGATTGCCGTGACAGCTTAGCGCACTGATGATCAGACCGCGTGATTCGATGCTTTGTTTGAATTCTCCAAGTAGCGCTTCATCCTCCAGCAGCAACTTAGGATCGCAGTGACTGTTGCCCGGATAGCCTCCAGTTCCGATCTCAACCGCTTTGAGTCCCTTGGAAACCACATAATCCAGCGCGTCCTCCAGCTTGCGACCGCCGAAAAGTACCATAAATACTCCAAGTTTCATTGACCTGCCGCCTCTCATCATAAATATAAATCAAAATTAAACTTGGGATAGTACCATTTTAGAGCTTGGCCGTGACTACAGAGAATATTTGGACTTCCGGCCGCTGGTGTCTGCAGATTTCTTGATTGTATACCGCTGTTCGCGGTTGAAATCCGCAGACAAGGCGGACGCTTCCGCTCCTGCAGTTCCAAAATTCCCATCCGCCACTATTTCTCTAAAAGTATTAAATCAAGTTCAATTGATATAACTACTAGTCCTCGTAAGTGTCAAAATCCTTAATAACCTCGTTCTTCTCGGCAGCTGCAAAAATCGCCTCGATCAGATTCTGGACACGCAGCACTTCCGCATTCTTTACGATAGGTTCAGCATTACCTTCAATTACGGCAACAAAATTATTATAGAATCCGTCCGGCAGCTCGGCTGCCGGAGGCAGCGTTCCAGTAATCGTTGAGCCTTCCGAAGGAGGAGCCATTGTCTTTGTGAGACCTACACCGGCGCGGATCGGAGTCGGCTCCCGGTGCTCGCTTTCACTGTTGCGGGTGACGATTCTTCCGGTCAGAGACCAGTCTTCGATTACGGCCGAACCTTCTATCCCCTTAACATACCATCTCGGTAAAGTGATAAAGTTGGTCGTGCCAACCTCTACGATGGCTTTGATGCCATTTTCGAATTGCAGAACCGCCTCAAATCCGTCGTCCACATCGTTACCAAGAATATAACTCAAGGTGCTGGACACGCTGACTACCTTGCTGTCAATCATGAACAGCAGCTGATCCAGCAAATGCACACCCCAGTCCAGCAGCATTCCGCCGCCCTGCGCCTTGACATGCCGCCAGTCGCCCGGAATGCCGTTAGCCCCATGGACGCGGGATTCGATCTGGAACAATGACCCAATCGTTTCCTTCTCGTACATTTGTTTGATCACACGGAAATCTTCATCCCAGCGTCTGTTCTGATGGACCATCAGCACACGGCCGGCTTTATCTGCTGCCGCAATCATTTCCTTAAACTCATCCGAAGACATAGCGACGGGCTTCTCACATACGACATGTTTGCCGGCTTGCAGCGCCCGGACGGCAATTTCTTTATGCACATCGTTTGGTGTAGCAATCAGTACAACTTCGACAGCGGGATCTGCAAGTACTTCCTCATAGCTCATATAAGCCTTGTAGCCTGCTGCCTCCGATGCTTCCTGCCGTGCCCGCAGCGGGTCAAATGAGCCTGCTACTTCCAGGTGCTCATTTTCTCCGATCAGTTGGGCATGATAGCTGCCCATGCCGCCATATCCAACGATGACTACAGTATGTTTGTTTGAACTCATGAATTCCACTCCTATTTGTCTAATGTTTCCAATTTAATTCTATTCGTTGTCCGAGCTTCCGTCAAAATATACAGCACGGCCGGTGCGGGCAGATTCATACACAGCCTCAAGAATCTGGGTAACGACAAGAGCTTGTTCCGGTAACACAACCGGATCCTTATCTTCTCTCACCGCTTCAAGCCATAAGCGGGCTTCACGGTCTGCTTCAGTCTCAGCAGAGCCGCTGTAGAAGGCAACACCGCCAGAGGAGAGATCAACTTTGGTTTCGAACAGCCGTCCGGCACGTTCACCGTTAATCCGTAGCCCGTCCTTCATATCTGCACCGCCTTCGGTACCTGCCAGCAGTGTTTTAGCTTCACCAAACTCGGAGACATTCAGCGCCCAGCTGGATTCAAGCGAGATAGTCGCCCCATTCTCCATGGTGATAAAGCCGAAAGCCGAGTCTTCCACCTTGAATTGCTCCGGGTCCCACGGACCAAAAGCATTGGCGGCATTTTTACGTTGGCCGAGCTTGTGGAAGGTCGATCCTACAACCATACGCGGCTTGTAATTATCCATCAGCCACAGGGTCAAATCAAGCGCATGTGTACCGATATCGATCAGCGGGCCTCCGCCCTGCTTCTCTTCGTCCAGGAATACGCCCCAAGTCGGAACAGCACGGCGGCGCAGCGCAATCGCCTTACCATAATAGATGTCACCGAGTTCTCCGCTTTCGCACATTCCCTTCAAATATTCGCTGTCTGACCGGAAGCGGTTCTGATAGGCGATCGACAATTTTTTGCCGGTGCGGCGTGCTGCATCCAGCATCTCCTGAGCCTGGGCAGTAGTCTTAGCCATCGGCTTCTCGCACATGACGTGATTACCCGCTTCAAGTGCAGCAACTGTAATTTCTGAATGGCTGTCATTCGGTGTACATACATGCACGATATCAAATCCGCCTGCTGCCAGGAGTTCGCGGAAATCAGTATATACTGCAGCACCTTCGGCGCCATACTTGTCGGCAGCCTCCTGAGCGCGTTCTTCAATAATATCGCAGAAGGCTACCATTTCAGCATCACTCTGACGGGACAAGCTTGGCATATGTTTGCCGTTTGCGATTCCACCGCAACCGATAATAGCAATTTTGAGTTTGTTAGACATGAATTTTTCCTCCTTGATTGGCATAGGCTTTAACCCATTTCATACTGTCTTCTACACTTGCAAGCGGCGAGCGGCTGCAGAAATCCTGCTCCACCACTGCCCATTCAACACCAGCCATATCCGCAGCTTCCAGGATTGCCGGAAGATTCACTTCCCCTTCTCCCAGTACTACGGTTTCAGCTGATCCGTCTTCGAGTTTCTTCATATCCTTCAGATGGATGATCGGCAGGCGTCCGGCATACTTTTGAATGTAAGCTACAGGATCATAGCCTCCGTAATAGACCCAGCAGGTGTCCATTTCCACTTGAAGCAGCTCAGCCGGCACCTCTTCGAAGATTCCGTCGAAGGCGGTACGCTCTCCAAAGGACTGCGTGAATTCAAAATCATGATTATGATAGGAAAAAACCGCGCCACGTTCCTTGCATTTTTCTCCGATGATGCTGAAATTTGCAACGACCTCTTCCCAGTTGCGCTGCTCTTCGGTCAGATAAGGAATGATCAGGTTGCGGTTGCCAATCTCCAGATTGAAGCTGATTTCCTGTTCCGTATCATTCAGCATGGCATCATACGGACGATGTGCCCCAAGAGCGACCAGTCCAGTTTCCTGAAGCAGCCCCTTTATTTCCTCTGCTGTCCGGCCAAAAAAGTGATAAAATTCCACACCGGCATAGCCCAGCTCAGCTACTTTTCGCAGCGTTCCTTCGAAATCCTGTTCCAATTCTTCTCTAAGTGTATACAGCTGAAGGCCAAGTTTTAACATTGCTCCCACTCCTATTTGGTATAGAGTTAATGTACATAAACACTGTTGTTGTCTTATATCAGACACACCTGGTTAGTCACCTGAACAAAAGGGCTGCTAAGCTAAGCTGTCCTATATATCCCGTATCAGTACAATTACTTATCCTAAACTGACTATGTAGCTCTCAGAGCCGCAGCACAGCCCCCTTTTCATGGTTTATATGTTTTTGCATAGCTACATGGTAATATGAAAGCGTATATAATAAAATGAATAATATGATTTAAACATGAACAATTCAGCTATTATTTCTGCCACTCAGGAGGACCCATGACCTACACCGCACCATGCCACGTTTATACTGCCGGATTCTCATTCCACCGCAAGCCCTTCCACATGTCACGGGCAGACGGCGTACAGAATTATCTGCTGCGGCTGCAGACGGAAGGCCGTAGCCGAACCCGCATCGATGGCGTCCTTTCTTCGGTAGAAGCTGGAGATTTGATGCTGTTTGCACCTAATGACCCTTATTATTTAAGCATTGACAAAGAGATCTATTCCGCGGGCAAACCGCGGGTCGAAAGCGGTGATTATCACATTTTTTGCGGCGGGCCCTGGATCGAGGAATGGTGGAACCGTAAGCACCGCCCTGCTGTGCTTCGTCTGCCGCTTAGTGATCATTTCCTCGGCCTGTTCCGCCAGCTCGTCCTGGAACAGCGCCGGTTATCCGATTCTTCACCGGAGATTACAGCTTGTTATCTGCAGATTTTATGTATGGAGATTGACAGGCTGATGACCGAGCAGCCGGCGATTTCACCCAAAGGCTACCTCGCATACCGGATGAAGCAGTATGTGGAGGAGCATGCCGCCATTCCGTTCCGCCTGGAGGATGTAGCAGGCTATGTGGATATTTCCGTCTCGCGTGCGGTCCATTTGTTTAAGGAGGCTTTTGGAACCAGCATTGTAAAGTATGTAAATGATGTGCGGCTGGAGATGGCGCGTGAGCGGATCACCTTTAGTCCGATGCCGCTGGAGCATGTGTCTGAAACCTGCGGTTTTGCCAACTATACTTACTTCCACCGCCTGTTCCGCGGCCGTTTCGGAATGTCGCCTAGACAGTACCGCGTATACAGCAGGGAACAGATGTAGGCCGGTTGAAACCGCCTGTCCTGCAGAAGGGCAAATGAAAAGGAGCGCCATCCTGGAAGATCCGCTCCTTGTGTTTGACCTTATGCATTTTTTGCTGTTTGCTCGGGGTGACTCTCACGTGCTGAGAGATTGCGCTGTAATCCAGTCCTGTTCTCCGGTTTTTCTCCGCTACCCAGGTTCCGCTGCGTGCTGCTTTTTGCAGGGCTTTTTGCGTTTTTGTGCGTGCCATTCAGGCAACACTCCTTTAGTTGTGAAATCTGTCTGCCGGTTGGCTGACAGTACTTTAATTTTAACATAATTCTCACGGCTTTACCTGTAATCCTTGAGTATTAATTAACTGTTACCGGGCTGGCAGCTTGCAGAATCAGAAAATGATATGATAGAAGTGAATTTAGCAGCGGAGCCTATAAAAAAAGGCGGAATCGGAGGAATTAGATGAAATACGAGGTATTATACGATGGTGCCTTTGCAATGCTAAAGGTGCAGATGAATCCCGGCGAAAGCGTAAAGGCAGAGATGGGTGCGATGGTGGCCATGTCTCCCGGTGTTGAATTAAGAGGCACGGTAGACGGCGGTCTCATGCGGGGGCTGGGCCGGATGCTGAGCGGAGAGAAATTTTTCTTCCAGGAGCTGGCAGCCACGCGGGGGCAATGTGAAGTGCTGCTGTCTCCGGGCGCGATCGGTGATATTCAAGCCATTGAGCTGGATGGATCGTACAAGCTGTACGTGCAGAAAGACGGCTTTCTTGCAGGCACCCACGGTATTCAGGTGAATACCAAGATGCAGAATCTGACCCGCGGCCTGTTCTCCGGTGAAGGCTTCTTCATTGTCGAAATCAGCGGCAGCGGAACGGTCTTCCTCTCCTCTTTCGGGGCAATTCATGCGATCAACCTGGAACCTGGCGAGGAAATGATTATCGACAACGGTCACCTGGTAGCCTGGCCGGACTATATGGATTATAAGATTGAAAAAGCAGCCACAGGCTGGCTGAACAGCTTGACCAGCGGGGAAGCTCTCGTCTGCCGTTTCCGCGGCGAAGGTGTTGTACTGGTCCAGACCCGTAATCCGGGCAGCTTCGGCAACTGGATCAAGTCGTTTGTACCTTCCAGACCTTAATACACACAAAAAAGCAAGACTGCTCTGGCAGCCTTGCTTTTTTGTGTGTTTGATCTGGACCTTGATCAGAATAGACCGCTTAAATCAGGATACCGCTTTGCGTTCCTTTTCTCCCTTGCAGCCGGACCGCTTACAGGTATTGTAGGTTCCCTTGAAATCAAGCCGGTGATCCGTCACACTGAAGCCGTATTCCGCCTCCAGGCGCTGCTCCAGCTCCAGAAGCCAGTCATCCTTGATTTCCTCCAGTCTGCCGCAGACATTGCAGATCAGATGATGATGCATATGGGCATGGTCGTAGTCCCGCAAATCGTAACGGGCCACGCCGTCGCCGAAATTCATTTTCTCCACAATATGCAGCTCACACAACAGTTCCAAGGTCCTGTAAACCGTCGCCAGGCCAAGATGCGGATAGCTGCTTTTTACTCTCATATAAACTTCTTCTACGCTTAGATGCTCTTCTTCATTATCGAGCAGCACCTTCACGATGGCTTCACGCTGCGGTGTTAATTTATAGTTTTGCGCGGCAAATAACTGGCTGATATTCGTAATTGGGTTCACTCAGGTCTCCCACCTTTCCGGAAGCATTTCCATCATTCATAGACTCTGACTCTGAAACAAATTCACGTCGACAAGTTAAGGTCCACACTAAATAGTAATCATTACGATATAATCATAGCAAAATTACCGGAATATGAAAAGTATCTACACTCATTATACCATTAATGCCCCAAATTCCGCACAATGAATCAAAAATATCCAGAGACTATGCAACCGCCCATCCGCGAAGTGGCAAGAATCCATACCTTATAGAGAGTTAATTCCAACATGTGAGGATGGTCCGGATGGCACAACCAAACCGAAGACAGCAAGTCCAGCCTCTCGTAACAGCCCGTGTTCTGCGCCGGGTAGCCAAGGCCATGCTGCCCTTTTACCGGAAAATTGCCGGAAACCGCAGCTTTGCCGGGCAATGGTCGGCCGCTGTAGTCAAAGCAGATCTAAGTCTGATGGGCCGGCTGCTATCCGGTATACCCACTCTTGCCGGTCTGAAGAATTATGGAACGAACGGCATCGGATATTTTATCTCTTTTCCTTTCCCGCTGCCTGTTGCCTTCTACACGAATGGGACGACAATCCCGCCAGGCTCAGTGCAATTCACCTTTAATACCACGGTACACCGTGCCGTTGCCCGGGCAGTTCTGCCTTTTTACAAGAAGCTTGCTGTATCCCAAAGCTATGCCGAGGATCTGGCTGCAGCAATCAATAGAAAGCAGAGTAAAACCGTCAATGGCATGGTCCGCAGATTCATCAAGACCCAAACCCTTAAGTCTGTAACAATTGAAGAACACGGACTAGCCCTGCTGTTCAAAACCCGGTTCAGTAAATACCCCTACCGCAACCTGCTGTTTCAAGAGAATATGTAAGCCGTTTAGTAAAGACAAAATTATAGCTGGCATGCAACTTTTCCACATTCTGCTGCGTTTAAGGAGTTGAACATGGCCAAGCGGCCCAACTAAAGCCAGAGGTGGAATGGGTGATGAACATGAAAAAGAGTGCTTTTGCTGTAATAACAACGGTTTCGCTCCTCTCCTTTTCGCTCGGGAGTCCTATGTTTGCGGCAGGCGGTACCTTCAAAGATATTAGCAATGTGACCGGCAAAGACAAGATTAACGCGCTAAAAGCACAAGGCCTGATCAAAGGGATATCCGATACCCAGTTCCTTCCAGGTTCTAAAGTGACGACAGCCCAAGGGGTACAGTTCATCTCAGGGGGTCTGCAATTGAGCCTGGCTGCGATTGATTTCAACAAGGCTCCTGTAGCCAGCAGTATTTTCAGTAAGGTAAAAGACAATGTCTGGTATACAGAGGCCTTCATTAACGCCTACTATAATGGCATTGAAATTCCTGCAAATATCGATCCGGCCAAGCCGATGACCAAGGAACTGTTCACGAACTTCCTGATTCAGGGCGTAGAAAAAGCGGGCAATCTGCCAATGATCAATATTGTCCCGGTTGAGATCGCTGACGGCGATTCACTGGATCCCTCGTATCAGGGCAGTGTCCAGCGCTCCCTGAAGTACAACATCAATACCCTGGATGCAAACGGCAAATTCAATCCGAAAAGCGAGCTTACCCGTGCAGAAGCGGCTGTCATGCTCTACAATGCACTCGAATACCTGAATTCCCGCAGCAATGCAACATCCGGTAATTAATCAGGAAGCTTATAATACTGTATACACATGCATAAAGGCAGCCCGGAACTCCCGGACTGCCTTTATGTTTACTCCTCCCCGCTGAGCCTGTTCAGGAACTGCAGGGCACGCGGATTCTTTGTCTGCCTGAGTACCTGCTGCGGAGTACCCTGCTCCACAATCACTCCCTGATCCATCAGGATGATTGTATCCGCAACATCGGCGGCAAACTTCATCTCATGCGTTACGATCACCATGGTCATTCCTTCAGCTGCCAGCTGCCGGATGACCTTCAGCACCTCACCTACCAGCTCGGGATCCAGCGCAGAGGTCGGCTCATCGAACAGCAGCACCTCCGGCTCCACCGCCATCGCCCTGGCAATAGCCACCCGCTGCTGCTGGCCGCCGGACAGCTGATGGGGATAGGACTCCGTCTTGTCTGCCAGCCCTACTTTCGCCAGAAGCTCTAAGCCCCGCTTTTTCGCAGCTTCTCTGGAACGCTTCTGGACCGTAACTTGTCCCTCCATTACATTGCCCAGTGAGGTCATATGCGGAAACAGATTGTATGACTGAAAAACCATGCCTGTTTTTTGGCGCAGGCTGAGTACAGTCTTCCGCGGAATTTGGCGATTAGCCGTGAAATCGATCCGGAGTCCGGCCAATTGCAGGGTTCCCCGGTCAGGGATCTCCAGCAGATTGAAGCAGCGGAGCAGCGTGGTTTTGCCGGAGCCCGAGGGGCCAATGATAACCAGCACCTTTCCGTGCTCCAAACGGAGATCAATACCCTTCAGGACCTGCAGCGGTCCGAAGGATTTGTGCAAGTCTTGAATTTCAATCACGAAGCCGCCTCCTTATCTTGCCGAGTAACGGTCAAACCGTCTCTCCAGCCTATTTTGCAGTACGGACAGCACTGAGCAGAACAGCAGGTAGAATAGCGCGGCTTCACAGTAGAGCAGCAGCGGTTCGTAGGTCGTTGCCGTAATCTGCTGCGCTGTCCTGAACATTTCCACATAGGTAATGCTGGCCGCAAGCGAGGTGTCTTTTACGAGACTGATAAAAGAATTCGATAACGGCGGAACGGACACGCGCGCTGCCTGAGGCAGAATAATTCTGCGCAGCGCCTGCACCCGGGTCATTCCGACTGAAAATGCAGCCTCCCATTGGCCTTTATGTATCGATAGTATGGCAGCGCGGACAACCTCGGAGGAATAGGCTCCGACACTGAGCGTAAAACCGATCACTGCGGCGATAAATGGATCGAGCACTATGCCAGCTGACGGCAGGCCATAGAAGATAATAAAAAGCTGTACCAGAAGCGGAGTCCCCCGGATGACCCACACATAGAATCTGGCGATTAGCTGCGGAATCCTCCAGGATGAAAGCCGCACGAGCGCTGTAACCACCGCAAGCAGCAGCCCCAGTGCAAATGAAACCAGGGCCAGCGGGATAGTATAAGCCACGCCTGCCTTAAACAGGGGCAGCAGCGAATCCAGGAAAATTTGCAGCTTGCGGTCATCCATCGCTAAGAAACTCCTTCATCCATTATTTAGACACGTCTGCCCCAAAATATTTCTCGGAAATGCCTAGATACGTTCCATCTGCCTTCATTGCGGTTAGCGCCTCATTCACTGCCTGCACCAGCTCCTCATTTCCTTTGAGGAAAACAGCGCCGCTGTGGGAGCCTTCTGCGATTTCATCCACCTGCTTGATTTTTACATCCGGTTTCTGCTTCTTCAAATCCAGAAAGGACAAACCGTCGTTAATCGTCGCATCAATCCGGCCGGAAACCAACAGGTCAATCGCCTGATTGAAGCCCTCCACTGCAACAATCTCCGCACCGTTCTCACGCGCAATGTCTGACAGATTACTGGTCAGCGACTGGCCGGCTTTTTTGCCTTTGAGATCAGAGAATTTCTTAATTTCATCATTGTCCCGATCCACGATCAGCACTGCTTTGGAGACTACATATGGATCGGAGAAGTCGTATTTCACTTTGCGCTCCTCGGTGATCGAGACCTCGTTAAAAATGGTGTCGAACCGCTTCGCATCCATTCCGGCAAACAGGCCGTCCCACTGGGTTTCAATAAATTCCGCTTCCACCCCAAGGCGTTTGGCTATCTCTTTGGCAATATCTACGTCAAAACCGGTGAGTGTCCCGTTTGCATCATGATACGTAAAGGGAGAGTATGTCCCCTCTGTCCCGATCCGCAGCTTTCCGGCCGCTTTTACTGCTTCAAGACTGTTCTGCCCGGCCGGCGCAGCCGTTGCTTCCGTGCCTCCATTGCCTGCAGTCCCTCCGCCGTTTGCATTGTTCGTATTGTTTCCGCATGCTGTCAAAAGCACGCTAAGCAGTAACAGCGTCGTCAGGCTCCATTTTTTCATCGACTATTCCTCCTTCAGCTCTAAATAGTTTCTTTCACATAGAATGAAGTTATCATGCCCAAATAAACGGAATTTTTTCCTCGCATTTCGCAGCAGATGACAAAAAAATCCCCGCCGCACCAAACTGGTGCAGCGGGGACATTCGGCAAACCATTTTCTTTTATCCGTGCATGATTTCAGGTTGCCGCTTACTTTCACCTTCTGCGCTTTTACGCCCTCTGCGCAGCAGTAGACCAAGTACTGCACCGCCAAGCGCGACATAAATCATAATGTGGAACGTATCGGCAAATCCCTGGGCGTGTACCTTCTGTGTAGCCTGCTTCAGCATTTCCGGTGAGGCAGAGGCAGCGTCAACTCCCGAAGCCGCGGCGGCAGCCTTCATTTCAGCTCCGCGCGATGCTGCCCTGGAGGTAAGAATGGTGACCAGAGTGGATACGGCCAGTGAATTGATGACCTGCTGCATCGAATTGGTCAGTGACGTCACCCGGTTAACGAGCTGGCTCGGGGCTTTGTTCAGCAGATGGGTATTCATCGGCATCATCATCATGCCCATTCCGGCACCGCACATGATCAGCGGAATTATCAGATCATGGCGCTGTGTAGTCAGATCTACATGGGAATATTGGAACAGCGCACCTGACACTAGAGTGAGTCCGCAGACCACCAGCCATCGTACCCCGATTTTATCAAATAAAATCCCGGCAATAGGCATCATTAGACCTGAAGCAATCGCCTGGGGGAGCAAGGTCAGTCCTGTGTCAAAAGCGCCGAAGCCCCGGGCCTGCTGCAGAAATTGCGGAAGCAGAAACAATGCCCCGTACAGACCGAATTGGGCAATCCACTGGACAAGAATCCCTGTACTGAAATCAATGGAGCGAAGAATGCGCAGCTCCAGCAGCGGAGTTGTCGAGCGCAGCTCCGTAATTACAAAAGCAATCAGAGCCACCGCACCCAGCGCCAAGCCGATGAGGGTTTTGTCTGAAGTCCAGCTCTCAGCACCTTGGCTGACCCCGTAAGTCAGTGAAGCAAACGCCAGCGGTCCAAGCAGCATCCCCAGCTTATCCATGCCAGGAACTTGCCCGCGCTGCGAATTCGGCAGCTTCCGCAGGCCGATCAGCACGCAGATGATGCCGATCGGAATATTAATCAGAAAGATCCAGCGCCAGGAATGATACTGCACCAGCCAGCCGGACAATACAGGCCCGATTGCCGGAGCGAACAGCACCGGAATCCCCATAATCCCCATTACAATGCCTACTTTGCTCTTCGGAGCCAGTCTGTATACATAAGCCATCCCCACCGGGAGAACACAGCCCCCGCCGAGTCCCTGCAGCACCCGGAAGGCAATCAGCCATTCCGCACTGCTGGGGGTTGCACACAGAATCGATCCTATCGTAAATACAACCACTGCCGTCAAAAAAACAGTTTTGGCCCCGAAACGGTCGGACAACCAGCCCGAAAGCGGGATGACCGAAGCCTGTGCCAGCATATACCCGGTCACGATCCATTGCAGCGTCGTTAAATTCGTATGAAAATCCTTAACCAGGGTGGACAGCGCCACATTCATCGCTGTACTGTCGAGTACAACCATAAAAACACCGGCTATAATGGCCAGCAGCGGAACCAGAATACTGGTTAACCGAAACTCAGCATCCTGCTTTAGTGCACCTTCCATGCTTCTTCTCCTCCTAATGTTGTGCTGCGGCGAGATCATTGACCGCGGCACAGCTTTATCTATATAATTGCTAAGCGGACAATTGTCCGTTGATCCACAATTAGTCTACGGACAATTGTCCGCTGTGTCAAATGAATCTTTCGGCACTACAAATAAATTAGTGTTCCCTGAAAGGAAAGATTATGAAACCTTTAGATCCGAATCCCGTTTCAAACACGGAAAAAAATAGTCAAGATCCTTATGTCCAGCGTATCCTGGAGGCAGCACGGGAGCTGTTTATAGCCAGCGGTCTGGAAGCCGTCAGCATGCACGCCATCGCCAAGCGGGCTGGCATCGGGCAAGGCTCCCTCTACCGCCGTTTTTCGGACAAAGGTGAAATTTGTTCTATGCTGCTGCGGGACAGTACGGAGCGGTTTCTGACCGGCCTGGAGCATGAGCTAGCGTTCCCGGAATCCGGTTCTGATGCACTTGGCCACTTAAGGAGCAGCATAGGCCGGATTGTCGATTTCATTGAGCAGCATGCTGAGCTGCTTCAGCTGATCAAATCGGAGTTCACCGGTAAAAAACAGCTTACCCAGTTTGAGCATCCTTTCTTCCGGCGGCTGAACGATTTTCTGAAGGAGCTGTTAAGGCGTGCCGCTGCTTCCGGTGAGATCCCTGCAATTGATCCCCAGTTCACCGCAACAGCACTGATTGCCGTGCTCAGCCCCGATTTGTATCTTTTTCAACAAAAGCAATACGGCTCTACCAAAGAGCAAATTACAGCGGGAATCCTGGCGTTGTTCGTGGGCGGTCTTCAACCGCTTTAAGGAAGACTATCTTTACAATCCGCTAAGTTATGGTATATTAATTAGCAATTACGAATTGAATATTGACCTGTTTTTTCACTAGGGGAGTCGGCCGACTGAGACGGAGTTTATGCTCCGGACCCTTGGAACCTGATCTGGATCATACCAGCGGAGGGAAGTGGAGCAGAAATGATCAGCGTTGCGTTATCCCTGCCAACGATTTGAAACTTTCAGACCCATACATTTCCTCCGGAAATGTATGGGTCTTCTTGCGTTTACTGCACTTCGTAATTTAAGGAGGTATACAAGCAGTGCTGCTCTCCATTACTGATCTTCAATTTTCTTTTGCCGCTGCCCATGGCCAGCCGATATTCTCAAAGCTCTCTATGGAAGTATATCAGGGGGAGTTCATCTCGGTAGTCGGCGCGAGCGGCTGCGGCAAAAGCACCCTGTTCAAAATCATCGCCGGCCTGCTGGAACCCGCAGCCGGAGATATCCGGATCAGCGGCCTGCCGCCCTTAAACGCCGCTACGCGCCTGGGTAAGATCGGCTATATGCCGCAGCAGGATCTGCTGCTGCCCTGGAGAACAGTTTTGGACAATTGTCTGCTTCCCTGGGAGCTGAGGCGAAACAGCAGCAAAGAGGATGCGGTGCAGCAGATCCGCGGTCTGCTGCACCGCTTCGGCCTCGCCGGTACGGAAGCGGCCTACCCGCAGGAGCTGTCCGGCGGAATGCGGCAGCGGGTTGCGCTGCTGCGGACACTGGCCGCAGGAAATGACCTGCTGCTGCTGGATGAGCCCTTTGGCGCTTTGGATGCCATCACCAAACGCGAGCTGCACCGCTGGCTGCTGGAGCTGTGGGGCGGGCTTGGTAAAACCGTGCTGTTCATCACGCACGATCTGGAAGAAGCGCTGCTGCTTAGCGACCGGATCTATCTGATGTCTGGCGGCAGCGGTGAAGGACTGCACGAAATGACCGTTGATCTGCCGAGACCCAGACATTATCAACTAAACTATCAACCGCAGTTCATAGTCCTGCGGGAAGAACTGGAGCGGAGACTGCATGAGAGTGTCCACCATTAACAGGCTGCTCAGGAATTATGGCCCTGCCGCCCTGCTAGTCCTATTGGTGCTCCTGGTCTGGGAAGCGGCCGTGCGTTTGGGCCATTTCCCTCCCTTCATCCTTCCTGCCCCGTCCTCGGTCTGGACCGCGCTAGTGGAGCAGCGCTCCCTGCTGTTCGGTCTGCATTTGCCGGTAACACTCCAGGAAACGCTGCTTGGATTCGCAGCATCTGTGGTCTGCGGAACTCTGCTTGGAATCTCGATGCACCTGTCCCGGCCGTTGGCAAAAGCGGTTTATCCTTTGCTTATTGTCAGCCAGACGATTCCGCTGATCGCCCTTTCACCTATTTTTATTATGTGGTTCGGCTACACACTCGGTGGCAAGGTGGCGGTCGTCTTCTTAACAGCTTTCTTTCCGGTCGTTGTCGGTACATACGATGGCCTGCATAAAAGCGGTGAGCAATACCGGGAGCTGCTGCTTACACTCGGTGCGAACCGCCGCCAGCTGCTAGTCAAGATACAAATCCCGCTGGCTATGCCTGCATTCTTCTCCGGGCTTAAGCTATCCATCGTCTACTGTGTCATTGGCGCCACAATCGGCGAATGGCTTGGAGGCAGCATGGGCCTTGGCTATTACAGCCGGCGTATGGCCGGCAACCTGCAGAGCGCTGAAATGTTCGCCGCAGTCTGCCTGCTCTCTGTTCTCGGAATCGTGCTGTTTCTATGTATTATTGTCATTGAAAAAATATTGTTGAAGAAAAGAGGCTTCCACCGATGAGCAACTCCTTAAGTCCTAAGCATTCACGAAAAAGTATCCTGCACCGTTATACTCCTATGTTCTTGCTGATCATTCTGCTCACTGCAGTCAGCGGCTGCAGCGGTTCTGACTCTGCTGATTCCGCGCCGTCTGCTGTTCCCGAAAGTGGCGGCGGGCAGCCGCATAAGTTGAAGGTTATGCTGGACTGGTATCCAAATGCGGTCCATACCTTTCTCTATGCTGCGCAGCAGAACGGATATTTTGCCGAGGAAGGGCTGGATGTAGAGATTCAGATGCCGGCAGACAGCAATGACGCCCTGAAGCTGGTTGCTGCAGGTAAAGTAGATCTGGCACTCAGCTATCAGCCCCAGATGCTGATGGCACGTGCGGAACAGATTCCCGTGAAATCGATCGCTGCACTCGTAAGGCATCCGCTGAATCATCTGCTTGTTCCGGCGGACAGCGGTATCGTAAGCCCTAAGGATCTCTCCGGTAAAACAGCCGGTTACTCCTCCATTCCGCTCTATGAAGCCATGCTCCGGACGATGGTCAAACATGACGGCGGCGATCCGCAAAAGCTGAATATGATCGATGTGGGTTTCGATCTGATTCCCGCTATTAGTACGGGACGGGTTGACGGAATCATTGGCGGTTTCATTAATCATGAGCAGCTGATTTTAGACAAAGAGAAGCATCCCGTCGTCTCCATCGACCCGACTAAGTATGGCGTGCCCGACTATTATGAGCTTGTGCTGGTTGCAAGTGAGCAGGGTCTCAAGGATTCACAGGAATATTTCAGCAAATTCATGAATGCAGCCCGCAAGGGGCAGCAGTTTGTGCAGGATCAACCGGAAAAGGCGCTGGATATCCTGCTGGCCCATGAGGACAGCACGGCTCCGCTCGATCCGGAGATCGAGCGGCAAAGTCTCAGAATTCTGCTGCCGCTGATGGATGCAGGTACCCGTCCCTTCGGGTATCAGGACCCGGAATTCTGGAGCAAGGTTGCGGACTGGCTGGCCGAAAACGGGCTGCTGACGGGAGAGACCGGGAGCAGCGGGGCTTTCGTAGATTTGTAGACTTATAGATTAGTAGATTATAGATTATAGATTATTAGATTTGGGGATATGTGGGTTTGCAGATTTACGGATTTGTGGATTTGCGGATTTGCAGATTTGTGGATTTGTGGTTTGACGGCATCTCCTTCGCTAACTGCATTTCGTACAGTTATTTTCGGAAAATTTGCGTCTTATTAAGCTTTTATTGCACTTCATACACTTAAAATCCAGCAAAATCACCATATTCCCTCCTATCTCTTATTCTAATTGTACAAAGTGCAATTACAGGACTGGAATAGCTAGAAAACGATTTTTAATTGTACAAGTTACAACTATTTACAAAGGCGCTCAGGTTTATCGAAACAAATGAGCATTCGTTAACAAAACTTAAGCCTAACCTTACGAAGCAAGTTCTGTCGGAGAAATTCAAGAAAACATAAGCTAACAAAACTTAAGTATTGCTTCCGATGCCAGTTTTGCCGGAGCCACTCAATGAAGATTACGCTAACAAAACTTTTAGGAGGACTAATCATGTCTTATTTAGCCAAAGTACGTGAACTGAATCCGCTCGTTCATAACATTACGAATATTGTAGTTGCCAATTTCTCGGCAAACGGCCTGCTCGCACTGGGCGCATCCCCGTTTATGGCCGATGCCCCTGAAGAGGTAGCGGATGTAGCCGCTATGTCGGGGGCTGTGGTGCTGAATATCGGCACACTGAACGAGCAGTTAATCGCTTCGATGGTGCTGGCCGGACAATCTGCCAACACTCATAATGTACCGCTGGTGCTTGATCCGGTGGGAGCCGGAGCCACAGCTTACCGCAGCGAGGTCACACAAAGACTGCTGAATGAGATGCAGATTACCGCACTGCGCGGAAATGTCGCCGAAGTAGCCAATGTTGCCGGAGAGAGCTGGGCCAGCAAAGGCGTAGATGCCGGAGCAGGCGACGGAGACGTCATTGCTCTTGCCAACAAGGCAGCGCTCAAGCTCGGCTCTGTGGTCATCATTACCGGTAAAGAAGATATTATTACCGATGGCAGCCGCACTTTCATTGTCAGCAACGGCCACCCGGTCTTAACCAAAGTGACAGGTACCGGCTGCCTGCTGAGCGCTGTCGTCGGGGCCTTTCTCGCTGTCAGTGAAGGCGACTGGCTGGAAGCCGCAGCGGAAGCTATTTCCTTCTATGGCGTAGCCGCAGAGATTGCTGCAGAGCTGACCGCACACAAAGGTCCGGGAGACTTCCAAATCGAATTCCTGAACCAGCTGGCTATGGTCACACCACAAATCTATAACGCGAAATCACGGATCGAACTAGTTAATCAATAACCGTCTGCGTACAGAAGGAGATTCCACATGACTAGAGTAGTTAAAGCACTTACTATCGCCGGATCGGACAGCGGCGGCGGAGCGGGTATCCAGGCTGATCTCAAAACATTCCAGGAGCTGGGCGTATATGGCATGTCGGCACTTACGGCTGTGACTGCACAGAATACGCTCGGCGTTCAGGCGGTCTATCCGCTGGAATCTGAAGCCGTTACCGCCCAGCTGGATTCGATCGGGGCCGATCTGCAGCCGGATGCTGTAAAAACCGGCATGCTGTTCAGCAGTGAAATTATCCGGATCGTGGCCGGGAAGATCAGGCAATATGGCTGGAACTCACTGGTCGTTGATCCCGTGATGGTCGCCAAAGGCGGCTCCCCGCTGCTGCAGCAGGAAGCTGTTAGAGCACTAATTGCAGAGCTGCTCCCGCTTGCCCTTGTCGTGACCCCAAATATTCCCGAGGCGGAAATATTAACAGGAATGACCATTTCTGGACTCCCGGACCGTGAAAGAGCCGCACGGCTTCTTCATGCCATGGGCCCGCAGTATGTGGTCCTCAAAGGCGGCCACGATGATGGGACTTCCGGAGTACTTGATTTGCTCTATGACGGCCAGGAGTTCATATACATGGACGGTCCGCGGATTGCTACCCGGCATACTCATGGGACAGGCTGCACCTACTCAGCGGCAATTGCATCCGGACTTGCCAAAGGGAATACGGTAACGGAGGCCATTTCAACGGCGAAGGCCTTCATCCAGGCGGCGATAGAGGACAGTCTGGGGTTTGGTGCCGGTCACGGGCCGACCAACCATTTTGCCTACGGGAACAGACACAGGGGGATACTGCCATGAAACAGATCACCACCGAGGATATGCGGAGGATGCTGAAGCTGTATTTTATCATGGGCAGCGTTAACTGCCGCCTGTCCCCTGAAGAGACACTGACCCAGGCAATTGCCGGAGGAATTACAATATTCCAGTTTCGTGAAAAGGGTCCTGGTGCGCTGCGCGGTAACGCGGCTTACGATCTGGCCAGGCAGCTCCAGGACATTTGCCGTGAACACGGAATTCCCTTCATCGTGAACGATGATGTAGAGCTGGCGATTGCACTGGACGCCGACGGGGTTCATGTCGGCCAGGAGGATGAACCGGCTGGTTCGATCCGTCAAAGGATCGGAGCCCATAAAATCGTTGGCGTATCGGCCCACAGTCTGGCCGAGGCGCAGCAGGCGATTGCGGATGGAGCGGACTATCTGGGAATCGGTCCGGTCTATCCCACCTCCTCCAAAGACGATGCACGGGCTGTGCAGGGTACTCAGGTCATAGAGCAATTACGGAGCAGCAGACTTACCATCCCGCTGGTCGGAATTGGCGGCATTACAACGGTTAATGTCCCCGCGGTCATCCAGGCTGGTGCTGACGGTGTCTCAGTGATCTCTGCAATTGCCGCAGCCGGGGACATCCGCGCAGCAGCACAGCAATTGCTGCAGGCCACCTTAATGTAAGCAGCAATATTTCAATTACAAAGAACGGGTGCCCTCCTTGAGGAGACGGCACCCGTTCTTGTTTAATTAAATCTACTCATTATGAGCGTACTGTAGTATGTACCGTCAGCCAAAAGCTTGTCTTTTTTAAGAATACCTTCGGTTTCGAAACCAAATTTGCGGTACAGCGAGATCGCCGGCTCGTTCGTCTCCAGAACCGTTAAAGATATTTTGACAACTCCGTTCGCATCAGCCCAGGCAGTCGCTTGCTGCAGCAGACTGTATCCGATCCCATACCCCCAGAACTCCTGCAGAATGCATATGCCAAATTCAACTTTGTGGGCATTTCGCGATAAGGAATTTCCTTCGCATCTGGCGAATCCGACTAGCCTCCCTTCCACCTCGGCAACCAAAAATAAATTTCGGCTCGCCTCTGTATCTGCCCGGATTATCCCGGCAAACCCCTGCGCATCAATGAATCCCTCACCCTGCCGCCGCTCTAAATTCTCCGTCTCTCCGTCGATCTGCCATCTTAACCCGGATAACTCCGCTGCATCCTGCTCGGCCGCTGACCTGATGATATATCGTAACCCGTTCCTATGAAATTCCAGACTGTCTATGTACATCCTTCGTACCCTCCATTGTATCAGTTGTTAAATTATAGCATTTACTTTCCCGGCGTACAGGAGTAAAATCAGTTTACCTTGTTAACGGTTTACAAGCATAACTATATTCAGAAGGGCAGGGTTATCGATGGTTGATCCGGAACACACGATGGAGATCTATCATTCTTATTTCAAAGTGGCTCGCCAGCTCAAACGGCTTGCCCATCAGGGTGCAGCCAGCCTCGGGCTGACCGTACATCAGATTGGCGTCCTGAACTCCATCCATGAGAATCCGGGACAGACGCAGAAAGAGGTGACGGAACGGCTTGTTTTTGCCAAAAGTCGAGTCAGCCTCCATATCGATTCACTTGCCGAGAAAGGCTTAGTATCCCGGATAACCTCAGAGCAGGACCGCAGAGAAACGAAGCTGTTCATTACCTCCGAGGGAGAAACGCTGTGCAGGCGGTATAACGAAGAAGCTTTTTCCTATAAAATGCTGAGTTCAGCCCTGGAGCAGTTTCCGGAGGAAGACATCCAGTCTCTGCTGCGTATGAACAAACAGCTGCTCGCCCATTTGATGCAGGTGCAGGACCAATCATGTTAATCCAAATAAAGCAGGTGATGAGTAATGTCTAGGGGGTTTGGTCCCGGCGGGGGTTTCGGCGGTGGCCCGGGGCACGGGAAACTAAAATTTGACGATGACGAAAGGAAACCGAATATTTCCAAGGCGCTGCTGCTCCGTATATCTAAATATTTTGCACCTTACTGGAAACAGACGCTGGTGGTCATGCTTGTGCTGATTGTGTCGGCGATTTTGGGGCTGCTGCCGCCTATTCTGATTCAGCGGATTATCGACGTGGCGCTGCCGGACAAAAATCTGCGGCTGCTCCTATTTCTGGTGCTCGCTTCGCTGGGAACCACGGTGATGTCCGGACTGCTCGGCGTATTGCAGAATTACCTGAACTCCTTTATCTCCCAAAATATCGTTCATGATATGAAAAATCAGATGTACCGCCATCTCCAGCGGATGCCTTTGCAGTTCTTCTCGGGAGTCAAACAAGGGGAAGTCATCACGAGAATGACAAGCGACATCTCCGGGGTCCAAGGCGTATTCAACAACACCATTGTCAATTTTGCCAGCAATCTGTTTATCCTCGTATCGACGGCAGCCACCCTGTTCATCATGAACTGGAAGCTGGCTCTGCTTGGCATTCTGGTTGTCCCCCTGTTCATTATCCCTACCCGCAAAATGGGCAACGTGCGCTGGAAGCTCGCCAAGCAGACACAGGAGAAAGTATCGGAGCAGAATCAGGTTATCCAGGAGACGCTTAGTATCAGCGGGTACATGCTAATGAAGCTGTTCACCAAGGAGAATGCAGAATATAAAAGCTTCGCTGCCATCAATGCGGAGGCTACCTCACTGCAAATCCGGGAATCGATGGCCGGCCGCTGGTTCATGATGGTTCTCTCCACCTTTACGAGTATCGGCCCGATGCTGATCTACCTGTATGGCGGATTTCTTTTTATTCAGGGTGAGCTTTCGGTAGGCACCATCATTACCTTCGTCGCACTGCTCGGCAGACTGTACGGACCTGTGATGCAGATGACCAATCTGTATGTGGATATTAAGCGCTCGGTGGCCTTGTTTGAACGGATCTTTGATTATTTTGATATGAAGCCGCTCATCGCCGATGAACCACAGGCAGAGCCGATCAGCGCTGCCGGGAAAAGCATTGCATTCGAGAATGTGGGTTTCGCCTATCAGCCGGATAAACCTGCTCTACAGGATATCTGCTTCACAGCAGCTGCGGGAACGCTGACTGCACTCGTCGGACCCAGCGGAGCAGGGAAAACAACGATTACGAACCTGATCCCACGTCTGTATGAGGTCACTTCAGGGAAAATTACCATCGGCGGAAGAAATATCCGTGACTTTACACTGGAGTCGCTGCGTTCCCAGATCGGACTCGTTACTCAGGATACCTATTTGTTCAACGGCACAATCAGGGAGAATCTGCTCTATGCGTGCCCTGAGGCCAGCGAAGCGGAGATCATCGAGGCCTGCCGCTCCGCATATATTCATGATTTTATTACGGGGCTGCCGGAAGGTTATGATACGGTCGTCGGAAACCGCGGTATCAAGCTGTCCGGAGGTGAAAAGCAGCGGATCTCGATCGCCCGTGTGCTGCTGAAGAATCCGCCCGTTATTATTATGGATGAAGCCACGTCCTCGCTCGATACCGTCTCGGAATTTTATATTCAACAGGCCATGCATGTTCTGTTGCTGAACAAGACGAGCATCGTCATTGCCCACCGACTATCGACCATCATGGCGGCAGATCAAATCCTCGTCGTTAAGGACGGGGCAATTGTTGAGGAAGGAACGCATGAAGCGCTGCTGGAGCAAAGCGGGGTTTATAAGGATCTGTATGACAAGCAGTTTGAGCCAAAAGTTTTCGCTTAGGCTATTGCCGGTTGAGTGTAGCCAGTAGCTCATCCAGCTCCTCCCGGGTCAGATGCCGCCACTCCCCGCGTGCCAGGCCATCCAGCGTGATATTCATGATCCGGGTCCGTTCCAGGCGCAGGACTCTTTGGCCAAGTTCTTTGCACATCCGGCGGATCTGCAGGTTAAGTCCCTGGGTCAGAATGATCCCGAATTCCTGTTCGTCAACCGGGTAAGTAACACAGGGTTTCGTAACGGTTCCGAGAATGGGTACACCGGCGGACATCGCCTGCAGGAATTCGGGAGTTACCGGCTTGTCGACAGATACGCGGTATTCCTTTTCATGACGGTTCTCGGAACGCATGATTTTGTTTACGATATCCCCATCATTCGTCATCAGGATCAGGCCTTCCGATTGTTTGTCCAGCCGGCCCACAGCAAAGATCCGTGAAGGATAATTCACATAATCAATAATGTTGCCTTCCACTTCGCGTGCTGCTGTACAAGTAATCCCGACGGGCTTGTTCAGTGCCAGGTAGACGAATTCTTCCTGGCTTAAACTGACGGGCTGGCCGTCAACAGCCACCAGATCACCTGTTTCTACCTCGGCGCCCTTTTCGCAGACTGTACCATTTATCGTAATCCTTCCGGCTTGGATCAGCCTGCCGGTCTCTCTGCGCGGGTAGATTCCTGTCCTGCTCATATATTTATCAATCTTCATCGTTTCTTTCCTTCCGGCTGGAAAATACAAAAGCACCTGATTTCATCGTACAAATCAGATGCCGCATGTACCCCAATCTATAGTCACAAGGCCAGATTATTTACTGCCGCCCGTCTTTGCTCCGCTGCCGCTTTTGGCAGCCCCCTTTGCCCCTTGGCCGCCGGCGGGTCCGCCTTTTGGCTTCACCGGCTTCGCCGTTTTATTCCAGCGGGTCCAGCCCTTGCTGCCTGTCCCTCTGCCTGTGCCGCCGCCTTTACTTTTTGCCACAATATCACTCCGTCAGTATTCAGTTTTCGTAGACTTCATCTATCTTACCATTACTATGGGCAGAATGTCAGGTAAATACACAAACAGCCCCCCGGAACTGATCCGGAAGGCTGCATTGATGGTCTATTATTTCGGCTGGATATAACCTTCCGCTTTCAGCAATTCTGCGATCAGCACAGCTCCGCCTGCTGCGCCGCGTACCGTATTGTGGGAGAGGCTGACGAATTTGTAATCATACAGAGAATCTTCACGCAGTCTGCCTGCGGAAACCCCCATTCCGTTCTCGATGTCCCGGTCAAGCTTGGTCTGCGGGCGGTTCTCTTCCTCAAAATAGGTGATGAATTGTTTCGGTGCGCTTGGAAGCCCCAGCTCCTGAGGACGTCCCTTAAAGCTGTTCCAGCGTTCCAGAATTTCTTCCTTGGACGGTTTTTGTTCAAAAGAGGCAAATACCGCAGCCAAATGGCCGTCAGCGACCGGTACACGGATACACTGGCTGGTGATTACAGGCTGCTCGCTTTTAACGATCCCTGCATCGGTCACTTCGCCCCAGATCCGCAGCGGCTCTTGCTCACTCTTCTCTTCTTCGCCGCCAATGTATGGGATGACGTTGTCAAGCATCTCCGGCCAATCGCCAAAGGTTTTGCCGGCCCCGGAAATCGCCTGGTAAGTCGTTACTACGACCTTGGAAGGCTTGAAATCATTCAGTGCATTTAGTGCAGGCATGTAGCTCTGAATCGAGCAGTTCGGCTTCACGGCGATAAATCCGGTTTCTGTCCCCAGACGTTTGCGCTGCTGGGCAATCACTTCCAGATGCTCCGGATTGATCTCAGGAATAACCATCGGAACATCTGGAGTCCAGCGGTGTGCCGAGTTGTTGGAAATAACTGGTGTTCCGGTCTTCGCATAAGCTTCTTCCAATGCCTTAATCTCTTCTTTCTTCATATCAACAGCGCAGAAGATCAGATCCACATCCGCAGCCACTTCTTCCACATTGGAAGCATCCTGAACCATAATCCCCTTAACCGCGTCAGGCATAGGTGTGGACAGCTTCCATCTGCCCTTCACTGATTCTTCATACGTTTTGCCTGCCGAATTCCGGCTTGCAGCAATTGCGGTCACTTGAAACCAGGGATGATTCTCAAGGAGTGCAATAAAACGTTGACCCACCATCCCGGTACCGCCAACAATACCCGCTCTCAACTTACTTGACATAAGAAATTCATTTCCTTTCAAGCCGCTCCTATGGATAGGTGCTTTTTAATAACCGATTATAAATGATATACGCAGCTTACACAATATGTGAATGAAAAGTAACTCTTTCCTTTTGTATAATTCCCCGCTTTCCACAAGCTCAAAAGCTATGCGGTTCCGAGCCGTTTCGCCAGTTCTCCAAGATCCTGTCCTTTCAGCGCACCTTCAACAAGCGCCGGAAGCAGAGCCGGGGTACAGGCAAAACAAGGCGTTCCGTCCCGCGTCAGCTGCCTGGCCAGATGCTCATCATAGGAGGGTTTCCCTGAGTCCGATAATGCCAGTAAGGTCATTGTCCGAACGCCGGACTCCCGGAGTTCACGCATCCGCCGCACCAGTCCGGCCTGGTTACCGTTTTCATAAAGGTCTGAAACGATAATAAACAGCGTCTTCTTCGGCTCTTCAATAAACTGCTCACAGTATTTCACTGATTTATGGATGTCTGTTCCGCCGCCCAGCTGAATGCCGAACAGCATATCAACCGGATCATTGGCACACTGCTCCGTTAGATCCACCACTTCCGTATCAAATACGACCACGCGGGTATTGAGGGCAGGGATGCTGGCAAAGATCGAGCCGATGACCGATGCCCAAATGACCGAATCGGCCATGGAGCCGCTTTGATCAATATCCACAATTACCGTCCACTCCTTACTTCGCCGGGCGCGGTCAAAATAATAGAAACGCTCGGGGATGATGATCCGACGTTCCTGGTCATAATGCTTCAGATTCCGCTGAATCGTCAGCTTCCAGTCCAGCCCGCTGAGCGATGGCAGCGGTGAGTGCTGCCGCTTGTTCAGCGCTCCGGTGATTGCCCGCCGGATGTCCGTCTCCAGCAGCTTGACCAAATCGTCTACCAGCGCCTGAACAAGCATTCTTGCGGTATCCTTGGTCTTCTCCGGAATCTTGCCCTTCAGCGAAAGCAGCGTTCCAACGAGCTGAATATCCGGTTTGACTGCAGCCAGCAGCTCCGGCTCAAACAGCAGCTGCTTCCAGCCCCGGCGCTCCATGGCATCGCTCTGAATGATCGATACCACATCCTCCGGGAAGAAGCTGCGCACATCCCCCAGCCATTTGGACAGGTGCAGTGCACCGTGCCCGGTGCTTGAGCCCTTGCCCTTAGCACTCCCTGCGGCCGTTCCTGAGACGCCGCCCGTTCCTGTCTCGTCATAAATAGCAGCAAGGGCCGCATCCATTACCTTCTCCTCTTCCGTCAGCATCAGCTGTCCGCCTTCACCGTAGCCGGACAGTGCAGCATCCGCTTCCTGGCCGAGAATCAGCCGCCAGCGGGACAGGGTATTCTCCTGCTTATGTTCTTTCGTCATCTAAAAGTCCCCGAAGTCAAAATCATTCAGCTCCTCCAGCATTTTGGCTTCTTCCTCCTTCAGCTCGCCGGTGAGAATCTCTGCAGCCTGTTCGGTGTTCACACCCCACAGCTCGCCCAGCAGCTCGGATATCATGATCTTCTCGCGCGGCGTGAAGGTGCTGAATGCACGGCGCAGGAAGACCAGCGCCCGCTTGAATTCATCATCATCGAGCGCATTGATGTAGTCGTTAAGCTGTTCCCACAGACTCATACGCGACAGGAGACCGTAATGTCCGCGCATCGACAGCCCTTCGAACCACCCTGCTCCAAGGTCAGCAGAGATACCCGGCGAAAGCCGCCGCGACACCTCAGCAGCGACCTCTCCGGCCGATACAGCCCCCCGCTCCATCAGTATAGCGCAGGCATAGCCGGAGAGCCGCGGATTGCGGTCATCCCGTTCCGAGAGCAGCAGCAGCTCCTGCAGCCACTGCTTCTCATCCAGGGTATCCCCATGCTCAAGGGATATCCCGTTTAGCTCATTCATTGCTGTAAGCATAGCCCCTGCCGCTTCATCGTTGCAGCCGCTAGCATCCAGCAGGAACAGGCAGCCGCGGCGGAACAGCTCTTCCAGCAGGGGCATCAGCGGGACGGTATCGACCTTGCGGATGTCCCCGAAACTTAGGATGGTTGACAGCTCACGGGCCGCTGCGGCCATGCCTACGACATCCCTGCTTAGAGCTGCCAGGTTCTGCAGCACCCGGCTGCCTTCCTCCATCTGCGTTGTCATCGCACATTGGCAGGCAATCCGTATCAGTGCCGAAGCTTCCGCTATGGAGCGGCACTCCTGCAGCTTCTCGCGCAGCACATAGGCTGCAGCCACCTCTACCGTCTCGCCGAGCAGTGTGGATTCCACGACCTGGATTTCCACCTCCGGCGACCACTGGATGACCCAATGCTCCGCCCAGGTGGCACTGTCCTGGCTGCTGGGCCGGTTCTTAGCAAAGGTTATTCCCAGCAGATTCAGCCGGTGAAACAGCACCGAGCGGTTCAGATCCAGATATGCGGCTTCACTGCTTGATACTCTGCGGTTCTCCCGGAGGTCAAGCTGAAGCTCGCTGGCAACTGTGGATTTGTATTTCTCCAGCTTGTAGGTCTTCAGCAGCCGGTTCAGATCATCCTGAATCGGTGTCTGGCTGACGCCTTCCGCGAGAGAACCGATTGCTGTACCCACATCCACTCTCGCCAGCTGCTCCGCGATAGCCGCGAGATCGCCATGCCCGAGCAGTGTCTGTGCGGCATCGCGTAAATCCCGCAGAGTTGGCCTGCTGCCGCCGTGCAGCGCCGCCAGCGACTCCGCCAGCCTGACTGCCTCAATGACTTCGGCAGTAGAACGGTAGGTACCGCCGCTGCGCACATGGCTGGCCACCGAGGACAGGTAGCGGTGCGGCAGTTCCTCCGGCCGCCCCGCTTCAATTGTCTCCCACATCATTTCGAAGTAATGCGGAGCGGCGTTGCCAGCCCCATAGCCGGACATTGTAGACAGCTTATAATACGAATAGGGCATCAGCGTCAGCTTGGTACTGCGGGACGGCAGGGCTGCCAGATCATCGTCACTCATAGGGGCCGCCTGACCGGCAAGTGCAGAAGCATGATAAGCTCCGCAGATCACTACAATTTTGCCCGGCTCATGTCCGGCTGCTATTGTTGCCTGAATCTGCCGGCTCATATATGCTTCGCGCAGCGCATTATAGGCATATTCCGACGGCTGTTCCCGCAGCTCCTTCTCCTCACCAAGCTCTCGCATCTGCGAAGAGAAGGAAAGGATGGAGGTCAGATAGGCACCGGTACTCGCATTATGCTCGAAGTTACGTTCCCAGTACATATCATAATCATATTCACCGGCAAGCTGGGCGATCTGGCTGTACAGCGATTCTTCGTCCTGAACCTCGGCGGTGGAGGGTTCACCCGATGGATCGGCAGCAGGCACTGCTTCCCGAATAGCGCTTCTCCCCCGGGTCATGGCATCCTGCAAACCGAGCGTTACCGAAGAAGGCAGATCAATAAATGCAGCTGCAGCACCGTGTGTCTTAGCCCATTTCATTGCCTGATATTCGGGAGAATAGACGGCAAACGGCCAGAGCACCGTCCGTACGGGTAGTTCATCAGTAAAGGCCAGAATCGCTACCGGCGGTTTGGTCGCCCCCTGGGTCAGATGTGTAATCTCTCCCGTTGCATCGCTGGGACCTTCGATCAGCACCGCCGTAGGCTGAAGCTTATCCAGATATTCCAGCAGATGCTGTGCGCCGCCGGGAGACAGATGCCGCACCCCGAAAATATGCACTCCAGCTTCAGCAGCCTTAATCACTCGTTCATCTCCTTACAGGCCTGATAAAGGCCGCGCCACTCCGTTCCTTTTTTCTTCATGACATTATCCAGATATTCCTTCCAGACGAGCTTATCCTTTTCATCATCCTTGACGATAGCCCCCTGGAGGCCGGCAGCAAGATCACTGTCGGTCAGCTCACCGCTGCCGAAGCTTGCGGCCAGCGCCATGCTATTGGTCAAGAGGGAAATCGCCTCTGCGGTGGAAATTACCCCGGCCGGCGTCTTCAACTTCTCTTTCTTGTCGAGCGTCATCCCGCTGCGCAGTTCCCGGAAAATCGTCACTACTTTGAGCAGGGCATCATCCGCGGGTACGGCAGCCTGAAGCTCGTATGAGGAAGCGATCTCAGCAACCCGTTTCTTGACAATGGACAGCTCTGTTTCAATATCTGAAGGTGCAGGCAGCACGATGATATTGAACCGCCGCTTCAGCGCAGCGGACATTTCATTGACCCCGCGGTCTCTGGTGTTGGCTGTGGCAATGATCGAGAAGCCTTTGCGGGCACCGGCCTCCTTGCCTAGTTCCGGCACGGAGATCGTCTTCTCCGAGAGAATGGAGATCAGCGCATCCTGCACTTCGGAAGCACAGCGGGAAATCTCTTCAAACCGGGCGATGCCCCCGTCCTCCATTGCCCGCATAATCGGGCTTTTGACCAGCGCCTCCGGGGTCGGTCCGTTCGCCAGCAGCATGGCGTAGTTCCAGGAGTAGCGCACATGCTCCTCACTTGTACCGGCTGTCCCCTGGACCACCAGCCCGGAGTTACCGTAAATCGCCGCAGCCAGATTCTCGGACAGCCAGGATTTAGCCGTTCCCGGTTCTCCGATCAGCAGCAGCGCCCGGTCGGTGACCAGTGTAGCGACGGCCATTTCGATCAGCCGCGTGTTGCCAATATATTTCGGGGTAATGACCTTGCTTCCGGCCTTACCTCCGGCGATGAATGTGAATACTGCACGCGGCGACATCTGCCAGCCTGCCGGAATTCTGCCCTTATCCTCCCTGCGCAGTGCTTCAAGCTCCTCCCGATACAAAACCTCTGCAGGCAGCCGCATATAGTCCTGAAGCTGCTCTTGTCCCGTTGACATGTACACCTCTCCTTTGTGTAAACCGTGAATTCAATTTCCGAAGTCCGCTATTTCTGTCTCTGCAGATGATTCAGCAGATATTCCAGCTGTGTTTTGCATTCATAGCGGAAATTAGGTGCAACAGCCTCGATCCGGCTAATGTAGCTTGAAGGAAAACGGAGCATTAAATCAAATAAATGATAAGGAATCATATACGGGTTATACTGTCTATCCTTCTCAAGGATGGACATCAGAAGCTCCTGCCGTTCCGGCTCTGCCATGCCTGCACGCTCCAGCCCCATAAAAATATGGGGGATGAAATCGTGTCCTTTCCGTTTACCGCTCTGCTCCTGAAGTTTGCCGAGCAGATAATTACGTGCGTCTGCAGAATCCGGCCGGGCAAAGGCACACACCAGATCCAGCGCGTCCTGCTCAATGAACCAGTCGAGCCAGCGGGGGTCCCAGGCTGCTGCAATCTTGTCAGCAGACAGCATTTCCCTCCAGAATTGCTGACGGTCTCTGGAGGAATCCCAGGGGACCTCATATACAACGCTTTCAGCGTTTATAATCTGCCGCTCCAGCGTTTCCAGCAGCTGAAGGTCACGCTTTGCCGCTTCTTTCGATATTTTTGATCTCAGCCTGCTCATCATCGTTCCGCCGAACAGCTTATAGAGCTCCTTCGCACTCAGCAATTGCTGCGCCGCACGGAAATAGTGAGGCAAATAACGCGAATTACGCTGCTCCAGCTCCCTGAGAAGGTCCAGTCCCTGTTCCGATGCAGTTCTCTCCTCATAATAAGCTGCCTGATCCAGCAGAGGCAGCCATCCTAAAGTGATAAATGTTTCATAATTCTGTATCACAAAGCTGTATAATTCGTCGAGCAGTGGATTTCGTGCTTCCTCAAGCGCAGTTAAATACGGCTCAATGCTGGTCCAGACGTTCTCATTCTTTTTCTTGTCGGTTTTGTCCTGCTGTGAGGCTTCCTGAAGCTCCTCCATAAACCGAACTGACAGCCGCTCCGCAAGCGGTGCGGATGGCCACTTCGCGACTGCTTCTGCTGCCAGTACCCGGTCCTTCTTACCGGCAAACGCCTCAAACAGCCGTTCCCTGCCCTCCGCCGAACCGCCGGCCGCCAATGCTGCATAGGCGGCTTCTCGGATCGGCTTCTTCTTATCCTTCGTCCATTCCAGTAATGACGGCGTGTACTCCCCGTGTCCGGCCAGACATCCGATAGCAGCAGCACGGACCTCATCGCTGCCGTTCTCAGCTGCCTTGAATATCTCAGGAAGCAGCTCCGGCCCGCCTGTCTCTCCGATCACCTGCAGCTTGCGTACATCGCTTTTCCCGCCGGAAGGATCGAATTCCCGCATGAGATAATCAGCGATTGCGGGGCCATAGGAGGGCAGAATCTGCTTCATGGCAAATTCAGCGATCTCGGCATACGGGTCACCTAAGGCACCGATAGCCAGCGGCAGCAGACGCAAATCTTGAAACATTCCCTCATTGAACGCTTCTACTACCGTCTCATATCTGCCGCCGCCCGTTGTGGTCAGCGCCTGCCGGACCGCAGCCAGCTTACGGTAAGATACTTTGGTTTCAAGGGTAAAGCTGCTGCGCGGCAGCTCGTCTGGAATACCGGCAGGTGATGTAGTGCCCTGTGTATAGAGCACAGACTCCAGCAGAAGGGTCAGCTCCAGCAGCTTCACCGCCGGAGCAGCCTCCCCCGCACTCTCCTGCTTAAGAAGGGCCGCCACGCCTTCGCCGAGCCGCTTAAAGACAGCTGCCCGCTCACCCAGCTGCTGAAACTGCGGCAGCAGGCGTTTCAGGCGGAAGTCGTCTGCCGCCAGGTCGCTGCCGGCAATATAAAGCCTTCTGACTTCCAGATGAAGCTCTTGTAATAACGATGTACTCATGGGCAGTCCCCCCTACTCAAAGGTATACGAAAATTAATATATAAAGTCTGCTTAGTATAGAAGACGTGTAATCCCCTCATCCGTGATGACGCTTAGCGGCTGGGCAACCAGCTTGCCCTGGTCCAGTTCATGTTCAAACATTACCAGCAGCGAGCAGCCCTTGAGACTGGCAGGAGGCAGGAATGGCAGCAGCTGGAGCGTACCCTGGGCCAGTGAGGAAATATCCCCCAGCACAAGCTGCCCGCCGGCTTCATCCGTTATGACATATTGGCCGTTCTCTGTCACTCCAAGGCTTGCTGCATATAGAAGCAGAACCGGTTGCTTATCGCTGAGCGGATTCTTCAACTGATTTTTCACACTCTTGATTGCTTCCGCAAAGCTGCGGTGTGCATGCACCCGAACCTGAGCCAGATCTGCCGGAATGACCGGTCTTGCTGTCATCTCTTCATAACGTACCCGTGCATTGAGTTCTCCGGGATATTTGTAGAGCAACGGAATCTTGGCTACATCAAAGAAGCTGTCATCCTCCCGCAGCAGCTTGGCTGCTTTGTAAGGACGGTAATGTACAGTCTTGTGGATCCTGCCGCCGGCCATGTCGAGCCAGTACCCGAGATCGACGAATTCCTGCCGTGCCTGATCATCATAGCTGTAGAAGGCGAGCTGCAGCAGTTCAACATCTGCCTCTGTAAGCCCGTACTCCTTCAGTTCTGCCAGCTGCCAGGCGTGACCCAGCCATTCATCAATGGTTGATTCAACATCCGGTGCAAGCTCCGGGTCCTCGCTTCTTGCGGTAAGGTAACTCCGGCCTTTCTTAATGAAGGCATGCAGCCGTGTCAATTGCTCCACAGCATATGTATAGCTCTGCTCACGGTCCTGCCCTTTCCCCAGCAGCAGCGCGAACTGGCGCAGCTCAATCTGCGCACCTGACAAATAATAGTTGCCCAGCTGTTTCACATGCTCCTGAACGGTCTTAAGTGTCTTGGCATCAATCGCAGATAACCCGCCGCGGATCAATGAAAGCACCAGCTTCTCCAGTAGGGCCAGCCCTTCAAGCTGGGCTGATATTTTTTTCTTAAGTGCTGATTTATTGACTTTCTTCGGTTTACTCCCGCTGCCTTCGGCAGCCTGTTTCACCTTATTCTCTTCCCGTTTCTCCGCCTTTTCGCGTTTGGCTGCGATCGTCTCAGGAACTTGTGCCGGGGTAAAGGGCTGGCCTTCCACATAGGCATACAGCAGGCCCAGGGTGTGCTTGCAGGGAAATTGCCGGCTCGGGCAGGAACAGCGGAAGACAGGATTCTCCGGAGCTACAAAATCTACAGAGCATTCATACGGTGTCTTCCCACTTCCCGCACATTGCCCGAATAGCAGCTCTCCGTTCTCTGTACGGTGAAGCTGGATGAAGCTTTTTTTACGTACCAGCCCCTGTCCGTTCTTAATAGAGGCGGCATTCGGTGCTAACGAATCTACATAGGATGAAGTGAGTTCAGGCAAATCAGATTCCTCCTGACTGGTTTAGCTGAATTAAACAGAATATCTGGGTAAAATTGGAACATGTTCTCTATTACCCAAGTACAGGGAATAAGATCACATGTTTGCATTAATCTTAGCAAAAATCATTTCCGCTTCCAATCTCAACCGCCTCCAAATGGTAAAAACAGGAGAAAGGAACTAGATAAATTAGCTTATCCAAGAAAATCCGCGCAAAAAAACAGGGCAGACCTTGGCGGTCCCCCGTGATGATCGGGTGTGACTGTACATTAAGGATGACAGTTCCACCTCTTGATGAAATATATGCGGCACCCCGCTTACTTAAACCAGCCTTTTTCCTTAAAACGTGTAATGGCCTCAATCCGGTTGCCAACATCCAGCTTATCAAGAATAACTGAGATATAGTTTCGTACCGTTCCTGTTGTAATGTACAGCTGGCTGGCGATTTCCTTGGTATTTTTGCCGTCGGCAATCAGTCCGAGCACTTCCTTCTCCCGCTGCGTCAGCGGATTGGCTTCACTGCTGTAAGCTTCATCCATGAGCTCCGGTGCATAAATCCGTCTGCCGGCCATTACACTGCGGATGGAGAGGGCCAGCTCTTCACTAGGGCTGTCCTTCAGCAGATAGGCGTCCACTCCAGCCTTCACAGCGCGCTCGAAATAGCCGGCCCGGGCAAAGGTAGTGAGGATCATGACTTTACAGCCGGAATTCTTCAGAGCCTCCGCTGCTTCGAGTCCGGTCATGGCAGGCATTTCTATATCCATAATACAAATATCAGGCGTATGCAGCTTCACCAGCTTAACGGCTTCCTCCCCGTTGGCTGCACGCCCGACCACCTTCATATCCTCTTCCAGATCAAGCAGCGAAGCCAGTGCACCCAGCAGCATGCGCTGATCCTCAGCAATTACTATCTTTATCATTCCTCTTTCCCCTCCTGCTCCAGCTGCCGGATCACCGTAGGTACCTTAACCACTATGGTTGTCCCGCTGTTCTGCACAATTTCCATGCTCCCGTTAATAAATTCAAGCCGCTCCCGCATGCCCTGCAGACCATGTCCCTTATCATCCGGATTTGGGGGAGTGATGCCTTTCCCGTTATCGGAAACCTTGATTACCAGATCCGTTCGGGAAGGCTCTATTCCAATCCGGCAATACGTAGCGCCGCTGTGTCTCACCACATTCGTGACAGCTTCTTTAATGCACATGCTGAGCACATTTTCCGTAATCAGTGAAGTATTTGTCAGCTTGGGACTGCCCTCGAGTACGAATTCAATTTCTGCTGCCTGAAGAAACTGCCGGATCCGCACAAGCTCATCTTCCAGCCGGATGCCGCGCATCTGTGTGATCATTTCACGGACCTCTTTCAGCGCGCTTCTGGCTGTCTGGCGGACATCATTGATCTCCACGACCGCCTGAGCCGGGTTTTTGCTGATCAGCTTGCTGGCCAAGTCACTCTTTAGCCCGATCAGCGACAGCTTCTGACCCAGGGTATCATGCAGGTCACGGGAGATCCGCTGACGCTCCTCCATGATGACCAGTTCAGAAATCCTCTTATTGGCATCCTCCAGCTGTCCCTGCAGCTTATCCTGATTATTGCGGTTATAGGTTGTGACGGGAAGCAGTACTACAGCAATGATACTCACCAGCACAAACGGCAGCTGCGACAGAAATACCGGATTTCGGGTAATCAGCTCGTAGTTAATGGCTACGATGGTCGTCAGCAAATGGATCGTGTAAATGGTGAAGAAGCCGACGCGGTTCTGGATATTACCGATAAAAAAAGCCAGAAACAGTGCAAAATACATATAACCGAACATCAGCGTCATCGTAATGGATACGATAATCTGCACACTCGTCCAGAAATAAACAACCCATCCCTTAGATTTGAAAGCAAGCACATAACAGGCAAAAAACATAATAATCATCACAATTCCATATACCCATCGATCCATCGAAGAGGAGCGGAAAATCGAGTAAAACGGAAGGATGTAGAACACAACCCAAACATAAGGGCTCAGACCTGTACTTTTATGAAAAATATGATGCCACTTCTGCATGTCAGCCACCCTTTTAGCCAGCTAGATTACCCCCATTTTAGCATAAAGCTTGCGATAACCGGCAATCCCCGGAAAAAAAGAGAAGAAGCCGCACCCGCCTGATATTCTCCGGGACTGGCTTCCTCTCCTGACTGCGTACGCGAAGCATACTATTTGGCCTGGAGTTCCGGTTTGCGAACTTTAAGCCCCTCTACCGAAGGCAAAGGATGACGCAGCCGTGCTTTGATCTCCTTGAAGCTTACAAAACCCTTATTCTCCTCATCCCACAGCCGGAAATGGAGCGCCTTTAGACTGGTACCGATGGTGATTGTCGTTGCTTTCTGCAGCGGCGGTGTAGCGTTATGTGCCAGCTCAAGGTTATAGTTCGGCACCTTCGGGCTTAAATGATGCACATGGTGAAAGCCGATGTTGCCTGTAATCCATTGCAGGACCTTCGGCAGCTTATAATAAGAGCTTCCTTCCACAGCAGCCATCACATAACTCCATTCCTCTTCATGCTCAAAGAACGTATCCTCGAACTGATGCTGTACATAGAACAGCCAGATGCCGAGAAAGCCGGAGACGAACACGATCGGCAGCTGTACCAGCAGGAAAGCCTGCCAGCCGATCGCCCAGATCATCGCCCCGTACAGGGCCGCAATCAGGATATTGGTCAGATACGTATTTATGCGCTCTTTACGTCTTGCACCCTTGGCATTGAAGCGGTATTGAATCAGGAATACGGCAATCGGACCGGCGCCGAACATGACCAGCGGATTGCGGTAAATCCGGTAGTATAAGCGTTTCAGCGGACTCGCCGCAATATATTCATCTACAGTCATAATCCAAATGTCGCCGATGCCTCTTTTGTCGAGGTTGCTGCTGCCGGCATGATGGATCGAATGGCTGTGCTTCCACTGGCGGTAAGGCACCAGGGTCAGCACCCCCGTAAGTGTACCGAGAATATCGTTGGCTTTCCGGTTCTTGAAGAATGAACCATGACAGCAGTCATGGAAAATAATAAAGGTACGGATTACGAAGCCCGCTGCCGGTACTGCGAACAACAGGGTCAGCCAATACGATACAGAAAGACTCAAATAGGCTGCGGTCCATAACAGGATCAGTGGTCCGAGGGTATTAATAAGCTGGTTAATACTTCTTTTATGGTCGTTTTGTTCAAAAGGGGCCACGCTTTTTTTTAGGCTGGAGAGCTGGGTAGCATTGCTCTTCGTCATCTGGTCGTTTCCTCCTCATGTGTCCGGTAAGGGATACATTCATCTATACTTATCATTATAAGGAAGGAAGTGTCATGACAGTAAGGCATAAACATCAAGGAGAGGGTATGACAAATATCATACCCTCTCCCTGATTCAATTATTATTCATTTGCCTGCTGGGTAAAAGCCTCGCGGTATTCTGTCGGCGTCTTGCCGGTTGCCTTTTTGAACACCTGGGTGAAGTATCTGGGGTCCTGATAACCGACGAGCGGCGCCACCTGATAGACCTTTACACTGCTGTTCTGAAGGATATATTTAGCCTTCTCCATCCGGTAGTAGGTCACAAACTCCAGGAAGGTATAGCCCGAGATCTGTTTGAACAAGGTGCAGAAATGGCTGATGCTTAAGTCCGCTACTTCTGCTACTTCTTCGATACTGAGGTCTTTATGGTAGTTTTCTTCAATGTAACGTTTGGCCTTATCAACAACACTGCGGCCGTCTTCCCGGGTCACCTGCTTGCTGCCCTCCTGCATCCAGCCGCGGAAGTCCTCCTTGAGGACATTAATAACAGAGGCTAGTGTCCCCAGTCCCTGCAGCTTGCCCAGCAGCCCTTCGAGCGACAACTCCGCCTGCATGTTCAGCTGCTCAAATTGTCTGTACAAGACAACTACAAGCTCGATAATGATCCGCTGTGCCAATTCCTTTGGCAGCGACTGGGATTCGATAAAGCTGGCCATTTCATCGAACAGGGCCATCATCCGCTCCAGATTCAAGGTACGGATACTCTCAATGAGCGAAAGCTCCAGCTCCTTCGGATACTGCACCTCACGGCCGGCGTCATCCGGCGTTTCCTCTTCGATGAATACTCCCGCCTGACCGGAGTAAAAGCGCTGATACAGCGCTTTGGCAGCAAGCGGATATACGGTGCTTAACTGGTCAATTCCCTGGGTGCTGCGGCTGATGCCCACCGAGCAATGCAGCTTGGAATAGCGCTTAATATCGGCAACCAGCCGCTCGCCAAGTTCTTTTTTGACTGTACTTAGGCTTCCTGGGAACAACAGCACCCACTCCCCATTGTAGAATGGGAAGATCGACAATGCCCCGTTCTCCAGTGACCACTCTTCAAGAATATTGCGGATCGCGAACAGCCAGAGATGTTTCTCCCCGGCGCTCCATTTGGCGGTAAGGGCGGCATAATCGTCCAGCCGGACTACAGCCATGAAATATTCCCCTTCCAGTTCGCTGTTCTCCAGCCACTTCAGATGCTGCAGCGGACGCGGATTGCCAAGTGTGAACTCGGTGAACATCCTCTCTCTCGCAAGCATGGACAGCATCTGCACCGAATGCATCAGCTGCTCATTCTCTTTCTGGCGGTCAAGCTTAAGCCGCGCCCGGGTCAGCATTTCCGTCAGCTCGTCATGGTCAATCGGCTTCAGCAGATAGTCAAATGCACCCAGGCGCAGCGCATCCCGTGCGTATTCGAATTCACCGTAACCGCTGATAAATATAAACAGCAGCTTTGCACTTCGCGGCAGCACTTCTTTCATTAAAGCAATCCCGTCGATCACAGGCATGCGGATATCACTGATCACAATATGCGGAGAATGCTCTTCAATGAGCCTTAATGCCGCTTCACCGTTCCGCGCTTCACCCGCGATGGTAAGACCCAGCTCCTCCCATGGGATCGCCACTTTCAGGCTGCGCAGAATGATCGGCTCATCATCCACCAGCAGCACTTTATATTTCTCTTGCCGTGCACCCATTCCCGGCACCTCCCAGATTATTGAAATGTTGAGCTTTGTATGAGATTCCAATATTGCTCGGACGAGGACTGCAGCTGCCCAAGAGCATCATCAGCAGACAGGCCGCCATCGATCATATCTTCGATCACGCTGAGGAAGGTCTTTTTCACTTCAGGTGACAGTAAATTGTCATATGGCACGAAGCTCTGGTGGTTCTCTTCCATCACCGTCATGACTTGTGCGAACACCGGACCCGTCTTCTCCGGATCAAAGGTAATGCGCATAGAGGGAATTCTTAATCCTTCATAGACGATCCGTGTCTGGATTTCCTTCGTATAGAAGGCTTTCATCAATTCCAGTGCCGCCTCACGCTTAGCCTCTGTCAGGCTGGAAGAGAGGCCGATCCCGATCGTATATCCGCCTGCAATCGAGGCTTCAGTTCCTTTGTTCAATGAAGGAAAGGGAATGACGCCTACCTGGTTCTGAAAATCAGCAGGAGCTGTCTCCCCCGTAAAAAGATTGATGTCCCAGTTACCGTTAAGGTACATCCCGGCTTCGCCGTCCGTGAACATCCGGACCGCCTCTTCTGGTGAGGTATCATTTGAAGCGCTGCTAAATGCCCCTTCATCTATCCATTTCTTCAGATGCCCAAAAGCCTGCTGATAGGCCTTATTCATAAAGGTGACTGCATCTTTGCCTGTTACCAGCTTCTGAATCAGCTCCGGTCCGGCATAACGGTCCATCAGATAATGTGCAAAAATGCCTGCGGGCCAGCGGTCTTCATTGCCGAGGGCAAAGGGGATGAAGCCGGCTTTTTTCAGCTGTCTGATCGCTTTATCAAGCTCTTCCACCGTCCCTGGAGGTTTGATACCCAGCTTATTGAACAAAGCCTTGTTATAATAGAGTGGTTCCGCATTTCCTTCAATCGGCAGCCCGTAAATATGATTATTGAAGGTCCACAGATGCAGATCGCTGAACTGGTCTCTCAGACCGTTCTCCTGCACGAAATCTGTCAGATCCATCAGCCGGTTGGAACGAACATAAGGCTCGATTTCGGCACCGCCGAAGAGCACAAACATATCGGGCGGCGTACCGGTGACCATTTCGCTTTTCAGCTTCTGCTCACGGTGAATCGTCTGGTCTAAGCCTTCGAAGTTTACCTTCACATTCGGATGGTCCTTCTGATAATCCCGTACGACCTCTTCAAAGATGTCAAGCAGCGGCCGGTCATGCTCCTTCATCCAGAAATGGCGGAAGGTCAGCGTTATTTTCTCGGGAGAGTTGTCTTCGATCGGCTCCTTGTAGCCTATTGTAATAAACAGCACCGCTCCGGCCATTATTAAGATATAGAGCAGAATCCAGCCCCATTTGGTTAACCATCTCACAGCATTTCTCCCCACTTTCGTCCCGCTTACGTTCTTCATGGCTGTATTTTTGGAATACGGATACAGATGGTCGAGCCGAATCCCGGAGATGAACAGACTAAAATGCCGTATGGATTGCCAAAACGGATGTTGAGACGCTCATGCACATTCCGGAGCCCCACCCCGTTGTCGCTGTATTTCTTCGGATTGCTGTGTTCCTTATCCCATAGACTCATCAAGGTTGACAGATCAAAGCCCGGACCATTGTCCTTCACAATGATAATAATATCCTTGCCGTTCTCCTGTGCACCGATTGTAATCACCCCGTGCTCTTCCATCTGCTCAATGGCGTGATATAGCGCGTTCTCTACGATTGGCTGTACGATCAGCTTCTGGGTCATCACCAGTTTGAGCGGATCCGGCAGATCGATGGCATAACTAAACTTATCTTCAAAGCGGAATTTCTGGATATCCAGATAATGCCGGACATGCTCAAACTCCATCTGCAGCGGAATCAGCTCCTGATTCTGACTGATGCTGATCCGCAGCAGCTTGCCGAGTGAGACGACCATCTTACTGATATCACGGTTACCTGCCAGCACCGCCATGGAGTTGATGGATTCGAGTGAATTATAGATAAAATGCGGATTGATCTGCGCCATGAGCGCCTGCATTTCCGCTTCCTTTTTGCGTCCCTGTTCTGTCTGCACCTGCTGGATCAGTTCACTAATTTGTGAGCTCATCCGGTTGAATCCGTCAATCAGCAGGTCGCTTTCATCATCGGACCGGACAGGGCTGTATATGGGCATAAAAATCCCTTGCTTCACCCTTTTCATCCCGTTGACCGCACTGTTGATGCTGCGCACAAGCCTCCGGATAAAATAACGGTCAAACAAAAAGGCGGACAAAAGTGAAACCGTTCCCAAGATAATGGCTAAATTGCGGATGGAAGCCGACTCCGAGGAAATCAGATTCATTGGTGTGATCGCTGCCAGATACCAGTCCGCATTATGTGAAGGGAGATAAGTAATCAGTGACTTCTCTCCTTGATAATTGTCGATGTAATAGTCCTGCGTCTGGGTATAATCCTCCTGTAAAAAAGGAAAATCCGTCCGCTGTCCGATATGCTCCCCGGATTTATTGAAGACGATATTGCCCTGTTTGTTGACAAGCAGAATATCCCCTTTCTTCAGCGTTGCTGCTTCCCAGAAAATCTGATCAAGCAAATCAGGCTTAACATAAACGACGAGGTAGCCTATATCCTCAAGGGAATAATAGTCTTTGATGACTCTGGCTTGTACAAGCACCGGATTTCCGGAGGTTTCGGAGCCATTCTCTCCTGGACCTGACCAGACGGGCCGGCCCTCCGCACTTTCCATGGCGCCATACCACACCTGTTTTCGCATGTCTGCAAAAGACATCGGTGCATTGTACTGATAAAGCAAACGGTCCTTGCCGTAAAGGCTGAAGGAGGTAATCATCGGATGGTTGATCAACAGATTGTTGATTTCCTGCTTGCGGTCATACGTCAGCACAAAATTCGGCTGCTTCAGCGACTGCTGAATCGCAGGCTGTGTAATGGCCGAATTGGTGATCGAAGAGATTTCACTGAGCGCAAATTTAAGTTTGCGGTCTGTCTCCAAAAGAGAGATCCAATAGAAATTACTTGATTTCTTCTCCATCGCACTTGAGAAATATACGTAGGTAACGGTACCCATAATGATTACGGGAATGAACACGAGAAGAATAATTGCGAATAAAATTTTGCGCCGTAGCTTCATTTCTCCTTACCTTCTCCCTGCTGCCTTAAGCCTGACTTAAGCGAAACGAATGCCGCCCTTTTTTTAAAAGGACGGCTCTGCCGTTTCTGCTTTATTTACTATTCTTCACGGAACTTCCGGTTTCCTTGTTTACCGACCAAACCAGATTTAACTCTTGATTGCGCCTGAAGTCAGGCCGGCAATGACCCAGCGGCTGAACAGAAGGAACACGATCAGCAGCGGCAGGGTGGCGGTAAAGGTTGCGGACATGATCATACCATAATCAAGACCGTCACGGGTTGTAAAGAGCTGCTGCAGGGCGAGCTGAATCGTATAATGTTCCTTGTTTTTCAAGACTACGAGCGGCCAGAAGAAATCATTCCATACCGTCATGAAGTTGAGGATGCCCAGGGTCGCCATTGCAGGTGTAATTACAGGTACGGCAATTTTCCAGAAGATGCGGAAATGACCGCCTCCGTCAATCCGTCCAGCCTCTATCAGCTCGGTTGGAACGGCCGTAGAAATATACTGGCGCATCCAGAAGATCCCGAAGGCATTAACCATGGCCGGAACAATTAGCGCTTTATAGCTGTCAATCCAGTGCAGTTTAGCCATAATGACATAAGTAGGCAATACACCGAGCTGCTGCGGAACGATTAACGTGGCAATAACAAATATAAAGAGCCCGTTTTTAAGCGGAAATTCATATTTGGCAAAGGCATAACCGGCCAGAGTACAGAAAAATACAACAGAAAGGGTTACCGCTGACGAAACAAACAACGAGTTGCCGAGCGCCTGGAAGAAGTCAGCCTTCTCCAGCACTCGCTTGAAATTGTGGAAGAACTGGTCTCCGACCGTCAGCAATGGCGGTACATGAAACACAGCACCCTTGTCATTGGTTCCTACGACAAACATCCAGTAAAACGGGAAGACCGAAATGAGTGCTCCAATAATCAAGAAGAGATAGAAGCCTAATTTGCCGAAGAACCCGAGATCATCCGGTTTTTTCCTAAATATACGCAGTGTACTCACGCTTTTTTACCTCCAGTGTCTCCGACTGCGCCTCTGGAAATCAGCATATTAAGGATGGAGAATAGAATTGTAACGAGGAACAGCATGACTGCTGTGGCCGCCGCTGTACCAAAGAATCCGTTGCGGAATGCTTCGCTGTAAAGATACGTAACCATCGTAATCCCTTCCTGACGGGTAGAGCCTGTGCCCGCCTGTCCGAGGAATACATAAGGTTCTGTGAAGAGCTGCAGCGCGCCGATCGTTGACTGCAGGGACACGAAGATAATGAAGGGCTTAAGCAGCGGCAAAGTGATCGAGAACAGCTGCTGTCTGCGGTTCGCGCCGTCGATGCGGGCGGCTTCGTACAAATCCATCGGGATACTCTGCAGCCCGGACAGGAAGAGAATTGCATTGTAACCAGTCCAGCGCCACATTACCATGGTGGAAATGGCTATCTTTACTCCCCACCAGCCGGAGTTAAAGGCGACGCTATCAAGCCCTAGGCCGTTCAGCATCCAGTTGATCATTCCGTTGTTTCCGAACAAGGTGCTGAATACAAGTGTAACGGCCACAATGGACGTAATATTCGGCATGAAGTAAAGAATGCGAAACGTTTTTTTGAATTTGGTCATCCCTGAGTGCAGAAGGACTGCCAGCAGCAGAGCCAGCATAACCTGGGGAACCGTTCCCATAAGCCCCATAATGAGTGTATTGGTAAATGAAATCCAGAAGGTCGGGTCACTGGTGACCAGATCATAGTTCTTGAAGCCGACAAACTTCATCGGATTGAGTGCATCCCATTTAAAGAAGGACAAATAAAAGGTGAAGAAAATCGGGTATAGTCCAAATATCGAGAACAGAATAAAGAACGGAGAAATGAAGGTATAGGCCGTAATCCGGCTCCGTCTTTGTTCAGTTAAAAAAGGGCGTTTGCTCTCGGCATGCGGACTCGTAATTACGGGTTCTGCCATGTCACACCTCCAGGAAAATTAAGAAAACCCCATTTCCGAAGAATCCGGATTCCCGGGGAGGCTTACTCTCCAGGAATCCGGATATCCGGTTCATATCAGTCTTGGCGCCGTGGAGTCCTAGCTCCGTTCAGCCAAGGTCTTCGCTTGTTTTACAGCATCGTCCCACTCTTTTGCAGGGTCCGCTTTCTTTTCAATCACGTTTTTAAGCGCGTTTTTGAAGAAAGTGTCAGTCTGGTCATGCAGTGGTCCGTAGTATACCGGTTTAACGCGGTTTGCCGCTTTACCGAATTCTACCGCTGTTTGCTGGCCACCAAAGAAATCATCTTTGAAATCTACAAATGCCGGATCTTCATACAGTGCAGGAATCGAAGGCATCAGGCCCTTTGTCTTGAACGATTCGAGCTGATTGTCTTTGTTGACCAACCAAGAAATGAAATCATAGGCTTCTTTCGGATGCTTGCCTTCTTTCGGCAGGGTGATGAACGAACCGCCCCAGTTGCCGGCACCTTCAGGAAGCTGTGCGATTTTCCATTTGCCGGAGGAATCCGGCGCATTGCTCTTGATGTTGCCGGCCATCCATGCAGGACCCATAACTACAGCGAACGAACCGTCGCTCATACCTTGGCCCCACTCAGGCGACCACAGCAGATAGTTGCTGATCCAGCCTTCTTGAATACCTTTAACGGTGAAGTCGTAAGCCTTTTTCACTTGCGGATTAGTATCACCGATGAATTTGCCGTCAGCTTTGCTGAAGTAGATTTCATCTTCGGACTGGTCACGCAAAGCGTTGTACGTAAGATCGGTCAAATCGGAGAAATATTTGCCGGTTTTGTCTTTGTAAGCTTTGGCTACAGCTGCGAATTTGTCCCAAGTGTCGATAGCTGCGCTGAATCCTTCCGGATCGCTTGGCAGTCCGGCTGCTTCAGCCAAATCGGTACGATAATATACAACTGTAGGGCCGATATCTGTCGGAAGCCCAAGCTGGAAGCTGCCGTCGATGGAGGAAGCCTGCTTCCATTTCCAGTCCAGATAGTTAGCCTGAATGTCTTTGGCACCCAAATCGTTCAAGTTGTAAAATTTGTCCTGAGCACTGATAAAGCGCTCCATGAAACCGATTTCAAGCTGGAAAATATCAGGTGCGCCTGAACCGGCAGACAAAGCAGTCGTCAGATTGTTGTGATGTGCCGTCTGGTCACCGGTATTCTGAATTTTGATCGTAACGTTCGGGTGCTCCTTCGTATACTCGTTCGCCAGCTCTTCATAGTTGACGTTACCGAGTGTCCAGAACGAAAGCTCCACTTTTTCAGCCGGCTCTGCGCTTGCTTCTTCTGTTGCCGGTGCATTAGTGCTTGCTGCGTTGTTACCTGTATTCTCTTTCGTAGCATTGTTTCCTGCGTTGTTGTTGCCTCCGCATGCTGCAAGTGAACCTACAAGCATGATGGACGCAAGTGTCAGCGCCAGGTGCTTTACTTTTTTCATTCCTTTGTACCCCTTTCAAAGGTTTCTCTTACAAGACTTAGTGTAACGTAGGAGAAATCTTTTTTTGAGGAGTCAAACTTCCGATTTGAGGTGGAAATACTTACGATTACGTTCAAATGTGATGGCGTTTACACTGCAGGCAGCTGCTCTTTTGGGCTAACGGATTGGATTTATCCCTCCTCCCCAGGTATACTGGTTGTATTTCCAGCTATTATTCACCGCTAAAAGGAGAGTGCTCTCATGCCTATCAACCGCCCGCTTATGACCGACAGCGATTTCCAGGAAGCGATTGACCATAAACTGCCTGTCCGGGTCTTTGAGGATGATCATCTGGTGAATTCGGGGGCAACCGTTGTCCGCTTCACGGATTCGGACGTAGTTATCCAGTCGCGGGTAAGCGACTTAACTTATTATTCCCGCCGGACCTGCCAGTTCTTCGAGGTCAGAACTTAGACTATGAAGGGACAGGCTGCAGGCACCTGTGAATTGTGCGGACGTTCACCGGTGGCTACTACGGTCCATCATCTCGTTCCCCGGGAAAAAGGGGGCGCAATGCAGCCCACTGCGCTGCTCTGCAAAGCCTGCCACCGGCAGATTCATGCGCTTTATACCAATTCCGATCTTGTCCGGATGCACTTGACTACCATCCAAGCCCTGCGTCAGGACCAGCAGATTGCTGCATATTTGAAGTGGATAAGCAAGCAGCCCCCGGGAGCCGAACCAAAGGTGCGCAAGTCACAGAGGGTCCGGAGCAAACGGTGAAACTCCACTTCTGCCTGTTCAACAGTTGCCAAGAAACTGACGCTGAGTTCCCCGAAGTCTACAGAAACACAAAGAAGCCGGACACATGGCCTTATATGGCTAAATGTCCGGCTTCTATTCAATTTCATGAATATTCTGCGATAATTGCTTCGTTGTTCTCCAGGCTACCGCTTCATCTGATTCTGGACCTTCAGCTTCTCGTTAAGGATATCCTGGAAGCTCTGCGTCTTCTCATCTGTTCTGGACTGCTTGGGCTCGATGACAGGTTGAGGTCTAAAAAACTGATGATTGAAAGCCATAAGATTATGTACTGTCATGCTCATAATGGTTCAGCCTCCTTCCGTAATCTGCACCCATTTTCGTGGTTGCGCATTTTCTTATCCCTTATTTAACCCCGGGCTTCCAATCCTAAACAGTTTTTTTGCATTTTTTTTGCATTCCATATAAAAAAAGCTTCAGACCGTTTATCCGGTCCAAAGCTATAATACATTCTATTTCAAAGCCGCCCATGAGGCATCATTCAATTGTTCCAGCTCCTGCTTATCCAGCCGGAAGCTCATGGCACCTATATTCTCCCGGGCGTGCCGGACCTTAGAAGCACCGGGTATAGCAACCACCGTATCGCCGTGATAATAAATCAGCCAGTTTAGGGCAATCTGGCCCGGTGTAACTCCATATTTTCCGGCTAAGACGGCAAGAAGATCAATCAGTGGCTTGCTGCGGGCCAGGCTCTTCTCACCCAGGCCCGATTGCATCCTCCGCAGTCGCGATACCGCACGGATCTGTGCGGGGTCATTATGGAATCGACCGGTTAGAATACCCTGCTGTAACGGAGAATAGGCAATAATCGAGATACCGAGCTCCTTAGCGGCTGCCATCGTGCCGTTATGGTCAATATTGCGGTGCAGCAGATTGTATTTCACCTGGTTCGAGACTAACGACAAGCCATATTGCTGCAGCAGGCGGTGCGCTTCCGTCATTTGTTTGGCCGAATAATTGCTTACACCAACATATCGGATTTTGCCTGCTTTAACTAAACCGGCCATCGCCTTCATCTCCCTTGCGATGGAAGATAACGAAAAGGGCTGGTGAATCTGATATAAATCAATATTACGTCCGCCCAGACAGCGGATACGTTCATCAATGGTAGAGGTTATCGACCCCGCTGTGCGGAGCATCGGCCACCACTTGGTGGCAATCAGCGGTGTGGCATGGATGCTGCCCTCGCGCTTCAGCTGGTCCAGCACATACGCAAGCGCCTGTTCCGACTTCCCGCCCCCGTAAATTTCCGCTGTATCCACCCAGTTCATGCCGCCCTCCAGACTCGCCCGCACAATCTCGAGGATATCCGCATCCTCAAGATTACTCCAGTACTTCCCTACAATTCCGCTCCCCCGGCTAAATTGCCAGCATCCGAGGCCCAGCGGTGAAACCTCCAGATCCGATTGTCCTAGCTTACGTAATTCGATTGGTGATGTCACTGTACTCATCTCTTATCCCTCTTTCATTAAATAGAATATAAAGCGTCTTCGTTCAGAAATGACATCGTGGAATATTGCAGGAATATGGTATAATTACCCTGCTCTGCAGTTCGATAGTAATCGAAATGCCAATCCGGAGTTACCATTTTAACGGAGGGAATTCATGTTTAAAATCTTGGGTTTTTTACTGCTATACCGTCTGGTGGGCAATCCTTTTCTTGCCTTGATTGTTTTGCTGGTAATTCTGTATTTTCTGGACCGCCGTTACGTCGGCATCTTCCCCAGCATCGCCAGACCTTTCCGGCGGAGCCGGCAAATTTCCAGACTGCGGACCACCATTTCGCTTAATCCAAACGATGTTTCCGCTAAATTCGAACTGGCCCGTCTGCTTGTTGAACGCAAGCGGTATAACGAATCCAAAGATCTTCTCCTGCAGATCACAGACAGGTATGAACAATCTGCCGAATATTGGGTGGAGCTCGGATACGTGAATCTGAAGCTGGGTCTGATGCCGGAAGGTGAGGCTCAGATGCTCCAGGGACTTGAGATCAACCGCAGAGCACGATACGGCCAGCCTTATCTCCAGCTCGCGGAGACGTTCCGTGGTGTAGATCAGGACAAAGCACTGTACTACGTGAGCCAATTTCAAGAGATCCAGTCTTCATCCAGTGAAGCCTACTACCTTGCCGGCTCTATGTATAAGGCACTCGGCAGGAATGAAGATGCCAAACGGGCTTTTGAGGAATCCACGGCAATCTACCGCACCCTTCCGAAATACAAAAAACGCCAGGAACGCGGCTGGGCACTGCGCAGCTATTTTGCAAAGATGCGTTAAGGTGTGCACTGCTACATAACTCAATGCTTTGAAACAAGAACCTCTGCGTATGACTGGGACACCAGTGATTCACAGAGGTTCTTTCGTTGCTTATTTACATATGCATGTCATGCTTGGTAGTCTCTCCGCTGTCCTTGACGCTAAATGGCCACCAGTTCGCGCGGCCGAACATACGGACCATGACAGGTACGAAGAACGGCAGGAAGACCAAAGCGTACAGGGCAAGCCCTGAGAGTACCACAGTGGCAATCTGCATCATCGACAATACACCGGATGGATACATGGAAGCAAAGGTGCCGCCCAAAATGACTACTGCTGACAGGATAACCGTACCCATATTGCGCATCGCATGCAGAATCGCTTCACGCACATCCCATGTTTTGTTCTCGTTAAAGCGGGCCATCAGGAAGATACTGTAGTCTACTCCAAGTGCAATCAGCATTACAAAGCTGAAGAACGGTGTGGTCCAGGTAATGCCGGAATAATCCATCAGATTCACGAAGATCGCTTCGGTAATGCCAAGCGCCGTAAAGTAAGTGATTACTAGGGATACAATCAAATAAAGCGGCATAATAACCGAGCGAAGCAGCAATACGAGAATGATAAAGATACCCGCAAGCATCAGCACAACCGTCCGCGTATAGTCCTCGTTAGAGATCTTTTGCAAGTCGCTGTAGGTGCTGGTAACCCCGCTGATTGCTGTTTCGGCATTTTCCAGCTTCGTGCCTTTAACCGCACGGTCAACTGCCGCCTGAATATCTCCCATACTGTCAATCGCTTCGGAGCTGTAAGGATTATAAGAAAATACAACATCCAGCGTCATCACCTTACGGTCATCAGACAGATAAGTGTCAAAGACCTGCTGCATGCCTTTGGCTTCCAAAGCTTCCGCCGGAACAAAGAATCCGCTCAGCTCATCGTCTTTGGCATCCTGAATCTGCTGCAGGTAATCCTGGGCAGAGCTTAGTCCGGTAGTGATCTGCTTGAGGCCGTCCGCACTGTCGCTAAGGCCGCTGGTCAGCTCACCAATCTGCCCGGTCAGCTGTCCAAAGCCGTCAGCCAGCTGCTGCTGTCCGCCCTGAAGCTGATCCAGCCCGCTGCTGATCGACGGAATCTTATCCACAATCTGGCCTTGGCCGGCTGCCGCCTGGTTCAAACCTGTCTGCAGCTGTCCGATTCCGGCCACCAGCTTCTCAAGGCCCTGGGCCAGTGCAGTCTGACCTGCCGCCGCCTTGGCATAACCGGCGTTAGCTTCAGTCAAGCCTGCCGCTGCGTTTTGAAGCTGGCCGGAAATCTGACCGAGCCCTGCTGCAAGCTGTGTAGCACCTGTGCCGGTTTGAGTTACAGTACCTTTGATCGTCTGGTAATTCATATCTTGAAGCAGCTCAGGATGACTGCCTTCAAGTCCGGTGAATGAAGCATCCAGTCCAGTTAATGCGGAGGCCACACCTTCGAGCTGGGTTTGCAGTCCGCCAAGACCTCCGTCAAGCGCAGTCAGCCCTGCGCCAATTTTCTTATAGCCTTGGAGCAGCGCAGCATTCGCAGCTGCCAGCTGCTTCGCACTGGCTGCAGCCTGGGCCAGACCGGCCTTGATCTCTCCGGCGCCTGCAGAACCGCTTTTAATGCCGCTCTCAATCCGGGAGAGGCCGTCGCCAAGCGCAGCAATGCCCTGTTTGAGCTCCGCCGTGCCTTCCGTCAGCTTCGCACTGCCGGATACAGCCTCCTGGAGCTTCGGTTCATTGTCGCTCAGCTGCTTGCTAGCTTCCGCAAGCCCTGACTGGATCTTGGTCAGTCCGTCATTGCTCTGATCCAGACCGTCTGACAGGGTAGCTACCTGGGTCGGAATCAGGAAATCATTGATTTGTTCCCCGGTTGGACGTGACATACTGCGTACCGACTTGACGCCATCCACCTTTTCCAGCTCGCGGCTGATTTTTTCAGCCAGGCCCATATATTCCGAGCTATCCATGCGGTCGTCATTTTTGATCACGATTTTACCCGTCATCGATTCACCCGGGCCAAAGCTCTCCGAAATGATATTAAAGCCTTTCACCGAGGCATAATTCGAACCGATTTCATCCATGCTGTTGAAAGACAGCTTCCCGTCATAAGTGATCAGGAACGGAGCAACGACAGCCGCTACAATCAGCAGCGCCGCCCAGGGTCTTTTCAGTGAGAAGGAGCCTGCAGCGCCCCAAATACGGCTTTCACTATGCTCCAGCTTGCCGCGTGAAGGCCAGAACAGCTTTTTGCCTAGAACGGCCATAAAAAAGGGAACTACGGTCACGAGGGCCAGCAGCATTACCGCAATCCCTACCGCCACGGCCACCGCTGAACGGTACAGCATGAACTTCGAGAGGCCGATTGCCAAAAAGCCGACGAATACGGCAAGACCCGAATAAAACACTGTGCCGCCTGCTTTACGGTAAGTTGATATAATGGCGCTTTTCGTATCTTCTGCAGTAGCCATTTCTTCCTTAAAGCGGCTGATCAGCAGAATACAGTAATCCGTCCCGATCCCGAACATTACAGCAACCATGAAGATTTGTGTGAAGGTCGATAACGGGAAGTCAAAACGGTCAACCAGGAAGGATACGATCGACTGCGATACAATATAACTCAGTCCTACCGTCAGCAGCGGCACAAATGGCGCCACGAAGGAACGGAACACTACAAACAGAATCAGCAGAATAAAAATAACGGTAATGTATTCTGATTTCTTCAGGCCCGCTTCCGAACTGACAATCGTATCTTCGGTAATCAGCCCTTCACTGGTCAGATAGTGATCGGCAGTGACATCTCCGAGCAATTCATCCACCTTATCCGGCAGCGCTTTTACCTCTTCCTCCCCGCCTTTTACCGACAGCGCCACCATGATGGTATTACCGTCTTTGGCAATCAGCGTATCCGCCAGCTCTGACTGCGAAAAAGGATCTGTTATGGAGTCAAGCTTAAGTGCCTCCTTGTCTCCAGCCAGCTTCTCCACGCCTTGTTTGATGCTCTCTTTATCTTCGGCGCTAAGCCCTTCCGGCTTATTGAACACAAGGGCTACCTGGTGCAGAGTCTCTCCGCCCTTGGCAGCTGCGACCTCGCGCATAATTTCGGCTGCACGGGAAGAGGTATATCCGTCCGGAACGGAGATTTGCCCCTTCTCGCGAACCAGATCGGACATGGCCGGTGCAGTCATGAATAACACAACAGCGACGGCGAGCCAGACTGTTATCACAGCCCATCTAGCTTTCAGTATGGTCTTCAATCGTTTCTCCCTCCTGTTTCTCCTGCATTAAAAATGCCAGCTTCTCAAACATGGTGATGAATTTCTCGATATCTTCTTCCATAAAATAGAGCAGATAAGGAGAGATCACTTCCTTTACCTGCTTCTCAGCCAGCAGATATATTTGCTCCCCCAGCTCAGTGAGCGACAAGTATACCTGGCGCCGGTCATGCTCATCACGGGTCCGTTCGATCATTCCCGCTTCAGCAAGCCGGTTGATAATTGCGGTAATGGAGCTCTTGCCGACACATACGGCTTCCGCCAGATAAGTGGAGGTGCACATCTCTTGGCCTTTGATCAGCCGCAGAATCAGAAACTGGTCAGTCGTCAGACCTTCAGCCATCCGCTCCTTGATCCGGGCATTGATCTGCCTTGTCACTACGAGATAGGCATCCACGTAGCGGTTTATCCACCGTTCTGCATCTTCCTTCAACACTGCTGCCTCCTGTTCCCATAATAGTTCACGAGTAGAATAGTTTCACAGTAAAACTATATTGTCCTCAGCCTAAAAAGTCAACCGGGCACGGGTTCCTTTCTGGAATCTTTCACTCCCTAGAGCCAACAAAAAAGCTATCTGGGAGGGGCTCCCGGATAGCTTCATTTGAACGGCACCAGCTGAGTGCCCTTTATTCCTCGTCCTCAGTCTCTTCTACTTCATACACACAGCGGAACATCTCAATGCCCGCCGGATTCTCGCCAAGACTATACACCATGAAACCCAGCGCCCGATAAAAGTCCGCAGCAATCTCATCTTCAGTCTCTGCAAGCAAGTAACGCGGCTGACGGGCCGTCAGCAGCTCAAGTATCATGCCGCGCGCATAGCCTTTGCCTCTGTTCTCAGGCAGAACAGCAATGTGGCGGATGTCAAGTGAACCGTCCTCGGTCTCTTCAAAGCCTACCAGGCCTAGCAGCAGCCCTTCTTCTTCCCAGCCGCACAGCTGCAGCGCAGCATGCTTGCTGTATTCGGCTGAAGCGCGCCACAGCGCATCCGGTTCTTCGATTACGGCGTAAGACAGCAGCTCATCCACTTCGGCTGTTCCGACACGCTGCTTCAGATCTATCAGCATAAATGTTAATCCTCCTAAAAGTGTTTATTCATACGAAGCAGTACATATCCTACCCATACACCTATTAAATTGAGCAGAAGATCATCCACATCGAAGCTGCCAACCCGCAGCAGCATCTGAAAGATTTCCAGCAGCAAAATACTAGGAACTGCCCATAAGGTCAGTATAAGTAAGGAACGGAATTTTCTCAGCAGCAGCGGGAATAACACGCCAAACGGAATGAATACAGCCACATTGCCAACGAGATTAATTAATCTGCCGGTGACGGATACTCCATTATCCAAATTAAAATAAAGCTTCACGGTACGCAGCAGCTCCAGATTATATTTCAACGGCCCCTCTGTCCGGACAGTCCGTCCAAAACCAAGAAACATCCAGTAGATCACGGCCGCACTATACAGAAACAGCAACATCCATTTCCCAAGCTGCAGACGCGGACGGCTCTGTGAGCTTCCGGTACGTGATGAACTGCTTCGTTGTTTTCGCGGTTTAGCGATGGGTCTCACCTTCGATAATTTCGATGCTGCCGTCATTCTTGCCGATAATGGCCATGCTGGCGATTCCAATGAACAGCCCGTGATCCACTACACCTGAAATACTCTGCAGCGATAAGGCCAGTTCAGGAGCGGAAGGAATGACTTCAAACCGGCAGTCCGCAATGTAATTGCCGTTATCCGTCTTGTAGAGCTCATCGCCGTTTCGGCGCAGCTCCGGTTTGCAGCCGAGCTTCGCAAGCTTCGCAACCGTCCATTCCCAGGCAAAGGGAACGATCTCTACCGGAAGCGGGAATTTACCAAGCGTCTGCACCGCTTTACTCTCGTCGGCAACAACAATCATGCGGGTGCTGCCCATAGCTACGATTTTCTCGCGCAGCAGAGCCCCGCCTCCCCCTTTAATCAGCTGAAGCTCCCCGTCCAATTCATCCGCGCCGTCAATTGTCAGATCCAGGCTGTCAATATCACCAAAAGCAACCAGCGGAATCCCCAGCTCGCGCGCCTGATCCTCGGAAGCCTGGGAAGTGGCGACAGCGGTAATTTTCAGCCCCTGCTGCACGCGCTCTCCCAGCTTACGGATGGCCCAATAGGCGGTTGAACCTGTACCCAGTCCCACCTTCATGCCATCCTGCACATATTCCACGGCTTTCTCCGCAGCCAGCTGCTTCACATTGACACTCATTTTAATACCTCCATGTTATCCGTTATAATGAACTAATCATGACTTTAATCTATAATCACCAGGAGGATTCCGGATGAGAACCGAAAATCAGATTCAATCCAAAATCAATGAACTAACGCTCCAGCGCAGATCCCTGGAGACCCGCCTTGCCCCCCTTGAATCAGACAACTCCCAGCGGGAGAGCCTGAACGCGCAGATCGGCAGACTCGAGGATATGATCCTTATGCTCGAATGGGTATTGAATGCGCCTGCAGGCAAATATCATGCTTAACCCCTGCGGTCAGGACAATATTTTACCGTAGCAGAGGCTGTCCGGATCACCAATATAAGGACCGAACAGATCAATCGGCCGGTAGCCGTGTTTTACGTAGAGTGCGATGGCTTCCGGCTGCTTAATTCCTGTCTCCAGTTTAATCTCCCCGCAGCCGGCAGCTATCGCTCTGGCCTCAAGATGGAGGAGCATTTTGTTCGCAATCCCCTGCTTGCGGCTGCCCGGATCCACGTAGAAACGTTTCAATTCCATGACCTTGCTCCCGCTGTCAAGCGGCCGCAGTCCTCCGCAGCCTACCGGTCTCCCGCTAAGATAAGCCACTACGAAGGTCATCTCGTGAACTTTGGGATCGGAGAAATCCACAACGTAAATCATTTCATGGGGGTACCGCACCTTTAAATCTTCGTCCAGTTGGTTGATTAGCTCGTGCAAGTCCTCATTATCAGGATGGACTTCAACAAATTTCACTTCAGTAACAGATGACATCTCCTGCTTCCCCCGTTTCATCCGGCATACCGGTTTCTTTACATATAACTTTTAAGCGTTTCCTCATACAGCTTAGCATTGTCCTGCTCAAAGCAAATAAACGCAATAGTCTTCAGTGGCAGCACCCGGGAATCCCTGTCTGACACATATTGGACCACTGTAGAAAGCGCCGTCTGGCAGGCCAGCAGCTTCGGGAAATTATAAACCCCCGTGCTGATGTTCGGAAAAGCAATGCTTTGCGCGCCGCGGACAATCGCCATGTCAAGGCTGTTTATATAACATTTGGCCAAAGTTGCGGCCTCTCCTGCACCGCCGCCTTTCCAGATCGGTCCGACGGTATGTATGATCCCCAGGTACGGTAATTTCCCTGCGGTGGTAACAGCAGCTTCCCCCGGCAGGATGCCTCCCTGCTTCTGGCGGATGAGCGCACATTCGGCAGCAATCTGCGGCCCGCCTGCACGATGGATCGCACCATCCACACCGCCGCCTCCATACAATCCCGAGTTGGAGGCGTTCACGATCATATCGCCTTGCCAGGTCGTAATATCTCCTACACTGACTGAGATATCCACATGATTAATATGGATCTGCATGTCCGGTTTCCTCCTTTACTGTAGCCTCCAGATTAATAATCAGCTCTTTCTCACCTTTGCGGGCAGCTTTATCAGGAAATCCGGAATGCTCCATCAGTACACCTTGGATAGCAGCTTTGCGGATATTGTTCACCATCCAGTTTTGTGCATCCCAAAGAATCATTTCTCCGGTACCGGCCGGTACACGGCATAGGGCAAACGTTGTTCCGGATTCTCCCCGAGAGAGCTGCTCACCAGGCTCCGATGACACTGTGTACTGAAATAGGGGAACAGCTCCAGGTCTTTCATCATTCTCCAAAAACCGTTCATTAAACACGGAATACATCAGCATACCCGTGGGGACCGCAGTGCTGTCAGCTTCCTGCTCAGCGATCAGCCTGCTGTTCTGGTAGGCGAGAAGTCCGGCAGCTGCCAGCAGAAATAAGGCAACTCCGGCAATTACAGTTATCATCACTGTCACCAGCCATTCACAACTTTTTAAACCATACCGTTTCTATATTATCATGGGAGGAAGGTGACGGGAAATGGTCTAATGGTGGAATTCAATTTATTCTAAGGGATTTCTATAAAGTTATTTTGAAATATTCATATTAACAGTTGAAACTTCAGTTGGCATGATACATAATGAAGTTATGTACACTGTTTGTCAATCCATATGAAATCAAGGGAGGAATAATTTACAATGAAATTTTTCTTGGATACTGGAAACATTGAAGAAATCAAACGTATTACCCGCCTAGGATTAGTGGATGGCGTGACGACTAACCCGTCGCTGATCGCCAAAGAAGGCAGACTGTTCAAAGATGTAATTAAAGAAATCGTTGAGATTGTACCTGGTCCTGTAAGTGCAGAGGTTATTGGCCTTACAACCGAAGAAATGCTTAAGGAAGCCTTCGAAATCGCGGAATGGGCACCTAACGTAGTTATTAAACTGCCGATGACCGAAGATGGACTGGCTGCCTGCTACGAGCTGACTAAAAAAGGGATCAAGACCAACGTTACCCTCATATTCTCCGCCGCTCAAGGCCTGATGGCCGCCAAAGCAGGCGCTACTTATATCAGCCCGTTCGTTGGACGTCTGGATGATATCGGTGTAGACGGTATGAAGCTGATCAAGGATCTCAAAACCATCCTGACCAATTATGGACTGTCTTCTGAAATTATTGCAGCCAGCATCCGCAACATCGCTCACGTAGAGGAAGCAGCCATTGCCGGAGCGCACATTGCAACAATCCCTGGCTCCCTGCTCCCTTCCCTCTGGAAACACCCGCTGACAGACAGCGGCATTGAGCGTTTCCTGAAAGACTGGGAAACTGTTCCGCAAGCGGCTAAATAATAATCAAAGCTAACAACAAATAAGGCACCTCTTCAGAAACTATGTTGGATCTTATGTAAGATCTGATATTTTTCCGGGGGGTGTTTTTTGCTGTATCTTAATTGACAGTTTTAATTGTCATGAATATAATTGTTATGACAACTATTTAGGAAGGAAGATTTGCTATGCCTGATTCCTCACCGCAGCAATTTCTCGGATTCCTGCTCGGCTCCACCCACCGGCGGATTTCAACTGCCTTTGCCCGTGTGCTGAAGCCTTACGATATTACCCCTGAACAATGGTCTGTCCTGCTGATGATTGTAGACCGGGACGGAATCAACCAGAAAGAAGTGGCCGCATCGGCAGCCAAGGACCAGCCTACCACTGCCCGAATCGTTGAGCTTCTCCAGAAAAAAGGTTTTATCACAAAAACGATGAACCAGAGTGACCGCCGTGCTTTCCAGCTCTACGCAACCGAGGAGGGCAAGGCACTAATCAACAGCACTCTGGCCCTGGAGCAGCAGGTGATTGATACTGCCGTCACCGGACTGACCTCTGAGCAGCTTGAACAGCTGCGGAAGATGCTTAAGCTCATCTATCACAACACAGGGAACCCACATCAAGAATAGGAGCAATTCGTATTGAATAATAACTCTGAACGTTTATGGACCAAATCCTTTATCCAACTAACTCTCTGCAATCTGCTGCTGTTCACCGGCCTGCAGATGACCTTATCCACCCTGCCGGTTTATGCTGAAGGAACCCTTCATGCTTCCTCCGTGCAAATCAGTCTCGTAACCAGTCTGTTCGCCTTAAGCGCCATCGCTTCACGGGTATTCGCGGCCAAAGCCATGGAAAAAGGCGGCCGTAATCTGCTAATCTTCCTCGGTCTGGCCATCTCTCTTGCTGCAGTAGCCGGCTACTATTGGTCAGGAACGATTATCGTCCTGCTGCTGATGCGGATGCTCTTCGGCATAGGGTTCGGGATGGCCAGTACCGCATTTCCCACGATGGCCTCAGATGTCATTCCCATCCGCCGGATGGGCGAAGGCATGGGCTACTTCGGGTTGTCCACCAGTCTGGCGATGTCCGCCGGCCCGCTGATCGGACTCAGCCTGCTGCAGGGGCCGGGCTTCGGTTCACTGCTCCTGAGCACCGGCCTTGCGCTTGCATTCATTCTGCCGCTTGGCTACCGCCTGACTAAAAGCCTGCCGGCCAATCACAAAGAACCCGTTCCGGTATCCGCATCTGGCCCTAAGGGCAGTGTATTCCGCAAGCTGTTTATTCCCTGCCTGCTGAATTTGCTGCTGTCCATCTCCTACGGTGGTTTGCTTGGTTTTCTTGCCTTATATGGCCAGGAGGTTCATCTGGAGCATATTGCTTACTTTTTCCTGTTTAACGCTGTGGCCATCGTCATCATACGTCCGGTCTCCGGCAAAATATATGACCGCTTCGGTCCGGCAGCCTTACTCATCCCCGGCAGCCTGTTCATCATTGGCGGATTGATGCTGCTCTCCTTTGCTGCTTCAACCGCTGCACTTTTCCCCGCCGCCATTTGCTATGGCATCGGCTTCGGATCCATGCAGCCTGCGCTACAGACCTGGATGATCCAATCTGTAGATGCGCGGCAACGGGGCATGGCAAACGGCATGTTTTTCAATTCACTCGATTTTGGGGTAGCTATCGGTACTATGCTCCTTGGATCAGTAGCCCTTTATAACTCTTATGCTGTAATGTACCGCTACTCTGCACTTGCTCCTCTTCTTCTGCTGGTCATCTACATCATTATTCTTAGGGTACAGCGCCGCAACCGTACTGCATTATCCGGGTTATCCAGTAAATAATATTCATAAAACACCAAAAGGGCTGTCCCAAAAGCCTTGAAGTGGCTGTTTGAAATAGCCCTCTGTTTTTAAGTAGGATTAACGTGAGCACTTGGGTGGACGCTCCGCGAACGAAACGTTGTTCCAATCGCTGTGCTCTCCAGATTTTTTTCATTCCCCTTAGCGGTGAAAATCCGGAGACCAAGGCAACCGCTACCGCTTTTCCACAATCCTTTCGTTCTCTCCGCTGTTTAAGCGGGAAATGTACTGTAACATTTATTAAAACGCAATAAAGAAATCGCCTTTTGGGATTTCTTTGTACATATACCATGAACCAACTTTGCTGGCCAATGCCCCGATTGCTAAAGTACGAACAGTACCAGATGCTGCTTGGCGACCGGAACAGTTTTAGCAAGCGTCCCGGATGCGACTTTCATGCGGATGAAGGATGACCACATGCGAAATGGTCAACTCAAACCTGGAAACAATGTACTTATTGGTACGGAAAACCAGTTTATTTTAACCTATAGTCTACACCCGAGACCTACTGACACCCGTTGTTTAGAGCCGCATATGGAAAAGGCAAAGAAGATCTTGGGTAAACTTCCGAGGGCAGCCTTCACAACTTTGGCTTCGGTAATGACGTTTCCGAATTTCACGCAGCATGTGTCCGGTGGGGCATATCCACCTGTCCACGGCATCGTCGTAAGTCCAGTTCTCAATTTTTCCGACCTTCTTTTTCCAAGCTTTGCTCTTTTCTTTGTGGTAGCTGCCATATTTTACGACCGCATGACTTCCAGATATGCATAGTTTTCCGCTGCCGTAGCCTGCATCCGCAATCCTGCTTCGGGCATCGAAAAGGTGACGCTTGAGGTCGGTTGACTTTCGCTTGCCCACAATCTATTGAAGCAAGCTGCGAATGACCAAAAACATAGAGCAGCCATTCTCCAGTGACGGGAGAATGGCTGCTCTTTTGACTTTTTTGCGGCTTTAAAAGGAGAAGGATCAGTCTCTGCTCGTAGAAAATCTACTTTTGGGACAGGCCCTTTATTATAACAGCCAGGTACGGCGAATCAGCTCTTCAGCGAGGCTGCAGTCACAGACTCACGGGCTGCAGCAGGCAAAAAGCGGCTAAGCTGCCCCAGACTGTAGATATGAAGCAGATGCATTGCGCGGGTGCAGGCTGTATAGAACAATTTGCGTTCATTTTCTCTGCTGTATTTATGGTCCGAACCGTCGTAAATAATAACCGCATCGAACTCAACTCCTTTGGCCAGATAAGCCGGGAGAACCAATGTGCCCTTCTGAAAATTAGGGGTCTCCTTGGTAACCAGTCTGACCGGAAGCCTGTTCTGAAGCTTGGCATGCACATCTGCGCTCTCCTCTGCTGTTTTGCAGATGACCGCCACATAATGATAACCGGCAGCATGCAGATTCAGCACATCCTGCTCCACTGAAGCCAGCAGCTCAGACTCAGTGTTCACTACAGTTAGGGATGGTGTCTCCCCACGGCGGTTAAAGGGAACGATCCGTTCCCCGCCCGGAATCATCGCCCGCGTAAACTCAACAATCTCGTAGGTCGAGCGGTAGCTGCGGGTCAGGGAGATGACCTCCGTATTTTCCTCACCGTAAATACTCACCAGGCCGGCCAAGTCACCCAGCACTTCTCCCTGGGCATAGATCGCCTGGTTTAAATCGCCGAGAACCGTCATCTTGGCCCGCGGGAACAGCCGGCGCATGAACTCCAGCTGGAACGGGGAGTAATCCTGTACTTCATCGACAATCACGTGGCGGATCAACGTATTCGTCCGGAAGCCTTGGCTGAGTTCCTTCAGGTAGAGAAATGGAGTCGCATCTTCATAAGCAAGCTCTCCGGCAGCGAGGGTATCCAGCGTCATTGCACAGATTTCAGCCCATGCCTCCGGCAAAACGCTTTCGCCATTCAGACTGTCAATTAACTGACGGTCGGTAAACAGCCTGCTGTACAGCCCCTTTACATCAACGAAACGTCCACGTTTGGTCCAAACACGGAGCGGCTTCAGGCGCTGACTGACAATGTAGCGGGCCAGCATGCTCTTTTCGGTATCAAAATCATCAAAGCTGTTGTCATGTCCGCCGCCTTTGCGCCGTGTCATCTGATAAGCACGCTGATAATCGCTGGAATCAAGCACTTCTATCTGATCTTCCACCCAGGAGGCACTGCGCTCTTCCACACTGAAGGCGGCTATTTTTTTGAGCAGCCAGCCTGTCATAAGGTCGATCCGGTTCGCCAGCTTAATATTAGAATCATAAGCATAAAACTGCCGTTCCATCTCTTCTTTGCTGACAACTGCCCTTCCCTGGAACATCAGCGGTTTAAACTTCATGCCCTCATGTTCCAGCAGATTCACATAACGCCGGATAGCATCCAGAAAAGCAACAGAGGATTTATAGCCAATCCCTTCACGGCGCACAGCCGCAGCCGGACCATCCGGCGCGTTGAGCAGGCTCTCCGTCTGGCTGAACACATCCTCCAGCTGGAATTCCTGGCCCAGCCGGTGTTCCAGATACATCTGGAATGTAGTCTGCTGCATATTTTCTTCGCCAAGCTCAGGGAGAACTGTGGATACATAGCTGTTAAACAACGGATTCGGTGAGAACAGAAGCATCTGATCCGCCTGCAGCACCTCACGGTACTTGTAGAGCAGATAAGCGACTCGTTGCAGCGCTGCTGATGTTTTGCCGCTTCCGGCCGCCCCTTGAACCACCAGCATCCGGCTCCGGTCATTACGGATTACGGCATTCTGCTCTTTTTGAATCGTTGCGACAATACTCTTCATCCGGTCATCCGCACTGTGGCTGAGCACCTGCTGGAGCAATTCATCACCGATGGTCATCCCTGTATCAAACATTACCTCAATGATGCCGTTGTCGATTACAAACTGGCGTTTTAGCTCCATGGTGCCGTTCACCAGGCCGCCCGGTGTCTCATAAGCTGCGGGACCGGGGGCGCCGTCGTAATACAAGCTGGAAATCGGCGCCCGCCAGTCATAGATCAGGAATGTGCCGTTATCCTCCATTAAAGATCCGATTCCGAGATAGATTTTCTCTGCCCCGCTATCTCCGCTCTCAGAGAAATCAATCCGTCCGAAATACGGAGAGACCACCAGCTTCTTATATTTCTTAAGCGCTTTGCTGGACTGCAGGTGATGGCGCTCCCGTTCATTCAGAATTTGCGCCTGCTGCCGCAGGCTTGTAGAAGTTTCACCCAGATCATCCGGGCTGCTGAAGTTCACGGTAACCTCTTCCCAGAAATCTTTGCGCATATCTACCACATCGCTACGATGAAGACCAAGCTCCTCCGATAATTGCCGGATACGGGAAGTAAGCAGCTTTGTAATTCCCGTTACCCTCTCCTGTTCCGCCTGCCACTCGCTATCATGTTTCTCCAATGCATTTCATCCCCTTTGGAAGGTTGACATTACAATTCGTGCGTGTTATAATTAAATTGACTATCTATGTCTAAATATTATCATCTTTCGATATCCTTATATTCTAACAACTTCGTTGCACTTTTTCAAGTCGAATAGTGCTTCGTGACGTTCTCTAGGATGTTTTTTATACTATGTATATGATCCGGCCCCTGGGGCCGGATTTTTTGCTTGTGCAATTATTCTTTCTCATCCCCATTCTGCCGGTTGATCTGATCCGCCAGTTTGTCGAGACGTTCGAGCTGGTATCCATAATCATAAATCGCCGCTGCCACAACTGACAAGCGTAATTGTCCCGATTTCTCAGGATCATACCCCTGAATCGCCGCATTCAGAAAACTGTCATTGTCGTCTCCGAGCGGCTCTGAGTCATTAGCACCCGGCTTCAGCTTATCTTCGAACTTAAGCAGAATATACTCATGGTATTTGATCAGCTGCTCTAAATGCCTGTCAAACAGCTCATCCGTCCGCTCCGTCCGCTCTGCCTGGAAATAATGCCGGTCTACCGCTTCCAGCACTTCAAACCCTTTTTGCAAAGAATGCAGCAGATTCTTATACACCACCATCTGTCTGGTCTGGCTGTATTTGGCCCGGCGCAGCTGCTTCTGCTCTTCCTCAAATAAAGCATATTTGTCAGCCAGCGCTTTTATCGAGCCCTCGAGCGCATTCTTCTCATCCCGAAATACACTCTCCTTCATCTCATGCGAAACTGCAGTCCGCAGCAGCAGCGAAAGTCCGGTAAACACGGTTTCGATCTGCTGGATATACTGCTTGCGCGGCTTCGGCGGAAATACACTGATATTGATGATAAATGCAGAGACAATCCCCGTCAGTGTAAGCAAAAACCGGGTCAGCGCAAACTCCCACTGTCCGGAAGCCTCCATCACCGAAATGACCGTAACCAGAGTCAGGCCGATGGTATCGGCACGGTTCATCTTCATACTTATCATAATGACCAGGATACATACAAGTCCGACCGCTATCGGTTCATTGGACAGCAGCATACCCCCAAGCAGCGCCAGCACAGCGCCCATGGTACTCGTCTGAATCTGGTCCAGGAAATAACGCCATGAACGGTAGATTGACGGCTGCATGGCAAAAATTGCAGCAATCGCCGCACCGACAGGAGAAGTGAAATTCAGCAGAGCGGATAAATAGAGGGCAAGGGTAACTGCCATTCCTGTTTTTAGTATGCGGGCGCCAAAAGCCAAATCCATCCCTCCTAAAGTTTTGTATAGCATAGACTCCACTGAGATTCTTCGACAAAACTCGCTTCGGAAGCATATGCCTAAAGTTTTGTATAGCATAGACTCCATTTGAAGTACTTCGGCAAAACTCGCTTCGGAAGCATACGCTTTAAGTTATGTTCACACCTTTTATGTATATCCTCGGAAGCTTCGGTCAATCTCTAATAGAGTACAAATGTAATTACCCATGAAGCAGGAAGACGAATTTTAGAAAGTCTTAAGCTGGCTTTCAGAATTCTTTCAGCTTCCCGGGAATACTGATTACGGCAGTACCATCACATACCCGAGAGGTGACCCCATGAATAGCAGCATTAAAAGAATGACTGCATTTGCGGCAGCCGTCATGCTAAGCCTGACACCGGCAGCTGTATTTGCAGAGAATTCTTCCGGCAGCACGCCCGTACCATCAGCGGACAGTGTTCAATCCGGTCAAGAACAGCCGTCGCATCCGCATCACGCGCGGGGATTCAGGGCAGGAGGACCTTTTATCCTGAGTGAAACCGCCAAACTGCTGGATATGGACCGCGCTGAGCTGATGAACAGCCTGAAGAGCGGACAATCCCTTTACAGCCTGGCAAAGGAAAAAAAGGGCTGGAGCGAAGATCAATATATACAGAAGCTGAGCGACGCGGCAAGCCAGAAACTGGATGAGTCCATACAGGACGGCCAGCTCACAAAGGATGAAGTCAAAAAGCTGAAGGCGGGTCTTCCCGCGCTTCTGAAGCTTAGCATCAGTAATGCCACAAATGCCCATAAAGGCAAACCGTCAGAGCAGCCGCTCAAGACCAAGTAATGCATTATAATACGGATACCTTAGCAAAGCTAGCCGCTGGTATCCGTATTTTTTGGTACGGCCAAGTTTATTTCCGCCGCCTTCTGCTCCGGTATGCCTCGAAACCTGCGATAGACAACATCAGCCAAGCCCCGCTGGCAGCGTACCCCCCGATAACATCGCTGGGATAGTGGACACCCAGATAAACCCGGCTCCAGCCAATGCCGGCTGTCATCAAGACAGTAAACAGAATTAGCAGAATCCTCTGCGCTCTATACCGCATATGACGCCAGAGCAAATAGGCAACAGCCCCGTACAAGGAAAAAGCCGCCATGGAATGCCCGCTGGGAAAGCTGAAACCTTCCTGTTCGATCAGGCGGTGAATGGTAGGCCGCTCGCGGCGGAACCACAGCTTGAACAATGTATTTAGAAGCTGCGAGCCTAGTGCAACCCAGACAAACAGGATCAGTTCCATGCGGTGTTTAAGCACTAGGAACAGCAGTGTTATAGTCACCAGTGATAGGACAACAACAAACCAAGTCGAACCTATCAGGGACAGGTTTTTGGCTATCACAGTAAGTACTGGCGACTCTGCTGACTGTACATTACGTGTGATGAAGTTATCAAAGGAAGCGGTCCGGTCGAACATCACTAGTACGGCAATGACAGTAAAGCCCAGCAGAAACCCCAAGAACAAGCGGCCCCCTCTAGACCAGTTCCGATAATAAAGCATAACTACCCCCTTGTTTATTTTGTAGACTGGGAAGTCATTTCCTGGGATAGGGGTTCTCGTGTTATAATGAACCCGGAAGTCAATTCATAAAAGATGGAGTGCTGCCAAGTGGAAAGTCTAAAATTACAGGAACGTTTGTTGAACCAGTGTATTTCAACAAAGGTGCCCGTGACGATTTTTACAACCAATGGGGTCAAGATGCAGGGACTCGTTACCTCATATGACGCTTATACAATTACTCTGCAGGGCCAGGGTGATGGCAGACAGAACGTTTTGTTCAAATCTGCGGTCTCGACAATCGTGCCGTTAAAGCCCGTCTCGCTTAAATAAGCTACTCTTCCCTTATCATTTCAGCTTCTTCAATCCGACAAACGAACATAGCAGCACTAATTCAAAAGGAACACCGGAGCTAACCCGTCCGGTGTTCCTTTTGCCGTTGTTCAGCCGGAATAAATGGCCGCTCCCAATAATCGCTATAATTCTCCTAGACAGGGAATACAGCCGGCTTCACACAAACAGGCTTGGACAGCTCAGCAGTATTGCCGGTAAAGCTCAGCCGGCCGCTGGCTGTATCCATTGAGAACACCACCAGGTTATTTTCGTCGCGGTTGGCAACGATTAAGTATTCTCCGTCTGGGGTCACAGTGAAGTGACGCGGATGCCCGCCTCGAGTGGACACATGCTCCACCAGGGTCAATGCTGCCGTATCCGGATTCACAGCATAGACTACAATACTGTCATGACCACGGTTGGAGCCGTATAAGAAACATCCGTCCTTCGAGAATGCGATCTCAGCGCAGCTATTCTTTGCCGCCGGGAAATCTTGAGGCAGTGTAGAAAGAGTAACTGCAGTCTGCAACGTTCCTTCCTCGATGTCATAGAGGAACGAAGTGACTGTGCTGTTCAATTCGTTAATAACATAAGCCGATTTGCCGTCCGGGTGGAAGACAAAATGCCGCGGACCTGCGCCAGGCTGTACCTTAGTTTCGCCATGAGCCTCAAGGGTATTCTGATCCCGGTTAATGCGGTATGATCGGATCAGATCAAGACCAAGGTCGGAAACGAACAGGTACCGTTCATCCAGACTGAAGATAGCCGAATGCGGATGCGGCTTTTCCTGACCGGGGACGGTTCCTTTACCGGTATGTACAGCAGTATCTATGAGCTGCAAGGGCTGGCCGTTCTCATCCACGCTGATTAAGCCAACCAGGCCGCCGTGATAACTGCAGACAACCATATATTCACTATCTGCATCCCTGTTAATATGGCAAGTTGTGGTTTGTCCTGCTCCGAGAGCTGGCATCGTGGGAATCCGGTTCAATTCGGTCAGCTTACCGGTCTGCGGATCAATCGCGAAGGAGACTATCTCGCCTTCTTTGCCGCCTTCACCATTCGCCTTCTCCCCAATTGCATATAAACGATGATTCGCAGCGTCCACGTTAACAAAGGTAGGGTTAATAATGCCTTGTACACTATCCAACAGGTCTAACGTGCCCCCGGCTTCTCCGTTAAATTCATACACCTGCACTCCATTTTCCGCCGCACTCGCGTAGGAGCCGGTAAACAATAACAGCTTTGAATGCTCATTCATCTCGGTATTCCTCCTCCATTAGTCCATCCGGTGTTTATGCATACCAGCCGTCTTTAATTCAGCAGCCATCTTTATAATTTACAATTTTTCTGCGTCTATGACAAATGCAACGGAAAAAATGACAAAAAACATTTCAAAAATAAGACTTCTCAAGAGAAAAGAAATATGCTATAATGAAAGCGCTAACATCTGTCTTTTATTTTGTATAAAGGGGGAACACGAATGAGCAGCCTGCTGGAAGCCAGAAACGTATATGAGGACTTCGAGGTGGAAACAGACATTCTGTTCTTTAAGGTCGGAGACCATGATTTGGTCATCTTTCACGGCAGAAACTATAACATTAAAAAGAGAATGACTGCCGAGCAACTGAACCGCTTATTGTCGAATCCCAGTTATTATCATGTCTACGGGGGTTGCTACGTAAATCTGAATAAGATCAGCGCAATTGAAGACGACTGTATCTATTTCGGAGAAAAGGGCCTCTACGCCAAAAATGTCCGTGTACCCAGACGGAAACAGGAAAGCATACGCCATTTGCTGAAAGGGCTTACTTCTTAAGCATTTGAAGTTGAGCATAAGAACGCTTAATCAGTTCCTCTTATGCATTCTTTTAACTTCTACAACTAAGCCGGAGGTGCGTGGGGATCCCATGCTTCTCCGGCTTTTTCCTTTATATTAATGAAAACTTAAAAAGAAAATGTGCTTTTTTATACTTTCTTAAGGTTTGGAATCATGATTTCTGGTAAAGTTGTAGAAAGACAGGCATCACCTATATCGAAGGGAGTCATTACTTATAATGGACAAAAAAGAATTTGAAGGCAATGAGCAACAAAGTACCAGCAGTACACCGGAAGAGGTTAACGCTTCCGTAAACAACAATGAAGATTCACTCGACGCAGAAGCAGTACCTGCTCCTGTAGAAGAAGTTACTGCTTCAGAAGAAGCCGCACACAAACCGGCACATATCGCTGCACCAGCCGGCGTTACTGAAACTGTTCCTGTAATGAGCAAAGTTGGCGGCAGCACTCCTCCTCCTTCCCCTGCTTCCAAAGGCGGCAAAGGATGGATGATCGCTTCCATCGTGCTCGCTGCAGCACTGATTATTGTCCTAATCAAACCGCCATTCCAAAAAGATGACAGCAGTACAGCGGTAGCTTCCGTGAATGGGACGGATATTACCAAGGCACAGCTGTATGATAAACTCGTTGAAGCCGGTGGTGAATCAACCCTCCAAAATCTGATCACCACTACACTCGTAGATCAGGAAGCCAAGAAAGCCAACATCACCGTTACCGATGAAGATATCAATACGGAGATTGAAGATTTGAAGACCCAGTTCGGCGGTGAAGAGGCACTGAACTCCGCATTGGCTCAAAGCTCGATGACACTTGATGATCTTAAGAAGCAAATGCCACTGCAGGTCGAGATCCGCAAGCTGCTTGAACCGCAGGTTAAGATTACGGATGAAGATATCTCAAAATACTATACAGAAAATAAAGCTACCTTCAACCAGGAAGAAGAAGTTCGCGCTTCCCACATCCTTGTTAAAACCAAGGAAGAAGCCGACGCTATCGTTCAACAGCTTAAAGACGGTGCCGATTTCGCTACTCTGGCTAAAGAGAAATCCTCGGATACCGGATCGAAAGATAAGGGCGGAGATCTCGACTTCTTCAAAAAAGGAGACATGGTTGCCGAGTTCTCGGATGCCGCCTTTAAGCTTAAGGTCGGAGAAACCAGTGGTGCTGTGAAGACCGAATACGGTTACCACGTTATTAAAGTGACTGACCGCAAAGAAGCAAAAGAATATACGCTGGAAGAAAAGAAAGACGACATCAAAAAGACGCTGATTTCCCAGAAGGTTTCCGAAATGTCTTCCACTTGGCTCCAGGATCTGACGGCCAAAGCTAAAATCACTAACACGCTAACTGATAAAGCGGAAGCATCTGCTTCCCCTGAGGCTAGCGCAGAAGCAGCAGCAACGGAAGCTCCGGCTACTAAATAATTAAGCGCAGCAAACAGGCCCGGCGGATTCCGCCGGGCCTGTTTGCTGCGCTTACAATCAGATTATTATCCTATTATGTGTTTTTCTTGCGGATTTGTTTATCGTGATTCTCGCCCCATTCCTTGGCCTGTGCCGTAGCAATGGAGATCGCCCGCCCTTCATCATAGCCGTCCTCCAAAAGTGCATTGGCGATTTCAATCGCCTTGTTGCGCACGGGAGCCATGAAATTCTTCAGCGAGTCCGGATAATCATCTTTGTTCCAAGGCATAACAAAAACCTCCTTGATCAGGTTATAGTTATACTTAGCCTGATCAAGGAGGTTCTAAACATTTCTGTGATGTGCTTATTTCAACACTTTTACACGTTCTTCAATCGGCTGGAATTCTTTTTCCCCTGGAGGGGTAACCGTCTTGCCGAATGGCATTTGGGCAATCAGCTTCCACTCTGCCGGAATTCCGAACGTTGCTTTTACTTCGTCGTCAATCAGCGGGTTGTAGTGCTGGAGGGAAGCGCCCAGACCTGCTTCAGCAAATGCCGTCCACACGACAAACTGCAGAATACCGGAGGATTGGTTAGACCAAATCGGGAAATTATCTGCATACAGCGCAAAATTCTCTTGGAGACTCTTCACGACTGTCTGGTCTTCGAAGAACAATACTGAGCCGTAGCCGGCTTTGAACGAAGACAATTTTTGTGCTGTACCTTCGAATTGCTCAGTAGGTACAATCTTACGCAGCGTTTCTGCTGTTATATCCCACAGCTTGTCGTGCTGTTCCCCCAAAAGAACAACAGCTCTGGAGCTTTGGGAGTTAAATGAAGTCGGGCTATGTAATACCGCCGCTTCAACAATATCCTTGATTTGTGCATCGGAAACCGGGGATTCTTTGCTGATGGCGTATACGGAACGTCTTGCTTCAACAGCTTCCAGGAATGTTTTGACATAAAATAACTACCTCCATTATATTAGTAACTTACTTTTTTATATCATAACACTTTAATTCCGATAAGACAACAACTATTTCACAGCTTTTTCCTAATATCACACGGAATCCCCACACTTATTGTCGCTGTATTCTGGTGATTTATTCACCTTCCACTAATTTCTATAATCACATAGACCATTTTCGAAACACCTCCTATTTTCCGATATACAATGTAGCTGCTGGTAAGCTACAATAATTCAGCCAATTTGCTGAAGGAAGGTCATAAAATATGAAATCATCACCGCAAAAAGCGCTTTTTCCGCTAAAAAAAACACCGCTTTTCACTTTATCTATACTGATTATCTCTGCATCGCTTCTGGGAGGGTGCCGGGACACAATATCGTCAACAGTCTCCATTGAAGCTTCCACAGCCGCTGCTTCCTCAAATCCTAAGGACTATAAACAGCCTGTTTCCTTCTGGGTAGCTACCGACACCCATTATCTTGATAAAGCACTGCAGGACGGCGGTGCTGCCTTTCAAAGCTATGTATCCGGCGGAGATGGCAAAATGCTGCCTTACAGCGATGAGCTGATGGAAGCATTGGTGTATGATGTACAGCAGCAGAAACCTAAATTTCTGATCCTGAGCGGCGATCTGACGAACAACGGTGAAGCGAGCAGCCATAAGCAGCTGGCCGCCAAGCTGAAGCGTATTGAGGAGCTGGGCACCTCTGTTTATGTCATTCCCGGAAATCATGATCTGTTCAATCCTTGGGCAAGATCCTTCAAGGGAGATCAGCAGATTGTTACCGGACATATTACCGATGGGGACTTTACAACGTTATATGCTGATTATGGATATGATGAGGCGATTTCGCGCGATCAGAACAGTCTGAGTTATGTTGTCAGCGCTGCACCCGGATTATGGCTGCTTATGATCGACAGCAGTCAATACCGGAACAATGAGAAATATGGATTTCCGCAGACAGACGGGCGGATTCTGCCTGAGACTTTAGACTGGATGGATGGCTGTGTGAAGCTGGCAGCTGAGCAGCATGCCTCCATCATTACAGTAATGCACCATAACCTGCTCAGCCACACCTCCATGCCTATTTCCGGCTTTAAGCTGAATAACAGTCAGGAAACGATGGAAGTACTGCGCAAGGATGGCCTTAATCTGGTGTTATCCGGTCATATCCACATGCAGGATATCCGCCGCGATCCGGCCTCTGATCAAGAGAGTACAGCTGACTCCGGCGCCCTGCCGGTATATGATATTGCCACAAGTGCGTTTGCCGTCAACCCGCATCAGTATGGTGCCATGACCTTTGATCCGCTCTCCCGGAAAGTCAGATATAATACGCAATCTGTTAATGTTGAGGGCTGGGCCGCAGCGGAAGGAATTACCGACCCCAATCTGTTAAACTTTAAGGCTTATGCTGAGCAGAGCTTTGCCGGGGGGTCTTACAACAAAGCATTAAAGAATCTGCAGGATAGTCCCTTCACGGAAACGGAAAAACAGGCCATGGCGGAAATGATGTCTAAGCTGAATGTGAAATATTTTGCCGGTCAAGCCGCCAGCGCTGCCGCTGAGATCAAAGCTATGCCCGGTTATAAGTTATGGAAGAGTCAAAAGGAAGGATTTATGTCAGGCTATATTGACAGCATGCTGGAGCCGCAGGAAGTGAGTAAGGTATCACTTGAAATGATTCTGACCACACAATAGGAGCCTGGACTCTGTACCAGGTAAAATCCCATTGGAACTAATAGATACCAAAAAGGCCGGAGCCCTGATTTCAGGAGCTTCGGCCTTCTTGTGTTATACGTAATAAGTTATACTACGGCCGGTCAATATAAATATAACCTTCCTCATCCTTCTCTACTTTGGCATGCAGCGCCTCTGCAAGGATGCGGAGCGGCACATAGGCATCGCCGTATTCATCAACGAATACCGGCTGTGGAAGCTTCACAGTAGCGCCTTTAATGAGCGCCTGATCGGAACCGATTTTGAACACCAGCTTATCGCCGTAGACATCATCGGTAACTGTAATCGCCCGGTTTGCACCATCCCATGTCACGGCTGCATCAAGGTCTTCTGCCACGTAACGCAGCGGAACATAAGTTGTGCCTCTATCAACAATCGGATAATAATACTCATCATCCGGAGCAATGACTAAGGTTCTCGCCGTAATGCCTAAATCATCTTTAAGCAGGTTGTAAACAGTAGAACCCGTTTCAAAGCTGCGAAGAGTTTCACCTGGTGTAAGATTTGCTGAAGACAGATCCAGTGCACCTTCTGTAGAGATCGGATCAGCTGTAACCGGTCCATTCACATTCCAGGTCTGACTTTCCATCTTTATCGAAAGGCTCTGGATCGGCAGATCTTCGCTGGCTGGAAGTGCAACCTTAAGATCAACATTCTGCTTACGGATGTGCAGCCCGCTGTCCACGAATAAATCCACCTGCAGCTTCGTATCTTTGCTGAGAACGGTCTTCAGCTCAGGAGTAGATTCATAAAGACTTTCGAGCTGTTTATCATAAACAAGCAGCAGCGCATCCACAGCCAGCTTAGCAGCATCATGGGCTACGGTTACAACACCTTCTTTGTCATTCAGCGGAATCTCACCAAATCCAAGATCGTTCAGCTCTGAATCAACATCAGCTGCGGTCAGAACCGGATACAGGTAATCGTAGAGGCCGCTGATCAAAGCAGTAAAGCCTTCTGTATCTTTGGAGACTGATTTTAGGAACCCCTTCACTAAAGCAGGCAGCTCATCACCTGTGATCTCCGTATGTAGCTTAGTCAGATTCAGCTGCTGGCCATAGACGTTTTCACTTACCGAAGAAGCACTGATGGCGGCTGGGTTCGGAAGATTCTTCACGACAAACCCTGTAACGAGCTTGGAGATATCCTGGATTTTGGCCTGATCCAATCCTTCAATGCCCATGGAATCTTGATAGCTCTCCAGCGGGAAGTAGAACGGTTGCTTCGCACCTTCAGCAGTGAACACAACCGCTTCCTTATCCATAAAGAAGGTAAACGGCACAACGGATTGTTTGTACGTAACCGATCCGGCAGCAGAAACATTACCGTTATCCTGCAGCTTTACATGAGCGATATTCACTGAAAAAGAATTAATAAGGTCGATTATTTCCCGGTCTTCACTGGTTATTCCGCTTGCCGGAACCACATTTAATGCAAAGGTTGTACTTGATTCCGAAGACTTAACATCCAGACCCCCCAGCAGTGCCTTATTGACATCCAGACCGCCAACGCTTTGGCAACCAGCCAGAATCAGCAGCAGTGCCAGAACCGGCATCAGCCACTTTGTTCGTGCTTTCATTTTCCTCATAGCAAGACTCCTTTTACGAATATTGTTTAAATCTATCCATCAACTCAAATGAGGAAGGACCTGAAGTGGCAAGGCCGATATGTAAAAAAATCATAAAGTGAGCAGACTTCACCACTCAATAGTTACCCATTCTTTGGAAGTCAGAATCTTCACTGCTGCCAGCACCGCCAGATGAGCCGGATAAAAGGACCACCACACCCAGCGCGGCAGCCTTTTTTTCTCCAGAAAGCCCCATACCCCTGGTGTTAAGGCAATGAATATTGTAGGAACAATGCTGAACAACTGGACCAGCCAGCCGCTATAAAATAAATAGAAGCCATTTAGCAAAAAATGTCCCGCAATCAGCCAGTAGGAGCGTGCATAACGAAAAAATAGTACCAGAATGAGCCCATAGGCATTGTAATCGACCGGAAAATAATCCATCAGAAAAATTGCCGCCAGTACAACCGGAATGCCAAGCCAGAGCGACGGCAGTTTATCCAGAATGACCAGTACGACGGCGGACAGCAGCAGCGTAAAAACAACATTCCAGCCGCCGGGGTCCAGCGCTAAATTATAAGGAATCTGGGCAATTAAGGCAATCAGGAACAGCCTCCGCAAATATCGGGGCCTTGATTTAGTATGTATATGCCCTTGCACCAGCGCGTAGCAGTATATCGGAAAAGCAATCCTTCCAATGTATCTCCAGCCAAGCTCTCCCGGGAAAAAAATATAGCCGATATGGTCAATCAGCATTGTCAGCATTGCAATAATCTGCATCTCCGGCCTCCTGTAAAGTTCATCAGGTGAAAGCTGACTTCACATGATTGCATGGACAATTATTTGTGCCTGCATCCATATCCTACAAGATATACGTCTATTAACACAAGTTGTTCCACCGGATATCCAAAAACAAAAGCCGGTTCCCCGGCAGATCGGGAAAACGGCTCAGCATTTGTTCTATTACATCAGACTTCGCGTCTAAGCTGTCTTGGACTTGTTGTAAATATCGAAGCCCACCGCGAGCAGCAGCACCAGTCCTTTGATCCCCTGCTGCCAATCGACACCGAGACCTACCAGGGACATTCCGTTATTCATGACGCCCATGACCAGACCGCCGATAATCGCCCCAACCACCGTTCCGATTCCGCCCGAAGCCGATGCTCCTCCGATGAAGCAGGCTGCAATGGCATCCAGCTCAAAGTTGGTGCCCGCTTTCGGTGTTGCGGAGTTAAGGCGTGCTGCAAAGACCAGACCGGACAATGCGGCCAGGACGCCCATATTAACGAATACCCAGAAGGTCACCCGTTTGGTTTTCACACCGGAGAGGCTGGCTGCCTTCTCGTTCCCGCCCAGTGCATAGATATGACGGCCCATCGTCATGTTGTTCATGACAAAGGAGTAGATCGCAATCAGTACCAGCAGGATTACAAGGATGTTCGGAATCCCGTTATATTGGGCAAGAACGAAGGTGAACAGATTAATTACGACAACCAAGGCAGCCGCTTTGGCAATGGGAATCCATACCGGCGGAAGCTCAAACCCGTATTTCACGGAGGTTTTGCGTGTTCTGAATTCCTGATAGACGATCAGGACGGAAAGAATGATGCCTGCGGCCAGCGTCAGTACATTCAGTGAGCTTCCGCTGATGAGATCCGGGATGAAGCCGGAGCTGATTTTTTGAAAAGCTTTGGGAAAAGGGGCAATCGACTGCCCGTTCAGTACAATCATCGTTAACCCGCGGAACAGCAGCATACCTGCCAGAGTAACGATAAACGCCGGGATTTTGATATAGGCAACCCAGAACCCCTGCCAGGCACCGACAAGCGCCCCCATCAGCAGGGAGAGGATGACGGCAAGCACAGGATTCATCTGCATATCCACCATCATAATCGCTGACAGTGCCCCGATGAAGGCGGCAACAGACCCTACGGAAAGATCGATATGTCCGGTGATGATAACCAGCACCATGCCGATAGCAAGCACCAGAATATAGCTGTTTTGCAAAATAAGGTTCGTGATGTTAAGCGGCTTAAGCAGAATGCCGTCCGTCAGAATCTGAAAGAAGACAGAAATAAAGATTAAGGCAATAATCATGCCGTATTGGCGGATATTCTTTTTGAAAATTTCACTGATTGCTCCCATATGGTGCTACCCCCTGCTTCGTGTCATATATTTCATCAGCAGCTCTTGCGTGGCGTCCTGCCGTTCAACTTCCCCCGTAATCCGTCCTTCGCACATGGTATAAATCCGGTCGCACATCCCGATAATCTCCGGGAGCTCGGAAGAGATCACCAGTACGCCTCTTCCTTCTGCCGCCAATCCGTTGATGATCGAGTAGATTTCATATTTGGCACCCACATCGATCCCCCTGGTCGGCTCATCCAGAATAAGCACATCAGGCTGGGCATAGATCCATTTGCTGAGAACCACTTTTTGTTGATTACCGCCGCTTAGATTGACTGTTTTCTGCAAAATGCTAGGTGTCTTAATGTTCAATTTCCTGCGGTATTCCTCAGCCACCAGCACTTCCTCATTTTCATTGATTACGCCCCGGCGGGACAGCTTCTTCAGGCTGCTAAGTGAAATATTGCGTTTAATATCGTCAATGAGGATCAGCCCATATTGTTTGCGGTCCTCCGTTACATAGGCCAGTCCGCCTTCAATGGCTTGGTTGATGTTATTTAAATGGACCTCTTCGCCATGCATGTACAGCTGTCCGCTGATCCGCTTGCCGTAGGATTTGCCGAATACACTCATCGCCAGCTCTGTCCGGCCTGCGCCCATCAGACCGGCAATACCGACGACTTCCCCGCGGCGGATATGCAGATTGATCTGATCGAGCATTTTGCGTTCAGCCTGCGTAGGGTGATATACCTCCCAGTTACGGATTTCGAAGATGGTCTCCCCGAGTTCCGGTGTCCGCTCAGGATAACGGTTAGTCAAATCCCGGCCGACCATACCTTTAATAATGACATCCTCTGTAACCGCATCCACCTTCATATCCAGTGTCTTGATGGTTTGGCCGTCCCGTAAAATCGTTACCGAATCCGCTACCTTCTCGATTTCGTTCAATTTGTGTGAAATGATAATCGATGAGATTCCCCGCTTCTTCAGCTCAAGGATCAGGGTCAGCAGATTCTCGCTGTCATCCTCGTTCAGCGCCGCTGTCGGCTCGTCGAGTATAAGCAGCTTCACTTCCTTAGAGAGTGCTTTGGCAATCTCCACCAGCTGCTGCTTCCCCACACCTATTGTGGATACCCGGGTAAGCGGTGATTCCTGAAGGCCAACCGTCTCCAGCAGCTCCTTCGTCCTCACCGTTGTCTCACTCCAGTTAATCACCCCACGATTTGCCCTTTCATTGCCGAGAAAGATATTCTCCGAAATCGACAAATACGGAATCAGCGCCAGCTCCTGATGAATAATGACAATCCCCAGTCTTTCACTGTCTTTGATATCCTTGAACTGGCATACCTCACCGCCAAACAGAATATCGCCTTCATACGTTCCATGCGGATAGACTCCGCTGAGCACCTTCATTAGCGTGGACTTCCCAGCCCCGTTCTCCCCGCAGAGTGCATGGATTTCGCCTGCCCTCACCTTAAGGTTCACGTTCGAGAGGGCTTTGACCCCGGGAAAAGTCTTCGTGATGCTCTTCATCTCCAAAATATACTCACTCATCTGCCCTTCACCCAGCTTTCCTTGTTACTGTACAGCGGTATGACGGCGGAGTTTCAGGAGAGAACTGCCGCCGCATGCCGCCAATAGGCTCCAGCCGGTTATTGACCCAGCTGATCTTTGGTATAGTAGCCGCCTTCCACCAGCACCTTATCCACGTTGCTTGCGTCTACAGAGACCGGCTCCAGCAGGTAGGAAGGGACGATTTTGACTCCGTTATCATAGGTAGTTGTGTCATTGACTTCCGCTTCCGTACCTTTCAGCACGCTTTCGGTCATCTGTACCGCTTTTTTGGCCAGCTCACGGGTGTCTTTAAAGACCGTCTGTGTCTGTTCTCCGGCGAGGATCGATTTCACAGAGGCCAGTTCGGCATCCTGTCCAGTAACAACCGGAAGCTTCTTGTCCCCGGATCCGTAACCAACGCCTTTCAGGGAAGAAAGGATACCGATGCTGATGCCGTCATACGGTGAGAGCACGGCATCAAGGTTATCGCTCGCATAATTGGCACTCAGCAAGTTATCCATGCGCGACTGGGCAGTGGCCCCATCCCAGCGCAGTGTAGCTACCTGCTCCATCGTGGTCTGTTTGCTGCGGACAACCAGCTTACCGGAATCGATATAAGGTTTCAGAATGGACATCGCTCCATCGAAGAAGAAGTAGGCATTGTTGTCATCCGGCGAGCCGCCGAACAGCTCGATGTTGAAGGGGCCTTTGCCTTCTTTCAAGCCCAGCTTTTCTTCAATGTAAGAGCCCTGCAGCACGCCGACTTTGAAGTTATCAAAGGTAGCGTAGTAGTCAACATATTCACTCTTTTTGATCAGCCGGTCGTAAGCAATAACTTTTACGCCTGCGTCATGCGCTTTTTGCAGCACATCAGTCAGCGCCTCTCCATCGATTGAAGCAATGACAAGCGCTTTCACACCTTTAGTGATCATATTCTCAATCTGCGACACCTGATTCTCTACAACATCCTCCGCATATTGCAGGTCTGTCCCATACCCCAGCGCTTCAAATTCCTTCACCATGTTGTTGCCGTCATTCACCCAGCGCTCCGATGATTTCGTAGGCATCGCGATACCCACTTTGCCTTCTTTTCCTTCTGAGCCGCCTGAGCCGTTCCCGTTACTGCAAGCGGACATCATCAGCATTAGAGCAAGCGTCAACATCATTAATGAAACCTTCTTCATCCTGCATACCCCCTGAACTGGTCTGTTGTTCGTCCGAAGCGGGTGCCTCCCGTTCGACAAGTTGAGTATAGCAACCGGTGTATAGCGGCGTATTTACACTGAAGCTACTGTTTTTATAAAAAACAAACCTTTATTGATTGCGTTTTCATAGAAGCTCAAATAAGCACATGCCGCTTATAGCCAGCATGTGCTTATTGAAGGAGTGTACAAGTATTTCATTGAACCGGGCCTGAGCTTAGCCGTTCCCGGACACTCCGCTGTCCCCTTCTTCCGGGAGCACGCCTTTGCGGAATTGCAGGGGAGAAACACCGGTTTGTTTCTTAAAGGCTGTACTGAAATAGTGCTGCGTCTCATAGCCTGACCGCTCTGCCACCTCATTAATGCTCATATCTGTGGAGTGGAGCAGTTGCGCAGCTTTACGGATCCGGATTTGGGTCAGATAAGTTCCGAATGATTCGCCCAGCTCCTGCTTGAACAGACGGCTGAGATACACCGGGGAGGCTTGCAGGATACCGGCCATCGACTCCAGCGTCAGACCGTATTCCGTGTAATGCTCCTGCACATACTGCCTGGCCCGGCGGACCAGCGGCGATAAGGGCTGCTCCTTGGCCAGCGCCACTCTGCATTTGCGGTAGGCTGCAGGCAGGCTGGTGATATCAGCTTCAGCCTGCTGTATGCCCACCTCGACCGCAATTTTGAGATGGCTGCGCACCGCTGCTTCAATGCCGGCCAGGACCGGCTCGCCTCCGGCATCCCAGAGCAGGATTACAATCAGACCTGCAGCATCGCGGAAGATGACCTTCGGGTAAGGCTCCAGCAGCTCGGTGCTGATATTCTCGATGGCAAACAGAAACAGCTGGCGCTCGTTCTCCTTCATCGCGGGCTGGCGGACTTCTCCCCGCCAGCGGATAATGGAGATCAGCTGAGGAGGGGCCTGCGGAAGCTTCAGGAACTGCAGCTGCTCGCAGATTTCCTCCCGGCTGAGATTGCCGTCCAGCCATTCCTGGCAGAAACGTTCGCGCAGCAGCGGAAAGTTCTTCAGGATCTGCCTGGAGGCCTGCTGCAGATGCTCGCTTTGCCGGCGCTCCGCCTCCAGATCATCCCTCACCCCGCGCAGCACCTGCATCAGCGCCCCCGGATCTGCAGGCTTGAGAATATAATCATTCACCTGCAGGCGGATCGACTCCTGGGCATAGGTAAACTCATCATGCCCGGTGATTACAATAATTCTGCATAAGGGCAGCCGCTCTCTAAGCTGCTTCATTAACTCCATCCCATGCATGATCGGCATGTTCAGATCCACAAGTGCGATATGCACGGAGTGGTGCAGCGCAAGTTCAAGCGCCTCTTCCCCATCCTCAGCCTCTGCTGCAACCTGCAGACCGAGCGCCTCCCAGTCTACGCAGCGCCTGATCCCGTCACGGATAATATCTTCGTCATCAGCGATTAGTACCTTCCACTTATCCATAACTCTATGGCTTCCTCCCTTATTTATGATCTTCAGGATAGCTGCTGCGGACTACGGGATGACGGACAGTCACAAGGGTACCGCCACCCGGTTCACTGTCAATACTCAGGCCGTATGGCGCTCCGTAAGTCAGTCTGATCCGTGCCTGCACGTTCAGGATGCCGTAGCCGGTTCCGGCGCTTTCAGATATTGGCTGCTCCGCTTCAATACTTCCCGTACCTATGTCTTCCAGACGTTTCCTCAGCTGTGCAAGCCGCTCCGCCGGAATGCCGGCGCCGTCGTCAGCTACTGTCAAATACAAGTCACCGCCTCGCTCAGCCACAGAGATCCTGATATTCCCGGGACCGCGCCGCTCCTTAATTCCGTGATAGATTGCATTCTCTACAATCGGCTGAAGAAGTAATTTCAGCACATACAGCTCCCCGAACTGCGGCTCCGACTCTATGGTATAAGACAGCTTACTGTTGTAGCGGGTATGCTGGATTTTCAGATAACTGACAATATGCTCCAGCTCATCGGAGAGCGGGATAATATCGCTGCCCTTGCTGAGCCCCAGACGGAATAGCTTGGATAAGGACTGTACGACCTCAGCAATATCCTCGGCGTCTCTGCTGCGGGCCATCCAGTGAATGGTATCCAGTGTGTTGTAGAGAAAATGCGGCTTGATATGCGCCTGCAGACTGCGCAGCTCCGCTTCCCGCTTCTGCCTCGCCTGAAGCTCTGTCAGGGTGAGCAGCCGGCTGATCTGGGCCAACATTGTATTAAAGCTGCGGCCAAGCATCCCGATTTCGTCCGAGCGTTTGCCCCAATAGCGGATAGTGAGGTCACCTGACTGCGCCTTACTCATAAAGGAAGCGAGCTGCCCGATAGGGCGGGAGATTGAATAAGCCAAATAGAACGATGCTGTCATCCCCAGCATGCAGACCACAAATACGAAGGTAACCACATTAAAGGTAATCTCCCGGACACCATACGCCGATTCATCCATTGGAAAAACGCCTACTGTCGTCCAGCCGGTAAAAGACGAGGTACGGTAAATCAGCTGGATATCTCGGCCGCTTATCGTTTCGGAAGTGATCCCTGACGTCTCGCTGAAGAGTCCGGCCGGTATCGACTGCATAAAGGGATGCTGCGGCGCATAGACGAGCTCACCATTGTCATCGACTACAGTTAAATATCCGGTTTTGCCCAGTGTTACATCCCTTGCCGTCTCTGCAATAACCCGCAGTTTTAGATCGACCAGCACAACACCCTGGACCACCTGGGTATCAGGATCCACAATTGCTCTGACGGCTGAGACGACCTCGCTCTCTTTGTAGTCGGCATGAGACATCACTGCGCGGCCGTAAGGATGTCCGATCATTTTAAAGATTCCTTTATTGGCGGCCGCTGCTTGATACCATGCTTCATTCTTCACTTCGGTCCCCGGCCGGGTATACATCTCGTTGCTGATGAACTCACCTGCCTGGTTCACCAGCATGATTCCGGCGATTTCAGAGCTTAGCGTAGTGAAACCCTGCAAAAACTTGCGGATATTATATTCCGCCGACTCCCCGTTTACACCGGTTTTGACCGGCACAGCCCCGTCCTTCATCGTTCCCTTCAAAAAGGCCTGAACCCCCGGATCAAAGGAGATTAAATAAGTGATCTTCTGAAGATTCTCCACATCATTCTCCAGTGCGGTATTCACCTTGCCGATCAGCTGCATCGTATTCTCACTGCTCTGTTCTTCAACTCTGCGGTCTACCGTCCAGCCGATTAATAGTCCAAGTCCAATGGACGGCAGGATGCTGATCAGCAGAAAATGGATAATCAGCTTATACCTGATCGGCATGTTGTTCAGCTTCAGTTTTTCTATCGTTAAGAGCCTACTTGGCATAATAGTTGTCCACATTTGCCCGGGTTACCACATCAATTCCGGTATCTACTTTGTCCGGCACCGGCAGCGGCTTATTATTGTCATAAGAGGAGCCATCCTCCTGCAAATCCCGGTGTAAACGGAATAGCTCTGTCAGCGACCAGTAACCCATATTCCAGGTGCCTTGAGCCATCGTTGCGGCGATTTTGCCTTCTTTGACCAGATCCAGCGTACCTTTATCCGTATCAAAGCTTATAATCTTGAGCAAGGAGCGGCTGCCCTGCATTTTCTCAACGGCTTCTGCCACCCCGATCCCGCCATTAGACTCCGTCGCAAAAATCCCATCCAGCTGCGGATACGCTGTGAGCAGCTGCTCCGCGGCTTCCCTGGAGGCCACCTGATCTCCGCGCCCGTCCTTGATGGCAGCCACCTTCATCTCCGGAAACTCACTGCGGATGGTCATACTGAACCCGTCTGTCCGCTCCTGATGATTATGCTGTTCAGGCGTTGTAATAATCGCTACTTCACCTTTGCCTCCGGTTAGCTCGGCCATTTTTCGCGCGGCCTCTACCCCTGCATTGTAGTTATCAGTACCGAGAAATGAATAGGCCTTGCTGTCCGGCGCACCGGAATCAAATAAGACAACTGGTATCCCGCTGTCTACCGCCTTATTAATCGTCTCCGTCAATAGCTTGGAATTTACTGCCGATATGGCGATGCCGGCCGGCTTCTTGGCAATAATCTGCTCCAGCACCGTCATCTGCTCATTGGCATCATGCTGGGTGGAGCCATGGTATTCGACCGATACATTCAGCTCTTCCGCGGCATCCTCAAAACCCTTGAGGACACTTTTCCAGTAATCGATTCCAATCTGGAAGGTCACCATCACATATTTATCTTCAATATTGCCGCGCAGTCCTGCGGTTTCCCATTCATCTGTGCTGTTTGCCTGCAGCTTATAATTCAGTACATAAATGAGGAAAATTCCGATGAGCAGCACATAGACCAGCCACAGCTTTTTCACAAATGTAACCCCTTTCAAAACCGAGGAAGATAAATGGCTACCGCCATAATACCTTGTTTACCCGGGGAAGGAAATAGAAATTTAAGTGGGATTCATGTCATGATTAACCACTAGGGCTACGACTTGCCAGCAGTAATAGGGCCCACCTGTATGGTGAGCCCTTTAATTTCTAACCCTGATTTAGGATCGACAGTAGCTCCTCACTTCAGAAAAGCAGGCTGTCCGAGTAGTTTTCACCCTCCAGGATGTCATATTCCACCAGCCGGTAGTCATCCAGCAGCTTCTGCTGCTCCTCTGTCAACCCGGTGAGAGTGCCCGAAGCGCCGATTAGCACACTTTTGCTGAGACCGGGAATTTCCGCCTGCACCTTCTCCAGCAGCTTATAGTAAGCCGGCATCGTCTGCCCGGACAGCCGGAACACTGTCGGCCCGAGATAAGCCGGGCTGAGGGTTCCCAGTGGAGAATTGCCGATGTCAAAGTTCGCCAGGATCATCAGCTTCGTCTCATGCTTCAGTCTCGGCTCGGTATCCCAACCCGCCGCTGAATAAATTCCTGCCGACAGCGCCGGCAGGTGATCCCCCCAGAAAACGGCTATCGTCGGCCGCTCAATCGTCTTCAGCTCCTGCTGCAGAAAGACAAGCGACTCGTCCGTCAGCTTGGTGTCCTGGAAGTAGGTCTCAAGCTCATCCTTATACCCCGCCTGAACGCCGTTTACAGCAATCGTATTCGGTCCATTGAGTCCTTTGGTAAAAGGAAAATGGTTCTGCATCGTCACCAGGTGCAGGAACACCGGGGCGGATGAAGCCTTAAGCTCACGCACAGCCTCCTGAACCGCAGCCTTATCTGAAACATAACCGTCCGGGGTCATCCGGGCCGCATGCTCCAGATCCTTTTCACTGGTAAAAGAGTCGAAACCCAGCACCGGATAGACGCGGTTACGATTATAGAAGGTCTCATCAAACGGATGCAGGGCCAGTGCCCGGTAGCCCCGGTCTCTCAGAATGCTGACTATGGAAGGCAGCGTAGACATTTTCACGAGCCGCTGCTGATAGGGAATCGATCCGTCGTTAAGGAAATACATCGACATCCCTGTTAAAGCCTCAAACTCGACATTGGCCGTATTACCGCCGAATTCAGGGGAGAGCAGATAACCGGAAGGTGTGGCGGACTCTTCCTTATGGATGAACTTCAGCGGATCCTCACTGAAGGTGAGCCCGCTTAGCCGGGTTGGATCGAAAAAGGCTTCATCCATCATAAAGATGATATTCGGCTGCTCTACAGCAGTACCCGCAGCGGCAGAATCCGGTAATGCGCTGTATTTGGCAGCTATCTCTTCAATGGCCTTACGGCTGTAACCGTCGGGCTGCTCCAGCAGATTCTGCCGGAGATTTCCGGCAAAGGCAAAGAGGAACCCGTTCTGCGTATAGTTCACCTTCTGGTTCCAGAATATATTCTGGTACTTCAGTGACGAAGCAAGTGTCGTCTGCCCGCCGACCATCGTTATGAATCCGGCAAGCATAACCGCGGAAATCCCGGCAAGAAGCACCCGCAGCGGCAGGCGAAGTTTCGTCTTAGGCAGCTTTATAAGCAGCCATACCAGCAGGGCGACGAGCAGAACTGCTCCAGCAAGCGCCAGCGGCGACACCATGCCCTTGGTGATTTTGCCCATTTCCCCGGCATTTTTGAGCAGCAGCAAATCCCAGGGGAACAGCGGCTCCCCGGTGGTAGTCAGCTTTTTATAATCTGCGATCCCCAAAACGGTACATAGCAGGGAGATAAGCACCGGGCCTAAATAAAGATTAGGTAAGATTGCGGAACAGGCCAGCAGAAGAAAGAAGAAAAACAGACTGCCGGCAGCATAAAGCAGCGGATATTCCCCGATCCATAGGAAGACTTTTAACAGATTCAGCTCCAATGTGGCCGCCTGCATAAACAAATTCAGCAAAAGCCCCGTAAGGAGCAGGCTAAGCAGCAGGATGCCAAGCCGCCATGAACGCAGCGTATGACGCAAGTACAATCACTCCAATCTCTACTAAACGTGTAGTATACGCCACTTTGCTTAAAACAGCATTAAAAAACCACTGGAAAATCTCCATGCACTGCCACTATTCTGCGCAAGGATCTGCTCAGCGTATACCTACCTCTCCAAAAGCTGCAAAAAAAAGGCGGAACGCAGCAAATTTCACTGCATTCCGCCTTACTATAGGTCCCTGCACAGCAGGCTGTCCCAGAGAAACCCTGCTATTTTACATACAGACGGCTGGTTTCTTCCCAGTATTCGCCCGGCTCAAGGCCAAACAAACCGATTTCATCAGCCGGAAGGTCCACCTTCGGCGCATTGACCAGGTTAATCTGCGGCTCAGGGCAGAAGAAGCCTTCTGTCGCCCCATTGTTCCAGATCATCCACTGCTTGTACGAGGTTCCAACATCATAGACCAGTGTTACACCGGCTTTGCTGTCGGTTAGCTCCATGCGGTTACGGCCATTCTGAGCCACAGCGGTATAATGGTTGTCCATTGCCGCGTAAAAAGGATTCACACCTTGATCACGCAAGGCAATCTCGTCCGCTGTCAGCTCCTGGAAGGTACCCGTTGGCAGCATGCGATTGTTGAGGTTCCAGCGTTCGCCGATGGTCAGCTTCACAAGGTAATCCTGAGCGGTGCTTCCCGGCGCGAATGGCGCATTGATTGCCGTATGGAACGCCAGCAGGCAAGGCATCCGTTCTTCCCCGTCATTATGCACCAGCAGCTGCTGGGACAAGCCGCCTTCACCAAGTGTATAGCGCAGCTTGATGGTATATTTAAACGGCAGGTATTGATAGGACGGGTGATTCTCATCCACTTTGATCGCTACAGTGACGAAGCTTTCACTTCTACCGCTACCGAATTCCTCAACTTCCCACGCAGCTGTATGTAAAAAGCCATGCAGATGGTTGCCTGTTGCTGTCTCATTCACCGGGAACCGGTAGGTTTGTCCATTCCAGGGGAACTCGCCGTCTTCATAGCGGTTTGGAGGAAACAGTACTGGTATCCCGTGAATTCCCGGATTAGCCTTGAACCCTTCCATCTCTTCCGCTCCTGGCTCATGCAGGAAACGGTAACCGTTTTCGGTATCGCGGAAACAGATCAGGTTCCCCCCGATCCCCGGCAGGATTGCCGCCTCATAACGTCCGGCCTTCAGCCAGACTGCAGCTTCTCCCTCATAATGTCCTTCATATGCAGTAATTGACATCGTAATTTCCTTCTCCCTTCCATAATCTCAAAATGACTCTCTTAAATAGATTAACACATTTGAGTAAGCGGAAACATGGCATTTTTATAACTGTTCGACTTCTACGCTCATCACATGTTCGATTTTCTTCACATCATAATAAATTTCCGTAGCATAATCCCGGTCCGGTGCTGACAGCACCATATCGATCAGCTGTCTGCCGTCATCCAGATCTTTAATTTTCATCCGCCGGATGGTCCGGCCGGGACTCCGCGTTTTTCGCTTATCGGTCATCTGCCGCCCTTCAATCTTCTGAATCACCTCGGTCAGTACATAGTTCGGCTCCATAATGATTTTCACTGAAATTTCATGTTTGTTCAGCACTTCCGGGCCAACCGCTTTGATTAACAGTGGGACAGCATTGACCGCGAACATCAGGAGCACAACTGCATAACCCGCTTCTACATAAAAACCGGCGCCGACCGCGATTCCAATCCCGGAAGCCGTCCAGATCAGTGCTGCAGAAGTCAGACCCGATATGGCATCCCCGCCTCTGCGCAGGATAACGCCTGCCCCCAGGAAACCGATCCCGCTGACGATCTGCGCCGCCAGACGCATCGGGTCCATATTGGGATGCTCGTTCCCCCCGAATTTGTCGTAAGCATGAATGGAGACAAGTGTAACCAGACAGCTTGCAATACTAATGACCATACTGGTCCGAATCCCCAGCGGTTTCTGCTTCAATTGCCGGTCAATACCGATGAACAGCCCGAACAGCATGGCCACAAGCAGTTTTACAATGGATTCCGTGTGCAGATCAATACTCATAATTCCTCCTAAAAGTTTTGTTAGCATAATCATCTCTGGTTGACTCCGTACAAAACTCGCTCCGGAAGCATCAGCCATATAAAAAAAACAGATAGGATCAGTATACCTGAAAACAGTGCAAAAGCTTTAGTTTATTTATAGCAAGAAGAAACGCATTGCCGGCCTGCCGCAAACTGCATCTCATATCTGCCGCTGAGGGCTATGCAGGACTGCTGAGGACGGAATCCGTTTCTTCAGATAAGGAACTATTCTGTTTATTTTATGCCCGGCTGAACAGAATTAGAATGACCTAGCCATGCAGGAGCGATTCTGCGCCGTCGCAATAGATTTCCGTACCCGTAATGTGATCTGAATCTTCTGAAGCCAGGAACAGTGCCAGTCTGGCCACCTGATCAGGCCGTCCGGGTCCATCCTCCAGCGGCTGTCCGCCATCCGGAAAGTTCACTTCAATCTGCACTTCTTTCAGATCGTCGGATGGATAGGTGTTGTCATCAATATTGGTAGTGATCGCACCCGGGCAGATGGCATTGACCCTGATTTTGTATTGAGCCAGCTCCAGTGCCGCCATTTTCATAAAAGCAACCTGGCCTGCCTTAGTCGTGCTGTATGCCGAAAATCCGATATTTGAGAATACGCGGTTGCCGTTGATCGAGCTGTTGATCAGAATGCTGCCGCCTTTCTCCTTCATATATGGGATCGCATATTTGACTGTCGCAAACGTTCCACGGAGATTAATATGAATCGTCTGGTCCCAGGCTTCGATATCCATCGTCTCAATCGGTGTCATCGCCCCGTTAATGCCGGCATTGGCAAAGACGATATCCAGCCGCCTCCACTTCTCGGCAGCCTGTTTCACCGCTTCTTCCACCTGCTGCGGGTGCTCGATATCACAGGCAATCACAACGGCTTCCCCGCCTTCCTGTTCGATCTGCCGTTTTACTTTTTCGGCATGTTCCGGAGTACGGTCTAGCATTACGACCTTAGCACCGTTTCTTGCGAATTCCAGCACCGATGCCCGTCCGATACCCGAACCCCCGCCTGTTACAATCGCTACCTTGCCTGCAAGCTTTTGAACTGTCATATCTCTGCTTCCTCCTCACAGTAGTAGAACCAGCAAAATTTTGCTGACCTATGAAGTTCTTTCCTTAACCTTTACCTCACATACACGAAAGTGAACCGGATGGTCAGTCTTTTGACAAACCGGATTTGTGTATCTTCATCCATATCATCACAAAAAAGCATTGAGTCCTGTGAAGGAACCCAATGCTTTTTGGAAGCGGATAATCTTCTGAATTATTTAATAACTACGTATTCCAGGTTAACCAGCTTAGCATAAGTAACGATTTGATCTGTCGTCAGATTCAAGGAAACCACAGTGTGGTGACCGCCGCCGTTTTCAATCCATGCTTTAACCCCGTCCTGGAAGTTTGGCTTTACGTTCCACAGTACACGGGCTACAGGAAGATTTGGAGCAGGAACTGTCGGTTCAAAGGCAGTAACCTCATTGATCAGCAGTTTGTAATGCGTGCCGAAGTCAGCCATGGAAACAACCACGCCATCTCCTGCCTTACCGTCAAACACCAGACGGGCCGGATCTTCACGGTCGCCGATACCGAGCGGGGATACGAGAACCTTAGGTTTATTGCTGGCCAGTGTCGGGTCAACCTCAAGCATGTGGGATTGCAGAATCGATTCTTGGCCTGCGGCCAATTCATAAGTATAATCTTCCATGAAACCGGTGTTCTGGTTATGGCTCATTACTTTCAACAGACGATCGAGTGCTGCAGTCTTCCAGTCTCCTTCTCCGGCGAAACCGTATCCTTGTGCCATCAGACGCTGAACGGCCAGACCTGGAAGCTGTTTCATTCCGTAGAGATCTTCAAAGTTCGTTGTGAAGGCTGTATAGCCGCCGTTATCCAGGAAGCGTTTGAGGGCAATTTCATAACTCGCCTGAACTTTTACGCTGGCTTCCCAGGCTTCCTTGCTGTATGATCCATATTCGAAATCATAAAGTTCAGCATACTCAGCAAACAGAGCATCAATTTCTTCTTCCTTTACAGCATTTACGTACTGAACAAGATCGCCGATGCCGAAGTAGTCAACGGTCCAGCCAAATTGAATCTGCGCTTCTACCTTATCGCCTTCCGTTACGCCAACGTTGCGCATGTTATCGCCAAAACGTGCAACTTTGATCGTGAAGCTTTCGTTGTAAGCAACCGCTACATCCATCCATTCTGCGATTTGCTTCTGAACTTCTGCGCGTCCCCAGTACCCTACTACCACTTTATTCTGTTTTTTCAGACGGGCATTGATAAATCCATATTCACGGTCACCATGAGCAGCCTGATTGAGGTTCATGAAGTCCATATCGATGGTAGCCCAAGGAATACTTTCATTGTATTGCGTGGCCAGATGAAGCAGCGGCTTCTGCAGTAATTTAGTCCCGCGGATCCACATTTTTGCAGGGGAGAAAGTATGCATCCAGGTAATAACCCCGGCAACCTCGTCACGATAGTTAACTTCCTTCATGAGGGTAGTAATTTTGTCTGCACTAACTGCCAGATCCTGCAATACCAGCGGGTATGGCAGAACGCCGCTTTCATTCAGGGCATCCGTCATTACTTGTGCATTAGCTTTAACTTCTGCGAGTGCTTCTTCCCCGTACAGATGTTGTGAACCTACGACAAACCAGAATACTTTTGTTCCTGCAGTTGACATTATTCATCCTCTTTTCATGAGTTGTTTTATAGATTGAACTTGTGATTATTCTATTATGAGATTGGCCGTGACCACGGAGAATGTTTGGACTTCCGGCCGCTGCCCGCCTGCAGATTTCTTGATTTATACCGTTTTCACGGTTGAAATCCGCAGACTGCTTATGCTTACGATGCTAGCTTTCCTTCGGAAAGCTTTCAGGCGGACGCTATCGCTCCTCCAGTTCCAAAATTCCCCTCCGCCACTTATCTCTAGTTGTATTTTTCCAAGTTCAATCTAGATGTTTGTATTACTTCTGCCCGTAGTAGGCGTCTTTCCCGTGTTTGCGCAAATAGTGCTTATCCAGAATACGCTGCGGCAATTCCTCAGCGAAGCTGTTCAATTGTCTTGCGAACAGATTCATTTTCGAAACCTCTTCGAGCACAACACTGTTCATGACTGCGGATTTTGCATCCTTGCCCCAGGTGAAAGGAGCATGGCCTTTAAGCAGAACACCGGGTACTGCTAAAATATCCAGCCCGCGCTGCTCAAACGTCTCAATGATGACACGGCCTGTTTCCGCTTCATAACCACGGTCAATCTCCTCTTGGGTTAAGAACCGGGCACAAGGCACAGAACCATAGAAGGTATCTGCATGAGTAGTCCCCATAACAGGTACATCCAGGCCTGCTTGAGCCCAAATAGTCGCCCAGGTCGAATGAGTATGCACAATACCGCCGATCTCCTCGTAATGCTTATACAATACGGCATGTGTCGGTGTATCTGATGAAGGTCTCATCTCCCCTTCAACGACATTGCCGTCAAAATCAACAACCACCATGTCACTAGGCTTCATTACATCGTAATTTACGCCGCTGGGTTTGATAACAAATAAACGGCTTTCACGGTCAACGGCGCTCACGTTCCCCCAGGTGTATTTTACGAGTCCATGTTTAGGCAAATCCAGATTCGCCTGAAATACTTCTTCCTTCAGTTGCTCTAACACACTAACCCCTCCAATTCTCCACTAGATTATCTACAGCAGCCTGCTCAATGGCCAGACCCTGAGTGTAGCGTTCCATAAATGTCTCAAAGCCCTTAACATCTGAACCGTCAGGGTAAATTTCCTGGCCCTCAGCATCTTTAAATACTTTTTGGTCGAGGAAGTCTTCCAGGCTTTCCTGCTGTTCCTTGTTACTCATGTAAGAAGCCAGAATGGCCATCCCCCATGCTCCGCCTTCACCGGCTGTCGACATTACGGATACAGGTACATTCAGCGCAGCTGCAACAATTTTTTGCCCGACTATCGGAGTTTTAAATAAACCGCCGTGTGCCAGAATGCTGTCAATGGCTACATTTTCGCGTTTGGTCAGAATGTCCATTCCGATTTTTAAAGCGCCAAAAGCTGTAAACAGATGAGTGCGCATGAAGTTAGCCAGATTGAAACGGCTCTCAGGGGAACGGACAAACAGCGGCCGGCCCTTTTCGATACCTGTGATATTCTCTCCAGAGAAATAACCATAGCTCAGCAAGCCGCCGCCGTCCGGATCTGCCTCTAAAGCCTTATTGAACATCACACCGTACAAATGATTGACATCCGCCTTCTGTCCCATGGCTTCATAGAATTCACGGAACAAGCCCAGCCAGGCGTTGATATCACTAGAGCAGTTGTTGGCATGAACCATTCCGACCGGATTACCATTCGGCGTAGTTACCATATCGATCTCCGGATATACCGCGGAAAGCTCCTGTTCCAGTACGAGCATGGCAAAAACTGAAGTTCCTACAGAGACATTACCCGTCCGTTTTCTCACACTGTTCGTGGCCACCATCCCTGTTCCCGCATCACCTTCTGGAGGACAAAGCGGAATACCCGGCTGCAGGTTTTCGGATTTATCTAGGATCTTGGCACCTGCTGCGGTGAGTACACCTGCCTGTTGACCTGAAAGATTAACCTCAGGGAGAATATCCTTCAGCTTCCAGGGGTAGCCTTTGGCTGCAACGAGTTCATCAAACTGGTTAACCATCGTTTCATTAAAATCATGTGTCGCTTCATCAATCGGCAGCATACCGGAAGCATCACCGATACCAATGGCCTTATTGCCGGTCAGCAGCCAGTGAATATAGCCGGCCAGCGTTGTAATGAAGTCAATACGAGATACATGCTCTTCTTCGTTCAATATCGCTTGATACAGGTGGGCAATACTCCACCGCTCAGGAATGTTAAATTTAAATAGTTCAGTTAACTCTTTTGCTGCAGCACCCGTAGTCGCATTACGCCAGGTCCGGAACGGAACAAGCAGCTCACCCTTGCTGTCAAAAGCCATATAGCCGTGCATCATTGCAGAGAATCCAATCGAACCCACTGTCCGGATCGTGATTCCATATTTCCGTTCAACCTCTTGCTTCATTCCACTGTATGCCTCTTGCAGACCTGAGATAATACTCTCTAAGTTGTACGTCCAATATCCGTCTGCCAGGAGGTTCTCCCACTCATAACTACCAGATGCGATTGTCTCAAAACGATGATCAATCAGCACTGCCTTGATACGTGTGGATCCAAATTCGATACCCAGTGAGGTTTCTCCCTTGAGTATCGCTTGTTTAATGTCTTGATCCATGCACACGTTACTCCTCTCTGAACAACAGTTTTATTCGCTATAATTGAAAGAATGCGCTTTCCCTTATTTACTGCTCAAGTATATTTTTTGTTCGTACATTTGTCAACACACTTTAATAGTTATACATACAAATACCCTGATCAAGCGACAATTTTCTAATAATTATCTTCAAAAACATATACAAGTAAGACGATGGATTATAATTTTTTCATAACTGTGCTAGAATATGTACATACAACTATTACGGAACGTCGAAGTAGTATTAGAACAACCAGGAAAGAAGGAGTCGTGTGAAACCGAAGTATCAGGTCATACTTGAGGATATAAAAAGCAATATTCTATCAGGAACATACAGCGTAGGGAACCAGATCCCGACGGAATCCGCACTGCAGGAGATGTACCAAGTCAGCCGGCAGACGGTACGAAAAGCGATTTTGGAGCTGGCAAACGAAGGTTTCCTGCGAAGCGAGAAAGGCTCAGGCACTTATGTGAGCAACCAGTTCCGCTCCAAAACCGGCGGGAATTCCAATAAGAAAACAATCGGGGTCATCACAACCTACATCTCTGATTACATCTTCCCCTCCATTATCCGCGGGATTGAGTCCAGATTGAACGAAGATGATTATTCCTTGCTGCTGGCCAGTACAAATAATGATGTCGCCCAGGAAAAGAAAGCTTTGGAGATGATGCTGTCCTTTGGGGTGGACGGTCTGATCATAGAACCTACGAAAAGTAACCTGTACAATCCCAACATTGCCTACTACCTGACATTCAAAGAACAGGATGTCCCGTTCATCATGATTAATGCTTATTATGAGGAATTGGAGGTTCCTTTCTTTTGCCTCGATGACGTTCAATCCAGCTACCTGGCTACTAAGGAATTGATCTCTAACGGGCACACACAGATTGGCATCATTGCCAAAATGGATGATTTGCAGGGAAAATACCGGATGAAAGGCTACATCAAAGCCCTCGGAGAAGCCAAGCTACGGTTCCACCCGGAACAGGTGCTTTCCTTCTATACAGAGACGAAGCAGGAACTGTCCGCCAACTTAAAAACCTTTCTCACTGAAAATAGAGGCGGGATAACTGCAATTGTGTGTTATAACGATGAGGTTGGCTTGGAGGCCGTACAGGTGTGCAGACAACTTGATATTTCGGTTCCCGGAGAGTTGTCCATTATTGGCCAGGATAATTCTTATATTGCCAAAAATGCGAACATCACACTGACGACCTTGACCCACCCTCAGGAACAAATGGGGCGGGATGCCGCCGACTGGGTTATAAAGAAGCTGCAGGGAAAAAAGGATCTGCGCGATCAAACCTACTATCAGCCTGTGCTGGTTGAAGGCGAGACGGTAAGGAAAAGATAAGCTGCACAGGCACACACCTCGGCCAGAATATAAGAAGATCGCCCTGCACCCGGTCAAACAGACCGGATGCAGGGCGATTATCATTTAGGAAACTTTTAATACCTATTAGAATTTTTCCGCCGCGATCACATAATAATGAGACTCCGCAGAGATCTCAAATCCTGCTCTCTGATACAGATTCAATGCCCGCCTATTGTGAGTGATGACTCCAAGACGCACCCGAACATCCTTCTGATCCAGCAAGAGTTTAACTGCCGCACTAAGGATTTCACCACCCAGCCCTTTGCCCTGGTATGCAGGAAGCACACAAAAATCATGAATGACAGCAAGACCTGCTGCCAGGTAATTGATTCTGATCATTCCGACCAGAATCATGCTCTCCATTGCAATGTAAGTGATCCGTTCCGGTCCTTTAGTACGTGTTAAATAACTTCTGGACCATGATTCTGAATCGCCAAACGCCAGGGTGGAGCAGCTAACCATGAACTCAAAATCGGCAGCCTGCTCAAGCCGCAGATCTATGGAGTGACCGAGTAGCAAAGAGTCTTCCACTTGTCCGCGATTTAGCATCATGGTAAATTCAGAAGTTGCAAAATCAGCGCCCAGATACCGAATACACTCCATACCAGGCTCAGAATTGGCCGGAATCCTGAAGCGGTAAGTTTCGATGCCCTGTGTCTGCATGTCTGAGGCGGCATGTTCCAGTAATCCGCGAAATATACCCTGGCGGCGGTAGTCCGGGTGGACCATACCATTAATATTCGCTTCCTTCCCATCCGAGGTATACCAGCTGAGGAATCCGATGATCTGGTTACCGGTATGGCACAGAAAGGCTTCATCACCGTCAATTTCTTTAAGACTTTCTAAGCCCACTCTTAAACTCGAACAATCATATGTCTTGCATAATTGTTCCAGTCTGTGGATTGGATCAATTTGAGCTTTGGAAAAGTCCTTCATTTTAGTCATTGGATAATTATGCATTTACAACCCTCATCAGGAAGGAAATACGCAGTTTATGGACGAGCAGGCGCTATCCTTCTTATATCTGTCCGCATTGTTATAGTTGCCAATGGAACCCCCTCCTTGATACTGGAATTATCCTATTCTAACAGCTTTAAATGCTGATTACATCCTCTGCACAACACAAAAAAGACTTGAAACACAGTATATTGGTTAACTGTGTTCAAGTCTTTACAGCTGTATTCAGCGGAAAGTGCTGCTGTTACAGATATAATTAGCCGAGCATCATCCGGTCATCCGCCAGCTTGTGTCCGCTGATCGCTTCAAACTCGCCAAGCAGACGTTCTACAGTCAGATCCTTCTTTCGCTCTTCATCAATATCCAGAATAACCGATCCTTTATCCATCATGATCAGACGGTTACCCAGCCGGATTGCTTGTTCCATGTTATGGGTAACCATCAGCGTCGTGAGCTTCATCTCGCGGACGATGGATTCGGTCAGCTTGGTAATCAGTTCCGCACGGGCAGGATCGAGCGCTGCCGTATGCTCATCCAGCAGCAAAATTTGCGGCTGGGTAAAGGTCGCCATCAGCAGGCTGAGCGCCTGCCGCTCCCCGCCGGACAGAAGTCCCACTTTGGCGCGCAGCCGGTTCTCCAGCCCGATACCCAGGCGGCTCAGCTGTTCGCGGAACATAGATCGTCTGGCGGCATTAACGCCAAAGGATAGCCCGCGCTTCTGGCCTCTCTTGTAAGCCATCGCCAAGTTCTCTTCAATGGTCATATGCGGCGTTGTTCCGGCCATCGGGTCCTGGAAGACCCGCCCGATCCAGCGGGCCCGCTGGAACTCCGGCAAGTGGCTGATAGAGCTTCCATCGATCCGGGCTTCGCCCAGATCCGGCCGCATCACGCCGGAAATCACATTCATCAGCGTAGACTTGCCTGCTCCGTTGCTTCCGATAATCGTCACGAAATCTCCGGCACGAAGCTCCAGATCAATGCCGAACAGCGCGATTTTCTCATCGGGTGTGCCGGGATTGAACAGCTTGGAGACATTATCAAGCTTTAGCATCAGCTGCTCCCCCTTTCTTGTTGCGCAACGCCAGATCTTCAAGCTCGGCCGTACGCCTGCGTGCTGTATTCTTCGTTTTCAGATAACGCTGAAGGGAAGGGAACAGCAGTGCAATAATGACAATAATGGCTGTAATCAGTTTCAGATCGGAGGCCTCTAGCCAAGGAACTCTCAGAGCCAGTGCGACAACAATCCGGTACACGATAGAGCCGAGAACTGCAGCCAATGTGGCCCGGAATACGCTACGTGCTCCAAAGATAGCTTCCCCGATAATTACCGAGGCCAGACCGATAACAATCATTCCTATACCCATAGATGAATCGGCAAAAGTGGAATACTGGGCGATTAGTGCGCCCGAGAGCGCCACCATCCCGTTCGACAGGCTGATGCCGAGAATAGTCGTAGTATCGGTGTTCACGCCAAAGCTGCGGATCATCCGCGCATTGTCTCCTGTTGCCCGCAGAGCGAGTCCCAGGTCCGTCCGCAGAAACAGATCCATTAGAACCTTAACCAGGATCACAACAAACGGCATTACAAGCAGCGGGTTAATCGAGCTGAATAATGTTGTTTCCCCCATCAGCGAAACATTCGGTTTGCCTAATATCCGCAGGTTGATCGAATAAAGCGCAATCATCATCAGTATCCCTGACAGCAGTCCGTTAATCTTACCTTTGGTATGCAGCAGGCCTGTACACATGCCGGCCAGCATACCTCCTGCCAGCGCACAAAGAGTAGCCAGCCATGGTGAATAACCGTTTGTAATCATCACAGCGGCAATTGCACCGCCGGTTGTAAAGCTTCCATCCACGGTTAAATCCGGGAAATCGAGAATCCGGAACGTAATATAAACCCCTAAAGCCATAAAAGCATACAAGAGGCCCATTTCCACGGCTCCAAGCATTGAATTATACATAGGTGACTTCCTCCCTCAAGCGGCAAGGGGCGTCCCGCCGGGAATCGCCCCATAATGATGTCTGACAATTATTGAATGATATTGCTTGCCTGATCGGCGACTTCAGCTTTCATGGCATCTGTGACTTCTATACCCTGGGCAGCTGCTGCCTTCAGGTTAAGAATCAAGTCCAGCTTCTCTTGCATCGTCACTTTCATATCTCCAGGGCTGGTACCGTTCTTAAGCACTTCAACAGCCATTTCACCAACCTGGTAGCCATGATCATAATACTTAAAGCCGACTGTAGCAAAAGCGCCTTTCTCTACGGTGTCGCGGTCAGCCGAGAAGAAAGGAATCTTGTTGTCATTTGCCGTCTGGATGATTGCATCCACACCGCTCACGACGGAGTTATCAAGGGTGATATAGAAGGCATCCACACGGCCGACGAGGGACTCTGCAGCCTGCTTCACTTCGGAAGTATTCGTGATCGCCGCCTTCACCAGCTCGATGCCGTGTTTGTCCAGCTCTTTCTTGGCAATATCAGCCATGACGACTGCATTGGGCTCGCCTTCATTAATCACTAGCCCCAGCTTCTTCACGTTAGGGAACTGCGTTGCTATGAAGTTCATCAGCGTGGTGATAGCTTCCGGATTCGTATCAGATGCTCCGGATACATTGCCGCCCGGATGCTCCAGGTCAGTAACAATCTTGGCATCCAGCGGATCAGTAACAGCTGCAAACAAAATTGGGGTGTCTTTCACATTCTGTACAATTGATTGGGCTGACGGTGTAGCAATCGCCAGGACAAGATCATTCTTATCTCCGGCAATCTTCTGCGCGATGGACAGGTTGTTAGCCTGATCGGCCTGAGCATTCTCAAGATCCACCTTAAGGTTCTCGCCTTCTACGATTCCGGCGTCCTTGAGTGCGGCCAGGAACCCTTCACGTGTGGCATCCAGCGAAGGATGCTCAACATATTGGGAGATTGCAATTTTATAGGATTTGGCGTCGTTAGCTCCGGCATTAGCAGGGGCATTGGTAGTTGTTGCCGGTGAATTCCCAGCGTTAGCAGCATTTTCTGTGTTCGCTGCATTGTTGTTTCCGCAGCCTGCTGCTACGAGCATCAAGCACAGGCTTAAGCCTGCCCAAATATTCTTTTTCTTCATCAAATAACCCCTTTTCATTTACGGTATCAGCGCGTGCATCAAAGTGAGCGACTCAGCATTATCGCTTTTAAAGATAAAAGCATTAAAGCGAAAGTTCACACGAATCTCCCATTTAATACAGCAAATCTATTAACTAATATTATATGGACGTTGTTTATCCGTCAATCATTTATGAATGATCCAGATATTACATTCCGTGCAGATTCCTGCGGCCCGCATCCTCATTGCAGCTTTTTCTTGTAAAATCAGGAAGTTTACCCAAGATGTTTACGCCATCCGATCTTATGAAACAACACCCGGCTGTGCAAACTTAAGCTACAGTATGAAGATGGAGCGTGACATATGACAATTTCTGCACAGAAAAAATCAGTTGCCACCGCAGCAATACTATTGGCGTTTTCCCTCACCGGCAGCGCTTGCGGATATTACAAAACCGATACAAAGCCTAAAGTGAACGCCGTTAATCCGGCTGGAAATTTTGTAGGCAGCTATTACGAGAAATCATCCATTACCGACAAGCAAGGCAAGTTCTGGATTCCGCTGAAGCCGGCGGCTGCTTCTATTGGCTACAGGATGAAGGATGACACCTCCAGCGGTGGATATGCCAAGATCGGCTACACTGACGTGATGTATATGTTAAAGCCGGATTCAGTCCAGGTCTTTTCGTTAGGCGAGAAAATCACTTTGCCGGATGCGCCGGTTCGCCGCGACGGTCAAATCTACATCACGCCTACAGCGCTGTCCAAGCTGCTCCAGACTGAAGTGGGCTGGAATCCGAGCAGTGGAGAGATCAATATTGCTCCCCCGAAGGACAAAGATACCGGTGTTAGTACAGGGAGGAACGGAATTACCGACGGTTCTAAACCGCTGCGCATCCAGAGTGCCTCGAATGTTGACACCGGAGAACTGGTGGATTACGCCAAAAAGTTCTTAGGTGTACCTTATGATTTTGGTGCCGGCTCTTACGAGGAAACCAAGAAATTTGACTGCTCTTCTTTTACCCGGCATGTATTTAAAAAATTCGGTGTCACTCTGCCGCGGCTGGCTAGAGATCAGGACAATATCGGCCGCCGGGTGAGCCGCGATGATCTGCAGACCGGCGACCTGATTTTCTTCACGGTGCCCGGACGCTTTGAGAGTGATGCTGTACCAGGCCATGTCGGCATTTATATCGGCGGCGGGAAATTCATTCATACCTGGGGTGAACCCGGCGTACAGATCAGCGAGCTCGACACCGGCTATTGGCATAATGTCATCCTGCATATGCAGCGTGTGCTTTAAAATTCCGACCGCTTTGCTGAGGGTAAAAGAGCCTGGAGTCCGTAACTGGACTACCAGGCTCTTTGCATGTTAATCCCAGGTCTTTCCTTTGCCGCTCATCCGGAGAAACAGCTTTACGATTTCCACAATAACTACAATAGCTATGGCAGCACCGCAGACAATTCCCCATTGCAGGCCGCTCAGATGCTCCACGCCAAACCATTCGTTCAGACCCGGTATGATAATTACCAGTACCAGCAGCAGGCCTGAGATCAGGGATGCTCCCAGCATAAAGCGGTTGGTAAACCATCCGATCTGGAATAGTGATTTGGTATTGGATCTGACGTTGAAGGCATGGGTGATCTGGAGCAGTCCCAGAGTAGCAAATGCCATCGTAACCGCAACGTCCTCATCATAATGCGTATGCGCCCAGTAATAGACCAGCAGTGTCAGCGCTGCTTCAATAATTCCCTGATACACAATACCGGCACCCACTCCGCCGGCAAATATGCTGCTGCTTGACTTGCGGGGCTTCCGTTTCATTACATCTTCCCCGGCCTTCTCCAGGCCCAGTGCCAATGCAGGCAGGGTGTCCGTCACCAGATTGATCCAGAGAATATGAATCGGCTCAAGAATGCGCCAGCCAATCATCGTTGCGATGAACAAGGTCAGCACTTCTCCGAGATTGGCGGACAGCAGGAACTGAATAGCTTTACGGATATTGCTGTACACCTTCCGCCCTTCTTCAACAGCAACTACAATCGTTGTAAAATTATCATCAGCAAGCACCATATCAGAGACACCTTTAGCCACATCCGTTCCGGTGATACCCATGCCTACACCGATATCCGCAGATTTCAGCGCAGGTGCATCATTCACTCCGTCTCCGGTCATAGCGACAATCTTACCCTTCTGCCTCCAGGCTTTGACGATCCGTACTTTATGTTCAGGGGAGACACGCGCATACACAGAGTAATCGGTCACCTTCTCGGCAAAATCAGCTTCACTGATCTTGTCCAGTTCCCGGCCGGTCAGCACACTGCGGTCATCGTCAATGATGCCCAGACGTTTGGCTATGGCCGCAGCTGTATCCCTGTGGTCGCCGGTAATCATGACCGGACGGATGCCCGCCTTGCGGCAGACGGCTACCGCATCTCGGACTTCATCCCGCGGAGGGTCAATCATCCCGCACAGCCCGATGAATACAAGCTCCGTCTCTGCGCTCTCCGGCGTCATCTCATCAGGAAGTTCTCCGTAATCACGGTAAGCAAAAGCCAAAACACGCAGCGCTTCGTCAGCCAGCTGCTTATTGCGGGCTGTAATTTGCCGGGAGTGCTCATCCGTCAGCGGAACGACATGGCCGGCTTCGTAGATATGGCTGCACTTGGACAGCAGCACATCGGGTGCGCCCTTGGTATAGGCGCGGAATTCCCCACCCTGCTCCTGTGCATGGACCGTAGTCATTAGCTTGCGGTCGGAATCAAAAGGCAGCTCTCTTTTCCGGGGATTCCGCTTTTCCAGCTCGCGCTTATCCACCCCAATGCTCAGTGCATAATCAACCAGTGCAGTCTCTGTCGGGTCGCCGATGATTGCTTTGCCGCTTTTCGTTTTCCCGGCTTTGACTTCCTTACTCTCATCGATACTGGAATCATTGCACAGCGTCATCGCCTGCAGCAGCAGTTCTCCTCCGGATTCGCTTTTGACTGCGTCTGTGGCCTCTATAGATTGGCCGTTTACGAACAGCTTCTCCACAGTCATTTGGTTGAGCGTCAGCGTACCCGTCTTGTCGGAGCAAATGATTTCGGTACTGCCCAGTGTCTCCACCGCTGGAAGCTTGCGGATAATAGCCTTGCGCTTGGCCATCCGCTGGACACCAAGGGCCAGAATTATCGTCACAATCGCCGGCAGGCCTTCCGGAATCGCCGCTACAGCCAGTGAAATGGAAGTGAGCAGCATATCCAGCATTTCTCTGCCCTCTAGAATTCCGACGGCAAAAATCACAACGCAAACTCCCAAAATTATATACGTAAAATATTTCCCTAGCTCATCCAGTTTCTTTTGCAGCGGGGTTACATCCTGTTCAGCCTGGGCTATAAAACCCGCGATTCTGCCGACCTCAGTCAACATTCCCGTTGCCGTAACCACTCCTACTCCTCTGCCGTAAGTCACACTGCTGCTCATATAGGCCATATTGGTGCGATCCCCGAGTGCAAGATCCGTGCCTTCCAGTGCCCCGGCATGTTTATCTGACGGCAGGGATTCTCCGGTCAGTGCCGCTTCCTCGGTCTGGAGAGATGCAGATTCGAGTACCCTAAGGTCGGCTGGCACGACGTTCCCGGCTTCCAGCAGTACAATATCGCCTGGTACGAGCTCCTCGCTTTTGATCTCCATAACCTGTCCGTCCCGGCGGATTCTCGCCATCGGTGAAGACATACTTTTCAGAGCTTCCAGCGCCTGTTCCGCTTTATTCTCCTGGATAACCCCAAGCACAGCATTCAGGATCACAACCAGCAAAATAATGACCGTATCCGTCCATTCTCCCAAAATCCCCGACAGTATCGCAGCGGCCAGCAGAATAAAAATCATTACATTTTTGAATTGCTCCATAAATTTTGCCAGCAGAGACTTCTTCTTTGTTTCCTGAAGCATATTTTTTCCGTAATGCTCGAGCCTCTGTGCTGCCTCTGGGGTTGTTAATCCGTTCTTCGCTGATTCCAGACGCCTGAGTACCTCACCATGATCCAGCGTATGATAGGGTATGTTATCTGCAGTTTCTTTCGTTGCCGGCTTTGAATTCAATACCTCAGCTCCTTCCAAGATTTCATGGATCTACGCTAACCCTTATATGGAGTTTTACCCAATAGGTTCTGCGGGATGCAGAGAAACTGTGTATATATTCAAAATCATCTGTCTTATGCACCTGCAGTGAAACGCAAAAAGGCCGTTTCCGCAATATTCATTGCGGGAACGGCCTTTAATTGTGCCGGATACCAGGCATCCTCCGCACTCAGCGGAACATCCCCCATAAACGTATAAGATGAAAAGTATTGCTGGGATCTATCTTCTGCGCAATTACAAATTTAACGATCTGTTCCTCCTGGGCCCCTGTCAGTTTCTCGCTCAGCACTGCCGAGGCATTGCGTACAAGCCTGCGTACCACCGCTGTATCCTGCAGCTCCTGCTTGGAGATCCCGTTAATCATGTTCTTAATCCGTTCCTTAACCGCCGGATTCTTCATCTTCAGCTTGATCCGCTCCACCAGCTGTGGACTGATTCCGTATTGCTGATAACCCAAATGCAGCACCTCCCGTCATATCCAATCATTCACAGTATATGAGGGCAGGCGGCCGCATGTGCCTATTTAATCAATTATATCGCCTTGGAATATTTGCTCGCTCTGTAAATAGCTGCGCAGCGGCGCATAATCGGGTGAAGTCCAGAATGACGCCTCTTTCAGCAGCCCGGCGGCATCATCTCGTGCCTGCTCCAGCACTTCGAAATCAGCTGTCATGTCCGCCAGCCGGAATTCCGGAAGGCCGCTCTGCTTCGTGCCGAAGAAATCCCCAGGACCCCGCAGCTCTAAATCGCGCCGCGACACTTCGAACCCGTCATCCGTGTCGGTCATGGCTGTCATCCGCTCCCGGCCAATTTCCGATTTCGGATCGGCCACAAGTACACAGTAGGAAGCATGCTGGCCGCGGCCGACCCGGCCGCGCAGCTGGTGCAGCTGCGACAGGCCAAATCGGTCAGCGTCTATGATGATCATCAGTGTGGCGTTAGGAACATCAACTCCGACCTCTACCACTGTAGTGGAGACGAGCAGCTGAATCTCATTACTATAGAAGGCCCGCATGACCTCATCTTTTTCCGCTGGGGTCATCCGTCCGTGCAGCAATCCTACCTTGTAGCCGGGGAAAGCTTGAGACATCTGCACATGCAGATCGATCGCGTTCTGCACATCCAGCTTCTCCGACTCCTCGATGAGCGGACAAATCAGATACGCCTGTCTGCCCTGGTCTACCTCCCGGTTCACCAGCTTCAGCACCCGTTCCATCAGGTCATGCTTGACCCAATAGGTAGTAATAGGCACTCGCCCTTTCGGGCGCTCAGACAATGTAGACACGTCCATATCACCGAATACTGTTATCGCAAGCGTACGCGGTATCGGCGTCGCCGTCATCGTGAGCACATCAGGATTGTAGCCCTTGCGCCGCAAGATGCTGCGCTGGTTCACCCCGAAACGATGCTGCTCATCCGTGACCACCAGACCGAGTGCGCGAAAGAATACATCCTCCTGAATCAATGCGTGGGTTCCCACCACAACATCCAGCAGCCCCATCTGCAGCGAAGCAAGCAGCTCCTTGCGCTTGCGGCCGTTGACGCTTCCCGTCAGAAGGCCGACTGTGATGCCAAAAGGCTCGAACATCTTGGTCAGCGAGCGCATGTGCTGTTCGGCGAGAATTTCAGTCGGCACCATCAGCGCCCCCTGAAAACCCGATCTTACGGTAGCGTACAGCGCAATGGCCGCGAGGACCGTTTTACCGGAGCCCACATCCCCTTGAAGCAGACGGTTCATGCAGTAGCCGGAACGCATATCCTGCAGAATCTCCAGCTCCACATGCTTCTGGGCATCCGTCAGCTCAAACGGAAGGCTGCGCACAAACTGGCGGACTGTAGAATTATCGACCGTGTGCACCACACCATCCATTCTGCCCTGATTCAGCACGCGGAATGCCTGCACCTTGAGCTGGAACAGAAAGAGCTCCTCGTACACCATCCGGCGCCGTCCCTGCTGGCCTTCTCGGGTATCTTCGGGCTGATGAATCGTAGCAATTGCCCGTTTACGCGGCATGAAATCATATTTCCGAAGGATTACCTGCGGCAGGATCTCCGGAATCAGCTCTCCAAACTGCTGCATGGCCTGATTGATGACCTTACGCAGCCAAGTCTGTGTGATTTTCCCTCCGACCGAATAGACAGGCTGCAATGTACCTGTCTTACCCTCTCCGCGGTCCGGAAACTCATAATTCGTTACATTAATCTGGCTCCGCTTCTGATCCCATTTACCCGTAATCACAATCTCACGGCCAACGGTCAGCTGTTCGCGGACATAGGTCTGATTGAACCAGATCGCCGTGAACATCCACGGTTCGGCGACCATTTTGCAGCTTATCCGTGATTTGCCGCCAAAACGCTGCAGCACTGGTATGCCGATCACCTTAGCCACCAGTGTAGCCTTGTCGCCGTGCTTGACCTCACTCAGTGTCTTAGGCCGGAAATCCTCATAACGGAACGGATAATACTCCAGCAAATCCTTCACTGTAAAGACGCCAAAGGCGTGAAGCTCACTTTGCTTTTGAGCGCTCACGCCAGTTATTTGTTTGACTTCAATTTGATCTAATGATAGCAGTGTATTCATCCCCTATTTACGCGGGCCAAATGAATACGGCTAGAGTACCGTTGCCCACATGGCTGCCTACAACGGGACCGACATTGGTCAGCACCTTCTCTTCCAGGGTAAAGTGCCCGGCCAATTCCTGCAGGAATTCTTCGCCGTAAGCCGGTTCAGCCGTATGACCCACGGCCACGTTGATTTTGTCCACACCCGGCAGATCCCCCTTGAACAGCTCGATCATTCGGGCTACTGCCTTTTTACGGCCTCTGACCTTCTCTACCGCATAGATGATACCTTCGGCATCAATGGAAAGTATCGGCTTAATATTGAGTAGCGTGCCCAGAATTGCAGACGCTTTGCCGATTCTGCCGCCTTTCTGCAGATATTCCAGTGTATCGACCAAAAAATACAACTTGCGGGACTGGCGCAGTTGTTCTACGGATTCCAGAATTTCTGCCGGCGCCTTGCCTTCCGCTGCCATTCGCGCAGCTGCTACTACCATAAATCCGAACCCGTAGGATGCGGACAGTGAATCAACAACAGTGATAACTTCTCCCTGTTCCTCAAGCATCGATTTGGCGAGCACGGCGGACTGGTATGTACCGCTGAGCCCGGATGAAATATGAAAAGAAAGTACACGGCAATCAGGGTTACGCTCCAAAATGCTGCTGTACACCTTCATATATTCAACCGGTGATGGCTGAGAAGTTGTCGGTAACTGCGGTGAGCGGGGAAGACGCTCATAGAACTGTTCCGGTGTCATATCGATATTATCCCGGAAAGCTTCTTCACCGAACATAAGCGTAAGCGGTACGACTTCAATGCCGTACTTCTCCGCCAGTGCCGGCGGGATATCTGATGTGCTGTCAGTGACAATGACCGTACGATTCATGGGTTTCCTCCCCAAACTTTAATATGAACCTATGGTTCCACAGAGAAAAGATAATAATAAAGCGGTTGTCCGCCTTCATGCACTTCTACTTCCACCTGCGGATACGTTTCTTCAAGCCAGCTTCCGAGTGAATCTGTTACGCCTGCCTCGGCATCAGAACCGGTCAGGACGGTCACTATCTCGTCCCCGTTCTCCAGCATGGTCGTAAGCAGGGCCTTACTTGCTGTAAGCAACTCATCAGAGGCCGCTACAATCTTCGAGTTGGAAATACCGATAAACTGCCCGGATTTAATCTCCAGATCTTCGATGACCGTATCGCGAACCGCATTCGTCACCTGCCCGGACTTCACTTGAGAAATGGCTTCAAGCATATTCTCGGTATTGGTGTCCACAGCATCCTCTTCCTGAAAGGCAAAGGCTGCAGCAATTCCTTGCGGAATACTCTTGCTTGGGATCACGGTGATGTCTCTCTCACCTTCAAGCAGCTCTTTGGCCTGCTGTGCGGCAAGCACGATGTTGGAATTGTTTGGCAGAATATAGACATGCTTCGCAGAGATCAAATGAATCGCATTTACGAAATCTTCCGTGCTCGGATTCATGGTCTGTCCGCCAGCAAGCACGGCATCGACTCCAAGGCTTTTGAATATATCGGAAATGCCTTCCCCTGAAGATACTGCAATGAAACCGTATGGCGCCATATCATCCGCCGGCGGAACAGCCGGAGCCTGCACCGAGCTCTGCTCTGTAGGCATATCCGCGAACAGCTCCGGCATAGGCGCAATATCCATCCCCGCGGTCAACAAGTCACGATGCTGTTCGCGCATGTTCAGAATATGAATTTGAGTGATCTCCCCATATTGGAGTGCTAAGCTCATCACTTCACCAGGCGTTTTGGAATGTACATGTACTTTGATCGTTTCATCATCGGAAATGACAATAATGGAATCTCCGTTGACTGATAACGCTTTCCTAAAAGTTTCCTCATCAAAATCCGCTTTCACGGATGCGCCAAGCTGGCGGTTGATGAAAAATTCCATATCATATAGAAACTCGATATCCTCCGTAGAAAGCTGGGATTGAGCGGAAGATTGTACGGATGACAATACATTTTCTTGTTTAGTCAGCACGGGGACCGCTGCAGTTGCAGGGGCAGGAGCTTGTCCTTGCGCAGGGGTCTGCACGCCGAGGCTTCCGCTTGTCAAATGCTGATGGAATCCTTCATAAATGTAGACCAGACCCTGGCCGCCGGAGTCTACTACTCCAACCTGCTTCAGGACCGGCAGCAATTCCGGTGTATTGGCTAATGCTTCTTTTGCCTTGGACAATACTTCTGTCATAAGTTCAGTAATATCAGTGGTACGGCGGGCATAGTATACGGCATGTCTGGCAGCTTCTTTGGCGACGGTAAGGATGGTTCCTTCCACTGGCTTAACCACTGCTTTGTAGGCCGTATCCACACCGGTCTGCAGCGCTGCTGCGAACTGCTGCGTGTTCAGCTCATCATATTGGGCGGCGTAGCGTCCAAGACCTCTGAACAGCTGTGACAAAATAACGCCGGAGTTTCCCCGTGCGCCCATCAATAGACCTTTGGAGAGTACTCCTGCACATTGACCGACTGAGGCGGTATTATTCTTCTTCAATTCGTTCGCACCTGCGGTCATCGTCAAATTCATATTGGTTCCTGTATCTCCATCCGGAACCGGAAATACATTCAAGGAATTGACGTGCTCTGCATGCTGCTGCAGCTTTTCCGCACCGGCGAGTACCATTGCGGTAAAATCTGCTCCGTTTATAGAACGCTTACTCAATGAGAATTCCCCTTCCTAACTTCATGCCTAATCAATTCTATGATTAACTGGACATAATGCACTAATTTACATTGTACTATAAGAGCCAAAAGAAATAAATGTTTTTGAATCGGTTGACGTAGCAAATTTTGCTGTGATATTATATTTAAGTATTGTTTTACGCAGGTGTAAGTAACAAGGAGGTGTAATCTATGTCCCGCAAATGTGCAGTAACAGGCAAGAAGCCAAGCAGCGGTAACCACGTGTCTCACGCAAACAACCGCAACCGTCGTTCTTGGGGAGTTAACGTTCAGAAGGTCCGTATTCTCGTGAACGGAAAACCAAAACGCGTGTACGTCAGCACCCGTGCTTTGAAAGCCGGCAAAGTTGAACGCGTTTAGTCTTGGATTATTCCAGGGCCCAGCGATATCTTATATGAAGCAAAAAGCACCCTTTACATTCGTAAGGTGCTTTTTTTCATGTTCTCTGTTCGGTTATGAACTCAGCTCTTCTGAAACGTGTTCAATATCGCCTTAACAAAACCTCCCAAAAATCTTGGCAGCTTAAACGTGTAAAATTTCATCATTAACCCTCCCATCAATTCTTGCCATACGGTAGGAGACTTCCCTTAATTTCCGTATACATAATTGAACCCAGACGAACTGCAGACCTCCCTTGATGTACAAAAAAAGGCTACATGAGATTTCTGCTCATGTAACCATATTTATGCGGCCATAACTTGGCCTATACCTTAATCCCTCAATGCTTGCTCATAAGCTGCAATTAACGGACTGCACTCTCTGCAGCCTCACGGATTGCCCGTATTGCAGCTGCACGGTCAGTACGTCCAAATACGGCATTGCCGGCCACCAGCACGTCTGCGCCAGCCTCAGCGACGATTGGAGCGGTGTTCTCCGCAACCCCTCCATCGACTTCAATCCGCAGATTGTTGTGATTGATTTCATTGGCCCATTCACGGATCTGGCGGATTTTACGCATCGTATTAGGAATAAAAGCCTGTCCGCCAAAACCAGGGTTCACCGTCATAACCAGCACCATATCCACATCCTCAAGCACCTCACGTACAGCAGAAGCCGGGGTTCCCGGATTAATCGCCACTCCCGCCATAATTCCCAGCTCCTTAATCTGGTGAACTACACGGTGAAGATGTACGCATGCTTCGGCATGTACAGTAATAACAGATGCGCCAGCAGCTGCGAACTCAGCGATATAACGCTCCGGATTTTCGATCATCAAATGAACATCCAGCGGCAAAGAGGTATGCGCCTTTACCGCCTTAACAATCGGTGGCCCAAGTGTAATATTCGGCACAAAGTGGCCGTCCATCACGTCTACATGAATCCAGTCTGCGCCGCTGGCCTCAGCCTCCGCGACTTCAGCACCAAGTGCTGCGAAATCGGCAGATAAAATGGATGGGGCTAGTAATATCATAGGTTAGTACCTCCGCTTTTTGTCTTTCATTTCATTGTAAAACAGCTTGTAGTGATCATAGCGGCTGTCTGCGATCTCACCGGCCTGCCAGGCCTCTATGACCCGGCAGCCCGGCTCATGAAGATGGCTGCAGCCGCGGAACTTGCAATTTTCCGCATAGGAAGCAAATTCCCGGAAACAGACCGACAGCTCCTCCACACCCAGCTCCAAAAAATCCAGCTGGCTGAAGCCTGGTGTATCAGCTACAAATCCGCCGTTCCCGATATCCATCAGCTCGACATGGCGGGTGGTATGACGCCCCCGCCCCAGCCGCATGCTGATTTCACCTGTTTCCAGCTCAAGCCCCGGCACCAGCCGGTTTAAGAGCGTCGATTTGCCGACTCCGGACTGACCGGAGAAGACGCTAATCACTCCGGCCAGCCTGCTGCGTAGCTCATCACTGCCCGAGCCGGTTAAAGAGCTGGTAATCATCACTTCATAACCGATACGCTCGTACAGCTCTTTCACAAGGGCTGTGGCTTCACCTTCGTCAACGGCCAGATCCTGCTTCGTTAATACAATTAGGGGTTCCAATCCGGAGTGCTCGATATGCACTAGAAACTTATCCAGCAGATTCAAATTCATGTCCGGCTCACGTACCGAGAACAACAGCACCGCCAGCTTGACGTTCGCTACAGGGGGCCGGATTAATTCGGATTCCCGGGGGAGGATCTCATCGACCATCCCTTCCCCATTTTCGGTCAGAACGTAGATAATTCGGTCTCCTACTAGCGGAGCGACTCCCCTTTTCTTCAGGATCCCCCGTCCACGGCACTGTACAGCCTCTTCTTCTGTCGCAATGAGTCCGTTATGCAGCGGTTTTACATAATAATAACCGCTTAGCGCTTTTACAATGATTCCTTCAGGCATACATAATGAGCCTTCCTCTCCTGATTTTGCGCAAATGACCCAAGCTAAAAACACCCCGGGTCATTTCGCTGCCGCAGCCTTACCGCTAATGAACTGGAACAGCTGCAGCTTTTCTCTTTATTGGTTCTTGCTTTAATTCTTTTTATTGTCCTTATCTTTACCTTTTTTATTACTTTGACCTTCTGAGGCGTTGTCCACGATATAACCGGTTTGGTTGGTACCGCCTGCATTACCGCCTTCTTCAGAACCCGGTGGCAGGATCTCAGGCTCTACCGTAGGTTCTGCCGGTGTCTCGGTAGGTGCTACGGTAGGCTCCGGTGTCTGTGTCGCCGGAGGTTCAGGCTGCTGCACCGTGCCGTTCTTGGCATCGGAATAGCGGATCTCATAAGCCTCGATGTATTCCCCGTCCTGGTAGATCGAAACCGCCCCGTCTTTATTCGGAGCCAGAACCAGATTCACAGACAATACCTGGGTCTTCGCTATCGTACGCGTCCCCCACTCCTGAGGCTCCCCATCGTTGCGGGCATCGGAATACACGATACGAATTTTAGTTTTCTTCCCGTCGCTTGAAGGTGCTACCGGCACATTGAAAGTATAATTCAACGCTTCCGGCGGGAATCCTGTGCTCAGGGAGATGGAGATCTTATCTCCGGGAGATACCATATCGTCTTTCTCATAAGGCCATTGCTTCGTGATTTTCCCTTTATCGACGGAGTAGCTGGTATCTTCACTGACCTCATCCAGCACCAGTCCCAAGCCCTCCAATATTGCCTTGGCTTCATCCTGGGTTTTGCCTGTCAGGTCAGGCATCGGCTTGCTTTCTTCACCTTTACTGACAATGACCTTAATTGTAGCTGTCTCCGGATCATATTCGCTGCCTTCCGCCGGTTCAGTGCCGATTACCTGTCCTTCAGGGAAATCTTCGCTAAATCGCGGATCCGGGCTGATGCGGCTTTGTTCCACACCTTCCGCCATTAAAGCTTTTACAGCATCATCATAGGTTTTGCCGGACAATGAAGGCACATTTGAAGTAGGCTTTGCAGTGCTCACTGTTAGAACAACATGCGTTCCTTCTTTTACCACAGTGCCTTTCTTTTTATTCTGCTCCCAGACGACATTCTCGTCAAAGTTCGGGTTGTATTGCTCTACAACCGGATCCTCCACGATCAGCCCAACCTCATCCAGCATTGCGGTAGCCTTTTCCAGAGTTTGGTTAGTTACATCCGGAACAGTGACTTCGGCAACCACCAGCTTGGAGTTCACATACCAGACCACACTGCCCATGGCCAGCAATAAAAGCAGGGTAAGACCTATCCATAATGCCGGACGCCCCCATTTTTTCTTGCTGTTCAGTGCAGGCGGAACGTCTTCCTCCTCATCCATACGGCGCATCCGCTCTTCACCCCCGCCGCTGCGGCTGCCCAGACCACGCTGAATCGGTTTGATCGCCGGGATAATCCTTGTCCGGTCTTCATCATCCTCATCATGGAACAAGGCCTTGGCTTCGCTGCGCCGTTCAGGCAGCAGGCAGGTCTCCAGATCCTGAAGCATCTCCTTAGCAGACTGATACCGCTCATCCGGATTTTTGCGCATGGAACGCAGGATCACATTCTCCACGCTTTGCGGAATCAGCGGATTCAGCAGCCGAGGCTCTTCAAATTCCTCCTGCAGATGCTTAAGCGCTACGCTGATCGGGCTTTCACCCAAAAAAGGCAGCACACCGGTTAACATCTGGTAGAGTACTATTCCGAGCGAATACAAATCGGACTTTTCTCCGGTCATCACACCTTTGGCATGCTCCGGTGAAAAATAATGCACAGAACCAATTACAGAACCAGTCTGGGTAATTGTGGTAGAAGTAACTGCACGGGCTATACCGAAATCCGTTACTTTAACACGGCCGTTGCGTCCAATCAGGATGTTATGAGGTTTAATATCACGGTGAATAATCTGATTCTGATGGGCATGATCAAGCGCATCGCAAATCTGGGAAGCAATCCGGATAGATTCATCTACCTGAAGCGGCGCCCGTTCTTTAATAATTTCATTCAGGTTCTTACCTTCAACATACTCCATCACGATGTAATGGACATCCTCTTCCTGACCTACATCGTAGATACTGACTACATTCGGATGCGATAAGGAAGCAGCCGATTGTGCCTCACGCCGGAAGCGGCGGATGAACTCCTCGTCATGTACAAACTGATTTCTTAATACTTTAATGGCGACGTTCCGGTTAAGCAAAATGTCATGGGCTCTGTAGACAAGCGCCATGCCACCTCCCCCGATCCGTTCGATGACTTGGTAACGGCCGCCCAATTCGTGACCGATCATCTATTCCACTCCTTTGTCTCGGGCACAGCGGCCTCTCCTTGATGTTCTAACATAGCGACGCTGATGTTGTCGCCGCCACCGGCTAATAGTGCCAGTTGAAGTAATCGATCCGCTCTTTCCTCTAACGGTATTTCATGAATTCCGGCAACCTTGCCCAGATGCTCCTGGCTGACGAAATTGCTCAGACCGTCACTGCACAGCAGCAGAAGTTCCCCCAGGGACAAGCTTACGGGAGCCAAATCAGCCTTAACCTCGGCATCCGTCCCCAGCGCTCTAGTCAGTACATTGCGGCGCGGATGATTGCCAAGCTCCTCCTGGCTGATCTGGCCGTTTTTGAACAGCTCATTGACCAGCGTATGATCCTCGGTTAATTGAATTGCGGCACCGTCTTTAACAAGATAGGCTCTGCTGTCTCCGATATGGCCAATATATCCTGCCGGCCCTTGAAGTAGAACAGCAACCACTGTCGTACCCATGTTATGGTACTTTTCGTCGCGCGAAGCCTCGGTAAAGACTGTGCGGTTGGCCTCCATTATGGCAGCCGACAGCGCTTCTCTAAGCTCTTCCTCCGGAAGATCCGGCGGCAGCCCGTCGAGTGTGCTGCGCATGGTCTCCAGCGCGAGCTTGCTCGCAGTGTCTCCTGCTAAATGTCCACCCATTCCATCGGCAATAATGCCGAGGGTATAACCGTGACGTGTTGTGCCGATCCAGACCGAATCCTCATTGACGGTACGTACCCGGCCAACGTCGCTGGCATGAACTGTTCTGATCAAATATCCTCACCCCAACTCCATATGTTTGGCGCGCAGCTGTCCGCATGCGGCCGCAATATCATGGCCCTGCTCACGGCGGATCGTTACATTCACACCCTGGTCGGCCAGAATACGCTGAAATTCAAAAATATCATTGCGGGAAGTCCGCACATATTTGCGCTCCGGTACATGATTGACCGGAATCAGGTTGACATGGCACAGCATGGTCTTGAGCACACCGGCCAGTTCTTTCGCATGCTCCGGCTGGTCATTGACTCCGCCAATCAGCGCATATTCGAAGCTGATCCGGCGGCCTGTCTTGGCCTGATAATAACGCAAGGACTCAATTACATCATCGAACGGGTAACGCCGGTTGACCGGCATCAGCTTGGAGCGCAACGCATCATTGGGTGCATGAATCGAAATCGCCAGATTGATTTGTGTGTCTTCCTCAGCAAATTTGTAGATGTTCGGCACAATTCCGCTTGTAGATACTGTGATATGACGCTGGCCGATATTGAGTCCCTTCTCATGAATCATCAAACGCAGGAACCGCATCGTGGCGTCATAATTCTCAAACGGCTCTCCCGTACCCATAATTACGATACTGCTGACGCGTTCACCGCGTGCATCCAGAATCTGCTGGGAACGGACAACCTGGGCAACGATCTCGCCGGCTGTAAGGTCGCGCTTTAGTCCGCCCAGTGTAGAGGCACAAAATGTACAGCCAATCCGGCACCCTACCTGTGTCGTAACACATACGCTGTTTCCATAATTGTGTTTCATAATAACTGTCTCGATCGCATGATCATCATGCAGACCGAACAGGAATTTAACGGTTCCGTCCTTAGACTCCAGTTTTGTAATCTCAGTCAATGCATTAATGCTGAACTGCTCCGTCAGCTTGGCGCGGAGCGCCTTGGACAGGTTACTCATGGACTCAAAGTCATTGACGCGTTTCACGTACAGCCAGTCGAAAATCTGGCCGCCGCGGAAAGCAGGCTCTCCGTTATCTTTGGCCCACTGCTGCAACTCTTCCAAAGAGAAATCATATATTAAAGGTTTCATTATATTTAGCACCTGTTCTTTCATAAAGTATAAAATCAATGGGTCGGGACGACTGCGGACCAGCTTCTGTATCAGCACAAAACGAATACCGTCCTTAAAAGGACGATATGACGATTATCCTAACGGATATGCGTATTATTTCTCATTCTTCCTATTTTAACACAAATATCAGAGACGGTAAAAGAAAAGCCCGCCGCGCACCAAAATCTGCGGGCGGGACTTCTGTAATTCCCCTGCCGGTTTACTATTTTACAAGAGTCGCCGGAGCCGGGCAATATAAAATCCGTCGCTTCCAAAATGCTGCGGCAGCAGCTGGATTCCCTGACCTGCGGCCAGCGCCGTATCACCAAGACGCTCCCAGACAGGAGAGTCAAAGCTCACCGGAGCGAAGTCGGGGTTCTGCTCTAAAAACTCAGCGACAATGCCGCTGTTCTCAGCCTGTTCAGTCGTGCAGGTACTGTACACCAGCACGCCGCCCGGCTTCAGCAGCCGGGACACCGACTGCAGCAGCTCTCCCTGCAGAGCACTTACGCTGGCTACGTCATCAGGCTGCTTGCGCCATTTAAGATCAGGCTTGCGGCGGATAACCCCAAGACCGGAGCAGGGCGCATCCAGCAGAATCCGGTCAAAGGATTCAGGCGGCAGCGCTGCTGCAAGTTCAAGAGCGTCACTGCTGCCTGTAGTGATGCAGTCCAGCCCCAGGCGTTCCGCCTGGTCGGAGATCAGTTTGGCTTTGTGGGCATGCAGATCATTCGCATAAATATATCCTTCATCCTTCATCAGTTCACCCATGTGCGCGCTTTTACCGCCGGGAGCTGCACAGCAGTCAAGCACCCTCATTCCCGGCTCAGGTTCTACAGCTTCGGCGACCAGCATGGAGCTCTCGTCCTGCACAGACAGATATCCGTCCTTGTACCAGGCAGACAGGGCCAGATTGCCGCCCCCTTTAACCACGATACCATACGGGCTTACTTTGGAGGCAGCAGCATCCAATCCTGAATCCTGCATTTGCGCCAGCAGACCGTCACGGCTGATCATCGTTGTGTTCACACGAACACTGACTGCCGGGGGTTCGTTGTTAGCAGCGCACATAGCCTCTGCCGTCTCGATCCCATATTCTGCACTCCAGCGCTCTACCATCCAGAGCGGATGAGAATGAAGAATGGAAATTCTCTCTGCCTCACTGATATTCTTGCCAAGTACCGGAAGCTCCCCTGCACGCAGTACACTGCGGAGTACGCCGTTAACCATGCCTGATATGCCCTGGTGTCCGCGCTTCTTAGCGATATTGACCGCCTCATTAACAGCCGCATGGGAAGGAATCCGGTCCAGATACATAATCTGATACAAGCTAAGGCGCAGCAGATTGCGTACCCAAGGCTGCAGCTTCGTGATACCCTTGCTCACGAAATCTCCCAGGACGTGATCAAGGGTTAGCATCCGGGAAATTGTGCCGTATACAAGTTCCGTTACCAGCCCTGAATCTTCACGGCTAAGCGCAGACTTCTGCAAACTGCTGTTCAGCAGGAGATTGCTGTAAGCCCCTTCCTGCTCGACCCGCACGAGAACATCGAGCGCAACCTCACGGGCAGAACCCGCCGCCTGCTTGCCACTCTTGCGGATATCATTTCCTCCCTTTTTAGCTCCGGTTCCCCCAGACGCTGTACTGCCCGCAGCTTTTGGAGCTCCGCTCTTATTGTGAGGACGCTGCCCGCTACGGCCCGCACCGTGATTGCCGCCCGCGCTCAACCCAGCACCGTCCCTGGACTCATTGCCGCACCGCGGCTGAAGTCGCCGGCGCTCATCGCTTTTTTGCCGGCCGGCTGCACAGAGGTCAGCAGCAGTGATCCGTCACCGGTGCTCACCTCTACACCGCGCTCGTTAACCGCCAGTACTGTACCGGGCGTTTTGACCGCAGCGCTAATGCCTGCGGAAGGTTTAGCCGCTGCCCATACCTTAAAGGTCTCACCATTCCAGAGGGTGAATGCGCCGGAGAACGGCACCAGCCCCCGGATACGGTTGTAGATTTCACGTGAGCCCGCATTCCAGTCAATCCGCTCATCATCGCGGCTGAGGTTCGGCGCATAGGTTGCTTCACTGTCATTTTGTTTCGCTGCCTCTACCCGTCCCTTTGCCAGACGAGGCATCTCAGTCTTCAGCAGATCACGACCGGCAAGACTCAGCTTTTCAAACAGATCACCAGCAGTATCTTCATCTTCAATCCGTACCTCAACGCGGGATATCATGTCACCGGTATCCAGACCTTCCGCCATATACATCAGCGTTACGCCAGTTACGCTCTCCCCGTTAATAATGCAGCGCTGAATAGGCGCTCCGCCGCGGTATTTCGGAAGCAGTGAACCATGAACATTGACGCAGCCATTTTTAGGCAGATCAAGTACGCTTTTAGGTAGAATTTGCCCGTATGCGGCCGTAACAATCAGATCCGGTTCAAAGGCAGCAAGCTCGGCTACTGCCTCGGGACGGCGCAGCCGTTCCGGCTGCAGCACTGGCAGCCCCAGAGACAGTGCAGCCTCCTTTACCGGAGTAGGCATTAGCGTCTTCTTGCGGCCCTGCGGCCGGTCAGGCTGGGTGATAACAGCTACCACGTCATAGCCTTCCTCCACGAGCATCTTCAATGAAGGCACGGCAAATGCCGGTGTTCCCATGAACACTATCTTCATTTCATTCACTCCCCGGCTTCGCTGTGTTCAGCTTTGTACTCATAAACCTTCTCGGCAATGTCCGTAAAGAGGACTCCATTAAGATGATCGATCTCGTGCTGGAAAGCCCGTGCCAAAAGTCCGCTGCCCGTAATGGTGACCTCATTGCCTTCACGGTCAAGTCCACGTACGGTGACCGTCTCCGCACGGCGCACATCACCATTAAGTCCGGGAATACTTAGGCAGCCTTCCGGGCCGAACTGCTCGCCCTCCGTGCTGATGATCTCCGGATTAATCAGCTTGATCAGCCCATGCTCTTCGTCAGCATCAACGACGATCAGCCGTTTCAGAATTCCCACCTGTGGTGCCGCAAGACCAACGCCCTCGGCATCATACATCGTATCTGCCATATCATCCAGCAGCTTCTGGACGTTGGCGGTTACTTTCGTTACTGTTTTCGCTGTCTTGTGCAACACTTCATCCGGTTCTTTTACAATTAATCTGATTGCCATTACACGTACACCATCCTTGTTCTGAACATTTCATAGTACTTTCATTGTATCATGTCTGTAATCTACATCAACATTTGCGGATCCACATCGATACTGATTTGCAGACCATTGTCACGGACTGAATCTTCCAGCTCTTCAGCTACCTGGCGGGCCAGTCCGATGGCATCGATAGCTCCCCGCCATTTCACGATGCACTGGAAGCGATAACGGCCTTTCAGCCGGGGCAAAGGTGAGGCAACCGGGCCGAGCAGGTCTAGCGCATCCGAGGACAGCTTGTCCAGACTGCCGAACCAGCGGAGCTGCCTTGCCCGTCCCTGCAGATTAAGTGCGTAATTCTCCGCCATCTTCAGCAGCAGCGGAAGCTGCTCATGTGAGAGTGTGACAAGAATCAGACGGCAATATGGCGGGTAATGCAAATCTCTCCGGTGTTTCAGTTCTTCCCGGACAAACGAATTATAGTCATGTCCGCTGGCATGAATGATGGAATAATGCTCTGGTGTGTAGGACTGCACTACGACCTCACCGGGTAGCTGATGTCTTCCGGCCCGGCCTGCGACCTGTGTAAGGAGCTGGAACGTCTTCTCTGCTGCGCGGAAATCCGGCAGATTCAGTGCGGAATCCGCAGTGATGACGCCGACAAGCGTTACATCCGGAAAATCCAGACCTTTTGCCACCATTTGTGTTCCCAGCAGCACATCAGCCTTCTTATCTCTGAACTGGTTCAGCAGCTTTTCATGCGACCCCTTCTCTGTCGTGGTGTCTACATCCATCCGGATGACGCGAATGCCTGGAAAGAGCTTACCCAGCTCTTCCTCTACACGCTGGGTCCCTGTCCCGAAGAAACGGATGTGTTCACTCCCGCATTCCGGACATTCCTTCGGTGAGGGTTCGGCATGACCACAATAATGACATCGCAAATTGTCGCTTCGGCTGTGATACGTCAATGAAATATCGCATTCCGGACATGTAGCCACATAACCGCAGCTCCGGCACATCACAAAGGTGGAGAAACCTCTGCGGTTGAGCAGCAGCACGGTCTGTTCTTCCCGTTCGAGCCTGCTCTCCAGTGCGGTATGCAGCCTGCGGCTGAACATCGAGCGGTTGCCTTCCTTCAATTCATCACGCATATCGACTACATGCACTTTGGGTAATTCATTGCCCAATGCACGGGTAGGCATCTCCAGCAGAACTGGAGAGAAGTGGATATCGCTTTGTGATCTGGCCGCATGATAACTCTCCAGTGAAGGCGTGGCTGATCCCAGAATAACCGCTGCTCCACCCTGCTCTGCACGGCGAACAGCGACATCACGGGCATGATATTTCGGATTCTCCTCCTGTTTATAGGAGGATTCATGCTCTTCATCCATAATGATCAGACCTAGATTGGAAAAGGGGGCAAATACCGCCGAACGCGCCCCGACGGCAACGTTCGCTTTCCCCTCCCGGATCTTGCGCCATTCATCATAACGTTCACCTACGGACAGGCGGCTGTGCATGACCGCTACACCGCTGCCGAACCGGCCTTTGAACCGTTCCACCATCTGCGGAGTAAGCGCAATTTCCGGCACGAGCACGACTGCCTGTCTTCCTTGATCGACTACACGCTGGATACATTGCAGATAAATCTCCGTTTTTCCGCTTCCGGTAACCCCGTGCAGCAGAAACACTTCATGCTGCTGCTCTTCAACCGTATGGGCAATCCTTGTGAATACCGTCTGCTGCTCAGGGGTAAGAGGCAGCGGTGTACTCGGTTTGAAGTCACGCCCCCGGTAAGGGTCGCGGTACACCTCGATCTCAGTGATTTCGATGAAACCTTTATCTTCAAGAGCTTTTACCGTGCCGGCTGTAACCTGCAGCACTGACAGCAGGTCTTTCAGCGGCATCGGCAGCATCTGCTCCATTTCGATCAAAAAAGCTAAAACTTCCTTCTGCCGGGCAGAACGCGCCGGGAAACTGCCAAGCGATTCGCGGGCTGCAGCCAGACCAATCGCCAAATCTACCGCCTTCAGCTTCTTTTTGCCTATTTTATCCTTAATGGACTGGCTTTCGGTCAGCACTCCCCGCCGCAGCATAAACTTCACTGTCTCCGCCGCCTCCGGAAAAGTCCGGGTCAGCTGCTTCATGGAGACCTCTCCGCCCCGTCTGACAAAATCAATGATCGTACGTTCCTCCTGGTCATCCTCCAAAAACAGCGGAAACAGCTCATCCTCCGGCTTAGCTGCTTCTTCTGCAGCCTCCCCCAGAGAAATCAGACGTTCAGCTTTGCCCTTGAGAGCCGTTGGAAGCATAGCCTGCAGGGCAGAGATACGTCTGCAGGCATATCTTTGACTCATCCAGTCGCCTAACTCAACCAGCTCGGGAGACAAAGGAGGCAGGAGATCCAGGACCTCCTGAATCGGCTTAAGACTGGAGACTGAGCCAGTCTCTCCGGATTCAAGTGAGACTACGAAACCTTGTACCGTCCGGTGGCCGAAAGGAACGGCTACCCTGCTGCCGACTTCTATCCACAGTTTCAGGGAATCAGGAATCAAATAATCGAACGGCCGGTCGGTGCTGCGCACAGGAACATCGACAATGACCTTCGCTATTTCCATTATAAGGCTACCCCGGAAATACGCTCTGCCGCCAGGCTCAGCAGACGGCGTGCTACTTCATCCTTCGAGCTCAAAGGAAGATCAAGCACCAGTCCTCCGGCATCGTAAATGGATACAATATTGGTGTCTGTGCCGAAGCCGGCGCCTTCCGAGGACACATCATTGGCAACGATAAGATCCAGATTTTTGCGGACCAGCTTATCCTTTGCATAAAACTCGGCGTTGCCGGTTTCAGCGGCAAATCCGACCAGGAACTGACTGTCTTTCATCTTCCCGAGAGTCTCCAGAATATCGGTTGTCTTGACCAGTTCAAGGGTCATCGTATCTCCGCTTTTTTTTATTTTCGAGTCAGCACTGTGCATCGGACGGTAATCAGCCACTGCGGCAGCTTTGATCAGAATATCGCAATCATCCCACCGGCTGGTGACGGCCTCCAGCATGGACTGTGCTGATTCTACCCGGATTAATGAGATTTCAGGATCCTGCGGCGGTGCTTCATCGGTCCGTGCAGCAATCAGGGTAACCTCCGCACCCATTGCCCGTGCGGCACGGGCAATGGCAAAGCCCATTTTACCGGAAGAATCATTAGAGATGTAGCGGACCGGATCAATCCGTTCTACCGTTCCTCCGGCAGTAACAATTACTTTTTTACCGGCTAAAGGCCCCTTTTCGTTGACTGCCTGGCGAGCAAAGAAATCCTCTACCACGCGGACAATCGTTTCCGGCTCCTCCAGCCTCCCTTTCCCCACATAACCGCAGGCGAGCAGGCCTTCACCCGGTTCAATAAACTGCACACCACGAGCGGCAAGTGTGTTCATATTACTGATTACCGCCGGATGCTGGTACATATGAACATTCATTGCCGGTGCGACCATAACTGGCGCTGTAGTTGCAAGCAGCGTAGTAGACAGCATATCATCAGCCAGTCCATGCGCCATTTTACCAATAATATTGGCCGTTGCTGGAGCAATTAGAACCAGATCAGCAGAACCGGCAAGATCTATATGAGAAATTGAAGCCGGGTCGCGCTCCTGGAAGGTATCACTATACACCCGCTGTTTGGACAGCGATTGAAACGTCAGCTCGGTAATAAACTGCTTGGCCGAAGACGTCATAATGACATGAACCTCGGCTCCTTTTTGGGCTAGTTTGCTGGTCAAGGCCGCCGCCTTGTATGCAGCGATCCCTCCTGTAACACCAAGGATGATGGTTTTGCCTTGTAAGCTGTTCAATTTAATCCCCCCTGTTCCAAACCTGTAAGAAGCAAATGAACCTGCTATGAAAAAAGATATCCTTATGGTTTCATATTCCGGCAAGAAGAAACGGCTGCATCGCCTTTAGACAAAGGACGGCACCCGTTTCTTGCGGGACATGCAGGAAACCGATATCGACTAAAAATTAACGGAATCTTAAAAAAATAACAACCTTCCGGTTGTCAGGATCAGCCCTGCATGGGCTACATATAGCATTATACAATACAAGCTCCGCTAACAGAAGAAGAAACGGTGCCGCGAATGAAGCTGGCGGTGACCGTTTCTACTGTAGGCATAGCAGGCTTCCCGGATTACTCTTCGCCGCGGGTTACAATAATGCGGTCTTCGTAGATTTCTTCCAGCGCCACACCAACAAATTTATGCGATTTCGGCAACTTAACATCCGTTTTACCGCCTTCGCGGAGTGCTCTTGCCCGGCGGGCTGCAGCGACAACCAGCGAGTACTTGCTGTCAACCTTAGTCATCATTTCATCAATAGATGGATATAGCACGTAAGACACCTCTTCATCTTTTACTGTAAATATGAACCATTTTTGTAGTGCATATCATCTTACCTTACAATGTTCGGCGATAATAATGCTTTCTATGCGCTTGCAGGCGAGATCTATCTCATCATTCACTACGGCGTAGTCGTAATGCCGGATCAGGCCAATCTCATCCTCCGCCACGGACATACGGTGGTTAATCACATCAGGATGCTCCGTACCGCGTCCGCGGATACGGTCCTTGAGTTCGTCCATCGATGGCGGCAGCAGGAATACAAAGATTCCTTCGGGGAATTTCTCTTTGACTTTGAGTGCTCCCTGAACCTCGATTTCCAGAATAATATCTCTTCCGCTCTCAAGTGTCCGCTCCACAAAATCACGCGGAGTACCGTAATAATTGCCTACGTACTCCGCATACTCCAGCAGCTGGTCGGCTTCAATCATCGCCGCAAACTGCTCTTTGCTCTTGAAAAAATAATTGACACCGTTCTCTTCGCCTTCACGCGGACTACGTGTGGTGGCGGAAACGGAATAGACAAGTTCGGGCATTTTTGGCCGTAGTGCTGTACACACTGTGCCTTTGCCAACGCCGGAAGGTCCGGATAAAATGATCAGCAATCCTTTTGACATAGTACACTCCAATTGTTGTTATTCGTCGTTATCGTCATCTTTGCTGGATAAGCGGTGTGCCACAGTCTCCGGCTGAACGGCCGACAGAATGACATGGTCGCTGTCTGTGATAATGACGGCCCGCGTCCGGCGGCCATAGGTAGCGTCAATCAGCATATGCCGGTCTCGCGCTTCCTGGATAATACGTTTAATCGGTGCAGATTCCGGGCTGACAATGGAAATAATACGGTTGGCCGATACGATATTCCCAAAGCCGATGTTGATTAATTTAATTGCCATGTTCCGGTTGTTCCCCCCATAAGTTACATCTTTGCGTATACAGATTCCTGTTATTCAATATTCGCCGCTTGCTCACGAATCTTCTCCAGCTCAGCCTTCATCTCAAGTGTGAGGTTCACCAGAGTCAGATGATTGCATTTCGACCCGATTGTATTCGTCTCCCTGTTCATCTCCTGGATGAGAAAGTCCAGTTTGCGTCCTGCCGGCTCACTTCCGTTCAGCAGAGTCCTGCATTGTTCAAAATGACTGTACAACCGGGTAAGCTCTTCATCAATGTTACAGCGGTCAGCAAAGATAGCAATTTCCATTCCGAATTTATGCTCTTCAAAAGGGAACGTTCCGTCATTCAGTTCATTTAGCCGCAGCCTTAGCTTGTCTCGGTATTCACTTACAACAGCGGGGGCAAGAGCAGCCATTCTAGCCTGAAGCTCTTCCAGATGGCCAAGCCTGCTGAACAGGTCAGCAGCAAGATAGCTTCCTTCGCGGGCACGCATCTGGAGCAGCGATTGCAGGCTCTGCGTCAATCCCCGTGCAAGCATCTCGGAACACTCTTCGTCAGAACCGGACGTTTCGTCCGCCGGTCCATCCTTCAGTTCCATAACCCCGGGCATAGAAAGTATATCACGTAAAGTCAACTCTCCCGGCAGCCCGAACTCATCCTTCAGCACTTCCGCTGACTTCAGGTAGGACTTCACTGCATTACGGTTCAAAACCTGTAAGGAAGCAGCCTCTTCAGTGACTTCCCTATTAATGATGACATCTACCCGTCCCCGTTTGATATGACTTTGAACTATTCTTCGCAGCATATCCTCATAAACCGTCCAATCCCGGGGCATCCGCAGCACAACTTCGCAGTAACGGTTATTCACCGATTTGACTTCGAACGTTATCTTGTAACCGCCGAATTGCAGGGATGATTGACCGTATCCGGTCATGCTAAATGACAACGGAATCACATCCATTACACTATTGTAATTGATTATTACTACCGAAACAAGGGGGACAATTTGCGTCCTTGCTTCGTCCAAATATATTCCAGCAGCTGTACACTCATATCATAGAACATGAAAGGTGTCATTAAATAAATCCCGTTAAAATGTGCTGTCGCTGCATCCAGCAGCTCTTTGGCTATAGCTACACCTTCCGCACGGCCAGTCTCTCCTTCAAGTCCCTGCATACGTCTGCGCACCTCGTCCGAGAGCTGAATGCCGGGCACTTCGTTATGCAGATATTCGGCATTACGGCCGCTCGCCAGCGGCATAATTCCGATGAAGATCGGAATATCCAGATGTGCGGTGGCTTTGGCAATGCGGGCAATCAGCTCCGGATCATACACCGGCTGAGTCATAATATAATCAGCACCTGAGGCGATTTTCTTCTCCAGTCGTTCCACTGCCTTGTCCAAATGCTTCACATTCGGATTAAAAGCAGCCCCAATCACAAATTTCGCCTTCTGCTTTAGCGGTTTGCCCGAGAAGGCAATACCGTCGTTGAGCTGCTTGATCATCCGGATGATCTCAAAGGAGGTCAGATCGTAAATCGAGCTGGACCCCGGTAAATCACCGAACCTTGCCGGATCTCCGGTCACAGCCAGCACATGGTCAATACCCAGCGCATCAAAGCCCATCAGATGGGATTGTGTTCCGATTAGATTGCGGTCACGGCAGGCAACATGGACCAGGGGGCGTAGTCCGGTACGGGTCTGTACCAGAGATCCGAGCGCCATGTTGCTCATTCGGGTCACGGCCAGGGAATTATCGGCCAGCGTCAGCGCATCAGCACCTGCTCTGCGCAGTGCTTCGGCACCCTTCATAAACTTGGTGATATCGAGATCACGCGGAGGGTCCAGCTCTACAATCACAGTATGTCGCTCTTTAACCAGATCAACCAGGTTCGGTTCGCCGCCGTTCCGGTCTCTGTCTTCCCCAAGAGGCTCATGTACCGTAATACTCTCTGTGCTTCGTTTCACCGCCGGCTCCGGGATAGGCTGCGGAACATATCCGCGAAGCGCTGACGAAATTTCAGCGATATGCTGCGGTGTAGTACCGCAGCACCCGCCAATAATCCGGCAGCCCATATCGGCAAACACCGGGGCCATCTGGCCAAAATATTCCGGGGATGCACCGTAACGGTATTGCCCGTCCACATAATCGGCGATACCGGCATTAGGATATACCGAAGCGGGCAGTGTAAGGCTTCCCTGCAGCGATTTCAATGCCCGCTTGATGCCGTTTGGTCCGGTACGGCAGTTGAAGCCGATAATGTCTGCCCCGTCCTGCTCCAGAACCTGAAAAGCCTCAGGCAGTGTTAATCCGTCCAGCGTGCGTGCTGTTTCATCCACAGCCAGCTGGCAGATCACCGGAAGCCCGCTGAGCTTACGGACCGATCTGAGCGCCAGATGCAGCTCCTCCACATCATAGAAGGTTTCCAGCATGATACCGTCCGGCTGCTCTTCAAGCAGCGCTGAAAACTGCTGGGCATAAAACCGCTTCAGCTCCGAGCTGGACAGGTTCGCACGCTTACCAGCACGGATCGAGCCTACCGCACCGACAACATATCCGGTTTCACCGGCGGCATGCCGGGCTATCCGTACACCGGCACGGTTGATCTCCGCCACCTTGGCCTCAAGGCCAAACTTGGACAGCTTATCATAGTTGGCAGAGTACGTATTGCTCTCCAGCAGCACCGCCCCAGCTTCAATATAACTGCGGTGCACATCTTCAATGACCTCTGGAGAGGTCAGGTTTAATTCTTCATAGGAGATGCCGACAGGGAAGCCTTTCTGATATAAAAAAGTTCCCATCGCTCCGTCTCCGACCAACACGTTATTCTTCCATGCAGAGCGCAAATCCGGCTTCACCGCAAGAACCTCCCCTATTCTGTCATTAGTTTCATACTAATGTAACATAAATCGGGATGGATGATAAGCATTCCTAACGCAAAAGCACTCCCTCGCCGTGCCCGGATCTGCATGGCGGTCCAGGAAATGATTCATACTAGTCTTAATCACCAGGAAAGGACTGTTTTGATTGAAAAAAAGAAACCGTAAGCTCCTGCTCCGCAAGTACACTGCGATCCTCTTCCTATCAGTACTTTCACTGCTGTATCTTTACCTTAACGACTGGCTGTTCGGATATGGGCTAAATAACATCGGCTATATACTCAACTATCTGCTTTATACGGCCTCGGAAAAGCTGGCTGCCTCCGTTATGTTGTTATGTCTTATTATTCCGGATGCCATCTATTGGATACGCGGCTCTCAGCCCGGCCGGGGCGCCGAAAAGTAGCTTCGTATGGCAGTTACAATAATCAGAATAACCGGAATAACAATCATAAACAGCGGATAGACCGTGTACAGGAGTCTTCCGCCTTCATTCAGATGTTCAGTGAAACTGCGGGCATCAAGCATAGAAGTAAACAGGATAATCAGCGTAACAGGATATACCATTCTCCGGTACGGAAGGTTGAACAATTCGGAAATACCGATTAGCGCAGCCGCGAAGAAAACCGACACTTTGAAAAACACACCAATGATCAGCACCATGACTACAAAAATGTCAACCCGCTGGATAAAATCCGAGATCGAGATCTTACTGATGGTCGGCATCAGCGGCAGGGGTGAACGCTCCACGATATCTGCCCCAAGCACCGATATATTAAGAGCCATGGTAGCGCTGAGCAGCAGAGCGGATATCAGCATACCTGCCGCGATAACCCAAGGCCCTTTTTTGACATCAGACAGATAAGGCATAAGCATTGTAAAGCAAATCATTTCACCGAACGGAAACATATAATTCTGGTGTACAACGGAATCCATCACCGGCCCGATCCCGTTCTCCAGAACCGGAAGCAGCCGCAGAAGTTTTATTGAACCGGACAAAATCAGCAAGATCAGGCTGAATACGCCGATCAGCAGGACGATTACAGCGAACATAAGCGATGTTCTCGTGAGTACCTCCAGACCCTTGTGCAGCACATAGGCACCGGATAAAATCATCAGCATACTAAGGATAAAGAGAGGTGTGTTATGCATTGTAGCCATAGCGAGCATCGTGCTGCCGTCACGCAGATCGCGGCCCGCCAAATTCAAATATAGAACAATGTACATTACCGCAACTGGTGTGCCAACCGTTGTGCCCAGCAGTTTCCGGGTGTATGCCGTGAAAGGCATGTCCGGATGCTTCCGGTACAAATAAACGTACCCCGCAAACATGACCAGCCCTGTCAGACATCCGATCAGAATCGACATCCAAGCGTCCCTGCCGGCACTCATGCCCAGATTGACAACAAGCGCTGTCCCCAGCTCAAACAGCACTGTTAAAGTGAAAAACTGTAGCAAGCCAATCTTAACCTTTCCCATTTTGTCCCCCTGCTCTACGGATTCACCTGAAACGAGTTGCTCCGCATATCGGTATGTCTGATCACTGCATCTGCCTCAATTCTGTATTCACAATCCGCAAAAATATCCTCCCAGTGTTTCTTCACTTTTTTCCAGCCCTGCGGGTTTTCCCGCTCCATCGCTTGTCCAAATCCCACATAATCACTGTTGTACTTCCTGGCCGTTTCAATCGCTTCTTTAATTTTTCTGGTCGTATCCTTAATCACATGTGACGATAAATCCGCGACTGTTACCGGAGAGACCAAGTTTAGCGCATTGGCATTTTCTTTGATCGAAACCTGCTGGCTAATTGTCACAGTGAACACCGGGTGCTCCGGATCTTTGGCTGCTACCTTAATCCTCAGCTGGGAATGATACACATTAAAAGCAATATAGCCGCCCTGAGAATGCGTGATAACCACAGGATATTCCTTGATTTTGTTGTGAAGAAGAACAGTGCCCAGCGCGGTATCCCCCTTAAGCCAGCCCTTTAACTTATCACCCTTAAAAGCTGCCAGCTCAGATACCTTCAGGATTGCCTGTGGAACAATTGTCTTCAGATTATCGTTACTATCCGCCTTCTCCCGGTTTCCGTCGGTAAATACCCCGTTGATCACCGGACCTCCACCTCTGAGCTGAATGCCTCTGATTACATCATCCACTTCCATCCGGTAATTGTAGCCGAACTGCTTCGAGGTTGTTTCAAGCTTCTCGACCAGATCATTGGCGGGGATTTTGCTGAACACGGTCATTGTAGACATGAGTTCACTTGCAGGCTGTCCTTTGGCAACAAAAATCAGGCTGGTAAGCCGGGTGTCGCTCTCCCGTTCCAGCACATCCATCATATCCTTAATTCCTTCCCGCGCCAGTTTTTCAGAAATAACCAGGACCCGTACATGTCCAAGCGATAAGAAGCGGGCTGTTTGCCGAGAGGCATTAGCCAGCGCCTCAAACATGGTCCGGCCCTTCCCCGTATACAGAGCAACGGGTGAAATCCCGCGTGCGTTCTCACCAGAAATTTCTTCGGCGATAATAACCTGAAAGGAAACCATATACTTCTCGGTCTCTCCTTCCCCCCGGTCGATCGCCACACCGGAAACGATTGCCCGCCGGTTTAACTCAACACTATCCCAGCAGCCGGTAAGAACCAGCGGAAGCAGGAGCTGCAAAGCAGCCAGCAACATAATAGAAAGGCGTCTCATTTTCACTCAGTCTCTCCTTCACCCTTCGGCTGCTTGTTCCTGTTTTCATTTTTCTTGATTAGCGGAGCCAGCTCCGACTCATGACCTGACGTTACACGCTTGAACTCCGGCGTCTCCTCGCGGATCTGCTGAGGTGATTGGCCAGACCCCATCAGCCAGACCGGCAGCCTTAGAATAGTGTCCTTCTTATCCATCGCCGACAGTGAAACAAAAGGCGACAGATAGGGTATGCCGAAGGAGCGCAGGCTGTTCATATGCGCCACCAGTACAATAAGGCCAAGCGTGATGCCGTAGAACCCGAACATTCCTGCCAGCAGGAGAAAAGCAAACCGGATAATCCGCCCTGCAATCGCCATGTTATATGCCGGAATAGCAAAGCTGGCTATTCCGGTCAACGCGATAACGATAACCATAATAGGTGTAATAATTCCTGCCTCCACCACCGCCGAACCGAGAATGAGCGCACCAACGACAGAGACGGTCTGGCCGATTGCGCGCGGCATGCGTACCCCGGCTTCACGCAAGATTTCAAAAGCACCTTCCATCAGCAGCGCCTCGACAAAAGCCGGAAAGGGCACATTTTCCCTCTGGGAGAGCAGGTTAATCAATAGTGTTGTCGGAATCATTTCATAATGATAAGTAGTGAATGCAATATATACAGAAGGGCCCAGCAGCAGGACAATAAAACTGACATATCTGACAATCCGCATTAAAATGGCTATATCAAACCGCTGGGCATAATCCTCTGCCGACTGGAAAAATTGAGTGAACACCGCAGGTAGAATCAGCACAAACGGCGTTCCGTCCACAATGACAACGATCCGGCCTTCCAGCAGATTGCCCGCAGCAACATCCGGCCGTTCCGTATTATAGATAGTCGGAAAAGGTGTGAAGGTCTTATCCTGTATCTGCTCCTCCAGGAAACCCGATTCCAGCAGCTCATCTAGAGCAATCCTATTAAGTCTCTGCCGCACTTCCTCTACCAGATCCTCACCGGCTATGTCTTTCATATACATCATAGCCACATGGGTCTGCGTCTCCTTGCCAAGCTTCATGTATTCCAGTCGCAGCTTGGAGGACTTAATCCGCCGGCGGATGAGAGAGACATTAGTGCCCACCGCTTCCACAAATCCGTCCTTCGGTCCGCGGACCACCACCTGCGAAGAGGATTCCTCAACGGACCGCGTTTCCCCGCCTTGTGTCGCACAGATAATCGCCAGTGTATAGCCCTCAATCAGAATCGCAGTATCCCCTGAGAGTACGGCCAGTATAATATCGTTCCATTCCTCCTGGACCTCCGCTTCACCAATTTCCAGAATACGGCTCATTAGCAGCGCGGGGAGATCTGGAGGATGATCTTGGCTGTCCTGAGGCCCATCCGAATTCAACAGAAGTGACCCGACTACAAATTCATTAACGGAAGTCTTATCCGCCAGTCCGCTGAGATGGACAGCCGCAGCCTGTACCGGACGGTCTCCGCCAATCTCAACTTTCCGCACCTTCAGGTCAGGACTGTTGCCAAGCTCACTCCGGACGTTCCTGATACTCTCAGCCAGATTCTCTGACAACCCTGATAATCTGCTGCCGGAACCTGCAGAATCAGCAGATCTCAGTTGTCTGCCTGTACGTCGCTTTGTATCCACCAGACTCACCCTTTCTTATGCTGCTCCTTATTATTCACGGATCGACCTGCCATTATTCGGCTGCCTTTGATCGCCCGAAATGCCAAAAGGATGCCCTGCAAGCCTGAACGGCTTGCTGGACATCCTTTTGAAAATCTCCTGCCGGTGAGAAGCGCAGGCTGAATATCTGTTCGCTTAAATCTCTACAGAACCTGTGTATACCACCTGCGCCGGGCCGGTCATATACACATGGTTGTCCTGCTCGTTCCATTCAATAAACAGATTACCGCCTTTAAGGCTGATTACAGCGCAGCGGTCGGTGAGACCATTCAGTACAGAGGATACCAGCGTTGCGCAGGCTCCTGTGCCGCAGGCCAGGGTAGGTCCCGCACCGCGTTCCCAGACACGCATATCAACATGACCGCGGTCAAGAACAGTCGCAAACTCTACGTTTACTTTTCTCGGGAACAACGGATGAACTTCAAGCTTCGGACCCCACGTTGCAAGATCAAAGGATACCGCATCTTCCACATAAATCACACAATGCGGGTTACCCATCGATACAGCTGTGAACTTGAATTCTGTACCATCCGCTTCAATCGGCTGATCCAGCACCGGCTCGGCGTCAATGGCCACTGGAATCTGTGTTCCTGACAATACAGGTTCACCCATATCAACAGTAACTGTCTCAACCACGCCATCCTTCACGGTGAGGGATACCTTTTGTTCCCCGGCACCGATCGTTTCAATGACAATCTCCTCTGACTCCACCAGACCATGCTCATACACATACTTGGATACACAACGGATTGCGTTTCCGCACTGTTCAGCTTCTGAGCCATCCGAGTTCATAATGCGCATCATATAATCTCCGCGTTCGGACGGAAGGATGTACACCAGTCCGTCGGCACCGATACCGAAGAACCGGTTGCAGAGTTTAACTGCCAGCTCCGCAGCATTGCCGGGCAGCTCCTGTTCACCAAATACGATTATAAAATCATTGCCGAGGCCATGCATTTTTGTGAATTCCATTGAAAGGTCCACTCCTAAAAGTTTTGTATTCTTGTGAAACAAGCATACCTTAAGGAGAGGACCGATGCTATTGATTTTATGCTGAAATTTTTGTACTTTTTATCATCGTCCGCCCGCCGCTGCGGCTGCGGTTCTTTTTACCGCCCCATACGCTGCCCGCTCCCATAAGGAATGTAGGAATACCCGCGCTTACGAATACGAGGCACCATTCGCGGAAGTTCAGCGGTACGGTCTTGAACACCGGCTGCAGTAGCGGCAGATACATAACAACCAGCATTAAGAGTACAGATGACAATACGGCAAGAACAAGATATTTATTCTGTAACGGGTTGCGGTGGAACACGGATCGGGAGCTGCGGCAGTCAAATACATGGATAAGCTGCGCCATTACCAGTGTGGCAAAAGCAACCGACTGCGCGCGGATCAGCTGCTGTGCACTGCCCGGATCAATCCTCAGGGTCATCCAGAAGGCACCTAATGTGCAGAGACCAATCAGCAGTCCGCGGCTGATAATTTTCCAGCCCAGCCGGCGGGCAAAGATATTTTCCTTCGCGCCGCGCGGCTTATGCTCCATCAGGTCCTTCTCCGGCTGATCGACACCCAGCGCCATGGCCGGCAGTCCGTCCGTGACCAGATTCACCCAGAGAATCTGGATCGGCACAAGCGGCAGCGGCAGGCCCAGCATCATCGCAAAGAACATGGTCAGAATCTCACCGACATTGGAAGCCAGCAAATAGCGGATGAATTTGCGGATATTTTCATAAATATTCCGCCCTTCCTCTATCGCAGCAACGATGGTCGAGAAATTATCATCACCAAGGATCAGCGCCGAAGCCTCCTTAGTAACATCGGTACCGGTGATCCCCATGGAAATCCCGATATCCGCCGCTTTGATCGCAGGTGCATCATTAACCCCGTCTCCGGTCATTGCCACCACATGTCCGCGCCGCTGCAGTGATTTCACAATCCGCAGCTTATGTTCAGGGGATACACGGGCATAGACGTAGACATTATCCGAGATCTTATCCAGCGCATCATCGTCCATCCGGGTCAGCTGGCTGCCGGTCAGCACAGTTCCTCCGCGCTGCAGAATGCCGAGCTGATGTGCAATGGCTTCTGCTGTCGTTCCGTGGTCGCCTGTTATCATCACTGTTTTGATGCCCGCCCGGCGGGTAATGCTGATTGCATCGCGCACCTCACGACGCGGCGGGTCAATCATTCCGGCCAGTCCGACAAAGACCAGCTGGCTTTCCGCTTCCTTTTCACTGCCTACCACTTCACCTGAGCGGACGTCGCGGTAAGCCATGCCGAGCACCCTCAAGGCGCCAGAGGCCATTTCCTCATTCGCCTCAAGCACCTTTTGGCGAAGTGTCGGAGTGCATGGTACAACTCCGCCCTCCCATAGCATATAGGAGCAGCAATTTAACAGAACATCCGGCGCCCCTTTGGTGCAGATCATCCGTCCGCCGGGATGGCTGACAATGACAGACATAAGCTTTCGTTCCGAATCGAACGGGAATTCCTGCTCTCTGGCATAAGTAACCGCGAGGGATTGCGCGGTAAGTCCCATTTTGGAGGACAGAGCCACCAGGGCTCCTTCGGTCGGGTCACCCTTGAGCTCCCATACCGACTGGCCCTTAAGCGCCTTTTCCGTCTCCTCACCCTTTTCCTTCCCCTTGCGCTTGCCGCGCATTTCTCCGGGGAAGGTCTCAACGATTTCAGCATTGCTGCAGAGTGCACCGATCTGCAGCAAGCGGCGCAGACTCTGGTCAGCTTTCAGGTCGACTGGTTTGCCCTTCTGCAGAACGTGCCCGCTTGGCGCATAACCTTCACCGGTCACCTCCAGGCTGCGGCCGGCATTCCAGATCCGCGTCACGGTCATCTTATTCTGAGTCAGCGTCCCTGTCTTATCCGAGCAGATGACAGAAGCGCAGCCCAGCGTCTCCACCGAAGGCAGCTTGCGGACGATAGCCTTACGTTTGATCATCCGCTGCACTCCCAGCGCCAGCGCGATGGTGACAATGGCCGGCAAACCTTCAGGAATAGCTGCTACCGCAAGGCTTACACCGGCGAGGAACATCGCAGCTGCTGGCTGACCATGCAGAATTCCGGCAAGCACAACAACGATTGTCAGGCCGAGCGAGACATAAATCAGGATTTTCCCGAGCTGCTCCAGCCGGTGCTGCAGAGGCGTTTCCTGGGACTCGGTATTCTGGATCAGATCTGCGATCTTTCCCATCTCAGTATCCATACCCGTACGAACAACGAGGGCTTTGCCCGTCCCGCGAGTGACCATCGTGCCCATGAAGCCGATATTTTTCTGATCCCCTAGCGGCAGCTCTTCGGCATGAATGGCTTCCGCATGTTTGGAGACCGGCAGTGATTCACCAGTCAATGCGGACTCCTCAGCATACAGTGCGCTGCACTCCAGCCAGCGGACATCGGCCGGAACCCGGTCACCGCTTTCCAGCAGCACGATATCGCCCGGAACGAGCATTCTGGCCGGGATCACTTCCTGTTTGCCGTCACGCAGTACCTTTGCACTCGGTGCAGAGAGCTGCTTCAGCGCCCGCAGTGAACGCTCGGCGCGGAACTCCTGCACAAACCCAAGCACCCCGTTGAGCAGAATAATGGCGACAATTGTAATTGCGTCCAGGTATTCACCCAGAAGGCCGGAGACCAGTGTTGCCCCCATCAGCACAAGCACCATAAAGTCCTTGAACTGGTTAAGCAGCAAGGTCAGCGGCGAGACAGTTTTTCCTTCAGACAGCTCGTTGTACCCGCTCTCTTGGCGTCTTTCCGCGGCCGTCTCTCCGCTTAGGCCCGCTCCCGGATGAACGCCGAACATCTTCTGCAGTTCCTCAGCACCGAGCCGGTGCCAGCTTTTTTGTTCCATATCGTTTCTTTCCCCTCCCGGTCGTTTCTTGACTTCCGGCGGCGCACAGCTTTTCCACCTGTTCATGACCAAGTGTATTCATGGTCGTCCCAAAATATCACTGCCTGGCCGCTTCTCCTTTTGCGCGAATGTGTTAAAGTATGGCATCATAGAGAGTAGGATATTATCATTTTGCGACAGGAGAGCTTTATCATGGCATTAGACGGCATTGTTACCAGAGCGATCGTGCACGAACTTCAACCCTTTATTGGTGCGCGCGTCGGCAAAATATATCAACCCAGCACTCACGACCTTATTTTCATCCTGCGCGGTGCAGGCGGCGGAGGAAAGCTGCTCCTCTCCGCCAATCCGACCTATCCGCGCCTGCACCTGAGCGATCGCAACAGCGTCAATCCGGCGGAAGCGCCGATGTTCTGCATGCTGATGCGCAAGCACTGCGAAGGCGGAACCATAGAGAGCATCACCCAGGTAGGCATGGAGCGGATCATTCATATCCAGATCAGAACCCGGGATGAGCTTGGAGATGTATCCGCCAAAAAGATTATCATCGAGCTGATGGGCCGCCACAGCAATATCATCCTCACCGATCTTGCCACCGGTACGATTATCGATGGTATTCACCATGTAACCCCGTCGATCAGCAGCTATCGTATTGTGATGCCCGGAGCAGCGTATATGGAACCGCCGCAGCAGCATAAGCTGAATCCGCTGGCCGTCGGGCAAGCGGAATTTATCCGCCTGATGGCATCTGCTGAAGAAGCTGCACTGCTGGCTGGCAGCGAGGAAGAAGAACCCGAAGATATGATTGAGGGGGACATTGCGGAGCTGCTGCGTTCCCTGGAAGAACCGAAGGCGGACGGCAGCGGAGGTCCGGCACCTTCCGTAGACCCAATGGGCTGGATGGTTCATGCGTTCAGCGGAATGAGTCCGCTCATCGCCGGTGAGATCCTGCTGAGAGCCGGCTGGCGGCATAATGCGGGCGGTACGGCTGATCCAGCTCAGCTATGGGCTGCTTTTGACTCTATCATGTCGCCGGTAAGAGAGTTTCAGTTCTCTCCCGTTACAGGCTATAATGCCAAAGGCAAGCCAGTCTTTTCAGCCATTCCGCTGACTTCACTTGGCGGTGACGCCAAGCACTACAGCTCAATTAGCGCGTGCCTGGAGGATTATTACGGAGATAAAGCGGAGCGGGACACGGTGAAGCAGCGGGTAAGCGACCTGATCCGTTTCCTCAGCAACGAACGCAGTAAAAATGTGAAGAAGCTGGCCAAGCTCCAGAAGGATCTGGCCGAAGCGGATGACGCAGACCAGTACCGGATCTGGGGGGAGCTGCTTTTTGCTTCCCTGCATACCGTATCCAAAGGCGATAAAGAAGCAAAACTGGTCAATTATTATGATGAGAACCAGGCCGAGATTACCATCCCGCTCGACCCGCTGCTTACACCATCGGATAATGCACAGCGCTATTTCAAGAAATACAACAAGTATAAGAACAGCCTGCTAGTGATTGAGGAGCAAAGGATCAAAACAAATGAAGAAATCATTTATATGGAAATGCTGCTGCAGCAGCTGGAGCATGCCTCCCTCAATGATATCGAGGAAATCCGCGATGAGCTGGTGAATCAGGGCTATTTGCGCGACCGCAGTAAAAAAGGCAAAAAGAAAAAAAAATCGACCCGTCCGACCCTGCAGGTCTATACTTCCTCAGAAGGTGTGGACATTTATGTCGGCAAAAACAATTTGCAGAATGAGTACGTCACGAACCGGCTGGCCTCGGCCAATGACACCTGGCTGCACACCAAAGACATTCCGGGCTCGCATGTCGTAATCCGCAGCGAAGAGTTCGGCGACGCCACACTGGAGGAAGCGGCACAGCTTGCTGCTTATTACAGCCAGGCTAAGCAATCAAGCAGCGTCCCTGTAGACTGCACGCTAATCCGTCATGTCCGCAAGCCGAGCGGCGCTAAACCCGGCTTCGTCATCTACGATCATCAGAAGACGCTGTTTGTCACACCGGATGAGGAGCGGATTAAAAGCCTCCCTAATGTTCTGCGGAGCTAACTAAAGAATAGCTAAGCTCCATTAATTCTGACCTTCTATAAAAACCCCCGTATAACTGCGACGATTTCTCGTCCAGCCTTACGGGGGTTTTGTCTGCTGCCGGTCATAGAGCAGGTGGAAGTTTCATAGAAAGGGCGGCACATCGATCTTGTGCCGCCCATCATCGTTATTTGCGGTTGCCTTCCGCCCGATTCCGGAGCTGCTCCAGCACAGCCACCGGAACACTCACACTGCCCAAATCGCCATGGAAGATGACACCTTGACGCGCACCATGGAAATCCGACCCGCCGGTAACCAGCAGCCCAAATTCTTCAGCCATTGATTCATAGCGGGCTTCATCTTCCGGACCATGATCGGAATGATAAGCTTCAATACCGCCAAGGCTGCTACGGGCAATAATCCTCCGCACCAGTTCATCATCACCGTATATACCGGGATGAGCCAGCACCGGGGTCCCCCCAGCTTCAAGGATCCACGTGCAGGCTTCTTCCGGCGTTATGCGCGGAGGAGATACATAGGCTGCCGCACCGTCTGCCAGATATTGATCGAACGCAGCACGCATATCCGCCACCACTCCCAGCCGCACCAGCTCATCGGCGATATGCGGCCGCCCGACGCTCTCATCCGGCTTTAATTCGCGGCCCAGATTAGCTATAACCTGCTCCAGTGTAATCTCTATGCCAAGCCCGCGCAGTTTAGCGATAATCGCTTCGTTCCGGGCCGCCCGGGTATCTCGCTGTGCTGCAAGCCGTGAGAGAAACCGCTCCTGCTCGAAATCTACATAATATCCCAGTACATGGATTTCCTTGCCTTCAGCACGGGTACTGATCTCAACGCCTGGAACTACTGTAATTCCAAGTTTCAAGCCTTCTTCTATCGCCTCAGCAACACCGCTGACCGTATCATGATCAGTAATCGCTACAGCCGACAACCCCTTGGTATAGGCAATCCGTACATTCTCCGCTGGCGGCTGCATGCCGTCCGATGCTTGAGAATGCGTATGCAAATCAGCGCGCCCCTGCAGTTCAGACTTAATGTCCTCTTTTAACAAATTATCATCCTGCTGGTTCCCCATAACTGCCACCTCCGTTCCCAAGATTTATTATTTGTCTGCCGACTCCCATTCTTCACGAAGAATCCCCATTTTGATGGCATCATAATACTCGCCCCGCACGATACGTGCTTTACGGACACGCGCCTCTTCTACCATACCGCATTTAGCAGCCAGACCCATCATCCGGACGTTGCCGGACCAGGTGCCTATACCGAGGCGTACGGTATCAAGCGAATTAAATAGATAGGCCATCCACATTTTGAACGCCTCAGTTCCGTAACCGCCTGACCAGTACCGGGAGTCAAAAATAACGATGCCGATTTCGAACCAGTTCGTAGCCTCCGACACCCAGTATCTGCCGACCGTACCTTTTAGCTCACCATCGATTTCAATAATCAGCCGGTTCCGGGGTTCATCCGTTCCAGCAAGGGCTAATGCCCCCTGATATTTCCCGGCGAATTGTTCATAGCTCAGCTCTTCCAGCGGTTCATAGGGTCCGTCCCAGCGCTGAAACTCCTGGTCTTCTGCCTCATAGTAGTAATAATAGATTTTACGTATATCGCTTTCGGTCAGATCCCGCAGTACAACCTTTTCTCCCCGCACGAATACAGCCATTCCTCCGACTCCCCCCTATGTTATATACATTTCAGAATATTACCATTCATCCGTATGCTCACGCAGAAAAGTCAGAAAGGTGACCGCCGAGATTGGAAGCAGCGTTGATTTCAGATGAATCGCATAGAATTGCCGTTTAAAAGAGGCATCTGAAATATTCACAATTTTCAGCAACCCCAGAGTGACCTCATGCTTGACCGAAGAAGCTGAGATAATCGTGATGCCTAGTCCGGTTTCCACAGCTGACTTAACAGCCCCGGTGCTGCCCAGCTCCATCACCACCCGCATTGCTCCCGGATCCAGCCCTTTGTCCAGCATTTGCTCCTCCATCACCCTACGGGTTCCCGACCCTTGTTCACGCAGCACGAACGGATACTGCAGCGCTTCAGCCAGCGTAACCTCCTCCTGGTCCGCTAACGGATGCTCCCAGGGAACGATTAGCTTCAGCTCATCGCCCATGACCGGTTCAAATACCATCGCCGGATGCGATACCGGGGCCTCAATCAGCCCGAAATTCAGCTGATGCTTATGAATCTCCTCTATGATCTGCGAAGTGTTCATCACCTTCATCATAATAGAGATATTCGGATAGGCTTTACCGAATGGCCCGAGCAGCCGCGGAAGCACATACTCGCCAATCGTCAGGCTGGCACCCAGCTGCAGCCGCCCTTCCAGCATATGAGTGAACGCCGACATGGCCTGATCTGCCTCCCGGATCAGCTGGATACTCCGCCGTGCATAAGGCAGAAGGACTTGCCCTGCTTCGGAGAGGACGATTTTTTTACTGGAGCGGTCGAATAGCTTGGCACCAAAATAATCCTCCAGCGCCTGCACCTGCATGGTCACGGCAGGCTGTGTCATATGCAATCTCTGGGCCGCAGCCGAGAAGCTTCCCTGTTCGGAAACGGTATAAAAAATATGTAACTGATGAAAATTCATGCGTTCAGGACTCCTTCATTGCTACATTAGCAGAACTTTTTATATCCAACCAACTTCGGTCGTGGACTGCGGTGAATGTTTGGATTTCCGGTCGCTGTTATGTTTGGATTTCCTGATTAAAACCGTTGTCCACGGTTGAAATCCAAACATAAAGGCGATCGCTAACGCTCCTACAGTTCCAAACTTCACCTCCGCTACTTCTGCCATTGGCAGTTCTTTAGTTCAGCAAAAATAGCAATTCATTTTAACTTTCAGTAGAGACTTCCTCTCAAAAAAAGAACATGCAGCCTCAGCCGCATGCCTTCTTTGTAAATCGCTGTGCACTATCTGCGTTTGCGGCGCTTCTTCATCAGCTTCATCCGGCGGGAATTCCGCAGCCTGGAATAATACGTCTGCAAATCCCGCAGTTGTGGAGTCGCTGAGATCCGCCCCAGAAAGGATATGATGACCATGATATGCAGCGGACGTCCGGAAAGGCTGGTGACGCCTTCCAGCTGCTTGAACTCTGCAATCACAACGGTATCCTCATCTATCAGGAACGCGTTGTATTTGCTCTGCAAATATGGCTTTATCCGGTTCTGTTTCAGACATTGCCACAACCATGCGCCAATCTCTCCACTAGTGCCGTTGCCTTCGCCTTGGCTTACCCGGTCCAAATAGCGGCTCTGGGCATGAGAAGTTATCACGATATCAGCGACCCTGTAATCATTCAGCATGATGTGGAAGGGTTCGAACGCCCCCCACGACTCCAGCCCTTTGCCATGCATTCTCATCACTCTCCACCGAAAGGGTCTAGCATGCTCTTATTGTTGTCAATATTACCGCATAGACGCAGCTTGTTCAAGCGTACTAACCCTACTCCGCCGCAGAGAACTGCCTGTGTTAGTTGCCGGAGCTGCTGGCAACAAAGTCAGAATCGTCCACATAGCTGCTGCCTTTGATCATTTTGCATCTTTTCTTAACCCGCGCCGCTTCCTCGGAAAGGGCTTCGATCGTTGCGAACTGGCGGAAGCGGTTTGTCACTACAGCAACGGAAATAGAGACCAGCGGGATTTTTTCCATGCGCCCCGAGCGGGTTTCCGCCAGTACATATTGCTGTGCAAGATGACCTGGGTTATAGAAGCCTTTAACAGCCATTTCGAACTCTTTAATGATCCTCTTGCAGCAGTCTTCATACTGATAATTATTGATAAAGATGATAAAATCATCTCCGCCGATATGGCCCAGGAACCCTTCCAGCTGCAGGGCTGAATGCTTCAGTATCTCAGCTGCCGCCTGAATCATCCGGTCGCCCTCTTTAAATCCGTATGTATCGTTATACGCTTTGAAGTGATCCAGATCGATGTAAAGCACACTGAACTGTTCCTGCAAAAGCGACTTCACCATCCATTCGTTGATGCTGAGGTTGCCGGGCAGACCTGTGAGCGGGTTGAGAAAGCTGGCCGCAACCGCCTGAATCTCGGCAAAGTTAAGCAGCAGATCACGGACGCTAACCGCCCCGAATAAATGCTCTTCATGTGTTACAAGCACGTAGTCGTATAGATGCTCCTCGCTTCTGTCCATAGCTAATCGGCTGACCTCAGTAATCGGTGTCTTGTAGTCAACCACCAGCGGGTTCCGGTCCATAACCAGTTCCACCGGTCTGCCCATATAAAGCGTATAACCGTACAAAGTGCCGATCTGCTGATAAAAACGGATGCGCATGATCAAGGCTACGGCTTGTCCGTTTTCAGTAACGCACACTCCCTGGAGCCGGGGGCTTGTTTTGAAGATTTGATCTACATACTCGCATTTATGATGCGGGGAAATCTCCGGTATCTGCTCAGCAATTTCACCGATCTGAAGAAACATAGCTGTATCCTCCTCTTCCTGCAGCTTGAATGGAACCCGGCGGCAAGGCTCCTTGTACCGGAAGCTGTGCCGGTCTGCCCAGCGCATAGCCCTGTCCGAAATCGATGCCTGACCGCTGTAGAAACAGCAGCTCCTCCGCCGTTTCAATCCCTTCTGCGATTACCCGGGTTGCTGAGCGTGCAGCATATTCCCTGACCAGCTCCAGCAGCTCCTGCTGCTCCCGGCTGCCGTGAATTCCACGGATCAGCGATTTGTCCAGCTTGATAAATTCCGGTTTCAAATAGACTAGCGTTTTTAGGCTGTTATACCCGGAACCCGCATCGTCAACAGCGATCCGGAAGCCCTGCTCACGGTAATGGGACAACACCTTTTCAAAGCCGATATAATCCTGCACCGCCTGCCGTTCAGTCAGCTCAAAAACAATCCGCTCCGGGGACAATCCCAGCGACTGCAGCAAGGCTAGTGTTTCCCCGCTTTTATGGCGGGCGTCATCCAACACCCCCGGATGGACATTAACAAAAACAAGCTTACCGCTCCCGGCCTCCGTCCTCGGCAGCCTTTCCATATACCGCGTAAATGACATCCTGCGGCAATTTTGTTCGAACCTGTACATCTGCTCCGTCCGTCCGGCAAACTCATAAAAATGCTCGGTAGTCGGGAAATGCATCGAAGCAGGGGGCCTGTTAAGTACTTCATGCCCGAGTGTCCGCCCGGTTCGCAGCTGAAGAATCGGCTGGAAAAACGTATCCAGACGTTCATTATTCATAATATCCAGCAATGCGGATAATTGGCCTAGTTCTTTGACTTCCCCTTTGAGCCTGCCGTTTAAATGCTGGAGGTACTGGGGAATTACCGCTAATTTGTGGGACAGTGTCCGCTGTTTATTCATCTCATCACCTATATACTTTTCTTCGTGAATTTTATCACTCTTTTTACAAGCATATATGGGAAGTATTAAGCTGCGATAAAGTACTCTGCCAAATCTCGACAATTAGACACAAAAATCCTCCACCCGCAGCAGCAGGCAGAGGAAAACTTAGCCGGAAGGTATGTAGTTTCACTATAGCGTGGTGGCAGAGCCCGTTCCCTGGCCGGAGCTCAGCTCCAATTCCTGTTCTCTTCGCTCAAGGTCCGCCATGGAGGTCCGAAGTGCAGCCTGCGGTCCTTCGAAATGTTTGCGGTAATACGTGAAATCCATCATTACCAGGATCAGCATCATGCCCAACATTGCATAGGCGGCGTTTTGATTAGGCGGAATCATCATAATGACACTGATGAACACGATCCACACCAGGGACAGCACAGCCACAATAGTACTGTATTTCCCTAAATTCCATGGTCCCAGATGTTTGGGCTGAAACAAGCCTTTGCGCTGGGCCAGCAGCTTCAGGAAGATCGGAATGCCGTATGCCACATATAGCCCGACCACGCTTACAGCCGTGAGAAATACTAACGTTCCGTAGGTAGCCTCCGGATTGATGATTTTAATCATATAATCAATAAAGGCCAGCAGAAAAGAGAGGGCAACCGACAGCCAGATCGCTTTGGCCGGTGTACGGTATTTCTTGGAGATTTCCGCCCAGTGTCTGCTTAGCGGCATCCCTTTGTCCCGCGAGAAGGCGTACATCATTCTGGAGAAGGAGGTAATAGAGGACAGCCCGCAAAACCACATTGCCAGGGTAATGAGCCACAGGATGATTTTGCCGAAAGTGCCGCCGAGCGCCTCGCTAATGACATATATAAAAGCATTGTCTGCCGCCGTAGCCGCGCCAGCATCCTGAATCGACAAAGTCACAAAGGCCAGCATAATAAATCCGAAAACAAACGAATAGGCTACCGAGGTGAAAATTCCCCAAGGCGCGCGGATCCGCGGATTCACCGTCTCTTCAATGGTATGGGCGGACGCATCATAGCCGGTAAAGGTCCACTGTGCCTGCAGCAGCCCGATCAGAAAGGCAAAGGCATACGGCTTGTCGGAGAACGTCTCTCCAACTTTGAATAAATAACTGACCGGCTGGAGGTCGGATTTAGTGAAAAGCGCCAGTGTTACGACCAGTCCTGCGGCAATCACAATATGGTACCAGGCAGAGAAATCATTCAATCTTGCGACCATGCGGATACCGACATGATTGCAGATGCCATGGGTGAGCAGGATAACAATAAACGTGATTAGAATCGTGGTATCCGTCGAGGTATAGCCGAAGACATCCGACAGCAGCGGATCAGCGAACAACGCAGCGGAATAATCAATGCCGGCAACAATCCCGATCTGGCCGATCAGATTGATCCAGGCTGTGTACCACCCCCACCGTTTGTTCGCCAGCACCGAAGCCCAGTGATACAGTGCCCCGGCCGTAGGAATCGCAGAAGCCAGTTCAGCCAGCGCAGCCGCTATCAGCAGCACGAACAGCGCTACCAGCGGCCAACCGTAGCCCATCATCCCCGGACCGCCGTAAGTCAGGCCATGGCCGTAAAGGGAGACAGCGCCGGTGAGTATAGAGATAATGGAAAAGGAGATCGCAAAGTTGGAGAAGCCGCCCATACTGCGCAGCAGCTCCTGGGCATAGCCGAATTTATTTAAATCCTTTTTGTCCTGCAGCAGTTGCTCATCTTTCATCTGATTCATGTCCATCTTCCTCTCCCGGTTCACATAATGGATGCTGCGAGGCATCTACCCCAAAAAGCTTTCATGAGTGGACTCATCAAATTCACGGATATTTTTGTTTGCTGCCAGTGTAATGCCAATTATGACCAGACAAGGCAGCAGAACGCACAGGATACCCAGAACCATTTTCCTCACCTCCCTGGCAAAACCTACGTTTTTGGTCAGATGCATAGTGTCTGCGGGGAATTCTAAGCGGCTACAGATGAAGGCCGATACCGCTCGTTTGCTGCTCCAATATTTTGGCGATCAGCCCGCCCAGATAAGCTCCAGCTTCAACAGGAGGGGTACCTCCCTGGTGGATATTCGAAACGACGATCCGCTCGGAATCAGTCATTCCATAGCCGGGCCGGTAGCAGAGATACGCACTCATTGAATGAGAGGTGATCAATCCCGGACGCTCCCCGATCAGAAGCCCTATTACTTCCGGATGCAGGATATCGCCGATGGCATTCATGCAGCCTACCCGGCCGTTAAGCACAAAAAACGGTGTGCCTGCGGACAATTGGAGCACCTCCAGCGAATCCAGCAGCGCCGGGTAGATGTCCCGCAGATTGCTCTCAATCGCATTTGCGCTGAGTCCGTCCGATACTACAATCTGCACTTGCGGCTGTTGTATACAGCGTTGCTTCAGGGTCTGGAGACTGCTCTCAGGCAGAAATCTGCCCAGATCAGGACGCCGCAGATACAGCTCCTTATCCAGAGCACCCGACTCCACGGAAAATAACCCCAGTTCCTCCAGCAGCCCCTGGCTGACCTTACCGTAAACCGAGTCCACTGCCGCCGCATGGTCACAGCGCAGCTTCAGCTGCTCGGCTGTAGTGGGCCGGGTTCCTGCCCGGCCAGTCCCGATTCTGGCGGGTGTTGTTTGCTTTAACCACTCAACGATGTCCACCTCACTGTTAACCATAGGATCTCCCTCCTTAAAGTTTCAGGTGCTTCAGCATTACCGTTAACTCTCATTCCATACACCGCTTAATCCTCACGTTACACAAATATCCCCGGGTCCCCAGCCCGCCTGGTCAGCCGTCCGTTCTGCAGAATTCCCATGCCTTCCGCCCATGCGGCAAACTCAGCTCCCGGCTGGAGGCGCAGCAGCTCTCTCAAGGTGGCAATATCGTGAAAGCTGGTGGACTGATAATTGAGCATACAATCATCAGCCATCGGTACACCGATGAAAAAGTTAACCCCGGCGGCCGCCAGCAGTACGGACAGATTGTCCATATCATTCTGGTCAGCCTTCATGTGGTTTGTATAGCAGACATCAACGCCCATCGGAATCCCCTGAATTTTCCCCATGAAATGATCTTCCAGGCCGGCGCGGATCACCTGCTTGCTGTCATAGAGATACTCCGGACCGATGAACCCGACCACTGTATTGACCAAAAACGGTTTAAAGCGTTTGGCGAGACCGTAGCAGCGGGATTCCAGTGTGACCTGGTCCATGCCGTGATGCCCTCCGGAGGATAGCTCAGAGCCTTGGCCCGTTTCGAAATACCAGCGGTTCTCGCCTTTCGCCGTCCCTGACTCGCGGATCAGCTGATCCGCTTCCTCCAGCAGCCGCAGACTGATGCCGAAGGAAGCATTACCGCTCTCGGTGCCGGCCAGACTCTGAAAGATCAGATCCGCGGGAGCGCCTTTACGGATTGCCCTCATTTGGGTAGTCACATGGGCCAAAACGCTGTTCTGCGTGGGGATGTTCCATCTTGTGATAACCTCCATCGTTTCATGAAAAAGGCGCACTATATTGTCTGTTGTATCCATGACCGGATTAATGCCGATCACCGCGTCTCCCACCCCGTAGCTTAACGCATCATAGATTGAGGCTTTGACTCCCTGCGGATCATCGGTAGGGTGATTGGGCTGGGCCCGGCTGCCCAGCCTGCCTTTCTGTCCGAGGACAGTGTTGCATCGGGTAAGCACCTCACATTTGGCGGAGGCCTGGATCAGATCCAGATTGGACATAATTTTGGCAACCGCTGCAGCCATTTCGCTGTTAAGGCCTCTACCGATTGCCTGTACCTGTGCATCCTCCTGTGATAGCAGCTGTTCCCGCAGATCCCCCACCTTCCAGTGGCGGATTTGCTCATACACCGCCTCATCCACCCCCTCTTCGATCACCCGGGATACTTCGTCCTCCTCTGGTGGTAGCAGCGGGTGGTTGCGGATATCGGCCAAGGTCAAATCAGCCAGCAGCAGCTTGGCTGCCATCCGTTCTTTCGCATGATCCGCAGCGATGCCGGCCAGCTGATCCCCGGACTTCTCTTCATTCGCCTTGGCAAACAGCTCCTTTAAATCATGGAACCGGTAGCTTTCACCCAGCAGGGAGACCGTTAGTTTCATGCCTTTCAACTCCTTTATTCACGGCTGAAAAACAAGGGTTTTTACTGCCACCGGAATACAGTCCCCGTCCAGAGGATAGCCGATGTCAATATAGTCACCGTGTCTGACAGCAATCTGATCAAGACAAATGCACCGCTGTTCTCCACGGGTAAGCAAGTGGATCACATTCCCGACTGCCTTGGCTATATCGTTCTCACAGATCAGAATGATCACCTTCATTCCATTCCGGAGAGAAGCCTCTGCCGCGGCGGAAGCAATCCGGCGGATTACCGGGTAGGTTTCGGGTATGCAACCCGGAATAGATACAGCAAAGTGCAAATCTGCGGGAACACCTGTGCCAAATCTCCGTTTCCCTTCCGCAAATGCATTCTCCACTGCAGCAGCCAGCCCGGCCAGGTCTCCCTCCGCTTGTTCCGGCAGGCTCAACTTTACCACCGGAATATTCCGCAGCGGCAACAGTCCGCTGTCTACAAATACAGTCGAGCCGCTAAGTGACGTTGTATGGACTCCAGCGCCGATTACGGTCGCCCGCTGCGCCTCCGGTGTGGTTCTCAGCTTAATGGAGTAGTTCGCCGCGGCCTTGACCAGGGATTCAGCCAGCAGCGGGCCAATGTCGCCAAATCGTACGGCTTCCGCCAGGCTGCGTGTACCGGGATGCTCCAGCAGCAGACCCACGCCCCCAGAGACCCACAGCTCAGACACAGGTTCTGCTGTGCCCGTTATTTCTTCAGGCTGGCCATAAACAAGAGGACAAACTTTGGGATCACGCGGATTCAAGATAGTATCCAGCAGCATGTCACTCCATTTGCCGGTAATCTCCCTAAGCTGCTCCAAGTCTGCAAGATCCCCTTCCTCCAGCCCGTAGCCCTCCCTACTCATCCACTCCGCAATGACCGGGAACAGTTTTAGCACCTTTCCCTGTGAGTCTAGTCTGATCAAACGTCCGCCAACATGAAAATTGATAGTACGCGCGCAGCTTCCGCCGGCAAAAAATGCGCAGTTCGCTGTTCCGCCTCCGATATCGATGTTTACGACCTGGCCTGCAATCTCCAGTGAACGTGCCTCCGCCCCCGATCCTTTACCTGCCAGCACAGCCTCCAAATCGCCCCCAGCCTGAGCCACGACAAATTTACCGGCAAATCGGGCCAGATAGTGTACAATCTGATCCGCATTATGCTTCACAGCAGTCTCACCTGTAATAATTACGGCCCCGGTATCCACATCTTCCGGCTGTAATCCGGCTCTCTCATACTCCCCAGCCAGGATGGCATGGAGTGCAAGGTGGTCGATATCCACGTCACTGAGGAGGGGCGTGCTGTACATGGGGCTTTCATATATCACCTTCCGCCCGGTAATCTTGAACTGCGGAAGCACTGAGGCTCCATAACAACGTTCAATTTCCAGCCTGCTGAAAATGCATTTTGTTGTGCTGGTTCCAATATCAATCCCGACACTTATCATCGAGCAGACTGTATCCGTACTTACCGCCCCCTCCTGAGAAGTTCAAAAAAAGAAAAAAGACGCCGAAAGCCCTGCATTTTTTTCTCGATGCATGCCTAAGAAGCGTCTGTGCTTAAATCATATTGGATTGTCTGCTATCTTCGATCATAGTATGACAGGGTTATACAAATGTCAATTTAAATTACATGGAATTCATTTTTATTTTATTATATTCGGAGTATGTGTTATCTATAATTACTCAATAGTCACATAATCAATATAACGTATACTCTTTCACGGACTTCCAACACCAAACCTAACACATTATTCACACATGAAACAAAAAAAACAGGCACCAGTGGGCGCCTGCATCTGAATGATCTATCAGCACATCCTACAATCCATAGTAACGGGTCTTGTCCGGTCCGTTGCTGGTGTATTCCGTCTTCAATTCATTTCGGTATGATCTTTCAATCTTACGCACATATGAGAGTCTGCGGACGGTCTTCATGACTTCCTCGGCGCGTTCCGCATTCACATACATTACGGCGTAATGCATTTTCCGGGATACATAATGCAGTGTCCCGTATTTCTCCAGGTTGCGTGCCGCTTTGACATCACTAACCCAAACAATATATCCTGTCCGTTCCGCAAACATAAGCTCATCCGCCCTTTCCTTCTCTCCCTCTTAGAGGCAGCTTATCCGCAAGAGCATTTGCCTCCGCTGCCGCATCCGCCCTTCGGCGACGGGTCATTGCTTGGAACCTTGATGCTGTCCGATACCGAGAACGCGATTGCTTCAGACATGGAATGTAGAATATCATCCAGCGTCGCCTCCGCCTGCTTGAAGCGGACAACCTCCTCGAACTGCTCAAGCTCCTTCTCTACAGCCGTCACTTCATCCTTGGCCGAATGATAGTTCGGATGAAAATGTCCAAACCGCTGTGTCTCTTCAAACAGCTCTTTCTTATTCTGAAGCCGTTTGACTATGGCCTGGATTTCGGGATTGGCGTCAACCCGCCCTTTCCAGTATAAATAATCCGACACTTCGGCGGATTGGTTAATCATATCGCCTAATTCATAGGCGTATGTCAGCACTTCGGCCATATCGACCGTATTTAATTCCGCTACGCTCATGAACTTCAACTCTTTTCTGTGTTAATGTTCTACAGGAAATCGTAGACTACCTTATCATACCATAACCAGTTGCTTAAGCAGAAGAGGAATTTCTCCGCTTCTGCGGAATCAGCAGCTTCATCTCTTTCCAGTCCCCGGCAGCCAGCTCCGCATCTTCACGCTCTTCTGTGCCGGCAGGCAGCAGGCCTCCGGTCACCCTCCAGGGATTACCCCGGAGCTGCTCGGGGATAAAATCGCAGATTTGTCCCTCCAAAGACAAACGGACCTTGATTCCCCATACCAGAGCCTGTTCCATCACCTTTTGAGCTGTAGTAATATGATACTCCCGCCATTCCCGGAGCCACATTTGCGGTACTGTGTCTTCACCGGGCAGGATAAGCCTCTCCGTATCTGATGATGGAAGCGGAAGAGGCTGCAGAACGGCCCCTCCACCCAGTAAGCCCGTTTGCGCTTCCTGTACAGGAAGCGTATAAATGCCAGTTACCGGAACTTTATTGTCCATAAAGTAAACCATCTTTTGCGGTGGGACCTCCCTTTCACGACCGCCGATGATTCTCGGCGGGGCCAGTCCGGCGGCCGACAGTTCTTTGCGGACCAGCTCAGTGCTGTCATGCTGTACGATGAAATGAAGCGGTCCCACCCGCGATAGGCTACCCTGCAGCCGGGGATGGGCGGCGATGTCAGCAGCGTCCGCTTCGCTCCGGCAAGCCAGCAGAATCACTTCGGACCAGGCCGTCCGGCCGATGCTTCTGGCCCATTGCCTCAAAGACATTTCTACCTGGGCCGGCAATCCTCCTCTGGCATGGGAAGCCAGCCAGCCGATGACCGCTTCTGGCGTCTGCCCCCGTTCAGCAGCCTCCTCCAGCTTCATCCGGCTTAGCTTGAAGCTCCATAGCTCATCTACGTAGAGCAGCTCTGAACAGCAAGCAAGCCCCCAGCGGAGACGGTAATCCACGTCAGGAGGAACCAGCACCTCGAAATCCGGCTGGACAATAAACTGGCCTTCATCGCCGCTTACTGGTTGCCCTTCACTTTCCCCGAAGATGCTGGACAGATTTTTAGGGTCAGAATCCAACATCTTACCCGTAACCAGCAGCGGTTTATGCTCTGTCCAGCGGAAGCAGCATGCCCCACCTTCTGTATACCCCAGCTCACACCAGCCAAATCCGGCCAGCATACCCAGCCAAGCCAGACATGCCGATTGGAGAGCTTCTAATGGCTGCTCAGCCGTAAGCCGAACCTGGGACATCCATTCCAGAACATCACCCAAGGGATACCAATTGCCCTTAGCGAAAGCCGGGGAAGAGATAACATATCTGAAATGCTGTGGTGCAGGCCCGTCTATTCCATAACGGTTTAGTATCACGTTATACAAAACACTTGTCATTTGCGGCTCACTGAGCCCAAGCCAGCTCTCAAGCTTCTCCATGTCAGGAAAATAAGCTGATTCTCGGCGTTCTATCAAGCCCAGAACCAGCATCAGATCTACCATTACTGTAACCGCGAGCGGACACGTTTCACTATCAGCAGCTGGAGGAAACAGCCCGCGCAGATGCTTATCCTGTACCGGCAGCAGTGCAGCCAAACGGCTGGCTTGTTTTTTGTGGATGCTCCCCTTAGCAGTCAGAGGAAGCCCTTGCTGTGCTGTGAAGACCAGCGCCTGGAACAGCTGCCCGGCCAGGCCTGCATCCGCCGGACACTCCACCGTTACCGCTTCTGCAGATAACGGCTTGGGCGTATAAGGGAAGCAGCACCATTGAATAGCTGCCAACTCTTGTGGGGGGATTTGATAGAACTGCTCCCCCCAGATTTTCTGCCGCAGCTCAACCAGCCCTGCCTGGCGCAGCTCCATCATGGCCAGCTGCAGTTCGGCGCGGCACAGCGCCTCAGGCCTATGCCGCTCCAGCTTCTCCGCCGCAAAGGGCCGGGCGGCATAGGCCGCACAGATCCGCTTCAGGACTTCCTGTGCCGGCGGACTCGGGGTCATCATAGTACCGCCTCCTTCTGCTGGTCTCCCGCTCTAATGGCATATTCATACCCCTGCTCGGTCAGAAACAGCCTGCGCCGCATAGCAAATTCCTGTTCCCGGCTGTCACCGGTTACAAGTGTGTAGAAATACGCCTTGTTCTCACCCGGTTTAGGGCGCAGGATTCTGCCCAGCCGCTGAGCCTCTTCCTGCCGCGAGCCGTAAGCGCCCGAAACCTCTATTGCCACCGAGGCATCCGGCAGATTCACGGCAAAATTAGCAACCTTAGACACCACCAGAACCTTGAGGCTCCCCTCATTAAATGCCGCATACAGCTTATTACGTTCCCGCTGCGGCGTTTTACCGGTTATCAAAGGGGCATCCAGGAAGTCCGCTACAGCCTCTAACTGATCCAGGTATTGGCCGATAACGAGCACTGCCGCTCCGGAATGCGCGGCTATAATCTTCTCCGCCTCTTCAGCCTTAGCCGGATTCCCTGCAGCAAGCCTGAACTGCTCTTTCCCTCCGGCATAAATATAACGGCTCCTTAGGGCAGGCTCCATCGGCACAATGACCTCTACACATTCCACAGCCGCAATCCATCCCTGCTGCTCCAGCGACTTCCACGGAAGATCGTAGCATCGGGGGCCAATCAGGGAGAAGACATCTCCCTCACGGCCATCTTCCCTGACGAGAGTTGCAGTCAGCCCCAGGCGGCGTGTCGCCTGGATGTCAGCGGTAGCCCGGAACACCGGAGCCGGGAGCAAATGCACCTCATCATAGATGATCAGCCCCCAGTTACGCTCCTTGAACAGGTTCATATGAACAAACGGACCGCCCTTAGAGCTCCGGTGTGTCAGCATCTGATAAGTAGCTAGTGTGACAGGCCGCACTTCCCTGCGTTCACCGGTATATTCCCCGATTTCCTCTTCCTCCAGATTCGTCCGCTGCAGCAGTTCTTCCCGCCATTGTCCCACAGATGTTGTACTCGAAGTGAGGATCAGCGTTTCGCATTGCAGCTTCTCCAGCACGGCAAGTCCGACCACCGTCTTGCCTGCCCCGCAGGGCAGGACAACAACACCGCTGCCGCCACTGCCATGAAATAGGCGGACTGCTTCCCACTGGTAATCCCGAAGCCCGAAGACCTCTGCTTTAGAAGCACCTTCATGGAATTCTTTTTCCTTCCAGGCAAGGTTCAGTCTCTGGCCTTCCCGGTAGCCTGCCATGTCGATTACAGGATATCCGAGTCTGGTCAGTTCCTGCTTCAGCAGTCCCCGATTCACCGCAGGACATTCACATTCCATGAGCCCGGATCTGTTCAACTGGAGCCCGCTAAGCACCAGAAATTCTCCCAGCTCATCTAGCAAAGCAGGCAAATCTGTGCGAAGAATCATGAGCCGGTTGTCCGTCACATGGGCATGTAGCTCCAATCTTCCATACCGGGAAATAAGCCTGCGGATTTCTTCCTCCAGCCCGGCCGGTGTCCCCCATCGGGACAATCCCTGGAGGCTGGCAATAATCTCTTCAGCTGTCCTTCCGCCGGATGCTGCGTTCCATAACGACAGAGGTGTGATCCGGTAGGTGTGGTAGGCAGGAAGACTTTTCACAAGCTCGGCGTAATCAGCAAGTGCCGTTCTCGCCGCTTCAAATTCCGGATGGCCGCATTCCAGCAGGATTGTTTTGTCTTTGCGGATAATGCATGACCCTGTCCCAGTCATAGGGTCCCCTCCTGTCTTTTAACATTACAAGCTGTCAGATCTGTATGATTTCCAGTCAGAATAAAGCAGGAAAAAGCCCACCTCCGCACGAATGCGGACATGAGCTTCCCTGTTTGCTTATTCAATGCAGCTGTTGTTGCGAAATTTCGCTCAGCGCTTCTCCCGCTTCATCTGCGAAGATACGCTTCACGGCCAGATCGCCAAGCGATACGATACCGATCAGTTTGTTATCACGTGTTACCGGCAGGCGGCGGATCTGTCCGGAGGCCATAATTTCAGCCGCTTCATCTACAGATGCACTCTCTGCAATCGAGGTCACCGGTTTACTCATGACCGTCTCAACGGAGGTAGAGCCTGAGTGCTTGTTTGCATATCCTCTAAGCACCAGGTCACGGTCCGTTATCACACCAATGAGCTTTCTACCCGTCTCTGAATCAACTACAGGAATGAATCCCGTATCAAAATCTCTCATTTTGACGGCAACCTCATAAATATTGTCTTGCAGCGTCACTACTGCAGGCTGTGTTGTCATTACTTCCTGGACTGTTTTCAAAAAAGAACCTCCTGTCTGCTCAGTAATCTACGGAAGTAGGTTCTCCCCGAACGATGCTCTTTATGCGTCAAGAATACGAATTACTCATGAAGACAGGATTCAGCCAGTGCTACCAGCAGCTTCACACCATGCAGCATTGCATCCTCATCGAAATCGAATTTGCTGTGATGATGCGGATATACCGCATTTTTGTCCGGATTGCCGGCCCCCACAAAAATAAAGCAGCCAGGAATCTCCTTGACATAATAGGCAAAATCTTCAGCCGGCATAATCTTCTCCATCCGGATCACATTTATGGAGTCTCCAAGAGCTTCTGGAGCAACACGGAAAAATCTGTTGAACTCTGCTTCGTCATTGACGAGCGGCGGGTACCCCATCATATAATCCACGTTCGCTTCTGCCCCGTATACCGCAGCTACAGAAACCGCCATTTCTTCGATTCTTCGGCGGATCAAATAACGGGTCTCCTCATCAAAAGCCCGGACCGTACCTGTAATCCGGCACCGTTCGGCAATAATATTCTGTGCAGATCCGCCCTGGATCGTTCCCACACTCAGAACGGCAGGCTTCAGCGGATCAACATTGCGGCTGACGATCGTCTGCAGCTGGGTTACAAGCGCCGCTGCAGCTACTATACTGTCTACCGTGCGGTGAGGGATGCCGCCATGTCCGCCTTTACCGGTGATATCAATAAAAAACTCATCCGCCGAAGCCATCAGCGGTCCCGGCGCACTGCCGATCGTACCGAGCGGCAGCGGTGTCCACAGGTGCAGGCCATAAACTGCATCTGCCCCCTCAAGCACCCCTTCGGCAATCATGTCCTTTGCTCCGCCAGGGCAGATTTCCTCAGCAGGCTGGAACAGGAAGCGCAGCTCCCCCCGGAGCTCCGCACGCCGGGTGCTGTAATAGGAAGCTGCTGCAAGCAGCATCGCTGTATGTCCGTCATGCCCACAGGCATGCATAACCCCATGGTTCTGCGAAGCATATTCGCTTCCGCTCTCTTCAGTAATATTCAGTGCATCCATATCGGCGCGCAGGACTACCGTCTTTCCCGGCTTGTCCCCCTTAAGAATCCCGGTCAGACCGAAGCCGGCACTGCTCCGTATGACTTCAATACCGAATTCATCCAATCGGGCGGCTACATAAGCTGATGTCTCTTTCTCCTGATAAGACAGCTCCGGATGCATGTGCAGATGGCGTCGCCAAGCGACCATATCCGGAAGCAGCTGTTCTAATAGCGTATTCTCCATATCGCTTCCATTCCCTTCTTCCATAGCCCGCTCCGGCAGACCTGCAAACGCAGCGTTTGCGCAGGTCTCCTGCCGCAAAGAACTATATTTCTTATATTGTAGCAGAAACGCAAAAAACTGTGTATCGATAGGCCCCGCCTACCTTGCGCATCCCCCGGAAACATACTATCATGAGGTAGAACATTAATAATTACGGTTACAAAATAATCATTATACTTCATAAGGGGGATATGTTCGCTATGATATTTGAGAACACTGGCCTCGTTGGATTAAAAAGCGACCTTCTTTATCTTGACGAGAGCGCGGCCAAAGCCGGATTCATCCGCTGGCAATGGGAATATTACCGCGCCACTTACGACTGTAAGATTGAAGACCATCAGAATGGCGGAGAATACTTCCTGCGGGTGAATACACGTGCTGTCGAAGGCAAGCTGGAAAAACCCGATAGCATACTCGCCATTGAAGCCGTTTACTTGGGCAAGGCTACCTTTCCCCACGGCCTGGAGTATGATTCTCCGGTTCCACAACCTATACTGGATACTGCCGCGCAGCGGATTCTCGAGCTGAAAGAGCTGCTTGAAGCTTGAGTACAATGAAGGGAAAGACGAGTAAAAAAGTCAGCCCGCCCAAAAGAGGAACGCCCGATTTCCAGTTACTTATTCTCACCCTGCTGCTTGTCGGGTTCGGACTCGTCATGGTGTTCAGTTCCAGCTCCAACCTGACTCTGGCAAGTGAAAAATTCGGCAATGATCCATTATACTTTTTTAAGAACCAGATGCAATGGGTAGTCGTTGGCACGGTTGTGATGTTCTTCGTAATGAATGTCCATTACAGCAAATTCAAGAAATGGTATGCTCCGATGTTTCTTCTAACGCTTCTGCTGCTGTTTCTCGTTGCCTTTGCAGAGCGTACAAATGGCGCCAAGAGCTGGTTTAATATCGGAGGCTTTGGTATTCAGCCCACCGAGCTGGCCAAGATCTCCATTATTCTGTATCTTGCGGCACTGATTACCAAAAAAGGCGAGCGGCTGAGAGACTTGCGCACTGGCTACATTCCGGTAATGGTTATCGTAGGGATCGTTGCAGGGTTAATAATGATGCAGCCGGATTTAGGATCCTGCTTAATCCTTGTAGCAACAAGCGGTCTGGTCATTTATGCCGGAGGGGCCAGCATGAAGCATATTCTCGCTTCCATTGCGCTGCTCGTACTAGGTGTCGGGATCGTCATGGGAGCCAAGACTGCTATTGAATCTTTGTCACCGCATACCCAAACCGTTGCAGCCGACCAGAATTATAAAAAGGACCGTATCGAAGCTTTTCTGGATCCGTTTCAGGATGCCGAAGATGGTGGTTACAATATCATTCAGTCCCTAATGGCGCTTGGTGAAGGCGGAACGAGCGGCGCCGGCTTCGGACAGAGCATTCAGAAGCTGCACTACCTGCCCTATCCCTATACAGACTTTATCTTTGCCGTGATCGGTGAAGAGCTTGGATTTATCGGAACAACGATTTTCCTGCTGGTGTATCTGTATTTTATCTGGAGGGGCATTCTGATTGCCCTAAGGTGTACCGATCCTTTCGGTACCCTAGTCGGAATTGGGGTCATGGGCCTGATAGCGATCCAGGCTTTCGTTAATATCGGCGGTGTTACCAAAACTATTCCGCTTACAGGGGTCACGCTGCCATTTATCAGTTACGGCGGCTCATCACTCGTGATCACTATGTTCTGTATGGGTATCATGCTGAGCATTTCCCGCGAGACTAACCGGCCGGCCAAAGAAGAAGTAACCAAATCAGTGACCACAGTCAGACAAGTACGGGCACGCTAAGCCTACATATACTACCTTAGCCAAGGCATACAAAAAGGCAGTCCGGATAACCTCCGGACTGCCTTTTTGTATGCTGTCTTACGAAATCTCATCATTCTTAAAAGCTACGCCTTCCACCTTAACGTTGACTTCAACAATATGAAGTCCGGTCATGCTCTCCACAGCCTCGCGGACGTTCTGCTGAAGCATCCGGCAGACTTCATGGATCGGAGTTTCATAGAGCACGATAATGCGTAAATCCACTGCGGCTTCAAGCTGTCCTACTTCAACAGTAACGCCCTTTTGCACGTTTTTACCGCTGAGGCGTTTCGCCCATCCCTCGGACAATCCGCCTGACATGGCTGCAATTCCCGGAGTCTCCAGCGCAGCCAATCCGGCAATCTTCGAGACGACGTCATTGGATATCCGTATATTTCCCATTTCAAGTTGAAGTTGTTCCGCCATGCCATATCCCCCCTACACTCATTATCAATTATTGTAATTCGAAAACAGGCTAAAAAGCAAATGACTTTCTATCACACCCGTTTACACAGTGGATCAATTTGGGTATATTGAATTATGAATTCAACCTACATATAGAAACTGGGGTGTGTCTTACTTGAAAAAATGGATTTCTCCAGCGCTGTTGATAATCACTTTTATCTTAAGCGCCATCGGACACTATGCAGACTGGGACCACACTCTGCAGTTCGTATTATCCGCGATTGCAGTCGTATTTGTGGCTGGCTTTCTCGGCAGAGCCACAGAAAGTGTAGCCCACTATGCAGGCCAGCGGCTGGGCGGCTTTCTTAATGCCACCTTCGGTAATGCTGCCGAATTGATCATCGCCTTCTTCTTGGTCAAGGAAGGACTCTTTGACATGGTAAAGGCCAGTCTTACCGGTTCTATCATCGGCAACCTGCTGCTAGTGCTTGGTCTCAGCATTTTTGCCGGCGGGATGAAGTTTAAGGTTCAGAATTTTAATGTTACCCTGGCCGGCTTGAACGGCTCGCTGATGATCGTGGCAGTCATTGCCCTGTTTGTTCCTGCTATGTTCTTCAACACCCACTCGATCACAGAGAGAGACACCGATGTGCTCAGTCTTGTCGTCGCAGGTCTGCTCATTGCAGCTTATATGGCCTGGCTGATCTTCTCAATGATCACACACAAGAAATACCTGGCTGATGTCACTGTGGACTCTGAGGAAGAATTGCCTAATGAGCACAAGCCGGCCTGGTCCATGAGACAGTCGATCATCTATCTGGTATTAGCAACTGTAATGGTCGCTTTTGTCAGTGAATGGCTGGTCGGTACGCTGGAGACGTTAACTGAACGCTTTGGCTTCAGCGAACTGTTCGTCGGTGCCTTCCTCGTAGCCATTATCGGTAATGCGGCTGAACATAGCGCTGCAATCATGCTGGCGATGAAGAACAAGATCGGTGCAGCAGTGGAAATCGCTGTCGGCAGCAGCCTGCAGATCGCCTTATTCGTAGCCCCTGTGCTCATCTTCGCCAGCTACTTTATGGGGAATACGATGGATATCGTCTTTACCACCATTGAAATTGTGGCCATCGCCGTATCTGTGTTTATTGCTAAATCAATCATTCAGGACGGTGCGACCAACTGGTATGAAGGACTGCTCCTGCTGGCAGTGTACCTGATCCTCGGCGTTTCCTTTTATCTGGTTTAAGCGCGGGCTCCTTACATCTTAAGCAGCATAACAAAAAACGCACATGAGCGGCCGGCAGGCCCTCATGTGCGTTTTTATGATCAGCCCGGAAGCTCAGCCTAATTCTCGCGCTCTTTCGCTTTTTGGTTCAGAGCCTCATACAGCACAGCCAAGTTGCGTTCCAGTTCACTCAATACCTGTTTGCCGGTAAATTCAGGCACCAGACCCGCTCTGACCGCAAAATCAACCTCTCTTGAAAAGCCGTACATCTGGGTATCCAGCACTTCCTCATAGAGAGGGCAGTAACGAGTTGCCAGATTCTCCATCTGCACTTCGATGAGCTTCTGAATTTTATCGGCATCTTCTTGTAGAAGAGTGATGGCTTTAAGGTTAAGCTGTTCCTGCAAATCCGATGAAGTCATGCATTTTCCCCCCCATGTCCAAAAGTTACAGCTGCTACTGCTATTTAGTTTAATATTAGTCGAAATTCGGACCCAATACAAGAATTCAGTTTCAAGTATACAAAATAACCCCACAAAGCAGGGCCTTTCCATTGAAGCTTATTCAGAACCTTTGAGGGAACTCTGAATCTATAGTTTCTGATATGTACTAAAAACGCCCTGCCGTTTAGGGCAGGACGTCTCAGATTTGAATAGATTACTCTGCAACTACTGTAAATTTCAGACCATGTTTGGCAAAAACTTCGCTCATTGCCTTCTTAGCCTCTTCGGCATCAGTACCATGAACATGAAGTTCGTAACTTTGACTGGAAACCAGAGTAGTAAATAATCCAAGGATACTCTTAACGTCAATGTACTTGTTGTCCGCCTGAAGAACGATAGATGAGTTGAACTGGCTTGCCGTTTGGGCAATATCCACGATTGCCGCATTGTTACTGGACATAGGAATCCCTCCGCAACTTGATTAGAAAAACTTAGTACGCTTGTTCATTTGTAACCAATTCCATGATACATTGAATCCGCTTACTCGCGCAAGGTGTTTTCTGTAAATACACTAAGAACATAAGAACACTCTGCTTGTTATTACATTTTATTTCAGGTTTTCAGGGTTCAGACCTGTAAGTTCAGGAATGACAAAAATGCCGTCCTTGCGAATCAGCACATCATCAAAATAGATCTCGCCCCCGCCGTATTCCGGACGCTGAATCAGCACAAGATCCCAATGGATGGAAGAACGGTTGCCGTTATCCGTTACATCATAAGCCTGGCCCGGTGTAAAGTGCAGACTTCCGGCGATTTTCTCATCGAACAAAATATCCTTCATCGGATGCAGGATGTAAGGGTTAAAGCCAATGGCAAATTCACCGATATGGCGCGCACCCTCATCGGAATCAAGAATTTCGTTGAGGCGTACAGTATCATTGCTGGTCGCTTCAACAATTTTACCGTTCTCGAATCTGAATTTCACATTCTCAAACGTTATTCCGTTATATAGGGTCGCAGCATTATAGCTGATTGTACCGTTTACGGAATCGCGGACAGGGGCGCTGTACACTTCGCCGTCAGGAATATTTTTCTGGCCGGAACATTTCTCTGCGCCAATCCCTTTGATGGAGAAGGTAAGCTCTGTACCAGGTCCTGCGATACGTACCTTATCCGTCTTACGCATAAGATCAGCCAGTGCGTCCTGTGCTTTATCCATTTTGGCGTAATCCAGGTTGCACACCTCGAAATAAAAGTCCTCAAAAGCTTCTGTAGTGGTATTGGCCAGTTGAGCCATACTTGCATTCGGGTAACGCAGTACAACCCACTTAGTATGCTTAACGCGTTGCTCACTATGTACCGGATGCGAATAAAGAGCGTTGTACAGCTTCATGTTTTCTTCCGGCACGTCTGCCAGATCGTTAACATTCTCACCTGCACGGATTCCGATATAGCAATCCATCTGCTTCATCCGGTTCAGATCAATGTCCGCCCAGGCTTTGAGGCCTTCAGGGGTAGCATATTGAAGCATGCTGCGCAGGACTGTACGGTCTGTCAGCTGCACAAAGGGATGACCTCCGGCTTTGCCGACTTCCTCCACCACCGCTTTTATCAAATCTCTTTCACTGCCAATCATTTCGACGAGCACGTTCTCACCGGGCTGCACGTTTACGGAATAACCTACTAGGTTTGCCGCAAGCTTTTGAATTCTTGGATCCTTCATCTTTCTCTCTTCCTTCCTCCTGCAGAAAATAAACATACTGTTCTATTGTAGCACGCCCGCTACTTAGCGCAAGGTTTCCCTTTCAGAAGCCCCTCAGTGATACCCGTAGAAATCCACCTTGGTCACATAGGTTTCGACCTCCGCAGGGTCCGCTGAAGCAGGATAACTGACTGTACGGGTCCAGGTTAACCGCTTGGGCAGATTGCGCTTATTGTCCACCTTCAAGAAATACACAGACGTGATCTCCGCTTCAGCCAGCTTCTGCTGCAGCTCATTCTCCTTTTGCACCCAAAGGGTATTCATAGCTGCAGCAACCTCAGTCCTACGCCCAGCGGTATCCTGGGCCTTGCCTGCCTCCGGACGGATAGCCTGCATCTCCTGCTCAAGCTCTGCCTTAAGCTGCCGTCTTGCTTCTCCGGGACTCAGCTGAATCCGCAGTACCTTGCTCCCTCTGCCCGAGCCTGTTTCCTCTGTCACCTGCTTCTCCAAATGTTCCAGCTCTTCCAGCTGCCGGAGAGGGTTCAGTGCAGCGAGCGGATTACCTGCACCGGATTCCGGGGATGCAGCAGACTGTATTTGCCACTCCCCGTCTTTCTTCTCAAGCCGAGTGTAGTATGCAGGAGTTGCCGAACGGCTCTTCTCAAGCTTATTCAGGCCTTCTTGTGCTGCCGCCTTCGTCATTCCCGGCTTATCAGGCAGCAGTGAATACAGACTAACCTTGTTATGGTCCTCAATCTTGCCTCCATAATAAAGCGCCGATTCGGAAACGGGCTGTCCGCCGATCAGCAGCGCCGCCGCTCCCTCAAAAGATACCGCGTCGCTGCCATCCATGCCGGCGAGAACCAGGTTCAGCTCTTCCCCAGCCGGTTTGCCGTTTAAGGCCCCGCAGCCGCTGAGAAGCAGCAATATCATTATGAATGAAACCTTTCTCTTACACCGATAGTTAGGTATGTTCATGGCATTCAAGCCTTTCCCGGTCGAGTGATTTATTGTGGAAGGTTCAGCGGATGAGACTGCACTTCTCGCCTGAACGATCTTTTATAGGTTCTCCTTTCACATTTTGCTTATACTTACATTCTTCCCCGGGCAAAAAAAAGAACCCTTGCGGCTTAAGCCTAAGGATTCTTCACATTGAGATCTGCTTCTTTACAGTCGATCACTACCTGATTACGTCCGTTGTTCTTAGCATCATATAGTGCCATATCGGCCCGGTAGAACAGGGATTCTACACTTACTCTATCATCAGTCCAGCTCCATTCCGCTATTCCGCAGGATACGGTAACACGGGGCTCCGTTTCACCCATCACCCGTTTGCGGATACGCTCAGCCACAAACACAGCCTGCTGAACTCCCAGCTGCGGCAGATAGACCGCCAGTTCCTCTCCGCCCCATCTTGCAGCGATATCACCCTGGCGGATCGAGGACTTCACAATTTCACTAACCTGCTTCAGAATCTTATCACCTTTCTGATGCCCGTAGGTGTCGTTGACCATTTTGAATTGATCGATATCGACGACAATCAAGGATCCGCAGAAGTCCTTGGACTGTCTTTCCTTGATCTCCTCGTCCAGATAATGGCGTGCATACAGCCCTGTAAGGCTGTCCCGGTTCGCCAGGTAACGAACCTCTGCATGCAGACGCGCGTTGCCTACGGCAAGTCCGATATGACCGGCCATCGCCTGCAGCAGCCTGAAGCTGTCATAGGAGAAGAACTGCGGTTCACGGTGGGCCAGCATGATCGCTCCACGCACTTCCCCCCCGACACTCAGCGGAGTAGCAATCAGTGACTGTGAGTGTGTTGCCTGCATAAGCTTGGATGAGGTCTCATCGGTATTACTATAGTTAGACACTATAATTGGCTCACCCGTGGTATAAACCTTCCCCCCGAGTCCATTGCCCGCATCAATAATCTCACCGCGAAGCGGCAGGTAATTGCAGGCAATCGCTTCGAGGCCGCCCTTTTCTTCATTAAGATGCAGGATACAGCAGTAATCCGCATCGAACATCTCCAGCAGCTCTTCAAACGCATATTGAAAAATATCTCCGAGACGCAAGCTCTGGTTCAGGCGCTGGGTCAGCTCATTACTCATCCGCAGCTCACGGATCAGCTGATTAGAGCGCTCATACAGCTTGGCGTTCTCAAAAGCAGTCCCCGCAGTATCTGCTACCATAGAAAGAAAACGGAGATCTACATCGGGAAATGCCGGCCTGTCCAGCACCATATGAAATACACCGTATACTCCCTGCTTACCTCCAAGCGGCAGCCCGATTTCCACAGACCTCTTATCAGGTCCAGCGTGAAGGGTCACACGCCCGTCCTTGAAGGCCTTGGCGCAGACGTCCTCCTCCCCCCAACGGAACGGAAGCGGCTTGACTTGTGGATGAGTACTGCGGTGATCCTGTGACATGAAAAGATCCAGCCGGGCTCCCGGATACATCGCCGAGATGCTGTCGATAACTTCAGTCAGCACAGCATTGACATCTATATTGTCATGCATCCGCTGAACAATCTGAAACAGCAATGACCGGCGGCTGCTTTCCCGTTCCGCTTGCTGATGCACACCTGCCAGATCAGACACAAAAACATGTTCGAATCTGTGGTAAAAGCAGGTCTGGAAATGCATAGCCATCGCTTCAGCCGTATGCACTCCCCCCTGTTCATATTGCTCTGCCGTCATTGCGCAGCCGAGCAGGGCAAATATTTCTCCGAGACCTCTGGTAAATACGGGAATCGTCAGCAGCACCATCGCTGGTTCAGATGTCCGTTCTTCTGCCGAATAAAGCTTTCTGGAGCGAATAGAATATGCCGCCTCAGCTTCCCACTGCGCTTTCCAGCGTTCACTCCGTGCTCCGGACCCGTCAATGGCCTCAAGCCACTTCCCTTCGAAACTCAGCACGCACCATTCCCACAGCTTTGCGAATTGGGGGACAGCCTGGCCCCACCATTCTCTGAAGCTCTCTGCAATCAATTCGGCTGCATACGGGAAATCATAAGATACAATATCCGTTGCCTTGAGCCATGCGGCGGGATCATTGAACTCTCCGCTTGATTGCATCGTGTCCTGCAACAGCATACGATTGTCTTTACGACCATATGCTTCCTGTTCCGACATAAAAAGGATCCCCTTTGCATCTCAAATGAATTTCTTTCCGATAACATCTAATTAGCTATATTTTACTCTCTTTTTTCCTGCAATGCATTATATTTTCCTGAATACCGGGATTTTTTTTAGGACCAAAGAACTAACGACAAAGATAGACAAAATCTCTTTAAAGATGCGCTTGACATTATATATTGTTTTCATATAATATTTATTGTTGAACAAGACTGTAACAAGTCTTACTGGGCGTAACGTTGTGTCACCCTCACGCATCTCGTTACTGCCAGGGCAGCGGCTGAACTTCCCCGGCAGAGTGAAACCAATTACACGCTTTCACGGATACGATTTGCGGCACAAATAGGCCCTAACATGAAATTTCAATTATAAAGGAGTCTACTATATCATGGCACGTTACACCGGACCTAAATTCAAACTCAGCCGCCGTCTGGGCATTTCCCTTAGCGGTACAGGCAAAGACCTGAAACGCCCTTTCCCACCAGGACAGCACGGCGCTAACCAACGCAGAAAAGTAAGTAACTACGGAATGCAGCTTTTGGAAAAACAAAAACTGCGCCACATGTACGGCTTGGGTGAAAAACAGTTTAAAACTCTCTTCACCAAAGCACAAAAGCTCCAAGGTATCGCGGGCGAAAACTTCATGTTCCTGCTCGAAAGCCGTTTGGACAACCTGGTTTACCGTCTTGGTTTTGCTAACTCCCGTGCAGGCGCACGTCAGCTGGTATCCCACGGCCACGTAACTGTTAACGGCAAAAAAGTCGACATCGCTTCTTACCGTGTAAGTGTAGGCGACGTTATCGGACTTCGCGAAAGAAGCCGCTCCATGACTTCGATCAAAGAAGCTTTGGATAACCGTTCCCACCTTCCAGGCTATCTGGAATATGCTGACGGCTCTTTCGAAGGCAAATACATCCGTTTGCCAGAACGTGCCGAGCTGTCCCAAGATATCGATGAAAAGCAAATCGTCGAATTCTACAACCGTTAAGATTTCGCGTTTACGCGAATCAAGCAAAGCCTCCGGTTATCCGGAGGCTTTTTTTGTGCTCTTCTTTAAATACTTATATCGGGCTGCGGGCCAAGAACGTTCAATTTCAGTTTAACTCATTCTTTCCATTCCTCCAAAAAATCGGCTCATGGTACATTTAGGTAAAATGGATGAATTGGAGGAACTAGAATGCTCTTAAGAAACGGTACTTTAATAATCCGCCAGGCAGTTGCGGACGACGCCCAAATTCTGTGTAACTGGTGGAACGACGGTCTCGTCATGGCTCACGCAGGCTTCCCGAACGGCCTTGGCATTACTGTCGATGAAGTAGTAGATAATCTCAGCTCCGGACAAGAACATCACCGCCGTTATATACTCGATATTGCCGGCATCCCTGCAGGAGAGATGAGCTGCAGGCAGACTGCTCCCCACACTGTAGAGATAGGCATCAAAATCTGTCTGCTGCACCAGCAGAACCAGGGATACGGGACTGCCTTTCTGAAGATGTTAATCCGCTACTTATTCAAGGAGCAGGGGATCCACACAATCCAGCTGGATACGAACCTCAAGAACTACAGAGCGCAGCATGTATATAAGAAGATCGGCTTCCGGGAATGTGCTGTTCATTATGATACCAGGCGCAACCAACTTGGTGAGCTGCAATCCTTTATTGATTATGAATTAACCAATGAAGATTATTTAGAGCATCCGCCGATCCCATTATGACAAGCTCAATTTAGCAAACTTCCGCTTGCCTACCTGAATGATATCCTCGTCTTGCAGCTTGAATTCCCCGTTTGGGTCCTCTAGTTTCACCCCATTCAGCTTCACTGATCCCTGCTGGATACTCCGTCTTGCTTCACTGTTAGAGCTTGCAAAACCGAGGAGGATCAGCAGCTTGACCAGCGTGAGCGTGCCATTCTCCAGTACATCAGCCGAAATAGTGTGAGTTTCAATATCCTCCGGCAGCCCGCGCTGCTGAAAGACGGTGATGAAATGCTCCTGCGCGGCCTCCGCTGCTGCTTGACCATGGAACATGCGTACAAAGGTACGGGCCAGCTGCATTTTGACATCCCTTGGATGTGCCTTCCCGGAAGATAGAGCTTCCTTAAGCGTATCCAGCTCCTCATTGCTAAGGTCCGTAACCATTTCATAGTATCTGGTCATCAGCTCATCCGGAATAGACATCGCCTTCCCGTACATTTCATTTGGTTCTTCATCGATACCAATGTAATTACCGAGGCTCTTGCTCATTTTCTTCACTCCGTCCAGCCCTTCGAGCAGCGGCATCAGCATGACAACCTGCGGTTCCGCCCCGAATTCCTTCTGCAAGGTGCGTCCCATCAAAATATTGAATTTCTGATCCGTACCGCCGATCTCGATATCCGTCCTGTTCACAACCGAATCCATCCCCTGCATCAGCGGGTAGAAAAATTCGTGAATGCTGATGGCCTGGCCTCCCTGGAAACGTTTGGTGAAGTCGTCCCGCTCCATCATCCGCGCCACGGTTACTTTTGCCGATAAGTTCACTACCTCTGCAAAAGTCATCGGACTCAGCCAATCCGAATTGCATAGGATCTGTGTCTTTTCTGGATCAAGGATCTTGTACACCTGCTGCTTGTAAGTCATGGCATTACGCGATACATCTTCTTCACTTAGCTGTTTCCGCGTCTCAGATTTACCTGTAGGGTCCCCGATCCGTCCGGTGAAATCTCCGATGATCAGCTGGATGACATGTCCAAATTCCTGAAATTGGCGCAGCTTATGAAGTACGACCGTATGCCCGATATGAATATCAGGCGCCGAGGGATCAAGCCCCAGCTTTATATTCAGCGGAACCCCGGTCACCACAGACTTTATCAGCTTGCCTCGCAATTCCTCCTGCGGTACAATTTCCATTGCACCACGTGAGACCGCTTCCAGCTGCCGCTCGACTTCAAGCTGCTGCGGGGGTGTTAAGTCTTTCCAATTCATAAATACTCCTCCTTAAGAATCTGTCCGTGCAACGTGAAAATTCATCGTTTCAGTTCAGCAACACAAAAAGAGCCTCTCACTCATCCCACAAAGGGACGAGCAAAAGACTCGCGGTACCACCCTAATTAAAGATCCAGCCGCGTCCGGACGCAGCCGTAATCCTTCACTTCATTGCGATAACGGGGTACGCCCCGGTTCCGGACTACTAGGCAAGCACGTTAGCGCCTGATGTTCCTCCGGACAGCTCCAGACTGTAATTCAAAGGGGCTTGCTGCCGGTTCGCACCACCCACCGGCTCTCTGAAACACTTGGCATCCCTTCTACTGATGTCCTTCAATGCTTTTATGATATCCAATTGAGTAAATTAATACCACATCTGCGTTTAATAAGTCAACAGCTCCGATAACCGGTTTCCGGGCAGAAGCGCATTCAAAACCGGCAATTTGTGCTATAATAGTTCCGTTAAAAGGAGGATTATCGTCGATGGTTGAGGAGAACAAGAAGAAGACCGCAAAACAGCGTCCCGCGCGAAGATCCTGGCTCCGCAGGTTCGGTTCAGTCGTAAAGTGGATGTTTATACTCGGCATCCTGGGCATGCTGTTTGCAGGCGGTGCCGTGGCAGGCTATGTCACTTCCATAGTGAAAGATGACCCTGTGCGCTCCGAAGAATTGATTCAGCAGCAAGTCAGCCAGAACGCCATCACCGGCTTTGCTTATTTCCGTGACGGCCAGCCTATTGGTCAGCTTCGCACTGAAGAAGACCGCAGGCTTATTGAATTTAATGATATCCCGCAGCTAGTGATCGATGCCGTCCTCGCTATAGAGGACAATAATTTCTATAACCATAAAGGAGTCGATTTCAGCGGTACCCTGCGTGCCGTCAAACAGAAGCTGCTTAATGAATCCGTTCAGACCGGAGGCAGTACACTCACCCAGCAGCTGGCTAGACGTGTATTTTTGAACCTGGACCGCACAGAGGACCGCAAAGTAAAAGAAATCCTGCTGTCTTTGCGGCTGGAGCGTTTTTTGTCCAAACAGGAAATCATTACGGCCTATCTTAATAAGGTTCCTTTCGGTAACGGATCTAACGGATACAATGTATACGGCATTAAAGCTGCAGCCAAAGGGATTTTCGGGCTCGATGATCTCGACAAGCTGAATATCGCTCAAGCCGCATACTTAGCGGGGCTCCCGCAGCTTCCCTCCAAGTACTCTGCTTTTAACGGAGTGGGCGAATTCAACGAGACTGCCTTTGGCCGTGCCATGGAACGCCAGAAGCTGGTACTGCGCCGGATGCTCGAAGAGAACAAAATCACCACCTCGCAATATGATGAAGCGTTGCTGTTCGACATCAAATCTTCTTTAGCCCCGCACACGAAGAAAGCGTACGCTACATATCCTTATCTGATGCTTGAAACGGAGCGCAAAGCTGCCGAGATCCTGCTGTCGTTGAATGAAAACAAGACCGATGCAGCAGATCCCGCCGCTTCTAATGATGATACCGTACTTCTCGAGGAAGCACGCCAGCAGCTTATGACCGGCGGTTACCGCGTATACACCACGATTGACAAAAAAGTGTACAGTGCGATGCACAGCATTTCAGAAGACAGTGACAACTTTACGAAGGACAGTAAATCAAGAGGCAAGGAACAGACTGCGGGCATGATGATCGATAACAAAACCGGAGCGATTCTCGGGATGATCGAAGGCCGTGACTTTAATATCGAGCAGATGAACTACGCCACGCAGATGATTCGTCAACCGGGTTCCACCATGAAGCCGATTGCCGCATACCTGCCTGCGCTTGACGCCGGATTGATTCAGCCTGCCAGTATCCTGGACGATGCTCCGATTATTTTGAAGGACGGCACCAAGGGATTCCATATTCCAAAGAATGCCAATAACCGTTATCAGGGGCTCGTTACAGCACGTTATGCGCTCAACAAATCATTGAACCTGCCTGCTCTTAAACTGTTTAACGACAAGGTAGGAATCGAAGCCTCATGGGCTTTTGCTAAAAAACTGGGCATTACCACCATTCAGGAGGACGACTATAATGCACAAACCGGGGTTATCGGGGGGCTGCGTTACGGGGTGTCCGTAGAAGAATTAACGAATGCCTACTCTTCCATCGGCAACAAAGGCGCTTTTAACGACGCCTATATGATCGAGAAGATCGTAGATTCGCAAGGTAAAATCGTGTATCAGCATAAAGTGAATCCGGAGCAGGTATTCTCCGAACAGACGGCTTATCTTATGACCGACATGCTGCGTACGGTTATTACCGAGGGTACAGCAAGTACGGTAAGAAGCAATTATAAGCATTTCAAAGAAGTGCCGATTGTCGGAAAAACCGGATCTACACAGAACTATGGAGATGTGTGGTTTATGGGCTACACACCAGATGTTACACTGGGGATGTGGGTAGGCTATAAAGAGCAGATCAACACCCTCCAGGGTGATGCCCAAAAACGGCAGGCACAGACACTCTGGACTAAGGTAATGAACAAGGTGATCGAGAAACAGCCTGATTTGTTCGTAACCAAAGCGTTCACTAAGCCTGAGGGTATTGTCAAAAAGACAGTCTCTGCATACAGCGGCAAGCTGCCCACGGATCTGACCGACAAGTTCACAACAGATCTGTTCAATGCCAAATATGTCCCTAAAGATAGCGATGACGGCATATCCAAAGCCAAATATATTACGTATGGCGGTGTGAACTATCTGCCATTGGAAGGCACACCGGATGATTTCCTGAAGGAGAAAATCGTCGTCAAACGCGAGAAGCCGATTCAGGATCTGGTCAAAGAACTGCTAGCTGCTTTCCCGGCTATGAAAGAGCATGAACCGCTGGAATACTATTTGCCGGAGGATGCCAAGACCGACTTCCCAACCGAAGTAGATCCGCGTGTTGATGACGGAAACGCACCCGCGGCTCCAGGTGGAGTTAATGTCTCCTACAGCTCTGGTAAAGCCGTTATAACCTTTACACCAAGCAGCTCATCAGACGTTGTAGGCTATCGGTTGTACCGCTCGTTAAACGGAGGTACATTCAAGAAGCAGGCGGTCATTTCCGCTGGTGAAAACACCGTCTTCTCACCCGGAACGCCAGAGACCGTAAATGCTACCTTCTACGTCACAGCTGTAGATGTAGCCGGCCATGAGACAGCTTCAGGCAGCGTAACCGGCGGGGCGACTCCGACACCGGAGGTAACGCCGACACCAGAAGCGCTGCCGGGAACTGATCCGACTCCTGACGGAGGCACGGTACCCGAAGGAACCGAAGACCCCGGGATGATTATTGTGGATCCAGGCAGCTCGGATGTACCAACTGGCAGTGGTAATAACGCCGCTGGCGGCAGCAGCAACGCAGCCGGCGGGGGGAACGACGCTGCCGGTGGAGGTAATAACGCTGCCGGTGGACAAAACGATGCTGCTGGCGGAGGCAATAATGCTGCTGCCGGTGGTAAAGGTGCCGGGAAAACAAAGTAACCGCTCCAGCCCGGCCGTTCAGAACGCAAAAACACCGATTCCTAACGAAAGTGCGGGAATCGGTGTTTTTGGTATGCGCTGCTTAAGTACGCCTAATCTTCGATTGTCGACAGGTCTCCAGCCGGGAGATGAAGCTCCCAGGCCTTTAACACCCGGCGCATGATTTTGCCCGAGCGGGTTTTCGGCAGCTTATCCTTGAATTCAATCTCCCGGGGGGCCGCATGTGCGGATAACCCTGCTTTGACAAAGGCAGCGATCTCATCCTTAAGCTCCATTGAGGGCAGGTAGCCTTCCCGCAGAGAGATGAATGCTTTGATGATCTCTCCCCTCAGCACATCCGGCTTGCCGATAACTCCCGCCTCCGCCACTGCCGGATGCTCTATCAGCTTGCTCTCCACCTCGAAGGGGCCAATCCGTTCACCAGATGAATTGATAACATCATCGATCCGCCCCTGAAACCAGAAATATCCCTCATCGTCCATATAAGCCGAGTCACCGGAGATGTACCAGCCCGGAATGCGGAAATATTCATCGTATTTAGCTTTGTTATTCCAGATTGTTCCCATCATAGAAGGCCAAGGGGTCCGTATCGCCAAGTTCCCCATCGAATAGGGGGGCAGCTCGTTGCCCCGGTCATCCAGAATCGCCGCTTCAATACCTGGCAGCGGACGTCCCATGGAGCCTGGCTTAATGTCCATTCCCGGGTAATTGCAGATCAGCTGTGCGCCAGTTTCAGTCATCCACCATGTATCATGAATGCGCTGGTTATAAATCTTATCCCCCCAGCGGACAACCTCTGGATTAAGCGGCTCCCCGACAGACAGCACATGACGCAGACTGCTTAGATCAATCCCCTGCAGGCTGCTAAGGCCTGCCCCCATCAGCATCCGGAATGCTGTAGGCGCACTGTACCATACCGTAACAGCGAAACGTTCTATCGTCTTATACCAGTCCTGAGGGCTGAAGCGCCCGCCCCGGACTACGTTGGCAACCCCATTCAGCCAAGGTGCAAAAATCCCATAAGAGGTTCCTGTAACCCACCCCGGGTCTGCTGTGCACCAATACACATCATCCGGGCGTAAATCGAGTACGATCTTGCCTGTATAATAATGCTGAATCATTGCCCTCTGCACATGGTAGACCCCTTTAGGTTTCCCGGTTGAGCCCGAGGTATAGTGCATAATAAGGCCATCTTCCAAGGTTAGCCATTCCGGTTCCAGTTCGGCCGCAGCAGCGGCTGTCTCCTCTTCGTAGCTCAGAATACCATGTTCTGGATCTGCCTTCGCACCGACAACAATAATGTGCCGCAGTTCAGGAAGCTCCTCATGCCTGACCCGCTTTAGCAGCTCAGGTGTAGTAACCAGTGCCACCGCTCCACTGTCCTCCAGCCGGTCCTTCACGGCTGTTTCCATAAAAGCTTCAAACAGCGGTCCGACCACCGCACCAACCTTCAGGACGCCAAGGAGACTAAAGTACAGCTCCGGGCTCCGCGGCATAAAGATAAATACCCGGTCGCCTTTGCCTATGCCGTATTTACGCAGAACATTCCCAAAGCGGCTGGAGCGTTCCTGCAGATCAGCGAAAGTGTACCTTTCCTCTCTCGCAGAGTCGCTGTAGATTAGCGCTGTTGCCGCACCACGCCCTTCTGCTACATGGCGGTCTATGGCTTCATGGGCCATATTCACTTTGCCCGTGTGAAACCAGGAGAATTCCTTCTCTACATCCTCCCACCGAAATTCGCTGACTGCCCGGGAATAATCTGTCATGTTCGCATTTTGTACACGGCCCGGTAAAATTTCACTATGGACTTGCCCCATTACTCTTGCCTCCCCTACTAGATTGAATTAAGCTTTAAGGGCGAGATTCTTAGTTCATGAAAACTGTCAATGTATTAATTGTGAAATATTTATGTCGGAATCAGTATAACATAGGAAACGGTTACATTCCATAAATTAGTTGTTCGAGAGGAGCCCATTCATGGAGCACCGCAAAATACCCGTCTCACATGTATACGTATATCACAACAAAGAAATTATAATTAGCGGCCCAATGTCCCCTGCAGTACTGCAAAGCCTGGACATCCACCGCGATCTGGATGCCTTCCGCAAGCCGCGTGAACAGCTGGATGCACTCATTGAAATATCGGGATTACCCGAGGGCCGTGTTATTACCGCAGTTACAGATAACATACTGATAGGCTATGTAACCTTTCATTATCCGGATGAACTGGAGCTATGGTCACAGGGGGGAATGTCTGACTTGATTGAATTAGGAGCTATAGAAGTAGCAGACGCTTATAGGGGAGGCGGGCTTGGCAAACTTCTGATTGCCACAGCGTTTGAGCGGGAGCAGCTGGAGAATTGTATTGTTTTCACTACAGAATACTATTGGCATTGGGACCTGAAGGGCAGCGGGCTGGATGTATGGGCATACCGTAAAATGATGGAAAACCTGATGAAAACTGTTGATATGGTTTGGTATGCCACCGATGATCCGGAAATCTGCTCGCATCCGGCCAACTGCCTGATGGTCCGGATTGGAAGAGAAGTGCCGATGTCTTCTCAAGAGACCTTTGACAGAGTACGCTTCAGGCAGCGTTTTATGTATTAAATAGCGGGTGAGTACCCCGTTATAATGCTCTTAGCATATATTCTAGAATGGCATGGGAACGCCGGGAGGCTAATACAGTGAACTCCTGGTAATTCACATGAGCCGAGCCGTCAGCCTTATCTGACATGGAGCGGATAATAACAAACGGTGCAGCGTTCATGGTGCAGACCTGTGCAACAGCCGCTCCTTCCATCTCGGCACAAGCGCCATTCAGCTGTTCTCGCAGATTAGCAACCACTGAACTGCTGGCAATAAATTGATCGCCGGACAGCACAATTCCTGTGATGGCATGCTGTTTCAGCTCAGCGCAGGCCTGCTCAGCCAATTTTACTAAAGCCTCATCTGCAGTGAAGGTTGATACCTCCTGATACGGGATTACCCCTTTGGGATAACCTAGGGCCGTTACATCCATATCATGCTGGATACAATGGGATGAGATTACGATATCTCCAATATTAAGGCCAGGATGAACCGCGCCCGCCACACCGGTAAACAACACTTTGGATACACCAAAGGTATCGAGCAGAATTTGCGTAGTCACCGCTGCATTCACTTTGCCTACTCCCGACTTGCAGAGAACAGCAGGCTTGCCGAAGATGGCCCCCGAATAATATTTGATACCGGCTTTAACGGTGGTCTGCCTGTTCTCCATACTATTCAACAGCAGTTCAATCTCCTCATCCATTGCGCCAATTAAACCGATTAACTCACTCAATATGTATCCCTCCGTATTTCCTTCAACATAAAAAGCTCCCGAAGGAGCTTTCTACGAACCTATAATCTTATTTGTTTACATGATTGACAGACAAACGGAGAATGGTCTCATGCGGCAGAATAACCCGCGGATTCTCAACCGTCTCTTTCTTCATCAGCTTCGTCAAAAGCCGCATGGCTACCGCACCCAAGTCGTACATAGGTTGTGCTACAGTAGTCAACAGCGGACGAACCATCGAAGCCATACGGATGTTGTCTACGCTGATGATCGAGAAATCATCCGGAACTTTAAGACCTTCATCCTGAATACTGTGGATTGCACCAATAGCCATTTCATCCGTTGCGGCGAATACAGCTGTCGGTTTCTTCTTGAGACCGAGGAAATACTTCATTGCTTCGACACCGGATTCGTAACGATAGTTACCGATACGCACCAGGTCTTCCTGATACTCGATCCCTGCCGCTTCCAGTGCTTTCTTGTAGCCTTGGAACCGGGCATAACCGTTGGCAGGATCCTGCAGCGTTCCGCTGATCATAGCAATCTCACGGTGTCCGTGACGGATTAGCGTGTTCACAGCATCAAAGGCCGCATTCTCATGATCGATATCAACCGACGGGTAAGTCCCCTTCTCATCACGCGTTGCGCAAAGCACGATCGGAACTGCAGAGGTCTGGAAAGCCTGGATATGTTCTTCAGTTACCGTTCCGCCCATGAAGAGCAGCCCGTCCACTTGTTTCTCCAGAAGTGTGTTAATTACACGGATTTCCTTCTCTTTGCGTTTATCGGCATTACACAAAATAATATTGTAATGATACATATTGGCAATATCTTCAATCCCGCGTGCAATTTCTGCAAAAATCGAGTTGGAGATATCAGGAATGACAACCCCTACGGTTGTCGTTTTCTTGCTGGCGAGACCTCTCGCCACAGCATTTGGACGATAGCCCAAACGTTCAATTGCTTCAAATACTTTCTTCCGGGTCTGCGGCTTCACGTTAGGGTTATTATTCACAACCCGTGATACCGTTGCCATAGATACGCCTGCTTCGCGAGCTACATCGTAAATGGTTACCGTCAAATTACTCTCTCCATTGCGATAAATTTTATCGTTCGACTAATTAAAATTATGATACGACACTTTGTACAATTGTGCAATGATAACGCTTCATTTTCCTTTCAAAATTCTTTCAAAGGAGCAAGAAGCTTATCCTGGCGCGGTTCTATCTCCAATTTCCTCAATAAAGTCCTCCACTGATTCCCAGTAGGCTATCGGTGCGGCGTTGATTCCCTTTGCTGTAATTTAACGAAAAATGCTGGAGACATCAGCAAGGGGTTCTGCCGAAATCAGCGATAATCTGAACCTGCTTCTATCGTAACAAAAAGTCCGTGAAAAATCCAACATTCGTGAAAAATTTTCATTGATTTTGCAGAAAAAACATTTCATTTCGCACTTTCTGCCGATTGAAGTGTCAATTGTGACAGTCTGGAACCAGTTTCTTCCATCCAGTGATGGTCACCAAGCTCCACTGACAGCCGGTACACGTCCAAAAGGACATCGATCCGTCCTTGAATCGACTTATAAATGGTTTCTTCAAGCTCAGTCATTCCACCGGGAAATATGCCGGAAGTAAAAGCATCCTTAAGTACACTCGCCCATTCATTCCGGTCTGCGAAGGAAAGATGGCGTCTGGGTGGAGTCTCTCCTAATTCGCCAATCAGCTTGCCCAGTTCCTTTTTAATGAAGGGTAAGGGTTCATAACGGGCGCAGATGCCGCATGTGTAGACCGGAACATGAGTGATTTTGATCTTTGCGCTGTAAATCAGCGTATGCATATGTAGGGTCATGATTCCGCCGCAGCCGCATGACTTTTTAACCAGATTCTCTTTTAACATCTCCCACACCTCAGGCTCAATATTGAAAAAACACGTGAGTCCGCCTTTTCAATAGCTATATTCGCCTTCTCCGCCTCAAATCCCTTCCCATTTGCATAAAATGATTTATTTGGAAATAAAGCAAAGGTTTACATGTTACAAGATGACTTCATATTTTAAATTTGATAGAATAAACAGGATATGATGACGTGAAGGGGGCTACAAAGATCATGAGACTAACCGGTAAAAAGGTTATCGCGCTTGTCGATGAGGAATTTGAAGATTTGGAGCTCTGGTATCCCGTGTACCGTGTGAGTGAAGAAGGCGCCGAGGTTCATCTGGCAGGCCTTGAGAAAGGCAAAACCTATACAGGTAAATACGGCGTACCCGCTACAGCCGAATATTCCTGGGACGAGCTGAATGCGGAAGATTATGATGGCATTCTTGTGCCGGGTGGCTGGGCACCGGATAAAATCCGCCGTTACAGCGCCGTACTGAAGCTTGTGCAGGATTTTAACACAGCCAAAAAGCCGATTGGCCAAATCTGCCACGCAGGATGGGTACTGATTTCGGCCAAGATTCTGAAAGGTGTTACCGTTACATCTACCCCTGGCATCCGTGATGACATGGAGAATGCCGGGGCCATCTGGAAGGATGAACCTGTGGTGACCGATGGACATATTATTTCTGCCCGTAGGCCGCCGGATCTTCCGCCTTACGGTAAGGCATTCTGTGATGCGCTGGCCGGGGAATAGGCCGCCGTAATTAAATGTCTTCACAAGGATAAACAAGCCCTCCCCCTTCTGCTTACCGGGGTGCAGGGCTTGTTTGTGCTTTATGGCTGCTATTTGCGGATGGGGAGAGATAGTGTCTCCTGTATTGGATTAGGATAGCCGGTTATGGTGAACGTCAGCGGTTGGGGATATTTATTGCTGCCGAGACCCAGATAATGCAGCAGTGGGATTAACTTTTTCTCCGCTGACTCCTGCCGCTGTGGAATGCTGATATCAAACTGGTTGGCTGAATGTACCTGACCCGCTGCATCCGTAAACTCACTGTCTATCATCAGGGAATTGTAGAAGCTTTGCTTTGCTGGCGCTCTGAGATATTCCAGAATCATTGTAGAACCCTTTTCAGTGCTGTAAAGTGACATCTTCAAATGATTGTCGGGCGCTTTAATAATTTCCTGCTTCTCTGTATCGATAATCAGCTCCGTTGCATCCTTGTCCAGCGCCAGAATTCCGCCGATCTGCAGCTTGAGCGGCTTACTGTAGCGGTTATCGTTCGCAAATACCATGCGGTTTTCCCCTTCCGCCACCAGTGTACGAAGCAAAGCCAGATTCGTATAATCACCCTTGCTGCCCATTAAAAGCTGTGGATTGAGCAATGAAAAAATTTGTTTGGTGTTCTCCGTGTTGTAGGCATAATCCATATAAACACCTGTTGTTGAAAGGTAAACATCATCAATCTGAATACCCTGTCCCGCTATTGTTAAAGTTTGGCCTATATTCATGACTTCTCCTGTTTTGGCCATCTGCTCTTTATCCAGCAGGATTGGCACAGATAGCTGCGCCAGCGTATCTCCGGAATCCGCAAGTTTATACTCCCCAAGCTTTACGTCGAATGTAATCTGATCCGGCAGCGAACTGAATTCTCCACCCCACCGCAATACTTCATATCCGCGTGTAGTGCCGGTCGGCACATCCTTGGCATTCCAGGCCGAGCCAAGCAGATTGTTCACCGGCTTATCTCCTGTTCCTGTCAGCTGCAGAAAATTCACGCGGGCTCTCTGTTTTGTATTATTCTGCAGGGAATACAAGATAATAATCCCCATACGGTCTGCAGCAATTCCGTCTACCGTCAGCACAAATCCATTCTGCCGGGCTGTAGCACCGCTTACGCGCTGTATCAAACCTGCTTCGATCGCCGAAAATACGGTAGTGTTATCGTATCCAGCAGGATTAATGCCTGCCACTACACGGTATTCGTCAAACTCCCCCTTGCTCTGGACCATTGCTGGCAGAGGCGGAGTCTGGGCACTGTGAGGCCTCACCTGCTGACCGATCCAAGGGAAAGTAAAGAGCAGGGTAGCAGCCATGATTACCGTAATACTTATTGCAAATCGGTTTTTGACTGCAGATACACGGGAACGAACAGGTTCTGACATCCCGCTGCGTATTGCTGCATTCAATTTGACCTCCGACATTGCCTCCACCTGTCCGGATAATCCGTCAAAATAATCCTTCAGCAGCTTTTCCTCACTACCGGCCATTTGAGGGCCCCCCTTTCATTTTGTCACGCAGCTGCTTTAACCCCTTATTCAGCCAAGTCTTTACCGTCCCTTCCGGCTTGCCGAGCACTTCCGCAATCTCTGCCAGAGTCATATCCCGGTAATATTTCAGCACAAGCACCTGGCGGTATTTCCATTTCACGCTGTCGAGTGCCTGCTCCATGTCCAGCTTGCGGTCACTGGTCATTTCCATTACTCCATCATTGCTGGTATGTGGGGCCTTTACAGAAGCCAGCCGCCTTCTCCGCTTTAATTCATCTTTGCAGCAATTGATCAGAATTCGCGTGACCCAGGGTGCAAACCGGTCAGGATCCTTAAGGCTTTTGCGATTCATCCAGGCCCGGTACGTAGCCTCCTGCAGCATTTCGAGTGCATCCGCTTCACTCCGGAAGTAGCTGTAGGCGATTCCGTAAAGTATTCTTTTCTGCTCCGAGACAAGTCTGATAAAAGCCTGGCCGCTTTCTTCACCATACTTAAACCGTTCACCTTCTATAAGGTCTTCCATGCTTAATTCATTCTGCCTCCCTCTACAACAACATTAAGAAGCGCCTATTTATGTACTTCTATCTATACTGACTCTCTTAGGGTAAAAACGGTTTACTTTTTTAGCTGACGGCATTTTTGGAGCAGTAACGCAAAAGGCCCGGCGTATCCGCCGGACCTTTCACTTCGCTGAATATACTTTGGCTTCCTTATCATCACAAGGTCTTCTCTTTCGGAGCCTCAGCTGCAGCACCGCTTCGCACAGCGAACGCGCTTAGCAGCTCTTCCGTCTGCAGACTTGTCCGGTGACGGAAACAAGCCTTGGCTGTCTCTTTAGCTTCCGCGGCTAAAGTATTAAGTGTGCGGTGCTTCACCCGCAGCAGCGCCTGCGGAGACATACTGAGAGTGCGGATGCCGAGCTCCAGCCAGAGCGGAAGCGAGCGCTCATCAGCAGCCATCTCGCCGCATACGCTAACGTCGATGCCAACATCCCGTGCTGCCTGCACGGTCATCCGGATCATGCGAAGTACAGCCGGATGATACGGGTGGTACATATGGGCAATCTGCTCATTCATCCGGTCAACCGCAAGAACATATTGTACCAGATCGTTGGTGCCAATACTGAAAAAGTCAACTTCCTCCGCCAGCAGTTCCGCAATCATAACGGCAGCCGGAACCTCAATCATGATGCCAACGGGTATTTTATGGTTATAGGGAATTCCCTGCTCATCCAGCTCGTTCTTCACTTCATTCAGTATGGCTTTGGCCGCCTGAACTTCTTCTACCGAAGAAATCATCGGGAACATCAGTTTGACATTTCCAAAATGGCTTGCCCGCAAAATCGCAGTCAGCTGTGTTTTGAACATATCTTTACGGTCCAGACTGATGCGGATTGCACGGTAGCCAAGAAACGGGTTCTGCTCCTCCGGCAGCTGGAAATAATCCAGATGCTTGTCCCCCCCGATATCCAGGGTACGAATCACTACGCTGTTGCTGCCCACCTTCTCGGCAACCAGCTTGTAGACTTCAAATTGTTCTTCTTCTGTAGGGAACGAGTGGCGGTCCATATACAAAAACTCTGTACGGAACAGCCCTACGCCTTCGGCTCCATACTTCAGCGCCATATCCAGCTCCTTGACTGAGCTGATATTGCCAGCGAGATGCAGAGACGCACCATCTTTGGTGATGGCTTCCACCGTCGCGAGCAGCTCGAGCTGTTCTTTTTTGCGCTGCTGCTTGTCGCGTCTTGCGGCGTAGGCCTGTACAGTGGATTCATCCGGATGAATCTGCACCGTCCCGGTCTCACCATCCATCACCAGCATATCCCCAGTCTGGATCGGGCTCGTCAGCTTGTTCTCCAGGCCCGCAACCAGCGGGATGCCCAGCGCCCGGGCCATGATCGAGGAATGGGAGGTTTTGCCGCCCATCATCGTAACAATACCGAGCACATAAACCGGATTCAAGTGAGCCAGCTGGGAAGGCGAAAGCTCTTTTGCCACCAGAATATACGGCTGTGTATCTGACGGCAGCGTTACCTCTGGTGCTCCCAGCAGATGTTTCAGCAGTCGGTTTCCGACATCCTTGATATCAACCGCCCGCTCCTTCATATACTCATCGTCGAGCAGATCGAACATCGCAACAAAGTGATCGATTGCTTCCTTAACAGCTACCTCAGCCGCTTTATATTGACGTTCAATAATACCGCGGATTTCACTCATGAATACCGGATCATCCAGAATAGCCAGGTGAGCGTCGAAGATACTCGATTCTTCCGGACCTACGACCTCTCGGAATTCTTTTTTAATAAATTCTATTTCATCTTTAGAGGTACGGATGCCTTCATATAACCGTTCAAACTCCTTGGCCAGATCCACGGGATTCACCTGCGTATCCGGCAGGCTCCATTCCCAGTTCGGCAAGACAAAGGCCTTCCCGATGGCAACACCTGCTGCAGCGCCTATGCCCTGTATCATGCTTCGATCCCTCCAACATTACTCTCATGTAGTACCACGGACATTACGGACGATTGCCCCTTTTTCACGTTTTTGAATGGAGCATAGCTCCAGGATTTTACACGGTCAGGGTTGGTAATGACCATTGGTGTGGCAAGTGAAGCTGCATGCTCCTGCAAAAAGGCCAGGTCAAATCTGACCAGCAGCTGTCCCGGCTCTACACTGTCGCCTTCCTGTACAAGCGCCTCAAACGGCCCTTTAAGCTGCGAAGTATCGATCCCTATGTGCATAAGCACCTCGAGCCCCTCAGGCGTTGAAATGCCTACTGCATGCATTGTGGGGTACACGTGCATTACCTTGCCGAAGACAGGCGATACCAGTTCTCCTTTTTCCGGGAAAAAGGCAACTCCGTCTCCAACCAGCTTAGCTGCAAATATATGATCCGGCACTTCTTCAATCGGCATCATCCGGCCCTGAATCGGTGAGCAGAACAATACCTGCGGGAGATCACGCAGCATCAGCTTATCGATCTCCTCGCGGATCAGCTCGGAGTAAGTCCCGAACACCACCTGCACGTTACCGCCGCCCAGCTTGATAATTCCAGCAGAGCCAAGGCCTTTCAGTGCCGCTGTATCTATATATCGGTCATTGTGTACCGTTAATCTTAACCGTGTGATGCAGGCCTGCACCTGGACAATATTTTCTTTGCCGCCCAGAGCCTCCAGAATCAGCGGTGCCTGATACGGAATGTTACCTGCCCAATCTCCCAGCTCCGAGCCTTCTTCGCGCCCCGGTGTAGGAATCTGGAAGCGGCGGATCGCCCAGCGGAATACATTATAATATACAATGCCGTAGCCGATGCCGATCGGAATCAGCAGCCAGGCACGCTGTGAGAGATGCATATTGAGGATGAAATCAATCGCTCCCGCCGAATACGAGAACCCGTGATGAATGCCCAGGGCATAGGTCAGCACCATAGCAAGACCCGACATTACCACATGCAGACCGAATAAATAAGGGGAAGCAAACAGGAAGGCGAACTCAATCTGCTCCGAAACCCCTGTCAAAAAGCAGACGAGGGCCGCCCGCAAGAAAGTCTTCTTAATCTTGGGCTTCAAGTCTTCTCGTGCTTCCTGAATAATAGCCAGCGCAATCGCCGGCAGTGCGAACATCATAATTGGGAACAATCCGGCCATAAAGACACCGGCTGTAGGATCACCGGCAAAAAAACGCGGCAAATCCCCCTGCACGACCGCACTGCCGTCAGGAGTGGTAAAGGTGCCCAGCTGGAACCAGAACACATTGTTCAGGATATGATGCAGCCCGAAGGCTGTAAGTAACCTATACAAAACCCCGTATACAAAAACCCCATAGCCGCCGGCGGCCTGTACATCCCGGAATAAAATATCCAGCACATCCTGCAAAAGCGGCGAAACGCCGAGCATTACCCAGGCAAATAAGGCAGAGAACAGTCCCATGAACAACAGTACGAAACGCGACCCGCCAAAAAACTGAATCGCTTCTGGCAGCTTGATATTCTTGAACCGGTTATGTGCCACGCCGGCGACAATTCCGAGGATAATTCCGATGAGTGTTGCAGGCTGAACAGCCCCGTTTCCCATATTGGTAACAATCCGGTCATAGGTAAACATTCCTGCAAGCGCTGCAAGCCCGGCCGGTCCGGCCTGATTGGACAGCCCCCAGGCGACTCCGACAGCAAACAAATAAGGCATGAAATAAAATATCCCCTGCCCCGCGTATGTAGTCACTTCGGATACCGAAGAAAGTCCCCATGCAGACCACGGTAAGCTGCCCAGACTCAGCAGTATGGCCGCAGCCGGAAGCACCATGGTAGGAAGCATAATGGCTCTGCCCAACTGCTGCAAAGATCCGAGCCAATTCAAGGTGACCCTCTCCTTTCGTTCTATAAATGAATGGTAAGCGCTACAGCAGTTTTTGTCAAAAGAATACGCAACACTTAGAATACCACGCCTCCCGGGGGATGGGAAGGGTAAACCTGAGCAGAAACTACTCCAGCTACTCCAGCTACTCCAGCTACATAATAAGTGTACTTGGTACAACTAAATATGGAACTGTATCACGTAATTTATATTAACTGCACTCTTTACAACTATTTCGTACGAATTTCACCAATTAAAGCATAAGTGAAGACTATAGTTGTACGAAGTACAGTTATATTTGATAAATCTGGATATTAACCGATTTTAGTTGCACATACTACATTTATCTCCTTTTTCCTTCAGATAAAAGAGCCACCTATTGCATGCATCCGCTTTCTACCAAATTTGGTCAGCCTGCATAGCTCTCACCTCGTAGTACCTTACCCGCTCATTTGAGGCCACAGGCTTCAGGAGCCCTTTATCACTTAAACTATCCAGCAGTCTGCGCGCCGTCCTATAATTGATCTGAAAATTTCCGGTAACATCCTTCGGACGAAGCGGCCTGCCAGGCGCCAAGCCAGGCGGAGCACTTCTTTTTCCGCCGACAAAATATCTGAAACAGCTGAATGTCTGGCCAAGTATGGTGCGAGCGCCAGTTGAAGCAGCATCCGGCACACTTCAGGACGCTTCTGGATGTCATCGAAGGAGAAATGCAGCATCCGCCAGCCCATTCCCGCAAGGAAGTTGTCCCGGTTCAGAGCATAGCTGAATTTCTCGCGGTCCATATCCTTAATGTGGCTCTGATACCCATCGCATTCAATCCCGATGCGTGCACCATTCTGCGGCAGAAAAGCAAAATCCATAAACTGCGATTTACGGTTCCAGTCATACACCTCATATTCGGGATGCAAAAAATCCAGCGACTCAAAGAGCGGCCACCACACGTTCTGCAAGAACAGCTTCTCAGCGAAATTATGTCCTCTTAAAAGTCTGCCTTTACGTTCACCCATTCTATCTGATGTATGCTGACTAATCCATAAGCTATGTACCTCTTCAAACTCCAAACTTATCCCCTCCCGCAAATAAAAAAACGCCCACGGCCCGCAGTTACTCTTACGGGTAGTGAACGTTCTTCGTCTATTGCCAGTATAACAAGCCATCCGGGCATTTTCCAGATTAAACTAAGCTGGATCAAGGAAAGGGGGGGCCGGGTCATCGCCTCCAGTTCACGTGTTCCGCACGTGAACCGGTTTACCCAGCAGTCCGGGCACCAAATCCTGAATCCCTTCCCTCTTCTTGCCCCAATTTACATTTACCCGCGGCTGCGCCCGTGCATCGTAACGGCTTCCTCCACCTTGATGCAGCGGTCCATGATCGCGATCATGCCGTGCTCAGCGGCGATGTCAGCCGCCTCCTGGCTGATAATGCCCTGCTGGAGCCACAGCACGCGCGCCCCGATGTCCGCCGCCTCCTGCGCAACCTCAGCGCAGAATTCACTGCGGCGGAACACATTGACGATATCGACCGGCTCCGGGATCTCAGCCAGTGTATGGTAACATTTCTCGCCCAGGATGTCGCCGTCCACTGTAGGATTAACCGGAATGATCCGGTAACCCCGGCTCTGCATGGCGTAAGCGACCATGTACGAGGTACGGTCTGATTTGTCGGAAAGGCCTACAACAGCAATATTGCCTGCAGAGGCTAGAATATCGCCGATCTGCTCACGGCTAGGATTTTCAAAACTCATAGTGATTTATCCCCCTCTTCAGTTGTCCCCGCCTTAGGCCGGGATTCCCTGTGAATATTACGGATCACCTACATATTAGACTTGGATATAGCTCAAAGCAAGCCGCTCACAAAAGTACGGGTGTGTACGATCCAAGCGAATCCTCGGCCATCAGCCCATGCGGTGATCAAGTCTTATTAGACTCCGCACTCTATTCCTATTTTACCCATTCCACATCGGCACCAAGCTCGCGCAAATGGTCAAAATATTGCGGGTACGATTTCGCCACATGGTGAGCGTCCTTGATCAGCAGTGGCTGACGGGCCCGAAGGCCAACCACCGTCAAGGCCATAATGACCCGGTGATCGTAATGCGCATTAATAGTCACGCCGCCTTCTACACCTTCCGGCAACCCATGGACGATGATCTCGTCGCGGCGCTCCTCGACCTTGGCTCCGGCACGGGTCAGCTCGGCCAAATAATCCGTGATGCGGTCGCATTCCTTATACCGCAGGTTTTCCACATTGTAGAAGCGCGAGGTACCTTCGGCAAATACCGCTGCCGCTACCATAGCCAGTACAGCGTCAGTGGCTGCATCGCCATCGAATTCCACAGCCTTAAGGATTCCGTTGCCCTGAACATGTACAGTTCCGTTCTCATGGGTAAGCGGTACTTCCATCATACGCAGCACGTCGACAATTGCCCGCTCTCCCTGCTTGCTGTGTTCAGCAAGCCGGTGAATCTTCACATCCGACTTCGTGACTGCCGCTGCTGCTAGCACAGCCGCTGATCCCGGATAATCGCCTTGTACAGTGTACGATTTGGCGGCATAGGCCTGGCGGCCCGGCACTTTAAAGGACATGTAATCATCTGCGGCATGAACAACGATGCCTGCCTGCTCCAGCACCTCCAGCGTCTGGCCGACAACGACCTTCGATTTCAGATCGTCCAGAACAACGATCTCGCTGTCTTCCTCAAGCAGCGGCGTCAGGAACAGCAGCGCACTGAGATACTGAGAGCTGACTGCTCCGGATACGGTAATCCTACCGCCGGCCGGCTTTCCGCCGCGAATCGTAATGGGAAGCCTTCCGTTGTTATGCTCCACTTCAACACCCAACTGGCCCAGCGCCTTGATCAGATCGTCATGCGGGCGTTTACCCAGGGAATCTGGATAAGTATTCACAAAGGTTACCTCAGGGCTCAGCGCGGCAACAGCCATCAGAAAACGCAGTACTGCACCGGCATTACCGACATTCAATTCTTTTACATCGCGTGGATTCCGGCCGAAGCCCTGAATCACGATTTTCTCGTCATCTTCCGTCAGCACGGCTCCCAGATCAGCGATACATCTGCGAATTGCATCACTGTCTTCACTGTGAGCAGGATGATAAATGGTACTAACGCCTTCAGACAGAGCGGCTACCAACAGGTAGCGTGTAGTGTAGTTTTTGGAAGACAGTGCTCCAAATTCTCCTTGCAGGGTAGGTGTCGGCCTAACAATAACGTCCATAATCCAAACGCTCCTTAATAATTGTAGTGTATATATGTAGTGCTGGGTTTGACATGGTAATCTAATGCTGTGTTATCATAAAATCATTCTCTCAAAGAAAAGAGGTCTTTACCATGAACGATATTCCACAAATTACACCCGAAGTGCTGCGGCAGCGTCTTACGGCAGGTGAGGACCTGTGTCTGATAGATGTCCGTGAAGATGATGAAGTAGCCACCGGAATGATTCCGGGCGCTGTTCACATTCCCATGGGCCAGATCCCGCAGCGTACCGCTGAGCTTCCGGCCGATGCTGAAGTGGTCTTCATCTGCCGCTCGGGCGCACGCAGCCAGCGCGTCTGTGAATATCTGCAGCAGTTCGGCTTCACTACCGCCAACCTCAGCGGCGGGATGATTGAATGGAACGAAACCGCAGAAGACTAAGCTGCCCGCAAGTACACTTAAAAGCTCAACCGCGGTAATGCATTAAAATATGCTGCGACACTTCTGCCGCACTCAGCTCCGATGTATCGACCGTGCAATGCGCGAAACGGTAAGCCTCACGGCGCTGCTCCATTATGGTGCGGATCCTTTCTTGCGCGTTGCCGGCGAGCAGCGGACGATTCTGATCCCCGCTAACCCTTGCAAGAATTGCCTCCTCAGTAGCTGTAAGAGCCACTACAAGACCATGGGCCAGCATAATCTCGGCGTTACCGGGGACAAGCACCGCTCCTCCGCCCGTGGAGATTATTCTTCCCTCTCCCTCAAGCATCCGCAGCAATGCTGCCGATTCAAGCTTCCGGAAATATGCCTCACCTTCACTCGCAAAAATCTCCGCGATGCTCCGGCCTTCACTCTCAATAATCACATGATCTAAATCAACCAGCTCGTAGCCAAGCTCCTCTGCCAGCATTGCGCCAACCGTTGACTTGCCTGTAGCCATCATCCCAACCAGGATAATGTTCCTGTTCCGGTTCGCCCTGTTTTCACTTTGTTGCTCCCTATCCCCTGTCATGACTACCCTCCAACCGCGACATTTGTCATATCATAACACAGGGTGAAAAGGTTGCACAAATAAAAAAGGCCCGAACGTCCTCCCGCGAAAGGGAAGCTGTTCGGGCCGTTATTAGCGGTTTATCCCTTACTACTATTCAGACAGCCAGTTGTGGTGGAAGACGCCTTCCTTGTCCACACGTTTGAAGGTGTGGGCGCCGAAGTAATCGCGCTGTGCCTGAAGCAGGTTTGCTGGCAGGCGCTCTGTACGGTAGCTGTCGTAATATGCAAGTGCACTGGAGAAGCCCGGTACAGGTACCCCTTGGGTTACCGCTGCGGCAACCACTTTACGCCAAGCGGACTGGTAGGAGCTCATGATGTCTTTGAAGAACGGATCCAGCAGCAGGTTCTTCAGCTCCGGATTAGTTTCGTAAGCATCAGTAATGTTCTGAAGGAAACGGGAGCGGATAATGCAGCCGCCACGCCAGATTTTAGCCAGACTGCCGTATTTCAGATCCCAATTGTATTCGTCGGAAGCTACGCGCAGCTGGGCGAAGCCTTGAGCGTAGGATACGATTTTGCTGGCAAACAGTGCTTTGCGCACGTTCTCGATGAATTCTGCCTTGTCACCCTGGAAAGGCTCAACAGCCGGCCCGCTCAGCACTTTGCTGGCTTCTACACGCTCATCCTTCATAGCTGACAGGAAGCGGGAGAATACAGATTCGGTGATCATGGACAGAGGCACACCAAGGTCGAGTGAGCTTTGGCTTGTCCATTTTCCTGTTCCTTTTTGGCCTGCTGCATCCAGAATTACATCTACCATCGGTTTGCCGGTTTCTTCATCATACTGTGCGAAGATATCTGTAGTGATCTCGATCAGGTAGCTGTCCAGCTCCCCGCTGTTCCACTCTTTGAAGATGCTGTGCAGTTCCTTGGCATCCAGGCCAAGCACATCCTTCAATAATTGGTACGCTTCACAGATCAGCTGCATGTCGCCGTACTCGATACCGTTATGCACCATTTTTACATAGTGTCCGGCACCGTCAGGTCCAATATATGTACAGCAAGGCTCTCCGTCCACTTTGGCCGAAATTGCCGTAAGAATCGGTTCTACCAGCTTGTAGGCACTTTCCTGACCGCCAGGCATAATGGAAGGTCCTTTAAGCGCCCCTTCTTCACCGCCGGATACACCGGTGCCGATGAAGCGGAAGCCTTTTTCTTCAAGCTCTTTGCTGCGGCGCACGGTATCAGGGAAGTAAGCATTACCCCCATCGATAATGATATCGCCTTGGTCAAGATGTGGCAGCAGCAGCTCGATTGTTGCGTCAGTAGCTTTACCCGCTTGCACCATGATCAGAATTTTACGCGGTACTTCAAGTGATTCTACAAACTCCTCGACAGAAAAAGTACCTACCAAGTTTTTGCCTTCTGCCTCGGCAATCAGGTCATGTGTCTTCTCCGGGGAACGGTTAAATACCGATACGGTAAAGCCTTTGCTCTCGATGTTAAGAGCCAAGTTTTTACCCATTACCGCCAAGCCAATTACACCGATTTGTTGTTTTGCCATCTGGTCCTCCACCCTTTGCATCCTGTATTTTTGTGAAATTCATTTCTCGCAGTATTAAGAATACCACCCTTTGTCAGATACAGTAAAGTTCCGTCTGCGAAAGAGAGATCAATTTCATTGACAAAATCCTTTTCAAATAGGAAATTGCTCACAATGACTATTTTACCGTTTTTACCGCCAGAAGTGAACCCCTGATCATCACTCCAAAAAAACTCAGGGCACCCCGGCCTGCGGGATACCCTGCTATATTTGTCAGTTGCTGTCCTTACCATTCAAGCATGTTCAATTCACGGGCCAGTTTAGCCAGTTTCGCCCTGCTAGCTTCTACTTGCGCGGGGTCCTCGCTTCGCAACGCTTCGCTCATGCGGTCCAGTTCCTCATCCACTTCCACTCTGCGCTGCTGGATTCGTTCCTCCCCCTCACCGGAGTAGAATAGCTTCGTCAGCTCCTGATCCGAGAGCAGTGGACCTTTCTGGTACAGCACACGCTGCTGATACCCGGAAATTTCCACCAGTCGGATCACTTCACCAAATAAAATATTCTCAATAATGATCTGGCGGTCACGGAACCTTTTGACTACCGCGTGTCCTCTCATATCGCCTATCAGCTTCTCCATCCACTCGGACAGGCGCGCATCACGGATCATATAATCGCCTACCAGCTTATAGCCATCCTTGATCTGCTGGAAGCGAAGCTTCACCAGCTTGCGTCCGGTGCGCACCGAAATCAAAAAAACACTTTCATTCTCACTCCAGTAAAGGGAATAGCCTTCTTTGATCAAATCCTTGATCAGCTCCTGAATATGCTGTCTGTCAAAGCGCAGCTCCAGATTACAGTACTCCACTTCATCATTTTTGTTCACGGCACTCCCCCCTAACAGCTTTGTTAATACAATGCAGCTGATCTGTATACATAAAACTGGCTGCCGGACCTCCACTTTACCTGTCAATAGCTATGCATTCGTCTTACATTTATTTTATACTTCATATTATGTAGCGGTAACTTGGTTTATTGACTATTTTTACCCGTTTCCTGCCATTTCCAAACGGTCTCCGCTCATTTTACTTCTGCCCCCTATTCATTCAGCCTTACGATAAAATAAAGCCGCAAGCACAGGAACACAGAGTTCCCTGGCTTGCGGCTTATAATTTAGCTGACCGAGTTTATTCAGCTTGGATTATGTTTCAGCTTGGTCCGGTGAACGATCAGCAGATGTAGACCGAACAGCAATACCATCACCGCTGCACTCGCCAGAAAAGGCGCACCGTGGCTGACCGAATCCCACAGCTTACCTGACAGAACCGGCCCGGCTACCATCCCGGAGCCCTGAAGGGTCAGGAATAAGCCCCATACGGTGCCCCGCTCACCTTTTGGCACCTGCTTAGCTATAAAAGCATTCCAGGCGGGCAGAATAAGCGCATAGCTGATTCCGACAAGGGCCACAGCCACGAAGGCCAGCGGCAGCCAGCGCACCTGGGAGAAGAATGCCAGCGAGCAGGCCGCCAGCAGGAAGCCGATATTCAAAAAGAGTGTTGTTCCTATCCGGTCTACCAGCTTTCCTGCTGGAATAAGCGCCAGTACCGTGATTCCTCCACCTGCAATCAAGAGCAGACTGAACTGGTTCGGGGTCACGTGCAGCTCAGCGCGTGTAAACAGGGTCACCACAGGAGTCATAAGCCCGATGGCAAATGCCTGGAGGAACAAGGCCGGGAAGAGCAGCCTGCTAACCTTCAGTGAGGTTCTTACTTGATGCATCGTACGCTTCAGACTCTGCAGGGGCTGTAGCGGTCTACGTGCTGCTTCCGGAGCATCGCCGTGCATATCGCGCACCACATGAGTCGCCTGCCCGCCAATTCTCGAAGGCAGAAGCATCGCAATCGCTGTCACCGCTGCAGCACAGCCCATGAGTACAAAAAATACGAACCGGTAGCTCTGTCCTCCGTGATCCATCATGAAATTAACAACAATCGGTCCGATGCCCGTTCCGGCAAGCGAAGCCATCTCCACCGCGCCCATCGCTGCCCCGCTGCTGCCACTTTCCGTGGAGCCTGCCAGTTCGGTGATGCCGGTCATGGTGCATGGCCAAAGGGGCGATGTACCGATGCCTAGAATAAGACAGGCTGCAGACAACGTTACTGCATCCTTGGCATATATAATCATACCGACAGCCACCAGAATCAGCGCCAGAGCCCCGGTCATGGTCCAGCGGTACCCGATCCGCTCCATCACCCAGCCGAACGGGCTGCGGAAGAGATTATCACCTAAATACTGCAGGGCAAAAGCGAACCCGACAACGGTGACTGACAGACCCAGAATGTTCTCCATATAAACCGGCAGCAAAGCGACCAGCAGGGATCCTTTTACAAATTCCACCAGGAAGATGATTACCCACATCTCCATGATGAACGGCGAAGCCAGATTGATATGCATACGTTGTGCTACTTTGCCAGACATTACATCACATCCTAGTATTATGGTGATTGATTTGTTATACTGATGCTTGTCGTAAAAAAATAAATCTTGACGAAAGGTTGTGACAGCATTAAATGAATCAACACGAAACTCCCCTCTTCACCGCTCTTAAAAAGCATGCCGCCGGAAACCCTGTTCAATTTCATATTCCTGGGCATAAGAAGGGGCTAGGAACCGATGCCGAATTCCGTGAGTTTATCGGCGATAACGCGCTATCCATAGATTTGATCAACATCGCACCGCTCGATGACCTTCATCAGCCTACCGGGGTGATACTGGAAGCTCAAAAGCTGGCTGCGCAGGCCTTTGGCGCCGACTATACGTATTTTAGCGTACAAGGCACGAGCAATGCCATCATGACTATGATCCTCTCTGTCTGCTCGGAAGGAGACAAAATAATTGTCCCCCGCAACATTCACAAATCAGTGATGTCGGCGATAATTTTCTCCGGAGCCAAGCCTGTTTTTGTCTCACCTGTACAGGATGAGAATCTTGGGATAGACCACGGCATTACCACCAGCTCGCTGGAACGGGCATTAAGGCGTCATCCGGACGCCAAAGGAGTTCTAGTAATCAATCCAACGTATTTTGGCGTTGTCGCCGACCTGCGTTCGATTGTGGATCTTGCCCACAGCTACGGCGTTCCCGTACTGGTGGATGAGGCACATGGAGTATTGATTCATTTTCATGAGGATCTGCCGGTCTCGGCCATGCAGGCCGGAGCGGATATGGCAGCAACCAGTGTACACAAGCTGGGCGGCTCCATGACGCAAAGCTCGGTACTTAATCTGAATGCGAAGACCGGCCTGGTCAACCCGCAGCGGGTACAGACGATCATCAGCATGCTCACAACTACGTCCACTTCATATATTCTGCTCGCGTCCCTGGATACCTCCAGACGCAATCTTGCACTGAACGGCCACGAAATGGCTTCACGGACGATTGCTTTGTCCAATTACGCACGTGAGGCGATTAACAATATTGACGGCTTGTACAGTTTTGGAAAAGAAATTCTCGGTACAGAAGCCACCTTTAATCTGGATCCGACGAAACTCAACATTCATGTGCGTCATCTTGGCATTACCGGTTATGAGACTGAGAACTGGCTCCGCCAGAAGTACAACATTGAAGTTGAACTGAGCGACATGTATAACATTCTTTGCCTGATTACCCCTGGCGATACCCAGGAATCCGTAGATAAATTGATTTCTGCCTTGCGGGTGCTCTCAGCAATCCACTACAGCAAAGGTGAAATCTATGAGCTAAAGGTGCAAGTGCCGGAAATTCCGCAGCTTGCCCTTATCCCCCGGGATGCCTTCTACGCAGACACTCAGGTGGTTCCGTTCCGCGAGTCTGCAGGCTATATCATAGCGGAGTTTATCTATGTCTATCCGCCGGGGATTCCTATTTTACTCCCAGGTGAAGTAATTACCCAGGATAACATCGACTATATCATCGACCATGTAGAAATCGGTCTGCCGGTCAAAGGGCCTGAAGACCGCAGCATCAACTTCGTTAAAGTGATTGTAGAAGCCGAGCCGATCTCCTGATCGGCCGCTTCTCCCAATTAAATGTTCCCATACAAAAACCCGATACTGGATCAGTATCGGGTTTTGTGCATTAGAGCGCCGCTGCCTGTCCGGTCCGCAGCCTCTCAGCTACACTGAAATCTATTCTTGCTGGGCAAGCAGCTCATTATAAGCTTCTTCAACAGCTTTCCATTCAGCTTCATCTTCAATGTTGTAAAGCACCATTTCTTCATCTTCTTCTTCCATACGCAGAATGATGCCGTCTGCTTCAGGGTTTTCACGTTCCAGCAGCAGTGCGTACAATTTCTCGCCTACGTCGAACGTTTCCACCAGCACCATTTCTACATCTTCGCCCTGCTCGTTCGTCAAGGTCAGCACAAACTCCTCGTGCTCATGGTCGTGATCATGTCCGCAACCGCATGCTTCACCATGTTCATGGCCATGCTCATGTTTGTGATCGCTCATTGAAATACCTCACTTTAAATTGAATTATCCTACATTTGGTATCGTAACACGTATGATAAGTTCAGGTCAATTTGAGGGCCGCCCAAAATACTTAATCCAGCGCAGTGATTACCTTCTCAGACACAAGTACGTAATCAGAGCCCTTGGACGCCTTGATATAGAAGCCCACCCGGTATTTGCCGGCATCCTTGAAATCATACGTGAACTCCGAAGTCGGGAACCAGAAATCCTCCTTCTTCGAACCGCCAAGCTCCTGGGACTGAATGTCCTTCACATTGCCGGAAGGATCAGTAATGGCAACCTTCACTGCTGCAATATCGTCGGTCAGACTGTCCACTTGGGTCAACACCTTGATTTTGAGCTTGCCCACATTTACATTGCCAAAAACCTTATCGCCGTTAAACAGTACGATTTGCACATTTGGCTTAAGGATCGTCACTTTGCCCGAACCGTCCCAGCTGACGACACCTCCGGCTTCTCTAGCCGGTATATAGGCTTTTCCGTCAATCAAATAGCCTCCATCGGCCATTTCCTTTCCATTGCTCCATACCCTAAGCTTCTGATTTACAGCGTCCGCGAACAATAATGATCCTCCCATTAGGGAAAAAACAACCACGCACAGAGCAATTTTTTTCCATCTCATAATAGAGACCCTCCAAATAATTCATGCTGTTAATATATACTACCAAGATTGCCACAAGTTGCGCAGGTTTAGGACGTAAATTTCAATACAAAGCTTAAAATGATACTATATATAAATTAAGGCCTCAGCACTGAATATTGGAGGAACGATACGATGACCGTAAGTCTGCAAATGCTTGGCACAGGCGATGCTTTTGCCAAAAACTACTATAATAATAACGGGCTGCTTTTAAGCAGGGATTATACACTTCTGATTGACTGTGGAACGACAGCTCCACTGGCAATGGAGAAGCTGGGCAGATCCTTCGCGGATGTAAATGCCGTCCTGATCACCCATATCCATGATGATCATGCCGGCGGTCTCCCTGAGCTATCCAGGCTTATGAGAACAAAGTTCGGCAGAAAGATGATCTTGCTGGTAGCCGATACTTTAGTTGAACCGCTGTGGGAGAGTTTTCAAAAGAACAGCTCCTCAGCAGCTCATAATCCAAGTTCTCTAGAAGACGCGTTTGAGGTCAGGCTGCTGAAACCTGGCTTTCCTTATCAGCTCTCCACCGAAATCACACTGGAGCTGATCCGCACACCCCATATCCGCGGCAAAGACAGCTACTCTCTGCTGCTGGGCGGAGAAATCTTTTATAGTGCCGATATGATCTTTCAGCCTGAGCTGCTACTGAAGCTGGTCCGTAAGCAGGCTATCCGTCAAATCTTCCACGATTGCCAGCTCAAAGGTCCTGGCGAGGTTCATACAACGCTAAGTGAATTATTGTCTCTGCCTGAAGACGTCCGTAAGGTGATTCGTCTGATGCATTACGGGGATCAAAAGCCGGAGTTCGAGGGGAAAACTGCTGAGATGACCTTTCTGGAGCAGCATGTGATCTATGCGCTGTAAGATCTGCTAACCTTTATGGAAATAAACGAAAAAAAAGGCCGGACAAGTTCGCGTTAATAGCGTTTGTCCAGCCGTACTTAAAACTGCGGCAACTGATCCAGATTATTGCTCGGATCACCGTCTGCGTCACCGCGGATGTACATCTCTCCGTCTCTTCCTTTGAACACGTTCACTCCAGCTATACTGCCGGCCTGAACCTCCTGAAGCGCCTGCTGGTAATCCAGCACTCGTCCTGAGGAAGTCTGAAACTTCATCAGGTCACCGTCACCATTTCTTTGGGCTGCTACAAACCGCTCGCGTTCATTGTTCATCACTTGGGATTCATTCCTTCACGCTTGGATTAGCCATACGGCTCACCCCTATCTTGCCCTCAGCACCGACAAAATATGTACCTGAGCCCGTTACAGCTTCTTCTGCATTCTTACATGCAAAATACCAGCATCATAAAACGGCTCCGTAGAGATGACCTCATACCCTTGCTTGCTGTAAAAATCCTCTGCTTGACACTGTGCATCCAGCACAGAGAACTCAAGACCCAGCTCACGGGCCCGCTCTTCCAGCGCCATCAGTAGAATCCGGCCGTATCCCTTACTCCGGTAATCTTTATGGACAGCGATACGCTGCATCTTGGCAGTCCCTGTTTTATAATAAATCAGGCGTCCGGTAGCTACCGGCAGACCGTTATCGATAATCAGCAAATGATGCGCCTGATCACTGATCACATCGTATTCATCAATTTCTTCTTCCGCCGGCACGTTCTGTTCTTCAACAAATACCTTTTTGCGGATATCCAGCCCCATCTGAAGCAGTTCATCTGTAGTCACATGTACAATTTCCGCCGCCATGTTCTCCCTTTGTCCCCTCTCTATGTCAAAACAATAGTTGACCTATTATACAGAATTTTTGATAACCTGTATAGGGAAGTACATTTGCTCCTGCCGCGGCGGAGGCAGCAGAGCTTATTCAACCGAGTAGACTTCTGTGGAGATGGAACGATCATAGACATCCTGCATCACCGGTGACAGCGGACCATCTAAATTATTATGCTGGACATCCATGTCCATGTCACTCATCCGGTGTATTTCCACAGCCTCAGGAGGCTGATAGACTGTCTTACAACCTGTTAACCCCAGGAGCAGAGCCAGACAGAGAACCGTTACCGGTAACTTGAATTTGCGCATTAGCTTATTCCTCCCATCAATACTGCTGTTTCCAGCTTTGACGATTGAGAAGAATAATAAACCGGCTCGATATACTCATAAAGGCCGCTACATTTATTATATAGAAGATAAAATGCACTATTTCAAGCCAAACTTCCTAACAGAACTAAATATGCCTCGTCACACTCACTGTAAATTCAGGTCTGGTCTCATATGCCATGCATAACGGCACCTCCATATCAATTTTAAAATATGTATCAAGCGTAGCGTTATCCTCTACTCAGATCTGCTCATGTTGCCTCATGAAATCCTTCACCTTTGCCATAAGCGCAGGGTAGATCATCGGGTATGTTACTTCTTCGGGTATTTCCGCAAAGCTCTTAATTTCCCCCATTTCATACTGCGGGAGTTGTCCGAACTTATGAACGGCTGCCAGATAGAGTTTACCGAAGCTCTCAGGTACTCCCTCACTGACAACCGAGTATATGCTGATTGGATATAACGTGTATTCCTCCGCTCCAGTCTCCTCATACAGCTCTCTGGCCGCGGCTTCATCCGGGGATTCATTCGGCTCAATATGGCCGCCGGCAAATTCCCATGTCGACCGTTCGCGATGCTTTGCCATGATCCATTGCTCACCCTGTCTTGCAACAATAACCACATACTTAAGTACAGCTTCATCTATACCTGTCTCATACATCGTTACTTTCACTGGCTGTTATCCCCTTTGTCAGAATGGCTGGAAGAACTACCGGATAACTGCTCCCACTTCTCCCGGGTCTTGTCTTCACCTTTGTAATAATCCACCCGGTCCTCGGCTTGATACAGCTCTTCGTACGGCAAAATATTGATTTTTCCGGAATCAGGATACTCCGCAACATCTAATCCGTTATTCGTCCGCAGATCCAAGTACTTACATGGCGCCTCTGTATGATTAAACAGCTGATGCGCTCCTTCCGGGCCTGTCTCAAAAAACACCACATCGCCTGTGCCCAGCTCCTCAATTCCTTTTGGCGTCCTAAGCAGTGCTTTCCCTTCCATGATTACAAAGATCTCTTCCGCATTTCTATGAAAATGATAAGGATAAGAGTACTTCCCCGGATCCAGTGACCGGATATCAAAGATCAAATGCTTCGAGCCCACCACATTAGCCAGCTTCTCACTGGTATGCCAGGCAAACTCCGGTACCGGAGACTGCTTTTGCTTAAACGAAATATTGTGGTCATTAAAAATTGTCGCCATTTCCGCTCACTCCCCATTTTAATTCGTCCCACTTAAGATACCATGATACCTGTTCACTTTTCCATAATTTGCAACTTCCTTCACAATATCAGCGTACAACATACAACTAGAGGAAATCATGCATGGCAAATAATAAAAACCTAATAAACGCAGGTGAACTTAGTGAAAAACGGCACACCGGGTGTGGGTAAAACCACAGTTAGCAAAGCACTGCATCAAAAACTTCACAAATCGGTTTGGCTGGATGGGGACTGGTGCTGGATGATGAACCCGTGGATAATTACAGAAGAGAACACAAAAGTGGTCGAGGGTAACATTACCTATTTACTCCGGAGTTTTTTAGAGAATTCGAACTTTGACTATATCCTATTCAATTGGGTACTTCACCGGGAAGAGTACAAACTTACAAGAATAACGCTCACTTGTTCTGATGAATCTTTACGGAATCGGATGTTGCTTGATAACAGAACCGTTGAACAAATTGAGTCGAGTTGTAACAGGCTGAAATTATATGAAGAAATGATCACTCATACCATTGATACAACTGGCATTAGTACTCATGTAGTAGTAACAACGATCCAAGATTTATTAAAGATATAATTTGAAAAACTATACCTAGAAACCACCATGTATCTTATCCTTAAAAAAATATTGCGCTCACCTGACATCCTGTGGTATTATAAATTTCGTTGCAGGACGGTAGCTCAGCGGGAGAGCACTATCTTGACAGGGTAGGGGTCATGGGTTCGAACCCCATCCGTCCTATACGCAGAAAGCCTTGTATATCAAGGCTTTTTTTCTTTTTCTTCGCCTCATAAATCAAAGCACAAATGGTATTGGTGCCATTATGGTACCCTGTACTAGATTAAAGCAAAAGCTGGTGCCATCTTCGGCACCAGCTTTCTTATCCTTCCGACCATTTTATACTTCCTCTACCCTCTATATCAATCGTGCAGATCATGCTATAATCCCCACAAAAAAGAGGTGATACCGATGAAATTTATAATCGTTATTTTAATTCTCTTGTTTTTATTTGGTTTCTTTAAAAAGAAGAAGTAGTTTATTGAACCTATGGGAGAGGAGGGGGATACTCCTACTCCCTGGTATCTTCGTACTGCGACACAAGCATATTACGCACCTTTGACTCTTCCTTGAAAAAAAGAACAATTATGCCTATACCCCGCAACTTGTGGCAATAATTAATCCGAGGTGATTTTGATGTTATTAAATATACTTTTGGGGTTTATTCTTCCTTGGTGTTTTGGGCAATATTTGCTTATAAAGAAACCGACTTTTGCAATACAAGTTAGCATAATTGGTGCACTACTTGCCTTCCTCGTCAATGATGTTGGATTTCATATGAACTGGTGGTACGTTACACCGAAAGATTACGGGACAATATCCTTTATCCCATACAATTTCGGGATTTTTGCATTGTTTTCGGTTTTCACGCTAAACTTGATCAATAATTTTGGAAGAGCATGGATTGTTATCCCTGTAATGTCACTCGTAAAAACTGTCCTTGAAAGCACTCTTGTTTTTACAGGGAAAGTTGTTTATCAAAATGATTGGAACTTAGGCTTTACCTACGTTTCATACCTCATTCCATGTACAGCTAGTTATCTGATTTATTCATTCTTGAAAAAGAGGACAGCTTAATTATCTGGATCGGTAATTCTAACAATCATAAGATTCTCACTAACTAAGTCGGATAGAACAATCGGATAATGTCCGAGCCAATTTTTCCAACTCAAATATAGGTAAAGCACTCTCATGTTTAGTCCATACAATAATTAAGAGAGAACATATACTGATAGTAAGAATCGACAAAGGAGTGAACTATATGGCTATTCAATTCTTAGATTCAAGAACCTCTCAATTCAGCAATACAAATACTGGAGTGGGAATACTTCCTGATACTCCAACACTGCTCTTGGGAGATATCGGTTTACAGGTGGCTGCTGTGTTAAGTACCCCTAATGCTGCAGATGTTCGTGTGGAACTGGTCGGAACCATTGGTGTTGACGGTGTTGCGTCGAATGCTATTACCATTACCATTGAAAGAGGTGGTACAGGAGTTAGCGGAACAGGTGTAGTAATTTATACAGCTACTGTAGATTTGTATACTGGCAACAACTTAATTTCTTTCAGTGCTGCGGATTTCCACCCTCCTGTACCTGTCTCTGGTGAAATAAGATATTCGATGTATGCTTTCGATTCTGGACCAGGACCAGCCATCACAATTACTGGTCCCGTTACTTTCAATGGAGTTGCTCAAGCAGGGACAACCGCTTAAGGTTAATGATTCATAGTTAGTATAAAAAATAACAGCGGCAGTCTATGACTTTGGGTTTTAGTTCAGAGCTGCCGCAATAAGCTATACTATCCCCCTTAGTGAGCAGTATGCGTCCACTACGCCATGACTGTAATCATCCATGATATTAAGCTTTACGATGCAATGAGCCGGCGTTTTAAAGGTAAGCAGTGGTTTAACCTCGACTTAGACACTTCAGTATGCCGAATTTGGCATGTAGGCATCTGGCAGGGAACTGAATGGAAGAATATGTAGGTATCTTGCCACTCACCCCACTGTTTGAAGAAGAAAGGTACGCCGGCAATCTGACATTGGTCCCGAAGCTCCTGTACCACCACAGATGAATAGGTCGGGCCTTAGGACCGATATCTCCGCCGACAATGACCCAATCTATGCTGGTAGTTGACCCGGATGACTGGCCGTACTCATCGTATTTAACGTCTTACATACTGTTTATCATCTCCGGTGATATAAAGTACATAATTAAAAATTTATCTAATGGTAGTATTCGGGATACTGGAGGTGTATTATCTTGACTAATAATCAATTGGTGCCAGTTATTCTTGCTTTCCTCGCGGCTACTAGTTGTTGGATAGGGTTCCTGAACAAGCGTAAGAAAAAGTAAGATTTATAAGGGGGATGCTTAACCCCCCCCAGTCCACGTCATCGTATTTGTTCATCTTCAATCATAATTCGAGCGTCCCCCCACTTAGCTCCGCAGCTGCTATAGAGCAGGTCGCCGTCATAATTACATGGCGAAAATACCTTATCACAATAATGGCATTCCGGATGTAACGCTTATCTTTCCCTTTAAGGGCTATGCCACAAATTGATTCTTCAAAAACCATTGCTATTTGATCGTGTACCAGGTATTTTAGTTTACCGGAAGGTTCTATCTGCAAACATGCTCTCCCCCGTACCGTCCTCACTTTCGCAGCCCATACACCTGACAATCCACAAGCTGAAACAGGAACTAGAGACCTCTTCAGAATTGTGTACTATATAATGAAGCCGGAATCGGCACTTCAATTAGATGAATTAAGGACCTGATCAGTAAGTCGAATCATGTATTATCGATAACACCTTCAACTCCCTGATCCGAAATACAGCGCTACCATTAAAACTTTTTAACGCTTCTCATTGTTAAAGTCACTTTTTTTGAAATACCTATGAGTGCAAATCTTGTGGTACAATTCACATATCAGAACACTGATTGTGGAGGATTAATATGAAAAAAGTTGAAGCAATTATTCGCCCGGAGAAACTAAGAGAAGTAATTGATGCACTCCGTACGATTCAAGTCACCGGATTCACAGTGACCCAGGCCCAAGGGCGCGGCCAGCAAAAAAACACAACCGGAGTGTACAGAGGGAAATCGTATACCGTCAATTTGCACCACAAAATAAAGCTGGAAATCGTTGTTTCCGACCATAAAGTCGAAGAAACGATTAAGACCATTATTGCTACCGCACAGACCGGAGAAATGGGAGACGGCAAAATTTTCGTACTGCCCCTCCTTGAAATGTACAATATTCGAACTGGCGAAACCGATGATACGATCGACGAGTTAAAATAACCCACATGTTAAAAAGTGCAAATAGCCAGACAATTTTTACCCAAATCTATGTAAGCTAACATAACATTTGAAGTTGACATTCTCTACACTCTCCTTATATCATTACTATGTTGTAAAAGTGACAGGGAGGGTAACATCATGAACGCCGGAACGGATATGGCATTAAATACGGTTTGGTTAGTGCTTGCTGCTGCTATGGTTTTGTTTATGGAGGGCGGCTTTAGCCTGCTCGAAGCAGGTTTTGTGCGGACGAAGAACGCAGTGAATGTCACCATGAAGATTTTTGTGGATCTTACAGTCGGTGTTCTGGCATTTTTCCTGATTGGCTTTGGGATTATGTTCGGAAAAGATTTTGCCGGAATCATTAGCTTTAATTTTTGGGGAGCTTCCCAGTCTCTGCCTATAGATTTAAATCTTCCATTATCAGCTTACGTATTATTTCAGATCGGCTTTGCCATCGCAGCCATCTCGATTATCTCCGGTGCGGTAGCTGAGCGGATGTCCTTTAAAGCTTATATCCTCATCGCCTTTTTTGTGGCAGCGATTTTGTACCCGGTCTCCGGACACTGGGTCTGGAACCCGAATGGCTGGCTTGCCGGACTAGGTATGAAGGATTTCGCCGGGTCGGCTGCCATACATGCACTTGGGGGAGCAGCGGCATTTGCCTTCGCTAAAGTTCTGGGTCCGCGCCGCGGAAGATTCAACACCGATGGCAGTGTGAACGTGTTTGCACCGAGTAATATTCCGCTGGCTTCTGCAGGCACCTTTATCCTGTGGTTTGGCTGGTTTGGCTTCAATGCTGGAAGCACCTTGAATGCTGCAGATCTCAGCCTCTCCGTAATTGCCCTGAATACTATGCTGGCTGCTGCTGCCGGAGGGACTTCCGCCATGGTCTACACGATGTTCCGTTTTGGCAAGGCGGATCCGAGTATGACCATGAACGGCGCATTGGCCGGTCTGGTCGCAATTACAGCAGGCTGCGCGTTTGTAACTCCCTACTCAGCCATTCTCATTGGCCTGATTGCCGGTATCCTGGTAATTTGGGGGACGCTTGCCATCGATAAGCTGCAGGTGGATGACCCTGTCGGAGCGGTTGCGGTACACGGAATTAACGGAGCCTTTGGTACGTTGGCTGTGGGGCTTTTTGATAAGCAGGATGGCTTGTTCACCACAGGACAGTTTCACCTTCTGGGTGTTCAGCTGCTTGGTGTGGTCGTGGTCATGGTGTGGGGCTTTGTAATGAGCTACGCTGCGGCCAAGCTGATTCACAAAACCGTTGGTCTTCGCGTCAGTGCCTCTGAGGAAGAAGAAGGCTTGGATATGGCTATGCATGGTATCCCCGCCTATAACGAGCTGGAACGGTTCAGCGATCAGCCCGGACTGGACGAAGCATTGCTCCTTAGAACCGGTTCAGAGGATTAGAAGACATCAAGTATAATTAAGAAACCTCACTTTAGCAAAATGGAGTAAAGTCTGCCATTTTTAAAGCGAGGTTTCTTTTGGTTATGCGGGTGATAGTATGTAACTGCTTCAAGATAAACGCTTAGCTGTTTGGCTCAGACTCTGTACCGCCACTCCCTCTGTCTCCAATACACTGCGGATGGACGATGCAAATTCTACGGCGTGTGGAGAGTCACCATGCAGGCAGATTGTCTCCGCGAATATATCTATATTCTCTCCCCGGGTAGTGTGCACCTTACCTTCCGTCACCATCTGCAGGACCTGCTGCAACGACTGTTGTTCATCTGTAATCAGCACACCAGGCTCGCTTCTGGGTGTTAATGATCCGTCTCGCTGGTAAGTGCGGTCGGCGAATACCTCACTGGCGCTCTGCAGCCCGGTCTTCTTGGCCGCCCGGATCAGTTCGCTTCCGGCCAGACCGACTAGAATAAGTTCAGGATCGATCCGGTATACAGCCTCAGCAATCGCCTCCGCCAGTCCTGCGGAAACAGCTGCCATATTATAAAGTGCGCCATGCGGCTTAACATGTTGAAGCACCGCACCTTCTGCCCGAACGAACCCCCATAGCGCCCCCACCTGATAGATGGTAAGCTCATAGGCTTCCCTTGGTGAAAGCTTTATCTCCCTGCGTCCGAAGCCGATCAGATCCTGTAGGCCCGGATGAGCGCCTATAGCCACCTGATGTTCAAGCGCCAGCTTGACGGTACGTGACATGGTTCCGGGATCTCCGGCGTGAAACCCGCAGGCGATATTGGCTGAGGTAATGAGTGGCAGGATTTCCTCATCGCGTCCCAAGCGGTAAGCCCCGAAGCTTTCGCCTAGATCGCAGTTTAAATCGACAGTCTTCATCAGCTTTAACCCCCAGCATTTATGTATTTACACTAATCCATTTAAAATTGTCCGGCTTCTGCTTCTAATAGTAGTGTTCCAGCACTAAGCGCAGCCTGTTCAGCTCCAATTCCTGCTGCAGGAGCTGCTCCTGCGCTTCCTGCAGTGTGATCAGCCGGAACCGGACAGCACTGCCGATCTTAGCTTGTGCAAGCAGCGGCAAATCCGCCGTAATCACCTGAGCCAGCTTCGGATAACCGCCGGTTGTCTGCCGGTCCGCCATCAGAATAATGGGGCTGCCGCCGGCTGGAACCTGCACCGTTCCATAGGTCACAGCCGAAGAGATCAGGCTCTGCTCCCGCACCGGATTCAGACTGCTGCCAGACAGCCGATAGCCCATCCGGTCTGATTGGGGGAGGATCGTAAAAAGCTCTGAAAGAAACCGCTCGCGGCTCTCCTTACTGAATGCGAGGAATTCTTCCCCCGCGATGACTCGAAGTACAGGAGTTTCCGGATATGAAGGGATCAGGTTGCAGGCTGGAAACCAGCGGCTCACAGACAAGCTCTCCGGTCCCTGTTCCCTGGTCAGCCTCTCTCTCCAGACGTTCCCCCTTAGAGTTGGAGTTCCTATAGGCAATACATCCCCGGACCGCAGCGCCCTGCCCAGATGACCGCCGATTCCGGCGCGCAGGTAGGTCGAGCGGCTGTTCAGCTGAACCGGAACCGCTATACCTCCGGCAACCGCCAGGTAGGCCCGGCAGCCGCCGGACAGGCGCCCGAAATGCAGCCGTGCTCCCTTAGGCGCATAGACCGTCCGCCAGAGCGGCAGCGGGTGCTCATCCAGCATCGGTGATAATCCCCCGCCGCAGATGGAAATCAAAGACGGCTCCGCGAAGGTGATCTCCGGTCCGGTTACCGTCATTTCCAGCCCCGCCTCCCGTTCATCGTTGCCGACCAGCAGGTTGGCCATACGCAGGGCATAGCTGTCCATCGCACCGCCGGCAACAACGCCATACTGCTGATATCCGTACCTTCCAAGGTCTTGGACGGTAGTTAACAGGCCAGGCTTCATAATCAGCAGGCTCATGGAGTATCCTCCCCCCATTCCATGAATTCACGCCGGGAAATCGGATAGAACCTTACAGTGTCTCCTGCTTCGAGCAGCGTAGGCAGTTCTGCCTCTGGTTTGAATAGAGAGAGCGGTGTTCTGCCGATCAACTGCCAGCCTCCCGGGGTTTCGAGTGGATAGACACCTGTCTGATCACCTGCAATGCCTACCGAGCCTGCAGGAATGGCCACTCTCGGCGAAAGTCTGCGCGGTGTGGAGATTGCAGAAGGCAGTCCGCCCAGATAGGGGAACCCCGGGGCAAAGCCCAGCATATATACCAGATATTCACTGGAAGAATGGATATCTATCACTTCCTGCGGCAAGAGCCCATTATGCTCAGCAACAAATTCCAGATCCGGGCCGGCCTCCCCTCCGTAATATACGGGAATGCTGACCGTTCTCGGCTGGGGAGGAGGCTCATCATCTATAAGACTTAGCATCTTCTCAAGCAGTTCAGCTACAACCGGGAACAGATAATACTCCGCGCCTGTTCGGATATATTCCGGATAGGCCTTAAGGACTGCCAGCCCATCATAATAGACGGCTATCGAAGTAAATGAAGGCACCAGCTCCACCATGCCTGTAAATGGATGGTGCTCCAGATAGCTGCATAGCGCCCTTACCCGGTGGTGGATTTGCGGACTGATGGAGTCTCCAAGGATTACAACAGCCGCTGAGTCGCCGAGCGGAACAATGCGGGCAGCTCCGTGATTGACGCGGGGATTGGGCACAAGCTCACTGCCGTCTTTTGTCTCACCCATTCCAGCGCCCCCTTTTCATCGTTAATTATGAATATTATACTGTATTTCTGCCTGTATTACGTCAACCAGACATCAGTAAAGAATCAACCAATAAGCACTCTCTTAAACAGCAGGATAGTTAGAAGCGTTTGTTGAATGAAATGTATTAGAAAGGAATGAGTTGAAAATGAATCCGTCACCGAAGCATACTGTAGTCGCAGCAGCTGTTGTACTCAATGAAGATCATGATATTTTACTTCTTAACGGACCAAAGCGGGGGTGGGAAATTCCGGGGGGACGGGTTGAAGAAGGTGAGTCCATAACTTCTGCAGTAATACGAGAAACAAAAGAAGAAACAGGTATTGATATAGAAATCATAAGATTTTGCGGTGTCTTCCAAAATGTGAAGGAATCAGTAATTAGCAATTTGTTTTTGGCAAAACCTACCGGTGGTGCGTTTAGAACATCCAGTGAAAGTTATGAACTGGGGTATTTCTATTTAGATGAGGCACTCATTAAGGTGAAATGGGATAGTATCAGGGAGCAGATTGTGCATTGCGTGAATCAAAAGGATATATATCTGATTGAATTTAATCCATAAACAGAAAACAGAGATCCAGATTGGCTATACAGTAAAAATCAGAATAACAAAAAGATTCCGCCAACTGGTGGCATAATAATCTAACAATTCCTCTTGCTATGTCTGAGGAAAAGCTGTACTTCTTAGTAAACAGTGAATCCTAGCTTTTTAAACAGTTTCTTGGAATGCCCAAAGCCCCGTGTGGAAATGATTTGTGCACCCTGGCTGAATGCGCTGTTTATGGCTTCTATACAAACTTCTGCGGCAAGCCCTTGTCTACGATACTCCTCAGAGGTGGCTACGAATTCAAGCGAGGAAATATCCCCGTTGTTCATAATAGAGCATACCGCCGCAGGCACTCCATTATAATTCGCTATGTAGCAATCGATTATCCCGCTCTCACATAAGTGATAATGGTTGTCCGGATGCATCACAGGATATCCGCCGTGCATAATCCTGTTATTCAGATCCGCCCAGATTTTAAAATCCGAAGCATCCGCTACCCTTGTTACCGTAATAGATTCTTCCGTTTCTCTGAAGGCAGGCCATTGTTCCGGCAGCACTGCCAGACAGGCTTCCTCGTCATTGGGCTCAGGGAGCGACTCTGCTTCGGTATGGTCCGGCCAGATTGCCTCAGCCATCCGTTCGGAAAGATTGAATCCCCACCAAGTATGTAAATCCAATGCTTTGATTTCCTCTACCTTCTGTTTAAGCTCCACATCTGTTAGCTGCTCTAGTCGTATATTGAATACAGATGTCCCGCATTTATCACCACTTTTTGGCCGGGTCATCGCATAATATCCATTATCAGTAAACTCCATATGTTCTGCCTCACCCAGCAGCCGCAGATAATAATTCGCGCTATCGTTGATGTGCTTGTATATCTCTGACCGTTCCATACACACGCTCCTCTCCTAGCACCGTTATTTTTGGTAATGCCCTGTAATCTCGATCAAATTCCCGTCCGGATCTTCCAGCATGAAGCAGTAATAGGGACATACGATATTGATAAAAAAGATCTCCGTCACTGTACCAAGCTCAAGCGATTTTACCCGTTCATACTCTGCGTTTAAGTCTGCAACATTAAAATTCAAAATTACATTGTTTCCGTAGATGGTGAGATTCCCACTTTTATATTTAAGATATTCTTCATTAAAATGTGCGGACACATCGCTGTTGTCCCGGATCAGTTCCTTATCGTACTCCGGGTTCCATAGCGCGAGCGTATTGCCGCAGGTGAATTGCGCCCATCGTTCAATCTTCCGGGAATCCGCTTTCATATTCAGCAATGCCTCGTAAAATGCAATCGAACGCTTCATGTCTTTGACAATCAAATAGGTACATCCAAGCTGCATGCAGATCAATCCCCCCTTCTTCACAAAACTATGTGTAAATATTCACTTACACAATAGCAAACAAATGTTCCCGTATCAAGTATTAATTTTATGGTATCTTAAACAGGCCACAGTCTATACTCAAACTCGACCTCGTGCCGCACCGGGATCCCGTCATACCCGAGCAGCGGAATTGCCGGCTTCAGCTTTCTGGCATAGGTTATCGCCTCCCGGTGAACGGCAACCATATCAAATCCTCTTTTTTGATAAAAGCGGATTGCCCGCGTATTGTCATTGGAAGTTATCAGCCACACCTTTGAACAGCCAAGACGGGCTGCTTCCCTGATCACCAGCTCCATCAGCTTCGTGCCGGTACCCAGATTCTCTTGCCTGCTGTCCAGGGATACAATCTCGCACATTCCGTTCTCACAGCAGTAATAAACCGCCGCCTCGACACTCCCGTCTGCAACCGCACAAAATCCGGGCAATCCGCCTAAATGATGGACCTTCCCTCTGGATATAATAAGCGGACCACTTAATTGCAGCGCTGATTCCCTCGTTTCCGTATCAATTGGTTTAATTAACATTACTTGCCCTTCCTTCCACCCTGTAATATTATCTGCTGCTCTATTTGTAACCCGGATCCGCTCCGCCCGCAAGGCAAAATTCTTCATTCAGACAATTGATTTCTGAGGGGTTTTCATTTACAATAGGCTCATAAACGCGCGTTTACAATTAGAAACAGCTACTCCGTTCTTAAGCGGACGGCATCAGTTTCAGCAAGAAATATAAGGATAATTATAACCTATCCCTTATTAATCCTTATGTTTTGGAAAAGGGGGCAATATGCGCAGCGAAGATATAGCCAAGCTCGCAGGGGTGTCCCGAAGCACGGTATCCCGCGTGATCAACAATTATTCCAACGTCCCTGAAGAGACGCGGGCGAAGGTACTGAAGGTGATTGAACAGTATCAGTACGAGCCTAACAGCTTCGCAAGGGCACTGGCCGGCAAGAAGACCGATACGATCGGCCTTTTCGCCATCAGCATGAACGAGAAGGAGAATACGACCCGGATCTATCAGAACAATTATTTCGCGCCTTTCGTCGATGCCGTAGTTGATACGGCGAATGCCCGCGGCTGTTATGTGCTGATCCACACCGTATATTCCCCCGATGATTTCCTGAAGGTGAAGCAGGCTTTCCTGCAGAAACGGATTGACGGCGGCATCATCGTCGGCACCCAGAAGGATATTGATATCGTACGGGAAATGGTGAGTCTTGATTCCCCGCTTGTCCTGATTGATTATGATATTTCGGAGATTATGTCGGAGCACCTGGACCGCAATCATCTGGCCATCGTCAACTCCAAGGATTATGAAGGTACGGTCGAAGCAATTGAGTATCTGATCAGCCTTGGCCATGAAGAAATCGGCATGATCTGCGGACGAATGAACACCTATTCCGGACGGGAACGTTTCATGGCCTACGAAGATACGCTGAAGCGTCACGGGCTGGCTCTGAACGAACAGTTTATCCTCCGGGGTGACTTTCTGAAGGAGACGGCTTATGAAGAGGTTAAGAAGCTGCTGAGTACAGGCAGTCCGCTGCCAACCGCCTTCTTCTCTTCCAACGACGACATGGCTATTTCCGCAATGGAAGCGTTCACCGAGCATGGTATTTCCGTACCTGAGGATATGTCCATTGCCGGATTCGATGATGTGCAGCTTGCTGCCCGCATCAATCCGAAGCTTACCTCCGTACGGCTGCCGATTTACGAAATGTCCAAGGCTGCTGTAGAGAAAGTTATCGAGCTGTGTGATTCCCGGCAGCCTACCTTCAGCACCATCAGTTTTCCGGCCCGGCTGGTCGAAAGAGATTCGTGCCAGCCGCCGAAGTCATCTATTCAATAAATCCGAGAAACTCCCTTTGCCCCGAGGGAATTTTTTCTCACCATCGTAAACGCGCGTTCACAATTGAAAGGAGACTTTCCTCTAATGAAATTCGGAACTTTTGACGACACTCGCAAAGAGTATGTAATTAACACTCCTAAAACGCCTTACCCATGGATCAACTACCTTGGTAACGAGCAATTTTTCGGCCTTATCTCTAATACTGCCGGTGGTTACACCTTCTACCGGGATGCACGCATGAGAAGACTTACCCGTTACCGGTATAACAATATTCCGCTGGATACAGGCGGACGCTACTACTATCTGTATGACGACGGTGATTTCTGGACTCCGGGCTGGATGCCGGTGAAACGCGATCTTGATTTCTACGAATGCCGCCACGGTCTGGGCTACACCTCCATTACAGGTGAGCGGAACGGGATCTCCGTAAATCAGCTGGCTTTTGTACCAATGGGCCATAATGCTGAAGTACACCGCCTTGTTGTGAAGAACACCGGCTCCGCGAAAAAGACAGTGAAGCTGTTCTCTTTTGCCGAATTCTGTCTGTGGAATGCCAATGATGATATGACCAACTTCCAGCGCAACCTGAGCACTGGTGAAGTTGAAGTGAAGGATTCTGTTATCTATCACAAAACGGAATACCGCGAGCGCAGAAATCACTACGCTTTCTATTCGGTAAACAAAGAAATCGCCGGCTTTGATACCGACCGCGAATCCTTCGTGGGTATGTATAATGGTCTTGACGCTCCACAGGCAGTTGCTGCTGGTGAAGCCACTAACTCCGTAGCTTCCGGCTGGTCGCCAATCGGCTCCCATGCTCTGGAAATCACGCTGGAGCCAGGCGAAGAGCAAAGCTTCATCTTCGTACTCGGCTACATCGAGAACCCTGAAGATGAGAAATGGGAATCCCTGAATGTCATCAACAAAAAACCGGCGCTGGCTGTTATCGAACAGTTCGCTACAGATGCTCAAGTTGACGCGGCTCTGGCTGTACTGGCTGCACACTGGGATAACCTGCTGTCCAAATACCAGATTCAAAGCGGCGACGACAAGCTGAACCGCATGGTTAACATCTGGAATCCATACCAATGTATGGTTACCTTCAACATGTCCCGTTCCGCTTCCTACTTCGAATCCGGGATTGGCCGCGGTATGGGCTTCCGCGATTCCAACCAGGACTTGCTCGGCTTCGTACACCAGATTCCTGAGCGTGCCAGAGAACGTATTCTTGATATTGCTGCTACCCAGTTCCCTGACGGCAGCGCATATCACCAGTACCAGCCGCTCACTAAGAAGGGCAACAACGAAGTCGGCTCCGGCTTTAACGATGATCCGCTCTGGCTGATCTCGGGAACAGCTGCCTACATTAAGGAAACCGGCGACTATTCGATTCTGGATGAGCAGGTTCCGTTTGACAGCAACCCTAATAACACCGCTACCCTGTTCGAGCACTTGAAACGTTCCTTCGAGCATGTGACGAACAATCTCGGACCACACGGCCTGCCGCTGATCGGGCGCGCGGACTGGAATGACTGTCTGAACCTTAACTGCTTCTCTACCGAGCCGGGAGAATCGTTCCAGACGACTGAGAATATCGCAGGCGGCGTAGCAGAATCCGTGTTCATCGCAGGTCTGTTCGTCTTCGTTGGACCGGACTATGCAGAAATCTGCCGCATGCGCGGTCTTGACGATGTAGCTGCAGATGCTGTTGCGAAGATCGACAACATGCGTGAAATCACGCTGACGCACGGTTTCGACGGAGACTGGTTCCTGCGTGCTTATGACCATTACGGCGACAAGATTGGCAGTAAGGAAAACGAAGAAGGCCAAATCTTCATCGAGCCGCAGGGTATGTGCGTAATGGCGGGTATCGGTGTTGAAAATGGTGAAGCTGCAAGAGCGCTGACTTCCGTTCAGGAACGTCTGGATACGGATTACGGTATCGTATTGCAGCAGCCTCCGTACTCCAAGTACTATCTGAACCTGGGTGAAATTTCTACGTACCCTCCGGGCTACAAAGAAAATGCCGGTATTTTCTGCCATAACAATCCATGGATCATGATCGCTGAAACTGTCCTTGGACACGGCGACAGAGCCTTCGAAATTTACAAAAAAATCGCTCCGGCCTACCTGGAAGACATCAGTGAAGTGCACCGTATGGAACCATATGTGTACTCGCAAATGATCGCAGGTAAAGATGCCGTACGTCATGGTGAAGCTAAAAACTCCTGGCTGACTGGTACAGCTGCTTGGAACTATGTAGCCATTACACAGTCCATTCTCGGTATCCAGGCTGATTTCGCCGGTCTGAAAGTAGATCCTTGTATCCCTGCAGAGTGGGACGGCTTCGAAATCACCCGTGTGTTCCGGGGAGATACTTACGTCATTTCTATCCAGAACCCGAGCCATGTGTCCAAGGGTGTTGCCAGCCTGACACTTGACGGCGCAGCTGTTGAAGGCAACATCATTGCTCCTGTTGGTGATGGTGCTGTTCACCAAGTGGTTGTAGTCCTAGGTTAAGCAGTTATACGGGCGGAAATAACGCCTGAGCTAATAATTCCACAACAAACAACCCGGATGTCCGCTGTAGCGGTACAACCGGGTTGTTTGTTGTGGTGCAGCTTCACCTTGTAAGCCAAAGAAGATGGTTAATATTAGTTAATGTCAGTCAATGGTAACGAGCCGCCATTTTCCTTGCTTAATCTGCATGAACCAGTAGTTCGGACTGAATGACTCTTCACTGTCACCCCCGTGAAGGTGATTCCACCACCGGTAATGAACCCGTTTACGTTCACCTTGGCAAGCTCTGCCGTTCTGCCTCTGGTATCCATACCTTCATCTCACCGCTGCCGCGGTTGCCCCATAGATAATATGGGATGGCCGTTACTTCAACCGGCATTTCTGCAGCCTTTGTTCTGCTGTAAAGTCCGTCATTCCAGCTCCGCTCATCTACACGGCAGCCCGCTGTTTTCACCACTACGGCTCCGCCAAGCAATCCCCCATCAAAGGTTTCCATGAAGCCTCCGGTCTTACTTATGGAAATAGAGCTCAGCAGATCGCCATTGTCAGCGCCTTCAAGACAATATACCAGCGGCCCGCGCTGAATGGCTGTCTTCCCGGCATCAGCCCGCAGGTTCGGATGGGCATAGACACGGTGCGCTTCCATCGGAAAGTTCAATTCAATCACATCATCCGCCTTCCATTCTCGGCGGATAACCACATAACCCTGTTCCAGGCTCTCGGAGAAACTCACTACTTCGCCATTTACCTTGATCTCTTCCCCATCACTCCAGGATGGGATACGCAGCGCGATGCCGAAATCCCCGGATTGTTCCGGATTCACCTTCATCGAAACCTTGCCTTCCCACGGAAAACGGCTCTCCAGGGTGATAGCCACTTCGGTCCCGCCAAGCGTGAAGTTCGATTCGTTGCCGATATACAGATTCGTATAGAGCGTATCACCATGTACTGTGTAGATATACTGATTCAGCGAAGTCAGGAGTCGCGCTACATTAGGCGGACAGCAGGCACAGCCGAACCAACCCTGGCGCTCCGGTTTCACATGATGTTTGCCGGGATTGCAGCTGCAGGCCTGCGGCCATACCTCCAGCGGGTTTACGTAGAAATAATGTTTGCCGTCTTGAGCCATGGAGCCGAGCACATTGTTGTATAGCGCCCGCTCCATTATATCCGCATACCGGGCCTCGGGAGCAAGCCTCAGCATCCGCTGGGCAAAAAAGATCAATCCGATAGAAGCACAGGTCTCTGCATAGATCGTATCGTTAGGCAGATCGTAATCAAAGGTGAATGCCTCACCATGATGCGTAGAGCCGATGCCTCCTGAGATATACATTTGCTTCTCCGTCATATTATTCCACAGCCGTACGCAAGCATCGCGCAGCGCCCTGTCTCCGTTAAGCAGCGCCAAATCCGCCATGGCTGTATACATATAGACGGCACGAACGGAATGTCCTACAGCCACGCTCTGCTCACGGACTGGAAGATGCGCCTGAAAATAGGCAAGATCGATATGGTCTGTTTTACCGCTCCAATGGGTGATTCGCCCCCGGCTCTCCCATTCCTGGTGCAGAAAGTTCGGCTCTTGTCCCCGCTGGTCGATGAAGAAGCTGCTAAGCTTCAGGTACTTCTCGTTCCCGGTAAGCAGGTGCAGCTTCACGAGTGCTAGTTCAATTTCCTGATGCCCGTCATAGCCCTTGAGCCTTCCCTCTTCCGGGCCAAAGACCGAATCAATGTGATCAACTACCCTGCGCATGATGTTCAGCAGCTTATCTTTTCCGGTAGCTTCATAATACGCCACAGCAGCCTCGATGAAATGACCGGCACAATACAGCTCATGGCAGTCCTGAAGATTGGTCCAGCGTTTCCCCGGTTCTTTAACCGTAAAATAAGTGTTCAGATAACCGTCCTCCTGCTGCGCCTCGCCGATCAGATCGATAACCTCATCCGCCTGGCGCTCCAGCCCAGGATCCGGCTTCAGCTTAAGGGAGTATCCGACTGCCTCCAGCCATTTGGCGACGTCACTGTCCTGGAACACCCAGCCTTTAAATTCTCCCGCCCTTCTCCCGGCAGCAATTTCAAAATTGGCGATCGCATGGCTTAGTTCAGCTTCCGGCACGCGGTCATGCAGTGCCTCATATTGATAAGGGATAACGACATCCTGCACCAGCCGGATGTAGCGTCCCCAGAACTCGTCTTTGATTGTTGTATTCCCCGGCTGCGTCAGCTTCTTCTCCGTAATTTTGTTCATTTTCCTCTTCCCTTCGTGTATTATTTCCCCTCGCTAATTGCTATTATAGAGGGTAAAATGAATAATAAACAGGATCAGAAGCAACCCTATTTTTGTACTATTTCACACTAATGAATATTCGATACTGAAAGGAGAGTCCCATGCCATTCGCCCCTTCCTACATTCACCTGGCTGCACCGCCATTTCCTTATTTTCTGGAGTGCAACCGTACCGTCTATCAGCCGGGAGACCAGCATCCTAACCGCAATGCTATGGGGAAATTCGACCTGCTCATTGTTGAACAGGGCTGTCTGTATATCGGTGAAGAAGAGAAGAAATGGGCTGTGCCCGCGGGCCACAGCCTGCTGCTGCTGCCGGACCGTTATCATTACTCAGCCAAGCCGTGTGAGGAAATAACCAGCTTCACATGGATTCATTTTCATACCGTCGGTGAATGGATGATTGCTGAGGGGGACCCAGTCTATGCCCGCCGGGAAAAGCACTTTCGGCAGTTCCTCACGTTTCCGTATACGATTAGGGTGCCGCAGTTCGGGCCGCTGCCGCATCCCTTTGAACGGAGCGGACAGGCGGAAATGCTGCTGCTGCTGAACCGCGCCAGACGCTCCAGCGCAGTATGGCAGCAGCAGCGGATCTTCGAGGAGATGCTGCGGATGATGGACCTGGCACAGCTGGATGCGGCAGGAAGCCATGCAGTAGAGATTGCTGAGCAGACAGAGGCCTATCTCCGCAATCATTATGCAGAAGCGCTCACCAATACGCTGCTCGCCGATGAACTGCATTTCCATTACAACTATTTAACCCGCTGCATGAAGCGTGTCTATGGGCTGACACCGATGGAGTACTTGACCGATTACCGGCTGGAGCAGGCCAAGCTGCTGCTGCTGAAGACGGAAATTCCAGTCTCTGCGATCGCGGAACGCACAGGGTTTGAGAGCACGGCCTACTTCTCACGGCGGTTCACACGCAAGATCGGTATCTCCCCGCTGCGTTACCGTAAGCGGTATTCACGATAATCCGCATGCCGGCTGCTACGGGCGGAAACATCAAAAAACCCCCGTCTCAGCCTTTATAACTGCTTAAAGCAGAAAAGACTAATTGGAGGTTTTGATGGAATTAAATTACATTTACTGTTAATATATATTCTTTTTTGCTTCGGCAAGACTTTATGTTGCAGGTTACGGTTTATCTCCGTATAAAACAGTTTATGCCGGACATCCTAACTCCACGTTCTTAACTTAAGTTGTGAAGGAGTTGTGCTAGTTATGGGTGTTCTATCCGGAAATCCCAAAGATGAACCGCTTCATTACGGTGAAATCTTCAACCTGTGGCAATTTTCCGCGTCAACTAAAATGTCCTTATCTACTTTCCAGGCCTTTCATTATCATGCAGGTGATCAGGATCTGAAAGAAGTCATTGATAATTTCATCGATCAGGTACACCGGGAAATCAAGGAATGTGACGAGCTTCTGAAAACACATGGCATCATACCTCCTCCCGGACTCCCCGACAGGCCTTCTGTGAAGCTGGAGGATATCCCCGCCGGAGCAAGGTTCTCCGATCCTGAAATTGCCGCTGCCCTTTCTGCTGCCGCTTCGTTAGGCCTCGTGGTTTGCAGCCAGGCAATGGGAACCTCGATCCGTGAGGATCTCGGGGCAATGTTCATGAAATTCCATGCCCAAATGGCTGCACTGGGGCTGCAGGTACTCAAAATGAATAAAAAGAAAGGCTGGCTGGTCCCCCCTCCGCTTCAGCTTCAGCTTAAAACTCCGGAGCCTGTGCTGGTCTAATGATCCCGGCATGTATCCCGTCTTATCCTGCGCAAGCAGGATTTTTTGCTTTCCGGCTATTTTTTGTAAGGAACAAGCATATTCATTAAGACATGCCTCATTTTGGAGATGTTGAAAATGCGCCCATTTTTGCGGTATATCGTTATATTATTGGGGGGGCTGCTTATTGCAGCGGGAACTAATTTTTTTCTTGTCCCTTACAAAATTCTGGACGGCGGTATAATCGGTATTGCCCTTATTATCAATTATATAACCGGTACAAAAATCGGACTGGCCATCATCGTCTGCAGCCTCCCCATCTTTCTGCTTGCCTGGGTAAAGGAACGGGACATTTTCTATAACAGCATTCTCGGGCTTGTTATCTCCTCGTTCCTGATCGAGCTGCTGGGGCCGCTCCAGTTTTATTTTCTCTATTACATTGAGCTCGGCTCCATCTCCAGCGCCATTATCGGCGGCTTTCTGATGGGCAGCGGCCTCGGGCTCATGCTGCGTTTCAAGGCAAGTACAGGGGGCACGGATCTGCTTGCTAAATTTCTGAAACGGTATGTTCCGCTAAATGTAGGGGTCATTATTTTTCTGACGGATATTGTTATTATCGGGGCCGGCGGTCTGCTCATCTCCAAAGAAACCTTTTTCCATTCGATCCTGACAATCTTTTCGGGGGGCGTTGCGACGGGATTATGTACCCTCGAAAACAAACCCGACAGCTCGTGGAAATAACGGTTACCTGAGCGGCTATCCCTTCACTCTGCTTCCTGCAAGATCGGCGGACGCTAAAAACAGCGCAGCCTATTGCAGCATCGAAAGAAGCAGCCGGGGAATAGCCGGGAGTGCCGCCTGCTTCTCTACAGCGCCTAGCTCATAAGCAGCCTTAGGCATACCATAGACTACGGATGTAGCTTCATCCTGACCGATGGTGTGCGCACCCTTCCGGCGCAGGGCAAGCAGGCCCTTCGCGCCGTCGTAGCCCATTCCGGTCAGCAGCACACCTATTACCTGGGCGCCTGCTGCCTTCGCTGCTGACTCAAAGAGAACATCGACCGAAGGACAGTGGCCGTTCACTTTTGCTCCGGACGCACACTCCAGCCGGTATTGTCCCCCGATCCGCTGCACACTCACCTGCTTATCTCCGGGTGCCACAAATACCTTGCCCGGGGTTACGAGATCACCATCCTCCGCCTCTTTAACCGTCAGAGCTGAGCTTAAGTTCAACCGCTCAGAGAACATCCGGGAGAACACGGGCGGAATATGCTGGACTACAATGATTCCGGGCATATCCGGCGGCAGTGCATTAATCACACTGGCAATGGCTTCCGTGCCTCCGGTCGAAGCACCGATAACTATCAGCCGTTCTTTAAGGGTTAAAGCACTTCCTTTAGTACCATTTACTGGCCAAGCTGATGTCCCGATGGTCATAGCGGGCTGAACCGGTGCCAGAATCTTTGCATGAGCGGCATTCTTAATCTTCACAATCAGCTGTTCCAGGAAATGCTGCACACTCCCGGGTGAATTCATGTCCGGCTTAGCTTCAAAATCAACAGCACCTGCGTTCATCGCCTCAAATACCGTTTCTGTTACTCCACTGACCACAATAACTGGAATCGCATATTGCGGCAGCAGCCGGCGGATGAACTCAATGCCGTTCATCTTCGGCATCTGCACATCACACAGCATCACATCCGGACGTACCCGCAGCAGCTCATCCCTCGCTTCGAACGGATCTCCTGCTCTTGCAGCGACTTCAATTAGGGGATCAGAGGAGATCCCCCGTGAGATGACTTCCCGGAATAACAGCGAATCATCCACCACCAATACCCGTATGCTCCGGGTATTCTTCATAACTGCATCCATCCCTTCCTTCAGCACAGCTGTTATTTACGGTAGACAGCCGGCATGATGTAACGGTAAGCCGTACGCTCGCGATCCAGTGATTCCGAATGTCCAATAAAGAGGTAACCCCCCGGCTCCGTCCATTCATAGAATCTACGCACCAGCCTGTCGCGGGTGGCCTGATCGAAATAAATCATTACATTCCGGCAAAAAATGGCCTGGAAACGCCGGGTAAACGGAAAACATTCCTCCATCAGATTGAATTTGCGGAAAAGCACCTGGTTGCGGATAATCGGCTTCACCGATAATCCCCCGCCTGCCGAAGGCTCAAAGTATTTTTGGATCCAACGTCCGGGCAGCTCTTGTAAAGCATCTGCCCCATATATTCCTCTGCGCGCCGTTTCCAGCGCCGTTTGGCTGATATCTGTGGCGAGCAGCTGTGTATCCCAGCCGTTCCTGCCGCCGGTGAAGGCTTCATCGATGAGCATCGACAGCACATATGGCTCTTCCCCGCTGGAGCAGCCGGCGCTCCACACCCGCAGATCCCGATCGCTCCGGCGGTTCATAAGCTCAGGAAGCACATTTTGCTGGAAATAGGCAAAATGTCCGCGCTCCCGCATAAAAAAAGTATGATTCGTGCTGATTTTATCCACAAGCAGCGCCAGCTCCGCTGTGTTGCTGCGGCCCTGGCCCTGGAGGAAGCGGTAATATTCACTAAAGCTGGTCATCCCTTTGTCCTGAACAATTTTCTGGAGCCTGCCTGCCATCATCGCCCGCTTCTCCATCTTGAGGTGAATGCCCGCACGGGCTTTGATCAGCTCCGCAAGCTGGGCAAACTCCATATCCGTCATCGAAATCATAAGCTGTATTTGCCGAACTCTTTATCGCTGAGTGCAATCGTTACAGGAGCAGCAGGTGAACTGTCCTTCGCCCATGCCTGTGCCGGAGCACTTCCGATGCTCTGTTTATTGCGCGACATTTGCTCCAGCATCCGCAGAACCTCGGGATTCAAGTCCTCCATGCCGGCAAAAGCATGCTGGCCCTGCTCCTTCAGCTTGAACCTTGTCACCTGGTCGCGCATCAGTTCAGCCTGGCTGGCCAGCTCTTCACTGGCTGCAGCGGTTTCCTCCGAAGTGGCCGAGTTGGTCTGAACCACCTGGGAGAGCTGAATGACTCCCTGATTAATCTGACTGATGCCTGCAGCCTGCTCGGTGGAAGCCGAAGTAATTTCTGCGATAATCTCGGCAACCCGAGAGACATCACCGACAATCTGCTCCAGTGCGGATGCGGTTGCCGAGGCGATTTTCGTGCCGCCCTCCACTTTTTTGATTGAGTTCTCAATCATTGCCGTAGTTTCTTTTGCTGCACCTGCCGAACGCGCTGCAAGATTACGCACTTCCTCCGCGACAACCGCAAACCCTTTGCCGTGCTGGCCCGCTCTGGCCGCTTCAACCGCAGCATTCAGGGCAAGAATATTCGTCTGGAAGGCGATCTCGTCGATTACCTTAATAATCTTGGAAATGCTGTCCGAAGACTCATTAATCTGCTCCATAGCCACCAGCATATCCTTCATTTGTGCATTGCCCTGCACGGCATTGCTCATGGCACCTTGTGCCAGGCTATTGACCTGCTCCGCACTGTGGGCATTCCGGGAGGTCTGTGCAGCAATCTCTTCGATCGATGCTGTCAGCTCTTCAATGGAGCTGGCCTGCTCTGTTGCACCCTGAGAGAGCACCATACTCGACTCCGACATTTGCTTGGAGCCTGAAGCCACCTGCTCAGACGCTGAGCGGATATTGCCCATTACCTCACTTAACGTGCCCGACATGCGCCGGAATGAAGCCGACAGCTGGCCGATTTCATCCTTCGCTTCGCTCCGGACATCCACATTCAAGTCACCGTCAGCGATCCGGTCCGCTGCACGAACCAGTTCAACCACCGGTTTGCTAATCATCCGGGATACAGCTAGACCAAGCAGTACCGCCAGAATTACGGCAGCCGTTACAACAATACCCAAGATCAGAATGGTCCGGGCGGCAGCTGCCGAGTTCTCTTCGGACTTTTTTAATCCCCTCGTCTCTTTGCTTTCGAACAGGCTGTCAATATACTCATTCGTCTTGGTAACGCTATTAAGAGCTTCGTGATAGAAATACCCAATCGCTTCTTCGCTCCGTCCGCTGCCTGCCATGCTAATCGCCTGGTCACGCACCTGATTATACTCACTAATTGATGCTTTCAGATTATTGAAAGTAACCCGGGTCTCCTGGGATTGGATGCTTTTCTCGAAGGCGTCCAGGTTGCCCGCAAGCTGCTTATCCAACGTTTCAATTTTGTCCAGAATCTCATTTAAATCCTGGGATTTGTGGTTAATTAGCGCATCACGGGTAAGCGACCGGATTTTATGAAACTCAATACCGGACTTCCCTATGTCACCCACTCCGATTCCGTAGTTAACATACATATCCGAATAGTTGCGGTCAATCCTGTGCAAGTTAACAATCCCCACGACCCCTACAATACCGGCCATTATTGCGACAATAATAAACGAAGAGATCAATTTGGTGCTTATCTTCATATTGTTAAACCATTTCATCATCATCTTCTCCTTATTCGTTCGGCTGAATTGCATTACCGGGCCGTTCCGGCTCGGCATCCCGGAGCAGTTTAGCACAGTCAAGAAGCAGCTTCACTCCATGAGCGGTTTTACCGATACGTGTAACAAACCTTCCGCTGCCCGGTGAATCCGGCGCCGGCACAATCTCCTCCGGCGGGATGGGCAATACCTCCGATACACTCTCCACAATTAATCCGAGAATCTCATCCAAAATATCGATTACGATTACGCACGTGCGGTCGTTATACGGCTGCGGCTCCATTCTGAAACGCAGTCTTACATCCATCACGGGAATGATTTTACCCCGCAGATTAATAATACCTTTGATATATTCCGGGAGATCCGGGATTCCGGCAATCGGTTGAAGACCGATAATTTCCGTCACATATTCAATTTCAATTCCGTAAAACTGGCGTCCCAGCGAAAAAATCAGATATTTATCCCGCTGTGTATCCTCCTCCGGCGATTCTTCATATACATTGTTTCCAGCCACCGGAACACCTCCTGACTAATCTAGAAATTAATATCCTAAGCGCTATAGCTAATGCAAAAAACAATTGATGCTGAATATAACCCTGCTTCAATAAGAAATAGCAGCGGTATTCATCGCAGAGGTTAGCCGGATGACATCAAGAATCAGGCTGATGCTGCCGTCACCAAGCAGTGTACAGCCGGCAAAATGCTTGCTGCCCGCACTGTTCTGAATATAATCCGGGAGCGCTTTCACCACTACTTGCTGTTGACCAAGTAATTCGTCTGCGAGCAGGCACAGGCTGCGTCCCTCATCTTCTACCATGATCAGGATGCCTTCCTCTATCGAAGCTGTGCTCCGGGCTGTTCCTGAGAGATGGTGCAGGCGGAGTACCGGATAGCATCCGCCCCGCACCATAATCCACTCATTTCCATGCGGATCCAGGAGCAGGTCTTTGGCGTTCGGCCGGAAAGAGCGGACGATCGATGCTGTCGGCAATGAAAACCGTGAATCGCCAACCCCAACGTTCATAGCATCAACAATTGCAAGTGTTAGCGGAATCCTCAGGGTCACTGTTGATCCTGCACCGGGCACACTGTCCACAGTTGCCGTGCCTCCGACCTGCTCCAAATCCTTGACAACGACGTCCATCCCGACGCCCCTCCCGCTGAATTCACTGACGCTGTCTTTGGTGGAAAAACCCGGGTGAAAGATCAGTTTGAAGATCTCCTTATCACTAAGTTCCCGTTCATCCCGGGTCAGCAGCCCGTTCTCGAGTGCACGGCGGACAATTTTATCCCGGTGCAGCCCCTTGCCGTCATCCCTAATCATAACCATCACATCCCCCCCGGAATGTTTGGCTTCAAGTGTCACAGTTCCGCTCCGCGGCTTGCCCGCAGTGAGACGCTCCTCAGGTGGTTCAATACCATGATCCAGCGCGTTGCGCACCAGATGCATCAGCGGATCGGACAAATGCTCAATAATATTTTTATCCACTTCCGTCTCTTCGCCAAGAATCACAAGAGTAGCCTCTTTATTCAGCTTCCGGGTCATATCTCTTACAATCCGGCCCATCTTATGAAACGTGGCAGCAAGGGGAACCATACGCAGCGACATAACCACATCCTGCATTTCAGCCGAAATCTTGCGCAGCTGCCTGGCCGCTTTGCTGAAGTTGTCCAGCGTCCCGCTCACAGCGGCCAAATCCGGATTCTGTGTTACCATTGTCTCAGCAATGACCAGTTCTCCGATCAGGTCCATTAGCTTGTCCATTTTCGCCACATTGACACTAATCATTGTCTGGTGTGCAGGAGGGAAGTTCCCACTCTCCTTAGGCTTCTTCCCCCCGGCAGTCTGAAGAGTAAAATCCGGCATTCGTGCAGCTAACTCATTGGTATGGAGTGGCTGCTCTGTCTCTTGCATTAGTGGTGTAAGATGTTGAATAGCAGAAGGCCGCTCTTGAAGCTGTTCAAGTTCCATTACGCTAACATACGGGGCATTCCGCAGAAAATCAGCTATCACTTCCCGGCGAACAGCGGTTTCCAGCACAATCACAAATCCGTCCCGGCGGATGACATCCGCGCTGTCCGGATTTTCTATAATATCCTCCGGCTGGAAGGTAAACGTGCAATCCAGTGTCTCATCCAGTCGGTGAATCACGGTGAAGGCGCGGATATTCTCCAGCTGGCAAGTCTCTTCAAAGCGCAGAAGCGCTCTATAACATGAAGTTCCTGCTGCACCAGCATCGGCAGCTTGCCGCATACCGGCAGAATGCTGCAGCTTCGCGGCGTCCGCATCCCTCTCTGCAGCCTCGCTTGCAGACCGGTTTTTCAGATATTGCAAATAGGCTGCCAGCTCATCTGCCAGCGCAGAGGCGTCTCCATCTGCCGGATCTCCATTTCTGATCTTAATCGTCTCCAGCTTGGTGAAATCAATCCCTTGAAGAATAAGATCCGATAGCTCAGAACAGTCATAAGGGGCTTTCGGGTGGTCGCGCAGATAAAAGAATAAATCCTCCATGGCATGCGCGAGTGCGGAAATATTCGTATACCCCATCACGGCCGCCGAGCCTTTGATGGTATGCATAATGCGAAAAATGAGGTTGATATCCTCTACCTTAAGCGAATCCTGCTGCTCACTGGCAAGGATCGAATCTTCCAGCTGCTGCAGAGATTGCAGGGTTTCGAATATGAATAACTCAAGCAGTGATTCTTCCGGAAAAGAGCCTGACATAAAATTCTCCTTTCGGCCTATTTCTATTAGGAATGTGTGCTTCTCTTTCTGATTTCTCCCTTTTTATATCGTAAACTGGAAATAAAAAGTTAATATCTAGTTAAAACTTTCAATAAATTTTTATTATTTCCGTAAATAACAGCAATTGAGGTTGATCTTTTGTGAAATTGAGGCGACAATCGGATATATAACACTCCAGGGGAGGATCGAACGAAGTTGGATAGCTTAAGCAATAACAGCAATACCTCCGCGCATGATATTATTGACCTGTGCCTGCTGGCAGGTAAAATCATGCTGCAAAGCGGCGCGGAAACCTATCGTGTGGAGGACACCATGTCCCGCATGGCAGCAGCCTTAGGTTTTCCCGGAGCACACAGCTATGTGACCCCTACGGTTATTATGTTTACGACGAGCAGAACCGAACCGGTAAAGCTGTTCCGGATCGCAGAACGGACGACCGACCTGCAAAAGGTGTCGGAGGTCAACGATATCTCCCGCCGTCTCAGCGAGCGCCAGCTCACAGCAGCCGAAGCCCGCGAGCGGCTTGGGGCTGTTGACGATGCCGCGCATGCCTACCCGGCCTGGCTGCAGATCGCTGCAGCTGCACTCACAGGTGCATGTTTCACTGTAATGTTCAAGGGCAGCCTGTGGGATGCCCTCCCGGCCCTCCTCGCGTCCGCATTAGGCTTCGCCGCTGCAACCTACCTGCACCGGCTTGTGCAGATCCGGTTTTTCGCAGAGTTCAGCGCTTCGTTCCTGATCGGCCTGCTAGCTTTCCTGTCTGTCAAAGCTGGCATCGGCCAGGAGATGGACAAGATTATCATCGGCTCCGTGATGCCGCTCGTTCCGGGTCTGCTCATTACCAATGCCGTCCGTGATCTCATGGCCGGACATCTGGTCTCGGGCCTGTCCAAGGGAGCCGATGCCTTCCTGACTGCATTTGCGATCGGGACAGGGATCGGACTTGTGCTGTCGCTTTTCTAAAATAAATGGTGTGAAAGAGGTCAACCCTTCATGATTTTGCAATTGATAACCAGCTTTATTGCCGCTGCTGCATTCTGCATTCTGTTCAATGCGCCAGGGCGAGCGCTGCTGCAATGCGGTTTCGCCGGAATGGTGGGCTGGATACTGTATTTGCAGCTTGATGAGCGGTGGGATACAGTGATTGCCACCTTCTTAGCCACCGTCGTTGTCGGTGTGATCAGTCAAATCTTTGCGCGATCCTTCAAGATGCCGGTCATTATCTTCAGCGTCGGAGGGATTATTCCGCTTGTCCCGGGGGGACTGGCGTATGATGCCATGCGTAAGTTCGTGGAGAATGATAATAATCAGGCGATTCAGTTTGCCGTGCAGGCCCTGCTGCTATCTGGAGCCATCGCCACCGGTCTTGTGCTTAGTGAAGTGCTCGGACAAATCTTCCGGCGGAAGAAAGCTTAAGGTATTCGAAACCTTACAGCTTACATAGATAACACAGCAAAGTCCGCCTGCCGGCAAGGCATTTCATCCTTGCGGCAGGCGGACTTTGCTATGCTCTGCTGCTCCTTAAGCAGCTTCTAGCTGGAGGACGATTGGCCGATAATCTTCTGATAACTGGCAATATCCAGCCACTGTCCGAACTTGTGGCCGATTTCCTTGAACAGGGCGCTCTGCTCGTAACCGTGTCTGGTAAACAAGCGGCGGCTTGGCTCATTATCCGCACATACCGTAGCGACCAGTACATGGAACTTAAGCTCTGCTGCCCGCTCTTCAATAAACCGTAGCGCTTGTCCGCCGAGTCCCCGCCCTCCGCTGCCCGGCTTCAGGTACACACTGATCTCACCGGAGGTGTCATACGCCTGTTTATTTTTATGTCTGGTTATAAGAACGTAACCCTGTAAACTGCCGTCCTGCAGGATGGCATAGGATTTGAACCGCGGGTCGCTGCTTAGCACGGAATTGCGCATTTCCGGCAAGGTCTGTGGTTCGGTATGGAAAGAAACTGTTGTATTCAACACATAATAATTATAAATATCCAGCACCTCAGCCAGGTGTTCCTCCTTGATCTCCTCAAAAGACAGCCCTTCAGCAATGATGTTCCCCATATTTAATCCTCCCAGATTGAAGTCTCTAATTGGTCGACGAACCGGCGCAGCTTGCCGGCGATTTTAAGGTTGATTGCACCGTTCTGGTACATTTGCTGTACCGTATCCCGCTGCTCCTGGATCGCCTTCAGCTTAAGCTCAAAATTCTGATCGTCGATTACGCCTTCCTTGCTCCATCCGTCTCCTTGCTCAAGCCGTGACTCCATCTTCTCATATTTGTCAATGACCAGCTGTGCAGCTTCTCGGTTATTCTCATTGATCCCGCTGCTGACAGCAGTGACTGCCGCCTGGCACATCGCTATTTTAGCCTTTCGGGCCTCTTCGGCATTCTGTATCACCTGGCGGCCCTCACTGCCGTTCAGCCGCCCGCTGAATATCCCGGAGAGAAGACGCTGAATTTCGGTCAATGAGAATTTCACCTGCGTATCGAAGCGCCGGCACAGGACGGCCTCCTTATGATCCAGCAGTTCTTCCATCTTCACCGCGACGGGTGCCGGCAGCATACCGTTCTCCGTCATCCGCCGCAGCTCCGTCCGTTCTGCCTCCAGGCCGCTCAGCCGGGCTTCAATCCCTAAGCGGCGGAACTGCTCCGCTTTAGGATCGTTTTCGGTTTTGAGACCGCAGAGGCGGTCGATTTTGTCGGTAAATTCCAGCAAAGCAGGCTGGGCCTGGCCCCCTCCCGACTCGGTGACGAGGCTCCGGAGCATCGTCATGCCCGCATCAATCACAACTGATCTTGCAGCCAGCTCCGGATTCCCCGTGCCTTCCTTCAGAATAACTGCTGCAGTCTCCTCTTTCTCTGCCAAAAGCGGTAACAGGACACTGGCAATCAGCAGTGACATCAGAATAACGCCTGCCGCAATCGCAATAATCAGGTCACGCTGAGGAAACAGTGAACCGTCTCCCAGAGTCAGAGGAATGGAAAAGGCCCCGGCTAATGTAACGGCTCCCCGTACACCAGAAATGGAGGTAATCAGCTGTGATTTAAGCGGCGACTGCTCCACCTTCAGGCGGCGGCTTTCAAAGATTGAATAGAAGTATATCCAAAGAAACCGCAGCACAATTAACAGCATCGTAATGACCAGAACATAGCCGGCTACCATAAAGTTATTAACACTTTGATCATGGTAAATGACCTCTACGACATCCGGAACCGACACCCCGAGAATAAGGAATACCATCCCGTTGAGGATAAATAGCAGCACCGACCAGGTGCTGGCCGACACTAACTGCAGCTTATACTGCGGTGAGACCGCACGGTCCTTTTCGATCGCATTGACTACACCGCCGGCTACGACCGCCAGGATGCCGGATACTCCGATCTCTTCACTGATCAGATAGATGATGAACGGCGTAAGAATCTGAAGCAGTACATGCATGGTGACATCCTCCATACCGAACCTGCGCAGAAATACGCTTAACCGGATCAGCAGAAAGGACAGCAGTGCCCCGATCAGCAGGCCGCCGGCCGCAATCAGGACGAAGCTCAGTGCCGCTTTGGGCAACGAGAAGACTCCGGTAACCGCAGCGGCAATGGCAAATTTAAAGGCGACCAGACCGGAAGCGTCATTCATCAGTGATTCGCCCTCCAGTATCCGGTGAATACTGCCAGGCAGATGCACCCTTCCCGCCAGCGAACTCACCGCAACAGCATCGGTCGGTGAGAGAATTGCGGCCAGCGCGAACGATGCCGCGAGCGGAATTGCAGGGATCATCCAGTGGATGGCATATCCGGCCACAAATACCGTTACGAAGACCAGCCCCAGAGCGAGCAGCAGAATGGGCGCCCGCAGATTCCATAGCTCATCGCGCGGTGTCCGTTTGCCGTCATTAAACAATAGCGGCGCAATAAATAATAAAAAAAACAGTTCAGGTTCAAAGGACATATGTATTCCTGTCGGGACCATTGCGGCAATTACACCCAGCCCGATCTGGATTAGGGGAATCGGCACAAACGGAATAAACCGGTTCACAATATTTGATGCCGCAATAAGCCCGAGCAGTAAAAGCACGGCAAGAAAAGTCTCCAAGCTGCATCAACTCCAATCCAATTTTTTTCTATTATTATATCCTAAACCCCGCTGCTGCGGCAAAGAAGAGCAAAACGATACCAGGCCTATCCTCTACACGAACAAAGAACAAAAAGAGACAAGCCGTATCCTCCGGCATTGCCCCCTCTAGTACGGAACGTATAAACCTTTACGATTTCGCTTGAACCGATAGTTAATTACTCTGAGGAATCGTCATCAGCTTAATGCCAATGTTCCATGGATCTGTAAGCGTAACCCCGTCCGCTGCTTCTGTCACAGCATATCCTGCTTGGCGTACCCGATCTGCCACATCAGCAACCTCCCGGCTATCCGGCAGCTGCAGGGTGAAATAATCAATTCCCGGTGCATCATCCGGTGTTGCTGGCGCGCCTTGACCAGCCCAGATGTTCAGCCCCATATGGTGATGATAGCCGCCGGCCGAGATGAACAGCGCTGAATTCCCGTAATGGGTGGTAGGCTCAAAGCCGAGCGCATCGACATAAAATTTCTTAGCCTGGGCAAGATCACCCACATGAAAATGAACATGTCCGATCACGGTACCTGCAGGCAGGCCGTTCCAGATTAAGCCTTCGGAAGCAGCCAGCAAACCATCCACGTCTACCGGGTCGGTGGTCATGATATAGTCTCCTTCAGCATCACGTTTCCATGTGTCGCGCGGACGGTCGCGGTACAGTTCAATCCCGTTATTATCGGGGTCCTGAATATAGAGTGCTTCGCTCACAAGATGATCACCTTGACCAACTTCAATCTCTGAGTCGATCAGGTTGCGCAGCACCAGGCCGAGACTTGGGCGGTCCGGCACGAGAATCGCAAAGTGATACAACCCTGCGCCCTTACGGGGTTGAATCCGGGCATGCTCAATTTCCCGCAAAACGAGCAGCACCTGCTGTCCGTCTGCCGTCAATTCCGCTACGCGTCCATGCGTGCGCAACACCTTAAGTCCAACCACATTCTGATAAAAAGCGAGTGAACGCTCCAAATTGCTTACTCTAATCTGTACAAGACCGATTTGAACATCCTCATGCAATGTCGCTGTTGCTGTCATAATAACCCCTCCTATAGGTATGCCGCTTTCATTGAACCTATTTCACACGGCTTAGTTTTAACCTCTGCTGCTAATAACATCCACCTGTAACTGTTACCGTTACACTTTAACTAACTTAAGTATAGTAGTTGTTTAAAAGTTTGTCAATTACTTTCGCAAATCAATACCGCTGGTTCACATGAGCAATCACTTTCTTAACACTTTTCATCTAATGATTCTGTCTCCTCTGTATATACGAGTCTCTGACATCACTGTCCGGACCCACTCGAGGATTTCGGCCTTACTGAACATAAACTCGTTGTCCACCTTAAAAAAAGGCAGCCTATCTCCGTTAAATACTCCATTGTTGCTAAGGATACTGTTCTCCGCTTTGATGATGTTCAGCACCTGATCCTCCTGCAGATTCAGGAATTGTGCCGTTTCTTGAAGCGTCATTACCGCTTTGTCCTTAGACCGGGCCTGCTCCATCAATGCAGCCTGTGTCTTGGCCTCCGTCTCGGTCTCTGCAATCTGCGCTTCTATCTCCTTATCCGTGCTTGAGGCTCTTTCATTGCCAAGAATCAGACAGCCAATGATAAGTGACAAGCCCAGAATCAAGCTCGCCGCCAAAACAGTGATTTGATTTGTATTCATCTGCATCTCCTATTCCCCTTTTCCAGCATGTTCGACCAGCCAGCAGTCCCTTGGTCCGCCTTCATGCCATTCATGCTTTATAAGCCGTTTTTTCCGTACAAAGCCATTTTTCTCGTACACATGCAGCGCCCGCTGATTCCAGCATTGCGGGTCCATGACAATTTTACCGGCTTGCTTTACCTCTATCAGGTACTGTACCGTTTCTTTGACCAGCTGCGATCCGATCCCCCGGTTCCAACAGCAAGGCTCGCCAATAAACTGATCCATGCCATAGATGCTGCCGGCAAATTCCGAATAGCCGTAAATCCCTCTCTCCGTGTCACCTAGCGGATAAAACTGGAGGTACCCGATATCCTGTGAATTGTACCGGACAATGCCCCGTCCTATATCCTCTGTGTCATCACTATAAAAATGCTCCAGTACCCTATCCATATCATGCGGACGGTCGCGTCCTTCGTAATACTCCAGTACTGACGGATCCGACAGCCAATTGACCAGCAGCGCTGCATCTCCCGGCTCTAAGCTTCTGACATCTACTTCTCCGTTACCATATAAAAACAAAGTAATCACTCCTTTTAAATAAAGCATATGGTCCTTATTGTCAGTCTAATTTAACTGGAATATTGTGTAAAGGAGCGGCGCTCATAGCAAAAAAGTAGCCCTGCCGGCGTCCGGCAGGGCCAAAGTCTATTATAAGGGGGGGTCATGTGATTACTATAACGCCCGAAGCTTAAATAAAGATGAAAAGGACATAAAGGTTTGCTGAATTTGGACGGATACTGCCAGGCGAACAACAAAAGGATCCCGCCGAGGCACGGCAGGATCCGACTACAAATGTATCCACTGGGGGTGGAGACCTTAACTATACTCCCCGAACCTTAAAAGCAGATAAAATCCTGCTGAAAGCTTTCTTAAATTTGGGCTGAACATAGTTTATAACTAGACCACAGGAATCTGGTTCACAATCTGATCCAATGTAACTTCCTGCAGCACATTCTCCATCGCTTTCTGGGCCAGCGAGAAGACCGGCACAATGGCACCAGCAATATTCTTGCCTACAGGACAGTCAGGATTCGGATGATCATGCAAGGAAAATAAACTGTCTTCCTCCACTGCATTTACGGCTCTATAAATCTGCAGCAGCGTAATTTCCGCAGCACTGCGTGTTAGCTTCGCTCCGGCTACACCAGGACGGACATCCACCAGGCCTGCTTTGTGCAGCATTCCTGTTAACCTGCGGATGACGACCGGATTGGTATTCACACTGCCGGCAATCCACTCTGAGGTGCTTTTGCCTTCTTTATTACTGTCAATTAAAGTCAAAATATGAATAGCGACCGCAAACCGGGTGCTGATATTCATGGGTATCTCTCCTTTGGAGCCTTCAGACAAAAAAAGCTGTAGATGCAACAATAATAGTTACATTTTAAACCGTTGTCAATCCTGCTAGCAGCTCACGGACCCGGTCAGGGTGTTTTTTGCTGAGCCGGGTTTTGCCCAGATTACATTTCACAATCCTTATCATCCGAACATCCCCGCTCTCCGCCAGTCTGCGCAGCAGGGCAAAACCTTCTTCTGGTTCAGCGGCCGCAAAGAGGCTGAGGCTATACTCCAGACCTCTGGACAACACCCGGAAATGCTCAGGCTCGCAATCCTTAACAGCTCCATGCAGGATACCGTCCGTAATTTCAGCTGCCAAGTCTAGAGCGTATAGCACATGGTTACGGTTTTTGAGCAGCGGCGGATGGGCAAGGGCAGCGACAAAAGCCCGTTGCTCCAGAAGAGCCGCATCTTTCCTCCAGCCGTCAAGCAGATCCGCTAGAAGCCTGAAATCGGACTCCCCTATGCTTTGCAGTCCGATCGCAGCCGCCTCGCGAACCCGCCACCTAGCATCATTCATCGCCGCTTTTAGCATGCTCTCCACCAGACACCGGCGCTCTTCATCTGCATTAGCGTAATGGGCCCCGCAGGCCTGAACTGCACAGAACGGCAGAAATTCACCAGGAGCATCTACCCAGGAACACAGCAGCGCCCAGGCTGTATCCGGTATGTCTGCATCTGCAAAATATTGCGCAAAGCCTGCTGCCAGCTCCAGATTGGCACGCGGTCCGGGCAGCCCGCTGTTGTTATGCATATGGCCCTCCAGTAGCGGCCAATGCTCCCGGTTCTCAATCCACTGCTGAAACTGTAATGTCTCCGCCTGTCTTCCACACATCCCTGATAACCCCCTCTCTGGCACACTTTATTGTTTCTTAACTATACCTTCAATAATATATGGATAGTCAATCTGCTGCTTTACAGCCAGCATTGCCTCTTCTCCTGCCAGCAGCGACAGTAGATACAAGCCCAGATCGATTGAAGCCGATACCCCGCCGCCAGTTATAACGTTGCCATCCTGAACGATACGCGCTTTTATTACACTTCGGCAGTAAGGCTCCAGCAAATCGTAAGCAGAGGGATGTGTTGTAGCGCTGGACCCGTGCAAGAAACCAGCGGCACCCAGCAGCAGCGAACCTGTGCACACGGATACTTTATAAGGAGCTGCTGCTGCACCGCGCAGCCAGTTTATGAATACTTCGTCATGACGGAGCTTCCTTGTTCCGAGTCCGCCCGGCACAAAAACCAGATCATATGCCGATAAATCCGGCATTACACGGCTGATTTTCATTGTCAGACCCATCTCATCAGTGACCTCATCCGTAATGCCGCATATATCCCATTCCAGACCTTTTCCAGTATCGGATTGTCCCAGCCTGCGGATCACATCATAGAAACCGGAGAAATCCAGAAATGTCATCCCGTCAAAAAGAATAAAGGCGAGCTTCACCGGGTCTCCTCCCTTCTCTTGCGGACAAATTGCTGTTCATCACTCTGAATCATAAGCCTGCAAAGCAGCCGGCAGCGCCTGCACCACCACATTTCCCGCAGCCGGAAGACCCAGCAGTACAGCACTAATAATCTCCTCCCGCGTAGCCCCAAGCTGTTTGGCATGCTTCACATGAAACGGCAAACCGCTCTCCAGCCGAACTGCAGCTAAGACGGCAATATAGGCAATTTCTTCCGTCTTGGGATCAAGCCTGCTTGCGGCATCGAGCTTGTGAACCGCTTCCATCCAGGCCTGCTGCTGCTCTGGCGCTTCCTTCATGAACGTCATAAACGAATTACTGACTTGCGGCGAATCTTCCATATCCAATCCCTCCAGTTTGTTTAACCGTAACAGTTCTACACTAGCGTAAAGAAGCCAGGAGTTCGGTTAAACGCGTCACAAAACAGGAATATTTTGCAAAATACACGCCCGCCGTGCCATCCTGTCCAATAACAAATAGGCTGCTCCTGATCGCCATGTGATGGCAGTTTGGAACAGCCTCCGTTTACTTAAATGAAGTCTGAGGATACAACTATTGAGAACGGCTGCCTATGCACTTGTCAGAATTATCGGTTTGCCTTTTGTCACGATAATCGTATGCTCAAACTGGGCAACCCGGCTGCCACCTTTGACACTCAAGGTCCACCCGTCGCTCTGCTGCTCCGCAAAATCCGCCCCGGTTGACAGGAAAGGTTCGACCGTGATCACCTGCCCTTCCTTAAGCACTGTAGTTTCACGCGGATTATAGAAAGGCAGGATTTCGAAAGGCTTCTCATGCAGGGATTTACCGATCCCGTGGCTGCAGAGATTGCGGATTACCTTGTAGCCGCGTTTGCGTGCTTCCATTTCCATCACCCGGCCGATCTCATTTACTTTCATGCCTGCACGGAGATGGTTGATCACATTCATCATCGTCTCCTCGGTGCTGCGGCACAAGCGGATAAGTTTCTCATCGTACGGAGGCAGCTGAAAGGAAACCCCCGCATCCCCGTAATAGCCGTTCAGCACAGCAGAAACATCAATATTGATCAGATCTCCAGGCTGAATGACTCTGGGACCCGGAATGCCATGAGCCACCTCTTCATTGATACTGATACAGGTGCTGCCCGGAAAATTATAAGTCACTTTAGGAGCAGATTTTGCGCCAAAATGCTCCAATATCTCTGCACCGACCTGATCAAGCTCTGCCGTTGTCATACCGGGAACGACTCTGCGCTTCATCTCCGCAATCGTATAACCGACCACTTTTCCCGCCTCTTTCAGACCTTGCAAATCTTCTGCTGTATCACTCGTCATCTGTCCACTTCCCTCTCGCGCCGGTATCCGTGACGGATTCCACCAGCTGCATCTATGATTTAATATATACCCTGCACATTACAGTAGTGCCTATACCCGGCTCATCCGGCCGTTTCTGATGGCAACCGCATAATCGTTTCGCCCCTTGCTGTCCGCCATTGCGGCAGCAGCTTCCCAGTCATACTCCACCAACCTATGCTGGATAGTCCAGCTGTTCGGTCCCTCGCTTCTCCAGCACAGACAGTAACTGGCGAAGTTGGTGCCTGACTCCATCACATGGGGATATGGCGCTTCATCTTCATAGGCCGGCAAACCGACACTTCCCGCATTGACTGCCTTCTTCCCGCCAGGTAAATCGATGGATTGAAATACATGGCTGTGTCCGCAAAAAATAATTCTTTCCGTTATCCCCTGCAGCTCTGCTGCCAGCGCTATCGGCTGCTTATAAACCACAGTGCCATCCAGCTGGACCTGCTCCAGCAGATAACGGCCATTGTTCCAAGGCGTACCATGGCAGAACAGCAGCTCATCATAGCTCCAAGTCCCCCGGAAAGAGGAAATCCATTCTTCCTCGGCAGTACTAAGCAGCGGCTTCACCTGCTTGTATGTAAGCGAATCGCTTCTTTCCTGCAGCAGAATTTCATCGCAGTTGCCCATTATATTCACAATTTCCGGCTGCTCCATCAGCAGGGTTGCTGTACCCACCGGATCTATAGGGCCAAACAGTGTGTCGCCCAGATTCACGATGAGGTCTGCATTCCGGCTCTCTAAATCCTGCAGAACAGCCTCAAGAGCAAGCCTGTTGCTATGGATATCTGAGATTACTGCAATTACGTTGTACATAGACATCCCCATCCGTTGTTTTATAAGGCAGTCCACGGCTTATTGAACTTTTTGAAAAGCTGAACCAATCCAGCGGTATGTAATTTCCACCTGCTTACCGAGCGAATTATTATATTGGCTTACTTTGAAGCCCCCTTCGGTTTCCGTCAGCTTCACGGAATATCTCCCTGAAGCGCTGACAAATAGCTCGGGTGTCCGGTTGATCGGCAGTTCCTCAATCGAACGGTCTATGTTCAGAGTGAACAGCTTGAATACATTTCCGTTACTGGAACCATACTGTCCAATCGTAAAATCCGGATTGCCATCGCCGTTGTAATCACCGAATTCAATCTGGAAAAAGCTGCCGAACTCTAAAGTTTCCCTATACTGTCTGCTCAGGGGATAAGTGCTTAAAATATCTCCCTGTTCTCCCGTAACGGTCAGCCGGAACTGCCCGCTCCATTTTCTCCCAGCAATGGGGGAAAGCGCGGTCCAATCTTCGCTGTACTTGCCGTCAATCAGCTCCATGTTTAAAAATTCGGGCCGCCCTGTCACCTGGGGCAGCGGATTCCGGGAAAGGGTGAACGGGCTGTCTAAAGTGACCTTCGCCACTTCTGCATCCGCAGCAGTCTGATCTCCTCCGACAAAGATAGCCGTCCTCAGCCGGTCGGCATATTCGACAGGTATAGTGTACACGGTGCTGCTGCGTTCCGCTGACAGCAGCAAGCCCGGATTTCCTGAATCTCTTCCCAAATTCACAATATACTCCTCTGTATAGCCGTCGCCAAAGGTCAGTTTCATTCTGAAATCGTAATCGTAATCCAGATCCCCCGGAATTCGCTTACTTTTGTTCATGGCGTCCGCCATGTCCTTGATAAACAAGACATCCGTAAACGTTTTGGATTCAAAAGGCGCCTCCTTCTGCTCACGATCCAGAGGAATATATTCAAGGTAAATATCCGTAATCCATCTTGCATTAATGAATCCGTAAGCATTCTGGCAGCCGGTTAATAAAACGATCAGCAATAATGGCAAAACAACCAGTAACCGCCTGATGGGTTCCACCTCCAAATCCATATGTATCTTTCAATTATACCAGTGTCTATAAGGAGAATAAAATGCAAAGCACTATGTACCTTTAATAAAATATAAAAAAGACCGTTCCGCAGCATATTAACGGATCGGTCTTAAACCGGAAGGCATGATATGAGCTAATTAATCACGCCTACAGCCTTCAGCCAGGCATCAGCAATAAGGGCATGGCCTGCCGGTGAAGGGTGAACACCATCGCCTGCCCAGAAAGCAGGCTCTGCCTTCATCGAAGCGGCCGCGAACAAGCCGTCAAGCGGTACTAGCAGCGCACCGTATTCACGCGCTAATTCACGCACAACATGGATTTTCGGATCAAGATCCCGGCGCCATGTCTTGCGGTCATCCGGCACCGGCAGCACGAACGGCTCAACTAGCACCAGCTTGGCCTCCGAGGATTTCTTAGTACGATCAATCAGGTCCCGGTAAGCGGCTTCAAACTGAGCAGCAGTCGTTTCCTGACCGGAGTCCATATAGCGCCAGGTATCGTTGACCCCGATATAAATCGAGACCCAGGTTGGATTCAGACGCAGGCAATCCCTATCCCATCGTTCCTGCAAATCGACAACGCGGTTGCCGTTGATTCCCCGGTTAAAAAACGCTAGCTTCTTCTCCGGATACTGTAGCCCGAGGCGTGCAGCTACCATCAGGGCGTAACCGACACCCAGTGATGAAGCATCTTCATAATTCCGCCCGCAGTCAGTGATGCTGTCACCGATGAAAACAATAACATCATTATCCTTGAGTCCCATCTACATAATCCTCCCATAAAACTGCTTAATAGTATAAACATGCCTATTATATCAAACGGAAATCAATATAACATCTCCTATTATCGTTAGGGCACCAGTAAAATAATCACCTAACAGAACCGATTCAAACTAGCTTCTGCAGCAAGAAGCACCTGTTTAAAGGCCTCACTTCTGTCCTGCCGTCCTCTTCGAAAATAAAGGCTGCGCAGGAAGCTTTTACTGTTAACCTGAGCGATGCGCTGGCTGCGGCCCGGCGGCCAATCCTTACAATCGCCAAGGCTGCCGATCCAACCGGAGATGCTGTTCCAGGGCAGGCGTCCCTGTACGATCATCGTATCCACAACCGTAGCCATCCGCTCATCCTCTTCCTCTACGAACAGGAACATCCGATTTTGCAGCATGTCTTTGATAGCCTCCAGCACTTCCAGCTGGACCTCCTCACCGCTCTCAGGGCACTGAACCAGTTCATCCAGTGCATCCGCACCATGCGCTGCAGCGTGAGCCCATCCGCCGTCCTCCACATATCCGCGCAGGTCTTTCTCCTCACGGTAATAGCGGAGCAATGCATCCTTCAAAGCGCGGTATTCCTCCGCAGAGAGAAACGGCTGTTTGATATGCAACTGCATAATCAGCGCTACCGGAAGGACAGAGAATGTCCGCGTAAATACGCTGTCATCCTCCGTACTGCCGATTTCATAGAACAGATGCTGCTCATCAAGCAAGACATTCAGGAAGCTGCGCAGCTCCTCTGCGGTAAACAGCCGCTTCTTTAGTATCCACTGATAAAATGTAGGATAGATCAGCTCATCCCGCAGCTCAGGCTGCGGATCTCCGATATATTCCAGCATGAGGTGGATAAAATCCGTATATGCTTCACCATCACGTAGCTGGTATTCTTCGGCCTCAATTCTTTGCAGATCAACGATTAGCCTCGATCTTGAATCACTCATCACTTTCACTCCTTTACCCTACAGATCAACCCAGTCTAAATCCATTTCCAGAAATTAACTATGTAAAATTGCACAAAAACCCCTTCAAACTCCCGAACCTCATGCAGGCATGAGTATTTCGGGAGCTTTGAAAGGGCTATATTCAAGGAGACTTAGTAGGCTAGACTGAACAAACCATTAACATGGGTCAGATAACGGATGTTGCTCGCTTCCTTCATCATTGTTGCAGGCAGGCCTTTGAGCGGAGTCGAGTTTCCGCCGATAATCGCCACACCGTCTTTACGGCCCAAGCTGGCCAGTGTACCCGAATTCACCGGGCTGAAGGTTTCCAGCGATTTGTTGTTCAGGCTGGCATAGAGATTATAGCCGATCAGCTCGCCCATCTGCCAGGCGATTTGCGCGGTTGGCGGGTAAGGGCGGCCATCCGGCGCGAAGTATACAGCGCTGTCTCCGGCAACGAACACATCTTTGTGGGAAGTGGATTGCAGGAAGTCATTAACGGTTGCACGTCCGCGGTTCACCTCAAGACCTGATTCGCCGACCAGCGGATTGCCTTGCACGCCGCCTGTCCAGACGAAGGTATTCGCAACAATCTTCTGACCATCCTTCAGATCAATCGTGTTGCCTTCGACATTGGTAACGGCCAGACCCGTCAGGAACTGCACTCCGCGGGCTTCAAGGCTTGAAGTAGCACGCTGGATCAAATGATCCGGCAATACCGGCAGAATTTTCGGGCCGGCCTCAACTAACAGAAGCTTGATTTCCTTCGGATCTATCCCGTAACGTCTGGTAAGCTTAGGCAGTACATCGGCAATTTCACCTACTAGCTCAACGCCTGTCAAGCCGCCTCCGCCGATCAGAATTGTTGCATCCGCCGGATTTTTAGTTGCGGCATAATCACGGATCCGGGCTTCAATATGGGCATGAATGTTTTTGGCATCTTCAGCTGATTTCAGCACCATGCTGAATTTCTCCAGACCCGGAATTCCGAAATATGCCGTCGTGCTGCCCAGACCTACCACAAGTGCATCATAGGAAAGGACTGTACCGTCAGACAAAGCAATTTGCTTGTTGTCAACGGAAAATGATTTCACTTTAGCAATTTTGAGGTCAATATCTTTACCTGCAAACAGCTTTGTAAGCGGCATGGCAACAGCCTTCTCAGAGATGCTGCCTGCAGCCAGACGGTGAAGCTCCGTAATAATCTGATGCGTCGGGTACTGGTTAACCACTGTAACCTTCGCTTCAGCTTTACTCATATATTTGCGCACAGTTAAAGCACTCAATAAGCCGCCGTACCCTGCTCCTAGAATTACGATATGTTTTGACATCATATATCCTCCGTCCTTACTTGTGTGTTATGAAATTAGGATTCTATTTCTGCGTGCTGCGTTCGCCGCTGACTTGAAGATAAGCATTCAGGAAACGGAGCATCTTTTGGACCTGAGGGTCTTTAACCATTTTCATCATTCCAAAAAGACTGATCGTTTCAGTGCTTTCGTTGGCACGGTCTTTTGCTTCAATTACTGTAGCAGCCATGTTTTTCACAGAACCAACCACCGGCTCGGCAATTTCCTTGATAGCCCCAACCGTATCATTTTTAAGCACCTCATCTGAGGCAACCGCCTGTACGAAGTCAAACGATTTGGTTAGTACTCCGACCAGCTGTGTTAACTTAGGCAGTTCTTCCACCAGCAGTGTGAGCGATTCCTGAACCTCAGGTTTGAGCAGCTGATCCAGTAAATCCTCTTTGGTGTAAGCCGGTTTACCTGCTGTTTGTTCTTCTGTAGGCAGGGTTTGAGTGATAGTTTCTGACATATTAGCCTCTCCTCCGTATTCACTTAATACTGCATAATTAAAATCCACAAACTCAATGTGCCTATTATACCACCCATAATGTTAATTATGTCACAAAGTTTTTGCCTGTATATCCTTGTTTTGTGATAAAAATCACTTCTTTAATGTCATTTTTGCGAAATATCTTCTTTTTTCAAAATAATTTTTACGGACACGTATTAAATCATTGACGATCGCTTAATGCCATGCTATCTTTAGCGAGTAACTAATTGTAAGTTCATTAATAAAAACTAGCTATTTATATTTATTAACCAATACATAAATTAACGGAGGCATTACTTATGAGTACTTTTTCAGATTTGGTCCAAGCCCGGAGATCTGCTATGAATTTTGTGGAGGGAGTTACGATTTCTAAGGCAGAGCTGGAGGAAATGTTCTCACTCGCCCGCCTTGCCCCTTCAAGCAACAATCTGCAGCATGCGCATTACAAGGTAATTACTGATCCGGTTGTTAAAGAACAGCTGCACAAGGATGCCTATAACCAGTACAAGGTTCACACTGCTTCAGCTGTAATTATTGTTTACGGGGACAAAAATGCTTACCTGCAGGCGCCTGAAATTTACAGCGGCCTTAAGCTGCTGGGGGCGATGAGCCAGGAAGAATACGACAGCACCATCCAGTCGATCAATGATGCTTATAGCGGAAATGACCAGTTCCAGCGCGATGAAGCGATCCGGAACGCGTCCCTGTCGGCTATGCAGTTCATGCTGATTGCTAAAGATAAGGGCTGGGATACATGCCCGATGATCGGTTTTGACCCTGCTGCGGTCAATGCTACGCTGAATGTGCCGGATAATTTCGTGCCTGTTCTGATGATTACCATCGGCAAGGATAACAAACGCAAGATCAGACCCCGCGGCTACCGCAAGCCGGTCAATGAATTTGTTGATTTCATCTGATCCAAACCATCTATATTCTATGCAAAAGAGCCTTCCGGCATTACGCCGGAAGGCTCTTTTGTGTTCTTAGCTGGTTAATCGAGAGGAAATCGCTCCTACACTTTGCGGAAACGCCACAGGACGCTCTGGAAATCCCCATGCAGTGCAGGCAGCGGCAATCCGGCATACATCAGATGATCTCCGCCGAATACGCCTCCGCCCTCGACCCATTCATAATCCGCTTCGGGATCCAGCCCCTTCAGCCGCAGGTAATGCAGCGCATCATTCGGCTCCGCTAGAGTCCGTGCGTACATCACGACGGCTTCGGATTTGTCCTCCGCTGCGACCAGCCACGCCGTTTCATTGCCTTCAAACGGGCTAAGCAGCCGGTACTGCTCCCCGAACTGCACAAGATTGCGCAGCTCTTTATAGAGTGCCACCTGTGCCTGAACAGCCGTCTTTTCATCCTCCGTGAACTTCGTTAGATCGAGCTCATAGCCGAAATTGCCCGACATCGCGACATGTCCGCGCAGCTCCAGCGAAGTGCTGCGATGAACCTGATGGTTCGGCACCGCCGATACATGGCTCCCCATGGCGCTCAGCGGATAGACGATACTGGTTCCATATTGGATTTTGAGCCGGCTGATGGCATCGGTATTATCGCTAGTCCAGGTCTGCGGCATGTAATAAAGCATTCCCGGGTCAAACCGTCCGCCGCCGCCCGAGCAGCTCTCGAACAGCACATCCGGAAATTCAGCGGTGATCCGCTCAAGCACTCCATACAGGCCAAGCATATAGCGGTGCGCGGTCTCCCGCTGTCTCTCCTGCGGCAGCAGCGCCGAGCCGATCTCGGTCATATTACGGTTCATGTCCCACTTCACATAGGAAATCGGCGCGCTGCGCAGCACATCCGCCACCCGGTCGCCAATCGCCTGGCAGACATCCGCGCGGGAGAAATCCAGCACCAGCTGCATCCGCGCTTCCGTTCTGCGCCGGCCATCCACATGCAGGCACCAGTCCGGATGCTGGCGGTACAGCTCGCTGTCCGGCGAGATCATCTCCGGTTCGAACCAGAGGCCAAACTGCATGTCCAGCTCGTTAACCCGGCGGGCCAAATCCTCAAGGCCCTGCGGCAGCTTCTTCTTGTCCACAAACCAGTCACCTAGAGAACTGCGGTCATTGTCCCTGTGGCCGAACCAGCCGTCATCCAGCACAAACAGCTCCATACCCAGCTCGCTTCCCGCACGGGCAATATCTTCAATCTTGTCAGCGGTGAAGTCGAAATAAGTGGCCTCCCAGTTGTTGACAAGCACGGGACGCGTACGGTCACGGAAGCTGCCGCGGCTTAATCGGGTCCGGTACAGCCTATGATAGGTCCGCGACATCGCTCCCAGACCTTCCGGAGAGAAGACCAGCACGGCTTCCGGTGTCTGGAATGACTGGCCCTTCTCCAGCAGCCAGCTGAAATCAAAAGGATTAATCCCCACGGATAAGCGGGTCGTCCGGTATGGATCAACTTCAGCCTGGGCGGTAAAGCTGCCGCTGTATACGAGGCTGACGCCATAGACATCTCCATGCTCCTCATCTGCACCTTTCGATAGCAAGGCAATGAACGGGTTATGTGCATGGCTGCTTGCCCCGCGGCGGCTCTCGATGCCTTGCATACCGGAAGCAAGTGCTCTGCGCTCCACATAGCGCTCACGCGCCCATGAGCCGGAGAGATGAAGCAGCTCATAATCCGCGTCGCGGAAGTCTACGCTCATGCTTAGTCCGCGTAGCAGCTTCAGCTGTTGTCCGCCTTCATTCACAAATTTGACGGACCTCGTGATGGCATTCAATGCCTCGAACACGGTGTAGCTCAGAATAATCCGCAGTCCGGCGACCGGATCAAGCAGCTCTAGCTCCAGTGTCTCTGTTTCATTCTCCTGCTCGACATATGTAGCCGGCATACCTTCCAGCTTGGGCTTGCCCTGATAAATCCGGTGTGTATCATAGATTGCCTCAGAAGCTGTAGTCCCGTTCTCCGCCTGAATCTGATAAGCCGGATGCCGGAAGTCCCCTACCCCATAAGACGGGTATTCCTGGGCGATGGTGTCATAGGATATCGACATGTCTTCAGGATATGGACTAGGCGAAAAAGAGCAGCGCTCCGTCCGCTGAAGGATGGCAGACAAGCCTGTTGAACGGATTTTTCTGCCCCAATAGACATGCGCCGGCACCCCGGTGGGCAGCAGTTGAATGACATAGCTGGTGGACTTGCTCTGAAGATGAAAAATGCGCTCTTCGGCTAAATATTGAATTCCCATTTAAACCTCCTTAAGGGTTGTGAGCCTTGCTTCCTGACCTTCTCCGTGTATAGAACCGCAGCGGAAGAATAGACTAGATTTTGTTAGCATCTTTTTGTTAGTTTACGCTACTTTATTAATATTCAATCGCGTTCATTATAACTTGTAATCGCTTCAAAATCACCCTGCAAAAGCATTCATCTCGCGTATTGAAGAATCGCAATCGCTGCCCGCTCCCGCCGTTCGGCATCGCCGCTGTGCAGAGCTTCCTTCAGCACGGCCACGGCCAAATCAAGAGTGTCCTGATCAACGGTTGCCGGACTTCCGCCAAACCTGGTGTCAGCCCCCGCATCTCCGATCCATAGCTCCAGCCTTGCCGATGGAAGTGTCCCCTGATAACGGGAAATCAGCGCATCCTCCGCCAGCAGCTCCCCTGCAATGGAATTCAGTGAATGCCGGGACATGCTTTTCAGCCAGGTTACCCCCCGCCGGTGACACCGGCCATCCTCCTCGTTGTCATAGGTGTCTTCATAGAAATAGTCTCCCAGATCGCCCAGGTGCACCCATTCCCCGTCTGCAATCAGAACATAGTCCCCGTCCTGCATATCATGTACAAACAGCTCCAGGTGGTCCACTGCCGCTTCCAGTTCCTGTTCCCCACAAACTCCGCTCTGCAGCAGCTTCACCCGTATATCCTCACGATCGGCCTGCTGTAAATCTCCCGTACCGGGATAGCCGATGCACAAATAATTATCCTCAAGAAACTCCCGGGTCCGCTCCACACCAAGGGGTGTTGTCTTCATCTGAAACAGCTTCATAGTCTCTCACCTCTCCGGTTTATTATACAGGATAAGCTGGCAGTAGACCGCCGTGAATTATTTTCAAAAAACTAAGAATCAGCCAGAATAATAGCGCTTACATTAGCGTTTATTGTAAAATAGTCCTGTTTTACAACCATACGGCTTTTTACTCCCCGTGAGAAGCAGGGTATACTTTAGACATCAACTCAAGGGAACCTTACACTGCTGGAAGGAAGCCTGACGGGCAGGTAAAATCTCACCGCAGCAATCCTTAGCCGCTGTAATCCCTGAGCTTGAGACTATATCTTTGATCCTGACACTAAAGCTTTCAATCCATCCCGGAACGAACTGGTATGAGCTTCTTAAAGCTCAAATGTTGAACATCAATCCTAGCGTGGCCAGAGGATGAATTAGAGAAGATTTAATGTGCAGGATAGGCAAATTTACTGCCGCCTCGGACGATTTCTACCCGGCTGAGTACAAAGGATAGGATAAGGAGTCTGAGAAGAACATGGGTATAGTGGTTACTACGTAAACCTCTATTGTTGATGCAAATCAATAATAGGGGTTTACCTGTGTTACAGGCACTTTTTTATACATATAGAATCACCAGTGTAATCTTATAAATCAGCGCCGGGCAGCAGCCCAATCACATGATCCCATGGATGAATATCCTGACTATTATGCCCAGGACCGAGAGTCCGATAACGATGCGTGAGGATGTGATAACGCTGAACCGAAGAATCCAAACAAGAAAAGCGCTATGAAGAGGCCTCCATCTGGCGCCGCCAGGAAGCGTACGAATGGACTCTTATACTGTGACCCCAGGTACGGCTTCACCGTGAAGCTTCCCCGCTGGTGGAAATGCTACACCTCCGTTAAACGAAGCAGTCGGCTGAAGGATGCAGAATATGGCGTATTTTTCAGGTTTAAATACAAAGGGAAGATCTATGAAGATGCACTAAGTCTGTTAGTCTATAAAATGAGCTTGAAGCAGTGGCATGACGAGGGGTATGCTGAATCTCCGATAATATTCCTGGCTTACCGGCAGGGACGAATTTTCGCCTACACGGTCCCGGAGGAGCTTCCGGATGAGTTCCTCAATCCATCAAAGGACGACTATGATTACCGGAAATACGGCAGGCCGATACGTCTGCTGAAGCGCATGGTCAATGATGATGTGCCTAAGATTGCAGGAACCTTCCGGTTGAAGCGCCGCTCTTCCCGCTGATCTATTTAGCCTCTGGAGATCCTATGTCTAATGACTTTATGTCACAGGCATAGGATCTCTTTGTCCGCAGCTCCAAAAATAGCTAGCCCCTCTTCAAATGCAGCATGGAGCCCGTGCCTTTTTGAAATTCATAAGGAACCCGTACTTCTTCTGTGCTCCAGCCCTGGCTGTGAATAAAGCGGATCAGTTCATCTAAATGCGGATATCTCCGGCAAGACAAATCCACCAGCGGGAAAATACGGATTTCCGACTTCGTTACACGCAGCAGTTCGCGGAGGGTCTCCAGATGAAAATCAACATCCAGCCTGTCACCGTACATGAACAAAAAATGAGCGGATAAGGTCAGATCAAAAGCCTGATCGGCAAAAGGCAGTACAGGCAGCTCTACTGCTACATAACGCTCCTGATGGGCCAATCTGTCTACGGTGCTCACAGTCAGCGCTTCCGTTCTTGCCTGCTTCAGCCCCTCTATGGTTTGAAAATCGTCCCAATTGAAATTATCGCGTACCCTATCAAGCTGAATCAATGTATGCTCAATATCGGCGAGTCCCTTAGCCTGAAGGAATTCTGCCGAATAACTGTAGGCGATATCGGCCGCAACAGCCATGGCTCCGTGCCGGTTCGCTTCCGCAGTGAAGGAGCAGGCTCCTGCAGGACAGTCAAGAATACTCCGCCCACGCAGCTTATCCGGCTGTAAATCAAACATCCTCATATACTCGTCAAACGTCCGGCCAATAAACACAATCCGCTCTAAATCCAATTTGGCTCTACTCATCTGCACTCATCTCACCTTTCTCTGCTACGCTCTTCTCAACTAAGTTAATGATTACCCTGCGCGGCAAGCGCGCTTTGCAAAAATTGGTACAAGCTTAAGGCGGCCAGCTGTAATGGATAATCGGCAGTTCTGCAGGCTATTCCGCAGCTCATGTCCACCGGTCCGTCCTGCAGCCTCTTTTCCAGGGTACCTGCCGGCAAAGGCTGTAGCGTTGACTCCGGAACCAAGGCCATCCCCAAACCGCTCTGCACATAATATTTTAAAGCACTCATGCTGCCGATTTCCATAGTATTCAGCGGCGGCCCTGCGGATTCCTGCAGCACACTTTCCAATTTCTTGCGATACGGGCAGCCTGCGGCCGTAATGAGCAGACGATGCTCCCTGAGCTGACTCGCTGTAATCTGTGGTTCAGCCGCCAGCGGATGGTCTTCCGGCAGGAGCAGCACGAATTTTTCCGTAAAAAGCGGCTCATAATGCAGCCCCTTGCCCATCTCCGGCACTGAGCAGAGGATCATGTCCAGTTCACCCTTCAGCAGACGTTCCGTGAGCGCCGATGTACTGCCAATGTCGACTGAGATCTCTATGCCGGGATGCATTGTCATGAACTCCCGCAAAAGAGCCGGCAGCCGGTAACTGGCGGTAGGATCAGTCGCTCCAAGCCGTAGATTCCCGGCTTCGCCCGCCGTCAATTCACCCAATCTGTTCTCAAGCAGCTCCATATCTTTTACAATCCGCAGGCTTTGTTCGTAGAGAAGACGTCCAGCCTCAGTTAAACTAACCTGCTGTTTCCCCCGTTCGAGCAGTGGCATCCCAAGCTCCGCCTCCAGCTTCTGGATTTGCATGGTGACCGTAGATTGGGCATAGTTTAGTTCTTCCGCGGCCCGGTTAAAGCTCCTGGTATTTACAATGGCCTGGAAGGTTTTTAAGGTTTTGAGCTCCATAGGTATCCCCTTACAATTCACAATAATTGAATCAATTCTTCAGTTAATTCAATTATACAGAATCAAGAGTTAACTTTAAAATAGTTTATATCGAGAACAAAGCTATATGTACAGAGGAGAGGATACAAATGGAACTTGCAGGAAAAGCAGCGCTTGTGACCGGCGGAGGCACTGGGATTGGTAAGGCTGTCAGCCTGGAGCTGGCCCGACGCGGTGCAGCAGTCGCCGTGAATTATTCCCGTTCCGCAGCAGAGGCCGAAGAAACCGTGCGGGTAATTAGAGAACAGGGCGGACAGGCCATTGCGGTACAGGCCGATGTGTCTAAAGACAGCGAGGTCCGGGGAATGGTCGGGCAGATCATTACAGCATTTGGAACGCTTGATCTGCTGGTGAATAACGCCAGCATCACCAGGCATATTCCGCTTGCGGATTTGGAAGCTGCTGGTGATGAGGTGTGGGATGAGCTGTTTGATGTCAATGTCAAAGGAATGTTCTACTGCGCCCGGGCAGCGGCCCCTTATCTGAAGCAGAGCAAACAGGGGGCAATCGTCAACCTCGGAAGCATTGCGGGGAATACGGGCAACGGTTCTTCGCTGCCCTATGCGGTCTCCAAAGCAGCCGTCCACGGCCTTACTAAATCGCTGGCCCGCGCCCTCTCCCCCGATGTCCGGGTTAACTGTGTCGCTCCGGGTGCAGTCGCAACGCGGTGGTGGGCAGGCCGGGAGGAACAAATGCATAGCCTGGCACCGAATCTGCTATTGCAGCGGATTGCGGAACCGGAGGATATCGCAAGGTTCATCTGCGCTGCACTTACACAGGAGGCCATGACAGGGCAGATCATCACGGTGGATAGCGGACAGACGTTATAGCGGCAGGACTTCATGATTGAAACAGCCTCATCTTCCACCGCAAAGTGAAGGATGAGGCTGCTCGTTTAAGTTAGCTTATGGTTTAAATCAGTGCCTCACTTTCCGCCGCTTATGATTATGAGGGTTCATTGCCCCAGACCAGACTGCCGGAACCGAATCCAGCGGCAGGCGCCGCCGATATCCGTTCGGGCATAAAACGGTTCAACATTTCAGAAATATGTCGCCAGATAACGTACCATTTTCACACTAAATATTACATTTTTAGTCAAACCAAAGACTCTGCTAACAAATCAGCAAAGTCTCCTTTGCCTAATGCGTCAGGATGAACTCATCCAGCTTGTTGCCGTCGATATCATAAGCCTCAAAGCTAAGCATACGTCCACTGACGGAAATCCCGGCGAACATCGGCTGGTTATTCTGGAAATGGACTTTATGGTAGAACTGATCCTCCTTTTTCTCGTTGAACTTGGATCCGGAAGCGTTCGTAACCACATAGACCGTTCCCCTGGCCGCTCCTACCGGCTTCTCGCCTTCGGGCACGATGGCACCGTCAAGCAACGGATAAGACCTGGAATATTCATGATTGTGACCCTGAAGGACCAGATCGACCTGATATTTATCAAAAATCACTGTCCAGTCCTCCACCTTCTTATAGGTGTTGCCGCCATAGGCCGGGCGGTGCATCGCCACGATTTTCCACGGCTTATCCGTGCCCGCCAGATCCTTTTTCAGCCAGTCGGCCTGCTTTTTCAGATTACTCTCCGTATTGAGTACTGTTACATGCACCGGTCCATAATTGAAGGAATATGAAGTCCCTGCGATCGAGCCTTTTGCCCCGTTGCCCGGCAGATTGAAATGGGAGGTGAATTCCGCCGCCTGTCCGTCGATCTCATCATGATTGCCTGTCACCGGCATCAGCGGGATGCCTGAAATCCATCGTTCAGCATTGCTGAACAAGCTGTCCCAGGCCGCCGAATCCCCCGGAGTCTCCGTGAAGTCACCATTATGCACAATAAACTGTGCCGACGGGAAGGTCTGAAACGCCTTATTCAGCGTCTTGCCCCAAATATCGAAATCCGCCGCCGTCACACCCTGCGAGTCGGTTACATTGATAAACGTTACACTATCGCTGTCCACCTTCGCCGTTGTGAACTGCACCGCTGCACTCCATTCACCTACATTGCCCGTACCCACTCTGTATGTATACAGCGTACCTGCCTCAAGCCCGCTAACCTCAGCTTTATGGACACCTCTGCTGCCCTTATCTGTCTTGATAACCGTATTATCAGCTTCCACCTTGATTACAGCTTCTTCGTCAAAAGCGGCTTTCCCGCCTATCACTACTTGCAGCAAGCCGGCAGCGCCGGAGTCTTCGGTGTACCAGGTGAACGCACGGCCGTTCTCCGCATCACTTTTGAAGGTAGTGACCAGATTATAGGGTATACCGGAAGACAAATTCTCCGCAGTCCGCCCAGACTTCAGCCATTCCAGCGCCACCGCAGCCACAAATAACACGAGAATGATGATTCCGATGATGAGTACAGTCTTTAAGTCTTTCATCCTATCCCTCCTAAACCCGTACCTATGTTTACAAACATAGCCTCCGGCAAGCCTGAAAGTCAAATCCGAAGCGAAATACCACGAGATCATCCGGAAGATGCTGGGCGGCTGTCTGCTGGATAGTTTAACAAAAATAGTTTAATCCCATCTAAAATCCAATACGGGATTAGCATTACATGACGTAAGCAAACCTCTGGATTATATTGAACTTTGCTGGAAAGAAAACCAAACCCAAGCACGCGTTACATACTTAGTGTTCTATGAAAATGAGTTTGCAGGATGGGGACATGTCGTCTTTAAATCTCATTACCCGCACTTTGCTGAAAACAACATTCCCGAAATTCAGAATTTCGATATCATCCCCCCTTTTAGAAAACGCGGCATAGGGAGTGCTCTAGTTGAAGTCCTTGAAGAAGCAGCATTTTCCAGATCAAATTCGATCGGTATTGGTTTTGGATTATATGCCAGCTACGGAACCGCGCAACGGTTGTACGTAAAACGGGGTTATATCCCTGATGGCAGGGGAGTCATGTACAATGATTTACCTGTCGAACCCGGAAGTCAAGTTTGTATCGACGATGAACTTGTTCTTTACTTAATAAAATCAAAATGAGCTGGGAAATTCCAGCCCTATACACAAAAAAACTGTGGACCGCTCACCCCCTATTGGATGAAGCAATCCACAGCTTCCTATTATCGTAGTTATTTAAATATGCTCCCAGTGCTCCAGCCCTACTCCTTCTTCCCCCGCAGCAAACTAATCGCCGCCAGCAGGAACGACAACAGCGAGATCCCCAGCGTGATATACAGCAGCGGCGAGGTGCCGTTTGACTTGTCCACGTCCGCCATAATTGCATTGTGCTCATCCATACTCATAGAACCGCCGTTTCCCATATCCATATCCATTGAACCATGTGAGTGGCTGTCACTGCCTGCCGCTGCCTCTACAATCCCGGTAATGGAATGCGGGGATTCCGAACCTTCCTCGCCGGACCACTGCACTAAGCTGCCATCCGCATAATGCTGATAGGCATCCCAGGCGATATCGCCTGCTGTATCCGGGTTCTGGGCTGTAAAATAAAAGCGCTGGAACTGGCCGGCCTGAATGCCTTCACCAGTCGCCGTCCAGCTGACTTTATTGCCGTCAATGGTCACGTTCCAGCCCGGCACAGCCTCGTATTGCTTGAATGCGGCACCTTCCGGAATGCGCAGATCCACCTGCACGGTGGCAATGTCTTTTTCCGAAGGCACTTTCAGGGTATAAGTCTCCCAGGCACCGGTGGTGGACTCGGCCGGAGTGACGGTTACATGCGCACTGGCTACCGCTGCAAACAGCATCAAGGCTGCCGCCATGGGAGCAGTCAAAGTTGTTATTTTACGAAGCAACGTATTCAAGATCATTCCCCCTATTTATCTTCTCGATGATGTTAAAGTTTAGCTATATTCAGCTTCTATCTCTTCCGCGGAAAATCCCGCTCACGTGAAGCCAGCCCCTGCTCCAGGGCATAGCGCGTCAGCTGCGTTCGATTCTGTAGCTGAAGCTTTTGCAGGATGTTTTTGAGATGGTTTTTGACCGTGTGCTCGGAGATGCCGAGGGTTGATGCAATTTCCCTGTTCGTGGAACCAGAGGAGACACAGCCCAGTATTTCCTTCTCCCGCGCCGTTAATGCTTCCCGTTCCTCCTTCACAGAGGTCACCGCAAATTCCTTCAGAATCTGAAAGGCCAGCTCCCGGCTAAGTGGAACCTCTTCACTAACAATCGCCAGCAGATATTCGATCCAGGTCGATGGAGCCAGATTCTTCAGCAGATATCCCTGTGCACCCTGCTTCAGGGCCTCAAACAAGTACGAAATTTCATCAGAAACAGTGACGATCACGATCTTGACATACGGATATTCCTGCTTGATCCGCCGTGTGGTCTCCAGCCCGTCCATTCCCGGCATTTCAATGTCGATCAGAATGAGGTCGGGCATCCATTGCCCGGTCCAGACCATCGCCTCGGCTCCGCTTCCCACTGCACCAATCACTTCGAAACGTTCATCCAGCGACAGGATCTCGCCCATCGCTTCACGTGCATGCGCATGATCATCGACGATCAGTACCCTACAGCGGTTCATCCGCAGGCCCCCCTTTCGTTAGTTCGACAATCGTACCCCCGGCACCGGATTTCAAGGCAAGCTGCCAGCCCATACTCTCAGCACGCTCCTTCATGATCTGGAGGCCGTAACTGCCGCTCACCGCAAATGGATCGCTATGTATAATACCCGCTCCGTTATCCGCAACAGTCACTCTCCAGTGCCGCTGACCGCCCTCACCGGAAATGGTAACTCTGCCTGCCCGAGTATGCTTGCGCACATTGATTATCGCTTCACGGATGCAGGACAGCAGCTCGGCTTGTTCCGCAGCCGTCAATGCATCCTCCTGCAGGCTCCAATTCAGCGTGACACCAATCATCACCTCACTGGCGATGGCCGAGAGCTGCTCCTTCACTGAACGTTCCAGGGAGAACTCCGCCTTGCCAGAGACCGGCACCTTGAGACTGGCAATCGCCTGACGCACGTAACGGTTTACCTCATGGACCGTCTTTTTAATCTGATCTACACTCTCTGCGCTAATCCCGCCCTGCTTGCGGCTCTGCTCCAGGCGGTCAATCCGTACCGATAACAGGAACAGGGACTGCGCCATCCCTTCATGCAGCTCCTTGGCCAAGCCTTCGCGGGCTTCCATTGCAGCCTTTGCAGCCCGTTCCTGTTCCAGCTCCCTCTGATTCCGCTCCATCATCCGGAACAGCGGCAGCAGCAGCATAATGCTGAACAAAAAGACCAGTGCAGGCGTTAAATAGTTCCCCATATCCATCGAAATATAAGGCATCAAAAACTGGTGGCGCACCAATTCCCAAATGCCGACCATGACCGTTGGAAGCAGCAGAATTAGCAGCTTAATTCTCGTATACGTTGCTGTCCCCTCCTAAATCCTGATTCTAACCTTACCATCTCCGGGTAAGCTCCGGCATGACTCTTTCGGGCTATGCCGTTTCTATAATAGTTACAAATTTAAGTATTTAAAATATAACTCTCTCACCCGGGAGACTGGCAGAACCTCTATTTCTTAGCGAACGCCGAACGAAGCAGCCTATACCTATTATTCACGATTACGGTTCGCGAAACAACTTCCGATAAGGTACACTAGGAGCAAAGCGCCGCACAGGTGCAAAATCTAGTTAACTCTAACAGGAGCGGAAATGAAATGAAACGGATAACGATTCTTATCGCCGATGACGATGCTGAAATTGCCAATCTGGTCGGACTGCATCTGGAAAAAGAGGGCTATCATGCCGTCAAGGTAACCGACGGGAGAGCAGCCGTTCAGGCGGTCCAATCGCAGCATATCGATTTGGCGGTGCTGGATATTATGATGCCCGGGCTGGACGGTCATGAGGTGACCCGGCAGATCCGGGAGCAGCAGAGGCTGCCAATTATCTTTTTGAGCGCCAAAACCTCGGACTTGGATAAAATCACCGGCCTTGTAATCGGAGCTGACGATTATATGACCAAGCCGTTCAATCCCATGGAACTGGTCGCCCGGGTGAACGCGCAGCTGCGCCGTTCGATGCAGCTTAATCAGCCGCAGACCGAACAAAAGGCGGTGCTTGAAGCCGGGGGTCTCATGATTGATCCGGACCGCCGGACCGTTATTGTCTTCGGGAACAATGTGGAGCTGACACCCAAGGAGTTCGATATTCTCTATCTGCTGGCAAGCTACCCCAAGAAAGTATTCAGCGCGGAGCAGTTATTCCAGCAGGTCTGGGGCGAAGCCTACTATGAGAGCGGGAATACCGTTATGGTGCATATCCGTACACTGCGCAAAAAGCTCGGCGAGGAGCAGAACAAAAATAAATGGATTAAAACGATCTGGGGGGTAGGGTATACATTCAATGGCTAAACTGTTCCGCAGCTTCCGCTTCACCATGATCCTGCTGCTTGTCCTGAGCATGCTTCTCTCCGGCACGCTTACTTATGCACTGTATAAGGTTTTGCAAACATATTATGTATCTCAGGTTAAGGCCGAGGACTCTCTGGCCAGATTCCGCTATATCATCGGCAATATCGGCGATCTGAATTTCTTCCTGATTTTTTTCATTCCGCTGGCACTGCTGTTCTTCTTCCTATTCACGAAGCCCTACGCCCATTATTTCCGGGAGATTTCGCAACATATCCGCCAGCTGGCTAACGGAGACTTCAACAGTCGCATTGATATCTCCGCAAGCGACGAGTTCGGCGATATTGCCGCTGATTTGAATCTGGCCAGCGGTAAGCTGCAGCAGGCGGTGGAGCGCGGGGATTTCGCCGAGAACAGCAAGGATCAGCTGGTGCTGAATCTGGCTCATGACCTGCGTACGCCACTGACGTCTGTGCTGGGTTATCTCGACTATGTTCTGAACGACGGAGAGTTATCCGCCGAACAAATCAGGCATTATACCTCGATTGCCTTTACCAAGTCCCAGCGGCTGGAAAGGCTCATTGATGAGCTCTTTGAAATCACCCGGATGAATTACGGCATGCTGACCCTTGATAAGCGTCTGCTTGACCTGAGCGAGCTGCTGGTCCAGTTAAACGAAGAGCTGTATCCGCTCCTGGACAACAACGGGCTCCATGCCCGGTTGGAGATCACGCCGCAGATGGAGATTGAAGGTGACGGCGAGCTGCTTGCACGCGTATTTGAGAACCTGCTCACCAATGCCGTGCGATACGGCAAGGATGGCCAATATGTCGACATCCGCAGTTACCCCGAGGGGAAGCAGGCGGTCGTTCAAGTGATCAATTACGGCGGCAGCATTGCGAAGCCGGATCTGCCTTATCTGTTCGATATGTTCTATACCGGCGACCGGGCGCGGCAGCATCCCGAAGGCGGCACCGGACTCGGATTATTCATTGCCAAAAATATCGTAGAACAGCATAACGGTACAATCTCAGTGGAAAGTGACCCTATCCGTACGCTCTTTGAAGTCCGCCTGCCGCGGCCACAATAACTCTGCTTAGCGAATTTAAGAAAAACTTTAACTTTACCCCACTTTCTTTTTAAACGGTTGCCTCTATTCTTTAGACATGAAGATAAGGAGGAAACCGAAATGAAGAAGTGGGTTTTTTGGGCTGTCATCCTTTTGCTGGTGGGCTATGAGGCGCTGCATCAGAATAAGGAGGTTAACTATAATACGCATGGGGCAGAAACTGTCCGCGCTATGACTGGAGAATCCGGAGGCTTTGATATAACGGTCCTTTCGAAGAATCAGATTTATCAGGGAAATCTGCTGCTGGTCAACAAGGATTATCCTGTACATAAGACGGGGGTTACTCCCGATATCGTTAACCTGTTTCAACATCAAGAGCTGACGGAAGGATACGGGCTGCTTAACAACAAGATCATGCTGTCGCAGAAGGTAGCGGAAAAGTTCTCAACGATGATAGAAGCTGCCGGACGCCAAGGCGTTAAGCATTTTTTGATCAGCAGCGGTTACCGCAGCAAAGAGGAGCAGGAGCGGCTCTATGAGGAGAAAGGCGCTGAGGTTGCTCTGCCCCCCGGCCACAGTGAACATAACCTTGGATTATCGCTCGATATCGGATCTACCCAGATGGAAATGAACAATGCACCTGAAGGGCAATGGCTTGAGCAGAATGCCTGGGACTACGGATTTATTTTACGCTATCCGCAGGATAAGACGGACATCACCGGCATTCAATATGAGCCCTGGCATTTCCGCTATGTCGGATTGCCGCACAGCATCATTATGCGTGACAAAAACTTAACCCTTGAGGAATATCTCGTATTCCTTAAGGAGCAGAAGACCATTACAGCCACGGTGAATGGGGTAAGCTACCAAATTTCATACGTTCCTGTTACCGGCAACACCCCGTTCACCATTCCCGCAGGCCGGCACTATGAGATCTCGGGGAACAATATGGATGGAGTCATTGTAACGGTATATCATGACAGCAATTGATAATATATTTGAAGGGGGGAACTCTGATGAAACTGCTTAAATTTCGTCATTACGGATTACAGGCTTTGTATGCAGGTTATATCTATATTTTGTTCAAAATCATTCTGTTCAAGTTCAGCCCGATTGATTTCACTTTCCTCTGGCATCAGCTTCAGCGGAGTCCTGACACCATAGAGCGTCAGCTGCGGATGGGAAATTTAATCCCGCTGGCTACCATATCGAATACCTTTCATCATCTTACAGCTACTACGCTGTTGAATTTTATCGGCAATATAGTGCTGTTCCTGCCGTTCGGCTTATTTACAGCGTTACTGTCTCCTAACCGGAGCCTTTCCTTGCGTGGGCTGGTCCTGCGGGCTTTTGGATTAAGTGCCTTACTGGAATGTGCTCAAGGCCTATTCTCGATTGGAACCTTTGATGTGGATGATCTTATTCTGAATACCTTCGGGGGCATGCTGGGTTATGGCCTGTTCAGGTTGTGGAAGGGCATACGAAAAAGCCCTCCGGTCACGGAAAAGTGACGAAGGGCAGGTCAGTCTTACGCTAATGAGGCTACCATTAGAGAATTAGAATATTCCCATACTAAGATACCTTTCTCCTGTATCTGGAGCAATACACAGCACCCGTTTGCCAGGGCCCAGCCGCCGTGCTTCCTGCAGCGCCGTCCACACCGCCGCACCGCCGGAAGGACCGATTAATATCCCCTCTTGGCTCGCCAGCGCCCGGACTGTCTCCAGGGCATCTTCATCGGCAACCTGGACAATTTCATCATACACCTCAGTATTGAGGATGGCCGGGATGAAGCCTGGACTCGTGCCAACCAGCTTATGCGGTCCGGGCTGTCCGCCGGAGAGCACGGGCGATCCTTGCGGCTCCACAACTACGACCCGCAGATCCGGCAGCTGCCCGCGCAGCACTTCTCCCGTACCTGTAATCGTGCCGCCTGTTCCTGAAGTGGCGACGAATACATCGAGCCGTCCCTCCATCTGCTCCAGGATTTCCGGTGCTGTCGTCGTGCGGTGGATGTCGGGATTGGCTTTGTTCTCAAACTGCTGCGGAATAAAGCTGTCCGGTATGCCCGCGCCCAGCTCCAGTGCCTTAGCAATCGCTCCCGGCATCCGCTCTGCCGCAGGAGTCAGCACCACTTCTGCGCCGTAGGCTTTCAGGATATTGATCCGTTCCTTCGTCATATTATCCGGCATCACGAGAATGGCCTTGTAGCCTTTCGCCGCAGCATTCATGGCCAGACCGATACCCGTATTGCCGCTCGTCGGCTCGATAATCGTTCCGCCGGGCGTAAGTCTTCCGTCCAGCTCCGCCTGGAGGATCAGATTATATGCCGCCCGGTCCTTAACACTGCCGCTGGGATTGAACATTTCCAGCTTCACATACACTTCCGCGTCATCCTGACCCGCCAGCCTGTTCAGCCGGACGGCAGGTGTGTTGCCGATCAGTTCTGTAATATTATTCACTACCAGGGATCTCATATTTTGTCCTCCTTATTCCTTGCCATGCAAACCTTCTGTATCCCCCATTGTAGTCTTTGAGGCTGGTATTTTTCGATTGGCGGGACTGGCGGCGGTTCAGCGTTCAAGGAAAAAACGGCAGCCATGGACAAGAAAGCAAGTCCTGGACTGCCGCAGTTCGATTGATCTTACTCTTCACCAATGACTAATAGTACACCTATAAAAATTAAGATTGTACCTATCCAAAAGGTCAGACCAATCTGCTCACCAAGTAACAGCCACCCTAAAAAAGTCCCGACAACAGGCTGGAAAAAGAAAAATAATCCGCCGCTTGAAGCTTTGAGCATTTGCAGTCCGCGGTTCCACAATAAAAAGCCGCAGGCTGTCGAAATCACGCCTAAGTACAATAATCCGCCCCAAATCGAGGGATGCATCATAGCCCCGGCATCAAGTTCGGGTAATCTTCTGATGGTGACAGGTGTAAGTAACACAATGGCCACAAGGATCGTATAAAACGTTACAACAATTTGAGAATAGTGCCCAGGTACTTTTTTAATAAGAACAGACATAAGTGCCCAAGTAAGTGCTGCGATAAGTAGAGATACGCCCCCAAGCTGAAGCGACGGATCAAAACTGCCCGCTCCGACAATAATGCCGACTCCAACCGTTGCAAACAAGAGAGAAACTGCTTTTTTTAGCGTTAGCTTTTCCTTAAGCAGAATTCGGGCAAACAGCACCATAAACGCAGGTGTCGTTGAAGTGATAATGGCACCCATTTGTGCTGTTGACAGCATAGTATCCGCTTCCTGGGTTAGGATGGAAAGGGTGTTTCCAATCAGTCCGAGCATGAAAATCAGGAGTATATCCCGTTTATCTATACGCCATGACTGTTTAGTAACTAAACCGATGATCAGCAGCGCAGTAATAGCAATGACATAACGAATCCATACCAGTTCAAGGGGTGGCACAACGCCGACCACATGCTTCACAACAACATACATCCCGCCCCAAATACTGGCCGCAAGCGATAAATACAATGATCCGATTAAAGTGTTCTTCATTTTGCACCCTCCGTGTATTAGACAGTCCCTGTCCTTAACGGAGTTGTAGTTTTCCGCCGTTAAGGAAGAAGAACTACTGGTACATCATTTTCAAATAATGGTGACTTCATCATCTGTTTCAGCTCACTTTCCATTACATTAATTCCTTATATTCTAAACGTAAATGATAGATTAGGGTAGGGTACGCTTTATCGGGATGTAAAGATCAACCTTCGCCTTGCCCTCAGGATCAGCATATGGATCATTCATACAAAACTCCAGCGCATGTCGGTCATCCGGTTCAAAATCACTGTTAGGCAGCCATCCGCCGTATATACTCTGGTAAGCAATCGCCAATTTATCGATCGTATCATAGAACTTGTACAGGGCATATTGCCCGCCGGATAAAGTTTTAAACTCAATGCCCGAACCGCTCTCAGCTGAGAATCCTTCCGGAAGTGTGATGCAAGCATCGTACCTGCAGAATTGTTCGTCGGTTACACTTGGATCATCCAAAGAGATTCCGATAAAATATTGCTCCCGCGGTATAACGTTCTCCTGCGCCCACTTTCCGATTGCTTCCCAAGCCTTATACGTTTCAAGATAGCTGCCAATGTGCCTTGCAAAGGCTACCTGATAGCCTGGAAGCTCTTTTACCTCAATGTTCATCTCCCACACTCTCCTCAGAAAATTATTATTGTTCTTGCTATTCAAATCATAATTTTTTGAGAGGGACAATTCTTCCTGATTATTGCCGGAGATAAACGGGATGTTGCTATGTTCCTGCATGGACCTTCTCATTGCGCTTGGTGTAGTCTTATATCGTTTTTTGAATGATGAATTGAAGCTGGAGACGGAAGTAAAGCCGCATAGTGATGAAATATCCAGCATAGTTTTATTCGTTGCAGCCAGATAGGTAACCGCGTGCTCCAAACGTCTCTCCGTAACATAGGTCATGGGCGTTTTATGTATGATTGCCGAAAAGATTCTGGAAAAATGAAACTTTGAAAAATTCGATACCTCAGCGAGCATTTCCAGAGTCAGATCCTGTTCTACATTCTCCTCGATAAACTGAAGAACAGCCTGAATACGTGCCATGTAATCATTGTTCACCTGTTTTCCCTCAATCCCGAAAATAAGATGGATACACAATAAAAAGATTCTTGTCCATACTGTTACTATTTCTCAGAATAGCAAGAAGTTACTGGTTTATGCAACGAGTAATCCCATCTTTGGCAATCACTTAGCTGGAAGCTTTGTCTGACAGGAAATTATGGCCGTACATCGAATATGTTAAAGTATTGGAGGCTGATTTATGACGGTTAAGCGAAAAAATATGGATATTTACGTATTGATGGCATCTGTTGCGATTATTGTTTATTTTTTCTTCGTAGCTACGCCATATGGAAACAGGCATGGTTTTTTTAGTGAAGCTAGCATGCCCGAAGACGGTCAAATCCTGCCCTATTTCCTAATGACAACGCCTCCCTTGGCCGTTTATATTCTCTTTTGTATCCTGAGCGTGAAACGGATAGCGTATTTACGTTGGCTGAATTATCCGCTGATCCTCTTTAATATTCATCTTTTCACTTTATTTTGCCTCTCGGCCTTTAACGGCGGGGCCATCTTCTGGTTAGTCTTTATCACAGGGCCAATAACTCTGATCCTGATGCTTGCTTTTCTCATTTTAGGTTTAATTAAAGACCTGAAATATCTGCGGGGAAAAAGAAGCCAATAGAAAGACCCTGCCGTCATCCGGCAGGGTCTTCATATCCTGTATTCTCTGGGAGCGAAGAGGCTGCTGAAGCTTCTAAGCTACGTTAAATCTTGCTACCAGACTCTGCAGCCCTTGAGCCATTGAGCTAAGGTTGCTTGCAGAGGAGGCGATTTGTTCGACCGAAGCCATCTGCTCCTGTGAAGCAGCGGAGACATGCTGTGTATTGGAGGCGGTTGTTTCTGATATCTCCGTTACGTTGCGGATAGAGACAACAATCTCATCCGTAGCCGCCGTCATTTCTTCCACCGCTCCCGATACCTCTTGGACTTGCCCGGCCAGCGTGTCAATCGAAATCCGGATTTCACCGAAAGAACGGCTGGCATGCTCAATAATTCCGGTTCCTTCCTCTACCTCGTTCATGCTGCTCTTCATCATTTTCACTGCACCCGCAGCTTCGGTCTGAATGCTTGCCGCCATCCCGGCAATGAGGCTGGCCGATTCGCCCGATTGTTCTGCCAGCTTGCGTACCTGATCAGCAACCACAGCGAATCCTCGGCCCTGCTCTCCTGCACGTGCCGCTTCGATGGTTGCGTTCAGTGCCAGCATATTGGTCTGTGAAGCAATCCCTTTTATCACCTCCACAATACTGCCGATTTCCTGTGATCGTTCCACGAAACCTAGCACCTGCTGGGACAATGATTGTATCGAGCGGTTGATCGATGCCATCTGGCGGGATGCCGCCTGCAGCGACTCATCGCCTGAAATGGCGTAATCTGCAGAACGCAGGGAAGCATCGGAGATATCCTGAACACTTGCAGCGATCTGCTGGATCGCGGCGGACATTTCCAGAATGGTCGTCATATTGGTCTGCAGATCATTCATCTGCTTGTCCGTACCGGAAGCAACCGTGCCCATAATATCAGCAATCCGTTCTGTAGTTGCTGCAGTCATCCCGCTGTCCGAGGTAAGCTTGGAGGAAGATACGGCGAGTCTATTCGCGGACTGGCTGACTTGTCCGATGATGCTGCCGAGATTATCAGTCATCCGGTTAAAGTGACGGGCCATTTCACCAATCTCATCCTTGGTACGGACCGTCAATTTGCGGGTCAGATCCGCTTCACCATCCGCAATCTCCATGAGCTGCCCGTTCATATCGCGGATCGGTTTCAGAATCCGCTGCGACAGGAGCAGTGCAATGACCGCGGCCAGCAGTACTGACAAGCCCGTTACCCCTAAACTAATGCCCATAGCCGAGCCACGATGCGCTTCTGCCTGGCTCAGCTCAGCCGCTATCTCTTCATTCAGCATGTTCTCAAATTCCAGCTGGGAGTCTATGATCTTATTCAGTGAGAGATTGGTGAACTCTTTTTGGGCAGCCGGGAAGTTCCCTTCCTTAGCCAGTGCGAATGCACTTTCCAGCGTGGTTAAATAATTGCTCCATCCGGTTTCCAAATCCGTAATCCCTGCCAGCTCTGCTTCATTTAATCCGGCATTGGTGAGCTCCGTAATGGCAGCCGTAATTTCCGGAATCTCCGCCTCATAGGCAGTCAGATTCGTCTGTCTGTCTCCATCCGTATTGCTCATCACATATCTTGCTGCAAGCCCGTCCGCCGTACGGATGCTATCCGTCAGCTCCTGCACCAGCGTCAGCTTGCTGTAGTTGCGGTTGATCTGGTCAGACAGCATCGTTGCTTTGCCCTGAAAAAAAGTATTGCCGGCTATAGCGGATATAAATACGAGAATAACGGCAGCGAAGCCCATTAAAATTCTTGCGCGGATTCCTTTAAACATAAATATTTTCTCCCCATTCTTATGTATCTGTGATGCTAAACATTTCCTATGGTTTTATCCTACGGCCTTAGCCTTAAATGGACCTTAAATAACCTCAAGCCCAAACTGAACATTAGCTGAAAGTATGCTTGGCCCAGAAAACGGCAAAGAAAAAGACCGTCATGAGCGGCTCCAAGCCGCTCGACGGTCATAGTATAATTCATTATCAGCTATTCATATAAATTCCCGTTCGCCAGCTGGGCCAGACGGGCTTTATCCAGCACGCTCAGGCGGCCGCGCTTCCTTTCAATAATCCCTTCCTCAATGAAGCGCCGAACAATCCGGTTCAGATGGCGGTAGCTCGTTCCGAGCAGGTCCGCAGTCTCCGTCAGGCTGGAGGTGCGGATTTCTTCAACCCGCTGGCCTCCGACATTATCTTCGAACAAGGACATCAGATAGCTGGCAAACCGGTTCTCCACCGGATATAACAGATTCAGGGCAGAGGTCTGGCCCAGCGTATACATCTTGTGGCTCAGCTCCCCCATCAGAAAACGCAGCAGCACCGTGTTCTCCTCCAGCTCCTTCAGCAGCATCTTCCGTCCGGCCACCAGTAACAGACTATCGCCTACAGACTCTACTTCATTTTTGACCGGATACTGCCGGAGCAGCTCTACATCCCCGATTACTGACATCGGCCTTGCGAACCGTACCAGCATAGACTTTCCGTTCGGCAGCAGCGTATGAATTTTCAGCTTGCCCTGCACAAGGATGAACATGCTCTCCAGCCGGTCACCGACCGAGCAGACTGCCTCCCCGTCACCATATTTCCGCAGCTCCATGGCCGCAATAACACCGATGCTGAACATCTCCCCAAGACCGTTTTGCTCGGCAAGCCTTTGGATAACATCCGGGTCAATGATCGACTGCATACAACCTTCCTCCTTCTGCACAAGGACCGCTGTCCCCTTGTATTAACTGTAACACAACCCTTGGCCTTCAGGAAGAAAGTGCAATTAAGGTGTCTGCTGCGTTCCGAGATACCGCTTAAGCGCCTGCTGCCCCCGGTATGTAGAGATATTGAAGGAAGGCCATTCCTGTGCGTCTAGCGATGGTTCAGACCTTTTCTCACGGAGGTTCTGATCGAGCAAGCCGTTTTCCTGTTTACTGAACGCAATCAGCTTCGGAACAGCTTCCCACGACAACTCCATCAGATAATGCGTATCCAGCTTCCCGCTGGACTCATAACGGGCTATATTCTGGCCGGCGATGATCCGGTCCATTCCGATATAATTCATAATCACGTAGGCGAGCAGACCAAGCACAATGTAACATTTCATCAGCGGAAACTGCGCCCGGCTTATCCGAACTGAGGCCAGAACCAGCAGAAGCCCCAGGAAAATCATAAAGGCATGGACCAGAAAGCGGATCTGCGTATAGCCGTAGGCTTCTTCATATAGTGCCAGCCGGGAATAAGCTGAATATAGCATTACTATCGAGCACAGCACCATAATATAGAGCAGCATGCGGATGAAGGTTTGCAGCCTGGCTTTAGCCCTTCCGAGAGCAAGCAGTGACAGCAGCAGGATAGCAAAATTGATCGCCGTCACCAGTATCAGCTCAAAAAAACCGCTACGGGCATAGTCGGCATATGTACTGTCCTGCGGAAGAATACCATCCCAGGCACCGAACAGATAAGAGAACTGAACAATAACAAACAGAACATAAACAATATTAATCATGGTCAGAACCGTCGTGATGATGACCGGATCAAGGGTAAAGCTTACAGGTTCAACATTCCCTTCACCCACTGCCTTCCCGTCCTTCTGCTCTAGACCCGCCTTATTCAGCCTGGGAGCAACGAAGCCCCACAGATAACCGAACAACCCCATCCCTAAGAGGGCACTCCACAGCGTACGGGCAAAGCCTTCATCGAACGATATCCGCTCCAGCAGATCAGGAAATTGATTAAGCACCTGATGGAAAACACCATCTGCCGAAGAGAGCAGGGAAACCACTACCAGCAGAAGCGGAAACGAAAAAGCTAGTCCGATCAATACCTTGATGATCACCTGCTTGCGTTCCCCCTGGATACTGCGGCCGCTTGATTGTTTGATAACGGCAAATACCGTAGGCCAATGCCTCAGGCTCTGGGCAAAAAAATGCTCCAGCGCTGCACCGATCAAGCTGAATCGGCTCCAGGAAGGCTTGCGGTAGCTGAGCATATAAGTCATATGTAACAGAATCAGCGCCGGAAGCACCAGCAGGTTCAGTGCAATGAAAAACCAGTTTGAGAACAGCACAAACGTCATAGACAGCAGGAAAATTGCACCTAGCCAGACATAGCTGAACCACGTAGGCGGACGCAGGCGATCTTTGGCATAGTAGAGCATAAAGCCATAGAACAGGGCCACGAAGATGGGATATGAAACACCGGGCTTATGGCCAAAAAACAAATATTGATGCACAATCGCCAGTATAAAGGCTGCAGCCAGTGCCTGAAGCGCAGTCTTCGGGTTAGCAGGGCCTTTCTCTTTCATGGGAATCCCTCCAGTTTATCACTTTCTTAACCTGATTCTAGCTGATAAAATAAGAAGAAAAAGAGAAAAAAAAGCAAGTTCATTTCCTATTTTATAAAAGGAGGCTACCCGCCTTGAAACTGCACAGCCAATTTCTGAAGCTGCATTCGCAGCATGGAGGAACGGAGGAAGCCTCGGTTACATTGGACGAGCTGGCTCATACCCTGAGCTGTACCCACCGTAATGCTCTTCATGTCATTAACAAGCTGGCAGAACAGGGCTGGATCCGCTGGACGCCTAGCCGGGGACGCGGCCGGCGTTCATCGCTAAAGTTCCTGGCGGGCGCTGAAGAAATTGCGCTGGAGTCGATGATGCAGGCAATCAGCGGCAGCGATATACGCAGCGCTATAGAAGGTATACGCGGGCATGCCCGCTCCTCCTCGCTGCAGGATACACTGCAAGGCTGGCTGATGGCCTATTTCGGGCATCATTCAGAGGTCCGCAGCGATAGACGGATTGATACCTTGCGGCTTCCGGTAACGCAGCACCTGCACAACCTGGATCCGCTGTATATGAACCTGCTGGCTGAATCCTTTGTCTCCAGCCACATATTTGACGGTCTGGTCGCACGCAGCGGCGGACAGGGCAAGATCACCCCCGGACTCGCCCATGCCTGGGATGCGGATGAGAAGCGGACGGTCTGGACTTTTCACTTACGCAAGGATGTACTGTTCCATCACGGAAAGGTACTAGCCGCTGAGGATGTCGTATACTCTTTCGAGCGGATGATGAACACATCACAGCGGATGCTTTACAGCAATATCTTCAAGGAGATCCGGGAAGTTAAGGCGCTTAGCCCGACTACAGTCCGCTTTCTGCTGAAGAAACCAAATGAGCTGTTCCTCCCTTTCCTATGCACCAGCCGCGCTGCCATCGTTCCGCGTGATCTGGAGACAACACCTGCCGGCAGCTTCGGGCGCAGACCGGCGGGAACCGGGCCTTTTAAGCTGGTGGACATGAATGAGGATATGTGCACGTTAGAAGTATTCCCCTATTATTTTCAGGGCCGGGCTCACCTTGACCGGGTGGAGATTCTTTATGTCCCGTGGGACATCGCTTCGGCTTCGGCTGAGACAAGCACTCCGTTCCATATCATCCCTAACGCTACAGCCGCAGGCTCTGCTGTCTGGAGCAGGATACACTCGGAATCCTCTGTGCGGAAATTCATCACCTGCAATACCAAAAAAAAGGGACCGCTCAGCGATCCCCTGCTTCGTGCAGACGTATTATCCTGTTTACATGAAGCAGGCGCAGCGCAAGGGCCGAAACAGCCGGAGGCTGATACGCCGGCACTGCAAATCGCAACCATCCCGCAGTATGCCGGTGATGCCGGGGCCGTTGCAATGAAGCTAACGCACCGCGGATATACGTGCAATGTATTATCCGTCTCTCCTGAGGAATTCAAAGGTCCCGTCCGCCTGCAGGCCGACCTGATCGTCTTCTCCCTGCTTCGCGATCAGGATGAGCAGCTCAGACTGTTCGACCTCTATTCTACGATGGTGCAGCATATTGAACCGCGCACGCGGGCCGACATTGAAGGACGGCTGCAGATCATTGCGCGCGAACGTGATCCCGAAGCCCGGACCGCAGGCTTCCAGGCGATTGAAGATAGCCTGAAGTATGGACATCAGCTGCATATCCTATATGAGAAACCGGCGGAAACAGCCTATCTGCCCTCTGTCCGCGGGGTTACCTTTAACAGCCAGGGCTGGGTAGACCTGCGCCATCTGTGGTTTCCACCGGAGTTGTAACTCCTGTTCCGCTCAAGCTTATTTCTTACCCGGCAAGGTTTCCAGCAGTCCGCGGCCAATCAGATTGGCGGAAACCGGCGCTTTGCCAAGCTCCCTGGCCCAGAGTGACAGCTGGCCAATATGATGGATCTCATGGGCGATGACATGGCGCATAATCTCCCCCCAGCCATCGGTCACTTCGGAGCCGTCCTGGCGTACGTCTTTATAGATATTCCGTTCCAGCCCCTCATTCCACGCCAGGACAAACGCCTCCACCTCCGGCCGGAAACGCGCATCAAGCGCTCTAACCTTCTCCAGCGTATGATAATGGGCAAAATCCTCCTGAAAATCCGGTTTGCCCTGCATCACCATGATCCAGCTCCACTCCACATCGGCGATATGAAACAGCGTCTTCAGAATCCCGCCAACCCCGCCGACCCGCGGCTGCAACAGCTCCTCTTCACTCAGCTCCTCACACCATTTATACCATTCTTCCCTGACCATCCAGTTATAGCGAAAAAACGTCTGCATGAAATTCCTCCAATGTTTAAAATTTAATAGAATAGTTGTTTTCAGTTTATCACAGCCGTCTGCGGCACCGAAGGTAAAAATTGATTATACATTACAGCTCAACACATCTTTCAGACAACGCAAAAATACCGGTGATTTCATCACCGGTACGTTAAAGGTTAGGTTTGGGATACATATGTAAAAAAACATCAGTTTTCCTTGCGTTAACTATAAAATTAATATAGCACGGAAATGTCAACATAGCAAGCATTTTTATGGAAAACTAAGAAAATAAATGGTTTACCCCCTGAGACTGTCAGCCAGGGATCAAGAGAATCCTTAGTGCCGCTGTATTCCCGTCTCCCTATGATGATATGATCTTCTGCACGAAGGAGGAGATTAAGATGCAAATTAGACTCAGAGATATCCGCAAAAGCTTTAAAGTGTACAAACGGCCCGAAGGAAAATGGGGGCTGCTGAAGGGAGCCTATATGCGGAATATAACAACTGTGGAGGCGCTCGGCGGCATCGGGTTTGATATCGCAGAAGGCGAGCTGGTGGGTTACATTGGCCCGAATGGTGCCGGCAAATCCACCTCCGTGAAAGTTATGAGCGGCATCCTGACACCGGACAGCGGTGAATGCACCATCCTGGGCAAAGTTCCCTGGAAGCACCGCGTTGAGCACGTATCCCGAATCGGTGTCGTCTTCGGCCAGCGGTCACAGCTGTGGTGGGATGTGCCGGTGGCTGATTCTTTTGACGTGCTGAAGGATATTTATGCGATTCCTCCCGGAGATTATAGGCTAAGACTATCGGAGTTAACAGCAACACTTGGTGTGGAAGCGCTCTTAAGTACGCCGGTGAGACAGCTGTCGCTGGGACAGCGGATGCGTTGTGAGCTTGTGGCAGCACTGCTGCACCGGCCGAAAATTCTGTTTCTCGATGAGCCGACCATCGGACTCGATGCGGTATCCAAGCTGGCGCTGCGCAATTTTTTGAAGGAAGAGAACCGCAAGAATGGGGTCACGATGCTGCTGACGACGCACGATATGGATGATATTGAGGCACTATGTGAGCGGGTTATGGTTATCGGGCACGGTCAGCTGCTCTATGACGGAAGGCTCTCGGGCCTGCAGGAGAAATACGCGCCTGAAGTGGTCATGAAGGTCAACACCGACGCGATGATTGCCGCCATGTACAATGATTTGGCCCTGACTTAAGCCGATTTTGGCGGAATAACTATGTCTCTATATGCTCATCAACCATGAGGTGTAACAATGAATTTTAGAAATACATGCCGGGCCTGCAGCTCCCTCTTCCGGATCCGGATGGCCGAAGGGCTGCAGTACCGTGTATCCGCAATCTCCGGCACAGTGGTCGGGGTATTCTGGGCGCTTCTGGAATGTGTGCTGTTCACTGTGTTCTATACATACAGCGAGAACGGCTCGTGGAACAATAACGGGCTGAGTCTTCCGCAGACAATATCCTATGTGTGGCTGGCCCAAGGGCTGTTTGTGCTGCAGAGCATGAGTATCGACAGCGAGATCATGGGCAAAATCAACAACGGCGATGTCGGGATCGAGCTGTGCCGGCCCATGAACCTATATACACACTGGTTCGTCAAAAGCTCGGCCGGCAAGCTCGGCACCTCGTGGATCCGCAGTCTGGCCACCGTGATTACCGGTTTGCTGATGCCTGCAGGATATGCACTAGGCAAGCCGCCCTCACTCACCGCGCTGTTCTGTTTTCTACTGTCTGTGGTCATGGCGTTTCTGTTATGCTCGGCATTTGCCATGCTCGTGACCGCAATCCGGTTGAACATTTCCTGGGGTGACGGGCCGACCTATATGCTTTTACTTGTGAGCGGCATTTTGTCCGGTACCTATCTTCCGCTGCGGCTCTGGCCTGATTTCATGCAAACCTTCCTTTACCTTCAGCCCTTTGGAGGGTTCGCGGATATTCCGGTACAGCTGTATATAGGAAGTATGGCTCCCGCCGCCGCACTGCCCGGCATCGGCCTGCAGCTTATCTGGAGCCTGCTCTTCATTGCGGCTGGCCGGCTCATCATGAAACGTAAACTGAACAGTATTATCGTCCAGGGAGGTTGAGACTAATATATGATCGCTGAAGGTAAAATCTATTTCAAATATTTACGGATGCATCTGCTGTCCGGCATGGAGTATAAGGGCTGGTGGCTGATGCTGATTCAGGTGCTTATCGTTGTGGTCTCCGACCCCATTGCCACCATTCTGCTGTTCTCCCGCTTTGGCAATATCGGCGAATGGACCGTTGCCCATATCATTCTGGTCTACTCGCTGGCAGTGGCTTCCTTCGGACTCGCAGAGAGCCTCTGCCGCGGCTTTGATTATTTCCCGTGGCATCTGCTGCGTTCCGGGGATTTCGACCGGCTGCTGCTCCGTCCGCGTTCCCTGTTCGTCCAGGTTGCCGCCTCCAGATTCCATCTCCACCGCCTGGTCCGGCCTGTCACCGGAATCTGTGCCGCAGGCTGGGCGCTTGGGGAGCTCGGCGTCCCCTTGACGCCCGGCAGGCTCGGAATTCTGGTGATGGCGCTCGCGGGAGGCTGCTTGATGTACTGTGGAGTGTTCGTGCTGACCTCGGGTTTAGCCTTTTTCACGATCAAAGGACTCGACTGGATTTATCTGCTGACCAATGCTAGCTACCAGATTACCCGGTGTCCGGAGCCGTATATGCCGCGAGCGCTGAAATCTGTATTTAGCTTTGTGCTCCCGATGCTGTTCATCAGCTTCTATCCGGCGGCTACAGTATGCGGGTGGGAATATCCACAGTGGCTGGGCTTCCTCTCGCTGCCCGCCGGAGCTGTATTCTTGGGACTCTCACTGCTGGTCTGGCGCATCGGCGTGAGGCATTACAAAAGCACAGGAAGCTGACTCCGGTTAACGGAATCAGCTTCCCTGGCAGAACTTCATGGCTTCAGTATGGGCTCCATTACATACTTCAATGTGAGCTCAGATGCTTACGGTAGCCCTCAACCTTCTCATCCCGGTAGCCCATCCTCTCATAGAAGACATGGGCTTCCTTGCGTTTCTCACCCGAGACAAGGATGATGTAATAACAATCCCGCTCATGGGCAATGCCTTCAATCGCGGTCATAAGCTGTCTGCCCAGACCCTGGCGGCGGGCCCGCGCGGAGACAACAACATTCTCAACGACCATAAATGGCCGGCAATCCCCTACAAGATCCTGGCAAATGATGCCCATTATGGAGCCCAGCAGCTCCCCCTCCACGTAGGCACCTAATAATATGTACCTGCTGTCTGCCTTGATGGCCGCAAAAGCTTTTGTAAGTTTGTCTTGATCCGCCAATGTACCCGTCAATTCTCCATACAACTCATTTAAGGCTGAAAGCGAGTCTGCCTCAATTTCTTTAATAGACACCATCTGTACTCTGTACCTCCTGCTTCCTGTATGTTTTATTATTTCTCATATACATAAAGCTGTCCATTTCGCGGGTGCTTCATCCGTTGTCCCGGTATAAGATCTGTGCTTCCTACTAGACCCATTCTCATTCCGGCTCAGCCCCGTCTGTCCGCAGTTCAAACTGCTCACTCTGTCCGTCCCAATCGACACTCACCTTAATGACTGACTCCTCCCGGCCCACCAATCCGCCGCCAGTCCCCTGCATTCGCAGACTTTCGATCCTTACAGGCCCTTCCATCGTCTGACTGGACCCGTGCCCAACCGCATCAAAGCCGAAGGTGAATTTCTTAATCTCTTTCAGATCCCCAGATTTCCCTTTGTAGGCAAGCTGGAAGGCATACTCACTGGAAGGCTGGTAATACGTTGCTTTTCCTTCTGAATGGACCGGTTTCTCTGTAAGCGTCTCACTGTAGATTGCTGACCAGTGCTTGCCCTCTCCGGAAAAAGTATAGGTATGATAAAGGGTTCCGCTGCTGCAGGCGGAATTCAGTATAAACATAAGTCCGCACAGCAGCAATGTACGCATAAGTACAATCTTCCTCATGTCCTTACTCCTCTCTTCCGCAGGATAAGTAGCTCAGCACAGCCTCCACCCGTTCTTCGACGGACAGATTACCATCCAGCCGCAGAACCGGACACTGGAGCTCCCTCATCCAGGCTTCATGGAGCGTTCGGCTTCTAACCTCCGGCCCTGCCGTGTCATACAAGCTAGCCCATTCCAGGAATGACTGCACATCCTCGTACCTGCTCCCGCCGGGCAGACACTCTGCACCGTAACGTGCGAACTCTCTGGCTCTAAGCCGCTCCAGCCTTAGCTCCGGGGGAATCCACAAGAAGATGACCAGATCAAAATAAGAGCGGAGTCCGTCTCCCCAGCCGCAAACAGCCCCCGATAGAATCCATGGCTCCCGGTGCTCCAGATCATACCTTATTTTGCTAAGCCGCTCACGGATATCACTTTGCTTCGAAAACTTCCGCTCCCAAAAATAGTCATCACTATCCAGATGTTCATGCGGCAGCCGTCCGGCCAGCGCATGCCCCAGCGTGCTCGTACCTGCCCCCGAAGCACCCATAATATGAATCCTGCTCTTCATCTATACCTCCAGATCCCTATCCCGTATCAAGCAGCCGGGTCAGCCCTCTTCCGAGATATCCGGTGGAATGCGGCGGGCCATTCCTGTAGAGACAGCAGCTTTGATTACAGCCAGCCGTACCTGCTCGACTACTTTTTCGTTAAAAATACTCGGAATGATATATTGCTCATTCAACTCGTCGTGGTGAACCACCGAAGCAATAGCCCGGGCTGCCGCGAGCTTCATCTCCAGATTAACTGTCTTGGCCCTGCAATCCAGTGCTCCGCGGAAAATCCCCGGAAAACACAGCACATTATTAATCTGGTTCGGATAATCACTTCTGCCTGTCGCCAGCACACGGACATAAGGCTCTGCCAGCTCAGGCTCTATTTCCGGGGACGGATTGGCCATCGCGAATACAATATTGTCACTGGCCATGCTCCGTAATTGCTCCACGGTCAGCACGCCTGGTCCGGATACCCCAATGAATACATCCGCTCCACGTATGGCCTCCGTTAAGCCGCCCGTAATCCCCTCGGGATTGGTCGCTCCGGCCAGCCATTGCCATTCGGCATTGCTGTAATCCTGCTCCCGGCTAAGAATCCCTTCCCGGTCAACAGCATATATATTCGCGGCGCCTGCCGCGAGCAGCAGGCGGCAGATGGAGACACCAGCTGCACCGATGCCTACAACAACTATACGGCATTCTGCGAGCTCCTTGCCTACTACTTTTAGTGCGTTCAACAAGCCGGCTAATGCGACTACTGCTGTACCATGCTGATCATCATGAAATACAGGAATATCGAGCTCAGCAGCCAGCCGCCGTTCAATCTCAAAGCAGCGCGGAGAACTGATATCCTCCAGATTGATTCCGCCAAAGCCGGAGGAAACCGCTTTCACGATGCTGATGATTTGCTCCGGGTCTTTCGTGTCCAGGCAGAGCGGAAAAGCATCAATGTCTGCCAGCTGCTTGAACAGCATTGCCTTCCCCTCCATAACCGGCATTGCCGCCTCTGGGCCGATATCGCCGAGACCGAGTACTGCTGTACCGTCGGTAACGACAGCTACCGTATTTCTTTTCATAGTCAGAGAATAGGCTTTGCCGGGGTCTTCCGCGATAGCCATACAGACACGGGCGACACCTGGGGTGTAGACCAGCGAGAGATCCTCACGGTTTTTGATCGGCATCTTAGGGGTTATCTCAATTTTACCGCCGATGTGGGCAAGGAATGTCCGGTCCGATACATTGATGACTTTGATCCCCGGCAAGGTTGAAAGCACGGTAAGGATCTCTTCGTTAGCCGCATCCTGGACATTTACGGTAATGTCGCGAATGGTCAACTCTTTCCCGGCGCGGATAACGTCGATAGCTACTATATCCCCGCCCGCTGCTGCGAGCGCTGAAGCTACATCACCGAATGAAGCAACCGATTTGCGGATTTCCAGGCGAATAATCATTGTAGTAGCGATTGACATAGAACAGGCCTCCCAGACCAAAATTTTCTATATCTACTATACTACAGTTCACACAATGTACATAATAGAAGAGATTTCATAAAGAGAATTACCACCACATCAACCCATAATTTAACATAATCACGAAGATAACGGTCTGCAAAATTGTAACTATTTCCGCAGGAATGTATATCCTCCTTCTTGTTATTCACAAGCTTTCACACGCTGAGCACCTTCATAATAGCACCATAACAGGAGTCCTTATACAACCCGTGCAGCTCGTCCTTATCCGACATCAGCCACTGGATCAGGCAGCCGTCGATGATCGCACGGATTACGGGGGCTGTTGTATCCGGAAACAGGCCCTTGGCGAAAATCCCCTCCTGCTGTCCGAGCCTAATTATCTCCGTACTGATACTTGCGCAACTGTCATAGAACCTTTTGTTAATCTCCCGGTAGGCCGGAATGCGGCTGGCTCTCGCCAGGAAATCCAAATAGACGCGGTAAAAGGAACGGTTCTGGTCCGGGCCTGGGAAGGCGGAGCTGATATAGGCTGTCAGCTTGCCGGTGGCTGTATGCTGCTCAGCAACCGCTGCTCGCTCCTTTGCAGAGATTTTGGCGGTCAGCCACTCGAGTAGCTCAACCAGAACCGCTTCCTTATTCTCGAAATAATAATGGACAACCCCCTTGCTGACCTCCGCATGATCGGCAATGGTCTGCAGGGTTACTGCATCGTATCCGCGTTCGGAGAGCGAATGAAAAGCGGCATACAAAATCTGTTTGCGTTTCTCTTCCGACTTCTTGTAACGTACCATAGGACCTCCATAATATTAGGTATGTAAAGCAATCATTGATTAAGTTCAATATATATGTGTGTATTATATCATGGTAATAAAAAAGTTGACCGGTCAGAATAATTAATATATAACAGGCTTATAAATACAGTCCGGATGAGGAGCGGAACATCAAATGTCAAATACTTTTCAGGCTTTGGTTGTAGACAAGTCAGATACTTTCTCAGTGGAGGTCAAGCCAGTGGCAATGGAAGAATTGCCTGCAGGTGAGGTGCTGATCAAGGTATCCTATTCTAGCGTAAACTATAAGGACGGATTAGCCAGCATTCCAAATGGAAATATTGTGCGGAATTATCCCTTTATCCCCGGGATAGATTTGTCAGGGGTAGTAATCTCATCGGCCGACAGCCGGTTTGAGGCAGGCCAGTCTGTCATCGCCACCAGTTATGGCATTGGCGTCTCCCATTTTGGCGGTTTCAGTGAATATGCCAGAATTCCTGCCGACTGGGTTCTTCCGCTCCCGGATGGTCTTAGCCTGCGGGAAGCAATGATTTACGGAACGGCCGGTTTTACCTCCGCGCTGTCCATTCAGGCGCTGGAAGATCACGGGGCTGCGCCGGATAAAGGCAAGGTACTCGTCACCGGAGCAACAGGCGGAGTTGGCGGTGCGGCAGTAGCGATGCTGGCCAAACTAGGCTACCAGGTAACTGCCAGCACAGGCAGAACAGACGAAGCCGGGTATCTGCAGGTTTTAGGTGCGGAAGAGGTCATTTCCCGTGAGGATGTAGGCAGTGGTGCGCTGAAGCCGCTGGACAAGCAGCTCTGGCAGGCAGCAGTAGATTCAGTAGGCGGCAGTCCGCTGGCAGCCGTGCTGAGCAAGATCACATACGGCGGCGCTGTAGCTGCAAGCGGCCTAACCGCCGGCACGGCAGTTCCGACAACAGTGCTGCCATTTATCCTGCGTGGGGTCAGCCTGCTGGGTATTGATTCCGTGTCCTGTCCTGCCGGGAAACGCAAAAACATCTGGCAGCGGATGGCAACAGATCTGAAGCCGGAGGTGCTTGAAGCACTGGTTGACCGCGAGATCACACTGGACGGTCTGCCTGCCGCACTCGAAGATATTCTACATTCAAATATTAGAGGCCGGGTGCTAGTCCGCCTGTCCTAGAAGCAGAAGCCTCCCGGGGTCGTTCCAGGGAGGCTTTCTTTGGCAGTAGCTGAACCTACTCGTTCTCTGTTCCTGCGTTCGGATAGGCTGGATAGTCTTGAGCATACGGCTGCTGACGGTAGGTCTGCTGAACATAAGGCTGACCATAGTAGCCGTGAACACTCATAGGCTGGTATCCGAAGCTCTGCGGAGCCGGCTGATACATGTATGGCGACAGATTTGCTGTTGCCATAACCGGAGCCATGTTCACTGGAGCCATGTTCACCGGAGCCATGTTCACCGGAGCCATGTTCACCGGAGCCATGTTCACCGGAGCCATGTTCACCGGAGCTAAATTCGCCGGTGCTATCATGGCTTCTTTTACGTTTTCGGCGGCTGTCTTTGACGGTTCACAGCAATCCGCCGGAGGACCAATGAACGTCATTGGCTTCAGCGGAGCCAGCGTCTCCTTCAGCATAGCCTCATTTAGACAGTAAGTATGAGCCAGCACACGGGCCGGTGTTTTGCTTAAAATATCCGATCCAAGAATGACCTGAGGTGTAGGAGCATTAAAAATAGCCAGCAGATGCGTACAATCAACCGTTGCAACTTCGTAATGCCACCAGCCCTGCGGCACGTTAGCTACCTGGCCTGGTGTAATCGGAAAATGCAGCAGCTCACCCGTGAACGGATTAATCAAGGAAACTACTGCCTCACCGGAGATGCAATAGACCAGCTCAGCGGCATTTTGATGATAATGCGGTTCGACCACATTGGATTTGCTGAGAAAAATATCAAGCAGCGACGTATTATCCAGCGTATTCAGCTCTTTAATCCCCATAACGTTGATATAGTTGCAGTCATCCTTCTTAAACAAGGTGCTGCAGTTCAGATCAAAGGTGAATTGAGTATTGGGGGAAGTATAATCCATATTTAAAGTCACGCGAATCCTTCCTTTCTTCGGAGCCCATTTTTTTCGTTCTGAAGTAGGATATGTATTCGCCTATGTCAAGGTGATGATTTTCTTGGTTCAAGGGCCGCATTAAAAAAGCACCCTCCCTGGGGAAGATGCTTCAATTCCTTACTCTCCCGCGATAACTGTACGGTTTCTTCCAGTATGTTTGGCGGAGTATAAAGCTTCATCTGCGTGTCCAAGCAATTCTTCCCGGGTACGCCCGTGTGTGGGATAATGGGCAATTCCCTGCGAGGAAGTCACTTTGATCGGTAAGGGAACTTCACTTTTTTCCAGTGCTTTACGGATTCTTTCGGCCACTGTATAAGCATGATCGGGCTTCGTCCGAGGAAGCAGCAGAACAAATTCTTCACCACCGTAACGGGCGCAGATATCGCCGGGACGGATACTTGCAGTAAGGATTTCCGCAACGCTTTTAAGCACCTCATCACCAGCCAAATGACCGTAAGTGTCATTGACGAATTTGAACTTGTCCACATCCAGAACGATTACGGAAAAAGGTACCCGGGCCGCTATCCACTGATTGATGCTGATATCCAGCGCTCTGCGGTTAGTAAGACCGGTCAGAAGATCGGTCATCGCATCCTGGGTCAGCTGATCGGTCTGCTTCTGGATGTCCGTCCAGGCCATTACCACTGCTTTGGTGAGCAGATCAACTTCCCTGTTCCAATGAGGTTTGAGCTCCGGCAGCTCGACATTTTCTTTGCCGATTCTGTTCACCAGGTCGGCCAGGACAACGAACGGCTTGGCTAAGCGGTGTGCAAGGATAAACACACTGAGCAGCAAAATAACGAATGGAATGATCGTGTAAGCCAGAATTTTGCGTAAGTGAGCCAGCAATTGTTCCTGAATGACATGAACTGGCGATACAACAACGACTCCCCAATTATTAGCGGGAACCGCAGAATAGCCGGCAAGCATGGATACCCCTTTGGTATTCAGTGCTTGCATCTTCCCGCTCTCCCCCCTCTTTAATCTCTGGACGACCTCGTTACTGCTAATATCCTTATTTATTCTTTCTGCGTCCGGATGAAACAGCACGTGCCCTTCAGCGCTGACAATATAGTAATACGAACCGGATTCATCAATATTATTGTTCCCGAATATCATATTCAGAATATTGTAATCCCGGAGATAGACCGTACCTGCCAGTTGTCCAAGATAATGTCTGTCTTTGTTATACAGCGGTTCGCTCATGAACAAGATCATCCTGCCTGTAGTGGACGAAGTATACGGTGAGGACAGATAGGAGTTCTTCAGCCGGAGAGCTTCCAGAACCTGAGGCGATTGAATTCTTTTCCCCATCATCCCGAGCGTTTTCGGTGAATTATTCAGTACCGATCCGTTTTCGTTAAACAGAATAATTGAATTAAAGTAATTGCTGCTGTGGCGCATTAAATCTAGATAAGCATCTATATTTTCAGGCCGCGATGCCTCCATACTGGCGATTTGATCCGCACTGAAAAGCAGGCTGCTGCGCATCGAACGGAACAATGAATCTACCGTTTTACTCATTCTTTCCGCATTGGCATAATTCAAATTAAGCGTTGTCTCTATTAGTGATTTCTTCTTAGATTGGTATGACCCAATGAGCAGAATCGTAGTTGTCAATAGAAACACCATTGTCACCAGCGCCATCAGCAGCAAAGTGAGGCTGAGTTTCATTCTTGATTTGGTTTCTGCTCTATGTGGTGTAGGCATTCCCCGACCTCCTTATGTACCTGTGCCCATTTGGTATAATTATATACGATAAAGAAAGAGAATCTACATACAGATTTCATTTCCATTTTTTGCATGATGGAGCAGATTTGGGCACGATTTATATATCTGCAAAAGAAAAAAAGCAAGCGGCAGGAGTGCCTCCTGCTCCGCTTGCTCTTGTTTATATTACCATCCGCTCCGCTTGATGAGCGAGGTGATCTGCGCAATGTGATGGCTGTTGTGCCAGATATATCTCTGTAATGCTGTATCCAGGCTCATCGTCCCAAGGCCTGCACTCACAAAAATCCGGTCAAAATCAGCATCACTCAGTGAACTCAGCAAGTTCATGAACCGCGGGTTCAGATACTCCAGCAGCCGGAGTGAAGACTCTACCGGCTCTTCCAGATAATCGCTCTGTTCCGCCCACAGGTCCTGCCGGTAGGTTGGAATCTGCGGTGCATCTTCCGTAAGCCCCCGCTTAAAGCGGAGATAGGCGAACATATTCGTGTCAGCAAGATGATGAACAACCTGTGCAACACTCCAGCCGCCAGGCCGGTAAGGGGTACTTAACTGCTCTAATGTGAGCGGGCCCACGGCCTCACTTAAGCCAGCCGGGAGTCGGCCAATCTTTAGAATATCCTGATTCCGTTCGTCCGCCTTCCGGTTTTCCTTGGCCGCAAACCTTCCAATGGGGTAACATAGGTGCTCCATGTCATCCTCAGTATAACTGCTCATCTACTTTGCCCTCCTTTTAATGGAGCCATCAGCTTAGCCGCCTTATAGAAGCTCAAATAACTCATCCAGGGTTGTTACTGTAAAATCCGGCTTCACCGCTTGCTGCCAATCGGCTTTGTCCCGGTTGATCCAGCAGGCGGTAATCCCCGCTCTTGCCGCACCTAACACATCCGATGCTGTGTCTCCTACATGGATAATCTGCACAGGTTCTACGCCGTAATGGGCAATGACCTCTTGGAACATTACGTTGCGGCTGTCATTTTTGTAGGACCTGTGCATTTCCGAGGTGAACAGGGTTACCCTATAATTCTGATAAAAGTCCGGAAGCATCAGCTCATCAGTATCGCTGACGATGCAGACCTGATATTTAGCACATATCTGTTGCAGGAAACGCTCCGTATCCTCATATAACGTGGACAGCCGGTGCTGTGCAAATAGAATATCAATTGCCTGAAGAGGATCAAATTCCACCCCATGCTGCTGAAAAACCTGTTGGAAGCTGCGGGTATAAATATCTTTACTGGTCCAAAAATCTCCGTTATCCCGTATCTCAGAAGCTAACCTATGATAGCTGCTCAGCAGCATGCTTCCAAGCGCCAAAGCCCGTTCCTCGCTATAGTCCTGCTGCAAAATCGGCTTCCACACATATGCCCTGCGGTCCTGAATATTTGCCAATGTCTGAAACATATCCAGGCTGATGACTTTATAACGTCCCATGGTTCACCTGTGTATTAAACCTCGCCGCCACCAGGACAGCAGGTGAATTCCAGTAGATCGTAACCTCATTCGTGGAGTAGCTGAGTTCATGGTCGGCAAAACACTGCGCCGCAGGCTTACCCTGCAAATGCTGCAGGACATATTCATCATGCAATCCGCGATCAGGCCCGCCGGACACAAGTCCGGGAACCGGTGCCTCCACATGATCGCCTACAGACGGGCGGTGATGCGGATGCAATACCGGACGGTCGCCAAAACCGGTCACATAGCTGATATCCAGCACATTTCGGCCCAGCAGATAGTGAAGATGGTCCAGTGCACAATCGGCATAACGGGCATCTCCGCTGAAAAGCTCCGCAGCCAGCAGCAGCATCGCGTTATTCATCACCAGCATATTACTGCCCCAGATATAATCCTCTTCCCGCAGAGAAATGAGGTATCCGTCCGTCTGGCTGACCTGGACAAGCTGCTCCGCTTCCGTAAGTAGCCCTTCCTTAAGGGAACTGTATAGTGCTTGATCCCCCTGTGCCTCACCGTTCAGCAGATAGGCCAATGTACCATAACCGCCCATGTCCGCCCAGCCAAGGCTGAATTTGGGGAATGGCAGCCTGGATAACTCTTGGACAGCCTTATGGTAGACTTCTTCGCCTGTCGTCCGGTACAGTTCCGCTGCTGCCCAGAAACGTTCGTCATGATCTTCGGCATCCCCATATTCACCCGTCGTGATTTGCGGCGGATTCTTAAAGCCAGGCTCCTGCGGATGCTGCTCCAGCCACTGCCAGGCGGCAGACGCTGCTTCAAGACAACGGTCTGCATAGGACTCATCAAATGGCTTATAGATCCTTGCTGCCATCGCCATTACCCCGGCAAAGTCTCCTGTAGCAGTAGCGGATACTGGTGAGAAAAACAGATCTGACGTGTCATCCTCCGGCATAACATCAAGGCCGGGAAAGTTCAGCGTGGTCAGCTTATGATAGACCCCGCCGCTGCCGGCCTCCTGCATTTTGAACAGAAAATCCAGCTCTACCTTACACTCCAGCAGTACATCCGGCATCGTCCCATCGTTTTCCGGGAGTGTAAAGTCACCCGCAAATGCAGCAGGATATAACTCATAGGCCAGCAGCAGATCTGCGACAGCCTTGGCGCCCGGACCGGAGTATTTCCCGTAATCCCCCGCATCATGCCAGCCTCCGCTGCTGTCGAGCTTCAGCTCAGGCTGGCCGATTACGGTTCCCTCTGCCAGATGGCAGGCAGCATGTCCCCAAGGTCCGGCATAATCCCCGCTTAGTTCGGCCCCGCAGCGGTAATAATAAAAGGCTTTCAACAATCCCTTCTGCAGCTCCTGATAGGGCTTATCTGCAATGACAAAAGTTGCGGATATCGCCCCATCCCCAGCTTCAATGAAATACTGTCCTGTAGCGGTGACCGCTGAGAAGTCAGCGGCATGAACTCTGGCACCACTGGCCTTATCGTCTGCTGCGGCAGCAGATTCTCCCTTGAAAACTACCGCTCCCGTCTCTGCATTCACAACCCGGAATGAATGCTCCGTCCCGGTTAACAGGGCGATTTTCTTCCCGTATGTGGAATATCCGATCTGATCTACTGTAATTGCGCGAACCTGTTGCTCACTCACCTGGTATCCGCTCCTTTTTGTACATCAAAGTTTTCTCCAAGAATCTGGCTACACCATCTTCGTTATTCGAAGCGATGACCTGATGTGCCAATGCTTTTATCTCCTGCTGGGCGTTCTGTACGGCAATCCTTGTTCCAGCGGCTGCGAACAGTCCCAGATCATTCAAGTGGTCACCGAATACAGTAATATCCTGCGGTTCAAGACCGATATGCTGCGCCCATAACTTGAGTCCTTCGCTTTTGTTGCCTTGGGGGTGGCTGAATTCCAGGAAATAATGATCCTTTATGTATAAGTCCTTTATGAAGTGGATTTGCAGCTTATTCCCGAATCTGTGCTTCACCGCTTGATGAACAGGCTGAAGCTCTTCTAGCAGGCCGATAAAAGTGATAATCAAAGTCCGGTGTCCTGCCGGGCATTCCAGCTTGTCCACCTCCCGAAACCGCTTATCCCCCGGACGGCTGTTAAAGAACACAACATCGCCCTCGCGTTTGAGCGGTTCATGCAGCACTCTCTCACGGTCATTATCATCCAGCGAGAAATAAAATGGAGTAATCCCGCCAAGCTGCCGCCCGATGCTTATAATTTCCTTAGAAATAAAGCAATCCAGCCAGTATCCGTCGATCACCGTCCCGGACATTCCGTCATAAATAAGGGCTCCATTATAAAGAATAAGCGGATACTTCCAGGCAATTTCCGAAACTACACTGGCTGCACTAATGAAGCCCCTGGCCGTTGAGAAGCTGATGATCGCCCCCTGCTCCATTGCTGCTGTAATCACCTGAATTGTGTAGTCTGTAAGCTTCTGTTCTGAGGTGAGCAGCGTTCCGTCGAGATCCGTAATATAGGCCTGCCTTGCCATGAATCATCCCCCTTACAGTGATAATTACATGCTATACGCTGATCGAAGGTTTCGACTATGATTATTCACCCAGCAGCTTCATAAAGTTAGCCGGCAAATTAAACTGCTGATTGTTAATCATGATCCGCTGGAACTCCAGCACTTCCTCGTCGGCCTGGGCATCTTTAATTTCTTTAATCTCACGGTGCAGACGCTCCATCTGCAGATCCAGCTCGTTGGCTTTGAGCGCTGCATTCTTCAGCTCACGGGTCAGATGCTCAGGAACCGACTGGCTGTATTTATAGAAAATTTTATGTTCAAGACTGGCCCAGAAATCCATAGCAATGGTGCGAATCTGTACTTCAACACACACCATCTCTGTGCAGTCCGACAGGAACACCGGCACTTCGACCAGCAGATGCAGGCTCTGATATCCGTTAGGCTTCGGATTTTTGATGTAATCCTTAATCTGAAGCACTTTCAGGTCATCCTGCTTCTGCAGCATTTCGCTGACATGATAAATGTCAGATATAAACGAGCAGGTGATGCGGAGGCCGGCGATATCCTTAATACTGGAACGGACGGCAGGCAGTGAGAGCTCGCTGTTCTTGCGAAGCATTTTGTTCATAATACTCTCAGGAGATTTAATGCGGGACTTCGTGTGTTCAATTGGGCTATAGTCATGGAGCATCTGAAACTCCTGTTTCAGAATTTCAATCTTCGTCTCTATTTCTTCCAGGGCGAATTTATAGATCATCATAAAGCGGGTAAGTTCGTATTTAAGCTGCTTGAAATTCTCTATCTGGTTGCTTGTATTCATATTCATTTCTCCTCTTTCCGCGCCGTTTAATAGGCCGGCTCTGATGTAATCATAGCCCATTTAACAGAGGGAATTCAAATTCAGTAGAATGTAAAAAGGCCATCCCCACGGGTCACTCCGGATCCGTTAAGATAGCCTGTATACTATAGCTGCTTATATGACAACCTGATTATCTAGATAAAAACTTCATCAACCGTAAGACTGCGTTCCCGTGATAAATCCCTATAATCCTCATCCACCTTAATCAGCGGCTTGAAGATATCAAGAGCATTGTTCATTACAATGGTGCCTGTTTCCCCGTTGCTGAGCTGCACCGTCTTACCAACGAACCCAGGCAGCAAATGCCCTGTAAGAGCCTGCACTACATTTCCGTTCAGCTTGCCAAAGCCCATTTCATGCACCTGGCGCAGCACGGACACAAGCCCCTGCTTCGGCCGGCTCAGCCTGGACGTAGTAAGCTTCATATAGATATCTGCGACAGTAACTATTTCAGTATAGGGGTGAATATCATTTTTGCGGAGATTGGCCGGATACCCCGAACCATCCTCATATTCATGATGCTGCAGCGCAACCAGTGCCGTAGCTTCATCCTTCATGGATCTCCGGATAATATCGTAACCGTAGGCGGTGTGGCGCTTCAATTCCTCTTCCTCTGCAGCATTTAGCCATCCCGAATTATTTAAGATGGACAATGACACCTGGCTTTTGCCGATATCGTGCAGGTAGCCGGCACGGCTGATCTTATAGCGCTCCTCTTTGGAGTAACCAAGCCATGTCGCAATATAGTAAGACAGCAGCCCCACCTGCAGCGAATGCTGGTAGGTGTCAACATCCTCACGGTCCAGCAGAAGCAGCAGGGATACAACATCCTTTTGCTTATCTAATGTTTCCAGCAGCGGTTGTAATGTAGCATCTACAAGGTCTGGTGTAAAGCTGCCCTGCGAAAGGGCCTCGAGGAAAGTCGATTCATAATTCATGATTACTTGATCAAAATCATCGTGCAGACCATGGCTCTGCTCCTCAATGGTTTGCGGCAGCTCGCGGGCTACTATCGATACATACTCTATTCTTTGCCGGATCAGCAGGGAGATTTCTTCACGCTGGACAATGGTCCCGCTGGGCAATATATGCAAGCCCACACTATTGAAAGTGTCAGTCATAAGACAATCGCCGGGTTTTAGATCTGTGACATGAACTTTCAAGTTGCAGCACTCCTTCTTGAGAAAATAATATTCCTTGTGTAAATTGATCATAGCCAAATGACCTTTTAGTGACAATATGGTTAAAGTCGCATTCACTGCCCAGAGTAGTTCAAATGAATCCCTACTTTAGCCGCCTTTTTCAAATATTATTACATCCATTTCACAAATCTGCCGTATTTCAGCCTGACTCCATTTATTTCGGCCCAGGCATGAAGACTCTGTATCGCCTGTGTCCGGTCATCCGTGAACCTGAAACATAGTCTGAGCGGGACAATTTTAGTATTCACCGGCAAAATCCCCACTAAAGGACCATCGATATGGATAGATTTGATTTCAGCATCGTTCTAAGGGCTAACAGAGATTTGATTCTCGTTACATAGACAGGATCTGTCATGGCTTATCCTTTCATGTTTCAGTTATGTAGTATAATGAACGCTAAGCTGTAACTTTGAGGAGGTATTATTATGTACGAGCATCTAGTTGTCTTTAAATTCAACAGTAATTACGAACCGCAAACAGAAGAGCTGCTGGTGCAGAAACTTTTGAGGCTGAAGGAACAGATACCAGGAATTGTCGGATTAACGGCAGGGGTTAATGTGACAGAGGAAACGGGGAATATCCATGGATATACGCTGGGGCTTCGCGTGACCTTTACAGATCAGGAAGCCCTGCGTCAATATGGGCCGCATCCGGCTCACCAGGAGTTTGTGGCTATGCTAGAGGGAATAATCGAAAATGTCATTGTTGTAGATTACCCAGTTACAGGCTAATACAGTTCTAAAAAAGATCGTTTACATCGGCAACTACTTTACCAATTAACTTATCCTTGGCTACAAAGGGAGTCTCCCACAAATGAGCATCATAGCTGATATTCCGGTTGTCGCCAAGGAAAAAATAGTGTTCCTCTGGAACAGTAACCGGCCCGAAGGTATAGTTCATGGTTTCTTTTAGATATGGCTCATCGATCTTTTCACCATTTCTGAACAAGGCGCCGTCTTTAATTTCGATCGTGTCACCTGGAAGGCCCATCAAACGTTTGACATATTTCTTCTGTTCATCACCGGCGACCGGCGGATTAAACACAACGATATCACCATGCTTCAGCGTGGTCAGCCAGAGCATCTTCTCTACCAGCAGCCGGTCGTCCACTTTTATCGTGGGAACCATGGAGTCGGTTGGAACTCTCATTGCTTCAGCAACATAAGACCGGATAAATAATGACAGGATGATACCAATTGCTATACTCGGAACCCACTGCTTCAGAAATTTTTTCATTTGCCACCTCGGTTATGTATATCTAGAGTTCGAACTTTGCAAGTATCCGCGACATTTCCGCGTCCGTGTCGATCACGGTATTTTTGGGCATGTGGATGACGAGCAAACCGCCGAAGATCTGCTCCCATTTCCCGCCGTTATCCTTCACCCGCTGCCTCATATCCCTAATCTCCGGGGAACCTGCCGCCTCTTTGCTGAGCAGCCAGGCATATCTCCGGTAAGCGGACTTCTGAACCGTCTCCACGTAATACGAAATGCCCTGTTTCTCTGTTACCCGGATAATATCTCCCAGCGTAATGCACGGGTTGAAAATCGGTGTCTCCTCGATCCTGTATTTATCCTCCGCCACGGGAGTCACATCGAGTACCTCAATCTCACGCCCCTGTTCATCAAAACAGATATGTAGTCCTACTGTATCCGGCATAACACACCCCAATTCTTCATATACAAAATCTATCAACCTTCATTTTAGGCAAACTCATGAAATTTGGCAATGAATCTGCGTATGGAGTAAAAGAGCTTATGCTTTGGTGAGTGGTCATTTCATTCCCGACAGGGATTTGGCGATGAACCGTTCCAGCGTTTTCCAGGGCAGCAGCGCTTTGCCAATACTCAGGACCTTAGAGCCTTTGCCGATGGGATAACGCAGCTTAGGCGCACCCAAGAAGACCAGCTTGCCGATCAGGTCAGCCACCTGGCGGGGATCGGGTGCTGTTTCTGCGGTCCGACGGGAGTAGCGGAGCACCTCAGTAAGCTGCTTGTAATACGGTGAATCTTCACTTGTCCGGATTCCGTAAATGCCCTTTCCCCAGATCGAGGTGCGGAAGGAGCCGGGCTCGACCAGAACGACCCGGATACCGAAGGGCAGCAATTCTTGGCGCAGACTTTCGCTGAAGCCCTCCACTGCATACTTGGATGCGGCATAGGGTGCGTAACCGGGAAAGCCGATTAATCCGCTGACACTGCTGACATTGATAATGCTCCCTTCGCGCTGCTGCCGCATCACAGGAAGTACAGCCTTCGTTACCTCCACCAGCCCGAAAAAGTTCGTATCCATCTGGTGACGCCATTGTTCCATACTTACTTCCTCAACGAACCCGCCAACGGCAAAGCCTGCATTATTAACTAGCACGTCGATTCTTCCAAAACGGTCTATAATTGCTGAAACAACCGATTCTATGGACTCCGAATCGGTGACATCCAGCGTCATTAGATGAATTCGATTGAGCACATCAGCTTCTTCAGCCTGACGGATAAGCTCGTCTTTGCGGCCCAGATCACGCATCGTGGCAATCACGTGATATCCTTTTGCCGCCAAGGTAAGCGCAGTCAGCAGTCCAAAACCGCTGGAGGTCCCAGTAATAAGAGCTATTTGATCATAGGGTAGGTCTTGAATCTGATTCATGTCTGCCTCCTTTGGTTCATTGATGATCCCATTTCAATATTCGCGAGTTACTCCTTATGTAGTTGTATCCGCAATGTATTTCACAGTTATTCTAGTATTGTAACATATATTGGTAATCATTGGTAAACGAACTAATGTTCCTTTATTCCTTGACTTTCCAATAATCTCAAGCTATAGTAAATAACAATTACACATGTGGAGCGGGCGAAGCACCTCGCAGGACAGGCATTGTTGCCTTTCTTGGGGGTGCTTTTTTTTGCGCTCTATAACAATATTAAGACTGGAGTTGACTGAAATGGCTAAACATGTGATTACGAATGGTATCAGAAGATTTACCGGTTTATTGGTACTGCTGGCGTTCCTCACCGGGAACAGCATCCAGGCCTCAGCAGCCTCCGGCTGGGATGAGGCGCTGAACCAGATTAATGAATTGTACAGCAGTTACATCAGCCTGCAGGAAACAGTCAAGGCGGAGAGCAAGCGTAATCAGACCCTCCGCAAGCAGAACATCAGTGATCTTGCTGTCATCAAAGCCCGGCTTGAATTAACAGATCAGGCATTGCTGAGCCGTCTTAAGTCAGAAGCAGCAGTGGTGCAGAAGAAGTATGCGGTGCTGCTTGAGCAATATTCGGCGCTGGGCAAACAGGCAACCGCCGCGCGCAAAGCGGGGAATCTCAAGTCAGTCACAGCCCTGGATTTGCAGCGCAATAAATTGAAACCGGCAGTAACGGCAGCCCGGGCGGAGATTAAGAGCAAGAATACCGCGCTTACCGTTGCCAAGGCAGCCGCCGCTGCACGAAATAAGCCGGCCAAAGATGCACTCTCACCCATCGCTGGCCTAAGAAAGCAGGTAACGGCCGGTAATAAACAGGTCAGTGCTATCCAGAGTGTACGTTCGGAGGCTGACAAACGCTATAAAGCCGCAGTGAAGGCGGGCGACGCGGTCACTGCGGCGGCAGCAATGAAGCTTTCTTGTACCAAAATGGGGGAAATCCATACCTGGCTTACGCAAATTAATAGCTTGGAACAAAAGATTTCCGCTGCCCTCCGATTAGCCGAAACCAAATTCCCGAATTGAATCCCTTCTGCGATCATCGATCTGCTGAAGCTTCGCTTCAATAATGGCCTTATCAGATCAGCTGCACCATCCAGCTGATGAAATGGGCTGCTGGTATGAATACAAGCTGGCCTAGCAATGTTCCAAGGAATCGGGAGAACATCAGCAGCACATAGATTTTTCCCAGCTGATCGCGGTATTCTGCTTGTTCCGTGGCTTTGTGTGTAATAATTCCCAGCTGCGGATCAATAAAGATGGTCAGCAAGATCGTAGCCAGTCCGTTGATCAGACCGGAGGCATTCGAAGCGGTTGCCAGGAGGTGAGGGGATAAATGCCCTGCATACAGCGAAGAGATTACCCCTACGGTATAGAACCCGGTAACAAAAATATTCATGATGATAAACCGCTTAGGAATTCCAAGATATCTGAAGCTGGGCAGCTTTATTCCGGGTCTTTTGATATATTTGCGCGTGTTCTTAAGCTGTTCTACCGTCACGCTGCTCAGGAGCTTAGGAAGGGAGCCCTCCACCTCCAGCTTGGAGATTACCCTGCTAAAAAGGCCGACAAAGGTCGGGAAGAGTGCAATGGCGATTAATGTGCCTAGTGAAGATGCCAGCATAATTATTCGTAAATAATTACCAAGCGGAAAACTTGTGTCTGCATTATTGGAATAGTCAACAAATTTTGCTGTCAGTGGAGCCTGGATCATATTTGCCGTTCTCGATACAAGTACAATAATTCCGGTCAGCGACAAAGCTATGGCGATCTTGTTCAGCTTAACCCCGGCATAGCGGACCGAATATGATAATGTTTCAGCCGTATTAATAATCATTGTTAGCAGGCATACCACAATTAAGCTATTCACCATGGTCATTACAGGAATCTCATCTCCAAATCTGGCAACATGGAATTAAAATAAATCCGGCTTTCCGGTTGAATTTGCTAATTATCCGCCCACAGCGCATCACCCGGGTGGCTTGCCAACAACCGCGGCAGATCTTCTGAGTAGGCTCTGGAGCCCAGACCCAAAACCAATGTTACAAGTGCTGTAGTATGTAATGAGATTAATATCACTCTGTATTCGTCGGATACCTCTGCCCCCTTCATGCAAAATCTTAGACAACCTGTGTATATTCAGAGGTCATTCAGCAGATTTTATTCAAAAATCGTTTTTACCGTACCGGATCCCCGGCGGAATACCTCCGGCGGATAGGGAATAGCAATCTTCGGCAGCTCTTCTTCACTGAAGAATCTGAGCTCCTCACATTCCCCATCCATGCTTCTTGGCGTCCCCTTAACGATTGAGCACTCAAAGACAGTGATTGAATACTCCACACGGTCTCCATTACTGTACTCGTATGCATATTTTGCACCGCCGAATACGCCAATGATCCGCTCGGGTGTTATCATGAGTCCCGTTTCCTCAAAAACCTCGCGCCGCACCGCTCTGGACGGCGTTTCTCCAGGCTCCACTGCACCTGCCGGCATTCCCCAGAGTGATTCTCCGCCTTTACGGATAAAGAGGATCTTTCCTGCCTCATTGCGTATGACTGCCGCAACAGACGGCACTAATAGCAGTTCTGTACCTACTTTGCTGCGCAGCCCGCGGTAGTATTCAGATATCGGCATGCTTGTATCCCCTCTCTTTTCCATACATTATATGATTATATCAATGGACAGATTACAGGTTCTCCTTAGGGAAGGAAACCATCGGGATCCGCTGGTCTGTGGGATAGTTCCGGCAATCAGACAGTTCGACCTTATATAAGTCATCGCTCTCTGCGAGCTCAATGGCTCTGCAGACATACTCTGTCTTTGTTGGGTTCGTACTCATGTAATCCCGTGTTTGATCTACCCTCAAGTACAGCACCCGTCCGTCATTATAGAAATCATATATAAACGGCCCGCTGTCTATTCCCCATTGCAGGAAAGTCAGATTATCTCCTTGGCCTTCTTCAAAACGGTGAATCATTTCTTTGACTCTCTCCAGGTCAGTCTGGTCAAAATGCGTAATTAAATTTGGCTGATCTCTTGTAACAGGTTGGCTCACAGCCAGCAGCAACCCCAGCAAAACGCCGATAATCAGCGTCCCGACAACAATAATAACCTTAACGGACTTCAGCTTACCACCCCCTCACATCTCTTCCGGCTGATGTTCCGTTAGTTCTCTCACTATATTTGACATAGATGGGTGTTTTTCCTTGTGGACATGCGAAATAGGGACATCCTTTGCCATAACGGCTAAGAAATGTCCCATATTGTTGTGTCTTATATAATCATGCCTTGTGATCAGCCTTCTCCCAGCTCCAGCCTTCTCAAGGTACGCCGCCGGGACCAGCAGGTCCATAGCAAATCGGCACTGAACAGTATTATAATCAGCGGCATTCCCAGTAGCCAAACAGGCTCCACAAGATGATAGAGCAGCTCCATTAATGGCTGAAGAAGATAGATACAAGCAGTGGCCAGCCCCCACCAGTATAAAGAAAATTTCAGACAGATATGTCCATGCAGCTGATGGGGCATTGCTGAATAGTCCCACCACTGCTTATGGAAGGCCGACTTCAGCAGCCAGCCGCTAGCATATTCAACTGCCGAAGGTATGATCAGGGCTAGCCCCAGAAACAGCGGAAGTGGTAGCTTCAGCATCTGGGCTGCCAGCAGCAATAAGGGAGCAAAGCCGTACATCGGCTTAAACGGCCCTTTGAGAAACCCCTCTTTGCGGAAGCTTCCCTGACTATAGAGATTATATGCTCCTTCGAGCACCCAGCCAAAGAAAGAGTAGATCATAAAATAAAAAAAATATTGACCCGACACAACAACTACACTATGGCTATCCAGCGACAGCACCGGAAATATGTTAATTCCATTCTCCCCCTATTTGCCTGTATTGTTATCAGGTACATCCGGGAGGTAGTATGCCATCCTGCAGCCCATTTTATGTAATTCAGGTAATCAAAAAAAATGTCCCTGTAGCCAATATCTTGGCTTCATGGACATTTTCTTGTGCTAAAAGACTGGGTACGGTACACCTGAGGGTTCACTCCTTATGTTGCTGTTCCTTGAGCAGCGGCGTTATTGATGAGCTGTCGTTTTTCCTTTTCAGCGTCTCCAGCTTCACCTCGCTGCGCACACCAACATCCGATCCGTACTTCTTTTCGAAATTGCCGGCCAGCGCCTCGCCGCGCTTATGCCTATACCGGCCGTTCTCGTTCCGACTACGCATTTTCATTACCTCCCCGCAAGTTCAATAGCTTAATAACCTGGGAAATCTGTGATGATCCTGGAGAATGAAGACAGATGGTTGTACGCAGGTAGATTATACAATATTAACTAAACTCTGCTCAATACTTAACTGTCCGCACAATAAAAAACAGACCGTCCCACAGGACAGTCTGTTTGACTTAACCCTATTTAGTTCTTCGGCAGCGGGTCCGGATGAGCGGATTCCGCTGGTTTGGCTACCCAGTCATCAGCTTCCGGCTCAATATCTACGCCATTCTCCATTTTTTTGCGTTCCGCAAGTGAGTCGCCGTCTTTGTTCTCTTTATTGCGGAGATCCGCTTCGTTCTGAATGTGATCTGTCATGTGAAATCCTCCTCATGCTTAACAATTTTTTGGTCACTTAGTTATAGTTACCCGTTGAACTGTTTCGCAAACATTTTTTCTGCCGGAGGATGTTCAGTCTTATAGACACTACTCATAATACACCCGAAAAACAATATCCTGCTCGTAATTTCCGAAGCCGCGGCCGAATAGCGTCAGTCCGCCCCGCCTTCGGGTCGAGTCTTCCGCTGTAAGCCTGAAGGTCCACTGATCCTGCTGCCAGCATAAATCATCCAGCGTAACCGCCGAAATCTTTTGCCCGTCAATTTAGGTTCCCCCCCGGTTTATCCGCAGCACCTTCAGCAGCCCGTATTGGTTCACATCGGAATTCCACCAGGCCGGGGTCAAGCGTCCGCGCATTACGCCAAAATCGCCGGGACTGGTCCATTTCCCCAGATCATGTCCATTCAATGAAAACAGGATATCGGACGGCCATTTCTCATTGATATGTGGAGCTTCCGAGCCTATCTCCAGCGAAATTTCAATCTCTTGAACCTTCTGATCCATAAACAGATAATTAGGTACTTTATATTCGGCATACCCTTTGGCAAACCATAGAATGCCCGCATCCACCCGCTCCGGATCAAGAAAATAACGCGGATCATCATAATATCCGATTAATTTCTCCGTCGTGGCAATGCCGCAGGTAGGCGAAGCCTGCAAATCTGTATAATGGCCTACGGGGACGGATACTTCCACTACTTTTCTGGCAATCCCCTTCGTTCCGGACAATTTGATCTGCAGGAAATTGGCGGACAGGGAGCAGTATTTATAGGTGCCGCCGTCGATTCTTTTCATTTGTGAGCTGACAATGCCGGCTTTCTGCAGTTTAGCGACATGGGAGCTTACAATGGCACTGCTGAGGTAAAGCTTCGACGCCAGTTCTTTAATATGCATTTCCTCCGTGCCGAGCAGGTCGATAATCCTCAGACGGACCTCGCTGGCCAGTGCTTCATACACTTTAAGCGATTCAGAATCAGTTGTTAAGTACACCCTAAACCCTCCGCCTCACCAGAATTAGCAATTTAATTAATCCTCGATATTTATATTGCCTATAATATCTTTAAATACGTATTATGTAATCATAAAAAAGAATTACGAATTAATCAAATCATTAATTCTAAACCAAGGAGCGATATGAAGATGACCATTCGATCGACAATGATTGTTGATAAGGATTTCAAGCTGGCTGAGGTAGACCCCAGGGTATATGGTTCCTTTATCGAGCACTTAGGGCGGGCTGTTTACGGCGGGATTTATGAACCTGGACATCCTACGGCTGATGAGCAAGGTTTTCGTGGAGATGCTCTACAGGCTATACGTGCACTGAACGTTCCGATCATCCGTTACCCGGGGGGCAACTTTGTCTCCGGCTACAATTGGGAAGACGGCGTTGGTCCCAAGGCAGAACGAAAGCGTTCTCTTGAATTAGCCTGGTGGACGACAGAAACCAATCAAGTGGGCACCAATGAATTTGCTGATTGGGCCAGACTGGTCGGTTCCGAAGTTATGATGGCGGTAAATCTCGGAACCCGGGGAATAGATGCGGCCAGAAACCTGGTCGAATATTGCAATCATCCTTCCGGATCTTACTACAGCGACATGCGGATTGCTCACGGATATAAGACGCCTCATGGCTTCAAGACCTGGTGTCTCGGCAATGAAATGGATGGTCCGTGGCAGATTGGCGCCAAAACAGCGGCTGAATACGGCAGACTTGCGAACGAAACAGCCAAAGCCATGCGCTGGGTTGATCCTACAATTGAGCTTGTCGCCTGCGGCAGCTCAGGCAGCGGAATGAGCACTTTCGCGGAATGGGAAGCCACCGTACTGGATCTCAGCTATGACAATGTGGACTTCCTGTCCTTGCATACCTATTACAACAATAACGAAGGGGACACGCCAAACTTCCTGGCCCAGTCACTGGATTTGGACCAGTTTATCGACAGTGTAGCTGCTACATGTGACTATATCAAAGCTAAAAAGAAAAGCAAGAAAAAAATCTACCTCTCGCTTGATGAGTGGAACGTATGGAAATCCCAGGGGACGAGCCGCGCTGAACAGCTGTGGCAGATCGCACCGCCGGAATTTGAGGATGTATATACATTGGAAGACGCGCTGGTCGTTGGCTGCTGTCTGATCAGTCTGCTGAAGCATGCCGACCGGGTAAAAATGGCTTGTATCGCCCAGCTTATTAATGTTATCGCGCCGATTATGACCGAAAACGGCGGTCCGCTCTGGCTTCAGACAACCTACTACCCTTATATGCATGCTTCAATGTATGGCCGGGGGACAGTACTACACCCTCTAATCTCCAGTCCGAAATATGATTCTAAGGATTTCTCTGACGTTCCTTATCTGGAAGCGGTCAGCGTCTACAATGAAGAACTGGGTGAAGTTACGGTATTTGCCGTGAACCGCCATCTGTCCGAAGGCCTGGAGCTGGCTGTGGATCTGCGCAGCTTCGGTGCTGCAACTGTGCTTCAGCATACCGTACTGGAACATGAGGATATTTACGCAGCCAACACCCGTCATAACCCGGGAACAGTACTTCCTCATGATCGCGGAAATGCCTCAGCGGAGGGGGGGCGGGTCAGCGCGTTGCTGCCTAAAGCTTCCTGGAATGTTATCCGTCTGCGGGTCAACCCTTAGCAGATAACCTCTAACAATTCAGTTAATGGTAAATGATCCAGGCGACAAGCGGACCGACTATTGAGCCTACAATAGCACATACTGTCATTGCGACTGAGCTCATGGAGACGGACTGCTCACCGTATTCCAGCGCTTTGGCAGTACCCAGTGCATGTGATGCCGTTCCGAGCCCAATACCGATTCCGGATTCGCTGCGGATTCTGAACAATTTAATGATGTAAGGACCGCCAATAGCACCGGTGAACCCGGCAATCATTACAAAAACTGAGGTTAGAGAGGAGTCTCCACCCAGGTTGCCTGAAATTTGAATCGCTACAGCAGTCGTAATCGATTTGGGCAGGATCGAGAGCACATAGATTTTGGAGAAGCCGAGACTGGCCGCCATCAGCAGCCCGCTCAGCATGCCTACCAGCAGACCTGTTAGTGTTCCGCCTAGTATCGCCGGCAGATTCTCCCAGAGTACATTCCGCTGTTTGTACAGCGGATAAGCTAGAGACACTACAGCGGGTCCCAGCAGACGGTTAATCCACTGTCCGCCAACCATATAAGTGTCATAGGAAATATGAAATCCTAGCAGCAGCACAACTACAGTAAAAGTCGCAGTCAACGCCGGTAAAAGGACAGGAAGACGGTATCGTTTGTATAGCAGGGCCATCACCAGATATATCACAACATTGAACAGAACGAACCCGGCAGCTAGCAGAATTCTCATGCTTCCTTCCCCTTCTCTCTAATCCCTCTGGCGCGGAGGGGCCGTCTGCTGCTGCGGTTTGCGCTCAAGCCGGCGATCCATTCACTGGAATGGGCAGTCACTACCATGGTAAGCACGCTGCTTACCACCAGAATGGCAATCAGCAGCAGCCCTCTGCCACTGAAGATGTCCAGATGATTCATAATTCCCGCGGTTGCGGGTATGAAAAACATAGGAAGATAGGCAAGAATAAAGGAAGAGCCGTTCTCAATCAGCTTTACGGGTACAATTCGGAGCAGCAGCAGTACAAAAAGCAGCAGAAGCCCGACGATACTGCCGGGAACCGGGAGATGAAGCAGCTTTTGCAGATAGTCCCCTATCAAATAAAACACGTACAATAGTCCGACCTCGGCAATGACACGAATGATTTTCATGTTGCAGGAATCCCTTCGATCTTGAAATGAAAAACGTCATCAAAAATGATCACCTTCTTAGCCTAGCGACCTTTCAGTAAATTTTCAATCGTTTTTCGCACCTTCTCAATATTTTCACAAAAAAGAAACCTTTCTATAAACGGCGGTTAATCTGTACCCGCTTCAATAGAGAGGTTTCTTCTAATATATCCCGGTAATTTGCAGCTGCCGCCTACATTACACCCACTGAATTACCTGATCGGCGGTTTGTCTTGTTTTGCCGCGCGGCTCATGAATCCGGTATCCGAATGCAACCATGCAGGCAATTCCGAAATGCTCACGATCCAAAATCCCTTCCGCCTCCAGCGTCTGCTCAATCTTCTCTTTGTCGAATCCTTCAATCGGGCAAGAATCGATACCGATCAGTGCCGCACTGGTCATCATATTGCCAAGGGCAAGATAGGTCTGGCGCGCTCCCCACTCGAACTGGGCCCGCTCATTGTCCCTCAACCCGAAATCATCGTTAAGGAACGTATCGTAGACCTTTTGTTTGCCTTCCGCGACGGCAGGCGGCAGCTGCTGCACATCCCGCATCATTCCTCCGATGAAGGAAGAGTCGGCGGCCAAATCCTTAGGCTGTCTGGACAGGATCAGCACAAAATGGCTGGCTGTAGGCAGCTGCTTTTGCGCACCCCAGGCATGTAGACGCAGCTTCTCGCGGAGTTCCGGATTCTGCACCACGACAAATCTCCATGGCTCAAAGCCGAAGGAGCTCGGTGACAAACGCCCGGTTTCCAGTATGAATTGAAAATCCTCATCGCTGATCTTCCTGCTGCTGTCAAATTCCTTAGTGGCATGCCTGAATTCAAAGGCGGACAGTATTTCTTTTTTAACCTCTGCATTGGTTTCTTTAGTTTTCAATGTTTCCATATCCCAGTCACCCTTTCCATTCCTGTTAAAGTTTAATTTGACTCAGTCTTGCTCACATGCATAATAATAAAGTATATATATCAAAGTTTGAAGTACGCACATTTTTGTTATGTAGTATACAAATTGATACTATGAGGTGAAGCGCCATGCGTGACAGAAAAGGCGGATTTGGCGAGTGTCCGGAAGGCGCAATTGCCTGTCCTGTAGAATTTACGCTCGACGTTATCGGAGGGAAATGGAAGGGTGTGCTGTTATACCACCTGATGGATGAGAAGAAACGGTTTAATGAATTCCGGCGGATCTGCCCCGGGATTACCCAGCGCATGCTGACGCTCCAGCTTCGGGAACTGGAAGAAGACGGTGTGGTGCACCGGGAAGTCTATCATCAGGTTCCGCCAAAGGTAGAATATTCATTGACCGAATTCGGCAAAACCCTGATTCCGATCATCAAGCTTATGCGGGACTGGGGCGAGGTTTACAAAACAAAACAGCTTTCCTCGGAAAGCTGCGAACAGATAGAAGCAGATGTTGGGGTGTAGGCACTAGGCCACACCCTCTTTTTGTATCAGTTGCCATCGTCAAAAAATTCCTCGGACTTCTGCCGGTGCTCATCGGTAACCTGTCCGGCAATGGCCCGCACAGCTGCGGCAATGATTGCGGCATCATCCGTAAAGCCAAGCCCGAGCAAGGCATCCGGAATGGTGTCGAGCGGTGAGATGAAATACGCCAGTGCCCCGAAGGCAATGCCCTTGGCCCAGAGCGGGGTTTTGGCATCCAGAGCACAGTAATACATCGCTACAGCATCCTTGGTAAACGGAATTTTGCCGGCGAATTTTTTGGTTTTGCGCCAGAAGTTGTTTTTCACCAGCTGCTCATTCGCTTGGCTGTATTTAAATTCCCCGGCCGAAAGGTCTGCCGGAATTTTAGCTTTGTCCAGTTCCATTATTCATCCCTCCTACTAGCATTTACCCCATTCTGCTATTCTTGTCTCTGAACTTTACGTTGCAAGTAGTTGAAAGCGTTATTATTATTAATGGTAATACGAAATTATCGCATTTAAAAGGAGATGTTTCTCATTCGCTTCGGAACTTTGGCCCATACTGCCGGTTGTCTGCCGCTGCATACTCTGACTTCAACCCTCCAGGCCCATGATATTGATTTCGTACAGCTTGCCTTGACCAAGGCTATCCAGGATATTGATACTTCCCCGGGCAAGCTGAGTCCAGGACTGGCTAACTATATCGGAGAGCAGTTCGACAAAGCCGGCATCCGCATTGGTGTGCTCGGCTGCTACATTGATCCCATTCACCCCGATCCGGCTGTACGCAGGGCGGAGATTAACCGGTTCAAGGAGCAGCTGCGTTATGCGAAGCAGTTCGGGGCCCCTATGGTAGCCACCGAAAGCGGCGGCTTGAATACTTATCAGGCGTCTGCACCAGAACACTATGAAGAAATCGGCTGGCAGACCTTCAAGGCTACACTGGAGGAATTGGCCGAGGAAGCGGAAAAATGGGGTGTGTTTGTAGGAATTGAAGGTGTCAGCACTCATACTTTAGCCACCCCGGCTCATATGCGGCGCATTCTGGACGAAGTGCCGTCCAGCTCCATCGGAGTCGTGTTCGACCCCTGCAATCTGATCGGTGAAGATCTGCACAGGCAGGATGAAATTGTGGACAGCGCCTTCAATCTGTTCGGAGACCGGATTATTCTGGCCCATTTGAAGGATATTTACGACGACGGTGATATAATCCGTCACGGCGTACCGGGCCGTGGGCTGTTCCACACTGCTGATTTTTTGAACAAGCTTCAGGCTTATAAGCCGATGATTGATGTCTCGCTCGAGGAAATCACACTGCCGGTGTTCAATGAGACTGCCGCCCTATTACACAGCCTGCGCAGCAGCTAAATAGGCCGTGACCTACTTGTTATAATACTCCTCTTCAACAGACTGGCTGGTGTGGTAAGCAAAATCTACTGCCGCACCGGCCAGTAACTCCCGGATGCCTCGAAATAGACGCATGACCTTCCCCCGGTACTTTTCCCTATCCGCTGAATAAAATGGTATACAAAAGCATTAATGCCAATCCAGCGCTAATTTAGAAGGGAAGCGATCAGCGATGAGGTTCACATTCCCCATTCTCACCTTATGCCATGGCGGGGCGCAACGGATGCTGGTGGAGCTTACCAATGGTCTTACCGCTCTGGGTCACCAGGTAGTCATTGTCATGCCGTCGGGGGGAGACATTTCTTATGAGGTTCACTCCACCGTTCACCGTACCGACCACACGGTGCTTCGCGAATCCGATTTTCCGGCTAGTGATATCATCGTTTCCAATTTCTACACTACTGTGCCTGTGTCAGAAGCGGCAAGCCTTAATGGCAAAGGCATGCATGTCCGCCTCTCTTTATGTTATGAACCGCTATTTCTACCGGAAAATAGTGTATCTTTCCCATCCTACAATACTACTCCCAGACTGATTGTGTTATCCGAATGGCAGCGGGAGATCATTGCCCTCAACCATGGAATTACGGGCAGCATTGTACCTGTAGGCATCAGCTCGAGTTTCAGCAACAGGCATATCCGCCACAGGCTGCAGGAACCGATGAACATAACCGCCATCCTCCGAAAAGTGGAGAACGGTTTCTCCTGGCACCGCGAACAGGATTATCTGGTCCGGCAGCTAGACATTGTTAAACAGAATCTTCCGCATGTGAATATCAACTTTATCAGTCCGCCTGACGAGTTCTACAGCTCGGATTCTTTGCAAAACATGAAAGCAAGCGGCAAATACCGCTTCTTCACCCCACAGAATGACGAAGAGCTCTGCTATCATTATAACGGAGCCGATATCTTTGTCAGCTCCAGTATTTTTGATAGCGGCTCTTTGCCCGGACTGGAAGCTATGCGCTGCGGCGCCGCACTTGTCACCGTCTACTCCGGAGGCAATATGGAGTATGCCAGACATGAAGAAAACTGCCTGCTCTCCTACCGGTATGAGAACCGGCTGGCTGAAGATATCATCCGGCTGGTACAGGACCATGTGCTCCGTATCAGGCTGGCTTCACAGGGAGAGGCTGATTCAAACAGCTGGACCTGGGAGAACAGTGTCCGGATTATGGAACGGACAGTTATCCATTATTTGCAGGGCATCCCCTTAATTGATCCGCCCAGATCTGCCCAGGCCATGCTCCGCCGGACTGACAGCTTGCGGGCAACCCGCAAGTAATCGTCACTATAATTACGAAGCAGCAGCAAATCCCTGGTTAACCGGAGACTTGCTGCTGCTTCGTGTTGGCGGATGTATTCCGCCCTCCTTCTTCAATTCCCGAAAATAATGTCCTGCTTGCCTAATCGGGTATCGTTCCAGACCGCTCCGAGTGTATTCGGGAAGATCGTTGCAGCTGTAATATAATCGCCGATTAGCGGAACAGGTGTCGGCGAATTACCATTGGGATTCGTGGACACATCCGACACTCTCCGATTGGTGAAGGACAGGCCGCTATTGATCGATTCTGCAACAAATACATCCAGCAGGAAGCCGTCAATCCGGTTCGTATAATAAATGACCCTTATCGTCCCATTCGAAGGTGAAACCGTGATCGACGGCGAAAAATTCTGCGAGCCAGCTGGCGCTCCCGTGATATTAACCGGCTGAGACCAGAGCAGACCATCAGGTGACCGCGAAAAGAAGATATCGGCATAGCCAAGCCGGAAATCATTCCAGACTGCGTATACAAATCCGCCAAACGGTCCCGCTGAAATATCAGCACCCAAGCTGAGATTGGTCTGGACGCGAAAGGCATAGTTCGGCACAGGCAGGGGACTTGGCACAGGAACTGTATTCGCAATTAAGGTAGCTCCGCGTGAAACCGGAGGACTGAAGGTAACGCCACCATCCTGGGATACCCGGATCAGGGCATACTTCGGTGCCGGCCCAAGTTGAATATATCCGACATACACCTCCCCCGCGAGTCCCACAACCAGCGCCGCACGTTCAAGATCTCCACGCGGATCGGAGATCCGCTGCGGCCGTTCCCAGGTTAATCCCTGATCCAAGGAACGCTGGAAGAAGATCGCTGCATTCTGTGCAAGATCATACAAAGGGGTATAGCCAACGTATGCATTTCCGCGGTACGGGCTGGACGGTGAACGGTCCACAGCCAGAAAGGGTTCATCATTGTGAATATACAGACCAAAACCCTGCTGCACGATAACGGGCGGATTAAAGGTGGCTCCATTATCAAATGAGGTATAGGTTGCAATCGTACCATCATCAAACTCGTTGAAAAAATGGACCGCAACAATAAAGGTGTTGGGAAACGTATAGTCTATGGTCGGCGCTTCTGCACTCATATAGCCGGGAGCCTGCGGGAGAATCGTCGTCGACCAGGTCTGCCCACCGTCGGTTGATCTGTAGAATCCGGTCAGAGCCGTCCCCGTACTGTCATCCACCGAGACCACGCACAGGAAATTCGGGGAAAGCGTATTTACTGCAATTGAAGGCTCGATATGATTGCCCGGCAGTGCGGCAGTAATATTGACATTTGCCAAATTCGTATCACTCCCTGTTCACGTAGGAATTATTGTTAGCCGGTCGATGTATGTAAGTTCAGACTGCAGTATCCTCTCCAGTAAATTACCTGCTGCGTCTAATGCAAACACGTTGATGATGGTATTAACAGCACTGTAGAAATTGATCTGAACTTCGTAATAATCTGCAATATTTACCGAAAAGGTCTGGACAACAAGCTGCTGGGGATCAACCTGGAATAAGGCCTCGCCTACTGGAAACCGGGTTAGCGAATTCCCGCGGAAATGAAAAATCTGTAAGTTAATATTAATTGGCGTTAGAATCGAATCATTCAGGCAAGCGACTCGGATACGGTCAACATGGTTCAATCCGGCGGGCGGATTGTATACCGATCCGGTTGTAAAAGGCATATTTTCAAGCTCCCTTCTCTCTCAACTCCTTTATTTCTTTATATTATGTTGTTTGTTTTTGTCCAATGATGAAAAAAAAACTGCCGGAGGTGAACCTTTTCCGGCAGCAGACTCAAGTTACAGGATGGACACACCCGAGAATAGAAGCGGACCGACAACAACCGGCTGATTCATCGCACCGATTGCAGACACAGTCAGTGCGTATCCGTAATAACCTGCAGCAATTCCACTGTCCGCAAAGGAGAAATGGACGGTTTCAAAATCACCAGCATCCCGTCCGCTGGAGCGCAGGCTAAAGATCTCCACCGCATTGCGGACGACCGTAATGATAATATCGGATGAATTTGCCATGCTGTTCTGCAGGCCAATTGTGCCTTCAAGCAATACCGAACCGTTCGCGCCTACATTTAAACCGAACTGTCCCAGAATGGTGCTGTTGGGGAGACTTTGTACGGGAAGCGTAGCGGACTGGCTGAAGCTGGACGGGATACTTTTACCGAAATCTATAATTTGTCTCATCGCGTCACACCAACGACAGCCCTGAAAAATCTACAGGACCCACCAGATTTGCGGCATTCGTCACTGTGGAGTTTACAATCGAAACGGTCAATGTGTAAGCAAAATAACCGGCTGGCACATTGCTGTCGACGTACGAGAAACTGATCGGATCATACAATCCGGCGTCCAGTGCACTGGCAAGAGTCGTAAAAACCGAGGTGCCGCCACGTGTAATCGTGAATAGCAGATCCGGATTTCCGAGTGTGGTCTGGACACCGACGGTTGCATTAAGCAGCACATTACCGCCCTGTGCTGTTGCCAGTCCGAATTGGGTCAATGTATTGCTGGAAGGAGCCCCAAGGATCGGAATGGAAATCGATTGACTGAAGCTGGATATTGCGCTTTTGCTGAAATCAACAACCTGGGTCATAACTGACGCCTCCTTATGGAAGATTCTATACTGTATAGAATATGAGCATGGTTATGCCAGTGACTGGACCGCATGAAACTCAAAAACCCATGACATCTATACATAGGCACCGTTTCATGAATGGATTACACTTGTATTATGTACACTAGGATACCGGAGGTGTGGCGCAAAGATGAATAAGGACCTGGATAATGGATTGAATTATAGTGCCAGTGCACAGTTCAAATATATGGTCAGCGGGGACTCGATTTCGAAAGGGGTCATCTATGACGAAGCCAGAAGCAAATATGTCATTCTTGAAGACAACTATGTTTCGCTGCTTCAGGGAAAGCTGAAGGGGGCAATGCGCAATACCGCCAGATTCGGCAATACACTGTTGAAGGGCTTCACCAATCTGAAGCGGGATGTACTCAAGGAAAAGCCGGATGTTGTGCTGATCGAATACGGTGGAAATGACTGCGACTTCTACTGGGAGGAAATCGTGAACAATCCGGAGGCAGAGCATAATCCTAAGACCGATTTCTCCGCTTTTGAAGGAATGCTCCTCGATATGATCGACTTCCTGAAAAATCAGGGAGTGATGCCGATTCTTATGAGTCTCCCTCCGCTTAATGCGGACAGTTATTTCAAATGGGTCAGCGGAAACAAACCGGAATCGGAAGTCACTATCCTGAAATTTCTGGGCAGCGTGACCAAAATCTACTGGTGGCAGGAGAGATACAACTCCACAATCATCAAAGTTGCCGAAACTACAAAGACCAAAATCATCGATGTCCGGGGGGCTTTTCTCCAGCAGCCGGACTTTACCAAATTCATCTGCCTGGACGGAATTCATCCGAATAAAGAAGGGCACCGGATCATTTATGACAAAGTTCTTGATTTCATCCGCAACAGCGAACCCCAGCTGCTTCTGGACAGCACAGGACACGCTTCCGCCAGCCATTAAGACCAATAATACAAAGGGGCTGTCCCAAAAGCCATGAAATGGCTGCTTGGGATAGCCCCTGTTTTTTTAAGTAGGATCAACGTGAGCACTTGGGTGGACGCTCCGCGAACGGACCGTTGTTCCAATCGCTGTGCTCTCCAGATTTTTTTCATTCCCCTTAGCGGTGAAAATCCGGAGACCAAGGCGACCGCTGCCGCTTTTCCACAATCGTTCCGTCCTCTCCGCTGTTTAAGCGGGAAATGGATCTACAATCTTTAAAAATCGCACAAAAAAGAAACCATCCTTTGGTAAAATGGAGTTACCACACAACCATTTCAAAGGAGAGGTTTCTTTTGTACATTCAATATACCATGGACCAACTTTGCTTGCCAATGGATCTGGAAGAAGATATTCCCGAAAACCACCTCGTTCGTGTCGTTAACGCAGCCGTCAATCGGCTAGACGACACCATCTTTGACGCTGCCTTTCCCGGTGGCGGCCGTGACAGCTACCACCCTAAAATGCTCACCAAAGTCATTATCTATGCGTATACGCAGCGCATTTATTCCTCCCGGCAAATCGCCAAAGCGGTCCGAGAAAACATTCCCTTCATGTGGCTAGCGGGACGACAACGCCCGGATTTCCGCACGCTCAACCGCTTTCGTTCTCAGCGGATGAAGGACGTCCTAGAAATGGTATTTACCGCCGTGCTTCAGTTTCTGGCGGACGAGAAATACATCTCCTTCGAGCATTATTTTGTAGATGGCACAAAAATAGAGGCAAATGCGAATCGCTATACCTTCGTGTGGGGTAAAGCCGTTAGTAAGCATAAAGCCAAGCTGCAAGAAAAGGTACATGCATTGTTTGCCGACATTGAGGCTGCAGAGAAACAAGAAGAACAGGAACACCGCGGCCAGGATCTGAGCGAACTTGGCGAGTCCGCCGAGATCGACAGTGAGAAACTTGAACAAATGACCCAGTCGTTAGAGTCGCAACTGCTGAAGAAGCCCAAGAACAAGCCATTGAAAAAAGCGGTTCGGAGGCTCCGTAAGGATCTGTTTCCGAGACTGCTGAAATATGAGCAATACCAAAACCTGCTCGGGGACCGAAACAGCTTTAGTAAGACGGACCCGGATGCCACCTTCATGCGGATGAAGGAAGATCACATGCGAAACGGTCAACTCAAACCCGGCTACAATGTACAGATCGGCACCGAAAACCAGTTTATTTTGGCGTACAGTCTACACCAAAGACCGACGGATACGCGTTGTTTACAGCCGCACTTAGAAAAGGTGCGGCAGATCCTAGGGAGACTTCCGAGGGCGGTGATCGCGGATGCCGGCTACGGCAGTGAAGAAAATTATGCCTATTTGGAAAACGAACACGTGAAGGCCGTGGTCAAATACGGCAGCTACCACAAAGAAAAGAGCAAAGCGTGGAAAGAGAATATCGGAAAGATTGAGAACTGGACGTACGACGAAGCCGTGGATACATGGACATGCCCCGCCGGACAAACGCTGCATTTTCGCAAAGAAAGCAAGGAAACGTTAGAGAGTGGATATGAAATCCGAAAACGTCATTACCGTAGCCAGAGCTGCGTGGGCTGTCCACTGAAGGAAAGATGTACGAAAGCCGAAGGAAATCGGGAAGTGGTTGTCAGTCTGGAACGACTGCGGTACCAGAAACAAGCTCGGGCAATTTTACAAAGCGAGGAAGGCTTCACTTTGGCCGTACGTCGAATGACAGAACCAGAAAGTGTATTTGGACAACTAAAGAACAACCGGGGTTTCCGGCGGTTTCTGCTTCGCGGCATGGAAAAAGTGACGCTTGAAGTCGGATGGCTTTCCCTTGCCCACAATCTACTGAAGCAAGCTGCAAACGACCAAAAACGCAGAGCAGCGATCCTCCAATAACAGGAGAATCGCTACATTGTTGACGTTTTTCGGTTTTGAATAATGAAAAGGGTCTGTCTCTACTCGAAAAAATCTACTTATGGGACAGCCTCTTTTTGCTGTGTACCGATTATGGCCAGGAGCTCAAGTCGTATAGCGCTCTCCAAGCACGTTTTTGAAATAATTACGGTTCATACCGCTCTTCCAATCCGGCTTTTTGACGACTCCTGCGGTGATATTTGTTATAATCGGAGGGAGAGTATAAAACGTTGTTGTCGTTCTTATTGCGGCGGTATCAGTTTTTGCGGGTAAGAGAAGAATAATTTATAGACAAAAAGGGGACGTTCGCTTTGTCAAAAATCATTAAAACCCTAACAATAGCCGGAAGTGACTCCAGCGGAGGCGCAGGGATCCAGGCTGACTTAAAAACATTTGAGGAATACGGCACGTATGGATTCAGTGCATTAACCACTATCGTTACGATGGACCCGGATAACGGCTGGCACCATAACGTCTACCCGATTGAGGCGGCAATTGTTGCTGAACAGCTTAAGACTATATTCGCCGGCGGTCCGGTCGATGCAATGAAGACCGGCATGCTGGGCAGTGTGGACATCGTGCTTGTGGCAGAAAAAGCAATAAAAGACAATCACCAGACCAACGTAGTTATTGACCCTGTTATGGTTTGCAAAGGCGAAGATGAGGTATTAAACCCTGAGAGTGCAAATGCGATCCGTGATTTGCTCCTCCCGCTCGCAACGGTAGCTACTCCTAATTTATTTGAAGCCGGTGTTCTCTCCGGACTGGGCAAGCTGACTACACTGGAAGAAATGAAAGAGGCTGCACGTCTGATCCATAAGCTGGGTACCCAAAATGTTGTTGTCAAAGGAGGCAAGGCGCTGGGCGGCGACCAAGCGATTGATGTCTTCTTCGACGGTTCAGAATATATGGTGCTGGAAACCGCGAAGATTGAGCCGGCCTACAACCATGGCGCAGGCTGCACCTTCGCCGCCGCGATCACAGGCGGACTGGCGAACGGATTGTCAGTGCATGAAGCGGTGGCGAAAGCAAAAGACTTCGTTTCGGCAGCGATCCGCAGCGGATATGCCTTCAACCAGTATGTCGGGCCTGTATTCCACGGCGGCTACCGTCTGGAGAAATAGGACAAGCCTGTTTACAAGGCAATAGCTTGCATACCCATAACAAACAACCCGTGCACCCTTATTCAGGGACTCGGGTTGTTTGTTTCTTATCCATTTTAATCACACTTATTTTGCAGCAGCCTCTCCAACAATATGCTCAATTAAGGCGATAGCCTTGTCCTTCACTTCGTCGTCGGCAAGCACACCGATAATCATATCTTCATCTCCGCGGTTAACCGGCAGCGCAGCAACAAACGGTGTGTCCGTAATATCGACGCCGTACAGCTCTTCTTGTCCGCTCTCCGGATTCTTCCCCCACTTCAGTCGCGGATCGTCTTTGGCGATCTTTCCGCTCTCAACAATACTCTTAATATCCTGGAAGCCATCCTGTCCGCCGATCCATTCCAGAGTAGCCTTATCGAGGATCAGAATATCCGGATGATTAGCAGCCAGCTCCACCACGGCTTTCTGCATAAAGTTCATATCGAACGAATCTGCACCTTCGCCGCTTCTTGGAAGATAAGAAATACTCGCATCTACCCGCTTCCACTCCGGATACTGCTTAATAATTGCTTCATTCAGATCATCGTTTTTTCCGCTTGGATCCTTGAGCCCGAAATTGCCGATAAACATGATCGACGCATCGAGCGGCGGCAACGAGGCCAAATACTTTTTATGCTGCCAGTTGTTATACAAGGCATTACCCGCAACTGCAAGCACGATCAGTACGATCACAGAGACGATCACATGGGTTTTATACAGGCGGAAGAACCGTTCCCACTTACTCGCCACACCTGAGAGCTTGCCGTATTTCGCCAGACGCTGCCGTTCCGCTTCACTAATTTCCTGCTCGTCCAGACTGTCCAGAATGAACTTAAAGGCCTGAAAATCCTCCTCCGGCGCAGATCTTTCGTCATCTTTGGATTTGGAGCGCCGCCGTTTCAGCAGGAGGTCAAACCGTTTATTTATCTCTTCTCTGGATACGTTTTCAGATAAACCTAACCGTTCATATGCCTGCTTCAGCTTCTCATTCACATTAATTTCTCCTTTGGTATGTATGATGCCAACTTCTTACGAACTACTACTATTCTAACAGACATCCACTCCAGTTCTCCAGTCGGACACCAGCCTGTGAAACTATCGTTAGCGTAGAGGCAGCTGCACTACCGTTCCATCACCAGAAATTCCATCTGACTCTCTCCATTTATTTTGATGAAACTGCCCAGAGTCCTAAATCCCGCATGGCTATATAAAGCAATGGCTCTTTGGTTGAATGCAGCTACGGTCAGCCTGAACTTCTCCGGAGCAAAAGCACTTTCTGCGAACTGAATACCCGCCTGCAGGAATCCCCTGCCCAGCCCTGTGCCCGTGTATTCCGGCTTTAGCCCGAGGCCAATGTCAAGTACGTTGTCACCTGTGTATAAGCCCTGTTTCAGTCCGCCAGGAACTTGTGCGTTTCTTCCATAACAGAAAAATCCGGTCAGCCCATATTCAGGTGTGATTGCTGCGTAATAGGAACCGTCCAGCAGTTCTTCCAGGCTCTCCTGGTCATCCGATGAATTGTATAGGGAGTACGGCGGCTCATATTTCCATTTTCCAATCTCAAGTGCATCCTGTTTCTCCATCAGCCTAAGCTTATAGGTTACATTATGATCGTTTGCCATTCGTTCTTCATCCTCCTGTGTAACTCTTCCGAAAAGAGTGCTGTGCTTAATTTATAGCACTTGGCGCAAATTCGTCAACAGCACGTCACAAAGTAACCTTCGAAACTGTGGTTTCGTCCGGATAACTGGAATATAAAGCATTGGTTGACATATACATGCCACTAGATATGGAGATTTAACTGCTTCATATAAGGCGAGAGGGAGGAAACAAATCATGATCTTATTTGCCAGTGTTAATCAGGAAGAATGCATCGCCTGCGGTGCCTGTAACTCAGCTGCTCCGGATATTTTTGATTTGGATGATAGTGGAATCGCTACCGTGGTTTTTGCAGGTGACAACAACCGCGGTGTTACAGCCATTGCAGAAGAGCTGCAGGAAGAGCTGCAGGAGGCTTTTGACAGCTGCCCTACCCAATGCATCCAGCTTGCTGAATCACCGTTTGCATAAAGAATTCATCTGCAAAAATAGCAGAGCAGCTTTCTCTCTAAATGAGAGACTAGCTGCTCTGCTGCTTTTTTGGACCTAATCATCTGCATTTTTTCTCTTCTTACCTTGCACTCACTCAGAGAAAGCCATTATGATAGGAAAAACCAATGGAAGCCGGAAGAAATCCGGATGGCAGAGGAGGCCCTGTGCAAATAACCGAAAAGAAAGTAACCTGGCTGGAGCTGTTCTATGATCTTCTGTTTGTCGCTGCCGTATCTAAAGCAAGCCATGTGCTGCTTCATGTAGAGGACGAGACTCTCTCTCTTGAGACACTGGGCAAATTCGTACTGATCTTCATCCCGATCTGGTGGGCCTGGGTGGGGCAGACACTGTTTATAAACCGTTTTGGGCAGGATAGTGTCTTCCACCGGATCTTTTTGATCATCCAATTATTTTTCGTGCTGATTATGACGGCAAGTCTGTCCGTGGATTTCGATGCCACCTATCATTCATTTCTGATCGGCTACATCGGACTCCGTGCGATGACCGCGGTTCAGTATCATTACGCGCACGCTAAGGAAGAAGGCCATTTGCGGGCTACTGCCCGCTATTTCGGGACCCGTTTTTGGATTGGGCTGGCCATCTCCGCCTGCTCTCTCTTCTTTGATTCATGGGTGCGTTATGCCGTGCTATACGCCGGAATCGCCCTCGACATTATCCTGCCATTAACCGGGAGAAAAATCCTGCTGAAGACCCCAACGAACACGCATCATCTGTTGGAGCGTTTCTCTCTGTTCGCGCTAATTTTGCTCGGTGAATCTGTGGTCAGTACCCTCGCCGTACTGCAATCCAGCACCTGGACCCCGCAGTCCGTGGTCTTTGCTGCGTTGACCTTTGTACTCATCATAGCAATGTGGTGGCAGTATTATGACAATCTGGAAAAGAAGGTGGATAAGCATGTCCGTACCGCCGGGCAGACCATCATCTACGGACATCTGTTCATCTTTCTGTCGCTATGTACCATCGCCGCAACCATTCAGCTCCTGTTCCTGAACAAACTTCATTATGAGCTGATGTTGAATCTGTTCTTCGGCTCGGTAGCACTCTATTTTGCATCTACTACCCTCGTTTTCCATGTCTACAGGCACAAGCAGCACCGGCTGGGAATCTTTCAACTGTCACTCCTGGCAGCGCTTCTGGCCGGATTATACATCCTGGATAGGGTGTTTCATGTTTCCAATGTGCTGATGATGGGGGAAATGGCGCTGTTCTTTGCGGTATATGCCAAGATTACGACATGACCCGGACAAGTAATAACTAATAGACGCAAGCAGCCGCTGGCAAGGGGATTCCCCGCCAGCGGCTTTTTAAATTTGAAGAGGGATGCTATGATTTTAGCAGAAGGAGGAGCAGCTAAGAATGGACATTAACAAATATGAGCATCTGGTTCCAAACGTCTTTCTGTTCGTGGACCGCAGATGCTTCCCGGACTGGGAAATTGGCCGGAGTACCATCGATTTCCATGATCTTACCTTCATCGTTGAAGGGAAATCCAACTACTACATAAACGGAGAGAAATTCACCGTGGAAGCAGGCGATATGCTCTATGCCCCTTCCGGCAGCATTCGGCAAGCGCATACCTTCAAGGAGGCGCCTATGCATTCCTTTGCCTTTAACTTTGTCTGGGAAGGTGCGGACAACCATGTGCAGCTTCCATTCGGGACGGTCACCAAGAACTGGAGGACCAAAGAGCTCCTGGAGGATATCCGGGAATTCTCGCATGTCTGGATGGACAAACAGCCCTTCTACAAAATGAAGGCCCGGGCCATCTTTCAGCTGATTATATACCGACTGCTCTGTATCGCCCACCATCAGCAGGCCCCGCTGGTAGATCCCCGAATCCAAAAGGCAATAGCCTATATCATGGATCATTATGCAAAGGATATCACCATACATGAACTTGCCGGTTTGGTTGGCCTGAATCCCGAGTACCTGGGCAAGCTGTTCAAGCAGAACACCGGCTCCACCTGCAAAGAATTCCTCAACCGGGTACGGGTGAACAACGCCGAGATGATTCTGACGGCAGGCGGCTTCAATGTATCCGAAGTAGCGGAGCACTGCGGCTATCATGACGCCGCGTATTTCAGCAATGTCTTTAAAAGTATCAAGGGTTATCCGCCGTCATCCGTATTGAGATAACGTAAGGCCCGGGACACTCATGGACATTCATGTTCAACCGTGAAGTTGTACTCTATTGCTCGGGCTGTCCTGTATAAAAGCTCTCCTCCGGACCCAGGTACGAATAAGGGAGCGGGACAGCAGACAGCACCAGCTTTTGTAAGACCAGACCGGCATCTAAGCCGTAGAACCGGAGAGTATGAATACCCTTGGTCAAGGTATAGCGGGTAGTCATGGTATGAATATTGTCCATCACGGCCTGGCACCAGGCTGCATTATCATGATTGCCACCCTCATAGTCCGCCGGCAGCGCGTCAGCAATAACCGGTGTCCCGTTATCAAAGCCTGCCGCATATTTCAGTCCGCTGGTCAGTGACAGATGATTCGTCGGGGCAAGATACGAAGTCAGGCTATACTCCCCGTTCCGCGTCACCAGTACCGAGTATTCTAGGTATGGCGCATGTTCCGGTTGTTGAAAGGACACGCCGTCCGGATACATTTTCACTGAAGATAAGGTACGCCCGTAGTTTTCAATGGTCTTCCATTCGACCCCGGACTTCGCTACACGGCGAAGCGTATGCTCCGCTTCAATAGAAATTACGTTGTGTGTTTCAATGAAGGTCAGCGGCGGCACTTCCCGAACGTCCATCCAGACAGCTGCAGCAGTCACTTTGACCGTTCCCCCTGCACCGGTAATGGTAATCTCACCGCTTGCTGACTCCCCAATTTTCTCACAATCTACAGAGACAGCAATTGTCTCCCCTTCCTCAACCCAGCCGCTGGGCTTATCCAGCCTGATCCACTCCGTGCTGCTGACCGCCTCATAGTCAAATCCCGTATCTCCGCCATTGCTGATCGTAATTCCGCAGCTCTCTCTGCACAGATTCGTAAATTCCGGCAGACTCGCTGTACCGGACCTATAGCCTTGCTCTGTTCCCTCAACACTGACAATCATCTGTGAGCCTTTGACAGGTGCAATGGTCTTGGCTTCGGGATAGCTCCAGCCTTCCGCGTCCCAGTTGACATAACCCACATGTGCGGAGCTCATCATCCCCCGCCATTTCCCTCCGGAAATCCCGTTATTATAGACGAGCTCCAGCTGCTTATCCCGCTCTACCGCTTCGTTAACTCGTTTGGCATAGGTATTGGCCAGGACACTGCCCCGCTCAGCGAACAGCTGGCTAAGTCCGGCGTAAATCTGCATTTTAACCACATTGGCTGAAGCTGCCGCCGGGAAATAAACAAGCTGATAATACGTATCTTTGTGGCTGTCCGGAATGAGCTTCTCGTATTTTTGGGCTGCTTCCTCAAGCCTGACCGCCTGCTGCAGGACTCTCCGGGCCTCATGATAATGGACAAGGCTGAAGGTGAAGGACCTAATAATTTCCGGTTTGCGCCGTCCATTCATTCTTGTGTAATCCGAGAGTACCTGCGCGATCCCGGAGATTGTCTCCGGGTCTGTGATATGTCCGAACTGCTGCCGGGTCCAACGCAAGGTATATTCGGCTGTCCGGTTGATTGCACCTGTGCCCCAAGCCTCAAAGTCATAGGCCAAGTCCAAAAAGTAAGAGATCGGCAGCTCCATCGGCTTCAAATCCCCGACATTGACGATCCACACGTCACGGATGCCGTAATCAAAGGCCATACACATTTGCTCCCAGGTCTTCTCAAGCGGGCTCGTATTCAGCCATTCATAGGAATGCGGACCTCCGTGATAGTCAAAATGGTAATACATCCCCCACCCGGCGCTGCGCTGCTGCTCTTCACCCGCCGGGATTTTGCGGAGATTGCCGAAGTTATCATCAGCCAGTAGAATCGTCACATCGTTCAGCACATCCCATTCCTTGAGGCCCTCTACCTCGTCAGAACCGTACCAGTATTTCTCCACTTCCTTATAGACAGCGAGAATTTGCGGCGCATGTTCGAGATTATATTTCTTCAAAAGCGCTTTCTGCGTGCGGATGATATCCTTCAGCAGCTCTATATTTTCCCGGTCAGAGCCCTCCAGTGCAGAATCGCTCTCACCCCGCATCCCTAGTGTGATCAGGTTGGAGTAATCTTTATTTCTCTTGATTCCGTCCTCCCAAAAAGCAGTAATAGCCTGCCTGTTCCGGGCAAAATCCCACAGATTACTTGTCCCGTACTGCTCATACACCTTCTGCCATTCACTGCCTGCCCTGAACAGCGGTTCATGATGAGATGTGCCCATAACGATGCCGTATTCTTCCGCATGCCTGGCGTTCGCCAGCGGGTGGCTCTTGCCGTTCAAACTGAATTCGGCGCTCCACATAGCCGGCCACAGGTAGTTCCCCTTCAATCTGAGGATCAGCTCGAATACCTTGTCGTAGAAATCTTCGTTGAAGTCGCCAAAAGCCCCGGTAACCCAAGAGCCCAGAGACGGCCAATCATCATTCAGGAAAATACCTCTGTATTTCACAGAAGGCTCTTTGGAAGCCCTGTTCAGGAGATGATCGGGAATTTCCAGCAGTGGTTTCTTCTCCGGGAGCACGTCCGCAAAGTACACCCACGGGCTGACACCGATCAGTTCGGAGAGAGTATAAATGCCGTAAATTGTGCCCCGTTTATCGCTTCCCGCAATAACCAGCGCCTGATCCACCCCATCAGCCGGCTGTTCGACCAGCCGAATGATGTAACACTCCCTTTTATTCCGGATGGATGTTACGTCCAGCTTACCCGCCTCAATCAATGTATCGATAAGGTCATTACCGCCGACTGCTCCTGCAATAACCGCAGTGCTGCCAAGCTGCTCTTTCCGGGTGATGATTTCAGGTGTGGCCCCGGTCACCAAATTTATATCTTCTGCAAAAGACCCGGCCACTCTTCTCAAACCGTCATACTCCTTTGCCGTAGGGTCCAGGTATATCTTTGCGGCTTCCCCTTGCTTCACAAGTATCATTAGAAATTTCCCTCCGTAGCTTTTTTCAAAGACTAGACTCAGGCACATTATATAAGTAAAGCGGTTTCAGCGACCATGTGGAAACTAGATACTTTTTGTAATAAGCAGAGGGAAATTGTGATCTTGGGGCTGAAATGAACGATTAAGGATTCCAGTCCCGGAATGTTTCTGGTACAGTGTAGACATTGTGAGGCGCGGTCAGCAGATCAATATTTAAGGATTCACTTCGGACGATTGGAAAGCGCCTTCAAAAATATCAATGAACGAGGATGATTTGAACGATGGAAGACAATTACAGTACTATAACAGGTGATACAGCCGCTGGTCCCAAAGCCCCTAAGGACCCCACCCCGCGGAGAAACGGGTTCTACGTGCTGTTCGAGACAGACGTGGAAGCTACGGCGCGGGCCGAAGGCAAACCCTCTCAAGAGATTTATCTGGAAGGCAGCTATCTGACGGACAAAGCCAGGTATATTGGCGGCGTAACGGATGAGCATATGCTTGAGCTGCTGAGAAGCTGGAGCGGTTTCCGTAAGCTGGTGCACAGTATCGGTGTGGCTGTAAAAGTGAAGAACAAGCAGTCGGAGGTCTCTTTTCTGCTGCAGAATTGGGGGAAGACCAATAAGTATGTAACCGGTAGCAGTCTGCGGATTCCCTGCCCCGGCGATGGAACGGAGGTCATTCTAACACTGGAGGACTTCGTATGGTCCGTAGATGATGAGGCTCCCGGCAAGTTTGCTTTTGAATTCAACCATCCGGGCGAGCTGGCTACGGCGAGCATCATCTTTTATCTGAATGACGGTTATTCTGTACCAGAGCTGACGGCTGAAACACCGGTTCCTTTCGGCTCGGACGAATACCATGGGATGATCGCGAAGTCCCTGATGCATTCAGGGAATAATCGAAGATTGAAGTCTGCTATAAACAAAGCGTTACGGGGCGAGGAAGTCACGATTGCCTATATCGGAGGTTCGATTACGCAGGGCGCGGGAGCCAAGCCGATACATACGGAGTGTTATGCCTATCAATCCTATTTGGGCTTTAAGGAGCAGTTCGGTAAAGATGGTGGAGAGAATATCCATTTTGTAAAAGCCGGAGTAGGCGGCACACCGTCCGAGCTCGGCGTTATCCGTTATGAACGGGATATTCTCCGGGAGGGCTCCGTGGTACCGGACATCGTAATCGTGGAATTTGCCGTGAACGACGAAGGCGATGAAACGAAGGGGAATTGTTACGAAAGCCTATGCCTGAAAATCCTGTCCGCAGACAACCAGCCGGCTGTCATTCTGCTGTTCAGCGTGTTTGTGAATGACTGGAACCTGCAGGAACGGCTCTCCCCTGTCGGACTGCGTTATAATCTTCCGATGGTCAGTGTAAAGGACGCCGTATCCGAGCAATTCAAGCTGACCAAGGCGGAGGGGAACATCATCTCGAAACGGCAATTTTTCTATGATATCTATCATCCTACCAATGACGGCCACCGGGTTATGGCCGATTGCCTGACTTATCTGTTCTCCGAAACCCGTAAGGCTGAAATGGATAGCACTGATATTAGTCTGGATCAGCCGCCGGTGATCGGGAATGATTACACGGGCATCCGACTGCTGGACCGGATCACCCCGATGGACGTTGCGAAGATAGAACTAGGCGGTTTCACGGAGCTGGATACCGAGCTGCAGATGGTAGAAATGGATGCCAACCCTTACGTTACAGCGGAATTTCCGCATAACTGGATGCATCCAGCCTCGTCAGGTACTGCGGGCTTCAACCTGACGATCACCAGCAGAATCCTGGTCCTGATCTTCAAGGATTCCGGCAGCCCTGAATTCGGTAAGGCAAATATTTATGTGGACGGCAATCTGGTGATTACCGCGGACCCGCACGAGAACAACTGGACACACTGCAATCCGGTCATCCTTTATCAGAATGAGAACAGCCGGGAGCATACGATCGAAATCTCGATGGCCCCCGGGGATGAGGACAAATGCTTTACAATACTGGGCTTTGGGTATTGTTGAGGGAATGTAGAAGAAGTTATTGTCCATAATATAAGATTCTTTATGTAAAATAAATATTCCCTGCTTCGGATTGCTAGTGACACATCGATTTGTTCAAACCAATATCCATTATTGCTTACTAATAAAAGGGTGTCCTCTCAGCCGGTTTATGGCTGGAGGGCACCCTCTGCTCTCAGTAGTTACTATTGTGCATTCTAGGGTGTTATTACCTTTGATTTCCCCGTTTCGCCCGCTGGCGGCGGAATCAGAGGTACTTTTACCTTTGATCTCACCCTTCGGCCTAGAATCAGCCCAATCAAAGGGATTTTTACCTTTGTTTTCACCATCTGCTCCGCCGAATCAGACGCATATCTGCTTTTGATTCCCTCTTCTGCTCTATTCCCTGCAGATAGAATCCATATGGCTGTTCAGCACGCGGATGATCCGCTGCTTGTCTATCCGCCCAGGCTCCAGCATGGCATGCAGGGCCAGTCCATCGACCAAGGCATACAGCCGCTCCGCTTCATTGTCCTTATCCAGCCCCTGTCTCAATAAGCCCTGCTCGTCCAGATGGTCCACGAGCTTGCATATACCTGGGTAGACCCCGTCGTTCAGCCCGCTATGCCCCCCCTCCGCATTCCTGAGATGAAAGATAAACGCGAACCATACCTCCATTTCAGCCATGGTGCTCTCGTCCAAAGGCAGCATCTCCATCAGTGCCCTGGTGACCAGCTCTTTAGGCGGCAGGCCGAGACTGATAACGGCTTCGATCCTGGCGTTGGCCCGTTCCTTCACAAGATTCATGGCAAAGGCAAGCAGCTCCTGCTGCGTAGTGAAATAATGGCGTAAAGCTCCCAGAGACACGCCTGCTTCCTGCGCAATGTTACGTACAGTGGCCCCCTTCATCCCCTGATTCATAATGACGCGCCAGGTCGCCTCTGCAATATGCGATTTCCGCTCTGAATGATCAACAATTTTTGGCATAGCCGTATTGTATCATAGGTAAAATGATCTGCGCAATTTTATAATACAGTTGTATTATATAAATCCGGCTGCTATAATTTCACTTATCTAACACACATTATTTAATTACAGGGGTGGATTATGAATCTGGTAGCGTGGGCAATTGTCACCTGTGAAATTCTGTTCTGGGTGGTCATTATCGCCGGATTAACGGCTCGTTACATCTTCAAACGCAACAAGCTGGGGCTCTTTTTCCTTGCTATGACTCCGGTGCTGGACCTCATTCTGCTGGTGATTGCAGGGATGGATCTGGCAAAGGGAGCGTCCGCCACCACAGCGCATGCGCTCGCAGCCATCTATATTTCAGTATCCATTGTCTTCGGCAAAAGTATGATCAGCTGGGCCGACGAACGCTTCCGGTATTATGTCACTAAGCAGGGACCGTTGCCGCCAAAGCGCTATGGGATGGAACATGCCGTTTATTATTTCAAAAGCTGGCTGAAGCATGTGCTCGCTTATCTGCTTGGAGCCGGAATATTGTATGGACTCATCACCTGGATTAATGACCCTGCCCGAACGGAGGCGCTGCAAAACATCATCACGATATGGTCAGTAATAGTCGCCATTGATCTGCTTATCTCAGGTTCTTATTTTCTCTGGCCGCGAAAAGCAAAGAACCCGGTCACCCGGGACTTATAGTACAAGTGATTTGCAGTAAAAACGCTTAAATAGCGTTACTATTAGTCATGAATGTATCTCACCAAAGTGTTCTATGAGGAGCAACCAACGATGAAATTATCTGTTTTTTACGATCATATCCGGGAGGCTGCCGATCAGACTAACCGGAGTCTGGAAGAAATCTGTACCCTGGTAAAAAGCTACGGGATCAATGCTGTGGAAATGGATGCCGCCAGCTATGAGTCACAGGAAGAAATGATCAAAAAGCTGCTGGACCAAGCAGGTCTGCAGGTAAGCTGTATGTACGGGTTCTTCGATTTCGGCCATGAAGATAGTGTAGAAGTGAAAGACCGGCAGATCCGTTCTTTCCTCTCTATGGCTCATAGATCCGGCGCTTCACGGGTGCTGGTGATTCCGGGATTTTTGAACGAACAAGAAATGGATTCCGCTTCTAATGAATATCAGGAATGTGTGCAGGCCATGAAAGCCGCTGTAACTACCATGTGTGCTTATGCGAAACCGCTGGGAATCACGGTCGGTATGGAGGATTTTGATGCCTTAGAGGCCCCTTTTGCTACTACCGCACAGCTGCTGTCCTTTGTCCAGGAAATCACGGATCTCTCCTGTACCTTTGACACCGGGAATTTTTTGTACAGCGGGGAAGATGCCATGGAGGCATATACTGCATGTAAGCCGTATATCGGATATGTCCATTGCAAAGACCGCACGTTTGAGGTGCATGCCGGAGAAACGCCTAAACTGACCACAGACGGCCGGGCCATGTATGCAATTCCTGTTGGCAGCGGCTGTATCCCGATGAAGGACATCGTAACGGATTTGCTGAAAAGCGGCTATGATGACACTTTCGCCATCGAACACTTTGGTGCGGTGGATCAGCTGGCGTATATGAAGCAATCTGCCGAATGGATGCTCAGGCTCCGAACAGAAGTTTTGGAAAAAAAGCTCTAATAAACCTTCCCCGGAGGATGATTGGCTTGATTCTATTAGCAAGCCAATCCTTCCACCCGCATAATTACATGGCGTATTGCGTTCCCGCAAAACACCATCTTCTTCTAATCCATAATTCCGCGACACCTATTCTTCCCCGGGTATTTCCTGACCTTTGTCCACTAGGGGCTTCAGGTCATCCTGAACACTGCCTTCCCATAACGGAATGCCTGAGCGGTAGGCGGACCGGCCGTTCAAATGTCCTGCCACCGGTGAAGTGATGAAGACAAACACGATAGCGAGCAGCAGCTTGAAGCTGACTGTTCCATCTACCACCCAGAAGTACAGAAATCCCCCGCCCAGCACACAAAGCACCCCAAGCGTTGCACTTTTGGTTGCAGCATGCGAACGCAGATAAACATCGGGCAGCCGGACTAAGCCGAAGGCACTCAGAGCGCAGAAAATGGCTCCTATCAACACCAGAATCGAACTAATCAGCTCACCTGTCATGGGTGTCACCTCCTTCTTGGACCACTACGCCCCGTTCAATATATCTGGCCAGCGCTGTCGTTCCAATAAATGTTAGAATACCGATCACCAGAATGATCTCCAGAAAATCCTGTGTGTTCAGCTGCATGGAAACAACTGCTATGATGGCCAGCACATGAATGCCGATCGTATCGAGCGCGGCAACCCGGTCTGAGCGGGTCGGCCCTTTCAGGAGCCGGAACAGGCAGGCCAGCATTGCCAGAGCCAGAATCACCAATGATGCAGTTAACAGTGCTGAGATCATCAGCGGGTCACCTCCATAATCGCATGCTCGAAAGTACCTTTAATCTGCTCTGCGAGCTCCTCTGCATCTGCAATATCAATAGCATGAATATACAGGGTCTTGCCATCACCCGAAACATCAAGCGTCAGCGTTCCCGGCGTCAGACAGATCAGGCAGGACAATAAGGTGACTTCCCAAGCTGAAGTTAATTCAGTTTCATAAGCAAATATACCCGGACGTATAGCCAGTTTTGGACGAAGAATATGACCAATGACTACAAAGTTTGAGATGAACAGCTCACGGGCAAAGATCAGCAGGAGCTTCAGCATGGCCCATAATCGTCTAAGATAAAATGGCCGGGTCCAGGATTTCCGCAGGATCAGTAAAATAGCTATACCTAGCACATAGCCTACGATGAAGCTTGCGCCCGAGCTATTGGTATTCAACAGCATCCACAGAAAGGCAATCAACAGGTTAAACAGGATTTGTAAGGCCATCTCCTCTACTCCTTCATCTTCATTACAGCATCAATGTATTGCACGGGGGAGGCCAGAACTTCACCAGCCTGAGATACATAGGTAAATACGAACTCTGCTCCGATCCCCATGGCAATCACGAGGACTAGCAGTCCTCCAGCTATAGCCGAAGCCCATTTCAGACTCACTTTAGGCTGATCATTCTCTGGTTCATTTCCCCAGAACGCCTGTCTGAACACCTTAATCAAGGAATATAGCACCAGGAAGCTTGATCCAAGACCAATAAGCGACAAGGTCAGCATGCCCGTATCTAAAGCTCCGCGGATAATCAGCACCTTGCCGGCAAAACCGCTGAGCGGCGGTATACCCACCAGGGCAAGCGTCAGGATGAAGAACATCCAGCCGATAAGCGGATACTTTTTAATCATGCCCCCCATGCTGTTCAGCCGGTCGGTTCCCGCAGCAGATATTATGACTCCGCCCAGAATAAACATGAGTCCCTTCGCCAGCATATCGTGCAGCAGATAGAAGACCGTTCCGTCCAGGGCATCCCTTGTTCCTGCCGCAAGTCCAAAGGCTACAAACCCTACGCTGATAATGACGTTGTAGTTCAGAATCCGGGGGATATCCTTGTAAGCCACTGCCCCCAAGCCACCCAAAATCATCGTCGCTGCCGCCATCCAGGCAATCCAGCTTTGGGTAAACCCAGGATCGTTTACAAACAGCAGAGTGAAGGTGCGTATAATCGCATATAGCCCAACTTTAGTCAGCAGTGCGCCAAACAACGCCCTGACCGCTGCAGGAGGTGCACTGTACGATCCCGGCAGCCAGAAGAACAGGAATAGCCCTGCCTTCAAGGAAAATACAATTAAAAATAAAACAGCAATTACGTTAAGCACGCCGCCTTGCCCTGCTTCAGCGATACGCTGGGACAAATGCGCCATGTTGAGCGTTCCGACCGCTGCGTAGAGATAAGCAACCGCTGCAACAAAAAGCGTCGAGGATACGATGTTTATAAGCAGATATTTTGACGTTTCCCGCAGCTGGAGCCTTGTCCCTCCGATTGAAATTAGCGCATAAGATGAAATCAGCATGACCTCAAAGAAGACAAACAAATTAAAAATATCTCCGGTAAGGAAGGAGCCATATACCCCGACCAGCAAAAACTGAAAGAACGTATAGTAATAGAACCGCTCCCGCTTCTCCCCGATACTGTGGAAGGAATAGAGCAAAATTGCAAAGCTGACGACCGATGCCATCGCCACCAGTAATACAGCAAACATATCCCCTACAAATACAATGCCGTATGGAGGAGCCCAGCCCCCCATCTGTAAGGTTTGGATGCCCTCAGAGTGAACACGAGTTACCAAAAGCAACGCAATCAGAATATTCAGCACTCCGCTAACTGCACTGATTCCGCGCTGGAGCCGTATCTTCTCTTTGAAGAACATCAGAATAACAGCTGTACATAGGGGAATCAGAATCGGCAGCACCAGTAGATTGCTCATTCTTTGTCCTCCTTGATGCTGTCTATTTCATCTGTACCGAGTGCCTGGTAAGAACGGTAAGCAAGTACGAAGTAGAAGGCAGTAACTCCAAAGCTGATCACGATAGAGGTTAGAATCAGCGCTTGCGGCAGGGGATCTACATAAGTGTCCGCTTTACCCAGAACCGGCGCTGAACCTTTTTTGAGTCCCGCCATCGTCAAAAGCAGCAAATGGACACCATGTGTCAGCAGGGAGGTTCCAAGTACAATGCGCAGCAGGCTTTTGGACAGGATCAGATAGACGCCTATAGTGAATAGAATCCCCACCGCCACCGCCATTAAGAGTTCCATTGTTTATCCCCTCCAATCGATAAAATGATGTTCATTGTGACACCCACCACAGCCAAATACACACCCAAATCAAACAGCACAGCTGTCGCCAGCTCTACATCCCCCAGGACAGGCAGATGAAAATGACCGAAAGCATGGCTTAAAAATGGGGCTCCAAAAATAAATGAACCCGACGCGGTTAAAATGGCGATCATCAGTCCTACTGCCGTTAGCAGCCGGTAATTCACAGGAAGCGCCTTGCGGACCCAATCCATACCGAAGGCAATCGCCATAAGAACAAGAGCGGCAGAGGCCATCAATGCCCCGATAAAGCCTCCTCCCGGATGATGATGACCGGCAAAAAACAGATAGAGCGAGAAGATCAGAATAATAAGAACAATCCCCTTGGACATCGTCTGCAGGATCACATCATTACTCCGCAAAGGCAATGCTGAGAGGGCTTTCCCCTGCTGCGGCTGCGGCAGATCTGCTTCCATTCTTAAATGGATCAACCCGTAGATCGCCAGGGAGGCGATCCCAAGCACCATGATCTCAAACAAGGTATCAAATCCGCGGAAATCTACCAGGATGACATTGACGACATTCTTTCCTCCGGCTAAGTGGTAGCTTTCTTTCAGGAAAAATTCGGAGATGGGTTCAAAGGGACTGCTGCCCATAGCAGCCAGAGCGATGAAGGTCATCGTAATGCCAACTCCTAGCGCGATAACCAAATTCGGCAGCTTAAAGCGCAGGGGCTCCTTCGGTTTCTTCAGCTTCGGCAAATACCGGAAACAGAGCAGGAACAGAATGACAGATACCGTCTCTATAATCATCTGTGTAAGTGCAAGATCGGGCGCCCGGAAAAGGACAAACAGCAGCGTCACCATATAGCCGGCAGCGCCGGTGAACAGGATAGCGTTGACCCGCGATTTGGCAAAAGGAACCGCAAATGCCGCCAGCAGCATGATGGCTACAACAACTGTTTCATAGAGGGACAATGGGGCATAGTGCTCCATCCCAAAACTAATTCCAGGTTCCCGCATCAGGACAGCGAGCAGCGCGATGATCATAAAGCTGAAAATGTACAGCAGGTAATGACGGTTGGAGCCCGTCATATAAGCGTCGGTTAAGCGTCTCGACCCTTTTTCCAGCAGGTGGACCGAACCGTCATACATCCGGTTAAGTACATTTCGTCCGCTTGCTTCACGGTCCAATACCCGCAGCCGGCCATAGCCCTTGTAGAGGAGTACACCGACTGTTATAACGCCAAGTGTCATGAAGATCTCTGGAGTCCAGCCATGCCAGAAATGAATGGAAACCCCGAAGGTTGCCCCTGGTGCCAGCAGACCGGTATGAATAGAAGCCACGGCCGGTTCAATCAGCGGAACGGAGACGAGATCAGGGAAGATGGCAAACACAACAGCAAGTGAAATCAGAATCACCGGTGACAGCAAAAGGCCGAGCGGCGCTTCATGAGGAGTTTTATCCAGCTTATCCTGCTTGAGCTTGCCGCCAAAGGTCTTAAAGACGAGAATCATGCTGTATACAAAGGTTAATACACTGGCAAGCCAGGCAATCACCGGAAAGACCTGCATCCAGAATCCCGAGCTCAGGATATCGAACCCGCGGATATTGAGTACAGAAGTGAAGAACATTTCTTTACTCAGGAATCCGCTGAACGGCGGCATTCCAGCCATGGAAAATGCTCCGATCACTGCCACGGAAAAGGTGACCGGCATGAGAGACATCAATCCTCCAAGCTTGCGGAGATCCCGTGTACCTGTCTCATGGTCAATGATGCCCACCACCATAAACAAACTGCCTTTAAAGACGGCATGGTTGATGAGATGAAAGAGGGCTGCCGTGGTAGCCATCGAATAGAAAATTGCTTCCTCTGTACCCGCAAAGAAGGCTGCTGCCGATCCGAGCCCCAGCAGAGACATGATCAAGCCCAGCTGGCTGATGGTGGAATATGCGAGCAACGCTTTGAGATCGGTTTGTCTAATCGCTTGAAAGGAACCGTAGATCAAAGTAAACAGCCCTGTCAGAGATACCAACCAGAACCACTCGGATTGCCCGGCAAACAGCGGAGTAAGCCGCGCCACCAGGTAGATCCCCGCCTTAACCATCGTAGCCGAATGAAGATAGGCACTGACCGGAGTCGGCGCCTCCATGGCATCGGGCAGCCAGATGTGGAACGGAAATTGGGCGGACTTCGTAAAGGCACCCAGCAGAATAAGCAGCATGGCCGGGATAAACATGGCGTTATCCGTTAAGGTCCCCGCCTGCGCAACAATCTCGCGGATACTATAAGTGCCGGTCATTACATAGAGCAGATTAAATCCGGCAAACATCGCTAGACCGCCGAATACCGTAATCAGCATGGATTTCATCGCACCATAACGGGATCTCTCCCGGCGGTGCCAGAAGGCGATGAGCAGGAATGAGGAAATACTGGTAAGCTCCCAAAAGCCGTACAGCACCATCAGATTATCCGACAGGACGACACCCAGCATCGCTCCCATGAACATCAACAGATAAATATAAAACTGGCGGATCCCCTCACTCTGCTTCTGAAGATAATAAATTGAATAAAGCACGACAAGCGCTCCTATCCCGGTGATCAGCAGGACAAAGATCAGGCTTAGCCCATCCAGAACCAGTGTGATGTCGATTCCAAGAGACGGCATCCAGGAGACACTATCCACCAGTTTGTCCCCTGACTGAATTGCCGGAATCTTTGTTAGGAAATATAGAAAAAGAGCCGCAGGCAGGGGCAGAACGATCCAGCCCATGTGAAAGCGCAGTTTTTTTCTAATCATCAGCATCAGCGCAGCCAGTACAAATGGAAGTAAGTTAACAACATGCAGCATGGCTCAGCACCCCCCTTTTTGATTAATTTTGTATACTATTCCCCTTAATGCGGCTTAACCCATTCATTCTGTACTATCCTCAAATACTGTGCCTCACCGTTTTTAACGACTTTAAACAGACCGGTATTAAAATCCGTATCCAGCTCGCGGAAAAAAACACCCTTCACCGGCTCACTTCCGGCAGCATCCTCCGTAAGGACATAACGGCCGCCATCTTTGACCAAATACGCGGTAAATCCTTGTTCATGAGTCTGCTCCAGCAGCTCGGGATAACGCTGAACGGCCACAATATGCAGATCAGTGGGGCCGAGCTGTTCCATCAAATCATTGATGAAGCTACCGCGGGTAATCTCCTGCCAGAGGGTTTGACTCGTTTGTCCAATTACAATCTGGGTGATGTTCTTTTCCCTGGCGGTCTCCACAATGACCTCAACCGTTTTTTTTCCATTACATTTGCGGTTTAAAAATTGTCCACCAGCCTCTTTCGTCTGATTCTCCCAACCGGAAAGGTATTGCTGTTTCTCGCGGTTATACTCATTGTCACCGGCTGAATCCACAGTAAGCACAGTCAGAGGGGCATGCAGCAGTCTGGCCAGCTGGCTTCCTCTTTGAATCAACCGCTGCCCGTGAGGACCATAATGCACACACACCATGATGCTTTCATTATTCATTTCCATCCCAAAGGCTCCTCATCAGTCAATTTTTCCCAATAAAAACACACAAAAGGAGCCCGCTGTTGGCAGGCTCCTCCGTTTCATTACATATACAATTAGATTAATTATATAGTCATCGAAGGAGAATGTAAAGCTGAACAGGTTTAGGATTAGATCGTAACTGGAATAATTATTCCCCTTATAACCAATTCAAATTCTCCTCTTCCTCAATTATTCGAAGGAACATCCCGAACCAGTTTGCTGGTCCACGCATTCAGGCCACCCGTCATGTTCACTACTTTATATCCTTTTTCATGAAGCAGCTCACATGCCAGACCGCTTCGATTACCGCTGCGGCACATAATGATAATCTCCTGTGCTGGTTCCAGTTCCTCGCGCCGTTCCATCAGCTGGCTTAGCGGAATATGCTTAGCTCCTTCTACATGTCCCTCCGCCCACTCCACGGATTCCCGGACATCCAATAGATTAAGCGGCTTGCCTTGCTTCAATTGTTCAACTAGCGCTTGAGGTGTAACTGCTTTTGGAATTTGAAATGCCATTTATATGCTCTCCTTTGTTTAATTGACTGTAGTTGGTGATGAAGGTTGTTTCATTATTACTTATACCCCTATGGGTATTATAATGTCTTGGCGTTACCTAATCAACACTCTATTTCTCGAAAAGATTTATGCCCAAAGTTTAAACTCATTCCATTAGGTTGTAACCAGGAGCTTTCGCGGTCAGTAATGAAAAAAGAACCCTGAGGATTCAGGATTCTTCATATGTTGAACTCGATATTTAATAGTCACAGCATTTGTATTTATCTGCTTTTAACAAGCAGCTCTACGGCCTCTTTCACCATTTTACCGGGATCATAATTACCATTGGCTTGTTCCTCCAGAATACAATGCTGGAGATTCTCCGCAACGATCTGAGCAAGCGCTCTGTCGGAGGCGTTCCGGACAGCAGACAGCTGCGCTACTACCTCCTTGCAGGACTTTCCTTCATCCATTAACCGTAGCACGCCGCGAATCTGTCCTTCAATTCTCCGTAAACGTGTTTTGATTTCATCGGGATAACTGTATTCCATAGCTATTCATCTCCTCTTAGTTACTATACCTGTATAGGTATAGTATAGATCAAAAGAGGGGATAGTACACGCTAAATGTCCTGGCTTTTTGTACGCATAGCGTTGTCGATCCGATAGCCGTTCCCCTTTGGTAAAGTGATGAAGATGAAGAAGCCTATCAGAAACAGCGGGATAATCGCTAAAATGCTGTAACTTGCTTCACCCGTAAGCGTCGTAGTCAGTGACATCACCGCAGGGCCGAGAATGGCCGCAAACTTACCAAAGATATTATAAAACCCGAAGAATTCATTGGAATTCTCCTTTGGAATAATCTTGGCAAAATACGACCGGCTAAGTGCCTGAATTCCGCCTTGAGCCGATCCGATCAGCGCCCCTAGAATAAACACATGCCACACAGAGGTGATGAAGAAGGCCGCGATACAGGAGATGATGTAAGTGAAAATTCCAGCAATAATCATCCTCCGGGCGGAGTAAGTTTTGGCCAGATTGCCGTAGAGGATCGCGCACGGAAACGCAATAATCTGGATAATAAGCAGAATCCCCAGCAGCGTAAAAGTATCCAGAGCGTCCGTGCCCAGAACGGAAGTGGCATAAGGTACTACCATTTTGATGATGGTATCCACTCCGTCAATATAGAAGAAATAGGCGAGCAGAAATACAAATACAATTTTGTGCTGGCGGATGTTCATAAAAGTGACGGCCAGTCGTTTGAAGCTGTTCACTATCGGCTTAGGTTCAGGCTCAATATAATATCTCTGCTTCACGTCCCTGATCATAGGCACAGTTAGCAATCCCCACCAGAGTGCGGTTATGATGAACCCGATCTGATAACCGACAGCCTTGTCCATCCCCATCACAAATATCAGCACCAGGCTGATCCCGAAAGGAATGACACTGAAGATATAACCGAACGCAAATCCTCTTGTGGATACCTTATCCATCTGTTCATCACTAGTAATATCCACCAGGAAGGAGTCATAGAAGATATTGGACCCGGCAAATCCGATCGCTGACAGAATGTAAAAAGCAATCAGCAGCTGCCATTGCCCGCTATCCGGTGAGATAAAAGCCAGTGAAGCCGTAGCCAGTACGCCGACCGCAGCGAAAAAAATAAAGAAGCGCTTCTTCCGGTCCTTATAATCCGCTATCGTCCCTAAGATCGGGCTGAGAACCGCTACTAAGATGCTGGCAATGGAATTAAAGTAGCCCAAATCCATACTGCTGTCTACATTCGTGAACATTCCGAATACAATCGGCAGCAGCGCCGTAGTCACCGCCATCGAGTAGGCTGAATTGCCGCAGTCATACAGAATCCAGGATTTCTCCTCTTTACTCAGCTTCATCTAATCTTCTCCTCTTATAACCAATTGTTTCAGTTATATCACGCGAACATATGAAGCATGTTAAAGCGATGTTAAATCATAGAGCCCGTTTAGTTAAACTTTCAGTGAAAGCTAATTTTATTACTGTCGCTTCACTCTCTTTCTTATAGAAGATACTACCAGGAGAAGCAACGGAATCGCAACCATATTCACCGGCAGCACGTATCTGATCCAGACACTTTTTAACAGAAGTCCGGCTGGAGGATTTAATGTAATCACCAGCATCGTGAGGATGAACGTTAACGGAGCCACGCCCCAGAGGACTTTTTTCCAACTGCGGGTCTTTCCGGTCCACTGTGCGGCTCCATAGCTGGTAATGAACATGACGATGGACAGTTTAACAAAGATAGAAACCAGCCACACAGCCATCACAAAAATATCCATATTCTGAATAAACTCCATCAGATAGACCAGCTTAACCATCTCAAAAAAAGGAAATTGCAGCCGTCCGCTTACTTCCGGACCGAAGGTCATAATGACCCACAGAACGCCAAGCAGCAGCAGTACCGCGGAGAAGGCTACTGCCAGGAGCAGCGCCTTTCGTGTTTCTTTTCCGGGATGCTCCACAAAGGGGAACAGCATCATGAGCAGGACAGCTTCGCCCAGCAGTGACACCGGTGCAAGCGCTCCTTCCACAATCGGCCCGAACCCTGTATCTGCATATACAGGCAGGAGCATTGGCCAGTTGAGATTATTGGCGGTTAAACCAAAAGTGAGCACAAGAATAACCATCAGGATGGGTCCCCATAGCTCACTGACCCTGCCGATGGCTTCAATCCCTCCATGGTACACGGTATAGAAAACGACGCCAATCATGGTCCCGATGATTACCCAGGCAGGTGTCTTATAGAGGACATTCAAGCGGATGAATAAGAATTCGTCACGCAGAATCAGACTCATCACCCAGAACCACTGAAGGAAAAAAGGGATGACTATCAGCTTACCGGCCCATTTTCCCAGAATCGCCGCACTATACTCTATCAAGGTCTGCCGGGGATACCGAGAGCTGAGCTTGGCGGCAACATAAGTAATGACCAGCCCCATGACTCCAGCCAGAATATAGGAGATCCAGGAATCCTGCTTGGCACTCTGAATCGTTGCTGTCATCGTGATCAGCAGGTTGATTCCGATCTCCAGCATCAAGATCATCCAGAACAGCTGCCGGTTATTGATCTTCAACTACTTCTCACCGCCTTCTCTCGTAGGGAGCAGGGATTCTCCTGTAAGCCCCGTTCCGGTCAGATTTAGCTTGACGGTGATGTCCAGCTCCATGTCCGGAAATATCGTCTCCCAGTCAGCAGCAAGCTTCTTCCAACGGTAAGGATGGCGGCGGTGAATCGTATCTCCGAGTCCAAAGATATCGCATTTGAAGTCCTTTTGCACTTTCGTGACGACTCTTCTGATCTTCTCTTCAAGATATTGGTTCATCCGGGCTTCTACTTTCTTTACATTTGCCGGTTTAGAGAGATTCAGCGGGGAGTTATTTTCTTCAATAAATCCCTTGCCCTCCAGCTGAATCCGGAAGCTTGGCTGATCGCCTCTAAAAATGGGTGTAATTTGGCTTTTGAAGGTATCCACACTTACACTTACAGTCTTCCCCCGACTTGCTCCGGATAGGGCATCCGATGCTGCTCCGCCTGGTTTATCCGCATCGACCGAATTGATAATGGTAGTAAAACTCCGTAATGCCAGCTTGTTTGCAATCCATAGTCTGACCCAGTATTCATCATATTTCAGGTATCCTGCCAGCTTCAGCTGACTGTTAAATACAGCCGCACCGTATATCCCGAGAGTCGTTTGCGGCGGGCTGTCATTCTTGCTCTTTTTGCCGATGTTTACTTCCGGCTGCAGAATGGTGAGCGCAGGCATTATCCCACAACCGGTGCCGTTGGCCGAGATGAAAAAATCCAGCAGTGACCGGCTTATCGGCGCCCCGCTCTTCTCTTGAATTTTCTGCACAGCAATCGCCGGATTGGTCTCCAACTGGTAAGCCAGACTCATCGCCTCCTGCGCAGTCCCCTTCCTGACGACAAAAATATTCGCCCTCGGGCGGACCATCGGACTTCTGCCATACTCGTCCAGGATAGAAAAAACACCCTGCTCCGCCAGCTTCTCCCCGATAAAGATGTTCCGCCGGTGCCCCGGGAAAAGCACCCGCGATAACTTTCTTTGCATATTCTGTTCAGCATCCCTGTTATTTTTGCCGTAAGCACTCTCCGTCATGAACCCGGAACGGCCCCCCTGTTCCCCGCCTTGCTGCCCTCCCGATTTGGAAGCAAGCGGAAGCACCAGGTTGGCTGTCGCCAAGTACTCTCCATCCTCCATCAGATCCATGCCCCAGCCCAGGATAATAGCCTGGTCGTTCAACTCTTGACGGTCCCAACATCCGGTGAGAATAAGCGACATGGCGACGGAGATCACGATTACTTTCCTGAACATACGCCCATATCCCTTTCCTGCCTGTTATTTGGTACGTTTGGGGAAGCGTTCGGACTTGCCCTTGCTCTTGGCCAGCCAAGGCAGCAGCCTGCGCATCCTTGGTTTGGGTGCACGTACAAGCACATCGTTCAGATTGCCGGGTGCCATGGGTGCATAAGGTGCCATGTAAGGCACGCCAAAGGGCTTCAGCGTCACCATATGCACCGAAAGCGCGATGAGAAATAAAACGATCCCGTAAAATCCAAGTACTCCGGCAGCGACCAGTAAAGGGAATCTGAGCATCCGGTAGGCAGTTCCGAGGTTATACAGCGGAAAAGCAAAGGAGGCGATTCCCGTCAAAGAAACGATAATAACCATAGGGGTGGATATAATTCCGGCAGCAACTACCGCTTGTCCAATAACAAGTGCTCCGGCAATACTGACCGCAGGACCAACCTGCTGTGGCAGCCTGAGCCCGGCTTCGCGCAGTCCCTCAAAAATAAACTCCATAATTAGAGCCTCAATAACTGCCGGCAGAGGAACCCCCTCCCGTGCTGATGCAATACTGACTACAAGCGGTGTTGGAATAACCTGCAGATGGTAGGTCGTCAATGCCACATACAGGGAGGGAAGCAGCAATGAAGTGTGCACAAAGGTATACCTGATCCAGCGCACAAAGGTAGCGTAAATATACCTGTCTGTATAATCGTCTGCAGCCTGAAGGCCGGACCAGTAGGTCATCGGTACAATAAGGACAAACGGTGTATTATCCGTGATAATAATTACCTTGCCTTCAAGCAGACTGGAGACTGCTACATCGGGCCGCTCTGTATTCTGAATCTGCGGAAAAGGCGAGAACACATTATCCTCAATAAATTCTTCGATATTGCTGGAATGAATAATTCCGTCGATTTGGATTTTCTGCAGACGGGCTCTCACTTCTTTAACCAGACTTTCCTTTACAATACCCTCCATGTAGCCGATCACAATATCCGTTTCAGTGACATTGCCGAGTGTCATGCTCTCCAGCTTCAGCTGGGAGGAACGGAGACGCCGCCGGAGTAGGGAGGTATTCGTCCGAAGTGTCTCCATGAACGCATCCCTCGGACCGCGGACAACCTTCTCCGAGGTGGGTTCCTCAATCGCACGTTTCTCCATCTTGATCAGGTCGGCTATCATCGCAAAAGCATTGCCCTCCGTTAATATTGCTGTTTCACCGCGTAAGACTGCTTTGATGACTTCCTTCGTTTCGTATACAATGCGAATTTTCAGCGTCGGAATAAAAATCCCTTTCAGTTCAACCTCTCTGCCTTCATCCACCATAGAGCTTCTGCGGAAATGCTCAATTAACGGCTGCAGTACAAATTCATCCACTGCCTGGACATCGCACATCCCATCCACATAAATAAGTGTCGCCCGGTTAAGTCCCCCGATGCTACAATTCCGGTACAAAATATCTGAACAATTCAAGAACTCCAGCTGCATTCTCTCTACGTTATACGCTAGATCCGGATACAGCATTTCTGGTAATCCTTGGTTACTGGTTGTGGTTGTTTGCTGTTCCATGCGGCATCCCCCCATGATGGTATTTGCTGTAAAAGAGGGAATTATGCATCGTTCTAAACTATTCCTGATTTAAAACTAAAGCTGCCCCGTTTGCAGAGTTCTCTGCAACGGGACAGTTAGGAAAGGAGAGAAATCAATTAAAGCGCTTTCAATCAGAGGGGTGTAAATGATTTGTAGGATTTTTTCTCAGAACCAAATGGCAAGAAGCGCCATAGCGCTTCTGTTACCAAATGGACTGCATGTTCCATATTTCCATAGATTTAATAAGCGGCTCTCCGTCTCCCCAGATCTCCAGCCCCAAGGCATCCTTCCGGCTCGGATACACACGGGTCGTCAGGCTTTTTAATCCGTTGGCATAGGCTTCGACCATGGAGCGGTCCAAATAGATGTGAAGCTTCAGATTCTCTCCCGGAAGCTCCAGCTTACCGCCTTGGACCCCTCTGCACCTTTCTCCCGGATGCAGTGTCGTTTTCGTCCGGTCAACCAGGAGCATGGCTTCATTAAAATCATAATACAGCAGCGTCTCTTCTTCTCCATCCGGTGTGCAGCGGACCTTGATTCCGAGCTGCCGGGCACTGCCCCGCTCCAGTTCTAATTGAATCTCAAGCATATCACCCTGAACAGCCTTGAGGAGATCATTTGCTTCGGCCAATGACTTGTCCCGGAACGATAACCGCTTCTCGCCGCGCAGCGATTGCAGCTCCTGAACCGGCTCGATGCCCAGCCGTCCATCCTCCCGCAAATACACGCTTAACGGCAAGCCGCCGTTATGGGCCCAGCCCGCTTGGTATTCCAGCTCGGATGTGCGGTCACCCTGCGCGATTGTAAAGATGATATTTCTGCCCGTCTTCGGATCCACCATGCCGCTAGGACCGGTAAAATGGAAATCACCTACATCAATCAATTGAGGTTCCTCCTGATCCGGGAGGAAGGACAGATTGTGCTTGTCCAGCTGTCCGATCCAATAGTACACCTCGACATCGGCGCCTTTTCCTACAGGACTGACCAGCAGGAGATACTTGCTCACACCTTGCTTGTCACTGCCAAGGGGAAGAAATACAGGTAGCTCCCATATCGGCCCAAGATAAGGGAACTGCTGAATATCCGCTTCAAAGAATGACCCTTTGTACGTCCAATTCAGCATATCCTGTGATTCAAATGCCAATGCGGCTCCGCCACCGCCTTCAATCCCCGAACCGACCAGTGCATACCAGCCGTCTTCATCCTTCCATACGAAGGGATCGCGGAAATCTCCGAATGCGCCCATTCCCTTCTTTTGTACGATGAGCGGCTCCGGATGTTTAATCCATTGCACCAGATCCGGGTCTCCATCCTGAGCATAAGTGCTCCGGGCAAGCGCAACACTCTGATTCGGAGAAGCACTGTCATTTCCCGCCGTAAAGAACAGGACAGGCAGTCCGTCTGCATCATAAGTCGCGCTTCCCGACCAGATTCCGTCGGGTGCCAGCTGATCTTTATCCGGTGCCAGGGCTACGGGGAGATCACGCCAGTGGACCAGATCCTTACTCACCCAATGTCCCCAATGAATATGATAAAAGAACGGACCCAACGGATTATGCTGATAGAACAGATGATATTGCCCGTCAAAATAAACCGGCGCATGAGGTTCGTTCATCCAATGAGCAGGCGGGCTGACATGATACTGCGGTCTATGCCGGTCCGACAGCAGTGGTGTCCGGTCCAGCCTGATCTCCTCATATGGCACTTGCGGCCGGGCACCTCCATGTCCGGAATCCAGCACCTGCCAGTAAGAAGCAGCCACTTCCTCTGCACTTAAGGCCCGGTTATAAATCTTCAGCTCATCGAGGATTCCGCTGAACATCTGAAGGCTAAAGACTCCAGCCAGCAGGCTGCTGTGATTATTCTTGCCGATGAGCAGCTCCGTGCCCGATGCCTCTGCAATACTGGAACCGCGGGGCAAGTCAGTTGAAGCAATCTCACTGCCGTTCAAATACAGCTTGAGTTCGCCCCCGTTGCCATCGAACACAGCATTAACGTATGACCATTCGTTCTTGGGCAGTTCATAACCATCCGGTGACCATAGCTCCTTCCACTCTCCTCCTTCCAACCCGACCTGGAAGGACCAGGAGCCGTGCCGGAACAGGCCAAGCAGATAACCCTGCTTGCGCTTCATATTGTGGCGGTTCACTATAGCAGTCAGCTTGCCTTCATGGCCTAAGTCGTAGGAGCGCGGAGCTACCCATACCCCGATACTAAGAGCCGATAGGGGGTTATGCCCGCCTCCCGTCTCTTCTTCATGGACCGGATGGACGATCGCGGTAGAATAACCGTCGAACAGAAGTCCGCTTCCCGAGACTCCCTGTCTCCACTGCGGACCGGACCATTCGGTAAACGCTGCTTGATTGAATACGGACTGTATCTCGTCCCGGACCTGGGATACGCTCTCCAGGGTGCTTACTCCGCTGCCTTCATCAAAGGCCCAATGCATCATTAATCCTTGGTCGCCGTTCATACGGCTCATGCCTCATTCCTCCCTCCACCTAGAATATGGATCGGTTCAAGCGTATGAATCTGAAGCGAATCCAATACAGCTTCTCCAGATTGTGTACTTACTTCAACTCTATCCATTGGAGCATCAAGGAAAATTTGATCTGTCAATACAACCATTCCATGATCTGCGTACACTTCCACCGCATTGCGGTCCACCCAGATCTGCAGCTTGATCTTTCCATTCTTCGAAACCATTTTGGCACCGTGCTTGCTTGCAAATGAAGGGTGGAAATCCGTCACCCCTGAATTGGAACGGTCGATGAACAGCCACTCCTTAGCAGGGTCGTATCCGATAACAATCTCACTCAGTCCGGAGGATTTCAGCCTAATATGAAATTCACTACCGGAGCGGAGATCGATATCCGCTTCGATTTCCAGCAGATCTTCATTCATTTTCTGTATAAAAGGGGCTGCCGGAGTAACTGTGATTCCACTCCAGCTCATGAATTCCTTGCGCAGCTGCTCGACTTCCCGGACAGGTGCTTGAATCAGAACTACATTTCCGTCTTTGCTGGCCAGTGACAATACGCGAGGAAGCGTCATGGCACCTCTCCAGGAACCAGTAGGGGTCTCGTTGGCATATTTCCAGTTGCTCATCCATCCGATCAATATCCGGCGTCCATCCTCCTGAGGGACATCCGACCAGGTAACCCCCGCATAGTTATCTCTGCCATGATCCAGCCACAGGATATGATCGGCCGGATTGTCATTCACAAACGTATTTCCGTCGAACTCCCCGATAAAATATTGCGTTCGTGATCCTTCCGGACAGTTCGGATTGTCTCCAATGCTAATAATGAGTACCCATTTGGTACGCCCGGTGTTATCCACCGGCAGCTCAAACAGATCCGGGCATTCCCACACACCGTCGTGGGACCCTTCTCCTTTACCGAATTCACCGGTCAGCGTCCATTCAAGCAAATTGGGAGATGCATAGAACCGTGCGTGGTCTCCCGCAACAATTGCCATAATCCATCGCTCGCTTTGCGGATGCCAGAACACCTTCGGATCCCGGAAGTCGATCAGATCATCCTCGGCGAGTACAGGATTCCCGTCATACTTGTGCCAAGTCTGTCCCTTATCGCTGCTGTACGCCAAGCTCTGCCGCTGCCGCGGCTGGCCGGTTACCGGATGGGTATCGGCATGGGTAAAAATCGCGACGAGTCCATGGGAATCTACGAACAATCCGCTGCTATTCTTCCAGTCCACTACACAGCAGCCGGAAAAAATAGCTCCATGCTCATCCGGGAACAAAGCAATAGGCTCATGCTGCCACTGAACCAGGTCTTTACTTATAGCATGGCCCCAGTGCATAGGACCCCACTTATTGCTATATGGATGATATTGATAGAAGAGATGATAGCTTCCCTCATAATAGACTAATCCGTTTGGATCATTAGCCCAGTTAGCGGGGGGTGAGAAATGAAACCCCGGTCTGAAACGATCGTCATTATTCTGTTGATTGGACTCTATCATCCGGGTAATCTCATCTGTCGTCGGCATGGACCCAAGAGCCCCCTTCCGTGTGGTTACTAACGCTCCGCCGGCATTGGCAAAAGTCAGCATACTAATCATTTGCTGGCTGGTTAGTTCGTGCAAAGAACTTCCGTTTTCGAGAATTTTATATAACAGGCAGCCCAGAAAAGCATCACCGGCTCCTGTCGTGTCGATCGCCTTAACCTTAAACCCCGGCACATACCCATCCTGACCAGCCAAACGGTAATAGCAGCCTTTATCTGCCAAAGTGACGACAATCAACTTGATATCGAATTGCTGCTGCAGCTCTAGTGAGCCTTTTTCAACATCGCTGGTCCCAGTGATAAAAGAAAGCTCTTCTTCTGATATTTTCAGAATATCGGCATAATTCATGCCCCAAAAAATATTCTCTCTGGCTTCCTCCCTGTTCTTCCATAACGCAAACCGGATATTAGGATCGAATGAGAGCAAAACTCCTGATTCCTTAGCCTTAAGCACTGCTGTCTTGGTTGCCGTACGGGCGGGTTCATGGGTCATGGACAATGAGCCAAAATGAAGAGCCTTGCAGCTTTCGATCCGCTCAAGCGGGACATCCTCCGATTGTAAGAAGGTATCTGCTCCCGGCTTCCGGAAGAAGCTGAACGAACGGTCTCCTATATCATCCAGATGAACAAAGGCCAGCGTTGTACTCGCTTCCTTCGTATAAGAAACCTCTGACACATCCACACCGCTGCCTAGCAGGGTATTGTGCAGCAAGGAACCGAACTGATCCTCCCCGACCTTGCTAATGAGTGCAGATTTGGCACCCAACCGCGATAGGGCAGCAGCTACGTTAGCCGGAGCCCCTCCCGGATTGCATTCAAACTGCTCGTTACCCCCTGCCGAACGGCCTGCCGGAGTAAAGTCTATCAACACTTCTCCTATAGCGATAACATCAAGCACAGTTTCTCCCCACCTATCATCTATTTAATTATTTTTTCAGATTTGCATTATAACGATCCAGGCCGGTTTGATAGATTTCCATAAGTTCCTTCAGGCCCATTTTATCCAGTGTCTTCAGATAGCTGTCCCATTCCGCATCGGTACCGCCATCCACAATGAATCTTCCTCTTTGGGTATTTACATATTTAATCAGTTCAGGTTCAATTTTGTTGATTTTATCCAATTCCTCTGGTTCAAAGAAGATATTCGGATAGTTTTCCTTCTCCATATAGGGATTGTAGTATTGCTCCAAATCCTTGGCACGCTGCTGGGCCCGTGGCTCCATATCTACAACTTTTCCGAAGTCATCGAAGGTAATGACACCCGGTGCACCCGATCCCGGAGCAACCTTTTGACGGAATTCACCTGCTGAGGTTCCCTCAGGAAGCGGCAGATTCACCAGTTTTCCGTTTTCATCCTTCTTGTACACGATGTCCAGCGGGCCCCAGTGGATTTGGGCAGCCATGTAAGGTTCAAACTGCTGGTCGACCCAGCGCATGGTGATTTCAGGGTTGCTGTTCTCTTTGGTAATCACAAAAGATCCGCGTCCCGGGCCGCCGCCATTGGCACGTCCAATCGTTTGATCCCCATTCGGTCCTTTGAGCGGAGACAACAGAACATAATCCTTGGCACGCTCGGTTCCGACAACTTCTTCGATTTCCCACCAGACGAAAGATCCCAGCGTCTCATCGGTTGTTTTACCCTTGGCCAGATACTGTGCTGCGTCCTGGGTGAAGGATTCCGGATCAATTAGACCCGTTTTGTACCATTTTTCATGGAAATAATTCAGAGCTTCCTTATATTCAGGCTGAGTCGCGGTAAAAATAACCTTCCCGTCACGGACGACCCGGTGCTCCAGATTATCTGGCAGGCCGAAAGCCCCGAATAGTCCGGCAATATCCATACACCACTGCATGTGCATGAAGCTTAGCGGGATCTCATCCTGCTTCCCGTTGCCATTCGGATCCTGAGTTTTAAACGCCAGTAGAGCTTCCGTATATTCATCCAGTGTTTGCGGTACCTTCAGCCCCAGCTTATCCAGCCAGCTTTTATTAATGACATGGAAGAAGGGATTGGTCCCCAGATTATTCTCTTCAAAGGATGGCAGCCCGTAGATGTGTCCATCCGGTGCTGTGATTGAGGATTTGATATCAGGACGGCGGTCAAGAAGCGCTTTCAAATTAGGCGCATATTGATCGATTAAATCCTCCAGCGGAATAATAGTTCCGTCCTTGCCATAATTAATTAACTCGTAATCAGTGAATCCAGCCGCATAAAAGGCATCGGGCAAATCACCGCTCGCAAGCAACAGATTTTTCTTTTCTGCATAATCGGTGTCAGGGATATTTTCCCAGTTAATTTTTACGTTCGTATCTTTCTCCAGCCGTTTGAAAATCTCCATCTCCGAGAATTCCGGTGCCAAGGCAGCCTTCGGGGATACCATTCTTAGAGTCACTGCGTCTTTAACAATCGGAAGACCGGTTTGATTAAAATCCGCTTTCTGATTGCCAGACTGGTTATTTGCCCCGTTGCCATTGCCCGAACATCCGCTTACCGCAAACGCTCCAGCCAGCATTACGATTCCAGCACCTTTGAATAAAGATTTCATTAGTACATAACCTCCCCTTATTTCGTTCCATAAGCGCAAATCAGATGTTTCTTCCTAAGCATTGATATTTTGTACATCACCTCCTTTCAAGACCGTGCCAGATTCACCCCTTGATTGAGCCGATCATTACACCTTTCACAAAGTACTTCTGCAGGAAAGGATATAAGATGAGCAGCGGCAGACTCGATACCATGATGACACCGTATTTGATCAGCTCCGTAACGCGCATCTTCGCTGCATAGGATTCCACATCGATCATCATGCCGGAGTTGACCTGATTCTGGACAAGGATGTTGCGAAGCACCAGTTGCAGCGGGTATTTGCTCTCATCGTTCAGGTAGATCAAAGCGTCGAAGAAACCGTTCCAGAAGCCGACCACATGATACAGCACCATTACAGCCAGAATGGACTTGGATAAAGGCAGAACGAAACTCCAAAAGAATCTGGTGTTGGAACATCCGTCTATGGATGCCGCTTCCCACATTTCATCCGGTATGGATGACTGAAAAAATGTCCTCACGATTATCACGTTAAATACGCCGCCTGCTCCCGGGATGACAAGTGCCCACATCGTATTCAGCATGTGAAGGTCCTTGATCAGCAAATAGGTTGGAATCAGCCCTCCGCTGAAGAACATAGTGACCAGCAAAAACCACATAATTATAGACTTCCCGGCCAGGTCTTTACGGGCTAACGGGTAGGCCGCAAATACAGTCACAGCTACTCCAATTAAGGTTCCCAGCGTTGCATATAAAATTGAATTGGCGTATCCGATCCATATAGAGGAGTCACTGAAAATCCGCTCATAGCCATCAAACGTAAAGCCTTTCGGAAACAGCCAGACTTCCCCTGAGTAGATATTGTTGGGATCGCTGAATGAGGCCACCAATACAAAGTACAACGGGTACAATACGAGCAGCATAATGAGGGTGAGCAGAATATAGTTGATAATGTCAAACCACATGTCTCCTCTGCTCTTCCGCTTCAATAATTGATTCAAAATGTTTCCTCCTTACCACAGACTGGTTTCTGTCATTTTTTTAGCAATACGGTTAACGGTGAAAATCAGGATAATATTGATGAAAGAGTTGAATAGGCCAACTGCCGTAGAAAAGCTGTATTGAGCCTTCTGAATCCCCATTTCATACACATAGGTTGGAATAATATTGGAGGTGGCATAATTCAAATCGCTCTGCATAAGGAACGCTTTTTCGAAGCCAATGCTCATAATATTACCGAGTGCCAGAATCAGCAGAATAACGATCGTCGGCAAAATGCTTGGAATATCCACAAACCATACACGCTTCCATTTGCTCGCTCCATCCATAATGGCGGCTTCATGCAGCTCGGGGTTGACACCGGCAAGAGCAGCGAGGTAAATAATGGTTGCAAAGCCTGTTTCCTGCCATATCCCAGACAAGATATACAAAGGCCGGAACCAGCCCTCATCGGCCATAAAAAGAATAGGCTGACCTCCAAACGAGGTTATGAGGTGATTAACGATACCGCTGTTTGGTGACAAAAAAACATTCAGCATGCCGACAAGCACAACAGTAGAAATAAAATGCGGCGCATAAATCACGGTCTGTACAAATTTCTTGTAGGATTTGCCCAGCATCTGATTCAGCATGATTGCAATGATGATGGGAGCCGGGAAGCCAAATAATAACGAAAGAAAACTGAGTGAGAGCGTGTTCGTGATGATGGTCCAGAAGTTATAGGAATCAAAAAAATCTACAAAGTGCTGGAAGCCTACCCATTCACTTCCCCAGATCCCCTGACTTGGTGAAAAGTCCTTAAAAGCGATCTGCACCCCGTACATCGGATAATATTTAAATACAAGGTAAAGAATAATGATCGGCAGTAAAAACAGGTATAGCTCATAGTCGCGTCTGACCCGGCTCCATCTTTTACGACCTGGTTTGATCATGGAATGATCCGCCCCGCTGGTTCTTGAATTCACTCTTAAACTCCCTTTCATGTAAAAGTATTCATTCATTTTGAAACGTTTCCAATTAATATTGAAACGTTTCCAATTCTAGATAAGAAAAACCTCAGTTGGGTTCTCAAATATTCATGAGCTGATGTTTTTCCGGTTCAAAAGGGATCATGTCGTTTCACCCTGCTTAAAAATAACAGGGATACGATACACTTGCTTATCTAAAGGGATGTCATCAATCTTGTTATAGAGAAGTCTGATGGTCATGCGGGCCATCTCTTCCACCGGCTGCCGGATCGTGGATAGTATAGGATGAAAATAAGGATTATCCTGAATGCCATCGTAACCGATGACCTTAACATCCTCCGGGACACGTATACCCTGGCGGCGTGCTCTTTCAATATAGTTGGCAGCCAACATATCGGTTATTGCAAAAACGCCATCCACATCGTGATACTTATTTAGAAACTCATTGAAATAGGCCTCGTCATCCACTATGGGGTCCGGTTTCTCATAGATAACATATTCGATTCCCAGAGCTTGTGCCTCATGAATGAAGCCCTCTCTGCGGTTCATGGTTTCACTAAATACAGCAGTGACACTCCCCATAAAAGCCGGCTTCCGGGCACCCGCTTTCACAAGTTCCCTTAATGCAAGACGGCCTCCCTCAAAATTATCCGAAGTGACGCAGGTGATTTTCTTATTGAAGTGTCTATCAATGCTTACAATCGGAATATCATTGCTTACATTATTCTCGATATCATTGTAGGTTATGCCAACAATACCAGCCACTTTATTTTGCCGGAGCATATCCAGATAATACAGTTCCTTCTCGGGCTTACCGCCGCTGTTGCATAGCATAAGCTTATACCCTTCCCGGTCCAATTCATCCTCGATGTAATAAGCCAACTCGGAAAAAAAGGGGTTCCAGATACTGGGGAGCAGCAAGGCTACCATCTTGGACTTCTGCATTTTGAAATTCCGGGCCACTTCATTCGGAAAGTAATTCAGTTCTTGAATGGCTTCCTCTACTTTTCTGCGTGTCTTTGGTTTTACGGCGCCAGAGTTGTTAATGACTCTGGACACGGTTCCTACAGCAACGCCGGCTAAGTTGGCTACATCTTTAATGCTTGTCATTTAACACCCCCGAACTCTCTTATGAAAATTATATTATCACCAAATTGGAAACGTTTCAATAGTTAATTTGGAAACGTTTCAAAAATTTATAATCAAAGCTACTATAGTTGCTTTGATTACCTTCCTTGGTTGGATAAAACGCAAACAGTCCCGGTGAATGAAAATCTCACCGGGACTGTTTGCGCAGTTTTACAGGCTATGAAATTTTTGAGAACGAACTTATTTTAAGTTCCTAATATCAACCGCAACGGCTATACCCGCAGTTGCTGCAGGTCTTGCATCCTTCAATGTTCACCAGCGAGGCACTGCCGCAGGATGGGCAGAGGTCGCGGGACGCGGTCGAATGGCTGTGCGCCGAATGGCCGCCATGACCGTCATTCGTAGCAGCGGCAGCAGGACTACTTGATTTCAGCTCCGCGCTGAGCGCTTCATTGAAATCAAGCTCCAGGGTGGCTGCGATTGGCGCTGCCACGTGGTCATCCTGTGCGTTGTTCAGCACATGGGTTTCCAGGGCTTTAGCTACGGCGTCGGCAATGGACTCGACGCGGTTCGCACCGAAGCCGATAGCGCCGGACCCGCCGATGCCCTTGAGATGCTTGATCAGCAGCTCGACCTTCTCGCCGTGGTCACCGTAACGCAGGAACAGCGAGCAGACACGGCCGAGGGCTTCCGCCATGGCGAAGACGTCGGAGCCGGCCTTGCCGACATTCAGGAAGATTTCAGCCGGAATGCCGTCCAGATCGTTAATGGTGATATACGCCATACCGAATGGCGTGTTGATCTTATAGGTAGCGCCGCGCAGCACCTGCGGGCGCTTCTTGTATTGTTTGTCCACCACATTGGCTTGTGGTGCAGGGCTTGCTGCTACAGTTGTAGGTGCTGCTGCTACTGGAGCTGCTTCTTCTGCAGCAGGTTCTGCTGCTGGTGCATCCTTCTTGTCTTCCTTCTTCGAAGTTTCCAGCACCTGCACATCGCGGCTGCCGTCACGGTAGATCGTTACGCCTTTGCAGCCCAGATCAAAGGCCATTTCATACAGCTCGGCTGTCTCTTCGACGGTGAAGTCGGACGGGCAGTTGGCTGTTTTGGAGATGGAGCTGTCCACCCAGCGCTGTATGGCTGCCTGTGCCCGGATATGGTCTTTTGCCGACAAATCCATGGAAGTCACGAAGTACTCAGGCAGCTCTTCACCCGGATGGGCTTCCAGCCACTCCTGGGCAATCGGTACGAACTGCTCGTCGTAGCCGAGACGGCTCTGGCGGAAATATTTGAAGGCAAAGTACGGCTCGATACCAGTCGAAGTGCCGACCATTGTGCCGGTGCTGCCCGTAGGCGCCTGTGTAATCACGGTAACGTTACGCATGCCATGCTTGCGGATCGATTCGCCGACTTCCGGATAGACCTCGGTAATATTTCGCATAAATCCGCTCTGCAGATATTTCTCGGCATCAAATGCCTGGAAGGAACCCTTCTCGCCTGCGATTTCCGCCGAAGCCAGGTACGCTTCGCGGGCCATGAAGCCGTAGAGCTTGTCCAGGAACTCAAGCGATTCCGGGCTGCCGTAACGGATGTTCAGCTTGATCATCAGCTCGGCCAGACCCATAGTGCCCAGACCTACGCGGCGTTCCAGCTTCTGGTTCGCTTCATTCTCAGGGAAGTGGTAAGGCGTCTTGTCGATAACGTTATCCAGGAAACGGACAGAATAGCGGGTCGTTGTTGCCAGATCTGCCCAATCCACATCATGATTCTCCGGATCGTAGAATTTGGAGAGGTTAACGGCAGACAGATTGCATACGCCCCAGCCCGGAAGACCCTGCTCACCGCACGGATTCGTGCAGATAATCGGGTTGAAGTACCAGCTGTTGGACATTTGATTGTAATATTCCATGAACACTACACCCGGCTCAGCCGATTTCCAGGCCGATTCAATAATCGTATGCCAGACATCACGCGCTCTGACGGTACGGTAAGGAATAACCGCACGGCCGTCCGCTTTCCATTTATCCAGATCCCCGTCCCAGATTGTATCGTAGTCAGGGTCCGTTGTATCCGGGAAGACGAGCTCCCAGTCCAGATCCTCTTTGACTGCCTTCATGAAGGCATTGCTCACGCATACCGACAGGTTGGCATTGGTCACCTGGCCCATCGTCTGCTTCACAGTAATGAAATCAACTACATCCGGATGCCAGTCATTGATCATCAGCATCAGTGCGCCGCGGCGGCTGCCGCCCTGCTCAATAAGTCCCGTTGTGTAACTGAACAATCCGCCCCAGGATACTGAACCGCTCGACGAGCCGTTGACGCCTCTTACGATTGCACGGCGCGGACGCAGCGAGGACAGGTTGATCCCCACACCGCCGCCGCGGGCCATAATTTCGGTCATTTCCGAAAGGGTCTGCATGATGCCGCCGCGGCTGTCTTTGGGCGAAGGCACAACATAACAGTTAAACAGGGTCAGTTCTTCACTTGCCCCTGCACCTGCAGCAATCCGTCCGCCCGGTACAAGCTTCCAGTCATCCAGAATCGAACGGAACCGGCCTGTCCATTCTTCCTGCAGTTCAGGTGTTTTCTCTACAGAAGCCATGGCAGCGGCCAGACGGTCCCACATTTCTTCCGGAGTCTTCTCTATATTAAGCGTCAACTTTTCTACATCCGATTGCACCAGTTCCCCGCTGCGCGTCTTGACGGTAACGATCCGGCCGTTGCGCTCGACAATCTCCCCTACTTCCTTTGTCGGAAATTTGGGATCATCTTTGGTTAGAACCAGCACAACATCGCCAACCTTGGCATTGTTGCTGTCGGCATCCTTCCAGGCATAACGGTCCAAAAATATTTTCTCACTTAGCCCTTCAAGGCGCTGCTTGCGTTCCACTGTACTCAATAGAAAAACCTCCCGGTGTGTAATATGTAAATCTTCCGCTGCATGTAGTAATGTGGAGTCCTCTTGTCAATATCAAATAACCGCCAAAAGCCCTCCGTAAACAATAATTTCAAGCTTTTGTAACAATATATTGTGTGAACCAGCTTTTCAACTATACCACATATTGTATCGAAGTTCTTTTTCGAAAAAGGAAGCCTTATCGCAAAAAATCAGCATTGAGCCCCTTTTTCTCACTTTTTCTCGCTTTTTTATCAGATTCGGCACGAAAAAAAGACCCTAAAATCAGCACCTCTGCTCTACAAGAATACTTTGTATATAGAGCGTGAACTTAAGAATGTTAGCATTGCTTCATTCTTAAGTTCATCTTACAAGTTATGAATTCTCTCTTTTACGCGCATACTACTTCTACGCATTTCTTATATGAAAACCGCGCCGGAGGAGGCTGCAACATGACGCAATTATCCCGCAATTCCTTGCCGCAAGAGGGAAGCACACCTGCCCCGCTGCTGCCCGTCCCTCTGTCTTTTGAGCGAAACTGGCTGCATGATCTGGAATCGAAACTGGACAAGGGCGGACCCTGGGGGGACTGGAGATTATCCCGCCTCGCCGTACAGGGTGAACAATCCGGTCTTGTCACCAGCTTCGACGAACTGCAGTGCATGAAGCATCTTTCAGGCCTGTCCCCGCTGCCCCATCAGCTCGATACCGCCCATAAGGTGCTGTTTGAAATGTCCGGCCGGGCAATTCTCGCAGATGAGGTCGGTTTGGGCAAGACCATTGAAGCAGGACTCGTCCTCAAGGAATATCTGGTGCGGGGCCTTGTGAGCAAGGTGCTGATTCTGGTACCCGCCTCACTCGTGCTGCAATGGGTCCGGGAGCTGAATACGAAATTCGGCATCACGGCTGTCGCACAGAAAAAATCTTACTCCTGGGGCAATGACATTGTGGTGGCCTCCATGGACACCGCCAAGCGCGATCCCCATAAGGAGCTGCTGCTCAGCTCCGAATTCGACATGCTCATTATCGATGAAGCGCACAAGCTGAAGAACAAAAAATCGACCAACTATCAGTTTGTGCAGCAGCTCCGTAAAAAATACTGTCTTCTGCTCACCGCAACTCCCGTACAAAATGACCTCGGCGAGCTGTTCAATCTGATCACCCTCCTGAAGCCGGGGCAGCTCGGGAACCAGGGCGATTTTGCCGCCAACTTTGTTGTGGATAAACGCCAGCCGAAGAATGAAGTCCAGCTGCGCGGCGAGCTCTCCAAGGTCATGATCCGCAACCGTCGGGGCGAGGGTCCGGTCACCTTCACTAAGCGCAAAGTCCAAAATATACCGCTCACGCTCTCACCCGAGGAAAAGGCATTATATGACGGAGTAACGGCTTTTGTCAAAGACCAATATCAGGAATCGGGCGGCAACCTCAGCAGCATGCTCTCCCTGGTGACACTTCAGCGTGAGGTATGCAGCAGCCGGGATGCCGTATTCATTACACTGGTCAATCTGATCAAGAAGCTGCCGGCCGATTCTCCGAAGCGTGAACGGATGATGGACCTGCTGCAGAACATCCGCACTGTCAAAACGAACACGAAAGCGGAGAAAACGATGGAGCTGATCCGTGATATGAATGAAAAGGTCATCGTCTTCACGGAATACCGCGCCACGCAGGAATATCTGCTGCAATACTTCCGCGATCACGGACTGCAGTGCGTGTCCTATTCCGGCGGCATGAACCGCGGTAAGAAAGACTGGATGATGGATCTGTTCCGCGGCCGGGCCCAGGTGATGATTGCCACGGAAGCCGGCGGTGAAGGGATTAACCTGCAATTCTGCCACCATATGATTAACTTTGATCTGCCGTGGAACCCGATGCGGGTGGAGCAGCGGATCGGCCGGGTTCACCGGCTGGGCCAGCAAAACGATGTAGTCATTTATAATCTGTCCACCGAAGGCACGATTGAAGAGCATATCCTGCACCTGCTCCACGAAAAAATCAACATGTTCGAAATGGTCATCGGCGGACTCGATGTAATTCTGGAGCGGTTCGAAAAGAAGGAATCGCTGGAGAAGAGCCTCTACAAGATCATGCTCGAAGCGAGAAGCGATGAAGAACTGCGCAGCGGTCTTGACCATATCGGCGAATCGCTCAGCGAGCTGTCCCACGAAGCCCGGAAGGAAAGCGGGGTTATGCCATGACACTTACCCCACTAGAGGTACGCAAGCATGTTATGGATTATCTTGAAGCGACCGATTGCTCCTTGATTGAAGTATCGCCGCTGCATGTAACGGTCAAGCTCTCGCCGCGTGCAGACCGGATGCTGACCGACCGGCCTTACTATTGGGGTTTTGTTGAACGCACCGGTGTAGACCCGGAGACCTTGTCTTTTACCTTCGTGTTCGACCCGGAGAAATACGACTCTGCCGCAGCACAGTCGCCGCCTCCCTCGCGCCCGCCCGGCGGCTTGAACCGTCCTGCCGGTGCGGCTCTGACTTCCGGCGGAACAGAGATGGAAGCCGGGGCGGATAACGCGTCGGCAGCAGCAAGCGGAGCCCCTCCCAGCGTCTCCACCGATCCGCAGGACAGTATTCTTGCCCGGTACTTCGGCATTGTCCCGGCACTGCCGCGGATTGGCCCGGGAATGATCCGACGCGAGGATGTTATCTACGGAAGCAAGCGGCTGCGGCAAATCTGGGCTGCGGCCAAGGAAGAAGGTAAATGTCTGCAGTTGTTCGAGGACCCGGGCAGCAGACAGCGGACGACTCTGTTCTCGGCCGCTTACGAGCCTTGGCTGGGTGTGTGCTATAAGGTGGAGATGACCTGTGATCTTAAGCGGGAAGAGCTGCATTTTATCGGCATATCGCTGGCTACCGGGAAAATTGCCGAGGATTTCGGTTCAAGACTAAACGCCCTGGAGCTGACACCACGTCTGCCGGAGAACATTCATATCCAGCCTTATGAGATGAATGTTGCCGCTGGAGCAGATAGACTGGAGAGCTATCTGACCTCACAGCTGGCCGCGCTCGACTATACCTGGGCTGAGGAGGCCCGCGAACGGCTACGACTGGAGCTGAGCATCGTAGATATCTATTATGAGGAGCTTCTGAAGGAGCCGGATGAAGAGAAGAAGCAAGCCATAGAGGAGCAGTACAACCGCCGCCGCAAAGAGACAGCCTGGCAATATGAGCCGCAAATTGCAGTTTCTGCCGTAACCTATGGTCTGTTTCACCTGCGCAGCACATAGAATGCGACTAGGTCCGCTAAAAGCAGGCAAAAAAACAGCGAAATTCCAAAGCTGCAGCGCGACAGCAAGCAACAGCCTTTTCAGGGCTTGTCCTCTACAATAATGGGTATAGGACAAGCCCGTACGAATATGGACAAAGAAAGGTGACTGACTTTCATGAACTCAAACGTAAGGTCAAGGACAGCGTCCAGGCGGCGCGGCCGTCTTCTTCTCATTCTGTGTCTGGGGCTAACCCTGCTCCCCATCGCTTCCGGTTTTCCATCTGCTACGGAGGCTCAGGGCAGCCGCATCACTGTTTCACAAGCGGTTTCTCTTGAGCTTCAGCCCGGGCTTACTCTGAAGGCACTACCATCTCCACAATCCCTTCAGGATTTCACTGCACTCACCATTAGCAGGCTGTCTGCAGCCGCTCCATTTACAGAGTGGAAAAATGCCAAGACCGAATTTTACCCGCTCGGCCCGGGCACACACAGCTGGCTGGTCAATGTGAAGAACGGGGAACAACCCATAGGTTATCTAATCGTTTCTGCTACGCAAGACGGCGGATATTTACTCAGTGAATACGGTGCCGGAACTTCCGGACTCCCTTACAGTATGACAGAGCTGCGCCAGTTTCTGGTGCAGGAAGAACTTATACCTTCAACTTATTCAGGTAAAACCGAGTTAACAGCGCTCTACGCTCCCATGCTGCCGGTATGGAAATTAACACTCGATAAACAAACCTACTATATTAACGCCTTAACCCTGGAAATTCTGCCTTGGAGTCTCAGCAAGGCCGATTCCGTCCTGAATGGAACTCTTCCTGCAGCGGGCACAGTGACCAGCGTGGAGCACAGCTGGACTCCGCAGCGCGCTTTCCGGAGCGGCGGGCAGGATGACCCGTATGCCGATTTGCAGTGGCTGGCCAGTCCCAAGCTCAAACTGGTGAACGGGGACAATGTCGCGGTCCTGTTAGGCAAAGGGGGCGCTCTGGCCTTTCAGTCAGCCGGCAAAAATGATACGACAGGCGCACCATTTATGATCACTGGCTATCAGAGCTGGCAGCTCTCCGCTCAAGGGAGCCCCAATAATGTAAAGGCAGTTATATATGCCGCCTCCGGCTTGCAGGGACGGCGTTATCTTCCTCTTACCGCGCTGCAGCAGACCGGGACGCTGCATAAGCTCCCGCAATCCCAGAATGTTGCATCCGGCACGATAGTTCAGGCAGCTGACTTCATGCTGAAGTAATGTCCAGGCACCCCCATCAAAACAAACAACCTTCCCGGCCGTGTATTCGGCCGGGAAGGTTGTTTGTTATGTCAGCACACTCACCAAAAACAAGTGGAATTATCTTATTCCACTGCACCGCTACTTGCGGCTGCCATCACTCCACTTGCTCCGCCAGATCGACAGTCCCAGCGGCAGCATTCCGAACCATTTTTCCGCCCATGGCTGTTTCTCGGCTTTTCTGCGCGCCCGGCTGGCCCGCGGGTCCTCCATATAGACCACTACTTTTTCGGTAATATACTTTACCAGATCATCGCCGCTCGAAGCCATATCGCCACCTCCTTATTCTTCGAAGGATCTCATATCCATAGTGTGCTCCAGATTAGCTGTGTCTAAACCGCAGAACGGTGATTCGTATAGACTTGCCTGTAACAGCACAATCTAACAAAGTATCCATTCGAAGATCAACACTGTGCAAGGAGGTTATGAACTTGAGAAACACGAGCTACCTCAGAATAAGCCCTGTATGGCGCAGATGGTCCATTTTGCTGGCTTCTGCCGGTCTACTGGCTCTGCTGGCCGGACAGGCCGATGCCGCAAAGTTTGTACAGAAGCCCTCCGCTTCCCCATCCGGGCGGCAGGAGGAAAGGCAGCAAATGCTGGGCCATGATCAGCGGATCATTCTGATCGATGCCGGACACGGGGGAATTGACGGCGGGACATCCCATGGCGACATCCTGGAAAAAGATATTACGCTGGCTATCTCCAAGCGTTTATTCCTCCTGCTGCGCAGCGACGGGTTTGATGCAATCCTGAACCGGACGGGAGATTACGCGCCAAGTGAGGAGAACCGCTGGCTGCGCAGCTCTTCCCGTCATCTTCGGGATCTGGCCCAGCGCAAGGAGCTGGCTGAAATGCTTCCGGCGAATGTCGTCGTCAGCATTCATATCAATTGGGCGCCTTCGCCGTCTAAGCATGGGCCGCTGGTGCTGTACCGCCAGGAAGGCAGAAGCTTTCTGCTTGCCCGCTCCATCCAGGACCAGCTTAATCATCTTTATGATATTCATGCAGCCCCCAGAGCGGGTAAGCCCTTCTATCTGCTCAACAAAATAACCGCCACAACGGTTATCGTTGAGGCGGGATTTATCAGCAGTCCGGCGGACCGCAGCAAGCTCTGCACTCCACACGGCCAGGAGGAAATTGCCGAAGCAATTGCCGGCGGCATTGCCGCTTATCTTATGGAAGTGTAAGCTGCTTATTCCATTGCCATTCCTCTCTGACCAGCTCTGAGATGCCGACAAAATCCACATTGGCCTTCATTGCGGCAATGCCGCTGCGGATACCCGCTGCGGTCTCTTTGCCCTGGATGCCGACATGGCCGATAGTCACACAAAATCTCTCGTTTGTTGCCCGCTGCTCTACAAGACGCATCTGCTTCATGACATGGCCGGCTGAGTGAACATCATCAAGGAAGATATGATTTTCTACAGGCGGCAGTCCGAGCTTCCGGGCCATTCTGCCCGCCACTGAACGGTAATTCGTGTGGCTGTCCACAAAAAACAGTCCGCGCTCCTTGCATACGGCCAGTACAATACCCATCACACGTTCATCACCTGTTACTTTAGAGCCCATGTGATTGTTGATGCCAACCGCATAAGGCACATTATCCAGCGCGGCTTCTACTCGTTCACGCACCTCTGCATCTGTCATGCGGGTCAGAATGGCACCAGGGCCGAGCCACTCCGGCTTTCCTTGGCGCGGTTCCATCGGCAGATGCACCAGCACATCGTAGCCGCGTTCATGAGCACGCCGTGCATCCTGCTCCGTCGTAGACAGAAACGGCATTACGGCCGCTGTAATCTTTACCGGCAGTGTGAACATCTCGTCTGTACCCCGCATCCCATTGCCGAAGTCATCGACTATGATCGCTACACGGCTGCGGGCGGGGTGCACCGGATTTTCCTTCACTTCAGCTGCCTCGCTATCCCCGGCAGGCTCAGTAAGCACGGCAGTGTGCAGAGCAGTTTCCTCACGCTGCCCGGAAGCTGCACCCATCACTGACTGACCTCCCGGAAACAGTGCGGTCATCAATATAACAATCGCGGTCAAGGATAGCCGCTTGCTGCATTCTAACCATGCCGGTTTATATTTTGTCAAAAGAAACGCCTCCCTCGTCTTCTGTAACCATTGTTCTCATTGTTTGGAACACGAAGGGTAAATATGTACCGGCAAGGTACGCAATAATTAACAATCGTTATACAGCCTGCAGCCCCCGGCGGTCAGCGGCAGCAATAGCTTCATATATATCCTGCGGGGTAACAGTAAACGGCATATTGCCCATTGGGCCGTCCACTGCACAGCTGGCCGCCGCTGCACCCATAAGCTTCTCAGGTGCAATACCGGAAAGTCCCATTTGTTCGAGGGTCACCGGAAGGCCTGTCTCACGGCAGAAGCTGACCACAGCAGAGATTTCCTCTTCCGGCGCCTGCTCCAGCATCAGCTGTGCAAGGGTCGCGAAGGCGACCTTCTCCCCGTGCAGGATATGACGGCATTCTTCCAGCAGCGTCAGTCCGTTGTGGATAGCATGGGCTGCAGCAAGGCCGCCGCTTTCGAACCCGATGCCGCTAAGGTAAATATTCGCTTCGACAATATGGGCAACTGCCTCAGAAGCAATTCCTTGCCGGGCATCCCGCAGGGCCTCTGCCCCTTCCGATAGAACCGTCTCGAGGCAGGCCCGGGCAAGCGAGAAAGCAGCGATGGAGCTTGTCCCCCCGGCCTCTGTGATAGCCCCCGACTTGCGGCACGCTCTAGCTTCGTAAAAGGTGGAGAGGGCATCGCCCATGCCTGCCGCCAGCAATCTGGCCGGTGCCTTTGCAATCAGCCCGACATCTGCGATAACGATATCCGGACTCCGCCGTAAAGACAAGTAACGGTCAAAGGCTCCCTCTTCGGTGTACAACACCGACACGGCGCTACAGGGGGCATCGGTGGAAGCCACCGTTGGCACGAGGAGCAACGGCAGGTTCGCATAATGGCTGACGGCTTTGGCCGTATCCAATGTCTTGCCGCCGCCGATTCCCAGTATGACCCCTACGCTGTTAAGCTCGAGCCCGGCAACAATTTGCTCCACCTGGTTCATACTGCATTCACTCTGGAATTCACGTTCTGTCAGCGGCAGCAACTCCTCTGCAAAGCTGTTTCGGATCTCTTGACCATATACGCCGAGAATATACGGGTCTATAATGGCATAAGCCGCCCCGGCTCCCATCTGCGAGCAATAAACGCCCAGCCTGGCAATCTCCCCTTCGCCCTGAATATACTTGGACGGGGAATAAGTAATCTGTCTCATCTTGATTTCCTCCTTTTTCCAACCGCTACTTATTGTAAGCAAGAAAACGGCAGCGGGCAATTAAAAAAGCCCCAATCCCGGCAGATTGGAGCGCTTGATTCACCAAATTCTATTTTTTTCGGACTGGCATGCGTTTAACATCCCCTGTAAGAATACAATCCTCATTCCTTTGTTTCTCTCGAAAGCTGCCCTCGCTGACCTTGGTGTCAATAAAATCCACAATCTGCTGCAAGGAAGCAATCTGATCCAGGATATTCCGCTTGTGGGTCTGAATCTTGTCATACAGCTCAGGATATTCTGACAGATTGGATTCACGCGACAGATTCAGATACGGACGCATCTCATCGAGCGGCATTCCCGTCTTTTTCAGACAAGATATCAGCTTCATCAGCTCAACATCCCCCTCACTGTATACCCGGTGACTGTTTTCTTTCCGCTGTGCCCGGGGCAGGAGTCCAATCTTCTCATAATACCGGATTGTATCCTCGCTAATTCCTGTAAGCTCTGATGCCGCTTTGATGGAGTACCCGCTAGTCATCACACCTGCCTCACTCATCTTGCCACCTCCAGCTCCTTAATGATTTATATTGTATAACTTGGAGTCAGCTCCAAGTCAAGCTGCTTTTTCGGCCATTTCAACCGCTTGACTTGGAGTCGTCTCCAAGTTATACAATGAGCGCAATTCACAGATAAGCAGCGACAGCACACAGCCTATCTGGTCTTGATAATAAAGATAAGGAGAGATTAAGATGACTATACAACTTAAACCTGAAACCGCGCTGATCACAGGTGCTAACAACGGCATCGGCCTTGCGCTGACCCGCCGGATGCTTGCCGAGGGCTGGCAGATCGCGGCTCTGATCCGTTCCGCTTTTCCCGCTGATGATGATCAGATCCGTGCTGCACTAAGCAGCAGACAGCTGCGGATTTACACAGCAGACCTGTCCGATTATGGCAGTCTGCGTACTGCTTTAGATGAGATCAGGCTTGGCGAGCCGCGTCTGGATCTGCTGTTCAACAACGCCGGCGGCAGCTTCCCGGAGCTGAGCTATTCCAAACAGGGGCGTGAGATGCATTTCGAACTGCAGGCCGTTGTCCCGTACATTATCACCATGGAACTGAAGGAGCTGCTGCTTAAGGGCTCTTTGAGAACAGTCATAAATACCTCTTCCAATGCTACGCTCAGCCTCAAGAAGTTTGACCCTGCCCAGCTGGAACGTCCGGCAGCGTTCAAGAAGCTTTTTGGCCCCTATGCCACTTCCAAAATGGCTCTTTCCCTATGGACAAAAGAAATGGCTCCACAGCTGGCGAATGAGGGAATCATGATCCGCAGCGCCGACCCCGGAGGCAACAATACGATCCGCGGCGGCAAAAAATCCGGCCTTCCCTTCTGGCTGCGGCCGATTATTAAAATGTTCTTCCCGCATCCGAGCTACGGTGCCGGACTGCTGTACAATGCAGCGCTTGGCAAGCATAAGAATGAGCCCGGGGTCTTCCTGATCAAGGACGAGGTATCCAAGCTTAAATTTGCCGACCAGGGCCCGGCTGTCCTGAATAAGATTCAGGAGATTTATGCGCGTGAATTTGCAGCGGTGCGAGGGTAACAAAAAAGCAGAGAAGCGATTCTCCATTAATGGGAGACTACTGCTCTGCTTGCTGATTTATTGCTGATAATCCTTAGCCTAGTCGTCCGAAGGCGCGCAAAAACAGCAGTTTCTCAATCACTATACTTGCTTTCCACCAGTTCTCGCTGATAGCAAACGCCTGTTCAAAGCCATCCCAGCTCCAGGTCAGATCCCATACACCCTCTTGATTTCTGATATCCAGCGTATAATCCAGTTCCTTCTCCAGCAAGACTGCGTTGTCCGTGAAGCCCAAGCTTTCCCGGGTTTTGATGAAGAACGAGGGCTTGCAGCTGTAGCCGCTCCAATCCGAGGCATTCCGCTCCAGCAGCTCAGTGATCCGCTTCCCGGCGGCAGCATTCAGTTCAGTGTAAGCAAACTGTTCCTGCACACCGGCTTCGCCAATGCACTCCAGCAGTTTAACTACACATAACAGCGGATGCATTTCGATATGGGGATCCTGCAAAAAAAGCTCCTCCAGTTCCTTGGCGATGCCCAAGCCTCGTTCATAGAGCCTGCTGTCCCTGTCCGCAAAGCGCAGAATGAAGCCGGCCAGGATGGCCGTCGGATTAAAGATGCTGCGGGCAGTGCTGCTGGAGGTTGTATGCCACCATGGCGCGTGGGGATAATCGTTAAAGGAGGCAACTACATTCATCCACGTGTTCCCGTCCATCTCGGCACCACTGTCCAGATACTTCAATATGCCTTGAACGGCCGGGTGGCTGTTATCTTGAAAATGAACCTCCAGCAGCCTCTCTACGGCTGTGGCTGTCTGGATCGGCGAGGAATGCGGATTCCAGGCATCTGCCTCCAGCGCATGTCCGAAGCCTCCGTCCTCATTCTGGTAAGCAGCCAGCGCTTCCAGCACAGCCTCCACACCTCCGGCTTCGAAATGAAATTTCCACCGTGCCAGATCCAGCGGACGGGCGTTGCGGTACATCCAGTTTTTGATAACCTTTAAATCCGCGGATGCAAGCGTCTTCATCAACATTCCCCTTTTCCAGTTATAGGCTTCACAAATCTCCATATATCCGTATTAAACTGGATTGCGGGAAGAAAAGCTGTGAGGTCCTTCATTTCCCAGAAAAAACATTTGCAGGATATTGGAAGACTATAGAGTCCGCTGAATTTAGGTTAATAATAATATTAAAGACAGGCTGGTGCATATTATAGAAGAAGCTGAGGAGGGAATTATGAAGAAGAATGCGGCCGGGGTGTACTCTTTTCTAAAAGAACTGTTCCAAAAAATAAAAAACGATGATGTACAGGGGATTAGTGCGCAATTAACCTATTATCTTATTCTCTCCCTGTTTCCGTTTCTGATCTTTATTATGACACTCATCGGGTACGCCAATATTTCCCTGGAGGATAAAATCCAGCAGCTAGAGCAAATTATGCCGGCGGAAGCCGTCTCCATTATTGAAGAGATTCTGCAGGATGTCTCCGAGGGGCGGAGCCAGGCCTTGCTGTCCTTCGGGATGCTGGCTACTCTGTGGGCTGCTTCCAAAGGTGTCAACGCGATCATCAAGGGGCTGAACCGCGCCTATGATATTGATGAGAGCAGGGTGTTTTGGAAAGTTAGGGGGATTGCCTTCCTCGCCACCCTGTTCATCGGCTTTGTGGTGCTGGTCAGCATTCTGCTGCTCGTTCTCGGCAGCTGGCTGAAGACACAGGTGTTTTTACTGGCTGATCTGCCTTATGGTCTGCAAAAGCTCTGGGATCTGCTGCAATATGCCGTTCCTCTCTTCGTGATGTTCGTGGTGTTCACCCTGCTGTATTGGATTGCTCCCAGCCGCAGACTGCGGCTAAAGGAAGTGATGCCGGGAGCCTTCTTCTCCACGATCGGCTGGATCGCTACCTCCGTGCTGTTCTCCGTATATGTCAACCAGTTCAGCGATTTCACCAAAACCTACGGAAGTCTTGGCGGTGTAATGATCCTGCTGATCTGGCTGTATATCAGCTCCATCATCATTCTGGCCGGCGGAGAGATCAACGCCATTCTGCGAAACCGCCGGACCAGAGTGCATACACCCACACTTCCTTAGTGATATTTAAAAGCCCCATTCTGCGATGGATCAGCAGACTCTCTGGCTTGTGCCACCGGTGGATCTGGCAGATAGGCACCCTCCTCCTTCAGCCGTCTGCGCAGGATCTTAACATCGACAGTATGGACATCATGACCCGGAAGCTGTGCTGCCAGCGCTGCTGCAATTCCCGCCGCTTCCCCCATAGCCAGGCAGACCGGCATCACCCGGACACTGCCCTGAACCTCGCGCACACAAGAGATGGAGCGTCCGGCTACCAACACATTTTGCAGGGAGCGGGGTGTCAGGCAGCGGTAGGGAATACCATGGGATTCACCGGGGCCATACCGCTTAATCACCTCCGGCTTGCCTCCGGCCTGCTTCTCTTCTTTTTCTGTTCCATGGATATCAATAAAGTAACTGTTACGGCAGATCTCGTCCTCAAAGCTGCGGCGGTTCACATAATCATCGACACTAAGAATATAGTCACCGGTAATCCGCCGCGTCTCCCGTACACCCATAAGCGAACCTGTACTGGCGACAAAAGCACTGCCAAAGGAAGCCGGCATAAATTCCGCAAGCGCATCCCGGTAGACAGCCGCCAGCTTTCTGCCCTGCATCAGCGCAGCCGATACCGAGTAAGCATCCGTATTGTCCACATCCCATAAATGTCCGGCGTTAAAACCTACTGTGCGCGGCGCGATTATATTGTTGCAGATATGCGAATCCGGAATCTGCGGATATTTGCCTGACCGGAGGATATCGAAGATGGGGCTCTGCTTATTGTTATTGTGCAGCAGCGGACCGTTCAGATAAGCATACTCATCCACATTGCCCAGATTGAAGCAGTGTGTAGCCGGCATTAGGTCACCGGTCGCCGTATCACCTTTGAGGTATTCCGCCCCCGCCCAGGCTGCAACATCGGCATCGCCCGTGCAATCAATATAAACCTTGGCCTGGAGTGCCTGGAGTCCGCTTTTGTTAGCCGTAATCAGGGCGGTAACTCTGCCCTCCGGCTCTGTTTCCACCGAACCCAGCAACGTGTTGAATAATACGGTCACTCCTGCCTCCTGGACCAGATCATCGTAGATCACCTTCAGCTTCTCGGGCTCAATCGGCACCCAGTCCATCGCGTCCTTAGCCACATGCGGCATCTGCGCCTTCAGCGCCTCGAACACTTTCATGGCCAGCCCTCTGTAGATAATCTGCTCCATATCAGAGAAAGGACACCAGGCCGGCACAAGCCCCGAGGTACCCATCCCGCCCAGACTTCCCGTCGCTTCAATCAGCAGCGTTCTTGCACCTTCCCGCGCGGCTGCGGCAGCTGCTGTACAACCGGCCGGACCGCCTCCGACAACAATGACATCCCAATCATCCTGAAGCGGAACCTCGCTGATCCGCATCCGGTAGGTTTTCATTTGATCTCCTCCTGCAATATAAGACGAGTTTGGCGTTATACATTTGGTATAGTCGTAACTGCGGTGATATTTGGACTTCCAGCCGCTGTTGTCTACAGATTTCATTTATTAATACCACTCTTAGTGGTGGAAATCTGTAGACAAAGGCGGACGCTAACGCTCCTCCAGTTCCAAAATCCCCTCCGTTACTGTTACCTTTATGTTTGTTCCCAAATTCATCTTATATTTTTTCTTTTATTTACCGCTAGCCGCGTACCAGTCGTTTACCTCTTTGTAGCTGGCTTCCCCGCCGGCTGCTTTGTACTTCTCGGCAAAAGCGTCCACGGCATCCGGAGATTCCTCACCGACAATTACTTTTACAGCAAAATCATTGATCATCTGATTCAGTGAAGCGTTGTTCTTAGAATATTCAGGAAGCGACGGCGCCAGTGCAAGCGGATCGGCAATCCGCGCTTCAGCAGGCAGTTCATTGTTCAGATACGAGAAGCCCGCGAACAAGCGTGCATCCTTCTGGACACGGGCCTGCCAGTAGATCGGGTAGAGCTTCTCATCTATACCGGTGAGATAGTTGCTGGCATTACCCCGTTCATCTGTGAACAGCGGCAGGATCGGGCTGTAGATGCCGTCTTTGTACGTATGATGTTTGCCTTCTTCCCCGATGGCGATCAGCTTGAAGGTGTCTTTATCCAGCTTGGCATTGATCCACTTGATGGCATCCTCGGGATGTTTGGCAGATTTCGGGATAAAGGTCAGGCGGTCAAAGCCTCCGCTCATGCCAAGACCCATTTGCCCGTCTTTACCCTTCAAGGCCGGAAGATATGCAAACTTGGCATCCGGAAAATTGGCGTTCAGGGCATCGGCCACGCTCGGAATATCATACCAGGGCAGCTGAATGACGCCGATTTTGCCGCTGGTGAATTTCTCCTTCAGGGTAGCATCCTTATTGACGGCAAACTCCTTGTCAAGCAGACCCTGTTTATACAGGTCAGCCATATACGTGAGATATTCCTTGAAGCCCGGGTGCAGCGGCGGCGGCACCAGCTTGCCGTCGAGTTTATTCCAGCTTGTGCCGATGCCGAAGGCGCCGGTAATATTGGCTGTCGTAGCGAGGGCGCCGTCTATCGACATCGGAGCACCGCTGCTGCCGTTGCCGCCTGGATCTTTTTCCTTGAACGCTTTCAGTACTTCGGTGAATTCATCCAGGGTGGTCGGTGTTTTCAGGCCCAGCTTGTCGAGCCAATCCTGGCGGATCATCAGGTCGGCGCCGGCGAATTGCGAGGAGCTGTTCGGGATGGCAAAGATTTTGCCGTCCACTTTCACCGCATCGAAGGATGCCTCCGAGATGGATGCCTTAATATTCGGTCCATATTTATCAATGAGCGGGGTCAGATCGACCAGCGCTCCCATTTTGGCATAGTCCGTGTATACAGCCTTTTCACCGGAAATCGTAATGACATCATAGGGTTCGCCGGACGAAATCAGCAGGTTCAGCTTATCCATTGCTTTGTCGGCGGGCAGCATTTCATATTTCACTTTATAACCCGTCTTCTCTTCGATGACCTTGGCGAGCGGATACGTATTATAATCATCCTTCGACCACAAATTAAGCGATTTCAATTCAGGCTTGCCTGAGTCTTCCGTTGGCGCGGTAGTGGCTGCAGCGCTAGCCGGAGCCTTTGTCGCCTCTGCAGATTCTTTATTTCCGTTCCCGTTGTTACCCGATGAGCCACAACCTGCGGCTGCCAGCAGCAGCCCGGTGCAGAGCAGAAGAGACCAGCCTTTTTTATACTTCATACGTAAAACCCTCCTCTAAATAATGGATCACGGCTCAGCCTTTGACGGAGCCGATAAGCACGCCCTTAATGAAATACTTCTGCAGGAACGGATACACAAACAGGATGGGTACCGTCGAAGCAACTACTGTTGCCGCACGGATTCCTTCGGGAGACATGTTCATGAGATCATCAACACTTTTGTTCACGGCATTCGCTGCGCTGGCATCCATCACAACGTCCTGCAGATAGAGCTGCAGCGTCTTAAGCGCCGTATCATTGATATAAATCATCGGGCCAAAATAATCATTCCAGAATCCCACCGCATAGAACAAGGCAATCGTCGCAATGACCGGCATGCTGAGCGGCAGGATAATGCGGAACAGAATCGTATAAGTTTTGGCCCCGTCGATTCGTGCCGACTCTTCAAGTGCTTCAGGCAGGCTTTCGTAATAGCTCTTGATCACCAGCAGATTGAACACACTGATCATTCCCGGCAAAATCAGAACCCAAAGATTGTTGATCAGATGCAGCTGCCGCATCAGCAGGTAGTTTGGGATCAGCCCTCCGCTAAAGAGCATGGTGAAAATGAACAGCACCATAATAAACGGTATGCCCGGCAGGCGCTTCGATAACGGGTACGCGGTTAGCGCAGTCATGAGGATAGAGATTACGGTTCCGACTACAGTAACGCCTACCGAGACTCCGAAGGCCCGGATGAACGTTGAGGAGGAGATGACCTCCTTCATCGTATCTAGCTGGAAGCCTACAGGCAGGATGCCTACCTTCCCGGAGGTGATCGCCCATTCCGCACTGACAGCCTTCGATAGCACGTTGATCAGCGGCAGCAGCATGATGACACCCATGAGAATCAGGAAGAAATACACAGCCGTGTCCAGCACCAGATCGCCCTTGGTTCGTTTCGTCAATCTTTCCACTCTCCCTTCCCGCTCACCAGATCCCGCGCTTCAGCAGCTTCCGGCTGATATAGTTGCCTGAGATAATCAGGATAAAACCGACAACCGAGTTGAACAGACCGACGGCAGTGCTGAAGCTGTAATCCATTTTGCCTAGGCCGATGCGGTACACGAAGGTCCCGATGACATCAGCGGTTTCATAGACAACCGGATTGTACATGGTGAGAATCTGCTCTGTCCCTGCATCCAGCACTGAACCGAGGCGGAGAATGAACATCAGCACCACGGTAGGCAGGATACCCGGGAGCGAAATATGCAGCATTCTGCGGATTCTGCCCGCCCCGTCAATGGCAGCGGCTTCATATTGCTCCTGGTCTATTCCGGCGATGGCGGCAATAAAAACAATGGCATTCCAGCCCGTCTCCTTCCACCCTGCCGTGAACACAACCAGACTGCGGAAATACTCATTGCTAACAAAAAAACTGATGGGCTCACCACCGAATGACTGGATGATATTGTTGACCAGCCCCCCGGAGGTCGATAGAATAGTCACGAATAACCCCGAGATAATCACCCACGAGAGAAAATGCGGCAAATAAATGATCGTCTGGATCGTCCGCTTAAAGAACATCAGCCTGACCTCGTTCAGCACCAGTGCGATAAAAATCGGAAACGGAAACAGCAGCACAATTTTATACACACTGATCAGCAGAGTATTCATGAATACCCTACCAAATTCCTCCGACTGGATCAGCTTATGAAATTGCTCAAGCCCGACCCATTCACTGCCTCTGATCCCCTCAAAAATATTAAAATCCTGAAACGCAATCAGTACGCCGTAGAGCGGTGTATATTTGAAGAGCAGCAGAAACAGGAGTCCTGGAATCAGCAGTACATAATAATCCCTGTTTCTCCAGGCCAGCCTCCACTTGCTGACTGAACGGGTCCTGGCCCTCTTGACATTATTCTTCCGCTTCAAATCCGTGACACCTGTGCCCAAGTTACTCACCTCCACCTGGTTTATGAGATGATTATACGAGTTCATCCAGGGGGTATTGTAGGTGGTAATCCGATTATTTCTGGTCTCTGGCGACTGTATATTCTGCTGGCTTCACTCCGATGTAACCGCTTTAATTCTTACCATGACGACCGTCCCTTTTCCGGGTTCCGAATCGATGGACAATCCGTAGCGGTTGCCGGCAAAATAACGGATACGCTCGTTGACATTGTAGAGGCCAAAGGAGCCGGACGAACCGTTATCCTGCTTCTCCGAGGAAGGCTCGCGCAGCAGACGCTGCCCTTGTTCAGGGCTCATGCCGATGCCGTCATCGGAGACGGTGAGCACAACGGTATCCTGATCCAGCCGGGCAGCAATGGTGATCGTCCCCTGTTTATCTTTGGTTTTGCGGATGCCGTGAAGCAGTGCATTCTCCACCAGCGGCTGCAGGGTAAGCTTGGGAATAATATACGACTCGAGTCCCGGCCCGGCCTCAATGGTGAACGTAAAGGTAGACGGAAAACGGTTCTGCTGAATCTCCAAAAAGACTTTGGCGAGCTCCAGCTCATCGCTAATGCTGACGTTATCACGCCCTTTATTGAGGCTGAGCCGGAAATAATGCGCCAGCGCTTCAATCATCTGGCTGGTATCCTCCGCATCATGCGAGATGGCCGACCAGTTAATCATATCAAGGGCATTGTACAGAAAATGGGGATTTATCTGCGCCTGAAGCGTCCGGAGCTGGGCCTCCCGTTCCTGCATTTTGGCCTGATACGACTCCTCCATCAGATTGTTGACTTTATGAATCAGATGATCCACGCTGCGTTCCAGGAGCCGGAAATCGCCATCCGGCATGGAGCGGCGCTCTTCCAGCCATCCAATCCCTTCCTTGCGGATCATCTTCAGAATCATCTGCACCCTGTGCTGCATGCTTTGGGTCATGAACATCAGCAGGACAAAAGAGAGGACCAGAAAAAGAATGGTGATCCCCGCGAGAGTAGCTATACTGGTAAACTGGTTCAGCGCCGTGGCCCGGTGCGAAATTTCGGACTGGGCTACCCTGGCCACCAGCTTCCACCCGGACGGACCGATGGTGGTATAGACTACGTTTACAGCTTTGCGGCCGTCCTTACTCTGCTGAATGCCTTCCTCCGAGTGCCGGATCGTATCCAGCAGCTCCGCTGGCAGCATTGCGGCTGACGAAGCCGGACCAGCGTCCGCTTCGACGGAACTATAGATAACATTTCCGGCCCCGTCCAGCAGATAAGGAGCATAGGTATCCGAGAAATGCAGCTCCGACAGAATCTCACCGATCAGCTCTTCGGAAACATCCATAACCAGAACGCCGACGATCTCTTCATAATTCTGCGGATTGCGCAGCATTCGGGCTACAGAAAAGATTTTTTTGACCCCTATATCGCTATAGCTCTCCTGATATACTCCGGTCCAGACCATCCCCCCGCCCGCTTCCATCACAGCTGCATACCAAGGATATTGCTTAATGTCGTTCAACTTGTATAAGTTCACTCTGTCTCCTGCATACAGCCGGGAAGGGTCTACAAAAAACCGCGTCCGGAAAATATCCCCGTTCTCCTTGGCAGTCTCAGCCAGATTACGCAGCTCCTTGATCTGTTTGAGCTGGTCAGTGATGCTGCTTCGCCGCTGGAGATTCTCATACAGGATCTGATTCATAAAAACAGAATTGCTGCTGTCACGGATATGTTCCAGTTTATAGGTTAAATTCAGTCCCGCCTGCTTCAACGTTAGCTGCATCGTGCGGGTGACCTCCTCTTCCAGGATCCTGTTGGAACGCGTATAAAAGGACGCCAGCAGAATGGAGACAGGCAGCAGAATGAGCAGGATGTATGCCAGCAGCCATTTTCGTGCCGCCAGAATCCCCTGGAGAAGGCCTTTCAGATAATTCCAGCCAAACCGCATAGAACTCTCCCTTCCTTCCATTGCACGAATCTATCGATGCTGCTCCCGGTAGGCGCTTGGTGTAAAGCCGGTCATTTTTTTGAACAGCTTGCTGAAGTGGCTGGGATCGGTATAGCCTACCGCATAACACACCTCATAGAATTTGTTCTGGGGGTCAACCAGCAGCTGCTTGGCCTTCTCGATCCTAACCTTCGTTAAGTATTCGAACAGCGTTTCTCCTGTCTCCTGCTTGAACAGCAGCCTGACATAAGTGGGACTGAGATATACCCCGGCTGCGATATCAGCTACGGTCAAATTCTCGGCATATCGCGCCTCGATCAGGCGGCGGACCCGCGCAATTGTCTCACTCGCTTTACCGCTCCGCTTGACCTGCACGAATTCGCAGACCTGCTGTAAATATGATTCTGTGAACATCAGCAGATCCTGCATCGTCTCCTGCCGGGACACCGCTTTCCAGGCCGCCAGCTCCCGCTGCTCCCACTCTGCCGTCATCCCGTTCAGCTCCAGAAGCACCTGGCCGGATTGAAGAATCAGATGCAGACTGACGTTCTGTGCATAACGCGGACCCTGCCCGCGGTTTTTCTCCAGCAGGCCGAACATTTCAGCTAGATCTGCATGCAGGCGGCTGTTATCCCCCGATTTGATCGAGGTCAGAATCCGTTCTCCCCATTCCGGCTCAAACCGGTAGCGGAGGTTCTCTGCGGATTCGATGTTATCCATTGTGAGAATCCGGTTTTTACCCAGGTACCATTTCTGGTCAGCGGCTCCCCGGGCCTGCCTATAGGATGCCGGCAGCTCGGAAAGGCTGCTTACCCCCTCTCCGACTCCGATGGTCACACTCAGCTTCAGCCACTTGCGAAGGTTATTCCGGACCAATTCCGCCAGCTGCAGCAGATCATCTTCCGAGAACCTGTGGCCGGGCAGGAGAATACCGACATACTCCCCCGGCTCTTTTTCAAAAGTAACTCCGCGCATTTGCTCGTCTATAAGCTCCTGAATTATATTCAGCACGGTATACGATAAGAGCTGTTTATCCTGCTCGGTGCGGACATCCATCACCTGCGGCACATCATCAATCACTATAACCATAATGATGTAGCTGTCCGTATTAAGGCTCTGCAGTCCCAGAAAAACCAGCTTGTCATGAACCCGTTCCGGATGGATGTTGTCACTGACCACAGACAGCAGAAATTTCTCACGAAGCAGCGGCATGCTCTGCGTCAGCTTAACCTGCATATCCTTCACCAGCTGCCGCTCCCTCTGCTCCGCGTCCAGCGCTGCTGTCACTTTGCCCATCACCACCGATAATTCTTTACGGCTCACCGGCTTAAAAATATAATCCGCCGCATGCATCTGCAGCGCTGATCGCAGATATTCGGCATCATTATGCCCGCTGATGAACACAATTTTGGTGTCAGGCAGCAGTGCACGGACCTCCGCCGCCATTGCTATTCCATCCATTGCCGGCATCTGCACATCGGTCAGCACAATGTCCGGCCGCAGTTCGCGGATGAGCGCAAGTCCTGTATCCCCGTCGTCAGCAGTACCAATCAGCTCGATTCCCTGCCCGGCCCAATCGACATAGGTGCGCAGCCCGTTGATCACCGACGGCTCATCATCCACAATAACCAGCGTTTTCATAGGCATATTCCTTTCGATTCGAAAAATTAACCAAATTAAATATTATTATGTAAAAATTTTCTACACAGAACGAAATTATCCTGCTTTTTATTGAAATTATGGAAATTGGGATGATGAGCTGCGAAGGCTGACATTGCATATAATCTGCAGAAACAAGCAAGAATGCGCCAAAAACGAAGAGCAGCGATTCTCCGGTAATAGGAAAATCGCTGCTCTGCTCACGTAAAGTGTCTTGTTATGTTTTGCTATTGTACCGTCAAATCATATTTGTAACAGGCGGCTGCCTCCACCTGCTTAAAGCCTTCACCGCTGTACAATGCTTGTGCCCGTTCATTCTCCGCATTCACACACAGGATGCTGCGGGTATAGCCCTTGTTTCTTGAGAGATGCAGCGCTGCTCTAAGCAGCACTCGACCAAGTCCTTTGCCCTGGTATTCAGGCAGGAGCGCCACCGGTCCAATATTCATAATCGGCGTATCATTGTACTCATCATCGGCCCCGCGCACAATCCCGACAGCCTTGCCGCCGTGATACAGCAGCAGCATTCCGCCCTCGATATAATCCGCTCCGGCAATCATGGAACTCACCATATCCGGAGTCGCCGGCGTCTCACTCCCCTTAAGCTTGGCGAAGCCGGCATTTCTGACCTCACACCAGACGGCTTCATCGGCTCCAGGCCGAAAAGGCTTTAGCTCATACTCCTGCGGGATACTGATTTCAGGCAGTACTTCCTCGTCCCGGACAAGCAGGTAGGAATATCTTTCGACCGTAAAACCCGCCGCTGTCAGCTTATCCATATCTCCCGTATTTACCGTCGGAACAAAAATATTAAGCTTATCCAGCCCTTCAGTATGCTGAAGGACCGCATGCAGCAGCTCCCGGTATAGTGCCGGATCATCTGTTTCCGCATGCAGAATACGGAACCGGGCTTTCCGGCCTCTGCGGCTGTAATCATTCAGTATCAGCGAGGCCGCTCCAGCGACTGATCCTTGCGGATTCAGCGCAATGTAAGTAGGATTCTCGGCATTAGGCTCATATTCCGCAAGGTCTTCCTCATACAAAAAAGAATCATCCAGCTCATTCCGGTGTTTCCGGCAGAAGTTCAGGAACTCTTCTTTTCGAACCTCATCCAATTTTTCTATAATCAACAGACTTCCCCCTATCCGAATCTAACACACTTGAATCCTTTCCCCTAGGCCTCTAAGCTATTCGCTCCATCATTTTACCAGAGTATGGAACCTCCCGGCTAACCCTCCAAGCCGTTAAACTTTCTAAGCAGTTCAATAAATTCATGCAGCTGCTTGTCTTCCCAGCCGGCAATCCGCTCATAAAACAAAGATCCCTTCTCTTTAAGCGCTTCAACCGTCATTTGCTGCCCATACTCAGTCAATGACAAAAGAATAGCCCGGCCATCCTCAGGAGAGGCCTCTCTGCGCACATAACCCAAAGACTCCAGTTGTTTGATCAACCGGCTGACCGAGCTGCGGTCCATGGCCGTAGAATCCGCCAGCACAGCAGCACTGGCCGGCCCGTAAGCGTACAGCCACCGGATTAGATGAAATGCAGCAGGCTGTAATGAAGCATCGAAGCGGGCTGCGGCTCTGACATTTATGGCATGCGAGGCACTGAGCAGTGCATTCAACTGCTCTCCTAATGCCTCTTCAAGCTGCTCCCTTGGAGCATTTTCTGAGGTGTTTCTCTGCAATTTCCTCACCTTTCTTTTTATAGGAACAACATTGATGTATAGTTTAATTGATATATATCAATCATATCAATATAGCTGACATATATCAATCATATTCATTTACTTCTAAAACGAATTGTATCACACCAAGGAGATCGAACTACGGGGATAGGATATTAATTTCAAACATACAAAAAGGCACGTATAACACCGAAAGGGTGATTATACATGCCTTTATTAAATCCATGATGCGGTCGAGAGGACTCGAACCTCCACGATATTGCTACCACACGGACCTGAACCGTGCGCGTCTGCCAATTCCGCCACGACCGCATATTATGTTGACTCGCTCTCGCGGCCACAAGATAGATCTTAACATGTGGAGAAATTAGAGTCAACCTTTTTTTTATTTTTCAATTGTTTTATTAATTTTTGGATATTTATTGCTTTTAATTATAAATTAGAGGTATAATAAGAACAAAGGTTCGCATACTATAAATGAGGTGATTTATAATGGCGACTACCAACAGATCTACACTAAACACACCAACTATTCCTGAAGATATAACTAAAGACGAACTATCCCTTGTCAGAAGCTACTTGCTGCTAACGTTTATTCATAAAGTATTTGAACGTGATTGCCGGGTCATCGGCAAGAGCGGGTTGTTCAAGACTCCTCAGCTCTATATGGAGCTGGTGTCCGGTGCAACTAAGAAGACCTCTCTAATGCTCCAGGAAGTAACGCGTGAGCTGACCTCCCGTAATTTGAAGATCACTACTGTCCGCCAGGATCAGCGCGGCGTTGAAGCTCAATATACCTGCCGGGGCTACACTGGTGAGATCAATATCCAATGGCCCGGCTTCCGCAGTGAGATGATGCAGCGCATGCGCGCTTACCTGGGACTGAATCTTGAGCTCGCCGTTCTGCCTAAACCGGAAAGCGTAGAACAGATGGCAATGTCCATCTAACTTTGATGGCTATCTTCACAACACAACAGATGCAGCCCCCGTCCTATTGGATGGGGGCTGCATCTGTTGTTCGAGAGTAATCCTATAATTCTTCAAAAGCCTGTCTCGGTTCCGAGAAGGGCTGGAATATGTAGTTGCGGTCGAGCTTCACTACACGTTTATTGGGACGGCGCACCATCACCTGAGAATCATCCCAAGCCAGAATGATGCCTTTGACATCATTGCTCTCCAGAGCATCACGAATGACACGTATTTTCTCGCCGGAAATGCGGTAGGCATCCAGCTGTTCATCGCTAATCATAAGCTTGTAAACCCCCTTCGGTTATAGCATGTATCATTCTGAAATAGATAACACCCTTGTATCCAAAAAAAGACCCAAATGATAGCTCATTTGGGTCTTGCCTGCTTAACCAAATTCCTATATCAGCGCTTCATTCTTCTCAAACCAGAAATCAAGAACTTTAGCGGACATCACACGTTGTTCCAGATACTCAACCTGATTTTCTGTGAAATTCTCTTTCCAGTTGAAATCCAGTTCTTGACACAGACTAGTGATAGTCAAAAGTTCCGACCATGCGACATAACGTTTGTACCAGAAAAATTGAGGATGTTCAATCATATAGGGATACAGGTCGTCGAACTCTGTGTGTTTACAATCCAGCGCACGCTCGAAATGATCCTTGGCCTCGGTTAGTTTATCAATAAAAAATTGCTCTGTCACCGGTTCTTTCCCCATTGTGACGCCTCCTCTCCTATGTCTAATGCTTATTATAAAGGAAAAGTTATAGGGTGAAAAGAAGATGTTTTAAAAATAGGCCTTGGTTCTGTTAATTGTCATGGGTTATTCGCCAAAGACAACCTTACCGTCTTCAAGCGAGGTGATGCGGACAAGAGACTCAAGCCGGATGCCCTGCTCTCTAATTGTACGTGCTCCTGCCTGGAAGCATTTCTCAACGACAACACCCAGCCCGACCAGTTCAGCCCCGGAACGCTGAATAATCTTGATAAGTCCGCGTGCAGCATCACCGTTAGCGATAATATCATCGATAAAGAGAACTTTATCATCTGGCGAGATATATTGGCGGGATAGCATAATATCGGTCACGATTCCTTTGGTGAACGACGGAACCCGCTCGCATAGCGCGTCGGGATCGGCCAGCAGCGTTTTTTTGCGGCGGGCGAACACCAGCGGCACCTTCATTTCCAATGCGGTGGCAAACGCCACGGCAATACCCGAGGACTCCACGGTAACCACACGTGTAACACCGGCATCCGCAAATCTCCCGGCAAACTCCCGTCCCATTTCCATCGTAAGGATAGGATCAACCTGGTGGTTAAGCAGAGCATCCAGCTTCAGCACCTGATCCGAAAGGACAACCCCTTCCTGCAAAATCCGCTGTTTCAAAACTTCCATGACTGTGTACCTCCATTACCTTTATAATTCCAGACGTTCCACTTTCCTGATTGCTCATTTCATTAGGCGGAAGTCATGTCCTTCTGCTCATCATCATAACCTGTACTATACGGACTGCACAAGGCAATCCTGCGGGCGCTGCCCATTTTATAATTAGAGGACTAAAGGAGGGGAGCTATGAAATCGCATGTCCGCACGCTGCAAATTGCTTTCACCTACATCGGCACCATCGTAGGCGCCGGCTTTGCTACCGGGCAGGAGATTCTCCGTTTTTTCACCCGGTACGGCCACTTTGCACTCCTGACCATCCTGTTATCGACTGCGCTGTTCATTTGGCTGGGTACCAAGATGATGATTATTGCCCGGCGGATTGAAGCGGATTCGTATGAGGATTTCAACCGGCATCTGTTTGGTGAAAAAGCAGGCGCCAGCATCAGTCTCTTTACGATGGTTATCCTGATCGGGGTGAACAGTATCATGTTAGCAGGGGCTGGAGCCATTTTTCAGGAGCATCTAGGGCTCCCCTATCAAGCCGGACTGCTGATTACTATTCTTGGATCTTATTTTTTGCTGAAACGCGGGATTAACGGAATTTTACAAATCAACAGTCTGGTTGTACCTTTAATGCTTACTCTGTCGCTAATCATTATTTTTAATACCTTCGGGCTGCCCGGTGCGGAGCGTTTTCTATTCCTGCAGACGGACAGCAGCATCTTTGGCGCTTGGATGTCACCGCTGCTCTATACTGCCTTTAACCTCGGAATGGCCCAAGCCGTACTTGTTCCGCTGGCCCGGCATACGGATGATGAACAAGCCCTGGTGCGCGGCGGCGTTCTTGGCGGGCTGGGAATTGGGTTTATGCTGCTGGCTGCACATTTTGCTATGAGCTCGCAGATGCCGGGCATCCTGCAGTTTGAGGTTCCCATGGGCAGCATCGCCTTCCGTCTCGGCCCTATTGTGCAGCTGATCTATCTCCTGCTGATCTTTCTGGAAATCTTCAGCACCTTTGTTGCCGATATTTATGGAGTCAGTGTGCAGCTGAAACAGCGTCTTCCTATTGCACCAACCCTGGTAACGCCGCTGCTCATGCTGATCTGCTATTTGTTCAGCCAATTCGGCTTCAGCTCGCTGCTTGGAGTATTTTACCCGATCTTCGGTGCCCTGGCCCTGGTCTGGGTCATCATGCTGTTGCGGGCCCCAACGTCGCTGCCGCCGCGTACAGGCGAACCCCCCAGCCCCGAAAGTAAAGGAATCACTATTGTCGCTGTAAAGCCAGCGATCCGGATCAGAAAATAACTTAACCTCCCCCTACACCCGGGAAGGGCCCAGCTCCGATGTGAATCAGAGGGATTTATCCCTCTGATTTTCTCGGTCTGCACGCTTGTGGCAGAATCAGAGGGATTTATACCTTTGATTTACTCAATCTTCCTGCTGGCGGCAGAATCAGGGGGATTTATCCCGTTAATTTACTCCATTTGGCTGCTGGCGGCAGAATCGGGGATCCACATACTCTCGACGCTTGTCCTTCAAGTCCCCCGATATTCCGTACACGCATTCATCAGCCACGGCTCCAGTTACAGTTACAGTTACAGTTACAGTTACAGTTACAGTACCAGCTCCAGCTCCAACTCCAACTCCAACTCCCAGCTTCAGCTCCAGCTCCAACTCCCAGCTTCAGCTCCAGTTCCCAGCTCCAGCTCTGATAGAAAGACTTCTTCCAATTTTCCAGAATAACTTTGTCCAGAAGACAAAAACACTCTTACAATCCTTATAGCTATAGTATTCACAGCAGATTAAAATGAAAATTTCTGGAACAGCAAAAAAGCAAGAGGCAACGGCCTTGGAACAGAACACTGTCTCACGGATACTCACGGATAGGGTAACGGTTCCTGGGAGAACCCTCTGCCTATGCTTGCTCCTTTATACTGTGATTACCGCAGCAGCGGGAAGAATCCGTGCAGCTGCTTCGGCTACATGGCGGTGGCAGGTCATCATTACGATTTGCCGGGTGGCCGACAGCTCACCGATTAGAGCCAATGCTGCAAACAGACGTTGTTCATCAAAATTGACGAACAGATCATCGAAGAGGAGAGGCAGGCTATTCTGACGGGTCATTGTCCCGGCTAGGGCCAACCGGATGGCGAGGTAGAGCTGTTCCGCAGTACCCCGGCTAAGCAGCCCGCTGTCTATAAGCCCTAAGGAAGCATGCTCCGCTTTTAGCTCCTTATGCCCGAGTGTCATTACAATCCGCCGGTATTCCCCTTGCGTCAGCTTCGCGAAGTAGGCAGAGGCGAGCTGCAGCACTTGCGGCTGCTTCTCCTGCTCATAAATCCGTCTAGTCCGGCCGATCAATTCTGCAGCCAAAGCGTTTACCGCATATTGCCCGGCCAGACTCCGCAACGCGGTCCGCTGTTCCTCCAGCTGCTGATTGACGGTATCCTGCATACAGCGGTCCTTCAAATATTCCCGTTCCTGCATCAGCTTACCCCGCTGCTGCAGGAGCATATTCCGTTCTTCTTCAATGTTAGCCGCCGTATCTTCCGCGGCGGACCGTTCCTGTTCCAGCGCAAAGGCATCATGATGCTCCAGAAGCTGCTGCAGCTGTTCAGCCCCGCCGCCCTCCCAGCCGCCGAACATCGCCAGTTCCCATTGACGGATAGATTTTGTCAGTTCGACCCGGAGCTGTACCGCCGACGAACGCCGCAGAAAATCTTCACCGTCCACGGCTCCTCCTTCACGCAGCAGACTGCTGCTGCGCTGCTTCAAATCCTCCAGGATCCGGCTGTTCTCCGCAAGTTCTACCTGCACCTCTGCCAACCGGGTATGGATACCCTCCCGGCGCAGCAGTACACGCTTCAACGAATCCCAATCCCGCTTCCGGTTCTCAAGCCAGCTAAGCAGCGTGAATACAGAGACTACAGGATTACTTTCAGCTTCAAGCGAGTTAAAATTGGAATTCCCCTGGCCAGTATCCGCAGTGATCGAAGCTATAGTTGTACTGTTAGAGAATTCCAGCACATGAACAGTAGGAATCTCAGCTAATGGAAGTGCAGGAGTAGCGGTTACCTCCGGGGTTGCCGGACGATTCCGAATAGCTGATGCCGGTTCATTAACTGCTGCATGTGACGGAATGTCCGGACGGATAGATGCTGGAACAATACCAGCTGCGCTCGCTGATCTGCCTGGAGTAGTTGAACGGCTGGCAGCTGTCATTCCGGCCTGCTGCATCAGCAACATGGCTTCCTGCTCATAAGCGCCGCATTCCGCCTCCAGCTCTTTGAGCCGCTGAGTCAGCTTGCTATGCTGGCGGAGCAGATCGTTGCCCTGCTCAACCAGTGCAAAAATATCAGGCAGGCCTTCCGGCGACAAGCCCTCCGGCAGGCTGCGCTGTCGGAGCCACTCAGCATATCGTTCGTCCAGCTCCGTGAACTCAGCCTCGGCACGGTTCAGCTCTTCGGCCAGTGCGCGCTCTTGCCCGGCGAGCGCCTCTGCTTCAGTCCGGCAGGACTCATGTTCGCCGGACAGCCGGTCCATCCGTTGCCGCCAAGCGTTCCATGCTTCCATCAGGCGGCGCAGCTCTTTCATCCCGGCCTCCAGCCCGCTGGCATCAGGGCTGGCGCCACCCGCCGGCCTGCGTCCCGGCCGGCTCAGTCCGCCCTCCGGCTCCGCGCCGGAGAGCAAAAGCCCCCGCAGCCGCAGCATCTCAGCTGCGGCTGCCCCGCTGTCCCCGCCAGTTCCCGGCGGGGACGAAGCCCGGCCGGCTGCGCGCAGGCCGGCCCACAGGGCCAGGTCCGCGGCGGCCAGCAGGCCGAGCGCGGACCAGACGCTGACCGGCGCCGCGCCGGTCAGCTGCAGCGCCGCCGGCAGCAGCAGCGTGAGCGCTGCGCCTGCGGCAAGCAGCCGCCGGTAGCGTGCCGCCCGGCGGTCTCCTGCGCCGGGGCTGCGGCCGGCGCCGGCACCTGCGCCGAGCTGCGCTTCGCGCCAGCGCTCGGCGGCCTGCTGCAGCTCGTCCCACAGCTGCAGCACTTCGCGCGGGCTGCGCGGAGCGAGGCCCGCGAAGCTGGCTGCGCCGCTTGTGTGCTCGCGCGCAAGCGAGCGTTCCGCCGCCTGCAGCGCGGCAGCAGCGGCGGCCATCCGGGAGCGGAGGCTTTGCCGCTCCGCCTCCCGGGCCTCCATCCGCCGGTCGTAGCCGGAGAAGGCCGCAGCGAAGCGCCGAGCTGCTTCACGGTCCGCTGCTGAGCCGGAGAAGCCGGTAAGCTCCGCCGGTCCCCAGCCAGCACCGATGCTGCGCAGGATGCGTTCCAGGTGTGCCTGCTGTGAGGCAAGCTCGGCTTCCAGCCGCTGGCGCTCGGCTCGCCGGTCCTCATAGCTGGACTGGCGGCGATCCAACTGCTCTAGCACCGGACCCTGCGCAGCAAGCAGCTCGTCCGGCGGATGCGCTGCAAGCTCGGCCGAAAGCTCGTCTTGCAGGCGTTTAAGCCGGTATACTGCACTTTCTGCATTCCGGATCTCCCCCTCCAGCGTCTGCCACCGAGCCATCCCGTTATCCGGGAAAGACTCGATCACCGGCAGATCGGCAAGCTCGAGGCGGGCCTCACGCCATTTCAGCCACAGCTCACGGATATCTGCTGCTTTGCGCAGCAACGCCAGCCTGTTGCCGGCTCCCGTGCGGGATGCCTCCAGCTGCATCAATTTCTGTTCCGTCAATTCAAGTGCGGCCAAATTCTCGTTATATCTCGGCAGAAAAGAGCGGCTTTCTGCCATCTCGCGCTCCAGCTTCTCGATTTGCTGCAGAATCTTTGCTGCCTCCTGTACCTTGCCCCGCGGCTTATACAGCTTCTCTGCATCCTGGATAAGCTTACGCTCAGCCCGCATAATTTCCCCGCCCCCGCCCATACCGGCATGGAACAAATAGCTGCTCATCTCCTCGGACTGCAGCGCACCGAGCTCCTGCAGCTCGTCAAGCGACACGGCGAACAGCTGGCGGAACATACTTCGTGAGATCCCACCCAGAAGCCGCCGCTCCAGCTCTTCCTGTGTCGCTTCTTCCGTTCTGCCATCGGGATAGCTGACGGTAATGCTCAATTTTTCGCTCCGCCCCTGCAGTTCTCCGCCAGCAGCATAGCGGCGGATCATCCAGCGCGCCCCTTCCCGGTCGTATGCGGTCAGTACACCCCCATGCTGCCCGCCTTGTGCAGGCTCATATCTCTCCGCCGGATTGGCCCTGCTGGGAATTCCGAACAGCATGGCCCGGATAAACTGCAGCGTCGTGCTTTTGCCGGCTTCATTGCGCCCATATAGGACAGTAACGCCCTCCTGCAGCCCGAGCTCCCGCTGCTGCAGGCGGCCAAAGCCGCCGATCTGCAACTGCTCAATCCTCATTCTTCAGCCTCCCGCTCTTGCCTGGCAGCAGCCGCTCCATTGGAGAACATGGCTCCTGCTGTCCCATCCTCGTCCTCCACACCGCTAAGCAGGGTAATACCGAGCTCCGCAGCACTGGTCAGCCACCCCAGTTTCTCTTCTTCCCCGGCGCCTGCGAGCAGCCTGCGCAGCTCCCGGTTCTCCATCAGCGGCTTGAGCGCAGCAGAGAGCAGATCATCCAGCCCTTCCGCAGATTGTCCGCTAAGTCTGGAGAGCCGCAACATTTCACCGAGGAAGCTGTCCTCCTGAAGCAATCGTTCCCGGTCAACCGCCAGGCCGGTTTCCACCGCGAAACCTTCGGTCCAGACGAGTCCGGCATACTCCCTGCGTTCGGCTCGGACAGTTTCCCGCCGCTGCAGCTCGGTAAGCAGATCGGCTGCAGCTCCTTTTTCCGAAAGCATCCGGTGCACCTTTCCCCTGCCGGTGAGCCGGAAGCGCACGACAGACATCAGCTGCGGAAGCTCTTCCCGGATATCTTCCACCGCCTGTTCCACAGCCTGTGTCCATTCCGCTTCGTCCGCCAGGCCTTCAATCGGAATCTCCCGCACCTGCCAGCGGACAGAATCGAGTTCACGGAACCGGAGCTGCGCATACCCCTCTTCATTCACTTCAACAACATAGCAGCCTTTAGGGCCGGTCTCCTTGACGCTGCGCCCTTGGATATTGCCCGGATAGACGATTACAGGATTCTCGTGCAGAATGCTGCGTTTATGGATATGGCCCAGCGCCCAATAATCGAATCCGCGTCCGATCAGATCCTTGCGGCTGCACGGTGAATAGGTTTCATGCTGCAGATCACCATCCACATTTCCGTGGAGTAAAGCGATATGAAACAAGGTACTCCCCGGCTTGCGGTTGAACAGCAGTGCCGTATTCTCCGTCACCTTAGCGGTGGGATAAGAAATACCGCTGATTACAGCAACCTCTCTGCCATCGCTGCGGCGGCAGGCAACTGCTTGTCCCGGCTCACCGGCACCGAACACAGTCACATGCTCCGGCAGCTCCATTTGCAGGCGGGGTCCATCGAGCGGATCATGATTGCCATGAATGAAATAGACATGGATGCCGTGGGCACCCAGATCCCTCAGCGCCTCATAAAAACGCAGCTGGCCCTGCAGTGATGCGTCGGAAACATCATATACATCGCCGCTGATCACAACGAAATCAACTTTCTCCTCAATAGCTACGCCAACAAGCCGCCCGAGGGCGGCGAAGGTGGAATCCCGTAAATAGGAGCGTATGGCTTGCGGAAGCTGCGAAAGTCCGGTAAACCGGCTGTCCAGATGCAGATCCGCAGCATGCAGAAAACGGAAAGGAATCATCTGCTCACCCTTTCGTTCCCGGCTGATACTGTAAATAGGTTTTCTTGAGCTCATTGGCGACACGGGTCAGAGAATAGAGGCTCTTCGCTTTATCCCATGCAGATCTAGACAGCTCATAGCGGTAGCCCGGATCCGTAATCACCTTTTCCAGCGCATCCGCAAGCGCCATCTGGTCATCCGGATTCACCAGCAGGCCGTTCACCCCGTCCTCAATCTGTTCAGGAATCCCGCCTACATTCGTGCCTACCAGAGCAAGACAGCTAAGCGCAGCTTCCGCAAACACCGAACCGAACGCTTCCGCGCGCGATGGCAAAACAAAGATATCAAAGAACGGCATAAACTCTTCCGGATGCAGCGTATACCCGTAAAAAATAGTTTCATTATAAATTCCGAGCTCCTGTGCGAGCAGCTCCAGCTCAGCCCGTGAAGGTCCGTCCCCGATAATATGCAGCACATATTCGTGGCCGCGGTTTTTCAGCTCTGCACAGGCTCTAAATAAGGTATCAATCCCTTTCGCCGGCACCAGGCGGGTGACTGTCACAAGTTGCGGAATGCTGTTGTCATGCGGCACCGGTTTAAATCTTTTTTCATCAAAACCGTTGGGAATAATGCTGATCTGATCAGGATGATCAATATAAGGCGCTAAATAGTCGGCGAACGAGCGTGATACCGTCATCAGACGGTCACTGGCATGCTCCAGCTCGCGGTAAATGGACACCAGAAACTGATGCTCCACCCCGCCCTCTTCAATCACACCATTCAAAATCAGCTCACGTTCATAGCTGGAATGCAGCGTTTGAATGAGTGGAATGTCCGGATAGATTTTTTTCATCGCCAGGCCGGCAATCGGATGATGGGCATGGATCAGATCATATTGCTTGTTCATCCGCAGCTTCGTCCACCAGATATAATCGCGGTAGGTCTGAATATATTTTTGCACAACCGGACTTTCGCCGTATAAAGTCCAGTCAAATGTATCAAAGACAATCTCTTCGCGTCCCTTGCCCCGAATTCGCTTGGGCAGCCAGAATAAATCCATATCCCAGCGGCTGGAACGGAACCGCTCCTGCAGATAAGGGATCATAGAAGATACGCCACCGGGCTGCTCCGGCGGGAAGAATAGCGCTTGCAGCAAATTCATAAGGTACATCCCCTTTTCGATTGCCCTGATTACGGTGAGACCCGGCAATTATGATATAGTTGTATATATGTACATTTACAGGCACGCTTAGGTCCCATACCTTGATTTTATCGGTATCCACCTGAAACAGCAAGGAATAAGAACACCTGAGCCTGTTTTGAAATTAACTAGAGGAGAATGAATTATGAAGGAAGAACGGCTGCCCGCCGCTTATACCACTGCCATGAAAGAGATGCTGGGGCAGGAGGCGGACGCTTTTCTGCACAGCTATAATATGCCGAGGACTCAAGGCTTGCGGTTAAATACTTTAAAAGCTGCTCCCGGCAGCGGTCCTGCTTCACATGCAATTTCACTGTTTGGCCTGACGCCGGTTCCGTGGTGCCCCACAGGCTATTACTATGAAGATCCTGCCCGGCCGGGCAGACATCCCTATCATTCGGCCGGATTATATTATATTCAGGAACCGTCTGCAATGTCCGCTGCCGAGCTGCTGGCCCCGCTCCCCGGTGAAACCGTGCTTGATCTGGCCGCAGCACCCGGAGGCAAAACCACACATCTCGCTTCTTTAATGCAGGGACAAGGACTGCTTGTCTCGAATGAGATACACCCTGAACGGGCCAAAATTCTGGCTGAAAATGTCGAGCGGCTCGGTATTTCCAACGCACTGGTGACAAGCAGCAGTCCGGGGGAAATGTCGCGGCGGTTCATGGAGGTCTTCGACCGGATTATGCTCGATGCGCCTTGTTCGGGGGAAGGCATGTTCCGCAAGGATCCCGACGCCGTCAGCGAATGGTCACCTGAGCATGTGAAGATGTGTGCAGATAGACAATGGGATATTTTACAGGATGCTTACCTTATGCTGAAGCCCGGCGGCACTATGGCCTACTCGACTTGCACGTTCAACCGTCAAGAAAATGAGGAGACCCTTGCCCGGTTTACAGCAGCTTATCCGGATATGCAGCTCATCACGCAAAAAAGACTCTGGCCCCATCTGGAAAAAGGCGAAGGACACTTTGTAGCGTTGCTGCGTAAAGCAGCCAATGACGACAGCGGAAGCCCCCGCAGCAAACGAAATGCCGACCGTGGCAAAAGCGGTCCCAAGCTCACATCCTCCGTCCGGGATGCTTATCAGCAATTCATGAACTGGGCCGCGGCCGAGCTTCCCGGGTTTACCGGGCAGGGCGTACCCCTTCTGTTCGGGGAATCGTTATACTTGCTGCCGGAGTCATTCAGCGAACGTATGCATACCGGCCTGCTGGAAGGTCTCAAGGTGCCCCGTGCCGGCCTGCATATCGCCCACCTGAAGAAGAACCGGATTGAACCTGCCCATGCCCTGGCAATGGCACTGAGGCCTGATCAGGCAGCACGCAGCTTTGATTTGGCTGCGGACAGCCTGGATATTCAGGCTTGGCTGCGGGGCGAAAGCCTGCCGGTTCCGCCAGAGCTGCATGGCTGGACGCTTGTTACGGTAGAGGGGCTGCCGGTCAGCTGGGGCAAAGCCAGCTCCGGCCAGCTTAAGAACCATCTGCCTAAAGGACTCAGAATCATGAAAGCCCATCTTGACGGCGGGTTAGGCAGCTGACCATTTCACAAGGCCTTCCTTCGCATATGATGTCATTATCCCAGGGATGCTGCAGCCAGGGTGCACGGCAATGGGAACTAGACATGAGTTAAGGGAGGAATCAGATATGGGTACAATGCCAGGCTTCACATCAACCGGTGCGATTTTGGTACTCTTCATTTTGCTAGTCATCATTTCGCGTTCGTTGTTTGTCTAATTCCATCCGAAGACACTGCAACAGTGACAACAAGCGGCCTTACCGCCCTATACCGGGCGGAACAGCCGCTTGTTTTTTTTCATATGGATTTTATTTTCAGAATAGCCCCTTAACAAATACGGGTTGATCCCCCTTTTGCAACAATCCTGCACATGACAAAAAAGCATAAACAGCGCCGTCCGGCACCGTTATATGCTTGGCTTCGATCTCATATGAGGGCTATAAGCAATATTTTAACAGTGCGTCACGCACGCCATGTTCGTTATTCGTACCCGTAACCGCATCCGCAGCAGCTTTGACTTCAAGCGGTGAATTCTCCATTGCAATTCCAAGACCCGCGTAAGTCAGCATGGAAATATCATTATAATAATTCCCGATAGACAGCACTTCCTCCCGCTGAATTCCGAGCCTCGCTGCAAGATTCTTCAGCGCATTGCCTTTGGACGCATCCTGATGCATAAAATCAGCAAAAAACTCTCCACTGCGTTGGAGGTTGTACTGCTGGGTCCAGGTTCCCCATTCGCGCATTGCTTCATCCAAAGTGTCTGCTTGCGTGAATACCGTGAATTTGACGATCGGTTCGCGGAATTCCTCCCAGCCAGGCAGAGACGCCGGGACGATCCGGAAATGCTCATACATGAAATGAGCTTCCTTGGTCAGATTATCCGCATTATCAACATACATCTCAAAGGCGGTACTTACATCGAAATGTATATTATGCTTCCGGCAATATTCGATATACGGGTCCAGCCCGCGCCCGTCCATGCCGTATTGATCAAGCACTTTGCGATCACTTACCGATACCGTCACCGCGCCATTATGGCCAAGCACATACCCGGACAATCCCAGCTCTTCCATAAAAGGAATTGAATTCTGCGGGCTGCGGCCCGTACATAATACAATTTGTCCGCCCATTTGTGTAACCTCGGCAATCGCTTCTTTATTCTCGTCACTTAAGTGATGATCATCGTTCAGCAGCGTTCCATCCACGTCTAATGCAATCAGTTTGTATTTCATACCTCACCATCCTTGTCCGTCTGTTTATCTATACAGCTATATTAAGCAAGCTTACCAAAGTCCGGTCAACGAGAGACCGCTCTTTAATTAAGCCTGTAATAATCGTTTAGCCAAATTCTTCGGTTAATCGGCTGCTCCATCTGCTGTACCGGTCAGCAATTCCAGTTCCGCAGCAGTTAACTCCCGGCAGGCACCCAGCGGCAGACTTTCATCCAGCTTTAATTCTCCCATCGATACCCGCTTCAAAAAAGTCACCTTTTTCCCTACGGCGATGAACATCCGCTTTACCTGATGGAATTTCCCTTCCGTAATGGTAAGAGAGATCTGCGAGATCGTCTTACTGCCGCGTTCACGGCTGAGAATCGATAACTGAGCGGGCAGTGTGACATAGCCGTCCTCCAGCTCGACACCGGCTGCAAACGCCGCGACATCAGCGGCATCTACCTCTCCCTCCACTGTTGCCTCATAGGTCTTCGGCACATGCTTGCGCGGGGATAGCAGCTCATGGGCAAGCTTGCCGTCATTGGTGAGCAGCAGTAGTCCAACGGTATCCTTGTCCAGCCTGCCGACCGGAAACGGTTCAAACTGCGCATGCTCCGGCTTTAGTAAATCAAGCACTGTCCGGTCCCGCTTGTCTTCAGTGGCAGACAAGACGCCGGGCGGCTTGTTCATCATCAAATACACATATTCACGGTAGCGGACCGGTTCACCGCCCACCTCAATCTCGTCTTTGTAGGGGTCCACATGAAATCCGCTGTCTTTGACCACAGCACCGTTCACAGTGATTAGCCCCTGCTTCGCCTGTTTGCGGATATCACTGCGGGAGCCAATGCCCATATGGGACAGCACTTTATCAATCCTTTGTTTCTTATGTCCTGGTGCGCTCATGCCTTAAGTCCACCTCCAACCTGCGGGATATTCATTCTTAAGCATACCTTCCTGCCATTTCGCCCAGCCGGCACTGAAACCGTCGATACAGACAAGTACATACCCCTTGCTTATACTTCCGGGCTTCACGGACAGGCGCTGCTCAGGAATAGCCAGCGTTTCGCCTTTTAGATAAGACACCGCTTCGCCGTTCCCGCTGGATAGAGACAGGCTACGGCAGCATTCAGCCGGCTGCAGCGCAGTCGCAAGCGGATGGCCGGGTATAAAGCGGCCGCTGCGCACATGGCCTACGTACCAGCCGGGGCGGATCGTCTTTAATCCATCCAGCGCTTCCTTGGGCAGCGGAGAGATGTACAGGTGATCGCCGAACATCACCGGATGACCATCCGGCTGCCAGCCTAGCTGATCTCTGCAGAACTCGCCATAGGCTGCAAGCGCAGCCTCTTCACCGGTCCCCTGCGGCTCGCGTCCCCTCGCTGCGCCGCCTTTGCCGGATGCGCGTCCGCCTTTGCCTCCGCGCCCGCCATCCCCTCTGCCGCCTGTGACTTTGGCCGCCTGCGGGGTCTTACTGCCCTTGCTGTGCACGGAAGCCGGGAGCGCGGTGTCCGCGTTCCCGGCATCTCCTTGCACAGCAGAGCTTCCGTCATGGCGGAGCACCGCCATGAAATGGCCTTCGCCCTTGACCTTATGCGGCCATAGCCGCGCAGCCTCGGGCAATTCACCGAGGCCCGGCGAGAAGCTGCCGGTCCCCCCGGTCGGAACCGCTGTAAACTGCGGATGGCTGGCGAGAAACTCCAGAATGGACCCCTCATTCTCCTCGGGAGCAAAGGTGCAGGTCGAATAGACGATCGTTCCGCCCGGGGTTAATGCTTCTGCGGCCGAGCGAAGAATATCCCGCTGCATATCGGCATACTTCCGGGGTGTCCCAGGCTCCCACTGCTTCACCATATCTTCGTCTTTGCGGAACATGCCTTCGCCGGAGCAAGGCGCATCGATTAGAATCCGGTCGAAAAAACCCGGGAAAGCTGAGGCAATCCGTTCCGGACTCTCGTTCAGCACAATGCCGTTTCTGACACCGTACAGCTCCAGATTTTTGGCCAGAGCTTTGGTCCGCTCCGGGTGAAGATCGTTACTAATGAGCAGCCCCTGGCCCTGCAGCTTGGCGGCAATCTGAGTGGATTTACCGCCTGGAGCGGCACACAGATCAAGCACACGGTCGCCAGGCTGTACATTAAGCAGCTCAACCGATGCCATCGCGCTCGGTTCCTGTATGTAATATAACCCGGCATGGTAATAGGGATGTTTGCCCGGTCTTGTCCCATCCTCCGTATAGAATCCTGTAGGACACCAGGGAATGGGCTGAAGCTCAAACGGCGAGTGCTCCAGCAGCTCCTGGACCGTAATCTTCAGTGTATTGACACGGATTCCTCCATAAGGTGTTTCCTTATAGGTGTCCGCGAATTGCTCATATTCCGTTCTCAGCAGTTCTCTCATGCGTTCCGTGAAAGTTCTGGGCAGTTGTGCCGCCATGTTGCCGTCCTCCTGCTGTGTTACCTGAATTTAGGGAATAATAGTTCAAGGAACACCCCTGCGGGGTGCTCCTGATAATGTAGCGTTATCACAGCATCTTATTTCCGATGCGCTTTGTCCGGCCGCTTTGGCCCTCGCCTTTGGGGCTGGTTGGGCTTTATGCCGGCCGCAGCCAGCTTCACCTCTGCCGCCAGCACCGGATCCAGAATATCGATGGTCAGATCATAATAAAGAAACGGCTGAGCTTCATACGCCTTCAATTGTTCTGCGTAGGCCCTTACTTCCCTTACCAGATTAGTTAGATCGATACCCAAGGAATCACCAGGATAGGTTCCAAGCACTTCATGTGCCCGGTCCATCATAATCGCTGCGCCGCGGACATTGTTGTTACGGAAATGATACAGCCCCACTGCTACCTGTAGAAGGGCTTTGTACAAAGGATTGCGTTCCTGCGCCAGCCACAGCTCTTCAAGCACCTCATGACATTCAAAATAATCTCTGTCACGGTTGAAGTAGACCAGGTAAGCCAGGTACAGCGGTTCATAGGCCATCTGGAAGACTATCCTTTTTCGCTCCTGAGAGCAGCTCCCGCACATGATCCAGCAGCTCTTTCATAGCTTCCATATCCTGAGTCTGCCAGATCACATTGAACCGCTCCTGGCTTTCAATCGCCTCATTCACCAGATGGTAGAAATACAATTGATGAATCGCCTTGAGTACCTGAGTGGTCATATTCGAGTTTTCCTCGAACGTCTTTTGTGCTTCCAGAATTTCTTCACGGATGCTGGACATTTCACTATCCAGGATCGACGCGGCCTCCGCAGCTGTTTTCAGGCGTATCCGCATTTCATCCGGCAGGCTTTCACGGTATTTATAGTTCAGGGAATGTTCGATCGTTGCCCAGAAATTCATCGCGAGTGTACGGATTTGAATTTCGGCAAGTACAATCTTTTGTCCCAGAGCAGTTTGCACAGGATATTTAATAATCATATGGAAGCTTCGGTAGCCGCTTTCCTTATAATTGGTGATGTAATCTTTCTCATACAGCACTTCAAGATCTTTGCGGGCGCGGATATATTCCGCCACTCTGCGGATATCTTCAACGAACTGGCACATAATCCGTATGCCGGCGATATCTTCAATGCCCGTTTCCAGATCCTCCATCTTCACATTAAGCCGCTGGGCCTTCTCCAGTATGCTTGACAGCCGTTTTACGCGTCCTGTAACGAACTCAATCGGCGTATATTCTTCTCTTTTCTTAAGCTCCGAGCGCATTGTTTTAAATTTAACCTTAAGTTCCTCCACAGTCTGTTCATATGGAAGCAAAAAAGTTCCCCAGTCCCTGCCGTCCATCGCCTTCGTCCTCCTGTCCATTCATCCTTCAGTGATGATCGGCGCCCACCGCTTCTAGGATATGAGAGAATCCGTCCCGCCGCAGCAGCTTCCTGAGTCCGGCATGCAGTCTGCGGTTAACCTCCGGTCCTTCATAGATGAGAGCCGTATAAATTTCAACCAGGCTTGCACCTGCCCGGATTTTGTCATAAGCATCCTGGCTGCTAAAAATCCCGCCCGAGCCAATGATTGGCAGCTTCCCGCCGGTCTGGCGGTAAATACTGCGGATAATATCTGTAGAACGGTCTCTCAGCGGCTTGCCGCTTAGCCCGCCTGTTTCTCCGGCCTTCTCACTGATCAATCCTTCACGGCTAAGTGTCGTGTTGGTGGCAATTACGCCATCTACTCCCGCATCCGAAAGTGTATGTACCATGAATTCCAATTCACTGTCGCTGACGTCAGGAGCAATCTTGACCAGCAGGCTTTTAGCTATGCCGCTCTTGTTCCGCTGGATAGCCATTTCTTCCTTGACCTCGGCCAGCAGCTTCGACAGCTCGCTTCCATGCTGAAGACTGCGCAAATCCGGTGTATTCGGAGAGCTGATATTGACCACAAAAAAATCACCGTACGGATATAGCGTACGGATACACTTGCGGTAATCCTCATGCGCCGTTTCATTCGGAGTGGCTTTGTTGCGCCCGATGTTGACCGCTACAGGTATCCTGCGTTTCCCCTGTACCTTAAGCCGTTCCGCCATCGCCTCCGCACCTTCATTATTGAAGCCCATCCGGTTGATGAGCGCTTCGTCTGGAAGAAGACGGAACAGCCGCGGACTGTCATTGCCGGGCTGCCCTTTGGGGGTTACCGTACCAACCTCCATAAATCCGAAGCCGATTGACGAAAAGCCGCCCACCGCCTCGGCGTTTTTGTCCAGTCCCGCTGCCAGACCCACCGGAGTGGGGAAATGCAGGCCGAACAGATCTACTGCCATATCCGCGGTTTCAGGGACACCGTACATCAAACGCATGGCCGCGCTGCCGCCCGGAACCAGTGCCGATTTGTTTAATCCGCCTATGACGAGATGATGTGCCTTCTCCGGGTCCATTTTAAAGAAAATAGGTTTGCCAAAATGTCGATACAGCACCGTTCTCGCTCCTTCAAGGGATCACTCGATTCGTCCTCCGACTCCCCGTTTCTGTTAGTATTCTTCTTAATTTTATCCGTTTCCGGAGGAAAAGAAAAGTTTTTTGGGTTGCGGAGTTTCCGGGCTGAGGTGGAGAGTATAGTAATTTTCTCCTAAACCCATTACAATGTAAGGGTAATCACCGATCAAGAGAGAAAGAAGGATGGCAATTATGTCAACTAAACGTAAACCTCCAACACTTCAACAGAAGAAAGAAGAAGTGAACCGCAAAGCAATCCTTTGGATTAGCGCAAGTCTGGTCCTGCTGGTGCTTCTTATCATTGTTCTATTTATTGTAGCAGGCAATTAATTCAGCCAGTGGTAGACTTTGTTGGGGTTGGTCTGATTTCGAGGTGCTCCAGAGGGGAAACGGTCCTCCGGAACCAGCAGCTCCTCAGGCAAAACCCCTTTACTAATCTGCACCTTCGTTCCTCTGGGTACAAGCGCGAATAATTCTTCCACATCCTTACGGCTCATGCGGATACAGCCCAGCGACTCATCCTTGCCGATGCTTTCCGGTTCATTGGTGCCGTGGATCGCATAATTGCTATCCGAGAGCTGCATGCCCCGGCTGCCAAACTCCCCGTTATCATGGCCATTCGGATTAACCACCTTATCTGTAATTGTAAAAGCCCCTTCAGGAGTCTTATCGCCCCCCAGCCCAACCGCATAGTTCCGCAGAATAACCGAGCCGCTGGTAACTGCCAGACGGTGATTTTGTTTATCCACAATAATAGTAAGAGATCCGTTGAAAAAAGGGATTTCCTGCGCCGTTTCTCCTGCTGCCCCAGCCCCGCCTCCAGTCCCGGCTCCTGCTTGCGGTTCCTTATTCAAATCCCCGTCAGCTCTGCCCGCCTGCTGTTTGGACATGGAATCAGCTGCCGAAGCACGCAGTGACGCGAATTTCTCCTTCATCAAAGGTGTAGCCGCGCTAAGCCAATTGCCGGGAAAAGCACCTGTCAGCTCTTTTAGAGATTGAGGCAGTTTCCCTTTGCTGCTCTTATAAGCTCGCATTGCGCTCCATAATACGGCTAACTGCTCCTGCTGCTCCTGCCATTGCGCCGCCTGCTTCTGCAGCTCCCCGGATTCCGGCGGCTTACATTCACAACGGGCCTGATCATAGGATTGGTAGACGGTACGCCCGTTTTCATTCTTCACCACAGTTGCAGTAAGCGGCAGCTTCTTTTTCCATATTAGCCATTTCCCGGAACGGTCCATCCCCAGGATGGCAGTCTCTACCGGACTCTTGCTCTGCACAATACCCGCAAACGCCTGGCTGGCCGCAGCTGCATCTCCGGCGGCTAGGGCTGTAAAGGCCAGCTTTGGCGGTTGATCACGCTGCTCTTCCTCTGTAACCGTCTCCTGGGCATCAGCAGCCAGCTGTGCAGGAACGTCCTTACCATCATCCAGCAGGGATTCCAGCGTGATCCCGGAGTTTGCTTCGGGCGATACCGCCGGAGGCAGGAACATTAACAGCAACAGTACGAGAGCCACCAGTGTCCTACGCTTCCTCAGCTTGGACTGATGGCGTTCATGCGCCACTTTCAGCAGCCCATCCTCATATTCACGCAGCATATCCGCAGGGACCTTGCTGTGTTCAAAAGCCTCATATACTTCTCCTGCCTGATTGTAGCAATAATTAGCTTTCCCCTGCTGGCCGTTCTTATAGTATTCCTTACCAAGCAAGTACCATGCCATCTTGTTATCAGGATGCATTTGGACATATGCCTTAAGATGCTGCGAATTTTTCATCGGGGCCTCCGCGGGTGATTGATTGATATATTCCTTATATCGGCCAGTTCATCAAAAAAAGACATCCCAGCCGAATTTTTGCCGGCGAAGAGATGTCTTTATGCAAATAAAAGGATCAAATATAAGCTTAGGCTTTATATCTGATCCTTATATTCAGTGGAGAACTAACCGCTTAATGGATTAACCTTCTTTGTTGAAAGGTGCATCCGCAATTTTAATGGAATCCGTTGGGCATCCGTCGGCCGAATCCTGAAGATCATCGAACAGATCATCCGGAATCGCTGTACAACCGCGGTTACTGTCATTCTCATAAATTACTTCTGCCAAACCTTCGTCATCGTAATCAAAAATATCAGGAGCCGTTGCGCCACACGCACCGCAAGCGATGCAAGTGTCTTTTTCGACCCAAGTGTACTTAGCCATTTTATCTCTGCCTCCCGTTAAACAATACAGCCTGCAGTAGCAGCCTGTTATTTCAATCATATTAATATAAATAGAATACAATTTCAATGAATTTTCAACACATTTACACAATTGCCGCATAATCAGCGGGTTGTTTTGCTATGCAAGGATAGGATGGATTAGGCTTGATCCGGATCCACACTCTGCAGATTGTCCTTCTGCAGCGAGGTGCCCCGCTCCTTATGATTACGTAAGCGGGCTGAATGGCTGTCACTGAGCATCCCTGCGGTAAGAACGGCATTTTCACCGAATTTATTGCGCAGCATGTCCATGGTCTTATTCAAGGATTCCTTTTTCGGCTGGCGTTCATAATCAAACAAATCCAGCTGGATCGCCGACTCCTCTTTGGCCGTAAGGCTTTGCAGGGTTACTCCCAGCAGCCGCACAGGCTTCTCATTGTTCCAGTGGCGGGCAAACTGCTCACATACCGCCTTGTAGATATCTTCAGCGCTTTCGGTGGGAGCCTCAAGCTGGCGGGAGCGGGTAATAGTCTTCATATCTGGTGTACGTATTGTGAGCTGCACTCCTGCAGCAACCAAGCCTTGCTTCCTTAATCGGCGGGCCACCTGGTCACTGAGGTTGAGCAGAATCGGCCTGGCTTCAGCCAGCCCGACTACATCTCTAGGCAGTGTCGTCGTATGCCCGATCGACTTGCTCTGTTCCCGTTCTGGATTCACTATTCCATAATCAATCCCGTTACCCGCCCGCTTCAGCCAAGAGCCCATAACACCAAAGTGATCTACCAGAAACTTCTCGTCGGCTGCCGCCAGCTGGCCTATATTGTAGATGCCTAGTTTGCGCAGCTTCTCAGCAGTTTTGCCGCCGATACCGAACATATCCCCGCAGGGCTTGTTCCAAAGAATATCCGGCACATCCCGCAGACGCAGGACCGTAATGCCATTGGGTTTCTTCAAATCGGATGCAATCTTAGCCAGCAGCTTGTTTGGGGCAACACCGATGGAGCAGGGAAGTCCAAGCTCCTCCATAATCCGCCGCTGAATGGCTGCCGCAATCTCCAGAGGTGTGCCAAACTGCCGGGAACCAGTGATGTCCAGGTAACATTCATCAATTGAAACTGCTTCAAGCAGCGGAGTATAGCTATAGGCAATCTGCATAAATGCATTGGAGTACTTTCGGTACAAGTGGAAGTCCGGTTTAATCAAGATTAATGAGGGATAAATCCGCAGTGCCTTTTGCACCTGCATGCCCGTAGAGATTCCGTACTTCCGCGCAGCATAGGAACAGGTGACGATAATTCCTCTGCGCAGCTCCACACTGCCTGCTACCGCTGTCGGTTTGCCTTTATATTGAGCAGGATCTTCCGCCTCATGCACAGAGCAGTAAAAAGCGTTCATATCCACATGCAAAATAACCCTGCCGCTCGTCGGGTAATACTGATCCACGTTCTGCACAATATCTACCTTCTTATCTTCATGGTTCCATTGTTAAATTCAGCATACCTCTTTCGCCGGCGGGAGGTCAACCGAGCAGCACCTTCCTGTAAAGTTCTTTGTTACATTCCCGCGTAAAAATGCTATAATATAAAAATTATTTACCTTATACGTATGCTTTCGAAGCCAGTTTTGAACGATGCTGTTCTTTGAAGCCATGCTCACAAAACTTTTAGGAGGACTCTTATGTCTAAGTCCATTTCCATCTTCGATACGACACTGCGCGACGGCACCCAAGGCGAGGGCATCAGTCTGTCGGCAGATGACAAGCTGAAGATTGCTAAGAAACTCGATGATCTGGGTGTGCATTATATTGAAGGTGGCATCCCGGGAAGCAACAATAAAGACATTGAGTTTTTCAAAAGAGTCAAGGAACTGTACCTGAATGCCAAAATCACTGCTTTCGGCAGCACTCGCCGCAAAAACTCCCTTGCTGAGCATGATGAGAATCTGCAAAGAATGATCGACGCCGGAGTGCCTGCGGCTACTCTAGTCGGAAAGTCATGGGATTTTCATGTGCATACCGCACTGCAGACTACCTTAGAAGAGAATCTTGCCATGATCGGTGATTCCATTGCTTATCTCAAACATAAAGGCCTCGAGGTCATCTTCGATGCTGAGCATTTCTTCGACGGCTTCAAGAACAATCCGGAGTATGCCGCCGCTGTGCTTGCCAAGGCCCGGGAAGCCGGAGCAGACTGGCTCGTGATGTGCGATACGAACGGCGGCACACTCCCTAATGAAGTTTATGACATCGTGTCGGCAATGTCGGGGCAACTGTCCGGCGCATCACTTGGCATCCACACCCATAACGACTGCGAACTTGCAGTTGCCAATGCACTTAGTGCAATTAGTGCCGGCGCCCGTCAGGTGCAGGGTACTATTAACGGCTATGGAGAACGCTGCGGCAATGCCAACTTATGCTCTATTATTCCAACACTTCAACTAAAAATGGGTTATCACTGCATCCCTGGCGATTCACTCCCGCAACTGACCAACACCGCCAGATATATCAGCGAAGTAGCCAACGTAAATATGCCGGTGAATCAGCCATACGTCGGAACCGCCGCTTTTGCCCATAAAGGAGGCATTCATGTCTCCGCCATTCTGCGTGATTCACGTACCTACGAGCATATTGCACCGGAATTGGTCGGCAATAAACAGCGTGTACTTGTCTCTGAGCTTGCTGGCCAGAGTAATGTCCTGTCCAAAGCGCTGGATATGGGGCTAAGCCTCGATCCTACCAGCGAGCAGGCCCGCAAGGTCATTGACAAGATCAAAGACCTGGAGCATCAGGGGTACCAATTCGAAGGTGCAGATGCTTCGCTTGAGCTGCTGCTGCGGGAAGCCACCGGGGAGCTTAATGAGCTGTTCACTTTCGAATCCTTCAAAATGCTAGTTGAAAAAAATGCCGGCCAGCCTGTTGTCTCCGAAGCCTTTGTTAAACTTCGGGTCGGCGGAGACAGTCTGTATACAGCCGCTGAAGGCAATGGACCTGTCAATGCACTAGATAATGCATTGCGTAAAGCGCTGCAGACCTATTTCCCTCAGCTCGATGAAATGCACCTCTCCGACTATAAGGTGCGGGTACTCGATGAGCAGGATCAGACCGCCGCGAAGGTACGGGTCTTGATTGAATCCAAAGACTTCAATCATACCTGGAGCACGGTAGGGGTATCCAGCAATGTGATTGAAGCGAGCTGGGAGGCTCTGGTTGACAGTATGCGTTATGCTCTTCTTGGACAGATCTCGCTGGAAAATCAGCAAAAGAACAGCAATGAACCTAAGGGATTAGTTAACCACTAAAGTTCGTTTCTCTGAACAAGCATACACACCATAAAGCCCCTCTGCAGACAGGATATCCTGAACGCAAAGGGGCTTTAGGCAGATTTTCGTACGCCTTAAGAGCCGGTAAGTGAAATAATCTTCTTTTCCAGCTCCTCAGCTGTCAAAGCACCAAGTACAACTTCTGCAATCACACCATTTTTGTCAATCAGCACATTGGTTGGAAACACCTGGCCTTGATATTTGTCAAACACTGTGCCTTTACTATCAAACATCACAGGAAAAGCCAGCATATATTTCCTGATGAACCGTTCCGCGTTTGGCTTATAATCCTGGCTCGTTACGTTGATTCCGTAAATATCCAGAACATCCTTATATTTCAGCGCCATTTTATTCAGTTCAGGTGCCTCCAGCTGGCAGGGTTCGCACCATGAAGCCCAGAAGTTCACAATAAGCGCCTTCTGCCTGGGGCCGCCCACTTGATACACATTCCCGGTACTGTCCTCCAGAGAGAACGCAGGGGCTGCCAAACCCGCACCTGCACCGCTTGCGGACGCAGACGCCTGCTGCTCAATGACAGGAACCGTCTCCGGCTCCGTCTTAAAGCGGTGCTCTATCGCAAGCACAACCAGAAATACAATCAGGGCCACAACCGTTAGATTACGTTTATTAACAGCTCTCATCAGTATGTCTGTTCCTTTACAAATGGGATGGGTTGCTCCTATTGTACCCTCAATGCAGGCAGTTTCAAACCATCTGTAAAATAAAAAAAGAGGATCCCGTCTAAGACGGAATCCTATGAAGAGAGAGGGGTAAATACTTGACAGCACACCAGGGAACAACCCCGCCGATTCGACTGGATTCCTCCGTTCAGCTCATGCTGGGGAAGCACTTGCTGACCTGCTTTCCGCATGAAGCATGCGGATTACTGCTGGGCACTGCCGCAGCGGGGGGCATGCTCATCTGCAGCTATGTGCCGATGAGCAACGTAGCGCCTGACCCGCTGCATGCATTTGTTCCCGACCCTCGGGAATGGGTCAAAGGACTATACAGCGACCCGGCACCCATTGGCCTGTTCCACTCCCATCCAAGCTCACCACCCTGGCCATCCGCTGCCGACCTGCTGGGTCTGGCTTCCTTGGGTCAGCAATTCAAAGTTTATCTGATCGGCTCCCCCGGCAAAGATGACCCAGAGCTTCCGGTACTAAATGGTTTCATTATTGACCGGCAGCGTGGAACCGACGGCGGTCTAAGCCAGCAATTACTCCATACCCGACTCTACGCTCTGCTCAAGTAAGCATAAAGATCTCCCAGCGTCTCCACCTGGCGTTTCTGCGAAATTTCCCTGAGATAAGACACCCATAAACGTGCAGTCATCTTAGCATCCTCCAGGGCGTTATGCCGCCCTTCGATGGGGATTTCATGAACCGCGAGCAGCTCATCCAAGGTATAATTGCTGCGGTGCGGCTCCAGCCAGCGGGCCAGCATCATCGTGTCCAGTACCCTGTGGGTAAGTTGTACCTTTGAGGTTTTCCACAATGCAGCGTTTAAAAAGGCTTTGTCATGCGCACTCCCATGTGCCACAAGCACACGCTGGCCTACAAACGACATGAAATTATGAAGGCCGTCGATCAATGAAGGCGCGGATGATGTCATCTCCTCGGAAATTCCAGTAAGTCTTGTAATATTGTCCGGTATCGACGTCTGGCAATTCACAAGTGTGTAAAAGCACTCATCTTCTTTGATTTCTTCACCGACTACCCGGATTGCTCCAAAGGACATAATTTCATCGCCATGCTGATGTGAGAACCCGGTCGTTTCCAGATCGAATATGACCGTCTCCAGTTCGGAAAGCGGGGTATGCAGTACTTCAGGTCGCCGCTTCTCGCGCATGAGTGATCGGATAAAGGCCATTTGCTGCGCGGTTTGCTGTGCCGATTCCCCGCCTCTCATCGATGCAATGGCGGAGGGCATTCCGCCTTGCCTCAGATTATTCCAGAATCCTCCGCCTTTGTTTGGCTCCTTCATGACTGCCTCCTTTCCGCTGACCGGAGCTGACGCTGCAGAGCCCTGTGTAAGCGTCTGACCAGCAGCAGACTTTCACGCAGCTCGGACAGGAGCTGCTTATTCTTCAAAGCATTGCCGGAAATATAGTCACTGCTCGACAACATACCATCACGTTCAACGAAAGGTGTGTTCACCCGCATCCGCAACGCCGTCAAAAAAGCCCGCCGGATATTTTCAAGATGCTCGTATTGGTCCAGTTCACTAAGCTTTTCAATTCTTTTGAGTGTAGAACTGTCCTCAATTCCGTGCAATAACGCTAAATGTCTGACAATATTGACTAGCGGGATATAGACACCATATTTAATATCAAATCCCCCGGCATTATCGCCGAATCGTTCTGTGAGAACCTGTCCAAGCAGGTTAAGCGTTGCTTTGTGACGTACGGTATTGCGCAGAACCGCAGTACTCAATTTCTCGTTGTCCACAAAGCCGGCATGAAAGGCTTCCCTCCATTCAGCCGATAGCTCAGCACTTCCCGCTACATGTCTCATATCAGAAGCGATAATAAGATACCTTATCGGTTCCCATTCCATCTGGCCCATCCAGCTCTGCAGCTGCATTTTCCATTCCGGAAGTGTCTTGTTCCATAACGGCTCAGAGCACATTACCTTGCCTTCACATTTTTCAAAGCCCACTTCTTCAAGGACATTGGACAACATCCCGCCAAAAGTGGTGAAATAAGCATTCTTATGGTCATCCGGTTCTCCTTCTACAATCAGGCCGTTATCCTGGTCGCTCCAGAGCGTAGCTTCCTGTCTGCCAGCGCTGCCAAATACAATAAAGGAATAGGCGCAGGGAGGCAGGCCGTAGCCCGCCTCCTTCATCTGCGCCTCACAAATGTTTACCGCCGTCTTAGCAATCAGATCGTGCATCGCGTTGACACGGTCCATCCATTCCTCAATTGGAATAACGTTCAACTGTTCCAGAAGTACTCGCTGGCAGGCCGTGCGCCTGCCCTTAAGTTCCTGCGGCGAACCGGCCGTTGCGATGGACAAGTATCGCTTATCTTCGTTCCAGTCTGTCAATTCCATCGAAGCCAATCGGTCCGCCCCCCCGTCAGTAATGTTATCCGTTATTTTCGGGTTTTGGATTCCGATTCAGCAATCAGTTTCATTTGCTCAGGATAACCGTAAGTACCATGCTCACTGATATCCAGACCCATCAATTCTTCCTCTTCTGTTACACGCAGGCCGATAACCAGCTTGATTACATACAGAATGATGAAGGACATTACAGCCACGAATACGAAGGTGCCGGCTACACCAAGCGCCTGAACGCCGAGCTGGTGGAATCCGCCGTCATAGAACAGACCAGCTTTACCTACAAGCGCACCTTTTTCAATCAGATCCGGATCAGCGAAGAGACCAGTGGACAATGCGCCCCACATCCCGGCAATACCGTGAACAGAGAAGGCATAAATCGGATCATCAAGACCAGCGCGTTCCAGCCATTGCGAGGTCATGAATGTGAATGCTCCTGCAACCAGACCGATGATGATAGCTGCCCAAGGCTGTACATATGCACAGGCACCTGTGATGGCAACAAGCGCAGCCAGTACGCCATTCAGCATAGCCGGAATGTCAGACTTGCCAAAGTACAGCCAGGAAGCAATCAATGCAGCCAGACCCCCGGCAGCCGCAGCAATGTTAGTTGTCAGGGCTACGTGTCCGAAGAACCCGCCCATTGGGGACAAAGCACTACCTGGGTTAAATCCGAACCAGCCGAACCAGAGGATGATTACACCGAGTACGGTGAACACTTGGTTGTGGCCTGGAATAATAACCGGTTTACCTTCTTTGTTGAACTTGCCTAGACGAGGTTTAAGCAAGATTGTAGCAACAACCGCTGCCGTTGCACCTGTAAGATGGACTACTGTGGAACCTGCATAATCCTGCATGCTGAGTTCAGCCAACCAGCCGCCGCCCCATACCCAGTGAGCTACGACAGGATAGATGACTACAGAGAACAGAATACCGAAGATAATGTATACGCTCAGCTTAGCACGTTCAGCCATACCACCGGATACGATCGCCAGGGAAACTGCTGCAAAAGCCATTTGGAACAGGAATTTAACGTTAAGGGTTACATCGGAGAATCCGAGGGCGTTATCAAACGATGCAGCTTGTGTATCCCCACCGTACCAGAAGCCTGTAGTTCCGAAGAAGCTGTTGCCGTTACCAAAGCCTAGACCGAAGCCGAGTGCCCAGAAACACAAACATGCAATTGCCAGTGTCAGTACCGTTTTACCGGCAACGTGACCGGCGTTCTTCATCCGGACCGAACCAGCTTCAAGCATTGCAAACCCAGCTTGCATAAAGAATACTAAGATAAATGCCAGAAACGTAAACGCCGTATCCAGACCGATCTGTAAATCCGGTGTTGCCGGTCCATCAGCAGCAAATGCACTGACAGGATAGATCATCAGCGTGATCATGGCCAGAAACATCATCAACATCTTTTTCTTCATCTTAACCCCACTCCCCAATGTTATATTTTCTAACAAATCGTGAAACTCTTAATGTCATTATAATCAGAAGTCAGGTAAATTGACAAGACTATTTTTTTGAATGCATTTAATTTATTTAGAATGAAGATGAACTCTACACTATTTGACCATATTTACACTTTATTGCTGATAAATGAATGATTTTCGCCCCATCCACAGACCACTTCCCTGCAAACGGATACAGTCACTTCACCTTCTTTAATGTATTTTTATTAGCTCTTCGTCTTAAACATGCTCCTCTATGTTAAATAATCTAATCCTTTCTTTCTAATAAAGTGAGTAACCAATATAAGTTAACAACGGCTACCAATTTTCATAAAGACAAGTCCGTCAAGAAAATGATTACCACCTAAAAATGTCACATAACATGTTATATTCATTCTGATACGAGCTTCATCCCGCTCTTTCATCTCCCAACTCGCACAGGTTCATTGGAATCCTGAAAGAAATTGTATCGCTATGCTGTATGCAGAATCTATCCGCCCCGCTTTGCATATACATAAAGTAAGTATGACGTTTGACTGTACGGTTCGTCATTTGGTATCATTTGATATAGAAGTATTTAGTCAAATAATTGCTGTCATTCGAGCTGAATGAATTCGCAAGCGAGGTGAAATAGCATGGGGATATGATCCTATACCGGATTGGAGAACTTGCCAAGGCTGCTAATATAAGTGAACGAACCATTGATTACTATACAAAACTGGGGCTTATCGCTCCGGAATCAAGAAGCATGAAGAATTACCGGCTGTATAGCCATGAAACTTTAATTGCCTTGGAACGTATTAATCAACTTAAGCAAGAGAAATATACATTGGAAGAAATTAAATCCATGATGACCAAATGGAATTCAGCTACTCCTGAAACTGATGTTTCGGACAAACTTGTCCTGCTGGAGCTTCAGATGCAGCGTCTGGAACGTGAAGTAAAAGCACTGGAACCGATGATCAGCGGTTTAAAGCCAGTACAAGCCAAACGTGCACTTGCCGCTCTGATTCCGCAAGGTGTTGCCTGCATGGAAGCGATCCGGCTTCTGCTGACACAGGGGCCGCCAATGTAACTTAACTCACTTACATTACTTGGAGGAATGAAAGATGGCTTTAATGTATCTATTAGTAATTATTGCATTTCTATTTTCGTTGTGGGCCCAGTTCCGGGTAAAGGGCAATTTTAATAAATGGGCTAAAGTGGCCAACATGAACGGCTTAACCGGATATGAAGCAGCACGTCGCATGCTCGATGCCCACGGTCTATATGACGTTCCCATCGAACCGGTCCGCGGAACATTGTCCGACCATTATGATCCGATCCACCGGGTCGTCCGGCTCTCCGAACCAGTCTATTACGAGAGCTCTATCGCGGCTGTCTCCGTGGCCTGCCACGAGATCGGTCATGCCATCCAGCATAAAGAACATTATCCGATGCTGGCACTCCGCCACCGGATGTTCCCGGTCGTTAATTTTGCTTCTGGCGTAGCCCCTTTCATGCTGCTTGCAGGTTTTCTGTTTAGCTCCATGAATCTGGTGGGTCTGGGGATTATCTTCTTCTCTGCTGCTGTCGCATTCCAGCTGGTAACACTTCCGGTTGAATTTAACGCCAGCAGCCGCGCCCGCCAGGTGATGGTCGAACAAGGCTTCATCCGTAACGAGGAGGAACGCGGTGTGGCTAAGGTGCTGAATGCAGCCGCCTTGACTTATGTCGCTGCCGCTTTGGTATCGCTGCTTGAGCTTCTGCGCCTGATCATGATGTTCCTCGGCAACCGCGACTAAGCTTTTTCCAGCTTTCACACATCACGGCACAAACAATACCCCGGAAGGCTACGAGCCTACCGGGGTATTGTTGTTTTTGTCTTTGAAATAAGTGAGCAGGAACGTAAGGAAGGATCTGGCTACCAGCGGCAGCTTCCCTTCACTCCGGTGAATGATACCCACGGTGCGGGTTATCGTCGGCTCCACCACCCTAACCTGGGCAGGCTGCATCGGGTTCGTCTGATACAGTGCCGTTTCCGGAAGCAGGCTTACCCCCATCCCCGCAGCCACCAACCCGCGGATCGTGTCCGTCTCTCCGCCCTCAAAGGCAATCTGCGGTTTAAACCCCGCCTGAACACAGGCTTGCCATACGATTGGCCTTAAGGAATATCCTTGGCTAAACAATACGAATTTATCATCACGCAGCTGTTCCAAGCGGATTACCTCTTCTCCAGCAAGCGGATGATGCTGCGGCAGAATTGCGAACAGCTCCTCGGTCATCACGATATCTCCGGCGACATGACCATCATTTTCCGGAAAAGGGGAAATGAACGCCAGATCCACCTCGCCCGATATCACATCTTTGATCAAAGAAGAATAAGTCCCTTGTTTGAAACGGAATCTGACATTAGGATACAGCCGCCGGAATTCCGCTACAATCGAAGGTATCAGATGAGTGCCAAGGCTGTGCGGAAAGCCGATGCGGATTTCACCGAGCTCCGGGTCCAAAAATTCATGTACCTCAGCCACCGAGCGCTCCAAATCCTTCAGCAGCGACTCTACCCGCTTACAAAAAAGCTGCCCGACCGGGGTAAGCTGCAGATTTCGGCCCTTTTGCATAAACAAGTCCACCCCAAGCTCCTGCTCGAGCTGATGAATCTGGCGGCTTACCGCAGATTGGGCTACATGCAGCTCTTCTGCCGCTCTGGTGACATGCTCTTTTTGGGCAACCTTCAAAAAATACTGCAGCTGTCTTAACTCCACTTCCCCACCCTCTCCTATCTTCTGCGTCTTTTGAAAATACGGATAATCAGACCATACAGGAAAAATCCGGCCACTAAACCGCCAAGATGGGCCATCCAATTAATATTCGGCGTAGCAAAAGACATTACAATCCCCACGACTAACAGCCCGTAGAGTGTTTTACGCGAGCCTTCATCCATCATCCCCCGCTGTATCGCGGCAATATATAAAAACGCACCATAGATCGCATAAATCGCCCCTGAAGCGCCGACAGATACCGTGGCCGTATACGGTTCAGGCGTACCGCCCAGAGCAACCGAAAGAATATTAGCCAGAAAACCGCCGATCACATAGAGAATTGCATACCGCCACCAGCCCAGCAGGCGCTCCAGCGGAGGAGCAAACACCAGCAGTGAAAAGCTATTAAAGAACAAGTGAGCAAACCCGTTATGTAAAAAGGTCGCAGCAAAATATCGCCACAGTTCTTCCTTCTCCGGACCGTTGTCCACTACAGCTCCGAACTTCACAAGTGTATCCAGGTTGGTTGAACCGCCGTTCAGTGAAACAATGACGAACATTAGTACATTTGCCAGCAGCAGAATAACCGTAACTGGATAATACCGCAGATAGCTTTTCCAATTCTCATAACGTATAAAGATCATCGCACCCATCCTTTATGTATGTTGTCCGTTGGACTTTAACCTTCTAAAAAGATTATAATTTATTCTGGCAGTAACAATCCAATAATGCAATTCAAGGAGGAAACAAGGACATGACGCAAGAAAGAACAGGCGTAGCCACATTTAAAGGCAACACGATTACTCTCGTGGGCCCTAAGCTGCAGGCCGGAGATGCCGCACCGGATTTCGTGGTAAGCAAGAACCTGCTGGAGGATAGCTCCCTCAGTGATTACGCCGGCAAAATTAAGCTGATCAGTGTTGTACCTTCCCTGGATACAGGCGTATGCGATGCCCAGACCCGCCGTTTCAACAGCGAAGCCGCGGAGCTCGGTGACGATGTGGTCATCCTCACCATCAGCATGGACCTGCCATTCGCCCAAGCCCGCTGGTGCGGCGCTGCCGGCATTGACCGGGTTATTACCCTCTCGGATCACAAAGAAGCGGCGTTCGGACAAGCTTATGGCGTGCTGATCAAGGAATTCCGCTTGGATATGCGCTCCATCTTCGTCGTCGACAAAAACGACAAATTAGCTTACGTAGAGTACCTGAGTGAGATGGCCGAGCATCCTAATTATGAAGCTGCCATCGCTGCTGTGAAGGAATTACTGTAATCACCTCAGCGCTCATTTTGACACATAACCATACTGTTATCTATAAAAAAGCGGCAGAAGGTCATCCTTCTCCCGCTTTTTGCTATAGGCAACCTTATTTATTATTTTTTTGTACAGTCTCAGCATTTTCCGAAACCGCATACAATCTCTGAACAACGAAGACCGGTCTGAACTTATTCGGTCTTGTATTTGCCCAGCTTCTTATCAAGCGACTCAAAGAGACGTTGAATGACGCGGTAATTGGCACCCAGATCGCCAAGCGATCCTCTGGAGGCAGAGTACATATCCACACCACAACGCACCGGCGAGGTGCTCAGGACGGATACGGTAATGTCCAGCGTTCGGCCGAATGCCGTTCTTTTCTCCAGGGTAATCTCCCCTACAGATTGCACTTCATGAAGCACCTTGAAACCAGGAACCTTCTTCAGCGTTGACGATACTTCATCCCACGCCTTGTCTTTAGAAAGATTGTAATAACGTGTCTTTAAGGCCGGGTCTTTCGCACGGTCGCTTGTTCCGTCATGACTGCGGAATAAACCGACCAAGGTTCTTTTGAGCGACAAAATATTTCCCCCTCTTCAAATCCCAAGTTCATTATTATCAGTGTAACATTCTTATCACAGGAACAAAAGAGCATAGCTCACTTTCCTGTCCTTCTATGTAGTAAGAGCAGTATCACATACCCTCTCAAAGAAGCCAAAAACCTCAAACAAAAAGGTACCCCGTCCCCGCGGATAAGCGGGATACAGGGCACCTTGTCAAAATCAGTAGAAAACCCGCTTATGCCGTCCGGCCACAGTGTCTTCTGAACCTGCTATAGCAGGTGGGTGACCGCAGAAGTCGTTTTTGAATTCCCCAAGTCGTATAGACAGGGCTGTTCAGCCGCGCTTCGTAATAAGTCTCCCAAGACATTATCATTGGTTCAAAACAACGAGCAACCGTAACGTACATCGCAGGATTTATAACTATTATATTGCGTTTTGACGAAAAAGTAAACCTGTATGCGCTTTAATTAACACTGGAATAATATTCTCGTCTCTTTTGCCGAAGATTGTTCAGAACATGTTAAATCCTCTTAGGCTCTTTATCCGTATCGTTGATATCGTCCATATCCTCATCGTCATCATCATCGTCATCGTCATCATCATGGTTCATGAGCCGTTCCGCCGCTTCTCTTTCCGCAGCCTCTTGTGCTTCCAGCTCCTCCTGCTTCTTCTTCTCCACCTGCAGCTGCAGTTTGTTATAAGTGGCGTAGAAGTTGAAGAAGGCGAACATGGCGATTAAGGTAGGAATACATATTGCGTATAATACCGTGTACCGCAGACCTATATAAACAAGCACCGCTGCACCGATTAGCGTAGAGAACACTCGGATCGGCCGGGCAATCGTCAACAGTACAGAATTAGTCACTACTTCTTTGAAGGTCATTTGATAATGAACTACGATGGAGAAGAAATTAAACATGGAGACGAACAAAATAATCATCAGCACCAGCATCAGGATCCCAACGATCTTGAAGTTGGCCATTTGTGTCATGTATACGGTCACATCGACGTACATCACAACAAATAGCACGGTATAGATGAGTCCCCCAAGCATGCTCTTGAAATAATTCTCTTTGTACCCCTGAAAAAAAGTACGGAACGTGCTGACATCCGTATTTCCCATAACCCACTTGCGTACAACTGTGAACAGGGCGGCCGTAGCAGGAAACACAGTGAACGGAGCCAGAATCCCCAGCGTCCAGTTCAGTGTAATCTGTTCATTCGGTCCACCTGCACCCGAACCTAACATAATCATTTTCATAACTGCCATAAACAGAAATGGAATCGAACAAATTGCCCATAAAATATTACTGAAAGCAATCCGTGAAATCCATTCCGTGATGCGGTATAAACCGCCCATAGCTCCCTTAAACTCCAATTCCCTTCCTCCTGTCTGTCTCGCGCATACTGCGTATCTTAACTATACCTTTTTGCCCGGAACTTTTCCAGCGCCCAATCCCAGGAATCTGGGTTAGAGTCTAAGCATCCCCGCCGATTCGTCCATATATTAGGATCGTAACCTTAATTCCACCCCATTCTAAAGGAGGTTGACCTCATGTCCACACCTGTCGGCTACGGCCTCTGGACTTCTACTGGTACTATTCTCGTTTTGTTCATTCTGCTTGTAATCATCACCCGTACTTTTGTAGTCTAACATCCGGAGCATTTAACACTACTCTTCATATCCGCACCAAAAAGAAGACGAGAGCCGCTAAACGGTCTCTCGTCTTCTTCTGTATTACCAAAGCATGCTGCTTAGATATCGTAATCTTCGCGTTTAGCCGGACGTGCACCTGTGCTGCTTGGACGTGACTGTGGCTTGCGGTCTGCGCTGCGACCTGCATCATCACGGTTGCCCTTGTAGCCGCCGGTGCTGCTATTGCCGCCGTAGCCGCTGCTGTATCCACCGCGGGTGCTGCTGCCGGTGCTGCTGTCACGGTTACCTTTATAGCCGCCGCCATAGCTGCTGCCGCCGTCACGGTTGCCGCGGTATCCGCCGCCGCTGCCGGAGCCGGTACGGTTACCGCCATAGCCGCCGCTAGGCTTGCGTCCGCTGCGAATATCGTTCTTGCCGCCGCGGCGTTTAGCGCGGATTGGATCTTCCGGAGTCAATTCAACCTGTGCATCCTTACTGTCGCCGGTAAGCAGCTTCATTGCTGCAGACAGCAATTGTACAGAATCATATTGTTCCAGAAGCTGAATGGCGATGCCTTTGTATTCGTTCAGTTCTCCAGCTTCAACCATTGCCAGCAGGCGTTCTGCTGTAATGCGTTGTTTACCTTCAATGGCTTCAGCCATGGTAGGCAGCGGTTTACGGGTAATCCGGTGGCGTGTAACACGCTCAATTAGATGCAGGTGATCCATTTCGCGAGGTGTCACGAAGGACCATGCTGTACCTTCTTTACCCGCGCGTCCGGTACGGCCGATACGGTGTACATAGCTTTCCGGATCCTGCGGAAGGTCAAAGTTGATAACATGCGTTACGCCGGATACGTCGAGTCCGCGTGCTGCTACGTCAGTAGCTACCAGAACGTCGATGCTGCCATCGCGGAACTTGCGCATTACCGCATCACGCTGGTTCTGGGACAAGTCGCCATGCAATCCGTCCGCGGAGTAACCGCGTTTCTGCAAACCTTCAGCAAGTTCGTCAACCCGGCGCTTGGTACGGCCGAAGACGATTGCCAGTTCAGGGGATTCCATATCAATCAGACGGCTTAGTGCTTCAAATTTCTGGCGCTCAGGCACTTCAATGTAAGCCTGATCGATCAGCGGTGCACTGATCTGCTTAGGAATTACGGAAACATGCTGCGGGTTCTTCAGGAACTGCTGGGCAAGGCGTTGAATGTTGGGAGGCATTGTAGCTGAGAACAGCATAGTTTGGCGTTCTTCCGGAACAAGCTTGAGGATGGATTGGATATCTTCCATGAAGCCCATATCCAGCATTTCATCAGCTTCATCCAGCACGATGGTCTGAACATCATCCAGACGGATGGTCTTACGGTTAATGTGGTCAAGCAAACGGCCTGGAGTACCAATAATAATTTGCGGTTTTTTCTTCAGTCCGCGGATTTGACGACCGATATCCTGTCCGCCGTAAATTGCCAGCGAACGAAGTCCTTTGAAGCGGGTCAGTTTGCCGATTTCTTCTGCAACCTGAATGGCCAGCTCACGGGTTGGCGTCATAATAAGCGCCAGGATCTTTTCATCTTCACGGGCGATCTTGGAAATAAGAGGAATACCGAAAGCAGCTGTTTTACCTGTACCCGTCTGGGCCTGACCGATCATATCTGCTCCTGTCAGTGCGATGGGAATCGCCTGCTCCTGAATCGGTGTTGCTTCCTCAAATCCTAGCTCTGTGATTGCTTGTAGCACTTTTGGCTCCAAGCCGAATTCTGCGAATGTTTTCAAATTATTCATGCTCCTTCTATACAGTGGACATTCCACATGCTTGTCTGTATTCTTAAGTAGCGGTAAACACATTTATAGGCTGTCCAATCATGCCGTAATTTCTGCATGGTTTACGCGTATTGGGACGAAAAGATGTCCTAAGATCAGGTCTCTAACGGCCTGAACAATTGTAGCTTCACATCCGAAGCAATGCAAAAATACCATTGTAACGTTCTACTCAAGAATATCCTATACATTATATCACAAACCCAATTAGGAATACCAGTGTATTCCTTTCTTTCATTACTTACATTAGAAGTCAGAGGTGAACATGCTTGTTAAGACTAAGACAAATCGGGAATTACCTTGCCGTCATCTTGGGTTCTGCGATGATTGCATGCGGCTTTAATCTGTTTTTGGTGCCCCACCGGCTGCTCAGCGGCGGGGTTTCCGGACTGGCTATGTTAGTGGGATATTTCACCCCGTTTAACATCAGTCTGATGTATCTGCTCTTCAATGTTCCGCTGCTCGTTGCAGGCTGGTTTCAGTTGGGACGCAGATTCATTATCCTTAGTATCCTGTCCGTAGTTGCAACTACCTGGCTGATGGCGCTGATTCCAACAGTGACTGTAGCTTCGGATATGCTGCTGGCTTCCGTTTTCGGGGGAGTGCTAGTAGGCGTTGGTGCGGGTATCTCCTTCCGTATGGGCGGATCCTCCGGCGGATTTGATATCCTCGGTTCCATCATTACCCGTTATCGCGACTTTCCAATCGGGAGCGTACTGGTCGGCTTGAATGGTCTCGTCATTTTGGCCGCAGCTTATTTTGACAACAATTGGAACCTGGCGCTTGCTTCCATGGTTTCTATCTATGTCACCGGCAAAGTTGTAGATCTGATCCATATCAGCCATATCAAGGTCACTGTATATATTGTAACAACGCGGACCGACGAGCTGCTTCAGCAGCTTCTCCCGCTGCAGCGCGGCGTGACCAAGATCAAAACAGAAGGTGCTTATTCTCATGTTGAACGGGATATGCTAATGACAGTGACAACACGTTACGAACTCGCAGAGCTCAAACGTATCATTAAAACCAGCGATCCCCAGGCCTTCGTGAATATCGTGGAAACAGTTGGTGTCATGGGTTCATTCCGTAAAAGATCAAATTGAAAGAAATGCGCATACTTTAAAATTGTGATATATTAGACTCACGCAGGACCTAACAATTTCATGAAGATTGTGCTTTACCCCTCTTTTTTCCAGGCACTTCGCTTTACGGATGTACCCTGAATTTAAGTTCAGTACCATTCGAAAAAGGAAAGGGTGATTTTTGTGGAAATGGAAACGGTAAAACTGTCAGCAATCGTCATGAGGTGGTATCCTGATATGATGCCCTTTCTCAAGCAGAACGAATTGAATTCCGTAATCGTGCTGCGCGACGGCCTGAGTATTCTGGAACCGGCGGATGCCATGGATATCATCCATTACAGCATTTGCGAGCATCAGAATCCTGCGTATCTTCAATAAGCAAAACCGCTTGATGGCAAGTCTTCATAGTTGCCGCTTTGAGTCCGGCCCAGTGCCGCTCTGAGCGGCATTTACTTTTTAATGTGGAGGTTTAAAAACTGAACATCCCGTTTATAAACACAGGGAACGGTAAATTTTATGCACCCAAAAATTACAGGGATTGTTACAAGTCTGTTCTTTTTGGAAGCAGCCGTTCCATTATACTTTAAAGGAATGTACATAAAGGGAGAGAAAAACACAATGAACATCACCTGGGCATTACTCATGATGGCTCTGGGGGGCGTCGGCGTCCAGCATAACGGGCACGACGCCGATGTGGCAGCCGCCTTGCAGTCCGCTGTCAATCCACCCATTACCGCAGAGCACACCGGATCACCTACACAGAACGCCACAGGCGGCACTTCATCACCCGCTCCATCTCCAAGCGCTGCGCCGGGAGCTGCGGAAAATGTAATTCAAGCTGACCCCCAGCCGGATGCACCAAAAGTAAAAGGTATCTATGTAACAGCTTACAGCGCCGGAGGCTCACGAATGGAACAGCTGCTGGCCCTGCTTGACAAAACTGAGCTCAATTCCATGGTCATCGATATCAAAGACGATGCCGGATATATCACATATAAAACGGATAACGCCGAGCTTCAGCAAATGGGCAAACCCCAGAACTTCATCGGCGACATCAACAAGCTTATGACACGCTTACAAAAGCATGAAGTATATCCGATAGCGCGGATTGTTGTGTTCAAAGATTCCGTGCTGGCTAAGAAAAACCCGGAATTATCATTTGTAAATACTGACGGCAGTGTCTGGAAGAACAAAGGTGGAGACAGCTTCGTAAATCCGTATAATGAAGCGGTATGGAAATACAACGTGGACATCGCTAAGGAAGCGGTCAAACTCGGCTTCAAAGAAATTCAATTTGACTATGTACGCTTCCCTGAGGGCTTCGAAAAACGAGCGGATACTCTGAAATACACGAAGAGTAACAGACCCCGTGTCGAGATTATTGCTGATTTCGTCAAATATGCCAAAGCTGAGCTTGCTCCGCTAGGGGTCAGAGTATCCGTTGATATTTTCGGTTATGCGGCTTCTGTACCCGCTGCGGAAGGAATCGGCCAGGATTTCGTGAAGATCTCCAAGAATGTGGATGTGATTAGCCCGATGGTGTATCCAAGCCACTATTCCACCGGCTGGTTTGATGTAAAAGATCCGGATAAAGACCCGTACGCTACCATCAAAGGCTCCATGGTGGATACGCATAAGAAGCTCGACCCGCTGGGCAGCTACAAACCGGTTATCCGGCCTTGGATTCAGGACTTCACCGCCAGCTGGCTGGGAAGCGGTCATTATGTGAAATACGGCAAACAACAGGTTGAAGACCAGATCCGTGCCCTAAAAGATCAGAATGTGGATGAATACCTGCTCTGGAACGCCAACAACCGTTATACCTCAGGTGTAGATTACGAACAATAAAGCATCCAGCCATTATTCAGATTCATTAAACAGCATTCATTAATTCAACTTATTGATTAAGGACCCGGCGTCTGCCGGGTCTTTTATTGGGGCTATAGATCATTTCAAATTATAGATAACGAGGCATTTATCAATGAAACAAACCTATTCGCTCAAACAAAAGGCAGGACAGTTTCTGCATATCCTTTTTCCGATTCTAATCACACAAATTGCTTTATCTTCCATTACCTTCTTTGACACCAACATGTCCGGTAAATTCGGTACAAATGATCTGGCCGGTGTTGCGATCGGCACCAGCCTGTGGATTCCGATTCAAACCGGTCTTAGCGGTATTCTAATGGGTATTACCCCCATCGTCTCCCATCTGCTCGGCAGCAAAAAGAATAAGGATGTGGCCTACCAGGTTACCCAGGGCATGTGGCTTTCCCTGTTCATTTCTGTTCTGGTGCTATCCATCGGCAGCCTGATTCTGTCTCCGGTGCTGAATTTCATGAATTTGGAGCCGCAGGTGCGTAACATTGCTTTCCGGTTCCTTTGTGCGATTTCGTTCGGTATTATTCCGCTGTTCGGTTATACGGTATTGCGCAGCTGTATCGATGCCTTGGGCCAGACCCGCATCTCGATGCTGATTACCTTAATCGCCCTTCCGGTCAATGTCGGTCTGAACTATTTGCTGATTTTCGGGAACTTCGGATTTCCCCGGCTCGGTGGTGTAGGCGCAGGGGTAGCTTCTGCGATTACCTACTGGGTGATTTTTGGGATTGCCCTGTCCTTCATCTACCGGTTTGAGCCGTTCAAGAGCCTTCAGCTGTTCCGCAAGTTCTACTCCGTGTCGTTATCCAGCTTTAAAGAACTGCTTAAGATAGGCGTACCGATCGGCTTTTCCATCTTTTTTGAGACGGCTGTATTCTCGGCGGTGACGCTGCTAATGAGCCGCTTCGATACGGTGACGATCGCAGCGCATCAGGCGGCTATCAACTTTGCGTCCACTCTCTATATGATTCCGCTTAGTATTTGCATGAGCCTAACGATTCTCGTCGGATTTGAGAGCGGATCAGGCAGATTGAAGGATGCCCGCCAGTACAGCATCATGGGCATCGGTTCCGCGGCGGCACTTTCGCTTTTGACAGCTCTGGTCCTGCTGTTCGCCGGCAATTCTGTTGCAAGATTGTACTCGGATGAATCTGAGGTGATCACACTCATTCAACATTTCCTGATCTATGCAATCTTTTTCCAAATATCAGATGCTATTGCTACGCCTACCCAAGGGGTGCTCAGAGGCTATAAGGATGTCAACCCGGCGTTTATCATCTGCTTCGCGGCATACTGGGTTATTGGACTCCCTACCGGCTATCTGCTGGCTACCTATACGGATATGGGGGCTTACGGTTACTGGGTCGGACTGATTACAGGTCTGGCTATCGGAGCGATCCTGCTTCTCTCACGGCTGGTTAAGGTTCAGCGGAGCTTTACTGTTCAGTCCGTTGATATGACAGGATAAATACCTTTACTTCATATCTCCCAAAAAAACGGACCCGCTCTCCACACTAAGTATTGTGGAAAGCGGGTCCTTTTTAGAATCAGCGGCTTAGATAAATAAATTAACTCCGGAATCTTCAGCGGCTCCAAGATAACTTGCCACTCCGCCATAATCAACGCCTGTGATCAGCTCTTCCTGTTTGATTCCCATGATATCCATACTCATCGTACAGGCAATCAGCTTTACGCCGGCTTTCAGCGCCTCATTCATGAGCACCTCAAGAGAGTCCACATTTTTACGGCCCATCGTATGACGGATCAATCTGGCTCCTAAGCCGCCCATATTCATTCTGGATAACGGCAGCTTCCGGGTGCCTTGCGGCATCATCATTCCGAACATCTTGTCGAAACCCTTTTTCTTCACTCCTGAAGCCTCTCCCTTGCGCAAAACATTTAACCCCCAGAAAGTAAAGAACATCGTGACCTGCTTGCCCATAGCGGCTGCACCGGAGGCAATAATAAATGAGGCAATCGTTTTGTCCAGATCACCGCTAAACACGATCATCGTCGTACCGTCCTTGTCGGCAGATGCCGGAGCGGAGGGTTTTTCGCCAGTTTGTTGGCCTAAACCTTTGCGGAGCAGCGCCCTCACTTTGCCTTCGGAGACATCAACTGATTCCAGGGTGTTGTCCGTAGAAAGACACCACTGCTTAATATCCGCGGCAAACCCGAAATCCGTCGCTTCGATCTCCAGCTGCTGTCCCTCCTGCATGGAACTCACAGTCTCATAGACCTTGCGTATAGGACCGGGGCACTGCAAACCGCAGGCATCCACAAAAAGCTGACTCGCTGCACTATAATTCTCATTGCCACCGACAGCTGTAAGAGTGTCCGTTGCTTCAGTATCTGCTGCTTTTGCAGTTTCCCCTGATGCTTTTGGCTTTGAATTAGTCCCACTGCTGTCTGCTGCCATTACAGAATACGTTTTGTAGCCTCCGTCCACATTCTTCACCTTATAACCAAGCTGGGTTAACATTCTTGCAGCAATATAACCTCTCAAGCCTACCTGGCAGGATACAGCCAGTTCCCGGTCCCGGGGAATCTCATCCAGCCGCTCTCTAAGCTCCGGAAGCGGAATATTCACGGAACCGGGAATAGTTCCGGCCAGCAGCTCTACCGCATCTCTGACATCAATTAAAAGTCCCCCTCCGGCAGTGAACTTATCCACCTCATGCCATTGCATAAGAGAGACCAGTCCATCCATCACATTAGATGCTACATATCCGGCCATATTGACGGGGTCTTTAGCCGAAGAATATGGCGGAGCATATGTCAGTTCTATATCTGCCAGCTCGTTCACCAGCAGATTTCCGCGAATGGCGGTCGCTATGACATCAATTCGCTTGTCTACACCGGCTGCCCCCACAGCTTGAGCACCGTAGATTGCTCCTGTGTGCGGATTAAACAGCAGCTTCATGGCAATTGGAGTGGCTCCCGGGTAATACCCGGCATGTGAATTCGGGTGAATATGAACCGCCTCATACGGAACGTTAATCGATTTGAGCGTCTTTTCATTATTACCTGTAACAGCAGCGGTTAGGGCAAACGTCTTGATAATCGCGCTGCCTAACGCCCCGTCATAAGAGATTGCTCTGCCATTGATATGATCGGCTGCCAGCCGGCCTTGGCGGTTTGCTCCCCAGGCCAGAGAGACCATAGTGGCAAAACCATGGTTACGGTCCTTCACCTCGATAGCATCACCAACTGCATAAATATGAGGATCGCTCGTCTGCAGCGATGCATTTACCTTAATTGCTCCGGCGAATCCAAGATCGAGGCCGCAATCCCGGGCCAATCCGTTCTCCGGGGTTACTCCGATTGCCAGGATAATCATATCGGTTCTGAGCTCGCCGCCTGATGACAACCGCAGTAATTCCCCTGCCTGCTCAAAGGCCTCAACCCCTTCGTTCAGTCTGAGCTCTACCCCATTCAGCTTAAAGTGATCCTCTATTAGCCGTGCCATTTCCGGATCAAGCGGGTTCAGGAGCTGTCTCCCCCGGTCAATCAGCGTTACCTCAAGCCCTCTCTCCCGCAGATTCTCCGCCATTTCCAGCCCGATAAAGCCGCCGCCGATAACAGTTGCATGCTTGGGCTGCTTATCGTCTACATAGGCTTTGATCCGGTCAGTATCCGGGATATTTCTTAAGGTGAACAAATTCCCGGCTTCAGCGATACCCGGAATGGTCGGAACTACCGGTCTGGCACCCGGTGACAAGATCAGAATATCATAAGAGACTTCCCCTGCTTCTCCAGTACGCACATTCCGGAACCGTACAAGCTTCTGGTCACGGACAATCTCAGTCACTTCATGAAATACTCTCACATCGATGTTAAACCGTGCTCTAATTCCCTCAGGTGTCTGAAGAAACAATTTCTCGCGTGAATTAATGGATTCCCCAATATAATAAGGCAGGCCGCAATTGGCAAAGGATACATGCTCACCACGCTCCAACATCACAATCTCATCCTGCTCATTCAGTCTGCGCAATCTCGCAGCAGCAGAAGCTCCTCCCGCTACTCCACCTATAATGACAATTTTTCTGTTCATGTTTACCCTCCTAGTTATATACCCTATGGGGTTTATAGTATACCGGTGGGGGTATATTGTCAAATGTAAAAAACCGCCTATTTCTAGGCGGCTGCGGTTCAGAACTTATTTTATTGGGACAGGCGGGAAGCCAGCTCGTACAATTCAATATCGAAGCCCTTCTTCGTGTTAACAACCGTATCGATATCAGTAAGCGTTAATTCGCCTTTGATGATTCCGCAAGCTTTATCGGATTCGCCTTCAATCAGTTTGCGTACCGCGAAGTCACCTAAACGGCTGGCCAGGTTACGGTCTGCTGGAGTTGGCGTACCTCCGCGCTGGATGTGACCAAGAACGGTTACGCGTGCATCGAGTGTCGAGTGACGGTCTTTGAGGGCTTGCGCTACATCTTCACCTTTGCCTACGCCTTCAGCAACAATTACGATACTGTGGCGTTTGCCTCTGGCAAAATTGTCTTTCATCCGGTCTGCCACTTCGTTAAGATCGTATGGCATTTCCGGCACCAGAATCGTTTCCGCGCCGGAAGCCAGTCCTGCGTGCAGTGCGATATCTCCGCAGTGGCGTCCCATTACTTCGACAATGGAAGAACGCTCATGGGAGGACATCGTGTCACGGAGCTTATTGATTGCATCTACAACCACACCTACAGCTGTATCAAAGCCGATAGTATAGTCTGTGAAAGAGATATCATTATCAATCGTTCCCGGCAAAGCCATCGTCTTGATACCTAGCTTGCTGAGTTTGTTAGCTCCTTTGTAAGAGCCGTCACCGCCGATAACTACCAGGCCGTCGATTCCCATTTCATTCAGGATATCTGCGCCCTTCTGCTGTCCTTCCGGTTTCACGAATTCAAGACATCTTGCAGACTGCAGGATGGTTCCTCCGCGCTGGATAATATCGCCCACGCTACGCAGATCCATCGGGAAAATATCACGGTTCAAGAGGCCTTGGTAGCCGCGTTGAATACCGAATACTTCAATACCGTAATAGATTGCACTGCGCACAACCGCGCGAACGGCCGCGTTCATGCCCTGGGAGTCTCCTCCGCTGGTTAATACTGCGATTCTTTTTACATTTGCCATCCTGTTAGTTCCTCCTTAAAATTGTGTGAAGCTTAGGGTTCCGGAAATGGAATAGCCGCTTCACAGCATTTAATACATGTGTTTGCGTATCCAGCGGCTGTTAACGAAGAAGAACAGTCTGGTCAGCGGACTTCTTCTCATTAAACGCTTGGATACCGAACGAACTTCCCGCTGTTCGCTGACTTTTGGATCGGATAAATAAAGTGCCAGAAGCCCCTCGATGACCATACGATGCATTGAGGTCTCAGGTAAGTTCTGGACATCCTTGCGGGCCCACTCCACGATGGAAGCGATCCGATTCAGCATGGTATCAGTATTGTCATAATAATTGCAGAAATTGAGGTCACCGCCGGCCCGGTCTTCGTCCTGATCAATCAGATAATCGAGCATGATGTGCAATCCGCAAAGATGCGGAAAGTACGCTGCACGAATCGAAGCCGCTTTCGAAGTGCTTAGCCGGGGGTCGCAAGAGGCCAGGAAAAGCATGAACACTCCCAGTGTAGAACCGGTAGCCGCAGCAAATTCATTCCAGTGAAGATGCGGAGCACGCTTTCCTTCCACCGCCCACCATTCCTTCAGGGCAGCTTCCCTGAGTTCGGGGCGGATGTGCTTGTACACCTGCAAATCCGTATACAGTACGGCAAGATCATGAATCTCCGCAGCTGCCGCAGCATAGCCTGGTAAGCGCGCAGTCATCTCCTGGCATTTGCGGACAAGCCTGTGAAGATATCCGCCGTCATTCTGCTCACTGCGCAATGCATAATAATTGACGGGTTCAGCCTTAGGATTAATGGCGTCCAGCATGGATTGATGCAGCAGCCTGAAATCGGCCGGATCTAGTGAGGTACTGCGGTCACACAGATTGTCCAGATAATCACTGATCGTTTGATAAGCGACAATAAGCGGAATCAGTATATGTCTCATCGACAAATTGCCGGCAGCATAAATACCGCCGCCTTCACAATGAAACTGTTTGGTCTCAATGCTGGCAAGCGCTTGTTTCCGGAGTTCGGGATCGGGAATCCCTTCCGCATCTTGGCGCCAAAAGTGAAGACATTCCCGCACTTCCGGCAGCACGTACTTATAGACCCTGCTCATGAGCCCTATCGGGCTTCTGGGGCTTAGGTAACGGCCTTGCTCAAATTCATTCAATGACAGTGCCTCCACATTGTTGTCTCCTTATCCAAATCATCATTATTATAATATGCAGAGCGTATTTGTACAAACAACAAAATCACTTTCGCAAATCGTTGAAAGATTCAGAAATAGCATATTTTTAACAAGCTTTTAACAAACACCGTGACTTTCCTTTATGATATACTACTCGTATTTGAAACTTAAGGAGTGCAATTTCATGGAATCCGTACGGACCGGCGGGCAGTATAGTGATCAAAACTGGCTGCGTTCCTTTATGTTTACGCTATATGGCACAAGTGTGCTGGTAGTTTCTTATTTCCCGTTATTTTATACCCATCTCGGCTTTAGCAGCCCTCAGGTAGGCCTGTTGTATTCCCTTGGACCACTGATCTCAATTCTGTCCAATCTGTTCTGGAGCATGATGAGCGACCGGCTGGGAACCATCAAAAAGATTATGGCTATTCTGCTTGCAGGTCAGCTTGTTACCGCAATTATGCTGGCTAAAGCCACGGACTTTGGGTTGGTTATGCTTATTTTAACCCTTTTCTACTTCTTCTATTACCCTGTTTTTCCTCTCGCAGACACGATGGCCATCAAAATTGCACAGCGTCATGGGCGGAACTTTATTGCAATTCGTGTGTTTGGCTCGCTGGGATATTCCTTTTTTGCGCTTACGATCGGATATGTGCTGAGAGCACTCGGCTCTTCTTACAGTATTGGTGTATGTATTGTAATAGTAGTAGCTGCACTTTTCATCACCCTCGGACTGAAAGATGTAAAGCGGACCGAAGGAGAACCGGACAACAGTAAGGGTTCTGCCAAAATAAGCGCAAAGGGCGGCGGGCTTAAAGAAATTCTGCTGCAAAAAGAAGTGCTGTGGTTCTTTAGCTGCGTCTTTGTACTGGCACTTGGCCACCGGATGAATGAAGCCTTTCTTACGCTTAGTCTAAAGAGCATGAATGCAGGTGATGAGATCATCGGCTGGGCACTGCTTGCTTCTGCGCTAAGCGAAATCCCAATTTTCTTTCTGCTTAGCAAATACGGGGAACGGTTCAAGGAGCTTCCTCTGCTCGCTTTTGCCAGCCTGATGTATGGTCTTCGTTTTCTCTTCATGTCGCTTGCGGATGTGCCCGGTGCCATTATTGCCATCCAGGCCATGCACAGCATTTCGTTCGGCATTTTTTATGTAACAGCCGTCAGGTATATCACGCGTATTATTCCCGACCATCTCCGCGCGACCGGGTTGGCGATTTTCACAGTAGTCTGGTCCAGTGTGTCAGGATTGCTAAGCGGTACCTTCGGAGGGCTTATATATGAGGATTCCGGACGGAGTGTCTTTTATCTGGTCGCCATGGGCTTTTCGGTATTCGCATTCATCGGTTTTCTCATTAAGCATCTGATGGATATCGGCGGATCTTCAAGCCGTTATTTTAAGAAAAAGTCACTCCCGGAGGCGGCTCCTGCAGAAAAGGCTTCGCTCTAATTCTTAGCTGACAGATTAACAAAATAAGACCTGCACTGCTCCTTACGGGGCGGTGCAGGTCTTTATTCAAGTACAAAAAAACACAGTTCCCGAAAGAACTGTGTGCTGTGTAAGTTGCTGGTTACCACTCTTGCAAGTGCCTGCCATAAATCAAATATATATTGCAGCCGACAGATGATCTGTCCAGCCGTGTCTTATAATTTAACTACGTTAGCTGCTTGTGGACCGCGGTTACCGTCAGTGATATCGAATTCAACCGCTTGGCCTTCATCCAATGTTTTGAATCCGTCGCCCTGAATAGCTGAGAAGTGAACGAATACATCTTCGCCGCCTTCTACTTGAAGGAAACCATAACCTTTTTCTGCGTTAAACCATTTTACTGTACCTTTCAAATGAACAACCTCCTAAAAATACCGCCATATATGGCGTATGCTTACATTATACTCCAGCTAATTCTGCAAAGCAATCCATCATTTCCCTTTATTAATGAATTAATTTGCTTTTCACTTACCCGGTGCGTTATCATTGACCCAAAAGCCAAAAATCGCCAGGGTGGTAATGACAATGATCAAAAAACATGAAATATACAAAACAGACAAATGGAATATGATGACCGTTGAGGTTCAGGGACGCTACATTATCCTCCGGGAAATTTCCGATCAATGGGGAGAAGAAACGCATACTTTTATGAGCCGGCCGGCCATGATGCAATGGGTCAATAACCGGTTTAACAAAGAATCCTATAAAGATAACGAAGAAGAATACAAGAATATCATCGCAGCGTTCAAACAGGTATAGAGGGGCATGGATAACGAGAGTCTGGTCATATTCGTTATAGTAGTCCTCTGTCTTGGTGCCGTGCTCATTATGGGCAAGGAAAAAGTGCCGCCGCGCCTCAAGCGCGGCATGGCGCTAACCGCTGTAATTCTGATTGCTCTAGCTTTTATCTTCATTATTTATAGCTTGCTGGCATAACTCTCTAAGAAGCTCATACATCAGAATTTGGCAGGGCATACTAAGCCGACTTTAAGATCCAGGAGGCACAGGTCATGTCCTTAACCGTCAAATCTCTATCGCTTCTATTAGCGCTGTGCCTGCTTCCGGGTGATTTCGCAAGCGCTGCAGCACAGAACAATATGCCTGCTACATCTCATCATTTAAGGAGGATTTCTATGGAACAATTATTGAAGAGAAGTGAAGTGCCCGCCGAAAACCGCTGGAAGCTTGAAGATATGTTTGCATCGCAGGCGGAATGGGATTCTGAATACAGCGAAGTCAAAGAGCTGATTAAAAAAGCCGCCGCATTCCAGGGCAAGCTGGATACGCCGGAAGAGCTTAAAGCTTGCTTTGAGCTGGATGACCAATTGTCGCTGCTGACAGAACGACTCTATGTCTACGCACATATGCGCCAGGATGAGGACACTGCCGCACCGACCTATCAGGCACTTACGCAAAAAGCGAAAAAGCTGAGTGTCGAAGCTGGTGAAGCTCTTTCTTTTGTAACCCCTGAAATTCTGGCTTTGCCTGTGGAGAAGCTGGATCAGTTCATCGCTGACCCTGCCCTTTCCGCCTATACCTTTACCTTAACAGAAATGAAGCGTGAAAAGGCGCATGTCCTCTCCAAAGCGGAGGAAGCTCTGCTCGCTCAGGTGGGAAACATCTCCCAGGCACCGCAGAATATTTTTGGCATGCTGAACAACGCCGATCTCAAGTTCCCCAAGATCAAAAATGAGGAAGGCAAGGAAGTGGAATTGACTCACGGGAGTTATATTCAGTTCCTGGAGAGTCCGGACCGCGAAGTGCGCAAGAACGCTTTTAAAGCCGTCTACGAGACTTATGCCAAGCAAAAAAATACCATCGCCGCTACACTTAGCGCAAATGTAAACAAAAATGTTTTCTACTCACGGGTCCGCAAGTATCCGTCCGTGCTGGAAATGTCGCTCTACGGCGATAATATTCCCAAGGAAGTCTACACAAACCTGATCGACACCATTCACGAGAGTCTGCCGCTCATGCACCGTTACATGAAGCTTCGCCAGAAGCTGCTTGGCGTTGATGAACTACATATGTATGACCTGTTCGCTCCTCTGGTAGATGAATATAAGCTGGATATTACTTTTGAAGAAGCAAAAAAGATTACCAAAGAAGGTCTTAAGCCGCTCGGAGAAGACTACCTCAGTGTGCTGCAGGAAGGTTACGACAAGGGCTGGATCGATGTCTACGAGAATGAGAACAAACGCACCGGAGCTTACAGCTGGGGAGCCTACGGCACCCATCCGTATGTGCTGCTGAACCATAACGACAACCTGAACAGCATGTTTACACTAGCGCATGAAATGGGTCACGCCCTGCATTCGTACTATTCGGATAACGCGCTGAAGTACCGTGATGCACAGTACACGATTTTCCTCGCAGAAGTGGCGTCTACAACGAATGAAGCGCTGCTGATGGACTATCTGTTAAAGAAGTCAACCGATCCGAAGGAGAAAATGTATCTGCTCACCTACTACGCTGACCAGTTCCGTACAACGGTATTCCGCCAGACCATGTTCGCCGAGTTCGAAAAAATGATCCACCAGCGTGCAGAAGACGGCGAATCGCTGACTCCGCAGGATCTGTCGGCCATCTACTATGACCTTAATGTGAAGTACTACGGCAAGGACATGGTGGTTGATAAAGATATCGAAATGGAATGGGCACGGATCCCTCATTTCTACAACAGCTTCTATGTTTATAAATATGCTACCGGCTTCTCTGCAGCAACCAGCTTCTCCAAACAGATTCTGGAGGAAGGCAAACCGGCGGTGGACCGCTACCTCGGCTTCCTGAAGAGCGGCGGCAGTGATTATTCGATCAATATCCTGGCCAAAGCCGGTGTAGACATGTCTTCTCCGGAACCGATCCGTGAAGCAATGAGTGTCTTCGAGAGCGTTATTGAGCAGATGGAACAGTTGACCAAATAAAATAGACAGCTTAGGATTGAGGTAATCCCTTGCCCCTCGCGGGCAGGGGATTTATACTGTTACACTGTCAAAGTGGGAGGATATTATATGAAACTGCAATGGTCGCTAATTTTAGGTTTAATCTTTGCGCTGCTTACAGCTGTATTCGCAGTGATCAACGTAGATCCGGTTCAGGTGAATTTCGGCTTCGATCAGATCGAGCTCCCGCTTATTCTTGTTATTCTGGGCTGCGCGGTTATCGGCGGGGTCATCGTCGGCTCCTACGGTATTTTCCGCCAGTACAAGCTGCAGAAGCAAATTAAAGTACTGAACGCAGAGCTGTCCAAGCTGCGGGATGCGGGAAACGCGTTCGATCCCTTATCTCCTCAAGCCCAGCATGACAGCCTGGCTGAGGAACCGAATATGGAGCGCTAAGTTTTTTACCACCTATTCTAAACCAAGTATGAACTGGAGGGCTTAATCTTGCTTACAATTCAGCCAAATGAAGACTATATTCTATCCGTTCTCAAAAAACTGCTCGATACCCCCAGCCCCAGCGGCTTCACCGCTAAGGCTATGCGGCTCGTAGCCGAGGAAGCAGCTTCGCTGAACGTTCCGCTCAGCTGGAACGAGAAAGGCGGCATCATTCTCAGCGTACCCGGGCTTGATCCTTCCCGCACCATCGGCATTAGCGCGCATGTGGACACGCTGGGTGCGATGGTCCGCTCCATTAAGCCAAACGGCACGCTCCGCCTGACCTCTGTCGGCGGTTTTACAATGAACAGCATCGAAAATGAATACTGTGTCATTCATACCCGCAGCGGTCTGACTTATACCGGCACCATTCTAACCAGTCATCCCTCGGTGCATGTCTATGCCGATGCGCGTGACTTCAAACGGGCTGAGGAGAATATGGAAATCCGGATCGATGAGCTTGTCTCTACCAAAGATGATGTGCTCAAGCTCGGTATTGCTGTCGGTGATTTCATCTCCTTTGACGCCCGCGCGGTTATTACTCCTAGCGGCTATATCAAGTCACGCCATCTGGATGACAAAGCCAGTGTAGCCGCCCTGCTCGGCCTGCTGGAAAGCATCAAGCGTGAAGGCTGGAAGCCGCTTCATAACCTGTCCCTCCTGATCTCCAACTTCGAAGAGGTCGGCCACGGTACAGCATGGATTCCAGGCGAAATCAGCGAATTCATAGCGGTAGACATGGGCGCCATGGGGGATGACCTGAGCTGCAAGGAAACAGATGTATCGATCTGCGCCAAGGATTCCTCCGGCCCTTATGACTATGCTATGACCAGCCGTTTGATCGATCTGGCGAACAGCCTGGCGATTCCATTTGCGGTTGACATCTATCCGCAGTATGGCTCAGATGCCTCAGCTGCGCTGCGCGGCGGCAACAACATCCGTGCTGCACTGATCGGTCCGGGGGTGCATGCCTCCCACTCCATGGAGCGCACACATAAGCAGGCCGTCCTGAATACGGCCAAGCTGCTTGCCGCCTATGTCGGTGCAAACTGAAGCCGGAAGCGGTAAATTGCGGCGGATATGGATCCACAAGCGACGGCAGCTTAGCATTGCCCTGCTCGTCCTGCTTGTTCTGGTGATCGTGATACCGGCAGTTCTGCTGAACAAGCCGGAGAAACAAGTGCGTGAGGCCTTCAGCGGGCTCCCGCATGAATATGAATATCTCGAAGCAGTAAGCCCCGGTCAGGTTCAGATGCATATGATGGCAGTCGCTCCGGAAAACATCATTCTAAGGACCGCAGGTTCTGATTTGCGCAAGGTTCCCGCTTACGGTATTAACGGCGGCTTCTTCTATGGTACAGATCTCCTGTCGGTGGCGGTTATGAACGATGTCCCGGTTAATGGCGCCAAGGGCGCATATGGCTCCGGCTGGTTCAACGCCAAATATCCACGCGGCACGCTGGTCTGGGACGGAACTGCCGGCAGGCTGTCGGTGCAGATCGTCTCCTCGGGCGATGAGCTGTCTGTCAGCGACCGGAGTCATTACTGGGCCCAGGGCGGCATCAGCATGAATCTGCAGCAGGACGGGCTGTGGGCAGCCGCCAGTGCTGCCGAGCATTTGCCTTACGCAGACGAGCAGCGGATGCGCTCCGGACTAGTCTATGACGAAACCGGGAAGCTGTGGCTGATTGTCACGCCAACACTTTGTACGGCAGAAGAGTTCCGTACAGCTGTATTGCAAACCGTTCCCGGTAATGAACGGGAGGGCATCTTCCTCGACGGCGACGGCTCCTCACAGATGAATGCGGACGAAGCTGTCCTTACCGGAGACTCCCGCCCAGTCGTGCAGATGATTGCCGTGGCAGGTGGCAGATGAACGAATACAAAAGAAGCAGAATCAGCGGGATTCCCGTGCTGGCTCTGCTTCTTTTTCATATGAATGTTATCCTGGCCTTCCGCATCTGGCAAAACGCTCATCCTTCTTATTTCGGTCCAGGACGCGAAGCCCCGTTCCGGTTTTGCCGATCAGGTATTGAACCACCATAGTTTCCTCATCGTAATCCTCACTCATGGATAGGACAGCTGTAACACTAATTCTGGTTGCCGTACGGCTGGTCACCCTTACTCTTCTAGGGATCGTGGTAAATATACCAGGATCGCCCGCAATAACATACAATCTGTTATTTCGCTTAATCGTATACAAATTACAGAACATTCTATTGCTCATAGTTACTCCCCAGAAACGCCTGAAGTAAGTGATCACCTTTTCCTTTGTACTGAATTTGAACGGCAGAAGATAATACTCCCTATCGCCCACGGTAATCGCCTCATTTAAGTCCCCGGAATAAAACACCTCGAACCAGACACCTTCCGCTGCATCAATCAAAGCTTTTAGCTCACCGGGTGATTGTCCTGTTTGCGCCATTTATTCGCCTCCTCCGTACAGCGTATTGCGGCAGACAATAAATGCCCGGGTGATTGTCCACGGGGAGAGAACTTTTTTGCAGCATTAACTTGATTCAGTTTAGTGCGTTATTCCTGGAGTTTAAAGCTTGTTCTGATTAGATCAATGTACGAAACCAGTTTGTGATACTCCGCTGTCTGCTCTTCATTCTCCGGATCATATTGCACATCGCCCGGAAGAATAATCGTAAACACCTTGTTTCCCTGCTCACCGAGTTTCCAGATTTGCGCAACCTCCTGAGTCATCGCGCCTTGCTCTTTCCATTCTTGTTCAGTCCACACCAGGATTGAAAATATAATTCCGCCCTGATTGGTCACAAAATGAATGCTTTCCCGGTCTGAAGCTGCGTTTACGGAAGACTCTACCTTGTATCTCCCCTCCCAGTAAGCTGGAAGCTGCAGCGTAAAATTATATTTGGAATTCTTGTAGATGAAGGAGACAGGCTTGAGAGCAGGCTTGTCATTCACAGCATCGACATGCAGAATAGCCGTGGTATAGGCTCTGAAATCTCCCGTTCCTTTGGCTGTAAAGGCTTGGGCTTCGACTCCAAACTGATTCCCTTTAATCAGAACTTCACCTATCTTCCTGTTGCTGTCATTGTAAAATGAGAGTGTGGCAGAGATTTTATTCTTACTGTTGCCTACCCCGGCAAATATTAGCTGGCCCGTGACTATGGAATTCCCGCCCGATGGGGTCACAATGAGATTACCGGCTCTTATGCCTGCGTAATCCGGGTCTTTAAGATTCAGCTCCCTGTTCTTGACAATAATTCTCTGCAGCTCCGCATCATAGCCCACTGTAGCACCCAGATTCTCTGCGATAAAACGCAGCGGCACATAGGTGGAGCCGTTCACATGAAGCGCCTGGACACTGCTGCTTGGCGTCACCGTACTGCCGTTAATTTCGAAGCTTGCCGGGAACAATAAAGCCTTGATAGAGCCTGATGCGAAGGCAACGGATGAACTGGCAATAACCAGGCCGCATAGCAGGCCGAGTATAAATTTTCTCAAAATCCCACCTCTTTCCTGTATAAAAGTTTTACTCTATATATCCGGATTAGTTTCTATAATTTAGGAGGTTGATTTTTTTAATAAAAAAAGCAAGCCGACTCCCGGATTGCCCGGTTTCAGCTTGCTTATGAATGAAAGGTAGAGACCATTACGGCCAGATCTGATCCAGCTTATCCGAATAGAACGAGATCGCTTTGCTGTAATCTTTAATTCCCGGATCAGCAGAGGTTTCAGCAAGCAGCTTGAGCAGAATCTCCATCGCTTCATGATGCGCTCCCAGATTGTGCAGTGCCATCGCGAGAAATGCCGGGAACTCTTTGCGCTCCGGATATTCCCGGGCTCCTAGCTGGAGCACCTCCCTGGAACGGGAGTACTCTCCAAGCGTTCTATAGGTACTTCCCAGTCCTAGCAACGCTCCCGCCCGCTGATCCTGAGGCAGCCCTAATGCAAGGCTCTGTTCATAATAGGGAACAGCCTCCCGTTCAAGGCCCAGGACATCATGTGTCCAAGCCAGCTGGTACAGCAGCTCTGCATTCTCCGTGTCCTCTGTCAGCAGATTGAGCAGTATTACCCTCGCTTCTTCCGCTTGGCCCGCGCTGCGAAGTGCTACGGCATCCTGCATGGTATGTTTCAAAGGCCGCCACCTCCTGACTATGGATTGAATTCATGCAATTAAAGCTAAGCCTTGCCGGCAATCCTCTCTGCGAGCTCATTTAGATACGTCCAGCGCTCCATCAGACGTTCCAGCTCCGCTTCACCCTGCCGCTGCTGTTCGACCAGCTCCTGCAGTCTGCCCGAGTCGGCAAAGGCCGCTTCCATCTGCGCAGTAATATCCACGAGATGCTGTTCCGCCTGCCCGATCATCTCATCAATTGTTTCATATTCACGCTGTTCCTTGAAGGTGAATTTGACCTTTTCTCTGGCCGGAGGGGCTGCCGCAGCAGTCGCGGCCGGCTCCTGAACGGAGTTCTGTTTACTGTTCAGTTCTTTATCGGCGCTGCTCTGCGCAGTTACATTCTTAGCCAGCCATTCTTCATATTCACTGTAATCCCCGACATGTAACCGGATTTGGCCGTTCTCAAATGCGATCAGCTTATCGATGGTACGATCCAGAAAATAGCGGTCATGGGATACGGTAAAGACGACACCAGGGAATTCATCGAGGTAGTCTTCGAGTACGGACAGTGTGCCGATATCTAAGTCATTGGTCGGCTCATCCAGCAGCAGCACGTTCGGTGCGCCCATCAGGACGCGTAGCAGGTACAGACGTCTTTTCTCGCCGCCGGACAGCTTGGAAATCGGCGTCCACTGCATGGCCGGAGGGAACAGGAAGCGTTCCAGCATCTGGCCTGCCGTAATCACACTGCCGTCAGCGGTGCGGATCACCTCTGCCTCTTCCTTAACGTACTCAATCGCCCGCATACTGTCATCCATATCCTGATGCTCCTGGGTGAAATAGCCCAGCTTGACCGTCGCACCCAGCTGAACTTCGCCGCTGTCCGGCTGCAGCTTCCCGGCAATCAGATTAAGCAGCGTGGATTTGCCGCTGCCGTTCGGACCGACGATGCCCACCCGGTCCTGTGGTACCGCGATATAGGTCAGGTCTTTAATCAGAGTCCGCCCGTCCATGGATTTGGTCAGGTCCTTCAACTCGATGATCTTACGGCCCAGCCGTGTCGAAGCCACCGAAATGTCCAGTGATCCCGCCGAGCTTCCTCCTGTGCTTTCCTTGAGCTTCTCGAAGCGGTCAATTCTGGCCTTCTGCTTGGTCGAACGGGCCTTGGCTCCGCGCCGAATCCACGCCAGCTCGGTGCGCAGCAGGTTTTTGCGCTTCTGCTCCGCTGAGGCCTCACGCTCTTCGCGGTCGGCTTTCAGTTCCAGGAACCGAGAATAGTTTGCTTCGTACCGATAAAGGCGTCCGCCGTCCAGCTCCAGCATCACGCTGGCTACCCGCTCCAGGAAGTAGCGGTCATGCGTAACCATCAGCAGAGCGCCACGACGTTTCTGCAAATATTGTTCCAGCCAGGCCACCGAATCGGTATCAATATGGTTGGTAGGCTCGTCCAGAATCAGCAGCTCAGAAGGCGTAATAAGTGCAGCCGCAAGCGCTACACGCTTGCGCTGACCGCCCGATAGCGTTCCCATTTGTGCATCAAAGCGGGTGATGCCGAGCTTAGTCAGCACCGTTTTGGCTTCACTCTCCAGATGCCAGATGCCGGCCGCGTCAATCTTATGCCCGATCCGGACCATTGCTGCTTCAAGTTCTGCATTGCCCGGGCTCTTGTCCAGCTCAGCCAGGATCTCCATATATTCACGCATTGTACGAAGGTCCGGATCATCCCCGGCAAATACCTGCTGCAGTACGGTATTGCCCGGCTCGTACGGCGGATTCTGCGCCAGGTACTGCACCCGCACATCGTTGCCGATGGCGATTTGTCCTTCATCGGCAGTATCCAGACCTGCGATAATTTTCAAAAAGGTAGATTTCCCTGTTCCATTCACACCGATAACGCCGATCTTATCCCGGTCATCCATCCCGAACGATGCATCCTGGAACAGTGTTTTCTCTCCGTAGCTTTTGGATAGATGCTCCACAGTCATAATATTCATGCTTTGTCCTCGCTTGCCTTATATTTTAATAGCGGGTTACGCTTCTTCCTGATGATCTTCATGCAGAGTATGTACCGCCTGCTCATTCTGGCTACCTAATGCGCCGTGGATAAAGAGTCCAGCAGCAAATTCTGCCCGCTTATGCGCATCCGCCTCCGAAAAACCGGGACGCAGCATAATATCCATCTTCAGCCTGTCCAGCATGCCGATATAAGACTCTGCCAGCAGCTCCGGTTCGGCGGCACCGCTCTCCTGCATAACCTTCATTACAGACTGCATGTATTCTTCCATGAAGCGGGTCATGTAGGCCATCAGCTCCGGATTGTTATTCGGGGCCCGGAAGAACAGTTTAGTATGCTGCTTACGCTCATAATAGTACAGCAGGTGATGTCCGGCAATGGCCGACAGCTTATCCGCGAGGGTGCTGCAAGCCTGCAGAAGGTTTTCAAGCCGCTGGAGGAAGTCCTCACAGTCACGGCGTGTGACAGCCATGAACAGCTCTTCCTTGCTTTTGAAATATAAATAGACCGTGCCTTTGGCAATTCCCGCACGTTCTGCCACTTCCGACATCTTTGTCTCGTAGAAGCCTTCCGAACCAAAAAGTTCATACGCGGCATCCAAAATGGCTGTATGCTTGTGACTTACTGTGCCGCCCAAACGGTTCACCTCCAATTAATGACTCTATATATTGAACTTGTAATTCTTATTTTTGGGATAGGTCGTGACTACAGAGAATGTTTGGACTTTCGGACGCTAACGCTCCTACAGTTCCAAAATTCCCCTCCGCCACTTTTCCCTAAATGTGTATTTCAAGTTCAATTATGTGATTGATTGGCTCAGCCGCCTTCTTACAGCAAGCTAACCAGCAAGGCGGCTGCACCGCCAATGATGGAACTGACCGCATTGACGGCATCATTGTCCATCCAGCGCCAGCCTCTTGCGAATGCCGTAGGCTGACCGCAGTGCCGAGATGCCTCCACCTCGCGGCCGCATACGGTGCAGCGGTTCATCCGCTGCACCGTAGCACCAAGGATTGAGTCGGCGAATGCGCCGGCGAGTCCGCCGATAAGACCGGCCAGCGTCAGCAGCAGGAAGGAATGTTCTTCCATTCCGGAAAGCGCCCGAAGCAGCCAGGAGGCAGCGCCGATCAGCGCTCCACCCGCTGCAGCGGCAAGTGTGCCCGGCAGCGATACGCCGCCCGAGGTTCCCGCCGGCAGCACTTTGCCTGTCAGCACAGAACGGGGCGGTTTCTTCGCCAGGGTGCCGATTTCCGTGGCCCATGTATCTGAGGTTACGGTCGCCATTACGCCAATGAAAAGAAATCCCCAAAGCTCCAGCGGATAAACCGCGTTCAGCAAGACGAGCAGCATGCCCATTCCGCCGTTCGCGAAGACCTGCCCCGCATCACGCGTGCCGGTCTTATCATACGTCAGTTCAAGCTCTGCTTTGTTCTCGTGATGGAGCTTCGAGAGGAGACTTGAGGAAATAAAAAAAAGCAGAAGGATACCGAACCAGAAAGCATTGCCTGCTCCAAAATAAACGGTACCCATTACAAAAGCCGCGATCAGCCCGGAGAAGCTCAGCGAACGCTTCCGGTAAGCTGCTCCGGCAACCAGCAAGGCGCCGCAGGCGCCTAATATCCACAGCATATCATTCAGCTCCCGTTAACCGATGAGGCAGGTGCCTAAAAGCTTGTCGCCCCAGAACAGCTCGAAGGAGTCTCCTGAAACGACCGGCCCCACCCCTGCCGGGGTTCCGGTAAAAATCACATCATCTTTACCAAGCCCATACCGCGCAGCTATGAATTCGACGATTTTTTGCAGTGAAAAGATCATATCCTTCACATTCCCCCGCTGCACCTCGACACCATTCTTGAGAACAGTGAAGTCTGTAGCCTCAAGTTCTTCTTTTTCTGGAAAGGCAATATAAGGGGTGAGCGGGGCGGCGTTCTTGAAGCCTTTGGCCGGCGTCCAGGGCAGCCCCTTCTTCTGCAGGTCATTGTGCACATCCCGCAGTGTGAAATCGAGGCCCAGCGCCATGACATCCACCAGCTCATCGACACTCATGCCCGGCACATAATCCCGGGCGATACGCAGGACAAGTTCTCCCTCATAGTGGATCAGCCCGGCGTCCTGGGGAAGATGAATGATAGCTTTATCGAGCGGAACAGCAGCATGGGAGGGCTTCAGAAAAATCAGCGGTTCTGCAGGAACCTTGTTCCCCAGTTCCTCCGCATGCAATCTATAATTACGTCCAACACAGTACACATTATTTACATCAGCACACATCGAAGCTTCAGCTCGCTTTCCCGTCATATTTAAATGCAGTCAGACTTCCAAAAAAGTGTCACCCCATATATCCGGGCGGTTCGTACAGATCATGATATCCGAATGCATCTCAGCCAGGCGGCGCATCTCCTTCGCCTTATCTACGGTCCAGGCCATAGTCTTCACTCCGCGTTCAGCCAGCAGCTTGGCCAGCCCCGCATTGATTCTAGTAAAGCTGATTGACAGAAAGGAGCAGTCCAGCTCCTTCACCTTACGTGCAGGATCCCCTGAACGGGAGTCATAGATCAGCCCGGTACGAAACCGGGCATCCAGTTCTTTTACCCGTTGAAGCACCCCTGCATCGAAGGAGGTCAGCACTACCTCATCGCGCATGCCTTTGGCAGAGATCAGATCCATGACCGCCTTCTCCAGACCCGGATACATGTCGCCGCTCGTCTTCAGCTCAATATTCAGCTTCAGTCTCCCGGAAGCAAGATCCAGCACCTCTTCGAGTGAAGGAACCTTTTCCCCGCGGAAGGCACGGCTCTTCCAGACTCCCGCATCCAAGCGCCGCATAGGCTCAAAATCCATATTTTTCACTTTCCCGTGGCCGTTGGTTGTCCGGTCCAGTGTGAAATCATGAATCACAACCGGCACGCCGTCCCTGGTCAGCTGCACATCGATTTCCATCCAGCGGACATAGGGCAGCGCAAGTGCCATCCGGACGGCGGCGAGTGTGTTCTCCGGGGCTTTACCGGAAAACCCGCGATGGGCAACACATATATTTCTCATCATAACCACCTCCAGCAGAAGTATGATCCGTCTCGGGCTGCTTACAATTATAAAGCCCTGCTCCGGCTTATCTACCGGCTTTCGGTAACGCGGCCGTCACTGCCGATCTTGACTAAACCGGAGGATAGGGACTGAACCTTGTTCAGCAAAAGCTGTCCGTCAGCATCATTCATTGGCACCGGCTGGCCTAATTCCGCATCCATCGGATGCAGAGTAAGCGAACACTGGCCTGTAATGCCGCATTCCGCCTGAAAGACAGCCGTCTCCCAGGTGGCTGCAGTCGTTGAGCGTGTAAAAATGAAATTCCCAGTGCTGTAGGCAATCCACTTGCCTTTGTAAGGTTCGATCCCCTGCAGTACATGCGGATGACCGCCCATGACAAGATCTGCTCCGGCATCAATGAAGCTGCGGCCCAGGGTCTGCTGGGAAGCGTCATACTGTTCCACCCGCTCTTTGCCCCAATGGACAACTACGACAACCAGATCCGCTTTTTTCTTGGCGGCTGCAATGGTCTTCAGCGCTTCCATACTGTCATAGACGCTGGCTACCCCCGGCTTGCTTGCCCCCGCCATCCAATCACTGTGCGGAATGACACGGGTAAAGCCGAGGAGTGCGATCTTGATCCCGTTCCGTTCAAAATATTGGGCGGTGTATGCTTCTCGGCTGTTCTTACCTGCGCCTACATAAGGAATCCCCCGTGTGTTCAGGTTGCTCAGTGTATCCAGCAGCCCCTGCTCTCCCTGGTCCAGCGTATGATTGTTGGCCAGATTGACCGCATCCACACCTGCTGACTTGAGCGCATCCAGCGCTTCCGGGGCTCCCTTGAACACATACTGCTTGTTCTCTGCACCTACGCCACCAGTGGTAATCGGGGTCTCCAGATTTACTACGGTCAGATCATCCTTCTGGAACATGCCGTCCAGCGCAGAGTAGGAGTAATCATAGCCCTTCTTCTGAAGCAGATCGGCTACTTTACCCGAGAAAATGACATCCCCGGCAAAATTGAGCTTAACGGTTGCCCCTGAAACATCCCCGGGCAAGCCGGAAACGTCCTCTGAACTGTTATCACCTGTACCGCTGCTCTCAGGCGAAGAGGCTACAGCAGCCTCCTCAGATGGAGAAGGTGTTGGTGAAACCTCCGGAGTAGGAGTAGCGGAAGGCGACGGTTCAGGTGTAGCAGTAGCTTCCGGCTCAGGTGTCACCGTTGCGGAAGGCTGGGCAGCATTAACCGTCTCCGGGGATGGGGATGGCGAACCTGTTGTCTCCGTTAACTGTGGCTGCGAGGCCAGCCCGCCGCTAGAGTCTCCAATAAAATAATAGGTTAACATGGCAGTAATCATTAATAATAAGCTTACATTAATCCATGACCATACCGTTCTGCGTCGGCGTTTACTGCTGCGCTTATTCTTCTCTCTTTTGCGTGATCGCGGCGGATACATGGGTACTAAGAATCTCCTTTGTATTAAAAGTGTTTCTATTATAGCATAACTCACGCTCCCCCCTCCAAACCGCAGGGAGTATTGCTGCTGTTAACTTCACTATCCGGCAAAAAAAACGGTGAAGCGGGATCATCCCGGCTCACCGCTCTTTTATTAAATGAATACAGCTTCAGCTTCCGGCTGTTTCTTCAAGCCGGCCGCAGCGCTTTCGGCTGCTTCCTTAGCCTGCTTAATGCAGTCCGGCAAGCCAATAGCATCATAGCCTGCGCCAAAAGCATAAACGCCAGGCAGCTTCTGTCCCAGCTCACGGCGGAAACCGGCTATTCTGGCCGGATGCCCGACAGGATATTGCGGCATCGAATGCTTAAGCCGGGTAATTTCGGCAAACAGAGGTTTAGCTGTAATGCCCATGATTTCCCGCAGATCCTTCAGCACCAGTTCCGTCAGCGCCTGATCCGGCAGCTCCACATTCTGCTCATCACCGGAACGCCCGACGTAGCAGCGCAGCAGTACTTTGTCATCAGGGCTGGTGTGCAGCCATTTCGTGGAGGTCCACGTGCAAGCTGTAATATTGCGTCCTTCCTTACGTGGAACTAGAAAACCGGAGCCGTCATACTCGGTGACGATGTCCTTCTTGGCAAAAGCCAGCACTACATTCGCAACCGATACATAATTAACGTTCTCCAGCGGAGATACATCAACATACGGACGGAACAGCTCCGCTGCAGCAAAATCCTGTACAGTGACATAAATATCATCCGCCTGCAGAATTTCACCAGTCTCCAGCTTCACCTCATACCGCGGGGCATCAGTGGCAGTATTGTTCAGCACCGTAATCCCCGCTGCTGCCGTTCCAGTCCGCTGCTCCACATCATGCAGTTCACGGATTAAGGCCTCCACAAGGCTTTGCAGACCATTACGGAAGGTCAGGAAGGCACTTTTCTTGGTACCCGTATGCGTCTCGACGGGCTTGCGGCCGGTAGTCATTCCGCGGATCAGGCTGCCGTACTTGCGCTCAACTTCACCGAATTGCGGAAAGGTGGCCTGAAGGCTGATCTTACGCATATCGCCCGCATAAATGCCGGCGAGCAGCGGTTCTGTCATATTCTCCAGGACCTCTGTTCCCAGGCGACGCTCGATCAGCTCTCCGAGGGACTCATCTTCGCTGCTCCGGCGCGACGGAATCACGAAATCGAGCATCGCCCGCATTTTACCGCTGAAGGATACCAGGCCGCTCTTGAGGAACGGCTTCAGCTCGGTAGGAATGCCGAGAACCAGCCCGGCCGGCATCGGGTGAAGCTTGCCCCGCTGCAGTATGTACGTCTTCTTGGCATTCGGATTGGTTGTTACCAGCTCATGATCCAGCTTAAGCTCCTTGGCCAGATCACTCATCACTGTTTTGCGGGCCAGAAAGGAATCCGGCCCCTTCTCAATGACGAAGCCGTCGCGGTGCAAAGTTTCAATTTTGCCGCCGAGCGCAGTTTCCTTCTCGATCAGCACAATATCAGGCCGGTATCCGACTTCCCGGTAAAATTTACGGACATAAAACGCGGCGCTGAGGCCGCTGAGGCCTCCGCCGATAATAACGATCTTCCGGGGCATACCGGTCATGGCTGAATCACCTTCAGCTGACTTGACTTGGTGCGGACTACATCGCTTAGCACAGACATATACGCCGGATCACTATTTAACGAATCAATCCGCATCAGCCGCAGATCCAGCTCGGAAGCAAGCGCCTGGGCTTCGATATCAAGATCGTACAGCACTTCCAGATGGTCGGACACGAATCCGATTGGAGCAGACAGCACATACTTCACCTGGCTTGTGGACAGCTCACGCAGTGTATCCAGAATGTCCGGGCCCAGCCAAGGTTCAGCCGTTCTGCCTGCACTCTGCCAGGTGAACTGCCAGGAGGTGACTCCTGCCCTGTCAGCGATTGCCTTGGAGGTTTCGAGCAGCTGGTCCCGGTAAGGATCGCCCATGGCAAGAATCCGTTCAGGCAGGCTATGCGCGCTGAATAAGACCTGCACATCTCCGCGGGCTGCGCCGGTCTCTTCAAATTGATCCAGCTTTGCTGATACCCGTCTGCTGAGCACGTCTATCAGTTCCGGATGCAGGTGGTAGCTCTCCACGAATTCCATCCGGATTCCGCTGGCATCCGCTTTTTCTTTTGCCCGTTTGATGTATGTGCCTACACTCATTACAGAATAATGGGGGGCAAGTACAATGCCGACCGCCTGGGTAATGCCATCCCGCACCATAGCTTCAACGCCGTCTTCAATAAAAGGCCGGGCATGCTTGAGTCCCTGGTAGCACACATATTCCACATCCCCGCCGCTGCGGTTCAGCATCTCCTGAAGAGCCTCCACCTGATGGTCCGTATTCTCCCGGAGCGGGAACACGCCGCCGACAATCGCTTCGTAGCGGTCCTTCAGCTCTTTAAGCTGCTCCGGGGAAGGCGCGTTGCCGCGCCGGATATGAGTGTAATAGGCTTCCACACCCTCCAGACTTTCAGGCGTGCCGTAAGACATCACAAGTACACCAATTTTAGCTGTCACGGAATCCATCTCCTTTTGTGAATAATGTTCATACCAGTCCTTGCGGTATTATTATTTCTGTGCAGCTGCTTGTTTCAGAGCCTGCTCTGAATACGCATGGATGTACTCCGTCAGCTCTCTTAGCGTGTCCAGCGAAGCTTCCGGAAATAAGCCGTGACCCAGATTAAATATATATCCAGGCTCCTGAATGCCCTCATCAATCAAATCCTTCGCCCGTTCCTTGAGCAGATCCATTGGCGCTGTCAGCAGATAAGGATCGAGATTGCCCTGAATGGCAAAACCTCCGCCGGTTCTGCGTCTGCCTTCAGTAAGACTCACGCGCCAGTCCAGTCCAATGACATCAGCCTGCAATTTGGTAAGGCTTGGCAGCAGTTCCCCGGAGCTTACGCCCGGGAAATAAATCTTCGGTACATCAAGGTCCGACAATTCGGCAAAAATACGGGAAATCGTAGGCAGCACATACCGTTCGAAGTCACGCGGTGCCAGTGCACCCACCCAGCTGTCGAACAGCTGAAAGGCTTTGCCGCCGCTCTTCACATGGGCACGCAGATAAGCAATTACCATATCGCCCAGCTTATCCATCAGCTTCTCCCATACGCGGGGCTGGCTGAACATCATTTCTTTGGTACGGTGATAACTCTTTGAAGGCCTGCCTTCAATTAAATAACTGGCAATCGTAAACGGGGCACCGGCGAATGTAATCAGCGGTACATCCAGCTCCTTGTCCAGTATGGCGATAGTCTCCAGCACATGGCTGAGGTCGCCTTCTACATCAATCGGTTTCAGCCGATCCACATCGGCAGCTGTCGCAACCCTATTCTCGATAACCGGGCCAATATTCTTCACGATGTCAAACTTCACACCGATGGAAGCCACCGGGTTCATAATGTCGGAATACAGGATAGCCGCATCCACACCCAGCTTGCGCACAGGCATCAAGGTCACTTCCGCTGCAAGTTCCGGCTGGCTGCAAATTTCCAGCAGCGAATATTTTTCCTTGATTTTACGGTACTCGGGATCATAACGGCCGGCTTGCCGCATGTACCATACGGGAACGTGGTCCGTGTCCTGCTGTCTGCAGGCGCGGATAAAAGTATCATTGTAGGTCATGATAAGATCTCCATTAGTTTGATAGGATAGTTGCTGACGCATATAACTTATTATGCCCCTTTTAAAAGATGGTAACAACCGTTCTCAGGTCAACGGAATGACAATCCAATGACATTACTATGACAAGTGTTGCACCGGACAGCCAAAAATATATGATATACTGATAGAATGTCAATTTTTCGTGAATTTTTCAGAATAGAAATCTCTGAAAGGAAGTGAAAGCACTTTGAAGAATTGGGAGACTTGGAAGGTCAACCTCATGGTGCTTTGGTTTGGCCAATTTCTGGTAAATGCCGGCATGACGATGATTACCCCGTTCCTGTCTCTTTATCTCGCCAAGGATCTGGGTGTAACCGGTGATCACGCTATCGGAATGTGGGCAGGCCTTATTTTTGCCGCAAACTTTTTGACCTCGTTCTTATTCCAGCCGCTGTGGGGCAAGCTCGCCGACAAATACGGCCGCAAAATCATGCTTCTGCGCTCCAGCTTCGGTATGGCCATCGTCATGGTACTGATGGGCTTCGCGCAGTCACCGATGCAGCTCCTGCTGCTGCGTCTGTTAAACGGGACGATTTCCGGCTTCAACCCGGCCTCCATCGCGCTGGTATCCGGTACAACACCCAAACCCCGTATGGGCTTTGCCATGGGGCTGATGCAATCCGGGTCGGTGGCCGGAACGATTCTGGGACCGCTGATCGGCGGGGCGCTGGCTGACTGGATCGGCTTCCGCCCGATTTTTTATGTCGTCGGTGCACTGCTGTTCGTCGCTTCGCTGCTCGCTTTATTCCTCGTGAAAGAGAAATTCAACCGGGTCGAAGCCGCAAAAGTGCCTCAGGTCTCCGTCCTCGAAGGATTTAAAGAACTGGCCAAGGTACCGCAGCTGCCGGCACTGTTCGGTGTGACCTTCCTGCTGCAGTTTGCGATGATCAGCCCGATGTCCCTGCTGCCGCTGTATGTGGAGAAGCTGCATGGCTCAGCCGTAAATATTGCATTCTGGGCAGGGATGGTCAGCGCAGTTACCGGTATATCCAACATGCTGGCTTCTCCGCTTCTCGGCAGGCTGAGCGACAAGGTCGGCGCCCATCGTATCTTGACTTATGCACTGATCGGCGCGTCGCTGTTCCTTATTCCGCAAGCCTTTGTAACAAGCGTCTGGCAGCTGATCATCATCCGTTTCCTGATGGGAGTGTTTATGGGAGGGCTCCTGCCAAGCGTGAACGCACTCATCCGTTCCTATACTCCAGACGGCAAAGAGAGCAGGGCCTTCGGCTTCAACAGCAGCACGCTGGCCCTGGGTAATATGCTTGGAGCAGTTATCGGCGGATTCTTATCGGGTTATATCGGGATTGAAGGCTTGTTCATTATTTCCGGCGGATTCCTGCTAATCAATACAGTCTGGGTACGGCTCAAGCTGTACAAGCCGACGCGGCATCATTGGTTCCGCTGACACCCGGGGACTCCAGCTTACTTCACCATGGCTAAAGCCAGTCCATCGTACGCTGGCAGCAGCGTGCTGGTCAGCCGCTCATCGCTGGCGATCATCTCGTTGAACCGGCGCATCGCCTGTACTGCGGGTCCGTTCTTATCTGTATTCAGGGTGCGGCCGCGCAGGAAAATATTATCCCCGGCGATAATGGCCCCCGGTGATGCCAGACGGATTGCATACTCCAGATAATTCGGATAATTCTCTTTGTCCGCATCAATGAAAAAGAAATCAAATGTCCGGCCCTCCGCTTCGAGCCCCTTCAGGCTGTCCAGCGCAGGGCCGATTTTGTATTCAACGGCTTCGCCGAAGCCTGCTTTGGCTAAGTGGCTATGTGCCAGTCCGGCGTATTCTTCCTTCAGCTCAAGAGAGGTCAGCTGTCCGCCGGAGGCCAATCCGCGGCATAAGCATATACCGCTGTATCCCCCAAGCGCACCAATCTCCAGAATGCGGGTGGAGCGGGACAGACGGACCAGCATCGAGAGCAGCCGCCCGTACCCCGGAGCGATGGAGACCTCAGGCATCCCGTGATCTGCAATCGCCTGTTTGACCTCAAGCAATAATTCATCCTCTGTATAGAGCATTTCACTGTATTCTTCCTGATTAGGCATATGTATTCTCCTTTGATATTGTGAAGTCCCGCGCATTCACCTATACTTAGAAGGATCGGCTAGGCCAAGCTTTACTAAGCGCATGCACAGAATGAAGGCGATGCACAGTGTCGTTGTTACTTCTCTGCTTTTCTTATTGTACTGGCTAGGAGCAACCATCTACAAGCTAAACGGAGTTGAGCGCATTTGGGTAAATTACAATTGATCGCCACCGCCCCTATGGGACTGGAGGCTGTAGTAGCACGTGAACTAAACGAACTGGGTTATGAGACCACAACCGAGAACGGACGGGTCCTATTCAGCGGGGATTATATCGATATCTGCCGCTGCAATTTATGGCTGCGTACCTCTGACCGGGTCCTGGTCAAAATGGGCCAATTCCCGGCCAAAACCTTTGATGAGCTGTTCGAAGGCGTCAAAGCGATCAACTGGGAAGACTGGATTCCCGAAAACGGGGAGTTTCCGGTAGAAGGACGGTCCCACAAATCCCAGCTTACCAGCGTACCTGCCTGCCAGGGGATTGTCAAGAAAGCGATTGTTGAGAAGCTGAAGCAGTCATACCGCACCGAGTGGTTCCCGGAGAACGGCCCGCGCTACGTGGTTGAAGTGATTCTGCTGAACGACATCGCCCTGATTACTCTGGATACCACCGGTCCTGCACTGCACAAACGCGGCTACCGCCGCCAGGCGACAGAAGCGCCGCTGAAGGAAACCATGGCTGCCGCCCTCATCCAGCTTAGCCGCTGGAACGGCCACCGCCCATTGTTCGATCCGTGCTGCGGTTCCGGCACCATCCTGATCGAAGCGGCAATGATTGCCTGGAACATCGCGCCCGGACTGCGGCGTTCGTTCCCGTCTGAACATTGGCCGGAGATTCCGAAGCGTCTGTGGGAAGAAGCCCGTGACGAGGCCTTCGATGCCGTACGCGACGATTATCCGCTGCAATTGACCGGTACCGATATTGATCCGGCAGCAATTGAAATTGCCGAAGCAGCTGCCAAAAGCGCTGGGCTGGCCGGAGAAATCACCTTCAAGCATCTCGCGGCTGCCAAAGCCCGCCCTGAAGGCGATTACGGCTGCATCATCACGAACCCGCCTTATGGTGAGCGGATCAGCAATGACAAGGAAGTGGAAAAGCTGACCCGCCAATTCGGCGAGATGATGCTGTATTTGCCGACCTGGTCCTTTTTTGCGATCAGCCCCTACAAAGAATTCGAGCAATACTACGGCCGCAAAGCAGACAAGCGCCGCAAGCTGTACAACGGCCGGATTGAATGCCAATATTATCAGTATCTGGGCCCGCTCCCGCCGCGTAATCCGCAATAAGCAGCATGCAAATAGCCTTAAGCCCATACAGCAGCGCTGTAAGGAGCTTAAGGCTATTTATGTGTCTATACGTTCTAGAACAGCAGGTTATCCGGATTCGTGCCGATCCGCTCTCCGGCATCCAGCCCGCTAATCGCGCTAACTTCATCCGCTGACAGCTCAAAATCAAAAATCTCGCTGTTTTCTTTGATCCGCGAAGCCGTAACCGACTTGGGAATGATGACGATGGAGTTCTGCAGCCCCCAGCGCAGAATAACCTGGGATACCGTCTTGCCGTGTTTCCCGGCGATGCCCTGCAGCAGCTCGTTATCCTGCAGTCTTCCCTTCATCAGGGGTGCCCACGCTTCAATCTGGATCTGATGCTGTGCACAGTAGTCATGCAGCTCCTTCTGGATAAACCGCGGATGCAGCTCCACCTGATTGACTGCTGGAACAATACTGCTCTCCTTTTTCAATTCCTCCAGATGATGGATCTGGAAATTGCTGACCCCGATCGCCCGCACACGGCCTTCCTCGTACAAACGCTCCAGGGCACGCCAGGTGTCCTTATATAGGGTCTGGCCCGGCCAATGGATCAAATACAGATCAATGACATCCAGCCCGAGCTTTTTGCAGCTGGTTTCAAAGGCCCGCAGAGTTGTATCATATCCCTGATCGGTATTCCACACTTTGGTAGTCACGAACAGGCTGTCCCGCGCTACACCGCTTGCGGCTATCGACTGGCCGACCTCTTCTTCATTGCCGTACACGGCTGCGGTGTCGATGCTGCGGTACCCCAGCTCGAGTGCGGTTGCTACCGCCTTGGCCACTTCAGCCCCTTCCGCTTTGTAGGTCCCAAGACCAAACCAGGGCATATGCACACCGTTATTCAATATCGCCGTGTCTGTTAGATGCTTCATCTCATTTTCCCTCCTGCCTATGTATACGGTGAAACAATATGCACATTATACCATGTCCCTATTGCCAGACCCAAACCTGCTGGATGGCGGCATGCAAAAAAGCCTCCACACAAGTGCGGAGGCTGCTAAACCCGTTAATATGGTACACTGGCGAATACTGCTGCCAGGTATCTGATTTAGTCTTTGGCCACCGGCCGCTTTACAAAAGCTTCCGCCTTCGCCAGCACTTCATCCTCAGTTGGAGCACTGACATAACGTCCATTAATATAGATAAAGGCCCGTTTGCCGCAAGGTCCGCAGTAGGACTTACAGCCGACTTTGATCTCGGCGTCCGGCGCCATTTTGCGCAGCTTGGGCAGGATGGTTTTCATTCGGGTGTGATTGCATTGATCACAAATTTGTATTTCGTTAGCCATGGAGCAACCCTTCTTCTTGTCCGTTAGTTATCGGCGAATTTTTAGTGGTCGCCATGATTACCTTTTGACGGATTAGTAATGACAAAGCCTTCTTCCGGGAAGTACAAGTAGTCGATCTTCACACCGTCCAGCAGCGGCTGGTTCGGATCAAGAATGACATCGATATCTTTATCTGTAGAGATTACAACATCAGTTTCTTTAGGCGTGTCCAAATCCAGACCGTAGTGGGCATGGTCGCCGTGAGCATGTGTAATCGCTACGCGCAGCTTCAGTTCGCTGTTTCCCTCAAGCTCCATGGTTTTTTTTATCACTTTAGCCGCATTGCGGGTAATTTTGACGTTCATTCCTCATCCATCTCCCAGGCATCTATATTTTAAAACCTCAATAATTTATTTTAAGGAAAGTGGCATGTAAAAGCAACCACCCTGGGATAAATAGATCTGGAATCAAGTGCAAAAGATTCTTTAAACTTTCAACTTCCGCTCTTCAGTGCCGGATATTTGCGGTCCATGCGTGACACGAACCAGCCCATCAGCAGCATCGTAAAGCCAATATCGTCAATAGGCATAAAAGGCATGATATCAGGCAATACCCAGTACAGCAGCACCGGAATGGTAAAGAGCAGCTTGTCCGCAAGCGTTACAGAAGGTGAAATAACATATTGCCAGGAGCTGCGTAATATATGAGACCACCGCTTCAGCGACAGCAATTTTCTTAGTTTCATAGGTATCCTCCTCTTTACATAAGAAAAGGATACAGCCGCGAAGCAATTGCAGTTGTGGTTGCGGCCGTACCCTTTGCTGTTATATTACGCAAATTTGCAGGATGTGTTTCATTTTTATTTAAAATTCGAAAGAATCGTTGCTAAAATCCAGCCTGTTTCCAGGGCCATATCCTCATAATCAGCCAGCGGCAGCGGGTTCTTGCCAATTCCCAGCTCTGCCGTAAAGCCTGGCTTTCGGAACCGCTGGATGAACCAATCCTTATACCCGGCGTCACTGCCGGTCAGCTCAACCGCGCGGTAGCCGCTGGCCGCCGCCATACGGGCGGCCAGCTCTCTGCTCTCCGGCGGCTCATACCCGCGGTAGTTCCAGTAGATTTCACCACCCTGGCTGTGCAGCGACACTGCTGCCTCCCCGGGATATTGTTCAGCCAGCGCCGCGAGGGCTGCTGCTTCCGGCTCGCTTAGCGGGGAGGGGCCGCTGTAATCGCGGGGGGCCGGACCGGTTATTCTGCGCCGGGCAACCTCCTCCTCCCAGTGAGCCGGGAACTGGTCGCCGAGATCCACACCGCGGGCGTTAGCCTTCCAATGCCGGAAGCTATGCCTGCCGCTGTTCCATTTCAGGAGCTCTTCATAATAAGGATGCCCTGGCAGTACGCCTTCCTGTACCAGTTCAACACCATCGGGGTTAGCCATCGGCACCGCCAACATTGTCCAATTGCGGTACCAGAGTGAAGGATCATGTCCGTTCCAGTCTCTCCCCTCCGCGTAAGCTGAGGCATATTGTTCTATAAAAGACATCAGACAAGGTGATGTCAGCCATTCATTGGCGTGCAGAGCGGCGTTCACATGCAGATACCGGGGGCCGCTCCCAATTCGCAGAACATGCAGCGGTTTGCCGAGCACACTGGTTCCGATGCTGTTTTTTTGAATGAAGGGGTATTTATCCGTTAGCTGCCTGATATCCTCCTCCATATCCGCCGGTCCGTATTCACTGTTAACAGCCACCCTGCTGCTGGACAACGGCTGGGGGATGACCAGCACCTTACCCGGGATACATTGGCGTGCGGAGGTGACGCCGGGATTCAGAATTTCAAGCTCCTCAATGCTCACTCCGAATAGAGCGGAGATGGAAGCTGCATCGTCCCCCTGCTGCACGGAGTAACGCTTGCGCGGTGCAGAGGGCAGAAAAAGAATCTGCCCCGGGTACAGGTAAGGCTGTCTCCCTGCCCACGGATTCCCTTGGATGACATGCTCCGGTGTAAGTCCATGCCTGGCGGCAATGCGATTAACAGTGTCTCCCCTGCGGGTAATATATTGCTGCATATGTCTCATCCTCTCAAACCCTCTAGTTGCCGTCATCCCCTGCAAGACTCCGGGACACAGCCTCACCTTATTGTATGCAGCCCCTACTGCTCCGCATGAACGAAAAGAGCCTGCCCATGCCTGACTACACGAAAAAATGTAACCGCATACAAGTATAGTGAGGCTTGAATTCTGAGGCCCAACAGGTGGAGTAAAAACCAACGGGACTTTTCCCTTTGGTTTCACAGCTTTGCTCATTTACGCGAAATTCAACGGGACTTTTCCCTTTGATTTCACAGCTTTGCTCACTTACACCAAATTCAACGGGACTTTTCCCTTTGATTTCACAGCTTTGCTCACTTACACCAAATTCAACGGGATTTTTCCCTTTGATTTCACAGCTTTGCTCATTTACGCCAAATTCAACGGGATTTTTCCCTTTGATCTTACAACTTTGCTCATTTACGCCAAATTCAACGGGACATTTACCTTTGATTTCACAGCTTCACTCATTTACGTCAAATCCAACGGATTTTTCCTTTAATTCCGAGATTTTCTAATTATGCATACGCCGGATTCCGTGGTCTCCACCCCGCTCAGCGCTTGAATCACCATATTCAAGTTACATAATATACCCCTAATAAAAAAAGAAACCAGGAGCAACGCTCCCGGTTCCCGGACAATCCCCGTTACGGGGGTTGTCCCTATTCATCTCACCACAGTAAATCTACAACGAGGATACCTGCCAGACGACAGGCGTGCGTTTAAGCTGCTCACCAAGCCAGTCGCGGGCGATCCGCTGGAACATTTCGGCATCCCCGCTGCAGAAAAACTGGTGAATCGGGGTTTCATCCCCCTTGGCCAGCTGGCCTTTCTCGTAGAGGATGGTGCTAATTTCCCGCGCAGTCTCATCCGCCGAGCTGATCAGCTTCACTCCCGGCCCCATTACTTTGCCTATCGGCTCTACCAGAAACGGATAATGTGTACATCCGAGAATCATAGTATCGATGGGCTCATATTTGATTCCGTTGAGCGATTCAGCCACTGCGATATGGCTTTCCTCTGAGCGGAACATGCCTTGCTCCACAAAAGGGACAAGCGCCGGACAAGCCTGGCTGACCACCTCGACAAACGGGGACAGCTGCTTCAGCGCCGCTGTATAAGCTCCGCTCTTAATCGTTCCAATGGTGCCGATGACACCGACACGGCCTGTTTTGGTAGCACTGATGGCGGCGCGGGCACCGGGATGGATGACTCCGATTACCGGGATGGACACCTTTGCGGAGATATAGTCCAGCGCTGCCGCTGTTGCGGTGTTGCAGGCAATAACAATCATTTTAGGATTAAATTGAATTAAGTAGTCCACAATCTGTTCAGTGAACAATTTCACTTCTTCGGTTGAACGGGGTCCGTATGGGGCACGGGCAGTATCTCCAAAATAAATGATTTTCTCCCTGGGGAGCTGTCTCATTACCTCTTTGACAACCGTAAGTCCCCCCACACCTGAGTCTAGTATAGCTATAGCTTGCTGCACGAACACACCGCTTCCTTTAACTTGTTTTGTGTAGCTTATGTAAGGTCAAAACAAAGTGTACCTGACTTTGAGCCCCAATTGCAGATATTACTCTTTTTGCGGCCCCAATTCAAGGAAGTATTGAAAAAACCGCCTCCCGCCGGAAGCGGAAAGCGGCTGTATGCCTGCTAGAGCCTTATATATTCACCATTCATTCTTTATCCACAACAGCTTCCGCGCTGTTTCCTGCTTCACCGATACCGGCATCCGCCACATCCTGGGCATCCTCAATGGCTGCGGCAATAATTTCTGCCGTTTCTGCTTCGTCCAAGCTTACCGGAGCTTCTTCTGCGGCGATTCCGCTGACCACGGCAAGCTCCTCTTCCGTATCCGAATGGGTATACTGCTTGCTCCATTCCTTTACTTCACTCACCACAGACTCTACCGCGTCCTTGGCTTTGCCGTACAGCTCCGATCCTTTATCCCCTGCCTGGGCGGCAATTTCCTGCACTTTATCAATTGCGCTATTCGTTCCGTCAACAATATCCTTGCGCAGTTCTTTTCCCGGCTTGGGTGCCAGCAGCAGCGCCGTCACTGAACCCACTACGCTACCCGCCAGAATTCCCCACAGCAAGCTTTTGCTATCCTTTTTCATCGTCCATCTCTCCTTTGGATTCAAAGTGCCTCTGCCCGGCCATCCGGGCTATCGCCTAGTTCTGCTATATCATAAGCGCAGAGAGTTTGTCCTGTGATTACTTCAGGAAGTTTTTTCAGGAGGATTGTCCTGTCTGTTTGTCGGGTTAGGAGTGATGGCATACCGGCAGCATTGTCCGCCCTCCGCCATACATTCCGTGCGTGTCACCTTAGCCCCGAGCAGCTCCTCAAAAAGACTCTGTTCACATTGGCAGGCTTTGCGGTATTGGGTAGCCACCTGACGGATGGGACAATTATATTCCCGCATCACATATGAGCCGTCATCCCCCTTACTCCATTCAGCCATATACCCCCCGGAGTTCTGGATCGAGGACAGCTCAGCTACCCGCTCCTCCAGATTACGGTTCTCCATCATCGGGGTGTATTGGGCAAGCATCCGCCTCCGCCGGCCTTCAAACAACACATTCACAGCCTCCAGCCCGCTGGTGTGATCGAGCTCCCGCAGCAGCTCCAAGGCCAGATTGTGATACGTTTTGGGAAAATGCTCTTCCGCCCGCTCGGTCAGCGAATACACATGCAATGGCCTGCCCATCGCCTGGCGTACTACCTTGGTCTTGGCCAGCGACTCCTGCTCCAGCTGCAGCACATGACGCCGTACGCCCATCTCGGTAATCCCGAGCTCTTCTGCCAGCGCGCCGATCGTCAGCGGCCCTTTCATTTTGAGCAGCGTCATTATATTGCGTCTTGTCGATCCGCTCTCCTGACCCTTCTTCATGCTCTGGAACCTCCTCTCCTTACGGCTGCCGTCCGTGTAATGCCTCCGGTCTACCTGATTACCATTCTATTAAACCGGCTGCTCCGCTCCCAGCTCCTGATCCAGATACCGGTGCACCTCTGCGGCAAAACGCTCCAGAACGCCTGGAAGAACCTTCGTTAGCGGATGCAGCGTGCTGCGATCCCAGGAATAATAATCCTGCACAAGCGGCTTACGGAGTGCTACCAGGCTAATGAGCACATCGTAGATCCCGCTGTCTCCAAGCACCTTCTCCTCATGAATAATCGAGATGATATCTTCATAACTACCGGCATCACGCATAATGAACCCGTCGATCAGACAGCTCCCAACGTCGGTAACGACCTCTATAGCCAGATGTAGGCAGCGTTCCTGCACCAGACCCATGACAATGCTTCCATCCCAGGAATCCGCAGCGCCCCGCAGACCGGTCCCGATATCGGGAATCTGCCCCAGTATATTTTCAATTTGCTTCCGGTTAACATAGTACACAGCTGACCCTCCAAGTCTGGTAGTCTAAATGAACGGCAATGATTAAAATTTATTTGCCGCGCCTGCCGCGGCGTTTCAGCCAGAACAGCATGATGAAGCTGGCGGCCAGAAAAACGATCAGGTAGGTTAACGCTTCCATCGGATACTCAAGCTCACGCATTTACATCACCGCTTCCGGAATAGATTGGGAACTCCTGCCGCTCCCGGCAGCCTTAAATTTCGTAGTCTACGGCGTAGGACACTTCCTTGACCTCGTTGATGTGCGCTATTACTTCCTTATGGGCGGGATGCACCTGATATGCCTGCAAATCCTCCAGTGATGCAACTACAGTTACCAGCGCAATGTCAAAAGAACGGTCCGAACGAACGACATCGGCACCAACCTCGATGGAAATCAGCTGGGGGATCTTCCCTTCCATATTCCGCAGAACTGCTACTGTAGCAGCGATACTTTCCGGTGTCCGGTCTTTTAATTTGAAAAATACGATATGCTTAATCATCTATTTCGCTCCCTGCCCTGATTATTGTAATTTGTTTACTAAAAATATATCATAACGGCAAGACTTCTGAAAGAAACTTAAACCTCATGTCAGCAATTACAGCATTAACCATTGCAGCGTACCCGAAAGTATTGTAGTATAACGTTAAAAATTCGGAGGAAGTATGCCTAAGAATCAACAAGAATCTCATAAAATCCAGGCCTGGTCTCTGATCAACCGCAAATATCTTGGACAAGGCGTACGGGTCAAACGGTTCCGGAGGCCTAAACGCAGCCAGATCCGCAACCGCGTTCTGCTTGCTATCCTGATGGCTAAGGACATCAAATTATCCAAGCTTGCAGAAGAGCTCGCCGTATCCTCGCGCAGTGTGAGCGCCTGGGTATACGAAGGACGCATTCCTTCCAGGAACAATCTGGAGAAGGTCTGCCGCCTGCTAGGCTATCCGTCCCATATCCTGTTCAACGAGGCTCTCCTGCGGCAAAGTCCGATTGTATGCCAGCCTACACCTTCACGTTTTATGAAAAGAACACTCGCCCACTCACCGCAGAACAATGTGATTTTGACGGGGTTATGCATGGTGTATGACTTCTCTGTAACCGATGTCAGCGTCTGGATCGGTGTACATCCCGGCACATTCCGCAAATGGCTGCATCAATGCCATCTTCCAACCTTAGCCCTGCAGGAAAAAGCCGAAAGCTTCTTCCGTATTCCGCGGAATATTCTGTTCGCTGACTGCGATTTGAGATAGGCGGGCACGAAGTCTCACATGAACAATCCCCCACAACCCGGTTCGAACTATACTTAAGAGGCTGTCCCATAAGTAGATTTTTTCGAGTAGAGACAGACCCTTTTCATTATTCAAAACCGAAAAACGTCAACAATGTAGCGATTCTCCTGTTATTGGAGGATCGCTGCTCTGCGTTTTTGGTCGTTTGCAGCTTGCTTCAGTAGATTGTGGGCAAGGGAAAGCCATCCGACTTCAAGCGTCACTTTTTCCATGCCGCGAAGCAGAAACCGCCGGAAACCCCGGTTGTTCTTTAGTTGTCCAAATACACTTTCTGGTTCTGTCATTCGACGTACGGCCAAAGTGAAGCCTTCCTCGCTTTGCAAAATTGCCCGAGCTTGTTTCTGGTACCGCAGTCGTTCCAGACTGACAACCACTTCCCGATTTCCTTCGGCTTTCGTACATCTTTCCTTCAGTGGACAGCCCACGCAGCTCTGGCTACGGTAATGACGTTTTCGGATTTCATATCCACTCTCTAACGTTTCCTTGCTTTCTTTGCGAAAATGCAGCGTTTGTCCGGCGGGGCATGTCCATGTATCCACGGCTTCGTCGTACGTCCAGTTCTCAATCTTTCCGATATTCTCTTTCCACGCTTTGCTCTTTTCTTTGTGGTAGCTGCCGTATTTGACCACGGCCTTCACGTGTTCGTTTTCCAAATAGGCATAATTTTCTTCACTGCCGTAGCCGGCATCCGCGATCACCGCCCTCGGAAGTCTCCCTAGGATCTGCCGCACCTTTTCTAAGTGCGGCTGTAAACAACGCGTATCCGTCGGTCTTTGGTGTAGACTGTACGCCAAAATAAACTGGTTTTCGGTGCCGATCTGTACATTGTAGCCGGGTTTGAGTTGACCGTTTCGCATGTGATCTTCCTTCATCCGCATGAAGGTGGCATCCGGGTCCGTCTTACTATAGCTGTTTCGGTCCCCGAGCAGGTTTTGGTATCGCTCATATTTCAGCAGTCTCGGAAACAGATCCTTACGGAGCCTCCGAACCGCTTTTTTCAATGGCTTGTTCTTGGGCTTCTTCAGCAGTTGCGACTCTAACGACTGGGTCATTTGTTCAAGTTTCTCACTGTCGATCTCGGCGGACTCGCCAAGTTCGCTCAGGTCCTGGCCGCGGTGTTCTGTTCTTCTTGTTTCTCTGCAGCCTCAATGTCGGCAAACAATGCATGTACCTTTTCTTGCAGCTTGGCTTTATGCTTACTAACGGCTTTACCCCACACGAAGGTATAGCGATTCGCATTTGCCTCTATTTTTGTGCCATCTACAAAATAATGCTCGAAGGAGATGTATTTCTCGTCCGCCAGAAACTGAAGCACGGCGGTAAATACCATTTCTAGGACGTCCTTCATCCGCTGAGAACGAAAGCGGTTGAGCGTGCGGAAATCCGGGCGTTGTCGTCCCGCTAGCCACATGAAGAGAATGTTTTCTCGGACCGCTTTGGCGATTTGCCGGGAGGAATAAATGCGCTGCGTATAGGCATAGATAATGACTTTGGTGAGCATTTTAGGGTGGTAGCTGTCACGGCCGCCACCGGGATAGGCAGCGTCAAAGATGGTGTCGTCTAGCCGATTGACGGCTGCGTTAACGACACAAACGAGGTGGTTTTCGGGAATATCTTCTTCCAGATTCATTGGCAAGCAAAGTTAGTCCATAGTATATTGAATGTACATAAGAAACCTCTCCTTTGAAATGGTTGTGTGGTAACTCCATTTTACCAAAGGATGGTTTCTTTTTTGTGCGATTTTTAAAGATTGTAGATCCATTTCCCGCTTAAACAGCGGAGAGGACGGAACGATTGTGGAAAAGCGGCAGCGGTCGCCTTGGTCTCCAGATTTTCACCGCTAAGGGGAATGAAAAAAATCTGGAGAGCACAGCGATTGGAACAACGGTCCGTTCGCGGAGCGTCCACCCAAGTGCTCACGTTGATCCTACTTAAAAAAACAGGGGCTATCCCAAGCAGCCATTTCATGGCTTATGGGACAGCCCCTATTGACGTCTAATTAGCATCATTTTACTTTACGCGCAACAATATATCTCAGTATGTATTCGTGGATTCCTCCCTGTTCACTCTGCAGCCTCTCAGGGAATGATCCGGTCTGGATGATCTCTGCCCCGGAGAAATGACTTCTTAAATCAGCTTCACTGAAAAAGTGGGCATATTTCCCTGACTTGTATTCATATGTCCCCGGTTCGAGGCGTCTGCCGCAGCCGTTATTGCAGTCTTCATCGGAGAAACTCGTGAAATAAAGCAGCCCTCCGGTACGCAGCTGGGCAAGACTGGCGGCAATCAATTTCTTGCGCTCCTCTTCCAGAAACAAATGAAGCACGTCATAGCAGTATACGGCGTCAACCAGAACATCCAGCTGCCGTTCCAGTGCAGAACCGGCAATGAATACCGTTGCAGGGTCCCATTCTGCGGCAAGCTCTAGTGCCTCGGTGCTTAATTCAATCCCGTAGGTAGTGAATGCGCCGGAGAATACTTTGGTATTGCGCCCGTATCCTGCACCTGGAACCAGAACAGAGTTCAAGCCTGCATCCTCAAAAATACCTCTGGCCCATTCCGCTGAGGGACTGGGCTCTTTTCCCCAAATCATGCCTTCACGGGCAAAGCGTCCGCTCCAGTATTGTGACACTTCTGTTTCCCCATCTTCCCTTAGATTCAGTTTCGTTTGCTCCGCATAGCATTAAGCAGTGTTAGCCCATCATCCGCTCCGGAAGTAAACTGGTTATATTCCGGCGATTCTTTGGCGTACAGCGCAATTTTGCCATCTTCGTTATAATGGATGCCCCAGCCGAATCTCTTCGGCAGCATAGATGCCCGCAGACAGGGATGCTTCTTGGAGAACAGTTCTGCCCATATCTCATTCTTACGGGCGGTCCGTTCTTCCTCAGGAATTTGTTTATGACGCACATGAATTTCATACAGCAGCTCTTCGTGTGTGTACTTGTATGGCGCACCAGCAAGCAGCTCATACTGGATGACATGCGCAGGCGGCAGCGGCCGGGAAGTCACCGGAACTACTCCCGTTTCCACCGGGCAATCTGCTGAGACACGAATAAACGTATTGATATAGCTCATATCCTTCTGCCTCCTTCCGGCACAGCTTGTATAGTATTGTCTACTATCTTAATTCACCGGGCTTATTCACGCAAAACTTTAACGCACAGCGAAAAACGGCCGGTATCCGGTACCCCGGGACGCTGGCCGCTCTTGCTGTTTTTTATATGAAGCTTGTCTAACAGACTACCAGCTAGATTTGGTGACACCGGGAATTTGTCCTTTCAGTGCCAGGTCACGGAAGACGATCCGCGAAACCTTAAATTTGCTTAGATAGCCTCTGGGTCTTCCCGAGACGGCGCATCTGTTCTTTTGCCGGGTGGCTGAGGAATCGCGCGGGAGCTTCTGCAGTGCCATATAATCCCCCCGCGCCTTCAGTTCTCTGCGTTTACCCGCGTATTTGGCGACCAGTTCCTGACGTTTGAGCTCCTTAACTACTTTGGATTTCTTTGCCATGCCGTGTATCCACCCTTCCTATTGAATATAAGTAATGCCTACTCATTTAACGCCGACTTCAGTGCTTCAAGATTCTTGCGCATAATCGCCACATAATCCAGCTGATTGCTGCGGTCCTCATCCGTTAAGCCCTCAATCGGATTCAGCACAGCCGTTTTGGCTCCAATTTCCTGGGCAATAGTATCTGCTACACTGGAAGAGACAAGGGTTTCAAAAAAGATCGTCTTTACGTCATGTGCCTTCGCAAACTCAACGATTTCAGCCATTTGGGCGGCGGAAGGCTCCTGTTCCGGCGACAGGCCGCCAATCGGCACTTGTGTTAAGCCATATTCCTTAGCAAGATAACCGAAGGCTGTATGCTGGGTAATGAAATCCGTGCGTTTCGTACCCCCCAGTCCGTCTTTGAAGTCCTGATCAAGTTGTTCCAGCTTAGCGATATAGCTGTCGGCATTGGTTTGGAATGCAGCGGCATTCTCAGGAGAAGCAGCGGACAATGCAGCTTCAATGGTACGGACCTCTTTGATTGCCAGGGCAGGCGCCAGCCAGACATGGGGATCAAGTCCGCCATGGTCATGATCATGGCCAGGTTCTTCTTCGGCATGGGCTTCACCCGCATGATCATGATCTTCTTCGGCATGCGCCTCTTCCTCCTCTCTGCCTTCCATAATCTCCAGCCCTTTGCTGGCTTCCACCGTGACCAGCTTGCTGCCGGAGGCACTGTCCAGCACCTGCTCAGCCCAGCTCTCCATGCCCGCTCCATTGTAGATGAGTACATCGGCACTGGTAATTGCCGCCATGTCCCGGGCTGTCGGCTCCCAGTCATGCGGCTCGATTCCGGCAGGGACCAGCGTCTCCACGTCGGCGAGATCGCCAACGATGTTTTTGGTGAATTCGTACATCGGATAGAAGCTGACTTTAATATTCAGCTTATCCGGGGCAGCAGAGCCGGTCTCGACTGTAGACGGGCTAGGGTTAGCAGCTGTACTGCCGGCATTGTTAGCAGAGTTGCTGTTGCTGCTGCAGCCGGCGGCAATCAGCAGGGCAGACAGGGACAGAACAGCAAGATGACGGATTCGAAAAGTAAACATGAGGGATAACAGCTCCTTTTTCTTTAGTGATTACTATGCTTTGGAATGAATTTCAGGTTGCTTCAAAGGCCTTCTATATTTGCTGCGGCGGCGCTTCAGCCTGAGCAGCTTCTGAATTCCGATTGCTGTCAGCAGGAATAAAAGCAGAAAAAGGGCAATCGTGCCACCCGGGGGCGTATTGATGTAATAGGATGCGGTCAGACCGCTGAAAACGCCGATCAGCCCTGTCGACACTGCAATCAGTATTGCGGCGGTGAAGCCGGAAGCGATCCGCAGAGCGATCGATGCCGGGAGCACAATCAGTGCGGACACCAGCAGTACACCGACTACCGGCATTGCTGCGGCAACGGTCATTCCCGTAAGCACGGCAAACGAAAAGGATAGCAGCCCTGTATGTACACCGCTGATGCTGGCAGTTTCTTCGTCAAAGGTCAGGCTGTAAAGCGGCCTGCGTAAAACGATGAAATAGAGTAATCCGGCTGCAGCGACAACCGCGATAAGCTTAAGCTGTGTATCACTGACGGCGACGATGGAACCAAACAGATAAGAGCTGAAGCTCTTGCTCAGATTCTGCTTCAGGCTCATCAGTACAACCGCGAGCGCCAGCCCCGAGGTCATGATGATTGCTACCGGAAGCTCGCTGTATGTACGGTAAGAACGGCGCAGCTGCTCGATGACGATGCCGCCTGCAACGGCAACCGCAAAGCCGCTGAGCGCCGGATTCAGCTGCAGCACCGTGCCCAGCGCTACCCCGGCAAGCGATACATGCGACAGCGTATCGGCCATCAGCACCTGGCGGCGAAGCATCAGATACACACCAAGCAGCGGACCAATCAGGCCAATCAGGCCCCCGGCCCAAAATGCGCGCTGCATGAATTCGTAACTAAACATGTCCAGCCCTCCTGCTCCTTCCGCTCCAGACTGATAATGCTATCGAGAAAGGGGCTTGATTCTTCCAGGCCATGAGTGACCATAATTACCGTCCAGCCGTGTACATTTACATAATGCCGCATGAGTCCATAGAAGCCTGTACGGCTCTCCAGATCCATACCGGTTGCCGGTTCGTCCAGCACCAGTACCTGCGGCTGCTGGGCCAGCGCCCGGGCAATACAGATGCGCTGCTTCTGCCCGCCGGATAATTCACCAATTCTGCGGTCGCGGTATTCCCACATGTCCACCTGCCGCAGACAGCGCTCCACAAGCGCCTTCTGCTGCTGCGTAAAGCGCCGAAACAGCCCCAGCCGCCCGTAGCAGCCGGAACGGACCAGCTCAATGACTTTGCTGGGAAATCCAGCATTAAAGGCTGCAACCTGCTGCGGAACATAGCCGATTTCAAGCCTTCCTTCCGCAGCCATCTCCATGTTTAAGGTGACCGTTCCGCTCCATGGCCGGAGCAGTCCCAGCATCAGCTTTAGCAGTGTAGTCTTCGCTGCCCCGTTTGGGCCAGTGATCCCGATAAACTGACCGGCTTCAATATCCAGAGAAAGGCGGTCGATGACCGGTTCCTCACCGTAACCGAACACTACATCCCGCATCGATGACAAAATCATAGAGTCGCCCCCGAACTTAATCGTAATTATTACGCATTGACTCCATTGATATTATCGTAATAATTACGATTTGTAAACCCGTAACCGGATATTAATCGTAATATTTACAATTAACGTGTCGGTTAAGACAGCAAAAAGCCGGAATCCTATACTAACGATTCCGGCCCTACTCTGACTTCCTGCTGATCGAGCATTCCTAATCCTGAGCTGCCGCGAGCAGCTCCTCTGCCGGCCATGGCAGAGGATTATTGAACTGCTTCCAGTCCTGCTGCATCTCTTCCATGGTCAGCAGACATCTGTCGAGCTGTGCTTCCAGGACAGCTTGGTCCATGCCAACACCAATGAACACGATCTCATTCATCCGGTCACCCCACTGCCCGTCCCATTTGGCTTTTACATCCGGCTCGTTCTCCAGCACCTCAAGCTGCTGAGCTTCCGGCAATGTGGCCAGCCAGTAGCCGGCAGGCCCGAACTGGATCGAAGGTCCGGCCTGGCTTAATGTCGCGGCAAGGTCTCCACTGGCCGCAAGCCAGACTAGCCCTTTGGCACGCACAACCTCTTCCGGCCAGTTATTGAAAAAGAAGCTTAGTCTCTGCGGATGGAACGGCGTTCTGCGCCGGTAGACAAAGGACCCGATACCGTATTCTTCTGTTTCCGGCGTATGGCCGTCCTTATTCAGCTCGGCGATCCAGCCGGAGGACATGCTTGTTGTCTCAAAATCAAACAGCCCCGTATTCAAAATTTCCTTGGGATCCACCATACCTTGGACCGTGCGGATGATCTTGGCGGACGGCTGAAGCCTGCGGAGCACAGCCTCCAGCTTGTTCAGCTCCTGCTCTTCCACCAGATCACATTTGTTGAGCAGCAGCACGTCACAGGTCTCAATCTGGTCGATCAGCAGATCGACAATATCACGGCAGTCATCTTCTCCGGCGGTCATGTTACGGTCGATCAGACTGTCGCCCGAAGCAAAGTCATGCCAGAACCGGTTGGCATCAACCACGGTGACCATCGTATCCAGTCTGGCCAGCTCTGTAAGGTCAATATCCAGATCCGGATTGGCGTAGGTGAAGGTCTGCGCCACAGGAACAGGTTCGCTGATGCCGGAGGATTCGATCAGAATATAATCAAACCGGCCTTCGGCGGCCAGATTGCTGACTTCACGCAGCAGATCATCCCGCAGGGTGCAGCAAATGCAACCGTTAGACATTTCCACCAGCTTTTCTTCCGTCCGGGAGAGTGTGTTTCCGGATTTCACCAGATTGGCATCCACATTCACCTCACTCATGTCATTAACAATGACCGCCACCTTCAAGCCGTCGCGGTTATGCAAAATGTGATTCAACAGTGTGGTTTTGCCGGATCCAAGGTATCCGCTCAGCACAGTTACAGGTATTTTCTTCATCAGTTTGCTCCTTACCTTAGTGTATTTTCATTCTGATCGTCACTGAAACGCTCAGCGTGTCTCACGGTGCAGCGTAACGCGCTTCAGACGCGGACAATACTTCTTCATTTCCAGCCGTTCCGGATTATTTCTCTTATTCTTGGTAGTGGTATAGTTGCGGTCGCCTGTTTCTGTACAAGCCAAAGTTACAATTACTCTCATCGGATTCAGCTCCTTTTAATTAATCGTAATAATTACGATTTACACATCATACAGGTAATAATAACCGGATGTCAACCGTCCACGGCAGAAAATTCTAATGTTCATCACGGAAACTCTCTTAGAATTGTGGTCTTTCTGTCCGCCAAATGACGTATAGATGGAATTATGAAACTATGATTCTTGCAGTTACAAAAAAACAAAAGCGGGAGTGTGGACCATGAAGATACCGGTGATGATATTGAGCGGTTTTCTGGGGAGCGGGAAGACAACCCTCCTGCTCACCCTGCTGAAGGAGAGCAAGGCACGGGGGCTCAATCCGGGGGTGGTGATGAATGAGCTGGGGAAACGCGATGTGGACGGATACATTCTGCAGGAGCATACAGGCACAACGGTGGAAAAGCTGCTGGACGGCTGTGTCTGCTGCAGCCGTAAGGAGGACCTGCCGAGGAGCCTGAATGCCCTGATGGCCCGGCGGCCGGATATTATCTTTGTTGAGTTAACCGGGGTTGCCGACCCCGAAGAAATTGCCAAATCGCTGCAGGCACCTCCGCTAAGCGAGCGTCTCATGCTGCATTATACGGTTACGGTGCTGGATGCGGAGAATGTGCTGGAGTATAATAGCCGTTTTTCAGCCGATAAGCAGCTGATCCGCACCCTGCGCAAGCAGCTGAGTGGTGCCGACCTCCTGATCGTCAATAAATCCGATCTCGTGGAGCCGGAAACGTTATGGAAAATTGAAAAGACTGTCCGTAAGTATAACGCGGACTCGGAAATCGTCTTTACCCATTACAGCGAAATTAATCTGGCTCCGCTCCTGGCGGGAATCACCCCTCTGGCCCCCCGCAGCGCCGCGGCACAGCGCAGTTCCCGCAGCATTCATGGAGTTCCGCTTACCCGCATGAATTCAGGACACTCCCGGGGAGCAACTGCTGTACAGGAGCCCGAAACAAAAGAGGAAGCCTCCTATTCACAAGTCACTGCCGTTACGCTAACCTTCCCGCAGGCAGGGGGGCAGAGTATCAGCAGAGGGGAGCTGGAAGCCTTTTTCCAAGAATGGGGCAGCAGCCTGGTAAGGGCAAAAGGCCATGTCCGTCTATCCGGACAGGAACAAGAGCACCAGCCCGTTCAGCTGGTCCAATTTGCCGGAAACCGTGTAACCTGGGAAACCTCACGTTATCCCGGCTTGCCCTATATTGTATTCATCGGTCTTAATCTGAATGAGAAACGTCTGGCCGAGGGCTGGAATGCACTGTTCGCCTAAAGCAAAGAACGGGAAGGAGCCAATCCAGCCTTGATAACCTTTTTGCCGCTCAAAATATTGCCGCTGCTTGTTCCCGCCGTTTTCCTGATCATCTTCGGCATGGTCTGGCTGCCGGATCACCCGGAGCTGCTGGACAATGCGTATATCGACACCTTTAAAACAGGCTTTATCGGCATTTTGCTGGAAGCCCTGCCGTTTGTGCTGCTGGGGGCGCTGCTCTCCTCGCTGCTTCGCGTATTCGTGCCGGACGAATGGATCTCGCGGTGGATTCCGCGGCGGCCGGTTCCGGCGATTCTGTTCGGCTGTCTGCTCGGCATAATTTTCCCGGTCTGCGAGTGCGGGATGATCCCGCTCGTCCGCCGCCTGATGCACAAGGGGATGCCGCTATATGTAGCCGTCGTGTTCATTCTGTCCGGCCCCATTCTCAATCCTGTCGTCTACGGGGCAACACTGACCGCCTTCCGCTCTCATCCATGGCTGGCTTATGCACGGATGGGACTGGCTTTTGCCGTGGCTGCAGGGATCGGATTCATCATTTACGCCACGGTCCGAAAATCACCGCTGCGCCTGTCCATCAAACGGGAGACTGCCGAGCCCCATCAGCTCCGTACGAGCGGAGGCCGGCTGGTCTCGGTCCTCGTACATACCTCGGACGAGTTTTTTGAAATGGGCAAATATTTAATCATCGGCTGCCTGCTGACCTCCGGCATTCAGACTTTTATGAATCATGGCAGCCTGGCCACCATCGGAGAACAGCCGCTCGGCTCTTACCTGTTCATGATGGGACTCGCCTTCGTGCTCTCCTTGTGCTCGACTTCAGATGCCTTTGTCGCCGCTACCTTCCTGCATACGTTTCCTGCCGGTTCTCTGCTCGCCTTCATGGTGCTTGGTCCGATGCTTGATTTCAAGAATTCACTTATGCTGCTGTCGCTGTTCAAAACCCGATTTGCTGTATACCTGTTCTTCCTCATCTTCTCCGCTGTGTTCACCGGTTCGGTACTCGCTTCCTTGTGGCTGTGAAGACCTCGTTGTGCCGAAGTAGCTCGGGGAGGTTTATTCTTATTAACTTTTAGGAGGTCCACATGAATGACCCGCGAAGCATCCGCATTCATTATTTGCTCAGGGCGGTCATTCTGCTCGGTTTCGCATTGTATATCGGACATTTAAGCCAGCAGGATGCACTGCATTATTATGTTGCGCCCAAGCTGGCGCGCTGGATCAGGCTCTGTCCGGTGCCGCTCTCACTGATGGCTGCAAGTCTCGGTCTGCAGGCTTTATTCGGCAAAAGCAGCGCACTCTGCGACTGCGAGCACCAGCTGCCCCGTTCCCTCACGAGAAGCAGTGCCCTCTACGGCTTGTTCCTGTTTCCCCTGCTGCTGGGCTTTCTGCTTCCCGACCGGGCGCTAGGCAGCGAAGCGGCTGCAAGGAAAGGGATCTCCCTAACCTATGCCCTGCCTGAAACCGGGAGAGAAGAACGTTTTACCGCCGTTAATCCTTATCAGACTGAGTTCGCCGAACTGGCCGGCAAGCTGTATAAGCAGCCGGTAATCACCGTGCATCCAGAGATCTTCTCTGAGACATTCGGCGCGATTGATCTGTATAAGAAGCAGTTCGAAGGCAAGGAGATTAGCGTGTCCGGTTTCCTCTACCGCGAGCGGCGGGCGGACAGCGTTACCTATGCCGTAAGCCGCTTTCTGGTACAGTGCTGTACAGCAGACGCGACCCCTTTTGGTATCCTGCTTGACCCGCAAACGCAAATAAGCCTGCCCGCCGACACCTGGATTGAGGTACGGGGCAAGCTTCATGTTGCTGTATTCGAAGGTGAGGAGATTATGCAGATTACTCCGGATAGTCTGACGCCAATCCCTCAGCCTCCAACACCATATGTGTACACCAGCGCCGATTCCATAGCGGTTTGGGAGCAGCTCCCGGCTACCCCGGGAGAAATTGAGACTAAATAACGGCATCCAGTTCTTCGTCATCATCAACCGATTTGTGCGGATTGATCACCTCAACCATCAGGCGGGCCGGAATGCAGATAATCTGCTGTTTCGGCCTGGAAATGAACCCCATCTCCATAGCAATAGGCAGCGGCGCATCCGAATAAGTCATCTGAATGCCATAGTCATATACTTTCAGCGTGTTGTGGCCAAACTTGGTCTTGATCTCGATCGTTTGCTCTTCTTTGGTCAGTGCGATCGTTTTATAGGTTTTACCGTTCACTGTAATTACAGCCTTCAAATCCCCCTGTGCGTAATGCTCACCCCGGGTATTCATCCATTTGACCCCGTAGATGGAGCCTGCCAGCAGCAAAACTAGCACAATGATCATAAAATCGCCGCGTTTCATCGTATGCAAACCTATTCCCTCTCACCGGCTGAATTTATATATCGTAATAATTACGAATAATATAAATATAGTCAGCAAAGGCGTCTTTGTCAACGATGACGCAGCCGTTTCAGCACACTCCGCAGCCATAGCGTGATCAGCACATAGACCAGCAGCACCACAACCAGCGTTACCATCCGCTCTGCTGTAGAACCATCCGCGAACAATACCGGTCCCAGCCCGAAAAAGGTAACGATCAGGTACAGCAGAGCGAACAGTATATAAAGGATCCATTTCATGTTGAGGCCCTCCCTTCACAAGGGTAGTATACCCTATCTGCGGATTTGGGCCGACCATTCCCGCAGCACCCTGTCCAGCTCCTCCGTACGAATCGGTTTGGAAATGAAGTCCTGCATGCCTACTTTCAGGCACAGCTCCCTGTCTTCTTTTTGGGCAAAAGCCGTAGCCGCTACAATCACCGGATACAGCCCGTGCTCCTCCCTTATTTTCACGGTAGCCTCAATACCGTCCATCAGCGGCATTTGAATATCCATAAAGATCAGATCATAGTGATTCGAGCGTACCGCCTCAACAGCCTGCTGACCATTCAGAGCCACATCGGCGGCATATCCCCGCTTCTTCAGATAGACCTGTAAAATTTGCAGGTTCACCGGATGATCTTCGGCAATCAGAATCGAGAGCGGTCCAAATTCACCTGTAGAGTACTCTGTACGTCTGTTTTTTACTTTTATCTGTTTATCCCCGGTGCCTGCAGTAAGGATTCCCTGGGCAGACTGCTGGGGGATTAATGCTTCAATAGTGAAGTAGAATTCCGATCCCTCATCCTCCTGGCTGTCGACCCCTATGGCTCCGCCCAGCAGCTCGACCAGCTTTTTGCTGATCGCAAGCCCCAGTCCTGTCCCGCCATACTTGCGGTTAATAGATGGATGCAGCTGGGAGAAGGATTGGAACAGCAGTCCTTGGCTGGCTTGCGGAATACCAATACCAGTATCCTTTACAGTGAACTTGAGAATCGCCTGCCCAGGCTCCCTGAACGCTTCCAGCTTCACAGAAAGACTGACTGACCCTTCTTCGGTAAATTTCACTGCATTCCCTACGAGATTAATAAGAATCTGGCGCAGCCGCCCTTCATCGGTTACCAGAAGCTCCGGAAGCGCAGGGTCAATGTCTGCATGCAGTTTAAGGCCTTTTTCCTTTACCCGGGGGTAAAAAATTTCAGTGACATGGGTAACGACCTGGCGGAGATCGACCGCCTGCAGCTCGATGGACATCATCCCCGCCTCAATCTTACTGAAATCAAGCACCTCATTCAGAATATGCAGCAGTGATGCACCGCTTTTATTAATGATTTGCGTATAATATTGCTGCTCTTCACTCAGTTCCGTTCCGGCGAGCAAATCAGCCATCCCGATAATCCCGTTCATCGGTGTACGCAGCTCATGGCTCATGATCGCTAGAAACTCCGATTTTGCCCGGTCCGCCTGCTCCGCCGACTCCTTGGCTCGCACAATAGCCTTCTCCTCGGTAATGTCGCGGAATACCACAACAACTCCCTTGCGCTCCCCATTGTCGAACAGCGGGGTCATCCGGTATTTAACGAGAAAGCTGGACCCGTCCCGTCTCCAGAATACCCCTTCCTTCTCTTCATAGGACAGATGCTCGGAGAACCATTCCGGCAGTGTCTTGCCGCCTCCCGGGTACGGCTCGCCGTCCAGCCAGGTCTGCTGTATCGAGTGCAGCGCAATGCTTCCTCCCAGCTCCCCCGGACCATAGCCCAGCATCGCAGAGGCAGCAGGATTAATGAACACCGTCTCACCTTCAAGACTCATCCCGAAAATACCCTCGGTGACCGAATTCAGGATCAGCGCATGCTCATAGCTTAACTTCTCGATCTGCTCCAGATGGCGCTTGCGCTCCGTAATATCGCTCGTGATGGCAAATACCCCGACAACCCGGGAGTCCAGCAGAATCGGTACATAAATCATACTTACCTCAACAGCATGTCCGTCCCTGTGAATCAGCCGGCTCTCAAAGGTCTGAGCCACACCGCTGGCAGCGAGTTTGAACCGGTCTGACACAAAATCCAGTTCATCCAAATCAATAAGCTCACTATAGGATGAATGCAGCAGACTCTCGCGGGAATAACCGGTCAGATACTGCAGACTGGCATTGAGCGATTGAATGCAGCCCTCCAGATCCATCGCAATAATCGCGGAGGGATTGTATTCGAACAGGGATTTGTAACGGTTCTCACTTTCCATCATTTTAAGCTCATACTGCTTGCGCTCCGAAACATTACGTGTCACGCCGATGATCTCAGGTGCCCCGCCAGTCCCAGAGGGGATATGGCGAAGCGTTGTCTCCACCCACATATACGTGCCGTCCTTACACCGGAAACGGAAAACGATCGGTTCAAGCTGCTTTCCGTTCCCGCCTTCAATCCGATATGCCTGCACTCTGTCTTTATCCTCCGGATGAACATAACTCATCCCGGCGGTACCTATCAATTCTTCCGGGGTAAATCCGAACATCTGCTGGCATACCGGGGAAGCATACAGATAAGTGGCCTCCTCATCCGAGGCATTCCTTGTAATGAAATCCTGGGTATTCTCCGAAATCAGCCGGTAATTGTGCTCGCTTTCCCGAAGCTGCGCCTCCATCATCAGCTGTACGGTCACATCCTGAATCACCCCGCTGATATAACGCATGTTCCCTGAAGCATCCAGCGAAGTTTTCCAATGGGCATCAATAAATTTCTTCACACCGTCTGCTGAAGTAATCCGGAGCACCTTGCTTCCGCTTCCCCCATGCTCCAGACAATCCAGCATCGCCTGAATTACCCCGGGCAAATCCTCCGGGTCAATGCAGCTCATAATAAGCTTAGGGTCATATAAAGAATGGTTGCTGTTATCACCCGTATGTCCGAAAATATGGCGCATTTCCCTTGAAACGGTCAGCTGCTTGCCGGCATGATCCCACTCCCAGGAGCCCATCTTCGCCAGGAACTGGGCGTTGGCCAGCATCTCTTCATACTTCTTCCGCACAGTAATATCCCGGGCAACCGTAAGCACCTGCTCCACTTCACCCTTTGAATTACGCATCACCTGAAAAGAGCTCTCTATCCACAAATAATCGCCATTTTTATGCCGTACTCTGCGGGTAAACACATCGCTGTCTGAATAGAGCTTCCCGTGCTCCCTCATCTCATGTGCGTCTTCCTCATGATAGTACTCCGGCCTTTTTTTGCCGATCATTTCGGAGGCGGGATATCCCAGCATTCTCTCTACAGAGGGGGATACATAAAATATGGTGCCGTCAGGATAAGCCAGGGAGATCATATCCGGAGTATTTTGCGTAATCAGATTATAGAGGTTATGCTCCTCTCTGATCTTCTTTTCCGCCTGTTTGCGTTCCGTAATATCGGTCAATTCCGCAATCATATATGTAGGGGCTTCCGCATTCTCCTCAAAGGTTAGAAATAAATGCAGCGATACCCAGAACACTTCTCCGTTTTTACGCAAAAACCGTTCTTCGCTATCTACAGCCGCACCGGGGCTTTGCAGCAAAAGCTTCATCACCCGGTCCTGATCTGCCCGGTCCTTTTCTTCTGCACAAGCTATATCCATATACCGGAGACCTATAAACTCCTCCTCCGTATATCCGAACATCTTGCATAAGGCAGGATTGGCCAGCCGGATCATCCCGTCCTCCAGGGAAACGACGGCAAATCCTGTAGAAGAGCGCAAATATAGTGTTTTATAAAGAGTGTCGGACAATGATAATGCCTCCTCTGTAAAAGTCGGGGGGTCTTAAATTATAAACATTATACCTTTTTTTCGGCCAACACGCCCTAGATATGAAGTCCTGTAAACTGCAGCTGCTGAGGCGCAGAAAAAAACCGCTCCTTAGTCACTGGAATGACTGAAAGGCGGTTATCACATGCCAGTAAACATGAAAAAACCCTTCGTCAGAAGGGTTTAGTTGAAACTTTTGATGCGGTCGAGAGGACTCGAACCTCCACGATATTTCTACCACACGGACCTGAACCGTGCGCGTCTGCCAATTCCGCCACGACCGCATATTATGTACTTCAGTGATTCAATCACCGTAATTAAGAATATACTCTCTTTCCATTATAATTGCAACATGTATTTTAGTTACTTTATTTTAATTAATAAATGATGAATAATTCTGTTAATTATAAGGTTTTTGGAGAAAATCACCTTGTAATATGAATTTAAATAAGATATATTATCAAAAAACTTACTATAGAAAGGATGATAAGCATGGATTCTTCAGATCACAAGATTATCAAGGCACTGATGGCTAACGGAAGAATAACTTGGGCTGAGCTGGCCGGATTGCTGGGCCTCTCCTCACCGGCAGCGGCTGACCGCGTAAGGCGTCTGGAAGAACAGGGCGTTATCAAAGGCTATACAGCACTGATAGATGCAGAGTCGGCTGGTTACGGGCTGGCTGCACTTATTGCAGTAAGTCTTGAGCGCCCGGCACACCGGCAGGCTTTTCTGGCGCTGGTACAGAAGCTCCCGGAAATTCAGGAATGCCATCACACCGCAGGCGATGACGACTATATACTGAAGATCCGCTGCCGCGGAACGCGGGACCTTGACCGGATCATCAGCGAGGAGCTGAAGAGTCTGCCGGGGATTGTACGCACCCGGACAACCATTATTTTGGGTACAGTGAAAGAAACACCGAATGTTCCTCTTCCGCCCGGGGACCGTGAGATATGACCCTCTGGTCTGCACTGATCAGCGGCTTTAGCTTCGGCTTCATCATTGCCGCCCCTGTCGGACCTATGGGTATTCTGTGCATGAACCGGACACTTCGACAGGGCCTGCTCGGAGGTCTCGCTACCGGAGCAGGGATTGCTCTCGCCGATGCCTTCTATGCCCTGGTAACTGTCACAAGCTTCAGGATTGTTAATGAATTCACTTCTGATTTCGAATTCCCCCTCAAGCTGCTGGGTTCCTTGTTTATCGGTTACCTTGGAGTCAGAGGCTTGCGGAAAGGGGCCATAGAGGCCCGGCCGGATACCGGACACAGCGGAGTTCTTTATAGCGTGATCTCTTCCTTTCTTCTGACCATGGCTAATCCGGCGACGATCCTAAGCTTTATAGCACTCGCCGCTTCACTCGGAAGCACCATCGGCAGTTCAATTCTGCTCCCGGCCGGAATTGCCTTCGGGTCATTCTTCTGGTGGCTGCTCCTGACTTCGGTCATATTATGGATAAGCAGCAGGCTGCCTGAGTCCTTCACCCGTACCCTGAGTTTGGCCTCAGCCCTAATCCTGATGCTGTTCAGCTTATACGGAATTATATCTGCTGTATTCAGCCTGGGGAATGGATGACCCGAACTGCAACGCGTATCTGCAGGTTGAACAAGGACCTGATAGGCAAAAACAATAAAGTCTATTACATCTATATATTTCACTTATAAGAGCATCCTGTGTTACAACAATAGTATTCCTGTGTAACCCGAAAGGAGCTCCTGCATGAATCAGCAATGGAATACCGGAACCTATGATACGGATATGGCTTTTGTCTCACAATATGGCGAATCCCTTATTGAACTGCTTAAGCCGCTGCCAGGCGAACGAATCCTGGACTGGGGCTGCGGCACGGGGGATTTGGCTGCTGCCATCGCAGGTTATGGTGCAGCCGTCACCGGGATCGATGCTTCACCTGAGATGATCGCTGCGGCCCGCAGCAAGCACCCGGAGCTGGCGTTCATCCTCGCCGATGGCCAGGATTATACTGCCGACCCGCCAGCCGATGCTATCTTCAGCAATGCAGCGCTGCACTGGCTGAAGGATGCAGAAGGAGCTGCGGCGAGCATTGCTGCAAGCCTGCGCACAGGCGGACGCTTCATCGCTGAATTCGGAGGTCAGGGCAATATTGCTTCGGTCATTAGCGGACTGCCGGCAGCCTTCGAGGCTATCGGCTGCGCCGATAAGCTTGTGCTGCCCTGGTATTTCCCCGGCATCGCGGAATACACAACACTGTTGGAGCAGCATGGGCTGACCGCCAGCCTCGCGCTCTGCTATGACCGTCCCACCACACTCGCCGGCGGCGAGCAGGGCTTCGGACGCTGGCTGAATACTTTTGCCGATGGGATCCTCAGTGTGCTAACGCCTCCGCAGCGTGAAGAAGTGCTGGCATTCCTGGAAAAGGAGCTGAAGCACCGGCTGTTCTCTGACGGAGTCTGGGTAATGGATTACCGGAGAATCCGTGTATCGGCCACGAAACGTTAAAAATAAAAAAAGCGTACCGGAAGATTTCCTTCCGGTACGCTCTTCTTATGATTACGGGTTGCAAACTGCTATGTCTGTTCTCCTACATACCTGTCTCTTCCCGCTCCCATTCCTACAACGAAGAGCAGCAGGCTTGCTGCTGCCAGCAGGGCCAGCGGAGCATTCCAGCTATGCGTTGCATCATGCAGCAGCCCGAACAATGCCGGACCTGCAGCAGCCAGCAGATATCCGACAGACTGGGCCATCCCTGAGAGCTCACTGGCCTCCTGAGTCGTGCGGGTTCGTAGGCTGAAGAACATCATCGCTAGGCCGAAGGCGAACCCGCCGGCGATACCGATGCATACTGCCCACAGCGCCATCCACCCGTTGCCGCCTAGCCAGATTCCGAGAATACCAAGAATGAACAACATGGATGTGATCAGAACAAGCCCCCGCTGATTCTTCAATCTTCCCGCCCATAGCGGTACAAAAAATGTGAACGGCAGCTGGGCCAGCTGCATCAGCGACAGAATCCAGCCGGCATGACCGGAAGACATGCCGCGTTCATTTAAGATCACCGAAAACCAGGCAATCAGAACATAGTAGAGCAAGGATTGCAGTCCCATAAACAGCGTTACCTGCCATGCAAGCGGTGAACGCCATATGTTGACAGAGGCAGCAGCTGGACGGGTCCCGTTTCCTTGAACCAGGTTCTTCATTTGGGGAATCCAGAACACTGTAGCCAAAGCTGCGACAATGAACCACAGTGAGAGCGTTCCCCGCCACCCTAAGCCAGCAATACCGGCAAGCGGCACACTTAAGCCTGAAGCAGCCGCCGCACAAAGGTTCATTGAGACTGTATACATGCCGGTCATAAGGCCAATCCGCGCAGGAAATCTGCCCTTAATCAGCCCGGGTAACAGTACATTACAGACGGCGATAGCCAGTCCAATTAGCGCTGTGCCTGTAAAAAAAGTAACGACCCCCGCCGCTGAGCGGAGCAGAATTCCCATCGACAGCGTCAGCATGGCTAACAGTAGAGTATTCCCGAGTCCATACCTGCGGGCAAGCTGCGGCGCAAACGGCGACAATAACGCAAATGCCAGCAGCGGCAGTGTAGTGATGAACCCCGCGAGTGTGTTCGATAACCCGAGGCCGTCACGGATCTGCTCCAGCAGCGGTCCGACCGAAGTGAACGGAGCCCGCAGCGCAGCGGCAACAAAAATGATTCCCAGCACCAGCAGGAACCCGCCGGATCCGGCGGCCGGACGGGGCAAGTCCGTTTTCTGTGTACCAGGGTCTTGCGGTCTTGCAGTCATGATGTTCCTCCCGGTTGCAGCGCAAATCCCCTGTCAAAACCAGTCTTCTTAGGGGTTATTGCCGAGTTGAAGTAATGCACATTGTTTCATTATAACCTTACATGACTGCAATTGCATAAGATTTCAGCTTCTCTTCCGGCACTCCTATGTAAAGAAACTGCCGGCCTATAAGGACCGGCAGCTTCGGCGCAAGACCATCCAACTTTATACCCAGAGGGATTTAGTGATGATTACAAGCAGGATGAACAATACCAGAATCGCGCCAGTCGAAGTGAACGGGCTGTATCCGCCGACATTTTCGCTCATGTTATCTCCTCCTTTATACCTGAATACTGATAAAATATGTGGAAACAGCCAGCTTGGACTGGGTTAAACGGCATCAATTGCTGTTCATTCCCTACATTGTCTTCAAATATTTGTAAAAATACATGATGAACCAACAAACAACCTTCTGCTTCGCAGCTCATTAGCTGCTGGTGGAAGGTTGTTTGTTGGCGCGATAAGCAGACACAGCCTAATCCCCGGTAACTCCAAGGAAAGAGACGGCCAGCTTACGGTAGAAATCAATCGAATCCAGAAAAGCTTCAATATCGACCCACTCATCCGGCTGATGAGCAAGCCCGGGATCACCGGGGCCATAGATCAGCACGGGTAGTCTCCCGTGATCATGGAGTACAGAGGCATCCGTATAATAAGATACTCCGCGTACTGCAGTATCGACTGCGTTTGCAGCAGCCTCCCCCTGCACTTCTTCCGCGCCGACTTGTCCGCTTGCGCCGCCCGTCCTTCCGGCGAGCTCCAGCGCAATTCGGATTAATTCCTCACCGGGATCAGTATAGACAACACTCCGGTCCAGGAGCTCCTCCACCTGATAGCGGTAGCCGGAGTGCAGCCGCTGAATTTCTTCCAGCTTGGCCGTGATTTCGCCCCTCAGCTCAGCATGCCGTAGCGGCGGAACGGTCCGGATGTCCACATCGATGGTGCAGCGGTCGGGAATCACATTGGTCTGCACGCCGCCATCAATCTTGTTGACCGACAGGCTGCTTGAGCCCAGCACCGGATCATGGGCCTGCCACTCCAGCGCATGGCGGTGAAGCAGCGCGATTACTTCCATCATACCCTCCACGGCATTCAAGCCAAGCTGTGGCATGGAGCCGTGGGCGCTGCGCCCGAAGAGCGAAATCCGCAGCCATAGCGCACCTTTATGGCCGACAGCGACGCGGCTGTCCGTCGGCTCAGCGATGACCAGGCCATCCAGCTCTGCCAGGCTGTGCTGCTCCGCATATTGCCGTGCTCCGCAGCTGTCGACCTCTTCCCCGGCTGTCGCCAGAAAGATCAGATCGCCGCCCAGCCGGATGCCGTCCTGGTGCAGCGAGACTGCAGCAAGCAGCATGGCTGCGAGTCCGCTTTTCATATCGGAGGTGCCCCGGCCGTACATCCGGCCGTTCTCAATTACAGCACCATGCGGCGGGTAATTCCCCGCTTCAGCTGTCCAAGGACTGACGGTATCCAGATGGCCGCAGAACATCAGCTTCCGGCCCCCGCCGCCTGGAAACACCGCCTCCAGATTGCTGCGCCGCTGCTCAATTCCACCAATGCCGGTGATACGGCTATCAAGGCCAGCCTCCAACAAAAATTCCTGCAGCAGCTGTGACAAACAGTGCTCATTCCCCGGTGGATTGCAGGTATCCACCTGGATTAAGCTTTGCAAAAAGGGAACCGCGAATTCCCTGCTTCTGACATTCATCATCCTTGCATCCCTCCGGTAGGCATAATTCCTGAGTTTAAGTTGAAATGTACGCTATCCGTGAGCGGTTTGCAGCCGGAAAAGTCACGTCGCGGCCGGTTTCCGCCGCAAAAAAAGCCTCTATTCAGTCCATGAACGGAGTGCCCTTCATAGAAGAAATGAGACTTTCTCAGCTTTTACATCACATCACTTTTTTGCAATATGCACCTTAAGCAGCTTGCCTTTTACCGTAGTGTCTCTCATCGCCTGCAAGACCAGTGCGCCTTTACCGTTCAGAATGTCCACATAGGTTACGTTATCCTGAATGGTAATGATCCCGATATCATCGGCGGTGATTCCCTCAAGCTTCGCAATGGTGCCGACGAAATCCACTGCTCTGAGCTTCTTTTTCTTGCCGCCGTTGAAATACAGCTTCATGATGTTCTGGTTCATGACCTCAGTCTTACCAACCTTGCGCACCTGCTGCTTGCCAAGCTTCTGCTCAAAAGCCGGTTTGGCATACGCTACGGCATCCTCCGAGGGAGCCTTCATCACCGGAATGCTGAAGCCGATATAGCCTTCAATGTCCGCCACCCATTTGTGTTCATTTGGCGTAACAAACGTGATGGCTTTACCGCTTTTGCCTGCGCGGGCCGTCCGGCCGGTGCGGTGCACATAGCTCTCTTTTTCCATCGGGATATCATAGTTGATGACATGGGTAATGTTCTCGATATCAATGCCGCGGGCAGCAACATCCGTAGCGATCAAATAGCGGAACTGGCCTCGCTTAAAAGCGTTCATCACTTCAAACCGCTCGTCCTGCATCATCCCCCCGTGGATTTTGTCCACCGGAAGCTCCTGATCGGCCATCCCGCGGAACAACGCATTCACCTGATCCTGGGTGCGGCAAAAAATAATGCAGCTGTCCGGATTCTCTACCGTAAGCAAATCGAGCAGCAGCGCGAACTTGGCCGCTTGTCTCACTTCAATCAGGGCATGCTCAATGGATGCAGTAGTCATCCCGGCAGCCTCGATCTCAATATCTACCGGCTGAGTCATATATTTACGGCACAGGTTCTTTACAGCCTCCGGCAATGTCGCCGAGAACAGCATTGTGACCCGCTCCCGCGGAAGCTGCTGGATGATCTTCTCAATCTGCTCGATAAAGCCCATGCTGAGCATTTCATCCGCTTCGTCAATGACGAGCGTCTTGATCCGGTTCAGCGGCAGTGTGCCGCGTTCGATATGGTCAAACACCCGTCCAGGCGTGCCTACTACAACATGCGTTTTTTGTGTCAGCTCAATCTTCTGCGGGGCAAACGGCTGCTTACCGAATAAGGCCACCGCTTTGATCCGCTTGAAGCGTCCGATATTCGTAATGTCTTCCTTGACCTGTGCGGCTAATTCCCTTGTCGGAGTCAGCACCAAGACCTGCGGTTTGTTCTCCGCCCAATCCACCAGTTCACAGACCGGGATGCCGAACGAGGCCGTTTTGCCGCTGCCGGTCTGTGATTTGACGATCAGATCCTGTCCCTTCAGAGCGGCCGGAATGACCTTGCTCTGTACTTCGGTCGGGCTATGATAGCCAAGAACGTCCAGTGCCTTGATAATCTCTTCATTTAAATCATAATCTCTAAACTGTAACTCACTCATGTAGTTGTTCCTTCCGTGTTAAGCATGGTCTCATTATAGCAGCTTCTGGCTGCCCTGATTCCATTCCTTATAAAATTGCTCCAGATACAGCAGCATGAAATCATGCCGTTCTTCGGCCAGCTTGCGTCCATAGGGTGTATTCATCAGGTCTTTCAGCTTCAGCAGCTTCTCATAAAAATGATTGACCGCCGTACCCTTAGAATAATCACGGTATTCTTTCTGCAGCGATTCATCGCGCGGCGTAAGATCCGGATCGTAGACCGGCCGCCCTTTTGCCCCCGAAAAAACCATCGTTCTCGCAATGCCTATTGCCCCAAGCGCATCCAGCCGGTCTGCATCCTGTACACATTGTCCTTCCAGTGTAGACATGGGAGTCCCTCCGCCGCCACTGAAAGACATCGTCTCAATAATCAGCATTATATGTCTGATTCTCTCCTCATTTGCGAGATGCTCAACCAGCCAGTTATGTACTTTGTGCAGTCCCGCTTCCTTAGAAGAGTTCAGCTTCTCGTCAGCCACATCATGCAGCAGCGCGGCTATGGTGCAGGTTAGGACATCCGCACCCTCCATCCCGGCGATCAACGCAGCCGTATTGCGCACACGGTCTGTATGAAACCAGTCATGGCCTGTGGTATCCCGGCCCAGCTGCGCTTTGGCAAAGTCTTCGGCAGCTGCAATCCATTGTTGATTATCCATAAATAATCCCCTTTTCGTATGAGTCCATTCGGTTTGATGCTGAAAATGCTGCTTGCATGGATGATCTTCATCGTCTATAATGTGCAGTAATCTAAAGCTGAAGGGAGCTTTTTCCTGTGAACCTTATAAACAGCATTTCCATCATACAGAATCAGCTTCATCATCACAAGCAGCGTTAGCACACCTGAATGAGTTCAGGGAGGGCTAACGCATTTTGCGTTTGACCTCCCTGCGGGATACGAAACGCGCAGGACCACGAGGTCCTACGCGTTTTTTTTTCATTTCAAAACTGTAATTCCGGGGTCCCCGCAAAGTATTTGAGTTAACTTCCATGTGAGAGCGCCACTTTGTGGGGTTATTTTGTTTTGCCGGAATTACCGGAACCTAGATATAGCTAATGAAAAGGAGCTGCTGAAGATGCAAAATATTAAAGGAACCTATGATTATTTCGGACGGGAGCAGGCGATCAGACAAAAGGTACAGGGTACGCTGCGCGAACTGTTCGGGCTGTATGATTTTGAACCGATGGAGACCACCATGCTGAATGAACTGGAGCTGCTGACCTCCAAATATGCCGGCGGTGACGAAATTCTCCGCGAAATGTATCAGCTGACGGACCAAGGCGGCCGCACATTGGGACTGCGCTATGATCTGACGATCCCGTTCGCCAAAGTGATTGCGCTGAATCCGGGAATCGAGTTTCCCTATAAACGTTATGAGATCGGGAAGGTATTCCGTGATGGCCCGGTCAAAAAAGGCCGGCTGCGCGAGTTCCTGCAATGTGATGCCGATGTGGTCGGAATTGCCGGCCCGCAGGCCGAAGCCGAGCTGATGCAGCTGGCCGTGGAAGTCTTCCGCAGGCTGGAGATTCCCATCGTCCTTAAATGGAACAACCGCCGGTTCCTTGGTGAAATTCTGTCTGCGGTCGGCGTTCCTGAGGTTGACGGCCTGTCCGTAATGCTGACCTTAGATAAGCTTGCCAAAATTGGCAGCCAGGGTGTATTGGCAGAGCTCCGCCAGAAGGACTTGTCTGCGGAAGCGCTGCTCGCCATTACCAAGCTGCTGGAGACGGACAATACAGACTTCGGAAGTCTGGCAGACCGCTATGGTCTGACTGGTCAGCCCGGCACACTCGAAATACTGGCCCTGCAGCAGCTGATTGATGCTACGGGACTCTCCGCTGCTTGCGTATTCGACCCGTTCCTTTCGCGGGGTCTGTCCTTTTACACCGGAACGGTGTATGAAATTTTCGATGCCACAGGCAGCTATCCGTCCAGCCTTGGCGGCGGCGGACGGTATGATGATATCATCGGCAGGCTGGTGGGGCGGGATGATATCCCGTATCCGACAGTGGGCATCTCATTCGGGATGGAGTCTATTATGGCACTGCTCGGGGAGCGCCCGGTTCAGGAGGAGAATTCAGGAGTGCTGATCATTCCGATTGGTGAGACAATGCCGCAGGCACTGCTCGCCGCAGCAGAACTGCGAAATGCAGGCATCCGGGTCAGTGTAGACACAGGTAAACGCAAGCTCAAAAAAACGCTCGCATCAGCCTCTGCCAAGGGCACCCGGTATTGTCTGCTGGTCGGGGAAAGCGAAGCAGAGCAAGGCAAGCTGCGGCTGAAGGACATGGCGCTGCAAACGGAGCAGGTAGTAACGGCTGAAGGAGCGCAGAAGATTATTTTTGGTTAAGGCGGGCTGAAAACCTCTGATCACAAGGTCTGAACCAGAATACTTTCAACAAATTGGCTCTGTTCTCTGGTCCAATTACTCCTCATACTGAGTTCAAACAATCACCAACTAACCTTGAGGAGTGTATCCGTTATGACTATTTCTTACACAATAAATGCCCCGCTTGAGGCGTCGCAGGCTGCAGAGCTCTTCATCAGCGCCGGATTGCGCCGTCCTGTAGATGATCTGAGGCGGATCGGCCGGATGCTGGAGCATGCCGACATCCTCATTACAGCCTGGGACGGCGACCGCCTGGTAGGCGTGGCCCGTGCAATTACTGACTTCTCTCTCTGCTGTTATCTATCTGATCTGGCCGTCCGCAAGGAATACCAGCATCAGGGAATCGGCAAAGAGCTGATCCATGTGCTGCGCGGACAACTGGGAGAAGAAGTTATGCTGCTGCTCTTATCTGCACCCACAGCCATGGACTATTATCCGAAGATCGGGTTTGTGAAACTGGTGAATGCTTTTGAATATCCGCGCGCACAGTAAGCATGAACGCAGGACGATGTCCGCCCAAAAACAGCCGTAATCAGACCTTCGTCTGATACGGTGTTTTCAGTACTTTTTTGGCTGCTGTTAGCGGGTTCTCTGGAGCCGCTCGCGATACTCCTTGGGGCTTTTGCCGCTGAATTTTTTGAAGGCGCTGACAAAATGGCTCAGACTGGAATAGCCGACGAGCAGTGCCAGCTCCTGGAGCTTCAGACTGTCAGCCTGCAGCAGCTGTTCCGCTTTGGCCATTCTAATCTTGGCAACATAATCGGCCAGCGGAATGCCCACATGCTGTTTGAACTGGCGGGACAGGCTATGTTCCTCCAAGCCGAACAGCTGCGCTGCAGCAGCAAGCGACAGCTCACAGCCATAGTTTCTTTCCATATATCTTCTGACCGCTTCGGGTAGAGCGCTTATGCGGGAATTACGTGCCAGCGTAACTTCTTCCATTACCAGCAGTCCCAGTTCATGCAGCTGCTGCTTCAGTGCCTCATGTGAGGTGCAGGCAGCCAGTGTCTTGTGACTATTCCACATAAATTTCCCTAAGGCCGTCCCGCTGCATTCAAATTTACGGGCTATAGCTGTTAGGAGCAGAAGCAGCCGCATGGACTTATACATGGAGATGTCAAACGGTATTTGTTCCCGTTCACCAACCTCAAAAAGAAGATCCAGTTCCCCCGCATACATAGCTAAATCCGTTAGTTCTATCATTCGCGCCAGCCTGCGCTCTTCCTCAGGGGACAACCAGGTCATCATCACCATACTCGTCCCGGCTTCTATCCAACCTTCAGCGGCAGTCCTATTGGTTCTGTGTAAGGCACACAGGCAGGAAGCAAACGCATTTTCCACCCGCTTCAGGCCTTTCACTTCCAGTCCGGCTGCACAGGAGCAATCCAGCTCCATCATATCCTTAAGTTTCTGTAACAGCTCCTCTATGAAACGTTCAGCGCGGTTTGCATGCTCCACTCCCTCTTTCGAAGGAATCAGGAAATACATCCGCAGCGGATCAGCTTCATCACCGAACGGGTAAATATGCTTCCATCTGCCTGCCGTCTCCCGGCACACTTGCTGAAATAGCGTATGTGTTAACAGCCGGTCCTTGTGCCTGGAAGCCATGAGCTCTGACGGCACTTTCAGTTCGATTGCAGCATACCGCAGCTTCAAGCCCTCTCCTGCAAGCGCAGTCAGCTTGAGCTGGCGCAGCCGGTTTCTGACCGGTTCCGTACTGAGCCAATCCTCCTTGACCATCTGCTGCAAAAAGCTCTCCTGAAGCTGCCGCATCTGGTCGCTCCCCTGCGGTTCTTCCTCTACCTGCCTGATCTCAAACATAGCAGTATCACCCCCTATAACAGGAGCAGCAATAATCCTCTCTGTTCCCTTGTTCCGGCGGAAAACGCATTCCTTACTATCATTATGGACCAAAAAAACAGGAAGAACCCGCAAAAACCAAATTAATTTGACAAGAGAGGCGAAAAAACCCGCCGGATTCCCGGCGGGGTTAAGAATTGCTTATATTTTGAACTTTTCCACCAGTCCCTGCAGCTCTTTGGCGCTCTGGGTATTCTCGTCAGCCATAGCTGCTTCATGGAAGGTCTTCTCAACGATATCAGCAGTTTTTTCTGCAATATCCTGTACACCGATCGCTCCCTCATTCACGGTAGCCGCGACCTCATTGACCGCTATGGCAATACTGGACACGGTCTCGTTCAGATGATCGGCAGCTTCCTCGAACTGCCCCATCAGCTGATTGATCGTGGAGGCATCATCATTATACTGCTGGCTAACTTCGGTTAACCGTTCATAGTCGCTTAATACATTCTGATCTATAAATTCTAGCATAGCCTCCGAATGCTCTTTCATCTGCTCCACAGAAGAATACACATTTTTGACAACACCCTGGATGCCCGCAGCCGTCTCAGAGGATTTCTCCGCCAGCTTACGGATTTCACCCGCCACGACGGCGAAGCCCCGGCCTGCTTCTCCTGCCCGCGCGGCTTCAATGGCTGCATTCAGCGCAAGCAGATTCGTCTGGCTGGTGATAGAGAGGATGGTATCGGCGAGCACGTTAATTTCATTGATGGCCCCCGACTGCTCGATGGCTTTCTCCATTTCAACCCGCACGGATTCATAGATCCGTTTGGCATTGTCGGTGGATGTAAGGGCATCCTGCTGAAGCACCAATGCACGCTCTGTGATACCACTGGATACTCCAGCGCCTTCTTTGACGCGGCTGGAGATCATGCGCACATTATTCTCCACTTCATGGATAGCTGCAGTCATTTCCTGCGTAGATGCCGCTGTTTCTTCCATGCCTGCCGACAGCTGCTCTGTAGTAGCCGAATTGTCATGAGCATTCTCGCGTACATCAATGGAGAGCTTTTCAAGTGTCTCTGCATTATCCAGAACTTTGGCAGAGATCGTCACCAGGCTTCCGGCCATCTCCCGCAGTACCGCCCGTGTGTGGAACATCGCCTTGGCGATCGTTCCGGTCTCATCCTTATTTTTCACCAGATGCTCATACTGCTTATCGTATTTCAGGTCCAGCTCAGCAGTCTTGTTAATCAGCTCGGTCAGCTTAATAATCGGCGATGAGATCCGGGTTGCCACAATGATCCCGATGAGCAGGGTGACCAGCAGGCTCGCGATCCCCAGCAGAAGGATATAATTCGTCATGTTTTGAACCGGTTCTGTAATTTCGTCCAGGTCACCAGTCAGAACCAGCGTCCAATTCGTATTAGGCAATACGGTAAAGGCTGCTTTTTTCTCGGCGCCCTTGTAAAGATACTGCACGTTACCGTCTTTAACGGTTTTCCCGGCTTTTACCTGCTCTACAACCCCTTTAATCTGCGCGTTCTCTACCGGCGTTCCGATCTTGGCCTCATCCGGATGATAGAGTATGTTTCCAGTCTCATCCACCAGATAGGCATAGGAGGAAGGCGCATTCGCCACCTTGGCATCGGCCAGGTACTTGATAATACTGTTTGCATTCACCGCTGAAGCGACGAACCCGATCATCTTGCCACCGCTGGTTACCGGATGTACAAAAGCAAGTACATAGGCTCCTGTAGACTTGGACTTAAGCGTTTCGCTGATCACCGGTGCAGCCGTCTTTAAGACATTGACCGTATAATTCCGTTCACTGAGATCCGCGCCCAAAAGCTTGGTATCGCTATCCGCAACAATGATTCCTTTCATATTGACCACAAACATATGCTCCAGGTTGCCTGCATCCTTTACCAGAGTCTGCAGCTTGCTATTAACCTCGGTCTGAAGCTCATCGCCGGTGGCTAATGCGCCGGATTGTTCTTCTAGCAGCACTTCGGCGATTTCGGATTCCCCGGCAACCAGCTGAATGCTCCGCTTTTCTTTGTCGATCATCGCTTCAATCGTCTGTGCTTTGTTGGTATTGACCTGCCCCATGGAGGCATCGGTGAGATTGAGAATCGTACTGGTAGACTTGTTATACGTAAAAATCCCCATTAGTGCTGTTGAAATCATGGTAACAGCGATCATCATAACTGATAGCTTCATCCGAATCTTCATCTTCTCAACATCCTTCCGCCCTCGTCTAATCCTAGCTTGTTAAACACCCTAAAAAATGTAATATTGTTTAATTTTATTATCGGTTTATTCTTGTTGATAGTTAAGATGACATGGAGAAATTCAGTGAAAATTATCATACTTTGTCGAAATTTAAGTTTTAATTTTACACTCCGTTAACAAAACCTTGGCCGCGGCCCGGAAAACAGAGCAAAAAGTCCCTCTTCTCCTTAAGAGTAAGGGACTTAGGGTCAATCCGATGGCAGCCAGGAGAAGCCCCGGTCTGCCCCTCCCGCCGCGCGGTTTCAATCACCGCTGTTTCGTTTCATAGGGAGCGGGTAAGTTAACAATGCAACACCATACCACAACCTGATGAGGAGTGAATTTCGTAATGGCACAGAACAACCAGAATGATAAGATGAGCCGTGAAGAAGCAGGACGTAAGGGTGGAGAAGCAACAGCCAAAAACCATGATCGTGAATTCTACCAGGAAATTGGCCGTGAGGGTGGAGAAGCAAGAAGTGAGAACAACGACGGCAATGAAGGCAAAATGAGCCGTGAAGAAGCAGGACGTAAAGGCGGAGAAGCCAGAGCACGCCAGCGTAACAATGATAATTAATTTATATACAACGAGTTAAAATGTACACTAACAGGAACAAGGGCCAAACCTTATAAGGTTTGGCCCTTGTTTAATTATAAATGTGTTAGGCGGTATTAGGTTGGAGCCTCCGATAATAGCCTGACAGGGATTTTTCAATAATACTCTCTATAAAAAGCGGGTCACCATGACTCAGCAGATCCTGGGCATAACGCCATGCATTTTCTTCTATCTGCAAACAGATCTCCGCTTCCTCCCTATCCGAAAGGGGGCTATCGAGAAGAGCGGCAAGCTCATTCAGTTCCTTGTCTTCCGAGTGCCCGAGTTCATGGGCAAAAATGACCGCAATATACTCGTCCAGTCGGTCCAGAGACCCGAATAACCGGATGCATTGCTCGCTAATCTCTTCTTTATATAGGTAAACTGTGTGACTGCCCATATGATATTTGCCGCCGACCAGCCGTTTTCCGGGGAAGCAGGCCTCGATTTTCACTTGGACCCGGCTGTTAGAACGCATTAGCAGCTCATTTACTACCTGATGAAACGCTTGATCCTTCAGTTTATTCACCTTCTTTGCCTCATAGCTCGTGTACTCTGTACTTATTATTTCGGCAGCAGAACGATGAATCTGTATGCTTGTGTATTATAGTGGATGTGAATTCGAAGCCTTAACCTTCTTGCGGGAATAAAGCATCCAGAGCCGGGCAAGGCAGCTTCTCCAAAAATTGCGAAAGAGGTGCCGGCATATTGGTGTACAGCTCATTCAGCGAGGTTCCGTTATAGATGTTGCCGATAATGACCGGATGACACAGCTCGGAAATCAGGATGTCGCCATTACCATGCAGGTGCAGCTGTTTCTTGCCTTCAATGCAGTGCGGGAAATAAACCCCGGGCTGCTCCGCGAAACCCAGCTTATCCATAAACCGGTCCATACAGGTGAAGTAAAGTGTAGTATCCTCTTTCCGGTTAGCAATCAGCTGCGCAACGGCATTCTTCAATTGCTCCTGCGCGGCGATCGCCTTCCAGCCGGTGTGACCCATAATAATACTGTTCTGAATCTCATGCGTCCGTACACCCATTGCATAGACATGGTCGCTGATTTCCTGCATATTATCCTGGGTTTCATTGAACAGCAGGGTTTCCAGCACCACATTCACGTCTGTTTTGGCGAACATGGTGATGTTCTCTCTAATTTTGTCATAGACACTGGGATGAATATGATAATAATTCGAAAACGCCTCAGCGGTCGTAAAATTAAACGAAATATGTATGGTGGTCAGTCCGGCCGTTACCAGCTCCTGAATCCGGGCCGCATTCAGCAGACTGCCGTTAGAATTCAGCTGGGTCTGAATCCCGCGTGAGGAGCAGTAAGACACAATCTCCACACAGTCCTCGAATTTCAGTGTCACCTCGCCGCCGGATAACCGGACGCGCTTGAGTCCCGGCAGCTCCTCCAGGATGCGGATAACCTCTTTGCCGTTAATGCTCTGCCCGTCATTTCTATTGTATGCGCAGCAGTAATCACAGCGGAAATTGCAGTTTGAAGTTACTCCGACCTCAAGGCCCTCCAGCTCGTAAGTCAGCGGATTATCCAGCTCAAGTGCTTTATATTTAATGCTCATGCTCTATAGTCCTCCTGAAAAATATAATATTCTGCTTTAGGGTCAACCTTAAAAATTATAAAGGTTTCAGGCGGAGGTTAATGTGACTTTTGTTGTAATGGGCCTGTTTAGAATCGTCTGAGTGCACAAAAAAGAAGCAGCCCGCGGGCTGCTTCTCAACAATATCTTATTTTATAATTCCACCGATTTGCCCATTTCGTTCCATACTGGCTGTCCAATCAGTCCCAAACGCCAGATCGCTATACCTTTAAGCCCGTAACGTTTGGCCAGCCCGATCTTGGCATTTACAGAGGTTTCATCTTCGCTGTAAACGGAAATGCCGAGGATCAGCTTGTCTTTACTAACCTGCTCCAGTGCCAGACGAATGCCTTGATCCACCATGTTCAGCGGCTCGGGCTTGGATTCATCCTCATATGCGTAGGCCATAATGACCAGATCATCAGCGAGCGAAGCCAAGGTCTTGTAGTCGTACCCTTTAAAGGAGCCATTCAGCGGGGGCAGAATAACAGTCAGCTTGAGGCCGGCTGGCCTTGCCGCTGCCGCCAGGTTCTTGACGAATGTATTGAATTGGCCCTGTACAATTTTCTTGTCCCCGGTCAGACCGAGTCCCTCCAGATCCAGTCCGATGCCCTGAAACCCTTTCTCTGTAGCCAGCGATACGATGCTTGATATCGTCTGCTGCTGAAGCGCCGGGTCTTCCAGATTTTTGGTCAGTTCCAGCTCTTTATCACCTGAATAAACCATCAAGTAAGGAGCAGTTCCTCCGGCAGCCGCGTTCTGGACAATGGACTCCGGCGTGATGTCACCGTCGGCTTTCGGCCACCAGAAATCCGTGCTAGTTGTCGTGAACTGGCCGCTGCGGTCGATCCGGCTCCAGCCGAAGGCAACCGCATTAAAGTCCGGAATCAGCGACACCTCACTGTACGATTTCTGTGCATAGAAGCCAAGCGTGTACATATCCTTCTTGGGCGAGGTAATCGATACTGTCTTAGTTGCCTGATTCCAGCCTACTCCTGCCCCGAACTGCTGTCCGAAGAAGCTGAGCGGAATCATCGTTGTGCCGCGGATATTTTGCGGAGGCACAGCCAGCTGGACGACCGCTCCATTCACTGCTGCCTTTGCGCTGCCGAGTGTAAGAACGACCACTTTAGAACCTGCTGTATCACTTTTGGTGGCGGTAATTTTCTTGGCAGCCTGATCCCACTTCACCTGAATGCCGAGCGCTTCGGAGATGGCACGGAACGGCACCATCGTGGTCCCGTTCATCACCGCGGGCGGAACCGGGAACGGCAGCGGATAGCCGTCGAGCATAATGCTCACACTGCCTGCAGCAGCCTGTGTAGACTGTACGGGAAGTGCTGTAAAACCTCCTATTGAAATTGCTGCGCATAATAATAGTTTACTTAGGCTTTTCATATGTTGATTCTCCATTCTGCAAGATTCTGAATGATATAAAGTCACATGCTTAATCTGCACCCCAACAACTTTATAGATTAAATTAAATAGTTTTTTAGGGTAAAGTGATGGAGGGGAATTTTGGAACTGGAGGAGCGCCAGCGTCCGCCTTTGTCTGCAGATTTCTACCGCAAACAGCGGTATAATCGAGAAATCTGCAGACAACAGCGGCCGGAAGTCCAAATATTCTCTGTAGTCACGGCTAAACCTATTAAAATAGTGTAATTAATCTATATCACCTCTATCATTTTACCAAAATAGATATTTTTAGCAAATTAATAGAATGTAACTTTTGGAGATTGCAGCTTTATACCAGCCATAGTCCAGCAGCCCTGGAAAGGTTACATAAAAGCACTTAAGAAGACGCCAACAGCCCGCTCGGCATCCACATCGACCGCAACCTCAATGAACTCACCGATCCGGGGCTGCGCCCGCAAATCGGCAACAACCATTCCGGAGGTATGCTCCCCTTGATGCTCCACACGGACCTTCATCTGCCGGCAGGTCAGCAGGTCCGGATGCAGCGCAGCCATAAGAGCCAGCGGATCATGCAGCGGTGCACCGTTAATTACATAATTGGCGTCACGGTAAAATTTGAAATAGTGCTGGAGAGAATGGTCCATGAATTCAATAATCGCCTGATTGTCTTCCCGGCCATACCGTTTCAGCAGCTCCAGATGTTCCGTAGTGATCAGTGTCTTCAGCGTCACATCCAGACCGACCATCAGCACGGGCAGTCCTGAGGTGAATACCCTGTCTGCCGCTTCGGGATCCCCCCATAGATTAGCTTCCGCCACCGGGGTCACATTGCCCGGCTTAAAGATCGTTCCCCCCATTACAACTACCTTTTTCAATTTGCCCTTGAGGGCGGGGTCCAGATCAAGCGCGAGCGACAGATTCGTCAGCCGCCCGAGGGTCACCAGTACGATTTCGCCGGGATTGTCATCCGCCAGCCGTACAATAAATTCTGCCGCTGTTTCACTTATCAGGCGCTGGGAGGATGGCGGAAGCTGTACATCGCCGATGCCATTTTCCCCGTGCACATGCTGGGAGAAGCCGCGGAGTTCACGGACCAGTGCCCGTGAAGCACCGAGAGCCACAGGAATCTCTGCTTCGGGCCGGGCCAGGGCAAGCAGCCGCAGGGTATTATCCGCCGCCTGTTCGACACCAATGTTGCCAAACACTGTAGTAATCCCTTCCACAACAACATCCGGAGCGCGTAATGCATACAGTATAGCCAGTGCGTCATCGATACCGGTATCGCAGTCAATGATAATCCGGGTTTTGCTCATTTTGGTTTCTCTCCCATTCTTCTATGTGTTTAGGATCCCAAGCAAAAAGCCTGCCGCAGTTCTATGAACAACAAACGTTCAAAAGAACTGGAGCAAGCTTATCTGTAATCGAACGGGTCCTTATTACTCTGCGTATGAAGCAGCCGCTCTGCTGAACCGCAGCAGCGCTTCAGTGAGTACCGATCTCGGACAAGCCAGATTGATCCGCAGATGGCCTTCTCCTTCAGGTCCGAACACCGAACCTTCATTAAAAGCCACTTCTGCCTCTTTGTACATCAGATTTTTCAGTCCGGCTGCATCCAGTCCCAGCGCCCGGCAGTCCATCCATAGCAGATAAGTGGCCTCAGGGCGCATAACCTTGACCGCAGGAAGATGCTCTGCGAGATAGCTGATTGCATATTCGGCATTGCCCGCAATATGTTGACGCAGCTCGTCCAGCCATGTCTCTCCTTCATTATATGCCGCCTCTACGGCTTCGGGCGCAAAATAAGACGACATATGCAGGCTGAGCGCCTTCAGCTTACGCTCAAATTTACCCTGCATTTCAGGATTCCGGGCCACGATGAAAGAGGTCTGCAGGCCGGGCAGATTGAAGGTTTTGGTTGCTGCCAGCGTTGTAACTGTAATATCAGCCAGTTCTTCAGATAAAGAGGCAAACGGGATATGCTTGTGTCCGGGAAGCGTCAAATCGCAATGAATCTCGTCCGAAATGACGGTTACCCCGTAACGCAGGCATAAATCTCCAACCTGCTGGAGCTCCTCGCGTTTCCAGACGGTTCCTCCCGGATTATGGGGGTTGCACAGCAGCAGCAGCTTGGCGCCACCCTGCATAAGCGTTTCAAGGTGGGCATAATCCATCTCATACCGCCCATTGCGAAGAATCAGCGGATTCTTGGCCACCTTGCGGTCATTCATCTTAATTACATCATAGAAAGGATAATAGACCGGCGATTGCAGGATCACCTCATCACCCGGCTGGGTGAACAGCTCTACTGATAGGCTTAGTGAAGTGACAATTCCCGGTGAATCCGTGATCCACTCCGGCTGAATCGCCCAATTATGGCGCCGTCCGAACCAGTTTACAATCGCTTGTTTGTAAGAATCACTTGCTACGCTATAGCCATAGACACCGGCTTCCACCCGGCGCAAAATCGCTTCCTTCACCGCCGGAGGGCTCTCAAAATCCATATCTGCTACCCACAGCGGAAGAATATCCTTGTTCCCAAACAGCTTTTCATTCTGATCCCATTTGTAGGAGCGGGTATTGCGGCGGTCAATTATGCGTTCAAAATCATACATTCACTTCAATCCCCCATCATTTCGGCTTTTCAGATTATTGTATCACAGGGGTGGCATTCCGGCATCCTTCACTGTTTCAGCTCCCCTTACGCAGCCGTTCCAGCGACTGGCACACTTCCGTCTGAAATTCATTCTAGTTTGATAAAAAAACCTGGACGGTAAGTACCATCCAGGTTTCAGGAATTCAGATATGAAATTCATTGTTCTTCATGCAGCCTTTTACTTCGCCACCGCACTCCGGTTAATCGCCTTGCCCACCTGCCCCAGAATCGCAGACATCGAATCCGCATCATTCACATCGTAGTCATCAATGTTCAGCCGCAGTACCGGGCAGGCGCTGAACTCGTCAATCCACTGGGAATAACGGCCATGCATATGCTCCCAGTAGGAGACAACGGTCTGGATTTCCATCTCACGTCCGCGTTCATTGATCCGGGTGAGGATCGACGGCAGGCTACCTTCGATATAGATCAGCACGTCGGGATGCGGGAAATACGGTGTCATCACCAAAGCCTCGTACAGGCTGGTGTAGGTTTCATAGTCGGTTTTCGACATGGTGCCTTGATCGGCATGCATTTTGGCAAAAATCCCGGTGTCCTCATAGATCGAACGGTCCTGCACAAAGCCGCCCCCAGCTCGTACATCTTCTTCTGCTCCTTAAAGCGTTCCGCCAGGAAATAAATCTGCAGATGGAAGCTCCATCTTTCGAAATCATGGTAGAACTTCTCCAGGTATATTACTTTATGTGCTCACAATCTCTCTTTTGGGCACTCTTCCGTTACAGAATTGGATAACCTCCGATTGAGGAAGCCATTAAATCTATAGACTTGTTTTATCTACTTCTTTATCTATATCGGCATCCGTCATGTTTAAGAAACCATAATAAGTCGCAAACGGATAATATGCATAAACTTTATTATTATAAACATAGGACAATTTAGGTTTTATTATATAGAATTTGTCCTTGTTTTTTGTGCTAGTTTTTATATCAACTTTCTCTGTACCTTCTGGTTTAATGTTTATAGGTTTATTTTCCAAAGAAGTTTCATTTAAGTCTATTCCCAAATCGATAACCTTTATATCATTCGCAGTAGTATTTGTAAAACTAAAATTATATCCATTAAAATCATTGGAAACCAATGGAAAAGTGTCACTCATAACCAATTTCTCTTCATTCTTATCCTTAGAGACATTAAAGTTCCAAATACCTACCGAGTACTCTTCAACAGAATTATCATCAAATTTTATTTCTATGTACCTTACTTTTTCCTTTCCTGGTTTTTGAAAATATACATCTAATGTAATATTTCTAATATCATACTTTTTTGATGAGTCACTTTTAACTAATTTATAGGATTTGACTTGAGTAGTTACTGAATCCTTAAAGTTTATGGATACGATACTTTTAGTAGATATTTTATCTTTATGGTTTTTCTCAATAAAATAAGCTAAATCAAGAGTATAATTTGTTTTTAGTTCTGATGCTATGGAAGAATTGTATTGGATAAAGTGTGCTTCTGTAAATTTGTCTTTTGTTAAAGAAAAATATGTACCAAAAACCACTACTAAAATAATAAGTATAAATGTAAGAATTATTTTGAATTTTTTAATCATATACTCAAACATCTCCCAACGAATACTAATATCCATTATGTATATATTACCATTAATACCTTTATGTGAAAATAACTTTATATATACAGGGTAAAACATCCATCAATTCAATATAACTTTCTCGAAACTTTATGAGTTTTCCGAAAAAAAAAAGCAGCGCCCCTTGGCGCCGCGATTAAAACCATATAGTTCTAGTCTAAACTCAACATTCGATAAAGGGCCTTACTGATATTACTCTGGAAAATCAGTTAAAAACCTCGTTCCGATAAGCACCGGCAAGCTAATCAGTCCCAACCGTTACTATCCCTCTTATTCCTGTGCTGTCCTCGCTAGAATTACTTCCATCCCAGGAATGTTCATAGGAGGGACCAGGATAATAGCAACTATATTATAATGAACAATCGAAGTTAGTAGTCAAATAGAAACCCTTTACTTCGCCACCTCGCTCCGGTTAATCGCCTTACCCACCTGCGCCAGAATCGCAGACATCGAATCCGCATCATTCACATCGTAGTCATCAATGTTCAGCCGCAGCACCGGGCAGGCGCTGAACTCATTTATCCACTGGGAATAACGGCCGTGCATATGCTCCCAGTAGGAGACATCGGTCTGGATTTCCATTTCGCGTCCGCGTTCATTGATCCGGGTGAGGATCGACGGCAGGCTGCCTTCGATATAGATCAGCACATCGGGATGCGGGAAATACGGTGTCATCACCATTGCCTCATATAGACTGGTGTAGGTTTCATAGTCGGTCTTCGACATGGTGCCTTGATCGGCATGCATTTTGGCAAAAATCCCGGTATCCTCATAGATCGAACGGTCCTGCACGAAGCCGCCGCCCAGCTCGAACATCTTCTTCTGCTCCTTGAAGCGTTCCGCCAGGAAATAAATCTGCAGATGGAAGCTCCATCTTTCGAAATCATGGTAGAACTTCTCCAGGTATGGATTGTGGTCGACCTGCTCCAGCGACGTCTGGAAATTCAGACGCTTCGCGAGGGCTGCAGTCAGCGTTGATTTGCCGACACCCACTGTTCCGGCTACAGTAATAATGGCGTTGTCCGGGATGTTGTATGTGTTCATTTCATAAGCTCCTTTAGTTGTGCGGCGATAGCGCTGAAATCTTCCTGATTCTCTACAAAATCAACCTTGTTCCCATCAATCGTTACAATGACGGTCGACGGTTCGCGGACAGCGAGTGAGGCCATAGCATCATCATAATCTTCTATTAATTGCTGCATATACGCAGGTGAAATTTCCTCTTCGAACGGGCGGCCGCGTTTGGCGATTCTGGCCATAAGAGTATCCAGATCCGCACGGATATAGAGAATAATATCAGGCTTCGGCAGATCATCGGTGAGCACATGGTAAATCTCACGGTATTTGTCCCGTTTCGATCCTTTGAGCGTCCGCTCGCCAAAAATCAGATTTTTATAAATATGATAATCGGAAATAACCGGTTTATCCTTATTGATGTACTCGTTCACGGTATCCTCAAGCTGCTTGTAACGGTTGCAGAGAAAGAACATTTCGAGCTGGAAGCTCCAGTCATCCATATTCTGATAGAACTTGTCCAGGAACGGATTCTCTTCAACAATCTCTTTAATTACCGGAAGCTCAAGCTCAGCTGCCAGCATGGTAGCAAGGGTGGTTTTTCCGGCCCCGATCGGGCCTTCCACTGCAATAAAAGGTGCATGTTTCATTAACGCTGATTTCCTCCTCAGATACGGACAAAACTAAAAAAACAGACTAGGATATTGTATCACAGGTCAGCCGACAATGAGCGACATTTTTCTGCAGAAACTTTTTGCGGGGGGAGCGCGTCTAATTGTAAGTTAATGGAATTCAAATACTAAGGAGACCTCTTATGAAAAAATGGACAAAATTGCTCGGCCTGGCGCTAAGCCTGGCTACAGCAGCCGGCTTTCCTGCAGCCTGCAACGGAGGAGCGGCTGCCGCGGCCGACACTGCAGCTGCTGTTTCCAGTATCGCCGACTACGGGCCGGATCACCTGATCAAAAAGGACGGCAGCCTGTGGGTCTGGGGCGACAGCCGCTCGGTGCCTACACGTGTACCGGGACTTGCTGAGGTTAAAGCTTCCTTCGGCCTGGCCGGGGGCGGAGGGCTTGCAGTTAAGCAGGATTACTCCGTCTGGCAATGGCAGACCAATGCCAAGACTTTAGCAATGGAAACTGTACAAGTACCGGAAATGACTGGCTTGACGGACCTTGCACTGGTGCAGGGTACATACCTGGCTGTAAGCGGGGCCGGTGCGGTCTATCAGGCAGCGTTACCGGAGGACGATACCTCGCGGATCTCCTTATCCCCTGTTGGCGGAATAGAGGGAGTAACTGCCGCCGGGGGGTATTTTGAGGACAATGAAAAGGGCTCCTGGAAAAGATTCCTGTTCCTCAAGCAGGACGGGACGGTCTGGACCTCAACCGATCAGCTTACCTCCTTTCAGCCTGTCCGGAAGCTGAGCCAAATCAACCAGCTGGAGAATAACTTTGCGCTTGCCGGAGACGGCACGGTCTGGACCTGGCCCGTCGAGTCGATTTATAATCCGGTTGCCGGCAGCGATGTAATGAATCCGGTACCTGTAACCGGACTGAAGGATATCCGTATCCTTCGTGATAACGGGCGCAGCACACTTGCCATCGACAATAGCGCTAACCTCTGGTTCCGGGGAATGACCATTACCGGCAGCTCCGACGGCACAACCTTCCATGAGCAGACGGTACCGCTGCGCTTCACCGGAATCAGAATTGTAACGGACGCCTATATTATGGAACGATCTATCGTGGCTTTAACAGCGGACGGCAAGGTATACACAACCTCCATCGGAGAAGAAACGATTACTGCAGAGGCAGTGTTCACTTTGCTGGCCTCCAATATTACCTCCATAAAGGGCGGCGGACGCCACATCGTTATGCAAAAGAGTGACGGCACCCTCTGGGGCTGGGGCGTCAACAAAAACGCTCAGCTCGGCTACGCCAACTATGATTTCAACTTTGACCAGCCGGTGCCTATGCAGAAGCCGATAGCCGTTACGCTGAACGCAGAGCCGGTCAATCTGACGAATGGTGTGATTACCCGCGGCGGCCAGAACTTCGTTCCCTTGCGGTCGCTATTTGATAAACTGGGAGCCATCGTTGCCTATAAAGAGAACCATACGACCACTCCCACCAGTAACGGCGGTACAGCTTCCAAGGTTGAGAAAATAGTAACCATCACCCGAACCGCCGTGAGTAAACCGTCTCTCTCTATCTCCATTAATACTGTAAGCGGGGAGACAACGGTCAACGGTACTGCAGTCACCCTCGCCACACCGCCGTTTATTGTGAACGGTACAATCTATCTCCCGCTGCGCTTTATCAGCGAGCAGCTCGGCGCCACCGTCAACTGGCTGCCGCAACAGGAGGAAATTGCGATTAGTATGAAGTGATGCAGCCTTGCTCTGATGTAGCTATGGTGCAGCTATGGTGCAGCTAAACAATAGTGTCTTCACTCAAAGCAGCCCCGTGTCCCGCCTAATAGGCGTTGATGCGGGGCTGTTTTTTCATCCTTATGTAAAATATGCTTCAAGGGGGTGCTATAACTGCACTTTCTGCAACTATCCGGCGCGAAAAGAGGCTATTTTTCATTTTAACTGCAGTCTGTGCAATTAAAAATCCCCATTTTGCTTCTCAGAGCCGAAATTGCCACTTTTAGTTGTATGAAGTGCAGCTAAAGCCGTGGCGACAGCAAAAATGAGCATAATAAGTGTACAAAGTGCAGCTATCACTGTTCACTATTATCCATTATCCACGAGAAATCAAAAAAAAGCGCCCCGTAAGCCAACTCCAGCCGGCTTGCGGGGCACTCTATTATAAAAAAGAATTAAGACAAACGGCCGCTGAAGTCGCTGTATTCAAACTCGCGGATAATCTTCAGGCCTTCTTCATCGTTGTAGGAAGCAATAGCCGGCAGGTTCACGCCGTTAAACATATGGTTCTTGACCATGGAATAAATCGCCATGTCGAGGAAGACCAGCTTGTCGCCGTATTTCAGCGGTTCCGGGAAGGAATAATCCCCGATGATATCACCCGCCAGGCAGGTCATGCCGCCAAGTCTGTACGTATACGGAAACTCTCCAGGCTGTCCTGAACCGATAATGTTCGGCCGGTAAGGCATCGCGAGCACATCAGGCATATGGCATTCAGCCGAAGTGTCGAGAATGGCAATATCCATGCCGTTGTGCATTGTATCAAGCACAGTTGCTACCAGATATCCGGTGTTCAGCGCCACCGCTTCGCCCGGCTCCAGGTAAATCTGTACATTGTAGGTTTCTTTCATATGAAGGATACACTTGATCAGCGTCTTCAGGTCATAATCGTCGCGGGTAATATGATGGCCGCCGCCGAAGTTGAGCCATTTCATGCCGTGCAGATACTGACCGAACTTCTCTTCCACAACCTTGAGGGTACGCTCCAGTGTGTCGGAGTTCTGCTCACACATGGTATGGAAATGCAGCCCTTCAATGCCTTCAAGCTCTTCCGGACGGAAGTTCGGCAGGGTTACGCCCATACGGGAGTAGTTGTAGCAAGGATCATAGAGCGGCACTTCAATCTCGGAATATTCCGGATTTACACGGATTCCGCAGCTGATTGGCTTGCCGGCATTCTGTACGCGGTCCTTGAACCGGTTCCACTGGTCAAACGAGTTGAACACAATGTGATCGGTATAGCGCAGCAGCTCGTCGAATTCACGGTCCATGTAAGCCGGTGCGTAGACATGCACTTCCTTGCCCATTTCCTCAAAGCCCAGCCGGGCTTCGAACAGGGAGCTGGAAGTCACGCCATGCAGGTATTTGCCGACCAGCGGGTACAGAGCGTGCATGGAGAAGCCTTTTTGCGCCAGAAGAATCTTCGCTCCGGTACGCTCCTGCACGTAATTCAGGGTCTCCAGGTTCTTCTTAAGCAGCCGCTCATCGACAAGATAGGCAGGTGACGGCAGCGAGCTGATGTCGATATCGATTTCTTTCATTGCCTTACGCCCTAGTCCAGCAGCGTCGGCGAGAAATCTTCTTGCCAAGGCAGCCCGTGTTTATTGAGTGCATCCATGAATGGGTCCGGATCGAATTCTTCGATATTGTGTACGCCCGGTTTGTTCCAGATGCCTTTGATAATCATCATAGCCCCGATCATGGCAGGAACGCCGGTTGTGTAGGAAATGGCCTGGGAGCCCACTTCTCTGTAGCATTCTTCATGATCGCAGACATTGTAAACATAATAGGTTTTCGGCTGGCCGTCTTTAGTACCCTGAATGATACAGCCAATGTTGGTTTTACCCTTGGTTCTTGGTCCGAGGGATGCCGGGTCTGGCAGGATAGCCTTCAGGAACTGCAAAGGAATAATCTCTTTGCCTTCATACATAATTGGCTCAATCGAAGTCATGCCGACATTCTCCAGCACCTTCAGGTGAGTCAGGTAGTTCTGGGAGAAGGTCATCCAGAAGCGGATTTTCTTCACGCCTTTGATATTTTTGGCCAGGGATTCCAGCTCTTCATGATACAGCAGGTAAATATCCTTAGGACCGATCTCCGGGAGATCGTAGACTTTCTTCTCGGACAGCGGAGCCGTTTCAATCCACTCGCCGTTCTCAAAGTAGCGTCCGTTCGCAGTAATTTCGCGGATATTGATTTCAGGATTGAAGTTGGTAGCAAACGGATAACCATGGTCGCCTGCGTTCGCATCCACAATATCAATCGTGTGAATTTCGTCAAAATAATGCTTCTGTGCATAAGCGGTGAACACACCGGTTACGCCTGGATCGAAGCCGCTGCCGAGCAGCGCAGTAATTCCGGCCTTTTCGAATCTTTCTTTGTAGGCCCACTGCCAGGAATATTCAAATTTCGCAGTATCCTGCGGTTCGTAGTTAGCGGTATCCACATAGTGCACTCCCGTTGCCAGGCAGGCATCCATAATGGTCAGGTCCTGATATGGGAGAGCGACATTAATCACGACATCCGGCTGGAAGCTCTTGATCAGTTCAATGACCTCTTCCGTATTATCCGCATCGAGCTGAGCAGTAGAAATCTTCGTCTGGCCTCCGGCCAATTTATCTTTCAGAGCATCACATTTCGCGAGGGTTCTGCTCGCTATGCAGATCTCTTCAAATACATCCGGGTTCTGGCAGCACTTGTGCACGACAACACTAGCTACACCGCCAGCGCCAATAATTAACGCTTTTCCCAAAATAGATAACCTCCTAATATAAGAAATCCGTAGTTCAGATCTGACTTATAACGTACAAGCCATTTCCAGTTGCAAAAATCAACAAGGCTGATTATACATAAAGCACAGCAATAAATCAATAAAAAACGACAAAAATTGATACGTAGTCTGTAAAATCTTCGGTTTTTCCTGTTAATACTCTTGAACGCATGTAAATACACTGTAATGCTGCGTTTTTCTTAGCTTTCTAGAAGAAACATTGCCAGATGGCCCGGCTACTTGAAACCTAAATCCCCATAAGAAGGACAACTAGATTATTGTATCACAGCAGCGCCTTTCTTCATACGTATTATTTGAAATCAATGAACAGGCTCACCTCCGGAAAATAGGCACACTATGTATTCTTACCCGTTTTCACCTGTTCGCTAACTGCTTAGGGAGCCGCCGCAGCAGATACACTTAGGTGTAGTATGTGTAACAGCCGAAATCCAATACCTCGATTATCCAGCGTTACATCCGCTGTATCCTGATGCCTTATAACAGACACAGAAAAAAACGGCATTGCTGCCGTTTCTGTAAAGTTTTTTATTATGTTCTCCAGATTCAGCCGAACATCCATTTCAGAGCCGCGGAAGTGTGCTCAGGTCCCGGGAGCGTTAGGTAGCCGCTGTCGGCCGCGAGACCTTACTGTCCGAAGCCCACCCGCGGCCGCTCGCGCTCCTTGGTCTCCAGCGCTACTGCACGAATTGAGGTGACCGGAATGTACAGCACCTGATATTCTGTCCGGTATTTCACGAAGCGCTCGTCAAGCTCTTCCAGAACACCGTCCCTTACACTCGTACCATCCAGAAAATGTACCGCGACTTTCTGCCCTTTCAAATCTGCCAGCATGGTTCATCCGCTCCTTTACTTATAGGTTCGTGATTACTTTGTCGATAATGCCGTATGTCATTGCCTCATCCGCGGACATGAAATAATCCCTGTCCATATCCTTCGCGATCTTGTCAGCCGGCTGGCCGGTCCGGCCTGCAGTGATCTGCACGACCTTTTCCCTAATCTGCAATATCCGTTTGGCGCTGATGGCAATATCGCTGGCTTGCCCCTGGGCACCGCCATGCGGCTGGTGGATCATAATTTCACTGCTTGGCAGCGCAAATCTTTTGCCGGGGGCTCCGGCCAGCAGCAGCAGTGATGCGAAAGAAGCCGCAAAACCGGTGCATATCGTGCTGACCTGCGGTTTGATTACCTGCATCGTATCATAAATTCCGAACCCTGCGGTAGTTGAACCTCCCGGACTGTTAATAAACATTTGGATATCTTTATCGGGTTCTTCCGCCGCAAGATATAAAAGCTGGGCAATAATGCTGTTCGCCAGCTGATCATCGATCGCCGCACCGACAAATACAATCCGGTCTTTCAGCAGCCGGGAATAAATATCGTAGGACCGCTCGCCTCTGCTCGTCTGTTCAATTACATAGGGGACAATACTCATGATCCATACCTCCTGGGATATAACTTGATTTGATATCCTGTAAACGGATCAGGGGCGGCAAAGGATACGGAACCAAGCCAACAAAAATAGCAGCAGAACCCGCGTATCTTTTAATAAGGGCTGTTCGTTTATATAATAAGGGAATATGCCAAAGGAATAGCTGAAAAGGAGTTGTGTGAGCATGATGATCCTTGAAGAATACAGCACCCTAAAGCTTGAGGAGGACCACAGCCTGCAGTCGCTTAGAGCTGCGTTAAACCGCTACTGTCTGACGCTTACCCGCTCCGGGCATGAGGCTGAAGATCTGGCCCAGGACACCTGGATGAAGGTGCTCAGCTACGGAAAATTCTCCGCAAGCCCCAATCCGGAAGCCCTGCTGCTGCGGATTGCTAAGAATACCTGGATCGATACCGTCCGGCGCAAGGCTTCCTTGATGCGTGTAATGGGCCGTGAACGGAACGGGGCAGAACCTGAGGCAGCGCAGAGCAGCCTTTCGGAGATCGAAACAGCTTTTCAAGCCTTGATCAAACATCTGTCGCCGGTGCAGCGGATGGCATTCCTGCTGCGTGATGTGCTCGGCTACTCCGCAAACGAAACGGCGGTTCAGCTGGATACTACAGAGGGGGCGGTCAAAGCTGCGCTTTACCGGGCGCGGCAAGCGCTCGTAGCTGTGCGGAAGGAGCTCGCCGCGGATGGGCCTGCCCTCCCGCAGGATGCGGATTTCAGGCTGCTGCTGGCTGCGCTGGCGGATGCCTATGAACAGGGGCAGATTCCCGTCATGCTGGAACTTCTGCGCCAGGACCGAGCAGCAGAGCTCACCACGGCGGTCAGCACATCCGCTGTGCAGGCCCAGTTTGCGGGCTGCCGCTTCACCGCAAACAGTACCGTCATCTATTCCGGAATGCGGATGGCGGCCTAACAAGAAAATATTAAAGGAGGCAGAAGGATGAGGAACATACTTGTGCTCGGGGGAACCCGTTTTTTTGGCAAGAGGCTGGTGAAACGGCTGCTTCAGGATGAAAATACACAGGTGACTATACTGACCAGGGGCATGGCAGAGGATGATTTCGGCGATCAGGTGACCCGTTTAACCGTTGACCGTTCGGATTCAGAAGCGCTGGCCACGGCGGTGCATGGCCTGCAATTTGATGTCGTCTATGACAATATCTGCTACTCCCCCGATGATGCAGCTGCTTCAGCCCGGATTTTTGCTAACAGAACGGGGCGCTACATCCTGACCTCCAGCTTATCTGTATACGATCCAAGACCGGAAATACTGAGTGAAGCGGACTTTGACCCTGAGACTTATCCCATGCGGCTGGGTTCCAGAGAGGACTTCAACTATCAGGAAGGCAAAAGACTGGCTGAAACTGTGCTGCTGAAACAGGATTCTTTTCCTGTGGCAGCCGTCCGCTTTCCGATCGTCCTAGGGACGGATGATTATACGCGGCGGATGCATTTTCACATCGAGCATATCGCCAGCGGCAAGCCGATCGGGCTTCCGAATCCGGATGCTCTGATCTCGTTCATCCGATCCGATGAGGCTGCGGACTTCCTTTACTGGCTGGGCTTCTCCTCGTTGGCCGGACCCGTGAATGCCTGCTCAGACGGTGCAATCGCCATCCGGGATATTCTCTCGATGATCGAAGCTGTTACAGGCAAGCAGGCCATTATTCTAAGCGAAACAGCCGAAGAGGATAGTTCTCCCTTTGGCATTGAAGAGTCGTGGGTTATGGATACAGCAAAAGCCCGCGCAGCGGGCTTCACCTTCCTGTCTCTAGCTGAATGGCTGCCGGAGCTTATTGCCTTGCTCCATGCCTCACTCAGCCATCGCGAGTAACGGTACACTTGTCTCCTCCGGCGGTTTCCGGGCATCGTCTATGGTCAGCAGCTGTCCGCCGCCGGGGTTCACAGTTTGACTCTCTCCAATCTTGAAGACATTGATTTCCCTGAACAACCGCCGCGAGATTTCACTAATCTCCTGTGCCTGGCGGGCGATATCGTGAATGGCCTGATCCTGCTGTGTGCTGGAGGCATTCACTTCCTGAACGCCCGCCGCTGTCTGTTCAGCTACGGATGCTACCGAGTGGATCGATTCCCCCAGCCGTGAATTGATCTTCCGGGTCTGCTCCACCTTGCTGTGGATCTGCCCGATCTGCCGGCTGATGCCGGCAATCGAATCGTCAATCGCCGTGAAGGAAGCAAGGGTTTCCGCAACCTGGGTATCCTGCTCCTCCAGGCTTTTTTTCGATTCCAGCATGTATGCCTGAAAGTCCGCCATGCTCTCCTGCAGCTCCCCGATTATCCGGCTGATCAGAATCGAGGAATCGCTTGTCTGTACCGATAAATGCCGGACTTCATCCGCAATCACCCCAAAGCCTTTCCCAGCCGCCCCTGCCCGGGCCGCTTCAATTGCCGCATTCAAGGAGAGGATATTGGTCTGCTTGGAAATCTCTGTGATGGAATTCGTAATCCGCGAAATATCTCCGGACTGCTCCACCAGCTTCTCAAGTGCCTGATACACCTTGCCGATGGAAGCACGGGACTTCTGTGATCTGCGCTGCAGCTCACTGATGGTTTCCGAGCCTTTGCGTGCATTCTGGTCAGCGCTCTGGCTTGTCGCAAGCATAACATCGGTATAAACCGTAATCTCCGCCACTTCCCGCTCCAGTTCCTGCAGCAATAGTGAACTCTGTTCAGACTGAACGGCCTGCTGATCTGCTCCTACCGAAATTTCCTGAATGGTCTTGACGATATCTTGATTGGTATGGGCAGTAACCGATGAGGACTGCTGAAAGGACTGGGAGTAATCGGCCAGCGTTGAGGCTACCTGCACCGTCTGGCGCAGCATCTCGCGGACCCGTGTGACCATATGGTCAAAATGGAAGCTCAACCGCCCCAGCTCATCATTATACGGTGAATTGATCTGCTGGCGCAGATCGCCTTCGGCGATTTTCCGCAGAGCAGTCTGCAGCTTGTCCACCGGAGACAGGAACGAACGGATCAGCAGCAGGGCCAGCACCAGCGTGAACGCGAATACTGCGATTGCAGCATACATCACTATAGATACGGTATGGTCCAGCAAAGTAAAAGAATGGGCCTGCGCCGCTTCCGCATTATCCGCTGCTGCCGTATATAGCTTCGCATTCCGCTCCAGCAGCGTTTGATTCAGTGCAAGCGCCTGCGTATGCAGCCCATCAATCTGCTCCAGGACAGTTAGCGGATCCAGATCGGTATTCTCCAGCGTATTTACCAACTCATTAACATAACCTGTATATTCATCCGCTTCAGTACGCAGCTGCTGCAGATCTTTCCACGCGGAGGTTCCCTTGTCAAAATCCACTTTGGCCATAGCTGCCGCAAGCCGCTGCTGCTTATCCTTAAACGGCCCGGCCAGCTCTGCGTCACTGGACTCAGCCAGGGAAGTCTCCAGACTGTTCAGCTCCTGCAGCAGCTGAGTGATTGTAGAGACGGTGATTCTTTTTTCCATCTCGGTCTTCTGCCGTTCCATCGACTGCTCCACCTGATTAATCTTCTGCCCCTGAAGCAGTGCAACCCCCAAAAAGATAAGTGAAATTGCTGTAAAGCTAAGAATCAGCTTCCATTTCATAGATAAGTGCAGCCTACTTCTTTCCAAGCTTATCATCCCTTCTGCTAGATCTCGGACTTATGTATGTATTTCATGTCATGTTTTCATTGTAGAAGCTGGATATTAACTATTCTCCAGTGTTATGTATGCGCATCGTAAACTAATTGCTGCAATGCTGTTAACGAGGGCTAAAGGAAGGCCGACAAAAAAAAGACAAGCACCGCAGGCGGCACTTGTCTTCGGAACAATTATGAGGGCATTATAGCACGGAAGCAGCAGTATCTGAAATTTGAACTGTAGGCAGCAGACAGCAGATACAGCTCTTATTGTACAGCCTTCAGCAGCTTAGCCAGCATATGTGCAGCCTCTTCACGGGTAGCCGAAGCTTGCGGGGCAAAGTTAATTTTGCCTGCAGCTGAAGCCTGACCGGATAGGATACCGGCCTGCTGGACAGCACTCACGGCCTCTCGCGCATAGGGGCTGATAGCCGTCTGATCGGCGTATACAGCAGGGCCGCTGCTTACAGGCAGATTCCAGTTCATAGCATCCGCGAGACGAAGGATCATGACCGCCAGCTGCTCACGTGAGACTTCAGCCTTGGGATCAAATTTGCCGCCTCCTGTTCCGTTGACGATGCCATTAGCATTCGCCCAGGACACAGCCGCCGCATAATAATCCTCCGGCTTCACATCAATGAAGCTGCCAGCCGGGCTGCCCGGCTCCGCTCCTGCCAAACGGGCCAGCAGCAGGGCTGCATCCCCGCGGCTTAACTGGTGCTTGAGGCCGAACTGCTCGGCTGAGGTTCCGGAGATGATTCCACGGGCTGCCAGATACGTTATAGAATCCTTCGCATAGCTGCTTGAAGTATCCGTAAACACCGGCTTGTTATAGCCCACAGCATAAACGGAGAAATGAGGGGTACGGAAGGTCAGCTGACCCGCCACTGGATTGTAGCTGCTGGCAGGAAGCACGACCAGTCCACCTGTTGCCGTCACTTGATAAGCTGCTACTGCATTGACATCTTCACCTGCCGGGAGTGTATATGGGATGCTGACCGACACGCCCCCGCCACCGAAGCTGGAAATGTCCTTGCTTCCTGCCTGAACTGTAAGGCTCAGCACCGGCCGGCTGCCGATGAGGCTGCCTGCCGCAGCACTGGCTCCGGCTGCCGCTGTAGGGAGATCCGTTCCGGCAATCGTCAGGCTGACCGCCTCCCCGCCTGCAGCCATGTGAATTGCCGAAGCTGCAGTCCGGTCGAATGAAACGGTTCCCGCCCCTCCCGTGAATGTCACCGTCTTCAAGGAACTACCGGCAAGTTCAGCCCAGACTGCTGCAGGAAGCTTAACGGTAAGATTCCGTCCAGCTTCTCCTGAAGGCGTGCGGAACTCCAGCTCCGCCCCGCCTGAGCTCTTGAGCGCCTCAAGTGCGGCAGTCACGGCTTCAGCGCCTACAGAGAAGAATTGGCTCCCGGCTGCATCAGCTGCTGCCTTCACTTCCACAATCGCCTTGCCGCCCGTGACATTAACTGCTGTTTCCGGCTTGGTGACAACCGCTGCCGATCCGCCGGAAGGCGCCGAACCCGGATAACTAATAACCGGATCGGCTGCCGTTACCGTCACCTGCGCCTGGGCGATACCATACCCATCCGCACTGTATACGGAGACTACTGCTGTTCCCGCCGCGAGCGGACTAACCTTTCCGTTCTGATCAACCGAGGCTACAGAGGAGTTGGAGGAGCTCCAGCTCAAGCCTTGCCCTGCTTCGCTTACGGGTTGCACCGTTGCTTGTAGTTCTGCTGCGCTTCCGCCCGCCTGGAGCGACAAGGAGGTCTGATTCAAAGTCACCTTTGTCACATTTAATTGATAGACCGCCACTGTTCCGCCGACTTCATTGGCTACCAGCACCAGCGGAAGCCCTGTCGGGCTGTCCGTTGCCGGGATGAATTCGATGCCTTCCGGACCTGTGTCGGTTTCCAGATTATTTTTCGGCGTAAACTCACGAGAGTTGATATAGTTTACAAACTGCGGCTGCTCCGGGTTCGTCACATCATAGGTCATCATACCGCCGACGCGTTCCAACCCGACAAACGCCAGTGCCCTTTGCCCCACCTTGCCGATTTTGACATATTCGGGCTCCGGCCCTTTTTTGGTGCTGCGGCTGTCCAGGGTAGTGTTGCTGTTGCTGGCATTGAAGTACGCCGGCAGGCGCTCCGAAGTGATCTGCTCGAATTCACTGCCGCTGTCATACACCTGCTTAAGAGACCCGGCATCCCATACGGAGAAGGAACGGCCGCCATACAGATAAATGCCCTCATGCCCCATATCTGACATCACCTCTACGCTGTCATATTTCTTCTGTCCGTTCAGGAACTTTGCAGCAGCCGAATCCGGCTTGAGTGAATTCTTCATGGAGCCGATGGTGGTGGCATTTTCCTTGCTGTCCCAATCAGTAGCATCCCCTTCATTAGCCGTGAACAGATAGGTTTTTCCGTTCACCGTGTACTGGCTGATGCCGTCCGGCATGTATACACCATAAAATGGAACATTCTCGAGGTGAATCTGATTGTCCTTTACCAGATCAAGCGCATTGCGCGGATCGCTCAGATCCTTGAATCCCAGACCTTTCACCCACAGCAGCTTGCCTGAGATTACATCAACCGCCGCCACTGCATTGTTCTCCTGAAGGGAAACATAAGCCGTCTCCTGATCATCGGACAGCTCAATGAATTCCGGCTCCAGATCACGTACGGCGTCTTCCTTAGTACCTTCACCGGTGATTAACTTGCTTACAGGGTCCACCGCACCGCGGATATGCACGAGATCATCAATGAGGCCGGGATTATCGAATTTAACGGTTGTGGCCGTTCCGGTGACCGTATCGATAATCGTCACGCTGCCCTCCGGATCACCTGCCAGTGTACGCGGCTCGGCTTCATCTGCCGTAAGAATATACCGGCCATCCGCCGTATATTTAATCATATCTGGCTGGATGCCGGCTTCATAGGTTTTCAGCAGCTTGCCGTCATAATCAAGGACAAGAATCTTGCCCTTCTTCATCGCATCTGCTTCCTGGACAGCCACAGCAATCCGGCCGGTCGCCGTGTTAATATCGACGCTGGTCAAGTCTCCATAGCTGAAGCCCCCGGCTTCGGATAGTGCCTCTACATTAATGCTTGCCTCCTTCTCCGGATGTACGCCATCCTTCAGATAAACGATATCTACAGTCGCCGGATGAGTTGAGCCATTGACCAGATAGAACTTCCCGTTGGCCGGGTTGTACTTGACGATCTCCGCCACGCCGCCGTCTTCGTTCGTGGTTCCCACAGAATATCCGCCGATCTTCGTAACCTGGATGACATCTTTTATCGGCTCCGAAGCCGCCTGACCGACAACCAGTGAAAGGCTGCCTTCCGCCTTCACCGGGGGAACCGCGCTGTCATACACCGCGTAGCTCACCGTTGCCGTGCCTGCCGCAAGCGGAGTTCCGCTGATGATCCCCGAGGCCGCGTCAAGGCGGAGGCCTTCCGGCAGACCAGTTGCCGCGAAGGAATAGGGCTGCACCCCACCATATACAGAGAGTGACACCGTGTAGGGTGATCCTGCTGTTACAGCCGGGAGTGAAGCCGTGGCTACGCCAAGAGCGGGAGCTGTGACCCCCCAGCTTCCATCGCTGCTGCTGTGCGGCTTCATCAGATTCAGTGCTACAGCATCCAGCGAATCAAAGCTGATCTGCCTCAGATCCTCCTTGTTATTATCCGTATCCGTGAATTCTGCCCGGCGGACCGACTTTTGCTTCGAGGTTCCCCCGGTTTTGCCTGTCGGATAATCCAGTTCATAACCGTCTATCACGGAACCGCTGTCATTTCCGGCCGTACCGATCATATCCACATAGGCTGCCGGCTTATTCTGGAACGGGTTGGGCGTATCCAGCAGGTCGGTGCTGCTAAGCAGCACAACCTTCATCCCTTTATTATTAAAAAGGATATCCTTCCACGTCTGGTCAGCTTTACTGCTGATATCACTCTTAAAGGACGGATTGGCCTTGCTGTCTATGATTAAATAGGAAGAGTGCGCTTTAATCGTGCCGTTCAGATTCAGCTTACTCCAGGCCCCGTTCATAGCCGGATCAGAGTATTGCAGGGACCAGCCGCTTAAATCAACAGCGGAATCAGTAGGATTATAGAGTTCAATATATCCGTTAGAGAAATAACCGCCCGTGGTTGCCGCATCCCCGCCGCCATATACCTGGTTTACGATAATATGGGGAACGCTCACATTATAATTGCCGTCAGTAGTATAAGGAGTACCCGGCAGAATCGCTGCAGTAGCTGCCGCCGGGCCTGCGCTCCATGCGGGAACGAGCGTCAGTTCAGCTGCAAGCAGCAGGGAGAGTAGGGTTATGCCTGATCTTTTCAAGTCGTTGTCACTCCTATAGATTATTTTTAACAACTATAGTGGACGAGTATTTGCTGATATGCAGAGTTACATCAAATGAACGTAAACTGCAGAAACAACCGGGGCCTTCATTTGAAAAACGGCTAACATTCCGCTGACCCGAGGCAAATATTCGCCTGCTATGATCAGGGCAACAAGAGTCCTGGAGGGGATATTGATGCGTCTAGCTTTGTTTACGGACACCTATCTTCCGCAGACCAATGGGGTTGCCCGCACACTCCACCGCCTGACCGGCCATCTGAACCGCCGCGGAATCGAGCACCTGCTGTTTACCCCGAAACCGGCCTCTGGACACGACGACAACGACCCGGTCCGCAAAATTGCCAGCATTCCATTTTTTCTGTATCCCGAATGCAGATTAGCGCTGCCCCATATGTCCTCCATTCACAATGAGCTGCGGGCCTTCAACCCGGATCTGGTGCATATAGCAACCCCCTTTAACCTCGGCCTCTGCGGCCTCCGCTATGCCCAGAAGCAGAACCTTCCGCATGTGGCTTCCTACCACACCCACTTTGACCGTTACCTTCAATATTACCGGATGCGCAGAATTGTCCCGCTGTACTGGAAATACATGAAATGGTTCCACCGGTCCTGTGATGCGATTCTGGCACCCTCCCAAGAGACCATCGGCTCGCTGCGTGCACACGGATTTTCCGGGCTGCGCCTGTGGTCCAGAGGCGTTGACTGCGGTCTTTACACTCCAGAGAAGCGTTCAGCGGATGTACGGGAGCGTTACGGGATTGAAAACCAGCTGCTGCTTATTTATGTAGGCCGAATCGCCCCGGAAAAAGATATTACCACCCTCCTTGCCGCCATGCGGCTTCTGCCGGATTCCATTGCCTCGGCAGTACACCTGCTTATTGTAGGCGATGGTCCGCAGCTGCCGGAGCTGCGGGCGGCAGCACCTCAGAATGTCACCTTTTCCGGCAGCAAATATGGGCAAGAACTGGCTGAGCTGTACTCCGCAGGCGATCTTTTCGTCTTCCCTTCCTGTACGGAAACCTTCGGCAATGTCGTGCTTGAAGCCATGGCTTCGGGTCTTCCTGTTATCGCGGCGGATGCCGGTGGATCGCGGGATCTGGTCGTGCCAGGCCGAAGCGGCACACTGTTTGAGCCGCATCAGCCGGCGGCAATAGCTGAGGCGATAGGCAGGCTGGCGGGGCAGCCAATGCTTCGTATGGCTATGGGCCAGGAGGGTCGGCGATTAGCGCTTGGCCGGTCCTGGGAGCATATTTTTGACAGGCTGATCAGCGATTACGAGGAGGTTATTGAAGGCCGGCGGATAAAAAGCCCGGCAGGGATTTTTACAGCCTAGAAAATTAACTCCTTTCAAAAAAACAGCGCTCTCCAAGCATCCTTACGGCAGGATGCTTGGAGAGCGCTATTACACATTACTATTGGTGCTATGAGTTCAGATTATCATTCTTATACCTCTCGGAAATCTCCTGAAACTTATAGCTGCATTTTACGAAGATATCTACAATATCGGGATCAAAATGCCGGCCGGCATCGGCTACGATAATCTCTACAGCCTGCTTGTGAGGCATTGCTGCCTTGTACACCCGCTCGCTGGTCAGCGCATCGTACACATCGGCAACAGCCATCAGCCGGGCTGACAGTGGAATCTGCTCGCCGGCGAGCCCTTCCGGATACCCTGTGCCGTTCCATTTCTCATGATGGGAATAAACAATCTCCTTAGCGAACCTAAGGAACGTCTCCGGACGATCCATCAGCTGCTCGGCACGCAGAACCGCATCTCTGCCCAAGGTGGTATGCGTCTTCATCACTTCGAATTCCTCATAAGTCAGCTTGCCCGGCTTCAGGAGGATGTGATCAGGAATGCCGACCTTCCCGATATCATGCAGCGGGGCAGACGTAACGATCAGGCCGATATGTTCGGGGCACAGCCTGCCAGCATATTTGTCCGTCCGGCTCAGCTGTGTGGCCAATTCCTCAATATACAATTTGGTTCTTTGAATATGGTTGCCGGTCTCCGTATCCCGCATTTCGGCCAAGGCGGCCATCGCCATCACCGAAACCTCCTGAATTAAGGAAATCTCCTTCATCCGCCGGGAAATCTCCGCCTCAAGATATTGATTTTTGTCCACAAGGAAATCCTTCGAGCGCTTCAACGTTAAATGGGTCTTCACACGCGACAGCAAGACCGGTGAGCTGATGGGCTTAGTAATATAATCTACTGCTCCGGAATCAAAGCCCTTATTCTCATCCTCTACCTCTTCCTTCGCCGTCAAAAAGATCACCGGAATCTCCCGCAGCGTCTCGTCCTCCTTCAATCTCCGGCAAGTCTCATAACCGTCCATTCCCGGCAGCATAATATCCAGCAGAATCAAGTCCGGCGGTGCAGCCTTGGCTATCTGCATCCCTTTCTCGCCGTTTGTGGCAACCTTGACCTTGTATTGTTCTTTTAACAAACCGCTAAGCAGCGTAATATTGTCCGGCGTATCGTCTATGACAAGTATAACAGGTCTGGAATCCAGCATATCTACATCAACCTCAGTTCATAATTTCGATCTCTTATGGCCTGCCGGGTAAGGGAGAGGGCTTCCTCATATTCAAACATGCCCAGACTATACTCCAGCTGTCTCAGCTCATCTGGTGTCATCGCAAGCGCTAGTACGCTCCTTACAGATGCAAAATAGTCGACAGCTTCACTATCACTGTCCTTCAGCATATCCTCTAACCGGCTGAGCAGCTTTACTGGCGGTTCATTCTGCTGCTCAGGTATGAACTTTGCTGCATTATAGTGATCAGAGCCGCCCAGCTGACTGAGGATTTCCTCAGTGCTGGCATAAAACGCCGCTTCGAGCCTGTTCAGAAGCTGCTCCAGCTCTTGCGGCTCAGCAGGGCTGTCTAGCATTTTACCAAGGATGCCGGCCAGCTTCTGGACTTCCGTAACTCCAATATTGCCGGAGACCCCCTTCAGATTATGAGCAAGCCTTAAGGCTGCTGCAGTATCCTTTGCCCCTAGCGCCTTACGCAAGCTTGCTACCGTTTCACGCTGATTCCCGGCATATTTCAACAGCAGGCTGATGTACAGTTCCCGGTTGTGTCCGGCACGGCTGAGCCCCTTTCCGGTTTCAATACCCTTCAGCTTCAGGAATGGCAAGGTTTCTGTAGAGGACCTGAACTCAGCTGCCTTTCCGGCACCTTCAGCTGATTCCTGATTGTTCCCATGTGAAACCCATCTGCCGATCGTAGTGAACAGAATATCCGGATCAATCGGTTTGGCAACATGGCCGTTCATCCCGGCTGCGAAGCAGCGTTCCCGCTCTTCCTGCATGGTACGTGCTGTCATAGCAATCATAGGCAGGTCAGGAACCAATTCCCGGATTCTTGCCCCCGCCTGAAAGCCGTCCATTTCCGGCATCTGCAGATCTATGAGTACAATACTATAAGGTCTTTCCGCAGACATGGATTCCACCATGCGCACCGCTTCTGCCCCGTTGACAGCTATATCCGGCAGCAGCCCCCGGCTTCTCAGCAGCTCAGCAGCAATCTGCCGGTTAATCTCATTGTCCTCCACCAGCAGAACACGGGTGCCGGACAGCCTGTAGTCTTTTTCCTGCACATCAAGTGTCGTTACCGGAACAGGTCTTGCTGGTAAGTCTGTGACCGGAACAATATCGAACCATGCCGTGAACGTAAAGGTACTGCCTCTGCCTTCCTCACTGTCTACCCAAAGACTGCCTCCCATGAGCCCCACCAGCTTGCGGCTGATCGCCAGACCCAGACCCGTTCCCCCAAACTTCCGCGTAGTGGAGCTGTCCGCCTGTGTAAAGGCCTGGAATACCTTGGTTTCCGTCCCTTTGCTCATGCCAATCCCTGTATCACGTACACTGAATTGAAGCTTCACCTTACTGTCGATTCTGCTGTGTAGCTCCACTACAATCGAAACTTCACCCGCCTCGGTGAACTTAATCGCATTGCTTAACAGATTGGTCATGATTTGGCCCAGCCGAAGCGGATCGCCGTTAAGACGAGAGGGGACTTCTGGAGGGATTTCACACAACAGCTGCAGCCCCTTCTCGTGAGCTGTCTGGCCCGCTAAATCTAGTGCCCCTGAAATCACATCGGTTAAGACAAATTCCGCATTCTCCAGTTCCAGCTTGCCTGACTCCACCTTTGAGAAATCAAGGATCTCATTAATAATGCCAAGCAGCGAAGTACCGGCATTATGAATTTTGGAGAGATAGTCCTGCTGTTTCGGATTAAGTTCTGTCTTAAGCGCCAGATAAGCCAGGCCAATAATGGCATTCATCGGCGTCCGGATCTCGTGGCTCATATTCGCCAGAAATTGCGATTTGGCGGCAGTCGCCTCTTCCGCCAGATTCAGAGCATGCTTCAGCTCCGCTTCCTTCCGTCTCGCCTCTGTGATATCTTCGGACACAATGAGCAGATACAGCGGCTGCCCCTCCACATCCAAAATAGGCAGCTTCGTGGTCCGAACATAGCGCAGATTGCAGTTTTCGCTGTCATCGGGAATGATATCGATCTCACTGAGGACCTGTCCTGTTGCAATTACCTTTTTGTCCGATTCAATCATCCTCCGGGCAATTTCCTCAGGGAATACCGATTTAAGTTCCAGGTCGCCCAGCTCCTCAGGTGTAAGGCCCAGAAAGTCCGCGCTGGCCTGATTCCCCATGAATACCTTCAACGTCCGGACATCCTTGACCGTAATCATTACCGGAATATGGCTGATAATGGCATTGAGAAAATTCCGGTTATCAAGGATCTCCTTCTCTTTGTGCTTCAGATCGCTAATATCGGTCATAATCCCAAGGTATCCGCCCACTGAATCATCCGACAGACGGTAGGCAGACAGCGTATAAAGAATGTGGTGCGTTTCACCGCTCGCAAAGGTTCTCTGAATCTGGCGGATCGAAGACTGGCCGCTCTCCGTTACCTCAGCCATCATCTCACGAAGATTGTGGTAAGCGTCCATAGGCAAATGGGGAAGATCGCGTATCGGAATGCCGGCCAATTCGCAGCCAGACACTTCAAATGCTTGCTCATAGGCGGTATTACAGCCCAGAAAACACTGCTGGTCATCGATATAAAAAAGCGGATGCGGCAGGGAATCCATCAATTGGGAGGTGAAATAGAGCTGATCCGACAGCTCCTTTTTGATCCGCTTATACTCGGAGACATCTTTCTTTTTATTTTTGAATGCAGCGAAATATAAGATCAAAATAAGAATGACGAAATTGAGGAACACCTCTATCGAGAAGCCTTTAAGCAGCACAGCCAGTATGTAGATTGCTATAACCATCCCTAAGATGCTTGCTTTGCCTTTATCCATCCGCCGCCAACCACCCTTGAATTCAATAGTTTATCTCCTGCCGAAGTTAATTGTTCTGTAGTGTTCCATTCTAACCTCCTATGCTGAGGTACTACTACTCTTTTTTTCGACATTATTTAGCAAAACGATTAGCCCGTCCAAGTCTCCAAATAGGGAGATCAGACGGGCTGATAGGGGAAACAGTATGAAAATGTAACGAACCGGTTACGATCCGGTGTTTATTTCTTTTATGTAGTAGTCATCATACGGTAAATCGGAGCTTTGCTCTATCCTCTGATAACCCAGACGATGCAGAACGCTGATTCTTGCCGCAGCCTGGGGCACTGCCTTAGTCAATATACTGGAGAATGCAAAATACTCGCCAAACTGCGACTCTATCAGCTCCAGAATCTCGCAAAGCGCTGCTTCCCGTTCATAAACGGATTTAAGATCAAGCCGCAAAATTCCGGCTTCATGCTGTCCGTCTGCGGATTGCACTGCCCTGGTAAAAAACTCCACCGTCCCGATCACCTTGCCAAAAGTCTGCTCAATAATGCTGAACCGTACAAATCCCCGTGCCTGGTATTCTGCGAGCCAGGCTTCAATAGTGGCCTTCATATCATCCAGCAGGTGCATGCTGAAGCCGTAAAGACAGTTGTCGCTGTTAAACAGGGGGATGGACTCCGGGTCCGAATAGCACCCGAGTAAATCTTCAGCATCCTCCTGCTGTACCAATCTTAGCAAAAAGCTACCGGTATCAAATATAGGACAAACGGTGTAAGGGTCCAGTAACTTAATCTCCATCTCAAGCCCTCCTTATAGTGTGGATATCTCCATTATAAACGGGCAATCCGGACAACTGTCTGTCGTCATTACCTTCATACTTCTGTAAAATCATCCGGGCATGGCTTTGCAGCCTCAGCCGCAGCGATTCCGGTTCAAGTACAGTACATTGGCCTCCGAGCAGCAGCAGGGTAGCAAACCAGCCGCTCTCTTCTTCAGGAACCGTAAATTCCATCACCAGTTCAGTGCACCTTTCATCCAGCAGCCTTGCTTTTGGAAAAGCCTCCTCCAGCTGTACTCTCCGATCTGCCGGACAAGCAAGCTTAACTGTGATATTGGGCCGACGATCCTGATGAGCGGCAAGCAAACGCGCTGCATTCCCGTGATCCTGTGCAAAAGCTTCACCGGTGTTCTGAATCTCCCTGATCCGCGAGAGCCGGAACAGCCGGTAATCCCTCCGGTCACGGCAATATGCGAACAAATACCACGCGTACCATTTATACGACAAAAGCAAGGGCTCTACACTCCGGCTGGAAACCGTCTGCCGGGCATTCGTATATTGAAACTGAATCGTACATTTTTGGCGTATAGCTTCCTCAATGATCTCAATGTACTGTACGGTCCCGCTTCCCTCTCGCAGCACTTCCAAATCCAGCTGTAACGGCTGTACTGCCTCACTGCCTTCAGGGGATAAGGACAACATCTTTTCTACCGTTTCCTCTGCGCGTCTGCTGTTATATCCGGAGATGAGGCCTCTCAGCGCGGCTACAATGTAATTATAATCCTCCGGCTGGAGCAGCTGCCTGTTCATTTTGAAGCTGTCCAGAATATAATACCCCCCATTAACGCCCTGGATCGAACCTATGGGGATTCCGGCAAGACCGATCGATTCCATATCACGCTGGATGGTGCGCGGGGAGACTTCAAATTTCTCCGCAAGCGTACGGGCGCTGACTACCTCCCGGTTAAGCAGATACACCACAATCCCGAGCAGCCGGTTAATTTTCATTTTTTTCACCACTCTTGATGATTTCCACTCTTTTACCAGCACTCCCTATAGTCTTCTTTAATTATGAGGAGATCTTCAACTGTAATTCCCTGTCGATAATACCTCTGATATTGTTGACCACATTGGCGATGCTGAATTTGCCCACTGACTCTTTAACAAATTGCGGATCCGGCAGCTGGTCCGGATGATTGATAATATGCTGCATATTCGCGGCGAGGCCGTCAACATCCCCCACGGAGACCAGCCAGCCGTTGCTCTCCGGAATGATGATTTCCGCAGGACCGTGCTGGCAGTCTGTACTCAAACAAGGAATCCCTCTGGCCATTGCTTCCAGCAGAACCAGCGGGAAGCCTTCGAAGTTAGAGGTCAGAACCAGAGCCGACGCACGGGGGATTTCCGACCAGGGATTTTTAAGCCAGCCCATCCACTCGATCCGCTCATTAATCCCATAGGATCCGGCCAGGTTATAGACCTCCTCCCGGTTCGGGCCGTCACCGACAATAACTGCTTTCCATTCTCCCTCAAGCTTAGCCAGGGCTTCAATTAAATCGCGCACTCTTTTCTGCCGGTTCTCCAGCCTTCCAATGTAGAGAAATGTAGGGACTTCAGGCCTTGCCACCTCCCGCACCTCAACATCAACAGGATTATGGGTTACGAAGATTTTATTGTTCAACCCGCTGCCTACTACATTTTGAATCTGCTCAGCGATCCCCTTGCTGATCGAGAGATGAAAATCGGCGTATTTCAGCAATTGGACCTTCCAGAGCGTGGACAGTTCATTATGAACCCAGCTTCCTACTGGAGTTTTGCGGTTCATAATCCGCATCATCCATTTGCAGTAACACACTACATTGGGATCACAGCCAATGATAACATCCGGCTTGTACTGCCTAATCTGCCTGAATAGCGGAAGCGTGAAGCTGTACCTTCTCTTAAGGGCATTGTCCGTCCGCTGATCACCAATCTCCACATGATCAATATCCTGCAGCCAATCCTTGTCCAGCGAGCCGCCCATGAGAAACATCTTGACCTCATCCTGATTTCTGCCCAGCTCCTGCATTACAGTTCTAAAGACAGCCTCCATACCGCCTAACCCTGAGCGTTTATTACTGACAATCGCGATTCTCATTTCCCAACCTCCTAAAAGTTCTGATAGCACAACTTAATTTACAGAAACATACAAATCGGAGCGCGGAAGCAATGATCCATTTTTTCCCTTTTAAAATCTACATGGATTATACATTATTTTCTATATATTTTCATTTTTAAATTGATTTGCAGTAAATGAATCTCGCTTCCAGCGCTATACAATATAATCGCTCCTACAGTTCCAAAATCCCCTTCTGTCACTCCTTTCTTTATCTCAAGTTTTCTCGTTCAATCTATAATCAACCTAAAAAATGCCCCTCCTATTAAAGCGAGGGACAGCTTGTAATCTATCGTGAATAGCAACATAAAGCCTGTAACAGCGTCTTACCAAGGAGGTGATCTCATTCATGAAAAACAATTTCTCCACCACGTTCAAGTCGGGCAGCTATTTGCGGATGCCGCTGAGGCTCCCGCCTTGCACGAATAACCGTTCAATATTGCGCTGCACTGCCGGATCAGGGATTAACGGCGGCGCCTGATGCGGCTTCACGCGGGCATCGATAATGACATTGTCACAAGACCAGTGCTTAAACTGTACCGTGCTGTTCACGCCATATATATCGTGGGAAGGGTTGCTGCGTGTAAAAGTTGCCCACAGGAAATTGCTCAGATCTCTACTTATAAAGCCGCTGTCATCACAAAGGATGATCATCGGACAATCTGTAAGCGGCCCCTGCTCTTCTATAGCTGCGCTTAAGCGGCGCATTTCCAGTTCAGCTTCCCCATAAGTACTAAACGCCGGGCCTTGCAGCGCAACGATGCCCGGCAGCACAAGCTTAGCCTCACCGAAGTTTTCCAGCATCGTCAATGACTGCGGCACCACTGTGCATAAGCTTCTTTTCTGTTCACCTACTGCTGCAAAAATCACCTTGCTTCCGCTGTTGATCCCCGTTCCCGAATAATCCAGTGTATCAATCGTTGTATTGGTCTGGAAATGAATATCACGACGCAGATCTATCCGTTCCAGAATATAAGTCAGGAAATCAGCAATGTTATGCGTGCTAATCGGCCGGTCTTCTTCCGCAGTGATGAACAGATATTTGGCCAGACTAAGCTGGCCTGTCCCAAGTACCCGGTTGGCGATAGTCAGAAGCTCCGCAGGCTGCTTCAGCTGCTGGTACGGAGTGTAGCGCTCACTGCCGATTGCGAATAACAGGGGATGCACCCCTGCAGCATCGACGGCATGTACTTCTTTTACGCCCGGCACCTCATTCTTGATCGCATTGCCGGTCAGCTCATGAATCAGCTCCCCGAAGGCTGTATCCTCCTGCGGTGGACGGCCGACGACTGTGAAGGGGAAGATAGCCCCTTTTTTGGCATAGACCTTATGTACCTTCATCACCGGAAATGGATGGATCAGGCTGTAGTACCCCAAATGATCGCCAAACGGGCCTTCCGGCTTCGTCTCACCGGGATAAATCTCACCCGTAATGACAAAATCGGCATCGGCGCTGATGCAGAAGCCATCGACGTAGCTGTAACGGAAGTGGCGTCCGCCCAGCAGGCCGGCGAAGGTCATCTCACTTAGGCCTTCCGGGAGCGGCATGACAGCCGACAGCGTATGAGCCGGAGGACCGCCGATAAAGCAGCTGACCTTGAGCGGCTCGCCCCGCTTCGTAGCATGGGTCTGATGGATTCCTATACCACGGTGAATCTGGTAATGGACCCCAACCTCTTTGTTCATCTCATAGTCATTGCCGCTGAGCTGGATCCGGTACATTCCGAGATTCGAATTCATAATGCCCGGCTTGTCCGGGTCCTCTGAATACACCTGCGGCAGTGTTACAAATGCTCCGCCATCCCCCTGCCAGTGCTTGATCTGCGGCAGATCGGAGATTTGAATTTCCTCGAAGCCGGACGGAAGTCCGCCGGGCATCTTAAGCGGCAGCGCCTTCCGGGCTGCAAGTCCTGTACCGATATATTTAAACGGTGCTTTAAGCGCCTTCACCGGGTCATCGCGCAGGGCAATGACGTTCTGGGAAGACTCCCATGTGTCACGGAAAATAAACTTGCTCCGCTCGATCGTCCCGAAAAGATTCGACACCGCCCGGAACCTTGAGCCTTTAACCTTTTCAAATAATAATGCAGGCCCGCCTGCTTCATATACCTTCATATGGATAGCTGCCATCTCTAAGTGAGGATCGACTTCCTCCCAGATCCGGATCAAATGCCCGTGCTTCTCCAGGTCTGTAATGCACTCTTCCAAATTGCGATATGTCATTGGTCTTACTCCAATCTGCAGAAGAAATGTGAACCTCTATATTATCAATGAGGCCGGACTTAAGGTCAACGTTAAAAGACCTTCTTGATTACTCAAGAAGGTCTCGGTACGACCGGCAGCCATTCGCCGGTAAACTCAATCTCATTATAATTGTAAAAAGAGTGCAGAATCGTCTCACGGTCATCCGTAAACAGCTGATCCGCAACCCCGCCGACCAGCTTCGGAATTGCGTTCCTGATTCCTGATATGGCTGAGGCGGACAAACCGTTGCTCGCCAATGCCGAATAATTGAAAACGAACAGACCGTGCAGCAGCTTCTTCCCTTCCTCATCCCTGCTCTGGAGTGCAAAGCCGGGACTGAGGTATGGATGGGCATCCAGCAGCGGATTAGCGATCTCTGCAGGAGCCTGATAGCAGTCGCTCCAGCGCGCGATATGACTCTCGACCAGCCGCAGCTCGGGGCGCAGGCCCGGATCGCTAAGCAGCCCGGTGCTGACGATCAGGAAGTCAAAAGCGAACTCTCCCTTAGGCGTGGTCACCACCGCCTGATTCTCCACCTCTTCCACCTTCAGCCAGGGGGAACCGAGATGCAGACTGAATCCCGGCCACGCGGCTGCGCGGGCAAAGGTATCATTCGTCGGCGGCTGATTGTACTTGAAGAAATGCGAGATTACCCCGTATTTATCAGCATCTCCAAGCGTATGGAACCGTTCGATCATCCCCGAGAGTTCCATCTGGCGGATTGGATTCACATTCGGCAGCTGCTCCCGGCGGACGAACACATGGGCTTCTGCCGCACCTTCCGAGAGCACATAGTTGGCATTGTCAAATGCCGAAGCGCCGCCCCCGAGAATGCCTATTCTTTTGCCAGCCAGTGCATTGAAATCAATGGTTTCGGAAGTGTGAGCATACAAGTGCTCCGGCAGATTGCCGGCAATCAATTCGGGCACATGCCATTCGCCGCCGCCCTGGATGCCGGTAGCCAGCACGACCTTACGTGCCAGCAGCTGGCTGGACGGTGCCCCCGCCCCGCCAATATGAAGCCGGTAGATTCCGTCCTCCCCGGGTTCAATCAGCTTCAGTGTCACTTCATTGATGACCGGCAGTCCGAGCACCCGGCGGTACCAGCGCAAATAATTCATCCAGTCCCCGCGCGGAATTTTGTCGATGGCTTCCCAGCCCTGCGGACCGGCTTGTGCCTCCCACCAGGCACGGAAGGTCAGGGAAGGAATCCCCAGATCAATGGACGTCAAATGCTTAGGAGTACGCAGCGTAACCATCCGGGCATAGGTTTCCCAAGGTCCTTCGAGGCCCTCAGGATTCTCATCAATAATCACAATATTGGAAATCCGTTCACGCAGGAGGCCAAAGGCCGCACCCAGTCCGCTTTGCCCGCCTCCCACAATAACGACATCATAGACATGCCCTTCCGGATGCTCCAGGGGAATCACCCAATCCGCGCCGCCGTAGGCGAGGTAGGAAAGGTCGGTTTTCACACGTTCGTTTAAAGTTTCAAGGCTCATCATTCCTCAGACCTTTCGCTGGCATCTTTAGGAACCTTAACGATCCAAGCTGTTCCCATGCTCCACACTTACATCATTGGCCATATTATATCCGGTATGGTTCACCTTTTAAATATTTATGTCAGGTTTATTGTCATTATAGCTAAAATGGGCTCAGATGATTGTACATATTAACTAACATTTCATGTTTCGGGGTCAAACTGTATTGACAAACCCGATTCCAGTGGAATAAAACCTTCCATATTTACTTCAATTACTTCCTTAGTATTTCTCCGCCATTATATTTCCTGGGAATAGTATACTTTTTCTACTTTATACAATGTATTCTCGATAATTTGGCAGAGATCAGCATCTTCTTTGTAAAATTTAACCCGAAAGTATAAGCTTTTTAAAAAGTTCTTTATATTATTTTTTTGCCTAAAGGCAGGAAGAAATTCTGAACTCTTCTCCACCTCACCAAACCTTTGAATCCATTGTTCTAGATAAGTCTTACTAAGTTTTTTTCTATTTAAAACACTAATTACGGGTCTTACCATTCTCTCATCTTCCCCATCGGAATAAATTCGGTCTGCTATGGTCATCTTTTCGTAAACCAAATCGAGAAGGGTTAGGAGGTCTGTTTCATCCAGTTCAGAACATTGAGCCAAATCGTCTAAAGCATCTGCTGCATGGGCTATGGCATGAGCCCAGCCTTTTTCATCGTCATATCCCCGGTAATCCCGCTCTTCTTGTACACTATAAAATACTTTTTCTTTTATTTGATGAATTTGCTCTTTGGAGAGAAATGGTGATTCACTATGCTTCATAAAGAGGAGCGGGATGACTAGCATAGAGAACGATCGGGTGAAGACAGAGTCTTTATTGGTTTCACCAAGCTTAAATAGCAAATGGTTGTTATCCAATACAATCGGCAGAAGTTGCTCCAGTTCGTTTGGAGTTAGAGAATTACCTGGAATCCAGTGTGATAAGGTTGTATAAATTAGCTCATCCCTAAGCCCTGCATCCAAAGTACCGATGTTATTTATCATTTCTTGTACCAACTCGAATGTATCAGGAGGTGCTTGGTAGCCATTTTCTTTGATTAATAACAACTTTTCTTTTAAACTCATTTCACACGCTCCTGCCAGATCTTTTCCGAAGAAGGCCTCCATCCACTTTCTGACTTCCCTGATATACTTCTCCTGCTCCTCATCTGGGATCATATGCCCGGACTCCAGGAACTCAATAATCCGCAATGAACAGATGGACCTTTTGTACTTCTCTAAGTCATCCTCCGAGATATCCGAAGGAATGACAGCCTCGCGGTTGCGTCCGATAAACAGAGTTACGGGGAGTTGCAGCTGCGCTAATTGCGGTGCGAAATCGATCTCCTGCGCTTCATTCGCTAGTCCTTCAAGGGCTGACCGGCGTATGAAATTTAATATAGGTACCCCTGAATATTTCAGTTCAGACCAGAATTCCACGGATTGCTCAGACAAGCTGCTATGTACCGGCGGCTGATCCACCAGGAGGAGTCCATGCATATGCTGCTGGTTCTGCAGGCTCCAGCCAAGCGCGTAGGCAGCCCCTCTGGAGAAGCCCAACACACAATAATCCTCCAGCCCGCAGTGCTTAACAACCGTTTCAATATCCCCCAAATGATCAGCAAGGTCATAGCCCAGTTCAGGCGTTGAGCTTAGCCCCCGTCCCCGGAAACTAAAGGTAACAACATGTCCGGGCAGACCGGCCAGCAAAGGAATGGCCCGTTCCGCAGGCTCCCACAGTCCGTTAATCACCAGAAGCGACGGGGCTTTCACGGAGGCCTCACCCTTCTCAAGAACATGCAGAGCAACTTCAGCATTGTGCACAAAATAGCTTTTCATCCAAATCCCACCTTAAGCATAGTTGTTTCAATAATTCCACATTTTTACTATCTGTACTATGAAAAAGATCAGCACAAACCAGGGCAGCGCTGCCCTTTTACAAGAGAGCGCTGCCCTGGTGTTCTCCTTATCCCATAAAGTCCGGCTTAGAATTGGGCAATATAGAATTCACGGTTTGCAGGTACGGTGCCTTGGAACACTTCTTGGTTATCTTCATTGTTGATCCGCAAAGTATACTGGAATTTTGTCAATACTCTGATGTCATAGAATATAGCTACACCCGTTTCATCGAAAAATGCTGTATACGTCTGGCTTCCTCTGGTCAGCGTAGCTGTAAAATCTGTAGTGTCTTTAGGCCGGTTATTAAAGTTGACCGCAAGCACGACGAAGTTAAAGAACGACTGTTTTACTCTGCGTTTTTTACGGGCAACCAGTTTGGCCTTTTTAGCCAGCAGGGTCTTTTTGGCCAGTAGGGCTTTTTTAGCCATTTGCGCTTTCTGGGCTTGTACCTTTGCTGTGCTTACCTTCTTTGCCGCCAGTTTAGACACACTTGCTTTTTTGATCATTGCTGCACGTTTAGCGATTAATGCTTTCTTCTCAGCTTCTCTCACTTTGCTTCACCACTTTCTTTTAAGATAGTGTAGTAAATGCAAATGAGGCGTGGTCTGAACTGATGTATTGCCTATCATTACATAAATGTGGTAGTGTCTAAGTTTCATAGATAAGTATCCGCTAGGCTGATCCCTGCATAGGATGTGCTATGGAGAGGTGAGCGACGGCAATGAGTGATTCGAAATGGGTACGGCATTATGCCGCCAAAATCAATAAACCGTTAAAGCGTAATATTCAGCATGCGAAGAGTCTGACTAAGAAACCTGCGGCAGTTCCCGTAATCGTACAGTTCAAACACAAATTAACACCGGCCCGGATGCAGGCATTACAAAAGCATTTAGGTAAACATGCCTTCCCGGTGAAACACCGGCTTCATCTAATCAACGCAGTGTCATCACGGGTTTCATTACAATGTCTGGAACGGATCTGCAGCTGCGGTGAAATAGGTAAAGTCTATCTGGATGATGTTAAGAAGGCCACTTTGAATATCGCTACCCCGTCAATCGGCGCAGCAGCGCTTCAACAAACACGGGGACTCACCGGAAAAGGGATCAATATTGCCATTATAGACACCGGCGTGTTCCCGCATCCCGATCTGAACCGGCCTGTTAACCGGATTATTGCGTTCAAGGATTTTATTAATCACCGGCAACGGCCATATGACGATAACGGACACGGCACACATATCTCCGGAGACGCCGCCGGGAACGGATGGGTAAGCAAAGGAAAGTATAAAGGACCTGCCCCGGAAGCAGGAATTGTGGGTGTCAAGGTGCTCGATAAAAACGGGGAAGGCTATGACTCTACCATTATTAAGGGGATCGAATGGTGCATTGCCAACAAGCAACGCTTAAAGCTGCGCATTCTGTCTATGTCCTTCGGCGGACCGGTAAGTAATTCAGCTGAGGAAGACCTGCTCGTCCAAGCGGTGGAGAAAGCGGTCAAGGCCGGACTGACTGTAGTCATCTCCGCCGGCAACAGCGGACCAAGGCCCCGGACGGTTGAATCTCCGGGAATCAGTCCCTCTGCAATAACGGTAGGCGCAGTGAACGACCAGCGGACGATCATCCAGAGCGATGACCGGATTACGTTCTACTCCAGCCACGGACCAGCGCCGGGCGGGAAAGTGAAGCCAGATATTGTGGCACCGGGCGAATCCATCACCTCACTGCTGGCTCCGGGCTCCAGCCTGGCCCGCCAGATGCCGGGTCAACGAAACGGCAAATTGTATTTTGTGCTGTCCGGCACTTCCGTCTCCACCCCGATCGTCGCGGGAGCCGCCGCGCAGCTGCTGCAGCTTCGCCCATGCCTGACTCCCCGGCAGGTTAAAGCCACCCTGAAGAAAAACACCTTCCGCCTCGGCCTGAAGCCGAACACCGCCGGCAGCGGTGAGGTAAATCTGCGGTTCCTGAACTGCCGGAGCAAAAGAAAATAACCAGCTGCGGCTGCATCTCCGCTTGTAACAGGCACGAGCGTCTGCTCGTGCCTTAGGCTGCTTTTTACCTCTAAAAAAATCATATTATTCAGCAGCATCATGAAAAAGGAATTAGGCAGACTTCTGGTTTTTTGGCATGCCAAAACTATCTATTTATTCATAGACAAATCCAGCGCCACTTCCCGGGACCATGCTAACAGCCATTCATCCCCGCCGAAGCTCCCGACACACTGAAAACCAAGCGGCAAATTGTCAATGCTGGCTGCCGGAATGCTGAGCGCCGGACAACCGGCAAAGCCCCACACCGAGGTCATCCCCGCCCAGCCTGTGCGGTTCTCTTCCAGCTTCGGAGCCGTTCCCCCTTGAGCCGGAGATACCCAGAGATCGATTCCTTCCTCCTTCATCAGCACCTCCAGATTCCGCCGCAGCTCAAGCTGCATTCCGCGATAGGTTTCGAGTTCGGCATTGGTAACCTGCTTGCCTCTGCCAATTCCTTCTTTCACAGATTCACCATAATAATCTTCATATTGTTCAAATAAGCCTGCATGCCCGCGCGCCATTTCCCCTTCGATGAACCGCAGCATGGCATCGCCGTATATAAGCTCATCTTGCCAAGGCATCTTCACATGCTTCACCTGATAGCCAAGCTTCTCAAGAGATTCGATTTGTGCATGAAAGACAGCTTTGACCTCATCGCTCATCAGCTGCATGTATACACCCTGCGGGATACCGAGTACAGGCTTGCGGCTCGCTTTGCGAGGAACAAAGTCAGGGATGAGCAGCTCAGCAGCAACTTCCATACTGGGAAAGTCCTGCGTGAAGAACCCGATGGCGTCAAAAGAAGGCGACAGCTGAATTACACCATCCATCGCAATTCTTCCATAACTCGCTTTAAATCCGACTACTCCGCAAAATGAAGCCGGGGCCAGTACAGACCGCAAGGTTTGGGTACCTACCGCCAGCGGGCACATTCCCGCAGCAACAGCTGCAGCGGAACCTGCACTGGATCCCCCGGGCGTGTACGCAGTGTTGCGGGGATTAAGCGTGGCGATCGGCCCTTGATAGGCAAACTCTTCGGTTACCGTCTTCCCGGCAATAATCGCCCCCAGGCCACGGAGCCGCTTAATGAGCGGACCCTCCTTGCCGGTCAGAGCTTGAGCAGGCAGCTGTGATCCGGCACGTGTGGGTAAGGCATCCACATGAATCAAATCCTTGATTCCGACTGGAATTCCCCATAAGGCCGGTTTGCCTGGTGTCCCTGCGAACGAAGCCAGTAGCCGCTCCTTTTCCCGGTTCAGGCGCAGCTCCAGCTGTTCTTCGGGGACAAAAGCATGAATTTGCGGTTCCAGTTCTGCAAATCTTTCTAAATAATGTGTAATCGCCTCAGCAATAGAAACCTCTGTTTCTATTTCATTTCTGAGCATTTCTGCCAGAGAAGCAGGGGCAAGCAGCATGTCATCATCTCCAAGACTGTATTAGAACATTCCAACCCTCACTACGTAATTTGAATTCATTCGTCTGATTCCTATCGTATTTAACGCATTCTAGCCAAGCACACTGCGCAGGTACCTTCCAGTATGCGACGCCTCCACCTTCGCGACCTGCTCGGGTGTGCCTTCTGCGACGACATAGCCGCCGCCGTTGCCGCCTTCCGGTCCCATGTCGATGATATAGTCGGCAGACTTCATCACATCCAGATGATGCTCGATCACGATAACGGAATGCCCGCCGTCCACCAGCTTGTTCAGCGCAACCAGCAGCTTCTGAATATCAGCGAGATGAAGGCCAGTTGTCGGTTCGTCCAGGATATATAGATTATGGGCGCCTTTTTTGATCTTGGCCAGCTCATTAGAGAGCTTCACCCGCTGGGCTTCCCCGCCTGAGAGGGTGGTTGAGCTCTGGCCGAGCGTCAAATAGCCCAGTCCAAGCTCATTCATAATCCCCAGCTTGTGCTTGAGGTACCTGTGGTCAGCGAAAAAGCCGGCAGCCTCCTCTACGGTCATTTCGAGCACTTCCGCAATGCTTTTACCGTGGAGTTTAATTTCGAGTCCTTCCTCGGAGAAACGGTTACCCTTGCATACCGGACAGATGGTTTCGATATCGGCCATGAACTGCAGGCTCGTGACAATAATACCATCGCCCGCGCAATGCTCGCACCGGGTACCATTCGCATGGGTGAGACTGAAATCAATCGGCTGATAGCCGCGTTCCACCGCTTCCGGCTGTAAGGCAAACAGGTCGCGGATTTTATCATAAATTCCGATATAAGTGGCCGGATTGGATTTGCTGTTGCGGCCGATCGGTGTCTGATCGATGTTGATCACATGATTCAGCAGATCGGCTCCGAACACATAATCATGTTCGCCGGCCACAATCCGCGCGCCTGTTTTGTCGATTTTGAGCTGCTTCGAGAGGATCTCATTGATCATCGAGCTTTTCCCGGAGCCGGATACTCCGGTAATGCAGATGAACACATTCAGCGGAATATCCAGATCCACATTCTTGAGATTATTCTCCCGCGCCCCTTGGATGGATAAGAAGTGATCCCCGAGGCTCCGCCGCTGCTTGGGCACTGGAATACTCGCCCGCCCTGACAGGTATTGGCCTGTAACCGATTCTGACTCACTCATGATATCCGCCAGTGTCCCGCTGGCGACGATGCTGCCGCCATGGATTCCCGGGCCCGGCCCGATTTCAATGATATGGTCGGCACTGCCGATGGTATCCATGTCATGCTCAACCACAATGATCGTATTGCCGAGATCACGGAGCTTTTTCATCGTCTCAATGACCCTGCCGGAATCGCGGGGGTGCAGCCCGATGCTCGGCTCATCCATAATATAGAGCATGCCCATCAGCTCACTGCTGATCTGGGTGGACATTTTGATCCGCTGCATCTCCCCGCCGGATATGCTGTCGCTTCGTCTGCCCAGGTTGATATAATGCAGTCCGATTTCGATCAGCAGGCTGATTCGGGTATGCAGCTCACGGACAATCGTCTCGGCCACATCCCTGACCTCCGGTTCAAAGGTGAGCGATTCCAGAAACTCCAGCAGCTCATGCAGCTGCATCCGGCTGAGCTGATCGATATTCCTCTCCCCGACCGTAACCTGCAGCCGCTGCTTCTTAAGCCGGGCGCCGCCGCATTCCGGACAGACCTTCTCAATCATGCAATCCTTGATAAAAGTCGGTTCAAACGCCTCTGTCGTGGATGACTTGCGGATATAATGCTTGTACCAGCTCTCCATTTCATGCACGAATCCTCCAAAGGGCCGGTCGCGTCCGGTGAGCCAGTTCTTTTTCTGCGAAAAGGGCGGCTGCAGCATCGGAACCAGCTCGCCTTTGCTACCGAAGAAGAGCAGCTCATGGACCTCCTTGGGCAGTTCGTGGAACGGCGTATCCAGACTGAAGCCATATTTCTGGGACAGGCTGTACATCAGCACCGTGCGGTAACTGTCTTTGCCGGCGGTGTTAAATACCGTGTTCTTGAGTGCGCCCTTATTAATGCTCTTCTCGGGTGCAACCACCAGAAAATGCGGCTCCACCACATAAGACATTCCCACACCAAGACAAGTATGGCAGGCACTGGCCGGCGTATTGAAGGAAAAATGGAACGGCTGCATATCGCACAGGAAGAAGTGATGCTCCGGACAGGCAAAATGCCGGTAGAACTCTTCCTCTACTCCGCCAATGACCTCCACCTTAATCATAATATCCTCATCCAGCGCTAGAATCGCCGCTTCTATTGACTTGGTAAGCTGTATGTAGGTGTCCGGTTTTAGGCTGATCCGGTCGATAACGATTTCAATCCTATACGCCTTGCGCTCATCCAGCTCCAGCTCATCCCCCAGTGAGACGGGCTCACCATCAATAAGCAGATGTTTAAAGCCTTTTTCCCGCAGCTTCTGAAAGGTATAGCTATACTCTTCCCCGTATATTTTATTCACCGGTGCCCGCAGCTCAATGACCGTACCTTCCGGCAGGCCGGTAATATGCTCGGCAATCTGTGCAGCGGACAGCTGGCGCAGCGGTTTGCTGCACTCCGGGCAATGGCCGGTCCCCGCTGTAGCGAACAGAAGCCGCAGATAATCATTGGTGTCGGTTACCGTTCCCACCGTGGAGCGGGGATTGTGATTGCCTTTTTTCTGCTCAATGGCGATGACCGGGGACAGGCCCCGGACATAATCGACTTTCGCTTTTTTCACCTGGCTGATCCGGCTTTTGGCAAAGTTTGAAATGGAATCGAGAAACCTCCGCTGGCCTTCGCCATAGATCACATCAAATGCCAGCGAGGATTTGCCGGAACCGGACACTCCAGTAATGACTGTCAGCTTATCACGTGGAATCTCAACCGACACATTTTTCAGATTATTCTGCCTGGCCCCCGAGATTTCAATCGTCGTTCGAACGGACATGTGCTTATTCCCCCTCTGTTATGGAATATACAAAAAGCCGATTTCTTCAACTGCCGGTTTGCTTTTGGAGGTGATGCGGATCGTCTGGGAGACCTTCTCAAGGATTCCTTTCTCCGCCATGTACTCCAGAATGTTAATCAGATAATGCCCCTGCATATGAAAATGCTTCGCCAGCATGGTTACTGTCTTCATCTGCTGATCGGCCATAAATTCAAGCACCGGACGGCTGATCACGTCAAGATGACGCTCCAGAACCTGTTCAATCTCCCCGATCCCCTTCCAGAGCTCCTCTTCACTTAACCGGCGGGTCAGCGGGTCTTGATAAAAAGGGGCCATCTGCTCCGGCGAACGCTCCAGCACCTTGAGGACCGATTCACGGATCGGCGGCTCACCAGCGGCGCACAGCTCCATCGCGGCGATGTGATCCGCAGCCTTGACCAGAAAGAACTGGGTATACAGCGGGTCCTTGCGCACCGTCAGCCATTTTTGGCATTTGTGGTAAATGTCAATCAGCTCACAGGAGCGCCACAAGAGGGACAGCGCAATATCCTGACTGCCCAGCCGCTTAAACTCCTCGAAATAGGCATAAAGGCTGTCATCAGAGGTATAGACCATCTGTCCTTTGGCAAAAAAAGACTGCGGCATCGAGCCGCCGACCAGCCGGTCAAAGCCGCGCTTGAATCCGCTCCGGTCAAACAATTGGACATTGATCGTGATTCCATCCTCTACCAGGCAATAGGCATTCTGTTGCAGCGTTTGATCACGTACGATCAGGCCCATGTCGATGTCGCTTTTCTCCCAGACGGTATCATAAGCCAGACTGCCGCACACAATGACGGCGATGACGTTCGGGTCACTCCTTACCCTGTCGACAAAACTCTCCGTCGCCGCCCGGTAACGTTCCTGCAGCTCCAGCAGTACACTATCCTCCATATCTCTGCTTTTCCTCCATCCGCTTCATATGATTGAAATCGCTTGCCCTTTTCAGAGCCTGTGGTAAAATTATACACCTCACCCATTTCCCAAAACCGGACAGTTATTGCTGAAACAGGAGGTATCATGGATCATTATTTGCTGGAAACCATTAACCGGACCACGGATTTCATTGAAGATCATCTGCTGGAGCCGCTCTGTCTTGACGATATTTCGGAGCATGTCAATGTCTCCAAATTCCATCTGCTGCGCATCTGGAAGGGTGCTACGGCAACGGGGCTAATGGAGTATGTCCGCAGAAGGCGGATTGCCATGTCGCTAGGTGATTTGCTGAACCAGCGGAGCAGCATAGAATTCATTTCCGGCAAATACGGCTTCAGCTGTGAGCGGACCTACAACCGGACGTTTAAGGACGAATATAATATTACTCCAGCCAAATGGCGCAAATCCCCATCACCGCTGAACATCCTCGACCGCTTCAACGCCGACTTTATGAGCCGGGCGGGAGAAGGGCTGGTTTTTTTTCGCTCGATCAGCGTTGTGCCTTCCTTCTCGATTGCCGGTCCTGAATATACACTCGGTGCAGGCCAAAAAAACACCGAACCTGATGCAGCCAGGCTCGGCGTTGATTTTTTTACCGGTGAACGGCATCGGATTCTGAACCCGGTGGAAAAGGATGTGTATATCGGATTTACAGCTGTTCCCGAACCCTTCAGCGGCACTACCTTTTACCAGCCTTCCCTGCAAATTAACCGCAGCAGCATCGTCCCGCCGGATATGAATATTAGGCATACAAAGCCGCATAAATACGGTGTGTTCACCTATATCGGCCTCCATCGTCCGGAGGAGATTTCTGCACAATCCTTAAGCGCTATATGGAAGTATATCTTTGAAATCTGGATGCCGACCGTACAGTTTAATCTGGAAGAGAAATTCAGCTACGAATCAGTCAACTACGCCAAGGGCAATAAGCATTACTGTGAATGCGACCTGTATTTTCCGATTTCGGGACTGTAGATTGCGTTGGCAACTGAAACAACTGTTTACTCTATATATGCCTTGCCAAAAACCGAATATTTGCTGCCTGTTCCTGCGGCCATATGAATCGTCTCCATCGTACCTTCAATCAGTTTGCGGATATCATCCACCGTTCTTTTTTCAGCATAGATGAAGCCTACCCTGCAGCCTAATTGCTCAAGACAACCGACGCTTTGAAAGTCAAAAAACTCCATCTGCCTTCCTATCGATTGAGCGATGGTATAAAGTTCATCCCGGCCCGCTTGCACAAATACAATAAATTCGTCACCATGAGCCCGTCCCAGGCATGCACGTTCCCTGTAACCCTCAAGACTCTCTCTGATCATTTCGTAGCAAGCTACAATGACCTGATCCCCCACATCGAAGCCGTATACATCATTAACATGCTTGAAGTGGCGGATATCAAACCGCATGACCGCTACAGGGTCATTGTCTGCGCAATCCGATAGCAGCTCTGACGTATATTCCAGGAAAACTTCCAGATTGGGCATGTTTTTTTTGAGTTCATGTACACTTTGCTGCGTTATATGTAACAGTTCAAATGGATGGCCGATCAGAACCCCCTCCTTTTCAAGTAATGTAATTAACCTGTCGATTTGAACTTTCTTCTGCACCTGCTCATTCATATGGCTTGTAATTTCAATCCGTTTGTTTATTAGCTGATTGACCAAGTCTTCACTGCGGACAGGACCTGTAAGCACAGCTTTAATCTCAGCAAGCGAAAATTCCAGATTCTTCAGAATTAGAATCCAGTGAAGCAATCGTCCTTGTTCTTCATCATAGAAACGGTACCCGGTCATTGGATCAATAGCTGACGGCTTGAGCAGTCCAATCTCATCGTAATGGCGCAGCATTTTTGTAGTTACCTGATTCTTTTCCGCAAACTCACTTATCTTCACTACCGTTCCTCCACATCCAGGCTTCCGGCCGGAACAGCCCTAACCCCAGCATAAACCTTCCTGTTACGTTAAAGTCAACTCCCAAAAAAACACCTACCGCTTTGGCAGGTGTTTATATTGATTATGATTTCCGAACTGGCCTGATATACTTAAAATACCGTTCCGGATTAAAGAAAAAGTAAATGATTCTACCCGGGGAAGTATCAAGGCAATATCCGGTGCCTGTAAAATCAAAAGTTGCCATTGCCTTTTCCATCTTTTCCTCCACACTGCGGTTTTCCTGCTCATAATCGAAGGGCCCGTGTTCAAAAACAATATACTCGGCTTCGGGAACATCAATCATAAGCATTTGTGTGGGTACTTCGCCATCATAATCAACAGGAAGTCGGACACCATAACACTCTGTACGCGGAATCCCCCAATCGCAGAGTCTGCCGTCCGGGTCATTAATGTACGCCATGATTTGACCGTTGCCGCTGTTAGATTCGCTCCCGCCATCGTCATCCAATTTGCCCTTGATACTATCAAGTAAGCCGCAGATGGTTTCGCAGTCCTGCCCCGGAATAAGACTTTGCTTCTGCCAAAAATCCCAGTACCCGTTACTCTCATAGTTTTTAATGTGTAGAAATTTGTGTGCAGGAATGGTCACAAAATAAATTTTGACATCAGCCGCAGATTTCATCATACCCATCTCTCCAAATCCGAAAAAGTAGCGGTCGAAAGGGTTTATTTTGGTTCGAAGAACAACAGGCTTAGGCTTTTTACGGTATTCACTTGGAGCTACACCATACGTTCCCTTGAAAGCTCTGGTAAAAGCTTCATGTGATGAGAAACCATAATCAAAAGCAATATCCAAAATGCTTTTTTCGCTATCCCGCACCTCTTTTAGCGCAAAGGCTAATTTTCTATGCCGCAGATAATCCTTAAATTGCATACCGGATATCTCTTTGAATTTTCTCGTTGTATGAAATTCGGAATAACCCAGCTTTCGAGAGAGAAACCGTAGTGTTATGGCTTCACAGTTATGATGTTTAATACATACGTCAATTTCATCAACGATTATTTGGATTTGCTTATGCCACTCGTACATTTGTCCGCTCACCCCGTTCCATCCGCCCTATATTCATTATGGAGAAATGGAAATTGCATTACTTGATTTTACTTGCGGAAAAGACCCTTATAGCGGATTAGGACTTCCGTTTGCCGGCGGCTTTTTTACTATTTTCTGCAGCTCTGAATTTAACGATCCGGCCGATCAAATCAAAAGGCAGCGGCTGATCCAGGGGGAACTGAACGGAGCCCTTTGCTCCTTTATAACCTGACAGCTCCTCTTGAAAAGCCTCAATCCCCTGCGGTGCCGGATAGAATCCGATGTGCTTCTTAAACGCCGCAAAGTGTACCAGATTGCCATGCAGCTCAAAAGTGGGCATCTGATAGCTGATCTTCTCTTTAGCTTCAGGCGCCGCCTCTTGAATCACTTGTCTTACCCTCTCAAGCAGGTCTTTTACTTCAGGTGCTGCTTTGGCAATATATTCGTCAATGGAATCGTACGTGATCTTGTTATCTTCCATGCTGTCACTCTCCATGTACTAGAATAGATTGATTGTAGCAGAAATGGTCATTTTATTTCTTCTTAATCAAAGCAATCTCCCGCTCATAACGCCCGATATATTCCTCAACTGTGACCTTACCGCTTAACTCGGCAATGAGCTCATAAGGGATGCTGCTGACCTTTTTAAACCGGATACAGGATTTGCCCATATCGAGCTTGGTAGGAACTACCTTCGGATACGCTTCCCGGAACCAGTCCAGCAGCTCCGGAATCATGTAAATACCCATATGATACAGTGCAATATAATTTTTCTGGGAAGCAATGCTTATGAAGGGAAGCGGTTCCTCAGGCTTCACATGATAACCCGGCGGATAGAGCTGATGCGGCACAACATAGGCGATCATTCCATAGGCCATTGTCTCCTCAAAACCGCTTGGCAGATTCTGCTTAACCGTTAGCCTGAGCTTCTCTATCGCAGATTTGCGTTCCTCCGGAAGCTGAAGGATATAATCGTCGGGACCTTTTGCGGTGTATTCCATGCTTGTTCCTCCCCGGTAAAGTTAAGGTTTGTAATACGATCCAGCACAGCTTAATAATTCAGCAGGCGCCCGTTATCATGCCATTGGCCGTACATTTTGTTGGCTTTAGTGTTAGTTATGAATTTGTCTAACCGGCTGTTGAATAGCTCCGGCTGATGTTTATAGCTCTGTATGGTGTCAATCCGAATTCTTGAATACAGGGCAGGAAACGCCAGAAAGTTCTCATATACCTCTCTGTCCTCCTGCAGCCTTTGTTCGATGATAGAATCTATTTTAAAAGACCCGTGATCCATAGCAGGAAGTACCCTTCTTCCTTCTTCATTCATTAAGCCCAGCTTTTCGAGCCGGCGGACACGTTCTTTGTTTAATTCCGTCCATGAGCTTCTTTTGCTTCTGGGAGACAATCTCTGCACCAGCACTGCCTCCGAACTTTTCTTTTTAACACCATCAATCCAGCCAAAGCACAAAGCTTCTTCAACCGCGTCCAGATACAGCAGCGTATCCGGGGCCGGCGTCATATTGACTGCTACGTAGCAGGATTTCTCTGTCTTACAATTTTCCTGCAGCCAACTTCTTAGTTCTGCTCTCGATGTTACATGAATTAGATTTTCCAATTCCATTAAGGCCATTCACGCTCCTTTCTACCCGATGAGTGTCATCCTCTCTATTTCCATAATACCAAATCAAGCCCATTCGCCACATGAAATTGCGGCAAATATATAAACTGCAAACTAAAAAGGAGCCGATTTCCTGCGCACAGAAAAATCAGCCCCCTACACCTTACTTGAATAAATTCATCTTAAACTGCCTGTACAGGCTCCTGATACAGATAAAGAATAAGATCGGTCATCGTGGATGCATGGCCCAGCTGGCGCAGCATGGTAGTAATATTGCCCCTGTGATAGGTTCCGTGATTGACCAGGTGCAACATAATTTCCGCTAAGCTCGTCTGACGGACGCCGATGTACGGATTATTCAGCTGGATGGTCTGCTCCAAATCGGTGTGCCTGCTGAACCAATGTCTGTACTGCTCTGTTAACCCGGCAAAAATATCGGCGTATTCGTACACAGAAGTCAGGATAGTCCCATTCAGCGGAATGGTTGCCTGCAGCGCCTCCGGCATACCCGTACCATTCAGCACCAGATACCACATTTTATCCACTGCATAGATATGACTAAGGGCATGGGCGATGGAGGGAAAAGAACTTCCTACTTCTTGACTTATTACAGCGGACGGGAGTTCCTTGATTCTCCCCAGGATCGTCTGGTTGGCCCAGGTATGGTAATTAAACATTTGCTCCGGATGATTCATTCGTAACGTCTCCTTTGGATTGGCAGTAGATTTGAAGTTGTTGTTGCTGATTCCATAATAAAAAAAGAAGTTTGACAACAGCGTGTCATACTTCTTCATAATGTTTGAGTGTGTTTATTAGCTGCTCTTTTAGGATGCTCCGCAGGGCAGGGGGTTCGAGTACTACGGCGCCGCTGCCAAAACCCAGCAGAATACTCCATAGCCATCGTGCCTGCAGCGGCCGGCAGACAGGAATCCGCAGCGTCATGCTCCCGTCGGGATGAAACTGCCTATCCATCTGGTGAAACTGGTCCAGCGCTTCCGCTATCGCCTCCGGACCCACCCGGACCACTACCTCCTCCATTTGACCCTGTCCACCTCTGTCTGCAGATTCAGCCTCGACCGGAAGATCCGGATGCGGCTCAAAGGTTTCGCCGGTCAGCTGTAAATCCAGCAGCCGTGACAGCCGGAACTCCCGGTAGTCCTGCCGGGTCCGGCAGTACCCGTAGATATACCAGTTGCGATACTTGAAATGCAGCCGCAGCGGCTCCATATCACGGGTCGTGCGTTCATTCTGGGCATTAACATAATCAAAGCGGACAATGTTCCGTCCGGTGATGGCTGTGCGTAAATGCCGAAGCGCGTCCTGCTCCGTCCGCCGGGTATCAAAGTCTACGGTCAGACTCGCAGTCTGATGCTCCTCCCCGATCGTCTGCAGCCGTTCGATAGTCCCTTGTGCACGTTCGTCATCAAACACGGTTGAAAGGCTGCTGAGCACGGAAATCAGGGAATTGACATCGTACGCGCCCAGCAGGCTTTTATCCATTTTGTAGCCGTCCATCATACCGTATCCGCCTTTCATTCCCTGATACGATACGACCGGGAAGCCCGCGGCACAGATTACATCGATATCCCGGTAGATGGTTCTCGGGGAAACCTGGTACTCCTCTGCCAGCCAGGAAGCAGATAATACTTCGTGATTCAGCAGCTTGTAGATGATAGAGATTAATCGCTCCAATTTCATGTGTATTCCCCGCCTGTTAGTTTATTTCAGTTCATTTTCCAGCCATTCGAGACAAAGCGGTATAAAGTCAGCATAGTCATCAAGGGCCTGGGTCGTGCGGATAACCTCACTTACCCCCAGCTGCCGGTCCGCCTGGTCCGTGACTTCCAGACCAAGCAAAGGTTCCATTATTCTAATATCCCTTCTGGGTGGGTTAGCTGAATGTAAGACGGATATTAACTTTCTTGTTGATCAGTTTTAACATTCATAGAATTTTTCTATGTTATCGTTGAACTAATAGAGGGGGAGTGAACGGAATGAATCTAAATTTGATTAAACTGCAAATTGTGGAACTGCTGTATAAGCATAAGAAAATAACTACGGTAGCCGATGAGCTCGGGCTGAAGCAGCCCACCGTAACCTACCATCTGAAGAATCTGGAGCAGCAGCTCGGGGAGAAGCTGTTTGAATCCAGAATGGATAAAATGATTCTGACCGAAAGCGGAAGAGCTTTTCTTCATTATGCTGTCAAAATCAATGCGCTGGCTGCCGAGGCGGAGCGGGTCGTTAAGGAATTCAGTCAGGGAGGCCGCGGAATACTGAAAATTGGTGCAAGCTACGTCCCAGCCACCTATATCCTGCCCAAAATCCTCAGCCTGTTCGGGGAGCAGCATCCGGGGACAACAATATCGCTATCCGTGAAGTCTTCACCCGACATCAAAGAAATGCTGATCAATCAGGAGATCGATCTGGGAATCCTGTCAACGGAATCCTTTTACCTGCCCAGTCTGCACAGCCAGTCTTTATGCGAAGATGAGCTGGTGCTGGTATTTGCCCCCAATCATGAATTTGCGGACCGGTCCGAATTAACCCCATCCCTGATCTCATCAGCGGACTTCATTCTGCATGATATGCAATCCAGCACCCGGCAAATGACCAACAAATGGTTTGAAGCCTGCGGGGTTGAGCCCCGCGTCCATATTCTGCTCGATTCTCTAGAGGCCATTAAGCAATCACTGATGAGCGGCCGGCATGTGTCTTTCATTTCACGGCTTGCGGTAGCTGATGAAGTTGCAACAGGCAAATTAATGATACGTCCAATTCCAGAATACCATTTTCAGCGGCATATCTACTATTCCTATAACCGTGACCGGCACTACTCGCCGCTTATCGGATTATTTATCGCGCTGATGAAGACGCTTAACATGTGAGTATATCATTTTCCGAGTTTTGGTTTCTTCTTCCATATAGTATAATATACTTCATCTGGTAGAGAAAGGATGTTGACTGTAACATGAAATTCACTGAATATCCATACAAACGTCCCGATGTAGACAAGCTTAAGCTTGAATTCACCTCACTCCTGAAAGGCCTGGAAGCAGACACCTTAGAGGAACAAAAGGCTTCCATCGTCGCGCTCAATGAGCTTCGCAGCGAATTTGATACTCTGCAAAACCTTGTTTATATCCGCCATTCCATTAATACTGAGGATACATTCTACAAGGCTGAGCAGGATTTTTTTGATGAGATTGTTCCTATCTTCCAGGAATACATAACGGACTTCTACAAGGGTATCGTTAACTCCAAGTATAGAGCTGAGTTCGAGCAGGAGTGGGGGAAACAGCTATTCGCTCTTGCGGAGATCTCTCTACGGACGTTCAGCCCTGAAATTATCGAGGACCTGCAGCTGGAGAACAGGCTGTCTACGGAATACACTCAGCTCATTGCCTCGGCCAAAATTATGTTTGAGGGAGAGGAACGGAACCTGTCACAGCTCGCTCCTTTTGAAATGTCACTGGACCGCGATCTGCGTAAACGCGCGTTTACTGCCAGATATGACTTTATGGCCGAGCATGAAGGCGAATTTGACCGCATTTTTGACGAGCTGGTTAAAGTACGCACGAGAATTGCCCATAAGCTGGGCTATCCAAGCTTTGTTGAGCTTGGTTATGACCGGATGAACCGTACGGATTATAACGCCAGTATGGTTGCAGGCTTCCGCAAACAGGTGCTTGAGCAAATCGTTCCGGTAGCCCAGAAATTGAAGCAGCGTCAGGCAGAGCGCCTGGGTCTTGATACGCTGAAGTTCTATGATGAGAGCCTTACCTTTAATAGCGGCAATGCCACGCCAAAGGGCGACCCGGAGTGGATTTTGGCTAATGGTGCGAAAATGTATAAAGAGCTTTCGCCCGAAACGGACGAATTCTTTACATTTATGCAAAGCAACGAGCTTATGGATCTGTTAAGCAAAAGCGCCAAGCAATCCGGCGGTTACTGCACCTATCTCAACAAGTATCAAGCGCCGTTCATTTTTTCTAACTTTAACGGAACCTCAGAAGATATCGATGTATTGACTCATGAAGTAGGCCACGCCTTCCAGGTGTATACCAGCCGCAGCTTGCTTGTGCCCGAGTACGCGTTTCCTACCTACGAAGCCGCAGAGATCCACTCAATGAGCATGGAGTTTATTGCCTGGCCGTGGATGAACCTGTTCTTTGAAGAAGATGCGGATAAGTACCGGTTCAACCATCTGGCGGGCAGCCTGGAGTTTATTCCTTACGGCGTTGCCGTTGATGAATTCCAGCATTATGTATACAGCCATCCTGAAGCGACGCCGCTTGAGCGCAAACAGGCCTGGCGGGATATTGAGCAGAGATACTTGCCGCACCGCGACTACGGCGGCAACAGCTACTTGGAGCACGGCGGATTCTGGCAGAAGCAGACCCATATTTTCCGCAGCCCTTTTTACTATATTGATTATACATTGGCCCAGCTCTGCGCCTTCCAGTTCTGGAAACGCTCTGGTGAAGATTTCGCGCATGCCTGGAGTGATTACTTGACGCTCTGTAAGGCTGGAGGCAGTAAGTCCTTTGTTGAACTCGTAGAACTGGCCGGACTCATCTCACCGTTCCAAGACGGCTGTGTCGGCTCTGTGATCGGGGATATCGAGGGCTGGTTGAACTCTATCGACGACAAGGCTCTATAAGCTTAACGCTTCATCACTTCTCTAATTCCTGCAATAGCACAAAGAGACGGCAGACTCCTGCCGTCTCTTTGTGCTGGATAGGATCAGGCTATAAGCCCAGGCTTAATCCTGCTCATCAGTCCCAATCCGCTTTATTCCAAGCCATGCTCTTTACGGATATTGTACATCCCCTGAAGCAGCAGCTCGGAAGGGTCGCGGTTCAGCTGATAATGCGTATAGAGCAGCTGAAGCGGAATCGCGCAGACATTATTGCCTTCGGTGATATCCGGGAAGCCTGCTTCAAAAACAGGACCGTGAGTTTCGTTAAAGGCCAATCCTGCATGCACCTTTTCCGGTGCGAATTCTTCTTCTACCGTCTTAATGCACAGCGGGATTACCTGATTGTCAATAACCGCCTTAGCCTCGTCTTCACTCTCCGGCTGTTTTGGCAGCGGCTGGCCTCCCTTGGTCTTCATCATTTCATGGAAGAAGGAGGACACCCAGACCTCAGGACTCTTATCCGACTGAAAGCGCCCTACCAGTTCACGAAGGAAAAAACCGGTTGAATAGACATCCCCGGACTCGTCCTTTACATGATACAGGAACACTGGCCCGTAGGCTTGCAAGTTCAAGACTTGACTATCCACATCTTTAAAATACATTTTCAAAGCCACCATACCATTATGGTGAACCGCCTTCAGAAGCTCATTCCACTTCTCTTCGGTCATCTCGGGCGGGTTGCTGCCTGTTTCCTCGTTGACTGTCTCATTATTCATTATTCATTTCACCCCACTTTCTATCATACCACCAAGCGGCTCCAGGTAAAATATATTCATATGCCTGGTAGTCTGGAGCTCACCCTAACGCAACAGGCAGAACCGCATAATGGCGGGCTTTTGAACCCTATCATGGCGTAATTTTACAATACAGTGAAAACTATTTCATGTAAAATTTTTATAAGAAAGCTGCTGGTGTCTCATGGTTTAGCCTACAACAAAAAAGACACCTTCACAGCTATAGCCTGTGAAGGTGTCTGCGCCGTTTGACGCGTGCGGTAGTTTATTTAGCCGCTTTAGCTGCAGCAAGAATTGCTTTTAAGTAGCCTTGGGTATCTACAAGTGTTGCTCCGCTGACAGCGTCAACCACTTGCTCCTTAGTTTTGTAAGTAAGGGTTTGTTCAAGTGATTTGATGGTTTTGCCTGTCGCAAATTTCTCAATGGCAGCCATGTTCTTGTCGTAACTAACTGTGGACTTCGCTTCTTCTTTCATATGCTCGCTATAGTATTCGGCATTAGCCTTTTTGGAAGCCAGAACCATGTTAGGATCTTTATAATTCTGTCCGAAATCCTTATCAGAGTTAGGCACTCCCGTTGCCACATCTGTGCTCAGGAATTGATAGTCGTCCAGCGAAGCTGCTACGATTACGCCGTTCTGTACAACCGCAACCGCTACTGTGAAGCACTTTGTGCCATGGGCTGCAGCCTCTACCCGGCCCACTTTGAGCGGTGCGCTTGCTGCGGAAGATACATTGTTAAGAGCGCCGCTGTTACCAACGCCAACAACCGCCAAAGAAATTCCGGCTACCAACAATAATTTTGTTAATTTTTTCACAACTATTCCCCCAGTCAATTTATTGAACGCTTACATCCTATATTTATCAAATTCTAGCATTTAATACAGTTACAAATGTTACTAGAAAAATGTAAATGTATGGAATCTCATACAAAATGCCCATTGACTAGTGTAAAAGACCCGTGATACATTGTGTATGCACGGGATACACAATTTTTCGAGGAGGTATAGTATGCTGGCACTAGATATTAGAAATTTAAATAAAAGATATCCTCATTTTCAGATCAAAGATGTATCTTTTCAATTGGAGAAAGGCTACATCATGGGTTTCATCGGAGCCAATGGCGCAGGAAAAACAACCACTATAAAATCAATCTTGAACATGGTTCAAGTTGATAACGGCGAGATTTACATTCTTGGCAAGAACATCGCTGATCACGAAATTGAATTGAAGCAGGAAATCGGATGCGCATTCGGTGATATCGACTTCTATACACGGAGCAAGATTAAGACGCTGACCGATATTACAAAGAAATTCTATAAAAATTGGAATGATGAAACATACTACAATTATCTAAAGAGATTCAAGCTGGATGAGAACAAAAAAATAGCGGAGCTATCCAGAGGGATGAAGGTAAAGTACAGCTTGGCCCTAGCTTTATCGCATGGCGCAAAGCTGCTCATTCTGGATGAACCGACCAGCGGACTCGATCCTGTCTCAAGAGACGATCTGCTCGATATCTTTCAGGAGCTCATTATGGGCGGCGAGATCAGCATTCTTTTCTCTACACATATTACCTCCGACCTGGAAAGATGTGCGGATTATATAACCTTCATTGAGCACGGACAAATCATTGCCAGCTCCGAGAAAAACGAGTTTAAAGAGTCCTACCGCTTACTCAGTGGCAGTGAAGCCCAATTGAGTGAAGTGAAGGAACATTTGATTTCCTACAAAACTAACTCCTTCGGCTTTACCGGATTGATTCATACCAAAGACATGGATCCACTCTCCAACCTAAGGGCCGCCACGCCGAGCCTCGATGAAATCATGATCTACTTCGCGAAAAAAAAGGAGGATGAATATGTATAATTTGGTGATGAAAGATTTGAAATTAGGGGTAAACCTCTGGTTCTTCGTATTACCCTTAATTATGGGCGCCTTAATGCTTATTCCCGGCTGGATCTATTTTCTCGTGCCGCTTTATTTCTGCTTCATAACGGTACCGAACATGTTTGGCGGATTTAAAAGCCAGAATGATTTAATGTTTAGTACGATAATGCCTGTGACCAAAAAAGACATTGTGAAGTCCAGGATCACCGTTATTGTCATTCTTGAACTCATGCACCTTCTCCTTGCAATGCTCTTCAGTATTTTTACGTTTCGGTTGTACCCTAATCTGACATACTTCTTCTATGCGCCTTATTTGGGCTTTTGGGGGTTATGCCTTATTATGCTTGCGATCTTCAACATCGTATTTATATCCATGCATTACAAGACGGCGTATAAGTATGGTGCTGCAACCATCACAGCTACTGCGGCCGCTGTACTTTTTGCAGGAGTTGCCCAATGGGCCGGAATCCAGAGTCCTTGGGTCAACGACATTTTCTATGGCTCCGGGACGGATAATATAGCGCTGCAGCTATCCATTCTGATGGCGGGCCTCGTAATTTTCATTGTATTCACAATGATTGCCTACCGGATTGCGGTAAAAAGATTCCAACGAGTGGAGATATTATGAATGTAACAATTTCGAATACTTCCGAGAAACCGATTTATCAGCAGCTTTACGAACAGATCAGCGCACAAATTCTGAAAGGCGAGCTGGAAAGCGGTTTTTGTCTACCGCCCATTCGTCAGGCAGCTCTGGAGCTTAATGTTAGCGTAATTACCGTTAAGAAAGCTTGGGAAGAACTTGAACGAAGCGGTTTGATAAATACGGTAACAGGTAAGGGATGTTTTGTAGCCGATTTCTCGCGGGGCGATATGCTGCGGATACGCAACGAATTGGTCATGAAGCAAATGGAGAGCGATACATCCTACTACAAGTCCTTTGGTCTCAGCCTTAATGAAGTGATTGAGTTGCTGAACAAGATTTATTAATGCCTTTCTAATCTAAAGGCGTTCATTGAACGCCTTTTTGTCGTTCCGTCCGATTCCACAGCTGAATGATTTCAGCATAAGTGACTGCTTTTATAATTCAATTCACATACGTCAGATCATTAATCCAATGCTTTAAACTATCCCCAACACAGCATTATTGGAACCATCAGGATTCCAATAATTGCAGTACCACTCCACTGTGTTTCTGATTCCTTCTTCAAGCGAAGTTTCTGCGGACCAGTTGAGCATAAATTTTGCTTTTTCGGGTGACAGGTGCTGGTGCAAGATTTCACTGTTTTTTTGATGTTCATATAATGGTTCAATATATTCAAGATTCATGGCACGCTGAATGATCTCAATCACTTGTTTGATGTCCCACAACTTACCTGTTCCAAAATTAAAATCGTCACCCTTTCCTTCCCTATCTACAAAATGGTACATAGCCATATAAGCGGCAACCAAATCTTGAATATACAAAAAATCTCTCATGTATATCCCGTTTGAAGGAATTCTAATCACTGGAGGCAGCTTTGCGTATAGCCGTTGTACGGTGCCGGGAATTAAACGGCGGTAATTCAAGTCGCCACCACCATAAATATTGCCGAAACGGCCTACAGCTATAGGCATATTAAAACTGTGTCTATAACTTTGAGCAATAAGATCGGAACAAGCCTTAGATACATCGTAGGGATTTCTGCCTTGAATAGGCATATCTTCGTAATAGGGGAGAATTGGACTGTCACCGTATACCTTGTCACTGGACGCAACTATTATCTTCGATACCTGGTCCTGGTGAACACGGCAAGCCTCCAGTAGATTATAGGTACCCTTTACATTGGTTTCAAAAGTTTGCCAGGGGATTTGATAGGCCAAGTCTTGAAGGGAAACTGCAGCGAGGTGAAAGACAGTATTTATTTTCCCGTCTGTAATTGCACGTTCAATCAGGTTGTAATCGGTAATATACCCATAATAGCATCGAATCTCCTTGTCCAATCCCAGCTTTGCAAACTGGCTTCGCGGGTTGAACTCGCTCAAAATAGTGGTTACTTCAGCACCCAGATCAACGAGATGACGAGTTAGCCAGGCGCCTATAAATCCGGAAGCCCCTGTTACTAAAGCACGGCAATCAGATAAAGAGCGTTGCATCATCAAAACCTCCCATGTGTTTTAGTTAAGACGAAGACAAAGGTTGGATTATCCATTTTTGACGATGATATACCTTTTACTAAATAATTACAATATTTTTTCGAGATACAACGTGCAGTCTTTTGGAAACGCCTTCATGAGAAGGCTATTTCCCAGGAATTCCTCAGTGGCAAGTTAAGGAGAGTTTCCGTCTAATGCACCAAAAATGTATACATTCACGCAGTAATGATATAATAAACAGGTTCAAGTTGATCTCCAAATCTATGTAAACGAGAGGAGAAACATCCATGAATACGAAACAGTTAGAGCGGATTCAACATGCGAACGGCTTTATTGCAGCCTTGGATCAAAGCGGAGGAAGCACTCCGAAAGCACTGCTGCAATACGGTATCCGTGAAGACCGTTACACTAATGAACAGGAAATGTTTACCTTGGTGCATGCGATGAGGACACGGATCATCAAAAGTCCGACATTTGATTCCAGGCACATTCTAGGTGCGATTCTTTTCGAAAACACGATGGATCTTACCATTGACGGCCAGTTCACCGCCGATTACCTCTGGGAGCAGAAAGGCATTGTACCTTTTCTCAAAATCGATCAGGGACTGGCGGAGCCTAACAATGGGGTTCAACTCATGAAGCCCATCCCCGGGCTGGATGAGCTTTTGAAGCGGGCCGTCCAAAAAAATATTTTCGGGACCAAAATGCGCTCACTGATTAAGGAAGCCAACCCTGGCGGCATTCATGAAGTCGTAGAGCAGCAGTTCGCTTTCGCGAAGCAAATTGCCGGATATGGTCTGGTGCCGATCATCGAACCGGAAGTGGATATTCATAGTAGCGATAAGGCACAATCGGAAAAGATATTAAAGGACGAGCTTTTAACTCATTTATCCACTCTTGGCAAAGACGTCAAAGTCATGCTGAAGCTTTCTTTACCGGCGGAAGACAATTTCTACAGTGAGCTGATCCAGGAGCCGCATGTGGTACGGGTCGTGGCATTGTCCGGCGGCTATACCCAAGCGGAGGCTAATGAAAAGCTGGCGCGTAACCACGGATTAATCGCCAGCTTCTCACGTGCCTTATCACAGGGGCTCAGTGACGAGCAGACAGATGATGAATTCAACGCATTGCTCGCAAAATCCACACAGGCGATCTACGAAGCCTCAATTACCTGAGTCGGTTTATTTATAAAGAACGCTCCCGGAGGTTGTATCTCCTGGGGCGTTTTTTCGCTGTATTTTTTACCATATCACAGTATAATAAGATTCCCTCACCATTGTTAAGAGATTCATGTGTGCGGTAATGCTGGAATAAAAATCTGGTTGGTGCCTGGAGGGCTGAAAATAAAACATATCCCTAATATTCTCACCGCCATGCGGATGATCGGCTCCATGATTCTGCTGTTTCTAGAACCGTTTTCTGCCCTGTTTTGTATCTCCTATCTCCTATGCGGGGCAAGCGATGCTCTGGATGGATATATTGCACGAAAAGCGATGGTCACCAGTTCATTCGGGGCGAGTCTCGACAGTGTGGCCGATGCTATTTTCATAGGTGCTATACTGTATGTTTTCCTGCCGGTTCTTCAGTTTCCCTGGTGGATTATATGCTGGATCAGCGCTATTGCCCTGGTACGCATCAGCTCTTTGATTACTGGGTGGTTTAAATACCGTACTCTGGCTTTCATACATACATATGCCAACAAGGCAACCGGGCTGGTGCTGTTCTTCTTCCCGTTTCTGTATAATCTGTTTGGGCTAACTATCACCGCAAGCTTGCTTTGCGGATTAGCCAGCTTTTCAGCCATTGAAGAACAGTTGATAAATCTAACATCGAAAGAGCTCTCAAGGGATAGCGGAGGGTTTAACTGGAAGAAGTAAAAGTGAGAATCGGGTTCACATAAACCTCGATTCGCCCGAACTCCCTTAACAGCAACACGTTGTGAATGGCCCAATTTGCTTTCCACCAGTTTTCAGCTACCGCGAACGCATTCGGGTAATCCGCCCAATTCCACATAATATCCCATACACCCTCGCCAGTTCTGGAATGAAGGATGTAATCAAGCTCCTTTTCCATAATCTCTTCGTTCCCTTTATAAAAAATACTAGCTGCAGACGATATGTACATAGACGGCCTCATCGAATAGACCGGCCACTTGGCGGGATCTCTTTCAATCGCATCATTTACCAACTCCTGCAGCCTTACCGCAAGTTCATCACAATTGTATCTGCCGTTTAAGGCTGCCGACTCTACATCCCGGAGAAAGGTAGCATAACCGCCAAGCTCATGGCTTTCGAGTTGTCCTGACTTCCTGAGCTTATCCATCATTTTATCACCAAGGGCAAGGGCTCTCGTATACAATCCGGAAGAAGGGTCAGCAAACTTTAAGATAAAACCGGCTAAACCTGCAGTAGCGTGGAAGCCATTGTCGATGTTATTTTGTTCGCTATAGGTATACCAGGGTGCATGGGGAAAATCACTGTTGGATGGTATGGTAAACAGCCAGCCTTGCTCAGAAAACGGTTCACAGTGCTCAAGGTAAGCCAGAATACCTGTGATTTGAGGATGATGTGCATCAGCAATCCCAATTTCATGGAGTATGGCAACCGCAATTCCAGTTGTATACGGTGAAGAATTGGGATTCCAATTATCCGCATCTAAAGCATGACCAAATCCTTTATCACGGTTGCGATAGGCCTCCAGGGCCTGAAGAACTTGTTCTGCGCTCCCCTTCTCAAAATGATATTGCCATCTTGCCAAATCAAGCGGCCGTGCATTCCGGTACATCCAACATCTGATTTCCTGAAAATCTTCAATGGACAGCTTACTCATTACCGAACAACCTCCCTGTAGATAAGTGCTATCCGTATCGTATCAGGAAACCCTGTCAACCGTATTGCAAAAAACCGACGCTGCTTATCGGCTATTCTCCCAGCGCATGATCTCCTCCCGCACCCGGGGTGCCACTTCAGTTCCGAGAAGCCGGATGGCCTCCATGACATGAGCGTGATCCATCGTGCCATGCGGCACATGCAGAAGGAATCTCGTAACTCCTACATGCTTGCGCAAATGAATGATTTTGTCCGCCACAGTCTCCGGGTCGCCAACATATAAGGCTCCTTCAAAGCTGGCTGCCGCGTCATAATCTGCACGTGTGTAAGGGGGGAGCCCCTTCTCAACCGCTCTAACATTGGTTCTGGCATACGTCGAAGGGAAAAACTGTTCAATAGCCTTCGGTGTACTCTCCGCGATAAATCCATGAGCGTGCGCCGCAACCGGCAGTTTCATGCTGTCATAGCCCGCCTCAGCTGCTGCTTTTTTATAGAGCTGTACTTGCGAAGCAAATTGCAAAGGACGTACAGGTCCGATCATCGCCAGCGCGAAAGGCAGACCAAGTGCCCCTGCCCGTACCGCTGACTCGGGACTCCCTGCACTGGCAATCCATACTGGCAGAGGCTGCTGTACCGGACGAGGATAAATCCCCAGATTATGTATAGCTGGTCTGTGCTGGCCTTCCCAGGTTACGCGCTCCGATGCCTGGAGCTTCATCAAGAGTTCCAGCTTCTCTTCGAATAAGGTTTCATAGTCGTTCAGATCGCAGCCGAATAACGGAAAGGACTCCGTAAATGAACCGCGGCCGACCATAATCTCTGCCCGTCCATTGGATAGACCGTCCAGCGTGGCAAAGTCCTGAAAGACACGGACCGGATCAGCGGATGATAGAATCATTACAGCACTGGTTAGGCGTATCCGGCTAGTCAGAGCTGCCGCCGCAGCCATCACAACCGCAGGAGAGGATGCGGCAAAATCCGGCCGGTGATGCTCGCCCACACCGTATACATCCAGGCCAACCTGATCTGCAAGAACGATCTCCTCCACTACTTCACGGAGCCGTTCCGCGTGACTCATCGTCCTACCCGTGTTCACATCCGGCGTTGTTTCAACAAACGTACTTATTCCCAGTTCCACTGTTCGGTTCCCCCAAGCTGTTATCGTTATTGATCTTTTAATGACATTATTCTATCTTTAAATTGCTGAATATTCAAAATTTAAATTCAATAGTGTCCAGTCTGAACATAAAAAAGCAGGCTGGATTGTCACTCACGTGACCCCCTGCCTGCTTACTGTAAATCTATTCACCAGCTTGTCTTATTACTTAGCAAGCAGTTCAGATGCAAGCTTCTCAGCCCCGTCAAATATGGAATAGCTGTATCCCCAGAACTGGTTGAAGTCGATCGGATAAATCGTTTTGTTTTTGATGGCATTCAGACTTTGCAGTGACGGATCCGCATAGAAGGCCTTCAGCGTCTTTTCCGGATCAACCCCCCCGGTATAAACCGAGAGCAGCAGGACATCCGGGTTGGTAGCAATCAGCTGTTCCTTGCTGATTTCTCCCGTAACGGTACCAAAGCTGTTTCTGAGTCCAAGCAATCCCAGTACATCGCCTGCAAATGTATCAACATTCCCGCTATAGATCGCTATTGCCCCATTTCCGCCGTCGGAAACATAAGCAAAGGTTTTCTCTCCACTTGCTGCTGAATTGTCTTTTAACGTCTGGGCACGCTGTTTCAATTCCCCGATATAAGCAGCTGCGTTCTCCTGGACATCAAAGATTTGACCCAGCTGTTCGATATCCTTGTACAGGCTGTCGAGCGTAGCTCCCTTAACGCTGGTGTTCTGCACGAACGTCTTGATCCCCAGCTCGTTTAAGCCCTCAACTGTCCCTACGCCCCAATCCGCATCCGCGTACAGGTCACTGCGTCCCAGAACCAGATCAGGACTTGCTCCGACAACGAGCTCCTTACTGGCATACTCTTTGGAGATGACAGGAATCTTCTTGAACTCTTCCTGGACAGCCGGATCTCCCGCACCGTAAAGCGCGGCAACGCCTACCATTTTGTCGGTAAGTCCCAGTTTAATTAGCAGCTCGGCAGCTCCTTGAGTATTGGCCACTACCTTTTCAGGCGCCTTGTCAAAAGTCTGGGATTTAGCCTTCCATTCTGTTCCTTCACCACTATTGGTGAAGTTCTCGATTGTGAGCGGGTAGACGGTCTTCGTGCTTGGAGCAGCAGTCTCTTCTGCGGCGGTGTTACTGCTATTAGTTGGTGCAGCTGTACTCGCTGCCGCATTCTCATTCTTCGTGTTCGATGAACATGCGGCAATCATTACCGCCATCAGTAAAACTGCCATGAGCGGTGCGTATCTTTTGAATACATTTCTCATTATCCTTGTCCCCTTTTCTGTATGTACGTAACTCGTAGAATATAGAAAGCAGGGGCATCTGTCAATGATAATAATTCTCATTGACAATCATTCTCACTTTGAGATATATTTTAAATTAAAACAAATCAACGAAGGAGTTTTATGAATGCGATGCAAAATGAGATAGCTTTACAATCAGAACCAAAGCAATCCATCATTAACAGCCGCTACGGATTTATGACAGTGATTATTGCTCTATTCATAATTACTATTCTGTCGGCTGGCGCAGCTGTATCCTTTGGACAGGTGGATATTCCCGTCTCACAATCCTACCGGATTCTGCTCCACCACATTACAGGCATTCAAATTGGAGATGTTCAGGATCTGACCTCCGGCTCCTTTGTCGATATCATCTGGAAAATCCGTTTTCCCCGTGTATTGATGGCAATGTTCATCGGTGCCGGCCTTACGCTGTGCGGTACCATTATGCAGGCTGCTGTACAGAATCCGCTGGCTGATCCATACATACTAGGTATTTCCTCAGGAGGTTCGCTCGGTGCTACGTTCGCCATCCTGATTGGCTTCGGGTCCATGGGGCTGCTGGGCCAGACGGGTGTTGCCTTCTGGGCCTTCGCCGGTGCAGTCGGTGCTTCACTGCTCGTATTGCTGCTGGCAAATGCCGGAGGCAAAATGACCTCGGTCAAGCTCGTGCTTGCCGGGATGGTCATAAACGCATTATGTACCGCCTTTGCCAATTTCATTGTTTATTTTGCCAACAACGCAGAGGGCATTAAGACTGTTACCTTCTGGACCATGGGTAGCCTGGCCGCCTCCAGCTGGGATAAGCTGCCGCTGATTGCGATAGCTATCGTGCTTGCCGTCTTCTTTTTCCTGCTGCAATTCCGCGTCCTGAACGCAATGCTGCTTGGCGATGAAGCTGCGGTTACACTGGGGATTTCACTCGGCGCCTACCGCAAAACCTATATGATCATTACTGCGCTGATTACCGGCATCATGGTGGCAAGCTGCGGAATGATTGGATTCGTAGGTCTGATCATCCCCCATCTGGTTAGAGGGCTGGTCGGCTCTGACCACCGGAGACTGCTGCCGGCATCCATCCTGTTTGGTGCCATCTTCCTGATCTGGACGGATGTTATCGCCCGGACCATTGTCCCGAATGTCGAGCTCCCGATCGGGATCATTACCGCCTTGATTGGAGCCCCTATGTTCATGTACATGCTGGTCAAAAAAGGCTATGCGTTTGGAGGTAAGTCCTAATGAACTTAAACGTTGATCACTTATCGGTTTCCTTCTCCACTGTAAATATTGTGAACGATGTATCCCTGAAAGTCCGCAACAAGCAGTTTGTCGGCCTGATCGGACCCAACGGCTGCGGCAAATCCACGCTCCTGAAGAGCATTTATAAAGTCATCAAACCGCGGCAGGGTGACGTCTTTCTCTCTGAACTCAATGTTATGAAATCAAGCCCCAAAGTCGTCGCGCAAAAGCTGGGTGTGGTCGGCCAGTTCAACGAACTGAGCTTCGACTTCACTGTACGGGAAATGGTAGCCATGGGCAGAACCCCGCACAAAGGAATGCTCGAGACTGACAATCAGGAGGATCAGAGCATCGTCTCCGGTGCGCTGCGCAGGGTTAATCTGGAAGGCCATGCAGACCGCAGCTATAATTCATTATCCGGCGGAGAGAAGCAGCGTGTCATTCTGGCCCGTGTCCTTGCCCAGCAGCCGGAATTCATGATTCTCGACGAACCGACCAACCACTTGGATATCAAATTCCAGCTGCAGATTCTTAATATCGTCAAAAAGCTGGATATCGGAATTCTCGCTGCACTCCATGACCTTACCCTCGCTGCGGAATATTGTGATTATCTATATGTTATGAAGGACGGGCAAGTTGCTGCCAGCGGCAAGCCTGAAGATATTCTAACCAAGGAGCTGATCGGACAGGTATTCGATGTGTCCTGTGAGACTTACCGCAACCCCGTAACCGGCGGACTTGGCATTGCCTATCTGGAGACTAGGGGAACCCCCGAACGATTATGATGTATAAGAAAAAGAGAGTCTCCTGCTGTGAAGTGACCCCTGTCAAGTAGACAGCAAATAAAAAGCAATATTTTAAGCAGCCTGAGTTCGGTATTCATAGGGACTCAGGTTGTTTAGTTTCGCTTGGAAACGTGCATGGTTGTAAAAGTGGATATATTGCTGAACGGCATGCCTCACCTGCTTGGAAGAGTGAAAGGAGTGGAGGTAGAAGCATTCGGTTTTAAAATGACTGAAGAAGTTCTCCATGCAGGCATTGTCCCAGCAGTTCCCTTTTCTGGACATACTGGCCTTTATCTCATATCGCTTAAGCAGGTTGCTGTATTGGCGGGACGTATACTGAAACCCCTGGTCGCTGTGCAATAGAACGTCTTGGGTCTCCCGCCGTCTCCTCGCCTTTTTGACCGTATCTAACACCAGCTTTAAATCGTTCTTAGGGCTAATTTGGTACGCTACAATTTCATTATTAAAGAGATCTTTAATCGCTGAGAGGTAGAGTCTTTGCCCCTTAAAGATCAGATAGGTAATATCCGTGACCCACTTTTGGTTCGGCAGGTCTGCGTTAAACTCTCTGTTCAAGTGATTCTCAGAGATGACGTAAGCCTCTTTCTTGCCGTAGTAAGGTCTTTTCCTCCGAATGACTGCCTGAATCCCCAGCTCACCCATAAGCCGCTGCACACGCTTGTGGTTCATGTGGATGGCATAGCTCCGCTTCAGCCAAATCTTCACTCTGCGGTATCCGTAAATGCCTTTGAGTTTCTCATAACATTCGACTATTTTAAGTTTCATGGCTTCATCTTCGCGTTGCTTTGGTGAAACAAATGTTTGCCGGTTCATCCATTTGTAAAATCCACTTCTAGATACCCCAGCTAACTTACATAATAGGATGAGGCTATATTTCTTCTGCAGCAGCTCCTTAATCACCTCGAATTTTTTGCTGCTCGGTACTGCCTCCATTCCTCCTTTCACATCTGTAAGAGCTTTTTTAGCATTTCATTTTCCGCTTCAAGGCGCTTAAGCTTGACCTCTGGGTCTTCGGGACGTGTTCGGGGTCTGCCCATGCCTAGTCCTTTCGCTTTACCCCGTTTTTCTTCAAGTCCCTTCAATCCCTCCGCCTCAAAATGCCTCACCCATCGCCGAACTAAGGACTCGTTTATTCCCATTTCTCGTGCTACATTTTTATATCCAAGGCCCTTTTTGAGATAAAGGTCAACTGTTTTTTTCTTAAACTTCTCATCGTATGTTTTTCTCATTTCGCCCATAAAAAAATCCCCTCCATAGTAGACAGATTAATCGGCTTGCTTTTTTCTGTCTACTATAAGGGGATCATATCACTGAACGGAGGCTCTCTTTTTTGTTATGCTTTACTGTTAGGAATGGAGACTGCTGCCTGAACAGCAAAAAAACGGCATCGCTGCCGTTCTTTCTGTGATGGACTCTCAGGGGCTCGAACCCTGGACAAATAGATTAAGAGTCTACTGCTCTACCAACTGAGCTAAGAGTCCATAATATTGAATTCCCAAAATCAATCTCAAAGGGAACTCTTATATCATACCTCTTTGAAATCCGTCTGTCAATATTCTTTTGAGCAGATTATAACGTATAATGAAACCATCAGAACAATCACACGCTGAAATGGAGGACACGGCCTTATGATTTTAAAACTAAATTGGTTCACGCTTCGGGTACGCGATCTGGAGGCTTCTCTTCATTTTTATCACCGGATCTTGGGACTACCCATTGAACGCAGATTTGAGAGCAGAGGAAGACAGATTGTGATGTTAGGGACAGAGGGACAGCCCAAGATCGAGCTGATTCAGGGAACCGAACAGGCTCTGAAGCCGGAATGCGGAGTGTCCGTCGGGTTCGAAGTAGCATCTCTGGACCGGGCAATCGAAGAATTGAATAGCCAGGGCATCCCCGTAGCGCGCGGACCCGTTTCACCGAATCCCAGCCTGCAGTTCTTTTATGTGCTGGACCCGGACGGCTTCGAGGTGCAGATCGCAGAGCATAGCTAGATCAGGCTTCCCCTAAGAGATGTGACAAAGACCGCACTTTACCAGCTGCGGTCTTTGTTGATTACTGGTTTTTGCGCGAAAGAGCATAGTAGACCGGGAGTCCGGCCAGGGTAATCCCTATTCCAATAAGAGAGCGCAGCGGGTCACTGACAATCGTGCTGCCCAGAATATAGAGCCCGCCTGCCACTCCGATGATCGGAGTAACCGGGTAGAGCGGCACACGGTAACGCCCCTTCTCAGCCGGCATCTTCTTACGCAAGATGAATACACCAAACACACCCATGGTAAAGAAAATCCATAACACAAATACCAGCAAGTCCGTTAGGGTGTCAAAGGTTCCCGAGAAAATATAGATCACCGCCAGCACACTCTGAAAAATAAGCGCGTTGGCCGGAGTCTGGAACCTGGGATGGATGCTGCGGAGTACACGGGAAAAAGGAATCTGATTCTGCTCCCCCATTACCTGAGGCACCCGCGCAGCGGTCATTAAGTACCCGTTCAGCGCACCAAGTACCGACACGATAATTCCTGCCGTAATAAAAGCCCCGCCGCCGCTTCCGAATAACGCCTCAGCCGCGTCAGCTCCCGGAGTCTTGGAAGAAACAATCTGATCGTAGGGCAGCACCTTGAAAATTGCAATATTGAACAGGACATATACTGCAATAACAAACATAACCCCGATTGAAATGACTTTTGGCAGTGTCTTAACCGGATCTTTGATTTCTCCCGCCATATTGGTCACCCCGATCCAGCCGTCATATGCCCATAGCGTACCCAGAACCGCCACCCCAAAACCCGTACCCGCTGCTGATGCCCCAATCCCCCCAAAACCGGGAGCCAAATTCGAGAAGAGACCCACACCGATGATACCCGCCACCGGAATCAGCTTGCCAACAGTCGCAACAGTCTGGATGATTCCTCCGAATTTGGTGGCAATGACGTTCATGATGAGGATAAAAGCCAGAATCAAAACCGCCAGCAGCTTCTGCTGCCAGTCATTCATCGGCAAAAAGTAGCCCGAATAGGTAGCAAAGGCAATCGCAAGTGCTGCTACTGAAGCAGGATAAGAGATTACAGCCTGCACCCACCCCAGCAGGTATCCAAACACGCCTCCATAAAGTTCACCCAAATAAGTGTACAGACCGCCGGATCTGGGAATAGCGGCTGCAATTTCCGCTACACTCAGCGCAGAAGCCAGGGTAATGATCCCCCCCACCCCCCAGGCCAAGATACTCATCCATGGTGTACCGGCATTATTCAGCACAATACCGGGCTTCAGAAAAATCCCTGACCCGATAATCATTCCTACAACAATGGCTAAAGCTTCAAAGAAGGTTACAGTTTTTTTCAGCGGCTTAGTAGTATTCATAGTAATTTTTCTATTCCTTCCTATCACGATTTGCTTCTTTCACCTCATATTAACATGAAGTGGCAGATTCGAAAGCGAACTAATTCATTTCCAGGGCAACTTTGGTTATAAACAAACTCACCGTTGTAACATCCATTCTTTGGAAATATAATGAATCGTATTCGTTGAGAGCGCTTTAATCGAGTGACACTCTAACTGCAATTATTTTAAAGGAGGTTTATAAGTTATGCTGCAAATTCCAGGCGTTACCGACTGTTCACCGGCAGAGGTGGGGTATGACGCTTCAAGAATCGGCGTGTTGAACGCCCATTTTCAGAAACTGATTGAAGACAATAAGCTCCAGTCTGCATCCTATTGTGCCTCAAGGTACGGAAAGACATTTATGCACGGTGCTATTGGTCCCCTGTCATTTCGTGAAGACCAGCCGGAGCCGCTGTTACCGACAACCGTACATAATATTGCATCGATCACCAAGGCCGTTACCTCTGTTGCAGTCGCGAAACTTGTTGAGGACGGAATGATCCGGTTTAACACCCCACTAGGTGATATACTTGAACCTTTTAAGGTAGCTCCTTTTGACAAAATCGATATTTACAGCCTTCTGACCCATACCTCGGGGATGTTTCCCGACTGTGCGGAGAGCCTGGTTCCCTATCATAAGTCTTATTGGCAGGTAATCGATGAATATTTTGAAAATTATAAGCCTGAGGACGGTGAGCCAGACTGGATCAAAGCTGCGCTGAGCTGCGGCCTAAATAAACAAACTGGTGAGGAATGGCAATACTGCTCATTCGGCTTTTGCCTGCTCGGAGAAGTGATCAAAAAAGTGACCGGGATAACCGCTGAACAGTATATTGAAGAGCAAATCCTGAAGCCTCTGGGTATGAAAGATACGGCTTGGGAACTGACTCCTGAATTGGCCAGACGGGCCATTATCAGAAACGAGCGGTACGAAAAGCGCTTGAATGATATCATCGACGGTAAGCAGCCTGAATACTCGCAGGCGGAAAAGCTGTGGGATACCGTATCCAGAACCGGCGGCGGCCTTATCTCCACTCCAGCCGACCTCATCCGGTTCGCCAACATGCTTTTGGGAATGGGGACACTTGAGGGGACACGTATTATTGGTCGTAAAGCTGTCGAAAAAATCACGACCCGCACCCTGTACGGAATTCCTGATCACTGCTGGGGAGCAAATGAAAGTGACCGGAGCTATGGCATTGGACTGGATATGCGGAGAGGTCCCGCTTACCTCTATTCAGAAACCACTTATTTTCATGAAGGTGCAGGGGCCTGCTGTATGGTCATAGACCCCACAGAGCAGCTTGCCGCTGTATGGTTTGTACCGTTTATCGGTGATAACTGGTACGTAGAGGGATTATATAATGTAACCAATATTATTTGGTCTGGGCTTACTTAATGAACAGCTTAAAATACAATTGGCAGATTTGCCGGACGGTGGCGGGTGTAACCTATAAAGAATGGAGTGCCTACCGCACTCATTCCATGGTGTCCATTATCGTCGGCCCTGTATACTTTATGGTGCAATATTTTATCTGGACGGCGGTATATGGAGACCATTCTTCGCTTGGTGGGTTCTCGCTTCCCCAGATGATCCGGTACTTCGGTGCTACTGCGCTGATCGGGTACCTGATTATGGATTTTGCCGATTGGAACTTATCCATGCTTGTGCGCACCGGTAAGTTCCTGACCTTTCATTTGCGGCCGATTCATCACCGTTCTTTCGCTTTATTTCAAAAAATCGGACACCGGTCGCTGGGCTTCCTGTTCGAATTTCTGCCCTGCCTGTTGATCTTTATTTTTATTTTTGGTGTCGATATGAGGCCGGCGAGCTTTCCCTGGACGATTCTAAGTGTGCTGCTTGCCTTTATGATGAATTTTTATGTAAATTACACGATTGGCCTGACATCCTTTTGGCTTGTCCAATCCAATGGAATCCGTAGCGCTTTTATGCTGGTATCGGGCATTTTTTCAGGTGCGCTAATTCCGCTGGATTTTTTTCCGCACTGGCTTCAGGTGACCCAGTTCTTCCTGCCGTTTCAATATATCGCTTATATGCCCGCAATGGTATTCACCGGACATTATTCGCTTGGAGGCCTAGAGCTTTCCATTCAGCAGGCAGTGGGTGTGCAGGCAGTTGCAGTGTTCATTACCTTCGGATTCAACGAGCTGATCCGTCGTCTGGCAATGAAGCAATTTACTGCTGTCGGCGCGTGATTGCCCCATGAGAGGATAATTCTGTACATGAAACGGTATCTCGAGGTTTATAAGCAATGCATGTATTCCGCTATACAGGCAGCTGCAGCCTATCGCATGAATTTCATCATCAGCAGTTTGATCACACTTGCCGGTAATATTCTGTTTCCGCTGGTGACTCTGCTTATTTACCGGGCAGGCACCAGCTTTCCCGGCTGGAGCTTATATGAGGTACTGCTGATCCAGTCTGTATTCACCATATCCAGCGGCCTCTCGAGCCTTATTTTTGGCGGTGTACTCTGGACCACCATGTCCCATATCCGCGAGGGAAGCTTCGAGGTGATTCTGCTGAAGCCGCTGAATCCGTTGTTTTTTATTATCGCTACTACATTTTCTACCGATAGTATCGGCCTGTTTCTGGGCGGTGTTGCGTTATTCATCTTCTCTGTTATCCAGGCAGGTGCGATTCCACTCCTCTTCTGGCTTCAATTTATCGGACTGTTCATCGCCGGGACGGCGGTCCTTGCAGGCTTATCGCTGATGATGGCAGCGATGTCCTTCAAATGGGTGGGCAATTCGAGAATATCCGAGCTTGCGGACAGCGTGCTGAATATCGGAAAGTATCCCTTGCCTATTTTTCCGAAGGCTGTGCAGGCTGCAGCTACGATGATCATTCCTGTGGGAATGGTGGGCTTCCTCCCCGCTTCCGCGCTGCTTGGCCGGGTGCAGGCTAGGGATTTCATAGCAGTATTGCCCTGCTTGTTATTCCTGGCGGCAGGGGTATGGGTGTACCGGCATATGATCAGATTGTACGAGGGGGTAGGCGGATAATGCCGGTGATTGATGTGAAGCATTTGACCAAGACATATACAACCTATAAGCGTGGGGCAGGCGCGGGGCAGACGACCCGCAGCTTCTTCCAGCGCGAAGAAGTCGTAATCCATGCCGTCAACGATATCAGCTTTGCCATTGGGCAAGGGGAAATCTGCGGCATTTTGGGCACCAACGGGGCGGGAAAATCAACAGCGATCAAAATGCTCTGCGGTGCGCTGTATCCCACAAGCGGAGACATCCAGGTGCTTGGTTACTCTCCTGCCAGGGACAGGAAGCGCTATGTCGGCAAAATCGGAGCCGTCTTCGGCCAGAAATCTCAGTTAATCTGGGACATTCCGCCGGTCGACAGCTTCAACATGAACAAGTCAATCTACGGGATCACCAACCACGACTTTAAAAACCGCCTGGAAGAGCTGACAGAGCTGCTCGATATTGCCCACGTCATCGAAAAGCATACCAGAGTGCTGTCTCTAGGAGAACGCATGAAATGCGAATTTGTCATGGCCATGCTGCACCAGCCGGATATTCTGTTCCTGGATGAGCCGACCATCGGGCTTGATGTGATCGCCAAGGTCAAAATCCGCGAATTCATCCAACAACTGAATCAGAAGCGCAATATGACCTGTATTCTGACTACTCATGACCTTGAGGATGTGGAGGAGCTAGCCCACCGGGTTATTGTCATTAATCATGGGGATAAAGTCTTTGATAATTCGCTGCAGCGGCTGAAGCTGTTTCTCGGGGAGAAGAAGCGGGTCAGCTTTACTTTTGTCGACTCTGCCGGTAAAACCGTCTTCGATAACGCCTATACGAAGGTAGTCGACCGGCCGTCGGATTTTCAAATTACACTAGAAGTGGACACGGCCCAGATTTCCATTAGTGATTTTCTGGAAGACATCTCCCGGAAGCACCGCTTCACTGACATTTCAGTCAAGGAACTGCCGATCCAGCAGGTGGTGATGAATATCTATGAGAATACGGAAGGGATTTTAACCAATTGAATCACTTTTTCATTCGCGATATAATTAGAAGCATAAGTCGTGAAGTACACGCCGCTTTCATACAACAGCCGCCTGAGGTTTATTTGCGGGGGAGTTGTAAGGAAGCGGCTTTTTTGCGCCAAAAACAACGTTCACTCGAGCGTTAATGGAGGACTATGAGGATGCCGCGATTCGAACAGCAATATGAGGAATGGTTACAGAGCAATCTGAAGAATGAGAGCAACCACAGGCGAAAGGAGTTACTCGGCAAAGGATTAGGCCACGGGACAATAGAATTCCTGCGAACGGTATGGTTTCCGGCAATCGGGAATTTGGATCATCTGTTTCCGGAGTGGGAAGTACGTGATTTCAATAACGGTTACCGCTATCTGGATTTGGCTTATATGCCTGGAGGGGTGAAGGGCGGGATTGAGATTCAAGGGTATGGACCCCATGCTAGAGATCTGGATGTCAGGAGATTCAAGGATTTATGCCGCCGGCATTGCCTGCTTGCCCTGGATGGCTGGACCTTTCTCCCCATTGCTTATCCTTCTATTGTAGAGGAACCAAAACAGTGCCAGCAGCTGGTGCTCTCTTTTATAGGCAAATTCATCGCGACCGATGTTTCGTCAACCTTAACTTGGCTGGAGGCGGAGACTCTGCGGTTCGCGAGGCGTCTGCTTAGGGCATTCACACCTTTGGAACTTGCGCACCATCTCAATGTTACAGATAGACACGCCAGACGAATTCTGCATGAATTGGTTCAACTGCAATTACTGGATGTTGCAGGCGGCGGACAGCTGCGAAATCGTACATATCAACTGAGGGTGAACTAGGAAAGCGTTAGGTAGGTAGAACGATGGGACTGGGGTTGGGGGTTGGGGGGCGGTGTGGAGGGGCAGTGGGTCGGTGGATCAATGGGTCGATTGTTGACTAATCAGTGACTTCGGATTGGACTGGACTAAAATTTCACAGTCATCGTAGTGTTGGAGGAGTCGAATGAATCGCTACGGACCGAGGAGACCTTATTATCAGCAAAAACGCCATTTCGTCTCTCTTACGGACTCAGATGCAGTTATTTGCATATATTCGTGCGAAATATTGCCCGATGGAAAGGAATAAGCGCGCTACGGTCCGTTAGCTTTGCTAAATGTGCTGATTTGAGAAAATAAGGTCTGTGGGGTCCGTAAGGAATTCAGGGAGGGGTATCTGTTAGTCTGAAGTTGGATTTCGGGGTTAGCGAGCAGCCGAGCGTAATTGGTAGATGGTGTTGGCTAACCCTCTACCTCCCCGAAACAGCAAAAAAAACGGCATCGCTGCCGTTTCTACATAAATGGACTCTCAGGGGCTCGAACCCTGGACAAATAGATTAAGAGTCTACTGCTCTACCAACTGAGCTAAGAGTCCGTATGATGTTATTGGTGGAGCCAAGGGGGATCGAACCCCTGACCTCATCGCTGCCAGCGATGCGCTCTCCCAGCTGAGCTATGGCCCCATAATGCATACTTTAGAACTACATTATGTATTCTAAAATCAGTTGTGAGCCGTAAGCTCACTCGCTTCGTGAACATTAAGTTCCGTAGGCGACTTCTATATAATATAAAAAATCGCCCTCGGTGTCAACACTTTTATAAAAAAGTTTTAGGAGAAGCTCTATAGACCCTCCAGCTCTCCTGTGTTCTTAGACAGCAGTCCCTTCAATTCCTTCATGAACATGTTGATGTCCTTAAACTGGCGGTATACAGACGCGAAGCGGACGTATGCAACTTCATCCACAGGATAGAGCTGCTCCATCACCAGCTCGCCAATTTGGCGGCTCTCTATTTCCGCTAAGGCGATGCCGCGCAGCGACTTCTCAACCTCGGAGACAATGGATTCCAGGCGCTCTACTGACACAGGACGCTTCTCACAGGCGCGGATCAGGCCGCGCAGGATTTTGTCACGGCTGAATTCTTCGCGGCTGCCGTCCTTTTTGATTACGATCAGCGGGGTCTCTTCAATCATCTCGAAGGTAGTAAAACGCTTGCTGCAGCGCTCGCATTCACGCCTGCGCCGGATGGATTTATTCTCGTTGGCCGGACGCGAGTCAAGCACTTTGGTATTCGTGTGATCGCAGTAAGGGCATTTCATAAGCTCAGGTCACTTCCTTTTCCACTAATATAGGAGGCCGTAGCGGCCACATTCAGGTTTTGAAGCTGTAATTCTTATTTCCATAAAACACCGTTTTATTGTTGTTATGAATCTGGCGAGAGCAGCACATAATACAGTTACCAACCGATAGGAGGTGAACAGCAATGAGCCAAAGCAGCAGCTCCAACAACCTTGTAGTCCCAAATTCACGCGGTGCCTTGGAACAACTTAAATTTGAAGTTGCCCAGGAATTAGGTATCACTCTTTCCCCAGACGGATACCAAGGCAATAAAACTTCTTACGAAAACGGTTCGATCGGTGGTTACATCACTAAACGTCTTGTAACTCTGGCTGAACAGTCCCTGGCAGGTCAATTCAAATAACCTGTCCCCAATAAGCTTGCCTAAGAAGTATTAAACGGCTAATCGCCGTTTAATACTTCTTTTTTTAGAACTCGCTGTAAATCTCCGTGTACTGATTATAATAATAAATTACGCGCTGAACGTAGTGCCGGGTCTCGCCGAACGGAATATCCTTCACAGAACCCTCGGTGCCGTCCCAGTCACCATCATCCAGCCAGCGCTGCACTTTACCGGGTCCCGCATTGTATGCAGCGATTACTGCTGTGCGGTTGCCTTCAAACTGGCGGGAGAGCGAGGATAAGTACCAGGTTCCCAGCTCAATATTTGCCGAGGGCTCCTCCTTCAGCTCGTCCAGCGACACATCGGGAAGCTTGGCCTTCTCAAGCGCCCATTTAGCCGTGTCCGGCATGAGCTGCATGAGGCCCAGTGCGCCTTTTCTGGATTCCCGGCCTGTCTTAAAATTGGTCTCCACACGAATAATGGCTGCCACCAGAAACGGGTCCATCTCATACGTGATACTGTGCTTACGGATTTCATTCTTATAATGTATGGGATAAAACAAAGACATCCAGTTGGTGCTCAGGAACAGAATTGCGGTAAAGCCTAAGAATAACATGAGCAGTACTCTTTTTTTACGAAGCCAGCTCATGATAACCCCAGCCTGTCCCATAGCGCTGCTACCTGTTGTTCAGTATGGGTAAGCTCGCCGCTGTTGTCGATAACGTAATCCGCTCTTCTGCGCTTCTCTTCGATATCCATCTGGGCATCCAGCCTGCCTGTGGCTTGCTCAAGAGATAATCCGTTACGCTCCATTAGGCGGACTAGCTGCACCTCCCGGGGTACATACACAACGGTTATCTTCTTGAACAGATTGTCCAGCGCTGATTCGTAGAGCAACGGTATGTCCACGACAATCAGTGACAGCGGATTTTCTTCTTCCAGCTCATACATTGTTTCTTTGATCTCCTGACGAATTGCAGGATGTGTCAGGTTATTCAGCACCTGCAGAGCAGCCTGGTCATGAAAGACGATTTCTCCCAGCGCAGCCCGGTTCAGTGTGCCGTCCGGCAATAATATGGTTTGGCCAAAATGCTCCACAGCAGCAGCCAGCACGGGATGCCCCGGGAGCATGACTCCTCTTGCGATTACATCAGCATCGACGAGCCGTGCTCCTTTAGCTACAAATAATGCGGAGACGGTGCTTTTTCCGGAAGCAATGCCTCCGGTTAAGCCCATAATCATGTACTCACCTCATAACAGCTTCATTATTCCCATAGCAATTAATAATAACGCCGGCAGAGCAGCTGCATGCTTCATCCAGAAGCTCCCCGACAGCTTTAGACCGGTTTTCATTCCCAGCAGTAAAAAGGTTCCGCTGAACAGGGCGATCATCAGGGAAGTCGGGACCGGACCAAACCCTAGCAACGCAGCACCAAGCCCCGCACCAAAAGCGTCCAGTGACAACGCAATACCGAGGATCACCGCCTCCATCGAGGAAATACTTCCTGAGTCATCCATGTCGGCGGAAGAAGGCGTCCGGAGAATCTGTATCACTACTCCCAAATGCCGCAGCTCCAATGAAAAAACTGCTGATTTATGGGGCCAGTCTTCGGCGGGATTCACGGACTCTTCTTTTAAAGAAACAGGTTGTGTCTCCAATTCCTGCGGATTGTGCTCCCGTTCCTTTTGCATCAGCATCTGAATCAGAGACCAGCATCCCATTAAGACGAGAATAACCGCTCCAATCATGGAGGCGGCATCCGGTGAGACAACCTTTGCTAACAGTACACCTACCTGCATAGAGACACAAATAACTATCCCCGAACAAAGCGAGATAATCAGAATGGAGAGCAGCGGTATCTTCATTTTACGCAATCCATATGTAATGCCTACACCAAAACCGTCCAAACTTAGCGCAAAGGCCAGCAGTAAAAGTGAAAACAATGGGCTGATCACCCGCAATCCCTCCCGTGAAGAAACGGAAGTCCGGCGGATACATCCGCCCCTTTCCGTTACCTTGATTCAGCATTCTTCACACAGTATATGGGCGGGACGGGCAGTCGGTGCCTGACTTATTGCGGCAGCATGGACAGGTATGGTGTATTGTGCCAGTGGATTAGGATCATTTCAGGATTAATTCTTCTTTACAAATACAGATAAAGGCTGGCAGTTAGGACAGATATGCGTGCCCCGGCCGCCTACTACGCTTTTCTCGATCAGGGTACCGCATGTGCTGCATGGCTGGTCCTTGCGGCCATAGATGAGATGCTGCTGCTGGTAGCTGCCGCTCTCTCCCTGGCCGTTGACATACGATTTCACGGAAGAGCCTCCGGCATTAACAGCATCCGTCAGCGTAGCTACAATTGCGCTGTGCAGCCTGCCGAGCTGCTCGTCCGATAGCGACTTCGCTGTCTCCTCCGGATGAATTCCCGCGCGGTGCAAGGACTCATCTACATAAATATTACCGATGCCGACCACATATTCCTGATTTAAGAGCAGCGGCTTGATTTTGGTGCTCCGGCCTGCGACGATTTCCTTGAACCGATCCAGGGTAAATGAAGCATCCAAGGGCTCTTGCCCCAGCTTGTTCAGCGGTTTGAGCAGCAAATCCTCGCCCGGCTGAAATAAATGCATCGTACCGAATTGGCGTACATCCGTGTATCGGAGCTCAGTACCATCGGTAAAATGGAAAATGACATGCGTATGCTTGTCCAGCGGATCAACCTGCTGATAGAGCCCGTAGCGTCCTTCCATCCGTAAATGGGAGACCATTACCAGTCCATCCAGTACAAACCGCAAAAACTTGCCTCTGCGCTCAACCGTAACAATGCTATGGCCCGCCAGCATATTGGCGAAAGCCTGAGTGTCGTCCGGACGCTGAATAATCCGCGGCAGCCGGACGGTGACGTGCTGTATCTGCTTGCCTGTAATTAATTCGTTAAGGGTTCTTCTGACTGTTTCGACTTCCGGTAATTCCGGCATTATGGCTCACCTCTATCCCATTATACCGGATAACACCAGACTCCGGGGAGCCTATTTCGCTTCATACCAGTTACTTCCATAACTTACCTCCGCCTTCAGCGGAACAGACAGCGCCAGCGCCCCGGCCATAACCTCAGGCACCAGCTCCTTCATCAGCTCCAGCTCATCCGGCGGTACCTCAAACACAAGCTCATCGTGCACCTGAAGCAGCATGCGGCTCTTCAACCCGCGTTCGTATAATGCTTTGTCCATATGAACCATAGCGAGCTTGATGATGTCCGCAGCTGTTCCCTGAATCGGCGTATTCATAGCCGTACGTTCGGCAAAAGAGCGCAGATTAAAGTTCTTGGCATTAATCTCAGGCAGATAGCGGCGGCGTTCCAGCAGTGTGGTGACATAACCTTGCTTGCGGGCATCCAGCACGATGTCATCCATATACTTGCGCACGCCTTTGAACACTTCAAAATATTGCTCAATAAACTGGGCCGCCTCTTTACGCGGAATATTAAGGTTCTGAGACAGGCCGTAATCGCTGATACCGTAGACGATTCCGAAGTTAACCGCCTTGGCGGAACGGCGCATATTGCTGTCTACCTGATCGGCAGTGACCCCGAATACATCCATTGCTGTCTTGGTGTGAATGTCCATATCCTCCAAGAAAGCTTCCTTCATCCGCTCGTCACCGGAGATATGCGCCAGCACCCGAAGCTCAATCTGCGAGTAATCCGCCGCCAGGATCGACCAGCCGGGTTCAGACGGCACGAAGACCTTGCGGATCTTGCGGCCCTCCTCCAGCCGGATCGGGATATTCTGAAGATTCGGAAACTGGCTGCTTAAACGCCCTGTTGCGGCAATTGTCTGCCGGTAGAAGGTATGAACCTTGCCGGTCTCCTCCGAAATTTCCTTAAGCAATCCTTCTACATAAGTGGACTGCAGCTTGGCAATCGTACGGTACTGCAGGATCAGACGCACTACATCATGATAAGGAGCCAGCTTCTCCAGCACCTCTGCATCTGTGGAATAGCCCGTCTTCGTCTTCTTAACGACAGGCAGTCCCAGCTTCACAAACAGGATTTCGCCAAGCTGCTTCGGTGAGTTCAGGTTGAACTCGGTTCCGCAAATCTCGTAAATTTCCGTTACAAGTGTGGAGATCTGTGCTTCGAATTCTTTGCCCAGCTCTTTGAGATCCTCTTTATTGACCGCAATCCCCTGCTTCTCCATATCGGCCAGAATGCGAGACAACGGCATTTCCAGATCCACGAACAGGCCGGTCATTGCTGTCTCTGTCAGCTCCTGCTGCTGCTTCTGCACAATGCCAAGCACAGTAGCACTCTTGCGTGCTACATGATTGCCCAGAATCTCAAGCTCAGGAATTTTATATTTGGCGCCTTTACCAAATACCTCTTCATCCGGCGACAGACGCGGCAGTCCATATTTGGCGGTGAGATCATTCAGATTCTGATTCGCTTCTGTCGGGTCCAGCAAATAAGCCGCAAGCTGCACATCATTGGCCGCTCCGGCAAAAGCGATCCCCTGCCAATGCAGGGCGAGATCCGCCCGGTGCAGGTCATATCCGCTCTTCGGCGCACTGCTGTCTCCAAGCCAGTCCCGCAGCGGAGCAGCAGCCGGGCTCTTCAGCAGGTCAAGCGGCACGAAGTAATGCTGCTCCGGCGAAGACAGGCCGATGCCAATGACTTCAGAACGGTGCGGATTCTCACCGTTTGTCTCCACATGCAGTGCCGAAATATCCAGGAGGGCAGCAATTAGCCCTTCCAGTTCGGGCTCGCCGACAATCGTGATATCCAGGACAGCAGTCTCAGCCGCACCCGATGCTTCCGCTCCGGTCCCTTCTCCGTTTGCCGCAGGTGCATAAGCGCTTAGCGACAAGCGCTCCAGCAGGGATTTGAACTCCAGCTTAGCCAGCGCAGGTCCGGCTGTCTCTGTCTTAATTCCGCTGAAGGCCATATCCTCCCAGGCATGCTCAAGCGGAACCTCGCGGTAAATCGTCGCGAGCTTCTTGCTCATGACGGCGCTGTCGGCATGCTCCTCCAGCTTCTCTTTCATCTTTCCTTTCAGTTCGCCTGTTCCGGCGAGTACACCTTCAACAGAACCGAACTGGTGCAGCAGCTTCAGTGCCGTTTTCTCACCTACGCCGGGAACACCTGGAATATTATCGCTCGTATCACCCATCAGGCCCTTGAGGTCGATAATCTGCTCAGGGGTCAGATTATATTTCTCACGGATCTGCTGCGGTCCGTACAGCTCCACTTCGGTAACACCTTTGCGTACCAGGGCTACGGTAGTATGCTCTGAAGCCAGCTGCAGCATATCCTTGTCCCCGGACACAATGATCACTTCCCGCCCGGCTGCATCCGCTTCCCGGGATATACTGCCGATAATGTCATCGGCCTCGTATCCGTTGATTTCAAACTGCGGCACACCGAGATCGCGCAGCAGGTCCTTCAGCATCGGGAACTGCTCAGACAGCTCGGGCGGAGTCTTTTGGCGGCCGCCTTTATAATCCTCATAACCTTCATGACGGAAGGTAATCTTCCCCGCATCAAAGGCCACAATCAAATGGCTTGGTTTATAATCGTCAATTAAGCGCAATAGCATTGTCGTAAATCCGTATACCGCATTCGTCTGCTGTCCTGCTGTATTCGTCAGCGGCGGCATTGCAAAAAACGCGCGGTAAATGATGTTATTTCCATCTATAAGTATCAACTTGTCCACTATAGCACCTCGCCTTTATCTTGCTTACTTCTTACATCTTACCATATGCTCTGTACAAAAAAGAACCAAAGTGCACGAATTGAGTCTCCGGGACAGAATCTTGCATTTAATGCAGGATTGCCATTCTTCCGCGGCTTAAAACCGTTATTGCCGGTAATTCCAAATAAAAAACAGCATGCCTCCATGGGGGGCGTGCTGTTTTAGAAATACGTCAGGGAGGTTCACTCCAGCTGTCTGAACGGGCTTACCTCAGGTTATTGGTTCAAATCCGGGCGCTTGCCCGTCACCAGATACACGACACTCTCGCCAATATTGGTGGCGTGGTCAGCAATCCGCTCAATGTAACGGCCAACCAGTGTCAGCAGCATGGCCTGATTGAGTGATTCCGGCTTCTCTACCATATAAGCATACAGCTCATTAATCATTGCACTGTATAGCCCGTCAACCTGATCGTCGTCCTGGGCCATTTTGTAGGCGAGGTCGGTATTCTCATCCAGGTAGGACTGAATGGCTTCGGTAATCATTACCGAGACAATTTCAGCCATGCGCGGAATATCGACCAGCGGTTTGATCAGCTGCTGTCCCTGAATACGCAGGGTAACCTTCGCCACATCCAGAGCCAGATCGCCCATACGCTCCAGATCGCTGGAGATTTTGAAAGCAACAATAATACGGCGCAGGTCTTTGGCTACGGGCTGCTGGGTAATAATAAGCCGTGAACCGATATCCATAATTTTGTCTTCCATCGCATTCAGCCTCAAGTCTGCCTTAACGATGTCTTGTGCGCGTTCGATATCCTGGGTCTGCAGCGCCACCACTGCACCTTCAAGTGCATCGATGACATGCTCACCCATTTGCTGCAGCAGGGTGCGCAGCTCTTCCAGATCTTTGTCAAATTCTTTTCTGCGAATCATAAGTAAACCGATCCTCCTCAAAAACGTATGGTCAGCCTGTCATTTCCTGGAACGGGTCCTCCAGCGCTTAGCCGAAGCGTCCGGATATATAATCTTCAGTGCGGGAGTCCTTCGGATTGGAGAACAGCATCTCCGTATCCGCCGCCTCAACGATGACACCATTCAGGAAAAACACGGTACGTCCCGACACACGGGCCGCCTGATGCATGTTGTGCGTGACCATTACAATCGTGTACTTGCTCCGCAATTCCTGTACAAGCTCCTCGATCTTAAGTGTAGAGACCGGGTCCAGGGCAGAGGTTGCCTCATCCATCAATAGAATATCCGGCTGCACCGCGAGCGCTCTGGCAATACAGAGCCGCTGCTGCTGTCCGCCGGATAAGCTGAGCGCAGACTTCTTCAGGAAATCCTTAACTTCCTCCCAGAGGGCGGATTGGCGCAAGCTCTGCTCCACAAGCTCGTCGAGTTCCGCTTTGGAGCGGACACCGTGCAGACGCGGGCCATAAGCCACATTGTCATAAATCGACTTCGGAAAAGGATTCGGCTGCTGGAATACCATGCCGACCTGCTTGCGCAGACTTTCCACTTCCACTTCGTCGCTATAAATATTTTTGCCGCCGATGTTAACTGTTCCTTCAATACGTGTTCCGGGAATCATGTCATTCATTCGGTTTAGGGTACGCAGCAGGGTGGACTTACCGCAGCCGGAAGGCCCGATAAACGCGGTCACCTGTTTCTCCGGGATTTGCAGCTCCACATTCTTCAGTGCGTGAAATGACTCATAGTAGAGATCTAGCTTCTCTATGTCAATGATGGATTTCATTTGTTTTGGCGTCTCCTTCTCATCATCTTCGTTCCCAATGATAAGCTTCCAGTGTAAATAGAGTTGAAGAGAATTGTTAACGCAGTGTAAAATCGGCAATGCCAGAAATTAAGCCTCTAACAGAAGTGTAAGTATAGTGTATAGTTACATTTCTATTTTTATGTATAGTCAAAAAAAGAACACCGTCATATCACATGACCGGTGCTCTTTTTTTGTTCACGACCAGCTTGTAGCCCACCCCGCGGATCGAGTCGATGTGGACGGATTCCGGATCAAGCTCCAGCTTCTTGCGCAGCGAGCTGACATGAACGTCTACAGTACGCTGCCCCCCGATATAATCAAAGCCCCAAACCGCATTCATCAGATCGTCGCGCGTTAGCACTACACCCGGCTTGCGTGCCAGGTATAGCAGCACCTCAAATTCTTTGGGGCGCAGATTGATGCTCTGTCCCCCAAGCGAGACCTCATACCGCTCCGGATAAATCTCCAGCTGTCCCAGAATGATCGTCGATGCGGATGCCGCCGCTTCCGGCTGGCTCTCCTCTACAACTCCCGAGATCCGCCGGAGAACAGCGCTCACTCTCGCAAGCAGTTCGGACACGCCAAAAGGTTTCGTTATGTAATCGTCGGCGCCTGATTTCAGTCCCCGGACTACATCCTCTTCGGCGTTTTTGGCAGTCAGCACGATTACAGGTGTACGGATGCCCTGCCCGCGAAGCTTATCAAGGATATCTATCCCGTTCATACCGGGCAACATCAGATCCAGTACAATCAGATCAAAAGGTTCTCTAGTCGCACGGTCGTATCCTGCCGTTCCATGATCCTCGACCGTCACCTCATAGCCTTCCTGTGTCAAGTTATAGGACAGCAGCCGGGCCAGTGTCGGTTCGTCTTCAATGACAAGCAATCGTTGTGCCATAGTTTCCCCCGTATTCATATGTTTTTAAATTTACAAAACTGCAGCAAGCCCATCATATCACCGGAATGTTAACTTGGTGTAAAATAACAGCAATTTTCGTAGATTAACCTGATACTTTTAATATATCTCTTGATAGACCGGCTGGCAAATGCAATCCATGCCTTTACAGGCCGCGCACCAACCAGTCTGCTACTCTCCGTGCTCCTGCAGCAGCGGCAGCTCCAGAATAAACGAGCTTCCAATTCCGAGATCACTCTCAACGGTAATCGTGCCCCGGTGCAGCTCCACCAGATGTTTTACAATGGACAGCCCGAGTCCCGTACCGCCGGAGCTTCGGGATCTGGCCTTATCTACCCGGTAGAACCGCTCAAAGATGCGCGGAAGGTCTTTGCGGGGAATTCCCATTCCCGTATCACTGACTGTAAAGACGACAGTTTCTGTCCCATCCGTCTTCTGTCTGTTTACTGCCGTTACTTTGACACTGCCTCCGTCATGAGTGTAATTAATGGCATTGGAGAGCAGATTCATGAAGATCTGGCGCAGCTTATCCTCATCCCCTTCGATGAAGAGCTCGTTCGGTACATTTGTGCTGAGACTAATCTTTTTCTTCTCTGCCACCTTACTGAGCGTTCCCAGCACGGAATCAAAGAATTCGATTAAATGCACCGGCGAGCATTCCAGCTGCACACGCTTGGATTCGATTTTGGACAGCTCCAGTATGTCCCCGATCAGGCGGTTCAGCCGCTCATTCTCATCATAGATAATCTGCAAAAATGAACGGGCAGTCTTCTCATCGGTCACCCCTCCGCCAAGCAGCGTTTCAGCAAACCCTTTTACTGCAGCCACCGGTGTCTTGAGTTCATGGGACACATTGGCGACGAACTCGCTGCGCATCTTCTCCAGCCGGCGGATTTCCGTTACCTCCTGCAGCAGGAACAGCATGCCCCGGTAGGTGCCGTCCTGTACCATCGGCACACCGTCCAGCCGGACGATCCGCTCAGCAGGGGTATAAATGCTCCGCTCTTCATGAATCGGCTCATTGCGCTCTACACCTTCTTCAATCAGCCGGGCCAGCTCATAATGATGCTTCAGCTCTTTGTAGGAATGCCCGGCCATCTCGCTGTTCTTCACATCAAGCATCCGTTCCGAGGCCTTGTTGAGTAGGGCAAATTCCCCTTCAGCATTGATCATGACAATGCCGCCGGTCATATTATCCAATACGCTTTGCAGCAAATCTTCATTATCACGGATCGTCTTTAGCTGTGCCTGCAGGCTGTCCGCCATCGCATTGATCGCTTTGGCCAGCTGTCCGACTTCATCCCTGCGCTGAATCGGAACCCTGGCATCATAGTCCAAATCGGTAATGCGCCGGGCGACTCTAGTAATCTGCTCCAGCGGCGAAGTCATGCTGGATGCCACTTTATAGCTCACAAAGGTAGCCGCCACAAAAAGCAGCACCAGTCCGCCGGCCATAATCATCCATGCCCGGTTCAGCCCCTCTGTGACCGCATCAAGCCCCATCGAAAGGCGGATATATCCGTCAAAGCCGTCCTCTGAGCGTACCGCTCCGGCCACATAGAGCATTTCCCGGTCCAGCGTATCACTATAACGGATGGCACGGCCAATGCCTTCTTTCGCCGCAATCACTTCTTCTTCCCGTGTAGAGTGATTGTCCATTTCCAGCGGATTTTTCTCCGAATCGCCGATGACCTTCCCCTCTCTGGTAATGAAGGTAATCCGGGAATTTGTAAGCTGGGAGATGAGCTTGGCGTGCTCTGTGTAGTAACTGACCGCATCAGCGTTGTTCATGTCGGTAAACTGGAAAGTGCCGGATAATAATTTTATTTCCCGGGACATGTTTTCCTCCAGGGCAGTGATATGCGAGTCCTTGAACAGCTTGGCCATTGTAATGCCTGCACCGATCATAGAGATCCCGATCAGAGCCATCATGATTAGGGTGAGGCGGATGCGAAACGGTTTCATATAAAGTAGTCCTCTTTCTTATCGTTGTGTCCTTGAGAACATCCTAACTCCATTTCTGCGAAAATACCAGTTCCCGTGACAATTATCAACGCAGTGTAAAATCTGCCCCGGACAGTGCCGAAGCCCTGCAGAAATCCCGCTAATAGAACAAGACGCAACAAAATGATAAACTATGAGATAAGACCTCTCCATTCTTTTACAGCGGTTTTCATAAAGACTAATTTTCTTGCGAGGGATAACGATGAAAGTAACCATTTCAGATGTAGCCAGAGCGGCAAATGTGGCCAAGTCCACCGTCTCCAAGGTGTTGAACGATTCTCCCAAAATATCAGCTGAAACCAAGCTAAGAGTCCGGGAAATCATGAAACAGATGAATTATATCCCGAGCAGCATTGCTACCGGATTAGCCAGACAAAGCAGCCATACGGTCGGACTGCTGATCGACATGTCCAAAGAGAGCGAATTTTTGAATCAGTTCTTTTACAATATTATCGGCGGAATCGAGAGCGTGATCGGCCCCATGGGCTATGAATTGACTCTCTGCAATATCCAGCACCATGCTGCAGAGGACCATTTTCTTAACCGACTAGTGCTGAACCAGCGTGTGGACGGCATTATTGCTAATAATTCTGTGCTGACAGAAGAATTATCGAAGGAGCTGGACCGGCTCGGCTTCCCTTATGTCTCAATCGGTGAAATGGAGCCGGCCGCCAGCTGGGTCGATTTCGACAATGAAGCCGGAGGACGAATGCTGACCAGCCATTTGCTGCGCCAGGGTTACAGTAAACCCGCATTTATCGGCGGAGAGCGGAATGAGCGGATTTTCAGCCGCCGGTTAAGCGGCTACCTTCAGGCCTTGCAGCAGGCAGGCTGCATCGTCCGCCAGGACTCGATTGTAAACGGGCCGGCAGATGAACACGAAGGATACCGCTTGGCACTGAAGCTGTTACAGCACGGGGACCGTCCCGACTCTGTGGTGTGTATGACGAATTATACGGCGTTTGGTGTCCTGAAGGCGGCCCGGGAGCTGGGGATCGATGTTCCGGGACAACTGGGTGTCGCAGCTTTTGATGAATATCCTTTATCCCGCTATACGACTCCCCCGCTGACTTCACTGAATATCGACACCTTCAAGCTTGGAGTAACGTCCGGCCAGTGGCTGATGGATCATATCCAAGGCAGCTGTATGGCATCACGGCAGCTACTTCTGGAACCTGAGCTGATTCCACGAGAGTCTACAGCCGGGCTGCAGTGATAGTAATCCTAATTCTTTTCTCATTGTACACTCTTCAGTTTGCAAAATAAGGAGCGGCTCCCTATTGGGGCCGCTCCTTATTTTGGTTGTATCTGCGAGGATATGAATATGCTGCAGATGTTACTGATCTTTCCAGCGCTGTACCGTCAATGATACGGTCTGGGCCCCTCCGGCAGGTGTCAGCGTCCGGTTCGCAATGTCTGCGCCGCTTGTACTTGTCTCTACGGTAGCCCAGCTTCCGCGGGTCAACTTATACTGCACCGCTGTTCCCGCCGGCAGACTGAGCGTGATGGAATAGACACCATCGCTGCCTTTGGTCAGCTGATAAGCAGGATCCGCCGCATTCCAGCTGTTGAAGCTGCCGGTCAGATATACCGGCCCGGTTGACGGGGTGGAGCTTGGGACGGTGACCCTGAAGGTTACGCTGTCCGGCTGAGGCACTCCGGCGGACAGGTTGCCGTTCACCAGACTCCATGTGCCCGCGGAAAAATGATAATTGCTGCCGCTGTTGTTGTCCCAGGTGCCGCTGCCGTTATTGAAGGCTGCAGTCAGACCTGCAGCTGTGCCCAGCTGAATTGTGGCGGTCTTGTAGCCTGAATAGGAGGAAGCCTGCAGCTGTAATCCTGGGGATGTAGTCCATACCCCTGATCCATCCAGACTATAGTGCATATAGGAATTCGTATACGCTGTATTCTTATAATAAATGGTCACTGAATTGCCATCTGGAGTAGCGGTTGGTGTTGGCGTAGGTGTTACTGTCGGCGTAGGTGTCGGTGTTACTGTTGGTGTTGGCGTTGGTGTAGCAGTTGGTGTTACTGTTGGCGTAGGTGTCGGTGTTACTGTTGGCGTTGGCGTTACAGGTGCGCCTGCCTGAATATTCCCGGTCGGTGTATACGTCCAGGTACCGGTACCGAACAGATAATTGTTGCCGCCATTGCTGTCCCAGGTTCCGCTGCCATTGTTGAAGCAAGCTTCAAGCTGCGTGGCGGAGCCGATGTTAATCGTGATTTTGTTGTAGCCTGACACTTCGGATGCCGGAATGGCTACGCCCGGTGCTGTCGTCCAGGTTCCCCCGGCAGGACGATAATGGATATATGGCGTAGTATAGCCCTGCTTGTAATAGATAGTCACACTATTACCGGCTGGCGTAGTAACTAGCGCCGCTGCGCTGAATGCCGACAGGTTGCCTGCGGCATCAAAGGCTTTTACCGTATAGCTGTAATTCGTTTGCGCGGAGAGGCCGTTATCGGTGTAAGAGGTAGTTGTCGTGGTCCCCACCTTTACCCCGTTCCGGTAAATTTCATACCCGGTTACTCCAACGTTGTCAGTGGACGCTGTCCAGCTGACCAGCACACTGGAGGCATTTTGCACGGTTGCTGTAACGTTTCCTGGAGCAGATGGAGCCACAGTATCCGTTATCGGCTGTGTTTTGGAATAGATTTTGGCTGAGTTCGCGCCTACAGCTACCGTAATCTGTTTCCCCGTTGCCCCTCCCGATTGTACTGTAACTGTATCAGATGTATTTAATTGATTAATCAGAACGGTTCCGACAGTTAATGTGCTTTCGGCGCGCAGCGGAATCGTAACCGTCTGTGTGCCGCTGGCTGCATTACTGAACACAGAAATGACTTCCTGGCCAACATTGGTTCCGCTGTCGATCCGGCGCGAGAAGGCATACAGGTTCTGGGCAGACCACATTTCACGCTGGGTGCCGGTGCGCAGTGCCGGATTATTTTTGCGGATTTCATTCAACTTGGCAATATGCTTGTAGGTGCTTGTGTTCTCATTGAAATAATTCTCCAGAACATTGCCGTTCGCATCCCGCTTCACCATCGACCAGCGGTTCCAGGTATCAGCGATGCCTCCAGTCATAATCTGGCCGTTGCCGTTGCCTTTATTCTGTTCGGTACCCTGGAAGACAACCGGTGTTCCGCGCACAGTGAAAATAAAAGAGAGGGCGTTCTGCATTTTCTCAACACTGCCGCCGGCTTCCGTCAGGAAACGGTTACGGTCATGATTATCAATAAAGGTAACCATATGGTTCGCATTTCCGTTGTAATATGAATCCTTAGCCAGAGTGCTCTTAATATTGGAGTCAAAAGACTGCCCGTAAGCGAAGCTGTTCAGGACGGAAAAGAACATAGGGAAATCAAGCATGCCCCACTCTTTGTTTGTGCCCACCCAGCGAGAGACGAATTCAGCATTGCCGTCAAAATTCTCGCCAAAGGTATTCACGCCGAGGAGATTCTGCAGCTCGCCGATATCGGTCGGCTTGATCAGCTTGGCTGCATCTACACGCGCACCGTCTGCTCCCGTATAGTCAAACCAGGCTTTAATGGAGCTGAATACAGCCTGCTTGGCGGCAGGAACGTCGAAATCGATGTCATCCAGTCCGCCGAGATCGTGATTTTCCAGATAGTCCTGGGCCCACTGGTCATATCTTCCGTCTACCAGCGACCAGTTAATATCACCATTGTGATGATACCAGGCGGGGTTGTTAAAAGGAGCTGCCGGCTGCAGACCCGCAATATCATAATTAGCCTGCGTTCCCAGCATATAGTCCCCGATATGATTCGGCACAACATCAATAATCACCTTAATGCCGAGTGCGTGTGCGGAATCCACCAGCTCTTTCAGCTTCTCCTTGGTCCCGAAGTAAGGATTGGCGGCATTGGGATCCTTGACGTTGTATCCGTGATAGGCTGTGTTTTTACCTGTGCCGTTGTTGTCGCGGTTCGTCATCTGCGGCTCTGCCACAGGGGAGATCCAAATTGCGGTATACCCCATGTTAGCAATATACGGGAGCTTGTTGATAACCCCCTGCCAGTCTCCGCCCTTCATATAGCGGAAATCATCCTCGGAGGTCTCTCCGTAACGGATCGCGGCGCCGGTGGCATTATTGGAGGTATCCCCATCATTGAAACGGTCGACCATAATCTGATAAATCGTGTCGTTCTCAGTGACTGTGCCGATGCTGGCTGCCTCTGCATGTGAAGGTGCCAGCACGAATAAATTCGTCATTACGGACAGAACAATAGATGTGATTAGTACCGGAATTAGCCATCGGTTGCGTTTCATTCCTCATCTCCCTCTCATAATAGAGCGCATTAGAAAACCACTGCCTGTGAAATTACATTCATCACTTACAAAACGATGTCGCGGGTAAGGAAACCGGTTTCCCAAGTAAAAATTACCATGATCATGTATGCGCTGTCAAGCATAATAAATGTCAAAAAACCTTCTCTCCGGAATATGAAAGAAGGTTTTTGAGTATTGACTGATTTTGTTCTGTTATTTAAATACCGCTTCACGGAACTGGGCCAGCTTGGCTGCTGAATCCTTCTCAACATCGGCATGGAGGCTGTTGCCTTGCGCATCCATAGTGACGATAGCCGCAAATTCTTCCACCTGCAGATGCCACATCGCCTCCGGAATGCCGAATTCCATGAAGTCAACAGCGTTGACTTTCTTGATGCATTCCGCATAATACTGCGCCGCCCCGCCGATTGCGTTAAGGTATACACCGCCGTGCTCCTGCAGGGCTTGGAGAGTTTTGGGACCCATTCCGCCCTTGCCGATTACGGCGCGGATGCCGAATTTTTTGATAATCTCACCTTGATAAGGCTCTTCGCGGATACTAGTAGTCGGGCCTGCCGCCTTCACATGCCAGCCTTCATCATCCTTCAGCATCACCGGACCGCAGTGGTAGATAACTGCACCGTTCAGATCGACCGGGGCATCATGATCCATCAGGTATTTATGCAGCGCATCCCTTCCGGTGTGCATCTCCCCGGAGAGGATGACCACATCGCCCACCCGCAGGCTGCGGATCTCTTCCTCACTGATCGGCGTAGTCAGGCGGACCTCGCGTGAACCGCCCGCAGCATTGGCAGGCACAGCATCCGGCACTGGTACAGCCGGAGCTGGTTCATCAACGGAGATGCCTGTGCCGCTCTCGTAGAGCCATTCCTTAATATTTCCGGTTGTGGGCTCGACCAGTATCCCCTGGCGGCGGAATGCCCAGCAGTTATAAGCCACCGATACGAAAAAGCTGGCCGGAAGCCGGTTCATCACACCAATCTTGCAGCCCAGCAGTGTCACTTCACCGCCGAAGCCCATCGTACCGATCCCCAGCTTATTGGCATTCTCCATAATATAGTCTTCCAGCTTGCGCAAGTCTTCAACCGGATTAACATCCTCGACCTTGCGGAACAGCTGCTTCTTCGCCAGCTCATAGCCGGTTGTCCGGTCGCCGCCTATGCCTACGCCAATAAAGCCGGCACTGCAGCCCTGACCCTGCGCCTGATACACCGCGTGCAGAATACATTTACGGATGCCTTCAAGATCGCGTCCCGCTTTGCCCAGACCCTCAAGTTCTGCAGGCAGGCTGTACTGGATGTTTTTGTTCTCGCAGCCTCCGCCTTTAAGAATAAGCCGGACGTCCACGTTCTCCTCTTCCCACTGTTCAAAATGAATCACCGGCGTCCCTGCACCAAGGTTATCTCCGCTGTTCTCACCAGTCAGCGAGTCGACGGAGTTAGGCCGCAGCTTACCGTTCTTAGTAGCGCGGATGATCGCGCTGTGAATATCCTTCTTCATCTCAATCTGGTTGACGCCTACAGGAGTATGAATGATAAAAGTCGGCATCCCCGTATCCTGACAGATCGGCGATACCTGAAGCTCGGCCATGCCGATATTCTGCGCAATCGTGGTTAAGGCAAGCCCCGAGCGGGTGGCCCGGTCTTCCAGTGCACGCCCCTTGGCAACGGCTCTGCGCACATCACCCGGCAGGTTTGTAGAGGTCTCTACGATCAGATTATAAATGCTTTCTTCAAAATTCTGCATCTTCATTCCGGCTCCTCTCATCAGTTCCAGGTTGTCTAAAGTCTGATACAATTAGTTATTATCATATCACACTCAGCTCTGCATGAAAGGGGTTACTTAAAAAATGAACTACCATTTTTCGGCCTATCTTTACCGTCTCCAGTATATTCAGCGCTGGAGCCTCATGCGCAGCACCGCACCGGAGAACGTGGCGCAGCATTCGTTCCAGGTCGCCCTGCTGGCGCATATGCTCTGCTCCATCGGCAATGTCCACTTCGGCTGTTCGCTGAACGCCGACCGTGCCGCCACGCTGGCGCTGTTCCACGATGCCAGCGAGGTATTCACCGGCGATATCGCCACGCCGGTTAAACATAACAATCCGCGGCTGCTGTCAAGCTTCCGCGAGATGGAGCGGGTCGCCGCCGAGCGCCTGACGGCGATGATTCCGCCGGAGCTTGGCGCCATCTATACGCCGCTCCTGCAGCCGCAGGACAGCCCCGCCGGCTCCGAGAATGCCGAACTGCTCCGCTATGTGAAGGCAGCGGATGTACTCGACGCCTACCTGAAATGCGTCTGGGAAACCGCGGCAGGCAACCGCGAGTTCGCCGCCGCCAAGGAGCAGACGCTTGCCAAGCTGACGGGTCTCGCGCTGCCAGAGATGGAGTATTTCCTGGTTCATATGGCGCAGGGCTTTGAGATGTCGCTCGATGAGCTGTCCGCGGAGAACTGAAGGGGGCAGTTGGCTTTAGCGGACTCTACACCGGAGCTACTGTAAGGATATCCCAGTCTTTGAACACCGGCTGCAGGTTGTTTGCTATAAGCATATCTATGATCTCCTGTACATTCCGGCTGTCGGAAATTTCGAACTGCGGCGTGCCGCCCGTCTGGGTATGTCCCCCAACCTCGGTAGACACCCCTGCGGACATTTTCGTTATCCCCAGATGAACCAGACGATCTCTTAAGGAAGCAGGCTCACGCGTGGATAAGGTAATGCCGGCGCGGGGCAGGAACAGGCGGTAAGCCAGAATAATCTGCACCAGCGCACGGTCGGTTACGTCGCTATCCGGATTGAACTCACCCAGGTACGGTCGAAACCGCGGGGCAGACAGCCCGATCTCACATTCCGGGTACTTGTCCTGCAGATACCGTGCATGCATCGCGGTGAAGAAGGCCTCCTGCCGCCAATCGTACATCCCGAGCAAAGCTCCGATATTGACAGCCCGGAATCCTGCCTGACAGCCGCGTTCAGGCGCATCAAGGCGGTTCCGGTAGACTCTTTTAGGTCCCTTGATATGCAGCTTGCGGTACGTCTCCTGATGGTATACCTCCTGGTACAAGGTTAGTCCGTCCACTCCGGCCTCCATGAGCTCCCTGTATTCCTCTATGGACAGCGGATTCACTTCAATACTTACGGAAGAGAAATATTCCCGGAGGATCTTCACACAATCCTTCACATAAGCCGTCGGGCTCTCCTTACGTGACTCCCCGGTAAGGACCAGAAGGTGGCGGAAGCCGGAAGCTGCGATCACGCTAGCCTCCTGCCTGAGCTCCTCAGGGCCCAGCTTTTTTCTCGGAAAATCATAAATGGAGCTGAAGCTGCAGTACGTGCAGTGATTGACGCAAAAGTCAGCGAGGTACATCGGTGTGAACAGCTGCATGACATGTCCGAAATGCTTACGGGTCAACTGCTGTGCACGCTGTGCCATCTCCTCCAGGCAGGACGCTGCAGCAGGTGACAGAAGGGCTTGCAAATCGTGTTCATCCAGGCGTTCCTTACGCAGCGCCCGATTCACATCCTCCGCTGTGAACTGCTTCCATAAGGTTTCGTAAGGAAGCTGTTCCAGTCGAAGCACCGTTTCATAAAAGCTCATATTCCTCCCCCATTCCACTTAAGCTAACTATCAGTTCAAAAATCCCGTCAACGGCGATGAATGGACTGCGGCCTCCTCCACCGGACCGAGTCCAGCCAGATAAGCCTTCCGGCCAGACGATACGGCCTCACGGAAAGCCTCAGCCATCAGCAGCGGATCGCGGGCGGTCGCAATGGCTGTATTCAGCAGGACAGCGGAAGCGCCCATTTCCATCGCTTCTGCAGCTTCTGAGGGTCTGCCGATTCCGGCATCTACAATAATGGGAAGATCCACCTCTGAAATCAGAATGCGCAACAGCTCTTTGGTCTGCAAGCCGCGATTCGAGCCGATTGGAGCCCCCAGCGGCATAATGGCTGCGGCGCCGGCTGCCTTCATCCGCAGTGCAGCGGACAGATCCGGACTCATATAAGGAAGCACCACGAAGCCCTCGGCGGCGAGTATTTCTGTAGCGCGGATGGTTTCGCTATTATCAGGCAGCAGATACTTCTGGTCGCTGATCACCTCAATTTTCACCCAGTTGCCGAGACCGGCTGCTCTGGCCAGTCTGGCTATGCGGACGGCCTCTTCTGCAGTGCGTGCGCCGGAGGTATTGGGAAGCAGCGTCATCTGGGAAGGAATATAATTCATAATATTCTCTTGGCTCTGCGGATCAACCCGGCGCAGGGCTACTGTAATTACCTGTGAGCCTGACGATGCTACAACCTCAGGGATCAGCGTATTACGGCTGTATTTACCGGTTCCTATAAACAAGCGGCTGGTTAATGGAATACCGCCGAGTACAAAAGGATCTGACATGGGGTTCGCCTCCTGATATGAAATATATTAAATAAATTGAACTTGCTGATTGAAGGGCGGAACACCGGACAATTACTGCCGGGAGAAAGATAATGTGTCCTCAGCCCCCGCCGACAAAATGAACAAGCTCAATCCGGTCGCCTTCTCCTAGCGCAGTGTTTATGTAATGATCTTTGCCAACAATGTCACCGTTCAGCTCTACAATGACCAGCCGTTTGTTCCATTGCGGCAGGCTCAGCAGATCAGCCACAGTCCGGCAGTCGTCCGCAAATTCTCCGGGTTTGCCGTTGATAATTAGCTTCATGCCCCCTCACCTCCTTTATCTTCAGCCTGTATAACTGCTCTCCTATAGGCACGTATGGCAGCCAGCGGGTCATCCGCACTGCAAATGCCGGACATTACTGCAATGCCAGCCGCCCCCTGCCGGAGGACTAATCCGGTATTGGCCGGTGTAATCCCGCCGATCGCGATCAGCGGAATACCGCACACACGCACAGCATCCGCCAGCTGTGCAAGGCCACGCTCCTGCTGGCCCGGCTTGCAGACCGAAGGAAACACATGCCCGAACAGGCAGAAATCAGCCCCCTGCCTGCCTGCTTCCTCCGCCTCCTGCACAGAATGCACTGACTTTCCCAGCCGCAGTACGGGAGCAGCGGCACGTGCGGCAGATAGCGGAAGGCTGTGCCAGGCCAGCTGAACACCAGCCGCTCCGGCCGCCAGCGCAACATCCACCCGGTCATTGATGACCAGCTTGGATGATGGAACCCCCGCCAGTAGGAGCTTTCCGGTCATGTCCAGCAGCTCCCGGGCGGACCGCTGCTTTTCCCGCAGATGAATAAAGTCCAGCTGCGGATGAATAGCGGCCGCCATTGCCGCAAAGTGAGCCGCATCCAGCCTCCCGTCCGAAATCAAATGAATTTCAGCCAGCTTTAGTCACCTTCCTTCCCCCTTGATAACACCAAACGCAAAAAAAACTGCCCCCGCAATAGGAGGCAGTCATAAATGTATACAGAAATACGGGCTGAGCTTCTAAACCCGCTGCGCTGCAGTCAATTCATTCTCCACTTTCCTACGCTGGTATAAACCAGATCAGGTTCAAAGGGTCCGAACCGTAAGTTCGTCTCAGCCTCGCGGCACCCCTAGTGACAATTTCATATGCTGTTTGCTAACGTGGTCTATATTAACATAATATTCCTACAAAAAGCTAGCCTGTCAGCCGTTAATAATTTCGCCGCCATTCACATGAATAACTTGGCCGCTTACATAGGATGAATCGCTGGAAGCCAGATACACATAGGCTGGTGCCAGCTCCTCCGGCTGTCCCGGACGCTTCATCGGCTGTGTGCCGCCGAACTCACTGACCTTCTTCGCGTCAAAGGTGGATGGAATCAGCGGTGTCCAGATCGGGCCCGGAGCTACAGCATTGACTCTGATGCCTTTATCCGCCAGATTCATTGACAGTGAGCGGGTAAAGCTGAGAATCGCTCCCTTGGTGGAAGAATAGTCCAGCAGCTGAGGGCTCCCCCTGTAAGCCGTAATGGAAGTCGTGTTAATGATCGTGGACCCTTTTTTGAGATGAGGCATGGCCGCTTTGGTCAGATAGAACATCGAAAAGATATTCGTGCGGAAGGTCCGCTCCAGCTGTTCAGCAGTGATGTCCTCAATCTTATCCTGCGGATGCTGCTCGGCGGCATTGTTGATCAGGATATCCAGCTTGCCGAGCCCCTCCACCGTCTTGTTGATCAGATCCTGACAGAAGGCTTCTACGCCGATATCGCCGGCAATCAGGATACACTTTCGTCCTTCCTGTTCCACCTGTCTTTTGGTTTCCTCGGCGTCGCTGTGTTCGTTCAGATAGGAAATAACGACATCCGCACCCTCCTTGGCAAAATGCACGGCAACCGCACGTCCGATTCCGCTGTCTCCACCGGTTATAAGGGCAGCTTTACCCAGCAGCTTGCCTGCTGCTTTATAGGCTGATGTCTCAAATTCAGGCAGCGGGTTCATTTGACTTTCAATTCCCGGCTGGCGGTCCTGCTCCTGCGGAGGCAGGGTTTTTTGTGGCTGTTTGTTATCTGGCATGATCCATTCTCCTTTCGCTTTTACACATGGATGGTAAATTTCATCATCTTAGGATGGCTCAGGATGGGGAGGTTATGCACTATACTGGACTTAGGTACAAAATGGCTTTACGATATGTTACTTACCACAGTTAAGCGGCGGTCAAACGAAAATACTGTCGTTTTTCACGCGGAAGCTTTATATACTGAAGAATAGACTGTATCAGATAGTAGCAATGAGGGAGGTGTGCTGCATGACTAAAAATAACCGTAATATTATCGTCGCTGTCAAAGGTGTCATCATCAACGAAGGAAAAATCCTGCTGGTCCAGCGTGCGTCTGCAGATGCTGTAGGCGGGGGCACCTGGGAGTGCGCCGGTGGAAAAATAGAGTTCGGAGAAGGCCTGGAGGCCGCTCTGGTAAGAGAAATTAAGGAGGAGACCGGTTTAACGGTCACTGTGGATAATCTGCTGTATGCGGCATCCTTCTTAACCGATCCAGCGAGGCAGGTTATAATTATCACCTATCTATGCCGCAGTGCGGAACAGGTCATCCGGCTGTCAGAAGAGCATACCGACTACAGATGGTGTACAAAGGACCTGCTCCGCGGTCTGCTGCCGCCGCAGATTTTTGCCGAATTCGTGAAGTATCATATCCTGGAGCTGGAGGAACTGGAGTAAAATATACCCGGACAACACAAATTGCCCCAGCAGCCGCGGCCGCCAGGGCAATTCCTCATTCTCCGGTCTTAAATAATGTGTCTGTACACCATGAAGAAAATCATAAGAATCAATACAACCATAAGCAGCAGGCTCATCGTCCGCAGCTTACCTGTATGGGCAGTTACATCGCGGTTCTCGCGGATTCCGGCTGCAGCCAGGCGGAGCGGCTTGTTCATGATGCCGCCCAGCGCGAACATGGCCAGGAGCAGTACTACAACTACTGCCATCCATGCCACAGTATAATCTCCTTGTGACATCATATAACCGCCAGTTAACAGCTGAATGACCAGACCATACTGGGCAAAGCGGTTGAAGCCGCTAACTGCACTGAGCGTGCCCTCTTTAGCCGGAGCGGAAAGCTTCTGTGCACCGCTCAGAATAAAAGGGAGCACCAGATAAAACCCGAGTGCCAGCGTCCCGATCATATGTAGGAAAAATAAAAAACGGTCCATCCTTTACCTCCTCCATTAGTCGCTGTGATATATGTTACATTCCAATTATACCTGACTAAATCCCACAAGAAAAGAAAACCCCCATTTCTATTTAAAAAATGGGGGCTGCTATCCGTATATTCCTAGAGTGTAACTGCAGAAGTTACTGCACGTACTGAATCTGCCGACTTATCCAGGGCTGCCTGCTCTTCAGCGGTAAGCTCCAATTCATAGATCTTCTCAATGCCGTCCGCGCCAAGCAGGGTTGGAACACCCATGAACAACCCGTCATAGCCATATTCCCCTTCCAGCAGGGCAATGACAGGGATGATCCGTTTCTTATCTTTGAGAATTGCTTCTGTCATCTGCACCAGGGAGGCCGCCGGCGCATAATAAGCGCTGCCGTTGCCAAGCAGGCTAACAATTTCTCCACCGCCAACGCGGGTGCGCTGTACAATCTCTTCAATGCGCTGCGCTGGAATCAGCTTGTCAATCGGAATACCGCCTACACTGGAGTAGCGTACAAGAGGAACCATATCGTCTCCATGTCCGCCAAGCACGAAGCCGCGCACATCCTCAACCGAAACGTTCAGCTCCTGGGCAATAAACGTGCAGTAACGTGCCGTATCCAGCACACCTGACTGACCGATTACGCGGTTTTTGGGGAACCCCAGCGCATGATAAGCGGCATAAGTCATCGCATCCACCGGATTGCTCAGGATGATGACGATAGACTCCGGTGCCACACGCTTAATGTTCTCGCAAACGGATTTGACAATACCGGCATTGGTGTTTACCAAATCATCGCGGCTCATTCCCGGCTTGCGGGCAATCCCTGCTGTGATAATAACGATATCAGAATCCGCTGCATCCTCATAATCTGAAGTGCCGGTAATCTGGCTGTCGAACTTCTGCACAGGAGCGGCTTCCAGCATGTCGAGCGCCTTCCCCTTGGTCGGATTCTCCAGCTGTGGAATATCAAGCAGTACTACATTTCCCAGTTCTTTCTGTGCAAGCATAAGCGCCGTAGTAGCTCCGGTAAAACCGGCGCCTACGACTGTAATTTTATAACGTTTGATGGCCACAGGTGGACCTCCTAATTTTTATTAAAATTTTATTAATGCTTATCTTCGCACAAAACGGGCCTCCGGAGCATACGCTCCTTCAGCCCGATCCGCTGTGAATACCTTACAGGTGATTGATAATTTCGTCGGCGAATGCCGAGCACTTCAGCTCTGTCGCGCCTTCCATCTGGCGGGCAAAGTCATAAGTTACTGTCTTGTTGTTGATCGCAGTGCTCATGCCTTTATAGATCAGATCTGCCGCTTCCTGCCAGCCGAGATGCTCAAGCAGCATAACACCGGAAAGAATTACTGAACCAGGATTTACAACATCCTTGTCCGCATATTTAGGGGCCGTTCCGTGAGTAGCTTCGAAGATCGCATGGCCTGTTATATAGTTAATATTGGCTCCTGGTGCGATTCCGATGCCGCCGATTTGTGCAGCCAGTGCATCAGACAGGTAGTCCCCGTTAAGATTCAGTGTAGCGATTACGTCAAAGTCGGTCGGGCGGGTCAGCACCTGCTGCAGCGCGATGTCCGCAATGGCGTCTTTAACGATGATTTTGCCGGCGGCTTCCGCTTCCTTCTGGGCCGCATTCGCCGCTGCTTCTCCGTCACGCTCCTTGATGACATCATATTGATTCCAGGTAAACACTTTATCGCCGAACTCCTGCTCAGCCACTTCGTATCCCCAGTTCTTAAATGCGCCTTCGGTGAATTTCATGATGTTTCCCTTGTGCACCAGCGTCACACTCTTGCGGCCATGCTTGATTGCATATTCCACCGCAGCACGGACGAGGCGCTTCGAGCCTTCAGAGGATACCGGCTTGATGCCGATTCCGGATGTTTCCGGGAAGCGGATCTTGTTCACGCCCATTTCCTTCTGCAGGAACTCGATAACTTTCTTCACTTCCTCAGAGCCTTCTTTATACTCGATACCGGCATAAATGTCCTCTGTATTCTCCCGGAAAATAACCATGTCCACCAGCTCCGGATGTTTCACCGGTGAAGGAACTCCGTCAAAATAACGCACCGGACGCAAGCATACGTAGAGATCCAGCTCCTGGCGCAGCGCCACGTTGAGTGAGCGGATACCGCCGCCGATTGGCGTCGTCAGTGGTCCTTTGATCGCTACGATGTACTCGCGGATTGCTTCCAGCGTATCGTTCGGCAGCCATTCACCATATGTATTGAAGGCTTTCTCGCCGGCAAACACTTCGTACCAGGCTATCTTTTTCTCCCCGCCGTAAGCTTTGTCTACAGCAGCATCAAGCACACGCTTGGAGGCTTTCCAGATGTCGCGGCCTGTGCCGTCGCCTTCGATAAACGGAATGATCGGATGAGCCGGAACCACCAGTTTGCCATTTTCAATCGTGATTTGTTCGCCTTCTGTCGGCAGATCGTATTTCTCCAATTTCAACATTTGTGGGGATTCCTCCTAAAAGTTTTGTGGGCTACGCTACCTAGACGTTACTACTACAAACCTGCTCCGGAAGCATTAGCTTAAGCTAGTTTAGTTCAGCAGCCGCTTCCCGGGTTAGCTCTCTGTTCAAGAAGCTCCCTGGGAAACGTCTGCCGGGTCCGCCGATACGCGCTGCGTACCTATAATTCTACTAAGGGGCGATGGAGCCTGCAAGTCCTCTTAATTATCTCTCGTCTACCGGCACATATTTCTGCTCAAGCATTCCTGTGTATTCAGCACGCGGGCGGATAATGCGGTTGTCCTCGTACTGCTCCAGAATATGCGCTGTCCAGCCCGAAGTCCGGCTGATCGCAAAAATCGGCGTAAACAGCTCACGCTCAATGCCCAGCTGTGTATAGACCGAAGCGGAATAGAAGTCTACGTTCGGCTTCAGTCCCTTCTGTCCGGTAATCAGCTCCTCAATCTTGACGGACATATCGTAGAGTGTGGTGTTATTCTTCATCGTTCCCAGCTCCTGCGACATCTTCATCAGATGTTTGGCACGCGGATCGCCGTTCTTATATACACGGTGCCCGAAACCCATAATCTTCTCGCGGCGTTCCAGCTTGGCGCGGATATAAGGCTCTACCGCCTCCAGGCTGCCGATCTCCTCCAGCATCTTCATTACGGCTTCATTCGCACCGCCATGCAGCGGGCCTTTGAGCGCGCCGATGGCCGAGGTTACACCGGAATAAATATCGGACAGTGTAGCTACGGTTACCCGGCTGGCAAAAGTGGACGCATTAAGCTCATGGTCAGCATGCAGCACCAGAGCCGCATCCAGCGCTTTGACTGAAATGATATCGGGCTGTTTGCCCCACAGCATATACAGGAAATTCTCTGCGATCGAGACACCCTCTCTTGGGGCAACCGGCTCCAGGCCTTTGCGGATACGTGCAAGTGCAGCCACAAGCGTAGGAATCTGAGCCTGCAGCTTCACTGCCTTTATTTCATTGGCTTCACGGCTCATATCATCGGCAGCTTCATCGTATAGCGCAAGGCTAGATACGGCAGAACGCAGCGCGGCCATCGTGTTCGCTGTCTTTGGATAAAGCTTCATCTGGGCAATTACCTGCTCAGGGACCTCTGCGAACGCGCTGAGATCACGCTGCAGAGCTTGCAGCTCCGGTGTAGTCGGCAGGCTGCCGAACCACAGCAAATAAGCGGTCTCTTCAAAGGTGGCATTCACCGCAAGATCATCGATATCATATCCGCGGTAAGTAAGTACGCCATCCACAATGGAACTGATGGAGGAGGTCGTAGCAACGATGCCTTCCAGGCCTTTAGTAGCTGTCATAGTATATCTCTCCTTTGCCAACGAGGGTGTACAAGCCATTGCTAACATCATGAAAACATTTACAATTTAACGGATAACAACGTCATAAAAAAGAGGTATTTATACATCTTCTAAGGATTGCAACTAACTTTCGAAACAGAAGCTGTAATAATCATACCGGATTTTGACGGTTATGTGAACAACGTGGAAGCTTTGTTCGGCATCAAATGATTTTATCGGAGGGATAGAAAAAAACTTCTGATCGACCTGTTTCATGATTGCGCTTTCAGTGTATATAGAGGGCTTTCTTCTTCTAAATTCCGGTCTTTAAATAGTCTGCAAACCCGATCTTTGAATATACATAAGACGAGCAATAATCAGTAGGACGGGAGGTGTGGCGATGGATTCGCTGCTGTTCAAAAGAGTGCTGCGCGGCCTGTGGGTCGTGCTTGCCGGGGCGGTTCTGCTCCTCGCGTTGTATGTACTGCTGCCGCTCATTTACCCGCTGCTGCTCGCCTGGATGCTGGCTTATCTTATCCATCCGCTGGTGCTGATCCTGAAGGGCTTTAAATTGCCGGGGTGGCTGGCTGTATCGCTCTCTCTGCTCTTCTACATCGGCGGGACAGCTCTTGTGCTGACAGCGCTGATAACCCGCCTCGTGAAGGAGCTCATTGTGCTGTTGCAGACCTTTGACCTCCATACCGGAGAGTGGCGGGATCTGCTGCTGTCTATCAGCCGCAACGCCAGTATTCAGAATATCATTAACCAAATCAACCAGTTTTACCACGAAAATCCGGGCTATCACGATACGATCGACAGCAATATCAACCGGACAACGGAAACGGTCGGCAATGCCGTGACGGAGCTTATTACCGGATTTTTCAATATGATCCTGAAGCTGATCTCTGCGCTGCCGAGCCTCGGTACCATCCTGATGGTGATTGTGCTGGCCGCTTTCTTTATAAGTACCGGGTGGGAACGCCATAATGCCAGACTGACCGCCTTACTGCCGCCCCCTCTCGTGCGTCCGGTCTCCGAGATCTGGAGTGATCTGCGCAAAGCATTGGTTGGCTACCTGCGGGCCCAGGTCGTGCTGATTTCGGTCACCGCTGCCATCGTCATCATCGGCCTGCTGCTGCTGGGGGTGAATTCTGCCTTTGTTATCGGGTTGACTATCGGGTTGGTCGATATGGTCCCATATGTAGGCGTCGGCGTGGTTCTGTTTCCTTGGGCGCTGTATTCCTATATGACAGGTGATCTGGGACTTGCCATCGGCCTGCTGGTACTTTATGCGGTAATTCTCATTACCCGCCAGGTGCTTGAGCCAAAGGTGCTGGCCAGCAGCATCGGACTGGACCCGCTGACGATGCTGATCGGCATGTTTGCCGGCCTCCAGCTGTTCGGCATGCTCGGCCTTCTGCTCGGCCCTGTCCTCCTGGTCATTCTTGATGCCTTCAACCGCGCAGGCGTCTTCCGGGCACTTCATAGCTACATCGTAAGCGGCAAACTGCATTAGTCTAAAAAAGCAGCCTTCCGTACTCTTCACCGCTTGTCATCAGGTACAGCGATAGTCCGCATAATCCGGTAGTCTAATCTCTTCCCCATCCAACGCCTTTTCGCATAAGCCCGGCTTCCGCCTGCGGTAAGTGCGTGGCAGAATTAATGGGATTTATCCCATTGTTCTGGCCGTGCCGCCCGCTTGCGGTGGAATTAATGGGATTTATCCCACTGTTCTGGCTGTTCCGCCCGCTTGCAGCGGAATTAGTGGGATTTATCCCTTTGTTCTGGCCGTTTCGCCCGCTTGCAGCGGAATTAATGGGATTTATCCCATTGTTCTGGCCGTGCCGCCCACTTGCATCGGAATTAGTGGGATTTATCCCACTGTTCTGGCCATGCCGCGCACTTGCGGCGGAATTAATGGGATTTATCCCATTGTTCTAGCCATTCCTCCCGCTTGCGGCAGAATTAATGGGATTTATCCCGTTGTTCTGGCCGTGCCTCCCGCTTGGGGCTTGGTAGCACAATATAGCGGTCAGGCAGTTAGGCGCTTATTGGTACGCGGGTTTAACTTGACTAGTAGCTAAATGCAATAAAAAACGCCCTTGCTGCACAAAGTCAGCAGGGGCGCTTGAACGAGCGCTAAAGCTATGAAGCACACGGCTGCCTCACGATTACCTCCGGTAAAAAGTGAAGGTGCCGTTTTTCATTTTCTTCTCGATCCATTTCAGCAGAAAAACCCGGTACAGTGGCCGGGTCAGCGGAAACACCAGTGAAAAACCGATTATATCCGTTACGAAGCCCGGCAAAATCAGCAGCAGGCCGCCGAAAAAAATACATAAGCCGTCCAGCATGGTCCTTCCCGGCACCTTGCCCTCCTGCATTTGCACTCTGCTGTCCTGCAGCACCTTCTTGCCTTCAAAACGCATCATGAGAAAACCGATAACCGAAGTAACCAGCATGAGCAGCAACGCTTTGGGTGCTCCGAGATGTTCTGCAACAAAGATGAACCCGAATAATTCCACGGCCGGGATAATAAACATAGCAGCCCACAGCCATTTACTTCTAATCATACTGCCCCTCCTTCTTCCCTCAGCGCCCCGGTTATGGCGCGGTACAGCTCGGGCAGCGCCCGGTCCAGCCTAACCGGCTTCCAGTCCTTGTTTAACCAGACATGAGAGGTTGATCCGCTAACCAGCAGGTCGCCGGGCAACGGCTGATCCAGCGGCACTGAATTCATCCCTGACCCGGACTGATAACCGGGGCCATCGTCTTCCTGCTCTGTTAACCGGCGGATTTCATATTCATATACCACTCTCAATGCCGAAAAGACACTAAGCCGGGCATACACAACAATAAGATCATCATAGCGTGCCGGGCTTTTGAATTGCAAATCTGCGGCAGTCACCGGAAGAAGCACACCCAAATCCTCAAGTGAACGATAGGCAAAGCCAAGCCCGCGGAACATTTCGGTACGCCCGCTCTCAAACCAGCTCAGATAGTTGGCATGATATACCACCCCCATCTGATCCGTCTCCTGATATCTAACGCGGAAAGCGGTACTATACCAGCGGCTGGCATGAACCTGATTACGTGATTCCATGTAAAAATGCCCCTTTCTGTAATGTCAGGCCTGTTATGTAGCTGTTAGATTCCCAGCCCGTTCGAAGGCAACGTCCGCGGAACTTTGCTGCCGGAGCTTCTGGCTACGTAGAGCAGCAGAACCGCTCCTACTGCGGCACTAAGCATACAGGACAGGTTCATCAGCTCCACGCCGCCTTCGCTCAGCAGAAAGCCATTCAGCAAATTGCCCAAAATTCCGGCTAATCCGGAGAAGACGATATTAAAGACGCTTTGGCCCGTTGCCTGCATTTCCGGTGAAGTGATCTGAGATACATATTCCACGGCAGCGATATAAAAGAGGCCAAAGGACAGGCCGTGCAGCACTTGTACTCCGATCATTACCGAAGGATAAGGGAAGGCCACTTGAATTCCCCAGCGCAGTACATAGATAAGCGCACCTAGTAGCAGTGTGCGTTCACGGCCAAGCTTACGGATAACCTTCGAGGCATACAGCATGGAAGGCACATTGGTAAAGGAAGCAATAAACAAGGCAATACCGGCATGACTCGCAGAGCCGCCGACCGATTGAAAAGCTACCACAAAGTAAGTGCCAAACGCCGCCATTGTCTGGTTAACTAGAAAACAGCCGCCCAGAAAGGCCAGAAAAACGCTGTTGCCAAGCAGCTTCTTGACACCCTGGGAGAACGACTGGCTCATCATGTGATTCTCTTCTGCCTGCTTCGGCAGTGTCAGGGCAATGATTACCGCAGCCGAATTCAGAACCAGAAAAGGCAGCCAGATTGTAGATACCGAGAAATTCTCAATATATTGCCCGCCCGCATAGGCCCCTACAGCCGCTCCTATGCTCATCATAAGCCGGATGCTGCCGTAAGAGGACCCGGCCTTGTTCGCGGCTGCAATGGCGTAAGAATCGGCGATAGGAGCCTGTGTAGACGAGAAGATGGTGGACACTGTGTAAATCAGCAGCAATACCATGAAATATTCGAAGCGGTAAAAAACAGCCAGCACCGCCGGCACGGCCACACTAAGGATCAGTACAAGGCGTGCCTGATTGTATCTGTCAGCGATTAGACCCCACACCGGCTGAATGCAGATGGCGATCAATGTACCAGTGGCCATCATCATGCCGATCTGGCTGACATCCATACCGTTATACTTCAAAAGCAGTGTCAGATAGGAGCCGAAAGAGCCTCCGGCCAGGCCCAAAAAGAGATAGAAGCCGCGCAGCTTCAGTAATTTATCCATAGATACTATAAGTCCTCTCCAATCCTTTTTAACAGATAACCCAACCTTTACGAGACTTCACCGCATTAGATAGAGCAGAATCTAATTTAAGGCGGTGGATAAGTGAGCATAGTTCATAGATTAAAGCGCAGTCAGCCCTGTTATACAGATAAAACTAACCAGGGCAGAACCCGGAGCACCGGTTTCGGCTGGACGTCAAGCAACTGGAGCGGATATGCGATCAGAGGCAAAAAAGGCGCTTTCCGGCGGATTTCCGCCGAGTGGATCGTACCCTTCGTTAAACCCACATCTAAACCCACTTATTCTTCAGCATGGATCGGGATCGACGGCTTCAAGAACAGCAGCCTGATTCAGACCGGCACCGGACATGAATCCGTCAACGGAACGGTTCACTATTACGCCTGGTGGGAGATCCTGCCCGCAGCAGAGACGGTTATCCAGCTCCCGGTCTCACCGGGTGACCGGATCCGGGCCACAATCATGAAGGTCAGCAGCGGTAAATGGTGCATCATACTTTGTAATTTGAGCAAGCAATGGACCTTTCGTACCCTCCAGCGCTATAACGGTCCGCAGAGCTCCGCCGAATGGATTATGGAAGCTCCCCAGATCGGCAACACCGTGGCTCCCTTAGCCCATTTGACGCCGACACGCTTCAGCTGCTGCCGGGTCAACGGAAAAAGCCCTAAGCTCACTGCCGGTAACGGGGGGATCATGATCCAAAACAAAATTACGGTTGCCGTACCCTCATGCCCCAACGCCAGGGGCGATGCTTTTACAGTGAAACGTATATATCGTAAAGGACGATCTCAAGCTTACTTGAAAAGTCCCATTTCTGTTCGCTCTTAGCCAATATAAACATTTGAAGCCCTGATATCAAGCAAAAAAGCAATGGCGGATTACACCATTGCTTTTTATATAACATTTAATAGATCAGCGTATAGACGCGTATCTTAGTCGGCAGGAATCGTGTCCACTTTCACGAGGTTAGTGGAACCGGAACGTCCCAGTGGAATACCGGCAGTGATCACAACGAGATCGCCTGCTTTTACCAGTCCGGAAGCTTTACCGCCTTTGAGTGCAGTTTCCAGCAGTTCGTCGGTCGAAGTAGCTTCGTTACCGAATACTGGAGTTACGCCCCATACCAGTGCCAATTGACGCATAGTTCTTTCTTGAGTCGTTACGGCGATGATTTGGGATTTAGGACGGTATTTAGAAACCACGCGTGCAGTGTGGCCAGTTACTGTCGAAGAAATGATAGCTTTTGCATTCAGGTCCAGAGCGGAGATCGCTACGGATTGGCTGATAGCTTCAGTAACCGTTGTTTCTTGGGCAATCTGTTGCTTCATGAAAATTTCACGGTGGTTCAGCGCGGATTCCGCTTTCTCAGCAATGCGGGACATTGTGAGCACGGATTCTACCGGATATTTCCCGGCAGCAGTTTCACCGGACAGCATGATTGCATCAGTACCGTCGAAGATAGCGTTCGCTACGTCACTTGCTTCAGCGCGTGTAGGACGCGGGTTACGCTGCATGGAATCCAGCATTTGGGTAGCTGTGATTACCGGCTTGCCGGCAATGTTACATTTTTGAATCATCAGCTTCTGAGCCAATGGCACATCTTCAGCAGGAATTTCTACGCCGAGGTCACCACGGGCAACCATAAGGCCGTCGGAAACCGCCAAAATTTCATCAAGATTATCGACACCTTCTTGGTTTTCGATCTTGGAGATGATTTGGATATGGGAAGCGTCATGCTTCTCAAGCAGTGCACGGATTTCCTGAACGTCGCTGGCTTTGCGAACGAAGGAAGCGGCAATAAAATCGATGTCCTGTCCGATCCCAAATACGATATCGTTGGTATCTTTTTCTGTAATGCCCGGCAGGGAGATAGAAACTCCTGGTACGTTAACGCCTTTCTTGCTCTTGATCGTACCGCCGTTAACAATACGGGTCTTGATTTCTGTGCCTTGAATGTCTACAACTGTAAGTCCGATAAGACCGTCATCGATCAGGATTGTTGATCCAACCGAAACGTCGTTAGGAAGGTCGCTGTAAGTGATAGAGATACGGTTCTGGTCACCAAGGATTTCTTCCGTAGTCAATGTCAGGTACTCGTCCTGAACCAGTTCAATCGGTTCTACTTCCAGCTTGCCTGTACGAATTTCTGGTCCTTTGGTGTCAAGCAGGATAGCAACGGTCTTGCCCAGTTCCTGGGAAGCCTGACGAATCGTTTTGATCCGGTTGCCATGCTCTTCATAGTCGCCGTGGGAGAAGTTCAGACGGGCTACATTCATACCAGCCAAAATCAATTTTTTGATATTCTCCAACGATTCACTAGCAGGTCCGATCGTACATACAATTTTACTTTTCCGCATTAGGTTTTCCTCCGTTTTTTCGTTCTCTCTGTCTCACTTTTTCCAACTACAAAATCTACTATAAGGCTTGTTGTTTGTATAGGAACTTTGTCACATGTACCTTTTACCGCGCCCTAATGAATATTACTGCAAACTGGAAACAAAATCAATGTTCTAGCGTCTTTTCCGTGTAAATATAAGTCGAATTTACGACGCTTGTCCGGAAAATAAAAATCATCCCGCAAGGTTCGCGGGATGATTGTTGTGGGAAAAAATGTATACTCCAGTCTTTCCAAACTTAGGACCGGAAGGATTTTACATATGTGTGAAAGTGCAAATAAAGTTGTCCTGCTACTCCACGTTCTGCACTTCTTCTTCAAGAATCTCTGACTCCTGCGCGCCTTCGGCAAACTCACCGATTTTGCGGAATTTACGGTAGCGGTCCTCTTTGAGCTCTGCGGGATCCAGACCGGACAGTTCCTGCAAATGGCGCCATACGGCGTCCTTGATTGCTGCCCCGGTTGCTTCGTAATCATGGTGCGCCCCGCCCCTTGGCTCAGGGACGATTTCTTCAATCACTTCCATCGCCAAAAGATCGGCTGCCGTAATCTTCATCGCTTCAGCCGCCTGCTCTGCCTTGCCTGCATCCTTCCACAGGATGGAGGCTGCACCGTTCGGGGAGATCGCTGAGTAGATGGCATGTTCCAGCATTAGCACACGGTTGCCCACCGCCAGTGCCAAAGCTCCGCCGCTGCCGCCTTCACCAATGACTACGCAGATAACAGGCACAGCAAGCTGGGACATCTCGTAGAGACTGCGCGCAATCGCCTCAGACTGTCCGCGTTCCTCTGCCGTATTTCCGGGGTAAGCCCCCTTGGTATCAATAAAGGTGATGATGGGACGGCCGAACTTCTCCGCCTGCTTCATCAGCCGCATCGCTTTGCGGAAGCCCTCGGGATGTGCACTGCCGAAGAAGCGCAGGATGTTCTCTTTCGTATCCTTGCCCCGCTGCTGGCCGATGACGGTAACCGGCATGCCGTTCAGCCTTGCAATCCCGCCGACTACCGCAAGGTCGTCTCCGAACAAGCGGTCGCCGTGCAGCTCCATGAAATCTGTAAAGATCAGCCCGATCAGATCAAGCGACGTCGGACGCCCGTGATGCCGGGCGAGATGCATTTTCTGGGGAGCCGAGATGTTTGAATATATTTCTTCCGCGAGTACACGGTAACGTTCTTCAAGCCGGGCAACTTCATCGGTAAAATCGATGCCCTTCTCATCGCCAAACTGCTTCAGCTCAGCGATCTTCTTGCGCATTTCTACCAGAGGCATTTCAAAAGGCAACTCTCCCGCCAACCTAAAATCCCCCTTTCACATCATGCAATTCCAAAAGCTTGGTCAGCGTCGACCGCATTTCCTTACGGTGCACCACCAGATCAAGCTGTCCATGCTGAAGATTAAACTCAGCGGTCTGGAAATCATCCGGCAGCTTCTGCCGGATTGTCTGCTCTATTACGATTCTTCCGGCGAATCCGAATACCGCCCCGGGCTCGGCAATAATAATGTCGCCAAGGCTCGCAAAGCTCGCGGACACGCCACCTGTCGTTGGATCGGTAATAACCGAAATATATAATCCTCCGGCCTCGCCAAACCGGGCCAGGGCTGCGCTGGTCTTCGCCATCTGCATCAGACTGAGAATACTCTCCTGCATCCGGGCACCGCCCGAAGTGGAGAAAATCAGCATTGGAAGCTTCTTCTCCGTAGCTTCTTCCACCGCCCGGGTGATCTTCTCGCCGACAACCGAACCCATACTGCCGCTGAAGAATTCGAAATTCATTACAGCTACAATGACCGGATGGCCGCCGATCGTTCCCTGGCCGGTGATTACAGCTTCAACTTGTCCGGTTTTGGACTGCTGCTGTTCCAGCTTCGAGGCATAGCCCGGAAACTGCAGCGGGTCTACGGAGGCCATCTCGCTGTCAAACTCAATAAACCCTTCGGGATCAAGAGTCATGGCGATCCGCTCCATCGCGTTCAGCCGCATATGATAGCCGCAGGACGGGCATACCTTGAAATTCTTCTCCAGTTCCTTACTGTACTGGATCGTACCGCATTTACTGCATTTGCTCATGAGCCCTTCGGGAATCTCCCGCTTCGGGCGTTCGCCTTCCGCCGGTCCGCCGCTCCGCTCCAGACGTTCTGAAGGAATAGTCGCGTACTTCCGTTTTTTCTGAAATAAATCTTTGAACAAGGGTCGCACCTCTTCAGCCGTTTATTTGCGCATTCAGCAGCTTGCCGCTGTTATTACTGCACTATAGGTCTTTAAATTAGGGATGTAAAATCAGATTAAGGGCTTCCTGAACTTCCTCAAGCTCGCCTGAAGGAACCAGAATTTCAAATTGCTGCTTGGACATATTAATCGGACGGCACTTGACCATGAAACCTTCTTCTGTAAGCTTGCTCTGAATCATATCTGCCACTTTGGCGGTTGGCGCTATATAGATTACCGTCCACATGCCCTGCAAAGCCTCCCTAATCTCAATTCCCAGCCGTATCCCGCGTATAATGGAATCATGATAACACAGTTTTCTTTTTTCCCGCAACAGGAGTAAAGCAGAGGAAGCCAGACCAGGAGGCCGCATTCGTCAGCTAACAGCGGATCAATTATGGCGTACCGGTGACATGGGGATACACCTTCGCCCCTTCATGACGATGGGCAATTCTGGCTGAAGCAGCGGCGGCAATTCCGGCCACCAGATCATCCAGAAAGACGTGGATTTTCCCCGGATCATCGTTCAGGCTGCCGATAATGCCGAGCTTTATTTTGTCCAGATAACCAAAGCCTGTCAGTCCGATCATGCCATAGACCCCCGTGATGCCGAGCGCCAGAGTCTCGTCCGCCCCGTAGAGCGATTCATCCGCTTCCATCACCGCCTGCAGCGGCTGGGGAAGAAGCCCTTGTTCTGCCAGTTCATCGAGGGCAACGCCCGTCATGAGCGTATATTGCACCTCTCTTTTGCCAAGGACCGACTTGACGCTGGACATACACTCTTCCTGCGTTAAGTCCGGATAATACGCCGATTGCAGAATATATACGATCTCAGCGATGGCTGTTAACGTAACTCCCCTGCGCTCCAGCAGCTCTGTTGCCATTTGATAGGACATGATGCCATTCCCCTTTCCGCACGGGACAGTTCCCAGTGGTTTCCTAATGTATGCGGAAAAGGGCGGAAATGTGCTTATTTTATTCTCACTGTACCGGCTCCCAGCATCTCTTCGACCGCCGCAATCAGCTCCGGCGCCGGTTCAATGCGGTAGCTGTCGCTTAGTGCGAGCAGCCGCTGCTCCCGCTCATAGAACAGCAGGGTGGCTGCAGGCCCGGGATGGGTCTGCAGCAGTGCCTGCAGGCGCGAGAGCAGCGCGGGGTTCTCCGAGGCCTGCGTGATCTTGATAAAGACACGCTGGCCGTTCTCCCCCGCGGCAGCCGCCGGGCGCGGGGCCGCTGGCCGGGCCGCATCCGCAGGCGCGGCCGCCGGGGCTGCAGGCGTAGCTGTGCCGCCTGCACTGCCCCCTGCGGCGCCGGTTCCCCCGGCGCCGCTCCGGGAAGCAGGAGCGCTGCGCTGGGCTCCTGCAGAGGCGCCCCGGCCGCCGCCGGCCGACCGGGAGGCAGCTGCGCTGCGGCGCTGCAGCAGGCCGCGGAGCGCGTCCGCGCCGAGCGGCGCGACCTCTTCGGCCAGCAGCTTGAAGCCCTCATCCTCCTGCTGCACCTTGGCACGCAGGGCTAACAGCGCACCCTTCTCAATCAGGCTGCGGCTGCGTTTCCACACCTCAGGAAACAGCACGACCTCGCAGCGCTCGATCTGGTCCTCCCATTCGACAAATGCCATCGCCTTGCCGGCTTTTGTCGTAATCTCTTTAACCGAGACAACCATTCCGGCCGTAACCGTCTGGCTCTCATCCGGGGCTTCGCCGAGATCCATGAGCCGCTGTATCCCCGGCTCCTCAAGCAGTGCTACGCTGTCGTCCAGCGGATGGCCGGACAGGTACAGCCCGAGCAGCTCACGTTCCAGCTCCAGCTGCTGGGTCACAGTGAATCTCGGGATATCCGGATAACGGATTTCCCAGTTCGGCGTCTCAATAAGGTCGTCGAACAGCTGAATCTGCAGCTCATCGCGCTCCTTGCGCCATTTGGCTGCAGCATCCACCGTCTCGTCAAGCATAGCGAGCAGCTGTGCCCGGTGCCCGGGCAGCCGGTCGAATGCACCCGCTTGGAGCAGCGATTCGATCACCCGCTTGTTGCAGACGCGCAAATCGACACGGCGGCAGAAATCGAGCAGGCTGTCGAACGGCCGCTCCTTGCGGACGGCCATAATGTTCTCCACAGCCAGCGTGCCGACATTCTTCACCGCTGCCAGTCCAAAGCGGATATGTCCGTCACCTTCACCGGGAACCGGGGTGAACAGCACTCCGCTTTCGTTGACATCCGGCGGCAGCACCCCGATACCTGTACGGCGGCAGTCCAGCACATATTCCGCCACCTTGCGGTGGGTGCCCATCACAGCCGTCAGCATCGCTGCCATAAACTGCACGGGATAATGCGCCTTCAGATAAGCCGTCTGGAAGGCCAGCACACCATAGGCGGCTGCATGCGCCCGCGGGAATCCGTAATCGGCGAATCTGACAATCATATCATAAACGGCGTTCGCATCCGCCTCCTGGTAACCCTGCTGCAGGCTGCCCTGTACGAAGTGGCTGCGCTCCTTGTCTAGTGTCTCGCGTTTCTTCTTCGACACTGCCCGGCGCAGCAGATCCGCTTCACCGAGCGAAAAGCCGGCCATAAGGGAGGCGATCTGCATGATCTGCTCCTGATACACGATAATCCCGTAAGTATCCGCCAGAATCGGCGTCAGATCGGCATGCGGATATTCTACAGCGATTTCGCCGTGCTTGCCGGCGATAAACTTCGGAATGAATTCCATCGGACCCGGACGATAAAGCGCCAGTACGGATACGATGTCCTCAAAGCCCGAGGGCCTCAGGTCCTTCAGAACCCGCCGTACCCCGGCCGACTCCAGCTGAAAGACGCCGGTGGTCTCGCCGGCCCCGAGCATTTCGTAGGTCAGCGGGTCATTATCGGGCACGATGCGGAAATCGGGAATACTGCCGTCCATCTCCCTGATCCAGTTCATACAGCGTTCGATAATGGATAGGGTGCGAAGCCCCAGAAAATCCATTTTGAGCAGTCCGACACTCTCCAGATGCTCCATGGAATACTGGGTCAGCGCTGTACTCTCATTCCCGGCCTGAAGCGGCACCGCATCGGTCAGGGGACCTTTGGAAATGACGACCCCGGCGGCATGTGTGGATGCATGCCGCGGCATGCCTTCAACCTTCATCGCCATATCCAGCAGGCCCCTGGTCTTCGGATGGGTCTCGTACAGCGCCTTCAGATCCGGACTGCTCTCCAGTGCGCGGGCAATGCTGATGCCCAGCTGTCCAGGGATCAGCTTCGCTGCCTTGTCCACCTCATTGTAAGGCAGATTCAGCGCCCGGCCGACATCGCGGACAGCCGCCCGTGCAGCCATCGTCCCAAAGGTGATGATCTGTGCCACATGCTCCTTTCCGTATTTGTCAACAACGTAAGCAATCACCTCATCGCGGCGCTCGTCACTGAAGTCGATATCAATATCCGGCATCGTGATCCGTTCGGGATTAAGGAAACGCTCGAAGAGCAGATTGTATTTCAGCGGGTCGACATCTGTGATCCGCAGGGTATACGCAGTGAGACTGCCGGCAGAGGAACCGCGTCCCGGGCCTGTAGCAATGCCCTTGCGGTGGCAGTAGGCAATGAAATCCCAGACGATCAGGAAGTAATCGCTGAAACCCATGCTCTCGATAACACCCAGCTCATAGGCCAGCCGGTCCTCGGCTGCCGCCTTCCGCTCGGGTGAAGCCCAGAGCGGCGTATCCGCATAACGGGCTTCCAGCCCGCTGCGGCAGAGCTCCCGCAGGTAAGCGGCTGCATCCAGCCCTTCCGGAAGCGGGGAATACTCCGGGAGAATATGCTGGCCGAACGTCAGCTCCAGATTGCATTTCTCGGCGATTTCCAGCGTGTTACGAATAGCCTGGGGCACATGCGGAAACAGCGCCGCCATCTGCTCGCCGCTCTTGAGGAACAGCTGGTCCGTTCCGATCTTCAGCCGCTCCTCATCATCCACCGTCTTACCGGTGCCGATGCAGATCAGCACATCCTGAACCTCGGCATCCTCCTTGGCCAGATAGTGAACGTCATTCGTAACCACCAGCTGAATATCGCATTCCGCCGCCAGGGCAATCAGCTTCGGATTGACCCGCTTCTGTTCAGGAATGCCGTGATCCTGCAGCTCCAGATAGAAGTCCTCGCCAAAAATCTCCTGATACCGCTTCGCCGCTTTATATGCCTCATCATCACGCCCGTGCAGCAGATGTTGCGGCACTTCTCCGCCCAGACAGGCGCTGAGGCAGATAATGCCCTCGGCGTGAGCCGCCAAAGCTTCCATATCAATGCGCGGCTTATAGTGCTGGCCCTCGAGATGGCCGATCGAAACCAGCCGCATCAGGTTTCTGTAGCCGGTTTCATTCTTCGCGAGCAGGATCAGATGGTAAATCGGCTGATCTTTGCGGCTGCCGCGCTCACGGCGTGAGCCTGCGGTCAGATAGGCTTCGCAGCCGATGATCGGTTTAATACCGTTCGCTACGCAAGCTTTATAAAAGGGGATTGCCCCATACATTACTCCATGATCCGTCAGCGCCAGCGACTTCATGCCGTATTCGCCGGCCCGGCGCACGAGATCCGTAATGCGCGCCGCCCCGTCCAGTAAACTGTATTCGCTGTGCACATGCAAATGCACGAAAGGGCTCATCTTCCCCACTTCCCTTCGGTTCCAAAATCAAAACATAAGATGAAACTATTTTATCATATTCCAAGGGGAACCGCCCATAGAATGGATTAAGCGCACAAGGACAGGCCGAGTCGGTAAATGGACCTTGTCCGGAAAGGGGCCTTTTATGAACGTTTTCTTAAGCAAAGCCGTCCTCGATTTCTTCATCGCCTGCGGTATTGTGCTGGGCGGCGCCATGCTGGGCGGAATCGGGGCAGTCGTTTCCCTTCAGCCGCCTACACAGACGATGCTGGATATCGCCAACCGGATAAAAATTTGGGCGCTCGCAGCGGCTGTCGGTGGCACCATCGACCCTATGCGGGTCATTGAGAGCAACATGGTGGAGGGCAATCTTTCTCCTGCGATCAAACAAATCCTCTACCTGGTCTTCGCCTTTCTGGGCGCTCATATGGGCAGCGAGCTGGTCAAATGGGTGTGCGGCAAGGGGTGAAGCGCAGATGAGAGTCCCCCCGTTTCAGCGCTACCGCCGTTTTTCGCAAATTTCCGCCGTGTTTGTGCTGGGCATGGTGGTGGGAGCCGTCATATACAATTCCATTTTTCATGCGGGGTATAATGTCCTCTGGCTTACCAATCAGGAACTGCGGCTGCAAATCGAGCAATACCGTAAAGATATCAAAACCCTTAAGAAATACAACAACACCTCGACGGTTATCCGCGAGATCAAGCTCCGTACCGAGAACAGCAAAAGCGAAGAAGGCGCAGCCTCCCTGGACCCGGTATCCCTGAAGGAAATTATCAGCCAGATGAGCTCTGATCTTGAGCCGATGCGCGGCCGCAGCATGTTCGACATCGATGCAGACGGGAAGCTTGCACGGCTGCTGCTGGACGGCAAAATATATATCGTGCGCGAAAAGGAGTACGCCGTTAACATCCGCACCATGCTGGTGATGGAAGGTGTGCTGCAGATTTGGGTCGAGATTCATCCTTACAAACGCAGTTGAGCAGCCAAAGCTTGCGGACGTACAGGGAATAATCATGCTACAATAATGGACAGGTATACCGAGATACAGTATGGGGCAACACCAACGTTTCTAACCTTTGATAAGGGAGCTGCCTGTCCATGATTATGCTAATCAAGTATCTGCTGTTTATCCTGCTCGTGGTGTTTATGACCGGCGCCGCCGTATACAGCCTCTCTTCCCGCAGAGCTTCTGACCCGATGGAAAGGGGCCGCCGGCGTTCCATCATGAATATTCTGCTGGGTGCCATGCTGGTCACTTTGTCTCTGATGTCCATGTTCCTGTTCCGCGGCTCGACGATCAGTATTATTGTAGAAGCTCTCTTCCTGGTCATCGGTGCCTTCAATGTTTTCTCGGGGCTGCGCAGTTACGGATATTACAGCCGGAGCCAGCACGGAAGAAAAGCCTGATCCTTCAGAATGGCTCTTGTATAACATCGTCTATCTATAAAAGATCCCACCAGAGGCAATATGGTAAAAAATAGACTAACCCTGACTACTGCCGGGCTAGTCTATTCGGAATGTCATTATGGAGCCACATTCTTATTGCAGCTTGTCCGCTTTAATGAGATCAAGCCGCCGTCAGCCGTGATCAATCGACTGCAGCATCAGTACTGCCTTGGCGACCATCGTATCGTTGTGGCTGATTTCGATTTCCAGCTTGCAGGTACGGCGGCTGATTTCCAGGAGCTTCGGCATGACGATGATGGAATGCTCGATCTGTACCGGGCGGATGAAATAGGTGGACATGTTGTCCAGCACATAGTCGTTCCCGGTGATGTCTTTGGCCGCCTTGAAGGCGGAAAGGGTCATCAGCGTCGACAGCACGCCTTCGGAAATAGTTCCCAGATCGGTCGCCATCTGAGGCGTGATGAAGCCATGAAAAAACAGCTGCCCTTCCTCATCCCGCTCTTCGGCAAAACCGTTCCAGATCAGATGGTCAAAGGTTTCCCCCAGTTGCGGCTGATTGCTGACATCGCGCAGGCTCTGCAGCACCTCCCGCCGGGTCAGCGAACCTACCAGTTTACGGTTGCGGTCCACGATCGGCAGGAAGTCGATCCCCTCCCACATCATGATCTGCGCCGCAGAAGCGAGCGAGGTCTGGAGGACTGCCGTTATCGGATTCCTAATCATCGCTTTTTCAATGCTCTGTCCCTCGCTCAACTCCTCTACGTCGCGCCGGCCCACGATCCCGATGACCCGGTTCCATTCATCCGTTACCGGAAACCGCTGCTCCCCGCTGGACTGTGACAGCTGCCGGAGTTCACCGACGGTATTGGAGATCTTCAGTGTGTTAAGGCGGGGTTTGCCCTCGAGAATGTCTTCTACGAGCATAATCTTTTTCTTGATCAGCCTGTCGAAGATCGCCCGGTTAATCATCGATGCGACTGTAAACGTGTCATGTCTGGAGGAGATTACCGGAAGATCCAGCTCGTCCGCAAGCGCTTTAACCTCGCGGCTGGTGCCGAATCCGCCCGTCACAAGCACCCCCGCTCCCTGCTCCAGGGCAAGCGAGTGCACATCATCGCGGTTTCCCACGATCAGCAGGCTGTCGGCATCAATATAACGGATCATGGCGTCGACTTTCATCGCGCCGATAATATATTTATGAAGATGCTTGTTCAGTCCGTCCGCTCCGCCGAGTACATGCCCTTCGACAATATCGACCACATCCCCGAAGGTGAGCTGGTCAGAGATATTCCGCGGTTTCTTCTCCACACGGACCGTGCCGATCCGCTCCTTGGTAATGACGATGCCAAGATTCTCGGCCTCCTTCACCGCGCGGTAAGCTGTCCCTTCGCTTACAATCATTTCCTTCGCCAGCTTGCGGACAGAGATTTTGGTGCCAACCTTGAGACCTTCGATATGCTGCAGCAACTGTTCATGCTTCGTAATGTTATCGCCTTGTCCTTCCAACTGTTACACCCCCATACCCCGATCTGTACTACTCTGTACTCATTATACACGCTGGGAACACCAGAGTACAACAGCCCGTTGCAGGTGATTCAGAGTTGATTCTGAGATTCTTATGCACAAAAAACCCCTGAACCGCCCATACCGGCAGTCAGGGATTTTCAGATATTCTATAGCCGCTGTGACACCCGGGATTCCTCATTCCACTTGCCCTGCCACTGCTCCAGCTTATGCTTGCGGACCGCCTCCAGCTGCTTCTGCTTCTCCTCATCCACCCCGATAATGAAATGGAGATGGGCGGCAATGACCAGAAAGGCAAAGATACACCAGACGACGCCGAATCCCAGCACCCAGCTGGGCCCTTCCTGAAAAGACAGCTTCGGCAGTGCATAGAGCAGCATAGCCAGCGCAATCAGCATATACATGCCATGCTTAAACTTGTTTCTTTTTCTCATGCAAGACAGCTCCTTCGCTCCCAAAAGGTTGTTCTACTTAAATCTATATCTCTACTCTATGAACAGAGTGTCCGGATTATGAGACAAGTCTAAACAAAAAAATTATGGCCTGAGGCAAATGCTATAGCACATGCTGCTGTCATATGAGATGATATAGACAATTTTTAGGAGGCGATTGACATTGAATCATGCATTTAGCTACAAGGAATACACGATCCGTAAAAAGGTTTTTTCGATTATGGGTGCCAAGCTGCACATTTATAACGGTTCGGAGGAGCTTGTCCTTTTCTCCCAAATGAAAGCGTTTAAACTAAAAGAGGATATTGCGCTCTACACCGATGAGAGCATGCAGAAGGAGCTTTTGCGTATTAAAGCCCGCAGTGTGATCGATTTCAGTGCAACCTATGATGTGCATGACTCGGAGACCGGTGAGCATGTGGGAGCACTCCGCCGCAAGGGCCTTAAATCCATCTTGAAGGATGAGTGGGTAATTCTGGACCGCCATGACCAGGAAATGGCTCTGATAAAGGAAGACAGTACACTTATGGCGCTTCTGCGCCGGTTCATCACCCTGATCCCGCAAAAATATAATATCGAGTTTGACGGCAATGCCATCTCTGCCTACAGGCAGAACTTCAATCCCTTCGTCACCAAAATCATCGCGGACTTTTCCGAGGACCGGACCGGTCAGCTTGACCGCCGTCTCGGCCTGGCTGCAGGTATTCTCCTTTGTGCTGTAGAGGGTAAGCAGGACTAAGATACATCATTGGGCAACAAAAAAGCAGGGTCGCTCTCCAGCCTGATAGGCCGGGGAACACCCTGCTTTTTCTGTTGCTGTCACTTGGACGGGGCAGATTACTGGCCACCGTACATCTGTGACAGGCTGTCGGTAATAATCTTGTTCACATCTTCAATGACAACGCTTAGACGTCGCTCTGCGTCAAACAGCCGGCGGATGCCGAGATTCAGGTTCAGCACCTCGAACAGCTTCTCCATTTTTTCCATTTCCTCTTGCGGCGGCATCTCTCCGCTCATCATCCGCTGCTGCAGCTCAATCTGGCTCTGGCGGAAATTATCCAGCATCCGTTTGCTCTCAGGATCGGCTTCAATCACCTTCATAGCACTGCTGATATCCGAAAACTCAGTGCTTTCTTTGATGGCCCTTGCCAGTTCGTGTGCTTTGTCGATTACGTTCATGATGATTCCTCCTAAAAGTTTTGTGAGCATAGACTTCCTTGAATTACTTCGTACAAAACTGGCTTCGGAAGCATTTGCTTAAGTTTTGTGAGCTGGGCTTCCTTGAATTCCGCCTGGTACGGCTTTTTACAGAATAGGTCAATCACCAAGGGTCAGATGTCTCCATATGATGAATGATATGTAACCCTAAAGATTCATATTGCCGGCATCATGCTGCCTACCGGAAGGAGATCCACGATGTCTAAGTACAAGATCCCGGTCCAAACGGTCCACTCGGGCATCCTGCAGGAAAACGCTGTAATGCTTGGCGACAAATCCATGAAAAGGCTCAAAATACCGGCACACGGAACCATTCAGCTTACCTTCGGTTCATTCAGGCAGGAGGTCACTGTCATCCCGGTCCCCAAAGCCGACAGCCTGCGCGTAAACGAAGGGTTAGCCCGGCGGCTTGGCTTAAGAGGGCGGCCGATGCTGAATGCCTCCTACAGTTCCGGCAGCCGCACCCTGCGGCTCGGTCCGCTGATTGGAGTGCTGGTAAGCCGGGACCATCCAGACCAGCCGGACAGAGTGTTCGGACAGATCACGATGTTCTGCCGTGAGCTTACCAATGCCTGCCATGCGCAGGGTGCCTATGTATATTTCTTTACCCCGGAAGCGCTGGAGACACGCAGCTCTTCGATTCAGGGCTGGGTATACGATGAGGGCTGGCGGAAGCTGAGTCTTCCTGTCGCCGATGTGATCAACAATCGGCTTACCACGCGAAAGGTGGAGAACAAACCTAGCGTACAGCATTTTTTGGCGGATGTAAAATCCCGCTACGGAACGCATTTCTTCAATGAAAAGTTCCTAGACAAGACAGAGGTATTTGAAGCACTGGCACAAGATGCCGCCCTGCAGCGTTATTTGCCGGAATCCCATGCCTTTAACGGCTTTGCTGTCTTAAAGAGAATGTGTAACAGCTACTCCAGCGTATTTCTGAAACCTGTGCGCGGCAGTCTCGGAAAAGGCATTCTGCGTATTTCCAAAGAAGAAGGAGGCTACCGGCTGCTGTCGACCACAGCTCTTGGCACCCGTAAACAAAGCTATCCCAGTCTGGCGAAGCTGTTTCAGTCGATTTCCCCTAAGATGAAGACCACCCGGTACCAGATTCAGCAGGGCCTTCCCCTAATGGAGCTTGGAAAGCGGCCGGTAGATTTCCGGGCGCTGGTGCAAAAGAACGGCACCGGCAAATGGGGGGTCACCTCCATAGTCGCCCGTACAGCCGGCAGCAACCATTTTGTTTCGAATCTGGCGCGGGGCGGCACGCTCAGCACTGTCCGTGAGGCGGTCGGCAAAAGCAATCTGCCGGCAGGAATGAAGGAAAGCTCGCAGGTGCAGCTGCCGCGGGCGGCACTGGCGATTGCCAGAGGAGTCGAAACTTACATCCCCGCACACTTCGGGGAGCTGGGGATTGATCTCGCACTGGATCAGTCTGGACGCATTTGGCTGCTGGAGGTTAACTCCAAGCCGTCCAAAAACGATAATACACCGCTTAATGACCAGAAGATCAGACCGTCCGTGAAACAAATGATTCTATATTGCCGTTATCTGGCCGGGTTATAAGGAGGACATCATGACAGACACAGCTTCGGGGTTCCTTGGCATTATGACAGGCCGCCGCCAGGGGTATCCTCCCATCGCAGAACCGGAGTTCTGCAGTCAGTTATGCGCCGCAGCCCCGCTGTATGATCTGAAAGTGCTTGTCTTCCGCCCGGAAGGTGTCTCCATCGACGGCCAAACGATCAACGGCTATGTCTGGAAAGACGCCCGATGGCAGCAGTCGCTGGCATCTGCACCCGATATCCTGTATAACCGTTGTCTGTATTCCAGCTTGCAGGAAAAAAAAGCAGCTTCCGCTGCCATGGCTGCACTCCACCGCACACTCCCCTGGTCCCGCCCGCTGCCTGATAAGTGGGGAGTCTACGGGATCCTGCACCGCAGCCGCAAAGCTGCAGCACTGCTACCTGAGACCAGGCTTTATACCGGTACAGAGGCTCTCAGTACTATGCTTGCAGAAAGAGAATACGGCGTATTTCTAAAGCCTGTGGCAGGATCGCACGGCAAACGCACGCTGCATGTTCTGCTCCTCAGCAGCAAAGCAGGCGGCGGAATCAGTATCCGCGGCCGCGGTGAAGCGAATGAATCCTTCCGGCATGATTTCAGAACGCCAGGTGAAGGACTGGATTGGGTTCACGGCTTCATCGGCAAGCGCCGCTATATTATACAGCCTTACCTGGACTTGACCAGTAGTGATGGCCAGCCCTTTGATGTACGTGTTCTGATGCAGAAGAACGGACGGGGTGCCTGGACATTAACCGGCATGGCCGTGCGGCTCGGCCGGCAAGGGGCACTTACTTCTAACCTTCACGGCGGTGGGACAGCGGTTCCTCCACTGCCCTTTCTGCTTGCAGAGTACGGAAAGAGCGGGGCAGAACTGCTCGAAGAGCTTGCCGATGCAGCTGCTCTACTGCCTCCCCTGCTGGAGGAATCCTGCGGCAGACTCGGGGAACTGGGCCTAGACTTCGGCATTGATGCCGGAGGCAGAATCTATCTGCTGGAAGCCAATTCCAAGCCAGGGCGCACGGTGTTCCGGCTGACGGGTGACCGCCGGGCTGCTAGACTCGCAACCGAGAACCCGCTGCGCTATGCGCGTCATTTGCTGCTCCATTCAGCGGCAAGCCGCGTACTTGCCACTCGGACAGCTCCGTTACAGACAGGAGAATGATATCAATGGTTCCTAAGGAGGATTCATCAATGGGTCTCACTTTTTGCAATGTGCATTTCACCAAGCAGCCCCAACGAGTTGTCTATGTCTCGGGTGAATTGATGAAAAGCCTGAAATTATCCGGCAAGAAAAATATCCGCCTGCGTCTCGGCAAGGATGCCATCCCGGCCATGATTAAGCCCATCAAACGGGCAGGAAAGCATCTGTTCCTGGCCTCCGGAGTGAAGAGCGCAATCAAGGTGCCCAAAACGGGCGGCGTCTACTTACGCAACCTGCAGAATGATGAGGTGCAGCTAGGTCCTCTGGTCGGCATCTTGTCTGACGGGCCAACCACATCGGCGAATCCCTTCGGTTCGCGTACCGGCTTCATCAAGCAGCTGCTGCGGGAAGGCAGCAATAAATGCTATATCTTTGCGTTCACACCGCGTGATATCGACTGGCAGCAGGAACAGGTTAACGGCTTTTTTCTGACGGCCAGCGGCAAGTTCGAACGTAAAATGGTCCCGCTGCCGGATGTCGTGTATAACCGTCTGCCGAGCCGCCGGGCCGAAACCTCACCTTATATCAACCAGCTCCGCGAACGTTTCGGACGGAAGAGAATTCCTTATTTCAACTGGAGCTTTTTCAATAAATCGGATATCTACCGGCTGCTGGAGAACGACGGCGCAGCGAACCGCTATGTCCCTGAAACCGTGAGTAACCCCAGCTCAGAGAAAATGCGCGATATGCTTGACCGCCATCATTTCGTCTATTACAAACCATCCGCCGGCAGTCTCGGGCACGGAATATACCGGCTTACTTACCTGCCGAAGAAGGGGTATTTCGCCCGTTACCGTAAGAACGGTAAAAATGTGCTCCTGCGCTTTACCAGCTTTGACAGCCTGATGCGCATGCTCCGCGCCCGGCATGGCCAAAACCTGCAAAACTATATCGTCCAGCAGGGTATCCGCCTGATCGAGATCGACGCCTGCCCGATTGATTTCCGCTTCCATATGCATAAGAACGGCAGCAACCAGTGGGTTGTTGTCGGCATCGGAGCCAAAAAAGCCGGCCGGGGCAGTGTCACCACCCATCTTAAGAACGGCGGAGCTCTGCTTACCCCTCAGCAGGCGCTGGGCCGCGTATTCGGAGCGAGAGCCGATGAAGTGCTTCAGCGGGCCAAAACAACCGCCGTCAAGCTGGCAGAGTCACTGGAAATTCAGCACCGGCATCTGCTCGGTGAAATCGGCTTTGACCTTGGCATTGACCAGGACGAAGATATCTGGATGTTCGAGGCTAACGCCAAACCGGGACGTTCCATCTTCCGCCATCCTTCCCTGCGCGCTGAGGGCAAAGCTTCCATCGAGCATATTCTGGAGCACTGCCTGTATCTCAGCAAATTCCGCAGGAGGGATGAACTGTGAATACCCGCTCTCCTGACCCCGGCAAACCGGTAATTGCCATATTGACAACCAGTGACAGGCTGAAGCAGTTTCGCGGTAACCGCAGTAACTTCCGCGATATCATCCGTACCGGCAAAGAAATGGGCTATCTTGTCTATGTCGTTACCGTCCGCGACCTGAAGTTTGAGGAGCGGACGGTGAACGGCTTCATCCCTTCCGCCAGCGGGAAAATATGGTACAGCGTCCCTATGCCTCTGCCGCAGGTAATCTACAACCGGATTCCGAACCGTGAGGAGGAAGAAAAAGCTCCGGTCGCCCGTAAAATTGCCGAATGCCTGGAACATGAAGAAATCCAGATGTATAATCCGAGCTTCTTCAATAAATGGAGTCTGTTCGAATGGCTGAAGGAATCCAAGGTGACCGCAAGGCATGTGCCCAAAACAAGACGGCTGCGCAGTGCGAATACGCTGAGCGCCATGCTGAAAAATCATGACAGCCTCTATCTCAAGCCGGAGAACGGCAAGGCCGGCAAAGGAATTATGCGGTTAAAATACCGTGCAGACATCAGCTTGCCCTACAGGCTGCAGATCCAGAGCGGCAAAAAGAACGTAACCTATAAGGCTGCTTCCATGGACCGCCTGTGGGCGCGGATCAGCAGAGAAAAAGGCATCTCGCAATATATCGTGCAGCAGGCGATTGGGCTGGCTACCCACGGGGGACGCCCCTTTGATCTGCGGGTGCTGCTGCAGAAGAACGGCAGAGGTGCCTGGGCCGTAACCGGCATCGGTGCAAGGCTGGCCGGTGCACGCAGCATTACAACGCATGTGCCGCGCGGCGGAAGCATTGAGGAGCCCGCAAGCATGCTGGAGGGAACCTTCGGCCCGGAGCGGGCAGCGTCTATTCTGAAGAATGTCCCTACCACTGCCCTCCTGATTGCCCGCCAGATTGAACGGGCTTCAGGAGCCATGCTTGGCGAGATGTCGATGGATCTCGGTGTTGACGAGGAAGGCGGCCTCTGGTTCTTCGAGGCTAACTCCCGGCCGATGAAATTCGATGAGCCGGCTATCCGCAAGCTGTCGCTTGAACGGATCTTCCAATACAGCCAGCATCTGGCCCGGCAGAGCAAATAGAATCCTTCATAAGGAAGTGACACCCATGCAGATCTCCTCTATCTATGATACTAGTCCGGGGCAATGGAATTCGAAGCTCGGTGGGCTGCTGGCATTCCTGCGGGAATACGGGGAACAGCGGCTCACACTTCGCGGCTGCCGCCAGCTCTGCAGGCTGACGCCGGACCAGCTGGCTGAACCCGGTGTCTCGCTGCTGGTTGCCACCGTCCGCGGCCAAAGCGGCCGCCAGCTGGCAGGCGTCAGCTTTGTGTCCGGCTACGGCAAGGAGGCCTGCCTGGTTGCCGTTCATCCCTTATACCGTAACCGTCATACCGGAACGGCGCTGCTATCAGCACAGCTGCAGCGCCTGGGCCGCCTGGAATGCCAGGTGGCCTGTGACAATCCGGCAAGCCTGAAGATGTGCTTCAACAGCGGGCTTGCCGCGGTAGGCCTGACCAGTGGCCCTACCGGCAAGCCCACGCTGCTGCTGCGGTCGCTGAAAGACAGCAGCAGCGCGGCAACTCTCCCACAAGAAGGTGAACTCCTGTGCCAGAACCCGTCTTAGGCATCCTCACCCTGTATCTGAACGAAGCCAAACAGCTTGAAGAGAGAAGTGTATACCGGAGGATGATTATTGAAGGCAAAAAAATTGGCCTGGATGTGTATGTCTTTACCCCTGCCGATGTCAATGCCGGCAAGGAGCTGATTCATGCCATGGTCTACGATCCGGCAAGCGGCAAATGGACTCGCAAATGGCGATCCTTCCCCCATATGATCTATGATCGCTGCCGGATTCAGCGCAGCTCCCGCTTCGAGCAGCTCCTGCGCTTCCGTTCCCGCTATAATCACCTGACCTTTCTGAACCGTCCGCTGCGCAACAAATGGACGATCCACCAGACCTTTTCGCAGAAGAGCCGCTTCCGCCAGCATATGCCCGAGACGCTGCTTTATCAGTCCTCGGCTGATCTGCAGCGGATGCTCAAATTCAGCCCGGTGGTCTATGTGAAGCCCATTAACGGTACGGGCGGACGCGGCATTTTGCGGATCGAACGGCTCAAAGAGGGGAAAAGCCTGTACGACATTCAAGGCCGCCGCCAGAACCGGCAGATTATTTCCCCGCGCAAGGTTACACTCCCGCGGCTGGAATCCATCGTCCGCCAGTGGTGCCTTGGCGGACGTTTCCTCGTCCAGCAGGGCATCCCGCTGCGTCTGCCCGGCGGACGTTTCCATGACTACCGCATGCTCGTGCAAAAGAACGGCCAGGGCGAATGGGAGCTGACCGGCATGGCCGGCCGAGTCGGCGCTGCCCGCAGCGTCACCTCGAACCTGCACGGTGGCGGTCATGCGATCCGTGCGGAGGTCCTGCTGAAGGAATGGCTGGGCAGCGAAGAGAAAGCTTCCAAAGCGATGAAATCAGCCGAAAAGCTCGGCCTCGAAGCCGCTGCGTTCCTGGAGGAGAGCTTCGGGGCACTCTGCGAGCTGGCGCTCGATCTCGCCATTGACCGCCAGGGCCGGATCTTTGTGCTGGAGGTCAACCCCAAGCCGGCCCGCGAGGTATTCGCCCGCACAGGCGACAGCGGTACTTACCGCAAAGCGCTGGTGCGGCCGCTGGAGTATGCGATGTGGGTGTATAAGAACAAGAACACGCCGAGCCCGGTCAAGTCGACTGAGGAATGAAGAATGTTGCTATACAGACTACAAGCGCCCTTCCTTACATGCTGGAGGGGCGCTTGTTTGCTCTTATTCAGTTTTTATTCGGCAAGAAATACCACCGTTCAAATTTTTGCTTATTAACTCCGGATGTTCGTACATTTGATCCATTAGGGATGTCACAATCTCAAGACCTCTCGGTCCAAAATTCCGACTATTTATTAAATCCAGAGAAGTTGCGTCTATAACATCTCCAAACGTATGATAACCATTTTCTTTTAACGAATTTATTATTCGTGAAATACTCCTGCTATTGTACTCACCAGCAGCTTCCTTCAGACATTGGATGGGAAGAGAATTAAATGCCTCCTGGCTACGGATAACTTTCTTAACAAAAACACTTTTCTCCAAAGGACCATCCTCCTATCCATTAAATTGCTCAATTTCAAACCTAATTTGTTCCTGCAAAAGATCCAACGTCTGCTTTAACTGAATAATCTGTTCAACGGGCATTCCTCTGCATACCTCCCTGTTCAATCGGTCTGGAATCGGCTGCACCTGACGGATAATTTCTTTTCCTGTATCCGTAAGATAAATCCGGTAAGAACGGCGGTCCTCGGAATTAACCGATTTGGTAACTGCCCCCCGCTCCACCAGGTTTTCGATAATTCTGGTAACAGTCGTTTTATCTTTATCAGCCATATAGGTTAGATCCTTTTGTGTAAGTCCATCCTGCTCCTGCAGATGTTTCAACACATTCCACTGCTCCGGAGTGATGTGAAACGGTTTAAGGTGAAGCGCCATGAGATATTGATAATTTCGGTTAACACGGTAAAAGATGACAGCTAATTTCTCTGACGGATGTTTTGACATACGAAATAGCTCCTTGAATTCATCTTGATAAGGATATGGATATTTCTTTTTTAGATTCGGCTATTGAATTTGATCCTGCTCAACCCCCCCTTTATATTTCCTTATATCGCTCTCTTTACATATCCTAATTAATCCATATTTTCCAACTACTGTTTCCCTTCTGATCCATGTGTTTAAAATATGGTTGGCAAGCTTACTAATTTATAAACAAGCACTGCCATTGTTAATCAAAATCAACAGGCTTGAAAGGAGGAGAACAGATGTACAAAGAGTTAGAAGGCCGCACCGTTGTCATTACTGGAGCGTCTACCGGCCTGGGCCGGGCGATAGCCCAAAGATTTGGCCGCGAAAAAGCGAATGTTGTCATTAACTACTTTAGTAAAGAAGAAAGTGTAGAATCACTCATTCAGGAAATCACTGAATATGGCGGTCACGCAGTCAGCCTGAAAGGCGATGTGTCCAAGGAAACAGATATACGAGAACTGATTTGTCTGGCCCACGACTCCTTCGGGTCAGTCGATATTATGATCAACAACGCAGGGATCGAGAACGAAGTTCATTCGGAGGACATGACGCTGGAGAACTGGAGAAGAGTGCTTGATGTGAATCTGACAGGGGCTTTCCTGGGATGCCGGGAATCGATCGGATATATGCTGAATCACGGCATAAAAGGCAGAATTATCAATATCTCTAGTGTTCATGAACAAATTCCGTGGCCCCATTTTGTTCACTACGCGACCAGCAAAGGAGGAATCAAGCTGATGATGGAAACGCTGGCGCTGGAATTCGCCCCTAAAGGAATACGCATCAATAATATTGCGCCTGGAGCCATTGAAACACCAATCAATGCGGTCAAACTTGCGGATCCGGATGCAAGGGCAGCATTGGAAAAGATGGTACCGCTCGGCTATATCGGTAAACCTGATGAAATCGCGGCTGTGGCGGCGTGGCTGTCTTCGGATGAATCCAGCTATGTAACGGGAGTTACTATTTTTGCGGACGGCGGGATGACGAAGTACCCTTCCTTCCAGGGCGGCAACGGATAATCCGCACAACCTCCAGTCTCGAAAGGAATGATTGTTATGACAGCTACAGTAACGAAGGAGAAATGGTGGAAAGAGTGCGTCGTCTACGAAATTTATCCAGCTAGCTTTATGGATTCAAACGGCGATGGAAAAGGCGACCTCCGGGGAGTCATCTCCAAGCTTGATTACTTGAAGGAACTCGGCGTAGATGTTTTGTGGCTCTGTCCTATATACGAATCGCCAGGAGCGGACAACGGATACGACATCAGCGATTATTATGCGATCAACCCGGCGTTCGGAACAATGGCCGATTTCGATGAACTGCTGTGCGAAGCACATGCGAGAGGACTCAAAATTATGATGGATATGGTCCTTAACCATTCGTCAGATCAGCATCCCTGGTTCAAAGAATCGCGAAGTTCCAAGGATAATCTGAAACGGGATTACTATATCTGGAGAGAAGGCAAAAACGGGCTGTTCCCCAACAACTGGGAGTCTTATTTCAGCGGATCGGTCTGGGAGTACGACCAGAAGACCGGTGAATATTACATGCATCTCTACTCTAAACATCAGCCGGACTTGAACTGGCGAAACTCTCAGGTGGTTGAATCGCTGTACCAGATGATTCGTTGGTGGCTGGAAAAAGGGGTGGACGGGTTCCGGTTTGATGCCATCGCCCATATTGTCAAAGCCAAAGGGCTACCCGATGCGGATAACCCGCAGCATTTAACAGTAGTCCAAGCCTATCAGCTCTTCTCCAATCTGGAGAAAGTCCATGTAATGCTAAAGAGGCTCAATGAAGAAGTGCTCATGGACTATAACATTATGACCGTTGGGGAAACATCGGGTCTTGGTCCCGAGCAGGCTTTGGAATACGTTGGGGACGGCCGCCACGAACTGAATATGGTCTTTCAATTTGAACATATGTACTTGGATGCGGCAGCACCGGGTACTGGGAAATGGCAGTCAAGATCATGGACGGTACCCGAATTGAAAAAGATCATGAGCCGTTGGCAGACTACACTTCATGGAAAAGGCTGGAACGCGAATTATTTAGGCAACCATGATCAGCCCAGACCCGTCTCGCGTTTCGGTAATGATAGACAATACCGGACCACATCCGCCAAAATGCTAGCCACCTTTATGCTTACGCTCGAAGGAACACCGTACATTTTCCAAGGTGAGGAGATCGGCATGACTAATGCTCATTTCCCTTCTATCGCGGATTACCGGGATGTCGAAACCCTCAATTATTATGAACAAGCTAAGGTGAAGGGTCTCTCCGACCACGAGATTCTGAAGGCAATTTGGAAAAAGAGCCGGGACAATGCCAGAACACCTATGCAGTGGAACGCATCGGAAAATGCCGGATTCACCACCGGAGTGCCCTGGATTAAAGTGAATCCCAATTACCGGGAGATCAATGTAGAGCAAGAGAGACAGAATCCTGATTCGATCTTTCACTATTACAAAAGAATGATCATGCTGCGCAAAAACAGCAAGGCGCTTCTGTATGGTGAATACCGGCTTCTGCAGCCGATCGATCCGGACATCTATGCCTATACCCGAACGCTAGAAAAGGAACAGATGCTCATTCTCCTGAATTTCTCCGACGAGCAGGCCGTCTTTACATGGCCAAAAGAACTTGGAGCAGCTGTTAAAGAACTTCTTATCTCCAACTATGAAGCCCGGAAAGGTGTGACACTGTCTTCTCTGAACCTTGAGCCTTATGAGGCAAGAGTTTATAAGGTATCTCTTTAAGGAGGAATACAGATGAAAATGTATGCGAAATTCGGAGTTATGATTGCGGTTTCTACAATGATTATGTATGGCCTCATGTATCTTAATGTGTTCCAAATCGATCACATCTATAATAGCCAAACCCGTATGTACATGGCTTTGATAATGGGCTCTGCCATGACTATCGTCATGCTTCTCTTTATGTGGAAGATGTATCCGAAGCGGATAATCAATTCCGTGATCCTCGGAGCCGGTGTTGTTGTTTTTGCACTGTCGCTTTGGCTCGTTCGTAGCCAGGCCACCGTAGGTGACGTTGCCTGGATGAAAGCGATGATCCCCCATCATTCGATCGCTATTCTGACAAGCGAACGGGCGAATATTTCTGACCCCAGAGTAAGGAAGATCGCGGACGGAATTATTGAATCCCAGCGGAGAGAAATCGCCGAAATGAAAGAGCTGATTCGAGAACTGAATAATAATAAGTAAGTACTATAAGAGCAGCTGCCCGATAAGCAGCTGCTCTTATATCCTTTACCGAAGCTACGCTAATGAACTAACATGGGCAACCTGTCTCACCTTCTCGAGAACAATCGGAGACTGTTTGTCGCTGGTTAGAATCACCAATGAATCCCCTGCATGTATGACCAAACGCCCTGAAGGGATTATTTCTTCCGCCCCCCGTTTAACGGACACGATTAGGCAGTGCGCCGGCCATTGAAAGGCTCCGATGCTTATTCCATCCAGCATAGAGCCTTGATGGACCGGAATCTCAAGAATAACTTTAGCAGAATCTGTTTTACTAACGGTACTCTTTCCGTTTAGAAATCGTTCCAGCAGCACTTCATAAACAGGCAAGGAACGGAAGGCTTCGGCCGTCATGTAAGCTGCGAGACAAACAATCCCGATCGGCAGCAGGTTCGTAAAGGAGCCTGTCATCTCTGTAATCAGGATGATGCCCGTAATAGGCGCCTTCAAGCTTGCCGTCAGAAACCCGGCCATGGCAACGATCAAAAAATAGGACTCATCTAGAGGAGTCCCTCCCATCAAGCCATTTGCAATTTGGCAATAAAGGGTTCCAATCAATCCGCCAATGACCAGCATTGGAAGGAAGATCCCTCCGGGTGCGGATGAGCCGTAACTGACCATAGTAAACAGGAATTTCACAGCCAGGAGAAGGAGTAAAAAACTAAAGGAATAAGGACTTGAAACCAATTGATTGACCAAACCATTTCCTCCTCCCAAAACAGATGGGAGCGTTAATCCTAGAACCCCAGCCAGAATAAACGGTACGACCGGACGGGCCTGCGAAGGAATCCAACTTATTTTTGGATACAAATCCTGAAAGAAATATAGGCCTTTATTAAACAGAATACCTGAAACACCAACTAAAATACCCAGTAAAACCAAATGATAGTAATTTAGCAGCGGCAGCGTACCAATACCAGAAAAGTTAAAAACCGGGGTGAGTCCAAAAAACTCCTTCGAGACAAAATCGGCGACAAGCGACGAGGTTAAAGCAGAGATCATAATGAGTGGTGAAAAATTCATGTGCACTTCTTCCAAGGCGAAAATAACGCCTGCGATTGGTGCATTGAAGGCTGCCGACAGTCCCGCACTTGCCCCGCAGGTAATAAGGATCTGCGTTTCTGTCTTCGATTTACGTAATAATCGGCTGAACCCCTCCGCTACCAGGGCTCCGATTTGAATCGAAGGGCCTTCCCGGCCCAAAGATAATCCGGCTCCGATACTCACGGCCCCACCGACAAACTTGGCACTTAACGCTTTCCACCAGGTCAATTCCATCCTGTTCTGCAGAACAGCTTTGACCTGGGGGATGCCGCTTCCCGAAATACCGGGCTGCTTCTTCACAAGCATTCCCGTACCCCATCCTGCTATAACCAAAACCGCCAGCCATACGGGTACAAGCCACATGTGATTTTTCTGATACTGGTAAAATACTAAGGACTGCTTGAGCGCTTCTTCTAAAACAAAACGAAACAGGACAACCACCGTACCGGAAAGTACGCCTACTGCAATACCGCCTGCCAAAAGACGAAACTTGAAATCAAACCAAGTATCCAGCAGCCTGCGGATCGAATGTTGACTCATTACCAGGACCTTCTTTTATTTTGACGTAAATAATATATTAACAGTCCAATTAGATGAATTCCATACTATCAATGACAAGATTTAGCGAATGTTCACATGGACGTTTACTAATAAAACTGCAGACTCCTACCTGTCAGCTGGATGATTAAGTTGAAACTGGCAAGGGTAAACATAGAAGGGAAGTAAAAAAACACCATAGATAAAGGAGGCAACCATATGTTTTTCCACATCAAGGAACTCCAATTTCGTGCAAAACCTGAAAAACCGGATCCGGTATACGCAAGAAAACTGCAGGAAGTGCTTGGCGGACAGTTCGGTGAAATGTCCGTTATGATGCAGTATTTGTTCCAGGGCTTTAACTGCCGTGCAGAGCAGAAATACCGTGATATGCTTCTCGATATAGGGACCGAGGAAATCGGTCACGTTGAAATGTTGTGTACAATGATTGCCCAGCTTCTGGATGGGGCGCCTGTTGATCAGGTAGACGAAGCAGCCAAGGATCCGCTGATCGCTTCCGTTCTGGGCGGTATGAATCCGCAGCATGCAATTGTATCCGGTCTCGGAGCCGTACCTACGGACAGTAACGGCTTTCCGTGGAACAGCCGCTACATTGTCTCCAGCGGACATTTACTGGCAGACTTCCGTGCCAATCTGAATGCTGAATCTCAAGGACTGCTTCAGGTGGTTCGCTTATATGAGCAAACAACAGATCCCGGGGTACGTGAAATGTTACATTTCATGATCTCCCGGGATATTATGCACCAGAACCAGTGGCTCGCAGCCATCGAGGAAATAGAAGCGATTGATGGTCCAATCGCACCTGCTTCATTCCCGCGCGAATTAACAGTGGAACCGGCGACACGTCAATTCATGAATTTCTCGGCTGGTGAGGAGAGCAGCATGGGAGCCTGGGCTAACGGGCCGCTGCCTGATGGTACGGGGAATTTCGAATACGTTCCAAAACCACAGGCGATGGGCGGTATTCCGGTGCTGAACCCTCCGGCGGATCATCAGCATTCCATACCGGGTACGGGACCGTATGTAGTAAATAAAGGGCAATTATAAACTAAACACGAAAGACAGTTTATCTTAATTAATTAAAAGCGGCCTTGGTCCTGAACCATAGAGGACTAAGGTCTTTTATTATAACCAGCGAAGAATATGGGTAACCCAGCAAATAGAACAACGTTCCATTTGCCGGGCTTCCCTACTAAGAACGGCTGTTAGAAATCGTAATCAATAGAATGGATTACTTCAGATGTTGATAGGCCTCAGCAACACCGGCAGCAAAACTTAATGGATCTCCAATGAAATAATAATGGGCATAAAGAAGCGGCGGACGATCCATTAACCAGTGGTTATGTAACCCGCTGACCACAATACCATACTTTTGCAGTGTGGATGTGAATTCAAAAACTTCTTCTTCCAGCAAGGCGGTTTCCCCTAATACTAATGCTTTCCCTGAAGGGTCAAGACTTTCAAAAGACCATAAGGAATGCATAACTCTTCCTGAAGGTCTGCCCGCAATGGTTACTGGAATGTGGTGACGATTCTTTTCAACAATGCATGCTCCGTGCTTCACTGACATTTCACCGCCAAGAATACCTGCAAAGCTGCTGCAAAGGTTTTGAATATCAGACAACTGTATCATCTCCTGGGCTTTTTTCTAGTGTATGCGCAGGAATAAGCAGAAGTGCAGTATAGTAATTTTTTGTTTAGTAATTCTCTCTTGGTTTCATTTTACAAGGTTATATTAATCTTAATGCAATAGCATGGCATTGACAGGAATGATACTTCCCACTTCAGTGATTCTGTGACAGATTTCCGCACATTCTCTACAGGTTTGAGCACAACTCTGGTAGCATGTGCCTGTAAGCTGCTCACAAGCTGTTGCACATTCAGAACTAATGTCGGCGCAGAGTTGGCAAATCGCTTTAGAAAAGCCGCTGTTTCTAATCAAATAACGTATTGATATATTATAAAAATCTATGCAATCGCTCAAAGCCTCGATCATTTTCATCCTGGATTGGGCATCTGTATCCGCTTCCTCCAAACAAAAAACTAAGCATTCTTCACAAGCAAGTGCACATTTCCGGCAAGCGTCAATAATATTCAACATCATCCATCACCTTTCTGCAAAACTAAGCCCCTCTCCATATAAATATAGAGAGGGACGTTGTTATCAGAATTTAAAGACGAAGACTATTAATCATGGATTCAAAGCTGCTACCGGTCATATGAGGATTTTGCAAGCGGATTTTATGATATTCTCCTATGATTTGTCCATGAAGCGGATGATCTGCCGGTATCATCAACATCGTAGAAATAACTTCACTGAGCCCAAATTTCCGGATTGCTTCCTGAAGCTGCAGAGCCTCTTCATCATTTCTGTAGTCAAAAAACAGTGCTGAAGCGATAGCGCGAACAAGATAATTAACTTCTAATCCATATTTAAAGGCGAGCATGGCAGGCTGAATTAACCGTTCAGTAGGAGAAAGTTTTCGTAGCGGGGAACGTGCAACCCTGGTGATGGAATCATTAAAATGGGGATTCTCGAACCTTTTCATCATTTTGTTTATATATTTATGATGCGCTGCAGGATCAAACCCATATAAATGTACAAGTAATGCCCCGGTTTCTTGAAGAACGCCTCGTACACGGGATCGGATTCCAGGATCGGACATTGCCTCCTGAATACTGCTATATCCCTCCAGATAACCGAAATAAGCTGCGCAGCAGTGCCCTGTATTTACGGTATATAGCTTTCGCTCAAGGTACGGATCTAAAGAATTGACATAGTGAGCACCTTGGATTTCGTTATATCCACTCATTATCTCACTGCGGGGAATAACCCATTCTTTGTAAGGCTCAACAAGGATTTCAAGCGAATCTTTATTTTTTTGCACAGGTACTATCCGATCCACCATAACATTGGGAAAAGCTATGCAGTGGTCTGCCTTTTCTCTGAAGGAGTGCTTCAGATGAAGATATACGGATTCCTTTAATCTCCTGCTGCTCTTAATCCCATTCTCGCAGGCAAACACATGAAGCGGTTTAGGATTATCGCTTTTAAGTCTGAGCTCTATTCCCCTGGCTATTGAACTGGCGATATCCTTGAGTGCCAATATTCCCACTGCCGTTGTTACAATTTCAGCCTCCGCTATAGCTTTTGCCACATCATCAGCTTCCCCTATATGAATCGCTGTTACATTACTCACTATAAAACTGTCCCGGTCCTCATTGGCCAAAGTCACTTGATATTGACCACGCTTCTGCAGTTGAGTGATTTGTTTCTTATTCCGTCCGACAAAACAAACCTTGTAGCCTGATTTCGACAGCATTGGACCAATAAACCCTCTGCCAATATTTCCAGCGCCAAAATGCACTGCTCTCAATAAGGCGTCCCCCTTGTATTAAGATTCGTTTCGGTTTCAGCGTTCTTTAACCAGTTTTCTGGAAGCAGCGACGGGTAAGGACATGATCAAAATCGAGGTGACTTAAGCTTTCTATGATGTGATGCGAGGGTTCAAACTCCAGGAAACTTGTAATATTATTGGGGATAACGACACAGTTCATCCCCGCTGCTGCGGCTGCCTTAGACCCATTCGGTGAATCTTCAATAGCCACAGCCTCATCAGGCATAATCCCCAGACAAGTTAAAGCCTGATTGTATAATTCAGGGTCCGGTTTCACATTTTCAACATGATCCGACGTCCGTATACACTCGAAATAATGCCGGATCCCCAATTGATCCAGATATTTCTCCACCCATTCCATAGATGAGCTGGACGCCAGCCCCATACGCAACCCAACTTCTTTGGCTGAATCCAAATAATACTGGATTCCCGGACGTATCGTCTCAAGCTCCATAAGTTTACTATGTCTCTGCTGAACAGCTCTTTTGAAATCCTCCTTGTCGATAGGAAGCTTCAAATCTGTCATAAGATATTCGTACGGATTAAAGGTGTTTAAACTGGTTCCGATACAGGTGGAGTACTGTTCAAGCGTCAATTCTACTCCATGCTCTTCGTAAGCCTCACTAAATGCCGTGTACCAAGCCGTTTCGGTGTCGATAATCGTTCCATCAAAATCAAATATGATACCCTTGATCAAACTCAATCATCTCCCTCAGTTTTAGTTGGTTGGGTTAGAATATCTTACGCAAAACAGGGGCGAAGTTCTACAAAAGGCCGGTTTTGCTGGCTTTTGCTTATAAAAACCATAACAAAGGATTTCCAAATACGTCAAGCGCGGCAGAAAGCTTTACATGATATGAAAGCGCTTGCAGTGATGTTAAATTGGCAGTCTACTGACGGAACGAACAAGCTGTTTCGGCATTCCCTTAACTGTCTCTGTAAGAACGTGAAACCCTTGGGACAGCAGGATTTACGCAATTACCGAACAGAAACGCAACTGCCTGGAATTATTTCTCTGTCCCAGGTGGACGAGAGTAACCAGAAAAAAATTTTTTGAGCTCAAAAAATAAGCGATTAAAAGGTGCGGGAATACTTTTGACATTTCAAAGCAACATGGGTATACTTTACCTACGCTTAATTTCCAGAATTTACAGCTGGAAAGCGGGGGAACCAGTCAATTGGGGCGAATCATTCAAATTAGAGTGTAGGGTACCATCTTACCCGAGTCCGTCAGCTAACCTCGTCAGTAGTGGATGGGTCTGCTTTTTTGTAACTTACATCACAGAGACCCTTTTCTAAGGGTCTCTTTTTGTGCTGTTTTGACCCTGCTGGCAGCAGTTAGGCTATTGATACCAAGGCTCCCTCCTTCTCACACAAATGAGATTAAAGGAGAGATTTATTTGGAAAAGGTAAGGTACATAACGGATATCAATAAGATTGAGATGATCTCTGGGCCGGAAAAGGAGAGACTTAAGGTAGTCACGGACAAATTTGTATTTCGAGTGAATGATTACTATCTTTCACTGATTGATTGGGACAATCCGGAAGACCCTATTCGAAAGCTCGTGATTCCGGGTGAAGGTGAACTAACGGAGTACGGGCGCTGGGACGCCTCAGATGAGGATACAAATTATGTTGTGCCCGGATGCCAGCATAAATACAAGACCACAGCTCTCCTAATCGTATCCGAAGTCTGCGGGGCTTACTGCCGGTATTGCTTCCGTAAGCGTTTATTCCGTAATGATGTCAAAGAAGCAGTGTCCGATGTTTCGCCAGGTCTGGAGTATATCGCTAACCATCCGGAGATAAACAATGTGCTTCTTACCGGCGGAGACAGTTTAATCCTCTCCACCCCCAAACTTCGTTCAATCATTGAGAGATTAAGAGCCATTGATCATGTAAAAATTATCCGTCTCGGTTCCAAAATCCCCGTATATAATCCAATGCGTATATCCGAGGACAATGAACTGCTCGAGCTAATCCGGTCCCACTCCACCAAAGACAGACGGATATATGTGATGGCTCATATTAATCACCCCCGGGAAATTACAGAAGAAGCAAAAAGAGCCTTTTCAGCCCTCCATAATGCTGGCGCAATTGTCGTCAATCAGACACCGATCCTTAAAGGCATTAATGATAATCCTGTTGTTTTGGGAGAACTCCTGGACCGGCTTTCCTGGGCAGGTGTTACCCCTTATTACTTTTTTATTAACCGTCCGGTCGCCGGCAACCGGGAATTTGTACTGCCGCTTGCCCGTGTTTATCAAATTGTAGAAGAAGCTAAGGCAAGAACCTCTGGACTAGGTAAAAGAGTACGGTTATCTATGAGCCATTCCTCCGGCAAAATAGAAATTCTGGCAATTGACCAGGGCAAGGCGTATCTCAAATACCATCAGTCAAGAGATCAAAAATACGGCAAGTTCATGATTCTGGATTGTCCCGATGATGCAGAATGGTTCGATGACCTTCCAGGAAATGAACAGCATTGGAGCAAACCAGCAAGAAAAAACGTGGAAAGTGTTATTACTGTCGCTTGTCAGAAACCGACCTAAAAACTGCCACTACTGCAGGGTTGAGTCCACCCCGCTCTCATGGTGGTCTTGAATCACTTCTTTGAATAGAGGGCCCTGTTCCTTCTTGTCTTGCGGCTTCAAGCCAAGCATACGTTCCAATTCCCCGATCGTCACTGGCTTGGCATGCCGCATCAGTTCGTATCCTAATTGGCCGTTGGGTTCAAGGGTAGCGGTTTTGACATCTTTGAAACTCGAAATCCCCTGCTCTCTAAGCCTTATTTCAAGTTGGTCTACTGACATGCGGATAGCGCGGAGATTATGTACATTTATTTGTCCGTTCTCAATAACGGTCTTTGATTTGCCGCTTAGTAATTTCTCAAGCCAATTATATTTTAATTGTAAATATTCAATCAGGAGTAATGACAAAATAAATACCGTGGCAGAGCCAACAGCTTTCCATAATTCATGATTCGCAATGGGTTGAACTATTGTAGTACCGATTGAGATCATAATTACTGTCGTGGCTATGCTCATTTGTGAAATTGATTTTCTGCCCGCAATTCTCAGAAGGATTATACCTACTACCACTAGAAAAGCCGATTTCCATATCCAATCCAGATCCATCACATAGTCCTCCTGTAATGCCGATTTTCATCTAGTATGTTAGGCATATAAGTTTCCTATTCATATTTCTTCCTATAAATTTCCCTGAGCCGCTCTGTTTTTCCCCTTTGGAGGGGGCGGCTCTTTGTGCTGGACAATCTGTTGAGGAATAAATTTAATCATTTTGAACAAATTATCCATATCATTTATCTTGGAATGGAGTGATTAGCAGATGCTTGGCCGGTGGTTTAAAAGGGTTTTTTCACAGCAAAAACAGCAGAGTCAGAAGATCGAAAAATCCAAGAAGCAGCCGGAGGTTCATTCTATTAATCCCTCTTTAGCTCATACGCTCCTCTTACTTAAAGATCAATTCGGCCAAAGTCCTGACTTTACCGTCCGTACCCTATCCGGGCAACCGGCAGACCCATCCGGGATGGCGGTCTGTTACTTCGAAGGATTAATTGATCAGAAATTATTGACAAGCTTATTCGAAGGTTTAATCCGTGAAGATTCTGACCACACTCAAAGCAAAACTAACCCTAATCAGATCGCTTCCCGTTTACTGGAAAAGCTTCCTTCCGGAAACATTCAAATCATCCGTACGGAAGATCAGCTCTTTACCGAAGTCCTTTCCGGCAGCGCAGTGATTATTATGAATAATTGTCCGTTTTCGCTAGCCGTTATGATCTCTGGAGGGGCCAGACGCAGCGTGGAAGAACCCTCATCCCAAACCGTAGTCAGGGGCCCAAAAGAAGGGTTCACCGAAGATATCACAACTAACATAGCATTAGTCCGGAGAAAAATTAGATCCCCTAAGCTTAAATTCGAAACTCACGATATCGGTCAATTAACTCATACCACAGTAGTTTTAGCCTATATTCAGGATGTTGCTAACCCGGATGTTGTGGAAGAAATCACTCAAAGACTGAAGTCCATTGATACCGACAGCATACTTGAAAGCGGCTATATCGAAGAGTTTATCCAAGATGCACCCTTGTCTCCCTTTCCTATGATCATTGACACAGAACGGCCTGATACCGTTGCCGGGAGCCTCTTGGATGGCCAGGTTGCAGTACTCGTGGATGGTACACCCTTTGCTCTAATTGCACCAGTCACCTTTTTTAATTTTTTCCAAACACCTGAAGATTACTATCAGCGGTACGATATATCAACTTTTCTGCGTTGTCTGCGGTTAGTGGCTTTCCTCGTTTCTCTGCTCCTTCCTTCTTTATATATTGCCCTGACTACATTCCAGCAGGAGATGATTCCTACTACGCTACTGATCTCACTTACAGCACAAAGGGAAGGAACGCCTTTTCCCGCTTTGGTAGAAACACTCCTTATGGAAGTTACATTTGAAGTGATTCGTGAAGCCGGGATAAGAATGCCAAGGGTCGTTGGCCCGGCGATATCGATTGTGGGTGCCCTGGTCATCGGACAAGCCGCGGTCGAAGCTGGACTTGTCTCCGCTGCGATTGTTATCGTGGTCTCTTTTACGGCTATCTCAAATTTTGTAATTCCTTATTTCAGTATGTCTTCAGCCATCCGGCTCCTTCGCTTTGTCCTCATGTTTCTGGCGGGTTTTCTTGGATTATTCGGAATTTTGGCAGGATTGATCCCTCTTTTAGCCCATCTGCTCTCACTGAAATCGTTTGGGATCGATTACTTAATGCCTTACAGTCCTTTTTTTAAATCAAATATGAAGGATTTAGTCATTCGGGCTCCATGGTGGGCAATGAAAACCAGACCTAATGTGAAATCCAGCAAAAATAGAATCAGACAAGCCCCTCACCAGTATCCAAAGGGGACCAGCAATAGACTGGACAATATGAAAGAGTCAGAACAATAAGAGGTGATCCAAATGCGTTGTTTTAGGTTTATTCTTCTGCTATCCATTCTTGTATTACTGGGCACTGGATGCGGAAACCGAACAGAGCTGAATGAACTAGGCATCACTGCGGCAACAGGTTTTGACGGTGGAACTGGAGATTGGACCGTTACCTTCCAAATTATTAACCCATCGGCACTCTCCAATAGCAGCGGGGCCTCAGGCGCCGGCGGTTCACAATCTCCGGTTCATACCTTCAGCACGCACGGTAAAACCATAAGAGAAGCTGTGTCTGTAAGTAATCTGGAGAATCCAAGAAGACTGTATTTCGCACACAACAATGTTGTGCTGATCGGTAAAAAAACTGCCGAGCAGGGGATTGAAGAAATATTGGATACTTACTACCGTAATCCGGATGCACGGGAAACGGTGAGGGTGGTTATCGTCGATGGGAAAGCACGGGATTTTTTGAAAAAGCTAAATCCGCCGGAAAAGATCCCCGGGCAGGCGCTTTCTGAAATTCTGCAAAAAAACACTCAATTCGCATCCTTTTACCCTTCCGTTACGATGCATGAGCTGGCACTAAAAATCACGTCAGACAGCGCCGCTGCCGGGGTTCCGACATTGGCAATAAAGGGAGAGGCTGATGTGAAAATGAATTCTACAGATATTTTCAATCAAACCTCAACAAAAGGTAAACTGAAAATATCCGGCTTATCCGTGTTCCGAAAATCCAAAATAATCGGCGAAATCCATCAGCAGGAAAGCTTAGGGATTGCTTGGCTAACCGATCAGATCAAATCAACAACATTAAGCACCCTGGATAGCCAGTCCAGGCAATCAGCAATTTTTATCCGGAAAGCCAAAGTCAAGGTAACCCCTGTACGAAATAATAATAATTTCACATTAATGGTAAATGCTAAAGTCAATGGCGAGCTGCTGGAAACACTCTCTAAAGAGGACGTAACATCCCTGCACGGACTGGAGAAATTACAAATCCAAGCGGAAGAGCTAATCGAGTCGCAAATGAGAGAGGGCTGGAACACTGTTCAACGTATGAAAATTGACCTTATAGGGGTCGCTGACAAAATACACAGGAAATACCCAAAAGAATGGGCAAAGATAAAGAACTCCTGGCCCGGGGAGCTGGCTGATATGAATATAGAAATTAATGTGGATGTCAATATAAAACGGGTAGGCCTTCTGCAAAACTCTTTTGTAGATTTACTGAAGTCTGAATAATCTAGGTTATCCAATATAGGGGGTTGAGTAAAATTATGGGGAAGCATACCCTACGTGTATCAGAATTGGTGATATGTTTGTCCCTATTCGAGATAGGAAGTACGACTTTATTCTTTATGGGCAGTGAAGCAAAGCAGGATGCCTGGCTGGCAATGCTCATCGGGGCCTTAGCCGGTCTAATCCTGCTTATTCTTCATTTGTCCATATACAGACAGGAGCCGAATCTGGATTTGTTCCAGCTTTTCCGGAGATATACGGGGAAGTACATGGGTTCCCTTCTAAATTTCATGTTTGTAGCTTACTTCGCTTATGAGACCTCAAGGAATCTTCGTGATTTAGGAGAGGTTACTTTGCTGACCCTGCTAACCCGGACTCCATTATGGATTGTTTCCTTAATTGCTATCCTTGTGGTGGCAAATACGGTGCGTTACGGATATAAGGTGTTCTTTTTGATATGTGTGATTCTGTTCCCTGGTATGGTGGTTGGGTATACAATAATCAGTATTTTATTTCCGGCTACCGGCCTCCTTCATTTGGAGTTTTTCCTCCCGATTCTGGAAAACGGCTGGATGCCGGTGTTTAAAGCCGCTATACCGGAGATTGTATCTTTCCCCTTTGGACAAGTTGTTTTATTTCTTGTCTTTTATCCGCATGCGCGGAGAGCAAAAAATTTACCCAAAGCCGTAATAACGGTTTATCTCCTTACTGCACTAGCACTGACCTTCCTGAATCAATTAATCGTGCTGGTAATGGGCCATAAATTAGCAGCATTCAGTACGCTTCCATTGCTCGAATCCGTGCAATTAATTAGGCTAACAGAGGTATTTGAACGTACGGATGCTCTTTTTATCTTACTGTTTTTTCTGGGTTTAGGCATTAAAATGGCCGCGTTTTTCACGGGTGCAGTCATCGGACTCGAAAGAATCACTGGGGTTTCTTTTAAAACGTGGGTTTTCCCTATGAGTGCTGTCATCTATGGAGTTTCATTTTTATCTCCCAATTACACCCACCACATTATCGTAGGACGTGATATAACCTTGAATACGTCCTCACCTTTTTTTCAAATATTCCTGCCGCTAGTACTTTTTATCATGATGAAAATAAAACGGGCCCCGGACAATGCAGCATGAAAACACCTGCCGCTTTCTCACAGGGCAGGTGTCAGGGTTACATTCTCTTTGCCTGAGTCAATTTCAGCTTCTTCACCAGCGGTTTGATGGATAACCCCTGAACAAGCAGCGAAAACAGAACAATACTGAAGGTTAAGACCAGAATATCCTCCCGGCCTTCAAAAGATACAGGCAGACTTAAGGCGAGCGCAATAGAGAGGCTTCCCTTCAGCCCTCCCCAGTTCAATACCATCTTCCAGGATGCCGGGAAATTCTTCAGAAACATTAGACTTGCATAGAGGGCAATCGTTCGCCCTGCCAGTACGATTAAGATCGAAGCCGCTATAAGCAGCCATTTATCCGTAAAATCAATATTTCTAATTTCCAGTCCAATCATCAGGAAGATCAACGAGTTCGCCACTAAGGTGATTACATCCCAAAACGAATTAATGTTAACCTTGGTAGTCTCTGACATTCCGATCCGCGCACCGTAATTCCCGAAGATCAGCCCGCTTACCGCAACAGCAATAACCCCGGATACATGAAAGTGCTCCGCTATAAAATAGCTCCCGAAAAACAGCAGCATCGAGAATCCAATCTCGAGCGGAAAATCATCATATAGCCGAATAAGCTGAGAAAATAAGTAGCCCATTATGGCTCCAATCAGGATTCCTCCTAGTGCAAATTTCAAAAATAACAGAATTCCGCTGCCGATTCCTGCCCATCCCATTTCCATATAGGATAACAGGTACACCGATGAGATCTGGAACAGTACAACAGCAATTCCGTCATTAAAAAGTGACTCGCCTTCAATAATGGTTACTATATTCTTCGGAACGCCCAGGGATTTAAAAATGGAAATCACACTGATGGGATCTGTAGCGCTCATCAGGGCCGCAAAAGTAAAGGAAACAATCAGCGGCAGGCCCAATCCCCAATAAACAACCAAACCAATGAGGAGAAAGGACAATAACGTTCCGCCGAAGGCCAAAGCCAGTACCGGCTTCTGCTGCTCCCGCAGGTGAGAGAAAGGAAGCTTCAGAGTGGCATCACCCAGGAGGATCGGCAGAAACAACGAGATGATGATGGCCTGGAATACATGCGATTGGGTGATAAAAGCTTCCGCTTCAACCAATAGGGGAACATGAATAAAACCCAGTAAGACTCCTACCACGACGAGCGCGATGGAATAGGGCTGATTCACTTTTTTGGCAATGGCAATGACCCCCATAGATATGGCAAGCAAAATCAAGATCTGAATAAAAATATCATTAAACTGATGCATACGACACCTCATGTACATTATTTTTATAATCATTTTGGATCAAGCCGTTCAATCTGCCCGCTTCTCAAAAACTTTGACCAGCATAAACAGAAGCGCCAAATGATAGGTAAGGCCAATACCGAAGTCAATACTAACCCTAATCAGGCTAGCCGCTTCAATACCAAAGTATACCTTGGCAATCCAATAAGAAGGGAGCCAAGTCCCTAAGAGCTGCCATACACCTGGAACAAAATAAACGACAATCGTACCTGCGATGAACAAGCCGCTGATCTTGGATAAGGCCAAGCCTTCAACTTTATTGGCCGCAAATGCAGCAAGAAACAAAGTAAAACATGGTGCTTCCAAAGCCAACAGTATAAGTACTGCCAAATTACCCCATTGCAATTCTAACAGCCCGGAGAATACCAAGTAAATGCCTGAGAGCGAAACCGCAAGCCCCATTGGCAGAATCAATCGGTACAGCATATAGCCTCTGCGCATGAACGGCGTTACAGCGTAATAGGAGATCAGCCCTTCATCCCGTTCGTCAAGCATTAACAGTCCTGTCATCGTTCCAATCAGCATGGGAATGGTAATAGCTAGAGTAATTCCCGTAAAGCTGCTATAGGCGTATAAATCGAATGACGAACTCCTGCTAAGCCCCTCTGCTGCAGCCGGAAAGCCAAACCGGGAAACGACAAGCAGGGCTATGGGTCCAAAAAAACCAACCATTAGCACCGGATCCCGTACCGCATGACGGAGATCATGAACAAGAAGGTAGCGATATTTATTCATCTCCCTCTCCCCCCTGCCAACAATCATCAAGACATGATATTCATAAGAGCATTTGGCCCAAATATAGACCGCAATGTTCCAAATCATGAGGATACTTATGGAATATAAATAATTACCCCCAGATACAGAATGGAAGCCGCCTTGCAGCATTTTCAAGGTTCCTTCGCTCGGCAGCAGCAGATAAATCCTTGAATCCCATACGTTGAAATAACCAAGCAGCGGCAGTACAAAGGGTAATGCATAAACTTGGGACAGCAGAATAAAGCTATTGACGGTCTGACAGCGGGCCACCACACCAATCGATAGCAGCGTCATAAAGCTGGATGTCAGTAGTACTCCAAGTGAGAAAGCCACCGGGGATACTGGCATACCGTTTGCAATACCATGCACTGCCCATGCAGCCAGCAACGATAAAACGGATAATGAGCATGCTTTTGCAAGTAAGTATTCCCGTATACGGATAGGTGTTACAAATAAAGGGTCAAGAATTCCTTGATCTCTCTCGAGCAGTACAATTCCTCCAGCCAGAATAAGTCCAAGCGCGCTGGGGTCGCTAAATGTTAACAGAACCGTTGTTTTCTCCTGGTACAACTCAGGGATAAAATGCAGCAGTGCCACATAAAAAGCACAAACTATAATGTAAACCCCATAAAATCCGTGCCGCCATTGGAACCGGATATCAAATGCCACAGCAGACCTCATTCTCACGCCAGTGACCTCCCTGTAACCTTGATGAATATCTGCTCCAAAGAGGATTCAAGCGAATGAATGGTTTCAATAGGGTGCTCCCTGATCAGCTGCAGAAATTGCTGATTCTCTCCAATCCCGTCAAGAGAAAACTCAGCCTGCTGTAATTCATGATGAAGGCGGTATTCCAGTAATACCCGTTTATTTCCATTAAGCAATTTAAGTTCCCGGGGAGAATTGATAAGTTTTATTTGACCGTCAATAATAAAAGCAACACGATCACAAAGTTCCTCGGCAGCCTGCATATTGTGCGTGGTAATAATAACGGTTGTGCCTTTGGATTTCTTATCCAGGATCAAATCCTTCATTCGCTTCGCATTGACCGGATCCAGCCCCGAAGTCGGTTCGTCGAGGAACAGAATTTGCGGATGATTCAAAAGCGCTCTGCAGAAGTTCAACCTCATCTTCATCCCCTTGGACAATTGTGCAACCTTCATATTCGCAGCATCGGCTAAATCCACCAGTTTCAGAAGACTTAATGGATCTTCTGTTGCTCCTGCGTATAGGGAACGAAAGAGCTTCAGGTTCTCCAATGCCGTAAACTTGGTGTAGAAGTTGGGGAATTCAAACGCAACGCCAATCTGCTCGAAATACTCAGGTCCAGTATCTTTAATTTCTGTGCCCATTACTTTCACACTGCCCAGATAGTTTTTGAGGACTCCGATCAGTATCTTTTGCGTTGTGCTTTTGCCGGCCCCCGATGGACCCAGAAACCCAAATATTTCTCCCTTAGGTATCGTGAAATCAAGACCGCGAAGTGCAGCTTCCTTTGTATTGGGGTAAGTAAAATGTAGATTCTTTACTTCAATCATGACTTCATCCCCTTATTCATTTAGTGCTCGGACAAAATGCTAGCCGATCAGAAGCTTATCCTCGGGATAGCGATACTTTTGCTTGACGCTTTTTTGTGCCAGAGCAAAAGCCAAGGTTAAGGGTCCTAGTCTTCCGATATACATTGTAACTATGATAATCCCTTTGCCCATTGATGATAGTTCTGGCGTTATCCCCATAGACATCCCTACTGTTCCGAAGGCGGAGGTTGCTTCGAAGAGAAGTGCGAGAAAATCCTTTTGATGAGGATATTCTGTAATCGTTAAAAGAAAGGCAACTCCGAGAACCACCCCCATAGAAATGGTCATCACCGCGAGTGACCTGAAAATAATCTCTTGAGAGATCCGCTTTTTAAGAAGCTGGACGTCAGCCTTCCCTTTAACCGTTGCAATAATACTTAACATAATCACAGCGAAAGTAGTTGTTTTTATCCCCCCTCCTGTCGATCCGGATGAAGCGCCAATAAACATCAGGAAGATCATGAAAAACTGGGAAGCCGGCAGCATCGCAGCAATATCAATGGAGTTAAAACCAGCCGTCCGCGTTACTACACCTTGGAAATATCCTGCCCAGATTCGTTCGCTCCAGGAGAGAGTACTAAAGGTCTTGGTATTAAAGAGTTCAATCGTAAATATCACCAGAAATCCGGCCATACACAGAAATCCGGAAGTGAGCAGAACAATTTTAGTGTGAAAGGACAGATCCCTCCACCTTCTTTTCCGGTACAAATCCAAAATCACTGTAAACCCGATCCCTCCGATGATAAATAAACATGAGATGACGATATTAATTAACGGGTCACCGACATAACGGCTCAGACTGTCCGGCCACAACGAAAAACCAGCGTTATTGAAGGCAGAGACGGAATGGAATATTCCATAGTAAATAGATCTTTCCACCCCCATTTCATTTGCCCACCGGAGAGTTAATAATAATGCTCCTATAGTCTCGACGATAAAAGAAATGAGGAAGATGCTGAGTGATAAACGGACAACACCTTGAGTTGTCACAGAGTTGGCGGATTGTTGGATAAGCAGACGATCTTTTAATCCGATCTTTTTCCCCATAACCACAGCTATTAGGACCCCAAAGGTCATAAACCCCAAACCGCCAATTTGAATAAGCAGTAAGATTATGATTTGTCCGAAGTGTGAAAAGTCCATCCCTGTATCGAGTACCACTAGACCCGTCACGCAGACAGCTGAAGTTGAGGTAAACAATGCGTTCAGCCAGCCTACACTACTACCTGTGGATGAAGATAGCGGTAAGGATAGCAGCACAGCTCCAAGTAATATGGGTGCAGCAAAACCGAGCAGAATAATCCTGGAAGAAGTCAGTTTGAGTTTCTGGAAGAACAAGATTTTATCAAATAACATATTAGAGGCTCCTGTTACAATCAAATTTTTACACCAGTCCTTGAAAAAACACAAAAAGAGCCCGCTAGTGGCAGGCTCCTCCGGATACAACAATATACAATTAGTACCATTATAGGGTTCGCTAAAGCAATTGTAAAGAGAATTCGTTTATTCAGAGGATCCGTCTCTTCACCTCATCAATAAACAACTCTGCAGCCGTTTCTACAGTATAAGGAAAGACGCTCTGTGTCGTATGCAAATAAAGCACACCATGCATCACCCTTCTACTTGCCGGATGCTGCCTGCCGGAAACATTGCTGGTCTTGTAAATAATCAAGCACTAGCCGGTTAAAATGCTGCGGCTGGCATAGGTGGCTGGGGTACATGGCATCATCAAGTATCGCTAAACGAGCAAGCGGATATTGAGCCACCGTTTTTTTTGCCTGCTCCAGAACCCTTTCATTCAGATTCCCTGTTACACAAAGAACGGGAATTTGCAGCCCCGCTGCGAACCCGAAGGAGTCTGCCTGTCTTAGCGCCAGTCGCTGCTTGATTAATTCTGTTGTCCGTTCCTGCAAAAGCTCTCTTCTCAGAATATGGTAGGCCGAGAGCCACTTGTTGTATGTGATACGTAAAGATCGCATAAACATTTCCGCAGGGAGATAGTGGGCTGCCAAAGCGCATATTTCAAAGATCCCCATCGCTCTTCCGGCTAAAGCTGCGTCACCACCATGAAAGTAACTGTCTACGAATACCATATTTATTACCCGTTCAGGGTACAGATATGCAAATTTCCGGGCAATCATGGCCCCACTGGAACAAGCTACAATTACAGCCCGGACCACATCCAGTTCGTCCAATAGCCCCTTTAAATCTTCACATTGTGTGTCTATGATCCGGCTAATTTCTACGTTCATTTTCCCCGATCTTCCATTTCCTCTTAGGTCAAAGACGATCACCTTAGCCCGCTTGCTGAAATAATCCGCTTGAGGTTCAAATATTTGATGGGAGGTTGAATGATCATGAATAAAAACAATAGGTAGACCACTGCCGGACATTTCGTAATACAGTGTGGTTTCATTGACTTCAATATGCGTCATTACATGTGCCCCTCTCTTGGACGCTTACGGGGTTAGCTGCCGGATTCGGGCTAGAGAGCTGCCCTACTCGATCTCTCGAGATTCACCCCGGGATCATTGGTTCCCCCGCTTCCTGGACGGAATTAAGCGGTTCATCAGAATGAGTAAATTTATTCCAGTTAAAAACACAAAAAGAGCCCGCTGTTGGCAGGCTCCTCCGGATATAGCAATATAAAATTAATCCAATTATATAGTTCGCCCTGATCATTGTAAAGGAAATCTCCATACTTTCCACACACTTTCCCCCTATACTAACTTTGTAGTAACAATATTAGATGGGGGAAATAAACGAATGAATATGACGCATTACATGTCCCTTTTGATGGACAACCAGCCATGGAATCTGATCATTTTTATGGCAATCCCGGTCATTTTTGCTGAGACCATTACGGTGACCGAGTTTTTTATTCTTTTCAACAAAAATGTCAAAGGCAGCCTAAGAGCTTTTAACCGGATCTGCAGCATTTTGGCCGGTCTGTACTTTACAGGAGTATTCCTATATCTGTTCCCGACCGCTTTTGTCCCTCTGACTGTAAATGGGGAATGGCATACCTGGGTAGATGTAGTCGCGGTAGGATTCTATTTGAGCGGTGTAATCTTCCTACTGCCTCTTGCCCTGCTGGACCTTGGCCTTATTGGACGTAAGCGTACGGAGGAAGAAAAGCTGAAACTCCACTTTATTCTTGTCAGCGGATTCCTGGTCGTTGCACACATCGCAATGATCTTCGGAATGGTTAATCCCGAGATTGTAAGCAGTATGGGCGGCATGAGTGGAATGACTCATTAATAGTAAGATGAAAGACTCCGGAGATCATCTCCGGAGTCTTTTTTCGAGTAATCCCGCCTATCTCCTACCTTTAAACAGCTCTATTCTTTAAATCTTGCACTTCCTTTTGCAACAACTCATTTTGTGCTTTTAACTGCAATAATTCTTGCTCCACCACACCGGCGGATAGCTGTTTCTTATGCGGACCATGGCCGTGTCCACCACGCATACCAAACATCATAAATATCATCATTAACGGACATACCAGCACAGCTAACCAAGACCAATCCATATCATTACCTCCACAAAATAAGATTTGTTATATTTTCATTGTAAGAAATGTCTGTGTAGAAAATGTGTTGATAGTTTTGAAAGGAGCTTATTTTTTCGATCTTTTGTTCAACTTCAATACTCTCAGCACCAGAAACAGGCTTATCCCGATAAGTACTGCACAGATCAGAAATGTTTTCACTATATAACCGAAATGGAGCAGTGAGTCGCTTTGGAAAGAAACGGCTGAAAGGGTCATACACATTACACCTATTCCCATAAAGAAAAAGGCGATAAGCCATTCTATTTTCTTCATTTGCTGTGTCCCCCCGGGTCCGGCTGCCGCTGAAAGTACACTTCAAACCGGGTTCCTCCGCCTAGCCTGCTTGTAACCTTTATCTTACCGCCCTGCAGCTCGGCCAGTTTTTTTACGATGGATAGACCTAATCCGGTTCCCCCGAATTGACGTGCACGGGATTTCTCCACTCTATAGAACCGTTCGAAAATATAAGGCAGGTCTTCCTCAGGAATCCCAATTCCCGTATCTTCAACGCTTAGGATTACAGAGCTTCCGGCGTACTGCAGACCCGCTTGGATACTCCCCTTCTCTGTATAACGGATCGCATTCTCCAGCAAGTTCAGGACAATCTGCTCCATCCGTTTACCATCACCGCGGACCAGTGTAACAGGCCCGGAAGATTCGAACGACAGGGCTAACCCTTTTTCTTTTGCCTTCAATTTAACTTTTTGAACAGCTTGTTCAGTCAGGTCAGAGAGGTTGAGCTCTTCTTCCAGAAGGGATATCTTCCCTTCTTCCATTTTGGCCAGATCGAACACATCATCGACCAAATGCTGCAGCCGGACCGCCTCCTGATAAATGATATCCAGATATCGGTCCTTCTCTTCCTCGGTCTCATAAAGGTGATCCTTAACCACTCTAGAGTACCCTTCCAAATAGGTAATGGGTGTCCGCAGATCATGTGATATGTTAGAGAACAGCTCTTGCCGGCTGTCCCGGTAATGCTGAAGATCGGCCGCCAAATCATTGATGGCCTCAGCCAAACTGCCCAGTTCATCCCTGCTTGTGATCTCAAGTCGGGTTTCCAGCTCACCAACGGCAATTTTCCGTGTTGCCTTTTGCATTTGCAGCAGCGGACGGGACAAGACTTGCGCGATAATCCATGTAATTCCCATGGCCAGCAAGAAAGCCCCCATTCCGGATAGTACCAATAAGTTCCTTACCCCGGATAAGGATTGCTCCATTTGTTCCGTAGAGGCCATTACATAAAGGGCTGAGGTAATAACACCACCTTTAGTGACCGGTTGGCCGGAAACAAAGTAACGATGACCTTCCGGGTCTTTATACATCAAGCTAACGATTTTACCGCCAAAAATCTTGTCGAGATCCGAACTTCGGATAAACGACCGGTCGGCCGAATCATGAACACCGGAGTGCAGATTTACGGTCCCATTGTCCAGAATATTAAAGATACTGACATTCGAAAATTCCGCAAAGGTCATCATGGTCTGCTCGGAGGTGACATCGGTTGCATTCGCCATGACCGTAAAGTGTGAGGCAATCTCTTCCGTTTCTTTTCGCATTTCGGCAGTATAAAAATTCGTGAACATTTTATCGATGGCAAAACCCAGGAATAACAACACAATCAGGAATACAGTGATGATCACTGACCCGAGCTTGATCCCAATCCGGTTATTTCTCATCCTGATACTCAGCCGCTTGAAATTTATAGCCTACTCCCCATACCGTCTGAATCGGGTTATAGCTCATTCCGGCCCGCTGCAGTTTCTCACGAATATTCTTAATATGCGTATCCACCACCCGGATTTCACCCTCATAATCATATCCCCAGACCCGTTCTACAAGCTCCTCGCGGGTGAAAGCACGCTGCTTGCTCTGCGCTAACATCATAAGAAGATCAAATTCCTTTTGGGTAAAATCTACAGAACCCTCTTGAATGCGGACCTCCCGGGCATCCGGAAAAATGTTCAGCTCGGGGAAATCCAGGACCCTTTGAGGAGGCTGCATCCCCTGTGTGATTGTAGACCTGCGGATTAACGAATAGATTCTGGCCAATAACTCCTCAGGTTCAAAGGGCTTCGTCAAATAATCATCTGCGCCTACTCCAAGTCCATGGATTTTGTCTTTGGTCTCTGTTCGTGCCGTAAGCATCAGAATAGGGATGTTCCCGGTTTCTCTCACGGCCTTACAGACTTGCCAGCCATCCATATCAGGCATCATTACATCCAGCAGTATGATATCAAAGGAGTGTTTCTTAATCATAGACAGTGCTTCATGGCCCGTTGCGGCTTCCTGGATTCGAAAACCTTCCTTCATCAGATAAATGCGAAGCAGATTCCTCATATTCCACTCATCATCTACGATTAATACCTGTAGTTTAGACATTATCCACCTACTCCATTTTTTTATGAACAAATGACCAATTAATGGCCGGCATGCGGGTTCCCGCCTGATGCAGGGGAAATCTCAAGCATATCATCGATTTCACTCTGGGCAGCAGCAGAAATTGCGTCTTTGCCGCCGGTTACCCAGGCATGATTATAGGGACCTTCTGCAGGTGACTTCTGATACTTCGGTTGGACATTCATCAAATACTCCATCACGGAATCCGGCAGTACATCCTTTTTGGTGAACATTAACGGGGCGTGTTTGCCCAGATGGCTAAAAGGAGCCGCAGCAATGGTCAGCATGGTTGAATCTGTGGTCAGAAATGAAAAGTTATGTCCCGCCGTAGTGATTCCCCAGCCAAAATCATTGCTGGTGTCTTTATATTGGGCAAAAGCGACCGCATTCTCATACGGATTGTCACCATCAATCCGGGTTACCGTTCCATAAGCTGCTAATTCGTCTTCAACTTTGCTGGAGATCACCGAATCCGGACCCAGGACATAGATGGCCGCCTTACCTTCGCGCTTATTCAGGGCTTTCACTGTGGCAGCAGGGATTTCGTCCTTCTTCACATAGAGCAACGGTTCAGGCATGTGGGCGATCCAATTTACAGCAGGCAATGTATATTCAGGACTGTCCATAGACCCGACTATGACGGCCTGTGGAAGCTCCCCCGCAGCTTTGGCATAATAGGCATCAATGGCCTCTGCTATAGCTGCCGGCTCGTCTCCTTCTATTTTATCGATTTTCATATCCAAGGTGTTCAATTGCTCCTCAACGCTTGACGCAACCGGACCTACAATGACAATTTGAATGCCTTCATTCCCTTCTGCGCCCATCGGCTTCAACCGTTTAAGCTCCTCTAAAGTCACAGCAGGAACGCTTTCTTTATCAAAAAAGAGAACTGGCCCGTTGCTGGGATGATGAATCAGATCCGTGCTTACGGCCGCAATCTGCCAGTTGTTCACATCGGTCAAAACCACACTTGAGGGTCTGTTATTATCTGTCTCTGCCGTCCAGAGTGTGCGGGAGACAAGAACGGCTGCCTGAACTGGATCAGACGTATTAACCCTTGTTGTATTTTTGGTGCCAACCCATGGTTCTGTAACCGCGGTTTCCGTGGTTACGTTGGCTGCAGCATTAGAGTTTTTATTGCCTGCCTGGCATCCGGATAAAGCCGCACTTAATATCAACGCTATTGTACCAGTAATTAATATCTTTCTCATTCTCATACCTCCAATTTGCAATATTCCAATTTTAATAACCATACTTTACCCAAAAGGTGTGTGGAAACGATGAAGTCAAGCGAGTTCTTTTTATGCCCCTATTGGGCTATAATTATAGTTAAATAAGCTTATGGGGTGTATAGATGAACGAAGACAGGTATGACAATGTGGATGGATTGATGGGTGCTTTCCAGCAATTCTCCCGGCTTAATTGGCAAAAAACGACAATGTTTGGGCTGAAGCCAAGTGAGATCCGGGTACTGATTGCGATCCGCATGAACAAAAAAAGAACCGGAAAGGATACGCTGACCGTCTCGGAGGTCAGCCGGCTGCTGCGGGTGACCTCTCCGACCATTACGCAAATGGTCAACAGTCTGCTCAGCCAAGGCTACGTAGTGCGTACCAGCGACACTCAAGACCGGAGAATCAGTGTCATCCAGCTGACAGAGAAGGGCGAACTGTTCGCTGATAAAGCGGTCGCAAGGATCCGTGACACGTTCAAAGGGATGATTGATTATTTAGGCGAGGAAAAAAGTGAACTGCTGATTGAACTGCTGAATGGCGTTCATGCCTACTTTGAGCAGCTTAACGATCAGCCTGATTCCTTATAATCTGTATAAAAAAAGCACCAAAGCCCAGGCTTACAGCCTAGGTTTTGGTGCTTTTGTTCTATTCTATTGCTGATCCGGCCGGTCCGGCAGCTGCAGCAGATAGCTGTTGGACAGATTCAGCAGACGCTGAACGGCCGTAAACTGTGCTTCAGTAGAGCCGCCTGGAAGACTAGAGTTATCCAGCAGATTGTAGTTAGTCCCGTCGGCATAAGCATCCCCTGTTACGTAGATGCTCTTATCGTTAATGAAGGAGCCGGTCGGCAGGAAGTGTCTGACCGGCAGCAGGTTACTCTGCTGGTTGAACAGATCTTCCCCGAAATGCAGCTGATTCTCTACTGACACTCCAAGCAGATTGGCAACAGTCGGCAGGATGTCTACCTGTCCGCCCGTCTGGCCCATTACGGCAGGCAGTGCGGCACCCGGCGAATGGACGATAAACGGAATGTTGAACATATCCGTGTAGCCGTAGTCATGGCCGACCAGTTCATTGATCAGGTCCTTTTCACTGCTGCCCAGAGTATACATGGGCACGCCCTGATGGTCACCGTAGAATACGACAAGACTGTCATCCCAAAGTCCGCTTGTCTTCAGCTCCTCCAGAAATTGCCCCATGGCATAATCCGCATAATTCTGGGCAAGGATATAATCACCAAGCAGTGTGCCTTCATAACTTTCAGGAAGCTTCATTTTGTATTTGTCCTCTGGAATCCTGTAAGGATGGTGGGCGCTCATCGAAATGACCATCGCATAAAATGGCTTCTCCCCGGCATCCATTTTGGCAAGCTGAGGGACTGTTTTCGCGAACAATATTTCGTCCGAAGATCCAAAAGCAATATGGTCATCGTCCCCGTAGAATGCCTGATCATAATACTTGTCAAAGCCGATTGCTTTATATAAATCTCTGCGGTTCCAGAACTCCACACTGTTGGTATGGAACGTAGCCGTATCATAACCGTTCGCGCTCATAAGCTTCGGCAGGCTCGGGACCGCTTTTTTCATATAGGGCGATGAGGTCGCAGGTTCATTCTTAGGCACATAAAAAGATGTATTCACAACAAACTCGGCATCTGAGGTTGTACCTTGCCCCGCATTGGCATAAAAATTGTTGAAGTACGTATTTTCCTTAACCAGCTTATTCAGATTCGGTGTAATTTCCTGCCCGTCAATGGTCAGCCCGATCAGGAAGTTCTGGAAGGATTCCATCTGTACCACTATCAGATTCTTGCCCTTGTCGGCTCCAAAATAAAGCGGTGCAGCAGGTTCCGTGATTCCTTTGGTCTCATTAACGGCCTGCTGGGTAATCTCTTTGCTGTCGATCAGTGCCTCGTCCTCTGTGGTATCGGCAAAAAGAGTATACAGCTCGTAATTGAGAATCCCCATGCTCTCGGCTTTTTTAATCTCGTTCATGCTTGCATGATTGGGCCAGATATTAAAGAGGCAGAGTCCGATTGAAACAGCGGTAATGAAAAGAAGCACCGGCCGGCTCATGCGGATCGCCCCTCTTTCCTTCCATCTAGCAATGTATTTCGGGCGGAACATAAAGAACAGGAAGAAGACAATATCGACAAAAATAAACAGATAATAAGGTGTAATCAGTGAATAAGTGCTTTCTCCCACCTTGGTGACTTTATCTGCCTGCTGAAGCGCATGATAGGTAGCAATAACCCCGTAATACTTGTAGTACATCAGCACGGAAAAATAAATAACTGTAATCAGCAGATTCGCAATCATGTAATACAATATTTTTCGTTTCGATGCCAGCCATTCGATCAGGCTGAACACGATAATGAAGAATGGAATTTCCGTAAACACCATGCTCCAGTTAGGACCGTCAGTGAATACGACAAACCAGGCCACTGCGCTTTTGATAAGCAGCACAAGGCTGAATAGAATAATCGGTCTATTTAACAGATTGGTAAAAGCGGATTTTTTGTTCATTACTGACCCCACCCCTTACTTCCATTCTTATATGCATTGATTAAGCTCCCGGTACTTCTCCTTCGCCAAAATTCGCTAATTTCAGAAAGGCCGTCATCTCTTTTCAGGAATAGGCAGCTTCAAGTGGTACCGGCACAATCCCATATTATACGCTCTATTCTGGATTTGGAGAAGATCTGATCCGGTAGCGGATCACTCTTTTTTTCAGCATGCAGATGACTACTACGTCAAGGAAACCGGCAAAGATCCGCTTAATAAAAGCATTGTTGGAGCTGCCGTGTTTTCTTTTCCGGTGTGTGACGGACACTTCAATCACGGAGAATCCATTCATAATGGCCAGCGTGGGCAAATACCTGTGCATGCCGTTGTACAGGTGGAAGCTGTCTGCCACCTCCCGCCTCATCAGCTTCAGCGGCGAAATAAAATCGCGGATATGCTCGCCGGTAAGCCAGTTGCGGATCATGCTCCTGACCTGTGCAGGAAGCTTGTAAAGTAAAGACTTCCCCTCGTTCATCCGCTTCCCGTTCACGAAATCCACCCTGCCGATAAACGGCATCAGCCTGAAAATATCACGGGGGTCGCTTCTCAGGTCCGCATCCATCAGGGCGATCAATTCCCCGCCGGATTGTTTTAGGCCCGCAGAGACGGCTGCTGTCTGCCCGCAATGCTTCTCAAAATGGATCACCTTTACCGCCCTGTCCGTTCTGGCCAGCTCATCAAGGATCCCGGCGCTCCGGTCCCTGCTGCCATCATCCACAAGTACAATTTCGTAGCTGTCCACTTTGTTCTTAACCGCATCCGTTATGCTCCGATGGAGCTCTAAAAGATTGTCTTCCTCATTATAAACGGGAACGACGATAGACAATTTGATCAACGGCTTCACCTCTGTACCAAGTATTTATATTCACACTGCCCCCGGAAGGTTACGGGCAGCAAGAAAAAACGGCTTAGCCGTCATCCTACCGAAGACGGGTTCCGTTTCTGACCTCTGCCGGACATTTAACTGTACTACTGCATTAAATCACAAAATAGATAGGTAATCAACCTAATCTTATTAGGTAAGAAAACGGCTGGTGCAGGGATTCCTGTACCAGCCGTTTTATAGAGGGATGGCCTAATCCGCGTTATCGTACAGCCCGATCAATTCATCGAAGGCGGAGATAATAACGTCAGAGCCTTTCAGTTCGTCCTGCCGGCCGAAGCCGGCATAAGCGCAGCCGATCACCGTCTGCCCGTTGCCTTTGCCGGCTTCTACATCGGATGAGCGGTCCCCGACCATCCAGGCGCTGCTGACTCCATTCTCTTTCAGTAAAATTCCCAGCAGCTCTGTCTTGGTTGCCGTCCCTTGGCCGCCAGCGCTGTACAATCCGTCGAACAGCTCTTTCAGCTCATGGACTACCACAATGCTATGGATATAATCCGCCAGTCCGTTGCTGGCAACGAACAGCCGGACTCCCCGTTCATGAAGAGCACGGAGGGTCTCAACTACATGAGGATAAAGCAGGGTCCCCCCGGCCTCCAGCCCTTCGATCTCCAGCTGCAGCAGCAGCTCATCCGCCCGCCGGTGCACAGCTTCATCAGCTTCCGGCATAACATTCTTCCAGATTTGCGCAAGCAGCATGCCTAGGCTGCCCAGAATACGTTCCTCCGGCGGCGTAGGGCCGGAATACAGCCCTTCCTCCCGCAGAATATCAAACATTTTATGGTAAGCAGGCAATAACAGGCTTTCCGTCTGGAACAGGGTTCCATCCATATCAAATACAATCGCTTCCGGTTTCTTAAGTTTCAGCTGCTGTGCTTCATAGCTCATAAGGTGAATCATCCCTTCTAAGTTGTTCCGCTTCTTCGTTCCCCGCTTTAATGATAATGGAAAGCAGCATATATTGTCTATGAACCCGAGTTGGGCATTGCTTCACCTCCCAAAGCCGTATTTGACGCTGAGGCTGGTCCGGTACGATGTCTGATTATCCGGCCCATATTCGCAAACAGGAAAGGCTGTAGCCCTAAGCCCTATGCTTGGGGTAGCTGCCGTCTTTTTTATGCTGTGAAAATTAAAAGGACCGGGGGCACACACTGTAAAAGTGCGGCATTCCTGGTCCCTGCTGTACTAATTTAGCTATAAAGTTCAGAACAAGAATTATACCTGGTCAAAGCTGGCGATCAATTCGTCCAATACATCCTTGCTGACCATTTTACCCTTGAAGTTAATCAGGTTCTCAGCGCTGCCGGAGAAAATGCAAGTAGGCTCATATTTTCTCAGGATAATCTTTTCTCCGTCGACGAAGATTTCAAGCGGGTCTTTTATGTCAATTCCCATTGTTCTGCGCAGCTCAATCGGAATTACGATCCGTCCCAGTTCATCCACTTTTCTTACAATACCTGTTGCTTTCATCAATATGCATCCTCCCTTGAATAAACACTTTATATAATCATTTGTGTTAAAAGCTTTCAAAGCTTCTAAATAGTAGTAATGATTACGCTATATCTGCATTTTAAAGTGCTATTTCTTCCCTGTCAAATTTATTTCTACATCTTTTGATGTATATCGACAAATTATTCGACAATGTTTAGAGATATTTCGACAAAAAATCATGTACTAAACTTTTTTAGGCAATTCCTATTTTTAATGGCTGTGTTTCCTTTTGTATATACCTTCTTGAGATTAAAAAGTTCTGCATCACAAAAAAACACCCTCCGCTACCTGGATAACTGCTCCAGTTCACGAAAGGTGACTCTATACATCCGGTCCTTTAGACCCTGACGCAAAAATTATGCATGGATCTCAAATAATCTGGCTGTCTTCCCGGCAGGAATGGACACAGTCAGGCTCCCCCCGCTCTTGTCCCAGCTCCACTCAGAGCTATGCTGCTTAGGGTATGCGCAGCTTACCTCGGCATCCAGCCCTGCCAGCTCCGGAAGCGGAAGGGTGATTCCGCTCTCATCACCGCCAATCCTCCAAACCGCCAGGTAACGGGTATTGCCGTGCTGCAGGCCGAAGCTAACCCACTGGCCACTGCTACCCGGCAAACCGAGGGGCCAGAACGGCACAGCCTGCGGAATATGGGCGCGGATGGATTTGTAATAATGCAGCGCTTCCTTAACGAGCTCCCTGCGCCGCGGCTCAAGCTCGGCCAGATGCCCGCTCTGATGCACGCGGAGCAGCAGCGCGTTAACCATATTGAAGATGACCTCCTCGTCATCTCCTTCACGCAGCGGATAAGACCACACCGCGGATTGCTCCGGTGTCAGCGCCAGCGGTGAACCCGCAGCAATAGCCGCATACTGCACATAGTCCTCCTGATCACTCGTGGACTGGATGCTGTGCCGGCTGAGCATTGCATAGTCCATGCGCATCCCGCCGCTGGAGCAGTTCTCGATCACGAGGTTCGGGTAACGTACAAAAATGCGGTCCAGCCAGGCCAGATACGCCCGGTTATGCTGCAGCAGCCCGTCGCCGAAGCTGTCTGCGTCTGTTTCCGTACCTATGCCTGCGTTGATGTTATAATCCATCTTGATGTATCCGACACCATACTCTTCCACCAGGCGTGCAATTACCCCGTCGGCATGCTCTATCACCTTAGGACTGCGGTAATCCAGCTGATAACGGCTGCGGTCCTTAACCCGCTTGCCATGGCGCATAAAGAACCAGCTGTCATCGGTTTCCGCCAGCTTCGGACTGTTGATCCCCATGACTTCCAGCTCCAGCCACAGGCCGGGGATCATTCCTTTGCTCCGGATGTAATCCAGCACATATTTGATCCCCTCAGGGAATCGCTCTCCGGAAGGCTTCCACTCGCCTACGCCATCCCACCATTCGCCGGGTGCATACCAGCCGGCATCAATGCAGAAATATTCGCAGCCGACATCTGCGGCAGCATCGATTAGCGGCAGCAGCTTCTCTGTCGTCGGACTTCCCCATAGACAGTTCATATAGTCATTGAAAATAATCCGCAGCAGCTCATTGTCCTCATTCGGTCTACGGATGATCCGGCGGTAAGCGGTCAGCTGCGCGGCAGCAGCCTTAATCCCGCCTTGCACAGAACCGGCGGCTACCGGAACTGAAACGAATTCTCCGCCAGGTGCAAGCTTCAGCCACCAGTGGTTGTCATGCTCCGTCGGTCCGCTGACCAGCAGCGTCAGCTGATCATACTGGTCGGTCAGCTCCCAGTGCCAAGAGCCGTTATGCTCAATTTGCCAGAACAGGCTGCTTCCAGTCTCCTTGTTATGAAGCACAGCCATCGGTAACAGTTCGGCCGCCGACCAGGAGCCGGTGTTGCTGGCGGCGATCCGCTTGGAGCCGCGGTCGGCCAAATGCGACATCCCCAGCTCCGGCAGCCGGTAGGTCCGCCATTGCAGCTCACTTTGCCACCCACTGTGCGCCAGTGTCACTTCAATTTTATCCCCCCGGTCTGCACTTCCTTCTTTGTCTATCCCGGTAAGTGCAAAGGAAGAGATATATTCCACTGCAATCTCTTCCTTTCCCTCATTCTTCAGCACCGTCCAGGAACGCACAATTTGTACGCCATGATAGAACTGAAAATGCTGTATTGCCTTAACTTGAGTCAGCGGATCCATCAGCGTTAACTCCAGCTTGCGGCCCAGCGTATTCACCGTGTCACTGTGTCCGCTATAGATCATCCGCAGTCCGGGATACGACGCACGGTGCGTCCGGCCGTGGTATTCGGCGCGGTCCTCACCGGACAGCTGGAGCTCCAGCAGCCGGAACCCCGGTTTATTCTTATCCTCGATCACTCCTGCCTCAAGCGGCGTTGCCCCAAAATGCAGCAGCCGGACATCCAGTTCTTCGGTAATCTCAATCGTAAGATATAGTCCGTTTTCAGTAATCTCAATCAGCCTGCTAGTCATATCCCGTATAGCCTCCTGACAAATGATGGTGTCTCTCCGTCTCTCCTGATTATAAGGCCTGTCTTAATATTCGTAACTTTTGATTTTTAGAGCATTTGCGTTAGCGGCGAAGCAGCGGAGGGGAAGTTTGGAATTGGAGGAGCGGCAGCGTCCGCCTTTATGTTTGGATTTCAACTGCGGCCAGCAGATATAATCAGGAAATCCAAACATAACAGCGGCCGGAAATCCAAACATTCCCCGCAGTTGCGATAAGCCGCAGAGCTATCCGCTTTAAAAACTCTGTTACACAACAAAGACGGCCCCGCCGGTAAAAGAATCTTACCTTCGAGACCGTCCCGGATCAAATGAGTTATGGTTTATTCTGCGGAGCCGAATTGGATCCAGGCTTTTTGGATTTCGTCGATCGCCTGATCTTTAGTCTTGCTGCCGCCGATATAGGCCTGCATCAATTCACCGAATTTCTGGTGGAAGGTATCCAGAGAGTAGTTGACCGAGAGGTCGCCGGATTTCTCTGTTTTCAGGATTTCTTCCATTTCCTTAGGCATTTGCAGGTCAGGCATCGGTGCATCTTTGATTGGCGGAATTACTTTGGCCACTGTGGAGAACCAGCTCTTGCCGTATTCGGATGTGTACAGCCAGTTGAAGAATTCAATCGTTTCAGCGGCCACAGCGGAATCCTTGTTAATACGAAGCGCCTGGTCGGCACCGGTAATGATCTGTGACTGCTCAGGCTTATCACTGACAGGGTAGCCGGCGATGCCAAGGTCGAAGTCAGGGGTAATTTTCTTGATAGCTTCTTCATCCCATGCGCCCTTACCGGTCATGAAGGCTGCTTTGCCCAGGGCAAAGTCGCTGACTTCGGCGTTGCTGTCACGTTCCAGAGGTTTGTCTGTTCCGTGTTTAAGCGTTGTATCGATGAAGTTGAAGAAGTTATCGTACAGCACCGGATGATCCTTGAAGGTGGTATCTCCGGCGATGAATTTAGCTACAAGTGATTTAGCATCCGTTCCCGCATCTGTTGCTGCTGCATCCACGAAGTGCTGGAAGATATGCTTCCATACCCACCACTCTTTGTAGGCATTGACGAATGGTGTGATGCCTTTAGCTTCCAGCTTGGTGATCGCATCATCCAGCTCAGCCGTGGTCTTCGGAACTTCAGTGATGCCGGCATCGGCCAGCAGCTTCTTGTTGTACATCAGTACGAACAGGTTGCCTTTAACCGGCAGTCCCAGCACTTTGCCGTCAGAGGAGCTCATGTTGGAACGTACGGCATCGGTCATTGCTGCGGCAAGCGGTTCATTGGTTAGATCGGCACTGTATTCGGCAAAAGTATCAATATCTCCGCCGGCTGTGGTCTGGAATACGTCAGGTGTGCTGCCTGCGGCAATTTTTGATTTCAATACCGTATTATAGTCAGCCTGCATAATTTCCAGGTTAATGGTTACATTCGGCTTCACTTTTTTGTATTCAGCGATGTAAGCATTGAAAGCATCCGTGTACTCGGGAGATGCGGTAAACATATTAATCGTTACAGGCTTGGACGAATCCGTAGCAGCAGCGTTATCCCCGCCGTTTGTTCCAGCCGTATTGTTAGCGGCATTATTGTTGCCACCTCCGCAGCCGGCCAGCAATCCTCCGGCGAGCAGCAGACTAGCAGAAACTGCCATAAATCTTTTTAACATGGTGTTGCCCCCTTTTCCTCATACATCTTGTGGTCTTGTCCATATTCTAAATAAAAAGAAAAAGGATAAGAATGTACATAAGTGAACTTCTGAGGGTAAAAAAGTGGGCTAATGTAACCGTTTCACTTTTCTGCCTCCGAGGATTGAGTCCGGAATTCAGAAGGCGAACAATCGTAATAATTGCGGAATGCCTTGCTGAAATAGTTCTTGTCCTTGTAGCCGAGCATTTCGGAAATATCCTGAATTTTGAGCGCGGGGTCAGACAGCAGATCCTTGGCTTTGTCCATTCTCACCTTTTGCACATACTCATGAATGCCTACTCCGTATTTCCCCTTAAACAGTTTCATCAAGTACTCTCTGCTCAGGAAATATTTATCCGTGAACATCGATATTTTAATATTCTCAAAATAATGGTTATCGATGTATGCTTTAATATTTTCCAGCACACCGCCCCGGTTACCGGCCAGCGATTTGCTGATTTCTCCGGTGTAGATATCCAGAATCTCATTCAGAACACCTTCGAACTGTGCAAACGATTCAAAGTCGCCGCTTATGCCAAGGCCGCTGAGACCTTTATCCTTGCCGCTGCGGAGCAGCGGAGGCACCGCATCCATCTCTCCCGCGATATCGCTTAGCAGAATCAGGAACTCGCGGATGGTACGGTCAGCATCTTCCAAGCTGAAATGAGCCGAGGACTGCCACTTTTGGGTGAACTCGTTCAGAATGCTCTTCGCATGTGCACTGTTGCCGCTCTCCAGAATATTGCGGATCTGCGGCATCCTTCCTGTAAGTGAAGGACCATCCTTGGCCTCCAGTGCGGCCGCCGCGCTTCCTGTGACGAAGATATTTCCTTTCAGCTGCAGCAGATCAATATCATCGAGCGCGGTTTTAGCGGTCTCATAGGACTGCGCCAGATCCAGGCAATCGCTGTACGTAGCACCGATCCCGCCGGCACAGGTAATGCCGAACAGCTCCTTCAGGGTCGAAGCAGCCTTCTTCAGGTGATGCATGGAATGGAATGCCGCATCTCCCTCATAGCTGCCCTTCATCGTAAAAATAGCGATAAATTCACGCTCATTCTTCGGGCTGGCAAAGCTGAACGCCTCGAAATGACCGCCGCTGTTCTCATTAATGACATTGGTTACCGCAAAATGCATCAGATCGCGGTCCTCATGAAACCGCTCGCGGCGCACCTGATCCAGATTAAGCAGCCGCAGAACCCCTGAGGTGAAATGGTTGCCGGAAGCGTCCGCGCCGATAAGCGGCAGAAAGGCTTCATTCGACTGATTCTTGAAGCTGCGCTCAAGGATCGACAGATACATTTTCTCTTTCAGCTTCGGCAGCGACATGTTGAGTGTAATGTTCTTAGTAATGAACTCGCTCTGTTTCTGGCGTTTCGCTTCCAGCACATCAATTGCTTTACGCAGTGCGCTGTTGAGATCGCTACGGTTTACCGGCTTCAGCAAATAATCCACCACTTTGGAGCGGATGCCTGCCGGGTATATTCGAAATCATTGTAGCCGCTGATTACTATCAGCAGCAGGTCGGGAAATTCGCGTTCGGCAATTTGCAGTAGCTCGCTGCCGTTCAGCTCAGGCATCTTCATATCAACGAGTGCCAGATCTATTTTGTGCTCACGCAGCATCGCCAGTCCGACCTTCCCGTCGGTCGCTTCCAGCACCTCGCTGACTCCTAAGCCTGTCCAGTCCCCCAGAATATTGATCGCTTCGCGCAGCGGTTCCTCATCATCAATAATCAGCACTTTATACATGTTGTCCATGGCCTCCCCGCGGTAACCGCATATCCATTGTTGTACCATTCTCGTCACTCGAAATGACCAGTCCTGCATCTTCTCCATACAATAGCTTCAGGCGTGTGTTTAGATTTTTCAGTCCGATGCTCTCATGCCCGCCATCCTCAGCGGAATCCCCGCCAAGCTCCTCCCACTGGATCTGCAGCGAGCTAAGCACCTGCTCCAGCCGCTCCGGGCTGATACCCGGCCCGTTATCCATAACCGATATGACACTGTATGCCGGAGTAATATGTGCCTCAATCCGGATCGTAATTGTACTGGATACTTTCTCAAGCGCATGCTTAATGCAGTTCTCTACCAGCGTCTGAATCGACAGCTTAGGAATCCGCAGCTCCTTCAGGCTCTCCTCCCAGTCAACCACCACCTGCATCCGGGTACCGAAACGGGCTTTCTGCAGTGCCAGATAACGCTCAATATGCCGCAGCTCCTCACTTGCCTGGACCACATCCCGACCGCTGATGCAGTACCTAAGAGTGAGAGCCAGGTTGTCGACCATCTCAACAATGTCATCATTATTGTTTTTCAGCGCCTTGGTCGAAATTGCTTGCAGGGCATTATATAAGAAATGCGGGTTAATTTCCGCCTCCAGTGCTTTGAGCACTGCGTTTTTTTCAACAATTTTCATTTTATAGCGTTCATTGATCAGCTCATTCGTCTTCTCAACCATTTTATTGAAATGGCGGGACAGGTAGGCTATCTCATCATTGCCTTCCACTCTGGCCTCGGCATCGAAGCTGCCTGTACTGAACCTTTTCATCTGCAGAGACAGATTTTTCAACGGGCTTGTGATCCGGTTGGAGATGAAGCTTACCAGAATGACAGAGACAATCAGAAAAAGCAGCCCGATTGAATAATTGAGCTTGCGGGTTGTTGTCGCCGCTTCGTAAATTTCTTTATAGGGAATCGGTTTGATCAGCTTCCAGCCTTCTTTTTTGTTGATGTCATAAATGACGAGGTACTTCTCTTCTTCATCAGACCAGGTGAGCTGTCCGCCCTTTGCCGGGCTCAGCTGCTGCAGCAGCCCGCTTGCGGCGCTTTTCGCAAAGAACTCCTCGTCATCGACCACAAACGGCTCATCATCCGGGCTGACATACATCAGGTGCTCCCCTTTTGCAAACGGAATGTCCTTCATAATCTCATCCGTCACACTTGAATTGAAGTACAGGGACAATACGGCCTGCGGCTCACGGGAAACTATGGAGCGCAGCAGCCGGTGATAGCCCATGAAGCTGGTATCCGTATTAACCGGATAATCGCCCTTCTCCACGCTATCTGTTACAAAAGACTGGTACGAGCGGTTATTCGGGCTATTCAGCGCACGCTTGTACCAGGTCAGGTTCTCGATCGGCGGATGCTCAGCGACCCGGACGGTAATATTATAGTTCTCTTTGGTGACATAATAATATTTGTGCTCCTTGATGACATAGAGGTAAATCGCCTCCAGGTCGCCCCGTGAAAAATACAGGTTCTTCAGATAACTCTCCACATACATCTTGGAGGCATAGTCCTCCGATTCGTGGAGAATAGCATAGGTAATTTCGTCATAGGAAATTTGCGGCAGGGATAACTGCTCTATTCCATCAAGGTAGCTCTCCAGGTTCCGGCCCACCAGCAGCAGGTTGTTGCTCGTGCTCGCTATGCTGCTGTTTACGGACTCTTTGCGCAGCATGCCATAGGAAATGAATGTCAGTGAGGTCACCACGAGGATAATAATAATGGAGAACAGCAGGATCAGTTTGTTGGCCAGACGGCGCGAAATCCGCTCCATCAGCGGCTCGAACAGCTTTTGCAGGGTTGTTTTTATGATAATCGCAGCCTCCTCCGCTTGCATTTTGTGTCCGCTTACAGTTCACTTTTTTACCCCTAACTGTCTTCTTAAATCCATTTTTGAGTATACGGCGCTGCTCTATAATACACAATATAGACTAACCGGAATGGTTAGGTGTGGCAAGCGGGGTCAATACTCCCACCCTATAACTCCAGAAGAGGTGCAACCATGTTAAAATCACTCGGCAGAAAATGGCGCGAGAAAACGGAATTCGGGCTATTCACCCTCCCCGTTCTCATCTGTATCGCTGTAGCCTTCTACGTCCCGTTTATCATGACCATCCGCTATTCGATGACCAAATGGAACGGAATTTCCAAACATCCTAAGTTTGTTGGCTTGGACAATTTCAAGCAGATTTTTACCGGGGACACCAATTTCTCCGATTCCGCCTGGTTCACGATTAAATATGCGGTACTCTATATCATTATCGTCAACGTGCTGGCTATTCTGCTCGCCGTTCTGCTTGATATGAAGCTGAAATCCACTTCCTGGCTGAGAGCGGCGTTCTTCATTCCTTATATTCTCAGTCTGGTTATTGTCGGCTTTATCTGGAAATTCATCTTCATGCAAGGTTTCAATTCACTGGGCGACAGCACAGGCTGGTCGATCTTCGGACTAAGCTGGCTGGGGACGCCGGGGCTGGCTTTTATATCTATATTAGGTGTATCCATCTGGCAATCCATCGGGTTCTATCTGGTTATCTATATTGCCGGACTGCAGTCGGTACCGGAAGATCTCAAGGAAGCCGCTACGGTGGACGGAGCCGGACCGCTCAGACGATTCTTCAGCATTACCCTGCCGCTGCTCGCACCGTCAATCACTATTTCGGTATTCATGGCGCTTACCAACTCAATTAAGGTATTCGACGTGATTCTGTCGCTGACCGGCGGCGGTCCCGGAGGAACTACCTACAGTATCGCCTACGACATTTACCGTGACACATTCCAAAACAATCTGTACGGCTATGGTACAGCAAAAGCGCTCATTCTGTTCATCGCAGTGCTGATCGTGACGGTCATTCAGCTTACGTTCTTCAAACGAAGAGAGGTTGAGGCATAATGAAAACAAACAATAAATCAGGCAAAATTATTCTAGAGGTCGTTCTCGTCCTCCTCTCCCTTCTGTTCCTGTATCCGCTGTTCCTGACCATTATCAACTCGTTCAAAAGCTTCAGCGAGGTGATGACCGACGTTATCGCTCTGCCTAAGCATATTACCTTTGCCAACTACTCTTATGTATGGGAATTCATAAACTATCCGCGGCTGTTCCTGAACAACTTCATCATCACCGCACTGGGTCTGCTGGGGATCGTATTCGTCTCCTCTATCGCGGCGTACAAGCTGGCACGGACCAAGACCAGATGGAGCGGGGTTATCTATTTCCTCTGTATTATGCCGATGCTGATTCCGTTCCAGTCGATCATGCTGACAGTGCTGCAGACAGCCAAGAACTTGAACCTGTCTGAAAGCATCTGGGGCCTGGGACTGCTCTACTGGGGCTTCGGCGCACCGCTCGCAGTGTTTATCTATCACGGCTTTGTCAAAGGGATTCCGCTGGAAATCGATGAAAGCGCCACGATCGACGGGGCTTCCGGCTTCCGCTTATTCTTCAGTGTGATCTTCCCGCTGCTGAAATCCGTAACGACCACCATCATTATCATTGACGTGATGTGGATCTGGAATGACTTCCTGCTCCCGCTGCTTATGGTCAACGGCTCACCGGACACGAAGACACTGACACTCGCTGCTTATACATTCGTAGGCCAATACACCTCGGACTGGCAATACGCAATGACGGCCATGGTTATGGCGGTACTCCCATCCATCGTCGTGTTCATCTTCCTGCAAAAGTATATCGTCAAAGGCGTTGTCGCCGGAGCGGTCAAGGGCTGATACCCACATGACAAAAAGTGCCGCACAGTCCGAATGGACTGTGCGGCACTTTTTATGTAGAGCGGTTAATAAGCATAAACACTCCACTACAATCTCCCTTAGACCGCTCTGGGAGCAGCAGGTGACTTATTAAATCCGCTCAAATTAGTTGCGTTCTGTACAACTAGAAATCGGATATAACTGCGCTCGAACCATCTAACTGTATTCTATGCAACTACTTTTAGACGATTCAATAATCAGATGCTGTATGCTGCCTTATAATTGTACGAAATACAATTAAACGGCTTGGGTAAGGAAAAAACGTTAGTATACTTGTATAAAGTGCAATTGCGGCTCGGGGGTGCGGCCAAGGAAATGCATTCCCGCCTGGAAACAGATCAGTAGGCTGATAACAGCGCGATAGGAACCGGGCCCGGAGATAGCTATAGATTGCGCTGAGTTATTGGCAAGCCCGAATTAGGCTTGTAATTTAAGCAGGCCTTGCAGCTCACAGCTTCTCGCTGACCGCTCCATCCGGTGCAATCTTCGCATTGAACGATAGCTGGTTCATCAGTCTGATCGTTTCTTTATTATAGGCTTCGCCCATGAAGTTCGGCTGTCCGCCGATGATCTTCACCGGTCTAATCCGGCTCGAAATGCCGGACTCGCTGATCGTGAAGTCAGCCAGCATGGACCGCAGGGTCTTCTCCCCGCCGCGTGTGGAACGGTTGAACACAAAGTTACCCAGAGAATAGTAGATCGGTTTGTGCTTGTAATACTCGATCCCCATCAGGCAGTGGCTGTGAGCACCCAGGATAATATCCGCACCGCTGTCGATCATCTGCTTCGCAAGCGTCCGGGCGTATGGCTCCGGATAATCCTTAAACTCCTCATTCCAATGAAGATATACAATGGTATAATCATTGTCCTTGGCGGACTTCCTGATGGCTCCCAGCAGCGGCTCCGCTGTGTAGGCTGAAGCAGCTCCCGGACTGGTCTTGCCGGCATACCACGAAGGTCCGGACAGTACACGGCTTGCCCCCAGAATGGCGACCCGTTTGCCTTTGACCGTCTTGACATACGGCATGAATGCCTGGTCAATATTGCTGCCCGCACCTGTATGGCCTATCTTGTATCTGTCCAGATGGGTCAGGGTATCGAGCATCGCTACCTGCCCGTAATCGAGGATGTGGTTGTTCGCAAGCGAAACACCGTCAATTCCGGCAAGCTTAAGTCCGCCGAGCGCTTCAGGCTTGGAGCGGAAGGCAAAGGTCTTCTCCGCCGCCTTTCCCCGTACGGAGACCGGGGTTTCCAGATTGGCAAAAGCAATATCTGCCTTCTGCAGGGCAGGAGCAACTTTGGCAAAAGGAAAGTTGATTCCATATCTGGCAATCTGTTCACCCACGAAACCGTCCAGAAGAATATCCCCGGCAAAGGTTAGCGTAATGTTGTCAGCCGCCTGCGCCTGTGATGTCCCGCCATATACGCCGGGTGCAGGAATAAGCAGGAATAAAAGCATGGTAAGCATAGCAAATCTGCGCAATTCTTTAGACCCCTTTTATTTGATATGCTATCTACTATACTGGAAAAGGATACCTGTCTAAAGAGTATAAAGTCCTGCTAGATTTGCGCTTTTTTCAATACGGCCCGGAAACAGTTTAGACCGCCCCCGTTATCGGTACGCAGCGCATCTGCCGGCAGATTGAAGTCCGTCTCCCCCCAATACTGAAATCCCGCCTGAAGCAGCAAATCGTTCATAACGGCCAGATTAACGATCGGATAGTCAAAAGTCAGCACCAGGAGCCCTTCTCCGTTCAGCGTTCTGTGAAACTCCCGCACGGCCAGGGCAGCGTCCTCCACCGATAAATGCTCAATAACGGAGATGCAAAAAATAGTATCGAAGCTTTCATCCGCGTAGGGCAGCTTCGTGAGATCCGCTTGCGTCAGGTGCAGATTTGCAGTGCTTCTGTCCATGACCTGCTTGGCTGATTCGATGCCGATATCGTCAGCGATCTCCTGGATAACCGCCTCCTGCGACAAAATCCGGGCATCGATATCGCAAGCGTAGACCTCGGAGCTATATCCGGCCAAATAAAACTTTAGCGGATGGGAAATCCCACAGCCGGCATCAAGCACCACATCATGAGGCGAGATAAAGTTTGTACACCATTCGTATTCATAAGGCTGGCTCCACCAGGATTCCGGCAAATCAAAAATCAGCTTTTCTCGGCGGGCATCGGCATTCACAAAGAAACGGGAGACATACGGATGTGTCGGCATGGCCAGGACTCCTTTTAGAGGAAATTCGGTAGTGAGAGTATATTCAGAAATCCCCGAATCATGCCATTACCTTACACAGCCGGGCCTATTTAACAAAGGCGGTGATTTATTAAGGATTGCAGCAGATTTCTTTGTATACTAAAAACGGACTCCCAGGTGGGAGCCCGCTGCAAAATTCGGATAGGATTCGTAAGGCTTACCGCATCTCTCTTACACGTAATAACTGAGCAATTTGGCATCAACGCCGTGTCTGCTGATCAGCGTGTCCAGCATTTTGTTCCAATCCGTATCCACGGTACAGAGCTGTGGATGGGCTTCAAACCATTCAACCGATCGATGAATTCCCTCAGCAAACGGAACGGTTGCTGTGAACTCCGGTACCAGACGTTTGATCTTGCTATTGTCGAACACACTGCTCACCGCCTGGTCACCAATCAGTCCGTCGGCTGTCCCCGCTGGGGTATACGCTGCAATAAAGTCTGTGGAGATATGCACCACCTTCGGTTCTCTGTCGGCAGCCACTCCGATGGCAGCATAAATCTGATTCCAGTTCAGCGATTCATCGGAAGTAATATGGAACGCTTCACCGATCGCTTCAGGATTCCCCAGAAGGCCGACAAAGCCCTTGGCAAAATCCGTATTATGGGTCAGGGTCCAGAGTGAAGTGCCGTCACCATGAATCACAATAGGCTGCCCTTTGCGGATGCGTTCCACCAGCGACCACGGATGGGCCCAGCTGGTCAATGCCGCCGGAATCGCCGAAACTCCATAGGTATGCGAAGGACGGACAATCGTAACCGGGAAACCGCTGGTACGGTGCACTTCCAGCAGCAGCTCCTCACAGGCGATTTTATCACGCGAATACTGCCAGTACGGATTAACCAGCGGGGTCTCTTCGGTGATCAGATAATTCTTCTGCGGCTTCTGATAAGCAGATGCCGAGCTGATAAAGATATACTGTTTCGTTTTGCCGGCGAACAGCTCGATATCCGACTGCACATGCTCCGGCGTAAAGGCGATCCAGTCCACCACGACGTCAAATTCATAACCCTTTAGTGCCGCAGCAGCCCCCGCCGCATCGCGGATATCGCCCTGGATCACTTGCGCCCCTTCCGGTACGAATTCATTCCGTTCCCCGCGGTTGAACAGATACAACTCCATTCCCCGTTCCACGGCCAGCCTTGAGACAGCCTCACTGATTAAACCCGTGCCTCCGATAAAAAGTACCTTCATCTGTATCTGCTCCTCTCTCTTAATTAATCCGTTAGCCGATAATTTCAGCAATACGCGACAATACCTCTTCCGTCAGCTCCACGCCTGAAGCCTTAACGTTCTCCTCCACCTGCTCCGGACGGCTGGCCCCGACCAGCGCACTTGCTACATTAGGCTGCCGCAGAATCCAGGCCAGGGCCAGATTGCCCACCGAAATATCCAGCTCTGCAGCTATTTTACCCAGCTCATGCACCTTGGCGATTTTCTCTTCCGTAACCCCTTTGCGCATCCAGTCCAGCTTAGCAGCACGGCTGTCCGCAGGAATATCCGCTGCAGAGCTGTATTTGCCGGTCAGTAACCCCTGGGCCAGCGGAGAGAAAACGACTTGTCCAATCCTTTTGCGTTCGCCGAGCGGGATAATCTCCTTCTCGATGTACCGCTCAAACATATTATAAATCGGCTGGTTAACCACAATATGATCCAGCAGATAACGATCGGCAACCGCCAGAGCTTCAGTCATTTGTGCAGCCGTCCATTCACTTACCCCGACATAGAGCACCTTACCCTGACGGACCAGGTCATCCAATGTCCGCAGTGTCTCCTCGATCGGTGTCTCCGGGTCATAGCGGTGACAGTACATAATATCCACATACTCTACGCCAAGCCGCTTCAAGCTCGCATGACACTGCTCCGTGATATGCTTGCGTGACAGACCGCGGTCATTCGGCCCGTCTCCCATAACACCAAACACCTTGGTGGCCAGAACATAAGATTCACGGGGAAATCCGCGCAGGGTCTCGCCCAGGACCTTTTCAGCTGCGCCTTTTTCGTATACATTCGCTGTATCAAAAAAATTAACGCCTAATCCGTAAGCGGTTTCAATGGCTTTAACAGCATTCTCTTTTTCCACATATCCGCCATACGTTAACCAGCTTCCCAGACTGATCTCACTGACCTTCAGCCCTGTTCCGCCTAATCTGCGGTACTTCATTCCACACTTCTCCTCTCAGATATCCTCTATATCCGGCCCTTCTTAGAGCCAGCAGCTCCATGCACAATGTTTATTTTAGAACAGTTTGCCGCTAATTTCTATCTGATTATACGCCTATATAGTACGGCTTGCAAAAATAGAATAATAGATTAATAGTTTCTAAAGCACACTTGCTTTATAAAAGTAATATGCTATAATAAAATCAACAAAGGTTAACACGATCCAATTACAATTAATTAGGAGGAAATTTAAATGACAACCTTAAACATCGGAATTATTTTGGGAAGCACACGTCAAGGCCGCGTAAGTCCACAGGTCGGTGAATGGGTTAAAAGTATTGCAGATGCCCGTGGGGATGCCAACTATGAAATCGTAGATATTGCTGACTTCAAACTGCCGTTGCTTGGTGAAAGCGACGATTATGCACCTGCACAGGCGTGGGCAGCTAAGCTTGCGACATTAGACGGATTTGTATTTATCGCCCAGGAATATAACCACAGTGTAACAGGAGCACTCAAGAATGCCCTTGATTCCGCCCGTGAAGAATGGAATAACAAAGCCGCCGGTATCGTCAGCTATGGTTCCGCAGGCGGTGCGCGTGCAGCGGAGCATCTCCGGGGAATTCTGGGTGAATTGCAGGTGGCGGATGTCCGGGTACACCCTCTGTTATCGCTGTTCACCGATTTTGAGAACGGCAGTGTCTTCAAACCGGCTGACCTGCATACTGCCAATGTAAATGCAATGCTTGATCAGGTGCTGGCTTGGAGCGGAGCCCTCAAGACACTGCGCCAGTAATTTCATATTTATCCGTACCGTTTTACGGGAAGGGGCTGTCCCAAAAGCCATGAAATGGCTGCTTGGGATAGCCCCTGTTTTTTTAAGTAGGATCAACGTGAGCACTTGGGTGGACGCTCCGCGAACGGACCGTTGTTCCAATCGCTGTGCTCTCCAGATTTTTTTCATTCCCCTTAGCGGTGAAAATCCGGAGACCAAGGCGACCGCTGCCGCTTTTCCACAATCGTTCCGTCCTCTCCGCTGTTTAAGCGGGAAATGGATCTACAATCTTTAAAAATCGCACAAAAAAGAAACCATCCTTTGGTAAAATGGAGTTACCACACAACCATTTCAAAGGAGAGGTTTCTTTTGTACATTCAATATACCATGGACCAACTTTGCTTGCCAATGGATCTGGAAGAAGATATTCCCGAAAACCACCTCGTTCGTGTCGTTAACGCAGCCGTCAATCGGCTAGACGACACCATCTTTGACGCTGCCTATCCCGGTGGCGGCCGTGACAGCTACCACCCTAAAATGCTCACCAAAGTCATTATCTATGCGTATACGCAGCGCATTTATTCCTCCCGGCAAATCGCCAAAGCGGTCCGAGAAAACATTCCCTTCATGTGGCTAGCGGGACGACAACGCCCGGATTTCCGCACGCTCAACCGCTTTCGTTCTCAGCGGATGAAGGACGTCCTAGAAATGGTATTTACCGCCGTGCTTCAGTTTCTGGCGGACGAGAAATACATCTCCTTCGAGCATTATTTTGTAGATGGCACAAAAATAGAGGCAAATGCGAATCGCTATACCTTCGTGTGGGGTAAAGCCGTTAGTAAGCATAAAGCCAAGCTGCAAGAAAAGGTACATGCATTGTTTGCCGACATTGAGGCTGTAGAGAAACAAGAAGAACAGGAACACCGCGGCCAGGATCTGAGCGAACTTGGCGAGTCCGCCGAGATCGACAGTGAGAAACTTGAACAAATGACCCAGTCGTTAGAGTCGCAACTGCTGAAGAAGCCCAAGAACAAGCCATTGAAAAAAGCGGTTCGGAGGCTCCGTAAGGATCTGTTTCCGAGACTGCTGAAATATGAGCAATACCAAAACCTGCTCGGGGACCGAAACAGCTTTAGTAAGACGGACCCGGATGCCACCTTCATGCGGATGAAGGAAGATCACATGCGAAACGGTCAACTCAAACCCGGCTACAATGTACAGATCGGCACCGAAAACCAGTTTATTTTGGCGTACAGTCTACACCAAAGACCGACGGATACGCGTTGTTTACAGCCGCACTTAGAAAAGGTGCGGCAGATCCTAGGGAGACTTCCGAGGGCGGTGATCGCGGATGCCGGCTACGGCAGTGAAGAAAATTATGCCTATTTGGAAAACGAACACGTGAAGGCCGTGGTCAAATACGGCAGCTACCACAAAGAAAAGAGCAAAGCGTGGAAAGAGAATATCGGAAAGATTGAGAACTGGACGTACGACGAAGCCGTGGATACATGGACATGCCCCGCCGGACAAACGCTGCATTTTCGCAAAGAAAGCAAGGAAACGTTAGAGAGTGGATATGAAATCCGAAAACGTCATTACCGTAGCCAGAGCTGCGTGGGCTGTCCACTGAAGGAAAGATGTACGAAAGCCGAAGGAAATCGGGAAGTGGTTGTCAGTCTGGAACGACTGCGGTACCAGAAACAAGCTCGGGCAATTTTGCAAAGCGAGGAAGGCTTCACTTTGGCCGTACGTCGAATGACAGAACCAGAAAGTGTATTTGGACAACTAAAGAACAACCGGGGTTTCCGGCGGTTTCTGCTTCGCGGCATGGAAAAAGTGACGCTTGAAGTCGGATGGCTTTCCCTTGCCCACAATCTACTGAAGCAAGCTGCAAACGACCAAAAACGCAGAGCAGCGATCCTCCAATAACAGGAGAATCGCTACATTGTTGACGTTTTTCGGTTTTGAATAATGAAAAGGGTCTGTCTCTACTCGAAAAAATCTACTTATGGGACAGCCTCTTTATTATATGCATTTGACCATTAACACATGAGGAATCCCATCCTCCATAAATACCGGAGAGCCCGTCTCATAGCCCAGCTTCTGATAAAAACCCTCCGCCTGCTTCTGGCCATGCAGCTTCATTCGTGTAAGCCCTTGTTCAGCCGCCATTTGCTCAAGTGTAGCAATGATAAACGACCCGATCCCGGATTTACGGTAAGGTGCAAGCAGACAGATCCGTTCGAGCTTCGCCCATCCGTCCACAACTCTCAGGCGTGCCGTGCCAACAGGTGCATCCTCCTCATGATAGACCAGAATATGCTCTGTGCTCTGTTCGTACTGGTCAAATTCATCTTCCAGCGGCACACCCTGCTCCTCCACAAACACTTCCCGCCTAATCCGAAAGGCTTCCTCAAGCTGATTGCCCGTTGTAACCCGTTCTGCCCGCATGCCAATCCTCCCTTTCCCTGCTATGTTTGTTTAATCCCTGCCCAGAATATAGTCCAGATATCCTCCAGGCGACGTTCGAAGTCTTCCTCTTCATAAAAAAACATCTGCATCGCGATCCCGTCCAGCAGACAATAATAAGCGGAGAGCAGACTATCAGCCTGCTGGCGCCTGATCTCGCCTTTCACCATTCCTTCTTCAAAAATCGACCGGTAAAACACCGCTGACCGCTGCTCCATTATACTAATCTGCTCCAGAAGAACTTCTTTGAAGAAGGGAGGCGGAAATTGCACAGCCCGTTTGTAAAAAGCGGTCAATGCCGGATGCCCGGCCCTGTACTGATAGTTCTTATATACTATTTCCCGCAGCCTGGTTTCCACCGGTGCCTCCGCGATGTCCTGATACAGCTGCTCCAGGAATCCGATATAATGCTTGGCCATACCATGAAAAACAGCCATAAATAAATCCTCTTTCTTCGGAAAATAGGTGGCAATGGACTGTTTTTTAATTCCTACAGCCTGAGCAATCGCTGCAAGCGAGGCGCCTTCAAACCCCTTTTCTGCAAATTGCGCTAAGGCAGCCTGCTCAATCGCGTGTGCAGTCACTTTCTGACACCTCCCTGACGATCGTCAGGTTATTATGACATATTTCAGCGGATGTTGTCAATTTAGGCTTCGCCTGCCGGTCAAGTTGAGGATAAAACACGAAACCGGGGTAGCGTCAAGAAGTTTGTGTAAGAGAGCAGAATGTAACTTCTCGGGTGTTCGTTGGTAAGTGCAGATGTTCTTTGGGGCGGGGGAGACCCCGCCCCAAAGAACAAGGGATTTCGAGTTACTTCTCTGGCTCTGCCTGCGCTGGATATCGCTCTTCAAACATCTCATTTAGTTTCTTCTTTACTTCCAGATCGCCGAAGCCGCGAATGACCCGTTCGCTAAAACGTTCGTTGTAATCGATGACGTCCAGGTAGACAATTTTCTCTGCCGCATCCATATTCGTGAGGCTGTTCATCGGCTTCAGGCGTTTTCGAATTTCCTTGTTCATTCGTTCAATCGGATTGGATGTGTAGATGGCTTCTTTTATGAGCACGGGATACTTGTAAAAGGTCAGCAGCGTCGGTAACTGTTCTTCCCAGGACCGCATTTCTTTCGGGTAGAGCTTGCCCCATTTGGCCTTCACCGTGTCAAACGCAGCCCGGGCCAGATCATGGTCTGCAGCCGTGTAGATGGTCTTCAGATCTTCAATGACTTCCGTTTTGTGCTGAACTCGAATTTTCGGAAAGGTCGAACGCACTTTGTGGACGATACAATGCTGCACATCCGCCTTCGGATAAGTTTCACGGAACGCTGCATCGAGTCCCGGAAGCCCATCAAACACGCCCAGCAAGACTTCCTGGACACCACGGTCGTAGAGGTCTTTGAGCACCTCGCGCCAGCCGTTTGCGCTCTCCTGGCCGCCTACGTAAAAGCCAAGGATCTGGCGGTGACCGTCTTCGTCGATCCCCATGGCGAAATAAACGACTTCTCCGCTAACGGTGCTGCGCTTGAGTTTCACATATAGGCCATCCAGGTAGATAACGGAGTAGCGTTTGTTTAACGGGCGCTTCTGCCACTGATGAATGTCGTCAAGTACCGTAGCTGTAATGTTGCTAACGGTCGTGGGTGAATAGTGGCTGCCGAACATACTTTCAATGAACCGGGCCACATCTCGCGTTCCCATACCACTTTTGTACATCTGGATGACAGCCTCCTCTAGCCATCCATCTCGCCGCTGGTAGGGCTCGAACAACTGCGTTTGGAAGGCTCCTTGACGGTCCCTAGGAACGGCCAGATCCTCTACATTTCCGTATTTCGTGTGTAGATCCCGGGTGTAGTATCCGTTGCGGCTGTTGTGGTTCCCGGCTTCTTCACTGGTCATGAATTGCTGGATTTCCGCTTTCATAATGGACTCTAGATTATCTTTTACAAATTGGGTGACAAGATTTTCAAATAGATTATTTAACATGTTTTCGGGTAGAATAGTCATCGAGTAGGGTTCCTTTCTTGGTGGACTTCGACAATCCCGAGAATACCCTACTTTTTTGTTGCCTGACTAGGCTCCAAATCTTGGTACACAACTTACTTTACGCCATCGAAACCGGCAGGTAACAATATCGTATTAAGGGGTAAATATAGATTAAAGTCGTTCTAATTCGGCTTAAACCACCCAAGAGGAGGAAACATGATGCTTAAAAAAATACTCGGCAAAGTGCTGCACTCCATGGAGCACTCCAAGTCAGGCGGACACCGCAGATATTCAAGCAGTCACAAAGGGAGGCCTGTATATAGCAGACATTCCAGCAGCAGCCATGGATACAAGAGACACTCGTCTTCGGACTCACGCCATGGAGGAACCGGACATAAATACTATAAGAACCGCTACGGCAGCTCAAGCTAACTCCGGCTTAACCATTTTGTACAAAACATAAGGCACCTCTACCCTGTGGGTTGAAGGTCAATGTCATTAAGTTAAAGCATAGAGCCAAAAATTATGAAAAAGAGCAGGTTATCGAAAAGATAGCCCGCTCTTTTTTTGCACAAAAAGAAGAATAAGACTTGACAAAAAAATAAAAATGTGTGGCGAAGCCCCTTGAAACAACAAGGAGGTTACGCCAATGAATGAGTACGCAAATGCGCTAAAAGAAACGCTGACATCCCTCATCCGAGAAATGTCAGCCGAACCCGCACCTTTTGTCAAAAACCCAGAAAAAGATTTTACCCGAAAGAAAAAGCTGCCCTTTGAAACGGTTATGCACCTCCTGATTTCTATGGGAGGAAACAGCCTATATAAGGAACTCTTGGAATCGCAGGGCTACGACGTATCCACCGCAACCACTTCTGCTTTTGTCCAGCAGAGGAATAAAATCCTGCCCTCTGCTGTAGAATTCTTGTTTCACAAATTTACAGAGTCCTATACGGATATCAAGCGCTACCGAGGGTATCAATTACTGGCCATTGACGGTTCGGATTTGCATATCGCAACGGACCGGTCGGATACGGACACCTATTTCCAAAGTCAACCGAATATGAAAGGCTACAACCTTCTGCATTTGAACGCAGCCTATGACTTATGCAACAGACTTTACGTAGATGCCATCGTTCAGCCACGAAGATTGTGTAACGAGGGAAAGGCGCTGGCTGCTATGGTTGACCGTTCCCCGATTCAAGGAAAAACGATTGTTATCGCCGATCGAGGGTATGAAAGTTACAACAATTTTGCGCATATGGAACGCAAAGGGTGGAACTATGTTGTCCGGGTTAAGGATTTGAGTTCGAATGGTATTCTATCCGGATTGTGCCTGCCCTCTGGTGGAGCGTTTGATATTGACATTCATCTGACACTTACCAAAAAACAAACCAAAGAAGTCAAGGCTCTTCCCGAAATATACAAGTTCGTCCCTTCCACATCTACCTTTGATTTTTTGGATTTGCGGGAGAACTTGTTTTACCCGATTTCCTTTCGGGTAGTTCGTTTCATCCTGCCGAGCGGCGTTTATGAAACGGTCATTACGAATCTTTCTGCCGCTGATTTTCCACCCGGTGAGATCAAATCGATTTATAACATGCGATGGGGTATTGAAACCTCTTTTAGGGCCTTAAAATATACCGTCGGACTGACGAGTTTTCACGCAAAGAAACAAGAGTCCATCGCCCAAGAGATATTCGCAAGAATGATCCTGTACAATTTCGTTGAAATGACTACCTCGCACGTAGTCATTTCCCAAACGGATAAACGCCACCCTTACCAAGTCAACTTCACGGTTGCCGTTCATGTTTGTAGACATTTCTTGCGCTCACGGGACGATGAACCCCCGCCCGATGTCGAAGCACTGATTCGAAAAAACATTTTGCCGATTCGATCCCTTCGCCCAGGACAGCAGAATACGCGCAAAATCCGCTGGAAATCAGTCGTTAGCTTCGTCTACAGAGTAGCATAATTCATTTCATATGAACATTTTTTAAGCGGATATTTTATGCGCTTTGTTTGTTGTACGCTTTTTTCCTTGTTTGCACAAAAAACAAACGACACAGGGCTTTTCCCCATGCCGTTTTGGATTCCATTTTATTGCGAGTCTTATCTTTGAGCTTATCTTAATGACATTGGGTTGAAGGTGCCTCTTTTTTGGCAGGACATTACTGCAGACTCTTATAGAATTGTTCGGCCTCGCGGACAAAAGAAGCAGTATTCTCATAAGCTTCCTGCTCTCCATGGAGCCGGGTTAGAATATGCAGCATTTCAGGTGACAAATCCAGCTCTTCCCGCCAGCTCCGTTCTGCTCCTCCCGGTTCAGGCTGGTAAGCGGAATACAGCATAAACAGCATTAATTGTCCAACATAATACAAATCTGAGGCGATAACCGGGGGCATCCGTTCCGGCATCTCTTCCGGCTTCGGCTCATGCCCTGCACCGGGGCTCTCAATTTCACCGATCTCCCGTGCCAGTCCGAAATCAATTAAGTACAGCTCCTTATCCCGGAGGATTACATTTGGAATCCGCAGATCAAGGTGAACAAAGCCGCGCGAATGAACATAGGATACCAGCTCCATCAATTTCAGCGTTGTAGCCAGGCACTCCCGCTCCCCGTAAACCATATGCTCAGCAAAGATATTATCTTCAAGCGTTTTCCCTTCAATATAATCGCTTACCAGCCAGTTCAAGCCCTTGTACTCGAAGTAATCACGGCACACTGGAATATTGGGATGATTCAGGGCCCGCAGAATCGTGCTCTCTTTGCCCAGCAAAGCCCGCCCTGCCGCTTTCTTACTCGGTCTGGACTGTTTGACTGCCACAAGAGTTTTCTCCTTAGTGTCGAAGCACCGATAGGTAAGCCCGTAACTTCCTTCACCCAGCAGGGACTCAATCTGGTACCGTTTACCGATCCATGCTCCTTCCCTGAGCGGATAATCCTGCCACGCCCGCACGAAGCCGCGCCACCGTTCAAATACCATAGCCTTTTCCATCCCCCGATCTCTGTGCTGATCAAATACCAGTATTGCTATTATCTCATAGAAGATATTATTCAGCAGCAGCTAGGTGGCAACCGGCTTATTTCCCCGCAACTGGCGAGCCTTTATAGGAGCAATCGAGTAGGAGGGGGCGGCTAACCCCCGTCCTCTCACACCACCGTACATGCGGGTCCGCATACGGCGGTTCCAAAAGGTTAACAAAGCTCCAAGTAACGTGAAAGCAAACTTTTCAGCCCTTTCCCTTCCCAGTAGGAAGTGGGAAGGGCATTATTTGTGTTCCGGGACATTTCCCATGCGCCTCGCCGTGAGTTTGCCATTGTGAAACAGGCCCACTCGGGCACCCCAAGCGCCCGGAGTTCGCGGATTCGTGTGCGCACTCGTTTCCATTGTTTCCACAGGCACATTCGCAGCCTCCTCTGAATCCATTGGTCCAGCGTTTGGAGGTGTTTCTTCGCCGACGCCAGATGGAAATAGCCAAGCCACCCCATCACATACCGGTTCACTTGGCGAATTCGCTCTTCCATGGAAATGGACCACGTTCGATTCGTTAGTTCACGGATTCTTTCCTTGAATCGCGAGATTGTTTTCGGAGCTAATCGAATCGTTGCCTGCTTCTGACTCAGGAAACTGAAACCTAAGAACTTTCGGTGCCACGGTCTTGCTACCGCACTTTTATCCCGGTTCACTTTCAGTTTCAGCTTTCCTTCTACAAATCGGTTAACCGATTCCATGACCCGTTCGCCCGCTCGTTTACTCGCCACAAAGATATTACAGTCGTCCGCATAGCGTACAAAACGCAGCCCGCGTCCGGCCAATTCCTTATCCAGATCGTCCAGTAGAATGTTTGCCAAAAGCGGACTGAGCGGACCGCCTTGGGGCGTTCCTTCCCGGCTACGTTCCAGCTTTCCGTTCACCATAACTCCGGCGTTCAGATACGCACGAATCAGGATCAGTACTCTTTTGTCTGTCACTTTCCGCGCCACTCTTGCCATCAGCATGTCGTGGTTTATCCGGTCAAAGAATTTCTCCAGATCGAGGTCTATGACCCACCGGAGGCCACTTTGGATATATCTTTGCGCTTGTTTCACGGCGTCATGTGCACTTTTCCCCGGTCGAAAGCCATAGCTATACCAGGAGAACTCTGCGTCAAAGATCGGGTTCATGACTTGTAGAAGCGCCTGCTGGAGAAAACGGTCCATAACGGTTGGGATGCCTAGCAGCCTCACACCGCCTCCGGGTTTGGGGATTTCCACCCGTTTGACTGACGCAGGTCTGTAAGCCCCCGCTAAGAGTTCGGCTTTCACCGATTCCCAATGTGTTTTCAAATAAGCTTGTAGATTCGCTACCGTTACATTGTCCACACCGGGCGCTCCTCCGTTTTGTACCACTCGTTTATACGCGAGCCGAAGGTTGTCTCCTTCGAGCATTCGCTCCAGCAAGTTGCTCTCTGCTTCGCGAGAGGAAGGGGCGATTTGTGCCGACGAAGAACTCGGCGCTCCGGCATACCCTGGCGGCTTCACCGCTTCTCTTTGCCGTAAGCTCTCTTGCGAGATATTCTGCTGTCTTTGCACTTCATGCGAACGCATCGGTTTCCTCTCTCCTTTCGGTTCAGCCCTTCCGTAAACGCTGCAGCAGTTTACGTACTATGGCCTCTGCTGACTCCTGCCGGTTCAGCGCAGCCTCTCGGCTACGGTTACAAGTTTTTTTTCCTTGCCCCTCCGGCAGGCCTCCCCAGATAAGAACGTCATCTTTCCGCCCGCACCTGCCCAAGTTTACGGCTGCAGCCCTTGGCAGCTTTGGATTTTGTCATGTATGGGTGACTCATCCGGCTGCAACCGCCTCAAATTGGATTCGTGTACCTCAGGTCGTGCTTTTGCCTCCGGCTTCCTTCAGATTCCGCCTCACGGTGGACACCCTTGCCCTTGGCTAACGGTAGGCGCTTGCCAGCCCCCGCTCGGGACTTTCACCCTAGAGATGACGCCCATGCTGGGCGTACCATCAAAAAAACCGCGAATAAAATCCACGGTTTTTGTGTGTACAGCCTGCTCCTGTAACGGCACGGGAGGCCATATTCAGAACACCCGCTTCTTCCCTTGCTCCTCGATCAGAATCTGTACCGACTCCTTAAAGCGGATCGCATGAATAATCTCCCGCTCCCGCAGGAACTTCAGACTGTCCTGCAGATCCACATCATCGGTCATGTCGATCAGCCACTGGTATGTAGCCCGGGCTTTTTCTTCAGCCGCAATATCTTCATAGAGGTCGGCGATCGGATCACCCTTGGCCTGGATGTAAGCTGCGGTCCAGGGTACGCCTGCCGAGTTCTGATAGTACAGCGCATGGTCACGCTGTGCATAATTCGGGCCGAGACCAGCAGCCTCAAGCTCCTGAACGGAGGCATCTTTCGTCAGCTTATAGATCATGGTGGCAATCATTTCAAGGTGGGCAAATTCTTCAGTCGAAATATCTGTCAGTACGCCGATTACTTTATCGGGAATCGCATATCTCTGGTTCATGTAGCGCAGCGCCGCCGCCAATTCCCCGTCTGCACCGCCGTACTGCTCTGTCAGATAGCGCGCCATTCTCACATCGCATTTGCCCACCCGTACTGGATACTGCAGCTTTTTCTCATATATCCACATTCTGAATTCATCCCTCCAAACGGTTTTTTACACCTGCCAAGGCCAAGGACTCTGGTTCCATTCCCACGGGCATTTGGAATACGCGCGCCCAAAGTTCTGCAAAGGGCCATACAGCTCCTGAAACTGGTTGGCCAGCCGGGTGCGCTCCTGGGTCAGCTGGTTAAACTGTTCAATCGCCTTCAAATCCTCCGGGTGGGTGTCCAGATACAGATTGAGCTCGACCAGTGCAAAATCCAGCACCTGCAGCTGCTCCAGCATTTCATAGTAACGGGGTTCGCAAGCTTTTGCCTCTTCCATGACCTACACCCTTCCTTTTCCGGCTTTGGATTCATACGGGCTGAACAGTGCAGGCCATAAAGTCCCTGCCTTGAGCGCCTCAGATAGCGGAAACTGCGGCAGTCCCGGAGGCTGAAAATGAATAAATTGGTTGGGCGGCACAACATACGTCTTAAACGGCACCGGCGGGCAAGGATCAAACGGCCCTCTATACGTTGCCCATACACGCTCCTGGGAGTTCAATAGGTACACCCTCCTCCATGAATTTCCTTATTATGGACGTTTATCACTTCGTAACTACTTTATGACGCTCCCTGGAGGAAACAGAACGCCCCAGCAAAAAAAAACCGCACTGCTGCATCTGGCCGGCAGCCATATACAGCAGTGCGGTTTATAATATTGTCCGGGCCCATTGATAATGCGCTTACTCCTGATCCTCATCACTTTCAGAGCCGGGTTCCTCAGATTCCGGCGCCTTCTCGCGGTGGATGTTGATTCTGGTGATCCGCAGTCGGGTCGATTCCTCCACCTCAAAGGTAACATCACCGACAACGACCTTTTTACCCTTGGACGGATTGCCCTCCAGCTCCTTAAACAGCCAGCCGCCGATAGAATCCACCTCATCGTCTTCGATAATAACGCCAGTCAGATCGTTGACATCTTCGATCAGCATCCGGCCTTCGACAGAGATATATTCGCCGTTGCGTTCAACGCTAGGACGCTCATCCTCGAACTCATCATGCAGATCGCCTACAATTTCTTCAAGGATTTCCTCAGCGGTCAACAAACCGGCCGTACCGCCGTATTCATCGACCACCAGTGTCAGCTGGGCCTTGTTCTTCTGCATCAGCCGCAACGTATGGCTGATCTCCATCGATTCGGGCACATTCAGTATCGGTCGGACGAGCGATGCCAGGTCATTCTGTTGCTCCGGCGGTGCAAACAGCAGGTCGGTAATATGGATGAAGCCGATAATCCGGTCCTTATCCTCGTTGGCAACCGGGTAACGGGAATGTTTCGTTTCCGTAATAATCCGCATATTTTCTTCCAGCGAAAGATTGCTGTACAACACATCCATGTCGGTACGCGGTAACATAACCTCCCGGGCCAGCAAATCTGAGAACTCAAAAATATTGTCCATCAGCTTCATCTCATCTTTGTCGATGACACCACTTTTGGCGCTTTGATTCATCAGAATGCGGATTTCCTCTTCCGAGTGTGCCGCTTCGGCTTCACTTGCAGGTTCTACCCCTACCAGCCTCAGAAGGGCATTCGCTGAAGCATTCAACACCCAAATGAACGGCAGGAACAAGTTATAGAAGAACATCAGCGGTGCTGACAGCAGCAGCGCGGAGCCTTCAGTTTTTTGAATTGCCAGGGATTTCGGTGCAAGTTCACCCAGCACAATATGTAAGAAGGTAATAATAGAAAAGCCCACAATGACTGATACGGTGGAAATCAGAGTATGATCGGTAACTCCCAGCTGGTACATCAGCGGTTCTACAAGCAGCTCTGAAATCGCCGGCTCCCCGACCCAGCCGAGTCCAAGCGAAGCAAGCGTAATTCCGAACTGGGTGGCGGACAGATAGGCATCCAGCTTCTTGTTGACCTTCAGTGCGTATCCGGCCATCTTGTTACCTTCACTGACCAGCTGGGTCAGTCGGGACTGTCTCACCTTGACCAGCGAAAACTCTGCTGCGACAAATATACCGTTCAATAATACCAGCACCAGAACCAGCAAAAGATTAAGCAGCAATCTTCCTATTTCAAATTCCGTATGCACTATAACAACGCCTCATTTCTACAGAGTGATCGCTTTTCTAGATTTGAAATCTACCTTTGGATAATACATATCGGCCACCAGAAGATTAGGTCCGCAGCAGCTGGCTGCCTCACAGAAGCAGTTCACCCTCTGATTAAGCGGATGGCTCTCCTGCCACTCGGCGAAGATATCATCCAGCTTGCTTGCACCAATATTGCCAAAGGCGGAAATATCGGCAAAATCCGTTACAAACACATCGCCGGTAAACATATTAACGTTCACCCGGTTTCGTCCGTCGGGATCATTGCGCAGCGTCACATTCTTCTCCTTACGTAGTCTGCGCAGCAGCTTCTGATCTTCTTCAAGCGCGCTGCAGGCGAAAAATGGAAGTGTGCCAAACAGCATCCACATCTCCGGATCACGGGCATCCAGCAAGGAATGAATGGCATCACTCATCTCCTTCAAGGACAGTACGGGAAGCGAGGAAGCGAAGCTGGAGGCATACATCGGATGCACTTCATGCCGTCTGGCCCCCATATCCCCGATCAGCTTATGGATTTGCGGAAGCTTGGCGTGTGTACGGTAGTTAATCATCGACTCCGCTGAGATCAGCATGCCGTCTTCACTCAACCGTCGTGAATTCTCCAGCATCGTGTCATAGAGCCGGTAAGCGGCTTCCTTGGCGACCGGATGGCCGCTGTTTGCGAAGCCGACCTCATGGAAATCATCGCCGTTCACATAATTGAATGAGATATGCATTACATCCAGGTAAGGAAGCAGCTTCTCATACCGGGCATAAGGCATGGTGAGATTGGAATTGATCTGCGACCGCACGCCCCGCTCACGGGCATATTTCAGCAGCGGTACGATTGTATTCTCCACCGTGGAAGCCCGGAACATGGGCTCACCGCCAGTGATGCTGATCGTCTGAAGATGCTCCACTTCATCCAGGCGGTCCAGCATATTCTTCAGCGGCAGCATCTCCCCTTCTTTCATTGTCAGGCTGTCGCCAACCGCACAGTGCTCACAGCGCATATTGCATAAATTGGTAACCGTCATCTCCACACTGGTCAGTACATGCCGTCCATGCTTGCGGAGTGAAGTAATCGGATCCCATGGATCGAAGCTTGGCGACAGCTCCCTTATTGTTCTTGATGATAGCTCTAATATACTCATTTATTCTTGCTCCTTTAATGCGTATTCCTTATTATTAACCCAAAATAAATTAATAAGAACGGTAACTTACCCTCTATCATACCATGACCGGCAAAAAAACTGCATTTTCTAAAGCTTCAGGCTGTGGAAGCGGTACGAGTACAGCATCTAAACTAAAAACAGCGGGGCGAAAAGCAAGCATCCGCTGCCCGGCGGTGGCTCGTTTTCTCTCCTCGCTGCTAAGAGGCAGGGAGTGTCATGTAAAGCCCCTGCCGCAACAATTCAATTAGGTAGACTTCACTGCCTCATCATTATCTGAAACATCCGCAATGACTACGGAGAGCGCGGAACCCAGGTCCAGCTCATACGGGGTTACAGGCTCATTCTCGGGGCCAGTAAATACACGTACCACCGGCCTATGCGGCGTACTGGGATCAATCTTCACAACAACACCGCTCTCGCCAGTGCTGAGTTTTACCGTAAGACCAAGCGGATAGATTGCAACACGGTCTCTGAAGAGCTCAAGCTGTTTCTGCTCATACAGCGTCCCAGAGCCTACATACAGTGCTTCAACGGCCTGATGGGGCAGCATCGCTTTTTTGTAGATCCGGTTTGAGGTCATTGCATCGTAGGAGTCGGCAACCCCGAGCCATTTTGCATATTCATGAATTTGCGGACCCGTCAGCCCGCGCGGATAACCGGAGCCGTCAATGCGTTCATGATGCTGCAATGCGCAGTGGGCCGCCAGAAGAGGTATATTAGGCTCATCCTTAAGAATCCGGTACCCGATCTCCGTATGGGCCTGCATATGGCGAAACTCCTCATCGCTCAGCATGCCGGGCTTTTGGACAATTTTGACCGGAATCTGGGTTTTACCGATATCATGCAGCAGGGATCCCAGGCCGATGACACGCAGCTCCTCCTTGCTGTAGCCGTGGGCAATTCCCAGCACCAGTGTATAGAGGCAGACATTCAGCGAATGCACATACAGATAATTATCTGCTGTGTGCATATCCGCCAGCATGATCATCGGATCATCCTGCGACGACATATCATCCAGGATAGAGTCCATAATACTTGAGAATTTTTTGTCCAGATGATAGAAGCCTTTAGTAATGCCTGAAGCGCCGGACATCTGCTGAAACTGGTTCCTGATTACTTTGAGCGCCTGGTTGCGCGTTTCATCATGCAGCATTGTAGTTATAACAACATCGTCTGTGTTGGCATCCTCTATGTAAATATAGCCGATATCGATCTTAGACAGCCGCTTAATTAACGCATCCGTTAGTTCAATCCCGTCAGCGAGCAGAACCAGTCCTTCATCATTATATATTTTTTTCCCCAGCTTCATCCCCGCCTGAAGCCGATTCACGGATACTAGACGCACCTTGGCTCACTCCTGCCTTTAACGGTAAATTACTATTCTGTTGCAATGCCTTTAGTTACACGCTGTGTCTATACCGTTACCTTGAGCGAACCGGCATGAATATCAGTTCAGATTCCTATCCGCTCGTTTGTTCTTCCGGTAGCCAAGTCCTTGATCTAACGCATAATGAACAGCCAGAACACAGCTGCCAGAATAAAGCGGTAGATTGCAAAATGGGTCGGTCTGATCTTTTGAATCAGTTTCATAAACAGAATAACCACTACATAAGCAACCACAAATGAAATCACAAAGCCGATGGCAAAGTCCATGATAGTATCACTGGTAAAATATTTGTATGAGTCCAGCAGTTCATAACCGGATGCCGCGCACATAATCGGAATAGCAATCAAAAAGGAGAAATCGGCTGATGCCTTGTAACTGACTCCACTCAGCATACCGCCTGAAATCGTTGATCCGGAACGGGAAAAGCCGGGCCAGAGTACAGATATTATCTGATACAACCCAATGGCCAGCGCCTGGCCATACGATAAATCATCAAGCTCGTGCGCCGTGACCCGCGACTTGTGCCGGTTCCACCATTCCGCGACAATCATTAGAATCCCCCCGGCAACAAGCGCCCATAGCACAGTTGAAGCCCCGAAGAGGCCCTTGATAAAATCCCGGGCAAAAAAGGCTACCGCCAATGCCGGAGCAATTCCGAGGATCACGTGGATCAGATTAAGCCGGGAGGCCGGCATCACACCGCCTCTGCCCCTGCCTCTGCGTCCGATGCCAAGCAAATCAAGAATTCGTTTGCGGTACACTAACGCAATAGCCAGAATGGCGCCGAGCTGAATAACAATTTCATAGGTCTTCATGATGGGTTCCTGCTCATCGAAGCCAAGCAGCTTCGTGGTCAAAATCATGTGGCCTGTGGAAGAAACCGGGATAAACTCGGTAATCCCTTCTACGATTGCCAGAATTATTGCTGTAATTGTATCCATAACTTCCTCCTGATCTTAGATATTTGTAAACCTCTCCAGTTTCGGCTGTAGTCTAAACTTATGTAGTTGAGGCTTGTTATATGGATGTGTTCTTCCAGCGGACATCTGCACTTTCTTCGAGACTTCCCGGGCGCTGCAATTCCATCCGAAGCAGATCGCGCAGGAAGTGGGGCACCAGATACACCGGGTCACGCCCGTTCGCAAGACTCTCATACCCTATGCGGAAGGTGAACATATCCAGGGTCCCAACGTTATATTCCCTGCTGTCCTCCAGCGGCTCCCCGTCGACAAAAACTGCAATACTGTTATCATAAGGCATTACTGCAGGATCGTACAAGATTTTTAATCCGTCGACAGCCAGGCTGCCGAGCACCTTTCCCCGGAATCCATAACCGAAGATCGCTTTATTACAGAATTCCTCCGTAAGGCTCTGCATGAGTGCCGTCCTGATATCTTTCCCCATCAGCTTAATGATACAGGGATTAATCGGTGACGGACATAGCGCATGCAGCAGGCCTGCTGTAATATTGCCTTGCGGCAGCGCCCCCAGCAGCTGACCAGTATTGACCAGAGACAGCGGACTGCCTGTAAACCGTCTCACTGCCTGAGCCAGCAGATTGCCGAAAGGAGATTCTCCCAGCAGATTCAGCGGAAGCTCATGATCCGTGATCGCTACAGTTTCTTCCAGTGCCTCTCGCCCGTGAAGCAGATGCAGTGCTGCTGCAGGCGCGACTAAAGTCTCCGTAAGCTGCGGATCCAGCTCAATGCACACTCCGCTTACGAGCTTGAACGCCGCCCCGGGTTCCGTCCGCTCAAACTGCAGCCGTCCCACATAACGGCCAAACTTCCCGGCGCCGCACACAGCCGTCCCGTTAATCAGCAGCGGCTGCTCCAGCAGATGATGCGTATGTCCGCCGAGAATGGCATGTACGCCCTCCAGCCTCTCAGCCAGCAGCTTATCTGCCGGCAAGCCGAGGTGGGATAGGATAATAACAAGATCGACCTGCGGAGCGAGCAGCCGGCACTGCTCCCGAAGAGCATCCTCGGGATCGGAGACATCCCAGCCCAGCAGCGAATAGAAGGACGTAAACGCAGCAGTGGCCCCGGTAATGCCGATCTTCACACCATTCTTTTCGACAATAGCCTGCTGCTTCATCCAGTGCGGAGGCTGCCCTGTCATGGAATCCAGGAAATTACAGCATACCACCGGGCACAGCAGCCCGGAGAATAGAGCGGACAGTGTCTCTGGAGAAAAGGTCAGCCCTTCATTATTACCGATGGTTACAGCGTCGTACCCGGTTAAATTGAGTATATCAATGTTCGCCTGGCCCATCGTACCTTCTGTTTCCACAGCAGCCCGGTCCATATGATCCCCGATATCCACGAGAAGCACGGAGTCCTCACCGGCTGCAGCTTTCTGGCCGGCTATTTCAGCAGCAATGGAACTCATCGTCTCAAAATGGCTATGTATATCATTTGTGTGAAGTATGGTCAGTTTTTGCGGCACGGACTCCATGAGCTATAGTTCCCTTCCACCTGTAAAGCCGTTCTGACAGAAGCGGCAGGCATGTAATCTTATAAAGCCTAGCATAACATTTTCAGGGGCAATATGGTATATTGTAATCATTATTAGAACTCCGAGGTGATATCAAACATGCAATTAACCATCCGTCTATTCGCCGGCCTGGCCGAAGTAATCGGCACTTCTTCCCTGGACTTCCAAGCCCATGAAACCCCGCTGACCGCGGGAAAACTCAAGGAACTGCTTGCTGCCTCTTATCCTGATGCTGCACCGCAAATCAATGTTTCGCTGGTAGCCATCGACCGCGAGTATGCACCGGACGACACTGTAATCTCCGCTGAATCCGAGATTGCACTGATTCCTCCTGTTTCCGGAGGTGAACCCGAAGAATCAGGCGGTGAAACAGCAGACGGCCTTTACCTCCTTACGGACCAGCCTTTGAGTGCAGAAATGATGTTAGACAAAGTGCTGGACAGCAATCACGGGGCCTCCCTAATATTCGTTGGAACAACTCGTGAAATGACTGGAGAAGAGCGGACAACAGCACTTCATTATGAGGCATACATCCCGATGGCACTCAGTAAACTGCAGGAAATCGGCAGCGATGTACAGGAGCGCTGGAATGCAAGATGCGCAATTGCACATCGGATTGGATTTGTAGGACTTAAGGAGGCCAGTGTGATCATTGCCGTGTCCGCCCCGCACCGTGACACCTGCTATGAAGCCAGCCGATATGCGATAGAGAAACTAAAAGCCTCAGTTCCTGTTTGGAAAAAAGATATCAGTGAAACCGGTGAAAAATGGTTAGGTTCTGACCCCAAAGCTAAGGATTATAAGCCTGTATAATCATTACTTCATAACCATTGAATAATTCAGACTTTGTTGCTATGCTGGAAAAAAATCACTTAAGTAAGGTAAGGTGGCATAGTCATTGAGAGTACACGTCATGGATCTAAAAGCAGGTGATTTCCTGAGGATGGATACCTTTAGTTCTACAGGGCTGCATGTATTGCCAAAAGGGTCACGTCTTCAATCAGAGGAAATTGCCAAGCTAATACAGCATGGAGTAGATTATGTCGACATCGAAGATGTACGGGAAGCAGAAGCTGCACCAACAAGCAGGTCCTCTATCATCCAGGCTGTCGCCGCCAATTTTGACAACAGTATCGAAGGTTTCGAATCCGTATATATGGAAGCGTTGACTAAAGGAAGCTTTAACCAGACTGTAGTAGATGATATTCTTCAGCCTACCCTGGTCACGCTGGACAAGCATAAAGATGTAGTATCGCTGCTGCTTCTGCTGGACCGTGATGACAATTACACCTATAACCATTCCCTGCAGGTAGGCATGCTTTCTTACTATATATCCTCATGGCTTGGATATTCCAAGAGGGAGTGCTATGAAATAGGACGTGCCGGATATCTGATCGACATCGGGAAATGCCGGATTAATCCTACTATACTTAACAAGCCGGGCAAACTCACACCCGAAGAATATGAAGAAGTGAAATTACATACGATTTACGGCCAGGAAATTATTAACAATTCCATGAATGATCCTTTCACGGCTCTGGTTGCCCTGCAGCATCATGAACGTGAAGACGGGAGCGGATATCCGCATAATCTGACTAAATCCGATATTCATCCGTATGCCCAAATTGCTGCCGTTGCCGACATTTATAGTGCAATGACCTCTCACCGTGTCTATCAATCGAAGCAGGAGCTCATCTCTGTCATGCGGGAAATTAATTCCCTTAGCTTCGGTAAACTCAACGGCAGACCTGTACAAGCTTTTATCCAGCATCTGATGCCCAACTTTATCGGCAAAAAAGTGCTGCTCAGTACCGGTGACATGGGTGTTATTATCATGAACAATCCGCTGGATGTTTTCCGTCCGCTGGTGCAAAGCGAAGGGAAATTCCTCGATCTGTCCCGTGAACGCCAAATTGCCGTGGTTGAGATTTATATGGAATAGTATAAAGAGCTTCCTAAATAAGTTATCTATAAGCGGCCTTAGTCCTGAAGTCAAAGGGACTGAGGCCGTTTAGTTTTGCCTGTAATCTTATCATGCAGTGTTTGAATGGTGAAATCTCTGGCGACGCTAATAAGGTAATCATTCATCATACAAAGGGGGGCATTAAGATGCTACCGGTTCATCAGCGCTTGGCAGAGCTATATACGATAAGCCGAAGACGTCCGCTGTCAGCAGCCGAACTCACAGAGCAGCAGCATTGCCTGCATGCTAATGCGGTTTACTGCTGGGAGATGGGGCGGCTGAACAACGAAGCACTGCTGGCTGCCCAGACGGAGGATACCGCGTGGCAGCAGGTGATCAGTGCTCAGCTGTATGAAGTGAGAATGAACGGCAAAGCCGGTAAAGGGCACAGATAGCGTACAACTGAATTCCCACATTGAAAAGCAGCAGCTTATTCCCTGACTCCAGGAGAAGGCTGCTGCTTTTGCACTTACAAGAAGCGGAACTGCGCTTCTATCAGACCGTTGTAAATTCCATTGCGTGCGGTAAGCTCGGCGTGATTACCCTCTTCTTTGATCTCCCCGTGATCCAGCACGACAATTTTGTCCGCATGGCGAATGGTCGATAACCGGTGGGCTACGATGAAGGAGGTACGACCCTGCAAGAGAATTTTGAGCGCCTCCTGAATCTTGATCTCTGTCTCCGTATCAATACTTGCCGTTGCTTCATCCAGGATCAGAAGCCGTGGATCGGCCAGCAGCGCCCGGGCAAAGGAGAGCAGCTGGCGCTGTCCCATGGACAGGGCACTTCCCCGTTCCTCCACCTCGGTCTCGTAGCCGCCGGGCAGCTTCATAATAAAGTCATGCGCATCGACTGCCTTGGCGACCTCTTCGACTTCCGCATCTGTTGCGTCCAGCCGGCCAAAGCGGATATTGTCACGGATCGTTCCCGAGAAAATAAATGTATCCTGGAGCACAATACCAATCTGCTCACGAAGACTTTGCAGCGTGACCTCACGGACATCTCTGCCATCAATCGTAAGACTGCCGCTCTTAATATCATAGAAGCGTCCGATGAGGTTAATGATGGTACTTTTACCGGAGCCGGTATGTCCTACTAAGGCAATTGACTGGCCGGCTTTAACATCAAGGGAGATACCCTTCAGTGCGGCCCGGCCTTTTTCATATTCAAACACAACTTTGTTAAAGTTAATATCGCCCTGAATCTTCGGCAGCGGCTTCGCATCCGGCTTGTCCTGAACCGCTGGCTGTTCATCGAGGTATTCAAATATCCGCTCTGAGGAGGCCATTGCTACAAGCAGCTGGTTATACATCTGACCCAGCCGGTTGATCGGGTCCCAGAAATTGCTCACATACGTACTAAATGCAACCAGGAACCCGACAGTAAGTTCTCCGGACTGAATGAGATAGGCGCCAAACCAGAACAGGATCATCGTACCGAACCCGCCTGTGACCTCAATAATCGGGCCAAACGCCTGGTTCATCGCTGAGGCCTTGTTCCAGGATTTGCGGCTGTCCATATTCATGGCGTCGAAATACTGCATGTTCTCCCGTTCCTGCGTATATGCCTGGGTAACTCTGATCCCTTGAATCGATTCGTTCAGATGCGAATTGATCCGCGAGTTCTTCATCCGTACATCCTGCCAGGCAATCCGGATTTTCTGCCGAAGCTTGGTGGAGACAAAGAACATCACCGGCACTGTAATCATTACTGCCAGCCCCAGCTTCCAGTTAATCAGCAGCAGAATTACCATAATGCCGACAAGCTGGACGCAGTCAATCATCAGATTGACAACCCCGTTCGTAAACAGATCCTGAAGGGAGTTGATGTCATTCGTCACCCGCACCAGTACAGAACCAGCCGGGCGTTTATCAAAAAAGTTAAACGAGAGCTTCTGGATGTGCCGAAATAGATCGGAGCGCAGATCGTAAATCACCCGTTGTCCAATCACATTCGTATACTTAATCCGGTAGACGCCGGCGATCCACTGGATCAGGTACAGTACAATTACGCTGGCTGTCAGTGTATATAACAGGGAAAGGCTTGGATTCCCGTCCTTCGGAGCGATTGCCTTATCTATGGCCATACTTGTTAGAAAAGGGACCGTCAGCTTCGTCACTGTACCCAGGACCATCAGCACAGCGACAAGCGGAAGCATCTGCTTCGCATAAGGCTTCATGTACCCGAACAGCCGGGTGAACTGCTTCCAGTCAAATGCCTTATCGATCTGATCATCATCTTTATACACAAAACGTTCACCAAGCGTCTGCTCTGCGTTCCTGCTTTTCTTTCCGGCGGCAGCTGCGCCCTGTTTGCTGTCAAGCTTTTCAAGCTCCATGCTGAGTCCCCTCCCCTCTTTCCGTATTTCTGGCCAGATAATCAGCATATTGAATCCGGTAGACATCCTGATAAGGGCCGGGAATTTCGATCAGCTCCGAATGCGTCCCCTTCTGAACCATCCGGCCTTGATCCATTACAATAATCTGGTCGGCATGGCGCAGCGAGGAAATCCGGTGGGCGATGATCAGCGTTGTACGCCCGCGCATAACCTCCTGGAAGCCGGCCTGAATCTCATGCTCTGTCTCCATATCAACGGCACTTGTCGCATCATCCAGAATAAGAATCCGCGGATTCTTAAGCAGGGCTCTGGCGATGGCAATCCGCTGCTTCTGGCCTCCCGAGAGTCCCATCCCCCGTTCACCGACAACCGTATCGTATCCGTCCGGCATCTCCATAATGAAATCATGAGCTTTGGCAAGCTCAGCGGCACGGATAATATCGTCCATGCTCACATTTTTGAGGCCATAGGAAATATTATTGCGGATTGACGAGGAGAACAGGAACGTCTCCTGGAACACCGTGGAGATCTGTGAGCGAAGACTGCGCACGTTGTACTCCCGGATATCAACACCATCCAGGGTAATTCGTCCTTCATTCACATCATAAGCACGCATCATCAGCTGGATAATCGTTGATTTACCGGAGCCGGTTCCCCCGAGGAAACCGATCACCGCACCGGGTTTCGCTTCAAAATGAATATCCTTGACTGCAGGCATCTTGTTGCCATACGCGAAGGTTACATGATCGAATACAACTTCTCCCTTGACCTCCGAGGATTCGAGCGTCCGCGCATTTTCTTTATCCTGCACATCAATCCGCTGGTTAAGCACTTCAAGAACCCGTTCTCCCGAGGCTTTGGATTGCGTATAGTTATTGATATGGAAACCAAGCCCCCAGACCGGTCCAATGATGTACCAGATCAGACTGAAGAAGGCTACCAGCTCACCCAGCGACATATGGTTGTTGATGACTAGTGTTCCGCCTACCCCAAGCAAAATGGCAATACTGACTGAAGCCAGCAGCTCCATGACCGGGAAAAATTTGCTCCACAGCTCGGCGGCATAAATCTGATTATCCTTATAACGTTCATTACGGTGCGAGAATTTCTCAACTTCATAAGCCTCTCTGGCAAATGATTTGACGGTCCTAACACCGGTAATATTCTCCTGAACAGCCGTAGTCAAAGAGCTTAGGGCGAGCCGCATCTCCTGAAAGGCCGGGTGAATCTTCGATTCGAATCTGAGTGCTACCGCAGCCAGAAACGGCATAGTGATCAGAGTGACAAGCGTGAGCTGCCAATTGATTGTAAACATCATAATTGAGCCGAACAGCACCATAAAAAATACGTTCAGCAATTGAGCGAAGCCGAAACCGATAAAGTTACGGATCGCTTCCAGATCCCCGGTCAGCCGGGACATCAGGTCGCCTGTCTTAGCGGTATCATAATAACGGAAAGACAGGAACTGCAGTTTCTCATAGCAGGCATTACGCAGGCGGTAAGCCAGATAATTACCAAGCCGGCCTCCAAAAAAGCCGTGTGCAAACTGCAGGCAGGCTTTCACGATTACTACTGCTACTACGGTGAGGGCCAATACGGGTACCTCAGTAAACTTTAGGGGAACAATTACATCGTCGATCAACCTTCTTAGCAAATTAGGGGTAATAAGCCCCACTGCAGTTGCGGCAGCCAAAGCTATAATCGAAAGAATTAAATAGTGCAGCTTCTCCCGATAAAAGCCCCGCAGTTGCCTGAGAACATCCATATCTCTCCTCCTTAAAGCTTTACGAAGTAAAGCTGGCTTCGTAAGCATAATCTTAGCTTTACGAAGTAAAGCTGGCTTCGTAAGCATAAACTTAGCTTTACGAAGTAAGCTTACTTCATAAGCATAAACTTGGCTTTACGACTTGTTCCTGCGAAGCGGCGCCTGCTCCGTAAGATACATTTGGCTTGCGATGTAAATCTCACATCGCAAGCCATTTTTTTAGCGCTTCCAATTTAGGGACTTTAAGCAGTTTATCACCCATGTTTTAATGCGGCAAAGGGGAGAAATGGCCGTTTTCCGTGTTTTTTCCGATTAAATCAGGCTTAACCAGGGGCAAAATGACGGCCGTATCTTTAATTGCTCCCATTTCCTCTCAAATACTGTTCAATTAAGTAAAGACCAGATTCAACACGGTTTTCCCGTCAGCTGTCCACAGCTTAATGAATATATGTATAATAATTCCATTTACCAAAGCCGAGTCCAAGAATATTCTTGTCCCTCACTGATTGCACCCCGTTATTTCCTCGGCAATATTACTTGAATTCGAATGAAATTGTTTCAGCAACGTCAGTTAACCTCATGGATGCCACAGGTTTGGCTTAGCTGTCCGTTTGGTACCGTGGTTAATAATAACAACATAAAAAAACGGGCCGTTTCAGCCCGTTCTTCACCCAGTCTATGCTCCACTGAGAATTTAATGGATGATTTCCCGCTTATTCACCTTCACTCCAGATAAGGATTGATCAAACATATCGAGAATAAAGAGGAACCGTTCAGCCTCACGAAATACGTGATCCGCCAACAAAGGATGAATAATACTTTTTATCCGGCATTCTTCGATTAAGTCTCGTGCAGTTTTTTTGAAGTCACGCAATGATTTTACAGAGACCCGGTTCTCATCAACAAATTGACTCAGAAGCGGGACGGTTTGAGATTGTGGACGCATATGGCTTAAATCAACCGCTTGAAACACCAGCGTATCAAAGTCATTACTAAATTCCCGTGCCTGCTCAACCAATTTCCGTTCTGACGGATCAAGCAAATGACCAATAAATTTCGCGTGGTCGGCCATGATTTTTAAGAAAAAAACATTTTCATCGATGATAGCATCTGGCAAGGGCTCGAGTTTTCCTGCATTGAGTTCTTCTAAGCGGTTTCTGAAATAATTAGCTTCCCGGCTTACATGATCCACCAACAGGGGAAAGTTCGTTTGACCGGGGAGTTTGCATTGAAGTATGAGACCCAGCACCATTCTCTTAAACGCCCAGATATTAGTTGCCGCAACACGAACTTCATTATTAAAAGCTTGAATGGTAAAAGGGTCCGCATCGCTTTGAAACTCGTGAGCTCTTCGCTCAATATCCTCAAAAATAGCATAGAACTGGTTTGCTTCCTTTTTTAATTGCGTATCCTCCGCTCTGAACCCTAACCCAAGAAAAAGCGAGTGCTCCTTCATGATCCTGGACCAAAAACGTATTTCATCTAATGACCGGGTAACAAAAGCATCCAATCTTATCCCTCCCTCATAGAAAAACCAATTACTTTTAGGCATATGGGAGTTCTTTGTCGATTAGAACACTGACTGATTTCAATATATATGTACCTTACGCAAATAAAAAATACGTACCCGAATGTCTTGGACACCAGAGTCTCCAGACACAAACGGATACGTATTTGTAAGTTAACAAGAAAATTAACCGATACTGCCTTCCATCTCGAATTTGATGAGACGGTTCATTTCCACCGCATATTCCATCGGCAGCTCTTTGGTGAACGGTTCGATGAAGCCCATAACGATCATCTGGGTGGCTTCGGCTTCTGTAAGGCCGCGGCTCATCAAGTAGAAGAGCTGCTCCTCGGATACCTTCGATACCGTTGCCTCATGCTCAAGCACGATGTTGTCGTTCATGATTTCGTTGTAAGGAATGGTATCCGAGGTGGACTGGTTATCCAGAATGAGCGTATCGCACTTGATGTTCGACTTCGCACCTTCTGCCTGACGCCCGAAGGAGGCCAGACCGCGGTAAGTTACCTTGCCGCCGTGTTTACTGATTGATTTGGATACGATGGTTGATGTTGTGTCCGGTGCCAGGTGAATCATCTTGGCGCCTGCATCCTGGTGCTGGTTTTTGCCTGCAACCGCGATCGACAGGACCGAACCTTTGGCTCCGCGGCCTTTAAGGACAACCGCAGGATACTTCATGGTCAGCTTGGAGCCGATGTTGCCGTCCACCCATTCCATGGTGGCATTCTCTTCGGCTACAGCGCGTTTGGTTACCAGGTTGTAGATGTTCGGAGCCCAGTTCTGAATTGTCGTATAACGAACACGTGCGTTCTTCATACACAGAATTTCAACGACTGCGCTATGCAGGGAGTTCGTGCTGTAGATTGGAGCCGTACAGCCCTCTACATAATGCACGAAGCTGTCTTCGTCTGCCAGGATCAGCGTACGCTCGAACTGTCCCATGTTCTCCGAGTTGATGCGGAAGTAGGCCTGCAGAGGCACTTCACATTTCACACCTTTCGGAACATAGATGAAGCTTCCGCCTGACCAAACGGCGCTGTTCAGTGCGGCAAATTTATTGTCGGACGGAGGTATAATCGTTCCGAAGAATTTCTTGAACAGCTCAGGATGCTCACGCAGTGCAGTATCGGTATCGGTGAAGATAACCCCTTGATCCTCAAGGTTCTGCTGCATGCTGTGATACACAACCTCTGATTCATACTGAGCAGAGACACCCGCGAGGAACTTCTGCTCCGCTTCAGGAATTCCCAGCTTATCGAAGGTTTCCTTGATTTCGGAAGGAACTTCCTCCCAGGTCTTCCCTTGCTTCTCGGAAGGTCTTACATAGTATTGGATGTCTTCGAAATCGAGATCATTCAAGTCGCCGCCCCACTGAGGCATCGGCATCTTGCGGAACTGCTCCAGAGATTTCAGACGGAAATTCAGCATCCATTCCGGCTCATTCTTGATTGCGGAGATTTCCCGTACAATTTCTTCCGTGAGTCCTTTACCAGACTGAAATATCGACTTGTGCTCATCACGGAATCCGTACTGGTATTCCTCCATATCAGGCGCTTTCTTAGCCATGGTATCAGCCTCCTTATTTCTAATGGTGTTGGTGATCTTCTTCGACTTCTATGCCTTTACGAAGCGCGTTCCATGCCAGGGTGGCACATTTGATCCGCGCCGGAAATTTATTAACACCGGAAAGGGCTTCTATATCTTCATAATCTCCGAAATCTGCTTCTTCACCCTTCATCAGAGAAGAGAACCGGTCAGCAAGCTCTAGCGCATGGCCGATCGTCTGCCCTTTGACCGCTTCGGTCATCATGGATGCGGACGACATGCTGATGGAACAGCCTTCACCGCTATAGCGGGCATCCTTGACGATACCGTCCTCCACTTTGAGCTGCAGCGTAATACGGTCACCGCAGGTAGGGTTGTTCAGTTCGATTTTTAGTGCGTCATCCTCAAATGAACCGCGGTTCCGGGGATTTTTATAATGATCCATAATTACGCGTCTATACAAGTCATCCAAGTTCATAGGCGAAATACTCCTTTGCCTTGATTAAAGCTTGAACCAGTGCATCTACATCCTGTTCGGTATTGTAGAGGTAAAAGCTGGCCCGGGCGGTTGAGCTGACCTGAAGCCAGCGCATCAGCGGCTGGCAGCAGTGGTGCCCGGCACGGACAGCGATACCTTCGGCATCAAGTACCGTAGCCACATCATGCGGATGGACATCACCCAGGTTGAATGTCACTACACCCACTTGGCGGTTCCGGGGACCATAGATCGTCAGATCACTGATCTCCGATAGCCGCTGCTCCGCATATGCCGCAAGCTGCATCTCATGACTGTGAATGTTATCCAGGCCGATGTCCTGCAGGAAATCAATGGCTGCCCCAAGCCCGACAGCCCCGGCAATAATCGGTGTGCCGCCTTCAAACTTCCACGGCAGCTCTTTCCAGGTAGATTCATACAGGCCGACATCATCAATCATTTCCCCGCCGAACTCCACCGGCTCCATCGCTTCAAGCAAAGCTTTTTTGCCGTACAAAGCACCAATGCCGGTAGGAGCCAGCATCTTATGTCCGGAGAAAGCATAGAAGTCACAATCCAGGTCCTGCACATCCACCTTCATATGCGGAGTGCTCTGCGCCCCGTCAACAACGATTACAGCGCCATGGCGGTGGGCAATCGCAGCAAGCTCTTTTACCGGATTCGTAACTCCCATTACATTGGATACATAAGCGATCGCCACAATCTTGGTCTTATCCGTGATCGTGTTCTCGGCATCCTCCAGCGTAACGGTTCCGTCCTTCTGCAGCGGTATAAATTTCAGGGTTGCCCCTGTCTTCTTAGCCAGCTGCTGCCATGGAATAAAGTTGCTGTGATGCTCCATCTGGGTAATGACGATTTCGTCGCCTTCACCCACTGCAGCAGGGCCGTAAGAGGAAGCAACAATATTCAGTGCCGTAGTAGTCCCGCGAGTGAAGATAATCTCTTTGGTACTGCGGGCATGAATGAACTTTGCCACCTTCTCGCGTGCACCTTCGTAAGCATCTGTCGCCCGGCTGCCTAGTGTATGAACGCCGCGATGGACATTGGCATTATCCCATTCATAATAGGATTTCACCGCCTCGATGACCTGGAGCGGCTTCTGTGAAGTAGCTGCACTGTCCAGATAAACGAGCGGATGTCCGTTGATATTCTGATTCAGGATGGGAAATTGTTCCCGGATATTGCTGCTGATCATTGGCCTAACTTCCTTTCCACAAGAGATTGGAGCTGATTGCGCAGTCCCTCCAGTGGAATTTGCGACACTACAGGTGCCAGGAAGCCGTATATGATCAGTTTTTCTGCGTCATGCCGTGAAATTCCGCGGGACATCAGGTAATACACCTGCTCGTAATTGACCTGTCCTACGGAAGCGGCATGGCCTGCTGTTACATCGTCTTCGTCTATAAGCAGGATCGGATTGGCGTCCCCGCGGGCTTTCGGGCTCAGCATCAGTACTTTTTCCGTCTGCTGTCCATCGGCTCTCGTTGCGCCTTTCTCAATCTTCGTAATTCCGTTAATGATCGAAGTGGCGGCATCCCGCATTACTGCACGGGTGATCATGTCACTAGGCGTATTTTTGCCAAAATGCTGCGCTTGTGTTGTATAGTTCAGTTTCTGGGAGCCCGAACCAACAGCAATAACCTTGGCATCAGAGCTTGAACCGTTGCCTTTAAGCACTGACTTGGTATCACTTGCTGTATCGCCATAGTTCATCTCGCCGACAATCCATTCAATGGTGCCGTCATTCTCTACAACCGCACGGCGGTAAGTTACATCTGTTGTGTCTGTGCCCAGCTGATGCACTGTAGCGTAACGGACTTTGGCGCCCGCACCTACGAAAACTTCAACGGCTCCGTTGTGCAGACCTGCTTCAGCTTTGTCCGACACATAGTTGTCTACATAAGTTACGGAGCTGTTGGTATCAGCAACTACGAGAATATGCGGAACAAAAGCAGCTTCTGCATCATCAGTGAGCAATACAGCCTGCATCGGAGTTTCAATCACAACATTCTTAGGAACATAGAGGAATACCCCGCCGTTCCAAAGCGCCGCATGCAGCGCCGCAATAGAATGCTCGCCCGGCAATACAGCCTTATGCAGATAGCGCTGCACAAGCTCGCCATGTTCTTTGACTGCTGTCTGCAAATCGGTAAAAATCACTCCCTGTGCTGCAAGCTCAGGCGCCAGACGGGTATAGATAACACCTGAATTCTGCTGAATAATCAGGCTGCCTTCTTCCTGGTCCTTGATCAGGGCCGTAATGGAAGCCGGAGCTTCGCTAAGCAGAGCCAGCGGCTTGCTTGCTTTGTAGCTCCCGTAATTGTTCACATTCCAGCGGTCAATCCGTGTCTTCTCCAACTTCGGCAATTCCAGCTCAGCTGCCAGCTCCAGCGCCTGCAGGCGGCTGTCCTTAAGCCAGCCCGGCTCGCCGCTGCTCTGCGATAATTCGCTAAGCCGCTGGGCATCCACCGGAAGAATGGTTTGCGTCGTCATAAGTGGTTTCCTCCTTCCTGGCGTCTTATTTATGCTTCCTGTCCTACAGTTTCATCTTCAATGCCGAGTTCTTCCTTAACCCATTCGTAACCTTCGGCTTCCAGACGTTCAGCCAGTTCAGGTCCTCCGGATTTCACAATACGTCCCTGCATCATGACATGTACGAAATCTGGTTTGATATAGTTCAGCAGGCGCTGATAGTGGGTAATAACCAGGAAGCCGCGTTCTGGGCTTCTCATGGAGTTCACGCCTTCGGCAACGATTTTGAGTGCATCGATATCAAGGCCGGAGTCAATTTCGTCAAGGATGACGATTTTGGGGTCCAGCATCATCATTTGAAGAATTTCATTACGTTTCTTCTCACCGCCGGAGAAACCTTCATTCAGATAGCGGTGCAGGAATTCGGGATTCATTTCCAGTTCTTTCATTTTTGCTTCCATCTGACGGATGAACCGGATCAGGGAAATTTCACTGCCCTCTTCACGTCGGGAATTAATCGCACTGCGCAGGAAGTCAGAGTTAGTGACTCCGGAGATTTCGCTTGGATACTGCATCGCCAGGAACAGACCGGCACGCGCACGTTCATCAACTGCCATCTCCAGCAGGTCTTCTCCTTCAAGGACAGCTGTACCAGCAGTAACTTCATACTTCGGATGACCCATCAATGCTGAGGCCAGGGTACTTTTACCGGTACCATTCGGTCCCATGATGGCATGGATTTCTCCACCCTTCATCTGAAGATTGATCCCTTTCAGAATCTCTTTTCCTTCAATCGTCGCTTTCAGTCCCTCAATGACAAAATCTGCTGCCATAATTAATATTCCCTCCACTCATCAATTTGCGAAATCAGAAAGTTGTATTGTCACAGGATTTCCCTGATCGCCAGAACAATTAGATTTTATATCACATTATAATAATTATAAACAGAATCCGAGTGATTATCAATGATTCTCACTAATTTTATTACAAAGCCTTTCTTTTTACAATTGTTGCTTTTCAATTTTCAAACCCTTCAACTATCATTTAACACTTATTCATTAGGAAGTTATTCCCGCAAAGCGGATATGATTTCTGCTCTCCTTTTGTCAAATGCATCATCGCTGAGGACTGGCCGCCATTGCTGTAAAGCGGGAGCATTCGTAAGCTCAATCCAGGACCGGCAGCCTGAATATTCCGGAAGCACTTGAATCGTAACCGGAGTATCCGGGACGTACACGCGAAGCAGCAGGACATGCAGCGGCTCCTTGGCTTTCCAGCGCAGTCTTTCAGCGGCCAAGTCTTCACTCCAGATGTGATAAGGATACAGCCGCTTCAGCTGTTCCAGGTCATGGACTTCCAAATCGTCTGCAGCTTCAGCATATGCGCGTAATGGAACGGTCTCGGTGCTTGCCGCTTCATCGGCCAAAGTCTGGCCCACCAGATGGCGGAACTGCTCCTTGAGCAGTTCTGTACGCTGATGCTCATAAGTGGGATAAAGATAGAATGAAGGGCTTTTTAGCTCAAAACGCCTCGTTTCTTCTTCAATGCCCCCCTTGCGCAGCAGCATGATTTGCTGTCCTTCGGTTAAAGCTTGTACGGCAGAAGCCCACTCCTTCAGAGCTACCGGGTTAATATTCAACGGCGACCTCTCCTTTCAATCCTCGGGATGACAAACAGGAAGTTTATTAAGAATTATATAACTTGCAGCAGCTGTCTACAAATTGCATGAATCACATATGTACACGAAACTTTCATTCAATTGTGCCCTCAGCTGCAAAAAAATAAAGCCTCCACACGGGAGGCTCTATTCCATTTGTCCTTAGAAGTTACTTTACGCTTCTCAGCCCAGGAAAGAACGCAGCATCCATTGATTTTTTTCGAGATCGGTACGGATCTTGATGAATAAATCGGCGGTCGGCTGATCGCTGATCTGTTCGGCAAGCTCAATGCCCTCTGTTAATTCCTCAGCTACCGTTGCAAAATCCTCAATCAGGGTCTGTACCATGCCCCGGGTATCTTCCTTGCCGGTTGCTTCCTGAATTGTAGCGATTTCCAGATATTCTTTCATGGTCGCTGCCGGGCTGCCCTTGATGCTGAGCAGGCGTTCAGCCACCTCGTCCATTTTGAGGGTAACATCATCATACAGCTCTTCAAACTTCACATGCAGGGAGAAAAATTGCTCTCCTTTTACATACCAGTGATAATTATGAATTTTGACGTATAGTATGTTCAAGTTCGCTACTTGTCTGTTAAGTACTTGTTCCAGAGAAGCCGTATTGACCTTGTTAGATGCTTTAGCCATTAGTGATCCCATCCTTATCCATAATTTTTGCCGGCGAGCATGTCCATCTTCCGGCTGCAGTTGTCTATATTCATTTTACCCTTCCGGATGAAGGACGAAACAAAGACAAGCTGTCCCTCCTCAGCTGGCTGCGGCAGAGCTGCAGCCTTCACCTACTCGTAGGATGACCATCTATCTCGGCCTTATGCTCTTTTTTTGGAGCCAGGTAAACATAAGGGGCCTTTGAGACCCCTCATAACTGTTACAGTGCTTTAAGTGTTACTCAGAGCATGAGAAGCAGTGCTTCCGTACCAGTCATTCCTGGCACAATACCCAGATTCTCCGCTTCTATAGTAACAGATTCCAGCGGAGCGGCAAGCAACTGCGCTAAGGTACGCACACCTACTGCCCTTGCTGCAATGATCTTCCGGTCGCTAAGTGTTTCATTAAGCAGGCCCACGTCGAGTGCTCCGCACATGATATATCCCCGGCTTGTGCTGACTGTCAGCAGGGTTGTTTTAGGCAGCTTAACCTCGACACCTACCAGAGTATGACCGCCTACCTGAACAGGCTCTATCGTAACCAATTTGCAGCTCCTCCTTTTTTCATATGCACGTTGTATGTGTATGCGTCTAACGTGATACGCGTGTGGACGAATGAGCCTATCCGCTTACAAATACCGGTGCCGTTAGTCCTTATTTCAAGTAAACAGCTATATGATTATTGCCTGTTTAGTGGTATAGTTTATTTGATTTACCAATCGATTTAACGACAAAGCTGGGGGATATATGGACAAGAAACTACAAAACACGGACGGTAACTATTTGTTTAACGTCGACATCTTGATTAATGCCCGTACCAACCCGCTTGCACTGCAATTTTTACTGGAAGTGTTGAATAATAGCGACAAAGTTACAGATTTCAACATTAACTCGGGTCTTGAGCTGGGAAGAACGATAGATACACTTCTCCGTTCGGCAAAAATGGCCCTTAAACAAGAGTCTGCACAGCCCATCCCCATTAAATTGCCAGTAAAGCCGGCGAACGAGCAAACAGATAAGCGCAATGCCTCCAAGTCGGCACCTGAAATTCCAGCCGATGCCTTTGCAAAAATCCGGCAATATATTAAGAACAACCAATTAGTCCGTCTCCGGACAAACAGTCCAGGCAAGCAGATGTCTATGCCCTGCCGTATTCTGAATTTTGATGATGCAACCTACACGATAAGCGTCTATCATGTGGATGAGAAGCAAGTCTATACATTCAACCTTAATGAAATCGATGAATTTGTGTAAGGGCCTTCCTCTCAGCAATGCAAACAAGCACCTCCCGGGAGTCATTCAGCGGGCAGGTGCTTGTTTTTCATTATGATACCAGAATCAGCTTTTGCGGGAAAAAGCTTCCCAGGCCAAACAAATCCAGCCGGCGATAAAGCATACACCACCCAAAGGGGTAATGGCTCCCAGAATACTAATGCCAGTGATACTTAGTACATACAGGCTACCAGAAAACAATACTATGCCTGCAATCAGCAGCCGTCCTGCCCAGCGCAGGCGGGCACTTTCTCCCCATTGTCCTGCAGCCAGGGCGATCAGGATCAGGCCTAGTGCATGCACCATATGATAATGAACTCCGGTCTCATACACCTGCAAATGTTCCTCACTGATCACTGTCTTCAGCATATGCGCCCCGAAGGCGCCGATCCCCACTGACAGCATTGCCAGCAATGCCCCCCAAGCCATAAATCTTCGCTGCATCGCAGTTACAACTCCTTATCCTTTAGCTCTCCTTATCTTAACTTATCAGCAGCGTTGAATTCCAGCTCAGACCATTTCATAATTTTCATCATTACGCTTGCATTTCCTGCTGTCTTGTGAAAAAGTGAAAGTAGTAATTATTCAACCCCATTCACGAGGAGTGCAATGCATGGATTATAATCCACCACCAAGATCAGAGCTGCCGGAAGATCCGGCGGACCCATCTTTGTCCGGACATGGAGCGCCGGCGAATAATGAACAAGAGTATGTATTTCAGGAAAACAAACGTGATTTCAAGCATTCGGGACCAGGTATCGCTTCTTTTGTCATCGCCTTGGTTACACTGATTGGCTATGCGGTTTCCTTCGTATTCGTAGGCATGCAAGCCTCTGATATTCTTAGCAACAGCAATGAAGTGATCGCTGATTCTTCCGCAACCATTATGTTCCTGGGGCTAACCGTACTGATTCTCGCTGCCGTTAATGTAATTGGTGCTGTCATCGGCATTATCGGGCTCACGCTCCGCCGGCGCCGGAAAGTATTCGCCATTATCGGTACCATAATTAATGGAGCGATCCTCCTGCTGTTCATGCTGCTGATCGCTACGATACTGGTCAATGCCGGTGCGTGATATTACTGATGCTTTTTTAGTTTCATTGTAAAAAAGGCCGTTCCCAGAATGTTGGGGACGGCCTTCTTGCTGCTTAATTAGCGGTTGACAATCGATTCCAGCGATGCATAGATATGCGGACCGAAACCTTCAGAGGCTTCACGCTGGGGAATATTCAGCTTGATAATGTAGCCCTGCCCGTCAATTTCCTTAACGATATATTGGCGGGTGAGGCCGGAGCCCATTGCAGTCAGGTATAGTCTTAGTCCGGACATCCGCTGATCCCGCTCCTCTTGGCTGAGTGCGGTGACTTCTCCCGTAGCCGAAAGCTCTTCACGGCCTTCCTCAGTCAAAGCATCCAGATTAAAATCGGAAGGCAGCTTGGTAATTTCAGCATAATAGCCAGGGTCTACCTTCATCGCCAGCTTGTTACTGGATTTGTCGAAGGTGAATATATCAAATACATACAGTGAATACCCTTCACCTTCGGCGAGGCTGGCCGTTTTCTCTTCCTCCATCCCTTCGAGCGTAAGCTTGATCACTTTCGTTTCGGGCAAGGATCCAGCTTGGGCATCTTCTCCGGAGTCAGACGCCTTAATCAGCTTGGAAAGTACCCGCTGTACAACAGAAGGGTCACCTTCCACTGCTTTTTCCACATATTCGATAATGACAGGATCATTCATCTCGAGCTCTGCAGGCGCATTCTCAGTGCCCAGCCCCAGCTCAAAAGCAATAGGGCCTTCTTCGGTCTCTATCTCTACAGAATGATTATCAATCTGACCGACATAAGTGCCGGTGCTCTGAATCGTCTGTGCTTCTGCAGAAGCGGCCGGGCTGATTGACGGTGCAATAGTACTCTCGGCCACAGGCGGAGAAGCGGTAGCCGTGGGTTCTCCGGGTGCTTCAACAGGACTTTTGCCTCCGCATGCCGTTATCGCCAGCATCAGTACAGCCACTGCCGCGACTGCCGGTAATGAACGTTGTGATCTCATGTTGACGGCCTCCTCAAGTTAACAGGGTATCGTAATCTCTACCCTTATTAACGTTTAACCCGTTGTCAGGGTTGCATAAACTTGGGCCTCTTCACCTAACACGTCCGCAGAAACTGCATACCGCTGTTAATCCGCACTGTAAGCTGCTATACCGTTGACAACTGTCATCCGCACCTTCGCCCGCAGCAGTTCCTCGGCATCTGTCATGATCGCCCGGTCTATTACCGTAAAATCCGCTTGATAGCCGGGAGTTATCCGGCCCCGATCCCGTTCTTCCCCGGCAGCAGCCGCACTGCCTTCCGTAAACAGTCGAAGCGCCTGCCCAAGGCTCAGCTTTTCCTCCGGCAGATAGCCCCCATTCCGCTCTCCCGGCTTACTGCGCGTCACTGCGGCATGCATTCCCAAAAACGGGCTCAGCGGCTCAATCGGCGCATCACTCCCCCCGGCGCATGTAATTCCGGCCTGCAATAGCTTCGCCCAGGCATAGAGATATTCTGTTCTTGCCGGACCTACCCGGTCCAGTACCCAGGGGAAGTCGCTAGCCACGAAACGCGGCTGGATATCGGCGATCAGCCGCAGGCTGCTCATCTGTTCTACCAGACTGCGATTCAGCACCTGCGCGTGAATGAACCGGTCCGGAAGGGCCGCATCCTGCGGCAGACGGACATGTTCCATCGCGGCTAGTGTCATCCGCGCAGCAGCGTCCCCGATAGCATGCACAGCTACGGGATAGGAGAGCCTGCGGGCCGCTCTGACGATTTCATTCAGCCCCTCCTGAGTATGGATTGCGATGCCGGAAGTCTCCGGTGCATCGCTGTAAGGCTGCTCCAGCAGGGCAGTCCGTCCGCCGATGGCTCCGTCGGCAAACAGCTTAACTGCTCCGAGCCGCAGCCACTTGTCTCCACTGCCGGCAGCAAGCCCCAGTTTCTCTACCTCCTGCAGGAAGGGGTAGTACAGCAGCTGATGCGTGCGGAAGAACAGCCCTTCGTCCCTCAGCTCGCGGTGGATCCGCAGCATGGTTTCCACGCTGCCCAGCAGCCGTAAATCCTCGGTATGCACCGCGGTCAAGCCTAGAGAGAGAGCATCATTAATTCCCCTGCGGACTGCCTTTTTCAAGGCGGCATAATCCGGAGCCGGCTGCACTGCATTAAATGGCTGAACGGCATCCTCGTAAATCCAGCCGTTTAGCTTCCCTTCACTGTCACGGCCATAAGCCCCGGAGGCAAAGTCGGGAGTTGAGGCTGTGACTCCTGCCCGCCGGAAAGCCTCACTATTGCCGAGAAAGGCGTGGAAGCAGGTCCGGGTCAGGAACACCGGATGGCGGTCTGTTACCTCATCGAGTTCGGTCATATGCGGGGCTACAGCAGGCTGGAATTCATTCTCGTTCCAGTTCAGGCCGAGAATCCATTCGCCTGGAGGGGTAATCTCCGCCCGCTTTGCGATGGCCTGCAGCATCTCTTCTTTGGAGGTCATGCCGGTAAAGTCCAGCATATCCAGCTTCATGCCGTGCATCCCCAAATGCACATGGGCATCAACCAGACCGGGCAGAACATGCCCCCCGTCCCAGTCAATGACTGCATGTTCCCGCCCGGATAGCTGCAAGGACAGCTCCCGGCTTTTTCCTATGGCCTTAATGATGCCATTCTCCACCAGTACAGCATCCTCTTCCGGGCGTCCGACGGCTGACAGATTGCCATTTTTGAACAAGGTTAACGTCATAAATACTCTGCTCCTTCTTATATTGAAGTGTCCTAAATGGATGATATGAATGCTGCACAGCTAAAATAGAAAACTAACAAGTTCACTCTAAATAGGCATCTACCGGAAGCAGGTACCTGCTAAACTAATACAATGGTGAAAAGCCTTATTTTATCCTCCGAAGGAGTGGTTTCCTTGAGAATCGATATCGGCTGCGGTTCCAGCAAAGAATCAGGTTACCTGGGAATCGACCGGGTTGCTTACCCCGGAGTGGATATTATCTGTGATATTAATGAAGAAATACCGCTGCCGGACAACACCGCCGAATTCGTCATGGCCAGCCGTGTGCTGCCGTATGTGAATGATTTAATAGCGGTAATGGCGGAGATTTACCGGATCAGCACTCATAAAGCTGTAGTCTGTATCCTCGCTCCTTATGCGCACAGCTATCCCCATAGCTCCAATCCTTTTTTTAAGCAGAAGTTTGATGAATATACGCCCCGCTATCTCACCGGAAGCTTCTTTCAGCCCTCGTGCAGCCCGCTCTCTCCGGTGGTTCCCGACTATCCGGTGCCGCCTCCGCCGTTTGATTTCAGACTGCTCCGGATGGAGCTATTCTATCAGTATCCGTTTGACCAGTCACTATACGAAACAGAAGAGCTGGACGTGCTTAAGACCCTTCAAGCGAATGTAGTGCATGAAATTATGTATCATTTCACTGTAATTAAGAAAGATATTTCCCAGGCAGAGCTGGAAGCGATGAGCAGAATTCAATATCCTGAGCCGCACCAGCTGCTGGAACGCAGACGACTCGCCAGGTTCAGGCAAGATTATTACTAGAAGCAAGCGCCCCTTACCCGGAAAACTTGCTATTATTTTTAGAAATTTGCTGCTGGACAAACAAATACGGCCGTAACCCTTCATAGGCTAATATATCACATGAAAGATGGCACATCGTCCTCAGCAGGTGACGGTCTGCTTTTTTTCGTTCTGAACAGCATTTTTGAAAAAGGAGGTGAAAATTATTCCTCTAGTCGTTCGGGCTACAATTAATGCAACTGGAGCTATTACTTTTACAGGTAACACGCTTGGCTTAAGCCGTTCAGATACAGCGGGAGTCCCTGGCACACAAGACAGTATAGGCGCTTTCAGCACAGTCAATACAGCCTCCACTTTCGGCTCTTACCCCGCAGGCACCACAAACCTCTATCAGAACAACAGCTCAGCCGCCATTCTGACAATTCCCGCCGGCAGCACTGTGCTGTATGCCGAATTAATCTGGGGCGGTTCCTATATCAACGGTAATGTTAATTTAACCGGTTTCATTAACAATCCGGTTTCTCTGACTACACCGGCAGGAGCCACCGTCAGTATTTCGCCGGATGCAGCCACCAGCAACACGGTTGATCTTGGAAACGGGGCCTCTGCTTATGTCCGTTCAGCCAATGTAACCAGCATCATCCAGACCGGTGGAGCCGGGACTTACATCACCGCCGGTGTAGTCGGCACTATTGTTATTAATAATGATTCGACAGCCAACCATGCCGGTTGGACGCTTGGCGTCATTTATCAGAATCCCTCGCTGCCCTTCCGCAATATGTCACTGCGTGCAGGGGCGGTGCTCGTACAGTCATCGTCTGCGCCTGTCGTCACCACCATTACAGGGTTTGCCACACCTGTCACCGGAGCGCTCGGCGGCCGGATTTTGTTCAGCGCACAGGAAGGAGATGCCAACCGTTCAGGCGACCAGGCGCTGTTTGGGCCTACCTCGGCCACGCAGGCAGCTCTGTCCGGACCAAACAACTTTGCCAACAATTTTTTTGCTTCACAGATCAATAATGATGCCGGGGCACTAAATACTACCGGAACGTTCGGCACCCGCAATCAGACCAACGGCAGCCCGGGCAGCAATATTAGCGGTGGACGTCAGGGCTGGGACATTACGAATATAGACGTTTCGGCCAGATTGGTTAACAATCAGTCTTCAGCTCTGCTCACCTTAACGACTTCAGGAGATGCCTATGTTGTTAACGGGAATGCACTGCAGATTGATATCAATGCACCAAAAATCAATCTTACCAAAAGTTCTAATGTGTCAGGCACCATTGTCGGTGATACGGTAACTTACACTGTAACTGTAAGCAATACAGGTACTGCCAGCGCCGCAAGTGTCGTATTGTCGGACTCGCTTCCCGCAGGGTTAACCTTTGTGGCCGGAAGTGTCTTGGTCGCCGGAGTATCCAGACCTACTTACGATATTTCAGCAGGAATCCCTCTAGGCTCTTTGGCTCTTGGCACCTCTGTGACCGTTACATACCAGGCGAGGGTTACTTCACTCCCTAACCCGCAGATTATTCCCAATACAGCCAATGCCGCTTTTACGTTTCAAAGCGTGGCCGGCGGGCCCATTGTCTCCGGGGTTATCCCGTCCAATACGAATTCATTGCCGGTCTACTCCCCGGTTCTGGGCATTGTTAAAAGCGCCAATACCAGCAATGCTACCGTCGGCGATCAAATAACTTATACGCTGCAGATTGCCAACACCGGCAATATTGGAGCAGCTACTACACTTACGGACAACATCCCGGCAGGCAGCACTTATGTTCCTGGCAGCTTTACCGTAAATGGTACACCTGTTGCCGGCAACCCCGCCACCGGAATCGGGATTGGCACGATACCCGCCGGTGGAAGCTCCACAGTGCAATTCCGGGTGGTGGTCAACAGTTTACCGTCTCCGCCGCAGCTCGTGGATCAGGCAACCGCCGCATATACCTTTTTGGTACCCGACGGCCGTACCGTCTCCGGTTCAGCGGCTTCGAATACGCTGACCATTCCCGTTACACTGCCTAACGTAACTGTAGTCAAAACTGCCAGCTTCCCTGATGTTGCTGTAGACGATACGCTGCAGTACACCTCCGTCATTAGCAACAACGGTGTAGCTGCAGTCACAAATGTAATCCTGTCCGATCCCATTCCCGCCGGCAGCACTTTTGTAACCGGGAGTGTTATCGTAGCGGGTACATCCCGGCCAACCGCTGATCCGGCGACCGGAATTTCTATTGGAACGATTGCTGCAGGAGCCAGTGTAACCGTCATATTTCAGGTAGCCATTAGCTCGATACCGGCGGCCTCCCAGCTCTCCAACCGGTCGTCGGCCTCTTACAGTTCAGGAGCTTTCACAGCAATTACACAGTCTAATATTGTAGCAACTCCTGTGTTTCAACCCGTAATCGGAATACTCAAAAGCGCCAGTCCTGCCAGCGCCACAGTCAGCGGCAATGTGCTGTACACGCTGCAGGTAAAGAATTCGGGCAATATAGCAGCTGCCGTCACTGTGAGCGATAATATTCCGTCCGGCTCAGCGTTTATCTCCGGCAGTGTAACAGTGAACGGAGTCGTCCGGCCGGGGGAGTCGCCGCTTAGCGGTATCGCGCTGGGATCGATAGCTCCAGGCACAACCTTTACAGTGACATTCTTGACGTCTGTAGAGTCCCTGCCTTCACCTGCGGTATTAACCGATCAGGGCAGCAGCAGTTATACTTATCAGCTTCCAAGCGGACGCTTATTGGCTGGATCCAGTGTATCCAACACCGTCACCCTTCCAGTATCCGCACCTAACATTACTCTGCTGAAAAGTGCAAACCTAGCCGCCATCGCTGTCGGAGAATACATTACCTACACCCTATCCGTCTCCAACCCGAGCGGTGTGTCGGTTAATAATGTGGTTGTATCCGATCCGATTCCGGAAGGAGGTGCGTTCGTAGCCGGCACCGTTACGGTTAACGGTACTGCTGTTCCATCAGCCAATCCTGGCGCCGGTATTGCCCTGGGCACTATTGCAGCCGGCGCAACTGTTGTCGTGAGGTTTCAGGTCAATGCTACTTCAGTTCCGAATTCTGCGCAGCTGAGTAATCGGGCAAACGCCTCTTTTACCGCCGGTGCGTTCAGCGGCACAGCACTATCCAACACCATAAACACACCGGTCTTTACCCCAGTGATTAGCTTATTCAAAAGCGCAAATGCCGCACAGGCCTCAGTAGGCAGCTCTCTGTCTTTTTCGATTCTGGCCAGAAATACCGGCAATATTGCCGCCACACTGAATCTGACCGACAGCCTGCCGCCGCAGGCAATATTTGAAACGAACAGTGTGATTGTCGGCGGAACTCCCCTGCCCGGTTACGACCTGGTAACAGGGGTGCCTGTAGGCCCGCTTGCCCCGGGCGACAGCGTCACGGTAAGCTTTCTGGTCACTGTTACTGCACTGCCGCCGAACCAGCAGCTGCTGAATACCGCGGCAGCCTCCTACAGCTTCACCTTGCCGGACGGGCGGCAGCTCGGAGGCAACGCTGTATCGAATACATTATCTGTTCCTGTGTCTGCACCGAATGTCACTGTCGTGAAGAGTGTGAACGCCAGCGACGCCGTAACCGGCGACATTCTAACGTTCACCTCAATGCTGACGAACAACAGTATTGCTGTGGTCCGCAACATCATTCTCAGCGATCCTCTGCCTGAGAATACGGCTTTCATTCCCGGAACCGTAATTGTGGGCGGTGTCTCCCAGCCGCTATCAGTTCCGTCCGCCGGCATTCCAATCGGCAGTCTTGCCCCAGGGGCAACAGTTGCCGTAACATTCGAGGTGAGGGTAACAATGCCGATTCCTTCTCAAATTAATAACCAGTCAACCGTAAGCTTTACCTCCGGTGTATTTTCCGGTTCATCGACTTCCAATGTCACCTCAACACCGGTAATCGAGCCTCAGATTTCATTACTGAAAAGCGCCAACGACCTTAACGCTACGGTCGGCGATACGATCATTTACACCATCGTTGTCAGCAATACTGGCAATCTGGCAGCAAATGTAACCTTAACCGACAACATTCCTGCAGGAGTAACCTTTGACCCCAACAGCGTCATTGTCGGCGGCTTCCCGCAGCCGGGTTCAGCCCCCGATACAGGGATTGCTGTCGGAATCGTTGCGCCCGGAGCCAGCGTTACCGTCAGCTTTACCGTGTTTATCGTTTCCCTGCCGTCTCCGCAGCAGCTCGTCAACCAGGCCAATTCCACCTACACCTTCACACCGCCTGACGGCCGCCTGCTCACCGGCTCTGCAGCATCTAATACGGTTACGATTGCAGTTTCAGCACCTAATCTTGCGGTAGTGAAAAGTACTACTTCTACCTCCGTCGCAGTCGGGGACACGATTATCTATTCTGTCAGCATCACCAACAACGGGCTCGATCCGGTTAATAATGTGCAGCTTACTGACCCTATTCCTGCCGGTACAGAATTTTTCCCGGGAAGCGTGTCCGTCAATGGCGTGCCCTTTCCGAATGCCAATCCGGCCTCGGGAATTTCTGTCGGAACTCTGGCCCCCGGCGTTTCGGCAACGGTCGCTTACAGCGTAAGAGTTACTGCGGTTCCTACCAATGGATTGATAAATAATCAGGCTACTGTTACGTATACTTCAGGTGTCTTTTCCGGCTCGACCTTTTCAAATCCTGTATCCGTCCCTGTGTTCCAGCCGAACGTTGCCGTGGGCAAAAGCGCCAATACTTCGAATGCAACAGTCGGCGATACTGTTACCTACTCTCTCAACGTGACCAATACAGGTAACTATGCAGCTAATTTGACCGTTACAGATAATATCCCGGCCGGAACGACCTTTGTGCCGAATAGCGTCCTGATCAATGGTCTTCCCCTGCCACAGGCTGATCCATCCACCGGAATTACGGCCGGTACCATCGCTGCAGGCGGCACCGTACTGGTCCAGTTCTCGGTGGTCATTACTTCACTCCCTTCTCCGCAGCTTCTGGTCAACCAAGGAACTGTTGCTTATACCTTCACTCTGCCGGACGGACGGACGCTAAGCGGTTCGGCGCTGTCGAACACTTATACCATTCCGGTCTCAAGCCCGAACCTTGGAGTAGTGAAGAGCACTGCAATCACAGCTACAACTGTCGGCGATTCCATCACCTACACTGTAGTCTTGACCAATAACGGTATCGCCACCGTTAACAATGTTGTTTTCACTGACGCACTGCCCGCGGGAACTGCTTTTGTCGCCGGCAGCGTGCTGGTCGATGGGGTTCCACGTCCGGGCGCTTCGCCCGCTACCGGGGTAACCATCGGTAGTATCGCTACGGGAGCCTCTGTAACGGTTGCCTTTACCGTAACGGTAACCTCGCTCCCGGCCATCGGACTCCTGAACAACCAGTCCTCTGTCAGCTTTACGTCCGGTGCTGTCGCAAACGTAGCCTTCTCCAACACGGTTACTACACCGGTCTACCAGCCAATTGTTGCCGCCGTCAAATCATCCAATTCCACCAATGCAACGGTCGGAGATACAATAACTTATACTGTAACTGTCAGTAATACGGGCAATTACCCTGTTACAGGTACCTTGACCGATACGGTTCCAACCGGCACTTCACTTATACCCAACAGCGTGCTGGTGGGCGGCCTGCCGGTTCCCGGCAGCGACCCGTCCACAGGCGTTCCGCTCGGAACGATTGCCGCTGGAGCAAGCCTGCAGGTCATCTTCTCCGTCCTGATCGATACACTCCCGCCAAGCCAGCAGTTGACCAACCAGGCCAACCTCTCGCTCGCCTATACACTGCCGGATGGCCGTACGTTCAACCAGACTGCAGTATCCAATATCAATCAGATCGCTGTATCCTCGCCTAACGTATTGGTTGCCAAGACTACTTCCGTAATTGATGCTGTTATCGGTGATACTGTACCCTACACCATAGTCGTTACCAACAGCGGGATTGCATCAATTAACAATGTTGTACTCAGTGATCCGATTCCTGCCGGTTCTTCCTTCGTTGCAGGCAGCGTAGTTGTGGACGGCACTCCGATACCGGGAGCGAATCCGGCTAATGGTATCGCACTAGGCACGATCGCCCCGGGGGCTTCCGTCACAGTTACCTTTAACATTCTTGTCAAGACGCTGCCTGCCTCTGCTAACCTTAATAACCAGGCTTCGGTCAGCTTCACCTCCGGAGCATTCTCCGGTGCTGCCTATTCCAACATTCTTAACACTCCTGTGTTCCAGCCGATCATCAATGTTGTGAAGAGCGCAGATACCGCCAATGCAACTGTCGGCGACACCGTCACTTATTTCTTGAACGTAACCAATACGGGCAATTTGCCGGCGGTCGTAACCCTAACCGACGCTATTCCTCCGGGCGGCGTATTTATCCCGAACAGTGTTCTTATAAATGGTGTACCGCAGCCGGGGGCCGATCCGACTAACGGCATCTCTTTAGGAACCGTTGCTGCCGGAGCTACCGTCACGGTTACCGTCACTCTGCAGGTAACCGTAGCGTCACTGCCTACGCCGCAGCAGCTCGTCAACCAGGCAGCCGCCAGCTTCACCTTCACTCCGCCTGACGGACGTCTGCTCTCCGGTTCCTCTCTCTCCAACGTGCTGATTATCCCGGTATCCTCGCCGGATGTTACAGCGGTTAAGAGCACACCGGCCATTGATGCTGTAGTCGGCGATATAATCACCTACACGATTGTGGTGACGAATAACGGAATCGTTGCTGTCAATAATGTCGTTCTGGTGGATCCGATTCCGGCTGGCAGCCAATTCGTTAGCGGCAGTGTGACTGTCGACAGTGTTGCCCGTCCTGCCGCCAACCCCGGATCTGGCATTGTGATCGGCACAATTGCTGCCAGTGCCTCAGTGACTGTAACCTTCCAGGTAAAGGTAATTGCCATATGACATCGGAGCCGAATCTGCAACCTGTCGTTACGAATCAATCGATGGTGCTGTTTAGTTCAGCGGAGGGCGTTGACGGCATCACTTTCTCCAACACCGTCAATACCCAGGTTGTAGGTCCCGTTCTCTCCCTGGCCAAAATCGCAGACAAAACCAGTGTTTCCCTCGGGGAAACACTGGTTTATACCCTTTTAGCCAGAAACAGCGGTAATGTCCCCGCGCAGTTTACAGCTGTAGATTATCTTCCCGAAGGTGTATCGTTTATTGCTAACAGTGTCATAAGAGACGGAGTGCCCTTACCCGGTGTATCACCTGCTGACGGAATCCCGTTTGGTATAATTTCACCGCAAAGCCAGGTCACGGTCGCCTTTCAGGTCATCGTTGTTTCACTGCCCCGCTCCCTTGAGCTCCGGAATGCCGCGACGGGAAGATATTCATTCTCCACACCCGGTGGCCGGGCCGTACAGGGTGAAATCCGCTCCAATACAGTTAAGGTTTCCTTGCTGTCCTATCAGCTCTCTACATTGTTGACAGCAAGCACTCCGACCTCATTCATCGGTGACACAGTTACCTATACGCTACTGCTAAGAAACGAGGGGACACAGACACTGGGAGGGATTTCTGCAGTCATTCCAGTTCCGGAGGAGGCTGTATTTATTCCCGGAAGTGTCATTTCAGGCGGTGTATACTCACCCGAAGCAGATCCTTCTACAGGAATCAGGTTAGGGATTCTAGGGATCGGGGCTGCCGCGGAAATATCCTTCCGTGTACGGATCACCACTATACCGCCGGAACCCGTGCTAACCACCCGTGCCCTCGTCACCTATAATGCCGATGATCATCCCGAGGTCACGGAGAGCAACACCGTAACCGTCACTATCGTTCAGGCGGGCATTACTGCCAGCTTAAAGGTTGATCTGTACAGTGCGACTCCGGGGGACAATCTGCGTTATGGATTTACAATCCGGAACAGCGGAAATCTGGCTGTGGATGCAGTGCTTACAGATGCTCTTCCGGCTGATGCGCTTTTCATCTGGGACAGTGTAACCCTTGACGGAGTCCCGCAAAAAGGTATCAGGCCCGGAGAAGGAATTCCTCTAGGTACCCTGAGGGCAGGTGCCGCTGTGCTGGTGGAGTTTCACGTATCCATTCCTGCTGCCACAGACATCCGGCAAGTCCCGGTCGTGCAGAATCAGGGAATTGCCCAATATACATTTACTCTGCCGGATGGCCGGAATGTACGCCAGAACGCCCGGTCCAACAATGTAATCACACTGCTCTTTGCCCCTATCATTACTATATATATGACTGGCGAACCGCCAATCGTGGAACCCGGCAGCTTCGCCGAGTTCGCAATCCATGTGACCAACAGCGGTAATTATCCTGCTGATGTAACGGTCATCCGGATCGTACCGCAAGGTACCATAATTGATCCGGATGTCGTGACAATCAGTGCGGTTACCGTTCCAGGTACCCCATATAGCGGTACCGTGCCGCTGGGGACTCTGGAGCCTGGACAGACCGTTCATTTAACCTATATGGTCAAAATCAATATTGATTTCATGGGCAACGCGCTCCAGGGCAATTCAACGGCACTCTACCTGTACACAATTGACGGCCGCAGATATTCAGGCGAGGCAAGGTCCAACGGCTACCGCCTGATTATTGAAGAGATCAGTGAATAAAGGCAGTCCGTTCACATATCCCCCATCCCCATGAATATACTTAGTTACAGCACATCCTTTAGCTTCAAGCCTATGCCCTACCGATTAATATTCCATGGGAGGTGGTCATCCTGCCAGAGTCACCCGGTCCATATGCATTTGTCGTGTCAAAAGAAGACTGGTCCCTTCACCGCAAAGGCCATCAGGATCAGGAACGTCATCAGCAGAAGGTCAGGGAAGCCATTAAGGATAATCTGCCTGACCTTGTTACCGAAGAGAACATCATCATGTCGGATGGTAAACAAATCGTCAAGGTGCCCATCCGCAGTCTGGATGAATACCGGATCATCTATAATTTCCGTAAGCAAAAGCATGTCGGGCAAGGGGACGGGGACAGTCAGGTCGGGGATGTGCTAGGCCGAGATTCACAGTCCTCCCAGCCGGGCAAAGGGGATAAAGCCGGTGACCAGCCCGGACAGGACACTATCGAAGCGGAAGTCAATCTGGAGGATCTGGAGGATATTCTGTTTCAGGATCTGGAGCTGCCGCATCTGGCGCCGAAGGATAAGGAAGAAATCGAGGTAAAATCAATCGTCTTCAACGATATCCGCAAGAAGGGCATGATGTCGAATATCGACAAGAAACGCACCCTGCTGGAGAACCTGCGGCGCAATGCGAGTAACGGAAAGCCCGGCATTCACAGCATCAGCCCAGACGATTTGCGTTATAAAACGTGGGATGATATTACGGTCCCGCATTCCAATGCCGTTATTATTGCGATGATGGACACATCAGGCAGTATGGGGACTTTTGAAAAATACTGCGCCCGCAGCTTCTTCTTCTGGATGACCCGTTTCCTGCGCCGCCAGTACGAGAAGGTCGAAATTGTCTTTCTGGCCCATCATACGGAAGCCAAGGAAGTCAGCGAGCATGATTTCTTCACCCGCGGCGAAAGCGGCGGTACTATCTGCTCATCAGCCTATCAGAAGGCGCTCGAGATTATCGACAGCCGTTATCCGCCGGCCAAATACAACATCTATCCGTTCCACTTCTCTGATGGTGATAACCTCACCTCGGATAATGAACGCTGCGTCAAGCTGATCGGAGAGCTGCTGAAGCGCAGTAACATGTTCGGGTACGGTGAAGTGAATCAGTACAACCGCAGCAGTACACTGATGTCCGCCTACCGCCACCTGAAGCAGGAGCAGTTCATGCATTACGTCATCAAGGACAAAAAGGAAGTCTACCAGGCGCTCAAGAGCTTTTTCGGAAAAAGAGAAGCAGTAAAATAAGAATCTGATAGATCTCACGCATACCAAAGACCCTCTTTCCGGTAAAACGGATAAGGGGGTTCTTTGAATTCAATGTAAATTCTGCCCTTTTACTTTACTATTTCGGAATCCAGAATGATATCCTCTTCAGGATTCATATACCAGACAAGTTCCATACATTTCCTTAGGCTGTTTTTTGGGGATAGCCTATTGACATCTATATCGGCTAACGATATAGTTTATATATCGTTAGCCGATATAACGAAATCCGATACAATTTTAATGAGGTGAAGCAGGTTGCCCGAAAGCAAAGATTATGGAGCATTAACCGAAGGGGTCTACTACATTCTGTTGTCCCTGTTCACCCCAATGCACGGCTATGGCATCATGCAGAACGTGAAGCTGCTGAGCAATCAGCGTGTTGACCTTGGTGCAGGCACCCTATACGGGGCGCTGGGCACACTGGTAGAACGGGGCTGGATCGAGCCTCTTCAGGGTATTCAGGATTCCCGCAAGAAAGAATACAAAATTACGGAACAAGGCATTCTCGCCGTGCAGACAGAATTGACAAGGCTGGATGAACTGCTGTCCAACGGAAAAAAGCTACTGGGAGGCGAATCGTAATGAGTCATACGGTACGGAAATTATTCTTTAACTTTGAGAAGGAAGAACAATGGCTGAATAACATGGCGGCTAAGGGACTTGCGCTTACCGAATATTCATTGGCCCGTTATGTGTTCGAAGACAGTGCCAAGGGGGAATATATTTACCGGATCGAGCTGCTTGAGGATGGGATAAAAGGGGCTAAATCAGTAGAATACCTGCAGTTTATGGAGGAAGCCGGAGTAGAACGTGTGCCAATGAACAAAGGACAAGTTTCTTACAACAAGTGGGTTATTTTTAGAAGAAGAGCATCAGAAGGACCCTTTATAATTTATTCGGATACTGACTCCAAAATAATGCATTATAGACGTATCCACCGCCTGTGGATCTCCCTCGCTCTTATGGAACTTATCATCGGCTTCCTGAATGTAGGGCTGGTGGCTATGGACTACATCAGTATTGTTTCCAATATTAATCTTGTCATGGGTCTTATGCTGATCATTCTGGGTGCGGCTTTCCTTCTCTTCAGTCTGCCTGTGCGCAAAAAAATCAACAAATTGCAGAGCGACAAGCTAATCCGGGAGTAGCTTCCGGATTAGCCGCAGCTCATGCAATGTTGCCTAACAGGCCGGAAGCAGATTCTCTGTCCAGGCCCCTTCTATACTAGTGTACCTTTTCCCGGTCCTTGCCCTTATCTGATTCTCCCGCGTTTTTATTCGCGGCCTCGCGGTCGAGCTGCATTTCTTCCACGGACTTCACCTTTAGCCTGGCCGCCCCTTCATTATCTGTCCGGGTAGGAATCAGGTTGCCTGATGCCAGCCGCTGTTTGGCTTCGGCAATGGCAGCTGTATACTGCGGCAGCCACGGCTCTCCAGCGACAAGCATCTCATCCACCATCTGCCAGATTTCCGGCGGGCTACAGACCGCGCCGACCAGCGGGTCCATCATGAATGCCTGCCGCAGCAGCAGATCATCGCCATGCACAGCGGCTTCGACTGCGAGTCGCTGTACAGATATGCTGACATTACATACCGCAGCCGGTCCGAGCGGAAGTTCACCGACCAGCGGCATAGAGATACCGTTATGGTCCACATAACCCGGTGCTTCGATTACCGCATCCTCCGGCAGATTGGAAATCACGCCATGATTCACGACGTTGAAATGCCCCCGGTAGATGCGGCCAGTCTCAAGTCCTTCAATAATATATGAGCCATGCTCTTCCCCGCGGTTCCCCGCTGTATACTCCAGTGCCGGCTCCTTCATCCAGTTAGGAAAATCAGTCTCGAACCAGTTACGTCCTTCCGTGCACACCCGCAGGTAGCCGCCTGTTTCTCCGTTAATCCAGCTTCCCAGGTCAATCCAGTCCATAATTTCCGCGCTGCGCTTACGATACCAGGGTACATATTCGCTTAAATGTCCGTTCGATTCCGTACTGTAGTATCCGAACCGGCGTAGCATATCAATCCGCACCTTTTCAGTACGGCTGAATTCCGGATGCTGCTCAAATGCCGCAAGCAGACCTGCTGTCAGGTCCTTACCCTGATGCTTCGCTGAGATGTACCAGGTCTGGTGATTGATCCCGGCGCAGACAATATCTACCTCAGACTTCTTCAGCCCGTAGACTTCGGCAATTTGTTGATGGCCGTGCTGCACACCATGGCATAAACCGATCGTCCGGACCCCGCCGTATTTATTGCAGGCCCAGGTCAACATCGCCATCGGGTTCGAGTAATTAAGCAGCAGGACATCAGGGAGAGCGACTTCCCGGATATCCCGGCAAATTTCCAGCATCTCGGCGATCCCCCGCTGCCCGTACATAATGCCGCCTGCACAGAGCGTATCCCCTACGCATTGATCCACCCCATACTTCAGCGGAATATCCACATCTGTTGCAAAAGCCTCTAGTCCGCCCATGCGGATTGTGCAAAATACGTACTTGGCATCCTTCAGCGCTTCTCTGCGGTCCGTGGTTGGTTTGATCTGTATAGACATTTCATTCTCTCTAATATCCCGCTGGCACAGCTCGGTGACCATCTGCAGATTATGGCTGTTAATATCCAAGAAGGATACTTCAATATCACGGAATTCCGGTACTGTCAGCAGGTCGCGCAGCAGTCCGCGGGTAAACCCGATGCTCCCCGCCCCGATAAATGTAACTTTAAAAGACATGGTTATCAACCTCCGTTAATGGATTAGTTATTCCTGTCCATTGTAGCAAGGAGGCGAAGTGAAGCGTAACCTATATCATGACCACTTTCCGGGCTGGCTGTCAACAATCCTCACTTTTCATCTGAAAAGCGGGTGATGTCGCTCCAGGAATATCGCTCGATGGAATTACGGTATTCGATTGGAGTCATGCTGGCATACTTTTTGAACAGTAGATGAAAATACTGCCGGCTGCTGATGCCGACATAATCGGCAATATCCGCAACCGGTATTTCACTTTGCGCGAGCAGCATCTTGGCCTTCTCCATCCGCAGCAAGTTCAAATAATCGGTTAGGGTACAGCCCGTCTGCTTCTTAAATATCCGGTGCAGATATCCGGGATGCACATTTACAGCTGCCGCGACCTCCTTGGCCTGGATGCTGCGGTCATAGTTCTGATGCAGGAATTCAATGGCTCTCCGCACATAGAGCTGTGAGGGATGCTGGCGGGCTTGCAGCCGTTCCCGGCGCAGCCTGGAGAGGCGCAGCAGCAGCTCAGCAAACAACAGCCGGACCATACTGCCTCCGTCCTTGCCGTGCTGATCCAGCTCCAGCACCAGGGCTTTGAGCACATGGAAGACTTCCTCCGGATCCGCCAGCACCAGACTTGTGAAGGGGTTCCGCAGCAGTTCAGCAAGAGATTCTTCCTCCTTGGCGAGCCTGCTTAGCGAAGGCGCAACACCTGCATAGTCTGTGAAGCCGAATTCCACATTCAGCATCCGGCAGACATTGTCCTCATCAACAATCAGCCTATGCGGAACATTGGCATCGAGCATAATCAACTCACTGCGTTTAAGAATGAACCGCTCCTCGTTTCCTGAAACGCTGCGCACATCCACCGCACAGCTTCCGGAGATGACATACATGATTTCCGTCGAGTTATGCTGATGATAAGGCATGGTGTAATGATTCCACTGTTTATAGTAGTAGGCAAAAAAATGCGGACTGTATTCTCCCTCCAGCAGTTGCTGTTGAAAAAGGCTTCCATTAAGCTCCGGCACTTCCTTCACTCCCTTCACTTGACGGTAATACACCGTTCCAGCTTGAATAGGACTAGTGTATCCTGTGATGTGTTTCCCGACAAGAAGCGTTCCGGCAGACAAGCAAAACCCCTGCGCTTCCGTAAATGAATTACGGTACGCAGAGGCTTAATTAACTTTCATTTGTAATGAGCGGATACCGCCTTCACTACACTATTTAGATTGAACTAGCAGTTTATCCCTGAAAAGAAACAAGCGATTGCTGCAAATTCTCAGCCAGCTCTTCCAGCTTTGCCGAGAGGGCCACGAGCTCCTCGCTGACAATGAACTGCTGCGAAGACATCGAAGCCACCTCCTGTGTGGACGCGCTTGTCTGCTGCACTACCGAAATCACACTGGCCATGGATTCACCAAGCTGGCGCTGGAACTCATTCAGCTCAGAGACAGAAACGGAGGATTGGCTGATCAGCCCAAGGAACTCTTCCATCTCCCCCCGTACACTTTCAAAAATCACTGAAGATTCCCGTACTGACGTAATCTGCTCGCGGAACAACGGGCCTGCCTCGCTCACAACCTTGACTGTATTATCGATATGGCGGCTAATTTCTTCTGTAATTCTGGAAACGGATTGAATAGACTCGTTGGACTGGTTAGCCAGTCCCCTGATCTCATCGGCAATAACGATGAACCCCCTGCCGGCTGCCCCGGCACGGACGGCTTCTATAGAAGCATTCAGCGCAAGAATATTGGTCTGCTTGTTGACGGCAATCATCGGGCTGAGAATACTGCGGATCAAATGCGTGCTCTCCTGGAGCATCGCAGAGTTTTCCTGAATCAGCTCCATCATCTGCATTGTAGATTCACTTTGCGTGACAAGATTTTTCATCAGCTCCGCACCTTGGTCACTTACAGCTATCACCCGCTCCGCCGAGTTATCCATGATCGAGTTAATCTTAGCCACCTCGTTCATTTTGCCGCCCATCAGCTCCACATTGCGGTTGCTGCTCTCCGCTTCAGCCGCCAGACTCGCTGCCCCTTCGGCAATCTCACCTGTTGCTGCGGCCACCTCTCTGGCATGGGATGAGGTAGCACCGGAAGCCTTGACCAGCTCCTCTGAAGTTGCAAGCACTTCCGTCGCCGACAGTCCGCTTTGACCCGCGAGCAGAGAGATCTGCTCCATCATTTTATTGAAGCTGTGCCCGACCCGCCCGATTTCATCCTGGCCTTTAAAATTCGTCCGCACCTGCAGATTGCCCCGTTCGCCTTCTTCCATCAGACTGGCAAGCTTGCCCAACGGACGGCCGATCAGGCGAACAAGTACATAACCAATCAGCAGTGCAATTAAGGCCGCCGCCAGCACAACAGATAATGTAATGTAGAGCAGCCTGTCTGCTGATTTGGTGAAATCACTGACCGGCGCATAACCAAGAATCGTCCAGTCCGCCGTTGCCAGCGGCTGGTATACAACCAGTTGGGATTCGCCCTGCTCATTGCCTGCGGTGAAGGAATGCTCCACACCTGCAGCCTGTCCGGCATCCAACTTTATGAATGAAGATTGCCCAAGCAATTCATTATCTGTACCGTAGACAATGTTCCCCGCCGGGTCAAGAATGCGGATTTCCCCGGATTCCCCAATATTCAGGTTAGACAGCACATCCGTTAAGGCACTACTCTTAATTTCAATCAGCATATAATATTCCGCTTTTGTATTTTGCATATTACGCAGAAGCCGTCCCATCGTGAGAGAAGCTTCCATGTATGTATCGAAGAAGCCCTTCGGCCGGACGGGGAACCACACTGGATTGCCTTTGGCCTCGTCAATCTGCTTCAGTCTCGCCAGGATCCCCTCATCGGTGCGGATCCCCGTAACGCCCGAGGTTTTATAAGATTCCACTTCTGCTACGCTGCGGGAAACAAGCCGGATGCTCATGAGACGCTCATCGCTGCCTTTGACGGCATCCAGCTTACTGCGGATACGCCCCTCGGCGGCAACCTTAGCTACGATCCCGATACTGGAATCATTGATCGCCTCCAGATCTGCCTTGAGCAGCTGATCCACGGCAAATTGCCGAGAGAGCGCTTCATACTCGGCAAAGAGGAAATCCAGTTTATCAGCAGCCTGGACAATCGCTTGTGATGAAGCAGCCGCAACCTCATCAGTGATGATGCCTTTTGCTGCATAATAGGAGGTCAAACCAAGCACGGACGACAACAACAGAATGGTGCTAAACAGGATAATGAACAATTTGACGCCAACTGATTGCAAGCGCAAGCTTCGCTTCCGTTTCATATTTTCTCTCCCCACAAAATAAAATAACCCCACATATGTGGGTTATATTCTTTAAGCCCAATCATGCCCTTAGCATAAGTACCTGAAATGAACAAGGTACAGCCCATCGTAATCGACATAAAGGCTGTACCTTGTTTTTTCATAACATTTGTAAATAAGCACTAAAAGATAGATCGATTTATTAACCTTTGCTTGCACCTGCGGTCAAACCTTCAACGAGCAGCCGCTGCAGGAATCCGAAAAGAATCATAATTGGAATAGAGATCAGTACTGCTCCGGCCGCAAAAGTGGTGAAATTGGAGTTCTGATTGGAATTGACCATGTCCCACATGCCTACAGCTACGGTCCATTTTTCCTTTGTACGGAGAATTAGTCTGGCAAAGATAAAGTCAACCCATGGTCCGACAAACTGGGTAAGCGCCATATAGGTGATCATCGGTCTCGACAAGGGCAGGATGATTCTCCAGAAGATTCCGAAGTTACCGGCTCCGTCGATGCGGGCAGCTTCATCCAGTGATCGCGGTATCGTATCCAGGAACCCTTTGGCAATCAGGGTCCCGCCGAGCGGAGCTCCAGCTGCATACACGATGATTAGAGCCAAGTGTGTATCCAGCAGGTTGAATTCCTTCAGCAGCAGATAAATCGCGATCATACTCATGAAACCCGGAAACATGCCAAGCACCAGCAGTACAGACATTGTAGTCTTCCGCGTTTTGAATCTGAAACGGGAAACAGCATAGCTTGTAAGCAATGTCAGGAAAACACCCAGGAGCATCGAGAACATGGCAATCTTAAACGTATTAAGCCACCAGGTCGGGAACAGCAGAGTGTTATCATAAAATAGTGCCCGGTAGTGTTCAAGTGTAAACGTTTCGGGAATAAATGTTTTACTGTAAAGGGATTTGCCCGGCCGCAATGATGAAAACAGAATCCATATGGCCGGATACAATGCTGCAACAGACAGAATTACCAGCATCAAATAGCTTAAAGAAAGCCGTATAATTTTTCTAACTTTAACTCCGCTCATTGGATCATATCCTCCTCCTGGAATGATTTCGTCCGCCGGTAATTGTATATCGAGAATGTGGCCACAATCAGGAAGATAATGATACCGACTGCAGATGCCATGCTGTATTTATTCTGGTCCAGCGTAAGCTTGTAGAGCCATGTAACGAGCAAGTCGGTGGAGCCTGCATACTGATAATTCCCGTTGACAGGATTACCGTTCGTTAACAGGAAGATCGCATTAAAGTTATTGATATTACCTGCAAATTGGGCAATCAGTGTCGGTGCTGTTGAGAACAGCACCATAGGTAATGTAATGATGCGGAACTTCTGGTAGTTAGTCGCCCCGTCTACTTCAGCCGCTTCATACATATCGCGCGGAATGGTTGTCAGAACCCCCATAATCAGTAGCATAGATACCGGAATACCGACCCACATGTTAACCACGATAACCGTTACTTTGGCCCAGAAGGGATCCGTTAGCCAGGGAAGTCCGCCAAGCCCGAAAAACTTAAGATATTGGTTAATCGGACCAAACTGGCCGTTGAACAGGTTGCGCATGAGCAGGAGTGAGATCATCTGCGGGATGGCATAAGGAATAATCAGAATAGCTCTCCAGATGCCTTTAAAACGAACACCTTGCTGGCTGATCAGCATCGCGACCAGCATACCGCCGAAATAGGTGGTAACCGTAGATAATACCGCCCAAATAATGGTCCAAGTAAGTACACCGTAGAAGGTATGGCTCCAAGATTTAAGCAACAGTAAGCTGCGGAATGTTTCGAAGCCAACCCAGTCTACCAGCTTGGCTGGAGGCATATGGTTAGGCGCAGAATAGTTCGTAAACGCCAGCATGACCATGAAGATGATCGGCATCACTGTGAATAACAGAATGCCTACAGACGGCAGGATAAGAAAGGTCTGCGCAAACTTATAATCGAGGATATAACGGATGCTCTGTTTAAAATTGCCTGGGGTATGGCCTGCATCTCTCGCAGCCCCAGTATTGCGAGCATCTCTAATGTTCATATACCATGCAATCAGAAAAAGAACGAAGAATATGATGGTAATCAAACTCTGAATTAAAATAAATATAGAATGATCACCTTTGACGAGCTTGGCAATCCCTTTGACCTTCTCAAAATGTTGGGAGGTCGTGCCCAAGGTAACGATACCCCAAACCGCGCGTCCCAGGTTCTGAATAAAGTAAGTTAAACTTAATGCCTCTACAATCAAAAAAATAAAACCCTTGATAAATTGGCGGTTATATATTTGTCCCAATCCCATAAACAATGTAGACAGTATCGTTGCTCTAGTATGGTGTCGCTGCATTTCCCTTCCGTTCTCCTCTCCTGGGAAATCAGAGAATCGCCCGCCGCTACCAGGCGGCGGGCAATTTGATTTCATAAATATACTGTTGGAAAAGACCTACAGATGCTTATTGTGAAGCGCCATTGTTCAGATCTTTGATCTGTTGGGCTGCTTTGTCCATTGCAGTCTTAGGGTCTACGCCTTTATCCCAGATTTCCGGAAGAGCTGCGTTGACAGGAGACCATACGTTCCCCATTTCTGGGATTGATGGCATTGGCTGAGAGTTTTTAGCTTGTTCAGCAAATGCGGATACATAAGGGTCATCCTTGATTTGCGGATCTTCCAAAGCTTCCAGGTTGGTAGGGATCGATCCTACCAGTTTGTTCAGCTTAAGCTGGGCATCCTTGCCGGATGCGAACTCAGCATACAGCTTAGCGGCATTTGGATATTGGGTATATGCATTAACCGCAAAGATCTTGAAGCCTGCAAACGAGATAGCCGTCTTGCCGCCGATAGTCGGCAGTGGCGCAAGCCCCAGGTTGTCACCCAGTGCTGTTTTGTAACCAGCCAGTTCCCAAGGTCCGTTGATATCCATTGCTACATCGCCGGAGTTGAAGAGACTGCGCTTAATATCCGGGTTAATATCGCCGCTGTTGATTGGAAGAATTTCTTTCAGTTTCTTAAATTCAGCCAAGCCTTGGATAGCACCGTCGGTATTGATCCCGATATCATCTTTGTTTGTGCCGTTATCCCCGAAGATATAACCGCCGTTGGAAGCGATGAACGGATAGTCGAAATACATGTTGCCGACTTCCCACATGATTCCATATTTATTTTTTGGTTTGTCGGTGAAAGTTTTGCCGAAGGCGATTACATCATCAAAGCTCTTAGGCGCTTCAGTAACAAGTGACTTATTGTAATACAGAGCGTAAGTTTCAGCAGCACGCGGATATCCGTACAGCATGCCGTCATAACTAGCACCGATGATCGAAGCTTCCGTATTGTTCTTTACGGTTTCTTGTTCAAACACGTCGTTTGGAAGCAAAAGTTGTGCACTTGCAGCTCTGCCCAGGTTGTCATGTGGGATCAGAATAACGTCTGCAGCCAAGCCGGAAGGACCGTCTTGGGACAGCTTGGTGACTTGCTCAACTGGGGACAACTCTTCAACTTTCACCGGTACATTGTATTTTTCGGTGAATTCCTTGGCAATCTCGTCTGTGAAAGCTCTTTCTTCCTTACTTTCCCATACTACCAAAGATGCGCCATCCTCTGGGGTGATTTGTGCGGTTTCAGCGCCAGTGTTTTCTCCACCGTTGTTTTCAGCCGGTGCTGTGCTTTCTGACGGAGCATTCGTCGCTGCAGCGTTACCGCCATTTGTGTTGTTGTTACCCCCGCATGCTGCCAGCGATGTAGCCATTGCGGCAACAGCCGTGACCATCATCCATTTTCTCATTTTCATTACAGATAACCCCTCCCGATTTTGTATATCACTTTGTGCTTAAGATGATGCTGCAGAACATGCGCAAACGATTTCAGAGGATCTAAAAAAATGTGACTATATACGAACCATCCATCTGAATACGCTTCAACAAGTTCTAGAAAGCGCTTCATTCCTAAATTCATAATACAACAGTCAGGTTAATTGTTAAAACGTTTGCACATAGTGTATTCGGCCATATTTCGCAAAAAAAATCATATAACCGATACATATCTTCATTTTTCACATAATTACTCTTATTTACTCATGCTTTTATGCAAAAATGAATACTTATTTACCACTAACCCTGTACTTTATCTTAAAATTGAGGGTGAAGGTACCGGTTTCCCATTTTTCAAACCAACTTATCGCTTGTGAAGATTTGTGCAATGGTTTGTACAATAGTATTGAATGACCAAATATTCCGTGCTATAATCCAAACCATTATGAGCAGCCAGTCCTGCCTACAGCAAACAATCGAAGCATAGCCCCTTGTTCTTATATAATTAAAAGGCAATGTTACTGATCAGGGACAACCTCGGACACGCTTTTCGTTAGGTTGTGCCTTTTTGCTGTGGGCGGATTTCAGGTTCAATGTGTGCAAATGTGGCACAAAGCCAGTGCTTTGTCTGGCAAGGCTTCCATTTCAGCGCCATTTCATCCTTATATCTCTATTTGGTGAAAATGCTCACAAAACTTTAGTGTATGCTTCCGATGCGAGTTTTGCCCGATGACTAGTCGAGAATGCATGTGCTAACAAAACTTTTAGGAGGAATTATCATGTTGCTTGAAGCAGTATATCACCGCCCGCGCTTAAATTGGTCTTATGCCTACGATTACGAAACCATCCATCTTCGCCTGCGCGCCAAAAAAGGTGATCTAACAGAAGTATTTGCCTGGGCCGGGGATAAATATGCATGGGACACTACGAAAGAACTGATCCCGATGAAGCTTTTTACGAGCGATGCGATGTTCGATTACTGGGAGTGTGAATCTGTTCCCTTGTACCGCCGGCTTAAATACGGCTTCCTGCTGCAAAAGGGCCACGAGCGAATCTGGATGACAGAAAGCGATTTCCAAACTGAACGCCCATTAAATCCAAACCGCCTCTTCGAATTCCCTTACATCAACCGCGGGGATGTCTTCACCCCTCCGGCCTGGGTTAAGGATGCTGTCTTTTATCAAATCTTTCCCGAGCGTTTTGCTAACGGGGATGCCAGCCTGAACCCGGAGAATGTGCAGCCATGGGGCGGAACCCCTACACCTGAGAATTTCTTCGGCGGCGACCTGCAGGGTGTTATAGATCACTTGGATCATCTGACAGAGCTCGGGATTACCGGGATCTATTTCACACCTATTTTTGCCGGGACTACGAACCATAAGTACGACACCGAAGATTATATGAAGGTTGATCCTCATTTCGGTGATGTGCAGACCCTCAAAAAGCTCGTCGACGCCTGCCATGAACGTGGGATCCGCGTGCTGCTGGATGCCGTATTTAACCATTCCGGCAGAACCTTCGCCCCGTTCCTGGATGTGCTCGAGCATGGGGAGAACTCCCGCTACAAAGACTGGTTCCATGTCCGTGAATTCCCGCTTCAGGTAGTGGATAACATTCCTAACTATGATGCTTTTTCGTTTGAGCCGCATATGCCGAAACTTAACACAGAGAACCCTGAAGTAAAAGAATATCTCCTGAAGGTTGCAGAATACTGGATCAAAGAGGTCGGTATCGACGGATGGCGCCTGGATGTAGCCAACGAAGTAGATCACGGCTTCTGGCGTGAATTCCGCAAGGTCGTGAAGAACGCCAATCCGGAAGCCTATATTCTTGGCGAAATCTGGCATGAGTCTGCTCCTTGGCTGGAAGGCGATAAATTCGACGCCGTGATGAACTACCCGTTCACGGATGCCGTACTTGATTTCTTCGTCAACAGCGCGCTTGATGCGGAAGGCTTCGCCAATGCAATTGGCAAACAGCTGTCCCGCTATCCGCTGCAAGCCAGCGAAGTGGCCTTCAACCTGCTGGACAGCCATGATACGGCACGTCTCTTAACCCTTGCCGGCGGCGACAAAAAGAAATTCAAGCTGGCTGTGCTGTTCCAGTTCACCTTTATGGGCACGCCTTGCATCTACTACGGAGATGAATTCGGTATGGACGGAGAGAATGATCCGGGCTGCCGCAAATGCATGGAATGGGATCCCGCGAAGCAGGATCATGACCTGTTCAGCTTCTACCGCAAGCTGATTGAAATCCGCGGAAATCACCCTGCACTGCGCAGCGGCTCCTTCAAGTTCCTTGAAGCCGGCCGGGACGGCAGCAAGCTCGCCTTTGAACGCAGCATGGGCGATGAAGTAATCATCGTTCTCATGAATACGGAAGAGACCGCCCAGACCTTCCGGCTCGATGTAGAAGAGCGGGATTGGCAGGATCTGTTCAGCGGCGATTCCCTGCGGGCTGAGCGGGGCAAACTCACCCTTAAGCTTCCGGCGTATGGATATACCGCCATTAAAGCAATGCTGTAATCTCTCTTAGCAAATAAGAACACAAAAACGGCACTCTTCACTTTGATGAAGAGTGCCGTTTAGCGTTAAACGGGAATTTATTCAGCCAGCAATTTGTAAATAACCTGTGCGCTTTCCGCGCGTGTCATCATTGCCTTAGGCGCAAATCGCTTGTTCTCTCTGCCCTGTATCAGCCCAAGCTCAGCCGCAGTGTTTACATAGTCTGCTGCCCATGAACTGATGGTGCCGGCATCCGCGAACGCCGCAGGTGAGGAGCCAGGGTTTGTTTTCTTACCCTGCTTCACTTCCAGCGCACGGATCACCATGACCGCCATTTCCTCGCGGCTGATCGCAGCATTCGGAGCAAAGACATCAGCGCTGCGTCCGGAAACAATACCTTGGCTGACAGCTGCCGCCACATAAGAAGCATACCAGGCATCTCCACTGACATCGCTGAATGAAGCTTGCCCTTCCGCTTTGATTCCCAGTGCACGAATCAGCAGAGCGGTAAATTCCGCACGGGTGACACTTACATCCGGTTTGAATTCGGATGCCGTCACACCTGTTACAATTTGTTTCGCACTGAGCGATTTAACCGCTTGAGCTGCCCAATGCAGAGCAGGAACGTCCTCAAAGGACTTATTCAGCTCAAGTGCCGCGTATTTACTGAAATGCGATACCTCTGCTGTAATTTGATCCCCGTTCACAGTTCCGCCCACATACTCAAGTAGGTTATTATCACCTACAAAGTAAACTCCAAGTAACTCTGTATTTACATTTCCGCTGAACTTAAGGGTAAGCTCAACCGGAGCTGCAAATGCAGTTACCGGAATGCGTGTGCCGTCCTTTTTAAGCATGAACAGCGAGAAATCATATACTTTTGATGCCGTGGTTACGCGGGTATTATCCTTGTTCAGTCCGCTCAACAGAGAATTCACTGCATTCTCTTGAAGCGGGGTTGTGCCGAATAGAATCTGCGCGCCTTCCGCATCTGATCCGCTAAGTGAGCCTTGAAGTTTAAGCAATACTTCGTTAGGCAAAGTCACAGCGACCTCTCCCATGTGCAGAACGAGATCATTCGTGCCGAGTGCTGCAGCAGCCTGAATCGGCAGCAATACCGACGTTGCGGATGCAGCAACAGCTATTGTAACCTTCCCGTCCTTGCCGGCTTTTAGACTGTCTAGACTAATTGTTTGTGTGCCGGCAGCAGGTGTTGCCGCAGGTACGGAACTGGGGATAGATCCCGGAAGTGTTACTGATGTTGGTGTTGGTGTTGGTGTTGGTGTTGGTATTGCTGTTGCTGTTGCTGTTGCAGTCGGTTTCGGCGTTGGCGTTGGCGTTGGTGTTGGTGTTGGCGTCGGTTTCACTTCAGGCACTGCTGCCAGAATTACTGTTCCGCCTCCATCTCTGCCCGGAAGATTAATACTCACCTTCTGATCACCGGATACCGTATACGTTTTGCCGCTGTATTCATCTTTTACAACTGCAGCTGCGACAAACGGCACCGGTATACTCACCGTCAAAGCATCTTTTCCCGTATTAATAACCGTAACCACATTTTCGGTTCCGTACTGCTTATTGAAAGCAAGGTATCCCAGGTCATCCGAACCGGCCAGCTTCGAGCGTGTGCCTTTGGAGAACACTTTGGAATACTGGGCCCGGATGTTCAGCAGCTTCTGATAATGATCATGAAGCCCCTGCTCCGCTGTCAGCTGATCCCACGGCATATCTCCGCGGTTCTCGCTGAACTCTCCCTTGGCCATATCTCCTGCGTTGCTGCCGGAACGGCCAAGCTCTTCCCCGTAATAGATAACTGGCTGGCCTTTAGCCGTAATCTGCAGCGCTGCCGCGATCATCAGCTTGCCTTGATCTCCGTCCACGTAATCAGAGAGGAAGCCGTTCTCGTCATGGCTGCTCAGGAATTGAGCCATAGTCTTAGTATTGTCCAGCTTAGATTCACGGTCTTGCAGGTATGCATCTACATCTGTGATTTTGCCGTCGGTGAAAATTTTGGCTGCATTCTTGAAGCCAAAGTCAAGCAGCGCATCCATTTGACCAGACTGCAGATTGCCGCCGTCACTGTCAATTGTACCGCCGTAATATTCGCCGACCAGCTTGAAGCTTGGGTCGATAACAGTCAATGCGTTCTTGAATGCTTTCCAGGTTGTGCTCTCTACATGCTTGACTGTATCCACACGGAAATAGTCAATCGTATCTCCGCGGTCAGTCCGTGCATTGCCCAGCCAGCCTGTCTGCCAGTCGATAATTTGCTGGCGCACGGCAGGATCCTCTGTCTTGAAATCCGGCAAGCCTGCCAGCTCGCCCTTGACCGGATCGGTATCCGCCGAAACGTTGTCTGTGCGGAGCATTCCGTCAAAGCGCGCTTTATCCTCGGCAGTAACACCTTCGTAGCTGTCGCCTGCTTCAAGCCCGTAGCCGGCATGATTCAGCACAACATCAACCATAATTTTGATGCCCTTGTCATGTGCCTTCTCAATCAGCTGCTTGAAGGTGGCCATATCGCCGAGATGCTCATCCAGCTGGGTGAAATCTTTGGCCCAATAGCCATGATAAGCATACTGTGTACCGCCGAAATCAATGCCTTTGTTGAAGTCGATATTGTCGACAATAGGTGAAATCCAGAGCGTGTTAATGCCAAGCTCCTGCAGGTAATCCAGCTTGTCGATCATCCCCTGGAAATCCCCGCCGTGATAGGCTTCCAGATGAGTTTTGTCCACATTCTCATTGTTCGTCAGGTCGCCATCCGCAAACCGGTCTGTGAGCGCAAAATAAATCCGCGCCTCATCCCAGTCGAAATCGAGCTTAGCTCCCGTATACGTTCTGGCTTTTACCTCAACGGCCGTGTTCCCTGTATGGCTGTTGCCGTACTGGTCAATCAGCGTAATTGGAATCGTTTTGGTTCCTGCCGTTACCGTATCTTTCACTGCAATCGTCTGCTTCAGCAGCTCCATATCAAGCTTAACCTTCGCCGGTCCGCCCAGAGCGGTCAAGTCCATGAAACCTTCCTTGTAAGACACTGCTTCCGCAGAAGCTGCTTTGACCGTCACAACAGCATTCTCATTAGAGGTCACCGCTTGCGGCTGTACTGTAGCTGTTATAGTGACATCAGGATTATGGTAAATTACTGCCGATTCACCGTTAACCGTATTTTTCGGGTCTGACAGTTCCTCGGTAACCCCATCCTTGGTAATCAGGAAGGTATACTTGTAGGTTCCTTCCTTCACCCCTGTCAGCACATAAGTAAACCATTCATTTGCAGCATCATAGACCAGCGGATACTCGGTACCGTTTACCTTTACCACTGCCTGCTCAATGTCAGCCTGATTTCCGCTGCGGAACAGTGCATCATCACGGTACATGAAGGTTATGGTTCCGTCCTTCATCACCAGACCGCTTATAAATGGCTTAATGTCCAGCTCCTTCACCTGGCTGGTTACAATAACCTTGGTGAATTGCTCGCCTGCGGTCAGCGGAATAACACGGTCATCCGGATAATCCTGTTTGCCTGTATTCCAGTCTGTGCCTTTGCGGAGTACGAAACCTACACTTGTAGCATTCTGTGCTACTTCAATCAGCACGCTGGCCTTGCCGTCTTTAAAGGTCGTGAAATCAATCTGGTCATTCTTGGCCCCTGTATTCCAGACCCAGATATTCCAGTCGGTATAATCCTTGTCGGGACGGACATAGGTGAATTCAACATAACGCTTGTTGTCTACAGCTTCTTTAACCACCTTAACCGTTACAGCCGCGGAACGCCCGCCGTATGAAATCGTAATCGTTGCCGTTCCGGCTTTTATCCCTGTAACTACACCTTTACTATTAACGGCTGCCACATCCGGTTTATCGGAAACATAGACTGCTGCGTTCGTAATATTACGTTTGCTGCCGTCATCGTATTTGGCATAGACAGCCGACTGGTGCGTGGTGCCGATCTGGAGGGAGTAATCCGCACTATCCGCTTCAAGTGAAGTGAGGACAACTGCGGCAGCGTCCATTTTAATAATAACCGCTGTCAAAGGCTGAATTGTAATTGAAGAACTGGTCAGCGTAAACCCGCTCTGATCCTCAGCCGGAATAGCCGTTACACCAGCTTCATCATTATCAGCAAGTACAACGCCTCCGGTCAAATCCTCAGACAACGAAAGTGTTCTTGCTTTATCATCTCCGTTAACAAAGACATAATAGATGCCTGTGCCATCCGTTGCTTTGTTCTTGTAGCCGATTACCAGATCGGTCGCTTTCACTTCCGGTGCCTGGATCAGCGAAACATTGGAATCGACCATGCTCTTGTCACCCAGGCGGAACGCATCCGTGGATCTTCTGAGCTCAATAAGCCCGGCTGTATAATCTTTGGTCGTATTTTGTACCGGGAAGCTCACTTCATCCGTCACTTTCGCCCAGTCGAAGTGGTTGATTGCATCCGATGAATCATAAGAATCGTGGATAAAATAGCCAAAAGATTTGCCGGCAGCATCCTTCATCTCGGTATATTTCTGCTCAGGTACACCTGTACCCAGCCATTGCTTCGTACGGCCATATTCTTGACCCGCCTGCAGGAAAGCCGTCCCCTGTGAAGTCAGCTCCAGTGTGTTGCCGAGTCTGATCCGCTTCTGGATTTCCAGCTCATTCTCCGGAATTGCCGGGTCCTTCTTAATCGACTGCACAATAACATCATGCAGCGTCAGATTATCATGGGCTTCGATGTAGGGTACAACATCACCCGGATCATCTGCAGGTATATTGGACGGCTGCGCCTTGATATTATTCAGGATGGTGGAAATGGAACGGGCTCCGCCAGTGATGAATCTCGGCTCCCCTTCCGAACCATAACCTGATTTAAGCTCATTGCGGAACTCATCAGAGAACACGCCGACGCTATCCGTTTGGTCCATCCACTGCTGATCGGCACCCTTGCCTGCAAGCGACGGATCGGAAGCTGCACCACCAAAGGTTACCCAGCCCTCTCCGATAAACAGTGCCTTAGGATTGATCGCCGCAGCAGCATCATAAGCCGCCTGCACCGCATCCTGCGTGGCATCCCCCATCATATCCCAGCGCATACCGTCTATTTTGTATTCGCTGAACCAGTATTTGACGGAATCGACCATTAGTTTCTCCGCCATTTTATGATTGGTAGCCAGGTTATTGCCGAAACCGCCGATAAAGTTGCCGCCCGCATCCTGGAATGCATAATAGTTTGGCACGATATCGTTTAAGAATTCCTTCTTCGCCATATGCGTATATACAACGTCCAGAATGACACCCATTCCGGCTTCGTGTACAGCATCAATGAGACCTTTCAGTTCCTTGATCCGCTCTTCGGGATCGGCCGGATTCTGTGAATAGGCACCGTCCGGGGAGAAATAGCTCTGCGGATCATACCCCCAGTTATACTCATTGTTTTGGGCCGAATAGTCCGATTCTCTCTGTCCCATCTTCGTCTCGTCCCCGTAATACCAGGCCATCACCGGAAGCAGCTGAATATGGGTCACACCAAGAGATTTAATATAATCGAGTTTCTTGGCAAAAGCGGCATAGGAACCCCAGCGCTCGCCGTTAAGACTGCTCTCAATGGATACATCAGACGTAAAGTCGCGCAAATGCACCTCATAAATAACGGCATCCTCACGTTTCTCGTAGCCTGCAATATCCGCTGCATGGTAGCTGTCCGGATTGGTCCGGCTCAGATCAACGATCGCCGCTTTGCCGACGGTATCTCCGTCCGCACCTGCTGCACCTGTAGTATCAACGGTGAATACGGCCATTGACTTAGCATAAGGATCTAGTACATGCTTCATAACCCCGTTATTCGTTACCTCATACTGGTAGTAGTAGCCGCGGACATCCTGCTCACCGCTTACGCCTGTGATGTCAGAAGCCTTGAGCTCTGCCGACCAGACCCCTTGCTCACCTTTGGTCAGGCTTACCCGGCCGACTACCTCGGCTGAATTGGACTTATTGTACACGTTCGCAACAACGCTGCTGGCCATAGGTGCCCACAGCTTCAGCGTGGCCGATTTGTCAGCTGCATGATATGTTGCCCCGAGGTCATCGCCCGTGTAATTATACATCTCATCAAGCATTCTCCACCCGCTGGAAGCGGATACGGTTTTGCCTGAATAAGTGACACTCAGCGGTGCCTTCTCCAAATCAAAGGCCGCTGTGTCCACCTCAATTGAAGTAGTGCTCGTGATCTTCACAGCAGACACAGGTACAGTCGTACCTTCTTTGTCCTTTACTGTGATCGCACTCTTGAGTGCTGCTGCATCCAGTCCGTCGGTTAAAGTAAACCCGAGCAGGATTTTACTGGCAGACAGCACTTCCGCCGATACTAATCCCACCGGCTGTTCGCCGAACGGGGATACATAAACATTATTATCGCCTTCTTTGATCCACAGCTGATTGTAACGGTCCAGCAGGCTAAAAGCTTTGTCGCCGCCGTCTTTATCACCGTTTGAGGGCTTCACGACAAGGAAACCGAGCTTCTTCGCATTGTCTTTCAGCGTGATATCGGCATAAGCACCGAAGCGGTCCACATGCTCAGCCGCAAAAGGAACGGCGTCGGACGGCCAGGTGCTTGGCGCTTTGGCCACGTCATCCCACAGCCATAATCCGTAGTCGCTCTGCTTACTATCTGTTCTAACATAGTGAATCCGGACCGTATTCGCAGGCAGGGATACCGGCTCATAAGGCGTTACCATATCAGAGCCTTGCTTGATCCAGATTTCGTTGGTTTGCGGGGTATTGATGAGGAACGTCTTATTTCCGCCGTCTTTGGCTTCATTCACCCGGTTAACGACGAGGAAGGAGACTTTTTTGGCACCGGTTTTGAGCGGAATATCCACATAGGCTCCATAGGAATCGGTCTGTCCTTCTGGAAATGCAGTTGCACCCGATGGCCAGCCCGCGGAGCCAGCCGCTACATCATCCCACAGCCACAGGCCCTGATCGGAATAATCACCTGCGGTACGGCTGTAGTGAATCCGGATACTGCCTTCAGCAACCGGTTTTACAGTTCCCGGGTTTGCCGGAGCCGTAAACTTGGCGCTGACCCCGTGATCCAGTGCATTATACTGGAAGGTTACCGGCAGATCCGCAGGCAGGCTCAGGGTCAGATCCGCGTCAGGGTACGATTTGTCATCTGCCGGAGTGGCTCCTGGAACCACAATCTTGTACGAATACTCGCCCTTGGGCAGATTAACTCTATTCTCGTATACATTGTCAAAATTAGTGTCTGCAAGCACTGTCTTGGCATCAGCCGCTGAATTATCACTGGTATCGCCCAGCTCTGTCTGCAGAGAGCCAACCAGCCTTGGCAGCTTATCCTGAGCTAGCGGTGTGTAATACGTGGAATCTGCGATTTTCTTAGTAATGTCGTTGTAATAAAAGGTTACGGTTGTCTCGGCAGCAAGTGTAAGCACAATATTGCCGCCATTGTCTTTCCCGCTGGGATTGGTATAGCTGCTGAAGCCATAGCTCTCATCCCAGGTGCCGTTAAGCGCAACCTTGTACTCATAGGTTCCGGCAGGCAATAAGCCAGAAAACTTATAAGTGCCGTTGTCCGTATACGTCATTTCCGTTACAGTAGCTGCCGGATTCCAGTCATTCGTAGGATTCGCCTCTGTAGACAATTCCGACTGAAGTGTGCCGACCAGAAATGCCTTGGTTGCAGCAGCCTGTACCTTTGATGCCGGAAAAGAAAAATAGGAGCACACTAGAACAATAATCATACTGACCGCAAAAGCCTTTTTGCTCCACAAAGCTAATTTCATTCCTTTAAGCCCCCCTAATGATGTTTTCCTTCAGTTGCGCGGGTAGTGCATTCATGTTAAATTTACCGCCACTTCCGGTCGTCCGGCTGCTTAGACCTGAATAAGCCCACACCTCCTTCTCAAAATCGCTGAATGGCTCATTGAAACTTGTGAACATTAGCGCAAACGTTTGCAATAAAAGGGTTACTGACCTAAAGCAGACAAATCTTTGTGCGTACAGCAAAAATTGCCCGAAATAAAGACATGTAAGCGCTTCTAAGTTCTGTTAACCATATTATTCCGTAAATTAAAGCGTTGTCAACAGCCATTTTTATTAATTGTATGGAAATATGGTATAGTTATCGCTGAATTTTTTTTATTACGTTGCACATATTTGCACAGAACAAAAAGCTAATATAGCTGTTATTGAAATGATTTTTCAGCAAAAACCGTTTGCACACTACATTACGGCTCATTTCCCTTCTCTGGCCTTGGCTTTGCTCCTGTTTGACCGGTTTTCTCCGGTCCTGCCGATTTCTCTGTAGAAACATGCAATAATGAGCCGCTTTTCTTTGCAATTCCTCCAAAATCACCTGTATAGAGCCTGAAGCCGGACTTTCTCTATTTACAATTAACAGCACTTCGATTAATATTACTTTGTAAAGCAAACGGTTCCATGAAGGAGGTTTCTATGACAGTTACCATTAAGGATGTGGCTAAGAAAGCGGGAGTTTCTCCCTCCACGGTATCCCGGGTGTTGTCAGGCCATCCCAGAATCAGCCTAGAAACTTCCCGTAAAGTTAAAGTAATCATGGAGGAAATGGGCTACACTCCGAATATGATGGCTAAGAGCCTGGTCTCGAAAACAACCAACAGCATTTGTATTATCTTGCCGAAGCCTGCTGAGGAGCTTTTCTCCAATCTGTTCTTTATGGAATTGATCCGCGGGATTGTTACCCAATCCAGCCGGTCCGGCTATGATGTGCTGATTAGTTCCGGAGCAAACGAGAAGGAAGAGCTGGAGGCTGTCTCCCGCCTGCTCAAAGGGCGCCGGGTGGACGGCGTTATTCTGCTGTACTCACGTAAAGATGATGCGGTTATTGATTTTCTCGAATCCGGCGGTTATCCCTTTGTCCTTATTGGACGAAGCGACCGCTATGAGGATATATTATCCGTGGATAACGATAATGTCATGGCAGCCTTTGATGCTACGAACCATCTGATTTCTATGGGACATGAGCGCATCGGCTTTGTCAGCGGGCCGCCTAATCTCATCGTTTCACGCGACCGTCTTGAAGGATACCGCAAAGCCATGCAAAGCAGCGGTCTGGAGATGCGGACGGAATGGATTGTGGAGGGCGAATTTCTGCAGGATAGCGGCTACCGGGCCATGTCATTCTTTATGAATCTCCCGAACCGCCCGACAGCGCTTGTTGCCGTCGATGATATGGTCTCTTTCGGGGTGCTGCGCGGTCTGAACGAACTGAAATACAAGGTACCCGAGGATTTGGCGATTGTCAGCTTTAACAACATCCCGCTCTCGGAATTGTCCAGCCCGCCGATCAGCAGTATTGACATCGGTATTTATCATCTTGGTTATACGGCCTCCCAGGTGTTGATCCAAAGCATCCAGAAGCCGGATAATGATGCCGGATATACAAACCGTTTCGTCATTCCCCACCGTTTGATCGTTAGAGAATCTTCTATGTATGCTCCAGGGAAGAAATGACCAAGATTCAAGAATAAATGAAGCAATCCCATGCTTCATTTATTTTTTCGAATGTTGTACAAACGTTTGCGCTAAACCTGCAGCGTTAAAACAACCTTCATCTCATAAGTACTTAGCTGCACGCTTCTGATGCAAGTTTTGTACGAAGCCATTCAGGAAGGTATGCTCACAAAACTTAGGCATATGCTTCCGAAGTGAGTTTTGTACGAAGCTATTTCGAGAAGCTATGCTCACAAAACTTTTAGGAGGTTCAACATGTCAGTAATTAAAGCTTGTTTGTTTGATTTGGACGGCGTGCTCGTCGACACCGCCAAATATCATTTTATCGCCTGGAGAGAGCTTGCCGAAGAACTCGGATTTGTGTTCACCGAGCAGGACAATGAGCGCCTTAAGGGCGTCAGCCGGGCCGCTTCGCTGAATATCCTGCTGGAAATTGGCGGACTTGAGTTTGACGAAGCGGAAAAAGCACGGCTTGCCGAGCAAAAAAACAACCGCTATGTGGAATACATCGCCAAAATGGACAGCTCCGAGATTCTGCCGGGCGCGCTATCCTTCCTGAAGGAATGCCGTGAAGTCGGCATCAAGGTAGCCCTCGGGTCAGCCAGCAAAAATGCGATGACGATTCTGAACAACACCGGCCTGACTCCCTACTTCGATGCAATCATCGACGGTACGCATACCAGTGCAGCGAAACCTGATCCTGAAGTGTTCTTGCTGGGTGCCCAGGCGGTGTCTGTACCGGCAGAGCACTGCGTCGTCTTCGAAGATGCAGAAGCAGGAATCCTTGCTGCAAACCGTGCGGGTATGAGCAGCGTAGGCATCGGTTCACCGGAAACGCTGGCTGAAGCGAACTTCGTCGTACCTTCCCTCGCCCAGATCAGTGTCGCCAAGCTGCAGGAATTATTTGCTGCTGTTTGATGAATAGTAACAGCTAACTGTAAGTTGTTTGTTCATGCCCTACTCTCTTTATAAAAGAACTATTTGTGAGAGAACCGGAGATACGTAATCAGCGGAGAAGGCAAAAGGAATGTGCAGAAGCGCCAGCGTTCGCCTTTGTCCCCGGATGCTTACCCTATAGTTTTCATCTGAGCATCCGGGGACAACAGCGATCGTAACATCCTTTTGTATTCGCAGCGGCCCCACGTAGACCGTACCATCGAACTCATAGTTCCATTTATATCATCTCTCATTTAAAAGGAGCCAAAAAACAATGAAACAATATTTGAAAATTGATGAATGGTCCATCATTGAAGAGTCCTTCGATCCGCAGACCCAGGAAATTTCCGAGAGCGTATTCAGCATCGGGAACGGCTATATGGGCGGCAGAGCGAACTTTGAAGAGCAGTACAGCGGTCACAGCCTGCAGGGCAGTTATATGGCGGGTGTGTACTATCCTGACAAAACACGGGTCGGCTGGTGGAAAAACGGCTATCCGGAGTATTTTGCCAAAGTGCTGAACAGCACCAACTGGATTGGGATCAATATTGACCTGGACGGTACTCCGCTCGATCTGGCTGCCTGCACTGTAAGCCAGTTCCGCCGTGTGCTTAATATGAAGGAAGGCACGCTGTCCCGCAGCTTCACCGCCACCCTTGAAGACGGCAAAGAGGTTCAGGTGGAGAGCATCCGCATTGTCAGCATGGCCCGCCACGAGATCGGCGCCATCCGCTATTCCATTATTCCGGTGAATTTTGCCGGACAGCTTACGATCACTCCTTACCTCGACGGCGACATCAAGAACAAGGACTCCAACTACGATGAGAAGTTCTGGAACGAAGTGGAGAAGAAAAGCGAAGCGGAAGGCGGATACCTGACCCTCAAAACGAAGAAGCTTGATTTCCATGTGACTTCGGCGTTTGCCTACGACATTTTGGTCAATGGTGAAAAGCTTACAACGACACCTGAAGCAATTGAGCAGGAGAAATACGTGGCTAGTAAAGTCAGCCTTGCGGTACAGGCCGGTGATCAGGTGGTTATCTATAAATATGCCGCCAATGTGACCTCCCGAAATTACGGACTCGGCCAGCTTGTAGAGGCGGCCCATACCGCGCTGAACAGCGCCCGGGAAGCCGGATTTGTGACGCTTTTGACTGAACAGGCTGCAGCATGGGGCGACAAATGGAAGGAAAGCGACATTATTATTGAAGGGGATGTCTCGGCACAGCAGGCGATCCGCTTTAACATTTTCCAGCTTAATCAGACCTACACCGGCGAAGATGACCGGCTGAATATCGGGCCTAAAGGCTTCACGGGTGAAAAATACGGCGGCAGCACTTACTGGGATACCGAAGCGTATTGTGTGCCATTCTATCTGAGTACTGCGGATTCCACCATTGCCCGCAATCTGCTGATCTACCGCTACAAGCATCTGGAAAAGGCCAAGGAAAACGCCCGCAAGCTCGGCTTCAAAAAGGGTGCACTTTATCCGATGGTGACTATGAACGGCGAAGAATGCCACAACGAGTGGGAGATTACTTTCGAGGAAATTCACCGCAACGGTGCCATTGCCTATGCGATCTACAACTATGTGAACTACACTGGCGACAAGGCTTACCTGGGCCAATACGGCCTTGAGGTACTGGTGGAGATCTCCCGCTTCTGGGAAGAACGTGTACATTATGTACCGCGCAAGGATCAGTATGTGATGCTCGGCGTAACCGGTCCGAACGAATACGAGAACAACGTTAATAACAACTGGTATACGAACCGGATCGCTGCCTGGACCATGGAATATACACTGGAAGCGCTGGCGTACCTGCAGGAAAATGAAAGTTCCCGTTATGCCGAGCTCGCCGACAAACTGGAGCTTGCAGACAGCGAAACCGCCCAGTGGAATGAAATTATCAGCAAAATGTATTATCCGTCCGATGAAGAGCTTGGCATCTTCCTGCAGCAGGACGGTTTCCTCGACAAGGAAATCATTCAGGTAAAGGATGTTCTGCCGGAGAACCTACCGCTTAACCAAAAATGGTCCTGGGACCGCATCCTTCGTTCCTGCTTCATTAAACAGGCCGATGTGCTTCAGGGATTGTATTTCCTTGGTGACCGCTATGATCTGGACACCAAAAAACGGAATTTCGACTTCTACGAGCCGATTACTGTTCATGAGTCTTCCCTCTCCCCTTGTATCCATGCCATTCTGGCTTGTGAGCTGGGCTACAAGGAAAAAGCTTATGAAATGTACCTGCGTACTTCGAGACTGGATCTCGACAACTACAATAATGATACGGAAGACGGCTGCCACACCACCAGTATGGCAGGAACGTGGATGTCGATTGTACACGGCTTTGGCGGATTGCGCGTTCAAGCAGACCGGCTGATCCTGAAGCCTTCCAATCCGGGACACTGGACATCGTATTCGTTCAAAATCATGTTCCGCGGCTCACGGCTGAAGGTTATCGTTACTGATCTACAGGTTACGGTTGTCAATGAAACCGATGTTCCGGCGGCACTTACGATTCACGGCAAGGAGTATACTGTGAACGGGCTAAGCAGCGTTACTGCTGAGGGCACCCCAGTAACGGCATAATTCTTAATGCCCCGGAGGCTTATGGCTTTCGGGGCTTTTTATGTAAGCTGAACTGGAAAATCTGCTCAATAGGCTTACGCCGTAACTGCGGGGAATGCTCGGACTTCCGGTCACTGTTGTTCACTGATTTCTTGATTTGAACCGATAGGCGGTTGAAATCTGTGAACAAAGGCGAACGCTATCGCTCCTACAGTTCCAAGCTTCCCCTCCGTTACTGCTGCCCATTCTAGTAAAATTTCAAAGTTCAGCTTAGATTGTTTATGTGGGTATATAACAAACCAAATTCAAAGGAGTCGTTGAAATGAACAGAGCCTTTTGGAAAGAAGCCGTTGTCTACCAAATCTACCCCCGGAGCTTCCAGGACAGCAACGGAGACGGAATTGGAGATCTGCAAGGCATTATCTCCCGGCTGGATTACCTGCAGAAGCTAGGTGTCGATGTGGTCTGGCTATCTCCGGTCTATAAATCGCCGAATGATGATAACGGGTACGACATCAGTGATTACGAGGATATTATGGATGAATTCGGTACCTTGCACGACTGGGAGGAGCTGCTTGCCGGGCTGCATGAACGCGGCATTAAGCTGATGATGGACCTCGTCATCAACCACTCCTCCGATGAGCATGCCTGGTTCGCAGAATCCCGTTCCTCCAAGGATAATCCTTACCGTGATTATTATATTTGGCGTCCGGGCGGTCCAAACGGCGAGCTTCCAAACAACTGGAGCTCGATCTTCAGCGGACCGGCCTGGGAGCTGGATGAAGCTACCGGTGAATACTATCTTCATCTGTTCTCCCGCAAGCAGCCAGACCTCAACTGGGAGAATCCGCAGCTGCGCGAAGCGCTGCATAAGATGATCGCTTTCTGGCTCGACAAAGGAGTAGACGGGCTGCGCATGGACGTAATCAATATGATCTCCAAAGTAGAAGGCCTGCCTTCGGCTCATCACGAGGGGCTGGCTCCCGGCGAACTGGCCGGCGGCGGCGAATATTATATGAACGGCCCGCGGGTCCATGAATTTTTACAGGAAATGAACCGTGAAGTGCTGTCTAAATACGATATCATGACGGTTGGCGAAACGCCCGGAGCGAGTGTGGAAGATGCTATTCTCTATACGGACGAAGACCGCCACGAGCTGCAGATGGTGTTCCAGTTCGAGCATATGGACGTCGACTCCGGCCCGGGCGGCAAGTGGAATGTGATCCCCTGGACGCTGAAGGGCCTGCGGGAGATTCTGCACAAATGGCAGGTCGGTCTCGCTGACCGCGGCTGGAACAGCCTCTACCTTAATAACCATGACCAGCCCCGGATGGTCTCGCGGTTCGGCAATGACGGGGAATACCGGGTCATCTCTGCTAAAATGCTTGCCACTCTGCTGCACACGCTGAAGGGTACGCCGTACATTTACCAGGGTGAAGAAATCGGGATGACGAACGTCAAATTCCCGTTGCTGGAAGACTACAAAGATATCGAAATACTGAACATGTACCGGGAAAAGGTCACCGAAGGCGGAGCTGATCATGATTCGATTCTGCAGGCGATCCATATCAAAGGCCGTGACAATGCACGCACACCTATGCAGTGGGATGCTACGGATAATGCCGGCTTTACCGAAGGGACACCTTGGCTGAAGGTTAATCCGCGCTATACAGAGATCAATGTTGAACAGGCGCTGGCCGATTCAGATTCCGTCTTTTATTACTATCAGAAGCTGATCGCCCTGCGCAAAAAGCATCTCATTATGGCTTACGGCGATTACGAGCTGCTGCTGCCTGAGCATGAGGATATCTATGCCTACACCCGTACGCTGGAGGATGAACAATGGCTGGTATTGCTGAATTTCAGCGAGACTCCACAGACGGTAGAGCTTCCTGCAGAGCTCGCCGCCGTAAAAGAAACCATTATCGGCAATTATCCTGACGAGCCGGCAGCCGGAGAACGGGGAACGCTGCGGCCTTATGAAGCCAGAGTCTACCGTTTAGGGAACTGACAGCCTGTCCTCTAATCGGTTATACTGTGGAAACGAACCTGTCATTAATGAGCACAGAATAACAGGACTGGTCACTCATGGCATGATAGGATGAAGTCAAAGGGAGATGGCACACTTGGAATGGCTGATCCGAATGAAGGAAGCCCTGGACTATATGGAGAGGAAAATGACAGAGCAGCTGCGCATCGAGGATATCGCGAAGATTGCTCATGTGTCTCCATTCCATTTCCAGCGCATGTTCAGCATGCTGACCGGCTTTACGTTGGCAGACTATATCCGCAGGCGCAGATTGACCCGGGCAGCTCAGGAGCTGGCCAGCTCAAAGATCAGAGTGCTGGATGTAGCGCTGAAATACGGATATGATTCTCCGGAGTCGTTCGCCAAGGCGTTCCGCAAAGCACACGGATTGTCTCCTTCTGCCGCGCGCGAACCCGGGGTGAAGCTAAAGGCGTTCCCCCGCCTCTCTTTCCATCTATCATTGAAGGGAGATCAGGAAATGGACTACAAGATCGTGGAGAAACCGGCTTTTAACGTTATCGGCAAATCAATGGAGGTGACCACCCGGGACGGGGAGAATCATCGCAGAATCCCAGAGTTCTGGAATGAATGCAACAGTGACGGTACTTCGGACCAACTGATTCAGCTTGCTGCAGACAAAAATTGGCTCGGTATCTGTATGAGCATGGACATGGAGAGGGAAATGCTGTCCTATTGGATCGGAGTAGAAGCAGAGGCTGCCGCTGACCCGCAGGGCTTTGAAACTGCCGTTGTTCCAGCAGCTAACTGGGCGGTATTCACTTCAACAGGTCCGATGCCGCATGCCATCCAAAACGTCTGGGAGCGGATTTTTCAGGAATGGTTCCCCGGCACTGGTTATGAGCATGCTGGCGGGCCGGAGTTCGAGCTCTATCCTCCCGGTGATCCGCAAGCTGACGATTATGTATGCGAAGTGTGGATTCCTGTCGTTAAGAAATAAGCAGCATGCCTTCACGGCAATGCAGTATACGGTCAAAGACTATCCGCTCCGGGTAGTCTTTTTTCTATCAGATCCTAATTTTTAGTTTGAGATTCGCCATAGGCTTGGTATAATAAACAGATTATATGGCTTAAATATGCATATTGTCATCCGAGATTCGGTGAAGGAGAAACTCATGTCTATCGTAAAAATCTTTTCTGACAGCACTTCCGATTTGCCGCAAGGCTGGAAGGAAACGTATGATATCGGCATCATTCCGCTGTATGTAGTGTTTCAGGACGGTACCTACAAGGATGGTGTGGACATTACACCAGAGGAAGTCTACCAAAGGGTCGCTGCAGACGGAGCTTTGCCCAAAACTGCTGCACCGTCACCTGCTGATTTCATAGCGGCCTTCGAGCCGGTCATCGCCAGCGGCGGAGATGCTGTATACGTCGGCTTATCCTCTGCATTATCCTCTACATATCAGAATGCCCTGCTGGCTGCAGGCGAATTTCCGGAAGGACGCGTCCGGGTCGTAGACTCCGAAACGTTATGCGGGGGCATCGCGCTGCTCGTCATGAAGGCTGCCCGGGCAGCCGCCAAAGGCCACAGCAGCGCGGAGATCGCCGCTATGCTGGAGCAGTGCCGCAGCCGGGTCGAGACGGAATTCGTCGTGGATACACTGGACTACTTATATATGGGCGGCCGCTGCTCGGGGATGCAGAATTTTATCGGAAGCCTGCTGAAGATCCGGCCGGTACTGCGGCTGATTGACGGCGCCATCGTGCCGGTAAGCAGAGTCCGCGGCAAGAAAGAAAAGGCTGTGGAACAAATGCTGCAGCATGCACTCTTGAATGCCAAAGAAATGGATAAAGAGCTGCTGATTGTGGCCCATACTCTGGCCGAAGAGGATGCCAAATTTCTAGAAAAGGCGCTCCGGGAGCAAACTGACGTAGAAGAAATTGCTGTTATCCATGCCGGTTGTGTTATCGGCAGCCATTGTGGCCCGGCAACTGTAGGACTCATGTACATGCATTAGAGTGTTATTACTTTCTTAGGTCTGCCTAAACGAGCAGGCTGCGGGATCTTCCGCAGCCTGCTCGTTTTTATCTAGACCCGTTACCCTCCACACATCAAAAAAAGCTGTCCCGGCATCAGCTTGGACAGCCTTTCGGCTCAATATGGCACTGTCTCCGCTTCCATCTCTTCCTTCACGAAGGGCAGCATAAAGCGGAAGATGGAGCCCCTGCCCTCTTCACTCTCCACAAAGATGGTTCCGCCCATCAACTCCACAAGCTGCTTGCATATCGCGAGGCCCAGACCCGTCCCACCATATTTGCGGTTAATAGACGGATGCAGCTGTGAAAAGGACTGAAACAGCAGGTTCAGCTTGCTGTCGGCAATGCCTACACCCGTATCACGAACCGAAAACTCCAGCAGATATTCCTGAGAACCCGGCAGCGGAATATTCTTCACCGACAAGGTTACACTTCCCCGCTCGGTGAATTTCAGCGCATTCCCGACCAGATTTACAATGATCTGCCGCAACCGGCTAGGGTCGGTGGTCACTGCTTCCGGGACACTTGTATCCGCCCACCAGCGCAGGGCCAGCTTCTTCTCCTCCGCCTTTGGAGTGAACAGGTCAATAACATTCTCCAGCATTTCGCGCAGCTCGAAGATCTCAGATTGCAGCGGCATCTTCCCTGCTTCCATTTTGCTGAAGTCGAGGATATCGTTCAGGATTTGCAGCAGGCTGTAGCTGCTGCTCCGCAGTATTTCCGCATAGCTGCGCTGCTCCTCCTCAAGCTCTGTCTCCAGCAGCAGATCGGCCATTCCGATCATCCCGTTCATCGGAGTCCGGATTTCATGGCTCATCATCGCCAGGAAATCCGACTTGGCCTGGGCTGCCTGCTCAGCCGATTCCTTCGCCTGGAGAATCTCCCGCTCATTCGTAATATCGCTGAAAGAAACCACCACACCGCAGATGCTCCCATTGTCCAGCAGCGGTGCAATCCGGTAATTGACGAAAAAGCTGGTACCGTCCTTACGCCAGAAAATCCCATCGTTCTTGCTGCGGGTAATCCCGTCTTCCAGCGTACTCCGGAGCGGACTTTCTATCAGGGTGTAGGGGGAGACGTTGCTGCGGATATGCTGAATCTGTTCCATTAGATGAACTCCGGCCAGCTCCGAGGCGTCATAGCCCAGCATATCCGCACCTTCACGGTTAATAAAAATGGTACGACCCTCTGTATCCAGGCCGAATATCCCGGCCGATACGGAATTCAGAATCAGGCTCAGCCGCTGATCTTCTGCCATCTCCAGCAGTAATGCCGGCCGTTTAAGATCTCCTGATTCCAATTCCATCTGATCTTCCGCCTCTTTCCTCCCGGCTTCATGTCCGGCTGCCGCCAGCTGGCTGAACCAGTCCAGCAGCATTCCGGGGAGCAGAGCGGAACGCTCATGATGAATAATTGCAAATACACCAGCAATGCCTTCAGCAGATTTCAAAGGAATATAGGAAATAATGCAGGGAACGGATTCACCTTGGGTTTCTTGGTCCGCAAGTTCAAAGCTGGAGGTCATCCCTTCGAGGGCTGCTGCAAAATGAGCTTCACCGGGGAGTATCCGGGGGAGCTCTTCCCCGTTTGCACGGATACGCGCCATTCCGCCAGCGTCTGCAGCGCTCAAAGCACGGTTACTGCCGACGTAGTCTCCCTGCCTGTCGAGTACAATAATCAAATCAGGATGATGATCGTATAATGCTTTATAAGCGCTTTCCTCAGAAAGCACCCTGCCCAAAATGGCAGCCCAGTCTTTATGCATAGCCCAACTCCTTCACTGCTCTGAATCTGCTATTCTTATTCCGTAAATGCGGAAATTCTCTATATATGTAGAAAATCCTGAATTAAAATCTATTATAGCAAAAAAACCGCTTGTGGTCGCCAAGAAAACACAGGCGCCAAGCGGTTTTTACGGGTATTTTGGACTATTTATTCAGATCATGCAATGTCCTGATGCTCAATATTTCGGATAGACAGATAAGCAACAGCCACACCAACCAGTCCGAGAAATAAGGAGACACCTACCTGATTACCCATCCGGAAATTGCCGAAGCCGGATGACAGGATGCTAGCAATCAGCACAGCGGACACAATTGTGGCCGGTACTGATTTTTTGCGTAGTCCGAAGAACAACGGGATGAGACCAATCCCTGCTGAATACACCGCATCCGAAGCAGCCATAGTAATCTGCGACGTAATCAGCTTCAGTGTCACTTCTCCCGTGATCGTATCCATGAAGTAGTGATTGAAGCCGACGAGAGCAGCACTTATCAGCACATTGGACACGAAGACGGTAATCAGAATGAAGAGCGACACAATAATTAGTTTGGCTGCCATTAGCTTTTTGCGCGGGATCGGGTACATAAAGAGCACAGTCACTGTGTTATTTTTATACTCATCAATGACCAGCTTGCTGATCAGAACAGAACCGAAAATCAGAAAAGTAACTTTTACAAATATATGCACACCCTCAAATACATCGGCATAGGTAATGAATTCGCCGGCATCGTCGATTCCTGTGAATGCGATAAGAATCATAAATAACAGAATCACCAGATCGGTGATCAGCACAGCCCGGAGCAGATTGATTTTATTTTTGCGCAATTCAAGCCGGATCAGTTTAAGCAACGACTTCACCCCCCATCAGTTCTACAAAATAGTCTTCCAGCGAATGATGCTTCTTGTTCAGACTTTCCAGCTCCACATTAGCCGCTGTGAGTGCCTTACTCAGCTCAAGCTGCGGGATCGGGTCGTAAATCCGGACCGTGCGGGGACCCATCACTTTGATATTGCCCAGGCCCAGCGCATGTGTCAGCACATATACCGCCTTCGTGCTCTCTTCTGTAACCAGCTCAATATAGTCAGTATCCCGGCTGCGGATCGTATCCATTGCAACTTCTTCCAAAAGCACCCCATCGCGGATGAGGCCAATGGTATCGGCGATCTGTTCAATTTCACCCAGGATGTGGCTGGAGATCAGCAGTGTCATCCCGTATTCACGGCTCAGCATGCGGAATACCTCGCGCAGCTCTTTAATCCCCAGCGGGTCCAGCCCGTTGATCGGCTCATCCAGGATGAGCAGCTCCGGCTTCGTCATCACGGCTCTGGCAATCCCCAGCCGCTGCTTCATCCCCAGAGAGAACTGCTTCACCGGCTTTTTGTCAATGCCTGTAAGCTTCACCAGCTCCAGCGCTTCCTTCATCGCTTTCGGGTCATAGTAGCCCATATATTCTCCGTGCAGCTCCAGGTTTTCCTTGGCGGTCAGCTTGTCATAGAACACCGGATATTCAATAATACAGCCCATACGCTTGAGCATCTCGTAAGAACGCTCCGTCATCTTTTCACCGAAAAATTCAATCTCGCCCGCAGTCGGTTTAACCAGGTTGGTCATCATTTTCATCACGGTTGTTTTGCCGGCCCCGTTCGGTCCCAAAAAGCCGTAAATCTCACCCTGCTTAATATTCATATTGACGTGATTCACGGCTTCCTTGCCTTCGTATACCTTGGTTAAGTCCCATGTCCGTAGTATCGTTGTCATTTCCGTTATCCCCTTTGGCTTCATTGTTTTCCTTGTTTCTTATATTACAGGGCGGAATTTTCTTTTTTATTACCTGATTCTTACGAAATTCTTAAGCTGTGGTGAACGCCTTAATAATCCAGCCTGCGGAATGACAGGGTAAAGGATGTTCTGATGTAAGGTTTGCTGGTCAGCTTAATGCTACCGTTCATCTGCTCGGTCAGTCTTTTGGTGATCGTGAGGCCCAGCCCGCTGCCCTGATAGGTCCGGTTGCGCGAGTCCTCCAGGGTATACAGCCGCTCGAAAATTTTATCCTGATGGTCTTCCGAAATCCCCTTGCCCTTGTCCCATACTTCTATGCACACCTTGTCCGCTTGACTGTACAGCCGCAGACCGAGCACCCCTCCGGCATCGCCGTAGGAAATGGCATTGGACAACAGATTGCCGAGCACCCGGTCCAGCGCCTCTTCATTACCCATGATGAACAGGGGCTCATCCGGAATATCAATTTGCACTTCACTGCCTTTAGCGCTGAGAAGCTCATAGAAGGAGAGAATATTGCGGCGGCACAATTCACCGGTCTCTACCTTGGTCAGCGGTATGTCCTTGTCACCTGACTCCAGCTTAGCCAGATCAAAAAAACGGTTCATCAGCGTAATCACTTCTTCCGCTTTGGCATGGATCGTCCGCAGCACCCTCTCCTGCTCCTCAGCAGGCATGGAATCATCCTGAAGCAGCGTTTCAATATAGCCGAGCACTACTGTCAGCGGGGTCTTGAGATCATGGGAAATGTTGGCCAGCATATGGCGCATGGATTGCTCCTGCCTGGCCATCTCTACCGCACCCTTGTGATTGACATCCAGCAGCGAGTTGAGACTCGCAAGCAGCTTTTGCAGCGCAGGATCACTGTTGAACAGAAGCAGCCTCTCGTGCGAGCCCCGGTCCATAATACTCTCCAGCTTGGAATGAATGTACTCCAGCTGGCGTCCGTGCTCCCGCAGCCGCAGATATTGCCACAGGATCACAAGCAGGAGCAGCACAAGTGCCCCGCTAAAAAAAACAATCATAGCAGCACATCCCCCAGCTTATAACCGATGCCCCACAGTGTTTTGATGTACTCCGGATGGGACGGATCGTCCTCGATCTTCTCCCGCAGCCTGCGCATATGTACGTTAATGACATTCTCATCCCCATAGTAATCATCTTCCCAGACCAGGCTATAAATCTGCGCCTTCGTGAACACTCTGCCCGGATTCGCGGCGAACAGCCTCAGGATATGAAACTCCTTGGCGGTCAGCTTGATCTCTTCTCCGTCCTTCTGTGCCGAGAACGTGTCCAGGTTCACCGTCAGGCCGCGCAGCAGAATGACCTTTGCCTGTTCATTGGATGCCATAGCTTCATCTGTTTTGGCACCGGCTGCTGCATAACCCGCCCGGCGGATTGCCGCCTTCACCCGGGCCGCCAGCTCAATCATCGAGAACGGCTTGGTGATATAATCATCCGCACCAAAACCAAGTCCGAGTGCCTTATCCACATCACTGTCCTTAGCCGACATTATCAGCACCGGCACAAGACTCGCGGTACGGATCGTCTGAAGCACATCCATGCCGCTGCGCTTCGGCAGCATCAGATCCAGCAGCACCAGAGCATAGGCAGTGCCGTCGGTGATCTTCCGTTCTGCCGCTTCCCCGTCGAAGGCCGTATCCACCTCATAGCCTTCTTTTTCCAAATATGAGCTTACCATTCGGCTTATATCTTCATTATCTTCTATTAACAGTACACGCTGTAGCACGGCAGCTCCCCCAGAACTCTATTATTTGTTAGTTAAAGTATAGCAATATTCAGCTCATTCCTAATAGCCCCGGATGTCTGGCAGCTCTTTATAGAGCTTTTCCTCCTCCACCATGCCGATGATGTAACGGGCCAGCGCTGTCATTACCTTGCCGTCTGCGCTTTGGTCACATTCGCTCCACGCAAACTGCTGCTCTTGATCATTAATGCCTATTTGCAGTTCATAGCTCACAGACGGCTTGATGTTGCATGAATCCGTTAAAGTTTTGTCCTGCATATAATTGGCCAGCACTAGTTCCCTGAAAATCATCTGCAGCTGCTCATGGGACAGCTTAAAGCCACTGGTCTCGGCAACAGAGCCGTTCTGGAGATCTTTTACCAGCTTCTCTTGAAGCCGTGAGAATAGACAACGTCCTCTTGTTCGTTGATCTCATGGCTTAGAGGTCCACCCGCCTTTTCCTTATGGAGCAGGGAGCAGCCTGAGAAGACTATCATCAGCAGTACGGTCAGCGTCAATAGACTTAAGCAGAGCACTTGAGTACTCATTCGTGATACACGCATTCATGCGGATCCTCCTTATAGGGGACTGGAAGGGTATGGACATTTGCTTAAAGTATACCAACCGTTTGCATTTCTTTCTACTATACATCAACACAGATAAATACTGGGAAGCGGGCACGCTGGATCGTAAATAACGGCTCTTAAGTCATTTCAGATTCATTAAAGGTATCGCGCGTATCATGCATCTTAAGAACTTAAACATAGAGGTGATCCTGTAATGGCACAAATGGACAAAAAGAAAACCCTGAGCTTCAAACAAAAAATTGGGATAGGTATTCTAGTCTTTCTGCTGGTGGCTGGCGGAGTGGTATATAAACTGGCAGACCGTTACTTAATCGAGCATGTAGAAGTCGTCGTGGCTGATGAAGCAGCTTCGTCAGCTAGCTCAAGCGGTACGTCCGACACCAATGTCACGACTGCCAAGACTGCCGCTGAGGTTCATGCCACTTCAGATGACTGGAGCTATAGCAGCGACGATATCCAGATCAAGATTGACGAGGTGCAAACCGGGTCCGGCTCCGACCAGATCACTTATTTTGTCGCTGATGTCGTGCTTAAGAATTCCAGCAGCCTGCGTTCCGCTTTTGCCGACAACAGCTTTGGTACGAATATCACAGAGATTACCTCAGAAATAGCCGCAAGCAACGATGCGCTGTTCGCGATCAACGGCGATTACTACGGCTTTCGTGAAGACGGCGTGATTATCCGCAATGGCACGGTATACCGGGATGATCCGGTGCGGGACGCGATGGCGCTGTTCGAGGACGGGACGATGCAGACCTATAACGAGGAAGAGATTTCTTCGTCCGAACTGCTGGCGCAAGGGGCTACGAATACACTCTCGTTCGGTCCGATTCTGATTCAGGACAGCCAGATTACCAGTGATTTCAGCAATGTCAAAATTGATACCAACTTCGGCAACCGCTCGATCCAAAATGCAAATCCGCGGACGGCGATCGGGATGATCGCTCCGAACCATTATGTGTTCGTAGTTGTTGACGGGCGCAACGAAGGCTACAGCCGCGGAATGACACTCTCCGAGCTTGCAGATCTGATGCAGGACCTCGGTGCTACAGAAGCCTACAACCTCGACGGCGGCGGTTCATCCACCATGTATTTCATGGGACGGGTCGTCAATAACCCGCAGGGCAAAAACCAGGAACGTGGTGTAAGCGACATACTTTATATTAAGGAGTGACCCTTATGATAACTATACTAATTCCTGCGTATGAACCAGACGAACGGCTGCTGGATTTGATTATCAGGCTGCAAGATTATCAGCTCTGCTCCATCGTCATTGTGGATGACGGCAGCGGCCCGGCTTACCGCGGACTCTTCCAGACTGCTGAAGCCTTTGGCTGCGATGTCCTGACTCATTCTGTCAATCTCGGAAAAGGACAGGCTCTAAAGACCGGCTTCAAGTATATCCAGGAGGCCAGGCTGCCCGGCTATGTAGTCTGCGCAGATAGTGACGGGCAGCATCTGCCCCATGACATTAAGCGGATTGCCGATATCCTGCTGAACCAGCCCACTCCCGGGATTGTACTCGGCAGCCGCCGTTTCAGCGGAAAGATTCCGCTGCGCAGCCGCTTTGGAAACTCGGTGACAAGAGGAGTCTTCTCCCTCACCACAGGCACGAAAATCTGTGATACCCAGACCGGCCTGCGCGGCTTCTCCCCCTCGATGCTGGATTGGCTGTGCCGGATTCCGGGTGACCGGTTCGAGTACGAAATGAACATGCTGCTGGCCGCCCGCGAGGAGGGCTATAAAATCACTGAAGCGTTCATTGATACCGTGTATCTGGACCACAATAAATCGTCCCATTTCCGGCCGCTTGTAGACTCGTTCCGGATCTATCTGCCGATTCTGATGTTCAGCACCTCATCGCTGCTGTCTGCCCTGCTCGACTTCACGCTGCTGTTCCTGTTCCAGAGGCTCACTCATAACCTGTTCCTGTCCGTAGTCGGCGCAAGATTATGCAGCTCAATCTTCAATTATTCCGTCAACCGGAAATATGTCTTCACCAGCGGCAAGAAGTCAAGACTCCAGTCGTTGCCCAAATACTTCTCCCTCGTGATTCTCGTGCTGCTGTTCAACTACGGGCTGCTCTACTTCTATAATGAGCAGCTGATCATCCCGCTGGCCGCAGCCAAGATCCTGACCGAGATCTCGATCTTCCTGTTCAGTTACTGGGCGCAGCGGAGGTTTGTGTATTAATTGTGCTTTGGTAACTATAGCTTCTCCGGCAGTACGCCGGACAAGGGTAAGTGTATTCTGTACAATTAAAAAGAGCTCAGCCCCGCTTTTTCTGTATTAGTTGTATTTCATACAATTATAAATAGCTATTAGAGCCTTTTTCTTAAGTTGAGCACAAAATAAGTGTACGAACTACAACTAACTGAAACTTAGGCTCCTATTTCGTCGATTTAGTTGTATAAACTACAATTATGGCTCAAAGAGTCATCTGCCCTAATCTCATAACGCCGAAAAAATTAGCCGGATGCCTGATCTGTCCCTTCAGATTAGGCATCCGGCTGGTTTGGTTTCTCTCTTCCTACAGCCCGCCATCATACTCTCACCCTGCTCCCCATATACTCGTATAAGAACAGTTCCGGACGCAGCTGCGGAACTTCTGCGGCGCAGTCAGAATAAGTTGCAGCAAACACAGCAAGCTGGAGGGAGAGAAGGATGCATGCCTCAAGAAGATGAGATAAAAGCGCTGGAGCGGGCGATTGCCGAGATCACGGAGATCGCTACCGGGTTTGGGCTGGATTTCTACCCGATGCGTTATGAAATATGCCCCGCCGATATTATCTATACCTTCGGTGCCTACGGGATGCCGACCCGATTCGGACACTGGAGCTTTGGTAAAACCTTTCATAAGATGAAGTCGCAATATGATTTCGGGCTCAGCAAAATCTACGAGCTCGTCATTAACTCCAATCCCTGCTATGCCTTCCTGCTGGACGGCAACTCGCTGATCCAGAATAAGCTGATCGTCGCCCACGTCCTGGCGCACTGCGATTTCTTCAAAAACAATATGCGCTTCTCCATGTCCAACCGTGATATGGTTGAGAGCATGTCTGCCACAGCCGACCGGATAGCCCAATATTCGGTGACCTACGGGATTGATACCGTGGAGAGCTTCATCGACTCGGTGCTGGCGATCCAGGAGCATATCGATCCCAGCCTGATTCAGCCGCACAAGCTGGGAAAAGCCCATCTGCTGGAAGCCAAAATGAGGGAGCGCAAGGATACCCCGGCAAGCGGAGCCGCTGAGGAGAATGCCTACAGCGAGCTCTGGAAGCTGGATCAGGCCAACGCCGGACCTGCAGCGCCCGATGCAGCCGCAAAACGCACCTTCCCGCCGGAGCCGGAGAAGGATATTGTCTGGTTCATCCAGCAGTATTCGACGACACTGGAGGACTGGCAGCGCGACATTATGACCATGCTGCGTGACGAAATGCTCTATTTCTGGCCGCAGATGGAGACGAAGATCATGAACGAAGGCTGGGCTTCGGTTCGCCAAGGTGCTTAAGTTTTGGGCAGAAAAAAACCGACTCCCATGGGAATCGGCTAACATTAGTATTTAAGATTTCGCTTCATAGCACCGTACTTGAATGAGGTGATCACAAAGCGTTCTCCGTTATCCAACACTTTATAAGAGACAACATATCGGTCCACGAAGCAATAATAAGTGTTATGATATTCGCGTGACGGCATAATTGTTCCCATGCTGACAACTTTCACTTCCGTACGCCGAATGAGGTTGATCATGTACTCCATTGTTTCCTGTTCAGTGAAGTGATCGCTCTTAATCTGCCTGAGCCGGTTTAGCGCCGTTTCGGTCCATTGGACTATCAATTACAGTCCACCACGCTTCACCAATTCGATCAAATCATCCGTAGAGTATAGCTTGCCTTGCATAATATCCTTCTCGGATGCTTCGATCATCTGGCGAATTTCCGGATCGGAATCCAGTTCGTCTACTGGGTTATAGATTTCATATTCCAAACCGGCAATACGAATAAATTCCTTATGGTTCTTCTCATACGATGCAATGACAGTGCCATCAGGAGCTTTGAGATTAAAATTCATCCTTACAACCTCCCTTTGAAGAAATCGTTAAGTCTTCTGAACATCACACCCATAGCTGCATTATAGCATATATTCCTCTGAAGCTCATTAGTAAATGCCTGTCGTTTGAAGCGCTAATTTAATTGTGGCTCTGCCTTTACTACTTCGATCCTTTCACTTTTTGCATTCAGATGGTCTAACCACAGCTCCACCAACTGTCTGCCATTAATCAAATCAATATTCAATCCCTGTGCGTAGGCACGAGCATTAGGAGTAAAATCACTCGTCGTGACCACATAACCACCTACAGCGTCTTGTTTAACCATCTGGGAGTGAATAATAGCAATCGGACTGAAGCCAACCAGATTCTGATCGTTGTAACACTTCACTTGACCCAAAAACAGACTATTATCTGTTCTTTCTTCAATATCGACGCCGAAATCGCCCGAACCTCTTGTAACGTAGGTACTGCCACTTCGAACAGTTTTAATTATATCTGCAACAAAATGTTCGAACAGCAGCGGATCTTCATCTTTCTCTTGATCAAAATCCCGTTTAAAACGGTTATACAAGCCAATGCGAAGGGTCTCTTTCATATCTTCATGTGAAGAGAACGCATACAGCGCATTCTCGCGATAGCTCTCTAACACACGTTTCTGGTTGGAATACAGATTCAGTAAATAGCAAATTGCAACAATCGATAAACTGAACAACACAGTCATTTAACATCGCTCCTTTACATCCATCCTTACCAACCCGAAGGCGATTCAATCAGTCCGCTTCTCTGTAATAGCAATAAAATCGCAAATTGAATTGGAGGAATGAAGAATGCCCGCCACAGACCTAAAAGCACTGGAATATGCCATTGCCGAAATTACGGAGATCGCAACTGGACTCGGACTTGATTTCTACCCCATGAGATACGAAATCTGCCCGTCCGATATCATCTACACCTTCGGTGCGTACGGCATGCCCACCCGATACAGTCACTGGAGCTTCGGCAAGACGTTCAACAAGATGAAGATGCAATACGACTTCGGTCTGAGTAAAATATACGAGCTCGTCATCAACTCTGATCCTTGCTATGCCTTCCTGCTCGACAGCAACTCTCTCGTCCAGAACAAACTGATCGTCGCTCATGTCCTCGCCCATTGCGACTTCTTCAAGAACAATGCTCACTTCTCAAAGACAAACCGGAATATGGTTGAGAGCATGACTACAACGGCAGAACGAATCCGTGAATACGAAATGATCCATGGAACGTTAGCCGTTGAACAATTTATCGATGCCGTGCTTGCCATTCAGGAGCATGTCGATCCTTCGATCGTTAAGCCTTATCGGATGGAAAAGAATGCTTACATCTATTCCATGCAGAAACGTTCCCCGGTAGCGAAACTCATTCCACCCTCATCGCCTTATGATGATTTGTGGTCACTAGAGAAAGTAGATTCAAAGGAGGTCAAAGAGCCACCTGTATCCTTCCCTCCTCAACCTGAGAAGGATATTCTGTGGTTCATTGAGGAGTATTCAGCCATATTGGAGCCTTGGCAGCGAGATATCTTAACCATGCTTCGTGATGAAATGCTGTACTTCTGGGCGCAGATCGAGACCAAGATTATGAATGAGGGCTGGGCAAGCTTCTTCCACCAACGGATCATGCGTGAACTTGATTTAACCTCTGACGAGACCGTCGAATATGCTGCGCTTAACTCATCCGTCGTGCAACCTTCCCGGCATTCATTGAACCCCTATTACCTGGGGCTTAAAATATTTGAGGATATCGAGAAGCGCTGGGATAACCCCACTCAGAAAGAAAGAGAACGGTACGGAAGAGTGCCAGTACGCGGTAGAGAAAAAATGTTTGAAGTCCGCGAAAACGATGCTGACATATCTTTTATCCGAAATTACTTGACCAAAGATTTGGTGAATGACCTGGACTTATATGTTTTCGAGAAGAAGGGTCCCGAATGGAAAATTACCGACAAATCATGGGAGAATATCCGTGATCAGCTTGTATACTCTCGCGTTAACGGCGGTTTTCCTTGCCTAGTTGTGAAGGATGGGGATTATTCACAGAACGGCGAGCTTTATTTACTGCATCAGTTTGAAGGGGTTGAACTGGATTTGAAATATGTTGAGCGGACTCTGCCTTATGTTTATCAGTTGTGGGGGAAGACCATTTACCTCGAGACGATTGTGGATGATAAACCGCTTTTGTTTATGTATGAGGGGAAGAAGGTTAGTCGAAAGTTTTTGTAAAAGGCTATGTTAAATCCTAATGAAGCAATATATACTTTAGGCTTTTAATGTTTTGGTAGATGCTGGACTTGTAATCAAAGTTGAACAATTACTGGAGATTAAAAAAATTACTTAATTAGTGCCAATGGACGGGAATGCAAACCTTAATGAGAGCCGCTTAATGATTTGCAAAGCTGACAGTTCAAAAAACTGCCTTTTTTACAAAGGCAGTCTTGACTTTGCGGCAACAGCATATCCGAAAGATTTCCCACATATAATGATTACAAATTGTGGCGGGTGGTGACGGAATGTTTTTTTCTAAGAAGAAACCGATAGAACAACCAAAACAAGTGATGCTCCCACTAAAAAGCTTACTTAGGGTTCTAAAGTATGGGGAGGAAATAGGTCTCCCTGTTAAAGAATCTATTGGTTACGAAAACGATAGAACAATTAAATTAGAGTATCAAAATGTTCATTATTACCTTCATCAGTGGGCAGACTGGACTATGACGATTACTCTCGTCGATAAGAGCACAAAAGAAGAACTTACAGTTTATAATGCACCACATGGGCTACAGGTTGATTGGAATAAAGACATAATTGGTTTCAAGTATAATGCTACCTCGTTTGTAAAATGGGATGTGGAAGGTAGTTGGAGCAAGATTATCACCGAAACTATATTAGATTTAGAAAAAGAAATCGAAAATAAGAAATTACAACTCCAAAAAGAAAGCGAGGAAAAGAAGCAAAGAGATGAGGCTCAGAAAATATCGATAATTCAGGGAAAGGCTAAACGCTTTGAAGAAAACTTTTTTAAGAAATAGTACAGCTCGAAGGCACTAGCCTTCGGGTATTTTTTTGATCGTATGTAAAAACTTCATTTTGAATCGCCCTCCCAAGCTCCTTGTTGATCAAACTGCCCGTTAGTTGTATAAAAGGCAGCCGATCCTTTGTGGACCGGCTTTCTTTGATAAAGTTTTTAATAAACTCTCAATACGTTTTTAATGTCTTTAATGTATTCAGGGAACAAACGCTCTTGATACGCTGCGCAGTTTAGTTCTTGCAAAAGCTGCTTTAAGGGCAGTAAATGTTCATTGGTCACAAATTGCAACCGAGATTCGTTTCTTAGCGGCACATCCGAAAGGCTACTCGTATAACTCTCAGCATCAAAACGCCACAATTCTAATTTATGTCCAAGCCTGCGACTGACGTTCTCGGCAATAATAAGACCGTCCACATCGTGGTCTCCGGAATAATAAATTACATCAGCGGTTTGAGACAATTTATCGAGCAACTTAAGCGAAGCTAGATTCAATTGACCATGCGTGCATAAGATACTTGGAAAGTTATCTTCTTGAATAAAACAATCAACAAGACTAGAAAACAAAGAGGAATTTTCAACAATAAAAACGGTATTTCGATAAGTTTCAACTCGCTTTAATCGAAGCACATCGCGAAGGGGTAAGTTGATAAATGTTTTTTCCTCAGTCGCGGCATCCAGCACAAGAAATGAAGAGTCATCACTCTTATATCCACGGATTCCGAAACACGACACTTGGTTAAGAACATCGTCTCTCCAAATGCCAAAAAAATTTAAAATCTCAGTCATTTCTTCGGCGCTAGGTTGCGATTCGTAACTTTTAACATCATCATTTTCCAATAATATTTGAAGAAAAGAAATAAAAATACGTCCCGCTTCTGTATCGAAATCTAGAAAGTGAGGATTTCCATTGATTCCAGACGCGAACAGCGGAAGTCTGACCGGTTCATCCAAAGGAAGTTTGGAAATAGCAAAAAACACAGCAGGCAAAATGGAACTTAATAACGATTTGTCTCGCTCATATAACAAATGCACCTGCGCGCTACCGCGGGACCTCGATTGAATTCGGTCGTAAATAATATCGCCCAAAGCACTCTTGTAAAGCAGGTAGCTGTTTTCAAAAAAAGAAAACTTAACGGAGCTAAGTATTTCTCTTTCCTTTTTGTTAGTTAAAATCGGTTTGTCAAAATAAGATTCTAATAGGTCAAGGAAAGGGATGTGACCGTACAGCGTTTTGCTGTATTCCTCAACAATGTTTTCAACAGAAATAGTAGCTACGCCATTAACGATTTTAAGCTGTTTGGCTAAAAAGCGTTCAATGGCGTTAACTTCATTTGGCTCTATATCTTTCAATTTCACGGTTCCGCTTAACGCTTGAAGACCTTTGTATCGCTTTAATATAAGGGGAAAGAGGCGGTCAAAGCCTCTTTCCTCCTTGAAATATTGTGTGGCTTCTGCAATAGTTGGCATGGTTACTTCCTCGTTTACATGATTTAGAAAAGAACAGCTTGTTCGTCCACTAATTCAAACGTCTCTTCCGGCATAATGTCATCGAGACTTTCCGCAATAGAGATTTTCCGGATGCCATCCCACTCGTATTGAGTGGTGATGACGTAGTTTGCGTTTTGCGGACGGGACAAGTCGTAAATAGAAAGATGCTTCACTTCAGAAAAACATCCCCACAACGCTTGCGAATTCAAGGTGTAGTCAAAATCGAACATTTCGATAATCTTGAAGGTTTCTTCGATGTTGTTATCATCAACGCCTGCGAATGCTTCGTCGAGTGCAAAAATACGGGGGGCATCTTCGCTGGCGCTTTGAAGTCTAGCGTCAACAGCTGCAAGTAACGGCGTATACATCGCGAGCGCCTTTTCGCCACCACTGAACGAGTTGAAATGCTTCGTCTGCATTTCTTTCATGGATTCGCCTGGTTTTTCGTACTTGATGATTATTTCATACCATTTGCGATAGTCCAAAACAGATTTAATCACCTCCAAGAACTGTACTTTACCGTCAGTCTCCATGATTTGCTTCGCCGCATTTACCTTCGAACGGAAATGCTGAGAGATACTGAGTCGGTCATGATCTGCTAGTAGTTTGGGGTCGCGTTCGAGCAATTTGACCAAATCTTCGGTTTTTAGTTCGCCTTCATCTTGCTTAGTAATCGGTTTCCACTGGACTTGGAACCTCAAACCGCTTGAATTTTTCGCAAGTTCCATAAAAGCATTGATGCGGTTAACCCAATCATTAGCACTGCGAATCTTGTTGCGAATCGTTTCGCCAATGGAATTAATCATAATATCTTCGAATAGCTCGCGGTCCTTATCTGTGAGTGTTTTCTTTTGCATATTAACGTAGCCTTCGAGTTTCGTGCGTAATTCAGAAGGTGAAAGCGTACGAAGTTCACCATCAATTTGAAGTTGAAGCGTAATTTTCGAGAACTGCGCTACCGATTTGAGCAGTTCTACGTTTGCTTGTTCCTCTTCTGGAATGTTCGTGAAGTTAACCATGTAAGGAACAGCTTTTAATTCTGCATCGTATTCGATTAAGCTCATGCTGCTTGCTGTAAAATGTTTCGATAATTCGGTATTTACTTGAGACTTTTCCTTTTTGTCGAGCAGAACGCCAAACTTGTCGTAAATTTGCTTCGCCATCATCTTGGTGTCCAACGTTTCATCAAGCTCATATTCCGAAGCATTTTCTCGTACATCTTGGACAAAAATTACTTCCCATGCCGAGCAAAGCTCGTTGTAAAAATGAATCGTAGATTTAAGTGAAGGCAGGGATTCAACCATGGTTGCAATTTTGTTTTGAATAACGCCCACATCCGTCGCAAGCTGACTTATTTCACCCGGCAAAGATTGAAGTTTCGCGATGACTTCCGCGATGCGTTTACGTACTTCTTCGGCACCGCTTAGTTTCAATTGGTCTTCAAGGGACTGAATATATTTCGATGTGCGGTCTATCTTGTTACGGATGGTAAACAATTCTCCCCTTAAATCCTCCAGGTCATTTTCATGCTCTTCTTTATTATCTTGCTCGGTGCGCAGGGAATTCCGTTTATCAGCAAGAGCTCGGAAATCGCTTTTGATGTTCGTCAGAAGAAGTAAATAATGGTTGGTGGCATCAATGGCTTCCGCGAACGCCTTCTCCGTAAGTGGTAGGCTTGTGAAAGCAGCCGTTGCTTTAACAGACAATAGCAGTCCCTCTAGTTCAGCGGCTAGTCTCTTATAAAGCTCCGACTTGTTATCCAATTCGGATTTGACGATATGCGTAATAAAATTTATTTTCTCTTCGTACTGACTCTTTGCTGTTTTTAACGTATTAAAGAACGGGAAAGAAGAAAACTCATTTGCAATCTGTTGCTTCGTTTCAAGCCATGCCTTTTTTTGCGAATGAAGCTGTTCGAGTTCGTCCTCAATAGTTACAATTTCGCCTTGAATGCGGACAATCTCTTTTTTACGAAGCAAATCACGAGCCGTTTTACCAATAAACTTTGCGTCGCCAAAAGAAGGAGAGGTTCCTTCGACGATACCGGTTTTAAATTCGCCGGAAGCTGCGACGAAAGTTTGACTTGTGTGGTCAATCGAAATGCCCATTAAGACAGCAAGTATATCGGTATCAGAAACGTTGTCACTTGAAACTGGGGTCAAATATTCGGTCAAATTGCGGTCACATTTGTTGTTGCGGGACAGTACGACACTATTTTTTTTGGCTTCATCGTAAGCATGAACAGGAACAATAGCTGCGTTAAGCAAATCAAGCTCGATAGCAACCGACTCAATATTTGCTTTCGCTTCCCCACTCAAACCTTCTTTAAACTCGACAGCCGCCCAAAATGGGATAAAGGGAACACCCATTTCAGTTAGCCCTTTGAATTGCTCAGCCTTAGCGTAGGATTTGTATGGCTCAATTTCTTTGTTATTTTCAAGGTCACTAAGGGTAGCTTCGAGCTCCCCTTTTCTCAACTTTAAGGAATCTATCAGGTTTTGAAGTTTAATCGACTCCACCTGTGCATGTTCAATCTGAGCATCTTTCTCAATCGAAAGCGGACTTTTCAATTGCTCGTCCGAAACAGAAATTAGGTACTCCGGAAACAAATCGAGCGTTTCTTGTATCGCCCCATTGCTTGCAGTCAATGTGCAAAGCGACTCAAACCAAACCGACAACTCTTTCGCGCCCTCTTCTCTCTCCCAATCATAGGAGTTAGCAAGTTCCTTGAGAAGTTCGCGTTGTTCGTTGTAACGGATTTGTAGACGCTCGATTTCAGTTTTCAGCGCATTCGTTTTATCTTTAAGAGACTCATATTCTTTAATCTTTGAACGTGTCGTCTGTAGTAGAGACAGATATTTTTTTGAATCCCGCTCCCACATGGAGAAGTCATAAGCGGCATCATCCGCACATTTTTTAAAATGAGGGAGGTACAGAACGTCATCAAAGCCGGTGTCTACGGACATATCCTCAAGTTCCGCTAAATGAGCACCCATTTCTTTTTTTGCGGTGTAAATTGCATCTTCGAGTTTCCGTATTTTTTCAATGGATTTCGTAACCAGGTCGTTTTTTGTGTTAAAGCGCTCTTCTTTTGCAAGAGCGTCTTTTGAGAACTGCGTCAGTTCCCGTTCGGCTTTATCTAGATTGCCTTGCAGTTGAGCCACTTCACCGCCCCGATATTCATCATACTCTCGGTTTAAAACTTCGAGTTCATTGCTTTTACTTTCCTTTTCGGCTTCCTTCGTTTCTTTCTCAGCCGATTTAAGGCGAATCGTATATTCTGTTTCCTTGAATTTCTTGGCGTGGCTATCTAGGATGCGTTTATTGTCGAGATAATACTTCGCTTTCTCGGCAAATACGTATCGCTTATATCTGGCATATTCAGTTGCCATACTTCTAACCGCTGCCAAGTCCTGCTCATGTTTTTCGATGGTTGCTTGAGTTTTGTCCATGGATTCTACGGTAACGGTAAGCGGAGATATTTCCTTGTCCGAAATGGGCATAAGCGAGTTGTGCAGAACTTCTTTGAGTTTGTTTGGACCAGCTTCACGCGACAACTTCGGGCTTTTTAGCTGCGTCAAAACCTCCGTGAACATCTCTAGATTCGAAGCATCAGGGAATTTAAACAAATGACTGTTAACGAGCGCGGCGTAATGCGATTCATCAACCACTGTGCCGCTGTTTCCTACGGCTTTAACAAATTCCTCGCGGGTCAGAGGCAGCCGTTCCCATTTTCCGTCCAACTTTTCGCGCTTGTAGACGGGAAGCGGATTTTCTCCTTCGTTAATTCTACGAAAAGGGTCGTGAATCACGAATCCCCACGCATTTTTTAGGCGGTTGTCTTTGCGTTTTGAATGAAGACCAAAGCCAGTCGTCATATATTCCTCGGTCTTCTCTCTTTTGTACTCAATGGCAATATAACCAATCCGCTCTTGAATATCGCGATTCACCGATTCTTCGCCCAGCAGGATTTCATAGAGTTTCCTCGCTGAGGAACCAAAAGGGTCAAGTCTTGATGGGGATTTATTCCCGTCGAGCAAAAATGTGAAGAGTGATTGCATTGTAATAGATTTTCCGGAAGCATTGTGTCCCCGAAAAAGGATGCGACCATTTTTAAATTGATATACTTTGTACGTATAGTACCAGTAGTTGCACAGTATAAGCCTATGAGGTTTCCATCGGTTAGTTTCTTTTTTGAATATAATCATGAACTGAGCCCCTTTAGGATGTTGTTTTTTTCATCAAAGCGAACCGCAGCGTCATACAGCATGAGTCCGCCATCATCTAGCGGGCGAGCCAAATTCCATTTAAGCAGAAATTTCGTGATGGTCATAATTAATTCATGAACGCTTTGGGCTTTTAATGTGGCTGTCCATTTACTGCTTTTTTGTTCGATAAGTGTACGAACGATGCCTTCTATGTGTGCCACAGATAGTGAGATGTTACCATTTGCCGAGGGATTAATAGATTCGTCAATATAAAGGCTGCGAACTTCGCTAGCAAATTGAACGACCAAGTTGGATTCCGCATTGTCGGCTGGAAAAGTAAATTCGTTTCGCCGGCTGGTTCTTCGTGTGAGCATCGCAGTGTTGAGGTATAGTTCAAAATTCATATCGTAGTATTTATCCGCGTGGTCTCCGATATGGTGACCGTAGGTGCGCAAGTAATCAAACTCCAGCCCCTGTGCTTCATCTTTATACATCACTGGCTCCAAAAACAGCCGGCGGTACATTTTGTGTTTGGTTTCGATACCAAGTCCTTTCTCTTGATCCGTTTGCATCGAAATGACATCGTCTAGTGAATTTGCCTTTGTAATATCGAAGCCAAAATTACGAATAAAATATTTACCAAGACCTGTGCTCTTCAAAAGTGCATCGTTAGAATCTGAATTTCGAAATCCGTCTAACTCTCTGTCGACCACAATAATTAGATGTCTGCGTTCCGCCTCTTTCAAAACTCGAATTAACGATAAACGATTGTAGTACCCTTCTGCTTCTTTCCATGTGATGAGGGTTGTTTCAGGGAGTCCGTCTGAGCCGATTCGTTCCGGAAAATACGAAACGATTGCTTCGCAAACGTCCGATATTGTGAATTGCTGTGTCGTTTTGCCTTCTAGGAAAGCGAGCAAGCAGAAAAAGAAAACATAGTCTTTGTTTTCTTTAAAAACTTCGATGCCCATATCCGGGTGGGGCGTAAGCTGAAATTTCTCAAGCTTCGCAAAGTCGCTCCCTACAACGAGCTTAAACCGGAATGTATCTTTAAAGTAGGTTCGAAGCTCGTGTTCGTATTGTCTGATGTAAAAAAAGAGCTCTTCGTTTTCGAAACGCAGAACCCAAAAATCATCCAACAGCCGCTGAATACATTCCAAGTATTCATCCGTTAGTTTCTTCATCGTTTATTTCACCTCGCTAAAGGTAAATTCATAATCGGGTAATTTTAGTATCCCATCAGGAGAATGCAGTTCGATAATGTCATCGCTTACTTGCGCAAGCTTAAACTTGACACCATGTTCCGTTCTTCCTTCGCATATGTTCGAATCTTGCATCTTGGACAACATCCCCTTGTTTATCCAGGTCAAGATAGCGTTACGAATGAAGGACTCAACAGTACCTAATTCGCGAAGTGCCAAATAGTTACAATCCAGCAGCTTTTTTATTTCCTTATCTTCGTAATCCCTTTGTGCCTCCAGCATTCGTTTACGTTGCAAAGCTTCTTCGCCCATCGCCGGAACTTTTAAGCTACGCTTTGTTTGTTTATCCGTAGGCTGCTTCGCCCGGTATGTGATGTCCACTTCCTCTGGCTGACAGTCCCAAATCGTATATTTAGTGGAGTCTGTTTCTTTTCCGTTTGTTTTGAAATGCTTAATGTTATCGAACCCGAAAAGAAAACTAAATAATTCACCTGCCTCTTCCAGGTCGTTTTGTTGGTGGACCATTTTAGCCAGGTGCAAATAATCGGTTTTGCGATTGCGTGTATAAAATTGCCGTTCAGCAGCTTGCTGCGCAAGTTTCGTAACACTCACAATCGAACTATTCGTTCGTCTTTCCAATTGCCGTACTTTGCTTTCTTTTTCATCTATAGAGATGAACCAGTGCGTGACACCTAGCCAAATTTCGTCGTACGCCATTTCGAAGTCACTGTCAGGAATAACCTCCGTCTTCGGAATTGTGCGTTGAAATTGAATCAAATATTTCTTCAAAACAGTAAATCCCGGATCTTCAATATCCCGTAGGATCTGCTCGATGTAAGGCGCATTTTTCTTTAATCCAATAATAAAATTAGTTAAATATGCCACAAATTCGTCTTTAAAGACAATAAAGGCGTCTGGCTGCGCCATAATCACCTCTAATTTTTCTGCATTGATGTGGGACAAATACATCGAGGCATTGTTATCTAATTTTAAAAATTTATCGAACATATCTTCCCAAACTTCGTTTAGGAAGACTAAATCTTCTTTATCCATGTTTTTTCTTCGGCTAAAATCACGAAGTCTATGCAGTGCGTTGTAAAGCTTCTCTGGAAGTGTTGGCTCCAATGAGGTGCCGATACGATGAAAGTTTTTTTCGAATGACGTCAGCATTTTTTCGATTTCAAAAGTAAAATCCGTCAAGACAAATAATCTTCGATTTCTTTTGAACTCTTCAATGCCTTCGACTTCAGTGTTATCCGGAATCTCTGTCAAATTGTTACTCTTCACAAGTGCGTTTAAATCGGCGAACAACTCTTCCATAGTGTAATCGCCGAACTGAGGGTATTGTATCAAATAATTAAAAATTTCGTTTGGTAAAACTTCGGTATTAAAAATACGTTTTTGTTCGTACATATACCTTATGATTGGGCGATAACGGTACGTTTTTTTCGTAGATAAATAGGATGCTTCCTTCACATCCGAAAACAAAGTTGCGTCCATACGCGCCTGCCTTTCATCTCATTAGTTAACTCTTATAACTTACAATATGAATTTTTGCTCTCCTGCCCGTTAACTTAGTGCCAGCTGCTAGTCGGATCCAATTTATCACGCCAAAATGCTCGTCTGCCGTAAAACAAGAGAAGAGCATACTTTTATTGGGCAAAACATATCTCTATTTAAAAATGGGTAATCATGTATAGTTAAATAGTACCATGTTTTTACAATGGAGGGAACATCAGCACACTACATACTTACGGAATGGGGATAGGAAAAAAGGACAAGCGAACTCATTGTTCATTTGGCGGTAAACAACGGTAAACAATATGGCTTAACATAGCCTTATAAAAAATAAGCCTGCGCACACAAATCATGCGTAGGCTTATTTTGAATTATTTAATCAATCTACATCGTATTAATTTCAATTCTATCCAAAGTTGAACTTACATCATCCAACTTACTTGCAACGTCAGCGATCGTATCATACAATCCGACACCTTTAATATCGCTCACTGCCGAATCAATTTTATCGTAGACGTCCGAAATTTTATCGTATAAACCTGTGCCTCTTAATTCATTGACCGCGACTTTTTAACTCGTCTATATTTGAATTAATAGAATAGATACCATCCCTAATTTCCATTAATACTCGATAAGTTCATTCATGACTTTCTCCTCCATTTTCATTTCTAATAATGTTCATTATCTTATTAATTTCATCTTTCTTTCTCTTGAACCAATCCTGCGACCAAATACGATGGATCTTCCATCCGAGAGATTCCAGTATTTCTTGCCGCAATCGATCTCTGTCTCTAGCCGTTTTAGACGAGTGATAGGCTGCTCCGTCGCACTCAATTCCCAAGATATAATTACCTGGCTTTTTAGGATCGACGACAGCAAGGTCAATACGGTACGAAGAGCATCCAACTTGTTTACGCAATATAAGTCCTCTTGCGGTTAACGCCTCATATACATCTTCTTCTAACGGAGAATCAAACTCTCCATCATTTTGAATTCCCGTATTCGAACTGAACTCACCGCCGGTATGTGCATAATACAAATATGCCTTCAGTAATTGCGGACCTTTTTTGTTGAGCTTTGCATCATCCAAATCAGAATGGATAATACTGGATACTAACTTGATTTCATACTTCGCGCGAGTTACTGCAACATTTAAGCGGCGTTCTCCGCCCGGTTTATTCAGTGGTCCAAAGTTATAATGAATAGTTCCATTTGAATCTTTACCATAACCAACGCTAAAGAAAATGGTGTCTCGCTCATCGCCTTGAACATTCTCCAAGTTTTTAACGAAGAAATAATCACTTTTACTATCATCAAAGAACGATTCAAATCGAGAATCTTTATGTTGTTTGCGTAAAGCGTTGATTTGATCTAGGATAGCCTGCTGTTGTGCTTCACTAAAAGCAATAACACCAAGGCTGCGTTCAGGTGACCGCCTAACATGCTCGAATACCAGTTGTGCAACAGTTTTAGCCTCATTCAAATTACGACGACTCGTACTGCGTTCATATATGCCATCCGGAACATAAACGAGCGAAACACCATCATCCTTAGCATTACTGAAACTTGGGAATGTGTAAAGTTGCTTATCATAAATCTCATTGTTCGAAAATGCTATTAGGGATTCATGTTTACTACGATAATGCCATAAAAGCGGTTTGACTCTCATGAATATAGATGCTTCTTCTAATACACTTTCATAAGAATCATTGCTCTCATCATCTTCATCAGCAAATTCCTCATCTTCTTCTATTGTAGTTCCAAAGAATTTTGTTGGAGGCAGCTGCTTTTTATCACCTGCGATTATGATTTGTTTCCCTCTAAAAATCGCTCCGACCGCATCCTCAGTACATAACTGCGAAGCTTCATCAAAAATAACAGTATCAAATGAAATATTGGATGGATCAATAAACTGGCTTACCGACATTGGACTCATCATTAAGCATGGTTTAAGCGCAAAAATCACTTCTGGAATCTCGGCGAATAATTTACGAATCGGCTTATGTTTTGTTTTCTTTGAAATCTCTCTTCTAAGGACTCCGACTTTAAAAGTGAAATCAGAACTCGATAACCGTGTTTTTTTGTTATTATTCAATATCGCATGAATGCGTGAACCATTGGACTGCAGTTGTGATTTATCAAGTGTTTTAAACTGGGCAATTAACTTGCCATGTTGATCTGCATTGAAATGTTGTAATGCAGGCAATAAATCATAAGCAAAATCTAACCACAGCTTAAAAAATCTTTTTAGAAAAGCAGCAGTAAAATCCACACTATCAGTTACTTCCATTCCTTTAACTTCATGTATAAACTCTTGAATCCCTAATTTATTTGCGTCGGATAGTATTTGTTGAACTGCCGTCCATTCTTCCAATTTATACGATTCATTCGCCCAGTTCTCCAACTTCGCCGCGAAATCCTTATAATCCGCTTCTTTCAAGGTTTTCCCATCGAATACAGTCGATTCTGCTGGAAAGATGGACTGGAAGAATTGCAACAAAGTCAAACTGTCGTAAATACTCTTGCTAACCTTTTCTATTGTTTTATGTGAAAAATCATATAACAAGTTATCTCGTAATTGTATTGCTTGAATTATTTTCTCGGGGATTGTATTAATAACTACTTCTCTTAAATTTTTAGTCCATTCTAATGATTTTAAGACATTGTCCCAATTTGTATCATAATCACTGAATAAGGGACCAAAGACAGACTTAAAAAGGGGTTTATTTCCATCAATTACTTGTTTCGATTCCTTGTAATTACGAATTTCTTGAAGATCATCGACCATTTCTTTATATTTGTTAAATAACGTTTTTACCGAATATGAAAGCAAGGTCGACTTCGCATTCAGAAACGAATCCGAAGCAGTTATCACTTCGCTAATTACTTTTCTTAGTTCCAATACTGGCATCTTTTCGATCTCATTCCCAATATTCTTACTTAACAATCGTTTGGCATTGGTAGATAACTCACTTACAACAGACATTGCTCGATTGATTTTGTTATGGAGTGCTGCAACTTGTTCCATTTCACTCATTGTAGCCTGCAACAATAGTAACTTGATCTTCTCATCAGGTATACGATTGCCTGTAATGCAATTATTTAAATCTTCCATATGCCCAATATTTGCTGCGAGTTCTGCCCAATTAGTATCCAGACCTTTATAATTACCTCCTAATAACGATACAATACGAAGATGCTCTGATTCGATCCACTGTTTCTTTTTAAGAATTCGATCGATTAATTTGACATCATGTAGCAATTCACCAAACTTCCTCTTTGCAGGTGATTTCAAATGGAAATTTAGAATTTTTTGATCGTTTCGATATGAACCTTTGAAAATCCTAAAAATGCTCGAATAATTTAACATGAACCGATCGAGCATCCCATTAAGCTCCATACGCTCTAATAGTTGACGATCATATTTTTGATTAAAGGCATCAATATCGAATTGAAACTCTTCGATCATCGTTCGAGTTTCTAATAATGATTCTTTTACTTTATTAAATGAATCAACATCAAACCAATGAGCTGTAGGTCTAATACGAAGAGCAATTTTTTCTAAGATGGAATTAAAGATCATCACGCGCTCTAAATTGAATGCGTCAACATTGAAACCAAAAACTTGAGACAAATCATCATTAATATCTATTAATTCATTAAGTGAAACGTTTAGTGACTTGAAGTCAGATAAAGTAGGCTGTGAATCCATGGTTAACTCAGTTATAAAGCTCTCGTCCATCAACCTATTTATCTCGTCTCTAGTACGCGAAAGGTCCGCTGAGACTTGATCAACATCCAATCTCCAGACCTCTTCATTGTAAGTAGATGCAATGTTCTGCTTGGCTGAATGATATGCATCGAACTTTTCCATTGCTTCATTACAGAGTGTACTTCTATATGCAAGATGCCCTTCGTTTCGCAGCCAATCTTCAGGAACAATTGGGATGTCTTTCAAAAGATTATTTATTAATTGCAACCTAATAAAGTTATTAGGATTTGCGTTCCAATTCAACCCTAATTGTTCGATAAGATTGGTTAGTTCAATATCTATCGAACTAAAAATACCAGATAATCGTTTAAACTTAACGGATATATCACTCTGTAACTCAAGAGTAAACTTCTTTACTTGCGAACCACTCCAAATGTGGGTTTCGCTTCCCCTTAACACACTAGCATATTGACGTAAGCGTCCTAATAATTCGTGTATTTCTAGTAGATTAGCATCTGTAAGCTTCCCAACTTCTTTAATTGCAAAAGTAAGCTCTGGTACTTCAGTCAACTTGGAGAGTTTACCATGAGCCTGAAATGCCGTTAGTTGAAGCGGCGGAACAGGTTTATGTAATGCCTCGGTGTAAGAATTTAAATGCTTTTTGATTTTATCGAAATGCTCAAAAGTATTCTGTCCCGAGGGTCTGTCAATAATTTTGTGTAAACTCTTTTAAGCACAGATTCCCCCGAGGGGGAAGTCGCGAATCTAACGCAAGTGTTGACCGACCCGGTCTGGGAAAAATACCGAAAGCTGGAGCAGCATTTGGCCCCAGTTTTGGACACGTCCAGTCCATTTTCGAGTGACATCGACGGTGGCCAGATAGAGCATTTTTAGCAGAGCTTCATCGGTAGGAAAGATGCTCTTTCCTTTGGTTACTTTACGAAGCTGACGGTGGTAACTCTCAATCATATTGGTGGTGTAAATCAGTTTACGTATCTCAGGCGGGTACTTGAAAAAAGTAGCAAGTTCGTCCCAATTCGTCCGCCACGAACGGATAATGAGGGGATATTTCGCCCCCCAGACTTCCTCAAAACGGTCGAGTTCAAGCAAGGCACCTTCCTCGGTAGCTGCCTTGTATATAGGCTTTAAGTCGGCGGTCACCTTCTTAATATCCTTGTAAGACACGTACCGTGTAGAGCTGCGGATTTGGTGAATAATACACTTCTGGATTTCAGTTTGGGGATAGCAGGCCGCAATCGCTTGAGAGAACCCGGACAGGTTATCCACGCAGATAATGAGAATGTCCCCCACTCCACGATTCTTGAGTTCATTCAGCACGCTGAGCCAGAACTTGGAGGACTCGTTCTCACCAATCCACATGCCCAGCACGTCTTTGTTTCCGTCCAGATCAATGCCAATGACCATGTAGGCAGCCTTGTTGATAATGGCCCCGTCTTGCTTGACTTTGAAGTGGATCGCATCCAGATAGACAACAGCGTAAACGCCTTGCAGAGGCCGATTCTGCCATTCTTTAATGAGAGGAACAATCTTATTTGTGACATTGGAAATGAGCGTAGGCGACACCTCAATGCCATACATCTGCCCCAGGTGATCCTGAATTTCTCGGGTACTAATCCCTTTGGCGTACAGAGCGATGATTTGCTCTTCGATGCCGGTTACGTTCGACTGATGCTTCTTGACGACAAGTGGCTCAAACTCACCCAGACGGTCACGAGGGATAGCGATTTCCTGTTCCCCGTACTCACTGACAACCGTTTTACGGCTCTTTCCGTTACGGCTGTTTGGCGTGAGCTTCGCCTTCACTTCATGCTTTCCGTAGCCTAAATGAGTGTCCATTTCGGCTTCCAGCATCTCCTGAATCGTCTCCGCAAATAGCTCTTTTAGAGCATTCTGCGCATCCTGTGCGCTTACCAAGTTGTTTTCCTTAATAAATTCCCGTAACTGTTGTTTTGTCCAAAGTCCCATGTGTTCTCCCCAACCTTTCTCTTACTTCCATTTTAATGGGTTTGAGAGTTTACACAATATATTTTACAGACTCTGTCCCGACTTCGGAGAGAACTGCTGACTTAAAGTCCGATCCAGCTCAGCGAGCACCGACTTTTTATTCGTAGTGTTACTGTGAAGCTCCAAGCAGAAATCGCCTAATTGTTTATCATCCAGGCGCTTTTTAACTACCTCTAAGGCGGCTTTTTTCTCACTCACAAATAAAACCTTTTTACCTTTAGCTAAGCTCTCAGCAATTATATTTGAGATCGTTTGGCTTTTACCGGTTCCAGGAGGACCACTAATGATAAAGCTTTTACCATTATTTGCTGCAAGTATTGCTTCTTGTTGACTTGAATCCGCGTCCAAAATTTGAAATGATTCAACTGATTTTGATATACGATCATGATGTTCGATTAGATCCGTTTCTTTGTACTCATCATGTTCATGTTCATTCAATACTCCTGCCAGTTTCTGTACAACCGGATGATTACTTATTTCTGAAGTAAATTGTTCAAAGTCTTTGTACATTACAATTTTGCTGAAAGAAAATAATCCTAAATAAGCATCCGCAGTAACGGACCATTCTTTGTTACTTTTTATTACATTTTTTACTTTGTTCAAGTATTCAACAATATTTACTTCGTCTTCTTCAGTAATCGGAGGAAGTACAATTCCAAAATCGCTTTTGATTTTATGGACTAAAGTAGGATTTAAAGTCAAATCATCATCAAATCGCTCAAGATAGTAGGGTCTATCTGAGTTTTCTCTCTTTAAAGTAACTGGAAATAATAATAATGGAGATTTCATCTCAATGCTGCTATCACGGGACTCTTTCCAAACCAACTGCCCAAAAGTCACATACAAAGTGTTAACGCCCTTTTCATCTAGTGATGACTTGGCTTTTAGTCGAATACTTTGCAGTGCATTTTCTAATTTTTCATATGCGAATACTACAATGTCATCAAATTCATTATCTTCAACTTCAGCTACTGCTGCCTTCTTTGCAAGTGCCCTTTTTTCTTTATCAATAAATTTTTGAAGATCAACAATGGATTGTACCATTAACGATTTATCACTAGACAAAGACTGATGCATCATATTTAAATCGGTTTTAAACTTTATAACCGAAGCTACATTATCTTTAAAATTTATTAACCTGTTTCGTTTAGAGAGGTCTATCAGGTTGGTTTTCCATTTATGTATCTTCTTGTTGAATATATCTGTTTTCACTCCTAAAAACTCCTTTTTAGTCACATATTCCCGATTATAATGACTGTCTATTCGACATTAGACCCAATTAATCCTCTTGCTTTAGTTTTAAAATACCAAAAAAGCTAAGCTGCCGATAAGCAGCCTAGCTCGATCTTATTCTAATTCAGATAGTGAAATATATGCCACAGGATTTCCCGCCCCAAATTTCTTTAGCAGTTGATCTTGAACACGTTGCAATTTATGAATGATGTCAGAGCTTGCTTCGCTTCCTTCAAATTGCAATCTCCCTTTAAGTTCTCCCTCTTCTACAACTACCCAACTAGTGGGCTGATAAACACATTCGACCTTTCCCTGGTTGATACCTACTGCATACTTAATGTATTCAATACGCTTCTTGCTCATCCTCCAATGCTTTCGTGTAGCTTCATAATGATCTCGGTCTTTAAGACCTTTATGGATCTTAAATAATACGATTTCTTCTTTCATCTATGACATCTCCAATCTTTATTATTTACAGCTTCCAGATCGCTACTGCGATGCCAGCTAGTCTCTCTGTCCGTCCTTGAATTGCTGCTATATCCCACTTCGGACAATCAGTAAGTTGTTTAGTCATTAGAATCGAAGATTGCTCATAATTTTTTTTCTTTTCTTCAAAAGGATTATTGGATGCTGAGATATTTAAGCTTGAACCCAGTAGAGTCAGATTTCCAATTTTATTAACATGGATATCATGTAAAGCCGTGTCAGTTCCCAAATACGTCTCCCAATCTCCGTATTCTTTTTTACTACTCTTGGATTTGATCGTTTTTGGCATAATATGCTCGATATGGACAAAGGATCGGTTTGCTATGCTTTTTTCTTTACTGAAGTTTACGTGGTAATCCTCAATCCGCTCCAGTATGTATTTGCATTGATCATCTTGTCTAAAGTTCTTCGTTTTTAAATTAGCAACGAAATCTGCGTCCGATGGAATATAATCAGCCCTTGTCAGTACCCCTTTTATATATTCTACACAAATAGTATCAACTGGAGTATTGAGCGCCAAATGATTAAATATTAGATCTAAGTTGTTCGTCGACCAACTACAAATAGCTCGTCTCAATGCAAATGTCTCAATTAGGTTAAGTATGGATACAAGTTGCTGTTCAGTCACATGGTTTCTGAGTAATTTTAACAAGAGTGTATAGCTGGTCGCTGCCCCAATTGCATTTATCGCTCGTAATTTTTCATTAACTGATGGATACTTTGTAGTGGCTGTACATATTTGATTATAAAAAACGGCATACTCTTTCAGTTCATCTACCAAATCTACAATAGAGTCTGACTTATCAACTACGGTTTTATATCGATCATATAATTTATTAAACGAAAATACGCCATCCGTTTTAGACAACAATACTTGTCTAAAGAAACGAAGGTGATCCAACTGACCAACAAGCTCAACTATTTCATCCCAAGTTTCAACGATATCATCAAGTGCATCTTCGGAAGTACGAGCAGCTTTACTTAAAATGTAATTTTTAATCAGGTCTGCTGCCGAGAGAGATAAGCCCCGGTCATTCAGAGTTTCAAATAATCTAAATGCATCCTTATGAGACATCACCTGTATTAAAACTACCTTCAACGATCCAATTATCGTCTTTGCTAATTCGACCAAATCATTTTGCTCGAAAAAAAGTTCTTTAAAAAATTGATATGCCAAATACATATTCGAGTTCGTCATCTCTTTTATTTTCCGATCAACAATTATTGCAAAATCATCCCTGTCCAATCTTCCTGGTATAAGCTTCGGCAAGTTTTTATTGAACATGGTAGAACAATGTAAATATCCATGAAGAGCCTCTCCAATTGATTCTTCCTGTTCGCCTCCGCTCTGAATCAAACTGTCACGCAAAGCAGCAATGAGCAAGGAAAGCGTAGTTAATCGTTGTTGCCCGTCAACAACTTCAAATTGATTAATCTCAATATTATGTTGAGGATTAATAACCACTATTGAACCTAGGAAATGGTCTTCCCCAACTTCTATGTTCTGAATATCATTCCATAAGTCTATCCATTGATCCTTGCCCCATAGATATCTTCTTTGGTATACAGGGACAATAAACTGTTCATTTCCAACAGAAAATAAACGCATTACCGACATTTCATTAGCCTCTATGGTTTTTTTCAATGAAAACTACCTCTCTCTAGTTCAATAGTAGTAGATTAATAGGGAATATTCGATATCGACACCTGTAAAACCTTCATATCTTGGAAATTCCAAGCGTATACATAAAACGAGGAACACTGACTACAAAGTTAACTTCAACAACTGGTTAACCTCAATCATACCAACGGTTACTCAGTTAACCATTCCAAGGAGTTGTATAGAAGATATGGCAGATCCAACATTCGGAGTTAAGATTGCTCCAGAACTGAAGGAAAAAATCGATCAACTCTTCAAAGATTCGGACTTCAGTACACAAAAAGAGTGGTTCCAGCATATGCTCTCTATCTATGATTTACACCAGTTAAGACATCAAGAAGGTATCAAACGATACGCCAGCGACTTGGACTATATCGTACAGAACCTAACACGTGTCCAAGAAACCATAGTACAATTGTTGAAGAAAACAGCGGATGAGGTGGTACATCAAGAAGCTGAATGGACGAAAGCATCAGACGAGATACAGCAGCAACTACAGCAAAGCGAGCAATTCCGCAAGAATTTGGAATCTCAATTAATTGAAACGGAAGAGCAGACAAATCAGCATAAGAAAAATCTAACGGATCTACAGAAGCAAAGCAGCATTGTCGACGAACTATGCTCAACATTGAAGAAATCCTTGCACGAAAAAGAAGCAGAAATCGAAAGGCTGAATCATGAACGCACTCAATGGCTATCTTCCGATTATCCATCCACAATCCAGCGACTAGTCGAAGATAACCAGGACCTCAAGCAACAATGCCAAATGCAGCAGCATCAGATCAATCTATTGCGAATGGAGTATGAGAAGAAATTAGAAGTTGAACAATTAAAAACGGATTTTGCCAAAAAAGAAGCAGAGTTGCTCCTATTATCCCAACGCAAGTTACGTAAAGGAGATCCTGATGACCCACCCCGCAAAAGAGGACGTCCAAGAAAAGATGAACCTATTCTATCTGTAAGTGGGCAACAACAATTATTTACTGATGTTTATGATGACACAGAAGATGAGCAGAATCAGGAATACGATCTACCAGATGACGCTAAGGGTTTGTATGAAATGCTCGGAGATGAACCTCCTCAAACGTAAAAGGAATAAACATAACCCCCGTCCATATCCGGCGGGGGCATTCTTAATGATATTGTATAGATTTATAGCGGCTGTAGTTTAATTTCAATATCCTCATCCCCGTGAACGATCATATATTGTATCAATGTTTGAATAATGCCTTTGGCTTGTTCGACCGGCAGCAAATTTATAGCGCTAATGATATTGTTCACTTTTCCGTTTAACTCCTTCTGAAGCTGTCCCATATCTATTGATTCGGCTTCCCCATGATCTATCTTCTCAAGCCCCGATAAAATCTGATCTAGTCTTGCCTTCTCTTCATTTAAATCGTCCAGCTCAATTAAGCCCGAAGTATAGGCTTCTATTTTCCGCTTATACCGTGCTTTAGCAGTGTTTGCCTTTTGCTCAAGTTGATCTCTATCCGACTTTATAGCCGCTTCCTTCGCCATGATCATCAAGATACCGGAAGTATCTCCAACGATCTGCAGCAATCCATCTTTAAACCATTCCTCAACCAAATCTGCACGATATTGCTTACTCGTACATGTGCCTTTATTCTTATTCGCTGAACAACGATAAACACGATATCGTTTACTAGGAGAACCTGAGAAACCAATACTCATACCCGATCCACAATTCCCACATCTTAGCATACCACCCAACAGATGCGGACTTGTCTGGGCTCTTGGAGCCATAGACGTTTGTCCCTTTCGTCTTTGCACACTTTCCCATATTGGCTTCTCAATAATGACCGGTAGACAATCTTCCACGTTCACCCACTCCGATTCATCCTTGTCTTTACGCTTTGATTTGCTTGAATCTATCCGATTCCAGACCAATGTACCTTTATAAGCGGGATTCGTTAACATCAACTTAATTGCTCGAATGGACCACTCTTTCCGCTGTCTGGATGGAATGCCTTCCTCATTTAATCTTTTCGCAATGGAATAAAAACCGAGCCCTTCATTCAGGTACAAATCGTACACCCGCCTTACTATATCTGCTTCCTTATCATTAATAACTAAGGACTTGTCCAATAGGTCATACCCATACGGACTTTGCGTTAACCATTTTCCAGTAGTGGCGGCGTGAAACATATTTTCAAACACACGTTCACGAATACGCTCCCGCTCAAACTCAGCAACTGCTCCCAAAACCTGTAGCGTAAGACGACCAGATGGTGTGTTAGTATCAAAAGATTCGCTAATGGATACAAAAGAAACCTCGCAATTTTGAAACATGTCAATTAGATTCAGTAAATCTAACAATCGTCTACTCATCCGATCGAGCTTGGTGACCATGATACGAGATACGTTTCCGCTCTTTACCGCCTGCAGCAACCTTTTTAACTCCGGTCGATCCAGGTTTTTAGCTGAATAACCGTCATCGACGAAAAGCTGAACCTGCTCCGTCCAGCCCATTGCCCGGCAATAAGCTTTTAACCGTTCCTGCTGTTCATCCAGTGAGACGCCCTCTCTTGCTTGCTCATCGGTAGAAACCCGGCAGTACAAAGCCACAGAACGGATATCATATGCTTCATTTTTCTGTTGTTTTCCGCTCATGACTTCCCCCCTTGTCCATACCTATGCCTGTCCTCTTCTATATATGCTATTTCATAGGGTTGTCCCTGCGACCTTGATGCATAGATTAGATCGAGGTGATATTATGGGACAACTCAAAGTCCGTTTTACAATTGAACATCATGATGAACAGAACAGTTTCACATTATTATCCGACTTGCAAGAGCACTCATTCTCAGAACTTTTATTGAATCGCCTCAATGATTTTGAAATTCGTCTAAAACGTGCAGCGGCAGACATTTGGCTACAGCAAAAGCTCGGTAGAGATCACCCTTCAAACTACCAAATAACGATGGCGCAGAATAATCCAACCTCAGACATTACCGACTAAACGCCAAAAGCCTAACTCCATCTACAGGGGTTAAGCTTTCCTTATCGTCGTCCGTTTATTCACGATAATAAACAGACATTTATGATGATGAATATTTATCCAAAGTTTGGGACAGCTTAATGGATGTCGGATGATCCGGCTGTGAATAGCTCCACTCCTTGTTCCACCATCGTCATCAAGTAATCAGTAGCTATCGGATTGGTGCGGTGCAAGTCCAACAGCAATTCACCTATGCGCTCTGCACGCCACACTGTATGATCGTTCTGGGCAACATCCTCGTTAATGATCATATGTAGTTCTTGCTTCAGCTTACTCAATATTTCTAGCTGGATGGTCTGTGTTTTTCCCGTTTCCAGATTGCTTAAGTACGCGGGTGAAACCCCTATCTCTTTGGCGAACTCGTTCAGACCGAACCCCTTCTGCTGTCTAATCTGCCTTAATTGTTGTCCGAAATTGCTCATCTTCTTTATCACCACCTTAGGAGGAATAACACCTTGAACCGCAAAAAAACTCGTACCACAGAGCTTCAAATTTCGTCCATTAGTCAAATTCATGACCCACTTGCCGCTCGCAAATGGATGGAACTATACGTCACTCTGCTGAAGAAGCAGCTTATCGCCGAACATGTTGACCAAAACCCTGGAGAGGAGTGAATAGCCAATGAAAACGGTATTGTATGCTCGATCTTCCATTAAAACGCAGGAGCATTCTATTGATATGCAAAAGGCTCTTGCGCTAGAGAAAGTCAAAGCGAAGGGCTTATTATTCGATGATCTATATCTGGATGAAGCTGTATCGGCAAGAAAAACCGAAATTCACGAACGTCCTGAGTTAAGCCGTTTAATTCATGACATCGAAAACGATCAGGTTTCAATGCTTTATGTTTATAAACGTGATCGTTTAGCCAGAAATGTGGTGCAGTCAATGGAGTTATTTGAGTTACTTCGCTCCAAACAAATCAAGGTTGTATTCACCGCCGATAATGAAATACCGATCCAATACTCGCCAGCCGGAGAATTCTTCGAGCTAATCATTGCCGGGTTCAATCAGCGTGAAGCCAATCAGATCGTCCAACGCATCAAAGAAACAAAATATACGATGACAAAACAAGGGAAACATGCTCAAGGTCGAGTCGCTTATGGTTATGTAGTTGATAAGGACAAGAACTATGATCAACATCCGGATCAGGCTAAGACGATCTACAAACTGTATAATGCAATCATTGAGACCAAATGTAATACATTCTCGGACTTTGTTCGAGATATACAGCAACATGATTGTTTTCCTGCCAAATGGGATTACAATCGAATCCAAAGTTTGATTGGAAACACCATATATAAGGGCATTCGAAAAATCGAGGAATTTGGTGAGTATGTTGAGATTGAGAATGAAAGGCTTCGTATCGTTGACGAATTAACTTGGAGTAAGGCACAGGAACGGATGAATAATCTTATCCAAACTCGCTCTCGAAAAACTAGTCGAATCCCTATGACTCTCGACGATCTGCTATTTTGCGGCAAGTGCAACAAAGCCATGTTTGGCAAAGAAAAAACGGATGTAAGTACAAGGAAATATTACACTTGTAAGAAGCATAATTACATCCGTCTCTCTCCTGATCTGCTAGAAGAAATGATTCTAGAGGAATGTGCAAAATTCATCACAGGGCAGTTTCAAACCTACTTTCCTGAACTGTACCAGCTGACACACGGGAACATGATTCAGTTTTACAAAGACTCCATCGCTGAGAGCCAAGAGGCGATTCAATTATACAAACAGAAGCTCTATAAAGATACCTCATTATGGCTGCAGTCCCCAACACCCGATTTACAGGATAAGCTATTCTACCTGCACAATTGCATCCGTCGGGAAGAGGAAATGCAACATTATTATCCCCTTGAGCTTGATCAACTGCAGAAACAATTCCATCTAATAAAGGAACTTCAACAATCAGTTGATTTAATAACCGAGGTTCTCTCCTATAAAGACAGTGAAAGAGAAGAGTTCATCCGGGACATTGTCTATCGAATCGAGATTGACACACCCTCACTTTATATCCAATTTCGAGACCCGTTTAAAGGAAAGGCTGTGATTGTACATGTTGGCGTTAGCTGATCTCATAAAGCCTGGAATGAGGGGCGCATTCTATGGGCGTCATTCTACGGATAAACAAACGATGGAAACCCAGCGGTCCATGGCTTATGAATTTGCCAAGAAATATGGATGCATGATTACATGTGAGTACGAAGATGCTGGCGTGTCCGCTAGAAAAAAGAAGTTAGATGACCGTGATGGAATCTCCCTTCTTCTTAAAGAAGCGATCGACGGCAAATTTGATTTCGTCCTAATTAATCATCATGACCGTATTGCAAGAAATCCGACGGAACATCAGAAGATTCGAATGATATTAGCCGGTTGCAATATTCCTGTTGTTATTAGCAGTTCTGAGAGCTTGTATGACTCTGGGGATTTTATTGTTGATCTGATCAAGGATGGGACTTCCAAAATGGAAGTCGATAATACTCGAATTCGTACCCGAGATACCGCTAAGAGTATTTTAATTAAAGGAAAATGGACTGGCGGTAAAGCCCCTTTTGGTTACCGCTATGACAAAATAAACAAATCCTTTTCTCAATGTGGAGAAGAATTAACAATTGTACGACGTCTGTATGAGTTGTACCGCAATCGAGAGGGTTTCCAATCCATTTCCCGCTTGATCAGCCATGAATTCGGTAAAACCATTAATAAGGCAACTGTACGCTGGATTATAACGAACCCTTTTTACGCTGGTTACATGTCTCACCATCGCAAATCTGAACACTCAAGAAATTCAATTACTCCAATCGAAAACTGGTTGATGATAAAAAGTGACTTAATCGAGCCGATTATGAGCTTGGATGAATGGAAAGAAACCTGGGCGATCTTCGAGCAGAGAAAGACCGGAAATCTCAACCCGAAAATGTACAAAACGAGCTTCTTTTTAAGCAATCTGCTGAATTGTTCAGTCTGTAATAGTATTTTGATTGGTAAAGACCAAACTACATTTGATAAGAAACGAAACAAACTCTACGGGAAAAAATGGTATTTCTGCCCTACATGCAAATATAAGATCGAGCTAGATCGGATTCATACGGTCATTGATGTTGTGTTGAAGGATTTGAAGTCTCAAAATCTAGAAACCGTTAGTTTGTATGTATATAACGAGTTATAGAAAGAGCGTCAGCTCGTTACTGATCGATTGAGTAGGACCATGGTCGAGTTAAATGGAGCAGAACATCAACTGCAAATGGCAGAAGATCAATCAAAACGCCTTGCGTCATTAGTGAAAGACCTTGAAAGCATCGACGATAACACCAAAATGGTTCAAATCCTTACTCTGCAGAAGGAACACCTGTTCAGTCGGATCAAAAAACTTAAAACAGAAATTAATCAGTTAGACAAGAGCGCTCAGTACCTCGAACTTATTGAGGGAAATGAAGATGAAATCACGCGTAATATCAGAACCATGAGTATCATGACTAATCACGACAATGATAATGACATCCGAAAAATGATTACCTATCTGGTTGTGCAAGCTACATTTACTCCAAAAACCATTGATAGCAAGAAAATAGTTACGCATGGCGAAATAGCTATCCAAACAAGAAGTAGCCTTGTAAGAACGAGCATTAGTTAACCGACTGTCTTAACTAAGACGGTCGGTTTTTTAGTTGTCTAGGTTTTCTCACCTGAATGTGGACGAGTTCTCGGTTATTTGGTCAGCTTGTCCTTCACGGGTGCCAAAATCTCGGTAACGAGATAGGCACCCGATCGGTAGCCTACCCGGCTACCGAGACAAAGCACAGAGAAAGTGCTTGTACACTGGGGTTTGTCCACTTTCTACATTCATCAGTATGGGCAGGATTTTAGGATGGTAAACGTTTCTCGGTGATTGGGTATATTATATAAAATTCATTTTTCAAGGTACAAGTGGGTGTAATCCAGTATATCTTAATTGTTAAGTTATCAATATATGATGTATGATAATGGTAATATAATGCTCTGTAAGATACTACTTTGGAGGCTAAATATGAGAGCACAGCTAGTTAATGACTTAAATAAACTTTACAACGAAGGAAACCTTGTTCCTTTCTTAGGATCTGGTTTATCGACTCCCTTTGACATACCTAATTGGTCAAAATTAATAGAACTAATTTCATCAAGGAACCTCGAACAGGATTTCATGAGACAAACGGTTCTCTTTTCGCTTAAAAATAACAACTACTGGGAAGCAATAAACGATATTAAACGTTTTTCAGGCATGAACGATCGAGATATCCAAGACTCAATTGTAAACATTATCAACGAAAAGAAACTCGATGATATCCCAGATAATTTACATAATTATAAAGAACTCGGCGAACTAGACTTTAAAATTTATCTAACTACGAATTATGATCATATTTTATTTGAGCACATAAAGAACATCAGCGGATTTATTCCTCAAAATCTAAATGAAGTTGACCTACGTTCCAGCCAACTCTTGAATCCTTTAGGAAAACGCATTTATCATTTACACGGTAATATCTCTAATCAAGGAAGTATTGTAATTAGTAAAGAACAATACAATGATCTATACAACAATGAAAAGTACGAAGCGATTTTCAAAACATTAGCTACGAGCAAACAATTTATTTTTATAGGCTTCTCCTTTACTGATCAATACTTCTCGGGTTTTTTGGAAAAAATTCAAACTTTCTCAAAAAATAAACATTACATAGTTCTTAACAATCCTGATGATTCAATAATAAAACATTTTAAAGACACTTATGAATTAGAAGTAATTCCGTATTATGTCGATAAAACCAATCAACACGCTCATGAAATAAGAAAAATTTTGTCGGTGATATCAAATAAAAAATTGTTATCTGATAATTATGCTTCAAAATTAGCTCCTCCTAGTAAATTAGAAGCTGAGAAAGATGAGTCTCTCTCGATTCCAGACAGAAATATTATCGATGTAGATGTATTATTTGGTAACGACTCTGGGGAAAATGATCATAATCTACATAGCTACTTTATTAACACTGAAGAATATAACCGAATAAAAAATGGAAATATCTTTTTGGTTTCAGGAAAAAGAGGGACAGGTAAAAGTTCCATCGCAAAAATGCTCAAAGCTGATAAACCAAATTCCTGTATGATCATAAGACCTGATTACTTACAAATTGATAATATCCGAGAGCAAGCAAAAACTATTCCAAATGAAATATTCAGAAATAAATTATCAAAAATATGGCTTAATACGATCTATGCTCTTATGGTCAAGAATTTAATTTCTCAAACACAAGAAAGTGAATTATTCTCAAAAGAAAACCTATCTTCATTTTATGATTTCACAGCTTTAAACAGTCAGGATCAAAGTTTTGTTGGTACTTTTGTATCTTTCCTCAAATTGTTAACAACGGAACAGAATTTGTCATACCAAAGTAAATCCAAATTCGAAAATGTTCATTTTAATCAGATCGATAAAGAACTCGCTCAATTTCCAGAATTAAAAGATAACCATATTTTCATTCTTTTTGATAACTTAGATGATGATTATGACCTTGATCCAGATTTCACGATACTACTTGTAAATAGTTTAATTAAAGCATCAATGCACATTGTTAGAGAAAGCACAATAGTAAAACCTATAATTTTTTTGCGGGAAGATATCCTTAGCATTATCGCAAAAAAAGAAAATAGCTTCATATCACAGATGCGAGGAAACGTTGTTGAGCTAAGATGGAATAAACATAAATTATTAGAGGTTCTAAACACTAGGATTTGTCATTTTTTCACAAAGAAGCATCCTCCGAAGCACTTATTACACGATCCTAAATACTACCTGTGTAAGATTTATCCTGAGGAATACACTTATATCGGGAAAAATGATAATAAGGTCTCTAAACCAATAGGAGATTATTTAATTGAACGATCATTATTAAGACCAAGAGAACTAATTCATTTCTGCAGAAAAATTATTGAAGTAAATAACTACAAATACCCTTTAACCAACAAGAATATTCTAGATTCAGAGGAAAAGTTTGTAAAAAACTTTATTGAGGATCTGTGTGCTGAGTATAAAAAACTATACCCTAATTTAAGAGATGTCATTGAAGCATTTAGAAAAAATAACTCTACAATAACTACTAAGGGATGGTTGTGGTCAAAAGAAAATCTCAATAAACTTTTTACTAATGAAATATCAATGCTTGATTATCAAAATAATACAATGAGCTCGAGTGATGCAATAAATGCTCTTTACAAAGTGGGTCTACTTCGAGCAATTGATAAAAAAGAAGTCAGGGGAAAACCAAAAGCTTCATATAAAGAAAGTGCCATAGAGGCAGATTTTGATACTGATAGAGTAGATGAGTTCGATATTCACAGGTTGTTTAGGGCAGAACTCAAATTTGAAAAACGCTTGTCATTGAGATAAGCACCTTAGCAATACGAAGGCTGGGCCTCCTACTGGCATCAGCGCATCATGCGCGAGCTGGACCTGACGCCCGAGGAGACGATTGAATACTCGAAGCTGAATTCATCGGTGGTGCAGCCTTCGCGCCAGAGCCTGAACCCGTATTACCTGGGTCTCAAAATCTTCGAGGACATCGAGCGCCGCTGGGACCGCGACAAAATCTTCGAAGTCCGCGAGCTCGACTCTGACATCTCATTCATCCGCAGCTACCTGTCCAAGGAGCTGGTCAATGACCTGGACCTCTATGTGTTCGAGAAAAAAGGCCCGGAATGGAAAATCACCGACAAAGCCTGGGAGAATGTGCGCGACCAGCTCGTGCTCGCCAGGGTCAACGGTGGCTCACCTTACCTGGTTGTCCAGGATGCTGACTACGAGCGTAATGGCGAGCTGATGATCGCCCACCGCTACGAGAGCATCGAGCTGGATCTGAAATATCTGGAGCGTACCCTCCCGCATATCTACAACCTCTGGGGCCGTACAGTACACCTGCAAACCGTGGTCGAAGACAAAAAAGCCTTTTTTACCTATGACGGCAAAAAGGTGCAGCGGAAGTTTTTGTAGCAGAATTATGGGCACGATCAGTGCATCTCCCTGGCGGAAATGTGCGGGATCGTGCCCTTTCCTTTTTTATAGCAGCAAATTTACGAACTTCACTTCCGGGAAGCGGCTATCCGGTCCTTTTAGTAACATTCCGCCTTGATTTTTCAGATACATATCGAAGAAATCCAGCATGTAGGCATTGATAACGGCGTCCGCTCTTTCAGGCTTTATCTTTCCTGTAATGCCCAGCCTTTTGAAGATCGGTGAAATGAACTGGACGTCGGTAAAATTTAAATGCTCCGTATTTTCAATAGATAGGACTCGCCCCCCTGCGCCGGCTGTTTCACGCATCCGTTCAAGCTCCAGCTTTTTATCTTCTGTGACTTGATCCTCCCACTCTCTAGTTGAGCCCATACGTTTAAGCTCTGCATCCGTGTAGACCCGGTTGTCCATCACCCTTTTTAATTTTTCGGAATAGCTTTCCGAGTTAATGAACAAAAACGGCTTTCGCAGGCCCTCTCTGTCACGCAGACGATAAAGTCCTCCATCAAGGTCTATGCCAACCGCGATCCGCGGATCGTAAGCAGCGTCATAGGCCGTTGCTCCACCGATGGAATGACCGAACACCCCGACATGCCCCAGATCAATCTTCCCTTGTAGATGACTTGGAATCTGCCCTGATTGGATGAGCTGGAATTGGTCCAGCACAAACGTCACATCTTCGGTTAAGACTTTTCCCAGCTTGTCGCGAATTTCTCTTCCGGTCCGGTAATCATTGCCGGGTGAGAATAAGTCGTTGGTTGTGCTGGTCGTGATTCGCCCGTCTGGAAACTCAGTGGCAAATGTATTGTAGGTGTGGTCGATAATTGCCACGATATATCCGTGACTCGCGAGAGATTCGGCTTGCGACGTGTGGAGGAACCTGGAAGAGCCGTTGCCGGGATTCGCAAGAATCAGCGGGTATGAAGTCTGTGCCGAAGAGGCTTCGGCCCCCGAATAAGTATGACTGGATACGTACCTCAGGTGCCCAAAAGTAAACCCGGGAAGCCCATAGTCCGCGGCCATATAGCGTAAGATCCGGGGTTCAGGAATAAAGGGAGTATACTTGCCGGTGCCGGCTTGAGCCGGATACCATACCTGAACCATTAATTCTCTATTCCCTTCTCTGCTTTCGCCGAACATCTCTTTCCTATGGGTATCCACGAAATGAAAAGTTTGCGTGCCTACCTTAAATTCGCCTGCCGGTTCAGGTAGTTTAAATACCGGAAATGCATACATGAGGACCGCTGTTACGGCCAGCATTACCGCTATAGCGGTATAAGCTGCACCCGACAGGAATCGCGGAATTTTATTGGGGCCGTTTTTCTTAAAAAAGCGATAACCTGAAACCGCCAAAAAAAGGATCGTTATACAATACGGGAACAATAGCTGAACCCTGTATCCTTCCACCGCCCAATGAATGACCAGTAAAAGTGTAGCGATCCCGCTTGCAACGAATACTGGAATTCTACGCCGTCCCTTTGTTAATAGGACTGTTAATGCTAAACAGCCGATATTTGATAAAAAAAGCAACAGTTCAAACAGTCTCATCCCGATTCTCCTTTTTAAAACTTTCTATTCTTGTTTGTTCCAATCTTATCCTCACAGAACGCTCTAAGCTATCGATTTACCTTACATTAATCTTACAAGTATGAAATTTGCCAGCGGGATTGGAGGACCCGTAAAATGGGATCTCATCCGCTTGAAAGAGTGCTGCTGGAGGTTATAATAGTTTAAAGCTGAACCTAATCCGGCCTATTCAAAAAAGGAGCCAAATCTATGTTTAGTATCCTGATTGTAGAAGACGATCTTAAGCTGGCGCAGCTGCTTCAATCCTATGTGGAGAAATACGGGTTCCGGGCTGAAGCGGTCAAGGAGTTCGACCGGGTTATGGAGGTGTTCCAGGGCATTCGTCCGGATCTCGTGCTGCTGGATGTTAATCTGCCCCGTTACGACGGCTATTACTGGTGCAGGCAAATCCGAACGGTCTCCACCTGCCCGATTCTGTTCATCTCCGCCCGCGACGGCAAAATGGAGCAGGTTATGGCGCTGGAGAACGGGGCGGATGATTATATCGCCAAGCCCTTCGATTATGAAGTGGTCATGGCCAAGATCAAGAGCCAGCTTCGCCGTGCCTACGGCTCATACGCGCTGAGCAAGAGGGAACGGACCGTGGAATGCACAGGACTCGTGTTGTATCCCGAAAGGCTTGAGCTGACCTTATCCGGCAAAACCGTAGATCTCAGTCATAAAGAATCCTTGCTGATCGAAACACTGATGGAAAACAGCTCCAAGGTGGTCAGCCGCGACTATCTTCTGGACAAACTGTGGAACAATCAGCAGTTAGTTGACGACAACACGCTTAATGTCAATATCACGCGTATCCGTAAAAAGTTATCTGAGCTCGGCGTTGAAGAAGCGCTGGAAACCGTGCGGGGAGCCGGATATAAACTGCGGCCTTTCTGGAGGGAGGAGCCATGAGGTTATTTTGGAGAGAGCAGACCCCGTTAATCTTTATGTATGCCGGACAGCTTCTGCTGACTGTTTATATGTGCCGCTTATCCGGTTTTCGGAATACCTTCGATCTTGCGTACATCTGCATTGTAAATACGGCCTTATTCTCGTTTTACCTGATATACCGTTATATCCGCCATTACCGGTTTTACCGGAGGCTGACTCGTCCGCTTCTGTCCATTGACGAATCGGCCGAATTTATCGGGAACGCTCCGCTCGCGGATGCACTTGGGCATCTGCTTCAGGGGAAGTATCGTCTGTATCAGAACGATATCCAACAATACCGTAAAAAGCTGAACGATCACATCACCTTTATCAATCAGTGGGTGCACCAGATGAAAACCCCGCTATCCGTTATGCACCTTGCGGTTCAGAATGAAACCGACCCCTTCTTTGACAGCATTCGAGAGGAAATAGACAAGCTGAGAAAGGGACTTGACACGGTGCTGTATACCTCACGCTTGGATGCGTTCGAGCAGGATTTCGTGGCGGAGCCGGTGCATCTTCATCAGCTGGTCGGGAAAGTGGTGGCTGAACACAGAAATTTATTTATCCGCAATAAGGTCTTCCCGGAAATTCAGGTGGATGAACGGCTGATGGTCATGTCCGATGACAAATGGCTTGCATTCGCACTCGGCCAATTAATCACCAATGCGGTGCGGTATTCGGCAGGCGCAAGCAGCCGTGTCCTGATTAGCTCTGAGGTAGACGGACAGCAAGTTGCTCTTGAGATTCGGGACAACGGAGCGGGAATACCGAAACAGGATATCAAGCGGGTGTTCGATGCCTATTTTACAGGGGAAAACGGAAGACAGTTCGGCGAATCCACCGGCATGGGGCTCTACCTGGTTCGGGAAATCGCCTCGAGGCTAGATCATCACGTCGAAATCGAATCCGAGCAGGGACAAGGGACAGCAGTACGTATATGGATGGGGATCCGGCCGTATGAAAGGAAGAATGCCTGATATGGATATGTTAATCGTGCGCAATCTGGAAAAAGTTTATGCTGGCAGCATTGCGTATAGGGCGATGAGTGATATGAATCTGGTTGTCGGCAAAGGCGAATTTGTCGGCATTATGGGTCCTTCAGGCAGCGGCAAAACAACCCTGCTGAACGTAGTATCCACAATCGACACGCCTACCTCCGGGGAAGTGTTGATTAATGGGGAGAATCCCCACCTGTTATCCAAACACGATCTGGCCCTGTTCCGCAGACGGAAGCTGGGTTTTGTCTTTCAGGATTTTAATTTGCTGGATACGCTGACCATCGGGGAAAATATCCTCCTCCCTCTTACGCTGGACGGGAAAAGTGTGAAAGAGATGGACGCCAAGCTTCATCCGGTGGCCAAAAAACTGGGCATCACCGAAATTCTGAATAAACGAACCTATGAGGTTTCGGGAGGGCAACGGCAGAGGGCCGCCATTGCAAGGGCCATTATTCATTCCCCTTCGCTGCTGCTGGCCGATGAGCCGACGGGAAATCTCGATTCCAAATCCTCACGGGATGTAATGGAAATGATGGAGGCCATCAACCATACCGATCAAACGACCATGCTGCTGGTCACCCATGATGCTCTCGCGGCCAGCTACTGCCACCGGGTCGTATTCATCAAGGACGGCCGACTCTATAATGAATTTTACAGTGGAAACAACCGCCAGGCTTTCTTCCAGCAGATTATCGATATGCTTTCGCTAATGGGAGGGAATGCACATGAGCTTTCAACGCTTCGTGTCCATTAAGAGGAGTTTCGGGAGGATCAATAAGTGACGCTGCGACAATTTGCCCTCCGGAATGTTAGCCGGAACAAACGGACATATGCCGCTTTTTTTCTTAGCAGCACGTTTTCGGTGACGATCTTTTTCATGTATGCTGTTTTTATTTTTCACCCTGCAATTAAAAATTCCGGTTTCAACGGGTCAGCGGTTGAGGCGATGACGGTTGCGGAATATATCGTATATTTGTTCTCCATCTTCTTCGTTCTCTATTCCGGCAGTGCCTTCCTGAAATCCCGCAAACGGGAATTCGGTGTGCTCATTATGCACGGTATGACTTACAACCAGCTGCGACAGATCGTCTTTATCGAAAATATGGTGATCGGTTTTGCTTCCATTGTGGCAGGTCTTGCCGCCGGCATGCTGTTCGCCAAGCTATTCATGATGATCGGAGCCGATGTGATGCACATGAGCCCGCTGCCATACTACATGCCTGGCACAGCCATTCTGCTCACTCTGTCCGCATTCGTGCTGTTGTTTCTCGTCATCTCCGCGTTCACAGCCGTATTCGTAAGGGCCAGCAAGCCGATTGATCTGCTGAGTAGCAGCGCCAAACCGAAGCCTGAGCCTAAATCGTCCGTTCTTCTTTCCATTACAGCGTTCTGCCTTCTTCTTGCCGGATACATCATATCGTTCCAGGTTAAAGGTCCTACAGTCGTTTTTGCTCTTTTGCCGGTCACGGTTATCATCATCATCGGCACTTACTTTATGTACACACAATTAAGCGTGTTTGTGATTCGTATGTTAAGAAGCAACCGCTCTGTTTTTTTGCGCAAAACGAATGTGCTCGTTCTATCTGACATGGCTTACCGCATGAAGGACAATGCCCGGTTGTTCTTTCTCGTGACGGTCGTTTCGACAGTCGCCATTTGCGCTATGGGCGGCTTGATGGGATTTCTGGAAACCATCCACAAACAAATCTCGGCTGCGTACCCGTTCGCCTATACTTATATCCAAACCACCGGCGATGCCGGGCAGGCAGCCTATCACACTAACAAAATTGAACAAGTGCTCAAAGAACGGGGAGTTCGTTATGATAAATTGTCCGTCCATGTAGCAACCTTCGATTCGATAAATGGACAATCTCTGAACTTCATCAACCTATCCGAATATAACAAGCTTGCAAAAGCCTTGGATTACCCGGTACTGTCGCTGCAGGAAAAGGAAGCCGCGCCCATCTGGACCATGAATAACCGGCCGTTGCCGGAACACGAGTGGTCAGTGAAAGGAACGTCCATCACACTCATCATGAAACAAATCGTCGGAAAGGCAGTCACACCTCCCATGATTGATGAACCGCTGTTGATCGTTCCGGATCGGATGTATAACACCTTGGGCAATCCGCAAAAAGAACAGCTTCTCACCGCTTACGATACGGACAGCGCCGATTCAACGGCGGACACGGGGAAGGCCATCGCCGCGCAGCTCGGATCTGCACAACCCTCCCGTTTTTGGTTCGCATCTCCTGCCTATTTGGAGGAAGAGATGAAGCGGACCTATAATCTGATGCTTTTCGTCGGGTTGTTTGTCAGTTGCTTATTTTTTGTTGCTACGGGAAGCTTTCTATATTTCCGGCTGTTTACCGACCTTAATGATGACAAGCAGAAGTACCGTTCCCTATCGAAGATCGGGTTGACCGGCAAGGAGCTTGGGAAGGTGGCAACTCTACAGCTGGCGCTGTTGTTTTTCGTACCGCTCGCGGTCGCGCTTATTCACAGCTCGGTTGCGCTCTATGCTCTGCATAACCTGTTTCATTCGCCGGTGATTCATTCGGCCATTACGGTCAGCATTATTTTCCTTGCCGCGCAAATCCTGTACTTTCTGCTGATCCGTGCCCGTTATTTAGAGCATTTGAAACACTCAGCTGGCTTTAACTGATTGCCCCAATTTCTGCAAGTCCGCCGCCGAATATCAATCTATGAAGCTACTCTTCCAGGAAAAACTGCATGGCACGGTCGGCACTGCCGGGAAGCCATTCATGTCCAAAATCCGGATAGACGACCAGCTGCTTCGGTGAAATGATTTTGTTATACGCTGCGAACTGGGTGGAAGGCGGACAAATGGTATCCATCAGGCCGGTGAAAAATAAAACTTCCCCTTGGATACGCGGGGCCAAATACTGCAGATCGATATATCCGAGCTTCTCAAAGATCTCATCCTCGCGTTCATGCAGCGGATCGAACTTACGGAAAAACGTATTCAGCTCCAGATAGGCATCCTTATCCAGATCCATCTCCCAAACGCGTTTGTAATCGCATAGGAACGGAAATGTGGGTGCTAGCTTTTTTACCCGGGGTTCAAGTGCTGCACAGGCAATCGTTAACGCGCCTCCTTGGGATCCGCCAGCTGCATATACACGCTGCGGATCAACCCCCGGCAGGCCAAAAGCAATTCTGGCTAACTGGACGGTATCCAGATAGATATGGCGGAACAGCAGGTTGTCCGGATGATCATCCAATCCGCGGATAATATGACCATTATGGGTGTTTCCTTTCACACCTCCTGTATCCTCCGAGGAACCGCCCTGCCCCCGGCAATCGAGCGCCAAGACCGAAAAGCCCAGCGATGTATACGCCAGCTTGTCCTGCCAGTCGCCGGAGTCCCCGGTGTATCCGTGGAATTGCAGAATCACCGGCTGCGGCGTGTTCACCTTTTTGGGGCGAATGTATTTGGCATGAATGCGAGCTCCCCGCACTCCCGTAAAGTAGAGATCGAAGCATTCTGCCTGAGGGGTCTGAAAAGCGCTTGGAATCAGCTCAAGATTGGCCTCTACAGCTTCAAGCTCTTCCAACGCCCGCTCCCAGTAGGCATCGAAATCTGCCGGCCGCGGATTCCTTCCCTCATACTTCTTCAACTGTTCAAGCGGCATATCAACTAATGGCATGTACGAACATTCCTTTCCGGCATGGGTGATTTCCCATATAATTTTTCCTAACTTATTATAGTGCCAGCCTGAAATGATTGGTATTAGATGATCTTACGAATATGGTGGAGACAAAAGAAAAAGCCGGGCAAATGCATGGGCTATAAGAATGTCACTGCTGAAAACAAGGTATCATTTCATCCCCATGATGAATAGGCTAATTTAAACCTATGGATAACAATGGAGGAATCTTGGATGACCTTTGAGAACGAAAATCCGGTCTCGACAAATTACCGGTACAGCTATATCCGGACTGCCAGTCAGGAATCTTTTCCCTATGCCCACTACTATCATCACTACCGCTCAGACAGCAGCCCGGCAGACCTCCCAGCAGCAGACAATTCCGGCACCACCGCCAAACAGCTGGCCGACGGGTATTTAAATGCAAGCGCAGGCAGCGGGCAGGGAATCCAATTGAAAACCGGCGGCGAAGTCGGCGGCAAGCATGGCTTAGGCCTGAATACAGGCGGGCATGTAGCAAAAAACGGCGCGGAGCTCCACGCGAATGGACATCTTGGCGGCGCCTCCTATGGAATTCAAGCGCAGGGCAACGCCCATCTCGGCACGCAAAAAGGGCTTGGAATCGATACGGAAGCTGTGGCCCTCGGCAAATACGGAGTTGCTGCACAGGCTAAAACACAGATCGGAGGCGGTCAGGGGGCTGGTTTTCATACCGGGGCCACTGTGGGAGGAGAGTACGGGCTTCAAGCGGATGCGGAAGGTCACTTAGGTATCAGCCAAGGTGCAGGCTTCAATGCTGGACTGCAGCTCGGCGGTCAGAATGGACTCGGAGCCCAGGCACAGGCACAGCTCGGAGGCGGTCAAGGCGCAGGCCTCGGAGTTACCGGACAAATAGGCAGCTATACCGGAGGCATGGGGTTCAACGTCGGCGGATCCAAGGAGAAGGATTCCAGCCACATGAAGGAATAAACCACTCACTAAACACATCATCAATAAAGGGAATATCTCAAAGCTGAGAAACAGCGGCTTCGGGATACTCCCTTTTACATGTGTAGGTCACCTATCAGTTGCGGATTTCACTCCAGTTGGTGCCGCGTGTAAAAATATTAATAACTATGGTTTGAAACTCAGCAACGGCAAAAAAAGCGTACCCCAGATAGACGGGAGGTACGCTTTTGTATTCATCCAGATCTATAAATCCTTAACGGTTTAGCAGGCTTCCGACATATTTCAGCAGCTCATTGGCGCAGATCGGGCAGTAGTTGTGGTCTTCGATCAGGCGTCTGCTCACCTCATTGATGCGTTTGAGCTGGCTTTCATCCGGCGTTTTGGAGGAGGTAGTGATCTTGACAATATCCTTCAGGTCGGTGAACAGCTTCTTCTCAATCGCCTCACGCAGCCGGTCGTGGTTATTGTATTCGAACTTTTTCCCTTTGCGGGAGTAAGCTGAAATGCGGATCAGGATTTCTTCACGGAACGCCTTTTTGGCATTTTCGGAGATTCCGATCTGCTCCTCAATCGAGCGCATCAGCCGCTCATCCGGCTCCATCTCCTCATCGGTCAGCGGGTCGCGGATTTTACTCCAGTTGCAGAACGCTTCAATGTTGTCGAGATAGTTCTCGAAGAGCGTTTTGGCCGATTCTTCAAAAGAGTAGACGAAGGCCTTCTGCACTTCACTTTTGGCCAGAATATCGTATTCCTTGCGGGCGATGGAAATAAAGTTCAGGTACCGCTCGCGTTCCTCCTTGGTGATCGAAGGATGCTGATCCAGCCCGTCTTTAATGGCCCGCAGCACATCCAGCGCGTTCATGCACTGCAGGTCGCCTTTGATCAGAGCACTGGAAATCCGGTTGATGACATAGCGCGGGTCAATACCGGACATACCTTCATCCAGGTATTCCGACTGCATTTCCTTAAGATCGGCTTCTTTGTAGCCTTCTACCTCTTCCCCGTCATACATCCGCAGCTTTTTGATCAGGTCCATCCCCTGCTTTTTGCTGTCCTTCAGGCGCGTCAGGATGGAGAAAATCGCAGCGGCCCGCAATGCGTGCGGGGCAATATGCACATGCTTCATGTCACTCTGGGCGATCAGCTTGGCGTAGATTTTTTCCTCTTCCGACACTCTAAGGTTGTAAGGCACCGGCATGACGATCATACGGGACTGGAGCGCCTCATTCTTTTTGTTGGAGATGAAGGATTTGTACTCCGTTTCATTCGTGTGGGCGATGATCATTTCATCCGCCGAAATCAGTGCGAACCGGCCCGCCTTGAAGTTGCCTTCCTGGGTCAGCGAGAGCAGGTTCCAGAGGAACTTCTCGTCGCACTTCAGCATTTCCTGGAACTCCATCACCCCGCGGTTGGCCTTATTCAGCTCCCCGTCGAAGCGGTAGGCCCGCGGATCGGATTCCGAGCCGTATTCGGTAATGGTGGAAAAGTCGATGCTGCCGGTTAGATCGGCGATATCCTGCGACTTCGGATCAGACGGACTGAAGGTCCCGATGCCGATGCGCTCTTCTTCCGAGAGAATCACACGCACGACTTTGACCTGTTCAATGTCGCCGCGGTATTCATTTTTGAGCCGCATTTGGCAGGAGGGGCACAGATTGCCCTCAATGCGTACCCCGAGTTCCCGCTCAATCTCCGGGCGCAGCTCCAGCGGAATCAGGTGCAGCGGATCTTCATGCATCGGGCAGCCTTCAATCGCATACACCGCTCCTGCATCCGTCCGTGAATATTGCTCCAGACCCCTTTTCAGCAGAGTTACCAGTGTCGATTTACCGCCGCTGACCGGTCCCATGAGCAGCAGGATCCGTTTGCGGACGTCGAGACGGCGGGCGGCAGAATGGAAATACTCCTCCACCAGCTTCTCTACCGCACGGTCGAGCCCAAAAATCTCCTGTTCAAAAAACTTATACCGTTTGCGTCCGTTGATGTCTTCTACGCCGTGTGACTTGATCATGTCGTATACGCGGGAATGAGCCGTTTTAGCGGGAGAGGGGTCTTTTTTCAATAGTTCTATATAGTCCTTGAAGGTGCCGCTCCACGCCAAACGGTCGTTCTCAGCCCGATACGAAGCTATACGCTCAAAAATATCCATTGCTCGCTGCCTCCTCTTGCGCTCCTACTTGCTCGATTGGCTTTAAAAGTGTATTACATACCTATGCGGCGAGCCCGGAATAGTTGACCTCTTTTTTGCTGTGCTATAATAGAGAATCATTAAAAAAAACTAGAACTTCACATATAATGTTAAATTAGGCGCAGGAGTGAGTACGATGGCAGTAAAACATGAAACGGAGCTATACGCTCCTTTGAAGGCATTTTTTGAGCGGCAGGGCTATTCGATCAAAGGCGAGGTACGGACCTGCGATCTGGTCGGCCTGCGGGAGGGGGAGGAGCTGCCGCTTATTGTCGAGATGAAAAAAACGTTCAACCTCGCCCTGCTGCTGCAGGGAGTTGAACGACTGCGCCTCAGCCCCAATGTCTACCTCGCCGTGGAACGAGTCCGTGACAAAAAAGGCGCGGTGAACCAGCGCTGGGGCGAGCTCAGCGGGCTGTGCCGCCGCCTCGGCCTCGGGCTGATCACTATCGTCTTCTACAAGACGAAGGCCCCGCTGGTCGAGGTGCTCGCGGAGCCGGGCGACGCGCCGCCCCAGGTCCGCAGCGGCGCACGGCGGCGCGAGAAGCTGCTCTATGAGTTCCGCGAGCGCAGCGGGGACTACAACACCGGCGGCAGCACGCGCGTCAAGCTCGTGACGGCCTACCGCGAGAAAGCGCTGCGCGTCGCGCTCGCGCTGCAGGCCCTTGAGGCCGAAGCTGCGCTCGGCCTCCTGGATGGGCGCGCTAAGCAGAGCCGCGCACCTAAGGCAGGCGCAGCGGCGCCTGCAGAGGGCCCGGCGGCTGCGCAGGCCCGGGCCGGCATCACGCCCGCCGAGCTGCGCCGGCGCAGCGGTGTGCCCGGCGCTGCGGCGATGCTGCAGCGCAACTACTACGGCTGGTTCACACGGGTGAACCGCGGCCGGTACGCGCTGACGCCGGCGGGCACGGCGGCGCTGCTGGAATATGCCGCGATCGCCGAGGTCAGCGCGGGCAAGCACTAAAAGCTTAGCAAAAGCAATCGTAACAGCAACATCCATCAGTAACATTGTCAATATCAGCACCTAAGCAATATCTACCCACCGTAATCCTCAGCAAATTTTGCACTACTTTCATTTTCACCAAATAAAAAGCAAGCCCTCATCTAACCAAGGGCTTGCTAGGCTAAGCATTCTGCAGCGGATTCACTTCAAGTTCATGCTAGCTGTCCGTATTTTGAGTTCTGCTGTATTTGGTACAACAGAATCCGGCTTAATGAGGGAGAAATTTGATTCTATTGTATTTTGTGCAGTTAAACTCCCCAAATCCAGCCCTCATCTGCGGTTTTCCAGAAATCTGGTGTATAAAGTGCAATAGAAACAATTTGTGAAGCCTGAAGTGGCGAATCTGTTGCACAAAATACAGCAGATGGGAGTCGTCAAAGCCAGCCATGTCATTTTACAGATAGGCATTTACGAATTGCCTCTTACAAGTTGCCTCTCACTGGTTGTCTCTCACTGGTTCGCCTTCACCGGTTCGCTTTACCTTCCTATTCGTCTTCCTGCTCCCGCCTGCCCTGCCGCAGCTTCATAATCGCTAGCATGCAGCAAGCCCAGGACGCAAACCTCTCAGCTCCGCGCAGTAAACTCCGTGACCGCCTCACTCATCAGGTTCATCCCCAGCAGCAGCTCATCCCGGCCGGGATGGCTGAAGTTAAGACGGATGCGGTTGCCGCCGCCATTGACACTGCATAGCTGGCCCGGCAGGAACGCGACCCCTTTGGCCAGCGACGCTTTGAGCAGTGTCATTGCATCAAGCCCTTCCGGGAGGGAAACCCACAGGAACATACCTCCCTCGGGCAGTGCATAGTCACTATGCTTCCAAGCCGGACGCTTCAGCAGCTCCGCCATGAGTTTCAGGCGGGTGTTATATTCACGGTTCAGCAGAGCGATATGCTCACGCAGATCAAATGCCGTTACATCCAGCAGGTGATGCAGCAGCCGCTGGTTCAGCGAGCTGGACTGCCAGTCAGCCATCTGCTTGGCAGCAGTCATCATCCCGACCAGCTCCCGGCTGCCGGCTGCCCAGCCTGTCCGTAGGGCCGGCGCAACCGTCTTGCTGAATGAGCCGATGTAGAGCACATGCCCGCCTTGGCTGACATTCTCCAGCGCATACAATGACGGATACCGCACGGCAGGCGATCCACCGGTACCGGCCCGCTGGAAATGCAGATCGCCATAGGAATCATCCTCTACGATCAGCACGTTGTTCCGGATGCACAGCTCGAGCACTTCCTTGCGCCGCTCCATACTCCAGAGAATCCCGCTCGGGTTCGTGTAGCTCGGTGTCGCAAATAGCATCTTAGGCCGGTGCTGGCGAATCTGGGTACGCAGATGGTCAGACAGCAGTCCATCCCGGTCTCCCTGTACCGGAATAATGACGGCACCCTGCATGCGGAGTGCCTGCAGAAAGCCCGGAGAAGTCGGATTCTCCACCAGCACACGGTCACCGGGATCGATATAGACCCGGGACAGCAAATCGATAGCTTGTTGACTTCCCGTTGTCAGAAGAACTCCGCCCTCCGGGGCAGCCACTCCTTTTCCCTTGAGCCAGTCCCCGGTTAGCCAGTCCCGCAGCGGACCATAGCCCTCAGGATCACCATATTGCAGTGCACTGGCATCAGCCGATATTACGGTAGAGGCCGTTTCTGCAAGCAGCGATAATGGGAACAATTCTTCAGCAGGCAGTTCTTCTGCCAGAGAGATTAATGTGCTGCGCCGCGTCTGTGTCCGGATACTAAGCAGCGGTGAAGATAGCAATGTATGCGCGCGGGCAGAAAACTCATATTTCATATGTTCCCCCCTTCCCTGGTACCAAGAATATTCCAGCCCGGCCGGCAATATGTCGCAAAGGCAGGGACTACGCGTAGATTTGCTTATTTTGCCTTGAGAAAAGCGCATACTTCTCGATAGCCTGAGCCCGAGTCGTTACTTCAAGCTTTACATAGATTTTCCGAAGGTAGTTATCGATGGAACGACGGCTTACCTCTATCTCCAAAGCGATCTTGTCGTAAGTAATTCCTTGTACAATCCGCTCCATTATGAACATTTCTGTCTGAGTCAGCTGCATAACGCCCTCCAGACTCCGTGTCGAGGTCACTGGACGGTATCCCCTTTGAATCCATTTCAGCGGAACCGACAGGAACCCTTCGCGCAGACTTTCAATCATTAAGAGCAGCTGGTTGGAGGAGGCTCCTTTGGACAGAACACCGCTGGCTCCGAGCTCCAATAGGGGCTGGAATAATTCCTGGTCATCCTCTTCAGTCATGATGATGAAATGTGAATGCTCTGAGCCATTTTTCATCTCCGGCAGCACGGATTCCACATTGCCCTCCGGCATTTGATAATCTGCCAGTACCAGATCCGGCTTAAGCTCCAGCACTTCTCTCACGCCCTCGCTCCAGGTGGAATACATCCCCTGAACGATAAGTTCTCCCCCCTCCTCCAAAATCAGCTTTGTACCCAGCATACTTGTGGGATGACAACCCACGATGACCACCCGCCAAACCTTCATCATTAACGCCCAGACCTCCTGCTATCTATATATTTACCCAGAGTGGAAAGCACTTTACGTTTCCGGCTACCACGGAAGCAAGGATGGTTGATGACTTATTGTTAGTTTCTTCCTTCTTTTACCTTGAATACGCCACTCAGATATTCCAATCTATAGAAATTGTATCGCAGTAGTTTAATAGGATGCAATTACTTTTTCTCGCTTTCAAACTTCCTTTCATTTTTGCGAAACTTGTAAAAGTCTGATAGAATGGGGACTTGAAAAAAATAGCTTGAGGTGATGTTGAAATGCAACCGCTAGCGGAATCGACCCCAGTACACTCGCGCCGCACTGCAGCGAGAAACGGCCCTTCCGTAAAATGGTTTTTACTGTTCTGGATTTTGATGATCGGAGTCGGCGTCTATGCCGTGTACAGCTACACCAACCATCTGAAGCAGCAGGTGCTTAGCGAGCTTAGCGCCCAAAGCCAGCAGCAGCTTACCGTTTTGAAGAGAGATTATGAATCACGAATCGCCGTTCTCTCCGAAGAAGTGAAGGAATTACAGAATACTGTGCAGACCTTTAATGAACTGCTTACTTTTACAAAGGATAATGCAAGCAACAAGACAGATAACAGCAACAAGCTGTATACGCAGCTGAGTGAAGTCAAGAAGCAGCTTGAAGCCTTGAAGAAAGAAATGGATCTGCTCAAATGATGACGCCAGTAAAACGAGTCAACCGGTTCTTCATGCTGCTGACGGCGCCTTTTATTGGCTTATTTATTGGTCTTTTATGGTACCAGCCGCCCCTAACCCTTAACCTGAACACCGATCAGTTTGCCGCAGAGCCGGGGCCGCTCGAACTGACAGCAGCGCTCAAAAAGGATCTTCTGCAGGCACAGAATTCAGCATCCTACACGATTGACGCCATCGGTGCCAGCGCCCAGCTGTATAAGAAGACTACTAACGCTATGAATGCGCTGGTCACTACAGCTGCAGCCCAGGCTTCCCGACCTGAACATATCTATAACCGGCGGATCACAACCCGGCTTGGCATACCTGCCGACGTCATCAGCAGTGACCGGATTACGATTGAATTATACCGGCTGAATCCCGGCAACTATAAAGCTTACGCCCTTAAGATCAGGCTGAAGGATGCTACAGCAATGAAAATGAGCCTGGCCGGAGACGGCACCGGTCAAGCTGAGACCACGATGCATGCCGTGGCCCGCTATGGTGCGGTTGCCGGGATCAACGCCGGAGGATTTGCCGATCAGGGAGGAAGACGGTACCCTTTGTCCACTACAATCGTAGGCGGCAAATATATATACGGTTTTGAACCGACCTACAAGGATCTCAGCTTCGTGGGCCTGAATAAGTCGGGCCGGCTCATAGGGGGCAAATTCACAAGCAAATCGCAGCTTGACCAGCTGGAACCGGTGTTTGGGGCAACCTTTGTGCCGGTTCTCCTTAAGAACAGTGTGCGGCAGGCGATTCCGTATAAATGGATGACCAGTCCCAAACGTGCCCCCCGCACCGTTATCGGCAAATATAAAGATGATCAGCTGCTGGTTCTGGTTGCGGACGGATATAACGAGAACGGAAACTCGGGGGCTACCCTGGAAGAAATACAAAACAAGCTGTGGAGCATGGGGGTGACCGACGCCTATAATCTCGATGGCGGCGGTTCCTCATCCCTTATTTTCAGAGGCAAAGTGATTAACGACCCGTCTGACGGAAATCTCCGGCAGGTGCCAACCAACTTCCTGTTCTTTAAATAAAAATCGGTGTCAATGCGGAATCTCACTTTTGCGCTTTTAATTTCAGCATGCGGCGGGTTATAATCTATGTAATTACTACAGTCCTTGATGGAGGTGTCCAGCATGTCGTTTTCCCTGACCTTTTGGATTGTCACCCTGGTATTCCTGCTCTTTCTGACCGGTATTCTAACCTCATCCTACAACGACGACAAAACCAAGGGCCTGTAACAGCTGCCGGAATATTCTTATATTCTAAAAAAACGCCGCACAATGTGCGGCGTTTTTTCAGCACTGGTCCACGACGGAAATCACGCAGCACCATACTATGTAATTATTTTCCTTGCCCGTCTTCTCCAGGAGAAAGCGGTATTACTAGGCGTGTCTTGGCAATTGCGTCATTTCTGCAAGGCATGCGGCGCAAATATAACGATCTTTATACTCGCTTACACCTTCCATAGATCCGCAAAATACACACTTGGGACGGTAGCGCTCCAAAATGATATGGTCGCCCTGTACCAGAATTTCTACCGGATCGCCTTCATTCATTTGGTACCTTTTACGCAGGGACTTAGGCAGAACAATTCTACCCAGCTGATCTACTTTACGAACTACGCCAGCAGGTTTCATATCTAACGTACACCTCTCCTGTTCAACAAATAATTAGTAGTCACTACTTATTTCGGCAGTATTCTTCTATTTCGTTACTATATTGTCGAATCCTGCTGAAAAAAACAAAAAAACATGTCTACTTTTAGAAAAGTTGCGGAAAATCCATTTGACGCAATGCTTCGTAAACAATAATCGCTGCGGAATTGGATAAATTCAACGATCTCACAGCTTCTCCCATCGGCATGCGCATAGCGGTTTCCTTGCCGGCTTCGATAATTTCGGGCGGCAACCCCTTGGTTTCCTTCCCGAATACGAAGAAATCCCCGTCCCGGAAAGCAAAATCCGTATAGCGCTTCTGAGCTTTTGTCGTGGCATAGAAAAAGCGTCCCCCGCTATACTTTTCCTGCACTTCCGCAAACGAATCATGATATTCGATTGTGACAGCATGCCAGTAATCAAGCCCTGCCCGTTTCAAGGTTGCGTCGTCGGTCCGGAAGCCCAGCGGGCGGACCAGGTGGAGATGGGTGCCTGTGGCTGCGCAGGTACGGGCAATATTACCTGTATTTGCCGGAATTTCCGGTTCAACCAGCACAATGTGTAATGCCATAATAGAATGTTCCTCTCTGTAGGCTTACCAGCCCTGTAATGTGGTGTAAAGTAACTTTGATTCTAAGCTGAGGGGCAGGCCCGTACAAGCAGAAAACCTCCCGCCTGCTGGCGGAAGGTCCGGGAATTTCATTCATTAGCCTTGAGTTTGCCGGAAATGATTCATGAAATCAGCAAGTGCCTTGACGCTCTCGTAAGGAACAGCATTATAGATGGAAGCACGCAAGCCTCCAACGCTGCGGTGGCCCTTCAGACCGACAAAACCTTCTTGCTCAGCAGCCTTGACGAATTGCTTCTCCAGCTCTTCCGACTGCATCCGGAAGGTAACGTTCATAATGGAACGGCTGCCTGCTTCCGCAACCCCGCGGTAGAAACCGTCGCTGCCGTCGATATGGTCATACAGCAGACCTGCTTTGTCACGGTTTTTGGATTCGATGCCGGCAAGCCCACCCTGCTCCTCGATCCATTTTAACACTTCATTAACCATATATACAGAAAAGGATGGCGGCGTATTGTACAGAGAGTTGTTTTTGTAATGCGTGTCATACCGCAGAATCGTCGGAATGTTCGAAGGTGAGTTGGCAATCAGCTCTTCCTTGGCGATTACAACGGTTACTCCCGAAGGTCCGAGATTTTTTTGAGCACCGGCATAGATCAGTCCGAATTTGCTGACATCAAACGAACGGCTCAGAATATCGCTCGACATGTCCGCGATCAGCGGAATGGAACCCGTATCCGGATACTCTGCATATTGTGTTCCTTCAATCGTCTCATTGGATGTGATGTGCAGGTATGCAGCGTTGTCGGCCGGCTTGATGCTGCTGAGCTCCGGAATCGCCAGGAACTTCTTGTCCTCTGAGGATGCGGCAACATGTCCGCCACCCAGCAGTTTGGCTTCCTTGAGCGCTTTGTCCGCCCAGCTTCCTGTCATAACATAGCTGCCGACCTGGCCGCTGGAGATGAGGTTCATCGGGATCATAGCGAACTGTGTGCTTGCTCCGCCTTGAACGAACAATACCTTGTAGCCCTCCGGATTGCCGAGCAGTGACAACAGACGCTCCTGTGCTTCATTATGCACGGATTCGTATATTGCCCCGCGGTGCGACATCTCCATAATGGACATTCCGCTTTCGCGGAATTCTACAAACTCCGTTTGTGCGCGTTCCAATACTTCAAGCGGCAGCGCCGCCGGACCTGCATTAAAATTGTATGCTCTCTTGCTCAAATTGCTCCCCACCCTTTCTCTCCTACGAATATGGATATCGATATGATAGCAGCATTCTAACACGCCAGCAAGTATAATTATTCACATAGAACGTAAGATCACTGCAGTTCAGATCGTGAAAAATTGATAGCTGCGGCGCCAACCCTTGCTGTGACGCGGTAAAATGCTAATGTCCGCAAAAACTTCGGGTGAAATTACATGCCGCTCACCCCAGAGCGCCATCCGCTCCGGACGGAAATTCCCGCTCTCACGGATACCAACTCTGCTAGGATGATGAATCAGTTCCCAAAAAAATACGGCATCCGAATGCTCCCAACCTGCCAGCCTGCAGTAGAAGGGACGTCCCGGCTCTGTATTCCAGCCCAGTCTGTCCCCGGATGTATGCAGCAGCTCAGCCGTAAAGGAGGACTCGGGCGCCTCAACGACGGCTGTTCCAGGCAGCCTTAGTTCATAGCCTTCCCCGGTGAGCCTGCCGTTAATTCCTATAAAGTTATGAATATATTCCTCCGTATGCAGCGGCTTTGTTCCTTTATTCTCCAGCCTGTAGTCAATATTTAGCCGGACACCTTCCAGGGATATACGCTTGGTCAATAGCATGCTGTACCCCCGGCACTCCTCGGGAAGAATTGTATACGTTATCTCTTGCTCACTGTTTTCCACGCTTATCTTGAAGGGAGTTAAAGGATAGGTTCGGCTAAAATCATAAGCTTCCTCATCTAGCTTTTGCAGCAGGCCTACGCCTGGCTTAGGAAACCATTCTCCAGCAGCTGCTTCGTCATACCCAATTGCCCGGGAAATGCCGAACTCGTTGCATAGTCCGACCCCGTTGCTGCCGTGTCCGGGTACAAGGCTCTCGGGAACACAAAAGGTATGTTTGCCCTCCTCCAGAGTGACTTGGGTTATAAATCCGGTCCAGTCAAACCGAGTACCGTTATAGGCTCCGGGTTCCGCAATCTCAACAGTAAGGACGCCGTTCGAGAGAATGTTAGACATTTGTTGTTCTCCTTCCTTTCTCCATTGCTGATTACATCTATAATACTATTTCATCAGATTCAAAAAGCGCCTGCAGCGCCATATCCGGCGGAACAGGCGCTCCTGTTAACCTTGTATACTTAAGCCAGAGCGATTTGCAGCAGATGAACTTGCCCCTCCGGCAGAGCACTCAATACATCGCGCGGGATCATAACACCTTCTGAGACGCGCTGAAGCGTCACCTCAGCGCCGTTCAGCGTTACAGAGTGTATTTGATACTCCCCGTATCCGGCGCTGCCTGTGGACGTATAGACGACTTCCAGCTGGCGGTCTGCAAAAAGGGTCTTGATTGACGCTTTGCCCTCCTGATCAAACTGCTCTTTAACAAGCTTCGGCTCAAGCAGCAAGTCCCCGAGCTGTCCTTTCACACCAAACACCTCGGTTACCATTGTCAGCAGCAGCCAGCTGGCCGAGCCGGTCAAATAGGTGTACATGCCCCTGCCCTGTTCATTGATATACTCTGGAATGCCGGGATACATCCGGCTAAGCTCAAAATTCGCACTTAAGTTATATAGCGAATCCAGCACCTTGCGTCCTTCCTGCACATAGCCGCGTTTATAGAGCGCATTTCCGTACATTACGGTCATATGACTGAACATTGCCCCGTTCTCCTTATGCCCAAAAGCAAAACCGAATGCACGCCCTAAATTCTGCTGAATGCCGCCAAAATTGGAATTCAGCCGGTAGCCGATTTTCTCGTCAAACAGATTGCGTTCCACAGCTGTGATGATGTGCGGGATCTGCTCTGGTCCCGCGGCATGGCCAAGCAGCGGGAATACCTGTCCTGTGAGCGTCATGCGGACGCCTTCTGCCGTTTCCCCTTCCACCCGTTCACCATCATTGTTGTAATAACCGTTGAACCAGCCGTCGCCATGCTCGCTTTCTACCCACTCATTGTCGCGAAGGTGGTTAAAGATCCACTCTGCTTTTCGAGCCAGGTCATCTGCCACCTGCTCAAGATCCAGGTTAGCACGGACTCCGCTAACCACATTTGGCGCAGCGGCATAGAAGCGGCTCAGCCGTTCCAGCTTCGCTGATACAGACGAATAATCCACCGCATCTCCCAATGAATCCAGCAGCAGCACCATTTCTTCAGCCAGTTCCAGCGTCTTCTGTCCAGTGCGTTCTTTCAGGGTGCGCAGCAGCAAGGAGAGTTCATACAGATTGCTGGCATAGAAGGCGGTAAAAGTAACGCTTTCCCCGCGCTGGGCCGCCATATCCAACCCGTCATTCCAGTCTGCACCTTCCAGCAGAATATTGTTATGCTCGCCTACATTGAAGAATGGCACCAGATTCTGCAGCAGAATATGCTCCAGGATGGTTCCTTTATAAATGTTCCCGGCTGCTGTCCGCAGACTGCTGCCTGCGGCTGCTTCCCAGGAGCTGTCACGCTCACGGCAGCGGCTCATGAAGGAATCCCGGAAATAGGTCTGCTCCTGCAGCAGGAAGTCCAGATCGCCGCTCTGATTCAAGTAGAGCATCGTGGTCATCAACGGCCAGGCCCCGTGATCCATCCAGACCCGCGGAATGTTGTTGCGGTCGGCGATGAATTCGCCCGGTTGCTGGCCGATAATAGTCGCATTACTTCCGTCGATTCTTACACCGGCATAATTATTCAGCAGGAGGCTGCGTACATCGCCCGGCTCCATAATGAGCAGGGCCAGACAATCCTGCCACAGATCGCGCCAGCCTCGGCCGCCTCTTCCATAATCATGGTATGGCAGAAAAGAGTTTCCGTACAGCCTGCGGAGCACCGGCTGCAGCGTAACCCATTTCATCCATTGGTCAGCGGCATCATCGCCAGTGTGAAATTCCACCGTATTCACTTTATCCGCCCAGTATAGCTTATTCTCTTCCAGATGCGCGTCAAAAGCACCGGAAGAACCGTACTTGGACATCAGTCTGGAGATATCGATCCGGTCGCTCTCTATCGCCAGCACAACTACATACGAACGGCTCTGCCCCGGCAGCAGCGATGCAGAGGCAAATCGTAATCCGCCCAGTGCTTCATAGCCCTCTTTATGTATGCCACCGCCATGACCGATTTGCGGTTCCGCATTAAGGACGACCGCTTCCGGCCAATCCAGGCTGCCTCCCTCACCGATAAAATCCTCCTGCACAGGGAAGAAGCCGGCTGGCTGCCCCCCCTCCTCTTCAGCTCCAAACACACCGTAAGATGTATGATTAACCCGATGGCCCCGTTCGTCAAAGGAAAGAGCCGGCTGGACTTCGACACCATGAGCTGACGTATATATCCGGTTCAGCAGAGAAGTAACGTGGCGGTGATCCCGCAGATCATCTGCTGAGCGCGCATACATTGGAATGGCTGCGGTCGGTGTGATCTTGATCTCCTCTGTTCCCGTATTCGTCAGTACTACTTTCATCAGTTCTACTTTGTCTGTACCGATAGGGACAAAGCTGGTCACTACCGCCTTAATCCCTAGCTCTTTATTCTCCCGGGTTACCCGGTGCCACAGCAAACCTGCTTCGAGCAGCGACTCATCCGCAGAATCCGCGTAGGCCTGTGCATGCTGGCGGGCAGAATTTCCAGCCGCCGACCAGGCTCCTTTACCCTCTACATAGACCCAAAAATTACGCGACCCTCTGGAGTTATGTAAATCCTCCACTGATATTGGCGGTGTCAGGAAGGTATTATGCCCTGTAGTTACTTGACCGTGAAGCTGTGGGCTGATGGAGGACATCATTCCTCCTTCATTGACCAAGGGAAAATATAAAAAGCTGCTCCGGTCAGGGTGTTTAAGACTGAACTCTCCATTGCTCCCGGTGAAATACCAGTTAGGTGTGCTCTTTTGATTCAATGTGTTCATCCTTTCTATCGATGAGGCTAAATTGGCGTACTCATTCATACCGAAACCGATTTCGGTATTATTATTACATCGTTATTTATTATTGTAAAGATAATTCTTACACTCGCTTTATAGCATACAAAATTACCAGATAAAATAGCGATATATCAATGTCTTCATGCGATTATACCAAATATTTTTATTAAAAATATTGTGTTTTAAATTACCGAAATTATTTTCGGAACAGCTCTTAACTGATCCAAAGTCAGAAATTCACAATCATAATATCTATTATTTATAGGGTGAATAAGTAGACACGGATTATAGCAAGCGCACTCTTTTCTATTTTTTCTATAAAATAGATATGTATCAACCAGATTTACGAAAACTTTCGAAAATGTATGACATGCAAAGGCTAACGACTTTTATCAGTAAATTATGCTAACGCAACAGAAGCCTCTGAGGCTAATTCTAAGGCTGAGACTTTCCCACTGCACCAACACGCCACTGTGACGCATTAAATCCAACCAAGGCCATTACAGAGCCTTTAGCGTTCAAATAAAAGCATATAAAGAAGGGGCTGTCCCAAAAGCCATGAAATGGCTGCTTGGGATAGCCCCTGTTTTTTTAAGTAGGATCAACGTGAGCACTTGGGTGGACGCTCCGCGAACGGACCGTTGTTCCAATCGCTGTGCTCTCCAGATTTTTTTCATTCCCCTTAGCGGTGAAAATCCGGAGACCAAGGCGACCGCTGCCGCTTTTCCACAATCGTTCCGTCCTCTCCGCTGTTTAAGCGGGAAATGGATCTACAATCTTTAAAAATCGCACAAAAAAGAAACCATCCTTTGGTAAAATGGAGTTACCACACAACCATTTCAAAGGAGAGGTTTCTTTTGTACATTCAATATACCATGGACCAACTTTGCTTGCCAATGGATCTGGAAGAAGATATTCCCGAAAACCACCTCGTTCGTGTCGTTAACGCAGCCGTCAATCGGCTAGACGACACCATCTTTGACGCTGCCTATCCCGGTGGCGGCCGTGACAGCTACCACCCTAAAATGCTCACCAAAGTCATTATCTATGCGTATACGCAGCGCATTTATTCCTCCCGGCAAATCGCCAAAGCGGTCCGAGAAAACATTCCCTTCATGTGGCTAGCGGGACGACAACGCCCGGATTTCCGCACGCTCAACCGCTTTCGTTCTCAGCGGATGAAGGACGTCCTAGAAATGGTATTTACCGCCGTGCTTCAGTTTCTGGCGGACGAGAAATACATCTCCTTCGAGCATTATTTTGTAGATGGCACAAAAATAGAGGCAAATGCGAATCGCTATACCTTCGTGTGGGGTAAAGCCGTTAGTAAGCATAAAGCCAAGCTGCAAGAAAAGGTACATGCATTGTTTGCCGACATTGAGGCTGTAGAGAAACAAGAAGAACAGGAACACCGCGGCCAGGATCTGAGCGAACTTGGCGAGTCCGCCGAGATCGACAGTGAGAAACTTGAACAAATGACCCAGTCGTTAGAGTCGCAACTGCTGAAGAAGCCCAAGAACAAGCCATTGAAAAAAGCGGTTCGGAGGCTCCGTAAGGATCTGTTTCCGAGACTGCTGAAATATGAGCAATACCAAAACCTGCTCGGGGACCGAAACAGCTTTAGTAAGACGGACCCGGATGCCACCTTCATGCGGATGAAGGAAGATCACATGCGAAACGGTCAACTCAAACCCGGCTACAATGTACAGATCGGCACCGAAAACCAGTTTATTTTGGCGTACAGTCTACACCAAAGACCGACGGATACGCGTTGTTTACAGCCGCACTTAAAAAAGGTGCGGCAGATCCTAGGGAGACTTCCGAGGGCGGTGATCGCGGATGCCGGCTACGGCAGTGAAGAAAATTATGCCTATTTGGAAAACGAACACGTGAAGGCCGTGGTCAAATACGGCAGCTACCACAAAGAAAAGAGCAAAGCGTGGAAAGAGAATATCGGAAAGATTGAGAACTGGACGTACGACGAAGCCGTGGATACATGGACATGCCCCGCCGGACAAACGCTGCATTTTCGCAAAGAAAGCAAGGAAACGTTAGAGAGTGGATATGAAATCCGAAAACGTCATTACCGTAGCCAGAGCTGCGTGGGCTGTCCACTGAAGGAAAGATGTACGAAAGCCGAAGGAAATCGGGAAGTGGTTGTCAGTCTGGAACGACTGCGGTACCAGAAACAAGCTCGGGCAATTTTGCAAAGCGAGGAAGGCTTCACTTTGGCCGTACGTCGAATGACAGAACCAGAAAGTGTATTTGGACAACTAAAGAACAACCGGGGTTTCCGGCGGTTTCTGCTTCGCGGCATGGAAAAAGTGACGCTTGAAGTCGGATGGCTTTCCCTTGCCCACAATCTACTGAAGCAAGCTGCAAACGACCAAAAACGCAGAGCAGCGATCCTCCAATAACAGGAGAATCGCTTCATTGTTGACATTTTTCGGTTTTGAATAATGAAAAGGGTCTGTCTCTACTCGAAAAAATCTACTTATGGGACAGCCTCTTCTAAAGTAAAGCTTATTTAAGATTTAATCAATCTTATACATCAAAGTACAGGGAGTATTCGTGAGGATGAACACGAATAGCAACCTCTTGTGCTTCTCCACGTTTCAGAGCAATATAGTTGTCGATGAAGTCTTTAGTGAAGACGCCGCCTTCAGTCAGGAATTCATAGTCAGCTTCCAAAGCGTCAAGCGCTTCGTTCAGGCTGCCTGGAACGCTGCGGATCTTCCCTTTGTCTGCATCAGACAATTCGTAGATGTTCTTGTCAAGTGGACCGTAACCCATTTCTTCAGGGTTGATCTTCTTCTTGATTCCGTCCAGACCCGCCATCAGCATAGCCGAGAAAGCCAGGTAAGGGTTAGCAGTGGAGTCAGGAGTACGGAATTCAATACGACAGCCCTTAGGCGTTACAGCAGCTACCGGGATACGGACAGCAGCGGAGCGGTTACCTTTGGAGTAAACCAGGTTAACCGGTGCTTCATAACCAGGAACCAGACGTTTGAATGAGTTGGTGCTTGGGTTAGTCAGCGCGATCAGTGCCGGAGCATGATACAGGATACCGCCGATGTAGTTCAAAGCCATTTCACTCAGGTTAGCGTATGCGCCTTTTTCATAGAACAAAGGCTCGCTGCCGTTGAAGATGGATTGGTGAACGTGCATTCCGCTACCATTATCGCCGAACAGCGGTTTTGGCATGAAGGTTGCAACTTTGCCGTACTGGCGTGCAGTATTTTGCACAATATATTTGTAAGTAAGGAGATTGTCAGCTGTTTTCTTCAGGGTGTCAAAACGGAAGTTGATTTCCGCTTGGCCTGCAGTCGCCACTTCATGGTGATGGCGTTCGATTTCAAGGCCTGCTTCGCTAAGCAAGCGGCACATTTCACTGCGGATATCCTGTTGGGAATCTACTGGAGCTACCGGAACATATCCGCCTTTAACGCCAACTTTGAATGCAAGATTGCCGCCTTCGTCTTTGCGGTTTGTGTTCCATGCTGCTTCTTCGGAATCTACGAAGAAGGAAGAGCTGTTCATTCCGCTTTCGTAGCGCACATCGTCAAAGATAAAGAACTCGGACTCTGGAGCGAAGAAAGCTGCTGTACCCACACCGCTTGCTTGCAGGAACTCTTCTGCTTTTACTGCGATACCGCGCGGGTCGCGCTCATAACGTTCGCCATCAGGTGTGAAAATGTCACACATAACATTCAGCGTCGGGTGAGCTGTAAAAGGATCGATGTATGTAGTACTTGGATCAGGCATCATAACCATGTCCGATTCTTCGATACCGCGGAACCCTTTGATGGAAGAACCGTCAAATGCTACACCATTTACAAATGTCTCTTCTTCCACTGCGGATGCTGGCAATGAGATGTGGTGAGCACGTCCACCTAAATCTACAAACCGAAAATCCACCCACTCGATATTGTTTTCCTTGATCGTCTGCAACACTTTTTCAACCGACATGAATTAATTCCTCCCCAAGTTCCGAACATTAGGCCGCTCACAGTATCAAATGTTCTTGTTTTAATTTTTTTACTGTCGTCATTATAAAACTCAAACCTAACATCGTCAATGCTTATGTCAGGTATTTCTGACGACAATGTAAGATATTCTGACGCTTTCGTGAAAAACGCTTAGCCTGTCCTAAATAGTGACATATGGTTTCTGCTGTAACTGAAACAGGCCCTCTTCCTCCGCCCGTGAGCGGCAAAAGAGGACCGTAAGCCAGACCGATTTCTTCTGGTTGATTTAAGCGATAGGAGCCGCTTCAAGCGAATCTGAGAACCTGCGTCCCACGATTGGTGCAAGCTTCTCCAGATCTCTGAGCAGCTTATCGAACTGTTCAGGGAATAGGGATTGGACTCCGTCACCAGTCATGGAATTGTCCGGATCGGTATGCATTTCGATAATCAGGCCATTGGCACCGGCAGCAACTGAGGCTTTGGCCATAGGCTCTACTAATTCGCGGCGGCCTGTGCCGTGGCTCGGATCGGAAATAACCGGCAGATGGCTCAGGTTCTGGAGCACCGGAATAGCAGACAGATCTAGCGTATTGCGTGTATAAGTTTCAAAGGTCCGGATGCCGCGCTCGCACAGCATAACATCCCGGTTACCTCCGGCCAGAATGTACTCCGCCGCATTCAGCAGTTCATCATAGGTTGCACTGAAACCGCGTTTGAGCAACACCGGGCGGCCGCAGGTGCCCAGCTTGCGCAACAGATCGAAATTCTGCATATTGCGCGTGCCTACCTGCAGAATATCCGCGTGCTCCGCACAAATATCAACATACTCGGGAGTCATTACCTCAGTGATGGTAAGCAGGCCATGTTTTCTGCCGGCCTCCGCCATCATAGTCAGGCCTTCCACACCTACACCCTGGAAGCTGTAAGGACCCGTCCGCGGCTTGAATGCACCGCCGCGCAGCACCTGGCCGCCCGAAGCCTTGACCAGCCGGGCAATTTCATCGATCTGTTCAGGGGACTCAACGGCGCAAGGGCCTCCCATAATGACGAGGTTCTCTCCGCCGATTTTAACACCGCGGATATCAATAATAGTATCCTCGGGATGGAAGTCACGGCTGGCCAGCTTGTAGGATTTGGTGATTTTCACGACATTCTCTACGCCCTTCATCTGCCGCAGATGCTCAGCAAGCTTCGGCGTCACTCCGCCAACCAAACCGATTACCGTATGATCCGCTCCCCGTGAAAGATGAACCTGCAGACCTTCTTTTTCAATAACTGCAATAATATCATTTACCTGTTCCTGCGGTGTTTGATTGGATGTAATAACGATCATATTATAGCTCCCCTTTTAGGCCTTTTATTCTCAACTATTGTCCTGCTAATGGTAAAACACTATTTCGCTACGACGCGTGTGTGCTTTTAAGCGCTAAAGTGATTTTACCGCATATTGCATCTTACGTCAACTTTTTTTCCCGTAAAACAAGCCTAGTCTTCCAACAATTTCCACCCAAAAGGATTTAACATAAGAAAATGCACCCGGCCCCAAACAGGAACCAGGTGCAGCTTATATATTAATAATAAGTTCATAGCTCTAAATCATTAGGTTGCACTTGTCGTCTTGCTCTTCACAGGAGGCAGAAGCTTCGCCATATTCACTGTACGCTTAATCTCCCAAGTCTCAGGCAGCGCCGGATCGTATTGCTCCAGGTAGCTGATGACTTCCTTCGTGATCGGGGTGGGCGTCGAGGCACCGGAGGTTACCCCCACCTTGGAAATTCCCTGCAGCCATGCTGTATTCAGCTCGGATACATCAGAGATCCGGTGAGCGGGCACACCGGCAATTTCCTCAGACACCTGAGCCAGACGGTTAGAGTTGTTGCTGCGAGGATCGCCGACAACAATCACCAGATCACATTGGCCGGCTTGCTCTGCTACCGCTTCCTGCCGCACCTGTGTAGCCATGCAGATCTCATTATGGACCTCGGCGCCGGGGAAGGTCTCCAGCAGTTTTTTCATAATATGCTTAATATCCCACTGGCTCATCGTGGTCTGGTTCGTGATAACGATCCGCGAAGAAGGAATAGACAATCCGGCAATCTCTTCTTCCTTTTCGATCAGGTGAACATGCTCTGGAGCAATGCCAACGGCGCCTTCGGGCTCCGGATGGCCTTTTTTACCGATATAAATAATCTCGTAGCCTTCAGCTACTTTCTCCTGGATAAGGTCATGAGTCTTCGTCACATCCGGACAAGTAGCGTCAACGGTAGTAAGCCCCTTGGCGCGGGCCATCTTGCGGACTTCCGGCGATACGCCGTGTGCGGTAAAGATGACGGTGCCGCTATCCACTTTATCGAGAATATCCAGACGGTTATGCCCGTCCAATGTGATGATTCCGTCGTCTTCAAAGGAATTCGTAACATGAGTGTTATGCACAATCATGCCAAGTATATAAATCGGCCGGGGCAGATCAAGATTTTGTGCGGCCTGCCGTGCCATAACCATGGCATCGACGACACCGTAGCAATAGCCCCGGGGAGAAATTTTGAGGACTTCCATGTATTTTCACCGGCTTTCTGCAGTTAATGACAGCTGTAATAGGACCTGATCTATTATACCCTATTCCAGCGGCGGAGCAAAGAGAAGCGGCAACCAGATGATGAAGGTGGTACCCTCTCCTTGACGGGTTACCACTTCTACAGAGCCGCCATGTTCATCGATAATCCATTTGGCAATCGAGAGCCCGAGGCCGATTCCTTCCGTAATGCCCCGTGATTCATCCGCCCGGTAGAAGCGGTCAAAGATATGAGGCACCTCATCCTTGTCCATCCCGATTCCGGTATCCTTAATTCGGATCCCTACCTGGTTCTGATAGAATACTGCATCCATTGTAACTTCACCGGAGGGCGTATATTTAAAGGCATTATCGATGAAAATGAACAGCATCTGCTGCAGATAATCCTTATTTCCCACAATATATTTGCCGTTCATATGACTCAGGTCGCCAGTCGACCATTCGGACTGGCGCGGCAGGAACGAAGCCCTTCGGGCTACTTCAGTCATTAGCGGCTCCAGCGCCACTGGCTCCTTGTCAAACGTGCGGCCGGTATCGGCACGCGCCAGGGAGAGCATATCGGCCACGAGACGGCTCATACGTTTCGATTCATCGGCGATATCCTTCACGGATTCGATGGACAGCTGGCGGATTTCCGCTTCGCTCATTCTGCTCTGTTCCGGCTCCATCTCCCAAATCTTTTGCAGCAGGTCAATATTGCCTCGAATCGTTGTAAGCGGGGTGCGCAGCTCATGTGAAGCATCGGACACAAACCGGCGCTGAGTAGCATATGAATCTTCCAGCTCTTTATAGAACCCTTCCATCCGCCCAAGCATGCTGTTGACTGTCTCAATCAGACGTCCAATTTCATCCGGTGGTCCGTCATAGACAATCCGGGAGCTCAGATCTGTGCCGGTCTGTATACCGTTAGCCGCCTCAATAACCTTGCCGATCGGGCTCATCGACTTCCGGGCCAGGAACAGGCCAAATGTAAACGCTGCTATCAGTGTCGCAAAGGAACCGACCAGCAGAATGTTCTTTAGCCTCGCCAGCAGTGTCACCTGCTCCCCGGTATAGACGGCCACCTGAAGCACAGCCGAGTGGGTTTCGTTCGTACTGACTACTTCAATAGCCTTCTGGTAGATCAGAAACGGATTGCCGCCGTAAGTTGCCTGTAAGAACCCTTGCTGTTTGGAGACAGCATCCTTTGCAGGGACCTTGAACTCCAGATTGATCTCCGCCATATTCTGGCTGGGAATCAGTTTTTCCAGATCATAAATGTACATTTGGGCAAATAGGCTTTGTCCGGCGGGACCGCCGAGAATTTGTTTCAAAGTACCGTCGTTATAGTCTATGCCTACCTTAAGATCTACTTGCTGCGCCTGCTTCATCAGCCGTTCCTTTAAATCGCCATACGTATTAATATAGACAAAACCGTAAATTGCGGCTGATAAGGCCAGCAGCATAACGGCCAAAATCCCTGAATACCAAGCTGTCAGCCGCAATTTAATAGACATGTTAATTGTCACCTCTTAGAATGTAACCGGCTCCCCGGATCGTCTGAATCAACCGTTTACCGCCATGCTCCTCCGTCTTCTGCCGCAGCATGGCGATGTATACCTCAAGCACATTGGATTCTCCGCTGTAGTCATAACCCCATATTTTGTCCATGATCAGATCACGGGATAATACACGCTTCGGATTCTGCATAAACAGATGCAGCAGCTCAAATTCCTTCGCCGTAAGCTCCAGCCGTTTACCGGCACGGGTGACCTCACGGGAATCCACATCCAGTGTGATATCCTCATAGGAAACCGACTGATCCGGATTCCCCCCTTGCTCACTCTTCCGGCGCAGCAGCGCACGTACACGGGCCAGCAGTTCTTCCAGGGCGAATGGCTTCACCAGATAATCGTCCGCTCCCAGGTCAAGTCCCTTTACACGATGTTCAATTTCGTCCTTGGCCGTCAGCATCAGCACTGGCACATTGCTTCCGCCCTCGCGCAGACGCCGGCACACTTCAAATCCGTCCACCTGCGGCATCATGACATCAAGAACAACCACATCAGGATCGCTGGTCAAGACGGCACGTAATCCGTCAGCGCCGTTAGAGGCCGTTTTCACGTCATAGCCTTCAAAAGCCAGGCCACGCCGCAGCATGGATATTATCTTCTCATCGTCATCAATAATTAAAATATTCGGTCGCATCAAGCAGCCCCCATTGTCCAAATCATTTCAATCTATTGTAGCATGAATGTAAGGTTTCACGTCTAGTAGCAGCACAAACGGAAGGGTCTCCCCTTCCGTTTGTCCTTTACCGTCCGGTGTGTTTATTTCCCTTGGGAATTCGTTTTGGTGGTGTCAAAATCATTTTTATTTCCGATTGTAACCGGAAGCTCCAGTGTTTTGCCATCACGTACAACATTCAGGGTTACTTTGTCACCGACCTTCAGGGACTGAATGTAAGTAATCAGATCCTGGCTGGTAGCGTATTTGGTACCATTTACACCTGTAATAATATCGTAAGGACGCAGGTCTGCAGTATAAGCCGGCGACTTGAAGACAATCTCGGCAACTACGGATCCCTCTTTAATGTCAGTACCCATTTGTTTAGCCACTTCATCGGTAATGGTCATCAACGATGCGCCAATGAACGGAACAGGTTCCTTTGGAATTTCCTGATTGGCTTCGAGTTTGTCGACAACCTCTTTAATGGTATTGACTGCGATCGCAAACCCGATACCCTGTGAATCCGTGCTGACTGCCACATTCATCCCGATAACCTGACCATTCAGATTAAGCAGCGGACCACCGGAGTTCCCCGGATTGATCGAAGCATCGGTCTGCAGCAGATTTTTGTAATTGCGTGTGCCGCTGCCGTCTTCTTCATTAATATCAATACTGCGGTCCTTCGCACTGAGCACACCGGCTGTAACGGTATGATCGAAGCCCTGCGGATTACCGATGGCTACAACCTCGGAACCAACCTTGATGCTGTCGGAATCACCAAGTGCAACTGTAGGGAAATCCGCACCCTCAATCTTCAGCACTGCGAGGTCCAAATCTTTGCTTGCGCCAAGCAATTTCGCTTCATATGGTTTTGTAGTGCCGTCCACAGTAACCTGGATGACATCAGCATTTTCGACTACATGCTGGTTTGTTAAAATATAGCCGGAGGAATCATAGATGAAGCCTGTTCCGATTCCATATGGAGTAAGCTGTGTAGACGAATTTGAACCCGATTCCGACTGTGAATTCTCATCATTGCCGGAAGAGTTGCTGCCTCCGAACTGGTCACCGAAAAAGAATTGCGAGAACGGATCACTCATATTCGGATTGGAGTAGCTTCTGCTGGAATTGGTATTTACTAGGGTTTCAATTTTAACGACAGCAGGCCCTACCGCATCTACTACGCTTGAAACATCCGTTGTTCCTGTAAACAGGTTCGTAGTGGATGTTGAAGGTGTAACATTGGCACTGCCAACCGCTGTTTTCGCCGTTGTGCTTGCTACTGCTGCCGTTGTCACCGGATCCCCTGTGAACCAGTTGCCCCGGTCTGCCATGAACATCGATCCGGACAATACGACCATCCCGGCCAGGAACGAGATCAGCACTGCTTTTACCGGTTTCTTGGGCTTACGGTTATATTGCCAGCCGTTGCTTCCTTCCGGACCGTTACCGCCTCTTCCGCCATTTCCGTCATTACCGGTAGTGCGCAGCGAAGTGCTGTAAGGAAGCTGTTTGACCGGCTGCGGAGGCGTAACCTCAACACGCTCAGGCTCAAGCCGGTTATAGTGCTGTCCGTTCTCCGGATTTACTTCATCATTGTTAAGGGATTTAAAAGGTCCATAGGAATAATAGTAGGAAGAGCTTGACTCAGATGACTGGTTATTATTGCTGCTGTTGCTAGTATCATTACTGCTGCTATTGGAGTTATCCCATTCCCGATCCGTGGTGGGTTCATGATCACGATTGAAGTTGTTTTTGTTATCGTCCATTGTTTACGTTCCTCCCGTGCCTTGTCTGTCTGACAAGGAGTAATGTTTTCTTCTTGATCTTATTTTGTACTTTAAACCTTAAGTTCACATTAAAAACAATTTAAGCGGAGATAAAAACTAGGGAGTCTCAGGGCGAGGCTAGCAAAAATCCGTGAATGATAGCGAAAAAAAGCCCGAACGCTTAAAACGCGCCGGGTCGGAATAAGGGCAACACCATACATTTATACATAACTAGGACAGATTTATAGTTTGAATGTTTATAATTATCCTTGCTGCGCCCAGCCTTTGCGGTGGGCGTATATAGCCAGCTGTGTACGGTCGTCCAGCTCGCATTTCATCAGCAGGTTGCTGACATGCGTCTTTACCGTTTTAATGCTGATATGCAGCTCCTCACCGATGTCCTTATTGGTCTTGCCTTCGGCAATAAGGAGCAGAACCTCTTTCTCCCGTTCAGTTAAACCGGAGGAGTCGCCCTGGACAGTACGCTGGCGGATGCCGCGGGTCAATGCCTGAGAGACATCACCGGTCATTACCGGCATACCGCGGTAAGCCCCTTGCAGCGCGTAGATCAGCTCTTCGGCGGAAACCGTTTTGAGCACATAGCTGACCGCTCCTGCTTCAATCGCATCCACTACAAGATCATCTTCCAGGAAGCTGGTAAGAATGACGATTTTGAGTCCCGGAAATTCAGCCAGTACGGCCCGGGTCGTCTCAGCTCCGTTCATAACCGGCATCATCAGATCCATCAGCACCAGATCCGGCAGGCCTTCCTGCCCCCATTCGCGCAGCATATTCAGCGCTTCCGCTCCATTCCCTGCTTCGCCAATAACCTCGAACTTTGGATCCAGCATCAGATAGGTTTTGAGCCCCATCCGCACCATGTCATGATCATCCACCAGCAACACTTTTATGACACTCATGTTCTATTCCTCCTGTTCCTGATTGCCTTGCACAAACTTAGGAATATGTACGCGGATCGTCGTTCCCGCTCCTTTGCGGCTGATAATTTCCACTTGTCCGCCCAGCTTTTCTGCACGCTCGCGCATCGTAGTCAGACCATAAGAGCCCTGCTTATGCTGCACATGCTCAAACCCCTGGCCGTCATCGCTGATGCTGAGCACCACCTGTCTTGGCGCTTCACGCAGAGACAGACTGACTACCCGGGCTCCGGCATGCTTGACGATATTCGCCATGGACTCCTGGATAATCAGAAATAGCTGATGCTCAATCGCCTCTGAGAGCTCCCCTTGCAGCTCTAGCTCCTTAACTCCCTTAAGCCCATTCTGCCGGCAGTAGTCCGGAAACCACTTCTCCAGTGCCTCAAACAGATTGCGGCCTTCCAGTTCTACCGGGCGCAGTTGGGCTATCAGAGCTCTCATCTGTTTCTGCGCCATTTGTGACATCGTTATGAGCTGGTTCATTACCGTCATCCCATGCTCTTCATTCCGTTCCAGCACTTTAGGCAGCGAAGACGCGGACATATGAATCGCGAACAGCTGCTGGCTCACCGTATCATGCAAATCACGGGCCATCCGCCTCCGCTCTTCCAGTACCGCGCTCTCCGCTGCCTTTTCTTTCTCAATTACCTCTTGCTCTCCCAGCCGCTGCAAAATCTGCATCTTGTTCTCAACCGTATCCATCATGATATTGAACTCGTGGTACACCCGGGCAAAAGACTGGTCATCACTCTCCGGCATCCGGACGGAAAGATTGCCCTTTGCCACCTGTAGCATGTTCAGATCGAGATGATCGATCCGGCGCTGAATCCGCTGCCCGGCCATGTAGCCGACCACGACGTTGAACAGCACAATGCCGATACTCAGGTACAACCACATCCGGTAATCGACAACTTCGATGTAGTTAAGGCATGTCCCGGCATATACGAGCCCGGCAGCAACGCCTCCGCTAAGCAGGAAATAGAGCAGCAGCAGCCATTTGGTATTGCTGAAGATCGTCCCCATCCGTTAACCCACCGTTTTAACCTTTATATCGCCGATAAAAGCACTCACGTTAATCCGGACTTTTTTGCCTGCTTCTTTATAATATGGCGTCTTGCATTGTACGCTGCTCATAAAACCGCTGCGCGATTCCTCCAGCACCTGCATATCACCAATAAAGGAGCTGCTGTTCACCGAAACCCCGAGGTTCATATCATCCGGGATATAGACTTTAATGTCGCCGACAAATGCGGAGATATTAATTTTGGTCTCGCCGTAAGGAATTTGCGCGTTCGTCAGGTCCAGCACAGTATCCCCGATGAACTGCGAGATATTGGTATGCTTCAGTTGAAAATGCTCCTTGCCCATGTGCACATCACCGATAAACGCGGAACGGTTCGTTGTTTCCTTACGGTTCCCTGCTTCATGAAATTCCTCATGCCATTCGCCGTGTCTGCGGGCATGACGTTCCTGGCGCTCCTGCCGTCTGCGTTCATGCCGCTCCCGGTTTTCCTGCCAGCGGGCTTCTGATGCCGACTGAAAATACCCCTTGTTTCTCTGATCCTGCTCATTCTCATCCGAATCTTCTTTATGCAGATATTGATCCCAATCACGCTCACCGGCAGGTTTGCCGAACTTCTGTTCAAACTGCTCATCCAGTGTGGATTCCAGCGGTTTCGGAGGCTCAGCATCTGGAGTCCCGGGTCCGGGCGGATAAAAGTTAGGTGGTGCTGGCGGTGCCGGAGGCATAGGCGGTGTATGGTCACGCGGCTTAAAGATAACAAACAGCCCGCCGCCGATCAGCATCACCGGAATCAGCATTTTGAAAAAATCACCGGCCGATACATCGAACCACTCCAAATTGCGGCCCAGGAAATAGACTCCGAGCGCCATGAAGAAAAATCCCCAAAATGCGGACGAACCCTTCGAGCCGCGGTCCCCTGTAGAAAGAAAATTTTGTAAACCCATCCATATAAGAATGAGCGGCCAATAATCTGAAATCAGGGAACTTATACTGAAATCGGTATATCCCATCTGTCTCAGAAGAAACATCCCGCCGAGTCCTATCAGGATCAAGCCGCCGAGAATCTGGCTGGTGAACCTTCTTTTCATCTGTCATTTCTCCTTTAATTGTGATGTCCACGTTTATCTGTTACTTATAGCCTTAGTCTACAGCATCAGCTGCGCTGCGAACAGCGGCGTGAGAAGTAAACCTGCCTCCGTCTCGGGACCGAGCTGTCACCCGGATGAATGTTAAGAATATATCTGATCTACGTAAGCAGAAAAGGATACCGTCCTATTTAGGAAGATATCCTTTTCTGCGAAAAGTATAAAGACATATTTATAGCATAAAAACGATACATTCTAATATCTCAAAAAAAGACTGTCCCGCAGCTCAGAATATGAGCGCATAGCGGAACAGTCCAATTGTAGCATATCGGTGTAAGATTAAACATTCACAGCGTTACTGCTGAGGTTATTGCAGTGGTTTGTAAAACACACCTTACTTCGTTGTGCCGTCATTTTCAACAGCAAACTCTGCATTGTATTTTTCATTCGGTGTTTTATAGTTTTCTTGTACCTTTTGTCCTGCTTTGGAGAATGTACCTTGCTTCGTTGCGCCGTCATTCTCTACAGCAAACTCCGCATTGTATTTTTCATTCGGTGTCTTATAGTTCTCTTGTACCTTAGGTTTTTTAGCCACTGAATTTCACCTCCCTGTGTGTTTTCGGAATAGGCACTTGCTTTGCCCCAGTCCGTATTATGGGAAGCTCAGGGCCGTATTATGCATCCCTAAGTGAAATAAATTTCAAGCTGTCAGCTTGGATATGGCTAGCCTAGATAATCTCTTCCAGCAGGTTTTGCGGAACTGTATTATACGTTTGAATCGCTTTGCCTAAGTTCTTCAGCATGCTCTCCGTACATTTCCCGTTACCCCGTTTGATCAGCTGAACAACCACTGTTTTTTTGCCCCATTCCTTGTACACCTGTTTGGTAGTGGCAAAATATAAGTCGATCTTCCGTCCCTTGATCGCTGAACCGGTATCCGCCACCACAGCGTATCCATAACCCGGGATATAAAGGATACTGCCCAGCGGCAGAACCTTGGGATCGGCAGCTATGGTAGAAACTGCATTTTTATCCCGTCGTACTTTAACACCTGAGTAGGTAATGCCGTATTGCGGATGTTTGGCTGTTTTGCCGGTTGACTCATAACCTGCCGTATATCCCGTTGCCGTAACCTTCAGCGAAGTAATGATCTGCTCCGGTGCAGGTGCAGCAACCGTAACAGATGCAGGCTGCTTGGCAGTCGTATCCGTCTTCTTGCCGGAAGGTGCCGGAGTCGCTTTGGGTGCATTTGTTGCAGACGGTTGCTTGATTCTTGAAGTGCCCCCGAGCTGGGAAGCTTCCGTAAAAAGAGCCTCCTGTGAATATACAATGGCACGGCCTGTAGACTGCATAACCTGCTGCTCTGTTCCGCTTCTGCTTGTAAAGAAGGGTGAATCCTGTGTATTTTGTAAATTACCTGGCTTCATTGTGCTGACGCTTAGCTGATCTGCAGTGTCTGCCATCCCGCTGGCCTCTACTGACTTGCTTCCATAATCCGGATAAATGCCGGCTGCAGTCAATACAAGCACAATCGTGACAGTCAGACACCAAAACCTCTGGCATAAGCCCATTTTGTTCATTTGTTAAACCTCCCCCTATTAGCGAAGGTTTCCCGTTTCACAAAATTTTATACATGAAGCACGATTCTTCGGCTCCACGAGGCTGATGACAGAGGTTTTTGTTGGGTGACTATAAGCCGGATTGCGGCAGAGCTCCCGGCAAAATTATATTACGCGGCCGGAAATTTCCGCATTCAGCGATTCGATAACTTCATCTAGCGGTTTTGCTCCGAGATCGCCTTCCCCGCGTTTGCGGATCGATACGGAACCGGCATTCATCTCATTCTCACCGACTACGAACATATATGGAAGCTTTTCCAGCTGGGCTTCACGGATCTTATAGCCCATCTTCTCATTGCGCAGATCGACCTCAGCCCGGATACCACTCTTGAGCAGCTTCGCTTCGACTTCCTTGGCATAGTCATCAAAGGCTGAAGATACAGGTATAATCTTAACCTGCTGCGGTGACAGCCACAGTGGCAGAGAACCTGCAAAGTTCTCCAGCAGGAAGGCTACAAAACGTTCCATGGTGCCAAGAATTCCGCGGTGCAATACGACCGGACGGTGCTTGTTACCATCATCGCCGACATATTCCAATTCAAAGCGCTCAGGGAGCAGGAAGTCAATTTGTACAGTGGATAGAGTTTCTTCCTTACCCAGCGCCGTGCGGATTTGCACATCCAGCTTCGGTCCATAGAAGGCAGCTTCACCTTCCGCTTCAAAGAACGGCAGACCCGCTTCTTCGGCTACCTCGCGCAGCATACGCTGTGCAGTTTCCCACATTTCATCGTTCTGGAAATACTTCTCTGTATCCTGCGGATCACGGTAGGATAAGCGGAAGCGGTAATCATGAATACCGAAATCGCTGTATACCTGTTTGATCAGCTCCAGCACACGTTTGAATTCACTCTTGATCTGATCCAGACGGCAGAAAATATGCGAGTCATTCAGCGTCATGGAGCGTACACGGTGCAGACCGGTCAACGCGCCGGACATTTCGTAGCGGTGCATAGTGCCCAGCTCAGCAATACGGATCGGCAGATCACGGTAGCTATGCATCGAGCTCTTATAAATCATCATGTGATGCGGGCAGTTCATCGGACGAAGCACGAACTCCTCGGTGTCGATGACCATTTTAGGGAACATGTCCTCTTGGTAGTGCTCCCAGTGTCCGGAAGTCTTATACAGCTCTACGTTACCTAGTACAGGAGTGTATACATGCTGGTAACCAAGGCTTGCTTCCAGATCCACAATATAGCGCTCAAGAATACTGCGCAGCTTCGCACCTTTTGGCAGCCAGATCGGAAGGCCTTGTCCAACCAGCTGGTTGAATGTGAAAATTTCCAGTTCTTTGCCCAACTTGCGGTGGTCACGTTTTTTCGCTTCCTCCAGCAGGTGCAGATGCTCGTCCAGCTGCGCTTTTTTGATCCAGGCAGTACCGTATACACGCTGAAGCATTTTATTCTTGCTGTCTCCGCGCCAGTAAGCCCCAGCCACATTCATCAGCTTGAACACTTTGATCTTCGAAGTCGAAGGTACATGCGGACCGCGGCAGAGGTCGAAGAACTCGCCTTGTTCGTAGATTGAGATCACGCTGTCTTCCGGCAGAGCCTCAATCAGCTCCAGCTTATACGGATCGCCCAGTTCACTAAAGATCTCGAGCGCTTCCTTACGGCTGACTTCTTTGCGCACAATCGGCAGATTCTCGTTAACGATGCGCTCCATTTCCTTCTCGATCTTCAACAGATCCTCCGGATTAAGCGGATGTTCCAGGTCCATATCATAGTAGAAGCCGTCCTCGATAACCGGACCTACCCCCAGCTTAACTTCCTTCGCACCGAAAAGGCGTCTAACCGCCTGAGCCATCAAGTGAGCTGTACTGTGGCGCATAACCTCCAGGCCTTCGGGGGAATCCAAGGTTACGATCTCCACCAGTGCGCCCTCCTCCAGAGGCGTCGACAAATCGACAACGACTCCATTGAGCTTGCCTGCGGCTGCATTCTTGCGAAGTCCGCTGCTGATCGAAGCGGCTACATCCTCAATGCTGCTTCCGTTCTCATATTCCCGGACCGATCCGTCCGGCAGTTTAATACTTACTGACATTGTTGTTCCTCCTAAGGGATTGGTTAGCCATCACTAATTACCTGTGGCGAAAACTTCATTTGTTGAGCCCGCGCGGGGCGGCGAATTCTGCGGAACGGAAGAATCCACGCATACAAAAAAACACCCGTCCCGCAAAGGGACGAGTGATTGCACCCGTGGTTCCACCCAAATTCGATTCCAGAAACAGAATCCTTCGTCAGCATGGATTAACGGCCATGAACCGGCGGTTCTTACTGTCCCGGCTAGTAAATGTACCGGGAGTTCATAACCGCAGCTATAAAGGGGTAGATCGAATGCCGGATACCGGAGGAAATTGCAGCCTTGTTCCCTCTCTCTGAAGCGGTCCTGAATCAACGATCCATATCTTTGTCGAAGCTGTTAACGTGAATTATGGAGTAATTATAAATCTGTCGCCAGCTTCCGTCAAGCCTGCCGGCGGTCGACATTCAAAATATGACAGTCAAGCAGCTTAGTGCAGGTGAAGTTTCCTGTACTAATCACTCCTCTTCCCGGCTTCTTTTGCCTGGCAAGCGGCCCGCCCGCTTCAAAGACTCACGCAGCAAATATTCAATATGTCCGTTAACGCTGCGAAATTCCTCTCCCGCCCAGCGTTCCAACGCTTCGTGCAGCTCAGGATCGATCCGCAGCGGAAAGCTTTTTTTGGCCGCCATAATGGATCGCCCTCTAGTACAACGAGCCGGCGTTGATGACCGGACTCGCTCCGCGCTCCGACACAATCGCCACCATCAGATTGTTGATCATTGCCGCTTTACGTTCTTCATCGAGCTCCACAACACCGCTGTCTTTCAGCTGGCGGATAGCCATATCTACCATGCCGACTGCACCTTCCACAATAATCTGCCGTGCCGAGAGAATCGCAGAAGCCTGCTGGCGCTGCAGCATTGTGCTGGCAATTTCAGTTGAATACGCTAAATGGGTCAGACGCGCTTCAATCACTTCTACCCCGGACAAGGAAAGGCGTTCCTGCAGTTCAGTTGCCAGCTCTTTGGCAATTTCGTCAGCGTTGGCCCGCAGCGACATCCCGGACTCATTAAAGTTGTCATACGGATATTTACTGGCTACATGACGCAGCGCTGTCTCACTCTGGATTTCCACAAAGGCCATGTATTTATCGACATCGAACAGTGCCTTAGCCGAATTAATGACTTTGAAAACAATTACTGCTGCAATCTCAATCGGATTTCCCTCTACATCGTTAACCTTAAGCTTAACACTATTGAAGTTGCGTACCCGAAGCGATACTGTCTTACGGATACTAAAAGGAATAACTGCCCATAAACCGCTATGCACAATTGTTCCGACATACTGCCCGAAGAATGTTACCACAACCGACTTATTGGGCTGTACCACACTAATACTGGTGCACAACACCGAAGCAAGGACAAAAAGAATAATCGGCACCGTGATATACTCCTGAACTGCCCCGTAAACCCCGCCCCCGATACAAATGGCGATCAATGCAATCACCCAGAAACCACTAACCGGACGCAATACTTTTTCTTTCATAATGGCACCTCCATAAGATATGTATTTGATATAATTATGATATCACTTTTGGATTTATATGTAAATATGTTCTGTGACACTTTTTGTGATTATCCCCACAAACATCACTGCATTTCCCTAAGCTCTCTTCTATACTACAAATCTAAGAGTTCATTCTTTCAATTAAAATTATAGTGAATAGGGAGTGTACACATGAGTGTAAAAGATCAGGTACTGGATATTCTCAAAGCTTCAGCGAATCCGCTCAGCGCAGGCGAAGTAGAAAAGCTCTCCGGACTGGAACGCAAAGCCATCGACAAAGCTTTTACAGAGCTTAAGAAAGAAAATGCAATCGTTTCTCCGGTCCGCTGCAAATGGGAAGCTGCTGTTAAATAAATTGGCTTACAGGTAAGAAATGTGAAAGGCCCGGCGTGATTTGCACCGGGCTTTTTTGCTTGAGCAACAAACTGCATTTAATGAAGATAATGAAAAAAAGATGCTCCGCCAGCCATCCGGAGATGACTGACGAAACACCTTTGGTTAAATGAAAGATTAGGAAGCTTTGTTCTCCAGCATACGGTAAATAATGACTGCAGCCTGCGCACGGTTCGCGATTGCTTTCGGTGCGAATTTACCGCCGTCCACACCATTTACAATTCCCGCCTGAGTCAGCTGTGCAACAGCTTCCTGAGCATAAGGGGCAATGGAGGACTTGTCAGCAAATTCACCTAGAGCCGCAGAAGTGTCAATCTTAGGCAATTGTCCTGCAAGAGCATTGACAATCATAATCGCCATTTCTTCGCGGGTAATTTGACGACCCGGTTCAAATTTGCCGTTTCCGGAGCCTTTGACAAGACCTGCCTGGACAGCAGCAGCGATAGAGTCAGTATACCATGCACCCTGCTTCACATCGCTGAAGCTTGCCGATGCATTGGAGTTGCTGAGGTTTAGGGCACGAACGAGCATAGTAACAAATTCCGCACGGGTAACGTTCTTCATTGGTGCGAAGTTGCCGTCCTCAAGTCCCTTCAAGATCCCTTTTGTAGCCAGGGAGCTGATGGCTTCCTGAGCCCATACTACCTTGCCCAGATCCTTGAACGGTACTGCCGAAGGAACCGGCTTCACTGTTGGTGCCGGTGTTGCCGAAGGTGCAGGGCTTGTTGTTGGTGCCGGTGTTGCAGTTGGTGTTGGTGTTGCTGTTCCTGTTCCGCCTGGAATGGTTACTGGAGTCGGAGTTGGAGTGGTAGTAGGAACAGGTTTGTTGTTGATCCGGCCTTCGATCTTCGCTGTGATCTGACCGCCTTTGAAAGTTTTCTTAATGTAATCGTAAAATACATCCAAATCAATTGGACCAGCCAGGGATTTACTGGCTAAGGTCAACACCTTATAGTTATCGCCACCTGCAGCCATGAAATTGTTAACCACGGCAGTATAGCTTTGAGTCATGCTGATTGGTGTTCCATCTGCCTTAGTAAGGGAAATAACGCGGCTTGCCACAGGCAGATCCATATCAGCGGAATACTTCAAGCCCGAAATTTGCAGTGTCTTCGTATCTGCAGTTCCATCAGCTTTAGTTGCCCATTGCTGTTGGAGTAACGTTTTGATTTGTTCACCGGTAAGAGTCAGCTTTACTAATGTGTTACCGAATGGCTGAATTTTGGCAAGATCACCAAAAGATACATTGCCTTTCGGAAGATCTGCACGGATGCCGCCCGGATTCATAAAGGCGAAATCAGCAGTAGCTACTCCGTCACCGAAATCAGCTTGCCGCATTGCGTCAGCAATTAAGTTACCCAGGGCAGATTCATTGTTGTAAGCATCTGTACGGGTGATTGTTCCGTCAGTAGTCCCTACAGGCAGAGTAAGCTCAGGGTGAAGTTTGAGATATTTATCCACCAAAGCCACCGTTTCTGCATCTGGGGTCACACCTTCTTGGAAAGTGGAAATTACAGAAGCTGTTTTGGATTTGACATCTTTGGTAACCGGGTCAATAACCAATTTGACATCTTCAAACGCAGTACCATAGGAATAAGCTTGAACTATCAGCTTGTTGTTTACTACATCATTGGCTAATGCGTGATTGTCACCCGCCAAGATTACATCAACTGGAGAATCCTTCGGAAGGGCGTTGGCTAAATCCGCAGCTTCCCCTGTAGTCACTCCAGATTTGGTCGTTGCCGGATCATGGGCAAGGACGATAATCGTTTGAACTCCTTCAGCCTGAAGCTCAGCTGCATATTTGTTAATGGCTGCTACTTCTTCCTCAGCACTTAGGAATCTCACGCCTTCTGTTCCCTTTGGAGATACTTTACTTGGAGTAGCTTTGGTAACGACACCGATAAATCCAATTTTCACGCCGCCAACTTCTTTGATTACGTAAGGCTTGATGATTGGTTTTCCGGTTTCTTTGTCAACCGCATTAGCATTGATATAGTCAAAATTCACTGGTTCATGCGTAACATTCTTATTGACTGGGTCTACACCGCCAAAGATTTGCGCCTTCAGTGCTGCTACACCCTGGTCAAACTCATGGTTGCCCAAAGTCCCGACATCAAACTTCATCATGTTCATCCATTCCAGAGTCGGCTTGTCGCGCTCCAGAGAGGATACCGGAGCAGAAGCCCCCACGGAATCCCCGTTGTGGACTAGCAATGTGTTATCGTATTGCGCACGTGCTGTTTTCAGGTATGCTGCGAGAATAGCTGCCGTACCTACAGGCTTGTCGCCAACATAAGACGTTGTATCCAATTGTCCGTGCAGGTCATTGATTCCAAGAATGTGAACCTTGATATCCCCGCTCAGATCCAGGTTATAAATCTCAAACCCTTTGCTATCCATAGTGCCTGTATCGGTAATTTTCTCATTGGTAGGCAAAACTTTTTTTGCTTTTGGAGAAGAGGTAAAGGTTACTTTGACATCTCCCTTAATCGGCTGGATGGACCAGTTGTTATCAGCAGGCTGCTTAACGTTGCCCTCTGCCTTAATATAATCCATCAGAACCTGACGGTTCTCTTCCAATGTATCAATAATCGGAGTGATACCTTTGAGACCCGGGAAGTTACCTCCGCCGCTTGCACGGTAGTTATTGGTAACGACGATAAAGTCCTGATTCATATCAAGCGGCTTGCCGTCATACGTAATGGACGTAACCCGACTGTACGAATCATTGATGATATTACCTTTCGGATCGTATTTCGCATCTTTGGTAACGTCTATCTTATACTGGATTCCATCGATAACATCGAAATTGTAGACCGCAAATTGAGAGTTGAGCAGTGCCTGCGGCGTGGAAATTGCCGGGTTAATAGTATTGAAGGCACCCGCGCTCATCTCCACCCATTCTTTTACTGTGGAACCCTTGATCATGACTGCTTTCAGCGTGTTGTCATAGAGGTATAAATCACTTGCGCTGCGAATGGTCAAGGGGCCTGCTGCAATTTCAGTATATTCATCCGGACCATTGCGTCCGGCCTTGAATGGTGCACCTACACTGAGAATGGCTTTCCCTTTATACTGGGCTAAAGCCGGATCAGTATTAATCAGATTCTCAACATAATGCTTCTGAGCATAGGTCACAATCTGTACAGTCGGATCATCCTGCACCATAGCAAAGTAGCTGTTCATAGGTACATCCGTTATACCCAGCGGTTGATTGACATAGTCGATCGTTGCCTTATGAGCAGCATCAACAACCGCGTCTACTTCTGCATCCGGTTCAACAGTAGTGTAGTTTACCTTGTTTTCCGTTTTATAAATAGAACGTGTGGATGAAAGGGAAGCCGTCTTGTCCACCTTCCAATGTCCGCTCTTCTGCGGATCAGGAACAATAGCAAGATCGATCAGTCCCAGATAACCACCGCCATAGCCGGCCTGAACGGCCGGAACACCGTTAATCTGGCCTTTGGCATTGTCAATGCCCGGAAGTACCTTTCCGGAATTATCCTTGAACAACGCATCCAGAGATGTTTCGTCTGCAGCAGGGAATATCTTATGGGTATGTGAGAATGTAATGGCATCAATGTCAGGAATCTTGCTGAGTGCATTAATGTCATTTTCTGAGCCGTCACCTATCACAGCAGAACCATCATATCCCGTATGTGCCATAGCGACAATAATATCTGCACCTTCAGCTTTCATCAAAGGAACATATTTTCCAGCTGTTTCGGCAATATCCTTGGTGATTACCTTACCTTCCAGATTGGCTTTATCCCATTGCATAATTTGCGGTGTTACCAACCCAAGCAGACCGACCTTAAGCGTCTGCTCTACTCCGTTACTGTCTGTAAATGTTTTATCTACAATTTTATATGGAGTGAAATAATTAACATCATTATCTGGATTATCGTCCTTGTCATCCACATATACATTCGCATTCAAAAAAGGAATATTTGTATACTTATAAGTAGCGGATGTTGCGGAGGTTATGCTCTCCAGATAATCCAAACCATAATTAAATTCATGATTCCCCATGGTAGCCGCATCGTAGTGCATGGCATTCAGAGCAGCAATCATCGGATGAATTTGGTTAAGATTGCCGTCTGCGTCCATCTGCTTCGCCATATAAGTTCCCAGTGGTGTGCCTTGTATCAAATCGCCATTATCTAGTAAAAGATTGATTTTCCCTTTGTCCTCTGCTCTGGCTTGTTTCACCAAAGTCGCTGTTTTGTCCAACCCCACTGTTAAGGATTCACTGTTTTTAAAGTAGTCCCAGCTTTTCACATTAGTATGAACATCTGTAGTACTCATCAAGCGCAGATTAACCGCTCCAGCAGCAACCACTTCAGCGCCCGCTGCCGCAGCCTTCTTTACTCCCAAAATCGGCCCTGCAAAAACTCCGCTTAAAACTTGTGCAGTCAGAACCGTGGTTGCCAGTATAGAAGCTACCGGCTTGTTCCATCGTCTTTCTCCCATAAGCGATTAATCCTCCCAGTTTTTTCTTTATAGTGACCGAGGAAGATTGTATCATATGGGATTATATGAATCTAGCGAAAATCATAAACTAAGTTCAATAGTTGTGTAAAATATCACATTTTTAGCATTGAATTTAGTTATGGTGCCTGATTCAAAAGTGAAATTATGGTAAAAAGAGACACACTATCTTTAATCCAAAAGGTAATTTTCATAACTTAATAGGTGAAATAACATTACACAAATATTCGAATGTAATTATTCCTGGATTTAAATATAGTATATTTTAATGAAACTTTGATCAAAAACAACCTAAAACCTTCATATAGTGTTAGATAATATATACGTAGGTGGATGTTATTTCAATTAAAGACCAAACACTGGAACTAATGTCCCTTACATCCCTTGTGTCGTCTCACGTCACAATTCGACAACCCGTGCATAATAAACCCCCGCAAAACAGTGGCTCACTGCTTGGCGGGGGTTATGCACATCTATATATTAGTTCTGCATTACAAAATCATTGTCGATCTTCGTGTTTCCGTCTTCGAAGGTACGCAGAATGTCGTAGCGCGTATTGCGCTGTGCAGGAATCTTGCCTGCTTCACGGATCAGCTGGGTGATCGATTCGATGTTGACCTTGTAAGTGGCACCAGCGGATGAGACCACGTTTTCTTCAATCATGGTGCTGCCAAAATCATTACAGCCGTATTGGAGGGACAGCTTTCCGACCTCCGGTCCCATAGTTACCCAAGAGGACTGGAAGTTTTTGATGTTGTCCAGGACAAGGCGGCTGATGGCCACCGTCTTCAGGTATTCTTCCGGAGTCTGTCTGTCCAGCTTCAGGTTGGTGTTATCCGGCTGGAAGGTCCAGGAGATAAACGCCAGGAAGCCCTCAGAATCATATTTATTGGCGATGCATTCATCCTGGGCTTCACGAACACGCAACAGATGCAGCGCACGCTCCTCCATGCTCTCACCAAGACCGATAACCATGGTTGCCGTAGTGTTCATGCCTATTTTGTGCGCAGTCTGCATGACATCCATCCACTCGCGCCAGGAGCCTTTGAGCCGGCTGATTTTGCGGCGGGTACGGTCATCAAGAATCTCGGCTCCGCCGCCCGGAAGGGAATCCAGCCCAGCGGCATGAATCTCGCGGACTACCTGCTCCAGCGGTAATCCGGATACTTCGACCATCTTCATAATCTCCGCCGGGGAGAAGGAATGCATCGTAATTTCCGGAAAACGCTGTTTAATCCCGCGGAGAATATCCGTATAGTAGCTGAACGGCAAATTCGGGTTCGTCCCGCCCTGCATGAGGATTTCGGTGCCGTTCACAGCAATCGTCTCGGCGATTTTTTGATAGATGGTTTCGTCGGGAAGCACATACCCTTCCTCTGAACCAGGTCTGCGGTAGAACGCGCAGAAACGGCAATACACATCGCATACGTTGGTATAGTTAATATTGCGTCCAATTACAAATGTAGTGATCGGATCGGGGTGCCAACGTTTCATGATGACGTCTGCGGCAGCGCCCATTTTCTCAATTTCGTTGCTCTCGAACAACCGGATAGTGTCTTCCAGCCCGAGACGTTCGCCTTTCAGCGTCTTATCCAGAATAAGATCTATCGCACTCATCGTTCGCAGCCTCCTTTAAAGTCCATACAATATGGTTGATAAAATCTAGTTGTTGATAGGAATCTTATAATTGCATTCGTTCTCCCATCGTAACATAAATTCCGGCGGCTTGAAAAATCTTTTGCCGCCGGCTCCCACAAAAAAGACGGCAGCGCATGAACCTCGCTGCCGTCTTCCTTAAATAATTATTCAGCTGTCACAGCTTGCTCCAGCTCGATCCGTGCCGCTTCGAGCGCCTGGGCAAGGTCCGCAATCAGATCATTTACATGCTCAATGCCGACGGAGAAGCGCAGCAGACGGTCATCCACACCGACCGCATCACGGATTTCCGCTGGAATGTCGGCATGGGTCTGCACTGCCGGATAGGTCATTAGCGATTCCACGCCACCCAGACTTTCAGCGAAAGCAATCAGACGGATATGGCGGAGCAGCGGCTCCACATATCTGGCGTCTTTTACCTTGAAGGAGAAGATTCCGGTATTCCCGGAGGACTGGCGGTTCTGAATCTCATAGCCGGGATGATCCGGCAGCCCCGGATGGAATACCTCCCCGATTGCCGGATGCTCCAGCAGATAACGGGCAATAGCCAGCGCGTTACTCTCATGCCGCTCCATGCGCAGGGCCAGAGTCTTCATACCCTTCATCAGCTGATAGCTGTCGTTAGGAGCAAGCACAGCACCAAGAGAGTTGTGCAGGATGGCCATTTCTGCCGAGAGCTCGGTGCCTTTAGTCACGATCAGACCCGCCAGAACATCATTGTGGCCGCCCAGATATTTGGTCGCGCTGTGGACAATAATATCTGCACCCAGCTCCAGCGGACGCTGGAAGAATGGAGTCAGCAGCGTATTGTCTACAATCGTGAGCAGCTCATGCCGGCGGGCCCACGTACAAACTGCCGATATATCGGTTATCATCATCAGCGGATTGGTCGGAGTCTCAATGAACACAGCCTTCGTATTCGGACGGCGGGCCGCTTCCAGGCCATCCAGGTCATTAGTATCCACATAGGAGGCGCTGATGCCGTACTTCGAAAGAATCCGTTCCAGCAGCCGGTAGGTTCCGCCATACAGATCCAGCGAAACTACCAGATGGTCGCCTTGGCCGAACAAAGCAAACACGGTGGTTAACGCAGCCATACCGGAGCTGCAGGCAAAGCCGGCATCGCCGGATTCCAGCTCGGCAGCAGCCGTTTCCAGCACCGACCGGGTCGGGTTTTTGGTACGGATGTAATCAAAACCTGTGCTTTGTCCAAGTCTCGGGTGGCGGAATGCCGTTGCATTATAAATCGGATAATTCACTGCACCGGTAGCAGGATCCTCCTGTGAGCCAATCTGCGCCAGTCTGCTTTCAATCCTTAGTTTCTCGTCCATGGGTAAGCCTCCTAAATGTGGTGTTGAGCATTCTCTTCTCATCTATGATTAAATGATGGGACCAATATCGTAAGGGGTCTCCTGATATACATAGTAATTGAGCCAATTGGCGAACAATAAGTTAGCATGGGCACGCCATACGGCCGGCGGGGTACGCTGCGGATCATCCTTTGGATAGTAATGCTTCGGCAGTGCAATATCCATTCCTTTGGCTATATCGCGGTCATACTCCCATTTCAGGGAGAATGGATCATACTCGGAGTGGCCGGTGACAAAAATCTGCCTGCCGTCATGTGTTGACACAAGATAGACTCCGGCTTCTTCGGATTCAGCAAGAATCGTCAGATCGGGATTCGCTTCGATGTCTTCCCTGGAAACGTCGGTGTGGCGGGAATGCGGAACATGGAATACCTCGTCAAAACCGCGCAGCAGCTTGAAGTTATTATGGCTCAAGGTGTGCGGGAAGACGCCGAAGCATTTCTCAGGCAGACTAACCTTGCGCACGCCGAAGTGGTGATATAATCCAGCCTGTGCTGCCCAACAGATATGCATGGTCGAGGTTACGTTATGCTTGCTCCATTCAAAAATCCGCTTCAGCTCTTCCCAGTAATTCACGTCCTCGAACTCCAGCTGCTCTACCGGAGCCCCGGTCACAATCAGGCCGTCGAACCGGCGGTGACTGATTTCATCAAAGGTTGTATAGAAGCTCTCCAAATGCTCAGCTGAAGTATTCTTGGAGGTATGGGAGCTCGGATGAAGCAGGACTACATCGACCTGGAGCGGGGAATTCCCGATCAGACGCAGCAGCTGCGTTTCTGTTGTTTCCTTGGTAGGCATTAAATTCAGGATCGCAATCCGCAGCGGACGGATGTCCTGATGAAAAGCCTGGCTCTCATCCATTACAAAGATATTTTCTCCGGATAATATTTCTTTGGCCGGTAAGCTGTCGGGAATTTTGATTGGCATTGCAGTGTCCACTCCTTAATCGAATTAGTGTCCTTCTACTCGCTGTAAAGCATGCAAAAATGACCTTTCTCGCACGAGAAAGGTCATATAGCTGTAGTCATATGCGCCTCTCTCATCTGCCAGAGAACGATGCCGGGATATCTTCTTCCCCTGCATAGCTTCCGCAAGAATTAGCACCGTGCGTGTACACGCCGGTTGCCGGGTTTCATCGGGCCAGTCCCTCCACCTGCTCTTGATAAGATTTAGCTGTATTCAATTATTTTCTTAAAATTTACTTTAAATCATGAACCTGCTTTTCGTCAAGTCCATACAATGCTGAAGAGCCCCTAAACTGTAAAGAATTTAGCTTGTAAGAGGCATATCCCGGCGTTATACTAGACAAGTGTTTCACAGCACAATTGACGAAAAGAAGAGGTGAGTAAAGAATGGAAGGCGACCCGGGTGCGCAGTTAAGCGTACAAAGTGAGCAACCACACAGGATTAACATCAGCTTGCCGGCGGCGGGAGCATTTCTTCTTTATGTCCTCGAAACGTCATTCTGGCCGATTCCTTGATTGTACCACCGGCCAAGCTGATTTTTTCCGTGTGCTTTAATTAGCATACCCCTGGAGAAGAACGGGGACAGAAGGAGTGAATCAGATGAAAATCCGGCTGGTGAATGCAGGGGTTTTTACACCGATCGATGATATTGAGGAAACACTTACCGCCCCTTTAGAAGGGTTCTACTGGATCGATGCCGATGACGAGGATTTGGAGCTGCTTCAGCCTCTGTATAATCTGCATGATCTGGCCGTTGAGGATTGCCTCAGCGAAGAAGAGCAGCGGCCGAAGATTGAAATTTACGAGAGCCATTATTTTATTGTAGTCAACAGCATCCGTTTTGATGATGAGGAGATTTTCCTCCGGGCGCTTAACGTTTTTCTGGGCAGACATTTCATAATTACCGTCACCAAGCAAAAAATTCATGAGCTGCGTGTCCTGAAGCCCATTCTGTGGGAGCAGGAGGTCAGCGAACCTGACCGTTTCCTTTACCATCTGATCGACACCGTCGTGGATAATTATTTCTCCGTCGGCGACCGGATTGAAGCACGGATCGAAAAGCTTGAAGAGGATATCCTCATGCATACCAAGAAATCGCACTTAAGCGAAATTATCGGTCTGCGCAGTGAAATTCTGTGGCTGAAGAAGATGCTGGGGCCGCAGAAGGAAGTTATCAACACACTAAACAAAAAGGACCTCCGCCTGATCGATGATCAGCTGCAGAAGTACTTTAGCGATATTTATGAGAATGCGGTTAAAATCTCTGAAACATTCGAGACCTACCGCGACCTCATGGGCAACTTGCGCGAAGCCTACCAATCCAGTATCGCTAACCGTGCCAATGAAATCATGAGAGTATTTACCGCAATTACAACGATATTCATGCCGCTGACGGTTATTACCGGTATCTACGGGATGAACTTCGACAATATACCCGAGACCCATTCACAATATGGTTACTATGGAGTAATCGCCGTAATGGTAACGCTCGGCTGCGGGATGCTGGTTATTTTCCGCAAAAAGGATTGGCTATGAACATTAACGGACGAATACGCTAAGGCGAAGGTTACCGCTACCGTAAGGGTTGAGGAAACCTTCGCCTTTTTGGTTAGATCACAAACAACACATTTCCGGCATGACGCTGATTAGCCGCCTGCCTGATCCGCTTCCTTCATCGCTGCAAATAAACGTTCTGTATCCTCACGCTTGCACAGCTCCCGCTCCGGGTTCATCACGGCCGCGCTGCCGGAGGCGATTCCGAACTGGACAGCTTCGCGCAGAGGCCACCCGCGCTCCAGGCTATATACGGTCCCTGCTACCAGACTGTCTCCTGCACCAACGACGCTAAGCACCTGAACTTCAGGAGCATTCAGATGCTCACAGCCTTCCCTGGTAATCAGAAGTGCACCTTGTCCGCCTAAAGAGACCACCACCACTTCTGTCCGTCCCTGTTCAATCAGCTCCAGCGCAGCTGCCTTTAATTCTTCATCGCCAGCGATGCCGTGCCCGACAAGCTCTTCCAGTTCACGCGCATTCGGCTTCAGCAGGTAGACACCGGCATCAGCAGCGTATTGCAGCGCTTTTCCTGAAGTATCCACAATTACCCGGGCATTCCACTGCTTCGCAGTTTCTACTACGCGTCCATAGAAATCTGCCGGACACCCCGGCGGCAGGCTGCCGCTGGCAACAACGTAGGTTGGCTTCTCCGCTAAGGCTTGTAGCTGCTCCAGGCACTGCTTCCAGTCCCCTTCAATAAAATGCGGACCCGGCATATCGAAGCGGAACTGCTGTCCCGTTGATTCCTCAACGACGATCAGATTCTCCCGCGTCTGCCCAGAGATCCGGATTTCCTGTTGGCGCACGCCCTCCTGCTCAAGCATATGCTGCAGCAATTGCCCATGCAGACCGCCCGAAGCATAAAGAGCCAGAGATTCTCCACCTAATCTGTGGATCGCCCGGGACACATTGATCCCTCCACCTCCCGGTTTATACGAGGCTTCCCGGCAGCGAAGCTTGTGGTCCGGAACTACCTTATCAATACTGGTGCTGGCATCCACACTTGGATTAACTGTCAACGTCACAATCATAAGAATCGCTCCTTTTGTAATCGCGCTTACCAGTATCATAACCCAAATAACCGCTAATTCATAAAGGGGCTGTGTATGCCTGTCTGGTTAAAAGCTTGTCGCCATTCCCATTCCCGCTTCCTGTATCCGGCGGAAACGGATGCGGATCAGCCGCAGGCGTTCATAATACAGATCCAGCCCCTCAGCTGGTGAAAAGTTCTCCCCGTAAGCTTTATAAAGCGCCGGCTTCAGATAGGAATCACCCATCAGCTCATAGGCAGTCCAAATGCGGTTCTGCTCATCCGCCGTAACCTCCCTTAACTCCAGCTCGATCAGCTTCTCCACCGAATACCCCTCCTTCTCCAGCTCTTCTACTGATTCGAGCACTTCGCGGCGGCTGACTCCGCTGGATGCCTTCAGCTGCTCCATATCAAGGCCGTTCTCAATACCTTGAAGCAGGATCCGCCGCAGCCGCAAACGTTCCAGCTGTTTCTTGTATTTGATCTCTTTCTGCTTGAAGAGCCAGGAGGAGAATTCCTCATCATCCACCGCTTCAAATACCCAATTCAAAGGATAATTGTGCTCCCGGGGTACAGCAGCGGTGATATTCAGCCAATCCCCGCCATGCTGCGAAGCCTTTCCTTCCCCTACACCCGGAATTTGCAGCAGCTCCTCAGGCGTGCGGGGCAGGTAGGCGCTGAGCATCCGCAGCAGACGGTTACTGGCGAGAATATAAGGCGCTTTCCGTTCGCTGGATGCCTTGCCCCGGCGCCAGGCACATAGCTCATCATAGACTGTCTCATTGCCGTGCTGTTCACTGTAGTACTGCAGCTGCAGCTGCTCACGGCTTCGCTGGGCCAGGTTCTCCTCGTCATGAAATACTCCATCAATCAGCGGACGATAACCGGCACCCATCTTCACTGCCAGCTCGTGCCTGTAGACGCAGAGCATTTCATTCCAAGAGCTGCCCTCATACCAGATATGTTCATCCATTTCAAGGCTGCCGGCATAATCCTTCCAGCCCAGGCGCCACACTCCCTCCTCCTCGCCAATCCAGAGCTGGGCAAAAATCTCCTGTTCTACTCCAGATATTCTGGATAACCGGTTCATAAATACAATCTGCATTTGAATCCCTACCTTCCTCGTCTTACAGCAAGCATGATCGCTGCGCCGGCCGGAGGCCCCGGTGTAACCGGAGCCTCCGCAGCTCCAATACATCTCCTGAACGCACAAAAAGCACCTCCTTCACGATAATCGTGAAAGAGGTGCTTCCTCTGAATGCTATACTGTTGAATCCTACAATACCATAAATTTCCGTACAGTCAATCTCTTTTTATGCTACGCTCTGGCGAGTGCCAGCTTGGCAAGACCCAGTGCTCCGGAGAGCCCGGCATTGTCGCCAAGCTGCGGCGGAACGATATAGCTGCCGATTTCTGCATTCAGCGCTGGATGCTGGACATACCCGCTGAGCAGCTCCTGCAGCTTGGCATGAATCAGGGGAAACAGCTGGCTCTGCTTCATGACACCGCCGCCCATAACGATTCTTTGCGGAGACAGGATCAGTACATAGTTCATCAGAGCATGGGCCAGATAGTGAGCCTCCATCGCCCAGGCCGGATGATCCGCCGGGAGCTCCCCGGCAGGCTTGCCCCAGCGGCTGCCGATCGCCGGACCCGCAGCCAGGCCTTCCAGGCAATCCCCGTGATAAGGGCAGAAGCCGCTGTAGGTATCCTCGGGATGCCGGGGAACGAGAATATGCCCCATTTCCGAATGGGACAAGCCGTGAATCAGCTCTCCTCCGGCAACCGCACCGGCTCCGATACCTGTGCCGACAGTAATATATAGACAACTGTCCAGTCCTTGCGCAGCACCCCACGTATATTCGCCCAGCGCAGCACCGTTCACATCCGTATCGAAACCAACCGGCACCTGAAATTGTCCGGTAACAGCGCCAACCAGATTATATCCTCCCCAATGGGGTTTAGGAGTAGTGGTGATGTGTCCGTAGGTGGGACTGCCAAGCACCGGATCAATCGGTCCGAACGAACCTATTCCGATCGCCTCTACCTTCTTGCCGGTAAAATAGTCCAGCACCAGACTCATTGTCTCCTGCGGGGTAGTCGTAGGAAAGCTTACCCGCTCGATAATTGTACCGTCTTCATACCCGACTCCACATACAAACTTTGTTCCCCCTGCTTCAATTGCTCCCAGTATTCTCACTGCAGCAGTCTCCCTTCGTTATGAGCGGCAAAGCCGGGTCACCGGCTTCTCCGTTATAATTCCGATAATAAAGCGCTCTTCTGAAATTATTATACGTGGCTGCTGTTCATATGACAAGCGGTTGACACACATCTCTTAAAAGCAAAAAAAGATGCAGCAGCTACTCGGAATACCCGGGCAGGCTGCTGCATCCTTCACTTAAAGTCTTTTCCGCGCAAATAGCTGCGGCATGCCGCCACCAGCCGTGCCGCCGCCGGCAGATAAGAGGCCAGATGAATATGCGCATAGGCGGCCATGACATTTCCCTTGTGATACCCCTCAGGATGAACGCCTCCCCTTCCCTTGGTCTCATAGGCATAGGACCGGGGTTCCCCTGCTTCGTAGCTCATCACGGAGTAATGAAATTCATGGCCGCGCAGACGCTCTCCCTGCTTGAGCAGCAGGTTGTCCTGCAGCGCTGTAACCTCACGGTAGCCGAGTGCCGCACGCCGTTCCTGCATGACTGCATGGGCTGGTATTACCCCAGCCATCTTATGCACAGCTCCGGCACGGTCGGTAAGTGTGCGGGCCAGCACCATGTATCCGCCGCATTCCGCATACAGCGGCATTCCCTGGCCTGCAGCAGCTCTAAGGCCTGCAAGAAAGCTCTCCATGCCGGCGATTTCGGCTGCGAACTCCTCAGGGAAACCGCCGCCGAGATAAATGCCGTCTGCCTCCGGCGGGATGCCATCTCCGCGCAGCGGGCTGAACTCAACCAGCCGCGCTCCGGCACGGGCCAGCAGTTCCAGATTGTCGGCGTAGTAGAAATTGAACGCGGCATCCCTGGCGACGGCGATGACCGGAGCCGGGTGCGGGGGCTTTCTGCCATCTGCAGCCGGGCCAGCCCGCATTTCCTCCGATGTCCGGCCAGATGCGGATGAAGCTGCTATGCAGGAACGAACCTTGTCTTCTGCACCAAGAGGCAGCGGATTAGCTGCCTGTGCAATGCCCAGCAGCATCTCCAGATCTGTACCTTCCGCCAGCAGATCGGCGGCGTGATCAAACAAGGGCTCCAGCTCCCCGCGCTCCACGGCGGGCAGCAGGCCCAGATGCCGTTCCGGAATGTCCAGCCCGCCGTCCCGCGGCAGCCCGCCGATAACTGGGATTCCGCAGGCGGCTTCGATCGCCGTTTTGACCATGCGGAAATGGCTGGCGCTTCCGCAGCGGTTCACCATTACGGCGGCAATCCGCACCTGCGGCTCCAGCTGCTGAAAGCCAAGCACAACCGCCGCCGCGCTGCGGCCCATGCTGCGCACATCCACTACAAGCAGAACGGGGCTGTCTGTGAGAAGCGCAATCTCGGCAGTAGAGCCAGTCAGAGCCGCTGCCTCTTTACCGTCATAAAGCCCCATAACCCCTTCAATGACCGAGAGCTCTGCATTCTCGGAGGAACGCAGGAAATATTCCAGTAGATAGCTATCCGGGGTCATCCAGGAATCGAGATTGCGGGCAGGATAGCCCGTTACGGCAGCATGATAGGCCGGATCAATATAATCCGGGCCGCATTTGTAGCCCTGCACCTTCAGCCCTCGCCGGGCAAAAGCCCGCATCAGCCCCAGTGTCACAGTCGTTTTGCCCGAGCCGCTGCCGGTGCCAGCTATGATGAGGCGCGGCCGGTGCTGCTGCTGGCTTAGCTGTTTCTTCAGGTTACTGCTCTCATCCTGTTCATCCATCCACTTTCCCCCCTCCGATCCCGAAAATTAACATTACCGGGATATCCCTTATCCGGTATAAGTCACCCTGGCTACAGCAATCGTTACATTGCCGCTTTTTTTCTTCGTCAACAGCAGTTGACCGCTGCCGGAAGACAATAGCGCTGCTGGTTCACAGACACCATAAGCACCGGTTGCCTTGAATACAATCTCAGAAGGACAGTCCAGCGGCACGGAGTTAAGCTGCTCCGGAGAATACAGGCTGAGCTCCCAGCCGTATTTCCCGCACAGCGTAAGGAGCCCTGCTTCATCACCTTTAATAGCAGCGGTTGCGGCATTACGGACACTTAAAGGAGACAAGCCCAGTTCAGCCAGGGTTTCCATTACCACGGCTTCCAGCTCTGCTGCCGGTGTTCCGCGGTTGCAGCCGAGGCCGAGCACCAGACTGCGGGGCCGGTACACGGCAGTCCGCTCCCCAAGCACCGCAGCCTCCCCCGGCTTCAGCAGGCGGTCGGTTACAACAATTGCCGCGCTGCGGGGAGCCTTAAGCAGCTCTAGCATGTCCCCGCAGAGCCGGACATGCTCCGGCAGTAGAGCGCCTGCCGGAAGCCAGTCCCGCTCGCCGGTCTCCTGCAGGAAGGCTACCGGCTCACCGTTGACGATAGCCGCACTGATACTTTTCATCGGGGCGAAGCTATCCGCACGCCAGCCGAATTCGCGGCCCAGCAGATCTGCCGCGAAGGTGCCCTGCACGTCCGATGCTGTAGTAATCACGGGATGGCTCTGCAGCAGTTCAGCGATTTGCAGCGTCAGCCTGTTCGCCCCGCCCAGATGGCCGGACAGCACACTGATGACATGTTCTCCGCCCTCATCAATGACAATGACCGCAGGATCGGTTTTTTTGTCCTGCAGGAGCGGAGCAATCAGCCGGACGGCTGCACCGAGAGAGAAGAACAGAATAACAGCTTCATAACGCCGGAAGAGCGCCGGCAGCAGCTCTTTGACAGAACTGAAAATCCGGCGTTCGCCGGGAATCTCCTCCAGCTCCCCGCTGTATTTCGCATAACAATACACCTCAGTATCTGCGAGCAGCCCACCCAGCTTCAAGGCCAGTCTGATTCCGTTCCGCGTAATAGCTACGGCCGCATACTTCCTAGCCATGCTGGCCGGTCCCCTCCCGGAACCCATGGGTGAAGGTCTTATCATAAAGCTTGGAGCGGGGCGCTCCATGGTCAACCAGCTGCGGATCCAATGCCCTTCCGGCCAGAATCATCGCATGCATCGTAATCCCGGCTTCCTGCAGGTCTCCTTCCAGCCGCTCCACTGTCGTCCGCAGAATTTGCTGGTCCGGCCAGGTCGCCCGCTTAACGACAGCCACAGGTGTATCGGGACTCCAGCCGGCGGCGAGAAATTCCCCGGCAACATGCCCGGCCAGCGAAGCGCTGAGAAACAGCGCCACCGTACAGTGATGCTCGGCCAGCCGGCGCAGCTGCTCGCGTTCCGGAACAGGTGTGCGTCCTTCGGCACGGGTCAGGATCACCGTCTGCGTCAGTTCCGGCACCGTCAGCTCCGCACCCAGTGCCGCTGCCGAAGCGAAGACGGAGCTGACGCCCGGGACGATCTCATAGCTGACTCCGCACAGCTTCAGCAGCGACATCTGTTCAAGGATCGCCCCGTACATGGAAGGATCACCGGTGTGCACACGGGCGACGCTTTTTCCGGTCCGGACAGCCTGGACCATCAGCTCCACCTGCCGCTCCAGATCCATGCCCGAGCTTTGCAGCACTTCAGCCCCGCCCTTAGCGCTGTGTATCAGCGCTTCGCTTACCAGCGAATCCGCGTAGAGCACAAGATCCGCCGAACGAAGAATCCGGCTGCCTTTGACGGTAATCAGCTCAGGGTCGCCGGGTCCGGCACCGACAATGTATACTTTTGGCTCCAGCAGCAGGTCTGTCATTTGCTCACCACCATCAGGCTCAAATACTCCAGCTCCGTGCCGCGCAGCTTGCGCGCATCCCGCCATACCGTTTCATACGGTGAAGTCACTTTGGTGACAACCGAGGCTTTGCCGCCCAGGCCTAATTCGTCCAAGACATCCAGCACGGTATCCAGTACCTTCGCTACTTTTAGGAATACGATGGTGTCGTGATGGAGCAGCGCCTCCTTCAGCGCCTCACGATCTTCGGTTGCCGGAATAATGCCTACCCGCTGGTTGCCGTCGGCAAGCGGCTGTTCGAGCGCAGCGGCTGCACCCAGCACCGAGGAGATTCCCGGAACGGACACAACCGGCACCCCGGGATGAAGCTCCTGCATCAGCCGGGCCAAATGGATAAACGTGCTGTACAGGTTAGGATCACCCTCGGTCACAAAAGCAACATCATTCCCGTGACGCAGCTCATTCCAGCACAGCTCAACTGTCCAGCGCCACCCGTTCTCCAGCTGCACCGGATCCTTGGTCATGGGGAAGACGAGGCCCAGCATCGTTTTTTGCTCTGCATCCACATACATTTCCACGATTTCGTGGGCGTAGGACTTGCCGCCTTTTTTGGCGGCGGGATACGCGATAACCGGACATTCCTTGAGCAGACGGCAAGCTTTGACCGTGATCAGCTCCGGATCGCCCGGGCCGACACCGACTCCATACAGCGTGCCGACTGCCAGCAGGGCAGGCTCATCCTCCGGAAGCAGCTCTTCCTCTAGAAGCCTATATCCTGCGCTTGTCGTCTGCTCCATTGCCTCGGCCCGTTGTGTTCCAGCTGAATTGTCCACGCCTGCAAACTGCGGCTGTGTCTCCTGCTCCATTTTGCTCATCCTCGCTCCTCCTTATATTGAACTACTCCCAAGCAGTTATGATCGATTGGTGTTGTACTCCGCCAATTCCAGCCGGGTGCAGCCTAGCATTCGGCTTTTGTCCCGCTGACCACATAGACCGGATTCATCCCTTCCAGCCTTGTCATGCCTATAATCGGCTTGCCCCGTGAAGCCTGAAGGTGCGTAACCTCCGGATTCAGACCGGCCGCCCTCAGCGCCTCCATGCTTCCATATAGCGTCTCAATCGTGATCGCAGCAACGACAATCACTCCGCCCGGCCGCAGCCGTCCAGCCGATTGTGCAATAATATCGGCAAGCTCACCGCCGCTGCCGCCGATGAATACAGCATCCGGATCGGGCAGCTTGTCCAGCCCCTCCGGCGCCTTGCTGTGAACAATCGTATAATCGGCGCGGAATTTCCGCCGGTTCGCTTCCATGTTCGGCAGATTAACCCGTTCTTTTTCCAATGCAAAAACCCTGCCGAACCGGGCAATCCGCGCACACTCCACAGCAATTGCCCCGGAACCGGAGCCGATATCCCAGACTACCGCATTCTCCGCCAGATTCAGCTCGGACAACACCAGAGCGCGTACTTCGCGCTTTGTGATCAGCCCCTTCTCCGGTTTCCGCTGCTCGAACGCTTCATCCGGATAAGCAAACCCGCGCCTCCTACCTGCAGTGCTCTCCGGCTTCCGGCGCAGAATCACTACATTTAGCGCTGCAAAGTCATGCCGGGCCATTTCATCCAGCTCCCAGAACCGGCAGACTTCTTCGGGACCGCCCAGCCGCTCACAGATAAAGGCTTCATATTCCAGCATCCCGAACTCCAGCAAATAGGCAGCAATAACCGCCGGATTATTAACCGGATCGGTCAGCAGCGCCACCTTGTGTCTGCCGTCAATCCGCTGGGCCAGTCCCTCTATCGGCCGCCCGTGAAGACTGACAAGCTCCGCATCCTGCCAGCTGTCGCCAAGCCGGGCAAAGGCAAGCTGCACACTGCTGTAATGCGGAACCACCTCAACATGCTGCGGCCCGAACCGCCGGACCAGAAAGCCGGCGATTCCATAAAAGAGCGGATCTCCGGAGGCAAGCACCACCGTCTGACGCTCTCTATAGAGCCCCTCCAGCTTGTCGGCAAAGGTTTCCAGTCCACCCTGCAGGACGATTTTCTCCCCGCTGTACCGGCTGAAGAACGACAGCTGCCGTTCCCCGCCGAACAGTACTTCACTCTCCTGCACTCTGCTCAGGCTCTGCGGCGTCAGTCCGCCGGCGCCGTCTTCACCAATGCCGATGACATATATTATTTTATCCACGGATCTCCGCCCTCCCCAGCAGCCTGCCCTTCATCGTAATCAGCACCATCTCCACTGTCATGCCTCCATTCACCTGCTTCAGACATTGCATGCAGGCATGACGGCACAGCTGTTCAAAAAAATCTAAATGCCCCGCCTCGGTCATCAGATCCACGACCTGAGAGGCGGTATTTGCGCCTGCAACCTCCTGTACCAGCCGTTTATCAGCCCCTGCTTCAGCGGCAACGGCGGCGAGAAAGCCGAAGTCTACAGGCGCATTTTTGGAATGGATCAGCATCGCACCTTGCGCCACCTTGGAATATTTACCGGCCATGCCCACCAGCGTCACTTTCTGAAATCCGTAAGCTTTGGCATGGCCGAGTGAGAACCCTACATATTCACCCATTTGGATAAAAGCTTCCTCCGGAAGCTCATTGAACATCGCCTGCGCATGTTTTTCACTGCTGCCTCCGGTGGTCAATACCAGCTGGCCGTTCCCGGAAGCAGCGGCAACCGAAATCGCCTGCACGATACTCGCCTGATAAGCTTCGGTAGAGAACGGAGTTACTACGCCGCGCGTACCAAGAATGGAAATGCCGCCCAGGATGCCGAGCCGCGGGTTGAGTGTCTTTCGGGCAATCGCTTCGCCTTCGGGGACACTGATAACTACCCGCAGTCCGCGCGCTGCACCATGTTCCTCCAGCACCTCGGAGACAGCCTCCATGATCATCCGCCGCGGTACCGGATTGATTGCCGCTTCGCCGACTGGCACCGGCAGGCCCGGTTTTGTTATCCGGCCGACGCCGGTTCCGCCGTCAATCTCGATGGAGGGGTGATCCAGCCAGCTCACCGTAGCCTCAATCCACGCCCCGTGTGTCGCATCGGGATCATCCCCGGCATCCTTAATTGTTGCGCTGGTCGCGCTAATGTCACCCTGGCGCTCGCAGCCGGTCAATTCAAAGCGGTGATGAAATCCCGCTGGTAAGTAGAGCTCTACGCTATTCGGTGCTTCACCGGTTATGAGCAGGAGTGCCGCCCCTTTGGCTGCTGCTGCTGCACAGGCACCAGTCGTATAGCCCCGGCGTATCGGAGCCGGACTCCCAGCCGCCGCTTGCCCGTCCATTCCTTTCTCTCCGGTCATGGCTGCTTATTTCCCCTCAGCCTGACGGTCGGCCAGCAGACTAAGGGCATTTACTGCTGCCACAACTATAGTGCTGCCGCCTTTGCGACCGGTATTCGTTATATAAGGAATATCCAGCTTGCGCAGCTCATCCTTGGATTCAGCAGCGGATACGAAGCCGACCGGCATGCCGATTACAAGACCCGGCCGGGCTGTACCTTCTTTGATCAGACGTATCAATTCCAGGAGGGCCGTTGGCGCATTACCAATGACATAGATTCCTCCCGGAGCAGCCGCACAGGCTTTGCGTGTGGCGACAATCGCCCGGGTCAGGTCCAGCGCCTTGGCTTCTTCGATAACATCCGGATCCGAAATATGCACACGGACTTCCCCGCCATAACGCTGAATCCGCTCTTTCGCGATGCCCGCCTCCACCATCCGCACATCAGCGATAACCGGCATTCCCTGCAGGATCGCGGTGATTCCCGCTTCAATCGCCCGGGGATGAAACACCAGACTCCGCCCCAGCTCGAAATCGGCCGAAGCATGGATGATCCGCTGCACTACCGGATACTGCTCAGCACTGAAATCATGCCCGCCAAGTTCCTCCGTAATCATTTGGAAGCTCAGACCTTCTATTTCCTGCGGCTGTACCGTCAGTGGCTTAAACTCCGTCCCGAAATCCATGTCCATTCCCCTTTCTCTTCATTCCTCCACCTGTTCAGCATTTAACCGCACGGTACTCCGGCTTGTCCGTTAGCTCAGCCTGGACCGCCTCTGCCAGCGCATCAAAGGAGTCATACACTCCGCCATTCCCGTCAAACAACAGCTGCGGCCGGTTGATGAGGATGACGTATAGCCCCATATCCAGCGCTGTACGCAGCTTCTCATCCACAGCTCCCTGTGCGCCGCTTTCCTTAGTAACCATGACCTGTGTACCGTAATGCCGGAACATTGCTTCGTTCATTTCCCGCGAAAAAGGTCCCTGAATCGCAATGATATTCCGCTGTTCAATCCCCAGTCTCAGGCATTTCTCTATATTCTCCAGGCAGGGCAGCAGCCGGACCGTCAGACGCACCTCTGGATCACCCAGCAGCACCTGCGCAAAAACCTCCAGTGTCTTGCCTCCGGTCGTCAGCATCACCGAGCCTTTTATCGCCTTCGCTGTAAGGGCCGCGTCCTCATAGGAATGCACGGGAATAAGCTTCGGATGGCTGTCAAACGCAAGACTCCGCCGCTCATAGCGGTAGTAAGGCAATCCCAGCGCTGCTGCAGCCTGGATAGCATTGGCATGTGCTTCAAGCGCAAAGGGATGGCTGCCGTCCACCACAGCACGATAATTACCTTCCTCCAAAAGAGTGACCATCCCCTGCATATCCAGCGGCCCGGTCCTGGTGCGGATTCCAGCCTCCTCCAGCCGTTCCGCCGCGCTTGGAGTCACTACCGAGGCCAGCAGGGGCAGTCCCCGGCGTGACAAGACCAGCGCCAGCTCCCGCGCGTCGCCTGTCCCGCAGAGCATCAAAATCATCGGGTTACAGCTCCTTCGGGCTGCCTGAAGCAGCCGCTGGAACAGATTCATCATGTTCATGATCATGTGCATGGGAATGCCTGTGATGATGATCGTGACCATGGTGCGGGTCATGTTCATCAGCATGATGAGGCTGATGGTTGTGTCCATACCCATGGTCATGCCCGTGTCCTTCTTCACCATGATGGTGATGATGATGGTGATGCAATCCTGCTGCATCCCGGTATCTGCAGTTATCGCAGTTGGCGAAGGACTTGCCTTCCAGCGTCTCCTCAATACGCTCTGCGAGCATATCCGCCAGCAGCGGATGATTGCCGATATAGCTGCCGAGCTCCACCTCGACCTCCGGATGCGCTGTGGCAAACTCTGCGACCCTCTCTGTAAACTGCTTCATCAGCACTCCGGTGAAGAGCAGATACGGCAGCACTACAATTTTACGCGCACCCAGTGCCAGACAGCGTTCCAGGCCCTCGTTCAGCGATGGACGGGCAATGGCGATGAAGCAGCTCTCAACGCTTTTATAAGCAGTGTGCTCCCACAGCAGCCTTGCCAGCTTGTAAAAGTCACTGTTTGCATCGGGATCGCTCCCGCCTCGGCCCATGACAAGCACAATAGTATCCTCGGCCGCTACCGTGTCTGTCATAGGTTTATCCCTCAGTGTCAGAGGAACTGCCTCTGAGATCCGGTCCAGCAAAATGTCCACCGCTCTCTCCTGCACTCCAACCGGGCGTCCGTAAACAAACTCCACTTCAGGATATTTGCGTTTAGCCTGGTCAATCGCCAGAGGGATATCCAGCTTGAAATGTCCTGCCGCAAATAAAATAATCGGCACAACATACACCACCCCGGCACCGCCGGCTACACATCGTTCAATCCCTCCGGCAATTGAAGGAGAAGCCAATTCGATGAAGCAGGTTTCAATGTTCAGCTCAGGCTTACGGGCAGCAAGCTGAGCTGTAAAACTCCGCAGTTCCTCATTGCCCTCTTCAATCCGGCTGCCATGGCCTACAAGCAGTATTGTTTTTTGGGTCATCCTGTTCTTCTCTCCGCTCCAGCTTGTGTTATCCGCTTGCCCAGTTCCCCATACTCCGCTCTCCACGCTGCCCATCGACTCAAAAAAAGAAAAAAAACGCTCGTTTGCCTTTCCTTTATTCCGGTATTGCTCTACAACAGCGGCTACCGCTTCGACAGCTTCATCCTCGTTCATATCTTCACGAACCAGGCTGCCTGCATGTGCCCCCCGGCCCGTCTTCTTCCCACCAAGGTAAAGCTCATAGCTGCCTCTGGAGTACACGACGCCGATATCCTCCAGTACCGCCGAGCTGCAGGCCATGCCGCAGCCGGCAACACTGATCTGTAGCCCTCGGGGGACAGCAAGCCCATGAAGCCGCTCATGCAGGCGGATAGCTGCTCCAAGACCTTCATTTTTTCTGAACTCACAGAACCCGCAGGTTTTCACTTTTACAAAATCACCCGGCCGGCTGACATTCAGCCCGGCAGCAGCCAGTTTATCCGCAATCTCCTCTTGACCGCAGTGACTGCTGCGCAGGACAAAATCTCCGTCCTTTAAAGACACAAGCTGACCTTCATCGCCTGCAAGCTTTGCCAGCAGATGCAGCTGGGTACTGCTGTATCTCCGGCTGCCAAGCCCCGGTGAAACCTCAAGTCCGGCCGTTTCAAACTCAATTGCCGATAATACAGCAGAAGCATTCGCCCGGGGCATATTCTGCAGGACAGCAGGGGCACTGCTGTCCGCAATGCCGCAGCTCCCGCCGCTGCCGGAAGTGCTCTGCGCTGCAGCCGCCAGCGACCAGGGCTCCGCTGCGGTCCGCAGCCGCTCATGAGGCTTCAGCGCCTGGGTCTGCGCGCCAAGATTGTACTTGCGCTCATAACCGCGCGGCGTCACCATCAGGCCGTCATACACAGTGGTAGCAGAGTTGCCTACCACGACTGTAGAGAGCATGCCGATCTCATGCTCCAGCATCGCCTGCAGCGTCGTTACAACGACCTGCTGGCGGTCCCGGTAGGCATTCTTGACAATGCCTACCGGTGTGGCCGGATCCCGGTAGCGGAGCAGAATACTGCGCGCCTCCTCGATCTGGCGCGTCCGCTTGCCGCTGCGCGGATTATAAAAGGCAATGACAAAATCCGCAGCACCCGCTGCATCAACCCGCGCGGCAATGCTCTCCCATGGAGTCAGATGGTCACTTAGGCTGATCGTGCACGAATCATGCATAATCGGCGCTCCGAGGAGGGACGAGCAGGACTGAATCGCCGATATTCCGGGGATTACCTCAACCTCCACACCATCTGTACGATTCCAGCCGCGTTCCATCAGCACCTCATAGACCAGTCCGGCCATTCCGTACACGCCGGCATCCCCGCTGGAGATGACGGCAATCGTCTGGCCCGCCTCCGCCCGGCGCACCGCTTCCTGAGCCCGGCTCACTTCTTCGGTCATCCCTGTGCCGACAATTTCCTGATGCTTCAGCAGCGGCTTAATAAGCTCGACGTAAGTGTTGTAACCGATGATCGCTTCGCTCTCCTCAATCGCAGCGAGGGCTCGGCCTGTAATCTGTTCCAGGGCACCGGGGCCAAAGCCGATGATCAGCAGCTTTCCTTGTTTCTCCATTCTTTTTCCCCCGTTCATATGTAGATCAGACAGAACATGCGCCAACGCCATTTTCCTGGTCCATAACAAAAACTCCCGGCCCTTAGGGGTGGGAGTGCTATGTACGTCATCAGTTATGCAAAAGAGGATGTCGGTCTGCTACAGCCCGGAACCTTCACAGAAATGCAATACAGCAGCTTATTCCGGCTGATACCGCAACAAATCTCAGGATTCCCGTCAGCGGCGGAAGCTGCCCGGCCTCTATTTCATTAACCCGTTCGTACACCGCTCTTATCCGCGTAGAGTCGTGGTATGCGCCAACAAGGTAGGTCTCCTTGCTCGAAATACAAACGCCAAATCTTCGTCTTCCCCGGCAGCCTTGCCGAGTGACATCCTGAAGTTCAGCTCTTTCTTACAGTGGCGGGACCGCTCGGGAGTTTCACCCGATTCCCTGTTACCCCTCGCCTGACAAGGGCACCTTGTTTCTTCGCTAATTTTCCAATCCATTATAGAGGCCCACGCCAGACCTTGTCTGTGATAAAAGTGAAGTGCCATTCTTGCCTTTTAGCTTGTACCTAACACATTTAAATAATATAATTATTAACTATATAACATGAACCGGAGGTTCTCCATGAAACTTGATCTTACCGAAGACTCTTTACCGGTGTACGAAGCATTATCCAGCAGCGTACGCCTTCATATGCTCCGGTTGCTTGCGGTTCAATCCATGAACGTCAAGGAGCTGGCTGGAGCAGTTAATCTCAGCAGCGCGATTATGACGATGCATGTGCGCAAACTGGAGGCTGCCGGGCTAATCCGCACCCACATGGCTCCCGGACGAAGCGGTTTACAGAAGATCTGTTCACTTGCTGCCGAGAATGTAGAAATCATCTTCCCTGCACAGGTTAAGGCCGAACGCAAGGCTTACCGCAAGGAGATCCCTGTCGGCCACTACTCCGATTTCCAGATCGAACCCACCTGCGGGCTGGCGACTACGGAGCAGGTGATCGGCAACTTCGACGACCCGCGTTATTTCTGGGATATGGAACGGGTAAATGCCGGTATACTCTGGTTTGGAAAAGGTTATGTCGAATACAAAATCCCGAACTTCCTGTTAACCAGCCAGCAGCCGGAGGAGCTCGTCATTACAATGGAGATTGCCTCCGAAGCCCCTTCTACCAATAACAATTGGCCGTCAGACATCGCCTTCACCCTGAATGGCCATAAACTGGGTTATTGGACAAGTCCGGGAGACTACGGTGACCGCCTGGGGAAATACACACCGTTATGGTGGCCTGCGTATACCAATCAATACGGCCTGCTCAAGCAGCTGCGCATTACACCTAAAGGAACATTCATGGACGGCCTTAAGCTGTCTGACATTACGCTTGAGCAAGTCGGCATCAGGGACAAGCAATGGACCTTCCGTCTCTCGGTAGATGACGATGCTGAACATATCGGCGGCCTCACCCTGTTCGGCAAAGGATTCGGCAATTATAACGACGATCTGGTCGTTGAGCTGTTCTATACCGACAGCGCCAGCCCCGCAGATCCGGCTGAAGCAGCCGAATAATACACAAAAAAACAGCGGCAGCCAAGGACATTGTCAATCGTCCATGACTGCTGCTGTTCTATTGTGCCTCGTGCAGCGGGAAATCCTTATGCACAGGTTAAGCTTATTCATCGCGTGGCTTCACCCAAGCGGTTTATTCAACGACAGGCTGCCACAGCCCGCCTCCCGGCAACGGGCAGCCGCGTGCTTTGAGCCGGGCGACGACCGGAATAATACAGCCGCAGGCGGTACAGGTCACGCCGTCTTGAAGCTTGGGACACGCGGAGCACAGAGCGAAGCGGGCCGCGTATACTTCTTCCGGCGCTGTATTGTCCGGCGTGAACATCGGGGAAGCCAGAATCCGGGCTATCTGTGTCTCAGTCACTTTGTAATCATCCCGGCAGCCTTTGCAGGCAGATGTTGTACTCATCTTAGATCTCCGACTTAAGCCTTCGGCTTAATTTCCAGTACGGTAACCGACATTGGAGGCAGCTCCAGGCTGAGGACGCCGTCTTCCAGCTGGAAGGCGGTAAACGGCTGTGGCACTACTGCTTCCGGCTCACTGAAGGTATTATGGGCATCGACTGTCGTTCCGGCAAGTGTCGTTCCGGTCACTTCTGCCGCCTGCCCGGCAAGTCCGCGCAGCTCTAGCGGAAGCTTGGCTGCTGCTGCATGGTTCAGGTTGCACAAGCTGACATGAATCACGCCTTCTGAGTTAACAGAAGCAGATGCCGACACCTCCGGAATTTCGCGTCCTTCGAAGCTGTAAGTTCCGCTCTCCAGCGCCAAATCCAGCAGCTCTGCATCCTGATGCACCTTATACATGTTGAAAACATGGTAGGTAGGCGTCAGAATCATTTTCTCCCCTTCGGTAAGAATTACAGCCTGCAGCACGTTGATCGTCTGGGCAATGTTAGCCATCCGCACCCGGTCACTGTGCTTGTGGAAAATGTTCAGTGTCAAGCCCGCAACCAGTGCATCGCGGATGGAATTCTGCTGGTAGAGGAAGCCCGGATTGGTTCCCGGCTCGACATCATACCAGGTTCCCCATTCATCGACGATCAGGCCAACGCGCTTCTCCGGATCATATTTATCCATAATGACACTGTGACGGGTAACCAGCTCATCCATGTGCAATGCCTTCTCCAGCGTAGAGAACCATTCCTTGGTCTCAAAACCGGTAGCCGCGCCTTTGTTATGCCATTCCCCTGTTGGCAGCGTGTAATAATGCAGTGTGATCGAATCCATGAACCGGGTGGCTTCACGCATGAGCACTTCTGTCCAGTTATAGTCATCTGCATTCGCACCGCAGGCGATACGGTGAATCTTATTGTCGCCATAATTGCGGACATACGTCTGGTAACGGCGGTACAGATCGGCGTAATATTCTGGACGCATGTTTCCGCCGCAGCCCCAGTTCTCATTCCCCACGCCAAAATAAGTCACACTCCAAGGCTCCTCGCGTCCGTTCTCCTGGCGCAGCTCAGCCATCGGTGAAACTCCGTTAAACGTCAAATATTCCACCCATTCGGACATTTCCTGCACGGTTCCACTGCCTACATTGCCGTTAATGTAAGGTTCACATTCCAGCATGGCGCATAATTCCATAAATTCATGGGTGCCAAAATGGTTATTCTCCACTGTGCCGCCCCAGTGTGTATTGATCATCCGTTTGCGGCCTTCGCGCGGACCGATGCCGTCCTTCCAGTGGTATTCATCCGCAAAGCAGCCGCCCGGCCAGCGCAGCACCGGAATCTTGATTTCCTTAAGCGCTTCCACAACATCGTTGCGGATACCCTTTGTATTGGCAATCGGCGAATCTTCGCCCACCCAGATGCCTTCATAGATACAGCGTCCCAGATGTTCAGCGAAATGTCCGTAGATGTTGCGGTTAATGGTTCCTTTGCGGATGTCCGTGTTCAGTACCATGCGTTTAGCCATTTAGTTATCGCTCCCTTAAAAGTTAATGAATATATTAATCATTTAATAGCAATATTAATATTATAATCAAGATTCTTCTTATTCGTCAATCTTTATATGAAGCACTCCTGACGCTATGCATGGGTTCGGGAAGCGATGAAAGTCCCAGCTCCCTTTGCATATCGGAAAAGATTAATTTCATTGTCCTGACTAATCTCCAGATGATATTATGACAGGGACAGCTAACAACAAAATACAGCAGACATGGAGAGTATGATGATCAGACCTATTTGTAAAGATATGAACATTTTAAGCCAGCGGTCCGCTCCGGCAACCAGGGAGGATATGCAGGTTGTAGATGACCTTCTGGATACACTCCGGGCAAATGCAGACCGGTGTGTCGGTATGGCGGCCAACATGATCGGTGTCAACAAGCGTATCATTGTGTTCAGCATCGGGCCAGTGAACGTACCCATGATCAATCCGGTCATCACCAAGCGTACCCAGCCTTATGAAACAGAGGAAGGTTGCCTCTCACTTGAAGGCGTACGGAGGACTATCCGTTATCAGAGCATTGAGATAGAGTTCTTAGACCGTAACTTCAAGCAGCAGAAACAGGTTTTCACCAGCCTGACCGCGCAGATCATTCAGCACGAGGTCGATCACTGCGAGGGGATCATCATTTGAGTCTGGTATGATGCTATTGGTGTGCCAACCGATAGCTTGAATCTGTCCTCCACATTCAAAAAGCGCCTTCGGACCGTTAACAGTCCAAAAGCGCTTTTTTTTGTCAGAACAATATTATGAAACGGACATGCCTGAATCCGGCAAGCTTTTTGGGCATGTCTAGCGTTAACCCAGATCCCCAAGTTCAATCTGCACAATGCCCCGCTCATCACGCACCCCGCCGCCCATCTCACCGATCAGATGCATGAGGCTGCCGAACTCCAGCTCCTGAAATTTGCGCGCCGCCGTCTCACGCTGCAGCTCCCACATACATTCAGCCAGGGTGCAGACAACCGGCACATCACAGCGGATTTCAGCCAGCTCCCTCGACAAATGCAGCATGTCCAGATCTGCCTCAATCTTAGAGCGTACCCCCTTCGGCAGCAGATGCAGATTCTCAATTACACCTTCGACGGTGCCGTATTCGGTCAGCAGCTTCAGCGCTGTCTTCTCGCCGATGCCTTTTACGCCAGGATAATTGTCGCTCGTATCGCCCATGAAGCCCTTCAGGTCAATGACCTGTCTGGGCGTAAGTCCTTTTTCCTCCAGCAGCTCCGCCGGATCGTACACCTTATAGTTGGAACGGCCTTTTTTCATAATGACGACCTTGACGTTGTCATTGACCAGCTGCAGCATATCGTGATCACCGGTGAGGATGTAAACCTCAGACTCCCCGCCGTAGCAGGCAGCCAGTGTGCCGATGCAGTCATCCGCCTCATAGCCCACAAGCCCGATATTCGGTACACCCAGCTCGGCCACTACTTCCTTGACCAGATCAAACTGCGGAATCAGCTCCAGCGGTGCATCTATCCGGTTAGACTTATAACCGTCATACTTCTCGGTGCGGAAGGTGCCTTTGCCCATATCCCAGCAGCAGACAACATGGGAAGGCTCGAACGTGCTCACCGCGTCGAAAAAATACTGCAAAAACCCGTACACCGCATTGGTCGGCAGACCGGCCTTTGTCTTGCGGATATATCCTCCATACGAGGTTGCATAAAAGGCCCGGAACAGCAGAGCCATTCCATCGACGATCATTACCCGGCCCGTTGTTGCTGAACTCATGTGTAACCTCTCCTTATATTCAATCAGATTAGGCGTTGCTCCAGGCTTCGCCGTATTGTTCTTCTTTAAAGCCGACGGTGACTTTCTTGCCGTCTGTCACTACCGGACGTTTGATCAGCATTCCGTGGCTGGACAGCAGCTCAAGCTGTTCATCTTCACTGAGACCCGCCAGCTTGTCCTTCAGCCCAAGTTCCTTATAAACTTCCCCGCTTGTATTAAAAAACTTCTTCAGCGGAAGTCCGCTGTTCGCCACCAGCACACGCAGCTCCTCTACTGTAGGCGGCTGCTCGGCAATATGCTGCAGTTCCAGCTCATGGCCCTGATCCTTCAGCCATTTCACTGCACTCCGGCATGTGCTGCATTTCGGGTATTGATAGACTTTTAAGTGACTCATAACTGACTCCTTCGGTATTAAATTAAAGTTGCTCCTGCCGCAGCTTCTCCTGCAGCAGCGCCATATCAGACGGCAGCGGCGCTTCGAAGACCAGCTCCGCAAGCCCTACCGGGTGCTTGAACGAGAGCCGCACCGCGTGCAGCGCCTGACGCGGGATCGCCGCATCCAGCTCGGCGATCCGGGCAAGCTGCGCCGCTTCCTCCGGCGTCAGCTCTTCCCTTGCTGGGGGCAACAGTTCGGCCTCCAGCTCCGCCTCCACCGGCCCCCGGCCGTACAGCCGATGGCGGTACATGCCGTCGCCGATCAGCGGGCAGCCGATCGAGCTCATATGCACCCGGATCTGATGGGTGCGTCCGCTCTCCAGCTTCAGCTCGACCCGGGCTGCGCGGCCCGGGAAAACCTCCTTAACCTCGTACCGGGTCAAGGAGGGATAACCATCCGGCGTCACGATCCGCCGGTGCGGCTCTGCCGGGTCCCGGTCAATCGGACCGTCAATATCACCCGCAGGAAGCGCAGGCACGCCGTGCACGAAGGCGGCGTAACGCTTGTCTACCGTGCCGGCAATCATCTGCTCGGAAATATGCTGGTGGCTGTAAGGATTCTTGGCAATCACCAGCACTCCGGAGGTCTCCTGATCCAGGCGGTGAACCGGACGAAAACGGTACCGCTCCCCTTTTGCCGCCCAGTAATGCACTACTCCGTTCGCCAGCGTATCCGTGTAATGTCCATGCGTCGGATGCACAATGATGCCTGCGGCTTTATTTACCACCAGCAAATGCTCATCCTCATACAAAATATCAAAGGGGATATCCTGCGGCAGAATATCCTCCGATGTTTCCTGCTCCATGCGGATCTCCACCCGGTCTCCGCTGTTTACTCTGACACTGATATAGACGCGTTCTCCGTTCAGCATGATGCCCTGCTCCGTCATCTTGAGCCGGGACAGCAGCTTGCGGGAGACATCCATCCGTTTCTGCAGGATGGTTTTAAGCAGCCAGCCGTCTTCCTGCGGCGGCACTATATACGTAATCGGTGAATAGTAGCTGCTCATGTTAGTTGCGGAACACCTTTTTACTGCGCACATATTCTACGTCAGCAATCCCCAGCCGTGTATTTGCCGTCCGTGCGAGCGCAAAGAAATAGTCCGACAGCCGGTTCAGGTAGATGACCGCCTCCGGATTGATATCGGCACTCCGTCCAAGGGTAACCGCACGCCGTTCCGCACGACGGCAGACTGTACGGCAAACATGGAGCACAGAAGATAACTGGCTTCCGCCCGGCAGGATGAACCGTTCCAGCACCGGATTCTCCGCCTGGAGCTGATCAATCCAGCCTTCCAGCCGCTCAGCCATTTCGCTTTTAACCTTGAATTTATTCTCGCTTAGCTTCACAAAAGCCAGATCCGAGCCGCAGTCAAACAGCTCATGCTGAATCTCCAGCAGCTGCTCACGCACATCGGTGAAGCTGTCATCCTCCATCAGGCTGCGGGCCTGCCCTACAAAGCTGTTGAGCTCATCGATCGTGCCGTAAGCCTCGACGCGGACATCGTCCTTGCCTACCCGGCCGCCGATCACTGATGTCTCTCCTTTATCTCCCGTACGCGTATAAATCGCCATGGTGTTCTTCCTCCCCCTCACACTCAAATCATATAAGTATAGTTTAATCGCAACGGTGCAAATTAGGCAAATAAAGCCCGGCATTTCTGCCATGTCAATAACTGCCTGGGCGCGGGAATGCCGGACTTCTTATGTATACTCACGGTCTATGGGTAATAGGGGGAATAAACCTTCATCAGTCCCGCCAAAGGAGGCTCAAGGGTATGCATCACCATCCGGATCTATGTATCAGCACAAAAAAAAGGGCCCTGGGGCCCTTGGTCAAAAGATATCCACAGCTAGAGGCTGCGGTATGATTCCTTCATATATTCATTGATTTTGAGATCCAGCAGACAGCTGATTTCGATCACATGCTGCGAAGTGAAGGATTGCTCCTGCATGAAGAGCTGCTCCATCCTGCTGCGCAGGATCAGAATCTCATGTTCCAGAGAAAGCTTGCGGGCAGCAGCATCAGTGTCCGAGGAGCGTTGGCCGCTTCCCGGATAACAATCCCCGCTGTAGGAAGGCAAGTAATAATCGCCGATGAGCACTGGTCATCCCTCCTAATGGATTATTGCTAATTGCCCAGGAGCATAAGGAGTCTCCCATTTTGCGCAATCGCCTGGTTACCAGAATAAGAGTTCCATGTAAATAAATACAGGTGTTTCTTGTTCTTAAAGTAAAATAATACCATAAAGCAGAGATATCCGCTATAGCCCGATTTACTTGCTCCTAACCGTCATATTCCGTCCGTTCCCGTTCCAGCTGTGAGACAAAAGCACCTATCCGTTCGATGGCTTCATTCAGCTGCGATACGGAGGTTGCGTAGGAACAGCGCAGATAGCCTTCTCCTCCTAAGCCGAATACGCTGCCCGGCACAGCGGCAACTTTATACTCCAGCAGCAGTCGCTGAGCAAATTGATCGGAGGTAAGTCCGGTCCGCTGGATGCTCGGAAAAGCGTAAAACGCGCCCTGCGGTTCATGACAGTCCAATCCGGCATCACGCAGGCCTTTGACAATCAGACGGCGCCGCTGGTTGTACGAATCGGTCATCCGGTCCTTTTCCTCCATGCCGTTGGTCAGAGCCTCCAAGGCGGCAACCTGGCCCATGGAAGGGGCGCACATGACGGTGTACTGGTGGATCTTCAGCATGGCAGAGATCAGATCAGGATGGCCACAGGCATATCCCATCCGCCATCCGGTCATAGCAAAGGCCTTGGAGAAGCCGCTGACCAGAATCGTCCGGTCCATCATGCCCGGAAGCGAAGGGAAGCTTACATGGTTGCTTCCATAGGTCAGCTCGGCGTAGATTTCATCTGAAATCACGATAAGATCATGCTTCTCCACAACCTTGGCAATCGGTTCCCAATCCTCCCGGCTCATAATCGCTCCTGTCGGATTGCTTGGATAACAGAGTATCAGAATCTTGGAACGCGGCGTAATTTTCGCTTCAAGCGCTTCTGCCGTCAATTTGAAGTGATTCTCGCCAAAGGTTTCAATCCCGACCGGTATCCCGCCGCCAATTGCAGTAATCGGAGAATAAGAAATATAACAAGGCTCGGGAATCAGAATTTCATCACCAGGCGAGATTAAGGCGCGGAGCGCCAGATCGATCGCTTCACTGCCGCCAACCGTCGCAATAATTTGGTTCGCAGGATTATACTCTACTGCAAACCGTGAATGCAGATAATTCGCTATGCCTTCGCGCAGCTCCGGCATACCCGCATTTGAGGTATAGCCGGTAAAGCCTCTTTCCAGCGAATACACACAAGCTTCCCTGACATGCCATGGCGTCTTGAAATCCGGTTCGCCGACACCCAGTGAGATGATGTCTTTACTCCCTGCCGCCAGATCAAAAAACTTGCGTATACCCGACGGCTGGATCTGCTGAACCAGCGGTGCCAGATACGAATTCATGGATTTACCTGATTCTCCGGTTTGCTTCTGGTTATTCGTGATCATATGATTACTTCCTTTACGGAGATATCAGCAGACGATTGTCCTCTTCATGCTCTTCAAAGATGATACCGTCCTGTTTGTATTTTTTGAGCGTAAAGTTGGTTTTGGTCGAGAGTACAGAATCAATCGGGGAGAGCTTCTCAGAGACAAAATTAGCGACCTCACGGAGGTTGCGTCCTTCCACTTCCACCAGCAGATCATATGCCCCTGACATTAAATAGACCGATTTCACCTGCGGATACAGGTAGATCCGTTCGGCTATACCCTCAAAGCCGCGGCCGCGTTCCGGAGTAATCTGTACTTCGATCAACGCGGTTACCCGCTCGTCGTCCACCTTATCCCAGTTCACAACAGTAGCATATTTCACAATAACGTGGTCCTTTTCCATTTGCGCGATAACGGTCTTAATATCTTCTTCTTCCGCTCCAAGCAGGGTCGCCATCAGCGCCGTAGAGCTTCGAGCGTCCTCCTTGAGCAGTTCCAGCACTTTCCGCTTCAATTCGTCCATTTCCTTCATGCCTTCCCCCCGGATAGTTCGCGTTAGCCGCCTTTCTGAATCAGCGCGGCAATAGCGAAAAGAGTTTAATACTAATATGACATGAAACGGTCCGCTCTGCAAACAAAATAACCCCGCCGGGGCGGGGTCATCACATCAATAACCTTAAACACCGTCCTTAGAAAAATTTCGCCGGACGGATTACCCCTATCTTTTTACAGACGAAGCATTGCCTTGCGGTGCTTCACCTCAAGGGGAGAAGGGTTACATATAGTAAGAGTTTTGGCTATGCACATTTGCCTGGTGCAGCGGTACATTTGCCGCCTGAGTATAATTTCCGGCCCCGCCTGTCTTCTGCTGTACGAACTGCTGGCATTTTGCTTGCGTTTGCTGGGCGCTTTGAATCTGCTTGTCCACAGCTTGGCGAAGGGCTTTGTCTGGTGTTTGATAGAATCCCATCTGAGACATCTGGTTGAACAGATCCCCCTGAATACGCAGTGTATCCATGGTCAAGTCATTGAAGACCCGGCGCACGGTTTGACAATTGGATTCGGTAGCCGCTGTCGTATACTCGCGTACTGTCCGTTTCAGGTCATCCAGAATCATAGTCAGCAGGTCCTCATCTGCCATAAATGCCGATCCGTTTTGTGCGTACACTAGCATTACCTCCTATTTTTGTTTGGACTGGATTGCATGCAAAGCTGATTATTGAGGCTGTGTCGGCGCATATTGCTGGTGCTGCTGCAGCAGCTGAATGAGCGTGCTCATGTGATGAGAGTGGCTTTGGATTTGCTGAACGCAAATCTGGTGAACCGTAGAGTTCTGGGTCGTACCTGCGGTAGCAGCCAGCTGCTTAATGAGCAAATCCTCGTTGGAAATGGAGTCTGAGATGTATTCCAGCTCTTTACCGCTGAGTGCCTGCATTTGGGTTGATTGCATGTTCTGAATTCCCTCCTTCTAGTTGTACAAGCAGTTCTTATTATGCCGCGGCAGCCTATGCTTTATGTGCTTTTTGGAACAGCCCGGCCTCATTATGAACTGGAGGAAGGCCGTTGTATTAGAACAGGCATCTCCGCCAATACTACCCTACCGGAATCTCATTAAGGAGAGATCAACAGATGAACCTGATCAGCGGGCAGCTGCCCTGGGAATCGACATTACCTAATCCGCCGGCTTATCCTTCACTGGAAGGAGATATCACCTGCGATTGTCTGATCGTCGGCGCAGGTATGGGCGGAGCTATGACCGCTTACCGTCTATCCCTCAGCGGGGCAGATATTGTCCTGATTGATAAAAGGGCTACCGGCAACGGCAGCTCCCACGCTAACACCGGCCTTCTGCAAATCGCCAATGACAAGTCGCTGACCTCTTGCATCAACACGTTCGGTGAAGAACAAGGGGTACTGTTCTATAAGCTGTGCAAGAGGGCCTTAGGCAAGATTCTGGAGCTGCCGGACCAGCTGGACATCGATCCGCTGATTATTCCCCGCAGCTCCCTGCTGTATGCGAGCACTCCCGAGGATGTTCCTCTACTTCTGCAGGAATACGAAACCCTGACGGCACACGGCTTTGACGCAGAATTCTGGGATGAGGACAAGGTGCGTGCCCATTACGCTTTTTCCAAGCCTGCGGCTTTGTATTCCAGTGGTGATGCGGAAACCAACCCTTTCCGTACTGTCCACAGCCTGATCAGCAAGGCACATTCCCGCGGAGTTAACATATTTGAGCACACTAAAGCCCGGCATTATGAGTTCAGCGCGGAAGGAGTTACCTGTTACACTGACCAAGGGCGGATCTTTGCTAAACATGTGATTTTTGCGATGGGGTATGAGACACAGGAAATGAAAAAAGACCGGGGGGCCAAGCTGATCAACACGTATGCTATGAAGACCCGGCCCCTAAAAAAGCTTCCCAAGTGGCATGAACAAAGTCTGATCTGGGAAACGGCCCGGCCTTACCTGTATTTCCGCACAACCCCGGACGGATGCATTATTGCCGGAGGCAAAGATGAGCAGCTGACGACTCCGGAACGGCGGGAGGTACGAGTTATTTCACAGAGCCGGCGGCTGCTGGAAGAGCTTGAAGCGCTGTTCCCGGAAATCAGGGGAGTAGAAGTGGAATACTGCTGGGGGGGAGTTTTCGGCTCCACCCGCGACGGGCTGCCGTATGTGGGGCCGCATCCGGAGTTCCCCCATTGTTATTTCATTGAAGGCTATGGCGGTAACGGAACGGTCTATAGCATGATTGCCTCTGAACTGCTCGCCGATACTCTTGCCGGCAAATACCGGCCCGAGCTTGAGCTGTTCTCGCTGACACGGACCGCCAAGCCGTCCCCTGCTCCTGCAGTTCAGACCTAAAAAAACACCAGCTGCCCGGGCTCCTTTGAGCCCTGGCGGCTGGTGTTTGCCATTTTGCCGGTTAGCACGCTGCAGAAGTCGGATCTTATTGTGCTTTTACGAATTCAGCGGATTTAATTCCTGCCTGACGGCCAAAGATAATAATCTCGGCAACAGAGTTGCCTCCGATCCGGTTCTGGCCATGCAGCCCGCCCGTTACTTCACCTGCTGCAAACAGGCCGGTAATCGGATTACCGTCTTTATCCAGAACTTCGGTATTGGTGTTGATCTTTACACCGCCCATAGTGTAGTGAACTCCCGGGCCAATTTTGATGGCATAGTAAGGACCTGCGGACAGGTCATTGTCCATGCCTGTTGTTCTGCCGAATTCGGCATCCTGTTTATTTTTCACAGCGCTGTTCCAAGTGTCCACTGTAGTTTGCAGCTGGTCTGCCGGAACCTTCATGGCCTCAGCTAAAGCTTGAGGTGTATCCCCATGGATCACAAATCCCATTTTCTCATATTGCCCGATGGCTTTCACACGGGATTTAACACCGGAATCAAATACAAGATAAGCAGACTTTTCAGCTAGTGTATTGATTGCCGCAGTGACTTTATCACGGGTGTCCAGTTCATTTGTGAACCGTTTGCCTTCACTCGAAACAAGAATAGCCCCTTCGCCGCGAACCGCTTCCCCGATGAGATAGGATTTCTCCTGCTGCACGGTCGGATGAACCTGGATTTGATCCATATCCACCGTCGTACCGCCAACCTTCTCAATCATCTTAATGCCGTCACCCGTGCTGCCAATCTGGTTGGTAGTCACGTATCCTTTGAGATCGGGTCTGACTTCAGTGATCATATCCGTATTGGCACCGAAACCGCCGGTGGTCACAACAACTGCTGCTGCAGTGATCGTTTTCTCGTCAGCCTGGTTAAACAGGACCTTAACGCCGTTTACTTTACCGTCCTGCTGAGTAATTTCTTTCACATCGGCATTTACAAACAGCGGAATGCCTTGGTCCTGAACATTTTGCACCAGACCTTTAACCAGGTATTGGCCTACAGCAGACCCGTCCTCAGGACGGTGTGTACGTTTTTCGTTCATACCGCCGGTAATCGTAATATTGTTCAAACGGATTCCGATCGAATCCAGCCAGTCAATCGCACTCGCGGACTGATCAACGAAGAAACGGAGCATTTCTTTGTCGTTGGTATCGTGACCGCCTTTTAGCGTCTCATTATAGAAAAGATCATTGCTGTCCTCAATCCCCTGCTCTTTCTGGAATTTGGTTTCGGAAGCGTTCATTCCCGAAGAGGATTTCGTTGTATTTCCGCCGGCAACCGGCATTTTTTCAAAAATAACCGGATTCATGCCCTTTGCCTTCGCTTCAAGCGCTGCAGACATGCCTGCCCCGCCGGCACCGATAATGATAATGTCATAGTTATCTTTCAATTGATCGAGCGGTGTATAGCTTGCTTCGGATGCCCCCGAAACAGCTTCTGTTTCTTTTGGCGCGTTAGTTGCGGTTGCCGTGCTGTTCTTGCTCTTGCTCTCACTTGCGCTATTGCTGCTGTTGTTACCGCATCCCGCGATAATAAGTATAACGGAGAGAACGAGAAGAAGAGCGGCTGCTGTTTTCTTTTTCATCTGTAAACCCTGCCCCCTTGTGCATATTTTCACAATTATCATAGCGGCAAAGCCCCTCTTCCTGAAAGTATACGTAACTAAAGAAAACGTTTAGTAACTAAAGTAACCGGCCAAAGCGGGACTGCATGTGGCCGGTGCGGGACAGAACTAGAGGGATTTCACCTTTGCTTCTAGCTTTTAGCCTGTACGTGGCGGAATCAGGGGGACTTTTCCCTTTGATTCCAGCTCTTAGCCTGTACGTGGCGGAATCAGAGGGACTTTTCCCTTTGATTCCAGCTCTTAGCCCGTACGTGGCAGAATCAACGGGACTTTTCCCTTTGATTCCAGCTCTTAGCCCGTACGTGGCAGAATCAACGGGACTTTTCCCTTTGATTCCAGCTCTTAGCCCGTACGTGGCAGAATCAACGGGACTTTTCCCTTTGATTCCAGCTCTTAGCCCGTACGTGGCAGAATCAGAGGTATTTTTCCCGCTGATTCCAGCCTTTAGCCCGTACGGGACGGAATCAACGGGACCTTTCCCTTTGATTCCGTACCGTACCACTCGCGCACACACAAAGTGAATCAGAAATAAAAAAAAAAGGCCCGAAGGCCCCTTAACGGCTGCTGCCGCTGATGTATTTCGTAATGATGTCATGCCCGACAGGAGTAACCGTGTACATGTACACCGGTCTCCCTACAGCACCATAGCTGATCTCCATGTCGAGTACTCCAGCATCTTTCAGAAACGCCAGATACTTTCGCACAGAAATCCGCGAAATCGGGGCATTCTCCGCAATATCCTCCGTTGAAAATATAGGCCTCTCCAGTTGCTGTATAGTGTTCCAGATACTGTCCAGTGTCCCTTCGGACAGCCCCTTAGGCAGTGCTGCCGTCTTGTCCTCTTCTGTTCCAGGCGGATGCCGCAGCAGCTTATCGAGCTGCTGCTGGCTGAGCGGCTCCTGCTGCTTCATCAAGGTATAATCCTCCCGGTAAGCAGACAGGGCAGCCTGAAACCGGGCAAACTCGAATGGCTTAATTAAGTAATCTACGGCTCCGAGCTGCAGCGCCTTGCGGATGCTGGCCTTGTCGCTGGCAGCGGAGATGACGATAATATCGACCGTACTCCCCTTCTCACGGAGAGTGGACAGCAGCTGCAGTCCGCTGGTCCGGGGCATATATATATCCAGCAGGACAAGGTCAATTACCTGTGCTGCAAGCATCTCCACCGCTACCTCACCCGTAGAGGCCCAGCCTGCGAATTCAAAGCCCTCCACCTGCTCCAGATAGTGGCGGTTGAATTTCGCGACCATCGGATCATCCTCGACAATCAGTACCTTAATATTCATACATTCTCCTCACCCTTAACAGCATATGGCACTATCGCGATGAAGGTAGTTCCCGGTTCCATACCGCAGATGAGCTGAAGGCGTCCCCCCAGTTTCTCTACACTTTTACGCACCAGGTACAGTCCGATCCCACGCTGTTCTCCTTTGGTCGAAAACCCTTGTTCAAAGATTTGCTTCTGCAGCAGCTCGGGAATTCCCGGACCGCTGTCCTCCACCGTGCAGCACAAACTCCCGTGCTCATAATGAAAAGCAAGCTCAATTTCCTTAACCTCCTGCCCTTCTAACGCCTCCATTGCGTTGTCAAGCAGGTTGCCGGCGATAGTGATCAGCTCATGGATCGTCTGCGGATCAGCAGCTTCCGGCAGATAGCTGTCCTCCGCAAGCAGCAGATTAATCCCCGCTTCCCGTGCCCGGCTGAGCTTCCCCAGCAGAAATCCGGCCATTACAGGGTCCTTAATCATGCGGGTGATGGACCCGATTTCGTTCTGATAGTTGCTGACTGTCCCCGAGATATACTGCTGCAGCTCATCATACAGTCCCATATGCGTCATTCCCATAATAACGTGCAGCTTATTCATGAACTCATGCGCGCCTGCCCGCAGCGCATCTGCATAAACCGAAATGCCGGACAGCCGCTCCGCCAGGACAGCCAGCTCGGTTTTGTCACGGAACGTGGCAATCGCCCCGGCAACCTCCCCGTTAACCCGGATCGGCACACTGCTTACGAGCAGGGTGATGCCGTTCAGCTCAAGCTCCTGGTCCTGTTTGGGTTCACCGGTAGCAAGTACCTGCTCCAGACCCAGCTCCGGCCAATAATCAGCGATATTGCGGGTCATGCCATTCCCCTTAATGCCAGCCGTGTTAAGAAGCCGCTCTGCTTCCAAGTTGACCATCGTGACCGTAGCTTCATGGTCCACTGCTATAATCCCTTCACGTGTTGATTGCAGCATAGCACTACGCTCCTGCAGGAGCTTGGAGATGTCTGCAGGCTCCATGCCGAAGATCATCCGCTTTATCCTCAGGCCGAGAACGATTGCTCCACCGGCTCCAAGCAGAGCACCAGACAGCAGAATTGCGATAAGCGTCCATTCATTTTGCCTCACCAGACGTTGAACCTTCTCCATGGAAAGGCCTACTACAACTACTCCCACCTGATATCCCTGGCCTGTATACACGGGAACAAAGGCACGCAGAGACTTACCCAGCATTCCTTCGCCTTCGGAGATGCTCTCTTCTCCGCGGAGAGCAGCCTGCTGCCCTCCCCCGACAAAAGACTTACCGATTAAAGAGGGATCAGGATGGGAATAGCGGATGCTGTTCATATCAATTACAACTACAAACATAATATCATTGCGGCGGGTAATTTTGGAGGTATAGGCCTGGATCTCCCTGCTGCGCCCTTCACTTAAACCCTCTGATACCAGCGGCATAAGGGCAATTGTACGTGCAATCGCATTCGCTTTATCCTCCAGCGCATGACGGGTCTGCGGAATAATCTGATTACTAAAAATAATATATAGCACCAGCAGGACCAGCAGCACTACAGCCGAACCCATAAATGCTACCTGAGTTCTTAATCCGATCAATCTTTTTTTTGCCATGAATACAAAAATCCTCTCCAGCTTGTCTTGCTTCAATTATTGCATATTGCCGGCGCGGCTGCGATGAAGCTTGCGGCGAAGGACGATCCAGCTGCCTAAAGGCGCGGCCCCCAATACAAGCAGCAGTACAATGATCGCCATCTGGGAGCTGTTAACAGACAAGACCCCAATAAATGCAAACATCCCCAGTATTCGCCCGCTCATCAGGCTCAGCTCGCGCAGCACCACTAATTCAACCCGCTTACTAACACTTTCCGCTGATTCACCCATCAGGTCGAAGCTGATAGAAGTCATCGGCAGCATATATAGCGGCATGAACAGCGCGGTTCCGATTCCCATCACCAGCAATGTCCCATAGCTTACCTTCCAGACAAGCGGCACAATAACAGCCAGCAGCAAAATCCCCCCGGCCAGCATACCCGCAGAACGGTAGCGGGGCTTGAACCATTTGCCTGCCAAGAAATAACTGATGAGCGACACCGCTGATGTAATCAGCGCAAATTGTCCCAGCTTGCTCTCTGTCTGCGCCGCGATGTAGACCAGAAGATCGATCAGAAAAGCGAAGACTCCCCCTCTTAAGCCTTGAAAGAACAGTGCAGCCGAGACAGGCCGCCAGCGGCTTCCGGAACGCCGCAGCTCCCTCCACGGCTCCAGCCACAGATATTCGCCTTCACTTTTGCGTTTCTTCAGAAAAAAGCTCAGGACAGCCGCCGCTGCATAAATACCCAGGGAGAGCATAAACACAACTCTGTACCCGCGCTCCCCCTGCAGCCTGGAGATCATCCAGCCCGAGAGAAACGGGCCGATGATCCCGGCGAGTGAACCCAGCAGGCCGATCCAGCCATTATAAAAATCCCGGTTATCCGCCTCCGTTATTTCAAAATAGATAATGTTATAAGCGAGCCAAAATACGCCGATGGATAATCCGAGGGTCAGGCCTAACGGCCAAATATAACTGGAGGCTCTCCCGCCAAGCAACAGCACCAGCAAATAAAAAAAGCCCGAAACGGCGAGTCCCAGCCGCAGGGCATTCATTTTATTATGTTCCTTCACCCACTTGCCGGCCAGCCAGAAGCTAAGGCCCACCGCCACCTGCTGGCTGAGCGCAAACCAGCCGATCATGACGTAGTCCTGACGGCTTTTCCACAAATATACATTTAAAAAAGTACCTGCCAGAGCACTGGCCAGCAAATACAATCCGTTCACCGCAAGCAGCAGTACCGCCTGATTCTGTGGTGCTCTCTTCAATACGACGCCCTCCCTGCCTTCTGAACAATCCTGCTTATCATTCCCGGAAGGAGGGCGAATTATGAACAGTGCTTATTTATTCCCGTTGCTCAGGTTACGCACAAATCCTGCCCGGTCTTCCTGTGCCAGACTCTGCTGAACATGGAAGCATGAAGGGCATACATACAGATTCAGCGAAAAAGGCGCCTTCAGCACAGGTCCACCCAGTGCCTCAGGAGAAGACGGCTCAAAGCTGGTTACCTTTTGTATACCGGACAATACCAGGAGTTCATGGCACTGCGGACATTCCGGCGCCTCGAGCTGTGCCGCCAGAACCGCTGCTACGCTCTGTTCATACTGCTTCAGATCATAATCGTCACCAAACTGGTCAAGGGTGTTGAAGATCGGCACTACACTTTCTTTGTCATCGTCGTCCCACAAGTTCTCATCACTGATCTCATCATCTTCCGCGGCATCCGGCGTTTCTTCCAGTTCTTCATCCTCAAGATCATCTACGCCTACCGTGATTGTACGGTATCCGCTAAGCTCATTATTGCAATGGGGGCAGGTATCCTCTGGCCCGAATTCCTCGTCCCACACAATTTCGGTATGGCACCAAGGGCATACAGTTGTTTCCATCTTCACGTTCTCCTTCTTACCTCACATTTAAGAATCAGTTCACCACTAAATAAATAATTCCGGCCGCTATAAAAGCGACGGCGGAAATAAACAGCACCCGGATCAGAATTTTCATCAGTTTCTACTCCTAAGTCAGAATATAGCCGCTCCGATCACATAGGACAGTGAAACCGAGATCAGCATAGCTGTAAGTCCCACCGCCCGGTTATCTGCTGCAATTTCATCATCAATTGAAAAGACGGGAGTCAGAAATTCGAAGAGGAAATACGCAAGCAGCAGCAGCAAAAAACCGACAAGTGACCATTTCATTGTCTCATATATCGAGGCTCCAGCCTGGATGCTGAAGCGCAAAATATTACAGATGCCGAATATTTTGCCGCCGGTTGCCATCGCTACCGCTACATTCCCCTTACGAATCTCTTCCCAGCAGTTGTACTTAGTCACCATTTCGAAAAAGGACAGGAATATCACCAGGCCGAGAATCGCCACGGTGAAGTAACCCAGCAGTGCACCCAGCGGATGATCCAGCAAAAGATCAATATTTCCTTGCATTGTTCCCCTCTTTCTGCCGGGCTCCGCCGCTATTCCAGTTCAGCCACGGTTACACCCGCGCCGCCCTCGTTATAATTTCCTAGCCGGTAGCTTTTGACATGCTTATGTTTACGCAGATATTCCTGAATACCGGTCCGCAGTACGCCGGTTCCTTTGCCATGGATAATCGAAATTTGTCCTAGATTGCCGAGGAATGCTTCGTCGATGAAACGGTCCGTTTCCATAATTGCTTCTTCCAGGTTCGCACCGCGCAGGTCCAGCTCACTGCGGACATTCTCATCCCGTGTACGTTTGACGGTCGTTGCACGGCGGAGTGCAGGTGCCGGATTATCCGGTGCAGAGGCCAAAAACTCCAGATCGCTTAGATTGACCTTCATCTTCATAATGCCGAACTGCACAAGCGCTTCCTTAGTCCCGCTCAGCTCTACCACATAGCCTTTCTGATTCACGCTAGGCAGCTTTACCTCATCGCCAAGCTGAATCTGCCGCGGAGCCTTGCTGCTGCTCCGGGATACGGGTTTCTTACGCGGCGCCGGTTCTGCTTCATCCAGACGCCGGCGGGCTTCAATCAGCTTGTGCTCCTTGACGGAAGCCCCTTCCTCCATGGCCAGACGGCGCAGATCGCTGATGATTTCCTCCGCTTCCTTGCGCGCCTTGTCGAGAATGGCGGTGGCATCCTTCTCCGCTTTCTCCAGCCGCTTATCTCGCTGGCTTTCCAGCTTCTCAAGCTCCTGCTGCTGGCGCTTGCGGAATTCCTCCGCCTCCCGGCGGATAACCTCTGCCCGCTCACGCTCGTTCTCAGCGGTGAGGCGGTTCTCCTCGAGTGAAGCAATCATATGCTCGACGCGCAAGTCCTCTTCCTTCACTTCGCCGCGCGCGTGATCCAGAATCTCGTTCGGCAGGCCAAGCCGTTCAGCGATGGCAAAGGCATTGCTTCGTCCAGGCACGCCGATCAGCAGGCGGTAGGTGGGACTTAAGCTCTGCACATCAAATTCCATACTGGCATTAATGACGCCTTTACGTTCATACGCATATGCCTTCAGTTCACTATAATGTGTCGTGGCGACCATCCGGCATTCGATCCGGTGAATATGCTCCAGGATGGCGATCGCCAGCGCCGACCCTTCAGCAGGGTCCGTTCCTGCACCTACCTCATCCAGCAGAATAAGACTTTTTGGAGTCATCCGCTTCAGAATAGAGATAATATTGGTCATGTGGCTGGAGAAGGTACTCAGACTCTGCTCGATACTCTGTTCATCCCCAATATCGGCATAAATGGCATCAAATACACACATCTGGCTGCCTTCCTCTGCCGGAATGAACAAACCGGACATCGACATCAGACTCAAGAGGCCGATCGTCTTCAGCGTAACTGTCTTACCCCCGGTATTCGGACCGGTAACAATAATCGAGCTGTACTGATTGCCCAGCTCCACATCCAGCGGCACCACCTGCTCCGCAGGGATCAGCGGATGACGGCCCTTGCGCAGCTTAAGGTAACCGCGGTCGTTCATCCGCGGCTGGGTTGCCTTCATCTCACGGGCCAGACGCGCCTTGGAGAAGATAAAGTCAAGCTGTCCGAGTATATCGACATCGTAGGCCATCTCTTCGGCAATATCGCCAACCATAGCTGTCAGCCTGTGGAGAATAATTTCAATTTCCCGTTCCTCGCGTAGCCGCGTCTCGCGCAGCTTGTTGTTCATCGCTACAATCGATTCCGGCTCAATGAACAGCGTGGCCCCCGATCCGGACTGGTCATGCACAATTCCGCCAAAGTGAGCACGGTATTCCGCTTTGACCGGAATAACGAAGCGGTCACCCCGGATCGTCACAAGCTGATCCTGCAGCATCTTGGCTACGGAAGAAGACCGGATCATGGAATCCAGCTTCTCGCGGATCCGGGTCTCTCCGCCGCGCAGCTCCCGGCGGATTGAAGCCAGCTCCGGACTGGCCGAATCAAGCACATTAGCGTCCTCATCAATGCATGAACGGATGGCATCCTCTACATGCTTCTGTTCCGAGAGCAGGTCGCTCAGGGCAAACAGGGAATGAATCTTCTCATCCTCATGCATGGCGGCCAGGAACCGCTTCACTCTGCGTGCTCCGCCGATCGTATTGCCCACGGAGAGCAGCTCCGGCGTACCCAGCATACCGCCGATCGATGCACGTTTCAGTGCAGGACGAATATCGCTGACCCCGCCAAACGAAGGAATACCCTTGAGCCGGTCAACATTTACCGCCTCATCTGTGGCCTGCAGCAGCCGCTTCACGCCTTCAAAATCTCCAGAGGGCTTCAATTCTTCCGCCGCAAGTTTTCCCATCGGTGTCTGCGTATATTGCATCAATTTATTTAAAATCTTGCGATATTCAAGCGTATGCAAAATTTTGTCGTCCAATTACCGTCACAGCTCCCTTCATAGATGTTAACATTATACCTAATTCGGCCCATTTTCGCTATTTGGGCATAGAAACCGGGGGGCAAGACCATAATAACAACTGCACATATCCTTATGTGAAGGCCAAAGGAGGCTCATTCAATGAGATTTTTAGGTCATGTGGTCCGTTTCGTGGTAGCAGCGATTGTCCTGCTTGTTGTCGGTTGGATTGTTCCGCAATTCACGATTGGCGGGTTCTGGAGCGCACTGATCCTGGCCCTGATCATTGCACTGCTTGGCTGGGTGATTGAAGGGATCTTCGGCAAAAAAGCGACTCCCTTCGGCCGTGGTATCGTTGGTTTCCTGGTGAGCGCCCTGGTCATCTGGATCGCGCAATTCGTCGTGAGCGGTGTCAGCGTATCGATTCTGGGAGCCTTACTGGCTGCTCTGGTCATCGGTATTATCGACCTGTTCCTGCCGGTATCTACCCCGTTTGAAGCCGGCAAATAACCTGAGCCTGCTTCAGCAGCGTTCAGACAATGAAACCCCCTATCTCCGGATTATATCGGAAATAGGGGGTTTGTTGTATTATTTTACGCATAAGTCGCGACTGTGACCTTGGCGTGCACCTGGGAAGCGGTAACGACTTTATTTTTGCCGCCGCGTTTGGCAGTATACAGGGCATCATCCGTTTTGCGGAACAGCAGCTCCTTGCCGTCGCCCAGCTGATAATCACAGAGTCCGATGCTGACGGTAATCGGTTTACCTCCGGCGTAGGGATGTTCCATCTGGCTGATGGCCAGTCTCATGTCTTCTGCAGCAGCGTATGCTTCCTGGTAGCTTTTATCCGTAAAGATGACCGCGAACTCCTCCCCGCCATACCTGGCAGCAAAATCATTCAGGCCGATTTGCCCCGCAACCTTGGCTGCAACCTCTTTGAGCACAAGATCGCCTACCCAGTGTCCGTACGTATCATTCACACGTTTGAAATTATCGATATCAAAAAGCGCCAGCTGCAGACGCAGCCCGTTGCTCTCGCATTGCTCCAGCAGCGAATCCAGGTATTCATGGAAGGTTTTATGATTGTAAAGGCCGGTAAGGGCTTCTATTTTGAGCAGCTTGTCCGAAATCGCCCGTTCCACCATGAGTCCCTGCTCCGATTTGGTCAACTGCTCCAGATGTTCACGGACCTCCCAGGCACGGACAATGACCGCATGAGCCATCACTACGATTACTATAAACACACATTCAACCAGTAGAAATTCCAGCAGCGGCTTGTCCAGCACTGTCCGTTCCAAACCGAAATAAAGGGCAGCATAGAACAGGAGGCTGAACACTCCCAGGCATTTGAGCAGCTTCTGGTCGAAATAAATGAGCGAAATCATTATCGGCAGCATGAGGGTCATCTGAGCCCCGTCCACAAAAGGTTCCAATACAAAATACATCAAATACGATACAACAAAACCGCATCCGACCACAGCCTGCTTGTGGTATTGGCCGGTTGTCCGCAGCCACATTTCCGCAAGGCTCATTGCAATGACGATCATTAAGTTGCAGGCAATGAATAAATGGCCTTGGCCCGGGAGAAGCACCGACTTCACCTCAGGAACACGGGCGGACAGCATAAAGATGAACTGGACGGCCAGCATTAACAACACCAGCATCCAATAGCCGCTTAATATTCTGCGGTGCCAAACCTCCGCATTTTGTGTATCCATAGCTAGATTAATGTGAATCCCCTACTTCTTACCGATATATAGTAGCTTTAATTATAATAAATTTAAATTATCTTTGCACCATTTTTTTACGAATTTCGACAAACTTCCTCCACCGATTAAATCGTTTAATAAAGTTTATTCAAGACTTCACTTAAAAAGTAAGCTATGCTAGGGTCATAACTCTAGCCTGTCTATCCAAATCCGGAGGAGGATCATCATGTTCAAAAGACCTGCCTTATTCCTGTCAATCTTATTTCTGCTCATCCTGTCTGCCTGCAGCGGGGGCAATGAAACATCGCCGGCGCCTGACGGAACAGCTGAGAATACTGTCGCTGCAGAAGATGAACTCATCATTTCGGCTACAAACTACAGCTTCGACCAGAAGGAATATCATCTGAAAAAGGGTGTGCCCGTCAAGATCGTGTTTAAGAATGAGGAAGGCAACCACGGCATGCTGGTTCCTGAGCTGGAGCTGAGATTAGATGCCAAAACCTCTTCCCGCGTGATTACTCCCGAGGAAGCCGGGACCTTTGAAATGACCTGTGCAATTATGTGCGGCTCCGGGCACAGCTCCATGAGCGCCAAGGTGATTGTGGAATAATGGGCATCCGTTCCAAAATACAGCAAAGAGCCGGCAAGGGCAATCCCCTTACCGGCTCTTAATTCGTCGTTATACAGCCGCAGCTGCTACTTTACACCTTTGCTGCGGTTGGAAATATCCAGCCACACTGCTATTACCAGAATCGAGCCTTTGACTACATACTGCCAGAACGATTCCAGGCCCATAAGCGACATTCCGTTATCCAGCGAAGTCATCACGAGTGCCCCTATAATGGCTCCGATTACTGTCCCGGCTCCGCCCATCAAGGAAGTGCCTCCGATGACGCAGGCGGCAATGGCATCCATCTCCGCCATATTGCCGGCAGTGATGGTTGCCGAAGCCAGACGTGAGGTGAGCACGATGGCCGCAATGGAACCGAGCAGCCCGCTCAGCACAAATATCAGCATGGTCTTGCGCTTGATGTTGATGCCGGAGAGGCGCGCGGCCTCAATATTGCCGCCAATCGCATAAATATGACGGCCGAACGTTGTTTTGGTCGAGATAAAATAGAAAATCGCCGCCAGTACAATTACAAAAATAATAGGAAACGGAATGCCTTTGTAATTGTTCATTACCGCTACAAATACCGCTACAAGCAGGGACAACCCAGTCACCTTAAAGATATCAATACTCAGAGGAGCGATAGCGAAATCATATTTCTTGCGGGAACGCCGTTTATTAAATGTACTCCACACCAGGAAGCCGACAGCCACAATTCCAAGAATGATGCCAAACCCCCGGGCAAAATAAGCATTCCCGAGCAGTGCCAGCACTGGATCGGATACAGGGATGGTCATGGATTCCGTCACCCCCATAAGCACGCCGCGGAACACCATCATTCCCCCCAGCGTAACGATGAAGGCGGGAATCATTTTATAGGCCACCAGCCAGCCCTGAAGCAATCCGAGTACGGCACCGGCGGCAAGCGTGCCTAAGATGACCACAATGGCCGGAAGCTCCAGCCAGTTACTGAGGATAGCAGCCATGCCGCCGGTCAAGCCGACGATTGAACCGACAGAGAGATCAATATGCCCCGCTACAATGACAAGCACCATGCCGATCGCCAGGATGGAGGTGACTGACATTTGTGTAAACAGATTCGATAAATTCCGTGAAGTTAGAAAGGTGGGATTTAAAATCCCGAACAGCACCCAAATCAGAATGAGCGCTCCTACCATCGTATACGCGCGTACATCCATTTTCCCGAATAAAACACTGAAACGGGATTGTGCCGCGGCAGGCACCGCACCTTGTTCCTGAAGCTCTTTTTGCAGTTGCATAACTATTTACCTCCTGTAGCGGCCAGCATGATCTTCTCTTGCGTTGCTTCGCGCCAATCATATTCTCTTACGAACTGCCCTTCACTCATCACCAGAATTCTGTCGCTCATTCCCAGTACCTCCGGCAGCTCCGATGAGATCATAATAATAGCCACTCCCTGCTCTACCAGCTGATTCATCAAATTATATATTTCATATTTCGCTCCCACATCAATTCCCCGAGTAGGTTCGTCCATAATCAATATTTTCGGACTGGACATCAGCCACTTGCCAATAACGACCTTTTGCTGATTCCCGCCGGAAAGTGTCCCCACTGGCGTTTCCAGTGAAGCTGTTTTCGTCTTCAGTTCCTGCACATACCGGCTCGCCCATCGGATTTCTTCATTCTCATTCACGACTCCGAGTCTAGAAACCTTGTGCAATGTGGCCAGTGTAGTGTTTCTTTTCACATCCATCCCCATTACGAGCCCCTGGCGCTTGCGGTCTTCGCTGACCAGGGCAATGCCCGCCTTGATGGCTTCTGCAATCGAACGGATTCGTACGGTCTTCCCTTCAATCTGCACATTTCCCTCAGCCCTGCCGCCGTAAGCCCCGAATAGGCTGCTGACTAATTCCGTGCGTCCCGCCCCCATCAGTCCGGCTATCCCGAGGATTTCCCCTTTACGGAGTGTAAATTCAATGTCGCGAAGTACCCTGTGATGTTTTTTTTCAGGATGCCATACATTATAATTCCGAACCTCGAGCACCGCTTCACCGGGCGTATGCTCTACCCGCGGATAACGCTCTGTCAGTTCCCGGCCAACCATCAGGGAGACAACCTTGTCGTCATCGGTTTCATTTCGATCAAGCGTAGCTACGGTCCGGCCATCACGCAGTACTGTGATTGAGTCCGCCAAAGCAAACACCTCTGGCATCTTGTGGGAGATATAGACGCATGTCACACCCTCACTCCGCAATTGGTTGAGAATCCCCATCAGGATGGACACCTCGCTCTCCGTCAAGGCTGCCGTAGGCTCATCCAGAATCAGAATCTTGGTGTGCTTGGAGAGCGCCTTCGCAATTTCCACCAGCTGCTGCTGGCCAATTCCTAGATTTCCGATCTTCGTATCCGGCGAATGATGGAGTCCCACTCTCTTCAGCCAAAGTGAAGCCTGATGGTACAGCTCATCCCACTGGATCGCTCCACGCTTTGTCGGCTCTGCCCCCAGGAAAATATTCTCTCCTATCGTCATCTCCTTGACGAGCGCCAGTTCCTGATGAATGATCGCAATGCCGGCCTTCTCGGCATCCGTGATTTTATGAAATTCCTTCTTTTCGCCGCTTATAATAATTTCTCCGCCGTAAGACCCCGCCGGATACAATCCGCTCAGGACCTTCATCAGCGTAGATTTACCGGCGCCATTCTCACCGCAAAGTGCATGGATTTCCCCCTGCTTCACCTTAAAGTTTACATGGTCCAGTGCTTTAACTCCGGGAAATTCCTTGCTGATCTCAGCCATTTCAAGTACATACATGATTGCCGTTCCTCCTTCCGGTCCTTAAGCAGCAGCGATGCGGAGCATGTTAGGGCTCCGCATCGCTGTGCCGCAAAGGCTGTCTTATTGTTTAGGCCACTGATCCTTAGGCACATTTTTGTATACTTCCTCAAGCGTATGGAAGCCGTCCTTAATCAGCACGTCCAAATTGTCTTTGTTGACAGCAATCGGATCCAGAAGTATAGAGGGAACATCAATTTTACCGTTGTTAACTGATTTTTCTGTCGAAATACTCTCGCCTTTGGCAGCTGCAACCGCCATTTCAGCAGCCTTAGTCGCAATGGCGTTGATTGGCTTATACACGGTCATCAGCTGTGTGCCTTCAGCAATACGCTGTACTGCGGCAAGGTCGGCGTCCTGCCCGGAGACCGGGATTTTTCCGGCCATTCCCTGAGCGGTCAGCGCCTGGATCGAACCCCCGGCCGTCCCGTCATTCGCAGCAACAACGCCTTGAATATCATTATTGTTCGCAGTCAGCGCATTTTCCATATTTTTCAGGGCTTCTTCCGGCTTCCAGTCCTTGGAGAACTGGTCATAAACGATTTTGATATCGCCCTTTTCTTCAAGCGGCTTCAGAATATTCATAGCACCTTCTTTGAACATGTGGGCATTATTGTCGGTATCCGCTCCTCCGATATAGACGATATTTCCTTTTGGCGCCTGGTCGATCACAGCCTGTGCCTGAAATTCTCCGACACGCACATTATCAAAAGAAATATAATAATCAACTTCAGAATTATTAATCAAGCGGTCATAAGCGATCACCTTAATGCCCTCTTTATGGGCCTTTTCCACAATGGGAGCCGTAGCTTCGGCGTTGTGGGCTATGACCACAAGCACATCCACGCCCTGAGAAATCAGCTGTTCAGCTTGGCTTAATTGGGTCGCATCATCTCCGTTGGCAGCCAGCACCTTTACTTCTCCACCGAGCTCCTCTACTTTCTTGGTGAAAATATCCCGGTCCTTCTGCCAGCGCTCTTCTTTCAGCGTATCCATCGACATGCCGATGACAATCTTATCTCCATCCTTCGCCCCGGCTGTTTTCTCCGTTTCCTTATTATCTCCGTTTGAGACCAATCCACAGCCTGACAGGGAAGCTGCCAGCACGATGGCAGACAATCCTGCTGAAATTACTCTTCCGTATTTTCCCACTTATTCTTCGCCCCTCTTCCTGAATCAACTTTTTGTTTGCGCTTACAAACAAAATAGTAGCATGGATTTTCCGGAGCGGATGCACCTATTCCCAGCACTTTTTTACCTTCCGCCTGCATTCCGTTATCCTTAGCTGTAATGAGTTTCTTCCGGCCTCTTTTCATAGGAAAAAACGGGGATACAGCACAAAAAAGTCCTTGCCGTGTTAGCAAGGACTTTGCTTCCCGTACTGCTGCCTGAATTCGCTTGGTGTAATGCCGACTGCTTTTTTAAACACACGGCTGAAATAATTCGGGTCCTTATACCCTACCTCATAGCAGATCCCCTTGAGGCTCAGTTCCTCCCCCGCGATCAGCCGCTTCGCCTCATTAATCCTAAGCCGTGTCAGATAGTCGATAAAAGTTTCACCGGCTTGCTGCCTGAACAATTTGCTGAAATAATGCGGGCTCAGATTCACATACTCGGCCGCCTGCTCCATCGAAATGTCCTCTTTATAATTCTGGTTGATATAGGCAGGGCCCGCTGGTGCACATGGGAGCGGCTAGACTCCCGTTCTTCATTCAAGCTGTCAATCAGCACTTCCAGCCAATGCTCTGCCCCTTGCTTCAGGGACTGAGGGTCCTCCACAGCGTTCAAATCGGCAATGATCCCGGCTCCTGCCTTGGATTGAACGGCCCTTGCCAGGAACAGCAGCAGACCGATAACCTCCCCCCGCAATGTTGAAAAGGGCCGTTCCACCGCCTCACCGAAGGTTGTATACAGCCTGACAAAGCGCTCTATAGCCTCCTGTTTATCCCGCCGCAGCAGAGACTCAATCAACTTATTCTCCTCGTCCAAAGATATGGCGGTCTGACCCGAGCTTTGGGTGACATCATCATAATGGCGCACACTGAAAAGATCATTGCTGTCGGCACAGACACGTACCGCCTCCCGGTAGGAACGGCTCAGTCCGTCCCAGCCTTCCCTGATCGAGCCGATGCCGACATTTAACGGCAGTCCAAAACGCTGTTCAGCGAGGCTTCGGAGCCTTTCGCCCCAATCGAGGGAAAGAACCCGCTGGGAGTATCCGGTCCGGCCCGGCGGCAAGGGGATAAACAAAGCCATCTGATAACCGATCAATGGACCGGCCAGACAGCCCAGACCAGGCTTCACAAGCTGTTTGACCGCCTCATAGATTTCACGCTTCACCAGCTGGAAATCCGTCCATTCTCCACTCGCCTGCCGGGGAAACGACAGTACCATAGCATAGCCCTTGCTCCATTGCAGGTTCAGGAGTCCGGCAAGCTGTTCCAGCTCAATCTCCTGCACATATTCCAGCATTAGCATAAGAGTCAGCTCATTTTCAGCCAACGGCAGCAGATGGGCAAGCCTTTCCTGCTGCTCAAGCTGCTCATGCCTGCGCCGCTTCTCCTCCTGAATCTCGGCAATCAGCTGCTTCAGCACATCCGCCACCTCCTCGCGTCTGGCAGGTTTCAGCAAATAATCCTTTACTCCCAGCAGCAGCCCTTCCTTGGCATAGGAGAAATAATCATGGGCGGTAATCATTACAATTTTGGCTGAAGGAAGTTTATGGAGTATTTGACGCACCGCCTCTAATCCCTGTATGCCCGGCATTTTAATATCCATGAAGACAATATCCGGCCGGTGCTCCTCCGCGAGCTGTATCGCTCTACGACCGTTCTCTGCATGCAGAAACTCAAAGGTATCCGGAAAAAGATGCCTAATCATCAGCTCCAGCCCTTCCCTTTCCAGCGCCTCATCATCGGCAATCAGCAAACTGTACATGGTTAGTCTCCTTTCATTATTCCTAAGTCTTAAGCCGAAGGACGGCAAGGTAGCCTGAACAGTACAGCTGTCCCTGCTCCTTCGCTGCTGCTGATTTCTATCTGCTGTTCCCCGTCAAAAAATAAATGAAGCCGCTTAAACACATTATGTGTACCAAGCCCGGTAGACTGGCCCTTTCCGCTGAATCGCGGAGCTTCCTCCCGGATCGAACCCATCAGCCTTGCCACGGTCTCAGGGTTCATGCCTGCACCATTGTCACAGATTCCTATTTCCATAAGTCCGCTGTCATATCGGATAGACAACGAAAGTACAGCCCCTTCCTCCATTTCCTCCAGTCCGTGCACAAAGGCATTCTCGAAAATGGGCTGCAGGGTCAGACAGGGAATCATTCCGCCTAATGCCTGTTCGTCAATATCCATCACAAAGGTAATCCGGTCCCGGAAACGCGCCTTCTGAATATTAATATATTCCGTGACATGCTCGACTTCTTCACGCAGAGGCACCGCCTGGTCCAGCTTCTGAAGGTTATACCGGAGCAGACGTGATACGGATACGGTCAGATCGCTTGTTTTGGCCGCTCCTTCCAGGTACGCGAGCTTGGCGATGGAATTCAGCGTATTGAACAGAAAATGGGGATTAATCTGACTCTGCAGCATTTTCAGTTCCAGCTCCTTGACCAGGCGGTCCTTCTCCACGCTCTTAATATTCTCCTCCATCAGCTGCTGGATATTATCGATCATTCCATTAAAGGCCCGGCATAGAATGCTGATCTCATCGTTGTTGATACTCTCCGGCGCCTTGGTGTCCATCCGGCCCTTCGAGATCTGCTTGGCTGTCGCCACCAGACGGCGGATCGGTCCCGTAATACTGCTGGACAGCCAGATGGCCATAGATATGCTGAGCACCGCTGCCGTAATCACCAACAGAATCCCCAGCTGGTTCAATTTGCCCGTTGTGGACATGATCTCCTCATAAATCGGCTTGTACTGCTCCAGTTCCAGGTCAACCAGTTCCTGCGCTTCCTCCCGGATGAACCCTTCTGTCTGCTCCGCCTCAATATAAGCACCGGCCAGCGTTTTGGAGTCCTGATCGTCTATCTCGTCAATCATCTGCCCAGCCTGTTCCAGAAAGGTATCAATGATGTGGCGGTAATTCATCAGCGGGAGTTCGCTCCCGCCGATCGTCTCTATCCCATCGAGCTTCTTCCGCAGCTCCTGTACAGCGCTCAAATGCTTGTCTACCTCGGGATAGCTGTCAGCATCCACCTGCATGATGAAGCGGTTCAAGGAACGCATATTCTCCCCGACCTCAGAGGACACTTCCTTATACAATAAAATCCGGTTTATCATCAGGTGATAGCTTTCCTGGACATTTTTCCCGCTTTCAAACAAGACAAAGGAAACAGAGCTCATCAGCAGTACAAGCAGGGGAATGCAAATCAGCAGCTTTCGCCGGATACTCACAGGCTCTCCCCCTCCTGAACATTACTTTTGTCCAGCACCTTAACCTCGGTGAAATATTCCGACTGCAGCGTGCGCCCCTGGAAATGCTCATTCAGTAGCTTCACAGCTAATTCCCCCATCAAAAATGGCTGCTGCGCTACGGTTGCCTTAATGTCTCCTCTACTGATAGCGGCGAGTGTATCCGCCTGATTGTCAAAGCCTATAATCGTCATAGGATCCCGCTTCAGTCTTTTGGAGACTTGAAGAATCCCCAGCGCATCCGTTGAACTCGTACCGACCATCACATCGATTTCCGGATGCAGCTGCAGCATCTCGGCCGCCTGCTGGATCGCCTCCATATGGGATATATTAGAGCTCCGGACATCCACTATCTCCAGACCGCTGTATTTCTTCACAACATGGCTTAAGCCGTTCAGACGCTGCAGCTGATTTTTGGCCAGATCGCTGCCAATGATCACCCCGATCTTCCCTTTGCCTCCGCTTGCTTTCACAACCATTCGTCCCAGTATCTCGCCTGCTGCCGCATTGTCGGTTCCCACATAGGCCAAGCGCTTGCTGGCAGGAGCATCGGTATCTATTGTGATTACCGGAATGCCGCGGTTCACGGCTTTATCGATCACGGGTGTGAATTTCTCATCATTCAGTCCTTGTACAATAATAGCATCCACCTGCGCGGCAATTGCTTTTTCCAGCAGGCTAATCTGCTCCTCCATGTTATTGCGGACCGGACCAGTGAACTCAATGTCTATCCCGTAGGTCTCAGCAGCTTCTTTAGCTCCTTTCTCGACCATTTCCCAATAGGGGTGATACCGTTCCTGTTCAATCAGTACGATATGGTAGCCGGGATTCACATCACCGGGTTGCCCGCTAAGCTCTCTGACAATACTCCCCATGCGGGAGGAATGGCCTGCGAAACCGATAAAAAAATACGCCAGCAGCAGGAATAGGGCAATGACAACACCAAGCCATTTCTTATCCATTGTTATTCACCTCATTCAACATCCTAACAAGGGTTGAAAACGGTTGCAATACTAATTTGTTCATACATCAAAAACGGGTGCCGCCCCAAGAGGGAAGCACCCGTTTCTGTACTGCATCCGCCATTCAACTATCCTGTTCGATCAGTTGAATCCATTCATTATATTCACTCTGCAGCTTGGCATATTCCGCCTGAAGATTGCGATGTTCCTGAGCCAGCTTATCCAGCTCGCCCTGACGCAGCTCGAATTGGGCCTGTATCAGACGCAGCTGGCCCTGAGCCAGCTCGTAGTTTTCCCCGATCTCGCCAAGCTGCTGCTGCACTTCGCTATGCGCCCGGTTTGCAGACTCAGCCTGCGCCTCGGCTTCTCCGGCTTCCTGCTGCCAAATTTCAATCTCCTCGCGCAGAGCAGCCTCCGTCTCGTTCCACTGGGCCTCACGCCGCTGCAGCTCATCATAACGGTGCTTCCAGGAAGCCTCGACCTCGCGCGCTTCCCGGATCGCTTCCCGTTGCTCTTCTGCTGTAGCCGCGGCTTCACGGGCAGCTTCGTACAGCTCTTCAAGACGCCGTGCCGCTTCCTCGCCTTCAGCCTCCAGCAGTCCGTATCGTTCCTGCAGCTGTTCACTCTCCTGCAGAAGCTCATCATATTGTGCGATCAAGTCCTCGTACCGGCCGCGCAGGGCAGCCAGCTCCTTCCGGGCCTCCGCCGACTCTTCACGCTGCGCAGCGCATTCCAGCTCAGCTTCTGCACGCAAGGAAGCTTCGCGGTCCAGCTGCTGCACCATGCCATCTGCCTGCCCGCGCAGGGTTTCGATCTCGCGCTGCAGCGAAGAAGATTTCTCTTCTGCTTCCAGGAGATTCATTTCCAGTTCGCTGATATCTTCCATATGCTTGTCCGCAAGCTCCTGCCAGTTCCGGGCTTCCTCTTCCTTGCGGGTAAGCTCATCCTGCACACGGCTCAAACCGGATCTCGCTTCTTCAAGTCCTCCGCGCAGCGCGGATGCTTCTGCCTGAGACTGCTCCAGACGTTGACGCAGTTCCTCCAGCTCTTCCTGGAGCAGCGTTCCCAGTTCGGTAGCCGTCTGCAGCTCGGCTTGCAGCTGGCGGATCAGCGCTTCCTTCTCTTCCACCAGTCTGCGGAGTTCGGCTGTCTCGCTCAGGGTCAGCTCGTAGCGCTGACGCAGCTCTTCCAGCTCGCCGCTCAGCAGCTCACTCAGCTCATTAGCCGCATTCAGCTCTTCCCCGGTGAGGCTCAGCCGTTCAGATGACTCCTGGAGTGCATCTCTAAGGCCGGCGGCATCGCTCTGTGCCTCATCGTAACGCTGGCGGAGTTCTTCCAGCTGCTCATTCAAAACTGTTCCCTGCTCGCCGGCAACACGCAGTTCCTCTGTAAGCTGCTCCTCACGGCCCAGTACCGCTTCATACTGCGACAGAAGCGTCAGCCGGGCATCGCGTTCACCCTTAAGCCCTGCTTCAGCCGCACGCAGCCGCGACTGCAGCTGCCCTGTACCGCCGCGCAGCTCGGCAAGCTGCTTCTCCAGGTCCTGGAGCTGCTGCTTATGCCGGTGCTCCTGCGTGCCCTGGGACTGCCGGAGCTCCTTGGTCTTGGCCTGCTCCTTCTGCAGCGCTTCCCGTTCTGCGCTTAACTCTTTATCAAGCGCAGCCTTCGTCTCTGCAAGCTCCTTGCTGAGCGAGGTCCGAATCTCCACCACTTCGTTACCGAGTGCTTCCCGGGTCTGCGCCAGTTCCTGCTCAAGCTGAGATAACGTTTCCGTTTTCTCCCGGAGCAGCGATTCGCGGAGATTCTCTACCTCCTGCGCATGTGCAGCCTTCAGTTCCTCCAGCTGCTGTAGACGGGCCGCTTCAAGCGCTGCCAGCTCCTGCCTATGGCTTTCACGGCCTGAAGCCTGCTCCTGCTCGTAGGCAGCCCGGAGTGCCTGCAGCTCCGCCTCGCGGGCCTGCAGCTCATCAGCAAGCTTCTCCCGCGCAGCAGCAGCTGCCTGCTCCGCTTCCTGCAGCTGGGCGGCGTGAGCTTGGCGCTCCTGCTCCTGAATATCCAAATGACGCTTACGTTCCTCTTCGGCCTGAGCCAGCAGCCTTGCAGCCTCCGCTTTGGCTGATTCGCTTAGCCGTTCATATTCCTCCTGCCGCTCACGCTGCACTTCAAGCAGTCGCGATACCTCCACGCGCAATTCTGTGCGCTCGCCGGTCAGCATATTTAACTCGTTCTTAAAATCCTGAACCTGAATAGCCTGCTCCGCCATATGTACGGCTGCAAGCACCGCAATCCGCGGTGTATCCAGTCTGGAATGAGATTTTGAAATGGCATGCATATGCTCGTCCACATAACGGGCAACTTGCTTCATATATTCAGTGCTGCTTCCGACTAATTTATAGGAAGTTCCATATATCTCCACGGCGACACGGGTCCGGTCCATAGCCACAGTTGTGCCCTCCTTTGTATGTGTGCGGATTCTAAGCTGTTTGCTCTGCTTCTATTGTAGCGTGATTCCTAAACATTTGGCAAAACAAACGACATCATTCCATCGATTCAACCGGAAGCCCCGCACTTTTCCCCAAAAGGAAAGCCGCAGCGAATCTCGGTTTCTAAATGGATTCGCTGCGGCTTTGCACAATTCCTGCTACTTTCTTAATTCTGCACCAAAAGTTTGCTGAAGTGCAGCAACTACCTTTTCATGCACTTCTGAGACTTCTTCATCGGTCAGTGTATGTTCCGTATGGCGGTACAGCAGCGAGATGGCCACGCTTTTCTTCCCGCTTTCCATCTTACCGCCGGTATAGACGTCGAATACCTGCACATTCTGCAGCAGCGTTCCCCCGTTTTCACGGATCGATGTCAGCAGATTTCCCGCAGGGACGGCAGAATCTACAACAACAGCGATGTCCCGTTCCATTCCCGGGAAGCGCTGCAGTTCACTGTACTGCAGGCTGATCCGGGCACTGTCATACAGCGGCTGCAGCAGCAGCTCAGCTACATAAGTATCCTCCAGATCCAGCTTGCGCTGAAGCTCCGGATGAAGCTGGCCCATCGTCCCGATTTTTGTACGGCCATCTTCTTCCACCAGATAGATGGAAGCGGAACGGCCCGGATGATAGTCTTGAGGAGCATCACCTTCATAGACTACACGTCCGGTTAGTCCCAGGTAGGCAAATACACTTTCCAGGGCGCCTTTGAGGTCGAAGAAGTCCACAGGCTCCGCAGTCATGTTCCACTGCTTGGCGGTCCGGCTTCCGCTCAGCAGCAGTCCCAGTACCGGAAGCTCCCGGGGCTGGCGGGTAAGCTGCTCTTCATCGGTGAAGAATACATTACCGATCTCGAACAAGGCCAGATCACTCTGCCGGCGGTTCGTATTATACAGGGCAATATCCAGCAGCTGCGGCAGCAGGCTGGTACGCAGCACACTGCGTTCTTCGCTCATCGGCATAGCCAGCTTCACAGGCAGGCTGCCTTCCGAGAACGCAGGGAACAGCTTGCTCTGCTCCGGCTGAATGAAGGAATAGCCCATCACTTCCTGATAGCCGCCAAGCGCGAGCATCCGGCGCAGTTCACGGCGCACGGACTGTTTTCTGGTCAGTGCACCCGGAGTCGTAACTCCTTCAATCAATGTTGTCGGAATGTTGTCGTACCCGTACAGGCGGGCGATCTCTTCAATCAGGTCTACATCGTAGCTGATATCTCCGCGCCGGGATGGTACCTGCACCTCTACAACGCCTTGAGCCGCATCCCCGCATTTGAAGCGGAGGCGTCCGAAGAGTGTCTTCACTTCCAGAAGCGACAGCTCCGTACCGAGGTAGTTGTTCAGCTTCTCAAGGGACAAAGTCAGAACCTTATCCGGAACAGCATCGCTGCCTGCCTGCACAATACCTTCATGTACGGAACCGCCGGCATAGCGGGCAATCAAGGCAGCGGCACGGTTGAGTGCAGGAATCACTGCCTTCGGGTCCACCTGCTTCTCGAACCGCAGAGAAGCTTCGGAACGCAGGCCCAGCTGGCGCGAAGTCTTGCGGACGGTGCCGCCATCAAATTTGGCCGATTCGAGCACGATATTAACGGTTTCTCCCGTTACTTCGGTAGCGAGTCCGCCCATAACTCCCGCCAAAGCTACAGCCTTCACGCCGTCAGCAATGACAAGCATTTGCGGCTCCAGCTTGCGCTCCTGGCCGTCAAGCGTAGTCAGCACTTCGCCTTCACGGGCAAAGCGCACTCCCAGCACGTCGCCCTCCACTTGATCACCGTCAAACGCATGCAGCGGCTGGCCGTATTCAAGCATTACATAGTTGGTGATATCCACGATATTATTGATCGGACGTACACCTGCAGCCATCAGACGGTTCTGAATCCAGAGCGGTGACGGAGCTGGCTTTACTCCCGAGATATAGCGCACTGCATAATGGCTGCAGAAGGCCTCATCTTCAATCTTAACCGAAATCGAGTCTGCAGCGGTTCCGCCGGCCTCTACCAGTTCCGCAGCCGGGTCAGGCAGATTGAGGTCGCGTCCCAGAATCGCACTGACTTCATAAGCCGCACCGATCATGCTGAGACAGTCGGAACGGTTAGGTGTCAGGTCAAACTCCAGGATCTCATCATTCAGTCCCAGCACCTTCGTGATATCCTGGCCTACCTCTGTGTTCTCAGGCAATACGAGAATGCCTTCCTGGAGTTCTTTCGGCAGCAGCTTGTCGTTCAGACCCAGCTCTTTGGCTGAACAGATCATGCCCTGCGATAAGACGCCGCGCAGCTTGGCTTTCTTGATCTCCAGACCCGGCAGCTTAGCACCAACCAGAGCAACGGGAACCTTCTGGCCCGCAGCCACGTTCTTCGCTCCGCAGACAATCTGCAGGTCTTCGCCTTGTCCGGCATCTACGATACACACGTTCAGCTTGTCGGCATCCGGGTGTTTTTCTTTCGATTTCACATATCCGGTTACAATCCCGGACAGTCCTTTGTTGCGGCGCTCGACACCATCGATCTCGATGCCTGCGGTGGTGATTTTGTCCGCCAGTTCTTCAGCGGTTACTCCCTCTAGGGATATATAATCGGCTAGCCATCCGGTTGATACTTTCATGTCCGCTCACTTCCTTTTGTTTCAGATGTATTTATCTACCTGCCGGTTTTGCTTGCTGCATGTAAAAGACTGCGAATGGATCTTCTGACCCCCATTTAAAATCCCTGTTCATAGTTTCCCTGCAGAGAATGTTTGGACTTCCGGCCGCTGTTGTCTCCAGATTTCCTCATTTGAACCGCTTATATAGATTGAACTAGTAGCTTTTCTATTTTAGGATTAGCCGTGACTCCAGAGAATGTTTGGACTTCCGGCCGCTGTTGTCTTCAGATTTCTTGATTTGAACCGCTATTAGCGGTAGAAATCCGAAAGACAAAGGCGGACGCTAACGCTCCTCCAGTTCCAAAATTCTCCTCCGCCACTTTTTCCTAATCGTATATTTTCTAGTTCAATCTATATAGCAATCGAAATCCGAAGACAAAGGCGGACGCTGGCGCTCCTACAGTTCCAAAATTCCCCTCTGGTCATTCCTATACAGTAATAATCATAAAAGTTAAATCGGCACTCCGTGTGCTTTCCGAAATCCTTCAACACCAGCCAGCGAACCCGCCAAAAATCTAAATCCCCTTGAACTGCTTCACAAAGCCCATATCGTTGGTGTAGAAATAACGGATATCATCGATTCCGTACTTCAGCATTGCGATCCGCTCCACGCCCATACCGAAGGCAAAGCCGCTGTATTTCTCCGGATCATAACCGCCCATTCTCAGTACATTCGGATGCACCATGCCTGCGCCGAGAATTTCCAGCCAGCCGCTCTGCTTGCACAGACGGCAGCCGTCGCCGCCGCATTTGAAGCAGCTGACATCCACCTCAACGCTCGGCTCTGTGAACGGGAAGAAGCTGGGACGAAGACGGATGCCCGTGCTTGGCCCGAACATTTCTTTGACGAACTGGTTCAGCGTGCCTTTGAGGTCGCTCATGCGGATATTGCTGCCGATGACCAGGCCTTCAATCTGATGGAACTGGAAGGAGTGGGTCGCATCATCATCATCGCGGCGGTAGACTTTGCCCGGACAGATGATTTTGACCGGAACTTCTCCGTTCATCGCCTGCATCGTACGGACCTGCACCGGAGAGGTTTGGGTACGCATTAGCAGATCATCTGTTAAGTAGAAGGAATCCTGCATGTCGCGCGCCGGATGGTCCTTCGGCAGATTAAGTGCTTCAAAGTTATAATAATCTGTCTCTACCTCGGGTCCCTCAGCGACCTTGTAGCCCATCCCGATGAAGATATCCTCGATCTCCTGGACAACCCGGTTCAGAGGATGAATTCCGCCCTGGGGCAAACTGCGCCCCGGCAGTGTAACGTCCACTTTCTCCGCCTGCAGGCGGCCCAGTGTCTCCTGCTGCTGGAAGGCCTCCTGCTTCGTGCTGATAATCTCTTCAATGGCGCTGCGCACCAGATTCGCTACCTGGCCGATCACCGGGCGCTCCTCTGCGCTGAGTCCTCCCATTCCACGCAGAACCTCAGTCAGCTCGCCTTTTTTGCCCAGGTATTTCACGCGTAAATCATTCAGAACCTGCGGATCGGTAACCTCCTGCAGCTTAGCCAAGGCCTCGACCTTCAATGCTTCCAGCTTTTCTTTCATGGCATGCACTGCCCCCTTCAATATCGTAGTGTACAACAAAAAAAGGCCTTTCCTCCCGGTAAGGGACGAAAAGACCGTGGTACCACCCTTGTTAGACAGGCTGCACCGGATCCCTTAAGAGTGGTATTCCCTCTTGCGGTACGGCAAAGACATGTCTCACTTTAACAGATATAACGGTCTGCGGCCGGTTTCCCCTACTTGAATTAAACATTCAGGGAACTGCTCCGGAGTGAACTTCGGCAGCTCTGCTCTCTTAGAAACGCTCTCAATCTCCGGCGTCTCCTCCCTGTAAGCCAGGCACTGCGTACTCGTCTCCATCACTGCATTTCAGATCATAAGAACTCAATATCTTACATCATTAGTTTCAGAAGATATGTCTTCACATTATACGCAGAAAACGCCAGTTTGACAAGCGGATCCGATTTTAGGCTAATTTTATCTGTTTTTAATCTTCCTTTAAGATTCAGCCTGGGTTTACGGAATTTTTTTCAGCTAACGTTCAGCGGCGCTTGATATTTTTCCTTATTAGGAAGGCCTGGCTATCTTATTTTCCGGATGGATTTTGGATCGTAGAGGTTTTTTAAACAGGGAGGGAAATTCATGCACAAACGAAGAAAGTCTTATGTTCTGTTATTACTCAGCACATTTGCCGTAAGTCAGATCCCGGGATATGCCGGAACTGCGGCCTATGCGGCTTCATCGGGGGGAACTGCTGCCACAGTAGCGGCCTACGCCACGGAAATCTCGACACTTGCCAAGCTCAGCTCCATGAATCTCGGGGCATCACTCAGCGTGAAGCTCAGCGATCTCGGCGTATTCGCCCAGGACAGCGGAAACATTCTAACCTATACCCTTACTTACACCAATACCTCAAGCACCAGCGCTAATCTGGTCGATTATTTCTCCAAAGTGGTGACATCCGGAGGGAGCATAATTAAGGGGACTCCCGTCTCCGCAGACAGCGCGGTCAAAAAAATCTCCGGCAAAGAAACAAAGAGTATTACATACTACGCTAATATCGGAAAAGCAACTACGGTAAAAGGGCTCAAAATCAGCATGTACGGCTGGAATTTTAGCAGCGCCAACTATGAACAACGCATCGGGACCTTCACAGTTCCAGCTAATTATTCACTGTCTGCGCTTCAGGGGGAGAGCAAAAAGATCGAACTGAACAGCGTTCCCGTGACAAGTCAGGCGGGTTCGCTGCAAATGTACAAATATAACGGCAAAGTCTATGCCAAAGTAGGACTCAGCCTGACGAATCTGGGTACCAAGGTGCTAACTGATCCGGGCTACAGCATGTATCTCAAATCCTTGGGAGGCTCGGTATTCACACTGCTACTAGATGAGAGCAGCTCTGAATATAAGATTCAGCCGCAGGAGAAAAAGACGCTGTATTTCATGACGGAAATTCCTGCCTATATGAACGTTACCAAGATGACCTTGCAGATTGCCAAGCCGGACGAAGGCCTCAAGCTCAATCTTCCGGTCGTTTCCTATGCGCTGCCTGCAGCAGTTACGGCTGACTTCACAGTTGCTGCCGGTGCCATCAAGAAGGTCTCCATCGACAGCAATGTCGTTGACATGCAGCTGAAATCCTCGGCTGTCTATGCAGAGAATGAGAATGGAATCTGGACTTACCAGTTCCGGGTAAAAAATACGGGCAGCAAGGCAGTAACCTTGCCGAACTACGAGCTTTCTGTCAAATCTGCCGAGGGTTATTCCTTCCCGATTACTACAACAGCTTTTAACAGCCTTACACTGAAGCCGCTTGAAGAGAAGCTGATTGAACTCAGCACCAGCATACCGCTTGAGCTGGCGCAGGATAACCTGCAGCTTCAGGTCATTCCTCCAGTCGGCAGTGAAGATTCCAGCAAAATCGTTCTCCCGGCAGCCTACTTCAAAATCCCTTACAAGCTGGAGGGTAATATCCATGTGGCTTCTGAGAGCAGCGTAGCTAATAATTACGGCACTTTCGCCGTTTCCCTGCAGTCTCTGCAGCGTCTGCCCTGGGGCGATGAGGATTTGGTGCAGGCTAAGCTCAGCATCCGAAACAGCACCTCCAAAACGATCACCCTGCCTAAGCTGACCGGTATTTTGAAGGCGGATCTGAACGACCTTACTTCCTCATCACAGGCCGTGGTCGACAACGATGTCTCCATCCTTGCTCCGGGGGAAAGTGCACAGGTCACTGTGCTGGCCCATGTACCATATACTCTGGATTACAGCCAGACGAAAATTATTCTGCAGGAACCATCCGGACCATTCCTTACCTTAAGTACAACTGACGGAGCTGTAACGAGCCTTCCCCCGCTTGCCGCAGGCTCAGCCATCAAAATCACGACAACCGGCAAAAAAGCAAGCATCCAGGAACGTCTAACCACCGTGTATACCGGCAGCAGCTCCAAGACCGTATACAGTGAAGTGGAAATGAACAGCTCAGAAACCCGCCAGACGAATCTGACCAGGCTGTATGCAATATTCAGAACTGCGGATGGACAGTCTTTTGAAGCCACCGTCAACCAGTCGGAACTGCCGACTGGAGCATCCGGCAAAACACTAGTCACCTTTTGGGCCAATATTCCAACCGCGGTGGATACCTCCGCCCTTCAGCTGTACATCGGACAGGGAGTGGCAGGCGGCAAGCTGACTACAGCCGGAACGGCAGCAACCGGATATGTGAATACCAATGCCCTGTCCTTGAATGTCAAGACGGTAACCGCTCAGACCAATCTGGCAAGCGGGGTTTCCATGTTCCCTTACTTCCTTGCGGTTAACAGCTCAGCGGGCAGCATGGTCGCAGGCAGCAGCAATCTTACACTGTCATTTAATTATAGCCTGACTCAGGATTCTACTTATCAGACCGGCACTTACGGCCACAAGCTGGTTCTGCGCTTCGTTGATCCTTTTGGCCAATTCTATGAAAAAGCACTGTCCCTTGGCAGCGACCTGGTTGTCGGAAGTAACGGCCAGTACTCAACGACGATCGCAAGCTCCCTGTTCCAAACCCTGAGTGGCGGAAGTTACAGCCTTACGCTCTACGATGAATTCCAGGGCCAGCGTATGGAGCTGGGCAGTCAGGTCTATTACATTACAGTAACAAAACCGGCCACCACCACTGATGACAAAGATACAGATACGAAAACAGACAGCAGCGATACCGCAACAGACAGCGCATCTTAATTTTTGAGGTTAAATCAAGTCTTTATATTGAGCAAGATGGAGGATCGGAATGAAAAAGAAAAAAACAGTAATTATCGCTTCAAGTATCGTTGTCTTGGCAGTTGCAGGTATCTTGACTTATGTGCTGTGGCCGGACAGCAGCAAGGAGGCTAGTGCGGCTCCGCTGAACACAGCGGTTGTTGCAAAGGGCAATATTCTAAATAGTGTTTCGGGCTCAGGCTCCGTATCTGCTATTAATACTGAAAGCATCCGTACCAAAGAAGCCGGAGAAGTCGATCAGGTAATGGTTGCCAAAGGCGATGTCGTCAAAAAAGGAGATGTGCTGATTACCTTTGTGCCGAATGATCTAAGCGACAAGATGAAAGAAGCCGAAAAAACATTGGCCAATCTGAAGACCACCCTGGAAGATAAACAGGAGAATTACAAAACCCTGGCTATGAACAATGCTACAGAGGATGAGCTGGCATCGGCAAAAACAGCGATTGAAAAAGCGCAAAGCGATATAGCCGACCAGCAGGATTCCATTGCTACGATTGAAGAGGATATGCTTCCTCCCGATCCGTTAACCGCCCCGATTGACGGTACAATTACAGCCGTAAATATCACTGACGGCGAACAGGCGCAAAATGGCTCTGAGCTGTTTACAATGACCGATTATGTGAATCTGAGCGTAACAGTTCAAGTAGATGAATTGGATATCCCGAATATCAAGCTTGGGCAGACGGCTGCAATTACGCTGGACGCCCTTGAAGATCAGGAATTTGAGGGTAAGGTTATCGATATCGCCAAGGAAGGAACTTCCTCCAACGGTGTCTCCCTCTTTGATGTTACTGTAGGGCTGAATGATTCGACAAGCGTACTTGTCGGAATGTCAGCAGAGGTAGCCATCACGATTGAAAAGAAAAACGATGTGTTGACCGTACCTATTGAAGCTGTTTCTGAAATCAATGGAAAACACTACGTTAACGTGCCCTCAACCACTGAAGACACCAGTGCAACTGGCACAGATAGCGCAGCAGCCCAAGCTCCTGCTGACAGGCAAGCTCCGGGCGGTGAAGTTCCTAGCGGCGATGCCGCAGAAGGACAGCCTCCGGGAAATAAAGCCCCTAGCGGCGATGCTGCAGAAGGGCAGGCTGCGGGTGACGGTTCTGCCGGCGGCTGGCAAGACCGCAGCGGGCTTCCCAGAGGCGGCTCCTTCCCGGATGGTGCGCCTGGCGGCGGGTTCCCTGGAGGGGGCCGGAGCGGCACCGGCACGGCATCCGGCCAGAAGAGAGTAGAAGTCACTGTCGGTATTCATGATGAGAGCAATATCGAAATTGTCAGCGGACTTTCCGAAGGTGATGAAGTTATCATTCCGACTGTGATCAGCACAGGCTCCTCCTCTTCCGCTCAGACCCAGATGAACCCAATGGGCGGTATGGGCGGATTCGGTACCGGCGGTTTCAGCACGGGCGGCGGCTTTACCGGCGGACCGCCTTCCGGTGGCGGCACTGGCGGTGGGCGCCAATGAGCAGCAAGCCTCAGCCGCTGATACAAGTTGAGAATATGATTCACAGCTATGTAATGGCCGGAGAGACAATGACCATTCTCAAGGGCCTTAGCTTTACGATTGAGCATGGGGAGTTCGTGGCTATTATCGGTCCCTCCGGCTCCGGTAAATCCACACTCATGAACATGCTTGGATGTCTTGATGTAGCTAATGAAGGGGACTATTATCTGGACGGTCAGGAAATCCGGAAATTGTCCGACAACAAGCTGGCACAGATCCGCAATGAAAAAATCGGCTTCATCTTTCAGAATTTCAATCTGCTGCCAAAGCTTTCCGCGGTAGAAAATGTGGAGCTCCCCCTGATCTACCGGGGGGTTTCCCACCGGGAACGCAGAGAGATTGCCCGCAGTGCACTGATCAGAGTCGGCCTTGAAGAAAGAATAGATCACCGTCCAGCGGAGCTGTCCGGGGGCCAGCAGCAGCGTGTAGCCATCGCCCGGGCTCTTGCCGGCACACCCCCGATCCTGCTGGCTGATGAACCTACCGGCGCTCTTGACTCCAAAACCGGGAAAGAAGTCCTGCAGATGATCAAGGAACTGAACGAACAGGGACATACCATCATTCTGATCACGCATGATCTTGAAATTGCTGAACAAGCGAAACGGATTATCCGCATTCAGGATGGAAATCTCGTCGAGGATCGGAGGATTGCCAGATAATGATGCTATATCAAAGCATGAAAATGGCCTTTAAGAGCATACTCAGCAGTAAAATCAGAGCTTTCCTGACCATGCTCGGGATCATTATCGGTGTTTCTTCTGTCATTACGCTTGTCTCTGTGGGCCAAGGAACCACTTCACAAATTACGGAATCGTTAAGTTCACTGGGTACCAACCAATTGACCGTTAACATTATGGGGCGCGGAGCGACAACCTCTCTGACGTTTGAAGAAGCGTTGGCGCTTGGCGAAATCGATGGCGTTGAGAACGTCTCTCCTGTAATCAGCGGCAATGTCACTGCCAAGCATGGAACTGAGAATGTTTCTGTTTCCGTCGAAGGAATCATTCCCGCGTACGAGGAGGTTCAGGATTTCCATGTACAGTCCGGACGTTTCCTCCTGGATATTGATACTGAGTACCGTCAGAAGGTCGCGCTGATTGGTACGGACACCGCTGAGGATCTGTTTGGTACGGATAGCCCTGTCGGTGAAAAAGTTCAGCTTAACGGAGCCAGCTACAAAATTGTTGGATTACTGGAGAGCAAAGGCAGCACCAGCGGGGGCTCCAGTGATGAGAAAATCCTGATTCCGATCTCTACGGCTGAACGTTTCCTGCAGAGTAAAGGGGTCCGATCCATTACGATCACTACGACCTCCAATGACAATGTCGAGGATGTCAAAACAAAGCTGGAGTCGGCCCTGGATGCCAAGTTCAGCAGTGCAGAAAATTCCTATTCCGTTTTTGATTCCCAGGAAATGCTTGAGACGGTGAATGAGACCAGCAATACGCTTTCACTGGCACTAGGTGGAATCGCCGGTATTTCCCTGTTTGTCGGCGGAATAGGCATCATGAACATTATGATTGTCTCCGTGAATGAGCGGACAAGAGAAATCGGGATCCGCAAAGCGATTGGGGCTAAGAAAATAAACATTCTGATGCAGTTTATGATCGAGTCTGTCGTTCTAAGCGGTGTTGGCGGTCTAATCGGTGTTGGCTTAGGCCTCGGAGCCAGCTGGGCCGTCGGAAATTACACCACAATGAATGTGGCAACATCCTGGAATATGGTCCTGATCTCCTTTTCATTCTCTTTGATCATCGGTGTAGTCTTCGGGATGATTCCTGCAAACAAAGCGGCTCGAATGCGCCCTATTTACGCGCTCAGGAGTGAATAACGAATCCGATCATTGTAATGTAAATCCGCAATTCTCCAATCCGGAGATTTGCGGATTTTTTTATATGCTGTCTGGGGTATCGTTCACAGAAAAGTTGGGTAATAGGACTTAAGGGCTGGAATATAAATAATTTGCAGGGTTTAATACATAATTTTCAGGTATGTTGTAAGATATGTCTACATCCTCCTTCTGCCTCGTATGCTGACCCGGAATACCGGGAATCGCAGCATCCCGGCCCTCGAACGGTGACGTGGCTGTTCAAAGACATAGATAACAATTCCACCCTAAGCAGTACAAGCGGGAAATCCTAGACAGATGGGCAGAATCGTGAATAGTAACGGAAGCTTTGCTTTCCTGTAACTTTTGAATGACCCTCCTCTAGCTCTGAAGGGCCAAGCTCCGCAGTGGATCCGTACCGCATGTTTCTTGCACACAGCAATGACGTTTCTCAAAGTTTGATGCGGGGAGAGGATGACAGTGGCCGGTTTATCCGATATTAAAAGCACACGCAGATTAATTCTTGTCTTTGCTGCTATCTCAATTCTTCTGGTAGTGATCAGCATCGCTTCCTTACTGTATCTGAATTCAACAATTAACAGACTCTCAGATTCTTTATACAGCGATGTTTATCAGAACTCGGAGCTGATTCTGAATGCTGACCGGGATCTCTACCAGGGGGCAGTCGCACTCCATGGCGCGATGAATCCGGATGTTTCGGGTGAGCAGCTTAGTCTGTTCGCGCAAGATTTTGAAGACAATAACACACAAATCAAGCAGCGTCTTAACATGGCCAGCTACAATATCAGCGCTTTGCAGAATCCTCATAAGGGAATGAAGCAGAGCGAACTGCTGCTCAGTGAATTAAACGAGAAGCTGGTAAACTTCGATAGCGCCTTCAAGCTGTGGAAAGAAACCGGGAGGGACCTTATTTCCCGGCGGGTGCAAGGCGATTGGAATCCGGAGGCATTCTCAGCGGAGCTTATCAATACCCGGCTGAATGAAACGCGCAGTAATCTGGACCAGGCGGAGAATCTGATCGACAACTATGCCCAGCAGATCACCGTGGAATTTAGCGAGAAGAAGAGCACTTTATTCGCCGTATACTCGCTTTTATTGTTCATGTTAATCATGGTCATTATTTATCTCAGCCGCAGGCTGATCGCGATGCAGAAGGAAATGCTGGAGGAGAAATCGCTTTACCAGATCATCGGGGAGACCATGTCGGACTTTATTATTTTGACCGATCCGAACGGTCTGATCCTGTATGCTTCGCCTTCACATGCAAGTGTGCTTGGCTATATTCCGGAGAAAGGTGCACCGCTATCCAACTATATCCGTGAAGCGGAGATTACCTGGGCGAAGCTGAAGAGCGCCGTACAGGGGACATCACGTATTTCAGAGCTGCGTATGCGTTCCTCGAAAGGAAACTGGGTATGGCTGGAGACCAAAGTCTCGCCCATCAGCGGTAACAAGGTGTTCCCGGCCCAGTTCATGCTCATTTCACGCGAGATTACACAGCGTAAGCAATATGAAGAACGGCTGCACAAGCTGGCCTTCTATGACCATCTAACAGCTATTCCGAACCGGGCTCACTTTAAAATGTACATGGAGAATCTCATTAACCAGCCGGAAGAACGCAGACAGGATATAGCGCTGGCGCTGCTCGATTGCGACCGGTTCAAGCAGCTGAATGACACCCTTGGCCATTTGGCCGGCGATGAATTCCTGCAGCTGCTCTCCCGTGAACTGCAGCAGACCGTTAAAGGCTCCGGCCAGGCCTTCCGTATAGGCGGCGACGAATTTGCAGTGGTGCTTCACCGGTTCACAAGTCCAGAGATGCTGGATGAGATACTGGAACGGCTCCTGCAGTTGTTTAATAAGACCTGGTCCGTCAACAAAGGGTCCAGCTTCCACACCTCGGCCAGCATCGGAGTAGCCCTGTATCCACAGCATGGAGGCAGCATCAATGAACTGCTGCGGGCAGCTGACCTGGCGATGTACCGCTCCAAGAATCACGGCGGTAACGAGGCCAATATGTATAATGAGCAGGTGGATGAGGAATTCTCGGATCAATCCAAATAAAATATAATAAATACCAACCTATATATGATGCAAAGAGGCTGTGCACCCTTTAAGGGAAAGCACAGCCTCTTGCTTTTGTATCTTCAACTTCAGTATCGATTTTAACTGGTCAGCTGCAGCGGTCCATCCGCATCGCCCTCGTCCATCTGCTGCCGGTCCTTGACCAGAACCTTAATCAGCTCTTCACTGCCGGAGCAATCAATGAACCGGTCACCGCCTGCTTCCTTCTCTTCCCAATCATTAAGCCGCAAAATATAGCCGACTGATTCCGTACCCGGAACCACCTCAATCCTTGCTACTGCGCGTCCATTCTCCATTTGCCGGAAATCACATTGCCCATCCTGGATACCTGTACCCCAGACCCAAAGATTCCAGCCTCTGTAATCGCCGTCCGGACGGTCATAATGGACCTCAATGATTTTGGCTCTGGGTGCAGGCTCACCATATCCATCATACAGCACCATCATTGACAGCCCTTCCAGCTGTACTTCATGACCTGTAACGATGCGGAACGCCTCTGTTCCGGCGTAAGTATGGTCCACCACTACGTTCCAGCAGTCCGCGGAATCAGGAAGACTCTGCGTGGCCGGCCCCGGATTGGCATTGAATATGACTACAATGTTGTTCCACACGTCACCGCCCGCATTATCCTTCAGCATATAAGCAACTACACCGCTATCACAGCGGAGGAATTCCAGCGAACGTTCAATTTCCTGGCGCCCATGCAGACGGAAGGCAGGGTGCGTGCGGCGCAGCTCAATCAGACCCTTGTAATACTGGAAGACAGGCATAAATGTCTGTTTATTCTCCCAGCGTATGGCATTGATGGCATCAGGGCTGCGGTAGCTGTTATGATCACCGTATTTGCTGCGCAGAATTTCATCCCCGGCATGCAGAAAAGGAATGCCCTGAGAGGTCAGAATCAGACCATTGGCCAGCAAGGAGCGGCGCACGGTCTCATTGCCTAAAATATTGTGCTGATCGATGCCGAAATACGGGTTCGCTGCACGGACTGCCTCCTCAACGTCTCCGCCGCCTCTCAGCCCTCCGTTGTCCAGCTCCGGCAGATTAGCCGCCTGCCGTAAGCCCTGCGACGCAAGCACCTTATCCCAGAGATTTAAATTATCATGAGCGGTCACATAATTGACCGTCTCCAACGGCGAGTCGGTAAATTCATGGATCGCGCCTTTAATACCGGATGCCACCGCACCTTCCTTGCCGTATTCACCGGTTACGAATCCTTTGCCCCATCCGTCACTGTCACCTTTGATCGCCGAACGGAAATTATCGTTAAATACAGCATAGCCTTTGCCGCGCTGTACACCTTTGAGGGTCTTGGCAGCCAGCGGCGAATCTCCGCCTGTCCAGGGTTCCCCGTAAATCAGCAGGTTCGGATTGATATTAAGCCGTAATTCCTCGGTGATCTCGCGGATCGTTACACTGTCCATCAGACCCATCAGATCGAAGCGGAACCCGTCAATATGATACTCTGAGGCCCAGTAAGCCAGGGAATCCTTGATATATTTGCGGACCATCGGCCGCTCCGTGGCAATTTCATTGCCTACGCCGGAACCGTTGGACAATCTGCCTAAATAATCATGGCGGTAGAAATAATCAGGAATCAGCGGCTCAAATGGCCCCTTTTCCACCGAATAGGTATGGTTATACACGACATCCATAATCACAGCGATCCCTTTGCTGTGCAGCGCCTGCACCATTTCTTTAAACTCGCGGATGCGGGTCCCCGGGTCATTCGGATTCGTGCTGTAAGAGCCCTCCGGAACGTTATAATGCTGCGGGTCATAACCCCAGTTATACTCCGTATGATACTCCGCACGGGAAGCCTCACCGGCTGCCTTCAGTTCATCTACAGTCTGAAAATCAAATACCGGCAGCAAATGCACATGAGTAATTCCAAGTTCAGCCAAATGGTCTATCCCCAGCGCATTTCCGTCTTTATCCGTAAGACCGGTTTCGGTAAACGCCTTAAATTTGCCTTTGTTCAGCATGCCGGAGCTCTCATGGGCCGAGAAATCCCGCACATGCAGCTCATAGATTACAGCATCGGCAGGGTGCTGCAGCTGCGGAGACTTATCCGCGTCCCAAGCCACCGGATCCGTATCCCGCAAATCTACTATCGCTGAACGTACGCCATTCGCAGAAACAGCGGTTGCATAAGGATCGGCGGCTTCGTGCATCGTTCCATCTTCAAATACGGCGCGGTACATATAATATTTGCCCTTCAGATTACCGGAAAGCCGTGCCTGCCAAACCCCGCCAGCCTCACGCTGCATAGGAATGATCCTTCCGCTGTCCCTGCTATTAAGGAATGAGTTGGCACTACCGTTCCCTCCGGTTTCATACAACACAAGCGATACGGTAAAGGCCGACGGCACCCATACTTTGAATTGGCTATATTCTGCCGTATAGGTTAAGCCAAGGTCTTTCCCTTCATAGGTTTCTAATTCGGTCTCTGCATTTATATAATTGCTGCTCATACATTATCACCATCCTACTGTTCACCGTGAAAAACGCCGGAAAACGGATCTGCTTACTTAATTCCAACTATTTCCACATCATTCATAAATAATACTTGCACCTTTTTGCAAGTGAGTTGCATCGAGTCTCTTTACTCTGGATTCAACCAAATAACTTGGCTCAAAATAGTATATGTAACACTATGTTCACAGGTTTGGGTCCAACAGCCTATTCTGCATCCTACACTTCATATATCGGCAGGTACGAGTTCACACTTAAGCTAATAAAGGGAAAGTTGCTATTCTAACGAAAGTATAACCCGCTATGGCTCAAACAGCCACTGTAAATTGATGTATGTCTGATTTCAGATGCCATAAAAAAAGCCAGCCTCCTGTTAGGAGACCGGCATAGAGTAGTTGGAAAAGTGAACTTGCCAAAACGGATCTTGCTCTTGAACCGAATTACTGTACGCTGCTCTGCACAAGTGCAGCAACTTCCTCGGCAGTGCCGAGCTGCAGCGCCTTAGCCGCCATTTCCTTCATGTCCGCAGCGGACAGCTTGGATATCTGGCTGCGTGCCGGCAGGATGGAAGTAGCGCTCATGCTGAATTCATCAAGACCCAGTCCAAGCAGCAGTGGAATCGCGGTGGAGTCACCAGCCATTTCACCGCACATGCCGGTCCATTTGCCTTCAGCATGTGCCGCGTCGATCACGATTTTGACCAGACGCAGGATCGCCGGGTTGTATGGCTGGTACAGGTACGATACCTGTTCATTCATACGGTCGGCAGCCATTGTATATTGAATAAGGTCATTTGTTCCGATACTGAAGAAATCAACTTCCTTGGCGAACTGGTCAGCCAGTACAGCGGTAGAAGGAATCTCAACCATGATGCCCAGCTGGATATTGTCGGAGACTTCCTTGCCTTCTTCACGCAGCTTCGCTTTTTCCTCAAGAAGGAGGTCGCGGGCTGCACGGAATTCACCCAGTGTGGCAATCATCGGGAACATGATCCGCAGATCGCCGTGGGCACTTGCTCTCAGCAAAGCGCGCAGCTGGGTGCGGAAAATATCCTGACGGTCCAGACACAGGCGGATAGCACGGAAGCCGAGGAACGGGTTCATTTCCTTCGGAAGCTCCAGATAAGGCAGCTCCTTGTCGCCGCCGATATCCAGTGTGCGCACAACAACCGGTTTGCCATTCATGTTCTCGAGTACAGTACGGTAAGCGTTGTATTGAACTTCTTCAGAAGGCAGCTTATCGCGGCCCATGTAAAGGAATTCCGTACGGTACAGGCCTACGCCCTCGCCGCCGTTCTCAATTACACCTGTCACATCATTAGGTGTACCAATATTGGCAGCCAGCTCTACATGCTTGCCGTCAGCAGATACGGTTGCTTCATCGCGGAGCTTCTTCCACTCTGCAATCTGCAGATCGTAGGCTTCCTGCTTCGCTTTATACTCTGCCACTTCAGCATCGCTAGGGTTAATCAGGACATCGCCGCTCAAACCGTCGACAATAACCAGATCGCCTGCTTTAACCAGGGACAGTACGTTTTTGGTGCCGACAACAGCCGGAATTTCCAAAGAACGGGCCATAATCGCCGAGTGGGAAGTACGTCCACCAATATTCGTTGTGAAACCTTTAACGAATTTGCGGTTCAGCTGTGCTGTATCAGATGGAGTCAGATCCAGCGCAATAACGATAACTTCTTCATTGATCTCTGCAGGACTCACGTAATGAATACCGAGCAGATGGTTCAGTACGCGCTTGGTTACATCGCGCATGTCGGCGGCGCGCTCCTGCAGGTACGCGCTTTTCATATTCTCAAACATTTCTACGAATTGCGTAGCAACTTCATTCAAAGCGTAGTCTGCATTAACCGCTTCTTCACGGATTTTATCCATTACGGGGCTGATCAGCTCAGGGTCTTCAAGAATCAGCAGGTGAGATTCAAAAATCTCCGCTTTCTTCTCGCCAAGCTCAGCAAGTGTACGTTCCTTGATAGCCTGCAGCTCGCCCTTCGATTTCTCCAAGGCAGCTTGCAGTTTGGCCAGTTCGGCTTCCACATCGCTTACCGCAGTCTTCGTAATCGTATAATCCGGATGTTCCAGGATAAATGCACGGGCTACTGCAATACCTGCTGAAGCCGCGATTCCTGAAATTTTACTCATGAATCTCTCCCAGCCCTTCTTTGATCATCACATCTTGCAATGCGCTAAGTGCTTCGGCTTCCTCGCTGCCTTCAGTGATCAGGCTGAGGGTGTCACCTGCTTCAAGACCCAGGGACAATACACCGAGAATGGATTTCAGAGTTACTTTTTTACCTTTTGCTTCTGCAAAGGCTTCTGTACCTTTAAATTTAGTAGCTGTATTTACCAGGGCAGTTGCTGGACGTGCATGAATTCCATCTTCGTCAACAATTTTGAAAGTTTTTTGCATAATAATCCAACTCGCTTTCTGTTCATTTTTTGGTATTGTTGTTAATCGCATATGTTTATAAGTGAGGGCAGCGCCTCCACTAGATTATAATGGATGCGCTGCGCCATTGCACATTTTACTGAATCGTGATGATATCCTTGTCGCCGATAACAACCTTGCCCGGCTTTTTCAGGGTAACTGTAGAACCTTCCGGCAGATTGGAGAAGATGACCGGTGAAATAACGGAAGGCGCATTGGCTTTCACATACTCCAGATCCACTTCCATAATCGGCTGTCCGGCTGCTACCAGATCGCCTTCTTCGACAAGAACCGTAAATCCTTGACCCTTCAGCTTCACTGTATTTACGCCAATGTGTACAAGTACTTCCTTGCCGCCGTCGGACATAATGCCGATTGCATGCTTACTTGGGAATACATTGAATACTTTACCGTATACCGGCGAAGCAATTTTGCCGTCATTGGACAGGAAGGCAAAGCCGTCACCTGTCATTTTTTGCGAGAAGACAGCGTCAGGAACCTGCGTAATATCAAGCAGCTCGCCGTTAACCGGAGATACAATGTCCTCTGGAATGATCGCTGTTCCTTGTTCACCTGCTGCTTTTTCAAGCTCAGGCTGCGGAGCAGCAGGGGCAGGCGCAGGTGTTCTGCCGTTCATAACATCCTGAATCTGCGATTTAATGGTATCGGAACGAGTTCCGAAAATCGCCTGAACGTTGTTTCCGACTTCAAGCACCCCGGAAGCGCCAAGTTTCTTCAGACGGTTCTTATCGACACCCGCTTTATCCTTAACCTCAACCCGGAGACGGGTGATGCAGGCATCCAGATGCGTGATGTTCTCTTTGCCGCCTAGCGCAGCAAGAATGTTGCGCGGCAGATCGTCACCGGTTGTGGAGACGGCTGCGCCATCCGTTTCTTCTGTATCATCAGTCGGATCTTCACGGCCCGGAGTTTTGAGATTGAACTTGCGGATAACGAAGCGGAATCCGAAGTAGTAAATTACAGCAATCACCAGACCTACCGGAATAACCAGCCACCAAGCTGTACGGTTCGGAATAATACCGAACAATACATAGTCGATGAAACCGCCGGAGAAGGTCATCCCGATCTTCACATTCAGAATGTGCATGGTCATAAAGGACAATCCGGCAAAAATCGCATGTACTGCAAACAACAGCGGTGCAACAAACAGGAATGAGAATTCCAGCGGCTCAGTAATCCCTGTCAGGAAGGAAGTGAGCGCTGCAGATACCATCAAGCTTCCGACAACCTTTTTGTGCTCGGGTCTGGCTTCATGGTAAATCGCCAGTGCTGCTGCCGGCAGACCGAACATCATGAACGGATATTTACCGGTAGTGAAGGTACCCGCTGTGAATTCTACACCGTCGCGCAGCTGCTGCATGAAGATCCGCTGGTCCCCGCGGACCAGGTTGCCGGCTTTATCGATGTAGCTTCCAAATTCATACCAGAATGGCGAGTAGAAAATGTGATGCAGACCGAAAGGAATCAATGAACGCTCAATGACCCCGAAAATGAAGGCCGAAAGCGTCAGATTCGTGTTGATCATACTCTGCGACACATAGTTCAGGCCATGCTGGATTGGCGGCCAGATGATCGTCAGTGCAAGACCGAGGATCAATGAGGTTACAGCCGTCATAATCGGCACAAAACGTTTTCCTGCAAAGAAGCCTAAGTACGACGGCAGCTCAATACGGAAGAACCGTTTGTACATAGACGCTGCGAGTATCCCGACGAGGATACCGCCGAACACACCGGTCTGCAGGGTTGGAATCCCCAAGACGCTGGCATAAGCAAAGTCCTGCTTGCTCAGCACCCATTCATTGATTCCAAGCACGGTACCCATGGTCACGTTCATAACCAGGAAACCAATAATCGCTGCAAGTCCGGCTACCCCTTCACCGCCGGCAAGCCCGATGGCTACCCCGACTGCAAACAGGAGTGACAGGTTACTAAAGACAATTTGTCCTGAGTTCATCAACACATTGGCAATGGCTTGAACCACATCGTTTTCCAATGCCGGAACATATTGAAGGAAGTCAGGGTTAACCAGCATGTTGCCGATTCCGAGCAGCAGACCTGCCGCAGGCAGAATTGCTACAGGAAGCATCAGAGCCTTACCGACTCTCTGCAAAACGCCAAACAACTTTTTGAACATTGAGGTCACTTCCTTAATCAAAGTTTCTTCCCAAACAAAACGCCAAAAAAGGCATGAGCAATACAGCATACAGGTTGCCTTCTAACACTAAAGTTAGATTACCCCGACTTAGGGGATTACAACCATAAATACTGTAAATCACTCATGCCTGATCGTATCAGTTACACGTTGGTATTCTGTTCATGGATAACAGGGATCATTGTAGCATCGATAATTCAAAGTTGCAAGCATGATTTTGAATAAAATCATTTTTATACATTAACCCCAAAAAAAGCTTTTGTGGCCTCAGTGTTTACCGCTCTTGCTCCATATCCGCCTCATCCTCTTTCTTCTGAGCCAGGCGCTGCAAATGAATCGTCAGATAGCTTACTTCTGCCGGATATACGGGAATACGGACCCGTTGTTCAATGACTTTGGTCAGCTTCCAGGCCAGCATGTACATTTCCGGATACTCACGCTTCATCAGTCCGTCCAGGGAGGAGGTTTCCCGCACCGTTTCACCGCGGCGCAGCCTTTCCAGCACGAAACGCAGATGGGTGACCAGCCTAGAATAATCCAGCGAATCACGCGGAACACGGTAATTCAAATTATCTTCCACCAGGTTCACTAAATCTCCGATCAGCAGCGAATGCTGCTTCACCTCCGAGATATCCCGGTTGCTGAGCGCACTGACAATATGCAGGGCAACGAAACCAATCTCATCGACCGGCAAAGTTACCGCCATGATCTCGTTAATCCTTCCTATCGCATACTCTGCCAGTCTGTATTCTTCCGGATAAATTTCTTTGGTCTCATACAGAAAAGGATTGTGAATTGCGATATTCTGCTCATTACGGCGAATGGCAAATGAAATATGATCTGTAAGTGCAATATGGATGTGTTCATTGAGCGGCTGACTGCTGCTCTGAATAATATGCAGTACGATTTCCTGCACAACCTCAATGAGCTTCTCGTCTACCTGGGGGACCAGCTGCTTATACTGTTCCTGCTCCTGCTGGTTGCGTAGAATAAACATCTTTTCCACGGAGGACAGATTGATTTTGTCACGGCTTTTACGGTTAAACCCGATTCCCTTGCCAATCACGACAACCTCGGCATATTGGGGGTGCTGGGCAATAATTACATTGTTATTGAGTACCTTGGCCACTGTTATGCTGCCCACTTCTGACACCTCTTTTACTTCTGAATACCTGTTTCTTCGAGCAGCCTGTCTATCATAGCAGCATGTGTAGATTATACTTGAGCTACCATCATAACATCAAGAATCGGTTATTAGAAGAGTACCGGGGTAGCAGTCATTTTACACGGAAGGTTCTTCCTGAATATTTGTAGACCAGGAAAAGGGCAATCACCATATAGGCTGCTGCTGTCAGGAGTACAGTCACGGCGAAATACGCTGGTGTACTCTGGAACTGCATACAAATGATCCCTACCGCCATGATGATGCTGTTGATGATGCTGAAAAACGGATTCTTCACGTTCAGTTCTGTACTGTAGGGCTGGAAGATATAGTACATAAACAAATGATGCACAGAGAAGAACAGTGACAACCCGAGAATCGTTCCGCAGAAAGCAAAGGCTTCCGCCGCACCCCAGGTCTCTCCGGACAATAGAATCAGCAGGTTCAACGCCAGACTGATGGCCGCAGCCGGAATCAGATTAAGCCCGCTGATGCGAAGCAGACGAATGCGGAAATTACGGAGAATAGCCGATCGATCTGATACTACTCTCAAAATTAGCAGCCAGTGCCTAAATACAGAAGAATCAGCACGTCTGCTATTGCAGGAGACGTGCTGATTCATAAGGAGCCTCAGCTGGAGAAGTCTGGCTCCGCCTTTAGCAGAAATTCATGGGTTCAGCTATTCGTTTAACTCCTTGCTCTCAGCCGGACTTTGCGGCTGCGGCACAGCATGGATGATGCTGCCTGCAGGCGCCGGCACGGATTTCTTGGTGAGTCCTTTGATCAGTGCCTCTACATCAATGCCGGAGACGCTCTTCAGCATTTCCGGGGCGGTGGACATCAGCTGGGTCACATAATTGCTGACCCGGGCTGCACCTTCACCGTTGCCGGTATCCACTACTGTAAGCTTGTCGATGGAAGCCAGCGGCTCGGCAATCCGACCGGCCAAGTCAGGCAGCATCTTGACGATGATGTCGAGGACAGCAGCTTCGCCAAACTTCTGGAAGGCTTCAGCCAGCTTTTCCTTAGCCTCTGCTTCGGCAAGACCGCGCAGCCGGATAACCTCGGCTTCCGCTTTACCTTTGGCCAGCTCTGCATCGGCCACCGCCTGACCCTCAAGCCGCTTCTGCTCGGAAGTCGCCTGTGCCTGCTTCTCGATACTGTACTGCAGGGCATCCGCCTCGCGCATCCGTTTGGCCTTGTCGGCTTCCGCCGCCTGCTCTACCGCATAGCGGTCGGCTTCCGCCTTTTTTTTCACTTCCGCATCATACTGCTTCTCGCGGACCTGGATTTCCTTAGCCTGCAGATCGATTTCGCGCTCCTTGCGGACCAGCTCAACTTTCATCTGCTCCTCTACCACTGTCTGCTTAGCACGCGCCTCCTGGATATGGTAGGCCTGGTCGGCCTCCGCCTTGGCCGTATCCTGATCACGCTTAAACGCAGCGACCTTTAGCTGATTGTCCTTCGACGCTTCGGCGATGTTCGTATCACGCAGCAGCTCAGCTTTTTGCCCCTGCTCCTCCGCATTCGCCTTCTGGATCCGCGCATCCCGCAGTGCTTCCGCTTCAGCGATTTCCGCATCCCGCTTCACAGCGGCAATCCGCGGCTTCCCGAGTGCTTCAAGGTAACCGTGCTTGTCGCGCACATCCTTAATTGTGAACGAGACGATCTGCAGCCCCATTTTCTTCAGATCACGCGCAGCCACGCCCTGCACCTCCTGGGCAAATCGGTCCCGGTTCCGGTACACCTCTTCTACGGTCATTGAACCGAGAATAGCCCGCAGATGACCCTCAAGCACCTCCTGGGCTTCACTTTTCAGCGCATCGATCGGTTTCCCCATGAACTGCTCAGCAGCTGTTGCCACATCCTCAGTGGAGCTGCCCACCTTAATGATCGCCACGCCGTCGGCAATAACGGGAACTCCTTGCTCGGTGTATACTTCCGGGGTTGTCACATCAAGCTTATGGGAGAGCAGCGACATAAATTCGGCCTTCTGGAACACCGGGAGGATAAAGGCGCCTCCCCCGCGGACAATTTTGATTTTGCGGCCGGAGCCATCATCGGAGATATGATTCCTGCCAAGAAACGAACCGGTGACAATCATCCCTTCATCAGGGCCTACTGTCTTATAACGGGCCCAGAAAGCGATCCCCAGTACAAACAGTACAGCAACAACTACTGCAGGAATTAACAAATAATCAGGAATAATATCGTACATTACATATCCGCTCCTTTTCTCTCTTCAAATTCTGATACAAGTGCAACGCCTTCACGGACCTCCACAACAACTACCTTAATCCCGGCAGGAAGGGGCTGGTGTTCGAAGCTCGCCGCCGTGTGCAGACTGTTGCCCGCGCCAAACTTCACCATGATCTCCCCATAGCCTGCCGCCGGAACCGGGACCGTGATTTCACCTATCTTACCGGGCAGATCATTCATAGAGAAGCCCGTGGACATCTCGCTTTTATCCATCGGCTTGATCACTGCGAGATACAGGACCACCGCCATAAACGCCGCTATCAGCAATGCCAAGGCAAGAACAGCACCATCTTCCAGCCCGCTGTAGCGCGTAAGCAGGATTCCTGCTCCTCCGAATACCGTAACTGCTCCTGTCAGCACCGCAGGATTCAGGAAATCAAACGAGACGAAATCAAAAATCCCGTGCAAAGTACCCCCGATCAGATCCCCCACCAGCACACTGACCAACGCAAAAATTACGCCCAGCGTCAAACAGCCCAAATACAGCGTTTGCATCAACATCCCCCTCCCGTCTTGTAGATACGGACTGTCATACTAGTATAAACGCTCAAACCATGTCCTTGGTTTCACAAAGTTGGATTAATATCTCATTATTGGATCTTTTGGCAAGATGGAATCCTGAAATTTTCATGGCCAAAAAAAACAAGCCGCTCCTTTTACGGAACGGCTTGCCTTGATATTATGAGCCGCTATTGGCCGAAAAAAGTCTCCAGCTCTTATAGCGCCATTTTGTAAATTTCCACAACATCCTCGCGCTGCAGCTTGCGGAAGTTGCCGAAAGGCCCGAACCGCACGGCTTTATCGGCCATGCTGCCGATTTCGCTGTCATCGATGTTATAATCACCGAGCGTCTTCGGAGCGCCGATGGAATCCCAGAAGCTGCGCAGGGCTTCAATTCCCTCCAGTCCTGCTTCTTCATCCGTTTTGCCGGAAGGATCAATTCCGAATACGTTCACCGCAAGCTGGCGGAAGCGGGCAGGATTCGTACTGAGATTGTACTTCATCCACTGCGGGAAAAGAATCGCCAATCCTCCGCCATGCGGTATATCATATACTGCTGAGACGGCATGCTCAATGTTATGCGTAGCCCAGTCACCGGCGAAGCCCATGCTCACCATACCGTTCAGCGCCATCGTTCCGCAGTACATGATCGTTTCACGCAGCTCATAATTGTTCAGATCCTCGATCAGCTTCGGAGCCGTTTCAATGACGGTGCGCAGCAGCGTCTCACAGAAGCCGTCCTGCAGCGGCGTATTGCCGTCGGTGTGGAAATAATGCTCCAGCGTATGGGACATGATGTCCACCATGCCATAGACGGTTTGGTCACGCGGCAGAGAGAAGGTATTCTCGGGATCAAGAATAGAGAATGCCGGGTAAGCATGTACACTGCCCCAGCCCATTTTCTCCTTGGTGACTTCATTTGTGATTACTGAACCGTTGTTCATTTCCGAACCCGTCGCTGCCATTGTCAGCACCGTGCCCAGCGGCAGTGCGCCCTGCGGAGCGGCCTTACGTTCTACAAAGTCCCACATGTCGCCTTCATATTTCGCTCCTACTGCTACAGCTTTGGCGCAGTCCAGCACGCTTCCGCCTCCGACAGCAAGAATCAGCTCAATATTGTGCTCACGGCACAGTTCCACGCCTTTATGTACAGTGGACAAGCGCGGATTCGGTTCAACTCCGGCCAATTCTGTAACGACCGCTCCGATTGCCTTCAGCTCTGCAAGCACATTATCATAGAGACCGCTGCGTTTGATGCTGCCGCCCCCGTACATCAGCAGTACATTTTTACCGTATTTCGGCACTTCCGTTTGCAGCGCCTGCAAGGTTCCTTGTCCAAATATCAGCTTGGTAGGGTTATAAAAATCAAATTTACGCATATGTGTACCTCCGTAGTTTAGATAATAGGATGCAATAGTATATTATAGACCTCCGGCGGGCCGCATACAAATCGGGGCAGCAATCTTCCTCTGGCATATAAGAAATGCCCCGAGCCGCAAGGGCCGGGACATTCCATCAGTAGTTTGTACTTCTTATTTATACTGCACCGAAGCTTTGGACGAACCGGCGGAAGGCTGCCTGTCCTTCCGGTGTCCGTTTGTATACTCCGGCATGCTCCAGAATATGCGTGAACTTGATGCCCACCTCATTCTGTACAACCTTAACCGCTTCCTCACGGTCAAGTCCCGTGCCGAAGCGTTCCACAAGCTCATCGATCCAGGAGGCATGCAGTGCCAGTGCGTGGCCTTCTTCATTCTTCACTGCCCGCTGCAGCGCCTGATCTCCGGCAAGAATCCCGGCAACCGCATCAAGCTCTTCCTTCAGGCGTCCCGGCAGAATCGCCAGCCCCATTACCTCAATCAGGCCGATGTTCTCCTTCTTGATATGGTGCATCTCCCGGTGCGGGTGGAAGATCCCTTCAGGATACTCCTCGCTGGTCCGGTTGTTGCGCAGCACCAGATCCATCTCGAAGCCTCCATCCTCTGCACGGCGCACAATAGGAGTAACCGTATTATGCGGAGTCTGCACTCCTTCTACGTCACTGAACGCCAGCACATCAGCTTCCCGGTCACTGTAGCCCTGCCAGGCTTCATACAGTGCATTTCCGCATTCCAGAAGCACTGTCGGGTCTTCCCCATGCAGACGCAGTACCGACATCGGCCATTTGACGATGCTTAGGCTTACCCCAGGATAAGAGGCGTGAGTGAAGCTGTCCTCCTTCGGCGCTTTCTGGATCGGGAAGGTATGCCGTCCGCCCTGGAAATGATCGTGGGTCAGGATCGACCCGCCTACTATAGGCAGATCCGCGTTGGATCCGATGAAATAATGCGGGAAAGACTCTACAAAGGAGAGCAGCCGTTTCAGCGTATCCTTGGTCAGCTTCATCGGCACATGATCATGATGGAAGACGATGCAATGCTCGTTATAGTACACATACGGTGAATACTGGAAGAACCATTTCTCGTTGTTCAGCTCCATCGGAATAATGCGCAGGTTCTGACGCGGCGGGTGATTAACCCGGCCGGCATAACCGACATTCTCGCGGCAGAGCTGGCATTTCGGATAGACCGGCGGCGGCAGCAGCCGGGCCATGGCGATTTCCTTTGGACTTTTCTCCGGCTTAGACAGATTGATCGTCATCTCAATGTCACCGTACGGCGAATCCTGCAGCCAGTAGACATTCTTAGCGACACGGTCCATCCGAATATAGTTGGAATCGATGCTCAGCTTATAGAAGCGGTCTGTAGCCGCAGTTATGCCCTGCTCGGCAGTAAGCCTGTAGAACTCGGCGTTCACCTCCGAAGGCCGAGCCATCAGCAGTCCCATGATTTTGGCATCCAGCAGATCGCGGTACGTATCGGTGTTCTCCGGAATAATCCCGGTTTCGAAGCCGTAATCAATCAGCACATCAAGTGGAGCCTGCGGGCTGGTCAGCGGAGCTTCGTTGAACTCCAGAGCATAAGGCTCGCTGAATCCGAACTGGTCGAGCAATTCATTGCGGCTGTAATCGACATCCGCCGGCTGGATCAGCTGGTGGTGCGAAGCGAACAGGACAAGCTGTTCGATCGCATACAAGGCCTGCTGTCCGGCGGGAGCGGCATGGTTAACGTTAGGCATGTTAATTCTCCTTCATGTGGTCTAGCGTAATCTGTGTATTATTCTCCGTAACCCTGCGGGTTCGCAGAATGCCAGTTCCAGGCGCTCTGAATGATATCTTCGATGTCTGCACGCTGCGGATTCCAGCCGAGTACCGAACGCGCTTTAGCCGAGGAAGCTACCAGCACCGCCGGGTCACCGGCGCGGCGCTCCTGGACAACAACTGGAATATCCCGGCCTGTTACCTTCTTGGCAGCTTCAATCACTTGCTTCACCGAGAAGCCTAGACCGTTACCAAGGTTGAAAATATTGCTGGCGCTGCCGCTGCGCAGATAGGTTACCGCGCGGATATGGGCATCAGCCAGGTCGCTGACATGGATGTAGTCGCGTACACAGGTTCCGTCCTCCGTCGGATAGTCATCTCCGAAGACAGCAATACTCTCGCGCTGGCCAAGTGCTGTTTGCAGTACCAGCGGAACCAGATGGCTCTCCGGACGGTGGTCTTCGCCGATTTTGCCGCTGCTATGTGCGCCAGCAGCGTTAAAGTAGCGGAGTGCGACATATTTGATGCCTAGTACTTTGTCGAACCAGGCCATCATGCGCTCCATGGTCAGCTTGGTTTCACCGTATACATTCGCCGGCTCTGTGCGGTCGCTTTCCTCAATAGGCACCTTTTCCGGTTCGCCGTAGGTCGCCGCCGTCGAGGAGAAGACGATTTTGTCCACACCGGCATGCTGCATGGCTTCCAGCAGACATTGGGTGCCGTACACATTGTTATCGTAGTATTTAACCGGGTCCTTCATGCTCTCACCGACCAGCGAGCTGGCGGCAAAATGAATTACCGCTTCAATCTTGTTCTCGGAGAACAGCTTCGCCAGCAGCTCCTTATCGCGCAGATCGCCCTCATACAGCTTGCCGCCCAGCAGCGCCTCACGGTGCCCTGTCAGCAGATTGTCGATAACAACAACTTCCTCACCCCGGTCCAGCAGCTCCGCCACTGTATGAGATCCGATATACCCTGCTCCGCCTGTTACTAGAATCGCCATCTTATTTCACTCCTTCTAGTTCTTCTACACCGTTGCCGATGCCGCATACATAGAATTCGCCGGTAAGACCGGTTCTTGCTGTATAAGCTTCGCCTACTTCACGGATAAAGCGTTCCACATCATCTTCATGAACCAGCGAGACTGTACATCCGCCAAACCCTGCTCCGGTCATCCGGGAACCGAGGGTGCCGGGAATACGCTGTGCTTCTTCAACCATAACATCCAGCTCCTCGCAGCTCACTTCATACAGATCGCGGAGCGAAATGTGGGAGTCATTCATGAACAGGCCGAACTGCTTCAGGTCGTTGTTCTTCAGCACCTCCACAGAGTCAAGCACACGCTGGTTCTCTTCCACAACATGGCGGGCACGGCGTCTGACGGTCTCGTCAGCAATTTTATCCTGATGGAGCTCGAATTGCTCAGGTTTAAGCTCTGCCAGATAGGACAGGGAAGGTACTTCCTGCTTGAGGATGGCCAGCGCTTCATCGCATTGGCTGCGGCGCTCGTTGTACTTGGAATCCACAAGTCCTCTCTTCTTGTTCGTATTGCCGATTACCAGCTTATAGGCGCCGGTTGCAAATGGTACCAGGCTGTATTCCAGCGTGTCGCACATCAGGAGAATGGCGTGGTCGCGTTTGCCGTTGGCTACTGCGAACTGATCCATGATCCCCGAGTTGACACCCACGTATTGATTCTCTGCGCGCTGGGACAACAGGGCAATCTCTACAGTATCCGTATCTCCGCCCAGCAGCGACAGGAAGGCATAGCCGGTCACGACTTCGATGGAAGCCGAGGAGGAAAGGCCGGACCCGTTCGGAATATCGCCGTGGAACAGCAGATCGTAGCCGCCGGTGAGCGGAAGATCTTTCTTCGCCAGCTCAACCAGAACACCGACTGGATAATCCACCCATTCCCCGGTTTTGGCTTTGCCGATTTCACTGTAGTCGATAGTAGCTTCATAAGGGAAGTTCGTGGAAGCGAACCGAACCTTACCGTCGGTACGCGGACGCACGATCAGGGTGGTGCCGAAGTCCAGTGCTGCCGGGAACACGTAACCGCCGTTGTAATCCAGATGCTCTCCGATAAGATTTACACGTCCCGGAGCATAAAATACCCGCGCCTCCTCGGTGCTTTCGCCGTACTTCTCAATAAATTTGCTGTTAAGTTCCTGTATGCTCATTAATGCCACTCCATCCTTTCGCTGTTTTCACTTGGCTTGCTGGAATATTAATGCGTTCTTTATGCTTACATTATAATAAAATCAGACTTGCCCTGATAATGCAATCATGTGTGTAATGTATGGATAAATGTGACTTAGCGCGTTATACTTTGTAAAGGCCGGATAAGCAGCATTCTCCCCCTCCGCCCGCATACAGGGCATTGATAGCGTTAACTTAAGGAAAGGATCTGTCAGTGTGGAACATACTTATTCCGTAGGCTCAAACCCCGTTTACTATGATAAACAGAATCTGCATGTCCTGTTTGCCGGCGAAAGCCAGACCCTGCCGGTACACCAGGCCGGTCCGAAGATCTACGATTATTATCTGCTCCATTTCATCGAATCCGGCTTCGGCCACTTTACTACCGAGCACCGCAAATACGCGCTGGGTCCGGGAGACTGCTTCCTGATCCACCCGGGCCAGCTCGTCAGCTACGTCTCGGATCAGCAGCAGCCCTGGTGTTACCGCTGGGCGGCATTTACCGGAGCAGATGCGGATGAGCTTGTGCTGCAGGCCGGCTTTTCGCCGCAGCAGCCGGTGCTCACCACCGCAGAAGGCACGGTGATCCCCGGAGCTGTAACCGGGATGATGCAATCCTTCTATGCCAATAAGGAGAGCGCCCATCTCACTTCACTCGGTTATCTGTATCTGATTATCGGGGAAGCTGCTGAACGCCACCTCTCCTCCTCGCGGCTGGCGGGGGCGGAATCGCAGGTCAAACGCACCGTAAAGCAAATGATCCACTACATGGCCTCCCAGTATGCCCATCCGGTGTCCATTGAGCAAATGTGCGGCAGCCTGGGCTATAACCGAGCCTACCTGTCGCGGATTTTCAAGCAGGAGACCGGTCTGTCGCCTGTAACCTACCTGCTCAAGCTGCGCATTGAGAAGTCACGCCAGCTGCTGCGCGAGCGTCCGGAGCTGTCAGTCGAACAGGTTGCCGCTTCTGTCGGGCTGACCGATGCGCTGTACTTCTCGCGCCAGTTCAAGCGTTTCTGCAGCCAATCCCCGACATCCTACCGCCTGGCCACTGCGAGGCATGGTGAGAAATAGACCTTTACAATCTTGGACTTAGCCCGGATAAAGTGGCCGTTTCCCTTGTTTTTCTTCGAGCTTTACCTTTATTTAGAGCAATAGCCCGTTTCCTTCTCAGGAACGGGCTGCCCGGGGTTACCCCGCTGTACTTATTAGTACTCTATACAACTAAGTTGATTATCCATTTTATAGAAATTGTTCAGACCGTCAGGCTTCACTCTCAGTTTTAAGAATCGTTTCGATCCGGTCCAGTTCTTCCTGCGAGAATTCAGAGTGGGACAAGGCGGCGATATTCTCTTCAATCTGGGTCACCCGGCTGGCGCCGATCAGCGCCGAGGTCACCTTACCGCCGCGGAGCGTCCACTGAAGCGCAAGCTGCGCCAGACTCTGTCCGCGTGAGACGGCCAGCTGATTGAGTGCGCGGATTTTGCGCTGCACCTCCGGCGTGATCCGGCTTTCACTCAGCGCGGTGGACGGGCCGGCAGCTCTGGAGTCCTCGGGAATCCCGTTCATGTATTTATTCGTCAACAGCCCCTGGGCCAGCGGAGTGAATGCGATACTGCCGACCCCGTTCTCTTCCAGCACCTGCTGCAGGCCGCCTTCAATCCAGCGATCGAGCATAGAGTATCTCGGCTGATGAATCAGCAGCGGCGTGCCCAGCCCGTTCAGAATCCGGATGGCCTCCAAGGTCTGCTCCGCCGTATAGTTGGATATTCCAACATAGAGCGCTTTCCCGGTACGTACGGCATGATCAAGCGCTCCCATTGTCTCTTCAAGCGGGGTGTGCGGATCCGGACGGTGTGAATAAAAAATATCCACATAGTCCAGCCCCAGCCGCTTCAGGCTCTGATCCAGGCTGGACAGCATATATTTTCGTGATCCCCAGTCACCGTAAGGCCCCGGCCACATATAATATCCCGCCTTTGTAGAGATCACCATTTCATCACGGTAGGCGGAAAGATCACGGGCAAGTACCTTGCCGAATAGATCCTCTGCCGAACCGGCAGGCGGACCATAGTTATTGGCCAGATCAAAATGGGTAATGCCAAGATCAAACGAGCGTGTAATCATTTCCCGGCCGTTCTCATAGGCATCGATCCCGCCGAAGTTATGCCACAGTCCCAGTGATATGGCCGGAAGCTTGAGGCCCGATCTGCCCGAGCGGTTGTAACGCATAATTTCATACCGTTCATCGCTAGCCACATATACCATTGCCGATCCCTGCCTCTCGTTTCCTCTGATGCTGCATTACCCTATTTTAAACCGTACGCCTCCATTGTAATCTCACATACTAGAAAACCGTTCAAAGCAGCTCTTGAATTCTCCCCATAACCTCACCGATCCGGTCCGTTATGATCAGATCAGCATGATGGTCGTAGGGAGTCGGCTCGCCGTTCAGCAGGACCGTATGCCGTCCGTGAAAATAGGTGACGAGACTGGCTGCCGGCTGCACGGTAAGCGAGGTTCCGCCGATGATCAGCAGATCAGCAGCGGCTATTGCCGCGATGGAGCCTAACAGCACATCATGATCCAGCTCTTCCTCATACAGCACTACATCTGGCTTAATGATGCCGCCGCATTCGGGGCAGCGGGGCACCCGCTCAGCCGACTCAATGATCTGATTCAGATCGTAAAACCGGCTGCAGCTCATGCAATGATTGCGGTGTATCGAGCCGTGCAGCTCGAATACAGTGCGGCTTCCGGCAAGCTGATGCAGCCCGTCGATATTCTGGGTGATTACCGCCTTCAGCCTGCCTTGGCGCTCAAGCTCTGCCAGCAGCAGGTGGGCACCGTTCGGGGGTGCGTCCGGGTGGATCATTTTGCTGCGGTAGAAATCAAAAAAAATGTCCGGTGAGGACATAAAAAATCTGCGGCTTAGCATCACTTCAGGCGGATACGGGGAGTTATGCTCACTCTGATATAAGCCCGCTGCGGAGCGGAAATCCGGAATCCCGCTTTCGGTAGAGGTGCCTGCCCCTCCGAAAAATACAATGTTGCCGCTGTCCTTGATCCAGGAAACCAGTGTCTGCAATTGATCCATGGTCTACACGCATCCTTTCTTAGCAAGAGTTCAACATGTAAGGCGAAGCTCATGATAACCGGCAATTACAGTGTCAGCATCCAGTAAATGACCGGCGGATCCCTCCGGGGAAATCCCGATGGAGAGGCGCAGGCCGGCACCTTTACCGAGCTGCATATCTGCATTACTGTCGCCGATGATGACTGTATACTCCGGCGGAATTCCAAGCTCACGGCAAGCCGTTTCAGCCATTTCAGGAGCCGGCTTGCCGCGGCTAACCCGGTCCCTTGTTACAATAATATGAAAGTATCCGGTAATACCCATCCACTCCAGCTGCTCTCCAGTCGTCCCGGAGCCGTCAGAAGTGACGACTCCAAGCTTTATGGAGGCGGCGGCACATTGCTGCAGGAACGGCAGCAGTTCCGGCAAAGGTGCTGCAAAGCGGCGGGTCCGCAGTTCGTTCATCGCCTCTTTGGCAATGGCCGTGACCCTCGTCACCGCCTCGTTCCAGGGAACCCCGGCGCTGTACAGATGCCAGGCCAGAATGCCGTAAGTCTCCTCAGCGGTAGCCATGGAGAGCGGCCCGGCCGGATCGTAGCCAATCACCCGGCCGGAAGCATCATGCCGGGTGCCGAGCACCCCGGACAGATCGCCGCTGAAGCCGTCTCCAATCAGCGCCAGCTGCTCGCCCAGCCCCTGCAGGACCAGTTCAGCCCAGGTTCCCCAGGTTGCTAGCAGATCCAGCAGCGTGCCGTCCTTGTCGAATAAAATGGCTTGGCAGGGTACCGATAAATCATTCACATGCAGCAGCGGCATGCTCCGCCTCCTCTCTCACGTTACGTGCTAACGAAGATTGCCCAGCCAGTCCAGCATCGCCCGTGCTGTGCGGTTCTGCTGCTCTTCTTCGGTAATCTTCGCTTCCCCGTCACCTTTCTGGGGACCGTAGCTTCCGAACTGGGCGTGATTACCGCCAGTGACGGAGTAGTATACCGTATTGCCCGGCAAATAAGCCCGGCCTTCATTGTAATTGTCTCTGTCGACTACCTTATCCTCCGTTCCAAGCACAGATAAGACTGACAGTGTAGTATCTTTGAGGTTGCCTTTCTCGTCCGGATAAGAGGCCAGGAAAAACACGCCTTCCAGCTGGTCCGCATGTCCGGCAGCATAACGCGACGCCATCACACCGCCCAGAGAATGGCCGCCCAGCACAAAGGACTGCCGGGGATGCACACGGATCATTTCATCTGCGGCATCTCCCTTAATGACCGCCAGGTTGAGCGGCATTTTGGCTATGTAAAACGGATGCCCTGCGGCAGCGATTTTGTGGGCCAACGGCGCATAAGCCTCGGCCTCAACCAGTGCGCCCGGATAGAAAATCACTGCCGTACCCGATATTACCGATGGTTCAAACGAAATCCAGTTATCATTCTGTTCTACTGTTACTCCTCCTGCAGAGATCAGCGCAGACTCGGCATTCTCAGCAGGGGCATAAGGGGTCAAATATCTCCAGAGCAGAATTCCCGCTATAACCAGAAGCACTGCAAGTGAAAGGAGGACTCTTCGTCTGGATATCAATTTCTTCAATAGTTTCACTCCCGTGTACTGCATACAGAAAATTATAGAGTAATCAAAGAAATCAAACAACCTTCAACAGATCGCCACAATTAATCCGCCTGATAGCGCTTTCCATTGTGATTGAATTCACAATATCAAAACCTGAAATCATGTATTTTAAAATTAAATTAATTTATTTTTATAGATCAACTTTTGGGGGTTAGGTTATGGTAAGGGAAAATCCGCTGGAGGCGCGTGGGGAAACCTTTTTTCTCAACCTGCGTTTCATGCTTATCATCACTGTGTTTGCCGGCAATGCTATCGAACCTCTAATCACCAGAATGAATGGCATGCACGGGCTGTATATGTGGATCTTCAGTTTTCATATGCCGCTGTTCGTGCTTGTTACCGGTTATTTCGCGAAGCAGAGCCTGAACGGGGCCGCAGGCCGTAAAGTACTGCTTCAGATCGGCATGCAGTACCTGATTTTTCAGAGTCTGTATTCTGCGCTGGATGTTTCCCTCTTTCATGTAAAAGGCATACATCATTCTATATTCGCACCTTATCTGCTGTTATGGTTCCTGGCCAGTCATGCCTGCTGGCGTCTGCTGATGCTCGGCATGGGCAAGTGGTCCAAAACCGCTCAAATCGCCTTCGCCGTAGCTGCGGGAGTTGCTGTCGGATATTTACAGGTTGACGGGGTATGGTTTAGCATCAGCCGCACCTTTGTATATCTGCCGTATTTCGTAATCGGCTATCATTTTTCCTTTGCCGCCTTCGCCAAGCTGTATCAGAAATATATTAAGGCCGCAGCAGCTGCTGCCTCCCTTCTAATCCTTGTTGTTCTGGCTGTATCGGGCCCGGATATTCCACTCGGCTGGCTGTATGGCAACATGACTTATATGCAGCTTGGAGCGGAGGAATGGTACGCAGGTTTGTACCGCCTGACGCTATATGCTGTGCAGATTATTGCTTCGCTAGCCTTTCTGGGGCTCGTCCCTTACGGGCTGAGCCGGATGACCGACTGGGGCCGCCGTACGCTGTACGTCTTCCTGCTTCACGGCCTTGTTGTCCGTCTTGCCGCCGCTTCCGGAATCTATGACTATATCGGCAATGCTGCAGGGGCCGCTCTTGTACTGCTCACTGCCGTACTCCTCACCGTGCTGCTGGCCCAGCCGGCAGTCAAACGGCTGCTTCACCCGCTGGTTGAACCGTCTGTGAACTGGATGATCACGCTGCAGCGCGCCGCCCTGCGCCGCACACCCTGACATTACCGGTCTATTCCAGCCCCATTCAATAAACGAACGCCCTGCTTAAGGAGTGAGTATCCGCTCACGAAGCGGGGCGTTATTGTAATTTCCGGCCGGAGATTCTCCGGCCTGATCCATTGTATATGAGACTATTAAATAATGTTCCTTCCTTCACTTCACTTACTCACCAGACGTATCCGTCTTCCAGCAATCCGCTGACAGTTCCCCCGGTGCGACAAACTTCACATTGTCCGGTAGAAAAAATAGGCCTTTTGTGATAGACTCTCTTATAACAAAGCTGGCTGCTTCCTCCAGCAGGATCATCCAGCTTTGTTTACTACAATGCCTAGTTTTTTATAGAAACGGCTCCGCCCTCCTTCTGCTACCCGAAGCTGGACCCCGTTCTTTCTATAAACCGCAGATACGCATATTTCGGGATTGCAATGCGTTAATGCGACACTATATTCGTTCTGCAATTTTTTAGACTACCAAACATTCAGGAGGGAATTTTCATTATGGCAGCCAAGAAAATGCGTTCAGACATGATTAAAAAAGGCTTTGACCGGGCTCCACACCGCAGTCTGCTGCGTGCCGCCGGAGTAAAAGAGGAGGATTTCGGCAAACCGTTTATCGCGGTCTGCAACTCCTATATTGATATTGTACCGGGTCATGTGCATCTGCAGGAATTCGGCAAAATCGTCAAGGAAGCTATCCGCGAAGCCGGCGGTGTGCCGTTTGAGTTCAACACGATCGGTGTAGACGACGGAATCGCCATGGGCCACATCGGCATGCGTTATTCCCTGCCAAGCCGCGAGATCATCGCCGACGCCCTGGAAACCGTTGTATCCGCGCACTGGTTCGACGGCATGGTCTGCATTCCCAACTGTGATAAAATCACACCGGGCATGATGATGGGCGCTTTGCGTGTCAACATCCCGACCATCTTCGTCAGCGGCGGACCGATGAAAGCCGGCGTAGACAGCAAAGGCAAGAAGCTTTCCCTCACCTCTGTATTTGAAGGCGTAGGCGCGCATCAAGTCGGCAAGATCAATGACGCCGAACTGCTGGAACTGGAACAATTCGGCTGTCCTACCTGCGGCTCTTGCTCCGGTATGTTTACCGCGAATTCCATGAACTGTCTGGCCGAAGCTATGGGCCTCGCTCTTCCGGGCAACGGTACCATCCTGGCCGTAGCTGAAGAACGCAGAGACTTCGTCCGCAAATCAGCGACACAGCTGATGGAGCTGATTAAGCTGGATCTGAAGCCGCGCGATATCGTAACCAAGGAATCTCTCGACAACGCCTTTGCCCTTGATATGGCAATGGGCGGCTCTACAAACACCGTACTTCATACCCTGGCCCTGGCTCAGGAAGCTGAAATTGATTATCCGCTGGAGCGGATCAATGAAGTGGCTAACCGCGTACCTTATCTGGCCAAGCTGGCTCCTGCCTCCGACATCTTCATCGAAGACGTTGACCGTGCAGGCGGCGTAAGCGCCGTGCTGAACGAGCTGCTTAAGAAGCCGGGCGCTCTCTTCGGCGACTGCATGACCGTTACCGGCAAAACAATTGCCGAGAATGTCCGCGGGCACGAAATTCTGGATACCAGCGTCATTCATAAGCTCGACAATCCTTACTCCGAAGTAGGCGGCCTGGCTGTGCTGTACGGCAACCTGGCACCGGAAGGCTCGATCATCAAGGTCGGTGCGGTTGACGCATCTGTAGGCGGCTACCACAAAGGACCTGCGATCTGCTTCGATTCGCAGGAAACTGCACTGGAAGGCATCGCTAACGGCAAGGTTAAAGAAGGCCATGTCGTAGTTATCCGTTATGAAGGTCCGAAGGGCGGACCGGGCATGCCGGAAATGCTTGCCCCTACCTCCCAGATCGTCGGCATGGGCCTCGGCGCCAAAGTCGGCTTGATCACCGACGGACGTTTCTCCGGCGCATCCCGCGGCATCAGCATCGGCCACATCTCACCGGAAGCTGCTGAAGGCGGACCTATCGCGTTCGTTGAAGACGGCGACATCATCGAGCTGGATCTGATCAACCGCAAGATTGAGCTGCTGGTTGATGAAGAAACCCTTGCTATCCGACGCTCCGGCTGGAAAGGCTTTGAGCCTAAGGTCAAAAAAGGCTACCTTGCCCGTTATTCCGCACTCGTTACCAATGCAAGCAAAGGCGGCGTGTTGAAGATCTAATTCTTCCGACCTCGCTATGAAGAGTCCCGGACGCGTGATGCGTCCGGGACTCTTTTTTAGTTTGCCCGCCGGAAATTGCAAATGCGATAGTATTTTCTAAGGCAGGAGAAGTTCTGTCCGCATCGTTCTGCTATTCAAATTTTAACTCGAGCGAATCACAAATTGGCCTATAACCTATCTTTTGATAAATGCTATTAGATATGGGATTTGCTAAGTCCGTATATAAGACGCATTTAGTATATCCTTTATCCAATGCATGCTGGCTTATTTGCGCCACAATTGAAGTAGCGTAACCCTTCTTGCGCTCATATGGAGGGGTATATACAAATGCCAAGCCAATAGCCGTCTGCATTACCCTTGTATATCCAGCCATAGAAACGGGGATCCCGTTGTCCTCTAAAATATAGATTTTTTTCGATGCTATTCGGTAGAGGTAAGGGTCTGCATCTTGCGGGATGGACATTTCTGTTTTGCCATAACTCACCGCTGCATAAAATGCTTCAGCCCAGTATGGGAAAAAGTGAATATCCTTTTCATCCAGCAATCGAACGATGCCAACCTTTTGAATGTCTGGGTTTACTGCCGTAAGTTCATATATACGCTGGCTCATCGTTGTTGTAAAAGTTATTCCCTTGCGCAGGGTATATTCTTTGGCAAAATACTCTGCCAAGGTTTTTTCGGTTATCACACCTGGAATTTCATGGTCTTTCAGCCCATCTATCAGACAGTTTATAGCTTCCGGGTTCAGTATGTTGTCTGTTGCATAAAGCGTAATATTGTGTGGCGGTGTCATTACGGCGGTAAGCTGTATGCCCTTAGCATCTGAAATAGTTGCCATAAGCCAATTTACAGGGTCCCGCCAGTCTGTTTTGTCTTTTCCTTCATGCCCAATTATGATATTGCCAAGAGGAATCAAATTTTGTGCTTCATGACGCATCAGCACATCATAGGTATCCATGTAAAACTCATGCACATCCGTATACAACTTAAATTGCATTACAATATCACCCTTTCCTCTGCTCAACGATAGAATGAAACTCACACCAATTCCGCAGAAACTGCAGGTTGGTATCAAAATAATGATCATTTTGCCATCCGCCACCCCAAACCTCTGCGTTGCCGGTGTGGAGACCCATCAACCATATTTCCCTGATCGCTACAAACAAAGGGATCGCCTTAAGATCGGATTCAGATAATCCTTTGTGCTTTTGGTAGGATTGCAGGAAAACATCCCACAACTCATTATTAAAATGCTCCTTCTCTCTCCCTCTAACCTTTGCCCATAAAAAAACAGAAACATCATAGGATCTCCAGCCAAAGCCTCCGCAGTCAAAATCGAATTGAGTTAAGGAATTCTCATGAAAGTGTACATTGCCTCCATGAAGATCACCATGACTGACACCCCATTCCAACTCTGAGGAGATATCATTTATACGGTTCGTCAATAAATTAGACAACGAGTCCAGAAAGTCCAAGTCCTCAGGCCTGTGGGCTAATGCAGGCCGAATCAATTGAACCGGCTGCTTCAGCAGATGGTTCAAATCAATCGCAAACCTTTCATGCCCGCATTCGAAATCATCCATAGCCAGATGCATCTTTGCTACTTGTTCGCCAAATAAATCACAGCTCTCTTTTTTATCGGAATATCCGCCTTCCGCATACGTAAACAGGACCGCGAAGCGTGGTCCCTCAGCTGCATCCATTTCTGTAATATACCCGCCATCCCTTTTGGCCACTGGACCAGATACAGGGATTCCCTTCCTGACCAAGTGATTCAGCATCTCCACTTCAAAAGCAATGTCATGTATACTTCGCCATTTCACTTTATAGATTCGCAGTATGTATTTCCCTGTAGAGGTCTTCAATACATAAGTATCATTAAGCCCGTTCGAGAGAAAACGGCATTCTATGACGTCCCCAATCTCATAAAGATCTTTTAGTGCAGGCGCTAGTGCTTCGGAAGAAAAAACAGAATGATTAACAGGCAATTTCAGCATATATTTCTCCTTTCAATAGTTCGTTTATCCGTCATTTACCTTTATCTGTAATTTCAACGAACGACCAATAATATCCTTTTTTTTCGCTAAACTAACCTCCCTCTTTGAGAAATCATCAAAATGAAAAAGACAGCGGCTCAAGGAGCCGCTGTCTGGTATCGGTCTTTATATTAGGTTCAAGCAGTTATTGAAAATATAATGGCATGCAGCTTTACATATTGAAGCAAAGACAACTAGTGTACCACTGTCGCTCCCGGCAGCTCAGCTTCCAGGGACAGCTCCTCTTCGCGAATCCGCTCACGGCTCTTTACCTGTTTTTGAGGGCGCTGCTGATTCATCTGGTCGAGCAGCTGCGATACCGGCATCAGCATCATCTTCGGCACGAGAACCTCACTTCGGACTTTCAGGCGCGCCCCCCCTGAGGGATGAATGACACTCAGCAGAATGCTCAAATAGAACTTGGTCGAACGGGCGAACCAGCCGTCCGGCAGGTCGAGAACCATGAATCCGAATTTCTCCGGGCCCCTGTTGATCATGCTTACCCCGTAAAGCGCTTTAGCCTCAGCCAGGTCAAGATCTGTTGCAATTCTTTCGGCAAGGACCGGCAGATCCTTCTCCATGCGGCGGATCATACGGATCGCAAGCTGTGCCGAAGACCGGGAATGCACACCCAGCTCGAACAGCTGCCTGTTATCGATGTGCAGCTCAATAATCTTGTCGCCTTTTACCAGACGTTCACCGTTATCCATCTGTACCGGATCCCCTTGATACTTGCGCAGCCGGTAATGAAGAAACGGATCCGCCGGAGCAATGGTGTTGATGCGGAACATGAACTGAAAGCATTGCTCCCAGACCAGCCATAATCCGACGACCAGCCGTTTGCTGAAGGAGAGCTGCTGAATGGGTGATTTCTGCACCTGCTCAATCATTTCATCCACCCGGATACTGCGGAGCCCCCGTTTTCTAGCCTCTTCCAGCATCCGCTCCAGTGCAATCAGCATATGCTCAGGAGCTTTGGGGTCGGCCCCGAGGGTTGTGCCGCAATCATGCAGCAGCATGACTTCACCCGGGCCCAGCTTGGTGAGCAGCTTTTCGGTCAGCCGTTCTGCACCAAGCTTCTCTTTCCAGTCGCCGAACATGGCCGACCACAAGACAATCTGCACCTGACTGCGCTTGGAGAAGTCGAACAGGTTAACGATCCCCCAGGGCGGACGGTAATAGGTACTCCGCTCGCCGGTAATACTGTAAATAATGTCACCGGTACGTTTAATTTGCTGTTTGACGGTTGCAGGCCGCATCAGCCAATTCGTCTTGTGTACATAGTTATGAATACCGATGAGATGTCCCTCATCATACATACGCTTAATAATCTCCGGATTCTGCTCCGCATGGGCCCCGACGACAAAGAAGGTAGCCTTCGCATCATACTGTTTGAGAAGATCCAGCAATTGCGGTGTATAGCGCGGGTCCGGACCATCATCAAAGGTCAGGGCAAATTCGGTCCGCTTGATGCCTTTGCGAAATACGCGATAGCCGAAAATCCTGCTGATCATTCCGGGAATGAACGCGTAGAAGGAAGAAATATAAAATAACCAGAGCAGCAAAGTCTGCATGTAAATTCCCCGCTTTTCCAGAGTTGACTTTGGCTCGTCTTACGTCTGCAAGCAGATATTAGGGTACGGCCAAGTAGTGTGAACGAAGTCTCGCGGTTTTTTAGCGGGCAGAAGTCCCACAAAAAACGTTACCCCCTATTTTAACACAGCTGCCAAAGAAAAAGACGCATTTTTATTAAAATCGTGTACAATGAATGGAAGGTAATTTTGTCATTTTCTCTAAAAAGAAACGCATTGATATGCAGCAACGTAAAAACAGCTAAATTATGCTATTTGAAAAAGGAGTCGTGTTCATCTATGCTGCCGCTGTACAAAAAATATTGGCGAACATTCTTCGATATCGGGCTGGTCGTGCTGACGGTGTATCTTGTGATGCTCGTTTTCAGCAAGCTGTACCAATTGGCTGCACCGGTATTCCTGTCTTTTTTTGTTTTCCTGCTGATTGAGCCGCTGGCCAGGTTCCTGAACCGTAAAGGAATGGCCAAACCCTTCGCTTCTGCCCTTTCTGTCCTGCTCTTCCTGATCATTCTGCTTGGTATTCTATTCGGTGCCGGGCTGCTGATCGCCACTCAGGCATTGCATTTCCAGGATAATCTGCCGCGTTATACCGCAATCATTCAGCAGCATTTCACAGAAGCTACTACCTATCTCCAGCAAAAAATCGATGCTCTGCCGGCAGACCTGACACTCAAAATAAACGGATATTTTACCGACGCCACCAATATCCTTTCCAAATGGCTGATCGTTTTCTTTAAATATATGATCGGAGTGCTCGGATCCTTCTCTTCGTTTATGGGGAATTTCGGTATCGCCATCATATTGGCGTTCTTCCTCAGCATGGAGATTAAGGACTGGCGTAAAATTGCCCATGATAAAATGCCCAAGACGTTCAAAACAGCTTATGCTTTTGTCCAGGGAAATGTCTTCAAAGCGATTGGCTCCTATTTGAAGGCCCAGCTGATCCTGATCAGCATCACCTTCGTTATTGTCCTGGCCGGCCTGTTCATTCTTGGAAGCGGAAATGAAATCACCATGGCGCTGGTCTGTGCCGTGTTTGATGTGCTGCCGCTGCTGGGCGTGTCCACTATTCTGATCCCCTGGATCATTTATCTGTTTATCGTCGGCAACACTTCGCTTGCCATCGGCCTGTTAATACTGCTCGCTGTAGTGCTTATTGTCAGACAGCTGCTGGAACCGAAAATCACCGGTAATTCCATCGGTGTATCCTCTGCCTTTCTGATGCTGGCATTCGTGATTTTCTCTATGTCGGCCTTCGGCGTTGCCGGTCTGATTCTGTCGCCTATCCTGCTCATTCTGATCAAGGAACTGATCCAGCAGGGGTATTTGCAGCGCTGGATTTATCTGCCCCAGGAAGAGTTCATTGTGTCACCGTTCGCAGCGTCTGAACCTTCGACTGCCGGAGGAGCCGTACCTGGTGAATCGTCCACAGGAACTCAGGCTCCGGAAGATTCGGACAGCAAATCAAAGATCTGACCGAACAGCTTAGTCGCGGCGTGGGCGCTGCCGGGGGCAACATTCTCCACCGCAACAGAGACCGCATAGCGGGGATGGTCCACCGGGCCGTATCCGATAAACCACTGGTTGTTGCGGGGTACCCCTTTCACCATCGTCTGAGCAGTACCTGACTTACCGGCCACCGGCCATTCACTACCCTGCAGCCGCTTCCCGGTTCCTTCGGTGACTACCAGGCGCATCCATGAGAGCAGCAGTTTGGACGTGTCTGCCGAGATCGCTCCAGCCGTGGCCGGAGCCAGATGTGCCGGCAGATTCTGCAGCGTCTGGCCGTTCTTGAACGCTACCCGCTGCAGAATCCGCGGCGCTCTAACCTCGCCGCCATGGAGCAGCGTAACGACCAGGTTCGCAGCCTGGAGCGGCGTTACAGTTACATCACGCTGACCTATGGCCGTCTGCACTCTGGCTCCCGCATCATCGGGCAGCAGTGTGCTGAAGATCGTCCCCCGCTGCTCACCGGCCAGCGGCCGGAGCAGCGGCTGGCCCAGCGTATCCTCCGCCTGCCAGCCAATATCTCTGCCCAGGCCAAGCGCAAGTGCCGCTGCCTGGAGCTGCGCACCGCTAAGCCGCTCAGCCAGCGCTGCAAAAACCGTATTACAGGACACGGCAAACCCTTGCGCGAGCGTAAGAGGACCGTGTCCTTTGCCATGGAGACAGGACAAACCGTATTTGCCGAATTGCCCTGAGCAATAGAACTTCTCCTCCGGAGAAGTCACCCCTGCCTCCAGGGCGGCTGCAGCGGTCACAACCTTAAAGATCGAGCCGGGAACCGCCGCTTTCAGCGCCCGGTTGTTCCATTCGCCCCCTTCAGGCGAAATATTCGCCGGATCGTAAAAAGGCAGCGACACCATCGCCACGATATCTCCGGTTTGGCTGTCCAGTACGACAACCGCCCCTTCCTTTACCCCTGCTTCCTCTGTCAGCCGTTCTATTCCCTCCTGAAGTCCTTTATCTACAGTCGTATACATTGACAGCGGATAATACGGGTTGCCGGGGGCTCTGACTTTGATCTCACTGCCAGGAAGCCTGTTTCCGCGCGCATCCACCTGAGCATATGCTTCCGTATGCCCTACACCCTGCAGCAGCGGCTCCAGCGTTTTCTCCAGTCCGTCAGTTCCGGCTAATGGAACTCTAAGCCCTGTAGGCGATTCTTTCGCTGCCGCGGCTGAAACCTCGGACATATAGCCCAGCCACTGGCGGCCTGAAACATCCCCCCTGTATCTGCGGGTAAACGGCAGTGCCCGCACCCCGTCGATGCCCAGCTTCTCCACTTCCTCGGCCTGGGCGGGAGTCAGCGCCTTAGGGCTCTTACCGCCGGAGGCAGGCCAGAGCAGCGGTTCCTTTAGCCCGGAGAGCCGGCTCTCCAGTTCACCGTAAGTAACCTCCAGAACTGTGGCCAGGCGCTGCAAATCCTTCCCGGCCGCCACTCTCCCCCGCTCCTTCTGCGGAAAAAACGCTGCCGTCCATACCGTCTCCCCGGCGAGCGGCTTCCCGCTGCGGTCATAGAGGCGCCCCCGGCCGCTGTCGAGTACAGTTTCGCGTTCACTTTGAATTTCGGCCATTTGGGCCAGCGTATACTCCGTTCCCGGGACCTCCCGGTTCTTCAGTAGCAATTGAACCCAGGCAAGCCTGATCATCAATATCCCCATGAAAGCCGACATAATAACCAGGCCCCAAAATATACGTTTATGAATTAGCTTATGCAATGCCATTCCTCCTGAATTTGCGGGTACATATCCGTTCAAGACTCATGGAATTTATTATGCCCACCTTACAGAATAATTACTTGGATGTAATGCATGAATATAAAAAGCCGCTCTTTCCCGAAGGAAAGAGCGGCCAATATTCGTTAATCAGAGCTACATTCTAAATTCAGACAATCGTTCTTTAAGGATCAGTGAGGCATTCTCCAGCTTGGAGGACAGCTCGACCAGATGATCACTTACATTCTGCTGCTCACCGCTAAGCGAAGCAACCTCCTCAGAGTGCAGAGGATTCCTCTGCAAAGGAGCTGACATTGCTAATCGTCTCCGACAGCACCCTCTGTGACTGGTTCAATCCCTCAATGGAATCCGATACAGAATCAAGCTTGTTAATGAATCGATCCATCTGTCCTTGTACAGACAGGAAGATTTCGCTCGTATCCTGTACAGAAGCCCTCTGCTCCCGGAAGAGCGGTGCCACTTCCGACAGTGCGGCTACGGTCTCATTCATATCCTTCATAATGGTATCAGTAATTTCAGCAACCACGGCGATGGAGCGTTTGGACTGCTCGGCCAGCTGACGGATCTCGTCCGCCACAACCATAAAGCCGTTGCCTGCCTCACCTGCCCGCGCTGCTTCAATGGTTGCGTTGAGTGATAATATATTGGTCTGCTGCGTAATATTCTGCATGACTTCCAGAACCTTAATGACCGAGGAGGCAGTTTCCTTAAGCTCATTCACTTTCCCAACAAGGCGGCCTGTCATCTCCCCTGTACTCTCCGTTCTGTCCAGCAGCTCCTGCAGCTTAACCATGCCTTCTTCACTGGATTGTCCAACACTATGCGCAGTACTGCTCATCTCATGGGCAGCGGCAATGACGTTGCTCATCCGTCCGGAGATTTGCTCCGTCATTTCATTTCCCCGGTCTGCTTCCAGGGCTAAGCTGCCTGCGCCGCCGGCAATCTCCTCTGTTGCCGAGGCAATATCCTTAGCCGCTGAGGCGGTTTTGCGTGATGCGCTTCCCAGTGCATCCGCAGTCTCAAGCACTTCACGGGCTGTCTCATTCGTATGCACAATCAGCTCATTGATGCGTTCCATCATAATATTGAACGAACCGGACAACTGGCCGATCTCGTCCCGGGAAGTCACTTGGGTACGTACCCGCAAATCTCCCTCCGCACCATGAAACATCAGGTTCTTCAGCCGGATCAGAGGACTTGAGACCATCCTTACCATCCACAGACCGATGAGAACGGCAATTAGTGCTGCAGCAGCAACGGCAATGTACGTCGTATTCAGGATACGTCCTGCATCCTTGGTCAAATTCTCCGAAGGCACTACACCGAGCACTCTCCAGCCTGAACTCGCGAGTGTTCCATACACCGCCAGAATCGATTTGCCTTCTTCATCCTTGGTCGGCAAAGAGCCTGATGCTTGGCTTACCCCCTTGAACAGGGTTCCGCCCAGACGCAGATAAGAATCCGCCTCCTGATGCTGGGAAGTAGCAATCAACTCATCTTTGCCGGTCAGCAGCTGAATGTACGAATCTTTCCCTAGACTGACCTTGCTGAGCTGGCCTTCCAGTTCTGTCGTCTGGATATCGCAAATTGCCACATAGTCCGCCTTGCCGGAATCAACGGATACGGATTTGACAAAACGGACGACACCATCAGCCTCTCCCTGCTTCAACCCCTGAGTAATCCATAGACTCTGAGGCTTCTCCTGCAGCTGCTTAAACCAGTTGTTCTCCCGAATTCCATCCATAAAGGCACTATCCGCAGCCCCCGCCGCAGAAGTAGATAGACTCTCCTTCCGGGGGACGAGATAAACCGCTTGTATATTACCCGCTGCTTCCAGCCAGCTGTCCAGTTCAGCCTGGATCCGGCCGGCTTCAGCCTTGCGTTCCTCTTGGTCTGCACCGGATGCAGCACCGGACTCTACAGCCTGCCGAATAGTCTTGTTATAGAACAGCTCTCCCAGCCTGTCTTCAAAACGCAGCAAAATGACATCGAGTTTCTCTGCAGTCTGCTTCACCGTCTGTTCGTTAGCTAACAGCGCATTGTCCTCAATCGTTTGTTTGGCTACGGAATAAGAAGTGTAGCCGAGTGACAGCACGATTCCCATAGTGGAAATAAAAAACACTAAAAAAAGCCGCATCCCTATCGACTTGGAGGGGCGCAGCCAGGATATTCCTTTACCGCTTGCTCTTGATTTACTCAAAAAACTCACCGCCAGATCCACATTATTCCTGTAAGGGTTAATCCCGTTACAAGGTCATGAGCATCTGAAGCATCCGGTCTGCAAGATAAGGTTAATACTCATGACCGTATTCATGATATACCATTAGGTCTTTCGGTGCTGTGATTTTGTTGTATGCAGCGAATTGTGTCGAAGGCGGACAGATCGTATCCACGAGCCCGGTTACCCATAACACCTTGCCTTGTATCCGGTCTGCCAGATTCTGAATATCAATGTACCCAAGGCGGTTAAAAATCTCATCCTCCCGCAGATGATGCGGATCAAAGAAGCGGAAATAATAGTTAATTTCCTCATAAGCAGAGGTTGTAATATTCGCTTCCCAAGCCCGCTTGTAATCGGAGAGGAACGGATAGACCGGGACAGCAACCGCAATACGGGGCTCCAGAGAAGCGCAGGCTACTGTAAGTCCTCCTCCTTGTGACAGTCCGGATGCACCGACACGTGCAGGATCCACCTCCGGCATCGCCATCAGAATACGCGCCGTCTGTGCGGTATCAAGAAATACATTGCGGTAGTACAGATTGTCCGGATCAGGGTCATCAATCCCCCGGATAATATGTCCGCGGATGGTTGTCCCCTGAACTGTCAGATTATCTTCGGACAGTCCGCCCTGGCCGCGGCAATCCATTGCCAGCACACTGAATCCGTGGGCGGCATAAGCAACTTTCTCCAGCCAGTCACCGCTGTCGCAGGAGTAACCGTGGAACATGACCACTCCGGGCCCCTTCTCACCGGCTGCCTTCTTCGGTCTTACATATTTACAATGCACTCTGGCTCCGCCTACGCCTCTAAAATACAGATGAAAACATTCAGCCAGCTCGCTCGTAAATTCGGCTGGCACCAGTTCATAATCCAGCGGCTGGGCATCCAGTTCACACAGCGCGCGTTCCCAGTACTGGTCGAAATCAGCAGGCTTCGGGCTAATGCCTTTATAGGCTTGTAATTGGGGCAGGGATCGTTCGTTCATGATGATTCTCCTCAGGGTTAATTTTAGATTAGGCAAATGGAAGATGAAGTTTGGATAGAAACAGAGCGAAAACCCATTGTAAATGGGTTTTCGCTCTGTGCAGCAACTCGGCTGCGGACAATAGCTATTCCGTCCTAAATCTTGCCGAGACCCGCGTCGTCGCCAACTTCTTCATGGGTTTCGATGACATAATTAACGATTTCCTGCACGGTGGTATAAGCCACGCCTACATAGGTGTCTGCAGCGCCATAGTAGATGGCGATGCGGCCGGTTTCGGCGTCGGTTAGTGCTGCACAAGGGAACAGCACGTTATTAACGAAGCCTCTTTCCTCATACCATTCTTCCGGTGTAAGCACGAAGTTTCTGGAGCGGTATTTAACTCTGGACGGCTCGTCTTTATCGAGAATCACCGCACCCATGCTGTACACAAGGCCGTTGCAGGTTGTGGTTACGCCGTGATAGAACATTAGCCAGCCTTCGGTAGTCTCAATCGGTGCAGGCCCGCCGCCGATCTTAGTACTTTGCCACCAGCCTTGACCGCCTTTAGACATGACATGACGGTGTTTGCCCCAATAGACGAAATCCGGGCTTTCGCTCAGGAACACGTCACCGAACGGGGTATGACCGCTGTCGCTCGGACGGGACAGCATCACAAAGTTGCCATTAAGCTTCTTAGGGAACAATACGCCGTTACGGTTGAAGGGCAGGAACGGATTTTCCAGGCTAACGAATGTTTTGAAATCCTGGGTTTTGGCTACCCCGATGGCTGCACCGTAGAAATCTGTACACCAGATGATGTAATACGTATCTTCAACTTTTACAAGACGGGGGTCATAGGCATAACGCGGTGCGTACGGCTTGCCTTCTTCGTCGGTAAACTGAATCGGCTCGTCGTCGATTTTCCACTCCAGACCGTCGGCGCTATGGCCCATCCGCAGGTGAGGGCGGGTCGTATTATCCTCTACACGGAATACGCCGAGGAAGCTGCCTTCATAGGCAATAACGGCACTGTTAAAGATCCGGGCAACGCCTTTGGCCGGATTGCGTTTAATAACCGGGTTGTCATTATGTCTCCACACCGGATTGTCATTGCCTGCCGGTCTGTCTTGCCAGGGAATGTTCGGCAGATGATTGCCGATCAGCTGTACTTCTTTCATAAATAAGCTCCTCTCAAAATAGTGCAGCCTAGGCTGCGGTGAATTCCAACTAATCAAATAACCAGCTTTATTTTACCGAGCCTTGTGCAAAGCCGTTATAGATGTACTTTTGCAAGGAGATGAAGGCAATCAGTGTCGGGATGATCGCAATCATTATCGCGGCACAGATAACCTCCCACTGCGAGCCGTAAGGCCCTTTAAATTTGAACAGCGCGGTGGAAACGACCTGGAGGCTGCTCTTTGGCATGTACAGGAAAGGCGTGTAAAAGTCATTGTAGATATTGACACCCTTCACGATAATGACCGTGACAATCGCAGGACTCAGCAGCGGCAAAATAATTCTCCAGTAAATCGTCCAGTACGATGCACCGTCCAGCATGGCTGATTCATCCAGCGACTCGGAAATTGAATCCAGGAATTGCATGAAAATATAAACCGCGATAATGTCGGTACCGAGATACATCAGGATCGGCGCCCAGCGCGTATTGAACAAATCCAGCGAGTTGATGATCTGGAAGGTAGCGACCTGCGTGGTCACACCCGGAATCAGGGTTGCCAGCAGAAAAGCGCCCATCAGCAGCTTGCTGCCTTTGAATTTGAAACGGGCCAGAATATAGGCCATCATTGATCCGGTCAGCGTAGCTCCGGCAATGGAAATAAGCACGATAATAATGGTGTTCATGAAGCCGAGCAGCATATTGCCATCTACAAAAGCCTTGGTGTAGTTGCTGAAATTCAGCCAGTTCTCCGGCAGGGTAAGCGGCCCGGTGCTGGCGTACTCCGCATTGGTTTTGAGCGATGCGAAAAAGACAACCAGAATCGGAATCAGTGCGGCTAGTGCGCCTAAGACTAAGGTAAGATATTTGAAGAAAGAAGCTGCGGTGTATTTAAAAGTATGCATATCTTACTTCTCCTCCTTAATCAGCACACGCTGCAGAATAGTCACAATAACAACGATACCCAGCAGCACCACAGCCATCGCCGAAGCAAGACCCAGCTTGCTGTATTTGAAGGCCACATCAACGGTCTGGATGACAAACGTACCACTGCCATTAGAGCCGCCAGTCATGACGTACGGAATTTCGAAGACACCGATCGCTCCGCTCACCGCGAGGATCAGATTGAGCTGCAGAATTTTTTTGATACTTGGAATGATAATATGTCTGAACTGGTGCCAGCGATTGGCGCCGTCAATTTCCGAAGCCTCATAAATATCACTGCCGATCGAAGATATCGCTCCAAGGAAAATGATGAAGTTCATCCCCATATATCTCCAGACCGAAGCAAAGGCGAGGGAAATATTGATCAGATGCGGATTCAGCAGCCATTTCTGCTGCCAGGCTCCAAGTCCGACCAGGTCTAGCATTGTATTGAGCGTACCCTCCGGCTTGAAGAAAAACAGGAAGATGAACCCGATAGCTACCCCGTTGAGCAGAGTCGGGAAGAACAGAATTCCTTTGAACCAGTTCTTCAGACGGACATTAAAGCTCAGGATCGTCGCAAAATACAGGGCCAGCCCCATCTGCACAAACGTAGCAAAGAAATAATACAGACTGACCTTAAATACGGCAAAATACTCCGGTTTGGTGAAGATCGTCTTGTAGTTGTCGAACCCGACATACTCCATGTTTTTGCTGAAGCCGTCCCAGCTTGTGAAGCTGTACTGGAACATTTTGAATACGGGTAAATAGGAGAACGTCAACAGCAGCACTACCGGAACTAACGAGAATAAAAAAATGATCAAAATCCGCTGATTTTTATAGCTCAAGTTGGACAATCTCTCCACACCTCCTAAGAACACATGCTAATAACTCCAAACCCTGTCCAAATCCCGCAAAAGTGAAGGGGAAAATGCGCTATGGCATCTCCCCGTTCTCTTGAATCTGTCTTCACTCTGCGTTTAAAAATTACTTCGCAGCAGTAACCTTAGCTCTTGCCGCTTTCCATTTGTCGTTCAGGTCTTTCATGATATCGTCATAGGAATCCTTGCGGTTGCCGATTGCAGCTTCGATAATAACTTTCTTGAAGTCAGGCTGCCAGAGCCCGATTTCTGCTTCTTTATCAATTGCATCCACCCAGCCTTCTTCGCCGGCTTTAGCTGGTGCAAGGGTGTCGAACGTTACGTCCGTGCCTTCAAATTGTTTAAGGATTTCCGGAAGCTCAGCGCCTTTAACCGGGCTCATACCGCCGCCTTCAGTGGTCGGATAGCCGGATTCGTTGATGAACCAGTCCACCCATGCTCTTGCCGCTTCTTTGTTTTTGCTGTGCAGGCTGATACCCAGGTTGTAGTCATCGGACAGCGGGACAAGGATTTTGCTGGCATTGGTAGGGAAAGGCATGAAGCCGACATCATCAGGATTGGTAGCCAGTCCTTTGATTTGGCCGATTGCCCAGGAGCCGAGCATCATCGTACCGATCTTGCCGTTAGCCAGGTCAGCCTTGGAAGTTTCCCAGTCAGTTGTTGTAGGGTCTTCTTCAATCAGACCGTTCTTCGCTGCGTCGTACATTACTTTGTACAGGTCGTAGTGCGGTTGTCCCTGCACGAAGTTGTCATCCGAAGCAACCTGAGCGATATTGACATATTCACGGTCGCCGGCAACGGTAGCCAGATCAGCTTCCCATTGGGTCAGCGTCCAGCCTGCGGCATAGTTCGTATACAGCGGAACGGCATCGGTCTTGTCTTTGATGTTCTGCAAAGCCGTCTGGAACTGTTCAAAGGTTCTTGGAACTTCTGTAATTCCCGCATCCTTGAACACCTGCTTGTTGTAAATCACACCGGAGAAGTTAACGGTAATTGGAATACCGTAGGAAATGCCGTCTACACTGCGTTCTTCAAGGCCAGTATATTGCTGCTCCAGATCGGACATTTTGCCCAGCGGCTCAAAGAAATCCGGAAGATCTTTAATGGCAACGCTTGTAGGAAGCAGAAGGACATCACCGTAATCATTGGTGCTCATACGGATCTTGATCTGATCCTCGTAGCTGGACAGCGCTTCGAAGTTGACTTTGACATTCGGATATTTCTCATTGAATTTGGCTGCATAGTCTTTGAATACGGTATCAACGATATCCGTACGCTGTGTGATTACTGTGATATCACCTTTGATATCCTTAGCTGCATCGCCTTCAGGGGCAGCAGTAGCCTCCGTACCTGTTCCTGTATTTCCTGCATTTGTTGCTGCTGCATTATCCGCGTTGTTGTTGTTGGATGAACAGCCTGCGAATAAACCCGCCATTAGCGTGAGTGCTGCCAAACCTGTAACTGCTTTGGTCTTCTTCATTGCTTTTTTGACCCCTCTCTTCGATTCACGATAATTAATAACAAAAAACTAACAAACTTTTCATGTCGAAACGATCAAAACGCTAAAAATACTTGCCTTACGCTTAAATCGTCTTGAAAAGAGTGTTGGTATCGCTTACAAGCTTATTATAAATCGTTATCACACCCAAAACGATGGTTTCAATTGTTTTTTCTGGTCTTATATTTGTTATTTTTGTTTTGTTTATTTATCATCAATTTCAAAACAACTCCAAAAAGGAGGGCTATTCGCCCTCCTTGGATAAATCCTTTCCTATTAATACGTGTAAACCGGGTTCAGTTTTTTGGAACTCTGCAACCGCTTTTATAATCTTTGGGAGTCATACCGCATATCTTTTTAAACAGCTTATTGAAATACACCGGGTCACTGTAGCCGACCATTTCCGCAATCTCATAATTTTTAAGATCAGGCCGTCCGGTAAGCAGCTCTTTAGCCCTGGCAATCCGTATTCCAATCAGATACTCCGTAATGGTCTGTCCGGTCTTATATTTGAATAAGCGGCTGATATAGCTGGCATTCATTCCAACCGTCTCCGCCAGTCGCTCCAGTTCAAAATTGTGGTTGTATTCCTTCTCCAGAATGCTTTTGGTCTGCTCGACCACATAATGCTCTCCGCCTTCGGACGCCTGCACCGCCTCCTGCTGCGGTTCAGCAGCCTGAAGCTTCTTGTTCTCCTCCACTCTCTTCAGCAGCTCATATAATTGTGATTTCTCAATGGGCTTGAGCAGATAATCCAGGGCGCCGAATCGCATAGCCCGCCGGACATAGTCAAAATCACTAAAGCCGCTCAGCACTGCAATCGGCAGGTTCTTCATATGGCCGCGGGCTTCTTCTATCAGCTTAAAGCCGTCCATTCTCGGCATTTTGATATCCGTAATCAGCAGGTCGATGTCCTCTTCCGATAAAGCAGAAAGCTGGTTCCACGCCTCCAGGCCGTTGCCGTGAGAGCCGATAACCTCCACTTCCAAATCCATTCTGGAAGTAATCTTCTCAAGCCCACGGCGAATAACTTCCTCATCATCCGCTATCATGACTTTGATCACTTAGAAAATCGCCTCCAGTTGTAATATCCGTGCGGAATGATTGCGCTACCATTTCATTATAGGCTTCCTTCCTACAATATAAAATGTGCTGTGTTGCTCTTTTATAGTCTTCTGTTTACTTTACACATTTCCCCCTTGAAATCATACCTGAAAAGGGTTATAACTTAATTGTATTGTTGTTATCAATAATCAACACTTTTATAATAATAATATAACAAAACTCAATTTTTGTTATGCTGTCAAAGCCTATATTCTAGTAAAGCGAGGTTTCCAAATGTCACTGCTGAATGAATACGTCGGAGGCGTTACCTGGGGCTTTATGGGCAGGCGCGGAACGTGGGCGACAGAAGAATCCGGGACTTCAATGGAGCTTATGAAATCGGTTACCGGAGCGAATTGGACAGCCATCGCCTTCAGTGCTATCCAAGCCACCCCGCAATCTACAGTAATTCCTTACTGGGAACTGCCGACAGTGACTGATGATGAGGTGCTGTGGGCCATCCGCAAGGCTAAGTCCCTGCAGCTGAAGGTCTGCCTGAAACCGATCGTCAATTGCGCAGACGGCACTTGGCGGGCTCATATCAACTTTTTCGACAAGGATGTTCCCTGCGAGCCCAAATGGTCGGAGTGGTTTCGCTCTTATACTGCCTTTATTCTGCATTATGCTGCGATCGCTGAAGAAAGCGGCTGCGAAATGTTCTGCATCGGCTGTGAACTGGTTCAGGCGGACAGACGCGAAGCAGAGTGGCGGGCTTTGATTGCTGAAGTCCGTAAGGTCTATAGCGGCGTTATTACGTACAATTGCGACAAGTATCAGGAGGATAATGTGACCTGGTGGGATGCGCTCGATGTCATTTCCTCCAGCGGCTACTATCCCGATCACGATTGGGGAGCTCAGCTGGACCGGATTGAAGCTGTGGTGAAGAAGCAGGACAAACCGTTTTTCTTCATGGAAGCGGGCTGTCCCAGCCGAACGGGCAGCGCAGCCATCCCCAATGACTGGACGCTGGCAGGTGAACCGAGCGAAGAAGAGCAGAGCCGTTTCTACCATGCCATGTTCGGCAGCTGTGAAGGCCGGGACTGGGTACAGGGCTTTATGCTGTGGGATTGGCCGGCAAGCCTCTATTTGCCCGAAGAAGCACCTGTTAATGATGACTACTGCATGTACGGCAAGGCAGCGGCACCGGTTATCAAAAACTACTACACTTCCAAAATCAATGGTTAGGAGTGAATCATCTGCGATGAAGAATTCACCTGAACAATGGCTGAAATCGCTGGAGCAGGAGCTTCAGGACAATATCCTCGGCTTCTGGATGAAGCATACCCTGGATGAGCAGCACGGCGGTTTTGTCGGCGAGATTGACAATCAGCTGAATATTGTGGAAGGCGCCGGAAAGAGCCTTGTACTCAATGCGCGGATTCTCTGGACCTTTGCGGCAGCTTACCGTACGTACCGTAAAGCCGAATATCTCGCCATCGCCGAACGCGCCCACGGTTATCTGCTTGAGCATTTCCTAGACAAGGAATACGGCGGATTATATTGGATGGTAGATGCAGCGGGTGTACCTTCCCAGCTGAAGAAGCAGGTGTACGGCCAAGCCTTCGCGATTTATGCCCTGGCCGAGTATCATCATGCCACTGGACATGCAGAAGCCCTGGAGCAAGCTGTAGAGCTGTTCCGTCTCCTGGAGAAACACGGCTATGATCAGCTTTATAAAGGGTATATTGAAGCACTAGCACGCGACTGGCAGCTGACCGATGACCTGTCCCTCAGCGCCAAGGATATGAACGAGAAAAAATCGATGAACACGCACCTGCATGTTCTCGAGGGCTATACAGGCCTTTACCGGGTATGGAAATCAGAGGAGCTGCGGGTCAAGCTGGCGGAACTGATTGAGACCATGCTCGAACACATCGTGGATGATGAAGGCAAGCATTTCCTCCTGTTCATGGACGAAGAGTGGAATGTGAAATCCGATATCATCTCCTACGGCCATGACATTGAAGGCAGCTGGCTGCTGGTGGAGGCTGCGGAGGTGCTTGGCGATGAGGAGCTTCTGCAGCGCGTCCAGAAGGTAGCCATCTCAATGGCAGAAGCTACGCTTAACGAAGGTATCGACACTGACGGCGGAATCTGGAACGAAGCTGACAGCAAGGGCTTAATCTCCAAGGACAAAGACTGGTGGCCTCAGGCGGAAGCCATGGTCGGCTTCTACAATGCCTACCAGCTGACAGAGGATGCCCGCTTCCAGGAAGCTGCCGCAGCGTCATGGAATTTTATTGACAGCTACATTGTCGACCACAAGCTGGGCGAATGGTATTGGGGGGTAGACCACAAGCTGCAGCCGGTGGCTCATGAGCCGAAGGTCAGCGCCTGGAAATGCCCTTATCATAACAGCAGAGCCTGCTTCGAAATGATCGCACGGCTTAAATCATCCATAAAGGAGACTATCTAAATGACTTCAGTATTTGAGGAACGCAAAGCGCAGTTAACCGAACGCTATGAGGCACTGATTGGACGCAAAAACGAAAAGGTGCCTTTCGGCAACGGTATCTATGACCGTTACCAGTATCCGCTGCTGACCGCAGAGCATGCACCGCTGATCTGGCGTTATGACTTCAATCCTGAGACCAACCCTTATTTCGCTGAAAGAATCGGTGTGAACGGAGTCTTCAACCCGGGGGCAATCGAACTGGACGGCAAATTCTATATTGTAGCCCGTGTAGAGGGCAATGACCGCAAATCCTTCTTCGCCGTGGCCGAGAGCGACAGCGGCGTGGACGGCTTCCGCTTCTGGGATCACCCGGTTGTACTGCCTGAGACAGAAGACCCGGACATCAACGTCTATGATATGCGTCTGGTCAAACATGCCGACGGCTGGATCTACGGACTGTTCTGCACTGAACGCAAAGATCCGGATGCCCCGCACGGCGACCTGTCCAGTGCTGTAGCACAGTGCGGCATCACCCGCACCAAGGACCTGAAGACCTGGGAGCGCCTGGCCGATCTTAAGACCGGCTCCGCCCAGCAGCGCAACGTGGTGCTGCACCCTGAATTTGTTGACGGCAAATATGCCTTCTACACCCGTCCGCAGGATGGCTTCATCGACGCCGGCTCCGGCGGCGGCATCGGCTGGGGCTTGTCCGACACCATCGAGAATGCCGTGATTACCAGCGAGACGATCATGGATCAGCGCTACTACCATACGATCAAAGAAGTAAAGAACGGCCAAGGCCCGGCTCCGATCAAAACCCCGCGCGGCTGGCTGCATATCGCCCATGGCGTGCGCAATACCGCTGCCGGCCTGCGCTACGTGCTCTACGCCTTCCTGTCGGACCTGGATGAGCCAAACAAAGTTACCCACGCTCCCGGCGGACATTTCATCGCACCGGATGGCGAGGAACGTGTCGGCGATGTATCGAACGTCGTATTCTGTAACGGTGTGATCGCCCGCGACAACGGAGACATCTATATCTACTATGCCTCCTCTGATACCCGTGTTCATGTAGCTACTACCACCATCGACCAGATGCTCGATTACGTCCTGAACACGCCGGAAGATCCGCTCCGCTCCTATGCCTGCGTTCAGCAGCGGATCGCGCTGGTCGACCGTAATTTGCAGCTCTAATCTCACATTCATTCCTAAGCATCAGCCAGCACAAATGTGCAAAAGGCGGCTCCGGCAGAACAAATCGTTCTGCCTGGAGCCGCCTTTTTAATGGATGCGCATGACAAATAGACTATTGATTTCCGCCTGCCGCCAGCCCGGCCTCAATTGCAGCCGTCAGCTCCCCGTAACTGCCGCCCTTTAGGAGCTTGCCGTTCACCATAAACTGCGGCGTGCCGTTCACCCCGTAATTGCCTGCTGTCTTGAAGTCCTCTTTGACCGTCAGCATGTACGTGTGGTTCTTGAGATCAGTGTTAAAGCGGTCGTAGTCGATCCCGGCAATATTCTTTTTCACAAAATCCTGCAGAAACTCCGGCGTAGCCCAAATCTTCGTCTCATCGCCTTGATGATCGTACAGCTTGCTCATAAACTCCCAGAACTTGTCGTTGCTCTGCGCGGCAATGGCTTCACCGGCACTTGCAGCCAGAATGGAATCACGGTCGATAAAGGCGAAATTGATAAAAAAGAGCTCTGCCTTGCCAGTATCGATATAATCTTGTTTGAATTGTTCAAAATAGGTTTCCTTCCACTTCTTACAGGCAGGGCATTTGAAATCAGCGAATTCGATAACCTTCACTTTTGCCGAAGCATTGCCCAGATGGGGCTGCTTCTCATATTTCAGCCCGTCCGCATCGTATTCGCCGCGTATTTCCGTATAGTTGGGCAGACCGCTGAGGTCCGGAGAAGCCTGCGAGTTCCTCAGAAAAACCAGCGAAACCGCCAGGACAATGACACTGACTGCCAGGGTTCCGATGACAAAAAGGCGGTTGGACGGTTTCTTCGATTGGATGTTAGCCATGGGATTTCATTCCTCCGCTTGTTAGCGATTCTTCGCATATACCGACCCGAGTGACCGCCCCGTTCTGCGGGTCGATTCGCAAAGTGACAATTTCAAACCCTTTGAGCTCAATATTCTCCGTGATGCCAAGCGGCGGAAACGACAATCCGGTACTACGGGGATATCCGGTCGGCTCGAACAGCCGTACGATATACCCTTCTCCGTCCTGTTCCTTCTTGAAGGCGCTCATTTGAACCGTCCCGTCCGTTAACATGATTGCGGCTTCCTGAAGATTTCCTTCGCCCGAAGGAAAAAACGAAAGTGCAAACGGTCTTTCGGCATGCATCAGAGCTTCCCGGTCAACCTTGCCGGCCCGCTCTTCCAGTGCCCCGGCGTTCATCCAGAAGGTGAAACAGCGTTCGCCCTGATCGATCCGCGGCAAAAAGCGGTCCTGCGGCATGATCGGCCGGTCGCCAATCGGATGGGCACAGTAGCCGGCACCGCGCAGCAGGGACAAGCGGATTTCGCCGGCGCAGCAATCGGAGCCGTAAATGCCGTCGTTGATCACAGTAAGCATATGACCGTCTTTTGCGGATTGTAGCGCGGTCCATTTTTGCGAGGCCACCTCTTGGCCGTTTGCAGCCAGTTCCTGCACGCCGAATGCAGTCTGGCCGAGGTACCCGGCGTCCTTCAGAACGGTCGGGATCGACAGCTTGAGCATACGGTCTTTTTCGTTCCAATAAACGCGGGCGTGTACTTCGATTTCTGTACCTTGTTTCGGAAGCTTGTAGGTGAGGACAAGGCGGGAATCATTGTACTGCAGCACGCTTTCGATAACCGTCCGCACCTCGCCGTCTTCGATGATACGAACCGGGGAAATCGTCTCCTTGACGCCGGAAAAGAGACTGCCCTCCCGTTCATTCATCAGCGAAAACTGGCCGATGACTTCACGGAATTCATCGGTGTCCATCCGCCAAGGGTCTTCGTTGTCGGCGACGGCCAGCGGGGCAAAAGCGCCAGGGAGCAGATAGGACACCCCGCCTGCCGAATACTCGTCGATCAGGCCAGTACCGGCATTAACCGTGACGGACAGCTCCCCCGTGCGGAAATAAAAGGCGCCCTCCCGGACTTGAAGCGCCGGTGCCGGTTTCCGCTCCAGCAGCTCAATCCGGCAGTCGAAACGGTTCATCGCGGCGGGCGCCAGCTCCGCCCGGAACACCACACGTTTGCGCCAGTCGAGATTCAGGTTGCTGTGCTCCTTCTCCGCCTGTGACGGAATCCGCTTGCTGCCTTGATATACGGCCGGATTCGAGTACTGCTCCAGCCAGTTCTGATCCTCCAGCATGAATTCGCATTCGAATATGCCGCTTACCGGGTACGGATGCGGATTATAGATTAGGATTGGATATTCCTTAGGCTGTGCCTGCGGCTGTCCGGCGGCCAATGCGAAGAATGCCCGCGCTTTGAGCCGCGCGGTGATTTCCACGCCGTGATCAAGCTGCCGCAGCGAAGCTTCCTCGGCGGGCTGGATGGATGTTCCCGGCAGAATGTCATGGAACTGGGCCGTCAGCAGATCGTGCTGTGCTTCCGCCAGATCACGGGCCGGGTATGGGAGCAAGCCATACAGCCCGGCTGCGGCTAGCATTTTCTCCGTCGCATACAGTTCATTTTCGAGCTGCCGGTGTTTCTGCTTGATACGGATCATGGAGGTATAACAGCCGACAAAACGGGGATTGAGATCCCCCGAATACCGCGGAAGCTCCTTCGCCTCCGGCAGCGCGGCAAAATATTGCTCCGGGGTCGCATGAACCAGCCGGAAGTCCCCGGACTGCTCAATTCTCGCCGCAATGGCGTCCAGATCGAGCCGGGACGGGCCGCCGCCATGATTGCCGACGCCCCATAGCAGCAGGCCGATCGGCTCATCCGCATGTGTGGCGAGCCAGTCAGCGATCTTCTGGTCGGCTCTACCGAGCGCCGAATGGTAGCCACCGGCGATTTTATGCGCCATTACACTGCTGCCGGCAAAACCTTCCCAAATGAAATCCTGTCCGGGCAACCCAGCGTGCTCATCAGGGCGCATAAAGATGTAAGAATCGTAACCTGCCAGCTGCATAATCTGTACCAGACCCCGGCTGTGGCCGAAGGAGTCGAAATTGATTGCCGTCGTCGGCCGTACGCCGAACTTATCGCGGAAATAACTCCGGCCCGCCAGTATTTGGCGTGCGAACGATTCACCCGACGGCATGTTGCAGTCCGGCTGCAAATACCAGCCGCCCATGATATGCCACCTGCCCTGCCGCACCAGCCGCTGGATGCGGGCAAACAATACCGGTTCGTATTCTTCGACCCACTGATACAAAATCGCTTCATTGTGGTTAAAAATGTACCCGTCATAGTCCTCGCAAAACCCGGCTGCCGCACGGAAGGTGGAGACGGCAGCCGCTGCACCTTCCTCCCACTCCCATTGCCACACCGGATCAAGATGAGCGTTGCTCAGTAAATATAATGTCTTCATAACTCTCCCCGCTGCAATTGGGCGTTAAGCTTATACACGCCGCCCGCGTCCGCATCCAGCTCTGTCTTCCGTCCGCCGCAGCGGACAGCCACCCGCCCGGCAAGATGCGTCCGGATCACCGCTCCCGTCAGTTCTCCGTTCTCCCACGTGATATCGACCTCAGTATTGCCTTTGGCACGGAGCCCCGTTACTTTGCCCGTTCCCCAGGCTGCGGGAAGCGCCGGCAGCAGATGAATATAACCCGCATGGCTTTGCAGCAGCATTTCGGCAATGGCTGCCGTACCGCCGAAATTGCCGTCAATGACGAAGATATTCGTCTCTGCGCCGCCGATGCCCGATCTGGAATACGTCAGCAGATTATCGAAGCATAGCTCGCCGATGAGATGAGAAACATGCCGGAGCGCCTGGTTACCGTCATGCAGCCTTGCAAAGCCGAGGGCAAACAGCGCAGCCGTAAACTCCACATCCTCCAGCTCATCCTGCAGCATCCGGTTCTCCAGCGTTACCCTTATGGCGGCGGCGAGCTCAGGTGTCTTTTCCGGCATAATCTGCCTGCCGGGGTACAGCGCGTACAAATGCGATAAATGGCGGTGCTCCGGCTGGGCTTCATCATAATCCTCCAGCCATTCCTGCAATTGTCCGCGGCTGCCGATTTGCAGCGGCGGGAGCTTGCCGATCGCTTCTGCCAGCTGCTCACGAAATTCCTCATCCACACCGAGCAGACCGGCCGCCTCCCGGCAGAACTCGAACAGCTCCCGTACCAGCTCCTGGTCTACCGTCGTTCCCATCGACAGCTGCTGGACGCCCGATTCAGGACCATCCGGATAGAAATGATTCTCCGGCGAATTGGACGGTCCGGTGACAAGCCAGCCGTATTTCGGATGAATCGTCATATAATCGAGGAAGAAGACCGCTGCTTCTTTCAGCACGGGATAGGCCTGATTCTTAAGAAACTCCTCATCGCGGCTGTAGCGGAAATGCTCCATCATATGCGCCGCCAGCCACAGGCCGCCAGTAACGTTGAGCCCCCAGGATGTATCCCAGCCCGGGGCCGTGAAGCCCCATGCATTGGAGAACACATGGGCTACCCAGCCCGCTGCGCCGTAAAAATTCCGGGCTGCCGTCCGGCCGGCCTGCGCCAGGTCCTCAATGTACGCCATAAGTGGAAGATGGCTGTCACCGAGGCCGGTGACCTCAGCCGGGTAATAATTCATCTGCGTATTCACATCGAGATGATAATCGCAGCTCCAGCCCATCCGGCAGGCTTCACCGTCATTCCAGATGCCCTGCAGGTGCAGCGGCAGCGGAGAATCGGCGCGGGAGCCGGCGATCATCAGATACCGGCCGTATTGCAGGAACAACGCATACAGCTGCAGGTCCCCGTCTTCGCCCTGGCGCAGCTTCCGCATCCGTTCATCCGTCGGCAGCACGGATTCGGATTGCTGTGGATTGCCCAGTTCGAGCTCCACTGTGCCAAATACCCGGCGGTAATCGGCAATATGCTCCCCGCGCAGCCGTTCATACCCTGCAGCCACTGCATCCGCAAGCGCCCGGCTGCTCGCCTCCGCCCAGCCCGGATCTTCCTTACGGTAGTCGGTGGCAACGGTAAAATAGATCCATGCCTCCTCCGCACCGGTAACCTGCAGCGTATCTGCACCGCATTCCACGCTGCCGCCAGCCGTTACAATCTTGAGTTGTCCTTGGCTCCAGACACCGCACTTACCATTGCTGTGAACACGCTCTGTCGCCTGTGCGCGGAATTCCAGCGTATCCGGCGCGGCAGCACGTGTCTGGAACGTCTCCGTGATCCCTTGTAGTGTCAAGGTAAACGAGACGCGTTCAAGCGATTGACTCCAGATGCGCGCAGCGAGTACATCCCCCGGATGAGAGGCAAATACTTCACGTTTCAGCCAGCCGTCTTCCGTTTCACTGATACTAAGCGCCAGCGCCTGGCTTAAATCCAGCTCCCTCCGGAAATTCCCTCCGGCAAGATTCGGCTTCGCATCAGCAAAATCAAGCGTGATCCGGCATAGGCCTAAGTGGGTGCCAAAGTTTGATTTAACCGGCATCAGACTCTGCTTGGCCAGCCGGTCCCCCCGCTCATAATCGCCGGCGAAAAAGGCTGCCCGCATCTCTTCCAGTGCCTCTTTGCCGCGGCCGTTGCCAGGAACGGCCTCCGCCTGGCCCGACCAGAAGGTCACCTCGCTCATCTCCCATACTTCGCGGCCCGGCGAGGATATCACGACCGCCCCGATTCTGCCGTTTCCGAGCGGCAGTCCCTGAGACCAGCCCTCTGCAGGTTTGGCATACCACAATTTGTATTCGTTCATCCTGCTTCCTCCTATACATGTACAGATGTTTGGTGCTAGCAGTGCTTGAGGGATTCAGCCTGCGCTCCGCCAGTCAACCGGCAAAAGATATCTTCGCCAATGAGCGAGCGTAACCGCCCGCGTATCCGATATCTTCCTGGCCATGGGTGCTAAGCATTTACGGGGACAAGCGTGCAACGTTTGCCGCATTCGGTAGCGAAGCGGAGCATGCCATCCGGCCCGGTCTCTGCGGAGACCTGCTGTCCTTCGCAGGTCACAAGCAGCGGAATGCCGGTCCGCACACGGCATTCCGCCCCCAGCTTCGAGGCGATCTCCGCTTCGGCAAGCCTGCCGCCGGCCCAGCGGAGATTAACCTCGAAGCCGCCGCGGGCGCGCAGCCCCGCGGCATGGCCGTTCGCCCAGCGCTGCGGCAGTGCCGGCAGCAGCTCAAGCCACGGGAGATGCGACTGCAGCAGCATCTCCGCAATCCCGGCCGAGGCGGCAAAGTTGCCGTCAATCTGGAACGGGGGATGTGCCCCGAGCAGATTGGCATACACGCCCCCGCCATGGCTGTACTCCTCGCGGCCGTCGTCCCTGACGAGCCGCAGCATGTTCGCGAGCAGCGCAAGCGCGCGCTCGCCGTCGCGGAGCCGGCTCCACAGGGCGACGCGCCAGCCGAGGCTCCAGCCGGTGCTTTCGTCGCCGCGCCGTTCCAGCGAGACCCGGGCTGCCCGGAACAGCTCCGGTGTCTCTTCCTGCGAGAGCTGCCGACCCGGGTAGACGCCGACCAGGTGGGAGGTATGCCGGTGGCAGCGGTCTTCGTCCTCCCAGTCATGCGCCCATTCCTGAAGCTGGCCGTAGCGGCCGATTTGCAGCGGCAGGAGCCGCGCTCTGGCCTGCTCTACTTCTGCCCGGAATCCGGGATCGCCGCCAAGGACGGCCTCCGCTTCCAGGCAGTTGGTGAACAGCTCCCAGATGAGCGAAATATCCATGGTCGCTCCTGCACTGATCGCCGCCGTCCCGTCCGGCGTGCGGAATTTATGCTCCGGCGAGGTGGAGGGAGAGGTAACCAGCCGTCCCTGCCCGTCGTCTTGCAGCCAATCGAGGGCGAAGCGCGCCGCTTCCTTCATAACGGGATAAGCGAAGCTGCGAAGATATTCTTCATCCCCGCCGAAGGCGTAATGCTCCCACAGATGCTGGGTCAGCCAGATGCCTCCCATCGGCCAGAATGCCCAGGACGGATCGCCGTCCCCGTAATGGCCGACCGGGGCGGTGTGCCCCCAAATGTCGGCATTGTGATGTGCCGTCCAGCCGCGGGTGCCGTAGTTCACGGCGGCAGTCCGCGCGCCGTTCTCCGCGAGCCGGCCGATCAGCGACAGCAGCGGCTCATGGCATTCAGCCAGGTTGCAGACCTCTGCCAGCCAGTAGTTCATCTCGGTATTAATGTTCAGGGTATAATTGCTGCTCCACGGCGGCCGGGTGGCAGCATTCCAGATGCCCTGCAGGTTGGCCGCCTGTGTACCCGGCCGGGAGCTGGCGATCAGAAGGTAACGTCCATACTGGAACAGCAGCTCGGCCAGTCCGGGGTCTTGCGCCCCCCATTCTGCGATGCGCCGGTCGGTGGTAAGCTCCTCGGCGGCCTGATTTGCGCCGAGCTTCAGCTCCACCCGGCCGTATAAAGGCCGGTAGTCGGCGCTATGCCGCGCAAGCAGCTCGCCGTATGGCCGGGCCATCGCCTGCTCCAGCATTGCCGCCGCCAGCGCGGACTCATCGCGGCCCTGGCTGCCGGGCAGCCGGTCAAAGCCGCTGAAGCTGGTCGCCGCGCTGAAGATCAGTACCGCGGCGCTTGCCCCATGGACATGGACGCCGTCTCCGTCCACGGTCACATCGCCGCCCTCTGTCCTTACGGCGATCCGGCCTTCAAAGCGCATACCCTCGCTTTGCCCGGGATTGCCGTAGCGGATGGGATCATCCGTGGCGAAATAACCCGGATCCACATGCTCCGGCGCAATGCCCCGCAGGACAAAGGATGTTCCATCCGCCAGCGTATGGTGGCGCAGCGGACTGTCCAGCCGGGCATGGAAATTCAGCCTGCCGGCGGCGGTAGCAGCCAGCCGCAGGACCAGCACCTGATCCGGGTGCGATGCGAACATTTCCCGCGTATAAGTTACGCTGCCCACTGCATACGTTACACGGTGCACAGCATCTTCAAGTTCAAGCATGCGCCGATATTCGCTGCTCACATCTCCATGCTCGAAGCAGAGCAGCAGCTCCCCGAAGGGGAGATAGGACTGGGTGTACGGCCCCAGCATGCGCCGCCCCAGTGCATCGGCTTCGGTATAACGCCCTTGCCGTATCCGCTCACGGATCTCCGGCAGAGCCTCCTTCGCACCGGGATTGTTGCCGTCCTGCGGATAACCGGACCATAAAGTATCTTCATTCAGGCCGATGACCTCGCGCTCCACTCCGCCATAGATCATTCCGCCTAGACGGCCGTTGCCGATCGGCAGCGCCTCCGTCCAGACCGCAGCCGGTTTATCGTATACAAGCTTCATAGGTTACTATCCTCCGATGGTGTAAGTGTTTATATGTTATCTTCACCTGCCCCGTCAGTTGCCAAGCAGCTTCAGCACCCTCAGGCCGGTTCCCTTGCTATTCACATCCTTTTGCCCTGTACTGCGGATCACAATCGACAGCGGTCCGTGCGTTGTCCGGACAGGGAACAGCGCCGGAATGGGACGGTAGGCGTTCAGACACCAGTCATCAAATAAATTGACCGGCGTAAAAGGCTCGCCGTTGACGGAATATTCGAAGATTCCGGAGTCCGGGCCGTATAACAGCAAGACGCCTGCACTTTGACCCGTGACGGTGAACGATAATTCAGCCCCCGGCTGCTCCGCCGCCTTGTGCTCCGTGGAGAACCTCCAGTTCATTAGCGGTTCGGCCCGAAGCAGCTCTGCCGTCCGGAAATCCGCGGAATATGAAGCAGCGTTATATGGCAGTAGGGTTCCGTGCTCATAATTGCCGGCTTCAAGCGGCGCGGGCGGCCATACCTTCGGTTTCCATGCCCCGTCCTCCGGTTCGCCGAGCGCAGAAACCAGATATTCCTGCATATATACGGCATACAGCGCATGTCCGGCATCATGCGGATGGTAGCCGTCCGGTGCCAGGATGCTCCAATCGATCACACCCGACTGAATCCCTTCATAGATGCGGAAGGCGAAATTGACGGCTGGAATGCCGTAATAATCGGCTACCTCTTCATGAACGGCAATATTAAAAGGAAGCGGACCCGCCAGATTCTTAGGCGCCGCTGTATAGACGAAGCAAATATCCGCTTCAGGCGAAAGCCGGCGGCATTGGCGGACGATGCCCTCCATGCCGCGGACCGATTCGCTCCGGTCCTCGCCGTCGTTCACGCTGAACTCGACGAACAGCAGGTCAACGGCACCGCTGTACAGCACATGTTCCTCAAGCCGGTGTGCCCCGAGCGTAGAGTTTGTTCCACCGACGCCCGCATTGATGAATTCAAAAGTTCGCCTCGGATAGGCCGTCTGCAAATACTGCGCGGTCAGCGCCCGCCAGCTGGTGGATTCCGCTTCCGAAGCACCGGCGCCTTCGGTGATCGAGCCGCCAAGAAATGCAACCCGGAGGCTTCCGTTATGCCGCAGCTTGGTGCGGAAACGGGGGAGCCCTCCGCGCTTCGCCATAAAAAAGCCATTGTTATAGGGTTCAGGCATGTTCTTCTCCTCTATATTCCTTTTGTCATATGCGCAGCCCGGTTCTCAGCGGCCGCCAGGAAACAGCGATGCCGGCCTGAAATACGAGCCGGCATCGAGTCTAGCCTTCAGCGCCGGTTACCCGCAGCGCCCGGGCCTTCTGTCCATGTTTTTATTTGACTGACGAATCATATGCCTTCTGCAGAATTTCCAGGTAACGGTCCAGCTTGAGGTCTTGCAGGCCTTTGACGTAAGCGTCCCAGTCTTTGCTCAGATCTTTGTTGCCCGTGATGAACTGCAGCTCGTTCTGCTCAATATAGTTTCTAAGGTTCGTTTGCAGCATGCTGGCTTCATCGATTTCACTTGGATCGATCCAGATCGACCAGAGAGGGAACAGTTCCTTCGGTTCATGGCCTTGATACAATAAAGAAGCATCATACAATCTGCGCTCATAACCGTCCGATGCATAAATGTCTGTGCCTTGTACCCAGGTGTCGCGGTATTCCTTCGGCATATAGAAATGACCCATACCGCTCCATCCGGCGTTTCGCGGCGCTTCGCCTTCCTTCATCGGAATGGTTTTGACTACAGGCGTTACACCTTCGCCCAGCGCCACGTCTCCCGGTGCCGGATCTTCCCAGTCGATGCCTTTCATTCCGCTGGCCGCGTTAGTCTGGCCTTCCGGGGTGTACATGTAATCGACCAATTGGATCAGGGCAATTTGCGCTTCTTTGCTGGCTTTATTGGTGATGGCAAATTTGGCGCCTGGTGATACACCGCCAGCATCATGCGTCGCATAGGAGATGCCCGACGGTCCGGTGAGCGGTGCTAACGGATTGTAATGCGCCGACCGGGTGTTGCCCGGATCGATGTTGATGAAAATGGCTGGGTGCATACCGGCGCCGGCGCCGAGGATTTCCGCATCGGCGTTTTCGCCGATCTTTTTGAACGCTTCGGCATTTTGCGTAAATGCGCCCGGATCGATCAGTCCAGCGGTGTACAGCGAACGGATATAGGTCAAGCCTTCCTTCCATTCCGGCGTCACGGCTGCGGATACGACCTTTCCGTCCTTCAGGTTCAGGTAGTTGCGGTCATCGTCATACACGAAGGCGTTCATCAAATAAGGAACGATGCGCACGCCGAAATCCTCGGTGGAGCCGCTGAGCGGCACTTCGTCGGCTTTGCCGTTGCCGTTCGGATCTTTCGTTTTGAACGCTTCCAGCATGGCTTTGAATTCGTCCGTCGTTTTCGGCATTTCCATGTTGAGCTTTTTGAGCCATTCCGTGTTGATCCACATTTTGTTCGGATACGAGCAGTGGAAGCATTCGGTATAGGCGCCCAGGCCGTAAATATTGCCGTCCGGAGCGGTATAAAGCGTTTTCAGTTCAGGTGATTCTTCCATCGCCTTTTTGATATTCGGCGCATATTGGTCGATCAGATCGTTCAGCGGAATCAGCACGCCCTGCTTGCCGTATTTCAGCACATCGGCTTGCGAGAATTCATCGATGTAGGCGGTGAGCAGATATGCATCCGGATAGTCACCGCTTGCCAGCGAGATTTGGCGTTTTTCCTTGGCACCGTCTGAAGGGTTGATCTCCCAGTCGAACTTAATGTTGAACTTGTCAGCCGCGAATTGGGTAAACTTGTTGGTCGGAATATCGATGCCCGATTCCTGGACGGCAAAGACACTGACTTCAACCGGCTTGGCGTCCGCTCCCTGCGTAGCTTCCGTACCGTTTCCGGTACTTGCGGCATTGTTCGTGCCGTTTTTGTTGTTGCTCGAACAGCCGCTGATAACGATGGTGAAGACCATGACCAGAGATAACAGACTTAGCAGTTTCTTTTTCAAATATCATCACTCCCTTTTTTAGTTTAGACAAGTGTTGCCTACAATGTCCAGCCGTAAAGTCCGGCGGATCACCCCCTTAATCAGGTTAAGCGCATAGACTTAAGGGCAGGGACTTAGCCTTTTACGGAACCGACCAGCATCCCCTGCACGAAATACCGCTGCACGAACGGATAAATGATAAGCACCGGAAGCGTCGCCACGACGATCAGCGAATACTTCAGAAGCTCGGACAGCTGCTGTCTTTCAACCATCGCCATCGCGTCCATATTGCCTGAGCTGTTGTTCATGATAATGATGCTGCGCAGCACGAGCTGGAGCGGGAACAAATTGGCTGATTTCAAATAGATCAGAGCATCAAAATAGGAATTCCACTGCCCTACCGCGTACATTAGGACAAGCACTGCAAGGATCGGCTTGGAAAGCGGCAGCACCACACTGCGGATAAACCGCATGTCACTACAGCCGTCAATCTCGCTGGCCTCCAGCAGTTCCTCGGGAATCGAGGATTGAAAAAACGAGCGTGCAATGATCACCTGCCACACCCAGATGGCGTTCGGGATGAGCAAAGCCCAGCGGGTGTCGATCAGATGCATCTCCTTGACCACCATGTACGTCGGAATGAGACCGCCGCTGAAGATCATCGTGAACGTAATGACCATCATCAGCGCATTGCGTCCGAAGAACGTCCGCCGTGATAGCGGATAGGCGATCATGATCGTCAGCGTCACACTGATCAGCGTGCCGGCAGTTGTATAGAAGAGAGAATTCAGATAACCAGTCGTAATCTCGGGCGTTTTCAAAAGAACGCTGAAGCCTTTGAACGAAATATCAACGGGATAGAGCCACACTTTGCCCGATGTTACTGCAGCCGGACTGCTGATGGAGCTGCTGATGATGAAGATCAGCGGATAGATGATCGCGATGACCACCAGTGTAAGGATGATATAAATGACTGTCAGAAAAATGCGGTCGCCCGCCGATTCTTTGATTTTCTTAGGAACTGCTGCCGTAGCTGCCATACAGGAACTCCTTCCTACCAGATACTGTTGTTGGTGATTCGTTTAGCGACTCCGTTGACCGTTACGAGGAGGATCAGGTTGATCAAGGAGTTGAACAGGCCGACAGCGGTCGCGAAGCTATAGTTCGCGTTCAGCAGGCCGATCGAATACACATAGGTCGCAATGATCTCGGAATTCGCAATGTTCAGCGGATTTTGCAGCAGATATACTTTTTCAAATCCAAGCGCCATTACATTGCCCACATTCAGGATCAGGATGATGACGATGGTAGGCACAATGCCTGGAAGGTCAACATGGCGAATCTTTTGAAAACGCGACGCACCGTCGACCTTGGCCGCTTCATACAGCGTAGGGTCGATTCCGGCAAGTGCCGCCAGATAAATGACTGCACTGTACCCCGCCGTCTGCCAGATGTCCGACCATACATAGATGGAACGGAACATGCCGGGCTCACCCAGGAAGTTGATCGAGTCCATTCCAAAAAAATTAAGCGCGATGTTGGCGAACCCGAGGCGCGGAGCCAGGAACAGCATGATGATGGAGACCATTACTACGGTTGAGATGAAATAAGGTGCAAAAGAGATGAGCTGCACAAACCGCTTGAACCGTCCGCCGCGGATTTCGTTGATCATCAGCGCCAGCAGAATCGGAATCGGAAAGCCGGCCAGCAGCAGGTAGCCGCTGAGCTTCAGCGTATTTTTGAGCAAGGTCCAGAACATCGGATTCTCAAAGAACAATTGGAAGTTTTTGAAACCGACCCACGGACTGCCCCAGATGCCTTTAATGACGTTGTAATCCTTGAAGGCGAGCACCGCGTTCAGCATCGGATAGTATTTAAAAATAAGGAAGAACAGGATTGGCGGTATAACCAGTAAATGCAGCTGCCAGTGCTTCATTATTTTTCTTCCGGTTCTTGCCAGAACCCCTTCACCCCTTCTGTGGGGCACTGCCGTATGGTGAGTAGCAAATGGTTTCTCCAGAATAATCCCCCCCCTGATAAACTGCCGGTGATGTGTGATAGCGCTTTCTACACGAGCTCATCATAGTGGATGATTGCCGGCTTTGGATAGGTACACTTGCGCGGTTCGGCGTACAGCTCGCCCGTTTTGGAGGGGCCAGAACTCGGGGGTACAGCCATTTTTCAGCTTACTGCCCGTCCACAGGCAACAAAAAACGGCTGCACCGTCCTAATGGGACGGCACAGCCGTGAGGGAGGTTATTCGATGTGCGACTGTCTGTATGTGCTCGGCGAAATGCCGGTCAGGCGTTTGAACGCCCGGCGGAACGAATGTGAGCTGTTGTAGCCGACCCGCGCGGCGATTTCGTCGACTGTATAATTGCTCTCTTTCAGCAGCATAGCGGCCTGGTCCATGCGCACCTTAACCAGATGGTCGGAATAATTGACACCAGTGACCTCCTTAAACAGCTGGGAGATATATTTCTCCGGCCGCTCGACATGCTCGGCGACACGGTACAGCGTAAGCTCCGCATCGGCATACATTTCCGCAGTATACTGATACATCTGCCGGATAATCAGGATATGCGCGTCTTTCTTTTTGCTTACGACCAAGCTGCACATCTCTTCCATAATGCTATGCAGCTCTTCCCGGATGCTCTCCAGCGGATCGGAAAAGTCGATATCGATGATCCTGCGTTTGGTATTCTCGAACAGCGGCGATTCCAGGAACGTCTTCTGATCCAGCAGCTTCAGGAAGGTCCCCTTCATCTCGCCGACCAGCTGATGCTTCATCTCCACGGACAGCTCACGCTGGCCGAAGTTCTGGGCGAAGATTTCATTGATGATCCGCTTCGCCTCCTCCAGCTCTCCTGCACGAACCGTGCTGATCAGGCGCTGCTCCGTATCGAGCGGATAATAATAGGTTGTGTTCTCGATTCCGGCCTCACGGCTCCACAACATGCCTTTTTTATTGACGTACACCGTGTATTCCAGCGCCTGCTTCGCCTGCTCGAAAGAGCGGCTGGCCTCGTTCACTGCGGCAAAATGATCGCCGAGTCCGGCCTGGATTGTCATCCGGTATTCTTCAGACAAATACCCGGTCAGACTCTCCATGATCTGCGTGATCCGCGTCTCCTCCGAGGGGGTTCCTTCCCCGGCCAGAAACAGAGCGACGACCTTATCCGAACCGGTATCCGTCGTCAATACCGCCGGCTCCCGTTCCGACAGTGCCTGCTTGAGCAGCAGCCGGGATGCGTTCAGCTCATTCAGGATCTCAACGCTGTCCATGCCCGAATACCCGCTGATCTGGATCACACCGGCATACCCGGCGCCTGGTCCGAGCTGAATGTCCGCCTGCTCCGCCGCATAGATGATCTCGTCCCGGGATTCGAATTCGCCGGCGACCAGCCGCTTGAGGAAGGCATCGCGGATCAGCGGCAGCTGCCGGCCCAGCTCGCTCTCTAGTTGTTTGTTCTTCGTGATCATATCGGCGATATTGCCGCTCAGGAAGTCGAAGCTGTCATGCTCATGCGTCTCCTCTTTGCCGAACTGCTCCCTCATGACGCCGATCAGCCGGTTGATCGGTGCGCTGTTCCGGTAAGCCAGCACTAGACCGACCATGAGTCCGAGCAGCAACGTTCCGCCGGTGATGGCCCATGATCTGTATTTGATCCGGTTAGCGTTCTCCAGAAGCACACTCCGCGGAATACCGGCCTGGTAGACCCAGCCGTTTGTTCCGGAACGGGTTGTAATGACGAGATCATCTTCATAAAACTGGCTGACCTTATTCTTGTCAAAAGCCGGATCGGTCGCAAGCCTGCTGATGTACGGTGCATCCTTTCCCTGTTGAACGATCGTATTCCCGTTCTCGTCGCTGACACGCACCCAGCCTCCGTAACGCTCGGTCAGACCCGAGAGCATGCTGGAGATCACTTTTTCATCGATATTGACAATGACGATGGCTGGTGATGAGCCCTTGAAGCTGTCCAGCGGCAGCGATTGCATATAGGTAATGACCGAGGTCTGGATGGTCCTCTCGACAAACGGGCTAAGCGGGCGGATCTCGCTGCGGTGGGTTTTCTCGAGGAATTCCTTGCGCCACTCGTCCAGAGACAGATCGTTATAATGAAACACCTCGTAAAAATGCTCGGGACGGTAAGTAGAACCGGAAGTCAGGATCAGATTGTAATTGGCCAGATAGATATAATAGTCCTGGAGAAAATCGTTCGTTTGGCCGGAGGTAAGCAAGCACGTTCTGCATCGTATTCCAGATTCCGTAGACATTCGTGCTGTCGTCCCGCTCGTTCATCAGCACACTGAGCTGTTTATTGATCGCCAGCTGCCGCGTAAAGCCTTCGACCTCGGCCATGCGGCGCTCCAGGATATCCTGGCTTTTCTGCAGCTGCGTCACACCGTTCTCGATGGACAGTGACTGCGTTACCGTAATGGACGTGCGGTATGACATATACCCGCCGATGCTCGGAATGATCAGAATGATGATGTAGGAGATTAAAAATCTGCGGAAGACGTTAGAGTATTTAAGCATAAAATGACCTCCCCCTTTGGTAGCGCTATTATTTTTGTATATCTCTGTCGGATCGGATCATACCGGAACTTAATAAAAAGCAGCGATTTCAGCTGGTGTGTTCACTGCCTTTTATTAGAAATTCCGGGAAGTCTCTGAATATGTCTCTTCCCGTTTATAAAGTGTAATACAAACAGGGGCCTCTGTCTGCCCCAAATTCCCGGAAAGCGGTCCACCCGTTTGACGCGAAAAAGCACCCCACGGTGCCATACTTCTGCCCTCTTCGAAAAATGGCACCAAGGGACCCGGATATTCCGGGTCCCCGGCAGCCTTAGTCTGCGGGAAAGTCTAAGATGAAAGCACGCGCGTCAGGCTTCAGGGAGCCGCTGCGGCCTGGATGTCGGCATACGCCCAGTGCGTGGCCGGAACATCGCTGAACCTGGTTGCTGAACTGACGGCTTTGGTGATGCCCAGTACGCGGTTCATCGCCACCACCGTTTCCGCGCGGGTAAGCGGCTGATCCGGCCGGAAGGAGCCGTCCGGGTAACCTTTCAGTATGCCAGCCGACTGTGCTTTCAGGATGGCCGCCTTCGCCCAGCTTCCGGCAATGTCAGAGAAACCTTGGCTCTGGCCGGCTGTTTGAGGCAGCAGCGGAACGATCAGTGAAGCCAGCTCCGCCCTCGTCAGCGGCTGGTCCGGCTTGAAGGAACCGTCCGGATACCCTTGCATCAGCCCCAGCTTCGTTACTTTGGAAATGGCCTCCGCCGCCCATGATCCGGAGCCGACGTCACCGAACATCGCTGCACTGCCGCCCTCTTTATCATCAAGGGCATTCGCGAGAATCGAAGCGATCTCGGCCCGCGTAATATTCCGGTCCGGCTTGAACTGGCCGTCCGCATAGACCTTCAGATACGGCGATGCTGCCTGCGATGGCGTAGCGCTTGGTGACGGTGTTGCACTTGGCGACGGCGACGGTGTTGCCGATGGCGTTGGCGTAGCAACCGTGCCACCCGGGTTCGGTGTACCCGGAGTTGGAGTGCCCGGGTTTGGGGTGCCTGGGTTCGGTGTACCCGGGTTTGGGGTGCCTGGGTTCGGTGTACCCGGGTTTGGGGTGCCCGGATCCGGGGTACTAGGGTCCGGGGTACCCGGCGAACCGCCGCTTGCGCTCACCGTATATTTCAATTGGTCGATCAGCAGCAAATCGCCCGATTTTTTCACTACCTTAATCGTGTGCATCCCGTCCGAAAGCCCGGAAATACTGTAGAGGTTCTGCTGAATTTGCCGGCTGGCATGGTTCGCGTTAACCGTATCCTTGAGCGTACCATCTACATATATTTCCATTTCGCCGAGCATCGGTCCCTTCGGTCCAACGAGCTGAACCCCTGTGCCCTTGAAGACGTACTGGACAGAGTCACCGTTGTTAGACGTCCACTGCACATCATTCTGATAGTCCCCGCCAAATTTGAATGTCAGCTTCCGCGTACCGGTCGGCTGGTTGGCAAGGTACGTTTTGCTCAAAGTAACCTTGTTGCCCGACAACATGTAATCGGTGCCCTCATGAAGCAGGCTGCCCCCGCTGGCAATGCCTTTGAACATCCCCGGCTCCTGCAGCAGCAGCACGACTACATCGGCTTGTGCGGAGACGTTTTTATCAAAGCTTGCCGTGACCGGATTGATCAGATCCGGTACTTCGACCTTCAGCATATCGAGCAGCATATACGTGCCATTCTTCTTCACCGCTTTCAGTGTATGCAGACCTTCCGGCAGCCCGGATATACTGAATACGTTCTGCTGCACCTTTCGGGTACTGCTGTAGGTGCTGACCGTTTGCTCAAAACGCCCATCAACATAGATATCAACATCGCCCATCGAATTATCCAGCTCTGTATACATCTGGATGCCGGTGCCCCTGAACGTATATTCGAAGAAGTCTCCGTTCTGCTCCGTGAAATGCACGTCGTCCATGTAATCACCGAAGATTCTGCCGCTGTTACGCGACCAGGAACCGGTATATTTGATCGACGAATCGTCATTGTTGAGCACAACGTACCTTACTGTGTTCGTATTGGTAATCTGGAGCGATAGCAGCTGCGGGTCACCTGCGCTGAATATGAAAGTCAAGTCGGTCTGTCCGAGCGGTTGGGCGGCAAGATACTCCTTCTTCAAGGTAACGGTAACGTTCTCGAAGGTGTAATCATCGCCTTCGCTTAATTGCACGCTGTTATTCTCGATGGCTGTAAGCGTATTGCCGTTCAAATTCACAGCGACGGCAATGTCCTGCTGCAGTGAAGCCGCTTTATCAAAGCTGTCCGTTTCCGGCGCTATCGAGCTGCTTGCCGCTGCACTCGTCTTGATCTCGATCGGCCAGAGTTCGCCCCCGCCGCCTTCAAAATCGAAGATCAGTGTAGTCTCGCCAAACGGCTGCTTCAGCAGGTACTTCTTGAAGACCTTAACCGTGCTGCCGCTCCGTTCATAATCGGTGCCTTTAACCAGCGGGGCATCGCCATTCCTGATGCCGAGGAACGAATCGGCGCCCAGTACCATTTCGGCACTCAGATCAGCCTGCTTGCTGATCTCCTTGTCAAAGCTGCTGCCGTCCGGCACGATCAGCTTATCTGCCGTCACCTTAAGCGCATCGAGCAGCATATAGGAGCCGGAAGCTTTGACCCCCTTCAGCCTATGCTCACCACCTGGCAGCCCGGATATGCTGTACACCGCCTGCTGTACTTCGCGGTCGCCGGAAGTATAAGTGCTGACCGTTTCCGGCGTAATATCGTCATCCAGATAGATTTCAATATCGCCCTGCGAGGAATCCTTTTCGGTAATAAGGTCGATTCCCGTTCCGGTAAAGGTATATTCGAAATAATCTCCATTGTGCTCGGTATAATGCACGTCGGATTTATAATCGCCAGTCGGGCGATCTGACTGGTTATTCCAGCTGCCGTGATATTGAATCCGGCTGTCGCTGTCATTGACGTAAACTGAGCGGGTAACGGTCGTACCACCGTTGCCGTTCCCCGGTTGTTCAGGCTCCGCCGGGACATTTCCTGAAGTATCGGTAATGACAACACTGAGATCCTGCGCTGCCTCCGTCAGTTCTTTACCGCCGCTGCGTGACCACGTGCCGGTATAACGCATGCCGGTATCATCGTTGTTGACGGCGGAAATTCCGCCTTTGGCCGTTACCTTAAGCATACGCGAGGCATGCGGCTCCAGGATGCCGCCGCTGAAGCCCGTATCAAACGCGCCGAGTTCCGTGTGGCTCCACAGGTCACGGACAGACGCCGGACCTACCAGTCCGATATCGCTCCAGTCGACTTTCACTTCAGCACTGCGGCTGCCCAGGTTAAACAGTGCCACATTATAGGTGCCGTCGCCGTTGTTGGCATACCAAACCTGCTGCTGCGTGCCGGTCGATAACGGATGCGCAGGGCGTCCCGCCTGATTGACGGCAATGACTTCGTCGTTGGTAAGCAATTGCAGCCCGTAATCGTCCAGCCGTGTCAGGTCGTTACCCACATACAGCTGGGCTGCAGAAATCGCCCAAAAGGTCATTGCGGTCTGCCGCTCGTCCTTGGTCAAACCGTCCATGGCGCCGTTTCCGATATTCAAGGAATCGAAGTCGTTCCAGCCGCCGGGACCGGCATCTCTCCACCACAATGCGGCATCGGGGAATAAGCGGGCAATGTTAGCCCACTGCGTTAGCCCGACTTCCGGATTATAGGCTTCCACGTCCCACTGAATCCGCCAGCCGTTAGCATATTGTTTCCAGTAATCCACATAATTGTGGTCGAGTGCCCAGGACAATTCAAACCAGATCCCGTGTCTGGCCAGGGCCTTGGACCAGGCGGCGACATCGCCGCGGGCATCGATGGAGGTGTTGTTATAGCCGGAGCCCGGAGTAACGCTGTCAAATTTGACGAAATCGACGCCCCAGGATGCAATCATGTCGGCGATCGAATCGACGTATTCCTGCGCACCGGGTTTGGTGAAGTCGATTTTATAACCGATATCCCAATAGTCGGCTTTCTGCAAAGGCAGGTAAGCGATATCCTGCATATGGTACTCCGTGCCGTAGATTGGCAGGTTCTTCGCATATGCCTCTTTGGACATGCCCGGAATCAGATAGATTCCGACCTTCTGGCCGTTGCTATGGATGTAATCGATCAGGTTCTCGAAGCCGTTCGGATACAGCGTCGTGCTTGGAATAGGCCGGGCATATCCGTCCATGCTGCCGTTCCAGCCCGCGTCAATATTGATATATTCATAACCGTGGGATTGCAGCTTCTCGTGCATGACATCAGACATTGCTTTGAGTTTCTGCTCGGAAATCCAGTTGCCTTGCGGACCGTCATACACCTGCATACTGTAACTGCTCCAGCCCATATAAGGCTTCTGGGCCAGCTCTTTATCCGCCGCTTCCGCTACATTGCGGCCGATTCCGGTGAATCCTACTTGCGCGACAACAGTGATCAACATCAGCAGCATGTAACCCAGCCTTCTCCTCATTCGCTTCAACTACTCCCGCCCCCTAGCATTGGTTTTAAGTGGTCGTACTCGTACGTCGTCAATCCGTGTGTTATTTCCCGGGAAACGTTTACAAAACAAAGCCGGCAAAAGGTGTGATAGCGCTTTCTACACGAGTTGATAGTATTGTTTTTTCTAGGCCTTGGGTAGGTACATCTGCGCCGCTGAACGTACAATTCACCGCAAACGGCGGGGGGCAAATGCTCAGCGGGGCATCCAAATTTCTGCTTCGGGAGGCCCCAGGTGCTTATCAGTAGTGAAAGCATGCAGGAAGGTAGATGAAACCACGGATTCGGATATAGCCTTAGAGTGGATCGATTATAGAAGAAATGCAAAAAGCAGGCACGGTTATTACCGCACCTGCACATTTTAGACCTTCTGGGGAAGTTATTCAGGATCTGGCCAGTCATTTCCTTCCCGGCGGCATACCCAATCATAATACAGTTCTGTATCAAAGGGCTCCTTAGCCATCGCTACACCGCCAAAGGAGATGTCCATTCTATTCAGATTGATTTGTTCCGATAAATAGACAAGGACATCATGTATCCCGCCATTGCGAGAGGATTGAGCAATCAGGGCAAACACTTCTTTTTGTTCCACGGTTAATTCCTGCAGCACCTTATTTACACGTGCATTTTCCTCAGTTTCAGGCCAGCCTTTCTCCATAATCCAGCGGGCATAAAGACCTGGTGACCGCTCAACCAAGTCATCGACAAAGGCTTTATACAATTCCAGCGGCTGATCCTTCATTTTAGCCTCCTATAGTAGTTTAATAAATCTCCCCTTCATCTCCCTGCACTATAGCGCCCAGCCCTACTGCGACCTCTTTCATCTTGTTAATCACATAGTCGTCCGCGCTGGACACCGTGATTCTGCCTTCTGTGTATTTGAATGGCACGCTCTCCCCTTCATCAGTCCAGTTGAAGAACTCTCCCCCGATCGTCATCGTTCCAAAAGGACCTTTAAGGGAAAGTCCGCTGCTGTACTCAAACTCCTCTTGAGCAGCAAAATAAGCCTTTGCTTCATCCAGTGAAATCGGCTTGCTGCCGCTTTCTGTCCAGTGTCCTGCCCGGGTAATATGCACATCATAGCTCATTGCCTGTTCCCTCCAATCGTAAATTCCTCAGCTCCGCGGCTCTGCAACGGAATCCCGGTGAACAATATCGGCTGCGATCAGGATTTTTTCCAGCGGCGCAGACGGGTTGTGGATACGGTTCAGCAGCTTCTCTACTGCGGCCCGGCCCATTGCTTCTTTAGGGACATGTACAGTCGTAAGCGGTGGTACACATCTGGTTGCATCTTCAATATTGTCAAAACCCGTCACGGAGACATCAGCCGGTACATTCAGGCCTTCCTCCCTCAGCACCTCACAAACCGTAAGGGCGGTAAAATCGTTCCCGCAGAGCAGCGCGGTCGGCAGGTTTTTGGCTTTTTTCCGTTTGAGCAGCCATTGTTTGAATTCTTCATGAAAGACTACAGAATCCATATCCTCTAGCATTAACATCTCGTCATCACCGGCGGGAGGCTTCATTCCATTCTCTTCAAGCGCGCTGCGGAAGCCGATCCAGCGGTCCCTGAAGCTGCGTGAATAGCGGATCGGGGCGATTAAATGCTGTTGCGTATGGCCTATACCCAGCAGATGATTGCTTAGCCGGGCCATCGAATCAATATTGTTCGCAAACACCGTATCGCTTGGAATCAACGGGTCTTCATGGTCAATCAGCACCATCGGCAGGCCGATCCGGTGCACCTCCAGCAGCAGTGAGGTGGAGATCTGGCCAACGCCAACCAGACCAAGCAGACCGTTCGGATTGAGAATATTCACGAAATTATCGGCACGGTGTTCAGAGACAATAACCATGCCAAGGCCTTCCTGATCCAGAGCAAGCGCAATCCCGTCAACAATTTTCCCCCAATATAAGGAGTCCTGCGTTTGTGAGCGGATATTTGGCATCAGCACCAGCACCGATTGCTTGTTCCGGTCCCCGCCTGCCCCCTGGGTGGAACGCTTCATATTTTGCATGTATGCATTTTTTTGGGTGAAATAGCCCAGCTGCGAAGCGGCCTGGATTACCCGCTCTCTCGTTGTTTCGTTGACACCACCCTTGCCGGAGAGAGACTTGGAAACGACAAACTTGGATACACCCAGATGATCGGCAATTTTCTGCATCGTAACTTTTTTAGCCATATGTATAACCTCCAATGTATTCTTAGATTAGGTGTTCTGCCGGTTAAGGCTGCGAAGAGGGCAGCTGCCCACCCCGGGCTTCTAACCATTTCTCATTTAACTCATCAAAAGCCTTCTGTAAATCAGGTGCGGCAATCAGCTCCTGGATATAGTCTCCTGAGGCAAACGACAGTTTCGAGCGGTTGGCCATATCTATAAAAGCGTCCGTCTGCACAGTGGCTTCTACCAGCTTCGGATGATAGGAAAGGAATTCACGATACTGTTCCATCGAAGGCTCTGCGTGATCATCTGCCGGAAGAAATCCCTCTGAAGTATAGGAGGTTTCATTAACCAGAAAATTCACCCAGGCCATCGATAATTCTTTGTTTTTGCTGAATTTGCTGACTCCAATGAACCAGTCAGGGTTAAGAGGCGCATAATGCGAGGCCCCATTATCATAAGGAAACGGGAAATAACCAATATCCTCCGGAGCAGCTCCGGCGTCCAGAATCTGGCTGATCGTCCAGTTTCCGGTCAGATACATTCCTGCCTCACCTTTCGCCAGCTTGGTTTTGGAGATCTCCCAGTTGTTGGAGAACAGCTCTTCCTCCACGTAGCCTCTGGCTATCAGGGTTCTGGCAATCCCCATCGCCTGCCCCCACTCATTATCCAGCTGCCAGGGGCTGTTCTCATGAACCATGTCATTCATATAATCGGGATTGCCGGTCATATAGTTGACCATATTGTTGCCCCATTCCCGCAGCGGCCAGACCGCACCATAATTCATATACAGCGGTATAATGCCCGCCTGCTTCAGCTTGGCGCAGATGGCGTAGAAATCATCCAGCGTCTGCGGGATCTCTGTGATCCCCGCCTGTTCAAACGCCTTCTTATTGTAAACGATCCCGCTGGTGGTTGTCCCTGTAGATAAGCCATATCTTTTGCCACCATAAGTAGCGAAGGTAGTGAACCGCTCACGGGCAGACATTTCTGCACTCAGCGGCTCAAAAAAATAGCTCAGTTCCTTCGCAGGCAGATTGACCGGCAGCAGCAGCACATCCCCGGCATCCTTGGTAGAGAGACGCACCAGAATGTCGGTGGCATAATTGGATAAGCCCTCGAATTCAACACTGGCCAGCGGATACTTCTTTATAAACTGGTCCGCGTATCCCTGCATCGTGCCGTTCTCAATAAGATCGATCCGGTTGGTCAGCATAAGGATATTACCCGACAGACTACTCTGTTCATTATCCGCAGCCGGCGTTACCGCAGGCTCCTGCTTGCTGCTCCGGTTCTCACAGCCCGCTGACAGCAGGAGCAGCAACAGGAGCAGAAGCATCGTTTGCAGTGTCCAGTATGCTTTTGTCATTTTCAAAGCAGATTGCTCCTTTCTGTCTCAGGCTTGCTGGTTCCCGGAAGCGGCAGGGACAGAATTACATCTGTACCCTCTCCGGGTTCGCTGAACACCTCTATGCCATATGCCGCTCCATAGTTCAGCTGGACCCGCTGATGCACATTCTTCATCCCGATGCCTCCGTTGATGCTTTTCTTCGGAGGCGTCTCACGCTTCAGATTATCATTCAGCTTGTCCAGGGTAGCCCGGTCCATCCCGCAGCCGTCGTCGCGGATATGAAACAGCAGCTTATGCTCAGTAATCTCACAGCTGATACTGAGATGCATATGTTCCTTGCTGTCATCAAGCCCGTGATAGGCTGCATTCTCGATAATCGGCTGGAACACCAGCTTGATAATCGAGTAGTCATCCAGCTCCCGGGGAACATCAATCTGCAGCACGAACCTTCCCGGGTAGCGGCAGCCTAAGAGTTCAACATAATTGCAGACATACATCAGCTCCTGCTTCATTGTCGTATGGCCGGACAAATCGCTGGTACTGTAACGCAGCAGCTTACCCAGAATCGAAATCATGTCAGCTGCTTCTACATCATCATTGATTTCCGCCGTCATGCGGATAGACTCCAATGTGTTGTAAATGAAATGCGGATTGATCTGGCTCTGCAGCGCATGCAGCTCCGCTTCCTTCTTCTGCTCCTCTATCCGGTAAATATCCTGGATCAGCTGGCGGATGCGCGCGAGCATACGGTTGAACTGATGACCGAGCAGGCCTATTTCATCCCGGCGTTTCACGCGGAAGTTGACATCCAGATCACCGTTCTGCACCTTTTTCATCAGCTGAATCATTTGTGTCAGCGGTTTGGTCAGGGCAAAGGACAGAATAATAGAGATAATCAATGCGAGTACGATAATAATCATTGTCGCCGCCAAGGTTGCGTTGCGGGTCAACTTCACATCACGGGTCAATTCATCGACCGGAATGGAGATAATCACCTTCCAGTTTGTCTTAGAGGAACTCGAATAAATGTTCAGCCGTTCCTTACCCGACACCGTATCATAGAAGCTTCCGGCGGCTCCCTTGGCACTGCGGAACAGTGAAGTATGGGATATATCCATTGTTAACAGCTTCTGGTCACTGTCATAAATGACCTTGCCCGCCTCATCCACGATCAGGGACTTGCCATGAGTCACCTCGTCCAGCTCCGCCACTTGGAACTCCAAGTTGCTGACATTGGCTTCTACCGCGATCAGTCCGATCGGGTTCCAGAGACCGTCAACAATTTTGCGGACAACCGTATAAGCATAACGCGTACTCTGCAGATTGGTGGTATAGGCCTGAGTACCGAACAACAGCGCTTCACCGCTCGAATCCTTCACCTGCTGGCTCCAGAATTTATAGCTCTGATCCAGATCAAGCCGCACACCGCCATCCTTAGCTGAATAATAGCCATTGCCGTAGGCATCGAAAATATAGACAGAGTTCGTCCCCCGTTTAATATTGTTGATGAAGGAAATATTGCCTTCTATCCCTCTCTGGATGGATAGAAGCAGATCAAAATCACCTGGTGCGACACTGCTCCGGTCAGTATCACCTTCAGTCAGCTTCTTCTGTGCATAATAGCGGTTGGAGCGGATCAGATTTTGTTTGATATCGTTTACATACGCAGGCATCGAAGAAATTCGCTTCATGTCTTCTATGTAGTCGTCGACCCCATCCATCATTTGATCGATCAGCTTCTCCGAATAAGCAACCGTGTTACCTTGGATCGACTGTGTATAGCTCTTGAAGCTGATCACACTGATAACCGAAAGCGGCAGTGTAATAATAACCAGGAAGACAAGGAGCAGCTTTCGTTCCATGCCCATGTCCCCAATAAAGGACCACCAGTTGTGCTTATACTTTACTTTCATCCGGTCCTTCTCCTTCAATCAGCTTTACCTAACATTTTCAGCCAACATAACATTTACCTAACAAAATAATTATACTTGTTAGCTCCAAGTTTCACAAGAAAAAGTCCAGTACCTATAATTAACAGGCCGCTTCTTCCCTGGGGAAGAAGCGGCCTGAGTCTACCATATAACTACACCTAACTGCTGACTTATTAGATTGTGAACATCGCCAGCTTGTCTTTCAGCTGGTTCGAAGCAACCTCCAGCTTGCCGGACAGAGAGACGAGCTGATCACTCACGTTCTGCTGCTCGTTGCTGAGTGATGCCACTTCTTCGGAAGTCGCAGACGATTGCTGAGCGACTGCACTTACATTGCCCATCGCATCAGACAATACACCCTGCGAATGGCTGAGGCTGCCAATGGCGCCTGTTACAGACTCCAGACTGGCAATGAAATCCTCCATTTGAGCCTGTACAGAAACAAAGATATCACTGGTGCTTTTTACGGAAGTCATCTGTTGTTTGAAGAGCGGTGCCACTTCAGACAGAACGTTCACCGTTTCATTCATTTCTGTAACGATCTTATCAATAATTCCTGCTACCAGCGCAATCGACTGCTTGGACTGGTCTGCCAGCTGCCGGACTTCATCTGCGACGACCATAAAGCCGCGGCCCGCTTCGCCCGCTCTTGCTGCTTCAATAGTAGCATTCAGTGACAGAATATTGGTCTGCTGCGTAATATTTTTCATAACATCAAGAACCTTCATAACAGAGTAAACCGTATCTTTCAGGTTGTTGACGCGATCTACTAATGCGGAGGTCATTTCTCCGGTACGGCCTGTCTGTTTGAGCAGGTCTTCCATCTGTTTCGCTCCGAGTCCGCTGGCTTCACCGACACCGCGTGCCGCTTCATCCATCTCGGCATTGGCAGCAATGACGTTCTGCATTTGAGTACCGATCAGGTCGGTCAATTCATTGCCCCGCTCAGCTTCCAGTGCCAAACTTCCTGCACCGCCGGCAATCTCTTCGGTAGCTGCGGCAATCTCTTTCGCAGATACAGCCGTCTTACGGGAGGCATCACCAAGCTCGCCGGCAGTCTCCAAGACTTCCCGGGCAGTATCTGTCGTTTGTGCAACCAGCTCGGTAATCCGTTCCATCATCATATTGAACGAAGCGGACAGCTGGCCAATTTCATCTTTTGAAGTAAACTCTGTACGTACGCTCAAATCGCCTTTTGCACCTTCCACCATTAGATCCTTCAGGCGGGCTACCGGCTTGGCGATCATCTGGACCATCCAGAAGCCGAGTAACACCGCAAGCAGAGCAGATGCAAGAGCGGCCATATAAGTTGTAAACAGAATCGGCTTAGCTGCTTTCACTAGTTCTCCTGTCGGGACAACACCTGTCAGCTTCCAGTCAGCCTTGGTTAATGTACTGAATACAGCCAGCACATCTTTGCCGTTTGAATCCTTGGCTTCCTGGCTGTTATTCTTGTTCTTGCTGTCCTTGATGAAGCCGAATTCGGAAGCCACACCATCTTCAGCAGGAACCGAGGATGCAATAACAGTACCGTTTGGATCAACCAGCTGAATCCGCGAGCCGTCTCCAAGCGATACGCTTTTGAAGGCCTCTTCCAGTAAGGTATTTTTGAGCTCAAGCATGATGACATAGCCTGTAGCAGAGCCCATAGTCTTAAGTGATCTTACCATAGCAATATTCTTGCCGCCGTCACCCTCCACAGATGTCGAGAACCAATAGTTCTGCGGTGCTGCGGTTTCATCTGAATAATAGGACGTGTACTCTGTATTGTTAGCAGTAACCTTCTTGAACCATTCCTGGTCTCTGATTCCATCGATCTTAAGACCGGAACTCCCGCTCGTGATGATACCCTCATCAGCGGCTTGCGGTATCAGGGTGATCGCCACAATATTTGAGTCCGTAGTCGTCTGGCTGGACAGCTTCTTACTAATCGAATCCGTAGCGACGAATTTATCGTAACTAGACTCTGCGGATAACAGCTCCGACAGGTCACTCTGCATTTGTGCATCAAAGTACAGCTGAAGCGCCAGATTCTCATACTGTTTGAGTGTAATGTCCAGCTTATCCGATGTCTGGATAATGGTCTGCCGGTTCGCTTCCGAGACATTGTCCTTAATTGTATTCTTAGCCTTGTTGTAAGACAAGAGACCCAGTAGCAGCACGACAGCTACAATGGAAGACAGGAAAATCAGAAACAGCTTGACTCCTACGGACTTAATCGGATCGACTTTCTTGACCTGGCTTACTGAACTATTCAGCGCTCCTTTGAAGCCCATATCCCTTATCTTGCCTATACTCTGGAATTTACCTTTACCATTGCCTTTGCCTGTTGTCTGGTCCACATCTGTACGGCTTGGTTCTACTTGTTGTTTATCCACTGATTTCTTACTATTTTTCCCCAATTTCACCCTTCTCCCCTTCTGCTTTTTATCTCTGTTCTCCTGCTCGGGAGCCCCCATATCATCACCTGCCAGTTAGAATAAAAGTCGTAGAAGTCCTATGTAAGCGTTCCCTATATGAATCTATATCGGTTTTCTCCGACTATTTGCTTAGAGTTCTTAAGAAATTACCTGATAATCTTTATATATTTAAGTCATTTTCTTTTTTTTGCAAAAAAAGGGGCTGTCCCAAAAGCCATGAAATGGCTGCTTGGGATAGCCCCTGTTTTTTTAAGTAGGATCAACGTGAGCACTTGGGTGGACGCTCCGCGAACGGACCGTTGTTCCAATCGCTGTGCTCTCCAGATTTTTTTCATTCCCCTTAGCGGTGAAAATCCGGAGACCAAGGCGACCGCTGCCGCTTTTCCACAATCGTTCCGTCCTCTCCGCTGTTTAAGCGGGAAATGGATCTACAATCTTTAAAAATCGCACAAAAAAGAAACCATCCTTTGGTAAAATGGAGTTACCACACAACCATTTCAAAGGAGAGGTTTCTTTTGTACATTCAATATACCATGGACCAACTTTGCTTGCCAATGGATCTGGAAGAAGATATTCCCGAAAACCACCTCGTTCGTGTCGTTAACGCAGCCGTCAATCGGCTAGACGACACCATCTTTGACACTGCCTATCCCGGTGGCGGCCGTGACAGCTACCACCCTAAAATGCTCACCAAAGTCATTATCTATGCGTATACGCAGCGCATTTATTCCTCCCGGCAAATCGCCAAAGCGGTCCGAGAAAACATTCCCTTCATGTGGCTAGCGGGACGACAACGCCCGGATTTCCGCACGCTCAACCGCTTTCGTTCTCAGCGGATGAAGGACGTCCTAGAAATGGTATTTACCGCCGTGCTTCAGTTTCTGGCGGACGAGAAATACATCTCCTTCGAGCATTATTTTGTAGATGGCACAAAAATAGAGGCAAATGCGAATCGCTATACCTTCGTGTGGGGTAAAGCCGTTAGTAAGCATAAAGCCAAGCTGCAAGAAAAGGTACATGCATTGTTTGCCGACATTGAGGCTGCAGAGAAACAAGAAGAACAGGAACACCGCGGCCAGGATCTGAGCGAACTTGGCGAGTCCGCCGAGATCGACAGTGAGAAACTTGAACAAATGACCCAGTCGTTAGAGTCGCAACTGCTGAAGAAGCCCAAGAACAAGCCATTGAAAAAAGCGGTTCGGAGGCTCCGTAAGGATCTGTTTCCGAGACTGCTGAAATATGAGCAATACCAAAACCTGCTCGGGGACCGAAACAGCTTTAGTAAGACGGACCCGGATGCCACCTTCATGCGGATGAAGGAAGATCACATGCGAAACGGTCAACTCAAACCCGGCTACAATGTACAGATCGGCACCGAAAACCAGTTTATTTTGGCGTACAGTCTACACCAAAGACCGACGGATACGCGTTGTTTACAGCCGCACTTAGAAAAGGTGCGGCAGATCCTAGGGAGACTTCCGAGGGCGGTGATCGCGGATGCCGGCTACGGCAGTGAAGAAAATTATGCCTATTTGGAAAACGAACACGTGAAGGCCGTGGTCAAATACGGCAGCTACCACAAAGAAAAGAGCAAAGCGTGGAAAGAGAATATCGGAAAGATTGAGAACTGGACGTACGACGAAGCCGTGGATACATGGACATGCCCCGCCGGACAAACGCTGCATTTTCGCAAAGAAAGCAAGGAAACGTTAGAGAGTGGATATGAAATCCGAAAACGTCATTACCGTAGCCAGAGCTGCGTGGGCTGTCCACTGAAGGAAAGATGTACGAAAGCCGAAGGAAATCGGGAAGTGGTTGTCAGTCTGGAACGACTGCGGTACCAGAAACAAGCTCGGGCAATTTTGCAAAGCGAGGAAGGCTTCACTTTGGCCGTACGTCGAATGACAGAACCAGAAAGTGTATTTGGACAACTAAAGAACAACCGGGGTTTCCGGCGGTTTCTGCTTCGCGGCATGGAAAAAGTGACGCTTGAAGTCGGATGGCTTTCCCTTGCCCACAATCTACTGAAGCAAGCTGCAAACGACCAAAAACGCAGAGCAGCGATCCTCCAATAACAGGAGAATCGCTACATTGTTGACGTTTTTCGGTTTTGAATAATGAAAAGGGTCTGTCTCTACTCGAAAAAATCTACTTATGGGACAGCCTCTTACCAGTGGATTGAAATTTTACTTTCTCTTTCGCATCATATCAAAATAAGCTACCGGGTGATCTACCTTCATGCGCACGCGCTGAAGCGGGTGACGGGCCACATCAAGCTTGTTCCCTGCCTCATCCCATAGTTCCCCTACAATCTGCTTAAAGAACGTGTTATCCGGTCCGAAGAATTCCACTTCCTGCCCCGGCTTGAAGTTGTTGCGCTGCTGGATCAGCGCCATGCCGCTCTCCGCATCATACTCCAGAACTAGTCCTGCAAAATCATATGGCGCCGCCTTTTCCTCAGGCTCATAGATATGATCCTCATGATCCGGGGTATCGTAGAAAAACCCGGTGTTCAGCGGACGGTTGGCCGCCTTCTGCAATTCTTCCAGCCATTCCGGCTTAAGCTCGTAATGCTCCGGATCGGCCATATAAGCATCAATGGCTTTGCGGTAGGCATTCACGACAGTCGCCACATAGTGGATGGACTTCATCCGGCCCTCGATCTTAAAGCTGTCAATGCCTGCTTCAATCAGATCGGGGATGCTTTCCAGCATGCACAAGTCTTTGGAGCCCATGGAGAACGGGTTGTCCTGCGGCTGATGCAGCGGCAGCTGGGTTACACCTGGCTGAAGACGCTGCGGAGCAGCAGCTTCGGCCTGTTCTTCTTCAGACACCCAGGTGCCTTCCGGACGGTCATCCTGGAACAGGTCATATTTCCAGCGGCAGGATTGGCAGCAGCCGCCGCGATTGGAGTCGCGGTCCGTAAAGTGATTGGATAATACACAACGTCCGGAATAGGAGGAGCACATGGCTCCGTGGATAAAGCTCTCGATTTCGATATCAACATGCTGTTTAATCTCGGCGATCTCTTCCAGACTGGTCTCCCGGCCGAGAACGACACGCGGCAGGCCTTCCTCTTTCCAGAAGGATACCGCCTGCCAGTTGAGGGTGGACTGCTGGGTGCTTAGATGCACCTCAAGTCCCGGTACCAGCCGACGTGCAGTATCGACAATGGCCGGGTCTGCCACAATGATGGCGGCAATTCCGGCTTCGTATAGGTTACGCAGGTATTCTTCAATCCCGGCGATATCTTCATTGTGAGCATAGATATTGGTAGCAACAAACACTTTAGCGCCGTATTTCTTGGCGAATTCCACACCCTCGCGCATTTCCTCGAAGCTGAAATTATCCGCTCCGGAGCGCAGACCATATTTCTGGCCTCCAATATATACTGCATCCGCACCATAGTGCACGGCGAATTTCAATTTTTCCAGGTTACCCGCCGGAGCAAGGAGCTCCGGTTTGTCCAGACGGTAACGTTTGCCCTTATACTGGGGCTTAGTCATGGTTCCCATTATGTTCTCCCCTCCATATCTTCAGCTGTTAAAAAAGCTTAAAACCCTACATCCCGGTGTTGTACACAGCTGCAGGGAATGTTTGGACTTCCGGCCGCTGTTATGTTTGGATTTCCTATATAAACCGCTGGCTGCGGTAGAAATCCAAACATAAAGGCGGACGCATTCGCTCCTACAGTTCCAAACTTCCCCTCCGCTGCTTCACCATAATGTTAATAGTTCCAACCCTTTTTAAGAGGCTGAATCATTGCCTTATTTTATTTCCTTAACCAATTAATAGACTTGCTCTTTGTAGAAGAAGCCGAACGACAGGTCACGCTCAGGGTCCTGCAGCGCACGGATTCCATCCATCCACGCTTCGTCAAAAGCATAGCCCTGCGGGTCAGCGGCATAGAGATCCACCGCATGACGATAGGCCTTAACGACTGCCACGTTATAGGCAATTGGTTTCAGCAGCCCTTCAATCTTCAGGCTGTGCACTCCTGCCGCAAGCAGGATATGCAGATCCTCAAGGATACAGATATCGTCGGAGCTCATAATATGTGTACCATTGATGTCCTCATAAATCGGGAATTTCTCATCCCGGCGCTCTGCTTCAATCAGGAATAAGCCGCGTTCCTTGCCGAGGTTTCCATCCTCTACCGGACGGCCCTGGTGGGCCATATAGCTTGCAACGAGGCCACGCTTGGAATGGTAGATATTCGTCATGCCATGTACCTGCACCTGGGCTTCAACCTCCAGAAGCGGCACCATCTCGGTGATTTCGTCCATGTTCAGCTCACGGGCCAGAACAACCCGCGAAGCGCCTTTGCGGCCCCAATAATTGGCCGTAAAGTAATTCGTTGAGGTCATCTCGGCATTCCAGTGCAGCCTCATGCCCGGCGCCTGAGACTTCACAGCAGCCAGAACTGCCGGATCGCCGAATTCGATCCCGTCAATCCCAAGCTCACCGATAGCTTTCACGTAAGCGGGAAGCTCATCGAGCAGCCGGTTGGACATGAGTCCGCCCAGACCGGCGTAGACTTTGCGGCCCATCCCGTGGGCCAGTTCTATAACAGCTGCCGTTTCCTCCAGCGAAAAATGTCCGGCCAGGCGCATGCCGAAACGGTCATCGCCGATCACCAGCGCATCCGCACCGGCATTCAGCAGCGCACGCGCTTCTTCCAGGGATGCTGCTGTGGCCAGCAGCTCCGGTTTGTTCATCATGTTGTACCCTCCTGCACTTGCGGTAAACGAAACCGCATCAAACTCTATTTTAATAGGTTACGGCGAACTTTGTTCACTTTTTTGGATATTGGCTAAATGTTCCTTATAGGTCTTACCGAACAGATGACCCTGGGAACCGTCTTTTTTAGTCACATAGAAGTAATATTCTGATGCCTTAGGCTCAAGAGCGGCCTGAATGGAAGCAAGACCCGGGCTGGCAATCGGCCCCGGCGGTAATCCAGTATTCTTATACGTATTATATGGGCTGTCAACCTTGAGATCCTTGTTCAGCAGCCGTTCTTTTTGCTTGTCCAGCAGATACTGGACGGTAGCATCAATCTCGAGCTTCTGCCCTTTATTCAGCCTGTTATAAATAACACCGGCCACCAGCGGACGCTCCTCGTCCACTACAACCTCACGCTCTACGAGTGAAGCAACTGTCAGCAGCTCATGCAGGGATAAACCGCGCTTATCCAGCTTTGTTTTCCAGTCCGGAATGCTGTCCAGCTTCTTCTCCAGCTGCTCCAGCATTGCTTCGACAATCTCCTGGGGTGTACTATCTTTGACGAGCTCATACGTTTCGGGGAACAGATATCCCTCAAGCCGGTGGCGAAGCTCTGCATTCACCGGAATCCCCAGCCGGTCGGCTGCAGCAAGTCCTGCACCAGAATCTATGACTTTAAGGAAGACCTCCGCTTTCTGATTCCAGGCCTCTGCCAGTTTATCAGCCACTTGCGCCGCGGTGAATCCTTCAGGAATTGTAAAGACGACTGTTTCTTCCTTTACCACATCTCCGGCATTCAGCCTTGCAATCAGCTGGTCATAGCTATCTCCAGGGCTTGCAGTATATGTACCTGCTTTGAAGCTTGAGCCTTCCTTGACCCATTTCAAATATCCCTTGAATAATAGCCCATTACGGATAATGCCGTTTTCCTCGAGCAGATCAGCGATTTCCGAACTGCCCATCCCCTTCTCTATCGTAAACGTTACTGCCGGGCCTGCAGGCTCTACCGGCTGCATTCCATTCCAAATATACCATGCGCCTCCCCCTCCTGCTAAGGCCAGCAAAAGGATTACGATCAGCACAGCGCGGATTGCGGCTTTCAAATGTCACTCCTCACTTTCCGACTATAAAGTATAAAATTGTATTGTCTCAAATTCAACATATATTTTTAGAATTGCTTCTATTTCAAGCAAAAAGAGCGCGGAATAACTCCGCCCTCTTCCTTGCCAAGCATAGATGTTGCATATTTGTGAAAAAACACTTATTCCTTGTCGTCAGCAGGGAGAGTCAGCTCGTCGTACAGCTCAGAGACATCTTCCCACTCCTCATCGTCAACGATACTTTCCAGCTCGGGCACACCGTTAGGTGAAACCACGATCCGCAGAATTTCCTGCTCTGCTTCTCTTCCGGAGCCAGCCAGTACCGCATACGCGCGGTCGCCAACCTCAAACTCGGCAATAATATCGTAAACGGAAGATTTACCCTGCTCGTCTTCCAGTTCTACAGTCTCTCCATATACTTCCTTGAGCTTCGATGTCCATACCGCTTGTTCGGCGGAAAAATCAGTCATTCTCTGCTCCTCCATCCAGCTCGTCTACCAAAGTATTGAAGGTTTCTTCGACAATCGCCCACTCTTCGTCGTTCTCGATCATGAAAAGCTGCAGGTCTTCGCCGTCTTCCTCATAGCGGAACGCATATACCTCATCACTCTCTTCATCCTCGGAATCCAGTGGAACTACCATCATATACTTCGCATCCGAACCATCAACTTCAAACTTCATGATGACCTCGAATTCCTCTTCATTACCTTCCTCATCGGGAATATAGATAATTTCCGGTTCTTCTTCTTGGCCAATCTGCTCGTTTGTCATAATAGCACGCACCCCTCACCTTTTACTGTTAGCATCCAAAAAATTTTGCAAAATCAGGGCTGCAGCCATTTTGTCTACAATCCCTTTGCGTTTCTTCCGGCTGACGTCCCCTTCAATCAGCACCCGCTCAGCGGATACCGTCGTCAGACGCTCATCCCAAAGGTGTACGGGTATTTCGAATTGCTCCCGCAGCTGTTCGGCAAACTCAATACAGATTTCACCGCGGGGTCCTACAGAGCCATTCATATTCTTTGGCAGACCAACCACAATTTCCCCGATTTCGTACTCCTTGACCAGTTCACGAATCCGTTCGAACTCATTGCCGTTCCCGCGGCGCTCAATGGTTTCCAGAGCCTGGGCTGTCCAGCCGAAAATATCGCTTGTGGCGACTCCGATTCTACGGTCGCCGTAATCCAGACCCAGCTTCTTCATTTCGGATGATCCACCCGATGATTAGCCAGGTAGAAACGAACCAGTTCCTCGATCAGCTCATCACGTTCTTTTCTCCGGACCAAACTTCTCGCATTGTTGTGGCGCGGAATGTAAGCCGGATCTCCGGATAGAAGATACCCCACGATCTGGTTGATCGGATGGTATTCTTTCTCCACCAGCGCGTCGTATACGGCGAGCAGAATTTCCTGGGAAGAAGCTTCCTTTTCGTCACCCTTCACATTGAATTTAACCGTTTTGTCCATGGAGTCCATCTGTGACACCTTCCTTCTGCAAAATCACCCCCAGAGGGCGGCTTCGCAAAGTTGCTGCTGTACAGCTTACTTGCTGCCTTCACTATAACATATTCATGCCCCGCCTTGGAAATCCTGCCACTATAATAACGCTTTTTTTGGCATTTCATCTACAAAAATATAGATATTTTTGGTTTTTGAGCTATTGCAGAACCTCTCCCAAGACGAATATTCGCAAAAATACATATAGCTTGTCTTATTTTCAATAAAGCAGCGGCACTGATATGAGGCTCTCAGTACCGCTGGGCTGTTTTTACATACCTGCTTTATTCAAGCTTTAGCTGCGCATTCAGGAAGTGCCCTTCTATCATTAAGCCTGGGCAGCAACTAGCTCCTCGGCCTTGGCGAGAGCTTCAGACAGCTTGGAAGCGTCTTTGCCGCCTGCTTGGGCCATATCCGGCCGTCCGCCACCGCCGCCGCCGCATACTGCTGCAACTTCTTTGACCAGTTTGCCGGCATGGAAGCCTTTTTTAACCAGCTCCTGCGGCACTGACACTACAAAGTTAACCTTATCATCCATCGCTGCGCCCAGTACAAGTACAGCATCCGGTAGCTTGGCTTTCAGTTCATCCGCTGTGGACCGCAGGGCATCCATATTGCCTGCCTGAACAGCAACTGCAAGCAGCTGTGTTCCGCCGCCCACCGTCTTCACACTGCCGGTCAGCTCAGCGGCAAAGGTAGCGCTCAGCTTCGACTGAAGTGATTCATTCTCACGGGAAATTTCACGTACTTGTGCATGCAGAGCTTCAATGCGCTTCGGCACATCGTTCAGCGAGGATTTGAGCAGCCCCGCCGATTGCTTCAGCAGATCCAGCTGGCTTTCTGTAAACTGGTAAGCATAACGTCCGGTTACTGCCTCAATCCGGCGTACCCCGGAGCCAATACCGCTTTCGCTGACCAGCTTGAAGATGCCGATCTGCGAAGTGTTCGCAACATGAATCCCGCCGCACAGCTCAAGACTGTAATCACCGACTTGAACGACACGGACGATGTTGCCGTATTTCTCGCCGAAGAGTGCCATAGCACCCATCGCTTTGGCTTCGTCAATCGGCTTGTTCTCAATGACTACATCCAGTCCGCGCCAGATCTGCGCATTTACCCGGTGCTCAATGTCGCTCAGCTCTTCCGGTGTAATCGCGCCGAAATGCGAGAAGTCGAAGCGCAGGCGTGCGCCTTCTACTAAAGAGCCGGCCTGATTAACATGACCGCCGAGTACTTCTTTAAGCGCTTTGTGCAGCAGGTGAGTTGCGGTATGGTTCTTCACAATATCTTCACGCTGCTCACGGTTTACCTCTGCCCGGACGCTATCGCCGACTTTCAGGTCTCCGGCTTCAACAGTCACCAGGTGAACATGCTGGCCGTGCGGAGCCTTGAACAGGCCCGTAACCTTAGCAGTTACGGAACCACCAGTCAGAAGACCGGTGTCGCTGACCTGGCCGCCGCTCTCTGCATAGAAAGGCGTAGTTTCAAGCACAACCTGGCATTCTGCGCCTTCGCTGACGACATCAACAAGTGCGCCGTCAACCACAATTGCCAGTATTTTAGACTCTGTTACCACGTCAGTATATCCAACAAATTCGCTTTTAACCGTCAGTTCGGCAAGAGCGCCGCCTTGGATTTTCATGCTCGCGTTGTCCTGGCGGGCTGCTCTGGCCCGGTCGCGCTGCTCCTGCATCGCTGCATCGAAGCCTTCGCGGTCTACGGTAAGTCCCTGCTCGGAAGCAAAGTCTTCTGTCAGGTCAAACGGGAAGCCGTAGGTGTCATAGAGCTTGAACGCATCAGCACCTGCAATCGTACCCAGTCCGTCAGCTTTTGCTTTGGCCGATATTTCACCAAGTATAGTGAGCCCGTCGGACAGTGTTTCGTGGAAGCGTTCTTCTTCCAGGCGAATGATTTTGGCGATATATTCGCGGTTCTCCACAACGGACGGGTAGTACACGCCCATCACTTCGCCGACAGTTTCCGTCAGCTCGTGCAGGAATGGACGGTCAAGTCCTAAGGTTTTGCCGTAACGGACAGCACGGCGGAGCAACCGGCGGATAATATAGCCGCGGCCTTCATTAGAAGGAAGCACCCCGTCACCAACCGCAAAGGTAACGGTACGGATATGGTCTGCAATGACCTTGAGTGCGATATCCTGCTCCAGATTATCTTTGTATTTGACTCGGGCCAGACCGGCAGTTTTCTGAATTACCGGCTGGAACAGGTCGGTGTCGAAGTTGGAGTCCACATCCTGCAGAATGGATGCCAGACGCTCCAGGCCTGCACCGGTATCAATGTTCTTATTAGGAAGCGGTGTATAGCTGCCGTCCTTGTTATGGTTGAACTGGGAGAATACGAGGTTCCACACTTCCAGCCAGCGTTCATTCTCGCCGCCCGGATACATTTCAGGATCACTCATGTCGCTGCCATAAGCTTCGCCGCGGTCATAGAATATTTCCGAACAAGGACCGCAAGGGCCTTCGCCGATATCCCAGAAGTTCTCGTCGCCCAGCTTGATGATGCGCTCAGCAGGCAGGCCAACCTTTTCATTCCACAGCTTGAATGCTTCTTCATCCTCGGCATACACGGTAACGGAAATGCGGTCGCCGTCGAAGCCGATCCATTCCTTGCCGGTCAGGAACTCCCAGGCCCAGGTAATTGCTTCTTCCTTGAAATAATCGCCGATGGAGAAGTTGCCCAGCATCTCGAAGAATGTATGGTGGCGGCGTGTCTTGCCTACATTCTCAATATCATTGGTGCGGATACATTTCTGTGAGTTCGTCAGGCGGGGATTCTCAGGAATCTCCCGTCCGTCAAAATACGCCTTCAGCGGCGCCATCCCGGCATTGATCCATAGCAGCGATGGGTCATTGTGCGGAACGAGCGAGGCGCTTGGCTCGATTTTGTGGCCTTTGCTCTCAAAAAACTGCAACCATTTGGAACGGATTTCACTTGCTTTCATCATGTACAGCCCCCGTCTTATCATTAGTGCGGCATAAGTATGCCGGAGAACACAAAAACGCCCCTGAATAAATTCAGGGACGATTATTATCGCGGTACCACCCTGGTTATCGCCTTGACCCGTTAATAAATACGGACACCTGCAGACGATCGCCTTGTCGCGGCTGTTAACGGGCGCCCCCGGCGGGATTTCCCCGCACTCCGAAATCAGCTTTCTGCCGGTCTGTCTTCCGGGTTCTCACAGCCATTACGAAATAATCCCGTAACGGAACCCGTTCTCTGAGGGAGCCATGCTCCGGCGTACTCCATTTCATCAACGTTTTTTCCGATTTGCATTTTAACATTTCAAGTATAGCCAGTGCTCCTGGCTCTGTCAATCTTTGGCCGGAGAACTCTCTATTTTCGCCACTAAACTGCCTTAAATCTGCCGCAAAATGAATATTTACAGCGTTTACATCCAGGCGTATAATTCTGATTGTTTAGAAGAACGAGACGTGGCTCAGCTTGGTAGAGCGCTTGCTTCGGGAGCAAGAGGTCGCAGGTTCAAATCCTGTCGTCTCGACCATCCTAATATGATGTTAAGACAACACCCTAACGGATTAGTAATCCTGAAGGGGGTTGTCTTTTTTATTGCTCGTAATTAGCTCACTCTGTTACTCGGGCATGCCAAGCCTTTAGCATTTCCTGTGCTTTTTGCGGATCGTTGATGAGCAGAGTCCGGTACTCCAGCATCCAGTTCAGGGTGACCAGCATTTGATCGTATTCTTCCTTCTTGTGTTCAATCTCCTGTTTCTTAGCGTGAATCCATTCTATGATCTGCATGTTGCTGCGCGCATTGGTGTCGTGGTCCTCCAGCGCTTCCTTCAGTTCGGCCAGCGAACAGCCGATGGACTGGAACTTCTTGATCAGCTTCAACCGCTCGACAGCTTCGTCTGAATAGTTGCGGTAATTGTTGCTCTCCCGGCGGACATGCCGGTTATCCAGCAAGCCTTCCTTCTCATAAAAACGGATCGTATGGATCGTTAATCCCATCTTGTCTGCCAGTTCCTGAATTTTCATCATCATTCCTCCTTTAAGCCGCTTGCCCTAGAGTTCACTTCATAGTTTATGCTTGAACTGTTCAGCCAGTCAATAACTAAAGGAGGGCAAAAATATGCATGTTTTTGTTACAGGAGCAACAGGGTATATCGGTTCTGCAGTCGTCAGGGAATTGACCGATGCGGGCCATACAGTGACGGGTCTTTGCCGTTCTGAAGAGAAGGCTGCGGGTTTAAAGGCGGCGGGAGCCGGGGCGGTGTACGGCACGCTGGAGGATCTCGATACGCTGCGCAGTGCCGCCGCTGCTGCGGACGGTGTAATTCATCTGGCGTTCACCAATGATTTTTCCGACTTTGACGGTGCGCTGGCCCTTGATTTACGGGCTGTTCAGGCCATGGGAGCAGCACTCGAAGGCACTGGGAAGCCGTTCATTACTACAGCCCACGCCAACGGAACTGCAGTCGACCAAGCAGTACTCGCATTGGCAGAGCGGGGAATCCGGTCAGCCATCGTCTCCCTATCCCCTTCCGTGCATGGCGAAGGCGATAGAGGCTTCGTGCCGATGATGATCAACATTGCCCGGGCGAAGGGCATCGCCGCCTATATCGGCGACGGAAGCAACCGCTGGCTGGCAGTGCACCGTCTAGATGCGGCAGTCCTGTACCGACTGGCGCTGGAATCTGCCCCGGCAGGCTCAAGGCTGTTTGGCGCAGGTGATGAAGGTATTCCGCTTCGCGAAATCGCCGGGGTCATCGGGCGCCATTTAAACATACCGGCGGTCAGCATAACAGCTGAAGAAGCCGCCGACCATTTCGGCTTTCTTGGCGAAATTGTTTCACTCGATCTCGCAAGCCTGTATAACACTGCCCAGGCAAGCCCGGCAACAAGGGATCTGCTGGGCTGGGAGCCGCAGCAGCCCGGCCTGCTCGCCGACCTCGAAGAGGGGCACTATTTCGCATAAAAAGAGGAGGCACCACCAGCCCTGAAATGGCTGCTTGGGAGGATAAGATCAGGTTAAGAAAGATACCGAGGAATGCCACATTCATTCGGGAGGAATAGGCCGCAGATTCAAATCCTGTCGTCTCAACCAAACATGTACTTACCGGTGGTATGGATTAATACTGCAGACTCCCCTTCACCGCATGAGACAGCTGCCTGACGGATGATGATCCGAAAGGGGCTGTCTCTTTTTGCTGCCAATATGGATAAAGGTTACAATATTCACAAGGTTTAGATTTGTCAGCGAACGAGATCATTTAGGAGCGTGATTGTATGATCAGCCATCGATTTACGGAAAAAAGCTGTATGCCGTCAGAGGAGGAACTCATGCCGGCCCTCGGCATTCAGGCAAACGAAGCATGGGTCAATATGAAGGAATTTGCCAGGCAAAATTATGATCATGAAGCGGAATGGAATTATGGCGGGAAGAATTACGGCTGGAATATCAGATACCGCAAGAGCGGGAAGACCTTGTTCAACATGTTCCCCGAAAAAAACAACGGATTTACCCTCCTGCTAGTACTGGGGAAAAAAGAACTCGCTAAATATCAGGACAAGCGGGAGGAATTTTCTGAAGCCTTCCAAGCGGAAGTCGATTCCGCTGCCCAGTATCATGATGGAAGATGGCTGTGGCTAAAAATAACTGAAGTCCAGCAACTGGAGGATATTGAGCGTCTGATACGTATTAAGAAAAAAACGAAGACCCTTTCGTAAGAAGGGTCTTCGTTTTTAATGAGCCGTGAAACAGGATTCCGGCTTGTGCTTACAGCCCCCAAATCCGGTACACAATCACAGCCGCTTCCGCGCGGGTGAGTGTGTCTTCCGGTGCTAACCTGCCGTTCTTGCCGGTAACAACGCCGGCTTTAACCAACAGGGATACGCTGTCTGCAGCATATCCTGATACCTCCGCTGCATCCGCGTAAGCATCCAGACTTCCGCTGCCAGAGATCTCTACACCTGCTGCAGCCAGCGCGCGCGCAGCGAGCACCATCATTTCCTGACGGGAGACCGGGCTGTCCGGACGGAAGGAATGGTCTGCATAGCCGTTTACGATGCCCAGCTGCTGCGCGATAGCCAGTTCATTGCTGTAATAAGCATCTGCCGGGATATCGGTGAAGCCCGCAGCAGCTTGCCCTGTACCCTTCAGTTCAAGAGCTCTTACAAGCAGTGTGATGAAATCTGCACGCTTTACAGAAGAAGCCGGGGAGAAGCTGTTCTCAGCGGTGCCCTGAACAATATCCCGGGCGGCCATGGCGCTGATCGCGTCTTGAGCCCAAGACAGATTCCCCAGGTCTGAGAAGCTTACCGGCTTATAGGCTACCGCATAGGTACCGGATTGCGCGGCATGGAATACTAGTGATCCGCTAGCCGCGTCATAACGGCTGTTCGGAATCGCTGTCAAACTTCCTTTGCTGTCGATCTGACCTGCCATAAGTGAACCCTTATTGCCGAGCTGGGCTGCTGCCGGGGTATAAGGAATGGAGATCTTTATGGACATATCTGGACTGCTCAAGGCTATGGCTTTGCCGCCGGCAGTCAGACTCAGTCCAATTACCGGACCTTGGCCAATGACACTGCGGGCTGCCGCATCAAGATTATCCGTGGAAGCTTGCTGTATACGGACGGACAATACCTCAGTGTCTGCTGTAACACCGGACAGCATGTTACTTGGAAGCTCCATCGTTCCTAGGTCTGTCTTTATCAGCAGCATGATGTTTTGCTGCCCTTTTAAATTTTGAGCGGGCAGTTGAACTTCATAGGAGGCTGCGCCTGTCTGCTTCGGCAGGTCGATTACGATGTGTTTTTTACCGTCTGCTGCCGGAACTGCCTGTTCAAGCGCCTTCTTCATATGATCGCCCAAAACTACTGCTTTTGCTGCTCCGCCTTCCGTCTTCACCGCCGGTTTGATTGTAACGATTCCGTCTTTGCCCTCAACGGTTACTGGCTGCGGGGTAGTTGCACTGCTGCTGCCGCCGGGTAACGCTGCTGGTGTCGGTGTCGGTGTCGGTGTCGGTGTTGGCGTTGGTGTTGAGGTCGGTGACGCTGTCGGTGTCGGTGTTGTTGTCGGTGTTGGTTCCGAACTAACACTTTTGCCCGAGAGGGTAAGTACACCATAAATAGAAGTGTCCTGATAGCCGTTGCCGGTTGTATCATTCCATGCAGCAACACTTTGCCGTGCCCCGTCTTTGGCATCATTGATCTGGATGTCGAAGCCGAGCTTCTTGTCATTGGCTGCCGAAACTTTGTTAAGCGGAAGCTTAACTTCAACCGTGTAGTTTGTTCCGGATACCTTGGTTGCCGATTCGAAGCCTGCGGCTATAGCTGGCGGATTGAAAGTCGTTTCATTGTCAAAATTAACCCGGAACTGCCCGTCATCGTCCTGATAGAACGAGGTTTTGGCATTATTCTGATCCAGGAATATTTCAACGGAATCCTGCTCCCATGCATTGGGGCTGCCTTTATCAAGCTGTGCATCGCTGACTTGAATCAGCACATACAGGTTCTGATCATCCCAGAGGGTCTTAGCGACTCCTGTGGCTCCCTGCCAAGCCAGCTGATAACGGTTGACCTGCAGCTCGGATGCATTGCTCCATACCGCATCAACCGTACCATCTACTTTTGGCGAGCCATAGACTGCAGTGGAGACATTGGCATCGGTAGTATCCGGCTGGTGCTCTGCCATAAATTTAGCAGGATCGATAACTCCGTAGTAAGCCGGTTTGGCCTGGAGACTCTTATCGAACAACAGCGGATTGGAAGAGGCTCTCCAGCTCGTATTGTCATCCATGCCCCAGAACGTAATTCTGGCAATATTGGCGGAATGAGCTTTATACAGATTCATTAATTGTGCGTAGAGATAACCCTGGGCATCCGCGAGCTTGTCAGACAGCTGATAGTTGCTTCCGGCCTGAATATCGAGCTCAGTGATGCTTACCTCTACTCCAAGGGAAATAAATTTTTCCAGAGACAATTTCACATTGTCGGGATTGGTATTAATGCTGTAGTGCGACTGCATGCCGACACCGTCGATGAGGAGCTTGCCGGGATGAGTAAGCGCATACCTATCATTGATCGTTTTGACCATGTTATAGATAGCCTGTGCTTTATTCTGGTTGTCTTCGTTATAATCGTTATAATACAGCTTGATATCCCAATCCGGATGGGCGTCCAGCACACCCCTGGCTGCCAGGAAGGCTTGCTCGACATAGTCTGCTCCAATTGCACTCTTCCAAGGAGCCTGGCGCAGCGAGGTTTCCCAATCGGTCGGATTTGGCGGATTATCGTTCATCGCCTCATTCACAACATCCCAGGAGATTACCTTATCCCCGAAATGCTCCATGACCGTTTGGATATGGGTCCGCAAATTGACGAGCGCCTCGTCCCGCCCCAGTGCAGTCGTATTCCCTTCGGCATCTGTGGCTGTATTCATCCACGCCGGAGACTGCTGATGCCATACCAGCACATGCCCGTGCATCTGCATACCTTCAGTCAGAACCTTGTCAACCATGGCATCCGCGGCGTCAAAAGTAAAATTTCCCTTTGTCGGCTGCAGCGCATCCGGTTTCATGGCATTGCCGGCGGTTGCAACGTTGTGATGCATTTTGAGCAGCTCCAGCCGGACCCCTTCCAGATCCTCCGCGGTAATTGCATTGCCGATCAGAAAATCGTTCTGATAAGCCGCTTTTACAGGAACCAGATCCTTTTGGATGGCAACAGGGCCAGTGCCGGTCGGCTCAAAGCTGATATCGTCGATATAAAAGGAGGCTGCGGCGTTATTCGAACTTTCAATATAGATCGTGAGATATTCGCCGCCCACACTGTTATAGCGGTAGCTTCCCTCGAATTTCACCCAGCCGTCGGCAGCGTTGATGGTCTTAGGGGAAAGCGCCACGTAATTGGCACTGCTTCCATTGCCGACCTGCGTAGACAGCTGAAGCTGCGCGCTTGCCGGATCAATCAGCTTCACCCAGGCTGAAATTTTATATTCACTGCCCTTATCCACATATTTCTCTACACGCAGGGAAGGTCCATGCCAGGTTGAGGTTCTGCCTTCCACCTTCAGCGCATAGGAGCCCTCTCCAGTGTGATTGTCTTCATTCGTGATACTCAGCGTTTCCGTTCCAGCTCTGCCTATGAAGCCGCCAGCAGTCTGATCTTCAAAGGTAATTGTACTGAACGGTATTGCCGGTTCTCTGGCCGGCTCTTCTCCAACATCCGTGATTACCTTCTCGGTAAAAAGAATGTCTCCGATATAGAAAGGAACTGCAGCTCCGGCACTGTTGGAATTAATACGCAAAGCCTGATCCTTGCTTGTATCCACGGTGAATTCTTTGGTCAGAATGACCGCCTTCCCGGCTTCATAAGCTGCTTCCGCATAATTCCCATAGCTGCTTACAGTTTGAAGCGCCGCCTTTGCGCCGTCAGGCAAACTCACATTTGCATCCACATAGACAATGGCAGTTACGGTATACGCTTTCCCGTTTTCGAGACCGAGATCGCTGAACTTGAAATCCGCGGCATCCCAGTTGTTCACTCTGTTATTTACGTATAAAGCCGCACCGTCGGCATTGCCGTCAAAAACTTTACCGGTGACTGCTGCAAGACTTGCCCCTCCTGAGTTGACTGCTTTTCCTGCCCCGCCCGCAAAGGTTTCATGATAAACCGTTCGGGTCTCTTCCTGGCCCGTTTCAGCTGCCCGGGCAACCGGAGCAATCCTGCCTAACGGAAGCAGCAGACTGGCCGCCAATACGACGGAGAAAATTTTTTTAACCATTCTACTCATGCATTGCACTCCTCTGTTATACATTTTGGGTGACAATTAAGCGCTTACAAGGTTCAGGAACACAGCCCCCTTTCTCAAAGCAAATCGTAGCATAATCAAAAAAGTGCGTCTTTCTCCGAATTAAAGGTATTACCGTACTTTTTATATATCATTTCAGGGGGTATAAAGCATACGGAGCAATCTACCGTTACAGCGTATTTATTACGCTGTATAAGCGTTTAAAAAGAATAGTAACATAAAAAAAGTATGCAGCCAGCTAACCTAGGCTGCATACTACTTCTTTAATTAAGTCAGGAGGTTCATTCAAAATTACAATTTCTTCAACATCTCATCAAAACCATCGTTCTCCAGTCGCCGGATACTTTCGTCCCTAATTAATGTGCTCCGTCTGCCATCTTGAACCAGGTTCAAAGCAAGTAGCGCATTGCCTATACATCTTTCTGCATCAGAATAACCCATAGAAATTAAATCCTTAATACGGTCTTCCCTGAAATCAAGAAGACTGGATAGCATACCATCGGGATGAATAGATGTCTCCGGCCTTACTTCAATAATAACTGTATCGGGAAAATCATGGCGATTAAACATCGCTCCATCAGATAAATTGACCACTATACATTGCCGACAGCCGGATGCTACCAAAGGCGCAAGAGGGGTGTTGCCCCTAGCCGTTCTTTCTCCACCAACCCCGCCATCGATGTAACGTTTACCTTCAACGATATGACTTCCATAAACTACTGGAATAGCAGCACTCGCCAAAATTACAGATAAACGCTGCTTTTCATCAATTTCACTTAATTTAAAGTACTCTGAATCCGGATTGTCTTTAATGCCCAAATTCGAGAGAAGATAAGCTAAAATATCATCAACAGTCCCTTGACTAGCGTAGGCGGAGATCCAAATAGGAGCGGCATGTTCTACACGGTAAAGCGCCAGCTCTTCTTCAAGAAGATTCCTTAAAAACCCGTCATCCAACAGTCCCTTCTGTAGGTTTGAATATAGGGGATTATCACTTAATAAACGGCTCACCTGTCCTAAACGTCCAAAAAAACGACTGCTATCGGCTGCCAACTGAAGCAACGGATTTACCAGGGCTAATTCCGGTCTGGACTGCAAGGATCGTTTGAATAATGCATGCAGAAATCCAAACACAAAAAGTCCTTTATTTAATTTTACGACATCATTGGACTGAATCGAGCCCCAGATTTGCTCAAGATGTTTTACACCAGCTTGAAAGGTTGAGGCTGTTCCCAAGAATGACGCATTCAGTGCCCCAATGCTGGCTCCGGCGTAAGCAGCTGGAATATAATTTTGATCAGCGAGATATTTAGCCACTCCAACTTCATAGGCTCCGCGCGCACCTCCCCCGGATAAGACCAGTCCAAACGACTCAAAGACTCGAGACATACAGACCCTCACTTTCTAAACGGAGACGGGATTCGGTGAACAGCCGTTTGCTTAATCTTCTACTGTCCAGCACATAAGGCAAATCATGGATTTGAATTCCCGATAGAACCTGCTTGTTGATGCTGGAACTGGAAGAATCGATGTTGAGCATGTCTAGAATCGTACTATTAAGTGATAACTCGTCACACCAGGGTCCTTCGGAGAACAATAGATAACCGATAATTTCTTTCGTTTCCTGAGGTTCACGAACAAGCTGAAGCAACCATTCTTCTGTTGGATAAAGCTTACAGGGGGAGCCACTCGGATGATTTTTGAGCATAATGACACATTTATCAAAAAGCTGGTCTCTGAATTCAGTATTGAATGTATCATATTCACCAAAAGCTCCCCAGTTCAGTGTTTCCAGAACAATCAACAGTTGGCTGAGAGGGGCATATGCGCTATAACCACCGCTTTCCCATTTGTCAAATTCTTTGTTCATTTGAATTACTGCACTTTGTCTCTGACCAATCGATTGAATCTGACGTTTTAATTCTGACATTTGCAGCTGACAGAGTTCTTCAAACTGCCCTATCTTCTCTCCCAGTTTCTGTACATCATCACGAAGATCCAGATGGCTTGCCACAAGCTTTTGAATACCTATTCTTGTTTCTGCCAGCTTTTTGGAGACATATACCAAAGCTCTGTCACTACGAATCTGCTCGGCCTGTACGTTTTGCAGCCAAACCGATGCCGCTTGGAGTCCTCTGGATAGATTTAAATCAATCTGTTGTTGGCGATTGGCCGACTTCCCGGTTAATCCATCCCAAGCCCTTGAGAAAAAATTCGGATTGCGTACTTCCCGGAAATTGATATGATCCTTCGTGACCTCAATACCATTCACCAAATCAACAATCAACTTGTCGTGGAGAACAGGCACACTTTCAATTAGCTTTCTAAACTGGCGCTCTTCTTCAGCCTTCTCCATATTCATACACCCACAGCCTCTCTGGGTGATAACTGCAGCAAAATCAGGGCTTCCTCAACTGGCTCTAGATCTTCACGATGAAGTACGGCTATCGATAAAAACTGTTCCATAGCCGTCAGCAGCTTTCCCAGCATTTCTTCACTTTCTTGCTTGTCAGTTAGGCCGTCTAGCAGATTCCCACGAAATTTATCTAGATAAACAGTAAGCTCAGAAAAATATTCCGTTAGATTTTGGGCTAATTCCTCTGACACGTACTTATCCAATTCCTTTCTAAGCTTCTGCTGGACTTTTTCAAGATCTTGAATGACTTTTTTGCCAATCTGTCTGGTATCGACATGATATTCTTCTTCCTGGACAGTGTACTCAACTGCATGTTCTTTAAGCCACAAGGTATACCACTTCCGCTCATACTTTGTCTTAATCTTCTCAACGCTTTTTTCTTCGACTGCATCTTTCGAAATCTGATCAAAGTCCACTTTGATCGCCTTTACGTTATGCACTTTGAATGATATCTTCATATCAAAGGCGTTATTTAACGTTCGGGAGGCATGTTCCAGAATGGGTTCTACACCTTTATTGATTTCCTGCTGGAGATCATATTCAAGTGATTCTACAAACCCGTTCACCTGGATTTGAATTTTACCGGAAATGACACCTATATCATTCTGTAAAACATCATTGATCTTATCCAGGAAGGCATCTGCCTCACGTTTCGTTGAAAATTTATTCGGACCATGCTGATTTATTGTTACAAAGCTATTTTCAGAGGTGAAAAATGACTGAAAAAAAGGCCTGCGACGGCTTGTCTTCTCAGCCCCCTCCAATTTAGCCTGCTCTTCTTCAAGTCGTTTCCCATGTGTAAATAAATTCTCAATCAGTAGCCTGATCACTTTAGCGCCTTCCTCAAATATCCCTTTTGTCATAGAGGTAAGTTTACCAAGAGCTTCAGAAGACATCTTATTGGCACTGCGGGATGCCAGTGAAATCTGATCTATATCTCTTTCCAAAGCTATAATAAACTGCTTAAGTTCATTAATATCCATATGTACGCTACCGCTTCTCATCTTCAGGTAATGGATAATTTCATTACCATAATGACTCATTTTATCGACGGCAGAAGTTAAAGACACCAATGCCGCTTTGCTATAGGATTCAGAAATCACTTGATCGAGCAACTCAGAAAAGCTGCTTTTCTTCCATAATTTCTGAGCGCCTCTTCGGACAAAATCAATATCTCTAATGTCTTCTTCCCAGTCGACTCCTAACGCTCTTTGTCCAAAATCCTCAACCCATTCGGCATTTTCCGGGGCCGGAAGCCCCCCCTTAGCTTCAAGCTCATTAAGTGCATAATTAGCCAAATAACCATATTGGCTGGATACGGGATAGATTCTCTCAGCCGCAAGCTCACCTTCGAACAATTCTTGGCCGACATACCGTTTCACATCATTCTCACCCATGGAGTTGCGGTCTTTCTGGTCAAATTTATTAACAAGAACATATAACCTATCTTTAGAAAAACGCGATATGTATTCGATTTCCCGTCTAACCTCGGCATCAGCCTCTGAATTGAGCTGTGTGTAATCAAGTATGGCCAGTACAGCTGATGCTTTTTGAAGCTGTTCTTGTAGAATCCCTCTCAAATGCACCTGTCCAGCTTCATTGGGTCCTGGTGTATCTATTAATGCCAGACTCCCTTTTACCTGCTGCTCTTTACCCTTTAGATGATAGAATTCCACTTCAATTACTGGAAATTCTGAAAGTGAAGTATATTCTACCAAAGGAGATTGAATATCTAGATTCTTGGCGTCACACAATCTTGAAATATCATTTAATGATTTCAGGAACGAATAAATACCTTCCACACCGGAATATGTGGTTTCAAGCCGGTTTAGCTTTCCGGATCTAATCTCCTCAATAAGCTGTTTTCCATCTTCCGTAGCACTTATTGATAGAACATCTACTTCTTCACTTTGCAGCTTAAGCAATGTTTCACGAATGGTTTGTAGTGCAAGGTTGAACGGCTCTGGTTTCGGGAAAAATAATTGCGGTATTTCCTGTCCCTGCTTATGCCGAATAACTGTAGGTAGTGTGGTCATGGGCCGGTTACGGTTCGGAAGGACCTCACGGCCCACAATGGCATTTATCGTTGTTGACTTACCGGCTTTCATGGTGCCTACCACTGCTAATGTCATCTCCAGGCTGTCTACTTTTGTAGCCTCATCTTCAAGCGTTCTTGACCATAGCTTTGCCAGACTTCGGTCTAAGGAGCGTTCCTGGCTATCACCTTCATGCTTCAAAAGCTGGTCATTTCCTAACATCTCATTCAGTAAATTCTTCTGTTTGGAAAGAAGTCTTAACACTTCCTGTGCAATTGCTTGTATTGTATTCGGATACATATACTTCTTCCCTTCTTTCTCTAATATTTATAGGAACATTATATCAAAAAAAATGATTCAGGGACTATTTTCCTATTCTCAATTCTAGTCACCTTAATCCCCCAATTAACAAATTTTAATAATACAAATCCCAGCCGATAATAACAGCACTGAATAACAGTGCTGAGACACCGGACAGTATGTACATGATCTTGCTTGCTCTTCCCGCTTCTGTACTCCGCAGTTTCATCATAAGCAGCATTATATATCCAGCAGCAAGTACCACATAGACGATGTTCCCGATAAGATGAATGCGGATGGCAGAATAGGTAGTGTAGTTCAGAGTACGGTATCCAAGGATCATGTTATTCACGATAAAAGCAAGTCCGGCAATGTTCATCCATAGATAGTATTTGTTAAAAACGGATGACGGCTTAGCTGCTCTCCTGAATCTGGCGATGATCCATCGGACGAATCCGCTAATCATGGCAAGCATGATCAATAACACTCCGACACCCACAACTATCAGAGATATCCCGGTTCTTTGTGCAGCCAGGCCAGTAAGCGGAAAGGAATCAAAATACGGATTTGAAACCTTCAAGACTGCTCCATGAGCATCCATTACAAAATAGGCGAAGCCCGATTGCCGCACCGGAACATACACATAAGGTTCAATCTGTTTATAGGGCATGTCATTATAATCAATGATATTCCTGCTGATCGAAGCAACAATCTTCGTAGTACTGAGATATCCCAGCATTTTGGTGAACCCGTGAACCACTCTCCGGGCGGACTGATATTCCCCCTCTACCTGCACACTATCCGGAAGGTCCATGCCAGAAGCCTGGGGTTTGTAGGTGCCAAACACCCTATCGGTAAGGCCTGCGCAGTATTCCCATTCATTGTACTGGTTGGTCATCACGACCATTCCGAACCCGGAAGCCGGATCTATCGTAAACTTGCTGGAAAAGCCAAGGGTATTCCCCCCATGCTCCAAAGCAGGGACCGTATGATTCACCTCAAAGAAACCATGGGCAATTCTCGGAATATCCGTTCCGTCATAATTCAGGCTTGGGGACAGCATCTCCCTTAACACCGTATTGCTTTGGAATAACGGAGTATAATCACCTGCGGCCGGCATTAGTGCAGCCAGAAATTTTGCGGCATCACCAGCGGTTCCAGTCGCACTTCCTGCCGGATAAATACCAATATATCCCCTATTCTTCTTGATCAGCTTCAGCTTTGTGGTATAGCCTTGAATCTTGCTTCTCGCGGCATCGACTGCCTCATTATCCCGCTGCGCCGGATGAATAGAGGTATGCTCCATCCCCAGCACGTCGAAAATATGCTCATTCACATAGGTATAGAATGGCTGGCCGCTCTGCAGTTCCACCAGGTAGGCAGCCAGAGCCGCTCCATAATTGGAATAGGCTACTACCTTACCCGGTTCATAGACCTGCCGGGGTTCAAAGAGGGCCAGCGCCTCTCCTAACTCAGGGACATCCTCCTCTGCAAAATAGAACAAATCCGTAATCTGGTCCTCCCAGCCCGCATTATGATGCATCAGGTTCAGCAGCGTAATCGGCTTATCATATTTCAGTTTTTGGAGAAAACCTTCAGGCAGATATTCACGGATATCCTGCTGCAAATCCAGTTTCCCCTGCTCCACCAGTTGCATCACACTGGTCCAGACCAGCAGCTTGGAGCACGATCCCCACTCAAACACAGTGTCTGTATCAGCTGCTGTCTCATGTTCGATGTCCGCGAATCCATAGGCTTGATTGAAAACGGTCCTGCCATCATTAACAACGGCAATAGATACAGCGGCAGTTGTCTGCCGGCGGCCAGCTACATAGGTATCGATAACCGCAGCAAGTGAAGACAGCGGGGTACCGGAAGGAGCCGAATCGGTTCCCTCTTCAGCGGCGCGGGCCGGAACCGCCAGTAACAGCAGCAGAATAACAGCGAGTACACTGACTGATAGCTGTTTGAGCCCTTTATATCGGTTGTATTCTCTCACTTGCAGATTCCCTCCATGAATACGAGTGCTTTCAGATATTTACATATATTTTCCACAAAGTGAACCCAAACCCCTCCATTTGAGCCTGAGGAATTAAAAAAAGCCTGCCCCCATCATTCAGGAGCAGGCATTTGCTTTAGAATTATTTATTCAGGCCTTTCCAGACCCAGTTCTCAACTTCCGGAAGATCAATACCCTCTTCGCGGATAAATTCATAATGCTTCTTAACCATTGCATCCATCTCAGCTGCAATAGCAGTGTACTGATCTGCTTGCGGCAGGCTCAGAACAGCTTCCTTCGTCAGGTCGAAACGGTCCATCTGGTTCAGTACGCGCATATCGAACGGAGTCGTGATATCGCCGTTCTCACGATAGCCGTGTACATGCAGATTATGGTTGTGGCGGTCAAAGAACAGGTCTTTGATAAGCCCTTCATAGCCGTGGAATGCGAAGATTACCGGTTTGTCTTTTGTGAAAAATTGATCAAACTCTTCGTCGGATAAGCCGCGCGGATCCAGCTTCTGGCTTCTCAGCTTGAGCAGATCGACTACGTTGATATAACGGATCTTCAGCTCAGGCAATTTCTCATTCAGGATGGAAATGGCAGCCAAGGCTTCAATCGTCGGTTCTGTACCAGCGGAAGCAAAGACAACATCCGGTTCGCCGCCGTTATCGGTGCTGGCCCAGTCAATGATCTTCAGTCCCTTATCAACCAGCTCCTGCGCTTCTGCCGCACTAAACCACTGCGGACGCGGATGCTTGGAGGAGACGATCAGGTTGATCTTCTGACGGTCGTTCAGTACGGTATCGAATACAGCCAGCAAAGAGTTCGCATCGGCAGGCAGGTATTCACGGATGAATTCAGGCTTTTTGTCAGCCAGGTGGCCTAAGAGACCCGGATCCTGGTGAGTGTAGCCGTTGTGATCCTGCTGGAACACTGTCGAAGTTGCTACAACATTCAATGAAGGGATATCTGCACGCCAGCCCTGATCGGTTGCCTTGCGCAGCCATTTGAAGTGCTGGGTAATCATCGAATCAACAACGCGCAGGAATGCTTCATAGCTTGCGAAGAATCCGTGGCGGCCTGTCAGAACATAACCTTCGAGCAAGCCTTCTGCCTGGTGCTCAGACAGCTGGGAGTCAATAACACGGCCATAGGAAGCCAGGAATTCATCATTAGGCTCAATAACCTGATCCAGCCATTGGCGTTTGGTTACTTCGAAGACTGGTCCCAGACGGTTGGACATCGTTTCATCCGGTCCGAAAATCCGGAAGTTGCGGTTAGGCTCATTGCGCAGCACAACCTCTTTCAGATATTTCCCCAGAACCGCCATGTCCTGTGCTACGACTTTACCTGGAACAGAGTTATCCAGTGCATAGTCGGCAAAGTCCGGCAGGTTCAGGTCTTTAATCAGGTGGCCGGCGTTAGTCACAGGATTCATGCCCATACGTCTGTCGCCTTTTGGAAGGATTTCGGCAAGCTCAGCGTTCAAACGGCCGTTCTCATCGAATAATTCTTCCGGTCTGTAGCTGTGCATCCAGTCCAGCAGGGCCGGTGCGTGCTTCATATTCTTCTGGTCTACCGGAATCGGCACCTGATGGGCACGGAACGAACCTGTGTTAGGAACACCATCCCACTGCGCAGGTCCAGTCCAGCCCTTAGGGGAACGGAAGACGAGCATTGGCCATACCGGACGGGTAAGGTCGTTATTTTCGCGCGCATTTTTCTGGATCGCTGCGATTCTTTCAACGATGGCATCCAGAGCTTTCGCCATTTCTGGGTGCATATGTTCAGGATCTTCGCCTTCAACGAAGAACGGTTCCCAGCCCATGCCTGTGAAGTAGGCAGTAATTTCTTCTTTCGATTGACGGGACAGAATTGTCGGGTTGCTGATCTTGAAGCCGTTCAGGTGCAGAATCGGCAACACTGCGCCATCAGTAACCGGGTTGATGAAGCGGTTGGAGAACCATGAAGCTGCCAGCGGTCCGGTTTCGGCTTCGCCGTCTCCGACAACAACTGCCGAGATCAGGTCCGGATTATCCAGAATAGCGCCAACGCCGTGGGATAAGGAATATCCAAGCTCGCCGCCTTCATGAATGGATCCTGGAGTTTCAGGTGCAGCATGGGAAGCAACGCCGCCCGGGAACGAGAATTGTTTGAACAGTTTCTTCAGACCAGGGATGTCCTGGGTAATTTCCGGATAGATTTCAGTGTAGCTGCCATCCAGATAAGAGTTGGAAACCATAACCTGGCCGCCGTGGCCAGGGCCTTCAACATAGAACATATTCAAGTCATATTTAGTAATTACACGATTCAAATGGGCATAGATGAAGTTCTGGCCGGGAATAGTACCCCAGTGCCCGATCGGTTTAATTTTGACGTCAGCGTCTTTAAGAGGTTCTCTTAACAACGGATTGTCTTTCAAATACAGCTGGCCTACTGAAATATAGTTCGTTGCACGCCAGTAAGCATCCAGCTTCTCAAGATACGTTTTTGATGAGTAATCAACATTCAAGGTCGATAATCCCATTTTCTCCACTCCCTGTTTAATTATGAATACCATACCAATCTCTTTTCTCTACACGTACATCATACCTCTGCAAAAAATAAATACAACCTTTTTGACAAGTGATACGGTCCAATTTTGTGAAATTTTGAACATAGTATGAAAATCGGGCCCATAACACAGGAAAACAGCTTTATTTCTATAATTTTTACCAATATATTACACAAAATAATTTAGATAAACTTTTAAACACTGTATTCATTGCCTCATCAGGACAAAAAAAAATAAGACCGGGAAATTTCCCGGTCTTATTCTTAGTGTACAGATACAAAAGTATTAAACTTGAGATATTTGTAATGGAACCGCATGTGTGAGAATTCAAAGGGGGTGCCGTTATCCAAAAAGAATATCCCTTCCATGATCCCCACCGGTTCATTTACGCTTAAATGCAGCAGCTCCTGGTCATCCTGCTCGGAAGGTTCGGCAAAGATGGACAAAAACGACTTAGTCACGGCCAGATTGCGCGAGTCCTCCAGGTAATTGAAGATCGATCCTTCGATAATCGTCTGATTAAGATCCTGAACGATTTTGATCGGAATATACCCCGTCTCAATCATAAAGGGCTCATCGTCGAACAGGCGCAGACGGACGATTTTGTAGACAAAATCATGGGGCCCGAGGAACAAATCACGCTGCAGCTCCTTGGTGGGTGGAATCACCTCGAAATTCAGCACTTTGACTTTCGGCTTCTTGCCGTGCATCTGAAAATTGTCGGTAACCCCCAAATTCGAGCCTTCGTAATTGAAGATGGATTCGTTCTTTATGTACAGGGGATTGATGAACGTACCTGAACCGCGTTTTTTGAAAATAATACCGACGCTCTCCATTTTGGTCAGCGCACGCTTAATGGAGCTGCGGCTTACCTGATAGGTTTCGCTGAGGCTGCGTTCATCCGGCAATCTCATATCGGCGAATTCTCCCGCGAATATTTTCATTTTTAAATCATCGATAATCTGTTTGTAGACAAATTGTGTCATGAAGTACTCCCTTTCAGGTCTTCTATCACTTCATAAAGCCTAATGTTAACTATATCATAATCATCGCCCAGATTATACAGATTGGCCTTACGTTTCGTAGGGATACCTGATTTTATAATCGCTCAGATCTATGATCTTTGTAATGGAGATTTCTCCTGCCTAGGGATATAGTGATTCCGGGCCTATTGGTAATAAATGTATCATGAAAGAACAAAGAGTATTGGCTCAGTACATAATCAAGGAGGATTACGGCCAATGATGCCACATAAACCAAGGACTTCTACACCTATTTTTGAAGCAAGGCCCGTGCCTGTCCCTTTTATCGCCGGGATGATTATTATTGAAATTATCTATTCGCTATGCGTTAATCTTATTTACTTTGAACACGGCTACTACCGTCCGCTTTCCAATCTTACAAACGGCTGGATCGGCGGAACGTTAAGCGCTAATCTGATCGGCCTTTTCGTGGAGGTGATTATCTTCCTGATTGCCATCGCCAAAGTTACGCCAAGGGAATTGGGTCTCAGGAAAGAGAAACTGCTGCCGGGGTTAACAGGTTTCCTGCTGTTTTGGATCGCGATTCAGATTGTCAATTTGGGCGTCAACCTCTCAACAGGCTACAGCATAACCTTCAACGATCAGATAACGGAGTTTCCGAGTGTAGTACTAGGCGGGTTATTCGGACAGCTTTTTGGCAATGCGCTGCTGGAGGAAATCATATTCCGGGGCTTTTTATTTGTTCAGGTCTTCCTTTTATGCAGCAAAATAAAACGTCACTCGTCCCGCGTGGCTGCGGCTATGTTCATTTCACAGGCCATCTTTGCACTCATGCATATCCCTAACCGGATCTATTCCGGCTATGCCGGGATGGAGTTTGTGTACGACTTTATCCAGCTTGTCATTTTCGGAATCATTTTCTGTCTGCTCTATCTGCTAACCAAAAATTTGTTTTTTGTAGTCGGTATTCACTCCCTGATGAATGAGCAGCTTATGCTATGGTACAACGATTATTCGAATGTCATTATTTTGAGCAGTATCATAACCTTGGTTTGTCTAATGCTCCTGCTAAAAATAAAACAGCGGCGTACACACCGGGCTGCGATCGATATATAGCTCCCATAGTTATAGCTCCTTAGTTGAGCCTGTCCCCGAAAACCTGTATCATAAACCTACCAAGACTGAAGCGGAGGTGCAGGATGACCTATTCCCAGCGTTCAACCCATGCAGCGGCTGCATCTGATTTCACGTATCTGGAATATCAGATTGGCCTTGCCGCAGAGGAATTGAAGGAAGCACAAGAGGTTATGAAGGTTTATGAAGCGGATCTAAGAAGGCTGACAGCTTCTCCGGGATTTGACCCGGGTTCCGCTACTCCGGAAGATCTGCTGCTGCGGGAACAATCGGCGAAGCAGCAAGCTGTGATTGAAGGCATTCAGGCCGCATTAGCCGGACTTGAGGACGAACTCGCGAAGCTGGAAGATTAAGCTGAAGACTGATCTCCAAATAACCAGAAAGAGGTTCCGGCCAAAGGTGGCCCGGAACCTCTTTTTTAATGCAGGAATGTACTTCCCTTAATTCATGTCTGCGATGGCTTTGTAAGCCGCCAGATCTGTGTAGACTTCCACTTTAAGCGGATTCCGTTTATGTTTGAATATTTTATAGCAGTGATAAACAATCACGGCTATGTTGGCAGCCAAAGACAACGCACTTACAACCCATAACGCTGTTTCACTGTGTGAGGACTCTACGGAAAACTTCGACTCTCCGACAAAGGTCGGGAACGACATCGTAAACATCATCCAAATCGCGAGCGTCTGCGCCCGATGCTGTAACCAGGCACCTTTTTTGAAGAAGAACGCCGGGATGGTGCATGAGATCAGCAGTGCAGCGCCTGCATAGAAGGAATGGTCAGAGACCGCATTATAGACATAAGCAAAGTTCCAGAGGTCATACGCGATAATCCAGAACCAGAGCTGATCCGGCCACAGCATATCCCTGCTCTTGTCTTTACTGATCACAATGCCCATCCATCCGGAAATCGTAATAATGTTCAAAATACCTGCGATCCCGTTCATAATGTTCCAGGGACCACCCACCATCATCACTCCGTCCACCATACCGTCCAGACTATATACCTGGAAATCGCGGATAACCGCTTCCAGAATATTCACGGCCAGAATAATGGCCGGAAACATCAATATGTATTTATTACTGCTCCAGCCCTTCACAAACCGGATCGCCATGAAGCCTAAACAGCCTGCCAGCGCAGAGTATACTTTTACCCAATGAAACCACGTTCCCACACTAGAATCTGCATCTGCCGTATTCGGCCAGACCGCTATGGTCAGTACAATTGGAACAACTAAAAACAAAAGCAGTGAAACCCATTTGCTCTTGCGGGCAATTTCATTGACGAACATTAATCCTCCAAGTACTACTAACCACATCAGTGCAGAATACCAGGGAATAGATTCGAATAAAAACATGACTTACTCCTCCTTATATTATGTATTCAATGTGTGACTTAGCTCAAGAATAATCAAAGTGTCAGGTTCCATCAAACTTTACAAAACATTGATAAATCAACGTTTTACAAGTCTCCTTTTATGTTAGGTTTACACTGTCTTTTTGCCCGTGATTCCCCGGGACACTAACGCCGGCCAGCGATTTTAATAGATTCTATATCTTTAGAACTACATGCTGTAAACCTATCCCGAAAGTAAAAAAAACCTTGCCCACAAAGTACTTTGTGAGCAAGGCCTGTATTTAGCCGTATGGTTCAAAAAAATCGGTCGACCAGATATTTGGTATATACGATACAGTTCTCAAGTGTGGGAAAGTTCATAATTTCTCCGGCATAATATATCTGATGTCTCCCCTGCATCCGGTCTAGCTGCTCATAAAAGCCTGCACGGAGCGCAGCAGATTCCACGTGAGGAAAATGCTCCCACCGCTTCATCATATAGAAACGGATGTTGGTTCCGCCGAGATCCCTAAGCTTCGTTTCCACAGCCTCACGCATCTCCTGATCGGTCATCTCTTCATTCTCAACTACATAAATAGTGATCAAATCCGTAGTCCCCATATCTGCCCACCGGTAATACCAGGCCATCATCTGTCCCTTAGACTCCGGGCGCATATTGCCGGGAATATAACCTGAAAGCTCAGGGATACCTTCAACCCTATAAGCGTATACACGAAACCGCTCATAGGTAATCTGCTCCAATAGCCTTTTATCTGCCGCAGATAAAAGAGCGATCTCACTAATATGCTGCAAGGAAGCTGTATAAATAACTTTATCAAAATAAAGCGCAGACTGGCTGGTTTCCACCCGCACCTTGCCGTTGGGTTCACAGTCCATATGGAGCACTTCGCAGGTCAGACGCAGGTCCTCTACCTGGTCTGCCATGCGTCTAATGAGTTCAGTAACCCCTTTGGGCCAGGTGATCATGTGCGTAACTTCAATAAAGGAGAGCAGATTATCAAAGCTTAGAAACTTCAGAACATAGGCCGCAGGTACGTCATAAATACTGCCGAAGCCAAAGGTACTGAAGTAATGCATATAGACCTGCTTAATGACAAATAATTCGTTCTCATCGCACCATAAGGAGAAAGGCTGACACAAATCCTCCGGCAAATGGAGAAGGCCCGGCTCATTTAACCGCTCGTAGCGTTTAGAAATCTCCGGCAACCGTTTGAACTCCTGCGCAAAAGCCTGTACCTGATCCAGCGGAATCTGCGAGGTCTGCCTTCCGTTTGTATTGAAAAACCCCCGCTCCAGTAACGGCCCCTTGTCCATGAGGTCAAATTCCATCATCAGGTTCTTCGTATGGGCATAGGAGGGAAGTCCGAACAGCGCCCCCATTTCATACGTTTTCCCTTTGTACTCAATGGAAAAGCACTTTCCTCCTACACGGTCTGATTTCTCAAGGATGGTAATATGAGTGTAGCCCTTCTTAGCCAAATGATAAGCAGCAGATACCCCGGAAATCCCTGCTCCAATGATGCCTATTTTGTCTTCACGCTTCATGTTGTCCATCTTCCGTTATCTCCTTGTAAACAGCCATAGTGGCAAGGTCTCCTGCTGTCCCGAACATTCAAGCGCTGCATCCGATGGTATTTTACCTTTGTTAGGACCGTCTGTAATCTTTCGGTTGAAGTTATAGTAATTCAAGTACGCTTGTAAGCGGTTTTCCAATATTTCAAAGGAAACTATCGTAGGATCTCCCCAGGCCTGCTGGTAAAATTCCTCCGTCAACACCGCAACGAATTGCTGCAAAGGTTGAAATATCTCTGCATTTCGCGCAGTAACGGCCACATGATTAATATTGTTCTTATGTAAAAAGTCACTGTATTTATGTTTGCCTCTGTCCCAGTTCGTTGTGAATTCGCGGCTTTTGTGTGTCACCAGATTGTCGATCTCAACATGCAGCGTCTTCAATACAGGGATGACCTTTAGTTGCATAAAATCGATGAAGTGTATGGTAGCCTTCCGGTTATAGAGCTTGACCAGTCCTATCCTAGAGTAAACATCATAAATCACATATTGATAGACCTTCCCGATTCGCGGGAACTCCCCCATATAATAAATACTCTGCATGCAGATATAACCGGGGTGGGCATTGTCGGGATCCTTCAGCTTGTAGTCCAGAAATTGTTCCCTTCCCCTGCTCCTTGGAGCTTTAGCAGCTGTGTCGCCCGGCCATTTCTTTTCCTTGATTTCTTTGGCATAGGCTTCCCGCTGTGCCCTCTTGCTAAGTCCGTGCCGCCGCAGCACGTTGTATATCCCCGATTCCCCTACCTTCTCCCCCTCATCCTGCAATTCATAATAGATTCGCTTCGGACCATCCTCAGGAAATTTGGCAATATACTTTAAAATCAGCCTTTCCGTGCGCTTGTCCACTTTGTTTGGCATGACCGGTTTTTTTCTTTCTCCGCAAGCCCATCCATCCCATGCTTCTTGTAGGCATTTTGCCACTTATAATAGATTGTCCGGGAAATCCCGAACGCCTTGCAGGTTTCACTTACATTTTTGCTGGTGGTTCCTTGCATGAGGATATGATATTTTGTTTTAGCATTCAATTCATTCACCCCCCAGTCTTTATTTTATACGTACCCGGCCTTTTGAACAGCTTAATTTCATATAATTAATGATTATTTAGATTGTTTCCTATTCATACGCAAAAAAAAGAGGGAGTCCCGGTAGCCGGTTCACGGCCTTCGGAACTCCCTCCTTGCTGCAGGTATGGTGGATAACAACTTTATGTCAGTTTCACCAGACTGTAGTTTTTCTTGCCTTTGCGGACAATGATGAATTTCCCGCCGATGGCATGATCAGCAGTAATCTCCACCTCAAGCTCATTCACGCGCTCCCCGTTTATGGAGATTGCACCCTTCGTAATGTCCTCACGCGCCTGGCGCTTGGACGGCTCGATGCCCAGATCGACCAGCCATTCCACGATATTCTTCGTTTCGTTAGTGGCGGTAAAAGTAGGCATTTCCTTGAAGCCTTCCTCAATTTCATCGGCGGTCAGAGAGCGGATGTCGCCGCTGAACAGGGCGGCAGTAATACGCTTAGCCTGCTCCAGCAGCTCTTCGCCGTGCACGAACCGGGTCATCTCTTCCGCCAGCGCCTTCTGTGCTTCGCGCTTATGCGGCTCGGATTCAACCTTGGCTGCAAGTGCTTCGATCTCCTCTTTGCTAAGGAAGGTGAAGTACTTGAGGTATTTGATTACGTCCCGGTCATCCGTGTTCGCCCAGAACTGGTAGAACTCATAAGGGGTAGTTTTCTTCGGATCGAGCCACACGGCTCCGCCGGCGGTTTTGCCGAACTTGGTGCCGTCAGCCTTAAGCATCAGCGGGATGGTGAGGCCGAACGCTTTGGCTTCGTTGCCTTCTTTTTTACGGATCAGGTCCAGGCCGCTTGTGATGTTGCCCCATTGGTCGGAGCCGCCGATCTGCAGCTGCACATCCTCATGCTTGTAAAGGTGCAGGTAGTCGATCGACTGCAGAATCTGGTACGAGAACTCGGTGAACGAAATCCCGCTGTCCAGACGGCTGGAGACAACATCCTTGGCCAGCATCGTGTTGATGCTGAAGTTTTTGCCGAAGTCGCGCAGGAACTCAATGACATTAATGTCCTTAGTCCAGTCGTAGTTGTTGACCAGGCGGACCTGATTGGCGTCATCATCGGAGATAAACAGCTTCTTCATCTGCGCAGTCAGCGCATCCACATTCTCCTGCACCTGCTCCAGTGTCTGCAGGGAGCGCTCGCTCTGGCGTCCGCTCGGATCGCCGATCGTTCCCGTTGCCCCGCCGATCAGGATCACCGGACGGTGCCCGGCCAGCTGAAAGCGTCTGAGCACCATAAACGGAATCAGATGCCCGATATGCATACTGTCGCCGGTCGGATCGACGCCGCAGTACAGCGAGACTGCCTTGCTGTTCGTTAATTCGCGCAGCCCTTCCGCATCCGTCTGCTGATTAATGGCGTCGCGCCATTCCAGTTCATCAATAATATTCAACATGTACAGCCCCTTTGTTAGTGATCAGGTATGGTTAGTGAGATACGTTGGAGGATGAGCATCACCCGGGGTACGGCATGGGTTCGCGGACCGAAATATCTGCGTTTGCAGCATACAACCAGCCAGCCCGGTAAACGCAAAAAATCGCCCCTTGTCTATTCAGACACAGGGACGATTGAATTAACCGTGTTACCACCCAAATTGCACGGACAGCCATTATCAGCCGATCCATACCACTTATAAGCGAGTTATCGTTCGCTTGGTTCCGCTTGGCATTACCCAAGATACTCCAGAGTGTATTTCGCAGCCCTCGTGTGTACCGGGTTCCATCACCCCCCGGCTTTCTGTGACAGGGACTAAGCTGCTACTGCGCTCATTCAACGTATACAAACTATAAGATTACAGAAAGTATAGCCAATTCACAATTTATTGTCAATCCGGCCTATAACCGGATTAATATCATGCATAACGCCAGCCTCCGGAGGCCGTTATATTCTCCGCTCCTGTCTCGGCATAGCTTTCACAGATGAACCCCATAACCTCAGAGCCGTCCTCAAGCTCCACTCTCCCCAGCCCAAGCGGCGCTGGAATCAAGGCTGCAAATGCCCCGACCGATTGAACCGGCATCTTCCATAGCTCGAGCTGAATGGACGCTCCGCCGTGAGCTTTTCGAATCAGTCCCGGTTTGGCAGGAACAGTCTGCAGCCTGATCATGTCATAGCATGGCGCCGTTCTCGCCTCGCGCCAGAAATAAGCGCCATGGCCGGTCATCTGCTTCTCGAGCGGATAACCCTGCATGTGCAGGCCGCAGACGGCAATTATCGTATATTGCTGAGCGGCAACCGCTGTTGATGTGTCTGCCTTTGACGCCGCTTCCACCGCTTCTGCTTTCTCAACCGTATCCTTCGATCCTGAATCCCCAAGGTAAAGGCCTGCCGACCCCGCCAGCAAATGCTCGCTGTCCGCGAGTGCGAACAAAGTAATCCCGAAAGGCAAATCCTGCGCCGCTTCACCGGCAGGAACGGCCACCGCAGACAGATCAAGCAAATTGCAATGATTGGTGTAGCGGCCCATATCCGAATTGGCGCCGACCGGATTCAGCTCTACCTGCTCTCTGGTCCAGGTGCCTCCACAGGTAGGCATGACCAGCACCGCGTCCCGCAGCAGCTCCCGGGATTTAGCCTTGTATTCCTGCAGCCGGTGCATGGCCTGGAACAAACTGGAGGCTGTATGCCGTCCCCCTTTTCCCGACGATAAAATCTGTTCTGTTACAGGAAACACGGAGGCGCGGTTATTGTGCACAAATTCGCCCAGACCGGCCCAGCGTTCTGCTACCCAGGGACCATCATACAGAATGGACGCTGCTTCGAAGAACATCGTACAATCCACGTATTCTACCGGAATGCCCAGCTCCTTCAGCGAGTCGCACGCTGCTTGCCAGGCCAGCCGGTAATCCTCCTCATGAGGGCCATAGAAGTCAAGGGGCTCTGCCGGGAACAGCAGTCTGGCAGGAAGACGGTCGGCCTGCCGGGGGATGCTGCGGGACCACGGATCGGAGGCATCCAGGCCGCGCACCTGACGGTCAACCAGCAGTGTATCCTCGAGGCTGTTCGCGAACACCGTGACGCAGTCCAGGCTGGCGCAAGCCGGGACTACTCCCCGGGTGGGCCAGGCTCCCAGGCTTGGCTTGTACCCTACCAGACCGTTCAAGGCTGCAGGCACACGCCCCGAGCCGGCAGTATCCGTGCCAAGCGAGAAAACTGCCTGGCCGCGTGCCACAGCAACCGCCGAGCCGGAGCTGGAGCCGCCGCTGATATATTCCGGTCTGAGCGCGTTATGCACAGCCCCATGCGGACTTCTTGTGCCGACCAGTCCGGTGGCGAATTGATCCAGGTTGCTTTTGCCTACAGGAATCGCCCCGGCACCGATTAACCGCTCCAACACAGAGGAATGTCTGTCCGGCATATAGCTGAATTGCGGACAAGCGGCTGTTGTAGGGAAGCCCAGTACATCTATATTGTCCTTGACAGCAAACGGAATCCCCCAGAGCGGATACTCCTCCCTGTCCAAATGGCTTATAGCCTCCAGATAGGGCTGTATCCGCCCGTAGTCCGGCGGCTCAATCCAAATATTCAGCTCCTGATCCTGCTGTGAACGCCGGATAATTTCACGGATGACCGCCTCCGGCGTGAGCACTCCGCTTCTGTATTGGTCCCGCAGCCATCCGGCAGACAGCTTGAGCGGAAATTCGGCTATATCCATGTCGTCATCTCCTATTCTGCGGGGCCCGCTGCTTGTCATAAGGCCTCATCTCATGCAGTTTGAGAGCCAATTGAAGCTGAAGCATATCGTCCCCGTCATCTGAGTTTAAGTTCAGCAGCTCACAGGCACGTTCAATCCTGTAGGTCACGGTATTGTAATGAGTGAACAATGCAGCTGAGGCTTTTTTTATATTGCGGTTGTGCTTGAAATACAGGTTTAACGTTTGCAACAGGGACACATTATGCTTGCTGTCGTAATCTAGCAGGGGAATCACATATTGATCCCGGTAGTCCCTGATTTCTTCAAGCTCCGGCAAATGGTACAGCAGCCTGAAAACACCCAGCTTTCTATAATCAATATACAGTTCCCGGAAATCGCAAATCTCGCGGATATGATTAATCTTCTTGGCTGACTCATAGCTGTGATGAACCAGATCAGGGCGGTTTACCTTCTCTCCGATGCAGAAGACAAACATATCTTTGGCAAACACTTTATTCAGCTCCGTTAGCAGGCGCTGCAGAGTCTCGGCGAGCGGGCTGTCCCCGTTATCAGCTATCGTAACTGCCAGCTCGCCTTCCATGATCGTCATTTTTACATGCTGTAAATCCGGTCTGGTCCTGATTCTCTTCACCGCCTGCTGCAGCTGCTTCACCTCAGGCTTCATGTCCAGCCAGCCTACCACAGCCGCGGTCATTGCCTGATCAGGCAGCGGACAGCCGCATGCCTCTGCTCTCAGCTTCAGATCCTCGCCGGCAACAATCCTGCCGCTGATCCAATCCTGCAGGAACTGGTCCACGTACTTCAGCTCCACTTCTCTGCGGGCGTTCGCATTGATCATTTCCAGTCCGACCAGAACACCTACCCGGTCTATAGTCAGCTGATCGACCACCGTTAGTTCCTGGTTCCATTCAAGTAAGATCAGCAGGCACTGATTCATCTGCTTGTCATTGACTGCAGAAATATAAGCCCTGATCCGCCGCTCTCCAAGGGTGATGAAACAGATGCCCAGACTCGCCTCATCCCTGAGCTGAATCCAGACCGGTGACTGGCGGTCAAATCCGAGCTCCTCCGCCTGCGGTGAGCAGAACAGATGGTCCATATCATCCAGAAGCACAATCGGATTGTGCAGCATCCCGTCCAGCGAGCGCAGAAAGTCCTCGATGCCGTCACCGTGCAGCAGCTGCTTCGACAGCTTTTGAAACCGGCTCTGGAGCTGGGAGAGCTCTCTGGCTTCCTGAACCAGCACCCGCTCCATGATATCCCTGACTACATCAGAGAAGGATGTGGACGAGGGCAGCTCAAAAATCGGAAAATCAAGCTGGTCGGCAAGCTCAAGCGCCCTGGCCGGAACCTCATCAATAAAACGCTTGGTCTTGATGCCCAGGGCGGAAACGCCCTTCTGGTTCAGCTGCGGAATCATGTCTGAAATCAAATCCGGCTGGTCACGGAAGGGGAACCCGCTCGTAATCAGGAACTCCCCCGGCCGGACCCAATCAATTACATCCGGGACCTCCATCACATTTACGCGATTTATGTAACGGTGCAAACCGCCCGCTCCGGCAAGCACTACTGCCTCCTTGAGGTCGGGAATCAACAGAATGTCGCTGCAGGTCAGACCTGTGATTACATTGTTCGCCATGGAGCTCCGCCGCCTTTACTTTAGCTTTGAGGAATAGATATCTTCAATAATCGTTGTGCCGAAAAAGGAGTTCGGGGCCACCTGCGCTTCTGCCGGCAGAAAAATGCTGATCTGCTCAGAAGGTGAATCTCCCGCATTGGCTACCGAATGGACAACACCGGCCGGCACATGAAAGGTATCTCCGGCCCGGTAGCTGCTCCACTCACCGCCGCTCAGCAGCTTAACCTCGCCAACGGTAATATGAATAATCTCAACCACATCGTGATAATGGGGAACCACCTGCCCGCCGACACCGAGCTTTTCCCATAAAATAGAGCTCATCCGTATCCCCAGCTTATCCGCCTGCGCCGCCGAGACAATCTCCCGGTGATACAGCTCGATATGGTTAGGCATCAGCTCCCATGTCATTTCCTCTGCCGTCAGAACCTCGGTTTCCTGTGTAAGCATATGTCATTCCTCCATAAGATGAATTTATTGATTTCTGCGGAAAATGGCCGCTACCGGCCCTCCGCCTGCCGGTCCCTGATGCTCTCCGCCGCCGGATACATAGATCATCGGATCTCCGCATACATAAGCCAGAACACCGCCGACAACAGCACGCGCATGACGGGTATGGTTAATATCTGAATCATCCAGCATCGTATGACGCCGTTCCCGCACATAGCCCGAAGGGTCAGCCTCCGCCTTGGCCAGCACCTGAATCAGCTCATCTCCGGCATGCCGGTCGATCATCCGCTGCAGCGCTGCTCCGTCAATGGAGTCCTTCATAACATCATGGTCAATGAAATAAGGGCCCTCCGCTGCGGAAGAGTTGCCGAATACAATGATTTCACAGCAGGAAAGCTCACTCCCGGCAGACGTCGAAGCAACCGTGCTGTAAAGCTCCCAGTTCACGCAGATTTGCTCATCCCGCAGCCCCTCCCGGCCGACTTCACCGAGGGCCACAGCAACGCCAAGGGCAGAAGCGCCTCTGGAATACCCCATCGACTTATAGGTATCCTCTGTCACAAGCTCAGCCTTTCTGCCATGGGCCTCATGGATTTGTTCTGCAGTCAGAAGCGGGCATTTAATCTGTACAAAATGTACATCCTCCGCAGACGCAATACCGGCATCACGCACCGCACGGGATACGGCTTCAGCCACTGCATCCACCTGGCTCAGACGCCCGAGCTCCTCCGGCAGGAAATCCCTCGTCCTGGAGACGCCAATCGCGAGTGATTTCAGCCCAAGCCCGGCTTCTCCCGTTTCCGGTAAGCCGCTGCGGCTCATTACAGTGAAATGCGGACTCAGGATGCCTTCCGTGCCTCCTGACATGATATAGGACACAGCCGGCTGGCTGTCAGCGGAATAAGCAGCAAAAAACTGCTTCAAGGCCATCACCGCGTACCCCCGGGTAAAATCGTTGACACAGCCGTTGCCCTCGGTCTTGCCCAGGACGGCAACTACATGTGCCGGATCAATGATTCCTGCCTCGATAGAGGCTTTAAGGCCTGACGTATCATGCGGAGCAGCTGCAGGCACTTTTATCACTGAGCATTTCATCACAGATCATCGCTCCTTGTCCAAAAGATAACTTTCTTCTCCAGCAGTCCGATACACCAGAACAGCAGCAGCCCGCAGGCCGCCGAAGCGATAATCGCCGAGAACATCACCGGAGTATCCATATGATAGGAAGAGACCAGAACAACGTATCCAAGCCCTTTATTCGCACCGACGAATTCGCCGACAATAGCTCCGACAATCGCCAGGGAGGTTGAGATTTTAAGTGCAGAGAAAATATACGGCAGACTTGTCGGCAGGCGCAGCTTCCAGAAAATTTCCCATTTCGTCCCTTTATAAGTAGAAAACAGCTCCCAGGCCTCATATTCAATCGCCTTGAGTCCTTTGACACTGTTCACCAGGATCGGGAAAAAGCAGATTAGCGTGGACGCCACTACCTTGGAGGAATATCCGGTACCGAGCCACACCACCAGCAGAGGAGCCAGAGCCACAAGCGGTGTCGTCTTAAGGGCAATTGCCAGCGGAAAAGCGCCCTTCTCAATCGGTTTGGAATGTACGAAAATAACGGCTGTAACAAATCCCAGAATGTTGGCCAGCATAAATCCGGCCAGGGATTCCATCAGTGTAACAAGCATATGTGAGCCTAACGAAGCTTCAACCGCTGATAAGACCGCTGTGGGAGCCGGCAGCAAATATACAGGAATGGAGAAGAGGCGTACGGCCAGCTCCCAGAGCACCAGGAACCCCAGGCCGAATCCGAGCGGATACAGGCTGTCTTTAAGCTTGGCTGTCATAAATGCTTCACCCTCTTTCTCAGTTCCTTGACCGTATAGTGGAATTCCGGCAGCTCTTCCATCCCCGCCTCCCGCGGCGAGGGCAGCGGAACCGGGATAATATCCGTAACTCCGGCGGGCCGGGGCGACATCATCACCACCCGGTCAGACAGCAGCACCGACTCCTGAATCGAGTGTGTAACCATAACGATGCTGCTAAGGCTGGTTTCGGGGCTCTCCCATAGACGGAGCAGCTCGAAATTCAGCTTCTCGCGGGTTAGTTCATCCAGAGCACCAAAGGGCTCATCCATCAAAAGCACCGCCGGATCAGCTGCCAGCGCTCTGGCGATTGCCGCCCGCTGCTGCATGCCGCCGCTCAGCTGGTGCGGAAAATGATTCATGAAATCCTGAAGACCAACCAGGCGCAGCGCGCTTTCCGCCTTCTCCCGCGCTTCCTGCTTCGTGAACTTTTTCTTGTTGCCGAGCTCGAGCGGAAGTGTGACATTCTGGAGTGACGTAAGCCAAGGCATTAGCACCGGCTTCTGAAAAACCATGCCCAGCGACAAGTCGGAGGAAGCATACGTAACCTTCCCTCCCTTGTCGGGACCGAGCAGCTGAAGCATCAGCCTCAGCATGGTCGATTTTCCGCAGCCGCTTGGCCCCAAGATGGAAATGAATTCATTCCGGTATACATCCAGATTCACCCGGTTAAGCACCTGCACCTCTCCGAAGGACAGGGAGCAGTCTGATAACGAGAGCATCACTTCACGCGCTTTGGATTCCTGTAAGGGACGATGTTCTGCAATGAAGTTCTTCTGTTCCTTAATTACCGCCGGCATAAGACCGCCTCCTATTCCAGGTATTCGTTCGTAAACAGTGATTTCAGATCCTGCTCTTTCTTAACAAAACCAAGCTCAATCAGACTCTTCTGCAGGGTATCCCATGCTTCTTCCTCCGTCGATCCGAGCGGCAGCTGCTCCGGCTCCAGCAGCGGAATGCTGGCTTTCATCATCGCTACCTCATGATCCAGATCCAGCTTGTCTCCATATTTCAAACCAAATTCCGCCGCCTCTTCCGGATTCTCCAGTGCATAATCCCAGCCTTTCATGGAAGCCTGTACGAAGCTCTTGACCATCTCAGGATCTTTATTAATGATAGATTCCGTTGTAAACAGCGTATCCGCATAGAAATTGATGCCGTAGTCATTCGGATCAATAATGTTTACCTCTTTGCCCTGCTCCTGTACAGCCAGCACTTCATTGATCACGTACCCCGGCCATGCCTTCACCTGACCTGTCAGCAGCGGACTGAGATCATATTTGATAGGCATTTCCTCGATATCCGGAGTTTTTATGCCTGCACTTTTCTCCATAGCCCGGAACGTCAGCTCTTCATTGCCGCCCAGCTTAATGCCTACCTTCTGGCCGACAAGATCCTCCATCTTGGAAATACCCGACTCTTTCAGCGCGAACATCACAAAGGGAGTTTTGCGGTAAATGGTTGAAACGGCCTTGACGGGCACTCCCTTTTCCCGGGCAATGATAATCTGGTCTGCCCCAGTTACCCCGAACTCTTCACTGCCGGAGGCCACCATCTGCACCGACGGAAAATCCGATCCGCCCGGCCGTATTTCCACATCCAGTCCGGCATCCTTGTAGTAGCCTTTCTCCACCGCAGTGTAAAAGCCGGCAAACTGGGCCTGATGAATCCATTTCAGCCTCAGTACAACCTTCTTCAGCTCTCCGGATTCCCCTTGGCCGCCGTCCGCTTTGATGGTTTCATCGGAGCCGGAGCCGCAAGCGGTTATTAGCAGCATAAGTGACGATAACAGGACGAGCATTGCTTTTCTGGACATTTTCCACATATTATATTCCCCCGTTATGATGTAATTGTGATTAATAACGTTCAGCGGCAGCGGCCTGATATTGCTCCAGTGCTTTGAGAACCTCTGCGGAATGGCTGACGCTCCCGAATACGCCTCCCTGCATCTTGACCATTTCCAGCGCGGCCTGATGGTTGCGGGGATCTGTAGCTCCCGTGCAATCCTCCAGAATCAGACATTCATACCCCCGGTCGTTCGCTTCCCGCATCGTGGTATGGACGCATACATCTGTTGTGATGCCTGTAAGAATGAGATGAGTGATCCCCCTGTTCCGCAGGATCAGGTCAAGGTCCGTTGCGTAAAAGCTTCCCTTGCCGGGCTTATCGATGATAAATTCCCCGGGTGCGGGTGCAAGCTCCTCAATAATCTGCCAGCCGCGTTCGCCCCGGACAAGAATCCGTCCCGCAGGACCAACAGACCCGATCTCTGCCCCGATCTGTTTGCTGCGCCACCGTTTGTTGGCAGGCAGATCGGATAAATCCGGCTTATGCCCTTCCCTCGTATGAATGACGGTGAAGCCTTCAACACGGCGGATACGCTCAAGCAGCTGCTGAATGGGCTTAATTGCCTTAGCCGTCAGGGAAAGGTCGTAACCCATTTGCTCTACGTACCCTCCCTTGCCGCAGAAATCGGTTTGCATATCAATAATCATGAGCGCTGTCTTCCGGGGATCCATGGCCCCGTCGTAAGGCCACACATAAGGCGATGCTGTGATTTGCATAATATTGTTTCCTCCCTGCACTAGTTACTTTATTTGCGTTAATTTATATAACATCATTTTCTATAACTTTCTTATGAGTTAGATTATATTACAACAAATTTCATATGTCTCCGTTTTTATTACAAGAATCAGCTATATAAATTCGTTATTATTACAAAAGTATCATAATATGTTACTTATAATTACATAAATCTAGTCTTCCAACGCACTTTTGGGCAATCCGGGTATATTCCCACGAAAAAAGCCTTGCAGAGAAATTCTCTACAAGGCTTCATTCATCGTTATCCTATTTCTGCCGCCTGCAGCTCTCCGTCCGACTGCTCGGCCGTGAACCGCTGCCTTACTTCATCCATCACAGTCCGCAGCCGCTCGCAGGTAACAATCAGCTGGTCGACCTCTTCCCGGCCCACCTTGACAACAATCTCGTTCAGGATGCAGGAATACCGTTCCATTTTTTGTTCGAAAACCAGCCGCCCCTGCTCCGTCAGGCTGATATAGATCACCCGCCGGTCTGTTTCGGACATGGCGCGCTCGACATAACCCTTCTCTTCCAGAGAGCTGACAGCCTGTGAAGCGGTGGGTCTGCTGATTTGCAGCAGCTCGCTTAATTTGGACACCATCACCCCCGGGTATTCCGGCGTATCCGGTTCTAACCGTTCCTTCTTCATCATGACATGGATGACGAACATCATTAGAAATTCCCCGTGGGGAATAGAATCAGTCCATTTGGTGCGTGTGGCCAGGCGTTTGATGTTCTCAAATGCGATAAGCAGCTTTTCTTCTTGAAGATCCTGGGGATTCATAAGACACCTCCGGTTATATAAGTCAGACCATTACATTTACATCACCCGGACAATTGCTTCATTCAGTTTCTGCAGCAGCTGACCGAAATGTTCGCGTTCCTCTTCGCTCCAGTCTTCGAGCAGCTGTCCGATTTTGTCCTGGCGGATGTCCGTGTCCTTCCTCAGCATGTCCGAGCCTAAATCAGAGATTTGCAGCGTATAGGCTCTGCCGTCCAAAGGATCTGGAATACGGATCACATACCCTTTCTGCTCAAGTGCCGAAGCCTGCCTGCTGATCGTGGAAATATCCAGGTGAAACTCATCAGCCAGCGCCTTCACCCCGGCGGAGCCGTTCGAGGCAATCTGATGCAGCAGCAGATAGGCAGAGTGGTCCAGGATGCCGTATTTTTTGTAGGTGCTGATCGAAGTCAGCCGGCGGCTGAGAATGGCCATCTCCAGTTCAATCGTTTCTAACGGGCGTTTGTCCATGAGGTGCAGCAACCTTTCTATCCACACTTTTCTATATGAATAACAGCTTAAACTAGTTGTAAGATGCAGCGGTCATTGACTTCGCATATGCAACTTGTATAATACAAGTATATACTTTCATTATACAAGTTATTTTCACAAAAGCTAGTCCATTCTTACTTGGGGGAACCTTATGAAAGCGCATGAATTCATGATCAGACAGGTCTATAAGGTCAAAGAATATGACACCGTGCGGACCTTTATCGAAAAATGCATTGAGCACCGGATCAGCGGCATGCCGGTCATCAACGACCGAAATGAAATTGTTGCTTATTTAAGCGATGGAGACATTATGCGCTATATCGGCAAACATGATGACCTCATTGTCGACTCTTTTTTTCAAGTGAATGTGATCAAAGGCGATGAGGATGAATTCGAGGAACGGACCCGACGGCTGCTGAATCTTAATGTAATGGCCATCGCCAAAAAGAAAGTCATCACGGTGTCCTGGGACGAGGATATCGAACGGATTGCCGCCATACTGGGCAAGAAGCAGATCAAAAAAGTACCCGTTGAACGTAACCGGGTCCTCATGGGCATTATCAGCCGGGGTGACGTCATCCGTCATTCGTTTAAATCGCTGCTATAGTTATTAACAGGGTATAGAAGGGCGGCTCGATTTGCCGCTGTAATGTCATCTCTGCATAAAGAAGCCTGTTTGAAGCCGGGGGCTACCCGGAATTCAAACAGGCTTCTGTTGTTACTGCTCATGCTTAGTCGGCGATAACTTCCTTGCCGCTCTGCACAGTGTATTTATGGTTAAGGCTGGCTTCTTCGATATCGGCAAATGCCCAGTGGGTAACCGGAACATCAGAGAAGCTGGAGCGGGTCACGCCGCTAAGCGGACCTCTGCCGAACAGGCGGTTAATCACCGTAACCGCTTCTGCACGGGTCAGAGACTTGGCCGGAGCAAAGCTGCCGTCCGCGAAGCCTGTCATCAGTCCCGCTGCTTTCACGGCATCGATGGCCCCTGCGGCCCAGTGTTTGTTCACATCAGCAATTGCTGAAACCGCTGCGCTGCTCTCGTCAAAGGACAATTGCTTCAGGCGTGCGCTCAGTACCGCCATCTCCGCACGGGTTACCGCACGTTCCGGATTGAAGCTGCCGTCAGGATCGCCCTTCATCAGAGCGGCTGCGGAAACTTTGGCAATATCAGCTGCTGCCCAGTGCTTCGAAGATACATCTGTAAAGACTACTCCTGATGCTACTGCTTCAGTGCCTAAGTTGCGGGCAAGGAGTGCTGCAAGTTCGGCCCGTGTCAGCGCACGGTCTGGCTTGAAGGTGCCATCCTCATATCCCTTGATATAAGCAGCATGGGAATACACTGTATCTGTTGCTGTTGTTGTATCATTAGGTACTACTACAGGTGAAGCAGGTATAGTAGGTGTAGAAGGACCAGTGACGATGCTTCCAGGGACGTAAGCAATGGTTTCTACAATGCTAAAGCTGCTGAATTTAGAAATGTCAAAGGAGATGCCATAAGGTTCGTTCTTATCGTTGTTTACGACAGTGCCTTTGGACAGCTCGATGGTGCCGTCGCTGTGCACAATATATACAGCAAGACGGCTGGCATTCATTGTGCTGACATTTACACCGTTTTTGGCAAATGGAAGCATCAGTTGTGTATTATAGCCGGTATAATTAGTCTCGATATCCAGCGGCGGGCTGAGCGCCTTCAGGTTCTGGTTATTATAGGACGAAGGAACCTGGTTCTTCGATTCTTCTGCATTGCGGGCAGGCACGATCCGGAAATACAGATCCAGATTGTCTGCCATCATAGACTGCAGAGTAGCTGCATCCAGGGAAATTGTTGAATAATCACTTTGAATATTCAGATTGAAACTATTCACACCGAGTAGTGCAAGCGTTGTTGCCGGAATTTCAACTGCGATTTCATCAGCAGCATCGCCAGGCAACTCATCAATGTAGATCGTTGATGAATTGTTGTGGCCAGATTCAGAAGCAGTGACAATCTCCTGTGCCTTAGCCGAATCAAATACTACCTTATCAATCTTCGAGCTGGTACCATCTGCAGAAGTAACGTTGATTCGTTTGACCGGAACCAGTGCTGTGTTGTCCGACTGATCCTTCACTTTGACATTACGGATATTGCTCGTGTCCTCGACCTTGATTGCCCCGCTGGCTGTTACAACAACCAGGAAGGTACGGGTTTTCGCTTCACCGTCACGGCTGACCGTCGCGCTGAGAACTACAGCTTCATCCTCGGCACCGCGGTGTACAATGGCATTAATGCTGCCGTCCGTTGCGGCAGGAATCTCAACAACCTGCGGCTTACTGGAAGTCCAGCTAACCTGTGTACCGAAGCCTCCGGTAGTTGGCAGGGACAGGGAAGTCAGAACATTCTCCCAAGTTTCACCTGCGGCGTAGCCGATTTGAAGTGCCTTGGAAGCTTCATTCACGACGTCCGCAGACTTAATCGCTACGGTAACACTTAGCGGTGCACTTTCTGTTTTCAGCTTCTCTGTCAGAGTTACAGTCAGTGTATCTCCTTCAGTCAGCGCAAGTCCTGTAAAGGTCAGCGGTCCAGCAGCTTCCCCTGTATTGGTTACACTGGCAAGCAGCTTGCCTTCCTTGCTGTAGATGGAAACAACAGCTCCGGCCGGCACCTGATTTACAGTTAAAGTACCATCTATGGCGCTGATTACAACGTTGCCAGCCTGCGGCTGGGCAGACTGCTCATAGACAGCAGCAACTTCTACCTTCGCGCTTTGAGCTTTGTTCGTTTCCGTGAAGCTGATCTTCACGACCTGCCCCGGCTCCAGACCGTTCACGTCAAAATGGAATTCAGCCGGAGCTCCGGTATCATTGAAGCTTGTGCCCAGCAGCGTAGTGCCATCCTCCGCATAGACGGAAACTGTGACACTGGCTGGGACATTGCTTACTGTAACAACACCAGTTGTAGCATTAGCGGCCAGATTTCCGGCAGCAGGCGCCTGAGTAGGCTCGTAGGCTACAGGAATCTCGGTGAGCGGGCTTTGATCCTTGCCAAGCTCGCGTGTGCCGACCTTTAGAATCTGACCATCGGCTAGTCCGGAAGCTACCACAATTGTCAGTTCAGCCGGGCTTCCGCTCTCATTGACAGCTGTCGCCAGTTCGGTGACGCCATCTTTGGCATATACGGTTACTGTTCCACCTGCCGGTACATTCTTCACGGTGACCGTAGATGAAGTTGCACTGGCGGTCATATCCGCCGCTGCAGGTGCACTTGTTGCTTCATTGTGCGCAGTGGTGTCCGTCAGCGAACTCTCCGACTTTTCTGGCTCAGTCAGGCTGACTTTGATTACATCCCCGGATTTCAGTCCTGCCGGTACCGGCACGGTTACTTCCCCGGTTGTTTCCGCTTCGTTCTTAGCCGTTCCCTGCACGGTCACTCCATCTGCTGCATAGACAGTAACCTCAGCACCGGCTGGTACCTTCTTCACAGTTACAGTATCCGTTGTAGCATTAGCAGTAACATCTGCCGCTGCGGGTGCACTTGTTGCTTCATTGTGCGCAGTGATGTCCGTCAGCGGACTTTCCGACATATCCGGTTCGGTCAGGCTGACTTTGATTACATCCCCGGATTTTAATCCTGCCGGAATCGCAACCGTTACTTCCCCGGATGTTTCTGCTTCATTCTTTGCCGTTCCGAGCACGGTAACGCCATCGGCTGCATAGACAGTAACCTCAGCACCGGCTGGTACCTTCTTCACAGTTACAGTATCCGTTGTAGCATTGGCTGTAACATCTTCTGCCTGCGGCGCTGAGCTGCCTGCCGCTTCTTCGCTGATCCCGCTCAGCAGAACTACCCGGTCCGGTTCGCCATCTACTTTCAGCGTCAGCGCCCCGTTGGAGGTACCTCCTGCCTGCGGCAAGTATTGGACTTCAATAATTCCGCTTGTTCCTGGAGCAAGCTCGGGAGGAAGCGTATTGTCTGTGATTTTAAAATCGCCGTTAATCAATACATCATTGATTTTAAGCGGAGTATCCGAGGTATTGGTTACGGTAACGGATACTTTCTTCTGTGTTGGATAGTTGAAGTACAGATTCGTGTTGGACAGATACAGTTTGTATCCGCTAAGCAGTCCCTGATATACCTTCAAATAAATTTGTCCGCTCTTTTCATACAGGTACAAAATATCACCGTTTGTGGTGTTAATCGCCGCATTGGCAATGCTTGTGGTGGCGACTTCAACAGGTGAAGACAGGGTTGCACCCAGATCCTGGCTGACGCTGAAGAACACGGAGGAGCCGTCGCTGAATCCGGTCACGACATTGCCGTAGCTGTCTGCACTCAGTGAACGTCCCTGTGAGCTCATATTATCTCCGCCCATCAGATCAGTCGCGGTTCCGTCCCCAATATTCATGCGGACCATATTGGAACCAGAACCCGCTACAAACAGATACTGGCCCTGGCTGCCGGCGGATAATGCCCCAACAGAATAGAATACACTTTTGCCCGGAATTACAGGCGTTTCCATGGTTTGTCCATGGTTTTTGCTGACATAATATTTCAGGCTCGGATTATCCTTCTGGACAATCAGATTTCCAGTCTGCGGATCAACGTGCAGATCGGTAAACACATAGGATTCACTAAAATCATAATTATTGAATGTTGTCCCTTCATTGCTGCTGTAATAAAGAATGCTGCCTGAAGGATCCGTTACATAGATATAACTGCCATCTACAGCCATATGCGCAGAACCACCGAAAAGTGCGCCAACTGTGATCGGAGCACTGAAGGTTTTGCCGCCGTCAGTACTTTTAACCAGCACACCCGAGCCTGCATTTACACCTACAACATATACCGTCCCTGATGAGGATACGGCGATTTCCGGCTCATAGCTGCCTGCGGCAGCCAGAACACTGGGCTGGAATGTCTTGCCATTGTCTGAGCTCTTGGCAACACGGATTTCACCATCGCCGTTATATACGGCATAGATTGACCCGTCCGGCGACACAGCCAGATTTCTTGAGGTATTGCCTGGAGCTATCGTCCAGCTAGAATTACTGGTATCGCTGACCAGAACCTCACCGTATGCACTAGAGTCCGACTGTGCGCTGACTACTCCGGCACCAGCGAAAGAGCCCAGACTCAAGCTGACGGTTGTAACAATTGATAAGACCGCCGATAAAAAACGCTTCTTCCTCATGCTGTTATTCCTCCTGATCTATTCATACTAATTACCTATTTCCTGCCTGAAATTTATATTAGCAGGTCGCTCTGAACAATCTCTTAACAATTCTCGACAAATTACTATGTAATAGGTCACATTTCGACAAAAAAATAGATTCAGCTAAATAAAAAACAATAAGAGCCGCCCGATATAGTCATAAAATGACTGCACGGTACGGCTCTTTATATTTAGAGCAGGGATGACTTAGCTTCATTCGCAAATGGAAGCTTTTGTTATAACCGCATCTATTCTAAAGCTTAATCAGTTGCTCTACCTTCACCGGCAGGCCGGTTGCGATCGAACGGTTGGCGGCAATACCGGTCATAATCGACCAGGCACCGTCTATATGGGAAGCTGCCCGGTGGAACCGGTCATCGGCCGGGCGTTCAAAAATATCCCGCAGCATCACCGGATCACCGCCTCCGTGTCCGCCGGCGCCTTCTTCAATCTCCACGTCATACGGCGCAGCAAACTGCGGATATACTGTGATCTGCTTGTCTTTTACCGCACCCTCCTGTTCCTTGCCGCCCCCGGCATTAACATAGGACTGCTCAATGACCTTTACTTCCATACGTCCCTTGGTGCCGTTAAACACAACATTGAAGCCCTCCCAGGGCAGATAAGCATTGAGCGAATAGTTCATAATGGCTTTGTTCTTATATTTGACCATGACGCCCATCGTGTCCTCAATGCTGATATTGTCGCCGAATACACTCTGGTCGCGTAAGTATCCGTCCTCATGCTCGGTGTCCAGATACATCCGCTTCAGCTGTTCATTGTCCTTCAGATGCAGCGCAAAGGGATCATTCTCTGCTGCAGCACTTCCGTGTACACGCTGATAGAATTCAGTAACACCGCGTTTCTCGGCATTCTCCCGGCCGTAAAAGCGCAGATCCCCCATCGCAAACACTGTGTCCGGCTGCGAGCCCAGCCAGAAATTCATCAGGTCGAAGTGATGCGTTGATTTGTGAACCAGCAGCCCTCCGCTGTTGCGCTTGTCGCGGTGCCATCTGCGGAAATAGTCGGCCCCGTGCTGTGTATTCAGCAGCCATTCGAAGTTGACGGAGAGCACCTCGCCGATCGCCCCCTCCATCAGGAGTTCGCGGATTTTGGTGTTGTGCGGCGCGTAGCGGTAATTGAAGGTTACCCGCAGCTTCTTTCCGGTGCGCTCTACAGCATCAAGAATCTCCTTGCACTTCTCTTCGTCTGTAGTCATCGGCTTCTCAGAGATCACGTCGCACCCCAGCTCCATCGCCCGGATAATATAGCGGTGATGTGTACGGTCAATGCTGGTGACGATGACGGTATCCGGCTGCGTCTCAGAGATCATAGTATCAAACTCATGCGCCTTGTAGACCGGAACGGCATGGTAGCCGTATTTCTCTTCCAGCAGCGTATTGGCATAGGCCATTCTTGCCCCGTTGACATCGCAGAAGCCGACAATCTCCGAGGTTTCAAGATAATGGCGTGTAATCTCTCCATAAAAAAATTCAGCGCGGCCGCCTGTACCCACAAATGCATATTTCCGCTTGCCCATTCCAATCACTCCATCGCTTATGGTATTGAATCCGTTTACTAGGTATATTGTATAGTATAAGATACATTCATTTCTAAACGATTATTGTTGAAAATCAGCCATAATATGCATATATTATCCTAATTTGAAGGAGTGAACGAATATGCAGGAGGAGAAGCAGGAATTCCAGTTTTATGTGGAGCAAATCAAAAGAGCCGGCGCCTTCAGCATGGACACCGACCACTTTCACGAAACCTATGAAATTTATTATCTGCTGGCCGGAGAACGAAACTACTATATTAATAATCTGGTCTACTCCCTGCGTAAAGGCGATCTGATCTTCATTAACCGCAATGAGCTGCACCGTACGATGGCTAAAGGTGCTGTCAGGCATGAGCGGATCCTGATCAATTTCCGCCACGAATTTCTGCAGGGGATGCTCGGCGGTATGGAGCTGACCTTCCCCTTCTTCAGCGAACAATGCCTGCTGCTCAGGCCGGATGTCCATGAACAGGGCAGGATCGAGAATATCCTGTTTGCCATGCTGAAAGAGCAGCAGGAGCAGCGTACCCAGCAGCTTCCCTACTTGCAGAGCCTGCTGGTGCAAATGTTAATCGAAATGAACAGAATCCGCGAGAGTGCCCAGGCGGCCATCGCTCCGGCCAATGATGAGAAGCAGCGGAAGGTCTATGACATCATTGAATACCTGCAGTCTAATTATAGCGGGACAGTGACGCTTGAGGGACTGTCAGAGCGGTTTTATCTCAGCATTCCTTATCTCTGCCGTCTGTTTAAACAGACGACCGGCTTCACCATCGTGGAATATTTGAACACGATCCGTGTCCAGGAAGCGCAGCGGCGCCTGCGGGAGGGCAGTGATTCAGTCACGCGGATCGCCGAGGAGACCGGCTTTGACAGCATTGCCCATTTCGGCCGTGTCTTCAAAGGCATTGCCAAACGCTCTCCCCTGCAATACCGCAAGCAGAACCGGTGAGGCGGGGGCTCCGCCGGGAGAGCATTCGAACATTTTATCTTATAAATATCTGCGGGGCAGCCGCCAGCCCAAAACGGACAAAAGCATAACGGTCCTGATATACATGTGTGTCCGGCGCTAGATCCTTGTCGGTCCAGCCCGGTTTGTCCTTGTAGCTGTCCGGCCCCACCTTATACACTTCGCCTTTGATATGGTGATGGGGTCCAAGCAGATTTCGGGAGCTGCCCGTCAGGATCAGCTCTATGTCATTACAGCCAGAGTGAAGATACGGTGCAATATCCGCTTCATACGGCTCCCACAGGAAGGTCCGTACACAGATTCCGTTAATGAGCAGCTTGCTGACGATGGTATCCGGCGGAGCCTGAAATGACCATATCGCCTCAGTGATAGGCTCTGCCGCGATTTCAAGAGACTGGCGCAAACGAATGCTTCCGGCGAAAAACGGGAAACCTTGCCGCGTAAGATCGCCTGAGGTTACCTGCTCGGGGACTTCTGTCAGGGTAAAAGCCCCTGCAGTCCAGACAGCCCGGCGCTCAGCTTCTTCAAAGGCCTCAGCAGATTCAACTCCGAAGGAACCGAGCAGATAAATGCTTTCGAGCTCCTGTTCCAAAGTAAGCTTGTTGCCCTCCGCTTCAAACTGTCTGGCCCGCTCCAGCCTTGCATAAAGCTCAGGTGAAGGGCGAAATTCCGTTTTCAGAATAATTGTATTCCGGCCGGACCCAGCCCTTCCCTGAATGTCAATTTTGCGCATGGAGATATCCCTCCACCAGCCGCAGCTTTCAGGGGATACAGGAACACCGTTCAGGAAGATCTCGAATTCCTCCGGCTGCTCCAGTACCAGATACAGCTCCCGCTGACGCCGCGGATCAAAGGATACCTCGAACTCAAACTCCAGCTCCAGCACTACCGGCCGTCCATAAGCCAGCAGCTGCTCCTGAATAAAAATCACCGGCTGAGGCGCTGACCACTCCCCGCCCTCTATCCGCAGACGGGCGTGGTCCAGGGTTATGCTGTTAAGATCAACAGAGGAGACCTCCCACAGGGGACTAAGCTCCGCAAGGATATATGCCTCCTCCGGTCTAATATCTTCTCTTCTATCCGGCAGCGCCGCCTGATGTTCATTTATAGCTTCTGCCGTTGAAGCTGCCTGCGGATCAAGTTTGAGCATCAAGGAATGCCCGGGGTACAGCGGCAGGCGCAGGACAACGCCCTCCGGGTGTATTTCCTGCGGAACCGGGCCGATCTCTCCGGTTTCCAGATTGATCAGGGATACCACTCCCTGGCGGGACAGTTCAATCTGCAGCTGCGGATAGGCATCCGTCCCTGAGTTCACCACGTAATAGAGAAGTGATCCATCCAGCTCCATAGTCCGCACATTGAGTGTATCCGCAGTAACCCGCACCCTGTCCGTATCCGTGATTTGGATGAAAGGCGCAGAGGCTGCAGATACTGCCTGCACCACTGCCGCGCAGCTCCAATCCGCCAGAATGGCATCAGCCATTATATCCGCTAGCCTGTTGTCCTCCTTCCCGCTTATCAGCACGGGATAGTTCTCGAAAGCGATCAGCGTACCACCTTCGGCAGCGAACTGGCTCAGAAGCTGCACTGTAACTTGATCCAGTGTCAGACAGGGCGGAACAATAACCACACGGTACTTTGCTTCACCGACAATGAAGTTTCCGCCGCTAACCCGCCCATGTCCGGCAATAATACTCTCGCTGCCGTAGTCATGCTCGATCAGGCTCTGGCACAGCCATCTTGTCAGCTGGGTGAAGGATTCATGATAGGGAACAATCGCAGACATGTCCCCGCCGCATTGCAGGGTCCAGGCGGTCCGCACCGGATGGATCAGCAAAACCTCCGCCAGGCTTCCGCCTTCCGAGAGCAGCATAGATAGTCTGGCAAAGTAGTCATTGAAGCCCTTATAATCATCCCACCAAGGCTGCTGATAGAAGAGGGACGGCGGATAATCACGCTTGCGCAGCCCTTGCAGGGAATACCCCTGCAAATGCTGGCACATCAGATTAATGCCGTGTACAAACTGCCATTCACCGATTCTTTTCAGATCGGCCAGGCTGACGTTCCACCCGGAGCAACCAAAGCTCTCGGTGATCGTCCGCTTCTTGCCAAGCTGGCGGGCAACCGAGCTTACCTGCTTCGGCACCAGCGGATCGCTCCCGACGAACCGGCCGAGCCAGTCGCAGCCGGGAATCTGCAAATACTCATAGAAGGCCATCGGATCGCCGACCGAGGTCACCTGATGCATCAGCTCCTGTTCATCAACGACATGCCCGGTCGCAGACCAGCCTTTGCCGGCGCACCAGTCCCCGATCTGCTTGGCATAAGCCTGTGTAAACATGAAGGTCACCGTCTCCCAATAATCGTACCTGGCTTTGCGGCAGCCTTCCGTTTCAAAGAACAAAGCAGGGAGCACCTCTTTTACATCATAGCCTTTACGGGTGATAAACGACGCCTCCAGGTCAAATGACCAGGGAAGACCGCCGGATTGCTCCAGCGAAATCGCACGCGGATCACACCGCCTCTCCTACGGTCGGCAAACCCGTGTTGAATGCTGTTCTCGACAATCGGCTGCAGCAGTATTTTCGGTATGGGAACAGACAACAGCTCCTCCTCTTCAATCCGAACCTCATATTCGAACAGATCCTCGTAGCATTTTTGCTGGATTGCACAGTACTGCTGCACATGCGACAGCTCATCCTCAAGCGTTATCAGATCCTTCCCGCCGCTCAGCCCCAGCTGGAACATTTGCGACAAGGACAGAATCATCTCATTGACATCATCGTTTTCACCCATAACGGATTTGCAGTAAATCGTATTAGCGTGTTATAGAGAAAATGGGGCTCCATCTGCGCGGTCAGCGCCCGGATCTCCGCCTGGCGTTTTCCCTCTTCATTCTTGCGCACATCCTCGATCAGGGTTTTGATCTCCGCCATCATCCGGTTAAACTGAAATCCGACCTGGGCAATCTCATCCTGATATTTACTCTCAAATGAAACGCTGAGCTGGTTCTCCTCCACCCTGCGCATCAGCCTGCTCAGCTTAAACAAGGGTCTGAGGAGAGCAGGGCTGGTGTCAACAGCATAGCTAAACAGAATAACTTTGTTCGGTTTGGACCATGAAATAGACATCAATTGCTTAGCCTTTACTATAAATTAGTAAGTTTCACCATTTGCACACATTCACAGCTTCCCGAAAAACTATGGAGTTGTGATAGTATTAACTTGAATATTTCGAAACACCAATCCTACGAAAAAGAAGGGAATGAAGCTAAATGAAGTATAGAAGACTTGGCAATACGGGGCTGAAGGTCAGCGAGATCGGGCTTGGGAGCTGGCTGACTTACGGAACGGCGGCAGAGCAGCAGGCAGCCGATGCTTGTGTAGCCAAAGCCTTTGAATGCGGTATCAATTTCTTTGACACTGCCAACGCATACAACCGCGGAGAAGGAGAAAAAGCGATCGGAGCCGCACTTCGTCCGTATAAGCGCTCGGATTATGTGCTGAGCACCAAAGTGTTCTTCCCTATGGGGGACGGTGTGAATGACCGCGGCCTGTCACGCAAGCACATCATGGAGCAATGCGAAGCCAGCCTGCGGCGTCTCGGCACCGATTACATCGACATTTATTTCTGCCACCGTTTTGATCATGAGACTCCGCTGGAAGAAACACTGCGTGCACTGGATGACCTTACGGCCCAGGGGAAAATTCTCTACTCCGCTGTCAGCGAGTGGAGCGCAGCGCAGATCGTGAGCGCCAGCGGCATCAGCAGCAGGCTGAATCTGCGTCCGCTTGCAGCAAATCAGCCGATCTATAACATGTTCGAGCGCTACATCGAACATGAAGTGCTTGAAGTGTCCAAGCAGGCCGGACTTGGGCAAGTGGTCTTCTCGCCGCTGGCGCAAGGCATCCTGACCGGCAAATATAAGCCGGGCCAGCAGGCTCCGGCAGGCACCCGCGGTGCCGACGACTCGGTCAACGGCGTTATCCGCAGCTATCTGCGCGACGATGTGCTGGGCGTTGTCGCCCAGCTGGATGAACTCGCCGCCGGTCTCGGCGTGAAGCTGTCGCAGCTGGCCCTGGCCTGGGTTCTCCGCCAGCCCGGTGTCAGCTCGGCGCTGATTGGAGCGAGCAAGCCCGGCCAGGTGGAAGAAAATGCCCGGGCTGTTGAAATCGTGCTCCAGCCGGAAACGCTGGAGACCATCGACAGCATCCTCGCCCAGGTGGCTGACTTTGCCCCGGCGAGATAAACCGCATGGCCGGCGTAAGGAATTCCTCACTTGTGAGGCTGCTGGATAAGCAGGGTTTTCTGCCTGCACATATTGACAATAAAACAGGGAGTCCCGTGTCATTCGGGACTCCCTGTTCTATGTAAGTTCTTTTGCAGCCGGGTTCACACGCCGGCTGGCGTTTCGGCCAAATCAAAGGGATTTTTACCTTTGATTCTTGCGCCCGCTTATTTTCCCTCACGAGATCAGCTTCGACTTCTCGGCCTGCTCCGCGGATTTGCGGATAAACGGTGCCAGCGGCTTCTGCAGGGTAAGCGCCAGCAGCAGGGCCAGCAGACCGAAGAGGAGGAGCAGCAGCGCATCGCGGATTGCCACCTCCGGCACGATTCCGCCCACAGCCTCCCGCAGCAGACTGATGGCATAGGTGAACGGCATGAACGGATTCAGCGCCTGAAAGAAGTGCCCGGTCGTGCTGACCGGGAACGTTCCTCCGGAGCTGGAGAATTGCAGCACCATAAACACAATGGCTATCCCCTTGCCTATGTTGCCGAATACAGACACCAGCGTAAATACGATAGTCACGAACACGATGCTAATCAGCACCGCGAAGAGAACGAACCCTACTTTATCCGCCACATAACATTTCAGGATAAAGATATTCCCAAGCACAGCCACTAGCGCCTGGAGAATGCCTACGGTCAGAAAGGTCAGCAGACGGCCAAAATACAGCTCATACCCCAGGTATTTCTTTCCCCCGGTGTCCACTCCGGTACGCAGCAGCGAGATCAGCAGCGTTCCTCCTACCCAGAGAGAAAGCACAACATAAAAAGGTGTCATTGCCGAGCCGTAATTGGGAATCGGATACAGTTTATTTTCCGTGAGTACAACCGGATTGGCCAAAAAATCACTTTTGCTCTTAATGTCCCCGCCAAGCAGCTGCCCGATTTCCTCCAGATTCACTTCCTCCTTGATCTGACGCAGGGTATCCGCCGCTTTGCGGACCGCTGTCTCCAGCGTGGGGAGATCCTCCCGCACCAGCGTTGCGGCATGCTCGACCCCCTTGCCGGCACGCGGCAGGCCGGTGCTGATCAGATCCGCAGCCGTGCGGAACTTCTCCTCCGCTGCAGGCAGATCCTTGCGGGCAAATTCGGCTGCCTCATGCACCGCAGTGCCTGCGGCAGGAAGCCCGCTTTGGATCCGCGGCAGCACCTCGGTAACGAAGGTATCGAACGTCCCCATGTTGTCCGTGATCCCGGTTGCCGCCGCATGTACCTCTTGGCGGATGGCCGGCAGGTTCTGCTGGAGCCCAGCCAGGCCGTTTTGCCCCGACTGGATGACATTCCCGGCTTCAGCCAGCATCGTGTCCAGCGCGGCAAGGCGCTGCGGAGCCTGCTGCAGCGCAGTGGCGGCCGTGCTGGCAGCCGTGGTCAGCCGCTGCAGCTTGTCCGTCACGGCGGGCAATGTCTCCGCGCTGAAGCGCGTGATCAGCCCGCCCACCATGCTCATGCCCTGCCCGGCGGCAAAGCTGAACTGCGACAGCCCGGCGCTATCCGGCCGGGCGCCGCCTTGCAGCGCGACCGCCAGCCCGCCGGCCTGCGAAGCGGCGGCGGCATACTGCGCGCGGGCTTCACTCAGCGCGCGGAGCTCGCCGGCGCCCACGGTCCCGGGCGCCAGCGTATTCACGGCGCCGAGCAGCGCGGCGGTGTGCGCGAGCGCATCGCTGCCCGCAGCCAGCCGTGCTGAAGCCAGCTCCAGCTGGCTTGCGCGCTGCTGCCCGGCGCCGGCCTGCAGCTGCGCGGCAAGCTGCGCTGCCGCGTCCCCGGTCTGCTGCAGCAGATAGAGATTCTGCTGCACGGCCTCCGGGATGGCCGCAAAAGCCGTGCTGCTGCGCTCCAGGAACTGCTCCAGTTCCTGGCCGAAGTTGCTTGTGGCGGCAGCCAACCGGTCCACCTGCGGCAGTGCCTCCGCCGCCGTCTTTACCACCGAACCGGCTTCCGCCAGTCTTGCGGAAGCCCGGTCCAGCACATCCTCCACCTGGCCGAAATGACTGTCCAGCTCCGTGACAAGCTGGGCGGCGCGCTCCAGCTCCGGCAGCTTGCTCTCCAGGTTCTGCAGGCGGGTGGCGGCTTCACTGATCTGCCCCCAATGGGCGTCGAGCATCTCCGCCGCCGCACCTGCCTCTTCTACAGCCGGCAGCTTATCCTGAAGGGAGGCAATCCGTTCAGCAGATGAAGTGATTTCCGGCCAACGCTGCTCCAGCTTCAACACCAGCTTGCCCGCCTGATCTATCTCCGACAGGCTGGCCTCCAGCTTGAACAAGCCCTGCTCCACCCTGCGAATAACCGGCAGCTCGGACTGAAATTCCTGATCGATCGCGCTCAAGGCGGTTAGCACGGTACTGCTGATCGTCTCCGTGAACTTCTCACTGATCTGCGATGTGACCGCCGATGCCCCTTTATCCGTAATCTTTGGAGCGATTGCGTTTATTTTCTCATTGACGGTATACTCCACTTCCGGCTTGACCAGCTTCCCTTCCAGAATTCCCGCCATCCGCCTCGAAAAGTTAGCAGGGATGACAATGCTGGCATAATAATCCCCGCGCTGGACACCAGCCACGGCTGCTGCGGAATCCGTAAAAGTCCAGCCCAGCGAATGGTTGTTCCGCAGGCTGGCCAGCACCTCTTGCCCGATATTGAGGCTCTTGCCCTGAACCTTAGCCCCTTCATCCAGACTAGATACAGCAATCCGGATGCCGGAGGTATTGCTGTAAGGGTTCCATACCGCAGCGACATTCACCCAATCGTAGACAGAAGGCAGCAGGATAAGGGCAATAATCAGCAGCACTGCTACAGGAACCTTGAATAGATTCCGCCAATCATTCATATAAATCCGCCATAGGTTTGCCACCTGCCAGGCACCTCCGAGGTGTTATTTGGATATTTTAATATGCCCTGGAAGTTTTCTTTTTACAAACCGGCCTATACGCAAAATCTTTTGCAACATTTCCGGCGAAATTACGTTAATAAGGGTACATCCCCCGTTTGAGAAATATAGCGGAGGGTAAAGAAAGAGTATCGGCGAAATTCCGTGTCAAATCATGCCAAGGGGGAAAACGAAAGATGTTTACTAAAAAATCCATGTATTTACTGCCTGTGCTGGTTCTGCTGTTCCTTTCCCTCGTCACTACGGCAAGTACAGCAGGAACGCGTGCAGAAGCGCAGGGCGGAGCAAAGACCGAACACCTTACCGTGTACATTAACGCGCTTCACCCGGATGCTGACGGCAAGCTAACGCTAACAGCCGATCCTATTGAATGGTATGAAGGTGCTGATGCCGACCGTGTCTTTGCCGAGCGGGAGCCGGAAGCCGCTGCAGAAATCGGCGGGGCGCTGGATGATTACTATATCGTGAATGACAGCAATCAGCTGACCACATATCAGGTAGCGGACAACGCCGCAGTAACCATGCAAATCTACGACCATACCGGCAAGATTGAGGATCTCGACATCAGCTGGAACGAAAGCATTAGCTTACAGAAATTTGCTGCAGAGTTCGCCAAAACTGATGTGTTTGACCTTAGCCAGTCGCCTTACCACCTGACAATTGAGAACGGTGAAATCACTTCAATTGTGCAGCAGTACACTCCATAAACATAAATTTTATAAATCAGTGAACAGGGGCTATCCCGTAGTAGTATCATCTACTTACGGGGTAGCCCCTGATTAATTATTGAATGAATCGACGCCCATGGTTGGGACAGAAGCGTTTTTTATTAGTGTATGGGCATACCGCGTAACCCTTCTCTACAAATTCAAAATTAAAGGAGTAAGCGCTTTACTTCAAATACTCTTTCCTTAATAATAGGGGTAACAAGAAGTGTATTAAAGACAGAAAAAAGGGGTTATGCGTATGGTTGCGTTTGAGCTGATGGTAGATAGGCCGGTTGATTTTGATATCACAGGCAAATTCGCCGCCCCTTCATCCGATTGGATTCACTTGAGCCGGATTCTATCGGATTATGAGCTGATTGTTATGACTGAAGATGTACTTTACCTGGCGGGTGACCAAACGCATTTTACCGTCTCCAAGGGAGAGTATCTGCTGCTTCCCCCAAACACTAAGCAATATGGATATAAATCTTCCAACTGCAGTTTTTACTGGCTCCATTTCAAGTCCCCGGACGGAATCAAAATCACCGATGTCACCGGGCACACACAGAACAAGGAAGACAACAAGCTGCTGCTCCCCCAGTACGGAACCCTGAAGAGTCTCGAGAAGATCATAGTCATGATGAAGCAGCTGCAGGATTCGGTCCGCGGCTATAATCAGAAAACACTGAACAATTATATGGCGACAGTCATTCTGTGCGAACTGTACAACCAGGTCTTCCACAATGAACATAACCCGGTCAAAAAAACGAAGCAAGAGCAGCTGTATAACGACATCGTAGACTATATTAAATGGAGCCGGAGCGAGCATATCAAGGTGTCGCAGATCGCCGCTTATTTTGGCTACAACGAAAAATACCTTTCTCACCTCTTCACGACGATTTCGGGCATTTCGTTGAAGCAATATATTCTGCAGCAAAAAATGGAGCTGGCGAAATTCCTTCTCTCCGACACCAATCAGAATGTCAGCGAAGTCTCGCTGCAGCTCGGCTATAAGGACTGCCATAATTTCATGAAATCCTTCAAGAAAATCGTCGGCTTGACGCCAACCGATTTCCGGAATGCCTATGCCAAGCGGCTGCTGTTTTATGAGTAAGGAGCTGACTGCTGTAACAAAAAATGTCCCCGCCCCTATTCAAGGGTAGCAGGGACATTATTAATTTTTACCGCTTCATGATTTGGGCTGTTTAATATAAGCGTTTAACGAGCGGCCGCTTCAGATCCATCTCCCGGATGCATTCATCGGTGTCATGCTCATCATTATCAATCAATGGCGTCACCGCATACGCGTGCATCTCTTCTGTCACATGAGGACGCAGAATCGGATCAAGGGCATCCAGATCATTCGTATTCTCATCGAGCCACCGGGCCATGTTCTCCAGGGACAGAATCGCCGGCATCCGGCTCTCAAATTCCCCAATAAGCGGGTTGGCATCCGTCATGACCAGGGTACAAGTGCGGAGCGGTTCCCCGCGAGTATCCCGCCAAATTTCGTACAGACCGGCCACCCCGAACATACTGCCGTTCTTCATGACCACCCGCACCGGATATTCCTTCTTGCCTTCTTTTTTCCAATAGTAAAACCCGTTGCACGGGATCACACACCGCTGCTTGTCCACCATTTTGCGGTAGCTCGGATTCTGATGCACATTCCTGAGATCCGCATTGATTGCGTCTTTTCCCCAATAGGGAATAAATCCCCAGCGAAATTCATCAAGAATCCGTACCCCGTTCTGCTGTAGCACCACTGGCGTATACTGCGTGGGACTAATATTGTAGCGGTTTTTATAGTAGTACATCACACGATCGATCTGAAAATGCTCCTGAACCTCCGGCAGCTCCGCAGCCATAGAAAAACGTTGACACATGAAGCATCAGCCTCCCTTTTTTTGCCTAGTGTTTGTATGGGGAGGAAAATTATTCATGAATAATATCTCGACATAATTTCATCAACGAAATCAAACTAACTACAACAAAGCGGCAGCCAAGGACTTCCTAGTCCATGACTGCCGCTGTTCCTGTATATATTAGTCCTGTCTTACATTGAAACCTACATCCGGCTGTCCTTCACCGGTACACCGAAATCTGGTGTGCCGTCTTCGTTCCAGCCCAGTACCTGGGCACGGGTGTGGCGGTTTGGATCATACAGCGGATCTCCGGTAATTTCCTTATAATTGCGGGCATGATAGATGAGTACATCTTCGCCTAGCTCATTGACAGTGAAGCTGTTATGTCCGGGGCCGTATTGCCCGGTTGCCACATTCGTCTTGAATACCGGCTCCGGATGTTTGCTCCAGGAGGCGGCATCCAGCAGATCACTGGTCTCATCTGCGGTCAGCAGACCCATGCAGTAGTTGTAATCGGTGGCACTGGCCGAGAAGCTAATGAATATCCGGCCATTTCTTTTCAGGACGGCTGCTCCTTCGTTCACACTGAATCCGATCTTTTCCCATTCATACTCCGGCGTGGCAATCATAGTCTGCCGGCCGGTCAGGGTCCAGGGGTTACTCATTTCAGAAATGTACAGGTTGGAGTTCCCCGGAATCTCCGGATCCTTCTGCGCCCATACATAATAAAGGACACCGTTATGCTGGAAGGTGGTCGCATCCAGGGCAAAAGATTCCCAGGCTGTCTTTACCTGACCCTTCTCGGTCCAGCTGCCTTCCAGAGGGTTCGGCGATTCATTCTCGAGTACGAACATCCGGTGATCGAACAGTCCGTCATTAGTTTCTGTGGTCCGGGCGGCAGCGAAATAGATATACCATTTGCCGGCAATGTAATGGATTTCGGGAGCCCAGATATTCGCACTAAGCGGCCCTGTTTCATATTTACGCCATGCAACAACCGGTACTGCTTCTCTTAGTCCTTCAATCGTCTCCGCTCTGCGAACCTCAATCCGGTCGTATTCCGGTACAGAAGCAGTAAAGTAGTAATAACCATCTGTATGTTTGTATACCCAAGGATCCGCGCGCTGCTCCACAAGCGGATTGCTGTATTCTTTGTTCGTGCTCATATTAGTAGCTCCTTTGGTCTAACTATTCTAGTGTAAGTACAACAACAGACGCTGGTGGAAGGGCACAGCTCAGTACGCCATCTGCCAGCTCCGCATCCTCGTAGGCTGATGGAACTACAGTCTCAGGCGATTCGAACGTATTATGTGCACCTAAGTCTGTGTGGGTCAGGATCTGTCCGGATACCCTGCCGGCTTGAAGCCCATTGATAATAAAGCTAAGGCTGGCATCTGCTTCATGGCTAAGGTTACAGATCGAGACATAAACTTTGCCATGATAGTCTCGGGAGGCAGAAATGCTAAGCTGCGGTATTGTTACCCCGCCGTAAGTGTAGAGCGGGCTTTCGAACGCTACTTCCAGCAGTTCATTATCCTGATGTACCTTGTACATCTCAAATACATGATAGGTAGGTGTTAGTAGCAGTTTGTCGCCTTCCGTCAAAATCAGCGCCTGCAGTACATTGACCATCTGGGCAAGGTTCGCCATGTATACGCGGTCGCTGTGATTGTGGAAAATATTCAAATGAATGCCTGCAACCAGTGCATCTCTTAGTGTGTTCTGCTGGTAGAGGAAGCCCGGATTTGTTCCCGGCTCGCTCAGGAACCAGGTTCCCCACTCATCTATAATCAATCCTACCCGCTTCTCTGGGTCATATTTATCCATAATCTCCGAGTGGCGGGTAATAAGTTCGTCCATATGAAGTGATTTCTGCATCGTTTCGATCCATTCGGCTTCATCGAACCCGAGCGCCAGACGTTTCTCTTCCCAACTGCCTGGAATCGTATAGGAATGCAGACTGAGGCCGTCCAACATTTTGCCCGCTTCCCGCATCACGACTTCCGTCCAATTGTAGTCATCCACATTCGCTCCTCCGGCAATCTTGTAGAGCCGGTTGTCGCCATAGTTTCTGACATAGGTCTGATAACGCCGGTACAAGTCAGCATAATATTCCGGACGCATATTGCCGCCGCAGCCCCAGTTCTCATTACCGACTCCGAAATATTTCAGCGTCCATGGCTTCTCCTGCCCGTTCTCCTGCCGCCAGGCAGCCATCGGGGATTCGCCGTCAAAGGTCATATACTCGACCCACTCCGACATCTCCTGAACCGTGCCGCTGCCAACGTTGCCGCAAATATAAGGCTCGCATTCCAGCAGCTCGCACAGGCGGAAAAATTCATGCGTTCCGAAATGGTTGTTCTCGACTACACCGCCCCAGTGGGTGTTTACCATCCGCTTGCGGCTTTCCCTCCGGCCAATTCCGTCTTTCCAGTGATATTCATCGGCAAAACAGCCGCCCGGCCAGCGAAGCACCGGTATGTTCAGCTTTTTTAGCGCCTCGACAACATCATTACGAATGCCGTCAGTATTAGGGATTGGTGAATCTTCGCCTACCCATAAGCCTTCATAGATGCATCTGCCTAAATGCTCGGCGAAATGCCCGTATATATGCCGGCTGATCTTGCTTTTGCTCACTCCAGCATTCAACTGAGCCTCAGTCATCGTTCTCTTCTCCATCCTTTCTTCACTCCCGGTATATTTAGCTTTAGGAGTTTCTTTTTCCCCAGATTGCGAGGCCCTTGTCATTCAGACCGGTAAATACTAGGGTTGCTCTGTGCTTCTCCCAATCCCATGACGGAAGAAGCTGCACCTTCTCAGTGCGCCCTTCACCTTCAGGGATATCGTTCCAGAGCAGGGTCAAAGATCGTTGTCCGTCAAAATACCATTGCCCTGAACCCTGCTCGCTCCATAGTTCACCGCCTGCCATAAGGCTATGGGTTACCGACCCAATCTGCCCGTCAACGGCAGGGTCATGAATAATCCGTTCCCAAGACCCGGCAATATGATGTGCAGGGATATCCTGCTCCTTCTCGCCTGCATAACGCTCCGGTGAAACTACAGGCCACCCGTCCTCCGTCCATAGGATTTTACGTACATGTAGATAAGGCCAGTACTTATCAGCTCCGCCCCGTGCATGGTGTACCATAAAGTAGGTTCCGTCATCATTTAAGACAGAGTTGTGGCCAGGAGCAATCCATCCCGGATCTTCACCAAAATGGTAACCGCCAAGGATTTTGAGGCCGACCTCATTTTGAGGCATGTAGGAACTATCCTTCATATCACGGCCATGAATATCCACGTAGGGGCCGGTGATCGAGTCGGAACGGGCGACGCGGACATTGTAATCCTCGAAGAGGGAGTCATAGGAGACGAACAGATAATATTTCTTAAACTGTTCATTATAAACAATGTATGGTCCTTCAACTGCCCCGTCTTCAGTAACCTTATCCCGGACGGCCAGCAATTGGCCAAAGCCCCCGGAAATCGGTTTGCCCGATTCCTTATCCAGCTGAATAATATGTATTCCGCCGAAAAAAGAACCATAAACCATCCACATCCGGCCTTCCGCATCATTTACTACATTCGCATCAATCGCATTCAGAGGATCCTCTTCACGGGTCTGGATGACCACCCCTTCATCTGTCCAGGGGCCTTCAATAGAATCTGAGGTCTGCAGCCCAATCAGCGACTGGCGGCTGCCGAAGGAAGAAGCGGAATAATACATCCGGTATTTACCCTGGTACTCCACTACATCAGGTGCCCAAAGATTTTTAGCATTTGCCCAGTCCTGCGCAATCTGCGGGATTCCCGGAAGCGCATAATGCACCCAGTTCCAGTGAATCAGATCCTTAGATTTGCGGACCATCACTCCGGGTACCAGGTCTCCTCCGACTTTTACATCCGTAGAGAAAACATAATATCCTTCAGGGGTCTTCACTATTCCCGGATCATGAGAATTATGAACCCCCCACTCCGCCTCCACCTCAAGAATTGAGGTATCATACAACTTCAATTCCCCTGGAGCTTGCGGGAAAATCAATTGATTTTCTTGTCCTTCAGGATGAACCGGTGGCGTACTCATTAGCCTTTAACCCCCGAAATGGCTACAGATTCGATAATCTGCTTTTGGAAGACGAGGAAGATAATCAGCATTGGCAACAGGGCAATAATAGAGGCTGCCATGATTAGCGGATAATCCGTCTGGATCGCATAGGTTGCATTAAAGTTGGCAATGACCAGCTGCAGGGTCTGTTTCTCCGGTGAATTCAGATAGATTATCGGTGACAGATAGTCATTCCAGATGCCCATGAACCACAGAATCAGCTGTGCGGCTACTGCCGGTTTGATCAGCGGGAAGGTGATAGAGCTATACAGCCGGAAGTAGGAGCTTCCGTCGATTTTTGCGGCCTCGATAATAGCATTTGGTACACTGCTGAGATATTGCCGCAGGAAAAAGATCATAACGATGTTTCCGAACAATCCCGGTACAATCAGCGGAAGCAGGGTATCTACCCAGCCCAGCTTGGAGAACATGAAGAATTGCGGAATCATAACCGCCGGATAAGGAATCATCAAAGAAGACAGCATCAACAGGAAAATTTTATTTTTAGCCGGGAATTTAAGTTTGGCAAAAGCAAATGCTGCCAGAGATGAGGTAAACGTCCCCACTACCGTTACCGAAACGGCAATAATCACGCTGTTCTTGATACCACTAAGCAACGGTCCCGCTTCCCAGATTTCCTTGTATTTGCCGAATTGAAACGGATTCGGAATCCACACAGGCGGCAGGGCGAAGACGTCCTGCTTGTCTTTCAGCGATGTGGACAGCATCCATAACAGCGGTCCAATCATGAATACCGCACCGATTAATAACAAAATGAATATGATTGTATTGGTAATTCTTCTTCTGCTCTTCATATTTATTCGCTCCTCCCTCTCATATCAATCAACATCGAACGATTGCTTCTCGTTCATTCTGAATTGGATAAGAGTCACGACAAATATAAACACGCCTAGAACAACCGCCATTGCGGAAGCATAACCCATCTGGAAGTTGCCGAAAGCCTTTTGCCAGATATAGAACACGACAGAAGCCGAAGCATATTCCGGTCCGCCGGTTGGGGTCATAATGTTCATTTCGGTAAAGATTTGCGATCCTCCAATAATATTAGTAACGATGATAAAGAAGGTAACCGGACGCACCATCGGCCAGGTAATATGCCAGAAAGCCTGGAAGCCGTTTGCGCCGTCGAGTTCAGCAGCTTCATAATAGGATCTCGATACACTCTGCAATGCCGCCAAATACAGCAGCATCGTGTATCCGACACCCTTCCAGACTGCCATAATTATTAGTGCCGGCTTGACGGTGAATTTGTTCGCCATCCAGTTGGGCCCGGTTATGCCGAACAGGTCGAGAAATTGGTTGACGAGCCCGTAGTCACCGTTATAGGCCCAGTTCCACATGATGGATACAGCAGCCAGGGATGAAATAACAGGAACATAATAAATAACCCGGAATGCTGTCGTACCAGGTACACCACGGTTAAGTCCAAGCGCCAGCAAAAGGGCAAGAACGATCCCGATAGGAATTCCCAGCATCATGAAGAGTGTATTGAACAGGGCTTTATGAAACAGCTCGTCGGTCCACAGATCCTTAAAATTACTCAACCCGATAAAACTCATTTGTCCGAGACCATCCCAATCCGTAAATGAACCATAGATGGAATAAATCATCGGATACAAAGTAAAGATCAGCAGACCCAGTAGCGGAGGAAGAATGAACAAAAATCCGTAGATTTTTTCCTTCCGGTAGAGGTTCGACTTAGTTATCATTGTGATCACCTCAAATTCGGATATCAGATAAAAGTGATGCCGGCCAAGGAATGCCTGAAGGCCAACATCACTTTTTCTGGGATAATGCAGGGTTTAAAGAATCTTATTTCTTGGATTTTGCTTCTTGCTCAATCGCTTTATCCAGCAATTTTTGCATTTTAGGCTGTTCGGATTTCACATACTCAGCTGCTGTAACCTTACCATCGATAACAGGTTGAATATCGGTGAAGAACAGGTTGTACCATTCAGCATTATAAGTGTAGTGACCTGGAAGCACTCTGCCGTAATCTTCAACAATCTGCAGGAACTCTTCTTTATTGGCTGGTTTTGTAGTTGTATCAGCTGCCCATTCAGTTGCCATGTCTACAAGGTTAGGAATCTGTACTTTTGCTTTCACAAGAGCGTCCATACCTTCCTTGGAGGCTGTCAGGTAGTTGATCAGTTCAACTGCTTCTTCCGGATTTTTAGTTTTGGCCGATGCGCCGATACCAAGAGAGCCGGTCCATGTAGCCGATTTACCCGTAGATCCTGCTGGGTAAGGAATCAGGTCATAATCGAAAGGCAATTTCTCATAAGTACTCATATCCCAAGGACCTACAGGGAAGAAAGCCATTTCGCCTTTCATCCAGCGTTGGTAGGTATCCAGTGTCTGAGCCTGTTCCGTGGAAGGCGTAATCCCGTATTTGTTCTGCATATCCGCAAAGAATTGCAGTGCTTCAGCAAATTTCGGATCATCAATAGTTACTTTAGTTTTGGTGGAGTCGATCCAGTCAGCTCCATTGCTCCATACAAACGCTTGCAAAGCCCAGTTTACGTTGAAGCCGGCACCGAATTGATCCAATTTGCCGTCTCCATCCTTGTCAATGGTCAGCTGCTTAGCAACCTTAATGAATTCATCCCAAGTGTACGGTTTATCTTTGTCAGGAAGCGGAATGCCTGCTGCTTCAAACATTGTTTTGTTATAACCGAGTGCGAAAGGACCAACGTCTTTTGGCATACCATAAATGTTGCCTTGACCAGCCATATTACCGTCATAGCGGTACAAGTCTACGCCGTATTTCCAAATATTGTCGAGGTTAATGTTGGAGTTACCTTCAATGTAGCTGGTCAGATCCAACAACACACCGCTGTTTACATATGCTTTAAGGTCACCGGATTCAAAATAGAATACATCCGGTACACTGTTGCCTGTGATGGATGCCTTAAGTTTGGTGGCATATTGGTCAGCTGCGGTAACAATGATCTTTACCTTCACATTCGGATGATCAGCTTCGAATTGCTTAACTACGCCTTCATAAGCCTTTTGCTCATCTGTACCGCCTCTGAACATAAATGTAAGATTCTTGGTTTCTTTGGAATCACTGCTTGCTTCTTTTTTTGTAGTGTTTCCAGCATTAGTTGCTGCTGTGTCGTTAGATGATGCATTGTTGTTACCGCCGCATCCTGCAAGTACTACTGAAGCCGCCAGGACTAAAGACATTGATGTTAACCAGCCCTTTTTCTTTAACAATGTAACCCCTCCTAGAAATGTTGTGAACAATTGCCATGCTATATAGAAGAACTAGTAACCGTTTGGTTGCGGTTTTGTTAGTTCAAGCTACCTTGTTTAAGCTTTCTTGCCAAGCCTGATGACATTCCAAGAAGCTTTGGACAGCAAGGTCTCCACAAATCCGTCCTTGCATTCAGTTCCAGATGCCTGCCTTGGCTTCACATGCTGCTCATGGGCAGTATTAACCGCTTTCAGATCCTCGTGATGGAGTTCGATATGCTCAATCAGACGGTACCCTTCAAATCCGCGCACATCGCATTTCAGCTCCAGTGCTTCTTCTAGATGTCGATTAATAGCGAAGATTGTCAGTTCGTTACTTTCTTCATTGTATACGATTGCACTATCCAAGTAAGGGACATCCGTGTAATCCTGGGCATCATATTTAGGAGAATTGACAATCGGTTGAAGCGAAAGGCCTCTTCCATATTTGGAAGCGTGAAGATAAGGATAGAATATCGTCTGTTTCCAGGCCGCTCCGCCTGCTTCCGTCATAATCGGAGCGATGACATTCACCAGCTGGGCCAGACAAGCCATCTTCACCCGGTCTGCATGCCGGAGAAACGTAATCAGCATGCTGCCAATCAGGAGCGCATCCTCAAAATTGTATTGATCCTCAAGCTGCGCCGGACCAATGGTCCAAGGCTCGATCTTGGTATCGGATTCATTGGAGTGGTACCAGACATTCCACTCGTCAAAACTGAGATACATCGTCTTCTTGCTGCGTTTCTTTGCTTTGATATAATCGCAGGTGGCCGTTACGGTGCGGATGAAATGCTCCAGATCCATACTGCGTGCCAGGAAATTGGCGGAATCGCCGTCGCGGTTTCCATAATATTGGTGAAGGGAAACATAATCGGCAACGTCATAGGTATGTTCAAGGGTTACTGCTTCCCATTCCGGGAACGTTGGCATTGCTGAGCTGGAGCTTCCGCAAGAGACAAGCTCGATGTCCGGATCGACCAGACGCATCGCCTTACCCGTCTCGTAAGCCAGCCTTCCATATTCGGCCGCTGTCTTCTGACCGATCTGCCAGGGTCCGTCCATCTCATTACCGAGACACCAGGTTTTAATCTTATGCGGCTGTGCAACACCATGCTGCCGACGTAGATCACTCCAATATGTACCGCCGGGATGATTACAGTATTCCAGCAGATTACGGGCCGCATCAACACCCCGTGTTCCGAGATTCACTGCCATCATTACTTCGGAGCCAACCTCTTTGGCCCATTCCATGAACTCGTTCGTGCCTACCTCATTCGGTTCGACCGTTCTCCAGGCCAGCTCCAGCCTTCTCGGACGCCGTTCCACCGGTCCTACCCCGTCCTCCCAGTTATATCCGGATACAAAATTGCCGCCGGGATAACGTATAATTGGTACATCCAGTTCCTTAACCAATGCCTTCACATCGTCCCGGAAGCCAAGGGAATCCGCAGCAGCATGCCCCGGCTCGTAAATGCCGCCATAAACCGCCCGCCCCAAGTGTTCTATGAAGGAGCCGTAAATACGCTTGTCCACTTCGGCGATAACAAATGACTTATCAGCGATAAGTGTCGCTCTTAGGGTGTCTGACGCCAATAGGACCACCATCCATTTCACATATTTATTAATTAGTTAAAAAACATTTGAATGTATTCGCTTACAGATATAAAATAACATATATAAACCAGGTTGTAAACACAAAAGCATAAATCTATTTATAACTCTTCAAAACAAACCATAAATATAGGCTTTTTCTGAAACAATGTTCGAATTTTTGCAATGATTCATAAAACTATATTCACATAAGTTTAAAATAAAGCATACGATTCAATTAATATTAGCTTAAATTTAATTGTTTATCACAAATAAAGGAAGAAAGCTTTCCTTTTCACCTCAATTAGTTTATAATTTTATAAAATAGTTATTTTATGACGTCTGCGGAAGAAGGTTTGATATGATTTATATCAAAGATTTAATGAGTGGCATTGAAATCTTCAAAGCGCTTAGCTCTGAAATCCGGATTCAGATTCTGGAATTACTAGCCACTAATCAGGCACTTAACCTGAATGAAATTGCCAAAAAGCTGAATCTCAGCAACGGCGCCATCACCATGCACATTAAGAAGCTGGAAGAAAGCGGCCTCATCGAAATCAATACTTCAGTAGGTAAACACGGCATCCAGAAGGTATGTTACTTAAATAAGGATAAACTGATGGTCGATCTGCGCAGCAAGGATGTCGACAACCTTTATGAGGTTGAAATCCAGGTTGGGCATTACAGCAACTATCAGGCCGTTCCAACCTGCGGGCTGGCTACCAAGGACAGCATTATCGGTGACTTCGACGAGCCTCGTTACTTCGCCGATCCCCAGCGGATTGATTCAGAGATTATCTGGATGGCAGAAGGTTTCCTGGAATACCGTATTCCGAACTATCTGAAGGCAAACCAGACCTTCCGTGAGATTCAGTTCTCCATGGAAATCGGTTCCGAAGCACCAGGGTTCAACGACAACTATCCTTCCGACCTGTACTTTTATGTGAACGGGATTGAAATCGGATACTGGACCAGTCCCGGAGACTTCGGTGACCAGCGCGGCACGTTTAATCCTGACTGGTGGCCGCCTCACCTGAATCAGTACGGCATGCTTAAGCTGATCCGGATTAACAATGAAGGCAGCTTCATCGACGGCTGCCGCATTTCTGACATTACACTGGACGATATTAAGCTGGACTACAAAAGCGAGCTGACCTTCCGCATTGCCGTTACCGACAAACCGGTTAACAAACGCGGGTTGACCATTTACGGCAAGCATTTTGGCAACTACAGCCAGGATTTGCTCGCCCGTGTACTCTACAACGTCCACGAGATAGAAGAAGCAGGCAGCCTCCTCACCTCTTCATCTATGGAATAGTTTTCTATACGCCAAAAAGCAAACCTCCGGCAATGGAGGTTTGCTTTTTGGTGTGGTAACTTAACTCCTTCTGAAAGCCGAGGAATAAGGCCATAATCGCCAGGACGGTTTCCGTTTTATTTAAATCCATTTAAACCATATTAGCCCTTCTGCTTCCTGATACATATTTCGGGGCCGGCTAACGAACAATAACTCCTGTCTCCCATACCACCGAGAAGGAGTGTTTCATATGCGTGAAGGTCTGATCCCCACCGTTCTTGGTACCGTAGTTTCCGCTTCCGGCGCAGCTTTTCTTGGAAGCAAATATAAGCTGGCCGCAACCGGCGTGCTTGGCTTTGGTCTGGCGCATATTGTACTGGGCACCATCGACTTGTTTGAGCACCGGTAAAAAGGTTGGAAGATGCCGGCTCTGTACTGCAAGTACAGGCCGGTTCCCTTATAGTCCAATACTCCGTCAGCGGGACAGCAAAAAGGCCCTCACCCGGCAGGCAAGGACCCCTATATACATAAGATTATTTCACAGCTACATAAAAAAGACGCTGGGCACTGTCATCTGCCGGGATCCATTCGAAATCGGCATACGTCTTAACGAGACTGAATCCGGCCTTGTACAGCTCGTCTGTCAGCCACTGCGGATCATAAGCGCGCTGGATATGCGTCTCCTCGAAACGGCGGTAGAGGCCGCTGCCACTCTCTTCACGGGCGAATATAGACAGATGATGCTCAATTTCACGGCGCGGCACATCCAGCTCACAAGTCCAGATATAGGACACGGCAGGCTCATCCAGAACAAAAGGCTGCTCCTCCTCATAACGGAGCAGTGTATTCGGATGATGGACATCAAACAGAAAAGTCCCCCCGTCTTTGAGGCCTGCGTATGTCCGGGCCAGAACCGCTTGAATATCCTGCTCTTCGAGCACATAGTTCAGACAGTCACAGAAAGAGATCACGGCATCTACCGGCTCCGGCAGCTCCCACTCCTTCATGTCCTGTCGGATCCAGCGCACGCTGCCCTCGCGTAAAAACCGCCGTCCCTGCGGATGCTGTTCCATCTTCTGCTGTGCCACGGACAGCATGTCGGAAGATAAATCGATGCCGGTCATGTGATAGCCTGCCGCAGCAAGCGGAATGGTGATACTGCCCGTACCGCAGCCAAGCTCGGCCACGGTCCGGGGTTTGCCGTACTTGCCCCATGCGGTTTCCGCAAAGGTCAGCCAATCCGGATACGGCATGTCCGCCATCAGCTCGTCGTATACATAAGCAAATTTCCCATAGGATGACACAATGGACACCGCTTTCTATTCCTGATTCTGTTCCGGAGCCTTCTCTTTTTCAGCCCCTGCAAGATAGGTCCAGTTCTCCTTCTGTGTGATGAGACCTTCCTTCATCAGCTTACCCATCGCGCGTTTGAACGCGGACTTGCTGATGCCAAAGCGCTGCTTGATAATATCCGGCGGCGTAGCATCCGAATAAGGCATCGCTCCGCCCGGCCGGGACTGCAGAAACTCCAGTAAGGCAGCGGAATCCACATCCCGTCCAATTTCTTTACGCTGGGTCATGGCCAGATTGACACGGCCATCCTCGCGGATATGCGAGACGCGCGCTTCAAACTGTTCGCCAAGCCGCAGCAGACGGCTGCGCTCGGAGGAATGAACCATTCCGATGATCCCGAATCCCAGCACCCCGCCGTCCACGAGGACAAATGTACCCATTTGAAGCGGCTTGTAGACTCTGGCTGTAACGGTTTGCCCCATCCATGAGGACGGCGCCGGCATAGCCAGCGGAGCTAGCTCCTGCTCTCCGGCCAGCTTGGCGCGCAGACGTCCCTGCTTATCATGCTCCATCAGCACAAACACCTTATCGCCGATCTGCGGCCGAAGCTCTACAAGCTCAGGCAGCTCGGCGATCGGCAGCAGCAGCTGGCGGCCGAGTCCCATTTCCAGAAAGCAGCCCAGCCGCGGATGAATATCCGCCACTTCCAGGAGGGCCATCTCACCTAAAGTCAGATAAGGCTTCTTCATAGTGGCGGCAAGACGGTCCTCGGTATCAAAAAAGATAAATACCTCCACTTTGTCGCCTTGCTTAGGCTTGCTGCCTACCAGCTCTGTATAATGCAGCATGACATCCTGGTCACCTGCGCCCAGAAAGTAGCCGTAAGGAGAGACTTCCCGCAATACTTCCAGCGTAACCGTAGTACCCGCAATCAGGCTCATACTGTCTCCACGACCTTGGCGTCAGACCAGAGACGCTCGATGTTGTAATATTCACGCTCATCGCGGTGGAACACGTGCACGACAACATCCCCGAGATCCATCAGAACCCAGCGGGCTGCATCCATGCCTTCAATCCCGCGGATCATACCGCCGGCTTCATGAACCACTTTGCGCACTTCTGTAGCAATCGCCTGTACCTGGGTATCTGAATTACCATGACAGATAATGAAATAATCACTGATCGGTGAAACATTGCGCAAATCCAATGCCACAACATTCATCGCTTTTTTGTCTTCAACGGCTTTCAGGGCCAATTCCAGCAGCTTGCTTGATTGTACACTCATATTTTATCCTCCAGTATTCTTACTAAGTCGTTGCGAGCCAGCATCGTAAGCGGAAATACAATCCGGCGCTTCTGCAGCAGCAGGCTGATAGTGGAATCAAACCCGGCGACAAGCGCTTCTTCTAGGCTTACCTTAGACAGCCTGCGGATCTCGTCCACACCCGGAAAATCCCGTCCGGGCTCGATGTAGTCCGCCAGGCAGACGACCTTCTCCAGCAGGCTCATCCCTTCGCGCCCGGAAGTATGGTAACGGATGGCCCCCAAGATTTCCGGGTCCGTAATTCCGTACTCCTGCTGCGCAACAAATGCCCCTACTTCAGCATGCCATAGCTGCTTGTCATATTGAAGCAGATCGGCAGACAGCCCGTTCTGTTCAATGATCTCCTTCATTCTCTCCACCGGCCAATATTTGGCTACATCATGCAGTATAGCTGCTGTTTCCGCCTGAACGGGATCGGCTCCATATTGCTTGGCCAGCTTGACCGACGTTTCCATTACCCCCAGCGTATGCTGCCAGCGTTTGTCTGGCATCTGGGCAGAGACTGCCTCAATCAGCGCTTCGCGGCTGTAGGCCATACAATCCACTCCTCTGCACATATTCATATACCTGCTCAGGCACCATATAGCGGATTGAGCGGCCGCTTGCCGCACGTGACCTGAGCATCGTGGATGAAATATCCACCAGCGGCATATCAGCGAGCACAACCTTCTCGGCGATGAAGCCGGGCAGTGCCGCCAGATCGAGCGGTGTTCCAGGGCGTCCTACACCGATGAAGGTTAATACGCCCACCAGCTCTTCAATCCCGTGCCATTTCGGCAGGTATTCCACCATATCCGCGCCAACGATGAAATAGAACTCATGCTGGGGATAGACTTCCTTCAGGCTATGTACGGTATCAATGGTATAGGATACTCCGCCCCGGACAATTTCCCAGTCCAGAATGTGGAACGCCTCATGTCCTTCTACCGCGCTCTGTACCATCGCCAGCCGGTCCGCCCCCGAAGCTCCGGCCTCATGTTTATGCGGAGGGATATGCGAGGGCATGAACCAGACCTCGTCCAGTGAATACGTATCCCTTGCGGCTTCAGCCGCCATCATGTGACCTATGTGAAGAGGATCAAAGGTTCCTCCCATAATTCCAACCTTCAAGAGGTGTACCTCCTCTTATTCTCCAAGTAAAAGTCTAACGCGGAAGCTCAATGGTTTTGTTATCGCGTGATTCCTTATAAAGCACGATGGTTTTACCGATCACCTGTACCAGCTCGGAACCGGACTGCTCTGCCAGGGCAGCACCGATCTCCTTCGGATCGTCTGCATTGTTGTTAAGCACACTGATTTTCATCAGCTCGCGCTTTTCAATCGCTTCCTCAATATGGCGGATCAGATGGTCGTTTACGCCGCCTTTGCCGACTTGAAATACTGCATCAAGATGATGCGCCAAAGAGCGGAGATAACGTTTTTGTTTTCCAGTTAACATAAATGAACAAACCCCTTAATTAACAAATATTATTACCCTAAACTTGTCATTCCATTTCGTCTTCACTGCCGCCAAAACATTCTATAATCGTCCGCCGCATAATCTCCGTAGGTGCCGCCTGCCCTGTCCAATACTCAAACGCATAGGCGCCCTGGTATATGAACATTCCAAGACCGCCGTGAATGGTGCAGCCTGCACGCAGGCCCTCCTCCAGCAGCCGGGTACGCAGCGGGTTGTAGATCAGATCGCTGACCACGAGCCTCCCGTGCAGAAGCCCGGGGTCGATGGGCAGCTCGTCAGGGTATGGGAACATGCCGACAGATGTGGTATTGATGACTATGTCCGCTTCCGGAATTATACCGGCAGCCCCATCCATAGCCGTGCCTGTTACTTTGCCTGTAACCTGCCATGCTGCCGCCAGCTCCTGCGCTTTGTCCGCAGAGCGGTTAGCGATAACGATAGAGGCCGGGTTCTCCTTAAGCAAAGCGCTGACAATGCCTCTTGCCGCACCTCCGGCCCCGAGGACCAGGATACGGGTGCCGGACAGCTCCGGCACTGCTTCCGCCTTCAGTGAGCGCACATATCCGATACCGTCGGTATTATATCCGGTCAGCACACCATTATCATTGACAATGGTATTTACCGCGCCTCCGGTAAGTGCGCTCTCATCCAGCTTGTCCAGATACTCCATGACTGCAACTTTATGCGGAATCGTCACGTTGACTCCGCGGAAGCCGAGCGTACGGATCGCCTGCACCGCTTCACCAAGCTGACTGCTGCTAATATGAAGGGGTACATAGGCACCCGGTATACCCAGCGCTTTCAGTGCTGCTGTGTGCATCACAGGTGATTTCGACTGGGCGATCGGATCGCCCATGACGCCAAGCAGCATGTCCATGTTTCTGTCGTTCATAGGCCGATCCTCCAAGCAAATTTGTTAGCTTACAGCTAAATCAACGAAGGGCGGGTCAGCACCTTAACTCCCCGCGGAACATGAACAGCCACTACTGCGCCTTCTGTCCCATTTACCTTGATCCAGCCGAGGCCGGAGATGAACAGATCGGTCTGGCTGCCGCGGCCGATCCGGAATTCATGGCGCTGCCATTGCGGAAGCTTATCCATATCTGCCGCTACCGGTGGTGTTAGCAGCTCGCCGCGGTGGTCCTTATACAGGGAATCCGCGCGCTCGAGCTTCGTACGATGTATCTTAAGGGTCGTGCTGATGTAGCAGGTGAAGGATTGCCGCGGACCCTGAATGAAGTCAAAGCGTCCAAGCCCGCCGAAGAACAGCGTCTGACCTTCATTAAGCTGATAAACTGCAGGCTTAAGCGGATTCTCCGGCATCACTGCGCCAAGATCACGCCGCTCCACCAGCTCGCTGTAACGCCAAGGATATACAATTCCCGGTGTATCAATAATATAGTGGCCGTCATCCAGCGGGATTTTGACCGTATCCAGCGTTGTGCCGGGATAACGTGAAGTCGTCAGCTCCTGCTCCAGATCACTGTAATCGGAGATCAGGCGGTTGATCAGCGTTGACTTGCCCACATTCGTTGCACCAACGACGTAGATGTCCCGTTGTCCGCGCAGCTCGCTAACCGTCTCCAGCAGGCGTTCGAAGCCCTGATTGCGTTTGGCGCTGACAAGTACAATTTCGGCTGTCCGCAGGCCATGCTCCTTACAGCGCTGCTGCATCCAGTTACGCAGCTTGTTCCAGTTCGTCACCTTCGGCAGCAGGTCACATTTGTTCACTGCAAGGATAACCGGATTGTTGCCTACGAACCGCTGCAGGCCGGAAATCAGGCTGCCTTCAAAATCAAACAGATCCACGATATGGATCACAAGCGCATTCTTCTCGCCTATTCCGCTAAGCAGGTGAAGAAATTCATCCTGATCGACGGATACGGAAGAAGCTTCATTATAGTTCTTAATCCGGAAACAGCGCTGGCAGATGACCGGTTCCCGTTCAAAGGCAACCTCCGGGATATAGCCCGGAAGCTCCTTGTTCCCGGTCTGCAGCGTAATCCCGCAGCCGCTGCATTTAGCAGGGCGCTGAGTTTCATTCTGTTGATTCATTGGGGTTTATCCTCCTCGTGCCACAATCCTTGCTTGCGAAGCCGTGTCAGTGCAATTTGCTCAACCCGGCGGTTAATTCTTGTTCCAATCCCTTCGTCCTTAACGGAGATTGGCAATACCAATACAGTGTACAGACCCAGCCGGTTTCCGCCGTATACATCCGTAAGCATCTGATCGCCGACTACGATCGTCTGTTCCGGCGTAAGCCCCATCAGCTTCATCGCCTTAAGGAACGGTGTATTGCTCGGTTTGCGGGCCTGATGAACAAATTCAATATTCAGCGGCGTTGCAAAGCGTGACACCCGGTCCATGTTGTTGTTCGATACAATGATCAGCTTGAAGCCAAGCTCTTTCACCTTCGCGAACCACAGCAGCAGCTCCGGAGTAGCCAGTGGGGCTTTGGCGCCGACCAGCGTATTATCCAGATCCGTAATGATGCCCCGGTATCCCTTCTGGTACAGCTCTTCCAGCCCAATATCAAATACCGTGTTCACCCGGAGTTTCGGAACTAACCTTTCAAACAATACGTTCACCTCGATTTCATACAAAAAACTATAACATACTCTTTGCGCTTCGCAAATGAACCTGCTGAGCCGCTTAGGGTTTATCTGCGTGTTCTAAGGCTTCGCTGAAGCCGCAAAGCTTCAGTATACACGCTGCGCCAGTCTTTGTCTTCTATAACATCCGGGCTGTATTTCGCCTGCTCGAACAACCGGAGCAGTGAAGAGAGGCTGCCCGCGGCTTCCGGAGTCTCACGGCTCCAGCGGCCGACTGCCTCGCGCAGGGTTTCATGCTCTTCTTTCAGCATGCCCTTTCTGCGTAAATACCTTACCCAGCGCTCTGTTTCAACTACAACTTTTTGCACCGGTGACAACGGCTGGCCGTTACGCAGCCGCTGAATCAGGAAGCGCAGGCTCATACGGTGCTGCCAGAGCTGATAACCTGCCCAGAGCAGCAGTATAGCTGCAGCTGCTGAGAAACTCCATACTCCGAGGTGCAAGTTTCCTTCCGAGGAATCCTTGCCGGCTGCCGCTTGCTGCGGCTCGGCCTTTTCCTCTTCCGGCTGCTCGGGCTCCTCAGTGACCGTCTCCTCGCTCTGAGTCAGCAGCGGGACGGTAAAACCGGGTGTCGCTTCCACCGGAATCCAGCCATAGTCTCCGAAATACACCTCCGCCCACGAATGGGCATCGGCATTGGTGATGGTGTAATTATTGTTAACAATGCCCTGCTGCGCCAGATTATCGGGCAGCTCTGCCTGCTCACCCGGGGCATAACCTTTTACCCAGCGGGCCGGGATATCGAGCGAACGGGCCATCGTTACAAGCGCTGTCGAATAATAATCGCAATACCCCTCCATAATCTCAAACAGGAAGCTTTCCACCATATCCCTGCTCTTTTTACGGGAGAGATCCGGTTGATTCGTATACGGGAAATTCACCTGCAAATATTGCTGCAGCAGGGCTACTTTTTCGTAAGGAGTCTGTGCGCTTTGGGTAATGTTCTCAGCCAAATCACTGACCCGTTTAGGAAAATTATCCGGCAGCTGAAGGTATCTCGTAATATCCTGGTTTGTGTAAAGCTGATCATAGGTCTGCTTGCTCAGCTCCTGGACTGAAACAACGGGAATCTCCGAGGTCAGTACATAGGTTTGCGGATAGGCCAGATCTTCAGTGGAACCCCAGAGCATCTCGCTGTCCACACTCCGCCAGAACAGGCCGTTACCAGCCTCTTCACCGTCGACAGAATCCACTTTGGAGATGGAATAAGCGCCAAACAGTACCGGATAATCATTATTGCCGAGCAGCTTAACGGTCTGCTGCAATGTCCGGGTCTCTCCTTTGGAGGCCGTTGCCCGGTCCAATTCCGCTCCTACTGAGGCCTTTTCCAGCGGTCCCCGTTTAAGCCGGTCGTCATCGCTCCAGCCTTTGCCGGAATACACGCTGCGTGACTCTCCGCGCATATAGGTCCGCAAATCGGAGGTTACGGTCATAACCGGTGAATAATCGAAATTAAAGCCTCCGCCTAAATTATTATCATCAAGACTATAACCGGAAGAGGAACTGCCTGCTGCCGCTCCGCCCTCGCCTGCCTCCGAAGATCCTGAGGTTCCTGAACCGGAGGATTTCCCTACGCCATTCCAATCCTGCCAGGCTGTATAGGGATCGGTCAATGTAGGCCGCACATCAGGCATATTAACGCCAGTAACAATAACCAGAGAGAAGATAATGGCAATATTGACCGCTACTTTAAAAGGGTAACGCAGCAGGTAGGTCCAGCCCCGCGGATAATGCAATTGGAAGCTCCGCAAATGCTGGGTGACCAGCCAGCCCATTCCGGAAAACACCGTCCAGGCAACCTCCTGCCAAAGTATAGATGAAGTAAAAGAGTCCAGTGCGGCAAAAGCAACTATATTCGCGGTGAGAAACATCAGAATCCGTGCTTTCGAGGAGACCCACCAGGAGGACAGCAGCAGCAAGGCTCCGGCAGCCAGAGCAAACCATATATACGGGACCATATGAGCTGCGGTATCAGGCAGCCGGTCACGCAGTGCCGGAGCCCAGGGATCAGGGACATAGATTTTGTTGTACAGGATCAGCCGGTATACCACGTACAGCATGGCCAGTGCTTCAAGAACCAGCCGGTAGCCCCATTTAACCGGTAAAAGAATTTCAATAACGGCCACAGCTGCAAGGGTTAGCAGTACAGCCGATGTAGTCGTTTCCAGCCAGAAAGGTTCTGTGAAGGACACCCACTGCAGGGCAATGAGTACCAGCCAGAGGAGGCTGAAGGAATGATGCCAGGATGATTTGATTCCGTTCCACCAGCGGTTCATACTGCAGTATCACCTCCAAGGATTGCAGGAAGCTCCTGCAGGGAGCTGATGCTATACCCCGTCACCCCGCGTGATTTCAGAACATCCAGCCATTCCCCGCTGCCGGCCTTACCGGCTGGATTGCGTACCTGAATATGCGAAGGGGTCATTCCCCGGCTCTCCGCCCAGCGCATCACATCCAGCACCGGCTGGCCGCTTTGCGGGCTGATCAGAACGAAATATGCCCCTTTCGGAAACATGCGGTGGCCTTTTTCCAGCCTTGGCACGAGCGGCCCCCGGCCTTCGGCATTGATATCAATCAGATATTGAATCATTTTCTGCCGCTCCGCCGCGCTTTCGGCAGGACTGAATACCTTGGTCGTCCTGTCCAGGCAGCAGAGCCCGATGCCGATCCGGTCACGGATGCCAAATCCCAGCAGCGAAGCTGTAATGGAAACCGCCAGCTCAAATTGGCTGGAGCTGCCATAAGCCATGTAACTGCCGTCCAGCACCAGGATAGTCTTAGGCACCGATTCATGCTCAAATTCCTTGGACTTCCATTCGCCGGTCTTGGCAGTGGCATTCCAGTGGATGCGTGTTAACCGGTCGCCGTAGATATAATCGCGCACACCGTTAATCTGTGTTGTCTCACGCCGCGAATGGAGCAGTGAGGTTTGCAGCCCGGCCAGCCGTGATCTGCGCTCATACAGATGCCAGCGCGGCACAAATACTGCGCGGGGGAGCACACGGAACTGCCCTTCGGCCTTGAATGTGCCTTTATGCTCTACCAGTCCGAAAATATCCTCAGCAATAATATCCGTGTTCTCGAACGTGTAGCTGCCCCGCTCCAGTGCCGGTGTCTGAAACAGCAGCTCTCCCTGGCCTCTCAGGCTTGGAACCAGACTCTCTTCAAATACCCAGGACTCGCCGTTATGGCGCTTCAGAATTTCTCTTACCACTACATACGGCAACGGCAGAAAGCCCGGAATGGTGATGTTCAGCTTCACACGCAGATAGCCGCCTGCGTAGAGCAGCTCAGGCTTCTCCTGCTCCGAATACAGGCTGCGTGTACCCTTGGCCCTCCGGACTCCGCCAAGGGCGCCGATAACCAAATAAAGAATGAGCACGGAGACCATAATGAACAGCATGAATGAGGTCTTGCCGCCCTGAAACAGCACATAGAGCAGCGTAACAGCCCAAATTGCGAGTATACCGGCGAATTTTCGTGGCTGGATGACAGCGGCCGCCCCAGACAGATAATTCTTCATCTTTATTGCCTCATCGTAACTGGCACACGGATGCTCTGCAGCAGCTTCTGAAGCAGGGATTCCACACTCACATTGTCAAGCCGCGATTCCGGACGGAGAATGATGCGGTGTCCCAGGGCGTATGGGGCCAGGATCTTCACATCATCCGGCAGCACATAATCACGTTCCTGCAGGAAGGCGTAGGCTTTGCACGCCATCATGAATGACAGCGAGGCCCGCGGGCTCGCACCCAGCAGCACCAGCGGATGCTCCCGGGTCTGGCGCACGATGTCCAGCAGATAGTTCAGCACCGGATCACTGACATACACCTCACGAATCTCCTCTTGAATAACAGCGATCTGCTCCATGCCCGTGACCGGTGTGAGCTTGTCCACCGGCTGTCCGTCCTGGTGGCTCAGCAGCAGATTCTTCTCGGTTTCGCTATCCGGATAACCAAGGCTGATCCGCAGCATAAAGCGGTCGAGCTGGGCTTCCGGCAGTGTATATGTGCCTTCGAAATCAATCGGGTTCTGAGTTGCACAGAGCATGAAGGGATGGGGAAGCGGATAGGTCTCGCCGTCCACGGTTACATTCCGTTCCTCCATGACCTCAAGCAGCGCCGACTGCGTCTTGGTCGTAGCCCGGTTAATTTCGTCCGCCAGCAGAATGTTGGTCATGACCGGACCGGGCCGGAAATGGAACATTTCATCCCGGGGATGATAGACAGATACCCCGGTAATATCACTTGGCAGAATATCCGGATTGCATTGAATCCGCCGGTAATCGCCGGACATGGATCGTGACAACGCCCGTATCAGCTGGGTTTTGCCGGTTCCCGGCACATCCTCAATCAGGACATGTCCACCAGCCAAGAGTGCCGTGAGCAGGAGTTCAATTTCAAAAGTTTTGCCGAGTATGCAGGATTCCAGATTAGAGCGCACAGCCTTCATAATTTGCGTTGATTCTTGACGTACGGGCATATATGGTAGACCTCCAATGTCAGAATAAACAGTAATAATTATATTTTACATGATTATGGGACCCAAAGTACATTATTGAAGGAGGTGAAATTGCATATATCCTAACATATAGCCCGTTTTACAAATATGAGTAGCGAAACCGCCTATTTCTTGTAATATATTACAAAAATCAATCCAGCACACTTCCTATATCCGCAGCAAAAAGTCAGTAAACCAAAACACAGGGCAGCGCTCTCCCGGATCTGGAGAAGCACTGCCCTGTTTCAGCCATTCTCTTAATTCGTTTGATTGTGGTCGCTTACCAGTTCATTCAAACCTACAATTAGACCTTCAAGCTGTTTGAAGCTGCCCACCATGTTATCCGTCATCCGGCGCTGTTCTTCCACACCGGCCAGAATTTCTTCAGTAGCTGCGCTGGACTGCTCGGTAACACTGGAGAACTCTGTTATTTCGCTCACCACTTTTTCCGAGAAATGCTTCATGCCCGCTGAGCTTTGCTCCACCTCACCGGCTTGGGCCAGCACCTTTTGAGCGTTGAGCTGAATTGATTGAAATACCTCTTCCGTCCGTTGCACCGACTCCTGTCCGGTCTGCAGAATGCTGCGGCTCTGTTCAAACTGTGCGATCAATGTCTGTGTCTGCTGCTGCAGGCCCGCGATGACTTCACTGATAGAATCCGCTGTCTTGCCGGAACTTTCGGCCAGCTTCCGCACCTCTCCGGCAACTACCGCGAAACCGCGGCCATGTTCACCGGCACGGGCAGCTTCAATGGACGCATTAAGGGCAAGCAGATTGGTCTGTCTGGAGATTTGCATAATTCCTTCAAGCATTTCATTGATATCCAGGCTGCGCCGGCTGAACTCCTGCATCTGTGTGGAGGTAATATCCATCGTTTCAGTAAGCTCTGAGATTTGACCCGCCAGCATTGTGACGTTGCCGCTGCCTTGCTCACTGACCGCAGCAGTCGCTTCCGACAGCTCCTTCATTTCCTGGGAATAGCCGGCAACATCGCGGATATGCTGGTCCGAAACTGCAATCGCTTCCGTGATTTCTCCGATACTGGTTGCCTGATACTCAATACCCTTGGAAACCTCCTGGAATCCGATTGCCACTTCACTTGTTATGGCCCCAGTCATTTCTACCTCTTCTTTGAATCTGGCTGTGAATGCATATAGACCGTCCACCGCAGTTTTCACACGGCTAAGAAGGTACTCCACCTGAGTGCTGGCGGTTTCTACCTGCTCCCGCTGCTGGTCGCTCTTTGACTGCAGCTTCTCATTCAGGTAGGAGACTACCAACAGCACGACGCTGATGATAATGTACAGCCCGAGGCTGGTAAAATAGAGCATCAGTTTGCTGTCAGCCTCTGAGGCCTCAGCTCCGTTTAACAGCTGGACCAGAATATTGACAGCACTCACGGCGGCTGAAACCGCATAATATTTATAGTGAGGATAGAGCAGCAGCAAAGAACAGAGCAGCAGCACCACCAAACCATCCACAGAGCTTAAAGTTAAATAGAAAGCCATCAAAGTTAGGATCACTGTGATAATCCATGGAATTACAAGCACACCTTTTCGTTTCCAGTTGCATAAGCTGAGTGCCACCGCCAGCGGAACAGCGACCGCACTTGTCCCCCACAATTTTGGAACCTGAAAGGCAAGAATGACTCCAACCACAGTTACCACCCAAAAAATAGTAATAATAATTTTGTTTCTCATCCAGAATAATTCAGTTTTACGTTCATTTTGCAACCTCTGCACGTCCCCTGTCATTTTTATATACCCTGAGTTTATATCGTCAATATTCGACAATTTATTTATATCCCAGATAAGGCACAGAGCAAAAAAAAAGACCGCCTTCACGGCGATCTTTGTTCGCAGGCACTTCCTGCTGTTCAAAACCTCTAACCCTTCGGTCTTACGACCAGCGCTGCCAGGAATGAGAAGACAATTGCCGAGGAGATCCCGGCGCTGGTCACATCGAAAATGCCTGTTACCACACCGACCCAGCCATCCCGTTCCAATTCCGTCAATGCACCATGCACCAAGGAGTTCCCGAAGCTCGTAATCGGCACACTGGCTCCGGCTCCGGCAAATTTCACCAGCGGATCATACAGTCCGAACGCGTCGGCTACCGCCCCTGCCACTACGAGTGTACTCATCGTGTGGGCGGGGGTCAGCGCGAGCACATCGAACATCAATTGGCCGATTACACAAATTGCCCCGCCAATGAGAAACGCCCATAAGTAGATCACTGCTCTTCACCTCCGCTCTCAAGAGCTACGGCATGCGCCACGCAGGGAATGCTCTCCCCCTGCTGGTAAGACAGCGGTGAGAGCAGTGCTCCGGTTGCTACGATGAGCACACGCTTCAGCTCTCCTTTTTTCATCCGTTTAAGAATATGTCCATAAGTTACAACGGCTGAACAGCCGCAGCCGCTTCCTCCTGCAATCACATATTTTTGCTTATCCAGGTCGAAAATAAGCAGTCCGCAGTCATTAAACGTCGTTTGTTCCATCGGAATGCCCTCTTTGGCCAGCAACTCTTTGGCAATTGGCAGACCTACGGAAGCAAGGTCACCGGTCACAATTAAATCATAATACCCGGGTGACAGGGCCGTATCACGAAAATGGGCAGTAATCGTATCTGCTGCAGCCGGGGCCATGGCGGTCCCCATATTGAATGGGTCGGTTAGCCCCAAGTCCATAATTTTGCCGATCGTTGCAGATACCACATGAATCCCCTGTGCACTGCCGTCATTGCGGCCGACAACCGCACAGCCTGAACCTGTAACGGTATATTGGGCGGTCGGCGGCTTTTGTGACCCGTATTCGGTCGGATAACGGAATTGCTTCTCCACTGTGCAGTTATGGCTTGAGGTTCCGGCCAGGGCATATTTGCTGCCTCCGGAATCAACAATCATTGAGGCGATGGCTAGACTCTCCATGGAGGTGGAACAGGCCCCGAAGACCCCGAGATAGGGTACGCCCAGCTTTCTGGCCGCAAAGGAGCTGCTGATAATCTGATTCATCAAATCACCGCCGACAAAAAACTCCAGCTTGTCCTGCTCAAGATCGGCATTCATCAGCGCCAGCTTGGAGGCTTTTTCGAACAGGGCACGCTCTGCTTTTTCCCAAGTCTTCTCGCCCATTTCGAGCGAATCATAAATGAAATCAAAATCCGATGCTAGCGGTCCCTCCCCTTCCTCCGGCCCTACGACGGCAGAGGAACCAAGAATGACAGGACGGGTAGTGAACTTCCAGGTCTGGCTGCCTAGCTGCTCCATTTTAGTGCGAACCTCCCCAGCCCATAATGGCGTACACTACACCGACCACAAACGCAGCAACCACACCAAACACAATGACGGAGCCGGCCAGCTTGAACATATTTCCGCCTACCCCGAGCACCAGACCCTCTGCACGGTGTTCCAGCGCCGCGGAGCACATGCTGTTGGCGAAACCTGTAACAGGCACCGCAGTCCCGGCTCCGCACCACTGGGCTAATTTATCATATACGCCAAAGCTGGTCAGAATCACGGAAATAAGTATCAGCACCGCTACCGTGGGGCTTGAGGCTTCGCGGGAGGTCATATCAAAGATAGCCATGAACGCCTCCTGGATCCCTTGTCCCAGCACACAGATCAAACCTCCCGACAGAAAGGCCCGGATGCAGTTTTTGAATACCGGACGGGAAGGCACAAAAGGCTTGGACAATTTCTCATAGTCCTGTGGAGTCATGGTGTCAAGCCGCAGCTTGACACCGGTTTTTTTGGTTTTTGCCGGCAAATAGGGACACCTCCTGGAATGTAGGCGAAGGGAAGATATCAGAGCAACAATCGGGCTGCCGTTTCCCCTCGGATTTTTCTTCTCTTAGAAGTTTTTCCTTATTGTTCGCCATCTGCCGCCAGATTATGTCCTGGAATACTCAGGAAAAAAACAACAGCACCACTATCAGCAGCAGGAATAAAACCAAAATCAGTACCGTTTCGCTCTCCCGCCGGTACCGGCGGGGATACCTTCTCTGCATTCCGCGCGTATGCACTTTGCGGGGGACACCCTGCCCGTAAGGCCCGGAAATGCTTCCTGCAACCCTCATTGTTCTCGCTTCCTTTCCCGGCTCCTGGCTTCAGAGCCACTACCACATATTATTCGCACAGCAGCTGCCCGGTGTTTGCGGGAGGCACCCTAAGATAGACAAGAGAAGTCGGAATGTTCATACTATATGTAGTAAAGGAGCGATAAGCATATGAACCAAGAAACGATGGACTTATTTAAAACACTGACCGAATTCCCCGCAGCTCCGGGCTTCGAGCGTGAACTGCGCGCTTACGTCAAGGATGCTATGTTACCTTATACGGATGAGTTCGTGCAGGACCGGCTGGGAAGCCTTTTCGGCGTACTGCGCGGCGAAGAAAACGGCCCCAAAATTATGGTCGCCGGTCATTTTGACGAAGTAGGCTTCATGGTCACCGGTATTACAGGCAACGGAATGATCCGGTTTCAGCCGCTTGGCGGCTGGCTGGCGTCGGCAGTGGCGTCACAGCGGCTGCAGATCATTACCCCGAAGGGCACGCTGACTGGTGTGGTCGGCAGCACGCCGATCCATCTGCTAAGCCCGGAGGAACGTAACAAAACCGGCGATATCAGCAAAATGTATCTGGATATCGGTGCAGACAGCCGGGAAGAAGCTGAGAGCTTCGGCGTGAAGCCAGGCCAGCAGATCCTGCCGATCTGCCCGTTTACACCACTGGCCAATCCGAAGAAAATTATGGCCAAGGCTTGGGACAACCGCTATGGCGTGGGCCTCGCGATTGAACTGGTCAAGGCGCTGCAGGGTAAAAAGCTGCCGAACACGGTCTATGCCGGTGCTACGGTGCAGGAAGAGGCTGGCCTCCGCGGCGCGCGCACCGCAGCCAACCTGCTGGCACCGGACATTTTCTTCGGCCTGGATGCCAGTGCCGCCGCCGACATGACCGGCGACCGCCAGGCCTTCGGCCAGCTCGGCCAAGGCGCACTGCTGCGGATTTATGATCCGACCATGATTACCCACCGCGGACTGATTGAGTACGTCCAGGATACAGCAGATACCCACCGGATCAAGTACCAGTATTTCGTTTCCCAGGGCGGAACGGATGCCGGCCAGGTACATGTCAGCGGGATCGGCGTTCCGTCTGCGGTAATCGGAATTTGCTCCCGCTACATCCATACCGCTTCGTCTGTGATTCACAGCGATGATTACGAGGCGGCCAAGGAGCTGCTGATCAAGCTCGTTGAAGGACTGGACCGCACCACGCTCCAGACCATCCTAGAGAACAGCTAAGACCACGACCGTTAAAAAACGGGCGGGAATGAAGGCTATTGACCTTGGTCAAGACCCCATTTAGTAGACATTGAAAAAAGACCTAGGCTACAAGCTGATTCCTGTACTCAACAGGAGTCAGCTTGTTTAGTTTTCGTTGTGCTCTATCTTCATTGTAAAAACGTATATACTCCTCAATTCTTCTTTGTGCCTCAGCGATACTTCGTATATCATAAGGGTAGAGTGCTTCGACTTTAAGATGAGAGAAGAAGCTCTCGATGGAGGCATTGTCATAACAATTTCCTCGGCGTGACATGCTGATTTGGGCGCCAACCTGTGGCAGCATGTCGTGGTATGCATGGGACGTGTACTGGCATCCCTGGTCGCTGTGAACGATCAGTCCAGTCACGTCTTTATGTGTTTCAAAGGCCTTTCTAAACGTCTCTAATACAAGTGGATTGTCGTTACATCTGCTAATGTGGTATCCGACGATCTCGTTATTCCACAAATCCTTGATGGCTGATAAGTAAATTTTCTCATCGAATACCCGATATTGTGTAACATCCGTTACCCATTTCTGGTTGGGTTTATCCGCTTTGAAATTTCTTTTCAGTAGATTCTCTGCGACTCTTCCATCCGAAACTGCTGCCTCATAGGTTGTTCTATGGACGTACTTACGGCGTATAATCGCCTTAATACGAAGCTCCTGCATGAGTCGTAAAACCTTCTTGTGATTCACGACAAGGTGATATTGGCGGTATAACTCATCCTGTATCCGACGGTATCCTACCGTCTTGTCCCGTTGCTCGTATATGGCTTTGATCTTACGTTTCAACTCTTGGTCTGGATCCTTTTCCTTGCGCTTCAGATAAGCATAGTAACCGCTTCTGTGGACCCCTAAATATCCACAGAGTTCCTTTACGGTCTGCTTATGCTTCAGTTCGTCGATGACAACATATCTATCCTTCAACCCTCCCGATTCAAGATTTGTAACCACTTTTTTAGAACGTCTACCTCCAACTGTAAACGACGTAGTTCTCGCTCTTGCTCTGTTTCAGACCTGTGCGGATCTCCACGTCTATCCTGAAAAGAGTCTTTTCCCTTTGCCCGATACTTCCTCACCCAGACACTGACACGCTTCCTGTCATTAATATCCAGGTGTTCTGTAATCTTTCTGCAGCACCATCCTTCCTCCATAAACAGTCGAACAGCTTCTACTTTCACAGACTCAGGATAATGCTTAAACTTCTGACCTTTCTTAGCTGGCATAAAAATGCACCCCCTAGAATTACATCGGATTTACCCTGGGGTTTTTCCAATGTCTATTCTAAGGGGTGCACTTCAATTAATACGAAAGGAGTTCCTTCTACCAGTATCGCTACCCGTCCTTCCAGTAAATTCGCACAGGCTACGTCAGGGCGTTCTGTCGACATCAGCTGCGGAAATGGTGAAAAGGGCATATCCTCAATCAGCTCTTCAATATATCCGCTTTCCAAAATGCCGTCGATCCGGATACGTTTCAGCCGGGTGATGACTTCTTCAACCAGATTCTTCTCAGCCAGCCCTTCAATGTAAGCAATGACAACATTCGTTTGGGTATAACCGCCGATTTTCATCGTTTCCATTTTGAGCAGAGGACTCTTTACGATCCGGCGGATCAGGGAAGTATTGATCCGCAGCGTTTCCGTAAAGCCCTCGCGGGGCCCGCGGATGCCTGACTCCGCCGCAGGTTCTTCAATGGAGCGTTTTTCCCACTTGTTCAATCCGAAAGCGAGACCGGTGGCTTCCTGATCCAGGATAAGCACCGGCAGACCATTCGCTAAATAGCTGACACATTCCCCGAAGGTGGTAAAGGGTATTGCTTGAGCTGCTGAAATTTTCCGCTCCGCCAGCTGGCTAATGGCAGTGGCCTCACCGTTGATCTCATGCATGAGAGGGGTGATCACATTTTTTTCGATCCCGGCGGAGTCCGACAGGCCGTCAATATAGATCAGAATTGCTTTTGTCTGGCCTTCGATATAAAAGGAGCGGTAAATGATATCCGAACTTTTGGCATAAATCGCCCGGATCTGATGGATATTTTGCTGCAAATCCTTATCTAGCACCATAGACTGATGATTAGCGGCGTCTTGCGGTTGAGAAGCGTCTTGCACTTGTTGGGCAGCAGATGCTTTACTGTTATACCTAAACGGTCTGCGCAGCTTCATTAGCGATATTCCCTTCATTTATCTCGTCACTTGTAGTATGGTTTCCATTCTATCCTTTTATATGTAAATTCCGGTCCGCAAGAGTAGGCACCTTCCGCCTGCCCCTATTCCCTGGACACACACAAAAGCCGTCCGCAATCAACGGACGGCCTTCCTATGCCTAACAAGCTAAGATCAAATCATATCCAGCGGAACTCTCCAGGCTGGCTGCGGGAATGCCTCATCCAGCATCCACAGCTCATCATCGCTCAGCCTGATCTGAGCTGCCGCCGCATTCTCGGCGACATGCTGGCGGGAAGCCGCCTTGGGAATGGCAATGACATCGCCGTCACGGATGCTCCAGGCTAACATGATCTGCAGCGGGGTTACCCCGTGCTTCAAAGCGATATCTTGAACAGTCTCGTTCTCGGTAAGACCTTTACGCAGGCTGCCCGCCTGTGCTAATGGGGAATAGGCCATTACGGGAATCTTGTGGCTTCTTTCCCAGGCCAGCAGTTCATGCTCAATACCGCGTGAACCCAGATGATAGAGCACCTGATTCACTGCACAGTGCTCCCCGCCGGGAATCCTGAGCAGCTCTTTCATATCCTCCGTATCCAGGTTGGAGACGCCCCAGCGTTTAATTTTGCCGGCAGCTACCAGGGCCTCCATGCCTTCAACGGTTTCTTCCAGGGGGACATTGCCCCGCCAGTGCAGCAGATACAGATCCAGATGATCAGTGCCCAGACGTTTCAGGCTGTCTTCGCAGCTGCGGATAAGCGACCCTTGTCCGGCATTATACGGATACACCTTGGAGACCAGAAACACATCATCACGGATCCCGCGGATAGCTTCGCCGACCAGCTCTTCGGAACGTCCGTCCCCGTACATTTCAGCGGTATCGATCAGGTTCATGCCAAGTTCCACACCCAGGCGCAGGGCTGCGATTTCCTCGGCACGGTTCGCAGCATCCTCGCCCATAAACCAGGTGCCCTGTCCGATTCTCGGGACAGAAGCACCGTCCTGCAGCTTAATCCGGTTGTGAGTGCTATTGTTCATATGAGAAGTCTCCTTAACGAATGGATTGGATTGTATACTTAATATACTTACCATGTTGTCTCGTTCGAAACATCGTACAGGTGTCCAAATCTTTAACATCTTCTATGATCTCAGGCAATCAGTTTCAATCCTATTGCAGCACCGAGAATCATCACAATGCAGAGTATCCGCCGCATCTCCCGGGATTCGCCATAGAATAACATGCCAAGGACTGCTCCGCCGGAAGCGCCGATCCCGGTCCATATGGCATAAGCCGTGCCCATCGGCAGCGTCCGCATGGCCAGCGACAGCAGCACAAAGCTGGCGCCAAATCCGAATATCAGCAGGGAAACGGTCCGCCAGCTGCGGTGCGTTTGCAGCTTCGCCATCATCCCCACCCCGATCATTTCGCTGAGTCCCGCACCAATCAGCATCAGCCAGTCCATTTAGGACACCTCCTTGATCTGTTCTTTCGGCCCGTCACTGGTAGTCAGCTTTAACCCGATAACCCCGGCCAGCAAAAGGATTATCAATACCACCTTCAGCATACGAAATGGCTCCCCGAACCAGAGCATATCCGCCAGCACAGTTCCGGTAGTGCCGAGCCCGACAAATACCGCGTATACCGTACCCGCTGGCAGAGTCCTGCTGGCAGAGATCAGAACATAAAAACTTATGAGAATGGCGAGCACTGTAATCCCCCATTCCCACGGCGCGGATGCGTGCTTCAGCCCGATCACCCATGCGACCTCGAAGCAGGCGGCGCCTGCGATTTGTAGCCATGCCTTACTGCTCTTGCTCATCACTTTCTCCTCCCGCTCCCTTGAATTCTTAATCTCAGCCTCCCGCGCCAATAAAATAAGCCCGGAAGGCCATCGTCATCATTGACGATACCTCCCGGGCTTTTGTCCCTCCGTGTAGACACGGAGCATCTGGCATCCGTGCGTTTTCCCTCGGACCAGACCGGCCATATTCCGCCGCGGAACCCTAGAAAACCAAACCTGATTAAGTTACATCGTATGTTAGCAAATCACAGCGCAGAAAGCAACCCGTAGTTGCTTCCAGCTCCAGCATACAGCCTTGAACTTTCAGCTTCCAGCCTCCAGCACAATCCTTACACCCCAGGCTTCAAGCTCAAGCTGTTCTCCGGACCGAATAACCTTGCCCGACAGCAGTTCCGCGGCAACACCATGTGGGTATACGAAAGTCTGCGGAGTATCGCTGTAATTGAAATAATAGCGGACGGTCTCGTTGTGCGGATTCACACCTGTTTTGACGATCAGCGGAAATGCCAGCTCCTGTTCTGCTCCCCATAATCCGGATTCCTGGAGCACATTCTTTAGAATACTGCTGAGCAGCTCCCTGCTGGTCATGCAGCCGATATAAGTCGCCGTCCCGCTGCCGTAGCGGTTCCGGGTTACAGCGGCATATTGCCCCCAGTGCGGATGATCATAATGCAGCAGGACCTCTGCGTCCTCCGCAGTGATCAGTTCCATCCAGGCTTCGGCGCCACTGTCATCAGCGGCAACGATGATCTCCGGATGCTCACTGCGCAGCCGCACCTCATGCGGAGTGACAAACAGGCTGTAGCGGATCCCACAGGCTTCGCTGATTATGCCCGGCTGCGCTGACGTACGCACCTTAATGGTATCGTCAGCAAAGCCGCTTTTGAAGGAATAGACGGCATGTCCGCCCTGGCGCACATACTCATTCAGCCGCTCCAGCGCCTCATCTGGTGCCGCATACAGTGCCGGAACCACGATCAGACTATAGCGTGAGAGCTCTGTGCACGAAGGCTGAATAAAGTCGCATTCGATATTCATGCGGTACAGGGCGTCATACAGCCAGCGCACCACATCATTGTAGGTTTTTCCATCCGGCAGCTTGAACCATTCCAGCGCTGTCAGTGCTTCATTGCTGACCATAACTGCAACCTTGTTCTCCTTGCGCAGATTCACCAGCGACTCACTTAACCGGGCAAAATCATGGCCGACCGTCTTCGCTTCGTTATAGACCGGATTCGGCTGGAAATCATGGCTCAGCAGCCCTTTCCAATACGTCTCAATGGAGTTGTGAATGGAGTGCCAATGCCAGTAGGCGACCATGTTCGCCCCAGAGGCCAGATGGCTGAACGCCTGCTGCCACAGCTGTCCCGGATAAGGGGTCCAGTTCGGGAAAGCCTGCGCCTGCGTCTCCAGTACCAGATAATTGCTGCGCTTCAGGGACCTCGTCATATCCCCGCCAAAGGAAATCTCCGTTCCGGTCAGCTCATGCTGCGAAGGATGGTAGATATCTACACCGGCAATATCGAACGCTTCAGCGGCGGCAAAATGGTCCACCGACGGCTGCACGCCATACGAATGCCCGCACCATTCAAAATCAAAGTTCTGCGTTACAAATTGCCCCGGCTGCTTGTACTCATTCACCAGTGACACCTGCCAGGCGAGGAACTCCGTCACCAGGCCGCGCTGGAAGCGGGCGAATTCCGCACCCAGGCTGCCGTTGATCGTTCCGACCACCGAGGGGAAGTCCTCCCACGCATTGATCCGGTTGCTCCAGTAATCCAGTCCGAATCTCGCGTTGATTACGTCCAGCGTGCCGAATTTCTCGCGCATATATTTTACGAAGCGCAGCTGCACGTTGTCCCCGGCGGTCCCGTAATACTTCGTCTCGTTGTCCGTCTGGTAGCCAATGACTGCCGGATGCTTGCACACCCGGCTGATCAGCTTGCGGATAATCCGCTCCGAATGGAAGAGATAGGCCGGGCTCGTAATGTCCATGATCTGCCGGGCGCCGTATTTGCCGGGACCGTCTGCCGTTACGGCAAGCACCTCCGGATGCTCCTTCACCAGCCAGGTAGGCACGGCATAGGTCGGTGTTCCGACGATAACGCCGATTCCTGCAGCGTGCATGGCATCCAGTACACGGTCCACGGAGGTGAAGTCGAAGACTCCGTTTTGCGGTTCATGTGTACTCCAGGTGGATTCGGCGATCCGGACCGTGTTGATGCCGGCCGCCTTCATCATGGCAATATCTTCATCTAATCTCTCATAGGGCATATACTCGTCGTAATAAGCGACTCCGTAGCGTAACTGATTCATCACTTTCCAGTCCTCTCCCCTTAGCCTTTGATTGCCCCTTCGGCAATTCCCTGCATAATAAACTTCTGAAAGAATCCATAGATAATAATAACAGGAAGCGCTGTCAATACCAAAGCCGCCAGAATGAGCGACCATTCCTTATTGTACTCCCCGAACAGCGTATTGGTAGATAAGATCAGCGTGTATTTAGTAGAGTCGGTCAGCATCAGGAGCGGCAGCAGGAAGTCATTCCAGATCCACAGGAAGTCGAGAATCGCAATTGTTACCGTAATCGGCAGCAGCAGCGGGAAAATAATCCGGAAGAACGTCTGGAATTCACCGCAGCCGTCAATCCGCGCCGCTTCCTCAAGCTCACGGGGAATGGATTTCACAAAGCCATGATACAGGAAAATCGCCATGTTCACGCCAAGACCGATATAGATCAGAGCCAGACCGTAGGTGCTGCCGCTGACATGCAGGTTTTTGGCCATCCGGGTCAGCGGGATCATGATGGAGTGGAACGGCACCAGCATCGAGGCGATGAACAGCGAGAAGATCGCCGCACTCAGTCTGCCGCTGGTCCGGGACAGCTTGTAGCCGGCCAGAGCTGCACAGAAGATAATGCCTCCAATCCCGATAACCGAGACGATTACGGAGTTGATTGTGCTGCCCAGCAGATTGATCTGCTTAAACGCGTGAGCATAGTTCTCGAAATGCAGCTTCGTCGGCAGCGCCGTGAAGGACGCGAACATTTCCCCTTGTGTTTTGAGCGAATTGATAATTGCCAGATAGATCGGAAAGAAAGAAATGATTGCCCCGATGGTAAGGAACAAGGTAATGAACAGCGATGCACTTTTTCTGAGTCTCATGCCTCCACCTCTTTTCTCTTCATGACGCCGATCTGGATAAAGGTAAAGAGCAGAATAATAATGAACAGGATGACCGATTTGGCGCTGGCATACCCGTAGCGGAAGTTGTTGGAGAACGCCTCTTCATAAATGTTCATCGTGATAACCTGCGTACTGCGTCCCGGACCGCCGCCGGTAAGCCCGTATACCACCTCAAACACCTTGAACGCCCCGTTCAGTGTAAGGAAGAAGCAGATCGTAACCGCATGCGTAATCATCGGCAGCGTCACTTTGCGGAAGGTCTGGAACGGGCTGGCCCCGTCAATGACGGCAGCTTCCTTGAGACTTTGCGGCACCCCTTGCAGGGCGGCCAGATAGATAATCATCATATAGCCGACACCGTTCCACAGCGAAACGATAATAATCGAATAAAAGGAAACCTTGGGGTCCCCGATCCACAGCTGGTCGAGAAAGCTTATGGCGGTTTTTTCGGCGAGCTGCGGCAGTACCTGGGAGAACACGAACGTCCACATAAAAGCACTGATGATCGTACTGATCATATTCGGCATGAAAAAGATCGTCCGGAAGAAGCCTTTGGTTCTTATCTTGGTCTCAATGAATACGGCAAGCACAAGGGCGAAGACATTTTGCAGCACGATCATGAACAGCACATATTTCAACGTGAACAGCAGCGAGTTTACAAAATCGGGATCTTCACGCAGCGCTTCAACGAAATTGCCGAGGCCGATAAACGAATAATCGCGGTTTAGTCCGTTCCAGTCCGTAAAGCTGTAATACATGCCCCCAATGGTAGGAATCAGCAGAAACAATGAGTAAATGATAAATGCGGGTGCGACAAAAGCAAGCAGTGAAACAATGGATTTATATCGGTTAGCCGGCACAGGTTCCGCCCCTCTCCCTCTGTGATGTGCAAAGTAAATCAGGGATGGAGGAAGACAAAGCCCCCGCTCTGTTCTTCCATCCCTGCTCTGTAGATTTCAGCTTATTTATTTACTTTGTTGTAGGATTTCCACGCTTTGTCGAGCGCTTTGAGCACATCATCCTGCGTCATTTGTCCGGCCTAGTATGCCTGAAGCCCTTTGCCCACTTCATCCTTCACAGACTGCGGAATAGCCGGGTCCTGTACCGATTTTCCTTCTTTTACATAAGACGTTGCTTCAGCGATCCAAGGATACATTTCGTAAGTATGCACAGTAGCTACCGGATTGAATTTCATCGCCTGGAACAGGCCGTTCGAGTCCGTGTCATCCAGCACATAGTTCAGGAAATCAAGCGCTACTTCCTTGTTCTTGCTCGTAGGCGATACCGCCAGTGAAGTCGAAGCGCTCAGGTTGATCAGCGTCGCGTCAGCATTATCGTTAATCGGGAGCGGTGCTACGCCAAAGTCCAGATCAGGGTTTGACTTGAGGATCGTTTCGGCGTACCACGGACCCATCAGCCACATTGCGCCCTGTCCTGCTGCAAATGCAGCCGCACCGTCGTCTCCGCCGACCTCAGTGGCCTTCGCTGTACCATTCTCGTTGATCAGATCGAACACATCGAAGATTGCTGATTTCATCTCAGTGAATGAGCCCTCATCCTTGTTCATTTTATCCACAAAGTCCGCATCTTCGGTCTTGACCATTCCCCCGACGGCCAGCGGCAGCACCAGCTGCGGAATCCAGGATTCTTTATAGGAGAGCACAAAAGGTGTCTCATTATTGGCTTTAAGTGTTTCTGTAACTGCTTTAAGCTCTGTCAGCGTCGTCGGCGGTGTCAGCCCGTATTTGGCAAAGATGGTCTTGTTGTAGAGGTAGCCCCAGGACAAGGTCTCCAGCGGGAGTGCTACCACTTTGCCGTCAGTAGTCGTTACGGAAGGCTTCACGCTATCCAGCAGCTTGCTGACAAACGGCTGATCCGACAAATCTTCCAGATATCCTGCTTTATAATAAGACGGAATCTCATTTACGGCATGGATGGCAAAAATATCCGGCGCATCGTTCGAGGCAAGGCGCGTTTTCAGAATCTGCGAAGCGTTGTCTGCCGTCGGCATCTCAAGCTGTACGGTAACGTCGATATTTTTCTCGGCCTTCTCTTTTTTGACGAATTGGGCAATGTAATTATCGTATTGTTCTTTAAAACGCGGCTGCGCGATGAACATCTTCAGAGTGACGCTTTTGGCAACACTGCTGCCTGTGCCAGCATCGTTAGCTGCACCTGTATTATTGGTATTATTGCTGCCGCAGCCGGCAAGCATAGTAGCGGTGAGCATTGTGCAGAGTACACCTTTGGTCATTTTGTTCATGCTGTAAGACCTCCCAATGTCTTTGTTTTGTTTACGCTTTCATTGTATCTATTTTATGAAAGCGTTTAATTGGACGGAATTACCCTTTGGGATTGGACATTTTTAAACCGCCGCCCTGCTTCCTCATTTCACCCGGAGCGATGCCGTAATGCTTCTTGAATACCCGGTAAAAATAGCCCACATCCTCGTATCCGGACAGCTCTGCCACCGTCTTGATCGGAATGCTCTCCTCCGCCAGCCACGCCTTCGCCTTCTCCATGCGCAGATGCAGGATATAATCCGTGACATTGCAGCCATACTCCAGCTTAAAGACCTTGCTTAAATATTCCTTGCTGACAAAAAAGGCTCTCGCCAGTGCTTCCAGCGTCACCGCTTCAGCAAAATGGGCGTCGATGTACTGCCTGACCTCTTCCAGATTCAGCTTGTTCTTGAACTTCCGCTGGCCGATCAGCTGCTCAAGTCCCGCCGTATAAAGTCCCTTGAGAAAAGCAATCATGCTGCTGCCGGACTGCAGCACCTCCTGCGGAAGCTCCGTTACCAGTCCGTCGTCCTCCAGCCCGTTGCCGTGCATCAGCTCCTTCAGCAGCAGCAGCATTTCACCAGCCGCCTGCCGGAGAGCTCCCGGTTTGCCGGCCCCTGCCTGTTCCAATTCCTTGCCGACGGCATCAAGAACAGAGCTCACCCCTTCGCTGTTCAGCTCGTTGAAATGCACCTTTATAAGCTGCTTGTGCTGTGCCAGCGAGAAGGATACACCCAGGTCCAGAGCGTAGCCCCCCGGTATACTGAATGCTTCTTCCAGCTCCTTGACGCATTTGCGCAGCACAGCATTCAATTCCGCCGGGTCGATCGGCTTCAGCAGATAATCCATTGCCCCGTAACGGATTGCGCTTTGCGCATATTTGAAATCGTCATATCCGCTGATCACGATCACTTTGATCTCAGGAAACCGTGCATGCAGCTCATTCATCAGCATTACGCCGTCCGTACCGGGCATGCGCATATCGGTAATAATAATCTGCGGCGTCAGCTCGCTTACAAGCCGCAGCGCCTCCTGACCATCCTCTGCTTCGCCGGCTATTTCCAGCCCAAGGGCCTCCCAGGCTCCGAACGTCCGCACAATATCACGGTTCCAGCTCTCATCATCCACCAGCAGCACTTTATGCATGGTCCATCACCTTCCTCTCTAAGGGAATTGTTACCGTCACTGTTGTTCCTTCTCCGGGACTGCTCTCCACGCGGATTCCGTACAGCTCGCCGTAATGCATATGAATCCGCGAAGCCACGTTGCTGAGCCCGATCCGCTCACCGTGCGTCCACAGCCCGCCGCTTCGCAGCTGCAGCCTTCCCTGCAGATCCGATAGCTTGTCCGGCGGCATGCCTATCCCGTTATCACGGATCATAATAACCGTGTTCTGTCCCTCACGCTTTACCAGGACCTCCAGCTTCCAGGGTCCAGTCTTCTGTTCCAGGCCGTGGAAAAAAGCATTCTCCACAATCGGCTGCAGGCTCAGCTTCGGGATCAGGCTGCCGGCTGTGTCCTCATTCACGGTGATGCTGTAGTCAAGCCGGGCGGCAAAACGCTGCTGCTGAATCTGCATATAATTATTCAGATGGTTCAGCTCTGCCTGCAGCGGGGCCAGGTCTTCAGGCTCGCGAATGATGTAGCGGAACATATCGCTGAGCGATCTCAGCACACCATAGCTCTCCGCCGGGCTGTTCTTGAACAGCATGCTGCCGATCATCTGCAACGTATTCTGCAGAAAATGCGGGTTGATCTGCGCCTGAAGCGCTTTGAGCTCGGCACTCTTTTTCTCCAGACTGATCACATACTCCGTGCGGATATGCTCGCGGATGCGGTGCGACATCTGGTACAGCTTCGTCTCCAGGAAGCCTATCTCATCCATGCGGCTGCTGAATTTCATCTCCCGCTCCTTCATCATACCGAAGCCCTGGATCGACCGGGTCAGACTGACAATCGGCGTTGCTACCCGCCAGGCCAGCAGCACCGCAAGCAGAATAGCTAAGGCGACGGAGACCGCCCCGACAATTAGCCCGAAATTCATCGTCGCCAGCGCACTTTCATTGATCGAGCTGTTCGGAATCACGGTGACCAGCTTAAGGCCAACCGGATCTATCGTATTGTAGAACACATATCCATGGTCACTGCGGAAATATCCCTGAGTCTCCTGCGTGCCGGCTACCCGGCTCACCGTATCCTTGGACGGGCTGTCTCCCCAGGGCTGATACAGCACCTCACCGTCCGCACCGGCAATGAATACCGTATGGTCGCTGCCGCGACCCAGCAGATTCAGGGTCTGATCGAGTACCCCCCAGCGGATGCCTAGCGAGATGCCGCCAAGCTTTTCCTGATTCTCAAACCGGTTAATGCTCCGCACGAGCTGGAACTTGCTGTCATCGCGGCTGTCCGAAGTAATCATGAAATCCTTATCCTGGTCAAACAGAAGCTTGTATGGGGCCGGGATAGCGCCGGGTGATTCGATATCACTTTGCGAGGCATTGATTGTGAACAGCTTGTCATACTCTTTCAAGTACAGCTCCACCCCGATCACATGGTTGCCTGCGGAGTAGAACAGATTGGTCAGAGTGTCTATAATATTTTTCTGCGCGGCAAATTGGCTGGACAGGGATGGCTCCTCGGCGTTTGCAAGATAATCGCTCAGGTGCGGGCTGATCAGCACGGTATAAATCAGATTGTTAAGCTGGGCGAACTGGTCCCCGAGATAGATTCCGGTCCATTTCATATTGGAGAGATTCGTGCTGATGACCTCAGCCTCCATCGACCTGCGGCTGTTCTCTGCGGCCAGGCCGGTGATGGTAACGATCGGTACTACTGCAAGAATAATCATCGTCAGCATCAGCTTATTGCGGATACTTCGCCGGAAAGGCTCTATCAGTTTCATCATCCATTTCGTGAACATCGCTCTAGCTAACCTCCCGGTTTCAGTATTCATAGTCTGCCCATCGCAGAATGGATTCATATTAGCAAAAAACTAACGCCCCGGATAGCGGACGTTAGTTCAGAAATGTTGTGCCTTCTATGGGCCGAGCACGATCGTATGGAAGGATTCCGGCTCCAGCTCAAAAGCATACTCTACAGAGCCGCTGTCCAAGTGCAGCATACGTTTTTCCTTGTAGGGATTGGCCAGTACCAGCGTTACCCCGCCGTCCGGTGTGCGGAAGGCCACCGAATGTCCGCTCCAGGGTCCCTTAAGCCCCACCCGCACCGAACCCGGCGCAGCGAAGCGGAAGAAATGCTGCATCACATAATATTCCGGATTGATGATGGCAGTGTTTTGCCCGGGCTCAATGGTCAGCATCGAGTTTTGCTCCCAGCCCCAGGTGCTCCGTCCCTTCGGGGCAAGCGCCATGTTCCAGTAGATATAGGCATTCACGCCGTTCGTAAAATAATGCTGGTACAGACCAAATACATATTTTGCATAAAACCAAGTATTCTCCCCGTCCCCGCATTCATTTTCGGTCTGCATGTACCGCAGCTCGGGATAGCTCTGGGCGGTCCGCTGGATCGCATGCTTGCCTGCCCACTGATAACCGACCCCCTTAACATACTTGTAAGCCTCAGGATCACCGAGCACAACACCGGCAAAAGCGTCATGGTCGCTGGACTTATGCTTTAGCCATTCATCCCAGGGCTCCGGCACATTGATGGTGCCCAGCCAGATTTCTGTGTCCAATCCATGGTCTGCAAAGGCAGGGCCCAGATAGTCACGGATGAACTCGCGCAGCTGCTCTCCGGTCCAGACACAGGAAGGAAACTTCTGGTCGGCCACCACTTCATTCTGCACATGCACCTGATGAATGGTGATCCCTTCTTCCTTATAAGCCTGCACGAACTTGACGAAGTACAGCGCATAAGCCGCAAGATTCTCTGGTTCCCAGCGCAGCGTACCGTAGTTGTAGGCCTTAGGGGATTTCATCCAGGTTGGCGGACTCCAGGGCGAAGCGAACAGCTTCAGCTCCGGGTTCAGCGCCAGCGCTTCACGGATATAGGGGATCAGAAACTTCCGGTCACGCTCTATGGAGAAATGCTCCATCGCATAATCGCCGTCGGTCTCATTATGGCTGTACCATTCCAGCGCATAATCACTGGCGCCGATCGGCAGCCGGCAGATGCTGAAGCGCTGCTCTCCCTCCGGGTGGAACAGCGCGTGCATCACCCTGGCCCGTTCCTCCTCCGGCAAAGTCAGCAGCGCTTCGTACCCCAGCTCATTGAAACAGCCGCCGAAGCCTTCCAGTATCTGATGCTGGTCGGCGGTGATTGAAAGATTGGGCTTATTGGCCTTGGCAGGGCCATCGGACTTATCAGATCCGTTCGGCCCAGGAGCTTCCTGCTCCACCCATGCTGCCTGTTCTGTACTTGCGAACCATCGAAGCTGTGTATTTGTCATCTGTTTATTTTCACTCCTTACGGTAATAGGGTTCACAGTTCTTCTCATGCAGCAGATATAGCCTGCACCGGAATGTTTGCGCTTACATTATATCTCTAATGTGCTGGAGATGGATTGGACAATCCGGCAGCCGGGGATTGGATTATTTTAATCTTGCCGGATGAAACGAACGGCGTTATGCTCACGTACAAAGACAATTGGAAATATTATGAATTCATTACTTATGAAAAGAGGTCAAATTATGTTTCATTCCCGGCATTTCAGCATTCACCCGTTGGCTGAAGGTATTTATGCACTGATAGCCACGGAACAGGGCGGGGCCATGAGCAATGCAGGCATCATGGATATGGGCGGATTTACGCTGATCTTCGATACTTTTAACACTCCCCAGGCTGGCAAAGACCTGCGCGAAGCGGCGCTGCACCTCTTTGACCAGCCTATCGGTTATGTCATCAACAGCCACTGGCATGGGGACCATGTCCGCGGCAATCAGTTTTTCACCGGCGAAACGATTGTATCTTCCAGCAGAGCCCGGGAGCTGATGCAGGAAACACAGCCCCAGTGGCTGACCCGGATGACGCCGCTGCTGCCGAAACTGGAAGCGGACATTGCCGAAGCCGCCGCCAAGCTATCTTCTGAGCCTGAGCAGGAGAAGCGGCTGCGGCTGGCTAGTGAACATAACTACCTCCTGGAAATCCGGGAATCGATAGAGACACTCGCCGTCACCTATCCGGAGCTTACCTATGAACATCAGCTGACCCTCCATGGCTCCAAAAGAAGTGTCCGGCTGCTGTCCCTTGGGCGGGCACACACGGAATGCGATTCGATTCTCTACTCCCCTGCTGATTCCCTCGTCTTCGCCGGAGATGTTATCGCCATCCGGAATCATCCGCTGTTCACAGACGGAGATCCGCACAGCTGGCTGAACGCGCTGGACGCGCTGGAGAAGTTAGGAGCTAAGCAGATTGTACCAGGACATGGTCCCGTAGGCGATGCTGGCAGCATCAAATATATGCAGGAATACATAAGGGATTTGTTGGCTGTCAGTCAACAATATAGAGGGCTGGAGCCGAAGCCGGACGCCGCGGGCATTCCGGTGCCGGAAGCTTACCGGGACTGGAACGCCACTGGCGTATATTACCGCAATCTGGAGTTTCTGCTGAACAGGTCATTCTAAAGACAGCCAAGACAGCCCTCTGGGCACCATGGAGAGAAAAAACTACAGAGCAGCGTTTCTCCGGTTATCAGAGAAATGCTGCTCTGTGTGTTGTGGGCACTGCTGCTTGCGATCAGCAGTGCCTGCGGGTGAAGCATGATATATGTCCCGAGAAGCTTAGTATAGGATCGAGCTCAACTATATGCCGATATAGATTTTAGAATTGGTTGAAAACGATGATTTAGCCCGAAACGAGGAAATCTAATGTATGAAATACAATAGAAGGCTATTCACCTCAGGATATTGAACCTTTCTATTGCAGTAAATACAATGACTCCAACCGCCGCTGACTCATCAGACATGGAGTTGTCGTCAGCTGCAACATTCAGCCTATATCGAACCTCCTGTTACTGAAGGCCAAAACTCATTCCTGCCCGGCCAGTGCGTTCAATTCCCGCAGATCCTCTGCCAGGTTCTCCTCGGTATATCTGCCTTGGCCGAAGCCGATCAGTGCCCGCAGCGGCATATATTTCATCATAGCGAGGAACATTTCCGGATTATCCTCCATAGCGCTTTCGAGGCCGAAGATGCTGCTGTAGTGCTTCGCCTTGTCTGCGGTCAGCGGATTGGCCAGCAGGTCGCCTACCGTCGTATTCCGGTGGAAATTCGCGGCAAGGCGTACTGTCGATTTCACTTCCAGCGGAGCGGTAAGACGGATATCGCGCGAAGACGCACCCACTAGAATGTTAAACACTCCGCTCTCCACATGCCAATCGCCCAGCTGCACGTTGTAGTAGGCGAACGAGCGCTTGTTCAGCGTAAAGGAAACCTCGCGTGCCTCACCCGGCTGTAGTTCGATTTTTGCAAAACCCTTCAGCTCCCGGAGCGGACGGATGACGCTGCTCTCCACATCGCTGACATAGAGCTGCACCGTATCTTTGCCGGGTCTGCTGCCGGTGTTCTTAACGTTAACCGTAACCTGTACAGTATCTGTATCTTCGATGCTGCTCTTATCCAGCAGCAAATCACTGTACTCGAATTCAGTGTAGCTCAGCCCGAAGCCGAACGGGAACAGCGGCTCAATTTCTTTCTTATCGTAATAACGGTAGCCGACAAACAGCCCTTCCTTGTATTCCACCTTATCTCCTTCACCGGGGAAGTTCAGGAACGAGGGATTGTCGCTCAGTTTCTGCGGGAAGGTCTCCGCCAGCTTGCCGCTCGGGCTTACTGCACCGAAGAGCAGATCGGCAACCGCGCCGCCAAAAGCCTGTCCGCCCAGATAGCCTTCCAGCACCGCTTTGGTCTGCGGAAGCCACGGCATTTCCACTGGTGAACCATTGCTCAGCACAACGATAACATTACTCTGCACTTCCGCTACCGCCTCGATCAAGGCCTTATGGCTGGCCGGAAGCGACAGATGGGTGCGGTCATAGCCTTCGGATTCGTAACGGTCAGGTAAGCCAAGGAACAGCACGGCCGTATCCGCCTTTGCCGCTGTGTCCCGGGCTTCCTGCAGCATACGCTCATTGATCTCATCGCTGGCCAGCTCGTATCCCTGCGCATACAAGAAGCTAACAGCATCTCCGCCAACGGCTTGCATCTCCGCAAAAGCATCATCCAGCTTCGTCGGATTCACATGCGAGCTGCCGCCGCCCTGATAACGCGGCTTCTTGGCGAATTCACCGATAATGGCGATGGTACCGGACTTGGCAAGCGGCAGCATACCGTCCGCATTCTTCAGCAGCACCATGCTCTCCCGTGCCACCTCACGCGCCAGCGCATGATGTTCTTCAGCATCAAAGGCGGCATCCTTCCGGCGGCCTTCCACGCTTTTGAGAATAAAGCCCAGCAGCCGTTCCACAGCCTTATCCAAAGTCTCCATGGACAGCTCACCGCTGTTTACCGCATTTACAATCTTGGCATCGCCGATCCCGCCGCTTGACGGCATTTCCAGCTCCAGCCCGGCCTGCAGCGCCTTCACCCGCTCATTCACCGCACCCCAGTCAGATACGACAAACCCTTCAAAACCCCATTCATCGCGAAGCACCTTGGTCAGCAGAGTTTCACTCTCTGAGGCGTACTCACCGTTGACCTGATTGTAAGAACACATTACACTCCAAGGCTGACTCTGTTTCACAGTCCCTTCAAAGCTTGCCAGATAAATTTCACGCAGGGTCCGCTCATCGATGACTGCATCAACAGACATTCTGCGGTGCTCCTGGTTATTGGCGGCAAAATGTTTGAGCGAAGTGCCTACGCCCTGGCTCTGCACACCTGCCACATGGCTTGCCGCCATCTCCGAGGCCAAAAACGGGTCTTCCGAAAAATATTCAAAGTTCCGCCCGTTCAGCGGCGAACGCTTAATATTGTTACCCGGGCCCAGCAGCACAGCAACATTCTCCGCCTGACATTCCGCGCCCAGTGCTTGCCCTACCCGGCCGATCAGCTCACGGTCCCAGGAGGAAGCAAGTCCTGCCGCTGAAGGAAAACAGGTAGCCGGTACGCTGTCGTGCAGCCCCAGATGATCCGCGCTGCTCTGCTGCTTGCGCAGGCCATGCGGTCCGTCGGTTACCATGAGTGACGGAATGCCGAGCCGCTCAATTCCTTTCGTATGCCAAAAATCCAATCCGGAGCATAGTCCTGCTTTTTCTTCGAGTGTCATTTGTGAAATGAGGTGTTGAATGTTCGTTGTCATTAAGGGCCCTCCCTAAGATAGCGTTTTCTTTTTCTCATTCTAACTTACTTCCCTCTGCATTTATGGCATTCTGTTTTGATTTTTGGTATTTTAATTGGATAAGAAAGAGGGGTTGGTATGCTAAACGACTTGAAAGAAGCCGAGGGTATTCCTTATATCTGCGGGCTGTTGTATGAGGCTTACCGGATACAGGTAACCTGGCTGGACGCAGAAGACACTATCCGCCTGACACTGCCTGCACTTGTAGAAGGACGTCCGGCCAATCCGGGCAGCAGGGGCCTGCTGGAGGAAATCATGGATGTTGTCCGCAGCAGCAGTATTCCCCAAGGCGCTGAGGCCCACAGTCCGCTTCCGCTTGTACACACCACCGGTTTTTTGGAGAATTGCATCGTGCTCCGCCTCCCTGCAGAGGGAGCACAATCCGCCGGAACGATCATGCTCGGCCCTTCCTTGTCCGCTCCCATCACGGAGGAGATGGCCGCAAGCCTGCTCCGCGACTATAATCTTCCGCATAGCCAACAGGAGAGCTGGATTCGGTACTACCGTAGCTTGCCTGTACTGAACCGGATGAGATGGTATCATGCTGCGCTGCTGCTGTACACGCTTATCACCGGGCAGGCGCTGTCGGTTACGGACCTGCTGCTGGATTCGCCCAATCCGGAGCCGGCTGCGCATCCCGGTGACGGACCGGATCTGGACCTATCTTACCGGCGCGAGAACGTGTGGCTGCACCATGACCCGATGCTGGAGCGGGAGATGTTCCGCCATATTGCCACCGGGGATAAAGCCGGACTGCTGCGGGCCCAGGCTGCTTTTCCCGAAGAGAGCTTCGGTCTGTTGTCCAAGAAAAGCCAGCTGCGCAGCAAAAAAAATCTGGCCGTCTCCTCCATTACCCTGGCGACACGCGCAGCGATTGAGGGCGGCCTGTTCTGGGAAATCGCCTATACCCTAAGCGACTTCCATATCCAGCACATCGAGGAGCTGAATGATATTCCGGCTGTGGACCGGGCACTGAACGCCGCCCTGTGTGATTTCGCCGACCATGTGCGCGACAACCGCATATCTAAGCTGTCCCGCACCTCAGCCCTATGCCAGAACTATATTTTTAACCATTTGTATGAAGAGCTTCCCTTAAGCAAGCTAGCTGAGATTGCCGGATTGAATGCTAGTTATCTTTCTCAATTGTTCAAAAAAGAAACCGGACTAGCCATAAGCGACTATATCCAGCGGGAGCGGATTGAGGAAGCCAAACGCCTGATGGAGCTGCCAGGCCTCACCCTGTCAGAGATCGCTACACGGCTGCATTTTAACGATCAGAGTTATTTCACCAAGGTGTTTAAGAAATATACGGGGAAGACGCCAAGGCAGTACAGGCTGGAAAAGGGGAATCTTCTTTAGGGACACGCAACTTGAAAATTATGGTATGATTAATATGAGATTTCCTCACACTATTTCCTAAAAGGAGCGATACCTACTTGGGCATAGGCATTATTTTTATTGGCGTGGTTGCGTATATCATTGTGCATGCTATTGTACGTGATAATGGAAGAGGCCGCAGAAGAAATCGGTACGGAGGCAAAAGCGATTCTGCTGACAATTTTTTTTATACAGGTGCGAACCCCAATTTCTTCACCGGTGACAGCAATCGTAATGATGATACCGGCAAAAACAGCGGACATCACGGACATCACAGCCATAACCACGGCGGGAGCAGCTGGAGCGGCGGACATGATCACGGGCATGGCGGGCACGGAGGCTGGGACAGCGGCGGCGGAGATTCCGGCGGCGGTGGCGGAGATTCCGGCGGCGGTGGCGGAGATTCTGGTGGTGGCGGAGATTCCGGCGGAGGCGGCGGCGGGGATTAACACGGGCAGTAACCTCTCAAGGCTAAGTACTGGAAGCATCATTTAACTTCTGCACTATAACACACCCGCCAGGCCGCATTCTATGCAGCTTGGCGGGTTTACTATTTTGGACATGAATTTATTCCTTAATCCAGCCGCCATGAAACATACATTCATACACCTTCATGCCGCCCGCCCGGATTTCTTCAACACCGTTGAACCAGCCAAAATCCCCGTTCACAGTGCAGGTATAGGTGAAATGTCCATCACTATACTGCTCAGGCCCGCGAAAAGGCCGATCAGCCGGCACATGCAGCAAAGCCTCCTTCAGGAAGTCACCACTGAAACCTTCAGCGGTAACACGGCCTGCATAATTCATGGCCCACAGCGGCTTATCCTTCTCCCATATTGCTTCTGCTCCGGTAAACTTTTCTGACCCAAGATAAGTATCGATGTACTGAAGATTCCCGCGTGTAAACTCCAGATCATGGGATGACGGGCGGGACGGGGACAGCTCCGGACCCTCTCCTGCATAAGTTGCTTTCTTAGCCTCCAGCAAAAAATCAATCAATTCCATCATACCTACCATCTCCCCGGAATTATTAGTCACCCTTCCATTGTAGAACATACGTTCCTGGATAAATATGACTTTTGTCCCTAATGGTCTTCTTCAGGTTTCCCCTTAATCCCAAACCTTAGGCCGCTTTAATTCTGCAGATCTTAAATAATCTAAAAGTTGACCTGAATGTACAGCCTCATGGTATGCAATTCTCAAAAGCATATCACCTAATGTACGAATGTACCCGACATCGCTCCGATCAATCTGAATTCGTGATAAATCATCCTCTCCGTAAGATTTTATCTTATCTATAAAAGCATTCCTGTATGTTCTTGAAAAATCGAGTTCATCTTTGAGCGTTGTAAACGTTCGTTTCTCGTACGGTGAATCATATGTAATCAGACTTCCTTCATTTAACAGGCAAAGATGGTAATAATGTTCGCTATCCAATACATGTCGGATCATCTCTTTGATGCTCAAGGCATCTGGATCTGGTCTCCAGTTCATATAATGTTCAGGTATGCTTTCCCATACTATAATGCTTCTACGTCGGACCTCTTCTAGATTCAAGACTATGCAATCTATTGCGTTCATACAGTACTCCTTCTAGTAGTATTATTATATATATTTCAGTATATCAGAACATTAGTTCGTAATAAACCTTTCTCATCCTATCATTAAACTATTCTTCTTATATATCTTAAAAATTCATGATTACTGGAGGTTAATTCACCTTTAGAAGAAGTATTGCTTCATGCTTATAACTCTCGAGATCATTTTCTTCATTCACCCACGCAACTTCCTCCGGTCTTGGCTGATAAAAACGAGCAACCGCTTCCTTACCATCAAGTTCACAAGTAACTACAATATTGGATTTTTTTCCTAGGAAGTTACGTCGGAGTGTCTTTTCCCATACCTCAATTAATCCTAATGCTATAGAGAGGTTCTCCAAGTGTAAATGGTTTATCGATGTTTCGCACTCAGTACGGTCTGAGTAAGTTTTTTTATCGAAACGACTTGGTAAATCTCTTGCAAAACAGCTAATTAAAATACAGCCATCCCATTCCACAAAATGGGTGTATTCATGGTTATCACTAACCCCTGAAGGTTTGTTTTTAGGCAATAGCATAGACATCGCTTCATTAATTTTCATGGATACCTCCAAGGTAATTGAATAAACGAATGTATTAAACGAATGTTTTCTGTTAGCTTAACTCCTCCACCCAGTCTTTGAAGATGCATATGATTTCTTCTAAGTTTGTAGGACCCCCAAACCCTTCAAACAATCCATCTTTCACACTACAATGAATCCAATCGTCCTCGGTTCTTTCCAATATCAGAGATTCAAATTGTTTGTTTTCAAAATCCGTTTCAAACAAATTAATTAACACTGACCAACCGGGATTATCAAGTGTACTAATTATCAATCCATAACTGTGCTCCCAATTCCCATCACATTGTGATAAATACCAACTTTCTAACCACTTTAATAAATTCAAATAAATCATGCTCCTTCAGATTAACTTTACTTTTCTATAACCAGTAATTCTATCCTTGATTAAAACTATCCACCAGTTACTCTAATGAAGCAACGTCAGTCTAACACTCTATTTTCGTCAGTCTGCAACTTTATCTTCTTTTGACATTAGTTCTCCTTCGTCACTTTTCCTTATTTTCCTTAAAATTGTATATTCTTAAGTTTAACTTTAAACCATTAAAAAAGCCCCGTCATTTCTGATAACCAGAAATGACGGGGCTTAACATGTACCATTCAGCCAGAATTTACAGTGTAAACTGGAAGCGGCTGAGCAATACCTCGCCTGCAAAGAGCAGGAATATATCGGTGGTTCCGGCATCGACTCCGGCTATTGCCGACAGCTGCTGCCATTCCTGCAGCCCTCCGCCTGCCAGAACCTCCAGGGTTGCTGCAAGCTTACCCGCCGGACTGCCGGTTCTGACCTCAATACTGCCGCCGTTCACGGACGAGACAAGCGCCTCGAAGGCTGCCGCTCCTTCAGCAAACTGCACATTATTGAAAGCGATCCAGGCTGCATCCTGAACCGGATGAACAGAAGCACCGCCTGCCTTGCACTCATCCAGATAGACTCCTTCATAATCGTCGTAGTTCTCTGCTTTGGTTGTAGTATAAAGATTACGGGCCGGTACTGTATCGCCGTGCACTCTAATCTTGGCGGACAGCTGAATGTCAGCGGAGGAACGGCCGACCAGGATATTGTATTCTCCGTCTTCCACACAGTATTGTTCACGGGTTACATCCCAGAATACCAGTTCAGCTACCGGCAGGGAGAACGAAACGGTCTGCGATTCGCCGGCTCCCAGGCGGATCTTCTCAAAGCCTTTCAGCTGCTTCAGCGGGCGTCTGATCCGGGTGGACAAGGACTGAACGTAGAGCTGAACGACTTCATCACCGTCCACGCTTCCGCTGTTTTCTAGCTCCACACTCAAGCTGATTCTATCGTTCTGCTGCAGCTCTTCAGCCGCAAGCGTCAGCTGCTTATAAGCAACCTGCGCGTAGCTTAGGCCATGGCCGAACGGGTACAGCGGTTCTCCGTCAAAGTACATATATGTTCTTTTGCCCTTGATAATATCGTAGTCCATCAGTGGAGAAAGCTGGTCCACCGAACGGTACCAGGTCATATTCAGCTTGCCGGACGGGCTGTAGCCGCCGAACAGCACCTCGGCCACCGCGTTGCCCAGCTCTTGACCGCTATGGGAAGTATAGAGCACCGCCGGGATATGCTCATCGATCCAAGTCGAAGTAATCGGGTAGCTGCCGACAATGACGACAACCGTGTTCGGATTAGCCCCATAGACAGCCTTTACCAGATTCTCCTGCTCTTCCGGCAGCACGATATCCGGTCTGTCGATCTCTTCCTTTCCGTTCAGCAGCGGATGGTTTCCGACGAATACGACGGCGACCTCAGCAGCCTTCGCCGCTTCAACCGCAGCTTCTACACCATTCACAACGATGTTTTTGCGGAACGTGTGCGCCTTAGCATCGACCTCCGGCTCACTGGCACGGAGCGTACCGTCTTCGGACACCGAAATCGGCTTATCATTCCAGGTGCGTAAGCTTACTGTTCCGTCTTCTCCCGGCACAAGGTTCAGCGATTCCTTCACATACCAGCCATAAATTTCATCAGCAGAGGCAGTGAGCGTACCTTCATCATTCAGGGTTACATATTGCCCGCAGCTTGTCGCTTCAAGCGTATGGGCGGCCCAGCCCCAGGCCGTATGGCGGAACAATTCTCCGCGCTCCGGCACGTCATACAGCACGGCCAGTCTGCCGTCTTCTCCTGTCATTCCAATAGCCTGGCCGCTGGCTGCCGAGGTCAGAATAATCCGGTCATCACCGCTTTCAAATGTCACCTGCTTGCCGGCCAGCTTCTTGGTTACACCCTGCAGCGGTGTGACCCCGTAAGCCAATGTGCCGGAATACCAGTCTCTGAAGGCTTCATCGCCGAGCGGCCCGATTACAGCTACTTTGGACAGCTCCTGCGGGTTCAGCGGAAGTGCAGCCTTCTCATTCTTGAGCAGCACGATGGATTGCTTAGCCGCTTCAAGCGACAGCTCGCTATGTTCTTTGCTGAGAATAACAGAGTCATCGATGGATGCATAAGGATTGCCTTCCTCGGGATCAAACTCACCGAGACGGAAACGTACACGGAAAGTATTGAATAGCGCGCGGTCCAGATCCTCTTCCGCCAGCAGTCCTTCAGCCAGCGCCTCATGAATCACCTTGATCGTCTCAGCCGTCTCTTCGGTCACGCTGTCGATCCCGTTTTTGATAGACTCTGCCATGGACTGGGCAAAGGACTCGTAATACTTATGATCTTTGACAATCCCGAACAAATCGCCGGCATCACTTACAATAAATCCGTCCATCTCCCATTCGCCCTTCACCACATCCATAACCGCCGGATGCAGGATCACCGGCACACCGTTGACCGAATTGTAGGCGGTCATCATCGATTGGGCGCCGCCTTCCTTGAAAGCAGGCTTAAAGGCTTCCAGATAATATTCACGCATATTGCGCGGATCAATGCTGGAAGAGTCCACACCGCGGTTAATTTCGTTGTTGTTGCCAAGGAAATGCTTCAGCGTTGCTACCGCTTTCAAGTATACCGGATGATCACCTTGAATTCCCTGCACCAGCGAGGTGCTGAGCCGACCGGTCAGTTCCGGGTCTTCTCCGTAAGCTTCTTCTGTACGGCCCCAGCGCGGATCGCGTTCCATATCCACTGTCGGTGCCCAGAGGGTCAGTCCGTTAACCGTCGGATTCTTTTTATAGAAGGCTCTGGCTTCGTCGCCGATGGCGGAACCGATTTGCTTCATCAGCTCCGGGTTCCAGGTACAGGCGAGACCGCTCGGCTGCGGGAATGAGGTTGCTTTGCCCAGCCAGGAGATGCCGTGCGCTCCTTCCGTACCATGCTTATAGGCGCCTACGCCCAAACGCTCAATGGCCGCTTGATACTGCGGCATCAGGTTTACTTTCTCATCCAAAGTCAATCTCGACAGCAGATCCTGCACACGCTCATTTAGCGGCAAGTCTGTCTGCTGAAAAGGATATGTAGCGGTTTCCATTCATAGTCACTCCTTCGGTCTATATGATAACGGTTTCATCCTATTTCATCATAAAAGATAACCGCTTTCAGAAACACCAGAACAATTGACATAAAAATCAGTGCAAAATTAGAGATTTATTCTTCTGTTTTGAGGAACTTCAGGGCATCGAGGGACAGGCCGGTCAGCTTAATTTCTTTTCCGCTCGTAATGACATAGTCACCTTCCGGTTCGCTCTCCAGCAGACGGCTGCGGATTTCTTTGGGTGTTATTCCGTATCTCGCCTTGAATACCTTGTGAAAATACGAATACGTCCCAAATCCGCAATTGCCGGCAATACTCTCCAGGCTTAAATCCGTATAGCGGATGCGCTCCAGGGCGTTAGACAGACGGATTTCCTGAGTGTATTGGATAATGGTATATCCGGTCTTCTCTTTGAACAGATGAACCGCCCGCGAGACGCTCAGCCCGGCGAAATTCGCGACATCCTCAACCCGCAGCGGCTGCAGCGCATTCTCGTTAATATACCGCTTCATCCGCATGATCAGCTCATTGGAGCGCCCTGGGGTGTCCTGCCGTGAAACGGCTTCAACCGGCAGGCGGTCAAGCGATAAGCAGAGTGCGCAGAGCAGATGGCGGATCAGCTCGGGATTCTGCTGCACAATCCGGTGCTGCTCAAGGCCGAGCTGCTGCCACAGTGACAGCATCCCGGCATCCAGATGAATCCGCTGCTGTGTCTGCCGCGGCTGGGCAGCCCACCAGGACTCGATCCATGAGCCTTCACAGAGCAGGTAATAATCGCCGCTTTCAATCTTCCCGTCAATCTCCTCAACAGACAGATAATACGGATCTCCGGGACGGTAAATGAGCAAATCTCCCGGCTCAATCAGGCTCATTTTCCCGTCAACGAGCGCCCGGCAGCTCCCCACCACCTGTAGCCGAAATAGATAAAACGGCGGCGGTCTAAAGGTCGATTTGAACGGAAGTGTATGAAAGGAATACGCGCAGGCATGCAGTCTCAAGTCCACAATTGTCACCTTCCCAGCCAAATAGTAGAGGTTTGTAATCAGATAAAACATTCACTAATCTTAAGTAAATAACTATACTATAACCAAATCAAAGAGAATACCGCAAAGAATTCCGAAGGAGATTATTTACGTCAATGTCTATTCGCATCCGCCAGCTTTTCAGCATTCCAGGCTATACCACGTTTATGATTTGCATGATCCTGCAGGGAATGGGCATTTCCATCAGCTCTCCGTTTCTGGCTGTCTACTTCACCACTAAGTTAGGGGTATCTGCCGGTGTTTTTGGCATTTTCACCGCCGTCACACTGATCAGCGGCGTCTGGGTCAGCTCACTCATTGCCGGGCGTTCTGACACCGGTATGAACCGGAAGACTCTCATGGTTTCGGCCATGTTTTTTAACGCTCTGGCTTTTTCCGGGTATTTATTTATCCATGAATTTTATCTGCTGCTGATCTACATGACTATTTTCACAGCAGCTGGTGCATCCGCCATGCCGCAATTGTTCGCCAGTGCGCGTGAAGCGGTCAATGCCAGCCGCAGCACCGATCATGCTTTTGCCAATTCTACGCTCCGTTCCATGTTCTCCCTGGGCTTCATCACCGGCCCGCTGATCGGCGCGGTTCTGCTCAGCCGTTTCGGATTTCAGGGGATCTTCACCGGAACCACTCTGATTTTTGTCATCAACGCAGCACTGATGATTCTCTTCGTGAAACGGCCGGTACCGGCAGCTGCAGGCTCTGTACGTGCCAAGCCCAAGCTGCAGCTTAAGCTGCATCAGAATCCGCGGGTGCTTATTCCGTTTCTTGTGCTGACACTGCTCTATTCCGGGCATTGGCTGAACAACCTGAATATTTCGCTGTTTATTATTAACACTTTAGGCGGCAGTACAGAGAATGTAGCTTCGGTATCCAGTATATGCGCACTGCTGGAGATCCCCTTCATGCTTGTACTCGGCGTTCTGTCTGCCAAATATTCCAATCGTCTGCTAATGATCTGGGGAATTGTTCTCGGTGGAGCCTATTATGTACTGGTGCTGTCTTCAACTGAGCTGTGGCAGATTATCGCCGGGCAGGTGCTGCTGGCTTTCTTCGTAGCTGTAATTTCGGCGATCGGAATCAGCTATATTCAGGATCTGCTGCCGGATCTCCCCGGCTATGCCTCCACCCTCTATACCAACGCTACAACGCTCGGCAGACTCTTCGGAAGCCTCGCGGGCGGAGCAGCCGCGCAGTGGGTCGGCTACCGTCATGCGTACTGGGCTTGTCTGCTGCTGGTGGTCATCTCCATTGGCCTCTTGGCACTTCCCCAGCGTTTGCCGCAGCGGCAAGCCACGGATTGAAGGTCAATCCAGACTAGGAGGAATCTTATTATGAAAATCATACTTATCGACGATAAAGCGCATGTGCGCAATTCCCTGAAGCCGGTGCTGAAGAAGCTGTCTTTTAAGAATGAAGACATTCTGGAGGCCAATTGTGATCAGGGGGCGATCCAGCTGATCGCAGCGCATGAACCGGATATTATTGTGACCGACGCCAAGCTGCTGCTGCTCAGCGAGTCCCTGATCCCGGAGGAAACCTACCCTCACAGCAGGATCATTGTTACCAGCAGCCATGCCTTTGTGCTGGATGCGTTTTGCCGGGGCGGGATGGATTCTCTCCTGAAGCCCATTGATACAGCTGAACTTGAGAATGTCCTGCTGCGGGTGGCTGCCGTCGTTTAACTGAAGCTTGTCTTAGGGCAATAACCAGGTTATGCCCCTCTTCTTAACTGGTTAATTTTATCAACCAAATCACTCTTCAACAGATTAGGATCATTCAGCCAAAAATTAGCCACCTGAACAATTAACGGCTTTGCCGTCCCAAAAGAGTTGCTCTCTCTTAATATAGTAGGCGGGATAAAAGTGCTAAGCCATTTAACCAGTTCAGTGTATTCACGCACATCAAAGTCTCCTATAACAGAACGAAACTCATCCTGAAGATATCTTCTCGCCTGCACCTCGTCATCGAAAAGACTCATCGGAGGCACCGGTCCCGCCGGCTGGGGTTGCGGCGGCGTTTGCCGCTGTCGCTGCTGTCGGGATTGCTGGGATGGCGGTGGAGGCGTTTGCTGCTGTCTGTTCGCAGTCCGTGGACCCTGATTCACAACATTCTGGACGGTATCATGATCCGCTGCCCAGCGTTCCCTTTCCCTTAAAATGACATCCACCCGCCGCTGTGCACTTTCCGATATGCTTTGGATGCGCACCTTTACTGCCTCGGGAGCAACACTGACTGCATAGGCACCGCTTTTCTGTACTGCTTTCGTACCCGCATATGTAAAAATAAAAGAAATCGCTATATTGACGAGATTGATGGAGTCCAGAATTTCCAGGAGAGTGTTCTTCATGCTTGCTCTATAAATGCCGGTGAGATACATAACAGAACTGAAGATAAATAACAGGGGAATAAACACCCACAGCACTTTAGGATACTGGGAGATATTGTTGATTACAGTTTGTGTATCTGCCCAATCCCTGATGGCATTTTTCATTTGGATTAACAGGCTATGAAGGTTCTGCCCCTCTCCTGCACCAGCAGCCTCATTACTATCCTCTTCCTTTCTCCCAAACAACTTCTCTCCAAGAGGCACTTCTTTCAATTTCTCCTTCAGAAAACCGTAGATAATTGAAAAATAAAGTGTATTCAGCAGCAGTAACAGCAGCCACATCACGGCTACTACAAAAACACCTCTAATTAAATCTGTAACCGTGAAGTGGCCGCCCTGGTTCGCAATGACTTCAAAAACGATTCTGATAAAACTGATTTTCTCCTTTATATATCCAATGAAGCCCTCTGATCCGCCTATCAGTGTATTGACATCTGCATCATCGCTGATAACGAAGCTGTCACAAATCTTTTCATAGCCAAAAGTCAACAAGAAGATCGCACCGATATAAGTAATCAGATTGATCAACACCGTAAGTGTGGGGTAGCTTTTGTCTGCCCGGAGCTTCAGTTTGCTAAATACAAACTTCTGCAGCGATTTCGATATGGATTCACATAAGATATATAACAGATGGCCAATCTTCGATAAAAAAAGATAATACCATCTCCATAGCCCATTTTCCGAAGTCTTATACATCTCTTTTCCACACCAATAAGGCGCATTAAAATAAAATAGAATAAAGGTTAAGCCGAGTGCGATAAAGCTGGTAATATAGCCCAAAATCATTCTCCTTCTCTGATCATATTAATCAGACTATAAATCGACTTTATTATACAGACAATGACATATATTTCATGAAAGAATCAGCTTCTGCACACCAATAAGCCCTCTGGTCCGGCTGGACCAATAAGAGGGCTGTTACTCTTCCATTTTATTGCTAATCCAGCAGCTGAAGCTCCCGCGCGCGGGCAATAGCCTGAGCCCGGCGTTTGACGCCGAGCTTGCCGTACAGCCGGAACACATGACTCTTCACGGTTCCCTCCGTAATTCCGAACCGTTCGGCAATCTCCTTGTTGGACAATCCGTCTGATAAGGAATATAAGATTTCTTTTTCCCGGTAGGTTAGTGAATCAACCAGCGGATCCTCCGGATCCTCCAAAGGTCCAGCCGGTGCACTCTCAGGCTCCTGTCCATAGATATTTCCCTGCGGACCGGCACGCTGCACCGAATGCAGGTACACCATGCGGGCGATCATGAAATCAAGCACGTTCTGCCCATCCAGCGTGAACACTCCGGTAATCAGATCATTCTCCAGGTATAGCACAGAGGTCATTGCTTCTCCCGGAAAAAGAATCGGCATACACAGTACCGACAGCACCGGATGCTTCCGGATGTGGGGATCAGCGGCAAAAGAACTGCGCCCGGCATCGGCGAGCAGCACTGGCTCAGTGGTCTTTACGACATAACGCACAACGGACTCCGCGAATACCGTGCCATCTTCCCGCACCCGTGCCTCCAGGTTCCCGCTCTGTGCAGCTACAGTGAAATTCTTTCCGTCGCTATTCAGCACGTATCCCTGTACTGCTCCCGAATACCGGACGGCCGACTCCAGGAAGCTGCTGATTCTATCCAGGCGTTCTATGGGCTCAGGCCACCCGTCGAACCGGTTCGGCGCCTCTTTGCGCTGTTCCGGCACAGCTTCTCTATCCATGATTGCTGTAGCCGTTTCTGCTGCCGCCTGCTCTCCTGCCTTCAGCAAAGACGGCAAGGACAGGTCAGGATAACGCTCCTTCAACCGCTGTACCTTCCCTTCGGCCCCCCACAGGGAATAGGCCCGGCAGGCATCAGCCAAGAAGCCGTCTGCTCCAGCCACACTTCCTGCCGCTCTGTAAAAATGTGAAGAGCGTTCGCAGGCGATTCCCTCCATCATCCCGTTGCCTTCTCTCCGTGCTGTTGCAATGGCCAGTTCATAGTTTTTAGCTGCTGCCGTCCGTTTTCCGTCAATCCGTTCGATTTCAGCCTTAATCAGCAGGCAGGCGGATGAATCCCGTCCGAAATATCCGGTCCAGCGTTTAAGGGAGTCCAGCTGTTTGGTAAGCTGCCGGCGGAAGCTGCTGCGCTCCTCCGGCAAGGCGTCCGGATAAAGGGCGGCAAGCGTCAAGGCATGATAAATATGCTGTTTGTGCACCTGCATCCGGGTTTGCCGGAAGGTGTTGAAGCGGCCTTGAGCCACCCAGACAAGCGCGTCCCGGTATCTCCCTTCCAGATAAGCCAGCTCCGTTTCACAGGTACAGATATAATAGATTTCGTTATTCAGACTTTCCTCGGAACGGCTATTGTTCTGAACCGGAAGAGCCGCTTCCATACTAAAGCCGGTATCTCCCTGCATCCGTGCAACATATTCTTTAGCAATCCGGAAAATGCTGAGCGTAACCTCATCCACAAGCTTTCGCGAGAGAATCTCATACTCCATAATCATCCTGGATAAGGAATGCAGACTTCCCGTGTGGTTAACGGTTGAGGTCAGCATAGCAATACTGACAAAAGACAGATTGGCCGCCTCCATGCCATGCTGGACGGATTGCCGGAAATAATCTCCCGCCTCCTGTGGATTCTGCTGCAGCCGGGCCAGTCCACGGATATAATCGAGGCGGCACGACAAATCTGTACTTTCAAAAGGAGCGGACAGCTGGCTGGCCGTTTCAATGTACAGCTTCCCTTTTTGATAAAGGGACATTTTATTGCGCAGAATTACCAGCCCGTAGCCGGCAAGAATATAGGCAAAGGCTTCATTGTTACCAGCCTTCAGCCCATAGCGGACGAATCTGGAAAAGAGCACCGCCGACAGCTCCAGACTTACCGTAAATACGGAGCTGGCAATGGCCATTATAAGGTCAGACAAAGCCTTATAGTGGGGGTCGCGGTTCACCGGAAGCGCTGTAAGCTGATCCCGCTTGCGGTACAGGGCCGCTTGAGTCAGCGTCACTTCCTTTAAAATGGCGGCATGGGAAGGTCTGAGCGGCAGCTTCCAGCCGAATTCCGCGAGCGCCTTACGCCCGACTTTTACAGCCAGCTCATCTTTTTTCAAATAAGCATACATAGCAATCCGGATACGGTAGATATTAGAACGTTCGAGCAGGTCTCCGGTGAGCCCCATCAGCCGGTCGAGCAGCGCCGCCGCACGCTCTGTATACCCGCAGATATATTCACATTCCGGCAATTCCAGCATCAGCCTGTAGGGCAGCGAGCCGGGAACAGCCTCTTCGTCTCCCAGGAGATGCAGCCCTGTCTCCAGAAAATATAATGCGGCAGCAAACGCTGTAGTCGCTTTCGACTTCAGGCCGGCCTGAAGATTCAGCTCGGCAAGCGCTCTGCGCTCAGCACGGTCATCCATCTTGGGGGAGCCCAGATTGAGGTGATACACCCGGTCAAATACCGAATATGCCTGTTTATCCGTACTGCGGCTCATGCTGCGTCCGATAGCCAGATGCAGGCCGGCCTGCTCCTCCTCTGGCACAATACCATAAGCGGCTTGCTGAATCCGGTCATGCAGAAAGGAATAGACCAGTCCGCCCGCTTCTATGTCCGGGGAACTCTCCTCCCGGCTGATCAGGCTTTCCAGCTCGGCAGGCTGGAGCAGCACCAGCGTATCTTCCAAAGAATACCCGCTCATTGAAGCAATATCCGATACGCGGAAGCTGTATCCGAGCGCCGCTGCTATTCCCAGAAGGCCGACGGTATCTCCGGGAAGCAGCCGGATGCGCTGTTCGATTAATTGGAGAAGCCCGGGCGCTTCCGGCAAGGCGGTAATCGCCGTTATGTCCCACTCCCAGCTCCCCCGCGCTTCATCAAAATATAGACATTGCTCGCGGTGAAGATTGTCCAGCAGCCGGTGCATGTACAGCGGGTCCCCGCCGGTGCGGTGGTATAGCAGTTCAGCGAGCAGCCGAACACGCGCCGAGTTCTCTTCAAAGATATCAGAAAGGAATTGTCTGACATCCACGTAACTCAGCGGCTCAAGCGCTATATGCTGGACAAGCGGCGAAGATGGTTTGCGCTGCATAGCCAGCATCTGCTCAAGCCAAGCTGTGGAGGCTCCATTCTGATCCCCGCTGCCCATCCGCTCCTCCAGCGTTTCTGAACGAAACGATCCGATCACCGCTATACCGCTTGTCACCTCAACCTCAGCAAAAACCCTCAGAAAATCCAGTGTATCCGGGTCGGCCCATTGCAGATCGTCCAGGAATAACACAAGCGGCTGCCCTTCACCGGCAAACATCCCGATAAACGCCGGCAGCAGCCGGCGAAACCGGAGCGCGGCTTCCGCCGGAGGAAGAGGCTCAGCTAAAGGAATTGTACCGAGAAGCCGCACGGCTTCGGGCAATATTTCCGTGATGATCCCTGCGCCTTGGCCCAGAGCTTCCAGCAGCCGGGCTTTCAGCTGCTCCACTTTGTCCGGAGCCTCGCTCCAGGTTTGCCGGAGCAGCCGGCGGAGAGCCTGCAGTATAGGGGCGAACGGAATCTCATTATTCATATAGTCACATTTTCCCGTAATAAACCTGCCGCCTTCACGGGTGAACGAAAGCTGCAGCTCGCCAATAAGCGAGGTTTTGCCGCTGCCGGCACGGCCTGTAACCAGCACAAAGCCCGATTCGCCGGCCGAAGCCCGTTCAACAACAGCCCTTAGTTCCCTTGCCTGCTCTTCCCGGCCAAACAGACGCCTCGGCAGCCGAAACTGGCTGATCCTGTCCTTCAGCCCGGTCTCAAACCGCTCAATTTCACCTGTTGTGTTGAGTAATGAAATACACTGCCGCAGATCTGCCAGCAGCCCATAAGCACTCTGATAACGCTGCTCCGGGGACTTGGACAGCAGCTTCGCTGTGATTTCTTCCAGCGGCCCCTCAAGCTCAGGCCGCAGTCCGCTGAGCGGTGCGGGCACAACAGCCATATGTACATGAATCCATTCCTCTAAACGCCGGGCCTGCAGCGGCAGCCTGCCTGTAAGCATCTCATAAAACAGGATTCCCAGGGTGTACAGGTCGCTGCGCTTGTCCGGCAGAAGTGGATTACTCCGGCTCAGCTGTTCCGGTGACAGATAGGCATAATTCTCCCCGCCCTCTTCTGCCAGGTAAGCTTCCTTCATCTCTCTGTGAACCAGCAGTACGCCAGGCTGCAGGCAGCCGATGACTTTATCCTTCTGATGTGCAGACTGAACCAGCTTCGTCAACGCCACAGCACACTCTAAAAAGAAAGATACCTCCATACACGTTCCGTCCAGTAATTCCTGAAGCCTAATGCTGTCTGCTAATGACATTGTGTAATTGATTCCTCCCAATCCTTCGTTGCGATTCCTCAAGTGCTGCCTGCATCAGGTATAGTTGCATTTATCTTAACACGTTTAACTAGCCCAACATATCCGCTGTATAAGCTAAGGTATACAATATTTAGTTATTATAAATTTAATTGTCCTGTATGAAATCTAACTAAAGTTATAAGCCTGTCAATAAATACAGAAAAAGCCGGCAATCCGGCGAAAAAACGGCCTGACTGTCGGCTTATAATCCTGTTCTGGATTAATTCTCATGCTCATCTGCACCCGGCTTCATCCGGTGCTTGCGGTAGTCGCCGGGCGTTACACCGACTACCCGCTTGAACACCCGCCCAAAGGTAATGGAGCTTGTATACCCAAGCTTCAAGGCAATATCCTGGAGATTATCACTTGTAGTGGCCAGCAAATATTCCGCCCGCTGCATCCTCAGCTGGGTCAGGAAGTCTACGAATTTCATATCAAATTCCTCTTTGAACAGATGGCTGGCATATTTGCCGGAGATCTGAAACCGGTCGCTTAGATGCTTCAGAGATAGGTCGGGATTGTCAAAATTCTCTTCAATATAGACCTTCATCTCGCTGATCATGGCCCGGTAGCTCTTCGATTCATTCACAGATACATAAATCCGGTAAATTTCGGCCAGCCATTTCAGTAACACAGCGTGGACCTTCTCCAGTGTTATCTGTGACTCCATTTCGTTATAGTAACCCTGCAGGCTGGGTTCGGCGAACATTCTCCGCAGGCTGTCCGACAGCTGGCCCAGCTCGCGGTCAAGCATCTGGATCAGCATATGCAGCAGCATATGAATCTCTTCATCCCTGATCTGGTCACCGCTGAACCAGCGGAACAGCTCGTCCACCCGCTGCCGCCAGTTCTCATCGGCGATCCGGAATTCACGGACGATTTCACTCAGCATCTGCAAATACTTATAGGAGTGCAGGGTGGATCGGTCCGGCAGGCTGTCGCTCAGTACAACCATATCCCTGCCGAGCGACAGCTTATGCTGAAGCGCCGCTTCCGCTGCGGTGCAGGAATCCGAGATCGCTTCCAGTCCGTCAACAACCGGGCCCACACCTATGGCGAGCGACAGCCCGAAGTTATCACTGACCCATCTCAGATAACGCTCAGCCAGTATTCTCAGCTTATCCTTGCCTGTCCGCAAATCCCCGCCGCTGCCGATCATCAGCCCGATCCGGTTGCCGCTCACCCACTCTGCCCAGCCTTGCAGCCCCTCTTCACCCGCCAGCTCCTGGAACAGATTCATAAGTGTCAGCTTGAGCATGTTTTGCTCCTTGGCCGGATATTTTCTGCGGAATTCCTCATACTGGTTCATCTCTGCTGCAATAAAGGAAAACTGTACCGCCTCATCCGTAAATGGCTTAAAGTGCTGCAGCTTCTCCTCCTGTGAAGAAGCCCCTTGCTCCCCTTCCATTAAATCCAGAAAGAGCTGGCGGCGCTGGACAAGCAGATTCTCATCGTATTGCTTCTGGTAGCTAACCGTCTGGTTGATCAGCGTTTCGAGCGCCCGGTCAATCAGCACTAGCTCGCTTCTTGAGGTGTTGTCGAGGCTTTCTTCACGGAACTGCAATGCCTGGATCCGGTTCATCATCGCTTGAATCGGCCGGTAGTTTTTGCGGGTGATATACAGGATGTACAGGGTTCCCAGCACTACAGTCAGGATACCGATAATAATCCAGACATAAGAGACAACTGACATCCAGGCGAACAGCTCGCCTGCGCGGATGCCGCTCTCAAAGGTCCAGCCTGTGTTATCCAGTGTGATCCGGGTCAGCACATCCCCTTCCGGAATATCGTTCTCCTGGTGAGCGGCATAGACCAGGTCTCCCTGGTCACCCAGCACACGCATGAAGGAGACCTGGCTTTTCGTCATGTCATCAATCATCCGTTCGAGCCGGTACATGCTTAGATTCACTACAACCACACCCTCTGCCCCAAACGGCAGCGGCAGCATTTTGCCCATGCTGATCACCCGCACCGTCTGGTCAGAGCTGAATAACCGGAGCGTACGGACATCACTCCAGTTCCGTTCCTCATTCTTAGCCAGCACCCCGGCCAGATAATCCCGGTCAGCAAAAACATCCCGGTCGACCAGCCCGTTGAGCGTCAGCACCTTATCGTCCCACTTACGGTAAATATAGATGGAATCAATCAGCTGGTTGCGGTACAGCATCCCCCGCATATCATTCACCGTATTATAGAGCAGGGTCCGGTCACCTTGATCACTCAGCCCGCTCAGGAAATCCCCGTAATCGTGATTGGTCTCCATTTCCTGGAGCACGGAGAGCTCCACCTCACTTAATGCATTCTGCACGGAATCCACGACGTAGCCTGTAGAGATGCGGTTCGCCTTGTTGGTTTCGCTGCGGGACAGCTCGCCTACGATCAGAATCGACAGGAAAACCAGGATGGACACGGTCAGCAAAAAGATAGGGAAGTAGGAGAACATCATGCTTCTCGACCAATTCCGTCTCATCTGTACTCCCGCCCTTCTTCAATGGGTTCCGAAGCATGCCGCCCGATGAATGACAGGAAACGTCACACGGGCATTTTCGCTAATCGGTTTATCCAATATAGCATGCCCGCACCGATAAGTGCACTACCCGTACAAGCCAGATACATCATCTGTGCACCGCCCGAATAAAACAAATACCCGTTCAGCAGGTTACCCACGATCCCCCCAAGTCCGGAAAAAACCATATTGAACACGCTTTGGCCCGTCGCCTGCATGCGTTTGCCGGAAGCCTGGGCCACATATTCCACAGCAGCCACATAAAACAGCCCGAAGGACAGTCCATGCAGCACCTGAATGCCTACCATAACTGCCGGCACCGGAAACAGCCATTGAATCCCCCAGCGCAGCGCATAAAATAAAGCCGCCAGCAGCAGTGTCCGTTCATGGCCGATCCGCCGAAGGATCCGGGCTGCCAGCAGCATCGAAGGAATGTTCGTCAGGGAGGCGAGCAGCAGGGCTGTGCCCACAAGCGAATAGCTGCCCCCCGCCTCCTGGAAGGCCAGTACAAAAAATGAATTGTATGCCGTCAATGTCTGGTTTACGAAAAAGCAGGCAATCAGAAACAGCAGAAACAGGCGGTTCCCCAGCAGTTCCCTCATCCCTTGCGACAGGGAAATCGCCCCGGCCTTTCTCTCCGTACTTCGGGACAATGTCAACACCGTGGCTGTTCCCGCAAGACTGAGGGCGAGAAAAGGCATCCACAGCTGCGTAATCTCGAAGCTCGAGAGATAGAACCCGCCGGCATAGCCGCCAAGTGCTGTACCCAGGCTGCCCAGACTGCGGATCGTTCCGTAGGAAGTACGGCCCCTCGAGGCGGCAGTAACCGCGTAGGAATCTGCGACCGGACTTTGCGTTGCCTGGAATATGATAGACAGAATATAGACCATCACAATGATTGCCGTATATTGGAAGCTATAAAACAAAGACAGGCAGGCCGGTACAGAGATTGCAAGGATCAGTACCAGCTTAGTCTGGCGGTACCTGTCAACGAGCAGTCCCCACACCGGCTGAACCACAATAGACAGCAGCGTGCCGATCGACATCAGCACGCCAACAACATTGGCGCCGATGCCCTGATGCACAAATAAGGTCGTTAAATAGGGATTAAACAGTCCGCCTGCGAGCCCTGTCAATAAATACAATAGACGGAGCTTCAGCAGCTCCATTTTGGCTTCCTGCGGAATGATCGCCGTATATGCCATAGTGCATTCATCCTTTACCACAGAATCGCCGCAGCGGCAGCCGCTGCCCCCACCGCCCCTGCCCTATTGCCCAGCCTTGCCGGCAAGACGGCAACAGGAAACGGCAGATAGCGGTTCACCCGGGTGCCGATTTCATGCACATAATAATCGCCGGATGCCGCTACGCCTCCGCCCAGCACGACCAGCTGCGGGTTCAGCAGCACCGCTGCACTGGCGATGGCAGCCGCCAGATGCTCCAGCGGCTGCTCCATAATCTCACGCGCGGCGGGGTCCCCTTCAGCCGCTGCCTGCAGCACATGCCGGGCGTCTACCGCTTCGGCTATGCCTCCGGAAAGCTCCAGCAGCCGGGAATCCTGCCTAGCTGCCGGACCAGCCAGCCAGGCGCTCGCCAGCGCCGTAATCCCGCTGCCGGATGCCACCGCTTCCAGCGGGCCGAAGGCCGCGCCGGAAACCGGAAACCGGCTGCGGGCATAACCGGCATCCACAACCATGTACCCGGCTTCACCGGCGGCAAAGGACGCGCCTTTATAGAGCCGCCCGTTCAGCAGCATCGCTCCGCCGATGCCTGTTCCGACAGTGATCATCAGCACATGCTCTCTCTCTTGGGCAGCACCCTTCCAGCATTCGCCTAGCAGCGCCAGATTCACATCGTTATCTAAGTGCAGCCGCCCCGCATAATGACGGCGGATGACCGGCCGGATATCTTCTTCCGGCCAAGGCAGCGCCGGAGCCTGGGTTAGAATCCCCACTGTATCACCAATCACTCCCGGAAAGCCGATGCCGATACCTTTCAGCTGCCGGAGTGTAAGCTGAAGCCCTTCCAGAAGCTGTTCCAGCTCGCTGAACAGCCATGCTATAAAAGGCTCCGGGGCTTCATGTGCCGATGTGCTTCTCCGCTCCAGGAGGAGAATACTGCCGTCTCCGCCTGTAATGCAAAACATAGTCTTCGTACCGCCAACATCAATCCCTGCGTGATAGCCGGTCTGATCTTCTGTTGTCATTGTTTGCTGCCACCTTTCAGACTTGGGCTTTAAGAAACCGGGTCCATCCGAAGTGTAAAGGACATGTTCTGCACACCGTCCTCCGGGCGGTGGAGATAGATGATTTCCAGTTTATTCTCCTGCTCATCACATAGGATAGACGGCTCCGGTGCAGCCGCTGTCACCCGGCATACTAAACCCGGAAGCGCCCATAGTTCCGGACTCACCTTAGCCTGCGATAGCTCCGGACCGGTGATTTCAAACAGTACTTCAATTGGAACCTCTGTATCCAGCCGGACATCGACCGTCAACAGATCCTTGTCCACAGCAGCCTCAAAAGTCATCCCCCGCAGATGGCTGTTCCAGCTCTTGCCCTGCTCCCTGCGGATAAGGCGCAAATAATACCGGGCTCCATCTGCGTCTCGCCAATGAACGGTCGCCGGATGCATCTGCCCGTTCGTATTCCGGCTCCCCGACATCGCCCCGATCATCCGCCGCTCCTCAATCCAAGCGGACGCTGTGCACAAGTTGCGGTTCGCTCCAGGCTTGTCCCGCTCACACAGCTCGCGGAACTGTTTCTCCACTCTGCGGCTCTCCCCGAAGGACGTGAACTGCGGAAACAGCTCTGGCGGCAGCTCTCCGGCTGACAGTACAATAAGCGGATCATGACTGGTTTCACAGTTCGGTGCTGCCAGATGCTCATAGCCTGCTCCCAGCGCGAGGTAGAGGAATACGCCAATTGAACTGTGACCGGTCATCTCCATCTCATAAGCCCGCGAGAACGGCCCTGACAAATTCTCCAATACCGTATTGTAGAACAGGGCGATATTCTCCCACATTCCACGTTCGAGCGTACGCCCGGTCTCTTTAAAGGCTGCAGTATGCCCATACTTCCTCCACATGCCCAGCACCGTTAGATCCACACCATAATAAGTAGTTGTATTGAATTCAGCAATGCTACCAAATTCTTCAAAACCCTGCAGGAAGGCCGCTGCCTCCCGGTCTGCATGCCGGATCCATTCCGCATTCCCGAAACGGTGCCCGTAGTAATGAACGATAAAGATATGCATCAGTTCAATATTGGAATTCATCGGAATAGCATCGGATAAACGCCGGTCAATGGAAGCTGAAACACTCTTCCGCATCGACTCCTCCATTCGCTGGACAAGAACCTGCGGCAGAACTCCGGCAAACTGCTCAAGAATTACAGCAAAGGTGCTGGCAATGAATTCACGCCAATTGGGGTCATAGCTCTTCCAGACCGGCGGCAGCACCTCATCGATGGCGGACTGCAGATATTGTCTAATCTTCTGACCGTCCACTCCCGGCAGCCCCGAATTTATTTCCCGGGAAAGTATGCTGCTCAGCCGTTTGCCAACCTTCTCTGTAGTTTCACTAAGAAAAAAGGCGAACCCTGGCGCAAACTTTTTCCAGTCATAATTGCCGGCCGGCGGCAGAGCAGCCTGTGGAGAAACACGGAATGTGCCGTGATAGATCTCTTCCGGGCAATCAAACTGCAGGTCCATCACCCGGTTCAATAAGCTACAGGCCCGCTCTACATCGCCTGGACCGCTGCGGATCAGCAGCCCCAGTGCATAATGGGCACTGCTCCGCGTATTATGACGGTCACTCCGCTCCTCATCAATTAAAAGCCCCATCGCCCCGTCATAGAGCGAATCCATCAGCGTCATGGACTGCATTACCAGGTATTGCTGTCTGTCCGTTAGCTTATCTATCATTGCCTGAGTCACACCTCTCCCCCCTTTGTCATTAACCTTTAACCGCGCCAACCATCATTCCGCTGATGAAATAACGCTGCAGGAACGGATAGACGATCAGTATCGGAACGGTGGAGAATACTACGCTCGCCGCTTTGAGGCTTTCGGGCATCAGCTGGGCCATCCCCAGGCCTTCCTGCTGCATCAGCTCGCTGACCTGATTGTTCTGAATCATCTGATAGAGCTTCAGCTGGAGCGGATACAGATCCGGACGGTTGATATACATCAGCGCATCCTGGAATCCGTTCCAGCGTCCCACGGCATAGAACAGGCTGAGTGTAGCAAGTGACGGCAGCGACAACGGAAGAATGATGCGCAGCAGAGTGCCCAGATGGGTTGTACCATCGATCTCCGCCGCCTCCTCCAGACTTTTCGGGATGCTGTTGAAGAAGGAAATCAGGATGATCATATAGAACGGGCTGATCAGACCCGGCAGAACCAGCGCCCAGACCGTATCCAGCAGATGGAGGTTACGGACCAGAATGTAATCAGGGATAATCCCTCCGCTGAAGAACATCGTAATTACAATGATCAGCATGAACCACTTGCGTCCGCGCAGGTCTTTTTTGGATAAAGAGTAAGCCACGGCAATGGTCATAACCATTGACAGTACAGTCGCCAGAACCGTCAGCATAATGGTGAAACCTAAGGAACGGATCATCGCCATATCAGAGAAAACCTTGGTGTAGGCATTAATATTAAATTCCCTTGGAAAAAAGGTCACCAGTCCCGACATAATCGGACGGGTTGAGCTCAGAGAGATCGCAATAATATGAATAAATGGCATTAAGCACAGTAAGATAACAAAAGTAATAATTAAGACATTAAAGATATCAAATATCCGGTTTGATGCGCGTTCGCTCATTGGATTTCCCCCTTCAGTCTCTATCTCGTTTGGCCAGGACTAGAGAATGCTCTCATCCGCCAGTTTCTTGGATGCATAGTTTGCACCGAGCAGGAATATGAGTCCTACCAGTGCCTGGAACAGCCCCACAGCGGTAGCCAGCGAAATCTGTCCAGACTCAATACCGACCCGGTAGACAAAAGTACTCAACACCTCTGAGTAATCCCTTACAGCCACGTTGCCGATGATGAACGGACGGTCGAAACCGATGGAAATCATATTGCCCAGGTTGATAATCAGCAGGGTGGCGATAGTCGTTTTGATGCCCGGAAGAGAAATATGCAGTATTTTCTTAAACCGTCCGGCACCATCAACCTCAGCGGCCTCGAACAGTTCTTTGTTGATCCCCGTCAGTGCCGCCAGATACAGAATCGTTCCCCAGCCCGCGCTCTGCCATACGCCGACCAGCAGATAAGTAACCAGCCAGTAATGCTTGTCGGAGAGGAATGGAATGGCATCCAGCCCCATACCCGTCAGCATATTGTTGATAAATCCTGATTCGGTGCCGAACACCTGCAGCACAATGCCGCCGATAATAACCCATGAAATAAAGTGAGGAATATATAGAATCGTCTGGGCAAACTTCTTGAACCAGACAATCCGCAGCTCATAGAGCATAATTGCCAAAATTAGCGGAGCGGGAAACGAAACGATCAGGTCCAGCAGATTGAGCAGCAGCGTATTGCGCAGCGCCTTGAAGAAATCATTGTTATGAAAGACCTCGCGGAAAATATCAAGTCCAACCCATTCACTGCCACCGATGCCCTGGAAGAAGTTAAATTCTTTAAAAGCAATCTGTACACCGTACATCGGCCCATATTTAAACACCAGGAAGTAAATGACCGGCAGTACGAGCAAAAGATACAATTGCCAGTTTCTGCGGATATAAGTGCTGTTCTTCACTGCCATCACTCTCCTCTCTTGTCTGCGGCAATGTCCGGGGGCCTTGCCCGGCCCCCGGGGGACCTGCCGCTCTCTTTTAAATTTAAGGCCGCTTATTTAGATGACATCTCTTTGTAAGCTTCGGTACGCTCATCCAGAATGGCCTGGCCGCCGCTTGCCATATAATCCTTGATCATCGAGTCGTAGGTGCTGTCGAACTGCTCCGGTTTTACCATCGTCATCTTAACGATGATTTCCTGGAACTTGTCAGCCAGCGCCGTTCCATATTTCGCTTCCGCTTCGATCGGGTGATCGAATTTCACAGGCTGAATGTTGTCTGTATTCGAGATTTCTACCGACTTTTTCATATCTGCCTGGTATTTCTCAGGAGTCTGTGCAATGTACGCCGCTTCATTCTTGGCATCGTCTCCGGCATATTTACCATTAACGATGATAGCAAGGTCACCAAAGTTGTAGATCCGGTCCATCGCTTCCTGTGTCGCATCAGCTTTCACTACAGGCACTCCGTCTACGAGGGTATAGTTCTCATTCTCTACACCGAACTGCATATCGAAGAGATTCGTATCTGAAGCCATCCAATCCAGATATTTCAGTGCGGCTTCAGCATTTTTGCTGGATTTCGGGATCATGACGTACATGGCATTTGGCGCATAGGCCGGCTTGGCATGTTTACCCTCCGAGTTCGTGAAGACATCAACAGGTGTGATCACAGCGCCCGGCACGTTAGCCTGCAGATTTTCGTACCCGCCATTCGCTGAGAAGTACAGTTCCCCTGCATCCTCTGTATAAAAGCCGAGCAGACCATTCTGCAGATTCTGCCACAGCTGCTTCTTGTCTTTATCAAGGCCGAAGTCTTTGCTGATCAGACCTTCATTGTACAGCTTGTTCATGAATTTCAGACCATCTTTGAAGCCCGGGAGCAGCGTCGGATAATCATTGGAGCCCAACTGCTGGGTCAAGGTATACTTCTGCTCATCCGTGAGCGGTTCAATAAAGGACCAGAGAAGCGGCTCATATTGAGCGGACGCCAGGCTCATCCCAAATGGAATGACCTTGCCGCCGGTATTGCCGGGGTCTTTATCCTTGAATGCTTTGAGTGTAGTGTAGAGCTCATCTGTTGTCTGCGGCACCGGCAATCCAAGCTTGTCCAGCCAATCCTGGCGGATGTACCCGGCGTATTTGCCCAGCACAAGTCTTCTGCCCGGAAGTGCGAATTGCTGACCTTTATATTGTCCGTAGGCTAACGTATCCTCGCCCAGAAATTTCTTGAGGTTCGGCGCATTCTTATCCAGCAAGTCCGTAAGATCTGTCAAACCGCCCTGCTCCGCATAACGGTTGAAGGTTCCTGAATCGTAGGTGAACACAATGTCCGGCACTTCACTTTGGCTGGCCATCAGGACATTCAGCTTCTGAATTTCTTCCGAACGCGGCACCGGTACGAACTGGACATCAATATTATTCGGCTTGCCAAAACGCTCCTGCACCAGCCTTGTCAAATAACTGTCGGTGATGGTGTAGCCGGCGGGTGAGTTCCCCCGGTCGAACAACTCTACTTTTAATGTAGTAGGCTTGGATGATTCTGACGCCGCACTTCCGCTGGCAGCATCCTCCTTGGAAGAACATGCGGATAATAGCATAGAGGAGATTAATACGACCCCTATTGCGGGACCTGCCCATTTCTTAGACCAGTTTGTTGTCATTCTCTCATCACCTTTCCCCTTTTGATGTTATTTAACGTATCATCGAATGTATCACCATTTATGCATGGCGCCTTCGATGTCACCTAGTATTACATGTAAATATAAAAACGTACAATAAACCATTTTCCACTGTGAAACACGCGTTTTATATGTATGAAAACATAACATATAAACAATAGTCGTCTAAACAAACTGCTTTCAACTAGCATAGCGGCTTCAGAAAAGACGTCAATCCTGTATATTTTACCTTAAGGATAAGGAGATATGCTTAGCAAACTATTTTCCAGTTATACATGATGAATGAAAGATTCTATTCTTTCTGCGAAAATAGAAGATTGATTTCTCCCAACAGCAAAAAAGCTGATTACGGTTTTCTACCGAAATCAGCTCTTCCTTGCCAGGCGGCCTGCTAAGTCACTTATATCTTCATATCCTTACCCGTATAATCCACGAACCTAAAGGCGCCTTCCGGGGCCATGCGCTGCTCGATCAGGGTGATAATGCCCCCTGCACTCTGGCGCGGATCGGTTGGTGCTTCTTCTCCGCCCATGTCAGTATGCATCCAGCCGGGATGTACACTGAGCACATGAACTCCGCGATCCTGCAAAAAGACATGCAGCTGCTGTGAGAACATATTCAGTGCTGTTTTGGAGATGGAATATGGATAGTCTCCCGGATAGGCGTTAGAGATACTGCCCGCTTCTGAAGAAATATTAATAATCGAAGGCTGTGGTTCGGTGAGCAGCTTCAGGAAATGCTTGACCACCCGGATGGGGCCATACAGATTAATATCCATAGTAGTCAGCATGTCCTGCAGATCCAGCACTTCAACCGGTGTGTTACGGGCGGTCAGAACCGCCGCATTGTTAATAATTGCCCCGAGTGTCCGTCCTTGCGCCTTCAGCTCTGCAGCCAGTGCTGCAATTCCTTCTTCATCCGTCACATCCAGCTTCGCCACGGTTAGTTTATCTCCGTAGGCGGCCGCAAGCTTTGCCAGTTCCGGCTGTTCCTGCTCAGGATGCCGGACTCCGGCAATAACGCCGTGCCCGCGCTCCAGTGCTTCAGCCACCAGCTCCACACCCAGCCCGCGTCCGGCACCGGTAATCAGAATATTCATCATAACTCCCCCTCACTATGCAATTCTGGCTGCTTTATTGCTTATCGTTCTCCAGCAGCTCCACAAGCACCTTTAATTCCTTGAATGTGTCCATATAAGCGTAACGGCCGCCGGTATACTCACCCTTTTGCTGGAGCGGGAACCCCTTGCCCTCGAGCAGCATAATCTTTTCCTGCATGCCTTCGATTACAAAAGCAATATGATGCGGACCTTCACCATGCTCATTCAGATAATCGCGCCATGTGCTTGGCTGATGGTCCGGCTCAATCAGTTCCAGCTGCAGCGATCCCATATCAAAAAAAGCCAGCTTCGCCCGCGCCTCTGTCGGCCCCCCGTTATAGTGGGTCTGGGCAATGTCGGCTGTATCTGTAATAATAATCTCCGGCTGCTCCAGTCCAAAAAACTCCGCATACGCCGCGCTGACCTTCTCCACATCATTCACCAAAATCCCAATCTGTGTAACGAAATGATTACCAAGAACTCCTGACATTTCTCCAAGCCTCCTTATAATCTGACCAGTCTACCATACCGATACTTTGAAAGGGCTGTCAAGTTTGAAAAGACAGCACGTTCGCCCGCCGGCGGCGGAATCAACGGGATTTTTACCGTTGATTTCCAAGCTCGGCCCGCTGGCGGCGGAATCAACGGGATTTTTACCGTTGATTTCTCCGCTCAACCCGCTGGCGGCGGAATCAACGGGATTTTTACCGTTGATTTCCTCGCTCGGCCCGCTGGCGGCGGAATCAACGGGATTTTTACCGTTGATTTCCTCGCTCGGCCCGCTGGCGGGATGGCGTAAAGTAAGTTGTGTACCAAGATTTGGAGCCTAGTCAGGCAACAAAAAAGTAGGGTATTCTCGGGATTGTCGAAGTCCACCAAGAAAGGAACCCTACTCGATGACTATTCTACCCGAAAACATGTTAAATAATCTATTTGAAAATCTTGTCACCCAATTTGTAAAAGATAATCTAGAGTCCATTATGAAAGCGGAAATCCAGCAATTCATGACCAGTGAAGAAGCCGGGAACCACAACAGCCGCAACGGATACTACACCCGGGATCTACACACGAAATACGGAAATGTAGAGGATCTGGCCGTTCCTAGGGACCGTCAAGGAGCCTTCCAAACGCAGTTGTTCGAGCCCTACCAGCGGCGAGATGGATGGCTAGAGGAGGCTGTCATCCAGATGTACAAAAGTGGTATGGGAACGCGAGATGTGGCCCGGTTCATTGAAAGTATGTTCGGCAGCCACTATTCACCCACGACCGTTAGCAACATTACAGCTACGGTACTTGACGACATTCATCAGTGGCAGAAGCGCCCGTTAAACAAACGCTACTCCGTTATCTACCTGGATGGCCTATATGTGAAACTCAAGCGCAGCACCGTTAGCGGAGAAGTCGTTTATTTCGCCATGGGGATCGACGAAGACGGTCACCGCCAGATCCTTGGCTTTTACGTAGGCGGCCAGGAGAGCGCAAACGGCTGGCGCGAGGTGCTCAAAGACCTCTACGACCGTGGTGTCCAGGAAGTCTTGCTGGGCGTGTTTGATGGGCTTCCGGGACTCGATGCAGCGTTCCGTGAAACTTATCCGAAGGCGGATGTGCAGCATTGTATCGTCCACAAAGTGCGTTCGACCTTTCCGAAAATTCGAGTTCAGCACAAAACGGAAGTCATTGAAGATCTGAAGACCATCTACACGGCTGCAGACCATGATCTGGCCCGGGCTGCGTTTGACACGGTGAAGGCCAAATGGGGCAAGCTCTACCCGAAAGAAATGCGGTCCTGGGAAGAACAGTTACCGACGCTGCTGACCTTTTACAAGTATCCCGTGCTCATAAAAGAAGCCATCTACACATCCAATCCGATTGAACGAATGAACAAGGAAATTCGAAAACGCCTGAAGCCGATGAACAGCCTCACGAATATGGATGCGGCAGAGAAAATTGTCTACCTGGACGTCATCGATTACAACGAACGTTTTAGCGAACGGGTCATTCGCGGCTTCGGCGATCTGGAAGTAAAGAAGAAACTAAATGAGATGTTTGAAGAGCGATATCCAGCGCAGGCAGAGCCAGAGAAGTAACTCGAAATCCCTTGTTCTTTGGGGCGGGGTCTCCCCCGCCCCAAAGAACATCTGCACTTACCAACGAACACCCGAGAAGTTACATTCTGCTCTCTTACACAAACTTCTTGACGCTACCGCTGGCGGCGGAATCAACGGGATTTTTACCGTTGATTTCCCAGCTCGGCCCGCTGGCGGCGGAATCTACGGGATTTTTACCGTTGATTTCCTCGCTCGGCCCGCTGGCGGCAGGCTACCACAACTCGTTATCCAGCACGGAATGGATATATTCATACCGGCAGATCCTGCTGCTGCCCTGGGTCAGCACGGGTTTGAATTTGCCTTTTTCACATAAAAAGGCCATGTATTTCCGGATTGTTCTCAGATCAACACCAAGCCTATTCACCAGATCAACCGGCCGGATGTAACCCTTAGACCGTACCGCTAACTGCATAATTTGTTTCTCCATCCTTGTATACCGGCTCATCTCATCATCGGCATTCTGCACCAGGCATGGAATGAACAACGCTTTGATTAAGGAAACTGTCAGCTCCGGCGCCGATTCCAAATCATCGTAAGGTACCGATACTACTCGATAGCCTGCAATCTGCAGATAAGTTTCCCTGTTCAACTCCTGCCGGTACCTGGTGCGGTCGGTATTCTGCTCATGGGGACCATACCCTTTGATCTCAATCGCAAACTTCACCTGGCCCGGCTTCCATACCAGATCAACAAAATAAGGCCGGCCCCGCCAGTCTGAAACCTCATACTCCGGATGCAGATCATCCAAATGCCCAAATATCGGCCACCATACCCGCTCCGCAAACATTTTCTCGCCATGCCCATGCCCGCGCTCCAGCCGGTCCAGACGTTCTCCGCTTCTCTGTTTCTTGTGGTAATCCAGCCACTTCTGATGCTCTTCAGCAAATCCCATTCCTAAGACTCCTCCTCCGCACAAAAAAAGTCCCGCACCCCACTAAACCATGGAGTACGGGACGTTCTTCGTCCGTTTTTATAGATTATATGGTTTGCTGTTCTCCAGCGTCAATGACATCCTATGTCTGGTGGATTCTAGAATACCTGATTTGGATAATTGTCCTTCCGGTTATTACATCAAGGGGTTAGGAACGATGGACCATAAAAGAAGATCAGGCCTGGGCTGACCAACCTGCTCAGCTTCGCACTCGCTTATGTGCTGACCCGCAGGCTGTTTACGCGCAATGTGCTGCGGACGGTGTTTTTTGTTCCCCATGTCATTGGCGGCCTGTTGCTCGGGTTTATCTGGCAGTTTATTTTTGTCCGGGGATTCGAGTCAATCGGCCAGGCCACCGGCTGGTCCTTTTTCAATCTCCCTTGGCTGGGTACTGGAGGAACCGCCTTCTGGGCGATTGTGATCGTGTTTGTCTGGCAAAATGCCGGCTATCTGATGGTGATCTATATCTCGGCGCTCAACAACGTTCCGCGGAGCCTGATGGAAGCTTCCAGCAGCATTCAGGGTTACCTCGGCGGTAAGCTGACCAAAGAAGGTATGCTGAAGGAGTTTCAGGTCAACTGGGACAACCTCAGTGTGCAATAAACACAGCTTCTCTTTTGCTTCTATATACCTGAGCACAAGCCGCGCATTGCTGCGCGGCTTGTGTTTTTAGATTATAGCCGTTCTTTTTCCGCTACATCACCGTTACCCGGTAAGCCTCGACCGTGGCTGCAGTCCCATTAAGAGTTAGTGTCGCATTGTAATATCCGCGGTCACCAGGCTTGCATTTATAATCTCCGGAACATCCGGTCACGAAAAATTTCGTCTTCGAAAACCCCGGATAAACCTGGGTCAGCTTCCGGTAGAATTTATGCCCGTGATGGGTGAAAATCGCCAGCACCTGATCTCTCACCTTTGCCGGAATCGCTGCAAAAAACTTCCCTGTTTCTGTCCCGCTGAGCACATGGCTGGGATCCAACGTAATTCCGCTTACCTTTAAAGGCCAATGAAAATCAATAATGTAATAATATCGGTCATCTAAGTTTTTCAGCAGCTTAAGACTTTCCGGCGTGAATTTCCCGAGTGCACAATCAAGCCATACATACCTCACCTTGCCCTGTGTACCCGGAAAATTCATCTGCCCGGCCGCAGCTCCCAAATATTTAGTAAATAAGGACCGGGTACTCGCCTCCCAATTCCCGATTGACGCTTTGTAAGGAATACTCCCGAGCGTGCCCGTAACCGTATCCTTGAAATCCTTATAGAAGGCATCAGCATTACTTCCATGATTAGCGCTTGCCTGTGCATTATCCCCGCCAAAAATGATAAATCTCTTATTTCCGCTGCTCACCGCTTGGGGCAAAAGATTGCTAAAAATAACTGAGCTGTTCCCGTATCCTACATGGCTGTCTCCGACAACTGCAAAATTAATGCTCTGGGCCTTCACCTTACGCTTCAAGCTGCGTACCCGCTCAGCTCCCGGTGAAAGGCTCCGTTTCTTCATTGTTCCTGCCCGTTTCATCATAAGCAGCCCCTTCTACGAATGGGTTAGATGTTCCTGTCATATTTATATTCGAGGAGCACGGGAAGCTCTTGGACCCGCTGATAAACGAAGGGGCAGGCCCAGGATAACTGGATACTTAGAACCAAAGAAGGCTTGAGTCTTTTTTCACTTGTTCCACAAACATCCATTATTTACAATATAAATAACAATGTTCCATACGAAAAAGAAAGAAGGCTGCTGTATGCGCATCAACAAATGGATACCGCGAATACTGTTCCCCGCCATGGTTATATCAGTGATGGCCGGATGCGGAAACAACGCCCCTAATCATGAGGCAGAAGGAATAAACGAACCCTCCCCCACTGCCGGCGCACATCAGGCGCACTGGTCTTATGAAGGTGACACATCTCCGGAGCACTGGGCTGAGCTGGATCAGCTGTTCACAACCTGCAGTACCGGTACCGCTCAATCCCCGGTAAATATCCTTCATGAGCAAGTAAAGGACGACAAGAGCCTCTCCCTGATCAAGGTGGAGTATTCGCCTTCCCCGGTAGCTATCATTAACAACGGCCATACGATCCAGGTGAACCTTAAGAATCAGGACAACCGGCTTGAGATTGAAGGAAAGACCTATACACTGCAGCAGTTCCATTTCCACCTGCCCAGCGAGCATGAGGTGGACGGCAAACATGCTGAAATGGAGCTGCATCTGGTTCATAAAAGTGAGGACGGGTCGCTTGCCGTGCTGAGTGTTCTGATTCATAAAGGCAGCGAAAATACCGGATTGAACCAGCTATGGTCCGTGCTTCCGCCCGAAGAGAGTGAACAGGAAACTCCGGTTGCGGGTGACTTCAATCTGGATGGGCTGCTGCCTACAGATCTTCATTCGTTCCGCTACCAGGGATCGCTCACCACACCGCCGTGTACCGAAGGGGTGCAGTGGATCATCCTGGAGAATCCGGTTCAATGGTCCGGCGAGCAGATCGGCAAATTTGCTGCTATTTTCCCGCATGACAACCGTCCGGTACAAACACTTGGAAACCGGGAAATTGACAGCGATGAATAGGCTGCTGACAAATACCGGATTTTGGGCGTAATCATCATTTAAGGGCTTCAATCTCCATAGCGGGATTGAAGCCCTTATTGTCATATTTCATTATTAGGTTACTCCTAATCACTGATTCCCCTGCACAGAGGGATGGACGGGAGCACCGTTGGCTGAAACGCCTACGCCATCTGTATACACCATTTTGCCGCCATAATAACCGGTTCCCAGCACAAGGCCGCAGGAGACAAGCGAAACGGCCAAGTACAGCACCAGTGGAACTTTTACAAAAGCTCGTTTCCCCTTCCAGTACATCAGCAATCTCCAGACAACGATCAGAGAAACTATCCAAGCGGTTAAGGTGGCGAGCATCTCGTGGGGCTCAATGAATGAAGTCACACCCCGGGCATCATCATCCGGTCCGGTCGCAATAGCGACCCAGGCTCCAACTGCAGCAAGCATCCACATCCATAACCCGCCGGCAGGATTCAAAGAGCGTTTTTTTAGGGCCAACACCAAATCATACCCGAATCCGATGATGATCAGAGCTATAGGGAAATGTACAACAATGGGATGAATATGGTTAAAGACTTCAGTAAACATCGTAAAACCTCCTTATATTTCTCGCAGAAACAGATACCGCCTTTTACCGAATGCGCAGGCCGTTTCTACTTGAATGGTTGCCTATAGGTTCATTTAGTTCCAGGAAGGATGACCATAAAAGTGCTTCCCTGATGGAGAGTGCTGGTTACGACGATCCGGCCATCGTGCCTGCTGACGATCTCATAGGCGATAGCCAGCCCCAATCCGGTGCCGCCATGTTCCCTTGTACGGGCTTGATCTACCCGGTAGAAACGTTCGAACAGATGGGGCAGATCCTCCTCGGGAATTCCGCAGCCCGTATCTTGAATAATTACATTCACAGTGCCGTTATCATTCCGGGTAATTCCCAGTGTCACTGTGCCTCCCTCTGCAGAGTATTTAATGGCATTATCCAAAAGGATATACAGGACTTGGTCTATCTGCTCGCTGTCGCCAATACAGGTTAGGCTCTCTTCCTCAATGCCTGTGTGGAGCTTTAGCTTCACATTTTTCTCCAGAGCCATTAGCTGCATTCTCACGGCTGCAAAAGAAAGTCTGTCCTGCAAGTCGAATGCCTCCCGCCTCATGCGCTGCAGAGGGGAATCATTTCTGGCGAGTGTAAGCAATTGCCCGGTTAAACGTGTCATACGCTCTATTTCTTCTTTCATATCCTGAAGCACCGTCTGATGGACAGGCGATAGCTTGTGCTGTTCCTCCTCCAGAATGTCCACCGACAGCTGAAGCACGCTCAGAGGTGTCCTTAGCTCATGGGAGGCGTAAGAGGTGAATTTTTGCTGCCGGATAAACGCTTGGTTGAGAGGGAGTATAGCCCGGCCGGCCAGTATATAACCTATGATCGTGGTCACCGCCAGGAGGAGAAGAGTGATCCCGAAGAGGAGCAGCCTCATCTCTTTTAACAGATGTTCCTGTTTGCTCACCTCTTCCCCGATCCAGAGAACAGGATGTGATTCGTCACCTGTCATTAATCGCAGAATTGCAAAATCTGCCTGGTTCTTACCCGGAAAATAGCTTAAATGAACGTAGCTTTTACTCCCTTGAGCATCCAGCTGCTGTTGGAAGGAAGGCTTAAGCAGCAGGTTATTTCTCTCTGGCGAATGAACAAAGACCGTCCATGATGAATCTGCTATGACAGCAAACTGGTCACTCTGCAGATACTCCCATTCCATTCTGCGGGCACCTGCCTGCCGCTGTTCACGGATCTCCTCTGCATCCTCTGCCAGCACGGGTTTATTTAACCATTCATCCAAAGCTTTCAGCCCGGCAGATTCCAAATTATGCCTTTCATCCCTGTGCATCACATCCGTCAGTACCCCGTAAAAGGAAACCGCCATGATGAGCAGAATTAATCCAATCATCGTGCTGTAAAAGATGGTTAATTGCCTGCGGGTATTAGGTATCATCATGGTCAACCCCATTATCTGCTAAACGATAGCCTCTTCCGTGTACACTCCGGATCAGCTTCACAGGGAAGGGATCATCAACTTTTTTCCGCAACAGCTTGATGACGGCATCGACAGCATTCAGAGTCACATTAGCTTCACTGCCCCATACAGAATTGAGAATACGCTCTCTGGAGAGCACGACATTCGGATGACGGGCAAAAAACTCCAGCAGCTGGAACTCACGTTTGGTCAATGTTAAGGGCACACCTTCACGTTCTGCCTCCTGTGTGTCCGGACTCAGCCGGAGGCCGCTGACCGCATACTTTAGGGTATATCCCCGGGTTTGCTTTCTGCGGTCCAGGGAGGTAATCCGGGCTAATAATTCTTCGAAAGCAAAGGGCTTGATCATATAATCGTCTGCCCCTGTAAGAAGTCCGCTGACGCGATCCTCAATCTCGCCGCGTGCAGTCAGCATCAGAATGGCCGTATTGTCATTCAGGACCCGCCGCTGCCGGCATAGCTCCAGACCGGTTTTGCCGGGAAGCATCCAGTCCAGAATATACAGATCAAATTCCGCAGTGGAAAAAAATTGTTCCGCCTCTTCCGAATTGCGGGCCCATTCCGTCCGATGTCCTGCCGATATGAGCTTATACTGAATCATATAGCCAAGCTTGGCGTCGTCTTCTACTACTAAAATGTGCATGACATCCTGCTTTCTAATTCCAAAAATGGTAGTTCATGTGGCGCTTGCCTCTGCCATCATTGAAGTCCGGCTTTATTAAAATCCTTAAGACATATTATAGCTATAAAAAATGAAAAAATAATGAAATACTAACTTATGCACTTCAGGCAAAAGAAAGAGACCTGCCGGCTTATAGGCCTGACAAGTCTCCGCTGAAACGGTTCCTTAGATATAACTATAACTTACTTATGAAATAAAGCATCTTGCACCACTATACCTTTAACCTCTTCCTTACTCTACTGCTTCTCCGCCTGCTTCCCGCGTTGTGTAGCTGTGGTTTGTGGTGGCTTCAACAATGTCATAGAAGGCCCAATAGCTATTGGACACATCCGACCAGCCGGAAGACTGGATGCCGAATAAAGGCCCGCGGTTCAATACTCTGTTGAAAATAGTTACCGCTTCTGCCCGGGTTAAGTACTTATCCGGCCCGAAGCTTCCGTCCGGCATTCCTTTCATATAACCGGCCTGTTGAACCAGTGCAATGTTGTGAACCGACCAGTGATCTGCAGTATCGGTGAACGACGACGCAGGTTCACCGCTCAGCTGCATCCAGCGTACGACAACCGCAGCCATTTCGGCTCTGGTTATATTCAGGTCCGGTCCAAAGTTGCCGTCTGGATAGCCTGTCATTAGTCCTCCGGAAGTCACTTTAAGAATATCGTCCGCAGCCCACTGGAAATCATTCTGATCTTTGTAAGCTGCCGGCTGGGCATTTGAAGCCGTAGGGGCTCCAATGCGGGACAGAACCGCCGCCAGCTCAGCTCTGGTCATGGCTTGCTCCGGTTTGAATGTCCCGTCAGGGTAGCCTTGCATATACGCTTCATGTGATTTCTTCTGGGATGCAGGCCAGTTATCCATGTCTAGCACAGTGAAGGTGCTGAACTTGTTCACACTGATTTTCAGCCCCAGCTTATCGGCAGAATATTGTACCACTTGAGGCTGAACCAGCACTTTCTCCCCGTCACTATGTTCAACATAGAACACCAGATGAGACAGGAAGGCCTCTCTCGCAGCTGCATCCGTTGGCAGCACATTACCTGGCAGCGGGAGGATCAGGTCTACCGGCTGATTTTTCACACCTGTCTCAATATTGACCGGACGGCCTACAACATGAACCTCACCTGAGCCCGCAGCTGCTTGAACGATCTGCTCCCGTTTCGCCCGTTCTTCCACAGCCTTGATTGCCTGTTCACTCTTAACCGGGGTGAATTTGAACTGATAATCCCCGTCCAGCTGAGCCAGAGTTTGCTGTGGCAGAATCAGTCTGGCATTCACTGTAGACATCTCCAGATTGACCTTGCCGGATGCTAATGTCTTCAGGGTATCCTTGGACAAGCCAATTTCCTGCTCAGCGACTTTATCTTCTGTATCCGGAAGGACTAACCGTACCGTATCAAGGCCGGCTGCAACAACCTTGTTTACAGCCTCAAGCGCTTTTGCAGCACTGTAGTCCACTTTGTCTTTCTTCGTTCCGTCCACCAGGGTCGTACGGTTAATGAACAGACTGCCGCCGTCTCCATTGACTGCAATGAACTCGGTCTGCGGCTGGGTTACTCCAGTAGACGGCTGGGTCACAGGCGTTTCTGTTCCTGGAGCCTCAGTACCTGGTGTCTCTGTTCCTGGTGTCTCCGTTCCCGGCGTTTCCGTTCCCGGCGTTTCCGTTCCCGGCGTTTCGGTTCCTGGTGTCTCCGTTCCCGGATCCGGCTCCTGCTCTCCGGTTCCCTTCACAAAGCTCAAATAGAAGTCGTCCAGCGTTCCCCATGCCCCGCCGTCTGCTTTAACGCGCGCACCAATTGTCAGCTTTCCGTCCGTTACGAGAATATTCTCGAGTTGCGGGTTATTCCACTGCGTCCACCCGTTCACTCCGGTGTCCGCTTTCACTTCTGCTCCGCCTGTTACCGCGAAGAGATTCATCTCCGGATTAACAGCGTCTCCGCCCTGGATAAACATGGACAGATTGTAGTAACCGGGTGTCAGCCCGTATACCGTCTGCGTTACACTAAAGTTAACTCCACTGGCAGAGTAGAAGTGTAACGAATAGTTTCCGCTTTTGGCATCCGTCACTTTATTCTGATAATCGGTATGCGGGCTGCTTCCTGCACCATAGGTGATCTCCCACATGCTCCGGTCGTTATTCTCAAAGCCTGCGTTCACGATAAAGTTCTGTTTTTTTATCTCCAGATAAGCTTTCACCGTCAAGCCGCCTTCAGCCGTTCCTCCGATCACATAGCTGCCGGCACCCTTGCTTACGGCTTGTTCAAATGCGGTCTGATCCCAGACAACAGGTATAGTCCCTGTACATCCATCGTTATAAGTAACACTTGTGACCGTCGGCAGCTGGATAGGTTCCCCTGCAATGGCCGTCACCGTGACATCCTTGATCTCATCGACGGCGAGTGGAGCAACCGCACCTGTATTCACATACTTGAACACATTCAGCGAAGCCAGCGGGTGCCCGCTGAAATCAAACAAGGCCTGGTTGTCAACAGCACTTCCGCCATACCATACCCCTGCATCCTTAGGGTCATATTCCTTCGCATAGCTGGAAGCCCAGCCTGAGCCATATTGCTCCCAGAGGAGCTTGTTCTGCTCGAGCTTATCCTTCGGACCTACCGGAAGCCACGCCGGCTCCCAGTAGAACACGCCAATCCCCGCAGCACCCACATTGGCGACCGCTTCGATTACGTTTCTGACCGAGTTGGCCTGCCCTTGAACGCTGATCGGGTAGTCCAGAACTTGCCCCGAGCTCTGAGGCGCAGTATTGCCATGCCCGTCCCCGTCCTCAGCGGTATACGTATAAGAGGTTTCGGCTACCATCACTTTTTTACCGTACGTGTCGGCAACCTGCTTCAGTACAGAGGTCAAATTGCTTAAAGTGCCGTGCCAGAACGGATAATAAGAGCTTGCAAATACATCATAGTCTACTTTATTATCCTGCAGGGTTTTGGCATAAGAAGCATATCTGCCCGCCGATTCCGGATTCGTAAAATGCAGTGCGATCTGAATGCCCGGGTCGATCTCCCGGATCGCTTTACTGCCTGCACTGAACAATGCACTCATCTTTGTCCAGTCGGATTCCCCGGCGAATTGTCCATTGGTTTCATTGCCTACCTGAACCATGCCGATGTCAATTTTTTGATCAAGCATAGCCTGCAGACTTTCTTTGGTATAGTTATAAAGTGCCGTCTTCTTCGCTTCAAAACTTAAATCGGCCCAGGCCTTAGGCGTATGCTGCTTGGCCGGATCCGCCCAAAAGTCGGAATAATGGAAGTCCACCAGCAGCTTCATGCCGTTTGCGGTCGCTCTTTTGCCGATTTCGATTGCGGTTGCCAGATCATTATTGCCCCCGCCGTAACCGTTTCCAGCTGAATCAAAAGGATCATTCCATACGCGTACCCGGATATAATTCACCCCGGCCTCATGTACGGTCTTAAAGATATCCTGTACCTCTCCAGCTTCGTTATAAAACTTGACTCCGCTGTTCTCTAACGAAATTATGCTGGAAATATCCACGCCCTTAATGAAGTCAGACGGAAGTCCCTCCACTTTCTTCACAAAAATATCCGCAGCCACCGGCGGAACCGCCTCGGTGCTTGTCTGCTTCAGCGCAAAGCTGTCCGCATATCCCCAAGCGCCAGGACCACCGCTGATGTTCGCTCCAAGTACAAGATTTGCGGTATCCTGCGTCAGAACAAATTTCAGGCTGACCGTTCCCCAGGCATTATAGCCGGTGGTTGCAGCAGCTGCCGACTTCTCGGTTCCGGCAAACAATTCAACATTCCCCGCCTGCTTATCAGCACCCCCCATAGACTTGACTGTGAGCTCGTAGCTTCCCGCAGGGAGTGAAGGGATGCTCTGCTTCACCGTAAATGCAGTGGTTCCAGCAGCCGTATCCTTGATCCAATATTTGAAGGCGTGTGCTCCTTCATCCGGTGTGAGCCATTTATCGGAAGTGTAAGCAAACTGCTGAATATCTACCTGATCCCAGGTTTCTGTTTCCACACTCCATGACTTATCGGCCCAAAAATCCGACTCAAATCCGCCGTTCACAATATACGGACTATTCCGCTCTGCAGCCGCAGCAGTCCCCATGCTGAAAGAAAATGAACTTATCAATAATAATACAGCCAAAAATACAGAGGTTACCTGTTGTCTAATCCTCAATTCTGATCACCCTTTCTATGTAAGCCCTTACAACTCAATATATCAAAAATTCGGAATCATTGAGAACGTAACAATTTTAATATTTTGTATGCTTTAGCAAGATGTTTGATTTTTCGTGCTTCGTTTGCGGAAACCAAAAAGCCACCGGGACAAATCCCGGTGGCTTACTAATGATTGAGTGTGGATTAGAAGGAAATTATTCCTGACGTATGGAGCAGCACCAGGAACACCAGCACCGGCGCAACGTACCGGAGCATGAACAGCCAGATGCGGAACCAGCGCGACGTAAGCCCGGCGGCTTCCGCTGCCCCTTTCCAGAAATATCCGGCAAAAACAGTAATCAGCAGACCGCCAAGCGGCAGCATAATATTAGAGGTAATGAAATCCATCCAGTCAAACAGGGCTTTGCCTCCGAACGTAAGCTCAGGGAACATTCCGAGCGACAACGCTGAAGGAATACCCAGCAGGAAGCAGACCAGTGACAGAATCCAGACCGAACGTTGACGGCTCCAGTTCCAGCGCTCCATCGCGAAGGATACTGGAACCTCAAGCAGGGATACTGCCGAAGTCAGGGCTGCAATCGCCAGCAGGATGAAGAACAAACCGCCGAAGAATCCGCCAAAAGGCATGGCCGAGAAAGCGGCCGGCAACGCGATAAAGATCAGCGAAGGCCCTTGATCGGGGGCAATACCAAACGAGAACGTTGTCGGGAAAATAATCAGTCCTGCGATTAATGCATAGAGTAAATCTCCTCCACCGATGGCAAACGCAGCCGTTCCCAATGACTGCCTTTTATCCACATAAGAACCGTAAGTTAGCAAAATCCCCATTCCGAGCGACAAAGAGAAAAAGGCATGTCCCAAAGCGACCAATGCCGATTCCGCAGTCAGAACTGAGAAGTCCGGTTTAAGGAAGAACGATACACCTTCGGAGGCGCCCGGCAAAGTAACCGCACGGATCATGAGCACAATAAGCAGAACGACCAGACCGGGAATCAGTACTTTGTTGAATTTCTCAATCCCGCCGGATACCCCGAGGATAACTACACCCGCCGTAATTAGCATGGCTACACCTTGCCAGACAATCGGCGCATATCCGGAAATAAAGGAGCCGAATTCACCTGCATAGTCACTGTTATTGAACAGCTGCCCATTGAAGGAAATCAGTGCGTAGTTCAGTGTCCAGCCGGCAACGATAATATAGAAAGAGAGAATTAGAAACGGAGCTAATACCTGCAGAATTCCGGCAGCCTTCCAGCCTTTACCGCCTCCGGCCCGGGTAAACGAAGTCGCTGCGCTTCCGCGTCCGCTGCGTCCGATGGCAAGCTCAGCGAGCAGCACCGGCAAGCCGACCAGCACCAGACAGACAATGAAGAGCAGGAAGAACGCTGCACCGCCATTTTCCCCTGTAATGTAAGGGAATTTCCACATATTCCCCAGACCCACTGAGCTGCCGATGGCTGCAAAAATAAAGCCGCTGGAAGAAAAACGCTCCTTCTTCTCTGAGAGCAGACTTTGTTCACCTTTAATCTTATTCATGTATCGACGCCCCATTTTCTTTTTTAGACCTCATTATAGCTTATCTAACGAAGTGTGTCATATACAATTTATAACTTTCTCTTAACAACTTAACCGCTTGGGATTCCCCAATCGAGTAGGAGGGGGCGGCGAGCCCCCGTCCTCTCACACCACCGTACATGCGGGTCCGCATACGGCGGTTCCAAAAGGTTAACAAAGCTCCAAATAACGTGAAAGCAAACTTTTCAGCCCTTTCCCTTCCCAGTAGGAAGTGGGAAGGGCATTATTTGTGTTCCGGGACATTTCCCATGCGCCTCGCCGTGAGTTTGCCATCGTGAAACAGGCCCACTCAGGCACCCCAAGCGCCCGGAGTTCGCGGATCCGTGTGCGCACTCGTTTCCATTGTTTCCACAGGCACATTCGCAGCCTTCTCCGAATCCACTGGTCCAGCGTTTGGAGGTGTTTCTTCGCCGACGCCAGATGGAAATAGCCAAGCCATCCCATCACATACCGGTTCACTTGGCGAATTCGCTCTTCCATGGAAATAGACCACGTTCGATTCGTTAGTTCACGTATTCTTTCCTTGAATCGCGAGATTGTTTTTGGAGCTAATCGAATCGTCGCCTGTTTCTGGCTCAGGAAACTGAATCCTAAGAACTTTCGGTGCCACGGCCTTGCTACCGCACTTTTATCCCGGTTCACTTTCAGTTTCAGCTTTCCTTCTACAAATCGGCTAACCGATTCCATGACCCGTTCGCCCGCTCGTTTGCTCGCCACAAAGATATTACAGTCGTCTGCATAGCGTACAAAACGCAGCCCGCGTCCGGTCAATTCCTTATCCAGATCATCCAGTAGAATGTTTGCCAAAAGCGGACTGAGCGGACCGCCTTGGGGCGTTCCTTCCCGGCTACGTTCCAGCTTTCCGTTCACCATAACTCCGGCGTTCAGATATGCACGAATCAGGATCAGTACTCTTTTGTCTGTCACTTTCCGCGCCACTCTTGCCATCAGCATGTCGTGGTTTATCCGGTCAAAGAATTTCTCCAGATCGAGGTCTATGACCCACCGGAGGCCACTTTGGATATATCTTTGCGCTTGTTTCACGGCGTCATGTGCACTTTTCCCCGGTCGAAAGCCATAGCTATACCAGGAGAACTCTGCGTCAAAGATCGGGTTCATGACTTGTAGAAGCGCCTGCTGGAGAAAACGGTCCATAACGGTTGGGATGCCTAGTAGCCTTACACCGCCTCCGGGTTTGGGGATTTCCACCCGTTTGACTGACGCAGGTCTGTAAGCCCCCGCTAGAAGTTCGGCTTTCACCGATTCCCAATGTGTTTTCAAATAAGCTTGTAGATTCGCTACCGTTACATTGTCCACACCGGGCGCTCCTCCGTTTTGTACCACTCGTTTATACGCGAGCCGAAGGTTGTCTCCTTCGAGCATTCGCTCCAGCAAGTTGCTCTCTGCTTCGCGAGAGGAAGGGGCGATTTGTGCCGACGAAGAACTCGGCGCTCCGGCATACCCTGGCGGCTTCACCGCTTCTCTTTGCCGTAAGCTCTCTTGCGAGATATTCTGCTGTCTTTGCACTTCATGCGAACGCATCGGTTTCCTCTCTCCTTTCGGTTCAGCCCTTCCGTAAACGCTGCAGCAGTTTACGTACTATGGCCTCTGCTGACTCCTGCCGGTTCAGCGCAGCCTCTCGGCTACGGTTACAAGTTTTTTTTTTCCTTGCCCCTCCGGCAGGCCTCCCCAGATAAGAACGTCATCTTTCCGCCCGCACCTGCCCAAGTTTACGGCTGCAGCCCTTGGCAGCTCTGGATTTTGTCATGTATAGGTGACTCATCCGGCTGCAACCGCCTCAAATTGGATTCGTGTACCTCAGGTCGTGCTTTTGCCTCCGGCTTCCTTCAGATTCCGCCTCACGGTGGACACCCTTGCCCTTGGCTAACGGTAGGCGCTTGCCAGCCCCCGCTCGGGACTTTCACCCTAGAGATGACGCCCATGCTGGGCGTACTATGAAAAAAGCGGCTTATCCGCAGATAAGCCGCTTTCTCCATTCATTCAGCACCCTGATCATGAAGGGGCAGATAAGATACCGCCACTGTGTATAAAAAGTTGTACTGCATGACCGACTCCAGATTCATAGTTGCACACATCCTTCAGAATCTTCTTATCCAATGACATCCATGATGTGGAGGTCATTCGTTTTACTAAGATCAATGAATTCGTTATCCTCTACAGCAATAAGAGGTTTTGTGGGATAATTCACGTTTGTAAGCAGAATCTTCCCCGTACGTCCGTCTGATAAATGAACCTCGCATCCGACTTGATTCGCAAGCAGCGAATCCAGAAATGTCATGCCTATCGTAGAGTCAAACCGGTTATGTATAATTCCTTTATGAATTTCATTAATGACTTCGAAAAATGTAAACGCGGGTCTGTGCGGCCGGTCTGAGATCATCGCCATATATATATCTGCCAAGGTAACAATTTTACTCAGCCGGTCGATTTGATCGCCTTTTATTCCATGCGGGTACCCGCTGCCGTCTTCCCTTTCATGGTGCTGTAAGGCGACCAAGGCCACACGCGGATCCACTTCCGAGCCTGTCAGCAGTTCGTAACCAAGTAAAGTATGCTGCTTCATGATTTCCTGTTCGTGCTTTTCAAACCTTCCCGGTTTATTCATTAAGGAGGACGGCAGCTTAACCGTGCCAATATCATACACACAGGCCGCTATGGTCAGAAGACTCAGTTCCTCTTCATCCAGCTTGAGCCACTTGCCAAGCGATGTGGCAATGACAGCAACTCCGATGCTTTGCTTGTAGCGGTAATCACCCTGGTCTTTAAGTTCGGAGAATACCTGGAATAAGTTATATCTCTTCGCAGTGTCTTTAATAAAGGGGAGTATTTTTTCTTCAACCTCCTCCATAGGCACGGTGCCGTTGTTTCGTACAAGCTTGTCTATTTCTTGCAGATGCATTTCAGTCCGTTTCACTTTGGCGCGGGATTCCGCGGCGGCTGCAGAACGAGCCGATACGGGAACTTCAGGCCGGGCCGCTTCTTCCTCTACATAGCCTTCGACGGCTGCCTCTACACTGCCCAGCTGAATTTTGAAATTTGCCAACTTTTCGATGTGACTCTTTCGAAGAATCGTGTCCTTGGAAATTAACAATATTCCATTGTCCGCATAAATATGGGTTCCCAAACGTTTTCCAATAAAATTGTCGTATTCAATGATCGACATAATGGAGCCAACTCCTCTATCATCCCTTGGTTACAAAGTCCTTCTCGTTCGAGATAGTTATCCTTCTATGGAGAATATTCTATAGAGTATTTCGGCAGATTGGAAGAATTTATTATTTTTGCATTCTGAAAATGAATCTATAGTAACGGTCCTGTTAGCCGAAGGCTGGATTTACTTGGGCCATTCGATTTAGGGTTTCGTTCTTTGGCGGGAGAATTTTTTTGAATCTATTCTATGAAAAAAGCTTCCGCTTTTAAATAAAATGCTATATTATATTAATTCAAATGCATAATAAAAATATTTAATGTATATTAATTCGTTACACGGGATGTGAATATGACATGTTCATGGCAACATTACCATACGAACCTGAATGGAGGGATGCATAAACTTGCAGACGCTGTTGTCCGTAGTACCAACAAATCTATAAATAGAGAGAAACACTGGGAGGTAAATGATGTCCAAGAAATTATTATCCTTATTAATCGCATTAACTCTGACGTTCTCCGGAATCCTTCCGGCAGCCTATGCGGGTGAAGCTGTCACTGAAGTTCAGACTCAGGTTCTGACTGCACCGGCATCAACCGGTTCCGGCGCTTCGGCTACAGTCACCTCAGAAGTCTATCAAACGCCTGCATCTACCGTATCGGCAGATGTCTATCAGGCCTCAATGACTGAACCCAGAACTCTGCCGGTTACGCTAACCCTTCCCGAAGGTATCACAGCAAACCAGCTTACCTGGAAGTTCGGCAGAACAGCGGAAGAGATGAAGCCGCTGGCAGAGTGGAAAAAATGGAATAACGCTTCTAACGTTAGAGCATATACGGGAGAACCGTTCGTAAAAGTAACCTATGAGCCTGCCTCACCTACAACGGTGACCGCTCTGGTATACTTCGATATGCCTTTCGGCTCCAATCTGTCCCTAAGCGGCATCCGGGCCGAATATGTCAAGCTTGCCGGAGTATACAACCTGACAGCGACCGCTCCTGCCGGCGAGGTGCTGGCACAGCAGCAGGTGAAGCTGAACCCGTATGATACCTATCATACATATGATGAAATCAAACCGGCGATCGATAGAATTACGGCTGACAGCAACAATAAATACGGCCGTTATGTAGAATATCAGCAGATCGGTACGTCCACGCAGGGACGGGCGATCCACTTCTCTATCGTCGCTAAGGACAAGGCATCCGTCGACCAATATTTGACTGAAACACTGCCGCTGATGAACAATGACCCTGCTGCATTGCAGGAGATGATTAGAAACGGCCAGTTGAAGGATTATAAAGTGCCGATTTGGCTGAACAATATCCATGCGGATGAAGCCAATGGCGTAGATGTCATTATTAAGTTTTTGGATACCCTGATGACCCAGAAAATCGTCAACTATGATACGACTGATGCGAGCGGTAATGTGGTTCCGGTAGCACTGGACATCGATAAGGCGCTGGACAATGTGATTTTCCTGCTCGATTATGTGGAGAATCCGGATGGGCGCGCTTTGAATACACGTGCGACTTCAACGCTGCTGGACCCGAACCGCGACAACTCCTACCAGACACAGCCGGAGACACAGGCTGTCACAGCACAAATTGCCAAGTGGACACCACTGAGCTTCCTGGATATGCACGGTTTCGTGAGCGGCTTCCTGATCGAGCCTTGTACACCGCCGCATGATCCGAACATCGAATACGATCTGGTTATGGACAATATGCTTGAACAGGCTACAGCCATGGGTAATGCGGGGATCGCCAATACCAAATATGATGCTTACCACATTCCTTATCTGGAAGCCGAGAAATTAAAGAATGACCCGGCTTATGCTAACCCTTACGGCAATGCCACCGGATGGGATGATGCTTCCCCGGCTTACACCGCAGTCTATGCGATGCACCAGGGTGCCCTTGGACATACCATTGAGGTGCCTGAGCTGAATGAAGATTCCCTCGATGCCTTCTATTATGCAGCACTGGCTGCCACCAGCTATGTGCAGGACAATAAAAAAGAGCTCTTCCTGAACCAGCTCGAAATCTTTAAACGCGGCATCAATAATGAAGACCACAAAGAGGTTGATCCGTATTTGGTAAATGCCAAATATGAATCCATCGGCCGTGAGCGTGAGACGGCGGATACGAACTTCTTCCCTGAGTATTATGTACTTCCGGTAGCCAAAGATCTGCAAAAGAACAAGCTGGAAACGTACAAAATGGTGCAATACCTGCTTCGTAACGGAGTCAAGGTAGAGCAGACAACCACACCGGTAAGCGTGGATGGAGTCACCTATCAGGCCGGCACCTATGTGGTGAACATGCATCAGGCCAAACGCGGCTATGCCAACCTGGTTCTGTATGACGGCCTGAATGTTTCTGACTTTGATGCGATGTATTCCGACACCGTACAGAATTTTGCGGATATGCGCGGATTCGACCGCTACATCAGCCGGAGCGCCGGTGCCTTCACCGGCAAGACCCAGCAGGTTAGCAGCGTCGCCATTCCGGCAACTAACCTTGATCAGTATTCTTTTGCGCAAAATTACGTCATCCGCAACAGCAACAACGATGCAATCAAAGCAGTTAACGAATTGCTTGCGAACCACAAAGCGGTAACCCTGCTCTCCAATGATGGAGCCGGATATGAAAAAGGCAGCTTCCTGGTCTCCAGATCCAATCTGAGAACAGTAGCCTCCAAATACTTGCTTGACCTTGTGCCTTTCAGCACTGCGGGAGACAAGACCGGCAAGCTGCTCAAGCCGGCGAATGTAGGTATTGCCGGAGCATCTTCCTTCATCTTAGCGGATCTTGGATTCAAAGTGACTACCGATACGGTTGCCGCAGACGTGCTGGTCAATGCAGGCACGAGCCTGATTGCCAGCGGTAAACCCTTCATCGGATATGGACGCACAATGCTGGGCAGTATCAAATCTCTGAATATTTTACCGGGCCTGGACTATGCCAATCCGGTCAACCAAGCGAAAAAGGCTGCAGCACATGAAGGCTTGTTCCAAGCGAACGTCTCACAGGACAGCGTAATCACCGCTCCTTATGCAGACAATGAATACCTGTATACTGTTTCTGCTGCTTACATCACGGCTGTTCCGCAAGGCGCTGAAATACTGGCGGAATACGGAACAGGCGAGGATTTCTTCAAAGCCGGCTGGTGGCCGAATAGCGATGCTGCTAAAGGACAGGTACTGGCCCTGAATTATCAGACGAATAACATCCATGTGACCTTGTTCGCTAACGATCTGCTCAACAAATATCACCCGCAGAACCAGTTCCGGTTACTGGCCAATGCAATCTATGCCTCCGCTCCGGCAGCTACGGAAGCAGACGGCATGGATAACGGTGTGCTTGAGCCGGAACCGGCTGTTCCGGGTACAAGTATCCCTCTACCAACCGCAACACCGGCACCAACGGCAACACCTGCTCCGGCTGCACCTCAGCCGTCAGCTACGCCAGCTCCAGCGGTAAGCTTCACCGATCTTGGTAATGTAGCATGGGCCGCATCGGCTATTAAAGAACTAACCGCTAAAGGCATCCTTCAGGGTGTGGGCGGCAACTCGTTCGCACCACTTAAAGAAGTAACCCGTGCCGAATTCATCACCATGATCGTCCGTGCCTTTAACCTGCCGCTAGAGAATGCAGAGGCTAACTTCAGTGATGTGACAACCACTGACTGGGCCTACAGCTATGTTGCTGCCGGTGTCCAGAATGGTCTGGTGGGTGGTGTAGGCGGCGGCAAGTTCGAGCCCGGCCGCTCTATCACACGGGAAGAAATGGCGATTATCGCCGCGAATGCCCTGACGAAGTTCAAAGGCAAATCGGTTACCGATACGGATGCGATACTGGCGAACTTCAAGGACAAATCCAGCATTGCCTCCTACGGAAAAAACGCGGTAGCGCTGCTTACGCAGGAAGGAATTGTGAAAGGCATGACGAATGACACGTTTGCGCCAAAAGGAATTGCGAACCGTGCCCAAGCCGCTGTCATTATCAGTAACATCATCAGCTTGCCATAAACCGAAGGCATAATTGCAAGTAAATATGAACAGGGATGTCTCCAGCCACCAGCGGCTGAGGACATCCCTGTTTTTTTTATTTATTGCATACCCAGGGCAAAGTAACACTTACAGTGGTTCCCACCTGCACTTCTGAATCCACCTTAATTTGCCCTCCATACATTTCGATTAACTGTTTACAGATCGATAAGCCAATCCCTGTCCCTTTTGGCTTGGTAGTATAGAAAGGATCGAATATCCGCTTTAGTTTCTCGGGCAGAATCCCTTCCCCGTTATCTTTAAAGAGCAGGATAATTTCGTTTGTCTCAGCCGCGGTCGTAACCGTAATATTGATTCTCCCTTTGCATGCTGTGAAGGAATCTATACTATTTTTCAAGATATTCAGGAATACCTGCTCCAGTTGAGAAGCACTACCAAACGTTAGTACCCTTTCTGCGGAATAATCCACTGAAAGAACAATATCGTCACTAAGAATGAGTTGATTCACAATGTTATTGACTCTATGTATAACCTCTATAACATTAAAAACCACGCCACTATCCCTCTTACTATCCCCTTTTCGGGACAATAGCAGAAAGTCCGTTACTAGCCCGTTCAGCGTATCAATCTCTTTAATCGTTATGTCCATATATGTACGCAATTCATTGGCTTTGATCTCAGGTTCAGCCAGTCTGTTATTAACAAGCTGGGCAAATCCTTTAATTGAAGCCAGCGGATTACGTATTTCATGTGCCATGCCGGCTGCCATTTGCCCCATTACAGCAATTTTCTGTTCATGTAAACTGTCAATCAGTTGTTTCTTATTGGACAGATATCCCAGGGTAAAGCCACTAAAGCGGGTCCAATTGCTTTCCATTAAGCGATTATAGAAAAACAACCGGTTTGCGGAATCATCCACAGCCTCATCAATGATCGTAAACATAATATTCTGGGTAGTTAAGATTAAATCCTGGCTCATCTCAAGCAAGACATCATAATGATCACCGAATATTTCTGCCGTGTAATTCCCTTGTTCAACCCCCTCCTTTCTCTGTGTATCCAGGTACTGGCAATAATCCAAAGGGCCCAGGAACATTGCGTCGATCATACAGATTAAGGTCTTACTGAATGTTGAGTTTAACAGGTCCTTATTCGTTTCTACAAACCAGGCAAATTGCATGTTTTTCAGAGTAACAGAATGATAATGCCTGTCCAAAATGGTTGAAACAGCCAGGATTAATGACTTACGCAATTCCTTTTCACTATAGGCCATTGTTATCCTCCCTCTTTATTGTTTATATTCAATAAATGTGTATACTTTCCTCCTTCAGCTAAACCAACAAAACGCTATGTTTTATCCAACAATATTTTAGTTCAAATTTTAAATACAGACTCTAAATTAATGCAAGCAAGCACTTCTCCAAGAATGGTAGAAGTGCTGCTTTTTGGTGCAAAGTATAGGGTTACTTGTCCAGCCAAGTCCGCATCATGGATAACAGCTGCGTACTGTTGACCGGTTTGGTAATGTAATCCGAGCAACCGGCTTCTAGGCACAGCTCCCGGTCTCCCTTCATGGCTTTGGCCGTAAGTGCAAGAATAGGAAGGTTCTTGAACTCTGCCTTCTCCCGGATGGCCCGGGTCGTTTCGTAGCCATCCATTCCCGGCATCATGATATCCATTAGCACGATTTCGATGTCCGGTGTCTGTTTCAGGAGATCAATGGCATCCTGGCCGTTCTCGGCAGGAATGACCTTCATATGATGACGCTCCAAAATCGAGGTAAGCGCAAAGATGTTGCGGATATCATCATCCACTACAAGCACTTTCTTAGATTCGATCATTTCATCCGAACTATATAATTTGACCAGCTTATCCCTTAAGTCGGATGGCAGGTCCTCTGCTTTCAGGTGCAGGAAGAGGGTTGTCTCGTCAATCAATTGAGTATTCGACTTCACCTCTTTGATAACCGCCATCTTGACCAAATCATCCCACTCGTTCTCCTCAGCGGTTGTCAGTTTCTTGCTCAGGCGGGCTACGACGGGAACTTTTTTGTTTTTGGCATTCTTATGCATATCCCGGACAAACCGGATGAGATTCATATCGGGCAAGTTATTGTCCAGAACCACACAATCGAAATCTTTATTATTGATCTGATTTAAAGCCTTGCGGCCGGTGTCGACTACCGTGAGCTTGATGTCCTGGTTGCTCAGCTGGTCGATGATTTGCTTGCGCTCTTGTTCCTCATGAACAGCAATCAGGAGACTGCGGCCCTTCTTGTCGGTGAATTGATTCAAACGGTCAAGTGCATTCTCGAGCTCTTCGTTCGTCACCGGTTTCCGGAAGTAATCGTGAACCCCCTTCTGCAGCAGGAGCACCTCTTCCTCGTCCACGGTCATGACACAAATAGGAATATGCCGCACATAGATATCGCTCTTCAGCTGCTCCAGTACCATCCAGCCGTTGGTATCCCCGCCAAGATGCAGATCCAGCGTTATAGCAATTGGCTTATACTTATGAACGAGCTCCAGTGCATCATAGCCGCTGGACGAAATGACAGCTTTGATTCCTCTTTTGTGAAGAAGATCGAGAATGATTTCGTTGAACTTCTGGTCATCCTCAACAATCAGGAATACGCGGTCTCCCGGCTCAAGGTTATCCCGGTCGTCAAGCAAAGCTTCCTCCGCCGGTTTGACCAGACTGCTTCTGCGTTTAGGCGGAGTGATATCAATCACTTCCGGAACATGCACTTTTTTGATTTCCGGCTCTGTGAATTCAGCTTCAGTAGGAAGATACAGATTAAATACGCTTCCCTTGTTCACTTCACTGTACAGGATGATTTCTCCGCCCAGCATTTCAGCAATCTCACGGGAGATGGCAAGCCCCAAGCCTGTTCCGCCATATTCCCGGTTCGTGCTGCCGTCCGCTTGCTGGAAGGCTTCGAAAATAATCTGCTGTTTTTCATGCGGAATGCCGATCCCCGTGTCGCTTACGGAGAAGCAAATAACCGTTTTGGCCCGGTTCAGCGATTCATTCTCCGGATGCCAGCCCTCGCTCGCCTTCCGGATCTGGAGCATGATCTGTCCCTGTTCCGTGAACTTAAAGGCGTTTGAAAGCAGGTTTTTCAGAATCTGCTGAAGCCGCTTGAAGTCCGTTATTATCTTAGCCGGTAAGCCGGGATCAACTTTAATCCGGTACTCGAGCTTCTTAGCATCCACCATATGGCGGAAGGTACGGTCCAGCCCGTCGGTCAGCTCCGCCAAGGATACCTCGCTGTAATCCGGCGTAATCGTGCCCGATTCGATTTTTGACAGGTCAAGAATATCATTAATAAGGTTTAGCAATTCGAGTCCAGAGTCCTGAATGGTCTTTGCGAACTTCACCTGAATCTCATGAAGATTGTCATCCGGGTTCTCGGCCAGCTGTTCTGCCAGGAGCAGTAGAGAATTCAGCGGGGTACGTAGTTCGTGCGACATGTTGGCCAAAAACTCGGATTTGTACTTGGAGGTGAGGGCAAGCTGTTCCGCTTTTTCCTCCAGATATCGTTTGGCCACCTCGACCTCATGGTTCTTGCTCTCCACTTCAGCTTTCTGTAGGACGAGCAGCTTCGCCTTATCCTCGAGTTCGTCATTTGTATTCCGCAGCTCCATCTGCTGCTTTTGGAGCTCTTCGGTAAGGGACTGCGACTGGATCAGCAGCTCCTCTGTACGCTGGTTCGCCTGCATCGTGTTAATCACAATTCCGATCGATTCCGTAAGCTGATCCAGGAATGCAATATCGATATCGCTGTACGGGCGGAAGGTTGCAAGTTCCAGAATCGCAAGCACCTGATCCTCGAAAATAATCGGCAGCAAAATGATGTTGAGAGGTGTAGCTTCGCCCAAGGCGGACGAGATCACCACATAGTCACCCGGTACGTTGGTAAGCAGGATCCGCTGCTTCTCGATCAGGCACTGGCCGACCAGGCCTTGCCCGGCCCGGAATTCGTTCGCCAGATGTTTGCGGCTCTGGTAAGCATAGCTGGCAAACAACTTCAGCACCGGTTCACCGCCGGACGGTTCATTGATATAGAAGACACCGTGTTGCATCGACACGAGCGGTGCCAGCTCGGACAGGATCATGCGGCTGACCGCATACAAATCTCTTTGCCCTTGCAGCAGCCGTGAGAATTTGGCGAGATTGGTTTTGAGCCAGTCCTGCTCCGTATTAATACGGGTCGTTTCCTTCAGGTTACGGATCATTTCGTTGATGTTGTCTTTGAGCGTTGCGACTTCTCCGGATGCAGATACGTCGATAGCCCGTGACAGATCGCCATTCGTTACCGCAGTAGCTACGTTAGTGATGGCGCGTACCTGAGTGGTCAGCGTACTCGCCATGTAGTTAACGTTGTCGGTGAGGTCGCGCCAAGTACCGGCTGCGCCCGGAACGTTCGCTTGTCCGCCAAGCTTCCCTTCGGCGCCTACCTCCCGCGCCACGGTGGTTACCTGGTCCGCGAAGGTAGCCAGCGTCTCAATCATATTGTTGATGGTGTCCGTCAGCTCGGCGATTTCGCCTTTGGCTTCCACCGTCAGTTTTTGCTTCAGGTTACCGTTCGCTACCGCCGTCACGACCTTGGCGATACCGCGCACCTGATCCGTCAGATTGGTCGCCATAATATTAACGTTATCGGTAAGGTCTTTCCAGATCCCTCCGACGCCGCGTACCTGGGCTTGACCGCCCAGCTTACCGTCTGTACCGACCTCCCGGGCCACACGCGTAACCTCAGAGGCGAACGAATTCAGCTGATCCACCATGGTATTGATCGTGTTCTTCAGTTCCAATAATTCGCCTTTAACGTCAACAGTAATTTTCTTGGACAGGTCCCCGTTCGCTACCGCAGTTGTAACACCGGCAATGTTACGCATTTGAATGGTCAGGTTGCTGGCCATGTAGTTAACCGTATCGGTCAAATCTTTCCACGTACCGGAGACATCCTTTACTTCCGCTTGCGCGCCGAGTTTTCCATCCGTACCTACTTCGCGCGCTACGCGTGTAACCTCGGAGGCGAAGGTCGAGAGCTGATCCACCATCGTATTGATCGTATTCTTCAGTTCAAGGATTTCGCCTTTTACGTCAACGGTGATTTTCTTGGACAGGTCGCCCTTTGCTACCGCCGTCGTAACGTCTGCGATGTTCCGCACCTGGTCCGTAAGATTCCGGGCCATGTTATTAACGCCTTCGGTCAAGTCTTTCCAGGTTCCGCCGACCCCTTTAACCTGAGCCTGGCCGCCCAGTTTTCCTTCCGTACCGACCTCTCGCGCCACACGCGTAACCTCGGAGGAGAACATGGAGAGCTGGTCCACCATCGTGTTGATCGTATTTTTGAGCTCGAGGATTTCCCCTTGTACATCCGCCGTGATTTTCTTGGACAGATCCCCGTTCGCTACGGCCGTCGTTACAACGGCGATGTTACGCACTTGGTTGGTTAAGTTAGACGCCATGTAGTTTACGCTCTCGGTCAAATCGCGCCAGGTACCCGCAACGCCTTTAACTTGGGCTTGTCCGCCCAGCATCCCCTCCGTACCTACCTCCCGCGCTACACGCGTTACCTCGGAAGCGAAGGTCGAGAGCTGCTCTACCATCGTATTAATGGTATTCTTAAGCTCCAGAATTTCTCCTTTCGCATTCACCGTAATCTGCTTGGACAGATCGCCTTTCGCAACCGCAGTGGTTACCTCGGCGATGTTACGCACCTGATCGGTCAGTGTACCGGCCATAAAGTTAACGCTATCCGTCAAATCCTTCCATGTACCCGATACGCCTTTAACGTCAGCCTGACCGCCCAGAATCCCTTCCGTTGAAACCTCCCGCGCCACACGCGTAACCTCGGAAGCGAAGTTACTGAGCTGATCCACCATGATATTGATCGTGCTTTTCAGCTGGAGGATCTCGCCTTTGGCATCAACCGTAATCGTCTTCGACAGATCACCCTTAGCCACGGCGGTTGTCACTTCCGCAATGTTGCGCACCTGGTTGGTTAAGTTAGACGCCATGTAGTTTACGCTCTCGGTCAAATCACGCCATGTGCCGGAGACGCCTTTTACATCCGCCTGTCCGCCGAGTATCCCTTCCGTCCCGACCTCTCGCGCCATACGGGTAACCTCGGAAGCAAAGGTCGACAACTGATCCACCATCGTGTTAATCGTATTCTTAAGCTCCAGGATTTCACCCTGTACATCAGCTGTAATCTTCTTCGAAAGATCGCCGTTTGCCACCGCAGTGGTCACAACCGCAATGTTACGCACCTGGTTGGTCAGGTTGGAGGCCATGTAGTTTACACTTTCCGTTAAATCCCGCCAAGTACCGGATACATCTTTAACATCCGCCTGACCGCCAAGCTTACCTTCCGTGCCGACCTCACGTGCCACACGCGTGACCTCGGACGAGAACATGGAGAGCTGTTCCACCATGGTGTTGATCGTATTTTTGAGTTCAAGGATTTCTCCCCGGGCATTGACCGTGATTTGCTTCGACAGATCCCCGTTTGCTACAGCTGTTGTTACCGCCGCGATGTTACGCACTTGATCCGTGAGGTTCGTAGCCATATAATTCACGCTATCCGTCAGGTCTTTCCAGGTACCTGATACACCTTTGACGTCTGCCTGACCGCCCAGAATCCCTTCCGTACCGACCTCGCGCGCTACCCGGGTAACCTCGGAGGCAAAGGTGCTGAGCTGATTCACCATCATGTTAATATTGCTTGCCGTTCTCTGGAATTCTCCAGTAAGCGGTCTGCCTTCGATTTCCAGCTCCACCTTCTGGGACAGGTCCCCTTTAGCTACGGCGTTAATTACCCGCACCATTTCGCTCGTAGGTTGAATCAGGTCAATGACCAGACCATTCAATGAATCCGTGATGGTTTCCCATGATCCGCCCAAATTTTTCTGCACAAATCTTTTCGAAAGGTTGCCCTCTTTTCCGACAACCTTGGCTACAGTCTGGACTTCATGGACCAGACCTTCCTGAATATCCATAATTTCATTAAATGTGTCTGCTACCTTGCCGGCTACACCTGTGCGGTCATAAGGCATTCTGTAGGAGAAGTTGCCTTTCTTCATGGCCATTAAGGCGTTGAGCAGTTCGCCAGCATCAATTTGATCATCGTTTTTCTCGTTAGTTTGGTTTTGATCCTTCATCCTCAACCCTGCCCCTTTTGCATCAAATATTTGGAATGCTCTGATTGGTCATCTCTAACCGAATCGTTTGGCCGTAAACCTTGCCAAGAACCAGTCACATAAGAATCAGAGCCTAGTATCGTTGTTGATCGTAATATCCGTTCTCACGGGCTTCAGAGCCGGCTCGTCCGGAGTCTGAGTGAAGGAGTCCGGGCTCAAGTACGGTTTGGCATCAACCGTAAAAATGAACGTTGCACCGGGTTCATCCGACGGTTCTACCCTTATCGTGCCTCCCATTAATTCGATCAGGGATTTACTGATCGATAATCCAAGCCCCGTGCCTCCAAACTTACGGGTAGTTGAGGCATCAAGCTGGGAGAAGGGCTGAAATAGTTCAGGTATCTTATCCGGAGGGATACCGATTCCGGTATCCTTTATAATAAATTCAAGCGTAAGCGAATCCGACGTCTCGGCGAGCTTGTTAACCATTATGTATACACTGCCCTCAGGTGTAAACTTCACAGCGTTGCCCACAAGATTATTCAAAACCTGACGGAGGCGATTCATATCTCCAATTATCCTGGATGGCAATAAGGGATCGACCATTAATACCATTTCCAGGTTCCGTTCCCTGGTTTGGGCGGTAAACAAATCAATCGTTTCATTCAGGCAGTGCTGTAGAGAGAACGGCGCTTCTTCCAGTTCGATCTTTCCGGATTCGATTTTGGAAAAATCCAGGATGTGATTGATCACAGAGAGCAGTGCATTGCCGCTCTTGTGAATAATCCCCGCCATTTCAGCATATTCCTCAGGTAAATCGCAGGCCAGAAGCAAATCCGACATGCCGATAATTCCATTTAACGGTGTGCGGATTTCATGGCTCATCATGGCCAGAAACTCTGACTTTACACGAGAGGCAATTTCCGCCGCTTCCTTGGCCTTGCTGAGCGCCTGGTTCGTTTTCTCCATCTGCTTCGTTTGTTCTTTTAACATTTCGCTTTGGATCTGAAGGGTTTTGTTAGCTTCATACATGCTGACGTAACCCTCAATTTTGGATTTGAAAATTTGCGGAACGAGAGGTTTCGTCATGTAATCCACTGCACCAACCGAATAACCGGCAAAGATATTCTCCTGGGTATTCCTGGTTGCCGTCATGAAGATGATTGGCACGTATTTATTTTTCTCCCGGGTCCGGATGATACCGGCTGTCTCGAACCCGTCCATTTCCGGCATTTGCACGTCCATGACAATGACAGCAAACTCCTCTTCCAATAAACACCGCAAAGCTTCCATCCCGGAATAAGCACGAACCAGTCGATAGGGTTCTCCGCTCAGAATCGCTTCAATGGCAACCAGGTTTTCCGGGTGATCGTCTACGAGCAGGATGTTAACTGGAAAATTCATGACGTCCCTCACCTTCCAACTTATGGCTTGCTGGCTGTACGTTTATTATTTCAAAAACAAAGGTTATATACCCACTTCTGTAAACGCTGAAACTCATAATTCACATCTAACTGAATGAACTGGCAGATGCAAATTTAACCATTTGTCATAATTCTACATATCGAAGGCCGCAAGTGAATTTTTGTAAATTTTGCTACTCAAGTCTCAAGACCTATTCAACAAATCAATTTAAAATTGAATAGATATTTTTTCCTGATCACCATTGGAACGCACGTAAATTACTCAGTCGGAGGAATCACTATTTTGAGAACACTAAAATTCGTTATTGCAGTTATCCTGTTAGGTGTAATGTTGTCCGCCTGTTCTGCCACCTCATCCACCGTAAATCAAGGTCCTGCAGGCGTTACGTCCGGTGAGAGAAAAGAAATCGAAAAATACAATGCGTATGTAATGCTGAATAACCTGATGACCGGTCGAATCAATGAGGTTCTGGTTCATTATTTCGAAAAGTTCGGAGTGGATACACAGCCTGTAATCGAAAAAAACCTCAGCTTCATCATGCTTGACGTTGCTGAAACGGAGCGGGAGGTTATTGATAAAGCTAATAGCTATACCTCAAACCAGCCTGCTTTTGCAAACGCTGACCCCTTAGTGACCAAATTGACACCCGTCATCAAAGATTTGTTGTCCGTCCTCGACGATATGAAAGCCTACTATGATTCAAAAGGCTACGTGGATGATGATTTCGCAAAAGGAAAACAGCTGCATACCAGGCTGGTAAATGCCAATCTCGCTTACGAGACTATCGCCACCCAATACTTCACGGCTCTGCAAAAATTGGGTAACGAGCAGCGTCAGGCTGAACTGCAAAAACTGAAGGATGCAGACCAGCAGATCCGGTATAATGCCTTGAAGTTCATGATCGATGCCGAGGCTACGGCTATTGAAATGGATGAACAGAGAATCACCGCAGGCAATGTGCTGCAGCTTGATATGACGAAGTTTAAAGCGAAATACGACGTGATGACCGCAGACTTGAATGCGCTCATGACCATCTCCAAAGACAAGGAACGAATTCAAAAAGAAGGGGTTAACAGTTTCAGTATCGGGAATTACGTGGATGCAGCCACTGAGGCAAAAGCGGCCGCTTCCAAAATTATTGAACGTATCAATAAAAAGGAACCTGTATCTGATTCTGACCTGAACGGCCAGTTCCTGCACACTACGGACGGTACACCTGAGAATTTCAATTATCTGCTAAGCAAGGCTATCGAACGGTATAATGAAATGAATTAAATGGATTGTTCACACCAGAACTTCGGCGGCCGCCAAGATGGTCGGATGCCTTTTGGTTAAGCAAAGCGGCAGAAGAGTTTAGTGTAGGAACGGCAATCAGCCTATAAGGTTCGATTGCCGTTTCTTTGTGTTGCATTATTAAGTTAGACTGTATACAATACAACTATACAGTTCAACGATATATAGTTAGGCGGTATAAACGTTATTACCAGGGGGTAAGCATGGGAAGAGATAAAAATTTGCCGTTAACCGAAACCGTTTATTACATTCTGCTGGCTGTGATTGAACCGGCGCATGGTTATCTAATTATGCAAAAGGTGGAGGAGCTTAGCGCCGGGCAAGTTCGAATGGCTGCGGGTACCCTGTATGGCGCACTTGAGAATCTAGTGAAACTAAAGTTCATTCAGCCTGTGGCCAGTGAAGACAGCCGCCGCAAGGTTTATGCTATTACCCAAAAAGGAATGGATATTCTGCGCCTTGACTTTGAGCGAATGAAGCACATGGTTTCCGTGACGACAGATCGATTGCAATGAGAATGGAGGAATGGCGAATGAATAAATTCAAGTTTTTCACTAACTTCGAAGAAGAAGAAAACTGGTTGAATGACATGGCGATGCAGGGTTACCGATTCATAAAAAAGACGCCTTTCGGTTATAAATTCGAACCTGAGGGGTCTAAGAATGTAACGATAAAGATGGATTACCGCACCTTTAAGAAGCGGGAGGATTTCGAAGACTATTGCGCTTTATTTGAAGACAGCGGATGGGAACATATCTCGGGAACCAAAAGCTCCGGATATCAATATTTTAAGAAAGTTGGCCATCAGGGAAACGAAGAGATCTTTTCGGATGTCGATTCCAATATCAGCCGCTATAAGCGGTTGTCGGATATGTGGGCTACCTTAGCTATTTCCTTCATTCCGATACTGGCGGCACTCATTTCAACAGATGCGATCGATCCGGGAGTATTGCTTGATCCGAAATCGCTATATTTCACTCCAGGACTATGGGATTTAAATGGCTTGAAATTCTGGAGGGCCTTTTTCTTCGAAACCCCATTCGCCCTGTTTAGAGGCTTAACATGGATTATATTCCCTGCCCTGATCATGCTATATCTGTATTTTGCATATAAGGCAAATAAACAATACAAGAAAATTTAATTAAACCTTACACGACATTTATGGTGCCATGAAGCCGGCCTCTGCGCATAGTTCTCTAAGATGAAACGCACACTATCAGGGTAAAGCAGCCGAGATTATATACTTATGCCCTTTGGCAAAATCATTCGAGAATAAGATGAGGAGGCACAAGTAATGTCCAATAAAAAAAGTTACTATGCATTTGAGGAGCCGCTTGGCACCATCATTGAATTTCAAGCCACAAGCTTACAACAGGCTATGGTAATTAAAAAGAAGAAGGCTCAAGAAATGGGAATTCCTAAAGAGGCTTTTGAACTTACCAGCATACGCAAAAAACCAACCCAGAGTGCATGAACCTAATTCGAGTGGCTTCCTCATACACTGCATAAAGCCATTACGGTTTCATCGTAAATGCTATACTGCCGGGTATATCGGCATCTTCTGGGTAACGGTAAGCTCGGATTTCTTTTGTCCAAGCTTACCGCTGGTTTATCCGGCCAATCGATTGAAGGATGGATTGTCCGATTAATGATCACCGCTTAGATAGACACGGATTACAATGTCCTGGTCGTGATTGCCGAATCCGGAACCATACAGTGTTAATCCCCCTGCGTTCACTGCATGCTCATCAACCGCGAAGCGCAGCGTCCAGAAAGACTCCCCTAGCCTGATATCCGCGAGGGTTACCTCCGACATCCGCTCTTCATCCATAAATGTACCTGATGAGTCAATACGAATCGTCTTTAATAATCCGTATTGATTCACATTACGATGCCACCATTCGGGGGTCAGCTTCCCCCGTGCAGCTCTTCCGAAATCCGCCGGACTTGTCCAGGTGCCTAGAGAGAGCCCGTTGAAGACAAACTCAATATCCGATGGCCAATAGTCTCTTAATCCGGGAGCCTCCGAAGCGATCTCCACCGAAATTTCGATGGCCTCCGCCCTCTGATCGGCAAGCAGATAGTTAGGCATTTTGTATTCGATATAGCCCCATCCAAACCACAGAATTGCAGCATGAACCCGCTCGGGATCAAGAAAATAACGCGGGTCGTCCCAAACCCCGATCTCCTTCTCCCGTGTACCAAGCCCGCAGGTGGGGTGGACTTCAAAAGCGGTATAATGACCAACTGAAATACTTTGCTCCCTGCGCTTGGCGGATTGGCCAGCAGACGGCAGTTCAATCTCGACGGCTTTCTTTTTTAGAAAGCACATTTTGTGTGTCCCCCCGTACAGCCTTACCCTGTGACTTCCTACGAGTCCGGCCTGTTCGAGTTTCCGGATGTGCATAGTGACGATCGAAGGGCTGAGTTTTAGGCGGTCCGCAATATCCTTTACATTCATCTCATTATCAGCAATAAGACTCATGATCTCCCATCTGACTTCACTTGCCAGCGCTTCATATAACGGCATAAACTTCTGTTCACTGTTCGCTTTGATGATCATCAGAATCCCCCGGCTACATTATATTGAAATCACATATATATGAATTTAAAAGAATCAAGCTGAAGCTTCAAGTCTAATCCATTGCAAGAATTTAGACAATGGTGTTTAATTTCTTTAGCTGTTGATCCCTTTAGATTTATATAGGTGTGAATTTAGGAAGAGGTGGATAGATGAAATACAACAACCCGGTCATCAAAGGATTTTATCCTGACCCCAGTGTATGCAAGGTTGGAGAACGCTATTATCTGGTTTGCAGTTCTTTTCAGTACTTTCCCGGCGTTCCGGTTTTCGAGAGTAAAGACCTGATTAACTGGAAGCAAATTGGTCATTGTCTGACCAGGGAGAGTCAGATTCAGCTCGGCAATGTAAGCAGTTCAGGTGGTGTATTCGCCCCAACGATCCGGCACAACAACGGAAGATTCTACATGACCACAACCAACGAAACCGGGCATCAAAATTTTTATGTATGGACCGACGATATTTACGGTGAATGGTCTGAAGCAATCTTTGTGGATCAGGGCGGAATCGATCCCGATTTGTATTTTGAAGACGGAAAGGCCTTTTTTATGAGCAACGGGACAGATGATAACGGTATCGGCGGTATTGTCCAGTGTGAAATTGACATTGAAACCGGCGCCAAGCTGTCGCCAAGCCGTTCCATTTGGCAAGGGGCCGGCGGACGATATCTGGAAAGCCCTCATATGTATAAAATTGATGGCCTGTATTACCTGATGGCGGCTGAAGGCGGAACGGAATACGGCCATATGGTTATTTATGCGCGCGGAGAGTCAGTCTCCGGCCCGTTCGAAGCCTATCCGGGCAATCCCGTACTGACCAACCGCAATTTGGGCGGTTATGAGCTTCAGGGGGTTGGCCATGGCGATTTAATTCAAGATAATGATGGAAACTGGTGGATGCTGCATTTGGGCTTCCGGCAAACCGGCCGCTGGCTTACCTACCATCATCTTGGACGCGAAGTGTTCCTTACACCGGTTACATTTGGTGGGGACGGCTGGTTCACAGCGGGACATAACGGCACTACACTTACGAGCTTTGAGACCGACCGGATCTCCAGCCAGGTTATTCAGCAGGAAAAAACGTCTTTCACTTTCGAGAACACCGATTGGAAGCTGGACTGGTGTTATCTTCGTCATCCTGTGACCGGCAATTATCTGCTGGAACCGCATAAGGTGACATTAAAGGGAACCGCAGTGTCACTGGATATTCCGGAAACACCGACCTTTATCGGCCTTCGCCAAAGAGATTTTAACGCCGACATTTCATGCGAAGTCAGCCTTACCGACGGTGAAGCCGGCATCACGCTCTATATGGATGAGAATCATCATTACGATTTGGCTGTACGTAAAACTGCAACCGGTTATGAAGCTATCGAGCGGCTGAATATTGGTGATATTAAATCTGTTGAAGCGGAAGCAAGTCTCGGAGGCGATAACCATGCTACTCTGATAATCCGGGCAACTCCTGAGCGCTATAGCTTCCTTATTCACGAAAGCGGCAGAGAGACCCTCTTAGGTACGGCACAAACCCGGTACCTTTCCTCTGAAGTCGCAGGCGGATTTACAGGCGTGCTCATCGGCTTATATGCCTATGGGGAAGACGCAACCGCCGAGTTCACAAATTTCAAGTGCGAGTATCTATAAGATATCATTGAAAAAGACACAGGCGGTACGAAGCACAGGATTCTCCTGCTTCGTACCGCCTGTGTATGAATATCGCCGCTTATCCCAATTCTATTACTCACTAAATATGTATATGATTACTTAAAGCACTGGCAACGTAATCTCTACAATCGTTCCCGTCGGTGTGTTCGCCTTGAATAGAAGGGTACCCTTGTGATTGTGGATAATTTTCCTGCTGATCATTACCCCAAGCCCGTTGCCCTCTGATTTGGTCGTGAAGAAAGGAAGGCCAATCCGGTTCAGAATCTCGTTCGGTATGCCCGGCCCTGTATCGGCGATTCGAATAACTCCAGTATCCTCCTCACGGTACAGCTCTACGGTGATTTCCGCACCCCGCGGACTGGCTTCAATCGCATTTTTAAGAATATTAATGAAAACCTGCTTCAGCTTGTTATTCGCACACCTAAGCGGCAGATGGTCGAGTTCCGTACGCATGACAATTTCATTGTCGGTCATATGTGCCTGGGCATTCAACAATACGACTACTTGTCTTACCAGCTGGACCAAATTGCAGTCTGCCTGATCAGATGGGATTTCCTTGCCCAGCAGCAGCAGCTCGCCGATAATTGAATTGATTCGATCCACCTCCGACAAAATAATCTCATGGAACTCCCTGCCCATCTTAGACTGGGCAAACAGCAGCTGGACGAACCCCTTGATGCTGGTAAGCGGATTGCGGATTTCATGGGCGATGCCTGCGATAGCTCACCAATCATGGAAATATTTTCGCTGTACCGGAGATACTCTTCCGTTTTCTTTCGTTCAGTCATGTCTCGGGCAATGGAAATCACCAGTGTCCGGCCATTTAGCTTAAATGGCTTCGCGCTGATCTCCACCGGAATTTGTTTCCCGTCCTTCGCAACCTGAATCCATTCGACGAATATCCCATCTCCTCTAAGTATATTCTCGAATATATTGTCGATCTCGTCCACCAGCGATCCCGCTGATATTGAATACGGAGTTTTGTCCAGCATTTCCTGACGCGTATAACCCAGCATCCGGCATGCCGCTTCGTTCACGTCCAGAAATTTTGATGGCTTACCTTCCTTATCCTGCTCATAAATGAAGATGGGATCGTTCGCTTCATTAAATAATTTATAGTATTTCAGCTCTGAGAATTTCATCTCCGTTACATCTCTCAGAACACCTATGTAAGCCATAGTACATCCTTCCGGATCTTTAACAGGAGAAATGGTTATTTTGACGCTGATCAGCTCTCCATTTCGTTTCATTCGGAAGGTATCGAGGGCAAACAGACGCTGCCCCTGATCAATAAAAACAAACATTTGCGTAAGTTCTTCCCTTAATTCCGGAGGAACATGCGGAAAATCATTTTCGTTCAGCTCTTCCGTGGTCCAGCCGAATAGATCAACAAACACCGAATTGGCGTACATCACTTTTTTATCGGTGCCCAGAATGTAAATCGGATCCGGACTGTGCTCAGCAAAAGAATACAGCGAGTAATGCATCATGTGGTGAACAGAGAAACCGCTCATATAACCGCTCCCGCGACCAGTGTACTTCCCATCAATGGTAGCATTTTGCACGAAACAAATCTGTGATATAAAATAGGAAAAATGTCAAGAAGAAACTATTATTCACAGCCGCTGAGCTTGAAAATCTCCAGCCCTCGTGCCTTATCTCAACTACTTAGTGATACCGGCGATATTAAAATACATTGATTCTCAAAAGCGCTCTAATCTGATCAGTCAGTTGCTTGGCGGCTTTCCGGTGTGTGGCCTGGGACGGGTGGAAATCGGCGGCATAGCCGTCAGCTTCCAGCTGCACGTCAAACTTCATTGCGGAAATATTGCTGTCACCAGTTTCCCGGGTATAGTCCTTAACAGCTTGTTCAACATAAGGATACAATCGATCTCCCATAATTCCCAGCGTACACAGAATGGGGGTCTTCGGATTGTTACTTCTGACCATTTTAAGAAATTCAACATACGCCTTAGCATATTCCGCTTGTTTACCGGTATCCTCTTTCGTGTAGGAATCATCGTTTGTTCCGAGGTTAATGACGATCAGGTCAGGTATGAACTTGTTGAAATCCCAAGGAAGTTCCTGGGGCAGCAGCGTATCATCAAATCTCCCCTCAGACTTGCCTACTTTTTCATAGTAATCCGGAAGTAGATGGGTGGTTAGCTTTTGATCATTTTCCGTGTAGCCTGTAATAATGCCGTATCCGCTGTACGAAACCATGCTGTAGTCGGCCTGAAGCTGCTGGGCTGCCAAAAACGCATAGGTTTTGGTGACATCTTCTGTGGCTGTGGAAAAAGAATGCAGCTCATGCTCATCATCAACGCCATAGCCGCACGTAATCGAATCGCCGATGAATTCAACCGTATGTAATTTGGGCGGGGTTGGCTTAATCCCATCTGCTGCATCAACCGCGATTTCTTGAATCCCAACCGTTGACATCGCCGCCTCTGATAATTTAATAACCGTTACCGTGATTTCCTGCTCCGTATCGCTTTCGAATACCGTATACGATTTCAAAGGCTGATCCATTTGATCGTCAATGACCCGTTTTCCGTTTACACTAATGCCAATACGGGCCAGGTTATTCCCGGTTAAGGCAATAGCATCACCTTTTAAGGTAATCTCCGCTTTCTTTCCATAGAATGAAAATTCCACTCCGCCGCCTGAAAGCGCCAGCCACAGTACATCCTTATAATAGTGGGTCCGCCCGATGATTTTGACATGATCCTCTGTTGCTTTAAACACCCTGGTTGTTTCCGGCATCTTTAAACCTACCTTCCTATTCGACCTCTGTAGTTATTAAGCATTAATAGCAATGTACTCCCAAATCCGGCTAATTGGCAAGCTTAGGCAACAATAAATTCCTGTACCGGTCTTAAACGCTTGTCACCCCTAAGACTTCCATTAATCAAACTTCTTTGATTCAAAGGTGATAAATTTTGAAAAATAATTGTTGACTGATCGATCCGGAATTGGTATGATGAATTCATCAAGAACAGGAGGTGCTGAGTGGTCAAAAGGAACGATTATTTTTTTGATTATTTCAGACCGTTTGGTCAAATAAACTATTATTCAAATTGGAGGAAACAATGATGACAAACCAAACCGTAACGCAAGAAGCAGTACGTGAACGAGCACAAGAGGCCTTCCGCAATCATCTAAAGCATCTGTCCGGCGGCGACATTAAGGCATGGGTTGACCTGTGGGAAGAGAACGGCCTGCTTGAGTTCCCCTACGGACCCGCAGGGTTCCCGGATCAAAAGCAAGGCAAGGCCGAGCTGTATGACTACATGCAGAACTTCCCGAAACATTTTGAGGTTCAGTTCACTGATCTTGTCTTCCATCTGACACTTGATCCAGAGCTTGTTATTGCAGAGTTCAAGTCTACCGGAAAGCATCGGGAAACAGGCAATCCTTACAACCAGACATACATCAGTGTCGTGGAGACCAAAAACGGCCTAATCACACGTTATCGTGACTTCTGGAATCCGCTAGTGGCGATTGAGTCGGTTGGCAGTGTTAATGATGCTGTGCGCTTCTCGGAATAAATCGCGGTAGTGTGTCAGACCTTCTCTCCTACTGCCCTTTACTTCCTCATCTTGACTGAATATTCTAATATCGTTAGCATGGTAGAGGAGAAAGGGGTTTATCCATTTGGCAAGAAACAAAGAATTCGATACGAATCTCGTGCTGCATAAAGCGATGGAGGTGTTCGGGCATTATGGTTATGAAGGAACCTCCATGCAGCTTCTACTCGACGGCCTCGGCATTGCCCGTCAAAGTCTTTATGATACGTATGGCACGAAACGGGACCTTTTCCTAAGAGCGGTCAGCCATTACGTGAATGAAAAATCCTCTGCGGCTGTCGCCTATTTGGCGGAGACGGTGTCTGTAAAGAAAGCAATTACGGATATATTCGAGGTTATTGGTGAGACGCTCAGAGACGAGCTGCGCCGCAAGGAATGCTTCATTCTCTATAGCGCAATTGACCAGGTTCCGCATGACCCCGAAATCGCCATGCTGTTCAATGAGGATAAAAAACGGCTGGAGCAGGCACTTTACGATGCTTTGGTCCGGGGAGTGCAGCAGGGCGAGTTTAGCGCCAACCGGGATCTGCAGGCGCTGGCCCGTTACTTGTACCATGCTAGATACGGGCTGACGCAAGCGGCCAAATTGACGGATGATCCGCTCGTCATCGAGCAAATTACCAAGGTTACGTTATCTGTGCTAGACCAAGAATGAAGCGTCGTAAGGGGCTTCATTCCTTTTTACCCATTTCAGACCGAATGGTCAAATAAAAATTATTGCAGGCACTTTGGTCTGCGCGCGAAGGGGAATCGAACATGAACGGAACAAAATACAAAGGGTTGGCGCTGTTTATATTGGCGGTCTCGCAGCTGGTCATGGCACTGGATTATACAATTATTTTCGTGGCAATGCCGTCTTTGGGAAGTGAACTCGGATTTTCAGCGAATCATCTCCAGTGGGTGGTCAGTGCTTATTCCCTTGCTTTTGGGGGTTTCCTGCTCATCGGAGGGCGTTTATCTGATTTGATGGGGAGAAGACGCATGTTCATAATCGCGATGGCACTCTTCGGACTCGGCTCGCTCTTGGGCGGATTAGCGGAATCCCAGCTTATGTTAATAGCGGCTAGAGGACTGCAAGGACTAGGCGGGGCGCTGCTGTCGCCGGCCACCTTATCGCTTATTATGTCGAACTTCAACGAGGGGCCGGAACGTAACCGTGCGATGGGCATCTGGGCGTCAATGGGCGGGGTTGGCATGTCACTTGGCCTGCTGCTTGGAGGGGCTCTAACGAGCTACGTCGGATGGGAAGCGACCTTTCTGGTGAATGTGCCGATTGCACTTACAGCCGTTATTCTCGCGCCGTTTGTACTGACTGAAAGCAAGGTACCGTCAGGCGCCAAGCATTATGATGCGGCTGGAACAATATCGGTAACTGCAGGTCTGCTATCCGTTGTCTATTATCTGATTCAAGCACCGGTCGAAGGCTGGGTCAGCGCATCGGCACTTCCTTTCGCGTTGACCGGCATGCTGCTGCTGCTTGCTTTCATAGCCATTGAGATAAGAACAAAGGAGCCGCTGATATCCTTCCGCTTGTTCCGAGGCCGCAATCTTACGGGTGCTGCACTGACAGCATTTTTGTTCTCAGCTTCATTCGGCTCGCTGTATTACTTCCTGACGCTGTATACGCAAGACGTACTGCACTATTCGGCTATTCAATCGGGCTTTAGCTTCCTGCCGCTGACGCTTAGTGCCTTCGCCGGCGCCAAACTCATCAACAAAATGCTCGCAAAGGTCGGCGTGGCAGGTACGATCGCGTCAGGCATGGGGCTCGGAGCCGCCGGGTTCCTGATGCTGACGGGATTATCTGCGAGCGGATCAGCTTGGAGTATCATTCCCGGTACGGTGATCATCGGCATCGGTCAGGCTCTCGTCTTCACGACAATGTTCATTGCGGGCAGCGCTGGAATTGAGCCGAAAGAGCAGGGCGTCGCCTCCGCGCTGATCTCGACCGGTCAGCAAATCGGCGGAGCTATCGGCTTGGCGGTGATTATGGCAATTATTTCGGCAAGCCTGGGAACGGGTTCTACTCTCGAACACCTGCAGCCGGCAGATCTCAACTCCGCGATCCATACCGCGTTCCTGATCTCCGCTGTGACCACGCTGCTCGGTATTCTGGTAGCCTTTCTGGCCCTGAAGCAGCCAAAGCCGTCGAAGTTCGATGATATCAAGGTTACGGCAGCTCATTAAGGATATTATTGTAAAAGGCCCGGAAATTATTAAAGCAGCAAAGACCTTGAGTTCTCACCCTAAGTCTTTGCTGCTTTAATGGCTAATCAAAGAGATCAAAAGCGGCGCTTTGCTTAAGAAGCGTGCAGCCGCTGCTTATTTTTCAAGAAAACCGGTTGATGGATTCGTGATGAAGAAGCCCTCTTGCGGCACATAAAAATATTGTATCCAAACGCCATCCAGAAGCGGCTCACGCGTATCCAGCAATACCTCGATCCCCTTGTCTGTAGCGACAACTTCATCATGCTCGGTGGGCGTATCTAGGGTTACATCATAGTGGCCGTGATCCCCGTGATTCTGTGTAATGACTACACGAATCTTTTTCCCTTCCGCTTCCTGACTGCTCAGCATATCCTTCAAAACTTTAGCTGCATTGCGATTGATTTTACATTTCATCCTCTAGCGACCTCTATTCTTCTTAAGATACAGTAAGAAGTTCATTATAACATATAATAAGGTACTATATATAATTCAGTCCGCAGGAAAATCATCGAAGTTGAATCATTAACCTGCTGTTGGACCCCTCTTTGCCAGAAGCTTCTTCGTAAAATTCACATCAAAGAATTGAATAATGGGTCCCAGACCGAATACAGTCGCCAGCGTTCCCAGACCGATGATGCCTCCTGCCAGGAAGCAAACCAAAGCACATAGAGCATCTGTAAACATGCGATGCCAAAAATATGAGATTTTCGGGAATCTTTTATTCATAATGAGGGACAGGCTGTCATAGGGAGCTACTCCCACCTGTGAGGTCTGATACAAGGATATCCCAAAGCTGCAGACCACCACGCCAATCGCCACTGTGACCACCTGCTGCCAGAACATCTGAGGTTCGCCTAGCAGATCTATCCAGATATTATAAAAGAAAGTGGCTATGTAACCCAGAAAAATTGCATTTACGAAGGTTCCGGCTCCAATTAGCTTTCGTCCCCAGATACCTTGTATTACAAACAGTACCAGATTCAGTAAAATTAGAAAATTGGCATATACGATACCGCTGGAGTCTGCAAGCGCCATCACCATGCCGCTGAAGGGATCATTCCCCAGGCCAGACAGCTTAAAGATACTGATTCCCATGCCCAGAAATACATTGCCGATAATCATAATGATCAAACGTGTTATATCTACCTTAATCAAATACCTCTTCATATGGCCCGTCCTATGTTCATAGTATAGTTCTGCTTTTCACAAACAACGAGGTCATTATATCATAATTTCGCTGGCAGGGCGGTACCTTCTTCAAGGCTAAACACCTTTTTCTATAATGATGAATGCAATAAGAGATACCAATGAAAAACCTGCCAATCCTAAGGTTACAGGTGATGTCCAACCGCCTTGCTCGATCTGGGAGAGCGCTGCAACAAGGGTTACGATTCCTGCTGTAACCGTAATGGCACCCGGCATATCCAAGCTTGCGCGTTCCCCCCGCAGTATCTTTGGAAACCAGAAATGGAATAGTGGCTATGACGATAAGCCCGATAGGCACGTTTACGTAAAATACTGCAGGCCAGCCAAACGATGAAGTTAATACCCCGCCTAACAGGACGCCAGCAGCGCTGCCTATTCCAGCGACAGTTAAGTGCCCACCAGCGAAGCGGAAATACATGTAGAACAGCCGGACTTTGATTAACGGTACTCATAAGGCAACTCTCCTTTAAGGATTTTATTTTATATTTCGAATTTGTGAGTAATCAATCAATAACTACACCCTGTCTTGTAATGCCAAAACCGTCGAAGAAATGCCCTCCTGGAACGGTGTTACGGTGACAGGTCCGATTAACCGTTTGTATTTGTCTCCGCTAAGTGTCAGAGGATCCTCAGTTAAATACAGCATCTCAACCACTTCCTTCATGACGGGTACAAACATGCCCAGCAAGGATAAACCTAACTTTTTCATTGGAATGACCGGTTTCACCTTGCCGCTTGCCGCTTGGGCAATCCGTACGATCTCCCGGCCCGATATGAGCCCGGCTCCCGGGATATTCCAGTTCTGCCCGTAAGCGAAGTCTTTGCCTGCTAGGTTGGTAATCATCGCCGCCGCATCTGGTAAATAGACGAATTCACGGGGAACCTTCATGTTCCCCACGAAAAAGGCCATCTTCCCGGCAGCGATTGCTTCCAGAGTAGAACCTAAATACGAAGCTTCATTAGCCGTAGGTCCATAATAATCGGGCAAGCGGACAATCATGACTTTCGCCTTACTCCACCGCATGCTGAACAACATCCGTTCATAGTCCAGGCGGATTTTTCCTTTTTTCGTATGAGGCTGCTTGGGATGTTCTTCTGTGACAAGATCCATCTGTTTTCTCCCGTATGGATAGATCCCGTCAATCGCTACAACTTTGATCGCCAGTCGTTCCGCCGCCTCCATCACGGATTCACCCAGCGGGATCAGCTTGCTTACCATTTCGTGATAAGGTACGTTCGCGCAATGGAATAATACATCTGCGTCACCTGCTTGAGCTACAATGTCATCAGGGTTCATGGCGTCTCCAACAGCAAGCGTCAAATGCGCAGGATTTCCAAGTGTTGCCGCGAACCGTTCCAACTTCTGACTTGATCGCCCAAAAGCAATGGTACTTATCCCCCGTTTCACCAGTTCTTCCGTGATCGCTGCTCCCGTTCCGCCCGTTGCTCCAATTACAATCGCTTTTTTCATTTTCGTTACCCTCATTTCGTTTTATGTTATTGACCAATCACTAACCTGATCAAATCATACCAGCACGTTAGTGATTAGTCAATAACTAAATTTAAATTTTTTAGTAACCAGATTTTCATGATATTCCGAAGAGTACAGCGGGCAGATAGGTGAATGTACAGCTGCCGGAGGCTGGAGCTATACACGGCATTGCCGGTAGGTTGCGTAAACTACATCAGGACGGCTTCTCCTAATATTTACGGTACTCCACTTCTTTAGCGGCCAGTTCCTGTGTAAAAATATCCTCAGGTGTGACCATCCTTTTGGGCAGGGTTCTCCCGGCCATGATTTCTTTGACAGCCTGCATCAGCAGCGGGCCCAGCAGCGGATTGCATTCCACAACGGCATTAATATTCCCGTCAACCATCTGCTCGAATGCACGCCGGGTGCCGTCTACAGAGATGATGATGATATCGCTGCCCGGCTTTAAACCAGCCTCTTTGATCGCATCTACTGCACCTATTGCCATATCATCATTGTGGGCGAACAGCACCTGGGGCAATTTATCTTTAGGCTGCTTTAAAAACTCCCTCATGACCTTCCGTCCGCCGCTCCGGGTGAAGTCTGCCGGTTTCGTCTGTGTAATTTGGAAGTTTTTTTTGCCCTCAAGTATCTTCCGGAAACCTAATCCACGATCGATAGACGGGGTTGATCCCACCGTTCCCTGCAGCTCAGCAATACGAATAATACCGGAGTGATGGCGCATCCGGTCAATCATATATTTGGCTGCTTTCACACCTTCGTCATAAAAGTCAGATCCGATAAAGGTGATATAGAGTGAGCCATCCTCCACGTTCACTGACCGGTCCAAAATAATGACAGGTATACCAGCCTCCCTGGTTTCCTCAAGAATGCCCTCCCAGCCTGTCTGTACTACAGGCGCAATAGCGATCATATCCACATCCCTGCGGATGAAAGAGCGGATCGCTTCAAACTGTTTGTTCTGATCCTGTTCCGCATTCGTGAGGAGCAGCGTTATTCCAGCTTCCTTGGCTGCCTCCTTGATGGAGGCCGTATTCGCCTCCCGCCAGGTACTCTCTGAGCCAAGCTGGGAGAATCCCAGGATAATAGGCTTGATGGGGTTCGGCTCGCCAGGAGGCTCGAAATCAGTAATCAAAGGGGAAACGGCCAGAGGAGCTGCAGGCTGAGAAGGTTCCCCACTGCCATTGAAGCAGCCTGACATGAGCAGCAACCCCAAAATCAGACACCATTTTAACAGTTTCATTTGATTCCCCTCCTTTGTGGCAGCGATTTCATTTAATATAACAAAACATTGGGAAACCGATGAAACCGTCTCCCAATGCAGATATTCCTTATTATTGTTTCAGTGACGAACGATTCGCGCTTAATACACGCTGCAGCAGGATAAACACGAACAGCAGCAGGCCGATGAAGATTTTGGTCCACCAGGAACTCAAAGTACCTTCAAAACTGATAATCGTTTGAATTACACCTTGAATGAGTACCCCGAAAAAGGTTCCAAGTACATATCCTACACCGCCGGTGAGCAGCGTGCCTCCAATGACTACAGCGGCAATCGTATCGAGCTCAAAGCCAACAGCATGAAGCCCATATCCCGACAGCATATAGAAAGTAAAAACAATGCCAGCAAGTGCAGAGCATAATCCGCTTAAAGTATAAACTAAAACTTTAGTGCGTGCTACAGGAAGTCCCATCAGCAGCGAGGATTGCTCACTGCCTCCCAGCGCATATACATTGCGTCCAAAACGGGTATAATGAGCGACGAAAACAGCTGCCGCTGCAACGAGCAAGGCAATAATGGCGCTGATTGAGATGAAGCTGCCGCCCGGCAAGGCAATTTTGGTCTGTGCTACGGAGGTATAGAACGGGTCATCAATCGTTATTGTATCAATACTAATAACATAACATAGCCCTCTGGCCATAAACATCCCTGCCAGTGTCACAATGAATGGCTGAATTTTGAAATAATGAATGATGGAGCCCATCCCGCATCCGAAGGCAGCCCCCATCAGCAGCACCAGCGGAATAACAACAGCGGGCGGCCACCCATGCTGCTGCACTAGACTGGCAGAAACCATGGTGGAGAGTGCGATCATAGACCCGACCGACAGATCAATCCCACCCGATAGAATGACGAACGACATTCCTACTGCTGTGATCAGCAGAAAAGCATTGTCTATAAGCAGGTTCATGAGCACCTGCAGCGAGAAGAAACCGGTATACCGGAAGGAGCCGGCGGTGAACATCAGAAGGAACAACAGAATCGTTACAACAATAGGAATATATTTGCGGTTAAGAGACATGACGGACACTCTCCTTTTCTCCGGGGTAATGCCGAGTCTTCCACCGGTAGAAAATGGCGGCCCGGAAACTGTCGGACTGAATTAGGCAGACAGCAAGAACAACAAACGACTTCACAACAAGCGTGATTTCAGGGGGTACACCGATCATATAGATAGTAGTGGTTAACGTCTGGATAATCAGCGCACCAATTACCGTTCCTGTAAGATAGAACCGTCCGCCATTCAGCGAGGTTCCTCCAATGACAACGGCCAGGATAGCATCGAGCTCATACCAAAGCCCTGCATTGTTGCCATCGGCACTGGAGACATTGGAGCTGAGGATCAGTCCGGCGATCCCGGCGCACACCCCGCAGAATACATAGACCGATAGAATGATCCAATTTGCCCGGATACCCGCCATAAGGCTTGCCGTCGGATTACATCCGACCGACTCAATGAACAAGCCCAGTGATGTTTTGCGGGTCAGCAGCAAGGCGACTAGCAGGACAAGGATTACTACAAAAATGGAAAACGGCAGTGTAGCCAGAGCTCCCGAACCAATGTAGGAGTATTTACTGCTGCTCACCGTTATAATCTGCCCTCCAGTCACTAACTGGGCAATTCCCCGTCCGGCAACCATTAGAATCAATGTTGCGATAATCGGCTGAATCCCGGCTACCGAGACCAGCAGTCCGTTCCATGCCCCGAGGAAAAGCGACAATCCGACAGCAAGCAGAATAGATATTACAACAAGACCCAGTGCATTCTGATCCGTGCCTTTACTAATGGTCAGACAGGCAAGTGCACCAGAGATAGCGACGATAGAACCTACCGACAGGTCGATGCCTTTGGTAGCAACGACAAGCGTCATGCCGATGGCCACCAGTATCAGCGGGGCACCGAAATTCAGAATATCAATCAAACTGCCGTATAGATGTCCATCATGCATTGTAATTGAAAAGAAATCCGGCGAATAGAGCAGATTGAACAGCAGCAGTGCAGCCAGAATACAAAGCGGCCAGAATAGATGATGCTTGTATATTTTTCCCATTATCGTTTCAGCCCCCCGCAATTGCCTGCATAATTTGATGCTGGTTCATATCCTTGCCCGAGATTTCCTTAACCTTACGGCGGTCACGCAATATGGCGATCCGGTCGCTTACGCGCAGCACCTCCTCCAGTTCGGAGGAGATGAACAGAAACGACATGCCTTGCCGAGACAGCGACAGCACCAGCTTCTGGATCTCCGCTTTGGCTCCAATATCAATTCCCCGGGTAGGCTCATCAAGGATGAACAGCTGTGGTGAAGTCAGCAGCCATCTGGCCAGCAGCACCTTTTGCTGATTCCCCCCGCTCAGGTTCTTAATCAGATGGTCGGGACTCGGAGGATTAATGTTCAACATACGGATATATTCGTCCGCGTATTCTTCCTGCTGTTTGCGGGAGATGGTGCGGAATACCCCTTGTTTGGCCTGAAGGGCCAGGATAATATTCTCCCTGACAGTCAGATCACCGATAATCCCTTCCGTCTTCCGGTTCTCTGAGCAGAATGCAAGCCGGCGGGCGATTGCCTCACGCGGAGTATGGACACCACTGCTACCTCCAGAGAACTTCAGTTTACCGGAGTCCGGCTTGTCGGCTCCGAAGAACAGGCGGGCCGCTTCCGTCCGGCCCGATCCGAGCAGACCCGCAAGTCCCACCACTTCTCCTTTATGGATGGACAGATCGAAGGGTTCAATTCCGCCTTTGCGTCCAAGTCCTTCCGCCTTGACCATTTCTTCACCGAGAGAATCCTTATAATCTTCAGCCAGACTAGGCAATTCCTCCAATAAGTTAAGCTCCTTGCCGATCATTTTCAATACCAGATCCAGCCGCGGCAAATCCTTGGCCATATATTCCCCGACAAACTCCCCATTCCGCAGAATGGTTACGCGGTCAGAGATTTCATACATCTGATCCAAAAAATGGGTTACAAATAATATCGCCAGCCCGTCCTGTTTCAGCTTCTCCATGATCAGGAAGAGCTGCTGCACCTCATTCTTGTCAAGACTTGAAGTCGGTTCGTCAAGAATCAGTACCTTGGCCGAGATATTGAGCGCTCTGGCAATGGCCACCAGCTGCTGCACCGCAACTGAATACACATACAGCGGCTCCGTGACATCAATCTGCAAATTCAGGCGTTCGCTGAGTATTTCCTGAGCACGCTTGTTCATTTCCTTCCATAGAATCCTCCCGAATTTTCTCGGTTCTCTTCCAATAAAAATGTTTTCTGCAACTGTCAGATTAGGGCATAGGTTCACCTCCTGATACACGGTGCTGATTCCCGCAGCCTGCGATTCCAGCGGACTCTGCACCGAAATAGGAGCCCCTTCCATTTCCACGCTGCCCTCATCTATCGAATACACACCGGTCAGCACCTTGATCAGCGTCGACTTGCCAGCGCCATTCTCACCCATCAATGCATGAACCTCACCCGGAAACAGACGGAGACTCACATTACTTAGTGCTTTGACACCAGGAAACCGCTTGTGAATCTGCTTCATCTGCAGTATGGGCTTCTGAGTGCTCATTTCGTCATCCACTCCTCTTTATTCATAGAAACCACTCCGTCAGCTGCTTGATAAGCCGGCGGAGTGGCACCATATAAATCTATTTGCCCGATTAATAGGCCCGGCTTGGCAAAGCTTCTTTTGCCTGCTCTGAAGTGAACGTTGATTCCTCAGTCACAATTCTCGGCTCTACCGACTTACCGTCTACCACATTCCGTACAATTTCCATCAACTGCGGTCCGAGCATGGGATTGCACTCCACGATAAAGTTGATTTTACCTTCACTTGCCGCCTGCATTCCGTCCTTGACTGCATCGACGGAGATAATCGTAATATCCTGGCCCGGTTTCAGCCCTGCTGCTTCAATCGCCTGAATCGCGCCGAGTGCCATATCATCGTTATGGGCATATAGAACATCAATGTCCTTATTGGCTTTTAAGAATGCCTGCATAACCTCTTTGCCCTTAGCCCGCGTGAAATCACCGGTCTGTGAAGCAATTACCTTGAGATGCGGATTGCTGGCAATCACTTCAGCAAATCCAGCCATCCGGTCATTAGCCGGAGCAGAGCCTGTAGTTCCCTGCAATTCAACAATGTTAATATCCTCTGTAGTATCCTTATACTTTTCAGACAGCCACTGACCCGCCTTGCGTCCTTCTTCTACGAAGTCAGAACCGAGGAAAGTGACGTACAGGGAAGTATCCTTGGAATCTACTGCACGGTCAGTCAGGACTACCGGAATTCCTGCATCCTTCGCTTCCTTAAGTACGGTATCCCAGCCGGATTCAACAACCGGTGAAAATGCGATTACATCTACCTTTTGCTGTATGAAAGAGCGGATCGCCTTAATCTGGTTTTCCTGCTTCTGCTGCGCATCCGAGAATTTGAGGGTATAACCCGCTTCTTTGGCAGAATCCTGAATGGACTTGGTGTTTGCGCTGCGCCAGCCGCTCTCCGCTCCGACCTGTGAGAATCCGAGTGTGATATCTTTGGCTTCCTTCGTTTTGCCGGTATCTGCCGCAGGAGCTTTAGTTGCCTGATTACCAGTATTGGCCTGATTTCCTCCATTGTTATTGCCGCATGCTCCGAGCATTACCATAGATAAGGTAAGCGCAAGAACCGCTCCCATTCTTCCGAATCTCTTCATGTAATTGATTTCCTCCCCTTTGTCATTCACCATCATTCGGTGTTGGCCCCAGTATAAACCGCTTTCAAAATAGCAGGATACAGGTCCGCTTTGCCATTTGTTTTCTTTTTTTATGTTTTTATGGATTCATATTAAATTTGGTGTATATTTTTGTTTGGAACGTGTAGATTTTGATTGCGCTTTCTTTAACACTCCCAAGCGGAAGGTATTTGTTATACACTAAGGTTTGAAACGAAGTGAATCTTACACTGAGGGGATATTACCGATGAGGATGATACGTTTGATCTCCTCCAGTTTGAGGGCAAAATTGCTGGTCTTGTTTATCATACTGACCACCATTCCGCTGATTGCCGTTGGGCTTGTCGCCTATCAGAAATCCTACGAATCGATTTCCCGCCATAGTAAAGCGACAACGATGCTGCAGGCCGATACGCTCGGACGAAATATTGATAATCTGTTTACGGACACGGAGCGGCTGCTGGAACTGAGCAAGAACCCGCAGGTCATCCACTTCCTGTTCTCGCAATCGGAAACCTATCAGGAAGCCAAGGAGATTCTGCAGACTTTTGCACTTTACAGGGACACCTACAAATATGGGGATGTAATGAATATCAGCTTTATTAACCTGTATGGCAAAGGCATAAGTGAACGCAAGGGCGTTTTCCAGTCCAATATTAATCCGCTGCGCAATCCGCATTTCCAGATCCTAACCCAGTATCCTGATTCGGTACTTAGGGTCCCACCTGCCATGACCTCCGGTTTTGACCGCGTTGATGGCTTTACTTACCCGGATCAGGGTGTTATTTCTATAATAGCGGCCGTGAAGCAGCGGATTACCCATGAAGTCATCGGCTTCATCATTATAGACTTAGACGATTCCTTCTTTAAGGAATTTGGCGAAAACGTCAATATCGGCAAGACGGGGTTCTTCTGCATCCTTGATCAGGAGAATAATCCTATATATGTACCGACTGCCGGGAGGCAGGATTTAGATATTCTTACCTCCACCAACTTTTCCGCTCCAGAATGGTCTACCCAAGGCAGCTTTGTATTGAATACAAAGGGACAGCCATGGTTTGTTGTCTACACCCCTTCGCTCACTACCGGGTGGAAAGTAGTTGGCCTTGCACCGCTTCAGGAAATTGTCTCTGAGGCTAACCGGATCCGGCAGCTGATCATTGTCAGCGTGGTGCTCAGCATTGTATTCGTCATCATCATTCATTTCTTTTTGACCCGCAAGCTCACCCAGCCTATCCAGCTGCTTCAGCATAAGATGAGACTGACCGCAAGCGGCTATCTGGAGGCAAAAGTCAAACCTTCGGGCAATGATGAAATTGCCGATCTCGGTCAAAGCTTCAATATCATGGTCGAAAAAATCAAGGGGCTGCTGGAGCAAAGCATTAAGGAGCAGCAGCTGCTGCAAAAGGCGGAGCTGCGTACGCTTCAGGCGCAAATCAATCCCCATTTTCTGTACAATACGCTGGATTCCATCGTCTGGCTGGCTGAAGCGGGCAAGAATGATAGTGTCATCCATCTGGTAAAAGCGCTGTCTCAATTCTTTCGGCTCAGTCTGAACAAAGGGCGGGATTGGGTCATGATCCGTACAGAGCTGGCGCATGCTCAGAGCTATCTGATCATCCAGCAGATGAGGTACCGGGATATTCTCGAGTATCAGATTCAAGTGGAACCAGAGCTTGAGGAGTATCCGATTCTCAATATGACACTGCAGCCGCTGATTGAGAATGCAATTTATCATGGAATCAAGAATAAACGAGGCAAAGGATTGATTACGGTCAGCGGTTATGCGGAAGGTCATTCATCGGTCGTACTCACCGTCACGGATAACGGCATCGGCATCTCCCCCGAGCGGCTGGCTCTTCTTAGGAGCCAATTGAATCAGCCCGCCCAGGCAGAAGAGAGCGATCTTACGGAAGGCGGTTTCGGGCTGCTGAATGTGCATCAGCGTCTGCGCCTATATTTCGGTGAAGAATATGGATTGCAGCTGGACAGCTCAGACGGGGAATGGACAACAATCTCTGTCCGCATACCCAAGAACAAGGGGGCTTGACATGAAGAAGGTAATGCTGGTCGATGATGAAATTCTGATTCGTGAAAGTATACGGGAGTGTGTCGATTGGGAGAAGGAGGGGTTCATTTATTGTGGAGATGCACCTGACGGCGAATTGGCCCTGCCGCTGATTGAACAGCAGATTCCTGACATTCTCATTACCGATATCAAAATGCCCTTTATGGACGGGCTCGAGCTTAGTTCCGTCGTCCGCCAGCGGCTCCCGCAGATCAAGATTATCATCCTGAGCGGACACAACGATTTCCAGTATGCACAGACCGCGCTGCGGCTCGGCGTGGAAGATTATTGCCTGAAGCCGTTCAGCTCTGCGGACCTTATCCAGCTGCTACATGCGGTAAGTGCCCGAATTGATGAAGAACAGCGCTTGAAAAGACGATATGCCTACACTCCTGAAAAGCTGTTTGCGGATCTGTGCGGCGGACTTATCGGCACCGCAGCCGCCATTGAAGCAGCGGATCAGCTGGAATTGCAGCTTACCACTCCCTATTATGCGGTCGCCATTCTAGCCTTGTCCCCTTCCGATCCGCAGGAAACAGAAATCGATCATGCAGCATGCCAGTCCGCCCAACAACTGATAGACGAACGGCTGAGTGAACTGCAGGACATTTTCATGTATAAAAGAAGCCGTACAGAAACTGTAGTCATTCTGAAGGGAAGCCGGAAAGAAGAGCTTTCCAGCAAGATGAAAGCCTTTACAGATAGCTTGAACATGAAGCTGAAGGCCTCATTTAACTGTGTTCTGTCCCTATCACTCGGCAATGTACAGGACCGGTTGCAGGGAATCCATATTTCCTATCTGGAAGCTGAGGAAGAGAAAACCTGGAAGAAGATCTCTAAGCAAAATAAAGCTGCTTTGTGGGCGGCCTCCTTTGATTCTCCAGCAAACAGAGTGCTTTTGGACCGGAACCGGCTGGTTGATTTCCTAAAGCTCGGCTCTTCAAAAGAAGCACCGGCCTTTATCCGGCAGTTTACCGCAGAGATGAGCAGCATAAGCTGGGATTCCATGTACGCGTATTATTTAATCAACGATCTTACGCTTGAAATGGTTCTCACGGCCAAGAAAAGCTTTCACACAGGCAGAAATACGGAGGACATGATGAAAGATCTGCAGCAGCAGATCCGCAATATCGCAAGTTTCGAGGAGTGTCAGTATTACCTGCTTACACTGCTGGAGCAATTATGGAAATGGCGGCTGGAAGGTTCGGATAAATACGGAGAGCTGATAGACAAAGTAAAGCTGCACATCCGTCAGCACTATGATGATGACCAGCTCTCCCTCTTCGATATTTCCAGACAGATTGGCGTCAGCTCCAGCCACCTTAGTAAGATCTTCAGCCAGGAAACCGGGCAGACCATGACGGAATATTTAACTTTTACCCGGATCAGCAAGGCGAAGGAGCTGCTAAAGACCACCCGGTCCAAGACATTTGAGATCGCTTTCCAGGTAGGCTACAACGACCAGCATTACTTCTCCAATTTGTTTAAGAAAGTCACTGGCATGACCCCTACAGAATACCGGAAGCATGGCTTTGCAGAGGACCAAGGCGGAAGGGTCAGGGAAGGCGGGAGCAATCTATGAAATTAGGCTCAGGAAAGGCAAAACGTTTCTTGCTGCCGCTGCTGGCAGTTTTGCTTCTCTTAAGCGGATGCGAAGGCAATAACACAAGAAACGACAGGCGCGAATTAATGGATATAACGCCTTCGCCTCCGGCTGAATTTGACAAACCTCCTCTTGTCTTTGGCATTATCTACCCGATGGTAAATCCAACATACGAGACCATTACGGAGAATTCGGAAAGAGCCGCCACAGGCCACAACATCAAGCTGCTGGTTCAAGCACCGGATGAAGCCAACCTGGAACAGCAGATCCGGATCATGGAGATGATGATCAAACAGGAAGTAGATGGAATTGCCATAGATCCTGTCGACTCGCAAGCCTTAATCCCGGTGATCAACAAAGCCGTACTCAAAGGCATCCCTGTGGTCTGCTTCGAATCCGATTCTCCCGCCAGCAGGCGGGTTGCCTTTATTGGTGCAGACAATTACGAGACTGGAGCCATTATAGGTCAGGCGGTTAATAAACTTCTGAACGGCAAAGGGATGATTCTTGTCCAATCCGGCATGCCTCATATGTTCGGGCTCAGCCAGCGGCTCGCGGGGCTCCAGGACTATCTGAAGAACCAGTCAGAAATAGATATACTGGACATTCGCAACAACGATGGCACAGAAGAAGGCGCGATGCGGCAGCAGGAGCAAATGATCAGCGCCCACCCGCATTTCAGTGCATTGATTAACCTCGATCTCGTTTCCAGTTCCAGTTCCATTCTCGTTTGGAAGGCCAAAGGTCTGAAGCGGTACAATATCGCACTCGGCCTGACTCCGGCTGTAAAGGAATCGCAGATAAACGGCCAGATTACCCGGATCATTTCCCAGAATGAACAGCACTGGGGGGAAGCCATTATCAGCACACTGCTCTCGATAGCCAAAGGACAAGAAGTGCCGGAATTCGTCAATACAGAAATTGTGGAGATCCATGAGTAGCAGGCTCGCTAAGCTTACTAATCCCTTTGATAAAACCGGATATAATCAACCCTGAACTCACTCGGGTAGACAGGCGCTGGCATGTCCCCGCTCTCCGGACGCGGAATCTCATAAATATTCAGCATCAGCTGCATGGGGTAGTCCGGCGACTGCTTCGAGTGATGGATAAGCTCGTTATCGATGTAAAATCGGACGCCATCCGCTGTCCAGTCTACCGCGTAAATGTGAAACCGGCTGGCGTCGATAGGAAACTCCCGCTCGAAGAACTCCTCTTCAATGGCCGGATCTCCAAAAGGATGCAGGCCGAAGCCAATGGTTGACCGCTCCGCGTTTCCGTTATTCCAGCCCTTCAGCTCAAAAGGACAGATCTCCGCCGATCGCTCCGGATGGTCCTCAAATCCGATCATCCAAAGGGCACACAAATTATGGGGAGTATGAAGCCCCTTCGCCCGCAATTCCAGATAGCCGTAATGAGGCGTAAACAATCTCTCCTCCGCCTGTTCTTCGCGGACACGGCAGCTGCTGGAAAAACGGTGCTGGCCATACTCGCTCCCGAGTGGTCCGGAATATACCCCGGTCTGAAGATTGCTGACCTTTATGCCCCCATTGAATTCGGGACTCCAGGGCTCCTGATCTTCCGTAATTTGCAGGATCAGCTGGCTATCCTCGAACCGGTAATTCGCCTTGGTCTTTGCGCGGCTGCTCCATTGTGGCAGATAATAGGGAAGCCATTTGCTGTGGTCCAGATCTCCTGAATCAAAGTCGTCCTCATAGACCAGCGTATACCCCGGCTTCTTCGTTTCATTTCTCGGAAAATCATATCCCGACATCGCTCAGCATCTCCTTTGCTTAATCTCTTCGGCCCGGAAAAGGCACAAAGCACCTTTTTACCAAGCATAATCCCAGTTTCCTCGTGTACAATTATTTCCTCTTAAAGTTCACCTTTACGTTTAGACAGAAAAAAGGAACCTAAAGAGCTTCTATCCCCCTTCAGATTCCTCGTTTATTCCATATTCAGTTGTTTTAGTTAGGATGTAAATTCGCTTTAATACCCGCCATATTCAAACCAATCAAAATCTGCTGTATTGTCAGAGGCCGTCCCGTTACTTGTGCCGTACATTCCAATGCAGCAGCCTACAAATCCGCCTGCTACCTCGGTACTCAAACTGCTTGTATCCACATGTTCAGCAGCCAGATGGTATTGATCTCCGTCGGGACTGTAATAGAAGCTCAGCTCCTGTCCTCTCGCAGCCATTTTTAAATACAGCCTTGGACCATCGACTTCTGCTTGAGCCACAGTCGTCTCCAGGCCATTAATACAGGTCACAACACGTACGGCTTGCCTGTCATCTTGCAGCACGCGTTCGAACCGGATATGGAACTTCTCATTTTGAATGACCGCCAAACCTGCCGATTCATGAATGCTCCGCGCCTCAAACTCCATCACAGCTGCAGCCGCATAGTCAAAATGCTGTTGCCGCAGACAGATAAAGCTGAGATTATCCTGATCCTTGAACGTTTGAGGTTTAAGCTTTAGCCGTAAATATCCTTTACGTTCTGTCAATGAATATAAATCCGCCTGCGGATTCCTTAAGAACATCCATTTAAGTGCCAGCTTGTCACTGTCAAAATGGTCACAGCGCAACTGCGGCTCCACGGGAACCGGTGTTAGTCCAATGACCCCCTGCTCCTCCAGAATTCCCCGTCCCTCATTGACCACAGGCCATCCATCTTCCCAGATCACTGAAGCAAGGAATGTTTCCCGCCCCAAATTACTATAGCTGCCTCCATAAGGACGTGAAGCTAGCATCACCATAAACCATTGACCGTCTTCAGCCTGAACCAAATCGGCATGCCCTACATTAACTACCGGATAATGCTTGCCCAGATGACGATGCGTAATGATCGGGTTGTTCGGATTGCCGGTATAGCCTTCTGTCAGCTTCCGGCTGCGGGCTACGGTCACGGCGTGATTCGGCCCCGTTCCTCCCTCTGCAATCATTAAATAATAGAAGCCGTCTTTCTTGTACAGATGCGGCCCTTCCGGCCAAATTACATCTGTCATGGCACCTCTCCAAAGTACATAACTCTCCCCTGCAAGCTCCATGGTCTCCAAGTTCAGCTCCTGGATCCATACCTCCCAGTTGCCGTCATAACGTACTCCGGTCGAGTTAGGTCTTGTACCCAAATAATAGGCTTTCCCGTCATCAAAGAAAATCGTAGGGTCAATCCCTATGGCTCCTTGAATAAAATAGGGTTCCGACCATGGCCCGGCAGGATTGGTTGCTGTAACAACGAAATTCCCGCCATGGGTTACATTGGTCGTGATCATATAGAATTTGCCCTCATGATAACGGATCGTTGGGGCAAAAATCCCTCCTGAGTGCCCGGCTCCCTGTAAGTTCACTTGTGAGGGGCGGTCAAGCACATTGCCGATCTGCTTCCAATTCACAAGATCACGGCTATGAAAAATCGGCACACCCGGAAAATAGGCAAATGTCGATGTCACCAAATAATAGTCTTCCCCTACCCGGCATACTGAAGGGTCCGGATAAAACCCAGGCATTATCGGATTAGTATAGGTAATAGAATGGTGATTCTGTTTATTAGCAGTTGTCATTCTTTTACTCCTTTACGGATTTATGGTTTCGTGTATAAGTTAAGTATAGCGTTTACAAATAACCACGGACAACCCGTCAATTTGCAGTTATTTCTCACTGTTCAGTTCGGTTATCTGGTAGGATAATAGATATGAACAAGATGCAAAGGATATAGGTGCAGCCTATGAAGTCAATGTATTCCGGTTTCAGAGAGAGTTCAATTTGTAAAGGAAACGGATATAAACCTCCAAATTTACACAAATGGGGACCGGGTGTCCGCGATGTTTTTGCCTTGCACTATATTGTAAGCGGTAAGGGCTACTTACAAACAGGCCATGCCACTTACTCCTTAACGGCGGGCCAAAGCTTCATCATTTTCCCTAATATGGAAATCTACTATTATCCCGATCCGCAGGATCCGTGGGAGTATTATTGGATTGAATTTAACGGGCTGGAGGCCTCACGCCTTGTGTCGATGATTCAGATTACACCTGATCATCCGGTCTTGGAGGCCTCGCCGCAAGATTTCAAGCCACTGTATCAAATGGTCAGAACTGCCGGAATGGAGCCGTTCGAACGGGAGCGTTCAGATGCAGGGCTGCATCTTTTGATGTCCTATTACATGGAACACTACCCTAGTGATCAAGCTTTTCTCAAAAAGGATTATGCTTTATCCGCAAGGGAATTCATTGAAAGCAACTTCTGGAAGCCTTCATTATCGGTTCTGGACGTAGTCGAATTTGTGAATATTGAGCGCAGCTATTTATTCCGTCTGTTCAAGGAAGAGAACGGCATATCCATATCCGGTTATCTGACCACCTTCAGGATTCGGCGAGCCTGCGAATTGTTGAAGAATGCACAGTTGTCCATCCAGTCATTAGCCTATTCGGTGGGCTATCAGGACCCGTTATATTTTTCAAAGGTATTCAAAAAAGCAACCTCATACACTCCGTCGCAATATAGAAAGCTCATCATGGAGCATCCTGCGTCAGCCAGTCCTGATATTTTGATCTAAATCTATCAAAAATCCAGCTTAGCGAAACAGCACACAATTCCCGGATTCCCGGAAATATTTTATCAATTTCTCAATGGGGCTGCGGCCGCATTTCAGGTGCTCGCCAAGACAGTCTATACACAGGAAATCTTGGGCATTTCGCGTAACCAGCTTCAGGTAGATCGCTACATCATCGGTCATTAAGGGAACTCCGCAGGTTCTGCATGTCCTATTCATGTTCATGAGATCCTTTATACCAGTTTCGCCCGCACAATCAGACAATCATGAGCCGAAACTACGGGAGCATATCTTTCTTTAAATATGCCGATTTCTTTATGCTCCCAGCAGTCATAGAGCGACAGTGATTTACCGGAAGCATAGGGCAGCCCGATATCCCAGAATTGCAGCGACATTTCCCTTTGACCATCACTTAAGTTGAAGAAGCCTATGGCAACATCTCCGTCTGTTAACACTTTCACCAGCATAAACACATCATCGGCATGAAACCATTGCGGTTCCGGCTTGATGCGGTAAGCACCGCGGCCTTCCACATCCTGATTAATGGCAATCAAATCCCCGTTCAACAGAATATCCCTGGTGGCCTGGTTGGCCTTGCGGATGTCACTGCCAATCATCAGCGGAGATCCCATCATGCTCCATAATGAAAAATGGGTCTTGTACTCCACATCACTGCAACCGCCGATCTGGCTTCCGATAAAGTCGCTGTTGCTGCCTCCGTACATGCCGACAACCAGCATATCCATATCATTATGACAATATGCGCCTGTATAACAGGCTTTATCAAGCTGTGACAAAGCCAGACCCTTGATAGAATCCCAGCTATCCTGAATATCCCCTGTGGACCGGTACATATGGGCGCCTGATTCACGAATCCAGTGATATACATTGTCCTCGCCCCAGTTGCATGCCGAGAACAGAATGTCTCTTCCGCAGTTTTTAAGCGCGAGACTCATTCGTTTATACAGCAGTTCCCCTGAGATATGTCTTGGCTTGAAGCAGTAATCATACTTTAAGAAATCTACGCCCCATTCAGCCAGTAATTCGGCATCCTGAAATTCATGCTCAAAGCTCCCGGGATATCCTGCGCATGTATGTGTTCCTACACAAGAGTACATCCCAAACTTTAATCCCTTAGAATGGATATAGTCTGCAAGCGCCTTCATTCCGTTCGGGAATTTGACCGGGTCGGCAACCAGCTTGCCATCCTTGTCCCTCTCTTTCAGGCTCCAGCAATCATCAATTACAATGTACTCGTATCCCGCCTCTTTATACCCTTCTGCAACCAGTGTATCTGCAGCCTCCCGGATAAGCTGTTCGTTAATGTCCCAGGTAAACGTGTTCCAGGAATTCCACCCCATGGGTGGCGTCAGGCCGAGTTGTTGTTTGTTCGTCAAAGTATTCATCCTTTCGTGTAACCGGAATGTTTAGTGTAAGATCAGTGGCTATATTCTTTATGTATTTAATCATAGACGACTCTTGCGATCTATAGCTTGACGTTGCTTTCACATGTACATTTGTTGCTTTTCTCCTGAAAAGCTTCCTTCAGCTTCCCTTCGGTCCTTAAAGGGACAACGCAGCTGTTTTATATAAATAATTTTAAATTATTCAATATTATGTAAAATTTAGCTTGTGACTGTTATCCTATACCGGTTTTATCTAATGATAGATCAATAAGTCGTGAGGATAGGTCATTGTTTGAAAGAAAATGATAATTTATTATAGTTGCATAGTTATGTAAGCGCTAACATCGAGGAAGGATATTAGCAACATAACGTTCAGATTAGGTAATTACTAACGGAAGGAGGACAGCATACCGGCCAGCAGGTTTAGGGTATAGCCACCCTGTTGAAAGCTCCAATTATTATACAAAGGGGGAGTGAACCGATGCGTAGTCACAGCATGAGAAGCAATTCTATACGAAAGTTTCTTTATATTTCGCCTTTTATGGCATTACTTGCTGTCTTTTCCTACTACCCCCTCTATGGATGGGTATATGCATTCTTTGACTATATGCCGCCGATACCGCTGTCAAAAGCACCATTTGTCGGTTTCAAATGGTTTCATTCCTTGGTAGAAAATCAGGTGAAAGTTGACCAGCTGGTGCAGGTCATCAAAAACACCTTCGGCATTAGCGGGCTGAGTATACTTTTCTCTTGGCTCCCCATGATCTTTGCCATTTTCCTGACAGAGATCAAAGCCGTCCGTTTCCGCAAATTTATCCAGACTGTAACCACTCTTCCAAACTTTATCAGTTGGGTACTGGTCTATTCCCTGGCTTTTTCCATGTTTTCAAGTGAAGGTGTCGTCAACGGCTTTTTGACCCAGATGGGGCTGATCGACTCCCCTGTACTCTTCCTTCAGAGCTCGGACCATGTCTGGATTTCGATGTGGTTCTGGATTACATGGAAATCACTAGGCTGGTCAGCCATACTGTATATCGCTGCCATTATGGGGATTGATGAATCTCTTTATGAAGCGGCTTATGTAGATGGTGCGACGAGAATGCAGGTCATCCGGCATGTGGTTTTGCCAAGTATGCTGCCGACTTATTTTGTGCTATTGATGCTCCAGATTGCCAGCTTCCTGAACAATGGGCTGGAGCAATATTTCGTTTTCCAGAATGCCTTCAATAAAGACACCATTCAGGTATTGGATTTATACGTGTACAACTTGGCTATGGGTGGCGGCAGCTATTCCGTTTCCGTTGCGATCAGTATGTTGAAAAGCCTGATTAGTGTTGCGCTTCTCTTTTCCGTAAACGGGCTGTCCAAATTATTAAGAGGAGAGGGCATCGTATGAGTGACAACCCGACAGGAATAACACCGGTTGCCAAAAAAAATAACAGCCGCCCCTCCAAAAAAATAAAAATGCAGGTCGGTCCAACCGACAAGGTGATTTCCGCTGTAATCTATGTCCTGTTTTCTCTCTTTGCATTTATATGTGTATACCCGTTCTACTCCATCATTATCAATACCATAAGCGCCAACGATCTCAGCGCCAAAGGTGAAATTGCGTTTTGGCCGAGGGGGATTCATTTCCAGAACTATGTTGACGTGTTTAAAATACCGGGACTGTGGAATGCATTTGTCATTTCTTTGGGGAGAACAGTAATAGGCACCCTTTTGACGGTCGGAGCCTCTGCCTTTTTGGGATTTATGTTTGCCCAGGAGGATATGTGGGGGAAAAAATTCTGGTACCGGTTTACCATTATTACGATGTTTTTTAATGCCGGTATTATCCCGTGGTACCTGACCATGAGATCCTTGCACCTCACCGACAATTTCCTGGCATACATTCTGCCGTCTATCGTAGCTCCATTTTTCATCATTCTTGTGAAGACATTTGTAGAATCCACGCCGAAGGAATTGCAGCAGGCGGCCAGCATTGACGGTGCCGGGATTATAACGATCTTTTATAAGGTTATCCTGCCTATCAGCAAACCTATATTGGCTACCGTCGCCATATTCTCGGCTGTGAACCAGTGGAATTCCTTTCAGGATACCCTGCTGCTGGTTACGGACAGCAAATTGTACAGCCTGCAATTCATCCTGTATAACTACATCAATCAGGCCAGTTCCTTATCCACCATGGTCAATCTGCAAAATGCCGGGTCCACAGCAATGGCAAGTCTGGCCACCAAGCAAACCACCACATCCATTCGGATGACCGTTACCATCATCGTTGTTGCACCTATTTTGCTCGTTTATCCGATTTTCCAAAGGTTTTTTGTAAAAGGAATTATCATTGGTGCAGTTAAAGGTTAATATGCACGATGATGATGATAAATTAATCATTTGGGGGGCTGTACATGAACAGAAACAATAAGCTGGCAAGAAAATCCTCAATGCTGCTTGGCACCACCTTGCTTCTGGTAACAACAGCATTGAGCGGATGTAGCGGTAATTCTAACAATGCGAGTACAGCAACGGGATCACCCGATCCGGGTACTGCAACCGAGTCATCCAGTCCAGGTACAGGGATCGACCACAGCAAACCGCTGACCATTACCGTATTTGACAACGCGGCAAATTACCAGGGGGAGCAGACCGGATGGTACGGAAAGCTGATCAAGGATAAGTTCAATATCACCTTAAATATTCTGTCTCCACAGGTTGCCGGCGATCAGCTATACAAGACTAGATCGGCATCGGGAGATCTGGGAGACCTCCTGATTATTGATAACAGTCAGCTGGAGGAATTGATTCCGGCAGGTATGATTATGGATATCACGGATAAGATCAAGAATACGGAGTACTTGTCCAAATATGTAGACAATCACTTCAAGCCTTTCAATGCTGCATTCCAACACATCAATCCGGATGGCAAGATTTATGCGCTGCCGACTTTTACATCGGACACTTCCCCGACAACCTTCTCGGAAGAACTCCCTTACTCCAGTCCGCTTATGCCTTGGGACTATTACAAGGGGATAGGAGCTCCCAAGCTGAACAATCTGACCGATCTTCTGAATGCATTGAAGCAGATGCAGGAGAAATATCCTAAGACACCTGACGGCAAACCGATCGTTCCGATTACCTTGTGGAAGGACTGGGACAACGGTAGTATGGAAAATGTCCGCTGGCTCAGTAACTGGTATGGTTATGAACAGCCGGACGGAACCTCGACCATACAATTAAATGCAAAAGGCGATATTGTTCCTCTCGTTGACGACAACAGTATGTACAAAAAAATCCTCAAGTTCTATTTTGACGCCAATCAGATGGGGCTGGTGGACCAGGACTCACCTTCCCAGGACTGGAATAAAGTCGCTGAAAAGCTGACTAACAAACAGGTTCTGCTCTTATGGTATTCATGGCAAAGAGGCTTCTACAATACCATTGAAAGAGGCAATAAAGGTGACGGCAATGTTGCCATTCCGATTGCTGATACTCATATTATCCAGAATAGTGATGCCTACTTCGGGAACGGAAGAGTATTTGCTGTAGGTTCAAAAGCAAAGGATCCGGACAGAATTATTGAATTCATGGATTGGCTGTGCTCTCCTGAAGGCCTGCGCTACTATACCAATGGATTTGAAGGCTTCAACTACGAAAAGACAGCCGACGGCAAGTTTAAGCTAACACCTGTAGGCCAAACCGCCTTCCAGGATAACACCCCCGTTCCTGAAGAATACGGCGGCGGCGGATATCAAGACGGACAGAGTAAGATCAACACTATGATTATGAGCGACTTTGTGGTAGATCCGGATACGAAAGAATTCTACAACAACACTTATTGGAGCTCAACCATAGAAGCAAACAAGACAGTTCTGACTACGGAATGGCAGAAAACTTATAATGCAACCACTCCGACAGAATACTATCAGAAAAACAATATGATCGATATCGTGCCAAATATTAATACAAGTCTCGGGTCGGACTCCTCGGACATTAAGAATAAACGGAGCCAGATCTCGGATTATGTGAAGAACACCTCCTGGAAAATGATATTCGCCAAGGACCAGGCAGAATTCGATAAGCTCTGGACCAAGCTGAAGGACGATGTGGTCGGTCTCGGCTGGAATGATGTCCTTGCCGTAGATACGGAAAGAGCACAAAAAATTGTTAAAATGCGTGCCGATGCAGTCGCAAACAAATAATCATCGTCCCACCAAGCACTTTGCGTATAACCTGCTCTAATCAAAAATAAGGGGCGTTCCCGGCAGCCATAATGGTCTGCCGGGAACGCCCCTTGTTGTATACGGCTTCAAGCAGCGGTTATCCTTGAGCGGTCAGCTAAAAAATAAGCTTCGAGAACTGATATAAGCCGTTCTTCCAGACCGGCCAATCATGGTCGCCGTTTTCTTCCACCCAGATATGCGGCACGGAATGCTGCGACAAATACGCATGCGTCCGGTCGCTGACATTCTTAAGACTGTCCAGATCCCCGCACGATATAAAGAGCAGACTTAGTAGCTCTGCAGTCTTCTGAGGTTCCGGGAGCAGCAGCTCAGGCAGCTTCGTATTAGGAGCCGGAGAGAACGCCCCGATCCAGGCGAAACGGTCCAGATTGCTCAGACCAATATTCAGAGATTGCCCTCCGCCCATGGATAATCCGGCAATGGCACGGTGCATCCGGTCCGTCAAGACCGAATAATTCATTTCAATATAAGGGATAAGATCATGGAGCAAATCCGATTCGAAGGTTTCGAAGGCCTGGATCTTGTCAGGAGCAAAAATATCTCCTTCCGCCCGGTCATTCAGCATCGCCCGCCCGTTCGGAAGTACAACAATCATAGGCTTCAGCATTTGATCCGCATACAGATTATCCAGAATGATCTGGGGCTTGCCGTGGTTGTACCATTCTGTCTCATCTCCGCCAATCCCGTGCAGCAGATACAAGACGCTGTACGCCTGTTCTGCGGAATAACCGGGTGGCGTATATACCATTGCCTTCCGGGTGCTGCCAACCGCTCTGGAGGGATATTCAATAGTATGAATTTCTCCCCGCACAATGCCATCCCTCTCCGTATCATATCCGGCTGTTTGTATCGTATACTTCCGATAACTCTCGTTCATTACCGCTCATTCCTCTCTGTATGGATGGCTTGCCGATTGAAATATTGCTCAACCAGAAATTGCATGACCTCACCCGGAGGCTCCTCCATCGGCACTGCCTGGTCTGCAAACACCATGCCGTAAGGCATTTCCGGCGTACACGGTTTCCAGAGAGGCAATTCCTCGCCAGTCGAATCTTTGCCGTTCGGATCGCCCGTGCCAATGAAATAGGCCAAATAATTGCACATCTGGCGGGCAAGATCATAATGCTTGCCCACAAAAGGCCGCCAGCATTTGGCCAGCGTTTCGAAGTGGAACCACAGATCCACCGAGTGGAAGGTTCCGGGATCATCCCAGCCCGGAATGTCCGCATCAAAATTGTAATAGTACATCGGAACACCGCTGCCGGAATCACTATTGGCCTTGATGGCAACACGGGCCGCATATTCAATATTATTCACGGAAGCTTTTTGGATCATTTCCTCCAGATTTCCTGTATCAAAGGCGCATAGCTTAAGATACACTTCGGCTTCCCCGCCAAACATTTCAACAGCCATGGCTCTGAATTCCTCCACGGTGCCTGCACCTGGAGCGCTCATAAATTCGGAAGAGGTATTTCCCAGCATGACCGGGACCTTGTGGTGCTGCCCCTTCAGAAAAAGGTCATACGGATTACCGGGACAGTACACCTGGTCTATGACCGTTCCCCAGAAGTGGCCGTATTCCAGCATTTTATCGCGGATATATACGGCATCCAGCTTGCGGGCCTCTTCCAGAGTAGACACCCCTATGAATTCAAAGAAGGCTGCTCCCTCCGCTTCAGCCTGCCTTAGGGTACGGTCTAGCGGAGGCATCGCGTTGCCGGGATACAGCGGAGTAAAGACGCCGCTCATAACCACGGCCCGCTGAAACAATCCTTCATTCTGCGGCGAGGTTAGTTGGCTCATCACACTTGCGCCGCCGGCCGATTGTCCCCCTATTGTGATTTGGTCAGGGTCTCCGCCAAAAGCAGCGATATTGCGCTTCACCCACTGCGTGCCCGCCTGTTGATCCAGATGTCCGAAATTCGCGGGAGCACCGGGGGATTCGGCAGTGATCTCGGCATGGCTCAGGAAGCCAAACACGTTCAGGCGGTAATTCACGGTCACAACGACAACCCCCCTGCGGGCAATACGTTCACCGTCAAACTCCATTTCCGCTGTATGGCCAACCTGAAGTCCTCCGCCAAAATACCATACAAAGACAGGGAGCTTCTCACCCGAGCTATGGGCCGGTGTCCAGACGTTCAGATAAAGGCAGTCCTCATCCATGGGAAGATCGGGATCGACCGACCATTCGCGGGTATAAATATTATTCACATCTATAACAGTCGGGGCCTGCATCGAAATCGGGGCAAAATCAAACGCTTTCAATTTTCCTTCCCAGTGTGGTACAGGCTGGGGAGCACGCCAGCGGTTCTCTCCTACAGGCGGGGCTGCAAACGGAATTCCCTTAAAGCTGGTGATACGCGGATCAGCTGCCGGCAGTCCTTGAACAATACCGCTTTCAACACGTACTTCTCTTAACATACCGTTACTCCTCTCTGAATACAAACGTCTGCTTTTTTTTGTTTATTCGATCAGCAGAGGAAGAGCTTCCTCTGCTGAAGTCGACTGATGACCGATTGACGCTTCGCATATTTGACATACCGCTTGGGGGTGACGCCGCTGAACAGCAAACAGCCGCATCCGCCGCCCCCAGCTAAACCGCGGTTTAACTCACGGTTACTTCTATAGTTACCTTTTTCAGCTCCCGGTTCAGATCCTTATCCTCTGTCAGATCCAGGACTGGAACACCGTCAATGTCAAAATGCACGCGGCGGATGCCGGAACTTCTGGGTCCGTCAATCCCCGGTCTTGCATGGTAAGCATTCCAAATGACTCCATCCTCATCGGTCACATAGGAATTGTGGCCCGGTCCATATTCCCCCGGTACACTTCTGGAGGTCAGCAGCGGGTAATTGCCTTTGGTCCAGCTGCGGATATCCAGCAAATCCGCACCCTTGTCAGCCGTCAAGAGACCCACAACATAGGTTGCATCCACCGCCGCGCTGGCAAAGGTCAAGAATAACTTCTCATCGGTGTAGAGAGCGAACGGTCCTTCATCTACAAAGGTATGATTATTGGCCCACCCGTAATCGGGTTTTGTCAAAAGCACCGGATCACTGGTCAGCTTCCACGGCTCCTGCGGGTCGATTCTGGCAATATAGATCCAGGCTCCAAGATCGACAGGCACGAACTGGCGCTCCGACCATGCGGCGTAATACTCTCCGTTCCATTGTATTACGGTCATATCGAGGGAAATCGTCTTGCCCGCTTCACACAAATATGTACCATCATTCTTTACTACACGCTTAGGCATCGACCAGTCAGCAGCGCACATCGGATTCCCTTCTGGCCGCAGCTTCATGACATGCGACTCTTCATACAGGAACTCACCTGGTGTTGCCGCATGAAAGATATAAAGTTCATCCTCAATGATATGGAATTCCGGCGCCCACAGCAGCCCGCCGATCTGCTCATAGGTATTCGAATCCAGAATCAGTGCTTCCTCGGCATCTACCAGCCCAGGGATCGTATCGGCTTCCCGCATATATAACGTGTGATTTTGGTCTGCATCGTTCGTGGCAATGAAATAATATTTTCCTTTCCATTTGGCAATGCAGGGGTCTGCACGGTCGAACGCAATTGGAAACGGATAATGATCCTGATGAACTTCACCGGAAATTCTATAGGTCCCCGCCTGCTCCCAATCGATTTCATCCGTATTCCAGTCCACTCTCTTCAGTGCTTTGGTGCCGTCGCTGTACAGAGCCGTCGCCCGGATCTCTTGCAAATCCGATTCCGATGCCGCTCTCACGCGGTCCGGAACTTCAATGGCAATGTTGGTCGGAACCGTAAGCTTACAGTAGAGCCTGCGGGCTATATCCTTGGATACCGGGATGTAGTTGCGCGGCAGAATCCCTTCAATATCGGAAAGCACTGTGTCTAGAGTAAAGGGCTGTGCCGCTTCCGGTGCGGAGATATCCTTCATGCTCATGATATCGGCTATAAAATTCTGATAGCCGTTCCCCAGCTCATCGATCCAGCGGATCAGATAGCCTTTCCGGCCGGTATCGTATTCGCAGGAGACATCGCTTACAAAGGTATCTGCCTTAAGCTCCAGCAGTCCAACTTCGTTGTACTGCAGCAAATCAACAGAGGAGAACAGCAGCACTTTCCCCTTGCTCTCTGCATCGGCTTCGCCTTCCGCCTCCGTACGGACTGCAATCACCCCGAAATTCCCCTCGGAGGTGTGAAACAGATACGGATTCTTCAGGCTCTTGGCCCGGAGTGTGCCATCCTCGTTCTCTGTCGCTCTGGCGAATAGAACCCCCGAATTATGGTTTAATTCCTGAAAAAGAAGCCCGTCGCTGCAATAGGCCAAATGCATGCTGTGCGCCAGTTTCGGAGCATACACCATATCCTCCTGCGGTAACCGGGTATAGCAAAGGATATAATTCCGCTCTTCCTTTTGATGTGCTATCATTAACAAACATCCTTCCTTCATTATTGATAATTTCTAATGACCAGAAAATCATATTCTGTGGTAGAATTCAGAAATAATCTCCAAATTACCTTGATTTGCAATATAATTATAGAAAAATACTGAATTCCAAACAATGATCTATCCTGTCCATTAATTGATGTATCCGAAGAAAGGAGAAACTGATGCCAAAAATTCATTATGTCGAATTCGACGCTACTCATTCTGAAGATTTTGTGTTCAGCATACCCGGTGGCCATGATGCCTGGCTTCTGGTGCTCACCCAAACTGCGGCATTGTTTGAAGTGCACGGAGAATTGAAAGAGTTCCCGGCCCACTCCGTTGTTCTTTATCCGCCTAAGCACAAAATTTATTACCGTGCCTGCTCCAATAAATATATTAATGACTGGGTCCGTTTTGATGCGGATGAGTCCTATATTACAGAAACCGCCTTGCCTGTCGGCATTCCATTTTCACTTCCGGACCCCAGCTATTGCCACCAGCTGTTTCAGCTGTTGACCTTTGAACATACTTTTCAGAATGATTACCGGGAGCTTTCCATTGACTACCTGTTTAGAATTATGTTTAATAAGCTGTGCGAAGCGTCCCAAGATAAGCTGAGCCCGCAATACTATAATCTTCTGAACTTGCGCAAGACTGTTTACAATAACCCCGGCCAGCCTTGGACTGTTTCCTTAATGGCAGAGTATCTGCATATCAGTGCAGGCTATCTGCAAACGATATATAAATCCACCTTCGGTATCTCCTGCATGGAGGATGTCATTCATTGCCGGATCCGTTTGGCCAAAGAAAAGCTTGGCTTCGGTCCGCATAAAATTGCTGAAGTCGCAACGCTTTGCGGTTATGCCAATGTCGAGCATTTCTGCAGACAGTTTCGGCAGCTTACAGGTTACTCCCCCAAGGCTTACCGGGAAAAACTCGCCTCCAAAGAACCGAAGGCCGGGTTAGAACTATAAAGCAAACGATTAACAACCCAAGCCGTTTATATCCAATGCAAAGGGCGGTCCATACGTGGCCGCCCTTTGCATTGTCATTTGTGGCATAGTTAGCTCTGTACGTCTACAGACCTAGTCCTAATTCCGCCTATGATAATGAAAATAATCGAAATCCGCATAACCGCCGGACTGATGAGTCGCATAATTAAACAGTCCAATTCTGTATCCCATAAAATGATCCAGCGTGTATTTCATATGCAGCGTCCGGCCGACGGGCTTCCACGCTGTCCCGTCTTCCGAATAGAAGAAATGTGCCTGGTCAAGGCTATCCTCAAAATTGAAGTCAATTTTGAGATAAACCCGCTCACCGGTAAACACGATACTCTCCACCGTCTCCTCGCGGCCTTCTCCGCCGTTAACACACATATCAATGCTGAACTGTCCCGGCTCCCCGGCTGCAATCCTAATCGTGCCAAAACCATTCTGTAGGGCTACCATCCCTGCCCGGTCACCGGGCTTCATTCCCGAAATCTCAACCACTGTCTCCGCGCTGCAGGCCGGACCTTCCGTACGTTGCGTCAGCGTATTGCGTGCAAATAGAATACTGTCTGTTAATGGACCGGTGTGGAGCCGCAGATGGCCCGGCCGCTCTGTTACAGACCATAACCCATTGTCAGGATTATGGTTCCACTGCCAGTTCAGGGCCAGCCGGTTGGACGCATAGTCGAACTCATCGCTGATTACCAGAGGCTTCGGTTCCGCAACAGGCAACTTTGTCTCAACAATGGGAGGAACTGAGCCATTGATCCCGATGACCGGCCAATCGTTCTCCCAGCTCACAGGAAGCACACAGGGAATCCGCCCGACAGCATCATGATCCTGGAACAGCACAGCATACCAATCATGATCCGGGGTATCAACAATGCCACCTTGTGCCACACCTTTATTATGGTAGCCCAGATCATCGTCCAGAATAATTTCCCGTTCATAGGGACCCAGAAGCTCGCGCGAACGATAGCAGATTTGACGTCTGCGCATATTTCCGGTTTGCGGCCATTCAATAAAGAACAAATAGTAATAACCGTTCAGCTTATACGCATGACAGCCCTCGATCCGCAGACCGATGTCTCTCCGTTCGCCTTCGAGCAGCAGCTGATCGGTTCCACCCGGCATCACGGCTGTAAGATCTTCCGTCAGCTCCTTAATACGGATATCCCCATTACCGTAGATCACATAATTACGGCCGTTGTCATCCAGCAGCAAGCCTGGGTCATGGTGAAGCCCCGGTATCACCGAACGCTCCCATATTCCATGTTCGATATCCTCCGTGCGGTAGATATAGAACTGGTCCATGTCATTGGATGAAAAACAAACGTAGAATACCCCGTCCTTGTAACGGAGGGAGGCCGCCCAAGAGCCCTTTCCATAAATACCTCTTCCGTCCATCAGCCGATGGGCATCATTATCTTCAAAGGTATCAAATACATAATTCACAATTTCCCAATCTTTCAAGTTAACCGATTTCATAATCGGACAGCCCGGCATGGAATGCATGCTTGTGCTGACCATATAGAATGCAGGGCCGACCCGGATTACGTCAACATCCGGAACATCTGCCCACATAATGGGATTGGTTATGGTAGCGGTATTCACTGTATTGTCCCTCCCTGGATGTATTCCTCTACTGCATAAACTGCCAGGATACAAGCTGGAATAATGGAGTCCCTGTATTCCCTATAAACACCAGATACAGGTCCCGGGTTCCTTCGACTCCTTTAACCTCCGTCTTAAGTTCCCTCTGCTTCACCGGCCCGTTCGCAGCGGGAACAGGCAGTTCGCCAATCAATTGACCTGCCGGATCATCCAGATGCAGTTCAATCGCACCGCCGTCTTCAAGGCTTATGACAGTTGCACAGAATGCTACGGCACCTTTACTTCCGAAATCGACACCGGCTAACCCGATCCAGTCTCCACTGTCAATGTCGGTTACTACCCGTTCTCCCGCGGCCGCCTCGAATGCTGTCTTTACGCCTGCGCTCCATCCCATTGTCACCGCCTGCACATGTTGATACGGGCATAAAGGTTTGATTTGCTGTACACCTTTATAGTCTGCTTCAACCTCCCGGATAGACCCATCCTCGTTATGAAAAATGCGGCCCAGATGCGTCGAACGGTAGCCGTTCGCAATTCCCTGTGCTTTGGACAAGGTTTGTGCATGATAGGCAATATACCATTCATCATGAAATTGGAATATGGCATGATGGTTATTGCCTGACACTCCGAAAAAATGCCCCGGATTCTTTAATATCGTCTTATGATAAGTCCAGGGACCCATGGGTTTGTTGCTCGTCATATAGGCAATCTCTCCCGCAGGAGGACTGCCTTCCGGACGTTCCCCATCATAGAAATTAGAACAGTAGGTATAGTAATAGATGCCCTCCCGTTTATGTATCCCGGCATCCTCGAACATGAACGGAGCGGGAATAACCTCCGCAGTACCTACTACGCTGGTCATGTCCTCTCCCAGCTTCATTACCCGTGCTGTGCCCGGCTCCGCGTATTGTCCTTCCGGTACCCCGCCACCGAAATAAATGTAACTCTTGCCATCATCATCAACCAGAACCGCCGGGTCGAAAAGCCAGGTTACATCCTCCACTCCCGGAGTGGAACGCAAAATAAGTGCCTCACCAATAGGGTCAACCCATGGCCCCTCCGGACTGTCACTCGTCAGAACGCCGATACCGCTGGCATTATTGGCGAAGTACAGGAAGAATTTATCTTTGCCTTCGATCACCTTGTGGACTGCTGCAGGCGCCCAGGACTGGGTAGCCCACTTGGCCGCCCCATCCGGCCCGGCTACCCTAATTTCACCATGATCGGTCCAGTTGATTAAATCGCAGGAGGAGATTACCGCAATCTTATTGATACTGCTGTAAGTGTTTTCTATTATCGCACCGCTTCCGTCGTACTCCAGCGCGTCATGGGTCATGTACAAATAGACCCGGTCTTTGAATACCAGTGCATACGGATCGGCCCCGTATCGATTTGCTACCACCGGATTACCGTTAGGCGGAACCTTCCCTATGGCCTGATTTAATTGAACTGTCATTTTCTTCCTCCTATTTTGAATTTCCCGGACCTCATCAATTGTTATCCTTTAGAAGCAGCCAGATCGGCAATCCGTCCAAACGAAGCTTTGGGCTGGTGGTTTACGTCGAACAGAAACGGCCAGTTTTTACGCCCCCGGACTGGAAAATCATCCAGCCATGTATAGTCATCAGCTACACCCCAGAATGTAACAGAGTCAATGACCTTTCTGTATTCCAGCAGAACAGCAAAAATCTCTGCATAACGTTCTTCCTGAAGCTTAAGCATCTCAACTGTTGGCGCTTTCAAATCCGCCCGCTCATCTTCGAACCGGAACATGGAAAGATCGAGCTCGGTAATGTGGATTCTAAGGCCAAGAGAGGCATATAGCTCAAGCGCACTGCGGATTTCACCAATTGTCGGGCCATAGATATTCCAGTGTGCCTGCATGCCTATCCCGTGAATAGGTGTATTTTGATTGAGCAAATTGCGGACCAGCTTGTAGATTTTGTCCCGTTTAACCGGATCGGTCTCATTATAGTCGTTATAGAACAGCAGGGCGTCCGGGTCGGCTTGATGGGCCATTTCAAAAGCCTCACGGAGATAGTCCTCCCCGAGAATTTCCAGCCATTTCGTATCCCTCAGGTATTGGCCGGATTTATCCTCAACGGCTTCATTCACCACATCCCAGGCATAAGCCTTCCCGCGGTACCGGCCTACAACAGTGTTGATATGGGTTCGCAGGCGGCCGAGCAGCTGTTCTCTGGTGCACGGACCCCCTTCTGAATTGCGGAACATCCAGTCTCCTGTCTGATTGTGCCATAGCAGGGTATGGCCCCTTACTGCGATGTGATTGTCCTCCGCAAACTCAAAAATACGGTCGGCTGCATCAAAGGTATAAATTCCTTCCTGCGGTTGGACTTCCTCCGGCTTCATTACATTCTCGGCAGTAATGCTATTGAAATGCTTGGCAATGAAAGAAGCTTGCCCAGATAATACATCCATGCTGACCGCAGCGCCAATCTTGAAGGCGTCCCGGAACATTTCATGCAAAGCGGGTAACCCGCTGTTTGGCTGTGCCATCATCGATAACCTCCTAATCTGAATGTAGAGAGACAGTTAAGTCTATGATATCTCTTTTGTATGCGTTTACCATTACTATACTAAAGAAGGATACCCGTCATTTTTCGGCTCCAGCCTGGTTGCGATAAGCGACCGGTTTCAGTGCAGTCCGCTTTTCAAACTCTCTTAAAAAATGATGGTAATGAACATAACCCACATTCTCTGCAATCTTCCTGACGGTCTCGCCCGTTTCAATCAACCGCTTCTTGGCTTGTTCAATGCGCAAATTATGAATATATTCAAGTATGCTGATACTGTTCTTTTTAATAAAGGCCTGGCCCAGGTATACCGGATTGATATAAAAGTGCTCCGCAATTTCTTTCACGGTTAAAGGCTTGGAATAATTCTCCTTCAAGAAACATTCCACCTGTACAAGCGGATGCTCGGATCCGCGTTCCTTATGCTGCCTGATATATTCCATACATGAATTCAGCAAATCTCCAAGGATGTCTTCCAGCACTGTGAGCGACTTGGGCTCGGTTTTGAAAAACTCAAAAGAATCACTCCACTGCTCAGCCTTTCCCCCGAACTCCTTCACCAGCTCCATACTTTTCAGCATGATATCGATGCTGGTCATCTGAACAACCTCAGGCGCAGTTCTGTTCACTTCAAACATTCTGAACATTTCCTTCAATTGGTACCAGACTTTCTGCTCCTGTAATCGTTCCACTGCGCCCATCAGCTCCTCAGTCAGATCTGCGGAGGGAAGATTATAGCTAAGCTGGTTCCGTGAATCCATGGTAGTATCAATAGGTCCGCTTGCTTCCGAATAAAAAAGATGGCGGGCGGCACCCCCTACTGCCACCATATAGGATACGGTCAGCTCCCGTAGAGATTGCACGCTAGGCCCGATGCTCACAGATCCCTTCACGCTGCTGTTCTGTGACAGCTCGGCATATACAAGTCTTGCCAGCTCCGCCGCAGATGCTGAACTCTCCACGACAAGCCCCGCCTGATCACCCGGCAAATCAATGAACAAGGCGCCCACCGCCCCAGAGAGCTTCCGGCAGATGTCCGTGATAAGGCATTTGGGGCCATCCACATGTATATAAGTCCATCCTGAAGCCGCCTCGTCCAGACGATCCATCTGCTCAGCAATCTCTTCTTCCGGCTCGGCCCACTGCCCTTCAACCATTCGGGCGATCGCAACGGGAAGAAGCCGGTTCGCCAGCATGTCCTGCTGCATCTTGTGCTTGACACGTTTTTCCAGCTCGTCCGTAATATCAGCAAGCGCCTTTTCCCACTCCGCTTCAATGACAGGCTTCAGCAAGTAGTGTCTCACACCATAACGGATGGCTGTCCGTGCGTATTCAAACTCGCCGTAACCGCTGAGAACGATGAATAGGGGCTGCTCCATGTCCAGCTGGCGTACGCGCTTGATTAGCTCCAATCCATCGATGCCGGGCATGCGGATATCTGTAATCACAAGATCTGGCGAGCATTCATCAATGGCGATCAATGCTTCTTCCCCATTCTCGCATGCTCCGCAGATTTCAAAGCCCAGTTCCTCCCAGTCGGTCAACATTCTTAATCCCTCTAATGCAATCGTTTCATCGTCAGCTAAAACTACCTTATACATGGGATTCCTCCACTTTTGGGACTAATGCCAGGTCTATAGGAATTTGAATAGTAATCGCCGTCTGTTCATACTCGGTGCTCTGAATGCTGAACCCGGCTCTGCTGTCATAATACAACATCAGGCGTTTATAGACATTTCGGAGCCCGATATTTTGGCCGGTGTCTTGCTCTGATTGCAGGTGGGACTCGATCCATTTCAGCTTTTCCTTCTCAATTCCCTTCCCGTTATCTGTCACAGTAATGATTAGGCCTGAATCGTTCCTGGATGCAGACACGTGAATCTTCCTTGCTCCTTTGACTGACTGCAGACCATGCTTACAGGAATTCTCCACCAGCGCCTGAATGCTCATTTTGGGAATCCGCCAATTCAGCACCGCAGGGTCGATATCAATGTCATAAGTGAACCGGCTCTGAAAGCGGAATTTTTCAATCTGCAAATACATTTCTATAAAAGATATTTCTTCTTCGACGGTAATCAGATCGTCCTTCCAGCTTAACAGCCTGCGCAGAATAAGAGCCAAATTCCGGATAACATCGGTGACCTCTTCATACTTGTATTTTTTGCATATGACCAATATGGCGTTCAACGTATTGAAGAGGAAATGCGGGTCCACCTGACTTTCCAGATAGTTCAATTCGGCCCTCACCTGCTCAAGCTCAAGATCCTTTTTCTGGATTTCCAGCTTATATACATCATTGATCAAATTGCGGATTTTCTCCGTCATCAGATTGAAGCTGCGGATCAAACCACCGATCTCGTCTTTCCCCTCATACATATCAATATTCTCAAACTGTTCGTATTTGACCAGCTTCATATGTTTGTAGAGCAGCCTTACCCTCAGATTATAGGATTGTAAAATAACTATCATTAATAGTGTGGGAATAATTATCGTCAATACAGCAAAAATTAACGAAATCCGCAGCGCATGGCTCATCTCACCATTGCTTTTTCTGCCTTCCGGGATTCCGATCAGCCTCCAGCCCTCAGTATATCCTGCACTGCCCAAGGTTCGGACAATCTGCTTGGACGGCTGGCTGTCGTCCGTATCTACTTTCAACAGCGCATTTTTATCCGTTGAGTAGAAGGAATGATCCGATTCCAGCACGACACGATTCTGCTCATCCAGAAGCTTGAACTGCAAATAGTCGCGTTCCTTCTGGAACAGCCCCTGCACATTGTTCAACCGCAGATCGATTCGCAGATATTTATGGTAGGGCTGTCCAGTAAAGTTATCCAATTTGCGGATAAGGCTGACAAACACTTCTTGCTGGGGCGGATTGAGCGGGTTGGTTCCCTGATAAGAGGTTAACAGCACTTTGTCCGAGCCACTGGATATTTTGCGGTACCATTCACTCTTCTTGTCGTTGTCTGACAGCATAAAGTAACTGCCACCGTTCTGGAAGGTCGGATTCGTAGTATACACACCCATCCAATAAATATAGGAATGCAGATTGCTATATTGCCACATTTTGTCCCTCAGAACATCGCTATAGGCATCATAATATGCCTCATTATCCGGGTAGGCTACATCCATGATTTCATTATAAGCACGGTCTGCGGCAACCGTATTGCTGATCGCCACACATTCATTCACGATCTGCATCAGATCATAGACCACCCGGTCAACTGAAATCTCAAGATTCTCTCTTTCGCGGGTATCTACATTACGGCTGATCTGAACATAAAAGAGGCCGTTAATGCTGAGTATAGGGACAAGAACACATAGCAAATAGATAAACAGAAATTTGTATTTGAGCGGAATATCATTGACGATGGCTGATGGTTTCCTTTTGCCCTTCATGCTGCTCTCCTCCCCCTTGAATCAGCCCTTCTTGTACACCGAAGGCGAGACGCCATTTAGCGCTTTGAACTTGGCCGCGAATAAATCGGCATCCGAATAGCCCACACGCTCCGAAATATCAGAAATGCACATATCCGTCCGGCGCAGCAGTTTCTTGGCTTTTTCTATCCGGTATTCATGAAGAAAATCGTTAAAAGAGATGCCATAACGTTTCTTGATCCGTTGTCCCAGATAGGCAGAATTCACGTGTAAATGCTTGGCAATATCCTGCAGCTTCAGCTTCTCCTGATAGTGCGCCCGCACATAGTCAATCGCCGTTGTAACAAGCGTGTCCTCCTGATTATTGTCTGCTGAGGCGAACCATTCGGCAACTTCGTGCAAATCCTCCATCGTCTGCCGCTCAAGCAGCGGCAGGCAGCAAGCGGTTACACGGGGTGGAAACCATTTATCCGCCCATATTGCCGAATCTCCTCCTCTGACCTCGATTTCACGGAGCAGTTCAGCTTTGATGTTGCTCAGGAAAGCATCGATCCATGCACATGAAGTACTATCCGCAGAGAAAATTTTAAATACATCGCTGAGTTGGGAGCTTAATGGTTCAAGCTGCCCTTCGGTAACCGATTGGAGCAGCGATTTCTTCATCCCTGCCGGAAGCAGCGCCATTTGATCCTTGTCCTGCTTCTGGAAGAAACTAATTTCGGGGGTGTTCACATCCGGCCGGCATAGCTCAGCTGCCAGGGCTTCATTATACGCAGTATTCAGAAATGCGGTACCTTGATGCTCAAGACTTACCGAGAAAAGAACCTGTCTGCTAAACTGAGTCCGCATTTCATTAATCCAGCTTGCCAGCATCCTCCGGTCTAGCTCCGGGCCTTCCGCCGGGAAGACCAGCAAATAGCCATACTTACGGGTTCCGGCCATAAAAGGATACGCGGTTATATTGATAAACATTTCCTCGACACTCAGCGAATACACTTGTCTTCGCAAATGTGAGCTGTCGAGCGAATCTCCCTGAGCCAATACACAGCATATCCGGGAGCCCGGATGTATACTCAGCGTTTTAAGTGCCTCTTCCACTTCTTCTGCAGTATTCTCCCGCATGAGGAGACGGGATACCGTTTCCGCCTGTATGAAGGCGGAAACCGCTTCGCGCCGTGAAGCAAGCTTGCGCTCAGCGCGTATTTGTTCAGCTACAGTCTGCAGAGCCTCTGTCAATTCTCTTTCATCTAAGGGTTTGGTCAAATAATTGGACACACCGTATCTAAGCGCTTCCTTCGCATACTCGAAGTCAGCATAACCGCTAAAGATGATGAACTTCGGCTGGAAATCACTTTCTGCAAATTTCTTAATGAGTTCAAGGCCATCGATCACAGGCATACGTACATCAGTTATGACCAAATCAGGCCTTGTGCTATGGATAAGCTGCAGCGCATCTTCGCCATCCAGAGCCTCGCCGCACACTTCAAAGTCCAATTCCTCCCAGTCCACTAAGAATCGAAGCCCTTCAAGCATCAGCGGCTCATCGTCGGCAAAAAGTACCTTAAGCATTGGCATCACCCTCTTTATGTCTAAATTCTCTGATTTCTGAAAGCTATACCTTGTGGAACAGGAGAAACCGCTTCGGTCACTGCCGAAACGGTTCTCATTAACATACAATCATTTAGATATTATTAATTCAGTTATTCTTTAACACTACCCAAGTTTAATCCTACCACGAAGTACTTCTGTAAAAAAGGGTATACGAACAAAATCGGTACTGCGGTAACGATAGTGATGGCTGCACGGATGGAAGCCGGTGTCACCAGGGCCTGCATCTGATTGTGCTGATTGCCTGCCAGCGCAGAAGGATCGTTGTTCGTGCTCATGGTGGAACCGAGCAGCTTCATCATTTCATATTGCAGTGTGCTCAGATTGATATCTGAAGACGCATACAGGAACGTGTCAAACCAGGAGTTCCATGCGCCTACGGCGATGAATAAAGCTACGGTTGCCAGTACAGGTGTACACAGTGGAAAGATGATTTTCCAGAAAATTCTGAATTCTCCCGCACCGTCGATTTTTGCCGACTCTATGAGGCCGGCCGGGAGGGAACGGATATACGTACGGATGATAATCAGGTTGAAGGCGCTGACCAAGCTTGGAAGGATATAGACCATAAAGCTATGAAGCAGGCCTAACTGTTTAATAAGGAAATAATTTGGAATCAGTCCGGCATTGAAATACATGGTCAGGATGAACAGCATGCCAATTTTTTTACGGAGAATGTATTGTGGCTGCGCCAGTGTATACGCCAGCATCGTAGTCAGAAAAACGCCGAATACCGTCGAGAGCACCGTACGGGACACAGAGATAAAAGCGGCATGGTAAATCGTCCCTGTAATAAAGACGGCTCTGTAGTTCTCCATGGTCCAGGCACGGGGCCAGAAATATATTCCACCGGCAAGAGTGTCACTGCCGTCATTGAAAGAAACAGCCAGCGTGTGGAGGAATGGATAGAGCGTGATGGCAACCACAAAGAGCATAAATATGGTGTTGATCGTATGAAATACAATCGGCTCAATGCGGCCTGAACTTTTCGTCACAGCTTTCATATGGGCTTCCTCCTCTATACTAATCGCTCTTCGCCGAGGCGTTTTGCGATATAATTTGCGATGAATACGAGAATGACACTGACGATGGTTTTGAAGATCCCTGCAGCCGTAGCCAGAGAATAATTCCCCATAGAGATACCATATTTCACTACAAAGATATCAATGGTTTGCGACCAGTCCACAGTAAGACCGTTACCAAGCAAATATTGGAGTTCAAAGCCGGCATCCAGAATATGTCCGATGTTCATAATGAGCAAAATAACAAATGTGGATTTGATCCCCGGAAGAGTGACATAGCGCATCTTCTGAAAACGTTTAGCGCCGTCAATGGACGCTGCCTCATACAGAGAAGGATCGATCGAGGTAATGGCTGCCAGATAAATGATGGTACCCCAGCCCACCTCTTTCCACACGTTCGAAGCCCCGATAATGCCCCAGAAATATTTTCCTTCACTGAGCCACATAATCGGTTCTTTAATTAAGTGAAGCTTCATTAAGACGATATTGACAATTCCGTCATCAATCGACAGTGAAGTAGCAACGATGCCCGCTGCGATAACCCAGGACAAGAAGTGCGGCAAATACGAAATAGACTGAACGATACGCTTGAAAAACTTAGCTCTGATCTCATTTAGCAGCAAAGCCAGACCGATTGCCGTAACAGTGCCAAGCACAAGGTTAATAAAGCTCATGGCGATCGTGTTGCGCAGCACCATCATAAAGGTCTCATCTGAAAATAGAAATTTGAACTGCTGCAAGCCTACCCACTCTTGCTTGCCGAAAGAGAGCGCCGGGCGGTAGTTCTGAAAGGCCATTAACCAGCCCCAAATGGGAGCATAGTTAAAGATAATTAAATAAATGGCAATCGGTACGGACATGAAAACAAGCTGCTTCTGCATTTTCAGCGTTTTCCAGCTAAGACTCACACCGATTTCCGGATCGACTTTGCGTTTTCTGGTCTTCTGAGTTTTGACCTGTTTGTCCAGTACGGCATCAGACATTAGTGTTCCCCTCCTGTAAAATCATTCTCTCCATACTATCCGGATTAATGAAGAGCGGGAAATACGATTTCCCGCTCTATTCTTTGTCTTGAAACCGACTACTTCACACTCCACTTTTCGATGCGCTGCTGGATACCTTCATTTATCCGGTCTTCATAAGCCTTGATGTCCAGCTTATGAATGCGGTCGACATAATCTTGCCAGACCCCTTCAAATTCATCGGGACTTGCCATAATGGCCTTCGGCAAATATTTGACTTGAAGGTCATTCAGCTTGGACTGCGCAAGCTTGGCTGCCGAACCGTCCTTAAGAACGATGGAGTAAGCAGGGAAGTAGATATAATTTTCTTTCGGTTCCTTGAAGAATTCGGACCATGTTTTCTTGTTATACGCTTTCAGGATTTTCTGATCATAAGGTTTCAGACTGTCGAAGAATTCCTGCGGCTGAGTTCCGGCATCAGCTGCATTCCCGTCGCTGTAGGTACCTTGAATTTTCGGCATATAACCAAACATAGTCGTGATTTTGTTAGCCAACTGCCAGCTTGTTTGATCCGCATTTGCCCGTTGTTCCGGCGTCCGGTAGAACATGCCGTCTTCCTTCACTTCATAGTCTTCGCCTTTGACGCCCCATTGGAGAGTTTTCTGCCAATCTTCTGTAATCATCTGATCCAGGAATTTGATAATCCGGACAGGGTCCTTGGCATTGATCGATATCCCTAATCCGCGGTTGGTGCCGACCGCTCCGCGGTCACGATACCATTCCTCAGCGCCCGGATAGAGCAGAGGGAAGCCGATATAGGTATTTTCAATTTTACCCTGGGAAATCAAAGAGGTTTCCCCATCCTGGAAGTTCCAGTGCTGGTCAAACATACCGATGACTTTACCGCTTGCGATTTTGGCCAGGTACTGGTCGTAGTTCTGTACGAAAGCTTCTTTATCCATCAAACCTTGAGCGTTAATTTCATTAAGCTTCTTATAATAGGTCTTAGAAATGTCCTTATCGGCAAAAATCTGCGCTTTGTTGTTGTCTACAATAACGCCACCGTCATTCGGATGGCCCGCCAAATGCTCAGGAGCGTTCTGAAGCGGGAATACACGCCAGTCGAAGTTGAGCGATTCAAATCCGATCATATCCGGGTGCTTTTCTTTATATTTAGCGATGATATCGAAATATTCATCCAGAGTCTTAGGAGTCGGATATCCCATTTCCTCAAGCACTGCCTTTTGAAGCCAGAAGCCTGGTCCCTGATAAGTTGGTTCGGTAATCTTTCCTTGATAAACCCCATAGCTTGGCAGAACGTAGATATGTCCGTCGGTCTCATCCTTGATCTGATTCCAGACCGCGGCATAATGTTTTTTCAGGTTGGGAGCGTACTTCTCAATCAAATCTTCAAGGGGAATGTACGCCTTGGCATTGAGTAATTTGTCATCGCCCGACATAAGGTCCGGGTAATCTCCTCCGGCAATCATAACCCCCAGCTTCTGCTGCAGGTCGCCCACCAGAAGCTCCGTTTTAAAGCTGACGCCGGTTTTTTCTTTAATCAGTTTGAGAATCTTGTTGTCCTCCGTAGGCGTCTGCCCAGGACTGGCCAAAAATACCGAGAATGTTACAGGAGCATTATCGTCTCCATTTGCCGCCGGACTAGCGTTTCCTGCATTTGCCGCCGGACTAGCGTCTCCCCCATTCGCTGTGTTGCCGTTTGCGTTGTTTGTGTTGTTCGAGCTGCAGCCTGTCAGTGCCAGTGCAAGCGCGAATGTACCAGCTGCTATTGCCCGGGTTGAACGTTTTGCCGTTTTGTGCATTTTGTTATGCCTCCCCTTTTTGGCTAATTGCTTTTTGTTTGCTGTCAATCACCTGGTGATATCATTAATTATACCTTCCAAGAATACGCTTCCAATTCATAAACTATAGTTCTTACCCCCTAAAAATATGAAATATGAAAACGCTTGCTGCTTATATACTCCTTAGAATTGTTAACGTACACGGCATGTACATACCGGATTATAGTAAACGTTTTTCCTTTGGTAAAGCTCGTGCTGAACAGAATAGGGCTGGCGTAATACGCCAACCCCAGCCAGCCCAGTTCTATTATACAGACAGAACAGGCATCTTCCTATTTTCTTAACGGATGAATGTATAAGTGCTTCCGGCTTCTCCGGTGAACGAAACGGAATCAAGACCAGGACCCTCCAGCCGGCAAGGACCGGAAACGGTGCATGTCACAACTGCTCTCGTAACAACGCCCTCTTCCCAGGCAAAGTCGAGGATATATCCCCCCCTAGCCCGCAGACCCTTGACGCTTCCCTCGCTCCAGCTTTGCGGCAAAGCGGGCAGCAGCTCAATTCTCTCGGTATGGCTTTGCAGCAGCATTTCGGCAATCCCCGCCGCTCCTCCAAAATTACCGTCAATCTGGAATGGAGGGTGGTTATCAAACAGGTTAGGCAATGTCGAATGCTCCAGAAGAGCGCGGACGTTTGCGTAGGCTTTGTCCTCATCCTTCAATCTGGCCCAGAAGTTTATGATCCAGGCCCGGCTCCAGCCGGTGTGGCCGCCGCCGTTGGCTAGCCTGCGTTCCAGTGTCGTCCGCGCCGCTTCAGCCAGCTCCGGTGTACGCTCCACGGTGAAGGCGTCGCCGGGGTACAGCGCAAATAAGTGCGAGATGTGCCGGTGCCCGGGCTCCACTTCTTCATAATCCTCCATCCACTCCTGAATCTGGCCGTATTTTCCGATTTGCGGTTTAGGAAGACGCCTCAGGGCGGCGGAGAGTTCTTCGCGGAACGCCTCATCCCTGCCAATGATTTCGGCACTGCGGATGCAGGCCCCGAACAGGGCGTCTATAATCTGAAAATCCATCGATGCCCCGGCGCAGAGCACTCCCGATTCGCCGCTGGGCAGCTTATAGGTGTTCTCAGGGGAAACGGACGGACAGGTAATCAGCCGTCCGTCGGCGTCTTCGATCAAATAATCAAGCAGGAACTGAGCGGCCTCCTTCATCGTCTCATACGCCTGTGCCAGAAAATAACGATCCTGGCTGAACCGGTAGTGCTCCCAAAGGTGCAGGCACAGCCACGCGGCGCCAAGCGGCCAAAAGGAAGCCGGCAGGTAGGTATCCTGCGGAGCCGTGTCTGCCCAGATATCCGTATTATGATGCGCAGTGAAACCACCGCAGCCGTACATGACCCTGGCTGTGACCCTCCCCGGCAGCCGCATCCGCTCGATCAGATCAAACAGCGGCTCATGACATTCAGCGAGGTTGCAGGTCTCCGCAGGCCAATAATTCATTTGCGCATTGATATTAATCGTAAATTTGCTGTCCCAGGCCGGGGTGAAGCTGTCGTTCCAGATCCCCTGCAGATTGGCGGGTAAGGAGCCTTGGCGGCTGGAGGCGATAAGTAAATAGCGGCCATACTGGAAATAGGTCGCTATCAGCCCGTTGTCCTCCTCCCCCTTGCGAAACCGTTCCAGCCGTTCGTCGGTCGGCAACGCACACTGGTGCGGGTTCTCCGGCAGTGTCAGCTCAACCCGCCCGTACAATTTACGGTAATCCGAGATATGCCGGGACAGCAGCTCTTGATAGGGAACCCGGCTCAGCTCTTCCAGCTGTCTCTTGGCATAAAGCTCCGGATCGGGGTGACGGAAAGAGGTTCCTGCGGCAAGCAGCAGCGTAACTGAGCTTGCGCCATCCACCAGCAAATACTCGCCTATGGTCCGGCAAATGCCGTCTTCCGTTACTGCCTTCAAGACAGCAGCAAATGAGCTGCCTCCCTTGCCGCCGCACTCACCGCTCACCGCCAGCCCGCTGTTTTGCCACTTTTCTATTCTCTCCAGATATCTCCAGTTGTGGCGGTTAAACCTTGCTTTTAAGGAAATCCCGTCCTTATGGTCGGTCGAAATTCGGATGGAAATGGCCTGATCCGGATAGCTGGCAAACATCTCCCGGATATACTGAACCTCACCGATCCTATAACTGATCCGGGATACACCGTTCTCCAGATCAAGCTCTCTTCTATACTCTTCGGCAGGCTGTCCGTGACCGCCAAAGGACAGCAGCAGTTCCCCCAGCGGCATATAATGGCGCTGCGCTTCGGGAAGACCCGCCATCGACATTCCAGCCAGTTCCTCTGCCTCCTTCAGCCTTCCCTCCAGAATCAGCTTGCGGATTTCGTGCAAATGAGGCAGCGCGTCCTCGTTGTTGCGGTCGCGGGGACCGCCGTACCATACGGAATCCTCATTGAGCTGCAGCTTCTCCTCGGCTGTACCGCCAAAAATCATAGCACCGAGCCGACCGTTTCCAATCGGCAATGCCTCATTCCATTCCCCCGCCGGCCCGCTGTACCACAACCGCTGAGGGCGTTCCGTGCTTATCATGATTGCTTCGCTCCTTCCATCAGCATTTATGAATTTACCGATAACGGTATTGTAATTAGTCCAGCTCCACCAGCGCCTTAATTACCTTAGATTCTGGCTGGAGCCAGCTCTCGAACCGGCTGATCATGTCCGCAAATCTGCTGCGGTTGGTAATGTAACTGCCGACATCGATGTAACCGTCTTTGATGGCATCAAGGACTCGCTCAAAGTCTTCCCGGGTGGCATTTCTGCTGCCCTGTACCGTCATTTCACGTGCATGAAAATCGGGATCATTGAAGGTAATCATGCCTTTCACCAAGCCAACATAGGTCAAGGTTCCCCCATGGCCGACAAAACCAAAGGCACTTTCCATGGATGAAAGATTGCCGGTGGAATCGATAACATAGGGCAGGAAGCTGCCGTCCGTAAGCTTGGACAACTGTTCCTTAGGCTCGCGTAGTGCGTTCACCGTATGCTTTGCCTGCGCCCATTCCCTGCAAAAGTCCAAACGTTCGTCGTTTACATCCATGCCTATCACCTTCGCTCCGGCAGATCTGGCCATTGCCATCACTCCTAGACCGATCGGTCCGGCACCGATAACCAGGACTTGGTCCCCGGCGCCAAGACCCGAGCGGCGGACGGCGTGTGCGCCGATGGCCAGCGGCTCCAGCATGGCCGCCTGATCAAGCGACAGCCCTTCCGTTTTCAATAGATTTTGTATAGGCAAGGCCACTCGTTCCCTCATTCCGCCGTCCAAATGAACGCCGAACACCCTCATATTCTGACAGCAGTTGGTTTTGCCGCTCAGGCAGGCCCGGCACTTGCCGCAATGAAGATATGGAATGACACTGACCTGCTCGCCGGCCCGCAGGCCCCCCGGATTATCACCAATGTGCTCAATCGTTCCGGACAGCTCGTGTCCAAGCACGCGCGGGTAGGTGAAATAAGGCTGGTTGCCCCGGTAAGCATGCAGATCGGTACCGCAAATACCGATCCGGCGAATCCTTACAATCGCTTCGCCCGCATGGAGTTCCGGCTCCGGCAGATCTTCCCTGTATACGAATTTCCCGATTTCCTCGCAGATAATTCCCTTCATTATAGACGCTCTCCGATCTGATCCCGCTCTTTGTCCCACTCCGGCCGGCCGCTCGGCCATGTTGCGCCGTCGATCGGCTTCAGGATCTCCAATACTTCCTTCAGCAATTGTTCATCCATCGGCTCTTCCGTCCACAATATATTGTTGCGGATATTTGCCGGTGTCGCCGTGCTTACCAAGGTTGTCGGAATCTGCTCATTGGCAGTGGAGAACTGGACCGCCAGCTTCGTAATATCCTCTCCCTTATCCCGGCAGTATTCGGCGGCACGCTGGCACGCAGCCTGGATGTCCCCGCCCGCCGGATGCCAGTCAGGTACCTGGCGGCTGCTCAGCAGGCCCATGGAAATGGGCGACGCGTTGATCAGTCCGGTTCCCTTCCGCTCCAGCAGCGGAAGGAGGCGAAGCAGCGTGGTATCGTTCAGCGAATAATGGCAATACGACAGAATCACATCCAGAGCGGTTCGGGACAACACCGTTTCGAAGACATTCAGGGGCAGGCCGGTCACACCAAAGAAACGGATCTTCCCGGACTGCTTCAATTCCTCCAGGGCCGGAATCCCTTCTTCCATCACCTGCTCCATCGAACCGAATTCAATGTCATGCAGCTGCAAAATATCCAGATAGTCCGTTCCCAGCCGGCGCATACTTTCCTCCGCGCTGCGGATTACCCGTTTCTTGGAGAAATCAAAATCATCCTGACCGTAACGTCCGGCCTTCGTGCTTATAATGTAGCGGTCCCTCGGAACCGTCTGCAGCGCCTCACCAAGTACTGTCTCCGCTTTCATCAACCCGTAATATGGAGAAACGTCAATGAGATTAATCCCCATGTCGATAGCGGTATGAACCGTGCGGATTCCCTCTTCCTTCGGAACCTCCCGGAATACGCTTCCAAGTGAAGACGCACCGAAACTTAACACAGAGACATCCAGACCCGTATTCCCCAGCTTTCTGTACTTCATCGCGCCTAACCTCCAATATACTGTGAATTTAACTTGTAAAATCTCGCCGCATTCGCTCCGAAGATTGGCTCCATCTCTTGCGGGGATAACCGGTCCTGCAACGCTATCCGCAATATATCCATGACTTCATCATAGGTTGCGGCTTGAAGGCATACGGGCCAATCGCTGCCGAAGAGCAGCCTTTCGGGTCCAAACAGGTCCAGCATTTCATGTACATAGACCGTAAAATCCTCATGGGTCCAGCCTTGTGGATGAGCCTCTGTCACCATCCCGGAAAGCTTGCAGTAAATGCCAGGATGCTGCGCAATCTCCGCCATCTGAGTTCGCCACGGCTCCAGTCTGTCTGATGCAATCGGCGGCTTCGCGAGATGATCGATGACCCCTCTCAGTCCTGGAACCCGTTCCAGCAGCTCTATAAGCTGCGGAAGCTGATCCGCCAGAACAAGCAGGTCGACGGGAAGATCCTCCTCCGCTAAATATGAAAGCGCTTCTATATAGGGGGTAGATAAAAGAATGCCGGGATTGTCCATCTCCTGTATCATCACGCGAATGCCGGTGAATTTCGGGTGCTCGCAGAGCTGCCGGTATTGCGTTTTGAATAACGGGCTCTCAAGGTCCAGCCACCCGATCACGCCAGCTATAGAGTCAGCATGTTTGCTTAATTCAAGAATATATTCCGTCTCCTCCACCGTTGGCGCAGCCTGTACCACAATCGTGTGGCTGATTCCGTGTTTTTGCAAGTGCGGTTCAAGATCGGAGGGCAGATAATCCCGATACAGCACCGGTATTTCGGGTGTAATCCATCCGTAATCATTTCTGTCAATCTTCCAGTAATGCTGATGAGCGTCAATACGCATTACCCCACCTCCATTCCATCTTATTGTAAGCATCGGATCAAAGAATAAAAATAGCTTAAACAAACAAATTTATACCTTATTTTGATATGATGGCTGTAAGAGTCTAGAGTTCAACAAAGGAGGCGGGGCAATGAAACCGATCCGAAAGACTTTCGGCAACGAGTTGCCGTTTTCTCTGCTTCTGCACTACAAGGAAACAAAAAGCCCGCAGCATGAGCTGCCGGACCATCTGCATCACTGGTATGAGTTCGTTTACGTCTACAGGGGAAAAGGGACTTTTTTTATTGATCAGACGTTCTACGAGATGTGCCAGGGTGACATCATCGTCATTCCCGGCAATACGGTGCACCGGGGATTTCCCGACAAAGAAGAGCCGGTAACGTCCTCTGCCGTTTTTTTCAGCCCCTACCTTGTTAATAACAACACATTCAGCGAGGCCTATACCTATCTTAGGCTATTTGATACAGCCAAGAAGAACAAGCAATACAAATATACCCTGCCTCCTGAACACGCCCAAATCATAGAAAGCGATATCCTGGCCATCCATGAAGAATGGGAGCAGAGACGCCCGGACGGGGGCCACGCCATGGCGCTGCTGCTCCATCTCGCACTGCTTCACTTAAACCGGTACTGCTTGCCGCAGGCAGCCGAGCCGGGCGCCACAAGCACCTTGGTCCCGGATTGGTTCCGTGAAGCACTCGCCTATATCAATGACCATCTGGACGGGCAGCTGGAGCTTCACGCGCTGGCGAAACGGGCAGCCGTATCTTCAGCCCATTTCAGCCGCGTCTTCAAACAGCGGCTGGGTATGAATGCGGGCGAATATATTTCCACCAAACGGATTTTTGCGGCCAAGGATCGCTTGCTCCAGTCCAATGACAAAATTGAGCAAATTGCCATGTCCTGCGGCTTTGAGAGCATGCCCCATTTTTACCGTACATTTAAAAAATATACGGACATGACTCCTGCCGCCTACCGGAAGAGCAACCGGCCGTCCTGAGGCATTGATTGTTATTTTAGATTTCCACTCGGTTTATTCCAAAGTAAAAGAAGCCAGACTGGCACCTCCATGGCCGGTATATGTAAAATACAGTGCTTGTACACCGTCCGGAATAGCCAAATCTGTGGAGTATTCCTCCCAGACATTCGAAAAACCTACCGGTATCCGTCCGAGAGCCGGTCCGTCCCATGACGTTTTTACTTCAAAGGTGCCGTGGCAATATCCGCGCACCTTAATTTTGACTTTTCGGATTCCCTCGCAAGCAAAATATTTAAACCCAGCGGTAGCGGAATCCGTCATATTGGCAATATAGCCGATTTCCTCGTCGCCATCCCTGCCGTCCTGAGTAATCTTCGGAAACCGGCTGTCCATCCATGCTCCCATACGGCCAAAGCCTCCGGTGTAGATTTCCTGATCTTTGCAGAACAAATGGCAGGCCAGATATGCCGGATATTCTCCCCGGCCTTCAAGCGGTCCTCCGTTCGGACCGCTGGATGTAATCTCCACCTGCGGAATAGTGCCATCCCCGCGGAATTCAATCCTCTCGATACAGCCCTGCCGGCAGAATGCCGTTCCATTGGTGTGGCGATGATAAAAAATGTACCATTCCCCGTTGATTTGGGCGATACTGCCATGATTATTGCCGCCGTAATACATCGGCTGATTCGCCGGCTTATATGAATCAATATGAAGATCGCAATTGCTGACAATGACTCCCTGGTAAATGAAGTCTCTGGTCGGATGCTTGCTGGTCGCATAACACAACTCATGCATGGAGATTGAGGAATAAATAAGGTAGTAGGTATCTCCCTTTTTGCGGATGGATGGCGCTTCAAAGAACTCATAACCTTCGAATCCGCTCCCCTTGCTGTAAGGCTGGCTCGGCGCAACAAACACAGGCTCTTCGACGATCGTCAGCATATCCGGGCCAAGCACCGTTGCCATGGCGCCGTGTCTGGATGAGTCGCCGTAGCCACAGAATCCGGTGTACAGGTAGGTGTTCTCTCCTTCGGTCAGCACACCCGGGTCAAATTGCGGCTCGTCGCCCTCTCTTTCCCCAAGGCGTGTTCCATCCGCATATCGTACGTAGCCGTAGAACTCATACTTGCCGCCCGGTGTATCGCAGACCGCCACCGAAACAACTGGAACCTTGTCAAGAACATAGTAGAGATAGTACCGCCCGTCTGGTCCGACGGTAACATCGGGAGCATACAGACACATGTTTCCTCCTGGATTAAGCGGATCGTCTGTAGTCTTATAGATCACACCCTCATAACGCCAGTCCGCCAGATTCTCCTCCGGGGCTGACCAGCAGACATAGTCATTCAAGCAAAAAGCATGTCCGTTAAAACGGTCGTGCGAGCCATACACATACACTCTGCCTTCAAAAACATGCGGCTCACCGTCGGGGGTATATTCCCAGGACGGGAGATACGGATTTAATCCTTGTTGTTTTATCATCGCAATTTCATCCTTGTCATAAATTAATTTAGTCCCTTACAGTATAGTGACGTGACTTTAGCGAAGTCCATGACATATAGCCACGTAACATTGATCTATTCATAGATTATTTGCGTTGTTCAGATAATGATTTGCAGCGCAAAGCAAATTATTATCAGTAATAAAAAAGGAACCTGAAGAGCGTCTATCACCCTCCAGATTCCTCACCAGCCGATGAAATGCTTCTCACCGCTTCGGCTTATCAAAATTATCCTATACCCATCTATATATTTTGATATCGACTCCCAATTCGGTTGGTAATCCTTCTGCAACATATACATCATCGTTCAAAAAAGATAATGCCCTGCTATTCGTAATCATTTTAGGATGTGTACGAAACAAAGCATCGTTCCATTTCTTACCTGCATCGCCATTGTTTTCGATATAGATTTGACATTCTTCTCCTGTAAAATCTTTCCCTTGAAGCATATACCTTGCCGATAAGCTATGCCGGTCACCATTCTTGCCGATGATTTGTGTATCTACTCCTCCCGCCAGTACCTCTCCCTGAAAGTATTTTCCTGTCACATTGCCGGTAAATGAAATCATAACAACCGAATCTCCATCCTCTCGATGCAGTTCTGCAGTTTGTCCGATTGTCACATGAACAGTGAACACTTCTTCCAATTGCATATAATCCCTCCTCAGCGCGGCCGGTTTAAGTGGGCAGATAAAAATTTTGCTGTAATGTCAAGCACCTGTGGACTCCAGAAGCCTGGTCCGTGATCCGCGCCTGCCACCTTATAAAATAAAACGTTATGTCCATGCGCTTTCAAAGCCTTATACATCTCTATACTCTGGTTAATATGTACCACGTGGTCACTGTCTCCATGCACGATCAAACACGGCGGAAGCGCTTTATCCAAATCCTGATGAATAGGGCTCGCCTTCTTCGCCAGTTCTGTATGTTCCTGTACTGCCCCGCCAATAAACAAGCCTTCCGGAGAGTCGGCTGCATCGTGGTCAAGAATATTATTATACTTCCCTAAGGTCAGCAGGTCCGAAACCCCGTAATAATCGATGACTGCGTTAACCTCGTCCGACTGTTCACTGTACAGACCGTTATCGTACTCGCCCATGGTAAGCCCCGTCATCAATGAAAGGTGTCCGCCGGAGGAATCTCCCCATACCGCTACGCGGTTCACATCAATTCCATACTCCTCTGCATTCTTGCGCATATAACGGATCGCACATTTCACATCTTCAACTGCTGCCGGGAAGGGTGCGATGTCGGTGTCCCGGATTTCAACGCTGGCTACCACGTACCCTTTTGCTGCAATATGGGAGAGGTTAGGAAGGCCGGAATATACATCCTGTTTCCTCCATGCAGAACCTTGGATAAAGACGACCAGAGGAAATGTATATCCGCTGCGGCTTGGTATAATAATTTGCAGTTTTCTTTCCACCCCCCCGTAGGTTGCGTAAACTACATCAGGGCGGTATGTACAAGAATAATAGGAGCCTCCTTCCGCAAAATCCCCATACAGAATCTGAGTACCTTCGGGTGTTTCGTTGGCTGCAATATCCGCTGCTTTCTGATCCACTGTTAACCACTCCTTGGATATAAAAGTATCCTTACTAAATTCCTCCACAACAATGTATCATAACTATGCATCCTATTTATATATGAAAATCAAGCAACCCTGCCAACAAGAAAGGCGGGCCTTGCCAAATTCATCTTTTAGATATAAATTAATATTCTTGCCAGAAGTTTACTGTTATCTAAGGATCGAAGATAGTTACCATTTCACGTTACCAAACCTTTATGGGAAGATTATTGATTTTGAAAGAGAGGCGATCGATATGAGCTGGTTAAGTGATCTCTATAAATTACAGAAGCGGGAACCAACCAAGGACATCGAGCCCTCTTTGGTTGATGCCATCTTCCGGATTTATGATCGGTTTCCGAGGCTGGGTCTTAGAGAACGTATCGGACAGCAGGATATGTCTCTGGACATAGCTGATGCCTATATAAATGGCCGTAACGCCATGATTGAAGCCGGAGTGGGGATCGGCAAGTCCTTTGGATACCTCATCCCAAGCCTGCTTATTAATCAAGTGTCACGGCAGCCGGTCATTATTGCAACATCCTCCATTCAGCTGTCAGAGCAAATCCATAAAGACCTGAGAGTGATCGGAAGCCGGCTCGGATTCACAACGGTTCGCTCCGTCGTCGGAAAAGGAATGGGCCAATATGCCTGCCGGCACAGGGCAGCGGGCTTGTTCAAGCCTGATGATGCAAGCTCCCCCCTGTCTGCCCTTGCCCAGCGTATTTTGAATTATGAGATTGATGAAAGAGCGGATATCAAGGGCGGGATCAGTGATGCTGAATGGGCTAACGTATGCGTGAATGATTGTAAATTTGAACGTTGCCAGCATAAAAATGGATGTTTGTTCTATGATATGAGAGCTAAAATTAATGCTAAGATCGGCGATATTGATTTCATTATCGTAAATCAGGATCTGCTCATCCGGGATTTGATTAAGAAAAAGGAAGGTACACGGGGCATCATTACGGAACGGCCGGCTCTGATCGTGATTGATGAGGCTCATAATCTGGAGGCAAAGGTTAGGGATGCAGGAACAGCCGAGTTTACCTTCCGCAGAACCTGCCGGATTCTGTACGACGCTTTGCAGATTCTTTTTAAGCAGTCCGGGGATAAAAGCCTTTTTTCACAATCCAAATTTCTAAAAAGATGCGTTGAACAGGTTTTTAAACAGATCGAAGCGGATTTACTCCACGCAGCCAAACAGGATACTGACCGTATAAAAGTGTCTCCGATTACAGGTATACCGTTAACCCGGGTCGCACATGATTTGAAGGATCTTACGCTTAGCCTCTCGGTTCTAACTTCCCGGAACGAGCGGGAGATCGATGATGTTTTTGAAGCCATGAACGGACTTATAGACCTCTTTAATGTCCTGGCCGGAGCAGAGGATAACTATCTCCTATGGGCAAGCAAACCCCTGCGTGAAGCTACGGTCAGCATCTGTCCCAAAGATATAAGCCAGTTTTTAAAATATACGTTATTCAACAGCAAGACATCCGTTATCTTAACGTCAGCAACGATGTGTCAAGGCGGAGAAACGCTGGAGGAGCAATATGCTTATTTGACGCAATCCCTTGGGTTTTCGGGTGATTATATGGACCGCCAGCCTTCACCCTTTGATTACAACAGCCATGCTATGATGTATATCTCGGGGAATATCCCCTTCTACCGCCATGATAAACGAGAAATCTATCTGGAAGCAGCCTATAAAGAAATGGTTAGGCTCTGTAATCTGACACAAGGTAGAACACTGGTCCTTTTTTCAGCTAAAGAGGATATGAAGTACATTTATAAGAAGCTGCTTTCGGGTACGGATAAGTTCACATGGGCACTTCATGCACAAAAAGAGGGGTCTTCCCAGGACGGGGTAATCGCTGAATTCCGGGGCAGTAAAGGTGTCCTCCTTAGTACCGGTGTCTTCTGGGAAGGCGTGAATATCGAAGGCTCCGACCTGTCGCAGGTTATTATTTTCCGTCTGCCCTTCCCTGTTCCAGCTGATCCTATCTATGAATATAAGGCAGCTTTGGCGGAGAATCCTTTGCAGGAAGTGTTTGTACCGGATATGCTACTTCGGTTAAGGCAAGGCACCGGACGCCTGATCCGCAGTGAAACCGATCTGGGTGTACTCAGCATCCTTGATTCCCGTCTCTGCATCGCAGCCCGTAAGGATTACCGGGACAAGGTACTGGAAACTTTACCGTTTAAGAGGATTACTGAGGATTTCACGGTTCTGGAGCAGTTTGTCCAGGAGAAGGGGATCAAGCATAACGTTTGAAAATGGGACAAGCCTGCCGGGGCTCTGCGGCAGGCTATCGTCCGTACACTAAAACTTCAGCATCTGCTCTAACTTTCCTTGTTGCGGGGCTATTATCCTGCAAAGGCCCGCCGGCATCGTGCCCGATCGGGCCTTGAACTTTCCTGAACGGAGCTAATCACTATCGGAAGACCGTTAAAGTAAGGATCAAGGTACCGATCGAACACTTCGCTCATCCTTGAAAAAGTTATGGTTTCATATTTATCCGGCTCATATCCCCATTTCCAGACCCGCATAAATTCACTCCTTACGTATTGTAGGAAGATTAACTTCCTGCGTTGTTCATGCGACTGTTAAGGAGAAGGAGATTCGCTTATCAGGTCGTTTAATAAATTTGCGAGCGGCGTCTCCGTCTCCGCCATTACTGCTCTCTCCTTGAATAACCCAATGTCTTTGGCGGCAATCCAGCTGTTCGGGAGACCTTGCAACGTAATTTGCTCGGCATTAAGCGCAATTAACTTGCCAAAATTTTGATACACCGGAGCGGTAAACATCGTCCGAGAGAGCATTTCCATCATTTCCGAAGGATTGATTCCGTTTTTTTGCGCCATTCTGCACGCCTCCATCATGGCTTCCATGGCCGTAAAGCTAATGAAGTTGCCACAAATCTTGACAATTAAGGCTGAGCCGATCCTTTCACCGAAATCAAAAATCCCTTGTCCCATCGCATCCAGAAGCGGCAAGGCTCGTTTCTTCGCCTCCTTCGATCCCGCGATGCAGAACCATAATTTTCGCGAGGTAGCCGCTTCGGGAGGACCAAAAACCGGCGCTTCAACATAATGACTCCCATATTCGTCATGAAAATCGGCGAGCTGCCGAGAGGTGGCGGGCGAAACGGTACTCATCGAGAGATGGAGGCCTCCACGTCCAAGCCGTTCCATAAATCCTTCGCTCCGCACAATATCTTCGAGCGCGGAATCGTCGGTCACCATAGTAATGACGATATTTCCCTTTGTAGCGGCTTCGCTCGGCCTGGAGACGAATTCGGCCCCTAGCGCGACCAGAGGCTCAGCTTTGCCTGCTGTTCGATTGTATACTCTAAGCGTGTAACCGGCTTTGATCAGATTAAAAGCCATAGCTTGCCCCATATTCCCCAATCCAATAAATCCAATAGGTGTTGTCACAGCCTTCACTTCCTTTTTTCGTTTTGAATTTCCGCATATTTGGCCAGTTTTAGATTGACCGCTTCAAACGCTCTATCGAGCTCCCATTGCCTTTCTTGAAGCTTCTGCTTGTGCTTTTCCAGCAAGTCCTGTCTTTGCGGAATGGTCGAATCGCCCTGGACGGCCAACTCGACGAATTGTTCCAATCCGGCAACGGTCATGCCGGTCGCGCGAAACCATATCATCAGGTTGATCCATTCCAGGTCCCTCTCTTCAAAAATTCGATTTCCGTAAGGGTCGCGTTGAAGAAATGGCAGCAACCCTTTCCTTTCATAAAATCGGATGGTATGAGGAGGAATCCCCAGCCTTTCCGAAGCCTCTTTAATGGATAAACTCACCTTGAGACCTCCATTTCCGGTAAGATAATATATTCCGATTTTACATGACTCCCACCAATTAGCGAGAATCTTAAATTCATAGTACACCTTAAACTTAAGTTTAAGGCAACAGCTTCTTGGAAGTGGTTGATGTGCTTTGGAACGTCAAACAGCCCCCACCTTGTTATTAAGATGAGGGCCAGTATTAGTTACAATCAGGATTTTCTCCCAATGACAAACGGCTTGATCGACCTCTCGCTGTGATTGTTATCGATCTCAAGCCTTCCGGACAGAGGGTGAGTAAAACACATCACCATGCATATGCTGGATTTTGTCCCAGTTCCCGGGATTGGTTGTGTCTGGAGAGCGGTGCTCCAGGATGTCCTGATACAGAGCGGTTTTTTGTTCCAAATGGGCAATGTGCCGTTTGGCTTCTTCAAGTTTAACGAGTGCTGCTTCTTTATGCTCCATAATAAGAGCGCAGCGCTGCGGAATGGTAGAGTCCCCTTCAAGGCAGAGGTCGATGTATATTTTAATGACTTCAATCGGCATACCGGATTGTTTGAGGCATTTGACACCATGCAGCCAGTTAATCGATTCTTCGTCGAACATCCGAACATTATTATGACTACGCTGTACGCTTGGCACCAGACCTTTATCCGTGTAAAAGCGGACGGCGTGCTCAGTGAGCCCCGTAATCATAGCGGCTTCTTTGACCGTATGCAGCTCGACTATCTCGATCTGTACCTGATTCACCAGCCGTTCGGCGATTACTACGGCGCATGGCGTGCGATGGAAGAGCTGTACCGCGAAGGCAAGATCAGGGCGATTGGTGTCAGCAACTTCCTCCCTGTCCGTCTGATGGATCTCATCATGCATAACGAAATCGTTCCTGCAGTCAACCAGATCGAAACGCACCCGTTCTTCCAGCAGGTCGAGAGCGCCGCTTTTATGAGAGAGCAGAACGTTCAGCACCAGTCATGGGCCCCGTTTGCTGAAGGACTGGGCAACATGTTCGGTAACGAAGTGCTGGCTTCAATCGCTGAAAAACACAACAAGTCCGTCGCCCAGGTCGTGTTGCGCTGGCTTGTTCAGCGTCAAGTCGTGGTTATTCCAAAATCGGTGAGAAAAGAGCGGATCGTAGAAAACTTCGACATTTTTGATTTTGAGCTGAGCACGGGAGATATTGAACAAATCTCTGCTCTCGATACGCGGGAAAGTCTATTCCTATCGTACCACGATCCGCAAGTCGCCAAGATGATGGGCAGCTGGAGAGTTGACCTGTAACCTCATCATCGCTAAATAAGCTTTTATAAATAGAGGCTTTGCACCTTATTTTTAAAGACTGAAAAAAGAGGCGGGCAACGTGAAACATAGAAATACTTCAAAGGTTTTACCAAAAGAGCTTATCATGGAAATCCAAAAATATATTCAAGGAGAGACCCTGTATATTCCTAAGCCGGAAATAGAGTATGAGAATTGGGGAATATTTTCATTTTGGTTGGAAATCTGTATTAGGACATGAGCCCGGCCAGGGGACAGTGAGTGATTATTCATCGATGAAACCCTTAGGTCCTGAAAGCTTTTGGATTGACTTGAGTTGAATACTAAAAGCAGCGGGCAGTTTGAGACTTTGATTGAAAAGTCTTACTGCGCCGCTGCTTCATTTATGAGGCTATTCTGTCTGATCCACCTGTATCAAGTCCCTATTCTTGATCTTCAGCTTCCCTTATTCGTTCCCCATCGTGCTGATATCGATGACAAACCGGTAACGGACATCTGAAGCAAGCACACGCTCCCATGCTTCATCAATCTGGTCGGCAGAAATGACCTCGATCTCAGATGCAATATTGTGTTCAGCACAGAAATCGAGCATTTCCTGCGTTTCACGAATGCCGCCAATCATGGATCCGGCGAATGAACGGCGTTGACCGATCAGCGAGAATACATTAACAGCCAACGGATCAGCAGGCGCACCGACATTGACTAATGTACCATCCAGCGCCAGGAGCGAAAGATAGGCATCGATATTAATCTGCGCGCTTACAGTATTTACAATCAGATCGAACGAACCGGCAAGCTGCTTGAATGTCCCCGGATCATTAGTCGCATAATAATGGTCCGCACCTAATTGCAAGCCATCTTCCTTCTTTTTCAGTGACTGTGACAGCACAGTAACCTCAGCTCCCATGGCATGAGCGATCTTCACAGCCATATGTCCAAGTCCGCCAAGACCCACAACAGCTACTTTTTGGCCTGGAGCGGCTCCCCAATGGCGCAGCGGTGAATAGGTAGTGATTCCGGCACACAACAGTGGTGCAGCGGCATCCAGCGGAATAGCATCAGGAATCCGGACTACGAAATCTTCTGTTACTACGATATGGGTGGAATAACCGCCCTGCGTATAGTGCCCGTACCGGTCGGTCGCTCCATAAGTGCCCGTATTTCCATGCAGGCAATACTGCTCCTCGCCTTTATGGCAACTACTGCACTCTCCGCAGGAGTCAACCATACAACCCACCCCTACCCGGTCACCAACGGAATACTTTGTAACTTCGGAACCGACCTTACTGACAATCCCGGCGATCTCATGTCCTGGAACGAGCGGATATTTGACCGGCCCCCACTCCCCGCGGGCTGTATGAATGTCCGAGTGGCAGATCCCGGCATATTTAATTTCAATAAGAACATCGTGCGGCTGAAGATCCCGGCGCTCAATGGTGGTTAGCTTGAACGGACCTTCCTGGCTGAATGTAGCACGTGCATTAACTTTTATCATAGTGTAACCTCTCTTCTAGTTATTATATTAAAATCCGCAATTCAGACTTTACAAAACATATGTTATTACTTAAAGTTAACTCTAAGTCAAGCACAAATACAATTGAGACTGGAGATTCAGGATGAAAACATACTCCATAACTGAGGTGGCAGAATACTTTAACATGACACCACATACCCTGCGTTACTATGACAAGGAAGGTCTTATGCCTTTAATAGAGAGGAGCTCCGGCGGAAAACGCGTGTTCAAGGAATCGGATATAGAAGCTTTAAAAGTAATTGAATGCCTGAAGTCATCCGGAATGCCGATTAAGGAAATTAAACATTTTATTGAGTGGTGCTCTGAAGGAGATTCCACCCTGCAGCAAAGATATGACATGTTCCTGGAGCGGAAAGCTTCCGTAGAAGCACAGATGGAAGAATTAAAAAAAACGATGGAAGTCATAGAACATAAATGTTTGTACTACAAGACTGCCGTGGATAGCGGGACGGAAGCTGTTCATAAGAACAATAAAGCAAAAAGTTCATCCCCTCACTAGCTTCGCTATTTAAAAACACAAGATGCCTTAAAAATATGTGATGATAGAATAGAAAAAAAGCATACCCGGCGGTATGCCTCAATTAGTGGTACTATTTTATCGTTCTAAGGAATCAGCTCAAGCGGGGCAACGCGCCCGTATGAGACTGTGGCAAGACTGCTTTTGGCTGCCCACCGGACGCTATTGCTGATGACTTGAAGAATCTCAGGCTGATAGTAGACCGGAAAAGTCTCATGCCCGGGTCTGAAGTAAAAGATGTTACCCTGTCCGCGCTTGTAGCAGCAGCCGCTGCGGAACACTTCTCCGCCTTCGAACCAGGAAATAAAGATAAGCTCATCGGGTGCCGGAATCTCAAAACGTTCGCCATACATTTCTTCCTTTGGAATCTCAATATACTCTCCAAGTCCCTTGGCGATTGGATGGCCCGGTTCAATGACCCAGATCCGCTCCTTCTCGCCGTCATCACGCCATTTTAAGGCGCCTGTATTGGTACCCATTAAAGCATGGAATATCTTCGAGTTATGTCCAGAATGAAGCACAATTAATCCCATGCCGTTCAGCACCTTTTGCCGTACCTTTTCCACAATTTCATCACTTACTTCGTCATGGGCCAAATGTCCCCACCATAGCAGTACATCCGTTTGCTCCAGTACTTCACTGGTCAAACCATGCTCTGGTTCATCCAGAACCGCGGTTCGTGCCTCCATATCTTCTGTAGTATTCAAATAATTGGCCAGTACCGTATGAATCCCTTCCGGATATACAGCTCTAACTTCTTCATTGTGTCTTTCATGACGATATTCGTTCCAGACTGTGACTTTGATTGTAGACATGATATTTCCCCCTTGTTAGATGAAAATCCACCGTTGTTCTTTTAATGAGACTAGGATTGAATCAATCGCATGCTGGTTTACATAGCCGTCTTCCATAGTGGCATCGTATCCGTCACCATGTCCGTTTACCAGATTAATGAACGCTGTCATTTGATCCACCTGAAATTCTGCAGGAATCTCTACTTTCCGGAATACCTCATCACCATCTTCAGCTAATTTAACGTGTAGAACATCCTCTTCCTCCAGGTTATACAGCACCGCTCCCCGGTCCCCAAAGATTTCTAGCTGCTGAAAGTTTCCCCTGCCGAATGCAAATCTGGAGATTGCCATCGTGGACGAGATCCCCCCGTCAAGCCTGGCAAGCACATGACAGAAATCATCGACATCTACCTCTCCTTTCCCATCACTCTCAAGCAAAGGCCGATCCTTGATAATCGTTCCGGCATCTGCCATTACCCGTTCCACATTGCCTACAAGAAAACGCTGAAGATCGAGCAAATGCGAACCCAGGTCTCCAAGCGCGCCTGAACCGGACAGCTCCCTGCGGAATCTCCAGACCAGCGGAACCTGCTCACTTAGCCCCCAGCCTTGCAAATACTGGCCGTAAACATGTTTAATTGCACCTAATTTCCCTTGATCGATCAGCCATTTTGCATACCTTACCGCCGGCTTGTACCGGTAACTGAAACAGATCATATGCGGTAAATCCGTCTCACTCAGCAGATCACGCAGTGCGGCAGCTTCCCGTTCATCAAGCGTCACCGGCTTCTCCAGAGCAAACGGCTTTTGCTGCTTGATGGCCTCACAGGCAATTTCATAATGGTTATAGTTGGGCGTACCGATACTTACAGCCTCAAGCTCAGGGTCTGCCAGCATTTCTGTATAATCCAAGTACCTTCTTGATTCCGGGATCTTATATTGCTCTCCCCGGCTTGCCAGCACTTCTTCCTTACAATCACAAATCGACCACAAGACCGCTTCTTCATTCGCTAAAATTCCGGAAATATGCATGTCAGATATGCCGCCGAGACCAATTACACCGACTTTCAGTTTTGCCAACTGCACCACCCTGCCTCTTATCAATATCGTTTGTAACACATTTAAAGTATAGTTTGTGCTAGAATAAACGAACATGGCTGAAAGATACCCTTTTTGTACAAAAACTACTTTTTCTTTTCCTTAAGGGGGCGTAAATGTGTTTGCTGTCAATACCGAAATGCTGCCAAGAATCAAGCTGATGGGATTCGTTTCCTACAAGCAGCCCTGGATTCATTTTAAAAGAACAACAAACGAGCATGTCCTCTATTTCATCAAAAGCGGAGAACTTCACCTTACAGAGAAAGGAATTCATTATATTCTAAAAAAGGGAGATATCCTTTTACTGGAGCCGAATATAGAGCATGAGGGAACAGAAAAACATGTCTGCGATTACTACTTTATTCATTTTGAGCATCAGGATATAAGCTTCGCACAGGCGGGGGATTTGCTGACAATGGCCAGACGCTTCATTCTGGAGGAGGAAACGCAGCAAACCGAAGGAGGCGATTTCATTTGCCATTTTCCGAAACATTACAATTTGTCCAAAAACGTTCTGTCTCTCTCTATTCAAGCTATGAATGAAATGCTGATGTTATATAGAAGAAAATATTTCAACCGCGGACTAACTGCCCTGAAATTTACCGAATGGCTTATCGAGGTGTCACGCGAGCATTTCATTGCAGCGCTTCAAAATCATGAGGGCAGCAATACCAAGCCCTTGATTAAAGTCCATGCCCTGCTGGACTATATTCACGAGCATTATACAGACAAAATTACCGGGCAGGGGATCGCGCAGGAATTTGACTGCAATTATGACTATCTGAACCGCGTCTTCACCAGGCTGACAGGCCAGAGCATCATGCGCTATGTCAATCGCGTAAGGATCAATCATGCGAAAGAGCTGATTGAAGCCACGCATCTGCCGTTTGGTGAAATCGGCTATTTGACTGGTTTGGACGACCCTTTTTATTTCAGCAAAGTGTTTAAGAAGATTGTTGGAGTTACACCTTCACAGTATTACAAAGAGATACGGGGCCAGGTAAAAGAATCCCATTAAAGAACAAAACCGGGGCAGCATCAGGTGTACCCGATGTTGCCCCGGATGGGGTTAAAGCCTACAAAAGTTTAACGGCGAACGCCTCGTACGGCCGCAATTGTAATTGTCTAAAGTCTAAGTCTTCTCTGGAATAGTTTCCGATGATTAATTCCCCGGCTTGACCGAAACCGGGCAGCTCCAGCGCTACAGCCTCCCTGCTGAAATTGGCGGTTACCAGCCAGGTCTGACCTTCGTACCGGCGGTAATACATGAACACTTGATCCGGCACACCCGTCACCAGTTCAAAATCACCCCATACAACGATCGGATTGTTCTTTCGCAGTTCGATTAACTTCCGGTAGCAGTGGAACACTGAATCCGGATCCTCCAGGTTCGCCTTCATGTTAATTTCTGTATAATTCGGATTTACAGGCAGCCATGGCTCTCCGGTTGTGAATCCCCCGTTAGGGGTAGTATCCCATTGAATCGGTGTCCGGGCATTATCTCTGCCCTTGGCATTAATGGAATGAATAATCTCTTCCTTGGCATATCCGCCTGCAAGCCGTTCATGATACATATTGATGCTCTCTATATCCTGCACTTCGCTGATCTCTTGAACCGGATAATTAGTCATTCCAAGCTCTTCGCCTTGATAAATGTAAGGTGTGCCCTTCATTAAGTGCAGCAGAATGGCGAACATCTTCGCGCTCTGCACACGGTACCGTCCGTCATCCCCCCAACGGGATACAATCCTCGGCAAGTCATGATTGTTCCAGAACAGGCTGTTCCAGCCTTCGTTCCCCAGCTCCGTCTGCCATTTCGCCAGCACCTGTTTTAATTCACTTACAGCAAGCGGCTTCAAATCCCACTTTTCTCCGCCTTCCTGCTGATCCAGACCGATATGTTCAAACTGGAATACCATGGAAAGCTCGTTACGGTCCGGATTAGAATACAGCTTAGCCGCTTCCGGTGTCGCCCCCCAAGTCTCCCCCACGGTCAGAACATCATGCTTGCCAAACGTCTCCCGGTTCATTTCCTGAAGGTATTCATGCAGCTTCGGGCCGTTTCCTGTAATCTCCTGATCCGGTATTTTGCCGACCAGATCAATCACATCCATACGGAATCCTCCGACCCCTTTATCCAGCCAGAAATTCATCATGTCCCATACCTCTTGCCGGACTTTGGGGTTCTCCCAGTTCAGGTCCGGCTGTCTGCGGCTGAACAAGTGCAGATAGTACTGGCCGCTCGTTTCATCAAGCTCCCAGGCCGAACCGCTGAATGTGGAACGCAGGGAATTGGGAACTCCGCCGTTCACCGGGTCACGCCAGATATAGTAGTCCCGGTAAGGATTGTCTTTTCCCTTGCGGGCTTCAATGAACCATGGATGCTCATCCGAAGTATGATTGACCACCAGATCCATAATAATCCGGATGTTGCGGTGCCCTGCTTGTTCGATTAATTCATCCATATCCTCCATTGTTCCGAATTCGCTCATAATATCCTGATAATCACTGATGTCATAGCCGTTATCATCATTTGGCGACTTATAAACGGGACTAAGCCATATCGCGGTAATACCAAGCTGCCCGAGATAGTCTAATCTGTTGATAATTCCCCGGAGATCGCCGATCCCATCTCCGTCGCTATCCTGAAAACTCCTAGGGTAGATCTGGTAGATAACCGCTGTCTGCCACCATTTCGTATTACTCAATGCAATCACTCCTATATGTTCTATTTATCTATAACTATAAACCAAAAATGAAAAGAGACATAACCGAAGGATTATGCCCCTTTGTCAGACAGATTCGTTTAACAAATAAATTCAGTAATGGAGCACCGCCTATTTCTTGCCGTTTTCTTTAAGCCAGGCATCAAGCTGTTTTTGTGCTTCTGCAATCACCTTGTCGGCTCCTGCTGCCTTTTGTTTCTCCAGCATTTTAGGGACAACCTCTTCCGGATCCAATTGACCGGACTTCAGCCCGTCTACAAAGGTTTTATTGGCATTGTCGATTGAAATCAGTTCATTTTTAACCGGCTCCGGATCAAAGACAAATCCGAAAATCCGGGAAGGGTTCGAAGAAATTTGTTGATTGAATTTTTCATAGTTCTGGTATTTATTCGGGTCTTCTCCTACACGGGTGTAGTTAAGCATCTGATTGCCGATTTGCCACATAATATCATGATAATAGCCGACGCTGTCTGTTGTTTGACCTTCCGGCAGAGCAATCTGGCCATCTTGCAGCACATAATGCTTCCCTTCAATTCCGAAGTTAAAGAGGGTCAGCAATTCCTTGTCTTTATAAAAGAGGTTAAGCAGCATCATTGCACGTTCAGGATCTTCTGAGCTCTTCGAAATCGCATACATGGTTGCTGTCATCTTTCCGGTCTGCAGACGGTCAATATTAAGAGGAATCTGCAGCATTTCACGCCCTGCCTTGATCGAACCATTCGGTGAGATCGCAGCTTTACCAATCTCCATATCAGCCAGAATGTCCATATCACCTACAAAAGCGAACCCTTTACCGGCCTGCATTTTCTTCCAGGCATCTAAACCGGGGGTCAGTGCATCCTTGTTAATATACCCCGCCTTGTACCATTTGTTGGTCAGCTTCGCAAGCTCCATATAGCGGGGCGTGGTGAATGAATTGATGACTGTATAATCATCAGCCGCTGTCCCTACGGTGTTAATTGCAGCGATACTTACAATAGAGTCCAGATTCGCGGATGAATAGTAAGCTTCGAGCGGAAAGCTTGGTGCCACCAAAGGCGTGATCCCCGGTTCTTTCTCTTTTATGGTTTGGAGCATAGGCTCCAGATCCTCGACTTTACCGGACTTCAGTGCAGTCAGATCAAAGCTGTATTTGTCCACAAGCTCTTTGTTCAAGTAAACACCTTGCGTGCCGCCCAGCTCCTGATGGGTATGAATACCGTACAGCTTGCCGTCGCGTTTGGCCGGCTCGTGGTAATCCTTCTCTACAGCTTCGATATCAGGACCGTACTTGGCCAGCAAATCATCAAGCGGCAGCAGTCCCCCTTTGGTAACCTGTTGCTGGAAGCCAAGCCAATCCGCCGTAAACAGCAGGTCCATTTTATCACCGGAAGCCATCATCAGATTCGTTTTATCGCTCCAAGCCCCCCAATCAATGGGATTCAGCTTGACCGTCATATTCAATTCCGGATAAGTCTGCTTCAGATAATCATTCATCGCATCCTGAACCAGCTGATTGTCTTTTTGAGGCGCATCGGGGAATACCATCACAACCTCGTAAGGCTTAAGCCCCGTGCTGGCTGCCCCCTCCGGCTCAGCTGAACCCGCTGGTGAATTTGCTGTGTTATTTCCGCCGCAACCGGCTGCTACGACTGAAGTCAGCATCAGTGCTGCCAGCACAGCAGAACTCTTTTTTAACCAATTCATAAATAGTAGACCTCCCTGGAATTCTTCTATTTTTCCCTTTGAAACCATTGTCAGCATATACTAATCCGGCATAATGCCGGAATCAGCCTTTCACAGCGCCTACGGTAAGACCCTTTACAAAGTACTTCTGCAGGAACGGGAACACCAGCACCAGAGGACCGATCGCAATCATTGCCATGGCCATACGGATAGATTCAAGCGGTGTCGTAACCTGGGCGGTGGAGCTATAGGCCTTATTGGCGATCGTCTGCAGGAATGAAGCGTTCATTAAGGTCTTGGTCAGCAAATACTGCAGAGAGAACAGCTTCTCATTCTGGATGAAGACCAAACTTGTAAACCAGTCATTCCAGTAGGATACGGTGGTGAACAGCCCGATTGTCGCCATAACAGGCAGGGACAGCGGCAGAATAATGCTGAAGTAGGTCCGGAATTCTCCTGCACCGTCAATCTGCGACGAATCAATCAGAGAAGGCGGAATACTGTTCGTAAAGAAGGTCCGCATGATAATAACGTTGAAGCCGCCAATCAAGCCAGGAATGATTAAGGCCATTAAAGTATCCTGAACATGTAAAAAGCGGGTGTATACAAGATACCAGGGCAGCAAACCACCCGAGAACAGCATCGTAATCAAAATGTAGAGGCTCAGAGCCCCCCTGAGCGGAAACTCTTTTCTTGATAACGCATAGGCCATTGCCGAAGTCACGAACAAGCTGACCACCACACCGGTGATCGTTACCAGAGCAGACACACCATAGGCCCGCAATATTTTCTCGGCATCTTCAATTAAATACTGATAAGCGACAAGGCTGAATTTACCCGGCCAGAAGCTGTAGCCATGAACGGTTACCCAGTCTTCGTCAGCGAGCGATATCATAAGCACGAGCCAGAACGGGATCAGGCACGCCAGGCTAAACAAGGTCAGAACAATAATGATGACGGGATTGGTTCTTTTGGAATTCATATTGATCTCCTTTTAGAATAGGGCATTTTCTTTGCTGACTTTACGGACAATCAGGTTGACAGTCACGACTAGCGTGAAGCCGACAACGGATTGCAGCAGCCCTGCCGAGGAGGCAAGTCCCGTATCGCCGGTGACCAGTAACGCATTGTATACATAAGTATCGATAACTTCCGTTGTCTCTTTAATCATCCCGGATGCCATTGTCGCCTGATAAAACAAACCGAAATCAGCGTTGAAAATCCGGCCAATCGCCAGCAAGGTCATGATGATAATGATCGGAGCAATCAACGGGATTGTAATTTTCGTCATTTGCTTCCAGCGGCTTGCCCCGTCAATGACAGCAGCTTCATAATATTCGGAGTCAATTCCGACAATCGCTGCCAAGTAAACCACTGCCGAATACCCTACACCCTTCCAGGTGTTGACAATAGTCAAAATATAAGGCCAATGCCGTGCTTCCGCATACCAGTTATTAGGCTCGAGCCCAAAGGGCTCCAGGATGAATTTATTGACGAAGCCCAGTTCCGGATTTAAAAACCCGTAGACAATATAGCCGACAATGACCATGGATATAAAATTGGGCAGGATCACTGTACTCTGAAAAAACTTGGAGGCGAATTTATTTTTGACCTCGTTAAGCATAAGGGCCAACAGCACAGCCAATAAGGTATTGATTACTAAAAAGCTGATGTTATACAGCAACGTATTTCTGATGATCACCCACGCATCATTTGAAGCAAACAGAAACTTGAAATTATCCAGTCCGATCCACTTGCTCCCCCAGATCCCGTCCGTATAATTCAGATCCTTAAAGGCCAGAAAAATCCCAAACATGGGAAGATAATTATTGATTAACATCAGCAGCACACCAGGCAGTGCCAGAACAATTAAGGCCCTGTACTTCCAAAAGCCTTTCCGTTTCAATCCTTTTTCCGAAGCCATAGTTCCACACCTTCTCATTGGGTTATGTCTTCATTATAAGAAGTTGCCTGCAGCTGCTCTGCCGTTTTTATAACCTCAGTCTATTCGTTTTGTGACTTTACGATATTCCTGGGGATTGACATCAAACTGCTTGCGGAACATCTTGGTAAAATGCGAAAAATTACTATATCCTACCTGTTGCGCTATCGCACTTACCGGCAGATCCGTAGTGTCCAGCAGTTCGCGGGTACGGTTCATTTTAACTGAAATCAGAAAATCGATGAGACTTTGGCCTGTTTCTTTTTTGAATAGCCTGGAGAGATAAGCCGGATTCAATCCCACATAATTTGCGACAATATCTCTCGATATCTCTACTTCCACATTGTGCTGAATGTAGCGGATGGACCGCTCAATCACGCCCCCTTTTTCCTGCCGTTCGAACTCTGCTTCCATAACGGCAGATACCATTCCTTCTGCCCAATGCCTGTATTGAGCCAGACCCCGGATGCGGGCGCTTGTCCAATCTGTAAACTTGGCTATACTGCCTGCATTAATTCCTCTGACCTGCAGGAAGTGGTATATAATCTGCAGCGTATCCTGATGCAATGCGTCCAAATGTCTTCCCTGAAAGCATGGATCAGCCTGTAATTTTTCAGTCAGGTTATGGATAAACTGCACAGCAGATTCCCGTTTTCCGGTTAGCATATAAGCAGCTAAATCATCAAGTTCTATACCTTCCGACTCTGAGGACAGCGGCACCTGGTCTTGAGGGATGTATAGGAGCACCGATTGTGTCCGGGAAATGTTGTCACGCTCCATTGTCTTTAAGCTCTCGCACATTCCCGGCAGCTCTTGAAGGGATTTGAACGAGCCGACATAGCAGGTTACTATGCTGTAGAACATATCCTGGCATGCCTTAATAAAATGCTGTCCGGCAGCTGTGAGCTGCTGAATACCAGGCTTCCCGGCTTTCCCGCCTTTGGCATACAGCAGAATGAACAAAACCCCGTGTTTATCCGTAACGGCCTCGCCCTGGTACTCCTCAGTGAAGAATTCTGCCGCCGCTTTTTTGACGGCATATTCCATAATCTCCTGATCACGCGGGCTTAAGGGTTTATTCCAATTTTCAATACTGATCAGGATTGGCAACACCAGATCAGCAGGCTCTAACCCCACGCCGGCGCCTGCCAGCTCCCGTTCGAAAAAATCTCCAAAAGACAGAATGCTGCGGGACAACAAATCCTGCCAGAAACGCTCCACACGCTTCGGCTTCTCTTGCTGCCACAGATTAAGATACTTATGGTACATTTTATTGTAAGATTCGTACTCTTCTTTCTCACGGACAGCTGCAATCATCCCCGATACGGCAGACAACAGTTCAGCTGTATCAACTGGCTTGAGCAGATAATCGAAGCTCCCGAGGTTAACTGCTCTTTTGGCATAGGAAAATTCGGAATGACAAGTCAGAAAGATGGTTTCCGTCCAGGGCGAGTGTTCTTTCACCCAGCCAACCAGCGAAAGCCCGTCTTCATCGGGCATTTCAATATCGCATATCAGCAGATCAATCTTTTTTTCATTTATTATTTCTCTGGCTCTGTCTGCTCTATTAGCTGTCACAACCTCTTCAATTCCAGCCTCGTTCCAGTTACAGCAGTAAAGAAGGCCCTCTACAGCAAATTGTTCATCATCCACAATCAATAATCGCATCGCTTATCGTTCTCCTTCTGTATATTCAATGGGCAGGATCAGGCGCACCCGGAATCCGGACGGCTTATTCCCGCTGAAGTGAATGCCGGCACGCCCCTGATATCTCATGGCCAGCCTCTGTTTCACATTCCAGATCCCGATATGACCTTCCTCAGTTCCCGGCGTGTAATCAGGAGCATTTAACTCCTGCAGTTTCTGGGGACTGCTCCCTTTTCCGTTGTCCGAAATCTCAACAATCATGGTATCATTCGCTTCTTCAGAACGGACTGCCGAGAGATCCAGAGTGAACGTCTCTGTTTTTAAACTTATGCCATGAAGCATGGCGTTTTCTACAAAGGGCTGTATGATCAAGGACGGTATAACGGCGCTTTTAAGATCCTCGGCTACGGTAATCCGGAAATCGAAAGATTGCTGATAGCGCATCTTTTGAATTTCAAGATAATTGCGGAGATGCTCCATTTCTTGTCCTAAAGTTATACTGTTCTCCTTCACCTGAAGCATAAAGCGGAAATACTGCACCAGATGGCGCACCGTCTTTTTCACCAGTTCATATCGCTGCAGATCGGCAAGCTGAAAAACAATATTGAGCGTATTCAGGAAAAAGTGCGGATTAATTTGCATCTGCAGATGCTTCATCTCTGCTTTTTGCGCATGTAACCGTTCCTCATAGACATCAATTTTTAAATCTTGTATTTCAACAACCATAGAATTAAATGCCTGATTCAGCGCTTGAAACTCTAAGAGGTTAGAAGTCGGAAGCTGGGTCTCCATAGAACCTTTTCTTATCCGGTGGATTCCCCCCAGTAAATCCAGAATCGGACGGATGACCATGCGGCGAAAATAATACAAGTAGACCAGCAGAATGATCAAAATAAAAAAGGGAAGCACATTAATAATCATCTGGAAGATATTCAGGCCTTGAAGCAGTTCTGAAGCGGGGATGACCACGGAAAGATTGATTCCCAGAGTCGCTGACTGGCTGGACACAACGAATAATTTAACGCCTTCATGCGAAAAGGAAAACGAAGCATTCCGGCTCAGCTCCTCACGCGGCAGCTTGAAATTATATCCCATTGTTTCTGAAGAACTGGTCAAGATATTCCCGTTATTATCCACGATTAGCACATCCCCGCCGGATTGCAGGTTTAGATTGCCCAGCGGTGAACGCAGGGAGTCGATTCGGATAAGTGCGCCGATATAGGCGGGACTGCCCAGATCATTGCCTGCTATCCGGTTTAGATAGTAATCTCCTGCAATCTTAACGAGGGTCCATTTATACCGGAGCGATTCTAATTGATCCGTCTTATGAACCGTCTCTGTAATCGATGCCCGGACTTTATCCATATAATCTTCTGTCGTTCCCAGTACATTGGACAATGTCAGTGTATCGTTAACGCTGGAGTATAGATAGAACATGTCGACGCTATGATAATAGGCCTGATAGGCTTGATTTCGTTGCATAAGCCCCATGCGGGCAAAAAAGTATTCGGAATCTGTCCGCCCCGGGGAAGTGAGCTCTAAAAAGTTCTCATCATGATCAACAATATCCACCAGATTAATCGTAATATCCCCGAGGCTGCTCTCCATCATTTGCAGATTGGAGCTCACCAGGTTCTGATAGGATCTGGATACCTGATCCAGAACATTTTGCTTGGCATAGTACCCCCCTGCAAAAAGCACAGTGAGCAGAGGAATCGTTATAGCGGCAAACAGTTGAACAAGCCTTACACCCAGCGAATTTTTTTTGTTCTTCATAATGCATCCTTCCTGTGACCTGACAGTAAAATAACCCCACAAAGTGGGGCCTTTAAATAGAAGCCGACTCAAAGGGCCACCTTGGTGACCCTTGAACGGCATAAGTTAACTTCTGTTGCTCTATTTTAACAAATACGCAATGGCTTGTGCCGCTTCTGCCCGGGTAGCATGAGCTCCAGGCACAAAGGCTCCATCGGCATAACCTTTCATCAAACCGGCCGATTGTACCAGTTGAACCGCTGCTTGTGCCCAGGCTGAAATCTCATTACTGTCCCGGTAGGCTAACGATGACTCCGCCGACCGGTCGGTACCGCCAGCCTTTAAAAATGCCCCTGCCAGCATCACAGCCATCTCCTGCCGCGTTATCCGTTCATCAGGCGCAAATCGTTCACCGCTTCTTCCGGTAATCAAACCTGCCTGATAAGCAGCAGCAATATCATCCGCATACCAGCTGTCTGCAGCAACATCCGTAAACGGTACAGGACGGTCAGCCTTCAATTGAAGCGCTCTGACCAATAATGCTGCAAACTGTGCGCGTGTGATCTTCGCCGAGGGGACGAATGTATTCTCTGTCATTCCACTAATCACATGCTTCGCCGTCAAGGTATGAATGGCCTTGAACGCCCAATGCTCCGCAGGTACATCAGTAAATGATTTGTCGTAAGCGAATAGGGTATAACGGCTGAAGTGATATAGGTCCGCACTGATTTGCTGTGCTGCTGTATTTGCTCTGCTGCTGACATAATCCCACTTCCGGAGCGGTTCCAGGAAAGAGTAGATCCCCAGCAAATCATTAAGTTCCCCTTGTCCAGCAAGATCGTCAAGCTTTAAGGTGAGCTGCACTGGGCTTCTGAAAGAATCAAGTCTGGATACGCCTTCGTTTGCCGTCGTCACTCCGAATTCAAATTCATAGACCGGTCCAGCGGAAATCCAGGGCTTCCCGTCCGGAAGAAAAGCATCCTTTGGCTCGATCTTGTTAAATGTAATTTGAATGTTCGAATCAGCTGTCAGTTTCCCTTTGTTCGCTTCAAGAAGCTGAAGGATATGGTCCTGCATGAAATGCAGAGTGAACTTATTTCCTTGAAGCAGCAGGTTCTCTCCTTGCAATCCCTCTACAGCGGAAACCGGGATGAGCATCCGATTGTACTTCTCCTCATTGACCGCAATTGAAATGTTCCCATTGGCCGCCACGCTTAAGTCCTTAGCCTGCAAGACAAGGGCCTCTCTTTTCGCTGCTGCCGGAGTTGGCGTAGCGGAGTTCCCGGCATTGCTTCCCGATGATCCCGGTGCAGCAGTAGCTGCCGGTGTTGGAGTTGCGGTTACAGCCGGTGCCTGGGTTGGAAGACCGGGTTCTTCGCTGCTGAAGATAGGCTGTACTTTTACTGTTTCCGGGTCTTTGTCGATATAAATCATTGTCCAATACTGCAGAGAAGGCAGTTCAATGAGCAGATTGTCGCCATCCCAGGAATACTCCAGCTCCTGTGACAGGCCATGCCCGGCGTCCGGTGTAGCAGCATAGACCTTCAGATCCGGTGCTTCTTTCTCTGTGATCCCGATATCGTATGATACTTTCAATGAGTGGAGAACCGCCGGCTCATTGGCTGCATTTCGCCAGTTGCTGTCATTGTTAAGCAAATTGATCAGATGCAGCACGTCATATCGTTCAAAGCCTGGATTCGCATCATTTTTTCGGACGGTTGCCCAAAGGGTATTATCCATTCCGTCTTTGCTTATTGCCAGTTTGCCGCCATCGGCCTCGACGGATACCGTTACCGATGAATCGGCTGTGCTGCGGAATAGCAGGTTTTCATAGGCTGCATTAAATTTATAGTATTCCTGCATGGCTTCTTTGGTGGAGGCCAGCATTTTTTTGCTGCGGTTCGGATAGTATTCATGGGCCAGCATGTTCGGGCCTTCCGATTGCTGCTCAGCCGTTCCCAGTTCAATATGTGTAGCCCCCATTGATGCCAGCCCGGCATCCATCAGCCGTACGGACGGCTCGTTGAAATAACCCGCCGTTACTCCGCGGAGCCGGATCGTTCCGGCAATATCGTCCGGTTCCATACGAAGGGTAACGGTATGAATTCCCGCTTCCATGTGTGGAATAATCACATAGCCGTCTCCGCTGTACTTCTCAATGCTGTCCGTGCCATCCAATCCGATCTTCAGCTCCTTGCCATGTTCGTCCTTGGCACGCACCCCGTCAATATAAACTGAACGGGTGGTTAAGCCGCCCGGATTGGAATAAGTAAAGATCAGACTCTGCTCCCCCGATTGAGGTATGTTCACCGGATAGGTTACCTGCTGGCCTACTTCGCCAAAATTCAACACGGTATCCTTATAGAGTGAGAACGGTGACTCCGTGTTTGTACTTTCAGCTTCATAGCTGCGGGTTACAGCGTCTGGAGCATCTGATAAGGTAATGTTCAGCTTATCCAGCCTGATCCCGCTGTCCTGACCTTCCGGCATCTTAATAATAATGGTGTTATCACCTTCTGCCAGCCGGATGCCGTTCACCGCCGCCTCTTCCCATCCGGAGCCCGTAGTTGGTGCAAAGCTTATTGGAATTCCTGTACCATTGTTAATATAAACGCTGCGGCTAACGGTCACTGCTCCCTGGGCATCATTTTGATAAATCCAGCCGAGATCATAGAGGCCAGACTGCCCTATATTCACTGTGAACGCTACACGGTCATTGACATTATTGAAGTCGGAGGCATACCCGGTTAAAGGAACAACTCCTCCTGTCACTTCAGCGCTGCCTGTACTGTATTCGTACCCTCCGGCGATAATCCCGCCAACATTGGTATATTGTCCGCTTGATTCCATCTTCAGCGTAACCTTATGGTACCCCTGCTGGAGCGGGACTGACAATTCAAGGGGCTGCATGGTGCCGCTCCAGCCGCCCGCTGTTTTGGGAAACGTGATATTCTGCGCCTGCGGCGCCGGTTCCCCGTCCACCAGTACCGACATTACAGGATCATTATCTCCATGATACAGGACCGTAATCGTGTCCAGCGGATGGTCTGCATATACATTATAGGTGACCGTCTGCCCGGCTTGTCCGAAATTATCCGTCTTGCTCTCACTGTAATTCATGCTGTTGGTTTGCGGAATATCCGCATACATCGCGTAGTATTTCTGTGTGCCGGCAGTCATATATTGGAGCTTGATACCCAGATCATTTGTTGAGGCCTTCAGGGTTATCGTGTTATCGCCTTCCTCCAGATGAACAGTCTGCAGATTGTTCCGTTCGGAGAATTTATCCCATGTTCCCCTACCGGCAAACGTCAGCTCTCCCTGAGGCACATCATTAACCAGCAGCTCACGTTTCACATCCTGCCAATCCGAAGCATAGCTGAACCCAAGCGGATAATCCCCTTCAGCAGGAACGTTCACCTGGAACTTCACATAATCACCTGCGGTATCAAAATAATACACATGGCTGTACTGATCCACAATTACAGTATCCAGCTTGGCATCTACCGCCTCGTAACGTTCATTAATCCCTTGGCCCTGCACCTCCAGGCTCGCGAGATTAAGCCAAAGGTTATTGGTGTTCAGCGTCAGTTTAACTGAATTTTCACCCCTCTTCAGCGTTGCTGCCACCGTAGCTTGTGCAGTCGGATTCCCCCAACCTGTATTAGCTTCAAAGGGAATGGCTGCCGCAGCAATTTCATCGTTAACAATCAGCTTGCCTTCCGGAGAACCGGAGCCATTGCCCTGCCCGTAATTCAGAGCAAGCGTATACAGACCGTCAGCGGGTGCATTAACCGTAAACGTCACCGCATCCGTATCTTTGCGTCCAAAGTTGCCTACCCAGCCGTAAGCTTTGGCAATCCGGGACTGGTAATCCAGCGTTACCGGAACATCCAGCGCTTCCGTACCCCGGGTCGGCAGACCTGTAGCCTCCTTATAGTTCATATAGCCGGCGATAACCATTGCTTTGCCGCCGTCTTTCTTCCGGGTATCTTCCACAACCTTCTGAATATCGCGGTAATGGTTGCGGTCCTGCCAAATCTCACTGTAGTCGAAATTGGTTTTCGTATCCGGATCGGGTACAGCGCTGTATTCGGCATTGCCTCCTACCATATTGAAGGTAACCTTGCTCTTATCGGGATTATTTGCAAGCAAAGAGTCTTTAACCGAGTTAATCAGCTGGGTATAATCCAGAGAATAGTAACGTTTGTTGCCGTTATAGTCATACAGATAATTGTTGTCATTTGCTCCCCATTGGTCCAGGTGGATGCCGTCGAACCCGAAGGTGTTAATGGAACGGTCAAATTGTCTGGTAATATAATCCTGCCAGAACTTGTTGCCCGGGTCTTGCAGGAACAGAGAGGTTGTCTTCCCGTTCACATCAAAGGTATAGCCGTTTTGGTCTTTCTGCGGATTATTTATGTCTAGCTGAGCACTGTTATAGAGTCCCCATTCCGGGCTCACGCCGAAATCTTCATAGTTCTCACGCGCCGCATAATTCATTTGATAGGCCATGGCTGCAGAGCCGTATTTCTGGGCAGCCTCTACCTGCTGCTTAACGCTCAAGGGATACAGCGAACGCCCCAGCAGATCTGTATAATGTGTATCCGCGTTAATATCTTCATCGATAAAATTTCCGTCCGCATCTGTCAGCGGTTGTCCGTTCTCATCTGTTTTGGAATAAACCGAAACATCATGACGCCACATCCAGTCATAGAACTGGTAAGCATTAATGTAGTAGTCCTGAGACAATTCTCTGAGCTTGGAATCACTCTCTTCCGCCGTTTCCTGCGGGAAATCCGCCACATATCCGTATCTCGGGAAATGCGTCCAATCACTAGATACATCTATGGCTGCGGTTACATAATCCGTCGATGCAGCGCCTTCGATCCAAGCTTTTGCCGTATAGCCGCGGAAATCCTCAGCCGGAGGTGTCCAGCCCACGGTAAGCATGTTGCTTCCTTCCTGCAGAACCGTCAGATCTTTGCTGCCTTCGGCAATCAGCGTATTCAGCTGGTAAATCTGCAAATGCAGCTTGCCGCTCCAATCGGCAGATTGATCCAGGGTTAAGATCAGCTCTGCGGACTCACCCGGAGCGAACCGGGCCTTTGAGGGCACCATCTTTAGTATTTTAGGATTCACCTCACCCGCTGGCTCCGCCTTAGCCGTTCCACTGCGGGCATAGCCTGTTGTAAAAGTTTGAACCAGCAACAGCACGAAACAAAGAAATAGAACTGCTTGTTTCCTGACCATAAGACCGCTCCTTCATACTCATAATTTGAGAAGACACCATGCTGCCAAGACTGAACACGGATGTTGGCTTTTTGGGAGGTACATGTTTCAGGGAGGTACATCTTTCAGGGAGGATGTCCATATCAACGTAAACGTTTACTTTAATGAGTAAAAAGTATCCTTTACTAAGACATTCCCCTCCCTATCTGAAAAATATTTATTGCGGATTTCAAGTATTTCATCTCTATTTACTTGAAATCCGCAATACGTAAACGCTTACTATAAATTATCCCGATTATTTTCCCTTGTCAATGGTTACTTTTCTAACACTTGGCCATTATTGACAAAATAGAGGTTAAGACTTATATTTCTCGTAAACGTTTACTGTATTTCAGTTGTTTACTTTATGCTATCAGATAGGCAGGAGATTAGATGAATCCCACGATTAAAGATGTTGCCCAGAAGGCGAATGTTTCCATCGCCACAGTCTCGCGAGTGCTGCATAACCTGGGCGGCTATTCAGATAAAACGAAGCAAAAGGTGGACCAGACCATTAAAGAGCTGAAATATCAGCCGAATGCAATCGCCCGCGGACTGATTAACAAGCGTACCCAAACCATCGGCGTGTTGTTTCCTGATGTGTCGAGTGCCTTCTCTTCCGATCTGCTCCATGGGATTGATGAATTCGTCCATAACCACAATTACAGTGTGGTAGTTTGCAATACCGATCAGGACGGCAAACGCACACTAAAGTATCTGCAGCTTCTGCGAGAGAAGCAGGTAGACGGGATTCTTTTCTCCAGTGAAGCACTTAAGAAAGAGTACTACGACCTGCTGGAAGACATGAGAATCCCGGTGGTCCTGATCTCATCCCAGACCGATTTCCCCAATGTGCCTTACGTTAAGATCAATGATTTTCAGGCTGCCTATGATGCAGTTGATTATCTAATCATCAAAGGTCACCGCAGAATTGCCATGATTAGCGGAACCAGGGGCGATCCCATTGCGGGGACGCCAAGAATCGAAGGATACCGCAAAGCGCTGGAGGCTCACGGAATTGCTTTTAACAGCAGTTATCTCACATATGGAGACTTCATGTATGAGAGCGGCAGCAGAGCAATGAAGACAATATTACAGAAGGCACCTGAGGTTACCGCAGTATTTGCAGCCAGTGACGAGATGGCAATTGGTGCTCTTTCAACCGCTATACAGCATGGCCTGAACGTACCCGAGGACATCTCCATCATGGGTTACGACGATCTCCGTTTAGCACGGATGGTTAATCCGCCATTGACTACAGTCCGGCAGCCGCTTCATGACATTGGAATGATCGCTTCTGAGAAGCTGATTCATATGATTGAATCAGGTGAAATCGCCCAGAGTCAAATCTGCGCCCACTCCATTGTAGAAAGACAAACGGTTAGAACCATTACCTGAAATTGAATGAATAAGAGCAGCATCTGATAGCTAAACAAAAGCGGCTTATCCGGAGATGAGCCGCTTCTTATATACTTTTTCTTTTTGTTATCAGTACTACCTTGCAGCATACACGCTCACCGCTTCGCCTTATAAAACTGATGATAGAGCTTCATGAGCTACCACAACTTCCTTCTCCGTCCCTATAGGATCATGCAGGGATACGTCCTTTTTGGTCTTTTTTAGCGATATCAAATGCATGAGGATTTCATTGTCGATACAGCGGGCGGCAAAGGTCGCAAGCTTCGTACCTTTGTTAGGCCGGTAACTTTGAGGTTTTGGACACGATGCGATGTCATTTTAATAGTGACTGCATAACAAAAAAAGGTCACAGAGGGTATCTTCTGCGACCTTTTTTGCAATTGGGGGACCAGTGAGCTCGGCTTCTCCCCCTTTGTTTTGTTTCTCTATAGTTGCTCCCCTTCACGGTGAACTGCAAGTGGCCAAATTTTTAATTATAAATCCAGACTTGGTTAAGCCTTGCTATTCAACAAAATTAATTATGAAATTGACTCCAGTAGTCTCTTAGCATCATCTAAAATTTCCCTTAGGTTCCATATTATAACTTCTTGCGGAAAGTCCGAATGTGAGCTACATGCGGCTAGTTTGTATTGACTATGTACCTGATATTGCCGAAAATAAAAATGCTCTTGGCTGTGATTATTTTCAAAAGAAATATTTTGATCTTTTACTGAGAATGAAAACGAATCTAATGGAATAGATAATCCATGTCCATAAGCTTTAATATAACTCTCTTTTAATGTCCACAAGTCAAAAAAATATTCATTTCGTTCCTTATCATTCTTTGCAACTATGTCTGCATACTCTTTCTCTGTAAAGATTTTTTTTGCAATATCCAGGTCTATCGGTCGAATTTTTTCCACATCAATCCCCACTGGAGATTGACTAATAACAGCCGTGACCCATTCACCTGAATGGGACACATTAAATTCTACCGAATGTCCTTGTATAAAGGGCTTTCCATATGAATTTGAGGAAATTCTAATGTCCATATTACTCAAATTCATATTCTTAACAAGCATTAGACGAATGAGCAGATCTGCGACTAACGATCGAAGAAAATCATCTTTACGGCTGAATCTGGATAGACGCTCTCCCTTTTCTTTCGATAGAAACTTCAAATAAGACATATACTCATTTATCGAATTTATATTTTCAATTCCCGCAATTCTAACACAAACAATATACATAACGAGCTCCTCTAAACGTTCGACATCTTCCAAAGTAGATTCATTCTATATAGACTGAACTTTTGAATTACAGACGCACGCAAGTTATCTGATTAATCCTTATGACAGCTAAAGCTTACCACGCTTTCTTTGCTTTATGCCACATCGGGAAAGAAACCTGAGACCTTTTTCTTCTCCCAGGTTATTCTGCTTGAAACACATTCAGATATAGACCAACCAGACATTTCCCCAAGCGTTATACGTTCTCTGATAAAAAGAGCCTGCACCACACTCTTCATGCGATGAATGAAATGCTGCAGCTGTACAAGGCGCAAGCATATTACCGAAGCCTGACGGCACTGAAATTCTCGGAGCCTGGCAATAATACGAAATCGGTTGTGAAGGTGCATGCGCTGCTAGACTATATCAAGGAAATTACGCTAATAAATGACGAGCGCCGATATTGAGTGAAAAAAAATACCGTCAGAATGTCCCGACGGTTCCTAAATATTCCTATTCAGTACACTATCTTATAATCCCGGTCCTCTATAATCAATGGTTACTTATTTTATTTCCACTCTAAGCCGAACATTATCCTTCGGCTGCGGGAATGTCAAGGTCAGAACACCTGCATCCGTCTCAACTGTTCCTCCATCCGGCAACCCTTTAATCTGCGAACGCTCTGTAATCTGCAAATTTTTGAAATGCAGAGTCCATTGCGTCCATTTGCCGGTATAACCGAGATGAGCCGAGTCAATAGAGAATTCTGCAGCTTCGGAACTCTCCAGAAGATGCAGCTTGAACAGATTGTATTTACCCTTCTCATAAGCATAGGATTCCCCATCATCGTCGTAAAGCTCAAAAATATTATCCGCGCTTCCCGTACAATAAATATCAAGCTGAAGATTGCCGTTGCCTTCCATTAATGTGGAGCTAACCGGCTCTACCTGCGGCAGAATTGCTCCACCTTTGACATATAAGGGCAAGATATTCACTGGAGCCAGCGCAACTATGCTACGTCCGCCTTCCACTCCTTCTCCCGTCCAATAGTCATACCATGTACCCTCCGGTAGATACACGGCGCGGAAGGTTGAACCCGGCCTGTATATGGGCGCCGCCAGAAGGTCGCTGCCGAGCAGGAACTGGTCGCAAAGATTATACGCCTCGGGATCGGAAGGATACTCAAGAATCAATGGACGAATAATAGGCATGCCTGTTTCTGCAGCTTCCCGAAAAAGGGAGTAGATCAGCGGCATCATCCGATAGCGCAGCTTGATATAATCACGGCAGATTTCCTCGATCTCAGGCCCAAAGGACCACGGCTCCTGTCTTAAGCTGGACTGCTCGCTGTGGTTGCGAAAAAATGGAAACAACGCGCCCATTTGGATCCAGCGGGCCAGCAATTCACCGCTTGCGTGATAAGCAAACCCCCCGACATCAGGACCGGCAAATGCAACGCCGGAGAGACCGAGATTAAGCACCATTGGGATAGACATGGCCAAATGCTCCCAATAGCTGCGGTTGTCGCCAGTCCACACCGCCGCGTACCGCTGGATACCGGCATACCCTGCCCGGGTCAGTACGAACGAACGCCGTCCGTCCAGATTTCTTTTCAAGCCTTCTGCGGTTGCCTTACACATGAGCAGACCATACAAATTATGGACGGTGCCGTGAGATACCGGACTTCCGTTGTTATTGTGAATCGTATCCTCATCCATCGTCATCGTCGGGCTAAAGACGGCGGGTTCATTCATATCGTTCCAAATGCCCTCAATACCCGCTTCCGTGTAAAAACGATGCAAACCTCCCCACCATTCTCCGGTTTTGTCATCCGTAAAATCGGGAAAGACGCTAGGGCCTGGCCATACCGGCCCTTCGAAGGGCTCACCGTCCGGCTTCAGGCACAAGTACCCGCCTTCAATCCCTTCATTGTATATCTCATAATTGGAATCCACTTTGACCCCGGGATCGACAATCGGTACGATTCGGATGCCCAGTTCCCGCAGTTCCTGGATCATCGCCGCCGGATCGGGAAAACGGACAGGATCAAAGGTAAAGACCCGGTACTCGTTCATATGGTGAATATCCAGATGGATCACGTCGCAGGGAATATCTTTCTCGCGAAAAGTATGCGCCAATTGCAGCACTTCATCCTGGGACAAATAGCTGTAGCGGGATTGATGGTATCCCAGCGCCCATTGCGGTGGTAGCTGCATTCGCCCGGTTAACGATGTGTACCGCTTGAGAACATCCTTGATTTGCGGACCGGCAATAAAATAATAATCAAAAGAGCCTGTTTCTGTATGAATAGAGTAGATATCCTTTTGGCTGCGCATATCAAAGAACGTTCTGCCGGGATTATCCAGATAAATGCCGTAGGCCATTTGCGGCTCGTGAACAATCAGAAAGGGGATCGACTGATACAACGCTTCAATCTCCGGTACATGCGGAGAAAATACGTCTGAATTCCACATTTCATAGCGTTCTCCCCGCTTGTCCAGAAAGCCCGTTTTTTCTCCAAGTCCGTAATAATGGGTATCCGGGGAAACATTGAACGTTCCGGACACGGCCATTTTTTCATCCCATAGCAGCAAACTGTTATTTACAACCTTATTACCGGCTTTGTCCATAAACCGAAGGCTACAGTCGGATTTTGATATTTCGAGAATTACATGTTTTGTTTCCCACAAGTAAGCCTCTTTTGTCTCCTGTATCTCCGGAAAATGATGTTCAGCCTCTTTTACAACAGCAATAGTACCTGTCATATCCAAGACCCTGCTTGTGAGCAGTTCCGGGAACAGCTTGATGCGAATGATTCCTTCGCTCATTTTGTTCAACGCGAGAATGCCGTGTTCGCCTTGAACGATCAGCAGGTTCTCCTCCTGTGATATCCCGGTTAATCCCCCCATCCCGAACAGCTCTTTCGAAATCTGGTGGTTTTCGATATTAACGGGACTTATCGCTCCACTATTCAACATTTGCAGGTCCTCCCTTTGATAAAGCCAAACAACTTGTCTTCGGCCTTACCAACCCAAAAGTTTTCCGTATTTTTTCTATAGTTTTGTTACAGATTTTTTATATAAAATTCGGAATTCATAAGGCATCAATTCACCTTGATTTTCACCGGCTGGTCTTGTTTCCATTTCGCCGCTCATGGCATCGCACCATTCGCCGGAGAGGAATGGAAATTCGGCGGCAAGCGGGACCGGGGACACGTTCATAATCACAACCACATGATCTTCACCGTAATGGCGCTCATACGCCAGCAGGGAAGAACCTTTCTCGGCCCACAAGGTCCGGAACGATCCTGAAGACAGCGCAGGATGTTCTTTACGGATCAGGATGAGCTTTTGATAGAAAGAGAACAGCTCCCTGTCCTGCTTCTCGGATTCCCAGATCATGCACCTGCGATTGTCGGGATCGAATTGACCCGCAAGTCCCACTTCGTTCCCGTAATAAATGCTGGGCGCCCCAACAAAAGTAAACTGAAACGCGGTGGCTAGCTTCATCTTCCGCTTGTCATCACCACATAATGTCAACAACCGTACCGTATCGTGAGTATCCAAATGAATAAAGCAGCTCTCATTCACCTGCTGCGGATACCGCGCCAAATATCTGCCGATTTTTGCGGCGAACTCAAACGCATCATGATGCTCAAAAACGATAAAATCGAGGATCGCTTGAGCCACCGGATAGTTCATCACGCCGTCGAATTGATCCCCTTGCAGCCATTTCATCCCGTCATGCCAAACTTCCCCCAGAATATAGGCGTCAGGCTTCAACTCTTTCACTGCTTTACGGAATGCCCGCCAAAAGGTATGATCCGCTTCGTTCGCCACATCCAGGCGCCAACCGTCCACGTCCGCCTCTTCGATCCAATAGCGTCCCACGTTGATGAAATAATCCCTAACTTCCGGATGGGCCGTATTTAATTTGGGCATGGTTTGTTCAAAAGCAAACGTCTTATAAGTAGGAATGCCGTCCGTAACTTGAAGCGGCCACTCGTTAATGTGAAACCAGTCGTAATACTTCGAGTCCTTCCCTTTCTCCACAACGTCCTGGAAATAAGGAAACGTAACCCCGCAATGATTGAACACACCATCCAAAATAACGCGAATCCCTTGCCCATGGCAGACCTGCACCAAAGATTTCAGCGTCTCCAGTGACCCAAAGTGAGGATCGATCTTCAAATAATCCCTTGTATCGTATTTATGGTTCGACGGCGCTTCAAATAGAGGCGTAAAATAGATAACGTTAATGCCCAGCTCCGTCAAATAATCCAGATGTTCCATTACCCCCTGCAAATCTCCGCCAAAAAAATTGTAATACTCCGGTTGGCCGCCCCATACCTGTGTCCCTTGCGGATCATTACTACAATCTCCATTAGCGAAACGATCCGGAAATATTTGATAAAAAACCGCATCCTTTACCCAAACGGGCGGCTTGTGTATATCGATCGGATGCAGATAGGGGAACTCGAACAATCCCAAATGCTCCTTGGGCGAATCGGAATGAAAGCCTTTTTCGGTATACCAGATTTGATCATTCCCTTTTGTCAAAATAAACCCATAGGCGAGCCTGCCATACGGAGGGCGTACCGCTGCCTGCCAGTAGTCATACATCTCATCGCTCGCCAAAATCTCCATATTCTCTGTTGCCATGTCGCCCCAGGGTTTGCATTTATCTCCGAACAGGACATTCACCTTTAGGACATCATCTCTCTTTGTACGGATACGTAAGTGAACCGTTTGATCATCGTAACCATAAGCCCAGCAATCATTGGGACGGTGATAAATCGCTTCAAGCAGCATTATCAAACCTACAACTCCTTCGACATTTAAAATGTTAACTTTTCCATTACAAATCAGCCCTTCTCAGACCCTGCCATCAGCCCTTCAACCAGATACCGCTGCAATAAAATGAACAACAGGGTCAAAGGGATCGCGACCAGCACGCAGCCGGCGGCGAACAGCGTAAATTCCGTGGCGAACTTCCCCTGCACAATTTTGAACAGTCCGACAGCCAGCGTCTGTTTCTCCGGCGTACTTAATACCATGTTGGCAAAAATAAAATCGACAAAACCTCCGCTGAATGAAGTGAGGGCGATAAAAACAAGCATTGGCTTGGACAACGGTAGCATAATTCGCCGGAATACCGTAAAATTGCCAGCTCCGTCAATCCGGGCCGCATCGACCAGACTCTGCGGAACCGTGTCAAAATAACTTTTCACGTACAAATAGCCCATCGGAGCTCCGGCCGAATACACCAGAATGAGGGATAGATGCGTATTGAGCAGCTGCAGTTGCATGAGCAAAATATAAACTGCAATCATACTCATAAATCCGGGAAACATCCCGATGATGAGCAGTCCCAGCATCAGATTTTTACGGCCTTTGAACCGGAAACGGGAAAAGACATAACCGGTGATTGTAACCAGGAATGTGCTGAAGATCATCGTGAAGAAAGATACTTTGAACGTGTTGATGAACCACTGCGCGTACGGATACGTATTGAACAAATCCCTGTAGTGCTGAAGCGTGAACGTTGATGGAATCAAATGCTCACTGTATAAGGCGTTACCCGGTCTGAAGGAGGACATTACGACCCAAAGAGCGGGATAAATACATATGATGCCAATCACAACCAGTCCGACATAACAGAAGAAGTTGCCCAAACTCCATTTCAGCTTCGCGTCCGATTTTGTCATCTGTGCAAATCCTCCTCCTTAAATGCCTTCGTTCTTCGGATGTTTGCGATTGCAAAGGATGAAACAATGATAAATATGAAAATGCCTATAATTGAAGCAAAATTATATTTGCCGCTGTCCATCGTCAACTTGTATAGCCAGGTGATAAGAATATCGGTGCTGCCGGCGGATTGGTAGGCCGGATTTGCCGGATTCCCGTTCGTCAACAAATAGATCAAATTAAAATTGTTAATATTGCCGGCAAAGGACATCACCAACAGGGGGCCGAACGAGAATAGGACCGTCGGCAGAGTGATTGCATTGAATTGTTGAAACGGACTTGCCCCGTCAATCTGAGCAGCTTCGTACAAGTCCCTCGATATCGTAGATAAAATCCCAATAACCATCAGCATCGTAATCGGAAAACCAATCCAGATGTTCACGACGATTACCGTGAACTTGGCCCAGAACGGGTCCGTTAACCAGGGCAGGCCTCCCAGACCGAAATAACCGAGATATTGGTTAATCGGGCCAAACTCACCGTTAAACATGTTTCTCATAATGAGCAGTGAAATGAACTGAGGGATCGCATACGGAATAATAAATAAGGTGCGCCAAAAGCCTTTAAAGCGGATCCCTTTTTTCTGAACCATCAGGGCCACAACAAATCCGCCCGTAAATGTTGTCAACGTTGCGCACACCGTCCAAATAAGCGTCCAGAGCGCTACTCCGAAAAAGGTCTGATTCCAGGCTTTAATGGTAAAGATATTTTTGAAGCCTTCCAGTCCGATCCAACTCACCAATTTGGCTGGCGGTAGAAAATTCGGAGCCGAATAATTCGTAAAGGCCAGCAAAATCATGAACAAGATCGGCATCAATGTAAAAAAAACAACGAGTAAAACGGGGATAAATATGACCATCTGGGGGAATTTAGCCCCTTTAAGATACTGTAAAGTTTCCACAAAATGCGGCGCCTGCTCCCCCTGATCCCGCCTCTTGCCTATCAGGTAGGCATCGCGCACATTGGCAATATAAATGCTTGCTACGATCGCCATGGCTAAAATGACGATCATGCCCTCGATCAATAAAAAAATAGAGTGGTCGCCGCGGACATTGACATATACCTTCCCTACCTTTTCCAGGTGGTCGGATTTTTCCCCTAAAGTAGTTAACCCCCAAACAGCCCTGGGTAAAGAAAAGGCCAAGCCGATTCCGGCAATGTGCAAAAGGAATAACAGTACTCCTTTTACAAATTGTCGGTTGTACAGTTGTCCAAGCCCCATACCGAGCAACGATAAGATCATTGCCCGCTTTCGATGCTGGATCATTATTATTCATCTCCTGTTAGCAAAAAAGTGGCGGCGTCATCCCTATCATGAGATACGGATGACGCCAATAAATCAGGCAGGCCGCAGTTTATTGGTGCAAGGTTGCAATGCCTTCCTTGATACTCTTTACTGCATTGTCTAGTGTTTTCTGCGGATCTTCGCCTTTCCAAATCAACTCAAGCGCATTTGCCATTGGGGCCCATACCTGCTGCATCTCAAAGATTGACGGCATCGCGATGGAATGCTCAAACTGCTGGATCGCCCCGCTGACCATAGCGTTGTCTTTGATTGCTGCCTCGTTCTCCAAGCCTTTGCGGGCGGGAATAAAGCCGGTCACTTCAAAATTCTTCAGCAGCGCTTCCTTTGTTGTCACATATCTGGCGAATAATTTAGCCGCATTCGGATATTTGGAATACGCGCTAACATAATAAGCCTTGACGCCAGCGAATGTATTAGGCACCTTGCCGTTCGGGAACTTCGGCAGCGGTACCATGCCGACTTCAAAGGGGAGTTTGGAGAAATTGCCGATATTCCACACGCCGTCCAGATTAATAGCCAATTTCCCTTCCTGGAATAAAGCAGTTTTCACATCGCCTGTCGCATCGGCTGCTTCCATAGGCAAAATTTCACGCATAGCCTGAAAGTATTTCATTGCTTCAACGGCTCCCGCATTGTTCAGCCCGATATCCTCCGGATTGGTATTGTTGTCGCCAAAAACATATCCGTCATAACCCGAAAAGAAGGGGTACGCAAAGTAAAAGTTATTTAACTGCATCATAAATCCGTATTTCTTCGCTCCCACATCGTTATATGTCTTGGAGAAGCGGATAATGTCGTCCCAACTATTCAAATCCGACTCCTTGACCAGTTCTTTGTTATAGAACAAAGCATAGGTCTCCATATTGCGGGGATAGCCGTAAAGAATGCCGTCTTTCGTAACGGCATTCACCGCCGTCTCCTGAAATTCCGCTTTGGTCTCCTCTTCAAAGAAGTCATTCGGAAGGACAAAGCCGCCCGCTACCGCTTCGCTCAAATTGTCATGAGGAAGCACCAGCAGATCTGACGCCAGCCCGGCGGGGCCGTCGGTCTTCATCTTGGTCATCTGCTCCGGGGCTCCTTGTTCCTGGACCTCAACCGGAATGTTGTATTGCTCAGTGAATTGTTTGGCGATTTCGGTCAAGAAAGGAAGCCCGTCTTTTCCGTCCCAGACAAGTAGCTTGGCGCCGGGCTCCGGTGTCAGTTCATCGGCGTTTGCCGTAGTTTCGTTAATTGTGTTGGCTTGTTCTGCAGACTGGGGATTGCTCTCTGTCGTTTGCTTGGCTGAACATGCCACCGTACCGAACATAAATATAATGGCGATCAACAGGATATTGAATTTCCCTAATTTCATAAACAATAACCACCCTTCAATTGTTTAATAAAACGCTTTCAATGAAGCGTTAATCAAATGAGTAAATCTATATTTACTCATTTCGACGCTTATCCCCGCAAAAAACCTCCTTTCATTTTTATTGATTAATCGTTTAATCTAATTATAAAAAAATATAGCAAGAGAACACTATACTTTTTTACTATAAGGAATCGTGCTTTGCCGAACAGTAAGACTGACCGGAATAGTCACGTTTCTTGTGGAGGATACCCTTCCATTAATCTGATCGAGCAGCATGTTAACTGCTGTTTGGGCTTTGCCCAAAACGTCCTGCTGGATTGTCGTCAACGAAGGAATCATATACCGGGTATAAAATATATCATCGAAGCCGACAACGGATATGTCGGCGGGAACAGAGATACCGATATCATACAGACCTCTGATTAATCCCATGGCAGAAACGTCGGAAAAAGCGAATATTGCGCTGATTTTCCTTTTGCTGCTACCAATCTTTTGGGCCGCCTGATACCCGCCCTGAATGGAGGAAAACTCCTCAAACACCAGCTCCGGATCGCCCGGAGTGCCGCATTCCTGTAATGCCCTCAAATAACCCTGGTAGCGGTAATAGTTAACTCCGCCTTCCTCCAGCCTCCCTGTCAGCACGGCGATCGTCTTATGTCCTAAGCCGATCAAATGCTTCGTTCCTAAGTATCCCCCTGCCTCATCATCCAAATTGACTTGGTATAATTCAGGATTGGACAAGTAGCTGTCCAGAAACACGCACGGCACACCCATCTCCAGCACTTTTTGATAGGCGGAAGATTCGCCATAGGCACCGACGACAATAAGACCGTCAAGATGCCGCTGTTTCACAAAAGAGAAATCCTCGTCCTCATTAATGCCCTGCAATATGACCTGCACTTCGTGATGCCGCGCCCCATTCTCCACTCCACGCACAAGCTCCCAATAAAAAGGATTGTCCTGAAGAATTCCCTTCTCCAGAAAAGGAACAACGACGGCAATAAGATGCGAATTTTTGTTTTTTAGATTACGGGCCGAAGCGCTGAGAACAAACTGCTGTTCCTGAATGACTTTGTTCACCTTGTTGATGGTGCTTGCAGATACCCTGCCGGTTTGATTAATAACATTGGACACCGTAGCAACGGATACGTTGGCAATCCGGGCGATGTCTTTAATTGAAACTTTGTTATTCATAAAGGCTCCTCAATTTGATTAAACGTTACATCACCATAAACTGATTTAATCACCTATGGATTATTTAGTCAATGTTTTTTTTGGAATGACCCGCTTATTTCCCCACATCCCTAAATATGGGGGCAAATGTATCCAACAGTCGCTGATCACGGTATATCGTCCTTACATCTACATCGCACTTAAAAATCGTCCGTCTCCGAACCGAGAATATCAATCAACGTAATCTCATTACCTTCCTTATCAGTCCCAATCGAATTGTGGAGAGTCACGTCTTGAATCATAATATTTCATAAAAAGTATGAAAAAACAACAGCGGATCAAGTTATCTTGATCCGCTGCTGTGTCCCGTTCGCTCAAATGAGCGCTCTTAACATTATAGTGTCTTCACCGCCTAGAATTTTTCACGCAACTAATCACTTATTCGAGTATCTTGGTTGCAACATACGCAAGATCAATAATATCAACCTTATTATCGCCGTTCAGATCGGCGATCTTGGCCTTCGCCCAATCAGGGCTGGTGGAGTCCTTGCCGTAATAGTAAGCTACAATCGCAAGGTCACCTACATTGATGATTTTGTCATTGTTAAGGTCTGCAGACGCTGCCTTAATAACTGCTGCCTCGAAGGTTTCTTCTGCACTGACCAGTGCGGTTACGGCACTGTCAACCTGGTACTGTGTCGCACTTTGGTTGTCTTTTACAGCTTTTGCTGCGTTGATGGCAGCACCTAATGCATCTTTGGCTGCCTGCGGGTATTGGCCAGGCTGTGTGCCCACTACTGATGCGTCATACAGGCTCTGTGCCTTCGTAATGGTTGTTGTCAAAGCTGTCTTATCTACAACCACTTCAATACGGCCTATTGAAATGCTCTTACTGCTAAGAGCCGCCTCGATCACGGTCCCCTCAGGAGCAATGCCAAGCTTAGCCTCTGTAGCTGCAATCGTTCCGGTCGTATTCTGAACACCCGCCTTTACCTTGAAGGTGAGGTTCAGAACCGGCGTGCTCGCTCCAGATATCCCTCCGATATTGGCGGCAATGAGCCTAACTTTTCCCGCATTGGCTTTGTCCTCTGTAACAATCTGGATGTTGTTGTCTGCACCTGCCGCACTCACATATTCAAATAGGTTGGAATCATAGGTCAGGGTGATATCCTCGGCAAAAACCCTTTGTTCCGCATTGTTCAGGCTTACTGCCACTATAAAGCTGCTTCCAGGATTCACACTGCTGTCTGCTGAAAGTGCAGCCGTAGGTACTTGAGGCTCAACGGATGGTGTTACCGTTACATTACTTACCGCTGTTTGATTACCATCCGCTGTTGTTACCGTAATGACTGCATTTCCTGCAGCTATTGCATGAACGGTTACACTTGTTGTACCTGTTGAAGAATCATAAACAGCACCCGTTACGGTTGCAACACCTGTATCGTTTGATGAGAAGGTTACTGTTTTGTTTGTTGCATCTGCAGGGGTTATTGTTGCCGTAAGTGTTTCGGTTGAACCTGTGGCCAAACTCAATGAACTCTTGTCAAGTGTTACTCCTGTCACGGCTACACTGCTTGATGGCCAGACAGGATCTGCGGTTGAGCTGCTTGTGGTTAAATAGATCCGGTCTATTGCAAGTCCATCTTCCCTTCCCCAGAAGTTCAATTCATGCTCGCCAGCAGTAACATTCAAAGTAGCTCCACCAAATATACCGCCGCTGTTACCACTGATATTAGCCCATTTAAACTGACCACCGCTAACCCCTTCAATACCATTGCTAGTGAATTTATACTGATTATCTAATCCAACGTGGATGGAATCCGAATCGAATCCAAGCGTCTTGACAAGTATCCATACGTTGTAGGTTCCTGCAGTCGTAAAGTTGATTTTATATCCAAGTCTGGAATTGGCAGCGAGAGAGGCAGCATCCGTAGCTGACGCAGCGAATCCATTGTTAGGCCCGAAAAACATAGCTTTCGTGGACTGTCCGTCAACAAGCGACCAGGTATGGCCGTTTATGGTGCCATATACATAGGCGGTGGCTGTGTTTTCTGCTGCTGTTTCGGCTTCAATGGCCACTACGGCAGGCGTATTGACCACTACAGTAATTTGAGCTGTTACAGCGGCACCCACTGCCCCCTTAAAGCTTACAGTAACATTGGTTGTTCCGCTTGCTTTAGCCGTTATAGTACCGCCGGCAACATCCGCAATAGCAGGACTTGAATTGCTATAAATTGCTGTTTTTGTTACATCTTCCGTTTGTCCATCAACATATTCTGCTATTACTTTAAAGGTTGCAGTTTTGCCAGAATCCAACACGACTGAAGCATTGTCAACGGTAATCTTCTTTACCGTCAGTTCACTGTTCAAATCTTTCACAAGCATATTAAGAGTATCCGTTTTTCCGCCGTAGGTTACGTCAATGCTTGTGGAGCCATAGCCCACCCCAGTGACAACTCCGTTATTTACGCTTACAATACCGCTTTGTGCCGGTGTTGCAACGGCCTCAGCAGTAACATCTGTACTTGTTCCATCGGCGTATATTGCTGAAACCTTCATGTTTGCCTGATTGGTTCCTGTAACAATATCAATCTTTTGTTTATCGATGGATGCGTTGATTGCAACTAAATCATGAGCAGCGCTCTTTTGCTCGAACTGCCAAGAATCTACCTTGAAGAGATTACCCGTTGACGATCCCTTGTATACCATGTATAGATCATGGACTCCTGTAGCACCAGAAATACTTGTTGTTTTTGTCTTCCAACTACTTTCACCGCCTGTGTTGGAAACTGGAAGTGTCCCGATCAATGTGCCATCAGCACTATCAAGATACAGCTCTATGTTTCCGCCACCCGAACCACTTGCAACATTGGCTTTAAATGTTCCGGCGCCTGTAGCTCCAAAATCAACTTTGGATACGGCCGTCCAGTCCCCATCATTTATGTTGCTCACAGCCAGATTTATACTGCTTACCATACCTCCGGGTTCGGTACTGCTCTCAGTGGATATTCCTCCATTCCAGCCTATGGTTTCTGCCTCAACCCTTGTATAGGGATCAAGATTTTTCAACTGCGGAACACCTGTATAATCACCTGTAATATTCTGAATGACTCCGTTTGCATCAAAACTTACCTTATTGATGTGTGCGTTGCGGTATCCATGAGGTTGCCCGCCCATTTGTGGATATGAACCACTCTCTGCCATTGCTTTTGCAAGGGTCTGCGCGTGGTAGGTCACATACCACTGATTGTTGAATTCAAAAATCGCATGGTGGTTGTTACCTCCCGCACCAAAGAAGGTAGCAGGGTTTGGCAGTATGGTTTTGACAAAGGTAAATGGCCCCATTGGGTTGTCACTTACCATATAAGCAATTGTTCCCGTAGGAATATCTGACGGATGCCCACTAGAGAAGTTAGTACAATAGGAGTAATAATACTTCCCGTTATATTTGTGGATGCCTGAATCTTCAAACAACCACGGCGGATTGATTCGTCCAAGAGTACCGCCGCTAGCATCCAGATCCAAACTGATCATATCCGCACCAAGCTTTGCAACACGTGCGGTTCCCGGATCAGCATCTTTCCCCGCCGGAATACCGCCGCCGAAATACAGGTAACCGCTTCCATCATCGTCAACCAGTACTGCAGGGTCAAACAGCCAGGTAACATCACTTGCCCCAGGAGTACTTCTGCTTACTAATTGCTTTCCAATTGGATCTGTAAATGGTCCGATCGGACTATCCGCTGTGAGCACTCCAATGCCGCTTCCATTATCCGCAAAATAAAGGAAGAACTTCTCCTTGCCATCTATCGTTTTATGTGCAGCCGACGGCGCCCAGGAGTTGTTTGCCCATTTTGCCGCACCTTGTGGTCCGGCTGCAAGGATTTCACCGTGGTCTGTCCAGTTCACCATATCATCGGACGAAACAACCGTAATCTTATTGATCTTACTGTATCCGTTATCCTTAACTGTCCCGTCAGCATTGTACTCCAATACATCATTTGTCATGTACACATAAACTCTGCCGTTATAAACCATCGCAAATGGATCGGCACCAAACTTTTGTGTAAATAGCGGATTGCCGTTGCCAGGCGTTTTAGCCAGTGCTGGAGTGAGCGGTGATGCTGCAGCCTGTACCCTTACCGTAGCCGGGTTTGATACGAATGTAAGAGTGACAACCATCATCATCGCAAGCAGTTTATTCCATATCTTCATATAACGACCTCCATCATCCATTAGTTGGTTAACCATTGCATTACTTGTTCAATAACCTGTATATGATGACGGCTGCTTCCGCTCTTATCGCCGTATCATTTGGCTTAATCATGCCATTGTAGCCCTTGATGATTCCTTCCTTGACCAGTTGAGTCAAGGGGCTTACTGCATAAGCTGCTACCTCACTGGAATCACTGAAACTGTTTAAGTCTGAAGCGGACTCGTCTAGCATTCTTCCGGCAATTTTCATTGCTCGTGCGGCTGCCACCATCATATCCTGTCTGGATATGCGCTTCTTCGGCCCGAACTGGTTGTCGCCCGTTCCCTGAGCAATTCCAAGTTTTTTTGCTATCCCTACCTCCTTGTAATAATAGTCGGACTGTTCTACATCATTGAAATTGCCGTCTACTTCTGCATGAAGTTTAAATACCCTGACCAGCAAGCTAATGAAGTCTGCCCTGGTGATGTTATCTCCCGGATTAAAGGTCGTAGCTGACGTTCCCTTGATTATTCCCGAAGAAGCAAGAGCTTCTATCTCCGTTTTTGCCCAATCATAGCCTGCCAAATCGTCGAATTTGGTTCCATAACTGTAGACAGTTACTGTCAGATTCGGATCCAGTGCTTTCACGGATACCAGCTTAATGTGGGCATTTCCCTGAGCCTTCCCTTTGAAGACGATGGTACTCAGGGCCGTGCTTCCTTGCTCTCCTGCCTTCTTTCCTATTTTTGTGAAGGCTATAGTCATTTTTCCGTTATCTGTCTTCGGCGGTATAAAAAAACCCTCCAGCTTTGATTCCGCCTTATCCAACTCAACAATATCAGGATCGAACGTAATCAAAGCTTCATAGGCATAGAGGCCTTTTAAGTTGCTTCCATTCAACGTAACTTTCAGTATTTGATCAGGCAAAGCGTTTTCTGCACTTTTACTCAGAGTGAAATCTGTATTCCCTTGTGCATATCCTGCGCCGGGTATACAAGCAACGATCATGGCTGCAATTACATACATTACGATTAATTTCCTCATGTTAAACTCCTTATCGTGAGAATAGGGGAAGTAAGGCATCATACATGATCATAGGCATTGCACTGGATGTATTCGGCATGTGGATTGGAGGAAACAAGTTTTTCAATTAAGTATTAATTAGTAGGAGGGGAGTGGCGTTGGCGAAATTAAAGCGCTATCAATTCCTTGAAAATTAATAGTCGTATGCGACCTAAAAAAACGAGATGATGCCCATCGTGGCAAGAAGAACTTCTTCTTAATCACAGTAATCAGCTTGCCTATCCCCCCCCCTGTTTTATATTGTTTTCATTATAACTGCGACATTAGAAAATCACGCTGGAATTTGTTTTTCAAAAAGTGGATTTTTTGGTTCAAAACCAAAAAAAATCAAACGGCTTTACAAACCAAAAAAGACACGGAAGTACAACTCCATGCCTTTAAGAAGCAAATCTCACGTTTCGCTGAACTAGCTGTTGATGATAGACAAGTATTGAAGCAAGTTCTTCAACGTCTTGTCAAGAAAGTGGCGTTCAAGGACGACGGGACCATCAAAGATGTGTGAACAATCACCGCTTCGCCTTTTAAAACTCATAATACAGCTTCATGAGCGCCCTTTTCTCAATCCGCGAAACATAACTCCGCGAAATCCCCAGCTCCTTCGCGATCTCACGCTGCGTCCGCTCTTCCCCACCGGTGTCCAGGCCAAAGCGGCCGACGATTACCTCTTTCTCCCGGTCATCCAAAATATCCAAATTGCGGTAAATTTTACTCTTCTCGATCTTCAGATCCATTTCCTTCACAATATCATCCGCATCGGAACCGAGGATATCGATCAGCGTAATCTCGTTCCCTTCCTTGTCCGTACTAATCGGATCATGCAGGGATACGTCCTTTTTGGACTTTTTAAGCGATCTCAAATGCATGAGGATTTCATTCTCGATACAGCGGGCGGCAAGAGTTTCGAAAAAATTAATATTAACGGTTGTTGTAAAAAATGCTTCTTACACTCCTTATATATGAAGGCGATAAGGCGCCAAGGTAATAACGCTAGGGAATAGCGTGCTGAGGTGATTCCCCCAGTATTGTTCTTCAAATAAACAATCAACTAGGAGTGGTAGAAAAATGGCATACACCTATTCAAAAGTAACAGCAAGCAACGGTGTGGTTCTTCAATCCATTAAAACTTCACCTAACGAGGTTTACATGAAAGGACTACCGGGCGGTTCGACAATTCCAGGTCAAAGTAGTGATGGAATCAATGGAAGTTTCTTTGATTTCGGAACAGGCTCTCTACTGACAATTGCTGTAAATAATGATATTCCGGTTGGTCCCGGCACCAAGGATGATTATGGTAGTGGTTATCAGAACGCTGGTTATGCTCGCGGTACATTAGTGTGGGATTCCCGTGAGCAACAATTCTCTGTACAAATTGTCAGCTCTGCAGCCAGCCTCAACGTCATTAGTCGCTATCAGTATTGGGCACAAGGCGGAATTAGTATGACTTTAGGTAATGATTCGACATGGGCTTCTATTGCAGATCAGCAGAATATGCCGAATCGTACGGGTAACGCTATGCGTGCGGGGCTGGTTTATAACAACACCAATAACATTTGGCTGGTAGTTACCAATACTTTGTGCACTGCAGCTCAGTTCCGCAGCGCTATCAAAGAAAAGATCGGTTCTGGCACATTGGTAAACGGGATTTTTCTGGATGGGTCTGGCTCTGCTCAGCTTAAGGCTGGTACAAACGTTGCCACGGGGGATGGCCGAAAGGTTTTCTCTATGGTTGCATTGCGGTAAACTAATATATTTCTCAATCTAATAAATAATAGGAGTGATTAATTATGGCATTATATGAATATGCAAAATTTGTTAAGGTTCTTGCAAGTAATAGCGGGCGCGGATTCCAGGCAACGGTACAGTTGCCGAGTACCAAGACCATGCCTTCGATTGGGTCGTATATTACGGCTTACGTTGGACTCGGTCCGCTTGAGGCAGGGGTGTCTGTTCAAAATGATCCAAAATTTAAGGATTCTTCCGGTGCTTATAAATGGCATTGGACCGTTGCATCTGAAACTGCAAATGAGACAGGTGGATCAGGCCCTATGCTGCAGTTCAGTGACGGAGAAATCATCAATCTTAAAGTAACTATCGACGATACTGTAGACAGCCCTACCTACAAAAAAATGATTTTCCAGGTGAATAATCAAACAGTCTACAAGACTGCTAATGACTACATGAATCAAAACTTTACAACGGGTACAACTCCTTCGCCGGCCGACTATACCGTCACTTCTGATTTGGCGAACTCCCGAATCTATGCGTCACTTAAAGCTTAAGCAAGGACACAGCAAAACTCAAGATGCACACGAACAGGCACCGATATTTTATCGGTGCCTGTTTTTGGAATAAGAGAATTTTTAATTTTGACTTTACAGGTTTTTTTACGATCCAATCGGTTGTTCCTCATCAATCTCTCTAACAAAGTTCTTATTCTGGATCACCTGAGCGCTGCTCTGCTGTGATCCCAGGACCGACATCTGTCCATCAGAATTGGCAAATCCATATTGGACCATATGCGTAAACAGGTCTACATTAAAAAATACATATCTCTTGGACAACTGGGGCGCCGAACCGTACTGTTTATCGATTTGATAGCCGAACAGTTGAGTGATATCTTTGGAAGCAGATTTCTTAGTGGTATCCAGATTGGCTTCCCACATCAGCTTGGCTTGACCGCTCTTGATCTCATAATAATAAACAAGATCTGCTGTTTGAATAAAATAACGGTCCGATTTTCCTTCCGGAAAATAATAGGTTGTATTCAATCCTTCATCATCTGCCGTCAACATAGGCAATCCGGAATTATGAATAGGAAACTGTAAGGCAGCAATCCGGGATATCGCCAGGTTATCGCTCTTATAATTTTCAGTCAGGACAGAATTGGCGCGGTCGGAAATGGTAATTAGCTTGGTCAATGAATTTAATTCAACATTGTAATTTAATGCCTCCGAGACAAACCGGATTGGAACAAGGGTTCTTCCGTTTATTATCGTAACAGGTACATCTAAGCTGACGGATTTATTATTAACTATCGCTACGCTTTTACCTGCGGTGAGAAGAACAGTGGAATCCCCTTTTTGCAGCTTAAGCTGTTTATTCGTAGAATTCCAATTCATCTTGATCCCGTTGAAGCTTTGAATGGCCTTCACAGGTATAAGCACCCGGCCTGAGACCACCTGTCCATCATAAGAAGTACTTGAGCCGCTTCTAGACACTTTATAAGAAGGACTACTAGCGAATGAAGAGCCTAGCAATGTAGACGATAAGGCTACAGTAAGCAATAAGCTGGCTGCCACTTTCTTTTTCATTTAATTTTCCTCCTTTTTGGGAATCATCTGGTATGACGCACTCCAAATATCCTGAATATGCAGATGTTATACTGACGCTGTGAAGCCAGAAAAGTTGCAATATATGGATTATTTTAGAATATATAATTAATAAAGCATTACTTCCTCATTTATTCATTGGTCTTTACTCTTATTCGTTCTAGATTTTCTTCTGATTTAGGGATCAGAAATCACTCAGATTAAACGTTTAGAGCCTATATAAGGTGAAGGATGGGGGGAAGTATGGAGCGCGGCTTGGCCATTGGGAATATTACAGACATATGGAGCAACAGTACTAACACTTTGCACTTGGTGTAAGGTTTCGAAAAAAGTCATATGTAATATATGTTTTTGATATAATTTCTTCTCATCAGTAGCTCATGAAAAAATGTATAGTTCCATTGTTATATGAAGATGCCAAAGAAAGTGCTAAATTATCGGGAAGTTACTTGTCCAAATGTAATAATAGGTTCCTAGACAAGACAACTATCAAGAATAGCACTTTATAAATACTTCTTAAGGGCAGTCGTTCCGTAACTGTTCAAAAATGATCTCAGTTCGTGGTCATTTCACCTTTACGTCGTTCATTTTGTTGTCATTTCGCCATGTTCAAGTTTACATACACACCAAAAAAAGAGGTTGCCTCATTAGAGATCACCTTCTTTTGCCTTTTTTGAATAAAATGTGTAAATTAAAAAGAGTGTTGTAAACTTTTTCTTTTTTTGAACGTCTGAATAACAGAAAGGATGTGTTCTCACATGAATAAGCTTACCCTGGGCATCGCTACTCTGTTACTCTCGTCCACATTTCTTGGTGCATGTGGCAATCAAGAGCAAGAGCCAACAGATCCGAACACCCCAGCAACGACCTCATCCAGTAATACAGCTGAAACTAACTCTGCAGGATCAGAAACGACAACGGGAACGGAAAACAATTCTGGGCCAATCAGCAGTAATAACATTAAGTGGGAAGAAATAAAAGACCCACTTATTGATGAGGCTATGAAAGCCAAGCTCAAAGCTTCAATTGATGCAATCGTTAAAAAAGATGTGGATGCTTTTCATCAAACACTCGGTCCCACTGTTGGTACCGCGCACGATTATCTCTTAGATAATCCAGTTAAAATTACAGATGTTGGCGAAGCGCATGAGGAAGATGGGCGTGTTCTAGTGCCTATAATTGGAGAAAATCAAGGTAACGGAAATGTCTCTGAAATGGCATATACATTCTATTTCGAAAAAGACAAAAGCGGTGAGTGGCAGATCATATCTATTGACTAGAAGTTCTGCCTGATCAAGAGAAGATGTCACAAAGACGCTCGAATTAGAGCGTCTTTCTTTTTTTTCTCAATCATTTTTTTTGGACGTTTCTGACGGGGACTTTTTTAACTCAACATTTAGGTTCTGAACAGCTCGAGTCAATTCCCTCACTGTTTTATAACATAACTCCACGAAATCCCCAGCTCCTTCGCGATCTCCCGCTGCGTCCGCTCCTCCCCGCCTGTATCGAGTCCGAAGCGGCCAGAGTTCATGAGATTAAAGAGATTTGGCTTTTTGAGCACCGCTGCTGACGTGATACCTGTAGAAAAGATAAAAAAACCTCTCCGGATAATTTTCCGGAAAGGCTTCAATATCAAAAGCCGGCTTACTCTTCCATTATTCACTTTAAAAAAATCATTAATTTACAGTAAGGGTTTTCGTCTGTGTTCCGGAGAACGGCACCGGGATGTAGGCCACGCGCGAGACCTGAGTCAGCTTAATCTTATGTTCACCCGGCGCAAGCCCGCCTGGCTGTTCTACATACACAATGCCCTCTTGTCCGTATTCCCATTTGTAGCTGGTGACGGTCTTCATTTCTTCCAGTGTAAAATAAATCTCCCCGTCCGGTGAAAAACGGATGCGCTCACGCGGGACTTCCTGCCCGTCCACCTCAACCTGGATATCATGAACCATGGAAAGCGGAATACCGCGATAATAGGTAATGCGCGTACGCATTTTGTAGCCGGTGATTTCGCCGTCCTTTTTAACATTTTCAAGACTGTTATCTGTTAGAACGTAGTTATCGAACATATCCTCATCTCTCCTCTGCTTAGATATAGGAACGCAGCATGTCCTGCTGCTTTCTCACTTGGGCTACTGCATCGATCTCGGTTCCCGGAAGGGCAAACCGGCCGCCTTCATATTCGCTGGCAATATAACCGTCGTAGCCTTTTTCCTTGAGATATTCAATCAGTTCCTTATAAGGAATGGAGTATTCTGTGCCTTCCTCGGTCATCTCCCAGAACTTGCCGTGGAAATGCTTCACATACGGCATATAAGGGTCCAGAACGGAGAAATCCTTGTTCTCGTATCCGCCCGCGAAGAGAATGTATTCTCTGTCGATCCGGGAACGGACCATTTTTTCCAAATCTTCCGGCAGCTTGTTATGGGAGAGCTCCAAAGGATCATCCCCGCTGGCAAAGATATCGTCGATATATTTTACAATCTCAGGATTCAAGCCCTGGTCGAGGAAAAAGGCTGTGGATACCCGCGGATGTCTGCGGCAGAAAATCCCTGTATCCACGACCAGACCCAGATAAGGCGAATCCAGCTTGAACATGATATCGGTAAATTTCTTGGTCAATGCGTTGTCAAGAGCCATCCCGGCGTGCACTTCAAGCGCCATAATGACATTCAGCTCTTCCGCAAGCGGCAGGGCTTCCTCAATAATGTCGGCCGGGGTGGCGGAAACAAGACGAACCATCGGGAAGCCGAGCTTGCTAGCCTGAACCAGCTCTTTTTTCAGGAAATCCAAGTTTTCTTTCTTGGTCAGCATGCGGTTATGATACAGATTTGTATTGATAAAAATATCGTTGCAGACCGGAACGATTCCCGTCTCCTCAACGATCCGTTTCCAGTTCTTGATGCTCGCATCGTCGGTTTCCGGCGTGTTGTGGAACATCTGGTCCGTGATGACCTCTACCCCTTCCACACCAATCTCCGCCAGCTCCTGCAGACAGCCTTCCAGCGTCAATTTGCCGCGCACATATTCATCCTGATAGCTGTACAAGCTTACTGCCCGTTTAATACTGGACATGTTTACCCCTCGTTTCTTTTATAAAATATTTTGTCATAACGTATCCATTCTCAGCTCCAGCTCGATCAGGCACATTTCGTGAGCGCGGAGTGAGCTGCTGATCTCTATTCTTCCGCCTTTCACCTCTACATGCTCTACGGAAATATCCGGGACACAGATCTGCTTCAGAAACATAATTTCATCAGGCCGGATATCGTGGACAGCGCCGAACTTTTTCCACTCTTTAAGAATGCTGCCCCGCTCGCTGCTGACAGAGGAACGCTTCAGCCGGTAGCTGCCGTCCTTCAGACCCTCAAGCCGGAATTTACGCTCCAACGGCCTAGATCCGGTTCCCGACTCCTGAAGCTCATCCGGCACAGGTACAGGCTCTGACTCCCCGTAACCGCTCAAATCGGAATGCCGGTAATGAAAGCACAGGAGCTGGTAACGGTCACCGCTGCGTTTGGTAAGCATGTAATCCCGGCCCCGGCCGATCAGGTGCTTGCCCATCCGGTTCAGGAAAGCGAATGCATAGTAAGCAGGCTTTTTGATTCCGTTTTTGGAGATCAGCCCTGCTCCGCCGTGCAGCAGCCGCCGGGAGTCCCGGAACTCGCTGAAAATATCAGAGTAGAGCCAGTAGCCCATCAGCACCTGCTCGCCAAGCACATCCGTCATATTTTTGAGGATATAGGATGCCTTGAAGATGCTGTCATTGAGCGAGTCCCTGCTCGAAATACTGAAGTTCCACTCCGATACATGCAGCGGCAAATCTTCCAGTCCATGATCGGCCAGCGACTGTCTGACCGCTTGGATGGTGTGCAGAATCCATTGTTCATCGGCTGAATGTGCGAATACCGGGGTACTCCCGTCAGCAGGTGTAGTGAATTCATACGGATAGAGATAGACGGACAGGAAATCCGGAACGATCTCTCTACGACCCCACTTGTCCACCAGAAGCGGCAGAAAGCGCCCCTCGAGATCCATGCTTAATCCGCAGCCCCCAAGCTTCGCCGCAGGCAAAAGCTCCTTTAGTTCCCTCCAGGTCAGATCGAACCGGACAAAATACTCATTGAACCATTGCTCCATTTCATCCGGCTGGTAAGCGGTGCTGACCAGATGGTCCACTTCCTCAAACAGAAACGCATGCTTGCTGGAGTGCCATAGCTCAAAATACCAGCTCTCCACTTCTTCGCTGCCGTAGCGGTTAATGCAGTGAATGAGGAAGGAGCGGATCAGCCGTTTCCATTGCTCCGCCCCTCTCTGCCGGTGTACCGCGGGAGCTTTTCCCATCTTCTGGGCGGCATTCTTCTGGATCAGCTTCGGCTTGTCGCCCAGTTCAAGGTACGGCCGCAGATTGTTGCGGATCAGAATATCGATCAGCTTATCGATATTGCTGAAGTTATAGCCGTTATCCGGGTCCGACGGGTCCTCGATCATCATCTCTTCGCTGAAGATCCCCCACACCCGGGCATACGAGAAGCCCAGATCGGTGCGGATCAGCGGCAGCTGCTCCTGCAGATCGGAATTCAGTAGATCGCGGGCATAGCCGATGTTGATGATTTCCTTCCAGACTCTTTTATAGCCGGCTGCCTGCTTCGGCACAGCCTGAACCGTAACAATAGAGGCATCCTGCGTATTGTGCTTACTGATCAGCGCTTCCAGCTCTTCCAAATCGGCATTTTCCGCAAGCGCAGAGCTTTCTTCTTCACTTGATCGTGCCGGACAGGATTCCAGTGCCGCCTTCCGGTACTGGGAAGGTGTCAGCTGATATGCTTCCCGGAAGACCCGGTTGAACGCGGTCAGACTGGGGAACCCGCTGTCCAGCGCAATCCGCGTAATCGGCTGGTCTGTATAAAGCAGATGGGCCATCGCATGATCGAGACGGATCTGGTTCAGGTATTCCGAGAATGTCATGCCTGTTTCTTTCTTGAATGACTTGGAGAGATAGGGTACGGATACATAATGCTGTTCGGCCACTTCATTTAGAGTCAGCGGCTGCCGGTAGTTCGCCAGCATATATGAGCAAATCTCCATCAGCCGCTGATTCGGCTTGTTAAGCGTAAGCATCGAGCCGGATGCTGCTGTTTTTACCGTGTAGTGGCTTAGCAACAAATGAAGCATCTCGAAGGTCAGTTTAATTTCCACAACAGGATGCATCGTTTTATTCCGGATGCGCCCCTGAAGAATTTCTGTGAACATGCTCCGCAGCTCATCGTCGCTTTCCTTGCGCTCCCGCACGGAGCAGCAGAAGAACCTTGTCTCCTCCTGGCCGCCGAAGAAGGTCAGCAGCTCCTGGGGAACCCTGAACCGGGCGGCTAATACATCCTTCCCGGCGCTCAGCTTATGCTCCTCAAACGGATTAAACAGGATGAACTCATGCGGCCCGAGCGCAAGCTTCCGCTCCTGCCGCTGCACGGTCAGGTTGCCCCGCAGCACATAGACAATCAGGATATCGGGACTGGCAACGGAGCCGGAATCCCGTTCGGTAATAATCGACGTTTGTAATGACAAGCGGGGTATAATCCGCAGTATAGGATGTTCGGACTTCTCCATTGCACAGCTCCTTTCCTGTTGTTATCCGTAGATCAGACCCACCACATCTCTGCTGCCGGCTCACGGATGAGCAGCGGCTTCAGGGTATCCACCGCTTTGGAGAAGCCCTCTCCTACCGACATCAGTCCATCCTCATGTTCAATGCTGATGACATAATCATAGCCGACCAGCCGCAATGTGCTGATCAGATCAGCCCAGGTTTTGCTGTCATGGCCATAGCCGACAGAGCGGAAATTCCAGGCCCGGTCCAGCAGTGCCGTGTACGGCTGCATATCCGTAACCCCGTAACGGTTGACGTTGACCGGATCAATAACCGTATCCTTGGCATGGAAGTAATGCAGTGCGCCGGCCCGGCCGAGAATCTGGATCGCCTGCAGCGGATCAATGCCCTGCCACCACATGTGGCTTGGATCAAGGTTGGCCCCGATGGCTTCGCCCGCTGCGTCGCGCAGCTTCAGCAGTGTAGCCGGTGTATGGACGGAGAAGCCGCCATGCATTTCCAGCGCAATCTTCAGCCCTTTGTCCTGTGCGTAACGTCCGGTTTCCTTCCAGTAGGGAATAACCTTCTGCTCCCATTGCCAGGCCAGCAGCTCGCCGTATTCGTTCGGCCACGGTGCAACCGGCCAGTTGGGAACCTTCGCATCATCAGAGTCACCAGGACAGCCTGAGAAACCGACAACAACCGGAACCTCCAGACGCTCGGCAAGGTCGAGTGTCTTCATGAATTCATCATGGTACTGACGGGCAACGGCCTTCTGCGGATGCAGCGGATTGCCGTGGCAGCTCAGTGCGCTGATGCTTAGCCCTCTGGATTCAAACTGCTGCTTGAAGGCCTTCAGCTTGCCGGCATCAGCCAGCAGCTCATCGGGCTTGCAGTGATGATTGCCGGGATAGCCGCCGGTTCCCAATTCCACAGCATCCAGTCCTTTGGAGGCGATGATATCCAGCGCTTCCTCCAGAGGCAGCTGCTGCAGCAATACAGAGAATACTCCAAGTTTCATTGTTACAACTCCTTCTTTTTAGAAGAATACCGGCTCGCCTGTTTCTGCCGATTTGTAGATCGCTTCAAGAATTTGTGTTACAACCAGGGCCTGCTCCGGTTTAACCAGCGGCTCTTTGTCGTTAAGCAACGCATCCAGCCACATCCGTGCTTCCACATCGTTCGCTCTGCGGCTCTCTCCGCTGAAGTAAGCTACACCGCCGCCGTCAGACGGGCCGGTTTCAACCAGCTGACCGTGCTGTGCAGAGTTGAACACCACATATCCTTCATCCAGGAATGCTTTGCCGCGCATTTCCGCACCGGCCTTGGTTCCGCACAGCGTAACCTGGGCTTCCTTGCCGTCCAGCACGTTGAGCGCCCATGCGGCTTCCAGATAAATCGTTGCACCGTTCTCCATCTTGATGAAGCCGAATGCGGAGTCTTCCACTTCAAAGGTTTCAGGATCCCAAGGTCCGAACATGTTGCCCATCGGGTTGTTGCTCAGCTTCTGGTAAGTCGAGCCGACAACCATTTTTGGTTTGTAGTTGTTCATGTTCCACAGGGTCAGATCCAGTGCATGGGTACCGATATCAATCAGCGGGCCGCCGCCCTGCTTCGATTTGTCCGGGAACACACCCCAGGTCGGAACGGCTTTACGGCGTACAGCATGTGCTTTGGCAAAATAAATTTCACCAAGCTCATCATTTTCGCAGGCTTCATGAAGAGCCAGTGAATCCACGCGGCAACGGTTCTGGTAGCCGATCGTCAGCTTTTTGCCGGTACGCTTGGCGGCATCCAGCATTTTCTGTGCTTCCTCGGTGCTAATGGCCATCGGCTTTTCACACAGTACATGCTTGCCGGCTTCCAGCGCATCAACCGTAATGTAGGAGTGGGACACATTTGGAGTCAGGACATGTACTACATCCAGCGTTTCGTCCTTCAGCAGTTCCTTGTAATCTGTGTATACGCTTGCATTTTCAATCCCGTATTGCTTGGCAGCCTTAGCCGCACGCTCCTCGACGATATCACAGAATGCTACAAGTTCTGCTTCTTCACTAAGAGCGGCAAGTGCCGGGAAGTGCTTCTGATTGGCGATCCCGCCGCAGCCGATGAATCCGAATCTCAATTTTTTGCTCATGTTAGTTTCCTCCTGAATGAAAGGTTTCGAAGTTATTTACTACCAATTAATAATTATCTTTTGTTAAATCATTTACTGATAGTAAACTTCCTGTTCATACAATATCACTTCCGTATTTGTTTGGCAAGATGTTATTTTTAAAATTTGTAATCGTTTTTAAACGTAAAAAAAACATGCGCCATCCCTGAATCGTTCTTCAGGAATGCCGCATGCCTCGTACAATATTAAAGCTTTATCTGACAACTGCTACCGGCTGCTCCTGCTTCAAAATCACAGGTGCGCCTGCTGCAGCGCTTTGATAGAAAGCATCTACGATTTCAGCAAAATACAGGCCGTCTTCCGCCGGGGCAACCAGCGTACTGCCTCCATGCCGGATACTGTCAACAAAATGCCGGAACTCGTTCTTCAGTTGCAGCGTCGGGTTCAGCTTCAGCTTCGGGGTAATATCCAGACAGATATCCGAGCTTTCGCCGAACAGCTTCAGCTGCCCGTTAATAAGGCTGGCTCCGCCCTTTGAGCCCATCAGCTCCACGTAGAAACGGTCCTCTTCAATGTTGGAGGCCCAGCTGAAATCAAATGACAGGCTGGCCCCGTTTTCCAGTCCTAGGTAACCGGTTGCGGCATCCTCCACATTAAACAGGCCGCCTTCAATTCCTTTGTAGCCGTTGCGGTTCCGGGCGGTTGTATGGACAAAGTTCTGGTGGATGCTGCCGGCCACATAGGAAACCTTGGGCAAGCCCATAAAATACAGAGCAAGGTCCAGATAGTGGGCGCCCAGGTCAATCATAACCCCGCCGCCGGAACGATCCTTATCGGTGAACCAGGTCCCTCTGCCCGGGATGCCGCTGCGCCGGATCCAGCCTGCTTTGGCATTGTAGATGTTGCCGAGATTACCGTCATCAATCCACTTTTTCAGGAAGACAGCTTCATTAAGGAAACGGTTGTTAAGGCCGATCATGACTTGCTTGCCGGAACGGTCGCGGGCAGCAATAATGCGGTGGGCTTCCTCACTGCTGATGCTGAGCGGCTTCTCACAGTGGACATGGGCGCCATGTGCCAAGGCGAATTCGGTAATTTCTGCATGAAGGTAGTTAGGCGTAACAATGCTGACGATATCGGGACGTTCTTTGAGGAACATCTCCTTATAGTCACTGTATACACCCGGCACATTGTACTTCTCCGCCATCTTGGCTGCCTTGCCTGCATCAATATCGCAGATGGCAACAACCTCAACATCCTCAAGAGCCAGATAGCCGTGGATATGCTTCTTCTCGGCATTTCCGCCTGCGCCGATCAGCGCGTATTTTAATTTATCTGTCAATGTAATCACCTCTTTTTAATCTTCAAGCAGCAGCTTTTTGAAATAGGCCGCGGAGAAATCTATGCCTTTGTCAGCCAGATGGTCCGGAAGCGCGGATTTGCGCGGTTCAATACTGAGTCCGGCGTCATATCCGGTTGCTCTCAGTGTAGCTATAAATGAAGGCCAATCGGTCTGGTCCATCCCGGCCGGCGGTTCATCCACCTTCTGCCCGTTTACAAGCAGCGAGCCTTTGAGATGCACATGGGTGAACCGGTGCCCCCAATCCAGCGTCTCCTGCAGATAATCCCCTCCGAAGAAGCGGGCATGCGATGGATCAAATTTGATGCCCAGCTCCGGCAGATGCCCATGAATAATCCGCCAGATATCCGGAGTATTTACAAAGTTTACTTTACGGCAGTTATAGGAGGAGACTGCGACATTCTTAGGCTTGGCGTAGGCAATCAGCTCACTGAAAAAAGCGATCGCCGCCGTGCAGTTCTCATACAGCGACAGCTCTTCCACATAGTTGCAGCCGGCCACGAAGCTCGGGCAATTCAGCCGGGCTGCAGCATCAATCAGCTTGAAGCAACGCTCCAGCTCTTCACGGATGATCCCGCCCTGCTCATTAATCCGCAGCGATTTCCAGCGTCCGATTGAGCCGAACTCTATATCATACTTGGAAGACCATTCAGCGATCTGTTCAACCTGACTGGTAAATTCGTCGACGTTATCCCCCTCATTAATGGTGAATTCCAGAAAACTCAAACCTCTGCTTTTGGCCTGAACAAAGCTTTCCTCGTTGACTGCAGCAATAATTCCCAGCTTCATATGCGCGCTCCCTTTCTTAATAAGCCGTGTAATAGTTTATATATAATTAATGGTTAACTGTAAGTAACTCTTTAATATTACTTTATCACTATTTGTCTTGCTTTGCAAGAGAAAACGCAATCATTTCTGCGGCCCGGGGCGGCTCCGATCAGGACGAAATCAAAGGCATTTTTGCCTTTGATTTGCTCATCCGGCCCGTCCAGGGCAGAATCAAAGGCATTTTTGCCTTTGATTCGCTCGTCCGGCCCGCTCAGGGCCAATTCAAAGGCATTTTTGCCTTTGATTCGCTCGTCCGGCCCGCTCAGGGCCAATTCAAAGGCATTTTTGCCTTTGATTCGCTCGCCCCGCCCACTTAGGGCCAATTCAAAGGCATTTTTGCCTTTGATTCGCTCGCTTGGCCCACTTAGGGCCAATTCAAAGGCATTTTTGTCTTTGATTCGCTCGTCCGGCCCGCTCAGGGCCAATTCAAAGGCATTTTTGCCTTTGATTCGCTCGCCCAGCCCGCTTAGGGCTAATTCAAAGGCATTTTTGCCTTTGATTCCACTGGCGGACCTGCTCCCTCTAGGCTCAGAGCGCACAAAAAGCGGATTCCCCACAAGGAATCCGCTAAGTCTGCCGTTAACCGACGGCATTTCTGCCGGTCGTCCGCCATTTAGGCTATTTTTTCAAATAATGCAGCACAAACGCCTTGGAAGTATCCGCGAGCTCCTTCACGTCGACTCCGTGCTCCTCCTGCAGCAGCTTGCCTCGGAAGGCCAGACGCTGCATCAGGCTGATGATCATCTCGAAAATAAACAGGCTGGTCTTCTGCAGCTGCAGCTCAGAGCGAATCGAGCCGTCCCGCACACCCTGCTCAATATAATTATGCAGCACCCGCCCGATGGTACCGTCGCTGACCAGTTCCCGGTAGGTCGCCTGCAGCTCCTCGTTTGGATAGTGGTCACGGTAGGTATGATCAAAAAATCCGATGTATTTCAAATAATCCGGATGGTTCTCCAGAAACTGAATCCAGACATCCAGGTATCCTTCCACACTCTCCAGGCCGCTGCTGCGGGATGCGGTATGCTCCTCGATGAACACGGTCAGTTCACCCAGTACTTTTTGCTGTACCGCAAAGATCAGCTCGTCCAGTGAATTGAAACATTTATAGAAGGTAACCTTGCTCAGATTCGCCCGTTCACATATCTCTTTAAGACCTACATTAGTAAAATTGCGCTCAATCAGCGTATGCTGGCCAGCCAGAATGAACTCTTCACGGTTCCGGTTCCGCACATCCTGATGCCAAGTCGTAGCCATTTAAAACATCTCCCCCATGTTTGATAGTAAACCATTAATCCGTAGTTAATCATTGTTAGAATAATACAGGGGGGTCTAAAAAGCAAGCCGGATTACACCCGGAAGCGGGCAATCCCGTTCCTCAGCTCCTCCGCGCTCTTTTCTGTCTGCCCGGCAGTACCGGCTACCACCACGCTCTACTGCAGAATCCCGTTCGCCTGCTAGGCGATCAACCCAGTATCCCGGGCGAACTGGCTGTTCACCTGTGTAATCTCACCGATACTGACCGCCATACTGTGTATCACCTTGCTCATCCGAATACATGAAGCCCGGCCGCACCTACCACGCCCGCATTGTTGCCCAGGATAGCCGGTACAATATCAACATTTGTCTTGGCATTTTCCAGGGCATACTTACGGAAGTGATGGTCAATCTGATCCAGCAGGAAGCTGCCTGCCTTGGCCACACCGCCGCCGATCACAAAACGCTGCGGGTTGACCACGACCGACAGCAGTGCCATGGATTTACCCAGATAGTCTGCAGCCCTGTCCACAATCCGCGCCGCTACTTGATCACCGGCTTTGGCCGCGTCCAGCACATCCTTGGCGGTAAGTTCACGGATATGGGCGAGTGAGGTTTGTTCCCCGCGGATCACGGCTTCTTTGGCCATATAAATAATGCCGGTAGCGGAGGATACAGTTTCCAGGCAGCCCTTTTGCCCGCAGCCGCAGGTAATGGCTTCTTCTGCAGGCACAACACCCAGATGCCCGATTTCGCCGCCCATGCCGCTGTAGCCCTGACAGAGCACATTCTTGATAATAATCCCCCCGCCTACGCCGGTTCCAAGGGTATAGCACACTGCATTCGGAATTCCCGCAGCGGCGCCGCTCCACACTTCCCCGAGTGCAGCCACATTGGCATCATTGTCGATCCGCACCTCTTTGCCGAGTCTTTCTTCCAGAATGGCTTTGACCGGCACATCCTTCCAGCCCAGATTGGGAGAAGCCTTGACCACTCCGGTCTCCATATCCAGGAACCCGGGAATGCCAGCTCCGATTCCGGCAATCTGCTCCCAGTCACAGCCTTCCCGTCCCACAAGCTCTCTCACATACAGCTCAATGTTCTGCAGCACGCCTTCAGCACGCTTTTCCGCTTCAGTCGGCCCTTCGTATACAGCCAGCAGCTTCCCGAGACGATCGCATAACCCCACCTTAACCGAGGTCCCTCCCAGATCAATGCCTACGTACAGCTTTTGACTTTTATCCATTGCACACTTCTCCCTCTAATTATGTACTGTTGTTCAATCATTTACTTATAGTAATCTTTTGTTGCAAAAAAAAGCAATGCCATAAGTCCGAAACCTTACAGCATTGCAAACTTCCAGTTCTGAACTACCGTTTACAAGCTTGGTTATACTGCGCTTCTTCTTTGTTCCAGTTCACGGACCACCTGAGGATGAATGGCATCCAGCTTGTAGAAGGAAACGGCAATAATCTGCAGTACCGTACACACAAGCGGAATCGCAAAGAATAATACATTGATGGCAGAGGAAGCCTCAGGTGTTACATTTTCAGCATTATAGCCGGACATAGCCAGTGTATATCCCACAACAGCGCTGCCCAGTGCCATTCCGACTTTTGTTGCAAAGCTGTAGCCGGCGTACAGGGTGCCTTCGGCCTTTTTGTTGAATTTCCATTCGTTGTAGTCGACGGAATTGGCGATCATACTGAACACGGCACCGGAGCTGATTCCGCCGATCACATTAGCCAGGAACCATACGCCGACGAACAGGGTCATATTATTTTCAAGCATCGGCATAATCGCTACTCCGATCATAAAACAAACATTGGCGATAATGTTGCCCTTACGCTGCTTGAACTTCCGCAGGAATGCTGGAGTAATAGCGGCAGAGAACAGGATAGATACATACAGCGACGGAAGCAGGATGGAGATCATTCTCGGGTTGTGCAGTACATGCAGGCAGAAATAAATCGTGATCGAGACAATGGCACCTGTCCGGACGAAGAGCAGCAGCGAGAACAATATCGTAGCTACCCAAGGTGTATTCTTGAATGCGCTTTTATAAGTCTGAAGCAAGGCCCCTTTTTGTTTAACAGCAGATACAGGCTCTACATAACGTTCTTTACAATTTTTATAGACTATGAGGAACATAATGGCGCTGAGTACGGCGAATACGACTGTAGTGAACAGATAACCTGTCTTTTCATTTCCTCCGCCGAAAAATTCGACCATAGGCGTTGTTAAAGCGGTTACGATAATACTGCCGGCAGCCATACCGACCATCCGGAAGCTGGACAGCTGGTTCTTCTCATCCCCGCTTCTAGTCATCATTGGCATAAGCGCACCGTAGGGTACATTCACCAGGGAGTACAGCAGGCCGGCGATAATGTAGGTAACGGAGGCATAAATGATTTTGCCGGTTACAGAAATATCAGGGCTGGTGAAGGTCAGAATCAGCATAATGGCAAACGGTATAATGCCAAACAGGATATACGGCTTCGATCTGCCGTACTTCGTATTGGTCCGGTCGACCATGCCGCCGATAACCGGGTCTATGATTGAATCAAGAATCCGTGCAACCAGAATCAGAGTGCCTGTAGCTGCTACCGGAATTAAGGCAACGTCAGTATAAAAATAAAGCAGGAAGCTTCCGACAATCTCCCACATCAGGTTGGAGCCCAAATCCCCCAGTCCGTAGCTGATTTTTTCCCTGAAGCCTAATTTACCGTCGGCCTGAGGCGCTGCCGCTGCGGGTACTAGAAGTTCATTTGCCAAATTCGTCGATTGCATAGTATCCATCTCCCTTTATTTAATCGCTTTCATGATCCGCAAAAATACAGCTTACGTTCCCCGTTCCTTTTGCGCTTTATCATTGTTTCCGCTTTCATTATAGGATGCCGCCAGGCTGCAGGCTTTTTGATATTTAATCATTTGAATTACTTATTTTTGTACATTTCCGTCTGTGCGCCAGGAGCTTAAGAGAGCCAGGTTAAATTCAGCTATGCTTTTGTTAACCTTTTACCGAAAAAAAGGAAATGTTTACAATAAGACAACGGTTAACGTCAAGTAAATATTTTCATCACAAAAATATCACAGACTGCTGCTCTTAGCAATACATAAAAAAAGACAAGCCGCCGGCTTGTCCCTTTAATAACTTTTCCTATATATAAATCTGTCTGGAGTTCCTCAGCATCTCACATGCCGGCGCTTGAATCCGGGCTTCTGCCCTTTATCCATAGCTTTCTCAATATTCGCATAGGCATGAATGTGCTTGCTCTTTCCCTTGCCGTCCCCGACTTCTACCGGTCCTACCTCTTTGGCTGTTGCGACGGCCTGCTCATGAAGCGGCACATAAGATATGCTCACTGTGTAGAGGAAGTTATTCATGGAATATTTGGTCCTTTCGGGCGCATCGTGAATGGTATTCTTCACCCGCTCCAGCATGCCGGCCAGCTTGTCTGCATCGAATTCCGCATCCTTCCGGTTGCCGAGCAGCCAGCAGTAACAGCTCCAGCCCGCCGACATCCGCAAATCCTCCCCGCTGGCAATCCATTTATCGGCCACCTGCTGGGCAATCTCAGCCTCCGCGAGGGTCACCGCCACCACAAAATCGGACAGCATATAAAAGTAGGCAGCATCCATCCACCGGTCGTAATCAGCTTCGGTCATGCCATTCGGATCGGCAATAATCCCGGCAAAATACATCGCGTCATAGTTGCCTGTAGCATACAGCTGCTCAGCCAGCTCCTGATTAATCCCGGTCTGCTTGAAAATCGGCTTCATCGCTCCGGTTGCCACGCCGAACAACGGCTCCTGTGCACCGTTTGAGCAGTACATTTTCTTCGTGCGTTCCTTGCCGAGGGCTTCGAGCTCCTGCATTACCCTTTCTGCATTCATCCATAACACGTCCTTAGCTTTAGATACTGAAAGTGTACTTCACAGCCGTCCTTGCCGCAAGTGAGGCTGTTAGCGGAGTGGCCGTTGGTCTGTTGTCGCTTGTCGGGTGAATTCGCAGAGAAGGTTCTCGGAATTGTCGAAGCCCACCAAGAAAGGAACCCTATGGAAACGCACATCTGCTCAAATCTCACTGTTCCAATTTTACCGGGAGAAGCATGGCCCCCTCCAGCCGCGGATATAACTTTTTCAGTCAATGTCATCATTATTACGTAACTCATTTAGAATATGTATAATACGAGTAAATAATCGTAATGACTTTGTTTTTGGAAAATCCAAATTCAAGATTAGTGCCATTCACCTTATCAAAGTAACCAATAATTTCCGCTCCTGTATCGGATCGTGTATAAGAGTTCTTACCATATGCGGAAATAACATCTTCCTTAGAGTTGTTTAACGTAATGTCCCGGTTTGTTTTATACTTAGTGCTGCCTATATGATATCTCGCTACCTTATTATTCATTAATAGGAAATCGACGTCGAAACGGGACTGTTCCTTTCCATAAATGAAATGCACAGATTTCGGTGACTTCACTTCATCCTTAAAATCGGGTTCACCAAAAACATTAAGTACATCTGTCTCAGTTGAATTTAAGGAAATGGATTGGATATCTTCATCACTTAAAGAGGTACTGTTAGTGGATTCGTAAAAAGAAGACTTATTTTTCGAAGATGGGTCGCAAGCCGTACTCATTCCAATAACCATAAGTAATAAAATCGAGAATGATATGAGTTTTAACACTTTTCTTGAACAATTAATCATTATCAACCCCTTCAGTTTAATCACCACATTATAACAAAAATTCCACTATAGGTATTTCCATGATGAAGGAATTTTTCGGATAAATTATTTATGATTTCAATAACGTTCACTTAGTATCCACATGTTAAATCTTATTCAAACTTCGTTAGCAGTTTCTAGACTTTCCTTTCCAAATAAATCAGAAACCACATAGCACTAAAAAGGCACCCGTCCAACGACTGGTACCCCTCCATTCCCTATAGCATCGCCTTATTAAACCCATGAGACGACTTCATAAGCGCCCTCTTCTCAACAACTAAGTAAACTAATACGATCTAAACCGAGCTGAATCGGTTTACACCTCGGCTTCGTGCACAATCTGGTGCCGAATCATATATTCATGCAACTCATGCTGCGGAAATTACGGATGGGTTTCGACCTGATTGATCATCGGCAGAATAGACGATGCTTCATCAAATGATCCAGATACCCGATCTCAAAATAAGCAACGCCGATTACTTTGATTCTTCCCTCAGGGTATAGCTCTTATATTGCCCTCCAAGCTTCCACATATTGTGGGCCGGCAAAGAATATCAAATACATATCAAGATAGGTGACGTTCAGCTTTCTGCAGGTTTGTTCGAACGCTTTTTTCGTCGCCATGTAGCCGAACTCTGTTGTCCACGAATCGCTTCGCCGTTTGATTGTTCAAAAGCTTGCCCTTTAGGTATTTTATATACGCCAAAGCCCAATTTGGGAATAAGAACGCCGTTTCTGGCCTTAATGTTTTTGTTCATTGCTCTTCCCTCCCGTTAGAAGGCAATTTGCAGTACGAAAGCGCATTATCGATTTCCTGAGCCAGATTTTTCAGGAAACTCAGCTTGCTTTGTACATCCAGGCGGTAGTAATTGATTGCCCCTTATTTACGAACGCTAACGATTTCTGCTTCCTTCAATACTCTTAATTGATGGGATACCAAGGAACGCGACTGATAGGTTATCTCCCTGCTTGAAACACATGCAGAAACAGACCAACCAGAAGTTTACCGGCTGACCTAATAATACGAAAAGAGACCTGTCCCCGACAGATCTCTTCACTCTTCTCACCGCTTCGCCTTATAAAACTCATGATACAGCTTCATGAGCGCCCTTTTCTCTATCCGCGACACATAACTCCGTGAGATCCCTAGCTCCTTCGCAATCTCCCGCTGCGTCCGCTCTTCTCCGCCGGTGTCCAGGCCGAAGCGGCCGACCACAACTTCCTTTTCCCGGTCATCCAGAATATCCAGATTACGATATATCTTGCTCTTCTCGATCTTCAGATCCACTTCTTTCACAATATCATCTGCGTCGGAACCGAGGATATCGATCAGCGTGATCTCGTTACCTTCCTTGTCCGTCCCGATCGGATCATGCAGGGATACATCCTTTTTGGTCTTTTTAAGCGATCTCAAATGCATGAGGATTTCATTTTCAATACAGCGGGCAGCAAATGTAGCCAGTTTCGTGCCTTTGTTCGGGCGGTAGCTCTCAATGGCCTTGATCAGCCCGATGGTGCCGATGGAGATGAGGTCTTCCATGTCTTCGCCGGTGTTGTCGAATTTTTGAGGTTCTGGACACGATGCGATGTAAACAAAATAACCAATCACGATCGTTCCCGATTCGAATTGGTTTTTTTTACGTTCTGTATTTAATTTGTAATTGTCTATCGATTAATTGTGCCCATTCAGGCAGTTCATTTAAATAATATTTTATCCCGCTATTATCTGCTTCGAGAATAAACTCCCCATCAGCTTTACTATTATCAACAACAATTAATTGATCAATCAGGTCTAAGTGAGATAGCAGATTATTCATACTTGTTACATTGCGTCTAATAATATCCTCGGTTTCAATATGATGACCACCGTTTTTCACACGTAGAGCAACACGTTCAATATTTAGCCGAACTTCCCCTAGTCCCACATAAAACACAATAATTTCAAAGCCTTGTTCTTTTGCATCCCTCATCTGCCTTATAACGTTACCACCCGCTAAGGTGGTTTCCACAGTGAAATCCCACTTATTTCGGATACATTCCCTGGCTATCCTTATAGCTTCTTTTCCAGCGGATACTTTACTCTTTTCAGGATGTCCACTATTAATTTTACGGGCTAGTGCATCCGGATCAATATTCACACTTACTCCAAGTCGGTCAACAATCAAGTTGCGGATTGTGCTCTTACCGCTCCCATTATTACCGGCAAACACAAACATCGTTGCCTGCGTATCATTCATGGATGAAATCCTGTTCATTCATTTTCTCGATCTTGCCCGTACTATATTCTCTAACAATTTGCCCCTCATTTGTCTTATATACTATATAAGTTCCATTTGCTTTAGCATCCAACATCGCCCGGTCACCCGTTAACCGGATCAATTTAGCAAGGTCCTTCGTAAGATTCATCATTACACAAACACCTCATTTTCCACTTATAGTTCGAGTATACCACAGTACAGTACATTTTATATCTGACTAAAGCTTTGAAGATAACACAGTGATTTTTAAATTTCTTATATAAAACACAAATAACCTGCAGGATCGAGACATTTGAAGTCTCATTCCTACAGGCAACTCCTTACCTCACCGCTTCGCCTTATAAAACTCATGATAAAGCTTCATGAGCGCCCTTTTCTCTATCCGCGACACATAACTCCGCGAAATCCCCAGCTCCTTCGCAATCTCCCGCTGCGTCCGCTCTTCCCCGCCTGTATCAAGCCCAAACCGCCCGACCACAACTTCCTTTTCCCGGTCATCCAGAATATCCAAATTACGATAAATCTTGCTCTTCTCAATCTTCAGATCCACTTCTTTGACAATATCATCTGCGTCGGAACCGAGGATATCGATCAGCGTAATCTCATTACCTTCCTTGTCCGTCCCTATAGGGTCATGCAGGGATACGTCCTTTTTGGTCTTTTTAAGCGATCTTAAATGCATAAGGATTTCATTCTCGATACAGCGGGCGGCAAAAGTGGCGAGCTTCGTGCCTTTGTTCGGGCGGTAGCTTTCAATGGCCTTGATCAGGCCGATGGTGCCGATGGAGATGAGGTCTTCCATATCTTCGCCGGTGTTGTCGAATTTTTTGAGGTTATGGACACGATACGATGTAAATTATATGTAAAGTGGTGGTAATGTACTTTCAAAAGTTGTTCGTCAACTTAAACTAGTTTATATGTTACTCTTCGTCAAATTGAAGCTAAGAACGATATTATTTAGTATTAAATTCAGTTATTACTTACTAAGCAAACCACTAATTCTATATAATTAAAAGATCAATCATAATCAGAAATCCGTCTTTTTTGAAAACGTGCTTATACTTTATGAGCAGGAGGTTTATTATGCTGGATATAACAGGAAACGATATTGCAGAACTAAATGATTCAGACCTTAGGTCACTTATCGGACTTCTTTGTGAAGCAGAGATACGTAATATGGGATTACCAGTTGCAGGTGTTACTTGGGGAGGACACCAGAATGCTAGTGATGGTGGTATAGATGTTCGTGTGGAATTAACGTCAGCCTTCCAAAATGATGGTTTTATCCCTAGATCAAATACAGGATTTCAAGTCAAAAAGCCTGATATGCCGAGAAGTGCAATTATTGAGGAAATGCGGCCTAACAATAAGCTTAGACAAGTTATCAGAGACTTAGCAGATAATAACGGGGCGTACATTATTGTTAGTAGCCAAGGCTCTACAGCAGACTCAACTTTAAGAAATCGCAAGGTAGCAATGCAAAGTGCTGTTGCTGACTATCCAAAAGCCGCTCGACTTAAGGTTGATTTCTATGACCGTGGGCGAATTGCAAGTTGGGTTCGTGTACATCCTGCCCTAATCTTGTGGGTACGCAATAAGATAGGCCGTCCAATTCAAGGATGGAAATCTTACGGGAATTGGGCGAACTGTCCAGGGGGAATGGAGGAAGCATATTTTACGGATAGCCATGTTCGTTTATATAATTCAACTAGATTACAATCCGATGCTCTTTCAGTATCAGAGGGAATAGATGAACTGCGAGGTGTTCTTAGTCGTCCAGGAGCCTCTGTTCGTTTAGTGGGATTATCGGGGGTCGGAAAAACACGCTTAGTGCAATCTTTGTTTGATGGAAGAATTGGTGAAAAACCGCTTAATTCTTCTCAAGTTTTTTATACTGATATTAGTGACAGCCCCCATCCTGACCCGAGAAATTTCGCTGAAATGTTAATTGCTTTTCAGAAACCACTAATACTAGTAATTGATAACTGCCCACCTGAATTACATAGAAAATTAACGATTATATGCTCGTCAGCCGGAAGTCAGCTTAGTCTTCTCACTGTCGAATATGATGTGAGGGATGATCAACCCGAAGAAACTGAAGTTTATCGTTTAGAACCAGCATCCAGTGATTTAATTGAGAAGGTTATTCTTAGTCGATTTGCTCACATAACTGAAACTGGTGCCAGGACAATAGCTGAATTTGCAGGTGGTAATGCACGTATTGCTATTACTTTAGCAAAGACTATTGAAAGAGGAGAAGATATAACTCAACTTAGAGATCATGATTTATTTGAAAGATTGTTTCAGCAAAGAAATTTACCAGATAGCAAGCTTCTTAAGGTAGCGGAAGTTTGTTCGCTTGTATACTCATTTGACATTCGAATAAGTGAAGTCGATGAAAGTGAATTGAAATTACTAGGCTCCCTAAGAGACCTAAGTGATCGTGAACTCTATGAAAACGTAGTTGATCTTAAACGTCGTGAACTTGTTCAACAACGGGGTCATTGGCGGGCGGTGCTTCCGCATGCGGTGGCAAATAGACTTGCTGAAAGAGCACTACAGAGTATACCGGCTTATATTATTACTGATACCTTCTTAAGAGATGGGTCTAAAAGGTTGCTAAAATCATTCTCTAGACGACTAGGTTTCCTACATAATTCACAAGCGGCAATTGAGATTTCTAGGGAATGGCTTTCGGAAACGGGTTTGTTAGGTAATATTATGAATTTAAATGAACCTGGTATTACCTTACTAAGAAATATAGCACCGGTAAATCCAAACTTGGTATTATCCCTCCTAGAGGGAGTAGTTAATCAAGAAAATCCCCATATATTTTTTTCGCGTGAGAATAATCATTTTTGTGATTTCACTAGACTTCTCCGGTCAATAGCATATGACCCACTTTTATTTGAAAGAGCAACTCATCTTCTATGCCGATTTGCTTTAGCTGAACAATCTGATGAAAATTTTAATTCTATAAGAAAATTATTAAAATCGCTGTTCTATATTTATCTCTCAGGCACTCATGCAACACCCGAGCAACGACTTAGTGTGATCTCTACTTTATTAGAGTCTGCTGCAGAGGACCGAGTAGATTTGGGCGTATCATTGTTAAGCGCAGCACTAGAAGCATGGAATTTCAGCTCAAGTAACAGCTTTGAATTTGGCGCTCGTGCTAGAGACTACGGCTGGTCACCGAAAACTAAGGCGGATATTAATCACTGGTATAAGACATTTCTTGATTACATATCACCATTAGTGGCTTCTGAAAATTCTTTAGCGGCTAAACTTAGAGAAGTTCTATCTATGAAATTCAGAGGGCTATGGACAAGAGCTGCGATGTATGACGAATTAGAAGCGGTAACAAATCTTATTGCTGAAAAGCATGTTTGGAACGAGGGGTGGACAGCGGTAAAAAGCACTATTAGGTTTGATGCAAAAGTAATGACACCAAGTATTGTTGACAGATTAAATAATCTAGCTAAAATCCTTGCACCAACTACTTTGATTGGTAAAGCCAGACTATACACACTTTCTGGTTATAAAAACGCCTTGGACCTAATTGATACCATTGAAGAAGAATCAGATTCAACTGAAAGCTACACTAAGATACAAAATACTGCTCGCTCACTTGGGAAAGAAGTTGGTTCTAGTATGGAGTTAGTAGATGAACTGTTGCCGGAGCTCTTAAGCCACGAAGGGATAAGAATTTTTGATTTCGGACAAGGTCTGTCGGAAAGCATTTGTAACCCGAGAAGCATATGGGAGAATATGCTTCATCATTTACACTCCATACCTGTATCCAAGCGTAACTTCCAGTTACTTAGAGGATTCTTAAGTGGCCTTTCAAATACTAATAATGACTTGTGTGAAAACTTATTAAATGAAGCTGTAACGTGTCAGCTATTATCTGCTAGTTTCCCAATAATTCAGACCAGTGTAAGTATCAATAAAGAAGGAATAGAGCGATTAAAAAAAGCACTTCAACTTGAGAGTGCTCCAATTTGGATGTATCGAAATTTATCGTATGGAAGAGCTTTCGATAGTATAAACGATAGTGATTTTTGTGAATTAATAAAGCTCATTGCCTCTAAAAGCGATGGAAGCAACGTTGCAATCGAAATTCTTCATATGAGGATTCATGGAGAAAAAAAGGAAAACATTGGTGATGAGATTATTGCATTAGGTCAAGAACTACTCGTAAAATATTCATTTAACCATGTTAATGCAGCCCATAAAGATTATGAATTAGCAAAATTAGTAGAATACTTTTTTTCTAATGAAGAAGCGGCGGGAAACATTCGATTAGTAGCAAATAAAATAGCTGCTGGATTAGAAAACTATGAAATTCATCTCACTGATTTTGATGATGTTTTGGTAGCAATTGCCTCAACCCATCCATTAATATTTCTTGATGCTTTTCTAGTAGAGTATGAAGAAGTTATTTATGGCATATCTCGACTGGTTTCAGATGATCTACATTCTTCTATAAATCCGTTAACTGTCATCAATGACGATATTATTCTTTCATGGTGTGGTATTAATCCAGAGGTTCGATACCCAAGAATAGCATCAGTTATTTTGCCATACAAAAATATTGGAGACGGAATTGATTGGTCTCCACTCGCAATTACATTGATTAGAAATTCTTCCGATCCAGTTACAATTTTAAAGGAATTTAAGCATGCTTTCAGACCAACTTCATGGAGTAGTTCCCGAGCAGAGATTATGCAAAAGTTTATCCCATTAATATCGCACCTAAAACAACATGAGGACCCTAATGTTTCACAGTGGGCTATTCAAGAAGAAAAAATATTCAGGGAAGAAGTCCGCTCTGAACGCGAATGGGAATTAGCACGAAATAGGGAGCGTAACGAACGTTTTGAATAGGTGATTTATTCACTTTTATTTAAGAAGTCCAACTTGTTTATCTAAACCTTATTTTCAGTTTCAGATAGGATTTTAGTTAAACCGAATCGGAACAATCATTAAACAGACTGCTCAACCATTAAATTGAGATTGAGCAGTCTGTAAAAAATATTACATTTACATTTTACCTCTTCGCCTTACATGATACAGCTTCACCAGCGTCCTCTTCTAACCAACTCCTTCGCCTTCTCTCCCTTCGTCCGCTCTTCTCTGCCGTTATCCAGCAAACCGACTTATCGCCCACATTGAATTTATTTGCTTCTGGTTATAACCAAAGCAACCCATCCGGAGACAAGTTGCTTTCTGTACATTATCTATTATTAATACGCACCATTTATCTGATACTCACCGCTTCACCTTATAAAACTCATGATACAGCTTCATGAGTGCCCGCTTCTCAATCCGCGACACATAACTCCTCGAGATCCCCAGCTCCTTGGCAATCTCCCGCTGCGTCTACTCTTCCCCGCCAGTCTCCAGGCCGAAGCGCCCGACGGCAAACTCTTTTTCTCTATCGTTCAAGATATCTAGATTACGATATATCTTGCTCTTTTCGATCTTCAGATCCACTTCTGTAACAATATCATCTGCGTCGGAGCCGAGGATATTAATCAGTGTGATCTCGTTACCTTCCTTGTCCGTCCCAATAGGGTCGTGCAGAGACAGTCCTTTTTGGTCTTTTAAACGATCTCAAATGCATGAGGATTTCGTTTTCAATACAGCGGGCGGCAAGAGGTTGTGGGCACGACACGATGTCACTTAAGTATCCAAATGCTCAATCTTAATTTAAAGTTTCTTTTCAACATATGCGTCAATCTTTAAGTTTAATAAGTCGCACGTATAACCTATTTCTTCCTGTTTATGATTTGCCGCATTTGATTCAAATATGGTCTAGTATGCTAACGCTTCCCGTAGTTGATATTTAACTGATTTAGTTTGGGTTACATTCTTAAAGCCGTTTACAAGACTTTCTTGGTTTCTGCTTGGCTTTTGTTTGTTTCATATTCACGTACTTCTTAATTGCGTATGTCATTTATGATTTTTGCTGTGATAGACATTCATTCTTCCCCTCTCATATGTATACGGTAATGTCACCAAATTTTGGTGAAAACATCGACAAAAAGAAGTGCTCGGAATGTATCTGTTTGCTTTACTTGCTACTGCTGTTACAATGAAATCGTTACGTCGGGTCCGTTCACTTTAGCGACTTACTGCTGTATCAGTACGATTGAATCGCCTTTTTAGTCAACTCTCGGGCAATTCGACTTTATATTGTATTATGCTAAATTAAAATAGAAATTGAAACATATTATTAATTTGTAAAACCAACTTTTTAGCCCATTCAGGGTATAACACAAAGATAAATGTAGCCCCAGCAATTAGTAGCATAGTCACATTTAGTCTATAGTTTTTGTATAAATTAATATAATCATTGATGTGTCCTGTGATAGTTAGCTTTTGCTCTAATATATTTTCAATATCCAAACGAACTTTTTCAATTCTTTCTTGAATCACTAATGGAAATTCAGTAATTACTCTATGGTATTTTTGAATCTTGGATTCATCAGTATCATCAGGAAATATTCCTTCTGAATCAACCTTTTCCTTTTCCCAATCAACCTCACTTTTTATACGCTTAAATAATACAAAATCGGACTCAAATTGAAATCTTAACTTTAACAATCTTTTTAAAAACCTCTTCTTCATCCTTATCTTATTTACATTGTTCCTATATTCGGCCCCTAATGAAATGAAAAAACCATTTAGAGTTTTCACTATAATCAATTTCAGTAAATTGGTGGTTTTTTCAGACATCTCTATAGTAGCTTGAAAATCAAAACTATAATATCCTTCTTTCTTTGAATAGGTATCTTCATTAATAACTATCAAAATATCATTTCTTTGAAGTTCTCTCGGTTTTGCACTTAAATTCGGCTCAAAAAATATAGTTTCTGAAGAAGACAATGTTTGACCTTTAAACCAACTTCCCCCTATTGAATCCCAAAACTCCATATCTTCTTCCTGGCTAAGAACTAGATTGGTTTTATATAGATTAAGACTTGGTGGTATAATTCCTTTATTATGCAAAATAAATGGAATGAATTTAGAAAGCTCATCATACAAATACCATTTTGTTTCAATCATTAGATCACTTAATAGTTCACTCTTTAAAAAGCTATTGTTATATCGTTGAACAGTGATTGACCTTTTTGCACCTCTGGCTTTTGCATTACGTGAAAAATGCTCAAAAACAACCCCTCTTTCCTCACGATAGTTTTGATTAACGATATTCTCAACTTGTTTTTTTCTATCTTCTGTTAAATAAATATGAATCTCAACTGCAACATATGATGTACTGAAATTTATGAGTTTTAGGTCAAAATAGTCGATTTGCCTACTAATAGTTTTGTTTTGATCGAAATCAAATCTGCCGCATTCTAACCAGGTATTATTAGAAAACAGGTTCTCGTTAAATAAATTATCTATAGAATCAATCATATCTTTCCATGATCTCATTCCGCCCATAAACTTATGAGAAGTGTTTTTTATAATCAAACGCTCAATACCATTTTTTAATCGTTTTATATCTTCTTTAGCGATTAGCTCAAATGTAATTACAGAAACAGGAACAAAATAACCTCCTAGTGGAATGGAGTTACTTATGTCCAATCTAAAACGATTCTGATTTTTAAATATGCGGTTATACCATTCCTTTTTTGAGTCTCTGTTTTCTTTATTGATTTCTAAGAACGGTTTTAGAAATGTTATGGCTTTTGCTTTTTCATATTGTATCCTCTCGATTAACTTTTCTCGCTTAATTCCATAAAACTTCATGCCCATCCCCCCGTATACTACTAACAATCAGCTTTATAATCATTCATTTGTATTTTTTGTTCCATGCTTTTAAAAGTACTTCCCCTCATCATTTTCGAAGTCCCAACATCTTACTAGCCACATCGAACTCTTTCTTATAAGGTTTAAGTTTAATCATGTCCCCTATACAAACATATATATCAGTTTGTTCATAAAATTTTAAAGCTAAGGTTTGCGATCCAAACTCATCAACTGGACTAAATTGATACGTAAAAACCAACGGATTCTTCCCTTTTATTGGTGTATTCCAGTTGCTTTGCTCCTTTTGAATCATTGTTATTCCATTTAGAAAATATTGATTTGATTCTGAGGCCGATGCATCGGGTGACAAAAACATATCCGACGCAACGACACACCTCCCTTTAAGTTGAATACGAAACTCATGAAAAAATAGAGCCCTAGCAATTGCTTCAAAGGAGTAACTTAACCGAGGAACATCTACATTGATTATCGAGACAGGAAACTCTCTTTCATTAATCATAATGTTTAATTTTTCTTCAACGTCCAACAAGTTTTTATGAAGCTGCAAAGATCGTTTCAGCTTAGTTTGTGTATGTGCATATGCTAAAAAGTTGTTGCCAACTTTTGCAGTTAAGCAAGCCATTAAATATTCATCTTCACCTGATTTCAAAGAGTTATGCTCATCACACGAAGGAACGGTGATTAATTCGGAACGGAAAGATTGCTTAAAAAGTGCCCCCACATCTTTATCTGTTGGAAAAAGACATCTTGGCGGAACATGCTCACGTGAAGTTGCTTGTTTCCCACACCAATAACATTGCTGTTTAATCTTTTTCACATTTTCTTTCCTTTCATTCTGAAGTAAATACCAGTTTCACTTTTGTCTTATTCCTTTTCTACCGAGTGATCTGCCTTTAAACAAATTCCGCCTCATTCTGATCCCACTCATGGTCTTTATTTTTTATATACTTCTCTATCGATCTAATCATCTTCAACGGGTAGGGAAACTTTAAGGTCGTTTCAAATGAGATGCACATCTCTCTTAAGTGGTGTACTGCCCAAGCCAGACGCTCTCTCTCCATCTCATCTGCATTGCCCATCGGCATGTATTCTACAAGACGGGGTTGCTGAAAAGTTTTTGACGGATTGTGGAGTTTAGTCATTTTTTTGTTGATTCTACGTTGTGAGACACCTTTTGTCCCCACTCCATAATACAAACCACTTGTTCTATCAGAATATATGCCGGTAGAGAGCGATAAGGGCATAAAACCATATGAAGGAAGTTCATCTGTTGCATTAATACGAATTACATTAATATCCGGGTCCTCTTGAATCCAAGGTGCAATAGGAGGATTTAGCAATTTAGATACTTTATCATTTGTTAATGCCCAGATTCCTTTATTCCTTAAGTGGGCTCCGATAAGCAGTGTAAATGCTCCTGTATGGAGCTTTTCCCAACTTAATTGTTCATCCAGCCATCTTGTTAATCTTGGCTTTACTTGATTCAGATAGAGTCCGAGAGACTTTAGTCTGTGACTTTCCAGTATTGCTTGATGAAGGGGGAGCCATTCAACTATCCCCTCTCCCCGTACATAGAGTACACCCTGGTCCAGCTTTGTTAGTATTGGAAAAATGCCACGGTCAACATGGATTAAATCAAAAGAAATGATAGGTCCTATTTCCCCAATATCAAATAGAGATTTACCATCTATAGCTCCTGCATCCGAGAGAAGATCCAAGATGCAATTAAATACTTTATGTTTATAATTACTTTTCCCTTCCTCTTCTTCGACCTCTAATTCATCCTCTTGTACACTTTCAGGATAAATAAATTGTGTGATACGCCCAGAGCGTCTAAAACCTTCTCGTACTGCTAATTTAGGATCAGCACCCTCTCCTGTCTTCTCCCAACTTTCTTTAGGCAAAATTTCAACTAATGATAATGTAACCTGCTTAGAAGGTACAGCAGCTTCAAGTGTTCGTTGAATGTAATTTACTCGGTGTGTATATGCATCTGTACCATAGGTAGGGTCCAAAGCATCGAGATACTCGTGTCGTTCTCGTCTGATCAATGTCAAGATGTTACTCGATGGTGATACCAATCGAAAGTTACTATTCTCATCCTCTTCAACGATGGAATTTGTATTATATTTTTTCTCTCTCAGCGCTTTAATCACTTCATCATACAGGCTTTCTGGTCCCCAAACCTCTAACACAAATTCTTTGGAATGCGGTATTAGCAGTGAAGGTAGTAGATTCCTTTTTACGGAACTCGTATGACTTGGTTTGGGAGCTGGAATAAATGGAATTGGAGCCAGCGGAACCCATTGCGAAAACTCTGCGGCTACAATTTCATAAAACCGTCTTTTTTCTTCAATACTAATTCCTGTTCCAACAAGGTGTGAACGATAGACCTGCTGGTTATGAACGATGATTACACGTGGATTACACCCCTCACCGAATCGTTCTGGATTCGTAATTATCTCTTCGGGAGTAAAAGATTGCCCCCACAACAAATCAAAAAACAACTCATCTAAACCTTCCTTCCATCTTGTATATGGAGCAAGATTACCCTGTCTTCGATAGGAGAAACTAGCAAAAGAGCGAACGTTATCATCTTGCAGCTTATCTTCAAGAGGGTTATCTATTGAGACGAGTAATGTACTGTGGACCTTACCTTTTATTTTTTGTGTGTTTACAGGTTTAGTAATAATACGGCGCACACCAAAACTGACAAGCAATATTTGTCGATTGGGCTCCCCGCCCCTAGTCTTTAAACAAAAGCGAACTACATAGCTAAACTCTCCTCTTCGTGAACGAATCGGTTGAGACATACAGTCCGCTTCTCTTGCTGCAAATACTTTAGAAAATTTTAAAACGATAGGCTCGTCCTCTTCTCCCAAGCGCAACGTCTTCTCACTTTGACAAAATTGATGTGCTACAAGGGAAGGCACAAGACTGTAGCAAAGAACGCTATCTTCTGCACAAGCTTGACCTACTGTTACTGTACTCCATTGAAAATCTGAAGGATCAATATCATCAGGTTGTGGTATTCTAACTTCATTTGCAGTTTTAAAAAACCAAGCCTTCACTAGAATAAAAAGTGTATTCATGGGGAGAGGCCGAATAGCAATAAGCCATGGTTTCTTAGTCCCTCTGTAAAGTTCATTATTGACCATAATTAAATCTGGGAAAATACTCTTCAACTTTTCTCCTAACGGTTTAATTCTCTTTTCCAGAGCGAACTCTTTCTCTCCATTTCCTTTGCACAATTGGAGGACCCATTTCTTCCAAATTTCTGGGATATTAAGTTGGTATACAATTTCTTTATCCCAATCGGAATGCGATGGATCAAAGGCAAAAAGCTGCAGTTGGGTACTCTTAGAACGACTCATCCTCTTCCTCCTTCATCATCATTTGAATGCTATCAATAAAAGGTCCGTACAGGCTTCGAAAAGCTGAGTTTGACTCATTTGAATTCATGATATTATGCCAATAATCAAGCATAGATTCATTTCCGTCTACATTCAAAGGTTGTGCAGCAAACTTACTATCACAATAGAACACACGGGCACTTGTTCCTTTTCGAAGCATTCGTCCGATTGTTTGCCATATAGGAACAAATGTAAACCAAGCGATCGTACGTCTTTCTTTAGAAGTTAATGAAGACCAATAATCCTGTTTGCGATAGATACGATGAAATAGCTTATTGCTTTCGCGTCTGATTAAGGTTACTGCTTTAAGATAATGTATTTTTTCTCGTTCTATTTGATTCAGCATGCTAGGTAACCGCGCATGAAGCAATTGAATAGTATACGCCATGTCATTCGGTACAGGATAAGGACGGACCAGGAAAAAAACCGAGCCGAATAATGAACCTTTTTCTTCATCCAGAATATTGTACCCCCGGCTAATTGCAAGAAGTGGGGCAATCAGTATATCTGCGGGTTCATGATAAAAACGCTCCAATTCCGATCTCATAAACTTCGACTCATCGATTTCATCGGTGCCCCTACTTAATTGGCGAAAACGTTCTCTCCAAACGGGATTCATCTTTAAGACTGCTGCAACATCTTCTACATCCGCGTAAGAATTGACTATAATTAATATCCGACGATTGGTTTGAACCTTTCTCCATTCTGCAAGTTCGTTTTCAAACTTATGAAGTAGTAGGGTTGTCATCCTTTTTAAACTTCCACTTCGTCGTTCTTCATCTTGTCCGGAGACCGAAATAGGGATGCCTGAACCACTCTCAAATAAAGGGTAGTATTGTTGATGTATCTTGGGGGGCTCCCAATTGGACTCAAGCAACCATGTCGGCTTAATATCCACATCATAATGAGGCGAACCAGGAGCGTAGCTCGTACCAGACATCAGTACAATAGCTGGGCCTTGGTGACTATCGGAATGTTCAAAAGCACTGTTCCAATCTTGTAGTAATAGACGGCCGACTCCTGAATAGTGGACAGCTTTAAAAGTCCCAGGAACCCCTTCTCGCTTAACTTCATACATATACCCTGTCAGTCTCCCTGTCATTGCCTCTTTCAAAAATGGAATAAATCCCCGTTGGTTGCTCTGAAAAACATTAATCTCACTGAACATTCTTAATTTCGTCCGAATAAAGGGATAAAGATCCTTTAATATTTCCAGTTCATAATCTACATTACTTAAATAAAGGTAAAATTCTAACCAGTCATAAGGATAACGATACGAACCTCTAGGCTTCTCTTCTCCCCCCAGTTTTACAACAATACGCTTCAAAATAACTTTTCGATCTTCTAATGATTCTGCTCCAAATAAATTTGCAACCTCAGGATAGATCTCGTGATCAAGTGGATTTTCAGTAAAACGCTGAAGCTTGTTCTCAAAAATTTCCGTTGCCTCTTCATTCGAGGTGAACGCCCGACTAATTCTATATGATTCTGTGAATAGCTGAATTAAGCGGTGTCGTAAAGAAATCGCAAATTCAGGTGAACGAAGTAATTTACGATAAACTCCGTCACGAATCATTTTGTGTAAACGATGTAATCCATCAATCCACTGCTGAACTATGATATCTTCGCTGTTAATATATTTGCCCGCTGTCATTAGCGTTGTTTCAACCAATAGTTTTTCAAAGAAATGCTCAGAGGTACCGAATAAGGCATGCTCCTCTAAAAACGCATCATCGAATTGTTTTTGAACTGCATCAACTTCATCAATGAAAATGACGTCCAACAAATCATACATCGCTTCATATATAGTTCTTTCATACGGATCTATCATTGCCGGTACCTTAGATTGTAGAATACTTGCAGAAGTTGTAATCCATACTTGTGCATCAATTAGCTTAGCATAGTCTTGATATACACCACATTGTGATGCAAATGGGCACAGACAAGCAGTTGCCTGAGTCGGTTGATTAATGTTACGACACGGATAATCCGTGCTTAGATCTTCGTCATTAGCAAGAACTCGAATTAAGCATTGATCAGATAAATGCGCGAGCTCAAGATTCGTATCAAGACTCCAATCTGATATATCATAAATATCATGCTGCTTAGCTGCCAAATAATCATCTCGATGTTTCGCACGGTTAGTTTTCCCAATAATAGGAGTAGCATTTATACCAAGTTGACGAAGCTCTTTTACTCGGTTAAGTACTTGAGGAACACTCCCTTCTATAATACCTATACGAGCCCCTTGTTGGGCTAACCGTACAGTCTCTGCTACCATAAAGGTAGATTTCCCTGCTCCCAACCCACCGATAATATGCTGAACACCTTTATATGTAAAAACTTTATCTAATGGATTTTGTACCGGCCTAAACCGAATAGTTTGTCCTTCTCTGTTCCTCCATTCTGAACTTGCTGCTGTTTCTTTCATTCCTGAAGATGGGTGATAAACACCATCAGAAAGCTCCAATTGGAAATTTCCTTTGACTCTGTAGTGTGGAAACAATGGGATTGGATTCGGAATATATGGAATATTTCCTTTTATCGAATCAACGCTCTGCTTCGACTCATATTCAAAAGTCCCCTCTGATGCAAATTCATATTTTTTCGCCACATTTTTTGCGGGTGCTGACAAAATATCCTCATACCAAGATTTTCTATTCGAGAAAAGGATAGGGTCTTTTTTTTGCCACTCTCTGTCTTTGAATTGATATAAGCAATATCCAGTTGGAAGTTGAGCATACATTCTAAACATCTGACTCCATACCCTTTTTGATCTCATCTCTCGAAACAACACACGAAGTCGATGTACAATATCAAGGTTTGCATTCCCAGGAATTACGGGTACATCATGTCCCGCCATAATACTCGGCGCTTCCATCACGGGCATATTGGGATCTACAAGCATGCAGCCAGTTATGAATAGCTCTACTGTATACATGGTTTGAAGTTTATCCTTTGACAAGTTCGTTCCAGAAAATTTCTGTTCGAAATATCGACGATTCTCCGGGGTCCGATATGAGATTCTCATTTACCAATCCTCCTGTTCCTTCAGCATCCTTAATATGTCTCTCTCATCTATGATACGAATATGATTAGCGTGGGTCCTTAATAGTCTTTTAACTGTAAATACGTAATTAGGATAACGTTGTCTGCGGTATTCAGGAATTACTACATAAACCTCATCTTGGCTATATTTTTGGAGCTGATAAACTGTCTGTTCATTAAAAAATTTAGCTAAAGAAAAGGGATTGCTAAAGTCTTTCATGTCAAAATAAATTGAATAACGACCCATTTCCACCTCTAAATCAAACCGATCAACATCAGGAAACATTACAACTTTATATCCACTTTGTACTAAATTATCACGAGCTCTAACTTCAACTAGTCCCGGAAGCAATGTATACCGGTAAATCCCAAAACGTAAGCGAAACAAGGGCTCCTTAGAGTTCCAATCCTGTAAATATTGTTCACGGCTTTCAACCTGACCACATATATCTTCAATCCCACAACGCCATTGATGGTTTCGGTAATCCAGTGTCCAACCACATCTTGGACATTTGCGATAACGTGATGCCTCTAGGGTAATATTTTGGTAACAATTTTGAACGGATTTAAATAATTCACCTTCTCCCAACGACAGGCTAAAAGGGAGAAATTCACTGAGTGTTACAACAGGGTGTTTTATAAGAAACATACGTATCTTTCGATACTGTTCGTCCAATTGAGGAGTGTTATTACGGCAATATTGAAGAATAGCCAAAACTTCTTTAACGTGTGCTTCTTCTGGAGACTCATAAATTAGTTTAAAATCTCTAGCAGCTGCAGAAATTCCTACATAGGGTATGACAAGCGGCTTATCACTTAAAAGGGTTGCTGCATCAGGTAAGCCCCATTCTTTTGGAGGCTTTTGCAATATTTTAAGCAGCGCTACAATATCAGCTGGAGGAGGACTCCCCTGTTCCATGAGGGCTCTTGAAAACAATCGATGACCCTTTTGAAGGGATTCCGGAATCTTATCCTTTGACAATTCCCATTTTTCCAAACCTTCTATTAAGTAGTAAAGAATTTCTTCCACATCTGACATTAATGTTTCCGCCTTTCCAAAAGATAACATATATTATCATTTTAATGGATATATGGTGAAATTGCGCCTAAATAATGCATAATTCTTAGATAATTTTATCGATAATTAGAATAAAATCTTCTTAATATATTGAAGATGGGATTTAACTCCAAAAAAGCAACTTATCCGAAGATAAGCTGCTTTCTATACACCTATTGTTATTATTAGTATTGTCTCGTAGCATCTGAATTCACCGCTTCGCATGACGAGATCTTTAACTCCTTTGCAATCTCCCGTTGTATCCGTTCCTCCCAACCGGTATCCAGTTCGGCGGCTGACTACGACCACTTTCTTCCTATCGTCCAATATTTCAAGATAACGATAAAATTAAGTTCAACTTCCTTAATAAAACATCGCCCATTTCATGCTGTACCGGTAAGTTCATGTAGCAATGCATTCTTAAGTTTTTCAGTGAACGGAAGTGTATTAAGTTTTTTTCAATACATCGAGCCGCAAAATTGGGGAGTTTCGTCCTCTTACATTCCTTTAACTTTCCTTTTTATGAACCCTGCCATTTCAGAGGCCGTAAAAAGTGAACCATCAATATATCCGGTAGTTCGTCTTATTCCCGGAATTTCGGTATCATCTAGCCGAATTGGTAAGATATATTCTTCTCTTTCAATAAAAGATCTCGCCTGAGCACTCTCTCTTTCATGGTTTGTCCATACTTTTTCTTTGTAGTACTTCGACAGAAACATCACGCAATATTTCGATTTATTTCTATATATTTCATCAAGATGTGTATATAAGTCTTTCCCCCATAATGATACAGTTTCGTACATATCATAAAAAACTCTAACATTCATTCTTCTTAATTGGTCAGCAATTTCGTCAACTAATTCTCGATCTTCACCTGCAAAGGAAAATGCTACCTCATATTCGTAGTACTTCATATCTTCGTACCCCTCTACTCGAGAATAGTTATTAAAATAACGACACTTATCAAATGGTACAATTAAAAAATTTATCTGGTTAGAATCTTCCATCTTTATTTTATATCTTTGACTTTGCATAGTACCAAGGCAAATACCATCCTTATTTTTTTCATCCAAATGAATTATTAAAATAAACTCTTCGCAAACTTGTCTGAGCCATTCGTCTCCACCAATGATGAAGGAATTGAGATGTATCGTCACACTGTATCCCAAGCTTTCATATTCATCTAAGTTTTTTAATAGTGGAATCAAACTTTCGAATACTTTGTATTCATCTTGTGAGAAAAACTCCTCAGCTACCATGTCATTGTTATTAAAAAAATCATTTATTGATAAATTGGGATTTTGAAGACTTCCACTACCTGAAAGAAAGCCAATACTCCTTGTAAGTTCTTTTTCAAAATCTACATTAAGCAAACTTAATTTAAATTCCCAATACTGACCTGGTATTACAGGTATTGCTTCGATAATTTTATAATCTCTTAAAAATTCGTTTTCAACTATTTCTTTAAGTTGTTTGCTTAATGCTATTGCATTTGCTTTTATCTCTTTAATATACATCGATTTAATTACTCCTTAAAAATAAAGTTAGCATTTTTACGCGACTATCGTACAAAAGAAAGTAATCCATAATCATTAGAATTTTGACTATAGCTTTGTTCTCTTCAAAACAGTAATGGTTTATGGTTTACAAAAAACTTGAAGATATCAGTGCTTTTATTACATATTTGAAAATATAAGGATAGTGCTATTAAGATAAACTTTCAATATTATTGCATTACCTTTCTCTCTACAAGAACTTCACAGATTATTTCACAACTGAATCTTCGCATAAATCCCCTGCTCCTCTAGCATATGCAAAAGTACCCGGCCATCAATTAATTCAATAGGCTTGTCCTTGGCAAAGCTTCTGGCATCGGGACCATACGTTGATGTGGTAACCAAAATCCCTTTCGATGCATTCTCGTTCATCATAGTACCGTATAAGTCGCGGACTGCAGCTACCTCTACAGTATTCTTATATCTTTTTGCTTGAATCACATATTTCCCACCAAATACAGGGCGCGGGTCAAAAGCAATGACATCGACTCCACCATCTCGGCTTGAGCGTGTCAGTTTGGATTCAAGACCAATTTTCGAAAACAAGTTACATACCAGGTGTTCAAAATCAAAAGGGTCCATCTCCAAAAGATTGGTTCGTGTATCAAGTGTAGATATCATATCTCTTTCATTTACAAATCGTTTATCGTACATGACAAGATCGACAATGGGTTTGACTGGGGTGAGTTCAGTTACTGAAGGAGAGAGCTGGGCTCTGAGACCTTTAACACAGGCAAGAATATCCACTCTGGCGAGATCGAACTTCATAAATTCGTCTTTCCGGGTCTGAATGGTTAATATGCATGGCCGAATGTCGAGTCCAGTACTTAAGTCTACTGTGGATACCACTCCATTAAATATTACAGAATCCAAATGATTGCCTTGGTCTGCTTCAAAAAGCTCATGAAGCGTACGGAGTGCTATTGAAGCCACAAGTATAGAGTAGATCTCATTCAATTCCTTGGGTTTAAAAGGAACCTCTTTGATCTCATCCCGGCTCTGTGTATACTTATATTCCTTATTCTGTGGTACAGCCGTCACATCCGGTAATTCATACTCAACTAATAATTCTTTGCTCTCTTCCAAATAAAACAGATTAAATGTTTGGGGAAAAATGTCACTGTAATTAGAACGTTCCAGAACCAAAGTGCTGTAAGCTTCAATCGCCTCTTTGTCTTTATTGAAATAGCTGGTTTTAAAATCATTAATGGAGCCATTATGAGATGCTATTTCCTCTAAAAACAAACGCTTTGCCTCATCATATTCCGCTCTTGCAGAGCTGAGGAAGATTTCATTTTCCTTAATTAGTTCATTTCTTCTAATTTCTGCAGACTCATAATCCAGAAGGGCATATTTGTATGTATTCTCTGCTGCTTCAATAGCTCTTAGGCGCGCTTTTTTCCCGAGGCCAATGATCTTCTCTATAAAGGAGGGTTCCATATCAACGCTTGCAAAATAGCTTTCTCTCAGCGGTACAGGGTTTTCTGGAACTGGCTTAACATAGGGCTCTATGTACTCTGGAAATTCATCCTTCTTATAAAGGGATTCGAATGAAATCTTGTCATCCACACCGAGCGTTTCACTTATGATTGATTTAAATTCGTTCAGCCGATAAAGAGTTTCTTCGTTATAATCATTCGTTTCTTCTTTACGTCCTTCTATGTATAGCGCCTTTTGTTCTTTTTCATATGCCTTTTGCTCACGTATAGATTGTTTAATGGCACGCTCATTCTCACGTTCATATTGCCGCTGTAGTCTTAAATGTCTTTCCTGCTCACGAATAGCGGAATTTCTTGACCTTTCAGCTGCACGTTGCGCTTTTGCAGTTTCTTTAATCATTTTACTGACTGTACTTCCAAAACTACGAGCCACCTTTACCCCTCCAGATTACGTATTAACAGGATTATTTGTTTATCCAAATTATAACATCAAATTTCAAATGTTTTACATGGAAATGCTACTTTTTACATAATTCTATTGAACTATGCGCCTTAATTTCGACAAAAAAGAGTCTGTCAAATGACAGACCCGATAGTCTCACCGCTTCGCCTTATAAAACTCATGATACAGCTTCATGAGCGCCCTTTTCTCAATCCGCGAAACATAACTGCGGCTGATCCCCAGCTCCTTCGCAATCTCCCGCTGCGTCCGCTCTTCCCCGCCGGTGTCCAGGCCGAAGCGGCCGACGACTACCTCTTTCTCACGGTCATCCAATATATCCAGATTACGATATATCTTACTCTTCTCGATCTTCAGATCCACTTCTTTAACAATATCATCCGCATCGGACCCGAGGATATCGATCAGCGTAATCTCATTACCTTCTTTATCCGTCCCTATCGGATCATGCAGGGATACGTCCTTTTTGGTCTTTTTAAGCGATCTCAAATGCATCAGGATTTCGTTTTCAATACAGCGGGCAGCAAATGTAGCCAGTTTCGTGCCTTTGTTCGGGCGGTAGCTTTCAATTGCCTTGATCAGCCCGATGGTGCCGATGGAGATGAGGTCTTCCATGTCTTCGCCGGTGTTGTCGAATTTTTTGACTATATGGGCAACAAGCCGCAGATTGTGTTCAATCAGCAAATTTCGCGCTTTGGCGTCTCCCTCGGCCATCATTCCTAAGTATTTGCTCTCATCCTGTTCAGACAGGGGCTGGGGGAAAGCATTATTTCTGACGTAGGATACCAGCAATGTCAGTTCTTTGATCAGCAGCGCTATCGTGCTTATTATTCCTGGCAACTTGGCGACACCTCCCGTACATGTACAATGAAACCGGACAGTAGTGAGAACTACGGGTTCATGGTCCTTTTATTCTATGTGGGTTATTGCCTATAAGTGCATGTACGGGGAAATTGGTACAAAACCTAATACGCAGCAGCTATACTTTTTCGGGAAAGCGCTTTAATTTGGACACCTCCCCCTATGCTATACTTTGGGCACAATCAAACTTGAACATCTGGAGGCTGCGATGAAAATCTGCAAAGAAGGTTCCTTTTATACGCGTGAATACCGAAATCTGTTCAGTGAGCTTGGGTTTAGTGATGAGGAAATCAGCAACAGACTTGAGTATACGTGGACTGAATTGTTCTACGGTGCACCTGAGGTCCGCATTTACCATCCAATGGATGCCGATATGGGCTATATTGTGGATACGGGCAACTCGGATGTGCGGTCAGAGGGCATGTCCTACGGGATGATGATGGCTGTTCAGATGAACAAAAAAGAAGAATTCGACCGGTTGTGGAAGTTCGCCAAGGTCTTCATGCAGCATACGGAGGGGCGCTACAAGGATTATTTTGCCTGGCACTGCAAACCCGACGGAACACGGCTCTCCCAGGGGCCGGCACCGGATGGAGAAGAATTCTTCGCGATGGCGCTCTTTTTTGCCTCAAGCCGCTGGGGGGACGGACCGGAGCCGTTCAATTATTCCGGGCAGGCCCGGATTATTCTCCGTGCTTGTGTGCATCAGGGTGAAAACGGCGAAGGGGACCCGATGTGGGACCCGAAGACCCGGCTGATCAAATTCATTCCCGAATCCCCTTTCAGCGATCCGTCTTACCATCTGCCGCATTTCTATGAATTGTTCGCCCTGCAGGCGGATGAACAGGACAGAGCCTTCTGGACCGAAGCCGCAGCGGCGAGCCGTGCTTATTTGCACACCGCTTGTCATCCGGTAACCGGCCTGTCGCCGGAATACGCCAATTATGACGGGTCACCGGCTGAACCCCAGCCTCATGGAGACTACCGTCACTTCTTCAGTGATGCCTACCGGGTGGCGGCCAACATCGGTCTCGATTACGAATGGTTCCGCAGGGATCCCTGGCAGGTAGAGCAGTCGAACCGGATCCAGGCCTTTTTCCGGGATATTGAGATTACGGATTACCGCCGGTATACCATTGACGGCCAACCTTTCGATGAGCCCTCCCTGCATCCGGTCGGGCTGCTGGCTACGCTCGCCATGGCCTCACTGGCTGCCGATGGTCCCGATGCCGAATCCTTCGTCAGACAGTTCTGGAATACGCCGCTCCGTACCGGTGTAAGGCGGTATTACGATAACTGCCTGTACTTCTTCAGCCTACTGTCCTTGAGCGGAAATTACCGGATTTATGGATAGAATCTAAAACGAGTTCAACTTATAGCGGTACAGGAAAAGGATCCTCCCGGCTGAAATGGCCGGCAGGACCCTTTTCCACATTCAACATTCTTTCTAATCGAATATGTCAGTATTCAATAAAACTTAGCCGCCCCATTCAACCTCGGCAAGGCGTCCGCCGATACCTTTTCACAAACTCCGTTCTCGCTGCTTATTACTTCGTAACTTTAAAGACATCAACCGATATATTGAACCCGGAGGACAGCTCGTTCTTCACACCGATATTCTCGATTCGTATGGTATGATTCCCGCTGGCAAGGTCTGGGGATTGGAATATGGAGACCCCATGCCGGAAGCTTGCGCTATAGAAATCGACAGTTCAGCGGTCGCCAGCTTCCCGTCAACATAAACATTAGCTTTCCCACCGTTCACATCTGTGTTGGCTACAAGCTCCACCTTCTTGCCCGTGAAGTTAAATTGGGCGTAATTGCCTTGTACCCCTGAATATTTCACTGTCCCACCGGAGTTCAAGACAGACACATTGGTCTTCCATATGCCCTTAAACTGAACGAAAGCATTCGTCTCCTCGAACCGGACTACAGCTTCCTTAGGGGGTACCGCAACCGGCTGACCGGTCACACGGAAGCTGTCTACATTAATAAATAAAGACGGCTGTTCTTTGTTATTCTTGGTCTGTCTGTTCGCTTCGGCCCATTCAATTGTTATAGTGTGCAGGCCGTACGGCAGCTCTTGTTTGAAGATGGATTGCTTTGTCTTCAGGGATCCGCTTTTTAGGGATGGAGAAGCGCGGGATATATGCAACTAAGCAGTTGCGATACCTTGGCTTCAGTGCTATTCAATTAGGATGGTGAAGCCGTGTCTGTCTGCGGCAGTCTTTTCTCCTGCTCCATGAATCGTTTGCCGGGCTTAACCCTGGCACTCAACCCGGTTACTGCTGTTTTCAACAACGATGCCAAACCGAGGGTAAGCAGGACACAAATGAGATTCAGGACAGGATCATTTACAGACCACTCTAGGCCTTGCCGGAGATCCGTCCCAATAGTAAGCATCCGTTCATGAACCAGATAAATTTCCAGACTATGCGTGCCGCAGAAGGAGATGAACCAGAATCTACTCCACCCCCGACCTGCAATCCATTGCAGCAGCCCCGACACAAACAAACTTAAAGGCAGCGTCATTAAAATAAAGGGATACCACCAAAGACCATAACTCCATATATAGTCGGTCATATATTTCTGTGTCGCTACCAGCAACACCACGCCGAGCAGAAGCATTCCGGTATACACCAGCAAATTCAGCTGCGAGATAGCCTGTTTCTTTTCGATAAGATAGCCAATAAGCACCCCCACAAAAAATATCGGGATTCTGATCGTGAAAATCAGCAAATAAGAGAGTGAAGTTCCGGATAGAACCACGCTGAAGAGCAGTCCAATAAGGGCGGCAGCCGCAGCGGTAATTACCTTATTTTTAACCGAGAAAAAGTACATGAACAGAGGGGTAAGCAAATACAGGACCAGCAGTGAAGGGACATACCAATCAAATCTGCTATCCAGCCCCAGCCAGAAGCTAAGAGTGGTCAAATTCAGAATGACATCCGTAAAGGACATTTCACCAAGTGCCCAGTACAGGAGGCAAAATATCAATACCACCGGAAGATACGTTGGAAGAATCCGCAGCAGCCGCCTCTTGTAAAAGGTTGCAATGCCAACATTTTTACGGTATGCGTAGTATAAACCCAAACCCGAAACAAGCAGGAAGATGTCTACCCCGCCATATCCATAGGCTTTCAGTTGACCCAGGACCGGAACAGAGGACACATCGAATGTCGAGTGATACAGCATTACCCACAACATCGCTAATCCCATAAGCTGGGTACGGTACGTACTAATCAGCTTGTAATTAAGCTTTTTTTCATGGATCACCTCTTGAAGGGCCGCCCTGTCGCGGGGAGATGGGTTTGCAGGCATCAGACTGGACAGTTTTTTGTAATTCAGCGAAAAAAGAATACCTAACGCAGCTTCCGAAAGAATGACTAACTCTGCATTGGAAATGAGCACGGGGATCGCTACAACGGCAAGAACGATAATCACCCAGGGCACCGGATGGTTCAGGTAGGGATCTATGTACCGGTTAAGCCACAGCAGGATTCGCATCGCTACATAAGTACAGCCAAAAACCAGCCCCCACATGAGGACAATGTGCAGACTGCCCAAACCGAGACGGTCAAAAGTCAGGATGAAGAACAGATGGGTGAATAAAAATAAAAACGAATGCTGCCCGAAATATAAAATCAAGTTGGAGGGTGAATAGCTTCGTTTCCTTCTGAAGATGAAAAAGGCCCCAAATAAGACAAACAGGGACAGCAGAAAATATTTCACGGACATATTATATTTAATAAAATCCGCCTCATGCAGTCCTCCGTAAGAGAATATGCCCAATAACAGCGCTGCACCCAGAGCTAAAATAAGATTCATCTTATTGCTGCATCTGTAAGCGAACACTCCAGCCACAAAAGCAAATATCCAGGGGAAATAAGTGAAGCCTATCGTCTCCGTGAACAGCATGGATTTCAGCGGAAAGTCCGGCAAGTGGTTCCCGATAAAATAATGTACTGAGAATAGAAGAAGCGGCAAGAGAAGATAAACAACGAGCGCGGGCTTCAAATATTTCTCCAGGAGAAATACACTGAGCACTCCGAGTGTGATGATCTGGGGAACATCCATTACTGAAAAAGCCTGAACATCCGGTCTCCACATGAGATTATACGAGAATCCGATGACAGCGAAAAGCACATAGAAGCTGAACAGCGACAGGAAGCTTTTTCTGCGGGCCTGGAAGGTGGTAGTAACACCCGAGACTGCAAAGAACAGTACTGGTGCCAGACTGGCGATAATCTGAAACACACGTTCATTGCCATTAAAATAAATAGGAATATGAGCCACAATCATCAAAATACAGCTAAATCCTTTGATAGCATCCAACGAATAGTCATATTCCTTCAATTCTCTCACATCCTTTTCCGTTAGGTTTCTATTTCACACATAGAGTATAGAGGTTTGATGCCGACTTTCCATCCCTCAAAGGTGTAAGAATGTTAAGAAGTGCGCATCGCAGACATGCAAAAAGACTGCAGATTCTCCCCTAAGGGCAGATATCCGCAGTCCTCTACTAGTTGCAGCACACTATATTCTTTCTATTTCCTGAAAGCTTACTCTGCGTAAGGATCAATCGTTTGAATAGTTCCGTCGGCATTATATTTCAGCTCTGTATATTTCACGCAGCGTTTGTGATTGACGCCTTCGGATAAGGAGCTGTCATGATAGAACAGATACCATTTATCTTCAAACTGGACGATAGAATGGTGGGTCGTCCATCCGATGACCGGAGTAAGGATGGTCCCTTTGAAGGTGAACGGTCCCAGCGGATTCTTGCTGATGCCGTAAACCAGCTTGTGAGTAGTACCGGTTGAATACGACAGGTAGTAATAATCGTTATATTTGTGAACCCATGGTCCTTCAAAATATCTCCGATCTTCGTCACCGGCGAGAATCGGATTGCCGTCTTCATCCACGATCGAAATTTCCTGCGGCTCTCCTGCAAATGACAGCATATCCTCACTCAGCAATGCTACACGCGGGCCGATCGCCGGCTTGTCTGCCGGCGGCCCCTCTGTCTGCGACGGTTCAAAGCTGCCGGTCTGCCATTTCTCCAGCTGTCCGCCCCAGAGTCCACCGAAATAAATATAGGCTTGATCGTCCTCATCCACTAATACGGCAGGATCTATGCTGTAGCTGCCCTTGATATAATCCGGTTCTGCCTGGAAAGGTCCAGCGGGAGAATCTCCCGTTGCCACACCCAGTCTGAATATTCCGTCATGATCACGTGCAGGAAAGTACAGATAGTATTTATTGTTCTTATACGCAGCATCCGGTGCCCACATCTGGGCGGAAGCCCATGGAACATCCCGCAGGTGCAGCGCTTCGCCATGATCCACGACAGAAGCATCGAAGTTATCCAGGGACAATACATGATAATCCTCCATCGCATATTGGTCCCCATTATCGTTATCCGGCCCGTCGTGATCCAGATCGTGTGAAGGATAAATATAAATTTTATTCTCAAAAACATGGGCTGACGGATCAGCTGTAAAGATGTGGGTAACAAGCGGTTGATTAGGTTTGATGTTCGTCATGATTTCAGACTCCTTATAATTTATTTACTGGATTGCTCTAACTCAGATAGCCTTTAATGAGGCCAAGCGGCAAAGGTCTTGGCTGTTCACAGCGGGTTGCCAGCTCCACATAACGTCTGGTGTCCGAGCTGGTATGGAAGGCATTCATAATTTCAAGGACATGACCCGCCAGCTCGCCGGCCGCCCGCGGCTTGTTGCCGGATGTAATGCAGTCAGCAATGTCGGCGACACCGATCCCCCTGCTGTTGTCGGCATAATTATGCACCAGCGGAATTTCCGTAAATGCGCTGCCGTTCGCCGGCTTCAGCAGGATCGGTCCGCCGAAGGTATTAGGATCGGGAACAATCAATGTTCCGCGGGACCCGTAAATCTCGATGCGGGGCAGCGTGCTGTCCCAGACATCGAAGCTTGTAATAACCGTGGCCACTGCGCCGCTGACGAATTGTACCGTACCGGCAACATGGGTCGGCACCTCAACATCAATCTTCTGCCCGAACTTCTTCGAGCTGGTAATCGTACGCTGCGCAAAGGAAGTTTTGGTCATGCCGCATACCGTGGCAGCCGGTCCCAGCAGAGATACCAGGGCAGTGAGATAATAAGGCCCCATATCAAACATCGGACCTCCGCCACCCTTGTAATAGAATTCCGGGTCCGGGTGCCAGCTCTCATGCCCGTGACAGACCATGAACGCCGATGCCGCTACCGGTTCCCCGATAAACCCGTCATCGATTAATTTCCGGCAGGTCTGAAGCCCGGCACCAAGGAAGGTATCCGGCGCACAGCCGATCATCAGGCCTTTTTCTTCCGCCAGTTTAACCAGTTCATTCCCATGCTCCGGTGAAAGCGATAATGGCTTCTCGACATAGACATGCTTGCCTGAGAGCAAGGCCTGCTTACATACCTCGAAATGTCCTGCCGGTGTAGTCAAATTGACTACAATCTGAATCTCATCAGAAGCAAGTAATTCTTCAGTCGTCCAGACATGCGGAACGCCATATTTCTCAGCCGCTTCCTCTGCCCGTTCTCTGAACACATCGGCGCATGCGAAAACTTCTGTATTTACAAACAGCTGCGTAAGATTCTCAAAATAGATCCCGCTGATATTGCCGCAGCCGACAATTCCGACCTTAACCTTATCCAAAAACGATCCCACCTTACGTTATAAAGTCACTTGAGTTATCTGGCAGCCCACACGAATCCCCTGCGCATCAGTTCTTTGGCTTCCGGAATATCGAAGATGTCGGCATGATGGCCAAGCGAGTTATAGAACACTTTGCCCGCGCCCCATTTTTTGGTATACACGACAGGCATCGTAATGGCTCCGTTAGCGGAATGAGGCCCTTCGCTTACTGAAAAAGTGGTGGTTGCCAGTACATTCACCGTAGGATCTACATGCAAATAATACTGCTCCGATTTCACTTTGAAATCCTTAATCCCTTCAACAATCGGACTGGAGCTGGAAGGCACCATGTTGACCTCATAGTCCACGCCGTCGTTAAACGGATGGGCCACCCATTGCGATCCGGTCATAAATTGCCATTCCACACTGTTGCGGAAGGAATCGCACATGCCGCCGTGGCATCCTGCCAGACCTACTCCGGATTCTACGGCCTTCAGAACGGGCTGAAGCTGCTCATTGCTGATCTCGCCCATCGTCCAGATTGGAACGATCAGATTCAGTCCCAGTAATTTCTCCTCATCCTTGAAGCTATCTAACGTATCGGAGATCTCAACTTCAAAGCCTTCTCCCCGCAGCAATTCAGCGAAAACTTCAGATACCTGGACCGGTTCATGCCCATCCCATCCGCCTCTAACAATCAGTGCTTTTTTCGTCATGAATTACATGCTCCTTTGGATTATAAAGAATGGATATTGTATATTCGCTCAGTTCAATTGTAATGCAAGCGCTCTATTACGGCTCGTCATTTTCATTGCCTGGATGGTCATTTTTTGCTATTATCCAAGAATAAATGGCTTGCTGTTTCTAAAAAATCAAAGGAGCTCCGTATGAAGGCCTATCATGAAAACCGTATGTACCATTCCACCCTCCCGTTTAGCTGCGACTACTCGCATAATTTGAATTTCCTTGCCCATTGGCATAATGATCTTGAACTTATGTATGTGTGTGAGGGCTCCATCCGCATGGGAATTAATCTGGAGAGCCGGGTTCTCCACAAGGGAGATATGGCATTTTGCAGCAGCGGAGATATTCACTATTATGATAGCAGTGACTGCGAATCGACTATTCTGCTGCTCATCTTCAATCCCCAGCTGATCGGCAGCCCCGGGGGCTGGCCGAAGGACGTTCGCCTGACAAGCCCGTTTATCACCGCTGGTGACACAAACACAGCTGCCGGAATACAGCTTCTTTCCAGGGCGTCCCAGCTTATCCTTCAGTTGAATCAGGAGTCTGAAGCTGAGTTGCCGCAGCATGAGCTATTTATTACCGGAATGCTGTATGAGCTCTGCGGGCTGATCCTGCGGCATCTCCCTTGTGAGCCCGCTGATCAGAAAAAGGATAAGCGGCGGATGACCAGCATGAAGATCATGCAGGCCGTACTCGATTATCTGGAGACCCACTATTCGAGCATGATCACCCTGGAGGATGCAGCCAAGCATGCGGATATGAGCCTGTTCTACTTCTCCCGGTTCTTCAAGAGCACCACAGGTATGAGCTTTATCTCCTACCTGAACCATATCCGGGTGAACAAGGCGGAAGAGATGCTGCTGAATACGGACAAGTCGATCATCGATATTGCCCTTGACTGCGGATTTACGAATGTAAGAACCTTCAACCGGGTGTTCAAACAATTCAGGCACAATACACCGTCAAGCTTACGGTAGAGCCCCCCACGAAGCGTCCTGGCAGATCGGAAATACCGCACCGTGACCTGACAGGTCTATACCACCGCGTCGCCTTCTGCAAAACTTGGAACGCACCTGCCCAACACGTCACCGGAACTGCCCCCGCCAAGCATTTAGTTGGTTTTTATCCACTTAGTTCCACCTATTATCAACTTTAATAATCATTAGTTGGATAATCGCCACTTAGTTTTGCAGGAATCATCCTTTCAAGGCCAAAACAGCAGTATTAAGTGGCGTTTTTCCCACTAATGTTCTCCGGCCGGCAGTTTACCCGGAATTAGATGGCGAATTTCCACTTCGTTAATCAGCAGAGCCCTGTAGACTTCTCCTCATATAGATCACAAACTGAATCCGCGCTACCTCCCTAAGGCTTCAATTCCAACAGACAGGCTGTCCTTTCAGGGACAGTTAATCCTCAATATTTACTTTTCCTATATAAAAAAAGAGCCAATCCAAGCCAGTCATCTCCATGACCAGCCGGACAGCTCCTTCTGCTATATCCCTTACGTAGTGGCCCGCTGAACCAGCCTGTACTGCAGCTTCTGCTGCTCTTCTTCCACACCCTTCAGCTTGCTGAGCAGCAGATGAAAGGCATTCTTCGCCTGGTCAGCAATGGGATTATCGATGGAGGTGATGCCGAGCGTGTGGGCAAGCTCCGTATTGTCGAAGCCAACGACAGCCAAATCTTCCGGAATCCGCAGCTGCTGCCGGCGTGCTTCACTCACAATGCCTGCCGCTACCAGGTCATTGGCGCAGAGGATGACATTAGGCCCCTCCTCAGTGCCAACCAGCAGCTCCCGGACCAGCTGCTCTCCTTGACGAATAGAATATACACCGGTGCGTGACCAGTGGGGGTGTACAGGCAGCCCGTACTTCCTCATTGTGTCCTCATAAGCGTTGATGCGGCTGAGGGTATTCATACTGCTTGGCCTGCCGAATGCATTAGCAATACGGGTGTATCCCCTTTGAATAACATGTTCAAGCCCAAGCAGATAGCCGTCATATTGGTTCATCGCAACCGAAGCAATCTCCGGAAGCTCCATTCGCTGCCAGGAGACTATCGGACCATATTTGCAGTAGGAGTCTAACAGGGCCAGATCATTAACACAAGTACTGATTACCAGCGCATCCACTCTTTTTCTGCGCATATCCTCGAAGGCCTGGAGCTCTTTTTGGGGATCGCCGCCGGAAGTATATATAATTGTCTGATATCCATGCCCGCTTGCCGTCTCGACGAAGCTGTTCAGGAATGGCAGCATCACTTCATTAATCCCCTCCGTAACCATGCCGATCTGCTGGGTCTGCCCTTTGGACAAGGAGATGGCATTGCCGTTTGGGACATAATCCAGCTCCTCCATGATATTCGTAATTTTATCTCTCGTCGCCTGGCTCACATGGGGGGAATGATTCAGCACTCTCGACACGGTGGCTTTGGAAAATCCCGACAGCTTGGCAATTTGATCAAGATTCGACATGAGGCTCTCCTTAACTTTTCAAAAAATACTTGACATGTAACGCGTTACAACATTTAGCATGCAATTGCAGGACATATTATAAGCATACCATAACTCTCAAATATCAATAAAAAGGCGGGTTAACAATGAGCGTACAATTTCCTGAAGGCTTCTTATGGGGCGGCGCAGTAGCGGCCAACCAATGTGAAGGTGCATATAATGAGGACGGCAAGGGCTGGTCCACCCAAGACGTGGCTCCGCAAGGCATCAAAGGACCGATCACCGAGGTGCCGACCGAGGATAATATGAAGCTGGTAGGGATTGATTTCTACCACCGGTATAAAGAAGATATCAGGCTGTTTGCCGAGATGGGCTTCAAGGTGTTCCGTACCTCCATTGCCTGGTCCCGGATCTTTCCGAACGGCGATGAGCTGGAGCCTAATGAGAAGGGTCTGCAATTCTATGACGATCTGTTCGACGAATGCCATAAATACGGGATTGAGCCGCTCGTTACGCTCTCCCACTACGAGACTCCGCTGCATTTGTCCAAGCAGTATAACGGCTGGGTCAACCGGGATTTAATCGGCTTCTACGAACGGTATGCCAGAACCGTGTTTACACGCTACACAGGTAAAGTGAAGTATTGGCTGACCTTTAACGAGATCAACTCCATTCTGCACGAACCGTTCATGAGTGGCGGGATCTACACACCGAAGGAACAGCTGAGCAAGCAGGATCTGTATCAGGCTATCCATCATGAGCTGGTGGCCAGTGCCTCGGCAGTAAAAATTGGCCATGAAATCGACCCTGAAGCCAAAATCGGCTGTATGATTCTCAGTATGCCTACCTACCCGCTGACTCCGAACCCGGACGATGTGATCGCAGCGATGAAATCAGAGCACATGAACTATTTCTTCGGCGATGTGCATGCAAGAGGTGTATACCCTGGTTACATGAAGCGTTACTTCAGAGAAAACGGCATCGAGATTCATATGGAACCAGGAGATGCGGAGATTCTGAAGCACACGGTGGACTTCATCTCCTTCAGCTACTACGTGAGCATCTGTGAGACCGGCGACGACAGCAGACGTAACCAAACCGAAGGCAACCTGTTCAGCGGTGCAGCGAATCCGTACCTCGAAGCCAGTGAATGGGGCTGGCAGATTGACCCGCAGGGTCTGCGCTATGTGCTGAACATGTTCTACGACCGCTACCAGAAGCCGCTGTTCATTGTTGAGAACGGGCTCGGCGCCAAGGATGTGCTGATCACAGGCGAGGACGGTGTGCCGACAGTCAATGACGACTACCGGATCAAATACTTGAACGACCATCTGGTTCAGGTGGGTGAAGCGATCGAAGACGGCATCGAAGTGATGGGCTATACCTCATGGGGCTGTATCGACCTGGTCAGCGCCTCTACCGCAGAGCTCAGCAAACGTTACGGCTTCATCTATGTAGACCGTCACGACGACAACACGGGTACGCTTGAGCGCTACCGCAAGAAATCCTTCTACTGGTACAAGGACGTTATTGCTACTAACGGACAAAGCCTGCAGCGTTAAAACCTGCACCTGGGCATACAAAAACCCGCAAGCCTCTCCAGCTCCTGGAGGCTTGTGGGTTTTTCGGTTTCAGTGTCTGCTGCAGATTTACCCGGTGAGTGGCCGCCCGTACCCGGATTCGCCTTATCGTGACAACAGCATGAAGTTCCGCACAGAAAAGGAAGATTTTGCTTCTTTGTTTATAGTAGAATAAAGCTATTAGGACAAAAAGCCATTGGGGGCGCTTATGGAGCAGTTCAAAGATCGTCTTAGGGCCTTAAAAGAGCAGCAGGATGTACTTCTGGGAGAGTATCAGGAGCTGATCAAAGCCTATGAGGGCAGTAATCTGGTGAATGAGAATGAAGCTTTGAAGAAACGGGCGGCAGCGGTAGAACAGGCTTTGGCCGAGACCGAAGCTCAGAGAGTTAGGCTGAAGCAGGAGAACGCAGAGCTGCGTACAGCACTGACCGAGCAGATTCTGGATGAGAAGCTGGGGATTCTGCGGTTGTCCCGCAGGAAGCTGCATACCTATTTCGCTGCGCAAAGCGCTGCCCAGCATGACCGGCTGACCGCTTTTGAGCTTCGGACCAAGCAGCGTATCGCAGAAATGTACCGCACGGCGGACCGTCTGCTCAGCAAGGACAGTGCAGAGATCCGCACCAGCCTGGAGGCGCTGTCAGCCAGACTGAACGAGAGCATTCTTCTGCGCCGGGCGGAGCTGCTGGAAGCGGAACGGCCGCTCGCGGCAGAAGTGGATCACCGGCTGGATGAGCTGGCTTCCGAAGGGGTCAGCGAGGAAACGATCCGGCGGCGGCGAAGACAGAACCGGATCGAGATGAAAATCGGGCTGAACTGGATCAACCGGCTCGGTATCCTGCTGCTGATCCTGGCAGTCGGCGCTGGCTTCAAATACAGCTACTCTACCTGGTTCACAGGATATATGAAGGGCAGCGCCTTTTTCCTGCTCGGCGCCTTAATGCTGGGAGGGGGTGAGTGGCTGTTCCGTAGAGGCAGAGGCACCTTTGCGCTGGGGCTGCTCGGCGGCGGGATTTCTGTGCTGTACGGCTCGATCTTTTACAGCTATTTTCTGCTTGAGATTATCGGGATCTATCCCGGCCTTGCCCTCTCCGTCCTCGTTACGCTGACGGCGGTTCTGTTATCGCTCCGGTATGAGTCCCGGACCATCTGTTCGATGGGTCTAGTCGGAGGCTATCTGCCCTTGTTCTCCTATATAGGCGCGTTTGGCCTGGAGGGAGGCGCAGTGTATGCAGCTATGGGTTATCTGTTCCTGCTGAATCTGCTGATTGTGCTCATTTCCCTGCGTAAACGCTGGATCGTTGTCAATTACATCAGCTTCCTGTTCAATACACCTTCGATGCTGCTGCTGATTGTTCTGTCGGACAGCTACGGCATAAATATGTTCTATTCCATTCTGACCTTCGCCATGTACCTGGGAATTACGCTGTGGTACCCGTTCAAGTACCGTACCAAGCTGTCCTGGTGGGATTTCGCGCTGCTCGCCTGCAACACAATGGCCAGCTGTATAATCCTGTATGTACTGTTCCTGGATGCGGGGCTTGGTGCGTACAAAGGAGCGCTTGCCCTCGCCTTTTGCCTGCTGTATCTGGGACTCGGCCGCCTGCTGGAGAAGATGATGGGGCAGGAAAAAGAGAGCATGCTGCTCTTCTATGCCACTTCCCTAACCTTCGCGGTGCTGATGATTCCGTTTCAGCTGGGTACCGTCTGGTGGTCTATCGGCTGGCTGGTTGAGGCAGTTGTACTGACGGTTTACGGCCATCTGCAGCGCTTCAAAGCGGTCGAACGGACCGGCTGGGGCATCCTGATGCTCTCTTTGGCCCTCTTCTTCTTTATCGATGTGCTGGTGCAGTCTTCATCTGCCAACTCTGTGATTATCTACGACAATCCGTATTTTGCGCTAAAATACACCTTCATCACAGCAGGGATGCTAGTTGTCACTCTTGTCTACGCCATCCGCCATTCCCGGCGGGAGATTTTGCTTACCAGCTCCCCTGCTGAGGTTCAGGCAGGTATCTGGTTCAAATATGCGGCGCTGGTGAACACCTATGCTTATATCCTCTATGAATCGCTGCATCTGTATGACCTGTATGTACCGGAGGAATTCACCCGCGCTACGTTCTACAGACTGCTGCTGTCGGCCGTGCTGACGTTAGGGCTGGCCTATGCGCTGCCGAAAATCAAAGTGCTCTATGATGCCACCGTGGCATACATGGTTTATTTTCTGTACGCAATCGGTTATGTGATCTGTATTGCCTTAACTACCTGGCAGCATAGCCTTAAGGTTAATTTCTCCGATAATACGGCGGCGGATTATGCTGCACTCGGACTGCTAATCCTCTTCAATCTGTTCGTCTGGCAGAGTGGCGGGCGTCTGCTAAAGGCACTGCTGAAGCGTGAATCCAACAATGAGGAGCTGTATCCGGTGGTGATGGGCGTATATCTGCTGGTCATCGTTACGGCTTTCCTTGGGGTACAGCTGCGGCAGAACGATGGCGGTCTGATCTTCAGCCTCACTTATCTGCTGCTCGCGGTGCTGTTCATCATGTTCGGCTTCCGCCGCAGATATGTGTACATCCGGCGGTTCGGTCTGGCCCTGTCGCTGCTGGCTACCGGCAAGCTGCTGCTCTATGATCTGATGCTGCTGAATACCGGCAGCAAGATCATCGCCTATTTCAGCTTCGGCCTCTGCCTGCTGGGCATTTCGTATCTCTATCAGCGGGTATCGGCCAGAATGGAGGAAGTGTATGCAGAGGCGAAACAGGATTCTCCACAAGATTAGTACTATGCTTCTGTTGCTCGGTTCTCTTAACCTGCTCTCCCCCGGACAGCCGCTGTCTGCCGCAGCTGAAGGGAGCGCCACCGGCCAGGCATGGCGGTACTCGAAGCAGATTGTGATCCCCGGGCAGGCAGCCTATTATCAACTTTACCTTGATCCTGAGGTGTACCGGGGCTCGGCAGAGGATCTGCGCGATCTGCGGATCGTAAACAATACGGGCAAGTATGTTCCCTTCTACAGGGAGAGCGGAGAAGAGCGCCCGGAGGAACATAACCTAACCTACTCCGCTACACTGGTTCACAGCGTGAAGAAGAGCGGGAGCACAATGTTCGATTACAAGGTTACACCATTGGCCGAGAATACCGATATCGAGGGCAACCGGCTGGAGTTCAAGCTTCCGGCTGAGGACTTCCTGCTTCACGTGCAACTGCTTGGCAGCTATGACGGCGTGGTCTGGGAGCCTGTAGCCAAGAGTGATCTGTACGCCGTAGATGGGCGTGAACAGAATAGCATCGACCTCGGCAGCACTTATAAATTCAGTTATTACCGGCTGGTGGCAGAGAAGAATGCGGCGGATCTGCAGTTTCCTGCTATGACCCTGCAGCATAGCAACCGGGTAATCAAGGCTGAATTCTTTAAGCAGCAGCAGGAAGCAGCGTATGAGATTCAGGAAGAAGACAAGCGCACTGAGATTATCATTCACAATAATGACCGGCTGAGAGTTTCCGGGCTGCAGCTGGAGAGCAGCGGCAGCTTCACCCGCAGGTATGAGCTTTATGACGGGGAAGGCAGAGTCATTCCCGTAACAGGCACCGGAGAACTATACCGGCTGGATTTCAAGGATACGGAGATTGCCTCCACAGCTATTGTTCCTGTGAAGGCCTTGTCCGCGCCCATCCTGCGGATCGTCATCCATAATCAGGATGATGCGCCAATAGCGCTGTCCGGGCTGAAGCTGGAATACCTGCTGGACCGGATCGTTTTTGCTGCTGACGGAGCCCAGCCTTACCGCTTGCTCTACGGGAATGCTGAGGCGGCTGCGCCGCAGTATGATATTGTGAACTTCAAGGATTATATCGCCGGAGAAGATCGGCCGCTTGCCCGGCTTGGAGCGGCAGAGCTCCGGCAGGCGCCGGAAACGGCCCCTGCGAACTCCAGCTGGTTACAGAGCAGACTGGGATTCAATATCGTGATTATTGCCGTCTCATCGCTGCTGATCCTCTTCCTAGCCCGGAAGCTGGGAAGGAAGTAGCACGGCTGTTGTGAGGCCGATTCCGGATTTCATTAATATTAAATAGAACAGCGATCCTCCTGTCATTGGAGAATCGCTGTTCTAACGTGTGCGTACAAATAATGCAGCAAATCCGGCTGGGCTGGAATACTGCTTTAAGTAACCTTTCGATAACCATTTGGCCAAAATTTCAGACAAACAAAAACGTATGCCGCCCCAATTGGGCAAACATCCGTTTTTGCTATAGAGAATCGAGGGTGCATTCAGGTTAAACAGGCTAATCTCTCCATGTCAGCTGGCAGCAAGGAATGCCAGCAAACCGGTAACCCGTTCACCTTTCACACCAATAAGTGACGGCGGAGCCGGAACCAGCGGCTGTGCGCCGGCCAGCCATGACGCTATCTCTGCCAGGCTGATATCGGGATGATCCCCGAACCAGCCCGGGGTCAGTAACGGCATGACCAGCTCCGCCTGGTGCAGCTCTCCCCAATACCAGGCCCCGGGATCACTCCTGCGGATCTGCCCGATCAGTTCCGGCCACGGGATGCAACCGCTCCCGGCGGGGCATAAAGCCCGCGCCAACCCGCTGCCGTTCCACAGCAGCTTCGCGTCATCCACATGCACCTGGCCGATCCGCCCGGCCAGCCGCCGGGCCGCAGCCAGCGGATTCTCCATCCGCACAATCAGATTCACCGGATCAAAGGCAGCCGCAAATACCGTGGAATCCAGCTGATCCAGCAGGCGCGCAACCTCCCAGGAGGTGATCTCCTGATGCGTCTTGATCAGAATTCGCGAACCGATGGATCGGACATCTCGCTGAATCCGGCGCAGCAGGGAGGCAACCGCACTAAGCTGCTCGCTCCACTCCAGCGAGCGGTTAAAGCGGTCATATTCTGTACCGATGACCAGCATCACCTCTGGCTGTCCGAGCCACCGGGCGGCTTCGATCAGCCTGAGCAGGCCTAGCGCCAGATCGCCGCCGCCCGCCTCCAGCGCCTCTGCCGAACGACCCGGCTGGTAAGGGTTGAGCATGCCTGCGGAGATACCCGGGACGATCCCAGCCCGCTTGGCTAACTGTCCTGCCTCTTCCAGCTCCTTCCGGTCCAGCTCTGGACTGATACTGGCGGGCGAACCCAGATACAGGCCGTCAAAGCCCCGTTCCGCCGCTCTCACAATCGCTTCTCTCACAGGGAGTTCAGGAGCAAACAGCTCTTTGGCAAAGATACCCCGGCGCCCGGCCAGAACCTCAGACATGGGACGGCGCCTGCTCCCGCTGAATACCCAGCTCCCGGCACAGTCCATCCAAATAACGCCGGGAGGCAATCACTGCCTGCACCGCTTCCTCTTCTTCGAATCGTTCTGCGTTCAGAGCCTGCCAACCTTTGGCCTGACCGCTGCGTATCCGCTCCGAGTAATTCCGCGCCAGCTCATAATAAGCAGCGAAATCCTCACGCGTCAGATCCGGATGGCCCTGAATCCACTGCGGATCATACACCTCAATGACCATCGGTTCGCCGGGCATTCGCCCGCCGTGCGGAACCTGCGCTTCGAAGGATAACGTCAACTCCGGATTATAGCGGTTAAGCTCCTTCAGCACCTCGCTGAAATCAACCGCACCTTCGCCTTCACACGGCATCGCCCGCTGATAGACGCCTCCATCGGTCAACTCTAGATAGGCATCCTTGATATGCGTCTGCCGTACATAAGGTGCCAGGCGCCGGGCGGCAAGCACCGGATGCTCGCCGCGAATCATCACATTGGCGGTGTCGAACACCACGCCCATCACATCAGCTCCGACCGCTTCAATCAGTCGGACGATTTCATAGGAAGTAATCTCCTCATGAGTCTCCATATTGAGATGCAGCCCCAGATCGAGTGCCAGCGGCTTCAGCTTCAGCAGCAGCCGCTCTGTCGCCTCCAGCTGCTCCTCCCAGGTCACATCGGTGCGGAACCGGTCCGTGGCGAACATCCCCTTATAGGGTTTGGCACCGCCAGTGGAGACCCAAAGCTCGCGGATATCGGCCTCCGCAGCAGCCTCCATCATGCGGCGGAAGCCGAGCAGCACATCGCCGTTGCCAATCGCCCGCAGCTCCGGGGTTTCTGGATTTGTGTATGGATTAACCCGGCCCAGCCCGGCCTCCAGATACATACCGAGCTCCTGCGCTTTACGCTGTACAGCCTGAATCTCCGCGCCGTTCAGATTGGGACTGATGTGCAGGATAGTGCGGAAGAACACCCCCTCCAGGCCCAGACTATGAGCGTATTCCAGCTTCTCTACAGGACTTAGATTATGCCCTCCGGGCAAGTATTTTCCGTCGACACCAATACGCATAGCTTATCTCCCCTCAAATAAGATTATTACCGTTCGCTTAACCTTCCGGCTGCCTTCAGACTATGACAGATAATAGATTCCCCGCGGCGTCTTGGACAGCCAGCTTCCCTTGTCCTTCCCGGCAACGGCCGTATCCCCATGACACACATGCCCCAGCTCAGGCATTGTGAAGTTGGGATGCACTTCAAAGACCATATTTTCAGTTACCCTCGCCGATTCGCCATCCCTTGACTGATCTCTGCCCGCATTCAGGAAAGGGGCAACACCGGGATCGCTGTAGCTGTTGCTCATTCCGTGAATCGATTGGAACCGGAACGGATCTTCCGTCCTTGTATACGGGCAGTACTCATCGATCATGGACTCCAGCACATCCACCAGGACATGGACCGGCGTTCCAACCGCCATCTTGGCCAGTGCTGCATCCTGCATTTCAAGAATAGCTCCGGAAATACGCTGCAGCTCAGGAGAGGGCTCCTTGAACATCCCCATTCTTAACACCTGTGCGTAATACCCGTCCAGGCAGACAGTTGTACCGATCTGCACACGTGAATCAGGACCTATAGGCTCCACCAGCTCGAACAGCTCAAAATACGTTTCCGGCGGGCGCTCACCAACCGCCAGCCAGCAGGAGGCAGAGTCCGCACCGAGCCGTCTGCCCAGATACTCCACCTCGGCCATAATTTCCGCCCCTGTAATTCCCTTAACTGAGGCGATACCCATGGCGTGGGCCACCATTTTATCGGCAATTTCCGTCGCCTTCCGGTGTTTATCCACTTCATACGGAGTGCGCTCCAACCGCTGTACATTCACGATCTCGGTTCCCTCCAGCTTCTCGTAGTCATCCAGCAGGGCAAAGAACCTGGCCGACTGCGCGACTGTGAAATCATCCGCACCCGTGTAGGCGAGTACTGATCCGGGCGGCACCAGCTTCGCCAGCACCTCCTGCAGCGAGCCGTATAGATCCGTTGTTTTCACAACCTTCCCCTCCCCGCCAAAACGCATAAGGAACGCCCGCGCCCGGTTTTTATCCGCCGATACGATGACTGCGCTTCCCTTCGCGGGAACGACCAGGAATACTTCCGAACTGAAGGGCATCCAGCCGGTCAGATAACGCACAGTGCCCGCTCCTTCACGCGCGCCATTGGCAAAGGCGACCAGGGCGGAAATCCCCCGCCCGGCCAGTGTTGCCTGGAGTATTGCGATTCTTTGCTTCGTTTCATTGATTGTCATGGTCAAAGCCCCCTCAGCTCACTTACTTAAGCGAATCATTGTACATTTTCTTCAGCTTACCGACGCCCATCGAGTCCATTTCCTTCACATAAGCATCCCAGTCCGTCTCAATCGATTTCGTCCCGTATACAAACTGTTCCGTCATCTTGGCAAAATAATCATTCACAGTCGCATAGACCAGATTTTCTTCCTCGCGCTGTGCCGCCGACAGGGAAGGCACCTTCGTAACATCCGCGAACCAGCCTTCCTTATTTGCCACTTCCGTCATTTTCTCAAAATCAGGGTCGCCAAGCACCGCCGCGAACCATTTGTACGGCCAGAGCATTACGTAGGAGCCGTTAGCAGCGCCAATCTCCCACAGGGCCCGGTTCAGGTTATCCTTTTGCAGCATCTCATCACTGAACTTCTTCTCTCCGTCAACTACGCTATAGGTATCGCCTTCAATCCCCCAGGTCAGCAGATCAATCCCTTCGTCGGAGTACAGGTAATCAATGAAGCTCAGGAGCTGATCGAAATACGGCTTTTTCGCCGCCGACGCGGGGACGACCATGCCGTTTGAAATCCGGTCGCCGACCAGCATTTTTTTGCCGGCAGGACCTGCTATCGGTTCCAGCATCGAGATTTCAAAATCCGGACCGCTGTTCTCCTTGCCCAGCAGATTTATAGCACTCTTATGCTCGCCATTCCAGAAATAATAGACAAAGCTTTTACCCGTAGATATTTTCTGCATCAGCTGATCGGTGGTAGAGGTGAACATCTCGGGATCAGCCAGCCCCTCATCAATCAGCCGGTTGAGATAGGTCAGATAGGCCTTGTACTTGTCACTCGTAAATAAGTAGTCGTACTGCCCGGCGGCTTCATCATAGACAAAACCCTTATAGTTCGCATCCACTCCCCAGGCGGTCCCGAACATCGTCCGCAGATTCTCCGCGCTGGTCCCGGTCAGCGGGTAGCTGTCCGGATACACCTCCTTCAGCTTCTTCAAAAGGGTGTACAGCTCGTCCATATTCGTTGGCGCCTGCAGTCCGTTCTGCTTCAGAATATCGGTGCGGATCAGTGGCGCACGATTGTAGTTGGCATAATCCTTCATGAAGGGTACCACGTACAGCTTGCCGTCCGTCCCCCGCCAGTTATCCAGCTCGGTCTCGATCTGAAACTCTTCAATCCGGCTCTTGAGATGAGGAAGCTTGTCCATATAGTCACTGATGGGAAGTAGCACACCGGTCTCGCTCATTTCCAGCACTGTAGGCTGCTCCACGCTCGTCACCATATCCGGAATCTTGTCGGAGCTCAGTACAATTTTTGCTTTGCTTTGATAATCAGAGGGAACTGCCTGTACATCAAGCTCCACATTCGTCCGTTTCTCCAGTTCAACCAGTGTCGGCCAATCCTTGCTGAACGGCACCCCGCCTTCGGCCAGCAGCATTGTCAGGGTTGCTGGCCCGCTCCCCGCCGCAGCGGTCTCATTTCCGGAGATTTCGGCTGCACTACTACCGTTGGAACATGCACTTAGCATAAGCAGTGCGGTAAGTACCCCCGCCCCGGTCTTTACTCTACTGCCAATTCCTTGCACCTTCATGCTCTTTGTCATATGTTTCTCTCCTTTTCCCTCTGGGCTCTCTGAGTGAACTTTAGCCTTTAACCGCACCGATTAAGGCGCCTTTGGTGAAATACTTCTGTGTAAAGGGCAGCAGGATGAAGATCGGAAGTGACGTTACCATGATGGAGGCGGCTTTCAGCGAAGCAGTTGAGACGTATTTAGTCGTTTCCTGACCCGCCATTCCGCTGTTCACAAGCTGCTGTCCATCCAGGATATTTCGCACGATCAGCATAATCGGATACATACTGGTCTTGTTCAAATAAATCAGTGAGCTGAACCAGTTGTTCCAGTAGAAGACAACCATAAACAGTGCCATCGTGACCAGAATCGGCTTCGATAAGGGAAGTACTATGCGAAACAGGATTTGAATCGGATTGAGTCCATCGATCAGTGCCGCTTCTTCAATCGGTTCGGGGAACTCGCGGAAGAAATTCATCATTAGCATTAAGTAATAAGGAGTAATACAGAACGGCAGAATCACCGCCCAGATCGTATCCAGCATCCCCAGGCCTTTGATCATCATATAAGTAGGAATCATCCCGCCGTTGAACAGCATGGTCAGCATAATCATCCAGATGAAAAAGGACTGTCCGGCGATTTTTTTGGATAAAGGATAAGCACACATCGTCATCAGCAGGAGACTGAGCGCCGTTCCAACCGTGGTCTGCAGAACAGAATTCCGAAAGCCGCTGAGAATATCCCGGTGGCTCAGGATAAACTGATACGCCATCGTATGGAATCCTATCGGCAGGAAGCTTACTTTTCCGCTGGCATTGGCTGCAGAGCTGCTGAAGGATACCGCATGCAGATGTACAAACGGCAGCAATACCGCGCCGAATACAACGATGATGAACAACGCGAGAACCAGCTTAAAAACCCAATCTTCATACCTTCTAATAGTGCGCATGGCAGTCTCCTTTCTTCATGATCAATATAAGGAATAACGGGTATATTTCTTGGCTAGCGCATTGGCTGTGACCACAATTACGAGTCCAAGGAGGCCTCCGAACAGGCTGATTGCTGTCGAATAGCTGTAGTTGGTGCTCTGAATACCGATGCGGTAGACAAGCGTCTCGATGACATCGCTGCGCTCCGAGTTGCTTGGCGTGTACATCAGCAGCACCTTCTCAAAGGCGACAGTCATCAAGTGGCCGAAGGACATAATATAGACAACCACAATGGTTGGCATAATCTGCGGCAGCGTGACATGCCAGATCTTTTGCAGCCTTCCTGCTCCATCCATATCCGCCGCCTCGTACAGCTGATGGTCGATGGAGGTAATTGCCGCGAAGAAAATGATTGAGTTCCAGCCGGTAAACTGCCAGATTTCAGAGGAGATATACAAGGTCCGGAACCACCCTGCTTCATTCATAAAAAAGGTAGGCGGAACCCCCAACTTGCCCAGCAGCTCATTGACCAATCCGTAAGTCGGTGACAGCAGCTCCGTCATCAGACCGACAACGACAACAATGGAGATGAAATTCGGCAAATAAGAAACCGTCTGGACCAGATTCCTCATTCTGGCCGGTTTAATCTCGTTGACGATCAAAGCAAACAGGATCGACACCGGCACGGTAAATACTAAATGGTAGATATTCAGCAGCCAGGTGTTGTTGAACGCTCTCCAGAAGCTCGCCTCACCAAGGAACATTTTGAAATACCGCAGCCCCGTCCACTCTTCACCATAAATCGAACCGCCGGGGACAAATTTGCGGAAGGCCAGAATGTTACCAATAATCGGCCCGTAGCTGAACACCAGAATATACAGCAGCGGGATAAGCAGCAGAAAATAATAATGAATATTTTTTCTGATGATCCTCCGCGTCCTGTTCATCCGTCCCTCCTTCCGTACCTCTCTACTGTGTGCCTTGCCTATGACCATCACACGATTCATCTACTCACCTCCTTGTAGTTCCTATGTCATATTTAGAACCATCTCACTGTAATTAAAAAGAGACATAAATCATTTTGTGTAATATATAATGACAAATATATTTCAATTTCGACATACATTTTTATTAAATGTCTCATTTTTAGCCTTTTATGTTATTATACCTGTCATAAGAGTAGTATTTTTTTGTGCTCACCTACTATTATTGAACTTAAACCTATCTTCAGATTATAGAGGGGGAGACAATAGTGAGAAGGAGAGTTACTGCATGGGTCAGAGGCAAGTTCCGCAGCATGATGTACCGCTTTTTCTTTTGCTTTCTCGTCCTGGCCTCGCTTATCCAGCTGGTGAGCTTCATCAATTACCGGGTCAACCTGGGGTATCTGGAGACGCAAATGAAGGGGAATTACAATACCGTACTAAGCAATATGGCTGACGGGCTAAACAATGTGTTCACGGAAATTTACAGCCTGAATTATTTACTGTCACTGGATGAAGCGACGATGCAGGTCTTCTCCTCCAATTTCACTGTCGATTCACACGCCAAATATGCCCGAGTCTCCCAAAGCATCCGTTCGCTCGCTCGCATCCGCTTAATGAATGAATATATAGACAACGTCTTTATTTATAAGAAGCGGGATGGACTGGTCATCAGCGATCAGGGCACCTACTCTGCTGGTGACTTCTTTGGCCGGAGCCGGCGGCTGGAGCTCTACAGCGAGGATTTCTGGACTGCCTACGGCTCCCAAAACAGGCCTTTTCAGATTCTTCCTCCGTCCAGGTCTGTTTCCCAAAACGGCGCGTACATCCTCCCTGTCGTCCAGACAGCCATCGCCGAATATAAATCCAACGATTTGTTTGTCATCAGCGTTAAGGTAGATTCGCTCGTACAGCTGCTCATGGACTCCAAGCTCACCCCCAACAGCAAGCTGTTTGTGCTGGGGGATGACCGCCAGGTGATCGCTTCTACGGAGATGGACACGCCCGATGTGGAAATCAGCCAGTTTCTAAAAACCTTTCAAGCCGGTGAACAGACCCATCTCAAAACCGAAATCGGCGGAAAAGCGATGCTGGCGATACAGATGAACACCCGCTTTGTATTCAAGAATCTAAACATGGTAGCCCTTGTACCTGTCTCCGACATCCAGGAGAGTATGAGTGCAATCAAATTCTGGGGCAATCTTTTGAACGTGCTCGCTTTGCTACTCTCGATCCTCATCTCTTTTCTGCTGAGCCGGAAGCTGTATGCGCCCCTACAATCCCTGATCGTCAAGCTGCCCGCGACAGCCTCAGGTCCGCCGGCCAACGAATGTAAGCTGCTGGACAGGGTGTTCCACCGGATGCTGGATGATGTCAGCAGCCTCAATGACAAATTAACCTTCATCTATCCCCTTGCGCTGGAGCAGTGGATGGTTAACATTCTGCGCTTTAAGCGGCTACCCGATCAGCAGGAGACCGAGGCATTCCTTCAGAAAAGCGGCTTTGCCTTCGAGCACTCTTCCTTTGTCACAGCGCTGATTCGGGTCAAGTATGCCGGGCCGTTTCTTGGAGAATACAGTAAGAGCGAGCAAAATACAGCGCGCAACCGGATTCTCCAGTTGCTGAAGGAGCATATCCCGGCTGCCCGGCAGTGGATCGTTGTGGAAATAGAGGATAATGTGTATGGCCTGCTGGCCAATGTGCCGCAGCTTACCGGCCGTCAAAAGGAGCTGGACACCTATTTCACCCTCCTTCAGAACGCTCTGCTCACGGATCATGATGTTCAGAATATATCCATTGGCGTGGGAGAGATCCATCCAGGATTCGCCGGGCTGCAAGAATCTTACCTGGAGGCCATGAAGGCTATCTGGCGCATCTTACCGCTGCAGCATGAGCGGATTCATTATTTCGTAAGAACGGAATCGGAGAAGGCAGAGGCATTACTAAGCGCGGGCGACAGCAGAAAGATCTTTAATGTGGTCTGCTCCGCTAAAAAAGACGAGCTGTCCGTGCTGCTAGAAACGGTTGTGCTCCCGCATCTGTCCGGGGGACTGAATGAAATCGGACTTAAGGAGCTGTATCTGCAGATTTTTGTGATCGGTTCAGAGGTGCTGAAGTATAAAGACACCACCCTGCCGGATGGTGCCTACCGGGAGTATTTTCATAGAATCCTCTCGGATAACCCTCTGTCTGTAGATGGAACTATGGAGTTTCTTATTGAGTTTCTGGAGGCAATTATGGAGGCAGTAAATCCGGAGGCGGACGGGCCGGAGTCCGTGATCTTCAAACAATTTATAGACATGCATTATCAGGAGGATATTCATCTCGACCTGCTGGCAGACAAATTTCATACAACGTCCAACTACATGTCCCGTCTGCTCAAAAAAGAGCTGGGCAAACCGTTCCATCAGTACCTGCAGGAGCTAAGGATCGGAAAAGCGAAAGAGATGCTCGCCCGCACCGATCTGCCGATTCAGGACATTTGGGCGGCAGTGGGGTTTAATAACCGTAATTCCTTCATTCGTTCGTTCCGCAAGCTGGAGGGTATCTCCCCGACTGATTACCGCAACCAATTCCCGGCAGCAGGCGGCGAGGATATCCGGAAACAAATGTAGCGGATCCGAACTCCAGCTGTTTCAGCGCCTAGTATCGCTACCCACTCCACTGTTCCAATGTAACTCTTCCTGTTATCAGTCATCAGATGCTTTTCTTAGCGATAATATGCGTAAAAATAGCGACATCCCTGTAAGGACTCAGCTTGCCGAGTTCCAGCTCCAATTGCAACATCCGGTTATGCCAGTCCTCATCCTGTTTGATTTCATTATCCGCGATATATCCGTACAGGTTAAGGATCCCGAAACGTTCTTCAATTTCATAGCCTGCAGCCTGAAGCCAGCCTGCCAGCTGCTCATAAGGATATACGATAAACTCCGTCTGAATAAGTCCGCTGTATTCCTTGTTACTGCTTAGGCTGGCAAGTGCGCTGTCCGGATCTTTATTCAGGATGGCTTTCTTCATGACCTTCGCAGCCGGATTATGCGCAATTAGCGATACATAACCATTCTGCTGCTGACAGCCGCCAATATGCTGGACAAACTGCTCCGGATCTACCGTATATTCAAGAATATTGTGGCAAAAAATCCAATCGTATGTCCCCAGATTTCCATGAGCCCGCTCAAAGGAATCATTAAGGTAGCGGACGTTTGGGCCTTCCGCTACCGCAATCGCAATCATTTTCGTTGTAGGCTCAACACCAGTAACCTGGTGACCTTTCCGGCTGTATTCGTTACTGGAAATACCGAAGCCGCAGCCAATATCCAAGATAGACTGGATCGTATCAGGCATGAAAGTGCCGATTTGTTCCCAGGCCGTCCTATAAAATAATCTGCCCCAGGGCATTCGCGTGTAGTTCAAATACGGTTCTACTGATTCTGAAAATGCGGTCGTTGCATTCATCGGCTTCGTCCTCTCTACGTCGTATCTTTTATATGACTCCGCGCCGTCCCTGTTAATTTCCTCCACTTTAAAAACTATAATATAACCTCACTACCGCAGGATGAATAATCCATCACTGTAACTCCATCACATTATCCAATAGAAACAGCCCAAGCTGCCCGCTTGAGCTAAGAGATTTCTGAAATTCCCGCCGAATCACCTATTTGGCATCACTAGGCATTACCGCCGCCCGCTCATTATAGTAAGTCCAGGCAATAACGGTAGCACTGTCGCGGCCTTGCGCTTCATGTACTTCCAAGATTGCGGCCTCTACACAGGACTGCAAATTTTTTTCATTATAAAATGCTTGGTACAGCTTACACGGATCCTCAAAGGTCTGCCGGTCATGCTTCAGACGCCCGTATTCCAAAAGGCCATCTGTGGTCATGACGATCACATTGCGCCCTTTTCTCAATTCCCTGACCCCAGAGGAGAAGCAGGCTACCGGCTGATCAAAGGTATTTACATATCCGATCCACTCATAATAGTTACGCTGATTCAGCAGGTATTGCCCCCTGGCAGCCAGTTCGGGATGCAGCAGATACACCGAGTTGTCGCCTACCGAAAACCACCACAGATAATTTTCCTTGCGCACGCATATGAGGCACGCTGTTTCACCTGTAACTTTCCTGCACTGGCTTCTGAAATCATCAGATCCCAGGGTCGTGAGCAGCAGCGTCTCCAAATCCTTAAAGGCCAGATGGACAGGCCGCGAAAGGCATTGCTCAATCTCGCTGGAGATATGTTTGACTGTCCTGATCAACAGCTCTGCACTTTCTTCCGTATTATGGGCATCCAACAGCATACTGAACTCCCAGGTCCCGCCCGGTCCAATTAGAATGAATAACCCGTCTTCATTTTTGTCCGCGCCTGCCAGTGAATTGCCGCCATACCGGCCAATCACCATATTTTCAAAAGTTGCCGGCTTGAGATGATCCAGATACCTCTCCCTGCTGCCAACCCAGCTTAGCCCGCCCATTCTCTGACCCATGCCGCTTAGTTGTCCCCGGTGTCTTGTTTCTCCAGTGACAGGGGGGTTGCCTCCGCCTCGGGTACTTGCGGCGCTTGGTGAGTTTGCGCAATCTTAGGCTCTTGCGGAGTCAGCGGAACCTGCGGTTCACGCGGAGCTGCGAAGGTGTGCCCGCAGTTCGGACAGAAACGCGCTTCCGCCGGCACACTGCTGCCGCAGCTTTTACAATGCTTCCCGTCCCCCAGCGCTTCAATCTGCTCCAGATTGGCTTCAATCTCAGATTTCAGCACGAGCACACGATTCATATTTACCGCAAAGGCTTCTTTAGGCAGGGTTGATTCATTAAGCGTAGCTTCGAACAGCATTTTGCCCATCACCTGATACTGCTTGTCAATTTCATTCTGCTTGCTGCTGTTTTGCAGCTTCAAACGGTTTACCTCGACCACGTTCATGGCCTTATTCCCGGCTTCGGTCACACCCGCTTTAAACTTGTCAAAAAAACTCATCTGCATCCCTCATTTCCTGTTGATATCCCTTTCAGCATACTATTCAATACCTTTCAAGGATAGCCCAGATGATGATACCCTCCTTGCGGTATTTGTGGGGATAGACAAAGCTGGATTTGATCCGGCTTTTTTTGTCATAATACACTCTGGCTCTCAGCCCTTGATCATAGTCATACATCCGGACGGTGTAATGCTTCCCGAGTATCCCGGCAGCCTCTTCAAGGGTATGGAGCGTCAGCTCTCCCGCACTCACTACGCCCTCTGGAGACATCGTCCTCAGAATGATAATCTCTCCGCTCCTGTTATAGGCGATGGAGAAGTCCTTATAATAGACATACTCCGTATCGCCTGCTTTTTTGTCAGTGAAAGAAGGGTCCTTAGGGGTTCGGCTCAAATCCAGCTCCGCTATATTCTGACCCAGCCGGATTCCGGTAACCGTTAATGAAGTTAAGTCTGTTGACTCCGTAACCATCGCCGCCACCTGATTTTTCAGCAGGAACGCCAGGATGACGAGAGCCACAAGAGCCGCTGCAACCGCTTTTCTTTTTAACCCTCTCCCTGTGTTCAGCCGGTTCATAGACCCGATCCCTGCTGCACATTGCCCGCGGCTTCTATGTACAATATTTGGTCCCGGTTAATGCAATAGATATGGGCTGCCTCCGAACGGTGAATATGGTCTCCCGCGATAATGTCACCTCTGCCTGCATGCTGCAAAAGATACATCCCCGGCAGGATTTCACCGCTCACCAGCTTGATATTGACTCTGGGGTGTATCTGATAGTCCTCCGCATAGGAGGTATAGACCGGTTTCATATACAGCTTGCCGATTACAAAATATAAAGTAATGAGCAGAAGGAAGAATCCGTACACTACCGGCCGCTTTTGGTGATAGGCGAAATATAAGATATCGTAGTTATCTGTCATATTCAGGTTAAGCGTGATTTTAAGCCTGTCCATTAGCTTCATCGCGAATAAGCCAAAAAAGCAAGCGCCCAGCAAACTATGTACAGCCATTAACCCTAAACGGGCGGATTCCCGGTACTTACGATTTCCTGAGCCCAAAATATATGTAATAATAATGCCGATCAGCACCAAAGACATCAGAAGTGAGCTGTCAAACGGATGAAGCGCAAATACCACCACAGACGATAAAATAACAAAGATAAGAACTTCTAACGTTATTTTGTGCCAAGAAGAAGGTCTTCGACTGGCGTATACAAAAGGGGCTGTAGGGTAGTTCCTATAAAAATTAATACCGTACACAACGAACAACAGAATGCCAAACCATACCATCGCATTAAAAACAGGCAAGAAATGCAAATATTCCACAGACCAGGTCTCCCCTTCAAAAATTTTCCTTAATATTATCATATTTAAGCTGCTTTGGATTAAAGCTCTCATTTTTGTTATTTTTATCATATATTTGGTGACTGGTAACCATCTATACCTGGGGAATTCTGTTTATAGCAGCAAGCCTTATTACAGTCGTTCTATTTGCCCAGGCAACGGAATCCGTGATCCTGGCGTACATAAAAAAAAAGAGTACCGCTCATCAGTTACAGAGCCAGTGCCTCTTCCGTAATTCTTTTAATATCCACGGGTGACAACGTTTCTTCATTGACCATATCCGGCAAAATCTCAGTCAGGAAATACTCCACGCATCTCAGGTCAATATTCTTAATCTTGATCAGCGCATTGCGGTACATCACCACAAATTCCTTCTCCGTGTTCCCCCGCTGTATTTCGGCAAAAGCTTCATAGACCTGATCCATTTTATCCGCAACCTCCAGAATCAGCCCCTCCAGCGACTCATCCTTGCCTTCACGCAGCTGATGGAAGAAAATGCTTTTGAACTCCTCCGGGATATGCTCCTCAATAAAGTTATGAACCATGCCTTCCTCAACCTGCTGGATCAGCGACCGCAGCTGCAGCGAGGAATGCTTCACCGGCGTTTTGATGTCCCCGATAAAAATCTCTCCGTAATCATGGCTGCTCGTGATCTCATACAGCTTCTTCCAGTCAATGACCGCACCGTGCTTTTCTTCGATATCAGCCAAGGTTTTGGCATACTGCACAACCTTCCAGGAGTGGGCTGCTACACTATGCTCCTCGAATTTGAATTTACCCGGGCAGCGGATGATCCGTTCCAGCTCATTCAGCGAGCGGAAATACTTATGAATTCCCATAGGCCAGTCCTCCTTATTGTCCATAGTTTTATCCGAAATTTAATCCTTCTCTAAAAAGGTTTGGAGGGAGAAACTTACTACAAGTATAGGGCCGGAGTGTTAAGCGGGGATTACACAGGGTGGTTTCTTATGTAAAAAAGAATGCTGCAGCGCATCAGGTTCTGCCTGGACTTGCCCCGTCTTATTGCGGGAACCATCCCCGCCTTAGGTCTGGACTGAAAAACAGTCCCAAGGCCGTTTTGCAAGACTGCAAATCGCCGTAGAATAAACACATAGACAACGGACATTACAAGAGAGGAAGAGAAAACAATGAAAAAATTATTCCGTTCCGAGACAGACAAGAAAGTTACTGGTTTATGCGGAGGGCTGGCCCGTTACTTTAATCTTGATACCACGCTCGTCAGACTGCTTGTAGCAGCCGCTGCAATTTTCAGCTTCGGTACAGTGGTATTCATCTATATCGTTGCCAGCATTATCGTCCCTAAAGAATCTTTCTCAGGTTTCACCGATAGCTTCGATCATTATTAATCTTGGATGAAGTCACGGTTCAATTAATAAATCCAAAATTCAAATTCAAAGGAGAAATGAACATGAGCAGCATATTCGAACGTATTACCACCCTTACCAAAGCAGCAATTCACGAAGGATTGAACAAACTGGAAGACCCGGTCCTGCTGACCGGACAATATCTGCGGGACCTGGATGAAAAAATCGGCATTGCCGAAAGCAAGCAGCGTGAGCTCAGAGTAACGGCAAGCGTGCTGGAACGCCGCAAAGCCGAATATCAGGCGCAGGCGGAGAACAGTGAAGCCGCTGCTGTCAAAGCGATGAGTGAAGGCAATGAACCGGCAGCCAGAGCTTCAGTAATGGCTAAGCTGCGGTACCAGGAAAGTATTCAGGAAACAGAAGGCATCCTCGAAGAAACACTTCAGACTCTTGCTGCGCTTGAGGTTAATCTGCACAATGCCAAAGCTGAGCATGAACGGCTGAAGGCGAAACGGGCAGAGCTGGCTGAACGCGCCCGCAAAGCGGCGGAGCTGAGCAAACAGGCTGCTGCTCAGAACCGTTCTGGATATTCTGGCGCTCCCGGATACGGACCGATCATTAGTGCCGGTGCAGCATCACGAGGCTTCGAACGGATGGAGGACAAGATCAATGAATGGGAAGCACAGGCAGGCCAGCCGGCCCAGGCTCCCGCCATTGATCCGGCACTGCAAAACGCTGTGGAAGCCGAGCTGGCGCGTCTGCGCACACAGAAGCCGGAAGATGGCAGCGTAAAGTAAGGCAGCCGTTTATAAATTGCATACTATGAAACAGATCAGAGCAGCGATCCTCCGATATCCGGGGGATCGCTGCTCTGTGTTGTTGGCAGTTAGAGCAGCCACTCTTTACGTGTGGGGTAAGCGGGTAAACCTGACCTTCGCACTGGAAGGACGGAAACAATGGGATTATTCCGCTTATATCCGCACTTACGCATTGGAAGGATGGAAACAATGGGATTATTCCGCACCTGCCTTAACTTTTAATGGTTTTAAAGGCTCTTCCGGCTGCATCTGCACGGGTCCCGCTTCTATAACAAAATGGGATATCCAAGGAGCCTCCCGGCTCATTAGATATCCCTTAAATATTGGACGCAACTCGTTCATTTGTGCTGCATTACAAGGCTGACCCATATCCTTGCGCCGTGGACCAGCATATCTTCATCAATAGTAAACTGCGGCTGATGGATGGCATGAGTAATTCCTTTCTCAACATTTCCGCAGCCGATGAAGGCAAATGCACCGGGAACACGGTCAAGATACCAGCCGAAGTCTTCACCGGCAAGACTGGGCTGATCCAGCAATACTGCCTGATCTTCCCCCAGCACCTCACGGGCTGCACGAAGCATCCGCTGCACGGCTTCCCCGTCGTTGACCACTGTAATTCCCTCGCGTAGCTCCATCCGGTATTCTCCGCCGTATGCTTCCGCAGTCGACGAAGCATGCCGTTTTAGTCCCTCTGTAATCGCAGCTACTGTTGTCTTCGAGAAAGCTCTGAACGTTCCAGTCAGTTCACTGCGCTCAGCGATAACGTTCACGGCTGTACCTGCATTCACAGTGCCGAAAGCCAGCACTGCTGCTTCCTGCGGATCTGTCTGATTCGCCATCATTCCGTTGATGCCCGCTATAAACTGCGCGGCCATCTGGATAGCATCCACTGCATTGTGCGGGGCGCTGTGATGTCCGGCCGTTCCCTGAAATTCCACCTTGAAATGGCTGGAGGCTGCCATGGCATAATGCGGGTGAACGCCCAGCTGCCCTGCCGGAAGCTCAGGCATGACATGCAGTGCATATGCAAAGTCTACGTCTTCCAGAATTCCATCCTCGATCATATCGCGTCCCCCGGAGAGCAGCCTTCCGTCTATCGGGCTCCGGACTGCACCTTCTTCCGCCGGCTGAAAGACGAACAGGACCGTGCCTGCCAGCTGCTCCCTGAAGGCTGCCAAAGCTTTGGCCGCCCCCAGCAGCATCGCGGTATGGGCATCATGTCCGCAGGCATGCATGACTCCTGCCTTCACAGACTTGTATGGCAGCTCATTTTGTTCCTCAATCGGCAGAGCATCCATATCGGCCCGCAGCAGAATGACCGGACCGCTGCCCGCAAGCCCCTGCAGCGTGCCGGTGACACCCATTCCAAAATGCCTGCCAACATTCCGCCGTACCGAAATCCCCCATTCTTCTAATAGGCCGGCTACCTTATCAGAGGTGCGGGCAACATCGTACAGCAGCTCTGGATGGGTGTGCAAATCACGGCGGATCGAGATGATTTCTTCCTCTAGCTGACCGGTATAAGCCAGCATTTCCGCGATACCCGGGTTCCGGTTCACCGCAACGTTTCCATCAGCGGTCAAATCTGTCCTGCCGGCTGGGAAGCCTTAGCGTAGCGGTTCTCCGGCACAGGAATACCAAGATTACCGCGCAGGGTGTCACTTTCGTATTCCGTGCGGAACAATCCCCGCTCCTGGAGAATCGGCACCACCCGGTCCACGAATTCCTCCAGGCCGTTCGGTACAGCGGCTGCGATCATGAATCCGTCTGCGCCGCCCGATTCAAACCACAGCTGGACCTGATCGGCTACCTGCTCTGGAGTCCCGATGAAGCTGCTGCGCGGAGTAGCGGATTGAATAGCAACCTGCCGCAGCGTTAAGCCGCGCTCCTTCGCATCCTTTTTAATCTTATCCGTGCCGCTCTGGAAGCTGTTACGTCCCAGCTCGCCAACATCAGGGAACGGCTCATCCAGCGGATACTGCGAGAAATCATGATGCTCGAAGAATCTGCCCAGATAATTCAGTGCGTTCTCGATCGTTACGAGTCCGGCAACCTCCTGGTATTTGCGCTCCGCCTCCTCCGGCGTGTCGCCGATAATTGGGGCAATTCCCGGGAAGATCAGCACCTCATCCGGGTTCCGGCCAAACGAGGCAATCCGCGACTTCACATCACTATAGAAAGCCTGCGCATCCTCTAGCGATTCATGTCCAGTGAAGATAGCGTCCGCTTCCTTCGAAGCGTAGTTTTTGCCGACCTCCGAAGAACCTGCCTGGAACACGACCGGCTGCCCCTGCTTCGAACGGGCAATATTGAGCGGTCCCTTCACAGAGAAGAACTCCCCTTCATGGTTCAGCGTATGCATTTTTTGCGGATCAAAAAAGACGCCTGACTCCTTGTCGCGGACAAACGCATCATCCTCCCAGGAATCCCACAAACCGCGCGCCACCTGTAAATACTCCTCTGCAATGCGGTAGCGTTTGCTATGGTCCGGATGCTCTTTTTTGCTGTAATTCGAAGCGGAGCCTTCCAGCGGGGAAGTAACCACATTCCAGCCGGCCCGGCCGCCGCTGATAACATCGAGAGAGCCGAACTGGCGCGCAACCGTAAAGGGTTCACTGTAGGAGGTAGACAAGGTGCCGACCAGACCGATGTTAGTACTGACAGCAGCAAGTGCGCTGAGAATCGTCAGCGGCTCAAACCGGTTCAGGAAATGCGGAATGGACTTTTCGTTAATGTACAAGCCGTCCGCGATGAAGATCAGATCCAGCTTGCCTTCCTCTGCCTTCTGTACCCACTGTTTATATAATTCGAAGTTCACACTGGCATCAGGCTTGGCGTCCGGATGGCGCCACATCGACGTGCTGCCTCCCACTCCGTGCAGCAGTGCGCCCAGCTTCAGTTGTTTTGGTTTGGTCATGTTCGTTCCTCCTCAAAGTTATATTAGCATCCGCTTCATTGATCTTCTTCGCAAAACATGCTTCGGAAGCAAGTTCTTATTTTTAATTTATAGGTTGAACTTGTGAGTCTCTATTATGGGATAGGCCGTGACTACAGGGAATATTTGGACTTCCGGCCGCTGTTATGTTTGAATTTCCTGATTGAAACCGTTGTTCACGGTCGAAATTCAAACATAAAGGCGGATGCTACTGCTCCTACAGTTCCAAAATTCCCCTCCGCCACTTTTCCCTACATGTCTGTTTTCAAGTTCAATCTACATAACTTTGCATACGCCTAGTTTTGATACGCTAAGCCTTACTGAATGTATGCTGCGATGACTGCGCCCTGCTTAATCCGTCCAATCTGGGCAAGATGGTTCTGCACATGTGCAGTGAAGCTGCGGACAATGTCGGTTATTCTCACGGTGTCACCTTTGAAGTTGATTCCGCTTTTCTCCCAATCCTCTGCACTCAAACGGCCAAGCAGCAGGCTGTTATAATGCAGCAGGCTGCGGAACAGCTCCAGACTGTCGGCGGCGTTTCCCTGATTGGCATACTGCCCGCTGATCCAGGCATCCTGGTTAAAGGCCGGCAGCTGTGCTGTGGTACCTGCAAGGATGTCACGGATGCGGAATGAAACTACAATGCTGTGATCAGCTAGATGAGCCAGCACCTCCGTAATACTCCAGCTGGCCGGTTCCGCCTTCCATTTCAGCTGTTCCTCCGTTAACCCGTCTGTCGCTTGTACTAATTGCTGATGCGTATTTAGATACTCACTGATTTGAGCACTGCTCATTACATCCCCTCCAATATAAGACCTGCCTGTGAATGGCCAGACGGTGTGAAGCGCGATAACGAAAAGGGCCGGATATTATGGCTTGTTGCCCCGCTGATCGTGAGGTCCGCCAGTATTTCTCCTACGACACTGGAAAATTTAAAGCCATGCCCCGAGAATCCTCCGGCTAACAGCACATTAGGGTGGAGCGGATGGCGGTCTATGATAAAATCTTCATCCGGCGTATGCTCATATTTGCATACAGAGCCTTTAAGCAGCCGCCCGGCGGCACCCGGCATGTAAGCCTCCAGCACCCGGCGGAGGTCTCCCTCGTCGGCGGCTTCACTGCCGAACGGCGCCAGCGGTTCACCCGGCGACCATTCCCGACCCGTATCATGCCGGCCGATCTTCAGGCCGGCCCCGCCAATACCGGGAAAGCCGTAATAACCGCCTTCCTCGGTTCCCAGCGTAAACCCGGGGAAATTCCCGGCAGCAAAAGCCGGTGCGCTATCAAACCAGCCGACGACCTTGCGGACCGCCTTAATTGGCAGATGCACAAAAGGCGCCAACATGCTGAACCAGGCTCCGGCGCTAAGAATCGCTGCTGCTCCGTGATAATCACCTTTAGCCGTGTGAATCGTAACACTGCCTTCGCGCGCCGTGATATTCAATACCGGTGTATTCGTCAGCAGTTCCGCTCCATGTGCCAGAGCAAGCTGGCGGTAAGCTGCAATACACCGCTCACTGTACAAATATCCGGCATCCGGCTCATACATCGCTGCGAACGATTCAGGAATGCTCAGGGCCGGCCAGCGCCGCCGGATTTCCCCGGCGTCCAGGTGCTCTACCCGCACCTTCCGTTTCTCTGCTTCAGCCAGACGGCCGCTGAAGGAATAGACGGCGCTGTCCGCGAGATTGAGCACTCCCGAGCGTACCAGCAGCTCTGTTCCGCTTAGCTGCTCGGCTTCCTGCCATAACACATCTGCACGCAGTGCCAGATCAATATAGGCGGGATCTCCGCTATACGCATGGCGGATCAGCCGGGTATCGCCGTGATGACTTCCTTCTGTATGCGGCGGATCAAAGGCATCGATGAGCAGCGTCTTCACCGCGCGCCGGGCCAGCTCATACCCGGCACTCATCCCCATTGAGCCTGCGCCAACGATAATGACGTCATAATTTAAATGCTCAGCTATGATTCCGCACCTCCCCCGGAAGCGTAGTACTCCAAGGAACGTACAGCGATATCCGCGAGGAAGCGGGCGGCCACCGGCAATGCCCGTTCATCCAGATCGAAGGCCGGATGATGCCATTCCCGGCTTCCGTCCGTGCCGGCGAAGACGAACAGTCCCGGCACTACGCGCTGGTAGAAGGCAAAGTCCTCACCCGCCGGAGAGGGTACCGGCTTCACCGCTCGGTAGCCGAGTGCTTCGGCCGACTCGATCCCAAGCGCGGCAAGGGCTTCGTCGTTAATTACCGGCGGCGGTCCGCCGATCCAGCGGACAGTAGCAGATGCTCCCAGGGCGGCGGCTACTCCAGCCGTTACCTGCTCGAAGCGCTCCAAAACCTTAATGCGCACGGCTTCATCGAACGTGCGGATCGTGCCTTCCAGCACCGCTTGGTCCGGAATGATATTCCATGAATTGCCGCTGTGGATCTGCGTCACACTCACCACCGCGCTTTCAAGAGGGCTGACATTGCGGCTGATGATGGACTGAAGCGCAGTCACTATATGCGAAGCGGCTACGATAGGATCGGTCCCTGCTTCCGGCACCGCCGCATGTGAGCTCCCGCCCAGAATCTCAACCACAAACCCGTCCGCGGCTGCCATGAGCGGGCCGCCGGTAATGCCGATCGTTCCGACCGGCAGGTCGGGCTTGTTGTGCAGCCCGATTACCGCGCGCACCTCTTGCAGTGCCCCGCTGCTGATAATCCGCTGCGCCCCTTGTGCCTTCTCCTCTGCGGGCTGGAACAAGAGGCGCACCGTACCCGGCAGCTGCTCCTCCTGCTGCTTCAACAGATAGGCCGCGCCGAGCAATGCCGCCGTATGAAAGTCATGACCGCACGCGTGCATTTTGCCGTGAACCTGCGAGGCATACTCCGCGCCGGTTTCCTCCTGGATCGGCAAGGCATCAATATCGGCCCGCAGGGCGATGACCGGACCGGACCTGCCGCTTCCAATCTCTGCGATTACACCGGTTGCCAGCCCGTAATCCAGAATTTTAATCCCGGCCTGTGTAAGCTGCGAAGTAATATATTTTGTCGTTTCAAATTCTTCATTGGACAGCTCCGGGTGCCGATGCAGATGACGGCGGATTCCGGTTAACTGATCGCCGAGCGCTTCTGCGCTCAGCTCGGCGGTTTTACTGGTCATATACAGGCTCCCTTCCTTTTACGATTTCCTGTCTGATTCCGGTTTCCTTCGCCTTATACTTTGTACCTTAGGCCTCTGCCGTCACCTCAGCGAGCGCTTCACTCAACAGCTCAAACGAGCGAAGCCGTTTGTCAAACGGCTGCACATTCGTCGTTACGATGAACTCCTCCACACCGGAGGCTTCCGACAGTGCCAGCAGCTGTTCACGCACGGAGGCCTTTGTGCCTTTGGTAACCTCCGGCTCCCGCTCTTCGATCGTGTAGGCTTCTTGGCTCTGGCGGGCAAATTCCTCCGCCTGCTCCCGGGTAGCTACCGTCAGCGTCTTCCCGCCCGCCAGCGTAATCCGGATCAGCTTATGCGCTCCCGCCAGCTCCTTCGCTTCTTCCTCCGTCTCCGCAGCAATGAGTGCCAGGGCAATAATCGCCTGCGGCTCTCTGCCCTCCGCTGATACAAAACCGCTGCGGTAAGCGCGGATCGCCTCCAGCGCCACCGACCGGTCTCCGTTGATGAACAAGGAGAACACGTACGGTAAGCCCAGCTCAGCGGCAATTTCCGCACTGCTTACACTTGCCCCAAGCACATACAGCTCAGGAGCAGTACCCGGAATGGGGCCTGCCTTCAGCCCTGCCAGCGGATGATCTTCCTCAAGCCGGCTATGTACGTACTTCTCCAGCTCGATAATTTTATCCGTCAGGCTGGGGGAATCCGCCTTCCCCTGCTGAAGTGCCTGCGTGCTGCGCGGCAGCCCGCCCGGAGCACGTCCTACACCCAGGTCCACCCGGCCCGGAGCCAGGGAAGCCAGCACATTGAAATTCTCTGCCACTTTGTACGGGCTGTAATGCTGCAGCATAATTCCGCCGGAGCCGATACGGATACGCTCCGTCTTCGCAAGCAGATGGGAGATCAGCACTTCCGGCGAGGAGCCTGCCACCTGCTCAGAATCATGGTGCTCGGAAACCCAGAAACGGCGGAACCCCAGCTGTTCAGACAGCTGCGCCAGCCTGATGGTATGCCGGAAGGCTTCCTCCGCTGTTTCTCCCGGATAGATCGGACTTTGATCGAGTACGCTGATTGTAATGGCCATGATTTTGCCCCCTATATGGAATAGTTCAGTTCAGGTGTGATCCGCTTCAGAAACTGCTTCGTTCGTTCTTCACGCGGATGGTTGAACAGCTCTGTTGGTGTGCCTTCTTCAACAATGACGCCGCCGTCCATGAAGACCACATGGTTCGCCACATCGCGGGCAAAGCCCATCTCATGGGTCACCACAATCATAGTAATTCCTTCCTTAGCAATTTTGCGGATAACGGCCAGCACTTCGCCCACCAGCTCCGGGTCCAGCGCCGACGTCGGTTCATCGAATAGAATAACCTCCGGCTCCAGCGCCAGGGCACGGGCAATGCCGACCCGTTGCTGCTGGCCTCCGGACAGCTGGCTCGGATAAGCGTCCAGCTTGCTGCCGAGGCCAACCTTTTCAAGCAGCGCAATGCTCCGCTTTCTGGCTTCGTCCTTCGGAAGCTTTTTGACAATCAGCAGCCCTTCCATCACGTTCTCGAGTGCGGTTTTGTGCCGGAACAGATTGTACTGCTGGAACACCATTGCCGTTTTTTGCCGGAGCTGATGAATCTCCTTTTTGCGGGCATGCTTGCAGTTTACCTTGAAATCCCCGATGGCGATCTCTCCGCCGCTGGGCTTTTCCAGATAGTTCACACAGCGCAGCAGTGTCGTCTTGCCTGATCCGCTGGGCCCTAGAATGACGACAACCTCTCCTTTGGTCACCGTTAAATCTATATTGCTGAGCACCTGATGCCGGCCGAATGACTTCGATATTTGCGTTAAGCTGATCATGCCACTCCCCCCCGGTTATACAGATTAATCCGTTTCTCAATCACTGACGTCGCGCGCTCAATCAGGAACGTAAGCCCCCAGAAGATCAGCGCCGCCGCCAGGTAAGCCTCAAAAAACTTCCAGTTCGTCGAAGCCACAATCTGCGCCTTGGCGTTGATATCCACCACCGAGACGGTAAAAGCCAGCGTAGATCCGTGCAGCATTCCGATTACCGAATTTGACAGATTGGGCAGACTCGCCGCCAGCGCCTGGGGAAATACAATCCGCTGCAGCGCCTGGGGTGTGGTCATGCCGATGGAATGGGCGGCTTCCAGCTGGCCGCGGTCCACCGCGAGCAGGCCGGAACGGACAACCTCGGACATATAGGCACCTGCTGTAATCGAGAATGAAATATAAGCGAAGCCGATCATCGGAATCGACACCGACCTGAAGCTCCAGCCGAACTGCTCCGCCAGACCGTCAATCAGCACAGGAAGCCCGAAATAAATCAGCAGCAGATGGGTCAGCATCGGCGTGCCTCGGATAAAGGTGACATACCCGACAGCCAGCGGATAGAGCAGTGGAATCCGGTAGATCCGGATCAGGGCTACCGCCACTCCAATCACAAACCCGATCAAAACAGAAACCACAGTAATATATAAGGTCGTAGGAATTGCACTCAGAATCTGCACGAAGGCTGTCCAGATAAACGACGGGTCCAGCTTCATAATCCGGCGCCTCCTTTACCCGGTCCCAGTTCAGCAATAATGCGGCGGTAGGACCAGTTTTTGTGGATTTTAAACGATTTTTTCTCGGAAGTGCTACGTTTCTCATGCCGCAGCAGCCGGCGTTCTGCTATAAGCAGCAGCTTCTCGATGGTAAAGCTGATAACCAGATAGATCAGCGCAAGCGCGATATACGTTTCAATAAAATGCTGCGTTAAGCTGCCCAGCGTCTGCGCCTTCCCCGTCATTTCCATCACACCAAGCGTGAACGCCAGTGACGTGTCCTTCAGCAGGGCAATCACCAGATTAGAGAATACAGGAATGGCAATTCCAAGCGCCTGCGGCAGCACGATCCGTGTAAAAGCTTGAAACCCCGTCATCCCTGTTGCATAAGCAGCTTCGATCTGCCCCTTATCCACCGCCAGCACAGCGGCCCGGATCATTTCAGACATATAAGCCCCGGTATGCAGGCCGTAGGTCAGAATCACAAACACCAGCACCGGCGTACGGGTCATATCCACATGCACCAGCTTCAGAATTTCAGGCAGTCCGTAATAGAACAGGAAGAGCTGAATAAGAATCGGCGTGCCCCGGAAAAAGGAGATATAGATTTCAGAGCAGGTCTTCAGCACCGGCACTTTATACAATCTTGGCAGCGCTACGAGAAATCCGACAATAATTCCTGCCTGCAGTGAACAGCCAACAATCAGCAGCGTGGTACCCAAAGTCCCCAGCAGCTTAGGCAGATATGAAAATACATAGCTGATATCAAACGGTGCACCCATAAACTCCCTCCCTTCCCGTGCTCACCGGCTTAATCACTTTGCAGAATCCGCTGTAACATCCGCACCCAGCCATTCCGTGCTCAGCTTGCCCAGGGTGCCATCCGTCTTCAGCTCTTTGATCGCACCGTCAATGGCATCCGACAGCTTCTGCGAATCGGCATCATCCTTGCGGAACACATAGAGAATATCTGCGGAAGACAGTTCAGGACCGGTCGCCTTGAGCTTGCTCTGCGGATCAATGATCGGCAGGACAAAATCTGCAGCGAGCGTAGCATCCACACGGCCGGTGCTGATCTGGTCAGCTGCATCGTTGGCCGTACCGCTCTGGTACACGATGTTAATCGCATTGTCATGCTCTTTATTGTAGTTCTCAAGAATTTGCGCCTGAGCGCTGGTCGCGCCAACCAATGCTTTCTTGCCTTTCAGATCGTCCAGTGTCTGGACCTCATTGTTATCCTTAGCCACGACAATGCGGTTTCTCCAGTGGGCGTAGGCTTCTTTATTAAAGGAATACTTCAGCTCACGCTCCGGATTCTTTTCCATGACATGGGCCACGAGATCGATCTTCTTCGTCTCGAGACTCAGGAGCAGATTGCTGAAATCCATCGTCTGAAAATCGAATTCATAGTCCGGCAGCCGGTTATCAATTTCTTTGAGCAGCTCTACATCGAAGCCTGTAAGCTTGCCGTTCTCATCAAGGAAGCAAACTTGAGGAAAACCTGTGCCTGTGCCCACAATAATTTTCGTAGCTTTGGCTGGCTCAGCTGTTGCATTCGCGGAGGCGGCCTCAGCCGTATTTCCGGTCTGGCCGCTGTTCGCGGCGTTGTTGCTGTTATTCCCGCAGCCGGCAATCGCAAGTGTCAGTATGGATGCAAATACGAGTGAAATGGACTTTTTCATGTTTCTATCCCCTTTGAATGAATTGTGGTTTGTCTGCAAGTGTTTTTTTCAGCAGATACATAATGCCGTCGCCGTTCTGCGGGTCAAGCTCCAGGAACCGCTCGTAACCCCGGCGTTCATACATTTCAACCAGCCACGGATGCTTCTTCGCCGTTGCCAAAGTGACTTCACGTGAACCCAATTGTCCGAGAATAATATTCTCTTCCACCCAGTCCAGCAGCTTTCCGCCATACCCCTTGTTGCTGTATTCCGGGTGGGCAGCGAACCATTTGATAAAAGGCAGCGGGCTAAGCTTCCTGATCTCTTCCTCCTTGGACAATGTTATAGTCGCAATTATCGTTCCGCCGATTTCGAGCACGTAACACTCATTCGTGGCTATGTTGTCTTCAATAAGCGCCAAGTCGGCATTGGCCGCCGGCCAATGCAGCCCGAGTTCACGAATCAGCTCATAGGCGCGGTATGTAACATCCAGCAACTGCTCCGCATCCTTCAGCTCTGCCAGCCGATATACCTCACTCATGTCATGTCCTCCAGCCATTTAAAATTTAATTTTATAATCCCTATCGATTTAGTCGTGATTATATGCAATTAACTTTATCACTGCATAGCCCCGTTCGCTAATAGAGTTTTTTAATACATCTATACAATTAGTCGATCTCCCGCTTTGCCGAAACTCAGTTCTAGCAGCGTTTCAATGAATTCTGCATTTTCTCCATTCAGTGAAATCAGGCTGGTCCGCAGGGAGATGCCCTCCGTCTCCGCGATATCGACCCGGATCAGCGTTCCTGCCGCTACCTCCTCCTGCACGCTTAATGCCGGAAGAAAGCAGATACCCGCTTTTTTCAATACAAGCTTCTTGGCCGTTTCCAGATTATCGACCTGATATTCAATATTCGGCGGCTGTTCCATGCTCTCAAATACGCGGTGCAGCCGCATCCAGTCCAAGGATCCGCATTCAAAAAAAAACCAGCGTCTCCTTGCGTATATCCTGCAGGGAAGCACGCCCGCTCTTGGCCAGACGGTGCCCTGCATGAACATAGAGCGAAATCGGATCCTCGCAGAATGGAAAAGTCTGAATCGCCGGATTGACAACTTTACGGATAAAAGCCAGATCAATCTCCTTCGCTTTCAGCTTATCAATCAGCAGATCTGTGGATGCCGTCGTCAGCTTAATGCTGATATGCGGATATTTCCGCTTCAAATGAAGCAGCAGGTGCGGCATTAGATAATTGGACACCGACACTGTACTGCCGATTCTCAGCTCATTCGGAATGTGCCCCTTCGCCTGAAGCTGATGTTTACCGTTCTGATAGACCTGGAGAATTTGCTGGGCGTACGGGAGAAATTGCTTGCCTTTATCCGTAAGAAGGATCTGCTTACCCAGCCGGTCAAACACACGGCAATCCAGCTCCCGTTCGAGCGATTGAATGCGGGCCGTAACGGTTGGCTGTGAAATATACAGGACTTCGGCGGCTTTATTGAAGCTTCCATAGTGGTTGATGTAGACAAATGCCTCAATATTATCGATGTTCACTCCCAGGCCTCCTTTGATGCTTTTATAATATTTTACTATTCCGATGAATTAACAATGATTTATGGCAATGCTTACCTCATAGATTTTGTATATATCTTATTCACGGTCTATTTTTTTGTCAACACATCTTCACGGCACTTCAGCCCTTATTCCATTAAAATAATCACAAAAACAGATAGAAGTTTTCTATCCATTTATTAGAATGATTAAATTCATCTTATATCAATAGGAATTGTCGATTATAATAACATCATTCAGATGAGCTCACCATTTTGACTTAAGGGGGTATAACGAGAACATGTCAAAAGAGATTATTATCCGTGAAGCCGTAGATAGCGATCGTGAAGCCATCGCCGGAGTACTGCTTGATGCATACAGCCAATATTCAGCCTTCCTGCCTGAGGCCTACTGGCTTGAATACCGTGATTCCATTCTCGATTCCGTACACGGAAATGCCCCTGGTGCCCGTATCATTGCAGAAAGCGGCAAGCAAATTGTGGGCAGCGCACTGTTGTTCACTTCCTCGGAAACTGCCTACGGCAAGCCTGAGCTTGGCATCCACTCCCCTATCCTGCGCCTGCTTGCTGTATCCCCTGCTGCCCGCGGCCGCGGAATTGCTACACTCCTGATCCAGGATGCCGCGCGAAGATCCCTTGAATGGGGTGCCTCTACCCTGAACCTCCATACCTCCGACATGATGGCCTCAGCCATCAAGCTCTACGAGCGTCTAGGCTTCAAGCGGGCCTATGAGACTGATATTTTGAACGGTGAAACTCTGGTGAAAGGTTATCAGCTGGACCTCCTCCCCGCCGGCACTTGGAATTCTGATTTCCCGGTTCCTTCAAAACATACGATCACTTTTTTGTAAATTCAGTAGATTGTATTTCCCCCTTTACTAATCTAATATGAATAGTACATATGATAGATAAGGGGCTTTACCAATGAATTTTACAGCAATTGACTTTGAGACCGCGAACTCCAGCCGCTCAAGCGCCTGTTCTCTGGGGCTAGTCCAGGTAAGAGAAGGCGTTATCACCGCCGAGCATGTGTGGCTGATCGATCCGCGCCAGCGGTTTGACGGAATGAACATCGCTATTCACGGCATTACACCCTCAATGGTCCAGGGACAGCCTACGTTTGAGGAACTGTGGAGCAGTGTGGAGCCGCTGCTGCAGGGCGAAATCGTGGTAGCCCATAACGCAGCCTTTGATATGAGCGTACTGCGTTATTGTCTGGATGCCTCGGGAAACCGCTACCCTGATTTTCAATATTTGTGCACTTATCTGCTCGGCAAAAAAATGCTCCAGGAGCTGCCGTCCCATAAATTAAACATCGTATCCCAGCATTTCGGCATCCACCTGAACCATCATGATGCGCTCGACGATGCTCGTGCGGCAGCACTCGTACTGCTTAAGCTGATGGAGCAGGATCAGAAGTTTGAGCCGCTCCTGCTGGCAGACAACCAGGGGTACACAGCCGGTAAGATGTTTTCTGGCGGATATACGCCTTTTAAATCACCGCCTAAAAAAGCCCCCCGAAAGAAGCAGCCTGCCAAGACGCCTTCTTCGCTGCCACAGGCTCCGTCTGTTAAGCCGTATTTCTGAGCAAAGTCAGCTATGCAACACAACAAAGAGCAGGTCCTCCCCGCCGGGAAGAACCTGCTCTTTTGTTTTTTACAACGAGAATGGCTTTTACAGCTTCAGACGGTATACCGCCTTATTTTCCAGTCCCCGGATAAAAGGTGTCCATTCTTCGGTTTCAGGCGTTGTATCCAGCGCATCCTCCACCATCTGCAGCTTGGCATCCATAGCATCAATGTGATGCAGGGCTACCGCCTCCGCTGTCTGCGGCTGAACAGGGCTGCCCCATTCCCCCAAATTATGATGCGACAGCACCAGATGCTGCAGCGCCAGCACCTTTTCAGATTCCAAATCAATGTTAGAGCGGATCGCCGCCTCTGTAATCCAGTTGGAGGCCATCGAGATATGCCCGATAAGCTTGCCTTGTACACTGTAATCCGAGACAATTCCAAACTGGGAGATCATTTCCTCCGGTTTGGCGATATCATGTAAAATAATCCCCGCTTTCATCAAATCGGGATTCAGGAACGGGCGCTGCTTGCACAGGAAATCTCCGATTTCCAGCATCCGTACCATATGATAAGCAAGCCCGGCGAAATACGCATGGTGGTGGGTTTTAGCCGCCGGATAATGCATCAGCTTCTCTTCCACTTTACCTACACAAAACGCGACTAATGTTGAAATTTCCTGATCCATGATACTGGCCATGGCACCTTTGATCGTATGGATTAGATCCACCGGACGGATGGGGGCCGAACGGATGAAATCGGTCAATGACACACCATCGGACTCATTAGCCAGCCGTATCTTGGTGATCTTGATCTGCAGTTTTTCACGGTAGGTATGGGCAATGCCGCGTACTTTGACCAGTGCCATCGGAAAAAAAGTTTCTTTATCCGTCGTGCTGACATCCCAATACTTGGCCGATAACTGGCCGCTGGAATCACCGAGTACAATATCAAAATAATCCTTTGGAGGAGTACCGTTTGTTTGTTTCAGCGTCAGCTCTCTGAGCAGATAGAAGCCGACGAATTCATCCTGTGGTGATAGCTGTTTAATAAGTGTCATGTTGGAGCCTCCTGTTACTTACAGGCTTTCACCTGTTGTATATAGTAAACTTTAGACATTCATCTCCGAAATCCCTTTAAATACTATACGATTGTCATTACTAATTATGTCGCTGTTCTTTATGAATCTATTATTATACACGATAATACTAAGAAAAAACGACTTCACCGTCTTTTTATAGATAGGGTGACTGTTTCTATGTATTCAAAAAAAGGGGTCGTCCCCCGCCATTTGTATGGCTAAGGACAACCCCTTCATTTGTTGTAAATCAACTTATTTACTTGCTGTCGCCAGAGCGGAAGTGATTGCTTCAATGACTTTGGCGGAAACGGCCTTCTCAGCATCGTTCGCACCGAATGCCGCTGCACGATATCCGTACTTGTGCAGGGATTTGCCGTTCGAAGTGGACTCGATTTCAAACTTCACGGCAATTTCAGCTGCTGTCAGCATTTCTGGAATTTTAACTTTTCCAGCTTTATCCAGATAGTATACAGTCATTGCTACAGGAACATTGTTCTTCACAGTAACCATTACATTTACGGATTTGTCAGTGCTGGTACCGATGAAGATACCGTCAAAGTAAGCTGCTTTATCAACTTTTACAAGCTCTGCTTTTTCGTAAGCTCTGTCTACTGCGGTTTTGAATCCGTTACTGCTTGATGTTGCACCGGACACCGCATCAACCTGCTGTACGCCTTCTTTGGTGCCTGCTGCAAGGAAGCTTGCAGTGAGCTGAGGAATAGCCTTTTGCACTTCAGCATAAGCTGCTTTGCCCAGATCTACAAGGTTCATACCTACACGGGTCAGAACAACATTTACGATCTTGCCGTTACGCAGGGTAACATCGGCTTTGTTTGTGCCTTTATCATAAGCATTACCATAAGAGGTGAACGTACCGTCTTTATAAGTACCTTGAACCTTGGAAGCATTAGTCAATGCATCAGTCAGTGCTGCTCTTGCTGCTGCGGACAAGGCTTCTTGGCCAGCAACATCAGCCAATTGCACGCCTTTATCAAGCAGACCTGCGGTCAGCTGTTCAACCAGTGTTTTTTGGTCAGCAGTCAGTTTGTCATCGGCAATAAGCTTACCGTCTGTTCCGAACAGGCTGAGTTTAATTCCGGTTACTTGATCAGCTGCAACATCAACCAGCAGCAGGATTTTGGATTGATTATCCACACCTGCGAATTTGCCGTCGAAGTATTGGCCTGCTGTAGGAACCTTCAGGGCTTTCTCAAATGCTCTTTGTACTGCCTGATTCCAGCCGTGGCTGCTTTCAGTAGCGCCGGAAATACCGTCTACCTTTTCATCATAATTAGCAATATAAGAACCGTTAGCAAGCAATTTTGCAGTCATTGGAGCGTTAGCTTTTACCACTTCGGCATAAGCTGTTGTTCCTCTGTCAATCAGGTTGGTTCCAAGTCTGTACAGTTTCACGTCTACCAGTTTGCCGTTACGGATAACAACATCGGCTCTTTCAACGCCTACGCTTCTTGCAGTACCGTAGGAAGAATAGAAGCCGTCAACATAAGCAGAGGTGTTGTTAATTTTGGCATTTTGTTCTGCATCCCAGAAAGCGTTGATGGCAGCTTTGGATTCAGCTTCATAGCCGGCAACCGGCTGTGCGGAAGATCCCTTAGCGAGCAGTACAGGTGTAATCGCTGCAATTGCCGCAGTTTGTTCAGCTGTGTATGCTTTTTCGTCAACGAAGCTTCCAGTGCTGGTCATTGGGTACAGCTTCACTGCTGTAAGGCTGTTAGCATCGTAGCTTGCGAATACAGCGTATTTACCTTCAGGATCAACACCCATGTGATCGCCTGCGAAGTAAGTAGCATCTGCCGGTTTAACTTTCATTGCTCTTTCAAACGCTCTGTCCACAGACAGCTTCCAGCCGTTGCTGGAACGTGTTGCGCCGGATACAGCATCAACTGCTGCTGCACTGTCTCTGGTTTGACCTAGCAGTCTTTCTTTCATCAGACCGTAAGCTACCCACACGCCGCTATAGTTGTTGCTGACCGTGTTGTCGATGATTTTCGGGTTGGTTCTCATCAGTACGATATCAGCGATCTTACCGTCTTTGATCGTAACTTTTACGCCTTCAGTACCCTTGGAGTAAGCATTGCCGTAGGCAACATATACGCCGTCTTGATACACGTTTTGTTTAACCGTCACAGGTTTAGCCGTTGCAGCCGGTTTTGCCGTTGCAACTGGTTTTGCTGTGGCAGCTGGTTTTACTGTTGCTTTTGCTGTTGCTGCCGGTTTAGTTGTCGCTTTTGCTGTTGCTGCCGGTTTAGCAGCTGGTTTAGCTGTCGCTTTTGGCGTTGGTTTCGCAGTTGGTTTTGCTGTTGCCTTTGGTGTAGGCTTTGCTGTTGGTTTTGCTGTTGGTTTTGCTGTTGCCTTTGGTGTTGCCTTTGGTGTTGGCTTCGCTGTTGGCTTAGCGGCTGGTTTTGCTGTCGCTGCCGGTGCTTCTTCCGAAGCTGCTGAAACTGCATCCACTGTCAATTTCAGAGCCGGTGCGTTAATCGTGTAAGCGAATGGCGCAAGCAGTAAAGCTGCGCTGATTGTCAAAGTAACTAGTTTTTTCAATGCATATTCTCCTTTACCAAATCCCCAGTAGTATATAGCTCTTCGAAAAAATCCCCCTGCTGGTCCTCTCCCGTCCTTTCTTACGAAGAACAACATGTCTCTTCATAAGAAATCATCCCCCCTCTCCAGTTCCTCATGACCCAGTCTTGTGCTTCAGAAGATGCGTTCACATATTTACTAATTCTACTATAAGGTGAAACAATTCACATAAAAGGGTGAATTAAACATAAAAACTATGAACCTCTCAGAGGTAATTTCTGGCTTGATGGTATCAAATATCCGCTTCTTTTCTCTGTATATAAAATCACACACCCTATAAGAAAAGTCACTTTTTGCGATTAACATAAAAAATATATTTGATCTTACTCTCAAAATCTCCCATTTTCTCCGTCTTATGATAAGCCTATGATTTTATGTATTGTGTCCAGAGCAAGTGATGTGATATTTTATAGCGATGTCAAGTTTTCTGAAAGTGAGTGTCCGCTCAAATGAACCCGTCTCCTATCGGCGTTATTCTTGCCCAAATCGGAACACCCGAAGCCACCAAACACCAAGGTTGTCCGCACCTATCTGCGCAGGTTTTTGTCGGACCGCCGAGTAATCGATTATCCCCCCTTTTGGAAACATTGCATGAGCTTGCGGTGGAAGGACGGGAGCATTTCGCCTTTAGGCGGAGGAGAACGCGGGGAACTCATAACTGCACCCTGCTTGAACGATAGCAGGGAGTGGCTTGTCTTTCTCGCACAAATGGTTACTGACAACGCTCAGGGATGGCTGGCAGCAGAAAGCCCCCCGGTTCATTCGCCTTCTTCTAAACAGGAGATTATGCATAGCCCTCATTCTATTTCAAATAAGCCGCTAATCTCAGCTGTAAACTGGCAGATCTAGCGGCTCTTATATTTAAATGTATTCTATAGCTTGCGCATGAAGCTTATGCGGTTAATTGTTTGTATTTAGCGGTCAGTTCCTCAAACCAATTCTTATCCTGCAAGGCCAATGCAAAATCAATCAATTCAGCAATTTCAGCCGGCTGCAGCTCCGGGGAATCATTGAAGCAAACCTCAGCAGTTGCCGTTGCCAGCCCATTTGCACCTTCAGCAAAATCGTAAGAAAACATAAGCTTAATGTCACTCTCCATAAATTCATTGCGGAGGAAATACAGCACTTCACACATCAAAACCGGTCTGACATGGTTATCGAACACACAATCCATAACCTTTGCCCAATATTGCTGGTTGCTGAGATGCAGCTTATCATTGGTTAGCAGATATTGCTCCCCCCGAAAATCATTAACAAATCTGAGCTCAAGCGGCTCCATCTTAAAAATACCGGCAATTTGCTTCATTGTGATATTCACAATGTCCTGTGTATCTAATCTGATCATCTCATACACCCCGTTCCTTATATTTGAACTTTCAGTAACTGTTCAGCAGACTACGAATTGGCACTAATTTTAATTAATTTAAAAGTATTATCGTCGAATCTTGGCGGTTTGTTAATATTTTTTATTAAAAATCTCAAAATATATGTTTCGAAATGTGATGAATCGGTTAATATTATGTCCCTTATGTCAGAACTGTAACCATTCCGGTTATTTCTGGAAGGTGAGGCTCTGCAATCCGACTGCGTTGGAGTGAAAGATAAGGAGTTTAGTTGGATTTTTGCAGAGTCCTTCATATAGAAAAAAGTGCCTCCAGACCGGTAACCGGCTGGAGGCACTTTTGGTAGTATACGGGAATCCGGCGAATTGACGCCTAGCAGAATAAAGATACGAGCTGAATGCCCTCTTCCGGTGAAATCCGCACCAGACCCTTATCAGAAATCCGCAAGGTCGGAATAACTGCTAACGCCAGCAGAGACAGGGTCATAAAAGCATAATTCAGCGTGCAGCCTGCATCATACAGTACTGTACTGATTGCCGCAGACTGGGCGGCGGCTACCTCAAACGGCTCTGCAGACATTAGACCGGCGATGGCCAGCGGGAATAGCGTGGTACCGGTCCCTGTAATTACAGCCACACCGCCTTGAGCCTCTGCTACCGCAGCTGCTGCTTTTGCCATCAGGACATCATCATTGCCGATCACCAGCACATTGTGGCTGTCATGGGCAACCGTCATGGCAATAGCCGCCGGCTCCTGGAAGCCGATCCCCTCAACTACACCTACCGATTTGTTGCCGGTCCCTTTGTGCCGTTCAAATACTGCGATTTTGCAGAGTCCGTTTCCAACCTGCAGCACCCCGTTCTCTACCGGCAGCTGTACGATCCGTTCTTCTGTCTCCACATGATTCTCGATGACCTTGATTACCCGGGTAGCGAGGGTGCCTGACTCCACCGGAGCATGGATCACAAAGTCTTCCGGCACCGGAAGCTGCTGCAGATGAACCGAAGACCGCACCTCCTCAGGATAGGTATAAGACGGAAGCTCAGCTGTCATAATGCCGTTCTCAGCCACCACCACACCGGCAGCTATTGTCGTTACTACATGGACATCGGCCAGATTTCCATCCAGCAAAATAATATCCGCACAGGAGCCCGGCGTAATCGAGCCGATATCACGGGCTACGCCGAAGCGTTCAGCGGTGTTAATGGTTGCCATCTGGAAGGCAATCACCGGTTTTACCCCTTGGGAGATCGCATGGCGTACGACAAAATCCATATGTCCCTCGTCGCGCAGCGATTCCGAGCTGCGATCATCGGTGACCAGCATCATCCGGCGCGGGTCCAGCCCGTGCTCCGTATGCGCAGTGATCGTCTTCGCTACATCATGCCAGGCGGAGCCGCGGCGCATTTTGGCATACATCCCCAGTCGGACACGTTCCATGACATCCTCAGCCGTTACACATTCATGGTCGCCGGTTACACCGGCGGCGGCATAAACCGGAAGTCTCCAGTCGCTGGACGGCCAGGTGAAATGCCCATCCACGTATCTGCCGGCACGGAGTGTCGCCTGGATTTCGCCGATCATTTTATTATCGCCATATACCACGCCCGGGAAGTTCATAACTTCACCCAGAGCGATGACATCCTCACCCCAGGTATAGGCTTCTGCAATCTCGGCCGGTCCGAGTGAGGCGCCGGTTGTTTCGAACTCCGCCCCTGCCGAAGGTACACAGGAAGCTACCTGCATATACGCGGCAAGCGGCGTGCCGCGCATTTCATCCAGCATCAGCTTAATCCCCTTCAGCCCGAACACATTGGCGATTTCATGCGCATCAAAGAATCCGCCCGTCGTTCCCATCGGCAGCACCGCACGGGCAAATTCGGTAACGGTCAGCTGTGTGCTTTCGATATGGCAATGTCCGTCAAGTAATCCGGGAGCAATATATTTGCCGGCTGCATCAATAATCTTTGTACCTTCACCAATCGTATGAGAGACGTCCTTGCCGACATAGGCAATGCGTCCCCCTTGTACCGCAACAGACATCCCCTCCAAAATCTCCCCCGAGACCACATTGACCAGCTTTCCTCCCGTGATGACCAGAGATGCCGGCTGATCGCCGCGGGCTGTAGCCACAAGCTCAGGCACACAATCCGCAAGCGGTTTTCTTTTAAACGTCATGACTTCCACTCCCTCCGATTTGCTTTTATTTTAATAAAAACGGCTATGCCGCCCCTTTGCGGGACGCAAGCCGTTTCCTGGGTAATGCCTGAACCGTCCGGCTCAGCCGGGCAGCCTTATTGCATTTATTTTAGTCCCGTTGCCTATTCAGACGATTATCTTACTTTTGCCTCGTATACGTCAAGTGCCGCCTGGACACCGAGGCCGGCGGGAAGAGGATGCCCATGCCGCAAAAGCGTGGCCTCAAGCGCTCCTAGTACCCGCAGCACATTATTTTCACGGCAGCTGAAGCCCATCGTGCCAATTCGCCAGATTTGTCCTTTGAGCGGCCCGAAGGAGCTGGCAATCTCGATGCCAAAGCGGTTAAGCAGCATACTGCGAACAGACTCCCCGTCAATCCCCTCCGGAATCCGGACGCAGGTAACCACTGTCAGCTTGCTCTCCGGATCGCCATACAGCTCCAGGCCCATCGCCGATAGTCCGGCTGTAAGCGCCTCTTCATGCAGCGCATGTCTGGCATGCCGTGCCCGAAGGCCTTCCTCCAGCACCAGCCGCAGCCCTTCACGCAGTGCATAGAGCATCGAAGTCATCTCCGTATGATGGTTCAGCCGCTGCGGACTCCAATAATCCTGCAGCATGCTTAAGTCAAAATAATTGCTTCGCACAGGAGGCAGCTCCCCCGCTTCGAACTCGCCTGTTCTGAGCCCGCGCTCTACCTGCTTGCGCTTCAGCAGTTTGGCTTCCGCCCGTTCATTATACGTAACCGGTGCCATCCCGGAGGGAATCGACAGGCATTTCTGTGTACCGCCGATGACAGCGTCCAGCATCCAGGCATCCGTCTCCACCGGCACACCGCCGATTGTTGCAACGGCATCCACGATGAGCAGGGCATCCTGCTCACGGCAGGCTCGCCCGATCTCGGCCAGCGGCTGCACCCGGCCCGTGGAGGTTTCCCCGTGAACAATAGCTACTATATCCGGCTTAATGCTTTGGATCGCGGAAATCACTTCCTCGGGAGCAAATACGCTGCCCCAGGCTTTCTCAATGGTATAGACCTCTGCACCGCAGCGTTCGGCGATTTCATGCAGCAAATGGCCGAAGCGGCCAAAGATCGGAATCAGCACCCGGTCGCCAGGTGCGATTAAACTGACCATTACCGCTTCAATACCGGAACGCGAAGTGCCGTCGACCGGAAAAGCCCATTTATTGTTCGTAGCAAACAGCTCACGGAGCATCCCCATGGTCTCGTTCATAATATCCGTAAATTCAGGATCAAACTGGCCCAGAACCGGAAAAGACATCGCCCGCAGTACGCGCGGATCGACCTCCACCGGTCCCGGGGTCATGATACACCGCAAGGACGGTGACAAATCTTCGTACCGCTTCATGAGAACCTCTCCCTCTGATGTTCAGCTTTCTTTATAAGCCAACTCATATAATATGGCCGTTAATACATTCAATCCGGCAGCCAGCTCTTCCGGTGAAGAGTATTCATCCGGTGAATGGCTGATTCCGGCCCGGCTCGGCACAAAAATCATTGCTGTAGGACATAGGGGTGCGAAGAGCTGTGCATCATGGCCTGCTCCGCTAACCATCGTGCGGAAGCTTCTCCCCTGCTGTTGGCTGATCTGCTCCAGCAGCCTCTTCAGCCCCTCATCCATAGGCGCTGGAGTGGTAGCTAAGGTTGCTGTGAGCTCCAAAGTCAGTCCGCGGCTGTCGGCAATTCTTTCGAAATGTGCCTGAATGCCGCTACAATAGCGCTCCAGCTGCTCAGCTTCGCTATGGCGGATATCCAGCGTAAACTGTACCTCACCCGGTATGACATTCGGCGTACCCGGGGACGCCTCCAGCTTCCCGCAAGTTGCTACCAGCGGATCACCGGTCTGAACTGCCGCCTGCTCCATCGCCAGCAGCATCTCTGCAGCACCCGCTAGCGCATCCCGCCGCAGCCCCATCGGGGTTGTGCCGGCATGGTTAGCGGTGCCGCCAACTTTCACATGAAATCGCCGCTGCCCGGCGATAGCCTCAACAATTCCAATCTCCAAAGCCGATTGCTCCAGTACGATCCCCTGTTCGATATGCAGCTCAACATACGCGCCGATATCTTCTCTGCGGGGACCCTTCCCGGGCTTACGTTCCAATCCGCAAGCTTCCATAGCCGAAGAGATGGTTACCCTCCGGGAATCTGAGCAGCTATCCGCTTCGCTTCCGTTATACATCCCTGTTACATTGCCCGAGCCCCAGAAGGTGATGGGAAACCGGCTGCCCTCTTCTTCGCAAAAGGCTACTGCCTCCACGGTCCGCAGCGGCTGCCCGAAGGTCTGCTGCAAATAATGCAGGGCAGTAACGGCAGCAGCAATCCCGTATGCACCGTCATATTTCCCGCCGTTCAGAACGGTGTCAATATGTGATCCGGTTAATATGACTTTATCGGCTGTCTGCGAGCCTGTAAATCTTCCATAGACATTGCCGACCTCATCACGCCTTACTTCCATACCCAGGGCAGCCATCCTCTCCTGCAGGAACTGATGCGCCCGGAGCCATTCCGGAGTATACAGAAGGCGGGATACTCCGGCTCCTGGAGCGCTGAAGGCCGCAAGCTCCTCCAGCAGCTCCATCATCTCAAGCACCGGTGCCTTAATCGTCGGCGTTGTCATAATAAAGACTGCCCTTCATTGACCCGCAGCCACTGGCCGCCATCCTCAATCAATAGCCCGTCTGCTGCGGTATATACCACCGCTCCGCGGCTGATCGTTGCCGTAACCTTGCAGGATAAGGTCATGCCGGTATAGGGGCTATGTTTATGACGATAATAGAGATACTCTGCGCTCAACATATAGGAGTGATTCGGGTTCAGCAGCACCAGATCGGCGTCCAATCCAAGCTTGATCGAGCCTTTGCGGTGGTCCAGCCCGAACCGCCGGGCCGGCTGCTCTGCCAGCAGCGCGGCTATCAGCGTAACCGGCAGGCCGCGCACATTAACCCCTTCGTGGAACATCAGCTCCAGGCTGCTTTGTGCCCCGGAGATACCGCCCCAGGCTTCAAAGAAGCTCAGCCCGGGATCAAGCTTAAGCTCAGGCGGACAAGGGGAATGATCCGAGGCGATCAGCTCGATATGCCCGTCTGCCAGCACCTTCCACAGCTTCTCCTGCTCCTCCGGGCTGCGCAGCGGCGGCGCGCATTTAGCCAGCACTCCCAGCTCCTCCAGGCTGTTCTCGTTCAGAATCAGGTAATGGGGGCAGGTTTCTGCAGACACATCAAGCCCGCGGAGCTTGGCTTCATGGATCATTTCAATTGCTGCTGCCGTGCTGATATGCACAAAATGCAGCCTGCAGCCGGTGCGTTCACTGTACAGCAGCGCTCTCGCCACGGCCTCCAGCTCAGCTTCCGCCGGACGGGAAGCGGCAAAGTCACGTGCACTGGTCCGGCCGCTGCGTACAGCATCAGCCGACAGCACTGCGGTGATCTCCTCGCTCTCCGCATGCAGGGCAAGAATACCGCCGAGCCCGGCGATTTTTTTCATTCCCTGGAACAGGGTATCATCATCCACCTCGCGGAACCGTCCTTCTCCTTCACCTCCGGGATTGGAGATGAACGCCTTGAAGCCGGTAACACCGGCAGCCGCCAGCTCCTCCAAATCATCCAGATTGCCGGGAACCAGCCCGCCCCACAGCACATAATCCACGGCGGAGTTGCCGGCAGCCGCCTCAGCTTTGAGCTGCAGCGCAGCTTTATTCACTGTAGGCGGATTGCCGTTCAGAGGCATATCCGCATAACAGGTGCAGCCTCCGGCGGCAAGCGACGCCGAACCGCTGCGGAAGCCTTCCCAATGGCCCAGCGCCGGTTCATTAAAATGAACATGCATATCGATCATGCCGGGCAGAACATACTGTCCTTCCGCATCGATGACCTTGGTCTCCGGATAAACCGGCAGCTGCTCGCCCAGCGCGGCAATCTTTCCGTTCTTCACAGCGATGTCCATCTTGCGTACTTCTCCGGGCAGCACAACGTCCCCATTCTTGATGATAAGCTCATACGTTTCCTTCATGAATCGGTCACCTCCGGCCATCTTATATAATTGAACTTGTGATTATTCTATTTTGGGATTGGCCGGGAATACAGGGAATAGTATCATCAGCTTCCCCGGTACGTGCTGTACCCTCCTTGAGCCACTAGCAGCGGAACATGATAATGCTCTGCAGGATTGACTATGTTGAAACGGATCGGAATTTGTTCGAGAAAAGAAATATTATTATCCGCTGCAGCCCCCGAAGCGCCCTTGTCTGCCGGATCACTGCCGCGGAAATAGTCTCCGGCCCTAAATATCAGCTCATAGCTGCCGGGAGCAAGCTCGCTGCCCGCCAGCAGCGGGATATCCAGTCTGCCGTCGCCGTTCGTCACCGTTTCCCGCAACAGCTCCCGTGCAGCGCCGTCAAGCTTCCAGAGCTCCAGTGCCATCCCGGCCGCCGGCACTCCCCGGGCCAGGTCCAGCACATGAGTGGTGAGCCTGCCGCTCATGACTGTGTGCCCTCAGGCTCAGGCAGCAGATCGCGCAGCCGGAAACCGGTGATTTTGCCAATCTCATGAAGCGCCTGCTCCCATTCTTCTTCCAACGGACGGTTAACCCGTTCCCCGATCGCCATTATGATGTCATCCTTGTTTTTACCGCGTACGGCCAGAATAAATGGAAAACGAAATTTCTCCGTATATGCCGCATTCAGTTCCGTGAGCAGTTTGAACTCCTCTGGCGTCAGCCGGTCCAGACCCGCTCCCTGCTGCTCTGCCGCTGACAGCGGGGTAACCTGAAGTCTCGTTGCCAGATCGGGATGGGACCTAAGCAGGGCTTCAACTTGGCTGCGCGGTGCACTCCGTGCCGTCTCCAGCATCACATTGTGCAGCTCTTCCACCGAATGAAACGGAACATGCTGGTAAACCCCCTCTGCCACCCAGGATGAATGTTCGAAGATTCCGCCAAGTGCCGCCACAAACTGTTCTTTACCCATTCGGTTGATTTCGTCTATTGTTAATGAATCCGATCCTGCACTCATATTCCAGCCCCCGCTTTCTTCCGATTCTACATATTTTGCTATTAATGTATTAATATTCTCTGCAAAAGGGTAAAAAAAGTCCATTTGCTGTATTCAAGTCATCTACTTTTGCTCTGCGCCGGAAATAGCGATTTCTATGCTGGTTAGATGTTCGAACTACAAGAAATGGAAGGTTGGAACGATTATAGCACCAAACGATAACTTAAGTCTCTGTTACCTGCCTGCTTTCTTTCTCTTAGAACCGCTGTTCACGCACATAAGGTGTCCCCAGCGATTCCGGGGTGCCCGAAGGCTTGTTACGGTTGCGGTAGCCGAGATACATCAGCACCAGAATCGTTACGATATAAGGAATCATCTTGAGAAAATAAGATGGAACCACGCTGCCCAGCAGCTGGATGCGGAAGCCCAGCGAATCGAGTGCACCGAAGAAATAAGCGCAGAAGAGCGCGCGCAGCGGATTCCATCTGGCGAAGATAACCAGCCCGACGGCAATCCAGCCGCGGCCGGCCGTAAGGCCTTCATTCCAGGTCGGCGCGTAAGCGAGCACCATATCCGCCCCCGCTAAGCCAATCAATGCAGCACCGGCCGTTACATAGCTGTAGCGGATCAGCTGCACACGGATGCCCATAACATCAGCAGTCGCCGGGCTGTCCCCTACGGCCCGCAGATGCAGCCCCCAGGAGGTGTGATGGATCAGCAGATGCAGCACCAGTACCAGCAGCAGGCTGAACCAGGTTAAATAGTCCATCCTGCCGAAAATATCTCCGATGACCGGAATCCCGTTCAGCCAGCTGAGGTTCAGCTTAGGCGAAGTCCCTGGCAGCGGAAGGCCGCTGATCGACTTGCCCAGATACGCGCTGAGGCCGCTGCCGAACAGGGTCATGGCAAGCCCGGACATCGTCTGGTTCGCCCGCAGCGTCACACAAAGGAACGAATGCACCATTCCGAGCACTGCGGTGACTGCAATAGCCGCAAGGAGTGCCAGCAGGAGATTGCCGCTGCGGATATAGACGATACAGGTAGTCACTGCCCCCATCAGCATCAGTCCCTCAGCGCCAAGCTGGATTATGCCCGCACGTTCGTTCAGAATACCTCCCAGCGTAGCCAGCAGCAGCGGGGTTCCGGCAGAGATTGCGGCTATTAATAACTGTGTAGTGAAATCCATAGGTAAACTCCCTTCTCAAAATCCCCGCGGTAATATACGTTCTGATAGATGAATGGCGCCGCTTATGCGCTCCGGCGTATGCGGAAACGGTGAATCATATCGCCGGCTATCAGGAAGAACAGGATCGAGCCCTGCAGCATTTCAGAAATTGACGAAGGCAGTCCAATGGTCTGTACACTATAGCCGCCGACGATCAGTCCTCCGAATAGAACAGAGGTGATGATTAGACCGAGCGGGTTCAGCTTGGCAAGCCAGGCAACGATAATTGCGGTGTAGCCGTAGCCGGGTGAAATCCCCTGCATCAGCTTGTGCGTCACCCCGGAAACCTCAGCCATACCGGCTATTCCGGCCAGCCCGCCGCTGATCAGCATAACGATAATAATATGCCGTTTAATATGAATCCCTGCATAACGTGCAGCTGTCGGATTGGCACCAATCAGCCGCAGCTCATAACCCCAGCGGGTAAATTTAACCATCAGATAATAGATGACTACCGCGACAAGCCCAAAAATCAGCCCGATATGCAGTCTGGTCGTCCCAAGAACAGGTAAGGACTGGGCAGCCGTAAACATCGGTGATCCCGGGAAATTGAAGCCCTTCGGATCTTTCCAGGGTCCAAACACCACATAATCCAGAGCCAGCAGCGCCACATAATTTAACATCAACGAAGTAATCAGCTCGTTGACACCGAAGTGCGTCCGGGGAATAGCCGTCATCAATCCCCATAGCGCCCCTGCCGCTGTACCGAATAACAGCATCAGCGTTATCGACCAGAAGGAGGGGAGATCCGGAAAATAAATCGTAACCGCCGTAGCCGCCATCGCCCCGACGGTCAGCTGTCCTTCGGCACCGATGTTCCAGACGGAAATCCGGTAAGCAACAGCGATGCCTAGTCCGCACAGCAGCAGCGGGATCGCTTTTACCATCGTTTCTGTGAAGCCATAGGAGGTACCGAAGGCCCCCCGAAACATCTTTTCATATACCGTAACCGGACTCATCCCGTTAGCGGCAATGAATATCGCACACAGCAGAAGCGCCAGTATAACGGACAGAATCGGCGACCACCACGGAGAACGGGTACGGCTTGAATCGTATTCCAGCCGCAGCGAGAACCGTTTACCGGTCTTAGCCGGAGCCGGCTCCAGCACTGCTGCTGCAGAATTGCTTCCATTTTTCGGACTCATACCGCACTCCCCTCCCTGTGCCTGATTCCGGCCATCATCAGACCGATTTGTTCTCTGTCCGCGTGCTCATGATCACTTTCACCGATGATGGTGCCGTTGTATATAACCAGAATCCGGTCAGACAGCTGCAGCAGTTCATCCAGATCCTCAGAAATCAGCAGCACTCCACTCCCTGAACTGCGCAGCTCCATCAGCAGCTCATGCACCCCGGCCGTCGCTCCCACATCCAGACCCTGTGTAGGGTGAACTGCAACCATCAGCTTCGGCTTATGGCTGACCTCACGGGCAAACAGCAGTTTCTGCTGATTACCACCGGACAATTGCTGAACCGGTGTATCGAGCTCAGGTGTCTTCACATTGAACCGCTGGACCAGCTCCTGGGACCATAGACGGTTCTTTGCTGCTTTCAAAAAGCCGAATTTGGAATGCTCTTCACTGCGGTAGGACTTAAACAGCAGATTATCCACCGAGCCCAGCCGTCCGGCCAGACCGCTCTTCATCCGATTCTCCGGCACATGGGATATCCCTGAATCGATCGCTCCTCTGACCGAAGCTGTCGTCACCTTGCTGCCATCAAAAATAATCTCGCCGTTCTTCCAGGTTCTAAGCCCTGTAAGCACTTCTGCCAGCTCCTTCTGGCCGTTGCCTGCTACCCCCGCAACCCCGACAATCTCACCTTCACATACCTTCAGCGACAGGTTGTCGAGTGCCTTGCGGCCATGATCGGCTGAGACTTCCAGCCGGTTAACGATAAGCAAAGGCTCACCTTGGGTGACCTCACGCTCCTGGCGGCTGATCGTTACCTCTCTGCCTACCATCAGCCGGGCCAGTTCCAGCTCATCCGTATCCGCCGTAGCCAGCGTAGCAATCATCTTTCCTTTGCGCATAACAGAAATCCGGTCGGAAGAAGCCATCACTTCTTTCATTTTATGCGTAGTCATAATCACTGTCTTGCCCGCCTGCTTCATCACCCTCAGTGTTTCAAACAGCTGCTCCGCTTCTCCCGGAGTAAGCACAGAGGTGGGTTCATCCAAAATAATAATATCTGCCCCCCGGTACAGTGTCTTGACGATTTCCACACGCTGCTGTTCACCGACGGACAATTGCCAGATCGGACGGTCAACCGGAAATTTCAATCCAAACCGTTCTCCCAGCGCCTCAATTTCTTCATGCTTATGCTTGATCCACTTACTTCCCCGCCAGAAAGACGACTTTTCGCCAAGCACGATATTTTCCGCTGCTGTGAGACTTTGCACCAGTCTGAAGTTTTGAAATACCATACCGACACCCAGGAGTGCTGCATCCTTAGGCGACCGGATTCTGGCGGTCTGGCCATGAATCAGAATCTCGCCTTCATCCGCCCGGTATACACCTGACAGCATGCTCATAACCGTGCTCTTACCTGCTCCGTTCTCACCAAGCAGCGCGTGAACCTCACCCGCGTTTGCCGAAAAATCGACTTGATCGCTTGCCGTTACAGAACCGAATTTCTTCACAATCCCGCGCATTTCAACCGAATGGTCCTGCATTTTGGGATGCTCCTTTCCTTATAGTTGTAGTACGGGTGGGGAAGGTTCCACCTTAACGGAACCCGCCCCACCCATAAGGACATGCATATGAAATTATGATTAAAACATTATTGCGGGATTGTGCCCTCTACGCCTTTTGCCAGCCAGTTCATACCCAGTACTTCCTCAAGGGTCAGTGTCTGACCTGCCTTAACCTGCTCTTTGCCTTGGTTATCAGAGATCGGGCCAGTAAATACATTCAGCTCACCGCTGATAATCTTGGCTTTGGCATCTTCCACCAGCTTCTTCACATCATCCGGAACCTTGTTGCCAAATGGTGCAATATCGACCATCTTGTCATCCATGCCGCCGGAATATTGCTCATTGGTCCAGGTTCCATCCATAACAGACTGAACCACCTTGGTGTAATACGGACCCCAGTTCCATACCGGGTTAGTCAAATAATTGTCAGGAGCGTATTTGCCCATGTCGGAGTCATTGCCTCCGGCAAATGCGCCGCGTTCCTGTGCTGCCTGGAGTGTTGCAGGAGAATCTTGATAAGCCATCAGTACATCTGCGCCTTTATCCAACAGGCTGATTGCGGCCTGACGTTCCGTTGCCGGGTCATACCATGTGTTAGTCCATACTACGCTTACCTTCACATCAGGATTTACACTTTGGGCGCCCAGAGTAAAGGCATTAAGGTTATAGATAACCTCGCTGATCGGGAAGGCTCCAACATAACCAAGCTGGTTATTCTTAGTCATTTTGCCGGCTGCAATCCCTGATAAATAGCTTCCCTGATAGTTTTTACCGAAGTAAGTACCCATGTTTGCTGCTGTTTTGTAGCCGGAAGCATGCATAAACTTCACATTTGGAAATTTATTGGCTACGTTAAGCGTAAAGTCCATATATCCGAAGCTTGTTGTAAATACGATATCATGGTTCTGGGCAAGCTCTGTAATGATCCGTTCAGCATCCGCGCTTTCCGGAACGTTCTCCACAGTATCTGCAGTGATGCCCAGCTCTTTCTCCATGTACAGACGGCCTTGATCATGCTGATAGGTATAACCGCCGTCACCCGGAGGTCCGATGTAGACAAAAGCAACCGTCGGCTTCTTTGCAGCCGGCTCTGTTGTTGCTGCCGCCTCTGTTGCCGTTCCCGCATTCGTTGCCGCCGGCGCCTCCGTAGCAGCTGTGTTAGCCGCATTGTTGTTGCTTCCGCAGCCCGCCAGTACTACTGCAAGCAGGAACATGAGCACAAAGCTTAAAGTAAATCCCTGACCCCTTTTTTTCATAATTCTCCTCCTCCAGGATATCTCTCCTAATGGCTGTAACCATTAATGTATCTCTACTATACTGAGACCGGACGTTTACGTAAATTTATATAACATACGTTTGTGCCTTGTAATAAGAAGTCCTACTTTTTTTGTGCCTAATGCACTAAAACGAGAGTAATTATACTTAAAATATGTGATATTTTATGACATTTATCTGGATACACGTCTCTTGAGGTCAGCTTTCTCCATGAATACTCCATTCCTTCGGGTTTTGCACTGAATCAAACGGCGCACAGTTATCCATGAAAAGGCGGACGGCATCCGGTTCCAGGACTACCCCTTTATATTCAGCCGAACACAGAATTTCTTCCGCCCCCTTATCATCGTCCAACCCTTGCAGTACCTTAAACATTCCTCTGGAGAATAGAGCGGGCGGCATTACCATTCCCTCATTGGTGCTGGTCACATAATCGAGTCCCGGGTTCCGCTCAAAAGTGCCGATCAACCGGTTCACAAGTGATTCCGTAATAAACGGCTGATCAGCAAGAGCCACAACTACCGCATCAGGCTGCATCGGCAGAATTGCATTCAGCCCGCAGCGCAGGGAAAATGAAAGTCCCAAATGAGCGGTCAGGCAGGTTTCGGTACGCCTTACGTGCTGTTCACCGGCAGGAGGCAGCCATTCTAAATGATCATCTGCCCGAACAACAACCACCAGCGGTTCAAGGGCGCAGCGGTCAAGCTCACTGAGCACGACACTTCTAAGCGAGACCTCCGGGGATAGCTTAAGCGATGATTTCGACACGCCCGCTCGTCTGTTATGTCCTGCCGCCAGATAAATACCGGCTATTTTCAAAGCTCTCCACTCCTTTCGGCAGCGCCTGTTGTAATTGGGATTAATTCCTTAGCAATACCAGAGGACTCATTCGCGTTCCAGCATTTTGCGGAATACGAATACCAGCTTCAGCCTCATCAGGTCATTAATTTTTTTGAAATCGACATCCAGAAGCTCACTTAACTTCTCAATCCGGTAAGTGGCAGTATTGCGGTGAATGAACAGTTTTTTGGCGGTTTCGTTCACATGTCCGTCATTGTCCAGATAGACCTCCAGCGTATGGAGCATCTCCTTGACGTACTCCGGCTCCCGGCTGAGCAGCCCGCGCAGATTGCCGTTAATATACTTTTCCATCGTATCCGCCGGAATCTGGCCCAGCAGAAGATGCAGTTCAAGCTGGCGGTAATGCACCACATTCCCGTACGCCCCCCACTGCCGGACCATCGACATGCATTCCCTTACCTCGACAAAAGCTTCCTTCAGCCCTTCCGGTTTCACCTTAATACTGCTGACGGCCGCCCGGGGATAGTATGCTTTATCAAGCTTCAAATTGTGAAAACATTCATTTATCAGAGCACGAAACTGCTCAGGGGTGTGCTGGCTAACCGGCAACAGTGATACTAGCCCCTCATCCATGATGACATGAATGGCATTCAGTTCTCGCAGGGCAGGACGCTCTGCATATTCTTCCTTCAGCCGGAGCAGCTCCCCCTGCCTGTCATCTCCAATAGAGGCTGTATCGGTAAGCACCAGTTGAAAAGGGGAATGTAACAGTGTCACTTCCAGCTTGACTGCGGCCTGGGACAGCTCGCTGCAGGACAATCCGCCCTTCAGGCACCGGCGCAGGAGACTGCTGAATTCACGGTGCTCGGCATGCTCAAAATAATCTTCATAACCGGAATGAATATGAAAGGAAATAAGTTCGGCTCCCTGGACAAATAAGCTCTCTTCCACAGGGAGCAGCAGCGGATCAATCGAACAGTATAATAAATAGCCGGAGCATTTCTCCCCTTGCATCAACGGTATCCGCAGGCCTGTTTTGTCACCGATGCGAATACGCTGATTGCGGTTCTGCCAAGGCCAGCCTTCCAGCAGCTGTCGGTCTTCGTACTCCGAATTATTGTACACCGCGTCTCCCCGGGCGCTGACAACCGCAAGCGGGTAGCCAATGACCTCGGATACCGACTCGAACAGCGGACGGCTCCGTCCGGAGCGTAGCGCGAAGCGCATCAGCTTGCGCTGCTTATCCATAATACTCTGCAGCATGCTGGTGCTGCGCGACAGTTCTGCACGAAACAGCCCGTTCATCTGATCGGAGAATGTAAACTGGAACGGCAGCTCAATCAGCGGAAAATTCAGCGTCTCCGCTTCAGCGATCAGCTCCTCCGGGACCGTATCCCAGAAGCGGCCTAACTTGATGCCCAAGGCGGAAGAACCGCGGCGGTTCAGGGTGTGCAGCAGTGCAGACGCATCCTCCAGGCTGTCCTTGATCAAATAGGCTGTTGTCAGCAGCATTTCCCCTTCTTTAATCCAGTCCGAAATATCCGGCGCATCCATCACATTAATCGACTTCACAATTCTGTGCTTCCCCTTAGCTCCGGCTATAAGTTTTGCTTCGGATAAAGGATAAATGGACAACGCTTCTTCAACGGTAAGATGCATGCCACCCCTCCTCAAATAAGTTCATTTATTATCGTTCGGCCTTTATGTTACTTTATGTTACTTTATGTAACATTATAGATAAAATGACCTCTTATTGAAAGAGAAAGTTTAAAACTTTCGTATATCATGTTAGATAATATTACGCATGTCACAAAATATTAACGATTGTACTTCTATTCGCTGACCGGTCCAGATTCCGGCGCTGCGTTTGGCTTATGAATGGTTAATGGAGGGGAGCCCGAAATAGCGCGGAGTGTGAGGGATGAATAAAAAAACTTCCGTTCCCGCGTGAATACGCAGAGACGGAAGCCGGGTATGCCAACGTTTATTTGCTTCTAATTCCAATTTTGCCGGACCCATGAGAGCAGGCGGAGATCCTGGCCGTAACCGCCGATGACAGACAGTCCCAGCGGTAGTCCGCCTGGGCCATGAACCGGCAGCGTGATCTGCGGCAGTCCCGCCAGCCCCGCAATACAGCAGAGCATCATGGCTCCGCTGCGGTTCAGTTCCAGTTGCTGCAGATCACCGCCGCGCAGCGGTGCCGGTCCGGGAACGGTCGGGATGACCAGACATCCGTCTTCCCCAAGCAGATCCCGCAGCCTGGCTGTGATCTCCTGGCGCAGCGACATGGACCGGCTGTGATCCTCCCCGGCAATGGTTGCTGCCCATGTGAAGCGTGCGGCAATGTCCGGGCCAAAGACCGGCTGCTCCTGCTCAATCCACGCTCCATGGGTGGCCCAGATTTCTGTACCCTGCAGCTCCCTGAACACATCCATCCAGGTCTTCAGGCCTTCTGCTGAAACAATTGTTTCCAGCGTCTCATCTGCTCCAGCTTGCAACCGGGGGAGGTCTTGCTTAAGGAAAACAGAGCTTGCAGGCTCCGCCAGCGCCCAGCCATCCGCAGGGATGTACAGTTTGCTCATTCTGTCACTATTCTGGTGTAATGGCAGCTGTTCCTTACAGAGCAGCACCTTGCCTATCCGCAGCAGCAGTTCCGGGTTGTCCGCAATCCAGCCCACCGTGTCAAACCCCGGTGCCAGCGGAATCACCCCGTCCATCTCCACCGCCCCATGCGTCGGCCGAAAGCCATACACCCCGCAATAGGACGAGGGAACACGGATTGAACCGCCCGTGTCCGTTCCGAGCGCGAAGTCTGCTTCTCCGGAGGCTACCGCCACTGCCGAGCCGCTTGAGGAACCGCCCGGTATCCGGCCAGGTCCGCGCGGGTTAAGCGGTGTACCGTAGTGGTAATTCTCACCGCCCAGACTATACATCAGCTCATCCGTATGGGCAGCTCCGCGTAAAGAGGCTCCAGCCTCCAGCAGTTTAAGCACCGCCGCCGCATGGGCGGCAGATGGTTCATGACTGCGCAGCCAGTCGGGATTCCCGGCGGAAGAGCTGTGCCCGGCTATGGCGAACACATCCTTTACAGCAAAACTTAGACCTTCTAACACGCCTTGTTTCCGGCCGGTTACTTCAAGCTCCGGAACAATGAAAGCGCCATGTTGATTATTAAGGACCATCTCTTCCTCTCCTTTCCTCCCGGACCGAACGGGGAACTGATTCTTATACCGCCGCAATGCCCTACCAGCCAATGGCTGCACCATCGCAGCGCGGATCAGTACCGCCGCTGCGGTAACCGTTGCCGTCAATGGCGATGGCATGCGCATGGCCCATGATGCCGTCATATTCTTCGGCCTGCCGGACAATATGGCCGGCTGTGGCCAGGTCATCAAGCACATGCTGGCCTACGCGCTTCTCCACTTTCAGCTCCTGCGTCGGTTCTCCCCAGGTTCTGCCCCACACGAACCGCGGTGCATTCACCGCCTCCTGCGGATTCATGCCGTAATGCAGCATCCGTGTCAGCAGCATCGTCTGGGTCTGGGGCTGCCCTTCTCCGCCTTGCGTGCCATACAGAAAGGCGGGCTTGCCGTCCTTACAGGCCATGGCCGGCATAAGCGTGTGAAACGTACGCTTATGCGGCTCCAGCGTATTGATATGTGCAGGATCGAGCGAGAAGAAGGAGCCGCGGTTTTGCAGCAGAATTCCCGTCTCTCCAGCCACAGCACCTGATCCGAATTCAAAATAAAGACTTTGTATGAACGATACCGCATTGCCCTCGCCGTCCACTACAGCGGCATAGGCCGTATCCCGGCCAATCGGCTCGCTGCCCAGCGCTGCAGCCCGCTGCATGGAGATGGATGCCGCGAGCTGCCCGCCATACTGCTTATCCAGCAGCTGGTCCAGCGGGACCTTATGGAATGTCGGATCGGTAAGCACCTGATCCCGGTCGCGGAAGCTCAGCTTCAAAGCCTCTGCGAGCAGGTGATAATACTCGTAGGAACCCTGTTCGATATTCCCGAAATCAAAGTGCTCCAGTATATTCAGCGCCATCAGTGCCGCAAAGCCCTGTGAGTTGGGCGGTGCCTGATAGACAGTATGCCCGTGATAATCGGTGGAGACGGGGTCTACCCATTCCCCGTGATGATCGGCAAAATCATCACGGGTGAGATACCCGCCGGCGGCATGCATATAATTAGCTATATTCTGCGCAATTGCCCCCTTATAGAAGGCGTCGCGTCCGCCTGCCGCAAGTAACTGCAGCGTCCCGGCCAGCTGCGTCTGCACGAACTTCCCGTGGACAGCCGGAGGCCGTCCGCCGGGAAGATAGATCGCCGCCGCCTCGGGCGTCAGCGCGGCTCCGGCTAAGATACTGCCCCCGTACTGATCCGGCGACAGCGGAAACCCTGCGGAGGCGTAGCCGATCGCCGGCTCCAGCACCTCCGCAAAGGTCAGGCGGCCGTACTGGCGCTGGACCGCCGCCCAGCTGTCCGCCATTCCGGGCACCGTAATGGCGCTGCGGATCCCCCGCCGGGGAATCGCTGCTTCCCCGGCGTACCGGTCCCTGCGGACGCCGTAGCCGGATCGTCCGCTGCCGTTGTAAGCCCGGACGCTCCCTTCGCCGGCACTGTAAGTGAGCCAAAAGGCATCACCGCCCAGCCCGGTCATATGCGGATAGACTACGGCGAGCGTTGCACTGACCGCTACCGCCGCATCAAAGGCATTGCCCCCTTTTTGCAGGATTCCCGCCCCGGCCGCGGAAGCCAAGTAATGGGGGCTGACCACCATTGTTTTTGTGCCGATTACTGGCCCTGTCGTCATGCACCCATCTCCATTTCATGAAACGCTTAAGGTTAGTGTCATTTAACCGTACAGCAAATTCCCCTGTCAATGTGTTAAGGGCAAACTCAAATTCAGCCGGCCTGTTTTTGTGAGCCATGCACAAAGATTTACGCAAATCCGGCATGAGCAGTAGTTGCCCTCATACCAGTTGTTATAGAATGAGTCAAACTCAGACTACGTTTCTAAACTTTTTAGGGGGAGTCCCGTGAAATCAACCAATAATGAATATGCGCAGCTTGCAGTAGCGATGTGCAGAACGGGAATTCTCGGCTACGGAGGAGGACCGTCTGTCATCCCGCTGATCCGGCATGATGCCGTAAGCAGGTACGGCTGGCTGACAGATGACGAGTTCGGCGAGACGCTGGCTATCGCAAACGCCTTGCCGGGACCGATCGCCACCAAAATGGCGGCCTATCTCGGCTATAAGCTAAAGGGAGTCCGCGGGGCCATACTTTCCGTGTTGGCGCATATCCTGCCCAGCTGTATTGCAATGATCGCGCTGCTCTCTGCCGTTAATTATTTAAGCGGCTCCAAAACCGTGGCGGGAATGATCGCCGCCGTTTCGCCCGTGATCGCGGTGATGCTCGGAATGATGGCGTACGAATTCGCACAAAAAGCTTACAAAGGGCTTGGAAAGTGGATTGGAAGTGCTTTTCTCGTACTGGCGCTGGTGCTGCTGGAAGTGTTGCATCTGCACCCGGCCATCGTCATTGTGCTCTATCTCAGTTACGGAACGGTTCATTACCGGATACTTGCGGGGAAGAATAAGAAGGGAGGGACCGCCTAATGGAATGGCTGGAACTGATCTTTGGATTTTTCATGGCTAATCTGCTCGGCTATGGCGGCGGCCCCTCCTCCATTCCGCTGATGTATGAAGAAATAGTCCCGCATTACGGCTGGCTCACCGACGAGCAATTCTCCAATATGCTGGCGCTTGGCAATGCCTTGCCGGGTCCGATTGCCACTAAAATCGCTGCTTACGTCGGCTATGATGTCTATGGCTGGGTTGGAGTTATTCTTGCGCTGCTCGCTACCGTCCTCCCTTCTGCCGCTGCGCTGATTATCCTCCTCCAGGTCATGCAGAAATATAAGCAGTCTCCTGTCGTAAAAGGGATGACTCTGCTCGTGCAGCCGGTAATTGCTATTATGATGACTGTGCTTACGATTCAAATGGCGAAAAGTCCGGCAGAAGCCATCGGGTTCTGGCAGACACTTATCATTGCCGTGATAGCTTTTGCCGCCATGAAGTGGCTGAAGCTGCATCCTGCACTTGTGATTGTTGCCGCTTTTGCCTATGGAGCGTTTCTGCTTCCTTATACGGTCTAGCCGTGGCCGGACTCTCTGGTGTTCATTTCAAAATATACTGCGACAGCACCGCCTGCACCTCGTAAATATTAACCGATTTATTGAACGTCTTCTTCAGCGGCAGGGCACTGCCGGATACATACAGACACAGCTCCGCATCCAGATCAAAGTGGCCCGCCGTCTCCACGGAATAATGGGAAATGCTCTTATAGGGTATAGAGTGGTACTGTGTCTTCTTGCCGGTTACACCCTGTTTATCGACGAGAATCAGCCGTTTATCCGTAAAAATAAACATATCCCTGATTAGCTTATATGCCCGTTCAATCTTCTCCTGAGGGGCCAGAATCCGTGCGTACTCCCGCTGTACATCGGCTAGCTCAACCTGGGTTGCATTTCCCAGGAGACCGTTAAAAATCGCCATAGTCTCTCCTCTTTCCCGTGACAAAAATTTGGGCGGCCAGCACCGCTCCCTAACATCCTACTTGTGCCGCCGGAGTTATATGCGGTAAAAAATCCCTTTTGCCCTTGCATATTCTGAAGATATTGGTTAAACTAACTTTAAATTTGTTACGAAGGAGGTGTGGAGGAATGGATCACAATGTGACTAATAGTGTTAATAGCCGGCTGATTACAATCATGTCTGGCATCGTTCATGTAAATGCCGTCAACGGGAGAAGTCTGTCCATTTACAAGAATTTAATAACACTAAACCATTGTGAAATGCCTTTCCAGCCACACTTCAACGGATAGACCAGACCGGAGAACTGTTCAAGGCCGCGGGGAAATTTCCTCGCGGCTTTTTTATGTTCATTTTTTCGGCCTCCATCCTGATTAAGCGGCTCAGGGCATTCTAAAAAGGAGAATACACATGATCATCTCATGTCAAAATGTTCAGAAATACCACGGTGCCCAGCTCGTACTGAGTGACATCACCTTCGATATCCGTCAGGGCGAAAAGATCGGCCTGATCGGCCGCAACGGCTGCGGCAAAACCACCCTCTTCCGGCTGCTGAGCGGAGAAGAACGTCCGGATCAAGGACAAATATCCATCCGCCGGGGCAGCATTGTCGGCTTGCTCGCACAGATCCAAGAAGCCGACGCTCAGGAAACTGTCTATGCCGTACTGCAGCGCAGCTTTGCCGAACCTCTCGCGTGGCAGAGCCGGCTGCGGGAACTGGAGCAGCAAATGTCCGGGCCTGGCACCGGGACTGATGAAGCTGCCTGGAATAGGCTGCTCAAAGAATACGGCAGCCTGCAGGAGAAATTCGAAGCGGCCGGAGGGTACGAGATTGATTCGTCCATCCAGCGCGTCGCGCAAGGCCTCGGCATCACTGCCTCCCAATATGACCGCGTATTCGCTTCCCTCTCCGGCGGCGAGAAAACAAAGGTCGGTCTGGCTGAGCTGCTGCTGCGCCGACCCGACGTTCTGCTGCTTGACGAGCCGACCAATCACCTGGACATGGAGGCTATCGAATGGCTGGAGCAGTACCTCCAGAACTACGATGGCACCGTACTGGCCATTTCCCATGACCGCTATTTCCTCGATGCCGTCGTCAGGAAGGTGGTTGAAATTGAAGACGGTGAAGCCATTACGTACCACACTAATTATAGTGGTTATCAGATAGAGAAAGAGGCCCGGCTGCTTCAGCAGTTCGCCGATTACCAGGAGCAGCAAAAGAAAATCAAACAGATGCAGGAAAGCATCAAGCGGCTGATCGAATGGGGCAACCGTTCCAATCCGCCGAACCCTTCCTTCCACCGCCGGGCCGCCTCGATGCAAAAGGCGCTGGACCGTATGGTCAAGGTCAAACGTCCGGTCCTGGAGCGCAAAGCGATGGATCTGCAGCTGCAGCAGGATGACCGAACCGGCAATCAGGTCGTTATCCTGGACCAGATCAGCAAAAGCTATGGCAGCCGCGTCCTCTTCACAGGAGCCAGCGATATCCTGAGATACGGAGAAACCACCGCACTCATCGGAGGCAACGGCGCCGGCAAAAGTACCCTGCTGCGGATGATCCTCGGCCAGGAGGCCCCGGACAGCGGAAGCTGCACACTGGGCTCACGGGCGGCTGTAGGCTATCTCGCCCAGGAAGCCGTGCCTGAGGAAGGCAAGCTCTCTGTACTGCGTTATTTCCGTGAAGAGGCGGGACTGGAGGAAGGCGAAGCCCGTGGTCAGCTTGCCCGCTTCCTCTTCTACGGCAGTGATGTATTTAAGGACATCACCAATCTTTCCGGCGGAGAGTGGACGCGGCTGCGGTTCGCGGTGCTGATGCACCGCCGTCCAAACCTGCTCATTCTTGATGAGCCGACCAATCATCTCGATATTGATTCCCGCGAGGCGCTGGAAGAAGCGCTGGAGGAATTCCCCGGCACCGTGCTGGCGGTTTCGCATGACCGCTATTTCATCAACCGCTGCTTCGGCAAGCTGTGGTCGATTGAAGACGGCCGGTTCCATGCATTCTCCGGGAATTATGAATATTACAAAGTGAAACAGGCCGAGAAAGCCGCTGCCCGTTCTTCAGAAGCAGAGGCAGCCGGTTCAAAAGCCGGCGGTCCGCCAAAAAATGATTCCGCACGAAGCGGCAGCTCCACTCCTCCCGCTTCCTCCCGCAAACCGCTTACTGCGGTCCGCTGTGAGGAAGAGATCGCGGCAGCCGAAGAACGGGTGAGCCGCATTGATGCCGAGATGCTGGAGCCCTCTATCGCCAGCGATGCATTGAAGCTGGCTGAGCTACAGCGCTCGCGGGATGCCGCGCAGGCCCAGCTGGATGATCTATATACAGCCTGGATGAACGAAGCGGATTTAATTTGAGGGGAGAAGGTGAGTGGAATGACAGAAAACACAGCTATAGCAGACTACTGGAACGCATATGTAGAGGAGCACCCGGAGGCAAAGGATAAATACGACAGTGCATGGGCCTTCGGTGACAGCCCCCGGCTGGCAAACGAGCTCCTGGAGCTGGTACTGCAAGGAATTAAGACAGGGACTGCCTCCAATAAGGTACTGTTCGAAAAGCAGGGATTGAGTCTGCCTTTTATCGGCGGCCATTCTATCCTGCTGGATGGAGACGGCGTGCCCAGGGCAATCATCGAAACAACGCATATCGAGACTGTCCCTTTTAATGAAGTGACTGCGGAATTCGCTTATTCCGAGGGCGAAGATGACCGTTCGCTGAAATCGTGGCGTCATGAGCACGAGGTATATTTTACAAGAGAATTTAATCGCTACGGCATGCCTTTCGATCCTACTATGAAAGTAGTGTGTGAGAACTTCCGTCTGGTACATGTGAAGCCAATGCCGTAACCAGAAGCAAAAAGGCTGTGCCATCCTTAACAGGGGCACAGCCTTTTTTACGGAGCATAAAGTAGTTAGAATTAAAAAGGCCGCTTCTTCCGTGGCGGAGAGGCAGCCTTCATTGTATAGTTGCAATTCAAGTAGGATGTAATTCTTCGGGTGCTGTTTACCGCCAGATTCCCATGATCCAGCCGAATACTGAGATCCATAAGGGAATGCTGATCAGAATACCCCATACCAGTCCGGTAGCAATATTGCCTTCGGCAGGACGTGTTACACTCTCCTGTGTAAGCGGAAGTCTCAACTCTTCTTGTTCCATGCGATCCCCTCCTAAAATATCTTATCGTCACAGTAGAGGAAAAAATGTAGACCGCCCGGCCCAAAAAGTTGTGTTTCCGGATAATTTTTTAGATATAAAGGCTCAGCGGATTTTTTTGAAAAGGCTTTCATGTTTATTATTAACCAATTTTTGCCTCAATTAAAACTTATATTTCACTTTGTCATACATTATATGCACTTTCCTAGTCCAAAATGACTGGCTTTTGAGGATTTTTTAGGAATTCGAACAGCATCTTGATCTGCTTTTCCGTATTCCGTTCCTGCGACAGCTCAGGCAGTTCATCTTCACCAAAAAAGCCGACTCCGTTAGTTTCCACACCTTCCGATGCTTCTCCTCCTGTAATCCGGCACAGAATAAAAAATTTGTATACATGATACGGCTCCGGCGGGTGATTATGGAACTTTTTGTCCAGCACAGCGAGCAGCCGAACCGCTTCAGCCTGATAACCTGACTCTTCGGCGATTTCCTTGACCGCCACCTCTTTCGGAGACAGCCCGATATCCCCCCAGCCCCCGGGAAGCGCCCAGTTACCGTCGAGCTTCTCGCGGACCAGCAAAATTTTCCCATCCTGAAAAATAACGCCGCGGATATCCACCTTTGGTGTACAGTATCCTTCATCCTCTGCAAAAGCGAGCCGGATCTTCTCCTTGCTCTCAAACGTATAATTCGCCAGAATATCTACGCTAAGCTCACGCAGCGCCTGATACCGCTCAATATCGTATACATCCTTGGCGTATGTAAGACCCGTCTGGGCAATGGCCTGAATTTCCTTGGCCCAGGTCAACCATTTCGCTTCCATCACAGCAGCGCCTCCACTCAAGTTTTTATGTTTCTGCGGATTGTTAAGTTATCTGCAAAGCATCAAATGACGGGAGAACTGGCCTTTTTTGGCCACACAGCGGTCTATAATTTCAAACCCGGCAGCTGCGATCATTTCGTCCATCGCTTCAATGGCAACAATGACAACCCTGTCAGCAATTCTGTGGGCATTAACCAGGATATCAAACTGCTCTTCAGGCGTGATGCTCGAGTACAAATTATAAGGCATGTCCACAACCGCTGCATCGTAATGCTCCGTTATGTCGGCGATATCCCCCAGGGTGACCTCACTTTCAAAGCCGAAATGGGCAATATTCGTCCGTGCTCCCGCCGCAATGAAGGGATTAATGTCACGCCCGACAATATCAATTCCCATAGACAGCGCTTCGACCATTACCGTTCCGATACCGCAGCAGGGATCAATGACTCTGACACCCTCCGGAGCCGGTACAGCCATATTGACCGCCGCCCGGGCCACCCTTGTGCTGAGTGCGATGGAGTAACTGCGCGGTTTCTTCATCTGCCGGAACCAGGTAGCCTGATTCTTATGGTAAACACCGAAGTACCAGCGGCCGCCAAGCGTTACGATACCGTACACTAGCTCCGGATGGTTCACATCCGCCTCTCCCTCGATGCGCAAGCCGATTTCCCGCTCAATCCCTCTGCGTTCATCGTACTCTATTTTTTCCTCCGGGGACAAATCATTGGTCTTCACAAAAATCACCTTAAAGGTCTTTCCGTCCACCTCTACCTGCTCTGTCTGCTTATAAATTTCCATCAGGCTGTCTCCGGCGTACATTACATCAATCCGTTCCTTGATAAACGGACTGCGGCTGACTTCTACATTAATACTGCTGGCGAAGATCCCCGGAGGAATTGCTTGGCCAAACAAACAGCGCAGTTCCATACCGCATAAATCCAACTCGTCCCCGGAACAGGCATATGTATAAATATAAGCGGGAATCTCCCCCTTCTGAACTTGTTCCATTTCATGCTCCAAACCTGATTGTGAATTCGCTGACACTATTATTCCGCTCCTATCGCTCCCGCCGCTGGCGATGCTGTTGTTTCTTCCAGGCTGTCTGCCGTTATGGCATCCTCTAGCCTGCTGTCATAGTTTATACGTGCACTAGTAACTTCTTCACGATTCCTGTTTACCCAACCGACCAGAGAAGTCAGCGGCTGCAGCAGGGATTCCCCCAACGCAGTTAGACCATATTCAACCGTTAAAGGGACCGTGGGTGTAGCTTTGCGCCAGACCATGCCATCCCGCTCCAAAAAACGGAGGGTCTGGGCCAGCATCCGCTGTGAGATGCCAACGGAGCGCCGCTGCAGCTCCTTGAACCGCAAGGGTCCGGTACCGAGATTGACGATGATCAGCACACTCCACTTATCGCCGACCCGGTCCAGAATCTGCCGGGTAATGGTGCAATCCTCCAGCACCGGCTGCAGCCGGCCTTGCGCAATGAATGATCGGTCCATCAGCTTACCTACCTCCATGTAACCTAAGCATCAATAGTGCCTTTTTGCGCCATAGGTCAGTTAAGTCTAGCATGGTTACTGAACGTAATCAACAACCGGAAGAGTACTGATCTCTTTATAAACATCGCTAGTATAAACGCTGAAGCTGGATCGGCTGGTAACCGGATTTACAATCTGTTTTGATCCATAATGAGTTCTCCAGTATAATGGATGCATTACACTGCCAAACTAGCCGGTGGTCAATTAACGGTCCGGTTCAGGATTTAAGCTTATCTGGACGGTTTTGCGCAGCGAAACTCCAAGGAGGTACATATTCACTATGACTTATGAACAATATTTCCAGGCTGAGCGCGATGCTCAGCTCGCTGAACTGAAGGAATGGCTGGCCATTCCCAGTATTTCTGCCCTTTCTGTGCATAAAGAGGACGTAAACTCGGCAGCTCATTGGCTGACTGACACCCTGAAACGCGCGGGCCTCGAGAATATTGAAATCCATCCTACTGCAGGCCATCCCGTAATTTATGCCGATTACCTGCATGCTCCAGGGAAGCCTACTATTCTGGTCTATGGCCACTATGACGTGCAGCCGGTAGATCCGCTGAACCTGTGGACAACGCCTCCGTTCGAACCGGAAATCCGCGACGGCAAGCTGTATGCACGCGGAGCAACTGACGATAAAGGCCAGGTGTTCATGCACATCAAAGCCATCGAAGCGATCCTTAAACAGGAAGGCACACTGCCGGTCAATATCAAGCTGTGCATCGAAGGTGAAGAAGAAATCGGCAGCGTAAATCTGCCTCCGTTCCTGGAAGCAAGCAAGGATAAGCTGGCAGCAGATGCGGTACTTGTCTCCGACACCGCCCTCCTGGAACGCGGGCGCCCGGCGATCTGCACAGGACTGCGTGGCCTCTGCTCCCTTGAAGTCAGCGTCCATACGGCTTCTACAGATTTACACTCCGGCTCTTACGGCGGCGGGGTCCCTAATGCACTGCATGCGCTGGTCTCCTTGCTCAGCTCGCTTCATGATGACAAAGGCCGCGTAGCCGTTGAAGGCTTCTACCAGGGCGTACCTGAGCTCTCCCCGCTGCTGCGTGAAGAGTTCGCTAAGCAAGGTGTGAATGAAGAGAAGATCAGAGAATCCCTCGGCCTCGACCAGCTATACGGTGAAGAAGGCTACAGCTTTGTTGAGCGGGTCGGTGCCCGTCCAACGCTTGAGCTTAACGGTGTCTACGGCGGCTTCCAAGGGGAAGGCAGCAAAACCGTCATTCCTAAGGAAGCCCATGCTAAGATTACCTGCCGACTGGTCGGCGACCAGGATCCGCAGCATATTCTGGATGCTGTGGAAGCTCATCTGAATGCCAACATCCAGGCAGGGGCCAAAGTACAGGTAAAGCAGATGGAAAAAGCGCGCGCCTTCAACATTGATCCGTCGAACCCGATTCTGCAGACGGCTGCAGATGCTTTTGGCAAAGTATACGGCACCCGCGCGCTCTTCACCAAAGACGGAGGATCGATCCCGATTATGGAGAGCTTCTCCCGCATTCTGAAGGCGCCGGTTGTCCTGATGGGCTTTGGTCTTGATGACGAGAACCTGCATGCTCCGGATGAGCACTTCAACCTGGAGAACTTTGATAAGGGCTTGCTTACGATTGTTGAATTCCTGAAGACGGTATAAGCGAGACCGCTAGGTATTCGTGACGTGATATATGCAGTAATAAAGCCAGGCTCCCGGGGTATTCCGAGAGCCTAGCTTTTCTGTGTTTCTATTCACTCTATATTCAGCATAAGTTTCCATGCTTGTTCAATCTTTTGAACGCCAGCCTGAACAGATTGTTTGCCAAGTAAAATATCCGTGAGATTAGGAGTGAAATCGTTAAACATCTGGGAGCCTTCCGGAATTAGAGGCCTTGCTTTTGCTACATCTACCTGATCCTTAAATCCCTGGATAATGGGATCATCAGCCAGCTTTTGATTTTGATAGACACTGGTCTGTGTAGGCAATGTTCTAAGTCTTTCCGACTGGAGTAGCTGGATTTCTTCACTAGTTAGATATTTAATGACTTCGTAAGCTTCTTCCGGATAATCACTGTAATTCGAAACTACGAAGCTATGTCCACCTATTGGAGAGCCTTGCCCGTTTGGTCCTGCCGGAATCTGAGCAATACCAAGATTATCTGCGTCCTTGAATTCGCTCCCTTCCAGAATTTCCAGAACAGCCCAGGGTCCATTGATAATCATTGCTGATTTCCCCTCTGAGAAATCCTGCATCATTCTGCTATAAGAATCACTGAAATCAGGATACTTCTGAGTGGCCCCTTCTTGTTTTAATTGAAGCATAAAGGATAAGGCACTAATTGAATTAGCAGACGTAAGTTCGATTTTTTTATCATCTGTTATTGTGCTTCCGCCAAAAGCCCATAGGTAAGGCAATGCATAATAAGCATCATTATTTAAATAGACTCCATAACGATCTTTAGATGAAACTTTCTTGGCGATCTGCAGCAATTCGTCCATAGTAGCTGGAGGTGAACTATATCCAGCTTCATGTAATATCCGTTTATTATATAGAAGTGCCGGCGCTTCTAACACAGAAGGCAAACCATAAAGGCTCCCTTGATACTCGTTTGATTGCAGAGCAGAGGTAACATAACTTGCTCTATCTTTGTCTGATGCTAGCTCATCCAGTGGATACAGTAACCCTAAGTCCGCAAATTCTGGTATCCAGCTATTATCTGAGCGAAAGATATCCACCTTTTCGCCACTAAGCAAAGCTGATTTAAACTGGTTTGAAGCAGTACTAAAATCCACCGGTGCAAGCGTCACTTTCACGTTGGGATGTTCTGCATTATACGCATCAATCCGTTGTTGTAAAAAGTCTGTTTGTTCCCCTTTATCCGTAGTCGTCCAAAATGTCAACTCAACTTTATCTGCTGCAGAATTAGCGCAAGCCGAAAGTAGAAGCATCATTAATGCTGAGCCTAAAAGCATATTCAATTTTTTTCTCATTGTTCATTTTCCTTTTTCGCCAATTTGAATTGACCAATCAGGTCACTTAACTCTTCTGCCAGGTTGGCTAAAGCTGATGATGATGCAGAAATCTCTTCCATCGATGCAAGCTGCTGCTCGGTAGAGGCGGCAACACCATGTGTACCCGATGCATTTTCTTTGGCAATCTCAGATATTTGTTCCATAGTTCCAACCAAGTTCTCTGTATCTTCCTGGATGTATCCCATAGAGCGCGTTACTTCTACAATATCCTTTTGTACCTTCCCGATCAGGTTGAGAATCCCTTCAAAAGAGTTGCCGGCAATTTCAATGAGTTGGATCCCTTTCTGAACTTCTATTGTTCCATGATTCATTTCACTTCTTGCTATACCCGCCTCTTCCTGGATACCGGTAATCAGAGCAGCAATCTGATTAGCTGATTCTTTGGATTGCTCTGAAAGCTTGCGAACCTCTCCTGCTACTACCGCAAAACCTTTTCCGTGCTCACCTGCACGTGCAGCTTCAATACTAGCATTCAAAGCAAGCAGCTCCGTTTGCTTCGTGATCTGCATAATCAGTCGTATAGCCTCTCCAATTTGATTAGCTTGGTTGTTAAAGCCGGATACAATTCTGCCTAGCTTAGTGTTGCTCTCTTCGATAACACGCACTTGTTGAATAGCATTTACCAGATCCAACTTTCCTTGTATAGCCGTCTCTGAAGTAGTATTTATTGAGTTAAGTACCGTCTGATTATTTGCTGTGATTTGATGAACGTTAGTAGATAATTGTTTGATAATCTGCATGTCTTTCTCGACATGATTGGCCTGTTTTTCCGTTCCAGTCGTAAACTCCTGCATAATGGCGGCAATATGCGCAGTAGCACTGCTTGTCTGCTCCGCACTGAATTGTAACTGGGCAGAAGAGGCAGCTACCTGCATGGACACATCACCTGCACTGCTGATCAATGAACGAAGTGATTGAGTCATTGTATTAAATGCCACGGCTAAATCCGTGAGTTCATCTTTCCCTTTAAAATGCAGTTCAGGGACAGATAAGTCTCCTTGTGCAACTGTTATCGCCGAAGTTTTCAATAATCTTATTCTGCGGATTAAATAGTTAGATATTAAAAATGCAATCGTAAGCGAAAGCACAGTCGCTATAGCGGCCATGAGGATATTTACGAATTTGTTTGTTTGGCCGGCCGCTGCAATCTGGTCTTTATATTGTTCTACTCTTAGTTCTTCCTCTTTAGCAAAGGATACAAGCGAGAAGGCGACAGGATCGAATGAACGTCTTGTGAATCGGTCTTGTGCATTCGTTAGGTCACCGCTTTCTCTTAAACTCATGATTTCTTCAGTGTTTTTCTGATAAGTATCCCAATACTGTTCGAATTTTTGGATGCTTTTGGATTCCTTATTTTCAGTAATTGTTTTCAAGTACATCAACTTTTTTTTTACAGATTCTACATCTGTATTATATCTGCTCATAAAATTATCCTTTAAATGATCGGGTGCAAGCAAATAATGCGCTCCATCATCATTGGCCATTCTGGCAAATAAATTTAACATTTGAGCATTTTCCAAGCGTTCCTGGGCAAGCGTAATATCGTTTGTTAAATGGGTGATGCGCTGTGTCATCGAATTAGATACAGCAACAGTCACCAGCAAAATAACAATAATGGAAGAAAAACTTAAGTATAACTTACTGCGCATCGAAAAAGACAAAAGACTTCCTCCACTCATCATGTAGTTTTATTTGTTTATATTATCGGCAAATGCAACCCAGAAGTTAAGCTGTTTCTACTGGAACAGACCGCACAGGAAATACCCTCTTATAAATTAACATTCATATGAGGACAAAAAAACTACGTCTGCCCAATTAGCAAACAAATACGTTTTACAAGACGGCTTAAATAAAGATGAGGGTCTCGGCGGAAGCGCAGGCGGTTTGTGCCTTCGTGAAGCCGGGACTCTCATCCCTTACGCTCTTTAAAGTAATCTTCATACTCCACACGACTGAGCCGTTTTAATAAGTCGTTGCTCGTTAACCACTTCAATTAAGATTTCACGAAGATGGTCGGTAACCGAAGCGCGAAGTAGCGTCAAGTATCGCTCATACAGCCGCTCGCAGTTTCTCTCGGAGGTCACGACTCCCCGGCGATTCAGCTCCTCATGCAGTTCAGAAAGAGTGTAATGGTGTTTAAATCGGAGTTCACCAACGAGAGCAAGCACGTCGAACCCGTAGGACGTATGTTTCATGACGAGCGCATCCGCTTCGGTAGAACGGTAGTAGGATTTTGATAGTGAAACGGGCAAACGTAGAAAAAAACCCTTGCATAACAAGGATTTTAGAAGTTAAATATTGGAGCGGGTGATGGGAATCGAACCCACGCTATTAGCTTGGAAGGCTAAAGTTCTACCATTGAACTACACCCGCGAGCGTAAAGTGAAGACAAAAGATATTGTATCATTCCGATGAATAAAATGCAACCCTAATGACTTTCCACTCCGCTTACATTGATACTTCCAGCAATGGCTTCAGGAATGCCGTTTCAAATTCTGCGGCTTTTACCGGTTTGCTGAACAGATAACCTTGGGCTTCATGGCAATGCTGCTGGCGTAAGAAGTTCAGCTGATCTTTATTCTCTACACCTTCAGCAGTAACCTTCAGCTTCAAGTGGTGGGCCATGGATGTAATCGTAGAGACAATTGCGGCATTATTGCTGTCTTCCATCACTTCAGAGACGAAGGAACGGTCAATCTTCAGCCGGTCAATCGGCATATTCTTCAAATAGTGCAAGGAACTATAGCCTGTGCCGAAATCATCAATGCTGATGAATACGCCAAGCCGCTTCAAGCGGTTAAGCTGGTCAAAAGCGGTTTCCTTGTCCAAGGTCATGCTTTCCGTAATTTCCAAATCCACATAACAAGGATCAAGACCGATCTCCTGCAGGATGGCATCAATTTTACCGGCCAGATTAGGCTGTAGAAACTGTCGCATGGACAGGTTAATGGATACACAGATCGGGCGGTATCCCACTGCCTGCCACTCTTTATTTTGCCGGCAGGCTGTTTTGAGTACCCACTCCCCGATAGGAACGATAAGCCCGCTCTCTTCTGCAATCGGAATGAACTCTACAGGCGATACCATCCCCCGTTTCGGATGATTCCAGCGCAGCAGTGCCTCCATCCCGACAATCTCTTCGGTCTCAAGCCGTACCTGCGGCTGATAGACAAGATAGAATTCATCACGCTCCAGTGCCCGGCGCAGGTCGTTTTCCAGCTTGAGGCGTTCTTTGGCCTTCATCTGCATGGATGGTATATAGCGGCGGATCTCCACGTTTTGCTCTTTGGCATTATGGACAGCCGTATCCGCATTCTGGATCAACTGCTCCGCGGTATCCCCATCACCGGGGTGGATACTCATCCCAAGGCTAAGAGAGATATGATATTCACCGGATTCCAGCTGCACTGGAGTCTCGAACAGCCGCAAAAGCTCTGACGCGCGCACCAGACAGCTCTCTACACCAGTCCGCTCCGTCATCAAGAAGGCAAACTCATCTGCCCCCATACTGAACAGTTCTTCGTTCACCTGAACCTCATTTTGAAACCGCTCCGAAACAAGCTGCAGCAGCAGATCGCCGGCGAAATGCCCCAAAGAGTCATTGATATTTTTAAAATGATTAATATTCATAATGACAAGCGCCGAGAATCCACGGCTTTTATCTTTTTCACTCTGCACGATCATTTCTTCCACTCGCTGCATCAGACGCCTTCTATTCGGAAGACCTGTCAAATCATCGTGATACGCCAAATAGTTAATCCGTGCTTCCGCCTGCTGATTCTCATGGTAAGGTTCATCGATTGTCAGCCGGTAGACCCCGGTGAGCATCAGATAATAAGCTATTCCGCTGCTGAGCATTCCAAAGAGATAATCCATCTCCCCGACACTTAACAGGTTCATGAAGAATACCTGACTCAAGGCGAAAAAGATCAGGGCACGGATAATAATGAGCAGAGAGGCTGATTTCTCAACCCTGCCCGGGTATACAATAATGCCGACACTAAGCAGATAGACAAACAACACCGCCATATCCACCAGATGCTTCATCGTGTTTACCCAGGAATAGGCCGGAAATCCCTGAGCAATGGAATGGCTAAAGATCAGCACCGACAGCGAAAGGGCAATCAGTACGAGCGATACACCGAATACCTTTTTTTTACCCGTTACAGATACAGGCTGGTCTTCCTTGCTGAAAATAAACAGTATGCCGAATGCGCTGGCCAGACGCGAAAAGGTAAGCAGCCAAAGGGATTGATTCGTGCTGATAATAGAAGATATTGCAGGAATTCCTACAAAACTTAAGGTGTGTAGAAAATCAAAGATGCATACTCCTAAAAATAAAGCGGAGGTATAAAGTCTTGCTCTGGATAATTTGTCGGAGAAAAACAGCCATCCTTGGGCAAAAATCGCAAAACCAAAAGCAATATTGCAGCAGCCGATAATAAGATAGAGTGCTAGCAGTACATCCTGATTCTCGATGTGACTAAGCGGTGTACGGAAAATCTGAATTAGAAGGAACAGTGCGGCCCCTATAATCGCCGCTTGGATTGTCTTTCTCTCTTCTTGTCTCATAAGTCCCTCGCGTCTAAAAAAATGATATCTACTATATAGATGAATGAATGATTTGAGCCCTACATTTAAATATCGGCTGTAATGTCCTGTAAAGTTACACTCACCACTTATATTTAAAAGAAAAAGCACCTCCCTCTGAGGCAGAGGTCGGCACTTTTGTATGAAGACGATTATTTATCTCCGAAGCTAACCTCAGGCGTTGTCAGCTTGTCATAGAAATCGACAGCCTTATCTTTATCCTCTGATGAACGGAGCGCCATCGCTGAGCGCGGGTGCTCATCCAAAGTGCCGGTGATCATATATGGAATGATATATCCCCACTCTTCTTTCTCACAGAGCGGAATCATCAGACGCTCGATAATATCAAGAACCGGACGCAGCGTATACTTGGTATTCTTCAAGTGGGTAACCAGCAGCTCAGTCGGGCAGTTCCCGGCGGCACGTCCCATTCCGTAGCAGGAGGCATCCAGCAGTTCTACTCCCAGCTCAGCCGCAATAAGAGTATTGGAGAAGGCCAGCTGCAGATTGTTGTGCGTATGTACGCCCAGACGTTTGTTAGGCAGATGGGTTTTGAACTTGTCCACCAGGTATTTCATGTCGTTATGATCAAGACTGCCGTAAGAATCTACAATATAAACAACATCAACGACACTTTCGCGGATCATTTCAAAGGCTTCCAGCAGCTCATTCTCCATCACATTGGACAGAGCCATAATATTAATGGTTGTTTCATACCCGCGGTCATGGAAAGTCTGCACCAGCTGCAGCGCTTTGTCGACATCCTTGCTGTAGCAGGCTACACGGATCAGGTCAAGCATACTCTCGCTGCGCGGCAGAATATCATTTTCGTCCACCCGCCCGATATCTACCAGCGCCGACAGTTTGGTGTTTCCCTTTTGGGGAATAACCTTGCGCAGGAAATCATCATTCAGGAAACGCCATGGGCCTGCATCTTCAGCCCCTTTTAGCAGCTTGGGAGAGTTTTTATAACCGATTTCCATATAATCAACACCGGCTTCATTCAGACCGGCATACAGATTCTGCACAAATTCTACGCTAAAATCCCAGTTGTTGACGAGTCCTCCATCACGAATCGTGCAATCGACAATTTTGCTTTGATTATTCTTCACCATTTTGTTTCTCCCTTCAACATTTCCTACATTATTTCCGCCAGCATAAGATTACTATGCAATCATTATCGTACAATCATACTGTAGTGAAGAATAAAATGTAAAGATTATTTCTGTTCTCCTCCATAACTGTTTTTAGCACATGTAAGCTATGACATAAATCACTGCAAAATTTATTAAAATTTGCTACAGTACAAGAAAGTAAATGAGATTGATTATCAGTCTCTATTGGAGGGATTAAAATGGCCTCTACATCCTGCTCATTACTGCGCCTACAACCGGGCTCGACAGGCTCTATTTATAGAATTGAAGGTATGAACCCTATCCTGCGACGCCGTCTTGCAGATCTTGGGGTGTCCGAAGGCGTTATGATCCGTCTAAAAGGAAAAGGCCCCTTCTTGGGTCCGATTACACTGGAGTGTAACGGGCAATTGTTCGCGATTCGCCGGAAGGAAGCTTCCATGATTGAGGTGAATGTTTCATGAGTTCCATTGCACTCGTAGGTAATCCCAACACCGGAAAAACCTCACTTTTTAATACATTAACCTCTTCCTATGAATATGTAGGGAACTGGGCTGGCGTAACCGTTGAGAAAAAGGTGGGCAGCCTGAAGAATGGCGCAGGCAAGCTGATCGATCTACCTGGAATCTACTCCCTGCACCCCCTTTCCCGTGATGAGGGCGTTGCCGCGCAGTATCTGATCGATGAGTCGCCGGAAGCGCTCGTTAACATTGTGGATGCATCACAGCTGGAACGGAATCTGCTGCTGACCCTGCAATTGCTGGAATATGGCAAGCCGACCGTACTCGGCCTCAATATGATCGATGTCGCTAAAGCCCGCGGCATTTATGTTAATCCTGAGATCCTGCAAAAGCATTTAGGCATTACTGTACTGCCGCTGGTTGCCAGAACCGGCAAAGGCAGCGGACAAGTACTGAGCATCCTGGAAAAAACATCGAGCATACCTGCAGTAACCTTTAAGCTCCATTATGGAGAGCTCGTAGAGCAGGCCATCGCGGCCATTCAGCATGAATTGCAGCAAACTGCTGATTTACCGAACCACCGCTGGGTTGCTCTTCAATTGCTGGAACAGAATCCGGTGGTGCTCGAGCTGCTGAGTAAACGCATCAATATCAGCCGGCTGCTGGAAATCTGCGATACCTGCCAAACCGAGCTGCAGAACAAGAAGCTGGCCTTGACGCTGCCGCAATGGATTCGTTCAACCCGTAAAGAATACATTCATTCGATATGTCTTGAGGCAGTGGATACAACAGCCCAGAAGCCGCATAATCTGACGGAAAAACTGGATTCCATTCTGACCCACCGTTTTTTGGGACTTCCTCTATTTCTTGTTTTTATGTATGCAATGTTCAAAACAACATTTGACTGGGTCGGCGGACCTTTGTCAGATATCGTAGACGGCTGGATTTCCGGCCCCATCAGTGACAGTGCTAATTCACTGCTCCAGACGATCGGGGCATCAGGATTTACGCATGCGCTGATTGTAGACGGCATTATCGGCGGGGTAGGAGGCGTGGTTGTCTTCGTTCCGCAGATTTTTATTCTGTTCCTGATGATTTCTTTCCTGGAGGATTCCGGATACATGGCACGTGTCTGTCTGCTCATGGACAGCACAATGGAACGGATGGGGTTAAACGGCAAAGCATTTATCCCGTTTATTATCGGCTTCGGCTGTAATGTCCCCGCTATCATGGCTGCACGCAGCATTGAACAGCCTAAAGAACGGATGCTCACAACTCTCTTGTTGCCGCTCATGTCCTGCTCTGCCCGATTGCCGGTTTATCTATTGTTTGCCGCAGTATTCTTCCCGGCCCAGCAGGCAACGGCAGTTATGTCCATGTATGTGCTCGGTGTTATATTCGCACTGATCCTGTGCAAGCTGTTCTCCAAGCACTTGTTCAAGAATGAATCGTCCGTCTTCATCATTGAACTGCCTCCTTACCGTATGCCGCAGCTTAAGACGCTTGGCCGCAGCACCTGGGAGAAAGGCAAAGGCTTCCTGCGCAAAGCAGGTACCATTATCCTTGCCGGTTCCGTAATTATCTGGCTGATGTCCTATGCCGGGCCCACCGGATTCAATGTGGACATGGATAACAGTTTTTTGGCTAAATTCGGCGGGCTGATCGCACCGCTGCTGCACCCGCTCGGCTTCGGAACCTGGCAGGCCGGCTCCACGCTGGTTCCCGGCTTCCTTGCGAAAGAGGTTGTAGTCTCCACCATGAATATCATCTATCACACGCCGGACACTGCCGGATTGGAAAGTCAGATCTCACAGGTATTTACACCGCTGAGCTCCATCAGCTTCATGGCCTTTATCCTGCTCTATATTCCTTGCCTGGCCACTGTGGGGGTTATTAAAAAAGAAACAGCTTCCTGGAAGTGGACTTTCTTCTCTATGGGGTACTCCCTGGTGCTGGCGTATATGGTATCATTTATTATTTTCCAAGGCGGAAGTTTATTGGGATGGTCGTAAAGCCTGGATTAGCAGACTTTCTTGCAGAAAGCGGGGACAAACCATGTTAGTCAATATTGTGATTGTAGCTGCAGTGTTCGGTTATTCGGGCTGGATGATTTACCGGCATGTTCAAAAAGGGAAACAAGGTGCTTGCGCCGGCTGTGATAAAAGCAAAAGCTGCCCGGCTGCTTCGCTGGATTCGCCATTCGCCTGCTCTTCAGGAACGGCCGACAGCAAGCTGTAAATCAGCGGTATTATAGCTGCCAACTTCATACAGCAGGTTTAAACTCCTTGGTAATCGGGTATGTTTGTTATAAGCAATTGCAGCTAGACCACAACCTAAGGAGGAATAACCATGAATACTAAAAAAACGTTATTTACTACCGCAGCATTGGGAGCCGCTTATTTGCTAAAAAATAAAAATGCACGCGATAAGATTATGGAGGGTATCCAATCCTTCACCTCACAAGTGCGGGCTAAACGGAACAGCTGAACATTCTAAATCAGACCTTCATACCTTAACGATTTCACTTTGATTACAAAAAGCCGTAAAGCTCCTGAAAACTTGGAGCTTTGCGGCTTTTCGTCTGATATCCTCTTAGTTTCCGGTTGAAGCGGCAGCCTGTTCTGATCCTGTCCCGCACGTAAAATTCACTAAATATTCCAGCATCGTACGCACCATAACTCCTGTTGCCCCTTTGGGGTTCACGCCCCGCTCTTTGGACAGGAAGGCTGTTCCGGCAATATCCAGGTGAATCCACGGCCGCCCTTCAGCAAACTCACCGATAAATAAGCCTGCCGTTGTGGCACCTCCGAATCTTCCGGCTGCGTTGCGGATATCCGCTACTTCACTTCTCAGCATTTCACGGAATTCAGGATACACCGGCAGCGGCCAGATTTTCTCTCCGGACAACCTGGAAGCAGCCAGCAGCTCCTGTAAAAACGGCTCGTCATTAGTGACAGCACCGGTAGCAATATCCCCCAAAATCGATAGCACCGCACCAGTAAGTGTGGCTACATCAATGATGCGTTCTGCCCCCCATTCCATGGCATAGGTCAACGCATCCCCGAGTACTATTCTTCCCTCCGCATCGGTATTGAGCACTTCAACTGTTCTTCCGCTAAGAGAGGTTATTACATCCCCTGGCTTAAAGGCAGCAGCCGAGGGCATATTTTCAGCAGCAGGGATGACCATAACCACATTAACCCGCGGCCGCAATCTGCCCAGCGCGTCAATGACACCCAGTACAGCTGCCGCCCCGCCCATGTCACTGATCATATCTTCCATCCCTGGCGCTCTTTTCAGTGAAATTCCGCCTGTGTCAAAGGTAATTCCTTTGCCGACAATCCCTATGACATTCTCCCAGTCGCCGGTTCCCTGGTAACGAATAGCTATCATCCGCGGCGGATGCACACTGCCCTTCCCGACAGCAAGCAGGCCGCCCATCCCTTTTTGTTCCATTTCACGTTCATCCAGCACTTCAGCCGGAAGGCCATGACGCTCAGCCACTTCAATGGCTGCCGCCGCTAGAGTGGATGGTGTCAGCAAATTGCCGGGAAGGTTCGTCAAATCGCGGGCCAGATTCGTCGCTTCGGCAAAGGCCAAACCCCGCTGTATCCCCTGATTCCAGCTATGATTGACCGCTTCCCCCGTTTGCTGCTCCGTACGAAACACCACAGAGGTCAGTCCTCTATAAGGAGGCTGTTCCTGCTTGTAATGCTTCCTGCGGTAGCCCCCAAGCACAAGGCCTTCGGTAAGCATCTGGGCCACTGTTACAGCCTCCTTAGACATGAGCAGCTCTGGTACTTGAATGATAAGCACCGAGATTTTGTGGCGAAATGCAGCGCGGGAAACCTGTGCAGCCAGCACCCTTATTTCATCTGCATTCGGCATTCCTATTCCGCTTCCCGCTAAAATGACAAGAGAATGACTAGGCAGATCTCCGGCGGCCAATAGATAGGTCTGATTTAGCTTCCCTGTAAAAAGTCCTGCTTGGGCCAGTGGCTCTATTCTCGACTTCCATGCTGCCGGCATACTGCCGCGCTCCAGCTCGGCTTCGGATACAATAACACATAAGGCATCGCCTGTTATGGCAGCAGATGAACCGCCGCTGTTCCATTCAATGATCATATACTTCCCTCCAGCCGTTCTTCCTATAACCATATCCGCTATCAGAACGCAGATAAGGCTGACTTCCCGCACTAAGCCGTGCATCACAGGAATCAGCCTTTTAGCATTTCTTATTATATCGCATGGGTTCTGAAAAATCAGCCTGCAGTCCCGCTATTGAATCAGCGGCAGGGAAATGACAAAACGGGTCCCTTCGTTGACTCTGCTGCTGACCGAAATGCAGCCCCCATGATTCTTGATAATCCGGTCACTAACGGACAGACCGAGCCCCGTCCCGTTTTCCTTCGTGGTAAAGAATGGATTAAACAATCTGTCGAGTGTGCACAGATCCATCCCTTTGCCGTTATCAGAGATAAAGATGCGGACCTCTGCACCTTCTCTGCGGGCCCCAACCTCAATCTTGCCAATATAATCATCCGAGCGCTCTGTAATCGCTTCCATTGCATTTCTTATTATATTCAGCACTACCTGTTTCATTTGCTTGGCATCACCGGAAATGATCATATCGCCTTGAAGCGGATGGAGATTGATTTGGCAGCCCTTCATTAAGGCTTCACTCTCCGTAAGCAATACGACCTCTTTCAGTAATGCCGACACAGGAATCATGCTGACTTGGGGGGCAGAAGGTTTAGATGACGTCAGAAATTCGTGAATAATGTCATTAGCGCGGTCAATCTCGGCCAGAATGATCTTCGCGTATTCCTCTTTACCCAGCTGATGCAGATGCGGATGCAGTAATTGGATAAATCCGCGAATGGCTGTCAGAGGATTACGGATCTCATGGGCGATTGAAGCGGATAATTTGCCCAGCATGGCCAGGCTATCGTTCTGATAAGCGGTCTGCTCAATCAGCTTATAATCGGAAATCTCTTTCAGGATAAACAAATAGCTTCCCTTCATTTGCTCGCCTGAGCGCAGGGTGGCCCGCCAATAACGGCCATATTCATCTATGAATTCATAAGTAGGTTTGTTTTTTCTCACCATTTCGCGGTAAGCTCGCAGCACCTGCTTTCTTTTTAAACGGCTTAGCTGAATATTCGCCAGCAGATGAGTCATAGTGCAGCCTAGGAGTGAATGACGAGCTAATTCAAGGAAAGCATACATCTGCTTGTTTACAAAAACCAGAACCCCTTCTTCATCAAAAAGCATAATTCCACTCTCAATGTGCTCTAGTACATCTTCATATGTGGTTTTCATTGATACGGATTGAAACATTCTTGCCGGTAAAATCAAGCTTTCCTGATATTGGCTTATCACGATACGAAGTTCCCCCTTTTACTGCATTTGGCGTAGACGCTTAAGCGACATCAAATTACTATGTAAATGAGTATATGACGAAGCCGCCAGAACATTCGGAAATCGTATTATATTATCCAACCGTTTCAACTATATTCCAATCATATCCAAGAGAAGAAGACAACGCAATCAGAGAAACTGTCGAATGGCAAAAAACTTGCTAAAATGATTCTTAAGGCATAGTAAATATTATTACTAATGCAATAAGCCGCCTATAACGCGGCTTCAGGTTGCATTTCCCCGCATAATTCTACTCTAAGATATATCAAAAAGCCTTCGCAGCCGTAGCGAAGGCTTTGGTAACAGACTATATCCGGAACTTATTTGCATTAAAATAATGACCTTAAGCTTTTTGCTGGAGGCGATGGCGGCGCTGGCTCATTACTGCGAGGCGCTTCTTAAGCTCTCGCTCCCATTTGCTGTCACCAATCTGCTTGGCTACGCCCAGCAGGTCAAGAGCCATATCAATCTGACTGCGAACAATCGCCAGCGGATCTTCGCTCTCCATATTAATGACATTCTCGAAGATCGCCTCTTCGTCTTCCATTACATAGTCCTGAAAATCAACGTCGCTAACTCCATCGCCATGAGCATATTCCGCCAGAATCTCATACTCGTTCTCGACTTTGTAATGTACCTCTACCCGGTGACAGACCGGGCAAAAAAGCAGGGGAACATTATGGACTTGCGTGCGATAATGTTTAAGGGTTCCCTTCGTTCCGACCATACTCGCTCCACAGCAAAAGCTCATTTTTGTTCACCCTCCTTGGGTATGTTCCATTGATTTCGTATTATTGTATTACAATAACCTGCCGGAGATTCCTCTCCTTTTAGGCTATATATTAACCGCTCCGCCTATTTTTAAACGACATCACTGCCAGAAACTGGTGTTTTGTTGCAAAAAACCCCCTCGCCGGGAAATCTTCCCGCAAGGAGGTTTTCATCATTCTCTCAAAGAGCAGACAGCCCTTACAGGTTCTTGTCGCCCGGTTTCCAGTTCATAGCGCACAGACCGCCTGATTGCAGAGCCTGCAGCACACGGAGCGTTTCTTCTACGCTGCGGCCTACATCATTATGGTTAACCACTTCATATTTCAGTTCGCCATCAGGATCGATGATGAACAATCCGCGAAGGGCTACACCCTCTTCTTCGATCAGGACGCCGTAATCACTGGCAACCTTCTTCGTAATGTCCGAAGCCAGCGGGAAGTTCACTGGTCCCAGACCATTCAAGTCTTTTGGTGTAGTGATCCATGCTTTGTGGCTGTGGATGGAGTCAATGCTCACGCCGAGAATCTCAGTATCGAGTGCCGCGAAGTCAGCTGCTGCATCACTAAGTGCTGTAATTTCTGTAGGACATACAAAGGTGAAGTCGAGCGGATAAAAGAAGAATACAAGCCATTTGCCGCGATAGTCGGACAAGCTTACCTTACCAAAATCTTTACCGTCGCCCGAAACTGTTTCCATTGTGAAGTCCGGAGCCTGTTTACCTACCAAACGTTCTGCCATTGCTTAAATCCTCCTTTGATTATGTAAGAAAAACAACCACTCATAGCAGCCCTTAAGGGAGCTGAGGCAATATGCTTTTCTTGATTAAATGTGTTGGTCACTTACTTATTGCTATAGACCAAATGGTATCATCGCACCAAATTAAAGTCAATATTACACTCATTACTTTTTTATAATTATTATAAATAAGCAACATTTTGTGAAGTTTTCTGTTTTTCTGCGTCAAAGGAGGACTGCAGTGGTAGATTTACGCTTTACGGATTGCAGCAACGATCAGATCGCCCATTTCAGTCGTGCTGATGGCTTTACTCTTATCGACAGCAATATCACTGGTGCGGTGTCCTGCATCCAGCACCTCAGCTACAGCGGCTTCAATTGCCGCTGCGGCATCCTCATAGCCAAAGGTCATGCGGAACATGAGCGCCAGCGACAGGATAGTCGCAATCGGGTTAGCCAAGCCCTGGCCGGCAATGTCAGGCGCTGAGCCGTGTACCGGTTCATACAAGCCGTAGCTGCCTTCACCCAGTGATGCTGAAGCCAGCATGCCGATCGAGCCGGTCAGCATCGCTGCCTCATCGCTCAGGATGTCTCCGAACATGTTCTCGGTAACAATGACGTCGAAGCTCGACGGACGGCGCAGCAGTTGCATCGCACAGTTATCAACCAGCACATGCTCCAGCTCCACCTGCGGATATTCCGGAGCGATTCTGTTGACTACTTCACGCCACAGGCGGGAAGTCTCAAGTACATTCGCTTTGTCTACGCTAGCCAGCTTATTGCGGCGTTTACCGGCAATCTCAAAAGCCTGGCGCACGATGCGCTCCACTTCTGTTACATTGTACACGCAGGTATCAACAGCTTCTTCACCGTGCTCGCCCTGACGGCGAAGCTTCTCGCCGAAGTAGATGCCCCCGGTCAGCTCACGAACAACCATCAGGTCCGTACCTTCCAGCACTTCCGGTTTCAAGGTAGAAGCATCCTTCAGGCAATCGAACACTACTGCCGGACGCAGATTGGAGAACAGGCCCAGCGCTTTGCGGATACCGAGAAGGCCGGTTTCCGGACGCAGCTCCTTCGGGTTGTTGTCCCATTTCGGTCCGCCGACTGCTCCCAGCAGTACAGCATCCGCACTGCGGCATATTTCCAGCGTATCTTCCGGCAGCGGAGTTCCCCGCTCATCAATGGCAATTCCGCCAAACAGCGCATGCTCGGTTTCAAAGGTGTAGCCGAACAGCTCCTCTGCTTTTTTCAATACTTTTTCCGCTTCAGCCACAACTTCAGGTCCGATTCCGTCCCCGGCAATTACGGCGATTTTTTTAACCTCGCTCATTTCCGTCACTCCTTAGATGTTCTGCTGCACGCAGACATAGTTCTTCTGTCTATTGTTGTATCATAACGGGAGCCAAAGGACAAAGATATAGATTCTATGAAAGTGATAGGTATTGCCTATAATGATTGCTTACAGGAAATTTGCTCTTATTTCTTAAGTTGTTTACAATTAGTATGTTAGTGTTAATCTTTGGAAGCTACTCAATATCGTAAAGGAGTGATGGTAAAGTGCAATATACGAAGCTGGGTAAGTCAGGGCTTAAGGTTAGCCGCCTCTGTCTGGGCACTATGAACTTTGGCCCGATTACGGACGAGAAAGAAGCTTTCCGGATGATGGACGCCGCACTGGATGCCGGAATAAATTTTTTTGATACCGCTAACATTTACGGATGGGGCGAAAACTCCGGGCTCACAGAAACGATTATCGGCCGCTGGTTCAAGCTTGGCGGGGGACGGCGGGAAAAGGTCGTGCTGGCTACCAAAGTCTATGGTGCTATGAGTGATAAGCTTGACGGGCCTAATGATGAGAGCGGTCTCTCCTCCTACATTATCCGCCGCCATCTGGAAGGATCCCTGCAACGTCTGCAGACCGATCACATTGAACTGTACCAGATGCACCATGTGGACCGTACAGTGTCCTGGGACGAGCTGTGGGGTGCCTTTGAGCTAGCCGTAAGCCAAGGTAAGATCGGTTATGTCGGTTCCAGCAATTTTGCCGGATGGGATATTGCCGTCGCCCAGCAGGAGGCAAAAGCACGCGGGTTCCTGGGGCTGGTATCGGAACAGCACAAGTACAGCCTGACCTGCCGTCTACCTGAATTAGAAGTGCTGCCTGCGTCTCAGAACCTTGGTCTTGGCGTTATTCCCTGGAGCCCGCTGGACGGTGGACTGCTCGGCCGCAATGCACTTAAGAAAATTGAGGGCAGCCGCAGCGGGGGTAATCCGGAGCGTGTAGAACAACATAAACATCAGCTGGAGCAATTTGCGGATTTAAGCCGCGATCTCGGTGAACCGCAGGATAACATCGCCCTTGCCTGGCTGCTGACTAATCCGGCAGTAACGGCGCCGATTATCGGACCGCGCACACTGGAGCAGCTGGAAAGCGCACTGCGCTGTCTTGAGGTTGTACTGGATGAAAGTGTACTGAAACGATTGGATGAAATCTTCCCGGGTCCGGGCGGTGCCGCTCCGAATGCTTATGCCTGGTAAGCAGTACAATCAAAATAAACTGGTATGATTTAACATTCATTGACTGTAAAAAAGGAGCATTCCCCGATAATGCCTGCGCGGGGAGTGCTCCTGCTTTTTGTTATTCGGCTGTATCGACTGTTATCGATCCGTTGCTGGTAGATAATGATACCTCATGAGTACCTTTTCCAAGCACAGCTGTTCCATTGTTATCCCCATCACGTTCCCAGGCTACATTACCCTTCAGTGACCCGTTGCTCGTATCCGCTTTAATTTTGGCGTCCGTTGCTGCCGGCAGATTGACTGTGACTTTACCATTGCTCGAGGAGAAATCCCAGTCGCCTGTAACAGCAGAATTAATGCTGATCTTGCCATTACTGCTCTTCGCAGATAATGAACCGTCAATATTGGTAAGTGTTATTGCACCATTAGAGCTTACAAGCTCGGTTTCCCCCTGCACATTCTGTGCACTAATGGTTCCATTGCTGGTATGGGCATCTACTCCTCCGGCGATATCGTGGATATCGAGGGTTCCGTTGCTGGTATCCACTTCAAGCCCTGCCTGCAGGCTGCCCGCTTCAATGGATCCGTCGCTGGTCTCCACTTCCACGGCCAGATTCTTCGGAAGACTGACATTCAAATACGGCTCTTTGGTGTAGATCCCAAAATGAATACCGGATAGCCAATTCGTTTCCAGGTCCAGCTTCAGAATCAGCGTATCGCCTTCCGTTGACACCTTCCATTTCTTCTCCATCTCACTTGCCGCTTCGCTTTCCGAGCTGCCCGGCAATTCGAGCTTGCCCTCATAGTTGAGGGTAGCTCCTTCTACTCCCTGTATCTTCACTTTTCCGCTGGGCAAATCAATCTTAACCTGTTTAATCTCCGGCTTCACTTCCACTGTTCCGCTAAGCGGCGTCAATTGTGTTTTGCCAAAAATTCCGCCCAGTGTTCCCCCGGCCAATACGGTCTGTCCCCCGCTTGCAGCCACCAGGACGATAATCAGGACAATGGCCCATCCGCTGACACGCGTCTTCACATCCGAACGGAAGAACAGCCGGATCAGCATTTCCAGACCGAACAGAATAAGCAGTGCCGGCCACAGATAACCCAAGATGTCGTATGAAACCACATCAATCTGGGCCAGAACTATAATTACTCCCACTGCGATGCAGCCTAGTGCAGCAGTAAAGCTGCCGATTTTCCATCTCCCCATGGCTTTTAATCCCCATTTCTCTATACTTTTGAGTTATTTTTGAGCATTCTAAAGCCGTATCCGATGAGAGCCAGTGACAGCAGGATCGACCCGATATTCATATCGGAGAGGATGCGCCAGAGCCACGGAAACGCTGTAATCAGGAGCAGCATGCAGCCTGCAGCTACACAGCCGATGCCTACCCAAACCGGATTCACATCATCATGCGGATAATCTGGAATATGAGGAGGCATTCCCATACTCCAAGGAGCTCCGAAGCTGTCGGGGTGGAACATCATCCGTTCATGCTCGGCAGCCGCCATCTTCATCCATGCCGCCTTCTGCAGCGCATCAAACAGCTGGTAGAACCATAGGGCAGCCAGTGCGAACGGGAATACCATTGGCATGGATGGGATGAACATAATACACATTGAGGCTCCGATCATGTATTGCAGACCCAGCTTTTTGAACCCCAAATATAAATGCCCGAGTCCCGGAACCAGTGCCAGGAAAAAGGTAAGCCAGCGTTTTTTCTTAATCATCCTATATCCTCCTAAAAGTTTTGTGAGTAATCCTTCTGTAACTCTGTTTCGTACAAAACTGGCTTCGGAATCATTTACCAAGTTTTGTGAGTATAACTATTTATGGCTCACTTGGGATTAAACCACGCCGTCACCGAAGTGGACATCTGTCCGTTGATCTCGTTGATTCCATAGGCCAAATCTTCGAAAACACCAAACTGCAGCAGCAGGAAGGTCAAGCCTACTGCAACTCCATAATGCATCCACGAGGTTCCCGGCGCAGTACGGCGTCTGGCCATGGTCGCTTTTGTGGCGCGTTCCCGGCGTCCCGATTCAAGCTTTTCAATATGTGCCATCACATCTACGGTAAGGTCAGGAAAATCCAGAGGTTCCAGTGTGTCTGCTCCACGTTCCATGTCGCTCCATAGTGCAGCAAGCCCTTTAGCTTCCTCCAGCCACGATGAGCAGTCGGGACAAGCTTCAATGTGCAGGCGGATATTCAGCTCCACTTCTGGAGACAGCATGCCTTCGATATAATGCGGCATCCATTCTTTGACTGTAGCACAATTCATCGCCATTCCTCCCCGCTTTTGCGCATCATCTGTCTGGCTCTATAGAGCTGTGATTCAACTGTTTTGACCGAGACGCCTTTCTGCTCGGCGATCTCCTGATAGGAGTGACGCTGAAAATAATACAGCTGCACGACCGACCGGTACGGTTCTGTGAGACTGTTTAAATTCTGGTCCAGCTCCTCCGAGGCTTCCTTGCGGAGCGCAACATGCTCCGGCGTCTGTGAGGTGACCCAATCATTTTCCGTATAGTCCGCTGTACTGCGGTGCCGCCACTCTCTGTCATTCGCCCGTTTCCAGTCCAGACAGGTCCTGTAAGCAATCCGGTACAGCCAGGTGGAGAATGAGGATTGTCCCCTGAAGGAGGGGAGCGCCTTGTAGGCTTTGATGAAGACTTCCTGGGCCATATCCTTGGCCGACTCGGCTTCTCCCGTAATTTTGATGCATACTCTGTATACCATGCCCTGATAACGTGTTACCAAATGTCCAAAAGCTTGGCTTTGGCCGCTAAGCACAGCTGAAATCCATTCTGCCTCTTCCAAGTAGTTCTCCCCTCCTTCTTCATAACGTTAGACGCCGGGGACTCCTATACCCCTGCAAGCAAATGAAAAAATTTTTTCGTTTAATATCACTGTCTCCACTGTATATTCTAACAGGATAAATACCAAGCATTAAAACCATAAAATAACGATTGTAAATCCTTCTAAACCCAACACAAAAAACCATCCAACAGCGGAGAATTTCCCACTGAATGGATGGCTTCATCAAATGTAGTGATGCAGAAAATTATACATCTTTACAACTGCGCATGATCACGCCGTGTATACGTTTTACGTTTCTCCAACAGCTTGTTGAGCGCATCCAGATAAGCCCGGGCACTGGCCTCGAGAATATCCGTACTTAATCCGCGTCCCTGTGCGGCAACTTCACCCTGCGACAGCACAACATGAACTTCCCCCTGCGCGTCCTTACCTCTGCTGACGGCTTTTATGGAATAGTCACCCAGTGTAACTTCCTCGCCGGTAGCCTGATCAATGGCATTATAAATTGCATCTACAGAACCGTTACCTTCAGCTGTTGCGACAATCGGTTCAGCTTCCTGGCCTTTGATGACAACTTTTGCCGTAGGAACAGCTTCATTGCCATAAGTTACATAAATAGTCTGCAGGCTGAAAATCTCCGGCGTATCCCCCAGCTTTTCCTCCAGCAGTGCCAGGATATCCTCATCGGAAACCTCTTTCTTCTTATCCGCCAGATCCTTGAACTTCGCAAAGGCGGTGTTCAATGCTTCTTCCGGCACATCATAGCCCAGATCACTGAGCTTATCACGGAAAGCATGACGGCCGGAGTGCTTGCCCAGCACCAGCTTGCTCTCTTTCAGCCCGATGGTTTCCGGCGTCATGATTTCGTAGGTTGTTTTCTCCTTGAGCATTCCATCCTGATGGATACCTGACTCATGCGCAAAAGCATTGGCTCCGACAATAGCTTTGTTGCCCGGAACAGCCATACCGGTCAGCTTACTGACCAGACGGCTGGTACGGGAGATTTCCGACAGGACAAGCGAAGTCTTGGCGCCAAAAAATTCGCTGCGTGTCTCCAGCGCCAGAGCCACTTCTTCAATCGCCGTGTTGCCGGCGCGTTCCCCGATGCCGTTGATGGTACCCTCAATCTGATCCGCGCCGTTCTGGATTGCAGCCAGTGTATTGGCGGTAGCCATGCCCAGGTCATTATGACAATGGGCACTAAGCTGAACCTTCTCAATATCGGGCACCGTATCCTTCAGGAATTTGAAAATCGCCCCGTACTCTGAAGGATTCAGGTAACCAACCGTGTCAGGAATGTTCACCACATTTGCTCCTTCGCGAACGGCCATGGCTACCATTTCAGCCATGAAATCACGCTCGGTACGTCCTGCATCCTCCAAAGAAAATTCCAGCTTGGAGAAATATTTCTTCGCATAGCGGATTGCCGACTGCGCGGTTTCCAGCACCTGGGCCTTATCCATCCGAAGCTTGTGCTGCCGGTGAATTGGTGAGGTAGCCAGGAAAATATGAATACAAGGGTCTTGTGCTCCCTGCAGTGCTTCTCTTACCGCGTCAATATCCGACTCTCTGGAGCGTGACAATCCAATCAGTGTAACATTCTTCACCGCCCGGGCTACCGCGTTTACCGCTGCCAAATCCCCCGGTGATGCTGCGGGGAAACCCGCTTCCATCCGGTCAATTCCAAGCTTCTCTAACTGGTAGGCGATTTCCACCTTCTCACGCGTATTCAGGTTCACACCCGGCGACTGCTCTCCGTCGCGCAGTGTCGTGTCGAACACATATATTTTCCGCAAGCTGAGCACCTCCTGAAGATTGTGCTAAAACCCTCAAATGCGGCCCGCAAAAAAATACGGCCGCATCTGAGGATTACACTATTTTTATCTAAACTAATTTAAGTATATGAGACTATTTCTTAGCCCAGTGCATCATTTGGCGCAGCTGGCTGCCGACAACTTCAATTGGATGAGCAGCTTCATTGCGGCGGGTCGCTGTCAGGAAGGCGCGGCCGGACTGGTTCTCAAGGATAAAGTCGCGGGCAAACTTACCTTGTTGAATATCTGTCAGTACAGCTTTCATTGCTTTTTTGGTTTCATCCGTAACAATGCGTGGTCCAGTTACATAGTCACCATATTCTGCAGTATTGGAGATGGAATCGCGCATAGTGGCAAGTCCTCCTTCATACACCAGGTCAACGATCAGCTTCAGCTCATGCAGACATTCGAAGTAAGCCATTTCAGGAGCATATCCTGCTTCTGTCAGTGTTTCGAAGCCGGCTTTGATCAGAGCGGATACACCGCCGCAAAGTACTGCCTGCTCGCCGAACAAGTCCGTTTCAGTTTCTTCACGGAAGGAAGTTTCGATAACCCCTGCACGTGTACAGCCAATACCTTTGGCATAAGCAAGTCCGATAGCTTTGGCATTACCGGTTGCATCCTGTTCGATTGCGATTAGTCCAGGAACGCCGAAGCCTTCAACATAAGTACGGCGAACCATGTGGCCCGGGGATTTAGGTGCTACCAGCAGCACGTCTGCATCCTTAGGAGCAACGATTTGACCGAAATGCACGTTAAAGCCGTGGGAGAACATCAGTGCCGCGCCGTTTTTGAGGTTTGGCTCAATTTCATTTTTATATACGGATGCCTGTGTTTCGTCCGGCATCAGAATTTGTACTACATCTGCACGGGATACTGCTTCTGCTACTGGCAATACTTCAAATCCGTCATTCTTAGCGGTTTCGAAAGATTTACCTTCACGCAGGCCGATGACAACCTGAAGACCACTGTCGCGCAGGTTCTGCGCTTGGGCATGCCCTTGGCTGCCGTACCCGATTACTGCAATTGTCTTCCCTTTTAAAACGCTGAGTTCTGCATCCTGTTCATAGTACGTTGTCACTGCCATTGTCAATATCCTCCTTTAAATTGGGACCCATCGTAAAGAGCGGGTACTTCAAGAGCGCTGGAGACCAGAATTTCTGCTTCAGGCGCTCCTCAAGTTCCCGCTCTTTCGCGGGAAGTTCATTAAGATCTTATCAAATTAATGCAAACAAGCAGTAATTCGTTAAAGCCGTAAATTAAACCGACTAGGCATTCCCGCGGATCATGGCGGTTACTCCTGTGCGGGACAGTTCCTTAATGCCGTAAGGCTTCATTAGTTCAATCATTGCATCAATCTTTTGCGTATCACCAACTACCTGAACAAGCAGGCTTGTTGCTCCAATATCAACCACAGAAGCGCGGAAGGTTTCGACTACACCCATAATTTCCGGGCGCTCAGCCGGTTCGGCTTTGACTTTAATCAGTGCCAGCTCACGCGCAACCATCGGCTTAGAGCCAAGATCCACAACCTTGATCACATCAATCAGCTTATAAAGCTGCTTCTCGATCTGCTCTAGCGTATGCTGGTCACCGAGTGTAACGATGACCATCCGGGACAGCCCAATCTCTTCAGACTGTCCAACGGTAATACTCTCAATATTAAAACCCCTGCGTCCGAACAAGCCAGATACCCGCTGCAGCACACCCGGCTGGTCATTCACAAGCACAGAAATCGTGTGTTTCATCACTGTCATTCATCCCCCATCAGCATTTGATCAATGGTTGACCCTTGAGTTACCATCGGGTAGACATTTTCGTCTTTGGGAACAACGAATTCTACCAGAACGGGTCCCGGCGTTTCCAGTGCTTCCTTCCACGCTGCGCCTGCTTCTTCTTTGTTCGTTGCCCGCAGTCCTTTAACGCCATAAGCTTCAGCCAGTTTTACGAAATCCGGGCTGCCAGCCAGATCGGTATAGCTGTAACGTTTCTCATAAATGAGGTTCTGCCACTGCCGTACCATACCCAGAACCTGATTGTTAATAACTACAATCTTGACCGGTATATTATTGATTGCACAAATGGCCAGTTCCTGGGAACACATCTGCATGCCGCCGTCTCCGTTAATGGATACTACCAGACGTTCCGGATGTGCCATTTGCGCTCCGATGGCTGACGGGAATCCGAAGCCCATTGTTCCAAGACCCCCGGAAGTAATCCAGGAGCGCGGATGGTTGAATTTGTAGTACTGTGCGGCCCACATCTGATGTTGTCCTACATCTGTAGTTACGATAGCCTCGCCTTTTGTGGTGTCATTGATCATTTCAATGACCCATTGCGGCTTGAGCTCCGTATCAGAATCATTGTAGCGAAGCGGCTGATCCAGCTTCCACTGGGCAATCTGTGTTCTCCAGGCATCCGCATTTGCTGCACGCGTCACATCAGGAATGAGCATTTCCAGAACCGTCTTTACATCACCGACGATTGGAATATCAGGTGTAACGTTCTTGCCGATTTCCGCCGGATCAATGTCGATGTGGACAATCTTCGCTTTTGGTGCAAACCCGTCCAGCTTGCCTGTCACGCGGTCATCAAACCGTGCGCCGATATTGATCAGCAAATCACATTGCTGTATCGCGTTATTGGCCGTATAAGTACCGTGCATCCCAGGCATTCCCATCCAGAGGTCATCTGCACTAGGGAAGCAGCCGAGGCCGAGCAAAGTGGTTGTAATCGGGATTTCCGTCCGTTTCACGAATTCGTACATCGCTTCATGCGCCCCGGAGTAGATAACGCCTCCGCCCGCAATAATTATTGGACGTTCAGCTGCCGAAATCGCACGGATCAGCTTATCCAGCTGAAGCTTGTTAGGAGTGGTGCGCGGGTTATAGCCGCGGAGGTTAACTCCCTGATGCTGCACCGGTGTGAACAGCGTCTTCGCAGCCGATACATCCTTCGGAATATCGATCAGCACCGGACCCTTCCGTCCAGTATTTGCAATATGGAACGCTTCGTGGATAATACGCGGAAGATCCTCAACATCCCGCACCAGATAGCTATGTTTCGTTATTGGCATCGTTATACCAGTGATATCCGCTTCCTGGAATGCGTCCGTTCCAATCAGGCTGGAAAAGACATTCCCGGTAATCACCACGAGCGGAACCGAGTCCATAAATGCTGTAGCGATCCCGGTAACAAGATTGGTTGCTCCGGGACCGGAGGTTGCGATACATACGCCCGCTTTACCGCTTGCTCTGGCATAGCCGTCTGCTGCATGAATCGCACCCTGCTCATGACGGGTCAGAATATGTTTGAAATCATCGAATCCGTGAAGCGCATCGTAAATATACAATACCGCTCCGCCCGGATATCCGAATACAGTGTCTACACCTTCCAAAACCAGACTGCGCAGCAGGACTTCGGAACCCGTAATCACCTCAGGATTCTTCCACTTCTCACGTAATTCTTCTGTAGACCGCACTTCCGGTGTTTGCGCGCTCATCAGTATTCCTCCCTTCAATAGTTAACATTCATTATGCAAATGACGGACCGTCTTCTATACAACAGTAAGGGGCTGACAACAAATTATCCCCACAAAGTAGAGCTTTGCTTCAATGTTGCTCAGGTACTTTGCGGAGGTCCCCATATATACTTTCTAAACAAAAAAACCTTCCGCCTCCCACGCGCCAAAGAAGAAGCGCGTGAGGGACGAAAGGTTGATCTTCCGTGGTACCACCCATGTTTGCATTACATCTCACGATGCAACGCCTTATCAGGATACAAAAATCCATCGATGTAGGCAGGGCCCAAATCTCTGTAACCTGAAGTCCGTAACGCGGACTAAACGATTCCCCCTAATAATTTCACCACTTTTGCCGGTGAACCTTTCAGGGAAACAGCTCCGAGGTGAGCTCGTATATAAGGGATTCTGGTGGAGGTTGCAGCATATCCTCTCACTCTCTGAGCAAAAGAGCCCTTAAAACTTCGTCCTCATCATTGCCGATGCAAGTATGTTCGTTAAAATGTTTAGACACATTATATGATTCCTCACACGGTTAGTCAATACCCTTATTTCATAAACTGTCACAAAACGTTGTTCTACGGTTTCCGTAACGCCCACACCGACTCAGGCATATGATGTACGACAATGCGTGGAAAGGGGGCGCTCTATGATTCGTTACCGCAGACCCAAGCAGGACGACAGCGTCATTATGGACTTAATTGAAAAGCAGCTTGTCCCGTTGTCGCATCTGCCGCAAACCGTAATCAGCCAGGTCAGAAAAGATTTGCCCCGGCGCTTAGGCCAAGGCGTTACTCTTGTAGCTTGTCCCGACTATGAGAGCGATCCGCTGGGGTTTGTCCATTTCATGCTGCATGGTGATTTGCTCTATATTGATATGCTGGCCATAGCCCCGTCAGCGCGCCGCAAACGCTGGGGGAATATGCTGATGGACCGGGCGGAGCGATTTGCATTATCACGCGGCTGCAAACGGGCAAAGGTAGCTGTGGATACAGGTAATGCGGCAGGCATATCTTTTTATGAAAAAATGGGCTACAGCGTAGCCCGTTATCAGCCTCAGAACTATTGTTATGAGTTCGAAAAGCAGTTTACCCGATTTCTTTAAAAGAATCCGATCGGAGGATACGGAACTCCGCCGTAACCCGGGCCTGGTCCATAACCGCCATAGCCGGGTCCCGGTCCATAGCCTCCGTAAGGCCCGCCCCCGCCATAGCCATATGGACCGTAGGCATAAGGAGCTGTACCGACAGCAAGCAAATCAAACAGCACCAGCGGAATCAATGCTTTGGTTTGCACTTTTTTACTGCTGACACGTTGGAGAATAAGACGGTTTCCTGAAACGCGCAGCAGCTTGCCCATTACCTTGGAACCGTCTTTTTTTACTGCAACAATATTTTTGCCGACCAGCTTCATTACCTGCTTCTTTGTAACCGGATGTGCCATACAATCCCTCCTAAAAGTTTTGAGTTGAGCTTTCTTGAACCACTTCGTACTTCGTACAAAACTGGTTTCAGAAGTATAAACTTAGTCTTATATTCCTGCGTATTCGCTTAAGGTTCAACTCAGTCTATTCGGTGAAGCAGCAGTTCGCCTGTACACCTGTCCCTGCTTCAAGGGTGTAGCAGGTTAACATATCCATATCCGCTCAAAAACTTAAAAAAGCGCATGTCCAATTGGACATGCGCTTCTGTACTTTTTTAAACCCGCTTTAATTTGGGATTACCGCTTACCAGGATCGTATGGCTCACCTAGTGCTTTTGGCGCTGCAGACCGTCCTACAGCACTCACTAAAACTATAATCGTCAGAACATAAGGAATCATGAAAATGAATTCCTGCGGAATGCTCTTAGACCATTCAAACAGCTGCACATAGTTGCGGATCGCTTGTGAGAATCCGAAGAATACTGCAGCCCCGAAGGCACCCATCGGATTCCATTTCCCGAAGATCATGGCAGCAATCGCGATAAAACCTTGACCGGAAATCGTATTGTGCGCAAAGGTCCCCGTAGTCGTCAAGGTGATTGTTGCCCCCCCGATACCGGCAAGCAGACCACTGAGCATAACACCGATGTATCTCATCTTATTGACATTGACGCCCAGAGTATCGGCAGCACTGGGATGTTCACCGACAGCCCGCAGACGAAGTCCGAACGGAGTCTTAAATAATACAAAATAAATAACGATAACGAGCACAATCGCTAAATACGTAGTCGGATAGGAATTGAAAATCCCTTCACCGATAACCGGAATCTTGGACAGCCCTGGAACAGGAACTTTTTTGAACCCTTCCAGCAATGGAGTTTCACCGGCTCCCTCAAAAAACAGCTTAACCATATAAAGCGTACTGCCCGCAGCCAGGAAGTTGATGACCGTACCGCTGATCGTCTGGTCCGCCTTGAACGTTATCGAAGCTACCGCATGAATCAGCGAGCCAATAACACCAACAGCCATCGCACAAACCACACCAACCCATGGAGCCCAAGCTCCCATGCCTGCATCCTGGGCATAATATCCGCCGACCGCTGCGGCAAACGCACCAAACATCATTAACCCTTCAAGACCGATGTTTACTACACCGGAGCGTTCAGAGAAGATGCCGCCAAGTGCGGCAAAAATGAGCGCCGTGGAAAACACAAGCGTTGTATTGAGCAGCTGTCCTAACGTCTGCAAATCCATCTATAACACCTTCTCTTTCTTGCGCTTGAAGTAGAACGGTTTAAGCACCCAGCGTACAATTCCTTGTGCCGCAATAAAGAATATGATGGAGCCAATAACGATACGGATTAGTTCCGGTGGAACATCCGCACCAAAACTCATACCTGCTGAACCGTAAGTCAGCATGCCGTACAGAATTGCCGCCAGAACTACACCCAGCGGATGCGTTAGCCCCAGCAGCGCTACTGCGATGCCGTCAAAGCCGTAGCCGGGTGACGCCGCAAAGATGGACTGGTAATGGAATACGCCAAGCACCTCTCCTGCCCCTGCCAGACCTGCAAAAGCACCACTGATAAACATGGCCTTGACTACGTTGCGTCCAACGTTCATGCCTGCATATTCTGCGGCATGCGGGTTAAGTCCAACCGCACGCATCTCATACCCTTGCTTGGTCTTCCACAAGAAAACATAGAAGAACAACGCGGCACAAAGTGCAAGAGCCGTACCCCAGTGTACACGGGCGTTATCGAACAGCGAATTCAAAAATGTCATGGACAGCGAAGCCGGATTGTCCACCGAACGGTTCTGCCCTTTAAGCAGCAGAAAATGTTTAACAATATAATTGGACAAATACAGTGCGATCCAGTTAAGCATGATGGTAGTGATAACTTCATTAATACCGCGCTTTGCCTTTAGATATCCGGCAATCCCTGCCCAAATCCCGCCGCAAAGACCGGCGGCAATAACAGCAAGCGGCACCAGCAGGAATGAAGGTGTTCCTGCAAGCTTAATGCCGACAACTGAAGCTGCTGTCATTCCGATCAGCACCTGCCCGTCCGCACCAATGTTAAACATCCCTGAACGGAAGGCAAAGGCTACGGCAAGACCTGTAAACATGAGCGGTGTCATCTCACGTACCGCCTCGCCGAAGTCATACGGGCTGCCAAATACGCGTTTGAACAGTGCGGAGTAGGCGGCGATAGGATCATACCCGCCGATCAGCATTACGACAGCTCCGACCAGGAAGCCCATAATGATCGCGACAATAGGCACTATATAGCTGTCTGTCGCGAAGATTTTTTTAAGTCTATGCACCCGCTTTTCCTCCCTGTTTCAAGCTGCCCGCCATCATCAGACCCAGTTCCTGATCATTGGTATCCTGCGGGAATACTTCGCCGACAATCTGGCCCTCATAAATAACGGCAATTCTGTCGGATACGTTCATAATCTCATCGAGTTCAAAAGAAATCAGCAGTACAGCCTTGCCTTGATCACGCTGGGCAATCAATTGTTTCTGTACGAATTCGATCGCTCCTACATCAAGACCGCGCGTAGGCTGAGCCGCAATCAGGAGTGTCGGATTTTTGTCTATTTCCCGCGCAATAATCGCTTTTTGCTGATTACCGCCCGACAACGAACGGGCTTTATTCTCAATGGATGGCGTGCGTACGTCAAATTCCTTAATCAAATCTTCAGCGTGCTTATCAATGATATCCTGTTTCAGGAATCCGCTCTGGTTATATGGACTCTTATAATACGTTTCAAGAACCATGTTCTCACTGACGGTAAAATCAAGCACCAGCCCGTGTTTATGGCGGTCCTCCGGAATATGAGACACATTCATCTCAGAGATTTTACGCGGAGAAAGATTGGCAATCTCTTTGCCTGAAACAGTGATTGAACCGGAATCAATCTTGCGGAGTCCTGTAATCGCCTGGATCAGCTCGCTTTGTCCGTTGCCGTCCACTCCGGCAATGCCAAGAATCTCCCCGGCTTTCACTTCAAAATTGAGTCCGTTAAGCACGGATACACCATCTTTGTTCTTGCTGTGGACATTCGTCATTTTCAATACGCTGGTTCCCACCTGCGCAGGACGCTTGTCCACCTTGAATGTTACATCACGTCCGACCATTTTTTCAGCCAGTTCGTTCGGATTAGTATTCGCAGTTTTTACGGTATCAATCACCTTACCCCGGCGGATAATGGTAACCCGGTCAGAAATTTGCATAATTTCTTTCAACTTATGTGTAATAAGTATAATGGACTTGCCCTCTGCAACGAGCCGCTTCATTATTGCCATCAGTTCCGTAATTTCCTGCGGCGTCAGTACAGCGGTAGGCTCGTCGAATATAAGTATATCCGCTCCGCGGTACAGGGTCTTCATAATTTCTACCCGTTGCTGCATACCGACCGAAATGTCATGAATTTTCGCGTTCGGATTTACTTGGAGTCCGTACTGTTCAGATAGCTTACGAACCTGCTCCGCGGCGGATTTATAGTCGATTTTAAGTCCTTTTTTGGGTTCCATGCCAAGAACAATGTTCTCGGTTACCGTAAAAGGATCAACAAGCTTGAAATGCTGGTGAACCATACCAATGCCAAGCTCAATAGCTTTATTGGGGTTATCGATAATAACCGGTTTCCCGTCGATTTCGATGCTGCCTTCATCGGGCTGGTATAGTCCGAATACGATATTCATCAAGGTTGATTTGCCTGCTCCATTCTCCCCAAGCAGTGCATGAATCTCCCCTTTTTCCAGCGTCAGACTAATGGCGTCGTTCGCGACAATACCGGGAAAGCGTTTTGTGATTTGCTTCAACTCTACGACAGGAGCCGCAGCACTCATGGAATCACCCTCATCACAGAATATATATCATTGCCTTATAGACACGCCATGCCACCCCTCGCAGGGCGGCAGGCTGTGTTTAGATTAACCGCTTTTGTAACAGGGAACAAGGCCAGCTTAAGAACCGGCCTTGTTCCTTGTAATATGGTGACGTGAATGACATTACACTAAATCAGTTTATTCGGATGGAACAGTAATTTTTCCGTCAATGATTTGTTGTTTGTACTCGTCAACTTTAGCCAGGATTTCAGCAGAAACGTTTGCTTTGGATGTTTCTGGAAGGCCTACACCATTGTCTTTCAGGCTCAGCACGGTTGTAGTGCCGCCTTTGAATGTTCCGTCAACCACTTGCTGGGAAACTTTCTTAACCGCTTCATCCACACGCTTGATCATGGAAGTCAGGGTAACGTCATCGCCAAATTCCAGAGATTGGTCTTTGTCTACACCGATAACCCATACTTTAGTACCGCCAGCATCGTTGCGGGATTTAGCTTCGTTAAATACGCCGTTACCAGTTGCACCGGCAGCAGGGAAGATGATGTCGTTGCCAGCATCATACAAAGTAGCAGCCAGAGATTTACCAGTATCAGGCTTGTCATATGCACCTGCATAAGTAATGGTTACTGTTGCGTTAGGGTTAACAGCTTCTACGCCGGCTTTGAAACCAACTTCGAAACGTTTGATAACCGGGCTTTCCATACCGCCGATGAAGCCTACTTTGTTAGTTTTAGTAGTCAGACCAGCAACTACACCTACCAGGAAGGAACCTTCATTTTCAGCGAAAGTTACGGATTCAACGTTAGGAGCATCAACTACACTATCGATGATGGCCAGGTTGGCATCCGGATTTTCTTTAGCTACTTTAAGCAGTGCATCACCAAGGTCAAAACCGATACCCCAAGTCAGGTTGTAGCCGCCTTTTACGAATTGGTTAAGGTTAGGCTCATAATCGGCATTGGATTTACTTTGCAGATATTTAATTTGGGCACCGGATTCTGTTTCAAGAGCTTGCAGTGCTTCCCAAGCGGATTGGTTAAACGATTTGTCATTTACTCCGCCTACGTCTGTAACGAGACCGATCTTTACATCGGACTTAGGAGCTTCAGCTGGTGCATTAGTTGCCGTTCCGGCGTTAGTACCTTTGTCTCCGTTTGCTGCATTTCCTGAATTTGCGTTATTGTTGTTTCCGCATCCTGCCAGAACGACAGTGCAAGCCGTCAACAAAACGAGCGACGATTTCAAAAACTTTTTCATCGATTGTGATCCCCCTTATGAAATTGGATGTCTTCTGTCTTCTGCTTGGACATACCATTAGATCAAATTATAACTGTAAAAAAACCTAAAATCCAGTCTATAAATGACCTCAGGTCAATAATAATTTGCATTTTTTCACAAGAAAACGCTTCCTCTAACACAGCGCGTAACCTTTAAGGTCATAATATGTTAGAAAAGTTCCGAATTGGTTGAAGAAGCGCATTGTAGACTATAATATTATTGCACACAGTTAGAAATTCTATTATCATAAATGCTTACATATTGTAAGAAAAGGGAGTACTGAAACCATGAATGAACAAAATTCTCTTCAAGAAACGCCGTCTTTCAAATATAGCCGTGAATCGCGCGTCTTTAAAACCGGCCGTGTTTTCCCGAATGATGTCAACAATCATAAGACACTATTCGGCGGCAAGCTGATGAGCACCATAGATGAAGTCGCCTCCATCTCAGCTATGCGTCATTGCCGTAAAAATGTCGTCACAGCATCCACGGACTCCGTTGATTTCCTCCAACCGATCCGTCCTACAGACTCCGTCTGCTTCGAGTCCTTCGTCTCCTGGACAGGCCGTACAAGCATAGAAGTATTCGTCAAGGTCATCTCTGAGAACCTCTATACCGGCGAGCGCATAGTCGCCGCTACTTCGTTCCTCACCTTTGTAGCCGTAGAGGAAGACGGTACTCCAGCCCCTGTCCCGGCCATCATTCCGGAAACGGACGAAGAGAAACTGATCAGCGAATCCGCAAATGAACGTTCTGAATTACGAAAGATCAGACGGGCCAGCAGCAAAAAACTCGCCTCACTGCTGAACACCAGCAAATACTGGGAATAAGCCAGGCAGAAGCTGCCGAACCAAGCCGCACAAAAAAAGCACCGTCACACGGGTTCCCCCGCAGGCGGTGCTTTTCGGTTAATTATAACACTTACGCGTTGATCTTCTCTTTGGCTACAACAGCCAGGGAGTTGAATGCGTTAAGATCGTTTACTGCCAGGTCAGCCAGCATTTTACGGTTCACTTCTACTCCAGCCAATTTCAGGCCGAATACAAGCTTGCTGTAGGAAAGGCCGTTCAAACGAGCTGCTGCGTTAATACGAACGATCCACAGTCTGCGGAAGTTACGTTTAGTCTGACGACGGTCACGGTAAGCGTAAACCATCGATTTCATTACTTGCTCGTTAGCTGTTTTGAAAATGCGGTGCTTGGAACCGAAGTAACCTTTTGCCAATTTCAATACTTTCTTATGTCTACGACGAACTACAAATCCGCCTTTAACTCTTGCCATATTAATAAACCTCCCAAAAATGTGTGATAAACTATTTCAAGTTAGCTAGTCCTTGTTTCAAACGTCTTACATCCCCAGGGGCCATTACTGGATTGCCGTTCAATACGCGCTTAGCACGTTTCGATTTGTGGGACAGCAAGTGGTTCTTGTGAGCTTTATAACGCAGTACTTTACCAGATCCGGTAATTTTGAAGCGGCCTTTCAGGCTGCTGTGTGTTTTCATTTTAGGCATGGTGTTTCCTCCTTGAATATTATGCGGCGCCAAATTGCTGTGCAAGTGACTCCAAATTATTGGGCTTTAGGAGCCAAAATCATAATCATGCTGCGGCCTTCCAGCTTAGGCTGGCGCTCAACAACAGATATATCTTCCACTTCGGTCTTAACACGTTCCAGGATCTTCTGGCCGATGCTAGCGTGGGTAATCTCACGTCCGCGGAAACGGACAGAGCACTTCACTTTGTCGCCTTCGCCCAGGAACTTGATGACATTGCGGAACTTAGTCTGATAATCATGTTCCTCAATGTTAGCACGGAACCAGACTTCCTTGATGTCCACGATCTTCTGGTTTTTGCGTGCTTCCTTCTCTTTCTTCTGCGTTTCATAACGGAACTTGCCGTAATCCATGATGCGGCATACCGGCGGTTTCGCCTGCGGTGCTACGTTGACTAAATCCAGATTAAGATCAATCGCCATCTGCAACGCTTCGCGGATCGGCTTAATTCCGATTTGCTCGCCTTCCGCTCCAACCAACCGAACCTCTTTGGCCCGAATTTCATCATTGATCATATGTTCCTTACTGATAATACTCCACCTCCGGATCTTCTTAGACAATTTCTTTATTGCGGTTCTCCATAAAAAAGGGGTGCCGGTAACTCCCGACACCCCGTGTTTGATCAACGTTCATGAATTATAACATTCATAAAGCATTGAGATCAAAACCAGCTGGCATATTACCAGTCAGGTGAGAAGCCGGTGCTTCTGCTTGCAATCCCTATGTTTTGCATACTTGAATAATATACACCACAGCACAAGCTGTTGTCAACTGTTTTTCCGACAGCATTGTACGAAATACATTTGGCTGATTAGACCTGCTTACTCTGTACTTCCTCAAGCCGCACGACCCGCGTATGTTTGGTATGACTCCACTGCTTGTTGTTCTGCGTGAAGAATGCATAGAACGTAATGGGATACCACGAGAGCAGGTAGATTGGGAAGACCAGCAGGTACAGATATACCTTCTTGAATTTCACCTTCTCGAGCGCCATCGCCAGCAGGAAGGTCAAAATGTTCGCTCCGACTGCAAAATAGCTGAGCCAAATCGGCAGATGCCCGTAAATGTTCGCGATATGCGGACCGTCAAACACGGAAGTGTCAATCCACATGACCGCGGTCATCAGAAACGTCAGCAGAACGATATATACATTCGCTCCATACAGCGCGAGGTCAAACTTCGTCAGGCTGCGTTCTTTAATACTCTGCCACAGCAGAGGGAAGAAATAACGGCGGGCCACTGTGAAATGTCCCTGCATCCAGCGCAGACGCTGTCTGGACGACGCCTTGAAAGTGAGCGGCTTCTCATCGAATACCTTAGCATCATAGTTGAATTTCGGGTAGACGCCTTTGGAGGCACTGCGCATGGTAAATTCCAAATCCTCCACCAGGCTTGTCGCTCCCCAGCCCATTTCTTTAAGCAGGGCTGTCTCAAAGCACATGCCGGTTCCGCCAAGGAAGTTCGCCATCTGCAGATTGTGGCGCGACAGCTGCCATAAGCGGTTGATGTACCAGTAAGAAACACCATATGCGGCAGTAATCCAGGAATCCTCCGGATTCTTCGTATCGATGTAGCCCTGGATTACCCGGGCGCCCGAGCAAAGGTCATTGTTCATCTCCATCAGGAATTCTGTATGTGCCAGGTTGTCGGCGTCGAACATGACCACCGCATCATACTGGCGAGGCATAGCCCACAGTTCCTTCAGCATCCATTCGATGGCATATCCCTTGCCACGCAGATTGTTGTTGGTGCGTACACAGGCATTCATCCCGTGCTCCCTTACGATCTTTGCCGTCCCGTCCGTGCAGTTGTCACAGATGACAAATACATCGTACAGATCTTGGGGATAATTAAGCTGTTTCAGATTCTCCATCAGCGCGCCGACGACCTCTTCCTCGTTGTGCGCAGCCACCAGTACTGCAAATGACTTTTCCGGTGCAAAGTGTTCCTTTTTCTTTTTCTTGCGCAGTCCAAACAGTGAAAATCCAAACTGATAAACTGCAATTGCCGCCAAGATCACTTGGAGCGTAACAAACAATGCGTCTGTCATGATCTTTTGATGCCCCCTTTTTCACTCTTGATATGCCCTTTTTTTCTGTTTCTGGCATGTTAAACGTTGTTGCTGACCCATTTGTTGCATCCCTTACAGTAGATCAAGAGTTTCCCCTTTTTTGCGGGCAGGCGTTCAATTTATTTATATCCCGTTTAAAAGATGTTATAGGGATTCCTGCTGAACGGATTCCTCATTTTCTCTGTTACCTTTTAAACGCGTTCGGCCTGCTTGAATCATTGTACGGCGTAATGGGTTCTTAAGTCAAAACTGACAATTTCCGCGCACTGCTGAGCTTTTCCTTGAAATGGACTACCTTAAAAAAGTATGATAAAGACAGCTTTAGGGTATAAACCAAGATTAGCTTCAGCAGCGCTTACTATCCTCAGCCGGACTATCGGAGGGACAAGGTATGAGACAATTATTCATGAAACTGCTTCTCTGGGAACGCCGCCTTTTTAAATGGATCAACGGCCGTCTGCATAACCCATTCCTGAACTTTTGGCTCTTTTATCTTACCCATCTGGGCGGTGCAACCAGCGCTATCGGCATTAATCTGCTGGTCTGGGCCTTTGCTCCTCAGCCGCTCAAAACAACAGGACTTCAGGCACTGACAGCACTGGCCGTCAGCCACCTGCCTGTTGCCGTGGCCAAGAAGCTATACCCGCGCATGCGGCCTTATCTGGCTCTGCCGGGAACGAATACGTTTCACAATCCGCTTAAGGATCATTCTTTTCCTTCAGGCCATACTACAGCTATCTTCGCCTCTACGGTTCCTTATATGGCAGCTTATCCTGCCCTTACCGTTATTCTGCTGCCGCTGGCGTGCATTGTCGGCTTCTCCCGAATTTATCTCGGTCTGCACTACCCCTCTGATGTTATGGCAGGTGCAGTCATCGGCGGCGGCGTCGCGATAGGCACGATTGTTCTATGGATCTGAAGCCTGCTACAAAAGTCTGACCTGCGAAAACCATTTTTGGGAACAGGTGAAGTAAACATTGCGCAAAAAAAGAGTGTTATTACTGTCAGAAGGTTTTGGCGCAGGACATACACAGGCAGCATACGCGCTGTCGAGCAGCCTGCGTAAATTGTCGCCGGGCGTACAAACGAAGGTGCTGGAGCTTGGAAACTTTCTGAATCCCAAGATGGCGCCTCTGATCGTTTCGGCTTACCGCAAGACGGTAACCACCCGGCCCCGGCTGATGGGCTACGTCTACCGTCACCAGAAATCATTTAACCGTCTTACCACGCTTGCCCTGCACCGCTTATTTTATACACATACACAAAATATTGTGAAGCAGCTTAAGCCCGATATTATCGTCTGCACCCACTTCATCCCTAGTGCTGTGGTCTCACGCCTAAAACGTCTGGACCCGGCCTTCAAGGCACCGCTCGTGACAGTCATAACCGATTACGATGCTCATGCCAGCTGGATCAGTCCGGAGGTGGACCGCTATCTGGTCTCCACCCCCGAGGTGAAGTCGAAGCTGCGCCGCCGCAGCGTCTCCGCCGCCAAAATCCGGGTGACCGGCATGCCGGTACACCCGAGCTTCTGGGAGCATCCTGGACGCGAAGAAATTCTGGAACAGTTCAGCCTCCGCGATCTGCCGACTGTGCTAGTCATGGGCGGGGGCTGGGGCATGATGAACGACCAGATAGTGAACGAGGCACTTGCCGGCTGGAGCGATAAGGTGCAGATTGTCTTTTGTCTCGGCAAGAACGAGAAGCTGCTTGAAGAGATGATGAAAGACCCCACCTACAGCCATCCTAATATTTCGCTGATCGGCTTCACCCGTGAGATCGACAAGCTGATGGAGGTCTCCGATCTGCTGGTCACGAAGCCAGGCGGAATGACCTGCAGCGAAGGGCTGGCCAAAGGTATCCCGATGCTCTTTCATCACCCCCTGCCGGGACAGGAAGAAGAAAACTGCCGTTACTTTACGTCAGCCGGGCTTGGAGAGCCGATCTCCTCCCTGGAGGTCGTCGATAAATGGATGGAACGGTTGCTCTACAATTATGAGGATGTGCAGGCGAAGCGGAAAAGCCATCTGGAGGATATCGCAAGGTTCCACCCGCTGCAAAGCGCCCAGAGCATTATTGATATGCTCGAATAGGACACACGAGAACAAGTCGGCATATAAAAATGGCAGTCCGGGAAATCCCGTGGCTGCCATTTTTAGGGTTACTCCCTTCTATAGCTAATGCGTAAAACGCAGGCATTACACAGGCTACAGCCGGTATTTGTCCAGACGTCCGGCCTGATAACGGGCCAATGCCTCTGAACCGACAATCGCCTCACAGCGATGAATATTGACACCGCGTCCATAAAATTTGGTTTCATACTCGGTCATGACATGCTCTTCGTTAATGATGCCGTCTGCGTGCAGATCCAAGGAAATATTTTTCATCTGCAGGCCGTAATCGGCAAAAGCATTCAGTGAGAATTCGAACAGGCTGCGCGAATCCGTCTTCAGGTGAATTTCTCCCAGCGGGCTGAGCAGTCCGCGGTATTTGTCAAGAAAACGCGGGTGGGTCAGGCGGCGGCGGGCATGCTTGCTTTTAGGCCACGGATCACTGAAATTTAAATAGATGCGTTCCAGCTCCCCCGGTGCAAAAACTTCCTCGGCATAGTTAATATTCGCAAGGGCGACCTTCAGGTTAGGCGGCGTCTCGTGCCCGGCCGGTTCCCATACCAGTCTGGCCTTCTCAGCCGCACGGCGGATCAGCTCATCGTACATATCGACGCCGATAAAATTAATATCGGGATATTTGAAGCTCATTTGACTAATAAACTGCCCCTTACCCATTCCGAACTCCACATGGATCGGGTGGTCGTTGCCGAACAATTCTGACCAGCGGCCCTTGAGGCTGCGTGGATCAAGGATCACCAGGTCGGTTTGCTCCTCCAGGCTTTCACGTATTCCTTTTCTTCCGCGTAAACGCATAATATTCCTCCGCTTGTCTCTAATACATTACTTATAAATATGAACTCTTAGTATCACTTGAAATATTGTGCCGAACTTGTCCGCAAAAGTAAAGGGATTTAAGGCAAAATAGGAAAAAGGAATTCTCCGGAGGGCAGGAAACGGCCGCTGGAGAATCCCTTTTTTGTTGTATTTGGAATTGGGGTCCACTTTTCAACAGTTCATAGTCTACCTTGACGGAGTATCAAAATCAAATTTCTTCTCGAAAGCGTTTCTGATCTTACGCTGCGCTTCGGTCTTGATCTTGTGATTGCCATTAAATTCAACACCGGTAAGTGCAAGCGCCTCATCGGGAGTCAACTGTACATCAATCGAGCCTTTTCCTTCGGCATATGCCGTTTGAGAATTCATCGTGATCACCTCTTAGGTTTAGTATGGGCGGGACGACACGAAAGTATGAATTCAAGAAAGAAATTTTAGTTGGTGCATCAGCTTTTTTACAATTTAAATATAACATATCGTGTAAGCATTAACAAGGTAAACTTGGTAAATAAGCAGCCTATTTTTCACCTATTTTCCAGGCGGTAATGTTACGCTATACGCTGAATTTTGATACAATAGACGGGTTAGAAAGAAATGGCCGTATGTCCCTTAACGGAAATCCGCCTTTCTCAGTGAAAATATAAGGATTATGCCGGCTGAAACCAACATCCTTCGGCCCTCAAAATAAATGTTCTTATATGTACGAAAGGAGCTTCACCTGTGAGCCTTTTACAGACCCCCTCTCCACTGCTGTGGGGAGATAAACGTTTCCATACGTGGAACTACGAAATGCGCGAGCACATGGACACGAAAGTCTTCAAAGTTATGCTCGATGCGGGCTTTACCTGTCCGAACCGTGACGGCTCGATCGCCAAAGGAGGCTGCACCTTCTGCAGCGCCAGAGGCTCCGGTGATTTCGCCGGCAGCCGCCGGGATGATCTGGTCACACAGTTCAATCATGTGCGCGACCGCCAGCATCTCAAATGGCCGAACGCCAAATACATCGGCTACTTCCAGGCTTACACTAATACGTATGCTCCGGTTGAAGAGCTGAGAGAATATTATGAGGTTATCCTGCAACAGCCCGGTGTAGTCGGCTTGTCCATTGCGACACGCCCCGACTGCCTGCCGGATGATGTCATCGAGTATCTCGCTGAGCTTAACCAGCGTACGTATCTCTGGATAGAAATGGGCCTGCAGACGATCCATAACTCCACCTCGGAGCTGATCAACCGGGCACATGATACCCAATGTTATATTGAAGCTGTCGAAAAGCTGCGTGCCCATGGCATCCGAGTCTGCACCCACATCATCCATGGGCTTCCGCAGGAAACCCATGAAATGATGCTGGAAACCGTCTCGGCGGTTGCAGGCATGGATGTGCAGGGAATCAAGATACATCTGCTTCATCTCATGCGCAAAACGCCGATGGTCAAGCAATACGAAGCCGGCCTGTTACGCTTCCTGGAGCAGGACGAATACGTGAAGCTCATCGTGGATTCACTGGAAATTCTGCCTCCGGAGATGATCGTTCACCGCCTGACCGGGGATGCGCCGCGCGAGTCGCTGATTGGACCCTTGTGGAGCCTGAAAAAGTGGGAAGTGCTGAACGCTATCGACCAGGAACTGGTTGCACGCGACAGCTGGCAGGGTAAGTACTGGAGGAAGAGCTAATGGGCTTCATGTCTGTCCTTAGCTTTGCTCATAAATTAACCGCCGAACGGCTCGCTTCCGGCGGCAGAGCCATCGACGCAACCGTGGGCACCGGTGCGGATACGCTCGTTCTCGCCAAGGCGGCCGGGCCGCGCGGCGGAGTGTATGGCTTCGACATTCAGCCTGCGGCGCTGAAGCTTGCGGAAGAGCGCCTGCGGCTGGCCCGGGAGGAAGCGCCGGCTGCGCTGTCTCCCGTGACGCTGCTTCATCGCAGCCATGCAGCGATGGCAGAAGCCGTTCCGCCGGAATGGCGAGGAACGGTCTCGGCGGTGATGTTCAATCTCGGCTATCTGCCCACGGGCGATGCCGATAAGACCATCATCACCGAGACGGAGAGCACGCTGGCCGCGCTGGATGCCGCCCTGGCGCTGCTGCGCCCGGGCGGCATTATCACAGCCGTGCTCTATCCCGGCCATGAAGGCGGCGACCGCGAAGCCGCCGCCGTCGAATCCTGGGCGGCAGGGCTCGCCCAGCCGCAGGCGCAGAGCATTATATACCGCCAGCTGCAGCGGGCCTCCGCCCCGTATGTTGTTGCTGTAGAAAAGAAAAAAGGGAGCTGATATCTGAATGAAGGTACCGGAATTTGAAGCCGAGCATAGCCGCATTGCCGCGCTGAAGTTTCCTGGCCTGACAGAAATCAGCACACTGTTGAACGGCAGCCGTTATTTCTTTTTTGACGGGCCGGACGGTGAAAAGCTGGAGTTCTTCGAGTCTACCCGCAGTAATTAGAGAAACAGCATTATCAAAAACGGAGAGGAAGATACTGTGATGACAAAACCATATCCACTTAAGTTTCAACCGGAGTTCAAAGAACGTGTGTGGGGCGGCCGGGCCTTGGAGAAATTCGGCCTTAACCTGCCGGAGGGCCATATTGGCGAAGGATGGATGATCGCCGATCATCCGAACGGCGTCTCTTCCGTTGTGAACGGCGAATTGGCCGGACAAGGCCTCGACCAGATCCGTGAGCAGTTCGGACAGGAATGGTTCGGAAGCAAAGGCATCTCCGAAGCTGGCGGACGGTTCCCGCTGCTGATTAAGCTGCTGGACTGCAACGACAATCTGTCCGTACAGGTGCATCCTACAGATGATTATGAAGGATTGCCTAAGGGTGAACTCGGCAAAACAGAAATGTGGTATGTGCTGGACGCTAAGCCTGATGCCAAAATCATCTACGGCCTGAAAGAAAACGTCACCCGCGAAAGCCTGCGTGCCGCGCTGGAGAACGGTACAGTGATGGACAGCATGCAGGAAATCACAGTCTCTGCAGGCGACGCATTCTACATTCCCGCCGGCACGGTCCATGCGCTCTGCGCCGGAGTCGTTGTAGCGGAAATCCAGCAGAATTCGGATACTACATACCGGATTTATGACTACGACCGTCCCGGTCTTGACGGCAAGCCGCGCGAGCTGCATATCGAAGATTCGCTCAACGTTACCGCTTATGAAGGGGCTGGGGCCACTTCGATGAAGACAGATAGTGCAGTTCCAGGAGAATGGCTGCAAATCGCCTCCTCCCCTTATTTCATCGTTGAAAAAGGGGTTGTAAACGGTGAGTGGAACCTGTCCACCACCCCGGACAGCTTCACTATCCTGGTCATCTGCGAAGGCAGCGGACATCTGACATGGGAAGGCGGCTCCCAGCCTTATGCTGCAGGAGAATGCTACCTGCTGCCGTCTACCCTTGGAGCCTATGGCATCGAAGGCCACTCCACGGTGCTCCGTTCTTATTTGCCATAAAGCAAGCCCTTCCGTGAATAGACTATAGCAGCAGTTGGTTTTGTACGGCGTTGCTCACAAAACTAGGTTACTTTCAGGAGGACAGGCGATGAGGGAAAACAGTTTTACAATGACCGATCCTCTCGGTGTCAATATCCATGTCTATGAATGGCTGCCTGAACCGGAGGCTCCGGTCAGGGGTGTAGTGCAGATTGCCCACGGCATGTGTGAGACGGCTGCACGTTATGCCCGCTTTGCCTCGGCACTGACGGCGGCCGGGTATGCGGTCTATGCCAACGATCACCGCGGCCATGGCAAAACGGCAGGCAAGGTGAATCTGCTTGGCGATACCGGCGAGAACGGCTTCTACTGGATGCGGCGCGATATGCTGCAGCTTGCAGGCATTGTGCAATCCCGGCAGGAAGGCTTGCCGCTCTTCCTGCTCGCTCACAGCATGGGCTCCTTTCTGGCCCAGAAGCTGATGTGCGAGCCAGGCAGCGGAGTGTACTCCGGTTTCATTCTCAGCGGCACCAACGGGCCCCGCAGCATGCTTCGGGCCGCTGAATCTCTGGCGGCAATGCAGCTCAGACTGCAAGGGGCACACCACCGCAGTGTACTGATTAACGGCATGGTATTCGGTCCCTATAACCGCAACTTCACTCCGATCCGGACTGCGTTCGACTGGCTGAGCAGTGATCCACAAGAGGTGGACCGGTTCATTGCCGATCCGTTCTGCGGGGCGATCTGTACCACCCGCTTCTTCCGTGATTTCTTCCGGCTGCTGCGCGATATTCATTCCCGGGAAACGCTGCTTACGTTATGCAAAGATAAGCCGGTATTTCTATTCTCAGGAGCCAAAGATCCTGTAGGCATGAACGGGCAAGGTGTGCTGCGCCTGGCTGCTATATATAAGGACCACGGGCTAAGCGAGGTAGAGTACCGTCTTTACCCGGAAGGCCGGCATGAAATGCTGAACGAAGTCAACCACGATGAGGTCACTGCCGATGTGCTGGATTGGCTGGTCCGCCATCTTCCGGCCGAGTCCCTGCTGCTACAGCCGGCTGCAAACTAAAGACAACTCAAACATATAGATTATTTACAAAAGACAGGGCATCCGTTGTTCACGGAATGTCCTGTCTTTTTGGGCTGAGCGTAGCAAAGCTTCATCCAAGGCGGTATGCCTGAGAAATGTTATAGACATCTGCTCAGCCCGGCTGTACAATCCATCCAAAATAAGGAGGAATGTGGAAATGAGTTACTCAGGGAACAGGGGTACGGAACAGGATCTCGAGCAAATCCTCGAATATTACAATGCCGGAACCGAAAAGGACCGCCTCACGCGGGGTATAGGTGTCATCGAATGGGAACGCAGCAAAGTCATCATCTCCAGATACCTGAGCGGGAACAAACAAGTTATCTATGATGTCGGAGGCGGCACCGGTGTCTAATCCCGATGGCTGGCAGAGCTGGGTCATGAGGTCCATCTGCTGGAGCTGTCTCCCGCTGCCGTAGAATATGCCAGAAATCTGCAACAAAAGGAGAATACCTTCCCACTCCACAGCATCGAGTTGGCGGATGCCCGTCAGCTGCTTCGGCCGGATGAGAGCGCCGACCTTGTGCTGCTCATGGGGCCGCTCTATCATCTGACGGCCAGGGAGGAGCGGATTGCCGCGATCCGCGAAGCTGCAAGAGTGCTCAAACCAGGCGGAATCCTGATTGCTGCCGGGATCTTCAGATTCAGCTCCACGTTATGGGGTCTGTCCGTTTTTGGCGCGAAGAATGAATTCATCGATGATTCGGTATTCTTCGGGATGGTCAGACGGGAACTTACCGAAGGACAGCATATCCGACCTGAGGAATATCCGCATTTCATCTCAAGAGCTTTCTTTCATCTGCCCTCGGAATTAAAAAGCGAATTGACCGATGCCGGTCTCACTCATCTGTCTACAGCTGATGTCGAAGGACCAGTCTGGATCGTGCCGGCATTCAGTGAAAAGTGGAACGACCCCGGCAGCCGGGAAGCACTAATGCAAATAAGCTCCCTTGTTGAAGAACAAGAGAGCTTGCTGGGAATGAGTCCGCATATGCTGGCGATTGCCCGGAAATAACAGGCAGGGAGCTAGTCTTCCCAGGGCATGACCTGCAGCTCCGGCCATTTCTTTTGCCATTTGATTGTCTTGCTTCGGTAAATCTCTTCACTAATCAGCACCTTATTCGGTCTTAAGGTCAGACTGAACAAATCCTTCAGGCCAAACGGGGCGTAGATGTGCCACTCTCCGTTCCCGTCCAGCCTGGCCCCGAGCGCAGTCACCGTTGTCGGCCAGCTGTCGATGGCAGCCTCCAGACTGGGATAAGGCTGAAGCCTGACTCCGAACCTATCCTCATACCAGAGATGGACGCGGGCCTGATTCTTAATATCCACCGGGATAGCAGTCCCGAAAAAGCACTCCCGCCCCTTAGCAATGAGATGATCCTCTGCTGCAAAGCTCAGATCATCCGGATCAAAATAGATGAGATCGATATCCCCGATGCCGTAATCCGGAGCCCGGCCGGTAAGCTCATTCCATACGGTCTGCACCAGACAGCCCGCTCCGATGTAATACGGGTACGGCTCCATGAACTGAGCCTTGCGAAAGACGTCCATCAGCAGCCGGCTCCGGGAGAAAATACCGGTCAGGCGCCCCCGGAGCAGGAGCTCCTCATCCGGGTTGTCTTGCGGCAGGTCAAGCTCATACTGCAGAACCTTCTGCGGCCCTTTGCTCCCGGTTCGGCGCAGTCCGTGATCACGAAATCCGGCTCCCAGGTAGAGATGACCCGCAGGAAGATTCCGCTCGTTGACGGTCAGCACGATTTCATAAACTGCCGGAAGATAGGTACGGACAAAGGCTGGCAGTAAAGCCATGGCAGTCTTGGCGATCCCCCGCCCCTGGCTGGCATAATCCACAAGGAATGCCCGTACCAGCACTGCCCCCTGGTAATCCTTGTAGAACTCGGCGATACGCTTACCGGTATGCAGGATGAAAAATCCCGCGGCTTGACCGTCCTCCGTAATGACTACTGCAAGTTTGTCAGGATCACTTAACGCAGCGTCCAATGTCTCTGACGGCAATGCGGTAAATTCCGCCTGCTCCGGGGGAAGCTGAAACGCCATAAGCTGCTCCTTGAAGCTCTCTTCATACAAAACCAGTGAAATCCGTCCGGCCTCTCCCACCGCCGCACCTCTCCTTGCTTCTCGCAATTATATATTCCCAGCGTTCATGACGGACGCGCTAGCGGGAAAATCTCCACCTAAACCTTCCATTTTCGCCTGAAATGGCAATTAAGGCGGAAAATCTCCAGCTAATACCCCGTAAAACACTGATTTTGAGCTATCGGGGAAACACTAACGGGAGAAATCCCCTCTCATCCTCATCATCGTTCCGCCAGAGGAATTTAGAGGGATGAAATCCCATTATTGTGTCTCATCCCGCAAAACAATCGTTGTCTAAGCAGCTCATCGTGCTTTTTCCCATTGTGTAGAGTGCAACAGATTTTAATTTAACGGCAGGGTGTAATACTGCGCGCGCTGGCTCTCATCCTGCTGGTACAGCACGATGAGCAGAGTGCTTCCTCCTGCTTCCGGCAGGGCCTCAGCGACGGCTGCAGATGTCCCTCTGCCTGCTGCAGCAACTGCTGCCATGCTGTTACCCGGTGAGCCGGAGTTCCCTGCGGATTCAGCCATAAGTTCTAGAGCAGACGCATCAGCTTCGGCTGCTACAACAGCTTCCTTCACGTCAACCGATTCAGCCGCATCCGCACGCAATCCGCTGATCGAATCCAGTACCGTTTCCAGATGAAACGGCAGCACTTCCAGCACGGTGAACTTCTGCAGCTCCCGCTCGTTGAACCCCGCTTCGGCCAACGCTGCGGATACCCGCTCCGGATGAGCGGCTATCTCCTTCATATGACGCGCCCAGTCCGCTTTGTCCATTGCATGGTCCCACCAGATTTTGCGCGGCTTGTACTTGTGGCCCAGGAAATAATCCAGCTTCATCAGCCCGGTGATAATATCCATGGAAGGTGTACCGCTGTCCGTCAGGAACGCATGCAGCCGTGTAAACAGGTCCTCCAGCTGGTGGCCGATTTTTTGCCAGCCCCGCTCCTCCCAGTAATCGCCAAACGCCTGGAAGAAATCAAACGGCGATTCAAATACATGACGGATCAGATACTTTACCGTATGATCAAGCCGGTGGCTATTCCAGTATCTCTCCAGCACATCCTCCAGCCGCTTCAGCCGGATAATATCTGAGAAAGGCATGACATGGCTGCTGAGAATCTCATAAGGCGCATGCTCCATGTACGTATAGTCATATTTGGCTGCCTGGGCACGCAGACCGGTTCCACGCAGCATTTTGAGGAACCCGAGCTGTAGCTCCTCCGGCTCCATTGCGAAGACGTCGTTGAAGGTTTTACGGAAGGTGGCGTAATCCTCCTGCGGCAGTCCGGCGATAAGATCGAGATGCTGGTCGATGTTGCCGCTGGCTTTGATTTTCATCACTGTACGGGACAGCTTCGCGAAATTCTGGCGGCGTTTGACCAGCTCATTGGTCTCATCATTGGTTGACTGTACACCAATCTCGAACCGGAAGATGCCCGGAGGTGCATTCTCGGCCAGAAAATCCAGCACCTCAGGACGCATGATGTCTGCCGTAATCTCGAACTGGAACACACAGCCCTGATGGTTGTCGATCAGAAACTGGAACATTTCCATCGCATAGCTGCGGTTGATGTTGAAGGTGCGGTCCAGGAACTTAATGACCTTCGCCCCGTTATTAATCAGATAGAGCAGATCGGACTTTACCCGTTCAATATCGTAGTAACGCACGCCCACCTCGATGCTCGATAGGCAGAACTGGCAATTGAACGGACAGCCCCGGCTGGTCTCAAAATAAACGATCCGCTTGCTGAGATCCGGCAGATCCTCTGCAAACCGGTGCGGTGTCGGCAGGGTGTTAAGATCGCTCTTGGGACGCGGCGGATTGACAATCAGCTCCTCGCCTTTGCGGTAGGCAGCCCCGTAGACAAAATGGAACTTGCGGTCATCCCGCAGCTCCTGCAGCAGATGGTGAAAGGTCTCCTCCCCGTCCCCGTTCACGACAAAATCAACACCTGCTTCACGCTTCATCCAATAGAGAGGTTCGTACGAAACCTCCGGGCCTCCTAGTACAATCGCCACCTCGGGCAGCACCTGTTTGAGGATACCGACCAGCTTGATCGTCTCCTCTATGTTCCATATATAACAGGAAAAGCCGATAACATCCGGCTTCTTCTGAAAGAGGTCAGACACGATATTCATCACGGGATCTTTGATAGTGTATTCTGCCAGCAGAATATCCGGAAACTCATGCTCACTGTATGCCTTAAGCAGACGGATTGCGAGTGAAGTATGGATATACTTGGCATTTAATGTAGCCAGGACGATTCTCATGCCTTATTACCTTCTTTACATTTCATTTTGAAAAAACTCCAGAAACGGCTTGCCGTATTTCCGGTATTTCACTTCACCGACACCTTTAACCCTCAGCATTTCCGCTTCGGTCTGCGGACAAACCACACTCATCTCACGCAGAGTAGCGTCGTTAAAAATAATATAGGACGGCACATGCTCGCGCCCCGCCAGCTCGCGGCGGATCAGGCGCAGCTGCTCGAACACCGTCTCGTTGACCGCAGACGGCGAAAGATCGTAGCTCCGGCTGCGGCTCCGTCCTGAGCCGGAACCTCCGGTAAGCAGCGGACGGGCGACACGCTGCATCACCTCACGCTGGCCGCGAAGCACCTCGGCGGCCAGCGGCTGCAGCCGCACGACCGGATACTGGCCTTCCGACAGCGCCAGATAACCTTCCGAGATCAGCACATTGATGCTCTCGGTAATCTCTTTCTCCGTCCGGCTGGACATCGCACCATGAGTCGGCAGCTTCTCGAAGCCGTACTGCAGCACCTTCTGGTTACGTGAACCCTTCAGCACGGAAGCAACCAGCGCCACGCCATACCGTTCCCGCATCCGGTGGATGCAGGAGAAAATCTTCTGCGCATCCACTGTCATATCCACCAGCTCGCGTTCATCCGTGCAGGAGCTGCAGATTCCGCAGAGCTTGTCCTCATTGTCTTCCCCAAAATACTCCAGCTGCGCACTGCGCAGACAGCGGGTGGTGTAGCAGTAATCAATCATCTGCTGAAGCTTGCGGTATTCATTGGCTTTGCGTTCAGGATCCTGAGGATTCTGCTCGATCAGGAACTTCTGTGTCATAATGTCCTGTGCGCTGAACAGCAGAATACATTCACTCGGTTCCCCGTCCCGGCCGGCACGTCCGGCCTCCTGGACATATGCCTCCATATTCTTCGGCATATTGTAGTGGATGACATAACGTACGTTGGATTTGTCGATCCCCATCCCGAAGGCATTGGTCGCCACCATGACCCGGATATCATCATAAAGGAACTTCTCCTGGCTGTCCGCCCGCTCCTGGTCGCTCATTCCGGCATGATAGCGTCCGGCTGCGATTCCTGAGGCCTGCAGCCTCTGGTACAGATCGTCGACCTCCTTGCGGGTTGCAGCATACACAATGCCCGGCTGGTGGGAGTGACTGGCGGTATAATCGAGCACAAACTCGCGTTTGTTCTCTCCGCGCAGCACCGACATCGCCAGATTGTCCCGGCCCAGCCCGGTCATGAACACGCCGGGCTGGCGAAGACGCAGCAGCCGGACCATATCCTCCATGACCTCCGGCGTAGCAGTTGCCGTAAAGGCCGCGAGAATCGGCCGCTGCGGCAGTTCTTCCACAAACGGCGATACCGCAAGATAGCTGGTACGGAAATCATGCCCCCACTGCGAGACGCAGTGCGCTTCATCTACGGCGACGCAGGAAATGGACAAGCCTGCCATTTCCAGGCGGAACCAGTCCAGCTCCAGCCGCTCCGGCGCAACATACAGCAGCTTCAGCTCGCCCCGGCGCGCGGCGCGGATCCGTTCATTCACTTCTTTGCCGCTCAGGGTGCTGTTGATATAGGCAGCCGGGATACCCGCCGTTGTAAGGGCGTCCACCTGATCCTTCATCAGTGAAATCAGCGGTGAAATGACCAGCGTCAGCCCCGGCATCAGCAGCGCCGGAACCTGGTAGCAGATCGATTTGCCTCCGCCGGTCGGCATGATCCCCAGCGTATCGCCGCCTTCCAGCAAATGCTGCACGATTTTTTTCTGGCCATCCCGGAAATCGGGATAACCGTAATATTTTTGCAGTTCAGCCTGCGCCTGTTCCATAGTAGGTGCTTGCATCTTCATCTCTATCATAACTCCTAAAAGTTTTGTTGACATATGCTTCTGAGGAAACGCTTCGCAACAAAACTAGCTTCGGAAGCATACACATGTTTCTTTCTTTAGTTTACCGGGCAACCGGGTATTGAGCAACCGCGGGAAGGAGAAATGAACGCTTTCTCTTTGCGGGTTCCATAATCTATTTACATAAAAAAAGCCGTTCCAAGCAACACTTTATAGTGATCTTCTAAACTGTCAGTCTAAGGAGGCGGCCGATCTGGAAGCCTGGAAAGAAAAATATGCTTCATATGTGCAAAAGCAGCAGTCCTGCCCCCCGTCCGCTCCCGGCTCTGACAGCCTAAGCCATAGCCTGACAGACAATCTGGAGTCTTTGCTGGCCCTACTGGGGCAAAGCGGCGACCTGGTGGTCCGTGATTTCCTGCTATTCGGAAAATATCAGGCCTCGATGGTCTTCTTCTCCTCGCTGGTCAGCCAGGAGCAAATTCAGGAGCATATCCTGAAGCCGCTGATGGCCCGGCCTTCCGGGCATCCCGACTTTACGGATAACCTCGCGGATATGGTTCATTATATCTGGAATACGGCCGTTCAAGTAACACAGGGAACTACGGAGCAGTTCATCTCTTCCCTGCCGCCCGCCATCGTTAAGGGTGAGCTGGTCCTGCTGATTGAGGGAGTGAATGAGGCCCTCCTGCTTGATATGCGGCAGATTGACATGCGCGGTGTAGAGCAGCCGCAAACAGAGCAGGTGATCCGCGGACCGCGGGAAGGCTATGTGGAAAAGCTGGAAAACAACCTAGCACTTCTGCGCTACCGGCTGCAGAGTACGGATTTCCGCATCGAGATCAGCCCGCTCGGGACCCGGACCCAGTCACGGGTGGCCCTATGCTACTTAGACAGCGTAGCCGATCCGCATCTTGTAGCCGAAGCCATGCGCAGAATCTCAATTATTGAGACAGACAGTATTATTGATGCCGGATATATCGAGCAGTTTATTGAAGACCAGCCCCTCTCCCCCTTCCCTCAGGTACAAAGTACGGAGCGGCCAGACAAAACGGTGGCTGCGCTTCTTGAAGGGCGGGTGGCGATACTTGTTGACGGCTCACCGTTTGCCCTTGTGGTCCCCGCCCTGTTCAACCAGTTTTTCCAGACTGTCGATGACTACACCGAGCGGTTTATTATGGGCAGCCTGATCCGGCTGATCCGGCTGGTCGCATTATCGTTCTCCCTGTTCTTCCCAGCCATATATGTCTCCGTGATTTCCTTCAATCCGGAGCTGATGCCTACCGATTTCGCCGTCGCAATCTCAGGCGGCCGGGCGGGCGTTCCCTTCCCGGCGGTGATTGAGGTCCTGATTATGGAGGTGTCGATGGAGGTGCTGCGGGAAGCGACCATCCGCCTGCCGCAGATGATCGGCGGAGCCTTGTCCATAGTGGGTGTACTCGTCATCGGCCAAGCTGCAGTTGCTGCCGGGCTGGCCAGTCCGATCACTGTCGTCATAGTTGCACTCACAACCATCGGATCCTTCGCTACTCCGGCCTACAACGCCGCGATAGCGCTGCGGATGCTGAGGTTTCCGCTAATTATTCTTGCCGGGATGTTCGGCATGTACGGGGGCATGATCGGCACGATCCTGATCATCAACCATCTGTTGTTCCTGGAATCCTTCGGTGTGCCTTATATGTCCCCGTTTATTCCCGGTAAATGGCGCGACTGGAAGGACACGCTCGTGAGGGTGCCTTTATGGTGGATGCGCCGCCGTCCCAGCTTTCTGCATATTCAGGACAGCTCCAGACTTCCTGCTTCCATTCCAGGAGCCTATGCAGACCAGATTCTACAGCAGGGAGGTGAAGCGGATGAACACTCCAAGGCAGATCACAACGCTGCGGGCGGCAGCCGTGATCAGTAGCACAATTATCGGTGTAGGGATTCTAAGCTTTCCCCGGTATATGGCTGTTGCCGGAGGCAGCAGCGCTCCCTTTGTTGCCTTCTGCGGCATCGTTATTTCTTTCATCAGCTTCTGGTTGCTGGCTTCACTGTGCCGGCGCTTTCCCCGGGAGCCGCTGTTTGTCTTCAGCCGGCGTTTACTCGGGCGCCCGCTCGCATTCGTATTCACTTTGCTGATTTTTCTGATCTTCACCCTGCTCTCCGGTCTTACCGTGCGCCAGTTCGGAGATGTAGCTACCACCGTGCTGTACAAGAAAACGCCAATTGAAGCCACGATCTTCCTTATGCTGCTGATCTGCCAGCTGTCGGCCAGAAGGAGTATTATCAAGTTTTCGTATATTCATTTCTTCTATCTGCCGCTGATTATCGGCCCGACTGTTCTGATCACGCTGATTTCCATGCGGAATATCGATTGGCTGAATCTGCAGCCAGTGCTGACGATGCCCTCAGTATCGTTTTGGAGAGGCGCCCGGGAAGCCAGCTATTTGTTTCAGAGCTCTTTTGTGATCATCCTGCTGATTCCGTATATGCAAAAACCGAAACAGGCAGTACGTGCAGGCGCACTCGCCATTGCCGTTGCCGGCCTCCTCTATCTGCTGATCGTCATAGCTTCGGTAGGATTGTTCGGCTCGGAAGAGACCAAGCTGCTGATCTACCCGACACTGGAATCCGCCCGCTCCGCAGCCGTTGGCGAAGGGTTTCTGGAACGGCTGGATGCACTGTTTATCGTCCTGTGGGTCATTTCGGTCTACACCACTGTTTATACCACCTATTATTTAGCAGCTGTCCTGCTGCAGAATTTGTGTAACTTCAAGGATCAGCGAAGCACCTCTACCGTGCTGCTGCCGCTGGTCTTTATCTCCGCCATGCTGCCGACTAATGTTTTCGAGACCTACACCTGGTCGCTCACCCTGGGGAATGTTTCTCTTATGGTATTGACCGGATATGCAGGTCTTCTGTGGGCAATGTTCCTGTTTCGCCGGATCCAGAAGAAAGGAGCGTCAGGATGAAGCTGCTCCGGAGGTTTCTCTTAACAATTGCAGTGTTAATCATGTCATCCCTGCTTCTGGCGGGCTGCTGGGATCAGGTTGAAATTGAGGACCGCGCACTGGTGCTAGGACTGTCCATTGATGCTGCTTCTCCGGAACAGGCGGCACAAGAGGAGAAGGTCACTCATCTGAACGAAGACTCTCTGCCGAAAGAATTCATCACTGTAACTGCACAAATTGCCGTCCCGGGCCGTGTACCGCTGGGTCCGGGGAGCGGGAGTTCAAGCGGCGGCTCCAAGACAAGCCCGGTCTGGGTAGTTACCGTGGTGGGCCACACGCTGGATGATGCAATGAATAATCTGCAGCAGCAGATCGCTGATCCCCGTTATCTCGTTCATCTGCGGGTGATCATCATCAGCGAGGAGATTGCGCGGGGAAGGATGGAAGAGCTGAATGATTATCTGCGGCGCAATCCCGAGGTCAGGCGCAGAACCTGGCTGCTGGTCTCTGAGGGCAAAGCTTCAGTATTCATGGATGTAGATCCTCCTTTGCAGAGGGTGCCTACCCTATATATCCTGTCCATGATGGAAAAGGCTGTGACCAGCGGGAAATTCCCCCGTGATTATCTCGGCACGTTCTGGTCTGCAGATTCGAAGTTGGGACAAAGCGCCTATCTGCCTTATGTGGCACTGCGTAACAAAGAAAACATTCTCATTAACGGCTTGGCTTATTTTAGCGGCAATCAAATGGTCAACACCACGAAACCGCTGGAAATCGGCGCATTCATGGCGGTCCAGGGAATAGACCCAGGCGGTTATTCGACCTTGTTTACCACTAAAAATATGGGGATCGTGATGATCAAAATCAACCGCCGCTTTACAAAGATATCCAGTACCATTCAAGACGGAAAACCTAGCCTTGTGTATGAGCTTTTTTTGGAAGGGGATTTAGAAGAGCACTTTCACAGCAAACTGCCAGTCAATTCCTCTGCCGCCCTGCATCAGATCGAGCTGGAGTTCAATAAGCAGGCACAGGGTATTGTCAGTGGGCTGATCCGGCATACCCAGGCTGATCATTCCGATATTTTCGGGATGGGTGAAATCATCCGGGCCCGCCACCCGCAGTACTGGAAGCAGCATATCCATGAGAAACAGGACTGGGAAGAAATCTATGGCGGGATTCAGGTCGAAGCTAAGCTGCATTTGCGTTTGCGGCGGGTGGGACTGAAAGACAGGTAATATAAAGCCCTTCAAAGGGGGGAAACCAATGATCCGATTATTAGCCTGGAGCATTATGGTTCTGCTGTTTGCTGCGCTGGTGCTGCTGGCAGTGGACCGGAACATCTATAGGTCTAGCGGCTGGACCCGGGAACAAAGGTTCACGTCCATCCTGGGCTGGACCTACACCGTTGCAGCTTTGCTGATCTTGAGCGGTCTGCTGATTTATCTGTAGTTTCTACTTCAGCCGGGAAGGCCAAGTGCCACCCGCTCCATAGTATTTCTTCACCGCCCATGGTATATTGAGGAGTACTCTATTATAGGACGGAGAATGTATGCATGAACACGAGAAGAAATCCCAAAGAGTCGTCCAAGCGTGGCGCTAAATCCGGAGCCTCCAACCCATCACAGTCTAAACCAGGTGCAAGAAGCCATTCTAATAAACCCGCCGGCAAGCTGGGCCAAGCCGCCAAAGCGAAAACTCCGGTTTCAGTCAAAACCTACGCCGTAGCTGAGCCTGCCGAGCTGCTCCCTTTTCTGCTGAAGACCCTTACGAACCGCGGACGCAATTCCATTAAATCGCTGCTGGCCCGCGGACAGGTATCGGTGAACGGCAAAGCCGTTACCCAGCATAACTTTCAGCTCCACCAGGGTCAGACGGTTGCCATCGATCTGGAGAAGCAGGTGCAGGCCAAAGAGATGGCCGGACTGACTATCGTCCATGAGGATGATGATCTGATTGTGATCCAGAAGGATGCAGGACTGCTGTCTATTGCCACGGGTGAAGAGAATGAACAGACGGCATACCGCCAGCTGATGGAGCATGTCCGTCTGACGAATCCGCGCAACCGCATTTTTGTAGTGCACCGGCTGGACCGCGACACCTCCGGCGTCATGATGTTTGCCAAAAGCGAGCAGATTCAACAGAAGCTGCAGAATACGTGGAAGGATACAGTGAAGGAACGCTCCTATGTGGCACTGGTGGAAGGCTCAGTTAAAAAAGCTGAAGGCACAATCAGCTCCTGGCTGAAAGAAACTTCCACGCTCAAAATGTATTCCAGTCCCCACGAGGGCGACGGACAGCATGCCGTGACCCATTATAAGCTGATCCAGGCGAACCGCCATTTCTCGCTGCTGGAAGTACGGCTGGAAACCGGGCGCAAAAATCAGATCCGCGTACATCTGGCGGATATCGGCCATCCCATTGCCGGGGACAAGAAATACGGCGCACAAACCAAGGCTGTCGGCCGGCTGGGCCTGCATGCCCGTGTCCTCTCTTTCATTCACCCGACAACGGGAGACCTGCTGACCTTCGAGAGCCCGATTCCAAAAACTTTTCTGAAGTACACCGCACCTGCGCCGACGAACTAGTGTTAAAAAAATGAGGGGTGTCCAGCAGCTTCGCTGCTTGGGCACCCCTTGCCTGTATGTGGAACATTTTCACTCCTTTTTGCGTCATGGTACAATAAAGAGAAATGCCGAGAAGGTGCGCCCTTGTTCCATCCTACTGTTTTTGACAATATTAAAGTTTCCCTTGAGAACCAGCTGTACGATTATGACAATCTGGATGGAATCCTTATCATCACAGACCGCACCGACCTGCTCAATCTGGCGCTGATGTCCAGGGAATTCACGTTGTCGTTCAAGCTGAGCGGCGGATACAAAGTCACTTCTGAGGTTGTACTCCTCTCGTCGGTGAAGGATTTGAGCGATGAAATCCTGGAAAACCCGGGGACCGATCCCGGCTGCAGTCTCCTGCTCCGCTTTTATATGGAAATCGAAGATGTACCGCTTCAGTGTCCGGCGATTGATCGCATACTCTCCGGCATCTGGGGGCCTGATCTGAAGCCTGAGCAATCGCTCAGCTTCCGATATGGTGAAGAAGGCGACACTTACCACAACTGTATCCAGCTGACGTTCAACCGTCAAATTACCGAAGCGCAAATGGAAGACATTCCTGACCTGCTGAAACATCTGCTGCAAAGCGCGGAAGAGCTGGAAGGGGTATAAACTAAGAATGAGGTGAACCTTTAGCCATGAACTTCCTGCCGCCTGTCAAAAGCAATTCCTGGTTCCGGTGGATGGCCGTTTACGGCGTCCTGCTCTGGCTGCTGCTGCTTCTGCACCGTTTTCTGCTGCTGGGAGAACCGTTTAATGCGCTGATTGCCCTGCGTTTTGTCCTGCTCTCCCTGGTCGTATCCGGAGTGATCCATCTTTTGGGCTGGCTCGGTGCCCGGCTGCTCTGGATCTGCTCTACGGCCGGAATTATGATTGGGTTTGTTGTAATGGCCAGCTATACGTACAGGGATATGTCCGGCTGGGAGGATCTGGCGGGGTTTCTGTCCTTCGGCATGTCCATGCTGGGAGGGTTCGTCCTGGGTCTGGCTGCTGAAGGAGTATATCTGCTGATCAAACGCCGGCGTCAGGTGTAAACCAGCTTTTTTACAGCATAGCGTCTGTTATAGGACTACAAGATGAGGTGATCAAAAGCCATGTCCACTTCCTTTCTGACCAAAAATGCGCTTGCCCGTTCGTTAAAACAGCTGATGGAGCACACCCCGCTGAACAAAATTACCGTCAGGCATCTGGTTGACGATTGCGGGCTGAACCGCCAGACCTTTTATTATCATTTTCAGGATATCTTTGACCTGCTGGGCTGGATTTACAAGACTGAGGCGGTGGAGAGCATTGCCAAGTACCGCAGCTACAGCACCTGGACAGACGGCTTTTACCGGATCTTCTGTTATATAGAGAGCAACAAAGTCTTCTGCTACAACACACTGGATTCCCTCGGCAGAACTCACCTGGACGCCTACCTGTATGATGTGACGAACGACCTTGTGATGGGTGTGATTCAAGAGCTGTCAGCCGGAATGGAGGTCAGCAGTGAGGATAAGCGGTTTATTGCCAACTTCTATACCCTGGCCTTTACCGGCCTTGTCATTCAGTGGATGCGCGGAGGGATGAAGGATCAGCCGAAACATATCATTGAACAGCTCAGCGTCCTGATTGAGGGCAACTTCACCAGAGCGCTGCATAAATACGAGAAAAAGCTGACGTAACCTTGGGGTGCGCGGCTTTTTTTGTCTAAAAACTAGACACTTTATACCAAATGACCAAAATTCATACACTCCGGCGGTTTTGATTATACCTTATGTGCTACCCGTGCGTTACATTAGGGGCAGCAACAGAGCAATAGTAATCAGCAACCCTATGGAGGCGACTTTTGTGAAAAAAGAGTACGGTAACCAGCAGGTATATTTTGTCGGCGGCGGAATAGCATCCCTTGCAGGTGCGGTTTACCTCGTCAGAGACTGTGATTTTCCCGGACAGAACATTCACATTATTGAGGAGATGCCAATCCTCGGCGGCAGCAATGACGGCGCAGGCGATGTAGAGCACGGATATGTCATCCGCGGCGGACGGATGCTCAACGATGAAGCCTACGAGAATCTATGGGAACTTTTAAATACAATCCCGTCCATTGACCATCCGGGACAATCGGTGCGGGAAGACATTATTGCGTTTGACACTGCCAATCCGACGCATTCCAATGCCCGGCTGATTGACAGCAAGGGTGAAGTGCAGGACGTATTGTCGATGGGCTTTGATATGGCTGACAGGCTGGCGATGGGCAAGCTGATTATCACTCCGGAAGAAGCCATGGGCAAGGCACGGATCAACGACTGGTTCGGGCCGCACTTTTTTAAGACAAACTTCTGGTATATGTGGGCCACCACCTTCGCCTTCCAGCCATGGCACAGCGCGGTCGAGTTCAAACGGTACATGCTCCGCTTCATGCATGAATTCCCGAGAATCCAAACCCTTGAAGGGGTAACACGCACACCATACAACCAATATGACTCGATCATTCTGCCGCTGCACAAATATCTGGAACCGTTCGGCGTGGACTTCACCCTGAAATGCACCGTAACCGATCTGCAGTTTAAAGAAGGTGACGGACTAACGGTTACCGGAATGAATGTGTCCCGCCAGGGTGTAGCGGATGTTATTGAGGTAAACGAAGGCGATCTCGTCATTGTCACGAACGGCTCAATGACCGAAGGCTCCAGCCTCGGCTCAATGACCACAGCTCCCCGCCTGAACGGCAAAGGCAGCTCATGGAAGCTATGGGAGAACATCGCCGCCAAGAAGCCGGGACTAGGCAATCCTTCCGCCTTCGATGATCATGTCGATGAATCCAAATGGGAGTCCTTCACCGTGACCTTCCAGGATTCCGCCTTCTTCGACCTGATGGAGAAATTCACCCGTAACCGCGCCGGCACCGGCGCACTGGTCACCTTCAAGGATTCCAGCTGGTTCATGTCGGTGGTGCTGGCCTTCCAGCCGCATTTCCGTAATCAGCCGGAGCATGTCAAAGTGTTCTGGGGCTACGGGCTGTATCCGGACAACGTCGGTGATTTCGTCAAGAAGAGAATGTGCGACTGTACCGGGGAAGAAATTATGCAGGAGCTGATCGGTCATCTTCATTTCGATGCACACAAGGACGAAATTATGGCCACTGCCAACTGTATTCCCTGCATGATGCCATATATCACTTCCCAGTTCATGCCGCGGCTGAACAGCGACCGGCCGAAGGTTGTGCCTGAAGGCTCGACCAATCTCGCGTTCATCAGCCAATTCTGCGAGATCCCGGATGATGTCGTATTCACCGAGGAATATTCGGTAAGAGCCGCGCGGATTGCCGTCTACACCCTGATGGGCGTTAACCGCCCGGTTGAACCGATCAACCAGTATCAATATGATGTGCGGACACTTCTTTCGGGCCTCGTGACTTCTTTTAGATAGAAGGATAGCTGCATAACCAAAAAGCCCGCTCTCCAGGTGAATGGAGAGCGGGCTTTCTTCGGTTTGGAACAGGTTACTCAGGACACCAGCGCCTTTATTTGCCGGAAATCCGCCAGGTTTGCCTGATTATCGGACCCAGTTGCTCTTATTGTTGAGCAGCAAGGTGAAAAACAGCGTTATTCGCAACAATAAGGTCTCCTGTGTCCGTTACAGTCTGCATTTTCACTTTTAGAACAACATAACGGCTCTGGAGTCCGTCAGCTTTGGCAACCAGCACACATACACTCGATCCAAAACGCTGTAGCGATAACATTCGCTCTTACTTGCTAACCGGTGCTGTGATAGCTATTCAACGCCGAAGGTCAGATACTGCAGGAGCCGTCATCGCAGCCCTCAGCATCGGGAGCCTGGGACTTGGGCTGTCCTACAACCTGCAGCACCGGCGCCTTCTGCTCCTCAGCCCACACGGTGTCAAGTACCTCGGTAAATACCGGGCCGGGCTGGGCGCCAGAGACCGCGTATTTATTATTGAAGACAAAGAACGGCACGCCGGTGACGTTTAATTGCTGAGCCGCTGCGATATCCTGTTCTACTTCATCTGCATAAGCGCCGTTTTCCAGCACCGCCAAAGCTTCCGCTGCATCGAGCCCCGCCTCTGCAGCAAGTCCGGCCAGAACCTTGCGGTCCCCAATATTCACAGAATCGGTAAAGTATGCCTTAAGCAGACGTTCGGTCATTTCTTTGGCTTTGCCTTTGGTATCAGCATAATGATTCAAACGGTGAGCATCAAAGGTATTGGTTGGCACCACTGTATCAAAGTTGAACTGCAGACCGACGCCACTGGCCTGATCCGCCAGCTGTGCGTTCATTGCCTGTGCTTTGTCGCGGGTCATTCCATACTTGGAAGCCAGCATGTCATGGATATCTCTGGTTTCATCCGTCCGGGCAGACGGATCCAGCTGGAAGCTGCGGAACACAACCTCCACCTTGTCACGATCTGCAAATTGGCTCAGCGCGTGCTCCAGCCGTCTTTTGCCGATATAACAGAAGGGGCAGGCATAGTCAGACCATACATCTATTCTCATTGTGATTTCCTCCTAATGTTCAAGTATCTTGAGTAAAGAGTTTACTTATAAGTGACATTAGATTCATTAACAAAAAATATGTCACTTACAATTATATAGTTATAAACTGAAAATTACAAACACTATCTGCGGGAGTCTCCTCATTACTACGACAAAAAGGGCAGCCTGCTGCGTCAGTTGTCTGAACGAACAGTATGCCCTAATATGAGGCGTGTTTTGCACGGGGAGCAGATAGGATTAGAGCTGAACAGGCGGGCCCAGATCCGGAGGTGTAACAGCGGCCAGCTTTTCCGCTTCTGCCGGGTCCAGCCCCAGGCTCTCGTGCAGCAGTTTATACAATCTGGTCCCGATGATCTCCTCTGAATAATCGGACCGGACAATCTCCTGGGCAGCTTCCCCCATCTCCGCGCATAACTTCGGATTGCCGAGCAGGGTCTCAATAGAGGAGGCCAGCCCCGCGGGATCAAGTCCATCGGTGAGCAGACCGCTTAGTCCATGCTTCACTAGTCCCCTTACCCCCATTACGTTAAATCCAACCGTTGGCAGTCCGCAGGCACCAGCCTCCAGAATGACCAGCGGCAGCCCCTCATAACGCGAGGGCAGAACAAACATCTCGGAGGCCGTATAATAGTTGGCCAGCACATGTTTGTCCCGGACTGTACCGAGAAGGATGAATGTATCCTGCAGACCTTTTTCACGGATCAGCGCCTTCAGGCTCTGCTCATCCGGCCCGCCGCCGGCGATCAGGATCTTCAGATCCGGGATATGCCGCAGCTGCTCTGCTGCCTGAACGAGTAACGAATGGCCCTTCTGGTGCTCAAACAGCCGGCCCACAGTGATGACATAGCGGTTCTCCGGGTTCAACCCCAATGCTGCAAGAGCCCGCTGCTTATCCCGCCGGTAAAAAATCTCCGCGTTCACAAAATTCGGCAGCAGCCGGATCCGGTCCGCCATCGCCGGAAAATGATCCACCATGCTCTTCTGCTCATCTTCATTAAGTGTGGTCAGAAACGCGGCCTTGTGCAGCGTATGCTTCTTGATCGGCATAATCCACTTATGAATACTTCCTCCGTGGTAGGCGGCGATAATAGGAATCCCCAGCTGCTTGGCGGTTACAGCCAGCCGTTCAAACCTTCCGGAGGCATACTCCTGGGCATAAATAAGGCTGATCCCGTCGCCGCGCAGAATGTCAGCCAGATCTTTTTGAATGGTCGATACATATTGTGAAATGAATTTACCGATCGGTGTACGGTGCGACAGCGGAATCAGACAATAGGACCTGTAGAGCAGGCCTACCGGAATGAACTTAATCGTACAATCCACAATGCCGTGACGGTAAGTGCGGACTTTATCCCCGGTCCGTGTGAAATTATAGATGGTGGTTTGGATGCCTTTTCGATGCAAGAGACGGGCATAGTCGAAAGAAAAATCGTTATGATACGACTGTACATATTCCTCTTCCGTAAGACCCAGGCCTTTTACGAAGAAATCTTCAAAGTAATTGGTATGCATAAAGATCCCGACATGCATAACGTCTCCTCCTTAAAGTTTTGTTAGGATATACTGCTATGAATTACTGCGGCAAAACTGGCCTAGGCCCGGGTTTTGTCCAACTAGTTCATATTTCATAAAAATAACTGCAACTTATTTCCTACCAATTATAATGGTAAACGCTATAAAAAAAAGTAAACGAAAGTGGTATATACGGCCTTCCTAAGGGGGGGTACACTGGTATTAACATGAATTTTCGGTGGATTTCTTATTTATACAATAAGGCGGACGATTCAGGCGTCCCGGAAGGAGCAGCAGCATGCATGATGTATCCATAGTCATTCCCACGCGTAACCGAATTAAAGATCTGACCCTATGCATTGAATCCATCGGCAGGCAGACTGAGCTGGAGGAAGTCTCAATCGAGCTGCTGATTGTTGATGACGGTGAGATTGAGGAGGAAGTACTGGGGTATTTCCGTAAAGTACTGGCGCAGATGCCTAGTGCTGAGCTTCATTATTACCGCAAAACCAAACCCGGCGTCTGGCTCTCCCGCTATGAAGCGCTCGGACTGATCGACGGGGAGATTGTGCTGAGCTTCGACGATGACGCAGAGCTGGATGATCCGCTCTACATCCGCCGCATGCTCGACACTTATGACTCTGATCCTTCCATTGTCGGTGTAGGCGGCATTGCCAAAGGCCTCTCCAGCAGTCCGTCCGGCAAGCTGCTGGGTATGCTGACCTGCCAAATGTCACACTCGCCCGGCAGACTGTCGGCAAGCACCCTCGCCGGGTCTTTGCTGCTCTGGGGAGAGACGGAGAATATTTTTGAGACGGACTTTTTCCACGGCTGCAACATGTCGTTCCGCCGGGAGGCACTGAAGGACATGAAGCCTTACCCGTGGATGACCAGCTATGCGGTAGCCGACGATATTTATATGTGCCATCTGGCGAGTAAATACGGCAAGCTGGTCATTAATCCCGATATGAAGATTACCCATCATGAATCGCCAAGCTCCCGCGATAAGGCCGGCCGGGTCGCCCGGGCGACGGCGGTGAATCATTATTATCTGCTGAATCTGCGCAAAGCGCCGGTGAAGAATTATGCCGCCCTGTTATGGACGCTAACGTATCTGACAGCCAAGTCTACACTGAAGCGGAACTTTAACGCCGTAACCGGGTACGTCAGCGGCATCCTGTTTGTATTAAATCCGCGCAAAAACAAATATAGCGAGTATATGCTGGACTAGAATGATCTCCGCAAGTCAGTGCCGCAGCATGATCTCCCCCAAGCATCGCCCCACCTCAAAAACTCCCGCTGCCACATTTTCGGCAAGCGGGAGTTTTTTCTATAAATTATGCGGCTCAACATTAATTCACATCGCAAATAAAGGGAATCTTGGACCTCCGTCAAGAAAGTGGACACCAAAAGACAAAATTAAGCTGCTTTTCGCTTGAATTTCGCGGCGAACTGGACCGGAGATATGTAGCCCAGAGCGCCGTGGATTCGTTTGCGGTTATAGAAAAATTCAATGTACTGGTAGATTTCTTCATAGGCCTGTTTCTTTGTTTTAAATCGAGTACAGTACACAAACTCTTTTTTCAACAGGCTATGAAAAGATTCAATACAGGCATTGTCGTAACAGTTGCCTTTGCGGCTCATACTGGCCTGCATTTGGTATGTTTCCAAGCGCTCACGGTAGTCGGCAGAGGCATACTGTGATCCACGGTCCGAATGGTGTATGAGGTCTTTCTTGGGGCGTTTAGCCTTGTAAGCATCGTCCAGGGCACCTAAAACAAGATCGGTGGTCATACGGTCGCCCAGCCTCCAACCTACGATTTCCCGGGTGCATAGGTCAAGTACGCTGGCGAGATACATCCGCCCTTCCCGGCAAGGAATATAGGTGATGTCTGCGACCCAAGTCTGATTCGGTTTTTCGGTGAAAAATTGCTGGTTCAGTAAATTAGGTGCAACAGGCAAATCGTGATTGGAGTCGGTCGTATTCACGCGGAATTTCTTTGCTACACAGGACCGGAAACCCAGCTCTTTCATGTACTTCCCTACGGTGCGCTCGCTGACTACATGGCCTTCACGCTGCAGCAGAATCGTGATTTTGGGACTGCCATAGCGGCCCTGTGTATCGTGAAAATAGTAGGTAATCCGCTGGCACAGCAAAGCTTTCCGGGCTGCTTGTAGACTTGGCTTTGCGGTTCTCCACTTGTAATACCCGCTCCTTGATACCTCGAGGGTGCTGCACATCTTCTCCACAGAATACCGGGAGCGGTGATCTTCGATAAACTGAAATCTCAGTTCTTTGGATTGCTGAAGATGTGCACTGCTTTTTTTAAAATTTCCATTTCCTCGGCCAAGTCGGCCAGTTGCCGATCTCGTTCTTTCAGCTGGCGCTCGAGCTCTTTAACCTTTTCCGGACTGGACAAAGGCTCGCTCTGAAACTGCCGATATTTGCCCAGCCATTGATGCAGGGTTTTTGCAGGGATATCGAGCTCCTGGGCCAGTTCCGCCACCGTCTTGGTCTGCTCTTGGATATACTTTACCGTCTGCTTTTTAAACTCGTCGTTATAGCTTTTTCGTGTTCCACTCATGTGGACACCTCCTCGTTAATCTCATTATCTCTGGGCTTTTAACGGGTGTCCACTTTTAAGACTAACAGCATCTCTCCCTCTATTTCTATGACAGTCGCACCATTCAGGGAATTAACGGGAATGACGCCCGTTACTTTTGGTGATATTCCCTTTGGAAGCGGGCAGAGAAAAGATTATAGGGATAAATGCTGTTAGTCTTAAAAGTGGACACCCGTTAAAAGCCCAGAGATAATGAGATTAACGAGGAGGTGTCCACATGAGTGGAACACGAAAAAGCTATAACGACGAGTTTAAAAAGCAGACGGTAAAGTATATCCAAGAGCAGACCAAGACGGTGGCGGAACTGGCCCAGGAGCTCGATATCCCTGCAAAAACCCTGCATCAATGGCTGGGCAAATATCGGCAGTTTCAGAGCGAGCCTTTGTCCAGTCCGGAAAAGGTTAAAGAGCTCGAGCGCCAGCTGAAAGAACGAGATCGGCAACTGGCCGACTTGGCCGAGGAAATGGAAATTTTAAAAAAAGCAGTGCACATCTTCAGCAATCCAAAGAACTGAGATTTCAGTTTATCGAAGATCACCGCTCCCGGTATTCTGTGGAGAAGATGTGCAGCACCCTCGAGGTATCAAGGAGCGGGTATTACAAGTGGAGAACCGCAAAGCCAAGTCTACAAGCAGCCCGGAAAGCTTTGCTGTGCCAGCGGATTACCTACTATTTTCACGATACACAGGGCCGCTATGGCAGTCCCAAAATCACGATTCTGCTGCAGCGTGAAGGCCATGTAGTCAGCGAGCGCACCGTAGGGAAGTACATGAAAGAGCTGGGTTTCCGGTCCTGTGTAGCAAAGAAATTCCGCGTGAATACGACCGACTCCAATCACGATTTGCCTGTTGCACCTAATTTACTGAACCAGCAATTTTTCACCGAAAAACCGAATCAGACTTGGGTCGCAGACATCACCTATATTCCTTGCCGGGAAGGGCGGATGTATCTCGCCAGCGTACTTGACCTATGCACCCGGGAAATCGTAGGTTGGAGGCTGGGCGACCGTATGACCACCGATCTTGTTTTAGGTGCCCTGGACGATGCTTACAAGGCTAAACGCCCCAAGAAAGACCTCATACACCATTCGGACCGTGGATCACAGTATGCCTCTGCCGACTACCGTGAGCGCTTGGAAACATACCAAATGCAGGCCAGTATGAGCCGCAAAGGCAACTGTTACGACAATGCCTGTATTGAATCTTTTCATAGCCTGTTGAAAAAAGAGTTTGTGTACTGTACTCGATTTAAAACAAAGAAACAGGCCTATGAAGAAATCTACCAGTACATTGAATTTTTCTATAACCGCAAACGAATCCACGGCGCTCTGGGCTACATATCTCCGGTCCAGTTCGCCGCGAAATTCAAGCGAAAAGCAGCTTAATTTTGTCTTTTGGTGTCCACTTTCTTGACGGAGGTCCAAATTTCCCTTTAATCTCAAAATAAAGGGTAGCGTCAAGAAGTTTGTGTAAGAGAGCAGAATGTAACTTCTCGGGTGTTCGTTGGTAAGTGCAGATGTTCTTTGGGGCGGGGGAGACCCCGCCCCAAAGAACAAGGGATTTCGAGTTACTTCTCTGGCTCTGCCTGCGCTGGATATCGCTCTTCAAACATCTCATTTAGTTTCTTCTTTACTTCCAGATCGCCGAAGCCGCGAATGACCCGTTCGCTAAAACGTTCGTTGTAATCGATGACGTCCAGGTAGACAATTTTCTCTGCCGCATCCATATTCGTGAGGCTGTTCATCGGCTTCAGGCGTTTTCGAATTTCCTTGTTCATTCGTTCAATCGGATTGGATGTGTAGATGGCTTCTTTTATGAGCACGGGATACTTGTAAAAGGTCAGCAGCGTCGGTAACTGTTCTTCCCAGGACCGCATTTCTTTCGGGTAGAGCTTGCCCCATTTGGCCTTCACCGTGTCAAACGCAGCCCGGGCCAGATCATGGTCTGCAGCCGTGTAGATGGTCTTCAGATCTTCAATGACTTCCGTTTTGTGCTGAACTCGAATTTTCGGAAAGGTCGAACGCACTTTGTGGACGATACAATGCTGCACATCCGCCTTCGGATAAGTTTCACGGAACGCTGCATCGAGTCCCGGAAGCCCATCAAACACGCCCAGCAAGACTTCCTGGACACCACGGTCGTAGAGGTCTTTGAGCACCTCGCGCCAGCCGTTTGCGCTCTCCTGGCCGCCTACGTAAAAGCCAAGGATCTGGCGGTGACCGTCTTCGTCGATCCCCATGGCGAAATAAACGACTTCTCCGCTAACGGTGCTGCGCTTGAGTTTCACATATAGGCCATCCAGGTAGATAACGGAGTAGCGTTTGTTTAACGGGCGCTTCTGCCACTGATGAATGTCGTCAAGTACCGTAGCTGTAATGTTGCTAACGGTCGTGGGTGAATAGTGGCTGCCGAACATACTTTCAATGAACCGGGCCACATCTCGCGTTCCCATACCACTTTTGTACATCTGGATGACAGCCTCCTCTAGCCATCCATCTCGCCGCTGGTAGGGCTCGAACAACTGCGTTTGGAAGGCTCCTTGACGGTCCCTAGGAACGGCCAGATCCTCTACATTTCCGTATTTCGTGTGTAGATCCCGGGTGTAGTATCCGTTGCGGCTGTTGTGGTTCCCGGCTTCTTCACTGGTCATGAATTGCTGGATTTCCGCTTTCATAATGGACTCTAGATTATCTTTTACAAATTGGGTGACAAGATTTTCAAATAGATTATTTAACATGTTTTCGGGTAGAATAGTCATCGAGTAGGGTTCCTTTCTTGGTGGACTTCGACAATCCCGAGAATACCCTACTTTTTTGTTGCCTGACTAGGCTCCAAATCTTGGTACACAACTTACTTTACGCCATCAAATAAAGGCGTTTCGTCCATAAATAGCGGGCGTTTTTCTCTCTAAATTCTCAAAAGGGCGAATCCGAACCATCAAATCGGCAGCCTGCAACGTAGTTGCTCCAAACCTGATGAAACATCAGGCGGCCCTTTAAGCTGTCATCTTTATTTGAGGATACCATTCGAGATAAACAGGATCATATGCTCCTTAATCCGGTTTTCATCCAGCGGCTCATGCGCTTTGTTCCATTCTGTAGTCAGCGCCAGGTACAAACGCAAAATCATGAACGCGGCGACACTGGAATCGCAGGACTTCACTTCCCCGTTCTCTATCGCCGTCTCAATCTGCTGTCTCAGGAAATCCAGCGCATAATCCTCCATCCGCTTGACCCCTTCCAGCGCCTGAACAGTTCCGATGTCACGTACCTCCTGCGCCAGCTTAACGAACAGCTCATGATCGGAGCGGAACTCCAGGATCGAATCAAGCAGATTAAACAGCTTATGAATAAAGGTGTCATCTTCGGTGGCAATGCGGTTCATAACAGAAGTTAATTCCTGCGAAGCTTTAATCAGAATCTCCTCAAACAGGTCTTCTTTTGTTTTGAAGAATGTATAAATCGTACCTTTGCCGACATTCGCGATTTTGGATACCTGCTCCATTGTCGTTGCTTTATAGCCGAATTGCACAAAGGATTTTGAAGCGGCCTGCAGGATTAACGACTTGCGGTCGATAGACATAGATAAACTCCTTTCCTTCTAAAGCACCAACAATTGACTGAAATTAAATTCCGGTCAGCCAGTCATAAAACAATTTATCATGACCGCATGAAGAAGACAACTCTTTATTTCAAGCGGGACGGTTGATAGATTGACTATCCCTATTGTTGTTATGCGCAAAATGTCATGAAATTAGTATCCATTGCCATTCTTTCTGGGGTATGATAAGAAGGATGTGATCAAGAAACTACTTTATGGATGGTGGAATATGTTCAAAAACAAGAAATCGGCGCTTATCCTGACCGCATTGGGTCTTGTCATCGTTGCAGCTGTCGGCATCTGGCTGGCGCTTGGCAGCAAAGGAGACGACAACAGCAGTAATACGGCTGCGAATGAGAACTCCGGAGGCGCAACCGTATCAGAAGAAGGCGGAACCAAGGCCCTGTCGCAGACTTTTTATATCTATGATACTGTCGTTAACATTAAGGTGTTCGGCGATAAAGCAACTCAACAAAATATGGATGATATTCAGCAGATGCTGGAACGTATGGATACTGAGTTCAGCCGTACCAAAGAAGACGGTGAGCTGTATGCCGTCAATCAGGCAGCCGGCAAGGAAGCTGTTGCTGTATCCGATGAAACGCTGGATGTGGTCAAACAATCTCTTAAATATGCCGAGGAAATGGACGGGCTGTTTGATCCGACGATCGGACCGCTGGTGGATCTGTGGGCGATCGGCGAAGGCGGAGAACATGTGCCTGACCAGGCCGACATCGATGAAGCCAAAAGCCTGACCAATTATAAGGATGTTATTATTGATGAGGCTGCGAAGACGGTCAAGCTCGCCAAAGAAGGCATGGTGCTGGATATGGGCGGGATCGGCAAAGGTTATGCCGCTGACCGGATTGCTGAATATTTGAAGGAGCAGGGCCTGGACAGCGCGATGATTAATCTCGGCGGCAGCAGTATTATTGCACTCGGCAACAAGCCGAACGGCTCTCCATGGAATATCGGTCTCCAGGACCCTGATCAAAGCCGCGGCACACAGCTGGGCACGATCAAAATTTCCGATGAAGTTATCGATGCTTCCGGAGTATATGAGCGCTTCTTCATGCAGGATGGGGTACGTTACCACCATATTCTTGATCCGCGTACCGGCTTCCCGTCCCAGAACGGGCTGAAGAGCATCACCATCATGAGCCCGAATGCAACAGATGCGGATGCTTTGTCTACCGGCGTATTCCTGATGGGCCTGGAAGAGGGCATGAAATATCTTGAATCCCTGCCGGAAAAAGTAGATGCGTTCTTCATCACCGATGACAACAAAATCTACGCCACTTCAGGCCTCAAGGACAGACTTATCCTGACCGACCCTACGTATACCTTCGCGAATTAAACAGGATTGCCCATGAGGGCAACAAAAAGCGGCAGAGCTGAGGCTCCGCCGCTTTTATGTATTTTACTGCAAACTTTCCTCAGATCAGAGGTAGCTCACTAAATTCCTTGTAATTCGTAAAAGTATAGCTCGGAACATGCTCTGTACGGGGCTGTCTACCGCGGGGATTGTACCAGCACACCTTCCAGCCCGCCGACAGTGCGCCGACCACATCATTATCCCAGGTATCCCCGACATACAGTGAGTTGTCAGCGGTTGTCCCTGTTACCCGGTTAACATGCTTGAAGATCGCCGGGTCCGGCTTCGCCAGTCCGACAGCATCCGAGATGAAGATCATCTCCTGCGGAATCAGCTTGTCGATGCCGAGGCCGCGCAGCTTGTTCATCTGATGCTCCTCCGGCCCGTTCGTAATGATCCCGACCTTGTGTCCTAAGGCAATGAACCGCCGCAATTGCGCTTCTACCCCGTCAATCATTTCTATCGTGTACTGCCGGCCTATGTAAGCTGCCTGAACCTGCTCCGCCTGCCTGCGGTTAAGCTCAAGCCCATATTCGGCAAAAGCCAGCTCCAGCCGCAGCACCCGGGTCTCCTCCAGCTCAAGCTCGCCTTGCAGATACTTCGGCCAGAGCAGATCGCTGTGATGCCTTACGGTATAGAATAAATCCGCATAATTCAAATCGCTCTCATCCGGCGTCAGCACCTCGCGCACCGCTTCACGGAACGGCACCAAATGGTCGTACAGCGTATCATCCAGATCAAAAAATACTGCCAGTTTATTGCTGTTATCCACTTTAACGCCCCTTACTATAGCTTTCATTTTTCAAAAAACAGATCATAGGTATAAAATTCATCATCCCGGACGTAACCCTGTGCTTCATACAGACGCTGTGCTGATATGTTGTCAGTCATCGTAGTCAAAGTCAGGCCTTTGCTCCCTGTGTTCAGGGCAAAATCCCGCACCCCTTCCAGCAGCATGGTGCCAATCCCCTGTCCGCGCAATGGCTCTGCAACGTACAGGTCATTCAGCACCCACAGCCGCTGCAGCGTCACTGATGAAAAGGACGGATAAAGCTGGGCTAAGCCTCCGGCATGCCTGCTTCCACCTTCACCTGTCACCGCCATAAAAATGGCCGATTCCCCCGTTTCCAATCTCTGCTGCAAAAAATGCAAAGCCCCCTGCAGGTCCGGCTCCTGTCCATAATACACCCTGTAATCATTAAACAACGGGGCAATAAGCTCCGCATCCTGCAGTACTGCACGCTCTAAATGATAGGATATCATGCCTGTTCCCTCTTTTCGTCAAATGGCTATTTACGTATATTGTAAAATATCCGCCTCAGCACTGACCATGGAGAGAATGATGTTTCATTTGGACAAAAGCTCTCAGCCAGGCTACTCCTTGGAGTCGTAGAAGACATGCCGGGCATTGATTGTGCCGTCTTCAATATCCAGCAGTCCAAAGGAATACTGCTTCTCGCGCCGTTTGTCGGTTGGCGACCCCGGATTGAACAGCAGAATACCGTTCTCCCTGCGCAGCAGCGGCTGATGCGAATGGCCGAACAGAATACAGTCCACCTCTTCGCCTTCAAAAGCAAGCAGCGCGTTCCCATCCGTGCCTTTGCGGGAATAGGGGGCATGACCGTGGATCAACCCGATACGCATACCCTCAAGGGTAACAATCTTACGCTCCCCGAACCGCTGGATAATCTCAGCTCCATCATTATTGCCGGCAATCCCCTCTACCGGCGCAAGCTCGGCCAGCAGATCATAAATCTCCATGGCCACCCAGTCCCCAAGATGCAGAATCTGGTCCACCTGACGGAATTCCTTCACAAGTGCCTGCGGCAGTGACTTGGCCGACCGCGGCAAATGGGTATCCGATACAACTCCTATTCTCACCCTTATTCAGCTCCTAATCTGCATAATCTCGTACATCTATCACCCATAGGCGAATGCATATTTTCAGATCATTGTACGATTTGCAGGAGATAGAAGCAAGTAGAGCGGTCTGATTGTACGATCATTACAATTTCAGTCCCGCCAGTTCCACAGCCGTACAGATTTCTCCAACATATATTTCAAACATATCACTGATTCATCATACAGCGTCTTTAATAGGAAAACCGCCTAATTTACCCGTAACGGACTCAACTGCGCTTATTTGTACCAGAATCCATTTTGGATAAGGCTAACGGACTCCAGTGCGCTTATGTGCGGATTTTCGCCCCAACAATGACTAATACCGAGGCAATAAGCGCGGTACGGTCCGTTAGCCTGAGGAAATGCACGCCACCGGGAAAGTAAAGTCTTTCCGGTCCGTTAGCGCCACCTCCGCTTGCTTACAAATCACTCTTCTGAACAAAAAACAGCCATGCCACCCGCTGAACCTTCAGCAGGTGGCACGGCTTAGGGTGCTTATCTCATACTATCAATAAAATCCGATCGTGGACGAGGCATCCCGCATCCATTCCCGCTTGCGCCCCTTATCCAGCTCGCCGCGCATTCCGCGGACCAGCTGCTCCACATTGGCGGTGCCGTTCTCATGCCACTCCAGCGCGGCACTGACGTAGAGCTCACCCAGCTGGGTCAGTGAGAAGTCCGAGGTCAGGCGTGCAGCCAGGGCAACCCCTTCCTCGCCGGCAAAAGCGGAGAAGCCGCGCAGCTGCAGATACTCCAGCCGCAGCTCCTCGCCCGGCATTTTGATCTCGTAGGCCCGGTCAAAGCGCCCCGCGCGGTTCATGAGGCCGGGATCTATTTTCTCCGGATAATTGGTGGTGCCGATCAGAAAGATCCCTTCCTTGGAGGTCGCACCGTCCAGCGTATTCAGGAAGAACGAACGGACCTCCTGCGGCATCGAGTCAATGTCCTCAATGACCAGCACCATCGGTGCCAGCCTGGCTGCGGCCTCGAACACCTCATTTACCGATTCACTGCTGGTGTATTCAGTAATCTGCCAGTACACTACGGGTCCGGGCACGCTTCCGGCGATGGATTTGACGAGCGTTGTTTTACCGTTGCCGGGGTGGCCGTAGAGCAGAATTCCCCGCTTATAAGGAATATCGTATTTGACATAAAAACTGCGGTCTGCGTCAAAAAACTGGTCGAGCGAGCGGTAGATTTCTTTTTTAATTGCAGCATCCAGCACGACATCCTCCCGTCCTACGGAACGGGTAATCGGCTCGTCTTCACGGAACATACCGTTTCGTCTGTCGGTGAACACCGTCACCTTATTGATGTTCTGCTCCCGCTGCCGCTTGCGCACATTGCTTAAGAACACCTGCAGCTGTGCATCCGATGCGGCAAAGACGAAATCCTGAAAATTAATGCCGTTCTCCTGAAACACAGGCACCCGGGCGAGCGCTACCCCCATGGCCGGATAAGCCAGCACATTGTTGCGGATCGACAGGTGGATACTATACTCGGGCTGCTCCTTGTCATCATCATAGATGAAGGTCCGGTCTTCCAGCCGGTCAAAAATTCGTGCCACATGCTCCACCTCAGGATTACCGGACTCTACATCATTCTGCAGCAGCTTCCAATATTCACTGTTCGGATCGTCACTGGCATACAGCTCATAGCGGACACCATAGCGTGAATAGAGAGCTTCAAGGATTCCGTCAACGAGGCGGGCATAAACGTCATACCCCTTGATCAGGCCATTTTTGCCTTCGTCGTATTCATAAATCACAGCTTGTTTTCTGCACTCCTGCTCCATTCTATTTCGTCCCCTTTATCGCTGCGAGCGGCTTGCATTTGGCCACAACAGCAGCCAGGCCGGCGCCCGTAACGCTTTCTATGATCTCATCTACATTCTTATAGGCCTGAGGGGATTCGTCAATAATAGATTCCAGGGAATGCTGATTCACCACAATCTCATCTGCCTGCCCTACCTTCAGCGACTGTGAAAATTCATGGACCGACACCAGGCGTTTGGTCGCTGTGCGTGACCGGATACGGCCCGCTCCATGACAGATCGAATAATAATTCTCTTCCCCGCCGGGCTGGCCGGCCATGATATAGGAAGCCGTACCCATCGAGCCGGGAATCAGCGCCGGATGTCCAGTCGCAGTATAGACTGACGGATTATCCGGATGGCCGGCCGGCAGGGCACGTGTCGCCCCCTTGCGGTGCACAAACTTGGTGCCGGAGGAAGTCTCCTCTCTCCAGGCGTAATTATGCATCAGATCGTAGAGGGTGCGCAGCTCGCATTTTGTGCCGAACACGTCCCGGAAGGCCTCGCGGACCCCGTAAGCGATCAGATGGCGGTTCACCACCGCATAATTCAATGCGGAATACATTAGATTGACATAGCGCTGACCTTGCGGATGCGCAAGCGGAGCATATATCAGCCGCGGATCTGCACTGCCGAGCCCCAGCTGCCCCATTACCTTGGCGAAGGCGGGAGTACAGAACTGGTTGACCAGGCCGCCCCATGCCCGGGAGCCGGAATGGATCATCACGGCAACCTGCCCGTCCTGCAGTCCCCAGGCTTCGGCCACTGCCCGCTGATCTTCGGCAATCTCAATCGCCTGAATCTCCACGAAATGATTGCCGCCGCCGAGTGTGCCGAGCTGGCGGTGGCCGCGGTGCCAGGCCATATCGGGCAGCTCATTCAGAATCTCCTCGTCAAAGGATAGCTTGCTGATCTCCACATGGGACAGCGCGCTTGATTTCTTCGGCGTATAGCTGTCAGGGATGTATTTGTTCGGCAGGCCGTGCAGCCCCTTGCGGACGATATTCTCCAGCCGAATATCACTGTAATGGCCGCGCTGCTGTGCTTCCATCGGCAAATATTTCTCAATGGCGCGAACCAGCTTCCGGCGCAGCTTGACCTCTCGCAGATCTTCTTTGTGCAGATTCGTCAGATGCACACGCATGCCGCAGCCGATGTCGCTGCCCACGATGGACGGCGACACATAACCTGATGCGGCATCCCAGACCGCAGTAGTGCCGATGCAGGTTCCGACGCCTACGTGCACATCCGGGGTATAGCTCATATATTCTATATTTGGAATCTGCAGATTGTTATTGGCCATTTCCAGGACCTTGTAATCAAGTGAGCCAAACAGCTGCTCGCTGGCATATACCTTGAGGTCGCCGCCCGGAAGGGCCACCTCATGTTTATAGCGGGGCTCATAACCCGCTTGCTGATCTATGGTATTCATAAGTGATTTTCATTTCCTCTCGAGTTGGTAAGATGAGTTGTAATTTTCAGATAACACAAAAAGAGCCGCAGATCAGTTCTGATCGTACGGCTCCCGGAGCGCTGGGTGCAGCTTCGAATTCAAGCTTCCGCAAGTTCAAAGCACACCCGTATACAGTTGTGACTGATGGGCTGGGCAGCGCATCATGTCTCCCGGACGAAGGCGATGAGATCAGATTGTTCATATGCAGTTGTCATGCGGCTTAGCGGCGTTCTCAATCCATTCGTTCCAATCATGACCCATCGGCCTCCCTTCTCTAAATGATAAACCCAATATTAAATGGCACTGCTGCAGATTGTCAACCCTAATTCTGGTAAACTTTAATTTATTTAAATTTATGCCAGTCCTGGCTGCTGTTCTCCAGAAGATGGGCAAAATCATTCTCCAGCCGCTTCTGCTCCGCTTTACGCTGATCCTCCACCGCCTTGCGGGCCGCTTCCTTCTTGTCATTTTCTTCGGCCTTGAGCGCATCTGACTGCGCCTTCAGCTTGTTAAGCACATCACTGCTCAGCAGATCCTTAAGTGTTGCGGGAGCATCCGTTACAGCGGGGCGCTGCACACTTGCGGTCTTCTTCTTTTTAGCCATTTCAGACATCCTTTCGGTCTTGTATATCCTTCAAATTTGTTTTAGTTATAGGTCTTTTTGTTTATAATGTTCAGTAAGAGGTGAGCCTAATGAAATCCATTGACCTGTGTCCAAAGTTACAGAAAAGCATGGATATTATCGGCAGACGCTGGACGGGCTTAATCATCTATCAGCTTCTCCAGGGACCGCAGCGTTTCAGTACGATCGAGGCGGCACTGCCCGTTAGCGGCAGACTCCTGTCGGAGCGCCTAAAGGAGCTGGAGCAGGAGGGGATTGTCCTCCGCGAAGTATTTCCCGAGACACCTGTAAGAATTCAATACTCCCTGACAGATAAAGGCCGGGGCCTGGAATCGGTAATCCGCGATCTGGAAAAGTGGTCTGAATCATGGATTGATTCCAGCGACTGCGGGCCTGAAACAGTTCCGCCGCAATAAGCTTTTTAGCCAGATTCTCTAATAGCAGCCTTTAGTCCTGCAGCTTGCGTCCGATAATAACCAAATCACGCTGGATACCGTCCATTTCGGCAACACCCGGCAGCAGGCCCCAATCTTTAAAACCAAATTTCCGCAGCAGGGCGAGACTTGGTTCATTATGGCCAAATACAAAGCCGACCAGATTCTGGACGCCAAGGCGCGGGCATTCCTCAAGGGCCTTGGCCAGCAGAATGCTACCGGCTCCTTTGCCGCGGAATTTCTCATTTACATAAACACTGATCTCTGCGGTTGCATTATAGGCAGGACGCCCGTAAAATGACTGAAAGCTGAACCAGGCGGCAATCTCGCCCTCCTGCTTCAGCACCCATAGCGGACGATGGTGGCTGTTATGCTCATGGAACCATTTGACCCGGTCTTCAATGCTCACAGGCTCAAGATCGGCTGTTACCATCCGTCCCGCTACTGTTGAATTATAAATCTCCACGATTGCCTGTAAATCCTCAATTGCTGCATCTTCTATGGTGTAATTGTGCCAAGCCATACTGCCATTCCTCCCAAATTATACTCAACGACAAATCCTATGAATCAGCCCTGCTAATCGCCATGCTAAGGTTTAAGTGCGCCTCAGGCCAATCCCGTCTGCTCCAGGCTCCATTGCCAAAGGCGTGCTGCTTCTTCCGCATTCTCCGCCCTTGGCGACAGATGCTGGATTTGGCGGCGGTAGTAATACTGTCCGGTTACTCTGCTCAGCTCCGGGGCGGTCGCCAGATAAATGGCTGTGTCTGCCCCCTGCTCAGGAGTCAGGAAAAAGTGCGAGAGCAGCTTCAGCACCGAGCGGCCGAACCCTGTTTCGCGGTTCACTCCGATGCTTGTCCCCACCGCTCCCGGATGCACCGCATTGGCCGTAACCGCAGTTCCCTGCAGACGGGCGGACAGTTCTCTGGTAAACAAAATATTAGCCAGCTTGGAACGGGCATAAGCTTTGGCAGGATTGAAGCCGCGCGAAAGTGTATGATCGTCCAGGTGCAGCCTGCCAATCTTATAGGCACCGGAGGCTACAACCACGATCCGGCCCTGCTCAGCTGCCTTCAGCGGATTCAGCAGCAGATTCGTCAGGAGAAAATGCCCCAGATGATTGACACCGAGATCCATTTCGAAGCCATCTGCCGTAAGCTCACGCCGGACAGTCACGACTCCGGCATTAGTAATCAGCACATCAAGTACCGGATATTCGGTTAAGAAGTGACCGGCAAAGCTGCGGATGCTCTGGAACGAAGCCAGGTCGCACAGCATCAGCGTAATGTCGTCCGAACCGCTCTGCCGCCGGGCTTCCACCAGTGCTTCCTCACCGCGCTTCTGGCTGCGGCAGGCCATAATTACCTTTGCCCCCCGGCGGGCCATCTCGATTGTTGTTGCCAGTCCCATCCCGGAATTGCCGCCGGTTACGAGCACCGTTTTTCCCTGCATGGCCGAATTCCCCTCCCGTGCGCAGAACCTGCCAGCTTCAGCCCTGGCCTGGCCTTTAATAAACAGATGTATTAAGATTATGTTACATCATATCAGGGGTTGAAGAAAAGGAGCTCAGGATGAATATTGGACACAATGTTATTGCGCTTACGATACCTCTTGGCCCATCGGAGGTTCATCCGGTACTGCTAAAGGACGAGGATGGTCTGACTCTGATTGACACCGGCATGTTCGACCAGTACGATGCGCTGATTCAAGCGGTCAAGGATGCAGGAGAAGCCCCATCTAACATCAAACGGATTATCCTTACCCATCAGGACACGGATCACATCGGTAATCTTCCCGCTCTGGTGCGTGAACTTCCGGACGCCCAGTTGTTCGCCCATCCCGGTGATCTGCCTGTCATTAACGGGAGCCAGCCAATGCTCAAAATGACCCCGGAACGGATTGCCCAGCTGCCGCAGGCACGCCAAGAAGAGTTCCAGCAATTTCTGGAGCAGCTTAGGCAGCTGAAAGACATCACAGAACTGCATGACGGCGAGCACTTGCCCTGGGGCGGCGGGCTTGAGATTATCCATACCCCGGGTCATACGCCGGGCCACATCTGCCTCTACCTGCCGGAGCAGGAACTCCTGCTCGCTGCCGATGAGCTGCGCATAGTTGACGGCAAGCTGGCCGGCCCCTGGGATGCCGCAACACCGGACATGCCGCTGGCCCTCCGCAGCCTGCTGAAGCTGAAGGACCTGCCCATCCGTTCGGTCCTTTGCTATCACGGCGGGCTGTACGAAGGCAGCCCGCAGGCGCTTATCGGGTCATTGACCGGGGCGCTGTAGGCAGTTACGCCAATAGGGGAGTCTGCACTGGCTGTCCTGTCCGCAGATTCCTGCGGCGGGGCAGCTTTTTTACGCATTGCGTTGGTCCGGACACTGGCAACCACACCGGCAGGTGCACCCCGTCCGGTTATGATCTATAATGATAACGTTGTTTTTTAACGTGTAGACGAAAGGGGAACACCTGAAATGAACGAGGCTCTGAAAAGCCTGGAGCAAGGAATGGCGGGTAACGGGCTGGATGCCCTGCTCGTAACTGATCCCAAGCATGTATACTATTTGACCGGCTTTGCCAGCAACCCGCATGAGCGGTTTCTGGGCCTGCTGCTGATCCGCGGAGAGGAGCCTGTACTGATAGTTCCGGCGCTCGATGCCGAAGCTGCCCATGCAGCCTCCTCCGTCACCACGATCCTGACGCACAGCGATACGGATAATCCTTATGAGCTGCTGAAGTCGCGTTTTGGCGGCGCTGCCCCGGGAACACTCGGCATCGAGAAGGAACACTTCTCCGTGAGCCGTTACGAGCTGCTGTCTGCGGCGGTTCCGGCTGGTCAATTCAGCGACATCGGACACCTGCTGCGGGCCATGCGGGCCAAGAAAACGCCGGAGGAAGTCAAGCGGATGAAGCATGCCGCCGAGCTCGTGGAGGAAGTCCTCCGCCGCGGCCTGAGTCACATTAAGAGCGGGGTCACCGAAATCGAGCTGGTTGCAGAGCTTGAATATCTGATGAAAAAGGTTGGCGCTTCCGGCCCCTCCTTCGATACGATGGTGCTCTCGGGCCCAAAAACGGCTTTGCCGCACGGGGTGCCCGGAGACCGGGTAATCCGGCAAGGTGATTTGCTGATGTTCGATATGGGCGTATATGCCGCAGGCTATGCCTCCGATATTACCCGGACCTTTGCTGTGGGTGAGATTGACAGCAAGCTGACCGAGATTTACAACACCGTACTCGCCGCCAATATGGCGGGCATCGCAGCCTCGAGAGCCGGTGCCACCTTCGGTTCGGTCGACAAGGCGGCACGTGATGTCATCGACGCTGCCGGTTACGGCCAGTACTTCATGCACCGGGTCGGCCACGGCCTCGGCATGGATACCCATGAATATCCTTCACTGCACGGCTTGAATGAAGATCTTATCGTGAACGGGAACGTATTCACTGTCGAGCCCGGCATCTATGTACCAGGCCTGGGCGGCGTGCGCATTGAAGATGATGTGTTCATTACGGCGGACGGTCCGGTCACATTGACCAGCTATCCGAAGGAACTGACTGTTCTTCATCTGTAAACAGCCGTTTTCCAGCCATTCATACCAAAAAGCAGCAAGCTCCGCTTTCGGGGCTTGCTGCTTTTCTATATGGGCGCTAAGCCCGTTCTATAAATCAATCCGTGCTTCCGTGTCCCTGCGGGCCTCAGTCTCTTCAGCAAAGCGGAAGGAACGGGCAATATAAAGGATCGGCGTACCTGCAGCCGTCAGCAGGAATTTCGATAAGTAGGTCGTCAGCAAAATTTCGGTCCATACCTTTAAGTCGTAAAATCCGGCAAAGGCAATCAAGCAGAAAATCAGCGTATCTACAAAGGAACTGATCATGGTGCTGCCGTTCGAACGAATCCAGAGTTGGCGTGAGCTGCTGAAATATTGGCGTATCCATGAATAAAGCCGCACGTCCAGAAACTGACTGATAAAGTAGGCGGTAAGACTAGCCAATGCCAGACGCGGCATCATGCCGAAGATGGTCTCCAGAGATGATTGGGCAATATCTGTCTCCTGCGGCTCGAACTTCAGAACCATCTGCATAATTACCGTCGTCATCAGCAGTGTGAAGAAACCGAACCAGACTGCATTGCGGGCTTCTGAACGCCCGTACTTCTCATTCAGCAAATCGCTGGTCATATACAGCGTTACATACATGGTGTTGCCGAGTGTCATTACTATTCCCAGCGGCATTTCAATGGTCTTCGCCACTTGTATATTGGCAATAACCGTCGCAACTCCGACCCAGGCATATAAGCCTTTTTTACCGAACAGGCGGTAGCAGAGCAGAAAGAAAGCAAAATTGACCACCACAAATAAAATACCCCACAGCAGATTAAACATGTTTCTCTGAAGCCTCCTAGTTTTGGTTACGCGGGATGGTTACGAACCGCGGTTATTTAGTTTGTAAGAAACAAAAACATAAATACTCTATCATATATAAAGCTAACAAGCCATGGAAATTTATTTTCTGTAAATCCAGTGCGCTGTCCGCCTATTTTCGTAAAACTAGCATTTCTTTCGATAATTATTCATATTTTTCTGAAAATTATGCTTTATAATTCAATTTTTCACTATTCAACCGGAGGTTAATTCTATAGAATAGTTATCAGTCAGATTCCCGGAAAACGATAGCTTGATATATGACCTGGACCTACGGAATATATTGCTGCCTGCCCTGCTGTAAAGCATGGGCAATGGGATATACGATGCATCCAAACAAAAGAAGGAGAGAATGAAATGGTACGTTTTAAAAATTCGATCAGCCGCAAGTTCACGCTCTTATTGTTTGTCGTATTATTGCTTACGTCTCTTGTGCTAAGTGTCAGCTTCTACTTTATTTCCATGAATACGATCGACAACTACGTCATGCCGCAGATTAATAAGCTCCTGTCTGGCGCTGCCCAAGATGTATTCAAGAATATCAATGCAACACATGCACAGCAGACCCTGAATAAAAGCGAACAGGCTGCAACCAATCTTCAATTCTATTTTAAAGATAAAAAAGAGCAGCATGATGTAGAAACAGTCTTTCTGATTAATCTGGCCGAAGGTAAAGCTACTGTATTGACTGCCGATCAAGGCTCTAAGCTGAAGGCTGAAGAAAGCCTTACCGTAACCTCTGCAATGCAGCAGGCCGCCAAAGGAAAAACAGGACTCAGCGATACATATAGCGACAGTCACGGTATACATAAAACAGCCTATCTTGGCATTCCCGGAAGCACGATGATTATTGGTGTGAGTTATGATGTAGGTTTTGTTCAGGATAAAATCAACAGCATTATCTGGACCAGTGTGGCCATTACACTTGCTTCGCTGATTATCGGCCTTGCCGCCGCCTATTACATGAGCCGCAGAATCACCCGCCCGCTCACCCAGCTTACGGCATACAGCAACAAAATGGCCAGCGGTGACTTTACTCAGGAACTGGTGATTCAAGGAAACGATGAGGTCAGCCAGCTGTCTGAAAGCTTCCGCAGCATGGGCCAGAAGCTAAAAGATATGATTGGACAGGTTCTCGATACCTCCAATACCGTCGTCACGGATGCCAATGATCTGAAAGCACGGGTTGAAGTGCTGAACGAAATGGCTCAGCGTTCCTCTGAGTCCGTAAGTGAGATCAGCAAAGGCAGTGCCACAATTGCCAGCAGTGCTATGGAGAATTCCCGGGCCATGGATGAAATCAATGTCGGCATCCAGCATATCGCTTCCGCCGCCGGTGAGGTTACCGAGCAGATCAGTGAAGCTTCCGCAGAGGCTACGGGCGGCAATGAGATTGCCCAGAGTGCAGTAGAGCAAATGCGCCAGGTAGAGGTTGCCTCTGTGCATTCACTGGAGCAATTCCGCATCATGAACGAACGGTCGCAAATGATCGGTGAAGTTGTTCAGGGAATTACGGAGATTACGAAGCAGATCCAAATGCTGTCGCTGAATGCCTCGATTGAAGCAGCGCGTGCAGGCGAGCATGGCCGGGGTTTTGCCGTTGTTGCCGGAGAGGTACGCAAGCTGTCCGAGCAGTCGAAGGAATCCAATGAGCAGATTCGCGATTTCCTGCTGGGTCTGCAGGAGGATATGAACCGTTCGGTAGAAGAGATGAATCACGTAAACTCGGAGGTCTCTTCCGGTGTCAGCAAAGTAGTTGAAGCAGGAAATGCCTTCAACCAGCTGCTCATTCTTATTCAGAGCATCAACCACAGTATTCAGTCCGTCTCGGCTGCCACTCAGCAAATCTCCGCCGGAACCGAAGAAGTCAGCGCCTCTGTGGAGGAAGCGGCACAGATTACTGCCAAGTCCCGCTCCAATGCGGACTCGCTTGCCGAGAACTCATCCCGGCAGTATCAGGAGCTGGAAGGTCATGCAATGACCGTAGAGCATCTGCACGAACAAGCAGTCAGACTGCAGGAAGCCGTGCGGCAGTTCAAAATTTAGCCCCGCCCCGATCATAACATCTGCAATCAAACCAAGGGACTCCCTGGAAGCTGCTAGCTTCCGGAGAGTCCCTTTTATAATGCCGCACTAGCTTATTGGAGCGGACGTGATTCCCGCAACCAGAGCTAGGTCAAGATACCCGCTGCCGATCTTGGCCAGTCAGCCACCATAAACAGCAGAAATCGCCATGGACACTCTTATTCCTCTTCCCTGGGCAGGCCCATAATTGTGTACACAGCCTCCATATCAAGGTTCTCCCGTACAGATGCAGCCAGCCGGTCAAACTCCTGTTCACGCAGCTCTGCCGATGAGAAGGTTGCTGCCAGCGGCGTCAGCCCTTTAGCCTTCCGCAGACCATCAAGCCAGCTGCGGCGCAGCTCATCATTATGGAACAGGCCGTGCAGGTATGTCCCCCATATCTTGCCGTCAGGTGAGCCCCAGCCTTCAAGCTGCTCCTGCCCATCCGCAACTTCCAGCCTGAACAGGCTGCGCACAGCGGCGGGCTCCAGATTTGTCGTTGTTCCCATATGGATTTCATATCCGCTCACTGCGATATTGGCCGCTGCCGCCGTAGAGATTCCGCTTAATTGCAGCGGATGGCCGGCGGCCAGGACACCATTCACCCGCACGGTCGTTTTATGCTGCAGAAAAGCTGTCGACAGCGGGAGATAGCCTAGCCCCTCACTTTCTCCCGGCTCTGCGCTCTCCACAGCGTCCGGATCCAGCAGCTTCTGCCCGAGCATCTGATAGCCACCGCAGATTCCGGCGAGCTGGAGAGTTCCCTGATGGAGCGCATGCCATATCGCTTCCGGGAACCCTTGCTGTCTAAGGAACGTAAGATCGGCTGCTGTATTCTTCGTGCCCGGCAAAATAATGGCATCCGGTGTGCCAAGTTCTCCGGATGAGGTCACATAACGCACCGCGGTATCCGGTTCATCCTCCAGCGGATCAAAATCAGTAAAATTCGAGATTCGCGGATAGCGGATGACCGCAATATCCAGCTCCTTAATGCTGCCGGGCTGCAATCGGCCCGAGGTTCCTTCCAGAACTACGGAGTCCTCCGCTTCGATCCGCAGCTGCGGCAGAAATGGCAGCACGCCTAGCACCGGAATACCCGTGCGCTCCTCCAGCCAGTCCAGCCCCGGCTGCAGCAGGGAGAGATCACCGCGGAATTTGTTGATGATGAAGCCTTTGACGCGTGCCCGTTCATGCGGCTCCAGCAGCTCCAGGGTGCCTACCAGAAATGCGAAGACGCCCCCACGGTCAATATCCGCAACCAGTAATACCGGAGCGTCAGCCCAGCCTGCGAGATTCATATTCACAATATCCCGTGCCTTCAGGTTAATCTCGGCCGGACTTCCGGCGCCCTCCATCAACACGGCATCATAGCTGTCACGCAGCCGTCCGAGCGCAGACATCACCGTCTCCTTCGCCTCGGGAAGGAACTTCTCGCGGTACTCCCGCGCACTCAGTGCCGCATGCGGCACGCCGTGTACTACAATCTGTGCGCTCATCTCGCCTGAAGGCTTCAGCAGAATCGGATTCATATCGGTGGTAGCTGTAATGCCGAAAGCCTCGGCCTGCATGCCCTGGGCCCGGCCGATTTCTTTGCCGTCCAGCGTGACATAGGAATTGAGCGCCATGTTTTGGGATTTAAATGGGGCAGTGCGATAGCCGTCCTGTACCAGAATCCGGCCAATGGCAGCGGTAACGAGGCTCTTGCCGACATCCGAGGCCGTTCCCTGTATCATCAGCACAGCCGCAGGCCGCTGCTGTGGTTGTAGTTCAGTTTGTTGTTCCATGTATGGGTCCTCGCTCTCTTCCTGCTTTCGGTATGTGGCTTGCGGCGTATGGCTTGCGGCTAAGCCGCAACCAGCTACATCAGGTTGTGCTGCAGCAGCACAAGAAGCAGCAGTACCACTGCTTCCAGCAGCTCGTTCAGCGCGCCGTACACGTCGCCGGTGAGCCCGCCGAGCCGGCTGCTGATCCGCCGCGCCGTCAAGGTGCCGCAGGCCACCGCGGCAAGCGGAGCCAGGCAGGCCGCCGCCAGCTGCTGCGGCCAGGCCGTGCCTCCCGCGCCGAGCGCCAAAGGCGCAGCGGCAGCGGGCAGTGTCAGCAGGGCGGCGAGCAGCAGCGTGCGCCGCTCCTGCCTCAGCGGCAGCGCGGCGAAGCCCGCTGCCAGGCCTTCACTGCCGCGGGCAGCAGGGTAGCGGGCCATCGCCCGCACCATGTACCAGCGGCTCCAGACCGGCGGAAGCAGCAGCATCGGCAGCGTATAATACTGGCTGCCTCCGATAAAAGCTGCCAGCAGCGAAGCCTTAAGCAGCAGGAGCAGCACGCAGGCCAGCACACCCATGGCTCCCACGCGGCTGTCCTTCATAATCTCCAGCATCCGCTCCCGCGAGCGGTAGCTGAGCAGCGCATCGGCGCTGTCCATCCAGCCGTCCAGATGCAGTCCGCCCGTAAGTCCCACCCACAGGATGAGGGTAATTACAGCGGCAGGCCAGGCTGGCAGCAGCCAGACAGCAGCGGCCGCACCAAGCGCAGTGACAAGCCCGATTGCCGCACCGACCAGCGGATAATAGACCACGCTGCGCCGCAGCAGCTCCGGCGAGAAATCCCCGCCATCCTTAACCGGGAAGCGGGACAGAAACTGAAACGCAGCAGCGGCATCCCTCCGTGCACTCACAGCTTGTACTCCCTGCTTTTCAATTCAACCGGAATGCCGGCAGTGACCAGAAAGACCTGACGGCAGTGCCGGGCCAGCTGTGCATTCATCCTGCCGGCCAAATCCCGGTACAGCCGCCCGAGCGCATATTCCGGCACGATGCCGTCACCGACCTCATTTGTCACAAGAACAAGCGTCCCTTCGAAGGCGGCTACGCTCTGCTCAAGCCTCGCGATCTCCTGTTCTACCCTCTCCTGTCTGTCCGTCTCGCCCTCTACGTCCAGCAGCACATTGGAGAGCCAGAGCGTCAGACAGTCCACAAGTACAGCCTTTCCGCCCGAGAGGCGCTCAAGTAATGCCGGCAGATCAAGCGGCTCCTCCAGCGTCTCCCACTGGCCGCCATTTGCTTCGCGCTGCCGGCGGTGCAGGGCGATCCGCGCCTTCATTTCTTTGTCGAACGCCTGTCCGGTTGCTACATACAACGCTTCATCCGCCAGCGACAGTGTCAGGCGCTCAGCAAAGCTGCTCTTACCGCTGCGCGCCCCGCCTGTTACGAGAATGCTCATCGGCTCTCCGCCCCGGAGACCCCCGCGCTTTCAAAGGTAGCCATTTCACGCATAATCCGGCTGACCGCTTCAATCAGATGCAGGCAGAGAACTCCTCCTGTTCCTTCACCGAGGCGCAGCCCGAGGTCAAGCAGCGCTTCCAGGCCCAGACGTTCCAGCATGAGCTTATGGCCCTGCTCGCCGGAAACATGGGAGGCAATCATGTAATGGATGGATTCCGGGGCAAGCGACTTGGCAGCAAGAGCTGCTGCGCCGGAGATGAAGCCGTCCAGAACGACGGGAACTCCGGCCGCTGCCGCACCAAGAATCAGACCGGCAAGACCGGCAATCTCCAGCCCGCCTACTTTGGACAATACATCGATGGCATCCCCGGCATCCGGGGCATTGAGCCGAAGCGCCCGTTCCACAACGGCGATTTTATGACGCAGCCGCTCATCATCAATCCCGGTGCCCCGGCCTACTGCCGTGTCTGCCGGAATGCCTTGCAGCGCGCAGAGAACTGCAGCACTGGCCGTAGTATTGCCGATGCCCATTTCGCCGGTAATAAAAATCTCCGTCCCGCTCTTCACCGCTTCCTCAGCCACGCTGATCCCGGCCAAAATAGCCCGCTGCGCTTCCTCCCGGCTCATCGCAGGCCCCTGTGCCATATTCCCGCTGCCGAAGCGTACTTTATGATCAATCAGCCCGGGATGGCTCAAGTCCGCCCCCACACCGATATCCACCAGCTTCACCTCAGCACCGGCCTGACGGGCGAGTACATTCACTCCTGCGCCGCCGCTGAGGATATTGTAAGCCATCTGCACGGTGACCTCCTGCGGAAAAGCGCTGACCCCTTCACTGCATACGCCGTGATCGGCAGCCATTACCACCACCGTGCGTTTGCCGTAAGCCGGCTGTTCCGTCTTGGAGATGCCCGCCAGCCGCACGGCCAGCGTCTCAAGCCGGCCAAGGCTGCCCGGCGGCTTAGTCAGTATATCCAGCCGCTGCTCCGCGCGCCGGATTGCTTCCTGATCGGCCGGGACAATCCGTCCGATTACTGCTTCAATTGCTGAGATCATAGATTATTCCTCCTGTGCTGATGTATAATCGCATATTTTAGGTGCTTCAAGTAACTATTGCCGGCTATGTTCATAGGGTTCTGCTCCGTACGCAAAAAGGCCCCTTCTGCGAAGAAGGGGCCGATCGCCAACATGCTGCGGCCGCAAGCTATTATACTGCATATCCCTGTTTCTTCCTTTAGGATTATAGGGGATATAACAGGATCGTACAATTACATTTTTACCATTGTTGTATCCGTTAGGGAATCCGTTATATTCTAACCTTCATAAATCCTTCCATCCGCTCCAGCGCCTCGTTCAGTTTGGCCGTAGAGGTCGCATAGGAGCAGCGGATGTGCCCCTCTCCGCCGCTTCCGAACACATGCCCGGGAACAGCAGCCACGCCTGCTTCCCGCAGCAGCCGCACGGCAAATTCTTCCGATTGCAGCCCCGTATGGGCAATCGACGGGAAGGCATAGAATGCCCCCTGCGGCTCATGGCAGTGGAGTCCGATGGTGCGGAGACCTTCCACAAACAGCGTTCTGCGCTGCCGGAAACATTCCTTCATCTGATCCTTGTCGCGCAGTCCGCTGCGCAGGGATTCAAGGGCTGCAATCTGTCCCAGTACCGGCGCACACATCGCGGTGTACTGATGAATCTTCAGCATTGCAGCCAGCAGCTCGCGGTTGCCGCAGGCATACCCTACGCGCCAGCCGGTCATCGCGAAGGCCTTCGAGAAGCCGCTGATCACGATGGTCCGCTCCTTCATGCCGGGAAGCGCAGCAATGCTGGCATGCCTGCTGTCATAGGTCAGCTCGGCATAGATTTCATCCGAGAGCACCAGCAGGTTATGCTTTTTAACCAGTTCGGCGATAGGCAGCCAGTCTTCGTAAGACATCACCGCGCCTGTAGGATTGCTCGGGAAGTTCAGCATCAGCAGCTTGGAGCGCGGGGTGATGACCTTCTCCAGCGCTTCGGCCGTCAGCTTAAAGCTCTGCTCCGCAGGAGTCTCAACCTCTACCAGTGTGCCCCCGTTCAGATGGGCAATCGGGGAATAGGCGATATAGCTGGGCGAAGGGATAATCACTTCATCACCCGGAGCGGTGAAGGCGCGCTGTGCCAGATCCAGCGCTTCACTGCTGCCTACAGTGACGATCACTTCGTCTGCAGCATCATACTGCAGCCCAAACCCGTTATGCAGATAACGGGCAATTTCCTCCCGCAGCTCCGGCAGCCCGGCATTTGGCGTATACATAGTTTCTCCGCGCTCAAGCGCCCGGATGCAGGCAGCTCTTATATGCTCTGGCGTTGCGAAATCCGGCTCCCCCACACCGAGTGATATTATATCGTTGTTACCGGCAGTAAGATCAAAAAAAGCGCGGATGCCCGAAGGCGCAATCTCCCGCACACGCGGGGCAATCCACTTTTGCCCCAGCGTGCGCTGAAGTGAAGACTCTTTAAGCATGGCCGGTCACCTCCTGCATCCTTTTATCTGCCTGCGTTGCCTGCTCTCCGGCTTCCGCACCCGCTTCGTTTGATCCCTTCGCAGCCGGTACCTCCCCCGCTTGAGCTCCCCGCGCCTGCAGCGAACCGGCAATGATGGCATCGAGCAGGCTGCTGAAGGTGTAGCCGGCAGCGAGTGCGCTTCGCGGCAGCAGGCTGGTTTCGGTCATCCCCGGCAGGGTGTTCACTTCAAGGACATAGGGAACGCCATCTTTCAGCAGCATATCCACCCGGGCATAGACGGAGCACTTCAGCGCCTTATAGCAGGCAAATGCTGCCGTACGCACCCGTTCGTGAGTCCCCAGAGACAGCTGGATTACACGTTCATCCGCTCCGCCTAGCGCATATTTGGCGCTATAGTCGAACCAGTCCGCACCCAGCGAGCGGATGCCAATGACCGGCAGAAGGTCGCCGCCTAGAATCGGGCAGGTAATTTCCTGCCCTTCGGTGAATCCTTCAATCAGAATGGAACAGTCTGCGGCAAATGCTTTTTCCACCGCCCCCCGCAGCTCTTGTGCATTGTTCACCTTCGACATGCCGATACTGGATCCGCCCGAATTCGGCTTAACCATGACCGGATATCCGAGGCGTTCCACCGCTTCCGGCGCATAATCATCCATGCTGTCCCAGCACAGCCAATCCGGGGTCAGGATTCCCTGGCTTCTGAGGATGGTTTTGGACAGATGTTTATCCATGCACAGGCTGCTGGACAGCACGCCGCTCCCGGAATAGGGGATACCGAGCGTCTCCAGCGTGCCCTGCACCGTTCCGTCCTCGCCGTAGGCGCCGTGGAGCGCCAGCAGTGCGAAATCCAGCCCTTTTACCTGATCAATCAGCTGTCCGCGCTCTGTAATGACTACCGGCACCGCCTCGTATTTGCTCCGGTCCAAGTGCTTCAGCATTTCTCTGCCGGTATTCAGCGACACCTCATATTCAGAGGATACCCCGCCCATAATTACGCCTACTTTTAACATCTCCATACCCCTCTTCATCCCAGTAGTTGCCGTGCTGTCCTCCCGATAATCTCAATTCCCCTGCGTATATCTTCGTCCGCTACCCTCGAGAAGCCCAGCCGCAGCGTATGTTGTCCGGTTCCGTCCGTAAAGAAGATATCTCCCGCTGTAAAAATAACCCCCTGCTCCCGGCAGGCCGCCAGCAGCTCTCTTGTGCTGAAGCCTTTGGGGAAAGTAACAAAAAGATGCAGGCCCCCGTCACCGCTTATCCGGGAATAGGGCAGACATTCCTTGCAGCAGGCCATCGTCAGCTCGTATTTCCGTTTATATTCCGTTCTGGCCCGTTTCAGAAATTTCTCCAAATGGCCACCGAGCAGATACTGATACAGGATCGACTGATCCAGCGTTGAGGTATGAATGCTGCGTGCCCGCTTGACGCTTTCGAGCACATAAATCAGCTCCTGATCCGCCAGCACCCAGCCCACCCGAAGCCCGGGAAACAGTACCTTGGAGAAGCTCCCCAGGTAGATAATACTGTTGCCGCTCCCGGCTGCTGCGATCAGCGGAGCCACATGGGAGCCCGAATACCGCAGCTCCTCGTTGAACCCGTCCTCAATCACCGGCACCCTGTATTCTGCCATCAGCTTCATGAGTCCCTGTCTTTTCTCGGGCGACATCACAATTCCGGTTGGATTGTGGTAGGAAGGCACGAAATACGCACAATCAACCTCCTCTTCCTCCAGAGCCCGCTTCAGCTCACCCAGGTGAATGCCGTCAGGCTCCATCGCCACCCCTCTGATGTCAAAGCCGTTCAGCCGCAGGTTTTTGAGTGCCGTATGATGGGTGGGATTCTCACAGAGCACCGCTCCATGCCGCTGCCCCAGTGCAGACAACACAATATCAAAGCCCTCCGTGAACCCGTTTGTAATCAGCAGATCCTTGCCGCGCATGTCTACGCCCTTGTGCTCCATATATTGCCGCAAATAATCTATTAAAGGCTTATACCCCTTGGCATAGCCATAGTTCAGCAGAACATTGCCTTCCACGGACATCCGGTCCAGAAATGCCCGTTTTACATTGTCCAGGTCGAACAGGCTTTCATCAGGTGCGATGCTGGTAAAAGAAATCGTACCCTTACCCGCGCGGATGCCGCGCTTCATAATATCCAGCTCCTCCGCCAGCAGTGCTCTGCTGCTTAAGCGGGTCTTCCAGTCCATCGTCCAGGCCGAGACTGCTGTGGTGCTATCCGAAGCAGCCGCAGACGCCACATAGCTGCCCTGCCCCTGCACCGTGTAGGCGAAGCCGTCATCCTCCAGCGCCGTATAGGCGGAAATGACGGAATTGCGGCTCACCGCAAGCAGCAGGCTCAATTCCCGGGTAGAGGGCAGCTTTTGCTCCCCTTGGAGGGCGCCCCTTAGAATGAGGCTTTTCATATAATCCTTAACCTGAATATATACCGGCCGTCCGGCAATGAGCTTGAAATCCTTAAACATGCGTAAGTCGCCCCCCATAGCTATCATGGCATAGTCTTTCCCGTAAAAAAAGAACCACAGCCCCGGCTTTTTCTCCCGCCTGTGGTTCTATAGGTAATTTATTCTCCATTTCTCTGTCTGCTGCGGTAAAGGGTCGGGGAGACACCGTTTAACTGCTTGAATATTTTGCTGAAATGATATTCCTCGTAAAAGCCGCATAATTTGGCGATTTCTCTGACCGGATAACCGGTAAATATGAGATAGCGGCAGGCCTGCTGGTTCTGTATATGCATATGGTATTCCTTCGGGCCCATGCCTGTATGCTTCAGGAACAGCTTGCGCAAGTAAGAAGCGGAAATGCCATATTCATCAGCTAGCTTTTCGATCCGGTGATGTTCCATATAAGCGTTCTCGAGCTTACTCTTAATCTGTTCAAAGGCAGCGAAGGCTCCGGACTCCGGCAGATTCCAGTCGGCTTGTACGGTCTGGTGAAGCTTATGCAGCAGAATCTGCGATTTAGCCCGGGAGACGGCTGTACCGGCGGTCAGTCCGGGCAGCCAGTCCTGATGAATCTCCCGGAACAACCGGCCTAATTCCTCTGCCTGCTGGTCACATTACTGGCTTAAGAAGGGAAGTCTCAGGGTACCGATGGGCTGCACATCCTTCCAAACCGCATCATAGCCGAGCTCTGCACAATCGAACAGCAGCATCGTCATGCGGAGCGGAGCATCCATCTCCGAACGCATGGACAACTGGAGGCCCGGTTTCAAATAGATCAGCATTCCAGCCTGCACCTGATGTTCAACATTGGTCCGGAAAATGCCCGCTCCCTCATGAACCCAGTACAGGCTATGCACATTCACCATATTGCGGATATCCTCCCAGCCCGGATAGGTAACCTTGTCCAGTACGAAATGGATATGCACGTTGAGGTCATTCAAGTTGTAGCCGGCCGCTTCCAAGTCATGTCTCCCCCTATAGCTTAAAGCGCGATTTATACAAGACATTAGCGTTTTTTTCCATTCAATGCTGAAACGCAGAATGTTACTATCCATATTATCAGGATGCCTGTATTTGACAATATACCGGACAATAATGAGGAGGAATCGGCTTGTTAAGGACTTTTCGCCAGCATCAGATTCGCAGAACAGAATTACTGGACGGGCCTTGGGACTTTGTGCAGGATCCGCTTAATGCAGGGATTCAAGAACAATGGTATGAGCGTTTTCCACATTCTTCACAATCTCTCTATGTACCCTCCTGCTGGAATAATGAACTGGGTATGTACGAATACGAAGGAGTCGCCTGGTACCGGAAAAAAGTGCAGATTCAGGCGGCGCAGCATGTCCGGCTGATCTTTCATGCTGTGCTGGGCCATTCTGATGTGTATCTGGACGGCCGGCATCTTGGCTACCACTACGGCGGATTTACCCCCTTTGAATTCATTGTTCCTTCCCTGGCCGCAGGTGAGCATGAGCTTGTCGTCCGGACGGACAGCACGCTGGACCGCCTGACGATTCCGACCGAGCAGGTGGACTGGTTCCATTACGGCGGCATCATCCGGCCTTGCGAGCTGCAATATCTGCCCGATTTGTATATTGAACAATTGAAAATTGACTATGCGCTCCATGGCGCGGACGCCGATGTCTCTGTTCATGTACAGATCCGCTCATTCCTGCAGGTGCAGCAGTCGACTAGACTGACACTTAGCGAAGGCGGACATGAATTGCACTCGGAAGAAGTCCGGATTGAGGCTGGCTAGACCTTCAGCCACACCTTCAAACTTCTCCTGCCTGAGGTGCGCCTGTGGAATGTCGGCCATCCGGAACTGTATTCCTTTCAGGTACGGACAGAGGAAGACGACAAGACCGAACGGATCGGCTTCCGCCGGATTGAGACGAAGGATCAGCGCATCTTAATTAACGGCACTCCGGTCTATTTAAAGGGGGTTAACCGTCATGAGGAGCATCCCGAGTGGGGTTTTGCCTTTCCCCCGAAGCTGATGCACAAAGAGCTTGATATCATACTGGAGCTGGGCTGCAATTCCGTCCGGGGCTCGCATTATCCCCAGAGCTCTTATTGGCTTGATCTGCTCGATGAACACGGCCTGGTGTACTGGAGCGAAATCCCGATCTGGGGAGCTGCCCTGCCGAACGAAACGGTAAGTGAGCCGCTCTTTCAGCAGCGTGCACTTACCATGATTGAAGAAATGATCGGCTTGCATGTTCATCATCCGTCTGTCATCTTCTGGTCGGTTCATAATGAGATTGACAGCCGCACACAGGAGGCCTATGTCTTCACACAGGCTCTGGTCGGCCTGGTGAGAAGTCTCGATACTTCCAGGCTGGTTACCTATGCGACCATGCACCCGCTGGAAGATATTTTGCTGCCCCTGTTCGATGTCATCGGCATTAATAAATATTTTGGCTGGTACGAAGGTGAGGTGGGAGGCTTTAAAGACATGCTGGAGCAGTTCCATGAGCGGGCAGAGCGGCTGGGAGCCGGTGACAGGCCGGTGCTGATGACCGAGTTCGGCGGTGCAGGGCTGTCCGGCGATGTAGGCTGGGAGCCCCGATTGTTCAGCGAGGATTATCAGGCCTATATTGTTACCGGGGCACTGGCGATCTTCCGTAACGATCCCCGGATCGGCGGAACCTTCATCTGGCAGTTTGCAGACATCCGCGGCGATCTGAAGAGCACCAGCAAGAGCTTCCGTGACCGCGCCCGCGGCTTCAACAATAAGGGCCTTGTTAATGAATACCGCAAACCTAAGCAGTCATTCCGGGAGGTGCGGCGCATCTACCGTTCCTGGACCGAATAGCTCTCTTACGGAAATCCGTAAATATGAACACCCCTCCTTATCTCCAGGGAGGGGTGTTCAGCATATGCATATCACTGCTTCGGCCTTACAAGCGGCATGAAAATGTCATCGATAATCCCTGTAATCGTGGATTCCGCTACCGGCTCATGGGTGGTAAGGAGTTCATACACCAGCAGGTCTGCAGGAAGCGAGATGACGCGGGGACTCAAATCTGCCAGATTAAGCTCTCCGCGTTTCTCGGCATTCTGCAGAATGGCTTGGATAGCCGCTGTAAGCTTATTTTCAGTCTGGCTATGCAGCATTTCCGGCAGGGAAGCAATCAGACTCCCCCCGTAATATTCAGTCATCAGACCATGAATGGTCTCGGCGCCGATCATTTCCATCGGTTTCACAATGCCAAGCAGCAGGGCGAGCATATCACCGCGCAAATCACCGGTATCCGGTGTAAGACCGAAGCTGTCCGGCTTCACCAGATGTTTGCCTATGGCGGCAGCGACGATTGCAGTCTTGTTCGGCCAGCGGCGGTAGACCGCATTCTTATTGGTTTTTGCCCGCAGCGCGATATTCTCCATGGTCAGGCGGTTATAACCAACTTCATTCCATTCATCCCACGCAGCCTGCAAAATCGCATTCTCCAGCACATCTCCGCGGCGGCGTCCGCCCGTGGTTTGCTCTTCCCCGTCAGCAGGCTCTGCAGAAGAGTTCTTCTTTTTCTCGGCCATTATTTAGTTCCCCCCTTCATTATTTTCATAAATTTATTCTTGCATTTCAAGTCAAATTGAACTATCTTAATCACATAGAGTACGGTACGTACCGTACTCTATAGAGATAGGAGAGGAGTATTTCCATGGCAAAAAGTAAATCTGCTGAAAAAATTGACCCGGCCATTCTAAAAGTAGCTCTTATTCTGGTATTCGGTGCACTCGCCCCGCTTTTTGACTCAACTATGGTCAACGTAGCCATCAAGACGCTTACCCTGGACTTAGGCAGCACCGTTTCTGTGATCCAATGGGTGGTAACCGGATATGTACTGACTATGGGTATATCCATACCGGTCTCCGGCTGGGCGGTTAACCGTTTTGGCGGTAAAAGGGTGTATCTATTTTCACTCACCGTATTTTTAGCCGGTTCCATCCTTTGCGCGCTCGCCTGGAATCCGGGCAGTCTGATCGCCTTCCGGCTGGTGCAGGGGGTGGGTGCAGGCATATTGATCCCCACGCTGCAAACCGTGCTTGTCCAGTCCGCCGGCAAAAGTCTTGGACGCGTCATATCCATTATCGGCATTCCTACCCTGCTGGGTCCGATTCTCGGCCCGGTACTGGGCGGGGTAATTATCAACGGCCTGAGCTGGCGCTGGATTTTTTACGTCAATATCCCTATCAGCTTAATCGCCCTGTGGCTGGCCTCACGGGGAATTCCTGCAGACCAGCCTTCTGCGCGCAAACAGCCGCTCGACCTTACCGGCCTTCTGCTGCTGTCCCCTGCATTCGCCATCCTAATTTATGGCATTGCCCAAATCAGCCAATATGGCGGCTTGAACAGCAAGGAAGTGAGCATTCCGCTGGTGATTGGTCTTGTGCTTATGGCTTCATTTATTGTTTACGCGCTACGGACTAACCGAACACCGCTACTTGATCTTCGCTTGTTTAAATCCCGTATTTTCTCCGCTTCGAATGCTACCGTGTTTCTTGGAGGCATGGTCATGAACGGAGCCCTGCTGCTTCTGCCATTATACTATCAGCAGGTACGGGGTGAAAGCGTGCTGTTTACCGGAGTCCTGCTGATTCCGCAAGGAATCGGGATGTTATTGACCCGGAGCTGGATCGGCAGCCTGTCTGACCGTATCGGTTCACGGCTCATCGTGATCATAAGTCTTGCGGTAACGATTATTTCCACCCTGCCCTTTGCCTTTGCCGGTCCGGATACCAATCAGATATTGCTCGCGGCTGCACTCGTGCTCCGGGGGGCGGCACTGAATGGTCTACTCATCCCGGTCATGGTCTCCGCCTATGTCGGACTGCGCAAAGACCAGGTGGCCGATGCCAGCATTGCACTGCGGATTTTCCAGACGATCGGGGGAGCCTTCGGCGCCGCCATCCTGGCTACCGTCATATCGCATCAGCTCTCAAGCCACGCTGCCTCGGGCGCCCTTACCGTTGCCGGGGCCTATAATGTCGCCTTCTGGTGGTCGATCGGTTTTGCTGTGGTCTCTTTCCTTCCGGCACTGTTATTGCCAGACGGGAAGGAGGCAGCCATGGTAAAAGATGAATCTGCGTTAAAAAAAGGCAGCGGGGTAACAGAAGCCTGATTGAGCTTACAGAGCTTACAGAGCTTACAGAGCTTCAAGAGCTTCAAGAGCTTCAAGAGCTTCAAGAGCTTACTAGTTTACGAGCTTATAGAGCTTTATAGAGCTTTATAGAGCTTTATAGAGCTTTATAGAGTTTACAGAGCTTATAGAGCTTATAGAGCTTATAGAGCTTATAGAGCTTATAGAGCTTATAGAGCTTATAGAGCTTATAGAGCTTATAGAGCTTATAGAGCTTATAGAGCTTATAGAGCTTATAGCCCGTGAATCACGACTCCCGCCAAACGCAGCAGCTTAAATTCACATTTCCGTTCTGCTTAATGCCCAGCCTTCTGCCTGCAACACCAGGTGCAGCACCGCCACCGTTCCCGGCGGCGGTGCTGCTGTCGTGTGGAACGTCAACCCGGACCCAGCCTTCGCCAGCCATTGGCGGATGACACCGCCGTGTGTAACAATCAGCACTCGCAGTTTCAAGAGCTTTCCGCTGAATACAGCGGCACCCGGGCTGTTATTTTCCTTGCTCTCCCCCTGAGCTGAACATCGATACCCCGGTAAGCTCTCCCCGGCTTTCGCTTCGAGCACCAACCCGCTCATAAAATGCTCCAGCCTGGAGGTAAACGCCTCCCAGGGTTCCCCGCTCGGCGGCGTAACTGCCGATGGATCATCAATCCAGCTTCTGTACAGTGGATTATTCTTCAGCTGCTCATACGTGCAGCCTTCCCATGCCCCAAAACACATCTCCCGTAAGCGGGAATCATAGACAGTTTCAGCTTCCAGCGAGGGAGCAATGCAGTGCAAAGTCTCCCGGCAGCGGAGCAAATCACTGCAGTATACACGCCAGAAGCTGCCCGCCAGTTCCGGCTGTTCTCTTAATGCAGCCAGATTCTCCCGTTCCTCCGGCAGCAGCGGTAAATCGCTGCTCCCCAGATAACGGCGCTCCTTGTTCCATTTCGTATGCCCATGGCGAAGCAATACCAGCTCCAGCTCTATTTGTCGCTGCTGCCGGCCGGGATTCGGTGTTTGCTGATGTCCGGTGTTTTCCATTCCCGGCTCAGCCCCCCGTCCCTATGAAGGCCAGCGTTGCACAGAGGACTACAAATATTGAAGAAGACAGCAGCATCATCCGGGAGGTGACGATAATATCCTCCGGCTCCAGACTTCGCAGCGGTTCGCCCATATAGGCACGGAATGAGGCTACGCCGTGATAAACGTTGACTCCGCCCAGCCGGATGCCGAGCGCTCCGGCTACAGCTGACTCCGGATAGCCGCTGTTCGGGCTGGGATGCAGGCGGGCGTCGCGGCGTACGGTGCTCCAGCACCTGCGCCAGTCCAGCCGCAGCAGCCTTGCGCATAGGGTTAACAGCAGCGCTGTAATCCGCGCCGGTATGTAATTAGCAACATCATCGAGCCGGGCGGAAGCCCAGCCGAGGTCGCGGTATTTATCGTTCTTGTAGCCGACCATGGAATCCAGCGTGTTCACGGCGCGGTAGGCCATCGCCAGCGGCGCACCGCCGAGCAAAGCGTAGAACAGCGGAGAGATAATCGCATCGACGATATTCTCGGCAACAGTCTCTACGGTGCCGCGCACAATTTCCGGACTCTCCAGCGAAACTGTGTCCCGGCCGACAATCATTCCCAGCGCTTGCCGGGCCGCTGGAAGATCTCCCTTGCGCAGCTCCACATAGACAGCCATCCCGGCATCCTTCAGCCCCTTGGCGGCTATGGTTGTGGAGATCAGCCAGGCTTCCGCCGCCAGAGCCAGCCAAGGCGAGATCACGGACAGCAGCCACAGAAGCGCTGCTGTCAGCAGCCAGCTGCCGCCCGCGACGAGCAGCGGCAGCAGCACTCCGGCCCGTTTCAGGCTGCGTGGCTGTCGGACGAAGCGGCGGATCAGCCGCTCCAGTGCTGTTATCGCCTTCCCCATGAGCACCACAGGATGGGGCAGGCTGCGGGGATCGCCGACCAACCGGTCCAGCACATACGCTGCCAGTAATACCAGAGCAACGGTCATGGCTGGTCCCTCCATGACCGGCATAGTACTGCGCCTGTTGGCCCGTTCATCCGCATCCGGCTCAGATAAGGCCTCATTCGCCGTTCTTCCTTGCCTGCTCCTGCACAGCCTTCACCGACTGGAGACTGGCTGTCACAGCGGCATAGACCAGCCTGCCGACAGCGCCGCCAAGTTCAGTGGCTGTGCCGGCATAGACATGCTCTGCCCCGTAGCGGCGGCTCCCGCTGACCGCAAGCACGACCGCATCGGTCGTCGTACCTGTAGCGATCAGGCCATTCTCAGGATCGGTGATCCCGAGATCGGCCAGGGCGGCAGCTTTGGCTTCCGCTGCCGTCATCACGGCATTAACCATCGCTGCCGGTGTCAGCAGGCCGTCAATGCCGAGCATAATATTGATCGTGCCCAGGCGGTAAGCCTTCAGCACGCTCCGCTCCACCCCGGCCCGGGCCGCGTTGCCTGCGGCTGCAGTGACGCAGCAGAAAATACCTGCCGACCCTGTATCTTCTTCGGCTACAGCCGCATGCTCAAGCGGTACTGCTGTCATCAGCCCGGCACAGCCCTCCGCCGGGTATCCCCATTCCGCCAGCTTGTTCTCCATATCGCGCACAGGATTGCTGCACTCATAATCACGGCTGACGTACTGGTTCACGGCCCGCTTCAGCCGGCCCATTCCCCCGCCATACACCGCACTCGATATACAGTCCGCCTCAGCCGGGAATTCCAGCAGCAGATGCTCCTGCTTCCATTCCAGAACCAGCCCCGGCCAGACCTTTGAGTGATACGCCCTTACCCCTCCGGCAAGCTCAAAAGGAATCTTCACTTCCGTCATTTCTAATCCGCTCCTTCCGTAACTTTAATGTTGTCATTATGTGTTTACAGGGATCCGCCTATTTGGCTTTGGCGCAGAATCGATCCGCTCTCTATAGGCCTATCGGATGCTATCCCACCTATCGGATGCTATCCCGCCTATCGGATGCTATCCCCCGGCCATCCGATTCACTATAGCGGGAAAACCTCCAGCTAATTCTTTCATTTTCGCTTGAAACCGGACTATAGGCGGAATACCTCCCGTTAATTTCAAGAGAAACACGTATTTATTAGCTATAAGGGAATTATTAGCGGGAGAAATTCCCGCTAGGGTCTGTCTCCGTCCCCTTTATAGTGAGTTAGCGGGAGAAATCCCCACTACTGCTACTGTATCTCCGTCCCCTCAAAACAACCTTCTTAACAAGCCTGCACTTTGTACAACAGATCCGGCTAATTTCACCCGCCAAATCCATTCTGCTGTATTTCTTGCACTAGATTTCCGCGAATCACCTAGAAATCACACTTTTCTATTATTTCAACTGTACAAAGTGCAATAGATTTCAATTAATATGTCCCCAGCTTACATTCTGCTGTACAAAATACAACAGAATACTTCATACATACATTCAGGCTGAATCATTTGACTCCACAGAGCCTATTCTGTTGTCCAAAAAAAATTCAACCCTACAGGATCTCTCCCATCTCCCGCAGCAGCCGGGCATTGTCCTCATGGCCCTTAACCGCAACGCGGAGATGTCCGCTTGCAAGGCCAGGGTACATGGCGCAGCTGCGCACCAGGATGCCCCTGCGGCCAAGCTGCTCCTGCATAGCCGCAGCGCTCCACGCTGCGGGCAATTCCAGGAGCAGGAAGTTCGCCTCGCCCGGCGGCACAGCGCAGCCGAGGCGCAGCAGCCCCTCCCGCAGCAGCTCCCGCTCCGCTGCGATCAGCCCGCGCGTGCGCTCTTCGTAGCCGCGCCCGCTGCGCAGGCAGGCTTCCCCGGCCAGCAGCGCCAGGCCGTTCACGCTCCAGGTCACCTGCTTGCCGGTCATGGCTGCGGCAAGCTCCGGGGCTGCGATTGTGAAGCCCAGCCGCAGCCCCGGAATGGCATAGAACTTCGTCATCGAGCGGATTAGCACCGTATGCCGGTAAGACCCCAGCTCCGGCAGCAGGGATTGCCGCCGCTCCTCCGGGATGAAGTCGATGAACGCTTCATCCACGGCAAGGATTGTGCGGCAGGCTTCCGCCTTGCGGGCCAACAGCCGCACATCCTCAAGAGCGTACTGGACGCCGTTCGGATTGTTCGGCTGCCCGAGGAAGAGCAGATCGACCTGCTCCAGCAGCCCGGTGATCTGCTCCACTTCCGCCCGGTACTCCTGCCCCCTCGTCCCCTGGACGGAGAGCACCTCTGCTCCGAACTGTTCGGACAGCTGCCGGTATTCGGAGAAGCAGGGCTCTACGATACCCACCCGGCGAGGGGCCACGGCCAGCAGCAGCAGCGCCATCGATTCCGCAGCCCCGTTGCCCACAGTGATCCAATCAGCGCCGACCCCAAGCTCCCCGGCCAGCAGAGCCTTTAATCTGCGGTGCCCGGGATCGGGATACGCTGTAATAGCAGCCGCCGCATCCCGCAGCAGCTCCAGCACGCCGGGCGGCGGACCGAGCGGATTGATATTGGCGCTGAAATCCAGAAAAGCGCCGTTCCCCGCACCATAGAGTTCCGCGGCCGTCAGCAGATCGCCGCCGTGGCCATATTTTTCAAGCATGCCTACACTCCCTTTAATCTTCTCTCTCATTTAAGTTCATTGACCCAATTATTGCCTCTATCGCAGAAGTACGTCAATGCTTTCTATTTGGGCTGTGGCTACTGAGAATATTTGGACTTCCGGCCGCTGCACGTCTGCAGATTTCCTGATAATTCTTACTGCTCGCAGCTAAAATCTGCAGGCCGCCGCTACCACTTCCACAGTTTCCAAATTCCCCTCCGCCACTTTTCCCTGCATGTTTATTTTCAAATTCAGCTTAGATAGTTTAGAATAAATGCAGTAGTTAACCATGCACAGGCGGAGGAATACACTATGCTTTTTATTGATAACACAGGAATCACAGACGCATCGATTAATCTGGCGATTGAGGAATTTGCGCTTAAGAATCTGCCGATGGACGACAGCTACCTGCTCTTTTATATCAACAGCCCGTCCATTATCATCGGCAAACACCAGAATACAATCGAAGAGATTAACCAGGAGTATGTAAAAGACAACAACATTCAGGTCGTGCGCCGGTTGTCCGGCGGCGGGGCTGTCTATCATGATCTTGGCAATCTCAACTTTAGCTTCATTACCAAAGACGACGGCCAGTCGTTCCATAACTTCCTGAAATTCACCCAGCCGGTCATCGACTATCTGCAGTCCATGGGTGTCAATGCCGAGCTGAGCGGCCGCAACGACCTCCAGGTCGGTGAGCGCAAAATCTCCGGTAACGCCCAGTTCTCCACACGCGGACGCATGTTCAGCCACGGGACATTGATGTTTGACCTCAACCTCGATGATGTGCAGGCTTCCCTGAACGTCAATCCGGAGAAATTCAAATCCAAGAGCACTAAATCTGTGCGCAGCCGCGTAGCCAACATCAAAGAGCTGCTTGGTACTGACATGACCATCGAGCAATTCCGCGACGGGCTGCTGCGTTCCATCTTCGGCATGGAGCCTTCTGAGGTTCCGCAGTACAAGCTGACCACGGATGACTGGGTGCGGATAGGCGAAATCTCCAAGGAGCACTACCAGAACTGGGACTGGAACTACGGCCTGTCGCCGAAGAGCAATGTGAAGCACACCCGCAAATTCCCGGCAGGGCTCGTCGATATCCGCATGGATATTGAAGATTCCTACATTAAAGATATCAAAATCTACGGTGACTTCTTCGGCGTCGGCGATGTGGTTGACGTGGAGAACGCACTGCGCGGCAAACGTTATGAGAATGCAGAGGTCAGAGAGGCACTGTCCGGGCTGGACCTGACGCATTATTTCGGGCGGATTGAGCCGGAGGACTTTATCGGGCTTATTTTCCTGGAAGAGTAGATTATTGGGACAAGCCTTGTATTCACACCAAAACCAGCCAAGCTCCGCAAACCCGGGGTCTGGCTGGTTTTTTTTAATAGAATAGACTACGCTCTGGAAAGCTTGCGCTTCTGGTAGAGTATCAATCCTAATCCGAAATATATAACGGTGAGTATAGCAATCATAATGAAATCAAACCAGACCTCACTTAAGCCTGCTCCATAGTTCAGAATGTTATTAAAAGCATTTGCAGTATGCGTAAGCGGCAGCAGATCTGTTATCCCAAAGGAATGCCCGCGTACTGTAACTACATTCAGCTTCGGTAAAGGGAACATGCTGCCCGAGAAAAACATTAAGATAAAGAACGGAAAACAGCCAATCGTTAACACATCAAACATCGTATTCAGGAAGCTTGCTACCACTAAGCTTATGGCTACCATCGAGAGGCTCGACAGGATCCCAATGACAAGGAATGCGCCTAAGCCTCCGTCCGGTGCCGGCCTGTAACCTAACCCAAGTGCTGTCCCATAGGACAGAATAATGGCTCCTGCTGCTATAGTGGCTTGTGTAATACATATGCCGCCAAGGAAATTGAACGCGCCAAGACGGCTAAGCTTCAATCTGATGAGTGTCCTTTTATCATTTTCCTTCACAATGGAAGCGGATGCCGTAAAAAGAACCATTAGCACAGCCAAAGAAATTAAACCCGGAACATATCCTTCAAATTCATTCAAAGACTGTTTTTTCTCCAGAAAAGTTTCATTTATGTTTGCCGGCAGCGTTATTTTTGCGATATCCATGCCTTGCTTGTATACACCGTCTGCCGCGAAAACCGCTGCAACCGAATATCGCATATTCCCCATGCTTCCATAAAAGCTAACCTGAGCAGGAGCCAGGTTGTTCCCTGTAGCCTTGCCGGCTAACTTGCCGGAATAGTCTTCGGGTATAACGATGCCTATATCCATGGCCTTTTCTTTTACCTGTGCCTTCAACTGATCCTCATTATCGAAACCGCTTATTTTAAAGATCCGCGAGTTGTCCTGCCCCTCCATCATCTTGAGGCTATGGATTAATTCAATCGATGCACGTCCTGAATCCAGATTCAGAATACCTAAATGATAGGCAGCAGGCGTTCCCCCGTAAAAAAGATTCATCAGTACTAAAAAGAACGGAGAGAACAGCAGAACCATCGTAAGAATCTTCCAGTCTCTTAGGTTCTCCTTAAAGGATTTGCTAACCGAAGCCGCCAGCTTCATTCCCGCAGCCCCCTTCCGGTCAGAGCAATAAAGGCATCCTCAAGCGTCCGTTTTCGAACCGTCATATCTTCTATAGGTATGTTAAAAGCTTTTAATCTCTGGCTCACCTTCGGGATAAGCTCCAGCACACCGCTTCCTCCAAGCAGAAAAAGTCCATCTGTATACTTTCTCTCGGTACATTCATAGGGCATCGACTTCAGAACTTGACGGGCTGCATCGGCGCTTACCCCTTTTACCCGTATCTGCAAAAGCTCCCCCGCTCCGGACTTCTCCTTGAGCTTTTCTGGAGTTTCTGTCAGCAGCACCTTCCCGTGGTCTATGATGGCCACTCTGTCTGAAAGTCTGTCCGCTTCATCCATGTCATGCGTAGTCAGGATAACCGTCTTTTCCTCTGCCAGCTGCCGGATGAAATCACGCACAAGAATCCTGCTCTGGGGGTCAAGCCCGGCCTGCGGTTCATCCAATATGATCAGCTGCGGGTCATGGACAAGTGCCAGCGCGATATTAAGTCTTCTTTGCATACCGCCGGACAGCGTCTTGGCCAGCTTATTCCTTTTCTCCCACAGTCCAAGCGATTGGAGCAGGCTTTCGGCCTTATTACCGGCTGCTCTGGAGGTTAGGCCATAGGACATTCCGGCAAATTTCAATTGTTCAAGGCAGGTCAGCAGCTCCCATACCACAATTTCCTGCGGACACAGCCCTATCATCGCTTTAATCCGCTCATAGCCGGAAGACATGGAGATGCCGTTCACGGCAATCCGGCCTGAATCAACTTTTAAGAGACCGCATAACATTCTTATGGTCGTGGTTTTACCGGCACCATTGGGTCCGAGCAGCCCGAATACCTCTCCCTTGCGTACCGAAAAGCTTACATTGTCTACTGCGGGCAGTTGACCATAGCTTTTGCATAATCCCTCTACAGACAGAAATACCCCAAGCTCCATACACTGATTACTCCCTCCGTTTAGTCAGCCGGACCTACGTATGTTCAATATAGCAATGCCTATCCGTGGGGTCAATTAAATAAATAACATCATGCCTGAAGAAGGCAGCGAACGTAAAACCACCCCACAAAGCCGGGGCCTTCTCAAGGAAGCTGATTCAGATACTTTGCGGGGACCCCTGAATATATACTTTCTGATAGGTCAAAAAAAGGCTCCCCGCTGCAAGCAGCGGAAAGCCATCGGTGCCCCATGAGGGCTTTTTTTGCCCGTCTCATGGGGTAAGCACAAACACATAAACGGCCAGGGCCAATGTGAGCACCATGCACAGATGCTCCACCTTACTGCCCTTCTTCGTACCGGTGCTCATCAGCTTCAGCCGCAGCTTGAAGGGCAGCGGCGGCAGCGGGGTAATCCCGCGCTGGGTCAGCGAGTCGGCCAGCAGATGAAGCAGGTACGACATGCCTCCGGCGATCCACAGGCTGCCGCCGTCATTCATGCCGAGGGAGGCGAAGTAGAGCAGCGCTCCCCAGCCGGCAGCCGCGTACAGCGTATGCGTGATTCCCCGGTGCGGGACCACCGAGGATACGACCAGCAGGCAGGCAGCGATGTAATTCCAGGGATCGTAATCGTCTGCGAACGCGAACAGCGCCAGGGCGATCAGCAGCATGAACAGATGCCGCAGCCTGCGGCCCGGCAGAAACGACACACTGCCGACCAGCAGAGCCAGGGCGATATTCCACGGCGGAGCGGCGATCCCGGCAAAATAAAGATAAACCGCTGCCCCAATCAAGGTCACCTGCAGAAGCCGCAGCAGTGATTCAGGGACAGCCTTGCGGACCAGCAGCGAGTTTGGCTCATCAATATCGGGCAGCAAAGCGCTGACCGCCGCCACGGCAACCGCCGGAATCGTGATTTCATAACCGAGCAGATTCATCACAGAGAGCGTAACCCCGGTGCTGATTACTAAATGGGATTTGCCCATCATCTTGGAAACCGCCCCTTTCTAGGATGTCGAAATAAAATAAGAACAAATGTGCGGTTACCGAAGTATACCAAGAGAGCGTTTTTTTGTCCAGCCAGAACATTTATGTAGGATTAAGAATCCGGTTACCGGCTTGGCTCGGGCATAGTTTTGGCTTGTCCTTCCCTTGGTTTTAGGATACAATTTGGACAACTTGATACGTTTTCTGTATTTCATGAAAGGATGACCGCGGTGAACCGCTCCCGAATAGCCGATCTCAGTCTGCTCCTGGTGGCAATGATGTGGGGATGCACATTTCTGATTGTCCAGCATGCCGTCAGAGTGCTGCCGCCGCTTGCCTTCAACAGTATCCGGTTCACGGGTGCCGCCCTGCTGCTGGCCCTGATCACGGCTATTTTTTACCGCCATGAATGGAGAATGCTAAGCTGGCGCATGGTGGGACACTCCCTGCTGCTGGGCCTTTTTCTGTTTATGGGCTACGGATTCCAGACGATGGGCCTGCTGTACACAACCACTTCCAACACCGGGTTCATCACCGGCCTCTCGGTAGTGATCGTACCCTTCCTGTCCCTGGCGCTGCTGAAGCATTCCATCTCCCGGTATACCTGGTTCAGTGCGGGACTTGCAGTGGCAGGATTATATCTGCTCACCTTCACCGGCTCTGCGCTCTCGCTCAATAAAGGTGACACTCTGATCCTGCTCTGTGCCATCGCCTTTGCCCTGCAGGTCGCATATACCGGTGTATATGCACCGCGTTATCCGGCCCTGCCGCTGGCAACGCTGCAGTTAGCTTTTGTCGGCCTGCTCAGTACGTTTGCCTCACTGATAGTTGACGGAACCGCACCCCTGGCGCACAGTGCAGAGCTGGTCATGAAGCCTGATGTGCTGTGGGCGCTGCTGATTTCGATCGGGCCGACCAGCGCCTTTGCCTTCTGGATTCAGACGGCCTGCCAGAAGTACACCACACCGTCCCGGGTAGCTATCATTTATGCGATGGAGCCGGTGTTCGCCGCTTTCACAGGGCTTGTCTTCGGTGGTGAGACGCTGGGCTTATCCGCTGGACTGGGCTGCCTTTGCATCCTTGCAGCGATGCTCATGGCGGAGCTCAGCCCCGAGCCTGCCCCGACCATCCAGGATCATGATGAATCCGCTCCTTTGGCTTCATCAGACCGGTGAGTTCATCTATACTAGTACAATAACCTTTTAGGAGAGAACCCAAATGTACAAACTGATTGCAATCGATATTGATGACACCCTGATTAATGATGACAAGGAAGTTACCCCTGCCACCCAAACTGCGCTGGAGCAGGCTGTCGCTGCTGGCGTAGTTGTCACTCTCGCAACCGGCCGCGCCTATGCCTCTGCCCAGGCCATTGCCCGCCAGACCGGATTGAACGTGCCGATCATCACTTACCAGGGTGCACTGGTGAAGAATCTGATGGACGAAAAAGTGCTCTACGAACGTTACGTGCCGCAGGATGCCGTGCGCAAGCTGTTCCAGTACTGCGTGGATCATGACCTGCACTTGCAGACCTATATTGACGACAAGCTGTATGCGCGCGAAGAAAACCAGAAGCTGATCGAATACTCCCAGCTGAACAGAACCCAGTATTACATCGAGCCGGATTGGGAAGGTAAGCTCGTTCCGCAAAAAACACCAAAAATGCTCATCATCGATGATCCGGCGTTCCTGGATGAACTGTCACCGATTCTCCGTGAGCTGCTGGGCGATTCGGTCCACATCACCAAATCAAAGCCTCACTTCCTGGAGATCATGCACCATGAAGGCACCAAGGGTCTTGCGCTTGAGTTCCTGGCTCAGCACTTCGGCTGCGAGCTGTCCGAAACGATCGCCGTCGGCGACTCCTGGAACGATCATGAGATGCTGGAAGCGGCCGGCCTCGGTGTCGCCATGGCTAATGCCATTCCAGCACTGAAGGAAATTGCCGATTTCGTAACCCTCAGCAACAACGAAGACGGCGTAAAATATGCCATCGATAAATTCATTCTGCAAACAGCCGAATAATCAGCTTGTCTGCTTAACAAAAGGGTGCCTGGCGCCGGTTCTTGAAGAACCGGCGCCAGGCACCCTTTCTAATGCTTTTATTGCCCGGTTACAGCAGCCGTGAACGATTGGGCTGCCGTCGTTACCGTTCTTACAGTAGCAACTCCCGTAATTCCAGCCTCCGAAGCGCCGTCTTCCTGCTCCAGCTGCGAATGGTAGAGATCATAATACCGGCCTTCCGCTGCCAGCAGCTCGTTGTGGCTACCGCGTTCCACAATCTCCCCGTTCTCCATGACCAGAATGAGATCAGCATTCTGAATGGTCGACAGGCGGTGGGCGATAACAATCGTTGTTTTATCCTTCATCAGCTTACGGATGGCCTGCTGAACCATTTTTTCTGATTCATTATCCAGCGCCGCTGTGGCTTCATCCAGCAGCAGAACCGGAGCATTTTTCAGCATCGCTCTGGCAATCGACAGGCGCTGGCGCTGGCCCCCGGACAGCCTGGAGCCATGCTCACCGATATCTGTATCCATGCCATCCGGCAGCTCCATTACAAAGTCATAGGCGTTCGCCTGCCGCAGCGCCTCATTAATCTCATCCTCCAGCGCACCCGGTCTCCCGTTTTGAATATTATCGCGGATACTTCCGGTGTACAAACCCGATTCCTGCGGCACATAGGCAAAATAACTTCTCAGGTGGTCCAGACTTAATGCTGTTATGTCCGTTTCGTTAATTACAATCGAACCTTCATCCGGCGTATAGAACCCGAGCAGCAGCTTGAACAGTGTGGATTTCCCGCCTCCGCTCGGTCCGACCACCGCCACTTGCGAGCCTTGCGGCAGCTCCATGCTGATCTTGCTCAGGCTGGCTTTTCCGGCATCCGGATATTGAAAGGAAACCTCCGAGAGCACCAGACGTTCGAAGTCAGGCTGCTTCGCCAGCGGCTCCGGCAGAACTTTGACCTCGGCAGGCTCATCGATGACTTCAAAAATCCGCTCCGCCGCACCCAGCGACTGCTGCATGGAGGCTACCAGGCCCGGAAGCGACGAGAACGGCATGATCAGATAGTTCATCAGCTGAATAAATGCGATCATCGCCCCAACCTCAAGCTTACCCTTCGCTACGAACCATCCGGCAATAATCAGGGCCAGAAGGAACGTCGCATTACCCAGCACCGACGCTAACGCACCTGTAGCCCCTTCGATTGAACCGCGCTTTTGTTCTGTCGCATTAATATCCTCACTGTGTCCCTTATACTGCTTCAGGAGTCTGCGTTCGATGGAAAAGGACTTGAACACCACACTGCTCCCGAGGATATCATTCAAAAAAGACGTCGTCCGGCTCATGCTTTCCTGCAGCTTCACACTATTCATGCGCATCGCATTGCCGAATACTTTACCCGTAAGAAAAAGCAGCGGACCCATCGCAAAACAGATTAAAGCGAGCAGCCAGTTAATATACAGCAAGTAAGCAAAAGCTGCCAACGCGAGCAGCGGATTGCGGATGAGATCGATCATTACCCTTCCGCAGGCTTCACCCACCGATTGGTTGTCATTCGTGAACCGGGACAGCAAATCGCCGGAATGGTTGCGGTCGAAATAGGACTGCGGCAGACGGAGCGTGTGGCCCATCATCTCCAGACGCAGCTCATTTCTGATTTTGGCCGAGACGTTCGTTTTGAAATAGGCACTCGCATAATTGTTGAGCAAACCTACGAGCAAGAAGACAACGCCAAACGCAATCAGTCCCGAAAACGCACCCACATCGAGGCGTACCGCCGCATCGGTGATTCTAGACAGATACCAGGCTGTTGTAAGATCATAGACGATACTAATTAAAGTGGTCAGCAGCAGTACCGTATAAATCAGCTTATGCCTGAGCATGTATGTACTTAATCTGGAGAATGCACTCTTCTTCAATAGATGATCATCTCCCTTTTAAAATTCCGCCCCGCGCACCTTCGCATATACTTTCGTGTCATGAAGCTCTCCGTCAAAGCCGCGTGTGTTACACCGCAAAATGCCGTCCAGTGTATACCCCGTTCGCTCCGCCACAGCTGCGCTTTTGGTATTCCGTCCGCTGCACCGGATCTCAATCCGGTTAGCCTCCAGCTCCCGGATAGTAAACTCTGTGATCGCATTCACCGCTTCCGTCATATACCCCTTTCCCGCGCAGGAGCTTCTGATCCAGTATCCAAGCTCAAAAGCGCGGACATCCCAGTCTATATGGTGGAGGCCGCTGCAGCCGATGAAGGTTCCATCAGCCTTGTTATAAATATTCATGTGCATATTGCTCCGGTCGAGATATTTGAGCCGCGACTCCCGTGCGTATTGCTCGGTTTCCTCGGGCGTCTGCAGGCTTTGGGCAAAAATCATCCACGGCTTCAGCTCATTCAGACTCTCTGCGATCGCCTCATTCATCTCTGCTCCATCGCCCCAGCGCGCAGCCCGGATCAGCAGACGCTCTGTTTCAAAACTCTCTGGAATATCCAGCATAATTGGAATTACAGATTGAGACATTCTCTTATCCTCCTATCTTTAGGTCAAATCACCTTTTCCCGAATTATAGTGTTAAACCCTTTACCTGGAAGTGATATATCTCTTATTAGTTTACAGAACAGAGAGGAGGAATGTACAGAGACGCAGGAAGTAAAGTCTTCTCCTTCTCAAGGCGGAGCCTGGGGACAGACAGCACAAAGCCGTCCTGCTTGGCCGGGACTGAGCATGAATAAGCTCTCCTGTACCTGTAAGACGGCTGGTCTGTTCTATTATATTCTTGTTTCATTCAAGCTTTCTGCGTTTCGTACAGCGATAGAATTTCCAGCACCACCTCTGCCGAGTTCTGCGCTGCAAGGTCGAGGTGAGCTTTGAACAAGCCGGCAGCCCCGGCGCCGGCAATATCCGAGATCGACCGGACCGCCAAAAACGGGACACCGAACTGATACGCCGTCTGGGCAATCGCTGTACCTTCCATATCCGTAGCCAGGGCTTCCGGGAATCTGCTGCGGATCTCATCGGCCCGCTCCGGCTGGCTGATGAACGAGTCGGCCGTTGTAATCAGGCCGGCAACAACCTGCTCCTGCCGTTGGCCCCGCTGAATCACCTTTACCGCCAGCTCAAGTAGTCCGGCTGAAACCGGATAACGCTGCGGCATCTGCGGCACCTGACCGTAAGCATAGCTGAATGCCGTAGCATCCACATCACTGTAGACCAGCTCTTCCGCGATTACCACATCACCGACCTGCAGCCCTGCCCCCAGACCGCCGGCTGCTCCGGTATTAATAATTAATTCGCAGTGAAACCTTTCCAGTAGCAGTGTTGTTGTCAGCGCTGCGTTCACCTTGCCGATACCTGACTTAAGCAGCACCACCTCCCGCCCGTTCAAGCTTCCGCTGTACAGCTTGCCGCCGCCAGCCCGAAGTTCAATTACATCCTGCATCTTGGACAGCAGCAGGGCTACCTCTTCTTCCATAGCGCCTATAATTGCTATGCTCATGTTGCCTTTGCTCCTTCACCTTGAGGATTCTTTTCCCGCCCGTTTACTGCTGATGCGGGTTCGCATCTCCGCCTGTTTATGTATGCCTCCAGCTCTTCTACCGCACCTGCGACAGCTTCGGCGGTAATGATACCCGGCATCCGGTGAATGGATGCTTCCGGTACAGCCGCCCGGCTGCCGAGCTTCAGCAGATCCCCGCGCGTCAAATGCGCAAGCCCCAGATCACCGAGACTGGCCGGTAAGCCAATCTGCTCATAAAAGGGCAGCAGAGCAGCAATCTCGCTCCAGTTATTTTCGAGCGCCAGCTGGACCAGCACACCGTAAGCCACCTTGCTGCCATGCAGCACCCGGTGGGACTCGGGAATGCCGGTCAGGGCATCATGAATCGAATGGGCTCCCGCCGTCCGCCCGTAATCCTCAGCGAATCCGCCGACCAGACCGCCGGCCATAATATTCGTTTCAATGATCCGCACCAAGGCATCGTTCAGCTCGCCCGCTCTTATAGCAGCAAGCGCCTCCCCGCTGTACTTCAGCAGATTCTCGCGGCATTTACGCGCCGCATACCAGCCCAGCTCCACTTCAAGCGGCGGGGAGTCCAGATTTCTGATGATCACATCTGCTTCATACCATTTAGCCAGTGTATCTCCGATTCCGGCAGTCAGCAGCTCAGGCGGGGAAGCGGCAATCACCGCCGGGTCCAGCAGCACAAGCGCATTGCTGCGCGGGAAGATATCAAAGCGGATGAATTCGCCATGCTCATCATACATCACGCTGAGAGAAGACCAGGCCGCACAAGTCGCTGCAAGTGTTGGAAGAATCACTGCCGGTATATTCAGCTTAGCCGCCGCTGATTTTACCAGATCGGTAATTTTCCCGCCGCCCACACCGATTACGGCCTGAAGCTGATGATCCGCAGCATAGGCGGCAATCGTATCTCGTTCACTATAAGTGCATTCACCGCTGTACCTGTAAAAATGCGTCTCCGTCTCTGTAAGCTCCGGCCAGAACGGCGCTGCCGCAATCCATGACTGCCCACCTCTTACTACAAGCACCCGGCTGATTTCCCGTCTCTGTAGATGCTGTTCCAGACTGCCCCAGCTTCCCGCGCGGCAAATATATTCCTGAGGCGCGGCGCGGACGATTATTGGCTGATCCATAGCTTGATTATCTCCTCCCTGTTCCTTTCACTAATCACGGCGGGCTTTACGGGCCAAGCGGTTCCCGGCCGACTGGATGCCCTGGACAAATATGATCAGAATGATCACCGTCACGATCATGACAAAGGTGTCGAAACGCTGGTAGCCGTAAGAGATCGCCAGATCGCCAATGCCTCCGCCGCCTACCGTTCCTGCCATCGCAGTTGCTCCGACCAGCCCGATCATTGCGGTAGTCATGGTTAGAATGAGAGAGCCAAAGGCCTCAGGGAGCAGAAAATGCCAAATGACCTGAAAGGTCGTTGCCCCCATAGCCTCGGCAGCCTCCAGAATGCCAGGGCTGACTTCAAGTAAGGAGTTCTCCACCAGCCGTCCGATATACGGAGCCACGTAGACGATTAACGGCACAATCGCTGCACTGGTACCGATCGAGGTATGCACGAGAAGCCGGGTAAAGGGGATGATGGCCACCAGCAAAATAATAAACGGCAGCGAGCGGATAATGTTGATCAGCGGATTCAGCACGGCGTATATCAACCGGTTCTCGAGAATACCGCCGGGACGTGTAATCACTAACACGATGCCGATCGGAATACCCAGCAGCGCTCCAAAAAAGAGTGATACGCCCACCATCACCACGGTTTCCCGCAGAGCTTGAAACAGTTGCTCCGAAGTAATTACTGTATCGAACATTCAGGCTTCCACCTCCGTAATTTCAACCCCTTGGCTTACTATAAAAGAAGCCGCCTGGTCGATCACTGTATTCTCACCATGCATCTGCAGAATCATATTGCCCAGCGTGGTCTGTTGGATTTCCGTCATATTGGCGAACAAAATATTCACGTTAACCTCATATCTGCGGATCAGGCTGTTAATGATCGGCTCCGAGGCTGCTCCGCCGACAAATTTGAGCTTAAACAGCCGCCGTCCGTTCTCCGCCTTCAGCGTATGCAGCACACTTTGCGGCACTGAGTTATGAATAACGGTCTGTACGAAGTTCTGCGTGGTGGGATGAAGCGGGCTGCCAAAGACATCAAGCACATTTCCCTGCTCAATAATCTCCCCCTTCTCCATTACGGCGACCTTATTGCAGATTTGCTGGATGACAGCCATCTCATGGGTAATAATCATGATTGTAATGTTATAGGCTTCGTTAATCCGTTTCAGCAGCTCCAGAATGGATTTAGTCGTCTGTGGATCAAGTGCCGAGGTCGCTTCATCGCAGAGCAGGATGGAGGGGTTGCTCGCCAGCGCCCGGGCGATACCGACCCGCTGCTTTTGCCCGCCGGACAGCTCTTTAGGGTAGCTGTTTGCCTTATCACTTAGCCCGGTGAACTCCAGCAGCTCGGTTACACGTTCACGGATTTCCTGCTTGCTTCTCTTCAGCAATACAAGGGGGATGGCGATGTTGTCGAACACCGTCTTCGATTCCAGCAGGTTGAAGTGCTGAAAGATCATCCCGATCTTTTTCTTTACCTGCCTTAGCTCCGCCGGGCTGTATCCGGAGAGCGGCTCGCCCTGCACGAACACTTCACCGCTGGTCGGACGTTCCAGATAATTGACCAGACGGATCAGTGTGCTTTTTCCCGCACCGCTGTAGCCGATAACCCCGAAGATATCCCCTTTAGCGATACTCAGGCTGACTCCTCTTAAGGCTTCTATCGATTGTCCTTTGCGTGTAAAGGTTTTGTGCACATTTCTGATTTCAATCATGCGTCTTTGGCCTCCTGACCCCAAGCAGACACCGCCCGCTTAAAAATACCAGCCGCAGCAATCCGGTCCACAGCCTCGTTCAGCTTTTCTTCACTGTTTACCAGGCTGAGCCGGATATAGTTGCTGCCTTGGGCACCAAAACCGCCACCCTGGGCTACAGCCACCTGCGCTTCATCCAGCAGCCGCCCGGCAAAGGATTCACCGCTGTAGCCTTCCGGCACCTTAAACCAGGCAAAAAAAGTACCCTTCGGAGCGGCAACGTCCCATCCAATGTCCCGCAGCCGGCTGACAAGAACATCGCGCCGCCGCTCATACAGCTTGCCCAGCTCCTGCACAGCCTCCTGCGGCCCCAGCAGGGCGGCAACCGCCGCATCCTGAACCGCACCGAATACTGTGCTGTATGCCTGAGTGTGATAATGCTTGAGCGCGGCAATAATTGAGGCATTGCCTGCAGCAAAGCCGAAGCGCCATCCGGCCATATTGTAGGTTTTGGAAGCCGTGTAGGTTTCGACGCCGTATTCCTTGCCCCCCGGCTGCTGCAGCAGGCTGAGCGGCTTATAGCCGTCAAAGCCGAATGCGCCGTAAGCGAAATCATTCAGCACCGGAAATTCATAGGCCGCCGCAAAAGCAAGCGTCTTTTCAAAGAATTCCTCCGTGGCTACCGCTCCGGTCGGATTGTTCGGATAGTTCAGCATCAGCAGCTTGACCTTTCGGGCAATCTCTTTGGGAACTGTGCTGTAATCCGGAAGGAACCCCTCCTCTTCATAGACGGGAATCGTGTGAACCCGGGCCCGGGCCAGTGCAGCCGCTGCATGGTAGGCGGGATAAGCCGGGTCTGCAGTAAGCAGGATGTCACCGGGGTTAAGCAGACTCTGCGGAATTCCGGTCACGCCGATCCCCGAACCGTTGAACACTGCAATTTCTGTCTCCGGGTCAAGCTCAACGCTATATTCGCGTTTATAGAACGCGGCTATGGCTTCAAGGGTGCCTGTTTTGCCGTAAAAGGGCGGGTAGCCCTGATTCTCCGGCTTGTCGATCGCCTCTTTCAGCGCATTGATAATATGCTGCGGGGTCGGCTGGTCGGGATTGCCGCTGGCCAGATCGATGACATCCATTCCCTTGCTGCGATATAAGGCGATCTTGGCCTTCATCGCATTGAAATAATTGCCGGGGAGTTCTGTGACTACAGTAGAAGGCTTAAAGTCCATATATATTGCACCTCTTTGCAGGTTCTGTGGAATAGACAATGATCTGCCGCTCCTCCTTGCCGTTTTGCAGGCCATACAGCATCGCTTGGCTCGAACAAAACTTGCTGCGGAACAATCCGCATAAGGGGAACGGCAGACCAGATCGTGAGTCTCTTCTCTGTTTAGCTTCTTTTATTGCTTAAAGTAGTCAGGCAATCTGTATCCTTCATAGTCCGGTTTCGACTTGATATATTCCTGGAATTCAGCGGAATGATAGCCTTCAATGATATCTTTGACAAACTGGGCATCCTTGTTCTTGCTGTCCACCGCTACAACATTCGTAAACGGATCCGTCATATTTTCCAGCTGCAGCGCTGTAGTCAGTTTAATATTGTTCGATACGGCGAAATTCCCCTGTATAGCAGCGTAGTCTACATCCTCCAGAGCACGCGGGCCTTGGGCCGGCTCAGTGGCAATGAACTTCAGTTTATGAGGATTTGAGGTAATATCGGCTAATGAAGTCTGCAGCGGGTCAATATTATCCTTCAGTGTAATCCAGCCTACATCTTTCAGTACGTTAAGGGCGCGCAGCATATTTACGGGCTCATTCGGCAGATTGATCTGATCACCATCGCTTACCTCATCCAGACTGGTATGCTTTTTGGAGTAGAGGCCCATCGGCGGGGTTGGTACTTGCACTACACCCACCAGATCGATTTTTTCTCTTTCATTAATAGATTTCAAATACAGAGAGTGCTGGAATACATTCGCATCTATCTCCCCGTTAGCTACAGCCACATTAGGTTGAATGCCGTCTGTAAATTCTTTATAAGTAATCGTATACCCTTTCTTCTCCAGATAAGGTGCGACACCGTTCTTGAACTGGTCACTGTATGGCCCCGGGTTGAAGCTGATCCGCAGCGTCTTGCTCTCTTGTCCGGAGGAATCGCTGCCCGAACCCGAAGCTTCGTTATTGTTGCCGCATCCCGCAGTGAATAGAGCAACAGCAGTAACCAGCAGCAAGGAATGAATCCATTTTTTCTTCATCGTTTATTTCTCCCCCTTAAGTATCTTTTTCTGTGCATCGCAGGCGTGAATTAATACCAAGTAAATGCATCAGAATTTAATTGATTCATATGTTACAATGCATTATTATTCATGTCAATACATTTTAACTAAGTTGAGTGGAATACTCAGATTAACTATTTACTTCCTTTTGACATTGTGATAGGTTGATATGAAAAAGACCGAAAGGGAGAGAAAACATGGCTAAAGTTGAAAGTTTCCAATTGGATCATACCAAAGTAAAAGCCCCTTACGTCCGGATTGCAGGGACCGAAAAAAATGAAAAAGGCAGCACGATTCAGAAATACGATCTGCGGCTGCTGCAGCCGAATGTGGATGCCCTGCCTACTGCCGCTGTCCATACGCTGGAGCATCTGCTGGCCACGTATTTACGCGATGAGCTTGAAGGCATTATTGATATTTCCCCGATGGGCTGCAGAACCGGTTTTTATCTGATTATCTGGGATGAGCATAATCCTGCCGATGTCGCTGCCGCGCTGACCAAGGTACTGAATAAAGTGCTTGAAACAGAGCATGTTCCGGCAGTTTCTGCCCTCGAATGTGGCAACTATAAGGACCACTCTTTGTTCAGTGCCCAGGAATATGCCCGCATCGTGCTCGAAGCAGGCATCAGTGATGACCCGTTCAGAAGCTAATCCGGGAGGACAAGGGCAGCCATGCTAAGTATTGATTTCACTGGAAAAACACTGGTGGTCACCGGGGGGCTTACCGGGATAGGCAAAGGCATCGCCAATTTGTTCCTTGAGGCTGGAGCAAATGTCGTCATCGGCGATATCGCCTGCAAGGCAGAGCTGGCGCGTGTACATGAGCGGCTGGTGCTGATCCGGATGGATGTGACAATGAGCGGGGATGCTGCGCGGCTGATTGACTGTGCGGTGGAGACGTTTGGCCGGATTGACTTCTTGGTGAATAACAGCGGCATGTCAACGATGGATTTTGCCGTGGATATCAAGGAAGCGGATTGGGATAAGGTCATGGATATCAACGCCAAAGGCGTGTATCTGGTTTCTCAAGCCGGTGCGCGGCAGATGCTTCGGCAGGGCGGCGGAGGGCGAATCATCAACATCGCTTCACAGGCAGGCAAGAACGGCTACCGCTGTATGGGCAACTATGTTGCCTCCAAGCATGCCGTGCTGGGCTTCACCAAAGTGATGGCACTGGAGCTGGCCAAGGAACAGATTCTGGTAAATGCCGTCTGTCCGGGCATTGTGGAGACGGATATGAAACGGCGTGAGCGTGTCGAAGGTGCCGCTTTACGCGGAATGGAGCCGGAGGATATACTGGCTGAGGATCGCTCACAGGTGCCGCTGGGCCGGACGGCTGAAGTGGAGGATGTGGCTAATGTTGTACTGTTTCTCGCCAGTCCCCTCTCTGCTTATATGACCGGCCAGGCGATCAATGTCACCGGCGGCATGACCATGAATTAAAGACAGGGACCCTGCCCGGCGGCATACGCCGCTAAGTAGGGTCCCTATTTAAATGCTGCTAATATGGCAGGAATGCCGCGTCTATTAAAACTAAGTTTATTCAGCAGACCACCTGGTATGCACCATGAACGGCCGCCCGGAGAGCATTTTCTAGGAGTGACAAAGGGACAAAGCCGGTATTTTACGTGGAGTTAGATACCGCAGAATAATGAGCAGGTCTTCAACTCTTTCCCCGCTCCAGCGCAACCTTCATCCCTGTCTCAGCCAGAGTAACTCCCTCCGGCAAAATGTAGTCTTTGCGGATATCCACATCATGCGACATATGGGTATATATGGTGCGGCGCGGCTCAATAAGCTTCAGCAGCTCGGCTGCTTCCGTCATATCATATACAGAGCGTGTAGACAGCTCCGCCGCCTCGTAATAAAAGCTTGTGCCCAGCACCAGCAGATCCGCCCCAACCATCGGTTTGGTCTCCTCCGGTCCCAGCGAGATGGAGTCAGAGCAATACACCCACGCATACCCTTTCTTTTCCAGCCGGTAGGCATAGGAATAGCCGTTCTTGCCATGGTTCACCCGCCAGGTGCTGATCTGCTAGCCATCCAGCGCGATTCCGTCATCGCAGGGAATCATATCAATATGGCCGCTAAGCCATGGATACTGCCGCAGAATCACTGGGATCACCTCTGCCGGTGCATACAGCTCACCTCTATAGCCCATCCAGCGGCAGGCATCCGCCCATTCCGGCAGCCCCCCGATATGATCGAAATGGGCGTGGGTCACCAGCAGTCTGCGCATACTGCGCAATCCCTGCAGCTCCATTTGCCGCCGCCAGTCCGGCCCGCAGTCAATCGCCAGAAAATCACTGCCGTTATCTATAAGCACGGATGAGCGCAGGCGGGCATTCCGCCCGTCCGTTCTAGCTTCCATGCAGGTCTCACAGCTGCAGTACACCCGGGGTACGCCCATGGCGTCGCCTGTCCCCAAAAACACCAGCGTATCCATCTTCACTCTCTCCTTCAGTTCCGGTTCGGAAGTTATGTAACCCCCATTATAGTACATATCACAGTTCAACTCATCCATTAAGCTTCCAATGAGCCTTGGAACAAAATCACCCGGATGGCTAAACATTCAGCTTCTCTGAGGCCTGGCTTCACAGCCAGAACACTCTTACGCTTGTCCACGGGAAGAATACCCGGACAATCAGCGGGATTTTTACCGTTGATTTCTCCGCTCCGCCCACTTTACGATGGCGTAAAGTAAGTTGTGTACCAAGATTTGGAGCCTAGTCAGGCAACAAAAAAGTAGGGTATTCTCGGGATTGTCGAAGTCCACCAAGAAAGGAACCCTACTCGATGACTATTCTACCCGAAAACATGTTAAATAATCTATTTGAAAATCTTGTCACCCAATTTGTAAAAGATAATCTAGAGTCCATTATGAAAGCGGAAATCCAGCAATTCATGACCAGTGAAGAAGCCGGGAACCACAACAGCCGCAACGGATACTACACCCGGGATCTACACACGAAATACGGAAATGTAGAGGATCTGGCCGTTCCTAGGGACCGTCAAGGAGCCTTCCAAACGCAGTTGTTCGAGCCCTACCAGCGGCGAGATGGATGGCTAGAGGAGGCTGTCATCCAGATGTACAAAAGTGGTATGGGAACGCGAGATGTGGCCCGGTTCATTGAAAGTATGTTCGGCAGCCACTATTCACCCACGACCGTTAGCAACATTACAGCTACGGTACTTGACGACATTCATCAGTGGCAGAAGCGCCCGTTAAACAAACGCTACTCCGTTATCTACCTGGATGGCCTATATGTGAAACTCAAGCGCAGCACCGTTAGCGGAGAAGTCGTTTATTTCGCCATGGGGATCGACGAAGACGGTCACCGCCAGATCCTTGGCTTTTACGTAGGCGGCCAGGAGAGCGCAAACGGCTGGCGCGAGGTGCTCAAAGACCTCTACGACCGTGGTGTCCAGGAAGTCTTGCTGGGCGTGTTTGATGGGCTTCCGGGACTCGATGCAGCGTTCCGTGAAACTTATCCGAAGGCGGATGTGCAGCATTGTATCGTCCACAAAGTGCGTTCGACCTTTCCGAAAATTCGAGTTCAGCACAAAACGGAAGTCATTGAAGATCTGAAGACCATCTACACGGCTGCAGACCATGATCTGGCCCGGGCTGCGTTTGACACGGTGAAGGCCAAATGGGGCAAGCTCTACCCGAAAGAAATGCGGTCCTGGGAAGAACAGTTACCGACGCTGCTGACCTTTTACAAGTATCCCGTGCTCATAAAAGAAGCCATCTACACATCCAATCCGATTGAACGAATGAACAAGGAAATTCGAAAACGCCTGAAGCCGATGAACAGCCTCACGAATATGGATGCGGCAGAGAAAATTGTCTACCTGGACGTCATCGATTACAACGAACGTTTTAGCGAACGGGTCATTCGCGGCTTCGGCGATCTGGAAGTAAAGAAGAAACTAAATGAGATGTTTGAAGAGCGATATCCAGCGCAGGCAGAGCCAGAGAAGTAACTCGAAATCCCTTGTTCTTTGGGGCGGGGTCTCCCCCGCCCCAAAGAACATCTGCACTTACCAACGAACACCCGAGAAGTTACATTCTGCTCTCTTACACAAACTTCTTGACGCTACCCACTTTACGGACAATCAACGGGATTTATACCGTTGATTTCGCCGCTCCGCCCACTTTCCGGACAATCAACGGGATTTTTACCGTTGATTTCGCCGCTCCGCCCACTTTCCGGACAATCAGCGGGATTTTTACCGTTGATTCCGCCGCTCCGCCCACTTTACGGACAATCTACGGAATTTTTACCGTTGATTCCGCCGCTCCGCCCCGTTTTTTGCATCAAAAAAATCCGCCCCTCCAGCACTGAAGGAACGGCTCTGCTTATCCATTATTTCCGCTTTAATCACAGCCGCCGGCCGGCAGTCGAGAGGCTAAATGCCCGCCAGCACCTGATACCAGACACCCCGCTTGGAATACAGCGTCTCCCGGACCTCCGCCCAGCCGCCGAGATAATCGATCCCGAACAGCCCGGAAGGAACCGGATAACGGCTCTCATTCTCCGCATAAACCTGCTCGTTTACCGGACGGAAGCCGTATTTGGCGAAGACCTCCTGCGCCTGCTCTGTGGTCAGGAAATCCACCAGCGCCTCAGCAGCCTGACGCGTACCATGTTCATCGGCATATTTATCTACGACCGCAGCCGGATTCTCGATCAGAATCGTATCCTTCGGAAGGATAACCTCATATTTCACGCCCTGGGCAATCCGCGCCAGCAGCTCATTCTCGTAAGTGACAATGACATCGCCTACGCCATACTCAAAGGCCGCCATCGAAGCCCGCCCGCTCTTATCCAGCGATTCCACATTGGCATGCACGCTCTTCAGAAAAGCTTTGGCGGCAGCAGGGTCCTTAACCCCTGTCTGCTCCTCGGACAGCTTCAATCCGGCGCCATAGATCGCGTTGATATCCCACTGCGCTCCGCCGGACGTCTTCGGATTCGGGTAGAGCACCTTAACACCAGGCTTTGCGAGATCGGCAAAATCATGAATCCCCTTCGGGTTGCCCTCCCGCGTGCCAAGCGCCACTACTGAGCGGGTCACCATACCGTTCACACCGTGATCTTTCCATGTATCCGCTACGAGTCCGGCCTTCACCAGCTTCCCGACATCGCCTTCCAGGGCCAGCAGAGTTACATCCGCCTCGAATCCTCCGGCAATCGCCCGGGCTTGGGTACCCGAAGCTTCGTAGGACTCCTGGAATACGATCTTCTGGCCCGTCTTGGCCTTCCACTCCGCTGCGAACAGCGGCAGAATATCACTCATCGCATCCTTCACCACACTATAGGCGCCGACAACTAGCGTCAGATCACCTTGCTGCGGAGCCACTGCACCTTCCGCCGTTTCCTTACCGTTCCCGCAGCCGGCCAGAGCCAGTGCGAGCATTGCCAGCATTAGGGCTGCCAGCCATCCGTGCAGTTGTCTGCTCCTTTTGAGAACCCTCATCCCGGCACACATCCTTTGTTTAAATAAACACAGGCATCGGATCTTCCTTCAGCCCGTTCTCCTGAATCCAGCTGCGCTCGTCATTGAACAGATAGGCGCGGTGGACAAGCACGGAAATTTCCTGGCCCGGTGTAAGTGTCTCTTTCTCCAGAGACCGGTAAGTCACCAGCTTATGCCCGTTCACCTCAACCTCTACCAGCCATTCACTTCCGCGGAAATGCAAGTGCTTCACAATGCCCTGCTCTGTGGCCGAAGCCATTTTGAATTCATGCAGATGGCCTACTTCAATATATTCCGGACGGATCAGCGCCTTCGTCGGTTTACCGCCACCCGCATTCTTGAAGCCTTTCAGCTCATTAGCGCTCTCAATCAGCGTAGATTCTCCGATAAAGGTAGCCACGAACGGCGTCTTCGGCTCCTTATAAATATCCCACGGGGTCCCCTTCTGCTCCAGACGCCCCTGATTAATGATCATAATCTCATCGGCAACTTCAATCGCTTCATCCTGGTCATGCGTAACGAAGATCGAGGTGATGCCGACACGTTCAATCAGCTCGCGAAGCCATGAACGCAGCTCCTGGCGGATCTTCGCATCAATGGCTGCAAAAGGTTCATCCAGCAGCAGCAGCTGCGGCTCAGGTGCAAGTGCCCGGGCAAACGCCACCCGCTGACGCTGGCCCCCGGAGAGCTGATGCGGATATCGCTTCTCGAATCCTTTAAGCCCGGTAAGCTCGACAAGCTCCATCACCCGGCCATGGATGGTATTTTTGTTTACTTTTTTCACCTTAAGCCCAAAGGCAATATTCTCATACACGGTCATGTGCTTAAAGAGCGCATAGTTCTGGAACACAAAGCCGATTTCCCGCTCCTGGGGCGGAAGAGTATTGACCGTTTTGCCATGAAAAATAATTTCACCGCTATCCGGCGTCTCTAGTCCTGCCAGCATGCGCAGAATCGAGGTTTTGCCGCCGCCGCTTGGCCCGAGCAGGCCAATCAGATGACCTTTGGTAATTCCGAAATTGATGTCCTTAACGGCGTGAAAATCTCCAAAATGCTTATTCAGTCCCCGAACTTCTACATGCATCTCTAGTGCACACCCTTTCTTCTTTTACTCCATTCCATTAACAGCAGCAGCCCTGCGGAGAACGCGGCCAGTACCAGCGCCACACCGCCCGCAGCAGTCACATTGAAATTCTCTACATCCTGATAAACCAGTGTAGTAGCGGTTTGGGTTTTGTTCATGATGTTGCCGGAAACGACCAGTACCGCACCAAATTCCCCCAGCGAGCGGGCAACCGTAAGAATTACACCGTAGATGACCGCCCAGCGGATCGAAGGCCAGGTGACCTTCCAAAAGGTTGTCCAGCCATACGCCCCGAGCGTCGAAGCGGCCTCCTCCTGCTGTGAACCGATCTCCTGCAGCACCGGCATCACCTCACGCACCATCAGCGGGAAGGTGACAAACAGCGTGGCAATGACCATTCCCGGAAAAGCATAAACAATCTTTACTCCGATTTGTTCGAATACCGCGCCTAAAGCGCTATCCGGTCCCAGCAGCAGCACAATCATCAGTCCGCCAATGACCGGAGATACAGCGTATGGCAGATCGACGATGCTGTTCAGCAGTCCTCTCAGCTTTGCGCTCAGCCAGTTGGCACGTACAAGATAAAGAGCCATCATAATTCCAAACAAGGTGTTCAGCAGCGTAACCACAGTTACAACAAGCCCGGTCATCATCAGCGCATGCAGCGCCTCCGGCCGGGACAGGGATGCCCAGAAGCCGCCGAAGCCTTCGCTGAAGGCTTCCGTGGTCATCTTGCCCAGGGGAGCCGCAATCAGCAGGAAAAACACAAGATAAGTGAGTCCAATCCATAGTCTTCTCATGATCTTCTCCCCCGCATCTGCAGCATATTAATCAGCCAGAGAATCACAAAGGATAAGGTCAATAGAATAACAGACACCGCAGCGGCGCCAACCGGATTATCACTTTCTACCTCACCGAAAATAAACACGGAGGATACGAGTGTCCGTCCCGGAATATTGCCTGCTACAAGCACTACAGCACCGAACTCGGCCAGCGCCCGTGAAAAAGCAAGCATTCCTCCGCTAATCATCCCTGGAGCCATGGAGGGCAGAATGACCTGCCGGAATACCCGGCTGCTCTTGGCTCCCATCGTATAAGCCGCTTCCTCCTCGGAAGGGTCAAGCTCCTCCAGCAGCGGCTGCACCGCGCGGATCACAAACGGAAAAGTAACGAAAATCATGGCTATCACGATTGCCGGCTGATGAAAAACAATCTCGAAGCCGAGCTTCTCCGCCAGCCCGCCTATCAGACTGCCGGGGCCGAGCAGCAGCAGAATCATCAGTCCCCCTACTGCTGTCGGCAGGGCAAAGGGCAGATCGACCAGGCTGTTCAGCAGAGCTTTACCGGGAAAACGGTAGCGAATCAGCACCCAGGCGATCATTGTACCGAGCAGTACATTTATGACTGTAGCGATAACGGCCAATTTCAGCGTGAGGAGTACCGACTTCCAGGCAATAGGGTCACTTATGCTCTCGGCAAAGCTGCTGAAGCCCAGCGAAAACGAATTGTAGTAGACGCCCATAATCGGCAAAATGATCAATACTACAAAATACAGCAATATAGTTGTGCGAAATCCCCAGGTCCATCCCTTGTGTCTTAGCAGCGAATTCAAGTTATAAGTCCCCCCACCTCCGGGTATCCGGTCGGTATAGTAGCCATTACGCCATAATTATTCCTATTAACATACTTGGTTTTATAATTATTACTACTTTACCAAAGCCGCTGGTGCCCGTCAATTACTTTTGTTCAATTTGGGGTAAACTATAGTATATTTATTCTATAAGGAGGGGATAGCGTTATGCTACATACGATTGAAATATCGACCAGTAAGCGTGACGAGCTGCGCGATATTACCCGTGAAGTCATCTCATTTGTAAAAAAGAGCGGTGTGCAAAATGGAATTGCCGTCGTCTATTGTCCGCATACTACAGCCGGAATTGCCATTAATGAAAATGCTGATCCGGACGTAAAGCATGATGTTCTGATGAGACTGGACGAAGTGTACCCCTGGGAGCATCCTAAATACCGTCATGCAGAAGGCAATACCGCTTCGCACCTGAAGTCGATTACCTCCGGTCCATCCCAAAGCATCATTATTCATGAGGGCAGACTGCTTCTGGGCCGCTGGCAGGGCATTTATTTCTGCGAATTCGACGGGCCGAGACACCGTGAGTGTTATGTGAAAATTATCGAGGGCTGATCCGGTTATCCTGTTATTCGAAAAAAGAAGCGGCTCCGTCCGATTCTAAGGAGCCGCTTCTATATAATATATAGCTTCTATAACACTTTCACCAAGCAAAGTTATACCAATGCACAGCTCTAAAGCGAAGAGCCCCAAAAAAATTGCACTCTATAAACTGCGGCTCAGTACCTTAATATGCGTCAGTGCCGCCTGCTTCACGTCCTCGAATGATACCTTATCCTGAATATAATATGAAATAAATCCGTGAGCAGATAAAAATAATGTCAGCGGAACACTCTGCCAATCCTCGGAAACATATCCTTCTTCCTTCATATGCCGGCGCACAATGCCTGCGAATAATTCAAAACATCGTCCCTGTTCTGCCCGGCAATACGCGAGAAGCTCTTCATCACGGATCATAAACATGATCTCATACTGATATGGATGATCCAGTCCAAAACGGATAAATTCCATCACAAGCTGTTCTACCCGGGTCATCCCCTGTTCAGGAGGGTTGTTCATTGCCTCGCTAAGCAATGCTGCCACGTGATTGAAATCCTCAACTACAATCGCATAAAATAATTCTGCTTTTTCTTTGAAATGATAATAGAGTGAGCCATGGCTGTACCCCAAATGCTGACCGATGCTGCGCATTGAAATCGCACGGTAGCCCTTGGTAATAAACAGATGCCTTGCCGCCTCCAGAATCCTCTCTCTCGACAACTCCCGCTCCACTGCTCTTCTTGCCATAATCTATTCCCCTTCGCTGTAGTAAATCCGCCGCCCTTCTGTAACCAGTGCCTGCCCCTGGGTAAGATCTGTTATCCATGCCATAAAGGCGTCACCTTCATCATTCCGCGGAAGACACAGCAGCGTCACTGTATCGGTAAAAGCAGTTTCGCCAGTCTTAATGGCTCTGCTCCGCAGTTCATTCTCTACCTTGCCGAGCCAGGTATAGTCGATCTGCACGAACACTTCGCGCCTTAACACACGGGTGATCACTTCTCCGGCCTCCAGGGCCAGAACAGCACCATCCGTATATGCCCGGATCAGTCCGCCTGCTCCCAGCATGATACCTCCGAAATAACGGGTAACGACAATTGCGACATTTTTAACTTGTTGGTTGCGGATTACTTCCAAAATCGGTTTACCGGCCGTTCCACTCGGTTCCCCGTCGTCTGACTGTCTTTGAATCTCGTCTCGTTCTCCAATCATATAAGCGGAGCAGTTATGTGTGGCATTCCAATGCTGTTTCTTGATGTTCTCGATAAATTGCACAGCTTCTTCTTCATTGTCCACCGGCATTACATGGCCGATAAACCGCGACTTACGGATTACGACTTCCCGGGACCCGGGAGAACGCACCGTCCGATATTGTTCCAGCATCCTATTCCAGTCCTTACCTGTCTATGATAACTTGATATAGTTTGGGAGCAGCCCCGGTAAGAATTACCTGCGGACTGCTCCCAGTTACTGCATTTGTATGAATGGTCTGTGGTGTGCCGTAATGCTATTCAGTAAGTCTGGCTTCCAGCTCCGCTTTTTCTTTTTCGTAGCCCGGTTTGCCCAGCAGCGCGAACATATTCTTCTTGTATGCTTCTACGCCCGGTTGGTCAAACGGGTTAACGCCAAGCAGATATCCGCTGATACCGCAGGCTTTTTCAAAGAAATAAACCAGGTAACCAAAAGTATAAGGAGTCTGATCCGGAATGGTGACTACCAGATTCGGCACTTGTCCGTCTGTGTGCGCCAGCAGTGTTCCTTGGAATGCCTTCTTGTTTACAAAATCAACGGTTTGACCGGAAAGGAAATTCAGGCCGTCAAGATCGTCAGCATCGCTCTCAAGCGTAATGTGATGACGGACTTGCTCCACTTGGATCACCGTTTCGAAGATGTTGCGGTTGCCCTCTTGAATGAACTGGCCCATGGAGTGCAGATCCGTAGAGAAGTCAACGGAAGAAGGATAGATACCTTTGTAATCCTTGCCTTCACTTTCGCCGAACAATTGTTTCCACCATTCGGAGACAAAGTGCAGGGACGGCTCGTAGTTCACGAGAATCTCTGTAGTTTTGCCTTTACGGTACAGCGCGTTGCGCACTGCAGCATATTGATAAGCCTGGTTCGTAGCTACATCCGGATTGTTGAACTCATCCGCTGCGGCTGCTGCCCCCTGCATCATTTCTTCAATGTTGATTCCCGCAACAGCGATCGGCAGAAGTCCTACCGGTGTCAGCACGGAATAACGTCCGCCTACATCGTCAGGAATAATGAACGACTCGTAGCCTTCTTCGTTAGCCAGCTTCTTGAGAGCGCCTTTTTCCTTGTCTGTGGTAGCGTAAATGCGTTTGCGTGCTTCTTCCTTGCCATATTTCTTCTCCAGTGCTGCGCGGAAAATGCGGAAAGCGATAGCCGGCTCAGTTGTTGTACCGGATTTGGAGATTACGTTCACGGAGAAGTCTTTGCCTTCCACCAGATCAAGCAGGTGCGTGATGTATGTAGAGCTGATGTTGTTACCGGCAAAATATACTTCCGGTGTCTTGCGCTGATCTTTGGAAAGGTTATTGTAGAAGGAATGCGTAAGTGCCTCAATGGCAGCGCGTGCCCCCAGATAAGAACCGCCGATACCGATAACAATCAGCACGTCAGAATCACTCTGGATCTTCTTGGCTGCCGCTTGAATACGGGCGAACTCCTCCTTGTCATAAGCGTTAGGGAGATCGATCCAGCCTAGGAAATCGGAGCCTACTCCAGTCTTGTTATGCAGTTGCTCGTGGGCTAATTGAATTGGAGCGGCAAAATAGTCGATTTCATGCTGGTTGAAGAAGGACAGGGCTTTGCTGTAGTCAAAATTAATCTTCTTGGACATCGGTTATGGTAACCTCCTGTTTATCTCTTTAGATTTGACACCGTTTGTTACAACTTTATACTCTAGGATACTTTAATTTGCCTTGACTGGCAAGGTCTTAGGGCACATCCACGGCTTTTGGACCATGTTTTTGAGAGTTTCATGGAAGCGTTTGCCGTATATACAAAGATATCCTGCCCTGTGGAACAACCCTAAATGCCGTGATAGAATGTAGAAAAGTGAACTTAAAGAGTGAAGGTGGAGATGGAATGAAACAGATCGGCTTTATCGGACTCGGAACAATGGGTGCTCCTATGGCCTCCAATCTGCTGAAAAGCGGATTTCAGGTAACGGTATACAACCGCACGGCTGCGAAATGCAAGCCGCTGGAAGAAGAAGGCGCACAAGCGGCGGCTACTCCACAGGCTGCGGCACAGGGCAAGGATATTATTATTACCATGATCAGCAACGATGATTCGATTCGTGAGGTTTTCTACAGTGAGGACGGCATACTTGCAGCCCTTAAGCCGGGAGCCGTGGTCATCGATTCCAGCACAATTTCCCCCGGACTGGTTAAAGAAATCGCTGCAGCGGTGGAAGAACGCGGCGGCAGCTTCCTTGATGCTCCGGTAACAGGCAGCAAACCGGCTGCTATCGAAGGTACGCTAGTATTTATGGTTGGCGGCAAAGCAGAAGTCATCGAAGCGCACCGGGATATCTTCGACACCATGGGCCGCCTCCTGCTGCACATGGGCGATAACGGTAGCGGGGCCGTAGCGAAGCTTGCCCACAACTCTATGGTCGGCATCCATAACGTTGCACTCGCTGAAGGCTTCTCCATCGCCGTGAAGAACGGCGTACCGGCAGACAAGTTCCTGGAGCTTGTCCAGAACGGTTCGGCAGGCAGCAAGCAAGCCGAGCTCAAGGGACGCAAGATCATCGACAATGACTTCAGCAACCAGTTCTCACTGGCCCTTATGCTGAAGGATCTGAAGCTCGCTTCCTCACTCAGCGATGCCACAGGCGTGCCCACACCAATGCTTGGTGTAGCCAAGAGCATGTTCCAGGCCGGCTTCAATCATGGCTATGGGGACGAAGACCTGTCCGCTGTAATCAAATCCTATGAAGAATGGATTGGCCGGAAGATCGGCGGCAGCGCAAGCGAGGAATAGAAGTAATAAAAGGGGGTGTTCCGCAAGCCGTTATACGGCTTGCTGGAACACCCCCTTTTTTTGATGCGGGATTGTTGCGGGATCGATAGGATATGAATTTATATAATTACGGCGTGCTCACAGACTCTGGCACGATCTGTCCGGATACCTCCGGTTCACTTGGTACGGCTTGCCCAGGCTCGGTTGCCGTGTCTTGCTCAGTTTGTTTAACCGGCCAGATTAGCTCGGCCATTCTTCCGTCAATCCACCAGCTTCCGCTTGGAGTGGAGGCAAGCAGCCAGTTTCCCCATCTGCCGGTTACCTGAACAGTCTGCGGTTCCAGATTCGTAACTTTAGGAGCGTATCTATCCGGATATTTGTATGCCGGAGAACTCACCTTCAATTCAGCAGTTGCCATAACCTCCTCAACCACCGCCAGCTTTCCCGAAGCAGGATGAATCCAGCCGACGCCTTCACTCACCTGCACTTGATACCAGTCACCCTTCTTAGCGATAACATGGAGCCTTTGCGGCAGCAGATTGATGCCGCTGGCTGAAGCCCCTATCCGGGAATATAACTGAGTACCGGCCAGTAGATCCATAGACTGCTGCAGGTACTGGACCTTCTGCTTTTTCATCCATAAGGAGTAAGACTGCCCCGCGGAATATAGCCCCACCGTCCTGTTATTCTTCCAAATGCTTGCAAATTGGCTCAACGGAACCGATGTCTCACCAGCATATTGTGCAATTTCAATCGTAAATCCGGGGCGGCCAAACTCCTGGATGAACCAGTCCTTGTAGCCGCCGCCCGACGGGTTGTTCTCCGGTGCTACCAGCGAATAACCTGTCAGACTGCCAAGTGCCCGGGCCATCGTCCGGTCGCGGGACAAATTGCTGCCCAGTGTATTGAAATGCCAAAAAATGATTTCACCCGAGCTATGATAAGAGATCGTTACCTCCGGATCTATTCTGTATGTAAAATCCATCATAGTCTTTACTTCCGGCGCTTGTGCAGGCCTTTGTCCTTTATAATTCTGGTACCACGGATATGAGCCCGCATTCCTGATTGTGTTCCAGTTAGCCGGATATTGGCGGTTGAGGTCAACCCCCTGCATATTCGCCTTCCAGCGGGTGAAATTTGTACTATTGCCATTATAACGGCGCAGTGTCTGGGCCAGAGCTGCCGGGAGTCCGGCCGTGCCCTGCTGGGCCAGGGTAACCCCATCCGGATTGACCATCGGAACCAGCCAGATGCTTACTTCATCCAGAAGCTGGCGTACGTTGTAACCGGCAATAGCTGTATTGTTAGCGTAGGCCTGGGCGTATGTATCAATCATTTTCATCAGCACAGTAGTTGTCATCCACTCTCTTGCATGGTGTGAACCGTTAAGGAACAGCACGGATTCTCCTCTGCCCAGCTTTACAGCCCACAACTGGCGCCCGTAGGGACTCTGCCCCAGTGACTCCATTGAGACCAGGTCCGGATACGCCTTCACTAACCGTTCAATATCTCTCTGCATAATCGTATAGGAATAAACCTGATCAGGATTCACAATATTAGCCGCTGCCTCTGCAGGCCCAGCTACTCCTAGTAGAAATACCAGCAGTATACCACTCCAAAAGCTTAACAAAATCTTATGTACTCCCCTGCCAATCCGTGATGTTCCCATTCTTCTGCCTCCGCTTTATGTATTCGAGGATTCTAGCTTCTCTATCATTTAGTGGAAGTATATGAGAATGTTCCTGTCCCGTCAATATCTAGCAGGACTTCAATAGCCAGGGTACAGAAAGTGTTCATTAATAAGCTGCAGAAGCAGGTGTAGGGCGTATCTTTCGCGAATCCTATAACCCGAACATAATCCATAATATCCCAAGGAGGAATAAAGTGTTTACTATATTACTTGCTGATCTGCAGGATGCAGTCAGGCTGGCCGAAGTTCAGAAGCGGACATTCGATGCCGATGCCAGACAATTTCAGAATAAAGAAGAGGACGGACCACCAGGATATGACTCTGCTGAATGGCAGGCCGAGCAGATGAACAATAGGCATTATTACAAGCTGCTTGCTGATAACAATCTCATCGGAGGCATGATCGTTTTCCCGTCACCAGGAGCTGAAGAGTGCCATCTGGGCCGTATATTTATTGATCCACTGCATCAGAACCGCGGCTACGGTCAGGAGTGTTTCCGGTTCCTGTTTCAGACCTATCCCTCTGCAAAAAAATGGACACTGGACACACCTTCGTGGGCGGCCAGAAACCACTACTTCTATCAGAAGCTCGGCTTCGTCCGGACAGGAGAAACTCTGGATAGGGTGAACGGCGAAGCAATCATTGAATACGAACGGGCCAGCAAGCAGTCGGAGTAGAAATCTTTTTGCGTATATGAACAATTCCGGTATAAAAAAAAGCCCCGCAGTTTGATATGATCCCCCTATAGTAGACAGAAAAAAGCAAGCCGTTTAATCTGTCTACTATGGAGGGGATTTTTTTATGGGCGAAATGAGAAGAACGTACGATGAGAAGTTCAAGAAAAAGGCAGTGGACCTCTATCTCAAAAAGGGATTGGGGTATAAGAGTGTAGCGCGTGAAATGGGCATCAACGATTCCCTGGTGCGCCGATGGGTGAAGCACTTTGAGGCAGAGGGAGTAAAGGGCCTTGGAGAAAAAAGAGGGAAAGCAAAAGGGCCAGGAATGGGCAGACCCCGCACTCGTCCTGAAGATCCAGAGGCCAAGATTAAGCGCCTTGAGGCAGAAAATGAAATGCTAAAAAAGCTCTTACAGATGTGAAAGGAGGAATGGACGCTGTTCCGAGCAGCAAAAAGTTTGCAGTCATTAAGGAATTGCTTCATAAGAAATACAACCTTACCCTGCTATGTAATCTGGCTGGAGTATCTAGAAGTGGTTTTTACAAGTGGTTGAACCGGCAAACGTTCGTTTCACCCAAGCAACGCGAAGACGAAGCGATGAAGCTTAAAATTGTCGAATGCCACGAGAAGCTTAAAGGCATTTATGGATACCGCAGAGTGAAGGTATGGCTAAAGCGTACCTACGCCATTCATATGAATCACAAACGTGTACAGCGACTCATGGGCGAGCTAGGACTTCGAGCAGTTATTCGGAGGAAAAGACCTTACTATGGCAAGAAAGAGGCTTACGTGATCTCTGACAACCACCTGAATAGAGAGTTTACAGCAGAGCAGCCGAACCAAAAGTGGGTCACGGATATTACTTACCTTATCTTCGGTGGACAACGGTTGTACCTGTCTGCGATTAAAGATCTGTTTAACAATGAAATTATAGCGTACCAGATTAGCTCGCGGAATGATCTAAAGCTGGTGTTGGATACAGTCAAAAAGGCGAGAAAACGGCGGGATACCAAAGGTGTTCTTTTGCACAGCGACCAAGGATTTCAGTACACTAGCCGTCAATACAGTAAACTACTGGAGCGGTATGAGATAAAGGCAAGCATGTCCAGAAAGGGTAACTGCTGGGACAATGCTTGTATGGAGAACTTCTTCGGTCATTTTAAATCCGAATGTTTCTACCTCCACTCCTTTCACTCTGCAAAACAGGTGAGGCATGCTGTGCAGCAATATATCCGCTTTTACAACCATGCACGTTTCCAAACGAAACTAAACAACCTGAGTCCCTATGAATACCGAACTCAGGTTGCTTAAAATATTGCTTTTTATTTACTGTCTACTTGACAGGGGTCACTTCAGTTAAGCGGAGCTTCTTTTTTATACATTTAATTATAGAATCGGGTAAGAACAGCAATAATCAGTTAAAGCGAATACTTCCAGCGCAAATTTGGAGTTACCGGGAACGTGGAACGTTTCCGCTCCTTTAATTTCCTTCCACACATCTGTGCCGGGAAGCAGCACTTTCAGATCGCCGGATAAGATCTCCATTGTCTCCGGGCCATCCGTGCCGAATTCGTACACACCAGGCAGCATAATGCCGAGCGTCACCTTCGTACCATCCTCCAAAATAACTGTACGGCTGGTAACTTTTCCATCGTAATAAACATTCGCTGCTTTTTGAATTGTCGCGTTGGTAAACTGACTCATGTGCTTATTCTCCCCCTTGTCCTTATTCCGTCTATTATAGCAGTGCTTTTACGCGGCTGACTACATTTTCTACTGTGAAGCCGTATTCTTTCATTACGATATCGCCAGGCGCGGAAGCACCGAATGTAGTGATACCGAGAATGTCGCCCTGATCGCCTGTGTAACGCTCCCAGCCGAAGGTCTGTGCCATTTCAACTGCCAGACGGGCTTTAACTTCAGGCAGGATAACGGAATCGCGGTAAGCTTTGTCCTGTTTTTCGAACAGATCCCAGCTCGGCAAGCTGATAACACGTACATCAATACCTTCTTCAGCCAGCGCTGCTTGGGCTTTTACAGCCAGCTGCACTTCAGAACCGGTAGCAATGATCTGTGCCTGCGGAGTACCGTTCTTGGAATCGGAGACAACATATCCGCCGCGTTTGATGTTATCGCGTACGCCTTCAACAGTACCTGGCAGGATCGGCAGGTTCTGGCGGGTAAGCACCAGTGCCACAGGATTGGCAGTGTTCTCTACTGCATATGCCCAAGCCGCAGAAGTTTCATTGGCATCAGCTGGACGAATAACAGTCAGACCCGGGATAATGCGCAGGGAAGCCAATTGTTCGATAGGCTCATGGGTAGGACCGTCTTCGCCGACAGCGATACTGTCATGAGTAAGAACATAAGTTACCGGCAGCTTCATGATCGAAGCCAGACGGACAGCCGGACGCAGGTAATCGGTGAATACGAAGAAGGTACCGCCGAATACTTTGAGACCGCTGTGCAGGGCAATCCCGTTCATTGCTGCAGCCATACCGAATTCGCGTACGCCGAAGTAGATGTTGCGGCCGTCGTAGGAATCAGGTGTAAATTGAGTCAGACCATTCAGGTGAGTCATTGTTGAGCTTTCAAGGTCCGCGGAACCGCCCACCAGCTGAGGTACGCCGGCAGTCAGGCCGTTGAGTGCATGACCGGAAGCCACACGTGTGGATACTGCTTTGTCTTCTGCTTTGTAGAATGGAAGGTTTGCATCCCAGCCCGCTGGAAGCTCACCGCTGATGGCTGTTTCGAGCTGTGCAGCTAGCTCTGGATAGGCTTGTTTGTAAGCTGCGAATTTCTCATCCCATGCTTTGTTAGCCGCGATGCCTTTTTCTTTCACTTCAGCAAAACGCGCGCGCACTTCATCAGGTACATAGAAATCTTCTTCGTATACCCATTTGTAGAAGTCTTTAGTCAGCTTCGCTTCATCAGCACCCAGCGGGGAGCCGTGAGTACCGCCGTGGCCGCCTTTACCTTGCTTGTTCGGGCTGCCGTAGCCGATAACCGTCTTCACTTCAATCAGGGTTGGTTTGCTGCTGTCCGCTTGTGCTTCCGCAATCGCTTGGCCCAGAGCCGGAAGATCGTTGCCGTCTTCTACGCGCAGAACCTGCCAGCCGTAAGCTTCAAAGCGCTTCGCAACATTCTCAGAGAAAGCCAGGTTCAGCTTACCATCGAGCGAGATATCATTTGAATCGTACATAACAATCAGCTTGCCCAGCTTAAGGTGTCCTGCCAGGGAAGCAGACTCGGAAGAAATACCTTCCATAAGATCGCCGTCACCGCAGATTGCGTACGTATAGTGGTCAATTACATTGTAGTTGTCTTTATTATAAGTAGCGCCCAGCTGAGCTTCAGCCATTGCCATACCTACAGCCATACCGATACCTTGTCCAAGCGGACCAGTGGTAGCATCCACACCTGCAGTGTGGCCAAATTCAGGATGACCAGGAGTCAAGCTGCCCCATTGGCGGAATTGCTTCAATTCTTCCATCGGCAGATCGTAGCCGCTCAGGTGCAGCAAGCTGTACAGCAGCATGGAGCCATGTCCGGCGGACAATACAAAACGGTCACGGTTAACCCAAGTCGGATGATCCGGATTGTGATTCATAGTTTTGGCAAATAGTTGGTAACCCATTGGTGCGGAGCCCATCGGCATACCCGGGTGTCCGGAATTGGCTTTTTCAATTGCATCGATTGCCAAAGTACGGATGGTTGTGATCGCCAGGTTATCCACCGTCGAATTTTCTTCCTTATGGATCGCTTGTTCTTTTGCCTGTTCAGTCATTAAGATAATCCTCCTTGGAATCAAGAATGTCATTTTGACTATTATTGTATCACTAATGTGGAAGCATTTCCAATTGTTTTTGTAAAGATGAGGGGTGAACAGCTTATTTTTTGCGGCTTGAATCCAGTTTATACACTGGAACAGTCAAAAAAAGCGTAATTTAGAGGCAGTTACTTAGCCTTAAGTCTAGTTTCAGGTCAAGACTAAAGTTTGTTTTCCAAAGCAGGATTATACAGTAAGATGAAGGTAATTCATTAAGAAATTTTACCGGATTATCCAAAACTTCCAGCAGAAAGGATTTTATAATATGGGTACGGGCAAAAAAATCTATATTGTACTAACCGGAACGGGGACCGCCTTTAGCGGAATCATTAAATGGTTCACAAAAGCTGAACTGAATCATGCCTCGATTGCCTTTGACAGCGGACTGGACGAAGTATACAGCTTTGGCCGCAAAAAAGTGCATAATCCGTTCGTTGCCGGCCTTATCCGTGAAAACTTCATTCACCCCTTCTACAGCACAGCAGACTGTGCAATCTACCAGTTGAACGTCAGTGACGAAGAATATGAGGCCATGTACAACCATGTGCAAGGGATGATGGAGAACCAGGAGCGCTATAAATATCATCTGCTGGGTCTGATCGGAGTCCTGCTGAACGTCAAATTCGACCGGGAAGATGCTTATTTCTGCTCCCATTTTGTCGCCTCCGTATTTGAAGAGGCCGCGTTCAAGCCGGTGGCCAAGCCCTCTTGTTTCGTAACACCGGAAGATTTTGCAGAATCACTATGCGCCCATAAAATTTTCAGCGGCAAATTATCCTACTACTTGCACCTCACAAAAGGCAGCGCCTACATACCCTCACCCAAAACGCCCATATTTTCAACCTCAGCTCTGGGGGCCCGGATGCTTCAGGTAAGCGAAGAACGGACCGAGGGGATCGTCTAGCGATCAGCCCTCCGCCCGTTGCAGACCAGCTATAACAGCTCGGAAGAGATTATTTTATCCGGTGGCTCTGAAAATATTCACTCCAATCTCCCAGGATCGATACCGTCACAGTGTCCGTTTTAGTATTCCATTCGTTCCTTGCCGTAAAAGTAAATGTAACCGGCCCATCCGGCAGCTTCTCAAAAACGGGATCATACAGCTCACCCATCCATTGTGTTTTGTTGGCGTCCGTTGAATGCAGCACAGCTCTATAACCTCCGGTCATGGTCACTTCAACCGAATCCGGCAATCCTGCTGTGTTCGCCTGGAGGACAAAACGCTCCCCCGCCCAAAAGATATTATATCCCCGCGGACTCTCCGCCGTGCCGCTTTTGCCCATATTGTAAGTCTGACGGTTCACGTTCCATTCGGCCGTATGCCGTACTAATCCCTGTACCGTGAGTAAATTGACCATAAAATATTTCCGCGGGGTTACACTGCTCCAGCTAAAACCGTCATACACCTCAGCTTCAACTGCATATTTCTGGTTCTCCACTAATGCACCCGCTGGAATCTGCCACTGCTGTGCACTTGAAGTCTGCTCTCCTGACTGAACGGTAACAGCCCCCGTAGTTAAATTCATAATCCTCACTCTATACCGCTGCTGGACATCTCCATCGTCATCCTGATAATCCCACTTGATTACGGGAGTCAATGTGCTGACCACTGTGGGAGTGCTCTGGCTGGTACTGGACGGATAAGTAATGCTTGCGGTTGGAATGCGGTTTGCAACGTTGATATTCTGTACCAGCTCTCTCGATAGTCCCAGCGAGTCTGTTACAACCTGTCGCAGGGTGAAAATTCCGTTTGTGCTAAACTGCTTGGTAAAAGCACTCTGCGAGCTGGCCAGCTCTTCTGTTCCGCCAAAAGGCTTCAAATAGTATTTATAGCTGATGCTGTCGCCTTTGGCAGTGTCCGCATCCGTAGCAGTACCTTGAATCGTTAGCCTATCGGTGCGGTAGATCGGCACCTGAGCAGCGTTGCGGCCAGTATCGGTCATGAGCGTAAAGCCCGGCTGCGGGGGATTGTCGATGATGAAGGTTTTCTCGTTGGATACTTCGGACCAGGAATACATGGAGTACACTCGGCCTAGAACTGTAAATAATTTAAATTTTTCAAATGTACCGTTGGGTATTTGATACTGCCGTACCGCTCCAGTACCATCTGAATTCTCAATCGTTTTAGCAAGAATGCTATCTTTAGTATAAAATTCGAGCCTGTACTGTTCTTGAGGATCATTCTCCGGATCCACATATGTCCATTTGATAAGTGGATCACCAGTTATGCTCGCATCAATGATCGTTGGACTTGCCGCCGTACCGGCCGGAGCAGTCAAGGTCATAGCCGGTGCGAAGTTCTCGTTTACCGTCACCTTCAGGCTGGCAATATTTGATTTTGCTCCTATCTGATCTACCGCCCAATGCTCAATGGTATATACACCCGTATTGTAGAAGGTCACGTTGACTGATTTATTATTGTGCAATAGGGTAGCCTGTCCCTCACTGTCGATCACGCGCCAGTAATACTGCAAACTGCTGATATCCGCACTATCCAGATCCGATGCTCCAGATGTGTAAGTCTGGGTGGTATACTGAGTTGCCGCAGCCGGACCCGAAATATCAGTTGTAGGAACGTGATTCAAAATTTCAAATACCCGCGTTGCAAAGGCTTCTTGGCTTCCGTCGGATACATTCAGCCGCATTTCCCAGTCCTGTGAGATCGCCGCTTTGTCCGTGATTCCGAGCCCGCTAATCAGATTCCGGATAGCTACATTGTGGTTGCGATTGCTGCCGCCATAGATATAGCTGCTATTGCCTTTACGACCATACCATGTGTAGGAAAGTGCATCACCGTCCGCATCCGGATCTGGGGTTGTATTTTCCATCGTCACGACATCATCACGATATACTTGAGCTGGCATTGTAAATTGTGCAACCGGCTTGTTATTGATGACCGTAGCCCACTGAGAATAATAATTGGACCAGACTCCACGGTTATCTCTAACCCGCAAAATCACCTCGTAACTGCCGACGCCGTAATTCGTTAAGCTCGGAGGGGTAACATAAGATCCATTATTATAATAAACCTGCCCTCCATTTTTGCGGATGATCCACTCATAGGTATCCAGGTAATCGTTATCCGGATCATACGATTTATCTGTTATTGTTGTGCTTTTACGATAACTTACATGAATAGGATCAATAATAAAGTTGGCAACGGGAGGCAGGTTTGAGCCTGTACCCACTACTTGTGAAGCCCAGTCGCTATAAACGCCTATCCCTTGCGCTCCGTCCATGTCCCGTACCCGCAAACGTATTTCGTATGCGTCATTTGCCGGCCGGGAACTCAGCTGCCCATCGGTCCAGACCTCATCCCCTACCTTTCGCCATTGCCACTGGTGTTCGATAAGCCCCTTATTGGATGCAGTGGTGTGGTCAATGTCAAAGGAGTTGTCCGTTAATTGAATGGTGTTCCCGATCAGCCTGGCTGAGAAAAGAGCGGTGGGCTTCCGGTGAATCAAAAAAACAAGGCTGGATTGATTGTTACCGCTCCACAGCCGGAATTCATCGAAACGGTCATTTTTCGGATTGTCCCGGACCTGAACAATTGCATTATATAATCCGGAGTACGGAAATGAAGTATACATCGTTCCTCTCCATAGTCCTGAATCATAAATCGTGCCCATCGGATTATCAAAAAAGCTAGAATCTTGATCGTATCGGAATCGGACACTATACTGCGGATCAGATTCATAGTCTGAATAAGTGCTACCTATTTCAAATGGTGAATTGATTAAATAATAGTTTTTGTTCTTCAGCTTGTTTTTAACGTTGAAGTTAAACTGACCGCTTGCTTTTAGGTTAAACCTATCTACAACCGTAACGGTCCCCGTATAACTCCCAGGCTGCAGGGAATCGTTGATAGCATCTATAGGAACGGTAAACTGCTGCGAAGTATAGGAGTTATACACTTTTATTTTCCGGTAATACACATTAGGGATTTCAACGATTACATCTAATGTATCGTTATCCGGATCTTGTGCGTAGCCGGTAACATTAAATATGTTCTGCCCCTCTTCATTTTGAATCGTCAGATTATTTTGAGTAGTGAGGGATAAGCTCGGCGCACTATTGGTTATCAACGGAATTTTATGGTAGTCGTTTACGGCATAAGTAACATATTGTCCGTTATACAGCATATCAACCCATGAGGTACCGACCTCTAAAAATTTAGGATCTCCGCTTAAATAATGACCATAGTAATCTACAAAATTCATATCAAAAGAAAAGCTTTTACCCTCAGCGGTATAACTACTCTCTTCATATTCTATAGGCCTATCGTCAATAGAATTCCCTTCATGCCTACCATCCATTTCAAATTCATGATCTTTATTCACATACGGGCTAAACCCATAAACAGAATATTTTGTGTGTGCTGCATGGTCAGCCATAATGAACCATGTTGGACTATGATTTTCACGATATGTTTTTATGGTTGAAGTAAATGTAGTTATATCAAAAGAAAAATTCTTTGTTACTCTATTGTATTGAATGTTGGTAACCGAAAAGGCATCCCGATGAACGTAACTCTTAGCTTTAAAAGCATCATCTAAAAATCCGGAAGTTGGGGGCAATTCTGCATAGAGATCAGCTGCAGGCGCATAATAATCATTATATTTAACAACAGTTGTATCTAAAGCCAATGCAGATTGTGTACCAAAACCTCGTAATTCAAAAGGTAATAGCAGTAATAAACATAAAAGCACTTTGAGAATTCGTTTCCCTTTTTTGATCTTTACCACGTCCAATCACCCTCAGGTCCTCGATTTACTCGGATTAATTTCATTTGATCCTCCCTCATTTACAATGACCAATCCGATAATGGAGGACGATTCAGAACGGTAACGATTCGTTCAGCCACATTCTGGTTAGCAGTATCCGCTGACTTACGGTCATTTATTGAGACAAACTCATCTATTGTCGGTTGACCAAACTCTTCTTTCGTTGTTAGACGAATTTCGTAACGCCCTACTTCGGTTGGATAGAAATTAATTCGATCCAGATTACCGTTATTCATGAGCACCCATGCTTCCTCAGCATAGTTCCCATCGTTATCAGAATCATATCTATACTCCCACACTCGCTTTGCTAAATAATCATAGTCTGGAGAAATGGATAGGTCATCAATGGTTACACTTGCCTTGTTCCCGTTCGATGGATCCCGGTAAACAGTATTCGGCATGGAGATATAAGGTACAGGGGGTTGGTCAGGCTGGACGGTGAAAGTAATAGATTTCGTTGCCGAATAGCCCGCAGTATTTTCGACATACAGGGTGGCTTTATACTGCCCTGCGACTTTTATCAAAATGTCTGCATTGTCTGTCCCAGACAAGCTTCCACTGTACTTTATATCTGCATTTGTCCCTCCGGAAACTGCAGAAATCGTAAACTTTGTTTTGCCTGGAATCATCGGAAAATCGTCTGCAGCATTTTTGCTGGCATTGTGCAGTGTTATTTTACGATTTTCTTTTAATGTTCCAAGGATCTGCAACTTGGCAGCTGGCGCTGGGGCTATCACTTTAATATCGCGGGATGTCGTTGCTGTAAGGCCGTCGTTATCCACCACAGTAAGTGTGATAGTTTGAGTCGTATCAATGGAATCCAGGCCATAACGGGTATCACTCGATTTGCCGTATAAAGCATCTTGCACATTAGGATGCTGCCAGATATATTTCACAATCGTTCCATCCGGATCAAAGGAATCTGCTCCTGATACGATAAACTTTTCACCGGCTACAACTTGGTCTGGCATGGATATTCTGGCTTCAGGTGGTTTACCTGTTGAAGGTGGCGGCGTTGGATTAGGCCCACTCGAAGGCTTGGGTCCATTATATGTACTGGCACTTGAGCTCAGTGATTGCGTTAAGCTGCTTATGGGTCCATCGGGCATAATAATCGGTTTGGTGAAACGAACAGTAACCGTCAGGGCATACTCCTGTTTGAAGTTGGTAGCAGCGGCATTTTCCTTTTTAATGTAGAACGTGAATTCTTGTGTACTGCTTAGTTTTTTTACATAATCCTTTTTCACTTGTAGGGATGCGTCATTATTCGACTCCTTAGCGTAAAACACCCACTCCTGAATATTGGAAGTATCCGTATAGGCTGCCAAGGTTCCTTTTAATGAGATTACTACAGGTATATCGCTTCCTGTTGCTTCAGTCGGGTTAGGATTTGGTTTGATGAGATCTACTTCTCCTAGAAGGGTGGGCTCGGTGGGTAAGGAATAGTCGAAAGTTACTGTGCCACCATAGGAATAGGTGGGTATCTTGGCTGAAGAAGTGTAATAATACCAAACGTTCGCCTTATAGAACCTTCCCATTGCTGGATAAACTACTGGAGGATTGGCCGTGCTGGTTACATTGTCCCATCCTCCTTGATCATCAGCTGTAATTGGAATTTGATAGGCAATAACCAATTTGTTCCCTTTCGGGTATGCATTCGTTACCCATGCGTCAGTTTTCATTATTGTAACCAAGATTGAATTTTGATCAACGTACTTTTCGTCAACGGATTCCATACTCAACGTTTTCCAGAAACGCCCTTCGGTTGACTGATTACCAGCCGCATTTACTGTAACTTTTGGGACCCTTTCTGAAGGATAGGTGAAGTCTGGTGCGGGTAGATCCTTTTTAGTCATCGTATCCGTGCTTGGGCTGTAATCATTTATCTGCCATGTACGACCATCAGCATATCGCCAAATGCTATTGCCGATTTTAGATTCAAATGGGTATTGTCCACTATACAGACCTTTTACTTGAACCGTTTTGCTTGCTTCGACACCTTTCAAACTAAGTTTAATTTTACCATTACTGATCTGTAATGAATTCACAGCATTCGTGCCATTATACTTTAGAGTGCTCAGGTTTATCGATGAAGCATTTACACCTAATGGCAAGTCTAGTGTAAATGCTTTTGCACTGTTATCATCTCCAACAAGTCCATATGAAATGGGGACAGAGACTGTCCCCGTTCGGTTATTTGATCCTATAGCTGAAGCCACATGGATATTCAAAATTGAAAAGATAAGCATACTAGCAAGGAGTAAAACTCCTACCTTCCTCATTTGCCTACACCGTCCGGATCTACAAGATTGAGGGTCTTAGTATTATTTTGATTTATAACCGTAACAAAAAAATGTCTTGGTTTAACTTCTACGTAATAGGCTTCATAAGTGCTAATAGATTGATTTGGTTTAAGTACAAAATTACCGAGGGCTTCTTTGCTATTGTATGGATAGTTTGGATCTCCAGGAGATAGGAAATATCCATAACCATTGTTCAGGACATGATCGACTGAAACTACCCACTTTGAACTGAGGTCATACATATCTCTACGAATGGTCCGGGATGTTTTATTAGTTATCGTAAATTTCGTCCAGATTAAATATTTTGCCTTTGGGTACATATTAAGCGGCAGGAACTTATATGTTTTCCAAATAGTCTGCGCATCTTTCGAGTTAACATCATAAATCATTACCTTATGCAAGGTGTAAGAAAGTCCATCGGCATCGATCGTAGCCGGCAAACCTTGCGTTTTTTCCATACCATACTTAAAAAAGTTGTCGGTCATAGCAGGGGTTTTTGTAGCAGCTGCTGCTGCAACATGATTGTTTTGAGCAGTACCGCCTAATGTTAAAAGCTGTCCAACTAGCATTGCCGCAACAGATATTCTAAGAATCATTTTATTCATTATTTTTTCTCCCCTTAATAGTGTTATAGATTTTTTGTGAGCGGATATTTAAATTCACTTTGATTGGTACCTTCCAACCGAAAATAGTGACCTATAATCTCTTAACAAAAAGAGCTTACCATTCCGATTACGGATTAATCATTCATCTTATACTCCTGTACTGCCGGTACGATAATAGCCTCTTGAACCTTCGCGCGCGAGATCAGGACGGGATGCTTCGTCTCAATCACGGCAATGACGGAAGGCCCTTGTATGTATTTGGTGATGCCGTAAGTACTATCCTCATAGAGAAGCGGAAAAGTTACTCCGGTGGAATCATCCACGATATCAAATTTCACAATCTTCACACGGGTTTGCAGTCTGCTGCCGACCATTGGCGACAAGCCGTCGTCAAGTCCCAGATTACGCTGAAGCGACTCTATGAAGGTGGCATAAGCTTCAGCGGGATCGATGATAAGCCGGCCTTGCGCTCTTGCGCTTTCGTTAAGCTCCTGTGAGGCATCATGGACAGCAATGTTATTGGCATCCTTTAACATGCTGCGCAGCATGTCCCACTCCTGATTTTGAATTTGAAAAAACCAGGAGTAGACAAAGATCAGGAGCACAAAAGCGAGTTTGATAACATAATCCATAGTTTAGTTCATCCCTTAATTAGTCGAGATACTCGCTCATGATCGAACCGTGTCCGTAATAACTTGTCGGCTGTGACATGCCGGAGAAATTATAAGGAAACAGATTTAAGCGGGGCGCGGTGATATATACATCAATCCGCTGCTTGCGCTCCTGCACGCTTTCCGTACTGCTTGAGATTACAATTGAAGCTTCGGGAAAACCCACCGCCTTCAGGTTAGCAATCACCTCACTTTTCATCGATGCTGTTACCATCCCTTCTGTAGCCGCTTTTTGCGTAATGTAGGATGTATTGGCTTTGACCTGCAAATCAAGCAAATAGTCGATATAAGTAAAGATAGGCTGCAGGATGATGAACAAAACAAGCCACATAAATAATGCCCGGAGGACGGTTTCTTTCACCCCTACTCCCCCTTAGTACTGCTCCACTTGCTTGGTATGCGCGATAATATCATCCTGACTTCCGCCAATGATATTTGTGGCCGCCCCGATAAAAATACCGGCAATCACAAACCCGATAGCCAAAAACATAGCGATAGAGATCGAGTCTTTTTTCATACCGTTTTAGACCATAAAACTGGAGAAGCTTGTACTGCAGGGGTTTGATCGAGATCTGTGGGCAAAATCATAGCTGCACTTACACCTGGAATAGTTGGTCTGTTGTCATCCGCATCATTGATCACATCACGTACCACAGGAATCAGGATGGCGATGACAATAGCAACACAGAGGAATCCGATAGCGATAAACAAACCCGTAGAAATAGCGTCTTTTTTCATTGTTAATATCTCCCTTTTAATTTTATATTTTTAATAGATGCTTGAATATAACAAAAACCTCATTTGATGCAATTCCAAGGAATTGAACCTTTTTTGCAGACTCAGCAACTCCTCATTGAAACATCCCCACTCCATTAAAGTTTCCTTTAATCAGCATGATGTACTGCATAGCTAGCGAAACAATCATCAGAAAGGTGGCGATGGACGGGATTACGTTAATGATCGTCGAGACGTCGCCGATGAAGGACCACTTTTTCAGATATTGGTCGCTGGAGATTTTGGTGATAATCTTGCCCTGCTCCCGCAAATAATTGGCCGCTTCGGTATCATCATCCATCCCTTCGGTTGCCAGCAGAATCGAACGGATATCGTTAATAAAGACATGTCCGGCCGGGAAATTCCCGCAAAACCATTCGATTGCCCGCTCCGTACCTTCATCCACCGCCCGCTCGGAGAGTTCATACAAATCCTGCCGGATATAATGAAAATGGCTTGCTGTCCCTGCGCAAAAAGAACCAAACTGTACATACCCGCGCTTACGCAGCCGGTTGTTTTCATATAGCCGGATGAAGGAGATGAGCTCACCGTCTTTTTGAATCAGTGTCTTCTGATGCAGCCAGGACAGCAGCCAGCCAAACGGCAGATACCGCTTAGGACTGCTGATGATTAGAATGAGCATAGGAATCAGCAAATCGGTCGTTGAAAAAGGCAGTTCACGGATGAATTCGCTCACCGCCTGAACTGCTACATAAATCAGCGCTGCCGAATAGCGGAAAAGTGTGATTTTGCCTGCGGATATGGAAAGGCCGGCGGATTGCAGCAGCTGCTGCAGCCGTTCGTTCTGCACTTTTTCCCCAAGCGCTTTCCACTTTACTCCAAGCCTAAGGGCATAACGCTCCTGCTTACTGCTGCTGCTCACAAAAACCAGCAATGCGAGATAGACCACTCCACAGACAGCAAGTAAAAGCAATAACCGATCCATCATTCATCACCTCTAGTGGTAGTCCAGTTTGGGTCTGGCGAGTATCGTACTGATAATAAAAGAAATAAACAGCCCGGAGATGATAACCATCAGAAAGGTAAGACCTACGGTAGTCTGAAACTGCAGCTTAAAGTAGACATCCGGCTTCAGCATGTACATAAACGTCCCGACTGAAGAAACCAGTACGACCAAGTTCCCATAGAGCCCCAGACTGATCGCATCCCTGCTGCCTGCTTTTACCGTCATAATAGTGTCGCGCTGCTGCTCCATGGAACGGTTGAGCATCATGAGCGAGCTTTTTAGATAACGTGTCCCCTCCTTCTCGCAGTACAGCAGATCAGATACAAACTCAACAGCAAAGGTCGTGCCTATCGCATCCGAGAATCTCGCGGCCTGCTCATTTAGCTCATATTCATTGCTGTAATTGGCAAATGCCGCACTCAGCAGCCTCACGGGCGTCTTCAGAACATTTTCCTCGGTCAATAAATCGGCCGTTCTGGCCAAAATAGAATCCGCCGATAAATGCGTGAATTTGGTCGCAATCTTGATCACGTCAAGCAGATCGTAGCTGCCGTGTACTTTTCTCTGTGCATAACTGTATCGCAACCGTAAATATGGAATGCTTCCCGCAATAATTGCCACAAACAGCGGAAGCCGCCAAACCTCGTGAACCGGCAGCCGTTCCCCGAAGCTGATCCCCTCCAGAAATGGATTGTTAAAGCTCATATGTCCCGGCAGCTCACGCAATGTCAGTAAGGTGGACAAGAATACCGCTATAAACAGAAAACCCGAACGCATGACAAAACGCATAACACTGATCCCAGGCTCATACCTCCGGTGTGCAAAATAGAGCAGGTCATCTAAATGCCGGTACAGCCACAGCCTTTTCTTAACCTTGCTGATTCTTTTGCGGAAAAGACTCCTTCTAAGCTTCATATGCTGATCTATACTCTGCCCAAGCTGCCTCAAATGACGTTCAACCAGCGGCTTTACCATCTGCCAGAGCCCCCAGGCAACCAGCAAATGAAGAGCAAAGCGGATCAAATAAAAGATGAAGTCCACGCTTTACGCCCCCTCATTCGTTCAGTACAATCCTGGATTTCAGGCTCTCCTTCAGCGGATTCTCCATAGGCTTCATCGCAGCCAGATGACCCAATTCCTGCATTAGCACGCGCATGGCACGCGCATTTTTCTTACGCATCTTCGACATCAGCTTCTCCGTAAGCTTGTCATTATAGCTCCAGGCCGACTGCTCCTCCTCCCAGCGCATCAGATCATTCGCGAACACCGAGTTGTGCTCTTCGTCATAGAACACCTCGGAAATCCGGGCCAGCCGCTTTTTCCCGTCCGGTACGCTTTCCAGAATAAAGACCAGCTCGCAGGACTTCAGTGCTGAGATCAGATGCCCTTTCAGACTCCCGCCAATCCGCGTTGAAACTGCAAAAGCCCCTTGATACGGAATATCCTCTGAGTCAACCGTATGAAAAGTGCCGGTGATGCCGTCGTAACCTTTCTCGCCGCTCCACAGATAGAACTCCCACTCGTTATAGCGCATTTCCGTCATATAAAGGATGTTCGGATCGTGGCGCAGCGACTCCACCCCGACCTCCATCAGTTCCTCATTGGCCGCCTGTATCGGAATAATCCGGTGTCCCTTGATCTGATACGGCAGAATCGACTCCGGATGCTTCTCTATCATCACCACCCCCATGCAGGAGGCAGAACCCAGAAGCTGCTCACCGACAATCGTGTTGGCGAAGGTGGTTTTGCCTGAACCGACTGCACCGGCAATGACCGTATTGCGGAACGTTCCGGACAGTGCACGGATTAGCTCTATAGCCTCCGCAGGAATACACTCAGTGCCAGCCTGATCCTCCAGATCAAGAAACTCTACAACCTGGCGCCGCATCGAAATCGTCGTAAATCCTTCCCAAACCCTGGGCGACACCCAGATGGCAAGCCGGATGAACCTTCCGGGCCACAGCGGATCATCCATTTTGAACTCCACCGAAGGGTTGTCCTTGTTCAGCTTTTTATTCGGGTCGCTTTTAAGGAGGGAACGTTTCAGCTGCTCCACCCGGTCCAGCGAGGGCATGTCATAGGGATAGGCGACAAACCTGCCCCGATGGTTGTAAAAGATTTGCCGTCCGATCATCTGCAGTCCGGTAGATTCGCTGTACGCACGGTCTGTGAACCAGCGGTAAGCCGGGCCAAATCCCTTCCATTCATGAAAAAGAGCTTCGGCTGCGGTCCGGTATGCCTCAGGCACGCGGCCGGTAAATGGAGTTTTGCGCAAATACTTTTCAATTTCGTTCATAAAAAAGCTGACTGCCTGCGGATCGCCAATCAGCGCCTTCGCATTCAGTTCAAAATAACTGTCATCTTCCCGCTCCAGCCCCGCGTTCATGTCGCTTTTCATTTTTTGCAGGAAGCCGTAAAAATCTTCCTTCCCCGGCTTGCTGGTACGCAAAACACTCTGTTTCAGGGAGAACGGACGGACGGCTGTCGGTATAGCAAGCGGATTATCCATGAGCTCATTAGGTTGCCAAGGCGTTTTTCGCTTAGAATATTGCCCCTCATCCCGCCACTGTTCCTGCCAACTCTCTTCACGGTATTCGATCATTGGAAAATCCCCTTTTTCCGCACTTCCGCCGCGAGACCTAGGGACACTAACAGTGCGTGAACCTTGTCATCTACATGCTGTAGTTCTTTTTTGCCTAGGGGAAGGCTGTCCAAAAGCGGCTGGTAGTAGGGCAACTCATGCAGAATTTCACAGCCGAAGCGCAGCGCCAGACTTTTGGGTGAAGTTATTTCTTCCACATTGCTGCGGTTAATGATCCACTGGAAATCCTGCGCATGCAGATCCATGTGCCCGGTCAGCTCGAGTAGAGCTTGAAGCCGGTATTCATGCCTGGGGTGCGTAACCATCATGCGCAGTGCTGATTTTTGCATACCCACGTACCATGCCGCACTCTCAGGAATGGAGCCAAAGTCAGCAACAACCACATCTGCGTTCGCACCTGCTTCCGCCAGCAGATATTCAATCTCCTCCTCCTGATAATCGTGGACGCTTAGATAATCGAAATTGCCCGGTAAATAGGAATATCCGTCCTGCCTAACCAGCCCTTCAAAATCCTCGCCGTGGAGCATCTTCCCTGTGATCCGGGGACGCAATCGGTCCAGACTTACTGCTGGTTTACGGTCATAACCGGGGTCATACAGATCCATTCCCAGCAAAATCACCCGCAGCCCTGCCGCAGCAATCCGTCTGGCGAACAGCTTAGCTACACTGGTGCAGCCGATCCCTGGACCCGAGCCGAAAAAACCGACCAGATTTGCGCGTTCCTCATGGTCCTCCTCTATGATGTACCGCAGCTTTTCAATTATTGCCGAGGATGTGGAGCGCGGCGGAATAAAACAGATCCCCAGGCTTTCACACAGCATATGAATGGCCTGGTAGCCGCGCACTCCTTTTTGCAGATATACGTACAGGATCGTGGAGCGCGGAAACTTTCGGCTTAGCTCACTTAAGGCATTAACAGATACTTGTTCACTCGTAATCATCAGCAGGTGCCCTTCGGCATGGACAGGTTCAGGCATTACATTTTGCGAAATCACTGTAAATCCGGCCAGCTTCATTTCATTAATCGTCAGTTGATCCATGCCCAGACTGAATATTTTCAAGGCCCCTCCCTCCCTTCTATTCAACGCGTACAATCCACAGCTTCTTGCCCTGCTCCAGATATTGCCCCAGCAGCTCACCATCGCTTTTCTTCAGCTTCAACTCCGGTGCCGCTACCTTGCCTGTTGAAGTGACGCGGTTATTGGTATTGCCGTTCTCCGAGTCCAGCACATCATTGTTATCCTCTGAACGAACATAGTTTACGGTGACACCGCTCAGGAACACCTTTCGGGCAGGGCTTACCGGCTCAGAATCTCCTGTTCCCGCTCCCGGAGCGCCTGTCTCAGCTATTGTGCCGCCACTCCGCTCCTTATTCGGCGAATCACCCTCTACCAGGTAAATGTCGACCTTATCTCTGCTGCGCAGCGAGCCGTTGATGGCATAGATGGCTTCCTTGGGGATCGGAAATATCCCCTCGTCCTGCTGCGGCTCCAGATTACTCACATCTACCAGAGATGCCGTCAGAATGCTGCCGTCCATCAGATTCACATTGGTAATCTTGTGCTCCACCTGGGTAATTTCCGTAATTACGCCCGAGGGGACATCTTTCGTCTGAACAGAATCCAGGTAGAGATCACTTTGCTTCAGTTCATAGTTTTTTGGTAAAAAGCCGCCGTCAGCCACCTTAATCTTGACTACCGTCTGCGACAATACATAAGGCTTGAAATACAGATCGTAGCCGAGCAGCCCGCCGAAACCGGCAAGCAGGATCAAAAAGGCAAAGAAATAATTACGTTTTAACAGAGTTCCACGCTGTGAAGCCAACTCCCTTACCTCCTTTAAAAAGCGATTTTTGCCCACGAAAAAAGGCACTTTGGCAGAAGTAGCCAAAATGCCGGTAAAATGCTTTTTCACCTTTTGAAATTTATTCGTTTGTAATGTTTGGGAATTGTAATTAATTAAATACTACTGTCTTATTGTGATGCACCAAAATTCTGTCCTCGATATGCCATTTAACCGCCCGGGCCAATACTACCCGCTCGATGGTACGTCCGATTCGTTTCAGCTCGCTCACATCGTCGCTGTGGCTGACCCGCTGCACGTCCTGCTCAATGATTGGACCGCCATCCAGCTCTTCAGTGACATAGTGGGCGGTAGCTCCGATAATCTTCACCCCGCGCTGATACGCCTGGGCGTAAGGTTTACCGCCTACGAATGCCGGCAGGAACGAATGGTGGATATTGATAATCCGGTGCCGGTAATGCTCGATGAACGAAGGTGAGATGATCTGCATGTACCGGGCCAGAATAATCACATCGATATCGTCTCCGATGACCTCCAGCTGGCGCTGCTCCGCTTCCGCCTTCGTATCCGCTGTAACCGGAATATGGTGGAACGGGATGCCAAAGGATTCAACATAGGCCTGCATATCTGTGTGGTTGCTGACTACAAGAGCAATATCCGCATCCAGATCCCCAGCCTGCCACTGCCAGAGCAGCTCGACCAGACAGTGATCCTCTTTGGATACAAAGATTGCAAGTTTCTTCTTATGGCTCACATTGAAAATCTGCCAGTCCATCTGAAAACGCTCGGCGACACCGCCGAAGATAGAGCGCACCTCATCCAGCCGCTCATCAAGCTTAGGCAGGTCAAACTCTACTCTCATGAAAAACATGCCGCCGTCCGGATCCATAGTATATTGGTCAGACTGCACGATATTGGCACCCTGCTGGTATAAAAAATGCGACACAGCCGCTACGATTCCCGGTCCGTCAGGACAAGAAATGAGCATACGTGCCCGGTTCGGATATTGTCCGCCTGTAGAATGATCTCTTTTCACATGTAATTCCATAGTCCGCTGTCCATCCTCTCATCTACTTGCGCAATCTAACGTATGTCTAGTTTAAGCGTTCACGAGCACCTGTTTACCTGCAAGCCAGGCAATTAAGCGCTGATTGACAGCTTCCTCGCTAAGCTGCGGGAAGAGTCCGGCTGCGGCAACATTATCGTAAAGACGTTCCAGCGGCTCACGCGGATCAGCCTTTTTGGCCTTGGCATCATTTTTGAGCAGATCCCATACATCAAGCACATACTTACGGGAATCCATCTCCTGCTTGGCAAAGAAAGAATGCAGCTCCTCCACTTCCTGCAGGAATTCTGCGCCGAACCGTTCAGCCACATTACCGCGCAGCAGTGCGATTTCGATCTCGTACATCGGGCGCAGCTTTTTGGCATCCTTCCCGATCCATGGCGTCTCCAAAATAAACGGCAGACCTGAAAGAGCTTCGTGGTGGACCACCTTGTTGATCGTCTCGAAGCCTATCCAGCCTGAACCAATGGGAGTATGGCGGTCCTTGCCTGCTCCGCGCGGATTTTTGCTGTCATTGATATGGACCACACCCAGCCGCTTGAGACCAATAATCTCGTCAAACTGACGCAGGACGCCGTCCAGATCACCCACAATATCGTATCCCGCATCATGGATGTGACAGGTATCCAGACAGATGGACAGCCGCTCATTATGTACGACCTTATCAATAATGGAGGCAATCTCCTCGAAGCTGCGACCGATTTCTGTCCCTTTACCTGCCATCGTCTCCAGGGCAATATGCACTTCCGTCTCGTTCGTACCGCCAAGCACCTCATTCAGACCGTCAGCAATCCGCTGGATGCCGTATTCCGCGTCCTTGTCTGTGTAAGCTCCCGGATGAAGTACAATATGCTTGACCTCAAGCTCATGCGTACGGTGGATCTCCTGCTGCAGGAAATCAACAGCAAGCTGATATGTGTTGTCCTTATAGGAGCCCAGATTAATAATATATGGAGCGTGCACGACGATCTCTTCAACGCCGTTAGCCTTCATTGCCAGTTTCCCTTCGGCAGGATACATCGCTTCAATCGGCTTACGGCGTGTATTTTGCGGCGCTCCCGTATATATCATGAACGAGCTGGAACCATACTCATTTGCTTCATTAGCCGCGCTTAAGAGCCCCTTGTCCGCGCAGGACACATGTGAACCTATTTTCAGCATGCCTTTTTCCCTCTTTCCTTCACGAATTAACCCTTATTCTACCGTGATCGGGAAAATAAATCTAGGCAACCCTGGCGGAGTGCTTTCGCTTCGCAAAACTTTAGAAATACGCTATACTTTAAGTAAGATGAAGATTTGTGACAATCATCATTGTCAAAGGCGGTGTATACATGTCTGATTTCAGTTTATTATCGTCGATACCAAGCAATTGGTTTATGAACTCCATCGCATTTTGGACCTTTCTACTGCTGGGCTGCATGTGCATCGGCGGCTTCTTTATGTTCCGCAAATTCCTGAAGGTGCTGCCCAAAGCTGACGGCAAATCCAAGCTGGACTGGCAGAACTATTGGGTCGAACGCAGCCGTCCATTGTGGAGCGATGAAATGAAGGCGTTTCTGGATCAGCTGGTGCAACCGGTTCCAGGGCCTTTCCGCGATATCGCCAAGCATTCTATCGCTGCCGAGATCGGTAAGATCGCCGTGGAGAGCAATGCGCCGGCCGTGACCCGTGAGCACTGCATCAAGGGCTATATCGTTGCCACTCCGCGAAGGGACAACCGGTTTCTCGTTACCTTTCTTGAGAAGAACGGCATCGACTACACTCCCTATCGGCATCTCATCAAGTAAGTCTCATCCTGAAAGGGAGGATTCTCTCATGAAATATATCATCTGCGGCGGCAGCGGATTTATCGGCCGTGAGCTTACGGAATACTGGCTCGCTGCCGGACATCAAATCCTCTTAGCCGGCCGCAAGCTGCCGAATAGTAAGCCGGCTCATCCCGCTCTCAGCTATACAACATGGGATGACCTTGCCACGACTCCTGAAATTGCAGAAAATGCGGACGCACTGGTCAATCTGGCCGGAGCCTCACTCAGCCAGCGCTGGAGTCCAAGCGGGAAGAAAGCAATTATGGAATCCCGGCTTGAAACCGTGAGCGCCGCCGGTAAGCTGATTGCTGCTCTGCAGCATAAGCCACCTGTCATTCTTCAAGCCTCTGCTGTCGCCATTTACGGTACATCCTTTAACGATACCTTTGACGAAGATTCACCTGCCCGTGTCATGGACTTTCCTTCAGAGGTCGTTAAGACCTGGGAAGCCGCTGCAGATGAAGCTTATCAAGGGGTACGGCTGATCAAACTGCGCACCGGCGTTGTCCTGGGAAACGAGGGTGGAGCTTTCCCCAAAATGAAGCTGCCCTATTCCTTAGGCTTTGGGGGCAGAATTGGCAGCGGGAAACAGTGGCTCTCCTGGATTCACCTGGAGGATATCGCACGGCTGATCGATTTCTGTATCCGCACCCTGGAAATTACAGGCCCTGTCAATGCCACCGCCCCTAATCCCGTGACAAACGGGCAATTCGGTAAAATGATCGGCAAAGTATATCATCGTCCGCATTGGTTTCCGGTTCCTGCTGTGTTATTAAAAGCGGCTATAGGTGAACTCTCAGAAATCCTGCTGGAGGGCCAGCGGGTGCTTCCGGCCAAAGCGGTGAATCATGGCTTCACCTTCACTTATCCAACCTTGCAGCCAGCACTGGAGCAGCTTAAATCCGAGTAAGGCTTGCCCGTTCTCCCCAGGCTGTTCTCAGGCTGAACGGAAGGTGTAGCAGCCTTTTACGATTGTAAACACACTCCCTTCAGTCAGCGGATATTCTTTGTAGGGGATCATCGGAGCTCCCTGATACAGCGTTCCGTTTCTGGAATCCAGATCCTTCAGGATATACCCTGCCGGCCCTCTTGATATTTCGGCATGCACCCTTGAGGCTCCCTCGGACTTCTCTACATACTGGGCAACCTCCGGGGAGCGGCCGATGATAAAGCTGGCACGGTTCAGTTCAATCTTCTCACGAATATCGCCTTCATCTGTCTGGATTCGTTCAAGATAAGGAGCTGCACGTGCCTGCTCTGCCTTCTCTCGCTCTGTACCCGGAGCCTCACTGCGCGTCAGCAGCGCTGTTGCCGCTTCTGGGGCAGGTTGATGCCTGCCCGCCACTGTCGTCCTGTGCCGCATATCCTCAATATCCGGATAATCCGGTACAGCCGGCTCCCGTTCAGTCCTGATTGGAGCCAGGGGATGAACAGGCGCTAGCGGATTTCTGCCAAAATCCCACTCTAGCTCCTTCGGCTTGCGACTCTGCCTATGCTTGTCCACCCATCCCTCTTCAGCCTCAGGCTCTTCCCCGTAGTCAACCTCCCCACTATTCCGCCCAAACATCATTCTTTCACTCCATACCAGCCAGCACAGGATTCCAAGTATTAAGGTCGCTGCAAAGCAAACTATCAACCAGATCATGACCGGATTATCCAGATACAGAAACTTCCACAACAAGGCATCTGCCAAAACAGCGCCTAAGGCAGCATAAGTTCTATAGGAAGACGGGGAGTTCCCGTCATTCACGGCATCTACAGGACCAAGCGAGTCCGATTCTTCCTTTATTCGGAGTTTAGGCAAAGAATTGCTCCATGACGCTTCAATCTGCTCAGCACTGGCTGCTTCCACCTGCGGCTGAGTGAATGACCATCTCCGCGGCACAACTGGTTCCACCGCTGCAATCACCTGTGGTTTCTGCTTGATCATTGTCTCTGCAGCCGAAGCTTTTGCCCCGCTTGATAGAAAGCCCGCTGGGGCAGAATCTGTATTGTCAGAAGGTCTAATCACAGGAATTCCGTCAGCCAGCAGCTCTGCCAGCAGCGTTTTAAGCCCCGTCATGGTGAAATCCTCACTGCCGCAGTACTGCAACAGTCTTTGGACCCCGCTTCCGGAAAGCTCTGTTACCGATGCCATAAGCACCATGATCAGAGACTTCATGCCCTCTCCAGGTGGTGTCTGCAGCCTCTCAGACTGCAATGGTATGTAAGTTAGGTATACCTTGCCGCTGCTTAGAGACCCCTCTACAAAAATATAGTCCTCATGCAGTGCGTACTGTTCCGCCCGAAGCATATACAGCCTGCCTTCTTCGATTCCCCGGGTAATCTGCAGCAGAAGTCCGAAGAAATCGGCCATGCCCAGTTTTTCACTTTTCAGCAGATGACTGAGCATTTTGCGGCGGGAGACAGCATATTCAAGGGTAACCTGCAGATCAACCTCCCTCAACAGCAGACGCAGATGATGAGGAATAGCCGTATTCATCAGCATCCTGGCCTGAACCATGTTAAGCTCTGCGGCGGACAATCCGTCAGGGCTCCCCAACTGCATCGATAAACCATCCTGTTGTACAAAATCACGGTTTAATCCGAACAACAAGCTTCACCTCCTTATCTAAAGATAGACATAAGCGCATAAAAATCCCGGGAGAACTGCCAGCATAAAAGGAAACCTTAGCATCTCGCTGTCCTTTCCGCTTCTTAATAAAGCGGGATTACGCAGCAGCAGAAATCCGGCAGTCCTGCTGATAACGTTGCGCATCCGCCTGCCTGTCTCTCTTCGGGCTAGCACAATAATCCAACCGATCACTGCACCGAACAAAACGGAATACATAATTACCTGCAGTGAGAACCATACCCCCAGCCAGGCCCCAATCCCGGCAAAAAGCTTCACATCCCCGGCACCCACCGCTCCCATAAAATACATAAGCAGCAGGACGGCAAACCCCGCGGATGCACCACAAAGTGCGAACAGCAATCCATGCCACCCGTAAATGAATCCCCTTGAACATAGTCCCGTCACCAAAGCAAGCACGGAGATCCAGTTCGGTATCCGCATCCTCCGCAAATCCGTGATGTATGCCGCCCCCAGAAAGATCAGGCAGCCCCAAAAAGCCCATTCCGCCATCTGCAATTCGCCTACTTCCGCTGTATCATTTCACTACTGTAAAAGTTGCTTCCAGGCTGGTTCCGTCGTCCAAAGTGATTACAAAGGGCCAGGAACCCGGCGTCGTATTTACCCCGATTTTCCACTCCCATTCGATATATCCGGCTTCGTCTGCCTGCTTCCAGCCCAAATATTTCGCCGTACTCTGGCCGCTCTTATAGTAAATTGACAGGTTAGCCGATGCTCCCGGCGGAACCTTGACCCTTATCCTGCCTTGATGATTAGCAACGCCGGGATTTGGCTTGTTCAGTATTACGATGGAGCCATGCTCCCCACCCTCTCCGGCATTCCCGCTCTGCCCTGCAGCATCGGTATTACCTACCCAGAGCCGTTCTACCGCGCTGGCTTCCAGAACGATACCCCGGTTCAAAAAAGGTACCTTCATCGGCAGCTCGTAGCTGATGACAAGTCCGAAGTAGGGGCGTGTGCCGTTCTTCAGCTCCGGAACGGTGACATTGGAGACATGAAGCCGGTCATATTCCAGCCAATCTGTAGCCATATACGGCTTGATAAGAGGCTTAAGTGCATGGTCAAGCACAGACTGCGACGCCTCAGCCTGAAGCTCCTGCAACGGACCCTCTGCGCGCTGCACGGCAGATCTGACCCACTCATCAACCGGTGCCGGCAGATCAGCTGCATAGCTGTCGCTCCATTCCGTAATTGATAGCCGGGGAATACTCCAATTGCCGGAAGACAATATTGGACCGGCACGTGCTGGATCAGCTGTACCGCTATCCTGCTCTCCCCACTTCTGAGCAGCCAAAGCCGCAGGATAAATATGGGTCGAGACCATCTTGACCGTGTCGGAGGCGGTACTCTGTAAAGCCGTCGAATACAACGTCATCTGAACAATAAAGATCAGGAATAAGACAAATAGGAGAAACATAGGGAGTACCATAGCCGCTTCAACAACCATACTGCCTTCATCCTGGTGCTTGCATCGTCTCTGGTACCAGCACTTCATTCTGCTAACCTCCTGCTAATAAGAATAATCAGCCTGTACAGCCCTGTAGTACACCTTACCTTCCACCTCACCTGGCAGAGCCGAGCTATAATCCAGCAGCTTCACCACCCCTGGCAAAAACCACAGCCGCAGGCCCATACGGATTCCTGCTGAAGCGTAGGTGAACCTTTCCGCCGGATTGATTCCTGTATCAAGCCTGATCAGGGCCAGCATCCGCGACAGCTGTACATCCCCCGTCCCGTGCAGCAGCATAAACAAGCGCAAGTAATCGCGGTATTTCAGCTTTGCAGGCAAATATTTGGACAACGGAACCTCTCCTGTCTTGCATAGGAGCAGCATATCTTGAACCGCTTGCTCCACACCGTACAGCAGTGCCGCAGCCAGAATGGCCAGTGGATTGCTGAGCCGGGCACTTTCGATAAAACCCTCCATCGTCCGGATAGCCAGCCTGAGTGCAAAAATCTCTCCAAAGGCTGCCGCCACATTTCCCGCAGGATTATGAAAGCCGTATAAAATGTACTCCAGCTCCTGGGCATGCGGATCTAACTGATCTGCCAGCACAGAAGCTGTATCACCCGCAGGGCCAGAGACTGCCGGTGTCAGCAAAGAAAGATCAAAATGCGGAAAATACAGCGCTGAGTATTCTGTTTGGAACAACCTATCCCGCGCCCCCTCCATAATGCTGCCTATGGAAGCATATAGACCATCCACCTTCTCCATTGCTGAGCCGCCTGAAGAATAAATATCCGTACCGTTCCCTGCATCCCCAGTTGTCCCATGATCCTGCGCCTGATTCAGTTTAATATTATCTTCATAATATTGCCTGAGTGTGCTGTAACGCTCCATCGCTGCCCCCGCACTGTCACCTAGACTGCGTATCTGCTCCAGCAGCTTCATGGCATCCCCTAGCTTGGTTTTGGCCTGCCGTTCCAGCTGCTTACGCTCACTATCCGAGGTCCGGTGCATTTCGATCCGGGCAGCTTCAGCTGTAATAACGGCCCCGTCATCTCCGTAATTCTTCAGATAATTGCTGCTGGCACGTGAAGCCTCTATTACGGCGGTGCTCATTTGGGCAAAATCAGCGTACAGCCCGGAGACACCTGACAGCACGGCCGGCAGGGCAGAAACTGGCGGTTCTACCGCCTCTGAAGCCAATTCTTGTGCAATCAAATCTTGCTCCATCCCGCTGATTTCGGCAGGTGTAAGAATAAGCGCGTCTTCCTGCTCACGCAGCTTCGCCAGCGGGTCTGCGCTCAGTTCAGTGTTGCTGCTGCCTGGAATATCCCAGCCGCTTGCCGAAGCTTCACCGCTCTCCGCCCCGCTGGTTCTGGATTGCTCCAGCACACTTCTCATCTGCTCATTTAGTTCCCCGGCCTGCTTAAGCGCCTCTTTCGCCTCAGCCATCATAGAGTTATGCTGCAGCTTGTAAGCGGACAAAGTACCAGGGAGACCGGAAATCAGAGCAGCAGCTTGCTCTATGTAGCGGGCTAGAGCCTGCTGATACTTTTCAGACTGCGTTTCCCGGTCACGGAATAGGTCCGCGTAGTATTTTCCGACATAATCTCCGTACATGGCCACAATGTCAGCGGCAGATGCAATATTCCCAAGAGAAAGAGTACTAATATCATCCTTAGCAGGATTCATAATCATCTGCTGCAGTACTCTCCCGCTCTCCGCTGCCTGCCGCCGCCGCTTCATCATGAGATCCAGTGCTGCTTCGCGCGCATCATATAAAGGCTGCAGCTTACCGAGCACCTTCGTTGAACGTGAAGCTTCCCCCATGGCCGCCGACAGCGGCTTAAACTTTCCGGCCAGCTCCAGTGTGAAGTCAATCGGTGCCTTATATTTCATCTCCTCGGCAATCTGCCTGCGGAAGATATCATAGCTCCCAATGGAACGGCTCCAGATTAAGGAGGAATTATCCAGCTTAACAGGCAGCAGATTAAAGGCATCTCCCCGTCCGCTCTCATATAAATTATCATTCAGCACACCGGACAGCAGCTGATCTCCGTCATCGCCCCCAAAGGCAAACAAACCGTAGTTCTCCCGCAGGCTGTTATCATAAGAGGACATCACCGAGCGGACCGCAGCCCTTGCCAGACGTTCCTGCTGCACATTTGCCGCGGAAATCCTTGCATAATCGATCAATACAGCGGTAAACAGAAAAACAAATGCCAGCACCATGATCAGAAAAATCGAGACTGAGCCTTCCGTCCGGTTGTTCCGCCTGGATTTCTGCCCTTTTCGCTGACCGGAAGTTAAAGCATTTACAATCCTCAACCGATCTGCCTCCCCTGGCGTATTGTTCTGAGACATCGTTCCACTAGTTTGGAAATCCATTCTTCATCCAGCTGTCTATTTTTTCAGCTTAGTCAGCATCTTGCCAGCGTCCTTCTTCTCCATGCTTGTCCCGGAACCGCTGTCCTGTCCATCCCCCTTGAACTTCGCTCCATAATAACGCATCAGGTCTACGGTGCGGATAAACTCCACTGGATCTGCAACAACCGATTGTGCCCGCACTTCCGGTTCAGCGTTATCCTCGAGGATTTCATCCAGCACCGGTAAATGAAGCACTCGCTTAAGCTCCGCACTTACTTTGCGGCTAGTCAGACTGTAGGTGTAAGCCAGCTCACCTGTCATATTAGCCGGAACCTTCCCGGCAGATTGCTGAAGTTTGACAACCGGCAATGTCCCTGAACCTGACGCTGCAGGCAGAGCCAGCTTCACTCCGCCATTTCCGGCTCCTGCACCAAATAGTGAGGTAAGCAATCCTTCCTCTCCAATGCGCCAGTACAGCGAATCATAATCACCAGTGGCAAATGCCCCTTCCGCGCCTTTATGACTGTTATCCCAATTGAAAGCCGCACGCTCTGCCGTAGCAGAGGCTATCTGCAAGAGCATAGATCTTTGGTAGGTATACAGGCAAAAAAACAACAGCAGCATTGTAATCCCCATGATAATGGGCAGCAACATTGACGCTTCAATGGTGAAGCTGCCTTCATCATTCTTCAGGTTCATCAATCAAAAACTTCCTGGCTCTTACTTCCGGCTGTACTGATCAAATCCTTGACCACCTTCACAATTTCTGTGCGGAACACCAGAACCACCGCAATCAAGACCGCAATGATCATAATCATCTCCAGCGTGCCCAGCCCCTCTTCATCCTTCCACAAGCCTTTTGCAGCTTCCGCTAACATCGTCATCATTCTCCTCATCCTCCTACATTTTCAGCATCATGATCGCCGGTGTTCCCACCAGCACAATTACAATTAAAAAAATAAGCACCATCGGGAAAACCAGCTTCGAGGAAGCCTGTTCCCCGCGCGTCCGGCTGACCGCCTTCCGTTTCTCCCATAACATCCGCGAAAGATCCCGCAGCGAGAGAACGAAGTCTGCACCGCCTCTGCGGTAATTCAGCAGCACTGTCGTTGTGAATAGCGAAACCTCCTGTACCGCACAGCGTTTGCTGAAATTCTCGAAGGCCTGCTGGAACGAATAGCCCCCTTCCCATTCTGTAGTCATAATAAATAATTCTTTATAAAGCGGATGACTGTAGTCGCCCTTGCGGCTCTCAACACAGCGGATAATCGCCCGCTGCACAGTCTCTCCGGCGCCAACCAGCAGTACAATGCTGTTCAGCAGCTCAGGCAGCTCCAGCATAATATTCTGTTCACGCAGCCGTACTTTCTTATGCAGATCACTAACCAGGGCAACCGGTAATATCAGCGCCAGTACCGCGCCGATTATGATTCCGGCTTGTTCACCGCTGAAGGCGGTCAGCAGGCTGCCCCCAAGCATAAACAGCCAGCTGTAGCTGAACATTTCAGCCAAAAAGAGCAGTGTACGCTCCGCGCTGTAGCGCATGCCATAGCTCTGCTGCAGCGAGCGCTGGATTCTGAACGTGACCGAAGGCAGATGACTGCCGATTCGCCATCTCTCGATTAGCAGCAGAAAAGGTTCTCCGACTCCACGCAGCCGCAGTCCGTCCATCGGCAGGCTGCTCAGCACGGCATACCGGCGGCCGCATTTCAGCCGCAGAAGCATCCAGCACAGCCCCAAGGCTATCGCGGCCCCGCCGCATATCCACCGCATTACCTCGCCCCCTTACAGCGGAATATTCATGATCTTGGAAGTCCAGAGATAACAGAGAAATAAACCGGCCAGCGCCAACGTAGAAATAGCCATTCCTGCACCGGTATACATCGGCTCCATATAGTCTCCTGCGGTCAGGCTCATAAATAAAACAATCATTAACGGAGCGGCCAGCAGCGCTTTGGCCTCGAATTTCTTCTGGGCAATACTGACGGCAATATCCTGCTGGATATCAAGCTTCTCTCCAATAATCGTGGACGTGCGGCGTACTACTTCGACCAGATCCCCGCCAGTGCGCTTACAGACGGAGAACACATCGGCAAACCGCTCAACATCCTCCATCCCGGCCCGCAGGCTAAAGTCATGCAGCGCCTCCTCCACCGGCTGGTTATATTCCATCCGGGCGCAGATAATTGTCAGCTCTGAGAGCATATCGCTGCTTCCCTCTGGGTCGAGCATTTGCAGATCCGCAACTGCTTCACGAAAAGCATTCTCTACCGAACGTCCTGCGGATAGCGAAGAAGAGAGTGAAAACAAGGTCTGCTTAAACTGCAGATTGAGCGCCGAGCGCCGCCGGTTTCTGAGATAATCACGCAGGATCCGCGGCGCATAGGCTCCTCCCGGAACCAGCAGCAAGGAGAGCAGCACCTGGTGATAGAACAGATAGCCGAGGCCAAAAAGCAGCAGCCCGCCTGCCAGCACCGCCAGCATTTTTATACCGGGGGACAATATGTACACCCTATAGTCAGGCAGTTGAGGCCTCCTTCGCATTTCCTTTTCATTCACTCCTTTCTCGCCTACACCCCCAAATCTTCCTCGTTGCACCGGTACGCGGACTGGCATCCTGTTCGATTGCTTCATTTCAGCACCCCCTTCGAAATCCCAGTCTCAAATTGCGCCAGAGGATAGTTACTCACTCCGGCCATCCTCAGCTTGCCCGTATGCTGCAAAGGATTCCCGCAGGCAACAATAGCGCCGTCTACCCTTCCGTCACATTCCCCGGTCTCCCGGAACTCATACAAGGGGTTCAGCACCACCTCCCCATCCTGAATACCAATGACCTCGCTAATTTCCAGCACTCTTCGTGAACGGTCCCGCAGCCGGGAGAGATGCACGAAGATGTCAATCGCCGAGCCGATCTGCTGCCGGACTACGGCTACCGGAAGATCGGCTGCGCTGAGCACCATCGTCTCCAGGCGGCTGACCATATCCCGCGCACTGTTCGAGTGCCCGGTCGAAAGTGAACCTGCATGGCCCGTGTTCATCGCCTGCAGCATATCCAGGCATTCGGCTCCCCGGACCTCGCCGACCACGATACGGTTCGGCCGCATCCGCAGTGATGAGCGGATCAGGTCACGGATGGTGATCTCCCCGCGCCCCTCTGTGTTGGCATTTCGTGTCTCCAGGGAGACGAGGTTAGGTACGGTGACAATTTGCAGCTCGGCTGAGTCCTCAATCGTAATCACCCGTTCCTGCGACGGAATGAACTGGGACAAGGCATTTAAGAATGTAGTCTTGCCGGAGCCGGTGCCGCCGCTGATAAAAATGTTGTATCCGGCAGCAACCAGAATTTGCAGAAACTCCGCTGCCTCTCCGCTTAGTGCACCGCGCCGCACCAGTTCGCCCATTGTCATCGGCGATTCGGGAAATTTGCGTATGGTCATGGCCGGCCCCTTCAGCGCTACCGGCGGCAGCACAACATTGACGCGTGAGCCATCCCGCAGCCGTGCATCCACAATCGGCGAGGAATCATTGACTACCCGGTTCACTCCGGATACCACCGACTGGATAATATCCTCCAGTCTGCTTCTAGACTCGAAGGCTAGCGACAGACGCCGGATCTGACCCTCCTCCTCCACAAAAATCTCATCATGGCTGTTGATCATAATCTCAGTGATCGACGGATTATCAACCAGCGGTTGCAGCACATCGAGCCCCCGGAAGGAATCGAACAGCTTCTTCACCAGCTCATGCTTCTCCTGGGCGGTTAAATACCGTAGGCTCTGCATTTCCAGAATGGTTCGTTCTATATAAGCGCTGAGCTCATGGTTCCCTACAGCCGATGTAACATCGAGCCCTGCGCGGATGTCACGCCTCAGCTTCCTGAACAGCTCTTCATTCATGCAGATTACCTGTAAACACGAGAGGTAATGCCGGCTCTATGATTCCTTCGCAGAGCTGCTGAACGCCAGCCATAAACTGCGGAGAACTGAGGCAGAGCTCAACATGATGCCGTAAGGCCCAGGACGGGATATAAGGAAGCAGACCATCCAGCTTAATGCCTTCAGGAACCGATGTGCCCTCCATTGAATCCGCCGCAAAGTTTAGTACAAACCGGCTCTTCTCCTGAATATCCGGCGGCCAGCCGGAATGCGAATGGCTGCCATGCTCCAGCCACCTTAGGGTTTTGTACATGCTTGCCTCATCGTTTCTGAGCATCCATAGCAGGATCCCGCACCGCTGTAATACAGCCAGAGTCCGTTCCTCTTCAATACTGCCGGCATCAATGATCACGAGGTCATAGCTTCCGGCTGCAGCCAACAGGTCCAATAAATCCAGCGTATCCTGCCGGGTCATCTGGAGCATCTCTTTGAAGTTCTCAACGGGTCTGAATGCATCACAGCGCAGGCGGTCATACCTGGCTACATATCTTCCCAGCTCAATGCTCCCTGCATTGTTCTTGCCCCCTTCCCCCCGGCATGCCTTGAGGTCATAAAGCAACCGTTCCAGTCCTGGTGTGTTCCCGGCCGGCACCGGCACAAATAATCCGCTGCTATCCACACTTTCAAGATTTAAATAAAATACAGATAGCCCTAGATCCGTAAGCTGTTTGGACATATTGAGCGCAAGCGTTGTTTTGCCGCTGCTGCCCGTCGCCGAGACCACTCCGAGTATGAAAGTCTGTTCTCTACCCGCGGACGATGACCTGGATCGCACCACATCACACAGCTGTAGTATGGATTCGAGAAGTGCGGGAAGCGACTGGTATTTCGCTATGACCATGCCGCCAGCCAGATTAGCACTCTTGCCTAATGTTCGGCCATCCTCACTAAGGACCGCCCACGGAACCGTATTCTTCCCTTCCACCAGCCAGGCTTCAATGAAGAAGGGATCTCCGACGACCGCATCTACCGTCTCTTCGCTTTTCATAAATTCCATAAAGGTTTCCGGCCTGCTGAACGCTGATACCCGCAACAGCTCACCATACTCACTGTGATGGATATAATGCAGCAACGGTTCAATGTATTGACTCTCGCGCACGGCCAGTACAATTCTCGCCGCCATGAAGCCACTCTCCTTTCTGTAATTGAGACAACAAAAAAAGCACCGCCAATAACCGTGAGATACGGTCATTGAACGGTGCTTCCGCTGTTAATCCTTTAATTTACAGCTATAGTAGCATATATGCAGTAGAGCAGCAATAATTTTTTTATCGTATGGCGGCTAGCTCCTGATTTTCTGGCAGGGCATATCCAAAATGGGATATATACCCAAGAGGTATTTCTCGGTTATAATATCAGATGGCAGACATTATCTAACCAAAACTATTATTAAAAAAGGAGATTTCCCGCAAATGAAAATACTACCCGGATTTATTGCTGTACTCACCTTATCCAGCGCTATCAGCTTGTCCGCATCCGCAGCAGAAAAACCCATCTCAGTCCAAATTGACCAGCAAAAGCTTAACTTGACGACAACCAATGCTCCCCTGAATGACGGGCACTCCATCCTCGTTCCCATGCGGCCAATTTTCGAGAAGCTGGGCTTGAAACTGGTATTTGACGCCAAGACAAGCACGATAACCGCCACCAAGGAAGGCCTGACCATCAAGCTGCAGATCGGCAGCAAAAATGCGAGCATTAACGGAATCATCAAACCGCTGCAAACCGCTCCCAAGATGGTTAATAACGTCACTTATGTACCGGTCCGGTTTGTAAGTGAAGCCACCGGCAACAACGTGGTCTGGAATGCTACTACCAGAACCGTTGAGATCACCAGCCTCCAGAGCTCTGTGGACACGGCAGAGATTGCTGATTTCTTCAAAAAGTATGTATCCTATTCTAATGAAGAGAACTATGACGGATTCATGAGCCTCATTGATTCCAAATCCCCTCTGGCTCAGATTGGCCCGCAGCTCAAGGAACAATACGCTACCTACGATCTCAAAAATACGGTAGATCAGATGAACATTATCGATGTAAAAACAAATGAAGTGACCGTACATACCATTGAGTCCTCCGAAAAGGTCAGCGGTCCGTTCATGCCGAACAGTCAGTCGGAGAATGTCTATTCCCTAACCCGCAGTTCCAAGGATTCCGGCTGGAAAATCAGCAATGTGCAGGTTCAAGCTATTAAATATAGCCTTCCGGGAGAGGTTCTGAATGCAGCCGTTACTGTGCCGCAGGCAGATGAGGCAGCGATCAAAGCTGTATTTGCCGCAAATATTGACTTCACCAACAAAGAGGATCTCGAAGGCGTGCAGTCTACCATTGACGAGTCCTCCCCCGGCTACGAGCAGAACAAAGTGATGGCAGGCCAAGTTTTTCAGGCTTACGATCTTCAAACCGTAATTGAATCCTCGAAGATTATCGCCTATACAGGTAACGAAGCCGCCATATATTCAGTGCAGACGACCAAGAAGCTTAAGGGACCACAATTCCAGGATAACCGCACCACCATGGTTACTACACTGAAAAAGTCGGCGGACGGAAAATGGAAGCTTGTTCAAAGCTACCCGCTATCGGCAGAAGCAATCACCAAATAAATTATCTGAACCAGCACAAAGAAGCAGCGGGAGAACTCCCCTGCTTCTTTCTATTTAACATTCAAAGAAATCTCTTCCGGATATCCGGCGTAGGAAGCAGGCATTGCTCATCACGCCCGAACCAGCGGTAACGGTTCCTTGCTACAAACCGATATACGGCGTTGCGCAGCGGAAGAGGCATAAGAATGAAAATATAGGCGGCTGGCCACGGAAAACGCAGCCTGCGGGCGATGCGCAGCACAGCAGATGATTCTGTATAAAACCTGCCATTCTCAAGCAGCACAACTGTGTTTAGCCGGTCTGTCTCAAGGCCTGCAGTACTCAGCAGTTCACGCCCAGCTTCGCTCTGCAGAGCTGCAAACTTAAGTATGCCCCCGGGATCCCGCGGAATAATGAAGCGGACCAGCCCCTGGCAAAGATGGCATACACCGTCGATCAGTACAACCGCTTGCCCTTCTCCTCCTCCATGCCTTTGCTCCATATTCCACACTCCCTTGTTTGCTCAGCATATCCTAATGGACCTAACCTAATTCAAGGAAAACAAAAACGCGGGATAGCTCCCGCGCTCTCATTCGTCCGTCCGTTTAATTATTCGGCAATCGCCTTGTCGATCCATTCGTCCCCGATCATTTGTCCTTCAAAATCAGCTGTGAATGCTTCCATGCATTTGCAGATGAAATCTTTACGGCAAACCGGGCATGGGGTTTTAAGCAGGCGGCTGATGTTCGTCATTTTCCATTCCGGAAACCGACTGTAGAACGCGCGGCACTGTGTTCCGTCAGCAGTCTTAATAATAAATTCGTACAAGCCTTCTTTATCATTGCTGCTGGCTTTGGTCACATTCGTAATTTTCGGTCTGTAAGACATCTTCATCACCCATTATTTAAATTTTTGGTATTTAGTAGCGCACGCAACTTTAACAGATACTTAGACATATTAAAGAATTTTGGGGGTGATGTCAACCAAAGTACGCGCTGCCGCCCGCTATTTATTACTCATATCTGCTATCCGTCTCTATTTAGCCATTATTCCCAGGAATATGAGTTTATACCGCTCTTAGATTACATTTAATTCAACTTCAATATTCCCGCGGGTCGCTTTGGAGTATGGACAGAATTCATGTGCTTTTGCCGCAAGCTCCTCCGCCTTCGCACGTTCAATGCCCGGCAGGCTGATATCCAGCTTCACCGCCAGCTTGAACCCTCCATCGCTTTCGTCCTTGCCGATCAGCACGTTGGAAGTAACCACCACATCCTGAAGCTTCACGCCCTCTTTACGGGCAATATTGGCAAGTGCACTCTCATAACAGGCTCCATACCCTGCCGCAAACAGCTGCTCCGGATTGGTGCCATTGCCTCCAGGTCCGCCTAGCTCCTTGGGCATTTTCAAGTCATGCTTCAAAGCACCGTCCGACGATTCCACAGAACCTTCACGTCCGCCGCGGACTGTAGCTGTAGCTGTGTACAAAGCCTTCATTTTCAATGTTGTCATTGTTGATCTTCTCCTTTTGAACCTATTTTTTATTCGCGCATACTTAAACCTTAAACAATGGTCATTATTTGAAACGAAAATACAATGTTGTCACACCTCAGCGGCTTGCATCCTGTGATAAATGGTGTAAAATTAAATTGTGATAAATTTATATTCGGGAGGCCAGATTCATGAGCATTTATGATTTTGAAGCCAACACCTTGCGCGGACAAGAAGAATCGCTGTCGAAGTACAAAGGTAAAGTGCTGCTCGTCGTGAACACAGCCAGTAAATGCGGATTCACCCCACAGTACAAAGGGCTTCAAGAGGTATACGATAAATTCAAGGACCGCGGTTTTGAAGTGCTCGGCTTTCCAAGCAATCAATTTGCCGGACAGGAGCCGGGGGAAAGCGAGGAGATCGCTGAATTCTGCGAAATGAATTACGGAGTAACCTTCCCGATGTATGAAAAGGTTGATGTAAAGGGCGACGACGCGCATCCGCTTTTCAAATACCTGTCCAAAGAAGCTCCGGGCTTGCTTGGCTCAAAGAGTGTCAAATGGAACTTCACCAAATTCCTGGTCGACCAGGAGGGCCGTGTACTGAAGCGGTTTTCGCCGCAGACCACACCGGATCAGATTGAGGCTGATATTGCTAAACTGCTGGACTAGATACATTTTATTATCCTTACCCAAAAGGGACGCTTCACATACGGCATTTGCCATGTGCGAAGCGTCTCTCTTTTATCTAATAAAACACATTGCATGAGCACAATAAGGATAGCGACCAGGGCCGGGAAAGCTTGGATGCAGAGTAACGAAAAAAACCTGAAATCCCTTAGCAATCAAGGAATTTCAGGTTTCATCATAGTATGCGGTAGAGAGGACTCGAACCTCCACGGGTATACACCCACTACCCCCTCAAGATAGCGTGTCTGCCATTCCACCACTACCGCGCGGTGTGTACAATGTTAAAGCTTTGTCGGAGGCCAACATTCAATATTATAAAACGGATTTCACAAAATGTAAAGATACCCTTCAGGAATTTCCGTCGGCCTGCTTCTGCCTGCGGTACCGGGTAAATTCAATATATTCCTTGATGAACTCCTGCTCGTTGGGCAGCAGCTCTTCAGTTTGGCAACTGTGTTGCCGCATTTGGGCAGACGAATACTCCCCGCCGCCTTCGCGCACCGTTTCAGCTGTAGTTTTGCCCAGAATCAGCCAATCCAGACTCACATGAAAAAAAGCGCCGATCTCGATCAGCTTATGGGTTCCCGGCGTGGACTTCCCCCTTTTCCAATCTCCCATATTGCCTGTGCTAATATTCAATTGCTCACAGAAGGACTTCTTCGTAAGCCCCTTTTGCTTAATTAGGAATTCTATCCGCTCGTATATAGATGACATCGGCCAACCGCCTTCCACTACATCATATTCACGTAATAACGTAATTTATATTGTAAAATGACGTAAAAAAGTATATAATTAGTTAATATTATTGTACGCTATTATACCATAGTGCTAGATGGTCGATAAGAGGTGAAGCCTGTTGAACAGCAAACGTCCCGTGACCCCCTATGGCTGGGCTATTAAACAGCGTCTGACAGAAATGCAGCTGGACCAGAAGAAATTCTGTGAATTATACGGAATTCCGCCTTATCGCTTGTCCAATCTAATCCATGGCACACGGAAGGCTGAGCGCTACCGCCGTCAGATTTCGCAGCTTCTGGGCCTGCCTCCATCTTAACTTCCCATCCTGCAAGAATTCAAGGAGCGATAACCTTGCCATTGAGCTTATCTTCTTCCCTTACCTCTTTACTTAACACTCTCCCACATAACCTCCTTGCTATCGACAGCTATGGATTCATCATATTTATCAGTGATCGCTGGAAGGAATTCCGCCATTCCTATGGATTCTCTCCAGCAAATGAACGGATTGGAGCTCATTACCTGGAGCTTTTTGAAGAGTGGATCGCGATCCCTGTCCAGCTCACAGCTCTGAACGAGTCCATACAGCATATCCTTCAGGGCGGGCGCCTGGTCACAAGCTCAGAATTCATCCTCCTCACCCCTGATAAGGCGGGCAGAGTATTCCGCCTGGACGCCTTTCCGCTTCTGACCGGGCAGTCTGCCGGGTTGCAGACACTCGCACTTTCCATACATGACAGCGGCCCTGGCGAGATCCGCCCGGCTGATCCTGTCCGCGTCTGCCATCCCTTGCGTCCCCGGCATCTCTCCAGCAGCCTTGTTCCGATCTGTGCCTCCTGCAAATCCGTCCGGAATAGCAAAGAGGAATGGGTATCGGTCGAACGTTATCTTCAGTTCCAGCTATCCCTGCAATTCACCCATGACATCTGCCCGGATTGTATCCGTCAGCTGTATCCCAAATACGCCGGAGCCCTAAAAAGGTAAAAAGAAAAAAGGAACGAAAATCCTTGAAATCAAGGTTTCCGTTCCTTTTATGTATGCGGTAGAGAGGACTCGAACCTCCACGGGTATACACCCACTACCCCCTCAAGATAGCGTGTCTGCCATTCCACCACTACCGCATATGGTGACTCGTATGGGATTCGAACCCATGTTACCTCCGTGAAAGGGAGGTGTCTTAACCCCTTGACCAACGAGCCATGCTTAGCAAGTTATGTTATTACCACAACAAAAATGAGTATATCAAACCCCGGGCAATTTGACAAGCTTTTTTTGAATAAAAAATTTACGGGAAGTAACGGCCCGATCAGACACCGCTCTCCCCGCTCAACATGCTACCTGACTATTAAAGAATACTGACTTTTTCTGTCTGCTATACGCCATACACAGCCAGAGATGCCACACCGTCTACTGCCTCATATCCAAGGCTTTGTGCAACCGCTGCATTCGTCACATGTCCGGCGACAACGTTAAGCCCGCGGGCAAGCGCCGGATTCTCCAGCACTGCTCTATGGATACCCGAATTAGCAATTTGCAGTGCATAAGGTATCGTCACATTGGTGAGTGCAAGCGTGGAGGTGCGGGCAACCGCTCCCGGCATATTAGCCACAGCATAATGTACCACCCCATGCTTCACATAGGTAGGATTCTCATGGGTGGTAATCCGGTCGATAGTCTCAATGGACCCGCCCTGGTCAATCGCTACATCCACAATAACCGAGCCTTCTCCCATCTGCTGCACCATATACTCTTTTACTAGCTTCGGTGCACGGGCACCGGGGATAAGGACGGCCCCAATCAGCAGATCTGCCTTACGTACCGCCTGTTCAAGATGATAGGAATCCGACATGATCGTAACCAGACGCCCGCCAAAAGTATCATCCAGATAACGGAGCCTGCCGGCATTCGAATCAAGCACAGTCACCCGCGCACCCAGCCCCAGCGCCATTTTCGCCGCATTCGTGCCTACGATGCCCCCGCCTACGATCACCACTTCGCCCGGCTGCACTCCTGGAACACCGCCCAGCAGAACTCCCTTGCCGCCATGCGGCTTCTCCAGCAGCTGAGCTCCAATCTGTACCGCCATCCGTCCGGCCACCTCGCTCATTGGAATCAGCAGAGGCAAGGAGCCGTCTTCCAGTTGAATGGTTTCGTAGCCTACTGCCGTCACCCCGCTATCAACCAGCGCCTGCGTTAGACCCGCTTCGGGAGCTAAATGCAAGTATGTGAACAAAATAAGCTCCTTGCGAAAATAGCTGTACTCTTCAGGCAATGGCTCCTTCACCTTAATGACCATGTCTGCCTGATTCCACACTTCTGCCGCTGAGGATTGAATACGTGCACCCTTATCCAGATACTCCTTATCAGTGAAGCCACTGCCAATACCGGCCGATTGCTCGACCAGCACCTCATGACCTGCTTTGCGGAGGGCTTCCACTCCCGCCGGGGTGATCGCTACACGGTTCTCGTTATTTTTGATCTCTTTGGGTACACCGATAATCATGCCTGTTCCTCCTCATAGTTTGATGGAGATGTACTTCATGTTCATCGAAAAAAAGGCTCACCACTGAGCCTTTCTCTTCACAGCCAAGGTGATTCAGGGAGCACTAGGCTCCCCACTTCTCACCTAAATTAATTGTAGTCCTTAATGTTCATTCCCCATATCCTATGCGGAAGAATCGCTTATGGATTAACTTTTGCTTCAAAAGTTTGTACGCCGTTGACGAATTTCAGCACGACCGCAGCTTTAACCGGGTCATGGGTTTCATTCAATGTGATTTTACCAGTAGCCAATTGCAGATCCTTCGTTGCAGCCAGAGCCTCTTTGATCTTGGCAGGGTCAGCTTCTCCCGCACGGGTGATCGCGTCAGCAACCAATTTAAGTGCATCGTATCCAAGAGCAGCCATACCATCCGGTACCGCGCCGCCATTCGCAGCTTTGTAAGCTTCGACGAACGAGGTTACTTCAGTAGCAGTATCTTCCGGCGAATAGTGATTGGACATATAAGTGTTCTCTAGCGCTGCTGCACCTGCGATTTCCGCCAATTGAGGGGAATCCCAGCCGTCGCCGCCAAGGAAAGGTACCGTAATCCCCATTTCACGGGCCTGCTTCACGATTTTACCTACCTCTTCATAATAGCCCGGCAGATAGATTACATCCGGATTAGCTTCTTTAATACGTGTCAGCACAGCTTTGAAGTCAGAGTCTTTTTGCTGGTAGGATTCCTGGCTCAGTACTTCCCCGCCATTCGCTTTGAATGTTTCTTCAAAGAATTTCTGCAGACCCTTCGAATAGTCACTTGATGTGTCTGTGTAGATTACAGCAGTTTTGGCGCTCAGGTTGTTGGTCGCAAAGTTAGCCATAACCTGGCCTTGGAAAGGGTCGATGAATGCTGCGCGGAATACCCATTCATTCACATCGCCGCTCCGTTCATCAACGGTTACTTTAGGGTTGGTGGCTCCAACAGCTACGAGAGGAATTTTTTTCTCAGTGGCTACGGGAACGATACCCAGTGTGTTGGTCGAGGTGGAAGCACCGATAATCGTAACTACTTTATCGTTGGTAATCAGCTTTTGTGCAGCCTGCGTAGCTTCCTCAGATTTCGAGGCATTGTCGGCTACGACCAATTCCAGCTGCTTGCCCAGAATACCGCCGGCTTCGTTAATCTGCTGTACAGCCAGCTTAGCCCCTTTAGATGCGGAGTCGCCGAAAGAAGCCTGGCCGCCTGTGAGTTCAAGGTCAGCACCGATTTTGATTGTGCCTCCGGCAGCATTTCCGCCGTTTGCAGAGTTACTGCTGTTCTCTGTGTTGTTGTTGCCGCAGCCTGATGCTAACACCGCAGTCAGTACGGTCGACAAAATAATGGCCCCAATTTTCTTCATAGTTTCTCCCAGCCTCCTGATAATATAATTTTTTTATATGTTGGATCTTTGATGCCGTATGAGGTAAGTCTGCCTAGTGGCCAAGATAAGCCATTTTGATTTCTTCTGAATCCGCCAGTTCCTTGGCGTCTCCCTCCAGAACCACTCTTCCGGTTTCCAGCACATAGGCGCGGTGGGCAATTTTGAGCGCTTGGTGTGCGTTCTGCTCAACCAGCAGCACAGTCGTTCCAGCCGCATTGACTTCCTGAATGATTTTGAAAATATCCTGAACCAGCAGCGGAGCAAGGCCCATAGAAGGTTCATCCAGCAAAAGAAGCTTAGGATGTCCCATGATGGCGCGGCCCATGGCCAGCATCTGCTGCTCCCCTCCGGACAAGGTTCCGGCTTGCTGTTTCTTGCGTTCGCGGAGTCTCGGAAACGTGTTATACACTCTCTCGAAATCGGCGGCAAGCGTTTTTCCATCCTGCAAATAAGCGCCAAGTTCAAGGTTCTCCTCAACGGACATATTGGCGAACACACGCCGGCCTTCAGGACAATGAATCAGCCCCTGCTTCACAATCGCCTGCACACTCTGGTTCGCAATCGATTTATCGAGGAATTCAATGCTCCCGCTCTTCGGCTTAAGCAGCCCGGAAAGTGTCTTAAGGAGTGTCGACTTACCAGCCCCGTTAGCGCCGATCAGTGTCACTATCTCCCCCTGGTTTACCTTGATACTGAGATCCTTCAGTGCGTGAATGGCTCCATAGTAAACATTGATTCCCTGTACTGTAAGCATCGCCTTTACGCCTCCTGTCCCAAATACGCTTCAATAACCTTCGGATTATTCCGGATCTCTACCGGAGTTCCGTCGGCAATAAGTATTCCGCGGTCCAAGACATAGATCCGGTTGCAGACACCCATTACAAGCGACATATCATGTTCAATCAGGAGAATGGTCAGATCGAATTCTTCGCGGATCCAGGCAATCAGATTCATCAGATCCCGCGTCTCATTCGGATTCATACCAGCCGCCGGCTCATCGAGCAGCAGCAGCTTAGGACCGGCTGCTAGCGCACGGGCAATTTCAAGGCGCCGCTGATTCCCGTAGCTAAGATTTCCGGCTGTTTCTTCACTTTGATCCGCGAGATTGAATATCTTCAGAATATCCATCGCTTTTCGGGTGATCTCCTGTTCTCCCTTGAAATGCTTCGGCAACCGGAGCATGGAGCTGAACAATGAATGTCTGGCATGCTGATGAAAAGCAATCTTTACATTTTCCAGCACCGTCATCGCCGTAAACAACCGGATGTTCTGGAAGGTACGCGCTGCTCCTTTATGATTGATCTTAAAGGGCTTCATTCCGCCAACCGACTCATTATTAAGCATGATCTTACCGGTCGAGGGCGGATACACCCCGGTTAACAGATTGAATAAGGTTGTCTTCCCGGCACCGTTCGGTCCGATCAGACCGATCAACTCCCCTTTGTTAATATGAAGGGAAACTTCGCTAAGCGCCTTGAGGCCTCCAAAGGAACGGCTGGCCCCCTGAACATCAAGGAGTACTGCTGTCGCTGATGCTGCCATTTGGCTTTGCCTCCTTTTTACCAAGCTTGCCGAAATTGATTTTGGTTTTGCCGAGCAGGCCGCTCGGACGGAAAATCATCATCATAATCAGAACGATCGAATAAATGATCATCCGCCATTCCGGGAATTCACGGAGATAGGTGTATAACAGGGTAACGAAGACTGCACCAACGATTGAGCCCGCCGTACTGCCTAGCCCACCCAGAACGACCATTACCAGAATTTCGAATGATTTCAGGAAGTTAAAGCTGCCCGGAGTGATGACATAGAAGGTATGAGCAGACAGGCCGCCAGCCATACCGGCAAACAACGCGCCGATGGTAAAGGCAATAACCTTATACATTGTCGTATTGATCCCCATTGCCTCTGCGGCAATTTCATTCTCACGGATAGCCAGACAAGCCCGGCCATGTGTAGAACGGATAAAGTTATTAATTAGAATGATAGTGAATAGAGCAAAGAAGAAAATAATGGTCCATGTCGACTTGGCCGGAATTCCGCTGAGCCCCGAAGCTCCGCCGACATATTCCGTATTTAACAGGATAATCCGGATAATCTCGCCGAATCCCAGCGTTGCAATAGCCAGATAGTCACCGTTCAGCCGAAGGGTCGGCATCCCGATCAGCACGCCGCATAGTGCAGCTACAACTCCGCCCGCCACAATGGCCAGAATGAACGGCACGTCATAGTCAAGCGTCAGAATAGCCGAGGTATAGGCACCTACAGACATAAACCCGGCGTGCCCAATGGAGAACTGTCCCGTAATCCCGTTAATCAGGTTGAGCGAGACGGCCAGCATCACATTGACACCGATCAGGAGCAACATAGATCTGGTTACATCATTAAAAATTCCCGTTGTTAGAAGAACTTGAACGATTCCATAGAACGCTAAGGCAAGAATAATGCCCATCCAGAATTTTGTATTCATTTTTTTCATGCTGTTCTCCACCTACACTTTCTCCCGGACATTCTTGCCAAACAGCCCGGATGGTTTAAAGATCAGGATCAGAATCAGCACGGCAAAAGCCACACCATCACGCCAGGAGGAATAACCCAGCGATGAAATTTCAGTCTCAACCGTTCCCAGCAGCAGTCCGCCTACAAGAGCCCCCGGAATGCTACCGATCCCTCCAAGCACTGCGGCCACGAAGGCTTTGAGTCCCGGCATAACACCCATGAGCGGATCCACGGAGTTGTAAGTCATACCGAAGATTACGCCGGCAGCTGCAGCGAGTGCCGAACCGATCGCGAAGGTTGCCGATATTGTGCGGTCTACGTTAATCCCCATCAATCGCGCCGCCTCCATATCGAACGAAACCGCCCGCATAGCTTTGCCGGTCTTAGTATAACGTACGATATATTGCAGAATAAGCATTAAGACGATCGTTGTAATCAGAATCATGACCTGATTCGAATCAACCTGGATCGAACTTCCGAATAACTCATATTGTTTCTTAACCATGATATCTGGAAAACCCTGTGCCTGCGGTCCAAGAATAAGGACTCCGACATATTCCAGTAAGAATGATACGCCAATTGCAGTAATCAGCGCCGCGATCCTCGTAGATTTACGAATCGGCTTATAGGCCAGACGTTCAATCGTAATCCCCAGCAGAGCACTCATGGTCATCGAGATAATCAGCGATAAGAGCAGCACTACTACCGGAGGAAAACCGGCATTCGCCAGATATTTGGCGCTGTATAGCCCGATAAATGATCCGACCATAAATACATCGCCGTGTGCAAAATTGATCAGCTTGATAATCCCGTAAACCATTGTGTAGCCAAGGGCGATCAGAGCATAAATGCTGCCCACGGAAATCCCGTTAATGAGTTGCTGAATGAAGTACTCCATCGCCATCCCCTTTTCTCATAATAGTTAAAATTCCCCTTTCTCTGCCTTACATTCTGTTTTTCCCTCTAAGATGTTATTTATATTAACACAGGGTTATTTGCCCGTCACTAAAAAAGTGTGTTTTTAATATAAAATTCGAAAATTGGTGTAAGATAATATAACAATGATTGTAAAATATAAGTGAGGTGTTTTAATAAAATCACAAAATAAGGAGGAATACGGAGTAAACCAGAGGATTTCGGAGATCATTCTTTTTGAGATTTCTTTCCTTTTCTAATACAATACTTTATTTTTGCGCAAATAATATAACATTTGTCTCTTTACAGCTTCAATCCTTCAATTTATTAAAGGGTCACCGAGATGCATTGGTAGAATAAAATAGTATCCTGTAGTATACTATAGTTTTTGCGTTAGAGTAGCTGACAAAAGACTTATACCCCCAACAAAAAAATCTCCCTGAGGGGGAGATTTAGAAATTACATAGGTAGATAATAAAAAAAAGCTCCCGCGATCAGGAGCTCTTCATACAGTAAGTAAATTTCGAACGGAGAGAGAGGGATTCGAACCCTCGCACCGCTTACGCAGTCTAACCCCTTAGCAGAGGGTCCCCTTATAGCCACTTGGGTATCTCTCCAAGTAAATGGCTCCCCGAACAGGACTCGAACCTGTGACAACTCGATTAACAGTCGAGTGCTCTACCAACTGAGCTATCAGGGAACATTAACATGAACAAGAAATAATTTATCATGATTTTGTGGTCCCGTCAAGCGGATGGGTGGATTTTTAGAAACGGTTACATCTGGAAGCGAATCCTCCGGCTGTTCTCCATACTTCTACTACTATATATGAAGCTATACTGTCAATAATTCAACCCATTCTCCGTCCTGCGGAAGAGCTACGCGCTCCAGCAAATTCTCTTGCTCCAGACAGGCTTTGAGCATTTCACGGGTAACCATGCAGTGGTTGATTGCATCCATATGCACGGCGATCACGGATACGGCTGGTGCATAGCGGCATACATTCACTACATCCTGATCATCCATCGTGATATGACCGCCTGTTACAAACCGCGCGCCGCCGGCGTTTACGATAATTATGTCAGGACTATGCCCGTCCAGTGCCTCCTTGACCTCCTCACACCAGATCGTGTCTCCGGCCAAATACAGCACAGGTTCGCCTTCAGCCCGGAAAATAAAGCCGGACACCTTGCCCATCAGCTCTCCGATGGATCCGGTGCCATGCTGTCCGCCAATACGTGTTAAGGTTACCCCTTGAAAGGTAAGCGGCTGCTGATCAGGCACTACTGTGATATTGATAAATCCTTGTTCAGCAATCTGTTCCTGATTCCCCTCCTGGCAGAGTAAAGGCAGATCATGCGGTAAAAGCGAAACTGCTGCCGCATCCCAGTGATCCTGGTGCAGGTGGGTCACGAGCAGGGCATCCGGAGCCAGCCATTGCTGTACCGGACCAGGCAGGGGCACCAGCGGATTTCTGCGGTCATTCTCTGTATTTACGATCGGCGGATTAACCCCCTTTTCACTGAGCATCGGATCGATCAGAAACGTAATTCCGCCGTATTCGAGCCATAGGGCCGCATTGCGGATTAGTTGAATTTTCATCATAAGCACCTCTTCCTTCAGGCTGTCTTCTGCTACAATTCATTATAGAATGTCTAACCTGCATTATAAATTGCGGTGCGAAAGAGATCGGCCTCTTCTACTTTCATCCGGAAAGGATTAATGACAATGACTTCCTACCTGATCGACGATACGGATTACTGTATTCTGCAATATCTTATTGAAGACTCGACGCTCAGCCATAAGGAAATTGGCAAAAAGGTACATATGACCGGGCAGGCTGTAGGCGCACGAATCCGCAGAATGCGCGAGCTGGAGATCATCGAAGGCTACACCGTCCGCTGGAATCCAAGCAAAATCGGACAGAGCCTACTTGCCTTTATCACGGTTTTTTTAAGCTCGAATGCCGCCCATCCCCCTTTCCAGCAGTTTGCGAAGAACCATGACAGTGTGGCTGAGCTGCACCGGGTCAGCGGGGAAGGTTGCTACTGGATGCGCGTCCGCCTTACGGATCAGGTGGCGCTGAATGCTTTTTTGGATGAGCTGCTGGAGTTTGGAAATTACCGGGTTAATCTGGGGATGGGGCAGCTAAAGTAAGGTTGAAGGGACAAGTGTAGCATTTGTTTGCAACCAGAGAAGAGTTTACTGCATAATAATTACCAGACAAAGGTAATCTTCATTAATAAAAGTTCGTTACCTACAATTGGAGGTTCATATGAAGGACAAAATCGATCTTCCCAAAATCTCTGACCCCGCTCTTTTGCCGCTGCAGCAGATAGATCTGCTAGAGACCAAAGAGGAATACAGCAATTGCCTCATCAGCGATGTACAGCTCGAATATCAGGAAGCGGACAAGGTCTCCTTCGATAAAGTATTCTTCAAAAATGTAATCATCAGCGACTCCTCACTCCGCGGTATCGAGCTGACGGATGTGATCTTTGAGAACTGCGACCTCTCGAACGTAAATTTCAGCGAAGCCTTCGTCCACCGGACAGAATTCAGACAATGCAAAATGATCGGAACAGACTTTACCAGGGCACGGTTCCAGAACGTCCGGGTGACCGGGTCGATCTGCGATTTTGCCAGCTTCCGGTTCGGGAATCTGAAGCTGATCTCCTTCGAGCAAAGTTCACTGGTTAGCAGCGATTACTATCAGAGCATCTTCCAAAAGGTATCGTTCGAGGAATGCAAGATTGATCAGGCTGTCATGGCCGGCGTCAGGCTGAAGGATACGGACCTAAGCAGCTGTGAATTCACCGGACTGCTGGTGGACATAGAGGATCTGCCGGGCTGCATCATTTCGGCGGATCAGGCGGCTTCCTTCGCCGGACTGCTCGGTCTCGTGATCAAGTAACCGGACCTTTGCCTTCTTCCAGGGCGACCAGCTTCAGCTTGCCTGCACAGTTACCGCAGCGGTAACGTTTCGGATCAGCCCGGCGCTTGCGCGGATATTCGGTAGAACAGGCGGTGCATACCAGCTTATAGCGGTAAGGCTGGGGCTTACGCGCCTTGGCTCCGGGCAGACTCTGGCAATAGCGGCTTCCGCCGACCTGGGCCAGCAGGCTTTTGAAATCGGCATCCCGGTGCATGTATCCCCGCTTCGCCAGATGCAGATGATAGTGACAGAGTTCATGCTTAATTATCTTCTCTGTCTCTTCATGTCCATACATGGCAAGCTGCTGCGGATTAATCTCTATATTATGGCTTTTGGTAAAGTACCGTCCGCCCGTCGTCGTAAGTCTGCTGTTAAAGCTGGCCTTGTGCCGGAACGGCACGCCAAAGCTGCTGAGCGATACCCGTTCAATCCACTGCTGCAGCTCTTCATTGCTCATGCTCATACTGGTCATAGCGTTCTCCCACAAGTCCTCTCCTACTTAAAATAACATCTCTACTTGAATTGTAACTTGCCCATAGGCTAAACTGTCAAGAAGGAAGACAAGTACGGAGGGAGACTGAGTTATGCCGAAAATGCGGTATGTAATTTTGCAGCAGCACCAGGAACTGCAGTTTGTTGAAATGCCTGAGGAATATGCTTACCAATTGAGCGCGCTTAATCTTCGCCTCAATAAAGAGATCGACAAGCTGACCGCGGAGAATGTGCCGGACCTGCCGTTGGCGGTTGCCGAATGCGATTCCCTGGAGCTTCTGCGTGAAGGGTACAGGCTGGAATCAGGACTGGAATATATTAACCGGCTGGAGAGCGCCTTTGCCTCCATTCAAGAGAATAATTATCCGCTTATCTCGCTGCTGACGGAGATCCGCGCGCTGCAGGCGCAGCTGGAGCAGTGGTACGAAGAGGAAGAAGAAGGCGTGCATTAAGCCTTTTTTACAGCAGAATCTGCCGGTTCGCTAACCTCCGCCGCACCTTTGGGCACCTTTCCCCATATGCTATCTGTACATAGGAAGCATGCTTAGAGGAGGGGTACACTTGCCGCAGTGGCTCTGCCATCAGCTCATGAAGGCTTATTTCAAAAAAGACCGGCGCCAGATCAAAATGCTGAACGAATGCTGGTTCTTTTACCGCAATTCCGGTGAATCCCGTGACTACGTTCACAGGGAAGTATAAGAATCCGACGGCTAAGAATGTAAAGCAAAAGCCGCGTCTACCGCAGAGATAGGCGCGGCTTTTTGATTGGCCGGAGAGTCATCCGGCAATTAGAACATCGGGAAGACGTATCTCACAAGGAAGAACAGAATTCCGAAAATGATAATAATATACGCGGCGTATTTGATAAAGGTGGATGCGACAACGCTGGAATCCGAGTGCTTGCTTACCTCCGTGCGTTCCACTTCAACACTTCTGTCCTTGTAATTCGGTTCCATCATCAATCTCTCCCTTCAAATTCAAGCTGTTATAGCATCCATTAACCCCGGATTTTTCTGCTTGAAACAAATAGCCGCACCTCTGCTGCCCGGATTGATCCAGGCAGTAAAAGATGCGGCATGATGTGCAGCAGTGGTTATTTAGCTAAAGCTGCGGTGCGAAGGCCAGGAGCCTTGCAGCTTACGGACCAGCACAATCTGTCCGGTATGGTAGCAATCATGCAGGATCAGGCTCATCACTTCTTCTCCTGGAGCATGCCCTGAACCGCCCCAGTCATAAGCGCCTTCTTCCAGCGCCTCAATAATCTCCCGCAAGGAGGCGTGGACGGATTTCAGCTTGGCAACCGCCTGTCCCCATGCCTCTTCCCCGCTTTCGGTCACCGTAAACGTAGCATCATTACTCTCTAAATCCGGAAGCTTCGGCAGCCCTTTAAGCTTGATCAGCAGCCGTTCCTTGTAGTAGGTCAGATGCTTGACAGTCTCCCAGATCGAGTTGCCTGCTTCGCCCGGCTTCCAGCTGGCCTGTTCCGCATTCACACCCTCCAGCGCAGCGCTCAGCGGCGGTGCCCAATCCTCGATATCCATGGCATAATCCCAGTTCTGCAGCAAAACATCACTGATCTTATTCTGCATGTCGTACCTCCTGCAAGTTTTTTGTAACCACTTAAATACGGTCATAATCGTTACATTAGAAATGTAGCATATATCTGCTGAGGATTCAAGTAACTAGTAAAGATAGGTTTTAGCTGTTACAATCAGGGGAAAGAATGAGTACGAAAGGAGGAGTGTACCGTGCTGTGGGAGGATTATATTAACAGCTACTGGCGGGATTGGCGGACAGGCGACCGGAGCCATGACAAGGACCGGCTTGAGGATCAGCAGTGGCTGGCAGAGTGGCTGGCGCAGCATGATTTGCCGGCGGCAGCGCCACCTGTGGCAGTCGAACTGCAAAAGCTCAAGGAACTGCGCAGCTTGCTGTGGGCGGAAGTCCAAAAGCTGGTGCAGGGTGCTCAGCCAGATCAGACGCTGCTGGACCAGCTGAACAGATATATGGCTGAAGGCCCGTCCATCCGGCAAATCGTGCAGAAGCCTGACAAGCCGCCGGAGCTCTCTCTCCTGCCGCAGCGTAGCGATTGGGGCCAGATCATGGCCGAGATCGCAGCTTCTTTTGCCGGAGTATTGCTGGAGAAAGAGACTTCCCGTATCCGCATATGCGATAATCCCGACTGTCTCTGGGTGTACTATGACGATACCCGCAACCGCTCAAAGCGCTATTGCGATGATAAGCTCTGCGGGAATCTGATGAAAGTACGGCGGTTCCGGGCGCGGAAAAAGGCGGTGGATGACGTAACGGAGTGAAGTAAAGCTGCTTATTTAGGGTCGAACCTAAACAAACCCCTGAATTTTCATTCAAGGGTGTTTAAATCTTATTATTATCAGGGCCGTTATTCCCATGCTCTGACCACACTCAACAGCCGCTTACCCTCAAACTCCGCCTTATAAATATCCGGCATAGAGGTAGACTTCCAAAAATCGTAATTAAACTGCTGGGGATCAAAATGGTTCAGCATCAGCGTCATGATATCGCCGTGGGTTCCGAGCGCCAGGGTCATGCCTCCATACTCCTCCAACAGCCGTTCCAGCGCCTGCACCCCTCTGGTCTGAGCCGCAGCGCTGGATTCGCCATCCGCATACGCCAGGTGGAAGTCCTGATACACCCTTTGCTTAGCCGCCGGAAAGCTCAGTCCGCCGATATCCCCGATTGTTCTTTCCCTCAGGTCTTCTACAATAATAATATCCTTGCGCATAGCATCCGCCAGCGGCTTAATCGTCTGCACCGCCCGCTCATAGGGACTGGAGACAAACCCATTAACCGATTCATTTTGCAAAATGGTCTGGACCCGGAGTGCATCACCCATTCCTCGTTCAGATAACCCTCTTGACCGCTCCTGCCCTTCAGCATAAAGCGATTCCGCGTGGCGGATAAAATATATAATCGTGCGCACTCTGCTGCCTCCGTCCCCGTGTGCAACCGTTTCAAATAAACTGGCCGTATTTCTGCACCTTTCTTGTCTTACTCCTTCTATTTCTCCATCGCCATCCCCTGCTCCAGCTCCGCTTCAATCTCCTCATTGCTCACCGCAGACTCGACGGTGTCCGTTATACCCAGCTTCTGCTTGATCTGCTGCAGATCATTCTGAACATCCCGGATTCTGGAGTGGATACTGAATAGGAAACCAAAACCTACAGCGAGCAGCGTCAGCAGCCCGTAAGGGCCGATAAACGCGGACAAAATAACAGCGGTTACAATTGAAATGAGCGTTCCCCAGATGACCATTTACAAAACTCCTTATCATCAAATAATGTAGTCTATTCAGTCATCACATTGTTTATTTACTGGATAATAAACATTTAGAACTTATTGTAACCACACTAATCTCATCCCGCCGGAGAAATCTGTCCTTCACCCGGACAGAGGCGCGCCGGAAGTACTCTTTTTAAGGAATATCATGGTGGAGATAGATTTCTCGGATAACCCCCTCTTTCATTTCATAACGGGCGTAGTCATAGGTTTCCTGTGATCCAATCTCATACGTGCTATTTTCCGGATCAGCATCATTACCGTTGTTAGCCTGGATATCCGGATATACAGTCTTCAAGTCCTTAAGCCGCATCCCGACACGCAATCCCTTGGAAGTAACATAGGCGGGGTCTGTAATCCGCATATTCATGATCCAAAAGGACTTGCCATCCTGCTTCGGTGAGAAGAGCTGCACTTCCAGTCCCGGAAACGTTACCTCCTGCAAAAATGAACCCGTTAGTGTATCAGCATTCTGTAGCGTATATGTCTTTTTGGTCAGAGGGGTGCCCAGGAGGGCTGGCAAATCCACCTCGTCATGGCTGTCATGCAGAGACAGCAGGGTACCCTTTAGCGAGATCGCATAATCAGACTTCGGATCCGGCTGGGTGGCCGGAGCTGGTTCTGTTGCTTCAGCGGGGGTGGTTTCCGGATAAGGAACCGTCTCCGGCAATTGTTCGGTCAGATTCTCCTGTTGTGTTGCAGTGCAGCCGGATAGTATTGCAAAACTTAAAGACAGATTGAAAGCCAGCGTAAGCAGTCGCCGCAAAGACAACGCCTCCTATTCTGTTAGCGGATTTTCACGTAGACAGGCGGGGGTAAGGGGTGGCTGTGCTGCCACATTTCAACTTTACCATCGCCCTATTCACTATTCTATCTGGGGGAGGCTAACCCTGCAGCGCCTTCCGCACACTCAGGATGTACTTCGCCTGATCGAGCGGGTTCACCCCCCGGCGGGTGCGCTCGGCATGGACATCCGGCGGGCATGGCTCATAGGCGGCAAAAGCGGAAGTGAAGGTGCTCCGCCCCTTCGTATAGGAGCTGAGCTTCACCGGATAATCCAGTGACGTCGCCAGCGGCAGCCGGCCCTCAATGATCATCCGTTCCCCCTGCAGAACGGGTGGCTCAAAGCTGCCGCGCATCTGCACGAGGTCGTTCATCACGCGGCCGGCGTTCTCCTCCGGCACAACGATGCGTACGGCAAGGATGGGCTCCAGCAGCCGGGTGCCGATCCGGTTCAGCCCGTCCATGATGCCCATCGGCGTGGCTACGGCAAAATCCAGCGGGTGAGTATGCCACACATGGTGGTTCCCCTCCACCAGGGTCACCTTCAGGTCGGTGACTTCCCAGCCGTAGAGCCCCTGCTGCAGCGCTTCCGGTACGCGGCGTGCGGTCTCGTTCTGGTACTGCGGCAGCAGGTCGGAGCTGCGCACAACCGATTCATATACCAGTCCGCTACCCGGCGGACCCGGCTCAATATGGAAGCGCAGAATTGCCCAGCACGGCTTCGGCATCAGGTAGGCGATGTACCCTTCGCCGGTGCCGTTTGGCGTTTCTTTATAGATCACTGACGGCGGGCCGAAGGTAACCTTCAGGCCATAACGGCTCTCCAGCACACTGTCCAGCACCTCCAGCTGGATCGGCCCCATCACCTTGATATGCAGCTCGCGTTCCTCTGGCAGCCACTCTGCACCCAGCTGAGGATCTTCATCCGCCAGCTCCTGCAGCGCACCGATCACCTTGTGGTCGTCGGTGCCCGCTTCCCAGAATACACGCACGGTCAGCAGCGGCACAGCCAGCTTCGCCTCCTGCGGAATAGCATCCGGGCTGCCCAGCACGTCACCGATCCGCACGCCGGACAGGCCGTAGACCACCGCAATGTCGCCAGCTGTAAGTGCCCCGATATCCTCCGTGCGGCCGCCCTCCACTTTGCGGATCTGCGTGACTTTGGCCTGAACCTCCTGGGAGTAGTTCGTTACCGTATCACGGTTGCGGATCGTGCCTTGGTAGAGGCGGACGAAGGCCATACGGCCCATGCTTTTGTCCCGCTGAATATTGTATACGAGGCCGGACAACGGCTGTGAAGCATCGCCGCCTGCCCGGGGGAAGTAGTCGATCATGGCGTTCAGCAGCTCCGTTATACCCAGACCTTTGGCGGCCACACCGTACACGAGCGGGAACAAGCGCCCTGCGGCGGAAGCTGCTTGCATCTCTCTTTTCCAATTAGACAGATCCGGCTCCCCGCCTGCCATGTAGAGTTCCAGCAGCGCCTCATCCCGTTCCGCCAGCGCCTCCAGCAGTTCAGTCTGTGCAGCGGTGTCCGCATGTGCGTTCCATAGATCCGCCGCACCTGAGTATTCCTGCTCCTTCCCGAGCGGCTGCTGCACCGGAATAATGTCCCCGGACAGATAGGTGCGCGCCTGTGCCAGCACAGCCTCCGGATCAGCGCCGGTCCGGTCCATTTTATTCACAAAAATCAGCGTAGGAATCCCAAGCTTGCGCAGCGCATTCCAGATCATCTCGCTCTGCGCCTGCACCCCTTCAACCGCCGACAGAATCAGGACCGCGCAGTCCATTACCCGCAGACTCCGCTCCACCTCAGACAAAAAATCGACATGCCCCGGCGTATCCACCAGGTTCACCTCCACTCCTTGCCAGGTAAAGGAGGCCAGTGCCGCCCGCACCGAGATTCCCCGCTGCCGCTCCACCTCCATCGAATCCGTCACCGCTGTTCCGCTATCCACACTGCCCAAGGCGCGGATGCGTCCGCTTTCATATAAAATATGCTCCGTCGTAGTCGTTTTCCCGGCATCGACATGGGCAAAAATCCCGATATTCATCCGTTCTGTCCGTTGCTGCTGATTCATCTATGTTCTCCTGTCATGAGCTTTAATAAGTATATAATAGCGCTGCCATTTTCTAAGTGTACTGCGAAACCCCGCTTTTGTTCAATGAATGGACAGGTTCCGAAATTGGCGATAATACGCACAGGAGCGAAGAACTGGAGGATGTGCGCGGCTGACCGTTAAAATTTACAATTAATTTATACCGGCCTGCAACCTTTTGCGGCTTTGGACCATCTATGAGAATAAGAGGTGAGGCACAATGAAGAAATTATCCTTCCAGACGAACGCTAAAAAACTAACGATAGCGTGCGGGATCCTGGCAGCAAGTGTATCTTTGGGAACATCGGCTTTTGCCTTTTCCGATATGAAGGGCAATGCCGCCGAAGCAAAAATCAATGCATTGCACAGTGAAGGGATTGTTAACGGGGTGACAAGTGATATGTTTGCACCGAAGGCAAAAGTAACTTTCGCCCAAGGTATCCAGTTTATCGTCAGCGGCCTGAAGCTGACCCCGACTAGCGGCTCGGCCAAAGCAAGCGACTACTTCGACAAAGTGAAGGATAAGTCCTGGTATGCAGCCGCCTTCATAACGGCCAAGCAGAACGGCTTATCCCTGGACCGTACGGTTGACCCTAACAGCACAATTACCCGTGCCCAGTTCGCACACCTGCTGACCCAGGCGCTTCAGAGCAAAGGCAATTTCCCGGTAACGATGATGTATGCCAACATTTCGGATGGCGACAAGCTGACTACAGAGCAGATGAGCAGCCTGCAGATTCTGGTCAACACGCATATTGTCACTTTAGGCAAAGGCAATACCTTCCGTCCGACCGATCCGGTCACCCGCAGTGAAGCGGCGGTATGGATTTATGATGCAGCGAAATTCGCCAAAGAAGTAATTACTCCGGATGACAGCACACCCGCTCCGGCCTATGAATACGAAGCAGATGTGAAGCTTGAAAAAGCTGGCGAAGGCGTTAATAAAGCTACCGTAACTGTCAGCAATCTGCCGAATCCGGGCTACGGCCTGTCCATCGAGCGGATCGAGTTCGGCAAAAATAAGACAGCTGTGATCTACTTCAAAGTTACTAAGCCTGAACCTGGCAAAATGTATCCGCAGGTGATCTCCAGCGCATCGGCTTTAGCCTACCTGCCGGAAGGATACACTGCAGTTGCTAAATCGTTGACCGAAGCCACCCGTTCGTCGACGTCCAACAGCTCGAAATAAAGCTGGAATATATACAGGCCGCATCTGACTCAATAAGGGCAGATGCGGCCTGTTTTGTGTGGCGTTATTGTATGGTGAACAAGATATGGTCAGGCGGCATCCGGTCTATTTTGGTCATCTTGTCACCATGATTACGCCGGTAACAATGAGCTTTAACTTCATCGTCCAGCCTCCCTCCCGTTCCCGTATAACTCTATTCTACAATGATCCATCTTAGAAAAATCAATTAAAGACAAACTCATCACATAGCTGCACATATACAGCAAAAAGCGGCTGCCCGCCCTATCCAAAGGGTGGTGCAGCCGCTTATTGTTGATCCATTCTTAGGGTGTCCATTGATCGTGTATAATGCCCACAAGTGCATGATCTTGCCCGATCTTCTCAAAGACCAGCCGCAGGCTGCGCCAGTCCATTCCCTCATATTTCGGATCCAGGCCGCTGATATGGTATTCAACAAAATCATAGCGGTCAGCAGGGTATACCTCATTAAGGTTGTTTATCGTTGTCCCCTGGCCCAGACCTTTATTCAAGGCAATCTCCGCCTTATTCATAAAGTCTGCATCATACACAAATTTCTTGTAATACTCCGCAAAGGTCAACTCAATGAGGTCGCCGGATCCTGCAAATTCTCTCCATACCCGCTTGGTCGGGTCCTTCATCAAGTCCTTTATTTCCTCCTGGTTAAATACCAGATCCTTTGTAGTATCTACATAAGCATACGGTGAAAACCGTACGCCTTTATCGCGGGACACCCAGTCGGACAAAGTGTCCATGTTGCCGTTTTTCAGTGCTCTCATTACCGTCTTCGCCGATTCCAGCGCCGTTGGAGGCATTCCCTCTTCAGGTTCTACAGGTTCTACAGGTTCCGCCGGTGCTATGGATGCCGTAGCTGATGGTGCCGAAGAAGCCGGGGGCTGACTCTCCGGCGGGGTACTTTCTGAAGGGCTGGAAGTCGGTTCAATCTGAGTCTGTGCGGTCTGTGCAGGGGTAGCCGTAGTGTCCGGTTCTGCTGCAGGAGTATTGCTGCAGGCGGCAAGGACCAGCATCGCTGCTGTCAGCGCCACTCTGCCTAATGTTCTTGCAGTGTGCATGAAATCCCTCCTTATCGTTATGGCTATAATCAATAGACGGTTAAATCTGGATAAGGTTGCTAAAAATGTACAACAAAAATCGGAGGTCATTTATAATTTTGTTCAGATGAGGGTCTTTACCTGATGCCCGTGCCCGTTACGGTGCTTCTTCGCTTAGCCTCAGCACTCTGGCGATATTCTCACAGGTCCGTTCGACATTGGCCGGACCGTCCTTCAGCAGCTGTTCCAGATCGCCCGCGCCGGGAACGATGCCGAAGATCGCATCGATGCCTTCAGCATACAGCGTATCAATGCCTTCGCCGATGTAGCCGGCCAGCGAAATGACCCTTTTGCCGCTGGCTTTGGCGGTGGAGGCAACGCCGTAAGGTGTTTTGCCGAACTTGGTCTGGAAGTCCATACCGCCTTCACCGGTGAATACCAGATCGGCAGCAGCCAGCTTTTGCTTAAGTCCGGTATACTCGATCACAATCTCGATCCCCCGCTGCAGAACCGCCTGTGTAAAGATCATAAGTCCCGCACCAAGTCCTCCGGCAGCCCCTGCTCCCGGCAGGTCGCGGACGTCCTTGCCCAGCTGCTCTTTTACAACGTCCGCATAGTGTGCCAGGTTGGCATCAAGCTGCCGGACCCGCTCAGGCGTAGCGCCTTTTTGCGGCCCGAATACAACAGATGCGCCCCGCTGCCCGCACAGCGGATTCGTCACATCACAGGCCACCATCAGCTGAACCTGCTGCAGCCGCTCATCAAGCGCCGAGATATCAATGCTGGCCAGCCGGCCCAGACTGCCGCCTCCGCGCGGAAGCTCGTTTCCTTCGGCATCAAGGAATTTTGCCCCGAGCGCCTCAGCCATCCCTGTGCCTCCGTCATTCGTCGCACTGCCGCCTATGCCGATAATGATGCTGCGGATCCCCCGGTCGAGACATTCCTTGATTAGTTCGCCGGTGCCATAGGTGGTGGTGATCAGCGGATTGCGGTCCGCCTTGTCTACGAGCTGGATTCCGCTGGCCGATGCCATCTCAATGGCTGCTGTCAGGCCGTCGCCCATAATACCATACTGTGCAGTAACCGGTTGTCCCAGCGGTCCCGTCACTTCCTTCGAATACATCTGCCCGCCGGAAGCATCCACAAGTGACTGCACCGTCCCTTCCCCGCCATCCGCCATCGGAACATGAATATATTCAGCTTCGGGATAAACCTTCCGCAGCCCTTTTTCCATTGCAACGCAGACTTCCTTGGCGCTCATGCTCTCTTTGAAGGAGTCCGGTGCCAGTACAAAGGTCTTCTCTCTCATTTCCTCACCCCATGGTTGATTTTATTAAATACTACAATAAGTAAATGATATTGTACTTTCTAATGTAAAAAAAGAACTGCAGCCTCTAGTTTGCAAGAGACCGTAGTTCTTAACGGGTTAAGCCCGCTGTAACTTATAATCTGAAGGGTATCTGCTAATTCCGGGAACGGCCCCGGAACAGGTTGACCACAAACAGCACCAGCGCGACAATGAGCAGAATATGAATAAGACCGCCCATCACATTAAAGATAAAGCCTAACAGCCATGCTACAATAACTAGTCCGATTAATCCCCATAGCATAAGAATTACTTCCTTTCTCCTTAGGGTTGTTTGTCTAATCTTACCCGTCTCTAAGGAGAATCAAACGTCCAAGACATAAGCCGCCGTGATCACCGGTGAATAAGCTCCACTCTGGCACGGGTTCTCCGGTAACAGTGTGATAGGCCGGAACAACAAAAGGATGTCCCTAACCGCCAATGTCATTAAGTTAAAGCATAGAGCCAAAAATTATGAAAAAGAGCAGGTTATCGAAAAGATAGCCCGCTCTTTTTTTGCACAAAAAGAAGAATAAGACTTGACAAAAAAATAAAAATGTGTGGCGAAGCCCCTTGAAACAACAAGGAGGTTACGCCAATGAATGAGTACGCAAATGCGCTAAAAGAAACGCTGACATCCCTCATCCGAGAAATGTCAGCCGAACCCGCACCTTTTGTCAAAAACCCAGAAAAAGATTTTACCCGAAAGAAAAAGCTGCCCTTTGAAACGGTTATGCACCTCCTGATTTCTATGGGAGGAAACAGCCTATATAAGGAACTCTTGGAATCGCAGGGCTACGACGTATCCACCGCAACCACTTCTGCTTTTGTCCAGCAGAGGAATAAAATCCTGCCCTCTGCTGTAGAATTCTTGTTTCACAAATTTACAGAGTCCTATACGGATATCAAGCGCTACCGAGGGTATCAATTACTGGCCATTGACGGTTCGGATTTGCATATCGCAACGGACCGGTCGGATACGGACACCTATTTCCAAAGTCAACCGAATATGAAAGGCTACAACCTTCTGCATTTGAACGCAGCCTATGACTTATGCAACAGACTTTACGTAGATGCCATCGTTCAGCCACGAAGATTGTGTAACGAGGGAAAGGCGCTGGCTGCTATGGTTGACCGTTCCCCGATTCAAGGAAAAACGATTGTTATCGCCGATCGAGGGTATGAAAGTTACAACAATTTTGCGCATATGGAACGCAAAGGGTGGAACTATGTTGTCCGGGTTAAGGATTTGAGTTCGAATGGTATTCTATCCGGATTGTGCCTGCCCTCTGGTGGAGCGTTTGATATTGACATTCATCTGACACTTACCAAAAAACAAACCAAAGAAGTCAAGGCTCTTCCCGAAATATACAAGTTCGTCCCTTCCACATCTACCTTTGATTTTTTGGATTTGCGGGAGAACTTGTTTTACCCGATTTCCTTTCGGGTAGTTCGTTTCATCCTGCCGAGCGGCGTTTATGAAACGGTCATTACGAATCTTTCTGCCGCTGATTTTCCACCCGGTGAGATCAAATCGATTTATAACATGCGATGGGGTATTGAAACCTCTTTTAGGGCCTTAAAATATACCGTCGGACTGACGAGTTTTCACGCAAAGAAACAAGAGTCCATCGCCCAAGAGATATTCGCAAGAATGATCCTGTACAATTTCGTTGAAATGACTACCTCGCACGTAGTCATTTCCCAAACGGATAAACGCCACCCTTACCAAGTCAACTTCACGGTTGCCGTTCATGTTTGTAGACATTTCTTGCGCTCACGGGACGATGAACCCCCGCCCGATGTCGAAGCACTGATTCGAAAAAACATTTTGCCGATTCGATCCCTTCGCCCAGGACAGCAGAATACGCGCAAAATCCGCTGGAAATCAGTCGTTAGCTTCGTCTACAGAGTAGCATAATTCATTTCATATGAACATTTTTTAAGCGGATATTTTATGCGCTTTGTTTGTTGTACGCTTTTTTCCTTGTTTGCACAAAAAACAAACGACACAGGGCTTTTCCCCATGCCGTTTTGGATTCCATTTTATTGCGAGTCTTATCTTTGAGCTTATCTTAATGACATTGCCCTAACCGCCCTTACCCGGTCAATGGAACATCCTCTGTTTCAGCCTATTTCTGGCTGTTCAATCTTCTTCACACATAAACATTTGGCCAAGCGCAGTTCTATCTATTTCACGCTTCCGGCAACCTCACGCGGCTGGCGCATGGTCAGGCTGACCCGGCCTTTCTTGAGGTCCACGCCAAGCACCCAGACGGTAACGTTGTCTCCAACAGAGACAACGTCCATCGGATGCTTGACGAAGCTGCCGCTAAGCTGGGAAATATGCACCAGCCCGTCGTTCTTGATGCCGATGTCGACGAAGGCGCCGAAATCGATGACGTTGCGGACGGTTCCCTGCATCTCCATCCCGGGAACGAGGTCCTCGATCTTCAGCACATCGGTGCGGAAGATCGGCAGCGGCAGCTCCTCGCGCGGATCGCGGCCCGGGCGCTGCAGGCTCTCCAGGATGTCGCGCAGCGTAGGCACGCCGACATCCAGCTTCACGGCGAGCTCAGCCGCATCCTGCGCTTCGAGCTCAGCCGCGACCTCGCGGCTGCCTAGCTTCGCTACGTCCAGCCCGAGCTCCCGGAACAGCCGGTCGACCACCGGATACGATTCCGGGTGGATCGGCGTACGGTCCAGCGTATTCTCCCCTTCAGGAATACGCAGGAACCCGATGCACTGCTCATAGGACTTCGCGCCGAGGCGCGGCACCTTTTGCAGTGCCTTGCGCGTGGTGAACTTGCCGTTCTCCTCGCGGAACTTCACGATATTCTTGGCGATCGTCGAGTTAACTCCCGCCACATACGAGAGCAGCGACGGCGAAGCTGTATTCACGTCGACGCCGACATGGTTAACGGCCGATTCCACGACGGCCTTGAGGCTTTCTTCCAGATGCTTCTGGGAGACGTCATGCTGGTATTGCCCGACTCCGATCGCCTTCGGGTCGATCTTCACCAGCTCCGCCAGCGGATCCTGCACGCGGCGGGCAATCGATGCGGCGCTGCGCTCAGCCACATCCAGATCCGGGAACTCCTCCTGCGCGAGCTTGGAGGCGGAATAGACGCTGGCGCCCGCTTCGTTAACGATCAGGTACGCCAGTTCCGGATCACCGATCTCGGCGATGACCTCCGCGGTGAACTGCTCCGTCTCCCGCGAGCCGGTACCGTTGCCGATGACGATCAGCTGGATGCCGTATTTGGCAATCAGCTCCTTGAACTTGGCCGCCGCCTCCTTCTTCTTGTTGTTCGGCGGCGTCGGATACGTGACCGCCACCTCCAGCAGCTTGCCGGTGTCGTCCACCACAGCGAGTTTGCAGCCGGTGCGGTAAGCCGGGTCCACGCCAAGCACGCTCAGGCCTCTGACCGGCGGCTGCAGCAGCAGACTGCGCAGGTTGCCCGAGAAGATCGAGATCGCCTGCGTCTCGCCCTTCTCGGTCATTTCCCCGCGCACCTCACGCTCTACCGACGGGGCAATCAACCGTTTATAGGAATCCTCCGTTACGGCTTCCAGCAGCTCCTTGACCGGGGATGGCCCTTTGATCAGCTTGCGCGTGATGAAGGCATGAATCTTGTCCGGGACTACCTCAATGCCGACCTTCAGCACACCCTCCCGTTCTCCGCGGTTAATCGCGAGAATACGGTGCGGCGGCATTTTATGTACCGGTTCACGGTAACTATAGTAGTTCTCATATACACTCTCCTGCGCGGCATCCTTGGCCTCCGAGACCAGAATCCCTTGGCTGGCCGTATACTGGCGGACCCACGCACGGATCTCCGGATCATCGGCAATGTTCTCGGCGATAATATCCATCGCACCCTGCAGCGCCAACTCGGCACTCTCCACACCTTTATCTGCATCTATATATTTAGCGGCCTCTTCGAGCGGAGAACCCTGCCGGCGCTGTTCCATTACCCAATCCGCCAGCGGCTCCAGCCCTTTCTCCTTAGCCACACTCGCTCTTGTCTTACGCTTTTGCTTGAACGGACGATACAGATCCTCTACTTCCTGTAGCTTGACCGCCTTCATAATCTGCTGATGCAGCTCCGGTGTCAGCTTGCCCTGCTCCTCAATGCTGCGGATAACATCCTTCTTGCGGTCTCCCAGATTGCGCAGGTAACCGAGCCGTTCCTCAATATCGCGAAGCGCGTTTTCATCCAGCTCACCGGTCATTTCTTTGCGGTACCGCGCAATAAACGGAATCGTGTTCCCTTCATCCAAAAGCCCTACCGTCGTCCGCACCTGCTTCAGGCTGATCCCCAGCTCCTTGGCAATTGCCGCGAGGATCAGTTCCTGTTCCTGCCGGATTGCCGCATCCTCCTGCTGATTACCGGCATTCGTATTCTCTGCTGCCAATAGTATCCCTCTTTCCGTAAACGTGCTAATATCATAACTTTTCTATATAAAATAGTATCACAGATTGCCGCTGTACCAAAGTAAGCCGGATACTGCATCACCACACCACCCGGCCATATGTTTATTTCGCCTGCAGACTGCGCCGGGCCATCCGCTTACCGGTGCCAAGCGACATCAGGAAGCACAGAACCAGTACAAGCGCAGCTGCACCGTACGGAAAATTAATGTCCAGATCAAACAAAATTCCAGCCACAATCGGACCGGCAATGTTGCCGAGACTCGTGTAGGCAGAGTTCATGCCCATCACAAAGCCCTGCTGAGACTCACCAGCCATTTTGGACAGCTGTGTGCCGACAGCCGGGCGCAGGATATCCATGGCCAGGAACACGATGAACGTCACGGTCATGATGGCAAAATACCCATGGACAAACAGGGTCAGCAGAATGAACACACCCGAAGCCAGCAGGCACACGGAGATCACCCGGTTTTCACCAAAACGGTTCAGAATCCAGCTAAAGACAGTCAGCTGAACTACAGCACCGGCAATCGAGCCAAAGGTCAGTACAAACGCGATATCCTTAGGGGTAAAGCCGAATTTATGATCAACGAACAGTCCAAACACTGTTTCATAATTCGCAAGGCCGAAGGACATGACGAATACAATAATCAGTCCGATAAAATACGGTTCACGATTAGAACGCAGCAATTGGGCTACAAGACTCTCACTCTTCTGCTGTGCAGAAGCAGGGTCATTAACCGCAGCAGCACGTGACTCCGGCAGTAAAATAAACGTTAAAACAGCTACAAAAGCCGCCGCCACAGCAGCCGCGTAGAACGGTACCCGGATGCCAAACTCGGCCAGATAGCCGCCGATTCCCGGTCCGATAATAAACCCGGTAGTTATGGCCGCGTTGATCAGTCCCATACCTCTGGCCCGTTCATCCATGGAAGTGGTATCCGCCACATAAGCCATAACTGCCGGCATAATCATTGCCGCTCCGATGCCGCCGAGCATCCGGGCCGCGAACAGCATCCACGGCTGATGGGCTACCCCAAAGGCCAGCTCGGAGAACGCAAAAACTATCAGTCCCAGAACAATAATTCTTTTGCGGCCCGTCCGGTCAGACAGCCTGCCGGCTAGAGGCGACACGATCAGCTGGGTCAGCGAAAATGCAGCCACCAGCATTCCTACGACACTGCCACCGATATGCAGCTCGTTCATGTAAGTCGGCAGAATCGGAACAACCAGGCCAATCCCGGTAAAGGTCAAAAATATACTAATCATCAGCATCAGCATCGCGCCGCGGTTTCTTAACAATAGTGACATTGTATTCCCTCCGTAATAACACATTCAGTTATGCAAAAAAAATTTCCCATGTTCAATATCCGCTTATCCGCCAGATGCCATTCCTATAGCTTCAAAAAAATCTCACCCGCAATATAAGACCGACCATCCGGTCTAATTAAGGACATGAGAAGCTCCTTTGCAAATGGCCTTTATTCCGGTCCTTTACTGTAAGCTTCTTAATAGCTATCTGGCACGCATTCCCTGCAGCAGCAGGCTGATAGCATCCCGGTAAACCTTCTTAATCTCTGCCGGTCCCTCCGACGGTGCTGTAATTTCGCTGACTCTGCCGATCCCTTCCAGCATGCCGCTGACAATCACAACATAATGATCCAGATCCTTCTGAATCAGGTAGCCTGAGTCCATACCTTCCTTGAGCAGATTACGGCAGGCCGATGCCCCGGATTCATACAGCTGTGAGAGCCGCTCATAAATCTCATCCGAGTGGGTACGGGACCTTGCATATTCCTCAAGTCCGCGGATTAGCGGATTCTGAAAATCATTCGCGTAATGCTCACCCAGCGCATAAAGGCGTTCTTCGACCCCGCTGAGTCTGCTTTTTATCTCTTCCCACTCCGAGAGCCACTGCTCCGTATCATCTTCGACCACATATAGAAACAGCTCATCCTTGCTGGGAAAATGGTGGTACAGGCTTCCTTTGCTTACTTTAGCCGCAGTGCAGACCTCATTCATGGTTACAGCGGCATACCCCTTCTGGACAAACAGCTGCGCTGCCTGCTGCACAATCCGCTTCTTCGTTTCTTCTCCATCCGAACGTCCTTTTATGCTGACAACCCCCTTCTAAACCGACCATCCGGTCTAATTGTAGCATGAAGCTGGTGTGTATATCAAATAGTGTTGATCCTGTCTGTTAACTGCTACGAACCGTATATCTTAAAAAGACGCACTGCCTAAGCAGTGCGTCTTCCCCATAACCCGGTTATTGGTTCCTGCCCCAATCTAGAAATCGATCAGGCCCAGGCTGATTTGCAGCGAATCATCCACCTTTTTCATTGTTTCATCATCAAGATGGGTGATCTTATCGGTTAAGCGTTGTTTGTCAATCGTCCGGACCTGCTCCAGCAAAATGACGGAATCCCGGTCAAAGCCATGAGCAGCCGCATCAATTTCCACATGCGTCGGCAGTTTGGCCTTCTGGATCTGGGCGGTAATCGCCGCCACAATGACCGTCGGGCTGAATCGGTTGCCAATATCGTTCTGTATGACCAGTACCGGCCTTACTCCGCCTTGTTCAGAACCTACTACCGGCGAAAGGTCGGCAAAAAAAACGTCGCCGCGTTTAACGATCAATATCTACACCCCGCTTACTAAGCGGCCAAGAGTACTGTCTGCATCTTCCTCTGCGAGAAACGCCTCGCTTGCCATTGTCAAATTGATCTTAGCCATCTCCATGTATCCCCGCTGCATTGACTCCCGGATCGTACGTTTCTTCCGTTCCGTTAAATACAGCTTCATAGCCTGCCTGATCAATTCACTCCGGTTAGAGTTCTCCAATTGAGCGATACCATCCACTTCCTGCAAGAGATGATCGGGCAAACTGATCATAATTCTTTTGGTGTTCTGCAAATTGGCCAACTTCTCTTCCACCCCCACAAACCTTCTGCCCTTGTGTTCCAGTGTTACAATATACAAGGAATTTTATACAAGGAATATATGCCGCCAGTATATCAAGTATGCTGCATCCCATTATAAACTAGAAATGGCGGTTCGTATAGACCATAAGTCACACTCGCCTACACGTTTAATCCTTGGATTACGTTCCTGTACAAGGCACTTGGTCACACATTTAAGGCTTCAGCAAGGGGTTCACCAGGTTAGGAGCAGCACCTTCGCGTACATACACGCGGGGCACCCGGTGGGCCAGCATACAGATTACCTCGTAGTGAATTGTCCCTAAATGGAGCGCCAGTTCATCCGCTGTAATCAGCGCATCGCCCTGGCGGCCGATGAGTACAACCTCTTCGCCAGCTTTGATTTGTTCCGCTTCTTCAGCGAAAGATTTGAGCGTTACCATACACTGGTCCATGCAGATTGTTCCGACGACAGGAACGCGACGTCCACGTATTAGCACCTCCGCTTTGCCTGTCAGCATGCGGGAATATCCGTCTGCGTACCCCACAGGCAGCGTCGCAATGATCTCTTCGCTGTCCGTGAAGTACCGGGTGCCGTAGCTGATGCCCCAATCGGGCGGCAGGGTTTTGATATATACCGCCTGCGTCTTCAGCGTCATTACCGGGTGTAAAGCAACGAGCCTGTGGTTTACCTCTGCTGAGGGATAAAATCCGTACAAGCTTATGCCTACACGCACCATGTTAATGGATAGGAGAGGTGTATCAATGGCCGTAGCGCTATTGCCCGTATGTATGATCGGGATATGAATGTCGTTGTCCCGAAGCGTTTCCGCCACGCTCATGAATCGCCGGTACTGCAACAGTGTATAGCTTTTGTCTTCTTCGTCTGCCTTGGCAAAATGGGTAAACATTCCCTCCAGCTCCGCCTGCGCTACAGAATGCACTTCAGCAATGAAACCGGGCGCGTCAGCCGGCAAAAGACCCAGCCTTCCCATCCCGCTGTCAATCTTGATGTGCACCTTCAGCCGGTGCTCCGGATCTATTGGAAGCTGTCTTACCGCCTCCAGCACCTCCGGTGTGAATAGTGTCACGGTTACATTGTTCTTCCAGGCAGCGGCTATCCCTTCCGGAGAGGTGTAGCCCAGCACCAGAATAGGAAGTAGTATTCCCGCCTGACGCAGCTCCAATGCCTCATCCAAAAAAGCTACACTTACATAATCCGCTCCCAGCCGTTCAAGCTCCCGGGTCACTTCCACTGCTCCATGGCCATACGCATTTCCTTTGACGCATCCCATGAATTTGGTCTCCGCCGGCAGCGCCGCACGGAAAGCCTCATAATTGGCACGCAGATCATCCAGATTTATCTCGGCAACTGTAGGTCGATAGCTTGCTTGCACTTCAGGGTCACCTTCTTACATTGTAGTAAAACGTCATTGCAGATAGCAGCAATGAACTTGGTCTTACTGCCAATGGTAATGCTAATCGAAGGCGGCTGTCAATGTAAGCAGCATTATCTTCTTGCAGATTCCGCAGCGGGCCTGAGTTCGCCAAATAAAGGAAAAAGCGGATACGGCTTGTAGAGGAAAGACTCCCACAATACGCAGTATCCGCCTACTGATTATTACTTACCCGTTTGTGCCTCCATAGAAGCGGCAATTTGCATCATTTCGTCAACCGGAAGATTTGCGCTTGTAATCCGGAATTCCACACCGTCGTTCATCCAGGTCAGGGTCTGCTGTTCATCACCAGTCAATACTCCTGCGGTGAATCCGAGATCGATCAGAGTTCCCGGAGCCAGCGATACGGCACGGTCCAGCGGACGGGCTTCCATAATAGTATATTGATAATCCCCGTCATAACGGATGAGCACCGCATGATCATTGCTGCCTTCGATTTTATGATAATCCTTGTACTTAACGCCGGCCGGTATGTAATCCGGCTCAATCACTCCGAAATCGCCAAGCTCCGCGGTAACCTGGCTAGCCTCTTCCCCGTCAGCCTGCGAGCTTACCGGATTGCCGTTGTCGTCAACCTCGGCTACCGTGCTTTCGGAAGGCGTTCCGGTTGCCATATTCTTTTGCATATCAAAGGAATCCTTGGTGAACTCCGGATCGAACTTGAAGCTGTCAAACTTCACGTCCACCACAACCTTGGCTTCGGAATCGGAGACCTGCACCTGCTTAGGCTCATAAGTCTTTTTGGCCAGCCAGATCTTCTGGCGCACCAGTGCACTGCTCTGATAATTCGCCGCTACTTCGAACACATAATTGTCTCCATCCTCGGTCAGCTGGCGGTTGTTATCGGCGGTAATGCCGTGGAGCAGCGTCTGGTAGAGATAGACTTGGCCTTGACTGTCCGGCCAGTCGCTCTGGAAGCGGAAGCTTTTGCCGAGGCTTGGCGTGAGCACGAACACCCCTTCATCATTACGAAGGACAATCTGTGTTACGTTCTTCTGCACATTCGAGAGGCTGATCCGGTAATACGAAGGATTCTTGTACCACACTTCCACCTTATACTCCTGCGGCTGTTCACCGGTATACAGGGTCATCGTGCCCGAACCTTGATAGGCACCCTGCTTGCTCTCCAGCTTGTCAGACACATCGTTTAAATCCTTGACCACAGACGCGGCATCCTTCTTCCCGCATCCTGCGAGCACCAGGGCCACGCTCATAATGATCGCGAGTACCCATGTTATCCGGCGCATGACATCATCCCCTTAACCTGTTTTGAAAAGCATTGATTAGTACATGTCTATGAGGGACTTGCCTGCATTATGCAGACGGGCATGACAAGCCGGAAGGATAATCACGGGCGGCCTTCCGGCCGCGCCAAAAAGCCCGCGATGGGCGCGGGCCTTAAGTTTCAGTTACGTCTTTCCTTAGATCAGCCGGGCAATCTTTTCAATCTCTGCAGCGGAGGCAGCCAGCTGCTGCATCGAGGCCGTAATTTCCTCTGTTGCCGCAGCCTGACGCTCACTTTGTGCCAGACACTCCAGCAATGTTGCATCCATCTGATGGATATTCTTCTTGATTCTATCCAGGATACCGGTGATCTCTTTGGCGGATGAGGCACTGGAAACGGACATTTTCCGGATCTCCTGCGCCACTATGCCAAACCCCCGGCCGTGCTCGGCGGCATGCGCCGCTTCAATGGCCGCGTTAAGACCAAGCAGGTTAGAGTTGTCGGCCACTTTTTTGATGAAATCCAGAATCTCGTCGGTCTTGTGCAGCTCTTCAACCACAGTCTGGCCGAGCCCCTTCAGATCACTTACAATGTTCGCCAGGTCAGAAGCCGTGCCCGCAATTTCTTCCGAGGTCGAGCTGATCTCTTCGGAAGTGACAGACAGTAAGTTGGCAGCATCGCTTAAGGTTTCCTGATTGCTGAGGCTGATGCCAATGGTAAACACACCGCTAATCGCCCCTTCCCCGTTCCGGATCGGCATGGAGGTTGACTTAAAGGGCCAGCCGTAAATTTCTTTGGGAATATCGGCACTAACCGTGTCACCGGTCTCCAGCGCTGCCCGGATTCCTCCGCTTGGCGGGATGGGCATCCCCTCCTGTATGCGGACATCCAGCTCTGCTCCCGGAAGATAGTAAATAAACTTCTCTACATCCGCCAGGGCGAACATCACATCAATAGGAAATAAGCGCTGTACTAGCGGCAGTGATATTTTTAAAGATTCCAGCAACTGATCAAGACCTGTTTCATTTTGGTTGTTCAAAGCTTTTCAGCCCCCGCAGCATTATTTTTGCTCATTATAGCATAGGAAAAATTATCTCTATATTACATATAACATAGTGTTCAAAGACTTCAGATTTATTTATTTTTATATCATATTGCTTACACAAATACTTGTTATAACTAGATTGCTAGCACACACAGCCTCTTAACTTAGAACCGGAAGGTTACATTGGAAAGATTTCTCATTAAAATTTTATCTATTCATAGCCGATAATGTAGCGTGCCTGTCTGCAGGGACTTAAAAAGCTAAAGGGGAATGAACACTATGGGGAAAATAAAAAAAATATCTAATAAAATACGCAATATCTCGCTGAGGGTTAAGCTTCCAATTTTATTAAGCCTGCTAGTTGCTGTAGTGCTCTTGGCGACATCGGTAACCGTATATTTTGTCTCCTCGGATCTGTTGCTGCGAAAGAGCAAAGATGAAATAAACGCAAACGGGGACCGTATAGGTGAAGGGCTGTGGACTTCAATGCAGCTGCAGGAGCAGACCTCATATGTAATTTCAGTGCACAATACCTTCAAACAACTGTTGAATCTTAGGGCACAAGGAACGCTGTCCGAGCAAGAGTTTTTTTCTTCAGAAAATCCCTACTATGAAAAAGCCAATGGGATTCTTCAGGAAAGCATGAACGGCAGAAGCAGCATTAGCTTTTTACTTGTTCTGGATTCTAAAGGAACTATTCTTGCAGGAACAAACACAGACAACATAGGTCAGTCCCGCGCAGACCGTGAATATTTCACAGAAGCGTTCAAGGGCCAATCCTTTATCAGCGATGCCATCCAGTCCAAAAGCAGCGATAAATTATTAATTGCATTCTCCCAGCCAATTAAAGATTTGGATGACAAGGTAATTGGGGTCTTCGCCATGACCGTGGACAGCAGCTTCTTCCTGGATAAACTGGGCAACATTAAAATTAATGGGCAAGGTAAAATAGAGATTTTGAGCCGGAGCGGAATTATCCTGTATAACTCCACCGACCCTACCCGGATCGGACAAAGTCTTGCTGGCACTCAGGGGATGAATGATTTTCTGGCGATCAGGGCAACGGATGAGCTGGTTACGCAGTCCATCGAATTGGCGAACGAATATCTGAGAATTAACAAAATTCCAAAGGCCGATCTTACCATTTCCGTTATCGATTCCTACGCTGACATTAAACGTCCTATTCAGGATATGCTGATGAAAATCTTCATTGTAACGGTCGCCGCCCTGCTTGTCGCCATTGCTTTTGGTATGCTGTTGTCCCGCTCTATTACCAAACCTGTTATCAAGCTGACCTCGCTGTTCAAAACACTGGCAACCGGAGATTTGACCATAGGTGCCGATGGCCGCTATAAAAGCGAATTCAAGGATTTGGCTGACAGCTTTAATATCATGGTCCGGCAAAATAAAGAGCTTATCACCCATATGAATAATTCTATCTCCGTGCTAAACACAAGCACCAATGAACTGGAGAAAACTTCTAAACAGACAGCCCGCTCCATTAATGAAACTTCGGTAACCTCCACAGGTATTGCCCAGGCAATGGAACTGCAGTCCAAGGATACTGAGCATATCGTCGATAAGTTCTATGGATTCAGTGAGAAGTTTGCTGCGATCAACGATAATGCGCAATCCGTCAGACAAAGAGCTGAAGAAATCATCGAGGTCTTCCATACAAGCAATCAGGTTGTTGATGGTTTAATTCAGATCAGTGACAAGAATGAACAAGAGGTCCAGAAAATCTCGGCGATCACAGTGAAACTTCAGGAAAGCTCCAACAGCATCAGCAATATTACAGGAGCGATCAATCAAATCGCTGCTCAAACGAATCTGCTTGCGCTGAATGCATCGATCGAAGCCGCAAGAGCCGGGGAACACGGGAGAGGTTTTGCTGTAGTGGCCTCCGAGATCCGGAAGCTCGCTGAGCAGAGCTCGAAGCAATCCAATGAAATCTATGACATCATTCAACAAAATCTTAATTTTGTCGCAGAAAATAATGATAGCGTAATTGTGATTAATAACATCTCCGCCCGGCAGGATGAGCTGGTTGGACAAACCCAGGGGGCATTCCAAACCATTCTGGACAAAATCACGGACATCACGGATCAAATTAAATCGATGGCCGACGAAATTGCTCATCTGCAAAGAGACAAGGACGACGTTCTCGATTCGGCTCAAAGCCTCTCGGCTACCGGTGAAGAAGTTTCTGCCTCGGTGGAAGAAGTCACCGCCACCATGGTGGAACAATCCTCTACCATTGAACAGCTGGCTGAGATGGTAGAAACCATTGACCAGCTCACTAAAAATCTGGCCGAATCCGCCTCTAAATTCCGCGTCGAGTAAGTAAAAGAAAGAAATCCAAGTCAGTAGACTTTGGGTTTCTTTCTTTATTTTATCCGACGGCATTAACACCTAAAAACGTCCCCCTAGTATCGTGGATTATTTCACTGCTGTATGCGGATTATGTTGCACAGGGCGGAAGGGCTTGGCTATCTTACATGCGGGTACTTTCAATAAAAAAAGACTGCTCTCCAGACTGAAATTCAGCCCGGAGAACAGTTCCTTGAATAGCGCATACTTTACACTGTCGGTTTACGCTTGTTTTGTCTCAGTCAAGTAGTACAGGAAGGCCAGGACCGGCACTGCCAGCCCGATCAAAGTCGTCATTCCCCAGCCGCCGTAGGCATACGACCAGCCCCCCAGTGAAGAGCCAATAGCTCCGCCCACGAAGAAAATCGCCATGAACAATCCGTTTAAGCGTCCTCTTGCTTCATTGCCCAGGGAATAAATTGCCCGCTGGCCCAGCACCAGATTCCCGGACACGCCCATGTCCAGCAAAATTGCCGCCAGAGTGAGCAGCCCCAGGGTAACCCTGGAATCATTTTGAAACAAATAAGCGATTAGAAAGGCGACGGCTGCCAGCATAAAGGCCAGACCGGTAAGCGGACGGGTCCAGCCCCGGTCAGCCCATCTCCCGGCAACCGGAGAGGCGATGGCACCAGCGACACCAGCCAGTGCAAACAGTGCAATCCCCTGCTGGCTCAAGTGATACGTATCTGCCAGCCGCAGTGAAACGGTCGTCCAGAACAGGCTGAAGGTTCCAAAGAGACTGGCTTGATAAATCGCCCGGCGGCGCAGCACCGGTGTATTCTTCAGCAGGGTTCCGAGGGAGCGGATCAGTCCGCCGTAGTTCATTGCAGGAACGGGCTGGCGCTGCGGCAGAACACGGGATAACAGAATGGTCAGCAGGGCGATTACTACCGCTGAAATAGCATAGATCGCATGCCACCCCCAGAGTCCCGAGACAAAGCTGGCCAAGGGCCGGGCGAACATGATACCAAGCAGCAGCCCGCTCATCACATTGCCTACCACCCGGCCGCGATGCTCTTCCGCAGCTAAGAAGGAGGCGTACGGCACCAGAACCTGGGCGGCTACCGAACCGAGCCCGATAAAGAGCGACGCTCCTAGAAACAGGGCTGCATTCGAGGCCAGTGTGGCTGCGACCAGCGCAACCACTACGACAGATAGAGAGATTACCGTAAGACGGCGGTTCTCAATGATGTCACTGAGCGGAACTACGAATATGAGGCCGAGCACATAACCGATTTGAGTCAGAGTCACGATCAGACCTGCTGCGCCGGAAGATAGATGCGTAGCCGCCGCGATCGGCCCGATCAGCGTTTGGGCATAATAGAGGTTGGCAACGATAAGTCCGCACGAGGCTGCCAGCAGAAATGTAATCCAGGCAGGGATTGTTTTGCTCTCCGAACTGTTCTTTGCCTGATGTATCCGGTCCATTCGACTTACCTGATTCATTTGAATTCCACCTTTCATTTTTAAATACTGTACGTATAGTTTAATAATTATGTTCTTATAATATACTGTACGTTCAGTTTTGTAAATAGGTACACCTAAATAAATATTTGAGCATGCTTATTTGGACGCTTCCTGCTGCAGACTGGCTATTATCATGATTAATTTTGTATAATGTACGTATAGTTTTGTTTAGTAACGGATTCGGAGTGAACCTTTCACCAGGAGGAATAGGAATGGATAAAAAAAGAGGACGGCCACGTAATAACGAAGCGGAGGCTTCCATTCTGGCGGCATCGTACGAGCTGCTGCTGGAGACCGGATTTGGTGCGGTAACTGTAGAAAAAATCGCTGAGCGGGCCAAAGTGAGCAAAGCCACCATTTATAAATGGTGGCCTAATAAGGCAGCCGTAGTTATGGACGGCTATCTCTCCGCGGCTTCAGCAAGACTGCCAGTACCCGATACGGGTTCGGTTCAGGAGGATATTGTGATTCATGCGACGAATCTGGCGGTGTTTCTCCGCAGCCGCGAGGGCAAGGTGATTACGGAGCTGATCGGTGAGGGACAATTCGATGCCGGTCTGGCTGAAGCCTACCGGACAAGATTCTTTGCCCCCCGCCGTCAGGAGGCACGCCAGTTATTGGAGCGGGGCGTTATGCGGGGCGAATTACAAGCGGACCTGGATATTGGAAGCTGCATTGATCTGCTCTACGGCCCTATCTTCTACAGGCTTTTAATTACAGGGGATACCCTCGATGAAGCTTTTATCAAATATTTGACGACCGCCGCTTTCGAGGGCATAAAACGATAGTTGAAGCAGCGGCAGTGCCGGATATGCCAGATCCTACTTTTCACTGCATTCCAGTCTTGTATATGTATTTATTAATTCATCCAATTTCATGGATTGGCTGATCACACTCGGGTGAAGCAAGCCATATGTTTGTTCCATTTGATTTAATCTGGCCCGTTCCGCTTCAATCTGCTTGCGGAGGAACTCAACATTATCCATCTTCATTACCTCCCGTACATATTTTAGAGGTATATGTCAAAATATAGGACATTAGACTCAGTGCATCAATGAATAAAAATCCGCTTGTATGCATACTTTACTGAGAACTAGGAACATTTACAATACTGAATGTAAAAAAAGGGCCGCCGGCAAAAGCCAGCAGCCCTTTACTGCGAGTTATGAGACTGGTTTGATCATTATACCAAGCTGCTTCAAATAAGGAGTGAGTTCTTCATACAGCTGCTTAAGCCGCGCTGACTCTTCTTCCGTTAACCGCTCCGGATGTGTGCTGCCGTCCTGACCGGTTATTTGATTATTGAAGGCTTTAAGTTCGCTTATCAGCTGCTTGAAGCTGGCCAGCTCTTCACCGCTGAAGATTTGTTCTCCTTTGATCAGCTGCTGATCCCAAAATGTGCTGCTGTCCACCGTATTTACTGGATCCCTTTTTGTGGATGATTCTGTCTGTTCTAATTTCTGAAAATAAGGCTCAAGCTTTAGAGTCAGCTCCTTATAGCTCTCCTGATCTGTACTGCTTAGCTTCTCCGGATGAAGCACCCCTTCCGCATCGGCCATCTTCAGGTTATAGGCGCCAAGTTGATGCAGCAATGCAGTTAGTGCGGCATAATCTTCTTCACTCAAACTGTTTTTTGCCTGCTGCAGCTTGGCCTCAAGATGATCATACCCTTCCCGGGTTCCTCCCATTTGCACCAAATGCTCCTGAGAGCCATAGACGGAATCGGCCAAATAAGTATATCCGGCATAAGCTCCTGTCGGAATTAATAATGCAGCAGCTACAATGGTGGCCACAAGCCATCTCTTCATGCGTCTTCCCCCTTGACTTGGAGTAATCCCGCTAAGGATTCTGCCCTTCAGTTCAGGTGGAGCACTCCAGCCTTCGGCTTGCTCCCGAAGCGCCTGCCGCAGCTTATGCTCAAGACTCATGGATATCCTCCACCTTTCTGATTCGGATGGTGTCAGCCTGGCGCTTCTGGCGCAGCTTCTGCAGCGCAGCATGGATCCGGGATTTGACGGTTCCCAGCGGAATCTCCAAGATGGCAGCTACCTCCTCCTGGGAATACTCCTGCAGATAATGCAGAATAATGACCTGCTTCAGCTTGAAAGGCAGCCGGTTTACGGTCTCCAGAAGTTCACGGCTATATAACCGGTCTACTACTTCACCCGCAAAATCATACTCCACACTCTCTCGGGTATGCTCCGCTTTCTTGATCACCCGTAGATGCTTCCAGCCCTTGCGGCGGTAAGCACGGATCTGCCTCATCACCAGCCCCATCAGCCAGGGTCTGAAATCACGGGACCGATCATACTGACCTAGTGAGCGGTGCAGCTCGATATAGATATCCTGCACCACATCCTCTGCATTCAGCGGCTCAGAAACAAGGAAACGCACGGTCCTGTAGACATCGCGAATGGTCGCCTCGTATAACTCACCATAAGCTTCACCGCTGCCGGCTAGCGAGAGCTCAATGAGCTGCGAATATTCATCTCTATGCTTCATCCGCCATTCCCCCTTCAGGCTTACACTATATATTGGCGGGCTGTGCAAATTTCGTTCGGTTTATTTTTCAGCCGCTCTGCGGGAGATTAGGAGGGTCATCAGAACAATCATTCCAGCCCCTATGGCCTGGACCGCATTGAAGGGTACGGACAGCCAGAGAACGGAGAACACAATGGCCGAAACCGGCTCGGTGCAGGAGAGCAGACTGGCTTCGTGGGGAGCGATATAGCGAAGGCTGGCTATGTACAGATAGAACGGAACAAGCGTCCCGAGCACAATCACAAACAGAATAGCTCCAATAATGGATGGTGACCATTCTAACGGCGGCGCCGACCAGAACGGATGAATCAGGTTCATCCCGGTACCACCGGCAAGCATTCCCCAGCCCATAAGCAGAGGGGTGCTGTACTTCTTCAACAGCGGAGCAGAATATAAAGTGTAGAAAGCCAGGGATACACCGGATAAAAGCCCCCACAATAAGCCTTTTAGCGGCACAGTGAGCTGTGCGGTATTCCCGCCGGTAAGCAGCAGATAAGTGCCAGCAAGCGCGAGGGTTGCACCGATGAGATCCAGCGGTGTGAGCCTTGTTCTTTTCCAGACCATCGTGTACAGGAGAATAAATAGCGGCGCCAGGTACTGAAGCAGCGTTGCGATCGCGGCATTTCCGCTTTCAATAGAAGCAAAATAAGTGAACTGGACGCCAAGCATGCCGAGCAGTCCGAACAGCAGTATTTGTAAAGTGAATCTGCGCTCCAGCCACACCCGCCAGACGAACGAACCTTCTTGGCGCAGGCAGAACAGCAGGAACAGTCCGCCTGAAATTAACAGTCTTACCGTCACCAGCCAAGCTGCCGGAAGCATCGCCTGCTGGAACAGCTGCTGTGCTACAGTCCCGGAGACTCCCCATAACAAAGCTCCCCCGGAGGCCATGACAATCCCTTTGGAACGCTGCACATTCATTCACTCTCCTTCGCTGAATCATTCCCGTTCAATAGACGAAAATACCGTAAAGCCTCCCGCATGGACATCGCGCAAACCTCCTAATCTACTGGTACAACCTCCCACGGTATTACAATCAAGTTATTCTACTAGCTTCCCAATAATTTGTTCTTTACTATCTTGTCTTTCATTACTTTGATTTCTTCATTTGGCAATCCTATGATTCTTTTAACATACGCCATTCCTGAACCGTAACAAGCTTGTCTCCTCTTTGTTAACGGAAAGTGACCTGGGAGTGGACGATTTACTCTATAATAAAAGAAACTGGATTGCTTATGTATTGGAGGAACTTTTATGAAACGATGGATCGCTGCCTCTGCTGCTGCAATCATTCTTGCCGCTTGCACTGCAGTAACTGCTATAGATAAGACTTTTGCTGCCACACCGCTTAAGTTGACTGTCGATGGCGAAGCCGCCCTTTCCCCTCTTCATCCGTTCCAAGAACACGGCCTTGTTTATGTGCCTGTCAGAGTACTAACTGAATTCTACCCTGCCATACTACAGTGGGATAATAAGCTGAAGCTGTTAACTATAACGGATGACAGCAGCAGTACAATAATCAAACCCGGGAGCGAGCTGATCCTTTATTATGGCAACACATCCGCACTGGAAGGCAAAGCTATTCTGCGAAAAGGGCGTATGTATATCCCAGCGTCCGCACTTAATCTGCTATCCGGCGCAGACTTCCGGCTGGATCAGGAAAAAAATACAGTATCTATCATTTCGGGCAGTGTGAGCACAACCGTGCGTACTCCCACAAAAGCTCTTGCTACAGCGAAGGATCATCCAAAGGTCAAAATCTACGCTGCACTCAAAGACCAGACCACGTATAAAGGTTATATTCTGGAAGTGAACGGCAAAAAACACAAGTTTAGCTGGGAGACGCCAAGGGATTTAAGCCACCCTCCGGAGCTCTATTATGCGGATGTGAACAAGGATGGACAGCCTGAGGCTGTTGTGATCCTGACGCTTGGCACCGGTACAGGCATAGTCGAGCAGGAAATTCACATCGTCAAGCCGGAAACGTGGAAGGAGCTCACCGTTCCCGAGGCCTGGAAAGCGGCTAGCCAGCTAGTGTCCTCCAGTATCACTCCAGATCATAACGATATGATAATCTCACTGAAACTTAAAGGGACTTCCCCTGCGGAGGTTACTCTGCGGCTTCCGGACCGGGCCGAAGATGGAAATATCAGCGACACGGCAGGCATCGGCACGGTGACTTACTATAGTGTAGAGTCAGGCCGGCTGATAGCCGAGTTAAATGTGACTACCGGATTTCTGGAAAGTATCGGGAGCCTGAAACTGGTCTACAAACCGGCCGGTTCAGGAATGGCCATGGTGCCCGAATCGGTAACCTTCATTCCATTCAAAGAATATCCTGCAACCGTTAAGGAGTCTGGCGCCAATGATTGATGCCCATATTCATCTGGAACAATATGATCCGTTACTGCTGGAGAACATGTTGCCGGGGCTTCCGGTGCAGGGCGTGGAGTCTGTGATCGCCGTCTCGATGAACCTGGATTCCTGCATTCGCACTCAGAAGCTTGCCCGGCAGTATCCCAGGCTTGTGAAGCCGGCCTATGGCTTCCATCCCGAACAGCCGCTGCCAACAGCGTCCGGGCTGGCGGCGCTGTTGGACTTCATCGAACGCCATGCCGGAGATATGGCCGCTGTAGGCGAAATCGGCCTGCCGTATTACTCGCGGGCGGAAGCGCTGGAGCGCGGCGAGGCTTTTGAGCTGGAGCCTTATATCCGGCTGCTCGATACCCTACTTGGCCTAGCGGCCCGCCTCAGCAAGCCGGTTGTGCTGCATGCTGTCTATGAAGATGCGCTGACTGCCTGCGATCTGCTGGACAAGCATGGGATTAAGGAGGCTCATTTCCATTGGTTCAAGGGGCCGGAAGCAGCCGTCAGCCGAATGATTGAGCGCGGCTATCATATCTCCTTCACCCCGGATATCGTTTATGAGCCGGAAATCCAGACCCTGGCCCGGCGTTATCCCCCGAAGCTGGTTATGGCGGAAACCGACGGCCCCTGGCCGTTCGAGGGTCCCTTTGCCGGACGGCCTACGCATCCGGCCATGATCCGTGAGGTTGCTGCAGCCTGGGGATCGCTGCACGGTTACTCCGCCGCCCAGGCGGAAGCGATGCTGACCGCGAATACGGCGCGGTTTTATCGGTTTTAGGTATATCTCCTTCTAGCGTTCTGCAATAACACATCTCGCTTCTACACATTCGTGAATCCGGGCGTATCTCCTTCATAAAAAGCAAACAAACCCTTGGCAATTTTGCAGCAAGTGTACTTCGTGCAATTAAACCAGCTTTTTTGGCTGGTATTAGGCGTTTAGGTGTATTCTGTACAATTAAAAAATGTACAGAGTGCAACTAGAGTAGTTAACGGTGGTTCGGCCTTGCCGAAACAGCACTTACCGCATCAGACAATCTGGCTGGCCTGCTCTACCGTATTTACGTCAACCTGTTTGGTTTCCCGCCAGAGCACACGGCCGAAGATCAGGCCGATCAGCCCCAAAATGGCCTGAAGGAGGCCGAAAATCAGGAAAATACGTGCAGGTCCGGCGAACTCCACCAGCAGACCGCCCAATAGCGGCGCGATAACCAGCACGGCGCTGAGCACGGTATTCTGGATACCGAAGATGCGGCCGGTCATGTGCGGCGGGGTTTCTTTTTGCAGCATATAATTGAAGGCAACAGCAAAGATCCCATTCCCCATCCCCAGTACGAACCCTAGCACAAGCACCCAGACCACCGAGGCGCCCGGCGGCAGTAAACCCAGACCCGCAACAGGTACTCCGATCAGAACATACCCCATACCCAGCCTCCAAGTATAGCTTACGGCCTGACTCAGCTTGTTCAAAACAACGATGATCAGCACGGCGCCTACGCCGGATGCGGCAACCATCCAGCCCAGCACCGATTCCCCTGTCGGAGAGAAAACGCGGAACAGGCTGGTGAACTGGTAATCAATCACCTGGATAACAAGCGCTCCAGACAGTCCAAACAGCATCATATTCAGCAGGATACGGCTGCCCAGCATAAATCTCCAGCCTTCTTTCCACATTGTGCGGAGCGGAACACGCTCTTCTGAAGCATCAGCCACATCCCCCTCTTCCGTATGGATGTTGCGCACGGAAAGCAGCAGCAGGTAAGAGCCGCCCCGCATGATCGCATTCAGCAAAATACACCACTGCGGTGTAAGCAGCGTGAGCGCCAATCCGCCCAGCAGCGGGCCGGCGATTTTGGAGCCTTGATTCACGAGCCCGTTAAGCGAGGAGGCCTGAAGCAGCTGATCCTCCCTGACAATACTCCGGGTCAAGGACTGCTGGGCAGGGACATTGAGCGTGGAAATGGCTGAACGCAGCGCCAGCATCGGCAGCAGCCACAGCATATTCGGAGCAAATAACAGCAGCACCGTCAGGAACGCGGTAAGCAGATCACATACTCGCATCAGCTTCAGCTTGTTCAAGCGGTCGGCGGCTACACCGGCAACAGAACCGAGAAGAATTGTCGGGAGTGCCATCGCTACAGGAATCAGAGCCAGCATCAGCGGACTGGCCTGCCAGCGGTAGCCGACGAGCACTTGAATGGCCAGTGAATCGAACCAGTCGCCAAAGCTCGCTGTGGCATAAGCGCTGTATACGCGCATGTATACTTTGTTGTGCAGCAGGCTATTCCCCTGCTTTGTTGAAGCTTCCATCTGACATTCCTCCAGGTTACCTATAGACTCTACGAATCAAATCATTTCGTAACCCTAATGTAGATGAGATTTGTCAGAGCAATATCAGAGGGAATTCAGCATGCTCAGCATCCGTTTTTCCAAAGGCTGTTCAAACTGGTTCAGCCCGCAATCTTCAACTGCCGCTCTAAACCTGCCTTCGTATCTAGGATACAGAACGTTATCTGGCAAAAATACACGGCAAAAGTGATGAATCCGGTACAAGCCGTATAAACGCAAAGGAACAAATCCGGACATTTCCAGCACCTGCAGCCCTTCATCCAGCAGCTGTTCCGCTTCACGCCACTGTTTGCTCCGCATCAGCCAGAGTCCCTTTACGATTTTATAGCTGCCGGTTTCCCGTAAAAAAGGCTTATCCCGCAATTCCTGCCTGATGGCTTCATCCAGCCGGTCCAGCTCCTCATCTCCTGCCCCCGCAGCCAGATGCGCAAGCAGCTCGGTAATCATCGTTGCCGGAACGAAGTTTTCATACCCGAGTTCTGCAATGACCTCATAAGATTGTGTCAGCTGCTCCAGCGCCCGCTCCGGTTCACCAGCCAGGATAAACAAATCGAGAATTGTAAGAATCTCCAGTTCCAGATGATCCGCCGGACGCAGCAGCTTCTTTTCAATCACCTGTTCGCAAAAAGCCAGCTTTACCTTGGGATCACCGGAGAACATGTAGAATAGGATCAAAGAAAACAGGCGGTCTTCGAGCGGCACTTCTACCGTATCCAGCAGCCACTCCAAATCTCCCTGCATAAAATGAATCACCATTCTGTAATGTTGATCCAGCTCGAAACCGAGCGTATCCTTCTGGGCCGCAAGGGTCAGGATCGATTTACCTTGGCCATAGACATGAAACTTGTTGAATACATCCCGCATCGTATCACGCAGTTCGGGGTCAAACAAGGTAGGATATGCGGCTGCAGCAGACGGCAGGATCAGACTGTAGCCGAAGCCGCGGACAGTTCTGATTTCCACACCGCTAAGCTTGCGGAGCTTTTTGCGCAGCCGGTAAATATGATCATCCACTGTCCGTTCCACCGGATACTCCAGCGGCCATACCTTGTCCAGCAGCTGTTCACGGCTGAAGGTAAGCCCCTTATTCCGGTACATAAACTCCAGGAGAGCAAATTCTTTGGGCAACAGCTGAATGGTCATATCACCGGCTGACACTGTAAATTCGCTTTCATCAAACTTCAATTGCATAGCTGATCCTCATTTCTACAGATGAATCCATGGTTGTATTATATCAGCCGGACTTCAGCCCGCTCCAGTACATATGAAAAAAGAGCAAATCCGCAACTAAAGCTGCAGATCTGCTCTCCTTTCAGCGCTGGCTTTAGCCAGCCATATTATTAATAGAATCCTGCTCGCAGAATACGGAAATATGATCCACGGTCCCCGATGAATCCGGGATGATGAATTTGAGCTGGTACTGCTTCCCTGCCTGGTAAATGTAGATCTTGTCGCTGCCGTTTACTGTCGTGTTGTCCGGCTTGCCGAGTGTCTGCTCGATCTCCTTCAGTGTCAGCTGCTGTAAATCTGCGGCACTTGATCGGACATCAAAAATCTGGCTGCCTTTATTAGACCCAAATACGACATGCTTATCATTATACGTGGAGTAGATCCCTTTGCCTGCGAATTCCTTCGTGTCCGGTTCACCCCATGCCGCCTCCACCTCGTCGATCATCCCGCTCTGCGCGGCATATTCTACGCCCGGAACTTTGCCCTGCTTAGCCAGCTGCAGTAGCTCTTTCAGCTGCTTGGCACTGTCTTTCACTGCTTCAGTGGGGCTGCCGCCACCTGTGCTTGGTGAAGCTTGAGCGGGTGAAGCAGTTGCAGTTGCTTCTGGCTGTAAGGTTGCCGGTGCCGTCGCAGCCGGCGCAGGCGAAGCCGTTCCGCCCACAGGTGCGGATGCTGCAGTGTCCGCCTTGCCGGAGGAATCACAGGCCGTAAGTCCGATAACACCTGCTAATATAACGATTCCAGCTATAGTTTTAAATGTAGTTGTCATGTTGTCATCTCCCCGATTATTGGAACTATTCTTTAGTAACAGCTACTGGATCTGACGTGCGGGAGACAATAAAGGTTGCAAGAAACGGGCAGCTGCCAAATCTCAGCAAAAAAAAGCCCCTAGACTGCAATAGCCAGCAAGGGGCGCGCGGCAGGCCCAGCCAACACAACAAAGGGACAGTCAACATAGCAGCAGTGCTGCCTATTGTCCATCCCTTTTCTTTGTTCAACTTGGTTACTTCAGCTCATCCAGCGCTGCCTTCTTCACCACATAGGTGTCAGCCATCACATCATGGAACGCCCGGTTGCGCCTGGAAAATACAATAATCAGACAATCAACGAGGATAACGAAGCTGACAATCTGAACAAGCGCAGTGCAGAGCGGCACCCAATTGGAATAATAATTGTCGGCCGCAGTCACCGAACCATTCCCGGCAGTAACAATGACTCCCAGCAGCGAGTTAATCAGATAAAAACTGTAACGGATGAACGCCTGCTTCACAGTAGGATAATCTCCCCGCTCATTCACAATCCTCGCGCGCAAGAGCAGTCTTCCCGGAGTTCCGCCATACCTGACAACCATAAAAATATTAAACAGCGTCAGCAGTACCCATTGAATCCATAACGGAATCCCCGAATGGTACTGTTCGGCTGCTGAAACAGCCCATCTGTTCAAAAAATAAGCGGGAATCGCCAGAATCAGAAAATCCAGCAGGCTGATCAGCACTCTTTGCCAAAATCCTACGTAATCATACTCTGCCAGGCGTTCTGTTATATCTTGATCCATTTTGTCCTCCAAATCGGCTTTGTTGCTGCTAGTTTATTTATCCTTGCTTTGTAATGCTGTTCTTCTGTTATGGAGAGCCCATAATCTCTCTCGCTACCTGCTGTCCCTCTTCTAACGTACTCGCCGGACCGGCAATATATCCTTCTCCATTCTCAAAACCATACCGTTCGTTGATATCAGTCAGCATAACCCACAGCTTATTGAGCTTAATCGAAGCGTTGACGATCCCTATCGTATGGATTCTGCGGTCCTCACCAAAGAAAGTCATAATACCAAGATAATAGCCGCCGCTCTCTTTGAGCTTAATTTCGTATTGCAAATCACCATCCGCGGTAAGTTTACCTACAAACTCACTTTTGCCCGGGAAACCTCTGTAGGTATCCCCTTTTAGTCCCATTACAGTGTTCTTTACCATTCCAGTGTCATTCGAATAAATAACGCTGCTGTATTCCTGTTCACAAGGCTGCGGGCGCAGCCACAGATATCCCAGTAATACTACCGCCAGTATCACTAATCCAGCTACGCCTATTTTTGCATGCTGCTTCTTCATTTCCCCTCCTGCTGCCCACTGCTTCTCTGCTTTAAATAAGCTTTCCTTTATTCTATTAAATTCTCCATATTTTTCAATTCCCCTCCATGCATTCGCCAATCTTCTGCCGCAGGCTTAAAATCTCCCGCATCAGCTCCCGGTTCTCATGCTCCGTCTCTGCAGGTTCACTCTGCATCAGCCCGGCCAGCCGCATTTCCAGTAGCCGGAGCTCTCCTTCACGGGATTGTTCCTCAGGGGTAAGCGTCCGGCTGCGTTCTTTGGCAGTATATTCGGCAAAGGTGCCCGGAAAGAACTGCGGTTTCTGCCCGCGTCCAAGCAGCAGCAGCCGGTTAGCGACCTTGGTGTGCAGATAACGGTCATGCGAGACGATAACCAGCCCGCCGGGGTAAGCCGCAAGCGCTTCTTCCACCCGTTCCCGGGTGTCGATGTCAAGATAATTCGTCGGCTCATCCAGTACCAGCAGGTTAGCCTTACCAAAATACAAACGCAGGAAGGCCACGCGGCATTTCTCGCCCAGGCTTAAGTCTCCGATGGTCTTAAAAACATCCTCCCGCGGGAATAAAAAGCAGCCCAGAATGGTCCGCGCCTCTGTCTGCGTCATGCCCGGCAGCTCGAGAAGGCTGTCCAGGATGGTCGAGTCGGGTTTCAGATGATCCAGCTCCTGGGCAAAATACCCGATTTTCGTGCAGGGATGAATACGCACATAGCCTCCAGCCGGCTGCGTAATTCCTGATATCAGCTTCAGCAGCGATGATTTGCCGGCGCCGTTCGGTCCCAGGACCGCCAACCTGTCGCCCCGCCGCAGCGATAGTCCGAAGTTCTCTAGCAGCGGTGGCCCGCCGTCGTAGGCTAAGGTGATATCCTGCAAATCCAGAAGTGCATCTCCCTGGAAGGCTTCACTTTCCAGCTTCATATTCAGCTTAGGCGCCACCTTCGGCAGCTCCACGCGATTCTTCTCCAGCCGCTCCAGACTGGCCTCCTTGGCGTGTAGCCGGGAGACGTTCTTCTTCGATTTGGCCCGCCGGAAATCATTCTGCCCGGCAGCACTGTGCGCCTGCTGGAACCAGAGGGCATACCGGCGGATGCTCTCCAGGAGCTTCTCCTTCTCCAGCTCTTGCTTCCGGTACTGCCCCTCCAGCGTCCGCGCTTCCAATTCCTTCTGCTCCCTGTATTGCGTATAGGCTCCGGGATAACGGCGGCAGCCCGACGGGCTCAGTTCCAGCACACTGGTAGCGGTCCGGTCAATAAATGTGCGGTCATGCGAAACATAGAGCACCGTGCCCGGATAGGTCCGCACCCACTCTTCCAGCCACTCCATCGTGTCTTCGTCTAAATGATTGGTCGGCTCATCCAGGATCAGCAGCTTCGGCTGCCGGGCGAGCAGTGCAGCGAGCTGCACCCTTGTCTTCTGGCCCCCGCTGAGCAGGCAGTAGGGCTGACTCCACTTGGACGGCTCCAGCTTCAGCTGCTTAAGACATTTCTCCGCTTTAGCTTCCCAGCCGTAACCATCCAGCTGCACGTAGCTGTCGTAAGCTTCGCCATATTCGGCAACAGCCTCCTCATCCGTACCACCGGTCTCTTCCAGCCTGCGGGCCAGCTGCTCCAATCTGCGCTTCAGCTCTGCAAGCCGCCCTGAAGCCGATAAGACGAACTCAAGGGTGCTGAGTTCGGATTGAACCCCAAGCTGCTGATCCAGTACCCCCCATTCCTCCCGGTCCAGTCCGCAGTAGACACTGCCCTCCTCAAAAGCCAGTCTGCCGAGCAGCCCCTGCAGCAGCGTTGTTTTGCCGATGCCATTGCGCCCGAACAGCAGCACCCGCTCTCCTTCAGTAATTTCAAAGGACACCCCTTCAAACAGGGTCACCCCGTTCCACTCTTTTTTTATATTTTTCACTTTAATTAAGGTCATCTTTCATGCCTCCGCTTCCTTAAATCATCTGTTACGTACTGAAGCCTGTGCTGCGGACAGTAACAAAAAACCGCAGCCAGCAGGCTGCGGTACAGGAAACGTATGAAGGGAGTGCGCTAAATAAAACATCACCAAGGGCAGTCTCCTATGAAGCAGGCAGCTGCTGTTCCCGGTTCTGTTCCACTATAGCATCGTAAAGGTCCCGACAGACACACGTATCCCTGACCGTACACCCGCTAGCGGGCGTCCCGTGGCTTGTGCTAAAGTGCACATCACAAGTGAGCTGGTCTTCATTAGGAAACGTGTTAGTTCTTCATCAGTCGGGTGAACCTCCGTAATTGTCCGTATTCAATGATGGCTACAGTATATCCAATCTGATAGCGGTGAAGCCAGGTAAAGAATAATTATAATCATTGTCTCCGGGTATGGACTCCCCTAACCACGGCCTTGATTCGCGTATTGGCCAACAATTTTTAGAATATCACGATTCTTCTTCACTACCATTCGCTTAACGGCAAACTCTTCTGTCAGCTCTAGGATCTTCGGCAGACCCTCGCGGTCAAAGTCCCTGTTCCACTCGAACAACATAACATAGAGGTTCTTCAGGGATTGTCTGTAATTACGCTGCTCCAGGCCCAGATTCGTCTTTAAAAACCGCTGTACTACCCGCAGATCCCTGACATATTTATTGGGAGTGATCACAAATATCAGGTCCGCAGCCCGGAAGCTCTCTATTCCCCATTTGTAGTGCACCCCTTCAATAATCCATTCTTTGCTTGCTACAGCCTCCAGCAGACGGGCATCTCTTGCTTCGGGTGAACGCCTGCTGTCTTCAGGTCCGCGCTCCCAAACGAAATTATCGGTTTCAAAATACGGTATGCCGTACCTTTCCGACAGCTCTCTGGCAATAAAGGATTTGCCGCTCCCGCAGCCGCCGATAATCCGGATTCTAATGTGAAACCCTCCCATGGAATATTCTCAGGATCGCATCCTTATCCGGCACGCCAAGCTGCTCATACGAGCGGAGGAACCCGCTGTTGTCATAGGCGATCTCCACCGTTTCGGCTGTTACCCTCCCGCTCTGGACAGTCACGATACCATACTTGGCAATGGACTGCTCTGAATGGGCACAGCCAAGCGCCCCCGGATTGAAGAAGGTGGCCTTCCCGGCATGAAAATGATGCACCACATGATGATGACCAAAGGCAACCAATCTGTACTGCGTATCCGCATACAGCTGATTCAGCCCCTCAGCCGTCGGGCTCCAGTCGACAGGCAGGTACCACCCGTCAGGACCGAGATGATAATGGGTGAATAGCAGCGGCACACCCTCAATATATGCAGTTTCCGACATGGGCCACTTACTCATAAGCCCGATATATTGAGGACTGATTCTTTGCGCCAGCCATTCGTGATGCGCCCGTTCCGCATGATGCCCTGGCGGCGGCTCCTCACCGCGGAACGCCCGCTGCAGAGCAATGTCATGATTGCCGGTGATGAGCGTGATCTCCTCTTGCGCCAGCAGAAGTTCAAAGACACGGTCCGTATCCGGACCGATCCCCACCACATCTCCCAGACAGACTATCCGCCGGAGCCCCCTGCCCGAAATATCCTTCAGCACCGCTTCAAGCGCCGCAGCGTTCCCGTGAATATCTGTGATGACAGCTATGCTCTGCACAGCAGCACCTCCTTTTGCGTAACATTAATTTATCGCTTCCAGCTAAAAAAGACGACCCCTGACCAGCATCAGGAATCATCTTTTTCATGCAGGCTATAAGCCCCCGGCTTAATGGAAGCTGTTCCGCAGCTGTCCTAAACCGAATCTTCCTTCACTAAACCGCGGATGAAGGTTTCGAAATTTTTCGCCAGATATGTAACCTTGCGGTTGTTCTCCTGGTCCACATACACAACTTCAGGCTCACCGTCATTTCCGCCGGAGCGGTAGTCCAGCATGACTACGCCTTGACCCGCAGAAGGAGCGTCGCAGATCACTACGCCAAATTCGGGATAGCCCCAATTCTCAATGACAGCCCAGCTGCCCAGTTCGCCGCAGAGTGAATATTTCTTGTCCCGTCCGATTCCGCGGATGCCTGAAATGATAATATGGTCTTTGCCGGCAGCAGCGGCTTCATTCCCCAATACATACTTGGTGCTGCGGGGAATGCCGCCGTTATGCTGTTTCATCATCGCGGTATAGAATGCAGGCAGCTTGAAGACCAGCTCTTCTTCCACCGCCGCAATGATATCGTCCGTAAGCGGTGCAGATACATAATCCTCAAGCGCTTCCTCGCTGTCATCCCAAAAATTAGCGGAATCAAACTTGGGGAGGGGTTTTGGGCCGGATGGTTTTTTGGCTGCAGCGTCTGCGGCGGCTTCTCTGGCAGCCTTCTTGGCAGCCTTGCGGCGGCTGAGCTCCAGAAACTCCAGCGTGTCCTCGTCTTCTGGATCGAGCCGGTCCGCAATTTCGAATTCACTTGCGGCTTTGTCATACTGCTTCAGGTAGTAGTTGCAGAATCCGACACGGTAATGCCAGAGCGGATCCTCCACGCCCTCCTCCTCGACAGACATGAACTGCTCCAGCGCCTCTCCGTAACGCTCAAGATTATTCAGCGCCCTGCCCAAGTGATTGGTCAGCACGTAATCCCTTTCTTCTGCGGGAATCTCCATAATGGCATCCACAATCTCCTGGAATTCATCCTCTTCATGCCACAATTCCAGTTGTGCAACTAGCTCTTCTCTCATTCTTATAGGCCTCCCAGTGCGATAACTCGAATACTGCTGAAAATTATACCATTTCCGCACTGGGATTCTCCAGCGGATGTTATAACACACTGCCGAAATCAGCGCCTTACAGCTCTACTGTCCCCTTATTGGCATCCCATACGAACGGCAGTCCAAAGAGTTGTGTCAAGCTGCCCAGCGGAAAATACAGACGGCCATCCACATTCCGGGAAGCCAGCATAGCAACCTCTTTACCGTTCACCCTCGCTATAGCCGACAGCGGTTTATGAATCACGGTCTGGCCGCCGATGGTGATCATAAGTGCGCCAGTCCCCGCTTCTTGACTCAAGCTGCCTCCGAGCAGACTCACCGCTTCCCTAAGCGGAATGTAGACACGGGAATTCTCCTCTACAAAAGGAGACTTCAGCGCTACAGCCTCTCCGTTAATGATAAAGGTTCCGGCGAAAATTTTTGTGCCCAGCAGATAACCGGCCTTAGAGGCGATATTCTCCATGCTCTGGCTGGATGAAGTGATGATAACCGTCGTATACTTGGCCACGCGCGGATACAGCCAGTGAATGTCATCATTATGCATCCGGATGCAGCCGGCACTGACATATTTGCCGATTGAGGATTCATTATTATTGCCGTGTATAGCATAGGTAGTGCCGTAGGTACCGTTCACTTCCAGTCCGAGCCAGCGGTCTCCGAGCGGATTGGCCGGATCGCCGCCGGGGATATGCTCTTTATAGTAAGGTCTGTTCTTGACTTTGAGCACGATCCGGAAAGTCCCCTCCGGGGTCAGATTTTTGGTTTTGCCTGTGGCGACCGGAAATACCTTTTCCAGCTTGCCGCCTCTAAAAAAGCCCAGTTTGTTCGTTTTCTTGTTCACGATGATCAGATCCGTGGACATCTTCGATGCTGCTGACGCTGCCCCTGCTGATGCCGCACCCGTAAAGCACGCCGTAAACAGCAGCAGAAAAACAAGTGACATTACGATGCTCCGCAGCGAATAAGCTTTTGTCCGACCGGCCGTTCCTTGCAGACTCATGTTGCCCCACCTCCAGGTTATGGGTGATACTGGAAACTGCTTGTGAGAATAGACGAAGCTGCTGCACAATAGTTGCACCGCTGCCTGTACCTATTTGATACAGTCCGTCCAAGATTTGAACTCATGAATAGTCCGCACGTAATCCAGAGATAATAAATCCGCATGACAAATGAAACAGCCAAGGAGGCAAAACCTTTGAACTCAAATCTTTCCAGCCAGATCAATCAATGTGAGCAAATTATCCAGCAGCTTGTCGCCCAGACTCAGCAAGCCAGCCAGAATTACCAGCATCTTCTCCAGCAGGAGCAGCAAAATGCCGTGAAACTGGAAGAACTGGCTCAACGCGAGCACAAGGCCAGCCAGATCATTCAAAATGCGCTGCAGGGCCACCACACTGCCGTTCAACAGCTGCAGCAGGTAACCCAGACGCTGAGACAGCTGGAGCAGAGCTCCCAGACTACCGGTTATACTACCGGCGCTGCCAGCTTCAATACCGGCCTCCCGCACTTTAATACGGGTGCAGCAAGCTATAATACCGGAGCACAGGGTTTCACCCCGTCCTTCAATTCTTCCTTTAATCAGCAGCCTTTGCATACAACACCTGTAAGCACTTCGATGCATTCAGTGCCATCAACTTCCTTTGGCTCCAATGCTTCTATGGGTTCCATAGGTTCGATCGGCGCTATGGGCTCGATGGGACAAAACTTCGGTTCCTCCATGAACCAGGGAACGGGACGTAATTTTCAATAGTTGAAATCAGCAGGTAATCAGGAGCTATTCTGAATACCGTTGACACTTAAAAGGCTGTCTCCCGCAGATGTCTGCAGAGACAGCCTTTGCATTTTATACAACCAGCCGCCCCCTCTTCTCGGCCAGACTGATGACCGCCTCCACACCCGAGTTGAACTCCAGAAAGTCGCTTTCTACGCCATCGCTGAAGATCACCCCGTCCTCCGGCATCTGTGAAATAATCCGCAGCGGCTGATTGCTGCTGATCTGTCCGAACACAAGTCCGGCAGATGTCGTCCGGCTGGGAAAAGGCTCCCTTACCGTAAAGTAGAGGTGGGGATGATCCCAGGCGAGCCGTCCTCTAGCATCCGCTCCGGCCAGTCCGGCTGCAGCCTCCGGTGCTGCCAGCCCTATTCCGGCAGCACTGCGGGCAATGCCTGCTGCTCCTGCAAGCACGCTGCGCATCCAGCCGGTAGAGCCCATGCCGGTGGAAACGATGATGCCGCTGGAGGATTGCTGCTCGGCAGTACCGCTGAGCTGCAGCAGATATCGTGCCGACACATGGGTTTTGCGTCCGATGAACAGGTCATTCACACCGTAGAGGCTCTGACCGTCATTCAGCTCCGCCTTGGCCAGCGTCACCTCGCGCACCTCTCGGCGGCCGCGGAAAACATCCGGCAGCAGCAGCCGCAGATCCTTGACCGTGAACGGCAGCAGTACACCATCCCAGCGCTGAGGATCGGGATTCACACCGATCAGGGGCTGCTCACGCAAGTATTTCAGCGTATTGGCCACAAGTCCGTCCTGCCCCACCACAACCACTGTGTCTTCATCCCCAAAGATGAAATTCGGCACATGCTGCCGTTCCAGCAGATGTACCCGGCCAACTGCACTCAGCTCGATAACCGCCGTCTCCACAGCCTTGCGGTAGTTCAAATCCTCGCTGATATAATCGCTGAAGTCCGCACCCAACCGTTCAATATAGAACTGGGCCTGCTGAATGGTATTGTAGCGGACGACCAGCTCTTCAAGCCGGGTCTTGCGCTTGATCAGCACAATTTTATTTTCCGACATCCGGTCCCCGCCGTTCATCGTCCTCCCGCTCCTCTCGCTGCACCTGTCCCGCCGCCTGCCGAACCGTCCATAATGCCCTGGAGCAGATCCGGTGTAATGTTGAGCTGCCCGATCTTACCGGCATTTTCGGCCAGCTCCTGGAATGCGATGGCAATCAGCTTATCCGGCTTCATGCCGACATTGGTGAGCGCCTGCAGCACATTTGGCGATACGCCCTGCAGCGAATTCATCACTGCCGACAGCTCGTAGGCTTTGGCATCCGCCTCAGCTTTGTGGTTGGCTACCGTCAGGCTAATCAGCTCCTGTTTCTTCTCCTCCAGCGCCGTATCGAAGCTGAGCTGCTCTTCCTTCATTTCATTCTGCTTCTGCTTCACGAACCGCTCGGCATCAAGCTGGGTTTCTCGGATCTGCTTCTTCTTGGTCTCCACGGCGATCTCCGTATTCAGCTCGTTCTCCTTCACCCGGCGTTCCTGCTGAATCGAAGCATTGCGGCGTTCATACAGGGCATTGTCGGCGCTGCGGAGAATTTCCTCCCGGGCCTGGGCTTCCAGTGCGCGGAGGGTTTCTTTATTCGGCACAATGGCCAGAATCGAGAGCCCCATCAGCTCGATCCCCAGCTTCTCAATTTCTGCATTCCGTTCAATTTCCTGGGTAATAGTCTTCGCCAGACGCTCGCTTGACTGGATCGCTTCACGCAGCGGCAGCTGCTCCAGCTGTTTCTTGGTCAGTACTTTGGCGATATTGATTACCCGCTGGGCCAGCTTGCTGGGATCGTCGGAGAGATAAGTATTCTTTTTCAAATTGTAGGTGTAATTAAGGATTTGCGTGGTTTTGCGGTAATCGACAATCCGGTAGGTCAACTGTCCCTGCACCGTTACCGTCTGATAATCATTCGTAATTTCTTCGAACATGAACGGAACATCGATCGAGGATACCGGAACCACAATTACTGAAGTCGTAGGTGCATAATAATGAAAAGAAAGCCCTACACCTTCACGCACAACCTTGCCGTTCTTTACCTTAAGCACATACTCGCTGGGCTGGAATTTCACGAATCTGAATCCGAACATGATGATTACCTCCCGTTTATGTTATTAACAGTTTGTTATTAACACCAGTGTAACACAGGATTTTGATATTATCAAGTTGTTAATAACACAATCCCTCAAAAAAATCACCGCACCTCCCAAATGGAAAATGCGGCCGTTTATTAAGCTACTGCCTGTACTAGCCCCACCGCAAAGAAGCTAATCAACGGGTGTTGAATAGCTTCTTTGTTTTCTTTTATTTGATAATTCCTTCTCACTAAAAGAAACTGAACCACAGTTCTGAATCAAAGCCGTGACATGGCATTACCGCTGATCAAGGATGGTACGCACAGCGACTAGGCGCTGCGGATCTATCTGCAGGAGCGGGTTCCCGTTCACCCTGACTGCGGAGCCGAGGTGTACCCGCGTGACTGCTGTCTGCTGCAGGAAACTGCTGAGATTGGCAGTGCTTAAGCCGCTGCCGGCCAGAATAGAGAGCGGCTTCCCCAAACATCGGCGCTGCAGTTCCGCGATCCGCTCCGCACCTTGCGGAGCCGTGCTCTCCCCGCCGGAAGTCAGAATGTCTGTCACCTGAGGGTAACTCGACAACATCTCAAGCGCCTCAAACTGATCCCGGGTCTGATCAAAAGCCCGGTGAAAGGTGATCTCCATCTCTTGCGCTGCCGAGAGCAGCCGCTTCAGCAGCTCCTCATCTACCGTTCTGTCCGGGCGCAGCATGCCAATAACCAGTGACAGGCTGCCGGCGGATGCAATATGTCTGATATCCCGCAGCATCGTCTTGGCATCTTCGCTGCTGTAATGGAAGGAGCGAGCATGCGGACGCACCATGACTCTTACCGGAATTGCCACGGCCTGGCGCACCTGCTCAATCAGCCCCAGGCTGGGAGTCAGCCCGCCTTCGCTTATGCCTGTAATCAGTTCAATCCGGTCAGCACCGCAGCGCTCCGCTGTTACCGCATCCTCCACTGTAGTGGCAATAACCTCTAACAGCATTTCATCTCCTCCTTCATCTCAACCTGCTGATTTACGCTTGTTAAGCTTCATTATACAAGTATAATGAATTTAAATTAAATTTCTGGAATGAATGCAGAGAAAGGCAGGTCATAAGATGAATCAGGTCATTACCGTTAAATTAGTGGAGGCCTTACAGCCGGAAACCGTACGTCAACTAACACCTTTGCTTATCGATGTCGTGGAGGATGCCGCCTCCATCGGTTTCCTGCCGCCACTCGCCGAAAATGCTGCCTCCGCTTACTGGCAGGGGGTTCCCGGTCCGGGCGTGCTGCTCTGGGTTGCCATGGAGGGTGATACTATTGTAGGTACCGTACAACTGCATTTGGTGCTAAAACCAAATGCCCCGCACCGTGCGGAGCTCGCCAAGCTGATGGTGCATACCGGCCACCGCCGCAAAGGCATCGCCGGACTGCTGATTGAAGCCGCTGAGCAGGCAGCGGCCGAACATGGCCGCACCCTGATCATCCTCGATACCCGTGAAGGCGATCCCTCTAACCTGCTTTATCAGTCACGCGGATATGTAGAAGCCGGCAAAATCCCGGATTACGTCATTTCCGCAGATGGCGGAATGGACGCCACCGTGATTTATTACAAGAAGCTGTAGACAGCTTCCTGCTGTGAATGGAGCGGCTTGCCAGGTGCTGCATACCAGCGCTGCATACCAGGCGCTGCCTTCAGGCAGCCCTGGGTATACGGGATGCGCATCGCTGGAGGGGGGGGGCTTCCCCTGTTATGCTGAGGATTCCAGCCGGACGTCACATAGACTCCTCTATAGTCTGTGTATTGCCAGAGATAATGGGATTTTTGGACCTCCGTCAAGAAAGTGGACACCAAAAGACAAAATTAAGCTGCTTTTCGCTTGAATTTCGCGGCGAACTGGACCGGAGATATGTAGCCCAGAGCGCCGTGGATTCGTTTGCGGTTATAGAAAAATTCAATGTACTGGTAGATTTCTTCATAGGCCTGTTTCTTTGTTTTAAATCGAGTACAGTACACAAACTCTTTTTTCAACAGGCTATGAAAAGATTCAATACAGGCATTGTCGTAACAGTTGCCTTTGCGGCTCATACTTGCCTTCATGCGGTATTTCTTCAACTGTTTTCGGTAGTCGGCAGAGGCATATTGTGATCCGCGGTCCGAATGGTGGATGAGGTCTTTCTTGGGGCGTTTAGCCTTGTAAGCATCGTCCAGGGCACCTAAAACAAGATCGGTGGTCATACGGTCGCCCAGCCTCCAACCTACGATTTCCCGGGTGCAGAGGTCAAGCACGCTGGCGAGATACATCCGCCCTTCCCGGCAGGGGATATAGGTGATGTCTGCGACCCAAGTCTGATTCGGTTTTTCGGTGAAAAATTGCTGGTTCAGTAAATTAGGTGCAACAGGCAAATCGTGGTTGGAGTCGGTCGTATTCACGCGGAATTTCTTTGCTACACAGGACCGGAAACCCAGCTCTCTCATGTACTTCCCTACGGTGCGCTCGCTGACTACATGGCCTTCACGCTGCAGGAGAATCGTGATTTTGGGACTGCCATAGCGGCCCTTTGTATCGTGAAAATAATAGGTAATCCGCTGGCACAGCAGCGCTTTCCGGGCTGCTTGTAGACTTGGCTTTGCGGTTCTCCACTTGTAATACCCGCTCCTTGATACCTCGAGGGTGCTGCACATCTTCTCCACAGAATACCGGGAGCGGTGATCTTCGATAAACTGAAATCTCAGTTCTTTGGATTGCTGAAGATGTGCACTGCTTTTTTTAAAATTTCCATTTCCTCGGCCAAGTCGGCCAGTTGCCGATCTCGTTCTTTCAGCTGGCGCTCGAGCTCTTTAACCTTTTCCGGACTGGACACAGGCTCACTCTGAAACTGCCGGTATTTTCCTAGCCATTGATGTAGGGTTTTTGCAGGGATATCGAGCTCCTGGGCCAGTTCCGCCACCGTCTTGGTCTGCTCTTGGATATACTTTACCGTCTGCTTTTTAAACTCGTCGTTATAGCTTTTTCGTGTTCCACTCATGTGGACACCTCCTCGTTAATCTCATTATCTCTGGGCTTTTAACGGGTGTCCACTTTTAAGACTAACAGCATTTTCCCTCTAATTCCGCCTTTTCCCACACTTTGGCCGAAAACCAAGGGTACTTTTCCCCCTAATTCCGCCACAGCACCTACTTCCGCGGATGCCATCCCGCCAACCCTCATTTATTGTCATTGCTTCTGGAAAATCAATCTATAACGTTGCGGCAGTGTCACATACCGGTTCTGTTAATCGTCATGTATGCATCAGACCGGAAAGGATGGATAGTTATGACACAGAATCGAAATGAGCCGGTATGGGATGTAGTCATTATCGGGGCCGGCATCGCCGGATTAACTGCTTCGATTTATTTGGCACAGGCAGGCCAGAGTGTGCTCTTACTCGACAAAGGTTCGCATCCCGGAGGCCGCGCCGCTTCCACCGAGATGTCGTTCGCCCGAGTAAACCTGGGAGCTCATGCTCTGTTTAAGAGTGCTCTCCCTATTCTGCAGGAGGTAGGCGTCACCCCCGCCGGAGCAGCACCTAAACCGCCGGGTAGCCTCGTATTCGAAGGTACCAATGGCGAGCACAGGCCTCTCCCGCTCGCGCAGCTCTTGCTCGGCTCCTTCCTGAAGTGGCACGAGAAGACCCAACTCCTGCGCTTTTACAGCCGCCTTCTCATAACAGACACCTCTGCTCTGCACAAGGTGAGTCTGCAGACTTACCTGGAATCTCAAATCTCCAGTCCGCGGGTGCGCAATGTCGTGCTGGCGCTCGTTCGCCTATCCACATACTGTGATGACCCCGGTCTAATAAGCGCCGGCGCTGTAATCGAGCAGCTCAAACATGGCCAGGTGCTGTACGTGGACGGAGGCTGGCAAACACTCGTACATCAGCTTGCGGAGCAAGCGCAAAAGGCAGGCGTCACGATCCGCACCAGCTCACCTGCACGGGAAATTGCCGGCAGCTACCCGCGAATGACAGTCACACTTAAAGATGGTACGCAGCTGAAAACCCGGCACGCACTATCCACTGCCGGACCGGCGGTTACTCTATCCATCCTCAATCCCCCGCTTTCCCCGGCTGAAGCCGCAGTCTTTGAGCAGCTTATTCCTGTTCGCGCGGCATGCCTGGATCTCGTCGTAGACGGAATGCCTCAACCCAAAACGAAATTTGTAATAGGCGCCGATTACCCGTGGTATTACTCCAACCATTCCGCCGTTGTCTCATTGTCCGATCATCCGGCATATGCAGTCGTGCATGTCATGAAATATTTGTCCTCCTCGGGAAATTCAGACCCCTTGCAAGATCAGCGCGAGCTGGAGGGATTTCTCGACTTGATTCAGCAAAATTGGCGCAAACATGTGGTCCAGCAGCGGTTCCTGCCCCGAATGCTAGTCTCCCATGCCGTCGTAACGACTGCGAACGGCGGCCTCCCGGGCAGACCCGGACCTGCGGTCGAAGGACGGCCCGGACTGTATGTCGCGGGCGATTGGGTCGGTTCAACGGGTATGCTGCTTAACGCATCCTTGGCTAGCGCGAAAGAGGCGGCCCGAAGTATAATATCCGCAAAAGAACAAGATAAAGAAGGGGTGCACCGTGGAGCTTGATTCCGTGTATCGGACATACAGACCGCTTCTTCTGTCCATCGCGTACCGCATGTTAGGATCGGTCACGCAGGCCGAGGATTTGGTGCAGGACGCATTCGTAACGGTGCAGCAGCTGGACAGGGATAAGATAAGCCCCGTCCGCAATCTGAAAGCGTACTTATGCAAAGTCGTTACCAACCGCTGTCTCGATTACTTGAAATCCTCGCACAAAAAAAGAGAGGTCTACATCGGACAATGGCTGCCCGAGCCCCTTGTCCAAGACTATGCGGGCGTGACTGGCTCGGCTTCTGCCGCAGGAGGCGACCCGATCCAAACGATTGTACTGGAGGATACAATATCGTACGCTTTCCTCGTTTTGCTCGACCGGCTAACCCCTGTGGAGCGCGCAGTATTCATTCTTCGTGAAGCCTTCGACTACGACTATCGCGATATTGCGGACTTCGTAAACAAGACGGAGCTGGGATGCCGTAAGATTTACAGCCGCCTCAAACGAAAAATCCAAGACGATCCGGCTGCTGAGCTGATCTCCAGCGACCAGTCCGAACAGCTCGTCCTACGTTTTCTCCATGCGGCAGCTACAGGTGATATGGATGGACTCTTTGCGCTACTCTCCGAGGACATCGTGCTGTACAGCGACGGAGGCGGCAAAGTCAGTGCGGCAGTTAAACCGATTATATCCAGCCAGCGCGTCCTCGCATTCATTCAGGGGCTTCTGACCAAGGGGGGTGGCGCAGGAGGCGTGCGCCTCGTCAAGGTCAACGGACAGCTCGGTTTTGTATTAAGCAACCCGTCCGAACCTTTTCCGACAGTCGTTAGCCTGGCGTTCAGAGACGGCCGCGTTCAGCAGATCTACCTTATACGCAATCCCGATAAACTGCGGCATTTGAATTTAGGCTGAGAGATATTATACCGCCTGGCATTGAATGAATCAGGAACCCGCGTTCAACAAAAACAGCAGCAGCCTTGGACAATATTACTCGTCCATGGCTGCTGCTGTTTCTTTTATGAGGTCAGTTTGCTATCCGCTTAAGCCCACCACATATCCAGCGGCTGCTCACGGATGAGGATCGACTGCAGGTTGGTTACCGCACGCTGGAAACCTTCATCCACCGACATCAGCGGATCTTCATGCTCGATGCTCACTACATAATCATAACCATAGGTGCGCAGGGCGCTCATGATATCCGACCATTCGGACAGGCTGTGTCCGCAGCCGACAGAGCGGAAGGTCCACGCCCGGGTCTGCACATCGCCGTATGGCTGCATATCGGTCAGGCCGTACATGTTGATGTTGTCCTGATCGAGATAGGTATCCTTGGCATGGAAATGATGAATCGCTCCCGCCTTGCCGAGGATCTTGATGGCACCGACCGGGTCAATGCCCTGCCACCACAGATGGCTCGGGTCAAGATTCGCACCAATAGCATCGCAGGTCGCTTCTCTCAGCTTCAGGATCGTATACGGTGTATGGCACAGGAAGCCGCCATGCAGCTCAATGCCGATCTTGACGCCATGCTCCTGGGCGAGCTGGCCGATTTCCTTCCAGTACGGGATCAGCTTCTGCTCCCACTGCCAGGTCAGAATGTCGCTGTACACAGTCGGCCAAGGTGTTACCGGCCAGTTCGGCGCTTTGGCATCTTCACTGTCACCGGCGGTACCGGAGAAGGTGTTGACGACCTGTACGCCCATCAGCGAAGCGAGCTTGATCGATTTGCGCAGAATTTCATCGCCTTGACGCGCTTCTTCTTTATCCGGAGAGATCGGATTGTTATGGCAGCTGAACGCACTGATCATAATGCCGCGGCTCGTGAACTTTTCCAAGTACTCCTGACGTGCCGTTTCACTGGCGAGGAGCTCGTCGGTCGGACAATGCGCATTGCCGGGGTTGCCGCCCGAGCCGATTTCGACTGCGTTCAAGCCTGCAGCTGCGATTTTGTCGAGCATCTCATCCAAAGTCAAACTTCCGAATACGGGATCAAATACGCCTAATTTCATTTATACGCCCACCTTTTCACGAATTGGCTCTAACGCCTGGGAATGACCGTACACGGGATAGTCGCGCCGGGTTGGTGCACACCAGTTCACGCCGTTGATGATCACTTGTTGAATTTCCTTATGGTAATAGGTAGGATGGGATTCATGACCCGGCTGGAAATAAAAGATTTTGCCGCTGCCGCGCCGGTAGGTCGAGCCGCTTGGGAACACATTGCCCCCTTCAAACCAACCGACAAAAACAAGGCTTTCCGGTGCCGGCACATCAAAATGCGCCCCATACATTTCTTCCTGCTCCAGATCGATATATTCGCCGATGCCTTCGGCAATCGGATGGCTCGGGTCCATCACCCAGAGGCGTTCCTTCTCGCCCGCTTCGCGCCATTTCAGGTCACAGCTGGTGCCCATCAGCTTCATAAAGATTTTGGACATATGGCCGGAATGCAGCACAATCAGCCCCATTCCCTGCAGCACACGGTTATAGACACGGTTTACGATTTCGTCGCTAACCTCCTGATGGGCAATATGCCCCCACCATACCAGCACATCCGTATTGCTGAGTACTTCCTCCGTCAACCCATGCTCCGGTTCATCCAGTGTAGCCGTAGCTGTATCAAACCCGGCCTCCTGCAAAAATCCGGCTATTTGGGCGTGGATACCCTGCGGATAGACCTGACGGATACGCTCCTCCTGCAATTCATGACGATATTCATTCCATACGGTTACTCTTGTCACTATGGACACACTCCTAATCATGATCTATACAAACCTGTTGATTTAGTCAAAAAATACCGGCATCCCTGTCTCGGACGACTTATAGATGGCCTCCAGAATGCGGGTTACCACCAGAGCCTGCTCCGGCTTAACAACCGGCTCTGTATCATTAATTATGCTGTCAATCCACTGCGTGGCTTCAACCAGCGCGGGATCTTCGCCCGCACCGTCGTAGAAATCTACGCCGGCAGCATCAAGTCCAATATGCTTCTCGTAGGTTTTGCCGTATGCTTCACCGTTGATGCGCAGGCCTTTTTCCATATCCGCTCCGCCTTCTGTACCGCAAAGTGCCGTTTTGGCTTCACCGACATCCAGCGTATTCAGCGCCCAACTGGCTTCCAGCACAATGGTTGCCCCATTCTCCATCGTAATGAAGCCGATAGCCGAATCTTCAACCGTGAACTTCTCCGGATCCCACGGGCCCCACGCATTAGCTGCGTCCTTGCGGCCGGACAGCTTGTGATAAGCGTTGCCTACCGCATATTTCGGCTTGTAGTTGTCCATCATCCAGAGCGTCAGATCCAGGGCATGGGTGCCGATATCGATCAGCGGGCCGCCGCCCTGCGCTTCCTCGTCCAGAAATACGCCCCAGGTCGGTACCGCGCGGCGGCGGATCGCTTTGGCTTTGGCATAATATATTTCTCCGAGCTCGTTGTTCTCACACACCTTATGCAGGTATGCAGAATCCGGTCTGAAGCGGTTCTGGTAGCCGATCGTCAGCTTTTTGCCGGTACGTTTAGCCGCATCGATCATTGCCTGTGCTTCCGCAGTTGTCTTCGCCATCGGCTTCTCACACATAACATGTTTGCCGGCCTCCATCGAGGCAATCGAAATTTCCGCATGGGAAATGTTCGGGGTACACACGTGAATTACATCTATGCTTGCATCCTTTAGCAGCTCTTTGTAGTCAGTGTACACGGCAGCGTTCTCATCTCCGAATTCCGCCTTGGCCTGCTGCGCCCGTTCGGGTACAATATCGCAAAAAGCGACCATGACAGCGCCTTCCACTTTTTTCAGAGCCGGCATATGTTTGCCGTTTGCGATGCCGCCGCAGCCAATAATCCCTATTTTCAAAGTCATCCTCTATTTCCCTCCGCCTGGTGGTGTTGTGATCTCTATGCCTCTATCATACAAATCCGCTGACAGGCTTTCTTCCTGCATTCTTGCCCTGTTATTCCTGAATATTGTCTTATGGTATTTCAACGGCGAAATGCCGGTTGCTGACTTAAAAAAATGGTGGAATGTCTTCACGCTGCCAAACCCTGCGGACTCGGCTACAGCAGACATCGGCAGGTCCTCGTTGAGCAGAATCCACTTTGCCTTGTTCAGCCGGTATTCATTGAGAAAAGCAACAAAGGTCATGCCCGTGTTCTTCTTGAACAGCTTGGTAAAATAATATGGGCTGAATCCCATATGCCGGGCCACCTCATTAAGGGTAATCGGCTCCTGGTAATGCTGCTCGACATAGATAAAGATCCGCTCCAGCCGCTCCAGCGTTTCCCGGGACTGTGTCAGCGTGTCTTCCGAGAATTTTGGCAGTCTTCCGGCTGTATTCTTCGGCACCTCACGCATAATAACGGTCAGCAGCTCGAACAGTCTCGCTTTGATTAAATAGGCGTATCCTTCGCGGCGCTGAAGGTCTTCCTCATAGATACTTTCGATCAGGGCAATCATCTTGGCAGCTGCGGATTCCGGCCAGCGTGAGCTGGAATGCTCCATCGCCGTGAATACATCGCGCAGCGAATATTCATTGCCGCTTAGCGCAGCCATTTCCTGAAACAGATTCAGGTCGAACTGGATCACCAGCCGTTCACTCTCGGGGGAAGCGAGGAAATAATGCACATCGCCGCCATTGATAAACTGAACCTCACCCTGCTCCATCCGGATCGGGGTATCATTTATTCCCAGATTTAGCGTTCCTTTAGTTACATAGATAATTTCGATTTCTTTATGCCAGTGCGGATAACACAGCTCATCCCCGCCACAGACTAAGCTGCGAAAAGGAAAATGCTTATCCACATCCGGAAGCTCGAGGTAAATGCTCATAAGCGCGGCTCCTTGTCCGGGTTGTTCTTCTACCCGAAAGATATCGTAACTCATTTGTGATGAGAATGACAAACGCTGGTGACATTAGCACACCAAAAGCAAAAAGGAGCCTAACCGGCTCCTTGTGAATGCAGACTATCCGAGTCTGCTACAGCTTGATTTTTAGAACAACCTTCCGTACCGTTTCCTTGCATCCGGCTTCAATCCCTGTCATATGCCCGTCCCGCGGATAGCAGACAACCAGTGCACCAGGGCCTGCGGTTACGGCGGATTCCAGCGCTCCGGTGAAGAACACCGCGTCCTTCTCGGCGCTATATTCCTCTTTTACTGCAAGCTGCTCAATAGCCGCATAGCCGATCCGCTCCGTGCCTTCCAGGATATAATGCAGATCCAGATTGACTTGGTGCGCTTCCCAGAAGCAATCCCCGGCATCCTTCGTTTCATATTCGTTAATGAAATAGAAATGTTCTCATCGACTTCATGGCGTCCTGCCGCCTGCCCGGCAAAATCCGTATCCCGCAGGAACCGCAGCCCCGCCTGTATCTGCTCTCCGTAAGCCGCCTCATTCTCCAGCAAATGTCCTAATGTATCTACGATCAAGCCCATCATCCCCTGCAATCTCTAATTTACCCCTGCTTTTTGGAATACAAAAAAAAGAATAGTTGATCTCTATCCCTCAGGTCTATGTATTTGTTCACGTCTCTTCCGCATATTCTATTAGTAGAACCAACTTTAAGCCTATGCTTCCGATGCGAGTTTTGCCGATGTGTCTCAAGGAAGCTTACGCTAACAAAACTTTTAGCCCATGCTTCCGAAGTGAGTTTTGCCGATGTGTCTCAAGGAAGCTTACCCTAACAAAACTTTCAGGAGGCGGTAAAATGCTCATATTCCTGATGTACATGTTCGCCGTACTGGGGATTACCCTGCTGCTGGCGGCTGCAGTTCTTCAGTTTAAATTATCCTATCCTTCTTCAAACCTGAATAAGCTGGCCAACTCCCTTGGCTCCTTCAATCTCAATTTCCCCCAGCGGTATGTTACGCCTGATGAGTCGCATATTATTGCCCTGGATGAGGATGGTAAGACACTGGCTATCGGGAAGTATGATCCCGGCAGACAGGAGAATGCGACCGCGACGCTATATACTTTTGATGCTATATTAGGTTCGGAAATTATTGAGAACGCCCTTACGCTCACCAAAGTAAGCAAAACCAGCCGGATTACCAGCAGCGCCAGTAAACCCGGTTATAACCCGGATCGTGCCGGAGATGACACTGAATCCGCCGAGGAGATCAAGGAGCTTACCCTCAGAATCTATCTCAGCAGCGCCGATACGCCGGTCTTGTCCATCCCCTTCCTCCCTGGCGTGTCTCCGGCCAAAAAATCAGACCTGGAGTACTCCCTGGCATTCTCGGAGGTTCAGCATGTGCATGAAGCCATCCGCGGGATTGTCTCTGCGTGACGTGAAGCAGATATGATTGTTATGTTTTTTGAACCGGGATGGATATCCGTTTATAATATAGATATAAATGGAATTTTTTCAGATATTCATTCTTAGTACTGCGGAGGCATAGCATGAAACTCTCAGAAAAGTTAACGAAACGGCTGAACATCATAGGGCTGATTATAGTATGGATAATCGCATCCGTTATCTTCGGATTTTTCACTTTTATATCTTTATTTTTATTGCTGTTACCCCTCCAAGTGTTCCTGGTTTTTACGTTCGACAGCCTGGAAAAAAACGGGCGAAAGGTTCTAATAAGCCGGCTGCTGGCACTGACGGGGTTCTCCAGTTTCATCATTGCCTTTTGGGTTGAGATGCCCCTCTGGTATAAGCTGTTTCTGTTATTTGCACAGGGCTCTTTTCTGTACGCTGAAATTAAAATGTGGCTCGGAGCGAGAAAATGATCCCCTCAGCCTCCTGCCTTGGACGGAAATCCGGTTCTTTTTGCACACTATTGTAAGCCCCAGGTTAAAAATGCTTCATTTCGCACCCTTTCGCCGATGGCGAACAGGGTTTCTTGTTGTGGTGTTGAATAGACAATAGAGCCTGCTTTTTGCGGGTACTTAGTAAAACTATGAGGCGGAGGGGTAACAACACATGAACAGTATTATCAACTTTGCACACCGTGGCGCATCTGCGGTCTGCCCGGAGAATACGATGGCGGCATTCCGCAAAAGTCTTGAGCTGGGCGCTACCGGCATTGAAACCGATGTCCAGATGTCTTCGGACGGAGGACTGGTGCTCATCCATGATGAAAGTTTAAAACGCACTGCCGGTGCTGACGGTTATGTAAAGGATAAGACACTAAGCCAGCTGCTGGAGCTGGATGCCGGTTCATGGTTCGGGCCGGAATTCAAGGACGAGCGCCTACCTACGCTGGAGGAATTGCTGGATTTACTGCAAAAGCGGGATACCGTCCTCAATATTGAACTGAAGAACGGGATATTCATGTACCCGGGGATGGAGGAGAAGGTCATTGCTGCCGTGCGGGATTACGGAATGAGTGAACGTGTGATTCTGTCGAGCTTCAATCACTACTCGCTGGCCTACTGCAAATCGCTGGCGCCAGAGATCCGTACAGGTATTTTATATGGCGAAGGCTTGTACCGCCCGTGGGACTACGCAGCCACCCTTCAGGCTGATGCGCTGCATGCGTATCATTATGCCGTACTGCCGGAGTTCGTGGCTGAAGCATCTGAACATCATGTGGCCTATCATCCCTGGACCGTGAATGATCCCGGGCGGATGAAGGAATTAATCGATGCCGGTGTAGCCGGAATAATAACGGATTATCCGGATGTGCTGTCCGGGCTGCTTGCTGCCAAGGGAGTGTGAGGGTGTGAAAAAAGTCTGGCTGCTGGGCTTTGGCTTTTTCAGCATCAGCATCACATGGAGCTTATATAATGCATTCGTACCTTTCTTTCTGGAAAAATACGTGAGCAGTGTAGCCCTGATCAGCTTTATGATGACGATCGATAATTATTTTGCACTGTTTCTGCAGCCGTGGATCGGCAACCGCAGTGACCGGACCTTCAGCCGCTACGGACGCAGAATGCCTTATCTGCTGATCGGAATGCCGCTTGCAGCCGTGCTGACGATGCTCATTCCTTACCACAGCGGACTGTTCACCCTGCTGCTGTTCATGATGCTGATGAACCTGGCCATGAGCCTGTACCGTTCGCCGACCGTTGCGCTGATGCCCGATATTACACCGGAGCCGCAGCGGACGAAGGCCAACGGGCTGGTTAACTTTATGGGCGGGGTCGGATCCATTCTCGCCTTTGGTGCCGGTTCCATGCTCTATGATGCGAACCCGGCACTTCCGTTCCTCGTAGCCGGACTGATTACACTGCTCTGCCTGCTTATCGTAGCACGTTTCATTCAAGAGGACCGGGATGGCGTGAATATGGACACCGTCCGCTCTGGTCTTCAGGGGCAACCAAGGAATGCCGTCGTTCCGCAGCTCAAGCCTGCACGGATTTCTCTGCTGAAGCAGCTGGACCGCACGACCTCTTGGCTGCTGGCGGCTATCTTTTTCTGGTTCGTGGCTTATCAGGGGGTGGAAACCTTATTTACCTTGTACGGCAAACATCACCTGGGCCTCAGTGAAAAGGCCGCTTCGTTCTCGCTCACCTTCTTCTCACTGGCCTTCGTAGCCTTTGCGATCCCCAGCGGCTGGCTGGGCGGACGGTTCGGCAAGAAAAAAATGATTATTACTGGCGTTATCGGGTTGACGGCAGTCTTTGCCTTGGTGGGCTTTGCGGACAATCTGCTGATGCTGCGGGGGCTGCTGCTAACCGGCGGGATATTCTGGGCCTGCATCAATATTAATTCCTATCCTTATGTTGTGGCTACGGGAACCGAGGAGAGCATCGGCACCCGCACCGGAATGTATTATCTGGTCTCCTCGCTTGCCGCGATCAGCTCCCCGCCGTTGCTCGGGCTGCTTATCGACCTGACAGATTACTCGGTCCTGTTCTACGCGGCAGCAGGCAGCATGGCAATTGCCCTGCTCTGCCTGTTTATGATGGATGGACAACGTACCATTACAAGCAGAGCCTGCTGATTAATTCGCTCTGGAGCTGCCCAGCACGTTAACCGGCTGAATGACAATGCCTTGCTTGTGAACCGCATAACGGCCGCTGCCCAGCTGCTTGGCATGGTACATGGCCGAATCGGCTTCCTTCAGGAGACGCGCAGAATCAATTCTGCCCTGGCTGATCGTAATGCCGATACTGGCCGACACGAACAGCTCATACCGCTCGAGCTGATAATTCCGGGTTGTTTTCTCCAGAATTCGCAAGGCGAGCTGTTCAGCCTCCTTGCGGCCGCAGCGTTTCGCAATGATTACGAATTCATCGCCGCCGATCCGGAAGATATGCCGCTTCCCCTTGGACGAGAATTGCTTCAGCGTCCCGCCGACGGCCTGGAGCAGCAAATCACCGACATGATGGCCCAGCTTGTCATTGATCGATTTGAACCTGTTCAGGTCAAGATACAGCACGGCAAGCTGTTCATTCGGTTTGCAGTGCTCCCAGAAGTGGTCCATTCCGTTCTTATTGAACAGGCTGGTTAAGCTGTCTCTATACGCAAGCTCCTTAAGCTGATCCCTCTCGGCCAGCACCTGGCGGACCCGGGTGAACAGCAGCAGCAGCAAGGTAAGGGTCAGCGAATAGAGCGCCAAGGCGAAGAACAGGCTACCGCTGGCCGGCTGGAGCCCGGTTACTGCCCCCCTGCCAAGCAGGTGCATTCCGCCTAATCCGCTGCTGGCCATAAGAATAATAAGGCTCGTGCGCACTGATATGATCCCCCTATAGTAGACAGAAAAAAGCAAGCCGTTTAATCTGTCTACTATGGAGGGGATTTTTTTATGGGCGAAATGAGAAGAACGTACGATGAGAAGTTCAAGAAAAAGGCAGTGGACCTCTATCTCAAAAAGGGATTGGGGTATAAGAGTGTAGCGCGTGAAATGGGCATCAACGATTCCCTGGTGCGCCGATGGGTGAAGCACTTTGAGGCAGAGGGAGTAAAGGGCCTTGGAGAAAAAAGAGGGAAAGCAAAAGGGCCAGGAATGGGCAGACCCCGCACTCGTCCTGAAGATCCAGAGGCCAAGATTAAGCGCCTTGAGGCAGAAAATGAAATGCTAAAAAAGCTCTTACAGATGTGAAAGGAGGAATGGACGCTGTTCCGAGCAGCAAAAAGTTTGCAGTCATTAAGGAATTGCTTCATAAGAAATACAACCTTACCCTGCTATGTAATCTGGCTGGAGTATCTAGAAGTGGTTTTTACAAGTGGTTGAACCGGCAAACGTTCGTTTCACCCAAGCAACGCGAAGACGAAGCGATGAAGCTTAAAATTGTCGAATGCCACGAGAAGCTTAAAGGCATTTATGGATACCGCAGAGTGAAGGTATGGCTAAAGCGTACCTACGCCATTCATATGAATCACAAACGTGTACAGCGACTCATGGGCGAGCTAGGACTTCGAGCAGTTATTCGGAGGAAAAGACCTTACTATGGCAAGAAAGAGGCTTACGTGATCTCTGACAACCACCTGAATAGAGAGTTTACAGCAGAGCAGCCGAACCAAAAGTGGGTCACGGATATTACTTACCTTATCTTCGGTGGACAACGGTTGTACCTGTCTGCGATTAAAGATCTGTTTAACAATGAAATTATAGCGTACCAGATTAGCTCGCGGAATGATCTAAAGCTGGTGTTGGATACAGTCAAAAAGGCGAGAAAACGGCGGGATACCAAAGGTGTTCTTTTGCACAGCGACCAAGGATTTCAGTACACTAGCCGTCAATACAGTAAACTACTGGAGCGGTATGAGATAAAGGCAAGCATGTCCAGAAAGGGTAACTGCTGGGACAATGCTTGTATGGAGAACTTCTTCGGTCATTTTAAATCCGAATGTTTCTACCTCCACTCCTTTCACTCTGCAAAACAGGTGAGGCATGCTGTGCAGCAATATATCCGCTTTTACAACCATGCACGTTTCCAAACGAAACTAAACAACCTGAGTCCCTATGAATACCGAACTCAGGTTGCTTAAAATATTGCTTTTTATTTACTGTCTACTTGACAGGGGTCACTTCACACTGCACGGGCTCTTTGATTTTTAATTGCGAAATTCTGCGAGAGCCGGAGAATCGCGTAAGCTGTCAACGCTGCAATAAGAACTGAAAATACGGCTAACATATAATTCCGCGCTTCTTCCATAGTTCGAGCACTCCCTTTTACCTATGAATAAATCGAAACATAGTGAACAGCTGCAGCTGTAAAAAAGCTTGTAAACAGGCAAGTGATCAGTATTATGCTTATTATCGGCAGGTCAGCTCAGTTTCCCAATGGAATGATTTGGAATAGCGCGGCCGGCATAGCGGAGCTGTCTAATTCTCTATATGTTTGACGCAATTATATAGCTCACAGGTCCAGGTTTTGCCGGTATATACTAACCGTGTCAGCGAAGTATTCTTCAGGAACACACTCAAATCCAGTTCAGGCACCAGTCCGCTCAGGCTGCTGCGGAGGATTGCGCCATGGCTGACCACCAGCACATGCTCTCCCGGATGCCGCTGCGCGATTTCTTCAATCGCCCGGCTCCCTCTAAGCCGGCCGGATTCATTCTTTTCCAGGCCCAGCTCCAGCGTTCTCCAATCTTTTCCCCAGCGCTCTATAAGTTCCTGCTCCGTCGTGCCCTCCAGCAGGCCGCCGTCCATCTCCCGGATTTCCGGTACCCATCCTGCAACAGGCAGACCAAGTCTTGCCGCGATGATCTCTGCTGTCTGTCTTGCTCTGAGCAGGTCGCTAGAATAAATATAATTCCACTCTTCCGCGCTAAGCCGCTCTGCAAGAGCTGCTGCCTGCTCCAGGCCCTCTTCATCCAGGGGATTATCGGTATGACCCTGTATTCGGCCTTCTTTATTCCATAGGGTACTACCGTGCCGGATCAATCCGATTGTTGTCATTGTAGCTAACCGCCTTTGTGCAAAATGAAATCGAGTATCAGAGAATTATATACGAAATCTAACACGGGCGCATGTCATTAGACGCACATTTAAGTGCGGCGCCGCATTTGACGATATAAAAACAATACATAATAAGTCAAAAGGAGATTCTGTTCATGCTGAAGAAAATATTCACCCTTGTTCTCACCCTGTTCCTAATGCTCTCCACGCTTCCATCCCTGCTGCCCGGTGCGGCGGCTGCGCCTAAAAATGCCGTCTATGTGGACAAAGGAAATCATTCGTTTATCCCGCTGCGCTTCCTAAACGGACTGTTTGGCCTCCGTGCAGGCCTTACTGCAGATGCGAAATCCATAGAAATTGCCGGAGACAATAATTCGCTCCTCCTTACCCTTGGCCAAGCTTCGGCTTCCGTCAACGGCAAAGCTGTTCCTATAAGCGATCTGCCCTTCAGCGAGAACGGCACGACCTATGTTCCGCTCTCCCTTGTCAGCACGACACTTGGCATCGGGCTCGAATGGAACAAAGCGCCCGCTTCCGTTACACTCACATTAGGCGGCGCTGAAGCGACCTTGCCGGTGCTAAGCGGAACGCTCATGAAGGCCGGCTCCCCTGCCGTAACCAGCACCAAACATACATATAAAGTCGGCTCCAGATCATTCTCTGTGCAGACAGTTACTGTCTCTCTGCTGGACCCTTCCGTCCGGTTGGATGCTGTACTTGCCGGAAATACGGTCGGCAAGACGGAAGCGCTCGGCAGCATTGCCAAACGAAGCGGAGCCGTTGCCGCGATCAACGGAACTTTTTTTGATGCTTATACAGAAGGAGCCTACAAAGCCCCTTATGGCTATATCATCAGCGGCGGCAAAATGCTGAAGAACAGCCCCGGTGACCGCCGGACGGTATTTGCGTATGACCGCAATCTGCTGGCTGAGCTGATTCCCGGCAGCCAATTCAGTGCACGGTTCCAGAGCGGGACCGTTGAAGGGGCGCTGCAGGCCGGTCCCCGGCTGCTGGTTAATGGCAGTGTATCACTGAACGTCGCCGCCGAAGGCTTCAAGGACCCCAAAATTTTGACTGGCGGCGGAGCCCGCAGCGCACTCGGCCTTACCCGCGATCACAAGCTGATCCTGCTGACCACCGGCGGGGCTACCATCCCGCAGCTGGCCCAGATTATGAAGCAGGCTGGCGCTTATCAGGCGATGAATCTGGATGGCGGTGCCTCCAGCGGCCTGTATTATAACGGAAAATATTTGACCGCTCCGGGACGCCTGATCAGTAATGCACTGGTTGTCAGTACCCGGTAATTAACATCATAGAAGCTTAACATCCAGAGGGTGTTCTGCGGCTGTACATGGCCTGCGGACACCCTCTTTATCATGTCCGCCAGTTTCATACAGCAGGCAGAATAAGGAATGAACGGCCGGGGGATAATACTCCCACCTTATCCAGAGTTAGCAGTGAAGGAGGAGAAGCTGTGCCCGTTCATTCCAAGCAAGGCCGTAAGAATAGAAAGGACCCTGTTGAAGCCTTTATCCCCGCGCCTTGTCCCTTGAGCCCCTCACTCGATGAGACTTTGCAGGAGATCAGTCTAAGGATCGGTACAAGCTCGGATGTGATCATCCGCAGATTCACCAATGAATCGTTAAGCTCGCTCGCCCTGGCTTTTATTTATATTGATGGTCTAGTCAACGCAGATACCGTGAATCAGACTGTAATTCAGCCACTGATGGAGCATGTCACACTGAAAAGTGATGCCATCACCGCAGATAAAGCCTATGCCCTGATTAAAGACCAGATGCTGCCCATCGGGGGCGTTCAGGAAGGTAAAACCGTCGAGCATATGCTGTCTTTGCTGTTTGAGGGCTATACCCTCATTCTATTTAACGGGCTTACGATGGCGCTCGCCGCCGATACCTCCGGCTATGAGAAGAGAAGCGTCAATGAACCCACCTCCCAGGGCGTTATCCGCGGTCCCAAGGAAGGGTTCACCGAAAGCCTGCGGGTCGGCACCTCCATGCTCAGACGCAGACTCAAAACCTCTGATCTCCGGATAGAAGAGTATAAAATCGGACAGCGCACCGGGACCGGTGTAGCTCTTGTCTACCTGCAGGGGATTGCCAGTGAAGATGTGCTGGCCGAAATCCGCCGCCGGCTGAACGGCATTATTACGGACAGTATTCTCGAAAGCAATTACATCGAGGAATTCATTCAGGACGGCGGGCTGACCCCTTTTCCCACCATTCAGAACACGGAACGTCCTGACGCGGTGGCCGGGGGCCTTTTGGAAGGGCAGGTCGGGATTATTATTGACGGTACGCCCTTTGCGCTGCTTGCGCCGTCCACCTTCTTTAACTTTTTTCAATCCAGCGAAGATTACTATCAGCGTTATGATATCTCTTCCTTTCTACGGCTGATCCGGTATGGGGCTTTCTTTGTCTCCATGATGCTGCCTGCCTTGTATATTGCCGTCACCACGTTTCACCAGGAAATGCTGCCGACCACACTGCTGATCAGTCTGGCCGCCCAGCGCGAAGGGGTTCCGCTGCCGGCGCTTGCTGAAGCGCTGCTCATGGAGCTCACCTTCGATGTACTGCGTGAGGCCGGAGTCCGGATGCCCCGTACCATTGGTCCGGCAATTTCCATTGTCGGGGCACTGGTACTGGGACAAGCTGCCGTTTCTGCCGGTCTGGTCTCGGCGGCGATGGTAATCGTCGTTTCGTTCACAGCCATTTCCAACTTCGTTATTCCATCACTGGCCATTGCCAATTCGATTCGTCTGATCCGGTTTTTGCTTATGCTGATTGCCGCTACGCTTGGTCTGTTCGGCATCATGTCCTTTTTAATGGCGCTGCTGATCCATTTGGCAGGACTGTATTCGTTCGGCGTACCTTACCTGTCACCAGTAGCTCCGATGATCCCCCGCTACCTGAAGGACATCTTTATCCGCGTCCCGCTATGGAATATGCCAATGCGGCCTAAGACCAGCATGAGTAAAGAAACGCGCAGACAAGGTCCGGATCAGAAACCGCAGTCGATCGAAAGCCAGAAGAAAAAAGCGCAGCTAACCGGGCAGCAAAAAAAACCGCAGGGAGAGGATCAGGCTTGAACGGAAAAATCGACACCGCCCAGGCAGCTATGCTCGTCATCACCACGATTCTGCCGACAGCCACCGTCGTCCTCCCCGCCATTATCGGCAGCTATGCCGAGCAGGACGCGCCTCTTTCCATTCTGATGTCTACAATGGCCGGGCTTATCGTTGCTTCCATCATCGGAACGGCCATCCGCGTAAGCAACGGCGCTCCCTTTCTCACATGGCTGGGTGAGCGAAGCTCACCGGCCGTAGCCACAGCTCTGGGTCTTCTTATGCTGCAGTTCTATCTGGATGCAAGCTCCACGATCTTGCGGGAATTCGTCAATTTCATTAAAGATAATGTGCTGCTAAATACACCGGTGACCGTCCTGGTCATTCTGATCCTGATCATTACGATCTATATGGTCAGACAGGGCATTGAATCCATTACCAGAGTAAACAGCATTATCATCCTGCTCTATGTAGTCTTCGTGCCGCTGTTCGTGTTCGGATTAATCCATGAGATGAACGTGCACCAGCTGCTGCCGATGTTTGACCACTCCCTGGCTTCATTGACACTGGCCAGCATAACACCAACTACCTGGATGTCCGAAGTGGCCGTACTGCTGTTTTTGGCCCCGTATCTCAAGGATCCGCAAAAGGCCCGGATCGCCGGATGGATGGGTCTTCTATTTGTTGGTCTGCTGATGATCTTTTCGCTGGTTACGGCTTTATTGGTGTTCGGACCTGAGTTTATCAAGCTAAGCGCTTATCCGGGATTCTCGGCTGCCGGAGTGGTTCATTTTGGCACATTTTTTGAGAAGCTGGATATTCTGTTCATCTCTTATTGGGTGCTATCCATCTATCTCAAATTTTCGATCTTCCTGTTTGTAACCGTTGAGTGCTTCAAGCAAACCTTCCGGGTAAGCAGCAGCCGGCCGTTTATCGGGGCCTTGGGGCTCGTCATCGCCTTGGAGTGCCTGTTCACCTGGCAGAACATAGACAAGCTGAATCTCTATAACAGGGAGGGCCGGTTCTTGACCTTCTTCCTGTTCAATGTGCTTGTACCGCTGGCAGCCATCATGCTCCACCGGTTCCGGCGCTCCAGAGCCAAATGAAAGGAGTGTAAAACATGAAGCAGCGGAAGCAGGCCATCCAGCCGGAATCGAGTCTGCCACTATCTTCGGGGCTGCGCTCGCTTGCAGGGAAAAGAACCTCCTGCCTGTTGCTCTGTCTCCCTCTCTTATCCACCTTGATTACCGGCTGCTGGGATAACCGGGAGCTGAATGAGCTTGGCATTGCTTCAGGTTCGGCCTATGACTGGGAGGATAATCAGTGGAAGGCCACCTACCAGGTGATCAACCCTTCGTCCGGCGCCAGCGGTATGGGCGGCAGCGGAGGCGGGAGCACAACTTCTCCGCCGTTCATCACCTTCACCGTCAAGGGAAAAACAATCATGGAGGCGATCGATAAAACCAACCTGACCAGCACCCGCGAAATGTTTTTTTCCCATTCCCGGATTACCGTACTGGGCGAGAGTATGGCCAGACACGGGATTAACCAGATCATTGACATGTTCCTGCGCAAACAGGACGCCAGGGAAACGGTCTTTGTGTTTCTTGCTAAAGGAGAAGCGGGTGATATTCTGGACCAGCTCATGCAGATGACCAAAAACCAGGGAGCGGGCATCCAGCTGATGATTGAACAGGAATCCAGACTGGTCTCGTATTATCCCGGAGTACGTCTCTATGAGCTGGCCATGGCCCTGTCCTCCGAATCGGGGAGCGCAGTGCTGCCGGAGATCCTCTTAACCGGGCATAAAATAATGGATGAAACTACCGAAACCGCAGTGACGGACCTGCCCTCACGACTGGCACTCGGCAAGCTGGGCGTACTCAAAGGCGAGAAGCTGATCGGCTGGCTGACCCAAAAGCAGGCCTTCGGCCTGTCATTTATGACTGACAAAGTCAACAAAGCCACCATTGCTTTTCCGTCACACCCCGAGGCAGGGGACACTCCGGATGCTTCGTTTATTCTCCAGAAATCAAGCACTACCGTACGCCCCGTCTGGGAAAAGGATCATTATGTCATGGACATCCACATCAAGGGCAGCGGAATATTGACGGAGCTGGGCAGCATCGCGGATTTGAATGAGCGGGCCACCATTGCAGAGATGGAGGAATCGATCGAGCAGCATGTGCTTGAGCTTGTCAATAACTCATGGACCGAGGTGCGGAAGCTGGGAGCAGATGTCACCGGCTTTGCCGTAAGGATTCACCGCAGTGACCGGAAGCGCTGGAAGCAGATTGAGCAGGATAAAAGCTGGGACAGCGTATTCCGGGACATTGAGATCCGCCCCCACGTCTCGATGAAAATAGAGCGGACAGGGCTAAGCAACAAATCCTTCAAGTCCGTTCAACAGAAATAGAGGGCTGCGTGATGAAAATAGCCATCACTCTTATCCTTTATATCCTCGCCTTTGTGTGGGGCTGCAGCAGACTGACAGGAAGAGGATCAAAACTTCAGCGCTTGTGGTTCGGCTGCATCCTTGCCTGGTGTGTCTATGTGAATATTTGCGGTATTACAGAGACGCCCCACTTCAACATCGCTACCGTGTACACCGCTTTTTTCCAGCCCGCAGGCAGAGTCATCATTGAATGGTTAGGAGGTTGATGATACAGAGATGCATAATAAAGAGCAGGTGTCATCCCTGCAAATCGCGTTTATGGTCATGCTGTTTGAGATCGGCAGCACACCGCTGTTCCTGCTTGGCGGCAAGGCGAAGCAGGATTCCTGGCTGGCGATGTGCGTCGGTTCACTGGCCGGCCTGCTTTTACTGCTGCTTCTGCTGTGGATCCAGGAGCACTCGCTGGGGCTTGATCTTATCGGCATACTGAGATTCAACTTCGGAGCCACTGCCGGTTCAGTTGTCGGCTGGATATACTGCCTTTATTTCGCTTATGAATCGATGCGTAATGTCCGGGATTTAGGCGAATTGACTTCACTGACTCTTCTGCAGACAACTCCGATGTCAATTACGATGCTGGTCTTTGTCCTCATTGCGCTTTACGCCATATGGAAGGGAACCGCGGTGCTCTTCCGGCTGCCGGAGGTGCTGCTCCCGATGCTTCTATTCTTTTACGGCCTTCTGGTCCTGCTGCTCGGAATTATGGGCTCCATCGATTTTCGGCGCCTGACTCCTGTCTTTGAGGGCGGGCTAAGGCCGATCCTGGATGCGGCACTGCCGGAAATCGTCTCTTTCCCCTTCGGGCAAATGCTTGTGTTTCTGATGCTGTGGTCCTTATGGGAGAAACCCGGCGTGCCAGTGAAAAATACCATTTCAGCCTATATTGCCATCAGTATCTTTCTAATTTTCATGAATGCACTCAATGTTGCCGTCCTGGGGCCTACGGTTGCGGGAATAAGCCAACTGCCTTTTCTCAAAACAGTCCGCACCTTATCCAATCTGCAATTTGTAGAACGGCTCGACATTCTGGTAACCATTCAGCTCTTCGTCGGCCTCTTGATCAAAATGATGATATTCTATTTTTGTGCGGTTAAAGGGATAAGCGGGCTGACCGGCAAACCCCTGAAATGGTGGGTGTTCCCTGTGGGCGCCGTCATTTACGGGACTTCCTTTGTGGAGCGGGACTATACCCAGCATATCGCCATCGGCCTCGGACCCAGCCTGAAGATCGATCCGGTATTTCAGATTGCCGTCCCCCTGCTGCTGGCGGTTTCGATTCTGCTGCGCAGCCGGTTTAAGAGAACTCCCTCTTAAAACATGATCTCCGGGAAGCCCTCTGTCTTTTGACAGCCTGTAAGAAATTATGGAATAATTGGGGAAATCATTGCTACAACAGGAGGCTTCTGCCGGATGTCCAAAGCCGATCATCTGCTGTCTATTCTCTGGATGCTGCAGCAGCGCAAAAGAACCGCCGCCGAGCTGGCAGATAGTCTTGAACTGAGCGTCCGTTCAGTGTACCGCTATATTGATGCGCTCTGCGCCAGCGGCGTTCCTGTCATCGCGGATGCCGGACCGGGCGGCGGCTTCCGGCTGCCGGAGCATTTCAGCGCTTCTCCGCTCTTCTTCAACGACGCAGAACGCCGGGCGCTCGTACAGGCTTCCGCCTTTGCAGAGGGCAGCGGATACCCGTATGTCGAAGCCTTAAGTGAAGCCATTGCCAAACTTAAGCGATACAGCAATGACGAGCAGCTCTCGCAGATGGAACGCCACGAGCGTGGTGTCGAAATGCTGCATACCCCGTCCACACCCTTGCCCCATCTGCTGGAGGAGCTGGAGGTCTGCACCGCAGACGGGCTGACGGTGCAGGTGGAATACCGCAAGGGCAGCGGTGATGCAGTCTCCGTGCGTGCCATTGATCCTTACGGGCTGGTGCTCTGGAAGGGAAGGTGGTATCTGGCCGGCTTCTGCCACCAGCGCCAGGACATCCGCAGCTTCCGCGTGGACCGGATTGCAGGACTGGAGCGGACAGGAGCTGGCTTCCATCGTCCGCCGGGATTCTCGGCACGGGAGTTTCTGCTGAGGAGCCTGCTTCCCGGCCAGGATCAGGAGACCGCGCTGATCCCGGTAGTCATTGCCTCGGGTGAAGAGGTGCTGAATGACCTGTGCAGCCACTGGCTGTTCGGCCATTCGCTGGAGCAGCGTCTTCCGGGGGAGGCCCATTTCCTGCTGGATGAAGCCTCGTTATACGGCTTCGCGGCTTACTTCCTGCTGCCCTATGGCAAGTCGCTGACCATACTTGAACCTGCCGCCTTGAAGCAGAAGCTTGCAGCTATAGCTGCCGGCATTTCCGCCCATTATACGGAATCTTAATTTATTCAGAATCACTGACCGCAGCTGTCAGTGATTCTTTTGTATATTGGACCCAAGCTTAAGTTATCCAGTAACCAGAGGAGGAACAATAATGAAGGAACTAAAGTACGAATTCTATATTGGCGCAACACTGGAGCAGGTCTGGGAATGTCTTATCTCTCCTGACAAAGTGAAGCAAATCTATTATGGCAGCATTATCCGTTCCAGCTTTGTAGAGGGGGAAACACTGGAGTATGTGGGACCGGGCGCAGACGGCAGCGAGACTCTGCATGTGCATGGCACACTGCTGGAATTCACCCCCCGGGAAGCACTGCGGTTCACGCACAAGGTTGGCCCCTCCTATCTAAAGGGCGGCGTGAATTATGAATCCCGCATCTCCTGGCTGCTGGCACCGGTGGGCGGCTGCACTAAGCTCACACTCATTCATGACGAATGGCATCCGGAAGACCCTTCCTATGGCCCGAGTGACAGCGCCTGGTGGCAGATCCTGAGCAATATAAAGACGCTGGCGGAAACCGGAGGCACTCTTGATTTTGGCAGCTGGGAATAGGCATTCCATAATTCAGCCGCCACCGGACCCGGAAAGAACCGGCAGATGCCGGGCTGGAACTATAATACACTAGATCCGAATAAACTCCTGCAGATTTGATCTGCGGCTTACTATAACCCTTGGCTTAAGGCGCAGCATTTGCTGCACTTTAGGCAGGGTTATTTTATTTTTCCCGAGGGAAACTTTTTTGTTGCAGGGACAAAGTTGTTTACGTATACTAATATTGTGGCACGGTACAATAATCTATCATCAACGCACAATTTATACTTATTTCGTCCATATATTCATCATCACTCCATAATGAAAGAAGGAACTGCTAATGGCTGGAGCCGGTATCCCCTTGTCTGAAGCATTGAACGGCAGTATGCTGCGCATCAGCGGCATTGAAGTTCAGGGCGTGCTGCGAAGAAGGCTGCTCGACCTCGGTTTTGTGGTCGGCAATGCCGTTGAGGTGCTGCGGCGCAGTCCGCTTGGAGATCCTATCGCTTTTCGGGTAAGCAATACGACTATTGCCCTAAGGCGGGAAGAAAGTTCGCTGATTTACGGACATTTGATTGGAGGTGAAGAAGCATGAGCCACTATACGGTTGCTTTTGCCGGCAATCCCAATACAGGGAAGAGTACGCTCTTCAATCTGCTGACCGGCCTGCGCCAGCACACCGGCAACTGGGCGGGCAAGACCGTCATTACCGCTGAGGGTGAATTCACCCATAACCAGCATGTCTACCGTGCTGTTGATCTGCCGGGTACGTACTCGCTTTACTCCAATTCCGCTGATGAAGAGGCCGCCAGGGATTACATTATTTTTGAACAGCCGGATGTGACACTGGTCGTGCTCGATGCCACTTCGCTGGAGCGCAATCTCAACCTTGCCCTGCAGGTGCTGGAAATCACGGGACGGGCGGTAATCTGCATCAATCTGATTGATGAAGCTAAGAAGCTCGGCATTGACATCAATTTAAAAGCGATCTCGAAAAGGCTCGGTGTCCCCGTCGTTGCCATCTCGGCACGTAATGAGATCGGGATCGGGGCGCTATTGGATCAGATAGAGCGTGTAGCGACCGGCGCCTTCACCGGGAAGCCGCTGCGGATCACTTACAGTGAGGACATTGAACGCGGCATTGCCGAGCTGATCCCTCTGGTAGAGCAAACTGTAGGCTCGAGGTATCCGGCACGCTGGATTGCCCTGCGGCTGTTGGATGGTGACAACAGCCTGCTAACATCGCTCAAAGCCTATATGGGAGGCAGCAAAAGTTACGGAAGGAAGGAGGTAGCCGGCCATGGAGTCCCCGCATGTCATTAAGGGTCCTGACCCGTTGGATTCTCTGCTGTCTGCAGCCAAGAAGCTCGCAGACAAGGGCGCGATCCGCGATGAAATCGTCAGCGGAATTTACGGGGTATCGGCAGGAATCTGCAGCGATGCCGTCACCTACCAGGATAAGAAGAAACTCGGCAGTACCTATAAGCTTGACCGGATCGTCACCTCCAGACTCTGGGGGTTCCCGATCATGCTTGCCGGACTCGGTCTCGTGTTCTGGATTACAATTGCCGGAGCCAACTACCCTTCCAGTTGGCTGGCCTCGCTCTTCGGCTGGATCGAAGGTTATCTGACAGCCGGATTTGAAGCGGTGAACGCCCCCTCCTGGCTGCACGGTGTGCTTGTGCTCGGGCTCTACCGGGGAACCTCCTGGGTCATCAGCGTCATGCTGCCGCCGATGCTGATTTTCTTCCCGGTCTTTGCGCTGCTGGAGAATTTCGGCTATCTGCCGCGCGTTGCCTTCAACATGGACCGCCTGTTCAAGAAATCCGGCGGCCACGGCAAACAGGCCTTGACGATGTCGATGGGCTTCGGCTGCAACGCCGCCGCCATTCTCTCCACCCGCATTATTGAATCGCCCCGGGAACGGATGCTGGCGATTCTGACCAACAACTTCGTACCGTGCAACGGCCGCTGGCCTACCCTGATTCTGCTGTCCTCCATGTTCATGGTCGGGGCTGCCACAACCGGTGCACTCCGTACCTTCTCCACTGCTCTCGTCCTGATGGGCATAGTACTGATCGGCATCACCGTCACCCTGACTGTGTCTTGGGTCATGTCCAAAACCGCTCTCCGCGGTGTGCCGACCCACTACACACTGGAGCTGCCGCCTTACCGCCGGCCACAGATCTGGAAGACGATTGTGCGCTCCTCCAAAGAAAAATCGCTGAACGTACTAACCCGCGCCATTATCGTTGCCGCTCCTGCCGGGATCATTACCTGGGTACTTGGTAATGTAGTCATCGGCGGAGACAGCGTGCTTAACCATATGGCTGCCTTCTTTGACCCGTTTGCCCAGCTGCTCGGCCTGGACGGTTTTATCATCATGGCCTTTATTCTCGGACTGCCTGCCAATGAGATCGTGCTGCCGATCCTGCTGATGGGGTATATGTCTTCCGGTGCAATGGTTGACGTTGATGGGCTCGGCAGCATCAAGGACATTTTCCTGAGCCATGGCTGGACCTGGCTAACCGCGCTGAATATGATGCTGTTCTCCCTGCTCCACTATCCGTGCGGCACAACACTCGTAAATATTTACAAGGAGACCAAGAGCCTGAAATGGGCGGTACTCTCCGCCGTCATCCCGCTTGGCATCGCCATCACCGTAACCTTTGCCGTAGCGCAAATCGTCCGGTTGTTCGGCTGGGTGTGAGGATTCGCCCGGGCTCAGGATTCAAGGTATACCAAAGGACCAGCCGGAATTCCGGCTGGTCCTTTTCACACTTATACCGTTCATTCCGCGCGCGACCCCGGTTTCCGGCGAATTCAACGGTATTTCTACCGTTCATTCCGCGCGCCACCCCGGTTCCAGCGAATTCAACGGTATTAATACCGTTCATTCCGCCCCTCCCCCTGGGCCTACCTTACAGCACACACTTGATACCGGTACCTGTCCGTAGATCCGGGATATCATTCCCCAGCCCCCGCCCTACAATCACAGCTCACGCGCCAGCTTCATAAGTCGCCGCATCCCTTCCCGCAGCAGCGTTTCACTGGCAAAAGAGTAGCTGAGGCGCAGCCTGGACTTCATCTCTCCCAGCGGATCGCACAACTCCCCGGGTACAAAGGAGATCGACTGCTCCATGCTTCTCGCGAACAGCGCTGAGGCAGAAACAGACTCTGGCAGCTTCACCCACAGGTTCAGCCCTCCTTCCGGTGCGGTCCACTCCCAGCCGCTTGAATCCAGCTCCTCCTCCATAATCTCCTTGTGCACCTGCAGCGCAATCCGCAGCTTGCCCAGATGCTGCTGCAGGCGCGGCGAGGTGTAATAATGCAGGAAAATCTTCTGGTTCAGCAGCGGGGAACCGTTGTCGGCCAGGGATTTAGCGGTGATCAGCCGCTCCATGAACGGGTGACGGCAGGCCACCGCACAAATCCGCAGCCCCGGAGCCACATACTTGCTGAAGCTGCTGATATAAATGACCCAGCCCTCGGTATCATAGGCAAAAAAAGGCGCCGGTGGCGCTTCCCCGAAATAGATGTCGCGGAAGGGATCATCCTCTACCAGCAGGCAGCGGTACCGCTCCGCCAGCTCTACCAGCTGCTTGCGCTGCCGAGCCGGAACGGTGTAGCCGGTCGGATTATGATGAGTCGGATTCATATAGAACATCCGCGGCTTAAATTTACGCATCAGCTCCTCCACCGCCTCCAGATCATAACCCTCAGGTGTGATCTCCACCGGAACCAGCCGGGCACCCGCCCGGCGAAAAATATCCAAAGCCACGCTGTACGTCGGACGCTCCACGAGCACAGGATCCATCGGCCCGAGCACAAGCCCTGCGATCAGATTGATGGCCTGCTGCGCCCCCGAGGTGATTAACAGCTCCTGCGGCGACAGCTGCAGCTTATAATGCTTATGGAAATGCTCACTCAGCGTCTCGCGCAGCTCGCCATCCCCCTGCACCGAAGAATAAGTTCCCATGACTTTCGGATAGAGATCGAACACTTTTTTGACATAATCAGAGAGAAAAAGATTCGGCAGCAGACCGGGATCAATCAGCGCCTGGGAGAATTGGTAGGTCACCGGCATCCGCTGGATATCGGACATGGGATTGGTCAGTGAATAAGCCGGCACAGCTGCTCCTTCAATCGTTCGTTCCTCCCGCAGCAGGTTAGCCGGTGACACATAATATCCGGACTTGTCTTTTACATATACCTTGCCTCTGTCAGTCAGCTCCCTGTAGGCCTTGAACACGGTCAGCCGGTGCACCTTCAATTCCTCGGCCAGCCCGCGGATCGACGGCAGCTTGTCATGGGCCTTCCACTCTCCCCGCTCCATCCGGTTCAGCATATATTCATAGACCTGGCGGAAGAGCGGATGGCTCTGGTCCTCTTTTGCCGGTTGCTTCATTAGCCTGCACCCTCTCCTCAATTCTCAGTTTACCCGCTTCACACTTTCACAGTTTCCCCTATTGTACAGCATCCTGGCCTGCATCTGTTCTGTTACTTATCAACTGTTCTGTGCTTGGCCGTTTATGATGAATCAAACGCTTCACCGGACTGCCATATCAACTTAACAAAGGGGAATTACACATGATAATGCTTGCTTATTCGCTTGTCTGTCTGATTTTCGGTACTACTTTTCTCGCGATCAAAATCGGGGTAGATGCCGGGGCACCGCCTTTTTTCTCCGCTGGTCTGCGTTTCTTTCTGGCTGGAGCTGTTCTGTTTCTCTGGATGGCCGTCAAAGGTAAAGCAAGCTTCTCCCTGCTGCTCCGCAAAGAAATGCTGATCACCGGAGCCGCGCTGACCTTTGGCACCTTCTCCGCACTGTACTGGGCTGAGCAATATGTATCTTCGGGGCTTGCTGCGGTGCTGTCGGCTACCGGCCCGATGATGATCCTGCTGATGCAGACCGCCTTTCTCCGGCAAAAAGCTCCCTCGTACTCTATGTACGGCTGCATCATCGGCTTCACCGGCGTCCTGCTGCTCGTACTCCCAAGCCTGGTGGTCGATATCTCTCCCCTGTGGCTTATCGGCTGTATTGTCGTACTGATCGGGGAATGCTGCTACGCTGCCGGTGCGATTTATTCCAAAAAAGTGACCACGGCCTTCTCCGGTGTCTCGCCGGTTGCACTGAACGCCGCGCAAATGATGTACGGGGGAGCGCTGTTGTTCATCCTCTCCCTGGCCACCGAAAATGTGCATCCCGAAGTCCTGCTCTCCTTCAAAACCGCCGGGTCGCTGCTCTATCTCACCGTCATCGGCTCCATGGTCGGACATACTCTGTTCTACTGGCTGGTCGCAAGGACCAATCCCGTATTCCCATCCACCTGGCTATATATTTCGCCGCCGATTGCTGTCGGGGTCGGATTCCTGTTCTATGACGAGACCGTCACCTGGATCACCCTGCTTGGTGTGTTCACCATCATCGCCGGAACGGTGCTGGTCAATGCAGGCGCATTGAAGCAGCTATTGTTCAAAAAGCAGTCTCCGCCTGCAGTACTGCCAAAAGACGCCGCTTGATGGTGCCGCGCAGAAATAATTCAACAAAGCGTAAAGCCAGTGTTCCCGCTGGCTTTTTTATTATTAAACCCTACTAAATTTATTTATGACGTACTATATGTTGCATTAATGATCATAATTGCGTATTATATACTCAAGTTAGCGGTTATTATTGCCAATAAGACGTCTAAATGAAAGGGGGAATCGGCCACCGGTACTCCTTTTCCTTAGAGGAGCGCCTAATCATATCCGGACAATGGAGGGAACCTGCAATCGAACTGACATCCCGTCAACTGCAAATTATTGCTATTGTGAAGAAACGCGCGCCGATCTCCGGCGAGCAAATCGCGGAAAATCTCAATCTCAGCCGGCCGACCATCCGCAATGACCTGTCCATTCTGGTGATGCTGGAATATATTGATGCCAAGCCGAAGGTCGGCTATTTCCCCGGCCAAAGGTCGGTAAGCCGGCTTGGCAGCAGCTATCTGCTGAAGGAAACCAAGGTCAAGGACATTCAGAGCATTCCAGTGGTGATCCGCGAAACGACCACGATCCAGGATGCCGTTGTGACCCTGTTTCTGCAGGATGTAGGCACGCTGATTATCTGCGACGGGGACGGCAAGCTGGCCGGAGTTGCCTCGCGCAAGGATTTTCTGAAGGTAACACTCGGCAATCCGGGTGCGGTATCCATGCCGGTCAGCATGGTCATGACCCGCCAGACCAAGGTAGTAACGGTATCTCCCGAGGACACGGTGCTCGATGCCGCGCATAAAATGATTTTTCACGAGGTAGACAGTTTGCCGGTGGTCGTGCCCGGCGGCGCGGAAGAAACCGTCCCAAGGCTCGATGTGGTGGGCCGGCTGACCAAAACTTCCATCGTTAAGCTTCTCCTCGATCTCGAAGCCAAAGGATAACGGGAGGAATGGAAGCGCATGGAGCAATCTTCACACTACATCACGATATGCTCAGATTCGATAGGTGATACGGCAGAGGCGGTTGTGCAGGCCGTCATCCACCAATTCCAGAATCAGCGTGTCACAATCAGGAGATACGGCAACGTAAGGCATGAAGAGGAGCTGCGGAAGCTGATGGAAGAAACGGCGCAGCTGCAGGGTTTTGTCGCTTATACACTGGTACAGCCGGAACTTAGGGAGATGATCCGCGAGGAGGCCGTACGCCTTGATCTGCGGATCGTGGATATCATGGGTCCAATGATGCAGGCCTTCATTGACACGTTCGACGATGCGCCCCAGGCCCGGCCCGGACTGCTGCACCAGCTGGACGAAGATTACTTCCGGCGGATCGAAGCGATTGAATTCACCGTCGCCTGCGATGACGGCCGTGATCTGAATGCTATGCTGAAGGCCGATATTGTGCTGCTGGGCATGTCCCGCACTTCGAAGACCCCGCTTAGCATCTTCCTCGCCCACCGGGGTAAGAAGGTCGTCAATTACCCGGTCGTACCGGAGATCGCTCCGCCGCAGCAGCTTCTGAGCCTGCCGCCAAGCCGGATCATCGGTCTGACGATGAAGCCCGAATATATGCTCAAGATCCGCTCGGAGCGCCTGAAGATGCTGGGCCTGCCGGCAGGCTCCCAATATGCCAGCCTCGAACGGATTACCGAGGAAATGGAGCATGCTGCGGTACTGTTCGCGAAGCTCGGCTGCCCGGTTATTGATATTACTGACAAAGCGATTGAGGAAACCGCCGGCATTATTATGGGCTATCTCTAGTCTCTAGCCTGGAAGCAGCGGCGTAAATGTCTTGCACACCAAACCTACACTGGAGGGAATAATATATGGAACGCGAATTGGCACTGGAGATTGTACGGGTAACTGAACTGGGCGCTTTATCCTCCGCCCGCTGGATTGGCCGGGGTGACAAGAATGCGGCGGATGATGCCGCTACAACCGCTATACGTTCCATGTTTGATTCTGTCTCCATTGACGGAACCGTCGTGATCGGCGAAGGCGAAATGGACGAGGCGCCGATGCTCTATATCGGGGAACAGGTCGGGAACAAAAACGGCCCTTTGGTCGATGTAGCGGTTGATCCGCTGGAAGGCACAGAGGTGGTAGCCTGCGGGCTGCATAATGCCCAGTCGGTCATTGCCATTGCCGACCGCGGCAGCCTCCTGCATGCTCCCGACATTTATATGGAGAAGCTGGCCTGCGGCCCCGAGCTGGCCGGCAGGCTAAGCCTGGAGGATCCGGCCGAGGTTACGCTGCGCAAAGCAAGCATGATCACCGGTAAAGCACTCTCTGAGCTGACGGTAATGGTACTCGACCGCAAGCGCCACGAAGGGCTGATCCGCACCCTGCGCGGGATGGGAGTACGTATTAAGCTGCTCGGCCACGGCGACGTAGCCGGAGCCATCGCGGCGGCGCTGCCGGACAGCGATGTCGATCTGTACATGGGCTCGGGCGGAGCGCCTGAAGGTGTGCTGGCCGCCGCTGCACTGAAATGCCTAGGCGGAGAACTGCAGGGAAGACTGCTGCCGGAGGGGCCGTTTGAGATGCAGCGCTGCCTGCTGATGGGTATCGACAACCCGACCCGTGTGCTGTCGATGGAGGATATGGTCGGCACTGGCGACGTGATCTTCGCCGCAACCGGCGTCACCTCCGGTGAATTCCTCAGCGGCGTCCGCTTCATCGGCAAGGAACGCGCCGAGACGCATTCCGTCATTATGCGGGCGCAGAGCCGGACAATCCGCTATATCCGCAGCATTCATTTCCTGCCCGGCAAGGATATTCCGCAGGGCAGATCTGAGCGGCAGAACTTAGCCTTCATGTAGGCTGCTGTTCTCCCGGACTGGCGTCAGCTACAGTGTGTATGCTCTAACCTCGAAAAAAGGGTCTATCCTGCGTCCGGCTGGACGTGGGATAGACCCTTTTTGCTATAACAACTCAGCTCAATGAATCTCGCTCGCTTAACGCGTACGGCTGTGGTCTCTCTGCAGCTCGTCGCTGCTGTTGACCTTCACATTACCCGTCTTGTCGATCCGGGCTTCCTCGCGTTTCACGGTATCCTTCACCTGCTCTGTACCCTGAATTTCACGTTTATGAATGTCTACTTCACCGGTAACTACCGTATTCTTACGGACGTCCACCTGTTCCTCGCTAACAGGAATGCGGATCGTCTCATCAGCACCAATTGGTGTTGAGCTGGAGTCATTGTTGACCGAGCGCCGCTCGATCACAATTTCCTCGTGGGAAACCGGAACATTGATCGTCTTCTGCTCCTCGATGATCTCCTTGCGGACATTAACCTCACCGGTCTGCACTTTGTTTTTGGACACGTCCAGCTGTTCCTCACGCAGGCGCAGCCTGCGGGCTTCATCATCCTGCCGGTCATAGTCACTTAAACGTGTGTTGTCCAGATCCGCGATTCCATCACGTGTGCCGGAGTACACATCTCCCGTCATCCCCGGACGGTTCACATCATCCAGGGCTTTTGTTTCAGGAAGATCATGTACAGATGCTGAATTCATCGTATCGAGTCCGGTATCATTCCGTCCTTCGAGCCCCGATCCGTTAAAGGCCGCATCCACGGTGTCTGTTACAGAGCCGCGGGCACTCTCTTCTGCCGTTTCAGTCGTTACATTGTTGTCCAAGTACCGGTCGGCGTTGGCTGAATTATGGTTACGGAACACATCGTACACGTCATTTGCACGGGAACTGTCCGCATCTACCATAACCAGAATCCGTCCTTCGTCTACATAGTTATCATAGCTCTCAGCTTCATCTTCCGGAATCCCAAGTCCGATCAGCCCGCCGACTAATCCCCCGGTGCCGGCTCCAACGGCTGCACCAGCTAAGGTCGCTGCAATCGGGCCTGCGGCAATGATCGGGCCGATCCCCGGTATCGCCAGGGCACCAATTCCTGCCAGCAGTCCGGTTACCCCGCCAAGCAGTCCGCCGGTTGCCGCACCCGAGGCCATGCCTTCCGGTGCTTTGGTTCCTGTTTCGTCGCTGATCGCGTCTACATCCCGCTTATCCCTTGCTATTACGGAGATATCTTCTGTAAGAAATCCCCGGCTCTTCAGATCTTCAATAGCCCGTGAAGCCTCATGTTCGTTATGGAATACACCAACAATTTTCTTATTCATACGATTCCCTCCTGATAGCATTTTTTTTAGTGATGGGTCTCTCGTTCACATCTCTTACTTAACCAAACGGCTGCCGGCGAAACTGGAAGTTTGTTAATTCCAAGCAGACTCCTTATATATATTTTTGAAACAGAAAAAGAGCAAAAAAAACGAAAAAACAGACATATTTTCATCAAACATGATCCCGATAAGTCAGATATTCTTACATAAAAATCCCGTTTTCAGCCCATTTGTTAAGCCTTTACGAACAATCCGCAGAGCCTCAATACAATGTAAGCAAAAGGGACTATACTCCTCGTAAGATATGTTAACGATTTTCACATGACTAAGGAGGCTTACCATGAATATGCGTTTAAAGGTTTTAAAAAAGCATCTGCTCTTCTGCTGCAGCGAGCACTGCAACAACCAGGATGTCGAAGATGTGATGCAGGCGTTCAAAGAACAGCTGGTGGAGCAAGGCATCAACAAGACCGTTAAAATCAACAAAACGAGCTGTCTCGGTCTATGCGGAAACGGCCCGTTTGTAATCGTGTATCCTGACGGCATCTGGTATTACAATGTAACGACAGAGGATGTGCCCCGTATTGTTGAGGAGCATCTCGTGAACGGCGAGCCGGTAGAAGAACTGGTTATGCTGAAAATGGAAGCTTAGCGCTATCGCGTCCTCAGCCCCTCAAGCAAAAGTCCCCGCCCTGAATCTTAAGGGGTGCTGGGACTTTTTGCAGTTTCTCCGACGCTGCCTAACTATTGTATAATGGCTATACATCCGCATACTTGTCCAGGACAACCTTATACAGGAAAGAGGCTGAAGCATGGCCATATTTAAATATAATCCGCAGCGCCCGTTCCGCAGCAGCCCTGATCTGCATTTGCATTACTGGGGCTGTGAGCAATGTGCTCCCGGTCATTCTGTCGGTCCAGGCGTCCGCGACTTATACAAAATCCATTTCATTCACGCAGGTACGGGCAAGGTTTCCGTGGGGGAAGCGACACATACCCTGGGGGCCGGGCAGGCTTTTCTGACCTATCCCCATATCGTGACCCATTACGCCGCGGACAGCACGGAGCCCTGGACCTACTCCTGGATTGCTTTTACCGGAGAAGAAATTGAATCCTTATTGTCCAAAACCTCTCTGTCCCCGGAAAACCCTGTCTTCCCGATGGATCAGCAGCTCATGCCTGCGCTCTATGACCGGCTGACAGAGGCGGCGGACCAGGCGGAGTGCCTAGATCTGCCGCTCAAAGCGATTATGTATGAGTTTTTCGCTATATTGCTCCGTACCGTTCCGGCGATGAAGGACAGCATCAGGCTCCCGCGTCAAAAAAGCCTCTACGTCGAGGAATGCCTCCATTTCCTGCATGCCCATTACTGTGAAAATATCACGGTAGAGATGATGTCCGCTTCCCTGAAGCTGGACCGTAAATACCTGTCCACCCTGTTTAAGCGGACTGTCGGCCTGCCGCCGCAGCAGTATCTGCTGAATTTCCGGATCGCCAAGGCCTGCGAGCTGCTCGCCGAAACGGGCTGTACCATCGGAGAAATCTCCCGCTCCGTCGGCTATCAGGACCCGCTGCTCTTCTCACGGATGTTCAAGAAGGTCAAGGGCTGCTCCCCCAAAGAGTACCGCATGCGTCATGAGAATACGGACATTGTTCTATAAAGATCTTCCTTGCTGACATACGCCCAGCTCCGGGATTTCGCTACAATAGAGCATGACCGTGGCTAAAAAACGTAAACGCTTCCGAAGCCAGTTTTGTCCGAAGTCAATTCGATGAAGTAACGCTAAACAAAACTTTTAGGAGGATTAAACATGTATATCGCCAGTCCTGAACGCTATGACAATATGAAATACAACCGTACCGGCCGGAGCGGCCTGCTGCTGCCGGCTATTTCCCTGGGCCTGTGGCATAATTTTGGCGGCAACGACCTGTTCGAGAACGGCCGCGCTATGGTGCGCCGGGCATTTGATCTGGGCATCACCCATTTTGACCTCGCCAACAACTATGGGCCGCCTCCAGGCTCTGCAGAAGAAAACTTCGGCCGGATCCTCCGTCAGGATTTCTCCGCCTACCGTGATGAAATGATCATCTCCAGCAAAGCCGGCTATTATATGTGGCCTGGCCCGTATGGAGAATGGGGCTCCAAGAAGAATCTGGTTTCCAGTCTCGATCAGAGCCTGAAGCGGCTGGGCCTGGATTATGTGGATATTTTCTACCATCACCGTCCGGATCCGAACACACCGCTGGAGGAAACGATGGCTGCGCTGGATCTGATCGTGCGTCAGGGTAAAGCGCTGTATGTTGGTATCTCCAATTACAGACCGGCCGAAGCACGCGAAGCGGCGCAGATTCTCCGCCGTCTGGGCACGCCTTGCCTGATTCATCAGCCGAACTATTCCATGTTGTCGCGCTGGATTGAAGACGGCCTACAGGATGTGCTCGCCGAAGAAGGCATCGGCACTATCGCCTTCTCGCCGATGCAAAAAGGCATTCTCACCGACCGCTACCTGAACGGAATCGCTCCCGATTCCCGTGCAGCCGGACCTAGTGTATTCCTCTCTGAACGGGAGATTACCGAGGAAGTCATCGGAAAAGTACGCAAGCTGAACGACATCGCAGCAGCCCGCGGCCAGAAAATGTCGCAGCTCGCCTTATCCTGGGTGCTGCGCGGCGGCAAGGTTACCTCGGCACTGATCGGTGCCAGCAAGGTAAGCCAGATCGAGGATGCCGTAGCTTCCCTGAACGCCCCTGAACTGAGCGCAGAAGAGCTGGAACAGATCGAAGCCATTTTGCGGGGATAGTCCCTTCCCGGGGAGTTACAATAATGGACACAAAACAGCGCAGAAAGGGATGCAGAATGAACAAAAACCGTTTAGGCCAATCTGAGTTATATGTAAGCGCCATGGGGCTTGGTTGTATGTCCCTGGGAACCGGGGAAGCTGCAGCCGTATCCATCATTCATGAAGCGCTGGACCTGGAAATTAACTTCCTCGACACTGCGGATCTTTATGATGAAGGACGGAATGAAGAACTCGTAGGTACGGCCATCCGCCATCGCCGCGGAGATGTTATTCTGGCGACGAAGGTCGGAAACCGCCGGATACCCGGCAAGGAAGGCTGGTCCTGGGACCCCTCCAAAGCCTATATCAAATCAGCCGTACATGAGAGTCTCCGCAGGCTGCAAACCGATTATATCGACCTTTACCAGCTGCATGGCGGAACGCTCGAAGACAATATCGATGAGACCATTGAAGCCTTTGAAGAGCTGAAGCAGGAAGGGCTGATCCGGTATTACGGCATTTCCTCCATCCGCCCGAATGTGATCAGAGAATATGTGCAGCGGTCAAGCATCGTAAGTGTGATGAGTCAATACAGCATTCTTGACAGACGCCCGGAGGAAGACATTCTTCCTCTGCTGGAGCAGCATGGCATCAGTCTGATTGCCCGCGGGCCGCTGGCGCGCGGGATTCTGACAGAGAATGGCCGTGCCAAGCTGAAGCAGGATTATCTGGATTACAGTGTTCAGGAACTGGCCGGACTGCATGATCAGCTGACACAGCAGACTTCCGGTTCCCGGACGCTGACGCAAGCCGCGCTTCACTATCCGCTCGCACATTCTCCGGTAGCTTCCATCATTCCGGGGGCGAGCAATATAGAGCAGCTGAGACTGAACGCAGCGGCAGTGGAGTCTGCCCCACTCTCGCCGCAAGAGCTGGAAACTATCCGTAAGGCCAGCAAGGCGAACGTGTACACGGCCCACCGCTAAGCACAGCAAACAGGCTATCCTAAACTGCACATGCAGCCGGAATAGCCTGTTTTGATATTTTTTAAAACTAGCGTTTCTTTCTTAGCCGGAGAATCCAAAGAATCAGTGACAGCAATAATATCAGCGCCGTAATCACCCAGGTCAGCATAAAAGCCATCCCCAGACCGATATTCGCATCCTTGGATTCCCTGGCATATTCCAGCCCCAGCATCACCGCCAGCGGAGCTCCGCTTGCCGCCAGCAGCACTAATGCAGTGTAGCGCGCAAAAGGCGTACGTTTGCGAAAGGAAAAATACAAGCTTAAGTACGCAATGATAAGCAAAATAAAGGTTGTTACAGCTTCCCAGGCTAGTCTATCCATCCAGTTTCCACCCTCCATCTTCAAGCTGACGCTCTGTGAATCGCCGGGATAAAAGCCAGTATAGCGGCTTTTGAAGCCGGACGCAAACGCTGTAGATAAAGGATATACGGGTACAAGCTCTGCGGGAAATCTTTCTTGCTGTTCAGCCAAAAAACTGCGTAATATACACCATCGCCAGCAGCCCGAAGATAAATGAATACGTCGACGGCCGTTCATAACCATGTCCATGACTCTCCGGAATCAGCTCCTTGTAAACAATGAAGAGCATCGCCCCGGCGGCAAAAGCCAGCCCGTAACCGACCGCATGCTGCATCGAACTTGCCGTAAAATAGCCGATAACCGCTGAGATCATCTCCATTAGACCTGTTAATGCGGCAATCCCCAGCGCCTTGCGCCGGGTCGCGTTAGAATTCATCAGGAAGATGGCGAGGATCAGGCCTTCCGGCATATTTTGCGCCCCGATGGCAATCGCCACCATAGGACCGAGACTGCCTTGTTCACTGGCATAGCTGAACCCTGTGCTGAGACCCTCAGGAATGTTATGAATGAACAGCGCGATCATGACGAGCAGCGCCTTGGAATCCATATTAGTGAAACCCGGTTTGTTCTCGACATCGATATGCGGAATATTGTTCTCAATCAGATCAAGCAGCAGCACCCCGGTGATCAGTCCGAGCGTCAGCGCAATAATTCCTGACTCCCTAATGGCCTGCGGCATTAAGCCAAAGGTGGACGCAGAAACCATGATACCGGCGGTAAAAGCAACCAGCACATCCTTCCACAGCTCGGACAATCTCCGTACGAACAGGATGGGCACCACTCCGAGCACCGTGGCCATTGCCGATAAAAAGCTGCCAAGCAGCGCAGTTGCCAAGTCATCAACCCCTCCCGTGGACAGGACTATAGACCAAGCTTATGCACCGGGCAGCTTATAATATGACCAAGCTTCCGTTTTTGTCTTCATGGATACAGCAGGAGTTGATTCAGCTCCAGCGTCATCAGATCCTCATCCAGATACACGCCGTCCAGCTTAACCGCCTTCCGCTCCGTACCATAGCAGGTGAATCCCAGCGAAGTATACAACCGCTTCGCCGCATGGTTGTCCGAGAACACCGTAAGGTTAACAATCTCCAGTCCCGGCAGCTGCCCGGCCCGCACAAGCAGTTCCGTCATCAGCCGGTATCCCAGCTTCTGCTTGCGTGCTGCGGGACTCACATACATGGCATAGACATTGCCTTTATGGGAGATTCTCGCCCTGTCCTCCCGGATAAAAGTAACCATTCCCGCCAGCTCATCCTGCTCCGTAAAGCCGCCCAGAGTGAACCTGCCTTCCGCAGGCTCCAGCCTGCTGCGCGTGGTTTCGAACGGCAGCCCCTTCTCCGCTTCATAGGTGCTCAGAAAAGCTTCCGGATGGTTCAGCAGTGACTCAAGCCGTAGCTCCCGGTACTTTTCGGCATCGGCCGGATTTAGAACTTTTATGTACATGCAGATAATCTCTCCTTCCGCCTGAAGCATTCATATTTATTCAAATTATTATATCGCCAGACCTTGGCCTCATAAAGAACTAAACTGTCGAGGCAATATACTAATGGGCAGGTATTGGGTTAGCCATCCATAAGAAACAACCCAAGTTGAATTCTGCAAAATGTAGATAATGTATAATGTAGATGAAGATATCCTTCATGAACAAAGGAGAACTGAACATGAGAAAACTCGTCCTTTTTCTGCACGCATCGCTTGACGGTTTTGTAGAAGGGCCGAATGGTGAAATGGATATTGGCTGGATTTCCTACGATGCTGATCTGGAGAAACACGCGAAAGAAATTTTGAGTACTGCCGACACTGTCATTTGGGGACGTGGGACTTATCAGATGATGCACAGCTACTGGCCATCTGTACCTTCGAACCCGTCAGCTTCGCAGCATGAACGGGATCATGCCGAATGGATCGAAAAGACAGCCAAAATCGTTTTTTCCACAACCCTGGAGAAAGTCGAATGGAATAATTCCAGACTCGTAAAAGAAGATATCGAGGAAGAGATCAATAACCTCAAACAGCAGCCAGGCAAGGATATGGTCATCCTCGGCAGTCCTAGGTTTGCACATCACCTTATGGAGCTTGATTTAATTGATGAGTATAAAATCACGGTTTCTCCCGTCCTAATCGGTAAGGGGTTGCCGTTATTCCAGGGACTCAGGGAGAAGATCAATCTTAAGCTAATCGAAAACAAGACCTTTGATTCTGGAGCCATAGGTCTCGTCTACCAGACGGTAAGATGACCTTGTCACTTATGGTGATTACCCTAACGGGAAACCTTAGTTCAAACACGAAAGGGCAGCCGGTCGGTATACTCGATCGGCTGCCTTTATTCAATTAACGGGCAGAATAGTTCCAATATATGGTATCATTATCTCGATGTAGAGCAATTTGTACAATTGGGGGGATTTTGGTGCTAAAAAGAAAATTTGGGGACCGTTCAGACCGGAAACGTGTTTTAGTAAGGGAGTATGCTCAGTCTTTTATCGAATCGGATAACTTCAATGGTTACGTGACCCTTCTTCGAATTCTCAAAGTATCAGACCCTCTTTACGTTGAATATAACGGAGAAGAAATTTGTATTGTTAACGATGGCTATCTATGGCTTCAGCAATTCCCTTCAGGTCGAAATCATTCGGTAACAACAATGTTTGATTCAAAAGGTAATATCGTGCAGTGGTATATAGATATATGTTCCAAGAATGGTGTTAGTGACAACAATGTGCCGTGGATGGACGATTTGTTTCTGGATTTAATTGTATTACCATCTGGGGAAGTAATTAATAAGGACACAGATGAGCTGGAAGGAGCATTTATCAGCGGAATCATTAATAAGCCACTTTATGATTTAGCTAGGGAAGAATCAAATATGCTCAGTGAATTAATTAAGCACAATGAGTTTACTTTATTGAAGCTATCAGAAGAACATAAAGAATTCTTGCTTCAAAAGATGTAAAGGTAGGACAATTTATTAAGCTATCGGGAAAACGTTAGTTTAATGGCAACAGCGGCAACCGAGACTTGGGTAATAAAGTCTTGGTCGCCGCTTCTTCTTTTAGTCCCTTTCTTCTTATTGATGTACGTTCGCACGCAACAATTTGTCATCAGAATGAGACTGAGAACTAGATCATAGACTATGACTAAATCTTATTAAGCTAACAAACTTTTAAACCCCAATATATGGTTATATGCTATTATTGCAGTGTGAAAGATTACGGAGAAATAATTGTCTTCAGTTTCAGTCTGTACAGCAAAAAAACCTAACCGCTTGTACTCTACATAAACTTGACCCTTCATTAACCATCCTCTCAGAGTAGCCATTCCCTCTATGATGACTTCAGCAGTATCATCGTAAAGCTATTGAACTTGGCGATAAGGAAATTACGAAGTTCCAAGCGAATAGGAGTGAGGATATGAAATTATTACTAACATCTGCAGGCATTAATAACAAAAGCATACACGACGCGCTAGTTGACATGCTGGACAAGCCGATTGCCGACTCCAACGCCCTGTGCATTCCCACCGCGATGTACGGACACCCCTGGGTCGGCCCTGGCGTCAATACCTGGGAGTTCATCAGCGGGAAATCCGAAAACCCCATGGTCGACCTGGGCTGGAAGTCTGTTGGCATACTTGAGCTCACTGCGCTTCCAAGTATCAGTAAAGACCGCTGGGTACCGCTGGTCCAGGGGATTGACGTCCTGTTAGTGGCGGGCGGTGACGCCCTCTATCTGAACCACTGGATGCGGCAGTCCGGACTGGCCGACCTCTTACCTTCGCTGCAGGCAGTTTATGTGGGAATGAGCGCCGGGAGTATGGTTATGGCACCTAACATCGGGAAATTCTTCGTTGGTTGGACTCCACCCGCCGGTGGCGATGAAACGCTGGGTCTGGTTGATTTTGCAATATTTCCGCATCTTGACCATGAGATGCTGCCTGACAACACCATGGCTGCTGCTGAGAGCTGGGCCGCCGGGATGCGAGTGCCGACATATGCGATTGATGATCAAACCGCCATCAAAGTGATCGATGGAGCTGTTGAAGTGGTTTCCGAAGGGAATTGGAAGAATCTCACGACCTGATATCCACGTGGGCTGAGCAGGAGATTGATGTTAGCGGCGACTCTCTTATAGTGAATGGCCGCTATTAAACTAATGGGCAGAATGATTGAGAACATGTCCTGAATTTTAATAAAGATGTACGCAGTCGGAATCGTGAGTAAAAAATATATATATAGATATTTTTTGATGATGTTAATCAATGCATTGTTTAGCGAGTTGGGATATTACAGAACATTCTAGACACTAATATTAATAATATACGGGCTCAGCACGCGTATGAGAAAATGGGTTTCCGTAAAATGGCTGTCCGCCATAATTCATGGAGAAACCAATTAGGTGAATTACAATCTTCAATTGATTATGAATTAACCCGCGACCAGTTTAACAACGTGCTGAACTAACGGGGAACGATAGTTTAACAATGAAGGGCCGCGAGGTAGCCCTCAACTCAGAATACGGACAGGCAGTTATGCGTAACTTCCAGGGTATGTAAACATCTAAATAACGTAAGGAACGAGGAGGCTGACAATTCATGGGAGGATCGAATGTATGGGATGCGGAGTGGGAGGTTAACGAAGAGCAGGCGCGGACGCTGATCGGCAGACAATTCCCTCAGCTGTCATCGAAGCAAGTGAAGCGATTGGGCTGGGGCTGGGACAATACGGTTTTTCTCATCGGTGACGAGTACGTGTTCCGGTTTCCAAGAAGAACGATTGCAGTTGGCTCGATTCGTATGGAAGGGAAGCTGCTGCCGAAGCTGGAGACATATATGACCCTCCCCTATCCGAAACCGTTGTTTTATGGCGAAGCAACTGACAAATACCCGGCACCATTTCTTGGCTATGCCTACGTGCCAGGGGATTTCTCAATCGGTTTGACGGAAGAACGCCGGGCTTTATCGGCAGAGACGCTGGCGAAATTTTTGCGGAGATTGCATGAGTTTCCGGTGCAGGCGGCGCTGAAGTGCGGAGTTCAGCAAGATCATCGAAACTTGACGGACATAGCATCGCGCAAAGTGAAATTGGAGGGCTTTCTATCGAAGGTGGTTGAACACTTGTCGCCGGAGGAGTCCAGTGTGATCGAAGCGTATATATGCAGGCTGCAAAAGGACCGTGTCGAGGCGGTGAATGCACTGCTACATGGCGATCTTCATTTCAAAAATATGCTTGTTAATGAGAACGGAATCATTTCCGGCATCATTGACTGGGGTGATCTGAGCGTAGGTCACCCGGCTTGCGATTTGAGCGTTGCTTATAGCTTTTTACCACCTTACGCTCGCGGCGTGTTTTTCGAAACGTACGGAGGAGCGGACGAGGAAACGAAGCTGCTGGCGCGGCTGATCGCGGTATACATCCCCATACTGATCTTAATGCAAGCGGTCGATGACGGGAATGAAGCGATTGCGGCAGAGGCGAAATCCAACATCATGCGGGCACTGTCGGATTAGGCTCATTATTTCGTTGCGGCTATGGGGCTATGGCTATCGGCACCATTTTGTCGTTTAAAGTCCGCGATAAGGTACGATCCGCCTTCTCTGATGCCGCTTTATGTTGAGGAACACGAAATTCAACAGAGTAAGTCGTTGCGCTAACGGGAAACGTTAGTTCAATGAAACAGCGACAGTCAGGACTTTATTTTTTCGTCCTTTGCTGTCGCTGTTTTAAGTTTCCAGGGTCAGACTAGACCTTTATCTTCTGCTGCTGGCAAGCCGCAATCTGTACCATTTGCTTCATGATTCCCCGTTGACGCCAGGCTCTCCCATTTCTCAAATAATTCATCCACCCGTCTGCCTATTGTGGACTCGGACACCGCGATGAGCTTTCCGTCTTCGAAGACGATCCTGCCCCCAACAACGACCGTGGATACGGCTCCGGGCTGCATAGAATAGACCATGTTGGCGAACAGCTCTTTTCTCGGTGCCAGAGACAGATCGTGCATATCAAGCGCCACGAAGTCTGCGTGCTGTCCAATCTCCAGGGACCCGACCGGCAGCCGCAGAATTTCACCAGCTCTGGAGGTTCCCATCCGGTATACCTGATCAGCAGTAATACACGTGCCGTCCAGCCGGCTGACCTTCTGCAAGAGCGCGCACATGCGCATTTCCTCATATACGCTAATCCGGTTATTGCTGCACCCGCCGTCCGTGCCGAGCGTGATTTTGACGCCTGCCTTCAGCAGATCGGGAATCCGCGTAACCCCGTCCGCCAGGAACATATTGCTTGACGGGCAATACGCCAGCGACCCTTTTCTCCGGCCGATCAGTTCAATTTCGGAGTCCTCCAGCCAGACCAGATGAATGGCGATCATCCGCTCGTCCAGCACGCCCAGCGAATCGAGATAATGTACAGGCCGGAGCCCGTAGTTCTGCAGCGTTTCCTCGACCTCGAACATTTCCTCAGCTACATGGATATGAAACGGCGTATCCAGCTCCTGAGCCAGCCGGTGGCCGGCCTGGATCATCTCCGGCGAAGCCGCATGCGGACTGTGCGGGGCCGGATGAACCGTAACCATTGGATTCCCCTGATATTTCTTGGCCAGCTGCCTCGTCCGCTCCACAGCTTCATTCACCGTTTCGCGGTAGGCCAGCGGCGCACCTGCCCAGTCGTACATGGTCCGGGCGAAGACCAGGCGGATACCCAGATCATTCGCCGCCCGGATCATGGCTTCGTCATGCGCCGTGCCGCCGTTATGCACATAGAAGAAGTCGCTGACCGTTGTCACGCCGTAGCGCAGCATCTCTCCGAATGCAAGCAGCGCCCCGGTATAAATGGCTTCTTCGTCCAATAGCGGAGTGTACCGGTACAGCGCCTGATCCCGCCATTCCAGAAATGGCTTATCAATCGCAATCCCGCGCAGCAGGCTCTGGAACGAGTGATTATGTGAGTTGACGGTGCCGGGGACAATGGCCTTTCCCTTCCACTGGATATGTGCTGCGTCCGGATAACGGTTCAGCAGCGAGTCACGGTCCCCCGTATCTGCTATCCTCCCGCCATCCACCAGCAAAGCGCCGTTTGCTCTGAACTGATCCTGCATGTACACTGCATCTGCTGAATATATCTTCCGCAAGGGGTTCATCCTCCTGCCTTATAGGCTTAATTGTCCATCCAGTGCCAAAATAGTCTGCAGCAGCACATTGCCTGCCTGCTCTATATCCTCTATCCGGCTCTCCTCCTCCGGGCAGTGGCTTTTTCCGCCAAGGCTGGGTACGAACAGCATGCCCGCCCGGGTCAGAGCAGCCATATGTGTGGCATCATGACCGGCCATGCTGCCGAGCGTAAGGCTCTGAACCCCCAGACGGCCGGCCTGCTCTGCGAACGACGTGATCAGTAGCGGATCCATCGGCTGGGGTGGCTGATCCAGAATCAGCCGCCGGTTCAGCCGCAGCCCCCTGCGCTCCGCAATAGACGCAGCCTGTCTGCCCCAGGCTTCCATAACCTCCCCGATCTGCGGGTGCTGCTCTCCTCTGGCCTCCAGATGGAAGACAACCCTCTCCGGAATAATGTTGGCCGCATTCGGCTCGTTCCTAATCCGGCCAATCGTGCCGACCACTTCCTCCGCCGGATGCTCCCGGCAGACCGCTTCGAAGGCCAGCATCATTTCGGATGCCCCCATCAGCGCATCCTTACGGTCCGCCATCAGGGTTGTTCCGGCATGATTGGCTTCTCCCATCACGGTGATCTCTTCGCGGTAAATCCCGGTTATCGCGGTTACAATCCCAACTGGGACAGCACGGTCCAGCAGCCTTTTGCCCTGCTCAATATGAACTTCAAGGAAGGCCGCCAGCTCCTCCGGACAACGCCGGGCCCGCTCGAAATGCCCGGGGTCACCACCCGCCAGACGCAGCGCATCTGTCAGCAGCTGTCCCTGCTCATTGCGCACTCCGCTGAGATCCTCCCGGCTGAGCTTCCCCGATACCGCCCGGCTGCCAAACGTGGACAGTCCGAAGGGATTCGGCTCCTCTGCACTGAAAGAGACCAGCTCCAGCGGATGGCGGGTAATGACATGGTTATCCGCCAGTACACTCATGACCTCCAGAGCCAGCAGAACACCAAGCGCACCATCGTACTTCCCGCCGTTAGGCACGGTATCGATATGGGAGCCGAAAGCAATGACAGGCAGCGTATCCGCAGCGCCGTTCCTCCGCGCCCATATATTGGCCGCCTCATCCACCCTGACCTCCAGCTGCAGACGGAACAACTCCTGCTCCAGCCATTCCCGCGCGGCCAGCTCAGCTGCCGTGAACGTGGTCCGGTCAAGCCCTCCGGTGACTTCATTGAAGCCAAAGCGGGCTAAAGCCTCGATATTGTTCTGCAGTCTTGCAGCATTGATCCGCAGCCCATTCATCCGCAAACCGGTCATGTAAACACCCTCTTTCCATCCCGGATCACAATTTCACCCTTTTTGAACACCGTATCCGTCAGATTCACAGCATAGTGGTACTGCAGATAGAGATAATTAGGTGCATCGAACATCACAAGATCAGCCTGTTTCCCGACCTCAATGCTGCCGATGGATGCCGCGCGGCCAATCGCATGAGCAGCATTGATCGTACAGGCGGTCAGCACCTCAGCCGGGGTCATCCGCATCGTTAAGCAGGCCAGATTCATGATAAAAGGCAGCGATTCCGTCGGCGAGGAGCCGGGATTGCGGTCGGTCGACAATGCGACAGGAACACCGGCAGTAATCATCGCCCGCGCATCAGCCGGAGGAGCCATCAGGAAAAAGGCTGTGCCGGGCAGCAGAACGGCGATCACCCCCTGCTCCGCCATTTGCCGGATCCCTTCCTTGGAGGCATGAAGCAGGTGGTCAGCCGAGACGGCGCCAAGCTCGGCGGCCAGCTCTGCCCCGCCGCAGGACACCAGCTCATCGGCGTGGATTTTCGGCTTTAGCCCCCATCTTTTGCCTGCTTCCAGAATGTCCCGGGACTGCTCCACGGTAAAAACCCCTTCCTCACAGAACACGTCGCAGAACTCCGCCAGGCCTTCACGGGCCACCGCCGGGATCATGTCCCGGATCACCAACCGGACAAAAGCATCCGCATCGCCCTTATACTCCGCCGGAACGGCATGTGCACCCATAAACGTCGATACCAGCTCCACCGGATGTGCGGCGTTCAGCCGGTGCGCTACCCGTAATAGCTTCAATTCATCAGAGAGCCGCAGTCCATACCCGCTCTTCGCTTCGACTGTCGTGACCCCATGGGCGAGGAAGCGGTCCAGCCGCCGCACAGTCTCGACCATCAGCTGCTCCTCTGTGGCTTCACGGGTGCGCTCCGTGGTGTAAAGAATCCCCCCGCCTTCCTGCAAAATATCCAAATATTTAGCGCCCTGAAGTCGCAAATTCAGCTCGAATTCCCGTGATCCGGCAAATACGATATGCGTATGCGGGTCAATGAGCCCCGGAGTAACCGTCTTCCCGGCCGCAGACAGCACTGTAACCGGCTTATCCCCGGCGTGCTCCTCAACATAACGGCTGGCCTCCCCGCTGGTGCCCACGAATACAACAATCCCGTCTTCGATCACAATCCCGCCGTCCTCGATCAATCCAATGTCTTCCATTTCTTTGCCCGTCTTCGGCCTGGTGCTGGCTCCAGCCAGCGTAGCAATCTGGGCTGCACCATGAATATGGATCATATGGCTGCTCCTTTCCCTCTAGTCCAGCATGGGCATGCGGATACCCTTTGCCCGGGCTGTCTCCACAGCCAGCGGATATCCCGCATCCGCATGGCGGACAACCCCCATGCCGGGGTCTGTCGTCAGCACCCGTTCAAGCCTTGCTTCCGCTTCCTTCGTGCCATCCGCTACCACAACCATCCCCGCGTGCTGGGAATAACCCATTCCGACTCCGCCGCCGTGGTGAAGGGAGACCCAGCTGGCCCCGGCAGCCGTATTGACCATCGCGTTCAGGAGCGGCCAATCGGAGATGGCGTCACTGCCGTCCAGCATCGCTTCGGTCTCCCGGTTGGGTGATGCCACCGATCCGGCGTCGAGATGATCCCGGCCGATCACTACCGGCGCGGACAGCTCCCCGGAGGCTACCATATCATTAATAATCCGGCCGAACTTGGCCCGTTCGCCATAGCCGAGCCAGCAGATCCGGGCGGGCAGGCCCTGGAAGGCAATTTTCTCCCGGGCCAGAGTGATCCATCTCTGCAGCCCTGCATTTTCCGGGAACGCCTGCATGATCGCGGCATCGGTCTTGTAGATGTCTTCGGGATCTCCTGACAGGGCTACCCAGCGAAACGGCCCTTTTCCCTCGCAGAATTGCGGGCGGATATACGCGGGAACAAAACCGGGGAAATGAAACGCCCGGCTGACGCCCTGATCATAAGCCACCTGGCGGATGTTGTTGCCGTAATCGAAGGTGACGGCTCCCTTGCTCTGCAGTTCAAGCATCGCTTCGACATGCCGGGCAATGCTCTTTTTTGCCAGCACAATGTACTCCTGCGGGTTCTCCAGCCGGAGCTGCCTTCCGGTCTCGAGAGTGAATCCGTCAGGTAGATATCCGTTCAACGGATCATGGGCCGACGTCTGGTCGGTGAGAATATCCGGAACGAACCCGTGGGCGATCATCCGCGGCAGCAGCTCCGCCGCATTGCCCAAGAGGCCGATGGACAGCGGACGCCCCGTACTTCTGGCGGCTTCAGCCATGGATAGCGCTTCTTCCATCGTCTCTATGAGAACATCGCAATACTTGGACTGGATCCGCTTCTCGATCCGGGTCCGGTCCACATCAATCCCAATGAATACTCCGTCATTCATCGTGATGGCCAGCGGCTGGGCGCCCCCCATTCCGCCGAGGCCAGCACTAAGCGTGATCGTCCCTTTCAGCGTGCCGCCGAAATGCTGTCTGGCACACTCCGCGAAGGTCTCATAGGTCCCCTGGACAATTCCCTGTGTGCCGATGTAGATCCAGCTGCCCGCCGTCATCTGCCCGTACATGATCAGCCCTTTTTGGTCCAGCTCATGAAAGATGTCCCAATGGGCCCAGGCCGGAACCAGATTGGAATTCGCCAGCAGAATACGCGGGGCATCCGGATGGGTACGGAACACGGCCACCGGTTTGCCGGATTGAATCAGCAGCGTTTCATCGTTCGTAAGAGTCGTCAGCGACTGGACGATTGCGTCATAGCTGGCCCAGTTGCGGGCTGCTTTACCAATGCCGCCATAGACAACCAGCTGACTGGGATGCTCCGCCACCTCAGGATCCAGATTGTTCATCAGCATGCGCAGCGCGGCTTCCTGCACCCAGCCCTTGGTATTCAGCTTGCTGCCTCTCGGCGCACGGCAGATTCTCTCCTCGTTAAGGCTCATAGGGGCTGATCTCCTTTCAAAATAGGCGGTGATACTGCTAAAACTGTTTAGCTGGAAAAGCTCCCGCTAATTCTTTCATTTTCGGCGGAAATCGGAATTTAGATGGAAAACCTCCCGCTAAATTCCCGAAAACCGCTGAATTTGAGCCATAGGGTAGAAATTAAAGGGACAAATTCCCACTAGGGTCCGTCTCTGCGATGGCGTAAAGTAAGTTGTGTACCAAGATTTGGAGCCTAGTCAGGCAACAAAAAAGTAGGGTATTCTCGGGATTGTCGAAGTCCACCAAGAAAGGAACCCTACTCGATGACTATTCTACCCGAAAACATGTTAAATAATCTATTTGAAAATCTTGTCACCCAATTTGTAAAAGATAATCTAGAGTCCATTATGAAAGCGGAAATCCAGCAATTCATGACCAGTGAAGAAGCCGGGAACCACAACAGCCGCAACGGATACTACACCCGGGATCTACACACGAAATACGGAAATGTAGAGGATCTGGCCGTTCCTAGGGACCGTCAAGGAGCCTTCCAAACGCAGTTGTTCGAGCCCTACCAGCGGCGAGATGGATGGCTAGAGGAGGCTGTCATCCAGATGTACAAAAGTGGTATGGGAACGCGAGATGTGGCCCGGTTCATTGAAAGTATGTTCGGCAGCCACTATTCACCCACGACCGTTAGCAACATTACAGCTACGGTACTTGACGACATTCATCAGTGGCAGAAGCGCCCGTTAAACAAACGCTACTCCGTTATCTACCTGGATGGCCTATATGTGAAACTCAAGCGCAGCACCGTTAGCGGAGAAGTCGTTTATTTCGCCATGGGGATCGACGAAGACGGTCACCGCCAGATCCTTGGCTTTTACGTAGGCGGCCAGGAGAGCGCAAACGGCTGGCGCGAGGTGCTCAAAGACCTCTACGACCGTGGTGTCCAGGAAGTCTTGCTGGGCGTGTTTGATGGGCTTCCGGGACTCGATGCAGCGTTCCGTGAAACTTATCCGAAGGCGGATGTGCAGCATTGTATCGTCCACAAAGTGCGTTCGACCTTTCCGAAAATTCGAGTTCAGCACAAAACGGAAGTCATTGAAGATCTGAAGACCATCTACACGGCTGCAGACCATGATCTGGCCCGGGCTGCGTTTGACACGGTGAAGGCCAAATGGGGCAAGCTCTACCCGAAAGAAATGCGGTCCTGGGAAGAACAGTTACCGACGCTGCTGACCTTTTACAAGTATCCCGTGCTCATAAAAGAAGCCATCTACACATCCAATCCGATTGAACGAATGAACAAGGAAATTCGAAAACGCCTGAAGCCGATGAACAGCCTCACGAATATGGATGCGGCAGAGAAAATTGTCTACCTGGACGTCATCGATTACAACGAACGTTTTAGCGAACGGGTCATTCGCGGCTTCGGCGATCTGGAAGTAAAGAAGAAACTAAATGAGATGTTTGAAGAGCGATATCCAGCGCAGGCAGAGCCAGAGAAGTAACTCGAAATCCCTTGTTCTTTGGGGCGGGGTCTCCCCCGCCCCAAAGAACATCTGCACTTACCAACGAACACCCGAGAAGTTACATTCTGCTCTCTTACACAAACTTCTTGACGCTACCGTCTCTGCTCCGCCCGGAGGAATTTAGATGGAGGAAATCCCGTTACTTCGCCCTCCTGAAGCAAGCTTTCCTTCGGAAAGCTTACAGGCGGACGTTATCTTACCGCTCCTACCACTTCAATTCCCCCTGCGTAACTTAACTTCACCGTTTTTGCACCTGCTCCACTCACTTCACACAGCTGCTAAACGGCACCTGGGCTATTAATCCGTCTAGCACGCCTGGCTCCTTCATCCACTCCCTAATAGCAGCAAAATCGCCGGAGAGCACGCGGTCTTCCTTCACCGCAGCCACCTGCTCTCGGCAGCGGTCATAGATCCATTTGGTGCCTTTGCCGAGCCGCTGCGGCCCTCGGAAATCGATGGCCTGCGCCGCGCAGAGCAGCTCAATGGCCAGTACCGCATAGGCATTGTCAACGATTTGCCTTGCTTTGCGTGCACCGATTGTCCCCATGCTGACATGATCCTCTTGATTGCCCGAGGACGGAATGGAGTCCACGCTGGCCGGATGAGCCAGTGATTTGTTCTCCGAGACGACAGCGGCTGCAGCGTACTGTGCGATCATGAATCCGGATTGCAGCCCGCCGTTCAGCGTCAGAAACGGGGGCAGCCCCTCGTTCAGCTGCGGGTTGACCAGCCGCTCAATCCTCCGCTCACTAATATCAGCCAGCTCTGCCGCGCAGACCGACAGATGGTCCATCGGCAGGGCAACCGGCTGACCGTGGAAGTTCCCGCCGGAGATTACCTGCTCTTCATCAGCAAAAATCAGCGGATTGTCCGTAGCTGAATTCATCTCGATACTCAGCTTCTCCGCGATATAAGTCAGCGCGTCCCTGCTAGCCCCGTGAACCTGGGGTGCGCAGCGCAGCGAATAGGCATCCTGTACCCGCTTCTCCCCCTGATTCGTCATCAGGGTGCTGCCGGCTGTCAGATTCCGGATGTTGGCGGCCGCCTGCTGCTGGCCCTTATGCGGCCGGACGGCATGCGTCGCCGGATCAAAAGCATCCCGTACCGCCAGCAGCGCCTCGCAGGTCAGTGCCGCCGTACAGTCCGCCCAGTCCGCCAGCTTCAGCGCATCCCAGCAGGCCAGCGTGCCGACTGCCGTCATGACCTGCGTTCCGTTAATCAGCGCCAGCCCTTCTTTGGCCTCCAGTACAATCGGTGTGAGTCCTGCCTTAGCCAGCGCCTCAACCCCCGGCAGCCGCACTCCCCGGTAATAGGCCTCGCCTTCACCGATCAGGACGAGCACCATATGCGATAACGGAGCCAGGTCCCCGCTTGCGCCCAGGGAACCTTTTTCCGGGATCACCGGCACAACACCTCTGTTAAGCAGTTCTATCATCAGCCTTAGGACTTCCAGGCGGATGCCGGAGTAGCCAAGGGCCAGCGCATTAACCCGCAGCAGCAGGATGGCCCGGACGACCTCCTCCGCAAACGGCGCCCCGATCCCGCAGCTGTGGCTGCGGATCAGGTTAAGCTGCAGCGCCTTCGTATCCTCCGGGGAGATATACGTATCGCTGAATTTGCCGAAGCCTGTGGTCAGGCCATACACCACTTTTTTCTCCTGCAGCAGCTTCTCCACATAGTTACGGGTATGCTCCACTTTCCGGCAGCTCTCTTCACTAAGCTCCACATGGTGGTGGTACCGGGCTACATGGACGACCTCCTCCATGGTCAAAGAATTACCGTATATAACCACTGTAGATTTAGCTGTTTCCAACATAAGCCTCACCTGCTTTTTGAGTAATAGAAAAAGCCCATACCCTAATAAGAGGTACCGGCTTCTATATTACTAATCACTAAATTACGGCTTGATCACGTTAAGGTGACTTCTTCAGCAATCCAACTGCTAAATATGATTGAACCCGAACCCGATGGCCTCATGCTCAAATCCCTTTTTCGGAGCACCAATCGTCCCGTAGGCACATACCACGATCCATTCCCCTTCATGCTCCACAGCCCCCGACATCTTCCCTCTTACAATGGCAAAAGTCAGCCCTACCGTGCGCAGAATATCGCCGAACTGAACGATGCCGCGGCCAATGCTCTGAATCGCCTCAATGATGGCATGATACAGCGAATGCACCTCCCGGTAGGAACCCGGATCGATAATGTGATTGCTTTTTGCTGCTGTTTCGATGGCTGCGATCACTTTAATCATATCCATAGCCCCGACCCGCCCGATCGTATAGCGGAAGTCCTGCGAAGCCAGCTCCTGCTCAATAACCTTTTTCCATTCATGCTCCTGAAGAACCGCAAGCAGTATAGCTAACTTCCCGATCGGAAAAGATGAAACGGATGTTTCCCCCATGCAGAAATTCTCCTCGATTCTTTGGCATTGATTGGTATGTCCGGGATCTTAGTTCATAAAAAAAATGCACCCGAAACTAGGAAACGTCCGTCTCCTGATTCTCAGCTACATTCTGTTGACTAATCACTATAATTCGCTGAGAAGAATATATACCTGGCTCCAGCATTTGTCAATCGTAAATGTGACCTTATATGACATTGTCAGAGAAAAGCAGCAATACCGTCTGCGACCACGCTATATAATATGTCTCTACTGCCTTGATATGATCATGCGTCTAAAAAAAGACCGGCAGCCCCGAAAAATGGGCATACCGGTCTAACATTCCTGTATCTACAGCAGGTTTTCGAGCTCCCGGCAGGCTTCCTCGTAGGCAGGCCCAAGTTTAGTCAGCTGCTGTACGGCCAGGTCATATTCATCTGCTCTGGCATGAAGCTCAACCAACGCGCACAAATGGGAAAAATACTGTGCACCGATGCTCAGACTGCCCGATTTAAGGCCGTGGGCCACCGCCGCCATCTCCGGAAGATCCCTCATCGACGCCGCTGCATCCAGCGCCGCCAGCCGAAGAGGAGTATCACTCTTGAAAATCTCTACCAGCATGCGGAGAAATTGCGGCTCATCTTCACCGTCCATCTCCCGGATGCCGGTCAGCGTGTCTTGTTGAAGTACGGGAATATACGGCTCCCTGCCAAACCATTTGTCCAGAAGCTGCTGCAGCTTCTGCAGACTCAGCGGCTTCGCCGCCCAGTCATCCAAGCCAGCACGGACGAACTGCAACCGGCTCTCCTCCGCCCCGTCTCCGGTCACACCAATGATGGGAATCCTCGGCCTTCCCCCGGATAATTCCAGCTGGCGGATGAGACGGACCGCCTCGTCGCCATTCATGCCCGGAAGCCTGCTGTCCATCAGAATCAGCCCGTACTTCTGCTGCTGCCAGGCTTCTACAGCCTCACTGCCGCTGCCCACCAGATGCACCTCTGTAATCCCCAGCCTCTTGAGCTGCTGCTGCAGCAGTGTACGGTTCAGCCCATTATCTTCCGCAACCAGTACTGGCAGCGTACTGAATCGGGCTACCGGCAATGCAGCTTCAGCAGTAGGCTGCGGCTCCGGCAGGCTTGCCGGTTTGTCCAGCATAAGCTCGAAGCGGAAAGTGGAACCCTCTCCAGGTGAACTGTCCACCCTAATCGTTCCGCCCATCAGCTCAACCATAGATTTGCAAATCGACAGGCCAAGTCCGGTACCTTCAACGGCCTTCTCTGCATCCCGGATTATTTGGGAATACGGTCGGAATAGAGCCGCCTGATCCTCCAGCGGGATGCCGATCCCCTCATCCCGGACTGCGAAGCAAAGCCTCTGACAGAATTCATCCTCACCTTCCAGACTTACTGACAGCTCTACTTCCCCGTTCTGCGTGAACTTCACCGCATTGCCGAGCAGATTGATGAGCACTTGAAGGATTTTTGGGGAATCTCCTTCAAGCGTACCCGCGACACCGCTTCCGGCGTGGCATTTCAGCGTATTTCCGCGCTTTACGGCAGCGGGAGAGAGCAGCTTGAAGGCATGCTCCAGCAGATCATCAACGCTAAAAGATATCTTGTTCAGTTCCATTTTTCTGGCTTCAATTTTGGAGATATCGAGCAGATTGTTGATCATCTGCAGCAGGTACTGAGCGGATTCACGGATCACCTGCAGATAACTCTGCTGTTCTTCCGCCATCCCCTCTGCCCCGAGCAGCTCGGTCATCCCCAGAATACCGTTCATCGGTGTGCGGATTTCGTGGCTGACTGTAGCCAGAAAGAGGCTTTTCGCCCGGTTGGACGCTTCTGCCTCTTCTTTCAGCTCCTTAAGCTCGGCATTATTCTTGGCAAGGAGCCGGTGCATCGTAATCAATTCATTATTCATCGCCGAAAATTCAGCTAAGATTTGTTCTTCCCGGTGCTGGCCGTCAATCACCTGATGCGAGAGCTTCTCGATGGTCCCCCTCAGTTTGCGGATTTCCTGCTCATGGTCAATCATTTGGAAATCCCGCCTTCAGTATGCCCTCTTCCGAAACAAGCCGTTCCGCCACCTCCAGTGCAAGCTTCGCATCCGGGGCATAGCCGTCGGCGCCGACCTTCTTCCATAATTCCGTGTCTATATTAAACGGCATTCCGCCGACCATAATGCGGAGGCTGTCCAGCTCACGGTGGCTCCGGATGGACGATATCACGCGAATGACCTCGGATACATGAAAAGTCATAGTAATCGAAATAGCCAGCAGCTCGGCTGGCTGCTCCTTCAAATGACGGACCAGGCCCTCAACGGGCATATTTGAGCCCAGGTAGAACGTATTCCAGCCCTCCATTTCGAAGAAATCAGCCAGCATCCGCAGTCCAATTTCATGAAGCTCTTCACCCACACCAACCGCAACCAGTCTTTTCTTGCCATTCTGTGCCCGGATCCATTGCGGATAGAGCTGCGAGATGATGCTCTGGGTGCAGGCTGTGCAGTAATGCTCCTGGGCTACCGTAATGCGCCCCATCTGCCACAGCCGTCCAATCTCATATTGGGTTTCCTGAAAGATATGCAGATAAATATCGTGGACCGTTATGCCGTCCTTATACAATCCCAGCACAAACTCCGAAGCCTTGCGCCGTTCTCCGTCCAGAAGCAGTTTTAGATATTCGTCCGCCTCCCGGAAATAGGGCTTCTGCGGCTGAAGAAAAGAAGGCAGGCTCTCCTCCCCGCTTGTATGGTAAAGACCCATGTCCAGATAACTCAGAATCAGCTCTCTTTCCGGCTGTTCTACCCGGACACTTATTGCTTCTTTCAACAGATTAAGGTTAATCCGCAGATCCTCAGCCGTAATCTTGTACTGCACAAGCAGCACTTTCAGCCAGATAACATAGTTAATAAAGAGAAGCGGACTCTCCAGCGTCACACTCTGCGCCAGATACCGCAAATGATATAAGGAATCCTGCTTTGTTCTTACTCTACCGGAAGGACCGAATCTTTGCTCTAGGTCAGGCTGTCGTTCATACTGCCATGTAGTGATTTCCTCCGCCAGCTGCTCGGCTATCACTTTCAGCCGTTCTCCTGCATTCTGTTGATCAAGATGCATGCGGTCACTCCTTTAGTGTTCAAACGCAAAAAATAACGCTTTTATATTAGTATACCTTATTTCCCACACCTACCGGGGAGGATTACTGAATCCTCTTCAGTACTTATTCCCATTTCTAGTGAAGCCGGACAGTCGCTAATGATGCTATTCCTCCACCGGCTCATCATTCGCAAACAATGCCTGGTAACGCTCCAGCCCGTTTACAGCAAGCTCCCCCTTCGGAACAAACCGCATTGCGGCTGAATAAATCCGGTAATGCAGCTTCGAAGGCTCCGGACCATCGTAGGACAACTGCCCGAGGTAAGCACCGCTCAGCCTGCTCCGCAGTAATGTCCGCACCCCGCCGCCGCTATAGTCCGCTTCCCTGCGGACCAGTCCCGGTTCGAGCGGTACGGTGAATGCGGGCCAGCCGGTGCCTGAATCGAACTTGTCCCGGGAGCTGAACAGCGGATCGCCATTCAGCACATCGGTATAAATACCGTCTTGAAAATGGTTCCAGTACGCATTGTCGTAAGCAGGCTCCGTCCCTTTATGCTGGGTCACTTCGTATTGCAGAGCGGTCAGCCGGGAACGCAGCCGTTCCTTGTCTTCACGCCCGTTCCAATGGAGTTCGGTAAAATCCCCCCGGCCGGAACCCTTCAGATACAGCTTATAATCCAGCGGATGGGTCTTATAGTAGTCCTGATGCTCCGCTTCAGCCGGATAAAACGGCGTTGCGGGCAGGATTTCGGTCACAATTGGAGACTTGAACCGCTTCTCTGCCTGAAGCGCGGCTTTTGATGCTTCCGCCTGGGCCCGCTGCTCTTCACTGTGCACGAAGATAGCCGTCCGGTAGGAACTCCCGCGGTCCATAAACTGGCCGCCCCGGTCTGTCGGATCAATCAGCTGCCAATAGATGTCCAGCAGACGCGTGTACGGAAACAGCTCCGGCTCAAAAGTTATCTGTACCGCCTCAAAATGTCCGGTTGTCTCGGTTCCGACCTCAGCATATGTCGGGTTCCCGGTATGCCCGCCCGTATAGCCGGACACCACGGAGACAATACCCGGCAGCTCGTCAAACGGCTTGACCATACACCAGAAGCAGCCCCCGGCAAAGGTGGCGAGCTGCTGCCCGGTATTCTGCTGATCATTCATCCGGCCTGCCTCCTCGATTGTTTCAAATTTTATGCTTGTGAACTTCATTATAACTGAATATCCTTTTTCTTCACAAAAATAAGGGTTATAGCAAGACAGAGGTTGAAACAGCGCGGAAAAGGGTACTGAACAGCACGATACTTCGTTCGGTCATATCTATCATTAATGGGAGCAGGGATAATCTATGAATACACCCGGAACTGCAATAGAAGTAACAAAAGAGAACAGGCCTGAACCAGTCACAGGGAGTGAAGACACCGGCCGGAGAGCGGCCATCGCCTTAACCGGAGCGAGCGGATATATCGGCCATAATCTGCTGAAGCTGTTAACCGGGGATTACGACGTGATCGCCCTGTCAAGGCACGGGAACCAGAAGGAGTACAGTCCGAATGTGGAGTGGCGCTCCTGTGAGCTGTTCTCGATGTCATCGGCAGAGCAGGCATTGCAGGGCGCAGACTATGCCGTCTACCTCGTTCATTCAATGCTGCCGTCGGCTAAGCTGACCCAAGCGGCCTTTGAGGACATGGATGCCATACTGGCAGACAATTTTGCCCGGGCAGCCCGCAAGAACGGCATTAAGCAGATCGTCTACTTAAGCGGCATTATTCCCGGGAATATCCCGCAGGAGCAGCTCTCCCGCCATTTACGCAGCCGGCTTGAGGTGGAGCGAATCCTTGGCTCTTACGGGGTACCCGTTACAACCATACGTGCCGGTTTAATTGTAGGTCCGCAGGGCTCTTCCTTCCCGATCTTGGTCAAGCTGGTCCGGCGTCTGCCGGTCATGCTGCTCCCGAAATGGACGCGGACAACCACCCAGCCAATCGCTTTATCAGAGGTACTCCTTGCACTCCGCAAATGTATCGGCAGCGCTGAGTTATACGGCCGTGCGATCGACGTCGGCGGTCCCGGTAGCATGACTTATAAAGAAATGATGCTGAAGACCGCGGAGGTCCTGCACAAAAAACGAAGATTATTCGATATTCCGCTGCTGACCATCCATCTGTCGCGCCTTTGGGTGACGCTGATCACCGGAGCGCCGAAGGAGATGGCCTACCCGCTGATTGAAAGCCTAGCCCACCCGATGGTTGTTGATCCCGCGCGGACGGTTCCCGGCATCAGCGATGGCCGGATTCCTTTTGTTGAAGCTGCGCGGGAGGCACTGAAGGCGGAGGACGAAGCCGCAAGGAGGCCCAAAGGCAAATCCAACGCCCCTGCCAAATCAAATCCCGGAAGCAAATCAAAAAAGGCCGCCGATGTCCGCTCCATTCAGCGCGTAGTCCTGCCGGGCAATACCAATACCGATTGGGCTGCCCGTTATTATCTGGAGTGGCTGGGCAGAACATTGAAGCCGCTGATCCGTATTGATTATGACGGGAGGAATATCTACCGGGTGCATCTATGGGCCAGCCGCACACCTATTCTGGAGTTGACCTATCTCCCGGAAAGGAGCAGTGCAGAGAGCACAGTGTATCAAATTTCCGGCGGAGCCTTCACCAAAAAAGGCGATACCCATGAAGGCAGGCTTGAATTCCTGCAGATTCCCGGCACCCGTGAATGCGTAATTGCCATCCATGACTATCTGCCCTCCCTGCCGTGGTTTCTCTATAAATACACGCAAGCCAAAGCCCATCTGTGGGTAATGGCCGCTTTCCGCAGACATTTGCAGCGTTTAGGCAGCAGGTCTTAATCTTCGCTCTTCCTCCGCTCCCCTGCCGGTTCATTAATAGGAGGGCGGGAATCCGTTTTAAATATTCCTTTACAGGAATATTCCTATTATAGTATATTGAACTCAGCAAAATAAAGCACCGCAAGCGAATGGATGATGAATATGAATGCAACGGTTATGAGTGCCTTGGCCGAACCTAACCGCCTGCAGATGGTTGAACTGCTGCGCGGGCATCCGCTCACTGTAGGAGAAATCGCCCGGCAGCTGCAGATTCGGCAGCCCCAAGCCTCTAAGCATTTGCGGGTTCTAAGCGAGGCCGGAATCGTGGAGTCCAAGGTCGATGCTAACCGCAGAATCTACAGTCTGTGCCCGGCTCCTTTCCGGGAACTGGACGATTGGCTGCAGAACTACCGTGTACTATGGGAGGACAGATTGGACCGCCTGGATGATTACTTAGAGACGCTGGGAAAGAGATTGCCGACTGAGCAGCAAGACTAGGCTGGACATGATAAGCACATTTCAAGCAATCAGAGAGGATGAGGGCAAATGACTAATCAAATGGTATCCAGAGTAGAGGACAAATCGCTTATTCTTGAACGTGAATTCAATGCTCCGCGTGAGCTGGTCTTTCAGGCCTTCTCACAGGCGGAGCACCTGAAGCACTGGTGGGGGCCGCGCGGCTGGAGTCTTCCGGTATGCCATATCGATTTCCGCGAAGGCGGAGTCTGGCATTACTGTATGAAATGCGAGGACAAGAATCAGGGCGATTTCTATGGAATGGAATCCTGGGGCAAGGCCGTGTACCGCGAGATCACCGAGCCTGAGAAGATTGTCTATGTGGATTATTTCTCTGATGCCGAGGGCAATGTAAACGAAGATTTGGCAGAGACGCTGGTAACACTGACCTTCACCCAAACGGACAGCGGGACACTAGTCATTTGCCGCTCGGATTATGCAACCCCCGAAGACCTGAAGCAGGTCATGGATATGGGCATGCTCCAAGGCATCACGGAAACCTGGAACAGACTGGTTGAGCATTTGGCAAACATACGTTAGAAACAGTTAAACGAAACCAGTGCTTCAACCAGAGGCCCAATAGCAGAGCCCTCTTAAGCATGAAACAGAGCAGCGATCCCCGTCATTGGAGGGCCGCTGCTCTATTTTTTGACTCATAATATTTCACTGCGGACAGAGCCATGATAGGCACGGCGGCAGCTGTAAGGCCGGAATCATTGAGATATAAGATTGGCCCTGCAGCCTTTCCGTTTGTTCGGCTTTTGCTGCGGTAATGATCTGCGGATTCTCCATCGCTTCAATTGCTGTACCGGCAATAACTTTAGCCGCCTGAAGCATTCCCTTGTGGGCAATCGGCATCGTTCCCTGCGCCACAACCTGCCACGTATGCAAGGCCGTACCCATCGCCCAGCAAGCAGTCATGCACTGGACTGTCGGAACGACCCAGCTGACATCCGCCACATCTGTCGACCCCGGCATGGTTGGTTCAACCGGATATAGAGGAATGATAACATCGGCGATCGCCTTGTCTTTCAGTTTCATCACCGTCAGCGGGTCCATCCCATATAGAGCAGCATCCCTTTCCTCAGGCGACAAGGTCGCGCGGATGTCAGCAGCATACTGCCACTCGGCTGCATCATAAGCGGGAATGCCGATTGCGGTCAGGTTGGCATGCATCACCTCAGCCAGTGTTCTGTTAGGAATCAGATTCGCTGCCGCCCCCTCGAATTGGGTCTCCATCACCGTTCCCGTCATCAGCGCTGCACCTTTGGCAACATCATGGATACGGTTGTACAGCTCGACGACCTGCTGCTGCTTGGGTGAGCGGATCAAATAGGATACTTCCGCGTAGGCCTGGACTACATTGGCCGAAGAGCCGCCCGCATTCGTAACCGCATAATGCACCCGGGCCTCTGGAATCATATGTTCTCTTAAATAGTTGACGCCTACATTCATCAGCTCAACGGCATCGAGTGCACTGCGTCCGAGATGCGGGGCTGCTGCAGCATGTGCACTTTTACCGTAAAACTTGAACTTCACCGCATAGTTCGCCAGCGAACTTAAATGCTGTACAAGTGTCGCTGTATATGGATGCCAGCTTAACGCCAGATCAACATCGCTGAACAGCCCTTCACGTACCATATAGGCTTTGCCGGAGCCGCTCTCCTCTGCCGGGCAGCCGTAATACCGTACCGTGCCTTGAAGTCCCGTGCTTTCCATGTAATCTTTAACTGCTACTGCCGCTGCTAAGGATCCAGTTCCCAGCAGATTATGTCCACAGCCATGCCCGTTCCCGCCGGGCTCGGCCGCCTCCGGGCGGGCAAGTCCCTGCAACTGGCTGAGCCCTGGCAAAGCATCAAATTCGCCCAGAATCGCCACCACCGGCTGGCCGCTTCCGTAACTGCCGACAAATCCCGTCTGCAGCCCTGCAACCTGCCGTTCCACGGTAAAGCCTTCTTGTTCAAGCGCCTGGCAGATCGCTTCGGCCGACTGATGTTCTTCGAATGCAGTCTCCGCCATCTCCCAAAGTGTATTGCTTAGCGTAATGAAAGAATCCCGTCTATGTTCAATCGCCGCAGAGATTTTAGCTGTTTTATCCATTAATATCCCCTCTTCTTCACAATGTTTGTATGCAGCTTAGCCATTGGTTTCGGCCAGTGTCAGCTTTTCCTCCGGATCCCCACCTTTGTTGAGGTTCAAGCTGAGCAACGCCACAGTACAGACGAGTGTAAACCCGATCAGCATCCAGAAAGCCGCTTCATAGGAGCCCTTAAATGCATCAACCATGAAACCGATGGCCATAGGTGCAATAAAACCGGCCAGCTGACCTCCGGTATTGACCATCCCCATCGCGGAACCGGTCGAAGCCGCCGGGATTTTTTTCAGCACGATCGCCGGCAGCAGAATAAGCACAAAGGCAAGAAAAATACTTGTAACCGATTGGTAAATAATAAATCCTTCCACACTAGAGGCATTAAACATAAGGTAGAGCATGGCCCCAATTACAGCACAGGAAAATGCACCGGCATACCGTTCCTTTCCTCCAGTCATCTTATCGAGCAAATATCCCCCTGCAAAAAGTCCGGCAAACGAAGCGACACTCGGAATCATCTGGAGCAGGCCAAGCGATTTCATGGAAAGACCGCGGACATCCGACAGATAAGTCGGCATCCAGCTGGCCAACCCCCAGTTCACAGCATAAATACAGAAATAGGCGATCAGCAGGCTCCACATCATGGGGGTTTTGAACAGCTGGCCGAACCCTGACTTCGGGGCTTTCGCAGGATTCCCCACAGCTTCGGCGCCAGCTGCCTGTTGCGGATTGTAGATAAACTTCCCATACAGGACCGCGATGATAATCCCCACGAAGCCTATGTACACGAACATATGGCGCCAGCCTATCGAATCCAGTACATAAGCTGAGAAAATCGGCGTAATAAAGGCCATAAGACCGCCTGAGGTCAATATAATCGACATCGCTCTGGCCCGCTTCTCCTGCGGAAAGACACCTGCAATAAGCTTCGAAGCAGCGGGCTGGAAGCCGCCTTCTCCCATCCCGAACAGGAAGCGGATGATCAGGATGGAACCAAGTGACCAGGCTGCGCCTGTCATTGCCGTAAAGATCGACCACAACACAACAGAAAGGATCAGTACCTTCCTTGAACCAAACTTGTCGGCGAGCCAGCCCCCGGGCATCTGCATAATGGCATAACCGGCAAAAAAGGAGCTAAGCAAAATTCCCGTCGATGTAGCACTGAGGCTTAAATCTTCCGTAATCGTCAGCACTGCGTAATTCATTACGTACCGGTCCAGATTTCCTAAGGACCATCCCAAAAATAACAATGCCAACACCCAATTGCTGCCTAGCACCTTCCGCATACTATTACCTCCCGGTGACCCGTTTTATTTAAGGACTAATTACGGATAATTTCCTTATATACATAATATATAGGAGTCTACCGTTTTTCAATGTTTTTTAATTAACATAACGTTATGAGTCAAGAAACATTACACATAAACACAAAAAAAGAGGCATCACAATGGGATGCCTACTTGAACCGGTATATTTTAATGGGTCTGCCGCGTACTCCCGGTGCTTCCTCGCCGGCGGAGTCAACAAGCCCCGCCTCGGACAATTCTGTCATAATCCGCCGGGCATTGCGTTCGGTCATTTGCAGCTGGACCGCCAAGTCCTTGGCAGTAAAGCTTTCCCAGCCCATCCGCCGGACCAGCGCAACTACTTTATTGAATGTTTTGACGCTAATTCCGCTGGTTTTCAGCTTGGCCATAATTTCCTGATCATTTGTCCGGAACGAATAGACCAGCTTGTCATCCTGATCAGCCGACTCAACGATGACACCGTCCTCCTGTATGATAACGATGCGCTTGTCCGTTTTCTCCTTGGATTGGCGAAGTGCAGTATGCGCATTCGTCTCCGCTGCGAACACCGTCTCACCGAAGCCGATACCCACTGCTACACTGGTATCCGTTTTGGCCGCCAAATAATCAACAGTATCACTCAGCAGCTTCAGCTCCCGTTCAATTGCCCCGCGTGTACTGAAGATGACATACCTTCCACCGCCCTTTTCCAGGAAAGAACCGTCCAGCCTCTCACAGAGCTTGATCAGCTCTTCCTTCAGCTTCAGCTCCAGATACTGCAATTGATAGGAAGTATTCAGCTTTTGCGCGACACGGTCGAAATTCTCCACTTCAATGATTTCCACACCAATCTGTGTATCCTTGAAGTATGAGGTTCTGACCTTCTCTGCAAAGAGCCGGAGCGACTGGATAATTTCCAGACTGCTGGGTGAGACGGTAAAAGTCTGAACCCCTGCCGTCTTCAGCGCTGCTGCAACACTCGGAAAGCAAGTAATCGCTCCTTCGGTCCTGCCCTCTTGCCACAGCGTGAGATGAAAGCTTAGTAACTCTTCCGTATCTGCATCAAGCTCGTAAGTTTTCGTATGCAGTTCCAGCCCCGCATTTTCGATTTGCTTCAGCGCACGGTCTACCAGTCCATCATTCTCCGGCATATCAATGCTGATCCGCTTTGCCAGCCGGCCCTGAGTATAAACCAGATCCAGCAGGCTTTTATAGAAGGCGGATTCCGTCACCCAAATATACTCCACACGTTCAGCCGAACCCAGCGCTGTCAGCGCAAAAGCATAAGGGATCGGACCAGAGCAAAGCCATGAATCCACCTCACGGTCGTGCTGCCGGATAATCTGCTCCGTCTCCCGAGGCTCCTCGTAAACGAAGGATACGAACTCTATTTCCTGTTTCAACATTTGTGCCAAGCTGACTATCCGTTCGACCGAACCTGCCGGCCCGACAATCCCCACTCTATACATCTAAGCCCCGTCCCCCAAGCTGCTTCATCATTCCTTCCATTTTACACGTTTTTCCGGATACTTCATAATGTTCAGCATTAAAATCTATGACCGCCCGGTTGGTTTTTCAATCCTTATGATGGCTGTCCCACAAATCCTTGTGCATTAGTCCCGCAAACACAAGCAGAATCAGTGAAAGGATCATTACAAACTCCCTAAGTGTATTCGATATGCTGTCTACGTTGTAACCAAAAACAATATTAATACGGCCCCATAACAGGTTAAGACAGAGTAAAGCCACGGTGGAGTAAGTGATCCATACACTGCGGAGATAAAGGTTATAGGTGCGTTTCGGCCCGTTACCGATAAAATAGCGGCTGTACCGCACCACATATGCAGTAAATACTATAAAGGCGGTTAACTCCAGGGCGACAAGTGTCAAATCAATAATTCCCATGCAAATCATCTCCTCTCTTGCCCAGGCCGGAATGATGCAGGTCCATCAGGCTTTCGATATCATTCATTTCATAGGCTGCCTGGATTTTGCCTAACTTCTCGATTTCTTTCTTCACACGACTGTGCTTGATCTCATTTTTTCTGAAAATATCGAGGAGCTTCACTTGTCGACGACCTCCCCACTATTAGTATTATCAGCGCTCTCTCTTCCCTTGGTCTCTCTTGCCGTGTCTTCTCTTTCAATAAGCAGCTTGACTAGTGAACGGTTGTATTGATTGAGCTGCTTCTCGTTCTCCTCATCCCGTTTCTGATAATGCTGTATGACCTTTTCTTTATTCGCGATCTGCCGGATACTCCAGACTAAAGCGATTGATAAAAGGACATTAAGCACGACTGAGCCGTCGTTGTTATTGAACAAGCCAGTCAATGCATTCAAATCCATCACGATCACCCCATTTTATGAACAAATCCATAGCTGCTGCCGGAAGAACATCTGCTATACTCTATTCATTTTGCAAACCTATGGAATGGGTAATTTAGTATTTTGTTAGAATGATGCTATATGCCCTCCCTATTGATTCTGTGCATCAAACGAAAAATAATGATACTATGTATGATGGATCAAAGACTTTTTATATGTTGCAACAGGAGAAGATAACATGGAACCGAATTTTTGGATGGATTTACCGAAGCCGTTTTTTATATTAGCTCCAATGGAAGATGTCACAGATATTGTATTTCGTCAGGTCATTAGAGAAGCTGCAACACCTGACGTATTCTTCACGGAATTCACAAGTACAGAACATTATTGTCACCCTGTTGGAAAAGAAAATGTAGGTGGCCGATTAATGTTTACAGATGAGGAGCAACCGATTGTCGCTCATATTTGGGGCAATAAACCGGCACTTTTTGAACAGATGAGTGTGGATATGAAAAAACTTGGTTTTCGTGGGATCGATATAAACATGGGATGCCCGGCACAAAACGCCGCATCCAGTGGAAAAGGGGCTGGATTAATCCGCCATCCTGAACTTGCAGCAGAAATTATTCAAGCAGCCAAAGCAGGTGGATTACCGGTTAGTGTTAAAACAAGATTGGGTTACTCTAAAATTGACGAGTGGCGCGATTGGTTAGGACATCTATTGAAACAAGATATTGCGAACCTTTCCATTCACCTTCGTACAAAAAAAGAGAAGAGCAGAGTAGCTGCACACTGGGAACTGATTCCTGAAATCAAAAAATTGCGCGATGAAATTGCTCCACATACGTTGTTAACCATTAATGGAGATATTCCGGACCGCGCAACAGGATTAAAGATAGCCGAACAACACGGCGTTGATGGTATCATGATTGGCCGCGGTATTTTCACCAATCCCTTTGCATTTGAAAAAGAACCTAAAGAACATAGCGCGAAGGATTTTCTCAATTTACTTCTGCTACAGTTGGATCTGCACGATAAATATTCAACAGAAACCCTGCCGCGTTCATTTAAGCCACTTCTTCGCTATTTCAAAATCTATACTCGTGGATTTAAAGGTGCAGACGAACTAAGAAACCAATTAATGGATACCACGTCAACAGACGAAGTTCGTCGTTTAGTACAACCTCTTTTAGACCAAGTATTAGATTGAAAAACAAAAGAGACCTTTCGTATAACGACTACGAAAGGTCTCTTTATTTAACCCGATGTATAAGGGTTTATCGCCCTTTATTACATCATGCCGCCCATACCGCCCATGCCGCCCATATCCGGCATGCCGCCGCCTTTTTCAGGCTCTGGCTTGTCAGCGATGACAGCTTCAGTGGTCAGGAACATTGCCGCTACGGAAGCTGCATTTTGCAGCGCGGAGCGTGTTACCTTGGCAGGGTCAACGATCCCTGCTTCGAACATGTTCACCCATTCGCCGGTTGCCGCGTTGTAGCCTACACCAACCGTTTCTTTCTTCAAGCGGTCCACGATAACGGAACCTTCTTCACCGGCATTCGCAGCAATCGTGCGGATTGGCTCTTCCAGAGCACGCAGCACGATGTTTACGCCGGTTCTTTCGTCGCCGGTAACATCTACCGCTGCTACAGCGTTATATACGTTCACAAGAGCTGTACCCCCACCGGATACGATACCTTCTTCAACCGCAGCGCGGGTTGCGTTCAGGGCGTCTTCGATGCGCAGTTTGCGCTCTTTCAATTCTGTTTCAGTTGCTGCGCCGACTTTGACAACGGCTACGCCGCCAGCCAGTTTAGCCAGACGCTCCTGCAGTTTTTCTTTGTCGAACTCGGAAGTGGTTTCTTCCAGCTGGGAACGGATTTGGCTTACGCGTGCATTGATGTCCGCTTTGTCGCCGCTGCCGTCTACGATCGTAGTATTTTCTTTGGTTACGCGCACTTGGCGGGCGTTACCCAGTTGTTCGATGGAAGTGCTCTTCAGGTCAAGACCGAGCTTCTCAGTAATCACCTGGCCGCCTGTCAGAGCAGCGATGTCCTGCAGCATTGCTTCGCGGCGGTCGCCAAAGCCAGGGGCTTTAACAGCAACAGCGTTGAAGGTTCCGCGCAGTTTGTTCACGATCAGCATAGCTTGTGCTTCACCTTCGATATCTTCAGCGATGATCACGAGCGGACGGGCCTGCTGTACAATCTTCTCAAGCAGCGGAAGAATTTCCTGCGTGCTGCTGATCTTCTTGTCAGTGATCAGGATGTACGGGTTGTCCAGAACAGCTTCCATTTTGTCCGTGTCAGTAATCATGTACGGGGAAATGTAGCCGCGGTCAAACTGCATACCTTCAACCACTTCAAGCTCAGTCAGGAATCCGCGGGATTCTTCAACGGTGATAACGCCGTCTTTGCCCACTTTTTCCATAGCTTCAGCAATCAGCTGGCCCACTTCGTCGTCAGCAGCGGAGATCGCTGCTACCTGAGCGATAGCTTGGGAATCTTCGATTGGCTTAGCAATCTTCTGCAGCTCAGCAACAGCAGCTTTAACCGCTTTGTCGATCCCTTTACGGATAACCATAGGGTTAGCGCCTGCAGTTACGTTCTTCAGACCTTCGCGGATCATGGCCTGTGCCAGAACCGTTGCAGTTGTAGTACCGTCACCGGCTACATCGTTAGTCTTAGTAGCTACTTCTTTAACGAGCTGTGCGCCCATGTTCTCGAATGCATCTTCGAGTTCGATTTCTTTGGCGATGGTAACGCCGTCGTTAGTGATCAGCGGGCTGCCGAATTTCTTCTCAAGCACCACGTTGCGGCCTTTAGGACCCAGTGTAACTTTTACTGCGTTTGCCAAAGCATCAACCCCGCGAAGCATCGAGCGGCGGGCGTCTTCACTGAATTTAATTTCTTTTGCCATTAGTGTTAACCTCCTAAAAGTTTGTGAGCGTTACTTCATGGCTACACTTCGAACAAACTACCTTCGAAAGCGTAAACCTGGTTTAAAGCTTAAGTATGGTTACGGCTAAACTTATAAACGTTCTTCTTAGTCAAGAATCGCGTGAATGTCGCTTTCCTTCATAATCAGATATTCTTTGCCTTCGTATTTGATTTCGGTTCCGGCATATTTCGAGAAGATCACGCGGTCGCCTTCTTTAACTTCCAGCGGTACACGTACTCCGTCTTTCAGAGCTCCGCTGCCAACTGCGATAATTTTGCCTTCCTGCGGTTTCTCTTTGGAAGAGTCCGGAAGCACGATACCGAAAGAAGTGGTTTCCTGTTGCTCGCTTGGTTCTACCAATACGCGTTCACCTAGTGGTTTGATCATGAAAAATAGCCTCCTTTGAAATTATGTTATTTACCTTGAAAACATAGATTGGGATTGCGGCTGCTTGTAAAAATATCGTCTTGGCGCGGCTTCTGCCGGCTAATCCCATATTCTTCTGCTCCGTTAGCACTCAACCATCTGTAGTGCTAACAACAATTTTTATGATACTCAACTTGAAGACGGATTTCAAGTCCTTTTACGTAAAATCGCATTGTTTTGCGGAAAAATATGGTTTGCAGGGTTGTCCGGCGCACACTCTCTTACATTCTATCCACCGGAAAGCAAAGTATGCCCGTCCGGCTTCAAATCTCACGATTAAAAACCGGAGGGCTGCTGTCAGAGCTCCTCTTGCTTAACATAACGCGCTTCCCGCTTGGCATCCTCCGCCAGCTGTTTGCGGTAGACGAAGGCTGAGAGAAATACACTGAACTCATACAGCACAAGCAGCGGAATAGTTACAAGAAAGTCCGAGATGAAATCAGGCGGCGTAATCACCACGGCGATAAAGACAAGCGCGAAATAGGCATAACGCCGCATCCGGCGCAGGCGCAGCGGATTGAGAATTCTCAGCTTTGTCAAGAACATGACAATCAGCGGCAGCTCAAACAGAAGCGCCAACGGAATGCACAGGCTGAACATGAAGCTGAAATATTCGGCAATCCCGTACGTCTCCATAAGCCCCATGCTGCGGGTAATTGTGATCGTGAATGACAGCGCCATGGGAAACACAATGTAATAGGCAAACAATATGCCCAGTATAAACAGCACAAACACATACGGCACATACCGCAGCGCCGCGCTACGCTCCAGGGGCCGCAGCCCGGGGCTGATAAACGCCCACAGCTGATAGACAATGAACGGCAAAGAGACTGCCAGAGAGACCGCCATGGCGATCTTCATATACATGCCGATGCCGTCCCAGAAGGAGAAGGCATGTAAGACAAAGCCCTCCGCCTGATCGGCATGAATCAGATAAAGATAAATTGGTTTGGCGACGAACAGTCCGCCGATAAGACCGGCCACAAACACAATCAGCACATAGATAATCCGTCTGCGCAGTTCGGTAAGATGATCAACCACTGACATTTCTTCCGCTTCCAGAGACATGATATGGCACCACCCAAATGACTTATGTAGAATTCCCCGTAAAAAAAAGGGGGCGCCGCCCAGTCTTAACCAGACCTGAGAGGAACGCCCCCGCGTAGATAAATCGTATTATTCCGGAAGACGCCGGTCCTGCGGAAGTTCTGCAGCTAATTTCTGCGGGGCCGGCGGAACAGGCGCTTCACTGCGCTTTGCCGGTTCCGGCTCGCTGATAATCTCACGTGCCCCGTCCTTGAACTCACGGAAGGTGCGTCCGACTGCACGCCCAAGCTCAGGAAGCTTGTTCGGACCAAAGAGCAGCAGCGCCAGGATAACCAGTAATATAATTCCGGGAGCACCAATACCATTCAGCATTTGTTATTCCTCCTCGTTACTCTGTCCGTTCATGATATCTTAAACACTAATTTAATAATACCATAACTTTTGTCACACATCCAACCGGCTTTTCTGCAGATTGGATGGGACACAGACAGCGTCCTGCAGAGGTTATTGACGATACTGGCCGGTGACCATCAGCAGTGCTTCCGGCAGCTGATCCATAATCGCTGCGAGATTCTCATGCACACCTTTCGGAGTACCCGGTAGATTGACAATCAGCGTTCTTCCGCGGATTCCGCAAATGCCGCGGAAAAGCATCACCGCGCGGTTCTTTTGCATTACTGTACTCCGCATCGCTTCCGAAAGGCCCGGCACCTCCCGTTCGATCACTCGCCGGGTGGCTTCCGGTGTAACATCACGGATTGCCAGATCGGTTCCTCCTGTAGTCAGCACCAGATCGGCCTTGAAATAATCCGTAAGCTCAATCAATGCGGCAATAATCTCATCCTGCTCGTCCGGCACGATCCTGACCTCAATGATCTCACCGCCAAGCTCTTCTTCCACCAGCTCCCGAATAACCTGGGCGCTGGTGTCTTCCCGTTCGCCCCTGGACCCTTTATCGCTGGCCGTCAGGATTGCTGTTTTCCACGCCATAGGTTGTCCCTCCCTCTCTATGTACTATGTATGGACGGCTGCAGTCTGCAGCCTTCTCGCGCTTTCCTCATGCTGTGCTTAAGCTTCGAGCGCATAATCCCCATTTTTCCCGCCGCTCTTGGACACCAGCATCGTCGGTCCGATAACCATGTCCTTCTGCAGCGCCTTGCACATGTCGTATACCGTCAGCGCTGCTGCTGAAACAGCCGTCAGCGCCTCCATCTCCACACCGGTCAACCCGGTTGTCTTAACAGTTGCTTCTATATAAAGTTCATCTTTGCTGTTATCCGAGAAGCGGATGTCAATGCCGGTCAGCGGCAGCGGGTGGCACATCGGGATCCAGTCGGCTGTTTTTTTGGCGGCCATAATTCCTGCGACCTGAGCGACAGCCAGTACATCCCCTTTACCGATTCTGCCGGCCTTGATAGCATCAAGCGTCCCGGGGTCCATCTTTACCTTGCTTCTCGCAGCGGCTGACCGCTTGGTGATCTCCTTGTCGCTGACATCCACCATACGTGCCCGGCCCTGCTCATTAAAATGGCTTAGTTCCATGCTGTTTCTCCTTCCGGAAATCCATGATACCGTCTTCTGTAATCAACATATCCATATAGGCATCATGGTAATCCATGGGTACCTCCCGTATCAGCTGCTGACCGAATGCCAGGCCGATCCACAGCGGAGCTCCAGCGGATGCCGGAAGCTCTGCTTCCCAGGCCGCCCGCAGACGGTCATAATAGCCGCGTCCGTACCCGAGCCTTCCGCCGCGGCGGTCAAAAGCCAGTCCGGGCACGAATACAGCATCCGGACGGTACTGCCCGCCGGGTTCACAAGCCTGGGCGGAAACAGGCTCCTGGATACCATAGGCTCCGGCGGCAAGCTCTTTCCATGAGTTTACCGGATGCAGGCTCATCTTTCCTATGGACTGGATCACACGGGGCAGCAGCACCTTACGGCCCGCTGCCCAAGCGCCGTCGATCAGCGGGCGTGTGTCCAGCTCCGAACGAAACGGCACGTAGGCTAGCAGTGTCTCTACACCTTCCCGTGCAAGCCACTCCGCTGCATGACCGCAGACCAGAGCAGACAACACCTCTCTCTGGTCTTCCGGCAGCTTATCGCGGACGGCGGCTCTCTCCGCGCGCAGTTCCCGCTTTAATTCGGCGAGCAAGGCGCTCTGGCCTGTCATCTGCAGCCGCCTCCTCCTGTTCATGTGACTAGCTTATCATAGTTTGTAAACTCAGTTTACCACTCTTCTCCCCGGTTCGCCAAGGTTGTATCATTTGCTCTGTTATGTGAATCAAGCAAGAGGTTCTCCTTCTATCCTGCTGTCAAAAAACACCCTGCGTCCCCCAATCCTCCCAGCTTTCCACACCCTGCCGCAAAGTTCCTGCCCCCTCGCGCCGCTGGCGCTTTTCATGTAAACTATAGAATAAGCAAGTTACACGGCCGGGCGTCAGTGCCAAGGCGAAATATGCAAGGGCGGAGGGTTCATCGGTATGCTTCTTCAAGCGACAGGAATTTCGAAATCATATGGTATTCAAAGCGTGCTGGACGGCATCAGCCTGCAGGTGAATGAGAAGGAACGGGTTGGACTGGTAGGCGTTAACGGGGCCGGCAAATCCACCTTTCTGCAGATCCTCGCGGGTGAGATGTCTTTTGACAGCGGGCAAATTCATAAATCCAAAGAAACAACTATCGGCTATCTGGCCCAGAACAGCGGACTTCAGTCGGACAAAACGATTCAGGAGGAGATGCTCGCTGTATTTGCTCCCCTGATCGAGGCGGAAGCCGAGCTGCGGCAGATGGAGGCGAGCATCGCTGATCCTAAGCTTGCCGATGACCCGAAACGGTATGAGGATTTGCTGGAACGGTATGCTAAACGGTCGGACTGGTTCAAAGACCACGGCGGTTATGAGATGAATACACGCATCCGCAGCGTGCTGCACGGGATGGGCTTCGGAGAATTCGCACCGGATACGCCGATTGCCACCTTAAGCGGAGGACAGAAGACACGGCTCGCGCTGGCCCGCATCCTGCTTCAAGCCCCGGATCTGCTCATGCTCGATGAGCCTACGAACCATCTGGACATTGAGACGCTGACGTGGCTGGAGGATTATTTGCGCAACTATGCCGGCGGAATTCTGGTCGTCTCCCACGACCGGTATTTCCTCGACAGGCTGGTTACTACGATCGTTGAAATTGAGCGGCATCAGTCCCGGCGGTATACAGGCAACTATAGCCGTTATATGGAGCTGAAGGCTGCGGAATATGAGATCCGCATGAAGCAGTACGAGAAGCAACAGGATGAGATCTCCCGGATGGAGGATTTCGTACAGCGTAACATTGTGCGCGCTTCTACAACCAAACGTGCCCAGAGCCGGCGCAAAGCTCTGGAAAAAATGGACCGCATCGACAAGCCGCTCGGTGACCTGAAGAAAGCCAGCTTCTCCTTCGAGCCTGACTTCATGTCCGGTAAAGAGGTGCTGCAGGTGCGTGACGTTGCCGTATCGTTCAGCGAAGAAGCCGCGCCGCTCTTCCGTAACGCGTCCTTTGAACTGCGGCGCGGCGAGACAGCAGCACTCATCGGCCCGAACGGGATCGGCAAATCAACGCTGCTGCAGTGCATGACCGGTACCCGGGAACCCTCTGCCGGAACCGTGAACTGGGGAGCCAAGGTGAAGATCGCTTATTACGATCAGGAACAGACAAGGCTCAACCCCCGGAATACGGTTCTGGAGGAGCTATGGAGCGAATATCCGATGCTTGAAGAAGCCCGGATCCGTACCATTCTCGGCAACTTCCTGTTCAGCGGGGAGGATGTCCTGAAGCGGGTCGCAGCGCTCAGCGGCGGTGAAAAAGCACGCGTGGCACTATCTAAGCTGATGCTGCGCGGCGCAAACATGCTTATTCTCGATGAGCCTACCAACCATTTGGATCTGGTCAGCCGCGAGGTGCTGGAGTCCGCCCTGATCGATTTTGAAGGAACCCTGTTATTCATCTCCCATGACCGTTATTTCCTTAACAAAATGGCGGAGCGCGTATTGGAGCTGCATCCCGGCGGCATCGACCAGTATCTTGGCAACTATGATGATTATGTGGAGAAAAAAAAAGAACTGGAAGCCATTGCCCTGGAAGAAGCCGAACTTACAGCAGCCAAAGCCTCGCGCAATACCGATCTTGAAGCTGCAGCGGATAAAGGCAGTGCTTCCTCTTATGAGGCCGACAAAGCGGCCAAACGGGAGGAGCGGAACCGGCAGCGGCGGATTTCAGAGCTGGAAGAAACCATCGCCCGCCTGGAGGAAGAGATCGCCGGCATTGAGCATGAAATGACCAAACCCGAGGTTTATCAGGATTACATGGCGCTTCAGGAGCATGAGAATGACCTTAAGGACAAAAAAACGCAGCTAAGCGAACGGTTTGACGAATGGGAGCAGCTGGCTGACGAATAATGTAATCAGGTTAAATAAATATTTTTAAACTGTTACCGATTTGTTCATAAAAACTTATCCACATACCCATCCACAGTTTTCGTGTATAACTCTCCATAAAAAAAGCCCCTCGGGGCCTTTTTTTATGCGATAAATCGCTATTTTGTTTGTCAAGGACTTTTTATCCACCGAATTATCCACATTATCCACAGTTTCCACAAAAACCTCACACAGGATAACTCCACATTTCTGCGGTTCAAAAAATAGGCGTTATTGCTGATTTTACACGGTTTTTACACAACTAGTGCAGAATATGTGGATAACGTTGTCCACATCTTGACAAAAGCCGCATGGGCTAAATTCCCATCCTGCAAATCAATGAAGGAAGCCGTGCAAGATGCCCGGTCCAACGAAATACAGACCCTCATCATGGCGCGTTTATGCACCAAGATGAGAGTCTGTAGCCCCTGCCTATTCCACTACAGGAAAAGCTTCTTCCCGGACCTGCTCCACCTGGGCGGAGAGCAGTGCCGCATTGCAGGCGGCGATATAAGCGATCCCTGCTGCCATCACAATATCCTGATGGATCGCTGTCCCCCGGAACTTACCGCCTTCCCATTCCACCATAACCGCAGCTTCAGCCTGGGCATTCTCTCCGCTACCGAGTGAATGCAGCTCCAGTCCCGCAAAGCTGATGTGCTCAGTGATTCCCTGGCTGATTGCAGCAATGACCGCTTCCAGCGGACCGCTACCGGTGCTGGTGTACGCTTTTTCTGTGCCGTTCTGCAGGTGGCGGACCGTCACTGCCGCCACCCTCCGCGGGGCGCTGCCGGCCAGCACCTGAACATCGCCCAGCTCGTAGACCTGGGCCTGCTGTCCGGTAGCCGTGCTGACCATCCGCAGCAGCTCGTCATCGCTGACCGCTTTCTGGCGGTCGGCTGTCTCTTTGAAGGATTCGTAGAGGGCATCCAGCTCCGCCGCATCCAAGGCAATCCCATACTTCGCCGCGCGGTCCTTAAGTGCGTGCCTGCCGGAGTGCTTGCCCAGAATGATCATGCTGCGCGGAATCCCCAGCCGCTCAGGGTCCATGATCTCGTACGTGCTGCGGTCCTTCAGCAAACCGTCCTGATGGATGCCGGACTCATGCTGGAAGGCATTTCTGCCGACGACAGGCTTGTTGTAGGCAATCGGGAAATGCATCGCCCCGCTGATGATCCGTGAGGTATCATACAGCTTATCCAGCACGATCCCCGTTTCCGCACCGAGGGCATCGCCGCGGGTCTCAAGGGCCATGACCAGCTCTTCCAGCGCACAGTTTCCGGTGCGTTCGCCTACGCCGTTTACGGTAACCTCGATTTGGGTTGCCCCGCCGGCAATGGCTGCCAGGCTGTTGGCTACGGCAAGCCCCAAATCGTTATGACAATGGGCGCTGTAGCTGACTTTCTCTCCGCCCCTGGCGCCAAGGCGCACCTTCCGGAACATCTCCCCGTATTCATGCGGCAAGGCGTATCCGACCGTATCCGGCAGGTTGATGATGCTGGCTCCCTCTTCAATGACAGCCTCCACCATTTCAATCAGGTCATCGATTCCGGTCCGGGCTGCATCCATCGCCGTGAACTCTACGACCTCGCAGAACTGCCGGGCATAGGCTGTCATTTCACGGGCGGCTGCGACGACCTCAGGGCGGCTTTTGCGCAGCTGGTGGCGCAGGTGTATGTCGGAAGAGGAGATGAACAGGTGAATCCGCCGCCGCTCAGCATCCCGGGTCGCCCGTACTGCGGCATCAATGTCTCCCCGGACTGCCCGGGCAAATCCGCAGATTTCCACGCCCTGCACCTTGCGGGAGATCGTCTCCACAGCGGCAAAATCCCCCGGGCTCGAAATCGGAAAGCCCGGTTCCAGCACATCCACACCCAGCTCAGCCAGCTTATAAGCGAGTATGATCTTTTGCTCCGGCGTCAGGCTCGCTCCCGGAGCCTGTTCGCCGTCACGCAGCGTTGTATCAAAAATTTGAATCCGTTTTTTCACCGGTATAATCATGGAAAACCCTCCTAAATTTTATTTGCATACGCTGTCACTGGATGATGCGCAGGGAACACGTCGACTTGTCCCCTGCTGTTCCCGCCCACTGCTGCCGGCAGCATCTCAACCGCTTTGATCACAAATCGAGTAGGAGGGGGCGGCGAGCCCCCGTCCTCTCACACCACCGTACATGCGGGTCCGCATACGGCGGTTCCAAAAGGTTAACAAAGCTCCAAATAACGTGAAAGCAAACTTTTCAGCCCTTTCCCTTCCCAGTAGGAAGTGGGAAGGGCATTATTTGTGTTCCGGGACATTTCCCATGCGCCTCGCCGTGAGTTTGCCATCGTGAAACAGGCCCACTCAGGCACCCCAAGCGCCCGGAGTTCGCGGATCCGTGTGCGCACTCGTTTCCATTGTTTCCACAGGCACATTCGCAGCCTTCTCCGAATCCACTGGTCCAGCGTTTGGAGGTGTTTCTTCGCCGACGCCAGATGGAAATAGCCAAGCCATCCCATCACATACCGGTTCACTTGGCGAATTCGCTCTTCCATGGAAATAGACCACGTTCGATTCGTTAGTTCACGGATTCTTTCCTTGAATCGCGAGATTGTTTTCGGAGCTAATCGAATCGTTGCCTGCTTCTGACTCAGGAAACTGAAACCTAAGAACTTTCGGTGCCACGGTCTTGCTACCGCACTTTTATCCCGGTTCACTTTCAGTTTCAGCTTTCCTTCTACAAATCGGCTAACCGATTCCATGACCCGTTCGCCCGCTCGTTTACTCGCCACAAAGATATTACAGTCGTCCGCATAGCGTACAAAACGCAGCCCGCGTCCGGCCAATTCCTTATCCAGATCGTCCAGTAGAATGTTTGCCAAAAGCGGACTGAGCGGACCGCCTTGGGGCGTTCCTTCCCGGCTACGTTCCAGCTTTCCGTTCACCATAACTCCGGCGTTCAGATACGCACGAATCAGGATCAGTACTCTTTTGTCTGTCACTTTCCGCGCCACTCTTGCCATCAGCATGTCGTGGTTTATCCGGTCAAAGAATTTCTCCAGATCGAGGTCTATGACCCACCGGAGGCCACTTTGGATATATCTTTGCGCTTGTTTCACGGCGTCATGTGCACTTTTCCCCGGTCGAAAGCCATAGCTATACCAGGAGAACTCTGCGTCAAAGATCGGGTTCATGACTTGTAGAAGCGCCTGCTGGAGAAAACGGTCCATAACGGTTGGGATGCCTAGTAGCCTTACACCGCCTCCGGGTTTGGGGATTTCCACCCGTTTGACTGACGCAGGTCTGTAAGCCCCCGCTAGAAGTTCGGCTTTCACCGATTCCCAATGTGTTTTCAAATAAGCTTGTAGATTCGCTACCGTTACATTGTCCACACCGGGCGCTCTTCCGTTTTGTACCACTCGTTTATACGCGAGCCGAAGGTTGTCTCCTTCGAGCATTCGCTCCAGCAAGTTGCTCTCTGCTTCGCGAGAGGAAGGGGCGATTTGTGCCGACGAAGAACTCGGCGCTCCGGCATACCCTGGCGGCTTCACCGCTTCTCTTTGCCGTAAGCTCTCTTGCGAGATATTCTGCTGTCTTTGCACTTCATGCGAACGCATCGGTTTCCTCTCTCCTTTCGGTTCAGCCCTTCCGTAAACGCTGCAGCAGTTTACGTACTATGGCCTCTGCTGACTCCTGCCGGTTCAGCGCAGCCTCTCGGCTACGGTTACAAGTTTTTTTTTCCTTGCCCCTCCGGCAGGCCTCCCCAGATAAGAACGTCATCTTTCCGCCCGCACCTGCCCAAGTTTACGGCTGCAGCCCTTGGCAGCTTTGGATTTTGTCATGTATGGGTGACTCATCCGGCTGCAACCGCCTCAAATTGGATTCGTGTACCTCAGGTCGTGCTTTTGCCTCCGGCTTCCTTCAGATTCCGCCTCACGGTGGACACCCTTGCCCTTGGCTAACGGTAGGCGCTTGCCAGCCCCCGCTCGGGACTTTCACCCTAGAGATGACGCCCATGCTGGGCGTACCACAAAAACCCGCCGTCTCTATAAAGAGACGGCGGGTTACCCCTCCGCGGTACCACTCTTTTTGACGCATCCGGCTCCTATTCAATAGCATAGCAAACCGCAAGCTGCGTCCAGCTCTTTCCCATCCTTGGCCTTCCGTCCATTGAAGGCACAAGTCAACCAAGGATGAGTGTCTGGTAACGGAGACATCCGTCGCGGCGTACATCTGTATTTTCCGCCGCTCCGCTCCCGGGCGAGATTCAATGCTTCATAGGCGTCTGCGTCGCACCACCCCGCAGCTCTCTGCACACCTTCGTCATCTACTGCTCCCGTTCATTGCGTGTAATCCCTATAAGTACACAAAAAAGCCTGCCGTCTCTATTCAAGAGACGACAGGCTGTTAACCTTCGCGGTACCACTCTTGTTGATATACCGGATCAGCCCAATTTCTGCTGTCCTCTGAATATCCACTCAATAGTCAGGCAAGTTCATACGGTTGCATCCGCCCCCCACTGCCTTGACCACCCTCTCACGGAGGTTACCCGTAGTCGGTGTACGAAAGGTCCGGCACACTCTTCATGCCGCTCAATGCCCCTCTAGAAAGGACATCCCGCTTCCACCGCTCCGCTCCCGGACGAGTTCAGGTCTCCTTCGGCTGCGTCGCACCTACCCGCAGTTCTCTTATCCCGGAGTAACCCTACTGCTTCCCTTCATCGCGTTTATATCGTTTAATTGGGTAGATTATACTCTTCCCGACTAAAGGATGTCAATAGGCGGTCACAGACCACTTTTCCAGCGACAAACCGGGATCGGCAACCATATCCAGCGATGTGCTGCCGTCATGCCGCCATTTCACATAGGCCGCAGCACCGATCATCGCGGCATTATCCGTGCAGTACACCGGCGGAGGAATGATCAGCTCTATGCCTTCAGCCTCGCAGCGGGAGACCAGTGTTTCACGCAGCCCTTTGTTGGCGGCAACCCCGCCGCAGAGCAGAAGCTGCTTGGCCTCACAGGCTTTGACAGCCCGGACGGCCTTCTCCACCAGCACCTCGACTACAGATTCCTGGAAGCCGCGTGCGATGCCGGCCACATCCGGTTCCAGTCCCTTCATCTTGCTCTGGTTCACCACATTCAGCACAGCAGACTTCAGACCGCTGAAGCTGAAATCATAGGAATCCGGCTCCAGCCAGACACGGGGCAAGGCTACCGCTTCTGCCGCTTCACGGGCCAGACGGTCTACATGCGGACCGCCCGGATACGGAAAGCCAAGTGCGCGGGCAACCTTGTCGTAGGCTTCACCGACCGCATCATCGCGGGTGCGTCCGATAATCCGGAATTCTCCTTCGCGCTCCATGTTAACCAGCTCTGTATGTCCCCCGGATACAACTAGGGTCATGCACGGATACTGCAATTCCTTCACCAGCCGGTTGGCATAAATGTGCCCGGCAATATGATGCGTGCCGATAAGCGGCTTACCCCAGGCCAGCGCGAGGCTTTTGGCCGCAACAACACCCACCAGCAGCGCGCCGACGAGTCCCGGTCCTTGCGTAACCGCGACAGCTGTAAGCTCCCCAGGCTGTACCCCTGCGGCTGTCAGCGCCTCCTCGATCACCAGGGTGATCACCTCGACATGCTTACGTGAGGCAACCTCCGGCACTACGCCGCCGAAGGCGCGGTGAGTTTCAATCTGGCTGGAAATAATATTCGCCAGCACCTCGTGTCCGTCTTTGATGACTGCTACTGAGGTTTCATCACAGCTCGTCTCAATAGCCAATATAAGTACAGGCTCAATAGCGCCTGTTTCAGTATTCATTTTAGATCCACGCTTCCTTCCGTCAACCCTTGCTCTCCATACTCCGGCAGATCCGCCCACATAATCAGCGCATCCTCACGGTTGTCCGAATAATACCCCTTACGGGTACCGGCCGGCCGGAAACCTTTTTTGCGGTATAAATTCTGGGCCACCTCATTCGAGACCCGGACCTCTAGCGTAATCGACTTCATGCCCAAAAAGCTCGCCGTCTTCATCAGCTCCTCCAGCAGCCGGTCGCCCCATTTGCGTCCCCGGTAAGCTTCGAGCAGGGCAATGTTCGTCACATGGGCCTCGTCGACAATCGCCCACATCCCGGCATAGCCGATGATATGGCCGGCCAGCTCCATCACCATGTATTTGGCAAAATGATTATGCGTCAGCTCATTACGGAACGCTTCCTCCGTCCAGGGCATCGTAAAAGCTTCCCGTTCGATCACGAGAATCTCTGGAATATCCTCAAGCTTCATCAGGCGAAATACAGGACCGCTCTCCTGTTCTCCCGCCCGCGTAGGTTCCGTCATACTTTGCTCGCGCTCCCTTCACTGCTCCGGCGCAGATTGGCTTCCGCTTCAGTAAGCTGGGTATAATTCGGGATTAACCCGTGAATATCGTCACCGCCGCTGCCCTCCAGCAGGCGTTCCTCACCAAGGAGCGCTGCCCAGCGCCCCTCCAGCTCATAAGGCTCCGCATGTACGTCCGCTGCTCCCAGCAGCGGACGAAGACTGTCCCCGCTGCCATGCAGCGCAGTCTCTCCGACAAACCAGACGGACCGGGGTCTGCTGCCCTCTGCCTCCGCCTGTTTTAGCCTGTCTGATAAATACATCACCCAGTCAGCCATAAGGCGGATAGCATCCGGTTCAAGGCGCTGCGGAGCACGGAGCCCGCAGGATGTGAATAACCCTGTGTAGACTTGTCCCCGCCGTGCATCGAGCAGAGGAATAATCCAGTCCGGACCAAATCCTTCCGTCCGTGCAGCTTGCTCAGCCGCAGCAGCAGCCTGCTTCTCCTGTATAGCAGCATAGCCGCCCCAAGCCAGGGCATGCAGGCTGGAAATGCCGACGACCGGCACCTTCCAGGCCCAGGCCAGTGTCTTGGCAGCAGTCACCGCAATCCGGGTACCCGTGTATGATCCCGGACCCAGGCCGACAGCCACTCCGCCAAGCATCGAGGCCTCTGTACCGCTGGCCTGTAAGGCCTGCTCAATTATCGGCAGCAGGTGCACCGAATGGTTCCGCTCCCCGGATGCATTAATTTCATGCAATAGTCTGCCATCTTCAGTTACAGCTACTCCCAGGACAGCCGTTGACGTATCCAGCGCCAAAAGCCGCTTGCGCGGCCCATTATTTTCGTTCATCATCCTTGTTTACCCCACTTCTGGATCAGCGCCCGGCACAATTCACCATACGGCTCTCCGGTTCCGGTTATCGTAATGATACGTTCCTCCGGTCCAGCTGTTTCCATGTATATATGCAGATGCCGCGGCGGCATCAAGTCTGTAATGATACTGCTCCATTCCACCAGGCATACTCCCTGCCCGTAGAAATATTCGTCCAGTCCAAGCTCGTCCGCTTCCTGCAGCGAGATCCGGTATACATCCATATGATACAGCGGCAGACGCCCATCATACTCTTTGATTATAGTAAAAGTAGGACTGTTAACAATCCCCTGCACGCCCAAATGGCGCGCAAAACCTTGCGAGAATGCCGTCTTCCCCGCACCTAGATCCCCGTCGAGGCCAATCACCATACCGGCTGTGGCTGCGGCGGCTATCGCAGCTGCCAGCAGCTCCGTATCCTGGAGGCTGTACGAACGGTAAGTAAACACCGTTTCATCGTTAATGTCCAAGCTGCAACTCCACCTTTTAAAATAGTACCAACACCGCAATACTTTTAATTATATCGGTATACTACGGGTACCGCAACAACCCTCTCTACTCCTCGCTGCCTGCAGCCACGGGGGGAGGGAGCTTCGGGCTTTTGGCCCGCGGCGTCCTGCTCAGTGCGCGATGGGAGAACATACTGTGCAGAGCCATCCCGATGATAATGACAGCAATACCTATCCATGACAGCAGTGAAGGCAGCGGTGAGGACAGAATCAGCATTTCACCGGCCAGGGCGAACAATACCTCAAGCGACTGGGTGGCCTCCACTGCCGCGAGCCCGCTCATGCTGCTGCGTACCATATCCGTGGCTCGGAAGAACAGGACGGTAGCGATCACTCCGGAAGAGACGGCAACAATCAACGATTGTCCTGCTTGGGAGCCTGAAGGCAGTCCGGCATCTGCATAGCCGATGAGCGCCAGAACCAGCCAAAAAGGGAGACTGCCCAGAGTCATGCCAAGAATGCGCTGAAAGACGTCCAGCCGGTCTCCGCACAGCTCCATCATCTTGCGGTTGCCGAGCGGATAGGCGAAGGAAGCAATCAGGACTGGCACGATGCCCAGCAATACCTGAGATGCTGCCAGCTCGCGGGCTTGTTCAGCCTGGAGCAGCACCACTCCGGCCAGAATAATCAGTGACAATCCGAGCCCGCGAAGCGGGATTCTGCCGCGCTCATAGACCCGCCCGTCGGGTCCGTTCACCCATCGGCCGAAGAAGGGGGCGAGCAGCGAGCCGGAAATAATCGTCAGCTGCCAGGTTCCGGCTGTCAGCCAGCCTGGAGCATATGCAGCTGCGAAGCAGATCGGAGCATAGAACAGGCCAAAGCCGACCGTTCCCCAGAGCAGCCATGCCGCCGGGTGCTCCTTCATCGCTGACAGCAGCGGCTTCAGCCGGCCGCGCCCAGCCACAATCGCCACCAGAAACGGCAATGTAAACAAGTAGCGCAGCGAGGCACTCCATGCCCAGCTCCCCCCTGACAGCTCCATCCGCCGGTTAAGCACAAAAGTTACTGCAAAAAACAGCGCCGAGCAGACGCCTAGTATAATAGGACGCACGGATATCATCTCTTTTCATCAAATTCACATCCCAAATATAGGCGTTAGCAGCAGTTAGCGTCAACCTTTGTGTCAGCTATCAAGCAATTGCAGTAAGATGGGTATGCCAAAAAAGCAGAGCCAGCGATTATTCCTAACAGAAGGATCGCTGCTCTGCTCAAATTCCAGTTAATTAAAGTCTAACTGTATAAACTCAGCCCTAACTGATGAGGACGACTAACTTCTCTGCTCTTCCAGCCGCTCCACACCCACTGTATGTGTATTTGTCGGACGTGAACCCACCTGTACCGTAGCCATGCCGTTTGCTTCGTCCACACGCTCAATCCACACTGGCTCCCCGTCCAAATGTACAGAGATCATCTCCTTGGAAGCATAAATGTCCTTTGCCCGCTTAATGTCCATTTTTTGGTCTCCTTAAAGTTTTGTAATAGCATAAGCTTCACTGAATTTGGTTCGTACAAAACTCGCTTCGGAAGCATACGCTTAGTTTTGTAATAGCATAAGCTTCACTGTATCCGGTTCGTACAAAACTCGCTTCGGAAGCATACGCTTAGTTTTGTAATAGCATAAGCTTCACTGTATCCGGTTCGTACAAAACTGGCTTCGGAAGCATACGTTCCTTATTCCTCATCCGCTTCGGGTTCGCCAATCGTTGCATCCGCATCCAGATACCCGGCGGCGTCTATATTCAGCTCATCATCCGGATCTGCGATAATATTCGCCCAATCCACGACCTCTGCCGGAATATCCTGCCGAGGTAGCGCATCGCTCCATTCATTCCGTCCTCTGTCCATAGGTTCCTCCACTTTTCTAACACTGTAATGCATGCCGCTTGACGCGGCTCCCCTTCAGGGCCTGGCTTTATTTTTTCCCAAGGTTAGCAAAAAATGCATCAGGCTAGAAAATGCGGCATCGCCCCATACTAAGCCATAGCACTTATTATCAGGAGGCGATATCGATGCATACCGTTTGGAAAGGAGCCATCAGCTTCGGACTTGTGCATGTACCGGTCAAAATGTTCTCCGCCACGGAGGATAAGGACATCTCACTGCGCTACATCCACAAAGAATGCGGCAGTCCGCTGTCCTATGTACGCAAATGCCCGGTTTGTGAGAAGGAAGTGGGCTGGGAGGAAATCGGCAAGGGCTATGAGTACGAAAAAGGAAAGTTTGTCCTGTTTGACAAAGAGGAACTGGACCAGCTGACCGAGGAAAGCAGCAAAAGTATTACGATCCTTGATTTTGTGGATTTGACGGAGATCGACCCGATTTATTTTCAAAAAACCTACTATCTGTCTCCGGACCAGGCGGGCACCAATGCTTACCGGCTGCTGATGGAGGCAATGCGCCAGACAGGTAAGATCGGGATTGCCAAGATTTCCATCCGCTCCAAAAGCAGCCTGGCCGCCATCCGTGTGCTGGAGGACTGCCTGGCGATTGAGACCATCTTTTATCCCGATGAGGTGCGGCCGGTCTCCCAGGTTCCCGGATTGCCGGAAGCGGGAATGGTGAGCGATAAAGAGCTGGATATGGCCAAGCTGCTGATCTCTCAGCTGTCCACACCGTTTGAGCCGGAGAAATATACGGACGACTACCGTCAGCGGATGCTGGACTTGATCTCCCACAAAGTCTCCGGGGAGGAATTCCATATCGCACCGTCGCAGCAGGAGAGCAATGTTATCGATCTGATGGCTGCACTGCAGGCCAGTATCGAAGCTGTCCAGCACATCCCGGCCGATCCTGGCCCTTCTCTGGCCGGCTCAGCCAGCAAGCCAAAAACGGCAGCCGGTACAAAGAAAAAAACAGCCAAAGCCAAAACAGCTGAAGCGGCGCCGGGAACTGCCGTAGTTAACGAAGTAACCGGACCGATTCCGGTCATAGCTCCCAAAGCGAAGCGGCGCAGCCCTAAAAGCAAAGAGACCGTTTCCTAAGCCTTCGTGCATACAAAATAGTCAGGAGGTGCGCCATGGAAATGCGGCCGGTTATACCGTTTGAACCTGTACTCGCTGCGCAGCTCCCGTCCGGCAGCCAGTGGATTGCCCAGATCAAATGGGACGGGGTCCGTATGCTCTCTTATTATGACGGGAACCATATAGAGCTGATCAACCGCCGCGGCAACCGGCGCACATTACAATATCCTGAGCTGACGGTGCCCCGCACCTACTGCCGCGCAGACTCCTTCATCCTGGACGGCGAGGTCATCGCGCTCAGCGGCGGCAAGCCGTCCTTCCATGAAGTGATGCGCCGCGACAGCCTGAAGAGCGAAACAGCCATCCGGGCTGTGACGCCGCAGGTACCGGTCCTGTATATGGTATTTGATATGCTCTACTGCAACGGGGTGTGGCTGCTGGATCAGCCCTTATCCCGGCGGCAGCAGCTGCTCAGTGAGATGCTGCTGCCGCATTCCCATGTGCAGAATGTGCCCAGCTACACGGATCCGGCAGAACTATTCTCCGCTGCCCTGAAAGGACGGCTGGAGGGAATTGTCTGCAAGGACATGGGCAGCACCTATGCCCCCGGCGGGAAAGATAAACGCTGGCAGAAACGCAAGATCATCTCTGATGTGACCGCAGTTGCCGGCGGCGTCACCTTCCGTGACGGCATCGTAAATGCCCTGCTGTTCGGTCTCTATGATGATGCGGGCAAGCTGCATTATATCGGACATGCAGGAGCGGGACGGATGACTGCCATGGATTGGCGGAATCTGACCGCACAGGCACATAACCTGACCATTCCCGTTATGCCTTTCGCGTCCCTTCCACAGCGCAGTAAGGGCGCTGTCTGGATCAGACCCAGCCTTGTATTCAAGCTGCATTTTCTGGAATGGAACAGCTCAGGCACACTGCGCCAGCCGGTGATTCAGGCACAGGTTGACCTGCCTCCGGAGGATTGCCAGATCGGGCAAAGAGGGTAAGCTCTGCTTCCAGGCTGATTAGAAGTATAACTTCCCGCTGTACAGAGACTTAAGTAAAGGTAAAGGAGGATACCCTATGCCGGCTGTGCTCAAAGGCTCCATCACCGTAGACGGACAAGAGATCACAGTAACGAACCCGGACAAGCCCCTCTGGCCGGAGGTTGGAATCACCAAGCGGATTTACCTGCAAAAGCTGGCTGCACTCTCCCCTTACCTGCTGCGTTACTGCAAAGACCGGCTGTTAACGGTTATCCGCTATCCGCACGGAGTGCCGGGGATGTCCTTCTATCAGAAGAATGCCCCCCAGCCGCTGCCCGGTTTTGTGAAGACAGCCCTGCATGAAGGTATTGAGTATATCGTCCTGCAGGGCCTTCCCGAACTGATCTGGCTCGGCAATTTGGCCGCGCTGGAATTTCATCCTTCGCTGCACTACGCGGGGAGCAGCCTGCCCTGTGAGTGGATGATCGATCTGGATCCTTCTCTTGAAGTGGAGCCGCGCATTATGGAGGCGGCCGCTATGGTCGGGGATGTGCTGAAATCACTGGGGCTGGCTTCGGTTCCCAAAACCTCCGGGGCAACGGGAGTGCAGATTATTATCCCGGTGAATCCGGGAATTTCCTTTGATGAGCTGCGTAAAATCGGCCATTTCGTCGGGCGTTATGTCACCGAGAAGAGGCCGGACCTGTTCACATTAGAGCGGCTCAAGAAACACCGCGGCGACAAGATTTATTTCGATTATCTGCAGCATTACGGCGGCAAAACCTTAGCCGCTCCCTATACACCGCGCGCACGCCCGCTGGCTACGGTGTCCACCCCGCTCCTGTGGGAGGAGGTCGCCCGCAATGTCTCACCTGCTGATTATCATCTGCTGAATATTGAGGAGCGGCTGAGCCGCATGGGAGATCTTATCGCCAAGGTGCCGCCGCAGCCGGTCAGTGATATTGTCTCGAAGCTGCCATGAAAAGCTCCCACACCCTTCCACAGGCAGCAATAAGCCCGCAGATGCCTTTCACAGGCTGCGGGCTTATCGGGTGTCCAGCTTTTGGACGGAAGGTATTCTATATGAGAATACGGCGTGGCTTGCTGCGGGCGCCGGATTGATTGCTCTGACTTTCGTAAATATACCTTCCTTCAGGGTAGCGTGCCCGCTATTCTGGACAAACGCTAATGGATTGATTTTTTCTTAAAACGGCCGCCTTTTACATCATGGATATTACCGATAGCAACAAATGCGTCCGAATCCCAGTCTTCAACAATCGATTTAAGCTTCGCTTCTTCCAGCCGTGTAATGACTACAAAGATTACTTTCTTGTTTTCACCGGAAAATCCGCCTTCGCCATCGAGATACGTAACACCGCGTCCAAGACGCTCCGTCAGCGCTTCTCCGATATCGCGGAATTTATCGCTGATAATCCAGACCGATTTCGACTGATCCAGCCCCTCAAGGGTAACGTCGATCATCTTAAAGGCAATGTAATACGCAATCAGGGAGAACATGGCATTATTCCAGCCGAATACAAAGCCCGCTACGGAAAGAATAAAGAAGTTGAAGAACATAACTACTTCGCCGACAGAAAACGGCAGCTTCTTAGCAACCAGAATAGCTACAATCTCCGTACCGTCAAGCGATCCCCCGTATCTTACAACGAGTCCTACGCCGACCCCGAGAATAACGCCCCCAAACACGGCTGCCAGTAAAGGCTCAACTGTAATCGGCTTGACCGGATGCAGCAATTGGGTGCCGATAGACATCAGAATTACGGCAAACAAGGTGGATAAGGCAAAGGTTTTGCCGATCTGCTTATACCCGATAACCAGAAACGGCAGGTTGAGCAGCGTCAGCAAAATGCCGAGAGGAATATTAAAAATATGGGATAGCATAATAGAAATACCGGTTATTCCGCCGTCAATCAACTCATTGGGAACAAGAAAAATTTCAAGCGCAACGGACATCATTGCCGCGCCCAGCACCATCATCACAATCCGTTGAGCCATCTTTAGTCTGGCTGTCTTCACAGACCCGGATTTTTGAGGTTTTTTCTGATCCTCATTCGTAAAGATTTGCTGGCTTACATTCATAGAACTCCCCCTATAAAAAAGTATTTAAAAGAATTATCGAAAGCATCATTTTAAGAGATACTCTCTTATATTTCTTCTTATACCTTCATTATATCACAAAATAGGGCCAAATAAGGAATGGAACATGTTTCAGCCTTTGAAAAGCGCTGTTTTTGTGCCCTTTTCGGTCATAATAGCGGGGATAACAGCTGACAAAGGCTTTGAATCAACTTGACATTCCAGGCTCGCTCTTTAAATTGTTCGGGATCAATAAATGGGCTGTACTGCAAGTCCTTTTCAAAGTCCGAGGCCAGCTTAGCAATGCTCTCCGGATGGAGCAGAACGGCCGTCAGCTCAAAATTGGAATAGAAGCTGCGCATGTCCAGATTGGCACTGCCAATGGTGGCCAGCAGATCGTCAACAATCATAACCTTGGCATGCATGAAACCTCTGGTGTAGCGGTAAAACTTCACTCCCGCATCCTGCAGATTCTCCAGATAGGACAATGAAGCCGAGTAAACAAGCTTGTTGTCCGGTTTGGCAGGAATAATGATTCTAACATCCACCCCGCTGAGTACAGCATTTTTGAGCGCCCGGCAGATGGTCGGATCAGGGATGAAATAAGGCGAGGTAATCCAGATACGCCTTCTGGCCGAACAAAGCGCGGCAAAGTACATCTCCTCGGACGCATCAATCGCTCCATCCGGCCCGCTGGCCACCACTAGTACAGCTTCCTGTCCCGTACAGCTATGGGTTGGAAAAAAGCGCGGATGGCTCAGCCAGTCACCTGCCGCAAGCTTCCAGTCCTTCAGAAATATAGCCTGCAGATGATATACGGAATCTCCCTCCAGTCGCAGATGGGTGTCGCGCCAATAGCCCATTTTGGGGTCTTTGCCCAAATAATCATCTCCGACATTCATCCCTCCCGTAAACCCTATCAGACCGTCAACTATCATAATTTTACGGTGATTCCGGTAATTGAACCTGCGGTCCAGCAGCGAATGAAGCAGCGGCAAAAAGAAATGAACCTCGACTCCCGCATGTTTTAAGGTGCCGATAAATTTCCGTCTCAGGCTATGACTGCCGAGCCCGTCGCACAGCAGACGTACCTTGACCCCCTGACGCGCTTTGCGGACCATCACCTCCTGGAAGTGCTCCCCAATCTCATCGTCACGAAAAATATAGAATTCCAAATGGATATGTTCCCGCGCCGCTTCCATCGCCTCCAGCATGGCAGCATAGGCCTCCTGTGCATCTGGCAGGATCCGGCTGCGGTTGCGGCCTGTAATATTCCGGCCGGACAGCCTAGCGAGCAGATAGAGCAGTTCCTCATGGCCGGTAAAAGCCGGATTTCCGCATTCCTCCGGCTTCTGGACAATTTTGATTTTACCGGAGGCACGGACACCGATTTCACTAAGCCTCGAAGGTGTACAGCGCTTGTCTATCTTGCGGCTCTGCCAATAATCCCGCCCCAGGAAATAATAGAGCAGCAGACCCAGCGGAGGGCAGCAGAAGCTAAGGAACACCCAAGCCAGCGCCCTTTGCGGACGGCGGTATTCCAGCAGCACGATGATAGCAATCTGCAGCACAAAAAGACTGAGTAAGAGCACAATTATTTTCAAGCCGTCACCTCCATTTATTTCGGCAGCCTGGTGAGGCAGAGCATTGCACCCTGCCCTGACAAGCTGATTTCAGTACAGGTTTTGCCGTAACTCTCCTACTTTATTCAAGCAAACCGTTGTCATGTTCACCAAAGAGCTGGAATACATAGAGTAGTAGGACGAATCGGATGAGCCCATTTGATTACAAACCACTAGACCGCATCAGAACACAAGGCGGCTCCCTAAGCCGCAGAAAGGAGAAGCTATGAAAACTCAGCCAGATCACAACCGGATTACCCTGCTTGTTGTCCGCGAGGCCGGACGTCCGGTCAGGCAGCTCCAGTTATCCAAGCCGCTTGCCCTGGCCATTCCGGCCGCAGCTGCCCTCTCCATCTCCAGTCTGGTCACCTCGATGCATTTTCATGCCTCACGCTCCATTGCCGAGCTGGAGGCCGAGGCTGCTTCCCTGTCGCTGACCAATCTCCGGATGGAAATGAAGGTTTCCGATAAGGAACAGACCCTCCAGCAGCTCCGCAGCCAGGTGATGGAGCTGTCAGAGGAGGCCGAGAGCATCCGGGATCAACTGAAGAGCGTGGATGCGCTTGAAGCGCAGCTGCAATCCCTGATTAATCCGGATGGCAGTACCGGCCGGGATACAGACTCAGAGACCGATCCGGTTTCTACTTCTATGTCCACTCCCGGTCCCCTCTCCGGAATGCTCCCGGCTGCAGACACAGCGGCGTCATCCGCCCGGAACTATGGAGTCGCTTTCGGTGCAGAACCGGAGCCAGCTGCTGCTTCCTCTTCCCTGTCTGCCGTCAGCTTCCGTCTTGGAGCTGTCTCTTCCGCATTCAACAGCACTGTAGTGCCACAGGTTGGCGGGGAGTATATCGCTGTCTATCAGGATGACCCTCTGGAGCTGGTGCAGGAAACCAGAGATGATTACGCAGAAATCCGCAGCCTGCTGGAAGAGATGGTAACCAGCATCACCACAACGATTACAGAAGCCAAGGAGGCCAAGAGCGCAGAGGCTCAGCTGCAGGCTACAAAAGCCCTCGCAGAAAAAAAACGTCTGGCGCCGGCCGTCATCTGGCCTACCCACTCCAAAATGATCACTTCCAGCTTTGGCTACCGCTCTGATCCCTTTGAAGGCGTCTCCGCCTATCATTCAGGCATTGATATTGCCGGCAGCATCGGGGATCCGGTCTACGCGGCAATGGACGGTGAGGTCACTGCGTCCGAGCAAATGGGAGCAAGAGGCAAATACATTATTCTCAAGCATTCGAACGGTCTGGAAACCTGGTACATGCATTTGAACGGGATGACTGTCAGTGTGGGTGATAAGGTGAACAAGGGCCAGCAAATCGGCACACTTGGCAATACCGGACGCAGCACAGGCCCTCATCTCCATTTTCAGGTAGTGAAGCAGAACAAAGCAGTCAATCCCTTAGGATATGTGAAACCATAAGGCAGGGCTTCAACTATTAAACCCATACAATGTTTAGGAGGGTAAAAGCATGTGGAATCGAAACAAGCAATCAGCGTTGTTCAGGTCTACCGATTCGTTGATCGGACATGGAGGGAATCTGGAGGGCAAGATGCAATGCGATACCAATTTACGGATTGAGGGTAACTTCAGCGGGGAAATCCAGTGCCAGGGGACTGTAACCATCGGCGAACAAAGTACGGTTCTCTCCACGATCAAAGCCAGGGAGGTCATTATCGCCGGAAAAGTATATGGTGACGTTACTGCCGATCACCGGCTCACCATGACGGGAACCGGACAGCTGCACGGTAATATCCAAGCAGGCATGCTCAGCATCATGGAAGGCAGCGTGCTAAACGGCTCTGTCATCACAGCCGAACAGCCCGCCATTGAAACGGCAGGCGGGCACACCGAAGCCAAGAAGGCTGACAAGGCAGGCAAACGCGCCTCCAAGCAGCAGAATAAGCTCGAAGCGGGCTAAGCGGGCTTAGCCCGCTTCGTTCGGCCGGGTTCACTTAAATACAGTTAGCAATAGCTTTGTCTCCTTAAGCGGCGACATCTCTTTTGCTGAAAACCAACCAGGAAACTCCCAGGAACAGCAGGTAGTAAACTGCCAGTACCGCTATGGAGAACCCGATGGTAACCCCTCCCGGACCGCTGTCTGTCAGCAGATATCCCCGCAGATCCATATGCGTGAAGATCAGATATTTGGCCCAATCAAAGCGATCGGGATTGAAGATGCTGACGAAAATATTTTTGGTAAACATAATGAACAGCGACAGCCCGATGGCCAGACCGCTAGCCCGGAAAACGCTGGAGACCATAAAAGCCAGTGCAGCGGTCAAAAACAGCTCGATATACCCGCAGAACACATCCAGGAAGGAATATTCCGCCGGACTCCAGGACATCTGATTCGCTACTGCGCCCCCCTCGGAAGAGGAGAAAATCAGGGATGAAGCATAGGCGAATACAATCAGCACGGCTGTACTAAGCAAGCTGAACAAAACCATGGAAATGTATTTGGAGAGCAGGATTTTGGAGCGGCTCCACGGGCGGATCAGCAGCAGCTTAATTGTTCCCCAGGAGAACTCGCCCGCCACAGCGTCAGAAGCCACCACCACTGTAAAGATTGTATTCAGGAAAAAGGCGATCGTCACCGCCATCTGAAAGTTGTCCCATAATCCGGTTCCCGATGAATCTCCGCTGCTCGTATAGTAGACCAGTGCAGGGAACAGCGCACTCATGAGTGCCAGAATAAACAGCATAATCCATGTACGGACACGGCTGTAAATCTTGATATTCTCATTATGTATGAGAGCTGCGAACTCACCCAATGCCTTCACCTCCGGTAATTTCCAAGAATTGATCTTCCAGTGAACGTGACAGCGCCCTGATGCTGTACACCTTGAAACCGGCAGCTACCAGCCGGGCGTTCAGCTCGGCGATTTCCTCGCGTCCTGCCTCAATAGAAACCCCGCCGTTCTTCACTGCTCCGCGGCCGATCAGCGCCAGTGCAGCTTCCGGATCATTGACCTCAAACAGCGTTTCCTGAACCGGCAGCACCGCATCTCCTACCGTCTTCAGCTGTTTGACATCAACCAGACGCCCGTTCTGGATAATGGCCACACTGTCACACATCAGCTCCATCTCCGACAACAGGTGACTGGAGACAAACACCGTTGTTCCTTCCTCCTGGCACAGGCGCCGCAAATAATCCCGCAGCTCACGAATCCCTTGCGGATCCAGCCCGTTGGTCGGCTCGTCCAGAATCAGCAGCTTTGGCCGGTGCAGCAATGCCTGAGCGACTCCCAGCCGCTGACGCATACCAAGCGAGTATGTTTTTACTTTGTCATGAATTCTCTGGCCAAGCCCGACCAGCTCTACAACTTCATCAATCCGCTGCTTCGTAACCCCCTTGACCATTCGGGCATACTGCCGCAGATTCTGATAACCGCTTAAGAACTTATACATCTCCGGATTTTCCACGATCGCACCGATGTTGGCTACAGCTTCCTCAAAATGGTCCTTGATGCTGCGCCCGCAGATCAGAATATCCCCGCGGCTGATAGAAATCAGTCCCACCATCATACGGATCGTTGTTGTTTTACCGGCACCGTTCGGCCCAAGGAACCCGAAAATTTGTCCGGGCGTAATATCCAGCGTCAGATCACTGACCAGCGTCTTGGAACCCATTTTTTTGGTGACCCCTATCAGGCTGGCAACCGGCTTATTCGCTACTTCTGCCGTAACTGGCATACTTTCACTTCCTTTCTTTGTTTATAAAATGAAACATATAGATTGGAACTAGATATTTCTGTTTCGGGATTGGGGGTGACTCCAGAGAATGTTTGGACTTCCAGCCGCTGTTGTCTGCAGATTTCTTGATTTTGCCCGCTGTTGCGGTAGAAATCCGCAGAAGGGTTATGCTTCCGAAGTGAGCTTTCCTGCAGAAAGCTTTCAGGCGGACGCTTCGCTCTTCCAGTTCCAAAATTCCCTTCCGCCACTCTTTCCCTAGCTCAAATATTCAAGTTCAATTCTACCATTTCATTTTATTTATTATTCATATTACCACAAACTGCCTTTTTCCTGAAAAGAAGAAAAAAAGGCAGTAATAGTAAAAAAGGCTGAATCCTTCCTCATTCGGAAGGATTCAGCCTTTTACTACTTATTACAGCCGTTCAGTACGATACGGCAATTTCTAATTAGCCTCCAACACGCGCAAGTTCACGCATATTGGCTTCGAAGGCAGCCATCAGGGCAGCTTCACCGGTTAACCCGGTCTGTTCTACCTTGCGGATCTGCTCCAGCATCCGTTTGTAATCCTTCGGAATAACACGGACGAATTTCGGCAGCGAAGCCTCCCAGCTGTCCAGGATCCGGCTTGCAGCAGCACTATCTGTAAGCTCTGCATGGCGGGCAATCAGGCTGTGCAGTTCAGCTGCTTCATCCGCTTCCTCCACACGCTCCAGAAGCACCATTTCCAGGTTGCAGCGTTTGATGAAGGTATTGTCCGGGTCATAGACGTAAGCGATACCCCCGGACATCCCTGCCGCAAAGTTGCGGCCGGTTGGACCAAGCACGGCCACACGGCCGCCGGTCATATATTCACAGCCGTGGTCGCCCACGCCTTCAACAACTACCTTCGCACCGGAGTTACGCACGGCGAACCGTTCACCGGCGATACCACTGATATACGCCTCACCGCTGGTCGCTCCGTAAAGCGCCGTATTCCCTATAATAATGTTGTCCTCAGCAGCAAAGGTAGCCTTCGGCGACGGCTTGATAATCAGCTTGCCTCCGGACAGCCCTTTACCCACATAGTCATTGGAGTCGCCTTCGACCGTAATTGTAATGCCCTTCGGTACGAAAGCTCCCAGACTTTGTCCGGCAGAGCCGGTGAAGTGCAGACGGATTGTATCATCTGGCAGACCTGCGGCCCCGTATTTGCGGGTAAGCTCGCTCCCCAGAATCGTGCCCACTGCACGGTTGACGTTCGTAATCGGCAGTGAAGCTTCAACCACCTGGCCGGATTCCAGTGCCGGTGCTGCCAGATCCAGCAATTTCGATACATCGATGGTTTCTTCCAGGCCGTGGTTCTGGAATTTGCTGCGGAAGCGGGTGCTGCCTTCAGGCAGTTCCGGAGTATGCAGCAGACTGCTCAGATCTACGCCTTTCTTCTTCCAATGACTCGAAGCACGTACAGCATCGAGGCAATCCGTGCGTCCGACCATCTCTTCAATGGTGCGGAAGCCTAACTCAGCCATAATTTCGCGCAGGTCCTGAGCCACAAATGTCATAAAGTTCACGACATGCTGCGGGTCGCCGGTAAAGTTCTTACGCAGTTCCGGATTCTGTGTCGCAACACCAACCGGACAAGTATCCATCTGACATACGCGCATCATGATGCAGCCTACCGCTACAAGCGGTGCTGTAGCAAATCCGTATTCTTCTGCTCCCAGCAGTACTGCTACCGCAAGGTCGCGTCCGCTGAGCATTTTACCGTCGGTTTCCAGTACAACACGGTCACGCAGGTTATTCAGCATAAGCGTCTGATGCGTCTCCGCGAGTCCAAGCTCCCACGGCAGACCGGCATGACGGATGGAGTTCAACGGGGATGCCCCTGTACCGCCGTCATATCCGCTGATCAGAATAATATCGGCACGGCCCTTGGCTACGCCGGCAGCGATCGTTCCGACACCCACCTCAGACACGAGCTTCACATTAATGCTCGCACGCGGATTGGCATTCTTCAGATCATAAATCAGTTCGGCCAAATCCTCGATGGAATAAATATCATGATGCGGCGGCGGTGAAATCAGGCCCACACCCGCTGTGGAACCGCGCACTTCGGCTACCCAAGGATATACCTTGCGGCCCGGAAGCTGTCCGCCTTCACCAGGTTTAGCCCCCTGTGCCATCTTGATCTGGATCTCATCAGCGTTCACCAGATAGTTCGAGGTTACCCCGAACCGGCCGGATGCCACCTGCTTAATCGCACTGCGGCGGGAATCGCCGTTAGCGTCCGGAATAAAGCGCGCCGGATCTTCCCCGCCTTCACCGGTATTGCTCTTGCCACCGATGCGGTTCATTGCAATCGCCAGTGTCTCATGAGCTTCCTTACTGATGGAACCGAACGACATGGCTCCGGTCTTAAAGCGTTTCATAATCGATTCTGCAGGCTCTACTTCTTCGAGCGGAACCGGCTGGTTCGTTGTTTTGAATTCCAGCATGGAGCGGATGGTCTGGTGCTTCTTGCTCTCACCCTGAACGAGCGCCGCATATTTCTTGTACAAGCCATAGTCCCCGCTCCGCACGGAATGCTGAAGCAAGTGAATCGTCTGCGGGTTGAACAAATGCTCTTCCCCGTCACTGCGCCATTGATATTCACCGCCGGAATCAAGCACCTTGTCGTTGCCGTCCTTGTCGGTGAACGCACGGTTGTGATGAATCAGTGCTTCAGCAGCTACTTCCTCAAGGCCGATACCGCCGATACGGGAAGGTGTCCAGGTAAAGTAACGGTCCACAAACTCCGAATTCAGGCCGACAGCTTCAAAAATCTGTGCACCGCGGTACGATTGGATCGTGGAGATCCCCATCTTGGACAATATTTTAACTACGCTCTTCGTCGCAGCCTTAATGTAATTCTTCACAGCCTTCTCATGCGAAATTCCGCGCAGCAGGCCTTGCCCGATCATGTCATCCAAGCTTTCAAAAGCAAGGTATGGATTGACCGCACTGACGCCGTAGCCAAGGAGAAGCGCGTAATGATGCACTTCACGCGGTTCGCCGGACTCCAGCAGAATGCTGACCTTCGTCCGTGTCCCGGAGCGGATCAAGTGGTGATGCAGGCTGGATACAGCGAGCAGAGCCGGTATTGCGGCATTCTCACGGTCTACACCGCGGTCAGACAGAATAAGAATATTATGTCCTTTAGCCATTACACGGTCAGCTGCTTCATTCATGCGTTCGAGGGCAATGCGCATTCCTTCCGCTCCAAGCTCAGCCGGGAACAGGATCGGAATCGACATCGACTTGAAGCCGGCACGGCGGACATGGCGGATCTTCGCGAAATCCTCGTTGGAGAGAATCGGCGATTCCAATGAAATCTGCCGGCAGCTCTCCGGTTCCGGCTTCAGCAGGTTGCGTTCCGGCCCGATCGTGGTGGCTGTAGAAGTAACCAGCTCCTCACGAATCGCATCGATCGGCGGATTGGTTACCTGCGCGAACATTTGTTTAAAATAGTTGTAGAGACGCTGCGGGCGGTCCGATAGCACGGCCAGCGGGGCATCGTAGCCCATGGAAGCAACGGCTTCGGCACCGGTGGAAGCCATAGGCTCCAATACCTTGCGCAGATCCTCAAATGTGTAGCCGAATGACTGCTGCAGCTGCTGCACATTGTCATGCTTCGGATTTGGCAGCTCCGGAGCATCCGGAAGCTGGTCGAGGCCGATGAGATGCTCATCCAGCCACTGGCGGTAAGGCTGCTCGGAGGCGATGGCGGCCTTTACTTCCTCGTCGGAGATAATTCGTCCCTGCTTTGTATCCACCAGCAGCATGCGGCCTGGTCTCAGGCGGTCTTTATATAGTACATTCTCTGCCGGAATATCAAGCACTCCAGCTTCAGAGGATAAGATAATCATATCGTCTTTGGTTACATAGTAGCGTGCAGGGCGCAGGCCGTTACGGTCAAGCATTGCACCGATTTGCACACCATCGGTAAAGCCCATCGCGGCGGGGCCGTCCCACGGCTCCATCAGAGTGCTGTGGTATTCATAGAAGGCTTTCTTCTCATCGCCCATACTTTCATGATTGCTCCAAGGCTCAGGCACCATCATCATCGCCACATGCGGCAGGGAGCGTCCGCTGAGATACAGGAACTCAAAGGTGTTGTCGAACATCGCAGTGTCAGAACCGTCCGGATTTACGATCGGTTTGATCTTGCTCAGGTCTTCACCGTATACTTCGCTCTTGAACAGGGACTGGCGGGCATGCATCCAGTTTACATTCCCCCGCAGTGTGTTGATCTCGCCATTATGGATCATGAAGCGGTACGGGTGGGCACGCTCCCAGCTTGGGAACGTATTGGTGCTGAAACGGGAGTGCACCATCGCAATCGCCGACTCCAGCTCTTCATTCTGCAGATCCAGGTAAAACTGGCCTACTTGCTCGGTTGTCAACATGCCTTTGTATACGATCTTCCGACAGGACATACTTGGCATATAGAAGGATTCAGCCTCTTCCACACCGCCGTAGCGGATGGCGAGCTCGGCACGCTTGCGGATCACAAACAGCTTGCGTTCAAAAGCCAGCTCATCGGCAAGGCCCTCAGCACGGCTGATAAATACCTGGCGGACATAAGGCTTGGCTGCCTTAGCGGTCTTGCCCAGCATTTCGTCGAAGGTAGGCACATCACGGTATCCAAGCACCGCCTGGCCTTCTTCGGCAATAATCTCATTTAAGAGAGCCTCGTGACGGGCGCGGATCTCCTCGTTGTGAGACAAAAAGATCATACCCACGCCATAAAAGCCCTGTTCCGGCAGTTCAAAGCCAAGCTTACTGGCTTCACCGGCAAAGAAACGGTGAGGAATCTGCAGCATAATGCCAGCTCCGTCACCAGAGTTCGGCTCGCTTCCCTGTCCTCCCCGATGCTCCATATTAAAGAGCATAGTCAAAGCGTTGCTAACGATATCATGGGAAGGTTTTCCTTTAATATGGGCAACAAAACCCATGCCGCATGCATCTTTTTCGAACTGGGGATCATAAAGGCCCTGTTTGCCGGGCAGTTCAGTGTGTCTCATCATACGCAACCTTTCTATTATAAAGTAGACGTTATCTTCACAAGAAGCGGCTGCACGTCCTTAAATCAGGCGGCATCCGCTTCACTTAAAATATAAGATAAAAAGACCTAAAGAGTATAGTACCTTATATCTTAGGAAAATTTTTCAGAAATATCTTAATAATTATTCAAGCCAGATTGGTTATATAAGTTTATCATCGACCTGACATGAGTGCAATTTAAAGTTTTTTATGAGTTTGATTAACAAATGTTTTTACGGTACAGCTTTAGTGAGTAAAAGTGTAAAAAAACTTTCCGCTGCATATTTATTCACAAATAACGAATAACTTCTTATTCATTGAAAACGCTTCATTTGTTTTCTTTCCATATGATGTAAATTTTACAGTGTATTTTTGGATCAATCTAGTGAAGTATAACAAAGAACGCCCCGGTCCGGGGCGTTCTTTGTTAATTTTATTCTAAACAATGAAATTCTGATTATACAGACAACACTTGTTCACCTTTCACCATCACTTCATTTTCCTGTTCACGGGTCATGAAATAGGTGAATGTTAATGCCAGGAATACGATGCCGTAAATGGCCAGGAGTCCCGCATCACCCCACATGGCACTGAAATCTCCGGTGGAAATAGCTGCTTTGAATCCGCGCACACTGTAAGTCATAGGCAGCAGCGGATTGAAGAATTTCATCCAGTTCGGAATCAGCTCCAGCGGGAAGGTACCCGCACTTGTAGTCAATTGGAAGATGAGTATAACGATGACTACGAAACGTCCAGGCTGATCCATCCAGGTAACAATCGCTTGAATCATCCACATGAAGGAAATGCTTGTAATAAAGGTAAAGGCATAGAACAACGGTACACTTTGTACCTCAAGCCCCAATCCGTAAAGCACGATCATCGCCGCCATCAGGGATTGCAGCATACTCATCATAGAGAAGGTCAGTGTGCGGCTCATAAACCGGTTGAACCGGCTCGCCTCAAGCACTTCAGAGCTTCTCATCGGAACAACGAGTGTACAGATCAGCGCGCCTACGAACAATCCGAGCGACAGGAAGTAAGGAGCAAAACCGGTACCGTAGTTCGGTACTGCACTGACCTTAACTTCTTCGATCTTCACCGGCTGTGCGAACATGGACACCAGCGCATCCGTTTTGTTCACCGTGCTGGTCTGCGAAGCAGCATCGCCAAGCTTCGTGGCCAGCTCGCTTGATCCCGATTTCAGTTCATCCAGGCCATCTTTAAGCTGGCCTGCACCGTCGCTGAGCTTCTTCGAACCATCGGCTACCGATGTGAGGCCGCTGCTAAGCTGGCCTGCGCCAGCCAGAAGCTTGGATGTTCCGGCCTCCAGCGCCTTGCCGCCATCCGCCAGCTTCGCACCGCCTGCTGCCGCTTCATCCAGCTTCGCGCCGAATTGCTTCATACCGGCGGAAAGTGTATTACCGCCTGTTTCAAGCTTCGCAGCACCTGCCAGCAGCTGCTGTTGTCCTTGCAGCAGCTGCGTGCTGCCCGCATTCAGCTGCTGCGCTCCGTCATGCAGCTGGCTGACACCTGCGTCCAGCTGCTGCGAACCGTCATGCAGCTGGTTCGCGCCCTGTACCAGCTGCTCTTGGCCGCTGTGCAGGGAGGTCGCACCTGCCAGCAGCTGCTGCTGGCTCGCATCCAGCTGCGCTGTGCCTTCGGCTACAGCGGCGCTTGCCGCCAGCAGCTTCTGCACATCTGCGCTCGCCGCGAGCTGCGGACTCGATTTAACCAGCTGCTGCAGGCCATCCGCCACTGCCTTGGCTCCAGCGCTTACTTTGGCGCTGCCGTCCTTGGAAGCCTTCAGACCGGCTTCCAGCTTCGCGCTGCCTTCGGCGGAAGAGGTCAGTCCTGCCGCCAGCTTCGAGCTGCCGTCAACCACTGACTGCGTTCCTGCCTGCAGCTTCGCAGTTCCGTCTACAGCCGACTGTGTTCCGGCTTGCAGCGCTGCTGCTCCGGCTTCAGTCTTCTTCAAGCCATCGCTAAGCTGCTTGCTGCCGGCTGCTGTCTGCGATACGCCGGCCTGCAGTTTTTTGTGGGCGGCAGACAGTTGCTCAAGTCCGCCTGCCAGGGTGCTGCTGCCATTCTCCAGTGCCGCTGCACCTGTATTCAGAGCAGTCACACCTTCTGTAAGAGGTGCTACGCCGTTAACCAGCTTGCCGGTACCTTCGGTCAGCACAAGCAGGTTATCTCTCAGCTTCAATGCACCATCGTCCAGCTTCGTTGCGCCGTCAGCGATCTTTGAAGCGCCGTCTCCGGCATCACCAAGGCCGCTGGCGATCTCAGTAATTTTATCAAATACGGAATCTGTATAAGCTTCAGTTATCTTGGCCGATACTTTTGTCTTAATATCTTTTACTGCAGTTCCGCCGATTTGACCGGCAAGGAAGTTGTAGCCTTCATTAGGCTCGTAAATAATTTTGGCCGGCTGCGGATCTGCATCCAGCAGGGTAGTTGCTTTGGCTGAGAAATCTTCAGGAACGATGATCGCCATATAATAGGTATTATCGTCCAGTCCGGCTTCTGCCTGCTCACGGGTCACAAAGTTCCATTTGAACCCGTCGGTCTTCTTAAGTTCCTCTACCAGCTCGTTACCGGCGGCCAGCTTCGAGCCTTCATAATCGGCACCTTTATCTTCATTTACAACAGCGACCGGCAGCTCGTTCATTTTACCGTACGGGTCCCAGAAGGCTTTCAGGAACAATCCGCTGTACAGCACGGGAATGAAAAGGACAACGAACATAGGTATCAGCACTTTAGGATTCTTAAGCGCCGCGCCAAGGTCCTTAATAAACACGGATAAAGATTTCATTCTGGTTCTCTCCTTATGATCATATGCTCTTTTTATGAAGCTATAAGTCTCTCTCTATCAGAACAGTTTTCACAAAATTGCTAATCTGCTGAAAGTTTGCAGGAACACTGGTTGACCATTTTCCCCAATCGGTCAGAGAAAGGCAAAAAAAATATGTTGTAACGCGGCTGTACGCAAGAGCCCATCAGCAGTTCAAAGCTTGTCGTGCCAAGCCTTCGGACAGAAACAATTGAAAATAATCTTTGATCTGTTCTTTGCTTAAAGACACATGCACCTTGTTCAGCTCGGCTGTCAGCACGATATAAAGCCTAAACATAACTACGGACACAATCTTAGGGTCGCAATCCTTAATCTCGCCCTGACGTATCGCCTGTTCCACCTCCCGTTCCAAATATTCAAGTACAACACGCTCGATCTTATCGAGCCCTTCACCAGCCTGCGGCGTTCCGAAATCGCGACTTTCCTGGGAAAGCTTGATGAATAGCTCATGTTCGCTTCGAAATTCAAGCAGCGCATCCAGAACCCTGTGCAGGTTATCAAAAAACGGCTTATCGCGTTTGACTTCCCGCTCGGCGATTTTCTTCATCTCGATAATGACATCACGCAGGATCTCATCAAACAGCTGCTCCTTATTCGTAAAAAAGGTATAGATCGTTCCTTTTCCGACATTCGCAATCTTTGCGACCTGATCCATTGTGGTTGCCTTATAACCGAATAATGAAAAACATTTCGTCGCGGCCTGAAGCACCAGCTGCCTTCGATCTACCACAGCCACCCGTACACACCCTTTCCTTCGAAAAATCGTTGCCACCGCATTTTGACCACTTTACTAATCCGGTCATTCGGTCATTACCCACTTTATCACTTTATATATCTGTTTGCAATACCTGAGCTCTCCATATTTTTTTATTTTTTTGCAGGGTTTTAACTTTCTATTTACGTCTTATTTGTATAATGTGAGAAAAGAAGCTAATTCCCTTGTATACTATAAGAGAATGTTTTACTGAAGAGGTATCTCCAATTCGCCCTAAGAAGAGAACCCGCAATTCTACCCATGAAGGAAAGTAGCAGGTGAACTTATGCGAAAGAAAAGAGTACTGCTGTTTTCGGAAGGCTTCGGCACGGGCCATACAGGGGCAGCCTATGCTCTAGCCGAAGGAATCAGACAGCTTAACCCGGACGTCCAGTGCCGGGTCATTGAGCTGGGGAGATTCCTGAATCCTACGGTTGCTCCTTGGATTCTTTCCGCTTACCGCAAAACAGTCAGCAGCCAGCCTAAGCTGGTCGGCATGATGTATAAAACCCAATATCATAAATCACTGAACCGGCTGACCCGAGCGGCACTTCACCGGATTTTTTATACACATGCCCAAAAGGTGATTGAGCAGCTTAAGCCTGATCTCATTATCTGCTCCCATCCGATTCCTGCTGCCGTCATTTCCAGGCTGAAGCATCAGGGGCTGGAAATACCGCTGTATACACTTATAACTGATTATGATGCGCACGGAAGCTGGGTTAATCCCGAGGCAGACCGCTATTTGGTCTCAACCTCACGGGTCAAATCGATTCTGACCGGACGGGGGGTTCCTCCTGAGCTGGTAACAGTCACCGGCATTCCGGTGCATCCGAAATTCTGGGAGCGTTCCAGCAAGCAGCAGCTCCGCAAGGAGCTCGGGCTTGCCGATATCCCTACCGTATTGATTATGGGCGGTGGATGGGGTCTGATGTTCGGCAAAGATGTCATGGATTCATTGACCGCCCGGATGGACGACATCCAATTGGTCTTCTGCATGGGCAGCAACGATAAGCTTGTGGCCAAAATGCGCGCCACTCCCCTGCTGAATCATCCCAATGTGAAGATCCTGGGATACAGCAGCGAAATCAATAAGCTGATGGATGCATCTGATCTGCTGATTACGAAGCCTGGCGGGATGACCTGTACGGAAGGTCAGGCCAAGGGCATACCGATGCTCTTCTACAGTGCCATTCCAGGACAGGAAGAGAAAAATGCCCAGTATTTCGTAGAGTTAGGACTCGCCGAAGTGCTCGATTCGGATGTGGTGGACAGATGGTTTTCCCTGTTGCTGCGGGAATATGCCGGTCTTGAGGAGCAGCGGAAACGCCGGCTGGCCCTGGAACGGCAGCAGCCGCATAACTGTGCCTCCACCGTGCTGCAGCTCTTGGGCAAGAGTGCAGACGGGGCAGCTGAACCACGGACTGCACGGGCGCAACAAACGCGGACGGAAGAGCCTGTCTATGTTACACCTTAATGAAGAACCCAAAAAAAGCCTCCAATCCGGCGTAATGCGGATATGGAGGCTTTTTCAGTTTTCGTAATTATTTATAGAATGTATGATTGCCGATAGTCTTGGCGTAGGTCCGTGAATGATGCACGGTAAGATCCTGTGCCAGCTTTAGAGACAGGAAAAAATAAGTATCATCAGTAACCTCTTTCACCCCGGAAAGCGCGGCATTGACTGCTTTAATACTGTCCTCATTCGGCTTTACGCGCTGAAGACGCCCGTTCGCCACAGGACTGAACTGGCTTTTCTGATAAATAACCTCATGTATAGTGTCGGGAAAATTGGCTGACCGCAGCCGGTTCAGAACAACGTTGGCGACTGCCACCTTGCCCTGGTACGGTTCACCTTCCGCTTCTGCCATAACGATTTTTTGCAGCAGTAGCAGGTCTTCTTCGGATATTGCGTAGCTCCAGGTTGCTTGTGCTTGCTGTTCCTGGCTTAGTAGCTTGGTCCGGGAGAAGAACAATTTTGTGGGGGGATGTTGCTGAGATGCCGTTTTTACTTTGGTTACGCTCTGACTCCCCTTGACTGCCGCCTGCTTCAGCGCTTGCTGCGCTTCGGGCGACACCTTCACCACAACGGTCCTCGGCTTGGCTGGCTGCGTCCCGGCTGCTGCCTTAAGCTTCAGCTTAGCGGGAGTGAACCAGTCCACCGTTTGCTTACCGTTCCAGACATGGCCCGGAATTGCCGCTGTGGTGAAGAGCATGGGTTTAGCCGTTCCTTTTATCCTCTCAGGGGTTACTGCTGTCTGCGGCAACAGAGCTGCTGCAGATGCATGGCCGGAACCTCCAAATTTATCCATTTTCAATGTATTTTGCCCTTCGTTAATTTTACCGGGGCTGAGCAAGCTTATAGCAGAGAAACACACTAGAATAACGCCGACAAGCAGCGCGATACAGCGGTTTTGTTTAAAAATTTCCATTTTTTACCTCCTATTTTACGGCACATTCCTATTGTATGTAACCGAAAATGGAAGCTTTGAAAACTTTCTTGTCGATTTATCATTAAAAAAATGTCAAATTTTCGATGATTTCATACATAGGAATGGCATGCATCCTAGTAGCATACACCACAAAACAATCTACCGTCCAGTCATTTTCCGAACAATTGTTCTCGTCTCCCAGCTTAGGGACCCGTAATTTCCCAAGCCGTTCCGTGCTGAAAGGCAGCTCATCCCGGTATTTACGGGCCAGCGTAAGATGGGGGGCATACGGTCTTTCCTCCGCCCTGAAACCCAGGGGAGCCGTGGCAGAAACCACACCGTGCTGAAGCCCCTGAAGCTTCTCGAGCTCGCCTGACACCCCGGCCCAAAGCACTCTTGGCGCACTTCCCGGGCCAAAGGTTCCCCCTTCCTTCAGCTGCAGTTTAAACGGAGTATGCTTGCCGGAAATTTCCTTCAGCGCTTCAAGCAGCGCCGGAATCTGTTCCTTTCGTGTGTCACCCAGAAATTGGAGGGTAATATGATAGTCTAGCGGATGTGTCCATTTGGCAAACTTCAGCCTCTCAGATATCTCAGCGCATTCTTGCCCTAATACTCTACCTATTTCCTCAGGCAGCTTCACAGCTATAAACAGCCGCTCCGTTTCTTTCGCAGCAGATTTCATCAATTTCACCTTTCCAGACAGATTTGTTATCCTTATTGTATACAGGATCAGCCATTTTTACTAAAAAGCATACCAGGAGGGAACCTTTATTGACTAAATCTATCGTATGTTTACAGCCCCTTACATCCCGGCAGCAGGAGTCCATTCTCGCCGCCGCCCCAGGTTATACCCTTACACTGGGAGATGCCAAAAAACCGGATCTGGAGGTGCTCGCCCAGGCAGAAATCGTAATCGGTTGGGGCAAAGGCATCAGTGACACCTTGCTGCGTCCGGATTCACCGTTCCGTTGGCTGCAGACCTGGTCAGCCGGTGTTGAAAAACTGCCGCTGGAACGCCTTGAGCAGCGGGGGATTATACTGACGAATGCCAGCGGTGTCCATGCTGAACCGATTACAGCCGTCATCTTCGGTTTCATGCTGATCTTCACCCGGAATTTGCATACCGCTATCCGTAATCAGCAGGAGCGCAACTGGCATTCAGACGGTACGGAGAGTGAGCTGACCGGCAAGACAGCCGTTATTGCCGGTACGGGCTCCATTGGCAGCGAAACGGCAAGAATCGCCAAAGCCTTCCGGATGAACACGATCGGAGTCAGCCGTTCAGGTGAGCCCGCTCCCGGCTTTGATCAGGTTTACACAACCGGCCAGCTCACGGAAGCTGCCAGCCAGGCTGATTTCATCATAAACACGTTGCCGCTTACGGACGAAACGCAGGATCTGTTTAATGCAGACGTATTTGGAGCCTGCAAAACAGGCGCTTATTATATCAACATCGGGCGCGGAGCCACAACAAATACAGAAGACCTGATGGCCGCGCTGAACAGCGGCCGGCTGGCCGGTGCCGGTCTGGATGTATTCGAGACTGAGCCGCTGCCTTCAGAGCACCCTCTCTGGGGTATGGAGCAGGTCGTCATTACCCCGCACTGTGCGGGTTCGACGGACCGCTACGCCGACCGGGTGGTCGAAATTTTCACAGCCAATATGGAGGCTTATCTGAAGACAGGCGCCCCTTCACATAACGTTGTTGACTATAGACGCCAATACTGAATACAGACGAAAACAGCCCCCTGTAAAGACATGTACTCTTTGTGAGTATATGTCCCCAAGGGGCTGTTTTCTTATACTACAAACCGCTTTACAGATTCTTCAAGCTCAATCAGACGGCTTTTCAGCTGCCCGATTCCTGCCGCAACCTCACTTGTTGCACTTACCTGCTCATGGGCAGAAGCCGAAGTTTCTTCTACACCGGCTGCCGATTCCTGCGCCAGGGCTGAAATATGCTGGCTGAATTCGCTCATCTTTTCGCTGGCACCGGTCATCTGCGCAATATTATGGCCCATATTCTCAATGGTTACAGCCATAACATTTACCGACCTGTTGATCTCGGCCAGAGCTTCGCCTGTCTCTACGATCTGCCGGCTGCCTTCCTCTGTCTTCAGGACACCTTCGCGCAAATTCTCTACCATATCCCTCGAATCCAGCTGAATCCCCTGCGTTATGCCGGTAATTTCCGCTACCGTCTGCTGCACATCCTCCGAGAGCTTGCGCACCTCCTGCGCGACTACCGCAAAGCCGCGTCCACTTTCTCCGGCCCTGGCGGCTTCAATTGCAGCATTGATGGCCAGCAAGTGTGTCTGTTCAGAGATATTGCGGATCGAGCCGACCAGCCGGAATATGCCTTCATTCTTGCGGTTCAGCTCTTCTACCGTCTCCATGGACTGAGATACAGCCTCGGCAATCTGCCCCATCTGCGCGACTGAGCTATCCATCAGCTGTCTGCCCCGGTCGCCTTTGGAACGTACCTGCTCGGAGTGAAGCAGCAGCTCATTTCCTTTATCGGCAAAATCTCCGATCAGCTTGTTCAGGTCATCGACAGCTTTGGAGGCATCCACTGCGGCTTCTGCCTGGCTTCCTGACGCTTTGGCCAGTTCTTCCATGGTAAGGGCAATCTGGCTGCTTCCTTCCTTCGTACCCGAAACCGTGCGCACCAGCTCTTCCCCTTGGCTGGCGATAATCCCCGAGACATGGCGGATCTGGTTAACAATCTCCAGAAGTGTGCGGTTCGTCTCATTTACGGTTTTGGCCAGCCGGCCGATCTCATCCTCATTCACGATAAAGGTATCCTCTGAGGTCAAATCTCCGCTTGCAATCCGCTGCAAATGGACGGTTACTTTCTTAAGCGGGTTAATCATTGTCTTGCGGATCACCATATTGATTAGGCCTATGACCACAAGTACCAGCACAATGATCACAATATTTATCGTAATCGAGGTATGGAACGTTTGAACGGAATGACTTCCCTCTTGCGCGGCTTCCTTCTGGCTATAGTCTACCAATGCGCCTAAATCGGTCTGCATGGCATTGAAGGCGGCTATTCCTTTTTGGGAAACCTCAAGGGCAAGCTCCTCATCCCCTGAGCTGCTGAGCTTAATCGCCTGATTATTGATGGTCATATATTCTTCCCATTTATCGCCCAGCGCTGTCAGCTGCTGCAGCCGTGTTTTGTCGCTAACCGACTGCCTGTAGCTCTTCATCGCATCCGCTACTTTTCGGATAAACTGCCCCCTCTGTTCTTCCAGCTTTGATTTTTCTGCGCTGTCTGCGTTCAAAATATGCTGCATGCTCAGAGCCATAATATGCTCCATGTAATAGTTAATCCTATGTACCTGGTCCAGTGCAGGAATCACATTCTCCACTATGTTGCCCGTGTTCTTCTGCATGTTGTTCATTTGATAGAGGGAAGCGCCCCCAATAATTAAAACCAATATCGCTAAGGCCACGTAGCCTGAAGCTATCTTTACACCAATGCTCCTGTTGCTGTTAGCAATAACATTCTTTATTCCACTCCCATGCTTTAATACGAATTCCTTCAGTTTCTTTAGTTTCCGATTTTGTCCCATATATGTGCCCCCTTTATTTTCCGAAAACCTTACATGTAATTCATATCGATTGCTTTCATTTTTCATAAAAGGGCAAAACGATGGATTACACTCTCTATTTCGGCAGATTCCGGGGAGATATTTAGGCGATGTCAGGTATTTAATCGGGATTCATTCATTTGCAGCAAAAAAAACAGGACTCTCAACCTAGAGAGCCCCGAATCTTAAATTAACCAGAATACCTTTACTGTAAAACTTTCACATCATCAATATAAACCGTTGCATTTCCGCCTTCAGAGGGGGTAATCAGCTGAATGCCTAAAGCATTTACCTGCTGCAGATCATCCAGTGTAAACTCCGCTCCGCTGCCTACGTACACATTGTAGATATCATTGAAGTCAATGGTGAACTCCGTAAACCCTGTTCCGGCTGCCACCTTCGCCCCGGAGTCCAGCCAAACGGCATATCCGCGCAGCTTCAAATACAATTTGGCCTGTACATCAGGATTATCAGATACCACTCTCACTTTGGCGGTAATTCCACTGAAGGAGCTTAGATCCAGATTGGCGGTCTTTGACACTTCAAGTGACGAACCCGCACCAGTCCAAGTGAAATCCAGTCCCAACGACTGGCTGCCCTCCGCATAAACAGCCTTGGATACCACGGCATTGCCAGTAGTCGCGGCCCAGCCGTCTGTTCCGCCTTCGAACCCGTAATAGATGTCAGGAACTGCAGCAGCCAGCGCAATCTCCTGCAGGAACAGGTTCGCAGTTCCCCCGCTGTTAGCAATATCTTCAATCTTGATACCGATGGTCTTTACGGCAGTCAGATCTACACCCGCTGCTTCGGCTGCGGCAGGCAGTGAAATCGTCAGTGTCTTATACCCGCTGGAGTCTACCGCTACTGGTGTCCCGCTGTCTGACCATGTCCAGCCGGCTCCCGTCTTAATGAACAGCCGGGCTTTGGCCGTGCCGGCTGATAGCTTAACCTTGGCGTTTATCGTATCCAGCCCGCTCAGATTCAGCTTAACCGGATCAACCGCAAGCTCAAAGGACTGCTTATAGCTGCCGTCTGCATTCTGACCTGTATTGACCAGATCGAACTCCACACCTGCAGCCTGCTCTTCTTCCGAAAACACAGGAGCCTTCGCTTTGGCGCTGTCCCCGTTTGCTGTTACCCAGCCGGCAATATCTTCAGCGCTGCTGAATTTGTACAGCACACCTGGCGTGTGTCCTCCCGACTCTCCTCCGTCCTCACCGGACAGATCAGGCATTGAAGGATCATACACCGCCTGGATATCGTCAAAATAGAGTGTGCCTTCATGCGCCTGGCCGTCCATGGAATTCACATAAAGATTAAAGCTCTGCACTTGCTTCAGTCTTTCCTCGGTCAGTGCACCGCCCTTGCCCCAGCTCATCTCTGTAAGATTCTTAAGGCTCAGGACGACCTTACCATTCTGATCCGGGGTGATGACCGGATAAGCTTCGAAGTACCCGCCGTCAATCACAAGCTGGATAACCAGCTTCAGCGGTTTCCCCGTTTCCGCATAGGAGCCGCTGCCATCAGATGCCACCCACAGGCTGATTGCGTTATAAGCAGACCAGTCGAGCGAGCCCAGGCTTTTTCCGACCCCGGCATATTTCTGGCTGTTCAGGCTGTACTGCAGCTTCATGCCGTAGCTTCCGGAATTTTTGCGTTCGGTGCTTAGCGTAGCGCTGATATCATCACCACCCGCTTTTGGATACTTAGCCGCAAGCGCCTCGCTGCTGGAGCCATAGGATTCAAAATCATCCACCAGCGCATTGTCAGCCACCGGCGCAGTGTAGCTGTTGTATAGGCCGATATCGTCTACGTAAACCGGAAGTACGCTTTCCGAGACAAGCCCGCTTCCAACGATGGAGATTGCTAGACCCGTAGCGGCTGCCGATTTCTCAGCATTATCCAACTCTACAACCGCGTCATATTTGTAATACCGGGCACCGTCAACTGTCACTTTCTCCAGAATGGACAACGCTTTGAAGCTGGAATCCATGCCATACTTGGTATTCCAGTCCTCCGGCAGCTGAACAACGGTCCGGACCGCAGCGTTTCCGGATTCGTTTTGTGCCGCTTCGGGAATTAACACTCCCAGCTTCACCCGGCTGACTTTGGCTAAATTAACTCCTTCGAGAGCCGCCGGCGTAAGCTGCAGCTTCAGCTCCTGCCAGGAGTCTTCGGGAGACAGTCCGCCAGAGATGTTGACTGCAAGCTTGCCGTCCCCTGCCAGTACCGCATGCTGAAGCTCCGTCTTAATGGTCTCCCCGTTGCCTGCCAGGCCGGACCAGGTTCCATTGTTCTGAACCAGACTGGCATCGGCTGCTGTATTAAAGGCGATTTCTTTTATCGCAACCTCGTTAATCTTCACAAATACAGAAATGCTCTGTGTAAGCAGCACATTTCCTGTTCCGTATGCCTTTACCGTGATATCTGCCGTTGTACCGTTCAGGCTTGCTTCCGGCTGCCAGACAGCGGAATAATAACCATCCGTACCGAGCGTCATTTCGGTCTCGGCAACAGCCCCCCCTGCTGTGTAGGTAACTTTGGCAGGAACAAAATTCGCCGCTTTGGCGCGGATGACCGTCTTGGCCTCGGTAACCGTACCGACATTATTCGGAGAAACAATATGCAGGAAGGGCTGCTTCGCTGCAGCATTTACCACACGGCTGTATTTATTGTCATTTTTGATATCGCCGGCAAACGCCGAATAAGAATCCTTATAGAAATTGACGAAATCGCCCACCAGCTCGTGATCTGCCTTGTTAGGCACATTTTTGTACGGAACATATAAATTATTGCCTTCACCGAAGTTGGCCCAGGTCAGCATATACGAGATTTTTGCCGCATCCGGGTCCGCCTTGATCGCATTCAGCACCTTGGTGAACCATGCCTGCTCATTGTTACCGGTGGTGTTCATCCCGGCGGCGCTGTAGCCGTATTCAGAGAGGGTAACGATCTTCCCTTTCGACTGGGCGAGCCCGGAGATCATCTTCAAATCTTTGACAAGCCCGTTCAGAAAAGCCTCAGAACCGGCATTGTCCTTGTTGTCATACTGATCCATCCCCAGAATATCCACATACTGATCTCCCGGATAAGTAGTTAAATATTCATTTTCATTCCCGTTGAATGAGCCGTTTGGCGAGAATACATACAGGAAATTGTGTACGCCTTTGACATCCCGCAGGTATTCCACCGTGTATCTGTACAGCTCAGCATATTCACTTTTGGTTGTCGTTGCCGCTCCCCACCAGAACCATCCGCCGTTCTGCTCATGGAACGGACGGAACAGCACCGGAATCAGGCTGCCGTTATCATCCTTCAGATTGTTGGCAAAATTCGCGATCCGGTTGAGATACGTATTGAAATCAGCATTCTTGTCACCGCCTGGCAGAATCCGCGCTACTACGGATGCTGTGGCCCCCTTAGTGTTCCCTGTGTCGTTGAAGCTTCCTCCGGTGGCAAAATTATAAGGATGCGTACTCAGCGTCAAGATCCCGCCAAGCTCATGGGCGTGCTTCATTGCAGCAGTAAGCCCTAAGCGGCTGGCTTCATAATTCCCGCTCACTCCGGGAGGTGCTTCATAGCCGTCCAGGGAAAGGGTATCCCAGCCGAATACCGCCGGATAATCGCCGGTTGAGCTGTATACATCGGAGATTACGCTGCCATTCATATCTTTGCCGGCTATAGAGACGGTGGTGTCATGCTGATGCCCGAACATCGTCTGCTTGCCGCTCATCTCTTCCAGATAAGCAAATAAGGATTTCGTAGCCGGAGTTGCTGCGGTATCCACGATTTGGACTTCCGGCGTTGCGGTTCCGCCTCCACCGCTGCCGCCGGTTCCGCCGGTTCCTTCGCTGCTGCCCGGATTGCTCCCTGCAGTGCTGCCGGCCGTGGTGCCTTCTGCCGCAGCAGTTCCATCTTTCACAGTGTAGCGGCCTTGTGGCAGCGTCTTGCCGTTTAAGCTGACGGAGGAAGCAAGCACCTCAAGTCTGCCGATCGCTCCTTTGCCGCTGACCGCCGTACCTTGGGCATTATTGCCGATTACCGCTGTTGTAATTGTTGCGCCGGATTCGAGCTCTATAATAGAAGCGCTTTCAATCAGCAAACGTCCGATACTTGTATTTCCTTCTGCAACGATACGTACTTTTCCGTCCGGCCGGTTTACTTGGGCAACCGCCAGCTTCGAATTTTTGAAATGAATTGAATTTTCACCGCCGCCGGAGACATATACCGACCCCTGTACGGTTACATTATCCAGCGCAGCTTCACCGCTGCCGATTCCGGGAGCCAAATACAGGTTGCCGGTAATCCTCGTATCCTTCAATACCACTCCGCTGCGGTTCACCAGTACATTGCCGGTAATATCGCCGCCGGTGAACGTTCCAGCCATGGTATAGTAGCCGCTGACCAGCCTGTCAATGATACTGACAGCTTCTGCCCGGGTGATTGAACGATCCGGACGGAAAGAGCCGTCGGGATAGCCGTTTATCATGCCCTTCAGCGCCTGCACAGCTTCTGCAGCGTAGGCACTGATAGCAGCACCATCTGTATATGCCGCTGTAATTCCTCCGCTAGCGGGGGTAAGCGAGAATACAGATGCCAGGAGCACTGCTGCATCCTGACGGGTTACCTGTGTATCCGCTTTCGCTTGATTATCCGGAAAGCCTTTATAATAACCCGCCTGCTTCGCTATGGCTAAATCCCTGGCATACCAGGCTCCGGCAGGCACATCCGAGAACGGGGTTCCCGAAGGTGTGCTGAACCCGAACAGCTTATTGATGATGCTTGCCAGCTCGGCACGGGTAACCTGATTATCCGGCTTAAAGGATCCGTCAGGATAGCCCTGAATGACGCCGTTCCCGCGCCACTTTCCAATGCTCTCTTTCGCCCAATGCGTGTCCGGCTTCTCCTGTGCGTTACTGCCGGCAAGTGCCGGTGCAGCCATTGAAAACAGCATGATGGCCGTCAGGAGTAGCAGGAAACTCTTTTTAAATTTCTTCACTACTTCATCCTCCTTTTGTGTAAGTGCTTTCAAATCATAAAATCACACCAATAACTTCTTGGTTATAGTAGCATTTAAATAATAATTAAACAATAACTTTTTATAATAAAATAATTCATACAGCTGAAAATATACAAATATAGATCAAGATGCGTTTCGAGAAAAACCGCTATATATAAAGGTTTGTTAGGATTTATAAAGCCCATTTTGAACATATCGTGTAATTCTCAATGTCTCATTTTACCGATAACAAAATAATAACAAAAACACAATACAAGACCAGAAAACTAAAACCAGCACCAGAAAAGAAAAGCCAAGACCAGAAAAACAGAAAAAAAACCGGAACCCTTAACAGGTCCGGTCCGGTTTTCTAATCCAAATCGTAAATCGATCCTACCTTCAAACCATACAGTTCATTGTATATTTTCTCGGCGAATGCATCCGTCATCCCGGCGATATAATCTATCACCATATGCTCCCAGGTCCAGATCGGCTTGACCTGCCGCTGATCCTTCTCGAAGCGCTGCAGCCAGTCGCTCGGAATGATCGCCTTCGAGGTTTCCGGATCATTGAACGCCGCCCACAGCCGCCGCAAAATCCACTCGCTGCGTTTTTGCAGGCGCTGGACGCGCAGATCACGGATCATCGTGACCCAGGCGAAGCTTTTGAGCACACTGACCGTCCTCAGCATGTCCTCATCCTCTTGGCCATCCTTGATAAAGGTGACCTTCTTCCAGTCTCCGTCATGAATAACGCCCAGACTGGCGACAAAGGTGCTGACCCAGTAAGCTTTAACCTCACGGCGGGTGCGGGAATAATCATTTTCGCAGGTCGGCATCTTTTCCATCCAGACCCGAAGGAAATCGCTTAATACTTCTTCGACTTTCGTATGGATGGCTTCGGGCCTCCAGCCCTTCCAGAAGGAATCCTCCAGCGTCGTGATTTTCTCAACGATCAGCCGCTGAATGTAGGCATCATGCATGAAATGTTCATGCACCTCGATTTTCCCCGCCTTAATCCCGTCCTCCAAATCATGCGCAGAGTAGGCGATATCATCGCACAGATCCATGAGCTGGGCTTCCAGCGTCTTCTTTCCTGCAGGGACCCCCCACGCCTCGCGGATCTCCGAGATATAATTCCATTCGGACAGATACATTCCTTTCTTAAGCACCGTACCTGGAAAAGGATATTTGTTGATCCCCAGCAGCACGGCATCAGAAAGATTCAGGCCGTCAATATTCTCGCGCTTCTCAAGAAACATAATCAGACGGAAGTTATGCGCATTGCCTTCAAAATGCTCATACTGCCTTTTCATATTCCCGTGGATGATCTGCTCCTGTACCGGACCGGCGCCTGACTTCAGCGCTTCTTCAGCCGCCTTCTTGGCAATAAGCTGCTCCAAAATATTATCGAGCACCTCTTCCCCCTTGTGCCCGAACGGCGGGTGCCCAAAATCATGGGCGATGGCAGCACATTCCACCACCTCCGGATCAATGACCAGGCCCGGATTATCCGCTTGTCCTGTCTCCACTTCCGGGTAGGATCGCAGAAGGCTTTTGGCCGCTTCCCGGGCGATTTGCGCTACCTCCAGCGAATGGGTAAGCCGCGTCCGGTAATAATCGCCGGTTCCGGCGCCGAACACCTGAGATTTACCTTGCAGCCGGCGAAAGGTCGGCGAATGGATCAGGCGTGAATAATCACGCTCATAGGCGGCTCGTGACGTTTCCAGACGGGTAATTTCCGGATATTGCCGATGCTCTCTTTTCTCAATAAGTGTCATATCCGCTGCCCCTATCCTGTTTCTGTATTTAGTACTACATTATAAGTCATTTCCCGTAAAACTTTCACTCAAAAATAGAAATATACATTCCTTCCGGTACAAAGTGAATATTTCTCGGCAGACATGGTGCATTCTAAAGTAAAAACAGCCCGTTTCTCCTTAGGCGGGTCCGGTATGGAGTGAACTGAGATACCCATGAAAACAAGCTGCCGTATTTCCGTCGTAATACTCACTGCTCTGATACTTCTTCTCAGCTGCTCAAGCCCGCTGCTGGCCCGTTCAGATGTCAAAAACCGTTATTATTACGAGCAGAAGGGGGATATGATCTGGGAAGTGCCAACCAGTCAAAAGGTGATCGCCTTAACCTTCGACGACGGTCCAGATCCGACGGAAACCACTCAAATTCTCAATGTGCTGCATGATTACAACGCCAAATGCACCTTCTTTGCCATCGGCAGAAAAATCGCGGCTTATCCTGAAATAGCCAGACGCGTAATCTACGAAGGTCACGAGCTGGCTAATCATACGTACAATCACGTTTATTTCAAAAAACCAATCTCCGCAGAGCAGGTTATGAAGGAATTGGAGCTGACAGAGAATGAGGTTATAAAAATTTCGGGCCGGCACAGCAGTCTGTTCAGACCACCGGGCGGGATGTATGACGAAACTCTGGTGAATGTCTCCAACCGCATGGGACTGAAGCCGGTACTATGGTCCTGGCATCAGGATACGCTCGACTGGAACCGCCCAGGCGTATGGAGTATCTCTAACAAAGTCATCAAGAACGCCCATAGCGGCGATATTGTACTCTTCCACGACTATGTTCACGGGCAATCACAGACAGGGGAGGCCCTCAAGATTATTTTGCCTGCACTGGAGAAACAGGGTTTCCGTTTCGTTACCGTCTCCGAGCTGATCGGACTGTCGAATACCGAGAAAGCGGAAAACAAAAGACATCTGGCTTATTAGCCAAATTCACCGGACTCCTCAAGGTTCTTTAATTGCGCGGGTCATCAAAATAAGGTAGTCTTGAGCTATCATCAAGACATATTGAGCGCTGCAGCAGTGCATCCTTTAGGAGGCTTTCCCCTATGTCCGAGAACACTTCCTATACTACCGAGGAAATTGCCCGGTTGTTGAAGATATCCAAGTTAAAGGTCTATGATCTGATCAAAAAAGGAGAGCTGCCCTCTTACCGCGTAGGTAAGCAAATGCGGGTGGACCATACCGATCTTGAGGCCTACAAGCAGAACTCGCGAAGCAGCTCTGCCGCCGGCCTGCAGGGAAGTCCAGCAGCATCCTCCACTCTGCCGCTGGCCACCCCATTCGTGCTGCCTCCAGCCACATTCTCGGTGCCGCTCCATCTCGCCCAGCCTGCGGGGTATTCCAGTAAAGCTGCGGGAACGAATGTTGTCATAACCGGACAGGACATGTCACTGGATATTCTGGCCAGCCATCTGGAACGCACCCTCCCGTCCACCCGCCCGCTCCGTTCTTATGCAGGCAGTCTGGACAGTCTGATCGCCATGTATCAAGGCGAGTCCGACATCGTCAGCACTCATTTGCTGGATGGAGATACAGGCGAATATAACCTTCCTTATATCCGCAGGCTTCTGGTCGGTTCCTCTTATATCGTCGTCCATTTGCTGGCACGCAGTGCAGGGTTCTATGTACAGAAGGGCAACCCGAAGAACATCCGGAGCTGGTCGGATTTGCAGCAGAAGGAGCTGAAGCTGATTAACCGGGAGCGCGGCTCCGGCGCACGGGTCCTGCTGGACGAGCAGCTGCGCCTGCACAGCATCCGCGCTGCAGAGCTAACCGGATATGACACCGAGGAGAACAGCCATTTAGCTGTTGCCGGAAGGGTGTCCCGCGGCGAAGCCGATGTCGGCATCGGCACCGAGAAGGCGGCCAAAATTGTTGATGGACTTGAATTCATTCCACTGATTAAGGAACGTTACGATCTGGTCATGCTCAAGAAGCCTGGGAATGAACAGTGGATCAGTGCAGTGCTAGATATTCTGCGTTCTTCTGCCTTTAAGAGCGAGCTCAGCTCCATCCACAGCTATGATCTTTCTGATACAGGCAGGATCATTTATGAGAGTTAAAGGAGAGTTAAGCTGCTCACAAAAACTCCGGCTTACCTGGTTACACAGGCATAGCCGGAGTTTTTGGCATTCTAAGCTTCAGGAACGGCGGTTGACGAACATGAGCATAAGAGCAGAAATGGCAATAATCGAGCAGACCCACATCCAGGCAAGCGTCATATTTCCGCCGTCAACAGCTACATAAATCGCGGTAGGTACGGTCTGGGTGCGGCCGGGAATGTTCCCCGCCACCATGATCGTGGCGCCAAATTCTCCAAGCCCCCGGGCGAAGCCCAGCACATAACCCGCAGCCAGCGAGCGGCTGGCCAGCGGCAGCGTCACGTAGCGCAGAACCTGAAACTCACTGGCCCCCTGGGCGCGGGCGGCATCTTCAAGATCCTTCTCTACGCCTTCGAAACCGGCTTTAACGGTTCTGTATACGAGCGGAAAAGCTACAACTACAGAAGCGATTACAGCTGCCCCCCAGGTGAACAGGACGGTATGCTCCGTAAACTGCTCATACAGCCTGCCAATCCAGCTCCGCCGCCCCAGAATCACCAAAAGCACGAAGCCCACCACAGTAGGCGGCAGGACAAGCGGCAGCAGCAGCACAGTCTCAATCAGACTGTGTCCCGGAAACTTCCGGCCCGCCATGAGCTTGCCCGCATAAGTCGCCAGAATGAATACGATAATACTGGTAATTACAGAAATTTTGACCGAAAGCCAGACGGGGGCGAAAAAATCAGTCCAGTTCATCTCCATCCGCTCACACCCCGCTTATCCTCATTCTGAATTATTTAGCTAATATAAATCCGTAGCCGGTGAAGATGCTGCCGGCTTCTTGGGTCTGCACGTAATTGTAAAATGCTTTAGCCTCTGTCTGATGATCGGAGTCTTTCACGATTCCTACCGGATAATTTATCGCCTTATGAACATTGGCTCCTACGGTTAGAGCAATTTTTACTTTCCCGGAAGTCAGGGCATCCGTCTTATAGACAAAACCGGCATCCGCATTTCTTGTCTCTACATAGGAGAGCACTTGGCGTACATCCTTGGCAAAAACCAGTTTGCTTTGCACTGTATCCCATACCTTCTTGGCAGTCAATGACTGCTGCGCATATTGGCCGGCAGGCACTGATTCCGGCTGGCCGACAGCCACCTTCTTAAAGGATTTATCTGTAAGCTGTGTAATTGTGGTGATGCTGGTTTTGGAATCGGAAGGCACGACCAGTACCAGCTCATTCTTCAGCAATTCCTTATTCACAGAGATTAGTCCGCCGTCCACTAGCGCCTTCATTTGCTTATCCCCGGCAGAGAAGAACAGATCAGCTGGGGCGCCTTGTTCAATTTGCTTCTGCAAGTTGCCCGAAGCGCCGTAGTTGAAAACAAGATCAACATCGGGATGCTGCCTCTCATAGAGCACAGCGATCTTATCCAGACTGTCCTGCAGACTCGCTGCAGCCGATACAATAATTTCCGTCTTCTTCGTAGCGGCCTCCAGCTGGCCTCCGAACACTGCCACTAGGCCTGAAACCAGCAAGACAGACACAACCCCTACTGCTAATTTCTTGAACATCCCTATCCCTCCCGTACACTCATCTTATATATTTAGGTGATATTCTAGCATATCCCATTTTGTTTTACTATACGTTTGATTATGTTTACTTATATTTAGTTATATGTAGTATAGATTGATTATTTATAAACATTATACTTAGAAAAATAAATAAAGCCCTTTAAGCGTCATGCCGCTTAAAGGGCTGTTCTCAGCTGCTAATTTTTCATCCGCGGGTCGAGCACATCACGCAGGCCGTCCCCCATCAGGTTGAAGCCCAGCACAGTCAGCATAATGGACAGTCCGGGAAAAATTACCGTCCACGGCGCTTTCTGAATGAACTGGCGGGAATCTGAAAGCATCTTCCCCCATTCAGGGTCCGGCGGCTGGGCGCCAAGCCCCAGGAAGCCGAGTGCAGCCGCCTCAATAATTGCAGTAGCGATTCCGAGCGTGCCCTGCACTATAATAGGCGTCAGACTGTTAGGCAGAATATGGGTCAGCAGAATCCGCGAGTTCTTCATGCCAATCGCCCGGGCTGCCGTAATGTATTCCTCCGATTTCAGGGAAAGGACCTTCGCCCGCACCAGCCGTCCATACGTAGGAATATTAACGATTGCAATTGCATAAAGCGCATTTTGCAGTGAAGGCCCGAGAATGGCCACAATCGCAATCGCCAGCAGAATGCTCGGAAACGCCAGCAGTATATCAAACATCCGGGATATGAGCATATCAATCCATTTGCCGTAAAAACCGGCCAGCACCCCCAGAAAAGTCCCTACGGCGATAGATCCGATGACCGAGAAGAATCCCACCCACAGCGAAATGCGGGCGCCGTATAGAATCCGGGTGAACAAGTCTCTCCCCAGATCATCAGTACCGAACCAATGATCAGCAGAAGGCGCCTTCAGCCGGTTGACCAGCTCCTGCTCCTTATAGCCATAAGGTGCAATAAATGGCGCTAGCAGCGCTATCAACACAAAAAACACAATAATACAAAGCCCGAGCATCGCCGTCTTATTCTTGCGGAAAGCCTTCCACGCATCGCGCCAAGGTCCGGAAACCTTTTCGGCCTGTACATTCGGGGGTGTTGCATTGATTGTTACCTGTCCCATCGGTTCACCCCTCACTTGTAGTTAATGCGCGGATCAACAGCCGCATAAAGCAGATCCACTAGCAGGTTAATAACGACAAAAATAAAAGCAATAATCAGGATTCCGGTCTGAATGACCGGGTAATCACGGGCACTTATCGCTTCAAATATATACCTTCCCACGCCAGGCCAAGCAAAAATCGTCTCGGTCAAAACGGCACCGCCGAGCAGAGCGCCTGTCTGCAGTCCCACCACCGTTAACACTGGGATCAGGGCATTTTTCAGCGCATGCTTGTACACGACCAGGAATTGCGACATTCCTTTAGCTTTAGCCGTACGGATATAGTCGGAGTTCATAACCTCCAGCATACTGGAACGGGTCATCCGGGCGATGATCGCCATCGGAATGGTGCCGAGCGCTATGCTTGGCAGGATTAAATGCTTAATAACCGTCCATAGCTGACCCCACTGTCCAGCAATAATCGTATCAATAATATAGAGATTAGTGATGCTCTCCACCGGATTGCGCTGGTCCATCCTTCCTATAGAAGGCAGCCAATGCAGTTTCAGTGCGAATAACAGCTGCTCCATCAGCCCCAGCCAAAAGATCGGCATAGATACACCAATGAGTGCAATGATCATCGCGGTATAGTCAAACCATGAATTCTGCCGCCAAGCGCTTAGAATCCCCGCATTAACACCTACAATTGTGGCGAACAGCATACTTGCCGCCGTAAGCTCCAGTGTAGCTGCCAGATAAGGCATAATTTCTTCGGCAATCGGCGTTTTAGTACGGATGGAAGTCCCGAGATCACCTTGCAGCAAGTCTCCCATATAATTAAAATACTGCTGCAGCCACGGCTTATCGAGGCCGAGCTGTTCACGGAGCGCCTGTTTGGACTGCTCAGTTGCCTTTTGCCCGAGAATCGTCTCTGCCGGATCACCCGGAATGGCATGGATAATTGAGAATACAATAATCGTCATCCCGATCAGAACCGGGATTAATACCATAACACGTTTTAATAGGTAGGAGTTCAAGTCGGCTCACCTTCCAGCGATCCACAACATAACTTGCCGCCGCAACAAGCGCGGCGGCAAGAAAATGCTGATGGATCCTACTATTCGAAGTAAATTTCGCTGTAATATTCCGTACCTGTCGGACCTGGAACATAGCCTTTCAAATTGGCTTTGGCAGCCAGCAGCGGAGTTGTATGCACGAGAGGAATCCAAGGCGCATCCGCTTTGATAATTTCCTGAGCCTGTTTGTACAGATCGGAGCGTTTAGCCTGATCTGTTTCCTTCTGGGCATTGATCAGAATAGTGTGCAGTTCTTCATTTACATAAAAGCTGCGGTTGTTACCAGGAATAGCATCCTTGTCGAGAAGCGTGTACAGGAAGTTATCCGGGTCGCCATTATCACCCGTCCAGCCGAGCATGTAGATATCATCTTTTTCACCAGCTTTGGTGTCATCGAGGTATGTCGCCCATTCCGGAGATTCAATGACGGTTTTCACACCGATCTTCTCCCAGTCAGCTTGAATGGCTTCCGCAACCTTTTTGCCGTCAGGCATATAAGGGCGGGATACCGGCATAGCGTACAGGGTTACAGTATCCGGAAGACCATCAGGATAACCGGCTTCAGCCAGCAGTGCCTTTGCTTTGTCCAGATCGTATTCATAATCTTTCACAGCATCGTTATAGCCCCACAGTGACGGAGGCATAGGGTTCACAGCGGCAGTAGCCTGGCCGGAGAAGAAAGCATCGATAATAGCCTGTTTATTTACAGCATAGTTCAGCGCTTGTCTTACTTTTACATTATCAAAAGGTTTCTTGTTAAAGTTGAAGCCCAGGTAAGCGACATTGAACGGCGGACGCTCAATCTTCTGCAGCTCCGTGTTGCCCTCAAGGGTCGACAGGTCATCCGGACTAAGATCTTCCATCAGGTCGATTTCACCATTCTGCAGCGCATTGAAGCGTGCAGAGTTGTCAGGAATCGAACGGACGATCACCTTGTTCAGCTTAGGAAGCCCTTCTTTCCAGTAGTTCGGGTTCTTGTCGAGCGTAATGGAATCATTATGCTTCCATTCTGTGAAGACAAACGGCCCGGTACCTACAGGCTCATTCTTGAAGTTCTCTTTCTTCTCTTTAATAGCGGTAGGGCTGGCAATCCCGAACGAGGTCATTGCGATATTCTGCAGGAACGGAGCCTGCGGCTGGTTGAGTGTAAATTGTACGGTTGTGGCATCCACAGCCTTCACTTCTTTGATTACACGGCTGCCGTCCGGACCGAACATGGAATCGTAGTAATCAAAGGAATCGCCTTCGAATTTGAACTCACTTGCAGGATCACTCCAGCGGGTAAAGTTGAACACAACCGCCTCAGCATCAAAATCTGTTCCGTCATGGAACTTTACACCCGGATGCAGCTTGAAGGTATAGGTCAGACCGTCTGCTGAAACTTCCCAGCTGTCAGCAAGCGAGGGCTGCACTTCGGAAGTTCCCGGCTTGTATTCCAGCAGGGAATCAAATACCTGATGGGCAATCTTAAGCGATTCGCCGTCAGTTACGATGGCCGGGTCCAGCGAGGCAGAGTCGCCGCCGCGTCCCAGAATCAATGTGTCTTGTGTGGATGCTGCTGCATCCGGAGAGCTTTCCGGTGCGGTGGTTGCCGCTGCATTGGTACCTGCAGTTGCTTCTGTGCCGGCATTTTTGTTATTACCTCCGCAGCCGCTTAGTGTCAAAACAGCCCCAAGAGTTACTGCCAGTGCAAGACTACTCCATTTCTTCATCTCTAGAAAAGCTCCCTTCTATCATTGAATGTATTAAAGCGTTTATATGGAGCTGCAGCAAAGTGCAGCCATATACCAAATCCACTTCCTTTACTCACGGTCATTACCGTTCACGATGAATACAAAGGATCATTCTTGGTGGAGTTTTCTGTATAAACTGAACTCTAGCCTCACCCTTCCGGCATCATACGCAGGCTGCGGGGAATGTTTGGACTTCCGGCCGCTGTTAGGTTTGGATTTCCCGATTTTAACCGCATTTCGCGGTAGAAATCCAAACCTAAAGGCGGACGCATTCGCTCCTACAGTTCCAAACTTCCCCTCCGCTGCTTTTGCCTCCAATCATACCTACCGTTCATCTTATATTGATGTGGTTGTTAGTCCTCTAAGCCAGCCGGACATTGGATTCTCCGTCATAGAGATGGCAGGCTGTCAAATGACCTGCTCCGGTCTCAAGCAGCGGCGGTCTTACATTCCGGCATACATCCATCACCCGCGGACACCGGGTATTAAAAGCACAACCGACCGGTGCATTGGCCGGGCTCGGCACTTCACCCTGGAGAATTACCCGCTCCTTGCGGATATCCGGATCCGGTTCAGGAACCGCCGAGAGCAGTGCCTGTGTATAAGGATGCTGTGGTTCGTCATACAGCTTATGCTTATCCGTAACCTCCACGATCCGTCCCAGGTACATTACAGCAACCCGGTCGCAGATGTGCTTCACTACGCTAAGATCATGGGCAATAAATATGTAGGTCAATCCGAATTCCTGCTGTAAATCCTGCATCAGATTGATCACCTGTGACTGGATGGAAACATCCAGTGCAGACACCGGTTCGTCGGCGATAATCAGTTTTGGCTGCAGAGCCAGTGCCCTGGCAATGCCGATCCGCTGGCGTTGTCCGCCTGAGAATTGATGCGGATACCGCTGCAGATGCGCTTTGGCAAGACCAACAACGTCAGCCAGCCGCTCCACGGCAGCCCTCCGCTGCTTAGCATCGCCTACACCGTGAACGATCATCGGCTCTTCCAGAATCCGCTGCACCGTATTTCGCGGATCAAGTGAGGAGAACGGATCCTGAAACACAATCTGCATTTCCCGGCGGCGCCTGCGCATTTCTTCCATCGACAACTTCGTGATGTCTTGCCCTTCAAACCAGATTTCGCCTGCTGTCGGCTCTATCAGCCGCAGCAGCGAACGCCCGGTTGTCGATTTACCGCAGCCGCTCTCTCCTACCAGACCAAAGGTTTCGCCTTTGTTTACCGAGAACGAGATATCATCTACAGCTTTGATGAAGCCCTGCGTTTTATTGAAGAATCCTTTATTGATCGGATAATACTTTTTGAGGTTCTTAACCTCAAGCAGGCTTTCGCTCATACCACTGCCTCCTCCTGACTGACTTCATGCAGCCAGCATCTGCAGCTATGCTGCTCCTCCTGCAGGGTAAGCTGCGGAAGCGATTCACGGCAAACATCCATAACATTCGCACAACGGGGAGCGAACCGGCAGCCCTGCATCTCTGTGCTGAGGATCGGTACATTGCCGGGGATGGAATACAGCCGTTCCCGGGTCTCATTCATCCGCGGCACGGACTCTATCAGGCCGCGGGTATACGGATGCAGCGGATTCTTGAAGATATCACGAACGCTGCCCTCTTCGACCACCTTGCCTGCATACATTACAGCAACCCGGTGGCACATTTCTGCAACAACGCCAAGATCGTGGGTAATCAGCATCACAGCTGTTCCCTGTTCTTCGTTCAGGCGACGGATCAGATCCAGAATCTGCGCTTGAATGGTTACATCCAGCGCCGTTGTCGGCTCATCGGCAATCAACAGCTCCGGACTACAGGATATCGACATCGCAATCATAACTCTCTGGCGCATGCCCCCTGACAATTGATGCGGATACTCATCAATAATAGCCTCAGGACGCGGAATACCGACTTTGCTCAGCATCTCGACTGCGTGCTCCCGCGCTTCTTTTTTGGACAAGCCGCGGTGCTGCCTTACCGTTTCGATGATCTGCTGCCCTACTGTAAACAGAGGGTTAAGCGAGGTCATCGGCTCCTGAAAAATCATCGATACGGAATCCCCGCGGATTTTACGCATCTCTTTTTCCTTAAGCGGAACGATATCCCGACCTTTTAATAGGATACGGCCGTCCACAATCTTCCCTGGCGGGTTCGGAACCAGCTTCAGGATAGACAATGAGGTCACACTTTTACCGCAACCGGATTCACCAACCACACCAAGGACCTCTCCTGGATTGATGTACAGGTCAACACCGTCAACGGCTGGCACTTCACCGCGGTCGGTAAAAAAATGGGTATGCAAATCCTCAATTTTCAGAATTGGCTGGATCATGATGAACCCTCTTTCTACTAAAAATTGAACAAAGGTCAAATGGGAGGATGAAAAACCCTTAAAAAGTAAGATATTATAACCCAAACCTGACATCTAATGATATTAATTTCGGGCATAATCAACATAGTTGTTATTTAATGTATAACATTACTATAGAAATCTACCGTAGACAAGAAAAATTTGTACGCATAACTAACCCGATGAATTTAGGAGGTTTAATCATGGTGAAACAGGAATAATTCCTGTAACATCCTGTATTATTTATATAACATCAGCCAACTTTCCATATGATATTTCAATGCGTCCCGGTAATAAAACGGCTCCAAAATCTCCGCTTCCTCCTCGAACCTCATGATCCAGCGGACAAAACAGATATCTTGTTCGATGGCTACTTTGAAGTGCATGCAGCAGTTCTGGCGGTCAACTTTACTGGGTTTTACCATCAGCTCCTCGTGTTTGATTCTGTCCATCATCCGTTCGGAAAATCTAATTCTGAACTCTATCTGCAGGCTGTCCGGATCAAGGCTCCATTTCTGCGACATAAAGGACTGTATATCAAACCGCTCTTTTGAAAACCAGTTATTCAGCAGGGTGACATTGGAAAAACCGTTAACATGAAAAGCCCGGATCCTCCCAAACCTGTGGCATAAGCCGATCACATAGATCCGGTTCTCCAGCGGAACAAGGCAGTACGGATCAATCTGTAACCCTCTTTCCTCATTTGCATTTTCGCAGTAGTCCGCCTGGAAGCTTTTTTGTTTCATCACAGCGGACAATATTTCCGTTAAAAAAGCCGATTGCTCGATCGCCAATGGACTCCGTTCCGTCCAAAGATTCCCGGCTTCTTTTGTGACGCTTTCCATTTTTTCTTCCCTTTCTGCTTTCTGCTTATATTGTACAGCCATTATTTTCTCATAGGCATTTTCAAATTCAGTCGGCAGCAAAGGCTTGATGTCTTTCATCACATGGCGCAGCTGGGAAAATGCAGCCGCCTCACTATCCGTCAGATCTAAAGGGTACAATGCAAAGTTACCGATAAACGCATATCCCTTCCCATGTCCCATATGGGTAATCGGGATATGCATTGCGCTTAGCGCGTCCATATCCCGATATATCGTTCTTTCACTGTTGCCGCAGCGTTCCGCCAGCTCACGTGCCAGGATCCCAGGTTTAGCTTGCACTAGTGTGATAATGCGCATCAGCCGGATTAATCGGTCTGTCATTGTTCAGTTCCCCTTGATATATGGTAAAATAGACCCATTATTTTAAATGAATTAGTTATATATATCTACAACTAATAATGTAATAACCGAATTAAGATAATATAATAGAACTATTTTACTACATTACCACACATATATTACATGAGCTGTTAAATGATCGAGAAAGAGAGTTCGGGTTGTGCTATTATGTATGTTTCAATTCATTCCAACTAATATTCTGCTTCGTTCCACCCCTTCATCATGTGCAGCTGAGTTAAGCCTCGAGCTGTCTATACACCATCTCCGCCTCCTTCACCAGCTGCGTATCACCAGAGCGCGCCGCCAGCAGCAGCAGTTTATCTGCCTGTCTCCGCAATTTCTCGGAGAGTGACGGGTCCGCGTTACGCGTACGCAGCATTGCTGCTTCCTCCAGTACCTTCACCGTTCTCAGCAGCTCCATATGCTTCTCAACATGAAAGCTGCTGCCATTACCCAGCACATCGGTATGATGCGTATATTCCAGTCCCAGCTTTTGCAGCGGCAGCTCTCTTATCCGCTCCACAGGAGGTTGTCTGTATTGCCATTGCAGCCAGAGTGCTTCATGAATTCCGGCAGGCATGGCTTCGGTTTTAAATTCAAGACAGATGAATTTGCGGGACCCGGAATGGATCTTACCCAGCTTCAGCAGCAGCGATCTTCCTTCTCCTGCTTCAGTGATGCAGCCATAAGCTCCTGTAAAAGTCATGTGGGCTTCAAGCCATATGCGCAGCTCAATTTCCCGGGCAAGCAGTTTCCGGCTTTTCTTGCGCAGCTCCTCACGCGGAGTAAGGCCTTTCCATTCCACAAGCAACACTAAACTCTGGGAAACTCCTGCAAAAACACGGTTGCGGCTCCATGTAAATATGGGCTGGATACTTGCTTGCATATTTCCACCTCTTTCTTTTTTTGGTTCTTCTATTAATGTACCAATAATGGCGGACAACTCCTTGTCATGGAATGTATGTTCGCATCTATATTATCGACAAAAAAAGGGGCTGTCCCAAAAGCCATGAAATGGCTGCTTGGGATAGCCCCTGTTTTTTTAAGTAGGATCAACGTGAGCACTTGGGTGGACGCTCCGCGAACGGACCGTTGTTCCAATCGCTGTGCTCTCCAGATTTTTTTCATTCCCCTTAGCGGTGAAAATCCGGAGACCAAGGCGACCGCTGCCGCTTTTCCACAATCGTTCCGTCCTCTCCGCTGTTTAAGCGGGAAATGGATCTACAATCTTTAAAAATCGCACAAAAAAGAAACCATCCTTTGGTAAAATGGAGTTACCACACAACCATTTCAAAGGAGAGGTTTCTTTTGTACATTCAATATACCATGGACCAACTTTGCTTGCCAATGGATCTGGAAGAAGATATTCCCGAAAACCACCTCGTTCGTGTCGTTAACGCAGCCGTCAATCGGCTAGACGACACCATCTTTGACGCTGCCTATCCCGGTGGCGGCCGTGACAGCTACCACCCTAAAATGCTCACCAAAGTCATTATCTATGCGTATACGCAGCGCATTTATTCCTCCCGGCAAATCGCCAAAGCGGTCCGAGAAAACATTCCCTTCATGTGGCTAGCGGGACGACAACGCCCGGATTTCCGCACGCTCAACCGCTTTCGTTCTCAGCGGATGAAGGACGTCCTAGAAATGGTATTTACCGCCGTGCTTCAGTTTCTGGCGGACGAGAAATACATCTCCTTCGAGCATTATTTTGTAGATGGCACAAAAATAGAGGCAAATGCGAATCGCTATACCTTCGTGTGGGGTAAAGCCGTTAGTAAGCATAAAGCCAAGCTGCAAGAAAAGGTACATGCATTGTTTGCCGACATTGAGGCTGCAGAGAAACAAGAAGAACAGGAACACCGCGGCCAGGACCTGAGCGAACTTGGCGAGTCCGCCGAGATCGACAGTGAGAAACTTGAACAAATGACCCAGTCGTTAGAGTCGCAACTGCTGAAGAAGCCCAAGAACAAGCCATTGAAAAAAGCGGTTCGGAGGCTCCGTAAGGATCTGTTTCCGAGACTGCTGAAATATGAGCAATACCAAAACCTGCTCGGGGACCGAAACAGCTTTAGTAAGACGGACCCGGATGCCACCTTCATGCGGATGAAGGAAGATCACATGCGAAACGGTCAACTCAAACCCGGCTACAATGTACAGATCGGCACCGAAAACCAGTTTATTTTGGCGTACAGTCTACACCAAAGACCGACGGATACGCGTTGTTTACAGCCGCACTTAGAAAAGGTGCGGCAGATCCTAGGGAGACTTCCGAGGGCGGTGATCGCGGATGCCGGCTACGGCAGTGAAGAAAATTATGCCTATTTGGAAAACGAACACGTGAAGGCCGTGGTCAAATACGGCAGCTACCACAAAGAAAAGAGCAAAGCGTGGAAAGAGAATATCGGAAAGATTGAGAACTGGACGTACGACGAAGCCGTGGATACATGGACATGCCCCGCCGGACAAACGCTGCATTTTCGCAAAGAAAGCAAGGAAACGTTAGAGAGTGGATATGAAATCCGAAAACGTCATTACCGTAGCCAGAGCTGCGTGGGCTGTCCACTGAAGGAAAGATGTACGAAAGCCGAAGGAAATCGGGAAGTGGTTGTCAGTCTGGAACGACTGCGGTACCAGAAACAAGCTCGGGCAATTTTGCAAAGCGAGGAAGGCTTCACTTTGGCCGTACGTCGAATGACAGAACCAGAAAGTGTATTTGGACAACTAAAGAACAACCGGGGTTTCCGGCGGTTTCTGCTTCGCGGCATGGAAAAAGTGACGCTTGAAGTCGGATGGCTTTCCCTTGCCCACAATCTACTGAAGCAAGCTGCAAACGACCAAAAACGCAGAGCAGCGATCCTCCAATAACAGGAGAATCGCTACATTGTTGACGTTTTTCGGTTTTGAATAATGAAAAGGGTCTGTCTCTACTCGAAAAAATCTACTTATGGGACAGCCTCTTTGCTAAAGATGAGTTTTTGTCTAAACGTGACGAAATGAATGATTCTACCTGCCGACTTTTTGTTTCTGCAAACGTTCCTGCCTGAAAAAATATCCCAGAGACCACTTCGCGCAAAGGAATGAAAAAAGAAAAAAGACCAACGCCCATAATATAGCAGGCAAAGGTGTTAATCCGGCTAAATTGGCAGCATCACCTGCACGGGACGGGGTCATCAGTGAAGCTGACAGGAGATACAGCGTGCCCATAACAGATTCCTCCAGGGTCAGAAAGGCCAGAAACAAATAGTAATATTTGCTTGCCTTGGGCCACAGGAAAACCATTGCCAGATTGAGTGCGATCAAACCGCTGAGCCACAGTATACCGAAGGCGCCCCTGACATACAGCACCAGCATAATCAGCGCCACAGCAGCAGACAGCAGCAGCCCCAACCGCTGACGTCCCCTGCTGTACAAATAAAACAGCAGCAGGGCGAATAAAGAGGCCACTGGATATCCTGACAACGACACCAGCACCGGTCTTAGTCCGGCTTCAACCGCAGAATACGTCACACCGCTGTGATCCGCATACAGCTCTATTCTCAGCACATCACCTGAGAGAAGCAGGGTCATCAGCGCATGCCCGAATTCATGGAACATCGTATCCAGATTGCGGAATAGCGATGAAAATGGAATTAAGCGTGTCAATAGCGCCGACCCTGCCAGAAACAGCAGCGTTTTCAGCCATTTATTCATATCCTCAGCCCCTTCCCGTTCAAAGTATACGTTATATTCCTGCTGCAAGGTAGCCAAAATGAAACCAGCCAGTCCGCAGTACTGTATTACTCTATGGTTACTGCTGTCAGCCTCAGGGTAAAAATGCTTAAGTCCCGGCGGCCGCAAGTAATGAGCTGATCTTCCACTAGGCGCCAAATGATGTCAAACCTTGTTGATTAATGCCTATAAATACTGCTCTATGTTAAAATAAGAGCAGGTTGAACCTATACAGGCGGTGAATAAGATGAACAGAAAAATGCACTTATCAAACTTATGGATGAAGCTGCTTGGTTCGGCTCTGCTATTGCTTGGAGTATCCGCTTACGTCCCGGCACCGACAGCAGAAGCCAATTATTTCAGCGATTTATATAAAGGCTTGCAGAACTTCTCAGAACTGCCCGGTGAAGTGAATCAATTGCAGGAAAACTACCAGGAGACGGTTGAAGAGCTTCAGCAGACCAAAGATGAGCTCAGTGAGACAGTAGACGCACTAGGACAGACCCAGGAGCAAATGGAAGCGTACCGTTCCCAGAACGAGGCCCTGCAGGAGCAGAACCGCCAGTTAAGCCTGGTGGTTGACGAGCTGAAAAATGACCGCACTGCGCGTGAGAACTACTATAACCGGATAAAGGTTACGGTGATTACCGGCTTTGCCCTTATTCTTGGTTATTTCCTGATTATCCGGCTGCTGCGCTTTACCATGCGCCACCGCTCAAGAAGAGGGGACCGGTTGCGCTAGCAGCCTGGAATCTCTCTAATATGAAGGAGTGTGTACGATGAACGTCGATGTCCAGGATGAAGGCGACAGCGGCAGCGGACAGGCCGTTGCTTTTACTGTCGGGGAGAATGAAGAGGTTCATGTGCTGCATCCCCAGCAAATTATTGCCTATCAGGGCCCCTCATCAGGACGGGCAGACCGGCTGATGGACGTCAAAGGCATGTACCGCAAGCGCAAGCTGATCCGTTCGGATATGTCCGGCCCCTGCCGTTTTGTAGCGGCACTGCCTCCCGGCTACCGGATCAAAACCTTACAGCTGAACGGTAAAAGCGATTTGCTCTATGATTTCAGGCATCTCTTCTTCTACAGTAAAGGAATCACAATGCAGACACGGGTGCTAAGCATGAAGAATATGCTGGTTACCCGCGACATTGTCAAAGTCAAATTTGCCGGCAACGGGAGCATCGGTATACTGACGGAGGGAACGGTGTGCGAAGCCGAGCTTCATCCCTCCGATCCGCTCTATGTTGATGCAGGCAGTATTATAGCGTATCCGGAGAATGCCAAGCTTGAGCTGACCGTGTACGGTAATCATCTGGCCAGCCAACATATGAGCTATCACTGGAAGATGACAGGCCATGGACCTGTGCTGTTTCAGGCGGGACGCCAAAGCCACCGCTTCGAGCGGGATAATAACGAGGACGGTATTATTAAACGGTTTCTTCGCGAGGCACTTCCGTTTGGCGGTGTATTTATCAAATAGATGACTTGTCATTTGAACAAAGAGTGCCCGTGCGGTCATCGCACGGGCACTCTTTGCTTCCTGCAATCCGTACACCGGGCTGCAGTCCTAGCCTTCAGTTATAGTATGGCCTTACGCCAGATAGGCGTTCAGCATCCAGGCATGCTTCTCAACACTGCTTCTGATGCCAATCAGCAGATCAGCAGTCGGTTGATCACTAAGTTCTTCCGCAGCCGTGATGGCGCTCTTCAGCTCCTCGGAGACAAGCGCGAAGTCTTTAACGAGCTGGGCAACCATTTCTTTAGGGCTTTCGCCTCCAGCAGCTTCCTTCAGCTCTGACAGGGACAAATATTGCGTCATCGTAGAGGCAGGCTTGCCGCCAATAGCGAGCAACCGCTCAGCCAGGTCGTCCACATAAGTGGCTGCTTCAGTGTAGAGTTCTTCGAATTTGGCATGCAGAGTGAAAAATTGCGCTCCGCTCACATACCAGTGATAGTGATGCAGTTTCACTCCGAGCAGGCTCCAGTTCGCGGTTTGGCGGTTCAATGCTGCGTGCAGTTCTGTTTGGTTTTTTACGTGAGTACTCATTCTAAATAACCTCCTATAGTTTAATTATATATTGTTTATTGTATTTAGACTTGTTCTAAATCTATATACAATATAACATAAATATTGCTTTCTCGCAAGGCATTTTACCTTTTTATTGCTGCAAATTCTAGCATACCTCCTTTTAGAAACCTGTTATCTGTGTCACATTCATCCAAACGCACCTATATTGACACAAATTACCTGACTGTGGAATAAAACATTACATTATTAGCATCTTTGTTACACTGGCGGAATATATGTTTCCGCTGCCTTGCCTTTTCCGCTGCGGAAAACCGCCCGCATTTCCTCGCGTTTAGCCTTAGGACTCAGCACATAAACGGTATCTCCGGGGAGGATCACAGTACTGCCGTGCGGCGTAACGATTCCCTTATTGCGGATAATCGCCGTAAAGAGAATGTCATCCGGCAAATTCAGCTGCGCAATCTGCATTCCGGCAATCGGCATACTTGACTCAATCCCGATATGATTGAATTCGGAATCCGTTTTGCCAAGCGCAACCAATTCCATAAGCGACGGCTGTGCTGCTTCGTCACTACCCACCAGCTTTAACCTGGAAGCCAGCGGAGAGATGGTTGTCCCCTGAATAACAGCCGAAGTCAGGACAACGAAGAAAACTACATTAAAAAACATCCGCCCCTCAGGAAGCCCGGCCAGAAGCGGGTAGGTAGCCAGTACGATCGGCACCGCGCCGCGCAGACCTGCCCAGGATAACAATGTCTTCTCACGGACTGAAAATTTGGCAAACAGCAGGCTTATAAATACCCCGACTGGCCGGGCCACGAGCATCAGAATTACAGACAACAGCAGCCCCTGCCAGGCTATCTCAGAGAGCTCTTGAGGGAAAACCAGCAGACCGAGCAGGATAAACATAGCAATCTGCATCATCCAGGCGAACCCGTGATTGAAATTCATAATGGTCCGGTGGTACATCAGTTCTGAGTTGCCGAGGGTCAATCCCATCACAAAAACGGCGAGCAGTCCGCTGCTGTGCACGAGCGTCGAAACGCCGTAGGTCAGGACAGCAAATCCTATCGCCAGCACCGGGTACAGTCCGGTGGAATCCAGATTGATGCGATTGATTAAATATATAGCCAGCTTGCCAATCAGAATTCCCATGAGGAGTCCGATCCCCATCTCCCAGAAAAAGGACAGCAGCATGCTCCATATGGCCGTTTCCGGATGTTCAATCCATTCGATCAGCGAAACGGTCAGAAAAACAGCCATCGGATCATTGCTTCCGGACTCTGCTTCCAGTGTGGAGGTCAGGCGCTTGTCAATATTTTTGCCGCCTAGAACGGAAAAAACTGCAGCTGCATCTGTGGAACCAACGATTGCCCCGAACAGAAGGCTTTCTGCCCACGGCACTCCGAGCACAAACCTGGCGAACACCCCTACAATGGCAGTCGTCAGCAGTACCCCGATCGTAGCCAGGGACAATGCGGATGCCATAACAGGCCGGATATCCTTTATGCTCGTCTGCATTCCTCCCTCGAATAAAATGACTACAAGCGCAAATATTCCGGCAATTTGAGTTAAAGATACATTATTAAAATATACAAAATGACTAAGCACCATCCCTACCAAGATAAAAAGCACCAGCGCCGGCATCCCGAATCGTGTCGAGAATTTGGTTGATAGCACTCCAATCAGCAGCAGAACGGCGAGTAATAAGATAACACTGTCCGCTAAATGAGTCATTTTCCGCCTCTCCCCCCTGTTCTATTCGTAAAATGCTTACCGATGTTCCAGCGTTATTTACGTTATTAACCCTAAAATGCTTTTTTTGAGACAACCGGTCCACACTGCATATAGAATGCACAAACTCTGGAGCATCATACATCCTTCCGTGTATTGAACTTCCCTATGACGGAAGATTCCCTCAACGCAAAAAAACCCGGCCATAAATATAGCTGGGTCTCCTTATTAAGCAGTATTTCTCTGCCATCAAGCTTATTATTCTCTTGAGTACACCTGCATCTCCTGAATGGACCAGTAGTTGCCGCCGGAACCCGTCTGCAAAATTCTGATATAGCGGGCTTTTACTTGGGAAAAGCTAATCTTGGTGCTGTTCAGCTGCCCTTTTCCCCTAACCATGAGCTTCCAATTTACCGCATCATTAGATACATAAAGCTCATAACCACGCGGATAGTCATAGGAGGACAATGAATAATCCAGCTCTACAGCCTCCACCGCATGCTCTTTGCCAAGGTCAATCTGAAAGTATTCTCCCGAGGCCTGATGTTTGCCGGTATCCCAGCGTGTACGCCGGTCCCCGTCTATCGCACTTGACGGATTCGAGGCTTCGGTATTGACATTGGACGACACATTCCATTCGGTCCGGTCAAGCGGAACCAGACCAGTAGCCGTAATCTGCACTTTCTCAGACATCACACCTGAACCAGCAACTCTTACAGCATAGGTGTAAAGCGTACCTTCCTGAAGCTTGCTGTCGATGTATCCGGTTTCTTGAATTCCCGTTGCAATAACCTTCAGATCCCCGCCGGAGCCGTCGGCCCGGAGCACTTCATAACTTGCTCCGGGGGCCTCCAGCCAGTTCAGTTTCATGGATAATCCTTTGATTGCGGCGGCTTTGAAGCCTTGGGGCGCCGTATCCGCTACCTCTGAGGAGGGCTGCAGAATATACTGCACTGCCTCCCCCGGGGCGAGGGTCTCGTTAAATTCCAGTACAGGTGTTGCACTTCTGCCAGGAATATAACTGCGGGCTTCCTCATAAGTATCTCCGTTGCCAAACCGTTCTCCTTCGTAAACTGTTTTTTTCGGCATTGTTACCTTCACGGAGACCTTTTGCGTGGTCTCTTCAAAGTTCACAAAGTTAATCAGCAGTTTATTGGAGGTTGCACCGCTGCCTGGTAACGGCGTAAGGGTAGAGGTGTCTACAGCACGGACGTATACAAGTTTGTCTGCCAGCTGATCCTTATTACTGATCTGATAGGTTAACGGTGTACCGTGCGTTGCATATGCGAGACTAAGTCTTCTCATGATACTGACACGGGAATCCTCGTTTGTTTTTGTATAGTAAATCTCAGTCTTGGCCGGATCATGCTCCTCCAGATTGAATCCGTATTTAAACAAACTGAAGTTTTTGAAAAAGGCGGCATGCTGCACAAACATATCCGCATAACCGATATGGGCGCGCATAATCCGGTCAAACACTGCTGCTGTAGCCTCGGAAGCCCCATACTGGTAAGCATCCACGTGGCTATCCGAAGTACCGAATTCAGTCGTCAGCATTTTTTTGCCCAGGCCGTCTGCAGCTCCGCCGAAGGTCTTGAGATTCTCAGTAAAGCTGCCTCCGTTGCTGAAAATATAGGATTCCCCGTAGGAATGTCCGTTGGTCAAATCGGTTACCTCTTCGAGCTCATTGCGCTGCTTCGGATCACGTTCCCAGCCGTCAGGGTCACCGCACTGTTTGACCGCCCCCTTTTGATTGCCGCAGGAATCCGCGCTGTAGCTCGGCCAGTAAGCCCACCCCGGTGCCACTGTCTGCAAATGGGGGGCAATTGACTTGCCTTTCTTATTCAGCCAATCGGCGATCGCCAGATTGACAGCTTTTGAACGATTGAACAGGCCTGGCTCATTATCGACTTCATAATACTGAAAGTATGAGCCGTATTGCCTAAAATAATCAGTCAGCTTCTTCTCTGCCTCTTCCGGCAGCGAACCGTCAGCCTTCAGCTTAATATCTCCCGTGTACAGATACAGGGCAACTGACTGCATATTGTAATCCCTAAGCACTTTGTAATAATCCTCCATGTTAGAGCAGGAGCGGCCGACATCGCTGGCACAGCTGGTGCGCATAATGTTGCCGCTGTATGCCACGCCAAGCCACTTCATGATGTAAGGCAAATGAGTAACCGCACCTTCATCAAAATAAAACTGCTTGTTGTTGACCATTGTGCCGGTCAGTGTATAGCTGCCGTGAATCGGCTCCTTAATTGGGGCATTCAGCGATTCGAGACTTAAGGAATCCCAGGTCCACCAGTCGTACTTATCTTCCATACTTGAGGAATAAATACCGCGTGTAGTCCGCAGCTTCAGCTCGTTAATGCCCTGCACCAGCTGTTCCTTCGGGATATAGAGTTCATACGTTTTGCGGAAAGTATATTTGCTGTCCGTCCCGGCAACGCCGGCAATCTGGATCATGCCTGACAGCTGATGATTGGAGAAGACACTCATTTGCGGAACGGATTTGTATGCATCGAGAATACTTACGCGAAATAAGACCCCGTTCGCCGGGATCTTATTCAAATTATACGTAATAATCAATTCAGGGTTGGTGTCTCCCCGCAGGCCCGAAGGAACGCTTTTCAGCTCAGCGGCCTTGGCTACGGTAGAGACAGCATTATAAGTCTTTTTAGCGTCTGAGGAACCGAAAGCTGCAAATTCTCCGGCAGATCCATCACGCTGCCCCAGCTGCCACAGTACATTGCCGTCCGGCAAAGCCGGACCTGCATCAGCCGCTGAGGACAACTTAGTCATGTCTACCTCCACTTCGCCCCGCTTCGTCCCATCATCTCCGAAGACAGAAACGGACATAAGAAACAAGATGGTTAATGCCGCAAATTTTAGTAGTAACTTTAGAGGTCTGGTTGTTTTTTTCTTAGTCCTCATTCCTTTGTCCTCGCTTTCTTCTGGGGTGTCTGCTAATAAGTCGTAAAGCTAGATTAGGTTACTTAGGGAGGGTTAATGCACTTTTGGGGATAACCCCCTGCTTCTGGCTGGCACTCTTCCACAATAAACGGATATTGGCGTCCCCGCGATTCTCATAGTACTCCACTTTAATAGCATATGAGGTTCCGGCGGTAAGCTCGATGCTTCCCTCACGTCCGACGCCGCTCTGCTTCTTCCAGCTGTCAATCACCAGTTTATCGTCAATCCAGAGCCGCACTCCGTCATCCGAAGAGGCCGTAAACGTATATCTCTCACTATATATCGGCATGATCGATCCGGTCCAGCGAACCGAGAAGAGATCCTTCCCAAGGCCGACTGCCGGAGCGTCCCCATGCCAGTTGAAGTCAATCTTGTTGTCATTACGAATCAGCTGTGCTCCGCCGGACAGGTCAATATTGTTGAAATATTGCGCCCTTAATCCCTTGGTCGAAGCGGAAGGCTTCGTGTTCGGATTGCTGGCGAGCATAATAATATAATCATCGCGGGAAACGATGTAATTATCATTCATAAAATTTTTGATTTTCTGCAGATCATTTTTTTCAGTCAGCATTTTCCCCCATGTCATGGTATATACCCATTTACTTTGGGTTTGAGACAATATAACAGGGTCTGGGAGCTCTCCGCTTTCCCCGATGCCGATAGGCTTTCCGTCTGCCAGCTTCAGCAGATTCTCATAATAGGACTGCTTGAAGTCATTGTTATAAATATCTGCCGCCAGAATGTCCACTTTTCCCGATCCGGGAAAATAGGGTTCAAAGTCATCCGACCATTCATTAGGTGCATTAGGGTTCCATACCCATAACAGATTGTTCAGCTTGTGCGTGTTTGTTAAACGGTTATACATGATGTCCCAGAGCTTAGTGAAGTTGTCTTTATTCCCCCACCAGAACCAGTCTCCGTTCATTTCATGATAGGGACGCCACAGAACCGGTACTCCGGCATCCTGAAGATCTTCCAGATACCCGGCAATCTCGTCAATATCGGCAATCAGATTCTTATATTGTGCTGTTCCCGGAGTCACATAGGCATCAAACATCTCCTGGCTGAGACTCATATGCACATTGGCCCATTCCGGAGAAGTGCCGGGCAGGTTCTGATGAAAGGTCATCGCTACAATGCCTCCGCCCTTATGCCATTTAATTGCACTGTTCACCACAGCCTTACGCTGCCGCTTAATGGCCGATTCCGATTGATTATTGATTGCTCCAAGCTCATAACCGTGCAAAACAGCAGATTGCCCGGTGGCCTTTTTCAGCTTATTGTTGAATTCATCAGGACTTTCCAGATAGTCATGCTGTCCTGAAATCATGCCGTTACCGCTGAGATTCGATAGATAGGTCAGCAAATCGGCCGCCTCCTGGGAAGCGTTAGGATTGATCGGAGTATTCACTGCTGCCGGGATAGACACAGTCCGGGTAACAGGAAGGCTGCGTACCTCCGACCAGGGCAGTAAAGAGAGAATGAAGATAATAGGCAAAATCGTCGTAAATAGCCGGAACTTGCGGTTAGTGTTCAATGTTAACTCCTTTCTCCAGCCGTTAAACCTCTATGAAGCAAGTGACGGTTCCCTTAGCAGGACAGTCACTTTGCAGCCAACTGAGGCCTATAGCTTAGTAGCCCTGCTGGTAAGCAGGGCCCTAATAGGTGGACTTTTGAGGATTTAGTATTGTAACGGCTTAACCAGCATCAGTGACGGCGGTGATATAACAGACTGCCGATCGCTTATTTTAGGAAGCAGAAGGTAGGAACAAGGCGCTTGTTGGGACAGTCCCCTTTAACTGGCTCGGGCTTTCCCACATCAGCTTCGCTCTTGCATCCCCTTGGTTCTCATAATATTCCACTTTAATATCATATAACTGTCCTGCCTGCAGGTTTATGCTTCCCATGCGTTCGGTTCCACTCTGCTTCACCCAGCTGTCGATGATGAGACTGCCATTGACCCAGACACGGACACCGTCGTCTGAAGAGGTATAGATTTGGTACGTCTCACTATACAGCGGCTTAATTTTACCGCTCCAGCGTACGGAGAAGAAATCCACTCCGATTGCCGCATCCGGCGAGCCCAAACGCCAGTTGAGGTCAAGAACCGCATCGGTGCGTACAACTGCGGGAGTTCCCGCCAGCTGCATATTGTTGAAATACTCCCCTTGCAGCCCGTTGACCGCAGGTGCTGCTGTCGGCGCTGGCGTTGGCGTTGCTGTTGGCGTTGGTGCCGCTGTTGGCGTTGGTGCCGCTGTCGGCGTTGGAGCTGCTGTCGGCGCTTGCGTTGCTGTCGGCGTTGGTGCTGCTGTCGGCGCTGGCGTTGCTGTCGGCGCTGGCGACACTGTTACTGTCTGTACCATGGCCAGCGAATTCGTCATTAATGACGATTCAACAGTATTTATAGATGATATGGAGCTTTTTAAGAACAATGCGCTTGAAGGAACGGTTACTTTGGCCTGGCTTGGACTCTGCCACATCATCCGGATATTGGCGTCACCGGCATTTTCATAATATTCTACTTTAATGTCATAATACTGTCCTGCTTTCAGGGCAATGCTTCCGGTACGCTCGGTACCGCTCTGTTTCATCCAGCTGTCGATAACGGCCGTTCCATTCACATAGACACGAATACCATCATCCGATGTTGTATAGAATTGATAGGTTTCACTATAAGAAGGCTTAATCAGACCGGTCCAGCGTACGGAAAAAATATCTACAGGCAATGAAGCATCCGGTGATGCCTGACGCCAGTTGAAATTAAGTAAACTATCATTGCGTACCAGCACAGGCGTGCCGGACAGCGTCATATTCTTGAAATATTCACCTGTAAGCCCGTTTACCAGCGGTACCGGTGCCTGCAATGTATTTTCAGGTAAGGAGGTCGGCGTTGGTGTAGCTGTAGGTGCTACCGTTGGAGTTGGTGTCGCTGTAGGCGTTGCCGTTGGTGTCGCTGTTGGCGCTACTGTTGGTGTCGCTGTTGGCGCTACCGTTGGTGTCGCTGTTGGCGTTGCTGTCGGCGTTGCCGTTGCACCAGGGACTGTCCATGCCTTATATTCATCCCGGGTCAGGGTGTAGCTGTCATTCATAAAGCTTGTGATTGTAGTCGTGCTGTTGTTATCATAGAGCATTTTTCCCCAGTTCATCATATAAACGTAATTCTTCTGGGATAGCTGCAGCTTAGCTATACTCGGCATCTCGCCATTCTCACCGATGCCAACCGGTTTACCGGCAGCCAGACTGACCAGGCTGTCATAATATTTATTCATATAATCATTATTGTATATGTCAGCTGCAAGTACATCGACCTTATTCGCACCAGGATAGGTCAGCTCATAGGGATCAGACCAGGCATTCGGAGCATTCGGATTCCATACCCACAGCAGATTGTTAAGTTTATGATAGTTAACAAACCGGTCATACATAATATTCCACAGTCCGGCGAAGTTGGTCTTCTTTCCCCACCAGAACCAGTCTCCGTTCATCTCATGGTAAGGTCTCCAAAGTACGGGGACTCCTGCATCCCGCAGGCTTTTGAGTGAAACTGCAACTTTATCGAGATCGGCAATCAGTGCGTTGTACTGTGCCGTACCTGGTGTTATATATTTGTTAAACTCTGCTTGTGTCAATGATTTCTGCACATTAGCCCAATCATACGTAGTGCCCGGCAGATTCTCATGAAAAGTCATGGCTACGATACCGCCGGATTTAGACCAGTTGATCGCACTATTGACTACATTCTTCCGTTGCATTGCGGCGGTGCTTTCGGATTGTCCGCTGATAACTCCCAGCTCATATCCGTGAAGTGCGGCATATTGTCCGCTTGTTCCTTTCAGCTTGTTGCTAAATTCATCCGGGCTCTCCAGATAATCATGCTGGCCTGAAATAATTCCTTTTCCGGAAATAGAATACAGACTATCGAGGAGCTTGACGGCTTCAGCTGAAGCGTCCGGATTAACTGGCACAGCTGTACTTGAAGCTGCTTTAACCGAGGAAGGTGCAAATCCTAGTCCAAGCGGTACGGCGGACAAAAACACAGCCAGAGACAACACGGCGGACAACAAACGAAACTTACGGTAAGTTTTCAAAATGATCTTCCTTTCGGTAGCCAGGCTGCCACTTTTAAGAGGCCCTATAGCTTTGCGTCCCTATCTTTCGAGTAGGTTTGCCTTTGTCGTTTTGGAAGGATTTCTCCTTCTTACCGTAAGTATCGACTCTATTAAGTTGTAGGTTTATAGCAAAAATGAAGATTTCTTAATAAATGGTTCTAAATACCTGTTTTGGATTTGTAACAATTGGTTAAATAGATTATTTAGGCCTACGAAATGAACTGGTGCAATGCTATATCCTTCCAGTCCAAGGTGATTCGGATATTATCCTCTTCCACCAGCTCGGATCCGGTCTGCACTTCGATAAACTCCACATCCGTCAGCGCAAGGATCGCATGTTTGGTGCCTTCTGGGATGCGAACCACATCGCCAGCCTTCACATTATGCATTTTCTCGTTAATCACAATACTGGCTTCCCCGCTTACAAAGGTCCAGATTTCACTGCGTTTGCGGTGCAGCTGGTAGCTGATGTTCTTGCCCTCTTCAATAAAAATCCGCTTAGTCAGGACTTCATTGCCCTCATCGTACTTCACATAATCAATGACCTTGTAATGGCCCCAGCGGCGTTCCTCGAACATCGGTCTTTGCTCGTAAGACTTCAATACTTCTTTGATCCGCGGGCTTTCCGCTTTATGCGTAACCAAGATGCCATCCGGGCTGGCGGCGATAATTAAGTCCTTCGCCCCGATGACTGTGATCGGAATATCCAGCTCATTGATCAGGCAGGTCCCCTCAGAATCGGCCGTGACAACACCTTTTCCTACCAGATTGCTGCTCATTTCTTCGGTCAGCGTGTTCCAGGTACCCAGGTCCTTCCAGAAGCCTGCATAAGGCTGAACCACGATATTCTCCTCTTTTTCCACCACTTCATAGTCAAAGCTGATGGAGGCAAGCAGTTTATACTGCTTCTGAAGTTCCTCGTAGTTAAGCGGCAGCCCTTTGCGTTGCAGAATATCAAGCAGATAACCCAAGCGGAAAGCGAATACCCCGCAATTCCAAAGGGCTCCTTTGCTGATCAGACCTTCGGCTTGTACACGGTCAGGTTTTTCCTGGAAATGGCTCACTTGCAGATATCCGCTTGTTCCCGCCTCAGCACTGGTAGGGATGATATATCCGTATTTCTCTGACGCATGTTCAGGAACTACGCCCATCAGCGCCAGATTTGCGCCGCTTTCCTCCATGGTCTGCTCAAGCTGGACTACGGTATCGAAAAATGAAGCTTCTACATAGGGATCAACAGGCAGGATAGCGACGGTTTCGTCCGGAGAAACACCGGCCATCGAATACAGGTAAGCTGCTGTCAGTGCTATGGCCGGGAAGGTATCACGGCGCTCAGGCTCAACGATGATCGGAACCTCGCTGCCAAGCTGGCTCTGAATCGATTCCACCTGGCTGCGGCCCGTTGCCAGATAAGACGAACCTGTCATGCCCGCTTCCTCAAGCTGTCTCCAGACACGCTGTACCATAGATTCCGGTTCACCCGTCGGGCTTTCCAGTACCTTCAGAAATTGCTTCGAACGTGAATCATTGGACAAAGGCCATAGCCGTTTACCAGAACCGCCTGATAGAAGTACCAGTTTCATAAGTGAACCCTCCTATTTATGTGTTGTCGCGAAAATATCGGATTGTTATTGTAAGCTGCCGCTCGGTGCAGATGCAAAAGATGGACTGCTTTGAGCAGCACTGCTGGCTTCGCAAAAATTCTTAAAGACCACACTGTTATGAGAGTCACTGCAAGGAATGTTTGGACTTTCGGCCGCTGTTGTCTCCAGATTTCCTGATTGAACGCTCTTCGCGGTTGAAATCCGGAGACAAAGGCGGACGCATACGCTCCTACAGTTCCAAAATCCCTCTCCGTTCCATTCCATAACAGCTTACGGTTAAGAACTCCTGCTTGCTCGGGCGAGCAGTCTGGAAGCATCGCCTTTTTTGCTCGCTTCAACCACCGGCCAAGCTACCGGATAAAGATCCGGTATTGCCGCTTATTGGGCGGCAGCTATAGGGCAAGGAGCGGAGCGGCAGCTAAAGCTGCGCTCATAAGGGCAAGAGATTCTGGATTACACAGCCCCGGCGACGCTTGGGGAATAACCGCTCAATCCGCCCATCTGCGGGCGGCCGACCGAGTGGTACTCCAACCCGGTGCCTTCGATCTGCTCCTTGGAGTAGACGTTGCGGCCGTCGATCAGAATCTGGCGGCGCATGCTGCCGGCCAGCTGATGCAGATCGATATCCTTGAACTGGGCCCAGTCGGTCAGCAGGCAGATGGCGTCGCTGCCTTCTGCCGCCTCTTCCGGAAGACCGCACCAGCGCAGCTGCGGATGATCATACCCTGCTCTGAAGTTATCAGCAGCAATCGGGTCATACAGCTTCACTGTTGCACCTTCCGCCACCAGGGCTTCGACGATTTCACGTGCTGGAGCTTCGCGGACATCATCGGTATTCGGCTTAAAGGCAAGCCCCCAGATCCCGATGACTGCGCCGCGCAGGCTGCCCAGCGATTCATGAAGCTTCGAGATGATCATGAACCGCTGGTCCTTGTTCACCTCAACCACCGACTTCAGCAGCTTGAACTCGTAATCGACGTTACCGGCGATCTGAATCAACGCATTGGTATCTTTCGGGAAACAGGAGCCTCCATAACCAATGCCGGCCTGCAGGAACGAGGAGCCGATTCTGCGGTCCATTCCCATGCCTTCGGCCACCATGGTTACATCAGCTCCCACTTTTTCGCAAATGTTAGCAATCTCATTAATAAAAGATATTTTGGTTGCCAGGAATGCGTTTGAAGCATATTTGATCATTTCCGCACTGCGGATATCTGTTACGAAGATATTTTCCGTGAAGCCCTGATGAAGCTGGCGCATGGTCGGCTCAAGCTGAGGATTATCGAGGCCGATAACGATCCGGTCCGGATGAAGGGTGTCGCGGATTGCAGAGCCTTCACGCAGGAACTCGGGAGCGGAGACAATATCGAAGGGATGATTCGTGTGGGAAGCGATGAGGTTGCGGATTTTCTCATTCGTGCCAACCGGAACAGTCGACTTGGTCATGATGATTTTGTAACCTTCCATCGCCTGGGCAATTTCCGTAGCGGCTCCCTCGATATACCTTAAATCCGCTTCGCCACCCGGCAAAGAAGGTGTACCCACAGCCAGAATGACGATATCTGAGCGGCGCACCGATTCCTGAAGATCCGAAGAGAAGGATAATCTGCCCTCCCGGAGATTCATCTCAATCAATGCCTCGATCCCCGGTTCATAGATAGGGGATTCCATCCGGTTAAGCTTGCTGATTTTTTCCTCATCCTTATCGACGCAGATGACATGATTCCCGTTAAGTGTAAAACATACGCCAGATACTAGACCGACATAGCCGGTACCGATAACTGCCAGCTTCATACAATCATCCTCCTTTTAGGAAATTAATGTAGGCTTGCTCTACATATTGCTTGAACTGCACCATAAACGCTTGTTCGTCGAATTTGCGGGCATGGCCCATGATTTGGCCGATATCCCATGGGTAGGACTCCACTTCGTGGATGGCCTTCAGTAAATCGTCAACTTCCTGGTTCTGAAAAAACACACCGTTGACATATGGCACGATGGTGTCCAGCGCGCCTCCGGCCTGATAAGCGATGACCGGTCTGCCTGCGGCATTCGCCTCCAGCGGCGTAATACCGAAATCCTCTTCTCCCGGAAAGATAAATGCCCGGCACTGTGACATCAGGCCTGTTACCTCTCCATCATCCAGCCGTCCGAGGAAGGATACATTATCTTTGGCCATGCCCTCCAGCCGTTTGCGGTCGGGTCCGTCACCGACAATATAGAGCTTAAGACCATTGCGGTTGAAGGCCTCCACGGCGAGATCGATCCGCTTGTAGGAAACAAGCCGGGAGACGATCAGGTAATAATCGCCGATGGAACTCGAGCTTGTAAACCGGGCGGTGTTGATCGGCGGGAAAATCACATCGGCATCCCGGTGATAATAGTTCTGGATCCGTTTCTTCACTACGGAAGAGTTGGCTACGAACTGGTTCACATTTTTGGATGTCCGCTGGTCCCAGGACTTGAGCCGCTGCATGTAGACCTTCAGTAGTCTTTTGAACAGTCCGGAGTTTGATTGCCGCTCCATGTATGTGTCATAATCCCAGGCGAAGCGCATTGGCGTATGGCAGTAGCATAGATGAAACGTCGATTCGGGCACCTGAATGCTTTTCATAAAAGCACTGCTGGAACTCAGGACAATATCATATCCGCGAAAGTCCAGATCTCGGATGGCCATGGGATAAAGCGGCAGCACCCCTTTGAAATTGGTCTTCACTCCCGGAATTTTTTGCAGCCAGGAGGCCCGGATATCCGCATCTTTGAGGTTGTCGGTTAGGCGGCTTCCGTTAAAAACCGTCGTGAAGATCGGAGCATCCGGATACATGTGGTGGAAAACTTCCACTACTCTTTCCGCCCCGCCCATTTGGATTAAGTAATCGTGCGCTATCGCAATTTTCATGTGAATCATCCTCAAAGTTTTATGGAGCAGCATCATCAAGTAGTGATTGTATGGATGCAGGCGGTTGTTGTTTACGCTTTGGCTTGAGTTCGGGAATCTATTAGGTCGCTGCCAGCAAACCTTTGTAGTAGTCAACGATGTCCTTGACTGTATTCTCGATGACGAAGTGCTCTTTCACCCGCTTCATTCCACTATCCGCCATCCGTCTGCGCTCTTCGGGATGGTCCAGCATCCAGGTGATTGATTCTGCGAGTACCTTAGCGTCTCCAGGCTGGATCAGCAGTCCCGTTACACCGGGTACTACGATCTCTACCGGTCCGCCTTCATTGGAGGCGATCACCGGCAGTCCAGCCGCCATGCCTTCGACGATAACCTGGCCGAACGGCTCGGGGGTGATCGACGTGTGTATCAGTAGATCTGCTTTATTCATCAAGCCTTGTATGTCATCCACATGTCCCAGCAGACTAACATTGCTCAGATCATCCTGCTGCATCTTGCGGATTAACTCCTGTTTGTATTCTTCTTCTCCGAAAAGCGCGTCACCGGCCAGCCAGAACTTAACCCGGCTATCGTGTTTGAATGCCTTCGCTGCTTCCAGCACGACATGCTGGCCTTTCCAGTGTGCCAGCCGCCCTACCAGGAGCACGTTGAAATCCTTCTGATCCCGTTTGCCGATCCCTTCGCCGATCGCCTTGGCAAAAGCGGAATACACGACGAGGGTTTTTTTGGTGCGGGGCAGCTCCAGCGCATTCAGCGTAGAGTGGGAGTTGGCGATGACGCCGTTCGGGAGCAGGCGTGACAGGAGCCGGATAGCTTTGGCCACAACCGGCTTCAGGTACGGGGCTCCGATATGATCCCGGATGTGCCAGATCAGCGGCACTCCTGCTTTTTTGGCAGCAACTGCGCCGTAAAAGGCCGACTTCAGAGAATTGGTATGCACACAATCCACTTTCTCCTGTTTGAGCAATGGAGCCAGCTTACTTCCGTAAGCCAGCAGTTTAATGGCTGCTGCCGGAGCGCCGAGGTTGACGGCGTTTCTGCCGCGGCTGCGAATGCTCTCATCCAGCGGGATAATGCGGACATCGATCCCTTTCTCGCGGAGCCGTTCAGCAAGCGTTCCTTCTTCCGCCAGGATTACCAGCGGCTCAATCTGCTCACCGATATTGGTAAGAATGTTGAAAAGAGCAACCTCTCCGCCGCTCCACTTCGCGGTGTGATCAATATAAGCGACTTTTAACATCCTGCGGCCACACCCTTTCCCAAAGTTTCAAGGAATACGGATTCCACTCGGTCACCAACATGCTCCCAGGTGTATTTCTCCAGCACATGATCCCGGCATTCGTCGCGGCTTGGCAGCAGCTTACGGTTGCTTAGCATATGAATCATGCCTTCCGCCATATCATCACTGGCCGCACTCTTAAACAGCAGCTCCGGGCGGAAGCCCTGCAGAATTTCTTTGTTGCCGCCTACCGGCGTAGCCATTACGGGAAGACCCGAAGCAAGTGCTTCAACGGTGATCAGGCCGAAACCCTCCAGCGCCTGCGAGGGAACCACGAACATATCGGCTGCCTGATAATAGGAGGCGAGCTGATGGTCGGGAATGTATCCGAGCAGCCGGACCTTGTTGGCAAGGCCGTAATCGGCGATTTTTTCTTCCAGTTCAGCACGCAGCGGCCCTTTGCCGCCGATCAGCAGAATCGCATTCGGGAACCGTTCCGTGACCTGCTTCCAGGCATCCAGCAGCTGGAGCAGCCCCATACGGTTCATCAGCCGCCGTACGGTCAGGACTGTCGTAGCCCCCTCCGGCAGATTCAGCGTCCGCCGTACCGCCAGCCTGTTACTTGCCGGAACAAAACGTTCCACGTTCGCTGCGCCCGGGATAACAATGATCTTGTGCAGCGGCACACCGTGCAGCGTGTGTAGCATGTCACGGAAGTACTCGCTGAGTACGATGAATTTATCCGCCAGCTTATAGGCTTTGCGTTCAATCGATTTGGCAATAGTCGTTTTGACCCGGTGCTTGATGCCCTGTCCTTCGATCTTCATCTCTTCATTCCACGGACCGTGAAAGGTCATGATCACCGGAATGCCCCGCTTCTTTGCTTCCATTGCCGGCCCAATGCCGTATGGGGCAAAATGCGAATATAGGATATCAATACGCCCGCTGCCGTTTCCCATCAGATCCGCAGCCTTGCGCTGGAATGCATCCTTGCGCTTCCAGATGGTCTCTTTAGGGTCGCCGGCGTTATGGATAATCAGTTCTTTGGGGGTGGAGGGCGTCTCCTGGCTGCAGATCAGCGCATGTACCTGATTGCGTGAGGAGAGCTGCTCACATACGGATTTGAAATACGTGTTGAGCCCGCCGGGCTGGAGCGATGGCCAACTGAGGCCGGTCGTCATTATATTGAGTCCGTCACTGTACGGCATAGCTTCGCTCCCCTTTCTTTTCTTTCTCCGCCTGACCCTGTGCATTGTGCCGGGCCAGCTTGCTGGAGCTTGTTAATTCGTAATGCTTGAAGCCGACCATGAATTCATACATCACCCAGAATACGGAAACCGCGAATCCCGAAATGCCTTTTTTGAACAAACCGTGCAGGAAATATTTCTGCAGGAACCGTGCCGGCGGCCGCAGCAGCAGATTTCTCAGCTTAAACGGCTTACCGCTGGCAAAAGCGCTTTGCGCCTCCAGATCGGTGTATTTGTTAAAGCGGGCCACATGGTCATTGATGCTCCGGAAGCCCTGGTGCCAGAGAATTCCGTTCAGGCGGACTGTCCGCTCTTCCTCAACCTCCGGCATTTCATGTACCAGGGAGTTGCGGATGCCGTACTCCTTGCGGTTGTACAGGCGCACCAGGTATTCTCCTTTGTCCAGCCATCTGCCCAGGAAATCACCGATCCGGTAAAGCGAGTACGCCACAGCCCTGTCGGTCAGAGCCGGCTTACGCTGCAGGATATCCTGGGCCAGCTCATCGCTGACCACTTCGTCGGTATCAATCAGGAAGACCCAATCATGGACGGCGCGTTCCACCCCGAATTCCCTTTGTTTGGCATATCCGGGCCATGGGTTAACGTACACCCGGCAGTCCAGGCTTTCGGCCAGCTGCACCGTCCCGTCTTTACTCCCTCCGTCGATTACGACCACCTCATCGGCGAATAGTCGGCAGGATTGAATTGCTTTGGATATGCGAACTTCGTCATCCTGAGCAATGATGACAGCCGAAATCGGGTAACTGCCCGGGCCGCCAAGCACGCTTGTCACTGAACCCATGAAGGTCTCCTCCTTTGCTTGGTTGGTCCGGCGTGTCGTCACTACGAGAAAGATTTGGGCTTCCGACCGCTGTTGTTCTCTGTTTTCCTTGATTAAAACGCTGATAGCGGTTGAAATCAGAGAACAAAGGCGGACACTTCGTTTTTACAGCTCCAAAATTTCTCTCCGTTCCTTTCACACCGTCCCTTGTTTTGTTTAGCAGCTAAGTAGCTCGCATCGTGTCCTCTGCTCGCTAGACTACTTACTTAACTGCTGGTATCCATAGGTTTTTTGCGAATATAAGAATTCATCGTCGTCTTCATCCACTGAATGTCTTCTCCGTTAATGAACAGCCGTGGAAGCTTGACTTTCAGGTTATATCTGATATTAAGAATGATGAACAAGAAGCGAAGTATGCCTGATGAGAGCATGGCCACCCCTGCTCCGAACAATCCGAACTTCGGCACCAGCAGGAAGAGCAGCGGGATCACGAGGATCAGGCCTACCCCCTGAAGGATAGAAACAAACTTCGGTTTGCCGAGCGCCATAAACACCTGAGCCAGAATCAGTGTGCCACCGCTAATCGTTACTTCCAGCAGCAGCAGGCGGAACACAGTCAGTGCAGTGTTGAAATCCCTGCCGTACAGCAGCGGAATTACGAAAGGAGCTACCAGCATTAGGAACAGCGCACCGAGCAGGGTGCAGGTGGTGCTGATCCGGAAAGCTTTGAAGGTCAGCGCAACCGCCTCATCCTTCGACAGTTCGGAAGCTTTCGGGAACAGCACCACTGTGATTGAATTTGAGAAGAAGTTAACCATCCGCGACAGGCTCACCGCGACCGCATACAGCCCCAGATCGGCTGGCCGCAGCAGGCCGGCAATAATGATCTGGTCAATATAGTAAGAGAACTGGCCGAGCAGGTCATTGCCGTAAGAGCCGAGCCCGTAGGTGAACAATCTCTTGAAATTCAGGTAAGTATCTTTCATCTTCACCTTGTAGGTGCGGAGCAGCGAGATCGTCATCCAGATGAACAGCGGAACCGATGGAACCAGATAGGCCAGTGCGGTCGTAAATGGATTCATGCTGCCGGTAAGGATCAGAATCCCGATTGCTGAAAGGGTCAAAAGCGGAATCAGGTAACGCAGCAGGTTGAAGGTTCTGTAATCCCCCCGGAATTGAAAGGCTGCGTTATTGACCTGTGAAACTACAATCAGCGGACACAGGATCATTGACATCTGGGCAAAGAGGACAACCTCCGGGCTGAATGATTTCAGCCAGTACGGAAGGACGATAATCCCGATCGCCATTGCCGCGATCCCGAAGCCAAGCCCGATCAAAAGCGCCACCCGGTATAGCACTCCGGCTTCATCCGGGTTCTTCTTGGCGTTGTAGATCAGTGCTGAGGGAATACCAAAACTCATACTGAACGCCAGAAACTGCGACCAGTTCACCATAGCCGTCTGTTCCCCGCGGCCTGTCGGGCCTAAGTAGCGGGCGGTAAGCACACCGGTCAGCATATTGACCAGCAGGATCAGTATGCTGACCATCATCGTTTTTACGGCGGCAGAGCTGTTGTTCTTGCTCTTCGTAAAGCTCTTGAGCGAGGACCAGACTGTGCTAGTGGGAAGTGATTTCGCGTTCAACTGCTGCATGTGGTGTCCCCTTCTTTCTGCTCTCAATAATCTCTTTAGCGCCAAGGCCCAGGCCAATCAGCATCCAGATCAGATATCCTTTAAGCCCGGGGAAGCCGTTGTCCGATACCAGGCTGACTACCGCTCCCGTCCATGCGGCCAGCGACAGCCTGGCATAAGGCTGGAGACTGTCCTTGCTGGTTACCCGGCTGACAATTTGTTTAATAACTGCACCGAGTGCACCGAAGAAGAACAAAGCACCCAATACCCCGAAGGTAAGCAGCAATGCGATAAACCCGTTATCCATATTGCCGTATTCTCCGAGTTCTCCTCCGTTGCCTATCTTCGTTCCTTGCCCTACACTGCCGATTCCCTGACCCACCGGGTTGGAAGCGACCATCGGCAGCATGTTCTGCCAGAGGCTGAGCCGTTCGTTATAAGAGTGGTCTTCCTGCACAGAGGTAAGTGTCTCCATCCGGGCGACCAGCCCCTCTGCACCCGGAAGCTTCGGCACGATCCAGAATAGTGCTGCTGCTACAAATGCCAGCTGGAGCAGTGCCTTCCATTTGCCCTTCGAAGGCGATGAGCCGATGTAGACCAGCAGCATCACCAGCATCACCAGCCAGGCGGAGCGGACCAGCGTAGTCAGCAGGCAGATCACTACGAGCAGTACACCGATCCAGCGCAGTGTGCCTTGCCATCTCTTTTCGAGAATCATCGGCACCAGTGCGAACACCAGGAAGGTTGCGGCCGGCCCGGGTGAGTTCAGTGTGGAGAAGACCCGGATTTCCAAAGGATACGGGGTTCCGATGGACATCATATCGGCGTTCCGCATCCAGAAGGCATCCCATGGCGGAACGGTCAGATATTGAACGATACCGTAAACGGCTACCAGCACTGCAATGTTGGCAAAAGTGTACAGCAGCCGGTCAATATCCTTCGGATTGAACCGCGTGACTGCAAAGAATGGAATCAGCAGCAGCGGTACGATGTAATTCGCCAGATCGTACACTGAACCAATACCGTTCTTGGCCAGGCCGATCAATGCACCGTAGGCCAGGGCTACCGAGAACAGCAGGATAATCCGGGTGGAGGACTTGCGGATCCGGTGAATCTCCCTGAGCACCGGAATCGCGAGCAGTGCACCTGTCAGCAGCGGCGCCAGACTGAGCAGGGATACGGAATGGTACACACCCTCCGACCAGTCAGCGATACGCCTCAGCTCCGGAGCCACCGCCCATACGAGCAGTGTATAGGTGAGCAGCTGCTTCGGCTTCACCAGCGCCAGCAGGAAGGCGGGAAAGAGAATTCCCGCCAGAACCACGCCCTGCAGGCTGTTCGAAGCACTAAGTTTCGCACTGGCGAACCCGATCATCAGCGGAAGGCCAAGGCATATGGCACATATCAGCGCCATAACCGCACCCGATCTTACCGCGGTCAGGGATAGCAGCGTCAAGCTGCTTTCATTCTGGTCCGTCATCTTCTTTTCCCACCTCCGCTCCGGTCATTCATTCAAGACTGCTGCCCTTCACTTTATCCTTCTTGCGCAGCTCTTTGAGCAGCAGGATCAGGAATTGGGCATCGTCCACAAGATATCTTTTCCAGAGCCGTCCCGGCTCCTGGCTGAGCCGCCAGAACCATTCGAGCCCTGTCTTTTGCATAAAGTTCGGCGCCCGCTTTACCGAACCGGAGAGAAAGTCGAAGGTAGCGCCCACGCCGATCGAGATCGGCGCCTGATAAGAGGTGTAATGGCGGTAAATCCATTTCTCCTGCTTTGGCGCACCCACACCGACAAATACGATATCCGGTCGGCTGTCTGTCAGCATCTGGATGATACGCCGGTTCTCCTCTTCGTTATGCTCGAAGCCGTAGGAAGGGGAATAGCAGCCGACGATGTTCATATCCGGATAAGCCGCTTTTAGATTCTGGGTAGCCCGCTCAGGTACACCTTCAGCTGAGCCAAGGAAGAACAGGCGGTATTTCCTCTGCTCGAAGGCATTGCCCAGACGGCTGAAGAGATCCGCGCCGGATACTTTCTGCTTCAGCGGTTTGCCGAGCATTTTGGAAGCCCAGATCAGCGGCATTCCATCCGCTACTACAGCGCCTGCTTCGGAATAAACGGTTTGGAACTCTTTGTCTTTACGGAGCTTGATCACATGATCGACGTTGCAGGTCAGGATGTAGGACTGGTTCCTTTCCTGAATCGTTTTGTCGATATACTCAAGCAAATCCATGAAATCATAATTATCGAAATTGACATCGAACATGTTAACTTGGTTCATCGTATCACTTCTTTTTGTGGGGAGTCGGCCTACTGTGAAGATCGATACAGGCAGTTCAGGTACCAACAGAACGGAATAATGGATTGGACCGTCGACAGCGTGTTGTCGGAGAAAGAATAAATAAGAAACGCTGCTATAAAGAGCAGATAGTAAGGTTTGACCGGCGGTGCCAAAGCTCTGTAAACCAGAAGAAACACAGCCAATAAGGAAAGCAGCAGCAGTATAGCGCCGATATACCCTCCATCGAAGTAAAACCGGATGTACTCATTATGGGGAACCACAAAGCCTTTATAGAGCGTCCCGTCATTCGCGACCGTAACTGCTCCCAGTCCTCTTCCCGACCAAGGGGAATCTGCCGCTTTATTCAGGAAGTACTCCCAGGCCTCCGCCCGCCCCGACAGGTCAACCCCCGTTTCAGTTGTCCGTTCAAAGGAACGTTTCTTGATGTTATCCAGCTGCAGATAAACTGCCGATAAGATCAACATCACTGAACATAGCAGTGGAATCAGATACTGCGTTTTGCCTTTTAAGTACTGGCGTGAGATGTCGTAGAAATAATAAAGAATCATCAGCACCAGGGCTAATATAGGTCCGCGCGTTCCTGTTCCGATCAGAATCAGAAAGTTCAGCGCCAGCATGATGTAGAAATAACGGATATGCTGCGGACTGCGTTTAATCTCAATAAATGAGATGCCTATACCCATGAAGGCCAGCATCGCCAAATGCGCCGGAATGTTCGCCCCCTGTATCCGTACAGCGCCCGTGAACTCGATGTCGAGAAAAGCATGCAGATGAGCCACCTGCAGCAGCACTCCCGCCAGCACACTGACCAGCGGCAGCATGGCGATGATGCGGATTTGCTTCTCTGCCACCTCTTTCTTCCAGTTGATCAGGAGAAATACGAAGGGAAGCGATAATCCGATGAAGGCTTTTACGGCAATTGAGGAGCTCATCTCCGGCAGCCAGATGGAGAAGCCGAAGGTGATAAGCACCAGTCCCAGCATGGCCCATAGAGGAGGACTAAGCTTGAACTTCAGTCCGTTTACCAGAATGCAGGGCACCAGAAGCACCAGGATCACCAGCTTGTAAAGCGAGAGGATTTCAATTCCGAACATGCTGCCGTCGTACAGGAAATTGATGGAGATGGCCGTCGTCAGCAGAACGAAATAACTGATCAGCTCGGGTCGTGAAATGGAGACAACCAGCAAAATAATCAGGAGTACGGCCGCTACCGCAATTGCCGGCTGGTAAATGACTGCTGTCCCCAGGAACAGTGCGGACACGAGGTAGAGCATTCCGTATGGCAAAGCGTTCATTTTGGAGCCCCACTCAAAATTAGTCATTGTCTTCCCTCACCCCGCTGCAGATTCCCTCTTCCGGTTCCAGAACATATGAAGAGTTCCACGAATGCTCTCCAGCCGGCATTTGTTCAAAAGTTTTCTGCCCTGGCTTCTGGATAGCACCGAGTCCGCCAGGATATACACTACTTTGGCAGCTGTCTTTCCGAGCAGGAGCAGATTTCCTTTTACCCCTTCGCTTTTCATGGCGTTGGAGATGCCTTGACTGTAATACCTTTTCATAATCCAATCTTCCGTCAGGCGCCCTGCCGCTACGAAATGCTCGACGGCCATCTGCGGATGATAAAGGATGGTGTGCCCTTCTTTCTGCAGTTGGCCGAACAGCCACGTCTCTTCACCGGAGATAAGGGAATCCCCTTTTCTTCCGAGATCCAGCGGGAACAGGCTGATATTGAACGCGGGTTTGCGCATCGCCATATTGGCTCCGCAAGGATGCAGCCGCTTCGGATATTCCCTGACCTTGCCGCCCAGATCAACGATAGTGTACGGCAGCTCGAACGGCTTAATCAGCCAGTCCGGGCGCTTGCTTTCGAAGATGGGGGCGACTTTTCCGCCCATGGCCATGACTTCCGGCCTTTCATCAAATGTATTGATGATTGTGGTAATCCAATTCCGGCAAGGTATCGCGTCATCATCGAGAAAGGCAATGATTTGCGATTTGGAAGCCAGAATCCCTGTATTCCGGGCCGCCGACAATCCCTGTACCGGCTCCAGAAGATAACGGATATCCATTTCTGCACCATGAGCCTCAATAAAGCCTTTAATGGCGGCTGCCGAGTCATCTGTGGAGCTGTTATCCACGACAATGATCTCAGCCTCCTGCAGGTTCTCCAGTGTGATTAGAGACTGGAGCGTCTTAACCAGTAAAGCCGACCTGTTATAAGTGCAGATAATAATGGAAATCTTAGGGACGTGTCCGTACTCAGTCATCGGCTATCACCCAATTCCCATAATTTTAATAAGCGTCTTTGGAACCGAGCAGCATCAGGCCGGTTTTAAAAATGATCTTGAGGTCCAGCATCGTGCTCCGGATAGAAATATAGGTCAGATCGAGCTGCACCATTTCATCGAAACCGACACTGTTTCTGGCGTTAACCTGCCAGTATCCTGTGCATCCCGGTGTAACCAGCAGCCGCTGTTTGTCGTAATCCGTGTACTGCGCCACCTCTTCAACGAGCGGAGGACGGGGACCAACAAGACTCATATGGCCCATCAGCACGTTCCAGAGCTGAGGCAGTTCATCGATGCTAGTCTTGCGCAGGAATCTTCCGATCCGTGTGATGCGGGGATCATTTTTGATCTTGAACATTGCACCGCTCACTTCGTTATAGGCCATCAGATTCGCTTTCAGCTCCTCGGCATTGGAGACCATGGATCTGAATTTATACATGGGAAACAGCTTTTCGTCTTTGCCTACCCGGGTTTGCCGGAAGAACACTTTGCCTTTGGGGTCTTCCAGCTTGATCAGGATGGCCACAAGAGCGAAGAGCGGCAGTAGTACGAGAAGGCCAAGAGCGGAGAAAAAGACGTCGATAATCCGCTTCATTACCAGATAGGAATCCATATCTTTACTTCCTTCTTTGGCATGCAGCATGTAAAGTTTCGGCAGGACGGCCTCATAGTCTTCCGGCAGTTTTTGCATGCTCATTTCTCCTCATTCCTCCTAAATGTTTAGGTACAAATTTGCTTTGTTAAAGCATACGCAGGTTGGATTAGCTGCTAAGAGTGATTTGTCCGGCTTTGCTGAGCCATTCCGCCATCGCATCCATCACCGGATAGCGCAGGTCGTCGCTCTGAAGTGCAAATTCCAGCGTAGTCAAAATGTAACCGAGCCGTTCGCCGACATCGTATCTCGTACCATCAAAGTTGTAGGCATATACCCGTTCGCTCTGATTCAGCTTCTGGATGGCATCCGTAAGCTGAATTTCGCCTCCGGCACCCTTTTCCTGCAGGTCCAGATATTTAAAGATTTTTGGAGTAAATACGTAACGTCCCATGATTGCCAGATTGGATGGTGCTGTACCCAGCGCCGGCTTCTCAACAAAATTGTTAACCCGGTAGAGCCGTCCGTCCTGAAGATCCGGTTCGATAATCCCGTAGCGGTTGGTGAATTCATCCGGAATCTCCTGAACCCCGATCACCGAATTTTGTGTTTCTTCGTATTGATCGATCAGCTGCTTGAGGCATGGCGTTTTTCCGGTTACGATATCATCCCCCAGCATTACGCCGAAAGGCTCGTCTCCGATAAACCGTCTTGCACACCAAACCGCATGTCCGAGACCCTTTGGTTCTTTTTGCCGGATATAGTGTATTTCCACTTTAGAGGAACGTTGAACTTCTTTAAGCAGCTCCAGCTTGCCGTCTTCCAGGAGCCGGGACTCCAATTCGAAGGCGTTGTCGAAGTGATCTTCGATCGCCCGCTTTCCCTTACCGGTAACGATGATGATATCCTCGATACCGGAAGCAATAGCTTCTTCCACGATATACTGAATGGTCGGTTTGTTGATGATGGGAAGCATTTCCTTAGGCATGGCCTTTGTCGCAGGCAGGAAGCGCGTTCCTAGTCCTGCTGCAGGGATAATTACCTTCTTTACCTTTTTCATCGCACTTACCTCCTATAAAGTTTGGTGGGATAACTTTGAAAACTCTATTTAGCCTGATTCATGGCGATGCCAAGAATTTTCGAACCGGTCTGTTCCATAAGCACCTTCAGCTTGCGGACTGCTTCACGTTTGGTCTTCCCGTGTCTTGCCACGAGGATTACACCATCGGATAGCGGTGCCAGAATCCGTGCATCACTGAATTCCACCGCCGGCGGAGAGTCAAGCAGGATCAGATCGAAGCTCGCCTTCAGCTCATCCAGCAGAGCGGCCATTTTGTCGCTGCCGAGCAGATCCGGAGGACTGACACGGGTAATACCGGCTGGAATAACCGCCAGATTGGCAAGGTTCCCGTAGACGGCAATATCCTTGGCTTCCTCCTGTCCGCTTAAGTAAGCAGCAAGTCCTTGGCTGCCTTCCACCTCGAATACATTATGAAGTCCGGGATGGCGCAGGTTGCAGTCAACAACAGCGACTCTTTTGCCGTCCTGGACAAAAGAAACAGCGAGGTTGGACAGAATCGTCGTCTTGCCTTCTCCTCCTTCGGCTGAAGTAAAGAGAAGTACCTGTCCGCCGCTCCCTCCAGCCAGCCCAAGCTGGCGGATATAGGTACGAAGCGAGCGGAAGGATTCAGAGATATGCGAAGACGGGTTCAGGTCCGCAATTAAACTTTTATTCGGCCGTAACATAAGCGCCCTCCCCTACTCTTGCCTTAGCGTTTGCCGCTTTGCCGAGATCACGTTTGCGGATCGTCGGGATGCTGGCAATGACCGGCAGTCCCAGATCGAATTCGGCTTCCTTCTCGGTGCGGAGTGTTCCATTGAGTGTTTCCAGCAGCAGGATAATCCCGATTGCGGCCATCAATGAGACAACAAAGCTGATAATCAGGTTCATTACGAAACTGCCGTTGGTTGCCGCCGGTACATCAGCCGGATCAGCCGGAGTCAGGAATGTTACATTGTCCAGCTTCATTAGCGTTGGAAGGCTGCGGATGAAGCTTTGCGAAACCGCGTTTACAATATTTGCCGCCTTGCTGTAACTTTCATCTTCTACACTGAGATTGATGACCTGGCTTTTCTCGGAGGTCTTTACCTGCAGCTTCGCAGCCAGCTGATCTTCTGTAAGGCCAAACTCCGGATGGTCGGCTACAACACTCTTCATAATCGTGGGGGACTTCATAATTTCCTTGTAGCTCTCGATGAGGTTAAGGCTGAAGTTCAAGTTGTTGAGATTATTGCTCTCGGGTACATTTGCAGTATTGTTGACCAGCAGTTGTCCGGAGGCGGAGTAGACGGGTACAACGAAGTTCTTGCTGATGTAGAAGGTGGTAGCACAGGAGATTAATACAAACACCGTTATCAACCACAACCTCTTCTTAATCAGGTTAATGTAATCTAAAATCGTCTTTTCCACAGTAACCCTCCTTCCGCATTAGTTGCATTCTGAAAGCAATCATGAAAGTTTCAGATATCTTGCTTTAATTCTATCAAGCAGTACGAGTTGCCACATGGCTCCTACCATTACTTTAATCTTCACTTTCGTGTGAGTCGGTTCGGTCCGTAAGGGGGGCATCATGGTATACTTTAGTACCATACGACTGGTAAATTTTCTCAATAGATGGAAGCTTAGCCGACGCAGCCCGTTATTTCATTACTAAAATCTTTAAATCCCCATACATCACCGTGTTAGATTCAGGGAGATTTGGACACAAAAAAACACGGACATCCGTGTCCGTGTTCCAACATTTCTTGAATGATTATTAATCATACGACATTTCGTACTTGGTCAGCCCTACCGCGTTGGCGTATAGCGCCGCCTGAGTCCGGTCAGCCACCTGCAGCTTGGCGAGAATCTGACTCACATGCTTCTTGACCGTAAATTCACTGATGAACAGGCGTGAAGCAATATCCTTATTGCAGGCACCTTGGCCAAGTTCAATCAGCACTTCCTTTTCCTTCGGAGTCAATTCGTCCGTCGGGCTGCTGCCGCTCATCCGCATCTTATCTTCCATCAGTCCGGGATCATAATACTTCCGGCCCTTATGAACCAGCTGGATCGCGAACAGCAATTCTTCCGGCAGTGCTTCCTTCAGCACATAGCCGTCAACCAGAACTTCTTCCGCTTTGAGGAAGTCTTCTCTGCTTGCCGAAGAGGTCAGTAGAATAAACTTGCTGCTCAGCCCGCGGGCCCGTGCAGCCTTGATCACATCCAGACCCGACTCATCAGCTAGCCTTAGATCAATCAGCACAAGATCAGGCTGTGTCTCCTCAATAACAAGAAGAGCTTCCTGGCCATTCGTTGCTTCGCCTGCAAAATGCAGATTAGGCTGCATAGAAATGACTGCTGCCAATCCTCTTCTCACCAAAGGGTGATCATCAACAATGACGATATTCACTTGAACGACCTCCTGCCTAAAGTTTATGCATTTTTTAATTCAGCGACACCGACAGGTATTGAAATTAAAATCTTGGTTCCTGCATTCTCGCTGCTCGATAACTGGAAATCTCCGCCTAGAGACTGTGCCAGATACTGCATATTCTTCATGCCAAGTCCGCTGGTAGTATCCTCAGACGTTGTCCAGAGCAGATCAGTATCAAAACCGACGCCATCGTCCACAATTGAAAGTCTGATCCATTTGGGCTTGAGGGACAGTTCGACATCCACCCTGCTGGCCGCACCATGACGTATGGCGTTGCCTGTCGCTTCAGAAATAATCCGGAAGAGAGCCTTGTGGTAAGGATAAGGGAGACTGAAATCATCACCCGTTATTTTTAATTCAATTTCCACATCGTTTAACCTGGATAAGCTCTTAAGATGTGATCTCACCATGCCCAGCCAGGTAGGTCCGCCGCTTTTCTTGGAGCTGAGACTGTAGATCGTAATCCGCAGCTCTTTGGCAACCTTGGTCGCGGAATCATGTATGAGGTCAATCTGCTCTTCCAGCTCGGACTCGGACATTTTACGCCAGGTCTGTTTCAGGGAGTGGGTTGCGTACACAATGCCGAAAAGGCTCTGCGACACGCTGTCATGCATTTCATCCGCTATCCGGTTCTGTTCATTCGTGATGATCAGCCGATTTTCGATGACACCCAGTTCATGGCGCTCAAGAATAATTGCGCTAAGCTCCGACAGAAACATAAGCTGCTGAATATACCATCTGCGGCCCTCAAGACCCTCCGACGATTCCAGCTTCACGCCGATCATGCCGACAAATCGGGTGCTCATTCTTACCGGCATCAGCAAAAAGTCGCCAAGGCCAGGCAAACTCTTGAACACCGGCTCACGCTGCAGTCTCCACTCGTGTTCATGCTTTTCCAGCTCTGTGAACAAAAAACGTTCTTCTTCATGCTGCCAGCCTGTCTGCCGGCTCTGGGGTGCGGGTTCACCACTTTTTTTGGCGAACCAGAACAAGGCCTTATCCAATTTGGTAAGCTTCACCACATAGTCCGTGATGACCTGCCCGATGTTCATGAAGTCGTGCTGGCTGGAGGTTTCCACGATATGATAGAGCGATTTAATATGCTCCATGGTTTCGTTGGTCCGCGCGTTTGCTTCTTCCCGCTGCCGCTTGATCCTGTTAACCATTTGCATAACTATAACCGTAAGTACCAGGGCTAGAAACAGGTTTCCGTTCTGAAGCACCGCATCTGCGAAAGATTTGCCCTCAGAGTTCAAAAAAACGTAACAAAATGTAGTCACTATGCCAATATAACTCAGAAGCAGGCTCCACCTGAAATAAAATGACAATGAGCCCGCCGCAATTAAAACGGGATTCAGTACGTAGAGCTTGAAGGAGCTCTCAAAGCCGCCAGTCAGTAAGGTCAATGCAATAACGCCCGCCATCTCTATACTAACTACCAGCATAAGAACCCGTGGTCTGGCCCGGAGCCTCCGGTAGTAGATCGTGAACACTTGAGCAATCATGAAGAGTGCAATAATTAAAAGGGATTTATAAAGTACGGAAGGCCCCGTGTGGTCCAGGAGGTACATAAGCGATGTGAGGGACAAAGAGAAATATCTGTAAAAAGCAATCATTCTGTCTTCCGCGGTTGTTTTAATTTTCATCCCACCACCCTATTCTCCACCTTTTTTGGAAAATGCGAGCTTATCAAAGCTTTGTTTAAAAGCATCATACATGAGAAAAATCACAATAACAAGTTTCAACATTTGCTGATAGCGTTTTCTTTTCAAAAAAAATAACAGAATGTCCACCTTTTTTTCCTAAGTTTAACTTAATTTTATCCATATAAGCCAAAGATAGCGCTACCATGCTCAAATAAAACTTTGAGGAACAGCAAATTAGCCTCTCCACCAGCTGGACAGGCTAATTCGCTGAATACTATCGGTTATAGGGCATCATCCGGGCAGCTTATTCGGCTACTACAGGCAAAGATAGATGCAACTTGTTAGGATCACAGATACAAATCTGGTAACGCTGCTCGCCGACGATATGATACCCGGTGGACAGAATACGTATAGTATGATTATTACGCACATCCACCTTATGGAGACTACGGCAACTAATGCAGTAAAACTCTCTCATGGTTTCATCTCCGGCATAACATAGTCAATAAGAACTAATAAAAACTGCTAATATTCTCTAAATAATAACATTCTCTTTTTATCAGTGTCAACATCAATCATCATATTCCGACAACAATCCACAGATGAAAGCAGAATTATGTCGGCTAATGAACATTACTGCGGCAAAGCTGGGGTGAAATCCCCATATATTTCTTAAATAGCCTCGAAAAATAAAACGGATCGCTGTACTGCAGCATGCCTGAAATCTCCTTGACCTGCAGGGAGGTATTCAGCAGTAAATGCTTTGCTTCGGCCATTTTGAGCCGATGGATATATTCATGCAGCGGATATCCGCTGCTGCTGCGGACCAGACGGCGCAGCGTAGACATGGAAATATGGTGCTTTGCGGCAATCTGCGGTAAGTCAGGCTGCTCATAGACACAGGAATTCAAGTCCAGGCGAATCTGCGGCATAGCTTCATGCTGCCAGAACCGCGTGTTGTCCCGGGTCACAAACGAACATTCCAGCAGGATCGCTTCCAGACGAAGTGCTGCCCGGTCGGCATCAGCGGGTGCGCCCCCGTCCATGAGACCCAGGACCTCCTCGAACGATGCCGCAAGTCCTGCCAGTGCATTTCCCTGAAATATCATTCCTGCTGCTATTAGTCCCGACTCCAGCCACTCATCCACACGTTTCCCGTTAAAATTAATATAATATTCATCCCAGCTCCCTCCAGGCGGCGGACCAAAGCTATAGCTGCAGCCCGGGCGAAAGAAGAACAGGCTGCCTTCCCGGACCGCTTGAACCTCCCCCCCGTTCTCCGCAAAGGTACCGGAGCCGGATACAATATAGACCAGTGCCCAATGCTCAAATACTACATCCCTGCGGAATAATGTTCTGCCCGGCAGATGACCTGCCTGCCCGATCCGGATACCGCCTAGTCTAAGCATAGAGCTATCTACCTTCGGGTCAATAATCCTAATGGGATACGGACTGATCATATAATCCATGACCTTGGGCATACATTGCATTCCTCCCTCTGTTTAGGAGTGATATGGTTAATCTGAAGATGATCATATTCTACATGAATAAGAGGTGTCCACGCTATGTCAGAAATTCCCGTCCTGCAGCTGTTGCCCCGCCCGCGGTCACTTACAGTGACTGGAGGACTATTCCGGGTCCCAGCCAAAGGAAGTATTATTCTTAACGATGCAGAGAACCGTGACATTCTGCCCGCAGTCCGCAAGCTTCAACAGATGACTTCACAAGTCCTCCGGCTGGAGCTGCCCCTGTCTATAGGTCTCCGTCCCTCCCGCCAGTCTGCCTATAACTTTAGTTATAACCGGCTGCTTCCGGCACAGGCCTATGAGATTACAGTAGGACCAGACGGAATCGCGATAAGCTACAGTTCTCCGGAAGGCGCTTACTACGCAGTCGCTACGCTAAAACAAATCCTGGAGCAATGCGGAAGAGATGTGCCTTATCTGTTCATCAGCGATCAACCGGACTTTGCAGCCAGAGGCCTGATGATCGACATCAGCCGCAATAAAATCCCTAAGCTTGAAACGCTTTACCGGATCATTGATCTGATGTCGGATTTGAAGTTCAACCAGCTGCAGTTATATATAGAAGGTTCTCCTTTTGCCTATGAGTCTTTTCCCCAAGTTTGGGAGCTGGAAACACCGGTAACCGGCGAAGAAATTCTGCTGATTGATGCCTATTGCCGTGAGCGTTTTATCGAGCTGGTACCGAACCAGAACAGCTTCGGCCACATGGAGCATTGGCTGAGCCGGCCGGAGTTCAATCACCTGGCTGAAATTCCAGAAGGCTTCATGCTTCCGGATACAATGTATGATAGGGATCTGTATCCTGACGGTCTGTTTATGCAGCCAGGGACCTTCCATACGGAAGACCCTGAAGTACTTCGTCTGCTGGGCAGAATGTACGATGATCTTCTTCCCTATTTCACTTCATCGCAGTTTAATGTAGGTTGTGACGAGACCTATGAGCTTGGGCTTGGTAAAAGTAAAGCGCTGGCCGACTCTGCAGGCAAAGGGCAGCTCTACTTGTCTTTTCTGCAAAAGATTCATGAGCTTGTTACCGCCAGAGACAAAACGATGCAATTCTGGGGGGATATTATTATCCAGCATCCGGAACTGATTCCGCACCTGCCTAAAGATATCATTGCCATGGAATGGGGCTACAGCGCCGGGCATCCGTTCGAGGCAGATACACTGAAATTCCGTGAAGCGGGAATCCCGTTCTATGTCTGCCCCGGCACCAGCTCCTGGAACTCCCTGACCGGACGGACCGACAATATGCTGGCCAATCTTCGCAATGCAGCTGTTCACGGCAAAACGAACGGGGCAATCGGCTACCTCATTACGGATTGGGGAGACTTTGGCCATTGGCAGCATCTGCCTGTCAGCTATGCCGGCTTCATATACGGTGCCGCATTATCCTGGAATGTGGAGAACAATCTCGATGCTGATGTTGCAGGATATTTGAACCGCTCCGTCTTCCAGGACCGTTCAGCAACAATCGGACAATTACTGCTTGACCTTGGCAATTATTACAAGCTGGAATCCGGGACGTTGCGTCCCAACGATTCAGAGCTGTCCATGCTGCTGCGCAGCCGGCTGGACAATATGGGAATCGTTAAGAAGCTTACACCGGTTCATTTTGATCAGCTAGAAGCTTACATCAGCACGATAGAGGAGCAGCTGACGAAGCTGGATCTGGCATGCGATGATGCGGAGCTTGTCCGGGAGGAGCTTGCGAACGGTATCCATTTTGTGAAACATGCGTTATACCTCGGACGACTCAAGTTGCAGATTACAGCTGCCCCAGGTAAAGTTGATCCGGATCTGCTTCAAGGTCTGATTAAGGATCTCGACCTGCTGCTGCACAGCTACCGCCAATTGTGGACCCGGCGCAACCGGGCTGGCGGTCTTGAGCAGAGTGTCAGCAAGCTTCTCCGCCTCCGAAGTGAATACGAAGCCCTGATCTAAGACCTATGTACCAAATCAAAGGCCCGGCAGACCGGATTGCCTTGGTCTGCCGGGCCTTTATCTCATTCACGCTCTCCCGGTCTCTTTGCCTGAAGAAATTCCCAGCGGATTTCCTCATATTGATTCGCCAGCATTTCACGCTCCCGCTGCTCCCGCTCTTCCCGGCCCGTACTTTCCAGCAAGCTTTCATCATCTTCGAAGATGTTCCAGATGTCCGAGAAGAGATAATCTTTTATCTCGACCGCTGCCCCGGACGATCTCCCGTTCTGCCAGAACAATCCCTTGGAGGTGCGCAGCACGGTGCGCCCATCGGGAGTGGCGGCCTTTTGCCCAATCCGGATCTGCATCAGCATTTGGCCGAAAGTATACCATTCCATCTGCAAAACCACCCCCATAAGTTCTAATTGAAATAGACCCACCCGGCAGCATATAATCATGGTGAAAACCCACTTTTTTCCTTTTTAAAATATATTCTTTGACAGGAGACAAGCCTACTATGAATTGGCTGGATGATTATAAGGAGGAGCTTCACACCGTATTTCAAGATTCCAGGACGATCATCTCCGGATTTCCGGAACCGTTCCGTTCACAGGGACTGGCCTATCTGGATCAATTTGATGTATTCCAGGTTCACAGCAAGAAGAACTACATCTGCTATCTGCTGCCGTACTGGTTAAACCGCGAGTGCGGATTAAGCTTAGAGGAGACGCGCCGGATGTCTACAGGCAACGTTGTACTGATGCTCTTTTTCTTCCTGCAGGACGATCTGATGGACAACAGGCAATCGGCACCTGCTGAAGTACTGCCGCTTGCCAATCTGCTATATGTGGAGTTTCTGGATCTTTATCGTCCGCTCTTCCCTCCGGAATCCCTCTTCTGGTCCTACTTCAGGCGTTATATCACCGAGTGGGCAGACAGCGTGGCCGGAGAAGCCGCCGGCGATTATTATTGGAACGACCGCAGCCGGGTTGCCCGCAAAGCCAGTCCCCTTAAACTCTCCAGCACTGCCGCCCTGCTGCTCTCAGACAAGTCATCCTTCATTGCCGAGTCGGAAGAAATGCTTGAAGCCGTACTGCTCACCCTGCAAATGCTCGATGATTATGAGGATTGGGAGGAGGATCTCGCTGAAGGCAGCTATAACTGCCTGCTGTCACTGGTCCGTCATCATCTGCAGCAGGATACTGCCATTCTTACTCCGGCTGCCGTCAAAGATTTTATTTTCACTACAGGCGGGCTCACACAGTATGCGGCAACGGCAGCTGTGAACCACGAAAAACTACTGTCAGGCCGTTTATCTATCCCCGGGCTAACTGCCTTTCATCAAATGCTGGTGGACAATCTCCTGCACATTGCTGCAGCGATTGAAGCGGAGAAAGCACTATTACAAGGAGGCGGACTGGGGTACTGGTTATCCAAAAATATGAATCTCTAAAAAACCTCAAACAGCGGATAACAACCAAAAAAAGTCATGGATTCAAAAATAATGCTATGTTATGCTTACGGGGTAAGCATTTATCATTTCGAGGAAGGGTGATTGTAATGTCAGAAGCAATTCTTAAGAATCAAGTGATTCAGAAGGCATGGGAAGATCCAAGTTTCAAACAGAAACTGCTTACAGATCCGAAAGAAGCCCTCAGAGAAGCACTAGGTATTCATCTGCCGGACAATATTACACTCAAAACCGTGGAGGAAGGCTCTAATGAGTTTTATCTCGTCATTCCTCCCCGTCCATCCTCGGGCATCATGAAGACGGATGTTTCCCCCCTAAGTTCCTGGTAAATCACCCTAGTCTAACTTCATAGGGAGCCCGAACCTTCCGGAGCGTCTGCCAGCGGCAGCATAGTGACGGACTCGGTTCCGGCTCCTTTTTGGCTCTCAAAATGGATTTCGCCCTGCATGGATTCAATAATCCGGAAGGTAACCATCAGCCCAAGCCCTGTCCCCTTCGTCTTATTGGAGAAATACGGCTCCCCGAGCCGGTTCAGAACCTCCTGATCCATTCCCTCGCCATCATCCTTGATATGAATATACACCTTGTCACCGACACCGTAGGCTATCATATGTATAGTTCCTTCATCACCCAGCGACTCGATACTGTTCTTAATGATATTAATAAATGCCTGCTTGAATTTGGAGGAATTCCCCCTTACCCATAACCCTTCTCCGGCTTCCATGATCATTCGGCCCCCGTTCAGATGACAGAGCGGCAGCATAATACTCTCAATATGTTTAAACTCATCCTGAACGTTCAGGATCGAAATCTGCTCAAATTCCGGTTTGGCAAAGGTCAGAAAATCTGTAATAATGTTCGCGGCACGGTCAAGTTCGCTTAGAGCCATAGATAAGTACTGTTCTTCACTACCGCTTGATTTCTCGCTGAGGAGCTGGAGGAACCCTCTGGTCACCTGCAGCGGATTGCGCACTTCATGTGCCACCGATGCAGCGAGCTCACTGATAATCTCCATTTTCTCCGAACGCTGTAGTTCATTGTTGAACAGCTCCAGCTCCCGGGAATACTTGACCACCTGCCGGTGGTTCAGGGCCAGCCTGCGCCCGAGAATAATAATGAGCGAGAGAATGAAGACAACCAGCGCCCATTTCCAGTAAAACAGATCATAATTACCGCTCTTGACGTAGTACCAGATTAATTCGGACACGCCTGTTAAAGCCGCTGTACCAAAGCCTACAGCAAAAATAATGGCGTCTTTATTCCCTTTTATAGAGTAGGCAATGACATACGCAATAAGCAGAATAAATTGGATAATCATTATAAAACCGATTACCGTGGCAGATACGAAATAATAAAATTCTACAAAACGGTTACCGGACAATGTATTCACAATCATACACAGGATGCAGAATAAGGAGTACGCCGTCTGGAAGATCCGGAACCGCCGGATAATCGAGAAGCGCCCGCTGCCGAATATGTTCTCGAACAGATAGGTAAGCGCCGGAAGCAGCGACAGCAGCCCCAGGTCCAGAAAGATAACGCTGAGCGCTCCAAGAGAACTGTAAAAGGTATAAATAAACGGAGAATACGTGATTGATAAAACCCCGGTAGCTGCGATGACAACGGATAATGAGGCTGCTATGTGGAAATGTTCCCTGTCCAGGAAAAACCCGCATACAAACAGGACCACCGCTACAAAAACAAAAGCGCCGCCCAGAATCACATCGATGAGCCCGTTTTTTATATAGCCTCTGACCAGATCACTATACTCGCCGATGACTGCCGGTTCTTTAATTCCGATCCGGTCCTGCAGAGTTGACGTCCAGATATACATTGTTTTGCCGTCATCGTCTGCGCTAAGAGGAACAAGCAGCGAGAAATTGTCTTTGATATAGCTGCGGTCATCTTCAAACACCATACGGTCTTCGATATACACTTTAACATGCAGGGCATATAAGGTTTTGATGTAGACTGCAGGTGTCACATATTTGAATGCCGGCAGCTCAATACGTGTCCAGGCCGAGGATACGCCATTAGGAAGCTCCGTCATCCCCGGATCTGCTCCGGTGCTGATCCATTCCCCCTGATCCGGAGCAGGTACGTTAAAGCCGTTATCCCCCGGATCATGTACCCATTTGATCTGCCATTCCTTAATTTCCTTAGAGGCATAATGACTATCTGCTGAAGCCAATAGTGAACTGCAGGTCATTAAAAGCAGAAAAAACACTGCTGTTATATGTAAACTTTTACCGATCAAGCGCATGCAAGCACCCCAGAATAAAGTTTTAGAAGCAATGTATACAAGCTAGTATTTCGCCCTAAACGTCCCTTATCCCTTCAAAAAAACGGTATTATCCAAAAAAATTGCTATTTATTGCGATAGGCTGGGAGTTTCACAATCACTTCGGTCCCCTCGCCCTTTTTACTGTGAAACTGAATCGAACCATTCATCGCTTCAATAATCCGGAAGGTAACCATCAGGCCGAGCCCAGTCCCCTTTGTCTTATTGGAGTAATAAGGTTCGCCCAAGCGAGCCAGCTCGCTGACCTTCATGCCTTCCCCGTTATCCTTAACACTGACCATTATATGTGGTCCCGATTTCCAGGCGGACACTTTGATCAGACCATTCTCCTGTAAAGATTCCACACTGTTCTTGATCAGATTAATAAATGCCTGTTTAAATTTAGAGGAGCTGCCAAGCACTTGAAGCCCGTCCTGCAGCTGAAGCTGAATAGCTCCGCCTTGCAGATTAGCCAGCGGCACCAGAATCCCGGACACATGCTTCAGTTCCCCGGAAACCTCCAGGATATCCTCCTGATCCAGCCCCGGTTTGGCAAACGTGAGAAAGTCCGTAATGATGACTGAGGCTCTATCCAGCTCCTGCATCGCCATATCGAGATATTCCTTCTCTTTTGAACCGGAGCGTTCTCCTAAAATTTGCAGGAATCCCCGCGTAACCTGCAGCGGATTGCGCACCTCATGGGCAACGGACGCGGCCAGTTCACTGATAATCTCCATTTTCTCCGAACGCTGCACTTCATTGTTGAATTTCTCCAGCTCCCGGGAATAGCTAACCGCCTGCTCATAGTTTCTGGCAAAGCCCCGTCCAAGAATTACAATCAGTGAAATAACAAAAGCAATCACTCCCCACTTCCACCAATACAAATGGTAGCGTTCTGCAGAAGTGAAGTACAGCAGCAGCTCACCAAGGGAGACAACAGCAAATGCAGCGAATCCAAGCGAGAAAATAACGGCATCCTTATTGCCTCTGTAAGCATAAATCACCGCCAGGCCAAGCAAATAGGCGAGCTGTATAATCATCAGTATTCCCATAACCTCTACAGTCATGATCCTATACAGGTGATCCAGCCGGTAAGACAGCAGTGTATTCAATAGGAGAAAGCCGGAGCAGAAGATGGAATAGCCGAGCTGAAAATTACGGAAACGCACAAGCCGGTTCCCTCTGCCGGGGCCAAAAATCCGTTCGAAATAAAAGGTAAAGGCCGGCAGAAGTGTAAATAAAGCCAGATCAAAAAAAGTTTCAATTAACCGCCCCTGATTGTGCAGAATAAGCGGCAGAAACGGTGAGTAGGTAATGAATAGAACGCCAAAGGATACAATCACCAGCACTAGCCAAAGTCCGCCTGAGAAAAGCTCAACCCTTACAAAAAACAGGCACGTCATCAATACGGCCGCCATAAAGATCAGCGCCGCACCAAGCACCATATCCACTAAATCCTGTTTGACATAAAGGGCGATCAGCTGATCATAATTTCCTGTTCTGACCTCACCTTCTACGCCGAAGCCCTTGCTGCCGCCACTGCTCCATAGATATAACGGTCCATTGCCGTCTTTCGGGGATAGCGGAATCAGCACCTTGCTGCCATTAAAATTAACCATCTGACTTGAATCATAGATGATCTCGTTATTCCGATACGCTTTGATTGTATTTCCATATACTTTATCTATAAGCAGTGCCGAATTGGTAGTCACCTTAGGTATTGCAAAACGCAGCCAGGCTGCGCTTACTCCGGCCGGGGGCAGCGGTCTGGCTGCATTCGCGGGCACCTTCATCCATTCCTGGTCTGGAGCTGCTGCCGTTTCTTCAAAAGAATCAGCTAACGAATCAGCGTCCGGCTGTTCCCATTTCATCTCCCATTCCGGAAGTATAGGTCCTGTCTTGCCGCTCCACTCCATAGCAACCCCTAAGGGTACTAAAGCTATCAAGAGCAGAAGCATGAGAATAGCAGCCACTCTTTTTGGTGATGGCAACTTCATCTTGACACCTCAATAAATCATTAGTTGGATTTTTGTAGTCCATATGATTCTTACTTTCGACAACCTTCGCACTATCCCTGCTAATCCTGCAAAAATACTCGAAATAAGTAGTTTTCCGCTTCACGCGGTTAATCGTACAGATAAATGAATATATTAAGGAAGGCAATGAATAATGGACTGAGTGGACTCAAGGAATAGATTCGCCGCCGAATTATCGGGTAAAGAATGATTATAGATGTTAAGTGGAGGAGGATGGGCAATGAACGACAAAAAGAACTCCGCCGCCAGCGGTACTCCGGCCGAGGATGGACTTGTGACCGAGCGGGATATCGATGAGGAGTTCGGCCTGTTTCAGGAAGATTCCTATCCCGGTGCGCTGCCGGATGAAGACCAGAAGGCAGCCATTAATCATGCTGTTCCTAAAGAGAATCAGACTAAAGCCTAAAGGAGTTGAACGGCTATGGGTAATGAATTCAACAAAACTGAAGCCGATTTAGCATATGAGCGTTATCAGAAAATGGGGAGTATCACTTCCGAAGAAGACATCCCTCTTGAGGATGTGCGGCTGCCCGGTACCCATGAAGCGCCTGTCGATTATGTGGACGACATAGTGGATGAAGGCTCTGATCCGGTGCTGGAGGGGGATCCGATTCTGGCTGCCGATATTGGCCTGAATACGCCGGAAACCGCCCTTGGCCCAAGAGCCGACCGCAACGGCCGCATCACAGCAGCGCCTGCCCCGGAACGGGACGAGCTGCTGGAGTCGGATGCGATCTTCGCCGCCGGGGCAGCAGGATTAACCGGCAGTGTAATTGATTATGCCGATGAAGAGGATGTCCTGGCAGACGATCTTAACAACGACGAAGAAGACTTACCGCTAGAGGATATACCTGACGCTGACGAATTGCAGCCAGGCACCGCAGTCGATCCCGCGGCCCCGCCGCTTGATGTAATGCCTGGAACCGATGTGCTTAACGGCTCGACCGGCGAAGAGGATTAATCAGACTTAGGGCATCACCGGATTCTATTCCGGTGGTGCTTTTTTGCCTGCATTTCGAGCAGTTCCTTCTATTATATGTGTTCATATAATGAGCTTATAAATTGATCTCTGCCCCTCCACCCGCCGTTTCTCCATGGGAACGTGCCTCCCCGACCTTGGCCTCCAGTTTAGCGGCCTTCACCAGCAGTGCAGCTACAAGCAGCATTACTCCATTAATGACAAATACCCAGCGGATCGGAATGAATGCGCCCAGCAGCCCGCCGATAATCGGCCCGGCCATCGTTGCTAATTGTGTAGATGCCTGATTCAGGCCGAACGCCCTGCCGCGGAAGCCCGGCTCAATGGTCTGTACAATCATGGCATTGACCGAAGGCAGCACCCCGGCATAAAACAGACCGTAGGCAAATCGCAGGATGGCAAACTCCACATAGCCTGATACAAAATACTGGAGAATGTTCCCGATCCCGCCCCCTATGAGGCCGATAAACAAAATAAATCCGAATCCTTTGCGGCTGCCGATCCGTCCCCACTGCGGGGCCATAATCACGGTTGCTATGCCTACTGCGGAGAATACAATGCCGGAGCTTAATGAGGCGCTGTTCTTCGCAATTCCCATATCCAGCAGATATATCGGCAGCAGCGGCTCCAGAATCATCACGGAAAAGGTACTGATGCCGGCCAGCAGCAGCAAAGTAATAAAGGCGCGGTTGTTCCTCGCCTCACGGATGTCATCCCGGACACGGGATCTTGGGGCAGAACGGTCAAAGTTCTCTTCTTTGGCGAAAAAGGTTGCGATCAGCGCCGATACGAGCACAATCGCTGCCGAGAAGAGAAAAGCGCTGCGGTTGCTCGAATAATAACTGACCACTCCGCCGATGAGCGGGCCGATAATACTCCCTGTAGCTCCCGCCGTAGACATGATGCTGAGCGCGTAGCCGGTCTTCTCTTCCGGGGTATTCGTGGCAACCATCGCGATGGCTGCCGGAACAAACCCGGCCAGTAGCCCTTGCAAAATTCGTACAATCAGAAAAACATAAGGATCATGAACAAAGAAATTGATCAAATAAAGTGCAGCCAGACTGAAGCCCGAGCGGATCAGCATGGGCTTACGTCCATATTTATCAGCCAGCGATCCCCAGTAAGGAGAGATCAAAGCACTGGCCAGAAAGGTAATCCCGAAGCTGGCCCCTGACCAGATCTCCAAATGATCGGAAACCCCCAGCTGGTCACTCAAAAAAATCGAGAGGAACGGAATCGAAATGGAATAGGCCGTACTGCAGAAGAATACACCTACCCAAAGCACGATCAAATTCCGCTTCCATGAAAATGCCATGCTCTCACCTCCTTTTCTGTTTTTCCGCGAAGTATCCTACCATTCTAACCCTCTTTTCCCGGTGTGCCAATCCCTGGTAAGTCTTAAGGCTTTGCAAGAAGCGGGACAAACCATGTATGATGAAGGATGACTGAACCAGATTACTCAAACACAAAAGGAGAGATTCAAACGTGAAGCGCACCAAAAGAACCCCTGTCATCCTGCTGCTGATGATGACACTCCTGCTGCTCATTGTCGCAGGATGCGGCAATAAACCGGCAGGCAACAATTCGGTGGACAATGCCGCAACTGAAGGCGTTCCCTCTGCCACGGCCAGCCATCCGGTTGTCACCATTGAGATGGATAACGGCGGTATTATCAAAGCTGAACTCTATCCCGAGGTTGCTCCCAACACCGTAAACAACTTCATTTCCCTGATTCAAAAGGGCTTCTACAATGGGACGATTTTCCATCGCGTGATTCCCGGCTTCATGATTCAGGGCGGAGATCCTGACGGCACCGGCATGGGCGGTCCAGGATATAGCATTGCAGGTGAATTCTCCGCGAACGGATTCACGAACAACCTTCTGCATACCGAAGGCGTCCTCTCCATGGCCAGAGGCGAAGACATGAACACCGCCGGCTCCCAGTTCTTCATTATGGCCGCCACTTATCCTAGCCTGGACGGCAGCTATGCCGCTTTCGGTAAAGTAACTGAGGGGCTTGATGTAGTGCAATCCATCGTCAACCTGCCGCGCGACAGCTCGGACCGGCCGGAAACCCCGCCGGTAATGACTAAGGTCACTGTAGACACACTCGGCGTTACTTATCCGGAGCCGGAAAAGGTGAAATAACATTCCATCCGCGAATAGTCGGCTCTTCAGCCGGTGAAATTTCGGAGAAAGCCCTCCACCGGGCTTCACCGATTTCGCGGCTTCCGTACACCAAAAAAGCCCATTTCCCTATTTTGAGGGAAATGGGCTTTTGCTTATGCAGCTGGCAGCGATGCTCTATTGCCGCTGAGCAGCAGCGTGCGGCGCTGCTATCTTCTGCTAATCGCGTGATGCGGATTACGCAGGAAGGTGCTGCGGCTATTCCGCAATAGCGCAATGCGTTCTTCCGCAAGGCGGTCCGCTGCTACATAGGCAGGAATGCTGCTGGTCCGCGAAATCTCCAGCACGCGGGTGATGCTGCCATAAATTTTGCCAATCTGTTTAAAGGCGCGTTCCTTATTATAGCCATTCAGCTCATCGGCAATGTTGATTACACCCCCGGCATTAATGACATAATCCGGAGCATAGACGATACCCATCTCATGCAGGGCATCCCCGTGGCGGGGCTCCTTAAGCTGGTTGTTAGCCGCACCTGCAACCACCTTCGCCTGGAGTACCTTCAGCGACTCATCATTAATGGTCGCGCCGAGGGCACACGGTGCGTAGATATCACATTTCACGCCGAGAATGTCGGCAGGATCTACGGCCTTGGCACCGTAAGCATCAACCGCCCGGGCCACGGCCTCTTTGTTGATATCCGTTACAATCAGCTCGGCGCCTTCTTCATGCAGATACTTGCATAGCGTAAACGAGACATTCCCGACCCCCTGCACGGCAACGGTTTTGCCGGCCAGTGAATCGCTGCCGAAGGCTGCTTTGGCTGCAGCTTTCATGCCTTGGTACACTCCGAATGCCGTAGCCGGGGATGGATTACCCGAAGAACCGTAAGTCGCTGAAATCCCGGTTACAAAATCGGTCTCCTGATGAATAATGTCCATGTCTGCTTCCGTCGTCCCTACATCCTCGGCTGTAATATAACGGCCGTTAAGTCCTTGTATGTATCTGCCAAAGGCGCGGAACATCGCCTCATTTTTATCTTTTTTAGGATCACCGATAATGACTGTTTTACCCCCGCCCAAATTCAGCCCGGCAACCGCATTCTTATAGGTCATGCCCTTTGCCAGCCGGAGCGCATCGACTACCGCCGCTTCTTCGGACGCATACGTCCACATTCTCGTTCCACCCAGTGCGGGTCCCAGGGTTGTGTCATGAATTGCAATGATTGCCTTTAAGCCCGATGCCTTATCCTGACAAAACAACAGTTCCTCGTAATCATCCCGCTCCATTGCTGCAAACAATTCCATTTTGTCCATTTCTCCTGTCTCATCTCTTTATAACGTGTTACGTTTCATAACAAAGCTAGTACACTCAAAGATTGTTGTCAAGTTCATTTGTCCTTTTTCAAGGAAAAAACATGAAATAAATACGCATAGCAAACATCAACATAACGCAATATGTTAGATGATAGCGAGACGGGCTTCACCACATCCCTATTCCCAGTACTCATCCGGACGGTATTGAATTTCCGATTGTACAGTGATCTTCAGGCACCCGGAACCAGCATCATACTCCACGGGATTGTCTCCGACGTAATACCAATGCTTGATGACCGGACCGCCTGCCGGCTCTTCAAAGCGGAATACATTCAGCTCGGACCGCAGCTCCACTACTGCCGCACCTTGCTCAGCCTCCACGCCGCATACCGTAATTAATGTAAGATCGCCCTGCGGATCAAAACTATACGTCAGCCCGTCAGTGCTGCTGACCAGCATTCGACCTGTTACAGAATGCTTCACCAGCACTCTCTCCTGCTGCATCATCATTCGTTCCTCCCTCAATGTTGTGCTTAGACGGGACCGCTTACGGCAAATCAATCACCATCACCAGGGTATCCGCTTCAGCAGCAAGCAATAATTCGCTGTATCCCTCAATCCGCGCGGAATCTCCCGGTGACAGAACCTGATGATCCGGCAGTTTGATCTGTCCTTCAATCAGATATATGAAAACCCGCCGCCCCGGCATCTGCTGAAAGTTCAGCTCCTCCCCGGCTCCTGCCCGGCCAAGATAGATCGTCATATCCTGGGCGATATCCACAATTTCCGCAGTACGCTCTGCAGCCACCACAGGCAGCAGCCTGCCTTCAAGCTTAGCGGGATCAAAGCGCCCTGTGGTATAGGAGGGAGCGGTGCCGCGGGTACGCGGCATGAACCACAGCTGCAGCAGCCGGACCGGCTCTGAATCAGAAGGATTATGTTCTGTATGAATGGCGCCTGTCCCCGCTGACATCCGCTGAATGCCGCCAAAGGTTGTTTCCGCCACATTACCTAAATTATCTTCATGGCGCAGCCTCCCGGAGAGCACAATAGAGACGATCTCCATGTCACTGTGCGGATGGGCACCAAAGCCTCTGCCCGGGGAAATCGTATCATCATTACAGACCCGCATCGGGCCGAAGGCTGTATTGTCCGGATCGTAGAAATCCCCGAACGAGAAGCTGTGACTGCCTTTCAGCCAGCCATGATCAAATTGGTGAGCGGATTCTGCAGAATAGACCTTTATCATGTGATCCCCTCCTGAAAGATTCGTGAGCATTCTCTTCTAACCATAGTTTAGCAGAAAGCGCCGGAAAACAAAAAAACTGCAGCCATACCGGTAACGTAAAGTATCTGCTTTCTCCTATTAAAAAAGGACAGCCAGCATACGCTGGCCGCCCCTTATTCTTCTATAAAATCCTTAACCCTGAAATTCGTTCCACTGGGTAACTTCATCCAGCGGCAGTCTGGCCGTTGAGCGTCCTTCGGCAGCGGCTTTGCCCAGTGCAATCAGCATCACGGTCACATAACGTTCCGGGATATTGAACAGCTCGCGGAATTGCTCGGGATTGAATCCGCCCATCGGTACGGTATCATAACCCTTCGCTTTGGCAGCCAGCATCAGCTGCATGGACACCAGACCGCCATCGACCAGAGCGATCTCCTTCAGCTTCTCTTGCGGCAAGCTGGAGTAGCCGTCCTTGCTGCGTTTAGCCATCGCCGCGCCCACTTCCGCTGTTACATAACCAGCCGCTTCGGCGTATTCATAAATTTTGTCCGCATTGCGGTAGGCTTCGATGTCGCCGATCACGGCAATTGTAGCCGAGGCATCAACGATCTGCTGCTGATTGTTAGCGATCGGCAGCACTTTCTCTTTCAGCTCCTGATCCGTAATCACAAGAAAACGCCAGGGCTGCAGATTGGATGAGGACGGCGCCAGAATAGCATCACCCAGAATCTCCTTAATTTCCGCATCGGAAATCTTCCAGGATGGATCGTATTTCCGTACCGAATGCCGTTCGCGGATCACCTTGTTAAATTCCACTTCCGATTTCAGTTCTGTTGTCATTGCCATACTCCTCCTCTTCCTAATCCCGTTGATTTGTATTCTGTGTCTATAAAAGCACAGTTAACCGCAAAAAAAACTTCATTGTTGCCCGGCTTCTTGCGGCGTTTAACTGTAATAATTTATGCACAGTATAATCCACAAAAAAGCTTCCTGTCAACAGCCCGATTTGCGAACCATATCCGCCAGCGTATATTTCTCTAGTACCGCCATCATACTCCGGTCCATTTCCTCAAAAATATCGAAGCATGCTTCCTTCAGCTGTCCTCCCAGCACAGTGCCGCACATCGTATCATTCCCTGCCTGGCAGCGCGGTTCCTCTTCCAGTGCCTGATAAATCTCTGCAAGCGTCAGTTCTTCCGGGACACGGTTCAGGGCGTAGCCGCCGTCCCGTCCCTCCTTGGTAGTCAGAATCTGATCACGCGTCAGCTTAGCCATCGTCTTCCTTAACAGAGTCGCCTCCGAAGAGAGCAGTTCCGCCAGTTCGCAGCTGGAGCAGGTATTGCCTTTGCGTGCCAGCAGCACGAGTGCCTGCAGGACAAGCCCGAAGGATTTATATTGAAGAGCCCCGCTGTTCCGTGTTTTTGCCATTGTTCCGGCCCTCCTAACTCAGGTGTTGTAGACTAAGTATAGAACGCAAAGCCCGTTTTGGCAAAACAAAGCCTCCGCCGGAATCCACTTCATTCCCCCGGCAGAGGCTTGTTACGCATGATTACAGCTTGGCAATCGTTTCAGTCAGAACAGGTACGATTTGCGATTTGCGGGAGACAACACCCTTAAGAATTGCTTTATTGTCATCCAGCTTCACATTGTAAGCCTGCTCAACTGCACCTGCAACACGGCCCAATGCCAGACCCACGGAATCATTGTTCAGGATATCTGTCACTACGAACAGGAACAGATCCAGTCCTTTTTCATCAATGATCGCAGTAAGGGCCGTTTCCAGCTCCGCCTGCTTGGAGAGCACATCGTTCACATCAACTGCATTCACTTGGGCAATTTCCACTTTGTAATCACCCATTTTGAATTCTTTGGCATCGAGGGAGATGAGCTGTGCAATGCTCTTGTCGCTGAGGTCAGCTCCGGCTTTTAGCATGGACAGGCCGTAGCTTTCGGCGTCTACACCGGCAATTTCAGCCAGTTCGCGTGCTGCTGCTACATCCTCTTCAGTGCAGGTAGGCGATTTGAACAGCAAGGAATCGGAAATGATAGCGGACAGCATCAGGCCGGCGATATCCTTAGGAATGGCTACTCCGTTCTCTTTGTACAGCTTGTTCAGGATTGTTGCTGTGCAGCCTACAGGCTCGGCACGGTAGTACAGTGGGTGAGCTGTTTCAAAGTTAGCGATCCGGTGATGGTCAATAACCTCAACCACACGTACCTGATCGATATCATTCGCACTCTGCTGGCGTTCATTATGGTCAACCAGAATGACCTGTTTGGCTTCCCCTGCAACATTCTCAACCAGTCTAGGTGCAGCCACGCCGAATTGATCCAGTGCGAATTGGGTTTCGCCGCTTACCTCTCCCAGACGAACCGGTTCAGCATCCCATCCCAGTTCCTTCTTAAGTGCAGCATAGGCAATTGCCGAACAAATTGTATCCGTATCCGGATTTTTGTGTCCAAAGATCAAAGTTTTTTCCATTTCCAATCTCCTTACTTTGTTTTTTGTGAGAATAATATACCATACATTGATAGGGACAAGCCAGACAAGGAGCAGGAAGTTATCATCCCTCTCCGGCTGCAGCCTATAAAATAATAACCCGCTCACGAAAAAACTCCGCAAGCAGGTTATTTTAACAAGAATGGATACAGGATAGTTGCTCCTTTATGTCACTGCTTTCCGTCGCCTTCATGGATAAGCAGCTGGCCCAGCCTTTCCGTGAGCGTTCCACCACCGACCAGGGAGACATTGCCGATCCGTTCGCTGATCTTTTCGAGGAACTCCAGCTCTTTAAGACGGTAGAGTGTTTTATTCTCGTCCATTAACTTCGCCGTGTTCAGCAAGCTGCGGGTGGAGGCTGTTTCTTCACGCCGGGTAATCAGATTGGCCTGGGCCTTCTTCTCAGCCAGCAGCACCGTGTTAAGTATATCCTTGATTTCTCCCGGCAAAATAATATCCTTCACTCCTGTGGAATGGAAGATGACGCCATACCCCTCACTCAGCTCCTGCAGCCGGGATAGTACAAAGGCACCCACCTCTTGCTTCATCCGCAGCAGATCATCCAGCTTCATGGTGCCCACATACTCCCGGAGTACCAGCTGCAGGGTGACGTAAATCTGCTCTTCCACCGATTTAATCGCCAGCGTCCGCTGAGGATTCACAACCGAATACTGGCAGACAAAATTAAGCCGCAGGCTCACTTTATCCTCTGTCAGCATCTCCTGGCCGGTCATATCCAGCTGCTGCTGGCGCAGGTCAACGGTCTTCACTACCACTGTAACCGGACCTCTCCAGAAATCGTATTTACCCGGCGGCAGCTCACGCTGATACGCATTGTTAAAATACAGAATCCCCGTCTCGTGGATGGCGACTCCAAAGCTCTGCACAGCAAACGGGATACGGGCCAGGATGGACCGGTCAATCTCCGCCGGAATTTCCGGTTCACGGCTGTCCGCCCGGATGAACTGATGCTTCGTAAGCTTGGTCCAGAATGCATGCTGTCCCGGGGGAAGCAGTTCACTAAAGCTGCCGTCCTCATAATGCAGAACGTATTCATGGTCGGCTACGGTGACAATCGCAAGCTCGCGCACCAGCGCTTCATCCTGCAAAAAAAGATTCAGTTTCTTGCCGGGCACCGCAAAGGGCTCGCTAAGTTTCAGCTTGAGGATCTCCTGATCCGTAAATCCGGTCAGCCAATATGTACCGGGCTCCAAATATTTGTCATAGCTGCCCTGCTTGAACAAAAGCCCGCGTTCATCAGCGGCAATCGTAATCTTCTTGAACATAGTGTTCTCCTTAATCCGCCAAGCGGCGATCCTTCTGATGTGCGACCCCCGGAAGAAGCTTCAGCCGTAAGCGGCTGCGGAGCCCATTTTGAGGAGCGGGGCTGAGGCGTCATTGTGGCAAAAAGCCAAGGCATGACAACACCGGCTCAGACTGCAGCCTGACTGTTCACGCGGATGGCATGTTTACCCGCTTGAACGCCCCGTTCCGGCACTCCGGTATCCAACGGCTGCATAACAGCGCTCCCGGCATCCGCCCCGCAGGGCAGACAAGAAACTCCGTCCGGAGGTCTTTCCATATCAGATTTACAAGTTGGCCACAATTCGCTTGACAGGCGAGTGGGGAATCGAACCCCGAATGGTGGATAAGTCCCCGTCTGCTGCAGCATACCCTGCCATAGAATGGCGGGCACTGCGTGATTATTCCGAAATCACCGCCAGGCAGACAGAACGTTTAAATACCCAGATCTATTATAATTTGTAAACTCCTGTTCCGTACAGCTAAATTCCTTTGATGACGGCCATCGGCTTACACTTCGCCACCACATCTGCCAGTCCGGCACCCGTGATACTGTCGATGATCTGGTCCACATCCTTGTATGCCTGCGGGCATTCATCGAGAATGGTGTCCAGGGAACGGTGGTTCACGACGATCTCGTCATCCGTACCAACCCGCAGGGATTGGCTGAATTCATCCACCGTCACCGCCAGCCGGGTGGCTCTTCTGGAACGCAGCCGTCCGGCTCCATGGCAGATGGAGTAGAAGTTCTTCACACCTTCGTCCCGGCCCAGCATAATGTACGAGGCGGTACCCATCGAGCCGGGAATCAGCGCCGGATGTCCGGTTGCCTTATATACCGGCGTATTGAGAAAATGCCCCGGCGGCAGCGCCCGGGTCGCCCCTTTGCGGTGCACCAGCATCGGCTGGCCGCGGTGGAATTCCTTCAGCGCGTAGTTGTGCATCAGGTCATACAGCACCGGCATCTGAAACTGCGGACCGTACAGCTCACGGAAGGCTTCCTGCACCCCGAACGCAATCATATGCCGGTTCGTTACCGCAAAATTCAGTGCAGAGTACATCAGATTCAGATAAGTCTGGCCTTCACGGCTGCTGATCGGCGCGTAATTCAGGTTGGGGTCGGGGTTGCTTACTCCCCATAAATGCATGGCTTCTTTAATTGTTCGGGTATGCTCCCGTCCTACCATCGCTCCCCAGGCGCGTGAGCCGGAGTGAATCATTACGACAACCCCTCCGTCAACCAGCCCCCACTTCGCCGCCAGCTCCTTATACTCTTCAGCAATCTCCAAATATTGAATCTCACAAAAATGATTGCCGCTCCCCAGCGTCCCTAACTGGCCATGGGCGTTCTTGCGGATCTTAGGCGGAAGCATCTCCAGAGCCGCATGGTCATAACTGAAATTACTTTCCTCCACATGCGTAATCCACTGGGGTGAGGGAATGTATTTGTCCGGCAGTCCCTTCAGCCCGCTGCGCACAACCTCCATAATATCGATGTCTTGATAATTGCTGTTGACGCGTTCGTTGGTCGGCACATATTTTTCAATCGTTTCGATCAGCTTGCGGCGGACTTCCTTGTCCTGCAGATCCCGCTTGTGCAGCGGTGTCGTGTGCACGCGCATCCCGCAGCCGATGTCTACACCAACAATTGAAGGTGACACCATACCGTCCTTCATATTCCACACCGCCGTTGTGCCGATGCAGGTCCCGACGCCGACATGCGCATCCGGGGTATAAGCCATGTATTTATTGCGCGGAATCCGCAAATTGTTGTCAGCCATCTCAAATACCTTATCCTCAAACGACTCGTAAATCTCCTGATTGGCAAACACATGCAGCGCTCCATGCGGGAGCTCAAGCTCATAATGGTTACTGCCGTGTGCCTTACTGTTCCGGTTCATTCCTTCTCCTCCTGGTTGTTGTTATTTATATAAGAAGAAACGGCTTCGCCGTCCTATTAGGGACGGTATCCGTTTCTGCGAAAAATAGAAGGATAATTTATAGCGTAAAACATATACATTCTTATATTTCAAAAAAGCTGCCGGTCCGCGTTCATCTCCACCCCCACCTGTATCCAGGTCCAGCGAAAACTTGCGCAATCCGGCAGCCTCATTTCTTCTCATTGCTATAGCACGGCTGTGTTATAGTTGCGGGAAACCCTTGTTCCTCCGCCTTGAGAGGGAGGAAGCAGGATACTTGAGACAGACGGACCGATAAGGCTCGCCCTCATCAGGTTGTACGCGCTGTATGGATATAGTGGGGTAATCGGGGGATAGAGATTGGGATAGAGATTGGGATAGAGATTGGGATAGAGATTGGGATTGGGATTGGGATAGAGATAGAAGTAGGGCCTGTGTATGCTCCTGCTCTTGCCAATTCATCTTTGTATTCATGCTTCTCTCTCCTTTCATGGTGGTATGAAGTTTTTCTTATATTTCAGTTGCCGGGAATCGGTAAGTAAACGTCCCGAGATAAGGGTGCACCGCGGAATCAGAGGAATTTATACCTCTGATTTGTACATTTTGCCCGGGCGCGGCGGAATCAGAGGGATTTATACCTCTGATTTGTACGTTTCGCCCGGGTACGGCGGAATCAGAGGGATTTATACCTCTGATTTGTACATTTCGCCCGGGTGCGGCGGAATCAGAGGGATTTATACCTCTGATTTGTACGTTTCGCCCGGGTGCGGCGGAATCAGAGGGATTTATACCTCTGATTTGTACGTTTCGCACGGGTACGGCGGAATCAGAGGGATTTATACCTCTGATTTCTACGTTTCATCCGGGCGCGGCGGAATCAGAGGGATTTATACCTCTGATTTGTACGTTTCATCCGGGCGCGGCGGAATCAGAGGGATTTATACCTCTGATTTGTACGTTTCATCCGGGCGCGGCGGAATCAGAGGGATTTATACCTCTGATTGGCTCGTTTTGCCCGGGTGCGGCGGAATCAGAGGGATTTATACCTCTGATTTGTACGTTTCGCCCGGGTACGGCGGAATCAGAGGGATTTATACCTCTGATTGGCTCGTTTCACCCGCCGGACAATAAAAAAGCTGCGTCCCGCGGTCTTCTACCCTACCCTTATCCAAGGGCAAAGAAAAAGACTGCGGTGCACGCAGCCTGAGTTCCCGGTATAGCCATATCGGCGGGGCAGGATTAGACCTGCACACCGGGAGGCAAGGGAGCGCTGCGTGATACCTGGGTATCCTCTATATAAGAATCAAATGCCGGTTGGTTGGATAGTCGAACTTGCTCATTCCAGCCATGCTGGAGCTTCTGTTCATACCCGTTCACCTTATTCATTGATCCTTCGCCTCCCTCAGCCATTTGCCGGCTCGTAAATTTGTAGCCAGCTTACCATGGATTTCCAAACATTGTAAACCATAATTCAGAATATACTAAGGCAGCTTCTGCATGCGATTTCAACATTACAGCCTGGCCTGATACGTTATTCCGGGAGCCCCCGTTTCGTCTTGGGCAGCGGCTCGGGTACCGGCTGACCGTGCAAAGGCTCGTTGTCACCGAACAGATCAGGGTTCTCCGCCAGCATCCTGCTCAGAATATCCGTAGTTTCTACAGCGCCGCAGATCATAACAGCCGCATCTCCAAAGCGGCCTTTGCGCAAGGCTCCCCCATCCTCCAGAACCTGCTCTACCTTCCAGAAATGCTGGGACCATGACAGACCGCAATGTCTGCGTGACGGCACGGGAATTTCCGTGCCGTCGGGAGTGATTGTGTACAGCAGCTCAGGCTCATCGGTCATTCTGCCGGGAATGTCTACCCATTCCTCAATGCCGTGAATGAACGTATTGCGCCGCAGATCCACGCCAAGCAGCATAATCTCCGCGCTCCGGTCCAGCAGCTTGCCGTAGACCGACCCCCGGGCACATGGGGTATCCCAGCGGTGATCTCCGGCAGTGAAAGCCTCGGCATCCCTGCCGAGGGCAGCCACGGAATGGGTCGGATGCCAGGAACGGATGACACCCGGGCGCCGCCGGAACAGCTCTGGCAGAATGCCGACACAGACAGGCGATTCCTCCACAGAAAACCGCGGATGACTAGCATCAATATACGACCAGGTATGCGTAGGCAGGACGAGCAGTCCATCCTTCATATACACTGACAGCACATCCAGCACCGTATCTGCACCACCCTGCACGGGGCCGATGCTTTTGAATGAAGAATGAACCAGCAGTGTCCCCCGCGGATTAATTCCAAGCTCCTTTAGCTGCTTCAAGAGGCTGGCTTCGGTATGCATTACATTTCTCTCCTTATCTGGATAGGTTAAAATCTCTGCTTGCAATCATCTTACTTTACTTATAAAATTATAGTTACTTAATATTATTCACTAAACTTCCGATAGAACAGTAACGGGCTCATTCCTATATTTCCATACAGTTTTATTTGAAAGTACACTTTCAAGGAGGGTACACCATGAGTTTAACATTAAAAGGCCTTCACCATGTATCTGCGATTACAGCCAGAGCGCCGGAGAATTACAAATTCTACACCGAAGTGCTTGGGCTGCGACTGATCAAAAAAACCGTGAACCAGGATGACATCTCGGTCTATCACCTATTCTACGGCGATGAAGCAGGCAATCCCGGCACAGAGCTGACCTTCTTCGAGCTTCCGAACGCCGGACGCAACCGTGACGGCAACAACAGCATCTCCACACTGTCGCTGCGCGTGCCGGATGATCAGGCACTCGACTATTGGAAGCAGCGGTTTACAGAACTTAACGTAGAGCACGAGACCATCGCTGAACGCGGCGGCCGCCAGACGCTGGGCTTCCGTGATCATGAGGGGCAGCGGTTCCTGCTCGTATCCGATCAGAACAATCAGGGCGTTGCCGGAGACAAGCCATGGGCGGACAGCCCGGTACCGGCCGAATACGGTATTATTGGGCTCGGACCCGCTCATCTCACCGTCGAGAATGCTGAGCATACCGCACTCATCCTGGAGGATCTCTTGGGGTTCCGCCGCAAAGGAAGCTATCCATCACCTGTAGACGGACAGCCGGATGTCGTGGTATTTGAAACCGGAGAAGGCGGCTCCGGCGCTGAGGTGCATCTGGAAGAGCGCACCGATCTGCCGCAGGAGCGGCTCGGCCGGGGCGGCGTGCATCATGTCGCCTTCCGGGTCGACAATGAGGAGGAACTCAAGCTGTGGATCGAGCGCATCCGCACCGTCCAGCTGCCTAATTCCGGCTTCGTTGACCGATTTTACTTCCGTTCCCTGTACTTCCGCGAACCCAATGGCATTTTGTTCGAGCTGGCTACGGACGGGCCCGGTTTTGCCACCGACGAGCCTATGGAGCATCTTGGCGAATCCCTTGCCCTTCCGCCGTTTCTGGAAGACAAACGCGCCCAGATTGAAGCCCATCTCAAGCCGCTAAATACCCGTCAGCAGGCTTGAGTCCCGGCCTGTCTCTTCTAACAGCAGCACAAACAGCTGCGTTCCGGCCCTGGAACGCAGCTGTTGTTGTTATTCCCTATTCAGCAGGTGAAAATAAGATCAGCTCTCTGACCAGGTGATCGTAAAGATCGTGAAGCCGGGACGGGCGGTGGACGGCTTGCCTGTGATCGAGACCGGACTTGTGCCGCCCAGAAGGCCGGTGATTTTGACCGTTGTTGAAGTCACGGTCTGCGAGGCATTGTCCAGCCGTTTGATCCGGACATACTCACTGTACACGAAGCCCATGGTATCCAGCGATTCCTGCGTTGAATAGCTGAACGCGGCCTTCTTCACACCATCGACATCCGTATCCACCGTAGTCGCAATGATGGCATCTCCCGGGATCGGAAAATCCTTCGGCAGGTTGACCGGCCTCAGCGTGCTCTCCACCGGAGTGCTTCCGGAAGTTCCCGGCGTTTCAGCCGTGTCCGCACCGCTGCCAATTCTGACTTTATAATTTACAGAATCATACGTGATAGGCACATCCAGGGCATCTGCAACCGAGCGGATCGGCAGATACGTAAGACCTTCGTAGGTGATCGGCGTTAAGGTTTTGCCGTTGCCGTCTTTAAGCCAGTAGGGCGTACCGTCAACGACCACTCCAATGCTGTGGTTTAAATAAGCTTTGATCTGCTGTAATTTGGCTCCGGCATAGACCCCTGCTGAGCCGGTCACCGCCATGCCTGTAACGACCGCGGCAATCAGCCATTTTTTATTCAAGTTCATAGCTATCCTCTCCCGTGTATTAGAATGATGTAGAAATGAATGTTGCGTCTTCATATATTTACCACCAGGAGAACCCCGCCAACCTTTTTCTAACGGAAAAACACCCTATAACCGGCCCGCTTGCTGCTATTCATGGACAATCTCCGGCAGTGCAGCCAGCTCACGGATTTCGTAGGTCGGCATAATCCCTGCACTGTTAGCTTTGCCCAGCGGGTTGAACCAGCAGGTATCGATGCCGTAGTTGATTCCGCCCTGGATATCCGAAGTCAGCGAGTCCCCGACAATCAGCACCCTGCGCTTATCCGTAATCCCCAGCTTCTCAAAAGCATAGTCGAAAATGCCGGTGGCCGGCTTTTGATAACCCGCTTCCTCAGAAATGATTATCTGCTCAAAAGTGTCCGCAAGCGGCGACCCCTTGATTCTGGACAGCTGCACTTCCTTGATTCCATTTGTAATAATCGCCAGTCTGCAGGCCGCCAGCTCCTCGCATAGCTCTACCGCACCTTGAATCAGAAACGTACCTTCTCCCAGAAACCGCAAATAGGCCTCGCTGAATTCCTCCGGGTTCAAATCGAGCTGATGGGCAGCAAACAGCCGGTTAAACCGCTCCACCCGCAGCGCAGCGGAGGTAATCCGCCCCGCTTCCAGATCCGCCCACAACGCCCGGTTGATGGTCTGGTAGCTGGCCGCATACTCATCGGCTCCGGTCGGCAGCCCGAAATGGGTAAATACATTCAGGAAAGCCTGCCCCTCAGCCATTCCGTAATCAAACAGCGTATCGTCCGCATCAAATAAAATTACATCGTATTTCATGATTCGCCTCCAAATGTACGTACAATCGACAAGATAACATCCTCTGCGATATAATTTAGACAGACCTGTTTAAAAAAATCAACGGTGGTGATTGTCATTTTATACGTTTTATCGTTCCTGGTGTCATTTTTCATCGTTTACCTGCTCATCCCTCCGCTTGGCAAGCTTGCGTTCTGGCTTGATTTTGTGGACAGGCCCCGGCAGGATGTCGAACGTAAAATCCATAGGGAGCCTATTCCTCTGACAGCCAGCTATGCGATATTTATCGGTTTTTTCATTACATACCTGCTGTTTGCCCGGGATTTCTCGCTGGAGACGCTCGCCCTCTTCATCGGCGGGGTGCTTCTGCTCACTATAGGTACTATCGATGACTGGTACAAGACAAAAGGCAAGGATTTCCCTGCGCTGCCCAAATTTATCGTACAGATTGCGGCGGCCGTTCTTGTGTTCTTGTCCGGCAATGCTTTTACCGGGTTCATCAACCCGTTCTCAGGGGACTACATTTCCCTGCCGTTCATTTTGCAGTTCGTGCTGACGATCGTCTGGATCTTCGGTGTCACTACGGTCATTAATTTCTCCGACGGCATGGACGGCCTGGCTGGAGGACTTACGGCAATCTCAGCAATCACGCTGTTCATCGTTGCGCTCATGAAGGGCCAGTCCGCATCCGCCATCATGGCCATTTCTCTGGTCGGTGTGACCCTGGCCTACTTACGCTTTAACAAGGCACCTGCCAAAATTTTTATGGGTGATGCCGGCGCTACCTTCCTCGGTTTTATCCTGGCGGTAATCGCACTGGACGGAGCCTTTAAGCAGGCTACTGTGCTGTCGCTGTTCATCCCGATTCTGGCAATGGGCGTGCCGATCTTCGATAATATTTTTGTCGTAATCAAACGGTTCATTCAAGGCAAAGCGATCTATCAGGCCGATGCCAGCCAGGTACACTACCGGCTGCTCAAAGCCGGATTGAACCAGAAGCAGGTTGTTGCTGTGTTGTATCTGGTCAGCGTCTGCCTGTCCCTGTCCTCGATCATTCTGCTGTTAATTGAAACCTGATATTTAGGCATGCCGGTTCGTTCATCTGCCGGAAACAGACAAAAACACCCTTGCCTGCAAGGGTGTTTTGCTTTTCCCATGACCCCCGTGCTTCATTCAAACCCCCTCATGGGTAAAGTCGTATAATCTGCGGTAAATATTCACAATCTCCTGCATCGGCATCCGGACCAGACCGCTGGAGGAAGGGGCAACAAACTCGCGCACACCATCAACTACCGGCTCTGTCTGCTGGAACCCCCACTCCGCCTTGGTTCTGCGGCTGAACTCCGTATAGACCCCTTTGCCAACAAAGCAGGCAATCTCCGGACGGTACAGAGCCAGCTTCCCGCGTAGCAGCTCACGCCCTTCAGTATATTCCTCCCGGGTGATATCCTCCGCGCCTACCGTCGGACGGGCGACAATATTCGTAAAGCCATAACCCAGCTTCAGCAGCTCTCCATCCTCCGAGGCCTCGTACAGGCGCGGCGTCAGACCCGACTGGTGAAGAATCCGCCAGAAGTTATTGCGCGGGTTCGCATAATGATGCCCCAGCTCTCCTGAGCGGATGCTCGGGTTAAAGCCGATAAAGACAATCTGCAGACCGTGCTCCAGGTGATCCGGTACTTCCTCCATGAACAGCCCTCCGCTTCACTTAGTTATACTTCGTTGCCCGCATAATAGAAGGTTACACCGGAAGCCGCGGCCTTAACCGTGTCTGCTGCAAGAAGCACATGGGTGCCTGCCGTTTCCTCCCTTAGTTGCGGCTCCGCCGGCTTACCCCAGCGGTCCATAAGCTATCTTCTCCCCATACCTCTGCCAGCGCCGCGCGGAACAGCTCATCCAGCACTTCATACGATACGCCGTCCCCCGGACCAAACCGGGAGGCCGCTTCTTCAAAATAGGCGATTTGCTGCTCCAAATATGTATTTATCACTTCAAGGCGCGGCTCCAGATTCAGTTCATCGCCTGACATTTTGCGGATCAGCAGGTTGTTCACAGTCTCTCTCAGGAGGGTGCCTGCCGGAATGAGCTCCTCTACCAGGACGGAAAATTCCAATGGCGGAACCTCATTGTATTTCTCTATCCAGGCACAGGCCAGCAGCGGGCGGAGCACATAGAAATATTTTTTGATTTTGACCTCGCTGCCCTGCAGATAGGTGCGATAGTTGCCCCGTGCCATGTTCAGATAGTGATAGATACATGACTTAGGTGAAAACCCCAGCGGCGAAAGCTTGCGGATGCTCTCTGCCACCGTGTAGTTTTCTTCATAACGGATACAGGACTGCAGCCACTCCAGCAGCGGCGGATTGGATTTGCGGAACAACGTCAGGCCTTTCTTCAAATCCCAGCCGTTAATATCCAGCAGATCGCTGATTGGCCGTTCGATCACATCTCTCGGCTCCAGGATCGACAGATAAGCCTCCGGCCGGCGCAAGTATAGGAACCGGACATCGTAGTCGCTGTCCTTGGACGGAAAGCCCCAGGCCCGGCTGCCCGACTCACAGGCATACAGAATACGCACATTCTCTTCCGCTTCAATCGAACGCAGCTGGCGCACAATCTCTTTATGAATTTCAGACATCATTCAACACTCCCTTCAGCTCCAAAACAATACAAAAAGGCCATGGATTCTATCATCCATGGCCCCGCTCCGTCTATAGCAGACTTCCAGCTACATATGCTGCAACGCTAAACTACCGTTCCGGCGATACATATACTGCTGCTGAGACTACGCTATGAACCAGGGAGGACAGTTGGACGGATAGAATCCAGTTTCTGTCAACCCGCCTTAGAGCAGCCAGCTGCGCTGGCGTATTCCATATTTATGGGAGGATAGCTTTAACCGCTGGTGTTAAGTCTTGTTTCTGCAATGTAACATAATCCGTTCTGCCCTCTTTATAGACCAGCTTCACCAGGTAATCGCCACTCTCCGCTTTATAATAGCGCTGATTCTCCAGGATATCGGCAATAGCGTCAGCATCTTGGATCACAGCCGAACGTTTCTCGCTGCGGGCCAGCTGCAGGTGACGCTCAGCATCATATCGCTCAGCAGCAGGAAGCTGGTCATTGTAATTATCCAGAATGATCTCTGCAGATGCAATATCACCTGGTTGGGTACGGATTCTATCGGCGTACCCCTTCTGCTCCAGCCACGCTCCCAGCTCCTTGAAGGAGGACTGCCATTCGTAGGCGTAGTAGAGCTGATACCCGGTAGCATCCGGCTTACTCATGATTTGGATTGACGCATATGGCGGCTGGAGAAGCCTCTGGTTCTGATCCTCATAGGTCATATTCAGAATTTCCCGTTTCAGAATTTCTTTGAATTCCTTAACCTCCTGCGGGTCCGAAAGGCTCAGCGCTTTATTGTAGTTATCTAAGCGGAAGCCTTCGATGTCCCCATCAAGCCGGGACAGCATATACGCTTTGCGTTTGTATCCCTCACTCTCCATCACGGCCTTGAGCTCCGGTTCAAACCCGGCAGTGGGAATCAGGTAGGAACGCTGTACGATCCGCCCGTTATCAAGCCGGTAGGACAGATAGAATTGCCGGTAATCCGAGTATGAATTATTCGCCGGAATCTCCGGGCGTGCAGCGGCCACGGCAAGATGCAGCTTGCGTACAGCCTCGATATAGTTCCGATCCTTAGTGAACGGATCCTCCTTGCTGATATTCGGATTGGTATTATTCAAATATGCATCATTAGCCGCATAATCACTTCCTGCATAAACACCTTCAATCTTCTCAAGAGCCGGCACCCGGTTCTCATAGCCGGAGATTCCTGAGACCGGAATATACAGCAGCAGACCCAGCAGCAATGTATAACCGGCAAATTCCAGCGGCACCCGGCGGGTTAGAATCTGCCAGGTTTTGCGGATGATCATCTCCGCCGCAATGTAGCCGATAAGCGCTCCGGCCAGGTTGCCCGCGATGATCCAGCCAAGCTGCAGCTGCTTAAGCTGGGCGAAATAGGTGCCGGAGATCAGCATCGCACAGAACATGACCCCCGCTTTGAACAGCGGATTGAAATACGTAAAGGCAATCGCCTGGCCTGCCTTTTCCCCGTGGCGTCTGCGGTACAGTATAACAGACAGCGCAAATAACAGGACAGACAAGGCCGAATACATCCACAGATCACCGGCGCTGAAGGCATTAGTATTCACGTAGATCATATGCAGAATCGGGGACCATACTTCCATATGCGCCTGCGCCCCGTACCATCTGGGATAACCGTACAGGTACATCCCGAAATGTTCATTGACCAATTGGAGCAGCATGACAGGCAGAAGCAGCAGGATGTAGATCACCGCCCCCTGAAGCACCGTTTGTCCGGTACAGATGCCAACAAACATGCTGAAGATAAACAGGAACAGCGTAAGGATACTTAGCGTCAGGCACCATTCCAAGACATCCGATCCAGTATAAATGTACATATTACTATCCAGCGGCTGCACTATGGCAGTAACAGCACCCGTCAGCCAGATGGGAACCAACAGCAGAATCAGACCGCTCACCGTATGGGACACCAGCAGATGCTCCCGGCGCAGCGGGAGGCTATGCCACAGATCAGACGGCATTTTGGCCTGCAGATAACGGAACAGGAATAAACCGGCAGCTACAGGAACCGTAACGACGAACAGCATCTGAATCTCTCCGCCGACGAAGAACAGATTCTGTACCGTCTGCGGTTTGGCATTCGGGTCACCGTTCATGAACATCTGCAGCGGCAGTGCGAATAGAAGAGCAAGGGTATAAATAATTCCGATCCAGCCGTGCTGGCGCAAATTCTGGCGGATCACGCTGCTGTTAAAGAAGAATCGGCTGCGCGTCATAACCGGCATCCCCCATTTCATAAATAAAGATTTCTTCCAGCGTCAGCGGCAGCAGATCAAACACATACGGCTCATAGACATGAAAAGCCCGGGAGATCCGCTCACGGTCGCCTTTTACGATATACAGGTTAACGCTGCCCCGCTGCTCCTGATGGAGAATCTGCAGCTTGGCGGTAAGTGCGCCGGCGTGGCGTTCATCACGGAAAGCCACTTGAATTTTATGCGTGTCCGCCTTCAGATCATCCAGATCCTTCTCGACCAGCATTTTACCGCCATGCATAATGCCGACATGATCACATAAATCCTCAATTTCTCGCAGATTATGCGAAGAGATCAGTACAGTCAGGCCGCGTTCGGCCACTTCCTGGAACAGCAGATTCTTGATCTGCCGCCGCATGACCGGATCAAGCCCGTCAATCGGCTCATCCATAATCAGTACCTCCGGCGCACAGCTCAGTGCAAGCCAAAAAGCAGCCTGCCGCTGCATTCCTTTAGAGAATCTGCTGAGCTTCCGGCCCTGATCCAGCCGAAATACGGCAGCCAGTTCCTTGAAACGTTCCTCGCTCCATGTCGGATAGATTGACCGGTAAAAGGCAGCCATGCTCCGGATTGACGCCTGCGGGAAAAAATACGGGCTATCCGGCATGAAAATAATCCGCTGCTTCACTTCCGGCGCCTCAAACACCGGCTTGCCTCCGATCGTAACCGTTCCTTGCTCGGGCCTATAAATACCAGCGAGCGTTTTTAGCAGTGTCGTTTTACCTGCACCGTTCGAACCGAGCAATCCGTAGATTGCCCCTTTATGTACAGTCAGCGAGATGCCGTCAACGGCCTTTTCCCCTTGAAAAATCTTGCTTACTCCGCGGATCTCAATCATGCTTCTCCCCCTCTCTCTGCTCCAGAACCTGGCGGTACAATGTGCTGATCTCATTTTCGGTGAATCCAAGATATACGGCCTCTGCCATCAGCCGCAGCAGCTCCCCGCGCAGCTCCGCCCGTTTGCTCTCACTGCGTTCCTGCCGAAGCGGAGCCACGAAGCTCCCCTTGCCCGGCAGAGAATAGATATACTCTTCACGCTCCAGCTCCCGGTAAGCCTTCTGAATCGTATTCGGATTGACTGTGAGCTGTGAAGATAACGTTCTTACCGACGGAAGCTGTTCATCTGCCCGGAGAATCCCATGCATAATCATCTCTTTGATCTTACCCGTCAGCTGTTCGTAAATCGGCTTGCGGCTGCGAACGTCCAGTTCGAACATAAGCATCCTCCTTTCCATTGCATAGCAGTTCTCTCAGGTGTATTAACTGTACTACTATTATTAGTACAGTCGGATGCTATTGTCAACATAAAGAAACGGCTTTCCTCCTTTGCCGGAGAGCCGTTTTGGTGGCCTTTTATCGGGGCAGGTTATATTTAATCCGCTGCCCTTTGGGCTGCTGCTGGGTAATGCAGTGAATATTGCCGCCGCCGAGGGCGATTTCCCTTGTATTGATCTGCACGACCTTCCGCTCCGGAAACAATCTGCTTAGCGTTACATAAGCCTCTGCATCCTTACGGTCCCCGAAGCCGGGCATAATCACTCCCCCGTTGCAGATATAGAAATTTACATAGCTGGCGGCTAAAAGGGTTCCCGCTCTGCGGCTGTAGCTATGACTGGCCCGGTCAATCCGGCCTGCTTCCTCACCGGTAATTTCCAGGGGCTGCGGGAGTTGCAGCTTATGGATGTCAAGCCTGCGTCCCTGTGCATCTGTTGCCCGGCTTAAGTGTTTATAGGCCTCATTCAGCACCTCATACTGCGGATCCCGCCGATTGTCCGTCCAGCTCATTACAACCACGCCGGGTCTCACAAACGCCGCAACCTCATCGACATGCCCATCCGTTTCATCATGAAGCATGCCGCGCGGGAGCCAGATAATTTGGTCGATATTCAGGGAATTACGCAGCACAGCTTCAATCTGCGCCTTCGATAGCTGCGGGTTGCGGTTTTTGTGCAGCAGACACTGCTCTGTAGTGATAAGCGTACCTTCCCCGTCTACATGAACCGATCCGCCTTCCAAAATAAAATGCTGAAGATCATAGCGGTCCAGACGCTCGATCTCCAGCACTTTTTGTTTCACCAGCAGGTCCTGATCCCATGGGAAATACAGTCCTCCGTTTAGTCCGCCCCAAGCGTTAAAACCCCAGTCAATTCCTCTTACGCCACCCTCACGGTTCAGAACAAAGGTCGGGCCGATATCCCGCATCCAGGCATCGTTGGAGGAAATCTCAACTACCCGGACGGACTCTGGCATCCGTGAGCGTACATGCTCAAACTGGCCGGAGGCAACGCCTATCGTCACCGGCTCAAATTCAGCAATTGCCGCTGCTACGGCTACAAAAGCATCCTGTGCCGGCTTAGCCCCCAGCCTCCAGGTGTCGGTGCGGGTAGGCCAGAGCATCCAGGTACCTGCATGAGGCTCATATTCGCCCGGCATACGATAACCGTCTTCCCTCGGCGATCTTCCTATTGTGTGTGGCATCCGTATTCACCCCGGCTATAGAATCCTAATAGAATTCTATGCGGATAAACAGGCTGCTGCTACTGGTGTATATAGCTCAAATAGCAGAGCTTTCCGCCTCAAGCAGGGTCTCCTTCTGCCTCTTCGGGCGCTTGTCGCTCAGCAGCGCAAAGAGAATCCCGGGAAGCATCAGCAGACTTGCACAAACAAACGTCCGGCTGAAGGCATGAACAGCCGCCCCCTGCAAACCTGCTGCAGCTTGTGAGAGCAGCTGCCCGGCTTCGCGGAACTGATTCCCGCTGTCTGCCGCAAATGCCTGCTGCTCCGCAGGACTCAGCGTGGCAGCGGCAAGCTTGGTCTTCGCCATCACTTCCGTGAACACTTCATCGCCGTCTGCTTTCCCGTCTGAGCCGTGTTCCCCTTGCCCGAGCGAGGTAATAGCGGCAATCAGCACCGGTTTAATAAACGGCTGCAGCACTTGATCCTCCTTCACCGCCTGCACCGCACGGTTCCCGGCGGTGTGCAGGTTATTATCCGTTTGCTGCTGCAGCACTGTTACGATAATTGCTACACCGATTACACTGCCCAGCGCCTTGCTCATATTCGTGATGCCCGAAGCAATTCCCACCTTCTCTTCAGGAACGTTGCGGACTGCGGAAGACATCACGGGCGCCATCGTAAGGCCAGTTCCCAGTCCCATGGCGACTAAGCGGACCAATACATCGGCCAGCGCCGAATCTGCCTGCAGTCCGCTTAAGGAATAGGCGGCACCAGCCATTATGAGCACTCCCCCCGCAGCGAACAGGTGACTCCCGTATTTAGCGGAGAGCGGCCCGGATATAGCCGAGCTGACAATGGAGCCCACTGCAATCATAGAGAGGACAAGACCCGCTTTCAGCTCCGTCATTCCCATCATCCGGGTCAGGAAAAAGCTGGTCAGCAGCGAGATATTCATCAGTGCCGCCCCGACGATAATCATGGTCAGCGATGCGCCGTTAAAGGTACGGATCCGTAGCAGCGAGAGCGGCAGCATCGGCTCCCTTCCTTTCCGCTGCGAGAAGGAAAAGAAGATCAGGAACAATATGCCCAGTGCCAGCAGCAGCAGAATAACCCGGGAATTCCAGCCAAAGTCTTGAACTTTGATTAACGCATAGGTAATGAAGAACATCGCTCCGGTGATTCCCAGCGTACCGCCAACATCGACAGATCTGCCTGCAGAATCGTCACGGGATTCCTGGATGAACAGCGCTGTGAGCACAATGCTCAGCACCCCAAGCGGCACATTGACAAAAAAGATCCACTGCCAGTTGAGCTGCTGGGTAATTACACCGCCAAGCGCCGGACCGCTCGCTGCAGCAACCCCCGAGATAGCTCCCCAGATGCCGATAATGAGACCATGCATTTCTTTGGGGAAGGTGGTCGTGGTCAGCGGGATTGTAACAGGAACAATAATCGCCCCCGCCAAACCCTGCAGAACACGAAGCAGAATCAGAACTCCCAGGGAGGGAGCCAGACCGGCAAGCAATGAAGTCACCGTGAACAACAAAACACCGATCAAAAATACTCTCTTACGCCCGAACTGGTCCGCCAGCCGCGACGCTGTCAGAATAAACACGGCAAACGCCAGATTGTAACCGTTCATTATCCAGGATATTTGTGACACGGTTCCCCCGAAATGGCGCGTCATCTCCGGTAAGGCAATATTAATAATCGTGGTATCCAGCAGTGCCATAAAGAAACCGAGGACAATTGCAGTAAAAGAAAAAATCCGCCGTACACGCATACTCAACCTCATCACTCCCTTTATAATCTGAACTATAGTTCATATTTAGAATTATATGAACTATAGTTCATGTTTGTCAATGAAAAAAATGAACTATAGTTCATCTTTTGTTGACAGTAAAAAAGCACTCCTCTACAATCGGGTATATAAGGGGGACCTTAACACATGGGTGAAACGGAAGATAAGATTAGAACACCGCAACAGGACCGCAGTATTAGAACCAAGCAGGCGATCGTCCAAGCTGCTATGAAGCTTTTTTCGGAGAAAGGCTATCATCAGACTAATACTAAGCAAATTGCCGCCGCGGCAGGAGTATCTACAGGTAGTTTTTATTCTTACTTTATTGATAAGCGGGCTGTATTTATGGAAGTGCTGACGGGGTACAGCGAGGTTCTTCTGGAACGGATCGATTCCTCCATGGCCGAAATTAATTTCCAGATTATGGACAAACATTCCCTGCTTACACATCTCGTAGACAGCCTCCTGTTGTCACATGAGGTCTATACCGGTTTCCATAAAGAGCTGTCCATTATGTATCTCAGCGATGAGGATATTAAGCGGCAGATGGACGCACAGTATGAAGTTGGCCGAGTCCGAACACTGCAGTTTCTCCAAATGGGGAAGGATGAGCTGAAAGTTACCGACCTGGAAGCGGCAGCTATCCTTGTATTCGAGTCCGTAAACGCCATTGTGGATGTAATCGCCTTCTCTCCGCACCGGGTTTCGCCTGAACGGCTGAAGAGAGAACTCGTCAATATGCTCGTTGAGTATCTGTATGTATGATATATAGATTGAACTTGTGATTTTTTATTATGAGATGGCCGTAAGCGTCTTAACCTTTCTCAGCAAAAAAACAGCGGCCGGCAGAATCACTTCTGCCGGCCGCTGTTTCACTTCTCGCCGCTCAACGTTCATCCTTCCAAAAATTCAGCGGTTTAAGATCCTTAGTGATAATCGCAAAGCTGTATCCTTCCTTCTTGAAGGTCTCCAAAAGACGCGGCAGCACTTTAAGCGTCGCCTTCTGGTCATGCATAAGTATGACCGGATTCGTCTTCGATTTCTGCAGTTTATGCACCTGACTCATGACGGAAGCATAGATTTTGCCGCTATCTTCCTTGTACCTCCAGTCTTCTGAGTCGACATTCCAGTCCCATAAATGATAACCCTGGGTCAACACCTTATCTCTGAAGGCTTGAGTGAAATAGGGTTTGCTTCCGTATGGCGGCCGGATCAGTGACGTTTCCGCTCCGCTGATTTTCTTCAGCACCGCATTGTCTCCCGCCATCTCTGCCAGTGCAGCGGCCGGAGATGCATAGAATTTCTCCTTGCGGTGAGTCATTCCGTGCAGGCCAAGCCCGTAGCCTGCCTTCACAATCTGTTTCACCTGGGAAGGATAACGGTTCATGTTGATCCCCAGCATAAAGAAGGTCGCCTTTGCATCATATTTCTCCATTATACCCAACAGCTCAGAGGTCGTTGCCGACGGCCCGTCATCAAATGTAAGATACAGGGTCCGCCCCTTGGCCTCAGAAGTAGCCGGAGATGTATCCGCAGAAGCAGTTCCGCTGGCGGCCTGCGGTGTCAGCTTGTCTTTATATTGAACAATGAAGTCCTCGTCGCTCAGCAGCGCCCCGGCATCCCGTACCCGAAGTAAATATTTATCCGGCTGAAAGGTTAAGCTATACCCAAGGTAGGTGCTGATCCGCAGAGGCACCATCAGCTTACCGTCCTTCAGGAAAGTGCTCATCGCAGCAAATGTTCCGTCCGGAAGCTGAAGTCCCCCGTCATTGTTAAGCAGCCGTACCGTATGATCTCCGGCCGCAACTTCAATTCCTTCCTGCAGACCGGTAATGGTCCATTTCAGTTCTGCGGATAGCGCACGAAGCGGAACATAATAGGTATCCTTAACGGATACAGCTTCGATTTCAGTCAAGCTATCGTTGACACCCAGCTTCAAGACTGATCCTGCCCCCGCAGCCTTAGCTGTGGTTTGCAGAATCCCAAAACATAAGAATAATGACATTAATAAAGCCATTGCTTTTTTCATAGGCACGAGCAGAATCTCCAATCTATGTATATTTACCTCTAACTCTATCATACATAGATATAACGTAATTTGAGAGATTGTAACCCAATCCATAAATTATTGTTACTTTTTCGGGCTGTGACATATGACATAGCAAGCCCTTCTTATACAAAAAGGCAGTGATTCCTTATATTTCGTCGAATGCTGTCGCATCAACAAAAAAAGCGGTTAAACAGCATCGTTTTTACACATTATAATTGTGACGAAATTAGCAACATTTGTGAATGTTTGAACAAATTTTGAACTACCTTAAATTCAGCTTAAAGCCCGTCGCTACAGTGATCTTTGTCATACCTAACCGCACTTGTAACAAATTGATCACAGATATTTAACTTTATCGCCATTATTAAGGTCGATAATAGATATTATGTTAAAATATGTATTTTGCAATTAGGGTAAGTAATTCTTACTATAGATACAGGTTAAGCTTTCCCAGCCATCGAACGGCTAATGAAAAGAAGTATTGAAGGAAGGAGTTCTATATGAAAAAAAAGGGACCGTTATACGCTTTGTTTCTGAGCCTGCTCTTCATTCTGCCGGGATGCAGTTCACTTTCCGTACTGAACCCGAAGGGGCCGGCTGCCCGAACTTTATCTGACACGATCATCCTCTCCATTCTGGTGATGGCCGGTGTCCTCGCAGTTGTCTACATCTTATATATCTTCGTCCTGGTAAAATACCGGGCAAAGAAGAGCAATGAAGGGTACATTCCTGAACATGAGGAGGGCAATAAGGTTCTTGAGGCCATCTGGATTATCATCCCGATCATCATCGTAGCCTTTCTGTCTGTTGTGACTGTTAAGTCCACGCATGCGGTCGAGAATGTCGCCACTGAGTACAAGGATCAGGATCCGCTGGTCATTTATGCTTCGTCCTCCAACTGGAAATGGCATTTCAGCTATCCTGAGGAAGGCATTGAAACAGTGAATTACGTCAACATTCCCGTTCACCGTGCGGTAGAATTCAGATTGTACTCCTTCGGGACAATCACGAGCTTCTGGGTTCCCCAGCTTGCCGGTCAAAAATACGCGATGAGCGATATGATTACCGAGCTTAACCTCTCGGCCGATACTGTGGGCTCTTATATCGGAAAGAACTCGAACTTCAGCGGTAAGGGCTTTGCCCATATGGAATTCGAGACGCTTGTAATGACCGATAAGGATTACCAGGATTGGGTGAAGGAAGTTAAAGAAACTGCACCTGCACTTACCGAAGAGGAATTCAAAGGTCTGCTCGCCGCCGAAGTACTTGGGCGCAAAACCTACTCATCTACGCATCTGACGTTCAGTCCTCCTCCGGGTGACCATAACGAGCATATGAGCGGAAACGGCTCGGAAATGGATATGGAGAACGGCGGTATGGAACATGAGGACAACAAGGAAATCCATCCTTCTCCGGAGCCATCCAGCCAGACAGAGTTTGATAGTGTGCCTAATCCGGAAGTTAATGAACCGCTGCCAAGTTCGCCTGTTGAAGAAACTACGAACTAATGATGCAATAGCAACAACCTGAAAGGAGCCACCCTAATGGATTTAGACAAATTTAAGGTTCACGGCGAACCCTTGATTTACGGAGCCATGGTCAGTATCGCACTCGCTACCATCGGGATTCTCGTCGGGTTGACCTATTTCAAGAAATGGGGATACCTGTGGCGCGAATGGCTTACTACCGTGGATCACAAGAAAATCGGGGTTATGTATATTCTAGCAGCACTTCTGATGCTGTTCCGCGGCGGCGTGGACGCGATAATGATGCGTCTGCAAACCGCAGCACCGGAAATGAAATTCCTCGATGCGCAGCATTATAACGAGGTATTTACCACTCACGGCCTGATTATGATTCTCTTCATGGCCATGCCTTTTATCATCGGTCTGATGAACGTCATCATTCCGCTGCAAATCGGCGCAAGAGACGTTGCTTTTCCGCGCCTCAACGCTGTCAGCTTCTGGCTTTTCTTCATGGGAGCCATGCTGCTTAACATTTCCTTCGTTATCGGGGGATCACCGGATGCAGGCTGGTCCGCGTACTTCCCGCTTGCGAGTCTGGAATTCAGCCCGACCGTTGGTAACAACTACTACTCCCTGGCACTGCAGATTTCCGGTATCGGGACACTGATTACAGGGGTTAACTTCATTGTTACCATTCTCAAAATGCGCGCACCAGGCATGACGCTGATGAAAATGCCAATGTTCACCTGGTCCGTACTGATCACCAACGTCATTATCGTCTTCGCCTTCCCGGTGCTGACCGTAGCACTTGCCCTGATGATGTTTGACCGTCTGTTCGGCTCACAATTCTTCACGATGGCCAACGGCGGGATGGATATGCTCTGGGCCAACCTGTTCTGGGTATGGGGACATCCTGAGGTTTACATTGTTATATTACCGGCATTCGGGATTTACAGTGAAATTATCGCCACCTTCTCCAAAAAGAACCTGTACGGCTATACCTCAATGGTATTCAGTATGGTCATCATCTCGCTCTTGTCCTTCCTGGTTTGGGCTCACCATTTCTACACCATGGGTCAAGGCGTTATGGTCAACAGCTTCTTCTCCATCACTACGATGGCGATTGCCGTACCAACCGGGGTCAAAATATTCAACTGGCTGTTCACCCTACGTAAAGGGCGAATTACCTTCACGACACCGATGTTATACACTCTGGCCTTCATTCCGATCTTTACTATCGGCGGTGTAACCGGCGTAATGCTGGCGATGGCCAGTGCGGATTACCAGTATCACAACACCATGTTCCTGGTAGCCCATTTCCACTACGTTCTGATTCCAGGTGCAGTGTTTGCGGTTATTGCAGGCTTCCATTACTGGTTCCCGAAAGTATTCGGCTTCCGTCTTAATGAACGCCTCGGCAAACATGCTTTCTGGTGGATTATTATTTCCTTTAACGTGACCTTCTTCCCACTCTTCTTCCTGGGACTGATGGGAATGACCCGCCGTATGTACACCTATTCAGAGGAGAGCGGCTTCGGTCCGCTGAATATGCTGTCCTTCGTCGGAGCAGTGGGTCTGGCAATCGGTTTTGTTATCCTGGTCTACAACATTTACTGGAGTACACGCTACATGCCAAGAGATACAACAAGCGATCCTTGGGATGGACGTACCCTGGAATGGGCTACACCAAGTCCGATTCCGGCTTACAACTTCGCTGTAGTGCCAAACGTGAAAACTCGCGATGCCTTCTGGGCAGCCAAGCAGGATAATGTGCCGCTGTTTGAGGATAAAATCACTAAGATTCACTTGCCGAACAATACCGGGAAGCCGTTTATCCTGGGTGTCATCTTCTTCTTCCTGGGCTTCTTCCTCGTATTCAGCATGTGGATTCCAGCGATCGTTGCCGGAGTCGGCGTAATCATTATGCTGGCGGCAATGTCCTTTGACCGGGATCACGGCTTCTACGTACCGGCTGAAGAAGTTATTGCTACTGAAAAGAAATTGCGGGGTGAGACTGTATGAAAATAGATGCGTCCAAGCCGCTGGAATATTCAACAGAAGAGAACAGTAATAAAATCTTCGGCTTTTGGGTTTTTCTCGGGGCTGAAATACCGCTCTTCGCTACACTGTTTACCGTATACTTCGTAATGGTTAACCGCTTTGCCAGCGGTCCAAGCGGCAAAGAGCTGTTTGAAATCGGTCCTGTGCTGATGGAAACTTTCCTGTTGCTTACAAGCTCGTTCACAATCGGCCTCGCCATTCATGCTATGCGGCACGGCTACAAGAAAGCGATGATGTTCTTTATGGGCATCACGCTCCTGATGGGTCTTGGCTTTATCGGCATTGAGATCGATGAATTCTTCACCTATGTCCATGAAGGCGCCACACTCCAAACCAGCGGTTTCCTGTCCAGTCTCTTCGTACTGCTCGGAACCCACGGTGCCCACGTCAGCTTCGGCTTCCTGTGGGGCGCGGGGATCATGATTCAGCTGTGGCGGCAGGGAATTACTCCGGCTACTGCCAATAAAGCCTTTATCTTCTCACTGTTCTGGCATTTCTTAGACGTTGTCTGGATCTTCATCTTCAGCTTCGTCTACCTGAAAGGAATGATGTGATATGATAAAGCAACTGTTTCCAATTCGCCATGTTATGGGTTATCTGGCTTCCCTGGTCCTTTCTGCCGCTGCGCTGATTGTGATCTATGGAGACCTCTCCCATACGGCTAATATGACGGTTCTGTTCATCACTGCGCTTATCCAGGCATCCCTGCAGCTCTTTGTGTTCATGCACATCGGGGAATCGGCAGATACCAAAAAAGAACTTTATCTCAACATTGCTTATGCCTTGTTCGTAGGGCTGGTAACCCTCTTCGGTACCCTCTTCATCTTCGTATGGGGCTGGTATTCCTAAGACAGGCATACGATCTTTCTTCCATTAAGCAGCCCGCTTCCGGTAATTTGACCAGAGCGGGCTGCTTTTTTGTGCTAGCGCAGTTTCATTCATTTTCAACAAACATTCAGCCCATGTTCAACCAACCGCTGTTAATGCAAATCCGGCGAAGTCCGCTTCGCTTACTCTGGATGCTAACAGCACCTGGAATGTCTCTGGAGACTCCTATTTAAGCGGCGGTTAACTGATCTTTGCTGCAATAAAATCAACAAAACCCTGGAATTTATTCGTCCCAGGGTCTTGTTTTATTTGAGATATGTTTAGAGCTTGAACCGCGCCATTTCCTTCTGCAAATCCTCTGCTAAAGTCGCCAGGTACTGAGCCGAAGCCATCATTTCTTCCATCGCCGACAGCTGCTCCTCACTGGCGGCACTGGTATCCTGAACATCTTCCACACCCTTACGGGAAATCTCACTTACCCGTTCCATCGCCCCTGATAAGGCCCGCGACTCCAGTGAGACATGTCCGACTGCCCCCCTGATCTCTTCTGTCTGCAAGGCAGCAGCCTTAATGGAAGCCTGAATTTTGTCAAATGCCTGGGAAACCACTCCGCTCTGCTCCACTCCAAGCGCTACAAGCTCAGAGCCTAGTGCCATCGACTCCACGGCACTGCCGGTCTGCTGCTGAATGTCGGTAATAATCTCTGTAATCTGCAACGAGCTACTGCCGGTTGCCTCGGCCAGCTTGCGGATCTCACCGGCAACCACGGCAAAACCAAGGCCATGTTCCCCGGCTCTGGATGCTTCAATCGATGCATTCAGCGAGAGCAGATTGGTCTGGGCGGAAATTTCATTAATGGTAGTAATAATAGTGTTGATCTCTGCGGATAAACTGCCAAGATTGCGGACAATGGCCTGAGTGGCGGTTACACTGGCATTAATATCTTTCATTTGTCTGATAATTCTATCTACAGCCGCAGCACCTTGATCCGTTGAAACTGCTGCACCGGCCATAAGATCCGCCATTTCACTACTGCTGCGCTCAACAGCAGCAATGTCCTCCGTCATCGTCAGCACGGATAACGCCGTACGGTCAATGCTGTTCACCTGGTTTTCGAAGCCTGCGGCTATTTCACTTGAGGTCTCAGCAATCAGCCGGGAAGCGCGTCCGGTCTGTTCGGCACTTGCACTCATTTCCTGGGAGGAGGCTGACAGCACCTCTGCGCTCTCTGAAACACCCAGCATCATTCGCTTCAAGCTATCGAGCATACTGTTGAATGAAGTATTGATCTGGCCGATTTCATCCTTCGACTGGTAAGCTGCCGTTACAGTCAGATCTCCTTCTTCGGCACGGCGCATAAGCGCCTGCAGTTCTTTGAGCGGATTCGTAATCAAGCGGGTGATGACGATGCTGATTGCAATGCATAATACCCAGGCTGCGGTAATAAGTATGCCGCTTAACATCGAGGAGGTCTGTGCATTATTTAATGTAAGTTCATTATGCGTTTTGGCATCCGCCAGAAGCAGCGCTGACGCATCATCCAGAAGGCCCACCATCTTCGTCCGGGACTCGCTGAACGTACGGCCCGAGAAAACCTGGTAGCCCTCTTCATTTAGGTTTTTATTGGCAAGCTGAATAATATTATCGCGCTGTGCCCGGTAATCCTCAAGAAGAGACAAATATTCATTAATTTTGTTGCTGACTTCAGTATCCTTAAAGTCGATGGATTTCAGCTGGTTCATCAGTTCATTATTCTGCTTAATCTTCTCCTGAATTCCGGCAGTGAGCCCCTGGCTCTTATCCGCCTCTTTCGTAAGCAGGTCTTCCAGCAAAAAGGACTCGATGGCCCGGTTATTGGCGCGTATCTCAGTAACCATATGAATAGGCACCAGATTCAGATTGTATGTCTCTTGTGACCGGTCAGCTAATTTGTTAGCGAACAGAATACCATTCATCCCGATACCGATCACCATGATTACTGCAACAGCCGCAAGCACAGCCATTTTATATTTCACCTTTAGATCTCTCATCGTCCTAGTTCCCGCCTTTTCCCTACTTGCTGTATTCTATTTATCGGCGAAAAAGGTCGAATAATGATACTTTATTGAAATTTTTGTCGAATAATCTACTTTAATTTTCACCAATTCAACTTTACACAATGCAAACTCTATTCCTGCAGCAAGCCGTACTTTTTGCGGAAACGCTCCAGCACTTTGGTCCACCCTCCGGCAAGAATGGCAAGGAAAAAGACATTGGACAACGCATGCGCTAAATCAAAATAAAAGCTGGAGGCATATGCAGCGGCCACAAGTCCCCAGCTGAACGCGTCCGGAAGGCTGATGATATACCAGACATTCATGATCCAGCCGAATAAGAACCCCCACACAAAGCCGAAGATCAGCATACCGCTGCGTTTCTTCATCCACCAGGCATTCCGCAGCCAGCCTGCACTAAGGCCGACCATCCCCCAGGCAAACATCTGCCAGGGTGTCCAGGGACCCTGCCCGAAATAGATATTAGAGACAAGCGCGGCCACAGCCCCGATGATGAAGCCTGCTTCTGCTCCAAATACATAGGCCGACAGAATTACGATCGCCGACACAGGCTTCACACTGGGCAGTGCAGCGAACGGAATCCGGCTGACCGCCGCAATAGCCGACAGTACAGCGAGCAGCACCAGCTCTCTAGACTCCAGCGGCCGCCGTTCCAGGCGGATAAAAACCGGCAGCAGCGCAGCGAGAAGCAGCACAAGACTGAGCAGCATATAATGACGGTCCTTCAATGCTGCCGTAAGCGCCAGGCCGGCGATGAAAAGGACTATGGCAATTATAAGCGGGATGCGAAAACGTGCCAAGCGGCCATCACATCCTCTATGGTTAATGCCTGCGGAAGAATATCCCGGACCATGCGGTTTACCGCCGTAGTATAGAAATAATTGCTGCTGAAAAAAGCTGATGGCCTTCCCTCTGCGGTAATGCTCCCGTCAAACAGCAGTGCGCAGCGGGACGCGTACCGTGCAGCAAACTCTACATCATGCGTCACAATCCCAATACTGATCCCCTGGTCCAGCAGCTGCCCGAGCAAGCCCGCGAACCTGGACTTGGCCTCAGGGTCCAGACCCTTGGTCGGCTCGTCCAGCAGCAGCACCGCCGGCTTCAGCAGCATGATCATCGCCAGCGCCAGCTTCTGCTGCTGGCCGCCGCTAAGATCATGCGGATGGCTCTCCAGCACCTGCTGAAGCTGAAACACCTCCAGCAGCCGCTCAATCTCCGATTGTGCCGTTTCGTTAGCTAAACCTGCAACGGAGGCCATGTGCCTCAGCTCCTCTATAACGGTATCAAAGCTGAAATACAGCAGCGGATTCTGGGCCAGGTACCCGGTAGTTACCCCTTTGGCGAGGTCCACATTGCCGCGCTGGGGCTTTGCCAGACCGCTCAGTACCTGCAGCAGGGTGGACTTGCCTGCACCGTTGCCGCCCAGGATCGCCAGCAGCTCGCCTTGATGCAGCGACAGGTTCAGCTTACGCAGCACCTCCGGCCCATCCTTCTCATAGCGGAAGGTGACTTCCCTGGCGCCGAGCAGGGTAGCAGCCGGTACAGAGGAACGCTCAGCGCGTATCGCTGCAGCAGGCTCCGGGGCGCTGGCGGCAAGCATCTCCTGCCCGGTGGCCGCATAAGCCTGCAGCCAGCGTTTGCCCTCACGGACCGTCAGCGGAATGGTTTCCAGCGGCAGCTCCCCCTCCGGTGACAAGGCAAGGAATAGCCGTGATGCAGTCGGCAAGTAGGCCCGGCGCGCAGCCTGCCGCGCGTCTCCGGCTCCCCGTACGAACTCGCGGGGACTGCCGGAAGCCTGCAGCACACCGTCTTCCAGCAGCAGGACACGGTCTGCCAGCGGCAGGACCTCCTCCAGGCGGTGCTCACTGATAATGATGGTCATCGACATTTCCTCATTCAGCCTATACAAGGTCTGGATGAACTCGCGTGCCGCGACAGGGTCCAGCTGTGAGGTCGGCTCGTCCAGCAGCAGCAGCTTCGGTTGAAGCAGCAGCACGGAGGCCAGATTTAGCAGCTGCTTCTGGCCTCCGGAGAGCTCATGGACCGATTTGTACAGCAGCGGCTCCAGACCGAACAGCCCGGCCATCTCTGCCAGTCTGCTCCGCATAACAGAAGGCGGATAGCCCAGGTTCTCCATTGCGAAGGCCAGTTCATGCCACACCGTATCCATTACAATCTGCGCATCCGGGTTCTGAAAGACCATCCCGATATCCCCGGCCGCCTTCTCCGCCGGCAGCTCCGCCAGCGGCTGCCCTTGATAACGGATCATGCCGCTGCCTGTGCCCACGGGGGTAAGCTCACGCTTCAGATGACGCAGCAGTGTTGTTTTACCGCAGCCCGACGGGCCAAGCAGCACAACGAACTCCCCTTCTTCTACTGAGAATGAGAGCTCATGGAGCGAGTCCCGGTCTTCTTCGGGATAACGGAAGGATAAGCGCTCCGCCGTGATGATCTCCATAACCATTTCTCCTTTCCTTCCAGGCCCAGGGGTGTCAGCACGAACAGGCAGAAGCTGATATACATCACCGCTTCGCCCCCGCCGAACTCCATAGGCTTCATACGCGGATAAATCTCCAGGATTCCGTATCCCTGCAGCCAGCCAAGCAGCGGAATCAGACCGCTGACGGTAAGCAGCAGTAAGATCCCCTTATCCAGCCGGTCCAGCTTAAAGATACTGTATGCACTGCGTTTGCGGATGCCATAGCCGCGTGCCTTCATCGAATCGCCGGTCTGGAGCGCTTCCTCCAGCGACCAGGTCAGCAGCACTTTCAGCAGCGTCATGCCGTCCTGCATTCTTTTGCGCAGGCTGCCTTGACCCGCATCTATGCCCCGGAGGCGCTGGATGAGGGTAATCTGCCGCAGCCTTCTTTGGAACAAGGGCACAAACCGCAGTGCCATCAGCGTCAGCAGGGCTGTTTTGGGTGCAGCTGCAGCGAATAAATACATAAACTTATCTGTCGTTACCGTGTAATTGTAAGAGATGAATACGATAAAAATCGTGAGCAGCACCAGCATCATCATCAGCCCGTACAGCACGGATTCCAGCGTAACCGGCTGATCCCAAAAATAGAACAGGATGTGCGCTCCCCTGTGGGAGAACAAAGGGTTCAGCACAGCCACGGAACCGGCCATCAGCAGATAGAAGGGCAGCCCCTGCAGCAGCTGCCTTCCCTGTCCCTGCAGCAGCAGAAGGCCCGCGAGACCTGCAATCTCCGTTAGGAGGAACAGCGGATGAAACAGCAGCGCGGCGAACAGCATCAGCCCGCCGTAATAGAGCAGCGCAACCGCCGGATGCATGGCGCGGAAGCCGCTGCTCATGGCGCTTTGGCTCCCAGGTCTTTGCCGAGATCCAGCGTATACAGCCACTCAATGGTATCGCCGGGATTTACGGTATAGCTTCCCGCACCTTTATCCGGGAAAGCTCCGTTGACCTTATACATCCAGCCGCTCTCCGCCCCATGGTCGAATTCATAGAGATTGTCTATGCCTTCAACATAGGCGAAGGCCTTGGCGCCCTGATATTCCATCTGGATCTTGGATGAACGGGTAATCCGCTTCAGCAGCTCCAGCGCAGTCTCGCCTTCCTTGATCTCATAGGCGGCAGGCGCCAAAATCACGCCATGCTCCTCATCTCCCGTAATGGAGATGACCGCTGTGGCAGCCTCTGCGGCAGGCGCAGCAGCTGCAGAGGCTCCTGCCGTGGCCTGCGGCGTGGCTGCCGGCCGCGCAGTCGCGGTGGCTGCCGGTGGCTTCGCACCGGCAGAAGGGCTTGCCGCAGCGGGCTTGCCGCCAGCTGCGGCCGTGGCTGCACCGGCGCCTGTGCCTGGCGGCGCCGAAGCCCGCGGGGCCGTTCCAGCGGCTGCGGGAACGGCAGTTGGCGCGGCGGCAGCAGCCGCGCCTTCAGGAGCAGCCGTCTCCGCTGCGGGAGACGGCGAAGCGCTTGTGCCCGCCGGGGCAGACGGCGGGGCTGTGGCCACTGCGTCTCCGGCCTGCGGAGACGCGCTGCCTTCCGGGTGCGTGCTGTGCACCGCAGCCGTTGCGGCCGTATTGCCGCCGTCAGGACCGGCGGCAGGCCGCTCCGCGGCGCAGCCTGTGAACAGCAGCGCCGCCAGCAGGATGAGCATCGGATATAAGAACCTGTGTATGGCTGATTTCGACATTAATGTTCACACCTCCGTAAAAAAGGGAAAGAACGAGGGCTTCCTGCTGCTCCCCCGTTCCATCCCTATCCAATATGTCTGTTATTATTCTATCTTAAAACGGGCTGTAAATCTGCCCTCTTGCGTAATCTTTTATTGTGGCAATCTTACTGCTACGACCGCAGCCATTTCCCGCGTTACCGTTGCCGCCGGATCAAAGGCTCCGTTAAAGCCGGTCATGTAGCCCAGTTCAGAGGCGGTACGTACAGCGGACAGCGCATAGCTGCTAATCCGGCTCTCGTCCGTGAAGGCCCCGGCCTGAACCGCAGCTGAAGCAGCGTTCTCCAGCTTGAAGGCTCTGGAGATCATGACTGCCATATCCTGGCGGGTAATAGCTCCGCCGGGATTAAAGACCTTATCTGATACTCCGCTGATAATTCCTAGCTCCTTCGCCTTCAGCACTGCTCCATAATACCACGCACCCGGCTTCACGTCGCTGAATACAGGTGCCGCAGCCGCTGCGGACGGGTCCTGATTCATCAGTCTCAGGAGAAGGGCTGCGAATTCGGCGCGGGTAATCTGCTGCTTCGGCGCGAAGACCAGGTCGGTTTCACTGACGCCCTTCATCAATCCTTGATCATAGGCGGCATGAACGGAATCCAGCGCCCAGGAAGAAATGCGGCTCTCGTCTGTGAATACGGTACTGCTGACAGCTGCCGGTGAAATACTGAATAGTTTGCTGTCTCCTGTCAGGAAGCGGCTATAGGCAGTCAGGGCCAGCAGTGCCTGTTCGGTAGCCAGACTATTCTCCGGCTGGCCGGCGGCATGGACATAACCGCCGTCCGCCAGTCGGAATGAGGCCAGATGGCTGAGCAGTCCGCCCTTCGCTTTGACGAAGCGTGCATCTCCCGGGCCTACACCGGCTGCACTAAGAGCGATAATCACCTGTGCGGTGCTCTCGCTGTTCTCTACTCCGGACAGCTTATAGCCGCCGTTCTCCAGCTGCTGCTGCGACAGCCAAGTGACCGCTTTATCCAGCGCTGTCTGTACTGCTGCCTGCTCTGCATGGGAGGAGAGCGCGGATACTGCCATCGCGGTAAGATCCACATCATCGGTTCCGCCCGCGGTCAGCGGGAAGCCGCCATCCTTACTCTGCAGCTCCAGAATGGCCTGGATCAGCCGTTCTTTGGTCCACAGCGCACCTGCCGGAACACTGTAGGAGCCGCTGTCCAGGGCAATCAGGCCAAAAATCAAACCGTTGCTGCCCTGGCTGGCCATCTTGTCATTGCTGTAAATTTTCTCAATCAGATTGTAGCCGCCAAAGCTTTGCGGATTGCCTCCGGCAGCGGCCACGGCCAGTACCAGACGCTCATAATCCGTAACTTTGCGGAATTCGCCCTGGCTTGCGGCAAGCCGCTCTTTCACCCCGCTCAGATAGCCGGCTGGTACAGAATGGCCGGAACGGGCCAGGCCAAGCGCCTGCCAGTCACTGAGTTCTCCGGCGGCCGTAACCATTTTGGCTGTAGCGGCAATATCGCTGATCAGCTGGGCCTGCTTCGGCTCAAATTTGCTGCGGTCCACAACCGCATAAGTAGTGAAATGGCTGACCTTACCGGTCATGATCCCCGTTTTGAGGTCAAGTGACGCAGGAACCGGTATCCAGTTCCCTGTGCTTTCATCCAGCCAGGCCAGGGCCAGATTGGCCGGATTAGCTGTGGTAACAGGAATCTTGATCAGTAGATCCGCTGTTTTCAGGAATTTGGTGCCGTCAGGCTTGAAATCATACAATCCCGATACCAGCTCAGGACGGTTTGCGCTGCTCTCACGCACACTGATTTTCAGCGTACCGGAGACTGCACCGGCAGGCAGCTTCAGCTCTACTTCACCGCCGCTGTCTTTTAAAGACGCTGCAGCCGGAGTCACATCCTGTTCGAAGGAAGCAACATTGGCGCTCAGACTCTGCTTAAGCGCAGCTGCTTCTGCCCGTGTCATGACCGTACCGGAAACGGCTGTCGTTTGCAGAACCCTGTCCAGCGGCAGCGTATTGTCTGCCGTGATATCAACACCGCTCACCGTCGTTCCTGTGCCGCCTAATCCGGCAGCTGAACCACCCAGATCTCCGTTCTTAACCGTATAACGCCAAGCCACCGTATCACCATTGCTTAGCTTGTAACTTGCTGCACTGTAATTTGGAAATTCTCCATTTACAGAGTACATCCAGCCGCTCTCCGGCCCGCGGTCTCCTTCACCCAGTCCGTCGATGGACCGGATGTAGATGTCACTACCTGTACCGCTGCTGACCACCTTGCTTCCAAGCTGGCGGACCAGCAGACTATAGGCGGTTTCACCGTCATTCAGGATGACTGTGGTACCCGGCAGAATCGTTCCCTTTACACTGTCACCGATGACAGAAATCGTCGCCGAGGCCTGGAAAGGAGCACTTACTGTTAACGGTTGTGTATAGCGGGCGATATTAGGTGCTTTCCCTTCTACATACCCTGTTACGGCCAGCGAGTACGAACCTGCAGGCAATCCCTGCTGGAAGGAAGCCACGCCCTCAGCATTCGTTGTTGCTGTTACTCCCCCGCTACTTACCTGTATGCCCTCTGCCTTCGAGGTTACCGGGTCTGACGTATACGTTGTGTTGTTCCAAACCCATTTTTTCTGTTCCACCGTAACGGTGAACGGCTCACCCGGCTTCGGCTGCGCAGGCGATACGGCCAGCGAATTGACCACCTGCGTATTAGCACCGGTATAGTAGACAAGCACTTTGTCAGATGGCTGAAGTACAAAATCATTCAAGCCTACATCCGGATAAATCCACGCCCCGCCGCGTGACACTGCGAAGCCCCAATAGTCGTTAGGACTGTAAGCGCCATTCTCTATCCCGCCGATGCCCCATACAAAAATACCGTAAGAGGACTCCGTGCTTTGCAGCGGAATACCGCCGGAAGCAGCAAGCTGCTGCAGCGCATCAAACGCATTGTAGGCATCAAGCGTGCCTTCGGCCAGTGGACCCTGCGGTCCTTCAATAGACAGATGGGCCGAAACATTGCCCGGAGCCACCTTCAGTGACTGGGTGTAGCGGGCAACTTTGGGAGCCGCACCTCCGGCATAACCAGTAACAGCCACTGTATAGATTTTGCTGGATAGTCCTTTTTCCACAACAGCCTGGCCTTGGCTGTCCGTTGTTAAGGTTGTACCGGCAAGAGTAACTTGTACACCTACCGCAGGTGAAACCACCGGATCACTGGTAGAAGTGGTATTGTTCCATACCCACTTTTTCTGAGTAACCTTAATTGTAAACGGCTCACCCGGCTTCGGCTGCAGCGGAGAAGTCACAACCTTATCCACTATCTGCGTATTTGTTCCGCCAAAGTAGACAAGCACCTTATCGGCTGCCTGCAGTTCAAAATCTCCCATGCCCACGCTTGGGTAGATCCATTCCCCGCTGCGTAAGACAACGAAATTCCAGTAGGCATCGCGGATTCCGTTCGTTATTCCGGCAATGCCGGACACATAGCTGCCATAGGCAGAATCCGTAATTTGCAGCGGAATATTCTGCGAAGCCGTCAGCTTCTTCAATGCCTCCAGCACATTGGCTGCTTTCAGCGCACCCTCCGCAACCGTTCCATCGGGTCCTTCAACCGCCAGATAGGCGGATACTTTTTTCGAGACTACCGTTATAGCCTGCGTGTATTTTGCAACTTTTGGCGCTGCCCCCGCCACATAACCGGTAACAGTCAGCGTATAATCGCCTGCCGCTACCCCTGCGGTGAATTCGGCCTTGCCGTCTTTATCCGTAACAGCCTTCTGATCCCCGATCGCGACCTCTACCCCGGCTGCCTTTGAGATTACCGGGCTGGACGTAAAGGTTGTGTTATCCCAGACCCATTTAATCTGATTAACCGTGACGGTAAAAGGCTCCTCTTCCCCAGGCTGCGCCTTGGATAAGGTAACGGATTCCACAAGCTGTGTATCGCTGCCCGCGTAATAAACGACTACCCGGTCCGAGTCCTTCAGCTTGAAGTCCTTCATCCCTACATCGGGATTCAGCCACTGTCCGCCGCGGACCACCGCATACATCCAGCCGTCCCAGCCGCCGTAGGTTCCGGCGAATACATTGCCGATCCCCGTAACATAGCTGCCGGAAGGATTCTTAAGCGCGAGCCCGTTCTGGGCCGCCACTTTCTCCAGCGCTTCGAGCGCGTTTCCTGCATAAGCATTTCCCTGGCCCAGTGTGCCCTGTGGCCCTTCAATGACCAGCGGTACATACACCAGCGGGTTCTGCGCCGCAGGTTTCGTAAAGTCATACAGCTTGCCGTTGCTGCCGCCGCTGAACAATTTATAAGCGACCAGCGCCTGCAGTCCCTGCTCGGTTGCAAACGGGTTAATGCTGCCGCCCGCGTTATGAATGAATCCGCCGGATGAGGTTTGGAAGCTCAGCAGCCTTCCGATCAGATCTGCTCCGTTTTTGGTAAACTGGACGCCCGCAGGGTCAATCCCAAAAGAGGTCAGCCCGATGATGACCTGGGCGGCGCTTTCGCTGTTATCGCCATAGCCGCCTTTACTGTCCTGTGCTGCCGAGAGCCAGGCTACCGCCTTTTGTCCGGCACTCGCTACCGCCGGGTCGCTTTTGTATGCGGACAGGGCCGTTAAGGCCATTGCCGTTATATCCGGCTCGCTTGCACCTGAATTCAGGGCAAAGCCGCCGTCTGCATTTTGCTTGGATAGAATCTCGGTCAAGAGCGCTGCCTTGGTCCACTTGGCATTGCCCGGAATGGTATAATTCCCGGAATCCAGTGCCAGCAGCGCATACACAGGATAGTTCAGCGTCTGGCCGCTGATCTTCTCATTGTTATAGATACGTTCGAGCAGATTGTAGCCTGCCGTTGAACCGTTTCCGGCAAAATCCGCCGGATCAGCACCTAGTGCCTTCACCGCCAGCACAATACGTGCATATTCGGTGACGCTTGCGAACCTGCCGCCGGCAGTCTGCACTTGCTGAGTCAGGGACTGGACATAGCTGTCCGGCACCCTGTAGCCAGCCTGGGCAAGCCCGATGGCTTGCCATTCAGACGTCACGCCACTGCCTAGAATATATTCGGCAGTCTTGTAAGTGGCATCTGTCGCGCTAATCTGGCCTGCTGCCGCATACACCGCATCAGTAACCGTGTCCGTACCCACAGCAGCTGGAGAGGATTCGGCTGCGGATGCCGCTTGCCCGGCAGGAACAACAGCAGCTCCTATAATCGAGATAACCAGCAATAAAGCCAGGCCTAGTCTTAAGAACTTGGCGGGGAACATCGTCTTCATCATTAACCTCTTTTCATAGATAAAATGGTCTTACAGTACAGCAGACAACATAAAGACCGCCCTCTTAAGGGCGGTCCGGGAAGAATACAAACTCAGGGCCGTGGCAAATTACACCCGTAAGCCACAGTCCATCTGCATATGTTCCGCATTCTTACCCCACGAAGAATAGAAACGTTCGTGAAAAAGGCAGGTCTCCTGGCTTATGCTTCATCGCTTCTCCCGGCCTTCCCGTCCGTATTCTCAGCTGGACAGTGGCTTCAAGCAGGAGTTGCTCCGCATCACAGTGGCGGGACCGCGCCGGATTTCCACCGGCCTTCCCTTTTAAGCGGTTCTATCAATGGATATAGAATCCGCACCTTTTTCAAAACCCTATGAAATTTTAATATTCATAATCATATCTAGTATTCCCCTGTATGTCTATAGAAAAGGTGCTTCAATAACTCTCCGGCTAGCCGTGAGTGCGCTGAGCGCTGACTGTATCCGGTTTTGCTCTATGTACATTATGCCTATGTTTCATATTCTATGAGAATCACGAAAGGAAACCTATGAGTTGAAAAAACTACCGCTAATCCCGCGAAAATGGACATTCCAAGGTACCTAAGTGGAATTCCTCCACTACATTCGGCAACTTCGAGCATAGAAGGCGGAATTAGAGATAATTAGGGGGATTATTTCCAACTAGTTGTGGACATTACCCTTTTAAGCCGGTGTTAGCGGGAGGAAATCCAACTAAGCAGCAGAAAAAATCCTGAACGCCCTGCCCTGTTATTTGCGGCAAAATCATGCGGTTCAGGATTTAGTTCTGCATTACTCTTGTTACTCGGTGCCAGCATCGCCAGCGGCATTAGTACCATTCGCAGCGTCAGCATCAGGCGTTTCTTCAGCAGCCGCGGAAGGCTGAAGCGTTGGTGACGGAGCAGGTGCGGTATCCGGGGCAGACTGGACAATCAGCTTGTAGTCACCGGCGACAATCATGCTGCCTGCGGCCAGCTCCGCTCCCGGTTCCAGGTCAACCGTGACCTGATAAGCCGCCGCGCCGGTCTGGCCGGTTGACGGAGGGGACGTGACATCCTGGTCCCCGTTGTCTGTTCCGGCGTTGGCGTTCCCGGCCGCGCCGCTATCCGTTCCGGCGCTAGCGTTATCCGCCGCGCCGCCGTCTGTTCCCGCGGCTGCATCGCTCGCAGCCGCCGACGCGCCGCCCTCAGTAGCGGCGGCGTCCGGCTCCGGCGATGGCGACGGCACGAGGCAAGTGCCCGCCGTCGCCGTGACCTTGTACGTGTCCGTCACATCCCCGCCGGACATCACCCCAATCTCCGCCGGTTTGAAGGCGGAGCACTCCGCCGCATCGGCGAAGGTGAACACCAGCCGGCTGCCCGCCGCTTCCCCGCTGCTGCTGAGTGCTACCGTAACAGGCGGCTGGCTGCCGCCTGCCCCGGCACTACTCTCCGGCAGCGCGGTGTCTGCCGGGTCCGGCCGCAGCAGGCTGATGGCGATGATCGCCGCAATCACCGTGATCCCCAGCACGGTGCCGGTGATCAGGAGTTGAAATCGGCTGCGGCTGATCCACCGCGCCAGCGGCGAAGCCAGCTTGCCCCGGGCTTCGTTATAGACATTCTGCAGCGCCGGTCCTGCGGAGGCGGCATAGGTTTTGCGGAATTCCCGGTTCTTGAACGCTTCGCGGTCGCTGTTCTGGAAATATTTCAGGATCGCTCTGCGGTACCCCGGCCACAGCTTCTTATTCGAAACCGTGAACAACCGGCTGCCCTGTGACCAGGCGAAAAAGCGGTACACCGTCTCTTTATCCCCGCCCGCCTTGCGCGTAACGAGCTCCAGCAGTGCATCATAATCCAGCGGTCCGCCCTCGCGTTCACTGCTGTGATAGAAGGCCAGCGGCAGCCGGTCAAACGGCTCCACATTGCGCGACTCCTTCAGCCAGCGGCGTCCGAGCAGCTGCACGTCGTCCAGCTCTCTTGGAGCCAGGCCGGCAAAGATGTTCTCATCCGGATTCTCCTCACCGAACCAGCGGTAGGCGGCGCGGAGCGCATTGGCCTTGCGCTTATTGATGGCATCCAGCGGAGGCTGCCACTCTCCCGTATCCCGGTAGCGCAGGAACGAAATATCCAGCAGCTGCTCCTGCGTCAGCTCCTCGAGCGATACCCGGTTCAGCAGGGAACGGTCGGCTGCAGCCGCCAGCTCCTGGAGCAGTGCCAGCGCCTCAGGGTAGAGGCCGCTGCCTCTGCGCCGCTCTTTTTCCGCCTTCTCGACAAATTCATGAATTGCCGCTACAGCCCCAACCGGATTATCGTCATGCTGAAGCTTCTCCAGCAGATATTCCTTCGCGCCATCACGGACAAAGGCCTGCTGAAGCATTTCCGGCAGGAACCGGCCCCAGTGGGCGGCAAATCGCAGCACATCCGCCGGTTTCACCGCTGCAGCCAGCCTGGATTCCATGTAGGGCTCCAACAATGCTTTGCGGAACACAGCCTGTCCCAGCACTTTCTGGAAGAAAGCCTCACTCAGCTCATCATTGCTCTCGATAATGCTATACGCCGCTGCCAGCACATCCTCACGGCCTGCAGTGGTACAATTGTACATGCCGTTAATGAAGTAATCGACGATTTTACCCCGGTAATGATGGCCCTGCAGCGCAAAATACTCCTTAAACTGCTCCAGAATCTCCGGCTGGGGAATCCCCCTTTGACGGATCACATCATATTCGCGGTCGAACCGCTCCAGGAACATATCGTTCAGCCGAATCCGTGACGCAAGCGCACCCTCCGGCTTCAGGTAGGACAGCAATCCTGCCAGCACCGCGTTTTTGTTCCCGGTATACAGCAGTTCATTGCCCTGCTCAATCTCATACAATACCGCCAGCTCATTGTATAGCGCAAGCTGAAGCTTGCGTTCCACCCCTTCGCCCAGCAGCAGCGCATCGGCAAACCGGGCAAAGTCCTCAAGGCTCCCCTTTTGGCTCAGCGTCTTCCATGCCAGGTCGGCAAAAGGCTGTGGCGTCCCGCCGAAATCGGCATTCAATATCCGGCCGGAGACCAGATCAAACACGTAATCCTTCTCGATATTCCGGTCCCCAGGGCGCAGCGAGCCCTTCTCCACAAAAGTCAGGTGAATAAACTTGCGGTTCTGCGGCTCACTTGCATACGTAATCACGCCCAGCCTGCGGCGGAAATCATACGGGAGCACGCTGTAGATGACTTCCGTCAGTTCGGCAGCGCGCCGTGACAGCTCACTGACCGGCACGTCCAGCGCGATGTATATTTTTTTCTTTCCTGCCACCGAGAGCATGACCGCCTGCAGCAGCACCTTGAATGGCTCTTCACCAAACCCTAGTGACCGCAGTACCGCCAGCGGCTCCGGCCGCCGTTCACGCGGCGCTACAGGAATATCCTCAAGTTCCGGCAGCGTCCCCCCGGGTTCCCCTTCATAGCTCCAGGCAAAATCTGCATGCAGCCAGTCTCCGTAATGCTCCACAATCTCCTCCGAACGAATCGGGGGAACGATAAAGTTATGGGCAAAAAAAGCGCTGCGCTGCCCGGTAAAATCAGCCGCCAGATAGCGGCTTTGTCCGATGACCGTCTCGTTCGCTTCCGTATGGAACAGATGCAGCGCGGCCGGATACATGTCCTCATTCTTTTCGCCGCGTGCCGTCAGCTCTGCCGGAGCATCGTAGAGGCAGAAGGGATGCAGCATTTTTTTGACAAAATTATTGTCGAGACTCTCTGACTTGGCTATTGTATCGAAGCCCTCGGTTGCCCGGTAAACCCCGCGCCGCTCGCGGGTATACATCTGCTGGGTAATCCTGGACCCTGAAAATCTGTTCACGGCCCGTCGCTCCCCTCAATATAGTTCAGCTTGTGCAGCAGCCAGATAAACGGCTCGTCAACACGGATCGGGCTGACCACACCCTCTATTCTTTGGTTCACCGGATTGCTGCCCAGGGCAGACACGGCGAAATAACCGGTACTCCCAAAATACACATCCATCGTATCCTTAAACGGACGGTCCACTTTCTCGATAAAACGGCGGATTTCTCCGTCAATGTTGTGGAATTCATCCAGATTCAGCGTCTTGCGGTGCACGTAGTTGTTAAAGACATTACTGTTGGATTTAATATAGTCGCCATCTTCATCCTTGAGCGAATGCAGCATATCGCTTTTGGTCAGCACAACAGCCGTCGGAATAACCGTTTTGCTCTTCTCCTGATAGGCGATGAAATCGCCGAACATCGTCAGCACCACATCGCGCGGCTCATCATACTGCGAGACCCATTCTCCTGGGCGGTCCCCGTAATTCATCCGGATCTTCTCGCGGATAGAGCGGATCTGCAGCGGATCGACCATAAACAGGATCCCTGCGGAGTTCTTGATATGCTGGCCGTGCAGGCCCAGATAGTCCTGATCGACCATGCCTTCACCGGCCACATCGAAGAATACCAGCGTCAGCGGCGGCTTGCTCTCATCCTTGAACACAAACTGGAAGATAAACGGCTCCTGCATCTTTTCCTTCTGGGTCGAGGCCAGCAGATCACCGCGCTCAAACAGCGGTTCTTCGTATAGCGTGCGGAACTTACGGCTAATCTCGGCATTCAGCGGCATGCAGGCCGCGTCAAAATGCCCGGCTGTCGTATGCTGCAGCGTATGGATCAGCGAGGTCATATAGACCGACTTCCCGACCTGGGAAGCACCGATGATCGAAATGATATTGCTCGGCACTTTGCCTGCCGTTACAGGAAGCTCATTATGGCAGGCCGGGCAGAGCCGTCTGCGCGTCAGCACCCCGTAACGGTCGGTAATGCCGGTCAGCACATGGTCAGTGTAATGGTGGTATTCTTCCGGAATATCCGCCGGATTCAGAATTGCCTCCATATCATCCACCGTATCGAGGCCGAAGCGCTCGCGATATTTGTTCAGCGCATCATCTTCGCCGAGCGCATAGTTCTCATCATCTTCACGGCTGTGCATCGCCCGGAAGACCACATCCTCCGGCTGAAACTTCGTGAAGCAGTAAGGGCACACAATATCATAAAAAAGCGGCCGCGGCTGCGGCTGGTTTTTCTTCATAAAGCGGCTGAAAAAAGACATCTCTCATCCTCCTTAAAGTTTTGTGAGCGTAACCTCCATTGAAATGCTCCGGACAAAACTCACTACGGAAGCATAAACTTAAGTTTTGACAGCTCAACCGGATCGCTTAAACGCGCTCACCAGGAGCCTGCTGCCCCGGCCTACTCCGGCACCAGCTCATAATACAGTCCGTACTTGCGGCCGTCGGTGAAAAAGATCCGTACAAAGTCCTCTTTGCCGATCTCAATCGGCGGGAGCGCATTCCGTCCGGCAGCAAAATCCTGCACGAAATGGAAGAGGACCCCGTCCTCCCTGGAGGCCGGATAGCCGCCTCTTTTTTTGACGTAGCAGAGTACATCCTTCGGCACCGGCGTTTCCGCGGTAATCGTCATATGTACCGTTTTTTGTTTGCCGAATAACGCTTTTTTCTGGACTATGGAATAATAAATTCTCGCCTTGCCCGCGCTGACAGTCGTTTGATTAGCACCACCCCGCTGGCGAACCAGCACAATCTCCCCGTTGCCTTCCAGCCGGGCATAGACGGTATAGACAATCAGGCCGATGTCATCCATCCGTTCCCGGTATCCGTTGTTCGCCTTATACTCCTCGCGGGTGTACAGCTTCATGCCGGAAGGCGGAAGCTCTCCGTGATCCGGCATTTCTGCTGATGCCTTATGGATATAGACCGCCTGTACGCCGTCCGGCCAGCGCCACCTAAGCGTACAGAACCGGTCCTCCACCCGGGCAGTCACATCGGTAATTGCCGGTGCGGAGGCATTATCTTCGGCGTACCTCATGTCTGTAAGCTCCTTTCACATTCACATTCTAAACTCCGGTTAAAATCCCTTGCTGCCCCGGTTTCTGCGGGGCGAATGGAAACCCTCTGAAGAAGATGGCGCAGCAGCGGCTGCCTCTCTTCTCCCCCTGCGGGACAGGCGGCCTTCGCCTACCGGCACCACATAGGTGAAGAGAGAGAGGATTGCTGCCAGCACCAGCAGAGCGATCAGGCGGATCAGCGCATCGCCGAAGGATTGTCCGCTGAGTCCGAATTCAAGAATCAGACCGGCACATAGTCCTGCTACCCAGCCGCCGAACCCGAAGCTTTTGGCCAGATGACGGTTATCAAATACAATGCCAAGACCGATGCCGAGCGCGGTGCCGATCAGAATCAGTGCCAAGATCCGCACAACTGCGTAATAAGGACTGTCTGCTGTAGCATCACTGCGTTCGGTCAGCAGGGTACGGTCACCCAGCCGGTCATAAATTTGCTGGAACACATCGCCAAGCCGGTCCGCATCTGTAACATCGTAATACTGCCCGCCTGTAACGGAGGCAATATCCTGCAGCAGGCGGGAACCGGACTGGTCATCCAGCGCAAGACCGATGGTGTTCACAGCAATCCCGCGGCTCACATATTCGCTCAGCTCTCTGGACGTATCAAACTCGCTGAAGCCGTCAGACAGCATGATTACCATGGCTCCGCGGCTGGTCTGGCCTTCACTGTTAATCACGTTCATCGCCTCATTGAGGGCGCCGCTGATATTCGTTCCGCCATCTGTCGTCTGCAGACTACGGATTACTGCCGATACCTTCTCGCGGTTTTCGGGACTCTTGAGTGAGATCAGCGGCTGAACGACTGATGCATCCTGGCTAAAGGTCACTACAGCCACCTGGTTATCCTTATCCATCTGCTGCACCAGTGCCTCGGCCGCTGCGTACCGGCTGTTACCTGGATCGCTTTGCTGCATGCTGCCGGAGTCGTCGATGACCATGACAACATTCTTAACCGGCTTCACACCGCCGAAGTTCAGCTCATACACAAACTCTGTCAGCGCACCGACACCGAACAGCAGCACCACCGTCAGCGGCAGCAGCTTCCACGACATGCCAAGATAACGCTGCTTCCATGATAAGCCGTTCAGTCTCGGCGAGATCATCTCGGCAAGCAGGGCGCCCAGTCCGACGCCAAGGGCCACAATGGCGAAATAAATGGCAATAATCAGAATTGACGGCAGATCATAAGGCCTGCGGCCGAGCAGCAGCTCGCCGAGGACAAAAGCTATTCCGCCGCCCAGCAGGCTGAAGCACAATAAGAGCAGATTGATTTTTCGCTGCATCGATACTCATCCTTTCCCGAGGAAACTGGCAAAACAATTCTATTGCAATTAGTGCAACAGAATGCCTAATAAGATGATTTAGATTCAATTCTACTGCATTCTCTACAATAGAAAACAGAATAAACGCTCTAAAACCGAGATTGTTCTGATTCTGCTGTACAAAATGCAATAGAATCTTCTAATAAGGATTTATCACTCTATTCTAATGTACTATCTGCAATAGAAGCAGAAGGGCAAGGGCAGGGGCTTCCCCCGGCCCTGCCTGAAATAAGTTTACTCACCGAAGCACCGGCAGCTGCTCCTCTTCCACGCCATGCAGCTGGTAACCATTCTGGACGTAGGTTTCATAATAGACCTTGCCGTTACGGTAATAGAGCAGGTCCTCCAGATGGAAGCCGCCCATCAGGTTCAGCTTCTCGACACCGCTTCTGCGCTGCTCATGGACAACGCCCAGCCGGTAGATCCGGGTCGTCTCGTCTGCGCTCAGGGCATAGCGCAGAAATTCGGAGGTGCTGTCGCCGAAGAAGTATTTCTCTTCATGACGGTGCTCCTGTGTATATTCGAACAGGCGGACATTGATGCTGGCCCCTTCCTCGAGACTGAGGTACAGCCGCTTGAACAGCTCCTCCTTGGAGACAATCTCGCGGTTCTCATACGCAGCTGCGACATTCGCCCGCCGCAGCAGCTCCTCTTCGAAGGGCAGTGCGAACGGCTCCGCCGTCAGCAGCTCTCTCCTGCATACGTCGATCAGGCGGCGGATAACAGCGGTGCCGCCCTGGCGGAGCAGCTCCGAGATGCTGCCCATAAACCGGTCGCTTGCGAAGATACCTGCACCGCGCCTGGTTTGAATATCCTGCATGACTTCCGCGGTCACGGTGCGGTAGTACTCCATGATATTCTGGTCCACCGCTTCGCTCGAGCGCAAGGTGCTTGCCAGTACCAGGCTGCGCAGCTCTTCATCCAGCGCCTCCATCATCTGCACCTTGGCTTTGCTCTCTGCATGCAGCTGCTCCAGCGCAGTATCATAGCTCACCGCCAAGTCCAGCTCCAGCTTAAGACGCAGAATCTCATATTTCCTGCTGTAGATACTATCAAATAAATAATGAATGAAATTACGCACGGTCCGCTTGTCAAGCAGCGGCACCCGCTGGAAGGGCTGGCGGTCTACGGTCTCACTGTAGAGCCGGTCCAGCTCCTCCTCGGCCGAGGCGATTGCCGAGCGGAGGCCGCCCATGTGCTGGCGCAGCGCGTTCAGCACACTGCCTCCGGCCTCGCCCTGCTCGGCCGTCCACTCCGCCAGCTGGTAGAACGTCACTGGCGCAGCAGACTGCTCCTGAGCCGCCAGTACGGCGGACCATTCGCGGGCAGGGTCAAGGGCCGCAGCCCGCGCAGCGGATACATCCGCAAAGTTGCTGCGGAAATACGCCTCGCCGCCGCCCCCGAACAGCAGCTGTTCCGCTTCGCGCAGCGTCAGCGGCTTCAGCTCGCTGAAGGACGGGCGGCCGTGGCTCATCAGCCCGGTCATCTCGGCGATCCCCGCCTCCTCCGGCAAGAAGCCGGCGGCCCGTTCGCGCAGCGCTTCGGGAGTAAGGCCAAGCAGGGCCTGCCGCTCACGCAGACTCCAGCTGCTGCCCCCGCGCAGCTCTGCGGCAAGGTAATGAAAAGCATGGTACAGCACCGCTAAAGCAATAGGCTTGCTCGGCCTGCGCACCGCGGAGAAGCCGGCGGAAGCATACCCTTCTCTGCCCGTGCTGCCGCGGATGCCGCTTTTGAACGTCATATTGTTATAGCCGCCTTGTCCGGTGGCCTGGTCCGCCGATGGCCGCACCCGGTTCTTGAGCAGACTGATGTGTGCGATAATCTCATAGTTGTCTTCCATGCCGCCCGCCGACATCATGCCGCGCTCGTTTTTATCCGAGAGCAGGTAGACAAGATCAAACAGCGCAGATGGACCATGGGTTACCGGAATGGACAACCCCTCCTCCGTAACCAGAAGCGGAGCATTAAAGGTATAACCAGGCAGCTGCATTCCGTCCAGCTCACGCAGAAAAGCCAGCCCTACCGAGCTGGAATATCCGAAGTTGTCCCCCTGCTCCCGCTCGTTGATCAGCACGTATAGGTCGGTCTGCACCGACTTGAACGACTGTCCGAGCACCGCACGGGCCAGCAGGGCAACTTCTGGCAGCAGCACATTAAGCGGGTCGTCGACCCGCGTAATGATAGAGAGATGGATAACGTCGAAGGAAGAATACAGCCGTCCATAGTCCGCTATACTGTTGCCGAGGCGCCGGAGCGTCCGGTTCATCCCGGCCAGATAACGGCTGTCTTCGTGGAACTTACGGTAGACCTCTTGGCGGACCGTGCGGGGGTCACGGCCTGCCGTGTCCGGCAGACCCATGGTCATCACCCGTTCCCTGCCGCCACCGCCGGTATGATCCTTACCCACGCTATTTCCTTTGACGCTGCCCTGCTCGCTGCTTCCTTGAGCCGCCGCATGCAGCGCCAGAACGCCAGCGGCATTGTCCCATTTCCGCTCACACCGCTCCAGTACCGGGCCGATGGCCGGGGTTACTTTGTCGCCGAGGAACAGGAACAGCGCAGGGTAATGAATGCTGCTGCGGCCATCCCCCTTGCTGTGCTGCGCCTCTTCCTGCGCCGCGTATTGTTCGGCATATACAAGCGCTTCTGTTCTAATCATAGGCTTACTTCAGCTTCCTGCGGATACTGCCGAGCTTGCCGGTCAGGCTCTTGTAGAAGCCGTACATTTCGTCCCCGTTCGCATGCTCTACCCGCTCGTATTCCAGGCTGTCGCGTGCCTCCAGGAAGGAGACATACAGACCCTCCAGCTTATACAGCAGCGGGGTTACATCTTCAGCTGCCGTCATTTCTCCGGAGCGTCGCGCCGCTTTGCGCAGCAGCACACTGCGGCTCTTCTCATCCAGTTCGCGGAAATGGCGGTATACGGCATATTCCACATAGCTGCGTTCTTTCATTAAATTAGCGAACGGCTCCCAGGCCTCTTCTTCCTCGTCACGGTCATAGACATAAAGTGCGCCTTTTTTGACAATGGTATCGGTATAGAGAGCCTCGATGAACTGGTCCAACCACTTATCTTCGTCGAGATATTGACGGAGCAGAGCGTCCAGCTCAGCTGCTTTGGCTGTCAGGGCGTCATATTTGAGCAGCTCCTCGCGGACACGGGTGATCAGCTGCGGTGAGCGGATCAGGTTCTCCTGGGCCAGCTCCATGTTGATGCTCCCGAAAATATCCTTGACCCCTTCACGCTCCAGGCCGTTCTCATGCAGCATTCGCAGCTCATCAGCTGCCTTCTTCACTTCCCCGAGATTCGGACGGGATGAGCCCAGCTGCAGATCATAGCCGCCCAGCAGCTTCTCCAGATCAAACGGCTTGGTGAAGATGACCGAGAAACGGCTGCTTGTATTTTCATCCTGGCCCTTCTCGATGATGACTCCGCTCTTCAGCGCCCGGGCGAAATCAGCCCGCACTCTGGCGTTGTATTCACGGACACGCGGGTTAACATAGGTGTCACCCCATGATTTCTCCGGAATCGGAGACGGCAGATAGGTCCAGTTGTTCTTATCGGTCATTACCAGATGGCGGCCGATGCCTTCCTTGTCGAGGATCGTCCGTTCATAATTCTCCTCGAATACCCGGAGCGGTGTATAGACGAAGAGCGGCACCCCGTTGCGGGTATTGAGCCAGAAAATCCGGTTCTTAACCTCGCTCTCCTTCACCGTAAACTGTGATTTGCCGAGTGCGTTATTCTGGTAATTGCGGATCCCTTTCAGGATGCCCGGCGCTTTGACCGGCACGGACACGAAGCCCCATGACGGGAAGTGCAGGCTGCCAGAGCTGTTGCTGAGATGAAAAATCGGCACCGCATCCTCATCCAGCCTGCCTGCGATTATCCGCTCCACGAATTTATCCAGCGGCTCCTCGCGGCCGTATTTCATCACCAGGAAATCTTCCATGGAACGTGTAATCAGATCCCCGAACTTGTCGCTCAGGAACTCGGAGATGGAACGGACAATATCGATCTCCTGCTCTCTGACCCAGCGTCCGGAATGCTTAAGCATTTCCCGCGTGAAGTCACGGATGAGGTCGTCGCCGTCCTTCTGGTCCATCACCTTGGAGATCGTCGCGGAAATATCCGGCACGTTGACGATATTCCAATAGTAGGTTTTGTTGCCTTTGTGATCCGCCTGCTCTTCCCCGCTCAGCAGAATGTCCCCGTTCTTCTCGAAAATCGAGCTGAGCGCGCTGAGAATCTCTGTAAATACGCCGTAAATCCGGTTATTCTCCTCATTCAGCAGCTCAAACAGATCCTCATAGAACTGGATCATCTGCTCTGTGCGCTCCACATCGGCATGCAGCCAGTACTCATTGATCTTGGCTTCGATGTAGGCGTTCTTCTTCTTCTCCTTGGAGACAAAAGCGCTGCGCGCATCGCCGAGCTTCTCTTCCGCGCTGTCCTGAGCCGTCTCAATATCACGCGGCAGGCGCAGAAGACTCTCACGCAGCGCTTCGATATAGGACTGGATCAGCTTCAGGATGCAGAAGCCCTTCTCGGTGTAGAGCAGCCGCGAGACATAGAACGGCCCCTGCTCGGGATGCAGGAAGATGCGCTCCAGCTCCTCACTGAAACGTCCGGTAATTTCGCCGGGCAGCTGTTTTTTGGATTTAATATATTCTTCGCGCGCCCGGGACAGGAAGTTCTGCTCCAGCTCGGTGTCCATATCCACGACCTGGTTCTTGATCACATTGGCGTGGCTGAGCCGCTCGCTGTTCTGATAGCCGGGCAGCGGCTCGGGTACGCGGGATTCGAATGTTTTGACCATAGTATCGAGATCGATTCCAAGCTTGCGCGCGAACTTCTCCACATCCTCCTGGCCGGGTGCCTGCTGGAACATCTTGTCCATTTTGTCGAACAGCCGGTAGGCGAGGTAGGTGGTCATTTCCTCAATCGGCAGCACGGCCGACGAAGCCCCGATAATGTTGTATTCATAATTGGCAGGGTACGTCTTGTTCATCTGCGCAATGTTCGTACGGATGTTGCTGATATAGTCATGGATGGCGAATTCCTCGCCCGAAGCTTTTTCCTCACTGGCCATGAAGTTGGTGATGTTCTCTGCCGTTACGTTCATGCAGTAATCATAGGCATTCTCCAGCAGCTTGCCCTCGGTATTAGTTGCCGAGATCAGATGGCACAGATTGAACGGCGGCAGCGGCGAATTCACGGTGAGAATATTGCCGTACTGCTGGCGGAACCGCTCACCGCGGCTGTCCACGTTCATCCAGTAATCCAGCTCTTTGAGCGCCGCATAACCGTTCTTGCGGATATATTCGCGGGTGTGTTCGCTGAGGCTTTTATTCGCCAGATTGACGTCCGGTGTGAACAGGTAGCCCAGTGTGTTGACCCGGTCTATGCCTGCCGCGCCGTAGTCGCGTTCAATAATGCCGCGCACGATATAGGCGATATCCAGAAAAGCTCCGCTTCCCGTACCTCCGGATAAGCCGGTGAGCAGGAACACCATCAGCTTCTTGCTGGTGCCGACGGACAGCGTCTTGATCTTCTTATCGATTGCACCTACGACCTGATTGATCTTGGTGAACAGCAGCAGGCGCCCGGCCTGGCGTACACCGGCGGCGCCGTTCATACCATCCGTAATGCTCAGCTCCGGCGACAGCCATTCGGTAATGTAGGGCTCGAGAATACTTCTGTTTTGCAGCAGGCCGCCGATTTCCGCGTTAGCCAGCAGCACGAACTCGTTCTGGGGATCAAGGCCGATCCCTTTGTATTTTTTGCCGCGGTCCTGTTCATTCGTCTCAAAAGCCAGGAACTCCACGTTATCCGGTTTATCGCGCTTCTTCTTGGAGAGCGGATCTTCGGGCAGCTTAAAGCGGCGGTTAATCTGGTATTTCAGCCGCAACAGGGCGTCGATGCCCGTGCCGCCGAGGCCGATGATCAGGATCGGGTTGTCGATCGTATCTACTCTGATTTTGTCGCTGACGATCCCCCCGCCAAGTGATACATCGAGTTGCTGTATATGCTCTCTTACTACCGGTTTCATAGGTTCTCCCCCTCTATATTAAATACTCAAGCAGAATGGTCTTATCTACAGTTTGCAGCGGCACCGAAATACGGTCCCCGCTCTTGAGTTCCAGCCCGCGCGAGGTATCGGCAGCCCGTCCTGATCTCTCAACGGAAATGCCTTCCCCGCTGCGCAGCAGCAGCCGGTCATTTTTACCGGGTGTGAATACGACCTTCTCACTCTCCTTCAGTTCAGGCGCAAGCTGCAGCAGCTGATGGAGCGTGAATTTGCCCCGGAAGGCAGACAGCTTCTTATACTGCGGATACGTCTTTTCCCCGGTGTTGCCATCCAGCACCTCCACAACCAGTTGTCCGACAAAACCGCGGGTCGCCTTTTTGCGCAGCATCCACAGCACAACAGCCGCAGCGAGCAGCAGCAGTACTCCGCCGATGATAAAGTACAGGGTGTTCGAGGTTTCTTTCTCCTGAAGAGGCTCTTCGCCGGCAGGTCCGCTTGTGGCCGCCGGCGCTGTGCTTACAGCCCCGGTCTTGGCATCGATTTTGAGCACATCGCTCTCGCGGTAGAAGCTGCTCTCCTCCGCACGGACCTTGAGCTCGTAGCTGTGGCTGTCCTTGATCTCAAAGCTGCCTTTAAATTCTGCGCCGGAATTATCCAGCGGAATCTCCTGCACAGCGCCTGTATCGGTATCTGTGGCAAGCAGCACCGCCTTCATATCTTGATACAAATTGCTGAGCGTTACCTGAGTACCATTACTGAACAGATGGGATACGATTTCAATGGTATCGCCTTTTTGATACTTGGCGGACGGCAGCGCATCTATTTTAAGCTCTAAATCATAGTTGAATACGAGATTAATATCGATCTTATCCTTCGGAACGCCCTTTACCTGCAGCTTCCAGTCGCCCTGCTCGGGTGAGAGCAGCTTGATCAGACTATAGCTGGAAGACTTGGACAGCAGAACATCGTCTGACGGAATGGCGACTTCCTTGCCGGACGGATCAGTCAGCTTCGCGGTCACCGGCTGTGACGACATGATGGAAATATTCGCTTCCAGCACACTGCTGTTGGGCACATTGACCGTTACATCCTGGTAGCTGCCGTTCGCCGTAATCGACTGCACAGGCACAACCTTCAGCTTCAAATGACTGGCAAAAATCTCGCTGAGGATCTGCGGCAGATCATCCGCTGAATCCGTAGTAAATGCTTTGCCTCCTGTCTCATCAGACAGTCCGGACAGGATGCTTTTATTCAGCTTGCCATCAGCATTGAGGCCTATAGTATAAATCGGATAGCCTTTCTGCTTGGCGGCCTCCACTGCAGCGGACAGCTCCTGGTCAGACTGGCTCTGGGTCCGGCTGCCTGACTCGTTGAGATCATTGTTACCGTCAGCCAGCATGACGATCATCGGCTCATGCCCAGGATCACTGCCGTTCTCCAGCACTTTGACGGCTTCTTCCACACCAACGGCAATATCCGTATAAGGGCCGCGGTCCAGCCCGTCGATGAAATCCTTCAAATCCTGTTTGTCTCCGGCCGAGCCGATCTGCAGCAGGGCTTTCTCACGCTGGACCTTGTCGGTGTAGGCTACGATCCCGACCTTGTCCCCTTGGGCGGACAGCATATCTATAAACATCTTCATCGCCTCACCGGCGATATTGTTTTTGTCGCTCTTATTCATGGAGTTGCTGACATCAATCAGCAGCACCGCGTCAATCCGGGACGGACCCGCCGGGGCTGCCGATGCCCGCATTACGGCAAACGGAGAGGCGGACAGGCACAGAATCAGCAATAGTACAGGGATTAGCCGCTTAAGCATATTCTTAGTTGTTCTAGGGCAAAGCTGTGTACGAAGCATAAAGATGGCTCCTCTTGTGTTATATTCGGTAATAGAGACGGGGTTGTCAGTTAGCTAAAATCTGTAAATAGCATGCCATTATGATATAATTAAACATTGTAAACTTCAACTTTGTGCCCGCCTGACAGCTGCCGCCAAGGGTAGAATCGTCATTCTATCAGCCTTTCAAGGCAGCCATACTTCCAAGTGAAAGGAAGAGTTCCATGATTTCATACGTTATTCTCGGTATTACGTTTCTTTATGCCGTAATCCAGATCTCTATTTATGCATCAAGGCGGCGGAAGCCGCTTACCCGTGACGATATTGACGCGAGGCTGCTGGCCGCACTGAATGGAGGGACTGGCACCCGTGAATAAGAAAAGACCCGTGACCTTCCGGCCGTTCAAAGTCCCTCGTTATGCCTATGATAAGCTGCGGATCTGCCGCCGCTGCGGCCGGTTTACCGCACTCGGCGAAGAACGCTGCGGCGGGTGCGGGCGCGCCGCCTTATCTTCGCTTGAGAAGCAGGCCACGGCCATCGCCGGACGCAAAATGCATACCCGTCTGCTGCTTATCGCGCTGCTCACCCTGGCTGCGGTCTACTTCGGGCAGAGCCTGCAGCAGATGGCCTTATGCGGTGCAGGAGGAACTGTCCTGGCCGCAGCCCTCTATTATATGCAGCGGAAGGTCCGGCAGAATGAGAATCTCTTTGCGCTGAACGAGCTGCTGGGCCGGAACATCGACAGCATCAAGGAAGGCCTGGAGATTAACCGCCAGGAGGCTGTAGCTGTGCTTCGCGAGGACGATGTGCTGGCTTATGAGAAGCTGCGCGAAATTTCTATCCTGCTGCGCGGTGACCGGATCTCCCGCCAGCGCGTCGCCCTGCTTCACGGCTTCCAGCTGCGCAAGGATATGAACCTTGAGCTGGAGCAGCTGCTGCTGAAGGATTTCGAGCCGCTGCTCGCCGAGTATATCGGCGAGATTGCCAAGGTCCGTCCCGAGCTGATCAAGGACCGTACGCTGCGTTATGTTAAGAATTATGAGGCACAAATTCTTGAAATGGACAAAGGCGTAGCCATCCTGATCAGTGTTGCAGGGGCGGCAGTCCGCTTGAAGCGATATGCGCTGCTCTACTCCGGAATGATCGGAAGATACATACAGGATCTGCCTAAGGACCGCTTTCTGCGCTTGTCCAAGCTGATCTCCGCCAGTCCCTATGAACCATGGAACGGCCTGGACCTCAAGGTAGCGGAAGTCCGGGAAGCAAAGTACCGCTGGGACCCCGATTTTTAAATGGATGCCGGAAGCTGGAGGCATACTTTAATTTAGAAAAAGGGGCTACTATACTATGACGTTCAAACAAGCCATATCCCTGCGGAATATTATGATTATTCTGTGTATATGTATGCTGGCGCTGCTCGGAATGAAGATACTGCAAATCGGAGACAAGATCCGTGAGGTGCAGGAAGCAGAGCGGCTTTATGCCGCCGGGGATCTTATTGCTGCCGAGAACCTGTACCGCCAAGCAGCGGATAACCCGGCCATTCATTATAAAGAGGAGCAAATTGCTGCACGCCTGGAAGAACTGGCGCCGATTTCAGCCATCCGGAGCGGACTAAACACCCTGGTAAAAAGGGTAACGGATCAGCTTGTGACCAGGGATTTTGCCGAATTCATGGAGAGCTATGCTACCTTGATCAGCCTTAAGTCCAAGTATTTCATCAGCGGAGGACCCTATGTATCCTATTATCGCCAGCTGTCTGAGGATTCAGGCATTTCCGCACAGCTGACGGCAGGCTTCGGGCAGTTTAAGAGCCAGTTCCTGGCTGAGCTTGCCGCAAGCCAGAACGGCAGCGGCAGTGATGATAACGGAGATCAGTTCAAATGGAATCTGCTGCAGATTCCGGATGCTTATTATGGAGGAACAGATGCCAAGAATAAGCTGCTGGCAACGGGGTTCAAGGCGCATGATACGGCCAGACTGAAGGTTCTGGCCGCTGGAGGCAGCTTTGGCCCTATGCTCGACAGCTCCCTATCCATGATAGAAGCGTACAGCAATCATAGCTATCAGGCGCCGTGGGTGCAGAAGCAGGCTGAGGACAGTGCCCAGGTTATTCTGGACAAGGATCTGGAAGGTGATCATATATCCGCCTTCGCCGGACACGCTGCCGCCTACCGCACTTACGCCGCAGCTGCAGCACTTGATCCTGATTCGTCCAAAGTGCTGGCATTCATCGACAGCAGTGCAGCGAAGCTGCTGAAGAGCGCCGCCCGGCTGATCCGCGGCGGCGAATATGCTGAGGCCATCCAGCTGTACACCAGCCTCTCCCAGCTGCAGGATACTTCAGCTGAGATTGCCGCCGCTCAGCTTGCCTGGAACACCGCCGAGCCGGTCCGCCTGCTGCCGGGCGGCGATGAAGCCGGCAGATATATCCATGTGGCCACAGCCTCCGGACGCTACGGCGCCAAGGCCGCTGTAGCCGGCACGGATAACAGCGGCAGGCTGTATTACGCCGATCTGAGTGATGAGGGCAGAGTCTCTACACGGACCGGCGATATCCTTCCCGGCTTCGAACGGCTTAGCGGGCTAGCCTTCGACGATCAGCTGTCTGCTATGGCCGAAGTGCCGGTCGTCTTAGCTATAGGAAGCCAGGAGGACGGGCGGACCGCTTTTTCGGCCTATCGAATCAAGCCGGAGGGAATTTCCCTGCTATTCTCCTTTGCCGGTGACAGTTATGAACTGCAGCCGGATGATAACTCAATCCTCGTAACCAACGCGGATACCGGGGATGGTGTGCTTGGCGAGACCGGAGTGTACCGCCTAAGTGAGGATGGCAGTTACCAGTTTGCTGAGATTCTGCAGGAGTCTCCGCTTATTCCTGCTTCCGAGCTGGAGCTTCACCCGTTCGAGAAGGTCACCCTGAACTGCGATATCTATATTGATTCTGCAGGCAGAAGTGTCGGCAGCTCTGAAGGACGCTACATCTCCCTGCAAGGTAATGTCGGTTCCATTACGGGACCCGCTGTCGTGAGCGGCCAGTATCAAAACAGCTACGATTATGTAGAGACAGAGATCGGTGAGCAGTATGTACCTGTCTTTGTCGTCGATTCACTGGGGAGCCTGAGTGCGAATCTCAACGAAGAAGCAGCTACAGATTAAATGCCCGGCTGCCGCATTTTCCCAAAAAAAGAGCAAAGCAGCGATTCTTCTGTTAAACGGGGAATCGCTGCTCTGCGTTTTTAGGCTATATGTGGTTAATGACTTTGAGCTATGACTGGTGGTTTTATCCAATCGTTTTTGCTTTCTTCTTGCGGCTGAGCAATCTTCTATGCCGCTTCTGTGTGTAGAGAACTTCACCAGCCGCCGAAATCGTCTCCCTAACCTCGCCCAGCACCGCCTTAGTCTCCTGCACGGTGGCCTTCATCCGTCTAAACTGCAGCTTCACGCTATCCAAGCGGGTTTTCGCCTCACCCACAGTCTCCTGAATATTGGCCTTCACTTCATCCACCGGTTCCTTCAAACCGTCTACAGACTGCTTGACACCTTCCAGTGACTGCTTCAGTCCGTCGAGACTGTTCTTAAATTCCTTAATCGGGTTGCCCATTCATATCTCCTCCTTTATAAACTAAACATCAGATTAACCAATCCGGCGTAGTCGCAACTACGAGGAATGTTTGGACTTCCGGCCACTGTTAGGTTTGGATTTCCTGAATTTAACCGCGAACCGCGGTAGAAATCCAAACCTAAAGGCGGACGCATTCGCTCCTACAGTTCCAAACTTCCCCTCCGCTTCTTCGCCTTTTGGGTGGCGCCTAGTTCAGCTTATATACTTATCCTTTACCTATACTTACCCGGATAAGCGGAGGCGGATTCACCGGATGAAGGATAGCTCAGCCGCGGATTTCTTCCAGCAGCTCCATAATTGTCGCTTCCTCCACCGGAGTAGAATAAGAACCGTCCGCGAAACGCTTCATCGCCCCGATGCCGTCCTGGAAGACGAAGCGGATCCGGCCGCTGCGCACTTTTTTATCCGTATACATTTTGTCCATCAGCATCCGGTTTGTAATAGCGTCCGGAATCTCTGTCGGAAGACCCGCTCTGCGCAGCAGTGCTGCGACACGCTCCGCCTGTTCTCCGGTCATATAGCCCAGCTTCACTCCCAGCTTCGCTTGAATCACCAGACCGACCGCAACGGCTTCTCCGTGCAGCAGCGCATAGCCGCTGACCGCTTCCAGCGCCCTCCCGGCCGTATGGCCGAGGTTCAAAATCTGCCGCAGATTGCTCTCATGCTCGTCCTGCTCCACTACCTCGTATTTGATCCGGCAGTTGTGCAGCGCAATTTGTTCGCAAGTCTCAGGGTCAAGGATCAGCTCCCCGTCCGGTGACACGATTTTACCGATATGATCCTCCAGATACTCAAAAAACTTCGCGTCCGCCAGACAGGCATGCTTTATCGTCTCCGCCAGGCCGCTTCTGAACTCACGGACAGGGAGCGTCCGCCAGGCTGCGAGATCAATGTACACTTTGCGCGGCTGATGGAATACACCGATCAGATTGGTGGCGACCGGCGTATTCACGCCTGTTTTGCCGCCAACAGAAGCATCGGCCGCTGCCAGCAGCGTCGTTGCATAGTTCAGGCTCGGTACTCCCCGGCCGAACGTCCCGGCCAGGAAGCCGGCCAGATCCGTTACCGCACCGCCGCCGACTGCTATGATGCAGCAATCCCGTCCGTAGGAATGGCTCAGCAGCTGATCCTCCAGGAGCGCCTTGGTTTCGCGGGTTTTGGATGGCTCCCCGGCCGGAAATGCAAACAGCTCAGCCACAAAACCGTTCTGCCGCAGCAGTGCAAGCAGGGGCCGGCCATACAGCGGTTCGACTGAGGAGTCCGTAATTATCGCGTATTTGCTTACGCCCGGCACAAGTCCCCCCTGTATATCACGGATCAGCGAAGGAAACAGCCCTTCGCCGATCTCGATCTCGTAAGAGTTGTCGACTAGCTTTTTCAGCTCAACCTGAAAACGTTGGGACATGGCAAAAACTCCTTTTCCACATTTAGTCTATTTTTTGATAGATCCACTAGTACCGTATAGTGTGCTACACTTGCTTTTGGAACGCTGGATTTTGTAAGTTGATTCTTATATATTCATTTAATCTGTCAATATAAGGAGAGATACTCGTGGTAGATGTACAAGGCAAATGGGCCCTGATTACAGGGGCAAGCAGAGTGCGGGCACTCGGTGTTGATGTCTACTGTGTGCAGGCCGAGCTGGCCAATCACGAAGAAGTCGTCGCCATGCTGGATGAAATTGAAGGTAAAGGCACCTCCGTAGACATTGTCTTTAATAATGCGGCTGTGCAAATCGCCTACAGAACCGATTACTGGAATACGCCGGTGGAGGATTTTGAGCAGAGCTTCCGGGTTAACTTCATTTCCATCGCAACGATATGTAACCGTTTTATTCCTCAGATGATCGGGCGCGGCTTCGGACGGGTCATCAATACAACCAGCGGTATTAAAAATGAACCGGAGCAGGCAGGTTATGCAGCCAGTAAAGCGGCGCTCGATAAATTCACCAAAGATCTAGCCTCCCGGCTGGATGGAACCGATGTAATTCTCAGCTTAACGGATCCGGGCTGGTGCCGGACCGATCTCGGCGGCCCGAATGCCACCAGTCCGGTCGAAAGCGTTATCCCGGGAATTGCTGTCGCCGCCTTTGTGGACGACAAGAAAAGCGGACGCTTCCTCCACGCCCAAGCCTTTGCCGGCATGACGCTGGGAGCAGCGGTGGCACTGGCGGAAACGATGGAAGCAACACCATATACCATCTAAAGAAAAATCGTGTATATTTTCCAAAGCAGACCATAGACGGATATTAATCTGTCAGTGGTCTGCTTTTTGTATTAGCTGAATAAAGGACGCGTTACCATATCCATATATTGGAGCAGTCCGTTCCAGGCTGGTTCATTCTGCTGCCATACGCCTAAGTTCCAGCACATAAACCCGAGACCCGGGTACCGGGAGGCCACAGCAAACCTTTCGGTAAAATGCTGATCCGCAATACTAAAGCCTAGAGATTCAAGATACCTGCGGTAACTCCCCGCTTGCTGTAGGCTCCCGCAGCGCATGGGGATGTCCATGAACAATGAACCGTAGCGCGCCTCTTCCCAGTCAATGAAATAAACTTCGTCATTGCCCTTCACCAGAACGTTCAGGTTGCTCCAATCCATTATTTTCGGATGATCGTTCGGTAGACAAATTTGGGCAGTGCAGCCTGTCTGCGCCAGCGTGATTTCTGGCCTTTGGCTACAGGTGCGAACAACAGCCGGTGGGCCCACTCCAGATTAAGCTTTTTCCACACCGCCGGTGCAGGCTTCACTTTCCCCGAGATAACATCCAGACTGCCGCCGACACCAAACACCAGCTTGACCCCGCTAAGCTCTTGTTTGTGTCTATGCAGCCACTTATCCGAATAGGGTGCACCCATAGCGAGAATAAGTACATCCGGTTTGCTGAGCTGAATCTCCGCAATAATCCCCGGCTCTTCCTCCGGACTGAAAAATCCATGATGCCTGCCGGCAAGCTTTACCTGCGGATAGGTGCGGGAAATCCTCTCCACAGCTTGTCCGCTCGTCTGCTCGTCTGTTCCCAGAAAATAAAAGCTCCAGCCCCGCTCGTTCCCCTTCTCCAGCAGCCGCAGCAAAAGGTCATACCCGGTCACCCGTTCAGGGATGGGCTCACCCTTTCTTTTGGCTGCCAGCACAATTCCAATTCCGTCCGGAACAACAAGATCCGCAGCGCGGATAATTTCCCGCAGCAGCTCATCGGACTGGCTGGCGAGCGTAATTTCCGGATTGGCTGTGATCAGGTGAAACAGGCCGGAGCGTTCCTTGCGGATCTGCTCAGCCAGATACAGTGTCGTCTCCTCAAGCGTCAGCTTGGAAAACGGTACGCCCAAAATCGAAACAGAATTCCCCATAATCACTTGTCCTCCCAGCCTTCAAGCACATTCCAGCCCACCGCAGGCTCTCCCTGCAGCGGGTACATTGTTCCCGTATAAATCCGCTTGTTATGTATTCCTGTCTCCAGATAATGCTCCATAATAGCTCTCGTAGACGCGGTCACTTCCAGCCCGGCAAGCTTGCTGTTATCTATCCATAGCAGCTCTCCTTCCTCACTTGGGGCCAGTCCGTTGTCTGCGGATACACTTCCCATAAACACGTATTGTACTCGGATTTCCTGATCACCCTTATTCCGGTGAACGATGTACCGAAGCGTCAGACCCTGGACTGCCCGCTCCGTTAATCCGGTCTCTTCCTCAATCTCTCTTATGCAGGCACGCCTCGGGTCATTGTATTCCCCGTCCTCCAAATGCCCTCCGATAGGGACCAAATATCCGCCAAGAAACCGGCTTGCGGACTTTTTTTGCAGAAATAACACTTCCCCCGCTTCATTAAATAAAAAAGCCACGGCCATTTGTCTGAGCAGCATAATCAATCACTCCAGTCACGGATAAACACTATGCTATATCCCATATCGCAACAGGAACACATAGGAAAATTATACCATGCAAAATCTGAACAGGTCATGACAAATTATGATATTGCAGGGAATTTGACCCTGACAGGTGAATAAGTGTAGAAGCTTAATCCATTGGAGGTCGTTACATGTTAATCAATGTGCTCGATAAAGGATATGTCCGGCTGGTTAATCATATGGGCAGCGATCTGACTGTTGTGAATGCAGCGCGGGTCTCCTATGCCAAACAATCGGATGAACTGAGTGATAAAGACATCCGGCTGATTCAGTTTCTGGCCCGGGAAGGGCACACTTCACCCTTTAGGCATGCTGTAATCCAGCTTGAGATCTATGCTCCGCTGATGGTAGCAAGACAGTGGTGGAAGTATGTGGTGGGCTCAGCCCATTATGAAGGCACCGGCGACAGTCTGGAGGCCTGGAATGAATCCAGCCGCAGGTATATTACGGAGGAACCTGCCTTTTATCTGCCTTCGGGCGGGGAGTGGCGGAGTGCACCGGAGAATTCCAAGCAGGGCAGCGGCAGCCTGATCTCTTGGGAGCTTGGAGCGAAATACACGAAGGAGCTGATGGACTACACTGAACTCGGCATGCAAAAATACGAAGCAGCCCTGGCGGACGGCATCTGCGCCGAACAGGCAAGGCTGTTTCTTCCAGCTTACGGACTTTATGTCCGCTGGTACTGGACGGCTTCGCTGCAATCCGCTGCCCACTTTCTCCAGCAGCGGCTGGAACATGACGCCCAGAAGGAAATCCAGGATTATGCCAAAGCCATACTCAGCATAGTGAAGACATTATTCCCGGTAACTGTGGAAGAATTGTTATCCCGCTAAGTTTGCCTTTTTAGTTCCTGTGCTGAAATCACCTCAATTTGAAATTAAAGTGCAGGAAAATGAACTTTGTATCATCCACAATAGAGCTAAAGTGGTATAATCTATCATTATTAACCGAAGGGCAATGTTCTTCAGACTATCCGAAGACAACCCCGCAGACTGCTGCGGGGTTGTCTTTTTTATATAGATATTTTGGGACTATGAAAGGTGGAGGTAAAAATGAGTATGGAGCAGGAACCAAGAGTAATTTTCACCAGGGATGAGTTAATCAGTCAATTCAAAAGCTGCGGAGTCAAAGAAGGACAGCACCTGCTTGTTCATACCTCTCTCAGCAAACTGGGGTTTGTCGTTGGCGGAGCGGAGACTCTTATCCGGGCTCTTCTGGAAATCGTCGGGCCTGAGGGCACTATAATGATGCCTTCGCAGACGTGGAAGAATCTCGATCCCGCTACTGGTGTGCATTGGGAAGCGCCAGCAGAATGGTGGCCCGTCATCCGGGAGCATTGGCCGGCGTATGACAAAGAGGTCACCCCGGCTATCGGCATGGGCGTTGCCGCCGAAATGCTCCGCAAATGGCCGGGGGCCCAAAGATCAGATCATCCTGCCCGTTCTGTTGCAGCGGTCGGCAAATATGCGTCCTACCTTACGGAGAATCACGATCTGAGCAATATTTTTGGCGAGGGCTCTCCCTTGGATAAGCTCTACCGCTTGAATGGCTCTGTGCTCCTGGTCGGTGTCGGCCATGACAAGAACACTTCACTGCATTTAGCGGAGACCCGTGCTTCCTTCCCCGGCAAACAAACGGTCAATGAGAGTAGCGCAGTGATGGTAGACGGCAAGCGGGAGTGGATTACATACCCCACCCAGGCCGTGGACGACAGCGATTTTGTCCAGTTAGGAACCGCATACGAGGAAGAAATGAAGCTAACCGTTCATCGCATCGGCAACGCTGAGGTCCGGCTGCTGGAACAGCGTCCGCTCGTCGACTGGGCAACGGCCTGGATGGAGCGGCATCGGGCTTAAATTTTTGCCGATTCCAAGGCAGAGAATGATTATAACCGTTCCAAAGAACCCACATCATACAACGAAGCATCCGCTGCCTGGAGATAAGGTGTCCAGTCCGCTGTGGTGTACAGCATTAGACGGTGCATCGCCCGCGTGCATGCGGTGTAAAACAGCTTCCTTTCGCTCTCCCGGTGATACGTCTGCGAAGAAGCATCATAGATGAGCACAGCGTCAAATTCTACTCCTTTGGCAAGATATGCGGGGATAACCAGCGTCCCCTTTTCAAAGGTAAGGGTCTCCTTCGTAATAAGCCGCAGTGCCCCCGGGCCTTGCGCCGTCAATGCTTCATAAGCCTCGTGACTTTCCGCAGCGGTCTTCGTAATGATGGCGATGGAGTCGTAGCCCTCTGCCTGGAGTGCTGCGACATCTTCAAGGATCCGTTCCGCCCGCGCGGCGCCCCCGCCGGTCCGCGCGAGACACGGCTTACTGCCGTGTCTGTCGAACGGCACAATCTCTTCGCCCGGGAGCATGGACTTCGTGAATTCGACAATCTCCCGTGTTGAGCGGTAGCTCCGGACAAGCCGGATCAGGCTTGTGTCTTCTTCGCCATGCAGCCGGATCAGCGGGGAATCCGCCTCATGCAGATTCGTGGCCTGGGGAAAAATCGCCTGGCCGAAATCGCCCAGCACGGTCATCCGCGCGCGGGGAAACAGCCGTTTGAGATAAGCATATTGGAAGGGCGAATAATCCTGGCCTTCATCGACAAACAAATGCCTTACCACTGTGTTCGTCCGTACACCCTCCAAGAGTTCTTTTAAATACAGGAACGGGGTTGCATCCTCATAGAAAAGCTCGCTGTGTCCCAGCTTCTCTCTCGTCTGCCTGCAGATTTCAGTCCAATGATCAGGTACCCCGGCCTCATCCGTCATCGTCCGGTAAGCAGCCTCCTCTCCAAACAACTGGCTATAGAGCCCGGTCACATCTACGAACATGAACCGTTTGATTTCCCGTTTCAGCGGTTTGAAATGTTCCTTCACAATCATCCGCTGCAGCAGTTCTTCTTGCTGAAGTCCGAAGTCGAAGACATTCTCTTCTCCCTGCTCCTGTCCGCGAAGGTCTCCATATTGTTCCACATACTCCTGAGTAAAATCAAAGACAACGGTTTCCCGCTGAACTTTCTTGAGCAGGGCGCTGTAAGCTTCGGCATATTGCTCGTTGTCGAGATAATCAAGCTCATCCTGAACCCACGGCTCTTCTTGCTCCTTAAGCTCAAGCGAAGCCAGCTCCCGGAGCAGCCATTCCTGCAGCAATGCAACTCGGTTAGCCAGGCGGATGGAGCTGTCGTAGCTGTAAAACTGCATTTTCATCTTCTCTGCGGTAATCAGCTCGCGGCCCCGGAAAGTGATACTGCGGAATAACATACCTTCCTTCCCGAGCCATAATGCGTAATTCTGGAGAGCATGCAGGAAAGCTTCAGAGGCCTTATATCGCATCCCGTTCATTCGTGCTTCGTACCCGGAGGCAGACGCTGGATTCATGGCATATTCGATCTGCTCGAATGGGTCCTCCAGCCGGAACGCCGAGCCCAGCAAGTAGGCAAGATATTCCTGAAAGGTCGTCTGCTGCATGTTTTCCTCACCCAGCTCGGGAAGCACTGTGGATACATAGCTGTTAAACATCGGATTCGGCGAGAAAAGCACAATCTGATCGGCCCGGATCCGGCCGCGGTGCTTATAGAGCAAGTAGGCCACCCGCTGCAGTGCAGCTGACGTCTTGCCGCTCCCGGCTGCTCCCTGCACAATGAGCATACGGCTCTTGTCGTCACGGATAATCGCATTTTGCTCCTTCTGAATCGTTGCCACGATGCTCTTCATTTGGTTATCTGCACCTTTGCCGAGCACCTGCTGAAGCAATTCGTCACCGATTGTGAGACTCGTATCGAACACATTGTGGAGCTCTGCGCCGCGGATCTGATACTGCCGCTTCAATATCATCTCGCCCGTAATTGAACCGCCGGGCGTTTCGTAAGCGGCTGCCCCGGGGGAATAATCGTAGTACATGCTTGCAATAGGCGTCCGCCAGTCGTATACCAGAAAGCTCATACCATCCTCATCGGCAAAAGAGGCTACGCCGATGTATATTTGCTCACTGCCGCTGAAACCGTCCTCCCGAAAGTCAATCCGTCCGAAATAGGGGGACGGCAGCAGCCGCTGCATGCTTCTGTAGCGCTGCAGGCGCAGCCGGTGACTCCGTTCCCGTTCAGACAGCATCGCCTCCTGCTGCCTGATGCTATAGAAGGTCTCTTCGAAATCCTCGTGGGTGCTGGTATTAACCGTAACTTCCTCCCAGAACCGCTTGCGGATATCCGCCGCCTGCTCGTGCAGTCCGGTTACCTCCGGCTCTAGTCCGCTGATTGCCGCCCGCAGCCTTTCTTCAACCAGCTCCAACCGGTCCTGTTCCTGCTGCCAATCGTTCGCGTTAATCATCCTACTGGACACGCTCCTTCTCAGTCTAATCGGGATCAAAAAGAAAGTTTGACAAACCCTTAATTCCTATGGTAAGATTAAGGTGTAGATAAGATGCAATAACTATGAAGTTTTAGGTACGAAAAAACCGATACTGTTCAACTATATCACAACGCCTTTTTGTATGCAATTTATTTTATAGACCGAACCCGGCAGAGTCTGCCGGGTTCTTTTATTAATATACAGGACTTGCAGCTGCCTCCCGATTGAACCGCAGACCGCTTCCCGTTATGATATCAGTATCATGGCTCAAGCAGGAGGTTTCATAAGAATGGCAGTATTCATGAATGAACAAATCAGAGCATCCGAGGTTGTGCTCACCGGACTAAGAGGCGAGAAGCTCGGTATAGTCTCCAGAGAGGAGGCACTGGGGATGGCCCGGACCCAAGGGGCGGATCTGGTCTGCACCTCGCTGATGAGCAGCCCCCCGCCCTGCAGCCTGATGGCCAAAGGCAAAGCAAAGGCAGCCGCGCAGAAGGAAGCCGCTTCGGCACGCAAGGCAGCCCCCGGACAGGCAGCCGGAAAGAGCGGTGGCAAGGAGAAGGTCAAGGAGCTGCGCTTCACCGCGCATATCGAGGAGCATGATTACGAGACGAAGCTGCGCCAGGCGGACAAGCACCTGCGCTCCGGCAAGCCGGTGCAGCTGGTTGTGCAGGCCTCCGGCGCCAAGGAAGCCGCCGCGGCCAAGACCGTGCTTGAGCGGCTGGTCGCCGACCTCAAGGAAGCCGGAGTCAAGGAAACCGGCCTCCAGACCGGCGGCAAAGGCTCGAAAGTGAAGTTGAATCCGCGCTGATCAGCCGGTATAATCGAGTAGGAGGGGGCGGCTAACCCCCGTCCTCTCACACCACCGTACATGCGGGTCCGCATACGGCGGTTCCAAAAGGTTAACAAAGCTCCAAGTAACGTGAAAGCAAACTTTTCAGCCCTTTCCCTTCCCAGTAGGAAGTGGGAAGGGCATTATTTGTGTTCCGGGACATTTCCCATGCGCCTCGCCGTGAGTTTGCCATTGTGAAACAGGCCCACTCGGGCACCCCAAGCGCCCGGAGTTCGCGGATTCGTGTGCGCACTCGTTTCCATTGTTTCCACAGGCACATTCGCAGCCTCCTCCGAATCCATTGGTCCAGCGTTTGGAGGTGTTTCTTCGCCGACGCCAGATGGAAATAGCCAAGCCACCCCATCACATACCGGTTCACTTGGCGAATTCGCTCTTCCATGGAAATGGACCACGTTCGATTCGTTAGTTCACGGATTCTTTCCTTGAATCGCGAGATTGTTTTCGGAGCTAATCGAATCGTTGCCTGCTTCTGACTCAGGAAACTGAAACCTAAGAACTTTCGGTGCCACGGTCTTGCTACCGCACTTTTATCCCGGTTCACTTTCAGTTTCAGCTTTCCTTCTACAAATCGGCTAACCGATTCCATGACCCGTTCGCCCGCTCGTTTACTCGCCACAAAGATATTACAGTCGTCCGCATAGCGTACAAAACGCAGCCCGCGTCCGGCCAATTCCTTATCCAGATCGTCCAGTAGAATGTTTGCCAAAAGCGGACTGAGCGGACCGCCTTGGGGCGTTCCTTCCCGGCTACGTTCCAGCTTTCCGTTCACCATAACTCCGGCGTTCAGATACGCACGAATCAGGATCAGTACTCTTTTGTCTGTCACTTTCCGCGCCACTCTTGCCATCAGCATGTCGTGGTTTATCCGGTCAAAGAATTTCTCCAGATCGAGGTCTATGACCCACCGGAGGCCACTTTGGATATATCTTTGCGCTTGTTTCACGGCGTCATGTGCACTTTTCCCCGGTCGAAAGCCATAGCTATACCAGGAGAACTCTGCGTCAAAGATCGGGTTCATGACTTGTAGAAGCGCCTGCTGGAGAAAACGGTCCATAACGGTTGGGATGCCTAGTAGCCTTACACCGCCTCCGGGTTTGGGGATTTCCACCCGTTTGACTGACGCAGGTCTGTAAGCCCCCGCTAGAAGTTCGGCTTTCACCGATTCCCAATGTGTTTTCAAATAAGCTTGTAGATTCGCTACCGTTACATTGTCCACACCGGGCGCTCCTCCGTTTTGTACCACTCGTTTATACGCGAGCCGAAGGTTGTCTCCTTCGAGCATTCGCTCCAGCAAGTTGCTCTCTGCTTCGCGAGAGGAAGGGGCGATTTGTGCCGACGAAGAACTCGGCGCTCCGGCATACCCTGGCGGCTTCACCGCTTCTCTTTGCCGTAAGCTCTCTTGCGAGATATTCTGCTGTCTTTGCACTTCATGCGAACGCATCGGTTTCCTCTCTCCTTTCGGTTCAGCCCTTCCGTAAACGCTGCAGCAGTTTACGTACTATGGCCTCTGCTGACTCCTGCCGGTTCAGCGCAGCCTCTCGGCTACGGTTACAAGTTTTTTTTTCCTTGCCCCTCCGGCAGGCCTCCCCAGATAAGAACGTCATCTTTCCGCCCGCACCTGCCCAAGTTTACGGCTGCAGCCCTTGGCAGCTTTGGATTTTGTCATGTATGGGTGACTCATCCGGCTGCAACCGCCTCAAATTGGATTCGCGTACCTCAGGTCGTGCTTTTGCCTCCGGCTTCCTTCAGATTCCGCCTCACGGTGGACACCCTTGCCCTTGGCTAACGGTAGGCGCTTGCCAGCCCCCGCTCGGGACTTTCACCCTAGAGATGACGCCCATGCTGGGCGTACGATGACAAAAGGAGCTTCCCGTGGCGGGGAGCTCCTTTTTGGATCTAGAACAACATATATAAATGTTAGATTAGGCGTGATTCCGCAAATCACCGTTGAACTTCCGAACAAATCGGCCACTGCAAGCCAAGTCAGCTCCTAAGAATTCCCCTTCTCCGCGAGCTGCTCCTGGGCAAGGCGGATCATTTCGCGGACCATGGAGCCGCCGATTTTGCCGCCGATATGACCGGCAGATTCCGTAGTCAAACCGCCATTATTGCCCGGCTGAAGGGGAATGCCCAGCTCCTTGGCGACTTCATATTTCACATCGTCCGGGTGGTTTGGATCAACGGTATACCCTTCACGCCTCATTACATCCGCTTTGAAGGTCTGCATTCCCTGTGCTGCTCCCGGTACTGCATATTTCCGGTTTCTTCTTGCCATCCAGATCACTCCCTTAGGGTATTTCCCCTACTTTTCCCCAAGGTCCCTTGTTTCATCCGCAAACAATCTTCCTGCATAGTCAGCAATCAGCTCGCGCATCGCAAGTTTGGAAATCCAGTGCTCCGGGATGCCGCTTAATCCGTAAAAGGCTCCGGCAATCTGGCCGTAGACCGCCCCGGTCGTATCGGCATCATTGCCCAGATTGACAGCGAGCAGCGCACCTTCGGCAAAGCTGGCAGAGTTGCGGAACGCCCACAGCGCCGCTTCCAGCGATTCCACCACATACCCGGAGCCTTGAATTTCAGGCGGTTCCTTAAGCTTGTAAGAGCCATTCATAATGCCCAGAATATGCGGTGTCAGCTGATCCTCCTGCAGCCAGCCGCCGAAAGCCTCCGGGGCCAGCATCTCCTGTTTGCTCCACCCGTGCAGTCCGGCGAGAATATAGGCCGCCAGCAGACGGCAGGCGCTGACACATTCCGCTGCGGCATGTGTCGTTCTGGAGCTGTCGGCCGCATACCGGATGGCATCCGAAGGATGAGCAGCGTAATACATGACGACAGGAGCCAGCCGCATAATCGAGCCATTCCCCGCAGCAAACGGATCGGCCGAACCGCTGTAGGCCTCTCCGCTCGCTTCATATTGAAGCAGCGCCGCCCGCGTAGCATTGCCGATGTCAAAGCATTCCCCGGTGCTGCTCAGATGCCCCTCACGGAACCATTTCAAATAACGCTGCATCTGGTCTGCAGGATCAAATCCCTGCTTTGAGAGCAGGCTTTCCGCCAGGCATAGTGCCATGGATGTGTCATCTGTCCACTGTCCCGGCTGCAAGCCGAAGACGCCGCCCCCTATGATATCCTCCAGCGGTGCAAAGGTGCCGGGGGCCTTGAATTCGGCCGTGGTTCCGAGCGCATCCCCTACCGCCAGCCCATGCAGACACCCCTGATATCGATCCGCATTCAAAGTCATACTGCATCCTCCTTATGCACTGACGGTCCCCAGAGTTAACAATATTCTCTGGGGACCGCCGGTTTCTTCAGAAGCATTTAATTATTGTTCGCCAGGATACTTAAGTCCCCACTGTGCCCGGACCTGATCCAGCAGCTTCAGAATCGCTACGGATTCATCCAGCGTCATAACCGGACTTTCCGTCAGACCGGCCTGCAGACAGCGGCCCACTTCCTCCGCCTCAAACGAATAGCCGACAGAAGCACGGTCATCCTCAAAGGTCTCTGCCAGTTCACCGCCGATATACAGCTCGGCCGCACGCGGATTCACCAGCGTGCCTTTCACAATAATATGGCCCTCGGTTCCGAATACATGAGCTTCCTCCAGCAGCTTGAGCCGGATTCCCCCGTTAAGCGAAGCGCTTTTTCCGCCGCCATAGGACAACAGCAGTGAGAAATGCTCATCCACCCCGGTCTCACCGATATGTACCGTACTGGATACGGACTCAGGATGAGGCCCTAAAACCATGGAAGCGAAGGATATCGGATAGATGCCGACATCCAGCAATGCTCCGCCGCCCAGCGCCGGATTCAGCAGGCGGCTTTCCGGATTCCAGTCGGCGCGGAAGCCAAGGTCTGCCTGGACCAGGCGGACGTCCCCAATCTTCCCTGCAGCAATCCACTCTCTGACTTTGACGTTAGCCGGGATATAGCGGCTCCACATGGCCTCCATCAGGAACAGCTTATGCTCGCGGGCATAGGCCACGACTTCTTCCAGCTCCCCGCTGTTCACCGTGAACGGCTTCTCACACAGCACAGCCTTGCCGGCGCGCAGGGCCAGCAGGGCGTTCTGTTTATGGAACGGATGCGGCGTCCCGATATAGATGGCATCCACCTCCGGGTCGTTCACCAGTTCTTCGTAAGTAGCATAGGCGACGGGAATGCCGTGATTCTTAGCGAATTCATCCGCGCTTTCCTGGGTGCGTGATCCGACAGCGTAAGCAATACCGTTACTGGCATGGGCCAGATCCGTTGCGAACTGGTGGGCAATCCAGCCGGTGCTGAGAATTCCCCATTTCACCTTGTAAGCGTTATCCATTGGCATTAAAGTCTCCTCCTGCAATAGTTTCAGTCTATTTGATTCTATCAAACTGTGCTTCTTGTGTAAAAGAATCTCCGCTAAGCTCAGACCATAGCCAGCAGCGCAAACACGCTTATTACAGAAAATCCGACCGTCACCAGAAGCGTAGCGGCGTTCCAGATCTGGTGATTCAGCGCGAGATTCTCAATATAGCTGCGGAGGAACAGCCTTCGCAGCAGCAGCTGAAGCAGCCGGATGAACCCGAAGCTGAGCCAGCCGAATAAACTCACTAATAGGACCTCGTAGCTCCCTTTGTCCACAAACCGGTCCGCCACCTCACCATTGTAATGAATAGGTACAAAATCGGGCATCTCCCGGTAAAGATACATATATAGCAAAACAGGAATGATGGCAGCGATACTGCTTAAGGTGAACGTCATTTTATTTTTGAACATCAGCTGCAGCCCCTTCTGTCTGAAGCAGCAAAATACGGTCCTTGAATCCGCCGCGGCGCTCTGCCTTCTCCGCACGGATCGCCTCCAGCCTCTCACTGTCTCCGCCATGGATTACAGCTAATGCCTGGATGACCTCAAGCATATCTGCCAGTTCCTCGAGCGCATGGTCGTCCTGTTCTTCCCTGAAGTACTCCTCTGCTTCCTCGCGCAGCTTCGCACGCAGTGCCTCTATGTATTCCTCAGTATCCAGTATTCTGGTGGCACAGGTCTTCCCCTGCGATGCAATCAGCGCCGGAATACCATCTCTTACAAGCTTGAAATACTCGGTCAAAATCAATCAGCCGCCTTTCATTCTATAATCGGCTATCCTTCAGCAAAGCTCCTTCCTCAGGCGCTCTACAAAAGGAATATCCGCCGGGGCAAAGTCGTATTCCGCCAGCTCGCCCCGCTCCACCCATCTGCAGGCATCATGGTCACTCAAGGCAATCTCTCCGCCCAGATACTCTGCCTTCCAGGCTACCAGTGTAATCTGTACGCTGCCATAATCATGCTCATGGCTTCCTAATGCTTCATAAGGCCGGATGGCGATCCTCATTTCCTCCATTAGCTCTCTGCGCAGACACTGCACGGCATCTTCGCCGGCTTCCAGCTTGCCTCCGGGGAATTCCCACAGTCCTGCCTGCGCTTTGCCTGGTTTCCGCCGGGCGATCAGTACCTGTCCTTCTTTATTATGGATAATCGCCGCCGCTACTTCAATCCTCATTTTTTGCTCCTCCGGACCGGCACTCAACATTTACGAGAGATGCCATTTTGTGGTTTTATATGGTAAAATATGAATTGCATACTAATTAACTGTTCTTCACTAGCTCCATAGAATAAATGTAGTTTTCGGGGAGGCTAAACGTGAAATCTATTTTCAGACCGGATGGCAGGAATGAGGAACAGAGCGCGAACCCGTCGCTTAGTCTGCGCATCAATATATTTTTCTTCGGCACTTTTATTATATTCTGCATTATTATTGTCCGTCTTGCCATTCTACAGTTTGTTGAGGGACCCACGCTCACCGAGGTCGAAACGAGCCGGGATACCAAAAACGTGCCGCTTGCTTCGATACGCGGAAATATTTTGGCAAAGGGCGGAGAAAAGCTGGCCTATTCCACCTCGGTGCAAACGCTTTATTTCTCCTTGACCACTGACTATACGGAAACCGTAACGGACAAAACAACCAAATTAACCTCACGGTCGCCCGAAGCTACCACCAAAGCTAATCAGCTTGCCGCCGACCTTGCTGCCGATTTCGCCAAATACGGGGCCAAGGTGCCGGAAGATGAAGTGATTACGAAGGATGCTGTGCTGAAAGCCATGGACCTCGACTCCAAAGTCTATTCGGGCTTCATGCTGCGGCCGATCAAACGCGGTCTGGTTAAAGAGGAAATTGCCTACTTCATGGAGCATAAGGACAAGTATCCGAATCTCACCGTCAGCGAGGAGGATGAGCGCCACTATGATCCGGACACAGTAGCTGTACAGACGGTCGGATATATCAAGCCTTTTAAGAAATCGAAAGAGAGCCTTGATATCTATCTGAACATTCAGGCTGCCATGAGAAAGGACGCTGACCCCGGCCTGGCGTACAGGGATGATGAATTCGTCGGTTTCGACGGCCTTGAGCTGCAGTATCAGCGGGAGCTGCGCGGGCGCAACGGCTACCTGACCGTAGGTGTTAATGCCAAGAATATGGCCGAGGGTATTGAAGCCATTGTACCTCCTGTCAAAGGCAATGATGTATGGACCACCATCGATAAGAACGTTCAGCTAAAGACGGAGCAGGCGATTCTGGATCAGATTAAATGGGTACACAGCCATCCGGTGCAGGGCAAGGTTCACCCTGATGCCAAGACCGGCTACGCCGTTGCCATGGAAGTCGATACCGGCAATATTGTGGCAATGGCCAGCATGGAGGATTATGACACCAATATATGGACTTCAGGCACTCTGCCAAAAGAGATATATAACGAGATTCAATTGAATTATCAGAACGGTACCGTCACCCCAATTTCCTCCGGACGCTCCGGGCACAATTTCGATTCTGCTGTATTCCTCGGTTCAGTGATCAAGCCGCTGACCGTATTGATCGGCCTGAACGAAGGGTTCATTACAACACGTACAACCTATACCGACAAAGGCAGCACAACCTTCGGCAGAGCCGGATATGAGACTACCGTCCGCAACGCAGGCGGCCATGCCTACGGATTTTTCAATTCTCCGGCTGAAGCCATAGAGAAGTCCTCCAACGTCTTCATGATCGATATGGTCGGCAAAAAACTCTATGAGAAGTACGGCTCTGAGGGAGTCAATGTCTGGGATAAATACATGAGGGAGTTCGGGCTGGGGGAGCGGCCGGGCAGCGGACTGCCGAATGAGCATAAAGGCCTGATCAACTATGTGAAAGAGGCAAAAAGCGGTAGCGCCCAGTCAGCGCTGGTCTTTGCGTCATTCGGGCAGCAAGGCCGCTACACGGCGCTGCAGCTGGCCCAGTATGCCTCCACGCTGGCGAACCAGGGAGTCCGGATCAAGCCACAGCTTGTCAGCAAAATCACAGATCAGTCCGGCAATATCGTCAAGACCTTCGGCAGAGAAGTGCTGAACGAAGTGAAGTTCGACAAAGCATACTGGCGTGAGGTCATCAAGGGTATGAACACCTCTGTGAGTGCATTCGAGGATTTCCCTTATGACTTTGCACGTAAAACCGGTACCTCCCAGCAGCAATATACGGTTAAAAAGAGCAGTTACCTGGCGGACAACGGCGTCTTCATCGCCTTCGCCCCCCGCGAGAATCCCAAGCTGGCCGTCGCCGTTGTCATTCCCGAAGGGGGATTCGGTTCCAACAGCGCCGCACCCGTTGCCCGCAAAATTTTTGACGCCTATGATTGGGAATACGGCCTTGATGGAACACCGAAGAAGAATATTCCGCCTGTGAAGGATGAAACTAAGCAGTGAACAAAAAACAAGCTCATTCCATAAACGGAATGAGCTTGTTTTGCTGATAATAGCGAATTTGTAATGGGTAGAAGCTTTTTATATTTGGCCTGCTCACTATATTACTTGCTTAGCACAAGCTCCAGACGCACTTCAAGATCATTCTCAGTATCCAGCACGATCGAGTGCGGGTTCTTCATACCGAAGTCTGCAAAGGTTACGGTTGTCGTCCCCGACAGCATAAGCTGTCCACCGCTGTACACTGCCTGCGAATCGAAGGTAACCTCTTTCTCTATTCCTTTTACGGTAAGCGTACCCGTCATCTGTACCGGCACCGCAGTCCCTTCCGTCCATTCCGCCGGCAGCTCAGAGAAGGAGCTCACCGTAAATGTCGACTGCGGGAACTCTTCTACATTCAGGAAATCCGCGCTTTTTACATGCTCGTCCCGTTGTCCTTCTCCGGAATCCAGCGCACTCATCTCTATCGAACCTTTGCCTGTCATGGAGGCTGAGTCATCCAGATTGACATTCCATGTCCCTTGAACGGAAGCATCTACGAAATTGACCGTTTCTTTGGAGGTCGTAACCGACCAGTATACTTTCGAAGTGTCGGCAATATTCCAGGCACCGTTTAATTGTTCTGATGTAACTGCAGCGCCTGTTGCCGCCGCCGCATTCGCTACTCCCGTTCCCGAGTTATTCGTTCCCTGTTCCTGTGCAGGAATGACGGACTCGATTTCCACGTTATTGCCCAGGCTGTTGTTCAGTAACGTAAATGCTGTGATTGCCCCCACGATTACAACGCCTGTGGCTGCCCACACCCATGTTTTCTTCTTCATCCTTATTCCCTCCATTTAAAATTTTTCTCTGCCTTGTCCGGCTAGCTCCCATTCTAACAAAGCAATATGTCGGGAATAAGTCAAAGCACCGCCCGGTGTTCTGTGGTAAAATGTCCGCTAAAGGAGGCTTGTTTTCCATGAAATCCATTCTGATCGTTGAAGATGAGGCTGCGATTGCCCGTGTGCTAGGCGCCTATCTGAAAAAAGCCGGCTTCCAGGTTACCCATGCCGCCGACGGGGCAGCCGCACTTGAAATTTTCGGGGCATCGCCCCCTTCCCTTATATTGCTCGACATTATGCTGCCGAACATGGACGGCTTTGAACTGCTGGGCCAGATCCGCAAAATCAGCAGCTGTCCCGTCATCATGCTCACTGCCCGGGACGGCATTAAGGACCGGCTGGCCGGACTCGACGGCGGTGCCGACGATTATATGTCCAAGCCGTTCATCCCCGAAGAGGTTGTAGCCCGGGTGAACGCCGTGCTGCGCCGTCCTTCCCAGTGGTCGGACGGCAGCGGCAAACGCCACTTCGGCAGCCTGTTTGTCGATTTCAGCGCCCGCAGCGTCTTCCTGAATAACGCTGAGGTCAGTCTAAGCCCGCGCGATATGTCCGTCCTGCTGTTCCTGGCCGAGCGTCCAAATCAGATCTGCACCAGAGACCAGCTGATTGAGCTGGTGTGGGAGATGGACTATGAAGGCAGCGACCGGGCTGTCGATCTGTCCATCAAGAGACTGCGCCAGGCGCTCTCGCACTGGCCGGCTGAAGAAGGGGAGATCCGCACGCTGCGAGGGACGGGGTACCAGTTATGGACCGTATGAAGCAGCCGCCGAGACGTACCTCCATCCTCTCCTACTGGACGCTCCGCTATCTGATTATTATCAGCATTGGGCTTCTGCTCACGGCACTGGTAACTTTCTGGTGGATTCAGCAGGAGGCGATGAACAACCGCATGCAGACCACCGCACTGCTCGCCCAGGAGATTGCAGACCGCAGTGTCAGCAGCGACGGAACCATGCAGATCAGCCCAACCTTGGCCAAGCTGGTGGAAGACCGCAAGCGCTTCTTCAAATTAACGCTGGAAATGTGCGTGATTATTACGGACCCGGAGGGTAAACTGCTCTTCTCTGAGCCGTCCCTGACCCAGGAAGAGATGAACCATAAGCTTAATGACACGCTGTCCGGCTCGCGAAGTCCGGAATTCAAGGCCGCGGTGGCCCAAATTCAGCATGGCCGCGAAACCCTGGGGCAGGTTGTCGTCCTCCAGTCCAAACGTTCGCTGCGCCATATCCCCCAGGAGGAGATTACCTTCTTCTCCGTTCTGATTCTGTTCCTGATCATCCTGAGCTGGCTGACCATCTACCTCTTGTCAAGCAAGCTGGCAAAGCCCATTCAGCGGGTAGCTGCCGCAGCGTCACAGATTAGCAGCGGGGAGTACAATATTATTCTGGACACAGGGGCCAAAGAGCGGGAAATCCATGAGCTGCTGCTCTCCTTCCAGGAGATGTCTGGCAAGCTGCAGCAATTCGAGCAGTCCAGGGCGGTTATGCTGGCCGGAGTTTCTCATGAGCTGAAAACACCAGTCACGTCCATCAAAGGACTGGTTCATGCCGTCCGAGAGGGTGTGGTTGAAGGCGATGAAGCCGAAGAATTCCTCGACATCGCCCTGAAGGAGGCGGGCCGGCTGCAGCGCATGGTGGCCGATCTGCTGGATTACAATGCCCTGACCGCCGGCATCGTGGCCGTCCGGCATGACCGGCTGGATGCCGCTCCGCTGCTGGCGGAGATCGTCTACCAGTGGAAGCTTACCCAGTGTGAATCGGTCAGTGAACCGGTGCTTCAGCTGCCCGAGAAGCCGCTCTATGTGCGGGGAGATCCCCTGCGCCTCCAGCAGATCATCGTAAATCTGCTGAACAACAGCGTACAGGCTGCACTTCCGGGACAAAATCTCCAGCTGACCATTAGCCTGGCCGCCATTCCGCAGGGATATGCCGAAATTACCGTCACCGATAACGGGCCGGGCATTTCGCCGGACATCAGCGGCAGAATCTTCGAAGCGTTCTTCCGCAGCAGTGACAAGCAGAGCACACTTCGCGGCCTGGGGCTGGGCCTGACCTTCAGCCGTCTGCTGGCCGAAGCGATGGGCGGAAGCCTGGTGCTGGGAAGCAGTCCCGCCCAAGGCTCCACCTTCGAGCTGATCCTGCCGCTCCATGCTTAAACCAGTAGCGAAGCGGCAGCTGTAGTCCCGCGGGCCGTCAACGTGGTATAATCACTTGCACCGATTTGACAATAACTTTAACGAGAACCGTGAACCGGAGGCTGTATATGCTAACTTTTGAACAGAAATTGGCGATATTTGATTCCTATCCAGAGCTTGAGCGGAGGAATGTCTCGCTTGGCCGGGTGAACTACCATTTCGAAGGCAGCCGGCATGACAAAAAAACCGTTGCTTCCCATCTTCATCCCAACGGCAACGGCTTTGTATACGCAGGGCTGCTGCGGGGCTATGAAACGGATAACAAGGGTCTTGTAAATATCCGCGATTATTCCGAAGCCGGACTGCGGGAGCTGATTGAGGCATCCATTGCCTCCTTGACCATGTACATTCCGGAAGCTCCTGCGCCTAGTAAACGCAAGAAGAAACCGGCAGCAGACCCGGCTGAGACCCTTTGGATGAATGAGGAAGGCAACAGCCTTAGTCTGAGATTCGAAGAAGACTTATGGTATCTCTATGCCGGACTTCAGCTGGAAATGGCCTTCGAAACCCTTGAGGAAGCCCACGAGTATCTGGCGGAAGAAGGATTTACTCCTGGCGTGCAATAACATGTATTCTCAAATGATTGTAGCCTTAAAACAAGCCTGCAAGCCCCGCAATCTTCATTGGGGGCCTGCAGGCTTTCTTCATAATTTATAGGTTATGAATTTTATTATTGTATTTTATTTATTTATTTAATATCATATGAAATATTACAGTTTATGATATATATTAGCCTTTACTCAACTGGAGGTATTAAACAAGCTCAAACTTTATCAAAATCCTATGAAAATACTTAAATATCACAATATTTACAGGGATTCAAAGAAGAAACGGGTTAGAATAACGACAATATTGAAAACGCTTTAAATAAGTGAAGCCTGAATTCACTTTATCTTCTCTCTCAGGTTTTATTTTATATATATAAATAATAAAGCACATCATTGGGAGGTCATTATGTCTATTTTTTCGAAGTTCCGCATTCCCCGGCTGCAAACAAACATGTCGCTGCGCACCAAGCTTACTCTAACATTTGCTGTTGTATTGCTTGCTCCGGTGCTCGCTGTCAGTATTCTGTCATATCAAACAGCCAAAACAGAAATCAGCGATCAAATGAACGGCGGTGCGAAACAAAATGTTGAGCTATTGAACGCCGTAATCACTCAATTCACTTCAGCTGAAATCGCGAACACCAATTATTTGTCCGGTTTAATTAGCTCATCCGTGTATACCGGACCGGATGCCACGCTTCAAAGAGGCATTCTGGATCCGTTCTATAAGACACATCCGATGATGTCCAGTATCGAGTTTGCCGCCGAAGACGGCTATTACCGCAATGTTCAGGGGAAGGAATGGGCCGGCGAAGGCGACTTCCGCGAGCAAGAGTGGTTCACTGCCGCTATGGAGAACTCGGAGGTTCATGTATCCTCTCCTTACATATCCGCAATAACAGGTGACTTTGTTATCGGCTTGTCAAAGGCAGTGTCTGATGCCAGCGGTGTTGTGCGGACCGAAGTTAAGATCGATGAACTGACGGCAATTGCGGATACTGTCAAAATCGGCAAAAATGGTTACGCATTAATTGTTGATAATGCTCAAAAGCTGGTCTTCCACCCTACTCTTCAGAGCGGAGAAGCCGTCAAGGCAGCCTGGATCGGCAATCTCTTTGCCGGAGATAGCGGACAATTTAATTTCACTGCGGACGGTGAGGAGGAGTCCATGTCCTTCGTCTCTAATCCAATGACCGGTTGGAAAATCGGCGGTGTGATGTATAACAAGGAATTCACGGAGGAAGCCCGTCCTATCCTTAACCATACACTGCTTGTAGTGAGCATCTCCGTTATCATTGCCGGATTCCTGATCTCATTTATCCTCATCCGCCTGGTCCGGACACTCAAAATTATGCTCGTCACAGCGGATACGATCAGCAACGGGGATTTATCGGTGCGGATTCCGCTCACGGGCAAAGATGAACTCGGCCTCTTGAGCCGCAGTTTCAACGCTATGGCAGAGAATATCCACAAGAGCATGAACAGAATTCATGGTGCTTCCCTGACTCTGGCTGCCTCTTCACAGGAGCTGAGCGCAAGTGCCGGCCAAGCTACACATGCCGCCGAGCATATCGCGGAGTCAGCGGAGAATATCCATGTAGGTGCCAATCAGCAAGAAAATCTGCTCGTCGAGAATCATGAAGTGATCTCCTCTATTACGGAGCGGATGAATGAAATTGACAGCTATGTGACCCAACTGGACGAGCTCACGAGCCAAGCCGGGGCAATCTCGCTTGCCGGAAGCACCGGTGTGCAGCATGTCGTCAACCAGATGAGCGCTATTCAGAGCAGTACCGAACAGCAGTCGCTGATTATCGGGGGATTAAACAGACAATCGCATGAGATCAGTGAAATTATCAAGGTGATTCATGAAATCTCTTCGCAGACCAATCTGCTTGCACTGAATGCCAGCATTGAGGCGTCCCGCGCTGGTGAGCATGGCCGGGGATTCGCTGTTGTTGCCGCTGAGATCCGTAAATTATCTGAACAAACCGCCCAATCCACCCAGTCCATCAGAACGCTCGTTGATCAGATACAGACAGGGACTTCAGCTGCGGTATCCTCTATGAAAACAACAGCCGATGAGGTCCGCAAAGGCATTGAGGTTGTTGAAGAATCCGATCATAATTTCAAAAGTATTTTACAGGCTGTAAATCCACTGGCAGAAATGAGCAGCGTCCTGCGCGGTATTACTTCAGAGATTGCCGAACAGTCCTCACGGATGGCGTCGTCTCTTCAGAATGTCATCGCGATAGCCGGTGAGAACTCCGGCGGCACTCAGAACGTTTCCGCCGCCATCGAGGAGCAGCTTGCTTCGATGGAGCAGATCTCCGCTTCGGCTGACCATTTGTCCCATACAGCCGAGGAACTCTCTCTCATTGTGGAGAGCTTTAAGCTCTAATCCAAGTACAACGCTCGTACCGGGCAGGAATGTCAAACTCTCCTGCCTGTACGAGCGTTTCTTTTATATGAATACCCGGTATTAAGATTTTACCGCTGTACATTCAGCACTTCTTCCGGAATTTCAATCTTGGAAAGGGTATTATACTTCCCTATGGTTGTCTTCATCCTCGTCTCCGTGTACATCCCATACCCGCCAGTTCTGTTGTCGGTCACCATTTCATCTTCTGTCCGGGTCGGCAGGTAGGTCTGTTTGTTAACACAGTACGTTGTGCTCATACTCTTCACAGCAGATATCTCCTGGTCAGGTAACTCTACACTGCTGTACTGAACCCGGTAATAGGCTGTAAAATCCTTCATTTGGTCACCGGATGCCCGGGCGCTCAGTACATAGTCATCGCCTTCCTCTGTTACCTTCAAATAAGGAAGAATTGTTTTAAGCTGCTCCATCCGCTCCCTGGGGCTGGCCGACTGCAGCACGATGCCCCCAATATTGCCGGATATATCCTTAGGCATTTCACGCCAATGTCCGTCCATAGATATGAACAGCCTGTTATCAGTGTAATATTGCTCAATAAGCTGTTCACCTTTTCCTGATAATTTGATCCGGCTGGCCTGATGCATTTGCAGCGGGCTCAGCACAACCTCAGTGGTCGAATTCGTCTCCGAAGACTGCAGGTCCTTCTTTTCGCTCTGTGCCATATGTATATTTGACCAGGTCTGCGACTCCTGAACGAAACTGCTAAGCCCTTCGCCGGCTTCCGTTATTTTCGCAATTAACTCTTCTGCTGTAGGCACTGCCACTTCTTGCTCCGGGCTTTCCTTCACAGTGCCATCTTTGGCACAGCCAGCCAGGCCCAACACTACGGCCACTCCCACCAGCAATACTTTTCCCCATCTGTTCAACATGCCGTCCTCCCAAGTTGCAGCGCAGATTGTTCAACCGTTTCTCAAGATGGGATTATACACCAGAGATGGAATGCCAACTATCAAAAAAATCCAAAATGAACTCTATCAAGACGCGGTAAACTATGGTTAGATGAAGGAGAAGGCCAAACCAAAGAGAGAAAGAAGCGTGAACCCGCATGAGTTTTGAAATCGTAGAGGCTACAATCCCGGAAATTCAGGCCGCACTGGCAGCCGGAGAGATCACTTCCAAAGAACTGGTTCTCATGTATTATGAGCGCATTGCCGATCATGACAAAAACGGCCTGACGATTAACTCCGTGCTGGAGATCAATCCGGATGCGCTGTTCATTGCGGAATCTTTGGATGTGGAACGTGCGCTGCAGGGTCCAAGAGGCCCGATGCATGGCATTCCGGTCTTGCTCAAGGACAATATCAATACAGGGGATAAAATGCATACCAGTGCGGGATCGCTGGCTTTGGCGGATTCTTTTGCCGGGGAAGATGCCTTTATCGTTACGAAGCTGCGCGAGGCCGGAGCCATCATCATGGGCAAAGCGAACATGACGGAATTCGCCAACTTCATGACGAATGGCATGCCGTCAGGTTACAGCTCACGCGGAGGCCAGGTGCTGAACCCTTACAATATCTCGACTCCGACCGGCGGCTCCAGCGCCGGCTCCGCTGTAGCCGTCGCCTGTAATTTCTGCACAGTATCGGTGGGAACCGAAACCTCCGGCTCCATCCTCAATCCCGGCAATCTCGGGTCGATTGTGGGAATTAAGCCGACGGTAGGCATGCTCAGCCGCTCCGGCATTCTTCCGCTGTCGAACACGCAGGATACTGCCGGGCCAATGGGAAGAACAGTCCGTGATGCTGTTCTGCTGCTGAATGCCATGCTCGGCCGGGACAACAGTGATGCGGCGATGGGCACTAGCGCGGGAAGGCTGCATGAGGATTATACGGAATTCCTTGATCTGAACGGTCTGCAGGGTGCGAGGATCGGCATTCCCCGGGACTACTATTTCGAAGAATTAACGGAAGAACAGCTGGCACTGTTCAACGCTTCCGTGGACAGAATGCGTGAGCTTGGCGCAACAATCATCGACCCTGCTGACATCCGCACCGCGCGCGAGATCAAATATTCCTCCGTGGTGCTGAACGAGTTCAAAACCTCCATTAACGCTTATCTGGCCCGGCTCGGCCCGGGTTCGAAGGTACGGACCCTAAAGGATATCATTGACTTCAACCATGCCCATCCGGTAGAAACGCTGCGCTATGGTCAAGCTACACTGATCGATGCCGAATATACCTCTTCAGGCACTCTGACAGAGCCGCAGTATTTGCGTGACCGCGCCACGGATCTGAAGCTCTGCAAGGAGCAGGGCATCGACGCGACCATGAAGGAGTACCAGCTGGATGCCCTGCTGTTCCCGGCCGACTTTGGCGCACGGATCACCTCCAGATCAGGATATCCCTCCATCGTCGTGCCTTCCGGCTACACCTCGGCCGGTGCCCCGTTCGGAGTGACGTTCTCGGCCCAGGCTTATCAGGAGCCGCTGCTGATCAAGCTGGCCTATGCCTATGAGCAGAATTACAAGGTCCGCAAGGCACCTTCGCTGCAGAGCTTTATTTAAGCAGCAGCTCTCGTCAATCCGCGGCTATGCCCATGTGCCTGTTGCCTGCATGTGACAGGCTCCAGGTGCGGAGCTCGTAGCTGCGGATGCCTGAGAGAACATACGGATCACGCTCCGCAACCGCCTCTGCCTCTTCCCGGGATTCTGCCCGGATAATTACCATCCCGCCGGGAGCATCGTTAAACGGCCCGCATAGCACCAACTGACCCCTGCGTTCCAGCTCCTGTAGATGCTGCACATGCCCGCGGATAATCTCCATATCTCTGCGGTCCTGCTGTGTGGGGCTTAACAGAATAACATAACAAATATCCTCTTCCGCCTGAACAGAATTCATCTTCCTTCCTCCTCCTTCGATAAAGAAAATGACTTTTTTTCAATCAGAGCTTTTATTCAAAATCCCGCTGGTTTTCCTCGTCGGCAATATTCTGGATTTCCTCCGCAAACATCAGATAGAGGCCATAGTCGCTCTCCGCATGCAGCTTCAGTGCCCGTTCCTTGAAATATTTCGCGCTTCCTTCAGCGGCATCCTCATCATAGAACAGCAGAATGGCATCGCTTTTGCGGAACAGCAGATTATCTCTGGCCCGGAACTGCCAGCTGCCGTCATAAGGGGCATTGCTTACCGCTCCATAATAATCCGCTCCGGCCACAATCCTCCGGTATTCGTTCTGCTTGTCCTCTTTCCACTTCTCTTCCGGGTTGGCATGAGCCGTAATGATCCCCAGCTTCAGAAGCGGATATTTACGCTTCAGCTCCAGTACCACCTCGCAGGCCCAAAGATCCACACCATATTGGCCGGGAGTAATGATCCAATCCACTCCGTCCTCAATGAGAGGAATCAGCCTTGCGGCTAGCGCTTTTTTGATATAGGCGATACCCTGATGCTTATTGTCAAAAATCCCGAGCTCATGCGCACGGTAGCCTGTTACCAGTAGGGTTGTCATGTGCAGCCTCTTTCCTAGAAGGTTGTATCTGTACTCCACTCTACTATATAAATTGAACTTGAAATAAACATTTAGGAAAAAGTGGCGGAAGAGAAGTTTGGAACTGTAGGAGCGGTAGCGCCCGCCTTTGTATGCAGATTTCAACCGCTAAAAGCGGTACAAATCAGGAAATCTGCATACAACAGCGGCCGGAAGTCCAAATGTTCTCTGGAGTCACGGCCTTCCCAAATGGAATAGGCAGTTCAATTTATATAACCATTATATCTCAATTGGGCAGTCAATCTTTTCTGAAATATTTACCAAGCTTTAAGCTGACATTCAGGACGCTCTGCTAATTGAATATCCCAATACTGCGGACAATTATTTTTTACAGAAATGACTAAACGAAAGCAGACTTTGGAAAACTTCATGTACACAGCAATTTATACAGAAAGTTGGGGTTGATTTCATTGTTATCTTCCGTTATTTCTCATGTCCCCGGCTGGGATGTCTTTTTTCAGGCGGGAATTGCACTGCTGTTCCCTCTGGCTGTAAGCCGTCTTTATAAAGCACTGTATTCCCTGGTAGGCAGTGGCAGAGCGGTGGAGTCGCCGGGCAGCAGCGTGAAGAAACGCAAGGAGCAATCCGGTGCTCCGGTGTCCTCCTCTTCGCAAGTCCGGCAAGGCTTCAGCGGGAATTATACCGCAGACCTTCAGTCTATTAAGTCGGCTATCGGAAGGAACTCTGATCTCCATTTCAAGGAATTTACTATAACCAGGCTGCAGAAACAGGCGGTGCTTATTTATGTAGACGGCATGCAGAACGATAGAAATCTGAATTTGCAGATTATGCAGTTTCTGATGTTCGAGGCAACAGCTGATTCCTTCTTCGCTTCCGGATTAGCCGGACAACGCCTGCCGTTCAGCCAGCTGAGCGAGGCCAGCGATCTGGCGGACTTCAATCAGTCCGTCCTGTACGGATATGCCGGACTGCTGATTGAGGGGCTGCCGCAAGGCCTGCTGATCCAGCCCCCGGAAGCAGACAGCCGTTCACTGGACGAGCCTGTTTCGGAAGCACTGCTGCGCGGACCCCGGCTGGGCTTCTCTGAGTCGCTAAATGAGAACACCTCCATCTTACGCCGCCAGGGCAGGAGTGATCAGCTGGAGATAGTCACTCACCGGTCCGGTAACCGGATTCAGAAGGATCTGGTTATCGCTTATATGAAGGATATTGTCAATCCGGAGCTGCTGCAGGAAGTCGAGTCACGCATCTCCAAACTGGATATCGATTTTCTTGCAGAATCGGGATATATCGAGCAGCTGATCGAAGACAATTATTTAAGTCCTTTCCAGCAGGTACAGAACACTGAACGTCCTGACAGGGTGATCAGTGCGCTGCTGGAAGGACGGATTGCGATTCTGCTGGACGGAACCCCCTTCGCGCTGATTGTTCCGGTTACCTTCAGCATGCTGCTGCAATCTCCGGAAGACTATTATGAACGCTGGCTGCCGGGATCGCTTCTGCGGATGCTGCGCTTCGCGGCCTCCTTTCTGGCGCTGATGGCCCCGGCTCTCTATATATCGTTCATTTCCTTTCATCCCGGACTGATCCCGACGGAGCTGGCACTCTCTATTATTGAGACCCGCCAAGGAGTCCCTTTCCCCTCAATAATCGAAGTGCTGATTCTTGAGGTTTCGATTGAAATTCTGCGCGAAGCCGGCATCCGGCTGCCTAAACCGGTCGGTCCGGCAATGGGTATCGTCGGCGGCCTCATTATTGGCGATGCTGCCGTAAATGCAGGGATCGTCAGCCCCTTCCTGGTCATTGTCGTTGCAGTCACCGCGATCTCCTCCTTCTCTATTCCAATGTACAGTGCCGGAATAACGCTGCGGATTCTCCGCTTTGTCGGGATGGGATTTGCGGCCCTGCTGGGGATGTTCGGTACAATCCTCTTCTTCCTGCTGATCTGCAGCCATCTCACCAAGCTCAAGAGCTTCGGTGTGCCCTACCTGACGCCTGTATCCCCGTTTCGGGCAAGGGACTGGAAGGACCTGTTCTTCCGTGCACCGCTTACTCTGATGAAACGCAGACCGGCAATGATGAAGACGCTGGACAGCAAACGTAAATCGTAGCTACATGTTAAGAGAGGAGGCAGTATCATGTTTACCCGCACAGACGACAATATCACCGCTACACAAGCAGCGGTATTCCTCAATAACACGGTGCTAGGCGCCGGGATTCTGACACTGCCGCGGGGCGTAAGCCAAGCTGTGAAGACTCCTGATTCCTGGCTGTCGGTATTGCTCGGGGGGATCATCGTGATGGCTGTAATTGTCCTCATGGTAAAGATAAGCCAGCAGTTTCCCGGAAAAACTATTTTCCAGTATGCCGGAAAAATCGTAGGCCGGGTACCGGGAGCACTCCTTTGCCTGCTGCTAATTATCTATTTTCTAATTCTCGCAGGCTTTGAGATCCGCTCGCTCGCCGAGGTTACGCTGTTCTTTCTGCTGGAAGGCACGCCAATCTGGGCGATTATCCTGCCTTTTATCTGGGTGGGAACCTACCTCGTATACGGCGGAATCAATTCTATCGCCAGGGTCTTTCAGATTCTGTTTCCGATCAGCATCATGATTCTGCTCATCTGCTAAGGGTTCAGCCTGCGGCTATTTGATATTAACAACCTGCGCCCTGTGCTCGGCAGCGGGATTCTGCCGGTGATCAGCGGTCTGAGGTCAACAGTGCTTGTCTATAGCGGGTGTGAGGTCGTTATGACACTTGTAGCGTTTATGCAGAACCCTCGTCAGGCTGTAAAAGTAATGCTGGTCGGAATCGGCATTCCGATCGGCCTCTATCTGCTGACAGTAATTATGGTCATAGGCGGACTCTCTATCGATTCGGTGATCACAAGTACCTGGCCGATCATCGATTTGATCCGCAGCTTCGAAATTCCCGGATTTCTGTTCGAACGGATGGAGTTTCCGCTGATGGTGATCTGGCTGATGCAAATGTTTTGTAACTTCTGCAGTTTCTTTTTCCAGGCTTCTCTAGGCCTCTCCCAAATTTTCAGCCTGAAGATACATGCGGTCATTTACTTGCTGGTACCGGTCATTTTCATCTCTGCGATGGTGCCCAAGTCCGTTAGCGAGCTGTTCAGTCTGGGGGATATGATCGGTAAAGCGGGAATTGTCCTGTTTCTGCTTCTGCCCCTGTTGCTCTCGGTCATCTGGCTCATCCGTACGAAAGGATTGAAGCAGCATGTGTAGACGGTTGATACCGCTTCTCCTCTGTCTCTTCCTGCTTGCTGCCACACAGTCCGGATGCTGGAGCAGCAAAGAAATTGAGGACCTGGCAATTTATACCGGACTCGCTCTGGACACAGGCAAGCTGACAAAGGCTGAACAAGAGCTGGAAGAACAAGGCGTCACCTATTCCAAGCGGGATAAAGTTACGGCAACGGTCCAGATTGTACCCGTGAAACACGCAGGCATGGAAAAGCAGCAGGGGGGCCCACGGCCTACGCCTTATCTCAACATCTCCGGAACCGGAGATTCCGTACTGGAAATCTTCCGCCAATATTCTATCAGGAACGAACGGCCGATCGTTGGTCATCATCTGAAGGTCATTGTTGTCTCAACGGAATTGCTGAAGCGGCAATCGATGGAACAGCTGATGGATTTTGTACTCCGTGACAATGATATCCGCCCAAGCACCTTGGTTTTTATCAGTCAAGGCCGGGCAGAGGAGACGCTTGTCTCCAAGCGGACCGATGAAATCCCCTCCTTTCACCTCAGAGATATGATCCATGGTCAGAAAAGAACAAGTAAGGTGATGGACCCGGTCATCATTTCCGAACTGGATGCACTCATGCATGCCAAGCGGAGTTATGCTCTGCAGAATCTCGTTACCGCGGGTGGGGAAACTGAGTTCTCCGGAGCTGCTGTGGTAAAAGGAGACACGGGGCACTGGATCGGCACCTTGTCACAGGAAGACACGGAATGCCTCTCCTGGCTGACCAATAAAGGCAAGGCTGGCGCGATCAAAGCCTATGATCAGGATGATGAACCGATGACCTATGAAATGAAGGCTATGAAGAGCAAAATCAAAGCCCTTGTCGACGGGGATGTTATTTCGTTTGAGGTCTCCATCGAGACGGAAGGCCGGCTGATCGAAACCTGGAGCAGCTCAAGTGATGCCGATTCAACAGAATATACAGATAAGGTAGGCCGAATATTCGAAGCTAAGCTGGAGAAGATGATGGAGAAGATGATGAGTAAGCTGCAAAAAGAGTATAAAGCCGATGTAGCCGGTTTCGGAGAAGCGCTCAGCATCCAGTATCCCCAGGTGTGGAAAAAGGTCCAGGACCGGTGGGACGATACATTCAGCCGCTCCGAAGTCCGTTTTAAATATGATTTGAAAATAACCGATTTCGGCTCCTTTACGGAATAGCTGTAAAAAAACCCCGGCACCCCTCCCTTTCAGGAGAGTTGCCGGGGTTTGGGCTATTTGCGTTCTATTTGTTATCGGACAAGATCAATACGCCGCGGCCCGGAACAACAGCGGTGCCGCTGAAGCTCTTGCCGGTCAGCAGGTCGGTGCGCTCAGCTGCACCAATGTCTGCGCTTAGCTCGCCTTCGTGATGATTCAACAGGAACAGGTAGGATACGCCGTCTTTCACACGCTGTACCGATTCGATTCCCTCTGGTGCGTTTACGAGCGGCTTGATGCCGTTCTCTTCGCACAGATTCCCCAGGAAGCTTTGCAGGAAGCCGGCTTCAGGGCTCGATGCTACATAGTAGGCTTTGCCTTCACCGAAGCTGTTCACAGTCAATACCGGCATGCCCTTGTAGAAATCGGTACCGTAATGGGCCAGCACTTCTGCTCCTTCGGAATGGATCAGATCGCAGAGCAGATCGCATTTGTAGGTCCCGCTTAACGAACCCCACTCCCCGTTCATCACGATTTCATTGCTCATGTCCGGCAGCAGCGCATCAATCTCCTCAGCCCAGATGCCAAGCACCTTCCGCAGCTCGCCCGGATATCCTCCAACCGTAACCAGATCATTCTCATCAACGATCCCGCTGAAGAAGGTGGTCACAAATGTCCCGCCAGCCTTAACGAAGGCTTCCACTTTCTCGGCGAAGCCCGGTTTAATCATATATAACACCGGTGCGATCACGATTTTGTATTTAGACAGGTTCTCTTCGACACCGATCATATCGGCTTCGATATTCTGCTGATAGAGAGCATTGTAATATTTATGCACTTCTTTTACATAATCAAGGGCTACAGTAGGTCCGCTCGACAGATCAAGTGCCCAGCGGTTTTCCCAGTCATAGATGATGCCGATCTGCGCTGCACTGCGTGCATCCAGCAGCTTGTCGCCAAGCCGTTCCAGCTCCCGGCCCAGCTCTGCGCATTCGCGGAAGACCCGGGTATGCTCATGGCCCACATGCTCAATGACCGCACCGTGATACTTCTCGCAGGCACCGATGGAGCGGCGCAGCTGGAAGAACAGCACGGTGTCCGCACCGCGCGCTACCGCCTGGTAACTCCACAGACGCATCACACCAGGCCGTTTCAATGAGTTATACGGCATCCAGTTCTGCTGGCTCGGCGTCTGCTCCATCAGCATGAATGGCTGTCCGTTCTTCAGACCGCGCATCAGATCATGCGTCATCGCCGTATGGCTGACCGGAGTGTCCAGAGCCGGATAGTTATCCCATGAGATGATGTCCATATGCTTAGCCCATTCGAAATAATCCAGCTCCGGGTAAAAGCCCATCAGATTGGTCGTTACCGGAATATCCTTGCTGTGTTCCCTGATTGCCTCTTTCTCAATTTTGTAACACTCAAGCAGGCTGTAAGACATGAACCGGCGGTAGTCAAGGGAAATCCCCTGGATATTGGTCCGGTTACCGTTCCACTCTTCACTCAGCTCATTTGGAACAACGATTTCTTCCCAGTCATAGAAGGTATGACCCCAGAAGCGGGTATTCCAGGCTTTGTTCAGTGTATCCAGTGTGCCGTAACGTTCCTTCAGCCAGACGCGGAAAGCCGCCGCAGACTGCTCGGAATAATCATATCCGCCATATTCATTGGAAATATGCCAGGCCACCAGAACCGGATGATCCTTATAGCGTTCAGCCAGCTTGCCGGCCAGTTTGGCTGCATACTTGCGGTACACCGAACTGTTCGGATTAGAGTTATGGCGTCCGCCGAATTTGCGCTTTCTGCCCTGCACATCCACACGGGTCACTTCAGGATAGCGGTGTGCCATCCATGCCGGATGTGCTCCAGTGCCTGTGGCCAGACATACATAGGTTCCATTCTTATATAGGCGGTCCATCAATTCATCCAGTCCGGAGAAATCATATACGTCCTCGGACGGCTGAATCAGGGCCCATGAAAATACATTGATGGTCGCCACATCGATTCCCGCCAGCTTGAACATCCGTTCATCCTCTGCCCAAACCGGGGCATCCCATTGCTCTGGGTTGTAGTCTCCACCGTACCAAATCTTCGGCAATTTATCGTTGATCACACATCGCACTTCCTTTATAGTATAAGTATATTCTTAGTTTAACCTTTAAACTTAGTGCGATAAATATAAAATTTACACCGGAACATATAATAATATGGTACAACTACGAGGTGATTCTTGTTGCTAACGCCAGCCCCCCGCAGAATTGTGTTTGCCCAGGAAAACAGGGAGCATCTGCCCATTACGCTTGATAGCATGGGCTATAATCCTGATCAGGAAAAGGTATCGCGTCCGGACGGCTATCATGTCTATCACTGGCTGCAGACAGCCTCAGGTGAAGGGATTATTCATTTCGAGAATAAAAAACTCACGCTTGCCGCAGGCAGCGGCGTACTGCTCCTGCCGGGTACCGGACACCGCTACGAATCACTTTCCTCCCAGCATTGGTGCACCTATTATCTTACGTTTGGCGGGGGCTCATCCCAGCATATCCTCGAGACTTTAGGCATGCAGGCCAATGCCTTCTACCGCTGGGAAAGTGAAGCTCCGCTGACCCGCATGCTGCAGGAAATGCTTGACCGGCATGATGCTGCCGCAGACATGTTCAGCCTGGGCGTGTCCACCGATGCTTATCGTTTCCTGCTTACTCTCAGTAAATATGGACAGTTACATAACAATACTGCCATTTCGCGAAACGTGGACAAGCTGCAGCCGCTCCTGAAATGGATGGACAACCACTACGGTGATCCCGGCATCGGGCTGTATGATCTTGCTTCCCAGCTTGAGGTATCAGGCCGGTATCTCAACAGCCTATTCCTGCAGACCTTCGGGCTATCTCCCTATGCCTATTTCGTCCGCTTACGCATCCGCAAGAGCAAGGAACTGCTCGTAAGCCAGCCGGACCTGACCGTAAAAGCGATCTCCCAGCTCGTCGGTTTCCGAGATGTCAGCCACTTCGTGGCCACCTTCCGCAAGCAGTCGGGAACGACCCCGGATCAGTTCCGGCGGCTGCACTGAATTCATGAGAGCATACAAACAGCGGCACCCGGGTAGTAACCCCCGGGTGCCGCTGTTTTCGTATGGGTGGACGGTTTGAACCCAATGCCTGCCCCGTCTTAATTACTAGCTGTTCCTCTGCCTTCCGCCGCGAGAAGGTCTGTCCTGCATACCGCTTCCGGCAGATGCACCTTCAGCTCCTCAATGAACTCCCGGAAAGCACTCGTCATATACAGATCACGCCGCCGGATGAATACAGTCGGCACCTCGGCGTACCGCTCCGGAAACGGATAGCAGGAGATGCCTTCCGTAATATTCATCCGCCTGAAATAAGATACCGGCAGCACTGCAAATCCTATGCCGGCCCTAACGCAGCCAAGCAATCCTTCCATCGTCCCGAACTCCATTACCTTCCCGAGCCGGAAGCCTTCTTCCCTGAGCCACTCCTCAAGCCTCGCACGGTAGAGGCATTCTGCATTCAATATCAGCAGCGTCTTATCATGGATCGAAGAAAGACCCCGATAACCGATCGTATCCGGAATAACTAGTCCCAGCTGCTCGTGGATGACCAGCTCCTGGACGATCTCCGGATGCTCGACCGGCCCGTCCATGAACGCCCCATGCACCACATGCTGCAGGACAGAATCGATCAGATCAGCCGCCCGTCCGATCTGCAGTTGAACCTCAACATCGGGGTAACAGCCGCGGTAAGCGGACAGGATCGCAGGCAGACGTACGGCAGCAGTCGTATCGGATCCAACCGTAATTGTTCCCTTCGGAACCGGGGAATCAAGAACTGCCTGCTGTGCTTCCTCCAGCAGATTAAATATCCTAACCGTATATTCCATGAGCGTCTGCCCGGCTGAAGTCAAGGTGATGCCTCGGCTATGCCGGTAAAAAAGCGGAGTCTTCAGCTCCTGCTCCAGCTGCTGAATTCTCGCTGTCACATTCGACTGCACATAGTTCAGGCTTTGGGCCGCTTTGGATATACTCCCTTCCTCGGCAACCGCCTGAAACACTTTAAGAAGTCCAATATCCATCATCCGCCCTCTCCCCCTCGGATCAGCCATCAGCCGCAGTGATGCCCTCCATCATTTCCCTTCATTATACAGGAACTGGTCCATGGAATATGATGAAAATATAAATCAAATTAATTTTAGGAAACTTTTAAGGAGTGATTAAAGTGGATAACAAACGTTGGAGCTTTAGAATTCCCGGAGATCCGGAAGGCAGCCTGAAGGATATCGATATCAGCGAAATCAAAAGTGTGTACGATTTACTGGATCTCATGCGGAAGGACGAAGTTCAGAATACACCGCAGATACAGGCTTCAAGGCTGAATACCAAGCCGAAAGCCAAGCTGATTCCCTTCATCTCCCGGATGACAGATACAAGACGCCATCCCTCCGCATGAGCCCGGTTTCCCGGATGCATCAGCCTTCTGTCCCGAGAATCTCTACGCCGTACGGGGCAAACACAACCGGTCCCGAACGTACGGCTCCGGTCAGCTCACAGCGATAAGGCTTGTCCAGCTTGACCGTCTGCTCTGCCTTGCTGAGATTCAGCAGGAACAGGAAGCTGCCGTTCTCTCCGCTGCGGACCGTAGCCTGGACGCCTTCCGGCAGACCAGCGAAGCGCAGCAGGCCAAGCTTGTCTGCAAGCCCGGCCAGCAGCATGGACCAGTAACCTTCTTCGGCATGGGTGCCAAAGTAATAGACCTGGCCTTTGCCGAAGCTGTTGACAGTGATCGCCGCAGTTCCCGCATAAAAGTCATCGTTATACCAGGCGATGGGCTCTGCGGTAACCGGAGCGAGCAGATCGCACCACTGGCTGCATTCGAAGGTAATGCCCTGCCCGTCCAGGAGGGTATGCACATCCCCGCCAACCGGATCATATTCCTTGACCCATACTCCGGCTGCACGGCTCAGCATGCCAGGCAACGGCTGCATCAGACAAATATTATTGATATTCTTCACACCGCTGCGGTTTGTCAGAATCAGGGTACCGCCCTTAATAGCAAAAGCTTCAAGCTGCGCAGCCAGCTCCTCACTTAACAGATAAAGGCTTGGTGCAATGACCAGCTTATATTTCTCCAGCGGCTCACCTGCCTGGATAACATCACATCCGATACCCAGCTTGGTCAGTACACGGTGATACTGCTTGATATTCTCGTAGTAATCCATTCCCTCGGCCTGCGGCTGGATGTCCAGCGCCGCCTTCTGTTCATGGGAATGAAGTATGGCCACCTCATGCTTAAGCTCCGTTCCCTTAAGCTTATCGGCTAACGCGTTTACTTCATAGCATAGCCGGCCGAACTCTGCAAACCTGCGGCCCGGCACATTGCTGTGGTCGATCAGGCCATGCCAGTACTGCTCTGCACCCGCAACCGCACTTCTCCAGCGGAAGTGGACCACGGTATCCGCTCCACGCGCGATGGCCTGCCAGGCATAAGCCCGGATAAAGCCGGGATACGGTGTGCGCCACATCGGCATCCAGCACCCGGGCGGACCGCTCAGCTGCTCCATGATCCAGAAATTCTTCCGCTTGATTCCCCTTGTCACATCCAGCGACAAGGCTCCGCTGTAGGGCGTCGTTGCCTGCTTGTTAGGAGAGGTATTCGGATAATAGTCAAATGATGCCACATCCAGCCCAGCGCCGACCGCATACATATCCAGCCGCTGGGGATAGCTGTGGAAGTTATGGGTGATGAAATGATCCGGACACTCCGCACGCAGCACATCAATCTGCGTCTGCTGGAACTTCACCACCGAATCCCACTGGAACCGCTGGAAGTCCAGCAGCAGCGAAGGATTCTGGAACGGAGATCCGCCATAAGGGACCGTCAGCTCCTGCCAGTCGCTGTATTCCCCGCTCCATACTACCGTTCCCCATTCTGCATTCACATGTTCGAGCGTCTTATACTTGTCCTGCACCCAGTCGCGGAAAGCCTCATTACATCTGTCACAGTGGCAGTCAATCATGCCGAATTCATTGTCAGTCTGCCAGCCGATGACCGCGGGATGACCGCTGTAATGACGGGCCAGCTTGTGGATAATCCGCGTACCGTATTTCAGCAGTGACCTGCTATTGTAGCAGCGGTGCCCGCGCACGCCTGGATGAAAGGTCTGTCCGTCTGCAAATACCGGCAGCACATCGGGATATCCTGTCGTCAGCCAGCGCGGAGGTGTTGCTGTAGGTGTTCCGATCACCACCTGCAGCCCATAGCGGTGCAGAGCATCAATCGCCCGGTCCAGCCAGGCAAAATCAAAGCTTCCTTCGACAGGCTCCAGCCGGCTCCAGGCGAACTCGGCCACCCGGACCACTTTCACTCCGGTCTCCTTCATTAATTGCATATCTGCTTCCCACAAAGACTCATCCCAATGCTCCGGGTAATAATCGACACCGATTTGAACATTGCTGTAGCTGAGCATCTCCATCTCCCCTTCTCCTTTCCCGTATGCTCCCCATCTTACCAAAAAGGCGCCCCCGCCTCACATTATTAATGAGTTAGGCGGGGAGCGCCCTGGCAAATCCACTTTATCCACTTACCGGTCCTTTAGAGGACTCTCTTTATGGTCATAAATTCTTTATTTCTTCAGCTTGTCCCAAGCCGCTTGCATGGAAGCTTCCCAGCCGGCTTCGTCGACCTTTCCAGCAATCAGCTGCTGAATCGAGCTGGCGAATTCTTGGGTTACACCATCAGGGAATTTCGAAGCCTGCAATCCGTAAACTTTACCTGCTTTAACATAGTTCCATACATCCGCACCAAGAAGACCGATATCTTCAGGTGTTGCAGGGATTGTGGACAGGGCAGGAATGAATTTCCATTTTTTCACGATATACTCTTTACCCATGTCAGAAGTAACGAGCCAGTTGAGGAAAGTCTTAGCTTCTTCCTTCGAATCGGAATCCTTGTTAACGACCAGGTTAGCCGGAACGCCTACAGACAGCTTATCATTCATCGCAGCATCGTCGTTGATTGGCATAGGGAACATACCGATGTTCATGTCCGGAGTGATGCCGTCAACCAGAGTCTGTGCCCAGTTGCCTTCCTGCATCATAGCCGTTTCGCCGTTAGCGAACATAGCCAGGTGAGTATTAGCATCTGTAGTCAAAGGATTTTTCTGTCCGTATTTTACAGTCAGGTTGAGCAGGTTGCTCCAATCCTTAAATTTCTCGTTGCCCACGATTGTGGAAGTGCCGGCGTTCAGGCCGTTGATGAACTCATCAACATTATCCTGCTGTGCAAAAGCTACGCTGATGCCCTGGATACCCAGCAGCCACCATTCCTGATACGCGTTGCCGAATGGAATAACATCGATGGCCTGCAGTTTTTTAGCAGCCTCTTCAAGCTCGGTGATTGTTTTTGGTGTTTCAGTGATCCCTGCTTTTGCGAACAGGTCTTTGTTGTATACAAAACCGATACCTTCAAGATTCATCGGCATACCGTAGGTTTTGCCGTCTTTGGTCATTGGCTCAGCGGCCAAAGGAATCAGATCCTTAACCCATGGCTGATCGGACAGGTCCTCCAGCTTGTCTGCCCAAAGCGCCATTTCGGCATAACCGCCGTTACTGAAAATATCAGGAGCATCGCCGGAAGCGAATTTGGTTTTCAGGGCTGCTGCATAGTCTGCACCGCCGCCGACCGTCTGGATGTCCAGCTTGATGTTTGGATGTTCTTTTTCAAACTCTACTTTCAGCTCATTGAGGCCTTCAACGATTTCGGTTTTGAACTGGAAGATCTTAACCGTTTTCACTTTTCCGGAAGCAGCGTTGCCAGCGCTTCCATTTTGTGTGTTATTTGAAGCGGTGTTGTTGTTACCGCCACACGCCGCGAGTACGACAGACATCAGCATAACGCTGGACATCATTACTGCAGAACGTTTCTTCATCATTCTATTTTCCCCCTAGATAAGTTTAACTGCATAATAAATATTTGGAACGGGGACTCCGTGAAGGTTAACCCTTCACCGAGCCTGCCGCTATTCCCTCAACAATGTAACGCTGCATGAACAGATAGAAAATTACAATGGGTGCTACGCCGATCGTAAGTGCCGGGAGCGCCATATCCCATTGCTTCGTATACTGGCCGAAGAACGAGAAGGTGGCCAGTGGAATGGTCCGCAGATTAGGCGCCTGAAGAATCAGAGACGGCAGCAGATAGTCATTCCAAATCCCAAGTGCATTCAGGACGATGGTTGTCATCAGCATCGGCTTCAGCAGCGGAAGCACAATCCGGAAGAATACCGTAATCGGATTACAGCCGTCGACTGTAGCCGCCTCTTCGATTTCAAGCGGGACCGATTTGATGAACCCGTGGAACAGGAAGATCGCCATCGGAATGCTGAGACCCAAGTTAGTGATCAAGAGACCTGGAATGGAGTTGTTCACGCCCAGGACGTTTACAACCTTCAGGATCGGGATCATGATGGTCTGGAACGGCACCACCATTGCCGCTACGAACAGCAGCAGCAGGACCTTATTGAACTTCGTATCCGCACGGACCATACGGTATGCAGCCATTGCGCTGAACAAAGCGATCAGGACGACACTGATTACCGTTACAATGAGGGAGTTGCGGAACGCTTCACCGAAGCGGGCCAGCTTCCAGGCATTTGAATAGTTGGACCACATGAATTCCTGCGGCCAGCTTGCCGCATTGCTGAGAATTTCGCCAAATGATTTCACGGAGTTCGCCAGCAGGAAATAAAACGGAGCGAGGAAGAGCAGGGCAAGCAGGATCATCAGCACTTCAATCCCGATAGTCCATCTGCTTTTTGACTTTGCGTTCATTAAGCCTCGACCTCCTTGCTCTTCGTTACACGGACCTGAATCATCGTGATGACCGCGACAATTACAAAGAACAGCAGCGCTTTTGCCGTACCCAGACCGTAACGGTTATTCAGGAAGGCTTCATTATAGATGTTCATCGCTACAGACTCCGTTGATTTGAACGGTCCGCCCTTGGTCAGCGACAGGTTCAGGTCGAACATTTTGAATGACCAGGAAATGGCCAGGAACAAACCGATAGTTACCGCAGGCATAATCAGCGGAACGACGATGTTGCGGAGCACCTGGAACGGCGAGGCGCCGTCGATGTCAGCAGCTTCAAGCACTTCCTTGGATACATTGCTGAGCGAAGCGATGTAGATAACCATCAGATAACCGGAGGACTGCCAGACGAATACCATAACGATTGCCCAAAAGCCGGTCGTCGCATCACCAAGCCAAGGAAGATTAAAGAACGGCCAGCCTGTGGTTTCACCGAGTGTGGCAAAACCTTTGATAAAGATAAACTGCCATATAAAACCGAGCAACAAGCCCCCGATAACATTCGGCATAAAGAAGATCGTACGGAGCATATTGCGAGTTTTTAAAGGTTTCGTCAACAGATACGCCAGGAAAAAGCCGACCACGTTGGTCAAAACAACACCTAACAGAGTAAATCTAACGGTAAACCAGAACGATGACCAGAAGTCAGGGTCATTCGTGAAAATACTTTTGAAGTTATCAATTCCTACCCAGCTAACATTTCCCGATACACCGTTCCAGTCAGTGAAGGAATAATACATCCCCATCAGAAATGGAATAATCATGACTACAGAGAAAAACAGTACTGCCGGGCCAACGAAAAAAAGCTGTTGACCGAATTGGGACAACTTATGACCTCGCATGAATTGGCCCCCCCTTTCTTTTACTCACTTACTTGTTTATGATCTAAAGATATTATCCGTTTTTTGACGGACCTCTTACACCTACGCAAGTGATCTTTCAGGTGTAAAATATTGATCGGATGTGACAAGAATCGATGAAATGGACCAATATCCGCACCAAACTGATCCTTTTTTTACTCCTTCCAACCTTAATTTGTATTATGGCGACGATGTATATCAGCTATTCTTACACGACCCAGTCGCTGAGAACACGGGCCGTAGATGAGAACAAAAATCTGCTCTATCAAGGCTCCAAAAATATTAACAGCCTCATTCAGGAGGTCAACCGGCTGTCGCTGAGCGTATACTCCGATTCAGATTTTTACCGTCTGCTGGAAGCCGGTTATGATGACCTGTCCTCTGATATTGCCATCTATAATTCACTCAGTTATATTTCCACTTCGCTGCCCGACATCTCGCAGGTATACTTATACGGGGTTAAGGACAGCAAAGCCACACTGATTACCGACAATACAACGCCCAAGCGCTGGCTGGTGAACATGCCGTATCTGGAGTCCAACATTACGGGCAGTTCTCCGGTAAGTGTTCAGAGCACCCACATCAGCAATGCTTACGGGCTGAACCTGCCTTTGATCCAGTTCACGCCTGAGCCGGTCTTTACCTTGCACCGCAGAATTGAGCGCATTCCTTCTTCGGAGGCACTAGGCTATCTGTCGATTGATGTCAAGCTGACGGCGCTTGCCGAAATTGTCGACCAGCTGTATGAACAGGATCAGGAGAAGACCTATGTAGTGGACAGTGACGGTATGCTGGTGTACGGCCAGGATGCCGATTCGCTCGGCAAGCCGCTGAATGCAGCCTGGTACAGTAAGCAGATTGCTCCAAATACGGAGGCTCAAGGTTATTTTGAGGAAGGCGGGTCTGTATTCATTTATCAGAAGGTGGAAGGCACCGGCCTGAGCTGGATGCTGGTCAAACAGATACCGGTGTCCTACCTGTTCCGTGAAGCCAAGGAAGCCGCAGGCATCAACCTGCTGCTCCTCTTCCTGCTAATGACCATGATTATTGCTCTAACGATCTTCATCTCCTTCCGGATCACTGCTCCGATCAAGCAGCTGACCCGGTATATGAATCAGGTGCGGACCGGGAATCTGGAGGTCGAGATCAGCCCGGCGGGCAATGATGAGATCGGTGTGCTGACCGAGCATTTCCGCAGCATGATGGATACGATCAACAATCTGATTTTGCGGGAATACCGGCTGGAGCTGTCTAATAAAACCAATGAATTGAGGGCACTGCAGTCGCAAATCAATCCGCATTTTCTCAACAACACACTGCAGATTATCGGTACGCTTGCCCTTGAGATGAAAGTGCCGCAAATCTATGCCCTGCTGTCGGCGCTGGCCAAGATGATGCGTTACAGCATGTACAATGACGAGAAGATTGTGACCATTCAAAATGAGCTGGAGCATGTCAAAGCTTACATCGAACTGCAAAAGGAGCGTTTTGAAAATAAATTCAGTTTCCGCTACGATATGGAGGAACCGCTGCTGAATGCGCTGATGCCCAAAATGATCCTCCAGCCGATTGTTGAAAATTACTTCAAGCACGGCTTCAATCTGTCGCGCAGTGATGGGTTGATCGAGATTACGGCAGCCCGGCTGGCAACAGGACGAATGGAAATCATGATTCGGAATAACGGCAATGTCATTCCTCTGGCGAGACTGGAGAAGCTCCGGCAGGAGCTAGAGCAGCCTGCTCCGCTCGACGTCACCGCCGTAAAGAACAGTGACAGCAGGCGGGATGCGCCAGGCGCAGGAATCGGCCTTGGCAATGTACTCGCGCGCCTGCGCCTTGTCTGCGGGGATGACGCTGCGCTGACCGTGGACAATCTGCCTGAAGGCGGGGTCCTGATAAGACTGGAAATTGAAATACTAACGGAGAGTGAACGGATATGAAGGCGCTGATTGTGGATGATGAAGCGAGAGTCAGAAAGGCGGTCCGGCTGCTGGTCGACTGGGACGCCCATCAGATCGATGAGATTCTGGAAGCGGGAAACGGCAATGAAGCCATTGAAGTGATCCGCGCTCAAAAGCCGGCTCTGGTGATCATGGATATGATGATGGAATCGGGGAGCGGCATTGAGCTGATGACCTGGGTGAATGAGTTTGCCGGGAATACGAAGTTTATTGTCGTCAGCGGACATAATGATTTTGAATTTGTACGCCAGACAGTCCGGCATGGAGGAATTGACTATATTCTTAAGCCCATTGAGGCCGATGCCATCAATACAGCCGTGTCCAAGGCGGTTGCCTCCTGGCGCTCCGAGGAAGAAGAACGCAGCCACCGGCAGCAGCAGAGCATCCGGCTGAATGAGATCAAACCGATCTACGGAGAGCGCCTCCTGTCGGCACTGATTGATGATCCCGTTACTTCTGAGGCCTCGCTCCGACGGCTTGTTGCTGAGAACGTCATTCCCGGTAATGCCGGGTCCTCCCGGCTGATTCTAATACAGACCGATGCGGGCAATAATCAGTTGCTCAAAAGATTCGGCGGAGACAGCGAGCTGCTTTATTATGCCATCGTCAATATTTGCAATGAGTTCTTGCATCCCCAGAAGAAAGGAATTGCTTTCCGCTACTGGGGAGGGCCTCCGGAAATCGCCATCCTGCTATGGGATGTCCATGAACCGGTACTGGAGCTGATCAGCCGGATCAATCAAGGTATCTTCCGGACGCTGCAGTTCCGGATGCATTTTGGGATCAGCAGTGCGGGCAGCCTGCCAGGCCAGCTTGCACAGCAGCGATCGGAAGCTTTGGATGCCCTGATGCGGCGGAATCTGCTCCGGCATGAGGATTATTGCCACTTCGCTTCCTCTGCCGGAGAGCATAGCAAGGCTGAACAAGCAGCCGGAGCCGACGGCTCCAGGGCAATCTTCGCCCATGTCCAGGAGGACTGGAGGATGGCCGTTATCAGCGGGAATACAGAGGCCTTGTCCGCTGCAGCCCAGCACTGGATTGATGAGATGAGCCGCGGGGGCGTGGTAACGCCGGAAATGCTGGGCTCCTGGAAAGCCGATGCCCTGCTGTTCCGCTCCCGGCTCGTACGCGAAGCGCTGGGCGGGGAAGCCGACAGTGCTCTGGCTGAACTGGAGCTGGCCGACCGGCACAATCCTGCTCCTTATGCCAATGGCTATTCCTTCTCGCTGTTCGCCTGGCGCGACTGGTCCTTCGCCTTGATGCAGCGCCTGTCGCAGGAGCTGTCGGCAAGGCAGATCAAGGAACGTAACCCGCTAACAGAAATCGTCAAATATATCGAGCAGAACTATCAGTCCGACCTGTCGCTGCAGGAGGTCGCCGGCAGATTCTATGTCAGCCGCGAATACGTCTCCCGCAAATTCAAGCAGGAATACGGCATTAATTTCTCCGACTACATCGGCAGCGTCAGAATCAATAAAGCTAAGCTCCTGCTGCAGAATCCGAACCTCAAGCTGTCACAAATCTCGGAAATGGTCGGCTTCCACGATGTGAAGTACTTCAGTAAAGTGTTCAAGAAGCAGGTCGGCAGCTCTCCGAAGGACTATCGAACACAAATCCTGCTTTAACAGGCTATACGATTTTAATTTTCAAGTGGGGCAATTGTCCATACAGGAATAGGGGAAGGTGCATATCATGGGTCTGTAAGATGATAATGCGAAGGGGGTAAAGCTATGGGCGGTTGCGCAAACGTAGGTGGTATGATTACTTCTACTACTACAATCCTGGTGCTTTATATTCTGCTGGTGATCATTCTTAGAACATTTTAAGTATCGTTAGCCTAAAAAAGTAGAGCCTGCAAATGCAGGCTCTACTGGGAATTACGTGTACAATAAAGTGATTACAAGCAATTCGAACAGCACCAGGGCTAGAATCGCTTCATCGCTGCCCCCATAGAATGCGCGTTGTCCTCCATGACTCTGCACGCCCATATATAACATTCCTCTATCACAGCCCAAAATTCTTCCCGTAACGACCTGACCGTCAATTGTCTGCACCTGGACGAATTGGTTTACATGTTGTCTACATATACTGTGCAAGTGATGTCTAACCGATTTCATAGTTTGAACATAATTTTGATCTGCCTGATACAGCACCTTCGGCTGCATTCCCGCTTGAATACCCATTGGAGGCACACTACCCTTCTGTTAAAAGTACTACATAGTATGCCTAGTAAGCCTGTGGTGTTCTCTTTATCTATTTCCCCCGTACCAAGCCAGAAAAGCTTCTGCTACCGCCTTGCCGGCGTTCCCGTTCGGATGCGGATCAAACTCGTTGCTCATGTATTCCGGTTTGATTCTATGATCTGCCGGAGCCGGTTCAGACAGTACCGCAGCGATGTCGAATACCCGGTCTACCCCGGCCGGAGGGTTCGTGAGAATCGTATCATTCACTATGCGCCAGTAGGTCTCCCGCTCTTCCGTGAAATTGAACGGCGGTACGGTGCTGAGGATAATGTCTGTGCTGGTGTTCGCCTCTTTAATCTTCCCGATAATATTCGTCAGATCGCCAAGCAGTTCCTCAGCACTGCGCTTGCCGATATCCAGATCGTTGACTCCGAGGACAATCAGTACCTCATCACCCTGCTTAGCCTTATTCAGCCACGCCCCGTCCGCAGCAACGTCATAAGCCCTGCCCCAGCCTGAACCGATATTCCACAGTCCGTAATCCGTCCCCAGACCTTCGGCGATCCGCGCCGCCCAATAGCTGTAGGCATCCTTCTCCGTCCGGACTCCCTGTGTGATCGAGTCCCCTAGGAACACCAGCTTCTTCGCCACCTGCTTCTTGTATCCGATATAGCCTGGCATAACCAGCAGCTTGTCCGACTCGGCAAAGGTATCCACAGATTCCTGCCCGGCCAGATTGCCGTCAGCATCATAAGCGGACACGAGGATGCCTTCGACGTTGAACGGGAAGGACTTGCCCGGCGCGGCTGTTCTAAGGGTCCAGGTAAACGCCAGGTAATGACCTTCCGGCAAGTCGAGTGAGGCTTCGTCACTCCAGAAGCATTCGCCGGGAGCAACCGCCTTCGAGTTTGCCCCCGCGAAGGTAACCGGAACCTGCGAGCCCGGTGCTACCGCACCGTCCGGCACAAGCCCTCCATCAGCGATATACGCTTCTTCTATGCTCCACTCCCCGCCCCGTTCGCTGCCGCTTGCTTCCTGCCCCATATCCCAGGTGGAATCGACACTGTTGCTGTGCCAGAATTTCAGCGTCAAACTGCCGTTTTCCCGCAGGCGGATGTATGTCCGGTAGGTATGGGTGAACGTCTCCGGTGCATTCATAATATAATTGGCGGCGGTGGACAGCGCCGTAGCTGAAGAGTAGCCCGCTTCGCTGAGTACACCGTTGTTATCTTTAATAATCATAGTAATCAATTCTCCTGTCCTGATCCGCAAAATATAACTATTCATATGGCTATCTTCTCTCTACCCGTTTCCAAAGGGAATATCTCCAAAATTATTCCCGCCAACTGTCAGGCACTGATGTTAGTGTTGAGCCATTCATATAGATACTTTGTTTTTCTAAAAAAACTCCCTAATGAGCCAGGGACAATGTGTCCCCGGCCATCAGAGAGTCTGATACACACGGAATAACTTATTTCAATGTAATCGTGAACGATACGGACTTGCTGCCGCCGCTAACTTGTACTGTAGCTTCATCTGCTTGCTCTGCGCCTTCTACGGAAGCGATAGCGCCGAGATCCTTCACAGCAAATGTGAACGGCTTGCCGCTGCCTTCAGCAGTTACCTTAATCGTGCTGCCAGTGCGTTCAGCTGTCACTGTCAGTTCTGGAGCGCCTTTGATATCGCGGACCGTTGCAGCTGTTGTTGCGCCGTCTTCCAGGGAATACAGGCCGAATTTCACGCCGTCAGCAAAGTCATAATCCGGACGGTTGTCGACACTGCCTGTGGCCAGCAGCGAGTTCTGGCGTACGAACAGCGGAAGGCTGAAGAAGTCATGTTTTTCTTTGCGCCATGATCCGCCTACTACCGTTTCACCATTCAGTAGGTGAGTCCAGCGACCAGCCGGCAGGTAGTATTTCACTTCGCCGTTCTCCTGGAAGATTGGAGCTACGAGCAGCTTGTCACCAAGCATGTACTGACGGTCCAGTACTTCGCAGGTAGGATCTTCTGGGAATTCCATGACCATGGCCCGCATCGAAGCCCAGCCTTCTTCATGCGCCTGGCCGGCTACATCATACAGGTAAGGCATCAGGCTGCATTTGAGCTTGGTGAAGAACCGGGTAACATCCACCGCTTCGTCATCGTAAGCCCAAGGCACACGGTACGAGGTGCTGCCGTGCAGACGGCTGTGGCTGGAGAGCAGGCCGAAGGCCAGCCAGCGTTTGAAGACATGCGCCGGTGCGGTATTTTCGAAGCCGCCGATGTCATGGCTCCAGAACCCGAAGCCGGACAGACCGAGGGACAAGCCGCCGCGCAGGCTTTCTGCCATAGACTCGTAATCTGCGTAGCAGTCACCGCCCCAGTGTACAGGGAACTGCTGCCCGCCGGCTGTTGCCGAACGTGCGAACACGGCTGCTTCATTTTTGCCAAGCTTCTCTTCCAATACTTCAAAGACCACTTTGTTATACAGCTGAGTGTAATAGTTATGCATTTTCTGCGGATCGGAGCCGTCGAAGTACACAACATCCGTCGGAATCCGTTCGCCGAAGTCTGTTTTGAAGCTGTCTACGCCCATATCCACCAGACCGCGCAGGTATCCTGCATACCATTCACAAGCAGCTGGGTTCGTAAAGTCTACGAGTCCCATACCCGCCTGCCAAAGATCGGTTTGATATACGTCGCCGTTCGCCTTTTTAAGCAGATAGCCGTTCTTCTTGCCTTCTTCAAACAGCGGTGAACGCTGTCCGATATAGGAGTTGATCCAGACGCAGATTTTCAATCCTTTTTCCTTCAGGCGTTTCAGCATGCCTACCGGGTCCGGGAAGACGCGCTCGTCCCACTGGAAATCGGTCCATTGGTATTCACGCATCCAGAAGCAGTCGAAGTGGAATACATGCAGCGGCAGATCGCGTTCAGCCATACCTTCAACGAAGGAGTTAACTGTTGCTTCATCGTAGTCAGTGGTGAACGAAGTGGTCAGCCACAGGCCGAAGGTCCAGGCCGGCGGAAGTGCAGGCTTGCCGGTAAGCGAAGTATATTTGCTGATGACCTCTTTTATCGTAGGTCCTTCAATTACGAAATATTCCAGGCTCTCTCCAGCTACGCTGAATTGGGCTTTTTTCACTTTTTCCGAAGCGATTTCATACGAAACCAGTTCAGGCTGGTTCACAAATACGCCGTAGCCCTTGCTGGTTACATAGAACGGAATGTTCTTGTAGGCCTGCTCGGAGCTGGTGCCGCCGTCTTTATTCCAGATATCAACCACTTGGCCGTTCTTCACAAAAGCAGTGAAGCGCTCGCCCAGACCGTACACGAATTCGCCTACACCGATGTCCAGCTCTTCACGCATGAACGTGTTGCCGTCCTGGTCGGTGATATAGGCCATCGATTTGTAACCGCTGCCTGTAATGCGCTCGTCGCCGCGGTAGAAATCCACGGACCATTGAGTGCCTTTATGGATAACCACACGGAGTCCGCCGCTGATCAGCACGGTTTGGGCTTCATTTTCTTCAATCTGTACATGGTCGCCGGTTCCCTTGGTCAATTCAAAAGCCGGACCGCGGTCGATCACGCCGTCATTATGAATGATCTTCACACCCACTACACCAGGAAGCGGGGAATGGAATTTAACGGTAAGGAGCGTGGAGTTCAGTGTAGCTGCGCGTCCTGTAATTGGAGTTGTTTGAGTGACTGCTGTCAAACCCTCGGATGTTTTTTCTACTACATAGTTTTGTACTGCGCCGTTGATGTTGATTCCGTCACGAACCAGCCAGAGGCCGTCTGTAAATTTCATGTGTGCACTTGCCACCTTTCAATTTGGTGTTTATAGTTGCATTATAACGATAATAAAACAACAAAACTAATATAATATAGCTCATTTATAACACTATTTTGATATTTTAGCTAAAGGAGGCCTAGAAATGGACCGCACGTCCCAGCGTTTGCTCAAAGAAGACCGAGTACATGGTGATGTTATGTTTCCGCTGGCTGCTTACTGGATCGAGCTTCCGTCCGGAACGCATGTCCTGGACACGCACTGGCATGAGGAGGCCGAGTTCTTTTTGCTGCTGGAGGGAGAGATCCTTTTTCAGGTGGACACCGATTATTTTCCGCTCCGCGCAGGTGAAGCCGTCTTTATCGAATCCGGTGATATTCATGCCGCCTACGTCCTGAAGGAAGGCCCTTGCCGGTTCTGTGCGCTCGTCTTCCACCCCGACCTTCTGGCCAGTGCCCAGTACGATACGATCCAGCAAAATGTGATTCTTCCGCTTCAGGAGAAGCGCCAGAGCTTTCCCCGTCACATTACACCCGCTGTTCCCTGGCAGCAGGAGCTGCTGCACCACCTGGAGCGGATGATGGAAGCATATACTAATAAAATGCCCGGATTCGAAGCCTTTATGAAAGGAACGTTGCTCATTATGCTCTCGCAGATTGCCAGTCCGGACCGGTCCGTGAACCACAGCCAGTCAGAGAGCGCTGATTCGACCAAGATCAACCGGCTCAAAAAGGTCATTCTGTATATCCAGGACAACTATCAGGAGCCGATCCGCACCCGCGATCTGTCAGAGCTGATTCCGATGAGCGAGGGCCAGTTCTGCCGCTTCTTCAAAGCTATGACCCGCAAGACGCCCGTCGATTATATCAACTCCTACCGCATCCGCCAGGCGGCTGAACTGCTGCAGCAGAGTGAACGTAAGATATCGGACATCGCCCTTGCGGTCGGCTTCGACAATGTCAGCTATTTCATTAAGGTGTTCCGTAAGGCGATGAAATGCTCACCCTCGGAGTTCCGCAAAGGGGCCGCGCTGGGAGCCATGCAGGGAGCAGGGCAAGGGCAGCTGTATCCGTGAGAGGGCAATTTCCCGGAACCTATGTCTGTTAACAAAAAAAGCAAACACCGCTCCCTTTCTTGGCTGCTGGTGTTTGCCTTACTGGCGTTAATCCCTTACTTTGCCGCGCTGCCGACCTTGCGGATTACCATGAAGCAGGTGCTGTCCGGCAAAGCCGTCTCATTACCGTGCTCATCCATGATAACGACCCGTTCCTGAAGTGCCAGCGTATACCCTTCCTGCAGATAGTGGCGGAACACTTCAATCTGAGCCTGCTCTCCCAGATGATCCCTGATAAACTTCACATACTGCTCGGGTGTAAAATAACCAAACTGCTCCTGGACCTCGTGGACGTAAGCTTCTTCACCCCATGTGTAGGTATATAGAAATTCCATGGCATCGTTAACAGGCATCAGCACCTCCTGCTCACCGACCACCTCATAGTGGATTTTGCGTCCGGCAAAATCCCCGGCATACCGTTCCAGCCACGCCAGGCCGCTCTGTTCCAGAAACCGGATTCTCCGCTGCAATGCCTCCGGTTCAGTCATGATCCCGTCCCGGATAATGATCCTACCGCCAACGGCAAGTACCTCAAATGCGCTTACCAGCGCTGCGGCTACCGTCTCCTGATTGAATTTCACGCCATTCATCGGCACATACGAATACAGTTCATGCAGAATGGATGAGAAAATCACCGTATCCACGCTGCCCGTCTCTACAAAATCCTTCAGGTTCAGAGCATCACCCTGCAGCACCTCCCAGCGGCGGCCCTCACGCTGCTTACGCTGCCGCAGCGCTTCCACTACATTGCTGGAAATATCAATGCCGACCGGAGTAACAGCAGGCATCCGCTCTTCAATCAGATCAAGCAGCACACCGCCGCCCGGGCCGATATCCAGCACCTTGCTGCCGGTGACATAATCCAGAATAACAGTTTTATAATCAGCCGTATCGTTCATCTGGCTCAGGTAGCTATCCTCGTTATGGAAGCGGTCGAATGCGTCGCGGCGCAGATCGAACAAATCGAATAAGAGCAGCACCGCCCGCTCGTACAGCGCTGACTTCTCGGCTTCAATACAGAATTCAATCAGCTTCTCTGCTGCGGGAGAGAATTCAAAGTCAAAGAACACCGTATCCGGCAGATGCCTCTGCCGCCGCAGCCGGTGAATCAGATGGGGATTGCCGGAAGTGCTGTTTCCGGCGGCAATATCCTGCCAACCAAGCTCAGACAGATACTTTTCGATAATCCGTTTCTTATATACGTTGATTTTTTTAACGCCTTTATAGTCATAGTAGATTGAATTCATGATTGCTTCAAAGCTGATATGGTTCAGGCCGCTAATGCCGCTGCCCTGTGCGGCCAGCGCCAGCACTTTAAGAAATTGCTCAAGCGAGAACGTCTGCAGTGCCGACTCCACATACCAGAACGTTACCGGCTGCATGGCTTCGAGCAATGCAGAATCCATTCCCTCCTGCTCCAGTCTGCTCCACTCCGCCGTGAAATCCTCGCCCCGGGAGATTGGGCCGGAGCGCATGCGGTGCAGCCGCTCTTTCATTGGCAACGGAGTGTCCAGACTTCCCGAAGCAATCAGGGCTATCAGCTCCATCACCTCGCTGCGCACCTCCTGCCACAATACCGGCGAGACAGCACCAATGATGCAATGATTCAGCGCAAACAGCAGCCGCTCCATCTCGTCAGAGGTCAGCAGCCCCTCTTCGACCATAACGGCCAGCGGGCGGTTAACACTTGGCGGAACCTCGCCGCGGATCTGCTGGCCGAGGAGGCCATGCGTTTCAATCAGCCGGTGCACAATCAGAATCTTCTCCGCATGCGCGACACCTGCCGCCTTAAGCAGCGCCGCCTGCGGCGCGGAGGCTACAGCGGCTGCATTGCCTCCGGCATGCTGCCAGTACAGCTGCGCTGACCCTATATTATGGGCAAAGCAATTAATGCCTTCCTCCTGCCACTTCCGGCGCTGGCGGGAGGTCCCGCCTTTGGCCGTCTCCGACCAGACCAGCGTCTCTTCGGCTAATTCCTTAATCCAGTAGGACAACGGCAGACTATCCAGCAGCCGCAGACTCCGTTCCACATAGTCCAGCACGGGATTCCGATGGTCCAGCTCCCGCAGCGATTCCACGCGCTCCAGATTGACTATTGGCATTTCAGCCTGAACAATATATTTCAGCCACACAAGCTCCTCCTCAGGCAAATAATCCCCTTCACGGTATGCTTCAATAGCCTGCAACGATTTCAGCATCCTGCACCTCCTGGTATGATAATCTCTTGTTTGAATGGCGAATGTGGATAAGAACCTATTAATACGTAAACGGTCCAATGATTATACAAAAATCGAATGCAAAGGGCCGCCTTCTGAATCGATTGTACACGATTACACTAGATTCAGGAGGCGGCCGCATGGATAAGTCTACCATGTTTCTAACCCTGTTTCAAAAACCACATTACCGTACAGGAGGTTGAATCCTCATTCTTCAATGCCTTGGAAGCTTCCTATCAATCAAGCAAAAAAACAGACCAGACAAAGGTTACTCTGTCTGGTCTGTTTTGTATTTCTTAACCTTAATCATTTCCTGTAAGAATCCTTCAGCAATAGCCTCACTTGGATGAAGCCTGACCGCACGGACTACATTTCGTTGCTGGTCAGCGTCTTCACCCAGACTTCCTCGTCGCCCTCACGTTTCGATTCATGGGATTGTGTCGCTTCCTGTATGTCGCCAAAGCCCCAATAGGTGGCCGGTACATCAGGGAACTGCGGCTCAAGTCCCGTCAGCGGTCCGCGGTACAGCATCCGGTTGATCATCGTTACGGCCTCAACCCGCGTAATTTTCAGGTCCGGCTTGAACGTAGCATCCGGGTAGCCCGACAAGAATTTGCTGTTATAGAGCTGCTCGATGGCATTCGCTGCCCAGTGGCCGCCAAGATCGGTGAAGTGCGCCGAAGCGGGCGCCGTGAGGTCTAGCTTCAGGAACTTCGCCATGACCGCCGCAAGCTCGCCACGCGTCACCGGCGCTTCCGGACGGAAGGTACCGTCCGCATAGCCGCTGAAGTAACCTTGGTTGGTCGCGATCATGATATAGTGCGCCGCCCAGTGGCTGCCCGGCACATCCGTGTATGACTTATTGCCGCTGTGAGCCGCGTTCTCTGTCAACCGGGCGACAATCGCCGCCAACTCAGCGCGTGTCAGGCTCTTCGCCGGCTTAAACTGCCCGTCCGGGTAACCCAGGATGTAGCGTTGATGCTTCAGCTCGCCATACCGGCTTGAGAATACCTTCAGCTTGGCAGAGGATGCTGCTTTTGCCGGCTGTGTCTGGCTGCCGGCAGACAGCGCAGCCGTTACCTCATACTCCTGCTCCGCCTGGCTGAGCTGCGGCCACTTCACTTCAATCCGGTGCGTGCCGCTCTGGTTCGGAGCCAGGGTACCGACAGGCCACGTTACCGTATTGCCGGCTACTGTTCCGCCATCCGCATTTACGACTACCGCGCCTTCCGGCAGTGTCACCGTAACCGTACCGCCGGTCAGTGTTCCGTTTCCAGTCTGGGCGTATTCGACCGTAATGGCCGAGGTCCCGCCCTCTTCAATCAGGTTCCGGTCCAAACGGACTGCCACCACCGGTGTGATGGTTGCATTAACCGGTGAGGAACCCGGGATGGCGGCTGCTCTTATCGGATTCAGCGAGATATCATGGCGGACAATTTCCAAATCCACCGCGATTGTCGGGCTGGTATAGGTCTCATAGCCGGACTTGGTCACAACCAGATAATAATCCGTATGCGGATAGACCATGTAGGCGTATAGACCCTGCGCGTCACTGATTTGCTCAGGGCTCGCGTTGTCGTTAGGTGCAAAGCCCGGGATTGCCGGCAGCGTTACGGGCTTACCGCCCTTGCTGCCGTTGCGCGCTGTATTGGCATAGTACAAGGTCACGTTCGCGCCTTCCACCGGGATTCCCGTCAAGCTGTTCGTAATCGCACCGTACGGGTCGATCAGCTCCTCTGAAATATTCATTTCCCCGTTGGCCGTAACGTTCACTTCGCTCTTCTGGACAATAATCTCCTGTCCAGGCTCGACTTCATAGCGGATCTCCATCACGTATGTGCCGAGCCCCAGCCCTTCGGCGCTGAATACACCGTTCTGCTGGGCCGGGAAGGCCTTAGGTGATCCGTTCTCCAGAATATAGAGACCCGTTGCCGCGTCTTTCAAATACACTTTCGTCTTCTTTACCAGGTCTCCGGATATCGTTCCGGTGCCGCCTGCCGGCTGCTTCATCAGGATGATGCCGGTTGCTGTTTTCGTTGAATCGTAGCTCTCCTGACCGGTACCGCTGACCGAGCCGACTACCGCCGTTTGAGTATATGTCACCGGTGTTAAAACTCCGCCTACATTTACTGTCTGTGTCACTGCGATGGTGTACAGCGCATTGCCCTTCGGCACCGGCAGCGAGTAAGATCCGTCTGCGCCCGTCACCACGGTCTCGTCAAAATCAACGCCAGGTGTAATGATGTTATCGCCGTTTAGATCTAGCGTTACCCGTACATTCGCGCCGGCGACCTTCTCGCCCGCGGCACCGCGGGTGATAACCCCGCTGATGAATGCCGGCTGGAAGGTAACCAGAATATCGTCCTTCGCATATAGTCCTTTTGTCAGGTCAATTGCTTCGGCCTCAACCCGTACTTTCTGCTCCTGATTGGAGGAGAGGTCAGCCGAGCGGTAAGTCGTTGCCGCCCGGCCTTGGGCATCCGTCCGTACCCGGTCAGCTCCAACGAACGTACCCAGGCCTGACGGGACCGAGAACACAACCTCGGTGTCCGGTACGGGTTTGCCGCTACTGTCAGTCAGCACGGCGGTCAGCTCGGTCGTCGAGCGGCCGTCACCGACAATCCGGTCCGGCGAAGCTGTCAGCGCCAGTGAGTGCGCCAGCACCTGAAATCCGTTATCGGCCAGGCGGGTCTCGGCGGGCAGCGGCGTGCCATCGGCCTTAAACGCCTGGAATATTACCGTATAAGAACCTGCGGCCAGCGGTGTGGTAAGCAGATAGCCCGTATTCTCCCACCGTTTGTAGCCGTCCTGAAGGAAGGTAGCAGGATTGGCTAACTCAAGGCTGACAGTGCCGCCTCCGATAATTGCCTTGACCTCATGGGCCGACAGCGGGCTAACGGCCGAGAACTTCAGCGGATAGCCGGGCACTGCATTCACGACAGACGGATCGCCTTCAAGCTTATTGCCGACCCAGCCGTTCAGCGCCTTGTTCATCTGAATCGTCACCTGAACCGGCGGACTACTCTGGCCATCCCCGTCCGTCACGGTGAAGCTGAAACTGTCCGTACCCGATGTAAAGCCCGGGGCCGGTGTGTACAGATAGATATTGCCGCTTTGTAAGGTAAGGGTACCATGTGACGGCTGAGCGGTGATCTGGTAGACCAGTCCGGTGATCGTTTCGCGGTCGGTGCCTTCAAGAATAACCGTTACTGCTCCGGCCCCTTCGTTGAGCTCAACGAGCTGCGGTATAGCCGCAGGAACTCCGTTGGCTGCTGTCACCGTCACGCTCACCGTGGCCGGGTTGGATTCCGCTCCGTCCGTATCCTTAACGGTATACGTGAAGCTGTCGCTGCCGCTGTAGCCAGCGTTCGGCGTGTACGTCACCTGGCCGTTCGCGCCTACAGTAACCGTACCGTGCGATGGCTGCATCTTGATCGCTACCGTCGACGGGTCAAGCCCGTTCTCGGCATCCGTATCGTTCGCCGTTACTGTTACACTTCCCGAGCCGTTCTCGGCTACGGTCAGCGTATCCGCTACGGCGCTTGGCGCCGTGTTCAGGATCGGAGCTGACGTCACCGTCACGCTCACCGTGGCCGGGTTGGATTCCGCTCCGTCCGTATCCTTAACGGTATACGTAAAGCTGTCGCTGCCGCTATAGCCCTCGTTCGGCGTGTACGTCACCTGGCCGTTCGCGCCTACGGTAACCGTACCGTGCGACGCTGGTGTCTTAAGTGTTACCGAGGAAAGCACAAGCCCGTTCTCGGCATCCGTATCGTTCGCCGTTACTGTTACACTTCCCGAGCCGTTCTCGGCTACGGTCAGCGTATCCGCTGCGGCACTTGGCGCCGTGTTCAGGATCGGAGCTGCTGTCACCGTCACGCTCACCGTGGCCGGGTTGGATTCCGCTCCTTCCGTGTCCTTAACGGTATACGTGAAGCTGTCGCTGCCGCTGTAGCCAGCGTTCGGCGTGTACGTCACCTGGCCGTTCGCGCCTACGGTAACCGTACCGTGTGATGGCTGCGTCTTGATCGCTACCGTCGACGGGTCAAGCCCGTTCTCGGCATCCGTATCGTTTGCCGTTACCGTTACGCTTCCCGAGCCGTTCTCGGCTACGGTCAGCGTATCCGCTGCGGCGCTTGGCGCCGTGTTCGGAATCGGAGCTGCTGTCACCGTCACGCTCACTGTGGCCGGGTTCGATTCCGCTCCGTCCGTATCCTTAACGGTATACGTAAAGCTGTCGCTGCCGCTGTAGCCGGCGTTCGGAGTGTACGTCACCTGGCCGTTCGCGCCTACGGTAACCGTACCGTGTGACGGCTGCGTCTTGATCGCTACCGTCGACGGGTCAAGCCCGTTCTCGGCATCCGTATCGTTTGCCGTTACTGTTACACTTCCCGAGCCGTTCTCGGCTACGGTCAGCGTATCCGCTGCGGCACTTGGCGCCGTGTTCAGGATCGTACCCGTAACATTGACGGGGGGCGAAAAGACCCCAAGATCCTTCCACGTCGTAGTATCATTAGTACTTATGCCCTGCGTGCCCGCGATGTCCTGGTTGAAGGAGTTGTCCTGGGCAGCAGTGCCGATAATATATTGCAGAGGGGAGGTAGCAGTCACAGTAATCCCCTTGCCCGCCATTGCCGTATTAATGTCTGCAACCTTGATTTTGAAGGTTACAAAATAATCACTGTCCCCCGAGAAGCTGCTTCCCGCGGCCTGCATCAACGAATAGTTCTGATTAGCGCCCGGCACATAGGAGATAAGCGCAGGATTGATAATGCCCGTCGTGCTGGGCGAGGTATTCGCCTTGTTAGGATCAGCATTATAGATACCGATCTTCCCGTTGTTGTTTGTCGGATTATAAACGCCAAGAAAAAGTCGATACCCCCGTTCCCGTTGGCATCCACACCCACAAACGCAAAGCTTGTAAACTTGTCCTTCTGGGTGCCATCCAGATTGTTCACACGGATCCGGAAGCCGATTTCACCCGAAGCTGAATCATAGTTAACGTAAAAAGGAGGATTGTTCGCATCCCCGACGATGTCTTGCGCTACACTGCCGCTTCCGGTCTGCTGGTCACCGACGTAATCAAACTGGCTGTTTTTAGGATAGACGGTCAACCATCCGTTTCCAGTCCCGGTAAGGTCCAATCAGCTGGCATAGACAGAACGGACCTGGGGCAGGAAGGTCATGGTCAGCAACATGAGGGCCAATAAGGAGATGGCTGCTTTTTTGATAGTTCTAAATTTCAATAGATGACTCCTCTCATATAACATAATAATCAACCCAAAATATGGGATTATACGGACAATTACCCTCCTTTTGATGTCCTAAACTAAAAAAATATAGATCTTTTTACCTATTTATCGAATATATCGACCTATTAGCGTTAAAATTTTAGTATTTTATATTTAAATATTAATTTTAAATTGTTTGGAATGCGGTTAGATATGGAAGCAATTTCGGGGGATGATTACAGGAACCCGCCGTTAATAGGTAATATGGCCTATGAAAGCTTAAGCCGGACTCAGGCAGAGTACCACTTACGGATTAAAGCGGGCAGGACGATGAACGTTTAGGGTACCAGGTTCAGTCTTGATCAGGCCTCTTTTCGCGGGACGTCATCCCGCAACACGCCAAACAGCAAGCTTCCGCTGGAAGCTTGCTGTGGTTTGCTTATCTAATGGCAAAGCAGCTGCTACTCTCCTATTGCTGCCAGCTAAAGATCTACTGGCTACGGTTACTTAGCTGACTTGCTGCTGGCTGCGTCTCCACCGTACCTCCAGCCTACGTGCCGAACCGTTGCCGGTACCCGCACTTGCGGCACAGCTCCTCTACAGCTTCCCTGCGGGAGAAGCCGTAGAACAGATTGTTGGCCCGCTCGCCTTCGACAATCTCGGAGAACGGCCGCTCATGGATGTTGCCGAGATTGATAACCCCCTCGCCATCCAGACAGCACGGCACCACCGTGCCGTCCACCAGCACCGCCGCCTGGCTGCGCAGCGCGTGGCAGAAGCCTTTGCCGTCATCCTCCGGCTCATGCAGTGCCGGCCATTTGAACTCGTGGTCCTGGTTCAGATAGATACGCGGCGCAATGCGGACGCCGCTGCCCGGAACGACCTTCTCCTCAATCTTGAAGTCCAGATTGAACGCCTCCTCCAGCACAGCCAGCGTCTCGCGATTGCGGCTCCGCGTCAGATTGGTCTGGTTGTCCTCCGTCAGATTCCAGAGCCGGAAGGAGATGATGACCCCTTGCGCCGAAGCTTCCTGCACAAAAGAAATAATCTCCTTCAAATACCCCTCCCGGTTCTCCGAGCCTTCGTGCCCGTCAAAGCTGTGCAGGGAGAAATTCATCTGGCGCAGCGCCGGCTTGCCGATAATTTTCGGCCCCGCCTTATGGATCAGCGTTCCGTTGGTCGTGATATTGACCTTGAAGCCTTTGGCATCTGCAATGTCCAGCAGCTCACCAATCTTCGGATGCAGCAGCGGCTCGCCCTTGACATGAAGATAGATATGATTACTGTGCGGTTTAATCTCATCAAGAATAGTACTGAAGGTATCCGGCTTCATGAAGTTCTTCTGCCGCTCGGTTGGCGGGCAGAAGCTGCAAGCCAGGTTGCAGACGCTTGTAATCTCGATGTACACCTTTTTAAAAGTCTTCAAGTGCTGCTCCCCATTTCACTATATATCCGAGGCATAGCGGAGGCCGATCTGCCGTCTCGCTTCCTCCATGATCTCTGCTACCGCCAAGGAATTGGCGTGACTGTTGACAGTGCTCTCACGTTGTCCGTTTTTGAGCAGATTAATAAACTCATACGCTTCATAGTACATCGGCTCGAACACCTGCGGCAGGGTGAGCTCCTCCACCGTTCCGTCGCGGTATTGGATTTTGACCTGGTACGGCTGGTTTATCTTATCAATCACCATCGTCCCGTTCTCCCCCTGAATTTCTGCCGGCAGATAGGAATCGGTAATCTTGGAATGCATCACGACAGCATCCATATGCGGGTAGCGCATCACCATGCTGCCTTCACCGTCCACCCCGGAAGAGAGCATAATGCCCGTAGCCTTTACCGAATCCGGTTTGCCGAATAGCGCCACCATCGGATACAGGCAGTAGATCCCCAGATCCATCAGTGAGCCGTTCGAATATTTCGGGTTAAAAGCATTCAGCACCGTTCCCTGCCGGTACGCATCGTATCTGGACGAGTATTGACAATAGCTGGCGAAATAACGCCGTACTCTGCCCAGCTTATAAAGATTATCTTTAATTACGCCGAAATTCGGCATAAAGGTCGATTTCATCGCTTCCATCAGAAGCACATCATTGCTGCGCGTAGCCTCGATCATCTTCTGCAGCTCGCTGCTGTTGGAGGCAGCCGGTTTTTCGCACAGCACATGTTTGCCGTGATTCATGCAGATCAGCGCCTGCTCGGCATGCATCGAATTGGGACTTGCGATATACACGGCATCCACTTCTCCGCTGGACACCATATCCTCCAGATTGGTATAGATGGCGGCTCCCGCGTATTTGGCGGCAAAAGCAAGGCCCTTTTCCTCTGTACGGGAATATACCGCTGTCAGAATAAATTCCTCATTCTCCAGCCCAGCTTGAATAAAGCGGTCTGTAATCCAGTTGGTGCCTACGACCCCGAAACGAATTGTCATGAGTGATCCCGTCCTTTTTTTAAATATACGACTGATGCCGGATGATTATAAGTTCCTTCTTTTCCCGCGGACACGCTTCCGCTTCTTTGCTGCTCTCTACCTGCTATTTTCTCATTCCGTGATAGGTATGTCCACTTTTCAATCAGAATTTACGACAAATCCTGCAAGCCTATTTATGTGAAAAAAGTAACGATGTTCTGCGGGCCCCCCCGCAGTTACAGGCTAACTCCAGCTATACGACCAAAAAGGCCTCCGTTCTTCTCGAGAAACGGGGCCTTTTGCGTGTACTTTCGTATAGGGTGCAGAAGCAGGTTCAACCGGTGAACATCCCGGCGCTAGTTATCCGTAAAAAGCCTGCAGCTCGCGCACAATCGCCGCCTTGTCATGCTCCACAACCGTCATATGCTGCGGCATCTCGAACAATGCGGAAATTGGCGCCGGGAATTCCTGCTTGATGCCGGTCAGGGCAATCGCTTCATCGAACTTCGCAGGGTGCGCGGTAGCAAAAGTAACCGTCACTTCATCCGGTCCGCCAAAAGCCTCATATGCCGCGATCCCGCAGGCTGTATGCGGATCAAGCAGATAGCTGTATTCCTGCTCATATTTGCTGATTGTTTCGAGGCACTGCTCGTTCTTCACGCCAAGCGCGGCAAAATCAGCCTGCACCTGAGTGAACAGCTCGCCATCCACCGTAATTTTGCCCTCTGCCGCAAGCCCCGCCATATACTCCGAGAGCTTGACCGCATTCTCGTCCAGCAAATAATACAGATAGCGCTCAAAATTGCTCGCCACCTGGATATCCATCGAAGGGCTGTATGTGCTCGTAAAGCCGCCTGGTTTGTATTCGCCGGTCAGCACGAAGCGTTCGAGGATATTATTTTCATTCGTGGCAATGATCAGCTTGTTGATCGGCAGCCCCATCTTTTTGGCCAGGAAGCCGGAGAAAATATTGCCGAAGTTGCCCGAAGGCACGCTGATATTGATCTTCTTTCCGCCGCTGTTCTCGATTTGCAGGTAAGCATAGAAATAATAAACCGTCTGGGCCAGAATACGCACGAAGTTGATCGAGTTGATCGCCCGCAGGTGATATTTGCCTTTGAAGTCCAGATCCGCGAACAGCTCCTTGATCACCTTCTGGCAATCATCGAAGTTGCCTTCGACGGACAGATTCAGCACATTGCTGTCATCCACAGTCGTCATTTGCAGCTCCTGTACCTTGCTCACCTTATTATGCGGATGCAGGATACAGATCTTGATGCCTTCTTTACCGCGTACGCCCTGAATCGCCGCTGCACCGGTATCACCTGAGGTCGCCCCGAGAATATGGATAATCTCGCCCCGCACCTTGGCAATGTAGGAATACAGCTCGCCCATAAACTGCAGCGCCACATCCTTGAACGCGAACGTAGGGCCATGGAACAGCTCAAGCACGTATAAGGAATCATTCACTTTATGAAGAGGTGTCACCTCCGGCGCACGGAAATTGCCGTAGCTGGTGTACACCATTTCTTTGAGATCATCGTAAGGAATTTCATCGTTAGTATAATGGGAGAAAATCTCCAGAAACAGCTCCTGGAAGCTAAGCTTCCGCCATTCCTCCAGCGTGTCCGGGGAAATTACCGGGATCTGCACCGGAACCATCAGCCCGCCGTCATCCGCCAGCCCCATCAGAACTGTATCAATAAAGCCTCTAGCTTCCACATTTCCTCTTGTGCTTATATACTCCATACCTGTCTCATCCTCCTGAACCCCTCTTTATTTACCCTGTGTAGAACGTGAATACCATATATAGAATGTGAACTTAAGAATGTAAACTGAATTCATTCACAAGTTCATCTTACATATTAACACGTTTAAGCGTTAAAGTCCGTTACTTCCGTGTCAACTTTAGTGAAAAAAATGCGGCTGCCGCGCCTCACTTATGCTGAAGCTGCTTCCAGACGGTTTTGTTGCTGTACTGCTTCGCTACGCTGACATCCTCGCCGAACCATTCAGGGGCGGTGAAGCCCTCTGCTTCCTCCAGCGAATCAAATTCAACCTCGATCACCGTAAGCTCAAGCTGAGTGTAAACATCGATTTCTACCGTGATGCCGTTCCATATGGCAGTAGTACGGGTTTTGACCAGAGGCACGGCCTTCACGGCCTCAATCATCTGGTTATATAAACCTTCGGAGATGTCGTATTCGATCTCCTTCCGGCTGATGCCCTTACCGTCCTTGAAGGTGTGCGTGAAGGTAACCTCACCCGAATCCAGATCGGTTATTTTGCGTACCCGCAGCTCCTGCCCGTCCTCAATCGCCAGATACGTCTGGTCAATGCTGTGCCGGGTAAGCACCTTGAGCTGGCCTCCCTCAATCAGTTGCTCCGGATATTCCGGCAGCAGAAACTTCCGTTCAATCTCCATCCCCATGCTGTCCGCTCTCTCCTCTTCGTACGTTCCGTGTATATTTTTATATTATTTATCATCATAGGGGCAGGTCATACGTTAGTCAATCGGTGACGGTGAAACTTGGCGCCCGGGGGACATGGCTGGCAGGTGGGCTGACACATTTAGTTGGATTTTCACCACTTAATCCCATCGTTTTTAGACATTTGTAGGTAGCGTCAAGAAGTTTGTGTAAGAGAGCAGAATGTAACTTCTCGGGTGTTCGTTGGTAAGTGCAGATGTTCTTTGGGGCGGGGGAACCCCGCCCCAAAGAACATGGGGAATTGGGCTACTTCTCTTGCCCTTCACGCACCGGATATCGCGCTTCAAACATCTCGTTCAGTTTCTTCTTTACCTCCAGATCACCAAAGCCGCGAATGACCCGTTCGGCAAAACGTTCATTGTAGTCTATTACATCGAGGTAGACAATTTTCTCTGCCGCATCCATATTGGTGAGACTGTTCATCGGCTTCAGGCGTTTCCGAATTTCCTTATTCATTCGTTCAATCGGATTGGACGTGTAGATGGCTTCCTTTATGAGCGCCGGAAACTTGTAAAAGGTCAACAGCGTTGGCAACTGTTCTTCCCATGACCGCATTTCTTTCGGGTAGAGCTTGCCCCATTTGGCCTTTACCGTGTCAAACGCAGCCCGGGCCAGATCGTGGTCTGCAGCCGTGTAGATCGTCTTCAGATCTTCAATGAACTCCGTTTTGTGCTGAACCCGAATTTTCGGAAAGGTCGAACGCACTTTGTGGACGATACAATGCTGCACATCCGCCTTCGGATAGGTTTCACGGAACGCTGCATCCAGTCCTGGCAGTCCATCAAACACCCCCAGCAAGACTTCCTGGACACCACGGTCGTAGAGGTCTTTGAGCACCTCGCGCCAGCCGTTTGCGCTCTCTTGGCCGCCTACGTAAAAGCCAAGGATCTGGCGGTGACCGTCTTCGTCGATCCCCATGGCGAAATAAACGACTTCTCCGCTCACGGTGCTACGCTTGAGCTTCACATATAAGCCGTCCAGGTAGATGACGGAGTAGCGTTTGTGTAACGGGCGTTTCTGCCACTGGTGAATGTCGTCAAGCACCGTAGCTGTAATGTTGCTGACGGTCGTGGGAGAGTAATGGCTGCCGAACATACTTTCAATGAACCGGGCCACATCTCGCGTTCCCATACCACTTTTGTACATCTGGATGACAGCCTCCTCTAGCCATCCATCTCGCCGCTGGTAGGGCTCGAACAACTGCGTTTGGAAGGCTCCCTGACGGTCCCTAGGAACGGCCAGATCCTCAACATTACCGTATTTCGTGTGCAGATCCCGGGTGTAGTATCCGTTACGGCTGTTGTGATTCCCTGCCTCATCACTGGTCATGAATTGCTGGATTTCCGCTTTCATAATGGACTCCAGATTATCTTTTACAAACTGGGTGACAAGATTTTCAAATAGATTATTTAACATGTTTTCGGGTAGAATAGTCATCGAGTAGGGTTCCTTTCTTGGTGGACTTCGCAATCCCGAGAATACCCTACTTTTTTGTTGCCTGACTAGGCTCCAAATCTTGGTACACAACTTACTTTACGCCATCCATATCCGGTAGCTGGTCCAGAAATAGGCGACGGATTTCCACTTAGTTCAATCAGCAATCCACTGTAGATCATTCTCCTAAAGTAGATAATCAAAATAACTGCGCTTTGTACAACTAAAGTTGTATTTTCCGGCGTTATTCTCGAAATAACTGCACTCTGTGCAACTAAACAGGACTGTTTCGGGAAAAAGGAGCCTTTCTGTCCTTATAAGTGTACGAACTACAGCTATTTCTAAAAACCATGAGCCACCTCTCATTTTAGCTGCAGAAAGTACACTTATTATTAATGTCCGTGAATGGTTTGCAGGTGTCATTACCGAGCAACATATGCCTGGCAGAGAGCATGGAGGCCTCTATTCCGCTGCAATTACTGCATTTAAAAAAAGGGGCATCCCCCCATGGGACGCCCCTCTTCTATATCCGCTTCGCCACAATCCAATGGCAGCAGCTATTGCTTACGCTTCCCCAAGCGGGAACAGCAGTGGCACGACCTTACCAGCGCCGACATCAATCAGCCCAAGGTCCGTGATCTTCAGCGCCGGGCTGACCGGCAGCGAGTGCGTGCTGATCGACATGATCGGGTTGTAATGATCATAGCCCAGCGACTCCATCGCTGTGCGCAGCTCAAGCACGCGTTCCGCCGTCTCTGCCAGCGGCGCTTCGGTCAGGATGCCGCCGACCGGCAGCTCAAGCAGTGCAAGCACCTCACCATCGCAGACGACGCAGAAGCCGCCTTGCGCGGCAATCACTGTATTGGCTGCAAGCACCATATCCCCGGCGTTATGGCCGACCACGAGCAGATTATGATTGTCGTGCGAATACGTGGTTGCAACCGCGCCGCGCTTAATCGTGTCGCCGCCGATCAGGCCGTAGGCACGGTTGCCGTTCTTGCCGTACCGCTCGAAGGTGGCGATCAGACCGTAGCCGCTCTCCTGCCACTGCAGAAGGCCGTCCTTCACTTCAGCCTCCGCATGCTGCTCTTCGGTAAACGTGGACACGTTGTTGACCATCATCACGCGGGCACCATAGCGGCCGTCCGGCAGCTCTGTAGGCACCGCGAAGTCAGCAGCCGCAAGCGGCGCGAGCTGCACGCTCTGGTAGAAATGAGCCGGGAACTGCGGCTCCTGTTCTGTCTGAGGCAGCGGTTGCTTGCGGTCATAGACCTGAGTGCCCCGCTTATAGACCGCCTCAATCGTGAAGCTGCTGAGGTCCGAGAGCAGCAGGTAATCGGCGGTTTTGTTCGGCGCGATCACGCCGCGGTCATCCAGCTTCATGCGCCGGGCCGGCGTGAATGTAGCCGCATAGACCGCGTCCTCCGGTGCCATGCCCATGGCGATGGCCTTGCGGACCAGATGGTCCAGATGCCCGGTCGCTACCAGCGAATCGGTCATCACATCATCGGTCACGAAGCAGAAATGCTCGCTGACCGGATGGTGAATCAGATAGTCGACAACCTCCGGTGTCATCGACTTCTCCTGAATCTCGATGAACATCCCGGCCGCAATCCGTGCAGTCAGGCCCTCAATGCTCTGGTGGGTATGATCGGAATCAATGCCGGCAAAGATCAGCTGATGCAGATCGAGGTCCAGCAGCTTCGGCGTATGCCCCTCGATGACCAGCCCGGGATACTTGCTGCGGACGTGCTGGAGAATCTGGTTGCTTTTGCAATCGGGATCACGAATAACATCGACGAAATTCATCACTTCACCCAGACAGATCATCTGCTCTGTCTCCATCAGCTCATCGATATCGGCAATTTCAATCGATCCGCCTGTAGTCTCCAGTGGAGTCGCAGGTACCGAGCTCGGAATCGCGTAGAACATGTCTACTTTACAGTCCCGGCTGGCCCGGATCATCTCATGGACACCTTCTACACCAAATACGTTAGCCATTTCATGCGGCTCGGGCACAATTGTCGTTACCCCGTGCTGCAGGACGCCGTAAGAGAATGTCTCCGGAGTAATCATTGTGCTCTCAATGTGCAGGTGGATATCGATCAGCCCGGGCACCAGATACTGCCCCTTAGCCTCAATTATCTCTCTAGCCTCGAACGTTTCCGCCCCTAGCTGGCCGACATAGAGAAAACGCCCGTCTTTTACAGCAACATTCGCCGTCTCAAACCGTTTATAGTAACTGTTGTACACTTTAGCGTTCAGTATAAGTTGATCTGTAATCATCATGTCTGCTCCTTATGAAGCGCTACTGCACCAGCACCAGCTTCTCTTTTGGAAAATAAACCGTGACCTGCTGTCCTTGAATGAAAGGCTGCTCCATTTCCTGATTGACGGTGAATACACCGAGTTCCGTCTCCACCTGGTACTGATAGCTGCGGCCGAGATACGTGCTGATCTGCACCGTTCCGGGCAGTGTGTTAAGGGTTGTACCCGGCTCAGGCATAGCAGTAAACAGCTGCAGATCGTCAGGGCGGATGGCCCCGAGCAATCCGGTGTTGCCCAGCCCCTCCGGCCGTTTAGCCGCAAGGAACTTCAGCGCTCCGCGGCTGAGTTCAATGTCTGTACCTTCATCATGTCTGCCCTCAAAAGCAATAAAGTTCCCGAACCCGATAAACCGGGCCACAAATTCGCTGGCCGGATACTTGAAGATGGAGGACGGCTTGTCGAGCTGCTCAATTTTGCCGTTATTCATAACAGCCACCTGATCGGAGATCGAGAAGCATTCCTCCTGGTCATGGGAGACATAGACGGTCGTGATGCCCAGCTCCTGCTGGATGCGGCGGATTTCCACGCGCATGTTCACCCGCAGGTTAGCGTCAAGGTTACTAAGCGGTTCGTCGAACAGCAGCAGATCCGGCTCAATGACGAGCGCCCGGGCAATAGCTACCCGCTGGCGCTGCCCGCCGGAGAGGGCTGCCGGAAGTCTTTTCTCGAAGCCGCCCAGGCTTACAATTTCCAGCATCCGGGTTACCCGCTTCTTGACCTCCGCTTCCTTCAGCTTGCGCAGCCGGAGGCCGAACGCCACATTGTCATAGACCGACAGGTGCGGGAACAGCGCATAGCTCTGGAACACAAAGCCGAAATTACGCTTTTCAACCGGGATCTTGGTGTAATCCTTCCCGCCGAACATGAATGCCCCAGCCTCCGCGTTCAGGAATCCGGCGATCAGCCGCAGCGTGGTTGTTTTGCCGCAGCCGCTGGGACCGAGCAGCGAGAGAAGCTGACCTTTGGCGAGCGACAGATTGAAATCCTCCAGGATCAGACGGTTATCATACGCAACCGATACATGCTCAAGACTTAAAAGTGACATTACGCTCTGCCCCCACTATCATTTAATAGGTTATCGTTTGGTAAAATAGGTGAATCCCATCAGCCGCTCAATGATGAACATCAGCGCTGCCGTCAGCACCATCAGAATGACCGAGATGGCGGCAATCGTAGGATCGAAGTAATTTTGCACATAGGTCAGCATTTGAATCGGCAGGGTACTGATCCCCGGACCGGTCATGAATACAGAAATATCTACGTTGTTGAACGATTCCAGAAAAGCGATCAGAATCGCTGCCAGAATCCCGGAACGGATATTAGGCAGAACCACTTTGAAGAACGTATATAACCTCGAAGCCCCTAGGCTCTGCGCCGCTTCTTCCACCGCGAAATCGAAATTCTCCAGACTTGAAGCGATCACCCGGATAATAAAAGGCAGCATAATCACCGTATGTCCAATGAGCAGTCCGGCGACAATCGGCAGCCCGTACACCACAATCAGATAGCGCAGCAGCGTGAAGCCCAGCACAATCCCGGGAATCAGCACCGGCGACAGAAAAATCGCATTCAGCGTATCCCGCCCGCGGAACCGGTAACGGCTCAGCGCGTAGGCCGCAGGCACACCGAGAAGGAGCGCCAGCAGATTGCCGAGCAGCGAGATGATAATTGAAGTCTTGAAGGTCTCCATAAAGGCGCTGACCTCGAAGATATTCTTGTACCACTTCAGCGAAAAGCCCTCAGGGGGGAATTTCAGGACCGTGCCCGGCTCAAAGGAAGTAATGGAGATAATAACGAGCGGACCCAGCAAAAATATAAAGACCAGCAGCGTGTACAGTGACAGCATGCGGTTCCCTTCCTTCATGTTCTCACCCCTTCGGATTTAAGCGGTTGGCCCAGGCATTCATCAGCCCCACCACCACAAATGTAATAACAATCATAATGACCGCGATGACCGAGGCTGCCTGCCAGTCGTTCAGCGTCATGGCGTTCTGGTACAGGAAGGTGGAGACCACCCGTTCCTTACCGCCAAGCAGCGCCGGCGTTGTATACGCCGTAAGGCTGCCGACAAAGACGAGAATTCCGCCGATGATCAGCCCCGGCACCGTCAGCGGGAAGGTGATTTTGCGGAATGCGGCAAACGGGGAAGCACCCAGACTGCGGGCCGCCCGCACCAGCTCGTGATCCAGATTCTCCATCACTCCAAGCAGAGTGATAATAATCAGCGGCAGGAACAGATGCACCAGACCGATCATCATAGCCGCAGGTGTATAGAGAATGTCCAGGGGCTTCGCGACCAGTCCGGTATTGACCAGAAAGGAATTAATCAGCCCTTTTTTGCCGAGAATAATCATCCAGCTGAAGGATCGCACAACGGGACTGGTCAACAGCGGAAAGATCGACAGGGCCAGCAGAATACTCTTTTTGCGGGCGCTTGCCCGTGAGATATAATAAGCCGCCGGATAGCCGAGCAGCATGCAGACCAGCGTCGTCACCACACTCACCCGGAGTGTAGTCAGCAGGATGCGGTTAAAGTAGCCGTCGCGGAAAAAATGCAGATACCCTTCCAGCGTCAGCTTCCCGTCCTGCACGAAAGTGGAGGCGATGGTCAGCGTAATCGGGACCAGCATGAAGGCCGCCAGGAACAAGAGGCCCGGCAGCAGCAGATATATGGCTCGTTTGTTCATTCTATTGACTCCCGTCCTTCTTCGGCTCTTGGTTCAAGCTGTTCAAGCTATTGCTGTTCAAGCTATTAATGAAGCATTCCAGAAAAGCGGGCGCGTCCACCTCCAGGCAGACAGCGGCATTCGCGGGCTTACCCAGCCGGTCCTGGAAATCACAGACCGTCTGTCCGTCGCATAGTTCGCTGCGGGTTTCCACATCTACGTAGTAATCATGTACGGTGACAAAAGAGCGGTTCAGCGCGACACCTACCGCCAGCGGGTCATGCAGGGCACAGGCCTGAACACCGTTGCGTTCAAAGTAGCGCGTACGATAGTCCGCCGTACTTCTCTCCACATACTCGCGGATGGCCGGAATCTGCAGCTTCTTTATATCATCTGCGCTTAGCAGCGCCCGGCGGGTAACATCCAGCCCGACCAGCGTCAGCCGGGGGAACCCGGCAGCCAGCACCAGCTTGGCCGCTTCCGGATCGACGTACATGTTGTATTCCGCCGTCGGCGTAATGTTGCCGAAGCCCTGCACTACACCGCCCATCACAATGACCTCGGCGGCATGCTGCGTAAGTTCGGGACATTTATGCAGTGCGCGCGCCAGATTGGTCAGGGGCGCGGTCATAATCAGCGTGACCTCGCCAGAATGTGCCTGCACCTGGCGGATGATGAAGTCTTCCGCCAGCTCTGCCTCAGCCTGTTTCGTTACAGTCATATCACCTAGTGCGCCGCCGATACCATCCGAGCCGTGTACACGATGCTCGAACACGCTATCGCGTACCAGCGGCTTGTCAGCTCCGCGGTAGACCGGAATCTGCCCGGACACGCCGAGCAGCTCAAGTATTTTGCAGGTGTTCAGGGTCGCCTGATCCAGCGAGACATTGCCGCTGACCGTGGTGATTCCGACAATGTCGAGCTGTCCGCTTGTCACCGCCAGCATAATGGCCAGCGCGTCATCCACCCCTGTATCTACGTCCAGAATAACTTTTTTACGCGCCGTCATCCTTAGCCGCCAATCTCACGGTTGAAGCGGTCAGTCCACTCCGTAATGTGCTCATTCACGAACGACATATCCAGCTTGCGCAGCTTGCCGATGACATCCGTTCCGTAAGTCACGCCTGCCGCTTCTTCAGCTGTCAGTACTACTTTTGTGTTTACCGGTGAATCCACCTTAGCTTTGGCGGATGCTGTCTGCACTTCCTCGCTCAGCTGCCAGTTGATGAACTCTTCAGCAAGCTCCTTATTGTCGCTGCCTTTAACGACGTTAACAGTATTCATTACGGCATAGGCACCGTCAGATGGTGCTACGAATTTGGCATCAGGCACAGCAGCCTGCAGATCCTTGAAGTACATTTCCATAATCGGGCCGCCGGCAATTTCCTCCTGTCCGAACATGTTCACATACTCGGAGGTCTGGCTGTAATATTTCACAACATTCTTGTCCAGCTCTTTCAGCTTTGTGAATGCAGTATCTTCATTGAAGTCCGCATTGCCTGCTGCAAGAGAGGCCGCATCTACTACCATCGGACCTGCTGTAGCGGTAATTGCCGGCATCGCCAGGTTCTTATCGAACTTCGTCCACAGATCGCTCCAGGTCGTTATGTCACCTTGGGTGAGAGCTGGATTATAGGCAATTCCCAGGCGCCCGATCGTGTACGCAGGGCCATATTCTGGACCCAGCGGCGCTTTGGCGATATCATAAATATTCTGGATATTCGGGATTTTGCTGCTGTCGATCGTTTCGAACAGCCCTTCATTAATCGCCTGCTGCGCATAATAGTCTGACAGATATACCACATCCACATCGGAGCTGCCTTGGCGGATTTTGTTCAGGCGCTCGGCGTTGTTGCCGATTTCCACTACAATTTTCACATTGTGCTCTTTCTCAAACGGTGCATAGACCGATTCTTTGAAGAAGTCCTCCGAGAAGCCCCAGGTGGAAATCACCAACTCCGCCCGGTCTCCCGCTGCTGTAGCTTCCGGTGCAGCCGCATTATTGGTGTTAGTGTTGTTCGTCGCAGCATTGTTTGCGCCGCAAGCGGCCAGCATAGAAGTCAGGGCCAGTGCAAGGCCGGTAGTCATGATCTTTTTCATTAGTAAATAACCTCCCGAATGTAGTCCTAATAGGTATTACAAATCCAGCGTTCATCCGCAAATCCGGCATGTTCTGTCAGTCTCTCATCTAAGCAATCGGCAGCGTAAAACGGATCAGCAGCACCCCCTGTTGGTAATAAACCTCTGATTCCCCTTATTTTTTCATAAAAAAAAGAAAAGCATTCTTGTAGGAACAAGAACACTTTCCTTTGTGTAAACAAAGCAAAAGAGCTACCCCGTTATAAAAGGACGGTCTTCGCTTAAGATAGATCAAAAGCAAAAATCCGCGAATATCATGTTTACATTGTCATTCTCCGGCCAGTATCATGTTCGTAAAAGCCCACTGGGTCGGTGCATCGTAATCCCTGAGCAGAACCTCAATCGTTAAGCCCATTTCTGCTTCAAGTCTTTCCTTGAATCTCTTCTTAAACAGCATCGACATCCGAAAATCCACTTCCTGCTTAAGCTCCGGCGCTTCCCCTTCCAGGGCGGTCGACCGGGGAGATCTGCGGTGCTTGGCGTGAAAGGTAATGACCCGCTGATCGACAGTTACACGGAGCAAGGTCGTCCCGAAACCAAACAATTCCTTGGAGATCTCATTGTAGATCTGGCACATCTTTTTCTTCTGCTCGCTGTTTTCCAGTTCTGCCATGAAACCACCTTCGAAAACAGAATATCGTACAATCACATCGAGATTTATTGCTATTATACATAACTATCGTATTTCCAGCAAGAAAAAAGCTAAATCTGACATGAAAGTAACGCCAAACACGAACATTAACCGTTATTTTATTGTGGATTGATCAGGAAAAACCGTCCCCGTATGCCCATAAAACCTGTATTTTCACCGCTCGGTCGCCATCTGGCTGCATTCGCCAGATTCAAAAGCACTTTTACCCTTCATTTCACCATAATGCCCGATCATAGCGAATTCAAACGCACTAATACCTTTCATTCCACCATATTGTTCAAATGCGCTGAAATCAAAGGCACTTATACCTTTCATTTCACCATATTGCCCTCTTGTGAAATAAAAGAAGCCGGGTTTCCCCGGCTTCCCTCATACCTAAAATTCCCTCTTAAGCTTGTGCCTTCAGATGGAAGCATCCGCTCACATAGTCGCGCTGGATATCCGGCAGCGCCAGCCCGGCCTGCATCAGCCGGTCACCGCCAAAGACCTCACCGCTAGCCACCACCGTGTAGTCGAGGTCCGGATTCAGGCCGCGGACAATAAGCGTCCGGCGCGCCGGATATGGCACAGCCATTACCCGGAAATAATAGACCAGCGCCTCGCGTTGATCGTCCGAGACGAACATCCAAGCTGTTTCATTACCCTCGAACGGGCTTTGCAAGCGGTACAGATTTCCCTGCTGCACAAGGCCGCGGATTTCCTTGTAATTCGCTACCTGCTCTTTAACGAGCTCTTTTTCCTCGTCGGTGAATTTCGTCAGGTCAAGCTCATATCCGAAGTTACCGGACATGGCCACATCCCCGCGGAAGGACAGTGGCGTAACGCGGCCAACCTGGTGATTCGGCACTGCGGAGACATGCGCCCCCATTGCGCTCACCGGATACACCAGACTGGTGCCGTATTGGATCTTCAGACGTTCCGCCGCATCGGTATCATCGCTCGTCCAGGTCTGCGGCATGTAGTAGAGCATACCTGGATCGAAACGTCCGCCGCCGCTGGAGCAGCTTTCGAACAGAATATGCGGGAAGTCCGCCGTCAGGCGCTCGATCAGCTCATATAGCCCCAGCACATACCGGTGGGCGGTTTCTCCCTGGCGCTCCGCCGGCAATTCTGCCGAGCCGATCTCTGTCAGGTTGCGGTTCATGTCCCATTTGACATAGGCAACCGGCACTGTGGAGAAGATTTTGCTCAGTGCACTGTATACGTACTCGCGCACTTCTGCACGCGTAAGATCGAGCACCAGCTGCCAGCGGGCTTCGGTGCGGCGGCGTCCTGGCACATGGAGGCACCAGTCCGGATGGGCGCGGTACAGATCGCTATCCGGCGAGATCATTTCCGGTTCTACCCAAAGGCCGAACTGCATGCCCAGGTCGTTGACCCGCTTCGCCACATCGGCCAGTCCACCCGGCAGCTTGCGCAGATCCTCGGTCCAGTCGCCGAGCGAGGAGTTGTCGGCATCGCGCTTGCCAAACCAGCCGTCGTCAAGCACGAAGAGCTCAATGCCCAGCTTCGAGCCTTCGGCGGCAATGTCCACCAGCTTGTCGGCATTGAAATTGAAGTAGGTCGCTTCCCAGTTATTCACGAGGATTGGCCGTTCCTTATCACGGAATGTTCCTCTCACCAGGCGCGTACGATACAGGCGGTGATACGTCCGTGACATGCCTCCAAGACCTTCATTCGAGTAGACCATAACGACTTCAGGAGTCTGGAAGCTTTCGCCCGGGGCCAGACGCCAGGAGAAATCAAAAGGATTCAGACCCATGCACAGACGTGTATGTCCGAAGGCATCCACCTCGGCTTCAGCCGCGAATCCGCCGCTGTAGACCAGTGAGAAGCCGTACACTTCGCCCTGGTGCTCGTCGGTACCTGGCTTAGCCAGTGCGGCAAACGGGTTGTGCTGATGGCTGCTCATTCCCCGGCGGGACTGCAGCGCCGTTGTGCCCTGTTCCAGCCGTCTGCGGGTCAGGTTCGCCTCACGCGACCAGCCGCCGGAAAGATAGATCAGGTCAAACTGGCTGTCCTCCGGAAAATCAACCGAGGCACTCAGCGCACGCATCAGATCGAGCGGAGCGTTGCCGTCATTAACGAATTCTACTGAACGGGCAATAACATCCGTGTCACGGTATACGGTGTAACGCAAAATAACATTCAGCAACGCGAAATCATCGCGCAGCGTAATTTCCAGCGTATCCGCTTCATCCGGGGACTCCACATACACGGATGGAAGTCCGGCAAGCTGCGGCTTGCCCGGCAGTACACGGTATCCGGTGTATTGCAGCTCCGTAATCCGCGTGCCGTCCTCCAGCTTGACCTGATAAGCCGGTACACGGTAATCGCCTGTGCCGTACTGCGGGTATTCCTGCGGAAGCCGGTCCAGCGCCGTCCCTGCTCCCAGATGCGGCAGGCCGTCCAAATTGCCGTCCTCGCGCAGCTTTTTACCCCAATATACATGCATCGGATAGTTATTGTAGAGACCGATAATATAACTCATACCCTTGCTCTGTAAATGAAATGTTCCCTTGTCTTCCTGTACCCAAATGGCCATAGTCCGGTTCCTTCTCTCCCGAATATTGTTAGTTGTGGTTTAATAGTAGTGTGCAATACGTGTAGCTACCTCTCATCCCTCTATTTCCACCAGTTCGCCTAAAGATGCATCCTGCTTTCGCATCGACCCGGGCCAGGAGCATTAGGCTTCCTTCATATAATCAGCCATCGAGCGGACTTCAAGGCCTTTTGGCGCAGCCGGAATAAAGTCCTGCTCTCCGTTGCCGCGCAGCGAGAACTGCACTGTCTTCGGCTCGCCCGGAAGCAGATCGAAGAAGTTGTCAGAGAAGATGCCTTCCTCTTCCGCCGTCAAATACACCCCTCTGGCCAGCACATCGCTGCTGACCGTGAAGCTTAAGCCGCCGCTGCCCCGTACTTCAGCCACCGTAAGTATCGGCTTATTCAGCTTGATCTCTTTAGCAGCAGCGAAGTAAAGCTCTTTCTGCTCCAGCAGGGAGCCCTCTGCCAGAAGAGAAGCTACCAGCACCACCTGCTTCGGATCATAACCCTCCAGCAATTCCGCAGCCGGCACGGTAAATACCACCGCCGCCGAATCGGCAGCCAGCTGCACGGGCTGATTCCATTCCTTCAGAACCGAACCGCTGAAATCATGCAGCCGGAGCACCAGCTTCCCGGACAGTGTTTCCCGCAGATCGGAAACCGCATGTACCTTCACGTTCTCCCCGTCCATTTCCTCAATGGAGAGCAGAATATCCTTGAAGCTTTTGCGCGCGGTATATTGCAGTGCCTTCCAGCGGCCGTAGTAATCCATCCCTGCCCAGGAAGCTACAGGCCAGCAGTCGTTCATTTGCCAGTACAGGGTACCCATGCAGTACGGCTTGTTTCTCCGGTGGCTTTCAATCGCGACCCTCATGGCCTCCGCCTGAAGAATCTGGCTCATATACAGGAATGACCTGAAATCCTTGGGCTCCGGAAGATAGATGTCCATATATTCTTTAATCAGCAGATTGCCGCGTCCGTTCTTCTGGTGCGCCAGCATCACTTCCGATTCCAGCTCCATATCCGCTTCTTCCGCATAGCTCAGCACAGATTTCAGCTCCGGGAAGGACTGGAAGCCGTATTCGCTCATGAAGCGGCCCACTTTGACGTTATAGTTCTCAAAAGGCTCAATCCCGTGCCATACACCCCAATAATGAACATCCCCTTCGCCTGTAACCCGCGTCGAATGCTGGTCTATAGTATTAGTACGTTCACGGAGCGGGGAGGACGGCCAGTAATCAACACCCGGATGATAGGCTGCTACCGCCTCCGGCAGAATGCGGTGGAAAATCTCCTCGTAAGCTGCCCATAGCGTGTCGCGGATCTCAGAACTGAGCTTTTCCTTCCAGCCCCAGCCCATATTCTCCTCGAAGTGGGCCCAGGCAGAGTCGATCTCATTGTTACCGCACCACAGTGCGATGCACGGATGATTGCGCAGCCGCTTCACATTATATTCAGCTTCCTTACGCACACTCTCCAGGAATGCTTCATCCCCCGGATACATGCTGCAGGCAAACATGAAGTCCTGCCAGACCAGCAGGCCGTATTCATCGCACAAGCGATAGAATTCCTTCTCCTCATAGAAACCGCCGCCCCATACACGCAGCATGTTCATATTCGACTCTACCGCTGAGGCAATCTCATGACGGTAGCGGTCACCGGTAACCTCAGTGATGAAGCTGTCGTTTGGGATATGATTCGCACCCTTTGCGAACACCGGCACACCGTTCAGCTCGAACTGGAATGAGGCACCCTTCGCATCAGGTTTGCGGATAAGCTTGATCTCCCGAAGGCCGGTAGTCACTTCTGCAGTACTTTGTACCGTCCCGTTCTGCAGCAGCTCCGCCTGAAATGAGGTTAATTCAGGCGCCCCGAGTCCGTTACACCACCATAGACGCGGATGATTAATTACCAGCTCCAGTTCCACAGTCTGTATCCCGGCCGCCAGCGCAACTGCCTGCGTCCACTCCTGGCCGTCCGCTATAATCCGCAGCGTTCCTTCCCATACCTCCGGCGCATTCACTTCAACAATTGCCGTCAAACGCGCCTCTTCCTTTTTTATAACGTCCTGACGGATATACACATCCGCAATCGCAGGAGCATTTCGTCCCGTAAGCACCGCTTCCCGCCAGATCCCGCTGGTCAGAAATCTCGGGCCCCAGTCCCAGCCGTAATGATAAGGCGCCTTGCGGGCAAACACGCTAATTCGCTTCTCCTCAAGTCCGCCCAGCTCAGACTGGTCATTGGGTGCGGGCAGGTCATACCCGAGCTGTTCCAGCTTCGGCAGATCCTCACTCACCACGGAGCGGAATTTCACCAGGATCTCATTGTCTCCGGTCCGCAGCAGACCTTTGACATCCACTGTCCAAGCCCGGAACATATTGTCTGCTGAAAGCGCATGCACATTATTCACATACACATCGGCATACGTATCCAGCCCTGCAAAGTTCAACTCCGTAACAGCCAGGCTCTGCCAATCTCCGTCAAGCTGCAGCTTCGTTCTGTACTCCCAGTCTTTCTTATCGATCCATTGCAGCTCATGCTCATTCTTTCCATAAAAAGGCTGCGAAATCAGCCCATTGCGTAGCAGATCGGTATGTACCGTTCCCGGCACCACTGCCGGCAGCCACGCTTCATCCCCGCTAGCCCTAAATTCCCAATTCGTCAAATCAAGCCGTTGTTGAGTCATGAGTCCTCCTAAAAGTTTTGTGAGCTTATGCTTCCTTGAGTCGCTTCGTACAAAACTCGCTTCGAAAGCATACACTTAAGTTTTGTGAGCATATGCATCCTTGAGTTACACTCCAGAAGCATACGCTTAAGTTTTGCTGTCCTCTTCCCCGGAAGCCTACACGCTAATTCACCGGTTTGCACCGCATCCTCAAAATAGCATGTGTACGCTTACTTTTCATTACATTCATTTTGGATTCATTGTACTTTGTTATAATATTGTTAGTAATAAACCAATTATAATCCTACAAAGAAAACAAATAAAGACAATAAATAATAATTGAATACATTTATCCGTCCGAAAAATCGCGTTATAATGTTCATGTAAACGCTAACATTAACACAAAAAGGGGACAATGCAATGAGAAACAAGTTATTTTCGTTATGTTTTGTTATCATTATGGTTTTCTCTCTATCCCTAACAGGCTGTGGTTCGAACAACAATAATAATAATGCAGCCACAACAACTGATGAGCCTGCAGCAACAACAGCGCCAGAGAGCACCGATGCAGCAGCAACCACTGAACCGGCTGCAGCCAGCGGCTCTGACATCAGCGGCAAAATCATTTTCCTGACCAACAGAACCGACATGATCGGCAAAGAGTATGACGAATATTTAAAGCGCTTTAATGAAAAATATCCGAACATCAAGGTTGAATTTGAAGCTTCCCAAACCGACTACAACCAGCAGGCTAAGGTCAGAATGGCCAGTGGCGAGCTTCCTGATGTCATGTTCGTTCCTAACATCCCTAACTCCGATCTGCCAAAATATTTTGCACCACTGGAAGATCTCGGCCTAACCGATAAAATTACGTTTAAAGACTTCAAATCCTATGAAGGCCAGCTGTACGGAATTACCACTGGTAACTCCACTACAGGGATTGTCTATAACAAAAAAGCCTTCGCCGATGCCGGCATCACAGAAATCCCTAAGACCTGGGATGAATTCCTCGCTGCCTGCGAAAAGCTGAAAGCCGCCGGTGTAGTGCCGCTCGCTTCCAACTTCAAAGACAAATGGCCGCTTAACGACTGGGTATACTCCGTTCCCCGGATTATTGCCGGAAACCCTGATTTCCCGAATGAGAAGCTGAATTCCGACACGCCTTTCACAATGGATAACGGCTATGGCAAATCGCTTAGCCTGCTTAGAGAGCTGAATGAAAAGGGCTATCTGGAAAAAGACATCAACTCCACCAACTGGGAACAATCGAAGAAGGACATCGCCTCCGGCAAATTCGCCATGTACTTCCTGGGCAACTGGGTAATCAACCAGGTTATCGGCGCCGGCACCACTTCGGACAATGTAGGCTTCTTCCCGCTTCCTTATGACAACTCAGGCACACTTACAGCTCCGCTGAGCCCTGACTTCTTCTATGCGGTTGCTAAGAACAGCAAAAATGTAGACGCTGCCAAAGCCTTCGTAAAATGGATGATCGAAGATTCCGGATATGAGGATTTTGCCGGATTCATCTCCCCGCTCAAGGGCAAAGAATCCAACCTGGCACAGCTTAAAGAATTCCAGGCTACTGGCGTAGTTCTGCAAGAAGGTACCGTGGATGACGCGAAAGTAACTGAAATCACCAACAAAGCACAGCTCGACCTGCCGGCTATGGCTCAGGAGTTCGTCCTGGCTAAAGATCCGCAAACCGTCTTCGACAAATGGAACAAAGCATGGGCCAAAGCGAAAAAAGACCTCGGCTATTGATCCAATAAACTCGCTGCAGAGTAACTCCGCATAAACTTCGGCGCAAAATGGATTATGCCTTCTCTGGATAATCCATTTTGTCGTCAATCTTAAAGAGAGCTTTTTACGGAAGGAAGGCTGAGAAATGTTCGGGACATTATCCTATAACAAACAGAAGACCATTATTATCGTATCCTTTCTGCTGATTCCGCTGCTGCTTCTGGCAACGTTCACCTATTACCCGGCGATTAAGCTGGTTTACTATAGCTTCACCAACTGGGACGGCTACAGCCCCGAGAAGCCATGGGTCGGCCTGGACAATTACCGCGAGGTATTCAGTAATCCCGATATTTTCAAAGTGTTCACCCATAACTTTGCCTACTTTGTGATGGGGATCGTCCAGAATATCGTCGCCATTTACTTCGCCGTCGTGCTGAGCAGCAAGCTGCGGGGCAAAAACGCCTTCCGGATTATGCTGTTCCTGCCTTACATTATGAACGGCGTCGCAGTGGCCTTCATGTTCGGCTATGTGTTTGACACCACTAACGGATCACTGAATCTGTTTTTAGATAATATCGGCCTTCACCATCTGGCCCAGACCAGCTGGCTCGGTACCGAAGGGCTGGTTAACTACTCGCTGGCATCCACCGGCTTCTGGCGGTTTATGGGCTACAACATGGTTATTTACATCGCCTCTTTACAGGCTATTCCCAAAGATATTTATGAAGCGGCCAAAATCGACGGCGCAGGCTCCTTCCAGACCTTATGGAGAATTACGCTGCCGAATATGAAGCCTGTGATTCAATTGAACCTGTTCCTGACGGTAACTGGCGCACTGGAAGTTTTCGATCTGCCGTTCGTACTGACGAAAGGCGGCCCTGCAGGTGCCAGCGAGACTTACGTGCAGAAAGTAGTCGATACGGCATTTGCTTTTAACAATTACGGGCTGGCCTCGGCAATGAGCATCATCCTGCTCTTCTTTGTCGTCATTGTGCTGCTGGTGCAGCAGCTGGTACTTAACCGGGGAGGAGACAAATAAACATGGCACATACCAAATTTCGCCTTGTAGATTTCATCAAATACATCACGCTGCTGATCGGGGTATTTGTCGTCCTTTTCCCTCCTTATGTGGTCATCGTTAATGCCTTTAAATCTACCGACGAGTTCAACTCCAGCAGCTCCATGGCTCTGCCCAAAAGCTTCCTGAACTTCGACAACTTTACCGCCGTCTTCCAGCGCGGGGGTCTCCTCAGCGGGTTCGGCAATGTGCTTGTGATCATTATAATTACATTGACCCTGAACATTCTGTTTGGCACAATGGTGGCATACGTGCTGGGCCGCTTCTCTTTTAAGCTGAAACCGGTTGTATTCGGAGCTTATCTGGTAGCCACTATCATTCCAAGCATTACCACACAGGTCGCCACCTTTGGCATCATCAAAAATATGGGTCTCTACAACACACTCGGCGCCCCTATCGTGCTCTACATCGGCGCAGACGTGATCCAGATCATTCTGTACCTGCAGTTTATCCGCAACATCCCTTTTGATCTCGATGAAAGTGCCATGGTGGAAGGTGCCTCCCTGTTTAAAATCTACCGTTCGATCATCTTCCCGCTCTTAACTCCGGCAACAGCTACGCTATTGATTCTGAAGACGATCAGCATCTACAATGACATGTACATCCCTTACCTTTATATACCCAAACAAAGCCTTGGCGTGGTAACCACCATTCTCATGCGCTTCCAGGGAGTCAATTCGGGCGAATGGAACCTGATCTGTGCCGCAATTCTGCTGATTCTGCTGCCGACGGTCATCCTGTACTTTTTCCTGCAGCGTTATATCTTTGAGGGGGTAACCAGCGGGGCCGTGAAATAGGGGGATGTGCGGAAAGGATTACTACATTGGTATCATACATCCTGAGTATCCCGCGCAGGCTATGGCTGTTTCTGGCCAACCTGCCGATGGAGCGCAAGCTGATTGTCGTATTCGTCTTTCTTCTTTCCCTGCCGATCACTTATGTCAGCTACCTCTCCTCCCGCTCCACCTTCAATTCGGTGCTGCAGAACTCCACGACGAGCGCGGGGCAAATGGCGGGCAGTGCTTCGGATACCATCGACAGGTATGTCGCCGATTTGAAGAGATATACAGCGCTGCCGCTGTATAATACCGATGTCCAGTTCTATCTGGAGCAGCAGAATACCGACTGGGAAAAGAACACCAGCATGTCGATGTTCCTAAGCTATTTGAACCATACGAAAGACGAGATCATTGCCGTATACTTGGTGGACAAATACGGATCGGTCTTCTATGATAGGGCTCCCGGCATTAATGAACTATTCCCGGAAGAACGGATGGCGCAGTGGCAAAGACTGACCGAAGGGGCCGGGGTAGCTCCTGTTGTGCAAGGCCGTCACTTCATCCGGGTGAACGACAGTGATCACCGGGAAGTATTCAGCGTCCTGCGCACGATTACCTCGGTCAGCTCGCTGAAGCCGATCGGGATGCTCGTCTTCGATATCGACATCAGCCTGTTCAAGGGCATCGCTGAGCCGGTCAATACCGTCACCCAGGGGAATACCCTGATTGTGGACGATCAAGGACAGCTTATCTATGGCGGTTTAAATACAGATCCGCAGAGCCGCGTTCTGCAGCAGCATGATATCCCCCTGCTGCTGCAGAATACGGATCAGGCGGAGGGGCATTTCCAGATTCACTTGGAGGGCCGGGATTATCTGGCAGTATATACTGTTTCCCCAAAGACCGGATGGACGACCATGGTCACCATTCCGCTGGAACGGATCCTTACCCCGGTGCAGAAGACCCGCAATACGCTGATCTTGACGACTTTGGCGATTGTAGCCTTTGCTTTGGTTGTGGCAACATTCATTTCCTATGCGCTGACCAAACCGCTAAAATCGATGGTCCGCCTGATGAAGCAGGTGCAGCATGGCAATCTGGATGTCTGGCTTTCACCCAAATATAACGATGAAATCGGGATGCTCGGCAGCCACTTCAACCGGATGATCATCCGGGTCAAAGACCTGCTTCAGGAAGTGTCGCTTACGGAAAAACGGAAGCAAAAAGCCGATATGCGGGCCTTGCAGAATCAGATCAACCCGCACTTCATTTACAACACGCTGGAATCCATCCGCATGCTGGCAGAGGGCAGTGATGATCCCCGTGTAGCCAGGCTGACTTACCTGCTCGGCCTGCAAATGCGTTACGGAATTGTCCGCAGCGATGAAATGGTAACCATCCGGCATGAGCTGGATCATGTGCGTAATTATCTGCATCTGCTGCAAATCCGCTTCCCGGACAAATTCAGCCTGAATATTGAAGTGCCGGAGGAGTTCCTTCCGCTTCCGGTCATTAAGCTGGTCTTCCAGCCGATTGTCGAGAATGCCGTATTTCATGGCCTGGAGGCTAAGGAGGGCCCGGGTGCCATAATTATTACCGCTTGGGCTGAGGATGGCAAAATCGTATTTTGCGTCAGTGATGACGGTGTCGGCATGGACGAGGGTACCCTGCGGCTGCTAAACAATAACCTGATGAACGGGGCCGATGGCGAAATGTTCGGCATCGGCCTGCGCAATGTAAATGAGCGGATTCGCCTCCATTACGGCAACGCCTTCGGGCTGCGTGTATACAGCGAGCTTGGCCGGGGCACCCGCGTCATTCTAAGAATTGACGACCTCTCGGGCGCCCGCGTTGAGGAATAGTACTATATATGCTGGACTATTAGTCAGGAAAGGGGGATATCCAGATTGCTGCGTATTGCGATTGTAGATGATGAGGTTCTGATCCGCGAAGGCCTGGCCCGGATGATCAGCAAGGAGAGCAGCGCCTTCTGTGTCGTTGGTACTTATCCCGACGGCAAGCATCTGCTGGATGAGCTTCCTTCCCTTCAGCTGGACGTTGTCATTACCGATATCCGTATGCCGCAGGTCGGCGGTCTGGAGCTGATCAGGCGGCTGAAAGCGAGCCACCCGCAGATCCGCTCGCTGCTGATGAGCGGATTCGTTGAATTCAATTATGCCCGGGAAGCCATCCGCAGCTCAGCCGTGGATTACCTGCTCAAACCGATCAACAAAGAACAGCTCTTCGAAGTGCTGTACAGACTGGAGCAGGAACGCAAGCTGCAGCATGACAAGGAAGAATGCCAGCGCTCCGGGCTGCTGCTCTCCCTGCTGCAAATCGAGCAGCCTTCTGCTATTCTTTTAGAGGGTCTGGGTTTACCTCAGCCGTATTTCACGGTCTATGTCCTGAGAGGCGGAACCCGGGAAACGGCCCTAGCCTATGCCGAGCGTCTGCGGCAAGAGAAAGGAGCCTTATTTGACCTTCTGGAGATTCATAAAGGCATTCAGGTATGGGTCCGTTATTCCCCGCAACCGTTAACCCCTGAGGAGCAGCGCGATCTCATAGATTATGTCGGTCCGCCCGGCAGGAATCAGCGCCTGCACATCGGGGTAAGCCGTTCCTATTCCGATCCGGCCAGACTGAGAACCGCTTATCTCGAAGCCAAGCAGGCCTGTGATGCGGGAATTTATAATCCGCAGCCGCTGCATTATGCTGCTATAGAGGAGCTTAATGTTGCGGAGAAGTCTCCAGCCGATCCTTTCGCTCCGTTCCGGGAGCCGCTGATCCATGATCTGCAGATTCTAAATACCGCCGGAGCTCGGGAGTGGATCCGCAAGATGTTCCGCGTGCTTGAAGCGGGGCAGGCCAATCCGGACCTGATTCTCCGCTCCCTGCAGCAGGTGGAGGAAACTGCCCGCAAAGAATTACCGGAATTCGAAGCCGTCTACCGGATAGAGTCCCGCCCAAGGCTGGAGGAGCAGATCAAAGCCTGCATGAGCCTTAGCGAAATGGAAGAGCTGTTCACCACTCCTTTCTCCGCAGCATTAAATGAAATCCGCACCCACCGGCTCGAGATGTCCGGCACGGCGGTGGAAACGGTGAAGCGCTGGGTATCGGCCAATTATAATCAGCATGCTGACCTGAATACGCTCGCGGGTATGGTATTCCTAACGCCAAGCTATCTCAGCAAATTGTTCAAGCAGGAGACTGGGCTCACCCTAACCGACTATATTATTGAAATCCGCATCCGTAAAGCCAAACAGCTGCTGAAGAGTGCCCACGACCTGAAGGTGCATGAAATCGGCACCGAAGTCGGCTATCCCGATCCCGCTTATTTCAACAAGCTGTTCAAAAGAATCGTCGGCGTCACACCGAACGAATACAAACGAATTTCCCTCGTATAAGGAGACCGATATTTTGCAGACACAGTTCCCGGCATCACGGAATAACAATGAGATCCAGGTGTATGAAACTACAGAGCTATATGGTGAAAAGGGACGTTTTCGCGTTCTCCAGTTTTCCGGCGATGCCATTCAGGGTGTGCTTGATCTGGAGCATCCGCGGCGCGTTGTCTTTGAATATCCGCGGGCCATGATTCATTTAATGGAGTGCAATGAGCCCTATTTTCAGGATGTGTTCCTGATCGGACACGGAGTCGGAACGATTGCCGGTTATTTTGCGGAGAAGAGCTTTAGGGTAGCAGAGGTGAACGCTGAAGTCGTAAATTATAGCAGAACCCACTTCGGCTATAATCAGGACAACGTCATGATTGGGGATGGCCGGAGCCTCCTGGAGCATGAGCAAAACGGACGTTATGATTACATCCTGCTGGATGCCTTCACAGCCGCCGGAACCCCGCCGCATCTAACCTCCAGCGAGTTTTTCCGTCTCACCCGTTCCAAGCTCCATCCGCGCGGTGCGATCGTGATGAATCTGATGGGCAGAATTGACAATGACCGGCTGATGAACGCCATCCATACTACACTTAGCGAAGAATACCCTTATGTCAAAGCTTTCGCCCTTCCTGCGGAAGGCTCTGCCGATATCCGCAACATTGTTATTATGGGCAGCGGCAGGCCGATCCGCTATCAAGCCCGGCATATGGCCGGGTTTATTGAGGTCACCCTCGGTCAGGGCCATGTGATCAGAGACTAATAGCGGAGCAGATCAACGGCAATGGATGGCTTGGACTCCCGGCCGGCGTCCCTTGATGAAAGAACATTTGCCAGCGGCCGTTTTGTAGCTTCCAAACCGAGCTGCGCAGCGTCGCTCCCCCCGTTTCTTCGTTCAGAATCCGGTAAGTAGTAAGAGCGGCCGTCTCAGACAACAGATGAAGTTCGAACCCGCTCAAGCTCATCCGGACCTCACCTGCCCCGTCCTCCCCCATTAAATCCTTCTTATACCACACTCTTCCCGAGCTTCCGAATTCAAAAAAATCATCTGCGAGCAGCCCGGACAGCTCCTCCGGGCAGGTCCGTACCTCCGCGCTCAGCAGTTTTTCTTCCAGTTCGCAGATATGCCTCTTGAGCACTGCTTCCTTGTTATCTTCCATAGTAACTTCCCCCCTTCTGCCATAGACTTCCTGCCAGCATGTGGAACCGGATGAAAACCAGTTCGTCTCCTAACAGGCTTGCTCATTCCGTATTTATCCGCATACATTCCCGCAAGTGTACTCTTGCCTGCACAAGCTGAGCCGCCAATCCAGTAGACAGGTTGCGGAAGCATCCAAGAATCCCCTTCCTCTGCTTCAATTTCCATTTCTACTTCTTCTCCTCTGTTGTCTGCTACTCCTGCTTCCTATACCTCTGCGCCAAAATATCATACATTCACGCTGCCCGTCGCCAATTCCAGGCCTGTTTCCCTTTTGTCCGCTTTTTTTGCTAAAATAGAAGAGTCGGCGCATGCTTCGGCTTGAAAGCGCCAGTCACTGAAACGGAGGCATTACCTGTGGATTATATTATTCTGGACATCGAATTCAACGGCCGCAAATTTGCCAGCGAGCATCCTATGGAGGTCATTGAGATTGGAGCCGTCCGGTTAGACGCTTCATTGCAGCTTAAGGATGAGTTCTCCGCCTTAATCAAACCTATATATTTCTCTACCCTGAATTCGTTTATTAAGAAAAAAACCGGCATCCCCCAAGAGGATATCGATGTCGCTGACCGGTTCCCCAAAGTCATTACCGCGTTCCGGGCCTGGCTCGATCAAAGCCCTGACGGCGTTCTGCTCCTGACCTGGGGCGGCGAGGACATGAAACGGATCATTCAGGACATCCGGATGCACAAAATGGACGACGCCTACTGGATGGCGGCAACCTATTTTGATCTCCTCAAAGGGGTGCTGCGTGCACGCGGACTCAGCAATGACATCAGCGTTGAAGGTGCGATGGCGCTGTTTGGGCTTGAGCCTTCCGGCTCCGCCCACCGGGCGCTAGACGATGCCAAGATGACTGCAGAGATTTTCCGTGCAGTCTTCCCGGAGCTGGACTTTGAGCGGTCCCAGCACTATGTGGACACCTTCTCCAATGCCAGAGAGCGCAAAACGGTCAAAATTGCGATCAAAGCCATGACCTCGCAAAAAATCGTCCCCACCTGGGAGCTGGTTGCCGAGCACTACTTCCCGGGTGAAGACGCTTTGGCCGATCCCCGCAAAGCGGCGGAACTGCAGGCCTATTTTGCAGCACAGCTGGGCAAGAAGTAATCTATAGCTTTAGACGGTATGGATAGCGGCAGTTTTCCAGTTGGGGTTTCCCCGCGGGGACTGCCGCTTTTTCGTATCTTTTGCCTATCTGATACTAAAGATGGTAACAATAAAAATAGCGTTTGACATTGCCGTTACGTGAAGGTGTAGAGTGGTCTTGTAAGCAGCAGCTTACCGGCGGGATGAGCAGTCATACAGAGGAATCTAACGCTGAGAAACTGTTACAGGAGGCAGTCATTATGGAATATACCGTACAGAAGCTGGGGGCGCTTGCGGGGATCAGCACACGGACGCTGCGTTATTACGATGAGTTCGGACTTCTGAGGCCTGCAAGAATTAACTCCTCGGGATACCGTATTTACGGCCAGGCTGAAGTAGATCTGCTGCAGCAGATTCTGTTTTACCGCGAGCTCGGCCTAACCCTGGAGGCAATCAAGGAAATCGTAACCTCACCGTCCTTTGACAGTGCACAGGCTCTGCGGGAACACCATGAGAAGCTGCTTCAGCGGAGGAATCAGCTGGATGAGCTGATTGCGAACGTCGAGCAGACACTGGCCCAATCAGAAGGGAGAATGACCATGAGTAATGAAGAGAAATTCGCAGGCTTTAAGCAGAAGCTTATCGACGATAACGAGCAGAAATACGGACAAGAGGTCCGGGAGAAATACGGCGGGGAAGCCGTAGAGAAGTCGAACCGCAAGCTGAGCAATATGACGGAAGAGCAGTACACTGCCCTTCAGCAGCTCGAAGCAGACATGTTCGAGTCACTGGAGCAGGCGATGGAGGAAGGCGATTCTGCCAGCGAGCTGGCGCAAAAAGCCGCTGACCTGCACCGCCAGTGGCTCAGCTTCTACTGGGACACTTACACGAAGGAAGCCCATGCCGGAGTTGCCCAGATGTACGTGGATGATGAGCGGTTTACCGCATACTATGACAAGGTCCGTCCCGGCATGGCCAAGTTTCTGAGGGATGCCGTTCATGTGTATACCGGGACCGGGCAAGAGTAGACCAGATTTCAGCTTCAGGGTTCACCTGCCCTTATTATAGGGCGTTCTTTGACCATGAAGCGGCAGCGGCAGCGGACATTCGCTGCCGCTCTTTTGTATCTAAGCTTCCGCCTCTTCCTCCATTTCTTTGTAGTATTGAATCTTGCCCTCAATCTTCCCGAGATTATCGCCGAGCTTCTGCATCTGCTGCTGGACCCTGCTCTGATGGGCCTCCAGCATCAATCGTCTCTCATGGACGGTGGAGAGACCCTGGCTGCGCAGATCGGAATAACGCTTCATTTCCCGGATTGGAATATCCAGCTCCCTCAGAATGACCAGAAACTGAACCCAAGACACATCGGCCTCGGAATAGGCACGGTATCCCTGTTCATTCCTGGACACGCCCTCCAGCATGCCTACCTTCTCGTAATACCGCAGCGTATGCGCGGATAGTCCCGTTAGGCGGGACATTTCCTGAATCGTAAGTAACTTGTTCATGCTGAAATCATACCACAGCAAATGAACAGTTGCATTAGAGCGCGCTCTAAGCTGTACTCTGTGTGTAGAGCATAAAAATTTTATATAAACGGAGGTTTACTTATGACTACAGAACGTTATAATCGCGGTTGGGAAAAGCTGATGGAGGTGGATGGTACCGGGGGAGCCAAAGTGATTGAATCGTTGAAAGACATCTCTCCCGATTTAGGACAATTTGTAATCGAGTTTGCTTTTGGCGATATTTATACCCGTGATGGGCTGGATTTGCGGCAGCGCCAACTGATCACCATCTCCTCACTCACCACTCTCGGCGGCTGTGAACCACAGCTTAACGTTCACATCAATGCTGCGCTTAATGTAGGACTCTCTCCTAAACAAATAGTAGAAGCCATCCTGCACTGCGCGCCTTACGCCGGATTTCCGCGTGTGCTGAATGCAACCTTTGTGGCTAAGGACGTATTTAAGTCACGGGGAATCACGGTGGAGGATCAGCAAAAAGACAGCTCCGACTGATGGAGCTGTCTGTATTCTCCCGGTTTATTCAAGACTCAAGGCTCACAGGCTGCGGTGCAGCAGCTCCAGCACTCTGCGCAGCTCTGTTACCGCTACCTGGCCCGGAGCCGAGGGCTTGTGTGCTGCACCAAAGGTCAGCGCCGAGCCGAAGATTTCTCCGGCCAGGCGGCTTATTACCCCTTCTCCGGCCATGGACATCGTAATGATGGGACGGTCCGCATATTGCTCCTGCATCTTATTCGTTGCTGCCAGCAGTGTCAGCACATCCCCCGGACTGCCCGGCATAACGGCAATCTTCGGCAGATCGCCTCCAAGCTCCTGTGCCCTGCACAGCCGGGAAACAATCTCCTCTTCGGACGGCGTTCCCTCAAAATCATGATTGGACAGGATTACGAACACCCCGCAGGCATGGGCAGCCGCAATTAAATCACGTACGACAGTCTCCTCGTTGAACAGCTCCACATCGATAATATCGACCCAGCCGCTCTCAGCGGCCGCTTTATTGAGCTGAATATAATATTCGGTGGAGATCTCCTTCTCCCCGCCTTCCCTGGCGCTGCGGAACGTGAAGATCAGCGGAATGTCCGGCAGAATGGACTGAATCCGCTCCAGTGCTTCCATAACTGCTGCGATATCGTCCACTCCGGCCCAATAATCGCTCCGCCACTCGACTACATCCGGTGCGAGAGCTTTCAGCGCCTCAGCCTCTTTTTCCAGTTCAGCCAATGTGCCACTAACCAGCGGTACACAGATTTTAGGTATTCCCTCACCCAGCGTTACATTTTTAACCGTTACAGTACCGCTCATTATGTTCAGCTCCTTATGTATCTCAATATGCTTATAATATACCTTAGGCTCCGGCCGATTCCTTGAGGAGCTGTTCAACCTCCGCCAGCTGCGGCAGTGATGGAATTGCCCCGTGCTTGCCTACCGCCAGCGCACCGACAGCATTAGCGAAACGGACGGCTTCCGCAAGCGTTTTTCCGGAGGTCAGCTGATAGGCCAGCGCACCGTTAAAAGAATCTCCGGCAGCAACCGTATCCACGGCTTGTACCGGAAATCCCGGAATGTGCTGGCTGCCGGTATCATTCACAATCAGTGCCCCTTTGGCACCGAGCGTAACGATTACATTCGCTACGCCTTTTTGCAGCAGAATCCGCGCGGCCTTCCCGGCATCCGTGATGCTGTTCACTTCCATTCCCGAGAGTATGCCTGCCTCCGTTTCATTTGGAGTCAGGTAGGCCACATGCTGTAACAATTCATCGTTAAGGGCGCGGGCCGGGGCAGGGTTGAGAATCACCGGGATCCCATAGCTATACGCCATAGACGCAGCCTGTTCACACATACGTAGATCCGTTTCCAGCTGCATGACCACCATTTCCGCTTGGCTGATAACCGGTGCCAGTGCTGCGATATCCTCACGTCCCATTTCAAGATTCGCCCCAGGCACAACGATAATCCGGTTCTCCCCTTCTTCATCCACTACGATGGAAGCTACACCTGTAGCCTGGGTTTCACTTTGCCCTATATACTGCGTATGGACCCCCTCGTGCCGCATGACCTCAAGCAGTTCACGGCCAAAACCATCCTTGCCCACTCTGCCGATCATCGTCACCTCTGCGCCAAGACGGGCGGCGGCTACAGCCTGGTTAGCCCCTTTTCCGCCTGGAGACAAGGCAAAGGCCTGTCCAAACAAGGTCTCTCCGGCCTCAGGAGCCCGGCTTGTGCGCACGACCATGTCCATATTCAGGCTGCCAATTATCACGATTCCCAATCTTTTCACCATCCTACACTTGTTACTCTCTATCTTACTCGGATTTCCCCGGATTAATCAAACGATGACGTGATCTATTTCTATCCTTATACGCTAAAAGACACGGCAGTATCTGCCGTGCCTTAGCAAATATTGAAATGTACTACTCTTCGTAGATAACTACTGATTGGGATACCGGCTCCCATTTGACAGTGGCCTTCAAGGCTTCACTGACAAAGCGGGCAGGCACCACAGTATTGCCCTTAACGATGGCAGGCGTCACCTGGAGAATGATTTCCTGACCGTTGACATATGCAGTCTTCTTATCGATAAACAGCTTCACGGTAGTCCCTTCCCGGGTCATGGTAACAGAGCGATCCTTCGCGTTCCAGACCACCTCAGCCTGGAGGGCCTCCGCAATAGCCTTGAACGGTACTAAAGTAGTTCCGGCTTTAAGAATTGGAGCAACTGCTGAGGTAGACTCTTCGCCGTTAACATACAGCTTTATCCCGTTTTGACCGGTTTGTGCATACAGCTCACCAAGCTTTTTGTATGAATTCAGATTCTTGACATTGGCCAAAATAGCTTCCTTCTGAACATACACTGCGTCAGTTACACTTCCCCGCTCCTTCAGCATATCCGCAAGTGCCGACAGCGCAGCATCCTTATCTTGAATGGCCTCCAGCTCAGCTTTCATTTCCGGTGTCAGCTCAGTATTATATTTGGTCAACAACAACCCGGCTATAACAGCCCCTGCCGGCTTGTCCTTCACATTTTCAATGGCATTCAGAAGCCCTTTATATCCATTATGACCCTTGTTTTCATATGTAGCATATGTAACAGAAGTAACGCTCTCTTTAGCCTTTTCATTGCCCTTCTCTTTTTCCTTTTCTTTCGCTTTGTCGGCTGCAGGTGTTGCAGCAGGTGTTGCAGCAGGTTTCACAACAGCTTCTTTAGTGCTGTTACCGTTGCTGTTACCCTTTCCGTTACCGTTTTCAGATTTTGCCAGTGCCGCTCCCGACATCATGCTGACTGCCACAAGACAGCTTGCAAAGATACTAAGGAATTTTTTCATGTGTTCGCGTTCCCCCTATGCTGTGATGTATTTCATCATATATTTCGGTTGCCGTCCTCCGCCTGATGAGCAAAAATGAATATTTGGGAGGTTTTGCTCAGTCCGGAGCTTGTGATACTCCCCTGGCACTAGCCAAGGATACCTACTTTGTGCAGTCCCGGCTTACGGAATCTGTATGCTTTTCCAGGTCGAGTTGTTTTTCAAACTTCGCTATGCTTTTGTTCAGCAAATGTGCTAGAATAGATGTGCAATCGCTTCCAGGGAAAGCTTCACTGTTTTGAGCAAACGTTTGCACCTTAGATGTAGCTTACAGCAACACCTGATTCCAAACTAATTCGTATTTAGGAGGCTTATCAAGTGAACCAGAACAAATTACCGTCTGTCGCTTATTTCAGCATGGAGTATGGCTTGCATTCCGACTTCAAAATGTATGCCGGCGGCCTGGGCATCCTTGCTGGAGATTACATCAAAGGTGCAAAGGACATTGGTGCCCCAATCATCCCTATCGGACTGAAGTGGAAGCAAGGCTACACGGACCAGAAAATTGATGCGAATGGCAATCCCTATGACTCTTACCACAATTATGTCTATGATTTTCTAGAAGATACAGGGGTTAAGGTTACTGTAAAAGTCAGAAAAACCGATGTGGTCTGCAAAGTGTGGAAAACCGAGCAATTCGGCAATAGCCCCCTTTACCTGCTTGATACGGATATCCCGGAGAACAGTGATGCCTGGATTACCGGCCAGCTGTACGGCTGGTTTGGTGAAGAACGGATCGCACAGGAGATTGTGCTCGGCATTGGCGGGGTGAAGGCAATGCGTGCGCTGCAGATTCCGATCGATGTCTATCATTTCAATGAAGGCCATGCTGCGCTGGCTGCAATCGAGCTAATCCGTGAGAAGATGTCCGGCGGCAGCACCTTTGAAGAAGCCTGGAAAGCGACACGCGAAGAAGTTGTGTTCACAACCCACACACCGATAAAGGAAGGCAATGAGACCCATCCGCTAGACCGTCTGGAGTACATGAGTGCCTTTAACGGCTTAACCCGTGACCAAATGGAGCGGATCGGCGGTGAACCGTTCAACATGACCGTGGCCGGCCTACGCCTGTCCCGGATCTCCAATGCCGTTGCCCAGCTGCACGCCGATACTGCTAATAAAATGTGGAAAGAGGTTGCCGGCAGATCGGAAATCATCGGCATCACCAATGCCATTCATACCCCTACCTGGGTAGACGAACGGATGACCCGCGCCTTCGAGGAAGGCGGCGATCTATGGGCTACACATCAAGAGATCAAGAATGAACTGATCGGCTTTATTGAGGAGCGTTCCGGCATTGCCTTGAATCCCGACAATCTGCTGATCGGCTTCTCCCGCCGTGCCGCACCTTACAAGCGCAGCGACCTGATTTTCTCCCAGCCGGAAGTGATCGAGCCTTACCTGAGAGACGGCAAAATCCAAATCGTCTTCTCCGGCAAAGCCCATCCGCTGGATGACAACGGCAAAAAAATCGTCAGCAACCTCGTCGCTATGATGAAGAAGTATCCGAAGAGCGTAGTTTTCTTGGAAAACTACGACATGACGATCGGTGCACAGCTGACCCGGGGATCCGACATTTGGCTCAACAATCCGCGCAGACCGCTGGAAGCGAGCGGAACCTCCGGAATGAAGGCTGCGATGAACGGGGTGCTGAACTGCTCCATCCTGGATGGCTGGTGGCCGGAAGCCTGCATTGACGGGGAGAATGGCTGGCAGATTGGCGACGGTTTTGAAACTACTGATTTCGCAGTGCTCGACAAGCATGACAGCGACGCACTATATGATACCCTCCTGAACCGGGTAGTCCCGACCTTTTATGAGAACCGTGATAAATGGGTAGAAATGATGCACAAGAGTATCGAAACTACCCGCACCGAATTCGCAAGCAAACGAATGCTGGATGAATACTACAACAAAATGTACATCAAGGGTTAAGCCAGTATTACCGAAAATTTATTAAACGATCCTGAAACTCCATGATTGTCCGGAGATCTGTCTCATTACCAGCCTTTCCTCTGCTTTGGCGGAGGGAAGGCTCTTTTATTGTTAATTAAAATAATTATAAAAAAGGATTGATTTTCATTAAATTTTTGTTATTATAGAACTTATACTAATTCTAAATTCAAATCCTATACCGAGGTGAGTGTATTCATGAGTCAAAGCAATAACAAACTTACAACAAGCTGGGGCGCCCCCGTAGGAGACAATCAGAATTCAATGACAGCAGGTTCCCGTGGACCCACTTTGCTGCAGGATGTTCATCTGCTCGAGAAACTGGCCCATTTCAACAGAGAACGTGTTCCAGAGCGTGTCGTTCACGCCAAAGGGGCCGGTGCTCATGGATATTTTGAGGTTACACAGGATTTGTCCCAATATACCAAAGCGGCCTTCTTGTCTGAAGTAGGCAAGCGCACCCCTATGTTTATCCGCTTTTCAACCGTGGCCGGTGAGCTGGGTTCTGCCGATACTGTGCGCGACCCGCGCGGTTTTGCCGTTAAATTTTACACTGAGGAAGGCAATTATGATCTTGTCGGCAACAATACGCCGGTTTTCTTCATCCGAGATGCGATCAAGTTCCCGGATTTCATCCATACCCAGAAACGTCATCCGCAGACTCACCTGAAAAATCCGAACGCGGTGTGGGATTTCTGGTCATTATCGCCCGAGTCGCTGCACCAGGTTACCATCCTGATGTCAGACCGCGGTATTCCGGCAACGCTCCGTCATATGCACGGGTTCGGAAGCCATACGTTTAAGTGGGTTAATGCCGAGGGTAAGGCTGTGTGGGTGAAATATCATTTTAAAACAGAACAGGGTGTAAGAAATCTGGATGTCAACCTGGCGGCACAGCTTGCTGGTGAGAATCCGGATTATCATACCGAGGACTTATTTAACGCCATTGATAAAGGCGATTTCCCGGCATGGAGACTGTGTGTGCAGATTATGCCGGAGGAGGATGCGGATACGTACCGGTTCGATCCTTTTGACGTAACCAAGGTCTGGTCGCAGAAGGATTATCCGTTGATTGAGGTCGGCCGCATGGTACTGGACCGTAATCCTGAGAACTATTTCGCAGAAGTTGAGCAGGCCACCTTCTCCCCAGGTTCATTCGTGCCCGGAATTGAAGCATCACCCGACAAAATGCTCCAGGGGCGCCTGTTCGCTTATGCCGATGCCCACCGTTACCGGGTAGGTGCCAACCACAACCAGCTGCCGATTAACCGGCCTGTCGCCGAGGTGAACAATAACCAGCGTGACGGTGCGATGAATTCCACCAGCAATGGCGGCGGGTCCGTCTACTACGAGCCTAACAGCTTTGGCGGTGCTACAGAATCTCCGCAGCATAAGCCTGCAGCTTTTAAAGTTTCCGGCCAGGCAGACAGTGTGCCTTACGATCACAACGATCATTATACACAAGCTGGTGATCTGTACCGTCTGCTGAGTGAAGAGGAACGTGCCCGGCTTGTCCAGAATATCGTAGGGGCCATGACACCTGTGGAATACGATGAGATCAAAATCCGCCAGATCGGCCACTTCTACAAAGCTGATCCTGAGTTCGGGCAGCGTGTGGCTGCCGGACTTGGATTGCCTGTACCTGCAGCTGAATAAAAAGCTTCCAATAAAAATCCCCGGGCTCGTAGCCCGGGGATTTATCGATTTTAAAAGCAACTCTACTGATAAAGCCCCACCCACTGCTCCAATTGAAGTTGAAGCTCCGCTCTGGCCGACAGGGGTTCGAGAATCTCCGCATTGGGGCCATATTGCAATATCCATTTCATGAACTCATTAGCATTGTTAACAGTCACTTCGAACAGAAGACTGCCGTCCTGCCCATCGCTCATCCGTGGATGAACAAATAATTCTTCTTCCTTAATGTAGCGCGCCACCTCAGGAGAAAAGCGCACCTTGAACCTTATGTATTTATTCCCGCGGTTAATCGACCAGGTATGCTTCAAATAACTTCTAATATTAAACCCGCTTTTGTCAAAGCATGAGTCCGTGACCTCAACCTGCTGAAACCGGCTCATACGGAAGGTACGGACGGCCCCCTTAACATGACAGTACCCAATAAGATAAAATCGCTGGCCGCGCGGAATTAAATAATAGGGATCAATTTCACGTTCTGTTGTGGTATTGCGTGACTGAGAGTGATAAATAGTCCGGATGCTCCTTTGTTCCAGAATCGCTCCGATAATCGGCTGCAGGAAATTCCGGCTTTCTTTGCGGTAAGCCGGTTTCCCCATTTGAATAATATCCGCAATGTTCTCCAGAATTCCATTCTGCTTAGATTTCTCTTTCAGATGTGTGCCCATAACCTTGTCATAGGCGGTGTGAAAACCCGGGGGGATTTTGTCCGGATTCAGCACTGAGGGCAAAAGGGAGAATGCCAATGCCTCCTGCTCAGAGAAATCCAGCGGATATTGAAAAAACTTTCCCAGGAACCTGTAGCCGGTCCCCCTGCCTTCATTTGTAACCGGGGCAAAATGGCTGATCATATCAAGATCCCTGTAAATCGTCCGGAGGGCCACATCACATCTGAATGCAAGATCGGTGGCTGTAATTCCGGGATTAGACTGGATCGCGTTGATAATTTTGAAGATTCGAATTACTTTGTTGGTCATGCGGTATGCTCCTTGGCTTCATGTATTCAATGCGGATAATTATGTAAATATAATATATCAGCTACCGGCACTCCCGCTGTCACTAAATACACGTCTTTACTCAGGTCTCAATACTTTCTACCCAGCCTTTTACCGAAAAAAAAACAAAGAAAGAGCTGCGGATAATCCACAGCTCTTTCTTTGTTTATGAAGCGGGTGATGGGAATCGAACCCACGCTATTAGCTTGGAAGGCTAAAGTTCTACCATTGAACTACACCCGCAAAATATAAAATCGGGATGACACGATTTGAACATGCGACCCCCTGGTCCCAAACCAGGTGCTCTACCAAGCTGAGCTACATCCCGTAATACAGTGGTTCATCTTGCTAAAAATAAATGGCGCGCCCTAAGAGATTCGAACTCCTGACCTTTTGATTCGTAGTCAAACGCTCTATCCAGCTGAGCTAAGGGCGCAAAATCTATATGGAGCGGACGACGGGAATCGAACCCGCGACCCTCGCCTTGGCAAGGCGATGCTCTACCGCTGAGCCACGTCCGCAAAAACATGGTGCGCGTGAAGGGACTTGAACCCCCACGTCGTGAAACGCCAGATCCTAAGTCTGGTGCGTCTGCCATTCCGCCACACGCGCACACTTTGTGAGAAAATGGTGAGCCATGAAGGACTCGAACCTTCGACACCCTGATTAAAAGTCAGGTGCTCTACCAACTGAGCTAATGGCTCTTATACATAATGGCTGGGGATATAGGAATCGAACCTATGAATGACGGAGTCAAAGTCCGTTGCCTTACCGCTTGGCTAATCCCCAATATTTATAATTAGCAAGTTCTACGGAATCGGGTGGATACTCTATACTTCGAGATATAGGATGCACAATCCCTGATACCTTAATACCATTTAAAAATGGCGGAACCGACGAGATTCGAACTCGCGATCTCCTGCGTGACAGGCAGGCATGTTAGGCCAACTACACCACGGTTCCAGGATAAAGATTTTGGGGTCCCCGGAAAGTAATCGGAATATGCTACAAAGCATTTCTTCACTTTTTGGGGATGTATTGCGGGGGCAGGATTTGAACCTGCGGCCTTCGGGTTATGAGCCCGACGAGCTACCGGGCTGCTCCACCCCGCGTCAGTAAAAGTATATATTCTCTTGAGGCCCCCGGAAAGCATCCGGAATCCTCTACAAAGCTTCTGCTTCACTTTGTGGGGAATTTATGGTGGAGGCTGAGGGGTTCGAACCCCCGACCCTCTGCTTGTAAGGCAGATGCTCTCCCAGCTGAGCTAAGCCTCCATGATATGACTCGTATGGGATTCGAACCCATGTTACCTCCGTGAAAGGGAGGTGTCTTAACCCCTTGACCAACGAGCCATGCTGTTAACAATGATACAAAAGCGAACGGAGAGAGAGGGATTCGAACCCTCGAGACGCTTGTGGCGCCTACACGATTTCCAATCGTGCTCCTTCGGCCAAACTCGGACACCTCTCCAGATGGCTCCCCGAACAGGACTCGAACCTGTGACAACTCGATTAACAGTCGAGTGCTCTACCAACTGAGCTATCAGGGAAAATGGTGGGCCTTAGTGGACTCGAACCACTGACCTCACCCTTATCAGAGGTGCGCTCTAACCAGCTGAGCTAAAGGCCCTTTTCATATGCCTATTCAACTAATAAGGGCAAAAAAAATACCACAGAGTGTGTGGAAATTTCCGCTTGGCGGCGTCCTAGTCTCCCAGGACCCTTCGGTCCAAGTACCATCGGCGCTGGAAGGCTTAACGGTCGTGTTCGGGATGGGTACGCGTGGAACCCTTCCGCTATCGCCACCAAACGGCAGGCTTAATCGCCTGAAAACTGAATCCGAAACGAAAATGCGTTTGCCCTTCTTACGGGGCCCCCGGAAAGTATTCGGAATCAGCTTCGTCAGCCTCTTCTTCACTTTTTGGGGTAGCTTTTGGATAAGCCCTCGACCGATTAGTATTGGTCAGCTCCATGCATTACTGCACTTCCACCTCCAACCTATCTACCTCGTCGTCTTCAAGGGGTCTTACTAGTTGGGAAATCTCATCTTGAGGGGGGCTTCACGCTTAGATGCTTTCAGCGCTTATCCCGTCCGTACGTAGCTACCCAGCCATGCTTCTGGCGAAACAACTGGTGCACCAGCGGTACGTCCATCCCGGTCCTCTCGTACTAAGGACAGCTCCTCTCAAATTTCCTGCGCCCACGACAGATAGGGACCGAACTGTCTCACGACGTTCTGAACCCAGCTCGCGTACCGCTTTAATGGGCGAACAGCCCAACCCTTGGGACCTACTTCAGCCCCAGGATGCGATGAGCCGACATCGAGGTGCCAAACCTCCCCGTCGATGTGGACTCTTGGGGGAGATAAGCCTGTTATCCCCAGGGTAGCTTTTATCCGTTGAGCGATGGCCCTTCCATGCGGTACCACCGGATCACTAAGTCCGACTTTCGTCCCTGCTCGACTTGTAGGTCTCGCAGTCAAGCTCCCTTATGCCTTTGCACTCTTCGAATGATTTCCAACCATTCTGAGGGAACCTTTGAACGCCTCCGTTACTCTTTAGGAGGCGACCGCCCCAGTCAAACTGCCCGCCTGACACGGTCCCCGTACCCGCTTAGGGTACTAGGTTAGAACCTAGATACGATCAGGGTGGTATCCCAACGGCGCCTCCGCAGAAGCTTGCGCTCCTGCCTCTACGGCTCCCACCTATCCTGTACAGATCGTACCCAAATTCAATATCAAGCTGCAGTAAAGCTCCATGGGGTCTTTCCGTCTTGTCGCGGGTAACCTGCATCTTCACAGGTATTAAAATTTCACCGGATCTCTCGTTGAGACAGCGCCCAAGTCGTTACGCCATTCGTGCGGGTCAGAATTTACCTGACAAGGAATTTCGCTACCTTAGGACCGTTATAGTTACGGCCGCCGTTTACTGGGGCTTCGGTTCATAGCTTCGGGTTGCCCCTAACCACTCCCCTTAACCTTCCAGCACCGGGCAGGCGTCAGCCCGTATACTTCGCCTTGCGGCTTCGCACAGACCTGTGTTTTTGCTAAACAGTCGCTTGGGCCTTTTCACTGCGGCCCCCTCGGGCTATTCACCCTACCGAGGCACCCCTTCTCCCGAAGTTACGGGGTCATTTTGCCGAGTTCCTTAACGAGAGTTCTTCCGCGCGCCTTAGAATTCTCTTCTCGCCTACCTGTGTCGGTTTGCGGTACGGGCACCTTCTCCTGGCTAGAGGCTTTTCTTGGCAGTGTGAGATCATGACCTTCGCTACTATAATTTTCGCTCCCCATCACAGCCCAGCCTTACGATGTGCGGATTTGCCTACACACCAGCCTCACTGCTTAGACGGACATCCATCAGTCCGCGTCACTACCCTCCTGCGTCACCCCATCGCTCATAGCGGATTACGGTGGTACAGTAATTTCAAACTGTTGTCCTTCGACTACGCCTTTCGGCCTCGCCTTAGGTCCCGACTTACCCTGAGCGGACGAGCCTTCCTCAGGAAACCTTGGGCTTTCGGCGGATCAGATTCTCACTGATCTTTTCGTTACTCATACCGGCATTCTCACTTGTGTACTCTCCAGCGCTCCTTACGGTACACCTTCAACGTATACACAACGCTCCCCTACCCCAGATGCAAAGCATCTAGCCATAGCTTCGGTGGTGTGTTTAGCCCCGTTACATTTTCGGCGCAGAGTCACTCGACCAGTGAGCTATTACGCACTCTTTCAATGGTGGCTGCTTCTAAGCCAACATCCTGGTTGTCTGTGCAACTCCACATCCTTTCCCACTTAACACACACTTGGGGACCTTAGCTGATGGTCTGGGCTGTTTCCCTTTTGACAATGGATCTTAGCACTCACTGTCTGACTCCCGGCAAGAAGTAAATGGCATTCGGAGTTTGACTGAGCTTGGTAACCCTTGCGGGCCCCGCACCCAATCAGTGCTCTACCTCCACCACTCCATTCACCGAGGCTAGCCCTAAAGCTATTTCGGGGAGAACCAGCTATCTCCGAGTTCGATTGGAATTTCTCCGCTACCCCCACCTCATCCCCGTATTTTTCAACATACGTGGGTTCGGGCCTCCAGTGCGTGTTACCGCACCTTCACCCTGGACAGGGGTAGATCACACGGTTTCGGGTCTACGTCCACATACTTAGTCGCCCTATTCAGACTCGCTTTCGCTGCGGCTCCGGCTTCTCACCTTAACCTTGCATGTTAAACGTAACTCGCCGGTTCATTCTACAAAAGGCACGCCATCACCCCTAAAACGGGCTCTGACTTTTTGTAAGCACACGGTTTCAGGTTCTATTTCACTCCCCTTCCGGGGTGCTTTTCACCTTTCCCTCACGGTACTGTTTCACTATCGGTCGCCAGGTAGTATTTAGCCTTAGCAGATGGTCCTGCTGGATTCATACGGGGTTTCACGTGCCCCGCACTACTCGGGATCCGTCTCGGAGAGAACACAGTTTAGGTTACAGGGCTTTTACCTCTATCGCGGGCCTTTCCAGACCTCTTCACCTACCATATTCCTTTGTAACTCCATGTGAGACGTCCCACAACCCCAAGGGGCAAGCCCCTTGGTTTAGGCTGTTCCGCGTTCGCTCGCCGCTACTAACGGAATCACTATTGTTTTCTCTTCCTCAGGGTACTTAGATGTTTCAGTTCCCCTGGTCTGCCTCTACACACCCTATGTATTCAGGTGTGAGTAACTGCGAATTACCACAGCTGGGTTTCCCCATTCGGACACCCCCGGATCAAAGCTTGCTTACAGCTCCCCGAGGCAGTTTCGTTGTTCGCCACGTCCTTCGTCGGCTCCTGGCGCCTAGGCATCCTCCGTGTGCTCTTATTAGCTTAACCCTGCGTTTTCCGTTAGGAAAATCGCCAGCATTGCTATAATTGAAACTTGTTTACACAAGTTCAGCTTAAAGAATGTTCTAAAACGCAAATTCGTTTCGGTATCCAGTTTTCAAGGATCAAGGTACTGCTGAGAGCTTAAACTCTCAAAACTGACCAACGAGTGAGTAACAGGCCTAAACCTGAGTTTTGGAAGTTATACTTCCGATTTGAATGTTCTCATTGCAGAGAACGATTCTCCATAGAAAGGAGGTGATCCAGCCGCACCTTCCGATACGGCTACCTTGTTACGACTTCACCCCAATCATCTACCCCACCTTCGGCGGCTGGCCCCCTTGCGGGTTACCCCACCGACTTCGGGTGTTGTAAACTCTCGTGGTGTGACGGGCGGTGTGTACAAGACCCGGGAACGTATTCACCGCGGCATGCTGATCCGCGATTACTAGCAATTCCGACTTCATGCAGGCGAGTTGCAGCCTGCAATCCGAACTGAGACCGGCTTTGGTGGGATTGGCTCCGCCTCGCGGCTTCGCTTCCCGTTGTACCGGCCATTGTAGTACGTGTGTAGCCCAGGTCATAAGGGGCATGATGATTTGACGTCATCCCCACCTTCCTCCGGTTTGTCACCGGCAGTCACTCTAGAGTGCCCAGCTTTACCTGCTGGCAACTAAAGTCAAGGGTTGCGCTCGTTGCGGGACTTAACCCAACATCTCACGACACGAGCTGACGACAACCATGCACCACCTGTCTCCTCTGTCCCGAAGGCCGCCTCTATCTCTAGAGGATTCAGAGGGATGTCAAGACCTGGTAAGGTTCTTCGCGTTGCTTCGAATTAAACCACATACTCCACTGCTTGTGCGGGTCCCCGTCAATTCCTTTGAGTTTCAGTCTTGCGACCGTACTCCCCAGGCGGAGTGCTTACTGTGTTAACTTCGGCACCAAGGGTATCGAAACCCCTAACACCTAGCACTCATCGTTTACGGCGTGGACTACCAGGGTATCTAATCCTGTTTGCTCCCCACGCTTTCGCGCCTCAGCGTCAGTTACAGCCCAGAAAGTCGCCTTCGCCACTGGTGTTCCTCCACATATCTACGCATTTCACCGCTACACGTGGAATTCCACTTTCCTCTTCTGTACTCAAGCCATCCAGTTTCCAGTGCGACCCCAGGTTGAGCCCAAGGTTTAAACACCAGACTTAAATAGCCGCCTGCGCGCGCTTTACGCCCAATAATTCCGGACAACGCTTGCCCCCTACGTATTACCGCGGCTGCTGGCACGTAGTTAGCCGGGGCTTTCTTCTCAGGTACCGTCACTCCGGTAGCAGTTACTCTACCGGACGTTCTTCCCTGGCAACAGAGCTTTACGATCCGAAAACCTTCATCACTCACGCGGCGTTGCTCCGTCAGGCTTTCGCCCATTGCGGAAGATTCCCTACTGCTGCCTCCCGTAGGAGTCTGGGCCGTGTCTCAGTCCCAGTGTGGCCGTTCACCCTCTCAGGTCGGCTACGCATCGTCGCCTTGGTGAGCCGTTACCTCACCAACTAGCTAATGCGCCGCAGGCCCATCCCTTAGTAGCAGATTGCTCCGCCTTTCATCCTTCCCTCAGGAGAGGAAAGGAATTATCCGGTATTAGCTACCGTTTCCGGTAGTTATCCCAGTCTGAGGGGTAGGTTGCCTACGTGTTACTCACCCGTCCGCCGCTAAGCTTACCCCGAAGGATAAGCTCCGCTCGACTTGCATGTATTAGGCACGCCGCCAGCGTTCGTCCTGAGCCAGGATCAAACTCTCCAAATTGGTATTTAGAAAGAGCGATTGCTCATTTTGAAACATCTGACGAGAATTTGCATTCTCTAATTTTGGATCTCACCGAGGTGATCTCCAGATACTCACTCGTTGTTCAGTTTTCAAAGATCAAGCTCGTTGTCAGTGACCATCAGCTCGTCACCAGCAACTTTTATAATATATCACATTCAGCCGTTCAATGCAAGCTCTTTTTTTAATTTCTTTTTTCGAGCTCGGCGTTGATGTTTCGCGGCCAGAAATAGAATATATCATGTATAAGAAAACAATGCAAGCTTTTTTTAGTTTTTATTTTCACTACCTTCTTTCTGCCTCATCAGCAACTTCATTCGGTAATTACAGCGCGACCTCTAGCTTCCTCTTAGGAGTTAAGTTGAAGTATTTGAGCAGAAATGCTTACAACATTCCGTTTGTAACAAGGGGTAACCGAAAGTGTATTGCACCTTTCCCGCAGTACTTCATTTCACTTAGGCTCATTTTGGACCCCAGGCCATGCCTAAAAGCAGACTGCACCAATGTATCAAAATAGATCGGAATGGACATAGTAACGGCAGTTCTGACTAGACTATGCTCACAACCCTTAGGAGGCAGACCGGTATGGACACGCATGAATTTGTACAGAAGTTTCAGGAGAATCAGCGGAAGGCCGAGAAAAACAAACGCCGGGGTAAAGGTTCCCCGGAAGCAAGACTGGCTACTAAGCAGCACGGCACAAATAAATAAACGGGGGCTAATCATTTACCACGTGAAACATTTACACCGTTAATTCCCGCTAAAAAAGCAGCAGCCTGTTCTGTGAATCAGAACGGACTGCTGCTTTTCGTCTTCTAAAAATATCCGCGTACCGCCGGGTTATTTTCCCAGTTTTGCTACGTTTACAGCTACCTTCTCCAGCTTCGCTTTGCTCAGCGACTGATCCGGCGAGCTTAGGGTCACATATCGGTCATCCAGCTTGAAGGTCAGCATCGGGATCTCCGAAGGCGTATACCATTTGGCGCTTGTTCCATTCGCCAGCTTCACCGTAGTTCCGTTATAGTCATACGAGTAATCTCGCGGAGAAACATTCACACGCATATGCTTGAACAGGAAGGACACACCGTCTTCACCGCCGCCCACGCTTACAAAGCTGTCTCCGCTGATCATTTGTGCCGGTGCATAGGCCGTTTCAAAGCCCTGATAATCTGCGAACGCTTTGGTGATCTGTTCTTTTTGCGCGGCAGTATAATTTATCGGAGCTAAGGTGATGGCCGAGCCGTTATCCGGTACCGGAGTGCCCGAGCCGCTTCCGAGAACGACCTGATTGGCCGAAGCGTTGAAGGTTACCGGTACATTCAGGGCATCCGCCAGTGCGCGGACAGGAAGATAAGTAGTGTTGTTATAGGTAATCGGAGACAGTGTTTTACCGTTCCCGTCTACCGGTGTATATGCAGCTCCGTTGACCTTGAAGCCGATGCTGTGATTCAGATAGGCGCTGATCTTCTGCAAATTGGTTCCTGCATACACACCAGCCGAGCCTGTAACTGCCATTCCGAACACCATCGTTGCTATTATCATCTTTTTGCTTTTCATTAAATATCGTCTCCCTTATCGTGTGTTGGTTGTTTGTGTTGTTCTTTGCTATAAATCAATTTAACCATGAACTTATTTCTAACTTGTATCCGGATTGTAAAGAAGCATTTCAAAACCCATACAGCAACAGCCCGGTCCATTCTCCAAAGGAGGATGGACCGGGCTGTTCTGGATAAGGCTCTGAATTAACGGCTGCGGGAGACAGCAGTCTTATAGACCTCTGTATACAGGATTTCTCTAAATGATTGAAACTCGTTTAGACGGATGGGCCGGGGATACGTCATAATGCGCAGCGGCAGATCGGGCTGTCCGGTACGCAGCGGGGGCTGGACGTAGTCATAGGGATTCAGGTGGAAGCCCAGCCGCTCATAAAATCCGATTCTGCGCTGCTCCAGCTCTCCAACCGGCGGCTCCACCTCCAGCAGCACCGGCTTGTCCGAACGGGCAAGATAGCTGTTCATCAGCTTATAGCCGATTCCGCTGCCGCGCGTAGCCGGGTTCACGGCGATATGCTCCACAAAACGAAGCAGCGGAAACTCCCATGCTGCTAAGAAGCCAATGATCCGGCCGGAAGCCTCCTGCTCGGTAAAGATCCGGTAGCTGGGATTGTCCAGCAAAGCCTTCTGGTCGCCGTAGCTTCTCATCTCGCTGACAGGAAATGAGGCTTCCATAAGGATATAGATTTCATCAAAGTCTGAAGGATGCATATAGGCCTCCTCTCTTATTTCAGATTGGACAGCTCATTCGCCGTACTGGCAACATGCTCATACGCACGGCTCAGCTCCTGCATCGCCTGGCCCTGATGCTGCGAAAAGCCCATAATGCCCTGAATCGACCGGTCCATCTGCAGGATAGCTTGCTTCATCCCGGCCAACTGGCTCTGGATATTCTGCACAAGCGAATGGCTGTCATTAGCCAGCTTGCGGATTTCTGTCGCTACTACGCCGAAGCCCCGGCCTTGCTCGCCTGCCCGGGCCGCCTCAATCGCAGCATTAAGCCCCAGCATATGGGACTGATCGGCAATCCGTTTGACGGAGGACAGAATTTCAAAGCTGCTCTCGATATCACGCACCATCGCTTTGGAATGGCTAACCAGCTCATCCAGACGCTCCGTCACGCCATGCGCTGAGCGGGTCACTTCTTCTGAGGTTGCAGTCATTTCCTGAACAAGGGAAGACAGCTCCTGTGCCCCGTCCTGAAGGGCTGAAGTCCGGTGCGTGGACACCATGGCTGCAATGACGCCAACTACTGCCCCATTCTCGATAACCGGCACCGCTGAAGAAAGGTAAGGCACTCCAAAAGCCTCGGCCCCCCGTTCTTCACGCTGCACCGTTCCAGTCTCAAAAGCCCTGTAGGAAACGGTTCCTTTGAATTTCTCCAGCGGAGCGCCTACAGGAACCCTAAGATCAATCTGCTGACCCGGGAGATAAGCCACCACTTTCTCGGTATCTGCCAGCACCATAGCAGCATCCTCCGGATACGTCAGCTGGATTACACTAAGCATGTCCTGCAATTGTTGAATTTTATTCACTAGCATGGGTCATCAACCGCCTGTTCCATAAATATAGAATATGAACTGATTATAGCACTCCTTTTTTTCAAAAATTGCTTTAATGTACTTGTAAAAATATCCATTTTGAGAACTAGTTAAAATCACGTTTAAACCGCAGCTCAAGCGCTGCGTAATAGGCTGATGAAACAACCGGCTGCGCTCCCCGCAGAATTTCTTCCATGTAATACACGGGCGGAGCGCTTTCGGCTTGTTTGTTCACCACTACAAAAGTTACCGCCGCATGGATTGTCCCATCCGTAAGCTGCACAGGCACAACAGCAGGCCGGTATAAGCCTTCTGCCACACCTTCCCGCACATACAGATAATTAACTAGACATTCCGGTGTTATCCGGTACACCTTACCTTCCGTTCTGCCGCCGGTTTCCACCAGATCCGCCCGTCCCCCATCGGCAAGGGGCAGAGTAAAGGCTACTTGAAAGCCCTCCGCCACACCGCAGCCCTCTACCCTGGTGAAATCGGCTTCCCTTCCGGCCAGCTGAATACGCCGCAAGTCCATGCAGCTCCCATAGGCAAAATAGAGCAGCTCCAGGCTATCCTTCAGCCGGTACAGCTTCCAGTCTCCTTCCGGGATTGCGGCATATTGCTGCGTGTGCCTGTACACATAGACCCAGGCTCCGGTCTCACCGGTGTCGGTTGTTACCTCTGTTACTACCCGCTCATAATCATTCCGCGCATCGCCGGGTCCGTAATACTCCTCCAGCTCATCAAGCCGCTGCAGTACTTCCGCGGTCACTTCGTAGAGTTCACCGGCCACAGTACCTTCCGTCTCCAGCAGAACCGGATAGCCTGATCCCGTATCGGCCAGTGTTCCCTTTACTTGCGCCAGCAGCGCGAATAACTTGCTGCCCCCCAGCAAATCATGATACTGTTCGCCCTGCCGCAAGGTACCATACACAAATACTTTTTCCATAGTGGCCTTCCTCCGCCTGCATAATGCCTTTTCTGCATTATATCAAAAGAGTCACAAAACCTTCTTTAATGATATTGCTGTGAATTAGCATCTGGTACTAATATAACATGCTATACTATACATTAGTTGCAACCATCACGATTATATAGGAGAGGTACATTTGGACAATCAGCGCTTCATTGCACCTGAAATCTACAATCTGACTTCGGAAATGGAACAGCATCCTCCGGATAAGATTGCGCTTAAATGGCTTCATGAGAACGGAAACTTCGAGGAAATCACCTATGGTGCGCTGCTCAGCCAGGCCAACCGGCTTGCCGGAGGGCTTGCCAGTCTGGGACTTCATAAAGGCGACCGCGTGCTGGTCATGGTTCCGCGCCGCATCATCGCTTACGTCATCTATCTCGCCTGCCTCAAGCTGGGACTGGCCGTTATTCCTTCTTCCGAAATGCTGCGGGCCAAGGATTTGTCCTACCGCCTGCGGCATTCCGAGGCCAGAGCGGTCATTGTCTGGTCCGAGGTTACCGGTGAAGTCAATAAAATCACGGAAGACCTGCCGGCTCTCGACTACCGCCTGTCGGTATCGGGAAACAAGGACGAGCTTGAAGCCGGGTGGAGCGATCTGGAGAGCCTGATGGACGGACAGCCGGATTCCCGTCCGGCCCTGGCCACCAGCCGTGACGATATCGCCATCCTGGCGTATACCTCCGGCACAACCGGCAATCCGAAAGCTGTAGTACACACCCATGGCTGGGGTTATGCCCACCTGCGGATCGTTTCACCTCAATGGCTGGACATCCGCAAATCGGATATCGTATGGGCTACAGCGGCTCCGGGCTGGCAAAAATGGATCTGGAGCCCGTTCCTGACGGTTCTCGGCAACGGTGCCACAGGATTTGTGTATAATGGTTCTTTTCATCCTGACCGTTATCTGCAGCTGCTACAGGATCAAGGCATCCAGGTATTATGCTGTACGCCTACAGAATACCGCCTGATGGCCAAGACAGAAGGACTGTCCCGGTATGACCTGTCCAAGCTGCGCTGCGCCGTATCCGCCGGTGAACCGCTCAACCTGGAAGTCATCAACACCTTCCAGCATCATTTCGATATTACGATCCGCGACGGCTACGGGCAAACAGAAAGCACGCTGATCATTGCTGCGCTGAAAGACGATCCGATCCGGATCGGCTCTATGGGCAAATCGATTGCCCCCGGCATCGCGGAGATCATTGATGATCAGGGGAATCCGGTTCCGCCGGGTGTAGTAGGCGATATCGCCGTGCACCTAAGCATGCCTGCCCTGTTCCAGAATTATTACAAAGACCCGGAACGTAAGGCCAATGCCTCGCACGGGGAGTATTTCGTTACCGGGGACCGGGCGCGCAAGGATGAGGACGGTTATTTCTGGTTCGAAGGCCGGGGTGACGATATCATCATCAGCTCAGGCTACACCATCGGCCCGTTTGAAGTGGAAGAAGCGCTGATGAAGCATGATCTCGTCAAGGAATGTGCCGTTGTAGCCAGTCCAGATGAGATCCGCGGGTCTATCGTCAAAGCCTTTGTCGTGCTGAAGGACGGCAAGGAAGGTTCTTCCGAGCTGATTAAGGAGCTGCAAAGTCATGTCAAAGAGATGACTGCTCCTTACAAATACCCGCGCAAGATCGAATTCATCCATGATCTGCCGAAGACTGCATCCGGTAAAATACGCCGTGTAGAGCTGCGTGAGCAGGAAAAACGCGCTTCGCAGGAATAGTTTCGGCAGCAAAAAGCCCCCATTCTCCGCTTCGCCGTGGAGAATGGGGGCTTTGACGTATCTCGTGCTTTTTCCGATAGACTCCGCTTGTTATCAACGGAACGGACGGCTGTTCCCGCTTCCGGTAATCCGCATACCCGCACCGCGCCAGGCCAAGGGCAGCCGCAGCAGCAGGAACACAAAGACAAGGCCAAGAATAAACGTCACAGCCAAACTCCCTTCCATCCCGAACGTACCGCCGGTCAGCCATGCAGCACCGGTTAACTGCACCGTGTATAGACCATGCGGGATGTTACCGCTGACCGCCACTCCAAATATGTAACCCTGGAACAGATTCCAGGAGATATGCAGGGCCATCGCCGAATAAAGCTTGCCTGTACGGATAGTCATTACAGAAAAAATCAGGGCAATAAGTATGATGTTCAAGGCGCTAATCCAGGTGTAGCCGGGATTACCCATATGGGCCAGCGAGAATAACACAGACGTAATGCCTACCGCCAAGAACACGCCGATACGCCTGGATAGCAGATGCTGGATGTAGCCTCTGAACAGGATCTCTTCACCGATTCCTGCCAGAAATGAGGTAATGATCAGATCAACGACATCCACTTGTCCCCAGTTAGGATGAAGCCATCCTCTCTGAAGGTCCGCGATTCCAAGCGCCCATAGCAGCAGTAAAGTACAGGAGATCAGCAGTGCTCCGCCGGCAAAGCCGGCAAAGAAGTCCTTTCTGTCAGGATTTGGAAGCCCGATAGAGCCTAAAGGCCGCCTATGCAGGACTCGCACTGTGAAGCATACTACAATCAGCATATAGAGCCCGTTCGCTTTGAGCAGCCGCACCCAGCCGCCTTGATCAAACAACTGCCTGGAATCGATCCGCAAGGAAAGACCGAAGGAAACCACTAGCGTAACTGCCAGGATAGCCGCAGCCACAAGCAGGATCTCCCATCCCGCTCTCAGCTCGCGGTTACTGTTTTTAAATATGAATCGCAATTCAACCTCACCCTTCCCGGTTTATCTGTCTGTTAGACTGCTAAACCGGGAACACCCCTGCAAGGATTTTACAATTTATTCCGACCAATACTTCGCACCCGGATTCAGCTCCGCACCGATCTCGCCTTCTTTGACCAGGTCGCAATCCAAGTAACCTTCCTCATCGAGGAAATAGGCTTCCTGCCTATAGAATTCACACAGTGTTTCCAGGAACTTCTCAGGCGAATCGTACATCACAACCAAATCGCCATAGTCATGCAGCAGATCACAGATTACTTCATTTCCCTCGTCTGACCGGTAGAGGCAAATGAAATCACTGCCATAGTTCGTCAGGAGCGGAAAAATCTGTCCTCCGCCGGAATAGCCCTTCTCTTCCAGAATGCCCGCCAGAACCTGCACTTCCTGCTCAACCTCAGCGATATGAATGAGGCGGTATCCCGGGATGAACTCAATCAGGCTCGGCTCCTCCTCCTCACTGCTGGTTCCTGCAACATGGCTGTAGATCACTTTCAGAAGATCCGGGGCATCCGGTATTAAATCGGTAATTGCCACGCTTCCCGTAGTGCTGTTCCCCAGGCTGGCTGTATAGTTAGGACGTAATCCGGCGGAAAGCTCAAGATACGTCTGAAATTGCGCAGAAAGCGGGTGTACATATGAATGGGTATACATGTTGTCATCCTTTGCTTGATTAAATTAGGAAAGCGGACCCATCAGAACTTGTCCAGTCCCTGTCGATCCGCTTCTCTTGGAAAAACTATTTAGTCGCTGAAATCCACTGCTTCTCCAGCCATTTGTCGAAATCTTCGCCCTTCTCGCCTTCGTAAGCATCGTAGACATCAATCCGCATCTTCTTCAGCTTCTCCTTGAACTCTTCATAGGAATGATCACGCGGAAGGCTCTTCTTGATACGAAGCACGATCTTGGAGATCCCTCTGAACAGCTCGGCCTTGTTCTTGGACGGAACTTTTACATCTTGGCCGAATGCACTCAGCTTCTTGTACGCGGCTTCTTGTACGGTATATACAGGATCACTGATCATCAGACGGTTCAGGATATCAATGACTTGTTTGTGGTTCCAGTTACCCAGCTCTTCGACAGCCGCAAGACGCGCTCTCCAGTCCGCAGATCGGCCTGCAGCCTTCTTCAGCTCCTCATAATTCTCTGGCAGCTCTTGATTCAGTTCTTCATTATTCAAACGATACAATCCCCTTCTTGGTTAAATCTGCTGGTAGTGCAATTCTACCGTTTGCGCTCCCTGATTTCAATCTTTTGTCCAAATTTAATACACCTTGAAAAAACATCCGAGCTTCTTGAAGTATCACTGTAATCTCCTTTCGCTCTTTGGAATTTCATAAAATTGAGCCGTCCTGCTCAAACAAAAAACTGCAAGTTCTCAGCAACAAAATCCCGGAACGAACGTGGTGCCCGGCCTGTCAGCTGCTGAAATTCGGTAGTCACTGCTTCAGCCGTCCCCATGCGGGTCATCAGGTAAAGCGCCACCGTTACGTTGACATATGCCTTGTCCAGCCCGCGCTCCCTGATATAATACCTGCGGTATTTCAACAATCCCGGTCTGGCGTAGGTGATCCTGCGGCCGGTAAACTCGCTTAGTATCTCAGCCGCCTGATAATAGTTCAAAGACTCCGCTCCCGTTAGGGTGTGAGCCGTGTTTGCGTACCTTTCGGGCTCGCGGAGCAGTACCGCTGCGGCAAATCCAATATCCGCTGCATCAATAAAGCTTGTCCGGCTCTTCCCGGCTGGAATAAAGATTTGGTTCTGCCTCCTGATCTCCTCGGCGTGAATACCGGATAGATTCTGCATGAAAAACCCTGGCCGGATGTGGGCAAATGGTATTCCTGCAGCCTCCAGATATTTTTCAATCTTGTGGTGAGGAGGAATCGGATTCTTCTCAATCCCCATCAGTGAGAGGAAAGCAGCCAGCCGGATCCCGCGGGCCTTCAACGCATCAATAAACGGATACAAATCCTCCGGCTTGCCCAAATGGGGCGGACGCATCAAGAACACTCTGTCCACCTCTTCAAGGACCTGTTCAAAGGAGCTGCTATCGGTAAAATCCAAATACACACACTTCGCCCGAGTACTAAATTTCTCGCGCAGCCTGTGGACATCTGTCCCTGCTGCCACAATCTGTTCACCCATTCTGCTTAATTCTTCTATTACATGAGCTCCTACATTTCCTGAAGCGCCGGTAACCAAAATGCTCATGAACGGCCGCCCTCCACACTTAATATTTCAGTAGCCTGCTGCATTAACTGTATAAACTGTCCGAAATCCTCACTGCCCATCTTCTCTTCAAGCCGTTCCAGATTGCGGAAATACTCGGCTGAGGTAGACTTCACCAGTTCTGCGCCAAGGACGGTAAGTGAAATGGTGTAGCTTCTGCCGTCTGTAGCCGACGAGGTTTTGCAGAGATACCCTTGACGAACCAGGGAGTTAATCATAGCCGTGACAGATGGCTTAGATACTCTAAAAAAATTACTTACCATCAGCGGGGTCACAAGACCTTCCTGCTTCTCCGTATATATAAGGACCCCCATCTCACTGGATCTTACAGGTATATCCTTCTTGGTATTCATCTGCAGCCGGCAAAATAAGCCTACGATATCTGCGCTTCTGCTAATATGTTCCTTCATGGTCTCCCCCCTCAATATAGTTAGTCTGATTAACTATATTCTCACATGCCTGTCCGCTTCTGTCAATCCATGCCAAACACCCCCAGACCGGAGTCCGGGGGCAATCCTTAAACGCAATGTTCTCTATTCGGTATACCAGCGCGGAATGTACCTATGAAAAGCATCATAGTCCTGAAACGCCTGCCTGCCCCGGGCCAGCATCCCCTGAATCTCGTCCATGCCAAAGGGGATTGCCCATTTAATCGAAAAAAGCGAGCTGTATGCCACATACAATGCCTGTCTCCGCCAGAAGGCCTCCGGTGGTGATCCTGCAAAATAACCGTCCAGCTTGCCCTTGGCAAAGGGGATACTCAGCTCCCGGTCAAAGAACTGGACTTTGTAGAACTCCTCTGCATAATCACCGGTGTCCCAGCGGTTGAAATCAATAACGCCGATCCCGCCCTCGGGGGTATAAATAAGATTACCAACGTGGAAATCACCATGGTGCCAGACTTTCTCCACATTATGAATAAGGCTGATATTCTCTTTCACATAATGAATGGCCTGTTCATCACCGTCCAGATGATATGGACAATCCTCATATTCCTTGATCCGCCTCAGCATCTTGGTCTGCATGCTCATTTCCCAGCCGGACAAGTCGTTGCTGCATGGGATACTATGTATCTTCTTAAGAATTCGGCCAGCCTCTATCCCGAGCTTATACTGTTCCTCCGGCGCAAGTACGGTTAGACGGTCCTCCAGCGGAACTCCCTCCACCCAAGTCAACAGCATATACACTTGCTCTTCCCGGCCTGCCGCACTGCAAGTCCCGAAACCAAGAGCCTGCGACATCGGAAAATCCAGTTCATTAAACCGCTTGATGAGCGCAAATTCATCCTGCTTACGGGCAAAGCTTTTCCCGGCCGACAACCGGAGCAGTAACTTGTTATCTTCCTTATCCTCTATGTAATACTTTTGGTCATCCGACCAGCCCTTGAGTACAGGCTCAATCATCCGCCATGTTTCTGCTCCCGGTATTCCTTCGATGCGGGTATCTGTCATGATTTTCACCCTCCATATCCAACTCAATGATTAAGTCCTTATGCGATAAGCGGCGGAAAACCGGCCCGGCTCCATAACCACAGCGGGGTATGTACATCAATCGGCGCCAGACCCGAACCTCTAAGCGCTGTCTCCCATGCTTCAGCTACATAATGTCTGTCTTCGGCGGTACCGTTCAGCACGCCTTCAGAGCAAATTCCCAGCTTCACACTGGCCTGCAAAATATGCGTATCTGGAGCAATCGTAATCAGCTCACGCGACTTCCAGACAATCCCCGCATAGCTCTCCATCACATACAGCCAGTAATTGAAAATTTTCGGACCGGACAGATAGGGAAATTCAGATTTGCGTGTATGCTGCATTATATTTTTCAGGATTGCAATGTCGGACTGTGCTGCTTTGATCATCCCGGCTACATCGCCATTCGCGGAGGAGTGGACAATTCCCCCGGCGACCCGCTGCCAAATCTGCGGATGCCGGTTAGGCTGTAGGGCTACACGATGCAGCAGCAGCGCTGTCTGCAGGGCAACCGGATCACTTAGAGAAGCGGCGTGCGGATCAAAAACCCACCGGGTATTCTCATCTATATAAGCTTTGGCCACCGACTGCCAGAGAGCATAGGCATTCCTCTGATAATTAAGCGACATCGCCATTGTCAGCACATTCGGCAGCTCAGCAGCCGGAACAACCCCAAGCAGCGCATCCTCCGGCATAACTTCCCCGCCCAGAAGCCCGTCAGCATACATGTGCAGCAATATCCGGATTTGTTCAAGAAATAGTTCAGTTCGCATATTCCCTCCGGGTAAAAAAAATGAAGTTCCAGTTTGGACCATTATATCCCATCGTCTATCATTTTTTCTAACTATTACTATATTGAAATTGACAACATTCTGCTGCCGATGTTACGCTCTGTGTGCATTCGTTCTTTGAATAGAACATACCTGCTCCATTCGCATCTAAATTCAAGTAAGGAGAGTCCCTATGACTGACCGGTATACCCTTGATAAAGGGAGCTTATCTAAGGAAATATTGCTTCTTCTTGCCTTTTTAACAACCGATTCTATTGATGAGCTGGCACAGCGCAGCCCGGAGCGGTTCGCGGAGATCAACTGGGAGCAGTTTGTCCTGCTTACCCTGCATCACCGGGTGTATCCTTTCATATATCCCAAGCTTAGCCGGATGCAAAATGAACTTGTTCCTGCGCGGGTCAGCGAACGTTTACAGCGGGAATACCGCAGAAATACGGTCCAGATGCTTCAGCTCAGCGGAGAAATGGGGCGTATCGGCGGAGAGCTTGCCAAGTCGGGGATACGGTCCCTTTTTCTAAAAGGCCCCGTGCTGGCGGAGGATCTGTATGGCGACATATCGCTGCGCACCTCGCGTGATCTTGATTTCCTGGTACCGATGAAGCAGCTTCACGAGGCAGAAGCACTGCTGCTCCGCCTGGGGTATGTGAAGGAGGAAGACTTCGAAAGTATCCTGGGCGACTGGAAGTGGCGGGAGCATCATACAACCTTCAATCATGAAGACAGCAAAATCAAAGTTGAGGTACACTGGAGATTAAGTCCCGGTCCATCCACAGAGCCGAATTTCGAGGAGCTATGGCAGCATGCGCGGACAAGCAAGCTAATGGGCCCGGATGTGCATTATTTGGGCAGGGAGGATTTGTTCCTGTTCCTGGCGGCGCACGGTTCGCGGCATGGCTGGTCACGGCTGAGATGGCTGCTTGATATCAGACAGCTGCTGCTTCAGCAGCCAGACTGCGCGGTGCTGGCCAAGCTGCTTAAACGGTACAACTATGAAGCTGCCGCCGGGCAGACGCTGATCCTTGCCAGCGATTTGCTGGACACGCCGGTTGACTCCAGGCTGTCTGCTCTGGCGGACAAACCGAAGGCCCGCCGTCTGGCACAGCTTGCGTTATTCTATGTATCCCGGATGGTCAATCTGCACAATCCGCCGCTTGCGCCGGAAGTGAAGCGGCATTTCAGGTATTATCAGCCGGCGATCCTGACGCCGTGGCATCAGTTCCTGTACGTAGCTGGCTTCTTATATCCGTATGCGGCGGATGCCAAAACGCTTCCGCTCCCGAAGCCGCTGCATGTACTCTACTTCCCGCTTCGCCCTTTCCTGTGGGCTTGGCGGAAGGTAACCGGCCGGGGGGAATCCTGATAGTTACTGCCGTAGAATCGATTAGGCGCATTCAATAATAGCAGATCTCTGAGAGATGAAACAATAGATATATAAATGATAGATTCGTGCTTCGTTCCAGCGCTTAATTAGCGTACGATCGGCGGAATAACTGTATTTCGTACAACTACAATTCAAGATTTCCGGGCAAAACAGGATTTAGCTGCACTTCGTACATCTAATCTGTAAGCATTCGGCAGAATATCAGCAATCCGGCATTTCCAATTGTACAATGTGCAACTAAACTCAAAAAGAGTTACAAAAGCAAGAAAATAACTGCACGAAATACACTTAGCGCGGATGCAGGCAGGGAAGCCTGTGCATGTCCAGCTTGAATAGCACGTTTAGCGAAGTACTTACGCATCACGCTTGAGCAGCCGACAAGCAGAGAATTTGAGTAGCACGATATAACTAAACAAACGCACCCGATCCCCACTGCTCGTGGAGACCGGGTGCGTTTTAAGTTGTGTTAGTGTTACATCGCCTCTTCCTGGCTGCTGAGCAGCCGGCTGAACATGCCGCCTTTGTCGGAGGCCAGTCCGCCGAAAACCCCCTGCTGAATTACGCGGCCCTGGTCGATAACCAGAATCTGATCCGCACCACGGATCGTGGACAAGCGGTGGGCGATGACGATCAGCGTGACGGAGTGCTTCAGCCGGTCGAGCGCCTCCTGAATCCGCTTCTCGTTCTCGGTATCGAGTGCACTTGTCGCCTCATCCAGTACCAGGATGGACGGCTTGCGGATAATCGCCCGCGCCAGCACCAGCCGCTGCCGCTCGCCGCCGGATAAGCGGATGCCCCGGTCGCCGATCAGCGTGTCCAGCCCCTGCGGCAGCCTGCGGACAAAGTCGACCGAAGAGGCAAACTCCAGCGCTTCCCACAGCTCTTCCTCGCTGGCATCCGGTTTGATCATCGTCAGATTATCCCGGATTGTGGCATTATACAGGAACGGGTCCTGCGCCACATAACCGATCGAGCGGCGGTAAGACAGCCGCCGTTCTCCCGTAATCGGCTTGCCGTCGGCCAGAATGTCGCCCGACTCAGACTGCATCAGTCCCATGAGCAGATCAACGAGCGTGCTTTTTCCTGCGCCTGAGCGTCCGACAATGGCCGTCATCCGGTTAGCCGGAATCGTGACATTGACCCCCTGCAGCGAATAGTGCGGCTCCTGCGGCTGATAACGGAAATAGACATCTCTCGCTTCCAGGCTCTGCTTCAAGGTAATAGCCTTAACCGGCACTCCGGTTCCATCTGGAGTACCTTGTTCGGCAGCCTGCAGACATTCCTCCTCCAGCTGCTTCAATTGCTTGAAGGAAGGCAGCACGGAGGCGAGCTGTTCCATCAGCGACTGCAGCGTGGCAAAGGTCGGCCACAGCCGGGCAAATACAAGAATGACCAGCAGCAGATTCGGCCCTTCCGCGTGCAGAAAGCGGAAAGAAACGAAAATGAACACTGCAATCAGCAGTGTGGAGGACATTTTGTAGAGCAATTGGGAGTTTGAACGCAGACGTGTATAATCCAGCTGTTCGTTCTTCACCTCACCGGTAAATTCATGCAGCCAGTCCAGCCGGGACTGCTCCAGATTGTTGCTCTTGATATCCTTGATTCCGTTCAGCTGGTCGGAAATTCCGGCCAGATACATTTGGCCGAGCAGGGAACTGCGGCTGCCCAGCTTCTTGGCCTTGCGGATAAATCTGCGGGAGAATAAGGAAAGCAGCACCGCACAGACCAGTACAGCGAGGGTCATCTTCGGAGACAGCCAGAAGGCAAAAGCGATCTGTACCATAGTGAACAGCAGCGAGGTAAGAAACTGCAGGAAGCAGCTGATACCGGCAAGCACCCGCGCCATCTCCGTAGTCATGATATTGATCAGGTCTGAGGTGCGTTTCTTCAGGAAAAAGGACCACTCTGCCCGCAGCAGAGCACTATAAACTTCATATCGCAGCTGCCGGCTGTAGCTCTGCTGAATCTCCACGTTGCGGACTGCAACAAACCGTGAAATTAAATTCTGGCAGAGTACGATAAGGACGTATGCGCCGAGCACCAGCCCAAGTGCTGATGTCTGCGGCAGCTCCGATATGAACCCGAGCACAGGAAGATTGTACACAGCTCCTGTTCCGCCCAGCTGCAGCCCCGCCATGCCCAGCATCGGCACAAGCAGCAGAATTGCCGAGCTCTCCAGCAGGCCGCTGATCACCATGCCCAGCAGATTCAGATACAGCTTCACTCCGGACAAGCGCTGAAGCTGCCGGATATAATAGATTATTGCTTGCATGAGCACACCTCGATTACTCGGCTTGTATCACCTTCGCGAACTTCTCCACCACAACAAAACCCTTCATCACATCGTCACCGGAGACGTAATAAGACCCGCTGCGCAGCCAGGCATGAGCAATCATCCGGCCCTGCTTGTCTTTGGCGACACCCATGTACAGTGTGCTGTCAATTCCGCGTTTTTCAAGCATTTTGAGGCCTGCAACCGCCCTGACCATGCAGGTGCTTTTCCAGGGAGTCACTTTGCTCCCTACCCGGATGGCCCGGGTAATCTGGCGGATCTTCGGCGCATCGGCGGCCTTGGACACCTCAGCAGTTTCCTGCGACTGAGCCCCGAGCTGAGGCGCCGTTTTATCGAACGGGAACAGCAGCCGGATTCTCGCCAGGAACAGACGCCATAAGGCTTCCGGAAGCAGCGCTACAACGGCCCGGTCATTAAGCAACAGACGAAACCGCCGCATTGCTGTCATGACCCGCTGTCAATGGCAACCAGATCCTCAGCCAGCAGGCTTTGCACGAATTCGAATACGTCCTGTTCTGCTGTCTCTGCCGGAACATCGAACGTTTCCTGAATAACCTGCACAATCCGGTTAATGGAGACCGGCTCATCCAGAGCAGACCAGATTTCTCCGCCGACCTCACCCAGATTGTAATATTTGCCGTTCTTCACATTCAGCATGACCTTCTCGCCGTCCATATCGCTGGCGATATTGCCCGGACGCTTAACGAGCACTGTTTGAAGCGACAACACATCTGCTGTATTCATCGTTTATCTCTCCTCCATTTGTGGCTTAATCGTTTCAAAAATCAGCGAGGTCTGCTGAGGAGCACTAAAGCCCTGTTTCGGCCGGGTCAGCCGGTACATCGGCAGCCGGTTCACGAAGGATGCCAGCATGCCGAAATGCCATTCCCGGATCCCGATCCGGTCGACAATCGCCTTCTGGTAGGTATGATTGAATAATGTATGGAAACGCTCCATCCCATTGATGGGCTGCACGGTTACGGGGCCTTCCTCTTCAGACACCGCCAGTTCAAACACACCGGCAAGCGGCAGCGGCTCTGTCTGGAAGCGGTCATGCACCGGAACAGCAAACTTGGTTTCTCTTTCAAAAAGCGGACGGTAGAGGGACGAATTCATTCCCATATAGTCCAGGCTTTGCTGCCACAGCTTCTGCTGCGGATAACCTGGAACTGCAAGCGGCTGCCCTTCTTGCACCATAACGGGAATAACGTCGTCGCTGACCAGCAGATGTCCCTGATCCATCAAATACGAGGCGAGTGTCGATTTGCCCGCTCCTGAACGTCCAACAAGCGCATAAGCTTTGTTATCGAGTACTAACGCGCTGCCATGCAGCGGGAGAATCTTTTTCTGCATCAGCAGGACACCCATGCAGCTCCCCAGGATATACAGCCGGACACAGTCCATATCTGCTCCAGCCGCAGGCGATACCGTAATCCTAATCCCGTCCTGAATTGAAAAAATAGCCGTATCCTTCGCTTCGAACATCACCTCGCTGCCCAGCACACCAAGACTTGGAGTCACCTTGGGAATCGCCTGCCAGCGCTCCGCAAGATCGCCGCGAATCACAACCACGCTGCCGATCAATCCCGGCTCATCTGTAAGGGGAAGCTCCGGCAAGGGGAATTCACTGAATATTTGCAGGCCGAAGGCTTTATAAGCCAGGCCTTGAACGGTACTCGCCATCAGATTCCCTCCCTAAGCCAATTTGTCACCCGGAATAGTCCGGATGATGGAAATAGCCCTGATCCCCCTCCAGCAAGCACAGGGGGATGAGGGCCGCGCGAACCACAAAATTTTAGGAATAATGTACGATCTCATCCGGATCATCTTGGAAGGAGTCGGCAATAGCTATTCCGGGTCCAGCCATAGTCATCTTCACGTCGAGCACTTCCAAAGCAGGCTTGCTGTATTCCTTTTTCATGTTTGTCACCCCCTTTCAGGCGATCTTCATTAAGACAGACGCTTCAAGAAACGGTAAAAGACAAGTCCGCGTGTCAAAAGGCGAAAATCCGCATTAAAGATCAAGCTTGGTGCGGGCTCACTACCCAGCCGGTCCAAACATCCGGCGAGCCCGGCACTATTCAAATAGGCAGCTGCGCGGGCATCCTGAGTCATTTCCCGGAGCTCGCTCAGAAAGGCGCCCCACTGCGGAATCATCCGGTGGATACCATCCGCCCCCTGCACTCCGCGCCGCTTCCGGTTCAGCCTGACGTTATCCGGCAACCGGCCCGCCATCGCACGGCGGATCAGCGAGCGGTCTACCCCGTTCTGAACGTACTGTTCTTCCGGAACAGACAGGCAGAAACGGATGACTCGCAGATCATTCGTTGGATCCCGGTCCCATATCCGGTATTTCAGCGACAGCTTAGTGGCGACGGTTCCGTTAACATTCCAGATATGCGGCTGTTCGAAATGTTTCCTTCGGATATCATAGACAGTCGGCGAAGAAGCGCCCACGGGCCCATTGAACTCCCGGAGCCGTTCATGCACTTCCGTCCGCTTGGCGAAGCCGGGATCAATCAGCTCAGGCACCGTCTCCTGCTGGCGGGGCAGCAGTCTGCCTAGTGAAGGGAAAGCTTTTTTGCCGACAATCTGCAGCACCTTCCGGCGGTTCGCCTCCATGGACTGGGTATAGCCCTTGTTCTCACGATAAAAGGTAAGCCACCGGAATTCACGGATCAGCTTGGCCTGGTAATCCAGAGCGGGTCCCCAGGAAATACTCCAGTTCCCTCTTTGTCCGCTGAGCAGCACGCCAATGTCCTTCTGCTGTGCCTGCTCATAGATTCCCTTCAGCCAGTAGGAATTTTCGATAAATTTATACGGCATCTCCATGATATCCAGCCACTCATCAATCTCACTGTACGGGCTGCGTTCGGGAAAGTTCAGCAGACTGGGCTGAATGTTTCCTACATAATCGATCGTCTCCTGAATGTAGGGACGTTCATCAGCAACCCTTTTCCCGAGATTGAATCCGGCAAAGCCGTCTACAGGATAAGAACTGAACGTATAGAGCGGCTGGCCGCGGTGCCGGAGTTCTTCAGCTGCGAAGCTGACGACAGAGCCGGAATCCAGTCCGCCGCTTAAGTTAGCCCCTGCTGCCAGGTGGGTGCGAAGCCGGTCCTTCACTGCCCGTCCGAAGACTTCACGGAAAGCCTCTTCATATTCCCCATTGGAGCTAAGACGCAATTCCGGAGGCGCTAGCAGTGTGCAATAACGGGAGAAGGTAATGTTCCCTCCGGTTATGGAGATAGAATGTGAAGGAGGGAGCTGTTCGATCGACCGGTACACTGTCGAGAAGCAGTCCGTAGCATCTACTCTATTCGGAATCGCCAAAAATTCAGAAACCCATTGTTCGCTTAGTTCATTCCCCACACCCGCCAGCGACAGCAGCGGATGAATAACTGTGCAGAAAGTAAAGCTGCTCTGGGATCTGTGGAAATAAAGCGTCCGGTTGCCGGAGAAATCCCTTGCCCCAAACAGTTTATGCTGCCGCTCATCCCAGATCATAAATGCAAAATCACCCACCAGATATACCGGTGCCTGCTCCCCCCACTTCTCATAAGCCAGCAGGATCAGCAGACTATCGGGTATAGATTCCCTGTCTGGGGCGGGTACGCGCAGTGTATTTAATAATTCACTTCTATTATCAATGATCGCATCAGCTGTAATGGCCAGTTTCCGCTCGGGATCATAGTAAGGCAGTTGCTCATTTATAGATTGTGGTGTAATCCACTGTGACCGGCATCCGAGAAAAACACTCTTACTCTGCCAGCCCCTGGCATCGTCAGCCGGGTAACGGTTAAGCTGCTTCATCAAATCCGGTCCCTGCTCAGGGTCCAAATTATGCTGCTGTAGATGGTAGATACCGGCGATTGCACTCATAGGAAGGCCTCCACCTGTTGGTTCTTTATAAAGAACATTTCTTACTATATAAGATAACGCGCTTGCTGCTGAATGTGAATTACACCAAGGAGTAAATTTCGTTATCCTTTAGCGTATTGACCTGAGTGCACTTATGTGGTATACAGACAGGCCGAAATAGTCGTACAGATTTTTCTTCATGTACAGTCGTGTATTTTACATGATATGTTATTGTTAATATTTTTTAGGAGGCTGATTCTATGGAAAATGCTGTTGCCCATCCTATTCTGTTATCTTTTCCGGAAAGCTTCGAAAGTGAACGGCTCCTGATAAGGGCGCCCTTATGGGGAGACGGGGCTGCTGTGAATACAGCGGTACTGGAAAGCCTTGATGAACTGCGTCCCTGGATGCCTTGGGCCAGGCTGCTCCCTACGCCTGAACAAGCCGAAGCCATTATTAGAAAATCCCGACTGGAGTTCCTGGAGCGTAAAGACCTTAGACTCCTCCTGTTACACAAAACCTCCGGGGAACTCATAGGCAGCAGCGGCCTGCACCGGATTGACTGGCAGACACGGAAATTCGAAATCGGCTATTGGGTGCGTACCTCTTACAGCAGACAGGGCTATATCACGGAGGCGGTCCATGCGATTACGAACTACGCCGTTCAAGAGCTGCGGGCGAACCGGATTGAAATCCGTTGCGACACACGCAATACGCCTAGCGCACGGGTTGCCGAACGTTCCGGCTTTACACTGGAAGGTATTCTGCGAAATGACAAATGTGATGTGGATGGCAAGCTGCGGGATACCATGATTTTTGCCAAGGTGCGGGGCGTGGAGTATTAATGCAGTACTTATGATGTGGCGTATTAATGCAGCACTTATAATAGAAGGAAAAATTCAGACAGAATCCCCGGGAGGTTAATTATGAGCTATAAAGGGCTATGATTTTACGGCCCATATCCTATTTATTGCTTCGATGATCGGGGTCCAATATGCTTATGACATAATATTTTCGTAAATTTACTTCAAAAGTAAATTTTACAAAAATTTTACTTTTAATAGTTTTAAAAAAATGTTATTATCACGTTTGTTATTTGCATTACATGGTAATTAAAAATCTGGTAAAGAATTCATTATTTCCCATCCGTAGGATTAAAATAAAAAGTATGATCTGAACAAGATATCCTCTTCTCGCCCCTTGCTTTAGCCATACATCGAATTATTCACACGTTTCCTCAGGAGGAAGACTCTTAATCACACAGTTGAGATGTATATAATGTCTTATTTTTCATTTGTTAGTGGATATATTAACTCCTTGCCAATTGTTCCCTTCGAATTGAATATAAGTCAACTAAACCAGGCATTTGGTATTTTGGGGCTGGATTGGATTAGTAAAAGTTTCAGGGGAGTACGATACTCCCCGTAAGAAGAGGGAGATTTATGCGAGAAATATTGGGAAGAAAACTTAAACGAGATATTGTGTCCCCTAACGGCTTGACGATCATACCCGCTGAAACCATTCTAACTGAACAACATCTTCACCTTATTGCCAACCACAAAGCGGACCGTCAATCGATTTTCCTTTATCCGGACAAGATGGAACAAAGGAAAAACCAAGTTAATGAAATTGTAAAACAGTCCGAAGAGTTGTTCCATTCCATCAAATATACTTCAGAAATTCCTGTGAAGGATCTTACTACAAAGCTAGTTCCTCAATTACGTGAATTTGTGAATAATACTAACGTTTATGAGTTACTTGAAACGTTAAAATATCAGGATGACTATACTTATCGTCACAATATCGCCGTAGGAGCTATCGCTACCCTTATTGGAAATTGGCTGAAGCTGGATGAGGATGAGCTTTCTTCGCTTACCTTAGCCGGGACAATGCATGATGTTGGGAAACTGAACATCCCGAGCGAGATACTCAATAAACCAGGTAAGCTGACTGTGGAAGAGTTTGACCTCATTAAAAGCCATACCATCATTGGATATGACCTGTTAAAGGAGAGTTTTGGCCAAAATAGTAATGTTTCACTTGTGGCTTTGCAGCATCATGAAAAAGGAAATGGGAAGGGCTATCCCTATGGAATCCGGAAAAATAAAATTCATTATCACAGCAAAATTGTTATGGTAGCGGATGTGTACCACGCAATGTCCTCAAAGCGGTCCTACCATGAAGTAATGCCCTTTTATGAAGTAATAAACCACATGCGAGCAAGTGCCTACGGTGAAATGGATCCCAAAATTTTATCTGTATTTCATACCAATATGATCAGACGCCTGATAGGACAACAGGTTGAACTCCTGGATGGGACCATGTGTAAGGTTGTCTATGTGTATCCTTATGAGCAAGATGCTATTTTTCAGCTGGAGAATGGAACTTTTCTCGATTCCAGCAAAGATCATCAAATCCATATTAAAGAAGTATTTATTTGAACATTTATCAAGGGACATCAGACGGCGGATCCCCTTGTTTTTGTTCTTGGCAGCTCAGAGCGTCATAAACTGACCGAAGCGGGCCAGAAATTCTTCCTGTCTTTTGTAATCCGGCATAACACTCCCGAGCCGCCGCCAAAAGGACCGGTCATGATTCATATGCAGAAGATGGCACAGCTCATGAATAATTACATAATCAATAACCTCGGGCGGCGCCATCGCCAGACGGTAATTGAAGGTCAGCTTCTTATCGCTGCTGCAGCTCCCCCACTTGGTCCGGGATTCTACGATCTCGAACGACTTCGGTTTTACTTTCAGCTGGTTCTGATACTGGGGCATCCGCTCGTTTACTATTTTCTTCAGGCTGTTAAAATAGAACTTCTTCAGCTCCGCCTTCAGTGCCTCGGCATCCCGCTCACCGGTTGTAATCAGTTCATGCAGCGGGAACTCCTTACCGAGGTACAGAAAGCTGCCCTCCTCCTGATATTCCTTCGCCTTCGGTACCTGCCGGGCCGCAGCCTGTTCGCGCAGCTTCTCCGTAATCCATCCGCTGTGCCCCTGTACTGCACTTAGAATAACTTCTTCAGTTGTTCCCTTCGGAGCCTTCACGGTGATCCGGCCTGCTCCATCGATTTGCAGAGAAATTTTTTTGCGTTTACTGTATTGGACACTAAGGGTGAAAGTTTGATCTTCGAGTTGAATCTGCATGGCCACCATCTTTTTCATGTAAATTGGGAAACAAGCTATTCGGACTAACTATAGCATGAATCTTGGTGTATAGCCCGCGTTACACAGCAAAACAGACCGCTCATGTCTCAAGCTGTGGTCTGCCGATATTGTTTGTTCAAAGAAGACTTACACTTAGATAATCGTGACTATTGCAATATCCTTTCCCGCCCAAAGATTAAAGCGATAACCTGTCTCAAGCAATTCCCAAGGTGCTTCGTCAACTATGAATGCCACATCGGCATATGTATCCCATGTACCCTCAATATGTCTTGTTATCCTTACTAGCACAGTCCATGTATCACCATAAAGTATCTTATCCTTGATTTCACCATAGTGTACAACTATATCACGCATCCACTCGTTCACCGGAAACTTACTGGGGTCTTTTTTCCAACTTATATGAGCTTTAATGAACCTTTTGTCCACGTTAGCTATCCTCCTTCCTCGCAGCTTATTTCGGGGCCATTCCAAATGCTTCACATACCCGCTGGATAAAAACCCGGCTAGTTCCAAGACCGACGCTGCCTACCCTTCAGTTCTAATCCTTAATTTTATGAACCTTCGTTCAGCACGATTACGCCGGTTGTGCTGTACTCCGGAATATTCAAAGACACATTAATCTGGAACTCCACATCGATTTCCTCTTCACGGAATCCGAATGTATAGGTAACTACGTAAGGAGTCTCGATGTACAACAGGGTGAGCTGGAGGGTGTGCCGATCCTGCCAGGCCGCCGAAGTAACTACCTCTTGCCGGTGCAGAGACAGATCTTTGTAGAAAACATCCTGCGCGTGCAGCATTTCTGTAAAACTGAACGGCAGCACATTATCCCGCTCATCCCCATAGCTCAGCTGAACCGTCAGCCGATTTTCCTGTATCTCCAATACGATCTCCCTCAGCCCATGAGGATTGTCAGCCAGGCGGTAACCTTTGCGGCCACAATAAAAAGCCGGGCTTGGAACGGGCTGAACCGGTGGAAGAGGATAAGTCCAAGCGGCTAATTTGTTTTGCAGTTCAAGTGTATCTGCATGGTTATAAGCTTCCTCGCGGTCTAACCGGTCAATAATATATTCATAGATGAAATCTAGCAGTGTCTGCAGCTGCTGCATGCTCCCGAACGCGGCCGTTGCCGCTATGACAATTTGTTCCCGGGGAGCGACCAGACAGAGCTGGCCAAAAGAACCGTCCCCTCTGTAGCAGCCCCTGCGGCACAGGTGAAACTGATATCCGTATCCCTGGGCGGAATCGGTACGGTCTTTCGGGGCAGACAGGCGGTTATCGCTCTGTTCCGAGGTAGCTAAGGCGAGATAACGCTCAGATACGATTCTTTTTCCGGCGTACTCTCCTTTATTCAGCAGCATCTGGCCGAATTTGGCGATACTTTCGGTAGACAGGCTCAGGCCCATTCCTCCAGCCGTAATCCCCAACGGACAGGTTTCCCACACAGGTCTTGGGATCTCCAAAGGTTCAAACAAGCGCGGCTGCAAAAAATCAACCAGACTCTGGCCGGAAACCTGCTCAATAATCGCGGACAGCATATAAGTGCAGTGGGTACTGTATACATAATGACTTCCCGGCTCATGCGGAACCTCCTGCGCCAGAAAAGCCCGCACCCAGTCTTCTTCCTGCGCCACAGCGCCGTAAATATTATCGTGATGGCCTGCGTTCATCGACAGCAGATGGTGTACCGTCATCCGGGCCAGATTGGGTGAAATGTTCCCTGGAAGTTTCGCCGGAAAGAAGGATATGACGGTGTCCGCAAGCGTCAAAAGCCCTTCGTCAATGGCAATCCCAACTGCTATAGAGGTGATACTTTTGCTCAGAGAATACAGCAGCTGCGGCTGATCCAGACGATAAGGAGCCCGGGCAAATGCTGACGTAACCACCCCGTCCTGCAGCAGTATGAAGGTGTTGACGGCGAGAGCCGACTGTTCGATTTGCGAGAAGAAGTCCAGCAGTGTACGGCAAGATAGGCCGTGATCTTCGGGTAATCCTTTTAACAATTGCTGGTTGTGCATCCGGAGCTTACTGACTGCAGAATCCCACAGCTCAACTTTTCGTTCTCCGGGTAACCGGTATGTATCATACTTCAAGGCATAGGGATTAATTTCTACGGTTTTCCCTGCCTCTGCTTCCCTCTGTGCAAAGTAAGTGAGCGTATCCACAGGATTGGACACGAAGTCCTTCAGTAACAGGTTTCGCAGTCGATCCATCAAGTGCTGCTCATCTGCGACCTGTAATTTCAAAGCACCTCCGGTTCCCCTGACTTGCGATTCGTAATCGCCGCAATGATCAATGACCTCCCAGCCCGGCCATTCAGACTGAATCCGGGTTTGAGCTGCCGCAAAATCTTTGGCATGCCAGATCTCGATCCTTTTTTGCGTAACGTCAATATGAAAGCCTGCAGCCGGAAAATCCTCCGTCCATTCGCTTAGCGCTAAACTTCGGTAACCATATGACTTATTTATGCGGTTAATGAACGCGGGACCGCTCAACAGATAAGCTGCAAGCTCTCCGGCCAAAGGGAATAACAGCAGGTCATCATCGGCAAATTTCACACTTGCAACCAGGTCAACCCATTCCCTTGGTGATGAGGGAGCCAGAGTCATATCACCGGTATATGCTTCACGTTCCGCTAACAGTGCTTCTTGGGGATAGCCTACATAGGATGCAAGATCAACTATGCCTTCATAGGCCCAGGTGATCTCCCACCCCTGCCAGATACTTCCCATAAGCCTTAAAAAGAGGGTTCGCAGGGGGATATCCAGGAGAATATCTTCGCCGCCGTAAAATACCAGCTTCCTCTTCTCCAAATCTATTACTGCGCCGCCTTCCGCCCACACCTCATTCAGCCATCCCGGTCCGGATTCCACCGCCCGGGTCTGCCTTTCTATGAATGACAGAGCATACTCCGGCCCCCAGAATAAATCAGCCGGCAAAGTATTCGCACACCAGTGACTATAATACAACTCATAAGCCTGTTCTCTGACTATAATCAGATTCGCTCTTTGTCCCATGCCAGACTTCCCCTTCCGCTAAGCAAACAGCGCGTACCGGTTAGGAACCGGCACGCGCCAACTTCATTGCTGGTTATATTTAGTTTATCATCACGGGACAATTCCAGCTATTCCCTTAAGGCGTCGGCATGCCGCCGTTCGCATTCAGCGTTTCGCCGCTGATATAGCTGGATTCCTGACTGGCCAGGAACACGTAGGCCGGAGCCATTTCGGCCGGCTGGCCGGGACGGCTGAGCGGCGTTTTGGCGCCGAAGTCCTTCAGCGCCTCTACCGGCTGGCCGCCGCTCACCTGCAGCGGAGTCCATACCGGTCCGGGAGCCACCACATTCACGCGGATCCCCTTTTCGGCAACCTGCTGGGCAAGCGATTTACTGAAGGTGTTAATCGCTGCCTTTGTCGTTGCATAATCCAGCAGGATCGGTGCAGGCGTATAGGCCTGGATGGAGGATGTATTGATAATGGTGCTGCCCGGCTTCATATGCTTAATAGCCGCCTTGCAGAGCCAGAACAGCGAATATACATTGGTCTTGAAGGTGGCATCGAATTGCTCTGTCGTCAGATCAGCGATATCCGGCACAAATTGCTGCATGCCCGCGATATTCGCCAGAATATCGATCCCGCCGAGCTGCTCCACAGCGGCAGCAATCAGCTGTTCGCAGTACTGCTCGTCTTTGAGATCGCCCGGCATGGCAACCGCCTTACGTCCAGCTTCCTCCACAAGCTTCACTACTTCCCGTGCATCAGCCTCTTCCTCCGGCATATAAGCCAGAAGCACATCGGCCCCTTCACGGGCAAAAGCTATCGCCACCGCGCGGCCAATCCCGCTGTCTGCTCCAGTGACCACCGCTTTACGTCCGGTAAGCCGCCCGCTGCCGCGATAGGTCTCCGCACCATCATCCGGCTTCGGATGCATCGCGGTTTCCAGTCCTGGGGCTGGCTGCTGCTGCTGATATTCCGGTGTTGCTTTGGGATATTGGGTCGCAGGATCCTGAATCTTATATTGATCGCTCATTGTGCATTCCTCCTCTGTGATTTCCACCTTGGTAATGACTATGGGTCAATTAATATTAGAAACGCTTTGACTCTCTTTATGTAACCATAATCCCGCTTGCTAAACATAAAGCTGGGCCACCCCTTTACGAAGGGACGACCCAGTTGTGCTTAAAAGTCTTCAGCTAAAATGATCCTGTTTCCTAAATGATTTATGTATACAGCTACTTGCTGACGCAGTTTCTGCCCTTCTTCTTTGCCCGGTATAAGGCGGTATCCGCCGCTTTCATGACTGCATCCGGGGTTTTGCTCTTCTCGTTCTTTTGGGCAATCCCGATGCTGATCGTGATATAGATTTGTTTGCCTGCTCCCCCGCTGCGCGATTTTGATTTGCGTTTAGCCTTCCCTTTGCCCCGGCTCTGCGCCCTTACTGTGAACCCGCGCTTGGCGACCTTCTCTCTTAGCTGTTCCAGATGCGGCATAGCCTCCTGGATGCTTTTGCCCGGGAACAAAATGGTGAACTCCTCCCCGCCATAGCGGAAGGCTCTGCCTCCCCCGGTCACGTCCTTAACAATCGAAGCCACCAGCTTCAGCACCTCGTCTCCAGTATCGTGGCCATAGGTATCATTGAATTTTTTGAAATGGTCAATGTCCAGCATGGCAATCGCATAGTTCATCCCCAGCTTCAGCATGTCCTGCTTCAATGCCCGTCTGGAAGGCAGGCCGGTAAGCTCATCGGAGAAAGCCATGGCATATGAATCTTGAATAATCGAGGTAATCAGAATGATGCCTGACATTGTCCACAGCAAGGCGTAGGCGACTGGATCATGATCTAGGCACAGTACGTAGAGCATCCCCAGCAGCACCGCCATAAAAGCAACATCCTGCGAAGACCTGTAGGACATTTGCCGGATCAGCAGCCGGATAAAGGTGATTATGAAGATCATCAGGGACAGCTGGGACAAAGGCGTCAGCCCCTGCAAGTTCACAGGAAGCAGCTCCAGCTGCAGCTGCTCCAGCAGACCGCGCCTCTCCGGGAGCATCGCCCAGACGGCTGCCGCCGCTTCTGCCGCAATCAACCCCAGCCGGATCCATCCCCATAAGCTGAATATTCCCCGTTCCTTGAAGAAGGAAAAGATCAGAATATTCACCGGCAGCAGCACACACAGGATAACGTACAGATCAGGTAGCGCCATGGCTGCGCCCGTTCCCGGAAGCTCCGGTAAATACTGCAGCGAAGCAGCAGCCAGCGTAAAAATAACTATCAGGAAAAATTCCCGGCTGCGGTTAAATTTCCAGGCGAGGACACCCCCGGTCAGAAAAACGGCGTAGGGTGCCAGCTTCAGCAACTCCAGCTGCGGAACGGACAAGGTCTGCACGTTCTTATAAGCCAGATAAGTAAGTACCATTAACAATAAGGGCAATACGATCATGGAAGCTGCTTTGATTAACTTGTTCAAGGTGGTTTAAATCCTCCGTGTCGGTGTCCGCTATCCGTTATCCCTTCACAGGAATCGTATAAAACATCCGGGACCCATTGCTGTTAGTGTACCAGATAACCTTGCCGCCGCTGACCACCGGATTGCATTCAGACAGTGCAAAATATTTGATACTCTGAATATCCCCGGCAGCTTTGCCGTTTCCATCGATAAACACATATTTCACATCACCGGGATGATTTTCTTTATCGAACTCCTGCCACAGCACCATCATTCGGTCATCCGCTATCGGAACAAGCTTAGGAATGGACGCTATCCGGTCCGTGCCCACATATTTAGCCAGTGTAATCGTATGAACGGAGGCTCTGTTCAAGCTGCTTTTTGGCAACACACTCAGAATGACATCCCGCTGATCCGTCTCCAGACCCACCATCTCATAAGAGGTATACTCGCTGACCAACGAATGGTCAATTGAATTCATAGCGGTAATATAGCTGCTTGAGGACATCTCAAACCCGCCAATGGAAACCCCGGTTGTATTCGCTCCGATTCTACCCGGGATATTGAACAAATCCACCTCGCTGTAACTCTTTCCGTCTCCTTTATGCAGAACAACCGAACGGGGATAAGCATCCCCATGATCCACAAGTACCTGTGCACCCCCGTCAAACAGCACGTATTGATCAAAAGAGTGGCTCACATGATTTTTCTGGAAGCGTCCCAGATCATTGGTTACGGTCATGCTAGAGGTATTTACGATAATTGTAAGCTGGGATTGATGATTCAATTTGTCCTCTGTGGTGTATCTTTTACGCGAGGTATGGAACACCAGAGTATCCCCTGACTCGGACATTCTTCCGGACCCAGCTTCAAAAGGTATTATGGTGTAGCTCTGACCGCCCGTAATAGAGACACTGCTGATTCTGTTGAAGCTTTTATCGTATTTAACAATACGGATTACTTCTTTGCTGTCGTTCTCTTCCCGGTTCTCTTGTCCATACGCAATATAATTATATTGCTCACCGCTATAAAAGCCGCCGAACAGCGGAAGCTCATAGGGAATCTTTTGCGTTGCAGTTCGTTCATAGTTTGCATTGTACGTGTCAATCGTGACCTCTTTGCCCGCCTCTACGACACTTACCGTCCCGTCTGAGTTACTGACAAGGTACGACGACACTGTACTTTTCCATCTTGGAAAGTAAGCAGACTCGGCATTATTCACCGCTTCCCCGGATGCTTGGGTACGATACGCATTGTCCGGTGTTCTGGAGAACATCACCAGCCGGTTCAACTGACTGTCATACTCCAGCTCGAAGGGGATTTTGCCGGCCAAATCTCTTAATTGAAAGTAATTGCTCCCCTCAATATTGTAGGCCTTAATAGACTGCAGCACCCCGTCGATCATTACCTTGGAGGTGGACAGCGTGGCAGGATAAGCTCGGCTCCGGCTGAAATACATACTGTCTTCCGTCCCTTGAGGCGTATACGCCCTGCCTGTTACGATTTCGATGGCCTTATTCTCCTGATTCCAGGTAATATCGAACTGGCTCGGGGTTCCCGAGAAATTCCGGGCCAGATCCCGCAGATTGAAATAATTGCTGCCCGCGATATTGAAGCCGTTAGAGCTCTTTTCTTCCCCGTTAAAATAGGTACTGCTCCCGATCACCGTGGCCTTCACCGTGTTACTTGCATAGGTAGCGGTGCCAAAGGCCGGTGTTACCATTAACAGCACCAGCAACAAACCAATAATCCTTTTCATTGATGTTTCCCCCATTAAATGCGATATGTATAGCAAAATTAACGTGCGCCTGTTATTACTTATCGGCAATTGTGCTTCGCGGGTTGAGTTATAAACGTACGCTTCGGGGCAGGAAAAGTCCCCTATCTAACTTGGTAGATAGAGGTGTGTAATCAATCACCTGCCAAAACTTCGTTTTGGAACAATAAGGCTCGTTCAGAAGCCGGCAAGTGCCGCCTCAATTAAACCGCTTAACTCCCCTACACCATCAGTATCCTCACCTAAATACACAAAATGTACCTGAACCGTAACCCCGTCCTTGCTTCTATATATGATTGGATCTTTTATCTCCGCTACCTCTGATGTCCAAGGATATACAAGAATTACAGTTTGAGCAGAGTATTTCTTATGATAGGCATAGGCCTGATACATGTCAGATTGCGAAATTCCATGATTCCCATCCGGTGTAAGCTTCTTCCACTTGGTATCCAGGACAACCGTACCCTGAGCACAGGTAACTACGATATCCGGTTTTAGCATGAAGCGCTGCCCGGGCTCATCAAAAAGATGGTACAGCCGGTGTTGCGTCATCAGCGAATACTTGGGGTGAGCCAGCTTTTTCTTCAATTGTCCGGCAAGATAGCTTTCAAAAACCTTTTCCATAGAAAACAATAGAGCATATGCTACCCCGTTTCCTATAAACGGCGTAAAGCTATTTCTGTACAGAAACACTCTGCACCACTGCAGAACTATTGCATATTCACTCATATTCCGATCATCTGTGACTTTGGCAAAGTCCTGGCTGTAATCTGCCGAGAACTCTACAGACTCAAATGCAGTGGACAGGGTGTACAGATCCTTCTGTAGTTTTCTGCTGGAGCAGACCTTCTGCAGAACTCTGATCGTTGATTTAATCAATCTGTTCTCCGGTCGATCTGCACTGAATACATCATATTCGATGTAAAAGCGCTCCTTATGCACCGCATTTAGCCGGATATGTTCAGCAAATTTGAGTTTGCCTTTATAGAAATACTCGTTGTCCTCGTGTCCGGTATACGCGGACTTCAATCCCCGTTTGACCAGAATATAGGCTTCTTCAACGAACATCCGGATGAAAATATCCAGAATGCTGTATTTCTCCTGGTTCAGACTGGAGAAATTAAAATGCTTAAAAGGTATCCGTAGGAGTGATTTCAGCATTTTCAGGAAAACCTGTTTGGTTTCCCTCTCAGAGCTCTCCGCATTCCGTGAATATAGTTTAGGCAGGATCTCAATCTGTACCCCACTATTCATGGTGATCACACCTACATAGTTACGGGCGCTGATAACTTTGCCGATCCCTCTTTTGCTCGTTACCACCATCAGCTCCAATGGATCCGTATCTGACACCTGTCGATTGGACAACACAAACTGCTCCAGACAGTCAAAAACAGGTTCAGGCATATAATGAAGGTTCGGGAGCTTCACATCCTGATTTTTAGTGAATGAATCATATTCCTTAATGGTATATTTCGTCCGGTTTATCATGAGCTGCGACTGTATATTTTGCGGTAGGCTTGGGCATTTTCAAACGCTTCTTCATTAAGCACGTAGGCTGCTTCGTCATCAAACTCAAAATCGTTCATATTCCCAAACAGCTCCGTTATATCCGTCTTTTTGGCCAGAATAAACTGTTCACTCTCAGGTTTGTTATTGTCACCAAGTACGAGCCGGATCTTGTCATAGTCTTCATAAAAGTACTCCTGCAGCAGCGGGATAATCGTATTGCGGAAAATGTGAGCCAGATCATCCAGAGCAGAGTGATTGTTTAATGACATAAAGTAAGCATGCCCGATCATATGCTCCCTGTCATATAGTACCTCGATACGACGATTCATCATTTCCAGCATGGCCGACAACTCAATGACCTCATTACCAACCTGTATACTATCAAGCACTTCCGGACACGGCATCATTTCCGCAAAATGAAAACGGCGGCGCAGCGCAGTGTCCAGCCTGGCAATCGAACGGTCAGCAGTGTTCATTGTGGCAAGCAGATAGACATTGCCCGGAACACCGAACACTTCTTGTGAGTAAGGCAGCCTCAGTCTGATTTCTTCTGCTTGTCCAATACGTTTGGACGGCTCAATCAGCGTAATTAACTCCCCGAGAATTTTCGAGATATTGCCGCGGTTGATTTCATCGATAATAAACACGTAATTGTTTGCATTCTCCTGAATTGCTGTACTATGAACATTGCTATTCGCTTTTAGCATGACCAGTACATCCGCAAGCGTGATTCTGTTCAGCCTGTATACTGAGCCCAGTGTCATAACCTTATTTCCATTGAGCGCATAAATATCCTCCCGGATATCTTTGGCAAGCCATTTTACATTGCGGGAACGTTTGTAATCCTCCATTTGATTGAGCCATTCATATTCACCTGTAACGACACCGATGGCATCAATAGTTTTTTCATCATGGAGAATCAGGACAATATCACCGATCACCATCTCGCTCATGAACCGGGACAGGATCGTCGCTCCGCCATATTCTCTGAAGTCCGTCTCATCTGTAATCCGTTCTCCGTAAGAGTCCCACCCGATCCGGATTCTATCATTATCAAAGCAATCCTGTTTCACATCACTTTGGCCCGAACCGCCGAGTGAGACCTTCCATATGACTGGTTCATTACGAATTCCGTACGTATTACTGTCCTGAATAACTGGAGTCTGCGCTTTTTCACAGAATTGTTTAAACACTCCCGGCTTTATCTCGTACGCAACATTATCGCCAATATGACCTGTCTCGTCACCCTGCTGAAGCTTCGGCTTAATCCCTTCAATAAACTCCTCATAGCCATAGGATTGATGGAATGTTGTGAACTCAATAAGTCCCTTTTCTTTGTAAGAACGGTAGCGTTCCTGGATTACTTCATAACCTCTGGTTCTTACTTCATACATAATGTTATGTAAGGGCTTGTTCTCAATGATTGCGACTGCATATGTGACCGTATTGTAGGTTTTGCCTGTACCTGGAGGGCCATATAAAATAATATTTTTATCAAGGAGTGCGGTAGGCAGTCCAGCAGCAGCTGTAAATTTTATAGGCGTGCTCGTTATCGAATAGTTCAAAGTACTTCCATCGGCATCACCAACTGATTCATTCCCCTTTTCCTGTTCACGCAAGAAATCCTCATAGTACTCAAGAGCATATTGAAAAGCTTTGTTGCCAGCCTTGATGTTAATCTCTTCGAAATTCTCCGCCCTTTCCATACGCTGTCTAATCTCATGAAAGTAATTAGCTGAAGTGATCCCGTAAACATCTGTATTCTCCAATTCAATTCCTGAAAGTCTGGCAGGTGCGGTCGATAATGATGAGGCGTACGAATTCACTGTATTATCGGAATATAGTTCCCCATTTGATTTTCTTTTCTGCTTTAACCAGTAGATGTATTTTTGCTTGTTAAGCTTGGATAAATCACTCATTAGGTTAGCTCCTATACAATAAGATAGAGTCGCTTTGTTCTTCCAGATATCCGAATGATAGTTCACCTTGAAGACCATTATAGTATATAATTTTGGATCAAAATACCATTGTTTCATATTATCACTTCACTTGAGATGTCTCACGCGGGCTCAGTTTCCTTTATCTCAAACAAAAAAAGCCGCGGCAAATATCCGCAGCTTTCCTTCAATGCTTACCGTTCTATGCTTTTCGGACGAACTCCGATTTCAGCTTCATTGCGCCAAAGCCGTCAATTTTGCAGTCGATGTCATGATCGCCTTCAACCAGCCGGATGTTCTTCACCTTTGTGCCGATCTTCAGCACCGAGGAGCTTCCCTTGACCTTCAAATCCTTAATGATGGTTACAGCATCTCCGTCGCTCAGGACATTGCCGTTGGCATCCTTCACAACCTTAAGGTCTTCACTGTTCCCGTTCTCTGCACCGGCAGTCCACTCATGCCCGCATTCCGGACAGACCAGCTGCGCTCCATCCTCATAAGTGTATACTGAGCTGCATTGCGGACAATTCGGCAATTCATTCATTATTCATTTCTCCATTCGTACTTAAGTTCCTTGCTGCGGCTTCCGGCAGCCCTCTTATTCTAGCATATCCGTAATGTCTGAATATATAAATTTTCAAATATACCGACTTCCATTTTTTTTGGATGCATGCTGGTTAATTATAGTAGAATATCTATGTGAGACTATACCTGGCTTATGAGAGGAGCACTATATGAACGCACAGTTTGAAGCACGGCTTGAATTATTCGCCCAGAATACGCAGGCCGTAAAGAAGGCTTTTGCCTGGAAAAGCGGACAGATCAACCGTTTGGCCGCCCTGCTGTACACAGCAGAGAATAAAACGGTGGATGTAGATGCCATCCGCAGGAGCAGTGACTTGATCAAGAGCACCACCGGCCCCTTTTCTACCTTCCGGGGTAACCTGTCCGTCTGTATCGCAGCAATGCTGTCGCTTTCAGGCGGCAAGGAAGCCCTGCTGGCAAACACACTTCATGTGTATGACCTGCTGAAGGGACTGAAATTCCGGGCCTCAGATTATCTTGTGGTAGCCGCCTACCAGATCGCCGCGCATACGACTCCGGATCAATATGAGCGGACGGCAGAGAGAGCACGGCATTTCTACGACAGCATGAAGGCGAACCACCGTTTTCTCACCGGACAGGACGACTATATCTTCTCTGCTATGCTAGCACTGTCAGATCTTGAGCCTGAACGCGGAACAGCCCGAATGGAACAGCTCTATGCTGAACTGAAACCGGAATTCCTGTCGGGCAACAGCGTGCAGGCGCTGACACAGGTACTGGTGCTTGGTGAAGATACTCCGGAGGCAGCCGCACGTGTCCTCGCCCTGCGGGATGCTTTCCGCAGCCGGAACATCCGGCTGGATAAGGAATACACCCTTTCGTCACTAGGTGTACTGTCGTTACTGCCTGCCGGCCACGAAACACTCGTGCAAAACATCTCTGACACCTATGAATCACTGCGGACCAAAAAGGGCTTCGGCAGCTGGTCTATTACTAAGCAGGAGCTGCTGCTGCTTTCGGCTGCACTGGTTGCCTATAAGCAGATCGACGAGTTGAAAAACGGTGTTTTAACGACGGCGCTTTCCACCAGCCTGACCAATATTGTTATCGCCCAGCAGACAGCTATTGCCGTAGCCGCCACGTCCTCAGCTGCTGCCGCCTCGTCCGCTTCCCATTAATCATTATTGCAGGTTTGCCTCATAACAAAGGACTGTGTCAACCCGGTCAAGGTTGACACAGTCCTATTAGCTTGTTCAATCGTCATCCCTGCAGAAACGGATTATGTTCAGCAATACCCGTTATGCGCTGGAATGTATCCTGCTTTACAGGCACACCGCCGCTGCGCTGAAGCAGCATCCATCTGAGAACCGCCAGCGCTTTATATATCTTAAGCTTTTCGGGCCCAATATTATATCGCTGTAAGTAGGCGGAACGAAACGTTGCTGCATACGGCGCTGAAGCATATACTCTCAGCAGTACAACGCTCCAGGCAAAATCATACCCTGGATCTCCTGCCTGCCCGTTCGTCCAATCTATGACCGTATAGCGTCCGTTCTTCTCTACAATGTTGTTCATATGGAAGTCGCCGTGTATTATGCTATCCTGTTTCATTTGGGCCCTCTGAATAAGGGGGATCAATAATCGGGAGATATCGGCGTACTCTTCTGCCCCCGGGAAAAAGTACTTCATAAAATCATTAAAAGGCAGATGTGTCCCCTGCAAGTCTTTTACTTTAACCTGATGCAGCTTCGCCAGCATATCCGCAAGCTTCCGCGCATTCACTTTTTTCACGGGCGTCCCGTCAAAGGTCGTTAACAGCACCTTATCCCCGTTAGCATCTATTCCCCAGCCCAGAGGCTCTGAGACGGCTATCCCCCGTTCAAACAGTTCCTTCAATAAATGATACTGGGCACCGATATCCGGTCTGGAGCTTTTGTTCCAGAGTTTCAGCACGAAGCTTTCCTGCCCGGACACGATCTTCATCACCTCAGCTTCAAACCCGTGAGCCATGGCCTGCGTGACAAGCGGCTCCTGTTCTTTCAGCAGCTTTTCAAGCAGACTGCTTCTCCCGGTCCAGTCAATATTGCTTAGGATGCTTGCCATTTATGACTCCTTCCATATTTAGCGTTTATATATTTCCCGGAAGGTTAATCAATCGCATACCCCAGGGTCAGCCTGAATCCGTCCAGCTCGTAGCCGATTTGAGTATAGAGCCGGATGGCTTTTTTATTGGTCCCATGGGTGCCCAGGGTGGCGATGGTTTTGCCCTGATCTTTCAGGTATTGCAGCGCGGTATAAACGAGGTTCCGGGCAATCCCTTGTTTCTGCCATTCCGGGATGACGAATACATTTTCCGTTGCACTATGACCTTCAGCAATTCTCCAGGTTGAGGTGTTGCCCAGGAACCGATCCCCGCTAAACGCGCAGAAGTTCGTCATTTCCTCTGCCCCCTGCATCCAGGCCAGCTGGTTCATGCTCCAGGTTACACCGTCGAAGGAGGCGAGCTCTGCCTGATGATATTGTTCCCGGGCTTCGTTGTTATCCAGCATATAGGGGCGTATCTGCACCCCCTCAGGCAAAGGATACTGCGGAATCTCCCGGCTCAGGTCATATTTGAATACGACAATGGTATCGTAAACCGTAAACCCGCGTTTCAGGTAATAGCTTAGCTCCGGGAGGTCATCCGTATCCGTATATTGGGCGATCACAATCCGCTTATCCGGATGCTGTGCCTTGATCTCTTGGGCGCGGACAATCATCGCATCCAGCAAGGCATCTTTGATCGCCTCATCCTCATCCTCATCAGCAAACCTGATTTCACTGATTAGATAGCGGACAAAGCCCGGGTCTTCGTCATGCCCTTCTGCATCAAATGTATCATGGGGCATGAGATGGGCAACGGCCACCACTTCCTCATCTTTTACAGCCAGGAACATATTTCTCTTATCCAGATCCCCGTGATACAGATAGAGCATTTTGAGCACAAAACCGAATTTCTCAAGCTTCTCTTCCTCTCCATCCCGCACATTTCGGATCACAAACTCTTTGATCAACAAACATCGTCTCCTATCTGCCATCCGGAATATTGCCGTACAGACAGTTCAATTGGTATTTTTACCATTTTAATACTGAATACGCTCTCTTAAATATGCAAGGGAAACTTTATTTATAAATATTCTCCACATGGTGTTCATGCGGAAACTTTGCGATTATGGTAATATGCCGGAATCCGCCGGGTTTTTCACTGGAAGTTATATGCCAGGCAGGTGCAAGCTTCCAGTTCAAGCGATTGTAACAAGAAATCTTCACAGCAGCGGGTGGCGGCCGCTTAATGTGTTATAATCACTTTGATTTATTCACTCTTCGCCAGCAAGAGTGTAAGAACACACAGAAACAGGTGATCAAATGTTCGAGCTTAAATGGCTGTGGCAGAACCTCAAGGGGAACCGGACGAGGTATATTGTGGCACTCTGCCTCTCGGTGGTAGGCTCAGCTCTTACGATCGTGAATCCGTACATCAGTCAGCGCATTGTCGATACGTTTATAGCCGGCGATAATGCAGTGCAGAATCTGACAGAGGAACGCGGGCTTCTGATTGCGCTTTGTCTGGGCATGATCGGCTTTTCCCTGCTGCGAACCGGTCTTGCTTATCTGACAACGATGCAGTACGAGCGTTCCTCGCAAAACATGATGTACAACATCCGTATTTATCTGTACAACAAGATTCAGGGACAGGACAGGGAGTATTACGACCATAACCGCACCGGTGACCTTATGACCAAGATGACAGGGGATCTGGACATGGTCCGGCACTCGATGGCATGGATTTTCAAAACAATCATCGAATCACTGACGATTTTTGCTGCTGCCGTCATCTATTTCTTCACGATTGATGCGGAGCTGACGCTGTGGATGCTGATTCTTTCGCCGCCGATTTTTATTGTGGCCTACATATTTGCGCGGCGCGTCCGCCCGATGTATATTGATCTGCGCGAGCGGCTGTCCCAGCTTAACACGACTACCCAGGAGAATATCTCCGGCAACCGGGTCGTCAAGGCGTTCGCCCGCGAGGAATTCGAAATTGAGAAATTCACAGACAAGAATGTGAACTATTCGGTAGCCAATAAGAAAGCCGCACTCGTCTGGCTTGATTATTTCCCTTACCTGGAGACCTTCGCTCAAGGCTTCAACGTTATTCTGATGATCGCCGGCGGACTTTATCTGATGGACGGCCGGATTACCTTTGGTGAATTCGCAGCCTTCTCCTCACTCATCTGGGCCATTTCGAACCCGATGCGCAATATCGGTATTATTATCAATGATATCCAGCGTTTTTTTGCCAGTCTATCCAAAATCGTCGATATTTACTATGCCCGGCCGGCGATTGCAAACGAGCACAATCCTGTTGATAAACGCCGTTATGAGGGCCGTATCGAGTTTCAGAATGTCAGCTTCAAATACGACAGTGCCGTCGTACTGGACGATGTCAGCTTCACGGTGGAGCCTGGTGAAACCGTAGCCATTATGGGCTCAACGGGTGCGGGCAAGACAACCATCGTCAATCTGATCCCCCGGTTCTACGATGTAACTTCGGGACGTGTACTCGTGGATGGCGTTGATGTGCGGGAACTGGAGCTTGATGAGCTGCGGGGCAATATCGGCATGGCTACCCAGGATGTGCTCCTATTCTCCGATACGATTGACGGAAACATCGCTTATGGTGATCCTGAGCTTCCGGAGGAAGAGGTGATGGATTACGCCCGGCTCGCAGCCGCCCATGAATTCATCACCAAAATGCCCGAAGGCTACGATACGGTTGTCGGGGAACGCGGTGTCGGCCTGTCTGGCGGGCAAAAGCAGCGTATCGCGCTGGCGCGGGCGATGGCCGTCCGCCGTCCGATCCTGATTCTGGACGATACGACCTCTGCGGTCGATCTGGAGACAGAGGAGCATATTCAGCGCAGTCTGCGCGAGCTGGAATACCCTTGCACGAAGATCATTATTGCACAGCGGGTATCCACAACCTGTGAAGCCGACCGTATCCTGATCCTGGACCGCGGCCGTCTGATCGAGGAAGGCACCCATGCCGAGCTTCTGGCGAAGCGGGGTTATTATTACGACGTGTTTATGCTGCAGAACGAGGGCATTGGAAGGCAGGTGAGCCAGCATGGCAAGGAATAAATTCGACGTCGACGAAAATCTGGAATCTCCATTTAATATCAAACACTTCCGGCGTGCAATGGTGTACATCAAACGGAAGCAGAAACCGATGATTATTGCGTTCATTCTCAGCGCCTTATCCGCCGCCATTTCGCTGTCGGCCCCGCTGATTATGCAGCATGTCGTGGATGTAACCATTCCGGCAAAAGCGAAGCTTGCGCTGGTCGGCTGGTCGGTGCTGATGCTGCTGACCATCGTGGTCAGCGTCATTCTGGCGACCATCCGTTCACGCATTATGACGAGCGTCGGGCAGGACATTATTTTTGACATCCGTACGGATTTGTTCAAGCATCTGCAGGAACTGCCCTTCAAATATTATGACGACCGCCCGCAGGGAAAAATCCTCATCCGGGTTGTCAACTACGTCAACTCGGTTTCCGATGTGCTGTCCAACGGTATTATCAACTTTATTCTGGAAATCGTGAATCTGGTGTTCATTGCCGCCTTCATGTTCGCCGTTGATGTCCGGCTCTCCTTCGTGACACTGGCCGGACTGCCTGTATTCCTCGGCATCATGCTGCTGATCAAAACCCGGCAGCGCCGGGCATGGCAAGCGGTATCCAATAAGAGCTCCAACCTGAATGCCTACCTGCAGGAGAGCATCAGCGGAATCGGTGTCACCCAGATGTTCTCACGGGAACAGCGCAATGAAGGCATCTTCACCCGTCTGGCCGGCAATTTCCGGACAGAGTGGATGCGGGCCTTGCGTTTTAACGCGCTGATTCCGTTCTCTGTCGACAATCTGGCAACGATCGTTACAACACTGATCTTTTTGGTAGGCCTGCTCACGCTGAGCCCGCAAGATGCCACCTTCGGCGTCATTCTCGCCATGAGCACCTACGCCGCCCGCTTCTGGCAGCCGATCCTGAATCTCTCGAACCTGTATAACAACTTCATAAATGCTGTCGCCTATCTGGAGCGTATCTTTGAAACGCTGGATGAACCGGTTACGGTAAGCGATATCCCCGGTGCGGAGGAACTGCTGCCTGTTCGGGGCCAGGTCACCTTCGACGACGTAACCTTTGCCTATGATCCTGGACTGAACATCCTGGAGAATATCTCCTTTAATGTTCAGGCAGGTGAGAGTGTCGCCCTTGTCGGACCGACCGGCGCGGGCAAAACAACGGTCGTCAACCTGATCTCCCGCTTCTATAATCTTACCGGCGGCAGCATCCTGATTGATGGCCAGGATATCTCGCAGGTCACCATGAAATCCCTGCGCAGCCAGATGGGAATTATGCTGCAGGACAGCTTTATCTTCTCCGGGACGATCCTGGACAATATCCGTTACGGCAAACTCGATGCAACCGAGGAAGAGGTTATTGCTGCGGCGAAGACGGTCTGTGCGGACGAATTCATCCGCGAGTTCGAACACGGGTATATGACGGAGGTGAATGAGCGCGGCTCCAAGCTCTCGCAAGGCCAACGGCAGCTCATCTCCTTCGCCAGAACGCTGCTGGCTGACCCGCGTATTCTGATTCTGGACGAAGCCACCTCCTCCATCGACGCCAAGACCGAGCGGCTGCTGCAGAAGGGCCTTAACGAACTGCTCAAGGGGCGCACCTCGTTCATTATCGCGCACCGCCTGTCTACCGTGAAAAACTGCGACCGCATTATGTATGTGTCGAACAAAGGTATCGCGGAAAGCGGCTCCCATGATGAGCTGATCGCAAGCCGCGGCCTTTACTACCGGCTCTATACGGCGCAGAAAATGGAAGCCTAAGGAGCACTGAAGCAATGTCGCCGGGTTGATTCAAGCGTTCGGCCCACCGGCGGCTTGAATCAACGGGATTTTTACCGTTCATTTCGCCAAATTGCCTGTCTGCGCCGGAATCAACGGGATTTTTACCGTTGATTCCGTCAAATTACCCGTCTGCGCCGGAATCAACGGGATTTTTACCGTTCATTTCGCCCAGCTGGACGAGCGCAGCGAGAACAAAATTAACCAAAAGCCAGGCACAGCCCCAAGGGAGCTGCGCCTGGCTTTTGCTTCTTTTTGGCCATTTCCGTATACCGGGTGCTGCCGTTTCCTACCTGAACCTTATAGTTATCCCGGTTATTAAGGCTTTCCTGGCCGGTAATATTTCCCCACTATTTTGAGGCTTATTGTTCAATTCCGCCCGAGTGGCCCTCCACCGCCGTTCGTCCCCTGCCCACCGTTTCTTCTCGAGCCACCGTTCATGCCGGGAAACCCGCCGCCATCCATGCCCCGGCCTCCCTTGAAGCCCTGTCCCCCGTTCCCCCTAGAGCCGGAATCGGTACTTGATATCTTCTGGGCAGTGATGGCATCACAGGAGACGAGCACCATCGAGCAGCTTAGCACGGCTATAATCAAAGCAAGATATCGTTTGGTCCGCATCGCCCTATCTCCTTTCCCCCTTTCCCCCTTTCCCCCTTTCCGGGTGAAAATAATTCATCTAGTGAAATATCGTTTCAACATATATTCGTATATGTCTTTGAAGCCCATGTAGGACAACACAAGCAGCATCGGGTACACCGGATATATATACCGGGACTTGATTTCCCACAGGAGATAGAAGCCGATAAATCCAAGAACCACTAGAATAACAGGGTCTTCCTCAAACCTTCCGGCTCTAATTCCGCCAACCAGACGGATGAGGATACCGCCGTACATCAGGAAGTTCAGGACATATAGCAGCCACAGCAGTCCGCTCCGGTAATTGGAATCACCCTTAAACAAATCTGTAGCAGCATTCGTGTAACTGTAGCTATCCATAACAGCCCCAATCATTCTTCCGCTGTTGCCGGAGGATCCGTCATTTCCAAGCCCGTACCGTTCCACCTGATAAGTGCCTTCCGTCCAGGTCCAGATGATTTTCTTGTAATACATGTTCACTAAATCGCCCAGGCTCGCCCCAGAGAGCTTATTGCTGATTTCCTCTTTAAACAGCTCCGTACTTTCAGCTTTATTATAGTTGGCATCCTGCTGATAGATCCTATAGCTCTCCCGGTTGTCCCAGAAGCCGAACGTCTCCAGATTGATTCCCATATTCAGCCACATATAGACGGGCGCAGAGTTTGCATTAACCGGTTCATCAACGACATTCGCCGCCTGCAACACTGCATTCTGAGTCCAGCCGGGAACATTAAATACAATAGCCGTGACGAATAACGCGGTTACGCCCTTCTTCACCCCTATCGTACGTATGCTGAACAGCAGACTAAGGAGGATCGTAATCAGAAAAATAACGCCGATACTCCGGAAGTAGTTCCCTACGGCCAGCAGAATTGCTGCGAAGATAATATCCTTGAGCGATCTTTTTTTGATAAATTTCACGGCACAATATACAGCGCTCGTCAGAAAGGCCGTTGCGATCACATCGTTATAGATGAAATTGCTCATCAATAAGGAGGGAATATAGGTTGCGGCAAAAACTAAGATCCCATAGTCCTGTTCTTTGGATTTGTAATTGAGTTCTTTGTACAGCAGATAGATCATTAGCGTTGTAACGAGTGTAAACAGAATATTGAATATTTTGAGGGTCAGGTAATTGTCCGGGAAGGCAAACAGCAGCATTTTCAAGTACAAGACGGTCGAGAAATTAAACGGAAACATATGCAGATAACCGCTCGTGTCAAAGGATGAATAATCCCCCCGGTACAGCATATCGAGCGCCAGTGACAGCACTGTCTGTGAATCATCCGTCGGCAGGCGGGGGAACAGGAAGATGATCGCGAGCTGAACAGTAAAGGAACATAGCAGTACAACTGGAATGACGACTTTTCTGCTGAATTTGTTAAGCTTCAGACTTATTTTATACAGCGCAACGCTTAGTGCCAGCACTACCGCAATGACCAGAATAAAGAGCCCCAGCTCCTGCTTCTCCAGCACCGGCGTATCTCCGTATACGAAATAGCTATACTTCGCCCTGATAAAAAAGCAGGACACCATAAACAGTCCCATGAATAACGCGAGTATGACATACATTGATTTTTGAATTCTCCGTACCATGAAATACCTCCTCTAGCACAATCAAAAACCCTTAAACTATCCATCCTTCAGTTTAATAAACGTATTATAGTTACCCAACCTGAAGATTAAATGAATGTCCGCATGAACTAGACATACAGCTGTCACAGCCATATGTTATAACTAAATCAAGATCAGGAGGGAGTGCGTGTTATGGCAAGCTATGAATACACATCCAAACAGAATTTAGTGGAAACCATTCATACCCATTACCTGTTGCTGGACGCTGAATTTGCAGAAATCAATGACAGTCACAAAGATTTGCGGATACCCGAAGTGGATCGGACACCTGCCGAGATGATCGCCTATCAGCTGGGCTGGCTTCATTTGGTGATGGGCTGGGACAAGGCGGAGCTTGAAGGGCGTGCTGTATGTATGCCATCTCCGCTCTATAAATGGAACCAGCTTGGAGGTCTGTACCAATCCTTTTACTCAGAGTATGCCGTATATTCACTAGCTGAGCTCCGGGAATTATTCCGGCAGGCGGAACAGCAGTGGCTGGCTTGGATCGGCACGTTAACCGAAGAAGAATTATTTACCCAAGGCATCCGCGGGTGGACAGGCAGCAAGGACAACTGGCCGATGGCCCGCTGGATTCACATCAATTCGGCTGCGCCGTTTAAGAGCTTCCGGGCAAAAATCAGAAAGTGGAAAAAGCACCTGTATTCCAAGGATGATATGGTAGAATATTGAAAACGGATAATATTGGAGCTGGTTAAGTGTTTACGGAAAGCGACTATGCAATCATTGCGCAGGAAGCGTTGAAGAAATACGATTTGGGGATCACTGAGCTGGATTTACCTGGTCATGTGAATCTGCTCGAGCGCTATTTCATTTGGACTATTCTAAAGAAACTTTGCCTTCCTCTCTGTAAATCCGCCGGAGCAGGAAGATTTGTCCCGCACCATCCCCTATGTCATCGAACACTATTGTCAAAAGTATCTTAAAGAGGAGTCTTTCTTGCTGAACTAACATTTGATTCAGGAGAATACCCAAGGGAGCTGAAGAACAATGATCGTGACCCCTACGCTGCACTTTTACGGACAATGTGAAGAAGCCATCGGCTTGTACCAAAAGGCTTTTAACCTAAAAACCAGTTACATACTGCATTACTCTGATGCAGATCCGCGCGACTGGAACGTCAGCTTAACTCCAGAACAGCAAGCGTATGTATACCACTCAGAGGGTTATATCGGCAGTCAGCGTTTCATGCTTGCAGATGAAATCGGGCTGGATGCATCAAAGAGCACCTCTCTTTTCCTTACCGTGACTTTTGAAACTGCGGATCAGGTAAAACAGGCATACCAGGTTCTAACGGACGGCGGCAGCGTCATTCATCCCTTGCGCAGCACAACCTACAGTTCATGTATGGCTTCAGTCGTTGATAAGTTTGGCTTCCGCTGGGGACTGATGACGGAGCAGACGGAGAGATAGGTTGAAGATGAATTTCTCCCTGCGCTAAAAGTCTCAGAGATATGAATAATGTAGCTCATAACACAATTATCTGAAAACTTGTTTACGTTATTGTCTTTGGATGAGTCAGACCACACGGTTCAAATCTACAAGCCCAATGTAAACATGATTCTAACAGATAAGAATGGAGGAATCTTTGGTAAGGTAAAAATACCCGGGCGTATTGTCTTTTATACTCTATTACAGGTGGACAATTTAATAACAGAAAATTAAAATACATAAGAGTACTTTTGGTTCAAATCGGCCGAATACTGCAACTTACTTTCCACCGTACAATCGAGTAGGAGGGGGCGGCGAGCCCCCGTCCTCTCACACCACCGTACATGCGGGTCCGCATACGGCGGTTCCAAAAGGTTAACAAAGCTCCAAGTAACGTGAAAGCAAACTTTTCAGCCCTTTCCCTTCCCAGTAGGAAGTGGGAAGGGCATTATTTGTGTTCCGGGACATTTCCCATGCGCCTCGCCGTGAGTTTGCCATTGTGAAACAGGCCCACTCGGGCACCCCAAGCGCCCGGAGTTCGCGGATTCGTGTGCGCACTCGTTTCCATTGTTTCCACAGGCACATTCGCAGCCTCCTCCGAATCCATTGGTCCAGCGTTTGGAGGTGTTTCTTCGCCGACGCCAGATGGAAATAGCCAAGCCACCCCATCACATACCGGTTCACTTGGCGAATTCGCTCTTCCATGGAAATGGACCACGTTCGATTCGTTAGTTCACGGATTCTTTCCTTGAATCGCGAGATTGTTTTCGGAGCTAATCGAATCGTTGCCTGCTTCTGACTCAGGAAACTGAAACCTAAGAACTTTCGGTGCCACGGTCTTGCTACCGCACTTTTATCCCGGTTCACTTTCAGTTTCAGCTTTCCTTCTACAAATCGGCTAACCGATTCCATGACCCGTTCGCCCGCTCGTTTACTCGCCACAAAGATATTACAGTCGTCCGCATAGCGTACAAAACGCAGCCCGCGTCCGGCCAATTCCTTATCCAGATCGTCCAGTAGAATGTTTGCCAAAAGCGGACTGAGCGGACCGCCTTGGGGCGTTCCTTCCCGGCTACGTTCCAGCTTTCCGTTCACCATAACTCCGGCGTTCAGATACGCACGAATCAGGATCAGTACTCTTTTGTCTGTCACTTTCCGCGCCACTCTTGCCATCAGCATGTCGTGGTTTATCCGGTCAAAGAATTTCTCCAGATCGAGGTCTATGACCCACCGGAGGCCACTTTGGATATATCTTTGCGCTTGTTTCACGGCGTCATGTGCACTTTTCCCCGGTCGAAAGCCATAGCTATACCAGGAGAACTCTGCGTCAAAGATCGGGTTCATGACTTGTAGAAGCGCCTGCTGGAGAAAACGGTCCATAACGGTTGGGATGCCTAGTAGCCTTACACCGCCTCCGGGTTTGGGGATTTCCACCCGTTTGACTGACGCAGGTCTGTAAGCCCCCGCTAGAAGTTCGGCTTTCACCGATTCCCAATGTGTTTTCAAATAAGCTTGTAGATTCGCTACCGTTACATTGTCCACACCGGGCGCTCCTCCGTTTTGTACCACTCGTTTATACGCGAGCCGAAGGTTGTCTCCTTCGAGCATTCGCTCCAGCAAGTTGCTCTCTGCTTCGCGAGAGGAAGGGGCGATTTGTGCCGACGAAGAACTCGGCGCTCCGGCATACCCTGGCGGCTTCACCGCTTCTCTTTGCCGTAAGCTCTCTTGCGAGATATTCTGCTGTCTTTGCACTTCATGCGAACGCATCGGTTTCCTCTCTCCTTTCGGTTCAGCCCTTCCGTAAACGCTGCAGCAGTTTACGTACTATGGCCTCTGCTGACTCCTGCCGGTTCAGCGCAGCCTCTCGGCTACGGTTACAAGTTTTTTTTTTCCTTGCCCCTCCGGCAGGCCTCCCCAGATAAGAACGTCATCTTTCCGCCCGCACCTGCCCAAGTTTACGGCTGCAGCCCTTGGCAGCTTTGGATTTTGTCATGTATGGGTGACTCATCCGGCTGCAACCGCCTCAAATTGGATTCGTGTACCTCAGGTCGTGCTTTTGCCTCCGGCTTCCTTCAGATTCCGCCTCATGGTGGACACCCTTGCCCTTGGCTAACGGTAGGCGCTTGCCAGCCCCCGCTCGGGACTTTCACCCTAGAGATGACGCCCATGCTGGGCGTACCACAAAAACGGGGCTGTCCCAAAAGCCATGAAATGGCTGCTTGGGATAGCCCCTGTTTTTTTAAGTAGGATCAACGTGAGCACTTGGGTGGACGCTCCGCGAACGGACCGTTGTTCCAATCGCTGTGCTCTCCAGATTTTTTTCATTCCCCTTAGCGGTGAAAATCCGGAGACCAAGGCGACCGCTGCCGCTTTTCCACAATCGTTCCGTCCTCTCCGCTGTTTAAGCGGGAAATGGATCTACAATCTTTAAAAATCGCACAAAAAAGAAACCATCCTTTGGTAAAATGGAGTTACCACACAACCATTTCAAAGGAGAGGTTTCTTTTGTACATTCAATATACCATGGACCAACTTTGCTTGCCAATGGATCTGGAAGAAGATATTCCCGAAAACCACCTCGTTCGTGTCGTTAACGCAGCCGTCAATCGGCTAGACGACACCATCTTTGACGCTGCCTATCCCGGTGGCGGCCGTGACAGCTACCACCCTAAAATGCTCACCAAAGTCATTATCTATGCGTATACGCAGCGCATTTATTCCTCCCGGCAAATCGCCAAAGCGGTCCGAGAAAACATTCCCTTCATGTGGCTAGCGGGACGACAACGCCCGGATTTCCGCACGCTCAACCGCTTTCGTTCTCAGCGGATGAAGGACGTCCTAGAAATGGTATTTACCGCCGTGCTTCAGTTTCTGGCGGACGAGAAATACATCTCCTTCGAGCATTATTTTGTAGATGGCACAAAAATAGAGGCAAATGCGAATCGCTATACCTTCGTGTGGGGTAAAGCCGTTAGTAAGCATAAAGCCAAGCTGCAAGAAAAGGTACATGCATTGTTTGCCGACATTGAGGCTGTAGAGAAACAAGAAGAACAGGAACACCGCGGCCAGGATCTGAGCGAACTTGGCGAGTCCGCCGAGATCGACAGTGAGAAACTTGAACAAATGACCCAGTCGTTAGAGTCGCAACTGCTGAAGAAGCCCAAGAACAAGCCATTGAAAAAAGCGGTTCGGAGGCTCCGTAAGGATCTGTTTCCGAGACTGCTGAAATATGAGCAATACCAAAACCTGCTCGGGGACCGAAACAGCTTTAGTAAGACGGACCCGGATGCCACCTTCATGCGGATGAAGGAAGATCACATGCGAAACGGTCAACTCAAACCCGGCTACAATGTACAGATCGGCACCGAAAACCAGTTTATTTTGGCGTACAGTCTACACCAAAGACCGACGGATACGCGTTGTTTACAGCCGCACTTAGAAAAGGTGCGGCAGATCCTAGGGAGACTTCCGAGGGCGGTGATCGCGGATGCCGGCTACGGCAGTGAAGAAAATTATGCCTATTTGGAAAACGAACACGTGAAGGCCGTGGTCAAATACGGCAGCTACCACAAAGAAAAGAGCAAAGCGTGGAAAGAGAATATCGGAAAGATTGAGAACTGGACGTACGACGAAGCCGTAGATACATGGACATGCCCCGCCGGACAAACGCTGCATTTTCGCAAAGAAAGCAAGGAAACGTTAGAGAGTGGATATGAAATCCGAAAACGTCATTACCGTAGCCAGAGCTGCGTGGGCTGTCCACTGAAGGAAAGATGTACGAAAGCCGAAGGAAATCGGGAAGTGGTTGTCAGTCTGGAACGACTGCGGTACCAGAAACAAGCTCGGGCAATTTTGCAAAGCGAGGAAGGCTTCACTTTGGCCGTACGTCGAATGACAGAACCAGAAAGTGTATTTGGACAACTAAAGAACAACCGGGGTTTCCGGCGGTTTCTGCTTCGCGGCATGGAAAAAGTGACGCTTGAAGTCGGATGGCTTTCCCTTGCCCACAATCTACTGAAGCAAGCTGCAAACGACCAAAAACGCAGAGCAGCGATCCTCCAATAACAGGAGAATCGCTTCATTGTTGACATTTTTCGGTTTTGAATAATGAAAAGGGTCTGTCTCTACTCGAAAAAATCTACTTATGGGACAGTCCCTTTTCTTCAAACCTACTCCATTACCGTCCAAATATCTAACGCAAGTGAACGAAGCTCAACGTTTGGATGATTTCTATATAGTCTCAATAGGCGGGTACATTCAAGGCTCCACAACAACTCGCCCCCAGCAACTTCAAGCAAGGATAGTCCAAGCCATTGAGCTTCGTAACTGCCTTGAGACCATAACACCTCTACAATTTCTAGTATCGCCCCCGGAGTCCAATACCCCCTGCTGTCTTTCAGATTTTGGGCAATCTGCTTACAGGCAATGTCCAAAAGACGCCGCTGATTGGAGACGCAATCCACGAGGATAGTCAAGTAAGCCACGGATTCCATTACATCATTCCAATCAATGGAAGCTACATATAATTTCATTACAGGCTGCTTCAATGTCTCATCCGGTGCCAGACAGTCAATTATCCCTTTATATAATGGCACAAGGTTTACGCGTGTGTTCTTCGGCAGTGCCGCCAGTTTGTCTGCAAATTTCAATAGGCGTTGGCGGTGGGGCAAATCTTTTTTGGCATTGGCATTCCAATCGTCACTTATAGTGACACTGGCCAAGTGCTTGAACACACCTATTACCAGCTCATTGACTACACCATCACGGCATATTTCGGTTAACGTGTTCATTGCAGTATTCCATCTTGAGCTATCTGCCAAATCCACAATAACCTTCGCAGTGGCCTGCGCGATGACCCCTTCATTTCCGTTGGACCAGCGGATCATACTGTTCAGGGCAAGCCTTCCGGTATCCGGGTCGGAATGGCCTGCAATCTTAATAATTAATTCCAGATATCTTGATCTATAGTCTGCGGGAAGCTCATTCGGCTGTTGAAATAATATACTTTTCGCAATATCACTCTGTGAGGAAGAAGCCATTCTGCTTAAAATCTCCCAGGCGCGTTCATCATCTAACAATTGTCTCGCTGCGTGCCCTATGGCAATGATTACGTCCTTATGCGCATTTGGTTTTTCGATCTCATTCATCAATACCGGTATGCTGTCACTGCTTCTATAAGCACCGAGTAGCCGGATCGCTTCCTTTCTGACAGTGATTTTCAGCTTGTCGCGGTCTAACAGTTCTTTAAGCACGGAAGCCAATACGACCGGATTCACTCTGCGGATGCATCTGGGAATGGAGTACATGGCCACACGGGCTCTGTCTCCATCCAAATTCGCCATTAGAACAAGAAGTGCCTTTTCGGGCTCCTCTAATAATGAATGTGCGTAAAGAGCCGCTTCCACTATAGCTATGTTCTCATCTTCCAAAAACTCAGCCAGCTTATCCGTGTTGAGTTCAGGCATTGCTGCCATTACCTTTATCGCTGTAGAGCGCTCCTGTAAACTCCGTTTGGCATCAGAAGCAACTCTTTCAATGAGAGACCGGAAGGACTCTTGCTGACGCGGCAGCCACCTGCCAAACCCATCCGCAGCCGGCACCATATAAATGGTTTTCCCTGTTAAAAACTTGCCTTTAATAGCAGTTCCCGAAATAAACGGATCCAGCCATTCCTGGCGTTTAAGATGTATATGCCGGAACACTTCATATATAGTGATAAACGATTTGTCTAGGGTTAATAGTTCTCTTACTCTTTCATCCCTTGTTGCAGGAGAGGCAAGCCAATATCTTGTCGCTCGTGCTGAGGTAGCCGCTGTTTTCGCCTTTACCGCTTCCTTTAGCAAGCTCTGAAGCTTTGAGATGCCATAACCCCTTTTGCCAAAAGAGTTCGCCAAGCTGAACAGCAGATTGTATTCTTCTCTGCGATTGGACGCCGCCGCCAGCGGATAAATCTCTTCAAACAAACGTTCTTCTATCCCCCGGGGGAAATTGTCCTGTAGGGATGGCAGGGTAAGCTGCCCGCTGTGCTTGGCTAACTTTACGATCGTGCTTAAAGCAAACTTAAAGATCCCGCTTCCGGGATGCCCTGCATTAAACCGCATGATTACACATGCTAATGCCTGAGTTGCAGACCTTGTAGCATACGAAGTATCTCTTGCCTCCACGACACTATCAACCAGAACCGTAAGCCCTTCTACATTCTCATCCGTAAACATAGACGCAGGTGTACCAGCCAGCTCAGTCATTACCGCACACCGTACCGGATCCTGATCATTTTTGATGCGTCCCAGAAAGACCAGAGTCTCATTCATACCCTCTCTTGATAACGCAGTGCTCTTAATCAGCTGAACGAGTGCCATTGCACGTTCGTCTGCATTAGATGCATATGCGGCTTGTTCCAGGGGCTCTCTGGAATGATGAATCGAACGGTAAGCTGTAATCCTAATCGTGTTTTCCCGGCTATCACAAATTTCACGCAGACCCAGCATCCGGGTGGCTTCCTGATCGCGAACAACATGCGGCAGCTGCTGCAGTAACCGTTCCGGAAAAATACGCTCTTGACGCTTATCCTCTTCATATACCGCCTCGAAAATCACTTTACGGCTTGAAGGAGCGATACTGTCCAGTAATTTCGCCAGATGGACGGGAGTATCTGCAAGTAATTTGGCTATTTCTATCCACTGAGCGATAGAAAAGTATTTTTTTCTATTTAATATGCCTTCCGGCACCCCATGAGAAAGCAGACCGCTTCGTGACTCCTGCCGGGTTAGCAGCCTGTATACGGCATCGGGATTTACGCGGACTAAAATGCCCAGATGTTTCTTCAGTTCAGGATGGATGACCCCCATGGGTCCATGATTCATAGCACATTCGAGCACCAAATCCGGCTTTGCCTTGCATAAAGCTTCGATTGCAGAAGCAAACCTCCACCAGACAGATCCCTTTTCCCTGGGGGGTGTACCTTCTAGAGTCGTTCTGAAATACGCTGCAACCACATCCAGATGACGGCTGGCCAACTTACCCCAATTTCCAACAGCATATCCAATATCGGTAAGCCATTTACTGACTGTTTCCTGATGACATGCTGGCAGTAAAATGGAGGCCTCCGCCGCCCCCCACCGGGCAAAGACAACAGGCAGCAGCCGCTCCGCCAATTCCTGACGGTTAACAAATGAAATATTGCGCAGCAATTTACGGCGTCCCTCCTGTGATAAATCCGGGAGTTCACGTTCAATCTCAATATTTGAAGCCACTTTGGCTAGAAGACCAGCAGCCTGATGTCGAATAGTAGCCTTAGGATGCTTTAATGCTGACACAATGATGTTGGCATTCTGTGTGGCAATAGCGCCAATAATGGCAAGCTGAGCCTCGTAGACTCCCCCCTTCAGTAATGAAGCGAGCAATTCCGGGTACTCGGCTGATTTCATATGATTACGGCCCAGCATGGCCACCGTACGGATTCTGTCTGAATGTCCCAGTGAATCTAATTCTTTGAGTAAACTCTTTTTATCTAATAGATCTTTTTTGAACATCATAAGTCCCCGCCTTCACCAGTTCTAATTTATCCAATCAGCTTTTATTCTCCATCTGCCAATCCATCCCCTTTAAAAAATCTATGTCCTATGTACAAATTGAAGCCTACATGTACAATTTGTGCATTTGCCGGGGATTCTTTGATATTTAAGGGGACAAGAGCAGAAGGCGAATTGCTTAGCACCTGGGCAGGGTTATCACATTACTCACTGCGGAGCACACGGAACCCCTGATCAGGACCTACGCCGCTGCCCTCAAACTTGCCCCGGAAAGAGGATTCGTTATTATTGACGCCTCCAATCCAGCCCCCGCCCTTTACAACCCGGTAAGAACCTTCCGTACTATCCGAGTCACCGTACCAGTTCCAGCACCATTCCCTTACGTTGCCTGACATATCGTAAAGCCCCAGCTCATTGGGCTTCTTGATCCCCGCAGAGTGGGTTGCATTATTGTTGTTTTCAATGATGGGCCAGTTCCATTCTCCAGATAAATATTGATCCCCGGCATTTCTCCAATACCAGGCAACTTCATCGGCATTGTTGCTTCCGCTGTAGGTGTAGCTCTTGCTCAACTGGCCTCCGCCTGCAGCATATTCCCACTCCGCTTCTGTCGGCAGCCGGTAACCATTCACTCCCTCGTTGATCTTTACTGTCCACTTTATATTATCGTTACTGCTCTTATTCTCCGGATCTTGTGCAGCCTTGTTAATATTGTAGTAAGGTTCCAGACCTTCTTGTATACTCCGGCGGTTACAGTACTCCACAGCGTCATACCAGCTTACCATTTCTACCGGCAGATTACTGCCTTGGAAGTAGGAAGGGTTACTCCCCATGACTTCAATCCACTCTTGCTGTGTTACCTCATATGGGCTGATATAAAAATCCGCCAGTATTACATTTTTCCCATAGTAATTGGACTTGGTGTTTATAAAGCTCCCGCCCTGGACGAATACCAGGTTATCCTTGGATTCAGGCTTTTCGTTCTGATCAGGCTCGGCCTGCGAACAAGCGGTGACAACGCCAATGACGGCTATGATAAAGAAAATCAATAATTTTCTCATGGATAGTTCTCCTTTAAGCGAATTGGAAAAGGTAAAAAATATTAGGCCCCCGGCTGTAAGGCCGGCAGGCCCTGGTCAAATCAATGAAACTGTCTGCTGCCCTGTTGACAGCTGAACGGTTACCACACGGTTACGTTAGAACTGCCGCTGCTTTGATACCCCTCGGTCGCCAGCACCTGGTAAGACCAGCTGCTGCCCAAATTCATCCCATAATTCTTCCATGCATTCACGTGGTTGCTAAAAGTGATGGCAACGTTGCTTCCGGTCGCTCTCTTCGACTGCCGTACACTCCAGAACTGAGTGAAGGTAGCCGTTCCATCAATGGAAGGTGCATTGGTTCGTGTGGCTGTATAAATATCGTATGTGCCCCCATCACTGGTCACGGTCCCTTTATAGGTTCCGGTAGGTCTGTAAGTACCCCAGCTATCCACAACGTAGTATTCGATCAGTGAGTTTCTTGTCCATCCATAGAGTGTCAAATATCCATTCCCGGACGGCGCCCAGACGCCTGCATTATAGTTGATGGTTCTAGTCGGTGATCCGGTAGTCCAGCCTTTACCAACAACAAAATTCCCGGTATTGGACCAGTTCACACTGTAGTTTCCGCCAGATCCGTTAGTAGCATTTACTGTCCCGCCGCCATCGGTCCAATTCTGCCAATAGTCTGTCGCTGCATTTGAGGTTGCTGCAAATAAGCTAAAACTCATTGAAGCTGCAAATAAGGCCGTTAACAATTTCTTATTAAACTTAAACATACCCTTACCTCCTAAAGTGTTTTGTTGTTGGTTACTGCTTACCTTACACTACTTACCGGCTGGTCCGGCTGATTCAACCTAGTGCTCCTAACTTATCGCCTTAACTTCCAAAAACTTGATTTCACCTCCTTTCCGAGTAAATTATAATTCGCAAGCGCTTACAATGAAGTTAGCAAATTAAAGATTCATTCCCAATTTTTATAGAAGTTGTCCATCTAATTGGATAAATCCCAAAATAAAAAACCGTCCTGTGAAAGGACGGCTCTGCATAAGAGCAGCAACCCGGAATGCTGGCAAATCTCTATTTATCGCTGGACAATCTATGAGAAGACTGACCGCCATTGCCCGTTTTTTGTATAAACACATAGGTACTCTCACTCGACAACTCATCAGCATAACTGAATTCCAGTCCGGTGAAGCCCTTAATCTCCTCCACATGCCGGATTTGCCGCTCAGCCATGAAGCGTACCATCTCACCTCTGGCCATCTTGGCGAAAGTCGCTTTTTCAACTACCTTACCGCCGATTTCCTGCCCGAACACACAAGTAACCATCCGGACATCCTTGCCCAGATAAGGGGAGATACATTTGCTATATTCCTTGGAGGCTAAATTCAGGATATACTTACTCTCCGAGACAAGCTGGTCCGCCAGTCTTCTGTTCCAAAATCCATAGAGCGAACTGAATCCGGGCCCGGCCAGCTTGGCCTGCATTTCTAGGCGGTAGGGAACCACCCCGTCAAACGGCCGGAGCATCCCATAGAACCCGGACAATATCCGCAAATGCTCCTGCAGGTACTCCAGCTCCTCCATTTGCAGCACGCCCGGTGCCATGTATTGATATTGAATGCCTTCGTAGGATAAAAGGGCCGGCGTCAGGTTCCGGGTTAAATCCATATCCCGAATTCGCTCAAGATTCAGCGTGGCGATTGCATCATTGCATTTCCATATGGCTTTTAGTTCCTCGTAGCTCAGTTGTTTTAAAGCGGCCAGCAGAGTCTCCGATTCGCTTAGAAATTGCGGCGTCTGGCGCTCCGTAAAGATATCTGTGTCTGTCTTCATCTTTTTGGCAGGCGAAATAATGATTCTCATGATACTCCCTTTTCTAGTCCCCTCGGGGATAATAAATGTCTCCTTATCCTATCATATTTTCACGCTCACCGGCTTCCATTCATCATTACCAGCGGAGAGTTGCTCGACGCAAAAAGCCCAAGCACCGGGCATTCAGCCGCAGGCTTGAGCTTGTCAAAGGTTATTTTAAAGTAGTAATCACCGTATCAAAAGGAGCCAGCTCCAGCGTCTGCAGGCCGTACTCCGTCTCAACGGAGGTCTTCTGCGGCTCAGCGCTGTTGTTAATCACAACCAGAGTCTTGCTCTCCGGATAGTAGGCGCACTCTGTGTAGAGGTTATCCGTGATGTACTTGTTGTCCTGCAGTTCATTGCCCGCATAGCGGATCAGGTTCAGCAGCAGTCTGGTATTCTCCAGATTGAATTCGAACGAAGGAAAGTAGATCCCCTTGCCTTTGCCGAAGGTATTCGTGGACAGTGTAATTCTGCCGCCGGATTGCTGCACTACGGAGGCCGCTCCATCGGTAAGATAGATCCCCTGCTTGGCTTCAATGCTTGCCCCTTCAGGCAGCAGACCCAGCTCATCCTTAGCTTCAAAAGCCCATCTGCCATGAACGACTCTGGCGCCGGTATCTTCATCCACACCAAGAACATGGGCCATTCTGAAGTAGGTATCGTAACCTTCCACCGCCGAAGGCTGGTTAACCCCGATGAACGTGCCGCCTTCGTATACCCATTTGGTCAGAAGGTCTACTACTTTGCTGTCCTCCCAGTGCCTACCGCCGCTCCAGGCTGAACCTGCCGCACCGGCATTGATCACTACATCAACTTTCTGCAGGACTCCTTGACGGATATCCTCAAAATCAATAAACTGCACTTCCACCGGTGATCCGGATAAAGCTTCATTGATATGAATCAGGTCATGCATGAACGTCTCATGGAAATGGCCGGACAGCGTCCACGATCTCAGCTTGCCCCAGCTGTGCAGAACCGCTACCTTGGTCTTGATCAGATATGGCTTACCTTGCTGATGCAGCTCTTTAATCTCCCTGAACTCATCGGCAATCTTCTCGATGTAGTCACAGAAATCCGGGTAAGGCTCAACCAGATGCAGGTAGCCCCCGAGGCCGATCCGGTCAATCGGCTCCCGCAGCAGCGCACGCCGGATGTTGATCCAGTATTTTTTGGCATCCAGGGTAGGGTCTCCGCCCTCCATAAAGGTAGGCGCACCGCCCAGGCCCACCGGGAACAAGTAAGGATGCAGCCGGATCTCATGCGTGTCCACTTTTACCCCTGAACACATCCGTGCTTCATACCCTGAGAATACGCATTTGATCATCCCGTCGAAGCCAAACTCCCCGAACCGGTCATTATAAGGCTCCATGCCCACCCAGCTGTCATCATAAAAAACATACGCCAGCTTGCCGTGCTTATGTACAATGTCAATGAGCTGCTTGCTGAACCCGATCACAAAGTCATTTATAAAAGCCATCCAGTCGAGCTTGCGCTGCTCCGCCGGAATATGACTGACGCGGTATTTACCGCCGTTTACGAAGTCCTCAGCCGTCAGCGGATAGCCCGCCTTTTTGGCGAACAAATCAAGCGCTCTGGCACTCACCGTAAAATCATAGGAACCCCAGTCCGAGAACAGATGGCGGTTGCGTTCACTGCTGCCCCAGATCCAGGCGAAATTATAGAATAACGAGGTAAAGCGGACTACAGTGGTTTCCTTATGCTCCCCGCACCAATACTCCATCCATTCCAGGATATACGCCTGCGTCTCCGGGTACATGGGATCAATCTGCATCAGATGCTCTTTGTCCCAGTTATTCGTGGTGTGGTTGTACATGGAGATCTCTTCCCAAATCCGGTAAGCCATGAAGCTAACCGTGTATTTATGCCAAGGCACAATTCCGGTCAGGACCACATTCCCCGATTCGCGGTCATAATTCCACTGTTCTCTAGGAACTTCTTCCCCGGTTGTCCGGTCGATAACCTGCCAGTATTTGAACGCTTCCTTGGAATCATTGACTCTGAACTGTTCCGTGAAGAAATCTTCCATCAGATAGACGGATAAGTAATCCTGTACCGCTACCTTCGGATTGGTGATCAGGAAGCACTGCTGCAGCTTATCCAGATTCTGCGATGCCCACTCATTGTGATCTCTGATGATACAGATCGTAGAATAGATCCCGTATCCGGCATGAATAATCTCATCGGACAACTTCGTGCCGTCACTGTCACGGATCACATCGGCACCCCAGCGTTCCGCCAGTTCCAGGGTCAATGCCTCATAACCGGATTCACCCGGCAGGGTAAAAGCTCCCTTAGTCGGTTTGGCCAACTTGTTCCCCTCCTATTTAATCATGTCGGACAGAAAAGCTAGCGCTAAGCCTTGTCCCCAGCCCTGAATCCAGTCTTTCGGAATGTTGCGGTAGCCTTCACGGTCCTTCATCACGGCAGTTCCGCCCGACACACCCAGCACCCGTCCGTCTTCGCTGATATTCTTCAGGATGCCCCCCAGCGCTTTTTGCACATATTTGGTATGCAGCGGATTGCCGTTATTGATCATCGCTGCGGCAATTCCGCAGGAGGCAGAAACCTCTTCATAAGATTCCTCGTCATCCAGCACGGTCCGCCACAGGCCGTTCTCTGTCTGCACCAGCTTCAGCGCCGCCAGCTGATCTCGCAGCGAACACTCCACATCCATACACTGCGGATACAGATACCAGTCCTTCAGCAGCGGTTTGACCTGTGACATGGTATAAGCGCCCCAGGCATTGGCCCTGCCCCAGTACAATCCGGACATGTGATCCTGCTTCACATTGTTGTAGCCGTGGAACCAGAAGCCTGTACCAGGATCCTGCAGATATTTGATATGCCAGTAATACTGATTGAGGGCATCCTGGATCATCGCCTGATCATTCAATTTGCTTCCGACGCGCAGCAGGAAAAAGGCCGCCATAAACAGCGTATCCGCCCAAGCCTGCTCCGGAAAATCATTCGCCACAGATACGGTATGCTGAAGCACATGGTCTCCGAACCTCAGCGCATGATTCTGGAGATAATCCACCTTGCTCATCACGATATCCCAATATTTCTGGTTGCCGGTCTCTTCGTACAGCATGATCATCACATGACCCATGGCACAAGTGTTGACCGTCCAGTCCGGTAATCCAAGCTCAATATATTCATCTGCCCACTGGATAAGCATATTCAGGTAATCTTTATTCCCTGTGGTCTTATAGGCTCTGGAAACTCCATAATAAGCCACTCCGCAAGGCCAGTCCCACGTTAAGTCCATAGCCAATGTTTTGCGGGTGACCTTGTCAATGACCTGTAAAATCTGTTCTCTGTCATAATCCAATTGAAGCATCCTTATTCCCCTCTCGTCCGCACGCCCCCAAAGGCGATTGAGAGCCGTCCGTCTTATTGTAAACGCTTTATAGTTTCTATTGTAAGCAGTATAATGGTATACATCTAGGCACATTCGCAGCAAAACTGCGCAATTTCGACTATTTATTGTTGAGGGCTGTATAGATTGACTTAAGGTTTTAGTGTAAAGGCTCAGTCGCAACTACAGAGAATGTTTGGACTTCCGGCCGCTGTTGTCTTCAGATTTCTTGATTTGTACCGCTACTAGCGGTTGAAATCCGAAGACAAAGGCGGACGCTACGCTCCTACAGTTCCAAAATTCCCCTCCGTCACTCCTTTACCTTATCTCAAGTTTAAGTACAATCTATATAATTGGAATTTTACCTACCGTTCACTTATAATCAACTCAAATTCTCGTCATGGGAACAGGAGCATCTGAATATGCCCAGAAAAAAGAAGCCCGTCATCGAGTACCGCCACTACAGCCTGCCGATTAACTTCCCCGTCCTGCTGTTAAGCGGGGAGCGCTGGAGGATTTCCGACATCAAAAGCGAGCATCTGCATTTCCATAACCACTTGGAGATTGGCATTTGTTATTCAGACGGCGGCATTATGGAGATCAAAGGGGAAGCCGTCCCTTTTAAAGCCGGAGATGTCACGGTTCTTCCCAGATATCTTCCCCATACCACTTACAGCTCGCACGGTACCGCCAGTCTGTGGTCTTATCTTTTTTTCTCGCCGGAGGAGCTGTTTCAACCTTCCCTCAAAAGCGCCTACAACAGCTTCGAGCCGAACCTGTGGCGGATTCAGGGGAAAAACTGTATTTTGAACAAAGATCAGTATCCCAAGCTCCATTATCTCGCCACCTCGGTCGTAGAGGAGCTGAAGCAGCAGCAGCCATACTATCAGGAAAGTGCCTACGGCCTATTGCTGTCTCTCTATATAGAGCTCCTTAGAATCCATTCCACCAATGAAGCGCTGACTGAACAAGAGCAAGAGACAGAGCATAGTCTTAAAGGGGATTTTGTCATTTCTCCGGCGCTGGAGTATATCACCAAAAACTATATGGCCCCCATCACCATCGATTATCTGGCCGAGCTATGCCATTTAAGCACCACCCATTTCCGCAGAAAATTCCATGAAATCATGGGTACGGCACCTCTCGATTTCCTGAGCAGCACCCGGATTGAGGAAGCGTGCAAGCAGCTCAAGAGCACAGACGCTTCCATCCTTTCGATTTCCGAGCAGGCAGGCTTTCATTCCATCTCCAGCTTCAACCGCAGCTTCTCCCGGCTTATGGGGACATCGCCCAAAGAATGGCGCAAAGGAGCACAATCCGAAGCACAATCGGCGAAGGCGTCAATTTTGGAGTTTACGGGATGGGTGTGAGGCGCAAAAAGAAATAGACCGCCCTGGTCAAAGGAGACGGTCTATTGCTGCCTAAACCCTATTTCAAGCCTCCGCCCTTAAAAGCGGCTGTTGCAAACGGAGAGTTGTGTTAGCGCACGGCTCTCTTTGCATTGTACGCTGTTTCTGAGTCGGTTAACTACAAAATTTCCGTACTAAGCGTAAAGCCCTCGATCACAACGTCCTCGTCCACCTCGATCATGATGCAGCGTTTCCCCTGATAATTCACCTGCTTCAAATACCGCAGATCCTGTGGGCTGACGGAAATGGTTGCCACCTTGGTCTCGATCTTAATCGACTTGGTCGTAAATTTCGGAATCACGCTGCTTGCCTTCATTTCATAGTTCCGGTCATCAATGATCGTTTCGAAGGCCAGCTCCACTTTTTCTGCCGTCACGTTCTCTACGCCGCTCACCTTCAGGACGCGTTCCACATCCTTGAAATCCAGCGTAGGCGGCTCTTCCTCCCCTGCGGCATCCTCGATGACCTGCTGAATCTGCTCATATACCTGGGCAATGGTCGTCGTATCGAGCTGTTCGCCTGCCAATTCCTTCACGATATCCTCGAAATAGGCTCTCTCTTCCAGGGCAGTTACAGAAGTTTCTGCATTCAAGACCTGCTCAATAAAGTGCGGGTCCGGAAAATTAGATTTTCCCGTGCAATATAGAATGCGGTTCACATCCGAATAGTTGTCCGTCACACTCGGATAAAAGAACCCCTGCTCCGGCGAGCTGAGCTTCACAATGGGATCGACGATAACATTATACTTGAACTCCCGCTCCACATAATCGAACATGAGGTTTTTACGCTGCTGTTCCGTAGAATTCACGCTGCACAGGATAAACTGATGCGCGAAGGTCTCGTTCTTCTCACTCTCTTCCGCTTCATCATTTCTGGCCTTAGTCGGCCGGTGATATTGCCCGCGGACAAAGGTAATGACTGTATCCTTTTCATATTTGGTATCGGCCAGCATCTTGTCCACCAGCATCAGCATCAGGTCCTGCCATTCCTCCGGATCACCTGTCACCAGGCCTTGGTGAAGCATGACCTTTGTCGGTTCCTCGGCTTCCTCCTGAAACTTCAGCTCAAACAGCTTATGGTCAAGCTCGCCGGTCAGCAATTTTTTGAAGTTGCCCATATAGAGCTCCTGCTTCTCTCTGTCCACCATACCAAACGGCAGGCGCTCCCAATGATAAACCTCGCTGCTGTCCTTCATAATATAAACGTTAAGGATATCGTATAGGTTCAGCAAATCATGATCCAGCTTAAACTGCTTGCGTATGTGTGCTACTTCTTTTTTATTCATAATGGGTTCGGGGCTCCTTAGATAAGTTGTGACTTTAACTAGTATAAAGGATCGGGGCGGATTTTTCTAAGGATCTTGCAGTAAAAAAAACCCGTGGCAGATCGCCACGGGTGATCACTAGGGAGTTCAGAGGAGCCGGGCTCTCAATCTGAATCTTCCAAGAGTTTGTCTATTTCAGCGGCTGCACGATCTAATCCATCCCTAACGGACAGGTCACCCAGAAATATTTTGTGCAGGTAAAAGCTGTACACTTCTTCAATTTTGCTCCAGTTCTTCACAGCCGGCCTCAAAAAGGTATCATCCATTGCTTCGACATAGGGATAAAGATATGAATCTTTATTCACACTCAGAGCTTTTATCGCCTCCCTGTTAGCCGGGATTAACCCGGCCTGTGCCATAATCAGCTGTGCTTCCTTGCCCGTCATCCATTTCATAAAAGCCCATGCCTCCGCAGGGTGTTTACTGCCTTTCATAATGACTAAATTTTCGCCGCCAATAATCGAAGACGGGCCATTCCCCTTTGGAAACGGTACAGGTAAGGTCTGCTTAAGAGCATGTTTGATATCCGAATCTTTCAACAACCTGTAGAACCACGGTGCTTCATCCGTTAAAATCATGTTTCCGCTCCGAACTTCCCTCCAGTTATCGCCGTTAAGGGGCACCGAGGAAAGATGAATCAGGTCTTCCTTATATAGACTGGCCAGCTTTTCCACTGCACGTATGGAACCTTTGCTGTTCAAATATCCGGAAGCCCTGGTGAAATTCTCATCCATAAATGAGCCTCCAAGGCTGAAAAGGTATGGAAGTGTATCCCAAGCTTCCAATCCCCCCAGTCCAATCGTGAAGTGATGCTCAAGAGCAAGCTCTAGAACTTCATCCATGGTGCGTGGAGGTTCTGAATATCCCGCCCGCTCCAGAAGCTCCCGGTTAAAGATGGCCGACTTGGTGTATAAATTGAGCGGCAGAGAATAGTACTGATTCTTATACAATCCAACGCTCATGGCCTTACGATGAAACACATTGTGAAGAAGTTCGAAGTCTGGGAACCCGGTTAACGGTTCAAGGAGCCCCAGATGTGAAAACTCTGGCACCCAAGCGATGTCCATTCGTACCACATCCGGACCACGGTTGGAGGAGGCCCGCGCAATAAGACTGTACTTTAATTCATTATTGTTGGCTAAGTTAATGTAATCGACCCGAATGTCCGGGTTCTTGCGTTCAAAATCCGGAATCAATTCCTGCACTAACAGCCGGGTTTCTGCATCGTTGTAGGTATGCCAGAAGGTAATAACCGTTTTATCATTTTCGTGGAGCGTTTGAACATGATTCGGATCCGAGATCACGGACGGACTCCCGCACCCGGCCGTTAACGCTAGAGTCAGTAAAAAGGATATCCACCGGATGCCCATCTGTAATCCTCCTCCCTTAATCGGTGTGCGAGAACAGTCATTTCATGTTTTCCCTATATTCTACCGGAGTAAGTCCTGTTATTTTTTTGAACACCTTGCTGAAATATTTTACATCTTTAAATCCCGCGGCTCCGGCCACATCGTAAATCCGATTGTCATTTTGCGCAAGCAGCCGCTTCGCTTCCCGAATCCGCAGCTCGATCAGGTAATCGATAAAGTTCATGTCGGTTTGTTTTTTGAATAAAAGGCTGAAGTAACTTTTGCTGAGATGAACGGTATCCGCTACGCATTGGAGCGTCAAGTTCTCGGTATAATGAGCAGCTATATATTCCAGCGCCTTAGTAATCAGCTGCCCGCCGTAACCGTTGCCGGACAATTTAGGAACAAAGGACTTCCCCATCTCCTCGAGCTCACAAATCATGAATGACGCCAGTTGTTCCAATGTCTCTGTCTTGCGAAGCATTTCGTACCGTTCAGAGAGCAGGGGTCCTGCGTCAGCATTTGACTGATAAGCACCTGCAAGGAGGCTGCACGCCTCCAGCTGTACTTGTTCCGGTCTCAAGATCCCGCTCTTCCAGCGTTCAAGCGCAAAATCAATTGCGAATGAAGCCGGATCACCCTTATGAATCATCTCAAAGAAGGGTGTCCAATCATGATTTGCTTCTGTATCTGTTAACGTTTGAACATGATTGACTTCCGATCCGCCCCATCGGTACAAGCCGCCAAGCCCTTCAAAAAATCGTCTTTGGCAAGCCAATCTGCTCTCGGCATATCCCTTAAGTATTCTGCGCACTCCTTGCTCCTGGGCGAAACCCAATGAAGTTGAAATTCCCCATTTGGCTTCGAGCAGCCGCTTCCACTGGTCGAGCTGTTCTTCAACCTCCCCTTCGAGATCCGGGAAGATGAGAAACAGGCTGCTTTCAGCCACCAGCAGTGCGCTTCCTTCCCTCATCTGTTCATAGAACCCTTCCTGCAGTTCCTCTAGCAACAGCTGCACATACAAATATCCGTAATTTTCTCTCCACTCCTCAGCAGCATCCAGCATAAGATGAACACAGACATAGGATTCTTCCAGCCATGCCGGAGCCCAAACGGTTGATTCGGGAAAGGTCTGCTCTTGGGCGATGTATCTTTTGATTTCCTGTTCGACACGCTTTCGGTCCAGATAGAGCGCCCCCTGCTGGTAATGATTAAGTTCGGAATCCTTTCTCCTTTCCTCCTCCAGCATGGAAATACTACGGTGAAGGACGGCAAGAAGGTCTTCCCGCTTCAAGGTCAGCTTTAATAAATAATCAACGGCGCCTAGCTTAAGTCCTTCTTTTACGTATTCAAAGTCACTATAATTGCTGATCAGGATCACCTTTAGCCAAGGACAAAGTGCCAGTGCCTGCTTCATCAGTTGAATGCCGTTCAGCAAAGGCATTTTGATATCTGTGATCAGAATATCGAAGGAAAGACTTTCTAAAGCAGACAATGCCTCCACACCGTTAGCGTAATGGTCTTCAACCGTCATCCCTTCCTTATCCCAATCGATAAATGCACTGATACCATTGCGGATAACAGGCTCGTCATCTACAATAAGAACTCTATACATGGTCTCCCCCTGTCTGCTAATTCTCAGATGCCGATTCTTCAAATTTTCTTAACAAAATGCGTACAGTGGTTCCTTGGTCAAATCCGCTTACAATAGACCATTCCCAATTTCGGGCGTAATAAAGCCGCAACGTGTCATAAATATGGCGCAGACCGATACCAACTTCTCCATTTTCAATAGCAGTCCCCGGGTTGTTCAATGCTTTCAGCTTTTCATCCCCAATGCCTAAACCATCATCTTCCACTACAAATTCCAAGTCTCCTCCACACATCCGAATTCTTATCGAGATCCGTCCGCCCGCATTTTTCGGTACGATCCCATGAAATATGGAATTTTCCACCAATTGCTGCAGCAGCATGCGGGGGATCATAAACTTCTCCGTACCCGGCTCAACGTCCAGGTTCAGACCAAAGGTTTTTTCATAACGAAGCTCCAAAATGATCAGGTACTTCCGGATAATATCCAGTTCCTCTTCCACCGTGATCATACTCCCGCTTTTGCCCATGTTAGCCTCCAGCAGATGGTTTAGAGCGAGCAAAACTTGAGATGCACGGCCGTTCTGGCCGGAATCAATAAGCCACCGCAGCGTGCTAAGCGTATTATAAAGGAAATGGGGATGTACCCGGTGCATGACAGCCCGAAGCTCTGCATGATGCTTTTCGCTTTGTTCATCCTCCACCTGCTGCATTAAATTCCCGATTTCATGCAGCATGATGTTAAACTGCTTGCTCAAAAAGCCGATTTCATCAGAGGTTCGAATGACTGCCCTTACGTTTAGGTCTCCTTGTTGAACGTGCAGCATACTTTGGGTTAGTTGTTTTACGGGTTTGGTCACCCATCCGGCAATGAACAGCCCGATACCGATAGCAATCATGGAGAAAACTGCAGAAGATAATAATATCCAGGTCTGGAGGCGTTCCAGCTGTCCGCTGATTTCATCAACCGGTACTGTCCCTACAATCATCCAACCGTTGCTCAGCAGCTGCTTAACCCCGTAATAAGGTATGCCGTTCATGACAAACTCAAATTCCACTGCATCATCGCCCACAATCCTTTGATACAAGTCGGGATTATTCACCTTCTGGTTGATCATTTCGAGATTGGAATCGATCATGACTCTCCCTCTGGAATCCACAACGAAAAACTTTCCCGTAACTCCGAGCTCCGGCTGCCGGATCGTATTCAGAATCGACTGCCCGTCCAAATGAACCTGCACCAGCCCGATGTTCCGCATGGTATTAAAATCCTTCAGCACTCTTCCAACAGGCAAAACCAGATCCGTATTGACGCCGCCTCCGCTGAAATGGTCGTACTGAAGGCCCTGCCAAACCAGCTCTCCGTCTTTTCTTTTGGCTTCCTTCACCCATTCCAGATCTGACAGACGCAACTGCTTAAGTCCGGAGTCGGAAAAGGTGCCGCTGCCCCACCCTCTTCCCTCCTCCTTCAATAAATAAACGATTTTGATGAAAGAATTAGAATAGACATAGTTATTCAGCAAAGTATTAATATATTGAAAGTTCCAGTTCTCTTCGTACGACGGACTGCTGTTAACTTGCATCGCAGCGCGTTGAATGTTTGGATCGCTGGAAATAAAATCGGAGGCATCTACTCCCACGTTTAGAATAAAAGAGAGCGACTCTGCCGTTTGTTCGGCGATTTGAAGGGTGGATTCCCGTACGTTTTTCTTCAGGATGGAGTCGGCCACCCAGTAGAAGGACCCGCTGGTAAATATGGTCGGGATTAAAATCACGAGCAGGAGGACCAGAATAATTTTGGTGGTGAAGCGATTTGATATTCTGTATTTGTGAAACATAGTGCCTCCTATTTCATTTCTTCCTAAGAGTGTACAAGATGAAAGACTCATTACCAATGTTAATTACAGGAAAAAGAGCCGTCTATTCCTTATACTCGACAACCGCCATGTCCCAATATTTCAGCTTGGGCAGCTCCCATGTCAATACACCGTCCCGCTGCGAGAACGCTAGAGATTGGGGTGAGCCCTGGTTATAATCAGGGGAAGCGAACCACACTTTGGCAACCGGTTTCTCCATTTTCACAGAAACGGCAACATTCCGCCTCTCTGCCGGCTCTGTCTGCTTTCCGTTGCTGTCATTCCATTCCATAGTAGAAGCATCTGTGAAATTGATGAAATGAAATATGTCTTTCCCATCCTTCCTTTTAGTGAAGGACCATACTTTACCTTGCTCAGCTTGATCCGAAACGGCAAGTTCTCCCATTCCTTCGGCTCTCAGTATGGAAGCTTCCGTGTGATCCCGCAGCAGATTCTGATAAGCTACCAGAAAATCGTAATAATGGATCAGCTGTTTTTCCAAATCCGGAGACAGACTTAGATTCTTATGAGGAAAATATTCTTTGGCCAGCATGTTCTCCCCAAGCTCCAGATGAGATCCTCCAGAGGCGAAAATCACCGCATCCGTCAGCAGAATCCCCGGCGTGTTGAACTTTCCCGGTGAGTCGGATAAATGATAATTCATATAAGCGGCTAATACCGTGTTTAGCCGGTTCCCGCTGTATTTCGAATTTTCTTCAATCACTTCTTTCAAATTCTGATAACCCGGATGATTCCCCCATACCTCGGTGTAGAGAAACTTGACGGGAGCTTCACGCGCAATAATTTCCTGACCAAATTGTCCGACTGCGTTCATCACATAATCCACATTAAGCCTCGCTTTGGCTGTGTTCAGGAAAGCAGGATAAGTCTCAGCCAGGTTGATGCTTTTGCCATCATAGGTCCAAAGCGCGCCCCGGTCTCCCAACTGGTCCACATGCCAACCGTCAAAAGGCAGAGCCTCGAACGTCTTGAGTTCCTGGTCGATCAGGTAGTTCTGCCATTCCGGATTAGAGGGATCATACATATAAATATCGCTTGCCCATTCTTTCGGAAGAGGGTGTTTATCCTGCTCAGCGTGCGTTGGATCCTTGTATAAGCCCCATTCCTTCTTCAGACCTTCCTTTTCCCCATCCGCATAGGCCCCAAAGAGCAAATTGTAGTTCATGGCTTTCATGCCACGTTTGTGCGACAAGTCGATATAGCCTTTCACCGTTTCGAATGCCACAGGACGGTTAGCAATGTCTTTCCATTCCGCCAAAGGCTTGCCGTCTTCGAAGGGGATAGGCTGTTGATGCTTATATTGCCAATCATAGAACTGGATACCATTGATATGGAACCGGTTTAGTCGTTCGATTACTCGGGACATCTCGCCCTGATTTATGGCAGGGAAATCGGCTAAATATCCGTAACGGGGGAACTTGCCCCATTCAGAGGAGACGTCAACAGCAATATTCATTTGATCGGCTGTCTTGCCGTTTTGCTCATAGAACACTTCGGCCATATACCCTCTTCCTTCATCCTCGGGGGGATTCCAGCTCCAAGTCAGCTGATTTCCTTTCGTTTTCAGCCTCGCTTCCTCCACAATCCGTTCCATATGCAGATAACGAATATGGAACACTCCGCCGGAAACGGGCTTCTTTAATTTTAAGTGAAACTGGACGCTCTCTCCGGGTTTATAAGCCGCTTTATCCGTAGACAGCTCCTCAAGCAGGGAGCCTCTGTGCATTTGAACATCCACTTTTTGAGGGCCAGAGACTTTGTCAGAAACCTTCTCACAGGCCGATGTTGTCCAAATAGCTGTACAGATTACAAGGGCCGCGGCCGTTCGTATCATCCTGCTAGTTCTCATTCACTCTCACTCCTATCTATAGATTTTTAACATTATCCACTATGTAATCGCTCCCAAACCGTGAGGTGTCCTATATTTTCATAATCGCATAAAATATTGCACCCTCCTGTTTTTTACCTAAAATCCGGAAAATCAACATCCGACTTTATAAAAAATATTAAATACTCCAAAAACCACCAACTGAAGTGTGCTATTTTGCGAAATGCAACAATAAAAAAGGTTGACTTCTTGGCGCTGAGCTTTGTTAAAGAGCTATCCTATAGCCCCATAGAACCATACTTAACCATATATATCCATATTATTGGTAATGATTTGACAACAGGCGAAGTCGCCAAAAAAATAACCTGTTTAAGCGCAAATCTATGCCCGGCGCTGGTTTAGCTTAGGTTGAAGCATTATTTAGGAAACGCTTTCTATTAAGTATATTGACTTGTTCGTTCATCCCGTAGGAGGTTATCCCCATTGTTCATGCCGTTTTTACTTGCTAACTTTGTAGAGGGCACCGGAATCCGGAGTTTTCGCTTTAGGAAAAGGATGTCTGCTTACTAAACTAATTCGGAATGGGAGAGAAATCTATGCGTAAAAAGTTAAGGACTTTGAGCATGTCAAAAAAACTGGGACAAACTGCTATATGCCTGGGTCTGCTGACAGGAACAGTCACGGCAGTGCTTCCGGTCAACGTGGCTTTTGCGGAAACGCAGCCTGAAGCGGATACTCCGCTAGACAAACAGAATCTTAAGCCATTATCCGTACAATCGTTAGAAGCATTGGAAAACGGCGTAAAACTGAACTTAGGAGACTATCAGGGCTATATCAGACTCTTCACAGAGGACATGGCGAAAATCTCGGTAGTGAAGAACGGTGAAGCGGAATACGAGTCCCATGGAATTGCCAAGAAGAATTGGACTACACCTGAGTTTAAAACAACAGAAACAGATAAGGATTACACTCTATCCACTAATGAAATCACAGTGAAAATTAATAAAAGCCCGTTCGGCGTCAAGTTTTTGGACAAGCAGGGTAATGTCATTAACGAAGATGCGGCACAAGGTGTAGGCTATGAGAACGGCAAGCCTTATGTATTCAAGAAAACGGATACGACTGAAAACTTCTATGGATTCGGTGAGCAATCCGGCGGGCTGAACAAGCGAGGCAAAAGTCTTGGCATGTGGAATACGGACGCCTATTCCTATAACAAGGATACAAAATATCTTTATACCTCTATTCCATTCTTCATAGGACTGAAAGATAAAAAGGCATACGGTATTTTCTTCGATAATACGTATCGCTCTTACTACGAAATGGCCAGCGAAAAAGACGACTACTACTATTTCTACGCCAACGGCGGCACGCTGACCTATTACTTCATCAATGGCCCGGAAATCGGTGATGTCATCGATACATATACCGAGCTTACGGGAAAATCAGAAACGCCTCCAATGTGGTCGCTGGGATTCCATCAAAGTAAATGGGGCTATACACCGGAAGAGCTGGTGAGTGTGGCCAATAAATACCGTGAAAAGCAAATTCCGCTCGATACGATGCATTTTGATATCGACTACATGGATGGCTACCGCGTGTTCACCTGGAACGATCAGTACAAGCAAGCACTTCAGACACTGAAGGGTGAGGGGTTTCACGCGATTACGATCAATGATCCGGCTGTCAAGCAGGACGAGAACTATAGTGTGTATCAAGAAGGAACCAAAAATGACTATTGGGCGAAAAATCCGGACGGTTCTACTTTCATCGGTGAAGTGTGGCCGGGAAAATCCGCTTTTCCGAATTTCCTGAAGAAGGATGTCCGCGATTGGTGGTCTGACAATCTGGCTACTCTCTATAATCAAGGGGTGGACGGCATCTGGAATGACATGAACGAGCCTGCTGTTTTTGATGGGCCATTCCATACCATGCCGCTTGACACTGTATTTGAAGATGACAACGGTAAAAAGGTATTGCACACGGAATACCACAATCTTTACGGACACGATGAGGCGGAAGCGACTTATAACGGTGCTCTGCAGCATAAACCGAATACCCGTCCGTTCGTATTAACCCGCGACATGTACGCAGGAACACAGCGTTATGCTGCACTTTGGACAGGGGACAATGTAAGTAACTGGGAGCATTTGCAAATGTCGATTCCGATGAACGCAAACGTCGGATTGTCCGGAGTTCCGTTTGTCGGAAATGATATCGGCGGCTTTGCCAAATCGCCGGGCAATGTTCCGACGCCTGAGCTGTTCGCGAGATGGATCGAGGTCGGTGCCTTCCTGCCGTTTGCCCGCGACCACTATGACAATAGCGCAAAATCAGGACTCGGAAGCGGACAGGAACCTTGGGAATTCGGCAAAGAAGTTGAGGATATCAGCCGGAAATACATTTCGATGCGTTATGAGCTGATGCCGTACTTGTACAATCAATTCAAGAAATCGGCCGATAATGGCCAACCGGTTCAGCAACCGCTTGTTTACCAGTTCCAGGACGATGCGAAAACCTATAACATTGAAGATCAGTACATGTTCGGTGATTCGCTCATGCTTGCACCTGTCGTACAAGAAGGTCAAACGAGCCGTGAAGTGTATCTGCCGGCAGGCGAGACATGGGTGGATTACTGGACAGGAAAAGAGTATGACGGTAACCAGGCCATTACAGTAAAAGCTGATCTTGGAATGCTGCCTATCTTTGTAAAAAACAACTCCATTATTCCTCGTCAGGAAGTAGAGCAGTATACGGATGAGAAGAAGCTGGAAAACCTGATTCTTGACGTTTACCTGAACGATAAAGCCAGCTACAGCTTCTACGAGGACGATGCTGAAACGTTGGATTACAAACAAGGCGAATACAATGTTACAGATTTCCATGTGGAGGAGAAAGATAACCGCATCGAGTTCGAGCAGGACAAAAAGACGCAAAACTATACATCCGATATTAAGTCCTACACGCTTAAACTGCACAACGCCGAGGAACCGAAGAAAGTGCAAGCGGCTGATAACAAATATGCCAAAGCCGGCAATGCAGAAGAATTGAACAAACAGGAACGTGGTTATTACTTCGATTCGGGAGAGCACGTTCTGTATGTCAAAATCCCTGTAAACGAAAACCACAAAGTAAAAATTCAGTAATAAGATTTACGGTCATTGCCGGATAAGAACAGTAAACGGGCTGGAGCGTTTCGGCTTCAACCCGTTTGCTGTATATTCCACAAATCCCAAAGGGGGAGAGATGAAAGTGACTATTGATCTTGCTCTTAACCACACCAGCAGCCAACATGCTTGGTTTCAGGAAGCATCTAAGGATAAAAACAGCCCGTACCGGGATTATTATATCTGGGCTGACTCGAACACCGACCTGAATGAAAAAGGACCCTGGGGACAACAGGTATGGTATGAAACGTATCCTGGTTCCGGAGACTTTTACTACAGCTTGTTTATTGATTCTATGCCTGACTTAAACTTTGATAATCCCAAAGTCCGGGAAGAGATGGTGAGCGTCGGCATGTATTGGCTGAACCAAGGCACTGACGGATTGTGCCTCAATCCGGCAGCCATGCACATCTATGAAGAAGTTGATAACAATGCCGCTTGGTGGGAGGAGTTTAAGCAGGACTTAATACAAAATCCTTTTCAATAGCTGCATTGATTCTCCGCAACCACACTTCCATATTCACTTTAAAAAATCCCTTCTACCTCTGACGCTGGCATTGGTTTATAGAAGTAGTACCCTTGGATCTCATCGCATTTATAGGTGTTAAAGAACTCAACCTGGGATGCGGTTTCAACCCCTTCGGCAATGACCTGAAGCTCTAAGTTTTTGGCCAGCTGAATGATCGTCTTGGCTATGGCTTCATCCTTGTTCCCTGTGGAAATACCGCGTACAAACTGCATGTCAATTTTGATCCGGTCTACAGGCAATGTCTTTAACCGGCTTAAGGAAGAATATCCGGACCCGAAATCATCAATTGAAAGGGATACTCCCAGCTCCTTCAGCTCATGAAGCACATGGACAATATCGTCTTCCCCGTCAGCTGCAGCACTTTCAGTGATTTCTAGTTCAAGATATTTCGCTTCGAGGCCCGTTTCATTTAGGATGCCGCCAACAAGGCTAAGCAGATTCCGCTCCTGGAACTGTACAAGCGATAGGTTCACTGCCATGCGGATGGGCGGCAGCCCCATTACCTGCCACTCCTTAATCTGCCGGCAAGCGGTCTCGAGAACCCACTGGCCAATCGGGATAATCAGCCCGGTCTGCTCTGCCAGGGGGATGAAGGTCGCCGGTGAAATCATTCCTAACTCCGGGTTATTCCAACGGATCAAGGCCTCAAGCCCCACGATTTCTTGGGTTGAAACACTCACTTGCGGCTGGTAGTGCAGCACGAACTCATTTCTTTCCAGTGCCCTGTACAGACTGTTTGTCAGTTGCGTTTTTTGGAGCACCTCTTCTTTCATCGCTGGTGAGCATAAGGTGTACTGGTTCTTTCCCTTTTCCTTCGAAGCGTACATCGCCAGATCGGCATTTTTAATTAATTCCTCTGTAGTTTCGCCGTCTGTTGGATATACTGCAATCCCTGCACTGGCGGTAATGAAAAATTCCTGGTCTTTGACCATCACGGGCTGAGTGATCGACCTCATCATTGTTCCGGCAATCCTCTTAATGTCCTCCACCCGGTCTATTCCAGTGAGCTTGATCAAAAATTCATCCCCGCCAAAACGTGACACCATATCATGTTCCCGCAAACACCTAGATAACCTGACTGCCACTTGTTGCAGCATCTCGTCTCCACCCAGGTGGCCTATGGTGTCATTAACGGATTTGAAAGCATCCAAATCTATGAAAAGCACACCAATGAGATTGCCGGTTCCTCTGGCTGAATGGATCGCCTGTTCCAGCTGATTTTTAAACATGGCATGGTTAGGAAACCCTGTCAAAGCGTCATAATACGCCATGTAGCGGATTTCCTTCTCAGCCTCCACTTTTACAAGCGCATCTGTCAATAAGTTGGCCAGGATTCTCAGCAGCTTCTGATGATTTTCCCCCAAGGATTTCACCGCTTTGACGGATGCGAAGAACAGAATCCCCATAATTCTCCCTTTATTTCTTACCGTAATGGAGATCAGCGACTTCATCTGATGAGACTTAAACGTTTCAATTTCCGCTTCGGCTTCTGGCGGCAGCATCTCCACGTCTATTACATTTACCAGGTCACTGTTTAACATCTCGTTCATCCACCACGGGAATGTATCGCGGGTCAGCTTAGGAATCATGTCCATCGCGGATTCAACGCCTTCATCGCACCATTCAAACACCTTTTGATGTTCGGTTAATCGAACGAAAAAAGTCCGGTCTACCTGAAAGTGCCTTCCGCTAAGCTCTAACAGTTCATAGATTTTCTCATCCAGGTTGGATTCGGTAACCTTAACAAAATCACCGGAAATATGAGAAACCATTTTCTGAAACCTGATTTGCGCTTCATTTTCCTCAAGACGCTGGAGGTATACCCGGTTGACAAAATAGGCCAGCCAGAGGGTGATACCTAAGATCCCAATCCGGGCAAGATAATCCGACCCATCCACCTGCACCATTGTTTTCGGTATTTTCGCCCAAATGTAGATTTGCGTAGTCAGAATTGCAATGCCTATCCACAGGATCATCAGCCGCTTGTTGAAAAGAACGGAGAGCATCACAATAATAAAAGGCGCTGCCCATACGGTAATACTTGCAGAATCAATAAAGTTGACCGCGATCAGAAGGATGGACGCTAACATAATAAGAATGAAGATGTATTCTTTATAATCCGCCTTAATGGGCAGAAATTTAATAATCGTCAATAACGCCCCTATCGCAAAAAAGAAAAAACTGAATAATAAAACAGCGTGGAAATGGGGGGCTTTCTGATTGAAAAAATACTGTGCGGCGAAATTCAGCATCCCACCTATGATGTACACGAAGGACATGATTTTTATAAATCTGTCCATGTTGACTTCACTCAATATTTTCCCCGGTTCAGCCCGGTCGCTTTTTTCCATTCCCATTAGTCCATAACGTTTAATTGCATAGAAAATCGCGGTTGTAGGCAAAAGTAGAATAATAGGTGCCACTTGGATGACTTTATATGATGTATATGCATTTATAATCACATCTGTCAGGGTTGCCAATATCGTAGCTATGGTACATGAGGATATAAACAAATAAGCCAGTTTTTTCTTTAAAGGGTCTTCCGTCTTTCTCCCCCAAGCCCAGAGCAGCAGCAATACCCCAAGGATAAAACTAACGTAATACAGGTTGAAATATACATTCGCCCAGTCGTTCGCTGAAACATTAGCCCAACCCATTGCAGTATTCACAAGCTTGTAATGTCCCCTGGCGGTATCACTATAACCAAACACAAAAACGTTCACCACCACGGGCAGGTACAGTAGCACATAAATCCATTTGGTTTTTAGAATTTTATTTCTCTCCGTCAGAATGAGACAAGAATGCAGCAGTAGGCTGTAAATGGTTCCCCAACCGAGCGAAGTCAGTCTGCGCCAAAAGATAGCAGTTTCATAGTCCGGCGCTGAATTAGAAATAGAAAAACAAAATGCCCATACTGAAACAGATAGAAATACTGCTGAAAAGACCCTATTTAAAGTGTTTCTAGCGTTGATGGATAGCGTGTATATTCCCAAAATGAAATAGATAGCAAACGCAATAAAAAAAACCAAAGAAAAAATAGATGCTAATGACAATATTGCCCCCCCCATCTTTCTCTGCAGATCATGCTTGTCAGAGAGAAACCTTAAGTAATATGACTACACCTATATTTCGGTAAACATCGGAGTTCTTATTAATATCACATGAGTAAAAGACCTGGCCACTAGTGAATAATTACGCACAGTTATTTCCACTCTCACACAACCGGTAAGTTTCATGATAAACTAGGCTAAATATAGTCGCCTTAACATAGTAAAGCAGCTATGCATCAACATAGTAAAGCAACTAGGCTGAATTATATTTTCATATTGATACCGGAGGGAATACATGAACGCATTATTGCTCAAGTGGAACCAAGTCAGCCTAGTAAAACGAATATTTATTGGGATCATAGTGGGTATTGTCCTGGCTTTAGCGATTCCACAAGCAACAGGGATTGCCATTTTCGGCTCCTTGTTTGTATCCGCCTTAAAGGCCGTTGCCCCCGTATTGGTCCTGCTCTTAGTAATGACAGCTATCTCACAGCATAAAAAAGGCCACCAGACAAATATGAAGTCCATTCTTGCCCTTTATGGTTTAAGTACATTTTTAGCGGGGTTGCTTGCGGTTGTTGCCAGTTTTGTATTTCCAGTGACCTTGTCCCTGGTAACGGGAGCGAATGACCTGACTCCGCCAGATGGGATTGTAGAAGTGCTTAAGTCGTTGCTGTTTAAGGTTGCCGACAATCCGGTAAGCGCCCTTATGAATGCTAATTATATCGGGATCCTCACTTGGGCTATCCTTCTAGGAATGGCTTTGAAGAATGCCAAGGATAGCACAAAAAATATGCTTAGTAATTTCTCGGATGCCGTCTCACAAATCGTCAAATGGGTGATCAACTTGGCACCACTGGGCATCATGGGACTTGTTTTTGATTCCATTACAGCCAACGGGCTTTCATCTTTGCAGGATTACGGCAAACTGCTGCTCGTTCTAGTTGGATGTATGCTATTTATGGCGCTTGTGGTTAATCCGTTGATCGTCTATCTGAATATTCGCCGAAATCCTTATCCGCTTGTCCTTCATTGCCTGAAGGAAAGCGGGATTACCGCATTCTTCACCCGCAGCTCAGCTGCTAACATTCCAGTCAACATGAGCTTATGTGAAGAAATGAAGCTGGATAAAGATACGTATTCGGTGTCCATTCCATTAGGGGCTACGATTAATATGGCGGGGGCAGCGATTACGATTTCCGTATTGACGCTCGCTGCTGTCCATACTGTTGGCATTGAGGTGGATTTTGGTACGGCGCTGATCCTAAGCATCTTATCGGCTGTAGCTGCTGCAGGTGCCTCCGGTGTTGCCGGCGGTTCGCTCTTATTGATTCCTCTGGCATGCAGCATCTTCGGCATTCCGAATGATGTAGCGATGCAGGTCGTTGGTGTAGGTTTTATCATTGGTGTGCTCCAGGACTCTTGTGAAACGGCCCTTAATTCATCTTCTGACCTACTCTTCACAGCCACAGCCGAATATGCAAAGAAACGTAAAGAAGGCACGGAATTCGTAATTCACACGAAAAAAAGTGCATAAGAACTAAGAGCAGCAAAAACGCCCGGGAGACCCTGTTCATAAGGATCTCCCGGGCGTTTCATTTTAATGACCCATTCCTCCACCGCCGCCCATTCCACCCCGGCCTCCACCGCCGCGTGATTCCGTGATTTCAGTGATTTGTTCGCCATTGACTGTGACAGTCCCGCCGTTTAATTGAGCTGTACCATCCGCATCAAAGGCGGAAGTGGCTTCTACGTTAATAGTTCCTCCATTAATAGCGATATCACCGTTAGCATCAAAGGCATCCGTATCACCACTACCCATACTAACTTTAATCGTACCGCCATTGACTACAATCGACGCATCCTCATTGACCTTTGGTGTGGCGTTGATACCGTCATCACTCGCATACAATGTGATCTGGCCGTCATTCACGATGATATGATTTGCCTCGATGCCTTCTACAGAAGTCTTAATATCAATAGTGCCTCCATCGATTTGCACAAGGTTGTTTGCCGTGATGGCATCGTCGGCCGCGTTGATATTTAATGTGCCGCCTTCAATGTAGATATTCCCAAGAGCCGCATCATCAGCATTTTCACTATGCAGGGCATCCTTATCTGTATCGATTGTAATCGTTCCGTCGTTGATCAGAATGGCATCATTGGCCTCTATTGCGTCCGCTGCTGACTGAATGGTATACACGCCTCCAGTGATTTTGAGATCATCCTTGGAAGAGATCCCGTTGCCTTGAGCCGATACAATATCTAAGGTTCCGGTTCCATTCAGGGTGATATCAGCTTTCGAGAAAATAACCGCATCCAGATTGGTATCCCCATCCGCCACATAACTTCCGGTAACCTCCATGTGGTTCTCACTGTCCGTGGATGTAACGAATACTTTATCCGCTGCTTTCACATAAATGGCAGGTGAATCATTATTCGTGATACTGACACCATCCAGAACGATTTGAACCTTTGCATCCTCGGCAGCAGCATCAACCGTCACCGTTACATTTTCTACATCACCGCTTAAAACATAGACACCTTCCTCACTCACTGTGACATCCTGGTTGCTTACCAATTTCATTTGTGTTGCCCCAGTAAGATCCGCTGACTGTTCCAAATCCCGGTCACTGAATAATTCGGCTGTGTCGGTAGCAAAAGCTTCCGTGGTTGACGTGGTTGACGTTGCGCTTGATGATGCGGTCGAATCTGCTGACGGTGCGCTTGACGCTACAGCCTGACTTGTTGTTTGCGTAGCTGCAACTGCGACCTCGCTGCTGACCTCTGCCTTAGAGCACCCTGCGATGGATATGGCTAGTAATGCGGCTAAAGTAACGGCGCTTATGCTTTTGATCTTGTTGGTTTTCATTATTGAACACTCCTCGTATTATCAGTTGAGATTATTTTTTTAGAAAAAGGTATTGCTTGATTTAGACAAAGCTTAACGCAGAATACTTAAACCAAACTTAAATAGCTATTTGATAAGGATAGTTAAATAATGAAATAGAATCTGGAAAACAATCAAAACAAAACATTCTATATAGAATTGAACTTAAAAATATACAATAAGGGGAAAGTGGCGGAGGGGAATTTTGGAGCTGGAGGAGCGGTAGCGTCCGCCTGAAAGCTTTCCGCAGGAAAGCTCGCTTCGGAAGCATAAGCTAGGTTTGGATTTCTACTGCGATAAGCAGTTATATTCAAGAAAATTCAAACCTAACAGCGGCCGGAAGTCCAAACATTCTCTGTAGTCACAACCAATCCTAAAATATAAAAATCGCAAGTTTAATTAATATAGTTGTACATTATTTGTACACATTTACTAGCAGGTTCTTTAACGATATTATAAGAACATACCCACTAGATTCTAATGCGTAGATGCTGAATTTCGAGTAGATGATACCAAGAGAAGGGAAGCGTTAGAATGAGCGAAAACAAACTCACCATCACTGCCATATGTGGAAGTCTTCGTGAAGGTTCCTTCAATAGAAGAGTGTTGAAGGCTATGGAAGAGCTTGCGCCAAAGCATTGGGAGATTCATCACGTGGACTTATCGACGATTCCACTTTTCAATTCGGACATCGAGAGCCAAGGCGATCCCCAGCCGGTTGTCGAATTTAAAGAAAGCATTCGAATAGCTGACGGTGTACTGATTGTCACCCCTGAATACAACATGGGAATCCCGGGCGTTCTGAAAAATGCCTTGGACTGGGCTTCACGTCCGGGTAAAAGCTCAGTGCTGATAGAAAAACCTTTTGCAATAGCAGGTGCTACTCCGGGCGGTGGGGGGACAGCGCAGTCCCAAGCCCAGGTGAGACAAACATTGCTTGCCATGAATGCCTACACGATGCCGGGTCCGAAGGTTCTCATCGGCAGCGTTCACGAGAAACTGAATGAAACCACCGGAGAATTAGACGACGAATCAACACTTCGCCATTTGCAAAGATTTCTGACAGCTTTCGAAGAATGGATCTTGGTCTTTAAACAAACTCAAAAGTGAAAGATGTGAAAATGGCTGACTAAGCAGAAGTTATACTACGGTAAAGATATCGAGGTAATGTTTAATTCGGAGGTATGCACTCATTCCGGTTATTGCGTTAAGGGCCTGCCTGGTGTTTTTGATTTAAGCCAGCGGCCTTGGATTAATCCCGATGCTGACACTGCGGAGACAATTGCAAGGCAGATTGACACATGTCCAAGCGGAGCGCTGACGTATAGACGTCTGGACGGTGAATATTCAACACAGAAAGAGGGATGAACATGCATATTGTAGATCATGAACCCGCCAATAAAAGATTTCTTATTCGGGATAACGGTACTGCTGCTGCGGTAATGACGTATGTAACCTCAAGTCCGGAGCTTTACATTATTGATCACACCTTAGTCGAAAATGCTTACCGGGGACAAGGGCTTGGCGATAAGCTTCTCAAAGCTATGGTGGAACACGCGCGGGAAAACGGTATTAAGATTATCCCCTTATGCCCGTTTGCCAAGGGACGTTTCGATCGTATCCCCGAATACGCGGATGTTCTTAATAAATAATCATGAATCCATAATAAGAAAGAAGAGCCTGAGGGTACGAGATTGCTTCGTCTCCTCAGGCTCTTCTCCTATCTGCAATTGATTCATTATCCCCAATATTGCAGGGCAATCTGTTGTCCCTGGTTAATCTTCGCCCACTGTTCAGCTTCCGTTAATTCATTGCCGCCATCACAGGACGCAAACCCGCATTGATGAGACAGCAGCAACCGGTCCTTATCAATAATTTTCGAGGCTTCATCCAGCATTTGAACTACACGGGCCTCATCGTCAAGCGTACTGGTTTTGGAAGACAACAATCCAAGTACAATTTCTGTTTCCGGCTTATCTTTGAACACCGCAAGCGCCTCAAGGGAGCCTGCACGGTCATCATCCCATTCCAGGAAAAAGCGGTCGTACTTCAGCTGCTTCAGGAACAGATTCGCAATCTTCGCATAGGAGCCGCCGCCCATATTCCGGGAGTCATAGTTACCGCGGCAGTTATGCGTCCACATTTTGAGGCCTAAGCTATGCCCGTAATCAATGATGGTGTTGTTAATATCAATAAATTCTGCAGCCAACGCCTGGACTTCTTCTTGATTGATATTCTCGCCGGTATATGGGGAGTTCGGGTTATCATCGGCAAATAGCTCCCATAAGCAATCGTCGAACTGTAGAATCTTGCCTCCGGCAGCCGCGAATTCCCCGACGAAATCCTTATAAGCCTTAACCAGACCGTCTTTAAGCTCATGTCTGTTCTTATATACGGCTTCTGTGCCGCCAATATTATCCGACCACGATAACTCCCCAAAAATATGGGATGGAGAAGGTACGCACAGCTTCGTTTCACGGTCGCCGGCAAGGGCCTGGAGCTTCCTATAAGCATGAATAAAATGATGGTTCGTTCCGCTCAATTCACCTGTAATACGCAGACCAATATCTTTTCTGGTCTCATATTTGGAAGTTCCATCGGTATCTCTGAAGAAGTATCCATGATCCGCAATATAGCGGTCAATCCCCTGGAAGCCCCAGACAAAGTCCAGATGCCACATCGATTTGGAATATTCCCCATCCGTAAGAACGGATAAGCCATTGTTAATTTCTTTATCGACTACAGCCTGAATCGCTTCCGCTTCACACTGCTCATACCCCTGAAAGTCCTGGTAAAAGGGATAACGAATATCATCCCGATGCTCAATCTGATGTTTATATTCCAATAAATCCGCCGGACGCAGCAGGCTGCCTACGATTTGAAATCTATTGCACATAACAATTCCTCCTCAATCTATCGCATTCTTGCTATTGCTTAGATTCTAGCATGGAGGAATATCATCCAGATAACACTTAAAAGTGATATCTGGTTATAGGTAAAAGGTATAGTGGACACACGCATTTTTCATTAAAAAACAAATACCTTCTCGTTCTCTTCCTCATCCACATAGGTAACTCTATGAGCCTCTCTCCAATGATTCCAATTGGTGATGCTATCGACCTCTACACGAAATAACTCCTTGTATGGAAGGCTTAGCGGGTTAGAGAAATCGTAGAAGACAAGCTCATAAGGAGCCGCCCAGTAGCAACCATCTACCACTAAGAGCTTTTTCTGTTCAAAACAAATAATCTCCGCCCAGCAAAAGCCGTGACCTTTATATGCTGCTTCAGGCACGTAATGCTTGGTTTCTTTACCAAATAAATCAACAATGGTGTATCCTTGATAGTCGAGCCCACAGAGCAAATATTCCTTCCCCTGTACCTCAGCCCAACTGAAAACAAAAGGATCGTAGTTTCTGTATATGATGTCGATGAGGTTATCCTCAATATCCGTAACGATTCCTTTGGTATACGTATATATTCTAATTCCGTCTTTATGATAATAATGATGAATTTCAAGCTTGAACTTCCCAGATGGGGAACAGCTTGTCTCAGTTTCATCGGGAACATGGAATTGATCCTGGAAGTATAGCAGTTCTTCAGCTCTCTGGCTGAGGAACTGGGTATCTTGAACAATGTTTCTCATAGGAATTCACCACCTCGTAACCTTAATTTTGAATGTGCTTGTTCCGGGATTAATTCGTTTTCTTATTCACAAAATGCACCAAAATAAAACTCCAGCGCTTCCTGAGAATAGCCGTCATCCCCCTGCCACTCCGCCATAGAGCGAAAATCGGAGCTCCCGCCTCTACCCTTGCGGGGTGTATCACCGGGTACCAGTAGTCCGGCATATCCCCAGATTTCCATCGTCACATCCCGTTCATTCTTACTGGAGGGAAGGACGTCCTTCCACCGCTTCTCCAGCATCCGTGCACTCTCATGGTCCGCACAATCCCGAACCGCTTCAAGCATTCTGGAGAGTATGGCAGCATCCTCAGTAGTAATCTCAAAAAGGTCTTCTTCTTTACTGAATAATTCGAGATCCAGCCAGCAATATAAAAGCCAGTTCAGTCGAATCCCGCCCCATTTGACCCGTTCGAAATTCAGCACATTCAAATCCTCATTTATATAATCCCGGTCTGACATCAATCCGTGAAAATTACAATCCCCGCAGCTGCTGTAATTTGCCCGGACTGAACTACGCTGCTCATAGGTATGCACAGGTAAACCGGAAGTCAGGGCCCAGCTTGAAAGGGCACTCCGCAAATGGACTTTTTTCGTCGACAAACTGTGCAGGAACGCGGCAGCTACCCGCTCCTTGGTAATCGTCTGATGCAGTTCATGCAGCCGACGGATGATCTCGTCATGAGTAATGGTCACAGGATCGAACATCAGCCCTTTGCTTTTGGCATAGTCGAAATTCTCGCCGACAAAAGCATCCGGACTACTCTTCCAACCGGCTGAAGTCCAGAAGGTGTTCATTAGGATTTTTTTGGCCTTTGGGTCCATTGGGTCACTTCCTTTCAACATTCAAAAAGTAATCATGGTAATGTTCGCAATCATCTGTATACATGGTACATAATTCCCAAATATTCCAGAGACATAGTTCTATAGCTTCTCTGCAATTACCTGCTTGCAAGATGCTCATGGCAAGGGTATGCAAATAGAATAAAAACGAAAAAGACGTACAGCCGACTCAGCCGAAACGTCTTTTTGAGGGAATTATCACGAATCACCAAGTATTCAATATTTTCCATTCATGGTATAATCGCAGAAGCAATAGAAAGGCTTATATGGGCGGTCGGCTAATCTCCCGGAAGGGAGGTGATGCCTGTGGAGGTATACCAAGCATTGACGCTAATGATTTCGTTCGCGACTCTGGTTGTGTTGATTCTATCCTTCCACAAAAAGAAATAGACCGCCCCGGTCAAAGGTAGCGGTCCTATTTCGATGGATAACCTTTTAAAGCCTCCGCCCTTAAAAGCGGCTATTGCGCAGAGAGTCGTGTGTCCAGCACGGCTCTCTTTGCCATTGTACGCTGTTTCTGAGTTCATTATACCATGATGACAATGTTTTACAACTCATAGCATAGCCATACTCTCACACTTTCTTCATTCTATATACTTCACTCTATATCAAACTATATATTCCTAACCTCCACAACACTCCCCAAATCCACATACTCCTCATGATCCAGCTTCACCTGCACTCTGCCCTTGCGGCGCTTCTCCCGCCATTCCCGCAGTGCTTCCTCTGTTTCCAGACGGAGCTCGGCAAGCTCCAAAGCCCGGTCCAGGATGTACTTACTGGTGTAGAGCACCGTATAAATCCCTTGTCCGCCAAGCGCAATAGGAGCGGCCAATTGCTTCCATTCCTCAACCGTAAAACGCACATACAGATCCTCCTCCGTACCCGGCCGACAAGGGACTTCCGTAATTTCCTTACGCCGCAGCACCTTCCAATCCGCTACCTTTCCTACCCAGTGAATGCCTGTTTTTGCAGGATCAATGAACTTTTTACGGGATTGGCACATCGCCACATATTCGATTTGGGTAAGGCTCTTCTGACTGGCAAGGTTCTTTAACGGCATATGGTAAAAAGCTTTCCGAACCGCCACCCCCACCTGCTCCGGCCCCCGGACAGAACCGATCAGTACATTTTTGCCCGCAAGCTGATCAGCATAATATTCTCTCGTGCCGCGTGGACGCGTGGATCGCTCGTAAGCTTTTTCCGGACTGTCCCGGATAATCTCATCTAGGAATTGCTCCACCAGGCTTGTGGCATTCGGCAGAAACGGCAGGGCACCAATGTTCAGCAGCTCAATGCTTTTATAGAAACGGTGGTCCTTGAACCGCTCCTCGTCAGGATAGGGAAACAACACATACGCTCCAAACATGCTACGCTCGTATTCCCCGGAGCCTTTCTCCTGATACACAATCGCATCCCGATAACGGTGCATCGTATTAATGTCGTCCTCTTCCGGCCCAGGCTGCCCGTACTTTCCTTGGTAAGGAGTACCTTCGTACGCAGGATTTAAGCGATATTTAGCATCAAAAACATACTTATACTCTTTGATCTGTCCAGCATCCTTTTTCTTCAGGGTTAGCACATTATCCGGGCGCTGACTCAGCGTTGGCGTCTTGTCCGTCCCAGGAATCGCATTGTAGTACAGGATGAATTGCTCCCCGTTCAACGGGTTCTCATAGACCATCTTTGCGCTCTGCGAGCGGTCCAGCGTCACAAAAATCCCGTTCCGGTTCACCTTAATAATATCCTGCTTTACCAGCTTGTACTTCTGCCCCAGCAGCTGATTGAGCTTCAGGAAACACCAATATTCATAGAGCTGAGCGACATCCTTCATGGATAGGCGGAACAGATCGCTTTGGATAGACAGACCTTTGAGCAGCATGAGATAACATCGATAGACCTCACGGTACCCGGGCGCCATCTGCAGCACCAGCGTAACCGACATCTGCTTGAGCACCCCAGCCTCACGCAAAAAATCCATCTTAAGCACCCGCTCAATTTGCGTAAGCATCGTATCCAGCCTTTTGATCAGCAGAGGATCTGCGGTCCGGCTTTTCGTCTTCCAGCGGGTTTTGAGGGCCTTCAGCTTGCCATGAATACGTTCCAGCATCCAGCGGATGAACCGGTTCTCGTTCGTATCATAGGCGAGGCGCTTCCGCGTCTCCATTAGATGTGTGGCTGCGTAGCTCCGATTGCCAATGGTGATGAATCCATGGTTCATGTCTTCCCTTAACCGTTCCGGATGCTTCGCCAGCTCACGGATGTTCTCCCTTCCGGCCTTTTTGACCCGATTGGCATCCACCAGCCGGCGGTCCTGGAGCAGCGCATAATTAGGATTTTTGTTGATCCGCTCAACGGCATCGAGAAGCTGTCTAAAGATATATTGTAGTATCGTAAAAAACTCCGTCAGGCTCTGATGCTGCGTCTCCCGCAGGCCTGTTAGCTGGTAGGTTCGGCGTAGGAAGTCGAATGCCAGATTATAAATTTGTGCATTCACTTCATTCAGAATGTTCTGGTAATCCAGCTTGTAATCCATCTTCGACGGAAAAATCTCCATCTCCACCCGCAGCAGCTGCTGCCCCTCACTCCGGATCTCCCATTCCGTCAGACCAACCTCATTGCCAAAGTTCAGCACACCCGCGAGAAGCGATTCGCCTAGAGGCTTAACCGCCTGCCGCAGCAGCACATTATCATGGTAAAAAGAAAGCTTAGCCCCCGTCTTGCTCTCAATCACCAATTCATACGACTGAGTCTCATAAAAGCATGGAAAGACCTCCTCCCTCGGCTGCCAATCCACCAGCCCGTAAGTCTCCGGCGAAAAAACCTTGATCTGCACATCCCCAAGCCGCTCAGAGCACACAAGCCCAAGCTGTGCATTCACCCACTCCTGATCGGCAGAACGATGAAGCTGCAGCGTCTCCACCGTAGGATGAAAGGGCCTTCCTGACACATAAAGCGTAAATAGCTCCGTCTCAATACGGAGCAATTCCACCGCCTGATTAAGAGAGCCAGAATGAGGTGAATCCATCTTCCTCCAGCCTCCTCAGCATAAAAGCTAATTTACGCGCACTTTGCGGATGCTTGGCCACAGGCGGAACTTTCCCGGAAGCCCATTTCATATACAGCGGGGAGGCATCATCCATAAGCTCCTGCACATTTACCGCTAATTCGGCACCGTTACCGATCGTATTCTCAATCAGGCTGAGCAGAACCCGGCGCACGGAGGAATGACTACCTTGAATGCGCGGCAGAATCTTTTGCAGCAGCTGCCAGTCAAACGCCTCTTCTTCGTCCATCAGGCCATAACGATCGTTATAAATCATATAAAAGCAAATCGCATCCCGTACCCGGAAGCCTACATGAGCATGAATGTCCTCAAGCAGCGTATTAATCTTAACCAGTCTCTCCGTCGTCCGGACAACAAGCTCCTTGTGAGTATCATAGGCGTCTACCAGCTGCAGATAATCCGAGCGGACAAACAGATGATTCAGCTCCGTAAGCTCAGCGGGATCACCCGACTCCTGCCCAATCTCTTGCGGGTACTGCTGCAGATTGATGTAATTGAACTCCAGGGTGTTGGCGCGGTCGAGCACTTTTTTGCTAAAAGGATGCGTCGTCTCGTCCATATTCACCGTCCCGATCAGGAACACATTCTCCGGGATGCCAAGGCCACCATAGGTTTCTTGATCCTCAGGCGTATCCAGCAAGGTAGGAGAGATAAGGTCCTGCGTCTGAATCGCCCCCTCCCGCCATTCCTGCGTCTCCAGCACACTTAACATATCACTGAAATAATGCTCCACCCGGGCCAAATTCATCTCATCCAGGCAGATAAAATAAAGCTTATGCCGATTCTCCGGCTGCCGCGCATCCACTAACACCTTCGTAATCGGACCCGGCTGGAACCTGCCCGAAAGATCCTTATACCCCAGCAGATCCGCTGGATCACTCCAATCCGGCCTTACCGGAATCAAGCTAAACTGCCCATTATCCCGCGTCGCCCCAAGCGCCTCCGAAAACAGCTTCACCAGCCGCGTCTTCCCTGTGCCCGAGATGCCTGCCAGAATGACAAAAGGCTTAGCTTTTAGCGAGAGGTAGAAATTTTCGATAAGATGCTCAGGGAAAAAGAAGCCTTGACGGCGGATGTGGGCTTGGATTTGGTGGAGGATGCCGATTACTTGCTCGTCCTTCAGAGGTTCGGCTGTTTGTGGCAAAGTTTCCACTTCCTCGTTGTTGGCTTCTTCATCCGTAGAAGTCACTGTTTCCACATATAAACGGTAATCTTCTATCACATTCACAAGGTCTTGAATAAGCTGCTCATCGTTCGGTACACTTCCTCGCTCATACTTAATATAAGCTACAGTAGATACCTGATAGTCTTGTCCTAGACCACTATTCACCAGACGAATATTCTCATCTTTATTCATATTAGTAAGCTTAAGAAGCTCTCGAATCTCTTGTGTCCGACTTCGTAGAAAAACATAGCCCTCTCTACGTCCCTTCTCTTGGATAGGCACCGTCACCCCTTGGTTAAACGTAAGATACACCGCGCTCATATCTTCAGCAAACAGATACACAACATATTCCCCATGCTGAGTCGTTTCTGTTATTCGTTTATCCAGGATAGCCAGCCAAGGAACCGTTGCCCAATTGCCTTGACCAACCGAGCCTTGAACTTTGTATTGCTCATCTATGAAAGGTAATGCTTTAAGCTCGGAAGGAAGTGTCTTACGAAATAACGTACCTAATGCATGCTCTGCGAAGGTTTCTTTTTTGGCAGAACTATACTCCGCCATGACCTTCTCCAGATAACCTTGCAAAGAGAAATGCTGCAAAGCAGCATTGTAAGACTGGAGTTCATCATTGGCCAGTCTCTCTAATTGGAAAAGCTCCTCTTCCCCTAGCTGTCTTTGGATCTGGCTATGAAAACCTATGGTGTTATCTTCTGAATTAACAAACAGAATATGTGATAAGGCATTAACCGGACTGTTAATGATATCCTTCAACTGGCTTTTCGGGGCATCCTTCCATAGCTCTCGCCCCGGTGGCTGATCTACCCGGTGTCCTCTTTCTTGTTCAGCTAAGAAATAGCTAAGGAATCGCTCCTTCACTCGGTCGTACGAGACACGATCTTGACTAGTGGCTCTTAACTCTTCTATTAAGGATAAAATCAGGACCATTTTATAGGATTTTTGCTTACGCTTGAAAATCTGTGTGATTGCTTCTGGTAATGGCATGGAGTCCTCCAAGGTGGTTAACGATTTTTAGTAGTCGATGTAATCTTCTCTATATGGAGCTTGCGGATTTCTGAATTTGTAATGTTAACTTGAGTCAGTTGATCATAAATAGACTGAACCTGCACTTGAGAAAATAATTGCTCTGGGCTCTCCGACTTTAGTCGAAGTAGTTTTCTAGAGATAAATTCACTCAACTCCACATCATAAATGACAAGCTCGTCGGATTTAATTTGCCGCAGCTCTGGATCTATGCTAAAGCGGCATCTCATTGTAAATGAAATAATCGATACAAATTTCACTTTAGGAATACCCTTTAGAAGGCTCTCAACGGCCTTAATATGCCCATAGTTTTGCTTTAGCGGATTATACAACTTGTAACGGTTGCTAACTGACCATTGTTGATCCGTTCGCCCACCTTTTATTTCTCCATTGTAGTTTTTGGTTTCAATGACGAATACGCAATACGGGGAAATAACAACATGATCAATCTGAGCGTAGCCTGTAAGAGACTTCGGATTAGGGAGCAACAGATCACTTAAAGATTTACATTCCTTAGGTAGCTGGTCTAGTTGGATATTAATTTTATGCTCGCCCAGCTCCCCGATCCTTGTGGGGGCGACCTTTGGCTTCGCCTTGGTAGTTGGTGCTTTACGCACAGGCTGGGGTGGCTCCGTATCTGGCTTCTTGAAGAGAGACCATAGCGCTTTAAACATAGCACAACCTCGAATCATCTAGATTTACAATATGTATGGTTATTCGACAAAATGGGAATGTATCCCTTCCAATCATAGACGTAAGAAAAAGACTGTCGCCTGGACAGTCCAAATGTAAAGTATGTGTATGTTTAGATTTCGCCGTCTATCCGAGAGAACAGAAGGAGCAGTAAAAGCATTAGCAAGCTGCGTACCATCTTCTTGCAAATAGAGACGTTCATATAGAACGGAGAGCTTTCTTCCCAATATCTTCAAACTCAGGCATACGTGCAATGTCCATAGAGTCAAACAACACCTGAAACGCCTTACTCTTCAAGCAGGACATATTCCGTCTCCTGGCACAAAACCATGGCAACGTTTGCTCTTTGCCTCTGGCCGCCCGACAACTCATCCAGATACCGGTGTTCCAGATCCGGCAGATCCAGAAAGTCGATATATTTTGAGATAATAGCCTCATCTTCATTCGTTAATCTGCCCTTTGAATAAGGAAAACGCTCAAATCCCGCCAGCTGTCTAACGGTGTTCGGTCCAATTAGAGAAGTAAAGCCTGCCTTGGTAATTTCAATATACAGCGGTCGTATGGTTAACTGATCGGTATACAGCTTTCTGGCATTATTTATCTTTATCATAGCGACCTCTTTCTCAGAATCACCACCAGGAAGGTTATTCCGTCAAACAGTTCAATAATATCGGACAGAAGATGTTATTCCGCTCGCTCTACTCAGAAGCTATTATTTTCTTATGTATGACAGGTATGCTCACGTTTGCAGCATGACTTCCATATGCGGGAGCATTAGCGCTCCTATTCTCGCCGCACATAGCAGAAACCGTGGCAGCAATAGCTGTCACGGTCTCCATCATCTTTTATGCGAATTTCTTATTTACTGTACAGTCTGTAGAGGAACACCGCAGCTTCTGCTTTGGTTGTGTTTCCAGTCGGATTGACTTTGTTACCGCTGCCTTCGATCAACCCTTCCTTAACCATCGTAGCTACACTGTTCACCGCATAGGAAGCCACTTTGGACTTGTCGGTGAATCCTTCCAGATCTGCAGCCTCACCCTGAGTCTTCAGCTTCTTCTCAAGCTTCAAGGCTCTTTCGGTCAATACCATCATGTCCTGTCTTGTAATCTTAAGGGCGCTGCCAAATCTGCCATTATCCAGGCCAGTCGTAATACCAAGAGCTTTGGCAATTGCAATTTCATTATAGTAATAGGCGCTCTCCTGTACATCGCTGAAATTTCCATTTACTTTTGCAGTCAGGCCAAGTGCCCGGACAAGGGAGTAAAGGAAATCTGCCCTTGTGATATCGGTTGACGGATTAAATAAATGCCCCTCTGTCTTGAGAATATCCTTTGATGCAAGTACTTCGGCCGCGTTCTTGGCCCATGCTACGCTTCCCAGATCAGTAAAGGTTTTGTATACGTAAGATACTGCGTAGCTGCTGAAATGAGTCGTGGTGAAGGTAACCATACCGGTCTCGGAAGCATAACGTCCACTCGGTACGGTTACAACCTCTCCGCTTCCGTCAATGTACCAGACAACAATCATTTCGGGATTCTTCAACTCATCTGCAGACGGCTTGTAAGGAACGGATACGGTTATAGGTGCAATGGGGTTGCTCCAGGCTATTTCTTTTCCGTCTGCTGTGAGACTTAGCTCTATGATCGGTCTATCGCCGAGAGCTGCCTTCACTTCCGCCGGGAGCTTGGACTTGTCGCTCTTTCCAATCGCAAGCGTTACTTCCTTGCTGCTGCTTTCGGTTGTTCCCGTCAGCATGTTACTTGTTATGACTACCTTACCCAGCTCTGTGGATATCGTGAGTTTGCCATCCTTTGCTCCGCTTGTCAGTGCTGCAGTTGGCAAGCCTACCGAGTATGCATTCACTCCCTGCGCCACAGGTATATCCAGGGTAACATTTTTCTCCATAAACTCCTTTGCCTTATCCAGTTCCAGCGCCTTAACAAATGCAGTTCCATCCTTCACGGTCGTCTGCATGGTTACTTTTTGATCTTGAACAACCGGTGCTGCAGGTGTAGGCGTTGCAGATGCTACAGGTGCAGGAGCTGCGGGTCCAGGAGTTGCCGGTGCAGGCGTTGCCGGTGTTGGCGTTGCAGAAGGTATTCCGGAGCCCGGTGTAGGCGTTGCCTCTGTTCTGCCGTTTGTGACTTTTATGGTGTACGTCTTTAACGTACCGTCTGCAGCCGTTACCTCTATCTTTATATCCGTTCTTGTACCAGGTGTCAGCGTTATGGCTCCGGAAGCTGTACCACTGGCAACAGCTGTGCCGTTTACTTTAAGGGATGACCTGCTGTCTGCCGCTGCAGCAGTAATAGTAATGCTGCTGGCATCCTGCAGGGAAACCTCGTAATCTGTAGTCGCTGCGTTGAAAGCCGGCTGGAGTGTTCCCGCACTCAGTGTCAAGGCGCTGAGGTCTGCATTCACACTATTAGGTACATAGACTCCAAGATCACCAAGATCAATAGCGTTGCTCCGGATGGTCTCGTATTCGCCTGCAAAGTAACCATCCAGATAAGAATGTCCAAGTATAAATCTGTCCGGATTCATGGCACCATAGTAGCCGGCATTAGCATTGCTCTGACCGTCGAACAGGACATAGCTTCCCTGCCATCCGGAACCGGACACGCCCCAGCTGATGATGTGATCGATATATGGGGCAAACTTGGTAAATGTCTTGTAGAGCAGCGCGTACTCATAACCTAAGGCGTCCGACTGTCTGACATTGAGCACTGCCGGAGCGGTTGCGCCTCCTCCAGGGGCATCGGTCGGCATTTTTAGGTCAAGCTCTGAATAGGTAATACCGGACAGCAGGCCCCGGTCAACGAGAGAGGCATAGAGGGCCATTGCGTATTGATTATCGCTTGCAAGGGTCTTGCCAACCGCATCGTGTCCCTGGATACCGATGTCTTCGATAAGAGGTCTTCCGTCATACAGCGGATCGGAGAGCCAGGCGGTATTTAATTCGAGAACCATGTTATATACTGTCCTAGCCTTGCTGCGGGTTGCAAGTCCGTAATCGTTGTAGGTCAGCTTCGGAGGATTGTCGACGATATAAGCGTCAATGCTGCCGTCCTTGTCGTGTCCGTCGAGCTTCATGTACTCCGGAAGGTTAGCGTAATTAGCCTTGTAAGCCGCAGCCATCTTGGCGTTGGGGGCTGCGATGTGCGCGTTTTTGAAGAGAAGATAAATATAATGCTCGGTGATGTCGCCGCCAATCTGATCATCCGACATGGCAGCAAGCCAGTTGGTGTGTTTAAGGCTCGTTCTCCAGCTGTTCGCATCCTCCGGGATGAGTTCGCTGTGGCGGCTTTCGTGAACCTCTTCGTTGAGTACATCCCATGAATTGAAGGGGATTACTCCACGGGACTCGCTTGAACCGTACTTCGTATCTGTAGTCAGGAAGTGCCGCATCACATACATGGTGTGATTAAACTGCACTCTTCTTGCCATTTCTTTGTCTACCTTAACCGTAGTTGTAACGCCGTTGCCAAGCCCGTAGAAATTGGCCGAACCATTGTACCCGGAGGAAAGGTTCGCGGGAATAATCTGAGTCATCCATCCAGGAGCCTGGTTGTACCATGCCAGAACATGGCCGTGAGACTTATACTGTCCGGGAGTTCCGGAATCCCTGATCGCCTGATAAGCGCTGGTCGGGAAACTGTATTCGGCTAAGCCAGGGGTAGTGGCTGCGCCGTTCAGGGCCTCGCCGTTAACGCCTTTCAGCCATTCGGGGCCACGGGGATGCGTTCCATCGGCCTTTAGATTGTTGCCGTCGACAAAGATTTCATAGTGATTGGCTCTGGTTCCGGTTACTGCTCCGGTCCCGATTGCGCCGACCATGAACAGGCCATTCTCCTTATTGTACACACTCTTTAGGGGCGCTACATCACTCTGGTGTTCCTTGTTGACCACGCTCGGAAGCGCAATGCCGTTAGGGTCAGGTGCGGTAATCTGGATGTTAGCGACAAGCAGCATACCGGTTTCTGCAGAACGGGCATTTTCGCCATGCAGCTCAAGAATAAAGTTCGAGGAGACGCCCGTTGAGGCGGTAATGCTATGATGAGCCATGAGCCAGGACTCACCGTTGTAGCTGCCAACCCAGTCAGGATTCAGGTTGTTGTACTGGTAATCCCTGAGGTAGCTATCGAGGTTAGTGTTAGTATTTCTGATTCTCCACCTCATATACTTGCCCTGCGCGCTCTTGGGATAGTAGACATCGAATTCAATCGTTGAACCCTCTGGGACATTTACGGCCGGAGACAACGGGGATTCAATACTTATGCCGCCGAACGTGCTTTTCCCGTTATGGGCATAATTAATCTGGAGCACTTCAGCTTTGCCTTGGGAATCTGAAAAAGGATACGGCATCATTTTGAATGTGCTACCGGCAAAGTCAGCGGGCACACGATTATCAAGTGGCGTTCTTGCCATCCAGTTATTAGTAGGCGCAGTAACCTTTACTGGAACTTTACCAGGACCCGGATCAAGACGGAAATAGGGATCGGAACCATCTGATTTAATATTTTTATTAAAAATCACTATTGCTTCTTTAAGAACGGCGATAGCTTCGTCAGCGGGAGTATTCGCATTGCGCGCGAGCTCAAGAGCATCATTAAGAGCTTTGAGTTCGCTCACATGCACCCATGGAAAAGCCTGGTTCACATCGGAACCATAGACGGCTCCGTAGACAGACTGACTCACTTGAAGCGGGAATTGCTGATTGCCGGTTTTTAAAGCTTCAGCTTGAGCAATGAGTTCATTCAGTTCAACTGTCCCTTCATCTCCGGCTGCAGCAGCCGGGACCGGAGCATACGTAAATACGGAGAACAACATGATGACAACGAGGAGACGGGAGATGCTGATTACACATTTTCTACTGTTCATCTTTGTTTGACTCCTTTTCTTAAGGAAACCTCTAAAGTCTCGTTTTAGAGTCATCCCAATTAATATGTTGTTTTGGTTAGAGATTCGTATTTTCTAATATCCACTCCTTGGCTACGTCAAGTCTGACTTGACGAACAATACAAACACCTCCCTCTGAACAAAAGTGGCTGATCAAACTTGAAAACGCATTCATAAAAAGCAAATGGGTAGAAAGCCTCGATTATCCGCAGCCATGGCATTTGATTGCAGCCCTGCTGCTGTAACAGCTTTCATAATAACAACAGGAGGGGAAAGTCTAAATACGGGTAATGCACGAAACATTTTAATATAATACGAAAATCTTTCACTTCTCATCTGTTCCGAACCTATTCAATGATGATGTGTACTGTCCGATAAGGATAATAGAGACATTCATTTAACTGTGATCCACTACCGAGTGGCCTATGGCATCCAACTCCAGCTCCCTTATGAAGACAAAAAAATACCCCCTCAATCAAGAGAGGGCAATTCCACACGAATACATAATTGAATGTTCCAAGCTAAGGGTAGTCAAAAAAACGAATGTGACAGGGATCAATTACGTTATTTATTTAAAATTTTAAATATAACTATTTAAGGAGAAATTTATGAAGAAGAAATTTAAAGTGAAGTCGATATCGATCCTATCAACAGCTGCCTTGCTTGGTGCCCTGGTACCACATACATCTGCAGCGGAGTCTTTGACCGATATCTCAAACAGCTATGCCAAAGATGCCATTATTGAGTTAGTCGAAAAAGGAATTATCAATGGTACTGGTGACGGCAAATTTAATCCGACAAGTAATATCAAACGACAGGACTTTGCAATTATACTGGCAAAGGCTCTCAATTTGGAGCTTAGCAACCCTCCACAATCATCTACTTTCACAGACGTCCCGGTAAACAGTTATGCCTTTTCTGCTGTAGAAGCCGCTGTTAAAGCAGGCCTTCTTAAAGGTATGGGTCATGGAATATTTGGTACCAATCAAAACCTCACCCGCGAACAAATGGCTGTAATCTTTGTGAATGCACTAGGCGTTAACAGTGCCGGAAAAGGACAGAATTTAACATTTTCAGACGCTAATTCAATTGCCAGCTGGGCTAAAGATGCAGTTGGTGCTGCCGTTGAACTGGGACTTATGAAGGGAAATCCTGATGGCACCTTCAACCCGGTTAATAATGCAAGCCGTCAGGATGTAGCTATCGTCGCTTCTAAGTTTTTAACCGAAAAGACTAAGATTGATGAACAAAAGTCCATACCACCTGTGACACCTACACCTACACCTACACCTACACCTACACCTACTTCTACACCTATTTCTACACCTACATCTACACCTGCACCAACAACAACGCCGGTTTCTGTACCGACACCAATACCTACATCCATAGCTACACCTATACCAACACCAACACCGACGCCAACACCTATATCTACACCAACACCGACACCTATATCTACACCAACGCCTACCCCAACCCCGACACCACAAAATACAGTAGATCTAGAAGCAGCAACCCGGGTAAAGGACCAAATCGCTGCCTTGCCTGCAAAAGCAGAAATTACCCTGGCTAACAAAACAGCTGTCGTTAAAGCACGTACTGATTTTGAAGCTTTAACACCAGCCCAGAAAACTCTGGTAGGGGATATTTCCAGATTAACGGATGCAGAGTCGGCTATTGTTGCGCTGGAAACTCAAGCGGCACTAGACCTTGAAGCAGCCAACCAGGTGAAAGGCATAATTGCTGCCTTGCCTGAAAAAGCGGAAATTACCCTAGCCAACAAAACAGCTGTAGTTAAAGCACGTACTGATTTTGATGCTCTAACACCAGCCCAGAAAACTCTGGTAGGAGATATTGCCAGACTGACGGATGCAGAGGCAGCTATTGTTGCACTGGAAACTCAAGCGGCACTAGACCTTGAAGCAGCAACCCAGGTGAAAACCCAAATTGCTGCCTTGCCTGCAAAAGCGGAAATCACCCTTGACAACAAAACAGCTGTAGTTAAAGCACGTACTGATTTTGATGCCTTAACACCAGCCCAGAAAACTCTGGTAGGGGATATTGCTAGATTGACGGATGCGGAGGCAGCCATTGCTGAGTTGGAAGCTCAAGCTGCTCTTGATCTGGCTGCAGCAACCCAGGTGAAAGAACAAATCGCTGCCTTGCCTGCAAAAGCAGAAATTACCCTGGCTAACAAAACAGCTGTCGTTAAAGCACGTACTGATTTTGATGCTTTAACACCCTCCCAGAAAATTCTGGTAGGAGATATTTCCAGACTGACGGATGCAGAGGCAGCTATTGTTGCGCTGGAAACTCAAGCGGCACTGGACCTTGAAGCAGCCAACCAGGTGAAAGACCAAATTGCTGCCTTGCCTGCAAAAGCAGAAATCACGCTGGCCAACAAAACAGCTGTCGTTAAAGCACGTACTGATTTTGATGCTCTAACACCAGCCCAGAAAACTCTGGTAGGAGATATTGCCAGACTGACGGATGCAGAGGCTGCTATTGCTGCGCTGGAAACTAAAGCGGCACTAGACCTAGAAGCAGCCAACCAGGTGAAAGACCAAATTGCTGCCTTGCCTGCAAAAGCAGAAATCACGCTGGCCAACAAAACAGCTGTCGTTAAAGCACGTACTGATTTTGATGCTCTAACACCAGCCCAGAAAACTCTGGTAGGAGATATTGCCAGATTAACGGATGCGGAGGCTACGATTGCTGAGCTGGAAGCTCAAGCTGCTCTTGATCTGGCTGCAGCCAACCAGGTGAAAGACCAAATTGCTGCTCTGCCTGCAAAAGCAGAAGTCACCCTGGCCAACAAAACAGCTGTAGTTAAGGCACGTATGGATTTTAATCACTTAACACCAGCCCAGAAAACTCTGGTAGGGGATATTTCCAGATTAACGGATGCAGAGTCGGCTATTGTTGCGCTGGAAACTCAAGCGGCACTAGACCTTGAAGCAGCCAACCAGGTGAAAGGCATAATTGCTGCCTTGCCTGAAAAAGCGGAAATTACCCTAGCCAACAAAACAGCTGTAGTTAAAGCACGTACTGATTTTGAAGCTTTAACACCAGCCCAGAAAACTCTGGTAGGGGATATTGCCAGACTGACGGATGCAGAGGCAGCTATTGTTGCACTGGAAACTCAAGCAGCACTAGACCTTGAAGCAGCCAACCAGGTGAAAGGCCAAATTGCTGCCTTACCTGCAAAAGCAGAAATCACCCTGGCCAACAAAACAGCTGTAGTTAAAGCACGTATGGATTTTAATCACTTGACTCCTGCCCAGAAGACGCTGGTAGGTGATATTACCAGATTGACGGATGCGGAGGCAGCGATTGCTGGGCTGGAATTAGTAGCAACAGCTAAAGGGAATTTAAAGGTAACCTACAATGGAACCGATGACCAAGTCACTTTGCCAAGCATTCAAGATGGCGCCGCTGTTACCTGGGCATTAAAAGATTCTATGCAATCTTCTATTGTAGATATTTCGACGGGGAATATTACTCGTGCAGGGTTAACAGCTGATACTGACGTAGTGCTCATAGCGACAATTACCTCAGCAACCATTTCTGATACAAAAGAAATTACCATCCATGTTCAAGCCGAGAGTAATGAACCAGAGACTATTACAAGTAAAGCTATAACCAATTTCGACTTCTCAGTCACCTATGCTACACAAGCCAGGAAAGAAAGCAAAAAGATAACCTCAACAGATTTCCAAAGTAATCCGAAACACTTCACTATTAGTGATGGAACCGTTACAATACCTGTTGACCTAACCTGGAATATTCCGTTGAATGGATTTAGTTCAGGACAGGTAGTAGGCTCAGCGATAGATAGTTTTATCCAAGACTACTGTAATGCACATGGAATAAACTTAGGGGAGCGGACATTAGCTGGAATGGGATTTAGTGACACGTTCTTTATATCCACCTTTAAGACTGGATCTGATGCTTCTGTTACATTAGGCGGGAATGACTGGGCTTATTTCTTTGATAATAACTATTTCACCGGCACAGACGAAGATCATACCAAGAACCGTTCGTTTACAGTTAGTGATGGCACAAACACAGCCACTATTTTGTTAGAATGGGAATATTATGATATGGAAGACTTGGTTAATGACCTAAATTATCAACTAGCTTCAGTGTCAGCGACAGCAATAAAAGTAAATGAGACACAATTCAAACTTGTCGCAGACTCTGCAGCGATAAATTTAACCATTGCTGGAACAGATAAAAATCAGTTCTTCGAAAATTAGAGGTTCATAAGAATTTTTATTGTCGGCGCAGATTCAATATTGCGCCTTTTTTTTATTTTGGCGATATCATTTATATCAATGATTATCCTCATAATAAAACAGCTCCACTGACATCCGCTGTCAATGAAGCTGTTACTGCTGATAATATTCCATTAACTCGGCCGCAGTAGCAACAAGCCTTTCCTTTAAACTCTGCGGCTCTATTACTTGAATCGATTTCCCATAGGGCAGCAGAAAAGAAGGAACATATCTGTGAACGTTCTCCTCCTCAAGGGTAAAGATGGCCTGACCGGCTGTCCGCTCCTTCAGATGATGCCCCAGAAACCAGTGCATACACAGGTCGTCCAGCGCATCCGCCGTACCTTCTATCCTTACAGCCATCACCCCTTCCTTGCCTGCTACATCAGGCAGCAGATTATGCAGGAAGCTGTCGCGGGCCGAAAAACTCTCCGAGCGCTTAAAATTCTCCGCCGTACGCTTGATTGTCAGAATCCGGTCTGCCCGGAAGCTGCGGAGCTCCTTTTTCAGGTGGCAAAAGGCAACCGTGTACCATCTGTTATTCCAGTAGACCATCCCATACGGGTCGATCATCCTGTTCTTGGCATGCTCTTCACGGCTTGTACGATAAGCAATTTCTACAGAGCATTCATTGGCTACCGCCCATTCCAATTCCGCAAGCACCGGCTGGACAGAAGCAGGCGCTGTACGGTTTATCACTTCAAAGCCCGCTAAATGGCGGCTGAGCACCTGCTCCTGCTCCTGATTCGAATACATTTTTAGCTTTGCTGCTGCATTGTCCAATACGTCACTCATAGGGGATCCGGCCTCTTTGGCAAAAAGTGCAGCATGAAGGAGCGCCTTCTTCTCGTCCATATCAAATAGTAGAGGTGCTCTGATCGTATTACTGAGCAGGCTATACCCGCCGTTATGACCAGAATCGGAGATGATAGGCACTCCGCTGGCACATAGCGCATCGATATACCGGTACACGGTCCGTATATTAATTTCCAGCTTCTCAGCGATCTGCTTCGCCGTTATTTTTACGCCGGAGTTCAGCATCCATAGGATGGCCAGCATATTATCTTTTTTCGGCATCACATAAGCCCTCATTTTTCTATGAAATCTGCTAGAAATAGTTTACCTCACAACGCCCCCAGCCGCAGTTCATAAAAATACCGCACAACCGGATGCTTCAGCTCCATCTTCCCGGCCATGCTTAGAATTCGCTTCTTCCCTACTCGTTTATCCACCAAAGCCAGAACATTCATCAAGATATCATCGCTCGCTAGGCTTTCCTCTATAGGAGTAGTCAGAAACTTGTTAGCTACCACTTTAAAATTCGATTTACTTAATGCAGCCTGTGCTGACATAAGCTCTTTGGCATGTTCTGTACTTTTTCTGCTTCTAGCCATTATGATTAAGCGATCCTCCGGTACCGGCCCCTTGGTGGCTTGTCTGACTGCTTCAATGTCGCTACTTGTGACAGGAATTCGGATGTCCGGATCATTTTTGATGTCCAGCTCCGTTTGATACCATCGGATAGGGTTACTTTTATCGCTCATGCCCAGCACGTTCTTTTTATCTACCGAGATATAACAAGTCCCTGATTTATCAGGCAGATAACGGTAACCCGGTGCGCGGTATTCCACCCTTCCATGTAACGCAGGACTGAAAAAGCCCTCCAGTTGTTGCTTCAGTTTGCTCCAGGACATGTAATCCCCCTTTATATAAAACAGCGGATAGAATTGCTTTTGGCAATCCCAACGCTAACGCACAAAAAAAAGCGATGGACACCTTCCACCGCCGCCCTGATCTTCTCTCTACTTTAATTATACTTCGATTTACGATGGATTTACAGACTACAATTTTGCCGGTTTGCCCCCTATACTAGTGTGTACCAATCGCAAAGAAGAGGTGGATCTATATGAATAACCAAAAAGATGTGCTGGATAACGGTCCTTTTTTTCACGGTACAAAAGCAGAGCTGAAGATCGGAGATTTGTTAGAACCTCAACACTTATCTAATTACCAGAATAAAAAATCCAACTATATCTATTTCACGGCCACGTTAGAGGCTGCCAAATGGGGTGCCGAATTAGCAGCTTCTGAAGCCAAGGAAAGGATTTATATGGTTGAACCCTTAGGCGAGTTTGAAAATGACCCGAACGTAACGGACAAGAGATTCCCCGGAAACCCGACACGTTCCTATAGATCCAAATCCCCACTCAAAATCATAGCGGAATTAGGATCATGGGAAAGACACTCCGAAGACCAAATTAATCATATGGTGGAATCTATCAAAATGCTACATGAACAAGGGAAATTTGTAATTTACGATTGATCCTCACGTTCCCCGTCATCCTGCACTTTGCTTGCAAATTCATCGAGCAGCGCACGGACTTCACTTGTGGACTTGGTGTTCATCAAGTTATTTCTTAATTCGCTTGCCCCGCGGAATCCGCGGACATAGATTTTGAAGAAACGTTGAAGGGGGCTGAACGAACGTGGTGCCTGTCCTGAGTATTGATCATAGAGATCCAGATGCAGCCTTAGCAGATCAAGCAATTCCTCACTACTGTGTTCCTTCGGCTCCTGCTCAAACGCAAACGGATTCTGAAAAATACCGCGCCCAATCATAATCCCATCCACACCGTACTGCTCAGCGAGCTTAAGGCCGGTCTGACGGTCAGGGATATCCCCGTTAATGGTCAGCAGGGTGTGTGGTGCCACCTCATCGCGAAGCTTCTTGATCTCCGGAATCAGCTCCCAGTGGGCATCTACTTTGCTCATTTCTTCTCTGGTGCGCAGATGAATGGACAGATTCACAATGTCCTGCTGCAAAATATGGGTTAACCAGCCGCGCCATTCGTCGATTTCGGTGAAACCGAGCCTTGTTTTTACACTGACGGGAAGTCCTCCGGCTTTGGCGGCCTGGATGATCTCCCCTGCGAGTTCGGGACGGCAGATCAGGCCGCTTCCCTTCCCGTTCTCTGCTACATTTGCTACAGGACAACCCATATTAATATCGATGCCTTTGAAGCCTTCTTTCGCCATCCCGATGCTCATCTGACGGAAGTATTCCGGCTTGTCTCCCCAGATATGCGCTACAATGGGCTGTTCATCCTCTGTAAACGTCAAACGCCCGCGCACAGCATGGTGCCCCTCCGGGTGACAATAGCTCTCTGAATTCGCAAACTCCGTAAAAAACACATCCGGTCGGCCCGCTCTACTGACGACATGGCGAAAAACAACATCCGTCACATCCTCCATAGGCGCCAGTATGAAAAAAGGCCGCGGCAAATCACGCCAAAAATTGTTTGTCATATCAATAACCTCTCTATAAATATCAGGATAACGCTTTATCCTGAGTATGTTTTAAATTAGGTCTTTCTGCACGTTTAAACATAGAGTACTAAAATATTCCAAGGCACCGTACAACATGATATAATTGCAAGAGCAATGGAAGGCTTGCAAGGGCGGTCGGCTAATCTCCCGGAAGGGAGGTGAGGCCAATGGAGGCTTATCAGGCGTTGTCACTGATGTTCATGTTCGGCATGTTCATTATTGCTCTGCTTAACTACCTCAAAAAGAAATAGACCGCCCTGTCCAAAGGAAACGGTCTATCTCATGACTGCTATTCCGAAGCCGCCGCCCTTAAAAGCGGCTATTGCAAAAGGGGAGTCGTGTTGGTCGCACGGCTCTCTTTGCATTTTACGCTATTTCTGCCCTTATTATAACATGAGAAGAGGAAATTTCAATCCAAGCACTGTATCAGCGTAGAAGCTTTTGATAGTGTACATCCTTGGAAATTTCAATTATATAATTATTTTCCGGGTTCGCACATGGTAAAATAAAGAAGAATTTACTTTAAGGTGAATTTCATTTCAGGCGATAAAGAAGGAGAAACCAAATGACAATATGCAGCGGCACTGCTCCGTGCAAGGTCTGAACCGGACGAAACTGCACGGAGCGAAGCTTAAGTTCGTCCGTTCGGCTTTGCACTTTCATTGAATCGTTTAGAATTCATTGAAAGAGGAGCAGAGTCATGATAAAAAATTTCAAAATGAACATTAGGGAACTTCGTTCGTTCCTGATTTTATGGATTACACAGTCCTTTTCAGCACTGGGCAGTGCAATGACCGCCTTTGCCTTGGTGATCTGGTCTTATCAGCAGCATGGGTCGGCTCTTACCAGCTCGCTTTTGGCTATCTGTTCCTATGCCCCCTACGTCCTGCTGAGTATCTTCGCAGGTGCGCTGAGCGACCGGTGGAACAAGAAGGCCACCATGCTGATCAGTGACAGCTTTGCGGCACTTTGCACCGTTTCAATCCTTATTCTGATGTCAACGGGTAAGCTCCAGATCTGGCATCTGTATTTGATCAATACCTTGAATGGACTGATGAACACTGTTCAGCAGCCGGCGTCAGATGTAGCTATTAGCCTGTTGGCTCCGCAAAAGCACTACCAGAGGGTTAGCGGGATGCGTTCCTTGTCCAATTCACTGGTTACCATACTAACGCCTATACTCGCCACTTCAATGCTTTCCTTTACAAGTATCCGGGTTGTTATCCTGTTTGATTTGATTACATTCACCACAGCGTTCATAGCGTTGCTATGCTTTGTCCATATCCCGCAAGTTCCAAAGCAGAGCGGCACAGGGAGCGAGACAGTATTACAATCTGCTAAAAGCGGCCTGCGGTATCTCAGGGACAACCGGGGAATTCTGGATCTGATTCTGTTTTTGGCCGTGATTAATTTTACCGCCTCGATCTTTAATGCTGCCCTGCCCGCAATGATGCTCTCACGTGCTGGCGGCGGAGAGTTGGCGCTAGGTATGGTCAACACCGTTACAGGGATTGCCATGATGGTTGGAAGCCTTTCGGCTACGATTCTGCCGCCGCCTAAAAGCCGGGTTCGGGTCATTTTGAATTGCTTGCTGTTTTCCATGAGTTCCGAGAATTTCATCCTTGCCTTCGGCAGAAGTACGCCTGTGTGGTGTTTGGGTGCCATCCTCGGATGGATATTCATTCCGGTTATGAACGCTAATATGGATGTACTTTTCCGCTCAAAAATCCCGATTGAGATGCAGGGGCGTGTCTATTCGGCAAGGAATACGTTACAGTTTTTCACCATTCCTGTGGGATATCTGTGCGGTGGCGTATTGGTTGACAGGGTGTTTGAACCCTTTATGGCAGGGCAGCCGCTGGACAGCCTGTGGGTCGCACTGGTCGGAACCGGCAAAGGCTCCGGTGCAGCTTTGCTATTTCTGGCCATCGGAATTTTCGGTGCATGTTCTTGCCTGCCGTTCCGGGCGGACAAACACATTTGGAGGTTGGAAGAATAGTTTCTTCTATCCCAACTGCAATAAGCACAGGGTAGCTCATACGGCTGCCTTGTGCTTTTAAGTTTCCTGTAAGCTCAAAAAGGCTATGCTTTTCGTTGTCAGAAAAACATAGCCCATACTTGTTTAGGATTTTGCTTTAGTTAATTTAGCAACTGGGCCATTTCAGGCACGGTATACTCCTCGTAATAAAATAGATAGATAACATCCTTGGTTTCTATACTGGATACGATTGACCAATAAGAATCCTTGCACCTATTTTTTTGTTTTTTATTTGTAAAATATACCTTTAGTGAATTCATTTCATTTTCCAGCCGGAATTCACGCTTGGTAACGAAAAAAAAAGAAACGTGGGGATTCCCGCACGTCTCTTCGTTATACTGTCACTGGATAGAATTCATTAACTCGTAGAAATATTTAGGTTCATGAGTTTTATTAAGAAGATACCAAGCGTCTAATGTTACTGGAGACAATACATCCAGCGCTTTTAAAACATGAACAGAAAATTCTAATGGGGCTACTCCGGATGCGGTGATCAATTTCCCATCGGTGACAGCAGATTCCACTTTGTAGTATTCCTCTCCCGTGTAAGAACGGCAAATCATTTTTAGGTAATCCAAATCATTGCTCGTATGCCAACGTGAATCTAATAATCCTGCTTGAGCAAGTCCAAAGGTAGCACCGCAAATTGCTCCAACGACTATCCCTTCCTTTAAACACATCTCGGCAATTTTTAATATGGGCACGTGAATAGCTTCTGTCCATGTATTTCCGCCAGGTAAAATCAGTGCATCTGCGCTTTTAATGCTGCACTCCTCCACTTTAATGTCAGGCATTATTGAAAGTCCGCCCATTGTAGTTACTGGAGTCTTATCTATCCCAACGGTGACTATTTTTGCTGGAGCCAACCCCTTTCTGAAGTATCTTCCAGAGTTCAGTTCGGCGGCTAAATAACCTATTTCCCAATCGGACATGGTATCAAACACATAAAGATATACTGTATTATTCATTTCTAAATGCTCCTCATTAATGAGTGGTTATCCTTATAATAAAACAACTTCACTGACATCTGCTGTCAGTGAAGTTGTTAAAACCCGATAATATTCCATTAACTCTGACTGTCTATAACTGTTAAGCTCCTTCAACCATGTCCCGTCTGCGATATCCAATATAGCCAAACACCATCAAGGCCATACTAATCACTGTCATCGTAATGAAGGTTGCTCCATCAAACTTATCAATTGGCATCCGTGGAATCCAGCTTTGAACGGCTGTTTTTGAAAACCATTCCGGCAAATCTAAAATTCCGCCAAAGTAGTTTAAAGCAAAGGAATAACCAAGATAAGCATAAATCACTTTACCCAGTCTTGGTGCCCAGCCTAAAGCCAAAGCTGCAAGCCCGGTAAAGAACAACACAGACGGCAGGAAGTTATAGCCTGCGGCGATGAAGTCTCCCATATTCATAGATGAGCTGTCACCCATCGCAGAGATTGCTGTACCGCCAAGTCCGCCTGAAGCCAGTAATACTCCAACGACTCCAGCAGCAATTGCCAAAATGACACTCGTCCAATAGAGCTGGGCCCGGGTCACTTTTGTAGAATAAAGCTGGCTCAAATGCAGTCGCGCTTCTTCCGAGAACAGTTTATTAACGATGGCAATAGGTAAAATAGAAACCAATCCAATCATTACCATCATAATCGTTCCAGTAAAAGACGCTTCAATTGAAACTCCTGCTATTGTGAACATTTGACTCATCATTTCATTGCTGCCAAGGAACGTTTGCATATCTCCATAAATCGAACCATAGGCTGCTCCCATAATTACAAAGGCAATCAACCAGCTAATGATCATGCCTTTGTTAAGCTTGATAAACAAGCCGGGTACGGACAACAAAGATTTTTTCGCTGCCTCACGCCCTTCTCTTTCCGGTAAATAGCCTGCCCCCATATCCCGGCCGCCCTCAAGGGTAAAAGCAATAATTACTGCAATGACACAGAAGGCTACGGCCAAAATCAGGGGAAACCAATTATTTTCAGTAAATGGAAAAGTCAGATAGGTCCAACCCATAGGATTAACCATGGAGAAATCAACATTCGATACATCCGTACCCGCACGGACAATATAGAGTAAACCTACAATCCCCAGCGAAGAACCCGTTGCTCCGGAGGAAGTTGGCATAATTTGTGCCATAACCAAGGCAATTACTGCCCCCAAAATACCAGCTATTCCGATCGATGCCCCAAACAGGAATGATCCCTTGGCCGAAATCGTATCTACACCGAAGCTAGCCATAACCCCGCCAATAACCAGCGCCAATACAATATTGATAAACACTACTTCGGCAATCACAGCAAGCGAATTGGCTTGACGGCCTACTTGAAAGGAGCGTACCAGCTCAGTAAGCCCATATTCTTCTTCTTTACGGGTATGGCTCACAACATGCAAAGCAGCTATAATCATCGCAAACAAACCACAGAATAACAACATTTCGTGCGCATACATAGCACCCAGAGTGTAATCAGCTGCGGTATCAATTGGTGTCGGTCCAACCATTGAGATCATAGCGGGATTCTGCAAGGTCTCATACATCCCCTGCAAACCCTGCCCCTTGCCGATTTCCTCAAAAGCTGGAACATACCCGGCTGAAAATAAACCCAGACCTACAATCCAGATAATCAATTTTTTCCAATCCCGTTTCAGATACTGCGCAAATAGTACATTCCACCGTGCAAATTTTTCTTTCATTTCATGTTCTCCTCCGTTCCCAACTCTTAGACTTCATAATGCCGCATGAATAAGTCTTCAAGCGTTGGCGGTACAGATTCAAACCTCTTAACACCCAATTTTGCCGCATTGGTCAATATGTCATTGATATATTCATTATCCGCAGAGAATGTCGCCTGATTACCTTTATGCTTAAAGTCATGGACACCGTTAACGGATGCCATCTCAGCCACATCCCCCTCTGTTACCAGAGTTACTGTAGAACGGGTCAGGTGACGTAATTCATCTAGTGTCCCGGTTTCAACAACCTTACCTTGACGAATGATAACCACCTTATCGGCTAAACGTTCCACTTCACTCAATATATGAGAGGATAGTAAGATAGCCTTCCCTCTATGCTTGATTTTCTCAACCTCATCTTGGAAGACAGCTTCCATCAACGGGTCAAGACCAGAAGTCGGTTCATCGAAAATATACAAATCGGAGTCCACGGACAAAGCCGCAATCAAGCCAACCTTTTGCCGGTTTCCTTTTGAATAGCCTTTTGCCTTTTTCTTAGGATCGAGTTCAAAACGTTTAATCAAATAATCACGCTTATCCTTGTCTCCTCCACCATGTAGCTTAATAAACAGATCAATAATTTCGCCACCCGTTAAGGTGCCCCACAGAGCCACATCCCCTGGAACATAGGAGATCCGCTTATGAATCTCAAGGCTATCCTTCCATACATCCTTGCCAAAAATCTTCACATCCCCGGCATCACGATTAATAATTCCCAGCAAAGTGCGAATGGTTGTTGACTTCCCCGCGCCATTTGGCCCAATGAAGCCCACAACCTCCCCGGCATTTACTGTGAATGTCACATCATGCAGCGCTTTAAATTTCCCGAACTTTTTTTGCAGGCCTTGCACATCTACAATTTTATCCATAGCACTAAAACTCCCTTTAAACAGTTTTAGTAACGTGCTTTCCAGTCTAAAGCAAAGTTAATCCCGGATAAATATGAACTGTTAATGAGGTTAAAATTCATATTATCGAGTTTTGACTTTTGTTTTAAACCAAAGTTCATTTACAGATTCAGTTATATACCTTTTTATGTGCTTAGTCAATTTAAAAATCGTTAGTTTAGAACTATTATCTGTTTGATAACTCATAATTGTAGCTATATAATATATAGGAAAGAAAAATATGAACTATACTCCACAAATATATATTTTATTCATTTGAGATAGAAAGCAGGAATGATAAATGAATGGTTTTGAAAAGCGGACACAGCAGAAGAAAAAACAAGTTTTAGAAGCAACTTTCAACTTGATGAATACAGAGGCAGGCATAGAAAATTTAACAATGGATGAGATTGCTGAGAAATCCAACGTTGGAAAAACAACGATTTTCAAATATTTCGGGAGTAAAGAAAATCTTATCCATGAGGTTTTTAAGTATTTTTTGAATAAAATGGGGGATACCGCCCGGGGAATCATGGCCGAAAATAAGCCCTTCGAAGAAACCCTTATCGCGATGAGTCAGAACAAAATTCAATATCTGGATAAAATCAAAAAAGAGTTTTATTTAGACCTAATGGATTTTTTCACCAAAAAGGGTGATGATGGCTTATCTGTGATGATGCAGCAATACGCTAAGGAAAGCTTTAATATCATGCTGGATTTATTCCATCGCGGACGTAAAGAAGGCAAGGTCGATCTGAAATATTCAGATGAGTTTCTTTTGATTTATTTCCAAGCCTTAGTTGAAGGGATTTCCAGCCCTCACATCTACGACAAGATCCTTCCTTATACCGCTCAATGGACGGAATTGATGATTAAAGGTATTGCTCCAAGTCCTCCGTCCGGGTCAGTCTATAAATAAGACAAACCGCCGATCCAGTGACAGTCACTGTGTATTGGCGGTTCAGGTTATATTCCCCCAATATTCCCGGGCAATCTCTTCAAATGGGAATAAGCTTTGGGTATAGAGAATTGGCACTCCCTAGCTTAATTTTTATTTCACACTATTATTTTTAATGCTTTTCATTTCTATTGTATAAGCAACAACTTGAATTATAAACGCAACTAATGTTACAACAAGCAATACTCCAACTACAGGCAATTTATTATTCAAGTAGTTTATTCCCGATGTAATAATACATAATATAGAAAGGAGCAGAGAAACTCTTAAAGTTTTAATTTTTTTCGCCATTATATTCATCCCTCCTAAAAGTTTAGGATATAATCACTCACAGACTGATATTTGTGGCTTAGTTCCACCCCTACTGTCCATTTTCTGGTTTCACGAAATAAGCTGATGTAGAACACTTCCCTTATCCAAATCCCCCCACGATCAAAGGTACTATCCTTGACTGCACAAAAAAAATACCCCCACTCTTCACTAACACCGCCACCGACTCCACATGACCTTGAGTGTCGGTCACTGTAATTTTAAGCCGTAAGAAAGGCGGTGGGGGTAAACTTATCATGAATGTCTACCGGAGCCGTCCGCCTGTACTTCAATCTTATCAATAAACCTATGCACCATCTCAGGAGTCAGTTCTTCCAACTTCATAAACCGCTTGAGTTCTTTCTTCAGACGAACAACACTTTCTCCTATTCTATTATTACATTGTGTACCCCCTCCCATTGCCAAGTCATCAACAAATGCAGGCTACAACAGAGTTTATGGCTGTTTGACACGCCTGAATTTTTTTGAATACTCGACAGATGTAAAATAAGCGCCTTGTAGGAGGCAAGAAATCCTAAGATTTATGACACTAATGACCATACTTCGAACCAAAAATTTGCATTGAATAAAAATCAATTTTATCGCATAATTATTAACCTTATTTCAAATAGTTTCCATTTTTAGCAGGGGAGGTTCTACATGCTGATAGGAAGGCAGTAATGAGTGATTCAGAGGCGATATATAAATTAATAGAACAGTCCGCAGTTCAGGGACAACTATTACATGTACTCGTGCATCTATTTACGAACACTTACAATGCTTCTTTGTGACAGTTGAAAATACTAAAATAGTAGGAATGACCATTTTACATATATTGGATTTTATTTAGCGGAAATACGTTCATTGGTTGTAAACGCTAATCTAGCACTCCGAGGAATTGGCAAGTTATTAGTAAATAAAATTATTATTCAAAATTCAAGTCATGTAATGAAATTGCAATTTCAAATAAACGTTTGAGAGGGAAAAGAATGGAACTTACATGTGAATCCAGTAACCTGGATGATTATTTAGAAGAAACTGAAGAAGTTGATTATGGTCATTTTTCGATAAAAGATATATCTTCGGAATTATATAGCCAATCGTTAAATGAAATTGAATTTGTTAAGTCCGCTTTTGAATTTGTTCGTGATAACATATCTCATTCTTGGGATATCCAAAGTTCACGCATTACGTGTAGAGCATCTGAAGCCCTTTTCTACCAAGAAGGAATTTGTTATGCAAAATCAAATCTTTTGTGTGCTTTATTGAGGTGCCAAGGAATACCAGCTGGTTTCTGTTACCAACGTCTAACTTTAGGAGATACTCCTGATACAGGTTACGTTATCCATGCGTTAAATGGCGTTTATCTTAGGTCAATTGGAAAATGGATTCGCTTAGATGCACGTGGAAATAAAAAAGGTGTGGATGCTCAGTTCTCACTAAAAGAAGAAAAATTGGCTTTTCCTATACGCGAAGTATACGAAGAAATAGATTATCCTGTAATTTACAGAACACCAAACACAAAAACAACCACCGCATTACTTCAAAGTTCAGATTGCATTAAGATGTATCTTTATGGTTTACCCTCAGACTTGTAGCCGTTAAATTATATTAAACTAAAAGGGATGTTAGGGTAATAATCACGTGACCGCCTAAATCTAAATGGCGGTCATTTTTTTTCAAAATCAACATAGTAGAATAACCAACAACAAAAAGAGGGGTTTAACGCCCCTCTTTACTATATTCGCCAATACACATCAACTATTAGTTTTTCCTAACCAACGATTGCGCCACGGCTCCGATTGAATCTGTTATAGTCGGCAGAACCCTTGATTTTACTGGTTTTTTGTTGTTCGCATTTCGTTCTATTCGGGTTATTCAGGGTGGTTGGGGATACAGTTTATCCCCAACCTATCACCGTTTTAACGCCAATCTAAGAACAATTATATTAAAATAACTCCACCTGGGCGACCGATCCCAGGCGCTCGATTGCTGCTGGAGCGTGGTCCCGGAAATAGGCCTGGTTGATGGCCTTTTCCTTGGTCATGACCTGTTTGCCGGAGCCTGCCGTTTGACGAAGCCTGCAGCTGAACACAATCGGGAAGTAATCCTGCAGGAATTTGCCTGCCGCATGTGCAGTAAGGGCAATAATCTGGAAGCCAAGCTGCTCCGCAATAAAAAATACAGGGCTAAGCACATGGTCGCTGGAGGCCTTGCCGAACGGATTATCCAGAATCACCGTCCGATGCCGCTTCATTCCCGCCTGAATATGCCTGCGCTTCTCCGCCGTATAATTTAGCAGTCCAAGGAACAGGGTCATATTCTTGCTCCATTTTTCCCCGCCGGACCAGTTGTTGGACTGCTCCCAAGAGTAGGAGGCACGGGTTAAGGTGTTCTCATTCGTCACCTTCCGGCAGGTGACCTTCATGGCTTTATCCTGAAGAACGACCTGAAGCAATTGCTTGGTTTCCAGCCATTTTTCCAGGTCTCTCTTCACGGCAGCTTCCTGCTCCAGACCTTCGCCATTGCGATACTTATCATTCTCCAGCTGATCCAGTATCCAATCCAGATGCTGACGAATAGCGCCCTTCCCTTCCTGCTCCTCCCATTCCGGAATGCTGAAGGAGTAGATGGACTTCCACTCGTTCTCCACCTTGACCCTCGTTTTGTTTGGAATATCTCTTAATTCCAACGTCACCTGCCTGAGATGGGAATGGAGGTGGACAATGTACTGCTCCAGCTCTTGATTATGCGTACGCATGGTTTCCTCGGCAATATGATTGGCTCGATGAATCCGGGTCTTCATGGCCAACTGGAAGGATACGATTCCGTCATAGGATCGTGCCTGCTCCACGCCTTGCTCCGCCATTTCCCGAAGCTTGACATCCTTAATCATCTTGCGGCAAAATGCTTTGAACCGGTCCCGGCCTTTGTTCAATATCTCCCTTTCCAGCTCCACGGCCTTGTTGCTGGCATCCAGCCTTTGCAAAGTATCCTTCACAACCCGCTTGCGGTTGTAGCCGAATTCGGATACCGCCTCATCCGTCAATACTGCGGGTGTGATGGCAGGGTTCTCAAAGCCGTGCATTAGCTTATAAGGCGTTAGCTCTTGAATGACGTCCCTGATATCATACAAGTGGGACTTCATCCGGGTCTCCAACTGTTCGAGACCTTGTTTCTCTGTTAGCAGAGCGGCGTCTTCCATCGAGATCCTCTCCGCAATCTTCGATAACGGCTCCATAAACATGATGGGTGCTTTCGCCGAATGATTCTCATTGTACTGTTTGAGGAGCAGATCGGTCACCGACTGCAGCTGGACACATTCGGTGTCCACCCTGCTGTATTCCTCCGACAGACGTTGCACCCTCATCTTGCGGTCTTGTATGCGCCCGAACAGCTCCTCCATGAGCTGCTTGCCATGCAGCGGGAACTCCCGTTCCTCCGACAGATGGGAATGCTCCAAATGCAGCCGATTCATTTCCCGCTCCGCTATAGCCTGCTTCTCCGAAGCTGATCTGCGTTCCAGCTCCAGCTCGCGCCTGCTCTGCGATATGCGCTGACGCTGGAAATACAGGCTCTCCCGTTCCACCTTCAAACGCTCCAGAGAGGCTTCCGCCTCCAGCATGGGATAGCGGGTAACCTCCACGAACAACTCTTGAGTGCTTATCCCTCTTCCTTCATCCTCCACAAGGCGAAGCTCACTCAAAAGATGCTTTTCCCGCTGCCGTCCCGCTTCCATCACACGCATATGTCGGTTGATTCTGTTCTGTAGTCCTTCTCTTTGCTCCTTGAGATGCTCCACATCCTTGCGAAGCTCCTCTACTTCTCTGCCAAGCGCCGTATATTTCCGCCCTTGTTCAATCCAGACTGCGAGCTGGTTCAGTTCATCCTTCTGGTCGCTGATCCTTCGTGTATTCGACTCCTGCATGACTTCCAGTTGTTCAATAGAGGTGCTAATCCTGGAGCTTTCCTGCTCCAATTGCCGGAGCTTCAGCTTGAACTCAGCTAACTGCCCCTCCGCCTCTTGAACCTGCTCTAAAGGGTATTCGGCAAGGTAGCTTGTTACCTTCCCGATGATATCCTCCCAGCGTTTGATTTGGCGCTCTTGCTCCATTCGTTCCAACCGGGTGCCGTCGGCAGCCTGAATAGCCGTTTGCTTCCACGCTGCGAACGCTTCCCGTTTGACATTGCTGCCCCAATGCTCCGGCTCCACCCATGTTCCCCATTGGGAGCCGGATGTCGTCCGGTCCAGCGCAAGGGTGGCCGCCTCGCTGGTCGAGATGACACGAACCGGGTATTGAAGCTGCTCCGCGTAAGCCTGCAGCTTCTGACAGAGTGCAGCCTTCTCATGCTCTACCGCAATCAGCGTCACCGGCCAAAGCGATTGCGCCTGGCCCTGCAGCCCTTCTAAAGAGAAGCCCGTATCCTCCAAATATTCCGTACCTGTTTGGAGCACCGTAAATAAATTAACCCACTTCTGAACCAGCTTCTCAAGGAACGGGTCCGCAACAAAACGCTCCTGATCCCCGTAGTCGTCTACCAGACGGAATGCCAGACGCTCCTTCTGCAGCAGCCGCTCCTTGTCGCTGTTCAACCGGTCCAGGTCTTCCGCCAGCTGACGCTCGATGGAGGTCTGGCGGTCGTAGACCGATTGCAGCTTTTCCCAGGCTGGACGGATCGCCTTTAAACCGAGCAATAGGCTCCGATGGGCCTCAGTCTGCTGATTCTTGCGTTCCTCCAACCGACTCAGAAGGCTGCCGTGCTCCCGGATTTCCTTCTGCACCCGGGATAACTCATCCTTCTCCTGGACCTTCCGGGCGGCCAGCTCCTTGTTCGCCTGTATCAGCGATACATTACTCTCATCCAGCTCATTCTGACGTTTCATCCAAAAGGCAAGCTTGTCCTCGACATTCTCCAGATCTGCGTTAGCCAGGATCATCTTTCGAATGGAGTCCCGCTCCTCCGTTTTGTGAGCTTCCTTGGCTTCCAGCTTCAACAGCCCGTCTTCCAGTCCTCTAAGCTCCGACTCCTGCAGCTTCATCTGCTGTTCATCCTTATGGAGCTTACTTTGGATCTGCAGGCACTCCTGCTCCAAACGCTGCTTGTCTGCCGTCAGCTTCTCCATCGCCGCATGCAGCAAATAAGCGATTTGTCCGCTGTTGCGTGCCCAGGCCTCGTCCAGTTGGCGTTCATCCATCGTAGACTCAAGCTGGTCCAGCTTGACCGAAGCCACCCGCTCCTGCTCCGCGGCCAGCAGCTTCTGACTCCGGTAGTCGGCGAATTGCAGTGAATAATATTCCAGCTCCGACGCATCCAGCTCTTCTGCCGCCTGATGCTTATCGTCCTCCACCAATCCCCGCTGTTGCAACGCAGCGTCCAAGGCTTGCTTTTGCTTCGCGATATGAAGAGAATCCTTGATTTCAGTAAGCTGTACCTTGCGTTCTTTCCACTTGTTCGTCTGCTCCTCCAGCTTCAAGAGCTCCGCGTGTTGAGCTTCCTCCTGCTGTTGGGCGGTCTGCCAATAGGTCTTCGCCTCGGATTGAATGAGCGAATAGGCAGATTGTCGGTCGCGAAGCTTTCCATAGGCTTCTACGTACCGGTCCAGCTCCGCCAGAATGCGCTCATTCTCCTCCACCTTCAGCTTCAGCTCCTTATACCGCTTGAAGCCGTCTCGATGAGTCTGGAACGCAGCGGCAAACTCCCCTTCCGAATAACCGGACATGGATGCCTCCACTACCGGGATCAGCAGCCGGTCGAAGAGCAGTGTCGTGGTCTTGCATTCATCAAAAAAATGTTCAATCCCGCCTTCGGATTGATTAATCTTGGCCATCCATTCCCACTCACCGGAAATAATATGAAGCTGCTCCTCCAGGTACTGATGGTAACTCTTAATGGTCGAAAAAGTATGCGCGGTAACCCTCTTGCTGCACATGGACTGGTAATAATCCTGCATCTCGCCCTTATCGGCCGGACGTTTCTGCCCCCCGGTCTGTCTGACAAAAGGGATGTCATCAATCCCATCCGCATCATGAGCCGGGTAATCGTAAACATAACGAATGGAATCCAGTCCCGCTGAATTCGAATTCAAGAATAACGTTACACAGGTCACGGCGTATCTGCGCGGGCGCTCATGGAGAATCCATTCAATGGCAATATGGGCAGGACCATTCGTAAGGTTAAGAGTCTCCTTGACCTTTCTTCCGGCCAGTTCGGTATGGGGCAGCACGGCTTGCAGCGCCGTCTGGATGAAGACCGTCTTGCCCCCGCCGTTCTCAAGCAGAATGGCTCCATTATGCCCGTCAAAATGAAACGTCTCGTCATTATATCTTTTGTTCCCATCTTCATATACAACGTTGGTAAAACGGATTTTAGAGATGGCCGGCATCCTTCGCCCCCTCCTTCCTCACATGCTCGAATTGATAGAGAAATTCCAATACGCCGCGGTTATACTCCAGTTCCATGAAATAACGCTGCACCACGATCTTCGCTTTTTCCGTCAAATTGATCTCCTGATTCCCGATGTCCTCAATCAGCTCTTGGGCCAGTAGGAATCGCCGGACCATATCGATGAAGCTGATCCGGCTGATCGTATTGCCGCTCTGACGCTGGGCGGTTTCCTTCACATCATCCATGGCCTCCCACTTTTCGACGAGTGCCGTCCAATGATAGGAGAACTCTTTTTCCAACACCTTAAGCTCCTCTTCCGGGAACTGCTTCAGGATGGACAGCCTTTCGTTCACCAGCTCCGTCCACTCCTCCAATCTGATGAAGCTGCGGGTGGGCTCCACCGAGTGATAGCTGTCATAGAAAGCCCCAATAAGCACAATAATCGAAACATACATCAAGTAGATGTCCACGTTCACCGCATTCGCCCGCATGTAATGGCGCTTAATGAAATCATTGCTTACATGGAAGGGGGACAGCCTCGTCTCCGGCATCATATAGAGCTTCTCTCCCGCAACAATCGTCACACAGTCCACCTCACGCGCAAACTGATCCACAAGTCCCCGTATTTCGTCATCCGCTACATATTGCTGCAGCAGCTCCTTGTCTGCATGCCCATCCCTAGCCAAGTTCGTGTATATTCGAAAAGCTTTCATCACCGTTGCATTATCTAGTGCCATCTTCATCCTCCTTCCATGAAGCCACCATATTCTGTATCGTGAATCGCTCGTTCACCTTGACGAGCTCCTTGGCTTCCTCCACAATCAAAGTCCGGTTACCCAACAGCCCTAATACATTTTCCAGCCATTGATTGCGGGCCAGGTCGCTGTCTTCGATCTCCGTCCGCTCTGTTCTAACGGGGCTGCGTTGATGAAGGATGAGCCAGAAGTCATAAAAAGAACGCCGGACCAGCAGCTGCCCCTGCCCCACTTCCCGGATAACCTCCGCCATATCGGACAGCTTTGTGTGTCCTTCCCCTTCCAATAGTCGAAGTAGCCATTCCATATATTGAAGGAAGTCCTCTTTTCTACCCTCTGTATAAGCGTCAGACGCTTGCTCACCGTCATAGTCCATGAACCGGTTGTCACCGGTTGCTCCACTCGACTCTTCCTGGATATTCTGCTCCGCCCATACCGTCAGAAGCGACCATTGCTTTGGCTGCTCCACCAGAAGAAATGGCGCCACAATTCCCTTCATGCTCTCAAGCGGTAGCGGCGAACCGAAGATCAACGAAGCAACGTCCTGTTCGAAATTAAAGGAGTTCAGCCCGGTATAATAGAGAGATTCCTTCGCAGCGGTTAAGGCTTGAGCCTTAAGCTCCATGCTCTGACGGAATAGAACCGTATGCTCCCCGTGAACGATTTCCAGCTCATTGGCGATTCGAAGAATCAACTCATACGGCCTCTGCTCCTTATTCCTCGACGTTTCCGCATGAATTCGGTCCTTCACATCTCTTACAAATTGCCGCAGCTCCTCAAATTCCTCATTTTCCCGATACAAGCGAAGATAAATATCCTCTAACAGCGATTTGTACCGTGCAAACGTCTCCTCCGATACAGTGTTGCGCTTGATTTCATGCTCGAGCTTCTGCATCCGGTCTTGAAGAGACTCTACGTCTACACGCATTTCATTGATTTGTCTGAGGGCCCCATCAAATTCTCCCTTTTCCAATTGCTTGCGGAGCACCAGTTGGTGGATAGATAGCTGAAATTCCATATAAAACTCTTTCGTAGCAAAAACAAGCTCCAATCCATCCTCATCGAGCGTGTAGTATTGGGTGTTGGTCTTCAGGTCAAAGGCATGCGCCTTAATGATCGAAGTGTATACTTGCTCTGTTTCATGGTACTCCCAATTAAAAAAAGTGAAGTCCCGCTTTTTCCCTGAGGCCGGGCGAAATGTCTGAATAATCTGGCGTGCAAGCTCTACAACTTCTTCATGAGGCAGATCGTAGACATCCCGGGTTTGCTCATAGAGAAATTCTGCCAAATCCCTAACACCGGCCTTGCTGTTTCGCAGTAGCTTCTGCTCGAAGAAGTATAGAAGTGTTAGCAGCCCCAGCTCCATCATGTCAATGGGCTTCTGATTGCGGTCGGACTTGCGCTTGGATCTCAGCTCAAATAGCGGATCGAACAACGCAAGCTTCGTCATCCGGTCCCGAAACCCGGACGTGAGCTGCACCACATTTAATCCGTCCATACTGCCGACCTCCAGATCTGGCGAAGCTCTGTCGATTTAATGATTTCCTGAGGGTAATAACCGCCGTTGGATAGAGTTGTTTGAATAGTCAGTTGGATCAGCGCATCAAAATGAGATAAAAAAGCTTCCATCGCCTTCTCATCCTTGCGTTGTGTTTCCTTCCCCTGCGCATATGGCTTTTGAACACATGCTTCATAGAAGGGAATGGCCAGCCGGACCGGCTCGCCATATAAACCATTTACCTTACGGTCAAGTGCGTACCAGATATTAATGCCTTCATGGTCGATATCACCAAAATAATGAAATCGGTGATTGTTCGGATTTAAAGGAAGCTGATAAGAAAGCAGCTCAATGCTTCGGATCACCTTTTTGCCGCTGCCATAGATGAGTGAAGTGAAGGGTACCACCGGTAATTCTTGCAGCAGAGCCTGGAAAGTTGTCTTATTCTCCACAATCAAGTGGTGATGAACATGGGAGTTCGCATGCACCCCTCGCGGGTTGATGGCAAACATAAGCGGGTCCGCTACGGATAGAACCTTCATCTGTTCCCACAGCCTGATCCGGTTCAGCAGCTCCTCACCCCCGCCTTCCGTAATCCACTTCTCGTCTCCCACGAGTTCGAAGCTTCTCTCAGGGGCCGGAACCGGCTCATGGGGCATCGGGAACTCACGCAAATAGGCATCGATCTGTTCAATAAATAGCTGATCCTCCAGCCACACCTCAATAGGCAAGCTGTAATAAGCGTTTAACTTGATATTTGGGTCGAGACGCAGCTCCGCCAGTTGAAGCTCCTTCTGCAGGCTCCTATTCAGCATGCTCTTATTTATGCGGTATTGATAGACAAGCGACGGCTCCTTTCCATTGCGGCCCTGAGCCTTCACCATCTGCAGCACACCGCTCTCCTCCAGCTCCAGAATGGCTTGCGAAAGTTCTGCATAACTGCAATAGGAACCGGAACAAATTGACTCCAGCTCCCAGAGCGTTATGGTCTGTTTTTTATGTTTGATCAGAGAATCCTCTACTTGTTTCTTAATATCCATAACTTCTCCTCAATCTTTAAACCAGCCTATTAAATCTATTATACCAAAAGCAATGCTAATCGCCTGAGTAGGATCAAACTACCAATATGACAAAAAACCGTCTATTTCCACAAGAAAGTGAAAATAGACGGTTCGATGTCCACTTATAGTTTTAGTAACTGCTCACGATTTTCCATTCCCCGCGGGATTGGTTTATCTCCTTAAGCAATTCTTTCTTTCCCTCAATCTGGAGTTAAACTCCCTGCAGCCTCGATAAGGTCGGGATAATAAGAGAACTCGTTCTCATAACGACATGCACACCTCTTTATTCCTGATGACCCCGACAGTTTTGAGCCTTTTATCGATTTGCCATATCAATTTCTAATATCTACGAGTGCCACACATACCAATAAGACAACTCATGCTAATAGGTCTGCCTTTGTTGAACAGAATGACTCATTCCTATAAAACAAGTAATTCTCCATTACGGAAATAATAAATATTCTCCCGTTTAAAGCCATACACTCCATTTCTGTACTTTATATGTGGCTCAAATGTAAATAGTGATCCTTCACTAAGCTTCATCTTATTCCCCGACTCAAAATATCTTCTTTGATCTATATTGAATTCGATTGTGTGCCCCAAGTTTCCAGAAAAATCAAGATTAATATAACCAAGTTGTTGTATAACCTCATTCATATATAAATAAACTTCTTCAAAAGTCATGTCAGGTCTTACAAAATTAATAAATACTTTATGGAGTTCCTTTTCGGCGTTAATTCCATGTGAAAATTCTAATGCAGATTCATTTTTGGTTTTTGCAAGTGCGTCTTCAGCAATAACATTTCCATCGAGCACTATTAGTGTTCGTGCATAGTCTCCCCAATAGGCGTTAATCTCTGGACTAAGATCGATGGTCACGATATCATTCCTGCCGACAGATATATCCGAAGGCGTATATCCCTTACCCGACTCAGAAATGATTGTTCTCTTTCCAACGTGTACAAATGCCCCTACACCGTGATACCAAAAACTATGACTCCCCTTATTTCTCATGATCTCTTCGGCTCTACAAACGATTTCCTTTTCCGTTATGCCTTCTTTAATTATCTCCTGTAATTCGCTTATGGTAGCTTTAGCAATCGATTGAACGTAAGTATACTGTGACAAATGTTCCACAATAAAACCTCTTTCCTACACCTATCTAATTAAGATTCTTCCTTTTGCTTAAATATCTTCCACGTTGCTTAAGCCGTGGCAACAATAATATGAATTCCAGAATCATAACATCTTTTAACAGTCTGATAATTTCTAGGTGATATGGATTTGTCACTGCTGAGCAACGTTCCATCCAAGTCTAATACAATTGCCTGTATGTCCGGCATCTGCAGCTCTCCTCACAAGTAAAACTGATTGAGCAATAGATTAGGCTTAAAGGGTCGGTCGGCTACCTCTCTCAGAAGGGAGGAACAGTGTTTGAAGCAAGATGCTTACGCTAACCTTTGGTTCGCTTATCGTAGCGTTGCTGTCCAATAAACGCAGATAGACCGCCCCCTCTCGCAAAGGTATGCGGTCTATCTGTCGTGTCCTGTTTGTTGAGGCCTACCGCCCTTAAAAGCGGCTATTGCATGGGGAGTCGTGTTGACGCACGGCTCCCTTTTGCATTGTACGCTTGTTCTGCCTTTACTATACCACAAATAAATTAATAATGTAGTAACGTACAATTACTACGCTACTTTACTACATTTAAAAATCCAAGTGGGACTACACCGAACCGGTTGCTCATCAGTTAAAGCCGAGGATTAAGTCAAGTACTCGCTCCGGTGACAACACAAAACCGCAGGGAAGTCCGTTTATATCTTCGCTTTCATGCAGGAGTGCATGGCTCTTCGTGAACCAAGACGAAACTGATCGCTTTCATTGAGCCAACCTACCCATATTCCAGCCTTACGCAGGCCTACTTACACATGTAAAAGTAGCGGACAACATGTTGTTCTCGACAATAGCACAGATACACTGCCACCCTGCCCGAAATGCCATGAAACCGAGTATAGACCTTAGGATTAATCTTAGTTCTAGATAAAAAGAGCTCCGTAGCGCCCCTCTTTGGCTATATAGAAATGCTTCATAAAATAATATCACCTCATTTGGGATCATTTAAGACTCTCCTTCTGTATAACTACCTGAACTGAAGTTTTCTGAAGCAGCCGATACCCCTGCTGCTCAGCCGTTTTGGCGCTGTAGCCTGCCTGAATGGCTGCCTGCGTGACGTTCGATCGGCCAGGTATCATTTCTATTTCACAGATTATACTTCGAGACTTCAACTTCCTGGCACAAAAGTAATATTGGCAAATCATATAGACAAAGCCACCGACTCCACATGTGAGTAAGCAGAGTCAACATGCTATCCATTGTTGCGAACACTACTCCAACTCCTACGTGGGTACCCAAAATAAGTAAACAAATGATAATGGATGTAAGACATGTATATTGTGATAAAAGACGTTACCCTCTATAATAAAAAATGAAAGCGCAAACATAAATCGTTTGCGTGTCAATTCCCGAATATCGATGCGGGTAAGCCTTGGGCGCAACGGATCGAAAAAAAGGAGGATAATAATTTTATGCTAAAACGTTTTGGCAAAGTGCTTGCGTTTCTCTGTTGCTTGGTAATGGTGGCGTCGCTAATGTCTGCCAGCATTGCCGCCGCCACTAACAACACCGAGAACGCAGAAGTACATGATGACGACCTCAGTTCTACAGCTGTTACAAGCATGGCAGCGAATGAGACGCCGACCGCCATGTTCGGAACTCCCGAACTCGGGTCAAACGACCCCCTGTGGAACCTGACAATGGAGCATCTCATCAACAAAAGCAATGTTCCCGGCGACCCAAGACCCCATGCCACGGGCACAGCCAGAATCCTATGGGACCACAACTACCTGTATGCCCGCGTAGTTGTGGAGGACAGCAATCTATATCAGGGAGCCGGCGGAGATTACCAGTACGACAGCCTGGAGTTTTATGTCGGCAACGGATCCGGAGGCTCAAACCAATGGCGTGTCAGCGCGACGGGCGTGTTTTCAGGGCAGTCCGCTCCTGGCAGAGCTGCGTGGACCCAGATCACGGATACAGGATATATCGTGGAGATGAGAATACCCAAAGGAACCTTGACCTTACAGGAAGGCAAGCTTACCTTTGAGGTCTATATCAATAACTCGACGGACAAGGGCGGTGATCGCTATGAAGTCGTTTCCTCTTTCGGAGTTCCAGACGCGGCTTATTCCAGCGATGCTTCATTTAGAGACAGCCTGCAGCTCTCTTCAGCCAATGAAGTGGACACCCGATTCTCAATCACCGCCACGGCGGGACCAGGCGGTGCCATAACGCCGAACCCACCCGGCGATGTTCTGAGACTAGATAAGGGCTCAAGCAAAGAATTTACGTTTACCCCCGATCACGGAAAAATTGTGGATACCGTAACGGTAGACGGCGTGGCCGTGACTCTATCCGCTGGCACTTATACCTTTTTAAATGTTGAAGCTAACCATACCATTCACGTGACATTCAAAAACGATCCGGACGCATTGCTGCTTCCCTTTATCGTATGGAATGACAACTTCGCCCGAGGCGAGTATACGACGGCTGTCATCATTGACTTAGGTGACGGGAAGGCGGCGTTAGGCTCCGAGCTTGATCCGGGCTTGTTTACCGTCTCGGCTAGGAACACGACTCTGAACGGCGACTCGGTGACCTTCGAAGGGACGCGCAAGATCACAAGGGTATACGCCAACGACGAACCAAAGGTACGCGGCTATTTGGGGACGGTAAGCCATTCACCGGATTATCAGGACGGACTGGCAAGCGGCCGTTACATCGTAGTTGAGTTTGAGTTTTATTCAGAGAGCGGCGGCAATATAACGCTGGATGGCAGCAGTAACTCGACAAAGCAAGTTTACAACATCGTCCAAAACGACGGGATCGAACTGACAGAAGGGAGTCCGCTTCGCAACGTAGTTTTTGAACAGGAAAAAGTTGTGAATCCGATCCTTGACAAGTTTACAACACCCACGGGCGATTCGGTCAATCGCGCGCTCTACCTTCAAAAAGATGGCAATGGTAATGTGGTGCAAGGATTGCCGCTGTATGTCTATACCCACGGCAGGTCACGCGGCGGCACCAACGCTGCAACAGACCAAAAAGCGGCCATGAAATCAGCCAACGGCTCGGTCGCTCTAATGAAGAAAATGGAGAAAAACCCCGAAAAATACGCCAGCCACATACTGAATATTTCCTATAATGGCGTATCTACTCCCTCCACAGCCAATGTTAAGAAGGTTATAGACGACCTGGTTGCCAGCGGTGCAGTAGACCCTAACCGTATTTACGCGGCGGGCTTCTCATGGGGCGGCCTGTATACGAACAGCTTAGTTAACGACTACCCCGGCTTCTTCGCAGCCGCCGCACCTATGTCTCCGGTAAACGGATCACCGAACGCGAGCACCAACGCCGCTCACACCGAACTGGCCTATTGGATGTTTATAAATGCTAATAACGTTGGAATATACCAGACTAACCTCACTACCTTCATAAACACTAATATGCCGAAAATGGTCAACGCAAGGGCTTCGCGTTTTGAGAGCAATGAGGCTCTTACGTGGCCTTACAATCAATTTGATCAGCCGACTCAGAGGCCGAATCCGGCTAATACACCTGTCCTGGCTGATTATATAGCGCACGAGGTCGAAGCTGCGGTTCTTTACAACCAGATAACAATGGGGACTTGGAGCATAGCTCCCACAGCACAGTCCTCTAACTTACCTGCTTGGAACAATGACTACACTGACGTCTTTGATTGGATGTTCGCGCAGAGAAAAACACCTCCTGTAACGATGGATAACGCCCCAACCGGGTGGCAGACCCATCCCGTGAACGTAGTCCTTCAAGCGACCGATGCGGGCAGCGGAGTTGCTTCCACGTACTACAGCTTGGACGGAGGAGCCTATACCACCGGCAATTCTGTATCGATTTCATCGGAGGGGATTCACACTCTTCGTTACTACAGCGAGGACCAGGCAGGCAACAAGGAAGCGGTGAAGGAGAAGATCATTCAGATCGATCTGACAGCCCCTACTATTACGATGCCTGACATCTCGAAGCTTCTGATTAGTGATGCTCTGAACTATCCGATTGTGGCATCCGATGCAACTAGCGGCGTGGATTCGGTATCCGTCACATGGGACGGTAAGCCTTCCCCCCAATTAATTACAGCAGCACCATTGAGTCTATCGCTCGGTGTACATTCCATCGTCGTGAAAGCAAGCGATAAGGCGGGAAATTCCGTTACGGTCACACGTCACATAACCCTTTATATGGAAATCGCGCATCTGGACTCGTTGTTCCAAACAGGCAGTGACAACGGCTTCATTACGAAACCTGTTCTGCTAAACAGCCTATTAGCGAAGGTGAAGCAGGTGCAAGCGGCCGGCAACGACGCCAAGAAAACAAGCAATGCCCTGAAAGCCCTTAGCAATGAAGTACGTGCCCAGACGGGGAAAGGACTGGAGTCCGGTTATGCGGCGTTAGTGCAAACTATCCTTCAGTCCTTAGGCAACAAATAAGCTAGGGCAGCAGTGCCACGTTGCAGAAAAAGCCCGCATGCGGTATGAAGTGCACCCCTTAGAATAGACATTGGAATAAACCCCTGGTTTATCCGATGAAATCTAAGGGGTGCATTTTTATGGTGAAAAAAGGACAAAAGTTCACAACGTATTCATATGAGATAAAGCTTGAAGCTATACGCCTACACGTTAAAGAGGGATGGACCTATCGCAGAATCATGGAGAAGTTTAACATTCCTGACCGACACCGGTTGAAAGTATGGATGCGGAAGTACCGGGAACTTGGCGAGCTTGGACTGATGGATGGGCGGGGAATCCCTAAGGAATATGTGAATCAGGATAGTCAGATCCAAAGGCTAATGCGGGAGAACGAGATGCTAAAAAAGTGCTTGGAAATCTGGATGCAGGAGATGAAACGCAGCGGTATATAACGATTGATAGAGTAGCAAATGAATATCCAGTTACTCAGCTTTGCAAAGTTTTTGGAGTCTCCAGAAGCGGATATTACGCTTTTCTAAAGCGCAAAGCATTCGATCGGGACCGAGAAGATAAGGAACTCGTGAAGAAGGTCTATACGCACTACAATGGTGTTTACGGCTACCGGCAGCTTCAACTGTTTTTACTACAGGACCATGGGGTCTGGATGAATCATTAGAAGGTACTTCGGCTTATGCAGGTGCTAGGGATCCGCTCACGAATTCGGCGAAAACATCGCTGTAACTACGCTTCTTCGACCGAAGGGCGTGTCGCTAAAAACCTACTGAAACGGGATTTCAAGGCAGATGCTCCAAACCAAAAATGGGTTACAGATGTTACACAATACCGGGTGGGAGAGTCGTGGATCTACCTCTCCGCGGTGAAAGACTTGTTTAATAATGAGATTGTAGCCTACCAGATGAGCCGGAAAAATGACAATCCACTGGTTCTACAGACCTTTGAGAATGCCTTTAACAAGACAAAAGACGTGACCGGACTGATCGTTCACAGCGACCAGGGATTCCAGTACACGTCTCATGCATACCACGACATGCTGCCAAAGGTTGGCGCCCGAATCAGCATGTCTCGACGAGGAAATTGTTATGACAATGCCTCCATGGAGAGCTTCTTCTCGCATCTCAAAACGGAAGAGCTCTACCCTTATGATATCCGAAATATGGATGAGGCACAAAGGCGAATTGAAAGCCTATATTCAATTTTATAACGAACATCGACCGCAACGAAGACTAAATAAGCTGCCTCCGGTAGAGTACCGGAAGCAGCTTATAGCCTAGGGTCTTTTTTTAGTGTCTATAAAACAGGGGCTTGACCAAATTCGCATACGGGCTTTTTTGCTTTACGGGACATGTTCATGAATACAATTCCGCGCAGATTACTTCCGACTACACATTCCAACATACTTCGCTAAAGCTCATATTGTATCAGATCAGACAAATACCAGTAACCAGATTTCACCTCTTATTTTTGTCTATGGATGCGCATAGCCCATTACTGAAATAGAGTTGTCCTTAAAAAAGTAATAACATACTCCCCTTCACTACTAAGCAAAAGAAAAAGCCCTCCTTAACTAAGAAGGGCATGACACCGCTACTTCTCGTTATTCTCCGTTCTAAACTAATAGTGAACAGTACTACAAAGCGACAATTAGGGATGGTGTATATATATGGAATAATACTGGAAAAATTTGTTTCTTAAAAAGAAGCTCGTGGGTAATATATAGAGCGGCATCCGCATACATAACGGTCTGTTGTTGGCATAAAGGACAATACAGTTGTCCTCCTGTGGATGCTAAGTGCGATTATTACAGAATAGGAGAACAAAAATGAATAATCAAACCCAGGATACATATCGTTTTCAGGTCAACTTAAGCGGTATGATCAACATTTTGTCTAACCATTTGTATAGCAGCCCGAAGGTATTCTTGAGGGAGCTGCTGCAAAATGGCGTAGACGCGATTACTGCACGGCAGGCTTATTCCCAGGGTGGATACGATGGCAGGATTCATGTCGAGGTAAGCGAAACTTCAACCGGGGCGACCTTATTAGTAGAAGATAACGGGATCGGGTTAGACGAGTCGGAAATTCATGAGTTCCTGGCAATGATCGGACAATCCTCCAAGCGGGGCGAGGACTTTCTCCAGACCAACACCTCTTTTATCGGGCGGTTTGGCATCGGGCTCTTGTCTTGCTTTATGGTGAGTGACGATATCGTCATGGTTACACAATCCGCCAAGGGCGGACCTGCACTGGAATGGCGCGGGAAGCCGGATGGAACCTATACGATCCGCAAGCTCGAAGGGATACATGCTCCGGGAACTAAAGTTTTTTTGCGTTGCAAAGAAGGCTCCGAGCCGTACTTCAAGGAAGGCAATCTGCAAGAATGGCTGTTCCATTATGGAGCCCTGCTGCCTTATCCCATCCAATTGGTGTCCAATCAAACCACTCGCCTGATTAATCCGCCTTCCCCGTCTTGGGTCAAAGATCCGCAGCTGGCCCGGAAGCATCGCAGCGAGGTGCTGGCCTTTGGTAAGCAGGTGCTTGGGGAGACGTTCCGCGATTTCATTCCTCTGCATACCTCCTCCGGCCGGACGGGAGGCATCGCCTTCATCCTGCCGCAGGCAGTGAACCTGGGCGCCAAACGCAATCACCGGGTGTACTTGAAGCACATGCTGGTCTCCGAAGCCGCCGACAATGTCCTGCCGGACTGGGCGTTCTTCGTCAAATGCATGATCTGGACCGATGAGCTGCAGCCGACCGCTTCCCGGGAGCATTTCTATGAGAACGTCCAGCTGGAGCAGGTGCGGGAAGAACTGGGGAGCAGCATTCGTCAGGAATTGATGAGGATGGCGGAGTATGATCCGGATCGCCTGCAATCCATTATTTCGCTGCATGCCTTATCCATGAAGGCCCTCGCAGTGGAAGATTCGTCCTTCTACTCCATTATTCACGAGTGGCTCCCGTTTGAGAGCACGTTTGGTACGAAGCCGCTTGGCGAGCTGAAGCAGCAGTCCCCCCTTTACTTTACTGCTACTCTGGACGAGTACCGTCAGATTACTCATGTGGCTTCGGCCCAATCCATGCTGGTGGTGAATGGCGGGTATATTTATGACGCTGAGCTGTTGTCCCTGCTGCCCCTAATTGACCCGGACGTGCAAACGGAACGCTTGCTGCCGGAGGAGGTGTCGTTATCCTTTACCGATATTACACCCCAAGAGCGGCTTGACTACTATGAATCCGTAAGATTGGCAGATAGTGTGCTGCAGAAATTCCGCTGCCAGGTGCAGCTTCGCCGCTTCAAGCCAGAGGAGATTCCTGTACTCTACACGCTGTCCCAGGAGTCCGCTCAATGGCGTGTTATGGAGGCAACCAAAGAAGTGAGCACCGACGCTCTGTCCTCCGTTCTGGGCAGCCTGGGCGCTACGTTAAAAGATGCAGCATACGCAACGCTTTATTTTAACCTGAACAATCCTGTCATTGAGCGGGCATTTCATCCGGCGCACAAGGCAATGCTGCCTACCATTATCGAGATGCTGTACTGTAATGCGCTGATGATGGGACATTATCCGATGAACCGCCAAGAGACAGCGCTTTTGAACAAAGGTATCATTCAATTTATTGATTGGGGTATGACGGCCAGTCATTCAACAGGAGGAGGCGAATAGATGAACCTTACCGGGATGAGTTTTGAAGAGCTGATGGACGAAGCCTATGACATGCCAGGCGGAAAGAGTAAGCTGGAACTGCTGGAGCAGGCGGTACGGGTGGCAGATGCCGCAGGAGATCTCGATCAGGGCTTTGAGGCACGCAGCGAAATCGTAGAGACAGGCAGCTTCCACGGCTATCCAATGAAGGCGCTGGTCGCCTTTTCCTGGCAATTGGGGCAGTATGACAAAAATCCGGACCGGTTTGATAGCTTCACCTTGCTGTGGTCCTACAAGTGGGTTCTGGATCGCATCACTTCTTTTCCAGAAATTAGCCGTGTTCAGATCGAGAACCTGCTGGAGGACATGAAGATCCGTTTTGCGGCCGAAGGCTATAGCAGCCGTTCCTATCACTATTACCGGGCACATATCTTCGCGGAGTTTGGAGAGCTGGACAATTCTCAGGCAGAATGGGATATCGTACAGTCCATGGATCGGGATGAGATGAGCGATTGTCCAGCCTGTGAGCAGAACCGCCTTGTCGAGTTTCTGGCGAAGCGGGGAGATGACGAAGGAACCGTGAAGGCGGCCGAGCCGATTCTCAAAGGTAAAATGAGCTGCGGCGAGGTGCCTCATGTGACCATCACGAAGGTGCTGTTTCCTCTCCTGCGGCTGGGCCGTCAGCAGGAAGCAGATAAGCTTCAGAAGAAAGGCTTCAAATTGGTAAAGGGTAACCGCGATTTTCTGTATCATCAGGGAGAGCACATCGGTTACCTGACCTTGACTGATCCAATCAAGGCACTGGAGGTCTTTGAAGAGTATATCGCGTCCTCTCTCGATCATGAGAACCCGGTCGACCGGATGATATTCAACGCCTATTCGGCCAAGCTGTTCCGACAGCTGGCGGGAGAATCCATCCGCTTCCAGGTCAAGCTTCCGGCAGGACACCCGTGTGAGCACCAGTCCGGGGAGGTAACGTTACTTGCGAAGCACTTCCAGCAAGACGCTCTCGCCACAGCGGAAAAGCTGGATAAGCGAAACGGTAACGATTACTATACCGCACTCCTGCAACGATTGTAGACTGTGTTCCTGTTCCAGTTTCACATTTTTATTATAGGCACAGTGTTAGACGCAATAATGCCTTATACTAACCTTTGATGCGCTTATCGTAGCGCTGCTGTCCCAATAAAAACAATAGACCGCACTGCCGGCAAAGGCATGCGGTCTATTTGATTCCGGTACTCAAAAACCCTTATAAATCAAGGAACAAACAGCCTCCACATGCACCGTATGCGGGAACATATCCACCGGAGTGACCTCCACCGTCTTATACCCGCCATCCTCCAGCACCCGCAAATCCCTCGCCAGTGTCGATGGATTACACGACACATACACCACACGCTCTGGCTTCATCGCCAAAATAGTATCCAGTAAGCGCGGGTCGCAGCCTTTACGCGGCGGATCGACCACGATCACGTCAGGTGTGACGCCTTGCTCTTTCCAGTTTGGAATGACATCCTCGGATGCTCCTACTTCGAACACTACGTTGTTCATATTATTAAGCCGGGCATTTCCCCGGGCATCCTCAATAGCTTCAGGCACAATCTCTACACCGTAGACCTTAGCCGCGTGCTGCGCCAGGAACAGCGAGATTGTCCCGATGCCGCAATAGGCATCGATAACCGTCTCGTTGCCAGTCAGTCCGGCGTATTCTACAGTTTTGCCGTACAGCACCTCAGTCTGTGCCGGGTTCACCTGATAGAAGGAACGCGCCGAGATCGCAAACTGTACATCTCCGATGTAATCGTAGATAACATCTCTGCCCCACAGGACACGGGTTTCGTTGCCGAAGATGACATTCGTACGCTGGGTATTGACGTTCTGGCAGATGCTAACAACAGCCGGAAGCTGTTCGCGGATGCTGCCGAGCCAGGCGTCCAGGTGCGGGATGTCCCGGCCGTTGGTTAAGAGGACGAGCATCATTTCGCCGGTGCGGAAGGCTTTCTTCACGACTACGTGACGGAGCAGTCCGCGTCCGGTTTCTTCATCATAGGCGGAGATGCCAAGCTCTCTGCCGATACGTTTCACCGCAGCTACAACATCGTCGTTGTGTTCGTGCTGTATCAGGCACGTCTCCATATCGACGATCCGGTGGCTGCCGCGGGCGTAGAAACCGCCGACGAGGCCGCCTTCGGTGACGCCGATTGGTACCTGAGCCTTGTTGCGGTAACGCCAAGGCTCGTCCATACCCAGTGTAGGCCGGACAATAATGCCGTCAGCTTGAGCCCCAGGAGCACTTCCACTCGCCACGCTATCTCCCTCAGCCGCCACACTTTCCTTCCCTGCCGAATCACCGACACTTCCAGCTTCCGCGCCTCTTCCCGGCGCCCCAGCTACCCCTAGCTTCCCGATCCGCTGAAGGTTGTCCACCACCAGCTGGCGTTTCCACGCCAGCTGGGCGGTGTAATCCATATGCTGCAGCTGGCAGCCGCCGCATTGGTCGTAGATCGGGCAAGGCGGCGCGATGCGGTCGCCGCTGGCCTGCACAAGCTCCAGCAGCTTAGCGTAGCCATACTGCTTCTTGGTCTTAAGCACCTTGGCCCGGACCTTCTCACCGGGCAGGGCTCCAGACACAAAAAGGGTAAAGCCTTCTACGCGGCCTACCCCTTCGCCTTCATGGGTCATGCCGATGATATCGAGCATAACCTCGTCATTCTTATTCACTGGCAGTCCGGCGGCAGGCGCCGTGCCTTCCCGGCGGCTTGCGCTGCGTCCACTGCGTTGTTTACTCATGCTATATATTCACTTCTTTCGTGTTCTTCTAATACAAAAGCTCCAGCTGACCCGGGCGAGCCACCGCACGAACCAAGTGGAGCATTTCTGTCATGTTGCCGTCTTACAATGCGGCCTCACAGCCGAACCCCGTGTTCCCAGCCCTCAATGATTCTGGGCAAAAATCCGCAGATGCTGCGGCAGGATCTGGAACTTGCCCGGAAGGGTGCCGCCGAGTTCTCCGTCCAGATTGAGCTGGACGTATCCCGGAGAGGTGACCTCCATCGCGTCGGTACGGAAGTACACAACTTTCTTGTCCTGCAGATGCTCACCGCGGCTGGCCAATGTGACCAGACGGATGAACTCGGCAAGGTTGCATTTCTTGACGGCAATGACGTCAAACAGGCCGTCGTCGATGCGGGCATCCGGGGCCAGCTTCTCGAAGCCGCCGACAGAATTAGTGTTGGCGATCAGGAAGAGCATGAACTCGTCATGGATCAGCTCCTGGCCGTTCGCCCGGATGTACAGCTCCTGCGGTGACAGGCTGGCCATTTTCTCAATCCCCTTGAGGTAATAAGCCAGTTGTCCCATCATCGTCTTAAGTCTGCTGGGAACCTCGTATGTCAGCTCGGTCAGGCGGCCGCCGCCGGCTATATTAATAAAGTATCGGTCGTTGGCTTTGCCGAGGTCAATCAGGCGCGATTCCTGGCGCAGAATCAGATCGCAGGAATCCTCCCAGTTCTTCGGAATGCCCATCGCCCGGGCAAAATCATTGGTAGTACCCAGCGGCAATACGCCGAGCGGGGGAAGATTGGGCTTCTCCGCCATACCGTTAATAACCTCGTTCAGCGTGCCGTCCCCGCCGGCTGCTATGATCAGATCATAACATCCGCGTTCAACCGCTTCTGCCGCAGCTGCGGTAGCATCGCCTTCTCCGGTTGTAGCATGACAAGTTGCTTCAATGCCGCCTATATCCAGCCGGTCCAAAATGTCGGCGAGTCGCTTTTTCATTTCTTCCCGTCCAGAAGTGGGATTATAAATCAATCTCGCAGTTTTCATTACCGGAACGCCACCTGTTTATATAATAGATAACCTTACTGATTATACCCAATTCAGCACCCTACAAGCAATGTTGGAGACTAACCGGCGAATATATTTATGCTAAATAAGCTTCCTCAGCAGGCAATCTAAATATATGTATGCGGCGGCAGCGGAAATCAGCACTCCCGGAGTGTGAAATCCGCAATTAATGAACCCGCAGCTTCTCCAGCATCTTGAGCACCTGCTGCTCAATCCAGTGCGGCAGCAGCGGATGCGGCAGCAGCGTGCTGCCTGAATAAGCATACCTCAGGCCCTCAAGCCGCTTCGGAATGACTACTTTAGTGAAATAGCCCTCACTTAGAAAGAGCGGAGCCACCAGGACATCATAGCCCTGCCCGATCCAATATTCAGCCCGCTCTCTTACATTCTCCGGGTTCAGCAGACCGTAATCAGCTGCTGCCACTCCGCTGACCTGGCGTACCCGCTCCGCCAGGGAGGAGATGCCAACTTCCCAGCGCTGGCGGAAGCCGTCATGTATGCTGCCATGCCCCACGAGGAGAATGACCTCCCGCTCCGGGTGGACAGACAGCTCCCGCAGCTTGTCCCAGAGCATTACGGCAATATCCGGATCATCGTCTACCGGGTAGCCGTAATGCACTTTAGCCTGTACCTCGAAGCATTCCAGATCGGTCTCGCGTTCAGGGGCAGGCTTCGCCCCAAGCGCATACTCTATCTCATCGATATGCGTACTTCCCGAAGAAACAAACAAGGGGATCACAATGATATCTGTGACCCCTGCATATTCCAGCTCATTTATACCATCTTGAATCAAACGGCCTTCTACCAGCTCCAGAAAAGAAACCGCCACCGGCAGCTCTTTCTCCAGCGATAAATGGCCCACTGCTTCATCTACAATCGAAACCCAGGCCTTGTCGCGGGAGCCATGACTGATAATAAGTACGCCCGGCTTCATATCTTAACGCCCCAGACGTTCCAGCGTTAATTTATAACCGTCATTACCGTAATTCAGGCAGCGCTTCACCCGTGAGATCGTCGCTGTGCTTGCTCCGGTCTCGGCTTCGATTTGGTTATAGGTAGAGCCTTTGCCGAGCATGCGTGCAACCTCCAGACGCTGAGACAGCGACTGAATTTCGTTTACGGTGCACAGATCGTCAAAGAACACATAGCATTCTTCCATATTTTTCAAGGTTAGAATCGCTTCAAATAATTGGTCAATACTTTTATCGTTTAGCTTCTTAAGCTGCATCGTAGATCATCCCCTAAAAGTTTGGTCAGCATCATTTTCACTGATTAAGCATTATTCAAAACTGACTTTAAAACATTTAAAAATATAAATATTAACAGACTATCTTGCCTCTACTATATTGTACTGGAGCAGTTTTTTCAAGCATTAACGATTTCACGCTGTAAAGAACGAAAACAATGGACAACTGTCCACCACGGGCGCACACATTCTTATGTAACCGAAACCCTGCTTCCTCTACTCTATAGGATTTACCGCCTTAATTATAGTACTACATAAGCGCCGAAAATCAAGCATGGACACGGTTTCTTCACTTCCGCATCCCCCTGCTGGGCATTCGCCCTTTTCCGCTGCTATCCCGGTCACCCGGGCGTTTGTCTATACCTTATGTTCGCCTATGACATACAGTATAGCAAACCACTAACGAAGGAATGTGATGTTATGCCTAACCATTACTATAATCATTCCAGCCGGGATAGACGTTCACTGGCCGGTCCGTATAATTACTCCCCCTATCCCGGAATCGGTTCATACGTCCAGCCGCCTCCCCCTGTGGAGGCCGGAATGTTGCCTGCGCTTGGGACGGAGGCGGCAGAAGCAGCGCTGGCTGTGCCCGTAACCGAAGCTGCTGCTGCCCCAAAAGCCGGCGGACTGCTGGGCGGTCTCGGCAATCTCGGCAATCTGGCCAATATGGAGCAGCTCAAAGGCATTATAGACCGGATGGGCGGGATCGACGGGATCGTAAACTCCATGGGCAAGGTACAGAAGGTGATGCAGGGCTTTCAGCAAATGGCACCGATGGTGAAGCTCGTTATGGGCACCTTCGGCAAGAAGAAAGGCTCGGGCGCACTGGCTGCAGAAGAGGATGCTGCCCTGTATAAGCCCAAATCACGCAAAAAAAGACGCCCCTCCACGCAGCGCCGCAAATCACCACCTAAAAATCGCCGTAAGTCTTCTCCTGCCTCTGTGAAACGCCGCCGCACTTAGCGGTGGCGTTTTACTTTTTTACCGCAGACTCTTCCGTCCTACTTAAACCAGCCGCTCCGCCGGAACCACTGGAACATGCCCGCCCCCAGCCCCAGCATCAGCAGCAGGATCACTGGATACCCGTATGCCCAGTCCAGCTCCGGCATCACTCTGAAGTTCATTCCGTAGATTCCCGCGATCAGGGTCAGCGGCATGAACACCGTCGTGATCACAGTGAGTGTCTTCATTATGGAATTCATCCGGTTGGAGTTAAGTGAGATGTAGCTGTCCCGCAGATCGGCGGTCATTTCCCGGTCGACCTCAATCATGTCGGTCAGCTTCAGCAGATGATCATAGATATCGCCGAAATAAATCCGTTCCTCCCCGTTGCTCTGCACATGCTGCGAATTAACGATCCGGTACATCAGATCACGCATTGGGACAATCGTCCGGCGCAGCTTCAGCAGCCGCCCCCGCACATTGAATACCTGGCTCATCAGCTCTTCCACCGATTCCGTGCTGCCCATGCTCTCCAGGTCCGCCAGCTCGTCTTCCAGACTGTACAAGCTGGGAAAATATTTGTCGACCAGCTTATCCATCACGGTGTAGGCGGCAGCCATCGGTCCTCCTGACCATCCTTTGCGGCTGTGAATCTCCCCTTGCACGATCTCCCAGGCTTCATCCATTTCTGATTTCTGCTGGTGATGATAGGAGACGAGGAAGCTTTTATTTAAGAACAGGTCTATTTCCTCCGCGTCCAGCGTCACTTCATTGAGCGCATGCAGCACTAAAAACTGCACATTCTCATAATAATCCAGCTTAGGCCGCTGCAGGACATGCATGCAATCCTCAATCGCCAGGGGGTGAAAATGAAAGTAAGTGTCGAGCAGGAGCGTTTCCTCCGGTGTTGGGGAGGCGAAATCGGCCCAGATCCAGGCATAATCAGCTATTGTTATGCTCTGAAGCGGCAGATCTGTCAGCAGCTCACCTTCATGTGTTACCGCTAGTGTACGTATCATCTATGAGTCCTCCGTTTAATCCTGTTTCCTATGTAGATAGAACTTGGTAATCTTCTATTTTGGATGGGCTGTGACTACAGAGAACATTTTTTTCAAGTTCATCTATTGTCGGCAGCGGCATTAATGTTACCATTGTACAGCATACGGCGGCTTCTGCCCAAATCCCTGTTCATCTGCAAAAAAATAACCGCCAGCCCGCTCTTCAGCGGTTCCGGAGGTTGTCTTATTGTTATGCTCTGACCGTCCGCAGGATTAGCGGCCCAGGCCTTCCAGCAGCTCCAAATGCAATACCTGCAGGAACTTCTTCAGATTGACCTTCACTTTGCCTGAATCCCGGCCCAGCTCGATCTCTTTCATCTTCAGCCGCACCTCTTCAAAGTCGAAATAGAGCGGCGCATAATGCTCAAACTTCGGATTCCCGTAATCCGTCAGCCCGATCGAAGCCAGATTAGTCAGCCCGGCAGACAAAGCGCGGCGCAGGCGCTGTTCAATCGCTTTGACCTCCTTGGCGGCTTCAGCAGGAGACGTCTTATAGGTAGCCGCAGCCATTTCATATAGCTCCTTGAGCGGGGGAAGGGTCCGGTTATCCTCTCTGGCGGCTGTAAGCTCCATCATCAGAATGATATCCCGGCTCCCGGCCTCAGAGATCATGCCCATATTCATCAGAATCGGCTGGATAATCTCTTTTACAGAACGTTTATTCACTGCGGCCGGCGCCAGTCCGAACTGCAGCCCTTCCAGCTTGCCGAGACTCAATTTGATCTCATCCAGGTAACGGTTAATCGCATAACGCTCATTCACTTTATGCAGCACGGACTCGACTTCGATTTTATTGATCGGCTTACGGATGAAGAACTCGATTCCGCTGCGGTAGGCACGGCCGACCATATCACTGTTCTCGATCTGTGAGATCATCACGAATTTGGAGCGGCAGCCCTGGGCCTGCAGCGAATTAATTGTCTCAATCCCGTCCTGGTCCGGCATCAGCAGATCCATCAGCACAATATCCGGACGTTCCTCCAGAATCAGACGCACTCCGTCCTGCCCGCATTCCGCGGTACCGGTCACTTCGCCAAGTCCGCTGTCCTCAATAATATGCTGCAGCATTCTTCTGGCCGACCCGTCGTCATCTACTATACAGAAAGATAGCGGCATTCCCTATTCCTCCTCCTTCCGCAGCTTTGCCGTCGGTAAACTAATCTGAAACCTGGCCCCTCCATGCTTTGAGGCATTATCGACTGTAAGTTGTCCTCCGAATAAGTCCACAATGTCCTTCACATGCGACAGTCCAATCCCTGTAGCCGCAACGCCCTCCTGATCGAACTTCGTGGTAAAGCCCGGCTCGAACAGCAGCTCACGGTCACGTTCAGCAATCCCGCCGCCGCTGTCCGCTACTGCAAAGACCGTATTCTCCCCATCCTCATACACTTCAAGGGACACAATGCCTTCAACTTTTATCACTTCAACCGCATTAGCCGTGAGATTACCCAGCAGAGTTAACAGAGGGATGTAGCTCGCGGTGATATAATCAGAGTTCATCATCAGTATAAAATGAATTTGCTTGCCCAGCATTTCAGCGTACTTGGCATTGCTCTTGAGCGTAAACTTCATGATCACAGACAGCGGCAGATCGCCGGTCGCCTCACGTTCCACAAGCTTCACCAGACCCGCCAGAATGCGCTGTGAATCCTTCTTCACTTCATGAATCTGCTGGGTAATGTCGAGCACCTGACGGCTGTAGGGCCTAAGCTCTTCCTCCGCCTTGAGGCTGCGGTACAGATCATAGCTGCTTAAGGTCACACGCTCCAGCGTTCCGATTGATTTCTCCAGATAAAAAACTTCCCCGTACAGCCCTGAGCCGAAGCCTAACATCTGCTCCATCCGCCGGTTCTGCTCCCGCTGCGTAATCCGCATCTGGCTGACAGAAATACTGCTGTATACCCCGGTTGTAAAATAAGTACGAATCACCGCAATCGCCATCAGAAACGTCCATTCATTCAGCCGGAAGGTAGCCGAGTCCAGCACAATCAGCCGGGTAAGCAGTTCCATCTCGTTCGACAGCAGATCAATAATCGCCGCAACGCCGCCAAGGACCAGAGGGTGGAACGTATCCAGCCGGCTTTTGATCAGACTCATCAGCACCGCGAACACAATATAATAGACCATCGCTGAGAAATGGCTGTTCAGACTCTGAAGAAACGAACCTCCGCTGCCGGCTGCAGCATCCATCCCGGTGCGGAATAATAACACGGTGACACCGGTGGCGATTCCCGTAGTAATATATGGCAGCCGCCTCATTAAAAGCAAAAACAGCAGAAAAGCGCTGCTGCCTAGTGCAATCCGGAAGATGTCGCCGTCAAACGGATTTATTTTGAATTCCCCGGCCACTGCTGTCCCCAAAGCTACCACAGCAATCTGCAGCGCCCTGGATTTAAGTATAGATTGTCCCATCGCCCACTGCTCCTGCCAAGAGATGTTGTCAACTATACTACCATAACCCCCGCTTCTTTTATATGCTATGGTATTGGTTTCCGCTAAATCAGGCCGTTTTATGCTCAAGTCTTCTCGAAACCAGCGACAGCAGATAATTCACTGCGAAATACAGCACGGCAATCAGGAGCAAAACAGGAATCGTAAAGCTTTCCTTCTGCCCCATCACAATCTTCGCATTATGTATCAGTTCCGGCAGGGCGACGATTGTCGCGAGTGAGGTATCCTTGAGCAGGGAAATGAACTGGCTGACGAGCGGCGGCACCATATGACGCAGTCCCTGCGGAAGCACGATATGCCATAGCGTCTGGAAGCTGCTGAGTCCGGACGAACGTGCGGCTTCAATCTGTCCCTTGTCAACGGCCGTTAGTCCCCCGCGCACAATCTCCGCAATCATCGCAGCCTCAAAGATCGTGAGTGCGGCAATCGCCGCAGTGGTCAGCCCCATCTTGATTCCTACCTCAGGCAGTGCGAAGCGGACGAAGAAAATAATCAGCAGCAGCGGCAGGTTACGGATCAGCTCGACCAGAAAGAACATCACCGGCGAGAGCACCGGCACTTCCGCATAGCGGATTACACCGACAATTACGCCAATCACAAAGCTCAGGATGATCGACACAAAAGCCACAATCAGTGTAAGGTAGAAGCCGTCCATCAAAAAACCTAAATTAGCGGCTGAAAATGCACCGGCAAAATCCATAGTATCCCTCCTTGCTAGTTATCAAAGTGTTTCAAAATCTTAATTCAGGGAGTGTGCCTATTAGTACTTCCGCTGCAATCTGCGCTCCCATACACGGACGCCATAACTGAGCGGCAGTGTCAGCACCAGATAGAATACCGCTACAAAAATATAAGTATCGAAGGTGCGGTAGGTCTCTGTAGAGATGCTGTCTGCAAAATACATCAGGTCCATCCCGGCAACAATGGTCAGCACGGAAGAGTTCTTAATCAGGTTAATGAACTGGTTCCCAAGCGGCGGAATGACCAGCTTAATAGCCTGCGGCAAAATTACATGCATCATCGTCTGGATATAGCTGAGTCCGGAGGAACGTGCCGCCTCCATCTGCCCTTTGGGGACAGCCATAATTCCTGCACGGATCGCTTCTGCAATAAATGCCGAGGTGTACACAGCCAGACCAATCGTTCCAGCCTTGAAGCCATCAAGAGGAAAACCCAGTGCTGACGGGCCATAATAGAAAATATACACAACGAGCAGCAGCGGAATATTACGGACGAACTCGACGTATCCCGTTCCGAACCAGCGCAGTGCCTTCACTGTGGTGATGCGGAACACCGCTATTACCGCCCCGAGCAGGAAGCTGCCGATTAAGGCCAGTACACTGGACAGGATCGTACCCCAGAAGCCCTCCAGATAAAGCCCGAAATAATCGGTTAATATCGAAAAATCCATTGTTCTCACCTACCCTTGCCTACAAGATAATTAGTTGGGCTTACTTACTCTATTCCTATGCGTTCTGCCCTTTTACAAGAAGAAACGGCAGAGCCGTCCTTTACAGGGCCGGGTACCGTTTCTGTAATCCTTATAAGGGCAAGACCTGTTCACTTATTTCGCTGGAGCTTTACCGATCCATTTGGTATAGATGGCGTCGTATTCGCCGTTTGCTTTCAGTTCAGCCAGTGTATCATTAATGGCCTTAACCACATCCGTGTTGCCTTTTTGTACAGCAATGCCGTACGGCTCATCGGTGAACGGTTTTCCTACAACTTCATAACCGTCATCCTGGGAAGCCATACCGTACAGAATCGCATCGTCGGTTGTCAGCGCATCCCCTTGACCTGCCTTCAGGGCTGCGAATGCATCCTGATAGTTATCGAATTCCAGGACCGTTACACCCGGAACCTTCTCTTTAATGTTCTTGATCGAAGTAGCACCCTTGGAGCCCAGGATCTTGGTATCCTTGGTTACACTTTCAAGTCCGGTAATCGGACTGCCTTTCTTCACGAGCAGCGATTGTCCGGCCTGGAAATACACGTCGGAGAAATCCACTTCCTTCTTGCGTTCCTCGGTAATTGTCATTGTAGCGACAACCATATCGATTTCGCCGTTATTCAGCATCGGAATGCGTGTCTTGGACGTTACTTCCTTCAGCTCAATAGCATTTTCGTCACCCAGAATGTGTTTGGCAATTGCTTTGGAGATATCAATATCGAAGCCTTCAACCTTGCCGGAGGCAGGATCCTTCAGTCCGAACAATCTGGTATCATATTTAACTCCAACCAGCAGCTTGCCGCGTTCCTTAATCTTGGCGATCGCAGCAGAATCCGCTGCTTCCCCGGCGGCATTGCCGCCGCTGGCTGCGGTATTATTGCCCGCATTGTTGTTATTTCCGCATCCGGCAATGACGAATAATGCAGCGACGATCAGCACACTTAACCATTTGAAGCTCTTCAATTTGTTCATTTCTCTTCCTCCCCGTAATCTATATATTTTGGTTAATGACTTAATACACGGCTGAGAAACATCCGGGTCCGTTCTTCCCGGGGATTTGCGAAGAATTGCGCCGGCTCGGCTTCCTCCACAATCTGTCCCTGATCCATGAAGATGACCCGGTCAGCCACTTCTTTGGCAAAGCCCATCTCATGCGTAACCACTACCATGGTCATACCTTCATTGGCCAGAGTACGCATTACATCGAGCACCTCGCCGACCATCTCTGGATCAAGCGCCGAGGTCGGTTCGTCGAACAACATAATCTTCGGCTTCATCGCAAGCCCCCGGGCTATAGCCACACGCTGCTGCTGCCCGCCGGACAGCTGGGAAGGATAAGCATGGGCTTTATCAGCAATGCCGACCTTCTCCAGATAGTACATCGCTGTCTTCTCAGCTTCTGCCTTGCTTAGTCCCAGTACTTTGACCGGTGCTAATGTAATATTGTCGATCACCTTTTTGTGCGGATACAGATTGAAATGCTGAAACACCATTCCGATCTCCTTGCGCAGCTTGTTGATATCTGTTTTGCGTTCATTCACCGTTATTCCATCAACAGTTAGTCCGCCGCTGGTTATCGTCTCCAGCCGGTTGATGCAGCGCAGCATGGTGCTTTTGCCGGACCCGGAAGGGCCGACTACGACAACTACTTCCCCTTCCTGTACATGAAGGTCGATGGTTTTCAGCACATGAAATTGTCCATAATGTTTCTCTACCTGATGAAAGTCGATCAACGACAGGCCTCCTTTACACACTTCTAGTTATAAGCTTTCTTAAGCTGCTCACTGTCAGCTATGGTAACACTTAAAACACACCTTACTGTAGAGACTACCGAAAACTATATAATCCTACTCAATTTTTCAAAAAATCATGTCATTTTATTTTCAAAAAGTGAGATATTTCATTTTCTTTTTGCCCCAATTAATGTTTTTTATCAATTTCATGTAACTTTTAGTGACGTTTCTCTCTTGTAAATAAGCAAAAAAGACACCCTTCGGTGTCCTCGGCCCAATCTATGGAATTTCTGGCTACCCAACAAAAAAAGATGTCAGCAGCCGTTCTTGGCCTCTAACATCTTAGTTACCCTGTTCTAGAAGAATACTTTAAAGATGATTCCTGCCAGCACTGCGCTGATTGGAATGGTAATAAACCAGGTAATGACAATTCGGCCCGCTACTCCCCATTTCACAGCAGAGAAACGCTTAGCTGAACCCACGCCGAGAATCGCCGATGTAATGGCATGCGTGGAGCTTACCGGCAAATGCAGCATAGTGGCCGAGAAAATGACCGATGCAGCAGAGATATCTGCGGCAAAACCGTTGATTGGCTCAATCTTAAATATCTTGGTGCCCATTGTTTTAATAATCTTCCATCCGCCAATCGAGGTCCCGAGGGCCATAGACGTTGCGGCGGCGATTTTAACCCACAGCGGCACTTCCATGCTATCCAGACGTCCCGAGGTTACCAGTGCAAAGGTGATAATCCCCATTGCCTTCTGGGCATCATTGGTACCATGCGTAAAGGACTGCAGGGCAGCCGTCAGTACCTGCATCGTACGGAAGCCTTTGTTCACTGTATGTGGACTGCGCTTGGCAAACACCCACTTGAGAATTGTCATGACGATATAACCGATTACAAAGGCGATCAGCGGGGAGAATACCAGCCCCTCAACGATCTCGATGAACCCGCTCCACTTGATGTGGTCCGAACCGGCTCCGATATAGACCGCACCGGCCAAAGCACCGATCAGGGCATGGGAGGAAGAGGACGGAATACCGAGCCACCAGGTGATCAGGTTCCAGATGATAGCAGCTATCAGGGTTGCGGCTACAATGTCTATACCGTTAGTAAGCAGCGTTGGATCAGTGATACTGCCGCCGATCTTCTTGGCTACGCCTGTAAACATAAGCGCCCCGATGAAGTTCATCAGCGCTGCCATAATAATGGCTGTACGCGGCTTAAGCGCACGTGTCGAAACAGAAGTGGCGATGGCGTTGGCCGTATCATGGAAACCATTGATGAAATCGAACGCTAGCGCGAGAAATATAACAAAACTGAGCATTAATAATGATGTTTCCATATCTTAGAGCCCCTTATGAATTGCGCATGATGATCGATTCCAGCATGTTGGCTACGTCTTCACATTTATCAGTGGTCGTTTCCAACCGCTCGTAAAGCTCTTTGCGCTTAATCAGCTCGATAGGATCTGTAACGGTCTCGAACAGGTTTTTGGTGCAGATACGAAGAACCTCGTCACCCTGATTCTCCAGATCATTCAGACGGATCGTATACTCACGAATCGCCAGAAGCTTTTTCTGGGAGAGCAGATGAACCGCTTTTTGAATTTCATAGGCAGACTGGCGGAGAATTTCCGCGAATTGCACAATATATTCATCCGCGTCCAGCAGGTTGTACATATAGAACCGTGAAGCTGAAGCCTCCAGACCATCCATAACATCATCCATGCTGGTGGTCAAATCCATAATGTCGTCACGCTCAAGCGGAGTGATGAACGTTTTGTTCAGTTCCTTGATGATAGTGTGCGTGTAGGTGTCGCATTGGCTTTCGTACTTTTTCATCACCGCAGCGAAATTATCGACATTATCCCGGAGACTGGTAATATTCTGAGCGAAGTAATCTGCCGCCTGGACAATGGTATCCGCCATATTTTCCAACGTCTCAAAGAAAATATCCTTTTTTTTCAACTTCATTAGTTTAAACCCCTTTACATAATATTGCCTTGAAAACGGAATGTCTTCCAAATGTAAGCAGCTTGAAAATGAATGACAACCTTTGTTATCTTAACATATCAGCCGAAGGGATAGAAGTAAAAGAACCGAACTTTTTTACACGATATTAACAATTCCCCGGAATGGACAAATTCATTCTCTGAACCCGCTTTTTTCCGGTCAAAATCAGCCCTGGCTTGGTGAAACCGGAACCTCCACATGACTGTTGAATGTAGGGTTGTTCGGTACGATCAGTATATGGGTTACCCCTGGATACATCAGCGCTTCCGTGCCGTCTGTCTTTACAAAGCGGATGATGTCTCCCGGATTGCGTGCCCATTTGCCCTTCAGGACTGTTCCGCGCTGGAAGAGCAGCGCCTCTCCGCCCAGCTCCACATCGACTTGAAGTCTGCCTACATCGTCAAGCACCTTATGATCCGCTCCAATCACCATGACATTGGCAGCCTCCACCGGACTATTATTATTCAGATCCAAATGCGGCTTACCGTTGACCGAGCGGAGATAGGTTCGGCGCTGGACATCATATTTATAGCCTACCGTATAGCTTTTGAGCAAAAAATTCACGTTCAGCTCCGCTGCAGCTTCCCCTTCAGTCGGAAGAAAGTCGGGATCGGTGAACTGGTAACCCGGAACCCCTACACTCTCGGCATAGCCCAGCTTTGCAGCACCTTCACGCAGCTTTGCTGCGTTGCTGTACAAATTATGCGGCGCTTTGCGTTCCTTGTCCCGCCAGAAATAAGCACCGGCCTTGCCGATCTCGTCCATATCCTCTTTCTTCTGCCGCTGGAGGATGGCATAAGCTGCCGGACTGCCGCCGGCATGCACCGTTATTCCGCCATAGCTCTCGCCGAGATCAATCAGATAAGGGCGGATGCTGCGGATCGGGCCGATTTTGACCACTCCTGTATGGCTCTGGAATATCCCGATGATCCGGGTGATTCCGCCTTCGGCCAGCACTTCGTACAGGATGTCGGCCTCACTTATCCCGGACTGCGGACGGGCGGCTGGCGCATTGTTGATCATGACGGCGAGCGGACGCGGCAAACTGCCCTCCTGCACGGGAAGGCCGGTTAGTCCGGACACCTGTTGTGCTGCCGGTTCAGCAGTGGGTGAGGTCTCCGGTATTGTGCTTGGCAGCGGAGACAAGGTAGGAACGGCCGTAGGAGCAGCCTCAGGCGCCGGGTTCTCCGACCCGCAGGCGGAGAGCAGGAGGGCAGCTAGCAAAATACCGGATATCATCCGGGAAGGATAGCGGTTCAGGGGCATCAGTTTTTGTTCCTCCTATTAGTTTCTTCCATTTAATCACAGCATGGCCTATTTGTCTTGAGCCTGCAAATAAAAAGGATACAGCCTCTTTATCGGCTGTATCCTCAGGTTATTGTATTTATGCTAATCGACCATCCAACAATTAAGACTGAGCGTGCCGTACTGGTAAGCTTGAATCATCAGCTGTGCCTGCCTGCCGGCATCGGCAGTGCCCATAATGTAAAACAGCGGGACAAAATGCTCTTTGCCATAAGAGGGAACGGCATCCCGTACATGCGGCGCCTTCTTCTCGTATGCGAACAAGGAAGGCAGATCCCAGCTTTCGAGTCCTCTGGCGATCCAGGCGTCGAACTCCTGAGCCCAGGATTCGGGCTGATCATCCTGCTTCAGCATGCGCAGATTGTGTACGAGCCCGCCGCTGCCGAGCAGCAAAATCCCTTCTTCACGCAGCGGAGCCAGCATCCGCCCGATCGTATACTGTTCCTCAGGCGAGCGTAAAGAATCCACTGATAATGCCACAACCGGAATGTCGGCCTGAGGGAACATTTTCTTAAGAATGACCCAAACGCCATGATCCAGACCACGGCCCAGAACCGGCTGGTGCGGGAGATTGCTCTGGTTAAAAAGCTCGGAAATCCGGCTGCTAAGCGCTGGATCGCCAGGTGCCGGGTAGGTCAGGGAGTACATTTCTTCCGGAAATCCATAGAAATCATGCTGCGTTTCGTGCTGTGCATCTACCGTAATCAGCTGTTCGGGACTGTCCCAGTGTGCAGAGAATACAACGATGCCCCGGGGCGTCCCCAGATCCTGACCAAGGCGCTCCAGGAAACGGGTATATTCGTTATCCTCGAGCGCGAGGACCGGAGAGCCATGCGCAATAAAAAATGCCGGTAATTTCATAGGGAGCCAACCTCCTCCATAACCCAGTATATGGTCTGCCCCTTTATTTTAACCCTATTTACCGGTGATTGCGAGTGAGCTTCTCTGGCAGAGGGGCTGGCCGCTATATCTGACGCCATCTTATACCTCGGATACTATATCATCCAGTTCTGCCATTCCTGCTGTAAATGCTCCTGCTGGTTCATCCAGTCCTTGGTCCGTTTCAGCACCTGTTCCTGCGCCGGGCCGGATGAGAAGGTATGATCTCCCTGGAAGATGATTTCTTTATCGCAGCGTCCTTCGGGGCGTGTCCAGAACAGCTTCTGGTATAGGAACGCATAATCGACCGGAATCACATCATCGGAGGTGCCATGAATGACCAGCACATCGCCGCTGAATTTGCCGGCCTCCTGAAAAGGCTGGAACGCCGCAAGGGAGTTGAAATACACGGGAGTAAAGGAATAACCCGCATAATCGGCAGAGCCGGCTTTGACAGACAGGTCGTAGGCGTCTCTGCCCACGATCTTCACAATATCATTGAACGGATAGCCAACCGCCGCCCACAGCACAAGGTTCTTAACCCGGCGGTCGCGGACGGCGGTCAGAAGTGCTACCGCTCCCCCGAGGCTGTGACCAATCAAGGTGACGCGCTGCGGATCGACATCAGCTGAGCTGATACCGTAGTCCAGTACTGCCCTCGTCTGGGCAATCATCGATTCCATGTCCTCACTGCCGTAATTACCGCTGCTCTCACCGCAGCCTGCATAATCGAAGCGGATTACCATATATCCGTCCTGGGCCAGCTCACGCGCAGCCTTAACAAAAATCCGGTCAACACCGATCCGGTTACCCACAAACCCGTGGCAGATGACCGCCAGAGGCACCCGGTCCTTGCATCGTCCAGAGGTTCCCTTGTCCCGTGATGGATAGTGAATGCTCGCTGTAAGTTCTTCCTGGTTATGCCGGATTACAATATTCCGCTCCATTGCAGTATCCCCCTCCAAAAGTAATGCTATTTTAAATTATTATAATTCCGATTACTTTAGTATGATTAATATCTTTATTATACGTTTTACGCTCTTATTGTCAATATCCATACACCTAAATGTGAACAGGAATAGGCCTCCTCTGCTCCGTGGGAGCAAAAGAGGCCGGGCCTTCCCATAACTTCACTCAATCGTAGCTGTTGTGAAACATATCATGGGTTTCCTGGCGGCCTTCCCAATCCTCGAAGCCGGTCTCCGAATCCTGTCCTGCAGCATCCCACAGACTGAAGCCGTCAGAATTGCCCCAATCTCCCACTTGGTTTGTCTCTGTAGGTGCGAAGCCGTCACCCATGAATTTACCTACCTCTTCTTTCTTCTCATGTCCCATAACGCTACCTGCCCTTCCTAAGCTATATTTGTGAAGCTAATCACAATTTCAGTGTTCACTCTTCCAAAATAGATTATTCATGGCAAGTCGAAAGGGTTGTCCTTGCACACAACCGCCGTGCAAACGTATACTCTAGGTTAAAGGCTAACCCGATTAACCACTATTGGAGGTTTACATCCATACTATGAAAGTCAAAGCCATGATTAAAGAAAACAATGCCCTGCGGGAACAAATGACCCCGTTTAACCGTTCCTACTTTGAGGATATGATTCTGGCTATGCGGGCAAGCCGGGTAGACCCGGTACGTGCGGAGGAGCTGCTTCTGGAAGCGGCGGCACTGCTGCTGCAGGGACAGGGCAAAGGCAGAAACGCCAAGCAGATCTTCGGGGAGCATCCGGAGGATTATTTCAAGGATATTATGGGCAGCGTTCCAGCGCGGCCAGAACGCAGCAAACTGAATTATTACCTGATGATTGCGTGGACGGCGCTGACCCTATTTTTCGGCGTAATGGCCATTGCCGGGCTCTTCATGGAGTGGAGCGGCGGTTCGGCCGATATGTTCGGCAAGGTTAGTGTATTTACGCTGATCGTTGTAGGCTTGGGTTCCATCGTGCTTATGGAGCTGCTGATGAGATGGATGTCTTCACTGTCAGAGAATGATGCGCCCAAAGCCAAGACTTTCGATATTAAGGCACTCGGCATCTATGTCCTAGTTGCTGTCGTTGTGATTTTTGCCGGGATATTCCTCGATAATCTGTTCCCGGTGATTACAATATCACCCTGGGTAAGTCTGATTATTGGTCTGGCCGGCGGGCTCGGACTGAAATTTATTTTTTTCAAATCTTAGATTTTTTATCCTACTTCCGACAACACAGGGGGAAACTTCGATGAAGAAGCACAGTATTCTAATCACTGCACTCGCCCTCACACTTGGACTGCAAGGAGCCGGCATAACCGTTCATGCCGAAGGGACAGCTGCCGACACCTCTGCCGGAGCCGGGAAGACTCTTACTGCGGCCAGTACCGGCAGCCATGCCCAGGCGGTTTATAAAGCTGCTCTGCCGCTCCTGGCAGACTCCGCAAGGCTTCCGCAGGCCATCCAATATTTGAACAGCAATATCTATGCAGTCAGCCCTTACCAGGCTACTGTTCTGACCCTGAAGCTCGAGAACCTCCATAAGGCGGCACTTCCTGTCTGGGAGAGCAGATTCAGCGGCAGCTCTGTACAGCGGAAGCTTACCTCCGTTTACAAAGCAGGGATCAGCATGGCTAAGCTGGCCGAGAGTACAGAGGACGCCACCCTGCGCACCTTACTGAAAAGTGCCGGGGAGAGCGGGTATAAGCTGGAGACGGCCGAGGGCTCCTTTTTCCCGGTCATTGATTACGCCGCCTACCGCAAATATAAAGTGTACGTAATGAGTGACATCCGCGATTATATAACGATTATGGCTACGGAGTCGGATCTGCCCTCTTCCAAGGATAACGGACTGGTCATCGGCTGGTCCGAGGTTGCCGCCAGAGCGTTGAACCAGGAGCAGTTCGTCCAGCACTATCCCAAGTCTAACCGGATCACAGCGGTCAAGGCACTGTATCGGATGTATGTCACCAATACCTTTTACGGACAGAACAATACACCGCTCTTCCACTATGACAATCTGGAAATGGATTTGGAGGCACAGAAGGCCTACACCAGTATTCTGTCTAAAAACAACGGCAGCAGCCCGTACCTGCAGAAGCTTGACGGCCTGATGAAGCTGCTGAAAGAGAACGGCTATAAGCAGGATGCCAGCGTAGAGAACTATTTGAAGGAAGAAGTCCCACTGACTTAGAATAAACAGAAAGGCCCGCCCCGGAATTGCTCCGAGACGGGCCTTTTTATTATTTTAGATCAGCATATTGAATAAATTAGGCTCCTTGTTAATCTCCGTATAATCGACGCCCTTCTGCTTCATCCGTTCGATAAGCGGCTCATAATCTTCCCGCTGGAACAGCTCAATCCCGACAAGCGCCGGCCCGTTCTCTTTATCATTCTTCTTGGTATATTCAAAACGGGTAATGTCATCATCAGGTCCGAGCACTTCGGCCAGGAACTCCTTCAGCGCACCGGCACGCTGCGGGAAGTTGATCATGAAGTAATGCTTGAGTCCTTCATAAATGAGCGAACGCTCCTTAATTTCCTGCATCCGGTCAATATCATTGTTGCCGCCGCTGACGATACAGACCACGGTTTTGCCGCGGATTTGATCCCGGTACATGTCGAGTGCCGCAATAGGCAGCGAGCCTGCCGGTTCAACAACAATGGCATTCTCATTGTACAGCTCCAGAATCGTCGTGCACGCCTTGCCCTCCGGCACTTTGACCACATCATCCAAAAGACGGGCACAAATATCATAGGTTAATCCGCCGACACGCTTCACGGCAGCCCCATCTACAAATTTATTAATCTCCGCCAGGGTGACAACTTCTCCGCATTGCAGGGCTTCACTCATGGAAGCTGCCCCTGTCGGCTCCACACCGATGACCTTCGTCGCAGGACTTACGGTCTTCACATAGGTGGCTACGCCTGCTGCCAGACCGCCGCCGCCAATGGTGACAAACACAAAATCCGCCGGCTTGTCCAGGCTCTCCATAACCTCCATGGCAATCGTTCCGTTACCGGCAATAATCCGCGGTTCATCAAACGGGTGAATCAGGGTCATGCTATGATCTACGCAAGCCTGAAGGGCCTCTTCATACGCATCATCAAAGGTATCCCCCTTGAGAATAACCTCCACAAATTCACCGCCAAAGCGCCGGACCTGCTTGATCTTCTGGTTCGGTGTCGTGCTTGGCATATAGACTTTCCCTTTAATCCCCAGCGCTTTGCAGGAGTAAGCTACCCCTTGTGCATGGTTCCCCGCACTTGCGCAGACAATACCCTTGGCTCTATCTTCAGCAGGCAGGCTGCGAATCATATTGTATGCGCCACGAATCTTGAAGGAACGGACAATCTGCAAATCTTCGCGCTTCAAGTATACATTGCAGTCATACTTGGCTGACAGCACCGCATCCAGCTGAAGCGGCGTACGGACGATTACCTCCCGCAGCACATGGTGTGCCCGCACAATATCTTCCATTCCTACGATCCGGTCTTCGCCGTCTCTCATCAATTCCTCGCCTCACTGTCTCTATCTATAATTTCCGCTTCTTGTAACATACTCTTCCAAGGACATTTTATCAAGAACTGTCCTCTCCAGGCAATACTCAACAGGCAAACATACAACATAAGTATTCACATAATCCCATAAAAAACCAGCTTTGCGCCTTGGCCGCAAAGCTGGCTTACGAAATACTTTGAACCTTTATGCCTTAAATCTGGATACGGCCTGCTGCAGCAGTGCCGAGCTATTCTTAATCTCGTCCATCTCCGTCACGATCTCACCAGATTTACCGATAATCTGCTCTGCCTGGACAGCAATGCTGCTGGCCCCTTCTGCCCCTTCGTTCGCAGCGCTGCTGGTCTCTCCAATCGCTGTCAGCATGCTCTGAATAGAGGCGAGAAGCTGTTCGGAAGTGGCACTGAAATCCGTCACGAGCTCATCAATGTACCGGGCATCCTCACTGTACCGCTGACCGGTCTCCTGCATGGAATCGTAATCTTTCAGCACTTGGCTGTCCATAAAGCGCAGCATACTCTCCGCACCCTCAACAAGCTTGGAGACCGCCTTTACAACGGATTCGGTTACGTCCTGGATCTCCGTAACAGTCGTGCGTGAAGTTTCAGCCAGCTTGCGGATCTCCTCAGCTACAACGGCGAAGCCCCGGCCTGCATCACCCGCTCTGGCAGCTTCAATGGATGCATTAAGCGACAGCAGATTGGTCTGCGCGGCAATTTCAAGAATCGCGCCTGACAAGGCCGTGATCTGTGAGATGGACCCCGCCTGCTCTATCGCACTGCGCAGCTTCTCCTCGCTCTGCCCGTATACCACATCCGCTTGCTGCCTGGACCGGATAGCAGCTTCCTTCAGCTTATCAGCACGTTCATTGATCTGTCCGGCCGCCTCGGCGCCTTCCTGGGCTTTACGGGCAATGCCGCTGATCGCAGACTCGATTTCATTCGTGCTGGCGTTCATTTCCTGCATAGTAGCTGCCGTCTGCTGCATCCCGGCCGACAACTCCTCGGTTATCGCCGAGATTTCCGAAATACTCCCGTCGAGTACAAATACATTCTTCTCGGTGTTGTCCAGTGCCTCCGAGATACTGTGTGAGCTTAGCTTAATGTCCTGTATCAATCTCTGCTGAGAAGAAATCATATCGTTAAACCCCTCCGCCAGCACACCAATTTCATCTTTCGCCGTAACACTGGCCCGCGCTGACAGATCCCCCATCATGGCTTTCTGGAACGCTGCTGTCAGAATGGGAATCTGCTTCAGAATACTGCCCGAGACCAAATAGAGCAGTACTAACATCACTACAACAGAAATAATAATCGACAGGAAGAATATCAGCTTAAACGTCTGCAGTTCCTTCTCAGCATTCTTCTGGGGAACCATTAGTGCAACGGACCACTGTTTGTCCACCGCTGGCGCATAGGAGACATAGCTGGCTTTGCCGTCGATATCCGTCAGGATCACATTCGCGCCCCACTGAACCATTTTTTCGCCGACAGCCTTCCAGTCTGCTCCAAGATCGCTCATTTTCTGCAGCAGGATATTATCAGTGTCGGGATGATAGATAAACGTCCCCGTCTTATCGATCAATATGGCAAATCCGCTGCCGTTGTAATTAAAAGCGCTCAGCGCCTGGATAATCTGCTCCGTTGAGATATCCGCCCCGGCCACCCCGATCAGCTTGCCGGCGTCATTCAGGATCGGCGCTGTAACACTGACAACCATTTTCCCTGAACCAGCATCAATGTAGGGATCCGTCACCGTCAGCTTGTTGTTCTGGACCGTGGTAGCATACCAGCCGCGTTCCTTCATATTGAAGTCTGCCGGAGGCTCGAACTCATCCTGGGTAATGACCTTATTCACCGCATCCAGGCCGATATATACATTGAGCAGATTCTTGTTGCTATCCTTAATCAGGTTAAGCGTCTGAATTAATTCGCTGTACCCCTCAGTGGTCTTGACCGTATCCGCAGAATCCACCTGTGCGATGAAGTTGCGGACATAGGCGTTCGCATTCAGCAATTCCACACTGTCTGAGGCGGGCTGGATCAGATCACCCACCTTCACACTGATTTTTTCCTTCTCGTAAGAAAGGGAACTGTGCAGATCGTCTACGATAATCTGTTTGGCATTGCTATAAATAACTACCGATACAATAACGAAAATAGCCACAACAGACAAGATCACGGACAAAAACAGCTTGCTGCGAATCCCCATATTCCGGACTTCACCAATCGACGACTTCCAGGCGCGCGGCTTCGCGTTCTCCTTGGACCGGTACGAAGGCGGAAGGGCTGCCCCGTCCACTGCCTTCAGCTCAGGCTTCTGCCCCTTCTTGCTTATCTCTTCCTTGATTTTTCTTAGTGCCATAGGGCTCCCCACCTTTTATAAATATGAGCCGACAGTTCTCTCTTCTGTATGCTGCCTATGCATTCGACTTATTTCTGCTTATTTCTGCAAAAAAACTCTTTATCCCTTTAACGTTTTGCATCGAGCTGTGAAAAAACTGTGTCCATGTCAGCTTTTTTCAGAAAAAAGCGAATTAAATAAACATTTTCATCAGTAAATATTCATTTATTAACTTAATTATCGGTAAAACCGGGGTTAATGATGAGTTTAATGTTAGGTTTAATATCATTGAAGGGGTGTTGCGTTCAATAAAGATGGAGTAATTGGCAGAATAAAAGCAGGGGAATCGCAAAAAGAGGATGCGGATGCGGCAGAGATCAATTCAAATGTTGTTCAAGCGTTTTGCCGCAACCACGTACAGGTACTGCCCTATGATACTTCTGTGAGTGGAGTCGTTCAGATATAACGCAGACGCAGCGATTGTGCCGGCCATAGCCCCTCGCCCGCGGGTTCATTGCTGTGCAGGGAGCCCATTAACTCTTTGAAGTAATGCCGGTTGTATTCATTTATAAGTTCGTCGAGTACCATCGATTGATGGAGCACGGCGGGATGGCCCAGGTAGAATTGCTCTTCGAGCTTATTTAAGTTGTGCCGGGCTTGTTCGATACTTTGCTTGAGAATCTCTGATTCTTTCACCTTTTATCCCTCCTTTCGATAGTATTGTAAAAGACTATGCCTTTCTCCATGTGAAATTTTTTTCAGATAAATATTAAAAATTATGAAAAGAAAAAGACCAGCCGGGGGGCTGGTCCGTGAATATTGAGCTAATGATGAATTAGAAGAATTAGCACCCGCCATGAAGACCTGAAGGGACAATACTGCCTGCAGATACTGCAGGAACCACAGCTGCCAACAACAAACTACTTGCCACTAACAATGCCGCCACTTTTCTTTTCATGTTTACCAATCTCCCTTTTCATTAAATTTTGATAATTTCGTTGTATATCAAAAGTTGCGTAATCCCGGAATTTCTCAAACAATCGTACAAATGAAAGAATACGTGTATCTTTATTGATGCAATTAGCTATCACTAAACCAGCTAGAAGGTATTTAAAGCCTTCTGGGAAAGCCTTTCTGGATAAATAATAATAAGCTAATTCGTAAAAGCATAGTGTAGACTCTTCAGCTATAATCTGATGCGTGTACATACCTATGGACTCCGGTTGCGGCGTTGCATAGGCCAAAATTCGTGACTTATACTTCTCAAGAATAGGGTCTATGTCAAAATCAAATTTATTAGCAGCACTTGCTATATTATGGATCCCTATCAGCAGCTCATCTTCATTATGATCAATGAATTCTGCATAGTCAGATATGACACTTTCGTGCCCAATCCTGAGCTTATAGACGAAAATATTGGCTTTGGCCCAACCCTTAAACAGCTGAACCCACTTCTGCGTTTCTTCATCCTGGTCCTTCACCCAGCTTAAGTCGGCATATTTATATGCATATTGAAGCGCCTCTTCATAAGCACCTCTCGCATCACAAACACCGCCGCGGAGCAGATAGGAAAATGTTAAATAGACAAAGAGCGGTCTTTTAAGTTTCTTTCTAGCTTCCCCTCTCCTATGTACAAGCTTTGAGGGCAACTGCAGCTGTATTTTTGCTTTGTTTCCCAGTTCTTCTACGATTTCGTCAACCTTATCCCAACGTTGTAATGACTTGTATGTATTCGCTAACTCCCTCAAGGCATCGAGTTGATCCGTTTCATCCAGCCTGTCCACAAAAGGTTCAAACTGTATGGCTGCTTGAAGATTGCGCTCCTGATTATCACCTAAGCGAAGCGTAAACAGCCGGTACTGGCAAAAGGCCAGACGCTCCGAGTGCTGCCTTCGTTCACTTGCAGCAACGCCTTCATAGAGAATAATAGCAGCCTTATGTTTACCCGCAGTAAGGAACTCTTCAGCAACTTCAAACAGCAGCGGCGAATAAGTCAAGTTGTCGAGCAGTAGCTGCACTGACCGGCGGATGCAATCCAGACTGTCCAGCTCCGCACAGCGGAAAAGGAACGGCCTGATTCTGCGCCAGTTAGGCACAGTCTCTACGATACACTCCTGAATATATTGCACATAGTAATAACCTTCCGGCAGGTTCAGCACCTTAGTCATCCTGTCCAGTTGGTCAACCGCCATAATCCTGTTTCCTTTCAGAATGGAGCTGACGGTGCCGGCATTCAGGCCTGCCTTCCTGCCCAGTTGGCTGAGATTCAAGCCTTCCCGTTCGATGAAATCTTCCAGCTCGCTGCGAATCGTGGTTGTGTAGTTCAATTAACCACCCCCTAAAAGGAACATCGGCAGTACATGCAGTATCCTCTGCTTCTTCGCTGATAACTGATAACATTTTCTAATATATTACAAATATAGCCAATTATTTTAGGCTCGTCAACAGTTTTTTTCTCTTTTTCCCCATTTTTTTTGCAGCATATTATATAATAAAACTTTTGTCCTACTTTGATGATAAAACCTATGTATTTAGACCAATACAACATAAAATAGCCCCACAAACTGGGGCTTTAGCTCCGATGATTACTCAGGTACTTTGACGGGATTCCAAAACATATCCATTCTTATCCTTAAAAAAAGAGCTACCGGGATTTCCCGGCAGCTCTACATCTCTATTGCTTCAGCATCCATTTTAATAAATCCGGCACACTTGCCCATAAACGGGAATGCATAATAACGTATTCAATCGCTTCATTGGAGTCACCCATGCCGACAAAATCCGGAAGATTATGCGGCAGCCGTTTCACACCCAGTAAATAATCAGGCACATGCTTGTTCACTCCGCGCGCTACACGGTAGAGCATTTTTAGCTGGGAGGTGATTCCGTTCTTTTTATACTCCAGGACAATCCGGTCATAGGCAAAAGCTGCTGCGGCATCCTCCTTGCCGTATTTCTTAAGCACCTGCTCCGCCTCTTTCAGCTGATTGCTGTAGAGGTACACCGCAGCCAGCAAATAACGCGCTCCGGTATTGTCATCCGGATTAAGCTCCAGAATATGCTCCAGCGTCTGTGCCGCTTCTTCCGCTTTTCCGCCAAACCAGCAGGATTCGGCATAGCTCTTGCATATACGAATATAAGGACGGGTTTCATGAAGCCCCCAGAAATGACCTTTATTCTCAGCAAAAAAATCCTCGCCCAGCTCACGTCCGCCGGCAGCGATCCCTGCTTTCAGCAAAGCCCGTGCTTCCTGCTCATTCTCTGACTCCTCGGCGAGGATCAGGTAGGCATCGGAGTTATCCGGATAGATCTCCAGTGCCGCTTCCGCCAGCTGAATCCGCCGCTTCACAGAGGTGGCTTCCATGGATTTGTGCAACAGCATCTGCGATTTCTCTCTGGGCGTGCCCGGGCCGTTAAGGACGAGCAGTTCATCCGATTCTCCGTTCATGCCGTATTCCTCTATATAGTTAAGTATCTCCTTCACCTTACGGGAGATGGTTGCCGTGGTAACCTCATACTTTTCGGCCAGCCCAGTCTGGGTCAGAGTGAAGCCGTATTCCTCTGATAATATATATTCAATGGCCGCGCAGAACGAGCCTGATTTCTTCACCGCAGGTTTGGTCTGGCGGGAGAAGCCGTTCCAGAGAACCAGTGCTTCAAAAATCAGTTCCCGCTCGTACTGCTCCCTCATGCTCTCAATCAGCTGCAATGCCAGCTGTTCATGGGCCGGATGCTCCCATTTCAGCTCACGTGCAACCATTTTTTTCAGCTTGGTCAGCGTAAGCTTGCTTTCAGGCCGGACGATTGCTTCTGGAGCCGCTGGCATCGCCTCCGGTTCAGCCATTACAGCCTCGCGGGCTGCCGCCTCTTCCGTTGTTACGAGCCGCAATATAGACTCCACCGCTGACGTTTCTTTACCCAGGCAGCATCTTTTGTATTTTTTCCCGCTTCCGCATGGGCATAAGTCATTTCTTCCAACCTTACTCAAAAGTGATTCCCCCTTAAATCTGTGGCTAGCCATTCGCATAAGCGTATCGCTACTTTTGCACTATAAGTATCATTTCCCGGCACGAGGCATTCTATATAAGACAACAGGCATGCCGTACGTAAAAAACTGATTTAAAAAAGGCCTTTCCATGAAAGGAAAGACCCTTTATCTGTATATATCCGCACATTTTCCCCCGTACGTGTTGTATTATAGCACTTCTTCTATCACTTGTCAGTCCTTTTTTGGGACTAATAGCGTAAAAATTTGCTAGGTTGCAGTTCTTTATCCTCAGATCAGTGCCTTCATGGCAATATCACTGCGGTTCTGCTTTCCAGCGAAGTGAATCTTATCCGCGCTTGTGTATGCTGCATTGCGGGCTTCGGCAATATTCGCCCCCCTGCCTACAATACCCAGTACACGTCCGCCGTTCGTGATCCAGCGCCCTTCCTCATCCCGCGCCGTGCCTGCATGGAATACGAGCCCGTCTCCGGCTTCCTCAAGCCCGGTAATTGGCACGCCCTTCGGATAAGCTCCCGGATAACCTTCGGAGGCCAAGACCACGCAGACAGCCGCTTCATCGCTCCACTCAATGTCGATATCAGCAAGTCTGCCTTCAGCCACCGCCAAAAAGATCTCCAGCAGATCGCTCCGCAGCCGCGGCAGAACAACCTGTGTCTCCGGATCGCCGAATCGCGCATTGAACTCGATCGTCTTAGGCTTGCCGTCCGGTGAAATCATCAGCCCCGCGAACAGCACGCCGCTGAAGGAACGGCCTTCCGCTACCATGGCTTTGGCCGTAGGCTCAATAATCGTCTCGACTGCCTCGCGGATAATGGCTTCATCAATATGCGGCAGAGGCGAATAAGTCCCCATACCGCCTGTATTAGGCCCCTTATCACCGTCAAATATTGGCTTGTGATCCTGCGCAGCCGCCATCGGGCGAACGGTCTCTCCGTCGACAAAAGCGAGAATCGACATTTCCTGTCCGGCCAGAAACTCCTCAATCACGACCTGGGCGCCGGCTTCGCCGAACACCTTGGCTACCATAATATCACGCAGCGCCTGCTCGGCTTCCTCGCGCGAATACGCAACGGTAACTCCTTTACCGGCTGCCAGTCCATCGGCCTTAATAACAATCGGCAGTCCCTGCCCGCGCAAATAGGCAAGCGCAGCTTCATAATCGCTGAACTTCTCGTAGGCTGCTGTCGGAATATGATATTTGTGAAGCAGATCCTTCATGAACGTTTTGCTGCCTTCAATTTCAGCCGCATTCTTGCGCGGACCGAATACCGGAATGTTCTGCGCTTCGAACGCATCGACAATTCCTGCAGCCAGGGGGTCATCAGGACCGATGACCGCAAGTCCTACCTCTTTCTCTTTGGCGAAGGCCGTCAGCTTATCGAACTCAAATACACCGATCGGCACACACTCTGCCAGCTGGGCAATCCCGGCATTGCCGGGTGCACAGTAGATTTTACCGGCTGCAGGGCTTTGGGACAGCTTCCAGATGATCGCATGCTCCCGGCCTCCGCCGCCGACCACTAAAATATCCATTGAAATGAAATCCTCCCGACTGTCTAGTGTTTGAAATGGCGGACGCCGGTGAAGACCATAGCGATTCCGTATTCATTGGCAACCTTGATGGATTCCTCGTCTTTGATCGACCCGCCCGGCTGAATAACCGCGGTGATGCCTGCTTTTGCCGCCATTTCCAGAGTATCGCCCATCGGGAAGAACGCATCGGAAGCGAGAACAGCACCCTTGGCTTTGTCAGCCGCCTGCTCGATAGCAATCTTCGCTGCGCCCACCCGGTTCATCTGGCCTGCACCGACGCCGACCGTCATATCATCCGCTGCCAGCACGATCGCATTGGACTTCACATGCTTAACGACCTTCCAGCCGAACAGCAGCTGCTTCAGCTCTTCTTCGGTAGGCTTGCGGTCAGTAACAACCTGCACCTCATCCGCATTTACGGAGTGTACATCGCTCTCCTGCACAACCATGCCGCCCTCGATTGAAGTCACAACAAAGCTGCTCTTGCGCGCCGCTGCGGCACTAAGATTGCCGATCTTGAGCAGACGGATATTTTTCTTCTTCGTCAGGATCTCCAGCGCTTCCTCAGTGAAGCCCGGCGCCAATACGATTTCCAGGAAGATATCCTTCAGGAGATTTGCAGTATCCGCATCAATGATCCGGTTAGCGGCAACGATTCCGCCGAAGATGGAGGTCGGATCGGCGTTGTACGCTTTCTGATAGGCTTCGTACACACTGGTTCCCACGCCTACTCCGCAAGGATTCATATGCTTAACAGCCACCACAGCCGGCTCCTCGAACTCCTTAACGATTTGCAGCGCCGCATTGGCGTCGTTGATGTTGTTGTAGGACAATTCCTTGCCGTGCAGTTGCTCGGCTGCTGTCAGTGTATCCTGCGCCGCAAGCGGTTTGCGGTAGAATGCCGCCTTCTGGTGCGGATTCTCCCCGTAGCGGAGACCCTGGATTTTCTCATAAGTAACAGTATAGCGCTCCGGCAGCGGTTCACCGGTCACATTGGCCAAATAATCGGCAATCAGGGCATCGTAAGCCGCCGTATGGCGGAACACTTTTGCCGCAAGACGTTTGCGGGTTTCAAGGGTCGTATCTCCCCCTGCACGCACCTCTTCAAGCACATTGGCATAATCCGCAGCATCCACAACCACGCTGACAAAAGCATGGTTCTTCGCCGCGGAACGCAGCATCGTCGGTCCGCCGATATCGATGTTCTCGATCGCTTCCTCGTACGACACATCCGGCTTGGCAATCGTCTCCGCGAACGGATACAGATTCACCACCACCAGGTCGATGTAACCGAGACCCAGCTCAGTCATCTGCCGTGTGTGCTCCTCATTGTCACGAACCGCAAGCAGGCCGCTGTGTACAGCAGGATGCAGCGTTTTGACGCGTCCGTCCATGATTTCGGGGAAGCCTGTTACATCGGAAATACCGATAACCGGTACGCCTTCTTTAGCCAAAAGTGTGCTAGTGCCGCCTGTGGAGATAATTTCTACGCCTAGTGCAGACAACTCGCGGCAAAAATCCACGATGCCCTGTTTGTCCGATACGCTGACCAGCGCTCTTTTGATACTCACTTGAATAGTCCTCCTCCGGATGATGCAAGATTAGTGTTGTTTGAATAAAACTTGCGGTCGAACTTCTATGAATCGCTAAACTCTAGAAAAAAGAGGATCTATTGTACTTTGTACAACAGATGACAGGTGAATCCATCTGAAAATAGAATCTATTACATTTTGTGCAGCAGATTTTCAGGTTAATGCTATTTTGACCTCATTTTAAAGACAACAATTGTACGGAATACAATAGAACGGACTATACAGTTGATCAGAAGGGATTCTATTGCACAAAGTACAACCAGATCCATCCCAGGTGAATCCTGTCACACTACGCGGAATGCATTCGTCAAGACAACCGGCATTATAGCCGTCAAACGACACCCTCCGAACTTTGTGCAATATTTCCCGAGAAATATCAGAACCTGCGGATGGTGATGCTATGCAGAAGGTCGAATGGCAGCTTACTGCCGGACAAGAACATGCCTGCCGTTCAGCTCAACTTTTCCGGCTGCAAAAGCACGGACAACCTCCGGATACAGCTCATATTCAATCTGGTGAATCCGCTGTGCCAGTGAATCAGCCGTGTCCCCAGCTTCCACCGTAACACTGCGCTGGGCAATAACCGGTCCGGTATCCATGCCACCGTCGACAAAATGCACGGTCACTCCTGTAAGCTTCACACCGTAATCCAGTGCCTGTCCAATCGCATCCTTCCCGGCAAAGGCCGGCAGCAGCGAAGGATGGATGTTGATAATCCTTCCCGCAAAGGGCTCCAGCAGCACCGGACTGATCAGCCGCATGTAACCGGCTAGTACAATCAGCCCGATGTCCCGGCGCTTCAGCTCGGCCACAATCTCCGCCTCATACAGCTCGCGGCTGGCGAAATCCTTCGGCCGCAGCAGGAGGGCGGGTACGCCCGCAGCCTCCGCCCGCTGTGCTACAGGCGCTTCCGGCCGGTCAGAGACCAGCAGCTCAATGCTTCCCTCACCAAGCTGCCCGGCTCTCTGCGCTTCAATGAGTGCAGCAAAATTGCTGCCCTGACCGGAAGCAAATACAGCGATCCGGCTGGAACTCATCAGACCTCAGCTCCTGTAAAGGTAACGATGCGCTCCCCTTCGGTCACCGTTCCGATCAGATAAGCCTCTTCTCCACTTGCTTTCAGCAGCTCGAGCGCACGCTCACTGTCTGCAGCAGGTACTACCAGTACCAGACCGATTCCCATGTTGAAGGTGGTGAACATATCGCGGTTCGTTACACTGCCTTTCTCCTGCATCAGGCCGAAGACCGGCTGGATCGGCCAGGAGCCGTAGTTAATTTCTACATTCACGTTATCCGGCAGCATCCGCGGAATATTCTCGATAAAGCCTCCGCCTGTAATATGCGCCATGCCTTTAACGGTCAGCTGCTCCAACAGGGCTAGCAGCGGTTTTACGTAGATTTTAGTCGGTGCGAGCAGCACGTCCACAAGCGGAGCGCCAAGCTCAGGAACCACATCGTTCAGCTCATAACCCGCCTGCTCCAGCAAAAGCTTGCGCACCAGCGAAAAGCCGTTGCTGTGAATACCGCTGGAGGCAAGGCCGATTACAGCATCTCCAGGAGCAATGTCTGCACCGGTAACCAGCTTGGCCTTATCCGCTACGCCCACTGTGAATCCGGCAATATCGTATTCGCCGGCAGCGTACATGCCCGGCATTTCAGCCGTTTCGCCGCCAATCAGCGCGCAGCCTGCCTGATGGCAGCCTTCAGCAATTCCGGCCACGATGGCTTCGATCTTCTCCGGCACGACTTTATCGCAGGCCAGATAGTCCAGGAAGAACAGCGGCTCTGCACCTTGTACGACGATGTCGTTGACACACATCGCTACAGCGTCGATGCCAATTGTGTCATGGCGGTCTGCCGCGAAAGCGAGCTTGAGCTTGGTGCCGACACCATCGGTTCCCGATACCAGCACCGGCTCTTCGTATTTATCTTTATTAAGGCCGAACAGTGCGCCGAATCCGCCAAGCTCTGTCATGACCTCCGGACGGTATGTGCGCTTCACATGCTTCTTCATGCGTTCTACCGCTTCATTGCCAGCCGCAATATCCACTCCGGCGTTTTTATAAGCTTCCGACACTTTTGGACACCTCATCTTTAATTAGTTTAGAACGCGTGATTCGGGGCGGCAGGGATTCTCTGGTGGTTATTGGAGCGCCATTCCAAGGAAAGTTTGGACTTCCGGTCGCTGTTATGGGCCGATTTCCTGATTTAAACCGCGATCCGCGGTAGAAATCGGCCCATAAAGGCGAACGCTACGCTCCTACAGTTCCAAACTTCCTCTCCATGGCTTCCAACCACCGGGGTAACCCCCGCCGCAAGCCGAAGTTTGCGCCTTGCACAGGGGCAGTGGCTCCGCGCTCTTGGCGAAGCCAAGCGCCTCGCTAAGCGAGAGCCAGCCCGCTTTTGCGGAGCAAACAGACGGGGGCGCGAGCCTCGGGCGCGGGGCGAAGCCGCGCCCATCAGAGCTAGTAAACCCTCGCTTTTGCGGAGCAAACAGCCAGGTTTACGAGCCAGTTGCCCGGCGGGGCCGCAGGCCGCCATGGCCCGCAGCGCCGTAGAGCGTGTCCGCAGGACAAAGCGGGCACCCGCACCCACGCCATCTTAGCAAGTTTAGAGCAAACTCCTACCGCCGAGCTTTCGGGTGGCCGGAGGGCTGAGCCCTCCGGAATCCCCCTTTGCAAGGGGGACTTAGGGGGATGGACACCACGACTTAGGGGATGCCTTCGTCAGCAGCTGCACCCATCCTTTTCTTCCCCGCCGAAATCCACCTGCGTCGGGTAATCATTATCGAAGCAGGAGAGGCAGAGGCCTCCCTTATACTCATTGCTGCTGTAGCCGCCGATGGACTGGATCAGTCCCTCCGGTGAGAGGAAGGAAAGGGAGTCGGCGTTAATCTCCTCGCACATTTCTTGAATAGTCTTGTAGGACGCAATCAGCTCGCGGCGGTCCGGAGTATCGATACCGTAGAAGCACGGATTCTTAAACGGCGGCGAGGTGATCCGCACGTGCACTTCAAGCGCTCCGGCCTCGCGCAGCAGATTAACGATCCGGCGTGAGGTCGTGCCGCGGACGATCGAGTCGTCGATCATGACGACGCGCTGGCCTTCGACAACGCGGCGCACAGCGCTAAGCTTCATCTTTACGCCCTGCTCGCGCAGCTCCTGGCTCGGCTGGATGAACGTCCGGCCGGTGTATTTATTCTTGATCAGTCCAAGCTCGTACGGGATACCCGTCTGCTCGGCATAGCCGATAGCTGCGGAGATACTGGAATCCGGCACTCCGGTTACAATATCCGCATCCACAAAGGATTCCAGCGCCATCCGGCTGCCCATCCTCTTGCGGGCGGAATGAAGGTTTGCGCCGTTGAGGTCACTGTCGGGACGGGCAAAATAGATATATTCCATCGCACACAATGCTTTGCGCTTTGGTTCTGTAAAACGGTCTTCCAGGAAGCCGTTCTTGTCCAGCACCAGCAGCTCGCCCGGTTCGATATCACGCACCAGCGTGGCCCCGATGACTTCAAGTGCGCAGGACTCGGAAGCAAAGACATACGCTTCACCGAGGCGGCCCATCACCAGCGGGCGAAGCCCGTGCGGATCAGAGGCAACGATCAGCTTGTCGTTGGTCATAAGCAGGAACGCGAAGCCGCCGACGAGCTGGCGCAGCGCATCCTTGGCCGCTTCGACAAAATCCTTCGGCGAACGCGCAATCAGATGCGCCAGCACCTCGGTGTCGCTGGTGGTCTGGAAGATGGAGCCGCTCATTTCAAGCTGCTTGCGGATCAGCGGCTCATTCACGATATTACCGTTAGTGGCAATTGCCAGATCGCCGTCGCGGTACTTGAAGACCAGCGGCTGCGCATTGGTCAGCCGGCTGTCTCCGCTGGTGGAATAACGCACATGTCCAATGGACATGTCACCGACCAGCGAAGCGATTTTGTCCTTGTCGAAGACTTCCTTAACAAGGCCCATGCCGCGGTGGTAGTTGAAATCACGGCCGTCTGCTACGCAGATGCCTGCGCTCTCTTCCCCACGGTGCTGCAGGGCATGCAGTCCATAATAAGACATGGAGGCGGCTTCCGGGTGTCCAAAGACCCCGAAGACGCCGCATTCTTCTTTTAACGTGTCAAAAATATCTCCCGAGCCCGTTCCTTCATTGTAAAAGTCGCCGGTCCACAGGATGGGGGTCTCCTGCTTGTTCCCGGTCTTTACTTCATAAGACATGGAATAGCATCCTCCCAAACGGATTTGAGTTCTGATACAGCCTCATCAAGTGCGGATGCACCGTCCAAGGATACGCGCAGTCTGTCACCGCCGACAGTTCCGATGATTTCCACCGGTACGCCGTAAGCAGCAACGGCTGCTTTGAGTTCTTCCGCACGGTCAGGTGCTGCTGTCAGCACAATGCGGGATTGGGTCTCGCTGAACAGCGCTACATCCGGACGCAGTCCGCCAGCAGACAATTCCACATTAGCACCGATACCGCCGCTGATGCAGCTCTCGGCCAGTGCCGCTGCCAAGCCGCCTTCGGACAGGTCATGCGCAGAGCGGACCAAACCGCTGCGGATCGTACCTAGTACTGCGTCGAGCAGCTTCTGCTCCGTAGCCAGATCCAGTGCCGGCGGACGGCCTTCGGTCAGACTGTGCACGGCATATTGGAATTCGCTACCGCCAAGCTCTGCTTTGGTTACACCCAGCAGCAGAATAGCATCGCCTTCCTGTTTGAAGGCTTGTGTCGTAATGTGATCCGTATCTTCAACCAGCCCAACCATGCCGACAACAGGGGTCGGGTAGATGGCGCCGGAAGCATTTTCGTTGTACAAGCTGACGTTTCCGCCGATAACCGGCGTATCGAGCACACGGCAGGCTTCTGCCATACCTTCTACGGCACGTTCCATCTGCCAGAAAATCTCCGGCTTCTCCGGGCTGCCAAAGTTCAGGTTGTCCGTAATCGCCAGCGGTTTCGCGCCGGAGCAGACAATATTGCGGGCCGCTTCACTTACCGCGATGCGTCCGCCGACTTCAGGGTCCAGATAGACATAACGTCCGTTACAGTCTGTGGTCATTGCCAGGCCTTTGCGTGTGCCGTGAATCGTAACCACTGCTGCATCGGAGCCCGGACGAACCGCCGTGCTGGTGCGGACCATGTAATCGTATTGGTTATACACCCAGGCTTTGCTTGCCACTGTAGGCGAAGCCAGCACCGTGCGCAGTGCGCCGCCCAGATCGGTAACTTCTTCATAACGAAGGGTATCTACGTTTGCATTCTCTTCATAATAAGCCGGAACTGCCGAAGGCTTCTTGTAGATTGGGCATTCATCTACCAGTGCCGTTACCGGCATATCTCCGACAACCTCACCGTGATGGAACAGCTTCAGGCGGCCGTCATCCGTTACCTTGCCCACTTTGCGGCAGATCACGCCCCAGCGGTCAAAAATCTCCTGTGCCTGCGCTTCATCCTTAGGCTCAACCACGAACAGCATCCGTTCCTGGGATTCGGACAGCATCATTTCATAAGGCGTCATACCTTCTTCACGCTGCGGCACCTGATCCAGGTACAGCTCCAGGCCGTTGCCCGCTTTGCTGGCCATCTCAGCGCTGGAACAGGTAAGGCCTGCTGCGCCCATATCCTGAATACCAAGCACGATTCCGCTGTCGATCAGCTCGAGGCACGATTCCATCACCAGCTTCTCCATAAACGGATCGCCGACTTGTACCGCTGTTTTCTTGGCTTCAGATTCCTCGCTCAGCTCTACAGAAGCAAAGGTAGCCCCGTGAATACCGTCGCGTCCGGTAGGAGGACCTACGTAGAACACGGGATTTCCAACACCTTTGGCGACACCGCGCTGGATTTTATCATGATCAATCAGTCCGACACACATTGCGTTAACCAACGGATTGCCATCATAGCTGTTGTCGAACATAATTTCCCCGCCGACGGTTGGAATGCCGATACAGTTACCGTAGCCTGCAATCCCGGACACGACATGCTCGAACAAATATTTCACCCGGTCGCTTTCAAGCTTCCCGAAACGCAGGGAGTTCAGCAGCGCTACCGGTCTTGCACCCATGGAGAAAATATCGCGGATAATCCCGCCCACCCCGGTCGCCGCGCCCTGATAAGGCTCTACTGCCGACGGATGGTTGTGGCTTTCGATTTTGAATACAACCGCCTGGTTGTCTCCGATGTCCACGATGCCCGCGCCTTCGCCCGGTCCCATCAGTACACGCGGACCGCTTGTCGGGAAACGTCCAAGGAGCGGCTTGGAGTTCTTATACGCGCAGTGCTCGGACCACATTACGCTGAATACGCCGATTTCCGTATAGTTAGGCTTGCGGCCCATGAAAGAAGTGATGAGCTCATATTCGCTGTCCGATACTCCGAATTGACTGTAGATTTTCTGCTCCGCGATTTGCTCTGCGGTCGGCTCCTTAGCGGATACTTGCTGCGTCATAACGATCCCTCCATGTCTTGAGAATGGATGTAAACATCCGTTTGCCGTCTTCCGAACCCAGCAGGCTGTTCGCTGCCCGTTCCGGGTGAGGCATCATGCCTACTACATTGCCTGCAGCGTTGCTGATTCCCGCAATATCGGCTACCGAGCCGTTCGGGTTATCGCTGTATGTGAACACGATCTGATTGTTCGCCTGCAAACTGGCAAGCGTTTCTTCATCACAGTAATAATTGCCTTCGCCATGTGCGATCGGAATGACAATTTCTTCATCCTTCGCATAATCAACTGTAAACGGGGTTGTGTTATTAACGACCTTAAGCACCGTGTCATGACAGCGGAACTTCATGGACATATTACGGCGCAGTGCACCTGGCAGCAGCCCCGCTTCGGTCAGAATCTGGAACCCGTTGCAGATGCCAAGCACGAATTTGCCCTGCTCCGCCGCTTTGGCCACTTCGGCCATAACCGGAGCAAACCGGGAAATCGCGCCGCAGCGCAGATAGTCACCATACGAGAAACCGCCCGGCACGAGAATGCAGTCATACGCCGACAAGTCCGTCGCGGTATGCCACACATAATCTACAGGTTCACCAAGGCTGTCCTCTACCGCTTTGTAGCAGTCAATGTCGCAATTGGAGCCTGGAAAGACAAGTACAGCAAATTTCATGACTTTTAGTCCTCCAATTCGTAGCGGTAATCCTCGATCACCGTGTTGGCCAGCAGCTTTTCGCACATTTCCTTCAGGCGTCCTTCCGCCTCAGCGCGGTTGTCCGTATCGAGAGTCAGCTCCATGTATTTGCCGATACGCAGACTTTCAACTTCCTGGAAACCTACCGAATGCAGCGCCCCTTGCACTGCTACACCTTGGGGATCGAGCACGCTTTTCTTGATGGTGACATAGACTGTCGCTTTTAACATACGCTTGTAGTTCCTCCTAAAATTTAATGAGCCGACTAAGGCCTTCATCCACAAGAGACATCCGATTAACTGTAAAAGTGCATTAGCGCTTATACTGCGGTCATCTTACATAAAGACTGGCTTACAAATCCTTACCGGTTAGACGGTGATAGATATCCAAGTAACGGCGGCTGGTTTCTTCCACCACTTCAGTCGGCAGAGGGTCCGGCGTGCTGTTCTTGTCCCAGGAGGATGCGGAGAGATACGTCCGGACCGGCTCCTTGTCCATGCTGTCAATTTCAATATCCAGCGCATATTTATCTTTAGCCCAGAAGCGTGAAGCATCCGGCGTAAAAATCTCATCGATCAAAATCACTTTGCCGTCCAGCAGGCCGAACTCGAATTTGCAGTCCGCGAGGATGATGCCGCGCTCATTGCAATATTCTCTGGCAAAAGCGAACAGCTTCAGGCTTTTCTCCTTCAGCTCAAGCGCCAGTTCTGCACCGATTTGCTCCTGCATCTGCTCGAAGGGAATGTCTTCATCGTGTCCTACATCATTTTTAGCCGCAGGTGTAAAAATCGGCTCAGCCAGCACGGCGTTTTTGCGCAGTCCTTTGGGAAGCTCAATACCGTTAACTTTTCCGGTCTCCTGATACTGACGCCAGCCTCCGCCTGTTATGCAGCCGCGCACCACACATTCAATATCGATCCGCTCTGCTTTGCGTACGACCATGACGCGGTTTTTGAGTGCCTCGCGGTCCCGTACAATGTCTCCGAGCTGATCCACATCAATGTGTACCACATGGTTTTCAATGAGATTTTTGGTCTGGCCGAACCAAAAGGCGCTAAGCCGGTTCAGCACATTGCCTTTGTCCGGCACCGCCGGGTCGAGCACATAGTCAAACGCGGAAATCCGGTCCGTAACGACGATCAGTACATGCTCCCCCAAATCGTACAATTCGCGAACCTTACCTTTATAGAGCAGCGGTGCATTTACGAGATCCACAGCCGTGGAAACGGCAGGGTATGTCATGACCTTTCCTCCCTTGAACGAATGATCTTGCATCTATACTTGAGCTGGAAGCGCAGGAACGCTTTATTCCTTCAATCCGAATCGGCAGGAATTGAAATACCCATCAGGTTAATAGGATCACTGCAAGGAATGTTTGGACTTCCGGCCGCTGTTATGTTTGGATTTCTTGATTAAAGCCGTTTTTAACGGTTGAAATCCAAACATAAAGGCGGACGCTATCGCTCCTACAGTTCCAAAATTCCTCTCCGCTCCGAATTAACTGATTCCATAGTTCAATCCTATCGCTGCGCTCCTGAACAGCAGCTGTGCGTGCTACAGCCCGTATTAATCTCCAGCTCCTTAGTTCACCACTAACTTACCTTTTAATAAGTTAGATAAGTTCCAGCTTGCGGAAAATGGTGTCCACATGCTTAAGGTGCCAGGAAGGATTGAAGGCATCATCGATTTCCTCCGGACTAAGCACGGCAGTGATCTCTGGGGTAGCTTCGACGATGTCGCGGAACTGGGTCTGTTCTTCCCAGGCCTGCATCGCACGCGGCTGCACGGTATCGTACGCCTGCTCGCGGCTGAAGCCTTTGTCGATCAGCTTGGTCAGGATGCGGCCCGAGAATGGAACACCGTAGGTGCGGTTCATGTTGCGCTTCATATTTTCCGGGAACACAGTCAGGTTCTTCACAATGTTGCCGAAGCGGTTCAGCATGTAGTTCAGCAGCATCGTGGCATCCGGCAGGATAATCCGTTCCACAGAGGAATGGGAGATATCACGTTCATGCCAGAGCGGCACATTCTCGTAAGCTGTAACCATATGGCCGCGGATCACGCGCGACAGTCCGGAGATGTTCTCGCAGCCGATCGGATTACGTTTATGCGGCATCGCAGAGGAGCCTTTTTGACCTTTGGCGAAGGCCTCTTCCACCTCACGGATTTCGCTCTTTTGCAGCGCGCGGATTTCGGTGGCAAATTTGTCGAGCGATGTTGCTACCAGTGCAAGTGTAGCCATATATTCAGCATGGCGGTCACGCTGCAGCGTCTGTGTTGAGATCGGAGCCGGGCTCGTTCCCAGCTTCTTGCAGACGAATTCTTCCACGAACGGATCAATGTTGGCATAGGTGCCGACTGCACCTGAAATTTTACCGAATTGAACGCCTTTAGCCGCATGACGGAAGCGCTCCAGATTACGTTTCATTTCCTCATACCACAATGCCATCTTGAGACCGAAGGTTGTAGGTTCGGCATGTACACCATGGGTACGTCCCATCATCGGGGTATCTTTGTAGGCGATCGCTTTATCCTTGAGAATTTCGATGAAATTGATGATGTCCTTCTCCAGAATCTCGTTCGCCTGACGCAGCAGGTAACCAAGTGCTGTATCCACAACATCTGTGGAAGTTAATCCGTAATGCACCCATTTGCGCTCTGCACCCAGGCTCTCTGATACCGCACGGGTAAAGGCGATTACGTCATGACGGGTTTCCAGTTCGATCTCATTAATCCGGTCAATATCAAATTTCGCATCCTTACGCAGCTTGGCGGCGTCTTCCTGTGGAATAACCCCCAGTTCAGCCCACGCTTCACAAGCGCAAATTTCTACTTCAAGCCACGCATTAAATTTATTTTCTTCGGTCCAAATGGCCCGCATCTCAGGTCTGCTGTAACGTTCGATCATATCTGCTCAGTTCCTCCAAAGGTTAGTTTGCTCTACCCAGGACAATCCGTGGCCGGTATCCTTGCAGAGCAGGTTGATATGGCCCATTTTTCGGCCGTTTTTGCTCTCGGTCTTACCATATATATGAAGCTTGGGAACAATCCCAAGCCGGTTGGCTACTTCATCAGCCTGTCCGGTCCGCTGAATCACACCGTCCAAATGCTCTCCAAGTACGTTCACCATGACCACCGGGGTAAGCAGTGAAGTCTCACCGAGCGGCAGATTGCAGATCGCCCGGATATGCTGCTCGAACTGTGAAGTCACACAGGCGTCCATGGTATAATGCCCCGAATTATGCGGCCGCGGAGCCAGCTCATTGACGAATAAGTCCCCGTCATCTGTAACGAACATTTCTACAGCCAGCAGTCCGACTGCATTCAGTCCGGACACCAGCCGTTCGGCCAGTTCGCAAGCCCGCTGCCGGATTTCCTCCGGGACTCGCGCCGGCACAATAGACAGATGCAGGATGTTATTCACATGAATGTTCTCCGAAGGCGGAAAGCACTTCACTTCACCAGAGGTGCTGCGCGCGGCAATGACGGAAATTTCACACTTGAATTTCACGAATTTCTCCAGCACCAGCTCCGGTACCTCAGCTCCTTCTGCAGCATTGTGTGCCACCTGCCGGAAGGCTGCTTCCAGCGCGGAAGGCTGGCGGATGACGGCTTGTCCCTTGCCGTCATATCCCCCTGTGGCGGTCTTCAGCACACAGGGGAGGCCCAGTTCGGCAGCCGCAGCGGTAAGCTCAGCCAGACTGCCGACCTTGCGGTATGGGGCAACGGGCACGCCCGCAGCCTCGATCGCGGCCTTCTCGCGCAGCCGGTGCTGCGTCGTATACAGCAGCGTGCTGCCCTGCGGCACGTACGATTCCTCCGTCAGCAAGGCGGCTACGCCGGCGTCGACGTTCTCGAACTCGTACGTGATGACATCCGCGCGCTGCGCCAGCTCCCGCGCCGCGCCCCGGTCATTGTAAGCCGCAGTGATCTGCGGCGTTACCTGCCCGCAGGGCGCATCCGGCGCAGGGTCCAGCGCCACGAAGCGGTAGCCCATGGCGCTGCCGGCCAGCGCCATCATCCGGCCGAGCTGGCCGCCGCCGAGCACGCCGACCGTCGTCCGGCCCGGCAGCAGCGTGCGGGCTGCATCCAAAGCGCCGGCCTTCAATTCTTCCTGCCTCATAAGCTGTCGCTGCTTTCTAGCACTTCGCGCTCTATCGCTTCACGACGCTGCTGCACCCGGCCTTGAACCTCCGGGTCAAAGGCACCGATGATCTGCGCCGCCAGCAGTCCTGCATTGGTTGCCCCTGCACGGCCAATCGCCACCGTTGCCACCGGGATCCCTCCCGGCATCTGCACAATAGATAGCAGCGAATCCAGGCCGTTCAGTGCCTTGGTCTGCACCGGCACACCAATAACGGGCAGAATCGTCTTTGCCGCGACCATGCCCGGCAGATGTGCTGCACCGCCCGCTCCGGCAATAATAACCCGGAGGCCGCGTGCTGCTGCTTCCTCCGCATAGCGGAACATCAGATCCGGCGTACGATGTGCGGAGATGACTCTTTTCTCATACGGAACTTTCAGCTCTTCCAGCACGGCACAGGCATGCTCCATCGTTTCCCAATCGGATTTGCTGCCCATGATAACCCCAACCTGCACAGACATGTTTCAACCTACCTTCTGCTCAATATAGAAACTCATTTGCATTAAGTTGTCCCGTTTCATACTAGTTTTCCATAAATTCGAAAAAAAAAGCCCGGATTCCAGACGCATTTTGCTGCGGGTGGACCCAGACTACTGCAGGAATCAGGAGAGGACTGCTCTGCTATCCGCCAAAGGCGGAGATAGAGTAAGCGCAGAGCTCGCCGCCCCGGATACCGGAGCGGCACTTAAGAGCTGTTCTAGTCATCCTATTTCCTCGTAGTCCGGCAATTTACGGTTACCGGGTAGAAACTTCCGGGCCCTATTCCCGGTTTTATACGAGCTCTTCATAGGTTCAGTTTAACAATGCCCTACACTTCGTGTCAACTTAAACACGAACATTGTTATTTCCAACCGTCAAAATGTTCGCTTTTGGGCACAATCAAATTCCTGAAAATGGCTAATCGAACAGCGAATGGCCTCTTTCTCCACGTTTATGCTTCCTGTAGAACTATAGAAAAAAGGGAGGAACACCTAAGCGTCCCGCCCGCTAACCCTCTATTATTTTACGACCAGTACCGGAATCCGGGAGCTTTGTACCACATTATGGCTTACGCTGCCCAGGACAAATTCACGTATTCCTCCAAGTCCGCGGCTGCCGATGACAATAACATCCACATTCTGCTCCTTGGCATAATTCAGAATCACTTCAGCAGGAGAACCCTGCAGCAGCTCAACAGTCGCATTCAGACCTTCCTCTTCCAGACGTCCCTTCACTTCTTCCGTGGTCTGCACTGCCAAATCATAATAATCCTTGTTCACTGAAGCCGGCAGAGGCGCGAGAGCTTCCCCGATGAAAAACCGCGGGAATTCGAATGCGTGTACGACGTAAATGGAGGAACCGGGAGTTACCTTAGCCAGTTCGATCGCCCGCTCCAATGCCTGATTGGAAGCTTTTGAACCGTCATAGGCGAGCAAAATTTTAGAGAATAACATATACGCCACCTCTTTCTGTTTTGTGTAACCAGTAGCCTACCTTCTAAACACTATCTTAAAAAATACCCATACAGCAGAATGTTAAGCAGCAGCAGCAGCGGAATTCCGATCAGGAAGGAAGTATGCCTTGTTTTATGCCGTTTGCGGTACATCGCAATCCATATACCCAGTGCGCCGCCCATAAACGCCAGCAGAAACAGCGTCTTCTCAGGCACACGTTCGCGCCGCGCGCGGGCTTTATTCTTATCCTCGGACATCACCACATACGCGATGATATTAATCAGCACAAACCACAGCAGCACGCCCCTGACCATCTTTCCGGCCCCTCCTTCTTGCATCCTATCTACTTTCTATTATATTCCCCTTTGCCTCAAAAAACCAATAATCCTCACATTAGCTGCAAAGTATCTACCTCGCTCTGTGAAGCTTTTGGGCAGCTGCTACGGGCTCACGAATCCATACCCAGGATAATACCGCAGCCAGTGCCGCGGCAAATCCGCCCAGCCAAAAACCGCCTCTGAGCCCATAGGCAGCACTCATCCATCCGGCTACAAATGGGCCTCCTGACATGCCAAATGCATAGACTGCCTGATAGAAGCCCATCGCTGTAGCCCGTTTAAACGACTCTACTCCCGCTACCGACTTGCCCAGAAGCAATGGAAAAATCAGACCTTGCATAAAACCGTTCCCCACCTGTGTAGCACACAGCGCAGCAAGCGTCGGCATGGACGGAATCAGCAGGGTGAACAGCGCACTTCCGGCAAAACCCAACAGCAAAGTTCCTCTATCCCCGAACAGCCTGCCGAACATCCGGGAGCCGTATAGAGTGGCTGCAGCATGCGGAACCATAAAAGCCAATGTCAGCCAGCCTAAGCTTTCCTTACTTGCACCAATATCCAGCGCCTGATTCGGCGTGTAGCCGAACATCGTAATGAAGAGAACACAATGCGCCAGTACGGACAACAGCGAAACTTTGACCAGCAGCGGTTCCTTCATTACACCCGCCAAGTCCCTGAGGCGGATCCCGCCTTCGCGTTTCGCCTGTCTCTGTTCAGGTAAACGCAGTGCAAGCAGCATAGCAAGTACTGCTACAATACTTCCGGCTATAAAAGGAGTATTCCAGCCCCAATGCTCAACCATGTAGCCGCTGATCATCATGCTGGATAATTGGGCAATGACGGTGGTGAACTGGAGCATCCCCATCGCCCGCCCCGCTTCCTCCTTGGGAAAATACCCCGCAAACATTACCGAGTACACGACCCACGCAGAGGCTGCAATCCCTGACACAGCCCGGGCCACTAATGCCCAGACCGGATCTGCGCCGGCCATAAAGATTAGACAGCTCGTGCCGCTAGCGACCAGGCCCAGATAAATGAACGGCCGGCGCCGGTTCAGATAATCCGATCCGATGCCGATCGGCAGCCGGAACAGAATCTGCATCAGCCCGTACACGCCAAGTACCGCACCGACCATAACATAAGAAGCACCGAGATGCTCCACATACGGTGAGAGTACCGGGACATAAATATATGAAGAGAACCAGAACATAAATACGATAGCTAAAAAGAAAATCCGGCTGCTTCCTTTTTCATTAGAAGTTCCAGCCGCCACTTGTTCCTGATCATACTGTCTACCTGCTTTTGAAGGTACCACTCCAAAATCACTCCATTCACATTTGCAGGGATCTTTCCTCCCAGCCTAATTCTTTCAGTAAACCATATCTCTCCTACATATAACAGTAGCAATCTTTTTTCATTTCACGTTAGCAAAAATCACAGTATACTCTCACGCTTTTAATCTGCGCAATCCTTTAACCTAAACAAGACTGCAGATCATCTCCGCAGTCTTGTTCACGCACTTTTACCCGAAGTTAATTTCCATATCAAGGTATAAACTGTCATGGTAAACCAGCTTGGACTATTCTCTCTTTGCCTTTGCTTCCATTGCGGCTTTGAGCAGATCGCCAAGATTTGAGCCTACACTTTCCGGCTTGCTATACTGCTGTACCAGCTTTTGCTGCTCACGCTTATTGATATGTTTATGGTCCTTATCCATGGTTTCGGTTATTCCGCAGCCCAAACACTGCACATAGAGCCCTGCCTTGCCCTCTTTAAGCTCCATTTTCTTATGACACTGCGGACAGCGGCGGTTGGACAGTTTCTTTTCTCCTGCCCGGGTATAACCGCAACCGTCTGCCGGACATACCAGCAGCTTGCCGCGCTTCGTCTTCTTTTCTAACATCCTTGTTCCGCATTCCGGACAATGACTGCTGGAGACGTTATGCGGTTTGTATTCCGCTCCGCTGTTCTTGACACCGGATACCAGCTCCTGTGCCATACTCCGGATACCCTGCAGGAAAGGCTCCGGCTTACCCTGCCCGCGAGCGATCTTCTCGAGTTCGGCTTCCCAGCGCGCGGTCAGCTCCGGTGTGCGCAGCTGCGTCGACACCAGCCCTATCAGCTGTTTGCCTTTACCGGTCGGATGCAGCAAATTGCCTTGGCGTTCAATCGTGTCCGAGCTAACCAGCTTCTCAATGATATCTGCACGTGTAGCCGGGGTTCCCAGCCCGTGCTTCTCCATCTGAGTCAGCAGCGAAGCTTCATTATAACGCTTTGGCGGTTGTGTCCGTCCGGGACGGATATTACAGCGCTGCACTTTTACAGTCTCGCCTTCGCGAAGCTCCGGCAGCTTCACCGTACTCGCTGCAGGCTCCTCAGCCGTATTCTCCTCATCTTCATCACTGCTCATATCTCCGCCATAAACCTCACGCCAGCCGGCATCCTTTACTGTCGTGCCTTTGACATGAAAGCTCTCTCTTTCAACGGTTACCGTCACAGCCACAGCATCATAACGTGCCGGCGGATAGAACAAGCTGATAAAGCGGCGGACAATCAGATCATACAGCTTCCGCTCCTCTGCACTGAGCTGATTCAGCAGAACCGTCTGTTCGGTTGGAATAATCGCGTGATGATCGCTTACCTTGCTGTCATCCACAATCCGTTTCGTTATCGGCAGCGGCTTACGCAGCAGAGGTCGTGTTAGTGCTGCATAAGGGCCGACAGCAACACTATCCAGACGTTCCTTCAAAGTCGCTGTCATATCAGAAGTCAGATAACGGCTATCCGTACGAGGGTAAGTAACCAGCTTATGCTGCTCATACAACCGCTGCAGCACACTCGAGGTCTGCTTGGCCGAGAATCCGAACTTACGGTTAGCATCCCGCTGCAGCTCTGTGAGGTCATAAGCCAGCGGGTGCGGCTCGCTTTTTTCACTCTTCTGCACCTTTGTGATCCGTCCTGTGCTTCCAGTGAGCTTGTCTTTAAGCGCAACTGTCTTGTCCTTCTCAAAAATACGCCCGTCCCCGCCCGGGGCACGCCAGCCTGCCTGAAGACTTCCGAAATCAGCAGTCAGCAGCTCATACTCCTGCGAACGGAAGCCGGTAATTTCATTCTCCCTGTCCATAATCATGCCCAGAGTCGGTGTCTGCACCCGGCCGGCTGACAAGGGCGCACCGAATTTGCAGGTGAGAGCCCGGGTAACATTAAGCCCGATCATCCAGTCCGCCTCGGCACGGCAGCGTGCTGACTCATACAGCCGGTCAAAATCCCGTCCGTGGCGCAGCGACGCGAACCCCTCCTTAATAGCCTTATCCGTCTGCGAAGAGATCCACAGCCGCCGGAACGGCTTTTTCCAGCCCGCCATGTTCATAATCCAGCGTGCCAAGAGTTCTCCTTCACGCGCTGCATCCGTGGCGACGATCAGTTCCTCAATATCCTGCCGTTTCATTAGCTGCTGTACTGCCTTGTATTGCTGGCTCGTCTCCCGCAATACCTTCAGCTTGGTTTTTTCCGGCAGAATCGGTAAGTCTTCCAATGCCCAGGCAGCAAATTTATGATTATAATCCTCCGGCTCAGCCAGGCCGACCAGATGCCCCAGCGCCCAGGTTACGACATATTTAGGACCTTCAATGTAACTCTTCTGTTTATTCCCGCAGCCTATCACCCGGGCAATTTCGCGCGCAACCGAAGGTTTCTCCGCAAGCACTAATACTTTCATAATTCTCTCCCTTCCAAATCAACAATTTATTATACCATTAATCAAAAGCCTGCAAATCAACAGGCTGTTTCATCGACTCAAAACCCTGTCTTCAACGGCAAACAAGCCCGCATCTGCTCAGCAGACACAGACTTATTTGGATATGACCTTATTCATGCAGCAGCCCCTTAAACCGAGCATCTGCAGTACCGTTCTAGAACCTATTGTCCAAACCTCAGACAAGCCTCAAAAAATACCCGACCCTCGTCTTGGCCTCGTACATAAATGCCCTCTTCAGTCCGGGAAGAACGTACAATACTAATTTCCTCACCATACTTCGCTTCCTGTGCATAAGTTATCTGCAGGCCGGTTAGCTTCGATTCTTCCCATTCCTCTAAAGTGAGCGCATCGCAGCATAAATCTACATACCGTGCATTGTTAAGGTGTCCATTATTGTCAAGTCCGCTATACCTAACCTGATAACGATAAGCCTCCTGCAAAGGAACATCTGCGGGTATCACTACTTTATCCGGCAGACTCCCCACTGAATCCTCAAGGTATGGCTCAACGGCTATCGGGAGGGCTGACGGCCGGAGTATCTTGCGTTTATCAATATCTACAAGAGCCCAAATCGAACGCGCCGACGCAATTTCTACGCTATTCTCATCAAAAATTCTATAATCACGCTGCCAGAGTGCTCCTTTGTTCCCTTTGCTCCAGGTATGTACTTTAAGCATTTCGTTTGGTAAAGGCAGCCGGTGAATATCCACAATAAGCGTAATAACCATCCAGCCCATTCTTGCCTCAAGCATTTTATCTATACTTAACCCCAGACTGCCTACTGCTGAATCCGCAGCACGCTGCATAATATCCAGAAGAAAGGACAGCTTGCCTTTGGACTGAAAATCAGTGTCACTTGCATGTACCGTAAAATCCTCTGTCCACAAAAGATTACTTTGCTTGTCCATAACATTACGCCCCTTTACGTATTCATTCACATTATCCAGTGAAGTATCCACATAATCTATATCTCTATCCACACAAATTGGGGAGTACTTTTTAAATTTATTGGAACTTTTAGAAGCTATCCACATGTGCATAAGTTTTCTTTTCCGCTCTGGTTATGCACAAATAGTTATAATAGCAACCCAATGCTTCATCATTCCATTCCCATGACACTTATCCCCATTACTAAAAGACACAAAAAAACCATTGTCGATGACTCAACAATGGCTTGATGTGCTTGGCGGCGTCCTACTCTCCCAGGACCCTTCGGTCCAAGTACCATCGGCGCTGGAAGGCTTAACGGTCGTGTTCGGGATGGGTACGCGTGGAACCCTTCCGCTATCGCCACCAAACGGCAGGCTTAATCGCCTGAAAACTGAATCCGAAACGAATCTGCGTTCTTCGAAATTTGGATAAGCCCTCGACCGATTAGTATTGGTCAGCTCCATGCATTACTGCACTTCCACCTCCAACCTATCTACCTCGTCGTCTTCAAGGGGTCTTACGTATTGGGAAATCTCATCTTGAGGGGGGCTTCACGCTTAGATGCTTTCAGCGCTTATCCCGTCCGTACGTAGCTACCCAGCCATGCTTCTGGCGAAACAACTGGTGCACCAGCGGTACGTCCATCCCGGTCCTCTCGTACTAAGGACAGCTCCTCTCAAATTTCCTGCGCCCACGACAGATAGGGACCGAACTGTCTCACGACGTTCTGAACCCAGCTCGCGTACCGCTTTAATGGGCGAACAGCCCAACCCTTGGGACCTACTTCAGCCCCAGGATGCGATGAGCCGACATCGAGGTGCCAAACCTCCCCGTCGATGTGGACTCTTGGGGGAGATAAGCCTGTTATCCCCAGGGTAGCTTTTATCCGTTGAGCGATGGCCCTTCCATGCGGTACCACCGGATCACTAAGTCCGACTTTCGTCCCTGCTCGACTTGTAGGTCTCGCAGTCAAGCTCCCTTATGCCTTTGCACTCTTCGAATGATTTCCAACCATTCTGAGGGAACCTTTGAACGCCTCCGTTACTCTTTAGGAGGCGACCGCCCCAGTCAAACTGCCCGCCTGACACGGTCCCCGTACCCGCTTAGGGTACCAGGTTAGAACCTAGATACGATCAGGGTGGTATCCCAACGGCGCCTCCGCAGAAGCTTGCGCTCCTGCCTCTACGGCTCCCACCTATCCTGTACAGATCGTACCCAAATTCAATATCAAGCTGCAGTAAAGCTCCATGGGGTCTTTCCGTCTTGTCGCGGGTAACCTGCATCTTCACAGGTATTAAAATTTCACCGGATCTCTCGTTGAGACAGCGCCCAAGTCGTTACGCCATTCGTGCGGGTCAGAATTTACCTGACAAGGAATTTCGCTACCTTAGGACCGTTATAGTTACGGCCGCCGTTTACTGGGGCTTCGGTTCATAGCTTCGGGTTACCCCTAACCACTCCCCTTAACCTTCCAGCACCGGGCAGGCGTCAGCCCGTATACTTCGCCTTGCGGCTTCGCACAGACCTGTGTTTTTGCTAAACAGTCGCTTGGGCCTTTTCACTGCGGCCCCCTCGGGCTATTCACCCTACCGAGGCACCCCTTCTCCCGAAGTTACGGGGTCATTTTGCCGAGTTCCTTAACGAGAGTTCTTCCGCGCGCCTTAGAATTCTCTTCTCGCCTACCTGTGTCGGTTTGCGGTACGGGCACCTTCTCCTGACTAGAGGCTTTTCTTGGCAGTGTGAGATCATGACCTTCGCTACTGTAATTTTCGCTCCCCATCACAGCCCAGCCTTAATAGTGTGCGGATTTGCCTACACACCAGCCTCACTGCTTAGACGGACATCCATCAGTCCGCGTCACTACCCTCCTGCGTCACCCCATCGCTCATAGCGGATTACGGTGGTACAGTAATTTCAAACTGTTGTCCTTCGACTACGCCTTTCGGCCTCGCCTTAGGTCCCGACTTACCCTGAGCGGACGAGCCTTCCTCAGGAAACCTTGGGCTTTCGGCGGATCAGATTCTCACTGATCTTTTCGTTACTCATACCGGCATTCTCACTTGTATGCTGTCCAGCGCTCCTTACGGTACACCTTCAACCCACATACAACGCTCCCCTACCCCAGATGCAAAGCATCTAGCCATAGCTTCGGTGGTGTGTTTAGCCCCGTTACATTTTCGGCGCAGAGTCACTCGACCAGTGAGCTATTACGCACTCTTTCAATGGTGGCTGCTTCTAAGCCAACATCCTGGTTGTCTGTGCAACTCCACATCCTTTCCCACTTAACACACACTTGGGGACCTTAGCTGATGGTCTGGGCTGTTTCCCTTTTGACAATGGATCTTAGCACTCACTGTCTGACTCCCGGCAAGAAGTAAATGGCATTCGGAGTTTGACTGAGCTTGGTAACCCTTGCGGGCCCCGCACCCAATCAGTGCTCTACCTCCACCACTCCATTCACCGAGGCTAGCCCTAAAGCTATTTCGGGGAGAACCAGCTATCTCCGAGTTCGATTGGAATTTCTCCGCTACCCCCACCTCATCCCCGTATTTTTCAACATACGTGGGTTCGGGCCTCCAGTGCGTGTTACCGCACCTTCACCCTGGACAGGGGTAGATCACACGGTTTCGGGTCTACGTCCACATACTTAGTCGCCCTATTCAGACTCGCTTTCGCTGCGGCTCCGGCTTCTCACCTTAACCTTGCATGTTAAACGTAACTCGCCGGTTCATTCTACAAAAGGCACGCCATCACCCCTAAAACGGGCTCTGACTTTTTGTAAGCACACGGTTTCAGGTTCTATTTCACTCCCCTTCCGGGGTGCTTTTCACCTTTCCCTCACGGTACTGTTTCACTATCGGTCGCCAGGTAGTATTTAGCCTTAGCAGATGGTCCTGCTGGATTCATACGGGGTTTCACGTGCCCCGCACTACTCGGGATCCGTCTCGGAGGGAATACAGTTTAGGTTACAGGGCTTTTACCTCTATCGCGGGCCTTTCCAGACCTCTTCACCTACCATATTCCTTTGTAACTCCATGTGAGACGTCCCACAACCCCAAGGGGCAAGCCCCTTGGTTTAGGCTGTTCCGCGTTCGCTCGCCGCTACTGACGGAATCACTATTGTTTTCTCTTCCTCAGGGTACTTAGATGTTTCAGTTCCCCTGGTCTGCCTCTACATACCCTATGTATTCAGGTGTGAGTAACTGCGAATTACCACAGCTGGGTTTCCCCATTCGGACACCCCCGGATCAAAGCTTGCTTACAGCTCCCCGAGGCAGTTTCGTTGTTCGCCACGTCCTTCGTCGGCTCCTGGCGCCTAGGCATCCTCCGTGTGCTCTTATTAGCTTAACCATGCGTTTTCCGTTAGGAAAATCGCCAGCATTGCTATAATTGAAACTTGTTTACACAAGTTCAGCTTAAAGAATGTTCTAAAACGCAAATTCGTTTCGGTATCCAGTTTTCAAGGATCAAGTAGAGAGCTTAAACTCTCAAAACTGACCAACGAGTGAGTAACTAACCGACCGGTTAGATTTAAGATTTGAATGTTTCCATTGCAGGAAACGATTCTCCATAGAAAGGAGGTGATCCAGCCGCACCTTCCGATACGGCTACCTTGTTACGACTTCACCCCAATCATCTACCCCACCTTCGGCGGCTGGCCCCCTTGCGGGTTACCCCACCGACTTCGGGTGTTGTAAACTCTCGTGGTGTGACGGGCGGTGTGTACAAGACCCGGGAACGTATTCACCGCGGCATGCTGATCCGCGATTACTAGCAATTCCGACTTCATGCAGGCGAGTTGCAGCCTGCAATCCGAACTGAGACCGGCTTTGCTGGGATTGGCTCCACCTCGCGGTTTCGCTTCCCGTTGTACCGGCCATTGTAGTACGTGTGTAGCCCAGGTCATAAGGGGCATGATGATTTGACGTCATCCCCACCTTCCTCCGGTTTGTCACCGGCAGTCACTCTAGAGTGCCCAGCCTTACCTGCTGGCAACTAAAGTCAAGGGTTGCGCTCGTTGCGGGACTTAACCCAACATCTCACGACACGAGCTGACGACAACCATGCACCACCTGTCTCCTCTGTCCCGAAGGCCGCCTCTATCTCTAGAGGATTCAGAGGGATGTCAAGACCTGGTAAGGTTCTTCGCGTTGCTTCGAATTAAACCACATACTCCACTGCTTGTGCGGGTCCCCGTCAATTCCTTTGAGTTTCAGTCTTGCGACCGTACTCCCCAGGCGGAGTGCTTACTGTGTTAACTTCGGCACCAAGGGTATCGAAACCCCTAACACCTAGCACTCATCGTTTACGACGTGGACTACCAGGGTATCTAATCCTGTTTGCTCCCCACGCTTTCGCGCCTCAGCGTCAGTTACAGCCCAGAAAGTCGCCTTCGCCACTGGTGTTCCTCCACATATCTACGCATTTCACCGCTACACGTGGAATTCCACTTTCCTCTTCTGTACTCAAGCCATCCAGTTTCCAGTGCGACCCCAGGTTGAGCCCAAGGTTTAAACACCAGACTTAAATAGCCGCCTGCGCGCGCTTTACGCCCAATAATTCCGGACAACGCTTGCCCCCTACGTATTACCGCGGCTGCTGGCACGTAGTTAGCCGGGGCTTTCTTCTCAGGTACCGTCACTCCGGTAGCAGTTACTCTACCGGACGTTCTTCCCTGGCAACAGAGCTTTACGATCCGAAAACCTTCATCACTCACGCGGCGTTGCTCCGTCAGGCTTTCGCCCATTGCGGAAGATTCCCTACTGCTGCCTCCCGTAGGAGTCTGGGCCGTGTCTCAGTCCCAGTGTGGCCGTTCACCCTCTCAGGTCGGCTACGCATCGTCGCCTTGGTGAGCCGTTACCTCACCAACTAGCTAATGCGCCGCAGGCCCATCCCTCAGTAGCAGATTGCTCCGCCTTTCATCCTTTCTTCAGGAGAAGAAAGGAATTATCCGGTATTAGCTACCGTTTCCGGTAGTTATCCCAGTCTGAGGGGTAGGTTGCCTACGTGTTACTCACCCGTCCGCCGCTAAGCTTATCCCGAAGGATAAGCTCCGCTCGACTTGCATGTATTAGGCACGCCGCCAGCGTTCGTCCTGAGCCAGGATCAAACTCTCCAAATTGGTATTTAGAAAGAGCGATTGCTCATTTTGAAACATCTGACGAGAATTTGCATTCTCTAATTTTGGATCTCACCGAGGTGATCTCCAGATACTCACTCGTTGTTCAGTTTTCAAAGATCAAGCTCGTTGTCAGTGACCATTAGCTCATCACCAGCAACTCTTATAATATATCACGTTTGATTTAGAAACGCAAGTTTTTTTTGAAATTTCTTATTCAGTCATTTCAGCCAAACTTTTGTGCGCTCTAACAACGCTTACCTATAATACCGCAGATACCTATTGAAAAGCAACCCCCTTAACTAAAAAAGATAACCTGCTTAATCTTTAAGCAAGTTATCTTACGTATTGTCTAGGATTTATATAATGAATTATTAATAAAATTTTGCAGCGCTATATTTGCTCGCTACTTTGATCAGTGCTGTTTCTTTACTGTTCTTAGCCAATCCAGCGTCAACTGTTGTATCGATTGTTACCCATTTACCGTTAAGCAGTACTTCATTCCAAGCATGATACGTTGAAACATAACTGGTATTGCCCATTACCAATTTTGTCGGAATCCCTTCACTGCGCAGCATGGTAGCAAATAGCGAAGCATAATCATAGCAAATTCCTTTTTTGGTGAGTAATGTGTTGTCGTTCTTCGGGATATAATCCTGTGTAACAGTTGCAGCCAGCTGGTAATCATACTTCACATTTGCAACGATGTAGTTATAAATGACTTTTACCTTTGCTTCATCTGTAGTCAGTCCTTGTGTAAGCTGTTTAGCTTTCAATACAGATTTATCGGAAGAGCTCCATTTCACGTTCTGTACGGAACTCAAGTATACGGCGTTGGCATTGCTCAGGTTAAGTTCTACATTCTCAGAAGAAACTACTTTATATTTGTTGCCGCTTGTATTCTCAAGAATAGACACTTTATAGGTTCCATTACCTTGTTGCAGCGGGAAAGACTCCGTAGATTGGAAAGCATATAAGTTATAAGTGTAGCTGTTGCCGTCCTTGGTGATCATGACCTTAATGCGTTTGTCTGTAGGTACCTCATAAGAAACTGCGACAACTCCCTGATCCAATTTCGTTGTATTCAACCAGCTCGAATCTGCTGTTGCGGCCGTAGCTGGGCTTGTCTGAACTGATGTGACTACTACAAACAAGGTTAATAACATAAAATAGAACTTTTTCATTGGATAAAACCCCTTTCGGTAGCTGGCTGCCATCCTTTCGGGAAGGCCCTTTAGCTTTGCGTCCCTACCTTTCGATAGGTTTGCCGTTATCGTTGTAGCTTTATCTGTTCTCTCATCTACCAATAAATGCTAGATTCACTTTAAAAAAGCAAACAAAAAAAGCCCTTCATTCGGTAGCTGGCTGCCATCCTTTCGGGAAGGCCCTTTAGCTTTGCGTCCCTACCTTTCGATAGGTTTGCCGTTATCGTGTATAGCTTTTATAGTTATATAGTATCATATTGTCATCTTTATACAAGCCCCAAATTGCTAGATTTCTAACACTTTCCACTAAAATTTATCATATTTCGGGTCAATTCTCCCCAGCCTCAAATTCAGGATAATTTTGCGTGGATTATCAGGCGGTGTGTCGGATTTACCAGCGGATCACAAGTAATCAGAGTTAGGATTTTATTCATGTTATCCCCATTCAGCACCGATACATCCGTCGGCTCTACTACAGAAATATCATAAACCTTGTATTGGTATTCTTCTGCACTCGTTTTGATTGAGATCATATCACCGATCTTCACTTCATTTAACCGGTTGAACAGTCTCCCCGTAGTTCTTGACCGGTGAGCGGCAATGGCTGCATTTCCGACTTCGCCGAGCGGAGCCGTCTCCTTCATATGGGCAGCAGCATGCTTCATATTAGATTTGGTCGCCCCCTCTAAGACAGGCAGCTTCAAGTCAATCCGGTCGATCTGGATAATTCCGATAATCTTACCGCCCACCTTAATCTCCGGAGAGGGCTGTGCTGATGGCTGCACCTGTTCCTCATCCGCTGATTCATCTGCCAAAAGCTGGGTGACCTCGGCGTACGGCTTTTTCAGATCCGGTTCAGCCGTTGGGACAACCTCACTATAGGCCTGCTCAGCCTCTGCCAGCAATTTTTCCTGCTGTCTGTCGTTATACCACTCGTTCGCTTTCGGATACAGCATGACAAGGATTCCGGCCAGTATAATCAAATAGGAAAACTTCCGCATATTCATCACCCCGTTAGTCTGGAACCGGGCAAGCCCTGTTCTAATATTTGTCTTAAAAAACCCACATGCGGCTTCCGAAAAAATTGATAATCACAGTGACGAACGTAACGAGTACCTTGGCAATCAATACCTGAATCCCGAAGCTGTCTGTAAGAAGATGCATCAGCAGTACTGAAATTCCAAGCACCACCAGATTGAGTACGATAAACTTCACCAGCTGCAGCCTGTCAGATCCCTTCTTGCCAGCGTTGCGGTCACGAAAAGTCACTTTTTTATTCCAAACGAAGCTGTTTGCTGTACCTGCACTATAAGAAATAATCTGCGCCGGGGTATTGATCATTCCCAGTGAATGAAGCAGGGTAAATACTGCAAAATCAATCAGTGTATTCAGCAGCCCCACGGCATTGAATTTTAAAAACTGGATAACTCCCGCATTCAGCTTCTTACCTGCCATCGTAATTATCCTCTCGCTTGTCGTCAATCTCTCCGTCATGATAGCCCTTGGTTTCGCGCACGATATAGAGCGGTCTATCCTTGGATTCATCATAAATACGTCCGATATATTCTCCAATTACCCCAAGCAGCATCAGCACGATACCGTTAAATAATAAATTGACACCCACTATAGAAGCCCAGCCGGGAACCGTCCAGGAGGTAAATAATTTCTGGAACAATACAAAAAACAGGTACAGAAAGCTGGAGAAGGACAGGAAAAAGCCTATATATGAGGCTATTTTGAGCGGTTTATGTGAAAAGGAGGTGATGCCGTCCAGCGCAAACCGGATCATTTTCTTCAGCGGGTACTTCGTCTCTCCGGCGAAGCGCTCCTCCCGTACATATTCAACCATCGTCTGCCGGAAGCCCACCCAGCTCACCAGACCTCTGACATAACGGTTCTTCTCCTTCAGCCCCCGCAGCACATCGCATACTTTGCGGTCAATCAGCCGGAAGTCGCCGGTATCCGTAGGAATCTCCACACTCGTCATGCTGCTCAGCAAACGGTAGAAGAGCTTGGCGGTCACTTTTTTGAACAGCGTCTCCCCGTGGCGCTTGAGCCGCTTGGCATAGACCACCTCATAGCCCTCTTTCCACTTGGCAATCATCTGCAAAATGACCTCAGGCGGATCCTGAAGATCGGCATCAATCACAACCACCGCTTGCCCCTCGGCATAATCCATCCCGGCCGTAATAGCGACCTGATGGCCGAAATTACGCGAGAAGTCAATCAGCTTGACATGTTCGTCCCGGCTGCTGATTCCGCGCATAATTTCCGCTGTACGGTCACGGCTGCCATCATTGACGAAGACCAGCTCATAGGAATCGCCGCATTCGTCCATTACTTTTCGGAGACGCTCATACGTGTGCTGAATGACCTCCTCCTCATTGTACATCGGGACAATTACACTATATCTGGCTTTCACCCTTGTTCCTCCTAAACGTTTGGTAAGTATAAAACCGGCTGGCTCCTAGAATACCCAGGAAGGGAACCAGCGCAGCACAGTGTTGACATAATCGCCGCTCACCTGCATACCCGACAGCACCGGATAGAACAGGATAAAGAGCAGTGCCGCAAGGCCCACATAAGCATATCGGATATACTTGGCTTCGGGATATTTGCTGTCCAGCAGCTTCATTACATATACAATTGCAAGAATCATGAACGGCACCATAGCGAAATAATGGTACAGGAACGTCTCACGCGGAACGAGCATCCAAGGCACATATTGCGAGAAAAAGGCGATCCAGAGCATGTACAGGCTCTTGTCTTTACGCTTCACAGTAAGATAAACCGTACCAAGTATGGCGAAAATTCCGGTCCACCAGATCAGCGGATTACCTATAGTGACAATACTGCTTACTTGACCTTCAGGCAAGCCTTCGCCGCCGCTGAAGAACCATACCGGACGCTTCATAAACGGCCATTCCCACCAGGAGGAAGCAAACGGATGGGTAGCCACCAGCTGACTATGGTAGTCATACATATTTTTTTGGGCCTGGATCAGGCCTTTAATCGTGTAACCCTCGGCCGTAACGGAGAGTACCGGGATAAAGGACAATCCGTAGATAACGGCAGGAATAACGACAAAGAACACGATGCAGCTGGCCAGTGTAATGACGGTATTTTTCCAGAAGGATCTGTCTGCTGTAAGGCAGGCGGCCTTGAGCTCCTGATCACCCAGCTTGCCTTCCGCTAGCACACGTCCTGCTGCTGTATGTTCCTTATAACGCTCGAACAGTGAGAGAGCCAGCATAACCGCCAGCCCGGCGCCCCCGTATAGCACAATCCATTTAGAGGCGACGCCGATGCCGAAGAAAAGGCCGGACCAGAACAGAGGGACCAGTGTCCGGCGCAGCGGTTCACGATAAAAGTTCATTGTGAAATAGCGCTGCATGAAATAGAACATTAACATGATGAAGAAGACGCCATAGACGTCAATCGTCGAGATGCGTGTCTGGGTAAAGTGCATGAAATCGAGCGCAAACAATCCGGCGGCAAGGGCCGCATAGCGGCTCTTCTTGAACAGTCGCAACGCCATGATATAGATAAGCGGCAGCATGGCAACCCCAAACAGGGTGCCGACAATCCGCCAGCCAAACGGATTCACGCCAAACAGCTCCATTCCGACTCCGATCAGAATTTTGCCCAGCGGCGGATGAGTATTCTCATAGGCAATAATACCGTGGAAATATTCGTAGGCTGTGCGCGCATGATAAATCTCATCAAAATACGTACTGTTCATAAAATTAGAGTTCTCCGGAATGATGGACTGCTCGTCGAACAGATTGGCAGGGGCACCTCTTTTGGCAGCTGAGGCGGCATCCGGAGTGACACTGGTTACGGGAAGTGGTGTTTTACCTCCCCCCTGTTCATAGAAGGCCATTTCATTCAGCGTAAAACCAGGCGATGTAACGGTCAGCTTCACATATCTTGCCGCTACGTTCAAAGGCTGGCTTTTCCAGATGAAGACATTGCCCACATCCTCGTTCACATCCAGCGGACTGCTCCAGGCATCCGGAGTCGCGCTGAATTCCAGCTTGAATTTGCCGGTGCCTACACCGCCGAATATATTTACACGTTCCAGCTGTCTGCTCTGGCCCAGATCGACATAGAAGCTCTCACCGCTGGCGGCTGGCTCCCATAAGGTTTCCGGCGCTTTGGTTGAACCCAGATTAATTAGCGCAAGTACTGCATAGACGGCAGTAATGGCAAGCATCCAAATCCAGTCTTTACGCAGCAGTTTGAATTTGGTTTTGTAATTCTGCTCCAGCGGACGAATGCCTTCGGCAAGTGCTAAATCAGCAGCACGCTTCTCTGTGTCCGTAGCCGGAGGCGCGAGAAGCTTCGTCTGTTTGCGGACATAAACCATATACCCGGTATACAGCGTATATACCAGCAACGCAAGGTTAGCAATCGCAGTAACCAGCACAATTCCGTCCGACGGGGGATTATTCCCGGCATTGAGATGGGCCAGGGTATAGCCTACATTGATATACTGCGTTAAGGTGAAACCCAGAAATAGGGTCAGGAACCGCCGGTCACGGCTCTCTATATAACTGAACAAACAGAGAATCAGGGCTGGGTAGATATAACGCTCATGCATTTTGGTGCCCAGCACGAACATAATCACGATCAGCACCATACCGATGAAGTAGGATTTGGACAGCTCCTTACGGTCTTTTTTGAAGGAGAAATAAACCGCAGCAGCTACTGCTGCAAGAATGAAAATAAAGCCCCACACGCGATAGGTAATTCCCAGCCACGTCAGATCCATGGACGACCACATGGGATCCGTCAGTGCATAGAGATTAAAAGCATTCACCGTAGAATAAGGATAGGACGATAAGGTGCTCTTGTATAAATCTATCAACCCGCCTAAACCGCCGTTATTCCAGAAGAACGGGGCTGCCAGCAGGACGAATATTCCCAGCCCGTAAAGTGCGCCCACTGCCAGCTGCTTCCAGGCCCGGTGATGATAGAAAGCCAGCAGCAGCACAGGCGTAAAAATCAGTGCCTGCGGCTTAACCAGCACAGCAATCGCAAACCAGATGGCAGAGCGGACAAAGGCTTTATCCGCAGCACCCATAATACTGAGCAGCAGAAACACCATAAAGAAGGAATCCGCCTGGCCCCAGGCTGCAGAGTCCATCAATACCGCCGGATTAAACAGGAACAGCAGCATTAAACCCATAGCTACACCAGATCCGAGCTTCTTGCGTCCGATCCGGTAAATGAGGCCGCCCAGCACCAGATCCGACACAATGGCCGGCAGCTTAAAGAGCAGCGTCTCCCCGCCCGAGCCATGCGTGAAGCCGAACAGGCTGCGGATTGCACTCAGCAGATACAATATGTACAAATAACCCGGCGGGTAATCTGCGAAGTAACCCTCCTCATAGAATCCGCCCGGACCTCTGTCGACTAGGCGCTGGCCCCAGGCAATAAAGGTATTCATATCATTCTGATACCCCTTGGCAGTCAGGCCGATCCAAACACGCAAAATAAAAGCACCAGCGAATACAATATACAGCCATCTCGTATAGACGATATCCTGCTGCAGAAGCAGCTTGTTGCTGCGCAAAGCCCTATTATATAGAAGAGCAAAAAATACGCTGAATACTGCCGAGATCAGCAAAAGCTTAGCCGGTGATACTTTGTGCGGTGGCGACTCAGCCTCACTGCCTCCTGCCTGGGCCGCTGCGCCGCTATCCAGTGAAATAACACTTGCTCCTTCCGGAGCAGCATCCAATTGTTCCACAGACAGGTCATCAAAATAGGCTTTACCTTGAATCAGACTGGAGTACCCGCCCAGAGCTGCACCTATGCCGAGTTCAGTCTGCTCTTTCCCGGTCTGGCCGATGAACTCCAGATACTGCCAGTCTCCGCCGGTATCCGTTGTAGCCGGGTACCCGCCGCCAATACCAACCGGAAATATGTTCGCGCCTAAGCCTTGACCGGCAGTGCTGGCAACTTTGATATATCCGGAAATCTTGTAGTAGCTGTCCGGCGTAACCGTAATATTCTGGACCCATTTCAGATGATTCGGTTCAAGATTCTCAATGACTGCCGCTTTACTGCCGGAATGAACTTCCTCTGATTGAACCGACAGGAGACCGGAGCTGTCCCCGGCAATCCAGACATCCTTCGTCCAGCCGGCAGGCACTCCTTCTTCCCCTTCTTCAAAACCCGGATTCTGTAACAGATTGCCTTCCGCATAAATACTTGTTACAGGAAGTACGAACATCAGCAGCATTAATACAAGAATTGCAGCCGCGCGTGTATTCTTGATCATCGTTCCAACCTCACCTCATCAATGTTAATCCAGCCGTTTCCGCCGGTTATAATAACCTTCGCCTGATCACCCTGCTGAAGGGCAACCGCCGGCAGTGTAATCTGATGATATTCTTCTCCTGCTGTCAGTACCGCTTCAGCCTGCAGGATGCCGTTCACGCGCAGCCCGATCTTTCCGCCTTCGCCGCCTGCGCTCACCAATACGGACAGCTTGTATTCTCCCGGCGGTGCTTGTGCTGTGAAGGCCTGGGAGACTGTTTTGTCCGCGCCTGCATCAAGGTAGGCCAGATAAGTTCCGGAGCCGGGATTATTGCTTGCCACCCCTGTCCCCTCCGAAAAGCTCCAGCCGGCTGCACCGTCCTCAAATCCTCCGTTATAGAACCCTTTATCCGCTGAAGGTCCAAGGGGGACATCCCCGTCCGGATGCTCTGTTGTGAGTAGTACACTGTAATTGGCAAATTGTTTAACCGTATACCCTCCTTCTGCCGCCCCGGGGATAGGGTTACTGTTACTAAAGATATATGCCGAGTTCCCGGCTAACTCATCCGGTCTTCCGAATCTGTATCTGCCGAACGAAGAGACCTGCTGAAAGGCATCTCCGGGATTGGAATAGACGACGGATTCACGGAAATCATGAGGATTAATCTGCTCATAGAACAGCACATAGATGTAGGGCATATTGACTTCATCCGTAACGTAGATTTCTCCGGTACTGTGCTCAGAGGCATACTGCACGGCCTCACCAAGAGAATCAAAAAACGCCGGGCCGATCCTATCGGGAAATTCACGGAAATACACTCCTGCAAACGAAGCGAACATCACTGTAAAAGCAGCAGCAGACAGAATGCCGGCGATTTTTAACTTTTGGTACAACCAGATAAATCCCGCCGTAACCAGCATAATCAGCGGATAAAAAATGATGTTAATCCGGTTAATATTCACAGTGGTGATAAAGGCCATCAGCACAGCGGTTAAGAGCCAGAGCAGAATTACCGCCCTCCCCGCTTCCTTCCGTCCCTGCCGCCTCAGCGCCTGTATCATCACAATAAGTCCAATGAGTGCAAAGGGCAATGCTACCGGGTAAGCATAGCCATACCAGGATATTGAATTCCAGGGCAATCCGTCGCTTCCGCTCAGCATAATTTGAATGAATTCACGGAAATTGTCTATGGCTGTCTGCAGCAGCTGCCCGCTGAATACAGAAGAAATCTGCTCCACCCGCGGCATTGTCAGCTTCGGAACAGACAGCAGCGGAGTCGTTATTGCCTGCAGGTCATAATGATTAATTACTATAAATAATAATATGGGCAGGGCCAGCAATACAAACAGCAGCCCATTCCAGAGCAGCGTACGGACATTCAGGACTTTACTATACAATAGAAGAATTGCAGTCCCTAAGGCAAACACGGGAACAAAAAAATAGGCTGTACCATAAGCATACAACGATAAAGCCAGTACAGCGGTAAAAGCATATATCCATTTGGGGGAATGAAAGGATTGCAGAATACAGTATACAGCTATCAAAATCAGGGTTGGAAACAAATTGGATTCCAGGGCCCATCTCGACATCATGATATGCCATGGATTGATGACAATAAAAAACATGGCAGCTATGCCGGCCGTTCTTGTAGTAAACAGCTGCTTCATAATTAAATAGAAGAAGAGCATTCCGACAAGTCCCATTACAGCACTCAGAGCCCGCACCGAGAGCGGTGTCAGTCCGAACAACAGCAGGAACGGCATTGACAAGTACGCATACAGCGCATTTTGTCCGCTGCCCCAGGCTGTTAGATGAATAGGAAGACGAACACCGCTGCGGTCTATCCCGTAATGAAGGATAGCGTAAGCGTCATAACCTATAGACGCCTCATCCTGATTCAAGCCCGGCGGAACCGATCCGATGTAAACCAGCCGGATGACCGCCCCCAGCACAAAAAGCAGCAAAGGCCACGGGTTGCTCTTGCAGGAGTTATATGTCCTATTAAGGAAGCCGGACAACTTACATCACCTCTTCAACAATATAATCTAAATACCGGATGATGAAAAGTCCGGAGCAGCTCTTTGTCCTATTCTGAAGCTGTAAGTGCGGGAAAAAGAAGATACAAAAAACGGCCCCTTCATCTCTGAAGGAGCCGTTAGCAATCTAATTAAATAAGTTGTGAGGCTTAGCCTTGGCTGCCGATCAGAACATAACGCAGAATAATCAGAACTGCCAGCACCCACATCATCCAGTGGATATCATATTTCTTCTTGCCTGCCAGATTGGCTACGCCAGCAAGGATTACATAAGTTACAATCCCGAACGAAATCCCGTTAGCAATGTTATAAGTAAACGGCATAATCGCGAAGGTCAGGAAGGCCGGAATTGCATAAACCATATCCTGAAAGTCAATTTCACGGATCGATTGAGCCATAAGCACACCTACAATAATCAGGGCCGCTGCAGTAGCTGAACCAGGAATCAGCGCAACTACCGGAGCCAGGAACAATGCAAGCAGGAAGCAGACACCGGTAGTTACGGCAGTCAGACCTGTACGGCCGCCTTCGGCAACACCGGCAGCACTTTCGACATAAGCAGTTGTAGTGGAAGTACCGAGCATCGCACCGCCTGTAACAGCAATCGCATCTACGAACATTGCGTTTCCGACCCGTCTCTTGCCTTCTTCTTTATCCTTCATAATTCCTGCACGTTCAGCAGTACCTACCAGCGTGCCAAAAGTATCAAACAATTCAACAAAGGTAAAGGTGGCAATCGCCGAAACAATACCGGTGTGCATAATGCCGTCCCAGTCAAATTCCATGAAGTTCAGCTGTGTGAAATCTGGAACCCAAGGGGTTTGCGGGCTGTTAAGTGTGCCGAAATCAACGGCGCCCATAAGAATGGCGACCAAAGTAGTACCCAGAATACCGAACAGAATTGCACCGCGTACCTGCAGCACCATCAGTACGGCGATCAGCAGCAGACCGATAATTACCAGCTGAACGTTCGTATTTTCCAGGCTGCCCATATGAATAACCGTTTCGAAGGAAAGGACATCTGTAAACTTGTTGGCAGCAATGTCGCTGCCGGATTCCACGCCTATCGTCATAAGCCCGCTGTTCTTAAGACCGATAATTGTAATGAAGAGCCCGATGCCGACTGTAATCGCATGCTTCAGACTGTCAGGAATAGCGGTGAGCAATATTTGCCGCACCCTGGTGACGGTCAGCAGAATAAAGATCAGACCGGAAATGAACACCGCGGTCAGACCCATCTGCCAGGTGAAAGGATGATCAGTCGTTTGCGATGCTAAAACTACGGAAGCAAAATATGCATTAAGGCCCATACCAGGTGCCAGAGCTACCGGGAAATTAATGAACAGTCCCATGGCAATTGTAAAAATACCTGCTGCAAGTGCTGTAGCCAGAAATACAGAATACCAGCCCATATCAATGCGGCCGAAGGCTGTAAGCGTGCCGGGGTTCACGGACAGGATATAAGCCATAGCCATAAACGTGGTCAATCCGGCCATAATCTCTGTACGTACTGTAGTGCCGTTTTCTTTCAGTTTGAAAAAGCGGTTCAAATGGTTCTCCCCCTAAGGTGTATGTTGTGTCTGAGCCCATAGAAAAGCCGGTATCTGATTAGACACCGGCCCGAAAAAAGAGAAGGTCCCTTATCTCCCCCCAGCCGGAAAGGCCGAAGGTCCTAATGGAATCGCTCTTCTTAATCGTAGCCAGGTCATTACGGTGACCTCGTAGAGACTTCCGGGCCGATCCCCGGAATTATACGAATATTTATGTTGCTCAACGCTTTTCTATTTTAGGTGTACATGACATGACTTGTCAATGGCAAATACGAACATTGCACGTAATGTTTTTGTTATTGTTCGTAAATAAGACAATTTCATGAATCCGTCAAGCCGCTTTGGCCCCCAGACTTCCAGAATACGGCTATGCCATGCAATGAATGGATCGGATTCACGCACGCTCCCGCCCTGAAATTCCCTTCTGTTCTAGAAATGCCCTAATTTTTCGGGGTTATGCAGGAGTTGCCGAAGAGGTGAAGCGGTATTGGGGGAGGAACGGGAGGGAGATTGGGATGAGGCATGCAGTGGAGAACTATTATCCTCACGGATGAGCAAGTGTGCGTTGAGATGAAATGAGACAAGATTAGATGAGTCGAGATGGATTGAGATGAATTGGGTTGGGTTGAGATGGATTGAGATGGATTGAGATGGATTGAGATGAATTGGGTTGGGTTGGGTTGGGTTGGGTTGGGTTGGGTTGGGTTGGGTTGGGTTGGGTTGGGTTGGGTTGGGTTGGGTTGGGTTGGAAGGTCAATTGAAAGTTCGTAACGCTCAGAGGGATTTATACTTCTCTTTTTGCTGCCAAAGCCGGTTTTCGCACATTCAGAGGGATTTATACCTTTCATTTCCCCACCTTAGCCGATTATCGCTCAATCAGAGGGATTTATACCTCTCTTTTTGCTGCCAAAGCCGGTTTTCATACATTCAGAGGGATTTATACCTTTCATTTCGTCCGGGCTGGAGAGGCCGACTCTGTATTACCGGAATGATTCTTATCTAAAAAAAGAGCCGGAGGCGCCGTAAACGGCACTCCAGCTCTGTCTTTAATAACATTTAGATTTCAGCCTATTCCCACTCAATCGTTGCAGGCGGCTTGGAGGTCACGTCGTAAACAATACGGTTAACGTTGTCTACTTCGTTGACGATGCGGACGGAGATTTTCTCCAGTACATCCCAAGGAATACGTGCCCAGTCGGCCGTCATTCCGTCGATGGAAGTGACCGCACGGATACCTACGGTGTAAGAATAGGTACGTTCATCCCCCATAACGCCAACACTCTTCATGTTCGGCAATGCGGTGAAATACTGCCAGATTTCCTGGTCCAGACCGGCCTTGGCGATCTCCTCACGCAGAATATAGTCGGAATCACGGACGATCTGCAGCTTCTCTTCCGTAACTTCACCCAACACACGGATAGCCAGTCCCGGACCCGGGAACGGCTGGCGCCAGACAATCGCTCTTGGCATGCCCAGTTCTTCACCCAGCTTGCGGACTTCGTCCTTGAACAATGTATTCAGCGGCTCGATCAGGCTGAACTTCATGTCTTCCGGCAGTCCGCCGACATTGTGATGTGATTTGATGGTCTGTGCGGTTGCTGTTCCGCTCTCTACAATATCAGTGTACAGCGTACCTTGGGCCAGGAACGAGAAATCGCCCAGCTTGGCCGATTCCTCGTCGAAGCAGTAGATAAATTCATTGCCGATAATCTTGCGCTTCTGCTCGGGGTCGGAGACACCGGCCAGCTTGCTCATGAAACGCTCCCGTGCATCAATCTTCACCACATGAATATCGAATTTGCCGACAAAGGTTTCCATTACGCTCTCAGCTTCGCCTTTGCGGAGCAGGCCGTGGTCAATGAACATACAGGTCAGCTGATCGCCGATCGCCCGGTGAATCAGCATCGCTACTACCGAGGAGTCTACACCGCCGCTGAGGGCGCAGAGCACTTTTTTGTCGCCGACTTTAGCTTGGATATCCTTAACGGCATCCTCAATAAAGGATTCCATCGTCCATTTGCCTTCACAGCCGCAAACCTCGTACAGGAAGTTCGAGATCATCTCATTCCCGTTCACGGAGTGGCGTACCTCAGGATGGAATTGCACTGCGAAGAATTTGCGGTCTGCATGACTCATTGCCGCAATCGGAGCACTCTCTGTGCCGGCATCAAGCTTGAATCCGGTCGGAAGCTCCACTACATGATCGCCGTGGCTCATCCAAACGGTCTGACCGCTCTCCAGTCCGGTAGCCAGCACAGCGCCCATTTCAAAGTCAACGTTGGCCTTGCCGTATTCCCGCTTGTCCGCACGTTCAACCTTTCCGCCTTGCTGGTGGGCCATAAGCTGCATACCATAGCAGATACCAAAAATCGGCAGACCCAAATCATAAATAGCCGGATCCACATGAGGTGCATCCTCGGCGTAAACACTGCTTGGTCCCCCGGAGAAAACAATCCCCTTCGGTGATAGTGCTTTGATCTTCTCAATTGGCGTATTGTACGGCAGAAGCTCGCTGTATACCCCCAGGTCCCGAATTCTGCGCGCGATAAGTTGGTTATACTGTCCTCCAAAATCGAGAACGACGATAATTTCATTTGGCTTATTCATTACGTGCCTCCCTTGATTATTGGATTCATTATACTCATGGTTAATTCTTACCGTCAAGGAAAGGAGGGCACGTAATCCATAAGCCTTTTGCCCGTAAAGTCCGGCATTGCAAGGATCGGAGCAGGAGGAAAAAAAGCCGGGCGTCTCTTTTGGAAAAACTGCCCGTTTCCGCTTAGGCCAGACGGAAGGTAATGGTCAGGCAATGGCCGATAAAGGCGGCGGCTTCAACGCCGTCCTGCGGCCCTGCCCGGCCGGGGGGCGCCGCCCCGGCCGGACTGTACGCCAGTGATTCCCACTGGCGTACGAACTGCCGGACCGCGGCGCTAAGCCGCGCGTCCTCGATCGCCAGGGAGGCTGCGTACTCCCTGGCCGTCAGGCCTTGCGGCGGCAGGCCGTACCGCGCCGCAAGGCTGCCCCAGGCCAGCGCGGCGGCGCGCAGCTGCCGCTCGCGGCCGGTCCTGCTGGCGCGCAGCGCCGCCGGCAGCAGGGCCAGGCTCCGCCGCCAGCGCCAGGCGGCGGCGAGCACCAGCGCCGCCGCAGCGGGCGGCGCCGGGTTCCCGCCCGCCGGCGGCAGGGCGGGCAGGGCGTCCGCGCGCAGCGCAGCGGACGTCTCCTGCGGCGCGGCAGCGGGGAGTGCCGCCGGCTCCCGGGCGGCAAAAGCAGTCCCCGGCGTAGGATCGAAGGGGACCCAGCCCGCGCCGGGGAAATACACCTCCACCCAGGCATGGGCATCAGCCTGGGTGACCTTATAGCGCGGCTGCCCGCTGCCGCCGGCCTCAGGCGTCCCCGGCCCGTAGCCCTGGACATACCGGGCGGGAATACCGCTGCTGCGCAGCAGCACTGTCATCGCCGTTGCGAAATGGACACAATAGCCCTGCTTCGTGGTGAACAGGAAGTCATCCACGAAATCCGCAGCGGCCGGCGGAATTCGGGTCTCGAGCGTGTAGGTGTAGCCGTTTTGCAAATAACCTTGAACGGCAGTGACCGCATCATAGCGGTTATCCGCAGAGGCAGTGAGCTGTCTGGAGAGTGCGGCAATCCGTCCGGACAGGTCTGCCGGCAGCTGCAAATATGAGTCCGTTACAGCCTGGGGGTCCGCTGTGTCCAGCTTGCGCAGTACTGCAGGATCACTCTCGGGCAGCAGTGACTTCACTGTGTACCCTGTAATTCGGGCAGAGCCGGAAACTTTCGGCAGACGGAAGCGGTCCCTCTCCCGGTTAGCCAGCACATACCCCAGCCCGCTCCCGTCCTTCAGCTCCACACGCTCCACATCCGCTACCGTTCCGGCACTGAACAGCGGGAGGCCACCGGAAGAGGGCACGTCAAACTCAATCCGCTGGACCAGCATCGCTTTGTCTCCGAATGCGGATGCTGACAGCTCCCGGGAAGGAAGCTCTCTTAAATTAAGCGGTGCATATACTGTGCCTTCCCTTATCCAGCGGCGGCCGTCATAATAGGCAAGGCTCTCTCCCCGCCAGTAGACCGGGCGGCTGGCAATGGCCGTAAATACGGGCGTTTTGCTGGAAGACAGCGGCGCTCCAAGCTCCCCTTCCCCTGTGCCGTATCCTGTAGCTCCCGCTGAAGGCTGCAGTTCCTTCGTCTGATTTAAGACCCGGCTTTCGCCCCATTGCTGCAATTGTGTCATCACCGTCTGCAGTGTAACGGGTGCAGCCGGACGCGGGCCATACAGCTGTCCCCCTGTCCAGGCTGCTGCTGTCAGCAGGGTGGCGGTGATCAGGGCAACGCCTCCCCAGCGGATGTAAGGAAGCTCGCGTTTCTCCGTCCGCTCCTTCAGCCGCAGCAGTCCGCTGAGTCCCCGCATCCAAAGGATCAGTCCTGCCGTGACCAGCACATTGCTTGTGGTATTCAAGCCGAAGGCCATATCCAGTACAAGCAGATAAACTACAGTTACTATCGTGAACAGGGACGTACTTCCCCTGTACAGCGCCAGCTGCTGCACGGAAGCAACCAGCAGGCCCCAGCCCAGTACCAGAATAAGCAGCCTGCTGTCCTCGCTTAACTCCGACACCTGACCCGTGAAGAACAAAACCGTATCCTCCGGAATTCCAGCCGCGTAAGCTCCCAGCCATCCGGGACCCTCATTTCTGGCACATGCCCAGTACCAGGTCAGGATGATCACCACAGACTGGACTGAAAATTGCAATACACCGGGAACCCGGAAGCTGCCCCACAGGAGCAGCGCACCTGCCGTAAGCATCAGAATCTCCAGCAGCTCTGCCGTGTCCGCCGTTTTCACCGAACGGTGTAAAGGCATCAGCCACTCCGTAAACATTCCCAGAATGACCAAAGAGAACAACAAACGGTAAGACAGAGGAATGCTGCCTCTGTTTCCCGTCTGACTGTTCTCCGCTTGTTCTAGAACAGGCTGCTGTATAGGCTCGGGCATTACCTGTATACTCTGCCCGTTTCGTTTACGTCTCCCAGATAAAGCGTCCGTCATTGCCACAGCATCCGTTAGCGGCCTATCCCAGAGTCGGTCTCCCCGGAAATTCATGAAGCTCCGCCTCCTTATGCCCGTCTGGCGGAACCGGATGCAGGCAGTACATCCTGGCTCCGAGCCGGGCCAGGCTGCTTCCTATCGTTCCTGCAGTATGATGCTTATATTCCACTGCCGGATTCCGCCACATGTCCGTCGCAGCGGGAGCTGGCTGATCCCATACATAATACAGCTCTACTCTCACACCTTGTACAAGGAACCTGGCAAGTGTCCGCGCAGCCTCTTCCTCCAGCCGTCCTGTAATGACGGCGACAGTCATACCGGGAATCCAGCCCTTCGATGAATCCTCCAGCAACTGGCTGAGGCTGCGCGTGCCGCTAGGTGTAATCTCGGTTAGCATATCCTGCACTCTGCCGGGAAGCTTCCCAAGCCCCTCATGTCTGGCCATCCCTTCCGGCCAGCCGCCGCTGAACAGCTGGACATAGGCTCCGCTGCGCTCCGCTGACAGCATCAGCCCCATTGCTGTAGATACAGCCCGTTCGAAGGCTGGGGCTGCCGTACCCCGCTGGCTGCGCGGGGTCAGGGCGCTATAAGGAATCTCGTAGTTCTCCGGGCTGTTGGCCAGCACAATACAGGTCATGCGACCTTCTTCCCGCTCCGGCACCCGGCTCTGCAGCGAGCCCTTACGGGCGCTGTTCTTCCAGTGGATCCGGCTGAGCGGATCACCCGGTGCATAATCACGGATATCTGCTGCTTCACCGCTGTTCCGGCTCCGCTTCAGCGACAGCGCATCTCCGGGCATGAGGATGCTCTCCGGCAAGGTTCCGCCGATATAGAGCGGCCTTGGAAGGACTTTGAAGCCTGCCTTCCCTTCGGGCCAGCACCCGCCTGTGAACAATCCGGGTAGATCGCCCCAGCTCATTCTGCAGCCGTGAAGCTGATGGATGCCGCGCGGCATCTCATGAAGCTTATAGACATAGTGGAAGGAGCGCCGAAAGCCCGGAAACAGCAATTCCTGATGCCAGCCGCCGCTCCAATAATCAGTGATAAGCATCCACGGGACCGGGAGCCAGGTGGTGAAGCTGACCTGCACCTCAACATTCACATGATCTCCGGCTGCCGGGCGGGCAGGAGACATGCTGCGGATGATCTTTACGCTGCGCGGCCCGCAAGCCTGAAGCAGGAATCCCCCTAACATCAAAAGCCCGCTGGCTGTCAAGAGGAACAGCAGGGAGGCTCCGCCCCGCCAGGCATATAGTGCAGCAAGCACTGCAGTGATAGCCAGCATACGCAGCCACTGCCACGCCATACTGCGGCCGTGCGGATGAAGCCTTCCTGCAGCGGCGGATAACTGGCCCTGCTGCTTATTTTGTGTCTGCTCTATTAGTGATGAATAGGACAATGGGACAACCTTCCTTTGCGGTCATAGACTAGCTCCGCAGCATGTCTCCAGAAATCGATGGAAACCGTACTAGGAAGCCTACTATTGCCTATTCTTCCCACGAAAAAGGGTACCCAAACCTCGCAAATCCCCTTCTGTACTATGGATTCCTGCGATCAGCCCGCTTTGACCCGGCGCTCTCCCCCCGTCACCCGGGCCTCCAGCAGCGGATGACCCGTAACCTCAAGCAACTCGCGCAAAGGGAGCCACAAGGAAGAGCCAATCATTTCTACATTGGATTGTCTGTACACGGTGGTGCCATCGTCCGAAGCCAGCGTGAGGCGTTTTTGGACCGCATCCGCACTGACATGGCGTCCGTTCCAGATGATACTACCGCTGCGGGTGGCTGCATTCCAGCTCACCTGTCCGCCCAGCCTTTCAATAACTGCCCGGAGCGGAACCATATATTGCCCTTCGATAATCCGGAATTCTCCCGGCTCAAGCTTCGCTTCCAGCATTCCCACTTCCAGGGCAAGCGGCTTGCCCGGTCCAAACAGTCCGGCATTCGGAAGAATATTGGAGGCAATCCAGGCCTTGGACGGTTTAGTGCGATCCGCCGCTGCAGCCGCAGCGGAAACTCTGAACTGCACCGGTTCCTGCCCTGCATCCAGTACACCAAACGTATATCCGGCAGCCTTGTATCTTGCGATAATCTCCGGCAGCGCCTTCGCGCTTTCGGCATGGCCTGCCCCGTCATGGAGCAGCAGAATAACGCTGGAAGCCTTCATCGAGGCGACCGATTGACGCAGGATCTCCGCTGCAGGCACTCCTTTGCGCCTCGAGTCCCCGCTGTCTACGGTCCAATCTATGACGGTATATCCCGCTTCCTTCAGCAATTCAAAGTAGGTCGTATCAAAATGGCCGTAGGTTCCCCCCGGTGCACGGACAAGCTGCGGCCGGAGACCTGTTATGTCCCGCACCACTTCTTCTGTCTGCTTGATCTGATTCCAGAATTCCGTGAATCCGCTATATAAATCATGGTAATTATGATTATAGGTATGATTACCGATGGCATGCCCCTGCTCCCAGATAGCATTGATCAGCTCGGGGCGGCTCCTGGCCTGTTCTCCCAGCACAAAAAAGGTTGCCTTTACGCCCTGCTTGCGCAGGGTTTCCAGCACTGCAGGCGTCACATTACTGGGGCCGTCGTCAAAAGTGAGGTAGACCGTCTTTTGCACCTTCTTCTGCGCCTTCTTCTGCACCAAGGGCATAATAGCTGCCGCAGGTTTCCCGGTTACTGCAGATACTTTGGCTGCATCATTCCCTGGTGTACTGCGGCTTATCGGGACGAAAGGCGGCGTCACAGCTTGGCCAGGAACCGGGGATACCTTAACCGGACTCACAGCCGGCTCGGGCAAATCTTGCGTCGCGGCAGCCGGAAGATTATTCTTAGAGAGTACAGATATTACACTTACTATTATTGCCATAGCAAGCAACCCGCGGATGATCGTCCGGCGGATCAGTGTTCTTTTGCTAACCTTCATCTTCTCTACCTCCAGCATTCTATTGGCGCTTCAAACTTATTGGTAGATTGTATGAAGACAAGCTTCAAAATAGAATTAGGCATGCTGCCCTTGGAGAGTGACTTGGTTATGGAAATGCTGAAATGGATTCAGGAGTTATTCGCCAATTACGGTTATAATGTGCTGTTCTTTGGACTTTTGCTGGAGTTTGTAGCCTTGCCTTTTCCAGGGGAGACAACAATGGCCTTTGCAGGCTTCCTTTCTTACACTGGGAGGCTGGATTTCCCGGCGCTGGTCGCTGTGGCTTTTGCAGGCACTACTGCCGGAATGACCATAACCTATCTTATCGGCCTAAAAGCGGGGCTTCCCTTCATTCAGCGCTACGGCAAATGGTTTCTGTTCTCTCCCGCCAAGCTGGAGAAGACGCAGCGCTGGTTCGAGCGGTACGGGAGTCTCCTGATTTCCATCGGCTATTTTATCCCTGGAGTCCGCCACTTTACCGGTTATTTTGCCGGCATTACCGCTTTGCCCTTCCGTAAATTTGCAATGTACGCCTACGGTGGAGCCCTGCTCTGGGTACTGCTTTTTCTGGGCATCGGCAAAATATTCGGACCGCAATGGATGGGCATTTTTCACCTGTTCGAGCTGTATGCACCTTGGATCATCTCCGGTCTTGCGGCCCTTGCTATGCTGATCGTCATCTACCGCTACCGCCGTACACTGGCTATCCGTCTGCTCCGGCGCAAACCGGATCTTGAACTGAAAGCCAAACTGAAGGAGACTTCCAAGGGCCGCTGAGGCCTTACCTTTGCATTATCGAAAATAAGCAGCCAGGCGCCTTCCCAATGATTTTTTCGGAAAGGCCGCCCTGGCTGCTTTTTTTCATACGCCCTGAACTTTAGTTTTCATACGATATCTTCTTCTGCCTGCTTCTTGTTATAGCGTATCCAGCCAGCAGCAGCGAAATTCCTGCGAATCCCGCCCCGCCGGCGAACCCGAGCATACGCGGCTCTACGTATTCAAGCAGCCAGCCGGCGCCCAGCATTGATATTCCCACGAGTGTTCCGCCCACCGCCGACAGCATTCCAAAAATCATAGGCTGCAGCTGAACCGGCGTCTCCCGCATGACAAGAGTATCCAGACAGGCGTTGCCGAGTCCCCCCGCCAGAGACAGCAGTATATACAAGAAGAAGACATGAATGAAATGATTGCTTGCGCTGATTGTCATATGCAGCAGCCCTTCCAGCAGGAGACCCGTGAGCGCTATGGTCAGCAGCCGCTTCTGTAGCAGCCGGCCGGCAAAAAAGCTAAGGCTGAGTCCAATCCCAAGTGCCGCATAAAAAGCGCCAACCCCGGCATCTCCGGCATGAAACTCCTGTACAGCATATACACTGATCAACACATTGTCCCAGCCGTTAATAACCGGAACCAGCAGTTCATACCCGATCACAATCTGCAGCGCCAGGCTGCTACCGGCCACAACTTTTAGAGTCTGAAAACGTCCTGCCGTTCCTTCCGCTGCAGGTTTCTGGAACACTTCCTCTTCTGCCTGTACAGCTGACCTCCCGTCAGGCTGTGGGAAACGGAGCCCCCATAGCAGCAATGCCGCCACTAAAAAGGATGCTGCATTCACAATGAACGCCATGTCCGGACCGAACCAGAGCGAGACGATACCGCCAATAAATGCGCCCAGAATGAGCACACAGCCGTTCATGAGCTGTTCCAGGCCGTTGATTCTAAGCAGAGCAGAGGAATCGGCCAGTAAAGGAATCGATGATTTGCGTACCGGGCTATATATCGCTTCTCCCGCAGCCATTAAGAAACTGCCGGCATAAAGCACCCAAAGCCTGCTTTCCCCATTGACCAGCAGAAATGACAATGCCACAGGGATACGCAGCAAATCTACCGCAATCATAATGGCTTTGCGCGGCAGCCTGGTAGCCAGCATCCCCCCAAGTGGAGCCATAAAAAGATAGGGCAGCACCCGTACCCCGAGTGAAATGCCTACCGCCAGGCCCGATCCGGTCAGCTGAAGGACCAATGCCAGCATGGCTACACTGCTGAAACGGTCTCCTATTCCGTTAATCAGTCCGGCAGCGAACAGCCTTGAATATCCCTTCAGCCGCTTCCCCGCAGGAATCGTAATCCCGTTAACCATTGTAATAACCCTCACAATTCAAGTTAAATAAATATCTAATTAGATACTAATCGAATTAAATAGATATGGCAATGCTTTCTTTTCTTTCACCGGCGGAAATTATAGAATGATTGTTGATTGCCTTATGGAAATTTACTGATAAAGAAGGTGCCTTCCCGTGAAAATAGACCGTCTGCTCTCCATCGTCATTCTGCTGATGAACCGCCCCCTGATCCAGGCTAAGGAGCTCGCCGAGATGTTTGAGGTATCGGTACGCACCATTTACCGGGATATTGACAGTATCAACGGTGCCGGCATTCCCGTCGTGACTTACCAGGGAGCTGGCGGCGGAATTGGGCTGATGGAGGGCTACCGCCTCGACCGCAATGTGCTGACGGAGCATGAGCTTGCCGACATTTTCACCGCGCTGCAAAGTGTATCCTCCGCCGGAGGAGGCGAGCACAGCCTGCTCATGGAGAAAATCAGCAGCGTCATCCCCCCCTCCCAAACCGCTGCCTTCCGAAGTAAAACCACCCAGATGATCGTCGATTTCTCCCCTTGGGGGCTGCAGAGGCCGCTGGAGGAGCGGCTCACCCTGCTTAGAGAGGCTTTGGAGGAAGCGGCCGGCATATCCTTCGAATATGTAGCTGCTGACGGTAAAATAAGCCATCGTTCCGTAGATCCCTACACACTTGTACTCAAGGGACGGGCATGGTACTTGTACGGATTCTGTGCTGAGCGCGAGGATTTCCGGCTGTTTAAGCTGCTTCGCATGAAGTCGCTGATCAAGGAAAAGCGCAGCTTTGTCCGGCAGGAATTCCCCTTGAACGAGCTGCCCTGGAGCAGCGGATGGTCAACCCCCTCGGACACGACACCCGTTGTCCTGCACTTTTCCGCTGAAGGCAGACATCTGGCGGAAGACTATTTTGATTACAGCGAGCTTCAGCCGGATAGGAACGGGGGATACACCGTGACTGTCTACTACCCCGAGGATCACTGGCTGTACGGTTTCCTGCTGGGGTTCGGAACCGCAGCAGAAGTACTGGAGCCGGAGCATATCCGGCTTAAGCTGGGTGATATTGCGGCAGGGGTCGCCGCTAAATACCAGGGCAGCGCCGGTGGTAATGCCTAAGCTCCATCAAATGATAATAAAAAAACAGGACTTTCCCGCAGCCCCAAGGCCGCTGGAAAGTCCCGTTTTCGTAGATTTATTTTACAGTCTGTGCTTGTTGAGATTTTACCATATTAGGTGCTGCCGGCTCTGCTTCCTCTGACTTCAGGAAGTCCGGCTGCGGCGATGTTTTCTTGATGAACAGAGCCAGGACCAGAGCCACAACCGTTACCCATGTAGCCACTGTGAACGCATGTGTGATCCCGTTAATGGTTGCTTCCTGTGTAAGCTTGAGCATGGCTGCTTTATCCGTCTGCGATACTGCTCCGCTTGTCAGGGCGTCCGTGATGTTGCTCTTCGTACGGTTGGTCATGAGGCTGACAAAGAGTGCCATCCCCAGCGCTCCGCCTACGGTACGCAGTGTATTCGACATTGCAGTACCATGCGAGCTGAGGCGCTGCGGCAGCTGGTTAAGTCCGGCCGTCACAATCGGCATCATCAGCATGGACATTCCGAACATCCGGGCAGTATAGGTCAGAATCAAATGTGTGTACGTGGTGGAGTCGGAAATCTGGCTGAATTCCCAGGTAGTAATGGCAGTAATGAGCAGACCGATAACAGCCAGCCATCTTGCACCGATTTTATCAAAAATAATCCCGGTGATCGGAGACATAATCCCCATCAGAATAGCTCCGGGCAGCAGCATCAGACCCGATTCCATCGGTGTAAAGCCGCGGATGGTCTGCAGATAAATCGGCAGCAGAATCATACCGGCGTACATAGCCATGGTAACGATGATGTTGATTACTGTAGTAAGGGAGTACATGTTGTAACGGAAAATACGGAACTCCAGCAGCGGTTTATCCGTTGTAAGCTCACGCCATACGAACAGGATCAACGATACCACCCCTAAGATCAGGCAGGAGATTACGGTTGCGCTCTTCCATCCGTCGGTTCCTGCATCACTGAAGCCGTACAGCAGTCCGCCAAATCCAAGGGTCGATAACACAATACCCAGCTTATCCAGCTTGGGAGAAGTAAGCTTCCCGACATTCTGCATCGCCTTCATTCCGAGCAGTGTGGAGAAAATGGCAAGCGGCAGTACGATGTAGAACAGCACACGCCACGAATAATTCTGTACCACCCAGCCGGACAATGTCGGTCCAACGGCCGGGGCAAAGATCATGGCTACAGCCATAAGCCCCATCGCTTTGCCGCGTTCTTCAATCGGGAAGATGCGGAGGAACACAATGTTCATCAGCGGCATCAGAATACCGGCGCCGACAGCCTGAACCACACGGCCGACCATAATCATTTCAAAACCCGTTCCAACTGCACAGATTAATGTCCCTATAGAAAATAATATCATTGCGGTAATAAACAGCTGGCGAGTAGTGAACTTCTCCACCAGATAGGCACTGATCGGGATAAGCACCCCGTTCACCAGCATAAAGCCGGTAGTCAGCCATTGCGCTGTATTGGCGGCAATGTTCAAATCCTCCATCATCTTCGGCAGTGCCACATTCATCAGCGTCTGATTCAGCAGTGCGACGAAAGCACCGATCAGAAGCGCCGCGATAATCGGCCCTCTGCGGATGGCCTTGGCTTCACCGCCAGCGTTAGCAGTTATTGTACTCATAGCTTCTTATTCTCTCTCCCTTGCACTAAAATTTTTAGAATCTCGCCGTGCAGCCGCAGCAGCTCTTGGGCATCCTCAGCAGGTATTTCGGTGAGGGGCTGCAGGTGCCTTCTAAGGGATTGCTTGCTAAGCTCCCTTATTTCTTTTCCCTTATCGGTTACAGCCAGGTTAAATATGCGTCTGTCGCTCTCTGAGCGTTGTCTGGTAATCAGTCCAGCCTTTACCATCCGGTCCACTACTCCGCTTGCTGCACTGTTCCCCAAATGAAGCAGATCGGCAAGCTCAGTGATTCCAATATCGGGGTGCATCGCCAGTTTACGCAGCACCATCAGTTGGGTCGATGTAATATTCAGCTCTTCCGCGTCTTTCCACAAAAGCTGCTGGAAATTATGGGTGATACAACGGAAAGAAGAGAGAATATCATCCAGCTGTTTTTCCTTATCCTCCACTTTCATCACCCCGTTCGCTTAAATAATAAATACTTCGCATGCGAACTATTTTACTATTTACATATTTCCCCGTCAATAGCTTGCTGAAAATTTCTGAAACTCAATCCTTTCGCTTACTTTCAGCTTACATTCTTATAAAATGACGATCTTTTTCTGCTTAGTGTGGACTAACGCCATAAAATTGACACTTCTAAAATACGCTCAAATTTGGATTATATTTATAATTAGCTGTGAGGATCATTTAGAGAAAAGCGGGGGATTTCTGATGAATCTGGAGCAGCGAAAACATTGGAATGCCAATCACAAAATATTGACCGGGATACTATCGAGGCCTGAAGAGTATCCTAACGCCATTGCACTATTCCTGGAACAGCACAGGTGGCTGTATGCCTCCGGCCGGGAACCTTCCGTGCAGCCAACCTATGAGGACGCCATTCTCAGCGGTTTACTGGAGCAGACTTTCCGTGCTTATCCGGTCCGGACATCCGTCAGTCACAACTCCATCGCCTGGCATCTGTGGCATTGCGCACGGATCGAAGACGTCACGATGAACGTCCTAATCTCCGGCCGGGAGCAGCTCCTTCACAGTGAGGATTATGCAAGTAAATTGCAGACCCGGTTCATCCATACCGGCAACGGCATGGACGAGGTGGAGATTGCCGAGCTAAGCTCATCCATCTCCATCGAAGCGTTATCAGATTACCGGCTGGCGGTCGCAGAGCGGACCCGTTCCATTATTCCAGCATTAAGTCCGGCTCAATTGAAGGACAAGGTAAACCATCTGAACAAAGCGATGCATGTAAAACTCAAGCTGCAGAAATCCCTTGCCCGCAGTACATAGCAACAATAAAACGGACCGGGGAGAACCCCCGGTCCGTTTGCTTATATATGTGCCCCAAGACTATACTCCGCTTCCCAAGGTCCCCAGCATCGCCGGCTGTATCAGGCCGGCTGCCGCCGGTTTAGCATGCGAGCCGCTAACCAGTTCGCTGGCGATGGACATCATCAGCTTAATCCGGTTTGCCTGATTCACCACGCTGACTCCCGCATCGTAGTCAATGGCAGCAATGTTAGCTCCGGGATACAGCTCCTTAAGCCCCTTAATCATGCCGCGCCCTGTGATATGGTTCGGCAGGCAGGCGAACGGCTGAATACAAACAATATTATTCACACCGTTGTCCAGCAGGTCCATCATCTCCGCTGTCAGGAACCAGCCTTCGCCCATCTGATTACCCACGGAGACAAGGCGGCTTGCCTTCTCGGCCAAGCCGTAAATATTCTCTCTGCTCTTAGCCAGCCCCGCTTCTTCCAGCGCTACCTTGACCGGCTTACGGTAAATTTCCAGGTAAGAGATCAGCATCGGATTGATGTATCCCAGCCTCTTGCTCTTGCCGAATTGCTCCGCCTTGTAGATCGGGTTATAAATGCAGTAGAAGATAAAATCCAGGAAATCCGGCATCACCGCTTCGCCGCCCTCCGCTTCGATCATCTCGATGATCCGGTTGTTGGCGTCCGGATGGAACTTGATCAGAATTTCGCCGACAATACCGACCTTCGGCTTCACGGCCGGGTGGACCGGCAGACGGCTGAACTCGGCGACAATTCCCCGGGTCACCCGTTTGTACTCACGGAACGAGAAGTTTGACAGGCTGCTCTTGCAGCGCTCCATGCCTTTGCGGTACAGCAGTTCCGCACTTCCCGGTATCCGCTCGTAGGGTCTGAACCGGTGCAGGAGCCGCATCATCAGATCGCCGTAGCAGGCCGCTGCGACCAGCCGGTTGGCCAGCTTCAGGCTGATCCGGAAGCCGGGCTGATTCTCCATCCCCGAGGCATTCAGGGAGATTACCGGGATTTGCCCCAAATCGGAGTCCTTCAGCGCCTTTCGCAGCAGCGAAATATAGTTGGTAGCCCGGCAGCCGCCGCCGGTCTGTGACATAATGACGGCGGTCCGGTTCGGATCGTAATCTCCGCTCTTAAGTGCCGAGAGGATTTGTCCGATGGTGACTATGGCTGGATAACAGGCATCATTGTTCACGAATCTGAGGCCTTCCTCCGTCTCCTGCGGTCCGGTGGATTCCAGCACTTTAAGACGGTATCCGGCATCACGGAAGACACGCTCAAACAATTCGAAATGCACCGGCGACATCTGCGGCGCCAGAATCGTATACGTTTCCTTCATTTCCTTGGTAAACGGAACATACGCCTGAGTCTTATACAGCAGCTGCGGCTGCACATCACTTCTCTCCCGCTCACGCATGGCTGCCTGAAGCGAACGCAGGCGGATGCGGGCAGCACCCAGATTGCTGATCTCATCAATCTTGATCAAGGTGTACACCTTGTTGTGCCGCTCCATGATCTCTTGCACCGCATCACAGGTAATGGCGTCGATCCCGCAGCCGAAGGAGGTCAGCTGCACCAGCTCCAGATCGTTCCTGGAGGCCGCCAGACGCGCGGCACGGTACATCCGGGCATGGTAGGTCCATTGGTTGACCACTGCGACATCGCCCTCACTGCGGTCCAGATGGCAGACCGAATCCTCGGTCAGAACAGCGAGCCCCATCCCGGTGATCATATCGGCAATCCCGTGGTTGATCTCCGGATCGGCGTGATAGGGATGACCGCAGAGCAGAATCCCTTTCATACCGGTTGTGCTCAGGAAATCCAGCGTTTCCTCGCCTTTCGTACGCACATCCTTTTTGGCATGCTCCGCTTCGGCCAGCCCCGCCTGTACCGCCGCGAATATCTCCTCCTTCGGAATGTCTGTGAACGTCTTGATCAGCCCTTTGGTCAGGGCAGCAATATCGTCAAAGGTCAGGAACGGGCTGACGAGCGGAACTCCTCCCTCCTTCAGGCTGTCCATATTGTTGCGGATAACCTCGGGATAGGAAGCGACTACCGGGCAGTTAAAATGATTCGTCGCCGCGTCATCCTCCTTCTTTTCGTATACAATTGCCGGGTAAAAGATAAAATCAACACCTTTGCCGACGAGGCTTTGCGCATGCCCGTGGGCCATTTTGGCCGGATAGCAAATCGATTCGGAAGGAATGGTGTCCATGCCGCTCTCATACAGCTTTTTGCTGGACTTGGGGGACAGCACAGTCCGGTAGCGCAGTGCGGTAAAGAAGGTATGCCAGAACGGATAATTCTCGAACATGTTCATGGTCCGCGGAATCCCGACGGTTCCCCGCTCCGCCTGCTCCTCCGGCAGCCCTTCATAATCAAAAAAGCGCTCATATTTATACTGCATCAGATTAGGCAGTGTGTTCTTCTTCTTCTTGCCGCCCGCACCCCGCTCACAGCGGTTCCCGGTGACGTGGAAGCTCTTGTCGGGGAAACGGCTGATTGTCAGTGCACAATTGTTGGCGCACAGGCCGCAGCGGCCCGGGGAAACCTCGTAGGTGAATGCATCCAGCTCTTCCGGACCTAGCAGTGTGCTGAATCCGGCGGCGCCGGCATGCTCCTTGGCAATCAGCGCACAGCCGTACGCTCCCATAACCCCGGCAATATCCGGTCTTACCACTGTTCTGCCGGTCAGCTGCTCAAAGGCCCGCAGAACCGCTTCATTATAGAAGGTTCCGCCCTGAACAATGATATTGCGTCCCAGATCCTCAGGGTTGCGGATTTTGATGACCTTTTGCAGTGCATTCTTAATGACAGAATAGGCGAGTCCTGCCGACAGGTCGGCCAGGGAGGCGCCTTCCTTCTGTACCTGCTTCACCTTGGAGTTCATAAATACAGTACAGCGTGAGCCCAAATTAACCGGCTTGCTCGATTCCAGCGCGGATTTGGCGAATTCCTCGATTCCAAGCTCCAGGGCAGAGGCAAAGCTCTCCAGGAACGAACCACAGCCCGCTGAGCAGGCTTCGTTGAGCATCAGGCTGTCGATCGCACCTCCGCGGATTTTGATGCACTTCATATCCTGTCCGCCGATATCGAGAATAAAATCGACCTCGGGCATGAACTTGGAGGCTGCCTTATAATGAGCTACCGTCTCCACTTCTCCGCCGTCCGTGCGCAGCGCAGCCTTAATCAGGCCTTCGCCATAACCGGTCGCATAGGAACCTGCTATATAGCAGTCATCCGGCAGAATCCGGTAGATTTCCTTCAGGGCATCACTGACGGACTGCAGCGGATTCCCCTTATTGCTTCCATAAGAGGTATACAGAATTTCATCATCTGCACCTGTGATCACCAGCTTCGTTGTGGTCGAGCCGGCATCGATTCCGAGATAGCACGGGCCGCTGTAGTCTGCCAGCTCTGCGCGGGCAACCGAAGCTTTGCTATGGCGCAGCCGGAAGTCGGCCAACTCGGCCGCCGTTTCAAACAGCGGTGGCAGCTCGGCATCTTCGGCGCGGTCGGCCTTGAAATCGACTGCAGCAATCCGCGAGATCCAGTCAGCCAGCGGAAGCACGAGCGGCTCTGATTGCGACAGCGCTGAACCAATCGCTACAAAATACTGGGAGCGTTCCGGGAACAGCATCTCGCCTTCCTTAAGTCCCAGCGTCTGTGCAAACCGCTCCCGCAGCGCAGGCAGGAAGGTAAGCGGACCGCCCAAAAAAGCCACCCGGCCGCGGATCGGACGCCCGCAGGCCAGGCCGCTGATGGTCTGGTTCACGATGCTCTGAAAGATCGAGGCGGCGACATCCTCACGCCGTGCCCCTTCATTAAGCAGGGGCTGCACGTCGCTTTTGGCAAATACACCGCAGCGCGAAGCGATGGGATAAATCCGCTCGTGCTTCTCTGCAAGGGTGTTCAGGCCGGCAGGATCGGTCTGCAGCAGTGAGGCCATCTGATCGATGAACGCACCTGTTCCGCCTGCACAGGCCGTGTTCATCCGCTGCTCGATGCCACCGTTTAAATAAATAATCTTGGCATCTTCCCCGCCAAGTTCAATGGCTGTATCACACTGCGGGATCAGCTCACTGATCGCTTTGGTACAGGCAATAACCTCCTGAACGAAGGGGACTCCGCCAAGCTTCGATAAAGACAGGCCCGAGGAACCGCTTACAGTTAACGCTGCCTTCCTATCCGGAAATCTGTCCCGGACATCAGACAGAAGGGATAGGGCAGCTTTTTTTATATCGCTATAGTGTCTAACATAATCTTGATAAACAATTGTATTCCGTTCCATAACAACCAATTTGGCCGTAGTTGATCCGACATCAAGCCCAATACGCATCATCATGCCATCCCCTTGCCATTCCCCAAATTTGAAGTAATATGAGGCAACTATATCATGAGAGCGCCTTAGGAAAGCTGTTAAAAAAGTTATAGACATTTAGAAATCATTACCATCATACTTAATTATTTCATGATTTCTTCTACAGCCTTTTCAACATGGCCTTTTACGCGGACTTTTTTCCATTCTGCCGTAAGTATGCCCTGCTCATCGATGAGGAAAGTGGAGCGTACGATGCCCATAAATTCTCTGCCATACAGTTTTTTCAGCTGCCAGACCCCGAACATTTCGCTTACCAGATGATCTTCATCGGACAATAGCGGGAACGGCAGACTATTCTTGCTGATGAATTTGGCATGCGAAGCCAGACTGTCCGGGCTGATTCCCAGCACTACGGCTCCCCGGGCGGTGATTTCATCATGGGCGTCACGGAATTCACAAGCCTCCTGGGTACAGGCGGGCGTCATATTTTTCGGATAAAAATAAAGCAGCACCTTGCGTCCGCGGAACTGGCTTAAGCTTATAAACCCGCCTGTCGATGCAGGAAGCGTAAAATCCGGTACCTGCTGCCCAATTGCGATAATATTCGTCATATGTATCCACTCCTTACATTCTTCATTATGATTTTTCTAAAAAATTTGGCGGAATATTCCGAAATTGCTTGTATTCCTAAAAGAAATTATAATGTAGTCAATGTGAATGCGAAAGGAAGAACGAAATGCCACCAAGAAAGAACCGGCAAACAAAAGCCGGCAAATCAAAGAAGAAACCGCTGCTCTGGACTCTGGCAATTATACTTCTCCTAGTTGTCGGCGGGACGATCTTCTACTTCACCTCTATCTACAACCAGCTGGACAATTTACACAAAACCGGTGCTGCTTCCCCTTTTGCAGCCGTCCCCTCTCCTTCAGCTGAAGCTGTTCAGCCTCCAAAATGGGAAGGTACCGAGCCCGTAAACATCCTCCTCATGGGTGTCGATGCCCGCGGAGTGAAGAAAGGCGAAGTCCCACGCTCGGATACGATGCTGGTTGCCTCCCTTGATCCGGTAAAGAAGAAATTCTATGTATTCTCCATTCTTCGCGATACCTACGTGAACATTCCCGGATATGACAAGGAGCGCATTAATACAGCGATCACCCACGGTCCCAATACGGCGATGCAGACAGTTAGCGACCTGCTCGGTATCCCGATTCAATACTATGTCTACACCGATTTCCAAGGCTTCATTAAGCTGGTGGATGCGGTCGGCGGGATTGATTATGAGGTCGAGAAGGACATGGTCTACAAGACCATAGCCGACGGGCCTGAATACGACATCGATCTCAAACAGGGCTTCCAGCATCTCAATGGCAATATGGCACTGCAATATGTGCGTTTCCGGCATGACGCTACCTCCGATTTCACCCGGACGGAACGCCAGCGCGGCTTCCTGAAAGCTGTAGCAGACAAGGTAATCAGTACCACTTCGCTTATCAAGCTGCCAAGTATTCTCTCACAGGTTACCCCGTATATCGATACGAACCTGTCCGTTGACGATATGTGGAAGCTGGCTAGCGTAGGTTATGACAGCTCGATGGGCGGCAGCGAACAGATTCCGCCAATGGAACTGCTGACTGAAGAAAAGACCAGCGGCGGCGCGTCTGTCATCGGCATCAGCAGCGAAGATGAGCTTAAGCAATTCGTACAGGATACCATGACCGCACCCGTGCCAACGGTATCCCCGGAAGCCTCTCCCGAGAGCAGTCCATCAGCCACAAGCGGAAATTAGTGAAGCATTACACCTACTCGGCCTAAGGACGGGCGGACAACGATAATCCATCGCTGTTCGCCCGTTCCCTTGCCCGGAGGACAAACGAAAGGATGATCTATAATGAACCGCAGCACATCAGCACAATTATACGAGGAAGCTCTTCAGCATATCGTCGGGGGCGTCAACAGCCCCTCCCGTTCCTTCAAAGCCGTTGGCGGAGGTGCCCCGGTATTCATGAAACGTGCCGGAGGCTCCCGCTTCTGGGATGAGGACGGCAACGAATACATCGATTACCTCGCAGCATACGGCCCGATCATTACCGGCCATGCTCATCCGCATATCACAGCGGCAATTACGGAAGCTGCGCAGAACGGCCTCCTCTACGGAACACCTACCCAGCTTGAAATCAAGCTGGCTAAGATGCTCAAGGAAGCCATCCCTTCGATGGATAAAGTACGCTTCGTCAACTCCGGTACGGAAGCCGTTATGACCACAATCCGTGTAGCCCGCGCTTATACGAAGCGCAGCAAAATTGTTAAGTTCGCCGGCTGCTATCACGGACATTCCGACCTGGTACTGGTAGCCGCAGGGTCCGGCCCTTCCACACTCGGCATCCCGGACAGCGCCGGTGTACCGGGCAGCATCGCCCAGGAGGTCATTACGGTTCCGTTCAACGATCTGGACAGCCTCCGTGCGGCACTGGAGAAGTGGGGCGAGGATGTTGCCGCAGTTATGGTCGAGCCGATCGTTGGCAATTTCGGCATGGTTATGCCTAAACCGGGCTTTCTCGAAGGACTGTGCAAGCTGGCGCACGACAACGGCTCCCTCGTCATTTACGACGAGGTGATCACCGCTTTCCGCTTCCACTACGGCTCTACCCAGACCTATGCGGGTCTTGATAATCATGAAGACATCACCCCGGACCTGACTGCGCTTGGCAAAATCATCGGCGGCGGATTGCCGATTGGCGCTTACGGCGGCCGAAAGCATGTGATGGAGCAGGTCGCTCCGCTGGGACCGGCTTATCAGGCCGGAACCATGGCCGGTAACCCGGCCTCCATCTCGGCCGGAATTGCCTGTCTTGAAGTGCTGCAGGGCGCAGGGGTGTACGAGGAAATGGAGCGGCTGGCGATCCGCCTGACCGAGGGCCTGCAGGCTTCCGCAGACCGTCACGGCATCCCGCTGACGATCAACCGGATCCGTGGCGCATTCTCCACCCACTTCTGTGCTCACCCGATTACGAACTATGAAGAGGCTCAGGATACAGACGGCGAAATGTTCGCCAGCTTCTTCCGCCATATGCTGGACCGCGGCATCAACCTTGCCCCTTCCAAATATGAGGCCTGGTTCATGACTACAGCCCATACCGATGCTGATATTGATGCTACACTGGAAGCGGCTGAGGCCTCCTATCAGGCCATGGCTGCTGAGAAGTAAGCAGCTCTATCAGCACTCTAAACAGAACAAAACCCGCTGCCTCAGGCAGTGGGTTTTGTTTTAAACGAATATCAAAGATCGTAAAATAATTCCACTAAGCAGACGATATGCAGCGGTATATGCATCCTTATCCGGACAGCGGTCTCTGCTAATATATTATTACTTTTTCAGATCATAGAGGCTGCGAATTTCAACCCCCTGCGGCAGCTTGAACGGATTCTCCTGGTTGATCCGGTCGTAAAACATAATGCCGTCCAGATGGTCCATTTCATGCTGAATGATGATCGCCTGATATCCCTTGAATTTCATGACAACTTCCTGGCCGTCCAGGTTATAGCCCTTTACCTTCACCGACTCATAACGGGGTACAAACCCGTGAACCGGGCGGTCAACGGACAGGCAGCCTTCGCTCTCAGGCAGATACACCATCGCCACGGAATGGCTTATAATCTTCGGGTTAACCCAGGCATGCTCCACCGTTTTCCCATTCTCATCCTTCAGATACATCACGAACATCCGCTGCGTCAGACCAATCTGGTTGGCGGATAAGCCTACACCGGAGCGAAGTTTATATTTGGCGGAAAGCTCAGCATCCTGGCTGTTTTTGAGAAACTGCAGCATGCACTCCAGCGCCTCCCGGTCCTGATTGTCCAGGGGCAGCTTTACCGGCTCTGTTACAGTGCGGAGCACGGGGTCGCCTTCCCGCACAATATCATCCATCGTAATGAGATATTCCGCCTTATATTTTGCATTAGACAACGAATTCCATCCACCTTTGCCAATATGGTTAATTATCAATTACATTTATAACTGTATGCAGATTACGGGTTTATAAATGCAGTCCGCAGTTTGCTGCTGTAATTCACATCAAAGCCAAGTCCGGTAGCGAGTGCAGCGAGGGGCAGATAGGTTTTATCCTCTTTGCCGACTTTTTGCAGAAATGCCGGTGTATCAATCGCCTGATTCACGCCATTAACTTTAATAAACTTGGAGCCGATGGTAATGACGACCGTGCGACCGCCATATACAATTGTAGCGCTGGAGGTTTTATTGTCCCATTTCCCGTTAGCGCCTACTGCATTCAGGATATCCTTGAGCGCCAAAAAGTTCTGCCCGTTCTTTAGAATCGGCTTATTCGGCGTATTGAGCTCTACACCCTTTACCACAATGGACATTGGTGCAATATCGTTAGCAGTCGTCATTGCAGGGACAGCCGGTGTCCGGTACCCGCCCCACACCAGCTCGGCAAAGACCCTGGCAATCTTCTCATACCCCAGCTGGGTTGGATGAAAATCCGCTGCCCCCGCGCCGATAATATGGGTGAGCGAGGCCTCCACTCCCGCGAATTGTGCGGCGACATGGGCTGTAAGCACGGGGGCGTCTGCCTTATTCAGGCTTGCCGTGATGCTATCTACTACTCCGGTGAAGCGCTCCGCAGCGCTCATCAGTGTAGTATAGTTCGCGCCGAGCGCAATTTTGGGAGCGGGCTGATATTGATCAGCCAGCAGAATGGTCGCAGCCGGATTGACAGCACGTATATTCTCCAAAGCAGTCTTCACGTTACTGCCGTAAGCCGCCAAACGCTGTTCCAGCTGAGCATCAAAATCCGCAGTGGCCATTTCTTTCACGTTTAGAAAGAGGCTGCTGACATCATTTCCTCCGACTGTAATTGTAATCAGGTCCGCTGCCGCAAGCTCCGTCTTGATCTGCGGCGTCAGCGCGGCAAACTGGCTAATCCTTGGATCACGCAGTCCGGCCTGTATACCATCCGGGGTAGTGGCCGTGCCGTCCTTAATGGCTACTGTATAATTAAGCAGTCCTGATGAGGTCAGCCCCAGTATTCCGTAATTGCTGAGTGTGCTTCTTCCGTGATACCAGCCCTGTTCCAGTAGTCTTTCAGCATATCCGTAAGGTTTGGTATTCGGGTCTGTCATTCCCGGTTCATACCCGGCAGTGACCGAGTCACCGAGCGCCACGATGCGAAAAACATCCTGCTCCGCTCCCTGTACTGCCGCTGCATCAGCAGCACTAACTGATCCTACCACTGTACTAAGAAGCAGCGCGAACAGAAGCATGCCGCTTGTTCCGGCAGCCACAATCTTTTTCCATGCCATCAGCATCGTATCCCTCCTACATTCATATAATTCCATTCTAACATTTGACCCGCCTCCCGCAAAGAAGCGGCTTCCCATTATTTGAGAAACCGCTCCCTTACAATCAAAGCTCTATTATTGTCCGTTTCCGGGCTCAGCAGTCTGTTCTTTCGCCTTCTCCTGCTGCGGGTTAAGGCTCTTGCCCGAACGCTCCAGATATTTGTCGTAACGGTCATCCAGCTCATAAGCCATTTTGCGGTACCGCAGGGTTTCTTCCACGATAGGATCAAGCGTAGTCTGGATCCTGATCTCGTATTTGGGCGAAATTTGGCGGATTTCCTTAGCCTTCCGGTCACCCTGTTCCATTTCGCCTTCCTGCAGCAATTCGCTCAGCTTACGCTCCAAATCATCATTATCGCCCATGCCTTGGCTGCCTCCTTAACGCTTATGTCCCGTTGCTTCCGCTTCCTTCAGCGCTGAAACCAGGAAATCATGAATATATCCGTTGCTCGCCACTACATGGCGTGTACCAATATCATAAGGACTGCCCAGCGTATCGGTCACTTTGCCTCCGGATTCAAGCACCAGCAGTACCCCTGCGGCGCAATCCCATGGGCTTAGGCCGACCTCCCAGTAGCCGTCTACCCGGCCTGCTGCGACATAGGCCAGATGCAGTGCCGCCGATCCTCCGGCGCGGATTCCACGAACCTGCGGCAGAATATGCTGCAGGCCGGCCATGTTCGCCGGCTGGGCGAAGGTCCGGTCCGGCGGGAAGCCCATAGCGATAAGGCTGCTTCCCGGCTCCGTCTCACTGGACACGGAGGTAGGAATCCCGTGCATGTAAGCCCCTTTGCCCTTCTCGGCGACAAACATCTCGTCACGGATCGGGTCGTAAATAACCCCTACAGACAGCTCTCCCTTGATTGCAAGTGCAATGGAAACACAGTAGAAGGGAAAGCCGTGTACGAAATTGGTCGTTCCGTCAATCGGGTCTACAATCCACAGGTATTCATGCTTCCGCCCTTCCTCCAGAGCAGCTGTAACCGCGTCCGTACCCGGCATAACGCCCTCTTCCCCAAGGATGGCATGGTCGGGATAATGGGTCAGGATCAGCCGCCGGATCATCTGCTCCACACCTTTATCTACTTCAGTAACCAGATCCTGCGCCGACGTCTTGCTGCCCAGTTCCTTCACTTGTCCCTGTCTGCTCTTGATCCATTCCCCCGCCTTAGCCGCAGCGTTGATTGCTGCTGCCGTAAACCCCTTGCTCGTTACTACATAGGGCTCCCGTTCGTTCCGGTTATCAGGATTTAAAGGATTCATCTCTTCACTCCGCTTTCTTGAACTTGATCGCTCTCCCGTGAAACACTGCTATTAAGCGCACTTCCTGCTGCTTAAGTTTCATTCAACGTACCCTATTTCAGAATACTTATCAAGCCTTATCTAGGGTTCAATATTAATACTTGCTCCATCCAGCACTGTAATTCCGTTACCGGCTTCCGCCAGCTCCTTCATGGCATCCATCAGCCCGAACAGTGCACCGTCCTTTAATTTGGCTTCAATCATGACATCGACAGCAGGCGTATCCGCCGCAATCCGCTTCAGAAAAGCAAGCAGCGGCGCAGGCTCAACCCCCTCCGCATGGCTGCGGGGATCTGAGGGGCTGCGGGGGCTGGAGACGTGAATCTTGGGCGGGAGCAGTTCACCGGGCCCGACATCCGTCAGGGCAAGCTCACTCTTCCAGGTCTTCAGGATATCCGGCCACAGCTCCCAGGGCAGCTCGCCCTCATTGTTCACCCACTGGTGATGAATATCCAGCACCATTGGCAGTCCGAGACTGCAGCTGACTTCCAGCGTCTCCGGCGCGTTGAACGTCTTATCGTCATTCTCGAGCGTCATCCGCTCCTGCAGCCTTGCCGGTAGCTCTGCAAAATTTTCTTTGAACCGCGCCGATGCCGCAGGCTTGTCCCCGTAGGCCCCGCCGATATGGATATTGTTCTTGGCGGTTGCCGCAAGTCCCAGCGCATCCAGCATATTGGTATGATGCTGCAAATCACGGACGGAACTGGCCAGCACCTCGGGGCGCGGCGTACTCAGGACGGTGAAGTGATCCGGGTGAAAGGAGACCCTTAGGCCATGCTTTCTAATATATTCACCGACTTCAGCAAACTCCTCAGCCAGCGCCACAAAAGGGTTCCAGTCCTGCAAGTCGGGATGCGTCGCGAGCGGGATCAGCTTGGACGTCAGCCGGTACACCTTAATATCCGAGCCGACGTTATGCTTCAAGAGACGCAGCGTATTATGCAGGTTCATCTTCGCCAGCTGCTCCAGACGCCGCAGCGCAGCTTCACGGTCACCCAGCTTGTTGAAGCTGGACATGGTCATAGTCTTGGAGGGAGAGCAATCTTTGATGACTGTTGACATGGCCACATAACCGAAGCGGACAATCATCCTTCTTCCCCAAAGAACATTTCATAGGCAAGCGCAGTCTGCACCCGTGACTCTTCCTCATTTAGCTTGCGTACCAGATCCATCTCAACCGCCGTTACTTCATTGCCCTGAAAATTAATCTCCGCAATCGAAGCGGAAATCTTCACAATCGCCACCGCCACATTCTCAGGGGTGTAGGCAATGACCTTCTGGCCGGTAGGATACACGCGGAAGCCCTGCTTTACCATTTTGGTGCGCCCGTACTCCAGCAGTTCGTACAGCTCCTGCTCATTCTTGAATTTGCAGACTGAATTGAATTCCGATTGAAATCCCATTGCTTAAGATTCTCCTTCCCGGCCGGATGAAATCCGCCGCTTAGCTTTGATATTATTCGTTGTCGTATTTGAGACCCTGTCTAAACTGATACCGCTCCAGCGCCAGCTCGATCATGCGGTCCAGCAGCGTCTGGTAGGACACACCGGTTTCGCGCCACAGCAGCGGATACATGCTGAAGGGCGTAAAGCCCGGCATCGTATTTACTTCATTGATCAGAATCTTGCCGTCTGATTTGCGCAGGAAGAAGTCTGCCCGTGTAATGCCGCTGCCCTCAATCGCCCGGAAAGCCTGCAGTGCCGCTTCACGCAGACGGTCGGCGACTTCGGAATCCAGCGGGGCAGGAATCAGCATCTGCGACTTGCCGTCGATATATTTTGCCGCATAGTCATAATATTCACCAGAAGAGACGATTTCACCCGGAACCGAAGCTTCCGGCTCCTCATTGCCCAGCACGGCAACTTCTACCTCACGGGCATCCACAAATTCCTCGATAATAACCTTGGTATCATAACGGAGGGCAAATTCGACAGCCTTAACCAGACTTTCTTTGTCTACAGCTTTGGAAATGCCGACGCTCGAGCCCAGATTGGCCGGCTTGACGAATACCGGATAACCGAGCTTATCCTCCACACCGACGATCAACTCATGGCTCTTACGCTTCCATGCACCTGCACTGAAATAACAATACTCGCATTGCTCAAGTCCCGCTTCGCCGAACAGCTTCTTCATTACAACCTTATCCATACCTGCGGATGAAGCCAGAACGCCTGCACCGATGTAAGGGATATTCGCCATTTCAAATAGTCCCTGGATCGTGCCGTCTTCCCCGTTCGTTCCATGCAGCAGCGGGAACATAACATCAACCGCCTGCCCGCCCCCGCTTAGCCCGCTGAATACAGTGTTCAGAGCCGTTCCCATATCTCCTGCTGCATCAGAGAGCTTCAGCTGCTCAATCCCGCTATACGGGGCGGTCAGCTTCTCTCCCACTTTCCACAGCCCCTGCTTGGAAATATAGAATGGAATAATTTCATATTTATCGTAGTCAAAAGCGTTCATGACCGCAAAAGCCGTCTGCAGCGATACTTCATGCTCTCCGGATTTGCCTCCGTACACCAGTCCTACGGTACATTTCGTGTTCCCCATGCCCTAACCTCTTTCTGAATTATAAGTAGTCATTGATATGAAAAAAACGGTAGGCCGTTCTGTTGGTCCATGCATAGGAATCACGGTAATCCCAGTAGCGATGGCGGCTGCTGACGGTCCGGGCATTCACCAGCGGCATACCTTCAGCGTCAAAAGCAGTAACAATGGTGCTGTGCTGGTAATGGCCGTTGCCGTCCCAGTCATACTGGATGATATCACCGAGGCTAAGCTGGTCCGGACGATCCATGGCTTCAGCTCGAAGCCCGCTGCTCCGGTCCCAGCTCAAATAACGCTCCAGGCTATCAGACACGGCCCAGCTGAAGCTCCACCATTCCTGGGCTCCATTATAGCCTTTGTACCACCAGCCCGTTTCTCTTTTACCAGTATAGTTGATAGGCGCTCCCCCTGCAAAGAGACATTGGGAGACGTAATTTGTGCAATCCACCTCGAAAACCTCAAACTCCGGATTGCCGTCTTTCCACCAGCGGTCGGCATAGGCAGCCGCCTCCTCACGGCGGTAGCGCACCTCTTTTGCGCCGCTGATGCTGCGCTGCACTTTGCGGTTCAGCAGCGGCTGGGACGGCCGCGGGGCGGGGAGGACCTCCCCCCATTTGGACATCCGCAGCGCCGGCTCCGTGTCAACCGCTCTTTGCAGGAGATTTCTCTCGGGCACACTACGCTCAATGTTCACAATCTCCCAGTTCTTCCCTTTACGGACGAAGGTCAGGCGCTCCGATTCAATTTTATCCTCGCGGTGCGTAATCCCGCCCTTCTCATAATAAAACGCGCTGTGCAGGGCGACATCGGCCACAACTTCACCAGAGCTCTGCCGGACGGTCCGCAGTGTTCGGACACCGGTCTCCCCGCGCAGCGGCGTAATTCCCCGGCGGTCATACCACTCCGCAAGGCGGCGGGACCGTTCGCCATGGGCTTTGAGAAACCGGCTGTCCTTGACCGAGTGATGAACCTGCGTAATCGCTGGTGCGACCCGCCCCTTATTCTCCTGATCCACATAAACATAGAGACTCTGTTTCCATTCCTGCTCCATTTCACGACCGCCTTTCGCTATTTGGCTGCTGTCCTATGTATATGAGCGAAGCTCTTCAGCTATACAGCCGGAAACAGGCAGGAACCCGGATTGGGCACGGACTCCCTCCAGCAGAGTTTGATTAGGGTGGAAAATAGCCCCCGCTTCATATCCTCCTTCTAGTTCCATAGGACGGAAAAGCTTGTGTGAAACGGCCCGCAGCAGGGGAAAACTAGGCCGAATAATCCGCAAAAAAAACTTTACTCTCCTCTATGTAACCGTTATACTTTAGATATACGCAATATGAAATGGAGTTTCATCAGATGAAACAAGGAGGCGCATATATGCCAAGCAAGGACCATTTTTCGCTATCCAAGAGCCTGGTGTCAGGTGGCAAAACTTATCGCTACTATCATCTTAATTCCCTCGAAGAGCAAGGTGCAGGCGACATTTCCTCCCTGCCTTTTTCGATCAAAGTATTACTTGAGGCCGCTGTCCGCCAATATGACGGACGGGCGATTACGGAAGAACATGTTAAGCAGCTGGCCGGCTGGGCAGGCGGCATCGACCGCAATAAAGAAATCCCGTTTATTCCTGCCCGGATCGTACTGCAGGATTTCACTGGTGTTCCGGTCGTTGTCGATCTGGCTGCTATGCGCGATACTGTTAAGAAAGCAGGCGGCGATCCCAAGAAGATCAATCCGCTGGTGCCCGTAGATCTTGTTATTGACCACTCCGTAATGGTCGATGCTTTCGGCACAGCCGATGCGCTCGATTATAATATGAACGTTGAGTTCGAACGGAATGAAGAACGTTACCGCTTCCTGCGCTGGGCGCAGACTGCGTTCAACAACTTCCGCGCCGTTCCTCCGGCAACCGGAATCGTGCATCAGGTCAACCTGGAGTATCTGGCTTCTGTTGCTGCTACAAAGACCGTTGACGGTGAAACGGTAGTCTATCCGGATTCCCTCGTCGGCACAGACTCCCATACCACCATGATTAACGGCCTTGGCGTCGTTGGCTGGGGTGTCGGCGGGATCGAGGCCGAAGCCGGGATGCTGGGGCAGCCGCTGTATTTTGTCACACCGGATGTTGTAGGCTTCAAGCTTACAGGCAGTCTGGTGGAAGGCGCTACAGCAACCGACCTGGCACTGACCGTTACCCAAATGCTCCGTAAAAAAGGCGTCGTCGGCAAATTCGTCGAATTCTACGGTCCGGGTCTGGCCAACATCAGTCTGGCTGACCGCGCAACCGTCGCTAATATGGCTCCTGAGTATGGGGCAACCATCGGATTCTTCCCTGTTGATGACGAAACGCTTGCTTACCTGCGCAGCACCGGCCGTCCGGATGAACTGGTTGAACTGGTCGGAGATTACTATAAGGCACAGGGCATGTTCCGCACCGCTGATACTCCTGATCCGCAGTTCAGCGACATTATCGAGCTTGACCTGGCCTCCGTTGTTCCGAGCCTTGCCGGACCGAAACGTCCGCAGGACCGGGTAGAGCTGACACACATGAAGGAGAACTTCGAAGGTATTATCCGCACACCGGTTGATAAAGGCGGATATGGCCTCAGCGATGAGAAGATTGCCGAGGTTGTTGAGGTGCAGCATAAGAACGGAACCACCAGCAAGATGGGCACGGGAGCCGTTGTTATTGCCGCAATCACCAGCTGCACGAATACCTCCAACCCAAGCGTTATGCTCGGTGCGGGGCTGCTCGCCAAAAAGGCTGTAGAACGCGGGCTTACCAAACCGGGATACGTGAAAAGCAGTTTGACCCCGGGTTCCCTTGTAGTTACTGAATATCTGCAGAAGGCCGATTTGCTGAAGCCGCTGGAAGCCCTGGGCTTCTATCTGGCCGGATACGGCTGCGCGACCTGTATCGGCAACTCCGGTCCGCTGCCGGACGAAGTGAGTCAGGCCATCTCCGAGCATGATATGACAGTAGCCGCTGTAATCTCCGGTAACCGTAACTTTGAAGGCCGCGTGCATGCCCAGGTCAAAGCCAACTATCTGGCTTCACCGCCGCTTGTTGTCGCTTACGCCTTGGCCGGTACGGTTAACATTGATCTGCAGACCGAGCCGCTCGGCTATGACCCGCAGGGAGAGCCTGTCTTCCTGAAGGATATCTGGCCAACTTCCGCTGAAATCCGCGAAGCCATCGGTCTCTCCCTGAGTCCGGAAATGTTCCGCCGCAAATATGAGAATGTCTTCACCGCTAACGAACGCTGGAATTCGATTCCTGTTCCGGAAGGCGAGCTGTATGAATGGGATGATAACTCTACCTACATTCAGAACCCGCCATTCTTTGAGAATCTGGCTGACGGCATCGGCGATATCAAAGACATCAGCAACGCACGTGTGCTGGCACTGCTGGGTGATTCTGTTACAACTGACCACATCTCGCCTGCAGGCAATATTTCCACTTCCGGCCCTGCCGGGGAATATCTGCGCAGTCACGGTGTAGAACGCGCCGACTTCAACTCCTATGGCTCCCGCCGCGGAAACCACGAGGTCATGATGCGCGGTACATTCGCCAACATCCGGATCCGCAATGCCGTTGCTCCGGGTACGGAAGGCGGCGTGACCACCTTCCTGCCAAGCGAAGAAGTCATGTCCATCTACGATGCTTCCATGCTGTACCAGTCGGCAGGCCAGAACCTGGTCGTTATTGCCGGTAAGGAGTACGGCACAGGCAGCTCACGCGACTGGGCAGCCAAAGGCACATTGCTCCTTGGCGTCAAAGCCGTCATCGCCGAGAGCTTCGAGCGGATTCACCGCAGCAACCTGGTCGGCATGGGCGTACTTCCGCTGCAGTTCCAGGAAGGCCACGGCTGGAGCAGCATGGGGCTGACCGGACGCGAGACCTTCAACATCACCGGCCTCGACAATAACGTGCTGCCGGGCCAGGAACTGACCGTCACTGCTACCCGTGAAGACGGTACACAGTTCGACTTCCCGGTCATTGCCCGGCTGGACAGTACCGTTGACATTGATTACTACCGCAACGGCGGCATTCTGCAGACGGTGCTCCGCCAGATGCTGGCTGATGCTACCGCTTCGGAAACAGCACTGCCGGTGGAATAAACCCGCCTTAACCGCAACAGAATCAGAAATATAGAAACAGCCCCCGGTACTCCTCTGTGAGCACCGGGGGCTGTCTCTATTTTAAATCTCAATCCGTTCCGAGTTCAAAATCCGCTTGTAGACCAAGGCGATAATTTGTGAGCGGTCAGTCACATTCATTTTAGTAAAAATCCGGCTCAAATGGTTCTTAACCGTATGCTCACTAATGAATAGGGCGCTGGCGATTTCTTTGTTCGTCTTCCCGTGCACAATCAGCTCCAGCACTTCTTCCTCCCGCGGAGATATACCCCATTCTTCCTTGGGCAGTGTCAAGGCAGCACTGTCCAGCAGCCTCTTCCCGGTAATCACTCTTTTCTTCGGCGGAGAATCCGCATGACTCCGCAGAAAAGACTGAAACGACGACAGCAGCTGATCCCCGACCACAGCGGTTACCGCAGAGTCCAGGCGGAACCTGGACGGATCGATCCATTTTTGCGGAGAACCTTCAAGCTGTTCCGGCTCGGCCTGTCCTCCGATATGGTGAAGCACAAGTGCCAGCACTTGAACAACTAACGGCAAGACCGGCTTCTCCATTCCTGAATGGTAGGCTGGCATTTGGTCCACCTGTTTAAGCACCATAAGCTCAGGCTTGAAAAAACCGTATTCGGCGACAAGCTCAGTCCGGAACGGAGCCAGCAGACCCGCCAGCTTCACTTGTTCCGATTCAGCTTCTGAAAGGCCGAGGAAGCGGGCAAAGGTACAGGCCATGTCCGATACATCCAGCGAAAGGTTCTGTAATAAGGAATGATTATTCTGAAGAAACTGGCGTAAATTTCTCAGAAACACTTCTGACTGCTTCAAATATCTGGCGTCCTTCTCGATAAGACTTATGGACGTTCCGGCCAGAGCGGCAACAGTCTCTAGCAGGGTCATCCACAGCTCTGCTTCTTCCCGCTGCCTGAATCCAACGGATAACACGCCCCTGAATTCATTCCCGGACATCAGTGGACATTCTAGCAGGAGGAATCCCATGGCAGTCTCGTGGAAAATGGCTGACGACAGAAAAGATTGCGGGGAATAGCGGGCTTCCAGCTCCTGAATATAGTAAGCTTCAGACTCAGGCGTCCATCCTCTGGCGAAATATGTATTAGCAGGATATCCTTTATCCTGGAAGTAGACCAGTACAGAAGACGGATAAAATGGCAGCCCCATCACTACATTAAGTATCTGTTCCCCCAGCTCATGCAAAGATCGGCTCTGCGGGAGCAGTGCCGCCGCTTCCTTAAGCCATAGTGTACCTTCCTTGCCCAGCTGCGCCTGGCGCAGCAGCTCTTCTCCCCGCTCGGATATACCCAGAAGCGAAGCAATCATTTTCTCCTGGTGCCCGCTCCCGCTCTCCAGGCTGTTTCTTCCTGTACCGGCTGTGAACATAAGGGCTCTCTTGCACTTATTAATCCGAACAGGATAACAAGATAGATATTCAGGCATTTCCAGTCCCAGCTGAGTGAAAAAAAGCGCTCTCGGATCTTTGGAAACCGCCTGCCAATGACGAGGCTCTTTACCTAGCGCGGCCTGACCCAAAAAGCCGTCCCCTTGCTGAAAAACCGCACCCTGCAGCAGACGGGCATCCTTTCCCGCTGCGTACTTCACCCTGAATTGACCTTCGTCCGTTTCCATGGCCAAGGCATACAAATCTCCCGCTGCCGTCTCGGCCAGCATCTGTAGGACTGCTTCAATATTCAGAAAATCTTCTTCCAGATTTCCCAGAAGCCGCGTCATGATCATACCGGTTCGTTCTTCCTGCGGTTTAACCGCCCAGCCGGCGAACAACTTACTCAGCAGACTGCTCAGCACCGTTAATTTCTCCCTGATTTCCGCTATCCGTTCCTGGCTATACTCAGGCATGGCAAGAAGCTCCGTATGGAGCTGCTTATAATCGGGGTGATGCTTCATTCGGGCCCCGAAAAGTTCCAGCACCTGTTCCTTGGCTCCCTGCTCCATGTAAAGTCCTGACCATAAATAGTAAATCTGGCCATACCCCGAAACCAGCGGACTGACGACATACTTTAGTCCCGGAATCCACTCCTCTAAGACGGTAGGGTGTGAGAACGGTCCCAGCCGGTGCAGCGGCGGTCCAAAGGGCCGTTCGAACCCCTGCAGTGAAGCCAGCATTTCCCCGTAGAACTTTCCGGTGATTGTGGGACGGGTGATCATGTCCCCTTCCTGATCGGTAAGCACAATAGCCTGACTCATTACAGCACCAAACGTGTCTTGAAGCTGCTGAATCTCCTCCATCAAAGAATCGGGTATTCCCACTTTTATATTCATAGAATCACCCCATACCCAAAATCAACCGAAAGATCATATATAGACAAATTCTCCATTTCCAATTTACTCCCACTTTACCTTTGCTTTACTTTTATTTACCCTCATCTTACGTTCCTATAACGGATAATCTTGTTTAATCGATCATCAGGCCCATTTCGGCTGCATTTTCTGTCAGAATGGCAGCATATTGCTCCAGCGTCTCCCGGGACAGCCGGCTGACCGGCCCCGATAGTGACAGGGCTGCCACCACCTTGCCGCTGCGTCCTACAATCGGTACGGCCACTGCAGCCGCTCCGGGTTCCCGTTCCTCGAAGCTGGTCGCATAGCCGCAGCGCGTAATTTCCTTCAGCTGCTCCAGATAGAGGCTCCGGTCAACGGCCTCCGGCCAGGAGGAGTCAGCCAGCAGTCGCACCTGCACTTCAGGCGGCGCGTAGGCAGCCAGCACCTTGCTGGAGGCGCCTACGGACAGCGGCAGCCGGGCCCCAATCTGCGCTACGCGCCGGATGGCCTGACGGCTCTGCACCGCCTGGATGCGTACGCGCTCCAGGTCATCGCGCAGGTACAGGCTGACCGTCTCCCCGAGCCGGTCACGCAGCCGCTCCATTGCCGGGAGCAGCAGTGCCGCCGGTTCATCCAGTGTCGGCAGGTGGGTGGACAGCTCCCAGATGCGGATGCCGAGCCGGTATTTGTCCGTCGCTTCATTACGCAGCAGAAAGCCCTTCTCCTCCAGTGTCGTCAGCAGCCGGTGTACTGTGCTTTTATGCAGACTGATTTTGGCGGCAATCTCCGTCAGGCTTAAATCGCTCTCCTGTGTAAAGCAAAGCAATATATCCAGCGCACGTTCTACGGCGCGAACAGTCAATTTACGGTCCTCCACAGCGTTCTCCCCTTACTTGTTTCATTAAATGAAACCCGGTTACATTATTCTACATAATCAACTCTATCTTAGAGCAAAAGTCCAAAGAAAGTCCAGCATATTCACAGGTCCGGAAAAGCTTGGATTCCAGTTTACAGTTAGATTACAAAACGCGCGAATTCATTGACTTTGCCGGGTCATGACCCTACGATTAAACATATGAACTATTTTCTAGGAGTGGACGTTATGGATCTGGCAACTACACATACTGGCACCCCGGTCTCCCGTAAGCCTGATAAGCAAAAGCCAGGTGCGGCACACCAGCTTTCTCTGCGGATGATTCGCGTTAAACATATTGTTGTAGCACTTTTATTGTCGATATTTTTCTTTTTTGTCTTCTGCTTCATTGCACTCCATGCCTATATCGCCTGGGTGCTGTCCAATCCGACGGTAGCCCCTCTCTATTCCACACCTATGATCGCCAAAGGGCTGGAGTATGAGGATGTGACTTTCCCTGCACTGGATGGCAGCCGTACGATGCAGGGCTGGTACATTCCGTCCGAAGGCGCCACCAAGACTATCGTCTTCAGCCATGGGTACGGGGCCAACCGCGAAGAGACCTGGGTTCCGATGTATGACCTGGCACACTATGCGCACAGCCTGAATTTCAATGTTGTCATGTTCGACTACGGCTTTGCTTCCCAGACTAACAAGGACATTGCCACCGGCGGCAAAAAAGAATCCCAGCAGCTGCTCGGGGCCATAAAATTCGCCAAAGAGAGGGGAGCCAGCGAAATCGTCGTCTGGGGCTTCTCGATGGGTGCAGGAACTGCACTCCAGGCGGGACTTGTGACGAAGGATGTCGATGCGATGATTCTGGACAGCACCTTCCTGCTGGAGCCGGACACGCTCTACCATAATATCAAGCAGAATATCAACCTTCCCCGCCAGCCTTCTCTTGAGATTATGGAAATGCTGTTTCCCGTGCTGAATGGTACAGGACTGAATCAGATTCCTTATTCCAAGGTAAAGAAACAGGACTATGCCTTCCCGATTCTGTTCATGCACGGCACCATGGATGACAAGGCACCTTATCCGATTGCGGAGGAACTGGCGGCAAACCAGAGCAATCCGTACTCCGATTCATGGATTATAGAAGACAGCCACCATGAGCTGCTCTTCCGTGAGCATCCCCGCGAGTATCTGCGGCGTGTCTCCGCCTTTCTCGGCAATGTCCAGCTGGCCAAGTCTCAGGAGAACAGCCAGACTTCGACGGCAAGCAAATAATTACAGGATCCTTATGCAAAATAGCGCACAGAGCGTACCTGAAAAATACGGCTCTGTGCGTTTTTTGTTATTCTTTTTAATCAGCAGCTGCTCCCGCCGTACCCGTTAACTCTCATAACCTCCCTTTTATGCTCATATACTGAAGCGTTAATGAATCATGACGGGAGGTCTGCCAGCAATGCTATATATCTACGGGCCACTGCTGCCTGTGCGCATTCTTGAGGAAATTATTTTCTGGAAAACCCAGGAGAAGGAGCATACCGAGGTCATCAAAGCGATTGTTCCGAACCTGGAGGAGCCTTACGTCAGACTGCTGGACGAATGGGCTGTGGTCTTCGGAGCTACAGAGCAGGCCGCACGGCGGCTGCTGGAAGCCTCGCTCGGTCCCTCACCTGCCGGACACGCAGGGCTTGCCGCCGAAACGGAACAGCTGGTGCACACCTCCTGCGCCCAATCCCGCGAGTTCATCCGCCAGCTGAACGCCTTGCGGGAAGCAAGCAAAGCTGTAAAGGCCCAGCCGCTTGCCGGAACGGTGCTCCTGCATATTATCCGCGAATCGGAGTATTTCCTCGCTGTGCTGGGAACGCTGAACACCCCGGGACAGGTCGCCGGACTCATGCGGAATGTAGCTGTTGATCCGCCAGCTCAACTCCCCTTGGATTACAGGACGGAGAGCCCGGGCAATCAGGAGCAGGCTGGGCTCAACGCTTCGCTGCCCGAAGCCCGGGAAACGGGCAGTGTACCTATCGGCGGTCACACCTTGCCACCGCTTCCCTATGCCTATAATGCACTGGAGCCTTATATTGATGAAAAGACAATGACTATCCATCATGACAAACACCACAAAAGCTATGTAGACGGACTGAACAAAGCGGAAGTTAAGCTGGCAGAAGCCCGCAAACGCGGTGATTTTGATCTGGTTAAGCATTGGGAACGGGAGCTGGCCTTCAACGGTGCCGGTCATTATCTGCATACGATCTTCTGGAATGTCATGTCGCCCCAAGGCGGCGGACGCCCCACCGGAGCGCTGCTTGATGGCATTGAGCGCAGCTTCGGCAGCTATGACGCCTTCAAGACACAATTCAGCGAAGCGGCGGGTAAGGTTGAAGGCGGCGGCTGGGCGATTCTCGTCTGGAGCCCGCGCAGCCGCAGGCTGGAAATCCTGACCGCAGAGAAGCACCAGAATCTGTCGCAATGGGATGTGGTTCCGCTGCTGGCTCTGGATGTCTGGGAGCATGCCTACTACCTTAAGCACCAGAGTGACCGGGCGGGCTATATTAAGGACTGGTGGAAGGTCGTCAATTGGCCTTACGTCTCTGAGCGTTATGCCGCAGCCCGCAAGCTGATGTGGCAGCCCTATTAAGCTGACTGTGCCGCCGGCTCCGCTGTAGCCGTTTCCCAAGCGGGACCCAAAAAGCCCGTCCAACACCGTAGTGTCGGGCGGGCTTTTTGGCGATGCGAATCCGGTTTATGCCTTCTCCGCTCTATTCTTTAATCAAGGCCAGGAACTCTGCGCGTGCAGAAGCATCTTCACGGAAAGAACCTCTGGTCGCCATGGTTACCGTCTTGCTGCCGGGTTTCTTCACCCCGCGGGAGCACATGCACAGATGTTCCCCCTCCACAACTACCATCACACCATGCGGGCCCAGCACCTCTACCATAATGTCTGCAATTTGTGCTGTAATGCGTTCCTGCACCTGCAGGCGCCGGCTTACAGCCTCCACCAGCCGGGCCAGCTTGCTAAGCCCGGCAATATGTCCGCTTGGAACATAGCCGATATGCACCTTGCCGAAGAAAGGGGCCATGTGATGCTCACACTGGCTGTAATAGACGATATCTTTTACAATGACCAGTTCTTCATGAGACTCATCAAATGTTACACCGAGCGCCTCGCGGGGATCTATTGAATAACCGCCAAATATCTCCTCGTACATCCGCGTGACTCGTGCCGGCGTATCCAGCAATCCTTCACGGCTGGTGTCTTCTCCGATTAATTCCAATATTTTCGCAACGTGGTACTCGATCTGCTCACGGTTCGCCGAAACTTTGCCGTTCACGTATTCCTTGATGCCTCCCATGAAGCCTCCCCCTTCCGTCCGGTTACCCTTATCTCATTTATCCGGAACCGTTTATCTGCCTTTGCGGCCCTGTTTTGATTTAGCAGCAGGAGCACGTCCAGGCTGATTATTGTTTTTGAGCATTTGCTGGGCACGCTGCATTTGCTTACCGTTCAGGTTATAGCCCATTTGTTTTGCAACCTTTTGCAGCATTTCAGGATCATTCTGCATCGTTGTCATTTGTCTGCGCAGATAGAAAACACCAATGGCAAATCCGCCGATCAGACCTACGACAAGCGTAATAATAGGTAATGCAATATTCATCTAAAGTCCACCTCTGCACTCTTTTGTCGGCATTGCCCGAATGGGCACGCGATTCTATCATAGCATTTCAACAACCGGACAGCAATTGGTAAATCCCATGAGCTAAAAGAGATATATCCCGGTCTGGTCCTGTGCCGATTGCCCGGCTTCCAGCTCCAGCAGGCGGCTCTTAACCGCCAGGCCTCCGGCATAACCCACAAGCGCACCTGCGGCTCCAATTACCCGGTGGCAGGGCACGATTACCGGCACGGGATTACGGTTATTGGCTCCGCCGACTGCGCGTACCGCCTGGCGGTTCCCGACCGCCAGCGCCATCTCTTTATAGGAAGCTGATTCACCGTAGGGAATCGTACGCAGCGCTTCCCACACCTGCCGCTGGAACGGCGTTCCACGCATATCCAGCGGCAGCTTGAATTCCCGCAGCTCTCCGGCAAAATAGGCAGTAAGCTGATGTTTGGCTTCGGCAAGCTTCTCTTCATCAGGCCTTAATTCCACTGCCCCGACCTGCAGCTTGAGCCATTTATTCATATTCTCCCTGGTCTCTGCGAGTGACCCGAACTTGATCAGGCACAGCCCCAGGTCTGTTGCACATAACGTCAAGGGACCTATCAGCGATTCCAGCTCACCGTAATAAACTGCCGTCCGGTTGCCGGGCCCGGCCTCTGCAAGCTTATTCATCGGCTTTATCCTCCCGGTTCAGCAGCTTATCCTGGGCCCTGATCAGCATCTCCCGCACCTCGGCAACCTCTTCACCCTGCAGCGCCTGTTCGACAGCCCCCAGTGCCTCCTTGCCGCCGATCTTTCCCAGCGCCCAGGCTGCGGTTCCGCGCATCTCCGGACGGGTCTCCCGCAGGACAATCTCCGTAAGCTTCGGAACGGCCCCAGCCTCCTTGAAGTTTCCAAGGGCAATAACCGCATTCCGCTGGATCGGCTTCTTACCGCGCCAGGCCGCCGAGCTCATGCCGAACTTCTCTTTGAATTCACGGTTACTGAGTTCAAGAATCGGCAGGAGGAGCGGCTTAACAACCTCCGGATCCGGCTGCAGCTCGGGACGGTGGTTCCAGCTCTTGCCCCGGTTTTTGGGGCAGACAATCTGGCAGGTATCGCAGCCGTACAGGCGGTTGCCGATCTTCGTCATGTATTCCTCGCTCAGGAACCCCTTGGTCTGGGTCAAAAAGGAGATGCAGGCCTGGGCGTTGAGCTGCCCGGGTCCAACCAGAGCACCTGTAGGACAGGCATCAATACATTTCGTGCACTCTCCGCAGCCATCCTCAACTGCAGCATCGGGAGGGAACGGAATGTTCGTTACCATCTCTCCCAGATAGATCCATGATCCCCATTTCGGAGAAATAATTGCACAATTCTTACCGCTGAAGCCGATTCCCGCCCGTTCCGCTACAGCCCGGTCCACCAGCACGCCGGTATCGACCATACTTTCCATTACCGCATCAGGTACGCGTTCACGGATGAAGCCTTCGAGCTTCTCCAGCGCTTCACGCAGCACATGGTGATAGTCACGGCCCCAGGAGGCCCGGGCGAGTATGCCCCGCCGCGCCCCGGGTTCCGACTTTGGCGGATTCTCCATTTTGGAGGGATAAGCTACAGCAATTGCGAGAATAGACAATGGTTCACCGGACTTTAGCGCCGGGACTGTCCGCTTATCCAGATCCGGTTCTTCAAAACCGGATTCATACCCCTTATCCCGGTGCTCCTGAAGAATGTTTTTCAAATATAGAAAAGGGTCGGCCGCAGCAAACCCGATATCATCGATGCCAAGCTGCGGTGCAGCCGCCTTAATTTCAGCCTTCAGATGTTCCCACTTGGAGAGCGGCGGGGCATATGCTGACTGAGCTTTGTTGTTCATTTCCGCCTTCTCCTTTACTAGTTTCTTATTTATACGGCCTAACTATCCGTTCTTACAATGCGCCCAGCTTAGACAGAGGCCACCAGATATACTCGACCTTTCCAACGATGGTTGACAGCGGGACCGGGCCAAAAAAGCGGCTGTCCTTGCTGGCTCCGGCATGGCGGTTGTCCCCCATAACAAAATAGGTCCCCTTCTCAACCGTCAGCGCCGGGAAATCGGAATCCTCAATGTCCGTATCAATATAGGGTTCATCCGCCAGTTCACCGTTTACGTATAGCTGATGTTCTTTTACTTCTATAATATCTCCCGGGATCCCGATCACCCGCTTCACCAGATATTCCTTCCGGTCCGGCCCGGTACTGGGGTCATGGAGTACAATAACATCGCCCCGTCCGGGGGCTGCAAAGCTAAGGGTAATCTTATTAATGACCAGCTTCTCCCCTTCATACAGCGTAGGCTGCATGGAGTGGCCTATTACGGTCGAGACATTGAACACAAATATATTAAGCAGGGACATGATTGCAAATACAATTACGGCCGTGATGAGCCAGTTCCTTAGTTCGACAATCCATTTGGGCCCCTGTCCTTTTCTGGAGCCGGTATGGGTGACAGAGCGGTATCTATGCTTGCGGCCACGCTTGAATTCCCCTTCGATTTCCCCGTTCATATGCCACCCTCTTGCCTCAAATGATAAATAAGGCCCTGCTGAAACTTTTGCCCGTAACAATAGAAAAGCATATCTCCCAGCCATTTGCAATGGACACCGGGAAGATATGCTTTAGTATAATGGAACAGACTATGCAAGTCGTCATAGTTCTCTATTCTAGTAAATGTTTCCGCTTTCGCCGCGCCGAAATCAAAGAAAGTTAGCCGACGATGCTGAGCTTACGTACTGATTTGAAGATTTGATTCTCGTTATAACCCATTGCTTCATACAGCGGCAGTGCAAAGGCGTTATGCTCATCAACGGCTACAAAAATACCGCTGACCTTGCGTGCCTGGAACCTGTTCTCCATCGCCGATACCAAACTTCTGCCAATTCCTCTGCGGCGGTAATCGGGATGAATGGCAATGCGGAAATAACAGCCATGGTTCTTCTCGATCGTACCAATCAGCGCACCAACAATTTCTCCTTCTTCCTCAGCAACTACAATGAGATCGGAATCCCAAGAAAGCTGCCTGGAGAAGGGCTCGATCGTGCTCTCGAAACATTCTTCCGATAATGCGGTCTGCAGCAATTCAGTCACAGGGGTAACGTCGCTTAATTGAAAGGAACGAACGTGCATTCTTTAAAATCTCCCTTTTCTATGGCTTAGAATTTAACAAAAAGAAGGAGTTCCCGTAACAGTAAACAAAGAAAAAAAAGCATAAGAAAAACCCAATGGATGATTTCGAAGAAGTTACCGGATCCATCGTCTGAAGAGATTTTTCTCCTGGTTAAAGAAGTATTAACCGAATGTTAAGCGGCCCGAAACATCTTCAATGTTCAAAAATCGAGGAATACCTGCTTTTATCTCTATTAAAGCATACTTTTCTCGTGATATCACCATTTTTCTTTAGTAAGCGCTTTATATCAAGCGCTTTCATTGAACAACTTTACACAATTTCTTTAAAAAGGTAACTTTTCGTGTATAAACGTTCACACTCCGGGGGAATCTATATTTTTAACATAGCGTTAACACTTCCGGTCAGGTAATCGGGGATTCACTTTACAAACATTAATGTTTGTTTAATGTTGCATTATTGTTCCAGATACGGTTTAATAATAGTATCTTATTGGATATATACCCTATAAGACGGATCGGACATAAGGGGTTTTGACGTCAAGACCGCCAAAATTCTTTATCATACAAATTCTAATAAACTCAGGAGGGATTTTTCCATGGCATTTCAATTACCGGCACTTCCTTATCCGAACAACGCTCTCGAACCGCACATCGACGCATTGACGATGGAAATTCACCACGACAGACACCATAACACTTATGTGACGAACCTGAACGCTGCTTTGGAAAAGGCACCCGAACTGCAAGACAAGAGCATCGAGGAACTCCTCACTGACCTGAACGCAGTACCTGAAGCGATCCGCACTGCAGTCCGTAACAACGGCGGCGGACACGCTAACCACACCCTGTTCTGGGAAGTTATCGGACCGAACGGCGGCGGCGCACCAACAGGCGCACTCGCAGCAGCCATTGACAGCGAACTGGGCGGCTTCGATAAATTCAAAGAAGATTTTGCTACTGCAGCAACTACCCGTTTCGGCAGCGGCTGGGCTTGGCTCGTTGTTAAAGACGGCAAGCTGGCTGTAACAAGCACACCAAACCAGGACAACCCGATCAGCGAAGGCGCAACACCTATCCTCGGCCTTGACGTTTGGGAGCATGCCTACTACCTGAACTACCAAAACAAACGCCCTGATTACATCAAAGCTTTCTGGAATGTAGTCAACTGGGAAGAAGTCGGCAAACGTTACGAAAGCGCAAAATAAGGATCCGCAGCCTATACAGCTGCCGCCTTACTATAGCGCCTATATTTCATAGCTTAAGCATAACGGCTGCACCGTCCGCTGAGGACCGGATGCAGCCGTTTTTGTGCTATCGATGTGCTGTGCCCCAGAGGGGAAGGCTGCAAGCAGGATTTATCGATTGCTCCCGCTCAGGCTGAGGCCCCCGCATTAACTGTATTCCCTGCAGTTATTTCGCCTGAACTCTCCGCAAGACTGCATGCAACAGTATTTCCTGCAGTTAAAACCTGCTCAGCCCCCGATTTCGGGCTATTAGCAGAATCTAGCTGCACAGAATGCAGTTAAATTCCAGTTTCGGGCAAACTGAAGCAATGTAAATGCAGAGAATGCAGTTACACGTAAAAAGTACCCAGAGACAAGGAAGCCGGTTCACCGCTGTTAGGCAGATGACCGGCCTCTTCCTCATACAAACTATAGCTATGACTCCTGCTGCTCTGCCTCATCAAAGTAACGGTTCAGCAGCTTAAGGAACACATTCGGAAAGGCATAACTCTCCATATCCTCACGGTTGATCCAGCGCACTGCGCCGCCGTCCTCCGGATGCCCGCTGCCGCCTTCAAACAGCTCCACCGGCGGCTCCGCAGCCCCAGCTGCCGCATAGGACGCCCGCGCTTCTGCCGCCAGCGGCAGCGCAGGAGCGTCCTCTTCCCTGCAGGTGTACACCTGTAGGGTCCACACAATATGGCTGAACGTGTGCTCCGCAGCCGTCCAGTGCCCTTCAGGCCGGGCGAAGATCCCGGCCTGACGCAGGGACCGGCGCAGCCGGTCCAGCGCTGCCGCTTCCGGCAGCAGCGCACCAGCGGCGCCGCCCTCCGCAGGCGGCGCCGGCCAGTGCGGCAGCTCCCACATGCGGGCTAACAGCCCGCTCTGTGGCCGCTGCCGGATCAGCACCCGGCCGGCATGCTCGCCGCTGCCGGTCACCAGGGCCGCCAGCCGCTCCTCGGGGCGCGGCGGCTTGGCCTTGGTCTTGACGGGCAGCGAGGTCTCGCAGCCCGCCAGGCGCGCAGCGCAGTGCTCCATCACCGGGCAGGGCAGGCAGCGCGGTGATTTCGGTGTGCAGACCAGCGCGCCCAGCTCCATCAGCGCCTGATTGAAATACGAAGCTTCTCCCTCCGGGATCAGCTCAGCCGCCAGGCGCTCCATCTTCACGCGGGTCGGTCCCTTGGCAATGTCGTCCTCCAGGAGGAAGTAGCGGGACAAGACCCGCATCACATTGCCGTCTACCGCCGGCTCAGGCCGGTTGAAGGCAATGCTGAGAATAGCTCCGGCTGTATAGGGGCCCACGCCCTTAAGCCCGAATACCGCATCGCGGTCATCCGGGACTTGTCCCCCGTACAGCTCCTTAACCTGCCGCGCTGCATGCTGCAGATTCCGGGCACGCGAATAGTAGCCCAGTCCCTCCCAGCATTTAAGCACTTCTTCTTCAGGCGCATCCGCCAAAGACTCCACCGTCGGGAACCGCTCGATAAACCGGTTGAAATAAGGAATGACGGTGTCTACTCTCGTCTGCTGCAGCATAATTTCCGAGATCCAGATATAATACGGATTGCGGTGGCGCCGCCATGGCAAGTCCCGCTTCTGCCCATGATACCATTCCAGCAGATGCGAGCTGAAAAACAACTTTACGTCCTGCTCCTGCTGCTCCTGTTGTTCATGCGTTGTCATCATTTTTCTCCTTGCTTCTGTATTCTCAGTGTATCTATATTTTCAAACTCAATCTATATAGGCCGTTCTTTAGCACCCTCTATAATCCGCTCCACCACTGCAAACGTGGAAGCCAGCTCGCGGCTGTGGGTAATCGTAAGATGGATCCTGTACTCCTGTTCCTTCATGTCCAGCCTGGACCAGGCTTCTCCCGAGAGCGACACAGACGGCTTGCCTGAGGCGTCCGGCAGAATCTCAATATCCTGGAAGCCCACCTCGCGTCCGATGCCGCAGCCCAGCGCCTTAACAATAGCCTCTTTAGCGGCAAACCGGCCGGCAACGAATTCAGCGAGGTTGCTCTTCCGCCCCTCTGCCAGTACCTGTTCCCCCGGTGTCAGAATGCGCCGGATGAGCCTTGCTCCTGATTCTCTTGTCATTACAGCACTGATCCGCTGGATTTCCGCCACATCATGCCCGATTCCGTAAATCACAATCCCCGCTCCTTATGGACGTTTTGTCCCTAGCCGCCTCAATCTGATATCTATCCTTTACAGCTTTATTAATGGTATGATCTTCATGTATATTCTTGGTATATAGAATAGATTATAGTCTGAGATTCTTTATGCTATCTTAAAAGAAAAAGCCGCCAAAGTCTATCGGCCCGGCTTCTTCCCCGCATCATGACCTTCACCGAGAAATCTTAATTCAATAGAAGAGAGGGGGTTCGCCCGATGAACCGCAATTTCGAATTGCCTGCCGGAGAAGATGCTGTTTTGCGCTGCTCGCATTTCCCTGCCCAGAATAAGGCCAAAAGCCTGATTATCATCGCACACGGCTACAAGGGGTTCAAAGATTGGGGAATGTTTCCCTACGTTGCAGCTTCGCTCAGCCGGGAGCATGAAGTCATCTCCTTTAATTTCTCCCATGCCGGAATCGGCGGGGATCTGCAGAATTTCACCGAGCTGGACAAATTTGCCCGCAACACCTATAACCGTGAAATTAAAGATATGGAAATTCTCCTCTCCTATCTGAGCCAGCATCATAAATTTGGTGCTCTGCCTTTATTCCTGCTGGGACACAGCCGCGGCGGCGGCGACAGTCTGCTGTACGCACTGGATCATCCGGATGAGATTGCCGGAGTAATCTCCTGGAACGGAATCACGAACCTTGATTTGTTCACAGATGAACAAAAATACGAAATGAAAACGCTGGGCCGGAGTCATGTGCTGAATGGCCGCACAGGCCAGCAGATGCCGCTGGATGCTGTACTCATAGAGGATCTGGAGCGCCAAGCCGAACGATACAATATTCTCGAGCGGATGAAGTCAGCCCAGTTTCCGGCCATCCTGATCCAGGGGACAGAAGACAGTGAGCGTCTGCGTCAGGGATCAGAGCAGTTAATTAAGCTCCGCCCTGATATCGAGTGGGTGCAAATCGCTGGAGGCAATCATACCTTCTGCACGGTCCACCCGTTTAACGGATCCACTCCGCAGCTGGAGCAGGCCATTGCTGCTTCGGAGGCTTTTATCCAACATACGCTGGCAGCCCGGAACCTCTCGTTGTAACTCTCTTTAGGAGCCGGCAACAACAAAACCGCCGTAAAGTGAGCTGCTGCACACTTCGGCGGTTTTGGGTCATAAACAAAACTAAATACCCGGGATCACATTGCGCTTATGCGCGCTTCTCCGGTAGTAGCCCTCGAGCTTTTCTGCGGCCTCCGGGCTGATCTGCTTGCCCTCCAGATAGTCGCTGTTATCCTCATAAGTAATACCCAGCTCCGTTTCATCCGTCTGGCCCGGCCAGAGTCCCGCCGTCGGCGCCTTGGTCACGATCTCTTCCGGCACACCCAGATAGGCAGCAAGCTGGCGTACCTGCCGCTTGTTAAGTGAACTCAGCGGGGTAATATCAACGGCACCGTCGCCCCACTTTGTATAGAATCCGGTAATGGCTTCGGAAGCATGATCAGTTCCTACCACCAGCAGATTATTCTCAAAAGCGAGCGCATATTGCATCACCATACGTGTTCTCGCCTTGACGTTGCCCTTGCCCTGATGCGTAATATGACGGTGCTGTCCAAGCGCCTTCAGGCTGTGCTCTACTTCAAGCGCGATCTCGTTAACGGCTTCCTCAATATTGGTCTCTACCTTGTGGGTCAGCCCAAACGCTTCAGCCACCGCATAGCTGTGCTCAATATCCTCCTGTTCACCGTAAGGCTGGAAAACACCGAGTGTAATATATTCTTTGCCTTCCTCGGCCGTCAGCTCATCTGTCGCCCGTTTGCATAAGCCTGCAGCCACTGCGCTGTCTACACCGCCGCTGATTGCAATCAGCAGCCCTTTTGCACCAGCCTGCCGTACATAGGCTTTCAGGAAGTCTACCCGCCGCTCAACCTCTGCTTCTACATTAATAGCGGGCTTTACGCCCAAGGCTGCAATAATCTCTTCTTGCAAGCTCATAACCATCCCCCGTTTCTGGTTTTTGCTACTATGTCGAAAAAAATCCCGCCTGCAGCCGGACTGCCGGCCGCCGCGAGATCATGTAAATTCATTCCTTATTTACTGGCACAGACGATTAAATACTTCTTTCAATTCAGCAGCGATTTCAGCCGCCGAGCGGTCTTCAACACCATGACGCTCAATAAAATGAACGAGCTCCCCGTCCTTCATCAAAGCGATGGAAGGCGAAGAAGGCGGATATGGAGCGAAGTATTCACGTGCTTTGGCCGTGGCTTCCTTCTCCTGGCCCGCGAACACTGTGAACAGGTGATCCGGCAAAATTTCATTCTGCAAAGCTTGGGCTACACCGGGACGGCACTGGCCGGCTGCACAGCCGCAGACAGAATTGACAACAACGAGCGACGTTCCTTTTGCGGTTGGAAGAGTGGCTTCCACCTCTTCTGGAGTCAACAACTCCTGAAACCCGATACTAGTCAGGTCATCACGCATGGGCTGAATCGAATCCCGCATATATTGATTAAATGACATGGACATTCTTTTGCACTCTCCTTTGCCTTATAAAGTGTTTGGTCAGGCTGCATTTCCGCAGCACTTACTAACTTTATTATACATACATACCCTGTGAAAGCAAGGAATGCCGGCTAGTTCCGCTTCTCCGCGGCCTCAGGTTGTCCTGCCGGATTACCGCATTTCTGACAACGGGCATCACCCGCTCCGCCGGCAGCACGGGGCCGCTCTGGATACGCCCTGCTGTAGGTGGTATGATGCCGTTAGCAGAGATAGAAATCCGCACAACCTGGAGCATATAAAGGAGAAGATTCATGAGTAACTATGATGTAATCGTCATTGGAGGCGGCCCCTCCGGGCTGATGGCCAGCGTAGCCGCAGCAGAGCACGGCGCCTCCGTGCTGCTGATTGATAAAGGGGGCAAGCTTGGCCGGAAGCTGGGAATCTCGGGCGGCGGACGCTGCAACGTCACCAACGTTAAGGAAACCGCAGAGCTTATCGCCCATATACCCGGCAACGGCCGGTTTCTGTACAGCGCATTCGATCATTTTAATAACCGTGATATTATCGAGTTTTTTGAGAACCTGGGGATTGCCCTTAAGGAGGAAGACAACGGGCGGATGTTCCCTGTATCCGACAAAGCCTCAAGCGTCGTCTCTGCACTTATTGGCAAGGTCCGAAGTCTCGGCGTGCAGATCATGACCAACAGTCCGGTGCGGGAAGTGCTCTATGCGGAAGGTGCGGTGCAGGGGGTGCGGCTGGAATCAGGACAAGCCTTCGGCGCTGCAGCCGTGATTATTGCCACCGGCGGCAAATCCGTCCCCCAGACCGGTTCCACTGGAGACGGCTATCCGTGGGCCGAGGCAGCGGGACATACGATCACGGAGCTTTTCCCGACAGAAGTGCCCATCGTTTCGCGCGAGAATTGGATCAAGTCAGGCGACCTGCAGGGGCTGTCTTTGCGCGATGTGACACTTTCCGTCTGGAATCCCAAAGGCAAAAAGCTCATCTCCCACCGAGGAGATATGATCTTTACCCATTTCGGGCTGTCCGGTCCGATTGCCCTGCGCTGCAGCCAGTTTCTGCGCCAGGTCCAGCGTAAAACGGGAACCGATGCCGTGGAGTTGTCCATTGATCTGTTTCCCGACCATCAGCCGCAGGAAGTGGAGTCACAGCTGCAGCACAAACTCGGGTTGGAGCCCAAAAAAGCGATCCGCAACTCGCTGAAGGGGCTGCTTCCCGAGCGCCTGATTCCGCTTCTGCTGTCCAAAGCCGGGCTGGACGGGGATCTTACCGGCCATCATCTGCCCAAAAGCGGACTGCAGTCTCTAGCAGCCCTGCTGAAGCGGATGCCGGTTATTGCACACGGCACCCGTTCTCTGGCTGAGGCCTTTGTGACCGGCGGAGGCGTCAACCTGAAGGAAATCGATCCAAAAACCATGGAATCGAAGCTTACCCAAGGCCTCTACTTCTGCGGGGAAGTGCTGGATATCCACGGATACACCGGCGGCTACAACATTACCGCCGCCTTCTCCACAGGCTATACAGCAGGCAAACATGCTGCCGGACATTTGTAGCCGTTAAGCTTGACTGCCTCTTTTATATTTCCCTAAAAAAAGCGTTGCCTGCGCAAGATCGCAGGCAACGCTTTTTTGGATTATGGCTTAATGCTCTGTCAGGCGGATCGTGCTGTATATACGTGAAATGAAGACTCCCAGGCCATAGCCCAAGGGTACAAACAGCAGCAGTCCGAGCCATCCATACAAAGGAATAAACACCACTGCGGAGCACACCACGGTATAGGGAAGGATCAGGATTTTAATTGCCTTTGAGCCGGCTTCAGCCTTTTGTGACTTGGTAAACGGCAGGATGCCGATGTAGTCATCTCCGGCAAAGAGCAGCCAGAAGGAGCTCAGCCAGTAGCACATTAATAAAGTCAACACCACGAGCAGGACCCACTTCAGAAAGGCCGGAGCAATAAATAATGCCCCCATGGATACCCCTGTGAATGCGAAATACAGCTTCAAATGCGCCGGATTGCGTACAAGCGCTTTGATACCGGCCGCCGTGAAGCGGCTTTCGGGCAGCGTCGAGGACAGCAGCGGCTGCGATTTGCGGAAGATCCAGGGTCTGTACCGGGTGGGACGAGGCTTATCAAGCACCCCCCGCAGCAGGAGCCCAGCGATTCTCATCCGCTGCTTATAGTCTTCGCGCACATCGCTGAGAAAGGTCCCGCGTAAGCGAAGGCGGTACCGGACCGCCCAGACAGTCACCGCCGCGTACACGGCTGCGGCAGCGAGCAGCAGCAGCGGGCTGTTCTCCCAGAGGAGGGCCAGCCGGATGTAAATTCCGGAGGGTACAGTGACTGCGGGAATCAGCCACAGCCAGCGGCGGAATCCCTGGCGCTGCACTTTGACGACATGCCCCAGCAGCTTGACGCACCAGCCGGCGGTTATGGTAAGCAGCAGCAGCGATCCGGCTGCTCCCGGGCTTAGGCCGTAGCCGCGGATGATAAAGGGCAGCAGAACGGCAAAGACAGCAGCAATTTTCAGTGTGGTAACAATAAGACTATAGATTATTCCGCGGAGCAGGATACTATTAATCCAGTTCTGCCGCTGTCTGAGGAATAGCAAATCGCCTTCCTGCAGCAGCAGCACCATTCCCCCGGTTACAAGCAGTATGCCAAACAGCAGAGGAATCATCATAAAGGGGAGGAACGAGGTCCAGGCAGGCATGTCCCCTTTCCAGAATCCGTAATAGAAGCGCCCCCCCAGCAGTCCGCCGGGGATGATGATATAGAGCAGCACTGTCCAGTCCGCTGCGGTCCGGATAATCGCGGATTGCTCGCGCCAATGCGAGAACAGCCGCCGCCGGAACAGGCGCGGCCCCGTTGGAAATGCGTAGGCCGATCTGCTTTTCGGAGTATTACTGTTTATTGCTGTATTATCCCGTCCGCTCATGTCAATTCGTCGAAGCAATCAAACAACGACCCCTCCGGCAAATCCGCGATGTCGCGGATCTCCTCCAATGTGCCTGTTGCTGTCATTCTCCCTCCGGATATCAGCACGAAGCTGTCGCAGATTTTCTCAGCGGTATCCAGCACATGTGTAGACATGAGCACGCCTGCACCGCGTTGCCGCTCCGCCTCCAATAGACGAAGGAAATCCTTCGTGGCCCGGGGATCAAGTCCGATAAACGGCTCATCCACGATGTACACATCCGGCTGGACCAGAAACCCGAGCATCAGCATCATCTTTTGCTTCATGCCCTTGGAGAAGCCTGCCGGCAGGTCGTCGCGCACATGGTCCATCCCGAATTGCACCAAAAGCTTCCCTGCGGTTGCCTCGAACTTGTCATAGGGCAGTCCGTACGCGGCAGCTGCCAGATCCAGATGCTCCCAGAGTGTCAGATCCTCATAGAACACAGGCTGTTCCGGCACATAGGCGTAGGACTTGTTCTCTCCGCCAATCGTTACCTTGGCTTTGGCATGCTTGAGCAGACCGAGCAGCGTTTTGATCGTCGTGCTTTTCCCGGCCCCGTTCGGACCAATCAATCCCAGCAGCTCCCCCTGCCGGACCTGGAACGATATGTCTGATACCCGCTTATCCCCCGCTTCATATCCGGCTTCATCAATGAGAACCTCCAGTACGATTCTCCTTTCGTCCTCCACTTCATCTATCTCTTCCATACAGCTTTCCATCTCCTAATGTTGAATACCCATAGTCCCGAATGGAATCCGGGCTTTCTACCATTATACGAACTATGGCTGAGAGACTTCAAACATTACTTGTGTGTCCAGCCCGCCCGCATTGTCCCTCTCCTCGATTCTGCTGCGCAGCATCAGCATTGCCAGACCAAGCAGCGCGGCCAATACACCCGAAAGAATAAATGCAGAAACCGGTCCCGAGGCGGTCACAAGTGCGCCACCGGCTACAGGGCCAAGAATGACCGCTGCGCTGGTCAGGCTGTTGACCGTGCCGAATACCCGCCCCGTGTACGCTTCCGGTGTTCTCCGCTGCAGCATCGCGTAAAACGGAATAAAGACCAGTCCTGCCCCCGCCCCCGCGGCCGTAAACGAACTGAACAGCATGATATTCATCCACACACCTGCTTCTCCGTATGCAGTCACCAGCGCGGCAGCAGTAAATACTGAACCCATAAGGAGCGCACCGGCACTCATAAAGAGCAGCGGCCGCTTGCCCATCCGGCTGGAGACAAGGGCTGAGAGCAGGGTTCCCAAACCGCTCGCCGCCAGGCACCAGCCCAGCAAATCCCCGCTGATTCCGGGAATATTCCGGAAAAGAGTCACCGTCTGGGAATCCGCAATCTGCAGTACCAGCAGTACCGTTACAAGCATGACCACCCCACCCAGCACCACAGGCATTCCGGCAATCAACCGAAGTCCGGCACTCACTTTCCTGCGGAAGGGCTTGCGGCCGTGAGGTTCCTCTGACGTATCTGTCCGTCTGTCCGTCCGGTATTTCCCAATTTGCGGCACCGCCAGCAGGATGACTGCAGAAACCAGATAGGTGGCCGAGTCCAACACATAGCAGGCCGAGATCCCAAAAGCCGCAACAAGCAGACCGCCAAGCGCGGGGCCGATGATTTTGGTAATTTGCTCAATAGATGAGCTGAGGGCAATGGCTTGATCCATTTGTCCCGAAGGTACCAGTTCTTTGAGCTTCCCGCTTTTGGCCGGGGAGAACAGTACATCCAGAATTCCTTTGGCGATCAGCAAAAGGTAGACCTGCCACAACGGACCGGCAAATACGAGGCAGGCTACAATCCCCGCACGCGTAAGATCCGAGCCGATCATGATCGCTTTGCGGTCCATTTTGTCACTTAAATATCCGGCCAGCGGACCGCCGAGCAGCATAGGCACGGCCATGCACAGTGAGATTGCTGTAATCTCCCAAGGTGTAGCCTGCCACTTGAGGCCGACCATCGTCAGCAGCGCAAGCAGATGCAGCCAATCCCCTACATTGGAAATAAGCTGCGCGGACATCAGCAGCATAAACGGCCGGTTTGCCGTCAGCTTTACTGCCTGCACTTCCGTGTTGTCAGATTCCTTCATACTTCCCACCACTCCCCTGCCACAATTCCTTATTTGTAATTTATAGTAAAGGAACCCGCGGCTCCCTACATCAATCCCCGGTTGGAACTATGTGCGGTGCCTGAGACTGAATAATCTTTCAATCTGCAGGCGGATAGCCAAAAAAGCATTCTTTTTTTGCAAAATTTAAGCACCGTCAAAAAATTGTTTGATTTTTAATAATTAAAAGTGTGCTCATTGTGACAAATCACATGTTCTTCATTCCTTGTTTGACGTATTGTAAAGTTATCTTAAGTTTTACTGCACCTACGAAGCGTGCATACGGGCAATGATTCCAAAATGTGCAGGGAAACCCGCACGATTAACGATAACGATAGAGGGTGGAGAAGCATGATACAATCCTATGAACGCGATACTCAATTAACACTGCATTTGTACCGGGTTTTTGCCAAGTCTTTCAAGAGCATCAACGAGCATGCCGTTACCGGAAGCAAGATTGAAGGCTTCAATCCGACAGCCTTCGCTGTGATGGAGGTCCTCTACTATAAGGGACCCCAGCCGATTCAGCAGATCGGTGCCAAGCTGCTGCTGCAGAGCGGCAACGTTACTTACGTGATTGACAAGCTCGAAGAACGCGGATACCTGCAGCGCAAGCCTTGTGCGAATGACCGCCGTGTTATATTCGCTGAGCTGACAGCAGAAGGCGAGCAGTTGATGAGCGAGATGTATCCGAAATATTCAGAACGTCTGCACCTGGCTTTTAGCGGTCTGAATGATGATGAGAAGGAACAAATGATTATTCTGCTGAAGAAGATGGGTCTCCAGGCCGAGAAGCTCTCGCCGCTGCCCCGCAAGTAGGATTGCCAGAACAGATGTTGTGAATATATTCACTATCTTTCAATGGCTTGATTTCATGATACCAAAGAAACGGCTGCACGGTCCCCTGTGGACTGTGCAGCCGTTTCTTTATATGATCCGCCTATAACTCAGGACATCTCCCTATATCTTATAACTTCTCATTACGCAGCAAAGCGTAAAGGCTCACGTCCTGAAAACCTGAAGCGGTATGGCGGTACTCGCGCAGCAAGCCTTCCTGCGAAAAGTTCAGCGCCTGAAACAGCCCGTGCGCCCGGATATTGCCGGGATGGCATAAGGCTTCTATCCGGTTCAGGCCCATCGTGCCGAAGCCGAAGTCCAGCACAAGCTCCAGTGCTTCGCGCATATACCCATGTCCCCAGCAGGATGGAGACAGCTCGCAGCCGATTTCCCCCCGGTAGGCCCCCGGCAGCTGCCATTGGTTATAGCCGCAGCTGCCGATAATCTCGCCATCCGGCAGGGTAATGCTCCAGCGCAGGCTCTCCTCCTCTCTGCCCATCTGCAGCAGGAGGGCGATCAACTGCTCCGTATCCCTCACGGATGCCAGCGGAGGGGTGTCCAGCCAGGGGGCAACAGCAGGATGAGTCCATATCTCAAACAGCGCAGAAGCATGATCCGAAGCAATCGGCTGCAGCTCTATTCTTGTTCCGCTCAGTTTCGGTGCTACCCCATGGCTTAGATACAATACCCTCATCCCCTTTCATATTTATAAGTATACTTCATAAGAGAGGATTTCCTGAATTCTTACCGCACAAAAAAGCGCCTGCACCGGGCAGTGGATCTCCCCTGATGCTGACGCTGTTCATTGCCTGGAAAATAGGCTTCGTTAAAGCTTACCCGCTGCAGAAACCAGATGCACGGGCTCAACCTGAGGCTTTCACCGCTTTGGCCGGTGTGAGCACCTCAGAGCAGAGTACCTGCAGCTTCACCTGAATATCCTTGAATTCCTCAATTCCCGTACCGGTGATACTAAACGCATCGCCATGGGCTGTCAGGAAATTCTCCTGAGTGAGCCGTTCCAGTTCCTGCTTCACCTCGCGTTCCGCTACCCGGTACCCCAGCTCCTCAAGTTCAGGCAGCATCTCCGACAATGTCAAGTCCCTCTCATGTGCAATATAAAGCATATGAATTCCTATGAACAAGTTCTGTACATCGGCGCGCATATTCCACTCCTTCCGGCCAAGAGCCTTCGATATATTAAGCATTACCCTGGGAAGCGTATGGGGAAACACCGCTCCCGCTCCAGTTACGGTATCACTTGTACCTTCTGCAAAAATCCGGTAATGCTTGACGTATCGCGTCTTGCTGTACTATGTTGTTAGTTACAGTTCTGGTTTCATTATTTACTCCATGTACAGGAAGGTGATGCTTCATGTTTCAGGCGATGCCCTATGACGGGACACGCAGCGAGCGCTTTGAAGCAGTGCTGACACAGCTTGCGGCACTGATGGAAGGCGAACCGAATGCTATTGCCAATCTGGCAAATGCCTCGGCATTGCTCAAATTCTCTCTACCGGATACCAACTGGACCGGTTTCTATTTATTTGACGGCAAGGAGCTCGTACTCGGACCTTTTCAAGGACTGCCCGCATGCATTCGCATTCCGCTGGGCCGCGGGGTCTGCGGAACATCGGCTGAGGAACGCCGTACGCTTGTCGTAGACGATGTCCATGCCTTTCCCGGACACATTGCCTGCGATGCCGCATCGAACAGCGAAATCGTCGTTCCCCTCCTGAAAGAGGGCCGGCTGCTTGGCGTACTCGATATAGACAGCCCGCTTAAACACCGCTTTGACGATGAGGAACGGCGCTTTCTGGAACGGTTCGCAGAGATGGTTGCCGAAGTACTGTAGGCACCGTGAACAACAAAAGGCCGTCACGGATGCAGGAATGACCTGCGTCTGTGACGGCCTCTTTGCTCTTGAATTGATCTGTTACCTCATTACTTAACCGGATTAATGTTCCAAATTTCAGTGGCATAGCGGCTGATCGTATTGTCACTGGAGAATTTGCCGGAGTGGCCAATGTTGATGATGGACTTCTTCAGCCATTCCTTCTGGTTACGGTAGGCAAGATCGATTTTGACATGTGTCTCCACATAGCTGGCAAAATCCTTGAGTACAAAGAACTCATCATTATTGTCAACCAGTGATTGGTACAGCGTATCGAATTCCTGGGTATTGCAGCAAATCGGTCCCGGTGTCACCAGCTGGTCCAGCACTTCTTTGACGCGCCCGTCGCCATTATAGATATCACGGGAGTGATATCCCCCAAACTGGTAGTAATCGAGCACCTGCTCCGCCCGCAGACCGAACAGGAACATATTGTTGTCCCCGACCATTTCATGCATTTCCACATTCGCCCCGTCCATGGTACCGATCGTCAGCGCGCCGTTCATCATAAACTTCATGTTGCCTGTACCTGAGGCTTCTTTGCTGGCCGTAGAGATCTGTTCGCTCACATCAGCAGCAGGGATAATCTTCTCTGCCAGGGATACCGAATAATTCTCCAGGAAAAAGATACGGATTTTGCCCTTAATATCCGGATCTTTGTTGACGACATCAGCTACAGTGTTAATCAGCTTGATAATCCGCTTGGCCAGATGATAGCTTGGTGCTGCCTTAGCCCCGAAAATAAAGGTGCGCGGTACCATATCCATGGACGGATTATCCTTAAGCTGATTGTACAAGTGCATAATATGCAGAATGTTCAGCAGCTGGCGCTTGTAGGCATGCAGCCGTTTGACCTGAACATCAAATATTGAATCGGGATCCACCTGGATGCCATGCTTCTTGGTGATGTATTCAGACAGGCGCAGCTTGTTGCGGCGTTTGATCGCAGCCACCTGCTCCTGGAATGATGCATCCTCACAGTATTTGATCAGCCCAATCATCTCCTGAGGCTGATGAATCCAGCGCGTACCGATGGATTCATTGATGAGTCCAGCCAGCTCGGGATTGGCATGCAGCAGCCATCGCCGGTGCGTAATCCCGTTCGTCTTGTTATTGAACCGGTGCGGGTACATTTCATTGAATAACCGCATCTCCCGCTTCTGCAGAATCTCGGTGTGCAGCGCCGCTACTCCATTGACACTGTGGCTCGCTACTATTGCCAGATGGGCCATGCGGACCTGATCATCATGAATGATCGCCATCTGGTTGATCCGGTTCTGGTCACCGGGATATTTGCTCATCAGTTCGCCGCAGAACCGGGCATTGATTTCTTCAATGATCAGGAAGATGCGGGGCAGCAGTTCCTTAACCATCCCCATCGGCCATTTCTCAAGCGCTTCGCTTAGGATGGTATGGTTCGTATAAGACACCATCCGTGTCGTCATGCTCCAGGCCTGATCCCAGCCGATACCGTGCACATCCATCAGAATCCGCATAAGCTCAGGGATAACCAGGGTAGGATGGGTATCGTTGATATGCAGCGCCACTTTATCCGGCAAGGATTCAATCGGAGCCCCGGTCTTGCTGAATGTCCGCAGTATACTTTGCAGACCTGCACTACACAGGAAGTACTGCTGCTTCAGCCGGAGCAGCTTGCCTTCGTACTGCGAATCATCCGGATACAGGAATTCTGAGATGGATTCCACCGAACGTTTGTATTCCAGAAACTTATGATAATCCGAGCCCGTCAGCGATCCGGACATCCGGGAAGCCAGTGTAATCGACTCCGCGCTCCAGTTACGCAGTGTATTCACATGCTTGCGGTCGGCACCAATAATCGGAACATCATAAGGGACCGCGCGTACCGCTTCATAATCCTTGTGGTCAAAGACCAATTCGCCGTTCTCCTCCCGGGTTTCGATGCGCCCCCAGAACCGGACTTCTACCTGCTTGTCTTCCCGGCGTACTTCCCACACATTATCATTCTGCAGCCAATAGTCAGGCAATTCCACCTGGTATCCGTCCACAATCTTCTGCTCGAACAAGCCGTATTTGTAACGGATGCCGCAGCCATGTCCAGCATACTGCAGGGAGGCCAGAGAATCCAGGAAGCAGGCAGCCAAACGGCCAAGCCCGCCATTGCCGAGCCCTGCATCCGATTCTTCCTCCTCTACCTCACGCAGATCGAACCCAAGCTCCGCAAGGCCATCGCGCACAACCTCAAGCACACCCATATTCAGCAGATTATTGCCAAGCAGCCGGCCGATCAGAAACTCCATGGAGAAATAATAGACCTGCTTATCCTGGTTGTTCTTATACTTCTGATTCGTCTCTGCCCAGTTCTTCCCCGCATTCTCACGGATCATATTACCGATGATATTGTACACTTCACCATTCGATGCTTCCTCCAGCGGCTTGCCCAGTTTCCCGATGAGTGTCTCGCGGAACACTTTTTTAAAGGTTTCTTTGTCGTTGAACAACAGCAGGTTCCTCCTGTCAGATGCATAATTTGTATGAAATACTTGGCTCTATTGAAACTCAGGACCAGCCAGACTGCTATAGTGCGCAGTCCAGCTGATCCTGGGTTAAATTTTGCTGCTCTTGGCGATGACAAACGGCCGTTTGCTATCCCCGACGAGAATCCGCTCCTTGCTTAAATGCACATCTTTATCCATGATGACATTCTCGATCACAGCATTCTCCTCAATAATACACTTCTGCATGATGACAGAGTTAATAATCCTCGCACCTTCACGCACCTGCACACCCCGGAAAATCACGCTGTTCTCTACCGTTCCGCCGATAATACAGCCGTTAGCGACCAGGGAATTGCTGACATTCGCGCTGTCAAGATAACGGGTAGGCGCTTCATACTTAATCTTCGTCTGTACCGGATTTTTCTGGAATAGTTCACGATAATTCTCCTGCTTAAGCAGCTCCAGGCTATTCTTGTAATAGCTCTCCAGTGAATTGATTACCGCATGATAACCCTTATATTCATAGCCTGCAATTTTAAAGTTAGCCCGGTTCTTCTGAATCACATCGCGGAAAAAGAAGCTCTCTCCGTGCGCAATACAGTATTCAACCTGCTCCAGGAATACTTTTTTCTCCATGATGAAAATATCCAGGTACACGTTCGGATGATGTTTCTCCTGATGAATCTCGGTAACGAGATTATCGTCATTCAATTCAAGCCGCAGACACGGATCATGCTCCGGCTGAAGCTGGTCGATCGCTTTATAGACAAGGGTGGCATCAGCTCCCTTTTCCAAATGGTACTGGAACACATCCTGCAGATCAACGGTGTTAATATGCTGGCTGCCGGAGAATACAATATATTTGGCTGAAGCCCGCTTGAAGAAATCCAGGTTGTTATGGTAATGCTGCAGATCTCCGATCGATGTATCCGTCGGATCATTCCAGTCTGGCGGAAGAATGAACAACCCCCCGTGCTTGCGGTTCATATCCCAGGACTTGCCGTCACCCAGATGATCCATGAGCGAACGGTATTTGCGGCGGACAAACAGCCCGACACTCTCCAGTTCCGCCCGCATCATATTGGACAGGACAAAGTCGATCAGCCGGTAACGGCTGGCAAAAGGTACGGCCGCACCGCAGCGGAAATAAGTTAACTCATTCAATTTGTCCAGTTCATGGTCAAGATTAATTACGCCCAAAAGCTCTTTCATCGCGGGTCACCGTCCTTTATGGTTATATGGTTTTGGCTGCGACTGATTTCCGTTTCTTGCTGCGATTATCGATCAGCAGAATCTCATCCTCATTCTCCCGTTCGATTCCGATCTCCATATAATCCTCGATGACTGTATTTTCACTAATGATGGCTTTATGAATTCTTACATTCTTGCCGATCTTCACCTTGGGCATAATGACGGAATCGGTAATGACACTGCCTTCGCCCACTTCCACCCCGTAAAACAACACCGAATGCTTAACCTCTCCATGCACAATGCAGCCTTCATTAATGATGCAGCTCGACACCTTCGCCTCAGGCGCCACATACTGCGCGGCCTGATTCGGATTACGGGTGAAGATCCGCCAGTTCGGATCATTCAGGTTCAGCGGCGGATGGTCACTCAGCAGGTCCATATTAGCTTCCCACAGGCTGCTGACGGTACCAACGTCTCTCCAATAGCCTACATATGGATAAGCGTACAGGGAGTTGCCGTCCTCCAGCATCAAAGGAATGATATCTTTGCCGAAGTCATGGGAGGAGTTTGCCTTCTCACCGTCCTCCAGCAAATGCTTGCGCAGAACATCCCATTTAAAAATATATACACCCATGGAAGCCAGTGTGCTCTTCGGCTTAGCGGGCTTTTCATCAAATTCATAAATTTTAAGGTCTTCATCCGTATTAAGGATCCCGAAGCGGCTTGCTTCCTCCAGGGAAACGTCAATGACCGAGATGGTGCAGTCGGCATTTCTTGATTTGTGGTATTGCAGCATTGCGTTATAGTCCATTTTGTAAATATGATCTCCGGACAGGATCAGTACATGCTCCGGATCAAACTGGTCCACAAATTTGAGATTGCGGTAAATGGCATCAGCCGTTCCCCGGTACCAGCTGCTTCCGTTCTCCCGTTCATGCGGCGGCAGCACGAATACACCGCCATCTTTACGGTTTAGATCCCAGTCGCTGCCTACCCCGATGTAGGAGTGGAGAACCAGCGGCTCGTATTGCGTCAGCACACCAACCGTATCAATACCCGAGTTAGAGCAATTGCTGAGCGGGAAATCGATAATCCGATAGGTTCCTCCAAAATATACAGCGGGTTTGGCGAGAGATTTTGTTAATCCCTTCAACCTTTTCCCTTGGCCTCCCGCCAATAGCATGGCTACCATTTCTTTTTTCTTCATGGAAGAGCCTCCTTGACATATGGGTATTGAAGCATGTAAATAAATGGGTTGAATAAATCATATGTTGCAGATCAGACTCAAACGCGGAATTCCAGAAAGAAGTGTATCAGAAAGAAGTCAAAAGAAAGAAATGTGTTTGATAGGAAATTTGATAAGATTAACAAACGGGGGAAAACAAATGGAATCGGAACAAGTTGCCGGACTGGTTAAAAAGTCTTAAACAATCCGGGTAGTATCCCTATTGTAAATTGTTCTAGGCCCGCCGTCAAAACCCTTTATTACAAGCACAAAAAGTTAAAATTCCAACTATTTCCCCTAAAAATGACATTCCTATTCTGTATATATAGATTAACCATAATGATTAACCATGAACGATCTTTTCTAATCTCCGGCCATAAAGAATTCACATTCAGCAAACATTCAATCTGGTGTGTCATAATATAGCTATCTGTTACTGTAAATGGAGGTCCTTATGATGAAAGCTGCCCAAGGTGTACGACTCTTGCTCGTTGATGACGAGCCTCATATACTCCAGTTCCTGGAACTGGGATTAATCAACGAAGGCTTTGAAGTAAAAACTGCCCCCGACGGGGCGAGCGCAATCGCCATTGCTGCCGATTTCAAGCCTCATGTGGCAATCCTGGATGTGATGATGCCGGGCATGGACGGATTCGAGGTCTGCCGCTACCTCCGGTCAGAAGAAACCGAAATTGCCGTAATTATGCTCACGGCCAAAGACGAAGTCGATGACCGCGTCAAAGGCCTGTCCATCGGCGCCGACGATTACATGGTTAAGCCATTCAGCTTCGATGAGCTGCTGGCCCGGATACAGGCCCGGCTGCGGAATCAGTTTCCCGGACTGCTCGGGGAAGTCCGCTGCGGCCCGTTCCGGATTGACGGCAGACGCAAAGAAATCCGCCACAGGGACGAGGTCCTGGAGCTTTCCCCTACCGAATATGAGCTGCTGCAATATCTGGTCATCAACCACGGTCTCGTGCTGAGCAAACCGATGATTCTGGACAAGATATGGGGCTATGATTTCGGTGGGGAAGAAAATATCGTCGAGGTCTATATCCGTTCCCTCCGTGAGAAGCTCGGCGATAAGGAGCACCGGATTATCCGCACGCTGCGCGGTGCAGGGTACCGGGTGGACCTGTTATGATTGCCCGCCTGTCTGGCCTGTTCCGCAGACATTCCGCACCTCGCTCCCTGCGTAAGCAGCTGCTTGCCACTTCACTGCTTATTTTATCCGTGCTTCTCCTGCTCATCGGAGTACTGCAATATGTGCTGATGCGCAATTTCATCTACAGCAACAGGGCTGAATCTATGGAGACCCAGCTGCATTCCGTGCCGCGTGATTTTTTTTATATGCTATATTCCCGGAATGCGGGAATATATCCTGACAATCTGAACAACGCAGGACCGCAGAATAGTCCGCCAAGCGCTGACACCACCGCCTCTGGCAGTACATCCAGCAGCCAAGGCTCACCTATGCCGGGAGAGAACGGGGGAGGCAACATCGGCGGACTGCCGGGCGAAAATCCGGGAAATCAGCGGACGGGAGAGAACAGACGCCCGCTGCTGCTTGACGCTCATACCACAATCGCTGTATACAGCTCAGACGGCACGTTTAAGGATCTGCAGCAGGACACCCTGTCCGAGTCTGCTGCCCCGCGGCTGAGCAATGAGGAATACGATGAGCTGCTGGACCACACAACGGGTAAGGCCAAGGGAAAATACAAGCTGATTACCTCCACGGACGGAAGCCAGCATCTGGCAGTCTTCATGGATCTGGGAAGACCCGGCGGAAACAGAATCCTGCTGCAGATGAGTGTGGAGACGGGACCGCTGAAGGATGTAATCCTGCAGCAGCTGCTTATTTTTGCCGCCTTGTCGGTAGTGGCTTTGCTCGCCGGCTTATTCCTGTATCTGCCTGCGCTGCGCAAAACATTAGTGCCTTTATCCAATATGGGCGAGGCGGCGCAGCGGATCGATGCCGGTAATCTGGACGTCCGCTTTCCCGTGGATCAGGGACAAATGGAGATCGACAAGCTTTCCCAATCCTTCAACGGGATGCTCGAGCGGCTGGAAATCTCCTTTCATAATGAGCGTGAAGCCAAAGAACAGATGCGGCGGTTTGCCGCAGATGCCTCCCACGAGCTGCGGACGCCGCTCACCTCGATTCACGGCTTCCTGGAGGTGCTGCTGCGCGGAGCTGCCGATAACAGGGAGCAGCTCTACAATGCGCTGACGAGCATGCACGGCGAATCGAAGCGGATCAACAAGCTGGTTGAGGATCTCCTGCTGCTGGCCCGAATGGATGGAGCTCCCCAGCTCAGGGTCAGACAGCTGCCGCTGGACGAAGTCATCGATGAAATGAAGCCGCAGCTGCTGGTGCTTGCCGGTGACCGTAAGGTTACCTTTGATATTTCACCCGGGATTAACGGAAAGGTTGACTCCGACAAAATCAAACAAGTCATTCTTAATCTATTCCATAATGCCGTACAACATACGGATACCGAAAAAGGCAGAATCCATATTTCGCTGCACGCCCGGAATTCGGAAGCGAAGCTTACCGTTCGGGATAACGGAAGCGGCATCTCGGCTGAGCATATCCCCCATGTTTTTGAACGGTTCTACCGCAGCGATTCGTCGCGCACGCGGAAATACGGCGGATCCGGCCTCGGCTTGTCGATTACCCAATCGATTGTCGAGGCGCATGACGGAACAATCAGCGTCGAGAGTACACCGGGTGAAGGCACAAGCTTCAATATTACCTTACCGTGTCTATTGGATTAGTAGCTAATAAGCTGTAATCAACGTTATAATAGTAAGCAGGAAGCTATGCTCACAAAACTTAAGCATATGCTTTAGGAGCGAGTTTTGTACGAAGATTAGTAGGGAAGCTATGCTCACAAAACTTAAGCATATGCTTTCGGAGTGAGTTTTGTACGAAGATTAGTCAGGAAGCTATGCTCACAAAACTTTTAGGAGGTCGCAATCCATGTATGAAATTGCAATTATCGGAGCCGGTCCTGCCGGTGCAAGTGCCGCCCTGTTTGCCGCCAAAGCGGGCAAAAAAAACGCTCTTGATCGATAACGACAAGGGCATGACCCGCAGAGGCTGGTATGAGAACTTCTACGGAATCGCTGAAATCGGCGGCCCGGACCTCGTAGAAACCGGACATAAGCAGGCCGTTAAATTCGGAGCGGAGCTTGTGAACGATCAGGCCGTGAATCTTACTGCGGGCAGCGAAGGTATAGTTATTGAGAGCGAAAGCGGCGCAACCTATGAAGCGAAGCATGTGATCCTGGCTACAGGCGTACTGACGGATCTCGCTGCTAAGGCGGGCGTGGAGACCAAAGACGGTACAGAGCCGAGAATCAAAACTGTGGTTGCGGTGAATGCGGAAGGCAAAACCAATATTGATGGCATTTGGGCAGCGGGAACCGTGGCCGGAGTCAGTGTACATGCAATTATCACTGCCGGTGATGGCGCGAAGGTGGCCATTAACATTATCAGTGAGCTGAACGGCGCCCGATATGTGGACCACGATTTACTGAAGGCATAATTCATTACGTTTGCTGCTGTTTGCGCAGTAAGAGGCTGTCCCATAAGTAGATTTTTTCGAGTAGAGACAGACCCTTTTCATTATTCAAAACCGAAAAACGTCAACAATGTAGCGATTCTCCTGTTATTGGAGGATCGCTGCTCTGCGTTTTTGGTCGTTTGCAGCTTGCTTCAGTAGATTGTGGGCAAGGGAAAGCCATCCGACTTCAAGCGTCACTTTTTCCATGCCGCGAAGCAGAAACCGCCGGAAACCCCGGTTGTTCTTTAGTTGTCCAAATACACTTTCTGGTTCTGTCATTCGACGTACGGCCAAAGTGAAGCCTTCCTCGCTTTGCAAAATTGCCCGAGCTTGTTTCTGGTACCGCAGTCGTTCCAGACTGACAACCACTTCCCGATTTCCTTCGGCTTTCGTACATCTTTCCTTCAGTGGACAGCCCACGCAGCTCTGGCTACGGTAATGACGTTTTCGGATTTCATATCCACTCTCTAACGTTTCCTTGCTTTCTTTGCGAAAATGCAGCGTTTGTCCGGCGGGGCATGTCCATGTATCCACGGCTTCGTCGTACGTCCAGTTCTCAATCTTTCCGATATTCTCTTTCCACGCTTTGCTCTTTTCTTTGTGGTAGCTGCCGTATTTGACCACGGCCTTCACGTGTTCGTTTTCCAAATAGGCATAATTTTCTTCACTGCCGTAGCCGGCATCCGCGATCACCGCCCTCGGAAGTCTCCCTAGGATCTGCCGCACCTTTTCTAAGTGCGGCTGTAAACAACGCGTATCCGTCGGTCTTTGGTGTAGACTGTACGCCAAAATAAACTGGTTTTCGGTGCCGATCTGTACATTGTAGCCGGGTTTGAGTTGACCGTTTCGCATGTGATCTTCCTTCATCCGCATGAAGGTGGCATCCGGGTCCGTCTTACTAAAGCTGTTTCGGTCCCCGAGCAGGTTTTGGTATTGCTCATATTTCAGCAGTCTCGGAAACAGATCCTTACGGAGCCTCCGAACCGCTTTTTTCAATGGCTTGTTCTTGGGCTTCTTCAGCAGTTGCGACTCTAACGACTGGGTCATTTGTTCAAGTTTCTCACTGTCGATCTCGGCGGACTCGCCAAGTTCGCTCAGATCCTGGCCGCGGTGTTCCTGTTCTTCTTGTTTCTCTGCAGCCTCAATGTCGGCAAACAATGCATGTACCTTTTCTTGCAGCTTGGCTTTATGCTTACTAACGGCTTTACCCCACACGAAGGTATAGCGATTCGCATTTGCCTCTATTTTTGTGCCATCTACAAAATAATGCTCGAAGGAGATGTATTTCTCGTCCGCCAGAAACTGAAGCACGGCGGTAAATACCATTTCTAGGACGTCCTTCATCCGCTGAGAACGAAAGCGGTTGAGCGTGCGGAAATCCGGGCGTTGTCGTCCCGCTAGCCACATGAAGGGAATGTTTTCTCGGACCGCTTTGGCGATTTGCCGGGAGGAATAAATGCGCTGCGTATACGCATAGATAATGACTTTGGTGAGCATTTTAGGGTGGTAGCTGTCACGGCCGCCACCGGGATAGGCAGCGTCAAAGATGGTGTCGTCTAGCCGATTGACGGCTGCGTTAACGACACGAACGAGGTGGTTTTCGGGAATATCTTCTTCCAGATCCATTGGCAAGCAAAGTTGGTCCATGGTATATTGAATGTACAAAAGAAACCTCTCCTTTGAAATGGTTGTGTGGTAACTCCATTTTACCAAAGGATGGTTTCTTTTTTGTGCGATTTTTAAAGATTGTAGATCCATTTCCCGCTTAAACAGCGGAGAGGACGGAACGATTGTGGAAAAGCGGCAGCGGTCGCCTTGGTCTCCGGATTTTCACCGCTAAGGGGAATGAAAAAAATCTGGAGAGCACAGCGATTGGAACAACGGTCCGTTCGCGGAGCGTCCACCCAAGTGCTCACGTTGATCCTACTTAAAAAAACAGGGGCTATCCCAAGCAGCCATTTCATGGCTTTTGGGACAGCCCCTTTGGGTACCCTGAGGGAGGATTATTCCGCATGCGGTTGGACTGGAAGCCTAAGCGAACAACAAATGAACCGCTAGATTTGATCTCTAATTGCACTTTATACAGTTATTTCTCCTCTTTATAAGGCTGTAGAAGAAATAGCTGCACTTCGTACAGTTACATTTGGGAAAATGGACTAAAGAGCGCAATTCTTAAGAATTAATTGTACAGAGTGCAGTTATAGCTCAATTCTCCTAAAATCACCATTAATAACTGCAAGAAATACAGTTACACAAACCGGAAGTTTTGTTGGGATACGTCGGCATCCGATACTCAGCACCTGACAACGAATTATCGTACCCATACCATGTAACTGGATCCCGGGACAAAAAGGCTATTCCAAATGAGCTTGGCGCAAGCCAGCCATTCAGAATAGCCTTTTGGGTTATGCCTTGCTTGTCCAGTAGTCTTTACCATCATGCAGATCCTGCCGCTTCCGGCTGAACTCTGGCTCCACCGCAGCGGATCTGCTCCGGTATTGTCTATGCTGCTGAGCAGCTAATACAGATACGGCAGCAGCTGCAGATACATTTCTTCTGATCCTCATGCCGGGCAGCTCCCCTCCGCAGTTATTTGTTAAGCTGGGCTACCTGGGGCTCCTGCACGGTCTTCTGCACCCTGCCTCCATAAAACTCCTGCACAATGTATAGCGGGCGGCCTTTGGTCTCATCATAGATCCGGCCGACATATTCGCCCAGAATGCCCAGCATGATCAGGACGAACCCGTTAAAGGTTAAGGTAATGCCGATCATGGACGCCCAGCCCTTAACGGCCGCGTCCGTAAAGAGCGCCAGGTAGAGCACATACATAAGGTATAGAAAACCTCCGGCTGACAGCAGACCTCCCAGGTAACCCGCAAGCTTCAGCGGTTTGTATGAGAAAGAGGTGATGCCGTCCAGGGACAGCTTAATCATGCGCTTAAGCGGGTATTTGGTCTCTCCGGCCAGCCGTTCGTCGCGCTCATATTCGATCGCTTTCTGGCGGAACCCTACCCAGCTGACCAGGCCGCGTACAAACCGGTTTTTCTCCGGCAGGCGTTTGAGCTCATCACAGACCTTGCGGTCAATAAGCCGGAAATCACCGGTATCGACCGGAATGGAAATGTCAGTAGAATACCGGAGTATCCGGTAGAAGACGCTGGCCGTCCATTTTTTGAACAGTGATTCTCCATTGCGTTTGATGCGTTTGGCGTATACGACCTCGTAACCCTTTTTCCATTCCTCAATCATCTTCAGGATCAGCTCGGGCGGATCTTGCAGGTCGGCATCGATTATGATCACCGCATCGCCCAGGGAATAATCCATGCCGGCCGTAATCGCGATTTGATGCCCGAAATTGCGGGACAGATCGATTAGCTTCACGCTCTCATCCCAGTAGCTGTATTCCTCAATCATTTGTGCACAGTTGTCTGTGCTGCCGTCATTAACAAAGAGTAATTCATAGGATTCTCCTATCGTTCCCATCACTTTCTTGATCCGCCGGTAGGTCTCCTGAATCACTGCCTCCTCGTTAAACATCGGTATTATTACGGAATAGCGCACGTTGGTACTCATGAGCAGCTCCTCCTAAAAAGTTTTGTCATAACTGCTTCGTACTTAGGTTCATCCATCAGTTAAGTGTAATTTCATACAACGTCCCGCCATTTACACCTGTTTCAGTTCCCTGCCAATCTGCTGACGGCACCGCTGTACCGTTCTCCGTGATCCAGCTGGTAATCTCAGAGTTGCCGCCGCCCCGTCCGCCGCCCATACCGCCGCTGGTAACGAGGAAATACTTCACTTTGCCGCTCTCAACGAGTGCCTTCAGGGTGTCGGTCGTATAAGGTACATCCGAGTTGTTGAACCCGTTCAGAATGACTACCTGCTCGCCTTCGTCAATGATATATGGACCTGCTGTTCCGTAATCCATGGCTGCGAACAGATATTGTTCACCGGTGTTATGCTCCTTCAGGTAAGCCAGCAGATTCTCATTCACTCCGGTAGGGTTATTTCTGCCCCCGCCTCCGAAGCCGCCGCTTTCGCTGCTGTCGGGTCCGGCTGCCGGAGTCATGCTGTTCAGCCCGTAGGTGATCGGCGTAAACGCCCAGTAGAGCGGCCCGATCATAAGTACCAGCAGCCCCATTACCGCTGCTGCATGGGCAAAGACTCTCTTCTCTTGGCCTTTTATGATTCTGACAAGAATCAGAAGGAGCGCCGCGGCAATACCTGCCGCCAGAACGCCCGCCGACCATCCGCTGCCAATCGTATCATCATAAGGATGAATAATGTACCACTGAAAGGCTGCTGTAGCCAGCACGGCCACAGGCAGCAGCCAGGAGAGCCAGCTTGAACGTTCCTTGTAATAGTTCCAGAGCTGTGACCAGCCCGCACCGGCTAGCGCGGCAACCGGCGGAGCCATCATGATCAGATAATACTGATGGAAGAATCCGGCGATGCTGAAGAATCCCATAGCCGGCACCAGCCAGGCGAGCCAGAACAAAGCCTCTTTATGCTGCATGGTGAAGTTCTTCCGGCGCAGGCCGGCAAATATTCCAATTATGCCGAATAATACAAAGGGCAGCAGCCAGCTGGCTTGCCCGGACAATGCCGACTGGAACAGCCTGAGCGGCCCGGCTGTACCCGTATTGAACATGCCGCCGCCGCCGTTCATCCCGCCGTCCATAATGCCGCGGTCTTGGCCGCCATCAGTACCGCCGAACTGCCGGCCCTCTCTGTCCGCTCTGCCTCCCGCGCCTTGTCCGGGCATTCCGCCGTCATCGCCCGCCGGCCCCCCGTTGCCGCCCATCGCAGGCATCTCTCCGTTCATGCCCGGCATTTGTCCGCCACCCCATGACGGCATTTCACCATTCATTCCCGGCATCTGCCCTTCATTCCCGAAATTGCCGCCGCCAAATCCGGGCATTCCGCCCCCGCTGCCGCCAGTGCTGCGGTCACCCGTCAACCGGGATACCCCGTTGTAGCCGAATGCCAGATTAAGCACAGAGTTGGTGCCGCTGCTCCCCATGTAAGGCCGCTTGCTTGCCGGGATGGAGTCAACGATGACCGCCCAGGAGAGTGAAATCATCAGCAGCACAGCAGTGCAGGCTGCCAGTACACCGGTTTTCTTCTTCCAGCTCCCTTTTGCCGCCAGAATATAGAACAGATAAAAGGCCGGTACAACCATATATGCCTGCAGCATCTTCTCATTAAAGGCGACCCCGATCAGCCCGAAGGCAATGAGAAGACTGCCAACTTTATGATTTTTAGTTCCCTTGAATAAAAACCATGCGGCCAGCAAAAGTGTAAACACCAGCATGGCATCGATATTGTTCGTGCGGCTGACTGCTGCAGCTACGGGAGTGGAAGCCATCGCCAGTGCGGCCAGGCGTGCTGCAGTTCTTCCAAAACCGGGCTTTACCAGCAGATATACAATCAACACCGAACCCACGCCGCCGAGGGCCTGCGGCAGAATCACGCTCCAGCCGTGCAGACCGAAGATCATGGCGCTTAGCGTCTGAATCCAGAATGTCACCGGAGGTTTATCTACCGTTACCGAACCGGCAGAATCCAGTGAGGCAAAGAAGAAATTATGGAAGCTCTGCATCATGCTCCCCACCGCGGTTGTATAGTACGTATTTACATAGTGGTCATTCCAGATTCCGTAGCCGTATAGAAATGCAGCGAGCAGCAGTATGATCAGCAATACTACGTCAGAACCCAGCTTTTTAATGAAATTCATTGTCCCCCACTCCCATCGTTCAATTATCCTTTTAATCCGGCAGTGCTCTATCCCCAGTGTCGACCTTTGCCTAGGTGTATTATGGCACCCTTACCTTAACGGATAATGAAATCAAGCTGAATGTTAGCTGAATGCTTAAATCTAAGGAATCCCGGAGAATGCCGTTCAGCGAATCCTTACAGCCACCTTTACAACCGCGCGCAAAAAAGCCCCGCACGGCGGGGCCTATACTACATGCTATAACCTCTGATACCCGAAGAGCCGCCCTTACAGCGTGACCTTGTCCTTAAGACTTACGCTTTCCGGCAAAGTTCGGCCAGCTTGTTCACCGTGTTCCAGTTACGGGCGGTGAGCTGCACACCAAGCAGCTTGTCCAGGGAAACCTTAAACAGCGGAGATTGGCTGACGCTTACCTCATACAATATGTACAATTCTTTACCGACTACCCGCAGCTTATCAGCTCCGTCCCCGTAGGGAACAAGCTTCTCCAGAGAGCCGGCAGCCGGTGCCTGATCAAGAAATGAGACATACAGCCGCTTGTAATCCTCCTGCGCCTCCAGCTGAAAAGGGTTCGCTTGAATAGCTGACTCCAGCTCTTCCATGGTACGCAGGATTACGGGAACCTCAAAGCCGAAGGTCTCCCGGATCCGCTTTTCAATTATCGGGACCAGCCCTTCCCCTGAGGATTCCCCGCTCTCGAACACTATGTTACCACTCTGGATATAGGTGCGGACATTCCCACACCCGAGCGATTCAAACATCGCCTTTAGATCCTGCATTTTAATAATTTTATGGCCACCGACATTAATGCCGCGCAGCAGCGCAATAGTTGTGGGCATGATACACCTCTTTCCCGAACAGGTTAGGCCTTGCGGACAGATCTCAGGCGTTTACGCACTTCCTTGGCAAGCTGCTCCTTCTCTGCTACCGGAACGCCTTCGATCAACCGGGCTGCGGCTACCGGAAGTATCCAGGCATTGATTTCAGCATAGCTCCCCCCCGATAGGCCGAGATACTCCCGGATATAGCCTTTTGTAAGCCTCTGCCTGATAAAGCCTGTGACCACTCTGGTAAACAGAGAAGTTCCCGGAGGCATTGCCCCTATACTTAACATCAGCACCGACCGCGCCGTATCTGCAGCAGGATTCCCCGTAATACCGGTCATCCAGTCGATAATCCATGCTTCCCTATCCAGCAGCACATTGTCGGGATGGAAGTCGCCATGACACAGCCTGCTGCCCTCCGGCAGCTTCTCCAGCTGCTCCAGAACTGCCGATTTCTCCTCCATCGTGAGCATGGGTGCGGAAATGATATGTTTTCGCAGCTGCTCCTTATACAGTCCAAGTTCCGGATTGCCCTCAAGCTGATGCAAATTGTAATGCAGGCCGGCTAGCTTCTTAGAATATTCAGCCAATTTCCAAGGCTTCTCGCCAATCATGCTCAGCAGGGAACGGCCATGAATCTGCTCAAATACGATTCCGCTTCTCTCCTCTGACTCGATCAGCTCTAGCGGCCGGGGAGTCCGGATACCCTGGGCATAGACATATGTACTAACCCTGAATTCCTGTTCCACAGCCGCAGCGGGAAAGTCCTCCAGATAAAGCTTCAAAATGGTGCCATCCCCATGTTCCCATACCTCTGCTGTCCGTCCAACTCCAATTCGGTTCCCCTGCATAACCTTCCTCCCGTTTAGTCCAGATTGATGCTGGTGAAATGCTCTACCACCGGGAATGGGCTGTAGTAGGAGTGCAGCAAGGCTTTCCATTCCTGATACTGTGCTGATCCTCTGAAGCCTACCGTATGATCCTCAAGGGTACGCCACTTTACTAGCAGCAGATATTTGTGATCATCCTCCAGACAATGCTGGAGTTCATGTCCCAGATAGCCTTCCATCGAGGCGATCAGCGGAGACGCCTCCTTAAAACTGACTTCAAACTCTGCGGTAAGCCCCGGCTTTACCTGCAGCATGGCTGCTTCCAATATCATCGGATCCACTCTCCTAGTTATCTCTTATTATTTAGCTACTTCCGGAGTGCATCGCGAAAAAACTCATGATAGAAATTAATAATCACCAGCAGTACCGCCAGTGATTCATTAACACTGCCCACTTCCAATGCATGATTGGCATCATCAATCCGGTACACCCTGATATTATGCAGTCCGCTGATCTCTGAGGCATACTGTCCGCTGAACATCGGATCGCTGCCGCCATAGATGACACTGCCCCGGCTCTGCTGGATCCATGGAAGAGTCTCCGCGATCGGGGTCAAATACAGATGTGAAGTCTTCTGCTGCACACCCATCTCAGCCGCCAGCCGCCCAGCGATGACCGTCCCCATGCTTTTACTGATGAACAGCAGCTGCTCATACTCCGGAACTGCGGCAAGCGCCGCCTTGCATTCCTCTACGACAATATCCAGCTCCTCCCGTTTGAATCCCGCCCGTGCAATCTGATAACCATACTCCAGGATCAGAAGATCACAGCCGTATTCCGCCGCTACTTTGCCGGCGTAATCGAGCAGGGAGCGCTCTGCGGAATAATTCTGCCCCGGAAAGACAACAGCCAGCACCTTCGATTCCTGAACAAGATATTTATGTCTGACCTCTCTGCCCCAGTGGGAGGACATCATGATACTGGAAACGCTCACTAGGCTTCCTCCTTTCCAACGTTCAGGCTGTAATCAGCCTGATAAGGCATCTGCTATGTTTACCATTATAACGATCTTCGGCAAAGGTTGGAAATGTCAAAAAACTCCCTGTAAGTAACGCCCCAGGAAGTTGTGCTTCTTCTTACGTACAGTTATTGCTGCGCTGCCGCCTCTTTGCTTCTTGACCTTTTGGCCATAATCTCAGCAGCAACCCACAACGTCAACGGAATAAACACCTGAAAGGGAAGGGCGTAAATTTTATAGATATGATAGGCAAAATACTGCATTTGCATAATGTCCCTGTAGATGAAATCAGACAGGTAGACCATGATCAGCCCCATCTGCAGCACCACAGAGCGGTAGCTTTTCAGCCGGAATACTTTCGCTATCCCGTTACAGGACACATACAGGCAGAGACTCACTTTGATGAACAGCGCCGTTACAAATACAATGGCCGACGAACCTTCAATCCGGGTCAGGAAATCACCTACATTGATTCGGCTGACCGCCACATAGGAAGGAAAGTACAGGGAGGACACAATATCAGGGCCCAGCACAAGCAAATTACGCACAGAGATCCCCGTAATGATGGTCCCCGCAAAGAGTACGCCGCTGAGCAGAACCCGGGCCGCTGAACCTTTTTTAGGAAGAACGGTGAACGCACCCAGAAAAACCACTATCTCTGCAAACGGAAAGGTAAACGTACCCCCGGCATCTGCAAAGACCGCTCCCCACCCGCTGTCCAAAAGCGGCTTCAAATGATGAATTTCATATTTGGGAACAGACAGCAGCTGGACAACAATAATAACCGCCAGGGAGAACAACAGCAGAAATTTGGCACTTCGTCCAAGCACCTCCATTCCCGCATTCACCACCCAAACACAGAGCAGACCAATAATCAGCATCGGTGCGATCATTGGCGTGGACGTTAAAGCGACCGTTTTGCTGAATTCCCCGAAATTACGCAGCACCAGTGCTCCTAAATGCAAGGTATACCAAATGTAAAGGCATGAGAGGCCCCTGCCGAAATAAGCCCCAAATACGGCGATCAGCATATCGTAGAGATCTTTTCCCGGGAATAAGACATGCAGTCTCGCGTAGATAAGCATAAGAGGAACCGCCAGTGCCATAGCAAGGATCAGAGCGATCCAACTGCTGTTGCCCGATTGCCCCGAGGCCCCCATAAACAGGGAGCTGCCGATAACGAACAGGATGACGATGCTGGTCGATTGTCCAGCCGGAATAATCTCTTTGCCCATGGCCGCTCCCCTCCTCTCAAGACTACACTAGAATAACATTTTAACTACATGAACAATCAGCGGTGAGGGACTTGGAATCTCCCAGTGCATCGATAACGCAAAGGCCAGGGAAAAGGAAACAAGGCATAGTACAGAGCATACATAGAAATCCCGCTTATTCCCTTGCTTCAGCAGCCCGTAGGGATCGAATAACACGATAACCGCATAAATTAGCACGATGTAAATGGGCAATTGTATTAATCTCCTAACTTAATTGTTCTGGAAGACTTGGCTGTGCTCTGAATGATGATTTCCGAACGGACCTTCACGTTAAGAGTGGTAAATTCTTCGGGCCATTTCTCCTTGAGCCTGCGCCAGCTTTTAGGCATCTCTTCATGTACAATTTCGCCAAAGCCAAAAATATCGGCATGATACTCCCGCTGCACCTTACGGATGACGGAGAGAATCTTTTGTTCCAAGGCCTCACTCGCCCGTTTCGCAATAGCCTGAACACTTTCGTCGCCGGCAAATCCCTCAGCACTCATCGCCTCGTCCAGTCCAGTATGTGTGACCGTATGGATCTGCATTTCTAGCCTGCCGTCCACCCATTTGGGCTTTACCTTCGTCCGGCTCGATAAAATCTCCAGAGAGTAGGTGGGCGTACCTTTTGAGTTTTCCACCTCCAGGACACCTCCTTTGATTTTGTTTTTGACAAAAAGAGCGTGTTTCGTTTCATCTCCATTTAATTTTCCGACCATCCGGTCCCTGACGAATACCGCGGTTCCGTTTACGCGCTCATTTTTTTGGCCGTTCTTCTCATAAACATAGATCAGCGGAGCTATCGCACTGTCCCCGGACGACTCCAGCTTGTCGATGAAATCCCAGATTTGCACAACCGGCGCAGTACTGGTAAACGTCTCGTCATTCATCATCTGGGCCAGTTCATAGGAAATGATCGTTTTTGTCTCGTTGTTCAGATTCAGTACCTCGCGGGCATTCTTTTCACTCGATACAAATAGAAAGACATCCGCCCGGGTCTCCGTATCCCTGCTGTACCAGTCAATGACCTTAATCAGGCCCTCCCGGGCTACCTCCTCACTGAGGATAATGACCTTGGCATGGCTCCACAACAGCTTTTGCCGGTCAAAGAGATCATATTGCGGGCAATATCAAATATCGTATTACCGGTGAGGCTGATCATTTTGAAGCTGGCCTGACTCTGCTGCATCCCTTCCTGGGTATCGACCATTTCCACGGTTAGCTGCAGGTTGTTCTCCTTTTTATTCTTATCGATTGCCACACCGGCGACAATGTTCATATCATCGATCTCCGAATAGTTCCAGCAGCCGGACAGACTGATCAGCATAACGGCAGACAGCAGGGCAGACAGAATTTTGGACAAGGTCTTCATTATCGTTTGACCTGTCTGTTAGGCTGCTGCTTCCGCTTCATATTTCGTGCACCGATGACCGCCGGACGCAGATACATGTCCCACCACGGTGCACGGACGGCCGTATCCTTGATGTCCTGTGGCCGGATAGAGCCTACGCCAAGCATATAGGACACACCGAAGGAGCGCAGGCTCATCAGATGAATCACCAGTCCCAGCAGCCCGAAGAAATACCCGTAGATCCCGAAGAAAAACGAGGCCAGCAGCAGCAGAATCCGCACGATAATCAAAGGACCGGTGAGCCGGGGGTTGAGCAGCGTTGTGATCCCGGTCAGACCGACAACGATGACCATCGGTGCGCTAACGATCCGCGCATCAACAGCAGCCTGGCCCAGTACTAGTGCTCCAACGATGCTGACCGCCTGGCCGATCGAATTGGGAATCCGCGCGCCTGCTTCACGCAGAATCTCAAAGATGGTCAGCATGAGAAACGCCTCGACAATGGTCGGAAAAGGAACCGATAGACGTGCCGTGGCTATACTGAGCAGCAGCAGTGTAGGTACCATCTCCTGACTATACGTCACCAGCGCGACATAAACGGCAGGAATGCTGATCGACATAAAGGCACCGATTACCCGGAGCAGACGGTTAAACGTGGCGAAGGAATAGTTGATATAGTAATCCTCACTGGCCTGGAAATTCTCCACAAATACATACGGCAGGGTCAAGGCAAACGGACTGCCTTCAATCAGCAGGGCAATCCGGCCTTCCATCATTTTGCTGACTACCGAATCCGGCCGCTCTGTACTTCCAATCATCTCAAAAGGAGAATACGGTTCATCGCGGATTAGCTCGGCCAGATAACCGGTATCCAGCAGATGGTCTATCTCCACCCGCGCCAGTCGCCCCTGAAGCTCCTTAAGAATATCCGGGGAGGCCAGGCTCTCCATATAACAGAGGCAGGTTTGTGTTTTCGACCGCGTACCGATATCGGTAAATACAAACTTCAAATCAGAGTTCTGCACCCTGCGGCGGATCAGAGTCAGATTGGTCAGCAGCGACTCATTAAAGCCTTCTCTTGGCCCCCGGATCGCTTTATCGGTTGATGGTTCTTCAATTGCCCGGGTTTCCCAGCCCTGAGCATTAATATTCAGCGCACCGGCATAGCCGTCCAGGAAAAAGATTGTTTTGCCGCCTACCACGGCGCCAATGAGTTCATCCAGCTTCTCCGAAGCGATAATGTCGCTGATGTTGATCACCCGGGTACGGATCGTCTCCATGAGCTCAGCCGGATTGCTTCCATCCTCTTCGGCAAACTCATAGGTCATAATCGGCTTTATAATCCCGTTCTGAATCAGATCCCTGTCGATCATTCCGTCAACATAGATGATGCCGCAGCGGACACGCTTATCCCGGGCATTCTCTATCACTCGTATTCTAAGTGTGCCATCATTTCTGAATATCCGCCGGAACAGCGCCGTCATATCATCCAGAGAGCGGCTCAGGGGCTGCGAAGAATCAATTTTCAGGGCAGAACGGTCGCTGTTTTCCGTGATTTCTGTTTTTGCCACAGCCGTCACTCCTGTCCATGCTTTTGTCCTGATTATCCCCTGCTATCCTCACTCCTATTCGCCAATATTTTGCACTTGAGGAAAACCTTCCGGGATGCTTCCGAAAAAGCAAAAAAAAGCCGCGGCTGCGGCTTTCATTCGAAAAATACGGACTGTGTCTGTTGAGTAAATGTATTGGTGCTATAATGGAGTCCATGCGTATTCAAGCTTTTCCATCATAAAGGAGAACCTATGACACCATTTACTGCGAAGGTTATTGCAATTATCCAAGCCATACCCGAGGGCAAAGTGATGACCTACGGAGGAGTGGCCCGTGCTGCCGGAAGCCCGAGAGCCGCCAGACAGGTCGTGCGGATTCTACATTCCATGAGCCGGAAATACAAGCTGCCCTGGCATAGGGTCGTCAACGCCAAAGGAAGAATCGCTCTGGACGATGAATCCGGCTCCCTCCAGAAGCTATATCTGCTTGGGGAAGGGGTGCACTTTGTGGACAATGGCGGGATCGACCTGGAGAGGTTCCAGTTCCATCCGGGGCCGGATCCGGAGGATCAGCTTCTGCCGCCTCTGGCATAAGCCCTCCGGCTGCCGCCGCTGCCCAGTCCGTTCAGCAGGAAATACAGCGTAGTATAAATCACCAGCAGAACAACCGCCACAAACAGGCTGAAGAACAGCGATTGCCGGTTCAGGCTGTCCTCGACCAGCTGATACAATTGATGGCGGTCTGTCAGTACATCCCAGCTGTTCAGCCGGTATACCCGGCCAAGGAGCACGCCATACCCCCCCAGCGCACATGCTGCGAATACAAAAATCCAGGAAAACACAAGATTGCTTTTGCGGCAGATCACGTTCTGAAACTGGTACAGGGAGAAGAATCCCGTCAGCCAGCCGCTCCAGGTGAACAGAAGCAAGGTAACCAGATCATACCAGAACCGGCTCTGCACTTCTCCGCCGACAATATAGATGCTTTTTCTCGCGGTCAGGTGCAGGAGATCTGTCATCAGATACGGCGCGTTTGGAAAAAACAGCAGCCAGGCAATTCCCAGCGGCAGCAGCAGGAGCCCGCCTACCTTCCGCTTATCCAGCATATATGCGGCACTTGAGAACAAAAAGGGAATCCAGGCCAGGAAAAAGTTCCAGAGCAAAAAATCGTAAAAATTGTCCGTCCGCAGCGAAACTACGCGGTATACACCCAAAGTAGCCAGGGACAGTCCAGCGAGTAACATAAACACCTTGCCATAATTAAGTTCCTTCATCGGGGTACAATCTCCTTATCCAGATTACATAGAGTACAGTTAGTTATGTACAAATAGGGTATTCACCAGTCCATAATAAATATAACAGCCCGGGCATCAGGATGCACCCAGGCTGTTATATTTATTTGAAATTATGGAAGTTATGACCTACTGAATTCCGCTGCTGAGCTTTCCCGCCACTGCCGGCTTTCTGCCTTTGAAGACGCCTCTGCCCGGCACTTCCTCCATTCCGGATAACGCTGCGCATTCCCGGAACGCGGCATGCCTGCAGCCTGCGCAGCGGTCTGTATGAATCATTCCCAGTGCTGCATTAATGGCATCTCCAGTATGATCAAAGAAATGCTCGGCTCCGATTTTGTCGTACAGGCCTGTTCTCTTCAGCAGATCATACGGCTGGGGCTGGGCACCGGTAATCATCAGCTTGCCCCCATCTGCCTTCAGCTGTTTCACAAGCTCCGCCAGATTGGCCTCACCTGTGGTGTCAATAAACGGCACCTTACCCATACGAAGGATAATAAGCTTCGCCTGGCCAGGGCCAAGCTCCGGCATCGTATCATTAAACCTGTAAGCAGCCCCGAAAAATAGTGGCCCCTCCACATTATAAATTCCGATCTGCGGGCAATCATGGCTGTCTGTCACCATATGCGCCGCTACCTTTACCGATGCAGGATCAGGCAGTACCTTGGCGACCAGATGGGTCTCACCCATCCGTTTGACGAACAGAATTACGGCCAATACCAGCCCTACTTCCACGGCTACCGTTAAATCCGCGAATACCGTCAAGAGGAAGGTAATGGCCAGTACAAGGGAATCCCCGGTTCCCAGCTTCAGCAGCTGCAGGAACTGCTTGCGCTCGCTCATATTCCAGGCAACCACCATCAGGATCGGGGCCATAGCTGCAAGCGGAATACTGGAGGCATACGGTGCAAACAACAATAGAATAAGGAACACTACGACGCCGTGAATTACACCTGACAGCGGAGAAGCAGCCCCGCTGCGGATATTCGTTGCCGTTCTGGCAATCGCGCCTGTCGCCGGGATTCCCCCGAACATCGGCGCGGCAATATTCGCGATGCCCTGGCCGATCAGTTCCCGGTTGCTGTTATGGCGGCTGCCGGACATTCCGTCAGCGACCACCGCCGACAGCAGCGATTCAATCGCACCCAGCATGGCGATCACAAACGCCGGGCGGAGCAGATGCCTGATCCGCTCCCAGGTAATCACCGGAAAGTGAAAGCTCGGCAGCGTGTTCGGAATATCGCCGTAAGCAGAGCCGATGGTAGTGACTTTACCGCTGAAGAATAGCGCCGCAACCACGCTGGCGCACAGCAGCCCGACCAGTGATCCCGGTACCTTGGGGGCAAAGCGCAGCCCCAGCACGACTACCGCAAAGCATATTGCAGCGGTCAGCACACTATACAGGTTCACCGTCGAGATATGCATGCCAAGTTCCTTCATATTGTCGATGAAGGCTTCATGGCGTTTAATTCCCTTAAGCCCGAGGAAATTCCCGATTTGCCCGGTAAAGATAATGACGGCAATCCCGGCTGTAAAGCCGATGGTTACCGGCTTCGGAATAAATTTTATCAGTACCCCAAGCCTTAATAGGCCCATAACCACAAGAATAACTCCGGCCATCATCCCTGCAATCAGCAGATTCTCATAGCCGTATTCCATGGCGATTGCGAATAGAATCGGAATGAACGCGCCTGTAGGCCCGCCAATCTGAAATTTCGAGCCGCCGAATAAAGAGATCAGTATCCCGGCTACGATGGTCGTATAAATTCCATACTCCGGTTTTACACCGGATGCAATAGCAAATGCCATCCCGAGCGGGATGGCAATAACGCCGACGATTGTCCCTGAAATGATATCCTTCCGCAGAGAAGCAATGTTATAGCCTTGAAAACGGCCCCACCCTGTCATCATCTAACCTTCTTTTCTTTAAATATCTGATTATTTGAATATATGAGCAACAATACTCCTGCCTGCCGTTCTTGTCAACGGAAAATCCACCCTGCTGAGGGCGGATTTTATTCGCTGCGGATGCCCTCCAGGAGGGATATTGCATTCACGAGATGGTTATCGAAAATCTGTCTGGCCACCGCCAGCAGGTCCTTAATCAGGGGATCACGCAGAGAATAAATCACCGTAGTCCCTTCCTTGACGCTTGCTACCACATTCTTGGCGCGGAGGACGGCCAGCTGCTGGGATACCGCAGAGCCTTCCGAACCGAGAATCGCCTGCAGCTCATTCACATTCTTCTCGCCTTCGCTCAGCAGTTCCAGGATGCGGATCCGCATCGGATGAGCCAGCGCCTTGAAAAATTCCGTCTTAAATTGTTGAATATCGCTGTTCATTGGACTTCTGCTCCTTATAGCTGTACTTCAAACCTGTTGTTTTATCTTAGCCTATTTTCTCAGGAGTGGCTATGCGGATGCAATAATTATAGGTTTGCCGCCACTTTCACTCCGCTTATTAAATCGCCGGATAGACCGCCAGCTCCCGGGTTCGTATCTCCACCCAGCCGCCTAGTGCCATCGGTTCACCCAGGCATTCGAACATGATTAGTTCCGGCCCAAGCCGCAGATACCCCGTTCCGTCCGCCTCAATATTCTCCAGGATACCGGTTAATATCACCTGTTCCCCGTCTATGCGTATCCCGCAGTCACTGCTATTTACCGGAACCAGATCTACCCAGCGCATAATAAGCGCAGGCAGCTCAAATTCCGCCTCAACCACAGCTCCGGGATCCGGCAAAGACCCGCCGCCCCAGATTCCCCTGCCCTCACCGCAGTCGGCAGCAAACCACACCTCATTCTTCCTGATCCCATGCTTCAATAGGGTGATCTTCATCTCTGTACCTCGCTTCTTCTTAATATCGCTTATGCTAGTTGCAGCTATTCTTCCGCAGTAAACAGCTTCAATCCCGCGATCCGCTGCACGGCTTCCGCCAGCCGGGCCTCATCGCTTACCAGGCCGATCCGCACATAGCCTTCGCCATAAGCACCGAAGCCAACACCCGGGGCGACGACCACATGTGCCTGCTCCAAAAGCATATCCGCAAAGCTCTGTGAGGTGTAGCCTTCCGGAACAGGAAGCCAGGTGAAGAAGGAGCCGCGCGGAGCCTCCACCTGCCAGCCGATTTGCCGCAGGCCGCTGATCAACGTGTTGCGCCTGGCTTCATAGCGGTCTACGTTCTCCTGTACACAATCCTGCGGACCCAGCAGTGCAGCCGCAGCCGCTTCCTGTACGGCCCCGAACAAGCTGACATACATATGATCCTGCAGCAGATTCAGGCTCTCGATCACACTGGCATTTCCTGCGGCAAAGGCCACCCGCCAGCCGGCCATATTATAGGTCTTCGACAAGGTATAAATTTCGATGCCGGTCTCCTTAGCCCCTGGTATCTGGAGGAAGCTGACCGGCCGCTGCCCCTCATAGCCAATCGCAGCATAGGCAAAATCATGCACCACACATATGTTATGCTGCTCCACAAACCTGACCGTCTCCAAAAAGAACTCCTCGTCAGCCACCGCTCCGGTCGGATTGTTCGGGTAGTTAAGAAACATCAGCTTCGCCTTGGCCGCTGTTTCCGGGGATATAACCGTATAGTCAGGCAGGAACCCGCGCTCCTCCTTGAGCGGCATCATCTCCATAACAGCCCGGGCCAGCTCAATACCAGACCAGTAATCCGGGTACCCGGGGTCCGGCACGAGTGCGGTATCACCCGGATTCAGCAGGCACTGGACTACCTCAACCAGTCCGGTCTTCCCGCCGAACAGAATAGCAATCTCCCGCTGCGGGTCCAGCTCTACACCATACTCCCGTTTATAAAAAGCTGCCGCAGCTTCTTTAAGATAGCCATGCCCGCGAAAAGGCGGGTACTTATGATTCATAGGGTCAACCGCCGCCCTCTGCAAGGCTTCTACAATATGAGGCGGGGTAGGCCTGTCGGGATTGCCTTGTCCGAGATTAATGACATCATGTCCTTCAGCCGCCACCTGGCCGGCCCTGGCAACAAGCGCAGCAAAGAACTGCTTTGGCAAAGCACTCAGCACTTGGGAAGGTTCGAAAATATTCATTGCCGGGTCACCCTCTCGTTAATAGCATTACATATTGTGTTTATTCTAGCGGTTCGGGAAACCCAAAGCCAGCCGATTCATAATTTCACATGTGATGTTATAAAAATATGATGCGAAAAGACCGTTATATAGCAGTATAGACCTATTAATCGAACCCATTAAACTATGAGTTTTGTCGAATATGTACTTAAGGATTAGTAGTTTAGAAGGTTCATGGGATCTACACTTGCTTTGCATATGAGGGGATGATGAACCATGATCCAGCACAAAAACAGATTAATGATTTGGATGTCAGCCGCAACAATTTTCATCAGTATTTTGATTCACCTGCTGCATAGGCAGTTTGATTTACTGAGCCTGGGCATGATTCACAACGAAGAGGAAGCCTTAACGATTGCCCGGGACTTTGCTTTTTCTATGAATGTGCTGCTGGCCCTTCCGGTCATCTTCCTGGTTATTAACATTTGGTTATACGGCAAGAACAGGGAACATAAGTACATCCCTTTATTGAATACTTTGGCCATAACCTTCGGCAGCTTCTCCATGATCGCAGGCGGGGGCGGAACGGTAGAGTTTCACTTTTCCATTTTCATGGCGATTGCAATTGTTGCCTACTACGAAAATATCAAGCTAACTCTGATAATGACCCTTTTGTTTGCGCTGCAGCATATTCTTGGATTATTCCTCGTCCCTGAGCTGGTGTTCGGAGTGTCGAGCTACCCTTTTAGCATGATGCTTATTCATGCCTTGTTCCTGCTTATGACCTCAGCGGCTACCATCCTGCAGATCAACTCTAAGCAAAAAATCACCTTACAGCTTGAAAGGGAGAAGACCATAAAGCAGAACGAAGTTATCGTGCTCTTAGAGACAGTGAAGCAGCTCTCGGATGAGCTGGACCACACCTCTTCTGCCGTCTCTCAGCTGTCGGAAGGCAACATCCGCGTGAATACAGAGATGCTGCAATCGTTCAGGGAGGTATCCACCGGTCTGAGTGATCAAAGCGGGTCGCTGGTCAGCATGGAGAATTCTGTACAATCTATCACTAAAATGATCGAACAGACCTCTCAGACCTCTTCAACCATGCAAAAAAGAACGGCAGCTACCGAGCAGGCCCTCGCGGATAACCAGCATAATACGAGAATATTGTACGATCAGGTTTCCCTCGTATCCGAAACGATTACGACAGCTACGGAAACCATTGTATCCCTGAATGAGTCCACTCAACAAATCGAAGGCATCATTTCATTAATTCAGGACGTGGCTACCCAGACCAATTTGCTGGCCCTGAATGCTTCGATCGAGGCCGCAAGAGCCGGTGAGCATGGTAAGGGGTTTGCCGTGGTAGCGAGTGAAATCCGTAAACTGGCTCAACGAAGCAATAATTCCACCGAAGAAATCAGGCTCATTCTCAATAAAGTACGGGAAGAAAGTGCCACTTCTGTATCGCAAATGGAGACCGGCAAACAGACCTCGGATGAGTCTGTTGCCTCTGCCAAAGAATTCATGTCAGATTTCGACCTGGTGTATCAAACCATCAGCCAGCTGGTGACAGCGATTAACGAGCTGAATGGATCCATTCAGACTATCGAAGCAGCATCACAGGAAATATCCAATGATATGACGAATATTTCCGCCGTTATCGAGGAGAATGTGGCTTCCATGGAGCAGCTGTCTGCAGGCAGTGAAAATCAAATGAATTCCTCCCAACAGGTTAACGACAAAATCATCGACCTACAGGAGCTCACCCATTCCCTGCGCAGAAAATTCGAAACCAGCTGAGGAGGCTGGCGATCCGGGGCAGAAGTCACTGCTGCGGAACTGGCCACACCGGGCCCCATCATTCTCTAGCACAAATAAGCTCGCAGAAGCCTGCTTACACCGCCATCCCATGAAGGGTAACTACCCTAGCCATGGCGGCATGATGTAAACACAGGCTCCTGCGAGCTTTTTTCACAACAACTTGCCCTTACTTGCTGAACAGTTCTCCGTTATATACCTTAACATCCAGCGGTGCTGTCAGAAATTCGCCTGCTTTGGCCGCAAAGCCGGTGAAGTGCGGACTTGCATTATGACCGGCAACAGCTTCGGCATCACGCCATTCCTCCACCATAATATAGACATTGCTCCGGGAGACATGCTTGTACAGCTCATAAGAAATATTGCCTTCTTCCTCATGTGTAGCATTCAGCAGGGTCTCGGCTTCTGCCAGAAATTGCTCCTCACGTTCAGGGTTCACTTGAAGTGTAGCATGAATAATAATCATTGTTCATTCCTCCTGGTTAGTAGATTATTTCCACTCCGCAATCTTATCGATCGGCAGACGTACGGATTGGTAGCCTTCGGCAGCAGCTTTCCCGATGGAGATCAGCATTACCGGAATGTACCGTTCTTTGTCCATACCGAACATTTCGGCAATCTGGTCCTTTTCGAATCCGCCGATAGCATTGGTATCATATCCATGGGCACGGGCAGCCAGCATCAGCTGCATGGAGACCAGGCCACCGTCAATCATTACGGTTTCTCTGTTGATATCCGCAGGCAGATTGGCGAAATGTACTGCCAGACGGGACAGCTGGCCTTCTTTCACTTCCTTCGGCATCAAGCCGCGCTCTACTGCAGTACCATAGATTTCTTCAGCATACTCGAAGTTGTTCAAATCGCCGAACACAGCGATCATAGCGGCTGAGGTTTCAACCTGCTGCTGGTTAAACTTGGCGATCGTCGCCAGCTTGGCTTTGGCTTCGGCACTTTCAATGATCAGGAAGCGCCAAGGCTGCATGTTTACTGAGGATGGAGCCAGGGTAGCTTCTGTAAGAATTTCGGTCATTTCTTCCTTGCTGATTTTGACACTTGGATCATATTGGCGCACGGAGCGGCGGCCTGTAATAATCGATGTGAAGTCATTTGTTTTCGTTGCATTCATGTGAAATAATCTCCTTTGATAGTTGGTATATGGGTGAAGGCTACAGTAGATTGATATTATGCTGCAGCCGGGTAAGCTTATCCACGAGTGACTTGCGGTCCTGCTCGTCAAATCCGGTAAGTAAACTGCTGATAAAACGGTTCTTCTCTTCCTTGTAGCAATGCACCTTATCCCGCCCTTGCTGGGTCAGTGAGACCAAAGTAACTCTATTGTCTACAGGGTTGTTACGGCGGGTGACCATTCCGCTCTCTTCCAGACCCTTCAAATGGCGGGTAATGGCTGCGGCATCGATATCGATTTCCTTCTGCAGCGCAATCTGGCTGATCTCTTCAACCTGGAACAGCTCATGGAGCAGGCGGAGCCTTGTGGGGCTGATGCCGGCACATCGTTCAAACTTCGGGCTTATTCCCTTGTTCAGCGCCTGCAGCAGTTCAAATATGCGTTCTTCGTCAGGCTGATGTCCCGTCAATGTTAACCTCCTTAAAATGTAGTGAGCTTAATGATTTAAAAAATAGATTGTGCAAAATCTTCTTGACGAAAATTAGTTTACACCGATTTAATTGACCCGTCAACTATTTATTTTATTTTCCTTTTTAGTGCCTCCTTCGGATTGCTTTGCCGGCAGATTACACTATAATTTCATACTATAAAGGAGGCTGACGCATGAAAATATCCCTGATTCAGCTCGATATAGCATTTGGCAATCCCGGGGCAAATTATGCTGCGGCGGAACAGCTTATCCGCAGGGCTGCCGCAGCAAAGCCCGATTGCCTCATCCTGCCTGAGCTATGGACGACCGGATACGATTTGACCCGGCTGGAGCAGATTGCCGATCCAGACGGTGCACAGACAAAGGCCATGATCTCTTCACTCGCGCTGGAATACGGCATCAACATTGTGGCCGGTTCTGTTGCCAGCAAGCAGTCTGCCGGGATTACCAACAGCATGTTCGTCTTCAACCGTGAAGGCGGGCTGGCCGGTGCATACAGCAAGCTGCATCTGTTCCGGCTGATGGATGAGCATCTGTATCTGCAGCCGGGGGAAGCCAAGGGGCTGTTCACCCTGGACGGGGCTTTATGCGCCGGGCTGATCTGCTACGATATCCGCTTCCCCGAATGGGTCCGCGCCCACACGGCGCTTGGTGCAGAGGTGCTGTTCGTCAGTGCCGAATGGCCGATGCCGCGGCTTGCCCACTGGCGTGCCCTGCTGATCAGCCGGGCGATCGAGAATCAATGCTACGTGATCGCCTGCAACCGTGCCGGAGCCGATCCGGCGAACGTCTTTGCCGGACATTCGATGATTATTGATCCTTGGGGGGAGGTTATAAGTGAAGCTGCAGAGAGCGAGATGATTCTGAGCGGAAGCATTGATCTGCAAAAGGTCCGTGAGGTGCGCCAGCAGATTCCTATCTTCACTGACCGGCGGCCTGAGCTGTACTTGTAGCCAAGAATCTGCTTTTACCAGCAGGTGAATATGTACGGCCTGAGCAGCTATGACCGAAAGAAGAAGAGCAGTGATCCTCCCGTCACCGGGGAATCACTGCTCTTCTCGTTGCGCTTATTTACTTAGGGCACGATCGTGCCTCACTCATCCAAGCTTATGGATTCAAGCTTAATGCTGCAAGCTTATTCAGCGGGCATACCGCTCCCGCAGGATCTCCGCCGCCTCCAGCACACGGGGATCGCTGTACTGGAGATCATACCCCGTCTCCTGCCGCAGCTGCGCGGCAGAGGTCAGCTGCACACCCCGGCTGGCGGCCGCCTGCCGGATGACTGCAGCAAACACCGCCGCTGCATCCGGCCCGCCAAGCTCGCCAAGCGCGGCAATCGTCTCCGGGCGGACCCGCGGATAGACCAGAGACTCGTCCCCTCCGGACGCAGTCTCATAGAATCCGCGGATCAGCTCCCCGCGCTCCTGTCCGGAGCCGGAGACGACCACAAACGCGTGCACGAAGTACGCGCTGCTCTGCCTGCGCTGGGCAATGCCGCAGAACTTGCGGCCGCCGATCGCCAGATCGAAATCGCCCGGGCAGTACGAGCCGGCGATTTCTCCGGCCCTGATCCTTGCCGCGGCCTGCGGATGGCTTACGGCTGCGGCCTCGGCAATCAGCGAGGCCAGCAGCCGGAAATCATCGTGAAAGTCCAGCTTGCCCGGAGCTTTCGGGAGAATCAGGGACACATTGACAATCCCCGCGTCAAGCGGCACGGCGGCACCGCCGGAATGCCGGACTGCCGTGCGGATTCCCGCCCCTTCAAGCTCCGCCATCGCTGCTGCGGCAAAGGGCAGCTTGCTGTCCCGCAGACCCAGCGCAACCCCTCCGGGGTGACTCCAAAGATGCAGGGACGGCGGGACCGTTCCCGCTCCAACGTCCCGGCACAGCGTCTCTTCATAAGCGAACGGAATCAGCATATCCTCCGCTCCCGTGACCGGCTGTTCTCCGGCAAAATGCTCAAAAACCGCCATTTCCGCAGGAAGAACGCTGGTCGTTCTCTGCTCCTGCCCGTCAAAGAGTCTGCTTAATAGCCCCAAGCCCTCATGAGAAACCACTGATGATTACCCTCTTCCTCTAAGATGAATATTAGACTGTCCAACTAACCGGCAGCCCGCTCTTCATTTCCGTGAAATTAATACTGCTCCTATTGTAACCCATTCCCCTCCCGGCGCGAAGGCAAGGACACCTAAAGCATTTGAAATCGCTTCATCCAACCGTTATCCTTATACTAAAGAAGATACTCCCCGTGTTAGACAGAATGTGCTGAAGTTCATGCAATACACACACAACCTTTAGGAGTGATGCCGCATGACCGTCGAACAGCTAACGAAGGACCGGCAAGCCAGTAAGACCCGTCAGTGGGAACAGGCGATGATCAAGCTCTATGTTAACTTCCGTGATTACAGCAAGGACGCACTGAAGGATTTCGGAGATGAGGATATTCATCAGGCGAGGGTAAACAGCCGCAAGCTGCTGACGCTGCTGTCGATTCTTGATCCCGATCATTCCTCCACCGGAGAGCTATACAGCACTTTTAAACAGGCCCAGAAGATGCTCGGCAAGGTCAGGGATGCAGATGTTCTGATTCATTCCTTCAAAGAGCGGCGCAAACTGGCGAAGGAAGACGGCGATGACAAGACAGCTGAGCTGCTGAAGGCCGTCATTAAGCATCAGAAGGAGAAACGGAAAGAGTACCGCAAGAAGCTGGAAACCGGGCTTGCGCAGCTGACCGGAAAGGAATTGGACAGGCTCTGGACGGCTTTTCTCGCCGGACCCCTGGAAGCCCTGACCGCCAAACGGGACGCAAACGTCGTCATGCGTGAGCTGGAGGTGGCCTTCGAACAGAAAAAAAAGGCCTGCAAAACGTTGTTTAAAGAACCTGAAGCGGAGTCCAAGGCCGCCTTCGAGGCCCTGCATGAGCTAAGAATATCGGCTAAGGAGCTGCGGTATACCGCGAGCGCCGCGGGTTTTGCACTCAATCAGAAATTTCATGCCCATGAAGAAATCTATAAGAACATTCAGGAGCAGCTGGGAGTGATTAATGACAAGCGGGTCTGGCTGGATACCCTGCAGTCCATTGGACGCGATGAGCTGGGCGTCGGCAAAAAGGCCTGGGGCGCATTTACCGGAAGCCTCAGAGAAGAGATCCTGGAAGCCCTGCACCAGAACGAGGTTGTCCCGGTTCCGGCCGCATTTGCCAAAGCGCCTACATCAGTGCTGAATGAACAATAAGCCCTTATAACTCTTGTAAACCTTGAATAATTACTTTCTGATGTGTAAAAAGGCGGGTAGCGCATGCCTGGCATGCCGCTTCCCGCCTCTATGTGTTAACTGGTACTGCTGCTCACCGCAGCATACTTTCTTAATACGCCTTGATAGGCGGATTTCGGACGCAAACCGACCAGCTTCTCCACCGGCTGCCCTCCGCTGTACACGACCACAGTAGGCAGGCCCATGACGCCAGCCTCTGACGCCAGCTCAGGCAGCTCATCACAGTTCACCTTAACTATAGACACGCTGTCCGCATACTCCTCATCCAGTTCCTCCAGGATCGGCAGCAGCGTTCTGCAGGGCCCGCATCTCGGCGCACCGTAATCAACCAGCACCGTTCCGCTGCGGTTCAGCTCCGCCCGCAGGGTTTCCGCATGCTCCACATTTATAATTGCCATAATTCTTCCCTCCCGTAACTCTATGACTGTACGCCTAACTATTTTCCAGTTCCGCATTTCCGTGCTCAGAAGTCCCGCTCTCCAGCTGTTCCTGCTGCATTGCAGCCATACGCTGCTGGAGATTGAGTTTAATCTGGCTCAGTTCTATAATCTGGCGTTCAATTTCCTCCAGCTTGCTGCGGTAGAGCGGCATCACCTCTGCACAGAAGGCCTCTTTATTCTTCAGTACACAATGCAGAAATCCGGCAATCTCCTCTGTCGACAGCCCCAGATTCAAATACAGCTTAATCGTCTCCACCGTTTCGACGGCCAGCGGCGAATACTCACGGTAGCCGTTGGCCTCCCGGAGCGGTGTAAGCAATCCTTGACGCTCATAATATCGCAGGGAACGGACACTGACACCGGTCCGCGCTGCAAGTTCACCTATTTTCATGGCATTCTCCCCGGGGTTCATGAGAAATGGTCTGCTTCCAGTATAAACCCTGACACCAGTGTCAGGGTCAAGGCTTTTATTTCGCTGGATTTTTTGCTTTAATTTTGAACTATGCTACAATCTTAATTACAAAAATATAGAATCCCAGGAGGGCGATTTACCGATGTCTATTCAACAACTCCATACGCTGGATGAACTGCACCAATATGTCGGGCAACCCGGCAAAAAACTGCTTTTTAAACACAGCACAACCTGCCCGATCAGCGCCAAAGCCAACGAAGAGTTTCTGGCCTTTGCACAGAGCTCCGATACACCGGCAGCTATTGTTCATGTGATTGAAGACCGTCCGGTCTCGAACCAGATTGCTGAAGAATTCGGCATCAAACACGAATCTCCGCAAATTTTCCTGCTTGAAGACGGAGAAGTCCGCTGGAACACCTCCCACTGGAAAATCACCCGTGATGCCATCAAGGAGGCCGTAAGCAAATGAGCCAGTCTGTCATTGTCTACTCTACCTCCGGCTGCAGCGACTGCAATCAGGTAAAACAGCTGCTCACAGAACAAGGCATTCCGTTCGAAGTGCGTGATGTTATGACCAGTACAGTCTATCAGGAGGAAGTAGAGAAGCTCGGCTTCATGGGAGTACCTGTCACTGTATCCGGAGAATATGCGGTCAAAGGCTTCAACCTTCCTGAGCTTAAGGAACTTATTGCTGCAGCGAAATAAATTCATGAATCATTCCAGGAGGCTACAGCCATGTCACAGGAGATCTGGATTAACCTGCCGGTTAAGGATGTTGAGAGGTCAACTGCCTTTTTCAACGAGATTGGATTCCATGCGGTGAGCGTCGGTAACGAGAGATCCAAGCTTGTCATAGGCCAAACGACGATTCTGCTGTTCCCGGATGCGGCGTTTGAGAAATTTACAGGTTCAACAATCGCAGATACTTCCCATAGCGCAGAAGTCATCTTTTCCATTGGTGCTAACAGCAGAGAAGAAGTAGATGCCTTTATTCAAAAAGTAGAGTTTGCCGGTGGAAATATCTTCGGTAAGCCGGGTGAAGTGGACGGGTGGATGTACGGCGCAGGCTTTGCCGACCTGGACGGTCACCGCTGGAACCTGCTGTACATAGATGAGAGCAAAATGCCAAAACGCTAATATGAAAACGCCGGTCACCTGCTTAAGGTCACCGGCGTTTTTATCTCCCTATGAACTTATATTTTTCTAGGTTCAATTTTCGCACTCTGCTGCCTTTTTCCAGTAAAAATCAAAAGATGACGCCTGAGCGAGAAAATGACCAGATAAACGCTGATAAATAGTCTTTTCGGCTAGAGCAGCCTTGTTTCCGCCGCAATTCCCTGCTAATCGGCAATTAGAGAATCCCTTTGCTTTTTTACAAAGCCATGCCGGAAAGAGTATGATTCGTGTTGAATCGATTCGCAAAAATAATGATATTCGAACGCTGAATTCCCGCCCAGCGGGAAACGGGGGAACCATCCGGCTGATAAGGCCATGGGGTGAATCCTGAGGAGACTGCGACTCCCGCATTCTCACCAGGTAGGGCGACTCTCACCGCCCGAATCCTGCAGCTAACCTCGTAAGTGTATAGAGAGAGCCCCTTGATTCCGCCACGTTTTGGCATCAGGCCTGTTTCCGCCTGTATCCGGACCGCAGCAGAGGTTCTCCTCTGCCTGCGGTTTTTGCGCACCGCTATACATTTAAGTTAGACCCTGTAATTCTCTGTCTTGTCCATCTCTTTAATCCAGGAAGGAACGTGCTGACATGCCTGACCTTTTATCCTCGCAGCTGGCCGCTGCCGCCGGATTTGAGCAATATATCCGGGAGTACAGCGGAGGTGTCCTTGCGCTCAGCTCCATTCTGCTCGGGAAGGGCAGTGAAGCAGAGCGGGTGACGGCCGGAACCTTCAACAAGCTGTATGAGCCTTATTGCAAAGGAAAGCTCAAAGCTGCCGACTTTCCGGTAGAAGCCTACCGGGAGTGCATCCTGCAATGCGCAAAATCCGCGAAAAACCGGAATCTGCGCACCTCTAAAGAGTTGTCGTGGGACGATCAGCTTGTAAAAGCCCTATGGTATGGACTGCTGCTTCCGCTGCCCGAAATCGGCAAAATTCTCGGCAAGAGCCTGCCGGTGCTGAAAGCTCAGCTCAGGCAGGTGCGTGAGCACAATGCAGGGCAAAAGCCGCTGAGATCACAGGCTAATTTGTCTATTGTGTAAATGGCGCGCCTGTTCTTCTCACCAATAAAGCCGCAGCAATCCGCTGCGGCTTTATTGGCTTACTTGCCCTTACTGTTGCCCTTACTGTTGCCTTTACTCTTGCTCTTGCCTTTGTTTATCTCTTTGCCCTTACTATTACCACTCTTGGCAAACCGTAAAAAAGCCATCAGGCATCCCAGAATTCCAAGACCAAGCAGCAGAGTCTGCAGCGCCCCCAGCAGTGTTGAGCCTTCGGGCCTAAGCATACTGCTTACTATGATCAGTACAATGGAGACCGTGACCAGCACGGGGGTTTTTATGTTTAATTTCAAAATCACCACTCCTTACTATTAAGGTACACTATAAACGGCCGAATCACCAGTTTTAGTGAGTCCCTTAGCCGCGCGCAAAAAAGGCACCTCCGCATCAACTGCGGAGGTGCCTTTAAATAGCTGTCCCTGAAACGATTTTCTAGCCTAATGGCTGCGCTTGTAATACTTGCCAAAGAATACGATCGCCATCAGCATTCCGGTAATGCCTATACCTGTCAGAAGCCCTTGCGTAAAATCCATCAGATTCGACCCGCTATCTGGAACAAGTCTGCTGGATGTTAGCGAGAAGAAAGATGTTATAAACAGCAGCGCTAAGTTTTGTTGTTGTTTTTTATCCATAATTCCCACTCCTTAAATTTTGTAAGCCTTCATTGCTTTTCTAATCTCTTTGATACTAGGTCGTTTACCATACATCAGGACACCTGTGCGGTAGATTTTGGCGGCCAGCCAGCCTAACAGGAAGATAGTGACCAGCAGAATAACCAGTGAAACTGCGATTTCCCATACGGCCACATCTCCGACACCGATCCGCAGCAGCATGCTGAGCGGTGATGTGAACGGTACGTAGCTGGCGATCTTTATCAGCAGTGTGTCCGGTGCAGAAACGCTGAAGGTCGGAATATAGTAGTTCACAAAACCCAGCATCATCACCGGCATGCTTGCCTGGCCCAGCTCCTCGGTACGGCTCACGATCGAGCCTACAGCGGCATACATCAGCGCATACAGGAAGAAGCCCAGAATATACAGGATAAGGCCGTAAACCAGAATACCTACATTCAATTGACTTAAGTCAAGATCGAAATCCGTAAGAATCCCCGAGTTATGCGGCAGCATCAGGTTCGCCGCAATGCTCGCGGCAATGATCGCAATCTGCAGCAGCCCGACCAGGAACACCCCCAGCACCTTGCCGAACATCTGGCTCAGCGGTGAAGCGCTCGTAATCAGAATTTCCATAATGCGCGAACTCTTCTCTGCTGTGACCTCAGCGGCAATCATATTACCGGTCAGCATAATCGACAAGAAGAAGAGCATCAGCAGTACATAGACAATCACATAATTGATCGCAGGTGCAGACTCATCCTGACCGCCGCCAGTCCCGCTTCCTCCGCCGATCTGCTGCGTATCTATCGTGACCGGCGTGAATATGGCGGCCACCTCCTGCTGTGTCAGCTTACCCTCCGTAATCAGCTGCGTATTGACTTGCTGCAGGGCAGCTTGCAGATAGCTCTGGATATCTCCGTCCAGCTCTCCTTCATTGCTGTGGTATGTGACCGGAGGTACGCCTGCGCCCGCAGCAGTGCCGAAGGTGAGATAACCCTTAATGTCGCCTTCCTTGAGTCCCTTTTGAAGAGCCGCGTCCTCTGCAGATGCATAGGACTCCAGCGTTACCTGGGTCTCGGAGTCTTCGGGCGCCGTATAAGCCAGCAGCAGTTCCGATACCGGGTTTCCGGATTCCGTAACAACTCCGATGCGTGCAGCACCGGCTTCGTCGTCGCCGCTAAACTTGTCGATAAAATAAGGAATGTTCATACCGATGGTAATCAGAAGCACGATGATCAGCGTTGTGATCGTAAAAGATTTAGTCCGCGCCTTATTTTTGAAGGTAAATGCGATAATCGGTCCCAGCTTATTCATTGGATTCACCCACCGCTCTGATAAAGATTTGGTTTAGCGTCGGTTCCTTGATTTCGAAATGTTCAACTTCACCGGCAAGCAGGGCGTGCTGTAATATCCGCTGCGCTGCTCCAATCTCACTGATCGCCAGCACATAGCCCCGCTCCTGCCGCTGCACTGCGGTTACCCCGGCGATTCCCTCCAGCCCGGAGACTTCTCCAACCGTCCGCAGGAATACCTCCTCGCGCGGATAGCCCTTTTTAATCTCGCGGATATCTCCTTGAACCACTGTATTGGAACGGTCAAGAATTGTAATATTCCGGCACAGCTCTTCGACATGCTCCATGCGGTGGGTAGAGAACAGGATACTCGTCCCCTGGTCGCGCATCTCTCTAACGGTGTCTTTTAACAGCTCCACATTCACCGGGTCCAGTCCGCTGAAAGCTTCATCGAGGATAAGAATTTGCGGTTTATGTACAACGGCAGCGATGAAACCCATTTTTTGCTGATTGCCCTTGGAGAGTTCTTCGATCTTCTTGTTGTAATATTCCGGCACTTCAAAGCGGTCCAGCCAGTAACGCAGACTCTTCTCCGCATCGCCTGCAGCCATGCCGCGCAGCCGGGCCAGATAGATGATCTGTTCGCTCACTTTTACCTTCGGGTACAGGCCGCGTTCTTCCGGCAGATAGCCCATCAGATGCTGCAGCTCGCTGCTGAACGGCTTGCCGTTATAGATAATCTTCCCCTCATCGGGATAAATCAGACCAAGCACCATGCGCATTGTTGTGGTTTTGCCGGCGCCGTTGGCCCCCAGCAGCCCATAAATTTCGCCTTGCTCCACCTTCAGGTTAATTCTGTTTACTGCCGTTTTATCACCATATTGCTTCACTACCTGTTCCAGCTTCAAAGCTTCCATTCGTTAGTCCCCTCTCTTCTGGTCAATCAGGATCGGATGATGCCCTTGTGTCCATAAGCTGAGTATTTCATCCAGTTCAAGTGCCCGGCTCTTAATAACCTTTACGCCCAATTGCTGGATGCGTTTCTCATTTTGATGAAATTTCTGGGTAATAAATGAAACCATTCCAGATTGCCCCCAGGTAAAATTCAGAGCATCCGGCAATTCTGCCGCCAAATGCTGCAGTTCTTCCTCATCTGCAGCATTTACCCATACCTCATTCCAGGAGCCGAAGAGACTGTCCTTCTCGGCCATGCCGAGCAGCTGCCCATGGTGCATAAGCACAATATAATCCGCCAGCCTCCGTACTTCCTCGATGATGTGGGTGCAGATCAGCACCGTTGCATTACTCTCATCCATATATTTACGCAGCGCTTCTATCAGGATCTTCCAGGCAAAAGGATCAAGACCGGAAGACGGCTCATCCAGCAGCAGCAGCTTGGGCCGGGCTGCCAGCGCAGCGGCAATCTCGAACTTGCGGCGCTCACCCTTTGACATTTTGCCGAGCCTTGCTCCTTGCGGCACCTCGAATCTGCCCAGTAATTCTTCGAAATACTGCTGGTCCCATGCCGGGTACCACTGCCGGCGGAACTCAGCCGCCTCTTCCGCTGTCCATAGATTCTCTTCGCTCTGCGAGTTCTCCGGGACATAGGCAATGGTTTGCCGCAGGGAGAGCGGCATCCCCTTCCCGTGCGTCTCTTCAAACCAGCGGATCTCACCCTCTTCAGGGAAGCTCAGCTGCATCAGCATGTGCAGCAGTGTGCTTTTGCCGGAGCCATTCTGGCCCACTAGTGCGGTTATATAGCCCTGCGGGAGATTCAGATTAAGCGGTCCGATCATCCGGTTACGCCGTTTCTTGCTTACATTCCGCAGTTCAATGGCCTGTTGTACCATGCAATGACTCCACCCTTCATCCCTGTTTGTTATATTTGCTCTTCACGATGTCCGTAAATATCCGGGTCAGCTCTTCTGCACTGCATTGCACGGACAAACCGACATCGACGGCACTTTCCAATGCTTTGCTGACGGCTTCCCGCTTGTATTCCTCCATAGCGCCTTCTCCCACATGGGAGACGAAGGTACCCGTTCCCTGCCGGGTCCGCAGCAGTCCTTCATTCTCCAGATCCTGATAGACCCGGCGGACCGTAATGACGCTGCATTTCAGATCTCCGGCAAACTCGCGGATCGAAGGAAGCAGTGTCCCTTCTGTTATTCCGCCGCTGATGATGAGTGACCGCAGCTGTGTTTCAATCTGATGGTACAGCGGCTCAGCGCTGTTCTCGTTAATCTGAATGGGTATCCACATCCTTACCACCGCCCTCTCATACGAGATCGCGGCTCTTAAGCCGTTGAATCGTCCATGCGGAGAACAGCTGCACCGATGCAGTTCCCAGCAGCAGGCTTCCCCACATCAGCGGGGACAACAGCCCCCACTCCTTAGAGCAGCTCAAAGTGTACAGGAAGAGATTCCCTCCCGCCAGACTAATGAGCAAAGCGGCAATGATGGACAGCAGCATGAATAGAAACATCCATCCACAGTAGGCTTTGCCGCTGGTCAGCAGTTCGATGAAAATGAACATCCCTGTAACGATCAGCCCGTAGCCGACCCAGGTTAGAGCGAAGGTCAGATAGGCCGGTAGAGGAAGTTCATGCCGCATATCGGAGCTAAGTGTATAGATCAGGCCGAAGAACAGCACTCCGTTCAACGAAAAAGAGAGCACCGTATGAAGCTTTCTTTTGCAGAGGATCACTGCAGATGGAACCGGCAGACTGCGCATGTAGGCCAGCATCCGGGTATAGGAATCGTCCATCACATACTTCATCTTCCGTCTGGAGAAAGTAAAGCCCAGCATAGGAATGACGGTAACGAGCATGAAGTCGGCAAGGACCTTAGCCTCCCCTTCGCCCAGCACATCATCTGTGACCATTCCGGTCATCATCCCCATGTACCCCATTAATACGACCGCCCCAAGAAATGCCCACACCAGCTTCAGCCTGTCTCCGCGGAAGTCACTCCTTACAATAATCCAGGCCTGTTTGATTGTTGTCATATTGCCTCAACCTCACTTAAATTCAGAGGATATACAGATTCAGTGTGTATAGCTCTGTGCTTACTGTATATATCTATATACACAGTATATGTCCTGTATTTTCCAGAGTCAAGGTTTAGTTTGGATAAATATTGAAACTGTTGTGTTCCTCCGTTCGTTAGCTTATGAAAATTCGTTCAATTCCTTATAGCTGCACTAAGCGGCGACAGGGGAGAATATATTAACATTTGTATCTACTACAGACAGCTATTTGTGAATTCTAATTCTATGGGATTTATCCCATTAATTTCGCCACGCAGCTTGTTTCCGGCAAATTCTACGGGATTTATCCCCTTAACTCAGCCATGTAGCCCACTATCTTCGAATTCGGAGGTGTTTATACCTCTCATTCCGCATCACTGCCCTATTCCGGCGGATCCGGAGGGACTTATCGCTCTCATTCCCTCGAATTTGGAGGATTCTGCGCTGTCCGCTCACCTTATTCAAACACATAAAAAAAGGCCTGAGCATCAGCACCCTCCTTACGGAAGATGCCGGTACACAGACCGCCTTCAAAACCAATTAAAAACCCCAGATTGCATCCCAGACCGGCTTGGTATGCCCGCCAGGATAAAATATGTAGAGCAGCACGTACACAGCAACTCCTGTAATGGCCGTAATGAACCAGATTACAGCAGTTACTCTGCCCCATTTGCGGTGCTTCGCATACTTGGCTTTGAAGCCCAGCGTAAGTGTCGTAATCCCGAACACGGCTGCCACCGTTGCCAGTACGATATGAAATATCAGAAAAATGTGATACAAGAGCGACAGATTATCCGGTCCGCCCCACGATGTATTCCCTACAAACACCGTTCTTGACATGTACACAATGAAGAACAAGGTAGCAGCCACTGCGGCAGCGATCATTGTCTTCTTGTGCGCTTCACGTTTGCCCTTGATGATCTGTCTCCAGCCGATAGCCACCAGCACCGCACTGATTACGATGAAAGATGTACTGATCGTCGGAAACACTGTAAAGATATCCATGATTATCCCCCTCGGTGCTCTACCTGCTATACCCGGGTCAAAACACCATCCCCCAGCTCGCCGGATGGCGCGGAAGTGTCCGCGTCGTCTTGCCTGTTCTCTTTTTTATACCAATGATAGAACACATAAGCAAGCATCGAGGCAAAAATAAATTCCTGAATGAACTTCATGGCGATGCCGCCCACCTGCTGATCCACCTTGGGCGACAGTCCGCCGAAGAAGTCCGGCCCGCCGAAAGTCTGCAGCAGTGCTGCCGGATCACCGGATACACAGTATCCCATCGCCCGTGCCCAGGCACTCGGATCACTATAAGTTGCATAGAGCGGAGCCCCCGCAAAAATAATCAGCCCGCAGGCCGGGGTCAGCAGCACCATATTCAAAAAGATAAAGCCGATCTGGCCGAGGCTCCCGACCTTCCGGCGCTCCGGCAGCGGATTAATCAGCGTCCACCACATCAGCGCGGCTGTCAGGAACAGCAAACCATAATACAGGCGGTGGACCGCAAAATGCAGCATCACATAATCATGAATCACTGGCAGATGATACAGCGAGAATAATCCATTGAACATCAGCGCCGCCACCACCGGATGGGCAAGGAAGGAGAGACGCCGCAGCGGATTCACCTTCAGCAAGGCACGCCAGCACCAGTCCGGGATGCCCAGCATCATCAGCGGAACCGCAATAAGATAGGATAAGGCCATACTGACCATATGGAAGGAAAACAGGATATGCCCAAGCAGACTTACCGGACCGCCCTGGGCCAGATAAAGCGCCAGCAGCCCGCCCATAAACAGCACTCTCTGCCGGACCGGAACTATAACAGATCCTGGAAAGCGCTGCGCCAGCGGACCGATCAGCAGCAGATACCCGGCGGCCAGCAGCAGCGTTGCTGCCAGTATCAACGGGCTCCACAAGTCGGCAAAGCTAAAGTATTGTAATCCCAGCATCGTACAATTCCTCCCTTGTGCAGAGTTGATAATAGATGTATTGCTACTCGGGCCAAAGTTAGATCTACAGAATGGCTGTGATTGGGCAGCCTCAAAGTTTCCTATGTCAGCTGTTTCTTACGGGGATTAGTTGGATTTACTCCAGCTAAATTCCGCCTCACCTTTCTACCGGGGCGGTTAGTGGGATTACCTCCAACTAATTTGCTCTATTTAGGCCAAGTCACTGCTTTCCAGAAGAACTAGGTGGAGTATTTCCATCTAATCCGCAATTCCGGGCAGAAAAGCGCCGATTAACTGGATTTTTTTCACTAATTGAAACGCCAAAGCTGAATCCCGAATCCACCCGGCCGCCCTATTTCCCGTAAAGCAAAAAAGAGGCGACGGCTGCCGCCGGCCTCTTCTCATCGCCGCCTTAATCCCACCATACCCAGTAAAGTGCCATCACGATGCAGGTCCCGGCGATAAAAAAGCCGCCAAGCATGAATATGATCGGCATCAGATGTCCCTTGTCCTTCAGATGCATCCAGAAGCCCATCTGCAAAAACACCTGCAGGACAGCCATGACCAGCAGCAGAATAACGGCAAAGGAAGCGTTGACGCCTCCCGCGGCTACCGCCGCGAACGCGATCAGGGTCAGCACGACGGAGAAAATAAACACTACGATATGCCGCTGAGGGCCCTCCTGCCGGTGGCGGTGCTTCACACTGCCCTCTTGCGGATGCTGTTCCGTTACCATGGCTTCAGCCCACCTTTCCAAGCAGGTATACAACGGTGAAGATAAACACCCACACCACATCGATAAAATGCCAGTACATTGCTGAGACATAAATTTTAGGCGCCGTTACCACCGTCAGCCCTTTGCGGACCAGCTGGCCGATCAGTACGGAGATCCAAAGTATTCCGAAGGCAACGTGTGCGCCGTGGAAGCCGACCAGCGTATAGAAGGCCGAGCTGAACGCACTTGTGGTCATGCCGAATTCCTCATGTCTCACATATTCACTGAACTCGTAAATCTCCAGGCCGAGAAAGGCTGCACCCAGCACAACAGTAACGAGCAGCCAGGAGCGAAGCAGCGCCGGGCGGTTCCGGTGCATCGCCTGGATAGCGAACACACTGGTCAGACTACTGACCAGGAGCAGGAACGTCGCAGCCGCCACCAGCGGCAGGTGAAACAGCTCATTCGCGGACGGACCTTCGTTCGTCTGATTGCGCAGGGCCAGGAATGTGGCGAACAGCGTACCGAAGAGTACAGCCTCCCCGCCGAGAAACAGCCAGAAGGCAAGCACCTTGTTGCGGCCTTCCAGCGTCGCTTTTTCCGGTTCGTGCGGCAGCGTTCCATTCACTGCTTCAGCATGTGCGGTTGTCATTGGCTGATTCACCTTCCTTCCAGCTCTTCGGGCTCGATATGCCAGCCGTGGTCGTCATACAGCGAACGCATCAGCATTGATCCGAAGGTTATGAGCAGTCCAAGTCCGGTAACAATATAGTTGTTGAAAAGAAAGCTTAAAGCCTCACTGCTGAACGTATCGCGGCTGAACATAAATCCAAGTCCGGCAATGAAAATCCCTACAGACATCAGGAACGGCAGGATCGTCGCCGACGGCATATGAATCGATCCGACAGGCTCAGATGGCGTCATGCCTTTGTGTCCGGCGGTTTTTTCCTTCCAGAAGGCATCGATGCCGCGCACCAGCGGTGTCTGCTTGAAGTTATACTCCGGCGGCGGCGAAGGAATCGTCCATTCGAGCGTCCGTCCGTCTTCCCAAGGGTCATTCGCCGCATCGGCAGGCTTTCTGGAAGTGAGGAAAATATTCGCCAGGAAAAACAGCATTCCCACACCCATGAGTCCCGCGCCAATCGTACTAATCAGATTCAACAGATCAAATTGCTGGTTTGGCAGATACGTGAATACGCGGCGCTGCATACCCATCAGACCAAGGAAGTGCTGCACGAAGAAGGTCATATGGAACCCGATAATAAAGGTCCAGAAGGTCCATTTGCCCAGGCCCTCGCCCAGCATCCGTCCGAACATTTTCGGCCACCAGTAATGCAGCCCGGCAAACAGGCCAAGCACCAGACCGCCGACAATGACATAGTGAAAATGAGCGACGACGAAGTAAGTGTCATGAAACTGGAAATCAGCAGGAGCAGAAGCCAGCATGACCCCTGTTACCCCGCCCATCGTGAAGGTAGGGATGAAGCCGACTGCAAACAGATTCGGGGTGGTGAAACGCACCTGTCCGCCCCACATCGTAAACAGCCAGTTGAAGATTTTGATCCCGGTCGGAACGGCAATCAGCATCGTAGACACGGAGAACAGCGCATTCGCTACCGGGCCGAGGCCGGTGGTAAACATATGATGCGCCCAGACCATGAAGCCCAGGAAGGCAATCAGAATCGTTGCGAAGACCATCGAGCTGTAGCCGAACAATCTTTTGCGCGCAAAGGTCGGGATGACTTCAGAAATAATGCCGAAAGCCGGCAGAATGAGAATATACACTTCGGGATGGCCGAAGATCCAGAAAATATGCTGCCAGAGCACCGGGTTGCCGCCCCCGCCAACCTCGAAGAAATTCGCTCCCAGAATGCGGTCAAAGGTAAGCAGTACAAGTCCTACGGTAATGGCAGGAAAAGCAAATAGGATAATAGCGGAAGTAATAAAGGTGGTCCAGGCAAACATCGGCATCCGCATATAGGACATCCCCGGCGCACGCATCGTGATGATGGTCGCCAGAAAGTTAATACCGCCGATCAGTGTGCCGAGTCCGGCAATCTGCAGGCCTATCGTATAGAAATCCACCCCGTGAGTGGCACTGTAGGTTGTAGTAGACAGCGGGGTATATGATGTCCAGCCGGCATCGGGCGCACCGCCCATGATCCAGCTGAGATTGAGCAGAATGCCGCCGAACAGAAAGGTCCAGAAGCCGAGCGCATTCAGAAAAGGGAAGGCAACGTCGCGCGCGCCGATCTGCAGCGGAATAACCGCATTCATCAGTGCGAAGATAACGGGCATGACCCCGAGAAAAATCATCGTTGTACCGTGCATCGTGATTAATTCATTGAACGTCTGGGCATCCAGAAAGGTATTCATCGGCTTAATCAGCTGGATGCGGATCAGAATGGCCTCAAGCCCGCCGATGCCGAAAAACAAACCTCCGGCCCACAGGTACAGAATCGCGATTTTTTTATGATCGACGGTGGTGAGCCAATCCATTAGCCCGGTATGGCGTTTGACGCTGTGACCCGCCTCAGGCGGCCGGACGGGATTCAAAGATTGCGCTGTTTGAGCCAAGGTTCCTACCCCCTTTTCAAATATGCTGCTTCCGCTTGTCGCTGCAGGCTTTAGTCCAGCGTGTAACCGGCCAGATACTCTGCGATTCCGTCAATCTCTTCATCGGTTAATCCGAGATCCTTCTTCGGATCCGGCATTTTGTTGCCGGGCTTAACGCCCTGCGGATCATGCAGCCAGGTTTTGAGATTATCCAGAATTGGAGCGCCGTCTACACCCGTATCGTCATTCAGCAGAATGCCCGCTACCGACTCACGTGAGCCGATCCCGGTCAGGTCGGGACCCATCGCAATACCCTGATCCCCAACGGCATGGCATTGCAGGCAGGCGGATTTGAATTTCGCGGCAATCTCCGGATCTTCCGGCAGGACAGCCGGGGACTTCATCGAAGCCAGCCACTGCTCAAACTCCGCATCGCTGACCGATTTCACCTTGAATTCCATGAAGCCGTGGGACGGCCCGCACAGCTCCGCACATTTGCCGCGGTAAACGCCTTCATTTGGCGCACTGAAGCTGAAACGGTTAATCGTGCCGTCAGGGTTGGTATCCATTTTGCCTGCGAGGGAGGGTACCCAGAACGAATGCAGCACATCCGCAGTACTCAGCTCAAAAGCAATATCCTTACCGGCGGGGATCACCAGATCCTGCGCCGTCTTCACGCCATAATCGGTATACTCGAACTCCCACCAGTACTGGTGGCCGGTTACTTTAACCTTAATCGCATTTTTATCATCCGAGTGATCATTCCCGGCAGCAAATACCGCTCTGACCGTAGGAACGGCAAGTACAACCACCAGGATCAGCGGGATGACTGTCCAGAGCACTTCCAGCTTGAAATTACCCTCTACCTGCTCGGGAATCTCACGCTGCTCCGGTTTTCTGCGGAAACGGATAAGCACATAAGCCGCAATGGAAAAGACGATCAGCAGTACGACAATCATAATGGTGATCGCCAGCTTCATCAGATCGAACGAGCTTTCGGCTGCAGGTCCCTGCGGTCTGAGTACCGACAGGTCCTCCCGTCCGCATCCGGCAAGAATGAGTCCAAGTGTTGCGGTCATGGGAAGAAGCCGCTTTCCAGCCTGCCACGTTTTCATCATAGATCAACCCCGCTTTTCCCGATTTCGTAGAGTAGAGGATTTTCCTGTCAATTATAACAATCACTATTAATATAAGTTTAAGGGGGTGTTTTGTCAATCGTTCACAACAAGTTCACAAAGTCTTTTTTGTTGATCAGAAGGCTTGTCATTACAGCATTTAATAGCGCTTACAAAAATTTTGCAAGCAGGCCCATTTTATAGTAAAACGCATACATATGTAATTATGTCTATTAATTCATTTGACTAATTAGAAAGCCTTTGAACCGTTTTTCAAAAAAAAGTAAGCAAAAAAAACCGCATCCAGAGGCAGCGTTTCACCCGGGTACGGTTTATGAGAATCCTCATGGATGTAATTACAACTTTACTGCCGTCAAAATCAGAACACTATCCTGTGTGTATTAGGAGACGGATGAGTTGATTCTTCCCAGCTCATGCTCCACGACCATGGTCAGCTCTTCTTCGTAGCCTCCCGTGATCCGATACTTCCGGACGTACTCCTTTACAAATTTCTTGGGATCTTTGGGCCGGAAAATGCGTGTCATTTCCCGTAGACTTTCCTTGACTTCGTTATGACCTTTACTTGCCATGATCAGTTCCCTCCCAAAACATTGAAAATGAATGCTCCGTTGTAGAGAATGCATGATGAAAAGTCCGCCGTAACCTCGAAATGCAAGTTCAGATACCGCAACACATACGTGGCTTGCATTATCCGCCTAGACTATCATTCCAGAGTTCTGGAGGTCCGCCTTGCCGGTGAAGCAGGTTCGTCGTGATTTGGGCTGAGAGTAAGACGCCTTGAGGCAGGACATCTTGACACTTTACTTACCCGAAGAGCCACTAGCTGAATCACTCCTTTCGGGCCTTATCGTTATATTGTATCATATTCAAGGCCAAGTTCCACCTTTCCTTGTAAAATATGCGTATGGATTTTTTAAAAAATTTATGTCTTCCACAGCAGGAGAGAGGGCAAACTTATGGTTAAAATACACTATCTGCACATCCAAAATCCTTTAAATAGACACTAACGCAGGAAGGGGAACGTTATGGACAACCGGCTATCCCTGTTAAGCACGCCTTATAGCGCAGCACCCCCAGTACCGCAGACTGACCCGGAGGATACCGGGACCGGCAGCAGGCAGCTGGAGCAGGCTCACAAGGAAATCACCAAAGCGTATCCTAAAATGCATAGTATGCTTGTCGTACGCCACGGGAAACTGATATTTGAACGGTATTACGGAAATCATCATGCGGGAATGCTGAATGATCTGCGCTCCGCCACCAAAAATTTCCTCTCCCTGCTCACCGGCATAGCCATCGGCAGAGGTGACATACCGGGAACGGATGTCTCTGTGCGGGATACCCTGCGTAAATATCTTGCGGCTCCCCCTTCCCCGCAGCTTGAACAGCTAACACTTCACCATCTGCTGACCATGACCTCGGGCTTCCGCTGGATTACAGGCAATAAGCTTGGTGAGCCGCTTGTCCGGAATCTGCAGCGCAGCCGCCGCTGGGTGTCCTATATTCTAAGTTTACCCATAGATGCCGAAAATATCGGCTGTTTCCAATACCGCAGCAGCGATTCCCATCTCCTCTCTGTCATGCTCAGCGAATTCACCGGACAGGATGCATTCACCTATGCCAGGCAGCATCTGTTTGAGCCGCTGGACATCACCCATACCGCATGGCTGCCCAGCCCGGAGGGCCACAGCATGGGACATATCGGACTATATCTCACCTCACGTGATCTCGCCAAAGTCTCTATCTGCCTGCTGGACGGCGGCAAGCACGGAGGACAGCAGATCATCCCGCAGAATTGGCTGGAAGCGGCCTTCACGGCACAGACGGCCGGCTATCCGGCTTACGGTGATTACGGCTATCAGTTCTGGAACGGACGCATGAGCGGTGAAGCCTACCGTCTCGCCCACGGCCACGGGGGCCAGCAAATCTGGCTGCTGCCGGACCTGAATGCCGCCGTCATTTTCACCGCAGAAAGTGCAGTAAACCGGTGGAAGAATCCGCGCAGACTGATTGAGCGGTATGTCATTCCGGCAATGAAACTCTAAAACCGGTTACATACTTTGTACGGGCAAATCATAGGCTCCTAGTGAAGAAGGAGCAAGGGGCTGGCTAACGAAGTTATAGCCAGGCTACCCCCTTCTTCTCCAAGTACAAGGAGAGTGAGCGCTTTGTCCCCATTCAAATCTTCCACAGGACTGCCCGAAAATATTGCTGCCTGCGTATGCTACTTCTTTCCTTTTATCGGCGGAATTGTGTTTCTTGCTCTGGAGAAACGCAGCCGCTTCGTGCTCTTTCATGCGCTGCAGTCGCTGATAACGTTCGGCCTGCTGATGATCGTTCATGTGATGAGCGGATTCATCCCCCTGCTCGGTGCGCTGATCGGCGCTATTCTCTCGTTATGCAGCTTCGCCATCTGGCTGCTCATGATTTATCACACCCTGGGCGGAAGATGGTATAAGCTTCCCTGGGCGGGAGATCTGGCAGAAAGCCAGCTCCGCCACCTGTGATTGCGCACACCTGCGGAGATCCAGGTTTTTGAGATTCCCTTTTGCCTGTCTACTCCGTACAATGGAATCAGGACATACAGGAATCTACAGGCTGGAGGAACATCCATGTATTTATTGATCATAAATCCCGCTTCCGGCGGCGGTGCGGGACAGCGGACCTGGGAGACGGTGGAGGGCCTGCTGAAGTCGCGCGGTATCGCTCATGAGGCTCTCTTCACCCGGAGCCCCGAACAGGCTGAGGCACAGGTGCTTCATGCCCTCGCCCGCCGCGAGGACTGGCGTGCCGCGATCGTTATCGGCGGCGACGGTACGATCCACAGCGTACTCGGTGCGCTGCGGCGCAGAGGTGTCCCGCTGGCGGTCATCCCCGCCGGCTCGGGCAACGACACGGCCCGCGGCTTCGGCATCCCGCTGGCGCCCGAAGCCGCGCTGGACGCTGCGCTGCAGGACCGCTGCCTGGAAGCGGATCTGCTCAGCGGCAGCGGCGGGCTGACCCTGACCGCTGTCGCCAGCGGCTTCGACGCGCAGGTGGCCGTGAATGTGAACAACAGCCGCTACAAGCGGCTGTGCAATGCCATCGGCGCAGGGCAGCTGGCCTACATCATTGGCATCCTGCATACGCTACTGACCTTCAAGCCCTGCCGCCGGCCAGGGGGCCGCTGCGCCGTCCGCTCCGGCGCCGCAGGCTGCACCTGCGGCAGCGAAGCCCGCTGCGGCTAATGCAGCGCCGCAGGACGGCAAGGCCGTGGAGCGCAAGCGCATGTCGCGCAGACGGCTGACGATTGCCAGCCGTCTGGTCGAAGCGCAGCAGACCGCGGCCATGCTGACCACCTTCAACGAGGTGGACATGACCGCCATCCTCGACATCCGCAAACGGCGCAAGGATGCCTTCAAAGAGAAGCATGATGTCGGACTTGGCTTCATGTCCTTCTTCACCAAGGCTGTCATCGGCGCGCTCAAAGCCTATCCGCTGCTGAATGCAGAGATTGACGGCGAGGAGCTGCTGATTAAGAAATTCTATGATATCGGCATCGCTGTCTCAGCCAAGGAAGGACTGGTTGTACCGGTTGTCCGCGATGCGGACCGGCTCAGCTTCCCGGAAATCGAGCGGCAGATCGGCGAACTGGCCGCCAAGGCCCGCGCCAACACGCTCAGTCTTCCGGAACTCCAGGGCGGTACCTTTACGATTACAAACGGCGGTGTATTCGGCTCCCTGCTCTCTACACCGATCCTGAATACCCCGCAGGTCGGCATTCTCGGCATGCACAAGATCCAGCTGCGTCCGATCGCGCTGGATGAGGAAAGAACCGTCAACCGGCCGATGATGTATATCGCCCTTTCCTACGATCACCGGATCGTGGACGGTTCGGAGGCGGTAAGCTTCCTCGTCAAGGTCAAGGAATTGCTGGAAGATCCGGAAGCGCTGCTGCTGGAGGGGTAACCCCGCTTCAGGAGTCCGCTACCCATCATCAGTCCAATGATATAGTAAGAGGGATACGAAGACAGCAGCATCGTCTCGTATCCCTCTTTTTTAGGCTTCATGACTTTGAGCTCATTAGCAATCTGCCCATTGTTCCCTTAAAATGAACTTGGAGCTTTCAGAGAGCCCTTTTAATGTTACGGAGGTGCAGCCGTTTGCGGATACATAATGAAGAAGAGCTGCTGCGGGCAGTAGCGGAAGACCGCTGGATGATGGGCATTCTGGCAACCGCCAGATCTTTGGAGCTGCCGGACTGCTGGGTCTGCGCCGGATTTGTGCGCTCTAAGGTGTGGGATATCCAGCATGGTTTTACCACCAGAACACCTTTGGGGGATGTGGATGTAATTTATTACGACCCTTCCGATATCAGGGAGGAAGTTGAGAAAGCCTTGGAAGCCTGGCTGCGGGAGGCAGATCCTTCGGTCCCCTGGTCGGTCAAAAACCAGGCAAGAATGCATGTCGTTAATGATCTGGAGCCCTATTCATCAGCGACAGACGGGATGTCCAAATTTCCTGAAACGGCGACCGCCCTTGGTCTTGCGCTTACCGGACAGGGCGAGGTTATCTTATCAGCGCCTCATGGGCTCAGCGATGTACTTGGCCTGATCGTGAGACCCTCCCCGCTGTTCAATGCCCACCTCCGACTCCATCGTATTTACGAAGAACGGGTGGCGAAAAAGAACTGGCAGTCAGTCTGGAATCAGCTGCAGGTCATACTGCCAGATCAATCCCCACTACACCCACTGTCTCCCCCTGCCCGTTCTTAATAGCCCGGGACAAAGTGATGCAGGAGCGTTTGGTAATCGCCGAGACATACGGCCGGGAGACATATTCACCTTCGCTCATCGCCCCGTTCCACCAGTCGCGGCGTTTGGCGTTCATCAGTCCGGCCGCAGGCTCGGAGTAGATAAAGGTGCCATCCGTGCGGTTGGACCAGATCGCCTGGACATCAGGTACCCTTTTCATGCAGGCCGTGAGCACATTGCCGTGGCTGACAGCATCCGGTACACACAGCTCCTGCTTCGCTGAAATTTCCTGCAGCAGGCTCTGCATTTCCTGCAGCCGGGCAGCGTACTGGCTCATTTCAACAGTCTCCCGTCCAGCTATCTGGTTCACCGACTGCTGTAAAGCCTGCGACTCGCCAAGCAGACTCGCGCTGATCTCATTCAGCTGTCCAATTTGCGACCGCTGCCGTGTTACCTGCTCCAGCGTCAGGTCTACACCGGCAATGGTCTCATTCACAATGGCCACCGCACCGCTCAGCTCCCCTGTCACTATACTGATCAGTCCGCTCTGCCGCGAGGCGGCGGTAACGGTATCGGCAACGGCGGTCCCTACCTCTTCGATTCTTGCCGACATATCAGACAGCCGCAGCTTCACAGCCGCTACTTCATCCACCCCATGGGAGACCGCATTCTGTTCTTTAGTTACTGACTCCAGCACCTGCCGGACCCCGTTATTGATATCCGACAGCACAGCTGAAGACCGTTCCACCGAGCTTCGGCTCTGATCGGCCAGCTGCCTGATGCGACCGGCAACCACGGCAAATCCCCGTCCCTGCTCCCCGGCCCGTGCCGCTTCAATCGAAGCATTCAACGCCAGCAGCGAGGTCTCATTTACAATCCCGACAATCAGGGAATTAATCTCCTCTACCAGGGCAAGATGACCGCTCAGTGCGGTGAACTTACCCAGCATATCCGCGCTCTGCTCCTGTAATTCCGCCATCACCGCATCCGTATTCCGGAGGGAGCCGAGCATGCCTGTCATCTCCTGACGGGCATCCAGCATATTTGCCCCCAGCCGTTCGGTCAGTTCCTTGATATGTGCGGTTACGTCCGCCACTCCGCCAAAGCATATCAATCCATAACCCATACAGACCAACCAGCAGCAGCAACAGTGTGACTAGGACATTCTTACTCCGGCGAACTGACATTTCCAACTTCCACTCCAATCATGTTATGTATTCTAACATTATATCAACAGAGTTAAATAAAGGAAATACTTTCATTGATTAAGCTTTATGCCTTAAGTCCCATACAATAAAACTCCATGACTTAACCAGCCATGATTAGATCCCTTCACGAAAAAGAGCCATCTCCCAGCGCAAACACTTTGCACGAAGAGACAGCCCGCTTTATTGTATCTATTATTTTAGGCAGTAACGGCTGCCCGCTCCAGGATTCCCCGCGCGATCCAGACTCCGGCTGCACCCGCCTGAGCCAGTCCCCGGGTTACACCTGCACCGTCCCCGCCGCAGTAAAGCCCGGAGATTTCCGTCTCCAGCCTGTCAGTCAGCTTCGGCCGGGCGGAATAGAACTTCGCTTCAACGCCGTAGAACAGTGTGTGTTCCGATGCGATGCCCGGCGTCACCTTTTCCAGCGCCTCAACCATTTCGATCAGGCTCTTCATAGTGATGTATGGCAGCACCAGGCCCAGATCACCGGGAACCGCCTCTTTCAGCGTCGGCTCGAGGAACCCTTCCTTGATCCGCTTCTCTGTAGAACGGCGTCCGCGCAGAATGTCGCCGTATTTCTGCACAATTACGCCGCCGCTGGACAAATCATTGGCCCGTTTGCAAATTTCCCGGGCATATTCATTCGGCTTATCAAAAGGTTCTGTAAAGGTATGTGACACCAGCAGGGCAAAGTTCGTGTTTTTTGAGCCAAGCTTCGGATCCTTATACGAGTGGCCGTTCGCCGCCATCACACCGCTGTGATTTTCTACTACCACATGACCGGAAGGGTTGCTGCAGAACGTGCGGACACGGGTACCTACCGACGTATTAAAAATAAATTTGCCTTCATACAGGTGTTCATTAATCTCGCGCATCACCACATCCGATGTCTCAACCCTTACCCCTACATCGACCTGATTATTGTACATTTTCAGCCGGCGCTTCTTCAGCACCTCGGTCATCCAGGCAGAGCCGTCTCGGCCTGGGGCAATCATCACGTGATCCGCCTCGTAGCCCTCACCGTTTTTGAGTATAATTCCCGTAATCCGGTGGGAGCCGTCCTCCTTAACCGTAACAATATCCTGAACCTCGGTCTTGAATAACATATCAATGCGTGTTTTTAAATATTCATAGATCGATTTAAGAATCTCCAGGTTCTGCTCTGTACCGAGATGCCGCACCTGCGCCCGCAAGAGCTTGAGTCCGGCGGCGTATCCGCGCTGCTCAATATTACGGATGCTGTCGGTGGTCGGATCGGTAATAACCGGAGTCGCTCCATGCTCAAGATTGATGGCATCTACATATTCGATCAGCTCAAGCACCTTCGATGGTGCCAGGTAGTCGGTCATCCAGCCGCCGAACTCTGTCGTAATGTTAAATTTGCCGTCGCTGTAAGCCCCTGCTCCCCCGAAACCGGCAGTGATCGAACAGGCAGGCAGACAGCCTGCGAATTCCTTACGTCCCGAAGCCGGCGGACACAGCTTGATTTTCTCCTCCAGGATCGGGCAGCTGCGGCGGTATATATCATGCCCCTTGTCCACAAGCAGTACCTTCAACTCAGGCGCTTTACGCGTCAATTCATAACAAGCGAATATTCCGGCCGGACCCGCACCCACGACAATCACATCATATTTACTCATCTGTTCTCTGTTCCTCCCAGGAAGAAACGGCTGTCCTGTGCCTGTAGCAATCAGGCGAGGGGCTCTCGTTTCTGCGATATCTATAGATTTCTGTAAACGCAACACAAAAAATCCCGGCCTCTTCATAGGTATGCAAAATGCACCCTATTCGTAGCCAGGAATTTACGGTTCCCTGTAGAAACCCCCAAACCCTATCTTCGGGGATATACGAACAGCTTCAATTTATTTTATGAGCCAATTGGGATTTTACAGAAAACAGACGAATGTGTCAAGGACATATCCAATAGATAATTCGTGTTTACGTGCTTAATAATGAACGAATATGACCAATTAGCTTCTTGAAACTCTACAAACCCGAACATTGTAATACTTACAGCCTTTGGGAGGATAACAGGAACATTTGTCGAATATATAGATATCTTGCCACTGGAAATGAGGAACTGTTCATGCATATCCCACCCCCAACTCCTCGCCAAAACTACTGGAACCGGGTACTTCTGAATACATTCTGGCTGGTTCTGCTTGTGTATTTAGCAAGCCAGCTTTTTATCTCACTATCAATGTGGGGCCTTAGACCTGAATTTTCAGACCGTCAATATTTCGTTACCCATGTGTTCATTCCCGATTCCATCATCCTGGTCCTTATTCTCATCCTGGAATCGATCCGCAGATGGAAGCCTGGATACTCAGAGCTCTCGATTGTCTTTGCAAGTCACATCTATGCTATCCTAATCATCACAAATCTTAGTGCTGAGTATCCGGTGAAGCCGCTTATCATGCTTGCACCTCTGCTTGTATCCATGATTTATCTGAAAAGCAGTCATATGAAATTATCCTCTGCCATTTGTCTGATCTACACCGTTATGCTGTTTATTAGTACACCGTCCTACGAATATACGCTGCGGATCCAGCATGTTATTATCGCTCTGATCTTCGCCGCTACTGCGTTGGCCGGATTTGGGGTCATTTGCCGGGGCAGAGACCTTATGCGTTCACTGGAAGACTCTGTAAAATCGGAGCAGGATCTGCGGATCCAGAATATCATTATGGACCGGCTCTCCAAAATTGACCCTTTGACCGACTTGTATAACCATAAGACCTTTCATGAATATCTGGGCTGGCTCATTGAGCATCAGCAGAGCAACCCTTTTCCGATGCAGCTGGCGGTCCTGGATATCGACAATTTCAAGAAAGTGAATGACCAGTACGGGCACTGGGTAGGAGATATAGTTCTTAAGCAAGTAGCTGCTATGGTGCTGAAACATATCGGTACTGATGATTTTGCCGCCCGGTACGGAGGAGAGGAATTCGTAGTTATCCTGACCGCCAAGCCCCTGAATGAGGCCAATGAAATTATGGAGCGGATCCTTACAGGCATCGCAGGCATGCCGGTCGCGGAAATGGAGGGCAGCTCCGTAACCGTAAGCATCGGAATGCATGAGTTTTCAGTCACCGACTCAAAGAGCTTCACCTTCCAGCAGGCGGATGATGCCCTCTACGAAGCAAAGAAAACCGGTAAAAATAAAATTGTTTTGCTGTAGGCAAGCCGCCGCCCCTTTGATTTCTGATCACGGAAAAAAAACGGATCCGCGTACATTCGCAGGTCCGTTTTTTTAATACAATCAATAAAAATTCTGATGTTCAAGCAGTTCCCAGACGCCGCGCTGAGGCACTGGTTTACTTACCAGATAGCCTTGAACCTTGTCACAGTCAGATTCGTTCAGGAATGCCAGCTGACTGACATCCTCCACTCCTTCAGCTACAACCTCAAGCCCCATTTTATGGCCAAGCACAATAATGGTTTGGACGAATGTTTGGCTGTACGCGTCATCGGCCAGGGAATCGATAAAGATCTTATCCATTTTGAGCGTAGAAATCGGGAGGTGCTGCAAATAACTCAAGGACGAATAACCGGTTCCGAAATCATCCAGGGCAATGCGGATTCCGCGTGACTTGAGGAACTCCAGCTTGCTGACCGTATTTTCGAAGGATTCCATGAAGATGGATTCCGTAATCTCAAGCTCCAGACAGCTTGGTTCAAGCCCGCTATCCTCCAGGCTTTCCAAGACCATTTCTACGAAATCCTCCTGCAGCAGCTGGATAATCGAGATGTTCACGGATATTTTGTGAAGCAGGCCGGTGCGGTCATGGATGCTTCTCATAAAACTGCAGGCTTCTCTCAGCACCCATTCCCCAATATAAATAATCAGCCTGGAATCTTCAGCAATTTTAATGAAAGAGAGCGGAGATACAAATCCGAGCACCGGACTATTCCAGCGGATCAAAGCTTCAAATCCGGAGATTAAACCTGTCTTAATATCCACTTGAGGCTGATAGTGCAGCTCAAATTCATTATTGTTCATTGCACTGCGCAGATGCTTCTCAATATTCATCCGTTCGTTAAACGGGGTATGCATCGATTTGTCATAGACGACGTAGGTGCCCTTTCCTTCCTCTTTGGCCCGGTACATCGCCACGTCCGCATTCTTAAGGATCTCCTCTGTAGTTTCCCCGTCTTCCGGGTAGAACGAAATGCCGATGCTGACGGATACATACAGATTACTCTCTCCGATAAGAAAAGATTTACGGAAGGCGCGCAGAATATTATCTGCCATACTAAGCACTTTATCACGGTTGACTGCGTCTTCGATAAATATCACGAATTCGTCGCCTCCGAGCCTGGAGAGCATCGCCTCATGCTGGACAAGCGACTCTAATCTCTCACTGGCCTTACGGATCAGAATATCCCCTGATTTATGCCCCAGCGTATCGTTAATATATTTAAAATTATCTGTGTCTACGAACAATAGCGCAGCTGTGCTGCCCGGCTTCCGGAAGTATTTCTCCATCGTCTCCAGCAGGGAGATACGGTTCGGCAGATTACTGAGTGAATCCATATAGGCCAGGCGGTGGATGTTCTTTTGATTCTCAACCAGCATGTCGTATTGCTCTACAAGCTCCTGCTGTGTCGCCGTGAGCTGTTCATAGGTCGCTTCCAGCTCCTGGTAGCTGTTATTCAGGTTGAGCTCCGCCTGCTTACGTCTGCTTATATCGATCAGGGAGCCATGGAACAGCACTACCCCGTCTGCAGGGTTAATCATCGCTTTGCCTCTGACTTCAAACCAGATATAACTATTGTCCTTGGTGCGCATGCGGTATTCGGTTTCGTAGATCGGGGTCAGTCCGTTAAGATGATCCTGCCTGGCTTTGTTCGCTGCCTGCTGGTCATTAGGATGAATAATACTGAGAACCCCATTTTCGAACGAGTTGATCTCTTCCTCTGAATAGCCCATAACCTCATACCAGCGGTCTGACAGCTTATAGCTCCCGGTATTGGAGTCCAGCTCCCATATATAGGCCCCGGAGCCTTCGGAAGTCAGGCGGAAGCGGCGTTCGCTTACACTAAGCTTATACAGCTGTTCTTGCAATTCAGCCTCTGTTGCCGACAGCTCCTCGTAGGTGGACTCCAGTTCCTCATAGCTGAGCTGCAGCTTAAGCCCACTCTGTTTGCAGTCATCGATATCCAGCCCCACAAGAAGATAGATATCCTCATCCTGCTCGTCCATTCCCTTGATTAATGTAGTCCGGATAGAAAAAAACCGTGCTTCCGGTGAATGATCAGGCAGCTTCAATTCCACATTATTAACGTAATCCCGGTTGACCGCCCTGGTCAACAAATCCCCAAGCAGAGCAACTCCGCCTTTAAGATCAGGGAGCTCATCAAGCCTTTTGCCCAGTACTTCCTTCTCTTTTAGCCCGGTCATTTTTTCCGCATACTGATTAAAGCGCACAATCCTCTTATCGTCTTGCACTGCCCAGACTATCATACCGGTATGTTCGATGACATCTTCAAAAAACTCCTGCTCCGAATGAATCTTCCGCCGGAGCCGCTGAATATATAGCCTGATGCAAATAACCCCAAATAAAAGTACAGACGCACCAATAACTATGCCGGAAATAATACGGCCATGAATCATTGCAGTGTAGCTGTCGGAATGAGTAAAGAAATATTGCTGATACAGTTCTTCAAAAGCCCCGGAACGCCGGAGCCGCTCAAGCCTCGCATTGATATAAGGAACAAGCCCGGGCATTGATTTACTTACGCCATAAGCAACTTCTACAGGATACAAATTGCTCATTTTGCGGATGATTTTACCCGTCATTCCCCGCTCCACAATTAAATAATCGACAACTCCCTGATTCTCAAACAGGAGATCAATATCACCATTCTGGAGAGCTTTCAGCGCGTCCGGTACGGTTGCATATTCTATGTATTGTGATACTTGTGCTTTGCTCTGCAGCACAGTTTCCGGGTATTGATCCTTACCTACGCCGATCTTGTATTTCCCCAGTGTGCTTAGTGTAACCTTTTCTTTAAGCGCTGAGCGTGAGTACACGGAGACATAGCTCTTAAATACAGGAGTTGAGAATAATATGTCCTTTTTCCTTTGTTCTGTCACAGCCATAAGTCCGGTTGTGTGGATCCTCCCGCTCCTCAGCAGTTTATAGGTCTCCTCCCAATCACCCGTACTGTAACGAATCAGATACTTATGCTTCTCAAAAATCATGCTCGTCAGATCAAGATCAAAGCCGGTCAGATATCCATTCTCTACGTATTTATAAGGCGGATAATCTAATTCTGCCTGGTATCTTATGTCCTGTCTTTCAGCGTGAGCGGCAGCAGGGGGTGCAAGCATGAACACGATGCTAATTAGAAGCAAGAGTTTACACCGCTTCATCGCAATTCTCCTTTTTCCAAAAAAATCAGCTAACGGTCTTTATAACATCCTGTATTCGACAAAAAATGGTAGTATTCCTGCTTCTCCCCTCTTAGATTGTGATAAAATGTGCAAACATCCCGCTGTCTTAAAGCTGGTATAACAGAAATAAAGTAAGAACCTATAATTTTATATTGCTTTTTACCGATAAAATGTGGATAATAGCATTAACAGTTGATAATGATTATCATTATTGTATACTAACATTTAATCCACTTCACTATATTGAGTTAAAGGAGACTGAACACCCATGAACGCAGCCACTACCCGGACGACATTACAGGTTGACGATTATTTGGATCTGCTCAATCTTGCCGTAAAAGTTGGAGATTTGAAATGGCAAAAGGAAATTAAATCCAGACTTCAATATATACTCTGCCTGCAAACCAGATAGCTGACATGCAGATTGCCGCATCCCCGTATTCCAGGGATGCGGCTTTTTTATTGCTCGCATATTAAACGGAACTCCGCCCTCTGCATCGGCGGGACTTCGGATGTGTAATAATATATAATCAGCTTAATCAGCTGAACCATAGTCCTCTAGAACGGAGAGTGCCCTATTTGAAGAAATATATCGCCTTGTTCCTGATATTCAGCATGCTGTGGATGAACGGAGTTCAAGCCGCCTCCCTTCCTGCACAGCAGGGTTTAGTTACCGATGAAGCCGGCCTGCTTACTGCACAGGAAGCGGCTGCAATTGCTAAGACTGCTGCCGGAGGGCCTTATACCTTCCACGTTTTGACCATCGATTCTCTGGAAGGGGCTGATGCTACCCGTTATGCCAGTGATGTCTACGATGCCTGGGCGCTAACCAGCCGGGATATTCTGCTGCTGATCTCCTCAGGAGACCAGCAGGTGGAGCTGAATTTCATTAACCCCGGGCTGCAGAATGCGCTGGACAGCTGGTCAAAGAGCCAGGGCGGGGGCACCGGAAGTCCGGCTATTACCAGTGTAATCGACTCCTATTTCATCCCCTCCGCCAGAGCAGGCGACTTTGCAGGAGGGATCCACGCCCTAATCACCGAGCTGCAGTCTCTGGGCAGCGCGCCAGGTAATGGAGGCGCTGGAGCCGGAAGCACGGGCGAAACCTCCAGCGGCAGCGCCGGAGGGACTGCCGGATCTGGACCCGGCACGGACAACGGGACTGCGGCCGGTAATAAGGGCCAGAGCGGCGGCCTTCCGCTGCTGACAATCGCCGCAATTGTTGCAGGCGCCGCGCTGCTGGCATTCGTATTGTTCGTGCTCTATACCGGACTGCGCCGCCGTAAGCAGCTTGCCGCCCAGCAGGAGCAGCTGGCTGATTTGCTCGTGCGGACCAACCGCGCCATGGAGTCATTGCAGCCGTTCCAGGGTATCGTCCAAGGCAAAACCGGAGAAATGGTTGACGGCATCTCCAAACGCCTGGATGCCCAGCTCGTGAACATTTCCGCGCTTCAAAACACCGGTTCTTCACAGCCGGCATTTTACCAGCTGGCTGCGCTTAAGACGGCGATTGCCCAGGCTGAGCAGACAGCAAACACGCTGCTCAGCTCGCTTGCCGAAGAAGAGCGGCAAATTGCCGTTATCAGTGATGCCGACCGTAATGTTAAGCAGCAGATTACCGAGCTCAAAAAGGATGCTCCCGGGCTTGAAGGCCAGTTGCAGGATGCGGTTAAAGAGACCGGTTATGAGCTGCCAGAAATTACCGAGGATCTGAAAGAGCTGGCCGAAGCAACAGCCCGGGCGGATCAGCTCGAGCTCTTCGATCCGATTGCCGCCCAGGACATTACAGAGGAGGCACAGAAGCATCAGGAGAACATCGAGCAGGATCTGCGTGATGTTGATGTCTACAGCGACAAACTGCATAGCTTTCCCTCCGTCCTGGCCGCTGCACGCACGAAGCTTGAGGGATTGATTGAACAGAACTCCCTGCATAATATGAAGGTCAAGCCTTATGACAGCCTTGAGCAGGCCCGCAGAGCAGCAGAGACGCTGGAAGCGCCGCTGCGTCTTGGAGACATGGATCAGGTCCGCAGCATTGCCGCTAACATGGACACACTGCTTGCCGAGGCTGTCGCCATGACGGAACGGCAGGTACTGATCCGCCAGAATAACCTGCGCGATCTGGAGACGGTCCGAAGCAGCTGGGATGGGCTGACCCGGCGGCGCAATGAACTGCAGAGCCGCCTGGCCGAAGCAAGATCCCGGTTCGCAGAGCAGCATCTGAGCAGTCTGGCTGAGATACTGGATGCAACCGGCGCCCGCCTGCGGCAGGGAGCGGGCGAAGTTCCGCAGATCGAAACCTGGACCAGTGATGAGCGCGGTGAATATGACAATGCCCGCAGCGGGCTGGACCGCCTGCTCGCCCTGCAGGAGGAAACCTCCCGCCAGTTTAACAGTGTATCGCAAAGCCTCGATGAACTGAATGAACGGCTGGAGGCCGTAAAGCGGATCTTCCTCGAGGGCCAGGGACAGGCAGACTCGGCGCAGCGGCTGCTGGAGAGCCGGGGGTTAGCCGGCCGCAGCCGCTTCGAGGTGAGCCTGCTGCCGGAATATGGCCAGCTTGAGTCACGGCTAGCCGCCCGTCCATACAATCTCGATGATTTAGAAGCCCTTGGACGCTCCTATGCTTCACAGATCTCATCGTTTGCCGAAGAGGCGAACCGGCTCGTGCGGCAAAAGGAAGAAGCCGAGCGCCAGGCCCAGCTGGCCATGATGCGTGAGCGCCAGCTGAGAGAGCAGGCCCGCAAACGGATGTCGTCCGGTCCGCCCTCCTCCGGCGGCTTCGGCGGAGGGCGTTCCTCCGGCGGCTCCTCCTGGGGCGGTGGCGGACGCTCATCCGGCGGTTCCTCCTGGGGTGGCGGCAAATCAGGCCGGAGTTCCGGCGGCTCCAAGTGGTAAGCTTCCGCAGGAATTGAAGCCTCATATAGCAGAAGAACCCTCCCGCCATTATTGGCAGGAGGGTTCTTCGCGTTAAACGTCTATTGCTGCTGCATCGCCGCTATGAAATCTCCAAAAGCCGCAGACAGTCCCCGTTCCTTACGGTAGATTAGCTGGATATAGAACTTCTCCTGCTCCCCTTCTAGAGGTATTCCGATTAATGCCCCGGAGTCAAGCTCCTCCTGGGCGGCATAACGGGGTAAAAAGGCCGTTCCCCAACGATGTTTCACCGCCTGCTTAATACCTTCCAGATTCCCGAATTCCATATCAATCCTCGGTGTTATACCGGAATGCCGCAGCTCCTGAAGCAGCTGCCTGCGGTACGTGCAGGTCTCCTCCGTCAGCACCAGCGGCTCCCCCGACAGTGCAGACGGGGCAACTGCCGGTTTAGCTGCCAGCGGGTGCCCCGGATGGACAACCACGAACAGCTGCTCCTGACGCAGCGGCAGCGAGACAATCTCTTCTGATTCATATGGAACATCAAAAATCAGCCCGAAATCAGCAGCCTTCTCTTTGACATCCGCAATAATCTGAACCTCCGAACCGGGCTGAACACGCAGCTGGACCCCAGGATGCTGCTCCCTGTAGCGGTGCAGACGGTGCGGCAGATAATAGGCAGCCAGCGTTTCGATCGCACCAATATTGAGCATGCCGCTGTTACCGCCGGAGACAGCGCCCTTCGCCTCCCCGCTCAGCTCCAGCATCTGCCTTGCATAGGGAAGCAGGCTGTTCCCGGCAAAGGTAGGGATCATTCCCCGGCCGGAGCGTTCCAGCAGGACCGCTCCGTAAAGCTCTTCGAGCTTGCTAATCTGAGCCGTCACACTGGATTGGGCATATCCCAGCTTTTCTGCTGCCCGGGTATAGCTTCCACAAGACACTACTTCACAAAAGGTCCGCAAATAGGTGAGTTCCATACTATCCCCCAACTATCAAAATTTTCGATATTTATAATGAATAACTATAGATAACTATAATTATAAATCCGTAATACAATAAAGCAAAGCCCAGCTAATATAAGGAGGACGTTTAATGAATATCCGAGCAAAATCACAGGTTCTATCCACTCCGGCAGCCGCACCCGCCGAGGCGGCAAATTATTTCTCTGCCAAAGGCTTATTTGAAACCGATGTAGCCGATGTCGCTTACGATCTGCGTGAAGGCATAACCGGCTTTACACTGGTTGATGTCCGCGATTCTCTCGCTTATGAAGCTGCCCATCTGCCGGGCGCCGTTTCCCTGCCCTCCGGCCGGATAAACAGTACTACCCCTCCTCCCTTTTCCCGCGAGGAGGTACTGGTAGTCTACTGCTGGGGGCCTGCCTGCAACGGGGCCAGCAAAGCGGCTGCCAGACTTGCCAGCCAAGGCTACCAGGTTAAGGAGATGCTCGGAGGGATCGAGTATTGGCGGAAGGAAGGCGGGACTCTGGAGGGCAGTCAACGTGAAGAAGCGCCTCTTTACTACACTATGCCGCCCCTGTAAATCCTGGGCACCGCAAAAAGACTTTGCTCCAGAAGGAGCAAAGTCTTTTTCAATACGCAGTTTTAAAGTTTTAATGAGGGTCCCCATGCTCCTCGTCCAGAAACGGCTTGTTCACGTAATAGTACATGACGCCCATCAGAACACCGCCGCCGATCAGATTTCCGAGGGTAACCGGAACCAGATTATGCACTACACCGCCCCATGAGATCGTACCGGGATGATCCAGCACAAGCGCTATAGCGAATGTACACATATTGGCAATGCTGTGTTCATATCCGGAGATAAAAAAGCAGAAGACAAACAGAACCATGGCGAACATTTTAGCTCCATCGCTTTTCATGGACATCGGAACAAAAAACGCCAGACAAACCAGCCAGTTACAAAGAATAGCCCGGAAAAACAGCTGAAGCGCCGGAGCCTCCATCTTATGGGCTACGACATTCAGCAGAAATCCGTTTACGCTGGAATCATAGAACAGCCCGGTCAAAAAAATCAGCAGCGCAAACGCCGTAGCCCCGAGGATATTCCCGATATAGCTGATTACCCACATCCGGACAACCTCTGTCCACTGCATTTTGCGCCTTAATGCCGCGTACGTGTAATAAAAGGTGTCCCCTGTGAACAGATCGCCTCCACCATAGGAGATCAGGATGATCGCTGCCCCGAATGTGATCGCAGCCATCGGGTACGTCATCGGCGATTGCTCCATGTAGAAGAAGTTTCCTGTTTTAAACGCTACAATGACACCGAATCCGATGAACATACTGGCCAGCATCGCCCTGGCAATATAGCGTAAAACACTTTGCCGATAAATTTTCTGTTTCTTGAGTGCCAGTTTTTCAACCTGCAGCAGTGCCTCGTTCTCCATGTGACCTCCGCTTACGTCCGTATTTTCAGCAATAGTTGGGGCTGCACTGCAGCCTTCGGGTTATTATACCCAATAAACCGCTGGAATTTACTTGAACCACGGAAGCGCAATAAAATTACTTTCTATTTGGAGAGAACCCACACTCTTTCGTTAGGTGTCATCTGCCGGGTCATTCAGCTTGGCAATCGCCTCTGCCTTTTCGCTGCTGGCTACGACGATGAGCACAAGTATCAGGCATCCCAGAATCATCCGCTGCACCCTCACTTCCTTCATATGTCGGCTTAGTAGTCAACTTATGCCTTGGGGCAGGGGATTATGAGTGGTGTTTGTTTGCAGTGATAGCTGTTAGTCAGCCAGAGTACCAATGTAATAGCTAATGGCTTTGAAATTCTGATCATAGAAGATGATAATGTAATCCTCGGTTAGTCCGGTTAAAGCTTCTTCGGTCTCATAGGATAATCGGATAAATGGATAGCTGCTTGTACGGCTGTACGCATTTAAATGCTTTACTACATTTTCTGGTCTGAAATCCTGGACTGTCCCAAGCTCTGATCTGGATGTCGTTGTAGCATATACCGCCTCAGGATGGGCTTTTTTATAATCCTCAAAAATGACGTAGTCTGCGCGGCTGCCATTGTTATAATCCCGTTCCAGACTTACTCCATCCTTAATCTGAACCGCTGATCCGTCCCATACCGGAGCGGTAACAGTGAATTCTACTTGTTGCGTTGCATACCGTATAGGCTGACTGTTCTTGTCGTATAGCACAACCGTTGCATAGTGATTTCCCTGCACACCTGTTACAGGCAGATAATCATAGCCGTGGAACTTCTGCTTGCCGTATACACTTGGAACAGCCAGGTCTGCGGCAGTAATTGGGCTGTCAGTAATATATAGAGAAATACTTTCGGCTTCACTGATTGGATCCACAGTATATGCGGTTAGAATTGAACCATTAAACGTCATGTACGGCGGATTAATCTTAGTCGAGGCCAAGGGCAGGCTGCTGCCCAGCGGACCTGAGCTTTTCTTAATTTCAAGCTGGCTTAAGGCATTCTCCAGCGTTGTTTTCCTGCTCTGGCTGATCTGGGCTTTGAGGGAATCACTAAGCAGCGAATATGCCCGTGAGGCTCTCATAATGACACTCTCTTCTTCCAGCACGGGTTTACCCCATATTTCATCAATCTTTTTCTCTGCGGTTTCAACCGCCAGTTCATCACTCTGTGTGACTTTGCCCTGGTAATAACTGAGCGCCTGCAAATCCTTGTTATAGAAAATGATTGTATACTCCTGCTCATTATAGGTTTTATCGTTGCCGTAGGTTGCAAGTACCAGCGGAATATCGCCTGTACCTCCTGCAGATCCTGCACTACTTATTAAGGAAGTCGATTCTGTCAACCGGATAACCTTGTCCGTGTACAAATTATGCGAACCTCTGACGAGAGCATCGACTTCAAGCTGAAAATTATTATTCATATAATACTTGGGGGAGATCGTGTAATATACAGCATTGCCGGGCTGATCCCTCAGAGCATAGGTGACATCCACGACATCGGAATAGTAAGTTCCGCCCATACTGCTCGGGTTCGACTCAACAACTACCTTCTCCTGCTTAATCGTTACACCGGTCTCCAGCTTTACAAAATTCTTTGAAACGGAGACAAACGCTGGCTGCAGATTAACCTTTTGCGAATAGTAGCCTAGTGTTTGGTCATGCGCATTTAATATAACCGATACATAATAATCACCTGCCGCCGGTACAAATACGCTAGGCACATCAACCTTGACATGTGAATTATTCGGATATGAATACGTAGGAGAAGTAGTAAGCGCCCGTCTGTTCTGCAGCACCCATTTCAGGTCTCTGGAATTTATCGGGGTTGTAGTTACATAATAAGTAGCATACGTTCCGTTCCCAAACATGGAGGCAGGCAGTGCACTATAGTCAAAGTTCAAGTAGACGCCATTCGTTACGGAAGTATTCGTAACCGAAGCAACATGAATATCAAGCAGTGGGATATCGCTGACCGGCAGCGTCGGCTCCGGAGTCACTACTGGCGCTGCTGTTGGCGATACTGCTGGCGTTGCTGTTGGAGTTGGCGTTGCTGTAACTGAACCGCTTCCGCCGCCCCCGCCTCCACCACCGCCAACCGCTGCTGCTGCAGTTGCGGTTGGTGTCGGACTTGCGGACGGTGTAGCTGATGCCGCCGGAGTTGCCGTTGGCTGAACGGCATTGTATTGAGCAGCTGCACTATCAATCAGTGTCAGGGATTCTGCCCGGGTCAATGCCTGCTGAGGCGCAAACGTGCCGTTCGGGTAACCTTTAAGAATCCCAGCTGCAACCGCTGCTGCAACACTGGATTTGCCCCACTCGGCAATTTGCCCGGCATCGCTGAACATCTTCAGATCATTTATATTCCCACCCGCAAGCTTCAGGAGCTTGCCTACGACTACAGCCGCCTCTTGGCGGTTAATGGGATCACCGGGACGTATGTCATTGTTATAGCCTTGTATGTACCCGGCTGCAACCGCTTTCGCAACTTCACTGTAAGCCCAATTGGTTGAGGCCACATCGGCAAAGCTGATCTTGCTTTCCGCAGTGAACGCGAATGCACGATTGACCAGCGTCATGAACTCTGCACGTGTGATACTCTGATTGGGCTTCACCGATCCATCCTGAAATCCTTTCAGATCACCCTTCTCCAGCCAAGTTTCAATCGTTTTCTGGGCCCAGTGTCCTTCATAATCTGTGCTGCCGCTTTGCGCCCCTGCTGCTCCCATGGATCCTAGAAGCATACTGACACCAAGTAACCCTGTCATTATTCCCCGAAACTTCCTGCCCATTAATACAGCCTCCTGTATGCTGCTCACCCTGTAACAGCCTTAATGTAATACCTGCTCCTACTATGCTTATCTCATAATCAAATGCATGTAAAGCATTACCATAATATCCTATATGAAAATATTAGTAAATTAGATATATTCTCAAAATAATAACAGAATATAAAAAAAATAAGCCCGCCGGGATGGTCCGGCGGACTTGACCTCATATTAAAGCTGCTTGCTCCGTTAGTTCAAAAAGCTGCTAAGCTCGCTATCTGTACCCGCTTGCTTCAGCGCCTGCGGCTGGGAACCTTCGTTCAGTCCGAGCCGGTTGTTCAGCTGCGTATTGATTGTCGTCATCTTGGACGTATAATCCTGGCAGCTCTCGATAATCCGGCGGTTGGACTGCTCAGACGTATCTAGGGCACTGAGCAGATCGCCGATCGCCTGATTCACGGCTTCAAGAGACATCGAAGGCTTGGACAGCAGCTCTGTGGTCTTCTCGGTTGTAGTGCGCAGCAGACGCGCATTCTCCTTGAACTGGTCCTCAATTGTTTTGTTCGTCGCTTCCACAGCAGAAATGACATTCTCCTGATCCGCCAGAGACATGGCAATCATCGCCGACACGGTGATCAGGTTGGAGGTTTTATCAATCGCGTTGTTAACGGAATCGATAAGTTTGTCATTATTGTCGTTGATGATATCTGTAGCGGCAATCGCCTGATTGTAGAGCAGGATCATCTCGGTCATCGACTGGATCCGGACCATGACCTTGCGCAGGCCGCGCTCCAGATAGGCTTTGCGGAACTCATTCTCCGGTTTGGCGATTTCAACCTCGAACAATTCCTTCAGCTTGTTGCCGAAGGCGATTTTGGTCTGCAGATTGTATATCTCCTCCATGGAGGTGCGCTTCAGCTGCCGCATATTGACGATGCTCTCTTCGAGCGTGTCGCGGCCGTCACGCAGACCGGTAACAATGGCGTCAATATTCGTGCGGACGGACTGATATTTGTAGACGTAATTCTTTAGCGGGCTTTTGCGGAGCACTTTGCCAAAAAAGCTGACATTCTTGCTCTGCTGCAGCGTTTCGCATTCATTGCGCAGCTTCATAATCATATTCGGCACCTCGACACGTTTGCCGGACATCAGGTCATTCACCGGGCGATCCAGCAGCTTCAGGGTTTGGCCAGCCTTTTCCTGAGTCTTTACCCCCAGCTTGCCGATATCGTCCATTAAGGAATCGAGAGCTACAGTATCCGTTTTTGCTACCTTTTCAATTAATTGCGAGGCTTCCTCGACTACCTTCTGCTCATCTTCTTTCTTGAGCTGCATCAACTGCGTGGACATGGGTTTCCCTCCTATAATTCGGAACTGCTGTAGCGCTGATGAATCAGTTCCGCCTTGGTCTGAAGTTCCATCAGGTCTTTATGTTCGATCGTGGAGGCGATATCCGATATTTTGGAATCAACATCCCGCAGACCGTTCAGCAGCATTCTCCGGTTTTTCGTCTTCGCTTCGCCGCCCAGCCGCAGGAACGGATTGATCACCCCGTTCAGATCCTTCAGAACCAGCCTGCGGACGGTATGGTTAATCTCACCGTTGCCCAGCTCTTGCAGCAGCGGAAGAACACGCTGGATTCTTGCGAAGAGCGCCAGTGATTTCTCGACGATCTCATTATCCAGGGTGTCCTTCTGGCCTTCCGAAATAATCATATCCTCCAGAATGACCAGATACTCTACAACCGGAGCAAACTCTGCTCCGATCTTAATCTCGGCATGCCCTCTGCCGGCTGCATCAGCTTGTCCAGCTGTATCCACGCCTCCGGCTGCCGCTTCCCGCGTGACAGGGCGGCCGGCCGCAGGTGCCGGCAGAGCTGCTGCCGGAGCCTGTCCGGCCGGAAGAACCTCCGCAGGGAGGTTAACCCGTGTGCGCTTGCCGCCCCAAAGGCCGGCCGCAGCTCCGGCCACCGGCAGCAGCAGGGAGAGCAGCTCCGGCAGGAAACCGCTGGTTAATACCGCCACTACATATCCGGCAGCCGCGTACAGTAGTACTTTTGATTTTGAATTCATTATTCTCACCTCTTGCAGGCTTCCTGCAGTTTGCTTAATTCACAGCGTCTTGAATGGTAGATTCAGCAAATCTTTTCATAATCATCGGCTGTTCCACATGGCTTGCCAGGACATCCTCACCGAAGCTTACAGGCTGGACCTCACCGCCGAGCGCGCTTTTGACCGCCAGGTATGGAAAGTTAATGCCTGACAGACAGGAGACATGCAGACCTCCCGACATGCGGGGGTTGATCTCCAGCAGCTTAGGAATGGAACCGCCATACTTCATCTGAATATTAAAATTGAACGGAATCCGGTACGTTTCAGCTACCCGTTCAGCGATAAGCTCCAGCTCAGGAATATGCTCCATCACCCGCAGGCGTCCGGTATCCTTACGGCGTGGCACTGCCGCCAGCAGCCCACCATTCTCATCGGCCAGGCAATCTATACTGTACTCATATCCTTCGAGCAGCTCCATTACCATCAGGTCGGGGAAGGTTTCTGCGCCGGATAGAACGCGGTAGGCTTCATCGAAGGAAATATGCTGCGTCACATAGCCGAACAGCTCCTGCAGAGGACTGCGGCTATTGTTGATAATCCGGAAACCTAACCCCCCTTCGGTTTCGGTCGGCTTGAAGCAGACCCGGAGCCCCTTGGCTACAAGATCCTCATATGCCGTCTTGAACTGTTCCGCAGTATGGACTACATGGTATTCAGGGATTTCCATAATTCCGCTTTCCTTAACCTTTTCATAGAACTTGCCTTTATCAAGCATCATTTCCAGCAGGTCCAGATCACGGCATACCAGCACCTTCGTACCGATCGCATCGAACTGCGACGCATGCAGGGCGATATCCATCATATGCAGGCGGGGAATGAAAATATCAATCTCATTACGGCGGCAAAAATCGATACAGAACTGTACGTATTCAATGCCTGTAACAGCCGGTTCGGTACCGGCGACATCGGCGCCTTGCAGCGACATATGCCTGATATCGGGGTGGGTAGCAAAGATTTGTACAGGAACACCATCCTCGTTATTACGGATGAGATTCATATAATGATAAGCCACGGAAAACCAGCGGTTGAAATAAATATTTACCTTCTTCACTTCAGCCCAACTCCCAATGTCGATAGATTGTTATAAATCTCCCTTACATATAACATAATCTCATCCCCGGCAAAAACACCTTTCTGCTGCGTAAAAGGATAGTTTAATTTTACTTGAGTCACCTGCTGCTCGGCAAATATTTCTCCATGGCATGGAGCTATGGCATAGTCGGCACTTTCCAGCAGACTCTTATCCAGCAGCGAATCGCCCGAAGCTACCATGGGCTCCGAACGGACGGTGCGCCGCACATGGATGATGGCATCGCTTTTGTTCACTGCCTCCGGCACTATGTACAGCTTGCGGCCCTGTAGAGAAACTCTCCAGCCCAGTCCGTGCAAACGCTCGGACATATGGTTAATCTCATCCAACGGCAGAAGATCCCGATATACCATATACGTAAAGAACAGCTCGTCACAGTAACGCTCGCTGATAATCCAATCTGTTCGCACTACAGACCGGACAATCTCCCTCACTTCTGCTGCCGCAGCAGAATTCTGTTCCACCAGCCTGCCGATATGACTCCGCCACTCTTGATCGATCACTCCGCCCACAAGGATATTGCCGCCGTTGCTCGTGACCGCATAATCCGGGATAAGCGTCTCCTGGAACAGGTTAATCCGCTTGTATTCCGCTATGGTGCGTGTAGTTACCGGCATGAAAACAACGTTCGCCGTAAGCTCCTGAAGCAGCTCCAGAGCCTTACGGGAAATATACGAGGTTGTTTTCCCTTCAATGATCTCAGCGGGCACAAGACCCGGGGTATCCTCGGGGACGTGGAGCGCGCCAAGCGAATAAATCAGCGTCCGGTCCAAATCGCTGGCATAGATCATTCGGCTTCCCCTCCCTTGAGCGGCTTGATGATGCCGCAGCAGGAATAGGCCAGCTCCGGGTATTCTTCTACCGGGACCCCGCGCTCTTCTGCAAGCAGCAGAATATGGCGCAGATTCGGATTGCTCTTAGTATCGACAATAATCTTCCAAGGCACTCTGCGCAGCAATACCCGGGTGGTTTCACCTACACCAGGTTTGATCAGATTGATATTGTCCATCCCGAACTTCTCCTGAAGGGTCTGTATATCACGCATTCCCCGCCAGGATACCTCCGGCGGAGAGGCCTGCATCTCCTCAGCAACGGCAACCGCCTGCTTCCTCACAGAAGCAAAATAAGGAGTAATCGCCCCGATGAATACATTGGAATAGTCGTTATCCAGCCATTCTCTGTAGAATTTGGCTCCATGAAAGTCTCCCGGGCCAATAAGATCATCCCGCTGTACCGTACGGCTCAACAGGCCTGACACCGTTGAATTGAGGCAAGCGCTGGGAATCAGATAATCTTCTCTGGTTCCATAAGTTCCTGAACAGTGTCCGGGATCAGCCAGCACAGCGAGATCATCGTTCAAGGCAATGCCATACTTCTTATGAAATCCGGCGCAGGATTCCATAAGAACACGGGTAATTGCCCCCTTGCCTGTCCAGCCATCCACGAATTGCAGCCCGGCCCCTGCCCCATGCTGCTGCAGGATGTAGAGGATGGCATTTTCGTCCAAGCCTTTGCCGCGGATAATTGAGACGCTGTAGTGCGGCAGTTCGGCTCCATAGGTTTCGGCGATGTAGCGTTTGATCAGCACACCTACCGGCGTTCCGGCCCGGGCCAGGGAGACAAGCACGGTACCCTCCGTTCCACGCTGAGCTACAATCCGCTCGGAGACTACCGCAACCGCCAGGGCCACCTTCGCTGCAGATTCCCGCAGCGTCTCCTGAAACAACTCAATATACTGCTCCGTTGGCTGATATTCCACCGGCAGCATCTCGGAATAACTCACTCCAGACTGGATTGCCTTCTCCCGCTCCGCCGTCCCCAGCTCCAGTGAAATATCGCTGAGGTCCTTCAGCAGAAAAGTAACGTCTGCCGGGGGATAGCTGCCCATAGGAACCGGAGGTGCTATTCTGTGGCGCATCACACGCGCCTGACTATCTGTCCCCTTCATCTGCCGCGGCCTCCCCTTCTTGCTCAGGAGCCAGTACGATCAGATGCACTTTGCTGCCCGCCAATCCCTTTAGAATATCTGTCATCAGCTTAATGCGCTGAGCCGGCACTTCACGTTCAAGGAGAACAAAAATATCATCATACTGGCCGTGATCCACATTATAAATGTAGTTTGTGATTGCAGGATCACCGGCTGACGGATAGGCGTACGCGCTGTGCACCCCGTAGTCCGGCCTGCGCTCGGGATGAATCGGGCTGCGGGTAGAGGACTGGTAGGATACCCCCTCCCCCATCTCCGCAGCAATCCGCATCGGCAGATACATGAATTCGCCTACGCCCATCACCAGTGTGCGGCTTCCTTCGCGCAGGTTGCGCAGCTGGTCCGCCACCCTTGCAACCTCCTGATCTATTGTCACATTATCGGCCGATTCGAGGCCGAAACGTCCGCTCAGCTTCAGGTAAGGTGAGCGATTGATCTCCCCGCAGGAATCAGTGGAGCTGACCATCAGCCGCTCCAGCCTGTCTCTTACGTAAGTAGTCACTACCGGCACTCCCGTGTCAGCATCCACCCGGCCTTTGCGTCCGTCCGCCTCAAGGAGAGGCACCCCTTTTACATCAATCGTTCCCTGCAGCAGCGATAAGGCCCTGATCTTGATGCCCAGCTCCTGCTCCAGGTCACGGTACGCTTGAATATTAGCATCACTTCTCCAGTCCAGCAGCGAGGCCACCACATATTCCCTGCGCGGAAATTTAGACTGGATATCACGGATGGTGTTAATGGCCGTATTCCCGGTCGTAATCTCATCATCCACCAGTACAACCGGCTCTTCCCCTGACAGCAGGCCAGCATTCAGCGCATAGCAGAGATGGTCAACCGCATGGGAATGCTCTTCTTCAAAGCTGACGACCGATTCCATCTCCGGAATATCCTCACGGGTAGTATGAATATATGACGCTCCGCCGGCAAACATGTTGTACATACTATGGCCCAGAGCGGTAGCCGTCTCAGCAAAACCGATAAAGACAACGGGACGCGGAAGCGTGAGCCGTGCCGCCAGCAGTTTCCGGTAAGCCTCTTCCGCATAGTGCGGATGAATCAGGCCGTGAACCGCCTGATCCAGCAGCCCGTCCATCGTATCACCGCCCGCCTCACCGCCCATTTCGCGGTACAGCAGCAGTCCCAGTGCAGCTCCGCTAAGCAGCGGAGTATAGGGGTTCACCGGAATATGCTTGCCAAGCACTTTGCTGACAAAGAGGAACGAACGTTTTTTATTTATCCGGGCTGCCATTGAAAATAATGATTCCACCGGCATATGAAAGGGGTTGGATGTTTCGGTTACCGTAACCTGCAGATTTTCAACAATATTAAACGTGTGAATATTCGTTCTCGGGTAGTAAGAAGGTAAAATGCTGTTGTTCATGTAACACCCCGTATACTTGAGATCGTAGTAAAATACGTTTCGCCCAGTTCAGATGCGGCTTAATTTCGTTCATTTTGTTAAAATATTCACTTTTAAATACACCACGGCTGCCATCATTGCTCTCCACAATACTTAATGCATCCACGTACTCCTCATGCTGAACCGTGTACAACGCCTGGACAGGTCTAAGCTGGGAAGGATGAATGATTGTTTTGCCTATGATGCCGTTCTCTTTATCCAAAGTGACTTCACGGATCAGACCCTCCATCGCTCTGGAGAAATAATTATTCCTGTGTCCCTTATTGCCGAAATATTCCCACACGGGGCCTGAAATGACATAGCCCTCTTCCACCCGTCCGAATACATTGATGATATCCGAGATGCAGTCACGGATGGGGGTAAGGTCATAGATACTGATATCCGGGCTGCGGCGTAGTCCGAACAGGCTGGAGAAATCAGTTGCCCCGATTCGGACATTCAGCACATAATCGCGGTAATCACCGAGCAGATTGCGGATATTCAGCAGGTTGTCAATCCGGCTCTCCCGGTAAATAATCGGGGCGCTCTCCAGAATCGGCATGCCGTACAGCACGGGTGCAGAATAGCTGCGCGAGCTGTTATAATCGGCAATGGCTTCAAAGAAATCCACACCGTTCTCTGCTGAGAATTTGGGGAAGACGAAACCGGTCAGCATCGTAATCAGAGAACCCAGCCGGAAAATCAGCTGCTGCAGCTGTTCAGGGCTTCGGACCCGGATAAAAATCAGCGGAAGGCCGTTCTCAGCTTCAGGCTCATTCTCGGTATAGGCGGATAAAAAGGAAAGATGCCTAAACACCGACTCCTCAGCGAAACAGACCTCTCCATCACCAATGGCATCCTCCAAATCGATGATTACCGTGACCAGACCCGCTCCTCTGAGCTTCACAATATCTTCGGCAACGCTGGCGCGGGTAGCCGGCATATAGAGGGCTGCGCCAACGGCATAGGCAAGCAGTTCCTTACTGGTTCTATGATTGAATGTAACAGGCGGAGAGTAGAATAATGACGTTTCTTGTTCCTGAGTCAGGTAATCGAAATATTTCAAAGGCGGTTCCCCCTAAATCAATCCTTCTATTTCAAAAAAAGAATAGCCTCTCCTTATAGAGAGCTGCAGACCGGTTAAGCCGTCCTATCGGGGACGGCTTCCGGCTTTCTCCAATACAAGCAAAGGCCAAACTGCTACATATACGATTACCCGGGAGGGAGCACTCCACCTTCCCTGTGGAGGTAGCCCTTCCTAGAAACTGCTGTGACTTTTAGGCTTCCTTGTCGATTTCCTTCTTTTTCTTCGCAGAACTGTACAGAATAGTACCCACAAAGACCGCAATCAGAATGGTAAAGAACACCACATGCGGCATTTCAAATCCAAAGGCTCCGGCCAGCATCTTAGCGGCAATAATGGCAATGAGCAGGAATGCAGCCTGCTCCAGCTCCGGGAATCTGGCAATCAGCTTCAGGAACACTTGGGCTACGCCACGCATCATGAGTACGCCGAGAATACCGCCCAGGAAGAGCACCCATACTTCGCTGCTCAGACCGAAGGCTGCAATAACACTGTCAATACTAAAAGCAATATCCATTAGTTCAACAAGGAGTACCGTCTTCCAGAAAGAGGTGCCTTTGTTCTCCGTATGCCCGTCTTCACCGCCGCCTTTAAATAATCCTTTATAAGCGATGTAAAAGAGGTACAGGGCGCCCAGAACTTTGACGAGAGTAAATTCAATTAAATACGTCCCAAGGCCAATGGCCAGGAATCTGAACAAATAAGCTCCCAAAATCCCGTAAAACAACGCCTTCTTCTGCTGCTCCTTCGGCAAATGCCGGACCATGACCGCAAGTACAAGCGCGTTATCGGCAGAGAGCAGCCCTTCCAGCAGAACCAGACTGCCGATAATTCCCCAGCTCACCGGGTCAGAAAGCGTTCCGGCTATATCACTCCAGGAAAAGAAATGTCCATAATTATCACTGATGCTTCTAAAAAAATCACTAAACCAATCCATCTCGCTTTGCGCCTCCGGAAAAATAAAATTATTTGCTGCCCGCTACCCAGCGCAATCCCCATCCATAGGCCTGATCCATATCCCTATGGCCGCTGAAATACTGCACGAGCCGCTCAATACTGAATGTTTCATCACCGACGTTCTGTATAAGCGCAATCGCACACATCCCTTTGCGGTTGTTATGCTCGTCCAGATTCACGATAATATCCGGTCCATCGCCTTGATGAATCGTAACAACACCATCTGCTTCAGACCAATGGGTAACTCCCTGATAGATAAAAGCAAAGATCAGGACCCGCCTGATCTCGGCAACCCTGCTGCCGTTGATCCGCAGATTCTCGCCTGATTTCACGGAGCCGGTGCGGTCATCGCCATCCAGCATCACATAAGGCGGCTGCTGAAGATTGCCAAAAGCATTACCCAGTGCCTGAACAACACCTTTTCTTCCATCCTTCAATTCATACAGGCAAGCGAGATCTAAATCTACGCCGCCCTTGCGGCCGAACAATCCTCCGCCTTGCCGCTGGTTCCAGTTCAGATTAATAAGCACTTCCCCGAGACCGGCGGCAGATTTCTTCAGATTAATCGAATCGCCTTTTTTCTTCAGTTCAATCTTCTTCAGATTGAGATAAAGCGCTGGCGCGGGGGCACTGTCCGCCAGGACTGGCGGTACGTGCGCTGCCGGAGATGGCGGAGTAGTCCCCGACCTAGAGGCTGGCTTCGGCTCAGGGGATGGTCCCGGACCCTTCGGTTCAGGAGAAGCAGGCTCGTCCTCCACCTCAATGCCATAGTTCCCGCATAACGCCTTAAGCCCGCCGTCAAAACCAGCTACAATAGCGCTGAATTTCCAATCACTGTTATATCTATATAATTCCCCTACTACAACAGCCGTTTCCACAGAGAAATGATTTCCAAGATTACATCGCATGATTTCTTCCCCGGTTGCCCGGTTCAGAATCCGGCAATGAGCATCTCCCATTTGCCCGAACATCTGATTTCGGCTCTCACCGTTATAAAGTGTAATTGCAAATGCGATCCTCATTGTTTCAGTGGGGACCTTGTCCAGTTCGATATCGAAATGCTTTAGGCCGCTTGATTCGGCAACCGGTATATCCTTATAGCTGATATAAGGTGTAACAGGATTATTATAAAAGATCAGATCCTCATCGCTGCTTACTTTTGCCTGTGCTCCCAGTAAAAAAGCAGAAGCATCAATTTCCATTGATGCCGGAGCACGCCAGCCGATCTCTACGGTGAGAGATTTAAGTCCGGGGTTCCCGCGGGTCAGATCAATCTTCTGACCTTTCACTGCTTCTACGCTCATTGGTTAAGCCACCTTTAACCTTTAACTAATAGCTTTTACTGTATAAAAAGGGCAGGATCACTGAGGATCCCGCCTTTGAAGCCGACTAATGCTGCTATTGCGCATCCAGCCCATAGTTTCTGCATAATGCGCTGAGACCGCCGGTAAAGCCGCTGCCTACCGCCTGGAATTTCCAGTCCGCACCATGACGGTAAAACTCGCAGAATACAACTGCCGTCTCGGTTGAAAAATCCTCGCCGAGATCATAACGCAGAATTTCGCGGTCATTACCGGCATCGACTACACGCACGAACGCATTGGATACCTGTCCGAAATTCTGGCCGCGTGCTTCATAGTCATAAATGGTTACCGTAACCCCAATACGCTGGATATGTGCGGGCACTTTGCTGAAATCGATAAGCACCTGCTCGTCATCCCCATCGCCTGCACCTGTACGGTTATCGCCAGAATGCGTTACGGAGCCTGCGCCACCGTTCGGGTTGTTATAAAATACGAAGTCATCTTCACCCTTAGCCTTGCCGTCCTCATGCAGCAGGAATGCTGAAGCATCCAGGTCAAAGTCTTTGCCTCCGCTATATTTGTTCGTATCCCAGCCTAGCCCTGCTACCACTTTCGTCAGACCCGGATTGGTCTTGGTAAGATCGATCCGCTGTCCTTTGGAAAGACTGATTGTCACTGGCTAATACCTTCTTTCCTGATTTATTGCAATCCGTAATCGCGGGTAAGGCCAGCCAGGCCGTCCTTGTAGCCGCTGCCAATTGCGCTGAATTTCCATTCGCCGGCATTGCGGTACAATTCGCCGACAACTACGCCGGTTTCAATGGAGAAGTCTTCCCCGAGGTCGAACCGGATCAATTCCTCACCGTTGGCTTCGTTCAGGATACGTACATACGAGCGGGATACCTGTCCGAAGTTCTGGCTTCTTTGCTCAGCTTCATAGATGGTGATCGTGAAGGCAATCTTCTCCACGTCAGCCGGGATATTAGGAAGATCCACTTGAATCTGCTCATCATCGCCTTCGCCGTCGCCGGTACGGTTATCTCCGGTATGAATTACCGAACCATTCTCATTCTGCTTATTGTTGAAGAAGATGAAGTTGCTCTCTTTAGCAACCTTGCCGCTTGCATTGGTCAAAAATACGGACACGTCAAGGTCAAAATCCTTGCCGCCGTCATATTTGTTGGTATCCCAGCCGAGACCGACCGTAATCTTGGTCAAGCCCGGATTGGATTTCGTCAAATCAATCTTTTGTCCCTTAGATAAATTAATCGCCATAAGTAGAAACCTCTCTTCTATTAGATTTAGATGTATCGTTCAGCCAGTTGATTAATATGTGCTGCATGGGATCCTTCACCGATCGCCGCGAATTTCCATTCCTCGCCATGGCGGTAAAGCTCCCCGCAGATAAGCGCCGTAAAGCCTGTGTAATTATCCGTCAGATTAAACCGGACCAGCTCGCCGCTGCCTGCAGCATTCATGATCCGGATGTACGCGGATTTGATCATTCCGAAATCCTGCTTGCGGTTGACGGCATCATAAATATTAACAACAACCAGAACCTTGTGCACATCGGAAGGGATCGCCTTCAGATTGACCATGATCTGTTCGTCGTCTCCATCACCGTCACCGGTCAGGTTGTCCCCGGAGTGAACAACCGAATTGTTCGGATTCTGTTTGTTGTGGAAGCATACAAGATTTGTTTTATTGACCAGCTTGCCGTTCTCACTTAGCAGCAGTGCTGAGGCATCGCAGTCCACATTCGCCTGTTTCTTCACACCGAAGAACCCGCGGGCAGGCTCGGCGGGGTCCCAGCCCAAACCTACAATGACATTCGACAGCCCGGCATTACCTTTAGTTAAATCAATCTTCTGACCTTTTACCAGATTAATTCCAGCCAATTTCAAGTACCTCCGTTTCCGAAAAGAATCACAGCCTGTAAGTCTAGCATGAGGATGTTATATCAGTGATACGGTCAAGAACCTGTTTCGTTTCATCGAATTAATGGCAAATATCCAGCAGGCCTTAGAGGCTGAATTCGCTTGGACTGAGTCCCAGCACACTGCAGATATTCCGTACAACAGCCTTTTCTTGCTCATCAAAATCACCGTCAGCCGCCCCGATGGCAGAGCATACGCCTACAATGACGCGGCCGATTTCCGGTTTGCCGCTAAATTTAGCGATAGACTTGAGCGCTTCCTGTTTGCCGATCTCCGGGGAGAATTCGAAATTGCTGACATAGAAGTTAAACTGGGTAATGACATCTCTCATATCAAATACCTTGAGTTCGTTACTGAGGTTCATGTATCCGGCCATTTTGTTCTTCTCAGCCTCTTCAATCTTGCCGTCTGCAGCAGCCACTAAAGCGCAGCCCGCAACGACCGCATTCATGAAATCTTTATTTTTAAATTTCTTAACCTGTTCAGTCAGTCCGCTTTTAGTTGTGTTCAGCCAATTTTTAAATGTGCTCATCGTATTCTCCTTCTATCATTATAAGTTATGATAACTAAAGATATTAGAGAGCCTCCCCTCCGTCTTTCGACAGATATCTGGTGTATTCATCGACACTCCCGCCTACTCTTCTAATATAACCGATTGAAATGTAATATTCTAGTTTGCCAGATTTTCACAGAACCTTCGACAAAAATTCCCGGGTACGCTCATGTGACGGATTGCCGAACAACCGCTCCGGCGCATCTTCCTCCACAACAATCCCCTGCTCCATAAACAGCACCCGGTCCCCTACTTCGCGGGCAAAGCCCATCTCATGGGTAACCACAACCATAGTCATTCCCTCACGGGCCAAATCCTTCATTACGGCAAGCACTTCGCCGACCATTTCCGGATCCAGCGCCGACGTCGGCTCGTCAAAGAGCATGATCTTCGGCTCCATGGCAAGCGCCCGGGCGATCGCTACACGCTGTGACTGCCCCCCGGAGAGAGAAGCGGGGTACATCTCTGCCTTTTCGCTTAAGCCTACCTTCTGCAGCAGCTCCAGTGCCTTCTGCCGCGCCTTGTCCTCGGGCCACTTACGGACCTGCATCGGTGCCAGCATAATATTCTCGATGACCTTCTTGTGCGGAAACAGATTGAACTGCTGGAACACCATTCCAACCTCTGTACGGATATCGTTAATCCTTGTGCTTTTGGCCATCAAGGAAGTGCCTTCAATAATGATATCGCCGTCCTGCGGCTGCTCCAGCAAATTGAGACAGCGCAAAAAGGTCGATTTGCCCGAACCCGAAGGTCCGATTACCACCACAACCTCCCGGCTGTGAATATCCACGTTAATATCCGTCAGCACCCTGTGGGCTCCGAAGGATTTATGCAAATGTCTGACCGAGATAATAGGCTCCATATGAACTTACACCTTCCGTTCGATATAATTGAGCAGCTTGCTGAGGGAATAGGTAAGGATGAAATAGATCAGGGCAGCAGTCAGATACGGTTCCCAGATCCGCAGATATTGGCCCTTCATCGTGTTGCTCCAGTACATGATTTCAGGGGCAGCTACCAGCGCCAGCAGAGAGGAATCCTTGACCAGAACAATAAATTCATTCCCGAACGCCGGAACCATCCGTTTGATCGCCTGCGGCAAAATAATAAAGCGCATCGCCTGCCATTTGGTCATTCCAAGCGATAAGGCCGCTTCACGCTGCCCCGGATCGATAGACTGGATACCTGCACGGAATATCTCTGCTGAGTAAGCGGCCGAGTTCAGTGAAAGCGCCACAAACGAAGTCAGCAGCACATTAGTCGTACCGTAAAAAGCAGGAATCACCCCAAAGTGTACGATCAGAATCTGCACATACAGCGGCGTCCCCCGGAAAAAGTTAATGTAAGAATGAAAGGGCCAGCGGAAGATGGCCTTTGGCGCCATTTTGCCGAATCCGATGCCCAGCCCCAGAATCGAGCCGAACAGAATCGAGACGATGGACACGCCGATCGTAAACAGTGTCCCTCGCAATAAAACCGGTAAATAATGAACGATGATGTCAAATCTGAAATCCATAGAACTCTTCCCTTCTCTTCTGCGTCTATCTTTCTCTATTGCTCTCTTCAAAAAAAGAAGCATGCGCAATAGCAATCATTACGCATGCTTTGTTGTTTCCCCGCCTTACTCCGCGCTCAGAAGAGTGGCCGTATCCGGCTCTTCCCCGAACCATGTTTTGTAGATTTCCGCATACTTCCCGTTCTCAATGATCGCCTTGATCGCCGGGTCGAGCTTGGCTTTCCATTCACTGCCTTTAGGATAGAGGATGCCGTAGTACTCGGAACCGAAGTTTTCCTTATCAATAATTCCGGTCAATTTCTCATTCGGATTGTTCTTGATATATTCATTCACGATGGCAATATCCGCTACAACCGCATCGGCTCCGCCGCTGTTCAGCTCCATCAGCGCCACTGCATTGCTGTCAAAGCGTTTCAGGTTGGCGTTGTCGACACCCATGATTCCGCTCATCAGATCATCGGCTGTCGTAGCCCCCTGAACCGCTACCACTTTATCCTTCAGGTCCAGAGCGTTCTTAATGTCACTGCCTTCTTTGACCATGATCATGTTCGTCGATTCAAAATAAGGAATGGAGTAGTCATAGGTTTCCTTGCGTTCATCTGTGATGGATACGGAAGAAAGACCGGCCTGATATTCCGTCCCCTGCTTCACACTTGTAAGCATCGTATCCCAGCCGGTATTGGTTACCGAGTATTTAATCCCCGCTTCTTCCATAACCGCTTTGATGAAATCAATGTCAAAGCCCTTGATGGTGTCCGTATCCATATACTCCATCGGTGCATAGCTGGCGTCACTGGCGAATTTGATCATTTCACCCGCTGCACCATTACTTGCCGCATTGTTATTTGAGCCGCAGCCCACCATCGTTAGCACGAAACATGCAGCTAAAGCTGACATGGCCCACTTTTTCCCGATCCCCATACTCCAATCCCCCCACTGTTTTTGTAAAATACTTAAAGAGATTTTATCAGATTAAAGCAGTGGTGACAATTAACTTTTCTTAATCACGTTAGATTATATGACATATTATCAATGGATTGTAACATTTACTGCCGCCCCCCGCATATGAAACTCCCGGTACACAAAAAAGGCCATCTCCGCAGAGATAGCCTTATAACATCATTGCCGCCCCATAGAGACGGCCGTTTTATGGGTGAAGCCTATAGATTCTTATCCTTTAAAACGTCAGATCACCGTCATAGGAAGCAATCATCCGGTACAGCTCGGGACGGCGGTCACGGAAAATCCCCCATTCAATCCGGCCGACCTCAAGGGCATCCAGATCGAATTCGCTAACCAGTACCGCCTGCTCATCCCGTCCGGCTTCGACAATCTTGTTGCCCTGCGGGCCGGCGATGAACGAGGAGCCGTAGAAGTTAATGCTGGATTCCTCGTCTGTTTCTTCACCAATCCGGTTCGAAGCCACAACGGGGATCAGGTTCGCCGCCGCATGACCCAGCATGCAGGTCTGCCAGTGGTCCTTAGAATCAATGGAGCCGTCCTGCGGCTCTGAACCGATGGCTGTCGGGTAGAACAGAATTTCCGCCCCCATCAGGCTCATCACTCTGGCCGCTTCCGGATACCACTGGTCCCAGCAGACGCCCACGCCGATTTTGGCATAGCGGGTATTCCATACCTTGAAGCCGGTATCACCGGGATTGAAGTAGAACTTCTCCTCATATCCGGGACCGTCCGGAATATGACTCTTGCGGTATTTACCCATTACGGTTCCGTCGGCATCAATCACCGCCAGTGAATTGTAACGCGCATAGTTTTTCTTCTCATAAAAGCTGATGGGCAGCACTACTTGCAGCTCTTTAGCGATCGCCTTGAAATGGTTCACGGCTTTGTTGTGCTCAAGCTCTGTAGCATACGCGTAATAGTCGGACTTTTCCTTCTGGCAGAAATACGGTGTTTCGAACAGCTCCTGCAGCAAAATAATCTGCGCTCCCTGTGACGCCGCTTCTCTAACCAGGACTTCAGCCTTGCGGATATTCTCATCAATGTCGCCGGAACAGCTCATTTGTGTTGCGGCTACCTTTAGTTTTCTCACGTTGTTAGTCCTCCTTGCCAAAATTCATTTTATTTCCTTGCCGGCATCTGCTGGGTAGTGCAGTGCACATTGCCGCCCTCACCAATCACGGCCATACCGTTCACCGTGCGGATTCTGCGGTCAGGGAACAGCCGGGCCAGCTGCTGCTCAGCCAGCTTATCCGTCTCTGCAGCCGTACCGCCGAATACCGGCAGGATGATCCCGCCGTTGACAAAATAAAAATTCAAGTAGCTGAGCGTCAGGCGGCTGTCCTCATAATCAACCCGCGGAGGCTGGGCAATCCGGATAATCTCCAGCTTCCGGCCCTTAGCATCCACTGCACTCTCCAGAATACGCAGATTCTCCCGGGTAATCTCATAATTCTCGTCCTGCGGATCCTCACATACCTGGATAATTACTTTGCCCGGTGCGGCAAAACAAGCAATATTATCGACATGTCCGTCAGTCTCGTCACCGCTGAGACCGCGTTTCAGCCAGATGATCGACTCTGCACCAGTGAATTTGCGCACATAATCTTCAATCTCTTCACGGCTAAGCTCGGGATTGCGGTTGGTATTAAGCAGGCACTCCTCCGTGGTAATCAGTGTTCCTTCACCATCGGTGTGGATCGAGCCTCCCTCCATGACGAGCGGTGCATCAAACCGTTCAACCTGCAGCTGCTCCAGAATCTGCGGGGCCACCTCATCATCAAGGTCCCAAGGCATATATTTGCCGCCCCAGGCATTGAACTTCCAGTTCACACCGGCGAGCTTCCCGTCCCCGGCCGCAACAAATGTCGGCCCGTTATCACGCAGCCAGGCATCATTATGCCGGATCGGCAAAAGCGTTACATTGGCTCCAAGGCCCAGAGCCTCCACCGCTGCCAGTTCTTCAGGATTTACTATAACTGTTACTGGCTCAAACTCGGCAATCGCCTGTATAATCTCAGTATAGCCTTCGCTTACAGCTTTATAGTTATCCGGAAATACCATCGACGCCTGCACCGGCCAGGAGATGAAGGTCCGTTCGTGCTTGTCCCATTCCGCGGGCATTGTATAGTTCAATTCTTTAGGATACATTCGTTAGCTACCTCTACTGGTTAAATTTGGAGCAGATTATCACTACTAAAAAGCTCCTTACCCATCATACAATAAACTGGTGACACGCTCAATTGCCAGAAAACAGCATGTTCACATATACGACGTATCTCTAATATTGACCATCGTTAGATTTTGTATAATACTGGAAGATGTACAATTATAATTGCCGGACCTACAGCGTGAAAGGTGGTCATGACTTGGAACCTGCATCAACGATCCTAACAGAGCTCGAAGATTACATGAAAAGAGAAGCTTTGACGATTTCAAAATTTGCCGCCCGCTCGGGAATGAATTCCGGTACACTCAGCAATGTGATCCAGGGACATCGTCCGATTGCAATGCAGCAGCTTGACCGAATCACCATAGCCATGGATCTGCCTGAAGGCTATTTTTATGAGCTGTATGTCGATAATTACATTATTAACGGCGCTCCGGACTGGCGGCGGATCGGACCTCTCCTCCAGCGGTGCGCAGAACTGAATAAACTCGACTGCATCCACCGTGTAGTCCAGCACATTATGGACAAGCTGATATACTCCCCCATGCTGTTTGATACGGCCGAAGAGCTGTTCAATCAGGGCAGCCGTGCCGCCGCTGCACTGATATACGAAAGTGTCGCAGAAGGTGAACGTTTCCAGCATTCCGAACGACTCGCCCTCTGCCGTTATAGACTGTTTACAATCGGGCTCAGTGAGAGCCAGGATGCGAACCTGCATGCCGCCAATCAATTCGAACCCTATGTAGAGCGCCTGGACGAAGCCGATCAGCTCGATGCGCTTAAGCATCTGGCCGATGTATTTGCTTCCATGCACCGCTGGGAGAAGGTTGATGAGCTAGCCGAGCTTTTAGGCCAAAAAGCCAGCCTGCAGTATAAGCAAACGACAAAAAAAGAAAGCACCCAGAAGCAGCCAACACGACCGCTTATTTACTATATATTGTATGCACATTTATTGCGGTCATTGGTTTCCGATGAACTCGGCAATTATGATAACGCTCTGTATCATGCTTCCTTATACTCCGATATGAGCTGGGTAAATACTCCATACAGCCAAGAAGAACAGCGGGTTATGGAGCAGTTTCAGGAATGGGCAACGGCCAATATGTATTTGTACCGCTTAATGGCCGGTCAAGTCGAGGTGCTGCCTGAATATATACATTATGTTGAAACCAAGGAAGACGAGATTTTCCCGGCCTTATTCAAAATTATGCAGGCTGCTAACCGTTACGGGTTTAATGTTGATGACATTCTTGAGCGCTTTAAGGACCATCTGTCCTACAGAGAACAGCACAGCCGCTTAGGTAAATTCAATCAGCAATTAACGGGTGACCGATATACCCGGTTTCTGACCGAGTTAGCGATTTACCATCTTAGCCGAAATAAATTCGAATTTGGCTTCCATTACTTACTAGAGAGTTTGGAATCATCTGTTACTATAAGAAATGACACCAACATTGTTAAATGTGTGGGGTTATTCGAGAAACACCGGGTATCTGCATCCCCGGAAGTAATTCAGAGGTACACAAATTCCATTAGCGAGGTGCAAAAGATCAATGAAGAGAAAGATGGCATTATTACTGTCAGTAGCTAGTATTGTGCTTCTCCTTGCCGTACCTGCGTATGCCAGCAGCAGCGATTCAATTCAAGCTAATGTGTTTCAGCCTATGACCCATGGTGCCGGGGGTTAAGAGTTTTCCGCAGTCTTTTAGCAACTACAGGTAGGATTATAATAAAATAGAACCAAAGAAGAAGCTGCGCCAATGGCACAGCTTCTTCTTTGGTTTCCGCACATTTTTCCCTGATCTGCTTTCCAGAATAACCTTGATTTATTATTACTTTATTCTACAATTGTATGTCTTTCACCACGTTGCCTTCAAAGTCTTTAATGGTGAATTTCCCGTCAACCATGATCCCGTATGAATGCGGGTTATTCTCTTTGGGCAAAGAGATCGAACCCGGATTAAGCACATATATTCCTTCCTTTACGTCTGCTACCGGAAGATGGGTGTGCCCCTGGATAAAGACATCACCCGGAACGAGCGGAGGCAATTGATCGATGCTGAAGCCATGACCGTGTGTGGCGTAGATTTTTCTGCCTTCATGGAGGATCAGCACATAATCGCCCATCATCGGAAACTCCAGCAGCATCTGATCTACCTCAGCATCGCAATTACCGCGCACAGCCACAAGTGATTTGCCGTAGGCATTCAGCCGGGCAGCAACACCTTGCGGGTCGTACCCCTCCGGCAGCGGATTCCTCGGTCCGTGATACAAAAAATCCCCCAAGATCACAAGGGTATGCGGCTGTTCCTGCTCAGCCTTTTCTAAAGCCCGTTCCAGCCAAAACAGTGAGCCATGAATATCGGAGATAAACATTAGTTTCATCAGGTGATCTTCCCTTCCCTTATTCGCTTTACTATTCATCTTACTTCCTCTTGTACCCGGAGCGCAAAACAGGACGCCGCTGGCGTCCTGTCGTGTCGCATACCTTGGTATTCATGGATTAATCAAGGCAGATTGGAGGCGCCCATCAAATAGCGGTCCACTTCACGCGCAGTCTGACGTCCTTCATCAATCGCCCATACTACCAGACTCTGTCCACGGCGCATGTCTCCGGCTGCAAATACGCCCTCGATATTGGTGGTTTGCGTACCGAACTCCGCCTTGGCATTGGAACGCTCATCACGCTCCACTCCAAGCTGATCCAGCACTGTATCTTCAGGTCCCGTGAAGCCAAGGGCCAGCAGCACAAGCTGCGTTTTAATTACTTCTTCGCTGCCCGGCACTTCCACTGGAATCATCCGCCCCTGCTCATTACGGGTCCATTCTATCCGTACGGTATGCAGTTCCTGGACATGTCCGCCATCATCTCCGACAAAACGCTTCGAAGAAACGAGATAGCGGCGCGGATCTTCTTGGTACAAGGATGCTGCTTCCTGCTGGCCGTAATCCACCTTCAGTACCTTTGGCCATTCCGGCCAAGGGTTGCTGGCCTGGCGGGTCAGCGGAGACTGCGGCATAATTTCGAGCTGGATTACACTGCGGCAGCCATGCCGGATGGAAGTCGCCACACAGTCGGTACCCGTGTCGCCGCCGCCGATAACGACTACGTCTTTGCCTGCAGCAGAGAGATATTCTCCGTCTGCCAGTCCGGAATCAAGCAGGCTCTTCGTGTTCAGTGTCAAAAACTCCATCGCCTGGTGTATCCCGCGAAGCTCACGTCCCTCAATCGGCAGGTCACGCGCCTGCGTCGAGCCGCCGCACAGCACAACGGCATCATGGTCTTCCTGAAGCTGTGAAGCAGTTATATCTTTGCCGATTTCAGTCCGGGTCACAAAGGTAATCCCTTCGGCAGCCAGAAGATCCACCCGCCGTTGAACGGTTTGCTTATCCAGCTTCATATTGGGAATTCCGTACGTCAGCAGTCCACCGATCCGGTCTGCCCGTTCATATACAGTTACGGTATGTCCGGCCTTGTTAAGCTGCGCCGCACAGGCGAGTCCTGCCGGGCCTGAACCGACTACGGCTACCTTCTTACCTGTACGGACCAAAGGAGGCTCAGGAACGATCCAGCCTTCAGCAAAACCTCTATCTACAATTGACCGCTCAATGGATTTGATGGTTACCGGCTTGCCGTTCAGTCCTACCGTGCAAGCCCCTTCACAAGGCGAGGGACAGACACGTCCTGTAAACTCCGGAAAGTTATTGGTCTTATGCAGGCGCTTCAAAGCGACCTGCCAGTTGCCGCGGTATACTAAGTCATTCCACTCGGGAATCAGATTATGCAGCGGACAGCCGGATGCCATCCCGGAGAGCAGACGCCCCACATGACAGAACGGTGTTCCGCAGTCCATACAGCGGGCCCCTTGCTCCTTCAGCTTTTCTTCATCCATTGGTATTACAAATTCATCCCAGTTCTTAATGCGTTCTAAAGGCTCGCACTCCGCAGGAGCCTGCCGCTGATACTCTAAAAATCCGGTTGTTTTACCCATTCCTGTCATCCTCCGAGTTTCTCTGATTGGCCGTTACTCTCCGTCACCGACTAGTTATTTGTCACTGTAAAGCAGCAAAGCAAGAAGTTGTGATGTGACGGATTTCCGCCCCTTCACAGTCCCTGTTAGGATCTTTCTTGGATTGAAATGCCTTAATATTATCATTTATCCACTATCGCCTAAATGAGCAATGTCACTTTTTTAGATAAAATTTCGGGGAATGGGCAAAGCGCTCTGGAGATGCCTTATTGGGCTTTAAACGCATGATAAGCAGCGCCTCACATGTTGGCCGATAAAACGCAAAAAGAAACGGATACCCTCCCCTTTTAGGGGCGGTATCCGTTCCGGCAAAGCACATAACAAGCGGAGCTGCCTAAGGCTGCACTGCCAGCACAACCATTCCAAGTCCCCGGACTGCCAGCTTGCCTCCAGCAACACTCGTGACCAGCTCATCCCCGAACAGGATGCTCCATTCCCCAAGATCAGGCAGGCTCAGCGAAGCCCCGTCCGGATTCGCATTATAGAGCACATACAAGTGCTTAGCAGAATCTCCTCCGGCATGATCACGCAGCGTGTAGGCGACCGTACCGGCCGGCGACCGCTCAAAGATGAGCCGGGTACGGATTTCTTCCGCCGTGCGCAGACGGAAGGCCGGATGCGCCTTGCGCAAAGCGATTAGCCGTCTCATATAAGCGACATCACTGGTATGCGCAGCGCAGCGTTCCCAATCCATGCGGTTGATCTCAACAGGCGACTTATAGCTGTTCTCAACCCCATCCTTAGTACGCATGAACTCCTGTCCGGCGTGAACAAACGGAATCCCCTGGCTCGTCAGCACCATGGCCGAGGCCAGGCGGTGCATCGCTTCACGGCGGGAATCGCTTACCCCCTCGGAGGATAGCACGATTTTATCCCACATCGTATGGTTATCATGGCATTCCACGAAGTTCACACACTGCTGCGGCTCGTCAGCAAACTGTCCTGTAGCTTGACCGTACACTACTCCGCCGGTAATCCCTGTCTTCACGGCCTCTTCAAGCCCACCCATGCCGCCGATAAACCCCGGCTCCTCATACCGGAAGATGTTACCCTTCACTGCATCGCGGAAGCCGTCGTTAAAATGCCCGATGCCCGGCAGCACATCCGCGTTACTCTGGCTGGCCAGCCGCGAAGGGGCAAGCTCCGTATCCATAATCCAGCCCTCCCCGATCGTTAGGATCGAAGGATCGATCTCATCCAATCTGCGGCGGACTTCCTGCATTGTCTCAATATCAATCAGTCCCATCAGATCAAAGCGGAAGCCGTCGATATGATACTCTCTGGCCCAGTAAAGGACGGATTCTACAATAAAACGGGACATCATCAGCCGTTCACTGGCGACATCATTGCCGCAGCCCGACCCGTTAGACAGACTGCCATCCGGCTTATAGCGCAAATAGTAGCCGGGAACCAGCTTGGTGAAATTGACGCGGAATCCGTCATATACATGATTGTAGACCACATCCATAATCACCCGCAGACCGTTGTCATGCAGCGCCTGGATCATAGTTTTCAATTCGCGGATGCGTACGGCCGGTACATAAGGATCGGTGGCGTAAGAGCCCTCCGGCGCATTGTAATTCTTCGGATCATATCCCCAGTTATAATGGGGCTGGCTGAGCCTGGTCTCATCCACGCTTTCTGTAGCATAGTCGTAGATAGGCAGCAGCTGCACATGCGTTACCCCGAGGCCGGCAATATGATCAAGGCCGGTAAGAATTCCGCCCGGACCGCGGGTGCCCTCTTCCGCCAGACCAAGATATTGTCCCTTATGGGTAATGCCGCTCGCCGGATGGACGGATAAGTCACGCAAATGCAGCTCGTAGATTACGGAATCGACCGGATCGGCCAGAGGCGGTTTCCCGTCAGTCCAACGCTCAGGGTCAGTCTTGCGTAAATCGAGAATTGCGCCCCGATCTCCGTTGACTCCGACAGCCCGGGCGTATGGATCTGCCGCTTCATTCCACTGCTCCCCGACACGCACCCGGTATGTATAGAACTTCCCGTCCAAGTCTCCGGCAACCTTCAGCCTCCAGACCCCCCGCACATCCCGGGTCATCGGCAAATGTTCTCCTTCAGCTTCCTGCCATGACTCATAGAGCACAACCTCAGCCTCAAATGCAGTGGGTGCCCATAGGCAAAAGGCGGATTGAGCAGGAGTATAGCTTAGGCCTAGATCATCGCCATCATAACTGAAAAGATCATCAAAATCCTGGTCGAACACGGAGATTCCGTCCGTGGCCGCCGGATCACCATAATAAATAGGTTCTTTCATTTCTTTTTGTACGGACAAGGCAACCTGTCTCCTTTACCCTTTAATAACTGGAATTATAGCGCCATTATCCAATTTGCGCAAACGTTTGTACAAACTTTTTGCCCGCTCCTCCCTGTACAGGTTAAAGGAGCGGTTCCCGATTAGACTTCAGGACTACGCCCGGGTTATGTCCAGTGCTACCATTGTGATGATATTCTGATTGGGAAGATAAAGGATGCGACGCTCCTGCCCCGGGCGGTAACCGCCGTCCCTAAGGCGGAGTCCATTATCGTGAACAAGGAGCACCGGCCCTTTTCCGCCAGCAGGCTGTTCATAGCCGATCCCCAGAACCCAGTGATAATTGTAGGCAAAATCCCCTTGCCAGCGGAAGCTGAACCATTTGTCAAACTTGAGTGCTACTGGCCTGGCTGCATCAATCTCCGCTATATACCGCTCCATATCATTAAAGACGGTTACAGTGTGCTGCCATCCGTTATGGCCATCCTTCCCGGCAGCAGACCTCAGATATGCATGGATGCCTCGGGTGAAGCTGCGCACACTCATACCCCAAGGTCTTCCGCCGTGACGGCTGTATATGTTATTTATATGTGCTGCTTTGGTGTCAAAATGCCTCATTCCAGGAATAAAGGCTGCCCCCTGCCACGTGTGCCAATATTCCATTAACGCTGCCATAGTGGCAGGCCCGCAGGCCGAGCCGGGTGAACGAACGCCCGGCTCCCACTGAGTATAGGGTTCCGCAGGAATCCGGCGGCTTAGCAGAGACTGTGTCATAGGGATATCTTCTCCTGCCGCTCCCGCAGTATACGTTCGATGTCAGAAGCGAGAAACGGCTTGCTGATAAAATCCTCCATACCTACAGCCAGGCATTTCTCCCGATCCTCCGGTCTGGCGTAGGCAGTTACAGCTACCATATAGGGCCGGCTGCCGGTTACAGGCAGCCTACTAATCTGGGCTGCTGCACTTAGCCCGCTCATCACCGGCATCTGCACATCCATAAAGATAAGATCATAGTCCTGCTGCTGCACCGCTTGGAGTGCCTGTTGTCCATTTTCTACGAGGTCGGCGTTATAGCCTCTTTTCTGCAGCATGGTCAGGAGCAGCTTTTGGTTGATTGGATGATCTTCGGCAACCAATATCCGCAGCGGCCCGTATTTTGGTTCTGCAAGCGGGAGGTCCCCGGCTAACCGGAGCGTTTCCTCCACCGGCTCTGGCAATGCGTAAAGGGTGCTGACGGTGTCCTCTCCACTTTGGCCTGCTGTCCCCTCCTCTGCACTTACAATATCCTCAGCGCATTCGTCCGGGTCGCTGTCAATATCAATAGGCAGGGTGAAATAAAAAGTGGAGCCCTCCCCCTCCTTGCTGTCCACGGCAATGGCCCCGCCCATGAGCTCAACCAGCCGTTTGCAGATTGAAAGTCCGAGTCCGGTCCCGCCGTATTTGCGGTTAATTGCCGGATGCAGCTGCGAGAAGGATTGAAACAACTGGGATTGCTTCTCGGGCGGAATGCCGATTCCTGTATCCCGTATACTAAATTTCAGCGTGAGCTTGCGCCGGTTAGGACAGAATTGCGTCTCTACAGCAATAGCAACATGCCCGGCCTCGGTAAATTTAACAGCATTGCTGACCAGGTTAACCATGACCTGCCGCAGCCGGGCCGCATCCCCCATAATCAGCTCCGGTACATCCGGGGCTATCCGGCAGCTCAGCCCGATGTTTTTTTCCTTGGCTTTAGGCAGGAACAGCTCAGTGACACTTTCCATGATCCCTTCCAGGCTCAGAGGCTCTTGCACCAGAGTCATTTTTCCGGCTTCAATTTTGCTGAAATCCAGAATTTCATTCAGAATATACAGCAGGGAAGCACTGCTCTCACTGATAATGTTGGCGTACCCGCGCTGCTCCTCGTCAAGCTCTGTCTCTGCGAGCAGGTCTGTCATGCCCATAATGCCATTCATCGGAGTTCTCAGCTCATGGCTCATGATGGCGAGAAATTCCGATTTGGCCTGATCCGCCTTCTCTGCTGATTCTTTGGCGCGGATGATTTCCTTCTCATTAGTATTGTCCCGGAAGACGACAACCGCACCGATACGCTCTCCTTTATCAAACAGAGGGGTCACCTGGTATTCCGCCAAAAAGCTTGATCCGTCTTTCCGCCATAACACCGCATCCTTGCTTGAAAGGGACTCCCCGGTCTGGACTGCCCGTATCAGCGGCGATTCTTCTGGCCGGGAATAGATGCCGTCCCGTGCTGTCTGCTGAATATGACCAAGATATGGGCGTCCCATAATCTCACCATAGGCAAAGCCCAGCATCTCCGCACCGGCAGGATTGATAAAGGTTATCCTCCCTTCCGTATCAAGTCCGAATATGCCCTCGGAGACCGCATTGAGGATCAGGGTATAATCATTGCTCAACTTCTCAATCTGCTCGGTATACCGGATGCGTTCGGTGATATCACGGGAAATCCCGTAGACACCGACAACTTCGTCATCGACTATAATCGGAATATTGACCGTATTGATCTCCACCAGATGTCCGTCTTTATGAATCAGCGTGAGTTCATAGCTTTGCGGGACTCCCTTGCAGGCCATAGAAAAATGATAATTTGTCTTCTCAATGTCCTTCTCATGCACGAGCGGCCCGTAGTAATTGCCGATCAGCTCTTCCATGGAGTAGCCGGACAATTTCTCCAAAATAGCATTCGCGGTTAAGTAATCCCCCTGCAGGTTCATCGAATATACCGCAGACGGATTGTACTCAAACAGCGATTTGTAACGCTGCTCATTCTCCTGCAGCCTCGACTCGAATTGCTTGCGCTCTGTAATATCTCTGGCGACAGCAATAATCTCTACCACCTGTCCCTGCTCATCAAAAATGTAACGGCTGTTCGTCTCGAACCAGATATAGCTGCCGTTTTTGTGGCGGTACCGGTAAGAGATCGGCGAAATGAAACCGGCTGCCTTATTCTGCATCATCTTTTCCTGTATTACGGGCAGGTCGTCGGGATGAAGATAGTCATAGGCGCTGGTACCGACCATCTCCTCAGGCTTGTAACCAAGCAAAGTACGGCTGGCCGGGGAGCAGTACAAAAAGATAACGTCGTCGACCGTAAGGCGCGAAATCAGATCCAGTGAATTTTCGGACATCAGCCGGAAATTGCGCTCGCTCTCCCTAAGCTGCTGTTCCATCTGCTGGCGCTCGGTAATATCCTGCATCATGCCGATTAGCTTGACAGGCTGTCCTTCCGGGCTGTAGACCACATCCGACTGAATATTTACTGCCAGCTGGGTATTGTCAGGGAGGACCAGCCGGTAGGTAGCTTCGCTGGATTCTCCATGATTCAGTGCCAGCTCTACATTCTCATACAAATAGTTCAGGTCCTCCGGATGGACCAGCTTGGCGAACGTCTGGTAATCCACATCGTTTGGACCTACACTATAATGCAGAATACGCCGCAGCTCCTCCGAGAAGGTCAGCTTGCTTTTGACTAAATCCCAGGTCCAGGAGCCGATTCTGGCAACCCGCTGTGCTTCGGCAAGCGCTTCTTCATTCTGTTTGCGGCGGGTCACATTCCGGCCAATGCCCATAATTCTCGTGATTTCATTCTGCTCATTCCGGATAGCATGAAAAGAGGTTTCAAACCAGATATAATGCCCTTCCTTGTGGCGGAGACGACGGGTATACGTATCATTCCGCAGAAGTCCCTCGAACGACTTGTCCAGGCCTGCGACATCATCCGGATGATAGAATTCCAGCCGGTTCCTGCCGATCAGCTCTTCTGGCTCATAGCCGAGCAGCTTCTTCACAGAAGGTGAAATAAAGCTCATGATGCCGTCCGGCTGGGTAAAGGAAATAATGTTTTGATCATCTTTTATAAATAAATCGTATAAATCGCGGCTGTCTACAGTCAGCTGATCAGCGATTTTCCTGTCGGTAATATCCAGGGCATAAACTATAATATGCGGGGAGGCCTGTCCTTCTTCTGGACGGACAAGCGTAAGAGACAGCCATACAGGGCGTCCGGCACGGTTGTGGAATCTCAATTCTTTGACTACAGAAGCACCCGGCGGGAAAGATTGCCCATCAATGCTCCCTGCCAGGGACAATCCTTCCAGTTCCGCCAGTGATGCATGATCACCGCTGCACAAAGCTCCTTCAAGAAAATCGGACTGACTGCAGCCCAGAATATTGCAAAGTGCGGAGTTAACCTTAATCCACTTGTCCGCCTCTATGGCCCATACAGCCATCCCTACTGGAGACATCATGAATGCTTGATCCAGAATACTGCCGTTCTCTGCCAAGTAATTCATTTTATAAGGGCTCCCTTCATCATGAGCCAGCTCTGTGCAGACTCTCAGTTGTACTTCTACCAGTATACGATAAGAGGAAGCCGGAAGAAATGTACAGGGCGACTTCGGAACACAAATTAAGAATTTTAAATGTTGACGGCTCTCTGCGGTTCATTTAGAGTGTTGGTTAATATCACATATTTAACCAATTACGATGGAAGCACCCGTAATAAAGGCTTATTTGCCTTTTACTTACGGGTGCTTTTTGCCGTTTGCGGACAATAGTGACGACAGGAGGAGAACCCATGTTGAACAAGCTTATGAAAATATTCCCTGCAGCACTCATGCTTATGGTTTCCTTATTCACCTCAGCTGGTGCACCAAACGCCGCTGCCGCTGTACTGACACCCTCGATTCAGGCTGCTTTTGAACTGACTGCAGCAGCCGCTGAATCCTCAGCCAGAGTCAAGCTGAAAAGCCAGTACAGTGAACTCTCTGCCCAGACTGCTCAGTATGAGAGCCGTGAAGAGCAGATCCGTATCCTGCATGAGAGCAACGCACAAGCACTGCTTGTGGTCCGGAACCAGATTAAAGAGATCGATCAGGCTGCTGTGGCCAAGCTCACCTCTGCAGTCAGCAGCGTCAAACAGCATTATCAGCCTCTCTTTGATCAATATAGTGCGCTTAATAACCGGATCACCCTGTTGAAGGGACTTAAGGACAAGACGCTGAATTCCGTTCTGCGTACACAGGCAGAGGCCATGAAAATTGCCGTTCAAATCGCCCGCCAGGAGATCCGGGACAAAGAAGCCCTTCTAAAGGCTGCCAAAGAGGAGCGCAGCCGAAAGATTGCTGCAGCGCGCAAAACCTTAGCCGGCATTGACAGCCCCCAGACCACCATCAAGTCCCAGAAAAGCGTGGCGACCGCACTGAACCAGCGGATAACTGCAGACTTCGGAGACTTTAAGTCCGCCATCCGCAAGCAGAATCCGGTTCTTGCCGGACAATCCCTGGCCTCACTCCTTTCCGGATACAAGCAGATTGCCGCCAGTAAACAGAAAATCATCGAGCTGGAACAAAAGGTTGCTGCAGTGATTGCAGCGACAGCGAAGCAAATCGCCGCCTGATATGGGCCCCGGGGTGTCTTCCGCCTGTCAGTCCGCATATGGTAGGAGAGAGAACATCCGTTAATGGGCTTTGAGGAGGCTGGAGCTATGCATATCTGTATTATTGCCCCGGAGCAGTTCCCGGTACCGGGAGACGGGTCTGTGGAGATCTGTATTTGGGCTATTGCCAAACAGCTATCCCAGAGACATAAAGTAACGATACTAAGCCGCAGAACAGCCATCCTTCCCGACTCAGCAGAACTGGAGCAGGTGCGGATCATCCGGCTGGCTTCAGGAACTCCCTCCCGTTACCAGGCTTCTGTGCTTCACTTTCTGGAGGGGGAATCCTTCGATGTCATTCAGGTCGACAATCGTCCGCTGCTTATGGCCGCTGTAAAGCAGCGGCATCCGGAGACCCCGGTACTGCTCTATCTCCACTCCCTAACCTTTGTGCCGGCAGAAGCGAGAATTGCCCGCAGCCTTGCATACGCCAATACCGTTGCGGTCAACAGCAGGTCTTTGCAGAAGCGGCTTTCCAGGCGTTTTCCGGGGCTTTCCAGAAAGCTCAGTGTCGTTCCGCTGGGAGCTGACTTAACCCGCTTCACCCCTGTTGAATTGCCGGAGCGTCTGCTTCTGCGCAGAAAATACCGGCTTCCACCGAAGTTTACTGTATTATTCGTGGGCAGGGTTATCCCGCGCAAAGGAGTGCCGGTGCTAATCCGGGCCATGCAGCATATGAACAAACGTCTGCCCGCCCATCTGATCATCGCAGGCCCTGGCAAACCATTATATATCCGTAAGCTTAGGAGCCTAGCCAGCCGGCTCGGCGTATCCGTAACCTTCCTTGGCACTATCGCCCACGACCATATACACGGCTTGTATCAGGCTGCTGACTGCTTCGTCTGCCCTTCCCAGCGGCATGAATCCTTCGGGCTAGTGAATGTGGAAGCTATGGCCTCTGGCCTGCCCGTTATCGCTTCGAACAATGGCGGTATCCGGGAGATCATCACTTCGGGTCATAACGGTTATCTGGTGGACCGGTACCAGGAAGCATTGCCTTTTGCAAGGGCTATGCTCAGGGTAGGCCGGAATCCCAGCCTGGCGGCAAAGATCGGAATGCAGGGCCGCACCGATGCTCTTCGGACTTTCGAATGGCAGCATACCGCAGCACAATTAGAGGAGCTCTACCGCCTGCTGCTCAAGCCGTAGCCGAGGAGTCGGCCTGACAGGCGCTCCTCTACCCTTGCGACAATGTGTAACACAGGAATTGTGATCATCTTCGCAGGATATAAGCAGCTGAAGCTATTATACTCATATTGTAAGCGTTGCCAATAACAAACTGTGTTAGTTTATACCGCTATCAAGATGCTGGCAACCCCCTACAACAATTATTCGCTGTAGAAAGGGTGCATCCTTATGTTAATGATCAAAGCCATTGTTAGACCTGAGAAAGCGGATGAGGTCATGGCTGAATTAATGCTGGCCGGCTTCCCCTCCATCAGTAAAATGGATTTGCTGGGCCGCGGTAAACAAAAGGGAATTCAAGTTGGAACCAACTACTACAATCAAATCTCCAAAAAGCTGCTGATGATTGTCATCAATGATGATGATAAGGACGATGTCATCAGCATTATTATGAGAACAGCAAGAACCGGCGAACAAGGCTCCTTCGGTGACGGCAAGATCTTTGTACTGCCTGTGCTGGAGACCTTCACGATCAGCAACGGTAAAAATCAACTGTAGCCGCTCAACTTCCTAAGTCATATCTCCATATTAAAGAGGCAGCAAAGCGTCGCTTGGACGGAAATCCCGCTCCAGGAAACGCTCTGCTGCCTCTTCCAATTGTCCCTTAACCTCAAATCATCTGGATGACTGTCAGCACCAGACCCACGACAAAGCCGCATACAGCGCCGTTGACCCGGATCCACTGCAAATCCTTGCCTACTTTATCCTCCAGCATGTTAACGAGGCTTGCATCGTCCATTTGATCCAGGTTTTCCTTGACCAATACACCAAGCCGGAAATGATTAGCCTCTACGATATTAATCAATGAAGTACGAATCCGTTCTTCCCAGCCCTGAATCCACTCCGTCTCCCCGCTGATGCGGCGGACCAGCATGGTATACAGCGCGAACAGCCTGCGCCCGCCGGAACTCCGGTCCTCCTCCAGCATTGCAACTGCCTTGCCCCGGAAAACCTCCAGCTGCTGGTGCAGAAACGCAGCTGCTTCTTCGCCCTGCAGCTCTTGGTGCGCCCAGTCTTTCAGCGCAGTGATCTTCGCTTCGTCATTCACAAGCTGGAAGATGGCGACGCGGATTTCGCGGATCATTTCTTCCCGGTATGGACTGTCTGCTTCGCGGAAATCGCGGATACCTGACTGCAGCATGCCCTGCAGCATTTCTCCCAGCATGTCGGCATCCATAAATCCTACAAAGGCCTGAAAGGCCATCCCCTTCAGCCCGCCAAGCTTTACCTCGGCCAGCTTCTCACTGGCGATCTTGCCCAGCATGGCACGCGTCTCCGGACGCCCGCTCCAGCCGGAAATTCCCTCCAGCGCATAATCAAGGGCAGCGGTATCCTTGCCGTCATTCATCAGCCTGGTCGCGATCCGGTCAGCAGCAACGCCAAGCTCAGCATCCCGGAGATAGTCCGCAAGCGCCGTTTGAAGATACGGCACCGCTTGTTCCACCGGAAGACGCTGCACGAGTGTGCTAAGCTGTCCGAGAATTTCGGTTCTTGCTTTTTTTCGGGACATAAATTTCGTCAGCAGCCCGCTGCCCAGAGAGACAATGCGGACCTTGCGTAGCTTGTTCTCAATGCTTGCCTTGTTCAGCAGTTCATTCTCCATGGCCGAGATCAGCGACTGCACGATTTTGTCCCGGTTCTTGAGCAGCAGCGAGGTATGCGGAATCCGCAGGCCCAGCGGGTGCCGGAACAGGGCGGTAACCGCGAACCAGTCAGCAATCCCGCCGACAAGGCCGGCCTCAAAGCCGCCTCTGAGCAGCTCGGTCGCTATATTTTCCGGTAAAAACAGCGTAATCAGAAAACCGCAGGCCATTACGGCAAGCGATATTGTAGCTAAATTTCTGGATTTCATTTTTTATCCCCCTTACCTAAAAACAATTCACAATGGGCAGTGTAAGCTTAAAAGCGCTCAGGATGCCTGATTGTTGGTCTACCTCACATTGTAACACGACCGGAGTCCTTTCTGAAAATCCTCCACTTACTTGAAAATGGATTTTTTATTTACACAAAATTAATGATAAAATACAAAGAATCATTTCACTCTCCACGATGGGGATAACTTTTGAACGGAAAAGGAGAACACGGCTATGCTGATTGCACTTGATATGGACGGGACACTACTAAATGAAGATGGAAGGATTAGCGCGGAGAACCGCGAGGCTATCCTCCATGCGCAAAGTCTGGGGCATATCGTGGCGATTGCCACCGGACGCTCTTACATGGATGCAGAGCGGCAGCTGCGGCTGGCCGAGCTGGAGTGCCCTGTGGTCAGCCTGAACGGAGCCGTGCTGACACTGCCTGACGGATCCATTGCGGCAAGCCGGCCGCTCGACAAAGAGGATATTATTCCTGCATTGCGCTGGATGAATGAAATTACCGAACTTTATTACGAAGTGTATACCAAGGACAATGTATATGTAGAGCTGGACAAGCGTGTCCGCCTGGAAAAATTATCGGAGCTGAAGGACGAAGACATCCCCGACGGAGTAGGCTGGCTGCTGAAGGCGATGATCGCCAAGCAGTTTCAGCAGGCTGCGGTAACTTACGTAGAGAGCATGGAGGACGTGTGGAGCAAGGAAGACAACCATATCTATAAAGCTCTGGCCTTCTCGCTCAACCCCGAAGTGCTCAAAGAAGCATCTACACGGTTTGCCGCGATTCCCGGCCTGATTATCACTGCTTCGCATGAGAACAATATTGAAATCAACCACAAGGAGGCCAACAAAGGTAACGGTGTAAGCCTCCTGGCTGCCCACTACGGCATTCCGGCTGGACAGGTTGCTGTGATGGGCGACAGCTATAATGATCTCCCGATGTTTGAGAAGGCCGGCTATAAAATTGCCATGGGGAATGCCGCTGCCCTGCTCAAGGAAACCGCCGATTTCATCACACTAAGTAATGTAGAGCATGGTGTGGCCGCCGGAATCCGCCATCTTTTGGAACGGAAGTAGGAGGAGCTCATGATGAATATGTATCCGGGCGTCGCCCAGCTGTATAATAACCGCCTGCTGCGGACGGAGCTGGAGTGCGAACTGTTTGAACAGGCGCTCGAAGGGCTGGCAGGTGATACCGAGGATGCTGTGATCCAGCAGATTTTCAAGGTTTTCGATGATGAGACGGAGCACGAGGAAATGATGTTCAGCCTCGTTCATTTCGTGGAGAGCTGCCACATGGAGATGTACCTGACCCAGCTGCTGGAATCGCTGCCGGAGATGCTCGAGCCTGCCCGGGGCTGGGCCATCGTGCTGAACGAGCGGATCCTGAGCGACGGGATGTTCCGGAAGGAATATGCTGCTATAGCCAAAGGCATGCCTCCACGGGTGAAGCGGGCACTGGCTTTTCTGCTCGAAGAGATCCGGGAGAACAACCCCCGCGGGTACGAGCGCAAAGTGAATTATATGCTTGGGAAGATAAAGTGACGGTTAAGACTGCCGTTAAAAAGGGGCTACTGCTTAAATGATCCTGGATGGGTCCACCCTGCAATTTATCTCATTTCAGCATTTCCCCCTCTGCAGCACCGATCCTCATCGGCGTTCCATCCTCTGGCATAAAAATAACATTTCGCCAAAACAGATACGTGTTATAGTGTAAGTTGGCAAAAATCAACCCGTTAGTGGACTTAAATGAAGGTGAATCTAATGAACAAGCTTTTATTTCATAATATACCGCTGGGCGCAACCGGTGAGCGCATTCCCCAGGCGGCCATCGCTTCAGCCCGGACCAGCCGCGAGATGGTGAAGCCGGAGGAAAGTGATGCCGCTTATTTCCGCAGGCTGGAAGAAGGGGGCATACTGCTCAATCAGCCGCAGATTGCGGCAGTACGCCATCATCAGGGGCCGCTGCTGACACTGGCCGGGGCAGGCTCCGGTAAAACCTCGGTGCTGATCTGCAGGACCGGCTATTTGCTGTCGGTACGGGGCATCTCGCCCAGCCGGATGCTGCTGCTTACCTTCTCGAGTAAGGCGGCTGCAGAAATGCGTGAGCGTATCGCCTTGCTGCCTGGTGTTGAGGAGAGCGATGCCGCCCGTCTCCAGGCCCGCACGTTCCACTCCTTTTTTCTCTATTTCCTGAGAAGACAAGGACTGCGGCAGGACATCTTTCATGAGACACGCCGCCAGCATATCCTGCTGAAGCAGATTATGCGGGAGCTGGGGCTGCCGAAGGATGCCTATCCGCCGGAAATGCTGCTCGCCCTGCTCTCTTCCTGCAAGATGAATATGGGCGAAGCGGAGAATCTGCCGGAGGGCACAACCGCAGAACAGGAAATGAAGGCAATCCTGGTCCTGTACGAGCAATGGAAAACTGATAATTTCAAAATCGATTTCGACGATGTGCTGCTGATCGCATACAAAATGCTGCGGGAGCAGTCCGCGCTGCTGCAAGAGCTGCAGCAGAAATTCCAGTATGTCATGGTCGACGAATTTCAGGATACGAATGCGTTGCAATATGAGCTGGTCAAAATGATAGCCCATCCGCAGCATAATCTGATGGTTGTCGGCGATGATGACCAGACGATCTATTCATTCAACGGCGCGCGCAGTGAGTTCATCCTTGAATTCGAGAAGCTCTACCCGGGCGCCAAGGTAATCACGCTGGATATCAACTACCGCTCCGGCCCGGCTATTGTCGGCCTTGGCAACGGCATCATCCGCCATAACCTGCGGCGGCGCTCCAAAACCCTGCAGGCCGCCAAAAACAACGGCAGCCAGCCCCGGTATCTGCGCCCGCAGACTGCGGACGAGGAAGCCGAGCAGATTGTTGAACATATTGTCAGCCAAGTGGACAGCGGAAACAGGGAATACCGCGATTTTGCCCTGCTCTACCGTGCCTCTAGCAGCAACCGGGCGGTGCTGGAGCTGCTTCTCCTGCGGGATATCCCCTATGTGGATTACGGGGAAGGCCAGCTGCTCTACGAGCACTGGCTGATCTCACCGGTGCTGGATCACCTGCGGCTGTCACTGAACCGGCGCAACTTCGCGGCGATGGAGAACATCCTGCCAACCCTCTATATGAGCCGGGAAAAAGGCATGGACCATATCCGCCGGATGGAGGCCGTCCAGCCCAAGCAAGGACCGCTGATCCATCTCCTGTCGCTGCCAGGCATGGAGGATTTCAAAGGCGCTAAGCTGCGGGACCGGCTGGAGCTGATCCGCGGTCTGGCGGCGTTAACACCGGTGCAGGCAATCCGCCAGATCCGCACGAACTTCTATGACTATTTCATTGAAGCCAATGAACGGCACCAGGCTACACTGCACCGTGAGACGCTCAAGGAAATGCTGGACGAGCTGGAATCCTCAGCAGAACGGTTCGACAGCATCCCGGTCTTCCTCGAATTCATTGCGAACATTACCGAGCGGAATGAGCTGAGCCGCCAGCCCGGCCTGAAGGAGCAGGGCAACCGGATTGCGCTGATGACCATTCACAAATCCAAGGGACTGGAGTTCCCCGTTGTCTTCCTGATCGGCGCATCGGAAGGCATTCTTCCCCACAGTTCGGCGCTCGAAGGCGAGCGGCTGAAGGACCGGAAGACTGCCAAGCCTCCGGCAGCCGGGGCCTTCAAGACCCACAGTGAGTCCGGCTTTGCCGCACTGGAAGAGGAACGGCGGCTCGCCTACGTAGCCGTCACTAGGGCCCGGGAGGAGCTGTTCATCAGCTCACCGGCCAGACACCGGGGGAAGAAAGCGGAAGTCTCCCGCTTTATGCTGTCCGCCTTCCGCGCAGCAGCCGCCCCTTCCCGGCCCGCGCCTGCTTCTGTGGCGGCAACCAGAACCGGCGTGTCCAGATCGTATTCCTCCGGCAGCGGAGCGAATGTACGGATGCATACCGTTCCGGTCTGGAACTGTACCGGCACAAGCTGCCCCGGCTGGACCCGGATGAAGGCAGGCGGGGCCGAGGATCATTTGGCCTCCAAGCCCTGCCCGCTGTGCAGCTCGCCCATGGAGAAAAGCACCCGGGAGGTGCCTGTGTAAGAACCGGACTTCCTCAGGTCCTCAGGCCTGTCTCATCTCATTGCATAAAGAAGGACCATTGCCGTCATGGCAATGGTCCTTCCTGCTTCATGTCCAGGCCCACAAAAAACCGTCGCGGTCCCAGGCGATTCTTCCGCCGTGCAGCTTACGGAAAGCCTTCTTCACGTCCTTAGACAGCGAGGCATTCCCGTTCTCATTAACATACACAAACTGTTCGCCGAAATTGGCCTTAACATATTCAATCGCGGCGGTCTGGTACAGGGTTCCGGTAAAACGGATCTCCTTGACCATCCATTCCGCTACCTCTTGTGCGGTAACTTCCATCAGGCTGCTGCCCCTTTCAAAATGCCATACGCAATATTCCCCATTATAGCATGAATAGGAAAGAAAGCCGTCCCCTGAAAGATCTTGACGCTACCATCTGACCAGACATTAGCGGGAAAACTTCCAGCTAATTCACCCAATTTCGCCTAACATCGTGGTTTAGCGGAAAAAACCTCCACCTAATCCCCTGAGAAATGCTGTTTTATGCCCATACTGGAGGGATTAGGTGGCGAAAATCCAACTAGCGTCACTATTCATCCCGCCCAGGTAAATTTAGGTGGAGGAAATCCAACTAATCCATCAGTCTTGCCGCCTCTTCCATCGGTGCAGCCAAAACGGCGGTGCACATGTACATGTTGAGCAAGGAATAAAACCGCCCGGAATCTTTCCGGACGGTTTAGACGTGAAGGAGCTGAGCTGTCCCTGATTCAGCAAATCAGCAACCCGGCAATTTCCGTGCTACCACCTTGCAGCCTGCTCTTCCTCCTGATGAGGTGCCGCCGGTACAAAAGGCGGCAGCCCCTCCGTGGTCATCGCTTTAGACGGTGCGATTCCCAGGCAATGGCACATTAACGAGGCGAGCAGCAGCTGGGGCAGCGTCCCGGCAGATTTGTCTGGCAGCAGTCCTTCCACACCGTACATGTACAGCGGCACCACCCGTTCAGCCGGCGTTACGCCGCCATGACACCCGTTAGCGTTCATCCCATGATCTGCCGTCACGATCACTGTATAGCCTTCTTCCGTCCACTTCGGCAGCAGTGTGGCGAGCAGCCCGTCCGCCCTGCGGACCGCCAGCTCATACTCCTTACTCTCCCCGCCGGAGCGGTGTCCGGCATCATCAATATTCATCGGGTGAATATAGAGAAAATGCGGATCATAGGCAGTGCGTAAATATTCAGCATCGGCGAATACATGACTGTCCGGATAATGATCCTCAAAGTAAAAGCTGCCATGCTGGATTGGCTTCAGGACATTGTGCTGATGGCGGTCGGCAACAGGATCAAACGGCGCAGAGCTATACAGCTCGCTGACCCAGTGATAGGCCGCTGCAGCTGTGCGCAGATTGGCGGCAACAGCAAGATGAAAGACACTCTCTTCCTGGCTCATTCTGACAATATGATTGGCGGTGATTCCGTTCTTCGACACCGGCGTCCCCGTCAGCAGCACTTCATACAGAGGCCGCGAGAGACTGGGCAGCTCGGACTGTACACTGCAGCAGGACATGCGGCCCTGCTCCACCAGATGCTCCAAGTAACCCATATATTTGCGGGCTGCATCGTACCGCAGTCCGTCCAGCACCACGACGATAAGCTTATTCGCTGATTCCGTCATCGTCAGACTCCCTCCTGTTCCAGCTGCAGCAGCTGGGCCGGGTCCAGCATAAGGGTAACTGCCTCGTCCTCCCGCACGCGCAGCCAGCGTCCGTCATTCAGTAAATCTACGGTTAGGCAAATTCCCGCCGCCTCCACGACAGCCCGGATAATATTGCCGAGCACAGACACAGACTGTACCGTCCCTTTCACTGCAATCATGCCGTCCATGTCATCCTCCGGCTTCTCCCCGTCCGGCAGCAGCCTAAGTGCTTCGGGCCGGATCGCGAAGCTGTCCGCTGTGCTGCGCACGCTGCGGAACAGCGTCAGCGCTTCGGCCCGGGTCAGCACATTGTAGCTGCCCATGAACCGGGCGGCAAATTCCGTCCGCGGCGCTGTATACAGCTGCTCCGGTGAGCCCTCCTGAACAATCCGGCCCTGGTTCATAATGCAGATCCGGTCCGACAGAATGAGCGCCTCTTCCTGGTCATGGGTAACGAACAGCGTCGTCATCCCCAGCCTCCGCTGGATCTGGCGGATCTCCGCCCGCAGGTTCTTGCGGATCTTGGCGTCGAGTGCGCTGAGCGGCTCGTCAAGCAGCAGCAGCTTAGGCTGGACGGCGAGCGAGCGGGCCAGCGCCACCCGCTGCTGCTGGCCCCCGGATAGCGATTGCGGATACATATCGCGCTTCTCTTCAAGATCGACCATCGCGAGCAGCTCCCGGCAGCGGCTGCGCCGCGCCGCAGGAGCCATCCCGCGCATGCGCATCCCGTATTCCACATTCTGGCTGACGGTCAGATTGGGGAACAGCGCATAGGACTGGAACACCATGCCCACATCCCTGCTGCGCGGCGGCAGGCTCGTCAGCTCCCGCCGCTCCAGCACAATGCTGCCGCCATCCAGCTCGGCCAGGCCGGCGATGCAGCGCAGCAGCGTGCTTTTTCCGCAGCCGGACGGACCGAGCAGCGTGACAAGTTCCCCTTCGGCGACACTCAGATCCACCCCATTCAGCACCTGGGCATCCCCGAACCTTTTGCGGATCCCCTCAAGCTTCAAGTAATCGTTCATCCGGTCATTCCCTCCTCCACATGAGCTATCTCTTTCCCAGCGTCCCCAGCCGCATCAGCAGCGCCGACAGCAGAAGAATGAATACAAAATAAGAAATGGCGATCGTGCTGGCCAAATGTCCGCTCTCCCCGACCCGCCTGTACAGATACACCTGAATCGTCTGAATGTGACCGCCGACCAGCATATTCGTCAGCACAAACTCCCCGAACAGCACAGAGAACGAGAGCAGCGCGGATACGATAACACCCGGCCAGATATTCGGCAGAATCACATTCACAAAAGCGCTCCGGCGGCGCGCACCCAGCAGTTCAGCGGCATTCAGCAGTTCAACGGCGGATACGCTCAGCAGGCTGTTGCGGATACCCTGATACATATAGGGAAGAATGACCACAAAATAAGCCCCGACCAGCAAATAGGCGGTTCCCGAAATATTCAGGGGGCCTGAGGAATACGCTCGGATCAGACCCACGGCGGCTACTACACCGGGTACGGCATAAGGCAGAACAACAATCCCCTTCATAAAGCTCTCCCAGCGCGGAAAATAAACCGTGATCACAAACACGGAAGGCAGCATGACCGCGAGGCTCAAGACTACAGTGATCAGACACAGATACAGCGAAGTCCACAACGCCTCCAGGAAGCGGATGTCCTTAAACATCTCGCCAAACCAGCCGAAGGTCCAGGCTTCAGGCAGCAGGGTGTTCTGCCAGTTCTCTGCAAAAGCGTACAACCCCGTTGCCAGCAACGGCAGCAGCAAATAGACCATGAGCAGCAGCATAAACGTACGCGGGGCAAGCCCGCTCCGCCGTGTGTTCATTGTCCCGCCTCCTCCAGGGCCGCAGCCCGTATGCCTGCTGAAGCTTCTCTCCGCCAGGCCCGTTTCCGGGGCGGTTTGCTGGTAAAACCTTCGGTTAGCCGGACCATCCGCTGATTGAGATAAACGGCCAGCAGAGTACTCAGAGCCAGCAGAACAGCCAGTGTGCTGCCCATCTGCGGCTGGGTCACCACATCTCCGGCAACCAGTGAGCCGATACGGACGGCCAGCAGATTATAGTTGCCGCCGACCAGCGCGTAGGCTGTCGCGTAAGCCCCCATCGCGTTAGCGAAGAGGATGCCCAGCGTCCCGAAGATTGCCGGTGACAGCACCGGCAGGCCTACGGTTCTCCAGAATTGCCAGGAGCCTGCTCCGAGCAGAGCAGCCGCTTCCTTCCACTGTTCCCGGATGCCGTAAAAAGCCGGATACAGCAGCAGCAAGGCCAGCGGAATCTGGAAATAGACATAGACCAGAATCAGTCCGGACCAGCTGTAGAGGTTAAAATCCGAGAATACGCTCCAGCCCCACTGCTTGAACAGCAGCGTAAAAACGCCATTGTTGCCGAGCAGAATAATATAAGCAAACGCAAGCGGCACTCCGGCAAAATTCGAGGTCATATTCGAGAGCATCAGCAGCCTATCCCGCACCGCCGGGGTAAACCGGGTGATGCAGTAGGCACACAGCAGGCCGGCCACGATACCGATCACACTGGAGGCGACAGAGATCAGCAGGCTGTTCTTGATCGCCTGCATATAGTAAGCGCTCTGCACAGCATGAAGATAATTACCCAGCGTAAACCCGGTTCCGTCCTCCCTGCGAAAGCTGCCTGTCAGCATGGACAGCAGGGGGACTACCTGAAAAGCGAGCACCATCAGCACAAAGGGAAGCAGGGCCAGAATGACCCCGCGTTGTCTCTGTTTCATCTTCTTCATTTAGTTCAAATGCACAAGCACACGTTCCTGCCACAGCTGCGGGATGCTCTTCGCCGTTTCTTCCCATGCCTTGTAGTCGCTGACCGGCTTAGCGTTGACATATTCCTCTTTCGGCAGCAGCTTAGCCGCTACATCTTCGGGCAGCTTGACGCTGTCGCGGATCGGCCGGGCGTAGCCCTTGGCCAGATTAATCTGGCCCTCATCACTAAGGATGTACTCGCGGATCAGCTTGGCAGCATTCGGATGGGGTGCCCATTTATTGATGATTGTCGCATACCCGCTCACAACACTGCCCTCCTGCGGAATGGCGACGTCAAAGCCGTCCTTGCCGATCTGATCCCGGTAATTCAGCGCATTGAAATCCCAGAGCAGCGTCATTTCCACTTCGCCCTTCTCGATGTTGGCGAGTGAAGCTTCGGCATTGGAGAGCCGGCCTTTTTTAGCCAAATCCTCAAAAAAAGCAATTCCCGGCTCAATATTCGTCTCATCCCCGCCAAAAGCAATTGCTGCGGCGAGCACCGCCATCTGCGCCTGCGCGGCTTTCGTCACATCGCCGACGATGATTTTGTAGCTGCCGTTCTTCAGGTCCTCCCAGCTTTTCGGCGGATCGGCCACCAGCTTAGTGTTGGTCAGGAAGGCGATGCTTCCCTGATAGCCGACAATCCAGTTTCCGTCCTTATCCTTGGCCCAATCGGGAATCTCATCCCAATAGGAGGTTTTATATGGCAGGGTTACCCCTTTATCCACCGCAACGGGACCGAAGGCAATCCCAACATCCCCGATATCGGCTGTCGGCTTGTCCTTTTCTGCCTCGAACTTGGCAATTTCCTCTGCGCTCGACATATCTGTATCTGTATGTGTAATTCCATACTTCCCTGTAATATCAGTCCACGTATCCTTCCAGTTGGCCCAGGAATCCGGCATGCCTACGCTGACCACAGCACCCTCCGTTTTGGCGGCGGCTTCAATTTCGCTTAAGCTCAGCTCCGTTCCTGCAGAATTCCCGGTTTCATCAGCCTTGGCCTCCGAGTTGGAACAAGCGGCAAGCAAGAGGACGAGCAAGGACAACATCAGACCCATAGACAACTGCTGTTTGAATCTCTTTTTCATGATTTCCCGTTCACTCCTAAATTCTTATTTGCGGGCGTTCTCTCTGTTCCAAGCTATTCGCTGCCCAACTGAAGTATATGGGGCCAGTATTTGCCGGGCATTAAGTGAAATAGAAACATTTGTAAACAAAATAGTCCCATCAAGCCTCTTCACATTGATAATAGTTGACCTTAACGTAGAGTGTCTTCATCAGAAATTCAACTTTTGTAAAGTATAATTATACTTTTTCGGTCAATATTGTATAATATGATTACCACTAATAAGGGCGGGTGCATAGAATGAAAGATCTCATAACGGAGGAAAGTATACTACAAGTGCTCAGAGGTTTTAATAAATGGTGGGAGACTGGAAAGGTTCCCGACGACTTTGCTAAGCCTACCAAACGTTTCGCTTACTACGATGCCAAGCAAAGCTTTGAACATATTGATATTCGTCGCCATGTCATTCTGACCGGTCCCCGCCGTGTTGGGAAATCTACTATAATGTATCAGACAATTCATGATTTACTGAATGCGAATGTACCCCAAAAGAATGTAATATATGTTTCTTTTGATCACCCAATATTGAAAATGTCTGAGATGGACAAAATCCTAAAAATTTTCATTAACAATGTTGCCATAGATGAGCACATCTATCTTTTCTTAGATGAAATTCAATATGCACATGATTGGAATGGATGGCTTAAAACCATATATGATACTTTCCCTACTTACCGGGTCATGGCAACAGGGTCAGCAAGTCCTATACTAAGTGAAAAGATGCCGGAGAGTGGAGTAGGAAGATGGACACAAATCAGAATCCCTACCCTTTCATTTTATGAATATCTGGAAATTAGGGAGATTCCAGTTCCTTCAATAGATAAAGCTATAGGACCCACATCGTTAAGTACGATGACATCTGCAGAGTTAACACAGCTTATGAAAGATTTGGAGCCTGTAGAAAAACATTTTCACCGCTATCTTCTAATTGGTGGATTCCCTGAAATTGCCCGGACTGACGACATTAGCTATGCTCAAAGAATCATTAGGGAAGACGTTGTAGATAAAGTATTGAAGCGGGATATGGTTTCTCTATTTAATGTTAGAAATATTGATGAGCTGGAACGAATATTCTTATATCTATGTATGACAACCGGTGACATCATGGAGGCAACCACCATTGCAAGTAATATGGGAATTACGCGACCAACAGTTGTGAAATATATGACTCTTTTAGAACTGGCAAACCTCATTTATATGAGCTACCCTGTACAAATGACTGGAAAAAAACTTCTTAACTCAAAACCAAAGGTTTATCTAGCCGATCCTGCAATTCGCAACGCGGTACTTGTAAAAGGAGAAGAAGTCCTTCAAGACCCGGATCAAATGGGAAAGATCGTAGAATCTGCAGTTTATAAACATATCAGTACATTTTACTATAATTTTAATCCCCGAGTTGGATACTACAGGGATTCCGGGACTCAAAAAGAAATTGATATTGTTATTATGTTACCCAGTTCCAAAATTCTGATCGAAGTGAAATATCGCGAAGATTCTCGTCTTAAGGAAACCGAAGCAATCGTAGACTGGTCACAAAAAGATGGACCTGCGGCGTCACTATTAATTACAAAAAACAGTGATGATTTCGGGCTTTTTGGTCATACGCCTATCATGAGAATACCGGCTTTTGCATTTCTTTATTTGCTGGGTCATGCAGAAAAGCATCGATACAAAAAAATAATTTAAGATGGTTATGAACCTTTGCTCAAATATGATCTACCCGGATTGCAAAAAGCTGTCGAGATTTTCTCGGCAGCTTTTTAATACAGATATTCTACTATAAGAAAATATATACCTGTTCTTCAACCAGCTAGCGCTTCCGCGCCGCCACACTGACTACACCATAGCGGTACAGCACCTTGCGGCCGAACCAGCCGAACAGCCGGTCGGTGAAGAAGCCCATAAAGCCCAGACAGAACAGCCCCACAAAAATCCAGTCCGTGCGGAAGAACAGGCGGGAGTTCCAGATCAGATAGCCCACGCCTTCGTTCGAGGCAATCATCTCGGCGCCGATAATTGCCATGTAGGAGGTCCCCATCGCCAGCCGTATCCCGGTGAAAATATAAGGCGTTGTCGCCGGAACAATCACATGCAGCAGGATCTGCCATTCACTGGCCCCCATGCTGCGGGCGGAACGGATTTTGTCCTCCTCCACCGACATTACGCCGGTCAGCGTATTCAGCACCACGATGAAGAAGGTCGCGTACAGGATCAGAGCGATTTTTGACTGCTCGCCGATGCCGAACCAGACCAGGAACAGGGTGATGAAGGCGATCGGCGGAATAAAACGGATAAAATTCAGAAACGGCTCGGCAAAAATCCGGATGATATTCACCTTCCCGATGATCAGCCCGACCGGAATTGCCAGCAGACTGCCCAGCACCCAGCCTACCAGCACCCGGTAAAAGCTGATTCCGATATACTGCATCAGGGTGCCGTCGCTCACCAGCTCCCGCCCGCCTTTTAGCGTAGCCCACGGACCGGGGATCACATCAGGCCCGTATATTGCGGCGCCCAGCTGCCAGATGCCGAGCGCGACAATCCACAGCAGGGAGACGGAGACCCATTTTTTCTCCACCCATTTCATCAGGTGTCACCCCCTTATCCTATTCTTCGAAATGTCCTTGAATTTGGTTATAGAGCGAGTAGAATTCCGGTGAGGCCACATCCCGCGGAAACGGCAGCGCATTGTCATAAATATCAGTAATGTTGGATGAAGGACCAACGGACATAATGCCAATTCGCTCTCCCAGCAGCAAAGCCTCCTGAATATCATGCGTTACGAAAATAACCGTCTTATGCGTTTCCCGCCAGATGTTGACCAGCTCCTTCTGCATCGTCCGCCGGGTCATCGCATCCAGGGCGCCGAAGGGTTCATCCATCAGAAGAATCGCCGGATCATTCGCCAGTACTCGGGCCAGCTGCACCCGCTGCTTCATGCCTCCGGACAATTCCTTCGGGAACTTCTCCTCATGCCCGTTCAGCCCGACAAGTCCGATGTAGCGGTCAGATATCCTGCGGCGTTCCGCTTTGGGCGTCTTCTTCATCCTGAGTCCGAATTCCACGTTCTCACGAACGGTCAGCCATGGGAACAGGGAGGAATCCGCCTGCTGGAACACCACCGCACGGTCTCTGCCCGGTCTGTCGATCTCAACATTATCCACCTTCAGATTGCCCCCGGATTTGGAGACAAACCCCGCGATCATATTCAGCAGTGTCGATTTCCCGCAGCCGCTCGGGCCGAGCAGAACGAAGAATTCGCCGCCTCTGATCACAAGATTCACATCTTTGATAATGTAATGAACGTCTCCGGCTGTCTGCTCACTATAGCTTTTCCGGAGCTTCTCAATCTGAATGGTGTGCTGGCTCTGACTCACTAGTGTAGACATTTGGACACCTCCTAAAAGTTTTGTGAGCGTTGCTTCCTGGCTTAGCTTCGTTCAAAACTTGCTTCGGAAGCAGAGGCTTATATAGATTGCCACCGCTCCTACAGTTCCAAAATTCCCTTCCGCCACTTTTCCTTAAATGTTATATTTCAAGTTCAAGCTATTTCCCGTAAGTCACTGTATCCGGCAGAACCTGCTTCAGCGGCTCCAGATTCAGCGTGCTCTCCAGATCGAAGTCCTTCTCGATGATTCCCGCATCAATCATGTATTTCTTCTGGCCGGCCAGACTGTCATAAGCAGCAGGGGTAAAGCCGATAATCCAAGGATTCAGAGGCAGATCCTTCAGCGTATTCTCCTTCGGCTGCTTCACTTCCGCATACATAAGATCCGCCACTTCGTCAGGATGGGCCTGGGCGTAGGCGGAGGCCTCATCCACTGCTGCCAGGAATTCACCGATACCCTTGGGATTCGCCTTGACAAACTCGTCTCCGCTCACAAGTCCCATGCCCAGCCGCACAGGGGTTTTGGACATATCGCTTAGCTCATGTACACCTTGGAGCGCAGCCAGCTTATCCACCAGCGCCGACCCGATCACCCATGCTGCGTCAATGTCACCCTGTTTCAGGGCAATAAAAGCTTCGTCAAAACCGCCCTGTCCGGTTAACGTCACATCACTCAGCGCAATCCCCTGCTCCTTCAGGTACTCATCCCACAGATATGGAATAAATGTTCCCCGGATGAAGCTGAGATTCTTGCCCTTCAGATCAGCCGCAGACTGGATATCGTCCCTTACGTAGAGCTTCCAGGCCGCAGCAGCCTGATCGGTAGCCTGGCCGGCAGACGCGATAATCGAATAGCCGCCCTTGGACACCGCGTTCAGCACCGGAAAGTCTGCACCGTATGCTACATCCACCTGTTTAATGAACAGTGCGTTAACCCCTTCCGCCGGCGAAGCGAAGGTGATGATTTCAGCGTCGATGCCATGCTTTTTGAAAAAGCCTTTATCCGCCGCTACCCGGAAAACCGGGTTAGTGTTGGTGTCGGCGATTTTGATCTTCAGTGTCTTCGGCTGATTGCCCGCAGCCTCTCCAGAGGCAGCCGCATCTCCCTTGGAGCTGCAGCCAGACAGGATAACAACAAGAGATATAGATAAGAGCAGGAATGCTGAACCGTACCATGATTTTTTCAAAACGATGCACCTCTTCGCTTAATTAGTGATCTAGCCTTTTTTCTGAAGAACGCCCTCTTCTGCGGTTGCCACACAAGCGGCGCCCTCCATGAACGGCAGGGTTGTGGCGACACTTACTACTGAATCTGATCCCTTGGGTGCGGCACCCGGTACTCTGAAGCTGGTTACATCGATGGGCTCAATCTCCGTTTCCTGCGGTTTCTCAAGCTGCGGTACCCAGCTGTAAGGCACACGGTAGGAGCGGTAGACCATGTTGGTGTTTCTGCCGTCTTTATAAGGGGAGATATATTCCCAGACAATTTCATGCTCTGCCGTAACCTCAAACAATCTGCCGTTTGAACCCTCCGTGATCAGTGTATTGCCGTTCACGAGGCGCTGGGCCGAGCTGATATAGGGACTGTAGAATTTATAAGAGTCGGTAGGTACAGAGAATCCGGCTTCTGCCGAGGTATACTGCCATTCGATCTCAAAGGTGACCGGATTAATCTCCAGAACCCGTGAGTGGTCGCGCACGGCATTCTTCTGCCCGTAGGGTGACGCAGGGTTAGGTAAACCGTAACCGCCCCAGCCGCCGTTATCGAATACGAGCAGGTTGCCTTCGCCCGGCAGCCCCTTCGGAATGATGTGGGCATGATGCTGGCCGATAATCCAGCCGATATGCTTCACTTCAGGCAGGTTATAGTCGGGGCCGAGCCGCCAGACAATCGCGCCTGTTGCCCGGTCTGTAATAGCGATAATGTTCGCTTCCCGGGCATCCCAGATGATGTTGTCCGGGTGGAATCGTTCATCCCCGTTATCGTAGAATTTGTTCGGTCCTACATAGGAAGCCGAGTTGATGTGCAGCCAGTCGCCTACTCCACCGCCCAGATGGCCGAAGGAGCGTGTATTCGGATCGCGGAACAGTACATTCCGAGCCGCTTCATCAAATCCAAGCTCCGCAAAATGGTCGCTGGCTGCCCATTCCCAGATCACATTGCCTTCAAAATCCACTTCGAGAATCGTATCATCCAGCAGTTCCTTGTTGGAGATTTCGTGGTTGTGCAGGTTTTTGTGGGCCAGAATCAGCGTCTTGCCGCTGTTCACCTTAGGTTCAAGGCCCGGAGCATAATAGCCTACCGGATTGCCTTCCCGCTGATAGTCATGATGCTGGCGCGCATACCACAGCGGTTCGTAGCCAGGGTCCTCGATGTGCTCATAGCCGTTGAATTTCCAGACAATATTGCCGTCCCAATCGACCTGCACCAGATCGACATTATCCTGAATGCCGAACTTCGGATCTCTACGTCCTGTACTGCCCAGCACATAGCCGCCCGGGAGGATTTTGGCCGGGAAGCCGAGCAGGCCCTTCCACAGATGCACCTCTTTACCGTTCATGTCAATCAGTACAACGCCTTCTTCGCCTGCCTGATAGACGGTATAGCCGCTCCATGCCTTGGCCGGGTTATACACTGTAGCGCCTGTCGGATAAATTGTTGAGTGTCCCATGATTATCTCTCCTCAAAGTTTTGTTAGGTGTTCTACATTGAATTAGCTTCGTACAAAACTCGCATCGGAAGCATACGCTAAATTTTTTGTGAGGATACACTTCTTGAATAAGCTTCGAACAAAAAATCGCTCCGGAAGCATACGCAAATTTTTTTGTGAGCTCGTTATTTTTTAGTAGCTAAGATACTTGTTCTCTAACGCGGTTTTCCGCGGCTTCTGTTCAGGGCGGGTGGCAGCGGCTTCGGCATTCTGCCGGGCCAGCTCCAGCAGGGTGTCTGAGAATCCTTCCAGATTCCCGATCATCCGTTCATAGAAACGGCTCTGCTGCGCAAGCTCCTCCTCCGTGAAACCCTCGAACAGAAGCGTGATACATCGGGCTCCCACATTGCTGTTGCGCTTAACCAGCTCCCGTCCTTTTGCCGTAATATCCAGCAGTACCGTCCTGCGGTCATCTTCCTTCCGCCGGCGTACCGTGTACCCGCCCTTTTCCAGCTTGTCGCTCAGTGCCGTAATGGCGCCGGAGGTGAAATCGAGCTGCTCTGCCAGATCGCCGAGCCGCTGCTCGCCCTCGCGGATAATCTTGTTCAGGATCAGCATGCCCGGCAGGGCAATACCCTCCACATTCACCCGGTCACGCTCCTTCACGAATCTCCTTACCATCTTGCGGAAGAGCCAGTCGGCCTCCTCCAGGCGCTCCCACTTTTCATCTGTCATGCGCTTCCTGCCCTCCTCCATCAGCCAACAAAAAAAGGCTCCCGGCATACTCCCTTCATAGGGTAGTAATGCGGGAGCCTTTGGCGGTCCAATCGGCTCAGGTAATTATTTCACTGTTCATTTAATTAGTGGTGAACTATTGGTGTAATCATATACCCCCTTAAACCCACCTGTCAAGTATGAATTTAGAAAACAGTTAATTTTCCGCAACCCGCTCTGTATACTGCCGTATGAACTAGAGTAAACCTGGCACAAACGATAACTCAGAGAGGAGTGAAGCGAATGAAGAAATACAGTCTAAGTCTGCTGCTGTTCATCCTGCTGATTGTACCGGGCTGCGGGTTTGCGGAAAAGGTAGGGAATAGCGTCAGTTTCACCGCCGATACAGCTTCTTACATGCAGACGCTGACGGAGTTCGGGCAGGAAATGGATTCGCTGGCTGCCGATGCAGCAGCAGACCCGCAGGCTAAGGAGGCATTGATAGAAAGGCTGGCTGCTCTGAAGGAACAGATTTCCGGGTATGCCAATCTTCAGGTTCCGGAGTATGCAGCAGATCTGCATCAATCCATTGTGAGCTACAACGAGAAGCTCCAGCAAGGTCTGGATCAGGCTGCAACGAATCTGGAAGAAGGCAAAGCAGCCTTCGAATCGACAGGAATTCCTGCTACGATCAGCCAGATTAACGAGCTTTTGAACCAGCTGGGCCAGCTAACCCCTCAATGACAACATGAATAAACGCCCGGGAAATGAGCAGCTGCTATCTGAAGTGCACCCCTTAGAATAGACATTGGAAAAACCCCAGGGTAAATCCGATGTAATTCTAGGGGGTGCATTTTTATGCCAGCTAAGAAAGGTCAGAAGTTTAAGCATTATCCTGAGTCTGTGAAAGTAGAAGCTGTTCGACTGTTTATGGAGGAAGGATGGTGCTGCAGAAAGATTACAGAACACCTGGATATTAATGACAGGAAGCGTGTCAGTGTCTGGGTGAGGAAGTATCGGGCAAAGGGAAAAGACTCTTTTCAGGATAGACGTGGAGATCCGCACAGGTCTGAAACAGAGCAAGAGCGAGAACTACGTCGTTTACAGTTGGAGGTAGACGTTCTAAAAAAGTGGTTACAAATCTTGAATCGGGAGGGTTGAAGGATAGATATGTTGTCATCGACGAACTGAAGCATAAGCAGACCGTAAAGGAACTCTGTGGATATTTAGGGGTCCACAGAAGCGGTTACTATGCTTATCTGAAGCGCAAGGAAAAGGATCCAGACCAAGAGTTGAAACGTAAGATCAAAGCCATATACGAGCAACGGGACAAGACGGTAGGATACCGTCGGATACAGGATGAGTTATACCGCCAATATCACCTTGTCGTGAATCACAAGAAGGTTTTACGACTCATGCAGGAGCTTCGTATTAAGGCGATTATACGCCGTAAGTACGTCCATAGAACAACCTATGAGGCAGCAGTTTCGGATGGAAGAGTCGCAGAGAATCTACTGAAAAGAAATTTCAAAGCGGATAAACCCAACCAGAAATGGGTAACGGATGTTACACAATATCGGGTATTCGATGAGAAAATTTACTTATCAGCCATCAAGGATTTGTGGAATAACGAGATCGTCGGATACCACATTAGCAGATGTAACGACAATCCACTTGTATTAGAGACGTTTAGAAAGGCCTTTGAAACACATAAAGACGTGACTGGACTGATCGTTCACAGCGACCAGGGATGCCAGTACACGTCCCATGCATACCACGACATGCTGCCACAGGTTGGCGCCCAAATCAGCATGTCACGCCGAGGAAATTGTTATGACAATGCCTCCATCGAGAGCTTCTTCTCTCATCTTAAAGTCGAAGCACTCTACCCTTATGATATACGAAGTATCGCTGAGGCACAAAGAAGAATTGAGGAGTATATACGTTTTTACAATGAAGATAGAGCACAACGAAAACTAAACAAGCTGACTCCTGTTGAGTACAGGAATCAGCTTGTAGCCTAGGTCTTTTTTCAATGTCTACTAAATGGGGTCTTGACCAATCCCCCGGGCGTTCTTTTTTATGCGCTATGACAGCCTAATCACATAAGTCGTGATCTGATAAGCGTTATCCTTCAGCACGGCTGACGAAGCCAGCAGCTTCTTGCCGGAAGGACTCCAGCGCAGCTGGTCGGCAATCTCAATATCTCCAAGCAGCGGGGTCTGCTCCCCGGTCTCAAGTGTGGTGATGAACACTCCGTTCTGGTCATCTGCGGCATTCTCAGCGATTAACGAATATGCCAGCTTGCTGCCGTCCGGCGACCAGCTGGTTCCGAAAACCTGCTGGCCAGAGGCCAGCTCCGACTGCTCATTGCCTTCACTGTCACAGAGCACCAGCACCATTTCGCCCGGCTGGGTCCGCTTCACAATGGCCAGCTTGCTGCCGTCGGGGGACGGAATGGCCCAGACCACATTTTTCTTCAGAGCCTTGGACTGCTTGGTCTCAGTATCGTAGGCGTTCAGCTGCATCTCCTCACCGGTCACATAGTAGATGATATTCCCCGACTGCCCCAGCTCATGGACATACGGCTCGCCGGGCTTCACCACCGTCTCTTTATTTCCCTGTACATCTACGCTGTATACAGTCCCGTCCATACTGGGATAAATCACATGCCCGTCGTCTGCCCACCCGCCTTCTTCCATCCGGAACGGAGCTTCATCCACCTTGACGGAAGCGCCTGTGGCAAGATTCATAATGTACCCGAGACCTACCACATCCTCCGCCTCTTTGTACAGGAGATACTTCTTATCAGGAGACAGCTGGACAGCGCCATAGTTCTTGTCCCCTTCCACTAGCGGGGTTTCTTCCCCGGAGGAAAGGGTATGCAAATAAAGATTATGCGGATAGCGCTCCGTGCCTTCAATCCTCTGCGGGGCCAGATTCCGGTTCTCTTTGTCCACCGCAATGACGTCCTCATTAACCCAGTCCATGCCGCGAACACCTTCGACCTTGTCGATGCCCGCAAGCTTCAGCTTGGTGTATACAGATTCGCTGGTATTATCCATTACCGTAATTTGAGTACCCGACTTGTCAACGACCTTCCGCGGCTCTGTATTTCCAGAACTGCATGCTGCCAAATTCAGCACAAGTGCTGTGCCCAGCACCATCAGCCCCGCCCTGCTGAGCCTGCCGCCTGTGAGTATAATCATCATTACCTCCCCCTACAGTGTTGTTGCTCCCATGCTCCAAGCCTACCGAAAAAGTATTTCCAAAATACTGCATAATGTTTCCAACTTGTAAACCTTACTAAGACTTACACCACTACCGGAAAAGAAAGCTGGAACACCGAGCCTTCGCCCTCTGTCTCCAGCAAAGCAATGCTGCCGTTCTGCTTCTCTACGAGATTGCGCACAAGGGACAGCCCAAGACCGGTTCCTCCTGACGCCCGGGAGCGGTCACGGTTTACTGTATAGAACGGCTCGAAGATCTTGTCCCGCGCTTCCGCCGGGATGCCGATGCCGGTATCGCTGATCGTGATCCACACCCGGCCTCCCCGGACCTCACTGCGAAGATGGACCGCCCCCTGCGGGACATTATATTTGATGGCATTATCGATCAGGTTGATGAAGATATGCATGAAGCTCTCTTTGTCGATCCAGATGTGCGCAGGCTCCGCCTCCAGCGTAATCGTCAGGCCAAACCGCTCCGCCTTGCCGTTCATCCGGCCGCAGATATCCCGCAGCCCTTCGGCTACCTCAAACAGCTCCGCCTGCGATTCGAAATCATATTTCTCCAGCGCGGTCAGCTGCAGCACCTTATCCACCATCTCATACAGCCGGTCCGTTTCTTTGGCGATATTAGTCTTAGCCTCCAGCAGCAGCTTGGGATCATCGTCATACATGTTCAGCAGGTCCACATATGCCTTAATCGAGGTCAGCGGTGTCTTGAACTCATGGCTGATATTGCCGATATACTGCTTCTGCTGCTGCTCCAGCGCCTGGAGCTTCGTCACGGCAAGCTGCAATTTGTGCTGCTCCTCATCTTTTGCGGCAATACTGCTCTCAATTTCCCTGCTCATAAAATAAATCCCGTCCGCCAGCTCACCCAGCTCATCCTTCCGCGTAAGCGGCGGGGCGGAGATGTATTCCGTCCGGCGTATCGACTCCGCCGCCTTCTTCAAGCGGCTGATCGCTGATGCTGCACGGTTGAAATACAGATAGCCGGTAATGAAGCTTAGCAGGAGCACTGCGGCTCCGGTCGTAAGGAACAGATTGCGGAGTGTCTGCTGGAAGCTCAGCGAACTCTTCAGCGAGTATTGCAGCTGCACTACACCCATCTGCCCCTCCGGGCCTTGAAGCGGAGCCAGGTAGAGCAGCTTGTCGCCTGCATTCTGGTAGGCGATCTTGTTCTGCAGCGCATAGGCCAGCGCAGCGGCGGCACCGGCGCTGACCTGTGCAGGCTCACGCTGCACCGAGCTTCCCACCTGCTCGCCCTGCGCATCGTACAGCGTGACCTCAAGGCCGGTAAAGCCGGCCAGCTCTGCAGCCAGCTCACGTCCGCGCCGCTGCAGAAATTGCTGCGGCTCAAGGCGCACCCCCGTATAGTAGGTCTGCTTCACCCGCAGATTGACGGTTTTGACATGCTGGGCGAGCGAAGCCTCCGCCTGTGTCAGCCCGTTGCGCTCTACGCCGCGCAGCACGAAATAGCTCAGCACACTGATCGCCAGGATGAGCAGGACCCCCAGAAACAGGCTGAATTTCAGCTTGATGCTGACTCTCATGTGTAGCTCCCGGCCGGTACAGCTTTATAGCCGACGCCATAAACCGTCTGCAGTATATTCTGATACGGCTCGCCGAGCTTTTTGCGCAGCCGCTGGATGTGGATATCCACCGTCCGCGTGCCGCCGGCATAGTCCATCTCCCATACCTGCTCCAGTAGCTCTTCCCGCATATATACACGCTGCGGGTGGGAGAGCAGGAGCAGCAGCAGATCAAACTCCTTCGGCGTCAGCTCAAGCTCCCCGTCCCCGAGCTCGGCTGAACGCCGTTCGGGATGCACGCGCAGCGCCCCATATTCGATTACCTCGCCGGTATTTTCGCCCGTCTTCTTCTCCAGCCTGCGCAGTAGCGCCTTCACACGGGCCAGCAGTTCACGGATTTCGAACGGCTTGGTCATGTAATCGTCTGCACCGAGCTCAAGCCCCACGATTTTATCAACAATATCATTTTTGACGGTCAGCAAAATAATCCCTATATCATCCCGGTCTTCCAGCCGGCGGCACACATCATATCCGCTCAGCTTCGGCATCATCACGTCCAGCACCAGCACATTCGGATGAAAGGTCCGCACCTTGGAAAGTGCCTCTTCACCGTCCCCGGCGGTATCAACGTCATAACCTTCACGCCGCAGCGCGTAAGCAATCGCACTGGAAATGCTCTGTTCGTCATCAACGACCAGTACTTTTTTGTTCATCTGCGGTTCACCTTCTTTTTCAGGAGTTCTTTCACCATAGCCTTTTCGCATCCTAATGCTAGTATACCGTTGTTTAGCCGCCGGACAAACCTGCAGAACTTAACGGAACGGCAGCAGCCCAGGATACAGACGGCAAAAAGCAGACCGGAGTCTCCTCCGGCCTGCTTACACTCCAAGCTTAATTTCCTAGTAAACTGTATACCAGCTTCGCGGTTTCCGCCCGCGTAATCCTACCCTGCGGATCAAACCGGTTGCCGTTCTTACCGTTGATCAGGCCCTTGGCCTGCAGTTCGCCCACCGCATCCTTTGCCCATGCGGAGATGCTGCCCGCATCTGCGAATTTCACATCTGCAGCTGTAGTGTTCTGGGATGGTGCACTGTTCTTATATTGCAGCAGTCTGCTCAGAACAAGTGCCGCTTCTTCGCGTGTAATCGTGTCCTTCGGACGGAAGCTGCCTCCGTTGCCTTCCATAATTCCAAGCTCTGACATCCTCGCTACAGCCTGGGCATAATAGGCTCCGACCTGCACATCGGCAAAAGCACTAGGCCCCGCAGTGACGGATGCACCTTCCAGCCCCATAACACGCATGGCCAGCACAGCGAAGTCCGCACGCGTTACATTCGTCAGCGGCCCGAAATGGTCCTCATCCATACCCATGATCATGTGCTTGGCTGCCAGCTTTGTAATAAAGCTCTCTGCCCAGTTTCCGCTCACATCGCTGAAGAGCTTGCGGTATTCCATTACCGCATATGTTGAGAAGTGATCGGTCATAAAGCTGACGGTGTTATTCTGAAATACCCCGCCCATATACTGCAGGCTGCTTCCGTCAATGTAATAAACGCCGGCATAATCCTGGTTGACAGCCGCAAGCTGGGCTGGCGTAAGCGTCAAGGTTACCGTTACTTTTCCCTTGAGCTGGTGAACCGTTGTATCCTTGCCTTCGCCAGATGCTCTAAGCTCCACAGTGACGGCCGCCTTCGGCTGGCTCATCCCGTTAGCGGAACTGCTGCTTGTCTGGATTGCCTGCTCAACCTGCGATGTCAGCGCCGTATTAATAATCAGCTGCAGCTGATGGCTGCCTGCCGGAATTTCCGGCAGCGATGAAGCCGGAACCGTCAGCTGGAATCCGGAGCCGATAATCTTCAATGCCTTCCCGCTGTCTGCGGCCTGCTTCACCCCTGCAGCATCCAGCACCAGCTGGATAGCCGCCTGGCCGGCAGCTCCATCGTTTAATCGAATCTGTACCTCTGCCTCGGCTGATTCCTGAACCGCCTTCCGGAAATCGGCCAGGCTTACGCTATAGCTGCCATCGCTGCCTTTATCCAGCAGGATACTCCCTTTACCCGCAGCAGCGCCGGCTGTCGGGCTTGGTGAAGCTGAGGCCGGCGCTGCTGCGCCCGAACCCGGGATTGAAACCATTGGATCCGGGGTTACCGCAGGTGCCGGTGACGGCGTTACCTCCGGTACCGGGGTTGGCGTCGGAGTCGGAGTCGGTGTTACGTCCTCTTTTCCAGTGTAGAATCCCCAGATATCAGACAGCACGCTGCCTGTATTCTCATCTTCCACCTTGGTATACCACTGATAATAGCTATCCGGTTTCAGCTTGCTCCAGGTTGCCGTCACTTGCGAACCGCTGGCTACTCCAGCTTTCGCGGCAATCTCCTGGTCACTGTATACCTTCACACCAATATAGTCAGTCGCCACACGCTTGGTCACCGGCTGCAGATCCAGATCAAGCGTGAACTCATCTTTGCCTGGATATTCATCCTTATCGTAATAGTTATAATCATCCAGGTAAGGAGAGTAAGTCTTCACATGCAGCTGATTGTTCGCTATATCAAACTGAAGCAGACGGATATATCCAAGACCGCCTTCAGCAGCCCCTTGGTAATCAGCCAGCATTTGATACACATTGCGGTCGGCAACGCCGTCGCCATTGTCATCCAGCTGATCTACCTTTAGCTCGGCATCATGATAGTGTCCGGACAACGCTGCAAATACGTTCTTATTCGGCTTCACTACCTCTTCAAAAATCTTATCGGCGATTGGTGCGCGGTTGTTGGATACGAGCATGTATTCATGCAGGCACAGAATCGCTTTGCGCTCAGGATAACGGGCAACTACCGCGTTCATCCACTGAATTTCCTGGTCAGCCAGTCCCCAGCCCATATAAACAATAATGAAATCATTGCCGTTCGCAGAAACGAGATCATAGTGCCCGCGGTTATTGTCGTAGGATCCCCCGTAAATAGGGAGGTTCTTGAAACGCCATTCGCCAAAATATTCCCAGAATTTCGTATAATCGCCGTTCTGGTGACCAACATCATGATTACCCGCAAGCACGCCGTAAGGAATTCCTGCATCCTCCAGCACCTTCATGTCCATGTCGGCTTCTTGCCATTCATATTCCTGATAGGATTTATCGACCACATCGCCGGTGTGAATAACATATTTAAGGTTCAGGCTGTCTTTGTTGTCGGCAATCCACTGTACATTTTTACGGTAAATGTAAGGGTAACTCTGCGAATAATACTGGGTATCGGACATCCATACAAAAGAGAAATCATACGTGTCCTGAGTAACCGTTGCTGCCGGCGCAGCAGAGATCTCATCCTGCACCATAACGGCAATCTTGCCGCCTTCGGCATATTCTCCGGCGGCTACCGTAGCTTTGAGTTCAAAGTCTTCCGCAGCCGCAATCTTGTGATCCAGCAGGGCCCAGTTTTGCAGCGCAGGGCTCCAGGCATACAGACTGACCTTCCGGCCCGGCAGAGAGTTACCCTTCCATTCAAGGTCCACACGGTCTGCAGCCTTTACGGATTCATCCAATTTGATTTCATAACGCTGATACGGGAACTGCTCCACCGCATCATTGACCAGATAATTCCCGTCAACGGAACTGATTTTGCTATACTCTTCAGCAGTGAGCGCCTGTTCACCGGCAGGAACCGGCTGCTTAGGCGGCTCTGTGTCGGAAGCATTCTTAAAGCCAGCGAAGCCTTGCTCCGGATGGTTGGCATCATACTTGTACCCTTGATAGAACTTAACGTTCAGCTTGTCACCCGTCGGGTCTTCTACCTTGACGGCCAGGCCCGGGTTAGTGCCGATGCTGCTTGCCCCATTGGCGGGTGCAACCAGCTGCGGCGCAAGCGGGTTCTCTTCAGGAACCTCGAATGCAATCTGCTTCTCTGCCTTATTTCCGGCCTTATCTGCCGCAGTGATGGACAGATGATGGGTTCCCCCCGCAAGCTTCCCGGATGAGGTGACATAAGGCAGTTCAATCTGCTTGTCATCCAGCTTCACGCTGACCTGATCCACACCGGCGTACACATCATCGATGGCGGCGTTAATCTCGAAAATGCCGCGATAGGTCTGTCCGTCTTTAAGGTTCGGCTGGATAGACGGAGCGGTATTGTCCACAATGACCTTGGACTTCACTTGCCCCGACCCCAATTCAAGCGCAAGCGTGTGAGGCCCGTCCTGCACTGTTGTCGTATCCCAATTAAAGGTTTTGGAACGCAGCAGCTCCGGCTTCAGTTCAAAGCGGAAGCCAATGGAAGGCAGCTTGCCCGTACTGTCGCCCATCTTGATTTCTTTATCCCGCCCGCTGTAAGAAGGATCCCATATCTCCGTTCCGTCAGCCAACAATAGACGGACATTCTTGACCTCGAAGTCGTCTTTGTTCTCTTCCGGCCGCGGATCAAACGGAGAGGATTTAGAGCCTGCACGGATGTAGATCACATTGTCTACACCGGCTTGCAGTCTGTCAGCAGAAATTGGGAAGGACAGTGTTGTATAAGAGGTAATAGGGTCCATGAATGTATACAGAATGCTCTTATCCCCTAATTCCTCGGGCCCCATTGTAACGGCGTTTTTGAAATAGTAATCCACATTCTTCGCTTCAAATACAAAATAAGCATCATTCTCTAGCGAGCTATACGTCTGCTGGGATTCTATCATCTTGCCGTCAATGCTTAAGCCCAGCTCAGCGGCAGAAGCACTGGCGGAGGTCCCCTTCACGGTAACGGCACCATGCAGCAGCGCCTTATCCTTAACATTCAAACGCAGCGCCGACTGATCCGGGCCGCCGGTGACAGCCACCTTCATTTCTTGTGTTTCCGTCTCATGGGCTCCGTCCGAAACTACAAAATAATACCGGATCTCATTTCTGCCGATCAAATCAGCCGAGGTTAATTTGAAATGGTACAGGTTATCATTGAAGTCCTGGGCCAGGTTATGGCTAACATAGTCCGGATGCTTGTCCGAGGCCACTCTCACTTCCACAGATGTAATTTCCTTATTGTCATCGGCAAATGCCTTAAGATCAAGGCTTGCCGATTGATCCACTTCGGTTACCCCGGTGAGGTCATTCACTGTAGGCGCTTCGTTATCCGGCTCGATATGAACCGGTATGCCAGGAACCTGTGCTGGCTCCGTAGTGCCCGGGGACGGAGCAGCCGCCCCAGAGCTGATCTTCAGCATTTTGCTGGAGCCATTCGCGGGATATTTATATAGCAGCGCTTTGTTTTCCTTGGTTTCGTCGCCTTTAGTCCCGCCATTATATATGGTATCAGCATCATAATAAGCTGCGGAAATTTCCTTCTCCGTATTGCTCTTGATGACAATTGCCCGGCGGCCGGAGTTGGCCATACCGTCACTTTTGATGAGGAAGAGATTCGTGCCCTCTACCAGACTTGTATTAAAAGCCGCATTAAAGTCGCTTGCCTTATAACCGGCATTAGCACTGTTAATGACCCAGAAGACTACCGACTGCTGCGCCGGAATCAGGAAACTCTCCTGGGTGGACGGCCACTTCACATCTGCCGAAGGGCCTTTGTCGGTATAGCGGTAGAACAGCTTGTAGTTCTTGAAATCCAGCGGCTGGTCCGTATTGTTGTAGACTTCAATAAACTCAAAGGCGTCGCTGGAGTTTCCTGCTACGTTGGTGGAGTTCGGCAGCAGCTCCGTGACGAGCAGAGGCGGTACCGCCTCAGGATTAAATTCCGGCAGATTCACGTGTACCGAATAGCTCTCGGTGACATTCTTCACCCGGATGCTGTAGTTCAGCACCGGTTCTTCCAGCGCCGCTACCGGAATGACAGCGGAATATTCCCCACCGCCTGCCGGAGTCATAGTGATAACCGTATCCCGTAGCTGCGAAGAGGTACGGTACAGCAGTTCCACTGCGGGAGGCGTTTCCTGCGGCAGATGGGTAACAGTCGCATGAATGACGAGATCCGCCGGATCGGTACTGGCCACCGGAGTATGGATAATCTCTGGTGTCTTATCGACCGGTACCGGGACAGGCACCTGCGCAGCTGTTACGGTTCCCGGTGTGGCTGGGGTCGTACCGGCTTCGGCCATCAGCACCATTTCCGAACCCCCGGTTTCCGGATACTGGTAGACAATCCCGTTATTCTCTTTCACCTGATCCTTGGTGTAGGAAGCAGAACTAATCAGCGTATCACCGGATTTACTTTTGATTTGCAGGTTGCGGGCGGACGTGTTCGCCATGCCACCGCCTCCGCTAATCCGGAAGAGGTTCACTCCCTCCTGCAGGGAAGCTGCAGGGGTAAAGTTAGCGATGAAACTCTCCGCAGTCGCCTCCTGGTTGGACCCGTTCATAATCCAGAACACAATATTTCCGCGGGCCGGAATAACCGCATCTCCGCCCGTAGTCCAAGTATCCCTGCCGTAATAATAGAAGTAGTAATCCTTGAAATTAACCGGAGCATCAGTATTATTGTAGACCTCCACGAATTCATAACCATCGGCGCTGCCTATGTTTTTCGTGTCCGGAACAAGCTCTGTAATGAGCAGGGCTCCCGCCTGGGCTGGTGCAGCATAGACGGCGGCTGTAACCGATTCCGTAGTGTAATGTGCTTCCGGTTGCATTACTTCGTTCAAGACCGGCACAAGCTCGGATGATGTCTGCTGTATATCCGGCGATATTTCCTGGGCGTATCCTCCAGGAACCATGACCCCAAGCATAAGACTGCTTGCAATCAAACCGGATAACAAGCTTTTACCTCTGGCTGTAACTCTCAACTTTTGAACACTCCCCATATGCGCAAATTTGCTATATCATGCATAAACATGCAAGTAATTAGCCATTTCTTGAGTATACGGAAGGTCTGTCAACCCACTGTCAGTTCAGAGTAAAATTTAAGGTATTATTTAATTAAATTTAAGGCTGCTATCAGCTTGGTCATTTACAATAGGATTAGAGTAAAGTCCTATACTGACAACAACGCCTCCTTGATTGATACACATTACGGCAAACGAAAAGAGGATATTTATATGAACATAAAACGAGTAATGATCGTTGGGACAATGATTGTAGCGATGTCTTTCGGAGGAACGGCCTGGGGCAAACCGGCCGCCGTCACGTTACCGGTAGCCAAATGGTCCACTTCCGCAAGTGTGGCGGACAAGGACGAACTGCTGGATGCGCTGAACCAGTCTTCTGACGAAGAGCTATACGAGGCACTGTATGACGGCAAGTCCCTGAAGGATATTGCCGCAGAGAACGGCGGGAATATCCATAAGGTTATCAACCTCCAGGTCGCACAGCTGACTCAGCAGCTGGATTCACGGCTGGCCAGCGGCAGCATTTCCAGAGAGCAGTACACTGTCCAAAAAGCCGAATTACGAGAGCTTGTAACCCAAAGTGTCACTACCGCGTTCGGCTGATAGCCGCATACTTAATCTTAGAATTTGCATACTTAGGCGACAACATATCTTATGTTAGTTACAAAAAAGGCAGCCTCTCAGCAATTCTGCTTACGGGCTGCCTTTCCTGTTTTATGAAATTTCCGGCTTCTTGCCGGGCTCTTCACGGGTAACTTCAAGGATATCCAAGAAGAATACAAAGATCGGAATCCCGAGAATAAGTCCCCATACGCCAATGTAATGCTCGGAGAACAGCAGCACGATAAACGTATAGAACATGGGCAGGTTCATCTTCGAGGACATCAGCTTCGGATTCAGGAAATAACCCTCCATAAAGTGCAGCACTGCGATCATAGCTAATACATAGATGACCACTTCCAGCCCGCCGATATTATAGCCGATAATACAAAGCGGAACCAGCGAGATGACAAAGCCGACTACCGGAATCAGACTGAGCAGGAAAATCATGATAGAAAGCGCAAACAGGTAAGGGAACGGTGAGAAGAACATGCCCAGAATCCACAGCCCTATAACGGTGAACACGGTATTGAACAGTGCGATCAGAATCTGCGCCTCAATGACTTTGCCAAAGGAGGAAATGAATTTTTTGCCGAAATACTCAAGCTCAACGTAGAACCAGGATATCTTGCTCTCTCTCAGGCGGGAAGTGAAGCTGACGATGCGGCTTTTTTCCAGGATGAAAACAAAGCTCAGAATGGTGGATAATACGAAGGTGGTGCCCCAGTTGCTGATTTTGAACACATAGTCAATTCCGCCCTTGAGATAAGACTGATAATTCAAATCCTTGAGCGTAACGAATATGTACTGGGTAATCTGGTTTTGCGGGATGTCTTCGGGAGTTAAATTCGATAAAAAGGTGGTTAACTGCTTAATTTGCTCGAACACTTTGGGCAGGTATTTTACCAGGGCAAGTACAATCATGGTGATAAGGGCCAGGTACAACACGATAATAATGACCTTGCTGTTTACCCGGATATACTTGCTGATCCGCTTCGTCAGCAGAACCTGAAAACTGTTCATCACGTAAGCAATCAAAAACGTCAGGAGCACTAAATTCAGCATGTCTCTGATACTGTAGAGCAGAAGTCCGATCAGCACCAGTATTCCAAAGCGCCGGATCGTTATATTTGCGTAATAACGTTTAAATACTTCCATTGTTCCTCTCCATTCGCTTACTACTATAGACTTAATTATAGTCTACAGTAATGAAATCTTTGATACAACTTAAGCTGGCCGTAAAAATAGGCGAAAATGCGGACTTTATGCCGGACATAAGAGAGATGCACCCGGTACATGCTATAATGTGTTTGGAAATTCCTAATTTATCCAACAATTAATTCATTGGAGGTTGCATTTAAAATGAGCAAAATCATCTGCATTACCGGCGCCTCTTCCGGAATCGGACTGGCTACGGCTTTGAAATTCGCCCGTGAAGGCTGGACTGTATACGCCGGCACGCGGAATCTGGCCCGTGACCAGGAGCTGTACTGCGAAGAGACCCATCTGCATTTCGTCCATCTCGAAGTCACAGATCCGGACAGCATCCAGCTTGTGATTGACGAGATTGAGCGTGAGCACGGCTCTCTGGATGTGCTGTTCGCAAATGCCGGCTTCGGCTACCTCCGCGCACTTGGACAAGCGCCGGTGGAAGATATTCAGCGCGTCTTCGACACCAACGTATACGGTGTAATGCATACGATCCGGGCCGCACTGCCGCTGCTGCGCAAGAGCGGATACGCTCATATCGTGGCCACTTCAAGTGTAGGCGGACTTGTCGGACAGCCGATGAATGAAATATACTGCGCCAGCAAATTTGCGGTAGAAGGGCTGCTGGAAAGTCTGGCTACCTATTACAAACCGCAATTCAACATCGACGTAACTTTGCTGGAGGCAGGGGCGATTGCCACAGAATTCAACAAAACCGTGCTGGGGCATGTAGCCGGCACCGGCGGGATTCTGGACGACGAATATAAGCCGGTAATCGATGCTTACACCGCAACCTTTCTGCAGCGGAATGTAGAGCCCCAGACGGCAGAGTCCGTAGCTGACGTTATGTGGGAACTGGTGCATATGGAGACCAAGCCGGTGCGTATCCGCACCTCGGAGCGGGCTGAAGCCTTTGTATCCCGCAAAGTAAGTAACGACCCTACCGGCCTGGAAGGCGTACTCAGCACCCGCAAAATTCAGCTGAATATGCAGTAAAGACCGGGCGGCAGGATTCCCCCTAAACGATTCCATGCTTCTTATCATACGTCTATCCCTGTTCCCGCGTTTCAGACACTGAATAATAAGTTTCCAACCCCATCTGCCAAAAAAATTGCCCCCCGGCTGGTTGCCGGGAGGCAATTTAATTTATAGTGCGGCTTACCGCTGGATCGGCTCAATCCGGTAGACTCCGGACTCCGGTCCGGCGTTGATCACCCAGCCAAAGGACAGAACGTTTTCCACACGTTTTTTCTCGTCAGCGTTTAAGGACACCTCAACCGCTTCCTTGCCTTCCTCCAGCTCCAGCTGCGGCTCGAGGCCGAGGGCAACAGAGATCCAGCTGCGGATGCCGCGGATCGTATTGTATTTAATCTGGTAGCCTTCCATTACCGCCTGCCGGTATTCTTCCGGCTTCTCACCTGCAAGAGCCGCAAGCTGCTGATAATCAAATTCGAACGGACTGTTGTCTACCGGCAGTTCTCCGGCAGAGGTAATGGCCAGCAGCTCTTCATTCGACCAGCCCCGTCCCCGCAGGGACTCCAATAACAGCGCATCCCATTGTGATAATCTAACCTTGTTCACTGTTTCCGACATGTTCTCTACCTCCCGCTTTTTCCTAGAAATCATGCAAAATTAGGGTTAGTCCCGTACATCTCTAAATATATTGAATATATATAACTCACATCATCTATTTGTGGATGCAAGGAGATGTTCTATACCATGATAACCCTATTCAGGAGGGTTCGGCTATGAGCGAGACGAAGACCCGGGTGCTGGTTGGCAGCCCGATTCACCAAAAACCGCAAATCCTGCAAGAGTTCCTGAATTCACTGCTGCGCCTGCGGTGTGACGGAGTGACACTGGATTACTATTTTATCGATGACAATGAGGATGATGCTGCAAGTGAGCTGCTCCGGAAATTCGACCCGGGCGGCAGCGAGGTCTTCCACCAGTCCTCCGGCTTCCATGATGCGTATATCCGCAATGATACCACTCATTTCTGGAATTCCGACCTCGTCTGGAAAGTGGCCGGCTTCAAAAACCTGATGATCCGCCGGGCAGAGGCCTTCGGCTATGATCATCTGTTCCTGATTGATTCCGACCTGATCCTCCATCCGGATACGCTGCTTCATCTGATCCGGACGGAGAAGGATATTATTTCGGAGATATTCTGGACCCAGTGGCAGCCAGACACCTTAATGCAGCCGCAGGTCTGGATGCATGATGAATACAACCAGTGGGAGATTCTCCCCGGGGAAAAGGTAGGTCCGGAGGAGATCAACCGCAGATTCCAGCTATTCCTGTCCAGGCTCCAGCAGCCGGGAATTTATGAAGTAGGCGGCCTCGGCGCATGCACCCTGATCAGCCGCCGGGCCATTGAGTCAGGAATCAGCTATGACAGGATTCCGAATATTTCCTACTGGGGAGAAGACCGCCACTTCTGTATCCGTGCCGCTGCCCTTGGCATTCCGCTCCATGTGGATACGCATTATCCGGCTCTGCATCTGTACCGGGATAGCGACCTGGCCAAGGTCACAGACTTCATCCGGCTTACAAGCGCAGAGGTGACGGCGGGCGGATCTGAGTCCGGGGCAGCAGACAAGGCCGGGGTAACGGCCGAGCCGCAGCTCCGGCCGGATCCGGAGCCTGCTTCCGTCATGTGGTCGGCGGCGGAAGCGGAGAACCGCCTTCATAAGGATCCGCTGTCCCAGCCGGAGAATTCCCCTAATACCGCTAGGGCAGCTGCTTCGTCTGCGGCCGCCAAGCGGCCCAAGCTCACGCTGATGATGGCCGTCAAGAACGAAGCTCCCCGCTTCCTGCGGACAGTACTGCAGGAGCACCGCAAATACATTGACGAGGCCGTCATCATTGATGACGGCAGCACGGATGACACTGCGGACATCTGCCGGGAAGTTCTTCAGGGTATCCCGCTTCACCTTGTGCACAATACCGTCTCCAGGTTCAGCAATGAAGCCGAGCTGCGCAAGCAGCAGTGGGAAGAGGTCGTCAAAACAAAACCCGAGTGGATTCTGAGCCTGGATGCGGATGAAATGTTCGAGGCACGTTTCGCCCAGGATATAGAGATTCTGCTGCAGGAAGACAACTGTGACCTGTTCTGCTTCCGGCTGTACGATTTCTGGGACGACCATCATTACCGTGAAGACATGTACTGGCGCTCCCACCAGAGCTACCGCCCGTTCCTGCTCCGCTACCGGGAGGATTTTCCCTATGTCTGGAATGACTCACCGCAGCACTGCGGACGGCTCCCGGAGAATATTTTTGAATTGCCCCATCAGCTCAGCAATCTGCGGCTCAAGCATCTCGGCTGGTCCCGGCCGGAATACCGGCTCGATAAATATATACGCTGTATGCAGCTGGACCCCGACGGCGTCTACGGATGGATGGAGCAATATCAGTCGATTCTCGACCAGCACCCCAAACTGGTTCCTTGGACAGAGTGAACGGTGATATAATGGACCTCATGCGGTTTGGGCTCCAAACCCAGTGATTTCAAAATCCAGGAGGTACATCTTGAAGGCTGACATCCGTCCAACACCGGCATCATCATCCAAACGCAATTACATTCTGCAGCTGCTGACCGTATTCGTCGGCTTTCTGATTTTTGGCTTTTCTGAAAATATTAAAGGGCCCGCTATCCCGCGTATCCAGAGCGATCTCCGGCTGGATGAAATGCAGCTCGGGACGCTGCTGTCGCTGAACTCGCTCGGTTATCTGCTGGCCTGCACCTTCACTGCACTATTAATCCGTAAAATCGGTATCAAGGCGGTAAGCCTGCTCGCCTTCGGCTCAATGGCTGTATCCGGCGTGTTCATCTTCCTGTCTCATAGCTACCCGGCGCTGTCGAGCTCATTTTTCCTGATGTATATCGGCAACGGGATGCTGGAGATTGGCCTGGCGGTGCTCGGTGCGCGGATTTTTGTGAAAAATACCGGCACGATGATGAATCTGTCCCATTTCTTCTATGGTCTTAGCTCCACCATCGCGCCGCTGATTTCTTCCGGGCTGATGACCGTCACGATATTTGGCCATATGCTGGATTGGCGGGGCGTCTATCTGATTATTCTCATGTTATCCGTCCTCCCGATGATTCCGGCCTTTCTCGGCAAATTCCCGGGCGATGCTACGCTGACAGAGGACCGTATTCCGTTATCGTCCATCTCCCGCGATCCGGTGATCTGGCTGCTGGTCGCGGTGCTGTCGTTCGGTGTTATTTCGGAGCTGGCGGTCGGCGGCTGGCTGGTTAACTTTCTGGAAAAAGCCTACGGCTGGCGTTCCGCCTCTGCTGCGGGCATGCTGTCCGCCTTTTTTCTCTGCTTCACGCTGGCCCGGCTCATTCTCGGCCCCGTGACCGACAAAATCGGCTTCGCCCTCTCGCTGATTCTTTTCTCCGCATTCTCCGGGCTGTGCACGTTCGCTGCCATCCTGCTCGGGGAGTCCGGTGCCGTCCTGTTTGCTATTGCCGGTGTCGGCATCGCGCCGGTCTATCCGACCATTATGGCGCTGATCGCCGACCGGTACCGCCAGGGCAGCGATACGGCGATTACCTTCATCGTCACCCTGATGGGCGTAGCCAGTGTGCTGGGTAACTACTTCATCGGCGCGATCACCGAGGAGATCAAGCAGCTGTTCTCCTCCGGTGCCGAGGAAGGTGCAGGGCTGCTACGCGGACTGCAGGCGGGATACGGCTTCATCGGCCTGTGCGCCCTGCTCTGTTCAGCCTTCGCTTATCTGCTGTACCGTCATTTGCAGAAGAAGGGTGAGCTGCTGTGAGAAATCGTACGGCTGCGGTTCCTGCGAATTTCCGCTATCATTGTCGCCGTAAAAGACCGCCAGCTCGATTGTAATTTGTACAGCAGATCCGCCTTAAAATGGCGCAAACAGCATTCTGCTGCATTTGATGCAGCAGATTATGCCCGGAATCCCCTTTTTTCCGCAAATCAGCGAATTCCACTGTATGAAGTACAATCGGAGCCCTATATTAGGCCAACCGCCGGAAATCTGCTGCATATTTTGCAATAGATTCCGCGGATAACCACTTTTCGCTCCATATACAGCCTCCAGTGTGAACAAATCTGCCCAAATATCGCTTATGTATTACTCTAATTGCACTCTGTACAGCTGCTTTGAGTTAAAAACACCCAATTGGGTTTGTAGCTGTATTTGGTGCAATTAAAATTCCCTCAATAGGCAAATTAAGCTGAAAAACATAAAATAGCTGCACTAAATACAGCTTCACCTGCGATGTAACAATTGCCGGTGCATTTAACTGTATGAAGTGCAGCTATTTGCTTTATGGAGTTAGCTTAAGTTGAACAGCGGCAGCACTCAGCAGGCTTAAACCCTAGGCGCTCCAGCCGCCTCAGGACGCCGGATGGCCACATTCAGCCTGCCGTCCGCCTCATCAACCGCCAGGATTGAGCCTTCCTCCGCTTCCCCAGCGATCAGCGCCCGCGCAACGGGAGTCTCCAGGCTGCGCTGGATGAAGCGTTTCAGCGGTCTTGCGCCGTACACTGGATCGAAGCCCTCCCGGGCAATGAACCGCACCGCCGCTTCGCTCAGCGTAAGGCCGATTCCCCGTTCAGCCAGACGTGTACGCAAACCATCCGCCAGTTTGACAACAATCTGCCCGATTTCGCCCAGCGTCAGCGGCTTGAACATTACAATGTCATCCACCCGGTTCAGGAATTCAGGACGGAAATGGCCGCTCAGCTCCTTCATCACCCGGTCTTTGACCGCCTGCGTCAGCTCCCCGTTATCATCTGTACCCTGGATGAGATGCGGCGAGCCGATATTAGAAGTCATTATAACAATCGTGTTCTTGAAATCCACGATCCGGCCTTGGGAATCGGTCAGCCGCCCGTCATCCAGCAGCTGCAGCAGGATGTTGAAGACATCCGGGTGCGCCTTTTCCACTTCGTCCAGCAGTACAACGGTGTACGGCTGGCGGCGGACCGCCTCCGTAAGCTGGCCGCCTTCCTCATAGCCGATATATCCCGGAGGCGCACCCACGAGCCGGGAGACGCTGTGCTTCTCCATGTACTCTGACATGTCGATACGGATCATGCCGTCCTCCCGGTCGAACAGTGAGACGGCCAGCGCTTTCGCCAGCTCCGTCTTGCCGACACCAGTCGGGCCGAGGAACAGGAACGAACCGATCGGACGGTTCGGGTCCTTAATTCCGGCCCGGGCACGCAGCACGGCGTCAGCCACAAGCGACACCGCCTCCTCCTGCCCGACGACCCGCTCATGCAGCGTCTCCTCCAGCCGCAGCAGCTTATCCCGCTCGCCTTCCACCAGTCTGCTGACCGGAACTCCGGTCCAGCGGGACACGATATCGGCGATCTCCTCTTCGGTCACAGCCTCGCGCAGCAGCCGGCTCTCCTGATCCTGCTGGGCCGCTTCCTCGGCAGCCTTAACCTGCTTCTCCAGCTCAGGAATAATGCCGTAGCTCAGCTCCGCTGACTTATTCAGGTCGTAGGCCTCCTGCGCGTCAACCAGGTCTTTGCGGGCCTGCTCCAGTCTTTTTTTCAGGTCGCGGATGCCCTGAATTGCTGACTTTTCCTTCTCCCAGCGGGCCGTCATGCCCAGATGTTTCTCTTTCAGATCCGCCAGCTCCCGCTGCAGGATCTCCAGGCGGCGGGCGCTGGCATCGTCGGTTTCCTTTTTCAGCGCGGCTTCTTCAATCTCCATCTGCATCAGGCGGCGGGTAACCTCATCCATCTCACCCGGCATGGAGTCAATCTCGGTACGGATCATTGCGCAGGCTTCATCCACCAGATCAATCGCCTTATCCGGCAGGAAGCGGTCGGTGATATAGCGGTTGGATAACACGCCCGCAGCAACAAGTGCGCTGTCATGGATTTTGACCCCATGATGCACCTCGAACCGCTCCTTCAAGCCGCGCAGAATCGAAATCGTGTCCTCGACATCCGGCTCGCTGACCAGCACCTGCTGGAAGCGGCGCTCCAGCGCCGGGTCCTTCTCGATGTATTTGCGGTATTCATCCAGTGTTGTCGCCCCGATACAGTGCAGCTCGCCGCGGGCCAGCATCGGCTTCAGCATATTCCCGGCATCCATCGCGCCTTCGGTTTTGCCTGCACCGACAATCGTGTGCAGCTCATCGATAAAAAGGATAATCCGGCCGTTGCTTTCGCGGATCTCTTTCAATACGGCCTGCAGCCGCTCCTCGAATTCCCCGCGGTATTTGGCCCCGGCGACCAGGGCGCTCATATCCAGTGAGAAGATCGTCTTATCCTTCAGCCCCTCCGGCACATCCCTGCGGACAATCCGGTGAGCCAGACCTTCGACAATCGCTGTCTTCCCTACGCCGGGTTCGCCGATCAGCACCGGATTGTTCTTCGTCTTGCGGGAGAGGATACGAATCACCCGGCGGATTTCCCCGTCGCGTCCGATGACAGGATCGATCTTGCCGGCCCGTACCTCAGCCACCAGATCACGGCCGTATTTCTCCAGCACCTCATAGGTGGCCTCCGGCTCCCGGCTGGTCACCCGCTGGTGGCCGCGGATGTCCGCCAGCACCGCCAGCAGCTTGTCGCGGGTCACGCCGCGGCTGGTGAAGAGTCCGCGCAGCTCCCGGTTCGCGCTGCCCGTGTCCGAGACCATCGCCAGTACGGCGTGCTCCACGGCCACGAACTCATCCTGCATCGCGGCCGCTTCCTTCTCGGCCTGATCCAGCACCTCCAGCAGCGATGCCGAGGCATAGCGCCGCATCGTTCCTGCACCCGATCCGCTGACACTCGGCTTCCTCTGCAGCAGCTCCTCCGTGCCGCGCAGCAGCTCGGCTGCAGGAATGTTCATCTTCTGCAGCAGCCGCGGCAGCAGACCTTCATGCTGCTGAAGAAGCGCCTTCAGCAGATGGAGATTGTCAATCTCCTGATGGCCACTTGCCGCAGCCAGCGACTGTGCCGCGGCAACGGCTTCCTGCAGCTTTTGCGTTAATTTATTGAAATCCATGGTCTCCATCACCTTTCCTCTGGAACTTGTTCCTTATCTGTTATTACCCGCTGTTACCCCATCGCAGCCTTCGGCCGCCGCGTTCCGCCGCCCTGCCGTTTCGCTCCGGCCTGGAAGCTGGATGCTTCGGCCAGCTTACGGTATAGATTCTTCTCTTCGATGCTGGTATCCGGCGGGATTACTATTTCAATCAGGAACAGAATGTCCCCGTTTCCGCCGCTCTGGCGCTTCAGCCCCTTGCCGGGAACACGCAGCGTTCGGCCGCCTGCTGTTCCGGCCGGAATCTTCAGCTTGATGCTGCTGCCGTCAGGCAGCGGAACCTTCGCTTCTCCGCCAAGCACAGCCTGCCAGGGAGCAATTTCAACCGCACCGTACAGATCGCCGTCTTCCGCCTCGTAAAGCTCATGCGGAGCAAGATGCAGCACAATCAGCAGGTCGTCTATCCCGGCTGCACCTTTCTCAGCGCTACCCGGCACACGAATGACCGTTCCTTCCGGAGAACGCGCCGGGATGCTTACCGTGACATCCTTTCCGCCCACCTGCACCCTGACGTTTCCGCCCTTATAGGCCTGCTCCAGCGTAATCTCCAGCTGAGCCTGCATGATGCCCTGCGTTCCGCCGAAGCTGCTGCCGCTGCCGGAGAAAAAATCAAACCCGGACCGGTCCGCCGCGCCGCGGCTGCCAAAGAACATACTGAACAAATCCTCTTCAGGAATCCCGCCGGCGGTGGAATAGCTTCCGCTCCAGCCCGCACCAAACGGCGACTCCCGGCCGGAACCGGACGAAGCGCCGGAGGTTCTCCAGGCTCCCGACTGCCCGGGCCGGCCTGCCCCGTAACGAAGCTCCTCATCATAGGCTTTGCGCTTTTCTTCGTTGCCGAGCACCTCGTAGGCTTCCGCCGCTTCCTTGAATTTTTCTTCGGCGCCCGGGGCCTTGTTGACATCGGGATGCCATTGTTTGGCCAGCTTCTGATAGGCTTTTTTGATCTCCTGCCTGCTAGCCTGCTTGCTTACGCCAAGCGCTTCATAGTAGTTTTTTGCCGCCACCATGGCCCTCTCCTTTCGCTAATTTCCTATACGAATCCGCTCATCTATTTATTCTATCCGTTTCCCAAAAAAAGACGCACCATAGCCGGTATCCCCCACTACAATGCGCCTTTTTATGAACTGCTATATGAAAAGCCCGGTGAAGCTGCCGTGACTGCGGAGCTCAGAGGGGACTTCGGCTGGCCGCCGGCCCGGAACTCACTGCTTCAGCACCTTCGCGCGAGACTTGAACAGCTTACTGAAGCTGCGGTCCGGTAGTCCCGTGGTCCTGAATCTCGATGCGTTTGCCGGCTGATTTCTGCCGTTTTGGCACTTCAAGCAACAGCAGTCCATCCTTAAGTGAAGCGCGGATTTCGTCTTCGTTAATATCCTGCACATAGAAACGGCGGACATATTCTCCGTAGCGGCGCTCCCGGCGCACGATCTTGTGATCTTCATTCTCCTGGCTGTTCTCATCCTTGCGCACGGCTTTAATCGTCAGATAAGGGCTGGCATAATCAATGTCGATTTCTTCTTTTTTGAAGCCGGGCAGTTCAGCCTCAATCAGATACGCCTGCTCACTCTCGCGGATATCCGTCCGGAAAGACAGGGTGGAACTGGTCATCGGGGCAAAAAAATCATCGTTGAACACTTCATTTAAAGACTTTGCCAATGCACCAAATACGTCATCTCTGCGTTTTCCAAAAGGAACCAAATCAAACATCGCTCATTCTCCTCTCATTGACTTTTAATTTGACTTTGACTTTATTTGACCTTCTGGTTTTATTATAGTTCTGCCTCTCCAGAATCTCAAAACCGGTATACGCCAAAAAACCGGGAAATCCCGGCGTTTTGGCTGATTTTGCAGATGGTTTTTGGGTATAATTCACTTTTTGACCTATTTTGACCTTTATTTTAAATAGCGCTCCCGGTACTCATTCTCCAGCATGCTCATCATTACAGCATCATGGTACTCATGATTATAGAAAAGCGTATGCCGCCGCACGCCCTCCCGGACAAAGCCGACGCTCTCATAGACATGGGCAGCACGGCTGTTAAACGAATAGACCTCCAGCTCAATCCGGTGCAGGTTCAGAATGCCGAAGCCGTAGTCAAGCATCAGGATCAGCGCTTCCCGGCCATATCCCTTATTCTGATGCCGCTCGTCACCGATCGCGAGGCGCAGACCAGCGGAGCGGTTGCCACGGTCCATATCCTGAATGGCGATGTCACCGATCACCTCATCCGTTTCTTTTAGGGCAATCAACAGCAGTACTGCACTGTCATCCCCTGCTTTTCGGTCGATATATGCTGAGATCTGCTCTTTGTTGATATGCCTCTGCGTCCCTGTGAGCCTGCGTACCTCTGCACCATAGAACATATGATAATACTGCTCGGCATCCTCCCCGTTCAGCGGGCGCAGGTATACGTTGTCTCCTATTAACAAACCTGAATGCTTGCTCACAATTCCATCCCCTGTCTCTTTTGGTATCTTTATGATATTTCAGAACTGTATATTTTAAAATAGAAAAAACCGTTATACAGGTTGGAACACTCTTGTCAGCCTACTCTCTCCCAACTGCACTTGATCTTTCCCCTTTACCAGTTCCAGTCGTATTTCATCTCCCTAAACCCAACATCCCATATTTTCACATCCCCCTCCAGGGTGATTGTGAGCTCATTAGCCCCTTGAATATAAACGGAGGTCATCCCAATTTCATGGCTTTGGGCTTCTGCGGATGTGGATAGATACTCCTGGCCGTCGGCAGATATACGCAGACTCCCATGAGAATCCTCTTGATCTGGAATCCCGTAATTCAAGTAGAGATAAAGCTCCTTTTTGTCCAGCGTGTACGTGTACGTCACCATATTTTTGTCTTCGGTGCTATACGCATTATACTGGGGTTCTACGTTCTGTCCGCCCAGTTGGAAGCTGTCCCGCATTGTTCCGCTTGGTGAATTTATACTGCTGCTCTTCAGCTCGTTTAACGCGACAAAGGGGCCTAATTCTTTAGTGAGCGCTTTGTCGACAACCTCGAAGATCCCCCAAACTCCAATTATCAGGAGAACAACGGAGATGCCCGTAGCAGCTATGTTTGTCCAGATCTTTTCTGTACGATATCCTAATCTATACGCCCCGAATCCGATCGCCGCGCCTGATGCATTTTGAATAACGTCGTTCATATCAAAGCTTCCGAGCAAAGTGAGTGCCTGAACGGTTTCCAGTACAAGGATAGACAGGATGAATAAGATCATGAAACGAAGGAAGCCTACCCGATATAACAACAGTATCAAGATACCAAAAGGGATGAAGGCCACAATGTTTCCAAAACCCACAATATCCATCAGCGTAGGATGTAGAAGATCAGATAGACTCGGAAGCTTAAAAAAACCATCAGGTAAAAATAGAAAGGTGTGACCCGTCTCCCGATCCAGGGTATCTGTTCTGCCTAAACCGAAAAACATAAAATAAAGAATGAAAACCGTATATGCTAAGGTTATGGCTAAAATAATTTTACGTTGCTTAGTATCCATCTTTTTCTCCTTTATCTTTTGTTAATTCTTATTGATTCTGGCGCCAATAACTCCTCCACCCTTGCCCGACTGGATGTTGGATCATTGTAACCCGCCATCTTGCGCACACTCTTCCAATAAGTATAAGGAATTCCGGCAATAATTCCGCTCTTTTTATGATACGTTTCAGCGCGCTGTCTGTAACGGCAAGTTTTTGGACCATCCTTTGCGGGATGGTCCTGTCTTTTTTGACATTCTTTATTTAAGATATCTCTCTCAAATTAATCTCATCTACATACGTTCCGGAGCCCGAACGGCGCCTCCATTCCTGTCCCTGATTCAATATGTGATTCGCGGCAGATATGCTATAGTTTATATATAAATATGTACTTACGGGGTGATCCCATGGACTGGAAAAGAGCAAGGTCAACGGAGCAAATCGAATCCAGAAAGCAAGAGATTCTGGATGCAGCCTATAGACTGTTCGAAGAAACAGAATACGATCATATTACATTAAATGGTATTGCAAGAGAGCTTCAGATAAGCAAGCCTAGTATCTACAGATATTTTAGCAGCCGCGAAGAGATTTTTCTGGACATATATGGCCAAGAGTATGAACGCTTTACCAAGGAGCTTATTGGAGAATTAATGCAACTAAGTACTGATCCGCTGCCGACAGAAGTGAGCTTCATATGGGTAAAGGTATACCAGAATCATCCCAAGCTACTAAAGCTGATGCCGTATCTCGGAGTTGCTCTAGAAAGGAATAGCTCGGAACCCTCATTGAAAAGCTTCAAGGCGACGAATATTGACTTACAGGAACAGCTTGCAAAGCAGCTTACGGTCCTCTATCCAACATTGACGATACAGGACGGCTTTTATATCCAGTACTATGTTTTCCTTATCGCTTCTTCGCTATGGACTTTATCCAATCCGACTGAACCGATGCAGCAGATATTACGCGGTTACCAACATTTAAACATCGACTACAGCTTCAACCACGTTTTGTCCCAAGGAATAGAAGTGCATATCAATAATTTTATTCAGAAAAAACAGTAGGATGCCTATAATTCTTGTTGGCATCCTTCTTTACAGTTTACAAGTTACCGATGGTATGTTATTTTTAATGTACCAGTGGTAACTTAAATTGTTTGGAGGAGAACTGCTATGGAAAATCCTAGATGGAGCGAAGAACAGATCAAGGACCTGAATCATGCCGTTGTAATCATTACCGGAGGCAACTCGGGGCTTGGGCTTGAGCAAGCTAAAGTACTTGCCCGCAAAGGCGCGACCGTGATATTAGCTGTAAGGGACATGGATCGAGGCCATGCAGCTGCACTGGCAATACAGAATGCATATCCTAGCGCAACCGTAGAAGCAATGAAGCTGGACCTCACGGATTTGGAATCCGTCAGATCCTTTTGTAGCATGTTTCAAGAGAATTACAACCGGCTTGATATTCTGATCAATAATGCAGGTGTAATGATGCCACCGCACAGCTTGACAAAAGATGGGTTTGAGCTGCAATTCGGCGTGAACCATCTGGGACATTTTGCACTGACAGGGTTGCTCCTGCCGGTAATCATGCGGACAGAATACGCCAGAGTGGTAACCGTAAGTAGTCTGGCAAACTCATGGAAGGGAACTAATATATATTTTCAGGATCTGCAATGGAGTACAAATTACGATAGACAACGGGCTTATTCCCAGAGCAAATTGGCTAATATTCTATTCGCCTATGAGCTTGATAGAAGATGGAAAGCAGAGGGGCTTCATAACCTATCATTATGTGCACACCCCGGTTGGTCTGTGACTAATCTGCAGCATCATATGAATGGTATTATGAAGCGGATCGCTCATTTCCTCTCGCAGCCGGCAGAAATGGGGGCTCTGCCCATTTTAAGAGCCGCCACAGACCCTAATGTGAAGGGTGGAGAATATTTCGGACCCTCAGGCAAAAATCAGCGCAAAGGCTATCCTATACAAGTTGAATCCGGTAACCTTACCCATGACAGAATGCTGGCGGAGCGTTTATGGAAAATATCCGAGGAATTAACGAGAGTAACCTATCCTATATGAAGATCACACAAACTTTCGCACTCGCCAAAATGAATTAGAAAAAGGATATCTCCGTGGCGTTGAATACCTGCTCTAACAGGCTGCATCGGAAATATCCTCTCATCAAAGAATCGATAAGGCTCTCTCCGACGTTCGCCGCGGAGCTGTGCGTAAATTTGAGTGGTCGATGCTTTCTCATGACCGAGCATACCTTGGTTGAAATCTAAGGGGGCACTCTGTCGTAAAGTAAATTCCTCTTTGCTTCGATCCCTTCCCATTAGCCCCCTCTAGTTCCTTCTTTTCTCTTACTTAGCTAAAGGTGAACTCCTGCAAATTCATGAGCCTGCGTGAGAAAACCAAATCATTTTGAGGGAGCGGAATGCTCGTTAACCGTAACAACGTTAGACGTACCTTTTTCGCGTAGTGTTCCCTCCACCCCTAGAGTCTTCACTCTTGTCCCCGATGGGGTTGGATTTGATTTCACATAACAAGCTATCTCCCTCTACCTGAGTAAATAATATTCCTTAACTGGATGACGTGACTTTTAAGCTCTTTCTCTCTCTCCAAAAAGTAGAGCGAAGCTTGCAGCAACGGGAAGTTCGGTTCCGCTTTACGATTTTCGTTCTGGATAAAATGGTAAACCTCTTTCAACTCCGAACGATGTTTTACGCCGGATGGAAGAACATTAAGGGCCGAATCTATCTCCCGGAACAGCTCGGTAAGGAACTGCTCTCTCTCCCCTTGGCGGTCCTTGAGCCCCCAGCTTAAATACCTCTCGAACGAAGCCTGTTTCAGCAGAGAGGCCGTCATATGCTTAACGAGCACATTGAGCTTATCCAAAATGAACGTTTACACAGATTCCTTTTACATCTATACAGGGGCATGGATTCCTATTCCGTTGATGGCGCTAACGTTTTTTATTGTTGTATCATCGCAAATTAGCAAGTTATCTACCTACTGGGATTTAATTATCAATGTTGCTCATCATGCCGTTCATTACTCGCTTTATCGTAAAGTGCTTTAAACTAGATGTTAGGTCAGGAAGAGCTGTATTTCAGCCCTGCCTACGGCATGGTTACCGACAAGTTCGGCGTAACCTTCCAGATCTTCACGAAGCGGGAACGGTAAGCAGGGCCGCAAGCAGGATTATGATGAGATGAACTGCTGCTGTGCGGCGTCATTTCAAGACAAAATGCCATGACATTCTACTGGAGTAGAGCGTCATGGCATTTTCATTTTTTTCACGGAAATTAAAGATCCGGCCTATATCTAAAAATTAAATAATATCCATAAAATTAATTATTTGGTAAAATTGAGGTTGTCTTTATCCTCCTGCAGTCCGAAGAGCAGCCTTACCCTGGACTGGAAACCAGACTTACAGCTCATGAAGCAGGAAATGCGCCAGAAAGAGGTAAGTCTTGCAACGAACAGCGGGCGTGCCGCGGCATTCAGCAGCAAGATCGATGAAATGATCGGCAGACTTCCGGACTATGACAATGATGACCAGGTCAAAATTGACCTATCCAAGGCAATCGCCTCACTTGGGCAGGTGCACACCAATCTGGGGCTGGCGGAGGAAAAGGTGCTTCCGTTCAGGCTGTATATGTGGCAAGGGCGTTTATATGTCATCGACACTCTTACCGTCTATTCGGAGGTTCTATACACAGAGCTTACGGAGATTAACAATTCGCCTGTCAGTTCTGTAATTGATCAGCTTACGGACGTCATCTCCCGGGATAATGAACAGGGACTGCTGGTGAACATCCCGCGCTACATCATTCGGCCATCCATATTGCATGGGCTGGGGGTTATTGCGGACAAGAGCAGGATCAGCCTGACCTTCAGACAGGAGGACGGAACGGATGTCCAAAAGACGGTTCAGCCGGTGTCCCAGAATGACAGCACACTGAATTTAATCAGTCCATATAAGGATACCTTATTGGCATCAATCAACAGTAAACGGAATTACAGCTTTACGAATTTGTCCGCAGAGCAGACGTTGTATGTGGCTTATAACAGTTGTGCAGAAGACTCTGAATACCCGGTCAAGCGATTTGTACAGGACATCAAGACATCACTAAAGGCTTCGCCGGTGCAGAAAGTCATTGTAGATTTGCGGGCTAATGGGGGAGGGGACTCAAGGATCATCAAGCCGTTAAAGACAAGCTTATTGCAGGAACCCACACTCAAAAATCACGTGCTTGTCCTTATCGGGCGCGGCACCGCTTCTTCAGCGATGATGAATGCCTCAGAATTCCGCGAGGAGCTGCAGGCCAAGCTGCTGGGTGAGCCGACCAACGGCAGTCCCAATAAGCCGGGGGAGATTCAGTTCCTGCAGCTTCCGGAGACCGGGCTTACTGTTACCTACAGCACCACCGAGTTCCATTTCTCTGACTCAGCGGATGATGCACTGATGCCTGATATCCCCGTGGACTATACAATCAGCGACTATAGACAAGGGATCGACCCGGTACTAAATGCCGCACTGGCATACCGCTTTCAGGATTGAGAGCTTATCAGTACCTTGCCCCGCGATAATTACGGATCAAGCCCCGTCCTTCACAAATGAAGGACAGGGCTTTTTTTCGTCTGCAAATTCGGCTATGCTTTCTGAAAAAATGTCACATTCCCCTTCCATCATCCGTTGTACAGATTGAAAGGGGGTGAGCAGCCTTGGAGGATGAAGTTCTGCATAAGACTATTAACCAGGTACTGGACGGTAATATTGATGAGTTCGAGAGTATTGTACTTCTCTATCAGAAGCCGATTGTTCTCTACTGCTATCACATGCTCGGTTCTTATCCGGAAGCTGAGGACAATGCCCAGGAGGTTTTCCTCAAAGCCTACCGCTCCTTATCCAAATACAACCCTGGGGTTCCATTCGCAGCCTGGCTGTACAAAATTGCCTATCATCAGTGCATTGATGTAATGCGCAAACGGAAGCTGACGAAGGCACTTAGTCTTTTTTACCAGGATGAGAAGGAGCACAGGCCGGTGGATCAGCATATTGAAGCTGAGTACCCGGACGAAAAGGTTCAGCGGGCGATGGCGATGCTGTCGGCGGAGGAACGAAACTTGTTAATCCTGCGCAGTGTGGAGGAAATGAGCTATCAGGACATCAGCCTGATTCTGCATCAGAACAGCACCCGTCTGCGGAAAAAATTCGAGCGGAGCGCCAGGAAATTCCGGAAATATTATGCGAATGCGAAGGGAGAGGACCGCTATGCCGGCTTACAACGAAAAGGAATTGAAAGAAATCCTTATTAATGCAGTACCCGGGGAGGCCGATCTGTCCGGGAGTGTGATGAGACGGCTGTATGCCGGGCAACAGATAAAGGAGCGATTCTTCATGAAATACAAAATCGGGGTACTGGTAATCACGGGGCTGCTGCTGACAGCTTCCTCCGGCTTCGCCGCAGTACATTACCAGACGTTGAACAATAAGGACGGAGAGGTAACCTATCAGGTAAAGCCCGCTACAGAATTCCCGGCGGTTCAGCAGGAAGAGATTGAACGCCTTGATTACAGCAGGGATTTAGCCGGACAGCTGCTGCAGGAGGGCACGGCTGCCATCTTTTACGTCGTTCCCCACAACCCCGGCGGAGTAACAGATACCCGGTCCAAGCCTGTCACCTATACCGATTTGCCAACGCTGCAAGCAAGGCTGTCCGGACAATCCGTCTTCCTTACAGATGCTCTTCCAGACGGATATTCTTTTCATAGCGCTTCGGTCTATTACAAGCCGGTCAATCTGCTTAGCCCTCCCTCCCCAACCGAAGCTGCAGCTACCGCAGACAAGCTGCGGGTGATGGCAGAGCAATCGGGCCAAGATTATGCCATGGTTCCGGTGAAGCTGTCAGATCAGCTGCTTAATATGACAGCATCCTACCGGCAGGGAGAGCAGGAAATCACAGTCAGTATCAGCAAATCCGCCGGCCCCGCTACCACCTATGTGGACGAGAGTGTTGATTTCACCGCAGAGAAGCTGGTTGTACACGGGGTAGAAATGATTTACACCCAATACAAGGGAGGCAATAGCCTTACATGGTCTGCCGGGATTCCCGGCGGGCAAGAGCTTCTGTATTATCAGATGGATGAAATGAGCGGGCAGTATTTCAGTAAAGAAGAGATGATCCGGTTGGCGGAGCCGTTTCTGAAGTAGACCCGGAGGGTTCCGCCAAAGTATTCCTTCTCAATACAGTGCCCGCCACAAGTAAAAGGTGGCGTAAGCCTCCCAGCCGTGCCAAGGCCTCGCCAGTTCCAGCAGCTCTGCTGGCGTAGGCTTGCGGTCCATGCCGGTGAGGAATTTCACCGCATTTTGCAGGCCCACATCGCCGATAGGATATGCGGTGGTATCGCGCAGGCAGCGCATCCGCACATACTGCGAGGTCCATGGCCCGATCCCGCGGAGCTTCAGCAGCCGCTGCTCGGCGGCCTCCGGGGACGGAAGGGCCAGCAGCTCTTCCCGGCTGAGTCCGCCTCCGGCAATCAGCGCAGCTACCTCCAGCACGGTCCGCGCTTTGTTGCGGGTCAGCTGCAGGCTGCACAGCTCATCCTGCGTGACCGTCAGGAATACCTCCGGCCGCGGAAAATGATAATAGGTATGTCCTTCATACTCCAGCGACTCTCCGTATTCAGCGGTGAGCCGCTGTTTCAGCCTGTAGGCAAAGGCCAGATTGACCTGCTGGCCCAGTATCGCCCAGCATAAAGCTTCGAACAGATCAGGAATTCCGATGATCCGCAGGCCCCGTTCACTTACTGCCAGCGGCCGGAGCAGCGGGTCTGCATCAGCGATCCGGTAGAACGGGGCCAGATCGCGGTCCAGATCGAACCATTCCACGATGTAGCGCGCCAGATCAGCCATAGCCTCCGCGCCAGGACGGGCACCGGCCAGCAAGGCAGCCTTCAGGCGCAGCGGCTGGTCCTCCGCTATGGTCAGCCTGACCAGCGCCGGCGCTCCTTCCAGAATAAACAGCCGGTTGACCCCCTCGCTATCTGAACGGAACAAACATTCCAGCGGTGAGCGGTTCATATAGGCCAGACAAGCGCCCAGGTCAAAAAACTCCGGCAGCGGCAGCTCAAAAAGCAAATCGTTCATGACCCGCCGCCCCCACATGCGTAATGCCTTCCAGCGCCAGCAGCTCCTGCTTCAGCTTCAGGCCGCCCCGGTAACCGGTTAATGTGCCGTTAGCGCCGATCACCCGGTGACAGGGCACGATGACCGGTATCGGGTTCTGCCCGTTGGCCGCGCCCACCGCACGGACCGCCAGCGGTCTGCCGATCTGCACGGAAAGCTCCTTGTACGTAGCAACGCCGCCGTAAGGAATCTGCGTCAGCCCCCTCCAGACCTCCTGCTGAAATGCCGTTCCCCATAAGTCGAGCGGGATGTCAGCGAAGCTGACCGGATTTCCGGCAAAATAGCCCTCCAGCAGACTAATGACACCCATATCGGTAAAAACTTCCGCGTTCTCTTCCAGCTCATGAAAAGGAGCATAGAGGTTCAGCCAGCCATCCGGCAGACGGCCCTGATCCTGCTCATAGGATACCCGGATCAGACCCTTATCACTGGCCCATAAGGTCCATCCCCTGTTGCCGAGACGAAGCGTATGGTGATAGATCTTAACCGGCTTAGCGGTTACGCTCTTCCTGATGTTCTTAGCGGTCTTCAGGTTCAAGTGAATTCCCTCCCTTGTATTGATTGCGGTATTCCGTTGGCGGCAGACCGTTCTTCCGCGCAAACCAGGCGGCGAAATGGGATGCGCCCTGAAAGCCGACCGCCCGCCCGATTTCATTAGCCGGCAAATCCGTAGCCACCAGCAGTTCGCAGGCCTTCGCTATCCGCAGCTGATCCAGCTTCACGGCAGGTGACTGGCCGGTTACACGTGTATAGGTCCGCTGCAGGTGGAACGGGCTGACCTTCAGCTGTTCAGCCAGCTTCGGCAGCGTCAGCTTCTCTGCAAGCTGCACCTCCATAATAACATCCGCCTGGGCGGCAAGCACCGCGTCGGGCCGGAGCACGCCGCCTTCCTCCGGGCGGCATCGTTTACAGGGGCGGAAGCCCGCGCGGGCCGCCTCCTCTAAAGACGTATAGAACTTTACATTTCCTGCCTTGGGCGTTCTGGCCCGGCAGGACGGGCGGCAGACAATACGGGTAGTAAGCACTGCCGTATAATATACCCCGTCATAGGTCGGTTCGCGGTTGACTACGGAATCATAGATACGCTCAAACAATGCTTGGTCCATATGAAATCACCTCATACGGCCAGTATAAACGATTGCTTTTCCCTTATGCAGCCCTTTGGAATAGGAGAGCAAGATTACGACAGTATGCTGCTGCCTGTATAAGACTCACCTTATAAAATATGGTAATATTATAATAATTTCCATTTTATATGAATAAGGAGGGACTTATGCGTAAATTCACGTGGCCGCTAAGCAGTATTATTCTTTCCGTTGCTTTACTAACCGGCTGTAATTCAAATTCGTCCGGAAGCCATAATCATCCTGAAAGCGCAGCTCCTGCCAGCGAAAGCGCCGCACCCTCACCACAGAGCGCAGCACCGTCAGCGGAGTCCGCTGCCCCGGCTAAGGAAGACATTCCGCCCGCTGAACTGGATGCGGCCTTGAAAGCCGCGACCGAATATAAGAATGCCGAGTACACGGTCAAAGCCTCCGCAGATGTTATGTCTATCGAATCCATAGAGCAGCGTAATGAAGTGATGAAGCCTTATTTTACCGAGGAATTCTACCAAAAAGCAGTCAGCACGCGCTACACCGCCCTGCCCCTGCAGGTCGTCCACAAGCAGCAGCTGTCCATCCGGCCGGATAACCTGCAGTTTACGCTTAGTGACGGCCACAAGCAGGATATCGCGGAACTGAAGTATAGCGTGGATCTTGTACTACTGAATGAGGAAGGCCAGGAACAGCAGCGAGTGCCGATGGAGGGGATTTTAACATTATTTAAAATCGAAGGAGCGTGGCTGGTGCAGGGAGACCGGTTCGACAATGCTGCGTTCAGCAAGCTCATAAATGAATAGTGCGAAGCATATAAGTTCTTATTTTAAAAAAAAGAATCCTCCAGATACGCCTTTATGGTGTACGGAGGGTTCTTCTATATACTGCCCGATCTGAGGGGCTATCGGCTGCCGGAGGATTTTTCTTCCTCATATGCCGGAATAATAGCGAATAATAGGCCGTAATGAACACGGATCGAAGTCACGATTACGGAAGCGGCTACCAGCGCGGTTGCTGTTTCTGCTACGGGCAGCTTCGGCGCATCCTCCCAGGAGGCTCTGTAGCCATATCCGCTTGAAACAACGGAATGATCCTAAAATTTATCACACGGATCGAGCGGGGGCATCATTGGTCAGGAAACTGCTCACTTATTAGAAACGAAAGAGTAGCAAGCTCATCCTTTTTAGGTGCTATAATAGGGGAACAAAGCAGGAACAAAGAATATTTTGCTACAGGAGACCGATTGCGATGCAGCCAAACTATGCCCTGGATGATGCCGAATGGGACAAGCTCATTTCGGATGCGGCCTATTATTTCGATGATTTAACCCTGAAGCGGGGATTTCAATATTTTAAGCAGAACCGGGTGCAGACATTCTCCATCAGTGAACCCCGGAAAATGAGGGCAATGGTTGAGGGCCGGGAAAACTATGGCGTCTATATCAACCTGGACAATTTCCCAGGCAATTATTGTGATTGTCCGGTGAATGAACCCTGTAAGCATATAGCGGCGGTACTCATGTATTATGCTGATGCGCAAAAGCGGTCCGTAGCTTCCCTGGCCAATGCCAAGGCGGTCGTCAGCCGCCCCAAAGCAGCTGCTGCCAGTACCGGTCCGGCAGGAACCGGGAGCCGCAGCGCCTTGGTGAAAAAGCTAGGCGGACTTATTCCCGGAGGGACGGTGGCCCAGTGGCGCGAATATCTTCAGCTGCTCACCTCTCCGCTCGCACATACGGTGCGGAACCCCCAGTATGCCGACAGGGCACTGGCCGCCATTGCCGAGGCGAAGCCGGAGCTCTCCCCTGCCGCCGGTATGCTGTTCAAGCTGCATGCCCATCTCTTCATCCTGGAGAATCTGCTGAGACCTGCCCTGCCTGCAGCAGCGGCCCCCGTCCTAGGCTATTCGCTCGGCTATTATACCGCCGTTGCCGTCTCTGAGCTGCAGGCCGCCGTAACCCGCCTGATGAATCAACCGCTGCCGCTCACGGAGGAACCCGGAGAGTGGCAGCGGGTGATGGATACCTTATCCTATCTGCGGCAGGAGATGCTGACGGAAGCGCGTGACCGCTCGCGTGACCAGCCTTACTTCTCCGCCTGCTATGAACTGCTCTGGAGAAAATGGATTGCTCCAAACACGGACGGAGCGGCCCTCTATTCGGAAGAGCTGGACGCCCTGCGCCAGGCCGGACAGGAACTCGGAGCTGCACATTCGGGCCAATCGCTGCTGCTGGCTGAGAGCCGGATGTATTACCTGCTCAGCGACGACCGGGCGGCATGGGAGATGCTCCGCAAGACAGCGCAGCGGCCCGGCATTTATCCGGATGAGCTGATGAGCTTCCTTATCCCGCTCGCCGAAGCCGGACACTGGTCACGCCTCACATCATGGCTTGCTGAAATCGGCCCCCTGCTGACCAGCCGGTTGTACAATCTCAGCGATTATGCAGGGTACTGGAAAGAAGCGGTCCGGCGTTTACCGGAGACCGAACCGCTGATGTGGGACACGCTGTCCGGCATGCTGCCGATATCCCGGGAAATTTACGAAGACCTGCTGCTGGACTATGGCAAATGGCAGGACTGGATGGATTATCAGCTATCTTCCGGCAAAGCCCCTTCCGATTTCCGTGTCAGCGATCTCCAGCCGCTGGAGAAAAATGCGCCTGAGCTGCTGCTGCCCTTCTATCACCAAGCCGTGGAACGGTTTGTGGTGGAGAAAAACCGGCATAGCTATAAAGCAGCCGTCAAACTGATGAAGCGGTTAGCCAAGCTGTATAAGAAGCTTAAACGCGAGGAGCGCTGGGAGGAATTCTTAGAAGTCTTCACCTCCCGGAACAGCAGGCTGCGTGCCCTGCAGGAAGAGCTGCGGAAAGGAAAGCTGATCCCATGAGCAAGTATATGCGCAATATTACCGTCCAGCTCGCCCTGACCAAGTACGGAGATGCCCTGATTTACGCCGTCGACGACAGGGACGACTACGTTCCCGGTGTTCAGCTGAAGCAGAAGCTGTTTGCCTGGCATGAAGCGTCTTTTTATGGAACGGAGCTGACCCTGCAAAACGCGGATGGCGTGGAGCTGGTAGTTCTGCCTGCCGAGCAGGTGGTCCCGTTCTTCGCGGATCTCCGGCTGCTCCGGCATGTGGGCTGGAGCTGGCAGGGCGATGCCGCCCTGCTGACCGAGCTGGCCCCGGCTGTCTCCATGCTGCTGGCAGAGAAGCAGTATGTACCCAGCTTCGCCGCTTACCGCGAAGGCCAGCTCCAGTGGAACTGGGACGACAAGGCCCTCCGGCAGCTGGCCGAAGGGAACGGCAAGCTTACAGCCGCGCTGCGCGGGCTGGCTGAACGGCGCGGACTGGCCGAGGGGCTCAGCGCCGCCTTCTCAGCGGCGGTGTTCCAGCGCTACTACGGCACGGAAGCCGAAGCCGGCGACCTGCGCAGCGAATTCCCGCTGCTGTTCAGCAGCAGCGGAGCATCAGCTCTCGGAGTCGATGCCGAGAGCTGGCTGATGTCCATCGGCTGGAAAGCCGACACCGCGCCGTTCCGGCCGGCGCTGCAGCTGCTGGAGCCGGACGCGGACACGTCCTACTGGCGGCTCCGGCTGCTCCTGCAGGACAAGCGCGATGAATCCGCGCTTGTGCCGCTGCGGCTCACCGGGGACGGCGAGCCGCACGGCCAGTGGCCCGCATCGTGGACGGCCCACGTCCGCGAGCGGGCGGCCGGGTGGCTCTCGCGGCTGCGCGAGAGCCTGCCCGGCGGGCACATCGGCCACGGGGACGATGTGCTCGGGGAACCGCTCAGCGACGCGCTCGCGTGGCGGTTCCTGACGCAGGACAGCCGGCTGCTGCTGGAAGCCGGCTGGCAGGTGCTGCTGCCGGCGTGGTGGGAGGCCGCCAGCCGCCGGAAACCGCGCCTGCGCGCCAAGATCAGCTCCGGCGAGGGCAGCCGCAGCGGCGGCAAGTCGCTGTTCGGGCTGGATGCGCTGGTCGATTTCGACTGGCGCATCTCGATCGGCGACGCCGACCTCTCAGAGGCGGAGTTCGCCGAGCTGGTCGCCCGGGGCGAACGGCTCGTACAGTTCCGGGGCAAGTGGATTCCGCTTGACCCCGCCCTGCTGGCCCAGATCCAGCGGGCCATGGCCGGGATGGACAAGTCGCGCGGCTTGTCCTTCCAGGACGTATTGCAGCTGCATCTGCTAGGCAGCGGCGAAGAAGAATTAAGCGGGGAAGCCGCAGCAGAACAGGCTGAGGAGCAGGCGGCCCGCGTCCGGCTGGAGGTGGAGCTGAACGAGCATCTGGTCCACCTGATCGGCCAGCTTGGCCAGCGTGCCCAATGGCCGAAGCCGGAGGTGCCGGCCGGACTGCACGCCGAGCTCCGCAGCTATCAGCATGAAGGCTTTGCCTGGCTGGCCTTTCTCCGGCGCTTCGGCCTCGGGGCTGTCCTGGCCGACGACATGGGCCTTGGCAAGACCGTGCAGCTGATCTCCTATCTGCTGCATCTGAAAGAGCTGGGTGCGGATCCGGCGGTGAACCTGCCGCAGACCGATCCTCCGGGCTGGCCTGCACTGATTATCTGCCCGACCTCCGTACTCGGCAACTGGCAGAAGGAGCTGCAGCGCTTCGCCCCGTCTCTGAACGTCATGCTGCACTATGGCAGCAGGCGGCTGAATGCCGGGTATTTCTACGGTGCAGCTTCGCAGGCCGATGTAGTCTTGACCTCCTACGCCACGGCATCGCTTGACCAGGAGCTGCTGCAGCAGTTCACCTGGGCTGCTGTATGTCTCGATGAAGCGCAGAACATCAAAAACGCCGGGACGAAGCAGTCTGCAGCGGTACGCAGCTTCCCGGCCCTGCACCGGATTGCCCTGACGGGAACGCCGATTGAGAACCGGCTGTCGGAGCTGTGGTCGATCTATGATTTTATTACACCGGGCTACCTGGGCAGCGCCAAGTCCTTCCAGGACCGGTTCGCAAACGCGATAGAGAAAGAACGGAATCCCGAGCGGACAGCGGATCTGCAGCGGGTCGTGAAGCCCTTCATGCTGCGCCGCAAAAAGAAAGATCCCAATATTCAGCTGGATCTTCCCGATAAGAATGAAATGAAGACCTATGTCAATCTGACCGCTGAGCAGGCTGCCCTCTATGACCAGCATGTAACCGGACTGCTGGAGAAGATGAACAAGCTGGAAGGTATTGAACGTAAAGGTGCCATTCTCGCTGCGTTAACCAGCCTTAAGCAGCTCTGTGATCATCCTGTACTGCTGACGAAAGAGGCCCTTCCAGATCCGGCCGCGGAAGGCGGGGCGGGCACCGCCTCCCTGATTGAGCGTTCCGCGAAGCTGGAACGGCTGCTGGCGATGGTGCGGGAGCTGCGCGAAGAGAACGAACGCTGCCTGATCTTCACCCAGTATGTCGGCATGGGCCAGATGCTCCAGTCCGTGCTCCAGCAGGAGCTGAAGGAACCTGTGCTATATCTGAACGGCAGCACCTCCAAGCAAGCCCGTGACCGCATGATTGAGCAGTTCCAGGCCCCTTCACCTCCGGACGGGTCTCCAGGGTCAGCCGGTCAGCCGAATGTATTCATCCTCTCACTGAAAGCGGGCGGAGTCGGCCTCAATCTGACCGCAGCCAACCATGTCTTCCATTTCGACCGCTGGTGGAATCCGGCTGTGGAGAATCAAGCCACGGACCGCGCCTACCGGATGGGCCAGACCAAGGATGTGCAGGTGCATAAATTCATCTCGCTTGGAACCCTGGAGGAACGCATTGACGAGATGCTGGAGAGCAAGCAGCAGCTCAGCGATGATGTCATCTCCGGCTCCGAGAACTGGATTACCGAGCTGTCCACGGATGCGCTGAAGGATCTGTTCACCCTGCGGCGGGAGTGGGTAAGCTGATTTGCCAGAAAATAATGGATATGCTAAGATGGACTCAACTTTTAGGAACGGAGGGTTGCAAATGAATGTGATAGATTTTATCCGGATTCGTACTTTGCGCGGCTAATTCAGATATGAATAGCGCTAAAGTTCTGCCCATGTGCAGAGGACTCAGGATAGGTCTATCCATTTTTAAAGGCAGCCCGCAGTTTGACCGGGCGGACAGGGAATCATGTGCCGCCTTCGCCTTTAGAAATCGCATTTCCATAGAAATTGATCACCTTAACCGGGCAGCGTGGAATAGGCTTCCTACTTCCCTCTGCCGGTGCCGGTTCTTTCGTTCATTTTCGCTGTGGGGTGCGCCAGCTGGTTGATGCCGTGCATGCCAATGCATGGCCTTCCCGGCCTATTCTATTTCCTCTAATTCAAGCACAGGCAGATTACCGCCTGTGCTTTTTCATGTCCTCTTAGCCCCTTAGTACGCTTAGTCCGCACCCTACCACTTACCGCTTACTCAGTCACAAAATTTCAGGAGGTTGATGAATAGATGGAAACCATACAGCAACAGGCCATAATCGTGGGTGTTCAACTGCAAAAGCAAAATGAGACGGATTTCGCATATTCGATGGAGGAGCTGCGTAATCTGGCTGCCGCCTGCAATATCAGGGTTGTCGGCGAGCTAAGCCAGAAAGCCAGCCGGGTGAATCCCTCCCACTATCTGGGCACAGGCAAAATTCAGGAGCTGGCCGCAATGCCGGAGGATGAGGATACAGTCATTATCTTCAATGATGAGCTGACGCCTTCGCAGATCCGCAATCTGGAGTCGGCCCTGGACCGTCAGGTTATTGACCGGACGATTTTGATTCTGAATATTTTTGCGGAGCGGGCCAAAACCAGGGAAGCCCAGCTGCAGGTCGAAGTCGCCCAGCTGCAGTATATGCTTCCCCGCCTGACCGGCATGCGCGAATCGCTCGGCCGGCAGGGCGGCGGATCAGGCCTGAATAACAGAGGGACCGGTGAAACGAAGCTGGAGCTGGACCGCAGAAGAATCGAGGAACGGATTACCGCACTGCAGGCTGAACTTCAGACCCAGGTTGAACGGCGCCAGATCCAGCGCAGGCAGCGGCAAAAAAATGAAGTCCCGGTGGTCTGTCTGGTCGGATATACCAATGCCGGCAAGTCCAGCTTATTGAATGCCATGGTAGAGGAATATCATCCCGGCTCGGGCAAGCAGGTACTTGCCAAGGATATGCTGTTCGCCACCCTAGAGACGTCGGTCCGCAGCATTAAGCTGCCGGATCACAAAACCTTCCTGCTAACCGATACGGTAGGCTTCGTCAGCCAGCTGCCTCATCATCTGGTTAAGGCTTTCCGTTCTACGCTGGAGGAAGTAACCGAAGCCGATCTGCTGGTCCATGTCGTCGACGCTTCCGATCCGCAGCATGAACAGCATATGGAGGTAACGGCCGAGACGCTCAAAGCGCTGGGCGCAGAGGGCATTCCCACGGTGTACGCCTACAATAAAGCCGATCTGACCGGCCGGCCTTATCCTGTTGTGGAAGGAGACTCCGTCACCCTCTCCGCCAGACAGGGCAGCGGAATCGCCGAGCTTACCGGACTGATCCGCAGGCACGTCTTTAATGACTACATTCAGTGTGAAATTCTGATCCCGTATGACCACGGGAGCATCGTTTCGTATTTCAATGAACATGCCCATGTCCAGGAGGTCAGCTATGAAGAGCAGGGAACAAAGCTCCTGCTGGAATGCAGAGCTGCCGACTATGAGCGGTTTCGTGGCGATTTCATAGAGCTTTCGCGCTAACAGGTTTATATTAAAAGGAGCTGTGCTCCAAGGGTTGAACCTTGGGACACAGCTCCTTTGCTATGTTCAGAGCATGCTGTCCGCTGCCGGACCGGGACGCAGCCGCAGCGAGAAGGCTTCGCCGGATTCATTGCTGTCACACACCCGAAGTATACCTTCATCGGTTACCTCCACCCGCGGGCCTTCGCTGTCCCCAGCCTCCAAGGCAGCGAGCGAGAACACAAATGCCGCCTGCCGCAGGCTGGTGAAATCAATGCTGCAGCGCGGGCCGGAATACAGAACCAGATCCAGATTGAGGCTGTCCGCAGTCTGGTCCAGCTGCCAGCTCAAGCTCCGCCCGGAATCCGGCTGTCCGGTGAATACCGCAAACCATGTCGTCAGACAGAAGACGGACTCCCCGATCCTAAGTTCGGCTCCCTCTTCCGTGAGCTCTGCAGTGATGCCGCCGGTATGACCGCCAATCTCCAGCCGCAGCCGGAAATCCGCAGCATGGATTGCCCCGCTAATCCGGTCCAGATTAGGATGGGTGTCCCCGCCATCGGTCACAAAATCAATTCCGAACAGCAAATCCCCCTGATCCTGTTTGGTTTTAATCCGGGCAGAGCAATAATCATAGCCATCATGCAGGCAGCGCAGCCGGATATAAGCCGGAGCACCATTATTATTCACATAGGCCAGCAGCGGCCGCCTCTGATTCCATAAATCACTGTTCGTAAATGAACCCATGCTGAATTGCGGCGTCATAAAAGTAACCGCCCATTTGCCGCTGCCGTCATCGGCATTCCCCTCATAGAGCTGTCTCACCTCTTTGGTTGATGGTATTTTGAAGCATTCCAGATAAGCGGGCGGGCAATAAAACCCGCTGCCGTACCATTCCTCCTCATAAGGAAGCTCATCCCATGGAAAAAACATCACTTCCCCCCTGGTCGCCATTTGCAGAAACGCCTTGCTCTGCTCAGTCAGCAGTGTCTGGTAGGAGCGGGAGTGCGGGCCTGACCACTGCGCAGTCGCGGGATGATAATATCCGGCTACCGTTTTCCAGGTCAGCTCAATCAGCTCATTGCACAGCTCCTTCACGGTACTGTCCGCAGACTCGCTCCGCAGCTTCGATAGCTCCAGAATGGCGATATAGGTATAAACGGGACTGTTGAACTCCTGAAAGGCCCCGCGCTCCATGGTATATGCACAGAGCTTTTTCAAGCGTTCCAGCCCATAGACTGCATAGTCCTCCCGGCCGAGCCGCTCACCGGCAATTCTGGTGACAAAAGCCCCCAGAATAGCGATATTAGTATAATCGGGACCAACATTCCGCTTGATAATTGCCTCACAGGCATAGTCCACCGAACGGATCGTTGCCTCGCGCAGCTCCTGCGGAAAACGGTGCCCGTGACGCGCCAGAGCCTGAATCAGCCGGCTGCCGCAAAAATCGGCCCAGTTCCAGTCCGGCGGTGCCATCATAGCAAGCGGCTCTTCATAGAACCAGGACCAGATGCCAAAGGTGGCGTGGCTCCGGTCCGTATCCTGCAGGGAAATCACCTGTGCTATGATACCGAAGGCCCGCTGCTCCCATTCGGCGAGCTCTGTATCGAGCAGCCCCAGTGCATAGGACAATGAATCCCGCGTGGAATGGATAAATTCGGCCTGCTTCAGGGTGGTATGGTACCCCGGGCTGCTGAACGGCGAGCGCAGCATGGCAAGCTCCGGATGATAGCGGGCCTCCAGCCCCCGCATTTTGCGGATCAGCATTTTGCGCTGGTCAATATCTTCTCGGGTATAACCTGCCGCATTATTCACGCTTATTTCCCCGCCTTTCTGACCGTGGTCACATTCGGCTGTCCGTTAGACTTCCGGCTCAGCGTCTGTGCCAGCAATTGCATTACCAGCCCCTGCCCGTACAGTGCCGGATAGACAGCAATCTCATTATAGGCCTCAGCCGAAGGCATCACCGGAGTTCCGGCTGATACCCCCCTCACTTCACCGTCATCCGTGATGAGCGGAAGAATCGCACCGAGCGCCTGCTCCGCACCGGCCAGATAAGAGGGGTCCAGCATGCCGTTCTGTACGCCCCGAATGAATCCGCAGGCGATGCCCGCACTGCCCGAGGTTTCCTTATAATATTCCGGCCTGTCCAGAACTGTATGCCATAATCCGTCGTCCGCCTGGCAGGACCGCAGGCCAGCGGCAAGCCTGTCATACCGGCTGTACAGCTCCGGGGGGATCTCGGTCAGCCCCTTAATCTCTGCCACAATCTGCGGAACGGCAAGCGTAATCCAGGCGTTGGCCCGCGCCCAGCGGACAGCCGACATATGGTTCCCCTCCCGGCAGTTCCAGCCGTGGAACAGCAGCCCTGTCTGCTCATCCTGGAGCAAACGCAGATGCAGCAGCATCTGCTCCAGCGCCGCTTTCGCGATTCTGCGCTCCCCGGTCAGCCCGGCCTGCCGCGCCAGGAACAGCACGGCCATGTAGACCGTATCCGCCCATACCTGTTCCGGGAACTTGGCCGCTTCAGTGACAGTATGCTCCAGCGCCCCCTCCCGGGTTCTAGGCGCTGTCTCCAGCATCCAGCCGGCAATTTCACCGGCCTTCTCCAGAAACCAGCTGTCCTGCGTCCGCCGGTACAGCTCGGGAAAAACAGCATAAGGCGCCATGGCATTAATCACCTTGATGCCTTCGGCCTGCTGCCTGTTCCGCTTTACCCACTCCAGCACATAATCGACGGCCTTGTCCTGCCCCGCAGCCAGGCCGTAATCCAGAATGGAAATTACACCCACACCCGGTACCCAATCCCAATGGCCGATGTCCATTCCCCAGTTGCCCCTGTGCCGCTCAGCGGTCATATACGCAAATAGACGCTCCAATATAGGCTCGAGCATAAGCTTAGTGTGGGACATGCTGCACCCTCCTTGGACTCAGGTAATCTTCCTCAGGATCGGCATCAACAGGTGAATGTCCCAGGAACGGAGCTTCCCCGAACAGGGCTTTGACCGTGAATTCCACCGTTTCCTCGTGCAGCGAATAGGCATTTACGAGCGTGTCGAGGAACGGCATATCCCGAAGCAGAAAAGGCGTCGCAAAAGATACCCCGATCGGACGGATCGTCTCCGCATGCTGCAGCGCCCAGATAGCTTTGGCCGCTTCGCCCACCGGACGGGCCGAGTTCATCATGCCATGCAGCGGCATAAAATAAGGCACAAAGGCCGCATCCCAGCGGATCCCGGATTGCTCCCATTTCTGCAGCGTATTCAGCGGCTCGAATTCATCAAGAATATCCACCTGCAGCCCCCTCGCTTGTAACTGATCAACGAACAGACCCATCCGTTCAAAGACCCGTCCCTGTGTCACTTTGTTCAGCATGATGACCAGCACCCTGCGGGTCGTCTGCGGATCCAGCGGCAGGATATCTGCCCGGTTGCGGACAAGCGTGATACATTTCTCCGCAAGCTGTCTGCTCAGCTCTCTTGCCTGCAGGTCCTGCTCCGGCTTCAATGTATCATCCACCAGCGGGACAGCGAGGGGGTCGCGTCCCTGTGCATCCAAATGCTGGAGGCTTAGCTCTGCCTTCATGGCCAGAATCCGCCGCACACTGGCATCCAGCCGTTCCATCGTTACCATCCCTTGAGCCAGCGCTTTTTCCATGGTTTCAAAATACCTTACGCCCGGCCACAGCAGCACATCTGTCCCGCTGTTCAGACAGTCCACCATCCGCTGCTCATAATCTCCCCAGGCCAGGAATCCGCCCATATCCAGGGCATCGGAAAGCACCACGCCTTCAAAGCCCATCCGCCCGCGCAGCAAATCCGTAGTAATCCGCCGCGAGACGGTTGCCGGGACCGGCTTCTGGCCCTGGGCTGCAGCCCCTTCCATCCAAGGAAGTGCAATATGCCCCGTCATATACGACATAAGCCCTTGATCAATCAAATGCTGTGAGACCTTGCCATAGGTGGACCACCATTCCTGCTCCGGCAGGCTGTTGATTGTGGTAATGATATGCTGATCCCGGTAATCCACACCGTCCCCCGGAAAATGCTTGGCGCAGGCGGCGATTCCATAATCCTGCATCCCCCGCACCACAGCCGCAGACAAACGCTGGGCACGCCCGGGCTCATCGCCCAGACAGCGGGTTGTGATCACCGGATTCATCCAGTTCAGCAGCAGATCCGTCCCCGGCGCCAGCGCCCAGGTGAACCCGGCCGCCCGGCCCTCGACCGCCGTATATTTGCCGTATTCGTAAGCCAGCGCTTCATCATCGGCTGCAGCGAGCGCAAGCAGCGGCGGGAATGCCGTCAGGCTTTTAACCGCTGAACCCGCGCCGAATTCCAGATCGCCGGAGAACAGCAGCGGGAATTTGCTGACCCTCTGCAGCAGCTCTACCCATTCCCGGTATTCCCCCGCTTTGCCCGCAGCCTTCTGGATCACCTCTCCGCCGATAAAAAAGCTGCCTACCGGATATTTCTCCAGATACGCTCTGACTTCATTCTCATCTGTGGCCTTGAACGGCAGCCGGCCGGCATGGTCCTGCATCGTCTGCCCGATCTTCTCCCGCACACTCATGGATTGTAGTGTATGCTCCACCCAATCCTGCTCATCCTTCGTTAACGGCCTCCGCATGATCCCGATTCCTCCCGGTCATTTCTACTCCAAGTGTAACCAATACCGCCAGGCCTCTAAATAAAGGCAACTATGAAATAAGTTCAAAATTCTATAAAAGTATAGAATGAACATAAAATTTCAGAGTACAGGATCAGTCGCCACTGCGGTGGATATTTGGACTTCCGGCCGCTGTTGTCTTCGGATTTCTTGATTTTAACCGCTCTTAGCGGTAGAAATCCGAAGACAAAGGCGGACGCTATCGCTCCTACAGTTCCAAAATCCCCCTCCGTCACTCCTTCCTTTCCTCAAAGGTTTAGTTCAATCTATGTAGGCAACCCCCACCTCCCCGTAACTTGCAGGAAACGGGGATTGCCGGTTCAAGCACCGCTGCCTAATCACTGCCCGTCAGGGCAGGCTAATATGCAGCATTTCAGACAATTTGTTGTTTTCCTTGTTCATTTCCTCGTATCGCCAGATATCATTGACGAAGAATTGGACCGTGAAATCGCCGATCGCCGGGACCGTCCAGCGCGGTGTTCCCTGGGCGCTGCTGTTTGCGGTCAGCGTAATCTCTTCCCCCGGCTGGATGATGCTGTTGTTCGTATCCGACCAGGAGACAACCCCGCCATTGACGGAGAAGGCGCCGCCCGTAATCTGGCTAAGCCCGGTGGAAGCATTCAGCGGGGTCGGACGCACGCCGATATTTTTGACCTTGGCCCAGAAGATTAAGGAGTCCCCCAGCTGAGGTGTCGTATGGCTGGACGGCGTACCGTCGCTGTTCACGATATTCCAGCCGATGTCGGTAACGGTCAAATCGGGATTCGGGACGGGCAGCGTCTGTTCATACCCCTCGAACTGGAAGCTGCTGACCATAACTGTTCCCTCACGCGCGACGATTTCAATCCGGTGCAGCCCGTAATTCAGTCCGGTCAGCTCGTAGACAACCTTATTGTCGCCCTCAAGACCGGCCTGCGGAATAACCACGGTTCCCTTCAGCTCCCCATCCACATAGACATCCGCGCTGCCCATATCGCTCTTGATGTCCGATTTCCAGCGCACGCCGATGCCGTTAAAATTAAGCACCGCCGTGGCATCCGGCGAATAGGTCACGTGAGTCACTCCGTTCGGAGCCGGCTCAAAGCCGCTATAGTCGATATAAGCATTGTCATGCGCTACCGTATACCAGGCTGACACCGGAACAAAGGCTCCCTCCTCCAGCCTGAAATAATCGAGATTTGCCCCGTTTCCGCCGGAAGTAAAGGTAATCGTGTTATACCCCGGCTGAAGTGTGATGCCATACTGTCGGGCTGTAATATTGCTGGTCCAGCTTCCAGTGGTCGGCAGCGAAATGGTGGAGAGCTTTTGCCCGTTGACATATATATTCTTCTTCGAATCCTGATTGGAAGTGTATGCAACAGTTAAGGTATAACTGCCGCCGGAGGCCGAATAAAAGCCCTGGATCGAAATCGGACCGCCGTGGGTCTGCTCCACAACCTTTTTGCCGGAAGCGAGGTTGTTGGTGCCGATTCTTAACGGCAGGGCAAACGCAGCAGCCTCCGCCTCGAATTTCGTAGGGTCCCCCGCCACATGCGGTGTAATAGGCATAGCCAGAGTAGTCGCCGATACGTCAGGCGTTAAGGCAGACACGTTGCCCGATTCATCCACTGCCTGCACCCTGTAGCTGTATGCTGTTTCCGGGGCAACGCTGTAGTCATCGAAAAACGTAAGCTGTCCCGGCACGGTCATCACCGGCTCTGTTCCTCCGTCCCGGAATACGCGGTATCCGGTCACCTTATCATTGTCGGTTGAAGCGTTCCAGCTCACTCTGATCTGTTCATGGCTTACAGCCGCCGCAGCAGCGCCGGTTGGAATAGTAGGGGCGGTCGTCTCCAGTTCATCCAGGATATACTGCACCGTTTCGCCGGCCCCCAGAGTCACGTTAAGGGTGAGATATGGAGTTGCCGTGAGCTGCACGGTAGAATGTGCAGCAGCATAGCTGTTGCCTGCCCCGAACACTTCACCGGTGTAGGTTCCGCTGGCCGGCATCGTCACCTTCACCCGCATCGTTAACGGCTCCTTCTCGAAGTTGACGAAGTTCAGCAGGATTTTATCCGCCGATGCTCCAATGGTTGAGGTGCCGAGCGCCGAGGTATCAACTGCGCGGAAATAGGCTTTTTTGCCGGTTAAGGCAAAGGTATTCACCACCTTGTAGCTGAGCGGGCTTCCATGGGTCGCATACGCTGCAGCCAATCTGCGGAAGGTCTTCAGCCTTGTCTCTCCCCCCTCATTCTGATTGGCTGGCACGGCCACCGTATCTTCAAACCGGTGAGTATTCCAGTTGATGCCTGAGCCGAACAATCCAAATTCCGTACCGTCATTGAAGAAGGCTGCATGCTGCATAATATGGTCCGCATAGCCGATGTCGCCGCGTATCTCCCGGTCAAAGGCAGCGGCAAACCTGTAAGCATATGTGCCGTATTTGGTGTTGTCGGAGTGATTGTCATTGGCGCCGGTCTCGCTCATCGCCATCTCTTTGCCAAAGCCCTCATCCGATTGATTATAAACGCGCAGATTCTCATAAAGGCTGGCGCCAGGCAGCGGCTGCACGCCTGTACCGCCATAGCTGTGCCCGTTAGTCACATCGGACAGCTCTTCAATCTCCCGCCGCTGCTCCGCATCCCGTTCCCATCCGTCGGGTGTTCCGTTATATGGCCAATATGCCCAGCCCGGTGCCACAATCTTAAGGTAAGGCTGGCTGTTACTCTGCCGCTCCTCGTTCATCAGTTCATGAGTCGCCACCACGGCCTGCTGGGCCCAGCCGAACAGTCCCGGCTCATTGCCCGTCTCGGCATACTGATACAGGTCGCCGAATTTGCTGACGAAAGCCGCATAATAGCTTCTCAGAGCCGCTGGTATCATGCCGCCTGCCAGCTCCGTGTTGCTCTTCCAGTTGCCGCCGATAATATTCACCATCGGCTCCAGATTAAGATCACGCAGTGCCTTCAGATAATTGCGCCCCTGCGGGTCCCAGCCGCTGCTTGTGTCCGACCAGAAGGAGGCCCGCATCCAGTTGCCGCTATAGGCAATGCCCATCCATTTGGTCATCGGGGCCAGATGGCGGATCGCATTCTCGTCATATTTAAAGGTGGACGCGGCCAAGGTGCTGCCCAGATGGACATACCGGCCATGAACCGGCTCAAGCGCCGGTACATTCAGCGCATCCAGCCTGAAATAATCCCATTCGAACCATAAATATTGATCTCCGGCATACCCGGGGGCCTGCGGGTCCGCGTATAGGCCGCGGTCTACAGCCAGCGTAAGCACATTTTTGCCGATATGCAGCTGTTCCTTAGGGATATAGAGCTTGTAGGTCTGCTTCCAGGTGTCCATTAAAGCGGTTTCACCATTGTTCAGCCCGGTAATTTGAATCAGCCCGCTCATCAGGCCGTTGGAGAATACCGCCAGCTGGGGAATGGCCGTGCTGGCATCAATGACCTTGAAGCTGAACTGGATTCCGTATTCAGGAACCTGCGCCAGCTGGTACGTAAGCTTCATTGTGCCGTTGGCATCGGCCTTCATTCCTTTGGAGATCGTGCTCCACCTTGCGGGAGGTACGGGGAGAGTGAGTTTTTCACTAAATGCTTTTTCATATACGGATCCATATACGTTATCATATACACTGCTGTATACATTGCTGTATATGTTGTTATAATCGGCAAATTCAGACGAGCTGTTGTTCTGGTTCCCTACCTGCCACAACATGCTCACGCTCGGCTCATAAGTAGCACCAGTTACCGTATCCGGACTCAAGGCCTGCTCCACCGGCTCTGCATTTGGCTGTACTTCCAGCACAGCAGCGGCAGATGTTGAGGCAGCCTTTACCCCTGGTCCGCCTGGCGCAATAAACGTGGTCATAACCAATAACAGGACAAGCAGTTTCGCTGTACTTTTATGAATTCGCACATTAACACCCTCTTCTCTAATAAGATTAGGGCACCCCAAGTGCTGGCTCTGCGAATATGAATACCCGGTAACCGGACAAGCGGCTAATTTCACGACGCTTGCCGGAGACCGGGTCTGCTACTGCTTCAGTTACTTATTTGGCGGCCAGAAATGCATCCATTTGCGTTTGAAGCTCATTAATCACGGCATCCAGTCCCGCAGCTTTTAGCTTGCTGTTCATTTCCTTCAGGATCGGTTCCGGATCTTTTTCCCCAGAGTACAGGGTGTTCTTATACTGCTTCGTAATATTGATCAGCGCCCCGATCTGCGACTGCACCTTCGTGGAATCAAAGACAAAGCCGATGACCGGTGAGGTTTTGGAGTTGGCATTCCAGTCTTTGTACAGCTGCACCCGTCTTGGATCCTCATCCTTATTCAGGTAGTTGAGCAGCACATTCCCGATCATCCAGGAAGAGACGGAATTGTAGCCGCTGTCCGGAATGAACTCTACAGTGTTCGCATCCAGCTTCTTGTAATGTTTGCCTTCAATACCGAAGGTGAGCAGGTTATACAGTACAGGATCGGTATGAATCAGATTGATGAACATCATCGCCCGCTCCGGATTCTTGGAGGTTCTGGAGATGGCCAGCATCGAGCCCTGCAGACTCTTCGTGCCTACCTGCACCGGCAGGAGGGTTTTGATAATCATTGGCTTCTCGGCCAGACGCGTCCAGTCGTTGGTGGAGGTCGGGTTCATATTACCGTAGACGAACCAGGCTTTGCCGCTTTTTACAGCATCCTTCAGCTCTGTTTTGTCCGTGGCCCCATTCTTATTGATATAGCCGGCTTCGTACCATTTGCGGATCAGCTTCAGCCGTTCCAGGATTTCCGGAGTATCGTATTCGTTGAATATCTTCATCGTTTTGTAATCCAGCAGGGTCGGAATTTCATTGCTGCCGTCGAGGTCCTCGCTTTCCGGATACGCTGTGAACCAGTTCAGACTGTCCGTATGGTTCATGAACAAGGGGGACATGCCCGGCTCTTTTTCCTTAATGACCTTGAGCATTGGTTCAATATCTTCCAGCTTCGTAATGCTGTTCACATCAAAGCCGTATTTGTCGACAATCGCTTTATCAAAGGCAAAACCGACCGATTGGCCCAGTTCTTTTTCCGTTGGAACCGCATACAAATGTCCGTTTACAGTGGCAGCCTGCAGATACGCCGGATTGATCTGTGCTTTGGTTTCTTTGGCGTACTTATCCAGCAAATCCTCCAGCGGGGCATATGCGCCCTTCGCGGCATTGGTCATGAAGTTCCAGGTATAGACCATGTCGAAGACTTCGCCGGACTGGATCATCAGATTGACTTTGTCTGCCGGTTTATCCCAGCTCAGCTGGTTGATCTTGATGGTGGCGTTAATTTTATCCTTCAAATAAGCATTGATCTCCTGCTCTACGGACGCTACGTCCTTATCCGGCCCGCCGGGCAGATACAGGGACAGCTCTACCTGTTCCAGCTCATTCGTTTTTTCGGTGGCGGTGGCGGTAGCGGTTTCGGTGGCGGCTGGACCGGCGGTGCTTTTTGCCGTAGCCTCAGGGGCGGCGTTTTTGGTGTTATTCGTATTTCCTCCACAACCGCTTAGCGTAAGTCCGATCATCAAAACAAGTGATAGCATTAGACCCGTGCCTTTTTTAATTGCCATTACTCTTTTCCTCCCTCTTACTTGAAAAATATATGCTATTCGGCGTCAGCCGAGGTTAGCCTTTAATGGAGCCGAGCGTTAAGCCTCTGATGAAATAGCGCTGGAAAAACGGATACGCCAGCACAATCGGACCAATCCCGATCAGGGCCATCGCCATGCGGATCGTCTCCCCCGGAAGTTTGGCCAGCTCGGTGGCCGAGCCTTGGATCAAAGCCCCGTTGCGGCTCAAATAGTCCGCCTGGGAGATCATTTTGTACATCAGATACTGCAGGGAATAAAGATCGGTATCGGTAATGAAGATCATGCTGTTGAACCAGTCGTTCCAGTAATGCAGGGTGTTGAACAGCCCAATCGTGGCGAAGACCGGCAGGGACAGCGGGAAAACAATCCGGAAAAAGGTTCTCAGCTCGCCGGCCCCGTCAATTTTGGAGGCTTCGATCAGTGCCGGCGGCACGGACATCTGGAAATAGGTTTTCATTATCAGCACATTGAACGGAGAGAGCAGCATCGGAACGATCAGCGCCCAGACCGAGTTTTTGAGATCGAGCACCTGCGTGTACACCATGTACCAGGGCACCAGGCCCCCGCCGAACAGCATTGTAAAAAAAATCAGAAAGGCAAAAATGCCGCGGTATTTGAAGTCCGTCCGGGAAATCGGATACGCATACAGCGAAGAGATAAATACACTCAGCAGTGTACCGATCACTGTGACGAAGATAGACACCCCGTAGGCTTTTACAATGACGGTATAATCCTTAAAGATATAGCTGTACGCCTCCAGACTGAACTTCTCCGGGAAAAATTGATAACCATTCAGCACAATCGTATCGTAATCGGTAATGGAGATCATGAAGACCAGTACAATCGGCAGCAGGCAGGTGATCGTCAGGATGATAAATATAAGGTGGAGCAGCAGATTCGTAAATTTAGAGATTTCATTATTGGTCACAGCATTTCTCTCCTCCTAATCTTTCTTTACTCAGAAAACAGCCTGGTCCTTATCGACCTTGCGCACGATCCAGTTCGAGCCGAGCACCAGGAAAAATCCGACGAGTGACTGATATAAGCCTGCCGCTGCGGACATGCCGAGGTTGCCCATGTTGATCAGCGCGTTATAGACGTAGGTATCTATGACGAGCGTTGTCGGATATAGCGCCCCGGAATTCAGCGTGGTCTGGTAGAACAGCCCGAAGTCGGAGCGGAAAATGCCGCCGATCGCCAGAATAGTGGTGATGATAATGACCGGCCGGATCAGCGGGATCGTGATATGCAGGATCTGCTTCCACTTGCTGGCGCCGTCGATCAGCGCGGCCTCATAATACTCGGAATCAATGCCGATGATCGCCGCGAGATAAATTACACAGCCATAGCCGACCCCTTTCCAGAGGTTGATCAGCGGCAGAATGAACGGCCAGTACTTCGGCTCCGAATACCAGTTCAGCTCATTGAGCCCGAACAGGGAGAGCACGCCTTTATTAATGAAACCGTATTCAACATTGAGAAAAGCGAACACGAGATAGCTGACAACGACCATGGACAAAAAGTAGGGGAAGAACATGATGCTCTGATAGAATTTAGCAGCCAGCTTATTCTTCAGCTCATTCAGGGCAATTGCGATGGATACCGCAAAAACCAGATTGAGAATGATAAACACGAAATTGTACAGCACCGTGTTGCGCGTAATGATCCATGCATCCGAGGTGGCGAACAGGAACCTGAAGTTATCCAGTCCGACCCACGGGCTGCCCAGTATCCCGTCCACGTAGTTGATATTCTTGAAGGCAATGATAATCCCGAACATCGGCAGGTAATTGTTGATGAGCAAAAAGACAACGCCCGGCAGCAGCATAAGCAGCAGCACCTTATGCTTCAGCAAATGCTTAAATACAGAGCCTTTCTTGGCGGGGAGCCGCAACGGCTGGCTCTGCACCGTACTGACCGCACTCCTTTTCCCTTGAGTAATCATTAACTACGCCTCCTGATTCCATCATTCTCTCTCTTCATGTCTTAAGTGTAGCCGGAGCAGCAAATTTACTAAATAAGGTCATCTATAATAAAAGTTCGATAATCTATAGAGTTTCACATCGGAGTCCCTCCAGACTGATCCGCATAAAAAGAAAGAGCCGTCCACCGTTATAGATCGTGGACAGCTCTTTGCATATCGAATGCCGGACTATGTTCCCTTACTTCTTCTCTAAGCTCAGTATCTGCTCCAGACTCTGCGCTTTCAGCGGGTCCTTCGGATCAAACCCCGGATAAATATATTCCTCATGCTTAAAAGAGTACCCTGTTGCCGCGATGTCCAGCATCTGATTCAGCCGGGCAGTTTCGCCGCTCAGCGCTTCACTCAAGCTCTTCTCGCCGGATATAATCTGCAGATACAGCTGCAGCCGCGGACGGTCGCCTGCATCCCTCGGCTCTATCGACACGGTGCTCGGATCATACTGGTCCATGATCTGCGGCGGGAGCGGATAGATCGAATCGGCCGCCGTCGGATAGAACTCCGTGAAGTGGGCCAGGCCGGGAGCCATGTTGGGCAGATTAAGAATGCCGTCAACCACCGGAAGTGCCAAGGCCTGGTGGAACAGGATCGTCAGAAATTCCTCTGACTGCAGGAAGGTCCAGACCTTAATCGCCGCCTCGCGGTCTGCAGCCGCGCTGTTGACAACGAGCGGAGAGTGCGGAATCATCATTAATGCCCCGGCCCCAAGTTTGGAGGCCTCCGTCACCGGCGGCATGGCTACCCCCCAGTCATCCTTTGGCATATATTCCTGCAATTTCACATAATCTTTGCTGGTTACATACATCATGCCGATATTGCCGTCAGCGAACTGGCGCAGGGCACTGTTGCGCTTGAGCAGAGTTTCCCCTGGATACAGACTGCCCTGGGCCTTCATATCCAGGAGCATCTGCAGCCATGGCTTATAACCGTTCAGGTCGTAATAACCGCTCCGGTAATCATACAGATACACACCGCTGTACGTATTCGACAGCTCCAGCCCGGTCTGCAGGCTGTACTGGCTGTCGCCGGCTGCAAGCGCGAACCCGTATTTGTTCACACCGACTCCGGCCTGGCTGATTTTACCGGCAGCCGACTTCATCTCGGCAAAGGTCGCCGGCGGCAGCTCCGGATCAAGGCCGGCGATCCGAAACAGCTGTTTGTTGTAGATCAGCCGGACGGTTTCAATGCTGGAGGGCATGAAATAAATCCCGCCCTTGAACAAGGAGCTTTCCGCATAGGCTCTGGCCCATTCCGGAAATCTGTTCATGTCCTCAGGAGCCAGCGCGGAGGACAGATTAGCCAGATACCCTTTGTTCACATAAGTAGCCAGCCAGGCATTGTCAACACTGAACACATCCGGCCCCTGTCCCGAGGTCATCAGCATATTCAGCGTATCATCATATACATCCGTAGAGATATTCATAATACTGATCTCAATCCCGTCGGGGTTCGTTTTGTTGTATTGGTTAATCGCATTCTTCACTTCCAGATTCTCTGTCCAGTCATAGAGGGCAATCCGGATCTGGGTGTGCGGCTGCACTGCAGGAGAAGGCTCGGGAGCGAAATCGACCAGCAGCGGCCGGTCATAGGCAATCGCATAGACCACCAGCCCGCAGAGCAACACAGCCATACTAAAGACGAGGATTCGTTTCATGATTACCTCCTGCGTTGACAGCGCGTCTTGGCACACCTTACAATGAATACCAGCTATTGGTTAATATCTGCCAATAATAAATATATTCCAATACTATCCGATAAATGGCAAGTGAAGATTATTCTCCGGGACGGGGGAGGATTCCACTGAAGAAATTATTTGACACTCTGTCTAAAACCCTCTTTCTGTACAATTTCAGTATCCGCAGCCGGCTGATCCTCTATTTCCTGTTCCTGGTCCTGCTTCCTACGACGATTATATCCATCACCGTATATAACAAATCCGCCGATATTATCACCCGAAATGTGAATACATCGATCGAGAACAATCTTAATCTGGTACAGGATAACCTGGATCAGAGATTCACCAGCGCCAACAATTCGATGATCGCCCTCTACCTCAATACCGAATTCGCCGACCTGATCTCCTCTAACCGCCCTACCGACAGCACCGGAATCATTAATGAATTGGCCGCCCTCAACAAAATTCTGGAGAATTTCCCGGCGAACGGAACCTCGGGAAGCAGCTTTGTGCCAATGCTTTACATGCTGAACCGCCCGGAATATACCCAGTATAATTTCTCCAGACGCGTGTTTAATATCGATCAGATCTCGCTGAAGCCCTGGTATCTGGCCATTCCGGCCAAGTCCGATTTCACCGTCATAGGGCTCAGCTCACTGGATTCAAGATTTACCATTAAGTTCGCCAAGCGCCTGTTCGGCATCCGGCATGCCCAGCTGCCCTTTGCCGGCCTGCTTACGATTGATATTCCGGTGAGCGAATTCAGCACACTGCTGGATCATTACAAGCCTACCCCCGGCAGCCGGATCTATATCGTTGACCAGACAGGGACCATTGCCATTAGCCCTGAGGAGAGCCTGATTGGCCAGAATATCAGCACCCGGGATTATTTCAGCAAAATAAGCCCGGCGGATGCAGACTCCGGCACCTTTCATTCCTTCCGCCACGTCATCGGCGGTGAGAAGATGCTTGTCTCCTACCAGAATATTCAGGCTACCGGCTGGACGATTCTCTCTTTCTCTCCGGTCAGCGAGCTTAACGGGGAACTGGCCTCCTTCCAGCGGGTCATGTATGTCGTGATCGGCATCTGTATGCTGGTGTCACTGACGATGGCCCTGCTGCTGTCGGAGAATATCTCTGCGCCAATCCGCAAGTTCATCCAGTCGATGTCCCATGCCGAAAGCGGGAACTTCAACATCATTATCCGCTACCGGCGCAAGGATGAATTCTCCTATTTATTCAACCGCTACAATAAGCTGCTGCAGCAGATCAAGGCGCTGATCGACAAGCTGTATGTCACCGAGCTGCGCAAAAAAGAAGCCGAGCTAAAAACGCTCCAGGCCCAGATCAATCCGCATTTTCTCTATAATACGCTGGATTCGATCAACTGGCTGGCGATCAATCATAACGTTCCCGAGATCAGCAGTATGGTGACATCGCTGTCTGATTTTTTCAGATATAGCCTAAGTAAAGGGCGGAATATCATCCCGCTGCGCGATGAGCTGAAGCAGGTGGAGAGCTATCTCGGTATCCAGCAGTTCCGCTTCCAGGATAAGCTGGAGTACGAATTGGAAGAAGTGGACCCCCGGCTGCTTACGGAATGCCTGGTGGTCAAGCTGAGCATTCAGCCGCTGGTGGAGAATGCGATTATTCACGGGATTCAGCAGCGCCGCGGCAAAGGAAAAATCCGCATCCGGGTGACTTCCGCCCAGGAGGTCCTGTTCGTTTCCGTTTTTGACGACGGGGTCGGTGCTGATCCTGAGCGGCTGAACCTGCTGCTGACCGATCAGCAGCCCGGCAACCAGTCCTACGGCATCCGTAATGTGCATACAAGAATCCAGCAGTTTTTCGGGGAGGCCTACGGCATCCGTTATTATGCCAATAACGAGGATCACTCCGGCCTACTGGCCATGATCCGGTTTCCGGTCGTTACTACATGGAATGAGGTGATCGAAGATGTTGACCATGATCGTAGCGGATGATGAGCCGTTTATCCGGCGCAGCCTGATCCAGGTGTTCAAGTGGCAGGAAGAATTCGGCATTGAGATTATCGGGGAGGCCTCAGACGGTCAGGAAGCCTATGATTTATGTATGGAGCTTAAGCCGGATATTTTGTTCACCGACATTATGATGCCTTTTCTGAACGGCCTCCAGGTCGCCGAGAAGCTGAAGGATGCGGATTGTCCAACCAAAATTATCATCATCAGCGGCGCCCAGGATTTCGCGTATGCCCAGAATGCCATGAAGGTGAACGCCGAAGGCTATATCCTGAAGCCGGTGAAGCTGGAGGAGATCAGGGAGCTTTTCCGTAAAGTCACTGACCGCATCCACCATGAACGCGACAACCGGCTGAATCTGCAGCATCTGGGTAAGCAGCTGCAGGACAACATGCCGCTAATCCGCGAGAAATTCCTGCAGAATCTGATATTCGGCTTATACCGGAACGAACAGGAAATATGGGATAAAATCACTTATTTCAACCTGCCATTCAGGCAAGGTGACCGGTTAACGGTTGGCGTACTGGAGCTTGATGACTACCTTAGCGCCGTCGCCAGGTTCTCGGAGGAATATAAGCAGCTGCTCTACTTTTCCATCCGGAATATTATGGACGAAATCTTTAGCGCCCACCCGTGCGCAGTCAGCTTTGTGGCCGGGGAGAATGAATTCATTATGATATTCTGCTCACCGGAGGAACCTGCCGGCGATCCTCTCACCAGCCTCTGCAACAAGATTATTAGCAGCATCCGGGAATATCTGCGCCTGGACACCTCCATTGGTATCGGCCGGGCCAGCACCCTGGCTGGACAGCTCGAGGATTCCTACAAGGAGGCCACTGCTGCGTTAGCCCACAAATTTTATACCGGACACGCTTCCGTCCTGTACTTCAAGGACATTCAGCCGGATACCGAGACGCTGCAGAGTACCTTTTTCTATACATTCCATGCCCGGCTGATGAATGAGCTGAAGGCTGGCCATACGGACAATGTGATGGAGCTGCTGGATACACTGTTCACCAAGCTTGCGGGACCGCGGCTGCAAATCGATTATGTACAGAGCATCTGTGCCGAGATGATTTTCACCTCAGCCCGGACGCTCTATGAGATTGACGAGGATATTGAAGAGGTACTGAGTGACCGGATGACGATTATGGATACGCTATATACCCAGAAGAGCATTGCCGGGCTTAAGGCGTATATGCTGGAGCTTTTTCATGACCTCAGCACTTATGTGGCAGGCAAAAACACTTCCAAAAACAGCCGGGTCATCAGCCGGATCAAAACGATCGTGCAGGAAGGCTACGCCCGGGAGCTCTCCATTACCAAAATTGCCGAAGAGGTCTTCCTGACCCCCAACTATATCAGCCTGATTTTTAAGAAAGAGACCGGCGAGACGATCACCGACTATATCACTAAGGTCCGCATGGGCAAGGCCAAGGAGCTGCTGCTGACAACCGATCTTAAGGTGATGGAGATCTCCGAGCGGGTCGGTTATGAGAACCCCCATTATTTCAGTACTGTCTTCAAAAAAACAGTCGGGGTGCATCCGCTCAAATACCGCTCAGGCAAGGATAGTTCCTCCTAGTTCAGCTATTTATAGATATAGGTACGCACTCCGATCCTGGAGAAGATGGCGTTCTGCCTGTCGTTACCTTCCTTAGGAAGATTACCTCTCATGGCAAGCGTGCTGATATAATCAAAATTCGGGTGCAGCGCCTCGTCGGTCAGGTAAGCCGATGTCCGGCTGCCCGGCACTCTTTTCCGGTTCAGCGAGGCGATCATCTCCTCTGCGCTTTTGATACCAAGTCCATGTCCGTAGTAGCGGTCAGGTCCCATCATGATCGCGTTCTCCCCCTGCCACTCGGGCAAATCCGGGTCATGATCGGGATTCCGGAAATAGACCACATCGCCCGGCTGCATCTCAAACTGCTGGAACGTGGTGATCATCTGCAGATTGCTGTCATAGTTCCAGTCCCACAGGTACAGATCGGTGAAATAGCGGTCGAACGCTTCCGCTCCAATCGCACCAATCGTTGCTTTATATAGAATCATCACCATCGCCATTGCACATTCGAAGGCATACAGCGGCCCGTTCTCAAAAATATCATTGATCGCTGCCGAAGGGCGTACCCCCGCCTTCAATTCAAATCCGCCGCCCGCCGTACGGTTCCAGTATCTTGGATTACAGCGGGAGTTCTTAAAATCGGAGAAGTCCGTTCCGCCAACACTCATTGATTTTGCTGCCGCAATGATTCCCGCCCGCATGTTCCGTTCAAAATCCGAACCGCCGGGTGAGCCGTAGCCAATCCCCATTCTGTCAGCCCCTTTCAAGATTCCTTCACAAAATATAGGTTATTGTACGTGTCAGGACTTTTGTTGGTGCATAGCAGCACAAAAAGAGTCCGAATCCCCTTGCCGGGATCGGACTCTTCCTCTTGCAGCACTACGACGTGGACGCCGCATTGCCTGTATCCTCTTGAAATTGAAACCAGCTGTTCACCTGCGCCGTTTCCTCGGTGAGAAGATCCAGATAGACCGAGGTACGGTAGTCGGTTTCTTTCAGGCTTCTGCCGGTAATTTCGGCGATCCGGTTCAGCCGGTACATCAGGGTGTTGGTATGAATATGCAGAAAAGCAGCCGACTCCTTGAGATTGCCGTCCAGCGTTAAATATACGGCGATCGTCTTGAGAAAATCACTTTTATGCTCACGGTCATGCATTTTGAGCGGGTGGAGCAGCGCGCTGCGGCGGGTCCGGCTGCGCTTCTGTTCCATGATGGCCGGAATGTGCGCCCAGAAGCCGATTTCTTCGTAGAGCAGCAGCCCCCGGGCATGGTAGGGAAGCAGCTTCTTGATCTCCAGCACCGACAGTGCTTCGCGGTAGGCCAGAGCGGCAGAGGTATATTCCCTGTACCCCGGACTGCAGCCGGCGGCCAGCCGGCAGCCTTCACTGCGGCTCATATCGGCAAGCAGCTTGTTCACGAAGGAGGACAGTATTTCCGTTCCCTCCACCGGAAAAACAAATGAAAACAGCAGAATCAGCCGGTTATGCTCAGCTGTCAAAAACAGGAGACGCTGCCCGGCATAGGCATCCATCACCTGCCGGAAGCGCAGCAGAAAATGCTCGTCGATGATCTTGTCGCTCTCCAGTACCCCGATGTAGTAGCTCTCCGGCAGCAGAATCGACCAGGCTTCCGCTTCCTGGCGGATGCGCGGCTCTGTATCATAATGCGAGGTCAGCAGCTTCCAGAAGAAGTCCTCGAAGGCCTTATCCTGCCTGGTCTTCCAGCCGCGCTGCTTCAGCAGATACCGCCCGGCGATGCCGGCCGCCTTCTCGACAATCTCCTCGGCATAGCCCTCAGCGAGATTTCCCCGGTCCACCACCCAGATGTAGCCCAGAATCTCCTGCTGGTGCTTGATACACATGGCCAGCCGCGGTCCGAGCCCGACCTCCATCACCGCCGGAATACGGATCGGATGCGCCGTGTTCTCCAGCTGGTGCATGACCCCTTTTTTGCGGAGTCCGATGATAACCGTGTTCGGTACCCGCTTGCCGATAATCGTGGAAATGCGCGCAGGGTCGCTCTCGAACTGATGGGAGCTGTAGCCGATGACATGGTGGTTGCTGTCCTCAATCGTCACCTGCGACTGCAGCGATTCACTAATGGTATCCGCCAAGGATTCCATGCTGTCAAAAAAACGATCAAATGTTGGCCCTGATTCTGTCAATGTTCCCACCCCAGCCCGAAGAATAACCGAATCTTGCACGTTTAGGTGTTTACATTATATTACTCAGATTTACGGCTGACTAGGATAATATGCGAGAAAACCTAACATGATTTGGTTCATAGGCCTTACCACTTGTCTTGATTATCCGCTTGTTGCCAGCTTGACGGCGGAATCAGAGGGATTTTTACCTCTAATTCTACTGCTCTCCCCGAATTCGGCGGATTCAGAGGGACTTTCATCTCTCTCACTCCAATAAATAAAGCCCGGTGATTACTCACCGGACTGAAGTGGAAATACCCCTCTATTCTCTTTAAGCTCCTAAATGCCAGTATGTCCTCGGTTCTGCGGAATGCCGACACCGCTCTCCGCTCCCCTGTCCCCCGCTCATCCCGAACTTATTTTTCTCTGCGGGCTCAGCACATACTAGATCAGAGTGAACTCTTGCTCTACTGCTTTCTCTACCGTGAAGTACTCTTCCCCAAGAGCTTCCGCCACGGCCTGGCAGGTGATTTTGCCGTTGGCTACGTTTACGCCGCTCTTCAGGCCGGCATTGTCTTCGATTGCCTGGAATACACCTTTATTGGCTATTTGCAGCGCATAAGGAACCGTTACGTTGGTTAGAGCAATAGTCGAGGTTTTGGCTACAGCTCCCGGCATATTCGCTACCGAATAGTGCAGTACGCCGTGTTTCTCGAACACCGGATTGTCATGGGTAGTCACCCGGTCAATCGTTTCTACGATCCCGCCCTGGTCGATGGCAACATCGACGATCACGGAGCCCGGCTTCATAGCTTTGACCATTTCTTCGGTGACCAGCTTCGGTGCTTTTGCACCCGGGATCAATACGGCGCCCACCAGCAGATCCGCTTCAGCGACTGCTTTGGCAATGTTGTACGGGTTCGAGATCAGCGTGCTGATCTGCGAGCCGAAAATATCATCCAGCTGGCGGAGCCGGTCTGCACTCAGGTCAACAATCGTCACCTCAGCCCCAAGGCCGATAGCCATTTTAGCTGCGTTCGTGCCCACTACACCGCCGCCGATAATGCTGACCTTGCCTCTGCTGACGCCGGGAACACCGGATAACAGAATACCTTGTCCGCCATAGTTCTTCTGGAGGAACTGTGCGCCGAGCTGCACGGACATCCGTCCCGCTACTTCGCTCATAGGTGTAAGCAGCGGCAGTGTGCGTCCATCCACAACCGTTTCGTAACCGATAGCGAAGACACCTTTGTCTTTCAATGCGGTTGCGAGGGCCGGTTCTGGTGCAAGGTGCAGATATGTGAACAGGATCAGACCCGGACGGAAGTAGCCGTATTCGCTTTCCAGCGGCTCTTTTACCTTCATGACCATTTCAGCGGCAGCCCATACAGCAGCTGCGTCGGCAATCAGCTCAGCTCCGGCAGCAGCATATTCTTCATTCGGAAACCCGCTGCCTGTGCCGGCTCCGGATTCCACCAGCACTTGATGTCCTTCAGCCACCAGGCTGACCACTCCGGCAGGGGTAATCGCTACACGGTTTTCGTTATTCTTAATCTCTTTAGGTACGCCAATAATCATTGTTCATCTCTCCCGTCTTATGTGGATCTCTTATGTAAAGAATGATAACATATCAATTTCGTTTGCATTTTGGGTAAAAAGAAAAACTTTATCTGCCATGATTGTGTTTTAACACAATGGAGGTGGTAAAAAACAACCGCCATCCTCCGGAACCCCTTGAACCGTCAAGGGTTGACAGCTGCTGACCCCAGCCCGGCACACAACAAAAGACACCATCGCTGGTGTCCTTTGTTGTATATTTATCATTTTCCGTCTGTGAATGCATGGTTTAACCGCGTTACATTAAGTGACACACACTAACTGGATAGCAATGACAGCACCGACTCCAGCACAACATTCACACCCATTTCACATTCTTCATAGGAGGTAAGCTCTTCCTCACAGTGGCTTTTGCCGTTAACGCTGGGCACGAAGATCATCGCCGACGGCAGGAATCCGGCTACGAACTGGGCATCGTGGCCTGCTCCGCTGGCCATCTTTTTATGGGAATACCCCAGCGTGACCGCTGCCTGCTCCACAAGATCACAGATCCGCGGATCAAACCATACGGTGTCGCGGCCCCATAGCTTCGTCTTCTGGACCGAACATCCCAGCAGCTCTTCCGGCAGGCCGGTAATAATGCCCTCCACCTGACGGACGATATCCATGTCCTTATGCCTTGCCTCCACGGTAAAAATCACCTTATTCGGAATCACCGTATGAATATTAGGCAGCACGTTCATCCGGCCCATGGTGTACACCAGTTCGGAATCAAGCACGCCCAGCTTGGTTCGCAGCTCAGTAATCAGATCGGTGGCGGCAAACAAGGCGTCCTTGCGCATATCCATCGGCGTCGTTCCGGCGTGATCCGATTCACCTGTCACTTCAATCTCATAACAGGCCATCCCGACCACACAGTCGACTAGGCCAATGGTAAGGTTTTCCCGTTCCAGCACCGGTCCCTGCTCGATGTGCAGCTCCAGATAAGCCGTCGCTTCGGTGATCCGGTTGGCCTCATCCCCGGCGTAGCCGCTCACCAGCAGCGCTTCCTCGAAGGTCGTCCCTTCAGGGTCCTTCTTACTCAGCATTGCCGCCTTATCGAACTTGCCCGCGAGTACGCCGGAAGCCATCATCGAAGGCTCGAAACGCGCACCCTCCTCATTGGTGAAATTCATTACCGTCACCGGAAGGCGCGGCGTAATACCATGATCAACCAGGGTTCTTACCACCTCAAGTCCGGCGATCACACCGAGCACCCCGTCGAATCTGCCGCCTTTCTTCACAGTATCCAGATGGGAGCCGATCACTACGGGCGGACCCTCTTCCCTGCCGGCAAGCGTGGCATACATCGTACCCATATCATCAATCTTCACTGTCATCCCCAGTTCTTCACAACAGGAGGTGAAATAATTTCGTACCAGCACATCCTGCTCCGACAGCGACAGCCGGGTTACACCATTATTGTCCGTACGTCCAAAATCGGCAAAAGCCTCAATGGTATTTTTCAATCGCCCGCCGTTCACCAATACCTGCTGCAGCTTCATGTTATATATCCCTCCGCTTCGGATCATCATGTTATTATTGCTTTCTATATATGTTATACCAATCCTTTTTATTTTCATTGTACAGTCTGTAATAATTATTTTTTGTAAATGTTCACGTTGTGTTACAACACTGCAGAAGAGTTTGATAGAATATGAGCTATCACGAGATGAAGCTAGGATGAAAGGGGAACTGACAAATGAACACCATACTACGCAGCGGAACTGCCGAAGCTGTCATTAGCACATTGGGAGCTGAGCTGGTCAGCTTCAAAAGGCTGGATACGGACAACGAATATATCTGGAGCGGGGATGCGGAGTATTGGACAGGCCGCTCTCCGGTGCTGTTTCCGATTATTGGTGCAGCCCGGAACGGAGAGATCCGGACCGGCGGCAAGACCTACACCATCGGCAATCACGGTTTTGCCAGACGCAGTGAATTCACACTGGTAGAAGCCACCGACACGCATGCGGTCTTCTCCCTCTCACAGAATGAGCAGACGCTCGCCAGCTACCCTTATCAATTCAAGCTGGTCCTTACCTACATCCTGAGCGGAAGCACGCTTGAGATCAGCTACCACGTGGAGAATACCGATGAGCAGCAGATCTTCTTCCAGCTTGGCACCCATCCGGCCTTCAACTGCCCGGTGGACGGACAGGGCGCTATCACAGACTATTATCTGGAGTTCTCGGAACAGGAGAACCTCGAGCGTCTGTTCCTGAGCGATGCCGGTCTTGTCATCAGCGGCAAAAGCGAGCCGGTACTGGAAGGCGAACGCATCCTTCCGCTCTCCCATGAAATGTTCTTTGACGGTGCGCTAGTCTTCCGGAATGTGAAGTCAGAGCGCATTGCGTTAAGAAGCAAGCTTACAGATAAAAGCGTAATCGTCACCTCCAAGGGCTTCCCCGATCTTGGTCTCTGGCAGCCGAAAAACGCACCTTTTGTGTGCATCGAGCCTTGGCAGGGTATCGCGGATGGCGATACGTTCGACGGCGAACTGCAGGACAAGCAAGGCGTAATCGGCCTGGCACCAGGGGCAACTTTCACCAGCTCATTGACAATCGAATTTAATTAACATGCAAAAAAAAGGCCGTAGCACCGACAGGTGACCTACGGCCTTTCTCTGTTGATATAATTTTATTGGCTAAGTGTTTCTCCGCCTTCATTCCGCACGGTGAACGTGTGATCAATGGAGGCTTCCTCAATTTCATTATACGCCCAATTTGTCACTGGAACGTCCGGCCAGCTCGGTGTTGTGACACCGTACAGCGGCCCGCGTCCGAACAGCCGGTTGACAACCTTCACGGCTTCAGCACGTGTCAGGTTATCTGTTGGACGGTAAGTGCCATCCCCATATCCGTTGATGATGTTAGCCTTGCTTGCTGCCGCAATTTCCTTGGCAGCCCAGTGGCTGTCGGTATCCTTGAACCCGCTGGAAGTAACGGCCGCAGTGTCCAGCTTCTTATATCTGGATGCAATCGCGGCGATTTCCCCGCGGGTGATAGGAGCATCCGGCAGGAACTGGCCTTTGTCGTTACCCTGCATCAATCCGGCTGCTTTGACGAATTCGATGACGCCTTTTGCCCAATGACTATCTTTCACATCCGGGTAGGAAGAGGCAGCCAACGGTGCTGCTGGATCATACCCAAGGTTTCTGGCCAGAATTGCAGCCATTTCCGCACGGGTAATGGAATGGTCCGGCTTAAAGGTTCCATCGGTAAAGCCGTTGATGAATGCCTTGTGACCGGCAAGCTGCTGTTGTGCAGCCTCCGCTGAGGCAAGATACTGCTCCCAGCCTTCCATGTTCAATATGGTGAATGTACTGAATTTATTTACTTTAAACTGTAAACCCAGCTCACCCGTTTTGTAATCGACTACGGTTGCCTTAATCAATTCCTTGTCTCCATCACTATGCTCGACGAAGATTACAAGATTCGCCAGGAAGTCCTGTCTTTCCTGGAGGTCACCTGGCAGCTGTACGTCACGCAGCGGAAGGGTTAATGTCACCGGTCTGCTCTGCATATTAGTCTCAATAGTCATTGGACGGGCAACTACATCAATTTGCTTGTCCGCTGCTATTTCTCTGACAATCCGCTCAATTCTTGCCCGGTCTTCAACCTCTTTGCGCAGTGCCTGGTCCTTGATCGGTACAACATGGAAATACAAATCTTCTGTAAAATTGTCTAATGACGATTGCGGGATGAGAATTCTAACATTCTCGGTGAAGACCTCCATATTCACGTTGGAGTCACCAAGTGTTTTAATGGCATCCTTAGGAACCTTTACATTGATATCCGCGACCTGGTCCTTCTCATCCGGGATCATAATCCGGGCCGTATTATCCGAAGACCCGGTAATTTTCCGGACAACCTCCTCTACACGCTCCGTTGTGAAGTTGACTACATCATGCAGAATTCCACCTGTATCCTGAGTACGTTGGATGACCGTTTCCGCCAGAACAGAACCCTGGCCCAGTTGTCCTGATTCTACCTTCACGGTAATCTCCTCTGTCGATGCAGTCGCAACAGGTGCTGCAGGAGTTTCCGGCGCTGGCGTTGCTGGTGCTGGCGTTGCTGGCGCTGGTGTTGCTGGCGATGGCGTTGCTGGTGCTGGCGTTTCCGGCGCTGGCGTTGCCGGTGTCGGCGTTGCTGGCGCTGGTGTTTCCGGCGCTGGCGTTACTGGTGCTGGCGTTGCTGGCGCTGGTGTTTCCGGCGCTGGCGTTGCTGGTACCGGCGTTGCTGGCGCTGGTGTTTCCGGCGCTGGCGTTGCCGGTGTCGGCTCTACCGTTGGTGTTACTACTGGCTCTTCCGTAGGTGTTGATGTCGGATCTGTTGTTGCTGTCGGTGTTGCCGTCGGTGCTGCTGTAGGTGTTGGTGTAGGATCCGCTGTTGCCGTCGGCGTTGCTGTCGGTTCTTCCGTCGGTGTTGGCGTCGGTGTTGGCGTCGGTGTCGCTACAGGCTTAGCCTTAATAATATTGACAGTATAAGTCTTTGCAGTTCCGTCCTCCGCAATGACCTGAATATCAAATATATTGTCGCCCTCAACCAGATTAGTCAGCAAAGCACCGTCTCTTCCCGTGATTTGGCCTTTTGCTTTTGCATCTGCTGCTAACGGGGTAAGAACGATGGAGTTCACATCACTCTCTACCTCTACCGTATAATTTATAACCCCCGGATCAAATACAGGATCCAAGACTCCAGCATCTGTGCTGATACTGCTCAGGTCTGCATTGGAAGAACGTGATTCCCGGGTGAAATCCAGCTCATAGACACTTTCTGTCTTTCCATCCTGCGCAGTGACCTTCAGGTTTACGATGTTTAGGCCTTCTGCTAACTGGATAGGCATCGTCTGATCTACAGTGACACCATTTACGCTAATCCGCGCATCCTGGTCTCCTTTTACCGCAGCCAGTTCTAGCTGATCTACTTCATAAGGTACCGATAAAAGGTATTTGAACACTTCACTCGAGAATTCAGGATTGAGAGTCTCCGTTCCTCTCACAGAGCTGACGGTCAAATTCGCTAGAGAGGAGTCCTTCGGTAGAATCGCACGATTCACAGTAACTGTATAGGTTTTTTTAGTACTGGCATCTGCAGCGGTAACCTCTACTGTAATTTGATTCGTCCCTTCATCCAGTGTCACTCGGCTTCCAGTTACACCTGCGGAAGCTCCATTCTTTTTCAGGATGTAACTAGCCTCTTCATTATTCGTATTGATCCAAAAATCCATGCTGCTCACACTATTGTCCACTTGGACAGAATAATCACTGATTCCTTGCTGGAAGTCTGGTGTTAATTCGCCAGGAGAAACGATCAGATTATACAGCGAAGCATCTGCACTTGGGTTTCTCACCAGATTAATAGTATACATCTTCATACTTCCGTCTTGAGCTGTAACTCTGACTTCAATCACATTCAGTCCTGTAGTCAAAGGCACGGCATTGAGGTCTTCGACCCACACCCCATTTACAAAGACTGAGGTGCTGGCATTGGCATCATCAACTACCGGACTGAGCTTGGCTACAGAGATTTCATTCTGAACCGTAGCATTGTAGCTGAAAGTTCCCGGAACCGTTGAAAGAGCGATCGCATTGTCCGATAAGTCCGTCATCGTGAGCTCAAGTAAACTCGCATTGGACGAAGCCGCGCGCACGATGGTTACCGTGTACTCCTTAATAGTTGATTGATCAGCAGCCGTAACAACTACTGTAACTACATTCTCGCCAACAACCAGTGGAATCGGCACACCCCCTGCAGACTCGAGTCCGTTGATGGTATAGGTGGCCTGCACATCGCTTGTAGTCGCAGCAACGGTCATACTGGTAATATTGTTGGCTATATATTCGTAATAGGTCGAAGTTGCACGGTCAAATCCGCCGGACAGCGGTTTGCCGGACAGGGTAATATTGGTTAAATCCGCATCGGAGGAGGCTTCGCGGACAATCGTCAATACATAATTCTTCGTAGTTACCCCATCTTCAGCTGTGACCTGAACATTGAATTCGTTAACTCCCACTTGCAGATTGACCAATCTTGGCTGGGCACTCGCAGTCAAGTTGCCGTTGAGACTAACCGTTGCCTGGAGTTCTTCAGGAGTTGGCGTTATCGTAAGCTCAGATACCTGGTTAGCTACGGTAACGGCATACCCGGTTTGATTCTTGTCATACACAGGATTGAGCACGCCCTTGGAAAGAAGCAGATTGGACAGATCCGCATTGGAAGAGGCCTTCCGGATAATATTGATAAGGGTTGTTTTCTCACGAGCTCCGCTCTGTGAGGTAACAACGATCTTGACCGTGTTCAGTCCGACACTCAAGCTTTTGGTGAAGGCTGTATTGTCCCGATGTGCATTTCCATCCACAGACAGGCTTGCCGCAGCGTCCAGCAGCTTAGGCGTAACACCCAGTGAAGAGACCTGATAAGGCACTTCAACCGAATAGCCAGTCTCATTGTTGTTAAATGCAGGTGTTAAAGTACCTGAAGAGACGCTTAATCCAGACAGATCTGCAACATCCGAAGGCGCACGCAGAATAAACAGGTTGTAAATTTTCTTCGTCATTCCATCCTGCGCCATTACTTCAATCACGTACTTATTGTTTCCTGCAGCCAGATCAGTAACAACAAAAGGCGTACCGCTCGGATGAACTATACCGTTCACTTTTAGAACGGCACCTTCTGCAGCTGTCGGCGTAAACTCAGCAGCCGTTACAGCGTTCGCCACTTTCATCGTATAGTCTGACTGATTAGTGGTGAAGACCGGCGATAATCCAACTGGTGAAGCGGTCAGATTGGTCAGACTGGCATCACCAGACAGCTTTCTGACAATTGTAACTGTATAGGTTTTTTGGGTCTTGCCGTCTTCTGCGGTAATAACCACGGAAATCACATTCTTCCCGTAGACTAAGCTTACATTTCCAGTGGCATTAGCGGATCCCGTAGAACCAATGCTTGCCCCGTTCAGAGTTGCTGCCGCAAATAGACTGGACTTGATTACATCCACTTTGATCGAACTCACATTATTGTCAACTGTCGCGGTGTAGCTTCCGGTATTGCTGCTGTAGGCCGGAGACAGGGCAATGGGTTGTCCGCCGCTCAAGTTAGACAAGGCCAGCCCGCCCGCCGCAGCCAGATCGGCATCATTTCCCGGATAACGGATCAAATCCAGCTGATATTCTTTAAAGTTGGAGGAAAATTTATCGGCTACTTTGATTTTCACCGGCTTATATACACCCACTGCCAGGCCGCTTACAGTAAACGTCGGGTAGGCTCCCGATACGGTGACTCCAGAACCATTGTCGGCATAGGCGGTTACATTTACATCAGCGGGATTCACCGCTGCCACATTTATATCGATACTGTTATTCGGGCTGTTTCCGCTTTTGTTGGGCACATGAACTTTATTGTAAATAATTCCACGGTTAAAAGCAGGTGTCATCACACCTACAGAAGGTGTAATGGATTTAAGGTCAAATTTCCCGGCCACAACACTCAATAAAAAGCTGCTGGCGCTTGAAGTAGTTCCATCATTTACTGTGACGGTGACGGTAGAGGTACCTGTCATGTTTGCTGTCGGAGTCAGATTAATGTTCCTGTCCGAGCCTTCGCCGGAAAACGTGATATTGGCATTCGCCAAAAGAGACGTATTCGACGAGGTTGCAGTAAGCGTAAGCACATCTCCGGCATCCACATCTGTCAATTTAAACGGCTTCGATACAGGGGTATTAGCCGATGTCACCACATTGGAGTTGAACCCTATGCTGGACTGCCATTTCCCGCTGATAATATTTCCGTTCCTTACACCTGTGGAGGAGTCCTTGGCTACCGCTCCATCGTTAGCATTATTGAACTTATAATTGACCATCAGATTGGCCTCAGACCCCGTAAGGCTGGTGTTCATCTGACTTTCAATCTCCGCCTGGGTCTTAGCCTTTTTCCATATCCGGTAATCCCTCATACCGCCAACATAATTGGCGTCCTGGGACCATGTACTCTCACCGATATAGTTATAAGGTCTCGGCAGATTGGAGTTCTGGGCACTGGCGTTTGCCATATCGGTAAGATCCATAAAACCGCTGCCTTTCAGAATCCCATTCCAATAGATATAAGCTTTTTTCTCTGCGGCATTGTAAACGGCAGCAACATGAACCCATTGGTTCAAAGGCAGCTGCTCCGTGGTTTTTACCATATAAGCTTTAATTCTGGCACCTTTTTGCGGTAAAGCTTCAAGGGCTATTCTTCCTGTACTTCCTTCAAACGTAAGATGAAGATTATAGTTGTCAGGTCCATACGACGTATCGAAAATACGGGCCCACGTTGGGGCACTGCTGGCATTTACCCAGGTTTCGATCGTAAGTGAATTGGTGTATATATTTAGATCCGGAATCGTGACATATCCTTTACCGTCAAAATCAAGATACGTACTGCCGCTTGACTCCGAAATATAAGGAGTGTCATTAACAGGTGTAACCACGATCTGCGCAGCTTGTTCCAGTTCGCTATAACTCTCCGTATCCCCGGAATATTCAGCGTTTACATTTACATAGTTACCGCTGGACTCTCCTGAAGCAAGCCAACTGCGGTACTTGATTTGCGTAGTTCCATTCCAGTCCTTCTTCGGAACAAAACGGATCATCACATCTCTGCCGAAGACGGCAATCTTGCCGGTCTCGGGTGCCACAATGGACAACCACATTCCCCCAGCGTTATACTGCCATTGCCCGTTGCTATTATCCACTTCGGAAATGCCAAGCCCGTTGGTATCTATGAGTGAAACGTATTTCCCGGCAGGTTCCAGCGTATCTTCGATGATTGTATCAAGTGGGCCTGAAGCCTGTGCCCGGGCAACGTATGGTATACCATAGAAATTACTGATGATCAGGATAAAAACTAAAGCCACGATCAAATGTCTTGATCTCTTTTTTATTTTCACAAACTCAGCCCCATTTATCTAAGATGTCAACACTGGTAACCCGTATCAGTCCTCGGTCCTATCCTCCTTAGTGTAAAATACTTATAATTTAATATATCGGATTTTTAAGCAGTGCAATTTATGTCGAATTAATAGGATTTATTGTTAATTACAAAAAAAATTTACTGATTTCGTATTTTTCCTTAGCTGCCCGTGATATCCAATAAGTAAACTAAAGTAGTATATACAACCTTTTGATGCCAATAGTAAGCTTAAGTTAGCTTATAATCCCAAGTGAGATTTATAGACATAAGATGGGAGAATTGGATAAGGGAGTGGAGTATATGCAAGGATTGTCAGTGGCTATCTGCACAAGGAACCGGGTACAGGACCTGACACGGTGCATTCATTCTATAACTAAGCAAAGCATAGGCCGGACCTACCCTATAGAAGTCATTATTATTGACGACGGTGAAATACCCAAAGAAGTATTGAACGACTATGAGGCTTTATTAGCTGCCAGCGGTTATCCCCTTATCTATTTCAGCAAAACAACTGACCGGGGACTATGGATGTCGCGGATCAAGGCTGTAGAGCTGTCCACCATGGACAAGATCCTCTTCCTCGACGATGACGTCGAAATCCCCGGTCATTATTTGGCCACTTTATACCAAACCTACCTCGATCATCCGAATTGTGCAGGAGTCGGCGGCGTCGCCATCGGTATGCGCAACAGCTTCCTCGGCACCATCCGCTGCCTTCTGTCCTTCCAGCAATCTCTCTCGAGCGGCAAGCTCTCCTTAAGCGGCCAAGCCGGATCCATGTACAACTGGCACAAAGCGAGGAAAATCTTCAAGACCGAATTCCAGCACGGCTGCAACATGTCCTTCAAGAAGGAGGCCATCCGCGATCTTCAGCCTGTCCCCTGGCTCAAAAGCTACAGTGTCGGCGAAGATATTCTTATGTCCCGAATCGCCCGCAGGACCGGACCTCTCTATATCAATCCCGAACTGAAACTCTTGCACCACGAATCTCCTGCTTCCAGGGACAATCTTGAGGACGTGGCCTATACAAGGGTGCTTAACCATGTACATTTGCTGAAAGACGAACGTTCGGGGCCGATCGGCTACCTTGCCCTGATCTGGACAACGCTCTATCTCATTCTGCGGGAACAGCCGAAGAAGAACGTTGCCGCCATCCGGGGGTACAAAAAAGGGCTGAGGGAAATCTTCTCCAGACAAACTGCCCGTTAAACCACTTCCGCTTCAAGTAGAAACTGCTTGCCGTCCACTATTGGACCGTATTTCAGGAAAGGAGCAGCCGCATGAGTGTAAGTATTGTAGTTCCCATGTACAATTTAGAGCATTATATAACGCCCTTGCTGCATTCACTCCTGGAGCAGAGCGAGAAGCGGTTCGAGGTGATTCTGGTCGATGACGGGTCTACCGACAGGACCCATGCGGTCGTGAACAGCTTCCTGGAGCAGCATTCCAGTCTGCAGGCCCAGCTGATCCGCACAGCCAACGCCGGCGTCAGCGCCGCCAGAAATACCGGACTATCCGCAGCCGCCGGAGATTATGTGCTGTTCCTGGACGGAGATGATTACGCGGACAGCAGCCTGGTACGGAGGATTGTCAGCTCCGCCGGGCCGGACGTGATCTGCTGGGGCTACAACCTGGTCCGTGAGGATCAGTCAACGATTGTAAGCTTCACTTCTGCCGCGGGCGATACTACGGGCAGCGAAGCACTGCAGAATATTTTTGTGCACAAAAGCCTGAGAATCTGGACCGGCAGCATTGCCTACAAGCGCAGCTTCCTGCTTGATCACGGCATCCGCTATACGGAGCGCTGTGTCAACGGCGAGGATCAAGAGTTTATCTATAAAGCCTTATCCAGAGCTGTACGGGTAGTCTCTATCCCGGAGGTTCTGTCTTATTATGTACAGCGGACTTCCTCCATTACCGGTACTTATAATGTAGGCAAGTTCGATGTCGTCGCTGCCTTCAAACGGGTGGATGAATATTTCAAAGCCCATCCCTTCAGTGAAGCTGCCGCTATATCGGAGCTGCTGATGAACAGGGAAATGACCGAGAACTATTTCTACAACCTGAAAACCTGTCTGAACGGCACTACCAGAGCGGATATCCGCAGCCTGCTTGAAGATATCGGGCGCGCCTATCCCGGATTACCCCAGGAGATGAAGCTGATTATGAAGCACTACCAGGGGGATGACCGGCAGCTTGCACTGCACATCAAGGCCTTCTTAATTTCCCCGCCTTTATACGCGCGGTTGATCCGCTTAGACCGGAGCTGGATCCAGTTCAAACACAAGCTCAAAACCGTGATTTCGAGAAAGGAAATTAAGATATGAAGAAGATGATGATCTACGCATATACAGAATTCAACCTCGGCGACGATTTATTCATTAAGGTACTCTGCGAACGCTACCCGGATACCCGCTTTATGATTATCGCTCCGCGTCTTTACAAGCTGGTCTTCAAGGACATTAAGAACCTCAAGGTCTATGCTTCCGATTCCGTGCTGTTCCGGGGCGTTAACTATGTCTTCCGCAAGCTGAAGCTGCACCCTAATTTTGTGCAGAGGCTGCTCGGGGATCAATCCGATGGAACCGTGCATATCGGCGGGTCTATTTTTATGCAGGGCGAGGGCTGGGCGGAATATGTGGCTGCTGCCGAGGATATACGCAATAAGAGCAAACCCTACTATCTCATGGGTGCCAATTTCGGCCCGTTTACCGATGAGGGATATGTCCAGCACTACCGGAAGGTGTTCCCGGAATATACTGACGTCTGCTTCAGGGAGCAGTACTCCTATGATCTGTTCAAGGATCTGGACAATGTGCGGATGGCTCCGGATATTATTTTCCAGCTGAAATATGACGGTGCCGAACCCGCAGCGGAGAAGAACGGCAGCCAAGGCCGCACGATTGCGATCTCGGTAATCAAGCCCTCCTCCAAGGCATTAACCGGGTTTGACGACCTCTATTATGAAAAAATGAAAGATGTTGCAATCCATTTCATTCAGCAGGGCTATGCCGTGCATTTCATGTCGTTCTGCCAGCACGAGGGTGACCAGGAGGCGATTACGCATATTCTTGGCCTTATTCCCGCTGAGTATCAGGGACAGACCCATGTGCATCTCTATAAAACAGATATTGATGACATTCTTGCCGCGCTATCGGATGCCAGCTTTATCGTCGCCTCCAGATTCCATGCGATGATTCTCGGCTGGGTCTTCGGCAAACCGGTCTTCCCGATCGCCTATAGCAAAAAAATGATCAACGTCATGCAGGACGCCTATTTTGACGGCAAATATACAGATTTCGCCCATTTGGCGGAGCTCACTCCGGAAATGGTCTATGAGAGCATGGCCACGAACACCATCGATGTGACTTTGCAGGCCAACCAGGCCGAGAAGCATTTCGAGCAACTGGACGCCTATCTGTCTCCGGCACCGTTTGCCCTGGAAGGGAGACGCAGCTATGAAAGCTAAACGGAGTATGCTGAACCTGGGCTTCGGTCTTGCCAGCCAGGTAATCACCATTGTCCTCGGCTTCTTCATCCCGCGGCTGATTATGGTCAACTACGGCTCTGAAGCGAACGGTCTGATCGCCTCGATTGTACAGATCATCAGCTATTTCGCCCTGCTTGAAGCAGGAATCGGCGCAGCTTCGCTGCAGGCCCTCTATAAGCCTATTGCCGCAGGTGACCGCGGGCATATCAATTCGATACTCGCCGCCTCGTCCAGCTACTACAAAAAAACCGGGATTTATTATTTCATCTCTGTTGTTCTGCTGGCCGTCATTTATCCGCTTGTTATCCATTCGGAGATCAGCGGTATAGCGATTATGGCGATTATCCTCTTCTCAGGTCTTGGCGGAGCGATCAATTATTATTTTCAGGGTAAATTCCGCATCCTGCTGATCGCCGAGGGCAAAAGCTATGTGGAGACCTCCATTGTCACGATTGCCAACATTCTCAACAATGTGGTGCGGATCATCCTGCTGCTGCAGGGTGTGAACATTATTGCCGTGCAGGCCTCCTTCTTCGTGCTGACGCTGCTGCAGATCGTTGCTTTTTACATCTATTCGCGGAAGCATTATCAGTGGATTGATCTGAACCAGAAGCCGGACTTCGCTGCCATCGGGCAAAAAAACTCGGTTATGGTGCATGAAATATCCTATCTCGTCTTCCGCAATACCGATGTGCTGATTCTGACGATCTTCACCAATCTGAAAATTGTCAGCATCTACGTGATGTACAATATGATCTTCACCATTGTCGACAACATCGTCCAGACAGTGAACGGAAGCATCAAATCCGCGCTGGGGCAGAGCTATCATGAAGGCAAAGAGGCTTTTGTAAAGTTCTACGATGCCTACGAGGTATATTTCATGGGCCTGATCTTCTCCATCCTGACCGTAGTGTATATTATAATTCTGCCGTTCATGCGCCTGTACACCGCCGGGGTCAACGATGTGAACTATATTAATTTCTGGCTGCCGGTCCTGTTCGTGGTCATCAAGCTGCTGACGAATGCCCGGACCTCGTCCAACAATCTGATTACGATCGCCGGACACTTCCGCAATACCCAGTTCCGTTCGATTCTGGAATCGGCGATCAACTTGGGGGCTTCGGTTATATTCGTAATCTTCTTCGGCATATACGGCGTGCTGATGGGCACGATCGCTGCCCTGCTGTACCGTTCAATCGACATTATCGTCTATGCCAGCAGAGTGCTGCTGGAGCGCAGCCCTTGGGTGACTTTCCGCCGCTGGCTGACCAATGTCGTTGTATTCGCCGCTATCGTTGCTGCAGCTAACCTCATCGATATCAAAATGACCTCGTACACCGCCGTCATTCTGTGGAGCGTGCTGCTGGGTGTCATCATCTTGCCTCTTTATTTCCTGGTCGGCTCACTGATGGAGCGGGAGGTCTTTCATTACGCCTGGGGTTACGCCAAAAGCGCCCTCACCAAGCTGCGGCTTAAACGCAAGGTTGCGGCGGGGCAAAGGGCCGAGGCTTAGCTGTATAACGGGTGGCAATGCGTGTAACCCGCCTAACCACGTAAGAGGATAACACTGCAATTGCACTCTATACAGTTAAAATCCTGAATTCAGGAGGCGACAAAGAGGTAACTGTATTCTGTACAGTTAAACAGGCGGATTCTGCTTGAAATGCGGTTAATCGCTGCTTTAACTGTATGGAATACATTTAAAAACAAAAAACCTCTCTTCCCGCCTCAATTAACTGCAGCAAATGCAATTAAACGGGCAGAGCACAGCTAGCTAGTCTCACGTAACTTTTAATAAGAACCATAAACCATACCTTTAGGAGGGCTGAATATGGATCACAGCGAAGGATTGCATCAGGCCGGCTACCGATTACTGCATCAGCTCCATGAAGATATTCAGCATCCGCCCGCAGACGGACTGTCCCGCGAAGATATCATCACCAGATGCCGGAATATCAGTAGCGGAGCAGCCGATAGCGCAGCGAAAGAATCGCTGGAGACGCTAACCGGAGTCATTGAAGCCTGCTTGTCTGGGCGTGCCTCGGCGGATGCGCTGCAGTTCTATTGTTCGGCACAGTTCAAAACGGACATCACCATGGAGTTCCCGGAGCTCATAGCCGGACTGGAGAAGCTGCGGAGCACTGCACCGGATAACAAGCCTGCAGAACCCGCCGACCCGGCCAGCCTTCCGAAGATTAGCGTGATTATCACCACATATAATAGAAAAGATTTCCTGAACCAGGCGATTACCAGCATTCTGCGCCAGGATTATCCCCATAAAGAGATCACCGTGATCGATGATTGCTCCAGCGACGGAACGGATGCCATGATGGCTGCAAGCTTTGGGGAGGAACCACGTGTCATTTATATGCGCAGCGAAACCAATCAGGGGCCGGGGAACAACCGGCGTAAGGCGTTCGCCGCTCACGGCGACGGGGAGTACATTCTGTTCCTGGACGATGACGACTATCTCATTGACTCCAGCTATTTCAGCAAGGCTGTAAGCTTCCATAAGCTCCACCCGGAAATCTCCTTTGTCGCGGCGAATGTCTTCATGGAATATTCCAAGTCGCAGCAGCTCAAAATCTCCAGTCTGGGACTGCGCAGCATCACGCCTAAGCAGGACTATTTTAAAAATTTCGAGCAAAAGAACTATCCCAAGCCCGCCTCCACACTCACGACGATCTTTAAGCGGGAAGCGCTGATGGCGCTGGATATCCTGAACATGAACATGGTGAACGACGCTTCGATTTATCTGCGCGCACTGCTGATCGGCGATGCCGGATTTATCGATACTATTGCCGGAGTATACCGGATCCACGGCAACAATATCACCTTCAATCTCAGCCAGTCCTTCCTGATCGAGAATCTGGAGGAGAAGCGGCTGATCCGCAACATGGCCATTGAACGCTACGGCTACAGCAAGGCGGAAATGAACGAGTGGTTCAACCATAACGTCTATGACACCATCTCGTATTATCTGATGAACTCGGCCAAAAGCCATACCGATTTCAAGTTCATGTACAGCTGGGCCAGCACCCATTGCCCCAAAGCCTATAGCCAGCTCAAACGTGAGTTCCGCACCAAGCTGATGAAAAAGCAGCTGCTGCGCGTTTCTTTTGTAAGAACACTGTTGAACCGGTAAATACCGGCTTAGACTGGATCTATAGCGCTCACACTTAAGACACCCTTAGGGTGTCTTTTTTAGTAACTTATGTCATTTATCAACGTCGGAGTACGTTATATTGTAAGAAAATAAGCGGACAAGAAACCATTGAGCACATGAAGCTAAATAAAATTTCGCCCGGGAGGTACATGATGATTACGAAATATCAGTGTGTGAATATCTCTTCTACGCATCCAAAGGAACTGGTCGGATTTTATAATGAAAAATTAGGTATACCTATCTTGGAGCCGGATGAGAATTACGATGGTGTATCGATAGGATTTCTGAAAGATGCTCCTGTAATCGTGATTTGGGATGAGAATAAATGGGGAAAATCAAGCGAAGGCAAGGTCAACTTTGTGTTCGCTTGTGATAACCTTGACCAGACCTATGCTGAACTGCAAGAAAAGGGCGTTCAATTGGAGCCTCCGGTAACAGCCGTATGGGGTGGAAAAGAGCTTCCGTTCCTTGATCCGGATGGCAATAAAATTTTACTGTTAGAAAGTTAAGTCAAAAAACGGCACCCTCCTTATCAGGAGGATGCCGTATCTTTGTTTAAGCTTCCTTCAGCAGCTGATCAAGCAGTCCGAACGCCTCTTTCAGCTTGGTTTTGGAAATTCCGCCGTACAAATCGCCGATGCTCAGCTCATAATAACAGGAGTTTGCTCCGGTTTCCTTCAGCCTTGCGGCAAGGGCTACACCCGTCTGCACACACACTTCAATTAGAATCAGCTCTGCCTGTTCTTTGGACAGGGCAAAATGGATATGGAACATATTCGACACCGGCACTTCCGGCAGCGTAGACACCTTGTGGCAAGCATTGAACAGCGCCGCAAGCTCCTTGGCTTCCGTATAATACTGAGCCATCCGGCCAGCCCGCTGCCGGTAGTAATATTGTGCCGGAATAATATACGGATACAGGCTGATCAGATCGCCGCCATGCCGCCGCTTCCAGATCTTAGACTCCTCTGTAAAGTCCCTGCTGCCTGCAAGAATCGCCCCGGCAATCCCGCCTATGCCTTTGTAGAAGGAGATATACACGCTGTCGAACAGCCCGCAGACCTCTGCCGCGGTCTTCCCGTAATACGGCAGTACTTCCAGCAGCCGGGCCCCGTCCAGATGCAGAATAATCCCCTGCTCACGGCAATAGGCGGAGATGGCCTCTAGTTCAGCATAATCCGGCAGCTGGCCGCCGATCTCACGCTGGGGCAGCTCGAGAAGCAGGCAGGCAATGTCCTCTCCCAGGTTCTGTACATCCTCCAGCGTAATGAGACGGTCCTTGTCAGCAAGCAGAACCGGCTTGATATGGTGCAGCTCCTTCAGCCCGTCCTGCTCATGAATCTCCAAATGGCACAAAGGATGGTAGGCGACAGTCTTCAGCCCTTTGCGGTCACACCAGATCCGGAGAGCAATTTGCTGAGCCATCGTACCGCTCGGGAAGAAAACCGCTGATTCTTTACCGAGCACGCCTGCTATTTCCGCCTGGAAATCCTCGATGACTGGGCCGTCCCCGTATATATCACTGGCTATATTGCCTTCGGCAGCGGCAAATGCTTGTTTCAGCACCTGCACATCCCGTTTCCCGTGGCCCGCTAATTGAAGCTCTGCTCCGTTAAAGGCCTCCAGCAGTGTTATCTGTTCTTGCATAAGGGCGATTTCTCCTCTCAGGTACCTGTAATTGAACAATGTTCTAAAAGTATAACATTTCACGGCAAATTTCTGAATTTCAAGAAGAAACAGCTTTAAAACCTGCAATTTCTTATATTTTTTAAAAAAATTCACGTTTTAGTACCTGTATCCGAGGTGAAATAAGTTTACCGCTGTGCTACAATATTGGAATTGCAAAGGCAATAGCTTAGGGAGGTTTATTACAACACCATGCTTATTATTGGTATCGCCGGCGGGACTGGTTCCGGCAAAACAACGGTAGCCCGCTCCGTTATTAACCGTCTTGGAACTGACAAAGTGACGTTCATATCTCAGGATAACTACTATAAAGACCATTCCTATCTCAGCCTCGAAGAACGCGGAGCAATCAATTACGATCATCCGCTGGCTTTTGACACGGAATTGCTGATTGAGCATCTCGATTGTCTGAAGTCAGGACAAGCCGCCTATGCTCCGGTGTATGATTTCACCACGCATGCCCGCTTCACAGACAAGACCGTTGAGCTGAAGCCCAACAACATTGTTATTGTGGAAGGCTTGCATGTACTGTCCGACGAGAAGCTGCGCACACAGCTGAACATTAAGGTATTCGTTGATACTGACCCGGATGTACGGATTCTGCGCCGGGTGCTGCGCGATATCGAGGAACGCGGCCGGACGATCCGTTCGATCCACACGCAATATCTGACGACGGTGAAGCCTATGCACGAGGCGTTTATTGAGCCATCCAAGAAATACGCAGACCTCATCATCCCCGAAGGCGGGCAGAATGAAGTCGGCATCGAGCTATTGTCGGTATTGACCGCGAAATATTTGTCGGGCGATCAACAGTGGAACGGAAGCACACGTTAAGGCATAACCGGATTTAAGCTTGGGACAGACAGCTGCTGTGAGCAATCATGGCAGCTGTCTTTTTTCTTTGCCCGCTTTTATGGGATCAACGACCCTAATACCTGCCTTCTACGCTAGTTTGATGTCATTATAATTAACACAGAAGATAATCATATCGGCTTATTAGACCAATAATCGTAAAAAACATAGGTTTGCGTAATATTTATTGACTGGTAGCGCTTTATTATCTAAAATAACTGTTGATTATTCCCGGCCCATCCTCTATGATATTGTCATCAGGACGATAATAAAGTTTAAGCGCTTAAACTTTATATTTTTTGATTCCAGCAGGCACAGAGCTTATACGATTTTTATTCGCCCTAAAAGTTAAAGCGCTTAAACTTTATTGATGAAAGGTTGGTGTGACCGTGATTAAGAGTGAAAGCCGGCGGCAGACGTTTTACATGTACATGTTCATATCGCCGTGGCTCATCGGCTTCCTTGTCTTCGCCCTTTACCCCATCTTGTCTTCACTCTACTACAGCTTCACTGATTATGACATTATCCATCCGCCCAGGTTCATCGGCTTGGCCAACTACACTGAGATGTTCGGCAGTGAGCTGTTCTGGAAGTCTGTAACGGTCACGCTGAAATACACCTTCATTAGTGTACCTGTACAGCTGCTGCTGTCCCTCGGCTTCGCGCTGCTGCTGAATCAGACCCTTCCCCTGCGCGGGTTCTTCCGGACCGCGATGTATTTTCCCAGCATGGTCTCGGGGGTGGCGATGTCACTGCTCTGGTACTGGATATTTAACCCGCAGATCGGCCTCTTCAATTATATGCTCTCCTGGTTCGGCATTCCGGGTCCAGCCTGGCTGATGAGTCCGGACACCGCATTATATGCGCTCATTATCATGTCCTTCTGGACCGCCGGAGCAGGGATGATCCTCTTCCTGGCCGGACTTCAGGGTGTGCCGGCCAGCCTCATTGAGGCCGCCAAGCTCGACGGGGCGGGACGCTTGCGGATTTTTGTAAATATTACCCTGCCGATGATCTCCCCGGTCCTGCTGTTCCAGCTGATTATGGGCCTGATCGACTCCTTCCAGGTCTTTACCCAGGCATTTGTCATGACACAGGGCGGTCCCAATTACTCCACCTGGTTCTACGTCTACAATCTGTACACCAGCGCCTTCAAGGAATACCGCGCCGGCTACTCTTCTGCACTGGCCTGGGTGCTGCTGATCGTCGTTATGCTGTTCACGGCCATTATTATGAAGCTGTCAAACCGCTATGTTCACTATGAAGGAGGCGGACGCCGATGAGTATCGTCAAAGCTGCCAGCACCCGGGTCCCTTCTTCCCGGTCGCACCGCCGGAAGGCTGACCCGGTCAAAATCGCCAGCTTCACTGCCCTGCTGGTTACAACCTTCCTGATGCTGCTGCCGCTGTTCTTCATGGTCTCCACTTCACTGAAATCGAAGCGCGAAATGCTGAAATTTCCGCCGACTTTTCTCCCGGAGAGCTGGGCCTGGAGCAATTACACAGAGATTTTTGACAAGCTGCAATTCGGCACGCTGTACAAGAACAGCCTGATTATCGGGGTGCTCACCGTCATCGGCACGCTGCTGTCCTCGGCGCTGGTCGCTTACGGCTTCGCCAGATACCGCGGCCGGGGTAACCAGCTCTGGTTCATTCTGCTGCTGAGCACCATGATGCTGCCTTATCCGGCGATCATGATTCCGCAATTCGTGCTCTTCTCCAAAATGCAGTGGATCGACACCTTCCTGCCGCTGGTCGTACCGGCCTTCTTCGGCTCGGCGTATAACATTTTTCTGCTGCGCCAGTTCTTCTCCACACTGCCGGAGGAGCTGTTCGATGCCGGAAGGATCGACGGCTGCGGCGAGCTGCGGATGTGGCGGACCATCGCACTGCCGCTATCAGCTCCGGCGCTGGCAACCGTGGCGATCTTTGCTTTTATCTACAGCTGGAATGATCTCTTGACCCCGGTGCTTTACTTAAGCTCCTCGGACAAATTCACACTTCCGGTCGGCATGGCCTCACTCACCTCCTCACGGTTCCGCATTCCGCCGTGGCATCTCTTAATGGTCGCTTCCGTGCTGGCGATGGTACCGATTGTCACCCTGTTCGCCATCGCCCAGAAGCAGTTCGTGGAAGGCATTGTACTTACAGGCATCAAGTAATCTCCGCTGCTCTTGCGAGCGGCCCAATACACTTGAAATGATGGAGGGATTATGGATGAATAAGAACACCTTGAGGAAACGGTCCGCACTGCTGCTAGCCGCATTGTTGACCACAACGGCGGCTTTGTCCGGCTGCGGCGGGGGCAAATCGGCGGGCAATGTGGCGACAGGCAGCGGAAACACCGGTAACAGCGGTGGCTCTGACGAACAAGTGACGATTACGCATTATACCATTGATTCCGAGGACCGCACCTTCATCGAGAAGCTGATTCCTGATTTTGAGAAGGAGCACCCGAACATCAAGGTCAAAGTGGAAAAAGCGCCCTACGAGCAGTTCGACAGCAAGCTGCAGACCCTGATTGCCGGAGGCAAATCGCCCGATGTCACCAGCCACTACGGATACGGCGGTTTCGCCGAATATTACAACAAAGACATGCTGCTTGATCTGACCGACCTGATCACCGAAGACGGGTTCAAAGCCGAGGATTACCATATCCCGGACAATCTGATGAAAATATATACGGTCAACAACCATACCTACGGCATCCCGGTGAATATGTACGTCACGCTTATGCTGTACAACAAGGATATGTTCGATGCGGCGAAGCTCTCCTATCCGCCAAGTGACTACGAGGACAAGAGCTGGACGTTTGAGAAAATGGTTGAAGAGGCCAAAAAGATGACCGTAGTGTCGGACGATATCGCCAAAACCCAATACGGCGTTGACTTTACCTGGGCTGAACGCGACATGCGCCCGCTGTACTTCGGGGCTGAGCCGTACTCTGAGGATACGTGGACTAACGGGGGCGTACCTTCTGAGACGTATTTTGACTCACCCGAGGTCATCTCCGCCTACCAGAAGCTGTTCGATCTGGTCTTCAAGGATAAGGTTTCACCAACCTCCGAATGGAGTAAAAGTGTAGCGGGCCAGAACGGCGACCCGTTCGTAGCCGGCAAAATCGGCATGTCGATCGGCGGCTCCTGGAATCTGGCTGGCGCGAATGATTTTCCGTTCAAAATCGGCGTAGCCGCAGTCCCATGGGGCGGTAATGATAAAGTGCGCAGCACCTTGTATGTTGACCCGCTGCTGATTCTAAAAGGCTCGAAGCATCCGAAGGAAGCCTTTGAATGGATTAAGTTCCTGATGACGACCGAGGTTCAGGAGAAATCCATCGAGCTGAGCGGCGGCAATCCGCCGGTGAACACCGAGGCTGCGGAAGCATACTATAAGCATTTTGACGGCATTGATCCGGCCGATGTGAAGAAGGTGTACGAAGGTGCGGTCAAATACGGCTATGAATCCTACAACCATCTGATCACCAACTATTCGCAGATCAACGACATGTTCATCAATGAGCTCCAGCCGGTCGAGACCGGCCACAAGACACTTGAGGAAGTGATGCCGGTCATTCAGAACAAGGTCACCGAGATTATCAAGCGGTAACACCTTTAGCGGAACATCTCCCGACCCTGTATACTGGAGGTAGTATTATAGCTTCGGAAAATCACCGCAAGGAGCGCTGGAGATGAAAGTAAGTATATTTGATGTAGCCAAAAAATCGGGATTGTCCGTTGTTACCGTATCCCGCGTACTAAACGGCGCCGGATCCGTGCGGGAAAACAACCGGCAGAAGGTGCTCGATGCGATCAGGGAGCTGGACTACCGGCCGAGCGCAGCTGCCCGCAGTCTGGCCAGCGGCAAGACCGGAATTATCGGCCTGATCGTAACGACACTGCAGGATTCCTTCTTCGATGCAGTGGTCAAAGAGCTGAACGAGGTGCTTGCGCTGCACGGGTATTTCCTGGCCATCTCCATCTCTACAGGTATGGAAGGCGGCGACAATCATTATCTGATCCAGGAGGACCGGGTAGACGGACTGATTCTGCTATCGCCGATGGAGGAAGACAATTATCTCGTGGAGCTGAAGCGCCGGGGCATTCCCTATGTGCTGATCGATAATCAGCAGGAGAGTAATGACGCCTACTCGGTTACCATCGACAATGTCAAAGGCGGCTATGCCGCAGCCAGCCATCTGCTGGAGCTGGGGCATACCTCCATCGCCCATCTCTGCGGGCAGGAGATGTTCCGCAGCACGCGCGAGCGGCGCAGCGGCTTCCTGCAGGCACTGCAGGAGAAAGGGCTGGAGCCGTTCGAAATTGTACACGGAGATTTCGATATCGGCATGGGTTATGACACGGGCAAACGCTGGCTCCGGGAGGGGAAGCTGCCCACGGCAGTGTTCGCGGGCGACGACAACATCGCACTCGGCCTGATCAATGCGCTGATGGAGGCCGGTGTCCGCGTGCCGCAAGAGGTGGCCGTGGTCGGCTATGACGACCACTATATTGCTTCACAGCTCCGCCCGCATCTGACTACGCTGCGCCAGCCTGCCGACAAGATAGGGCTGGCCGCAGCCGATATGCTGCTGCGGCGGATTAACGGCAATATGAAGCGGGGCGCCAGCATCCGGATTGATCCGGAGCTGATTGTGCGGGAATCGACTTCCGGGAGTAGGGTGCAGTGCAACCTCTCAGAACGCGATTCAGGGACACAGCTGATTATGTTTCAGAAAGGCGGCTCCAAACTTACTTAGTTGGATTTCCTCCATCTAATTCCATCGTTTTTGATAATTTACTATGATTAGTTGGAAAACCTCCACCTATTTCGCATCATCCATCCCTTTGGGGGGTAGCGTCAAGAAGTTTGTGTAAAAGAGCAGAATGTAACTTCTCGGGTGTTCGTTGGTAAGTGCAGATGTTCTTTGGGGCGGGGGGACCCGCCCCAAAGAACAAGGGATTTTGAGTTACTTCTCTTGCTCTGCCTGCGCTGAATATCGCGCTTCAAACATCTCATTTAGTTTCTTCTTTACTTCCAGATCGCCGAAGCCGCGAATGACCCGTTCGCTAAAACGTTCGTTGTAATCGATGACGTCCAGGTAGACAATTTTCTCTGCTGCATCCATATTCGTGAGGCTATTCATGGGTTTCAGACGCTTTCGGATTTCCTTGTTCATTCGTTCAATTGGATTGGACGTGTAGATGGCTTCCTTTATGAGCGCAGGATACTTGTAAAAGGTCAGCAGCGTTGGCAACTGTTCTTCCCAAGACCGCATTTCTTTCGGGTAGAGCTTGCCCCATTTGGCCTTCACCGTGTCAAACGCAGCCCGAGCCAGATCGTGGTCTGCAGCCGTGTAGATCGTCTTCAGATCTTCAATGACTTCCGTTTTGTGCTGAATCCGAATTTTCGGGAAGGTCGAACGCACTTTGTGGACGATACAATGCTGCACATCCGCCTTCGGATAAGTTTCACGGAACGCTGCATCGAGTCCCGGAAGCCCATCAAACACGCCCAGCAAGACTTCCTGGACACCACGGTCGTAGAGGTCTTTGAGCACCTCGCGCCAGCCGTTTGCGCTCTCCTGGCCGCCTACGTAAAAGCCAAGGATCTGGCGGTGACCGTCTTCGTCGATCCCCATGGCGAAATAAACGACTTCTCCGCTAACGGTGCTGCGCTTGAGTTTCACATATAGGCCATCCAGGTAGATCACGGAGTAGCGTTTGTTTAACGGGCGCTTCTGCCACTGATGAATGTCGTCAAGTACCGTAGCTGTAATGTTGCTAACGGTCGTGGGTGAATAGTGGCTGCCGAACATACTTTCAATGAACCGGGCCACATCTCGCGTTCCCATACCACTTTTGTACATCTGGATGACAGCCTCCTCTAGCCATCCATCTCGCCGCTGGTAGGGCTCGAACAACTGCGTTTGGAAGGCTCCTTGACGGTCCCTAGGAACGGCCAGATCCTCTACATTTCCGTATTTCGTGTGTAGATCCCGGGTGTAGTATCCGTTGCGGCTGTTGTGGTTCCCGGCTTCTTCACTGGTCATGAATTGCTGGATTTCCGCTTTCATAATGGACTCTAGATTATCTTTTACAAATTGGGTGACAAGATTTTCAAATAGATTATTTAACATGTTTTCGGGTAGAATAGTCATCGAGTAGGGTTCCTTTCTTGGTGGACTTCGACAATCCCGAGAATACCCTACTTTTTTGTTGCCTGACTAGGCTCCAAATCTTGGTACACAACTTACTTTACGCCATCCTTTGGGGGCGAATTCGGTTCGATTAAGTGGAGTTTTTCCCACTAGCATCCTAATCCCAGTGTTTGATGGAGAAATAAATGGGAAAATTCCACTTCATTTTAATTAGCACACGCACATCAATGAAGGATTGCTCACAAAACTAAGCATATGCTTTCGAAGCAGTTTTGTACGAAGAGACATCAATGAAGGATTGCTCACAAAACTTTTAGGAGTGACGACCATTGGCTTACTATATGGGGATCGATGGGGGCGGAAGTAAAACCTATGCCCTGCTGACCGATGCCGCGGGCAATGTGCTCGGCAAAGGCAGGAGCGGCAACGGCAATCACCAGACCGGCCTGGAGGAAGCCGCCGCAAATATCCGGGCGGCGGCGTTTGCCGCACTGGCGGAGGCCGGGCTCCGGCTTGAGGATGTTAGGCATACCTATCTCGGACTCGCCGGAGCCGACCGCAAGGCGGACTATGACATCCTCCATCCGCTGATCCGCAGCCTCGGATTTAGCAGCTATACGATTGGCGGTGACACGATGATCGGCCTCCGGGCGGGCACGAACCGCCCGTACGGGGTCGCCCTGATCTGCGGCACCGGCACCAATGCCGCAGGACGCAACCGTGAAGGCCGGCACTTCCAGTGCGGCGGCTTCGATTATATGTATGGTGACTTCGGCGGCGGCGGCGCGCTGAATGTCGAGGTGTTCCGCACCGTGATCCGCGCCTGGGACGGGCGCGAGGCACCGACCCTGCTGACCGCAGCGCTGCTGGAGCTGCTGGGCTATAGGTCGGTCGAGGACATGTACAACGACTTCCTCGACCATGGCAAATCCGTGCCGCTGGATGCGGCGCGCCTGCTGTTCCCGGCGGCAGCGGCGGGCGATGCCCCAGCGCTCGCCATCCTGCACCGGCAGGGTGCCGAGCTGGGCAAGTCGGCAGCGGCCGTGATCCGCAGGCTGGGCATGGAGCATGACGTCTTCGACGTCGTGCTGGCCGGCAGCCTGCTGACCCGGGGGGACCGCGGCTGGATCCGCGGGCCGATTGAACAGGCTGTGCGCGAAGCCGCGCCGCACGCCTCAGTTGTTACCTTGACCACAGAGCCTGTGGTCGGTGCGGTATGGTCTGCGCTCGAAAGTGACGGCCTCAGCATCACCAGTGAAATCTATGATAAAATGCGTACCTTTCAGGAATTCGAACCCATTCCGATAACAACCAGACAGGAGTGATTCATCTTGGCAGCTAACCAAGGACTCAAGATCGCCGTGATCGGCGGCGGCTCTTCCTATACACCTGAACTAATCGAAGGTTTCATTCTCCATCACAAGGAGCTTCCTGTGACTGAGCTGTGGCTCGTGGATATTGAACCCGGACTGCATAAGCTGAACATCGTCGGCAGTCTGGCTAAGCGGATGGTGCAGGAATCCGGACTGCCGATTACAGTCCATCTGACAACTGACCGCCGCGAGGCGATTGCCGGTGCCGACTTCGTCAGCACCCAGATCCGTGTCGGCATGCTGGCCGCCCGCGCCCGCGATGAGTCTATTCCGCTCAAATACGGCGTCATCGGCCAGGAAACGACCGGCCCGGGCGGAATGATGAAAGCGCTGCGCACCATTCCGGTCATTCTGGATATCTGCCGGGATATCGAAGAACTCGCCCCTGACGCCTGGCTGCTGAACTTCACCAATCCTGCGGGAATGGTGACCGAAGCGGTGCTGAGATACTCGAAGGTGAAGAGCATCGGCCTCTGTAATGCGCCCATCGGGCTAATTAAGCAGGTGTCAGCAAAATACAATGCTGCCCCAGACCGGATATACGCTGAGTTTGTAGGGCTGAATCATCTGCACTGGATTACAAGGATTGATGTCGAGGGGGAAGACAAGCTGGACGACATGCTGGACGATACGGCCGGATACAGTGCAAAGAACGTCCCAGCCCGGGAATGGAATCCGGAATTCTTGCAGTCGCTGCGTGCCCTGCCCTCTTATTATTTGAAATATTTCTACATGACCGATGCCATGCTCGAAGAGCAGCTGGCCTCCGCCAAGCAAGGCGCAAACCGCGCCGAAGTAGTCAAACGTGTTGAGGAAGAGCTGTTCGAAATCTACAGCAACCAGGAGCTGAAGGAGAAGCCGAAGCAGCTGGAGCAGCGCGGCGGCGCCTTTTATTCCGAAGCGGCCGTCAACCTGATGCGTTCACTGCACAATGGCACGAATGATATCCAGACGCTGAACGTGGCGAACCGCGGCATTCTCAGCTTTTTGCCGGAGGATGCCAGCATTGAGGTCAACTGTGTCGTGACCAAGACGGGACCGCTGCCGCTGCCGCTGACTAAGATTCCGCCGATGGCTAAGGGGCTGATCCATGCCGTGAAGACGTATGAGCAGCTGGCGATTGACGCAGCCGTTACCGGCGACCGCAGCCTGGCGGTCCAGGCGCTCGCCCATCATCCACTCGTACCTTCCGTAGAGGTGGCTATCGCTATGCTGGATGAGATGCTGGAGGCGAACAGGGAGTATCTGCCGAACTTTTTTGCCGGTAAAGAATCGGCTTCGGCCGCTGCAGAATAACATCACAAAATAAGAGAGACTCCCTCTTGCAGATTATACTCTGCTTGTAGAGCAGTCTCTCTTTTGATATCCGAACCCTCTCTTCATTTCATCCCGCACGAAGTTATCAATAATCCTCCAAGCCGCTGCTCATGCCGCTAATCATTGTAAGCGAAAGCTCCAGTGCTTTATCGCGTTCTCCGCTCTTGAGGTAGTAGGACAGCAGCTTGCGCTCATACCGCTCGATCGTGTAAGTATCGCCATTGCTGCGGAAATAGGGCAGAGCTTCCTCCTCGATGTATCGGTAATAGGGTCCCCAATCCTCTTTCAGTGACAGGATCAGTAAGTTAAAGTTAATTGCCCGGCTGTCTTTGCGGTCGCGCGCCAGCGTCAGTCCCTGATACGTTAAGGCCAGCAGTTCGGATACCGGAAGGCGCTTTGCACCCATGCAGGAAGTGATATAGCAGTCCAGCACGGTCAGGTAGAACGAATGGTCCGGACCGCTCAGCAGCTCCATCACCTGCTCGAAGAGATCAGCTGCTTCCCCATACAATCCCCGCCGCAGATGCTCATAGGCGAGATTATGCAGCAGCTTGTACTTACGGTCCATAGACCCGCAAAGCTCACAGGCTTTAATTAAATTCTCATAGGACTGCTTGGCTACCGCAAAATGATGCGGTTCATTCACGCTGAGCTGGATCAGCATAAGGGTCTCTGTATCAATAATCCGCACCAGGTTAAGCGTCTTGCGGAAATATTGCAGCGCTTTTTCAGCATAATAATAGGCGATAATACTGGAATGAATCGAGTGGTAAGCAAGCGCCAGATGATAGTAATACTCCTGTTCGGTATACTCTGACTCGTCGATCTCCGTCAAAACGCCGATACAATCCAGAAATTGCCCGGATAGAAAATAATAGATTCCCTGAAGATGTTTGAAATAGTTGCGCACATAGAGCGAAGCATATTCATCCTTCTGAATATCTCTAATAAGCCGGGCGGCCGGCTTCAAATCATTATTGTAAAGATGGGAACGGATTAACAGCAGAGGGTATGGAATCTTGTAGTCCGGCAGATCCTTAAGCGGTTCCTGCTCGATTTGTGCTTTCAGGGTTTCCGCTTCCTCCGTCCGCTGCATCACCATCGCACCATGCCATTCGTTTAATTTGCGCTGGGTCTTATGAAAACGTTCCACCTCTGTTGCCATATTAATCTGAAGACGCTCGCATAACAAATCAATGATTTCCGGGGAATACTCGGTTATGCCCCGCTCTATTTTGCTTAAATGAGTCACTGAGCAAATCCCCTGACCAAGCTCCCGCTGGGTTAATTGCTGCTTCTCCCGGTAGTGCTTGATGATTTTCCCCTCAGTCATTCTTCAGTCCTCTTTTCCGTTAAAGTACAGCAGTAAGCTCCCTTTATTATACAAGGAAAAGACGGATCCACGAGTCATTCCATCTAAAAAAGCCGGGAGGTTACCGCTTCTGCAACGGTAATCCTCCCGGCTATTCCAAATCACTGTAGCTGCATCCTTATTTCATCTGTGTAACATTGATATTACTCGCCTGCTGCAGTCAACAGGTTATAAATAGTTTGTGCCGTTTCCGCGCGGCTTGCCGCTGTTTTTGGAGCGAACAGGCCGCTGTCAAGCCCGGACATAATTCCTAAGCCTGCAGCCTGGCCGATACTTTCTTGTGCCCAGGATGAAATGGATGATTGGTCCTTGTACTCCTTAGTATGGGCAGAAGCACCAGCCTGCTTCGCTGCTGCATATGCGTAAGCATTCATCGCAATAACAGCCATTTCTTCACGGGTAATGCTCTGATTAGGCGCAAATGCCGTCTGTGTCATTCCGTTAACCAGACCGGCTGCATGCGCCGAAGCAACTTCATCTGAATACCAGGCCTCAGCCGGAACATCGCTGAAGTATGCCTTATCAGCAGCTTCCGTATTCAGTCCCAGCGCCCGTACGATCATTGCTACGAATTCTGCGCGTGTTGTCTTCGCATTCGGAGCGAACAGCGTTTCCGACTGTCCGGTTACGATGTGCTTCGCGGACAATGCCTTAACGGCTCCCACAGCCCAGTGCGAAGCGGAAAGATCGGTGAAGCTCTTATCGTAAGCCAGTACACCGTAAGTACTGAAGTGACTTACATTTGCGGTGATGGTATGCTGTGCTGTATTGACCTTGCCGCCCACATATTCCCAAGCGGAGGCCTTATCGTTCAGATAGTAGATGCCTGCCAGATCGGCATTCAGACTGTTGCTGTAAGACAGCGTCAGCTGCACGTCTTTAGGGAAGGCTGTAAGCCGGAGCTCTTCCCCGTCTGCCTTTTTGTAGGACAGATTGAAATCATAAACTCCACCCGATGACAGCGTTACACCCGCTTCGGAAGATTCAGGTGTTGCCGCCTTGGCTGTAACAGTCAAGTAGATATTGCCCTGATTATTATCATTAGCTTGTGCTGCTAATGCCTGCAGTACTTCAGCCGGGAGGGTTACTGTTGCAGCATCCGTCCGCACAGCCAAACCATTGCTCTTGAGCAATTCTCCGGCATTGGCCGGAAGTTTCACCGGAACACCCGGTTTACCTTCAATTGTGACTACACCGTTAGCTGCAGCAGCCAAATCGGAGGCCGAAACGGTTTGCTCAGTAACCGCGGCCGCAGTGTTAACGCTGCCCGTGTTACTACTGCCCGTTCCAGTGCCGCCACTATCAGTGCCGCCGCCATTGTCGGTGCCGCCGCCGTTGTCGGTGCCGCCGCCATTGTCGGTGCCGCCGCCGTTGTCGGTGCCGCCGCCGTTGTCAGTGCCGCCGCCGTTGTCAGTACCGCCGCCATTGTCAGTGCCGCCGCCATTGTCAGTGCCGCCGCCATTGTCAGTGCCGCCGCCATTGTCAGTGCCGCCGCCGTTGTCAGTGCCGCCGCCATTGTCAGTGCCGCCGCCGTTACCAAGCGTACCGTTCTTGATCTGCTCCAGCATCTCATCCAAGCCAACACCTCCGGTGCTGTCCTTAGCCACCGCATCGACTGCGGCACTCTGGCCAAGCTTCAGGAAGTTGTTCACGATGAACTGGATATCTGTATCATCCACGGTTCCGTCCTGGTTGATATCAGACTTGGGATCACTGGTCTTGTAAGCCAATCCAGCCTGCTGCAAATCAAGAATGTCAATAACTTCATCGCCGTTGACATCCCCGGCCAGCGCGCCATTCAGGGACAACAGCTGCTGTGCACCGATCACCTTGCCATTCTCAAGCTTATAATCAGTCATCGAATAGCTGAGGGAAGTATGTCCCGGTGATTTGAAGGTTACTTTAATTACCTCATCCGTTGCAGGAATGGATTTGATGTTGTATTGGGCATTCTTGTCAATTGTTGCCGTGTATTTTTTACCTGATTCGGTCTCTGCATACACGTTGAAGTTCATCTTGCTGTAATCCTTACCGAATTGCAGGAATTCGCCATTTACCATAAAGGCTTCCGGACTTACGTATCCATAAAGGCGCGAAGTGTGGGATACAAAAGCCATATAATCGGTTGTGTAAGATGGTGTATATACAGCTTCCTCCGCTCCGGCTTGAGTCACGTAAAGGTCGGTCGCGAGAATGGTAGCCACCTTATTATAATACGCATCGTCGGCTACCTTATATTTAAGGGTCAGCAGCGGCACATCACCGTCGATCCCCGCGAGGTTTTCACCTTGCAGGTTCACTTTTACACTGCTGTAGAATTCATTAAATACATCCTGCTGAACGTCAACCGCAGCCCCTTGCTTCGCCGCAAGCGCTTTGACCTCGTCCGTTGCCCCGATGGACTCCAGTTCGAAGGCACCTGTGATTTCCTGCAGGGTAAACTCTGCTCCGGTGAACGCCTTCAGATTATTCATGTTCATTGTAGCAGTGAAGGTATCGCCCACCTGCACCGATTTCTTATCCAGCTCGGTCAGCGCATAAGTGGTATCAGGGGTCAGATACACATATTTATTGCCCAGCCAGGTCGTCCCTACCGTTGCAGGGTCCCAGCCGAAGAGCCGCAGTTCATACGGTTCCAATGCGAAGTCTTCCTTCGTAATCCCGTAACGGAAGTCCCCGTTCTTATCCGCCTTAAAGTAACCGGACATGAACGGGCTGCCGTATTCATAAAAGGCTACCTTATTGTCGCTTTGATCATAGGAATATCCCGCCTCTTGCAGCGGCTTCACACTGCTGTCCGTAATGTTCCCGTGTACCCAGATAGCGGAAATATCTTTACCGTCATACGTTTCTGTCGTGAACATCGAATCATCCACTTCAAAGACCTGCGGAGTCAGCGAAGCCGTATCTCCGGCAGCATTCGTAGACTTGAGTGAAAGTTCCGGCGATGTATTATCTACCAGCGTCATCGGGGATTCCACCTGATAGGTTTCACCTCCCGCATCTATGGAGAACGCCTCGAGCGCATATTCGCCCTCTGGAACAAAGCGGGAGACTTTCGAGATGCCGCCGTCTTCTGTAAATGGATAGACATAACCTTTGAACATATTGAGCAGCATGAGGTCTTTACCTACAGCTAGATCTGCAGTATTCACAGTGCCCAGGAATCCTAATACCTCTCCGGTCTTGTAATCCTTAAGATAGACATCCATAGTCTCCATCGGGCTCTTCATAGAGAAAAAGGCAGTTGTAACCCAGTTGGAATAGGAATGCATCACATAGTTATTGGAAATTGCGGGCGGATCCATTTCCAGGTAATCGAGGCCTTTGTCTGATACCCGGATGAGCAGCGGCAATTGGTAAACGTCCGCAGCATCTGCTTCGTTGATTACATGAATATATCCTTCATAGGTTCCGTTCGGCACCGAATCATTTACCAGCAGCTGGGCACTGAAGGTTGTGCTGGATTCTGCAGGTACGGATACCTCGTCTCTGCTTAGTGTAATCGGGGCGCTCGAAGGCAGCTCCAGCTCCAGGTGATAGGTCTTGGCGTTCTCCCCCCCGTTATCCAGCTCCAGCGTCTTGCTGGCTGAAGTGGTCTTCCCTTCTTCGGTATACACACTTCCGTAGTTCAGGGAGCCGGTAATATCGGCAATCTCAACATACTCATTGTCAGCGGAAACGCTGGTGGTTGTATCCAGCACCTTAACGGTCGTATCCGCATGAACTGCACGATAAGCATCTACTCGTCCTGCGCCAACTTCATAGATCGAATAGTCCTTATTTAAGTCAACGCTGGTATTCATAAGCGCAGCCTTTACATCGAAAGGCGTATAGTCCGGATGCTTCTGCAGAATCAGGGCGGCGATGCCGGTGACATGCGGAGTCGCCATGGAAGTACCTGACATCCGCGTATAGGCGATATCATAGTTGCTCTGGTTGACCGGATCATTCATATATACCGGATAGGTGGAGAATACCGCCACACCCGGAGCTACAAGGTCAGGCTTGATGTCATCTGTTCCCGACACGGGCCCCCGCGAGCTGAAATCAGCCAGCAGATCGCCCTGCGACACCGCGTCGCTTACATCCGTAAAGCTGATATAAGGCTTGACCATCTTCTTCAGGCTCTCGCCTGCCGCCTGCTCAATCTGGAAGGTAGGAATATATCCGGAAGCCTCACCCAGATAATTATCGATATAACCGGTTGTATTATTATAGATAATGGCCGCGATTGCACCGGCTTTGGCGGCATTCTTGATTTTGATGTTCAGGCCGATCTCTCCGCGTGCGATAAGGGCAACTTTGCCAGCCACATCAATGCCTGCAAAATCACCAGCCTTACCAAGACCTGCATATACGAGCTCCTGCTCTGTGCCGACGATGCCGGCAGGTTCATAGTTGAACTCTTCACCGAACAGCTTCATGTTCAGCGACTGGTAGACCGTATCCGTAACAGCAGCAGACTCTTCACCTGCGGCTGCCGGAACGGCCGCATCATATACGGAAGCCGTAACCGTAGGAATGGCGATCGGCACGCTGGAGGCACCGATCGTTATACCCAGTGCACTTGCCCCTGGTGTTCCGAGCGTGCCTGCTGCCGGGCCGTCGTTGCCTGCAGCAATTACGCTGACAACTCCGGCCAGCATAGCGTTGTTAATGGCTATGGACGTCGGATCGAGCGGATCATTTAACTTCGAACCAAGTGACAGGTTGATAACATCCATGCCGTCCTGAACGGCCTTGTCAATCCCGGCGATGATGCCGCTGTTCGCGCCTGATCCATAAGGTCCAAGGACACGGTAGGAATAAAGCTCGACATCAGGCGCAACGCCCAGGGCGGCATAATCGACATCATTGGCCTGCTGCCCGGCAATGGTCCCGGCTACATGCGTACCGTGGGCCGTGAAATACTCCGATTCAGATTCCGGCTCACCGGCTGCTACCCAATCATTGTAGGTGGTCTCCATCGGATCGGCATCATTGCCGATAAAGTCCCAGCCCTTAACGGTAGCCGGATCGACAGCTGCCAGATCTTCACCTTCGGTCTTACGGTATCCGTGATAAACGCTGGTTAAGTCGGGGTGATTATAATCAATCCCGGTATCCAGAATACCTACCTTAATGCCTTTACCGGTAATGTTCTCGTCATGCAGCTTGTCCACTCCAATGACCGGAAAGCTCTCCATCATCAGCTTGCTGGTGTCGGCAGCCTCTTCTCCTGCAGTTAAATCAGCGGCGTTGTCTTCCCCTGTAAGATCAGTAGGAACAACCGTATCCCCCGGCAATTGAACTGTAGTATCATTCCAGATCTTTTTGACCAGACCGGAACTCGCCAAATCCTGCACAGCAGTGCCCGGCAAGGTTACAGCCACACCGTTAAAAGCTTCGCGGTACTCCTGATAAATTGAAATTTCCGACGGATTATACGCGAATGCGCTGCGGCCGCTCTCCAGTTTGTTGATCTTCAGTTTACCGATAAAAGCCTTGAATTCCTTATGGGACTGCTCTACCTGGTCTTCCGCGGAGGCCATAGAAAACTTCCGCATTTTTCCGGAGTCTGCCAGTCCGGCTACTGCCGCCGGTTCAGGGATAAACTGGACGATAACGTTGACAAGATCTGTGCTCTCCGTGTTAATTTCGGGCGAAATAACCGGTCCGGAACTTACACTGATCTGTTCCAGTGCCTGTCTTTGTGCCGGGGTCAATCCCTTAAGAATAGCTGCCGCCTGTTCCGACGTGATCTTGCTGCCGGCGGAAGGCGCCGCAAAAGCGGCAGGGGCCAGCAAAGTAGAAACCAGCATTCCCCCTGCGATTGTGCCGGAAAATAAGCGATTCATTGTTCTGCGCTTCATTAGATTCCTCCATGACCTCAAAGTTAATAGATTGGTAGATCAACAGACGTACTGCAAAGGTGCTTGGGCCCAATTTTTTTACTTACTATAATCTGTAGTATTTTTGCTGTAAATTGGGGTAATTGCGTGATTCAACTCATAGTAAAAAAGGAAATATTAGTAGGTTTATTGTCATTTATTCGGATAAAACGTGATCCGCGCAGACTAAATCGCACCAAAAAAACCGCTTTCTCTTGAAAGCGGCCCCCGTACCAGATCTGTTTTACCCCAAATGAGGCTGTACAGAATTCATATATATAACATCCAGCTCCGACCCTGGATTAGATTACCTTATGCTGAACCCATTTCTCTCCAAGGAACCGCCGCAGGAAGATGAAGCCCCGCACGCCCCACTCGCAGTTCATCGCCAGCCATACGCCGACAATGCCCATCCCGAACTGGATGCCGAGCAGGTATCCCAGCACGACGCGGAACAGCCACATCGACAGCATCGAGACCATCGATGTATATTTGGAATCACCCGCGGCCCGGAGTGCTGATGGTGTAATGAAGCTGATGGACCACAGCGGAATCTGGGCAATGGAATTGATCAGGAAGACCAGGAAAATGTCATCGATAATTTCAGCCGGAGGATGGAACAAGGACACCAGCGGATGGTAAAACGGGAAAATCAGCAGCGCCATCAGCACAAAGGAAGCGGATGACAGCCAAAGAAACGATTTGACGAATTTCCGGGCATCCTTCACATTTCTGCTGCCCATGCATTGGCCTACCACTGTAATGAGCGTCAGGGACAAGGCATTCGCAGGAATCTGCATGACTCCGGCCAGGGTGGACGTGATGGCATTCGTGGCAATCGCATAGGTGCCCAGGCTGACGATGAACACTTGGGTCAGAATCTTTCCGCCGTTAAAAAACATCTGTTCTGCAGCAAACGGCAGGCCGATATTCATAATTCGTTTGAGCATTGACCAGTTCAAGACCAGCAGGTCGCGGATCTTCACATGCAGCGTATTGTCCATCCGGAACAGATAGATAAGCGCACAGACAGCAGCCAGATATCTGGATATGTTGATGGCAATGGTCATACCGAACACACCCATATGCAGACCGTTGATGAATACAAAATTCAGCAGAACATAGATCAGGTTCATGATCAGGGACAGCACGAGTGAAGCCCGGGTCCTGCCGATTCCGCGCAATGCGCCGCAGACCGCTTCTACAACAGCGATACCCAGATAGGACAGGCTGCTGCCGATCAGATATGTCCGGGCATTGGACATTACCTCAGGCGAAGCCGCGCCAAACAGCAGGTTCAGCAGCGGACCATGGAACACAATCCCGAACAAGCCGATGCATAGCGCCATCAAAGAGACTGATGAGACTGCACCGGCTGTAGCTTTGGAGACCATTAGGTCATTCCCGCTCCCTTTGTACTGGGCGACAACGACGGTCCCACCAGTGGAAACTGCAATGAACACACTAATCAGAAAAATATTAAGTGAATCGATCATATTAACGGCGCTGATCGCCGCCACACCGGACGAGCTGATCATCGCCGTATTCACTAGATTCAGACCGACAATAAAGGCTTGATCAACCAGAAGCGGTATAAATAACGCTATCATCTGGCGGTAATCTATGGATTCTCCGGAAAAATACTTGTCGAGGATCAGGCTGCCCCGTTTCCCCTTTACCTTGAGCTCTAGCATAACTTCACTTCTTTATATTAGAATTTTAGGCCTCGTAATTCTAACATATGAGCTTAAGAAGTCAAGGAATCCGCCGATCCTCTCAGAGATTAGACACTTCTCATAGAAGGAGAGAGCGTCAGGGTGAATGTCTTATCGAACGGGGTCATCACGTTGACCAGCACTGCCTTGCAGTTGTTCTGCAGCTTCGCTTCACGTACCGCACTCGCCAGATGACCAAGCTCTCCCCCCGTCAGTTCCACCCAGTCTTCGCCGCTGGTATAGCGGAGAACGCCTCCGCTCCAGAGGTAGCAATCCTCTTCTACCGCCTGCAGCTCGCCAGAAGTGAAGCTGCCTTCCCGGCCAAAAACAAAGGACAGCTGGGTCATAACCTCTCCCGGCTCCTCGGCATGCACCCGAATCGTCCAGCCCGTGTCTGTGCGCTGCACCTCCGTCTCCACGCGAAACGCCTGCTCATGCGTGAGCGGACGGCTCTGGTGCGGGAGCAGATACCAGGGGCTGACCGCTGCTGCGGCAGTCGGCGGAAGAAGGGCTTCTTCGACTGGACCATAATACCCTTTCTTTTGCTCGCCCGCGAGGCGATATCCGGCGGACAGCTTCGTCATTTCCTGCATCGGGACGAACCCCGGATTGAAATAAGACGCCAATTGCACGGCCAGCAGCCGCACAGCACCATGGCGCAGCGCGAAGAAAGACGGTGTCTCCGTGATCAGCGTTACACTGGTATCTCCATCCCTAAAGCGGGCAACGGGTGCCCCGAAATCGGTATGCAGCCGGCTGTGGAAAATCCGCCCCTGATGACCGGCGGCCTCCATGTCCTGCAGATAGCTATGCCGCAGGAAATCCCCGTTCAGTAGCGTCTCATACTTCAAGGGAAGCTCTGCCACTGCCCCGAAAGACTGCTGAAGCTCCGGCTCAAGCAGCATCCTCACCAGCACATTGGCCGAGCAGACGCCCGGGTGGCTGAGCGCCCGCCCGGCCCATTCCGCCATGGCTGCGAACTGCGCATTGTTGTCTGCACGCGCCAGAATGGCGTAGGGCAAATAGTACGGGGAGAGATCATGGACACTCCCCAGATCCTGCCGCCCGGAATAATCGGTCACGACCTCGCCCGAAGGATGGACCAGATAGACCATCATCCGCAGATTCAGACGGACCGGTTCCAGCAGCTGCGGCCGGTCCAGCAGGCGGGCGGCATGAATCAGCATGATGTCGCTGACTGCACTGTAAATGCCGTTGCTCCGCTCCGTCCATTCTCCGTCCGGGGTAATGTCCATTCCCTCTGCCAGCCACTGATCCGCCCGCTGCACAAGCTCTTCCAGCCTGAATAGTTCATGCAGAAATCCAAGCGCAGCACAGATGACCCAGCGGTGGTTCGGGGTATGGACGCCGCCCGTAAGCATGACCGGCAGCGTCCGCTCAAGAAACAGCCTCATATTGTCCAGCACGGGCTGGAGCGGCTGCCATTGCTGCTGCGCCAGCAGCTGATAGAGCTGGGCATAGCCGACGATGACAAAGGCCGTGTCCGGCGGGGAATGATAGTTCGTCCAGCCTGGGGAAATGGAACCGTCCTCATGCTGGGCGCGCAGCACGAACTCCGTTGCCAGCCGCAGCCGGTCCAGCAGCTCTTCGTTCCGGTAGTACTTGGAATCGGGGTTTACCAGGGCGGCCCCCCAATAGCACATCTCGGTCGGTGTGCCGGTAGTGTGATTGACCCAAGCCACGCCCGTGCCGGGATCAATGGTGCCTCCGTAATAACGGCTCTCCGGATCAAGCACCTGCCGGGATAATCCGCTCTCTACCGCCAGATCATTGCTGGCTACCAGTTGCTTATACATGATGGTTCCCTCCATTAAGAATCATTTCTTGTATCATAACTGGACCTCGTATACTTATCTACAGCCGGTCCAGCTCCCTGCGGATACGTCCGGGACTGCTGGATATCATAATCGTAATATATCGCGTATTCCACGCCTTCACTTTGGGACGGCTCACGTTCAGGCTGCGCCGGAAGGAGGGGGACTCCCCGTCCTCCCGTAGTACCGTTACGCCGAAGCGGGCCGGGAAAAACGGCTCGTTCCGGTCAAACCATAAGCACGGGGCATACCGGATAGCCAGCTTGCGGTCTTCATCGCTCATAATCCAGTCTTCCTCACTCAGCTTATCCTCCGCCTCAGCATGCCGCCTACCCCCTGCCCGCCAGCTTAGCCGTAAGCAGGCGGTGGCTCTCATGGATATCCTCCGGCCGGCAGGCCGCCTTCAGCTCATACACCTTGACCTGCGCCCGCTCAATCATCGGCAAATAGGCATCATAGAAATCCATATTCCCGCTGTTCACATAGGGACACCAGTGGTCGGAGAGGCCAATGGTCTCATGGACGTGAACGCCCACAATATCATCCATCAGTCCTTCCATCTCTCCTATACTGTCGTACAAGCCCATCCGGTCCATCATGATGGCGTGTCCGGTGTCATACCAGATGCCGACAGGTGCACCCTTTAACGCGCTTATTATTGTTTTGGCTTCTGCGAGCGTTGGAATCTGCTGCGGCCGGGAGCGTGTCTCGATTCCAAAGCGGACGTTTAAGCCCTTGGAGGCCGCGCGGTTGCATACTTCATCCAGGCTGCGGATAATTGTCTGCACATAGCTGGCGCTATAAGCCTCCCGCCGTTCCAGCAGCTCCGCCCACTTGCTGCGGTACGCCTCCGAATCCCTGCCTTGTCCGCTGTAGAGCTGCTCCAGCTCCTTGGCGATATCATTCGGAAAAGGCACTTCGCCGGGATGCACCACCACGGCCTCACCGCCGTAGCGCTGGGCGTACTCAGCCGAACGGACCAGCAGCTCCACCGCCCGCTGCCGCTTCGTCTCATCCCCGAAGCCCAGCAGCACGGAATCCGTACCGTAATCAGGATCGGGAACGTGAGGGAAGGTGTTGTGAACACTGGAGATGCCGATTTCCCCCCGCTCGATCATCGGCTCAATCGTCGTCAGCATTGCTTCGGTGACATTATAGTTCAGCTCCACCCGCCGGAAGCCAAGCTCACGGATTTCCCGCAGCATGCCGCTGCCTTCCGTATGCCGCTTAATATTCCAGCAGGTTGAGAATGAGAATGCTCCTTTGTCTTCCACAGCCTTGTTCTCCTTTCTGTTCTTTGCCTGAGCAGCCGTTAGCTTTAACCCTTAACGGCACCCAGCATAACACCGCTGACAAAATACTTCTGCAGCCACGGATAGACAAGCAGAATCGGCACCGTAGCGAAGATAACCGTCGCCGCCTTGAGGCTTTCCGGAGTCAGCGCAGTGCGGCTTGCCCCCTCCATTTGTGTCAGCTCGGAGACCATGTTGTTCTGTACCATCTGGAACAGCTTGAGCTGCAGCGGGTACAGTTCAGGGCTGTTGATATACATCAGCGCATCCTGGAACCCGTTCCATCTGCCGACTGCATAGAAGAGGGCCAGCGTAGCCAGCACAGGCATGGACAGCGGCAGGACGATGCTTACCAGTGTACGGAAGAAAGAGCTGCCGTCGATCTCGGCCGACTCTTCCAGACTCTGAGGAATGTTGTTGAAGAAGGAGATCAGGATAATCAGGTTAAACGGACTGACCAGTCCGGGAAGGATAAGTGCCCAGGTGGAATCGAGCAGGCGCAGGTCGCGCATCAGCAAATATTCAGGAATAATCCCTCCGCTGAAGAACATGGTAATAATGATAATAACCATAAATGTCTTACGGCCCTTCAGGTACCCCTTGGTCAATGGATAGGCTGCGGCAATGGTGAAGAGCATACACAGTGCAGTTGTTGCAGCTGTAAGTATCACCGTATAGCCCAGGGAGCGGATCATTGCATTATCCGAGAATACCTGAATATAGGCATTCCAGTTCAATTCAATCGGAAAAATCGTAACTTCACCGGAAGTAATAGCACGGTTGGAGCTGAGTGATACTGCAATAACATGCAAGAACGGAGCCAGGCAGAACAGAACGAACAAGGCTACACAGGTAACAATGACAATTTCAAATATCCGGTTTGAAGTACGTTCACTCATAGTACTCCGCCTCCTTCTTCTTTATCAGATAATACCGTTTCCGGTCATTTTTTTCGAAATATAGTTGGAGCCAAGAATGAATACAAGACCGACCACAGCCTGGAACAATCCGACTACGGTAGCCAGTGTGTACTGGCCGGATTCAAGGCCGATCCGGTATACAAAGGTACTCAGCACATCGGAATATTCACGTACCGCCGTATTGCCGATAACATATGGGCGGTCGAAGCCGATGCTGACCATTTTACCAAGATTGAGAATGAGCAAGGTAACGATCGTCGGCTTAATGCTTGGCAGCGTAATATACCAGATCTTCTTCATCCGTGTTGCTCCGTCAACCTCAGCTGCTTCAAACAGCTCTCTGTTTACGCCGGTTAGTGCTGCCAGATAGAGAATTGTTCCCCAGCCGGCGCTCTGCCAGACCCCTGTGAACAGGTAAGTTACGAGCCATGGACCTTTTTCAGTCAGAAAAGGAATCGGGTTCAGCCCCAGACCTTGCAGTACCTCGTTAATCATACCGGACTGGTTGCCGAACAACTGATAGACAATCCCCCCGATAATAACCCAGGAGATGAAGTGAGGAATGTAAAGAATAGTTTGCGAAATCTTTTTGAACCAGGCACTCTTAATTTCATACAGCATAATTGCCAGAATAATAGGGGCCGGGAAAGAGACTACCAGATCCAGAAAATTGAGCATAAAGGTGTTGCGCAGTGAGGTGTAAAACTCTCTCATGTTAAACACTTCGCGGAATGCGTCGAACCCGATCCACTCACTGCCGCCGATTCCCTGAAACAGATTAAAATCCTTAAAGGCAATCTGCACACCGTACATCGGCCCGTAACGGAAGATAATGAAGTAAATGAGTGGCAGTGAAAGCAGCGCGTACATTTGCCAATACCGCTTCAAGTAGCTGACTTTACTCAAGCCGGTTCCCTCCTTGGGAAGAAAAACCGGACGGAGCGGCGTACCAGCTCCCTCCGGTTCCCTTTTTATATTTATTTATGATGCTTACAAATCCTTAAGTGCTGCTTCCAGCTCTTCTTTCAGCTTGGTTCCGCCCAGGGACATGAAGTCCTTCATTTCCTGCTCGTAAACCGCTTCGAACTGCTCTGGCTTAGCCATAGCTGTCTTAACGATAATTACAGCCAGCTTGTCATTGAGGGTAGTCCCGTACTTGGATTCCGCTTCAATCGGTTTACCGAAGACGATAGGCCCAACCGTATCAGTGTTGGCAATATCAATGGATTGCTTCAGCATTTCCTGGTTTCGTTCAGGGAAGCCGCTGATCCATGCTTTTTCATTGGTTGCCTGGTCGCCAATGTTTTTACCGTTTGAGATGATCGCCATGTCGCCTGCATTGAACAGACGGTCAGCAAACTCTTGGGCAACATCCGCTTTGACTACCGGTATACCGTCAACCAGATCATAGTTTTCACCTTCAACCCCGCTGTAGATATCGATCAGATTATTGTCCGAAGCCATCCAGTCCAGATATTTAATGGCTTCCACCGCACGTTTACTGCTCTTAGGGATCATGATGTACATCCCGTTCGAGGCATAACGCGATTTAATATGCTTGTTGCCCTCATTGGCGTTGGTCAGGACGTCTGCCGCCGTCACTTTGCTGCCCGGTACATTTTTGTAGAGATTATCAAGTGTACCTTCTGCGTAGAAGATATTGTCCACATCTTCAGACCAGTAGCCGACATTGCCGTTCTGGACATCCTTTGCCAGCTGCGTTTTATCTTCATCCAAGCTGAAGTCCTGGCTGACCAGCCCTTCATTGTAGAGCTTGTTCAGGAACTGCATCGCATCCTTGAAGCCTTCATGCAGCGGCAGCTCATAGCGCTGGCCGTAGGTCAGATCGCCCTTTATCGGTTTGATGAAGGAATAGATGAGTGTCTCGAACTGGGCCGGAGCGAGCGCCATGCCCATCGGAATATTTTTGCTGCCGAGGCCGCCCGGATCTTTATCTTTAAACGCTTTCAAAGTAGTGTATAGCTCATCTGTTGTTGTCGGCACCGGCAAGCCCAGCTTATCCAGCCAATCCTGACGGATGTAGGAGCTGTAGCGGCCTGTAATCGCCCGCTTACCCGGAATGGACATCTGCTTCCCGTCGAGCTGCCCGAATGCCAGGGTATCCTCACCGAGGAATTTTTTCAGATTCGGCCCGTGCTCCTCAATCAGTGCTCCAACATCCGTCAGACCGCCCTGCTGGGCGTAACGGTAGAACACGCTGGAATCATAAGTGAACACAATATCAGGCACATCGGTGTTGCTGGCCATCAGTACGTTCAGCTTCGTAACTTCCTCGGAGCGTTGAACCGGAACATATTCGACATCAATGTTGTTCGGATCACCGAACCGTTCCTGCACCATATTGGAGAGATAGTTGTTGGTAATGGTATAAGGCGCAGGGCTGTTACCGCGGTCGAAGATTTCCACCTTCAGCGTAACGCGCTCTTTACTGCCCCCGTCAGTTGCTGTTCCTCCGTTTGACGCGGTATTCGCGTTTCCGTTTGCATTAGAGGAACACCCGGCCAGCAGCGACATCCCCATTACTGCGCTCAATCCGACTCCCAATACCTTCTTCAGGACTTTCTGGTTTGCATTCACTGTCATTGTGCCATCTCCTTCGCCTCTGCGGCTATAATGGTGACTTTATGAATCCCCCAACCTCACATCCGAGCTCCCGTACTGCCTTTCTTCAGAAAAGAATGCTTTCACGCTCACGCTGCCTTTACTGCCTGGCCGCTTAACGTTCCGGGATGACCACAGTATTCCACACTCTCCTGAGGCCTGACAATAAACCTGTTTCCGATTGCAAAAACGCTAATAATTCGGACTTCCGGTTTATCGGACCAACTATTTTCGTATGATAAACCGCTTTCAAAAGCATGAAAAATAGAAGCCGCATCCGTGTTTGCATGCTCCTGACGGAGGTTTGCTAGCAGGAATGCGGCTTGGTTAAAAAGAATGAGCCTGACGTTTCACTTTCGAGACCGGCAAGCTGAACGGGTATCGCTATGGAGCCATAAACAGAACATTTACCTTAGGCCTTGGATGCTCCGCGGCGCTTCAAAGAACGGTAATCGCCCGGCGTGATGCCGGCAACCCGTTTAAATACCCTCCCGAACGTAATCGCATTCGCATAGCCCACCTGGAGTGCGATATCCTGCAGTGAAGATTCCGTCTCCAGCAGCAGCTGTTCCGCTTCCTTCATCCGCAGCTCGGTAACGAAATCAACAAATTTCATTTTGAATTCGGTTTTGAACAGGTAACTGGCATACTTGCCGGATACCTGGAAACGGTCGCTTAAATGCTTCAGGGACAGATCGGGATTGGCAAAGTTCTCTTCGATATAGTTCTTCATCTCGGTAACCATTGCCCGGTAGCTCTTGGTCTCACTGGCCGAGACATAGGTACGGAATAACTCCGTCAAATATTCAAACAGAATGCTCTTCACTTCGTCGATGGAGTCAGCCTTCTCCAGCCCCTTCAGCCGGACCCGGGCATTCTCTGCTGACAGCTCATCCTGCAGCTGCTCCGACATTACGGCCACTTCACGGCTCAGCATCTGCAGCATAGCCTGAATCAGTGAACGGATATCGTCATCCTGCAGAAAATCCTGTTCAAACGCTTCAAAAATCCCCTCCAGCTGCTCCCGCCATTGTCCGCTCGACATCCGGAACTGTTTGACAAACTCGGCAATCATCTGCAGATATTTGTACGTTTCAAGCAGCGGCTGGCGCGCTTCCCCGCATTCCGCCAGCGCGATATCCTCATGCATCAGCAGCTTATGCTGCATGACATGTTCGGCTGCTGCATAAGACTCCCGGATCGTCTCCGGTCCGGCTGCAGCCGGGCCGATGCCAAAGCTGAGTGAAATCCGCAAATTCTGCTCTACCCAGGAGCGGCAATCTTCAGCGAACAGGCGGATCTTGCCGGTCATTTCCTCATCGCTGCCGGTGGCCAGGAAAAGAATCGCTGCCCGCTCCGTCCCGACCCACTCCGCCCAGCCCTGGAGCTCTGCATTTCGCGCCAATTCCTGAAAAACATTCATCAGGGCAAACTTGAGCGTGTTCTGATCTCCCCTTGTATAGCGGTCCTCGAATACCTGCTCATAGCGGTTAATTTCGCTGAGCACAACCATAAAGCGGGAAGAGGAATCGGCACCAGTAAGCGGTGACAGATCCTCCAGCCGCTGAATGACATTGTCGAGCCGCTCGCTGTGCAGCAGATCGGTGAACAGCTTGCTGCGCTGCAGCAGCAGGTTCTCCCTGCTTTTTTTATCATAATCCGTCATGTTGTTGATCAGATCTTCCAGCACCCCGTCAATGAGCATCATTTCGTCAGGCCGGTCCGTCGACTGGTCCATCCTGCGAATCTGGTGGCCTTCAATCCGGTTCATAATGACCTGGATCGGTTTATAATTGCGCCGGGTCACATAGACCAGGTAAAAAATCGCACATATGACGGTTCCAAGAGCAATCGCCACCCAGAGATAGGAAATTACAGACACCCAGCTGAACAGGTTGCCTGCCTTGATTCCGCTGGAGAACGTCCAGCCGAGCCTCTCCAGATATAGCGTGTTCAGCAGCTTGCCGCTTATGGAACCCTCGCTGTCCGAATGCGCCCGGTACACGGTCTGCCCATCGCTGCCGGAAATGGTCAGGAACGAGAGCTGCTGATTGACCATGCTGTCGACAAGCTGCTCAATTCCGCTCATTTTGATATTGATCACCAGTACTCCCCCTGAACCGAAGGGAAGCGGCATGGCTTTATTTATAGTAAGCACACGTATGGGCGTACGCTGAATGATCTCATATTTATATTCCCTGACAGGCTGCCAGCCTTCCGGCAAAACGCCAGAGGTGATATGCCTAATCCAGTCTTCGTCTACGAATCCGGTAAGCTCCTTCAATCCAGTTTCTGTTAAAACGCTTTCATTTCTTTTGTCATATAGATAGATCGATTGAATATAGGAGGATTCATGAATAAGATTGCGCAGACTCTGGGCTACAGCATAGACTGCCCCCGTATCTGCTTCACCCTGGTTATTGAAGTAACGCTTATAGGCATCGCTGCGCTCGGCAGCTTCCAGTACAGACAGTTCGACCTCTTTGACCGTCCGGTCCACATTATCCATGAGATAACTGGCAGAGATGCGGTCCGCCTTTTTGGTCTCCATCCGGGAAATGTCATTGATAAATACAAATGAGGCAAAAATCAGGATTGTCACAGTTAGCAAAAAGATAGGGAAATAGGACAGCAGCAATCGGTGATACCAGGTACGGAACAATAGACAACCCCCTCCACAACCGTTAGGATACCAGGCCGCGGTCCGGCCGCTCCAGGCACACGCCGCCCAAAAACTTGGCTTCGCTTAATTAAATGAAGCTCCCGTCCGAATTGCTGCCATTATAGCATATGCTCCCTGGGCCCAGCCAACGGGGAAAATATTGGATGCTGACGGATTCTCCTAACAACCTTGTTCCCGGAGTTGACGAATGAAGCATCCGGATGGACCGAATCCAAAGATTCTCTCCTTAATCCACACCTTTATCCCCGCAACGATAGAAGTTCACATGCCCCTACCAATGCAAAAGGCGGGGTGAGCACAGCCGCAGCTGCGCAACCCCGCATGCACATTCACCTGGGCAAGCCGGCCAAATCACAGCCGCCCATTCCACCGCCCGGGCGGCTTATAAGCCGCTGACTTCCCGGATATAACGGCGCGCCTTGATCGCGTATTCCAGCGGATCGGCCAGCGCCGGGTCCTGCTCCGCTTCCACCACAAACCATCCCGAATAGGATGCCGCTGCCAACTCGGCAAAAATCTCAGCAAACGCAATGCACCCGTCCCCCGGCACGGTGAACGCTCCTGCTTTTACCGCCTGCAGGAAGCTGAGCCCATCCGAAATCACACGCTGGACAACTCCTGGCCGGACATCCTTCAAGTGGACATGCTTAATCCGCGGCAGATGGGTGCGCAGCACCTCCAAAGGATTCTCCCCGGCAAAAGCCAGATGCCCCGTATCAAACAGCAGGGATACCTCGCCGGGATCGGTGAGCTCCATCAGCCGGGTGATTTCGGCCGCCGTCTGCACTCCGGTTCCCATATGATGGTGATAGACAAGCACCATATCCTTCTCGGCCGCCAGGCGGCCCAGCCCGCCCAAGCCTTCAGCGAGCACCGCCCACTCACGTTCCGTAAATACAGGCTTGGCTGCGAACAGCGGCGTATCCATCTGCCCTTGGATGCTGCGTCCCTGCTCGGAAACTACAATTACTTTGGCTCCCATCTCATGCAGGAAGTCACGGTGTGCGATAAAAGCTTTCGCCGTCTCCTCATAAGGACCTGCCGTCAGATAGGCACTGAACCAGGCGCTGGCAATCTGCAGCCCGCGCAGTTCAAGCGCCCGGTGCAGCCGCTCCGGAGAACGCGGATATTTGTTGCCCACTTCGCTGCCCTCATATCCGGCCAGGGCCATCTCACTGATGCACTGCTCAAACGTATTGTTCCGCCCCAGTTCAGGCATATCATCATTAGTCCAGGCGATGGGGGCAATCGCCAGCCTGACCGCATGTTCTTTGAACATCATCGGTACTACCCCTCCCTCTGTGCTAATACACTTTCAATAACTGCGTGCCTTCTCCAGCTGTCCTTGTTTCTGCACGTAGGCAGCCTGCACGGCTTCGCTGCCCGACACTTCCGGTACACCGACATGCCACCAGGCTCCATAACCGTGTGTCATTGTCTTAGGCAGCACCTTGATGTCGATCAGCGTGGACCGGTCTGCCGCCCGAGCTTCTGTCAGAGCATTACGCAGCTCTTCCACGGTCGCCGCCCGGAAAGTCTTGACCCCATAACCGGCAGCACTGGCAGCATAGTCGATGACCATCAGTTCGCCGCTCAGCCGGCCGTCTTGGCCGCGGTGGCGGAATTCTGTCGCCATGCTGCCCAGACCCTGTTCCATCTGCAGATTGTTGATGCAGCCGAAGCCTGCATTGTCGAGCAGGATAACGTTGATCTTCTTGTTCTCCTGCAGACTCGTTACCAGCTCCGAATGCAGCATCTGATAGCTGCCGTCTCCGACCAGGGCGTATACTTCCCGCTCCGGTTCGGCCAATTTGATGCCGAGTGCACCGGCGATCTCATACCCCATGCACGAAAATCCGTATTCCATATGGTAAGTATCCGGCACAGCCGAATTCCACATCCGCTGCATATCGCCCGGCAGGCTGCCGGCTGCTCCGATGACGATGGCGTCCTCAGGGATATATTCATTAAGTATTGCGAGCACCTGAGTCTGCGCCAGCGAAGTATTCAGCGCTTCCGCATACTCGGGTAGCCTTTCATCGAGATGTCCGGCAATTTCCGGCACGAATGAATCCGCCGGGCGGTCCGCTTCCTTCACGCCATCCTCCATCGTACCGGCATCCTTCACACCATCCAACACACCGGCTTCCTTCGTGCCCCCCGCCTTCAAACTACCCTTTATCCCCGTATACTCCACGCCAGCCAGACGGGTTCTCTCCGCTTCCCACGCCTGCTTTGCCCAGGTGATTTCATCCGTATAAGCAGAGCGGTACCCACGTTCCTCCAGAGCAGCAGATAATGCTTTCAGGCCTTCTGCAGCGTCACAGACCACAGCCAGCGCATCCAGTTTGGCTGCATGGTAAGGTGAGGCGTTGAGCGTCAGAAACTCCACCTCAGGATGTGTGAACAGGCTCTTCGAGCCTGTAGTGAAGTCCGTAAACCGGGTGCCGACACCGATTACCAGATCAGCCTCCTGAGCCAGCATATTGGCACAGCCATTGCCGGTGACGCCTATGCCGCCGAGATTGTAGGCAAAGCTGCTGGTCACTGCGCTTTTTCCAGCCTGCGTCTCCCCAAAGGGGATGGCGAATTTCTCTGCAAAAGCGCGAAGCTCAGCTCCGGCGTCACTATACCGGACCCCGCCTCCGCAGATCAGCAAAGGCCGCTGTTTGCTCGCAATCAGCTCAACAGCCGCAGCGATCTCATCCGGGCGGGGCAGCCGCGGAGCGACCCGGTGGACCCGCCGCTTGAAGAACTCCAGCGGATAATCCCACGCTTCCCCCTGCACATCCTGCGGCAGTGCGATCGTAACCGCCCCGGTATCGGCCGGATCGGTCAGCACACGCATCGCGTTCAGCAGTGCCGTCATCAGCTGCTCCGGCCGGGAAATCCGATCCCAATATTTGCTCACCGCCTTGAAGGCGTCATTGACTGTAATCGAGAGATTGTAGGTATGCTCCATCTGCTGCAGCACCGGGTCAGGCTGGCGGGTGGCAAAGGTGTCACCGGGAAGCAGCAGAACAGGAATCTGATTCGCCGTTGCCGTCGCGGCAGCCGTCAGCATATTTGCTGAACCCGGCCCTACGGAAGCGGTGCAGGCCATAATCCGCCGCCTGCGGCTCTGCTTGGCAAATGCGGTCGCCGCATGCACCATCCCCTGCTCGTTCCGGCCCTGGTAGACCGTCAGCCCGCCCGGCGCTTCCTGCAGCGCCTCCCCCATTCCGAGTACGTTGCCATGGCCAAAGAGGGTGAATATGCCATGGATGAAGCGTTCCGGGCCACTGCCAAAGTCCACATACTGCTGATCCAGGAATTTTACCAGCGCCTGCGCCGTTGTTAATTGGATTCGCTCCACTTCATTTCCTCCCTTCGCCTGTTCTACTGCCAGCGGGCAGTAACGACCTTTTTGCGTGTGTAGAATTCAACCCCGTCGCTTCCGTTCGCATGAAGATCACCGTAGAAGGAATCCTTCCAGCCGGAGAAGGGGAAGAAGGCCATTGGCGCCGGTACCCCGACATTCACCCCCAGCATACCTGACTCGATATGCTCCCGGAAATAGCGTACTTTCCCGCCGTCATTCGTAAAAATACAAGCCCCGTTGGCAAAACGCGAGCTATTGGCGATCTCCACCGCCTCTTCCACATTTTTGACCCGTATTACGGACAGCACAGGCGCAAAAATTTCCTCCTGCCAGATCTTCATCTCCCGGGTCACCCCGTCAAACACCGTCGGCCCGATAAAATAACCCTGTCCCTGCACGGCAGCATCTTCCCGGCCATCTCTGAGCAGCTTCGCTCCTTCAGCCACACCCTGATCAATGTAAGCGGCGGTTTTGTCCTTATGGCCTTGGCGGATGACCGGTCCGAGAAATGTATCCTCATCCAGCCCGTTACCGATAGTCATACCATCGCATTCACGCAGCAGAACCCGGATCAGCTCATCGGCAACCTCCTCCTGCACCGTCACTACAGAGCAAGCCATGCAGCGCTCTCCGGCTGAGCCGAAGGCGGCATTCACAATCTGGTTGGCGGAAGCCTCAAGGTTCGCGTCTGCCAGGACGATGGAATGATTCTTTGCCCCGGCCAGCGCCTGAACCCGCTTCAGGTGGGCTGTTCCTTTTTGGTAGACATATTCAGCCACCGGCTGCGATCCGACAAAAGAAACCGCCTTCACATCGGGATGCTCCAGCAGCCCGTTGACCACCTCATGCGCACCGTTAACGATATTGAGCACACCTTTCGGCAGTCCGGCTTCCGCCAGCAGTTCAACTAGGCGCGCCGCCAGCAGCGGGGTACGCTCCGAGGGCTTCAGCACAAAGGTGTTGCCGCAGGCAATAGCCAGCGGGAACATCCAGCAGGGCACCATCATCGGAAAATTAAACGGTGTAATCCCGCCGACCACCCCGATGGGATAGCGGTACATCCCGGACTCAATGCCTGTCGCAATATCCGGCAGCTGCCGGCCCATCATCAGCGTTGGCGCACCAGCCGCGAACTCAACACACTCGATGCCGCGCTGTACCTCGCCGTAGGCTTCTTTGAAGCTTTTTCCGTTCTCCAGTGTAATGGTTTCCGCCAGTTCCTCCCAATGGTTCACGAGCAGCTGCTGATATTTGAATAAAATCCGTGCTCTGCGCGGCACCGGCGTTTTGGACCAGTCGGCAAAAGCCGCTTTCGCTGCCGCCACAGCCCGTTCAACATCGGCTCTGCCGGACAACGGAACTCTGGCCAGCTCCTCACCAGTGGCCGGATTAAATACCAGCTCTGTCAGCTTCGTATCCGCCTCTACCCATTGCCCGTCTATATAGTTGTTCAGTACTTCCACGGTTTGCTCTGCCATTCTGTCCACTCCCTCGGCTCTAATGATGTACTGCTGCTAAAGTATTGCTGCACCGCTGTGCGATACGATTGACTTTGCCTGCGGCTTCGGATCCTTCCGCTGTCTCAGGTGCATCCGCGGCTTCCGCCCTTCTCACTAAGCGCCTGAAGTAATCTCCTCATTTGCCAGTAAGAACGCTTCCAATTCCTCCAGGGTCGGCATCGCGTCCGAGCAGCTGTGGCGGGAGATGACGATGGAGGCCGAAGCACTGCCGCGTCGCATGGCTTCACTGACACTGTCGCCGTGCATCAGGCTGTGGATGAAGGCGGAGGCATAAGAATCGCCGGCGCCGAACGTTTTCAGTACCTTGGCCGGAAAAATACCGCTCCGGTGGCTCTGCCCGTCTGCTGTATAAGAGATCGAGCCGCTGCCGCCATGCTTGATGACAACCAGCTTCGCCTGATGCGAGAACCAGCGGCTGGCCGTTCTTTCATCGTCTTCGTCAGCCACATTGTACAGGCTCTCCATCATATTGAATTCCTCGCGGGTACCGATGATGCAGTGGCATTTCTCGGCAGCCAGATTATAGTAGACGGCCGTCTCTGCGGCCGATTTCCAGGTATACGGGCGGTAATCCAGATCAAAAAATACAGTTACGTTATGCTTGCGGGCAAACTCCAGTGCCAGAAACACTGCCTCACGGGAGGGGCTCTGCGCCAGAGCGGTGCCGGAGATCAGCAGCGCCTTGGCCTGCCGGATGTAATCCTCCGAGATTTCCCCCGTATTCAGCAGCAGATCCGCCACATGATCCCGGTACATCAGAATGCTGCATTCCTGCGGACTCTTAATTTCTGTAAAAGCAAGCCCCGTCACCGCACCGGTCCGGTCCACACTCACCTGGCTGTCATCAATGCCATTGTTCTGCAGATAGGTGCGGATAAACCGGCCCATCTGGTCATCGGCAAGTTTGCCGATGAAGCCGGTGCGCAGGCCCAGCCGGGCCGTGCCGATTACGATATTGGCAGGCGAGCCGCCGACATATTTGGTGAAGGTCATGGTCTCTTCCATAGGTCTGCCGGTTTCATTGGCGTTGAGGTCAATGCAGAGCCGGCCGACGGCGATTAAGTCCAGCGGCCGTGCGGAATCAAACTGTAAACCGTTCATAGTGACGCCTCCTTGAAAAAGCTTCAGAGAAAAGGGACCGGAACAACTACAGCCGGTTCTTTAATTACAATACAAATCATTACGGGGAAGGGTAAGCGCTTAACCTGATTTTCCCCTTTAGTATAGTTTAGAAGTTCAGGTTTGGCAATCCTCAATTTGAAGCGCTATCATCACACTTGCACGACAGCCCTACAAGACACGCAAACAAGCCAGTCTATGTACTAGACTGGCCTTTCAGGTGCCAAGCTTATGGACTTGAACCTTAGTTTTTTTGCAAATTCAAAATTTCTGCTCTTTCCAAATTCTCGAATTCAACTCCGCCTTTATTTATATAATATGCGCTGTGATATTTCTCAAAATGAATGCCCAGCGGCTTTTCGCTGATTTCCGTAAACCCATATTCTTGAGCTTCCAAGACCAATTTACGGTAGGAGTAGCTTTTTTTCTTTCCTTCCTTATCCCGGAAGTTTGACAGATGGAACGGCAGAATCGACAAGATTCCCCCTTTTTTCAGAGTTCTTGAAGCCTCTTCATACAGGGTAAATCTATGAAATCCATCGCCATGCAAGAGGTCATAGAACATAATCATGTCAAAAAAATCATTTGAAAAGTTAAAGCTATAATCCTTGTTCCCTCCGGCAGCTATAATATTTACCAGACCTTCCTCATCAGCTACCTTAGAAACATGTTTCAGGCAATCCTTATTGATATCTACTGCATATACCTGTCCGTCCTTGCCTCCCAGAAACCTTGAAGCGGCTATTGAATAATGACCAAATCCACACCCATAATCTAAAATCGCCGCATTACGGGGCAGACCGAGATTTTGAAAGAGCCTGACGCCCTCTTCCCGTTCCCACTGTTGTACCTTCTCATGGATTGACACCTACGCCCAACTCCTTAAGATATCTTTCTCTTTCAACCCGGTACCGGACCCGTGGAATGACGGACAACCAGCTCAGGCATCAGCATGATTTTGCGCCTCGGCATCTCCGGGTTGTCGATGGCTTGGTTCAGCAGAATCATGGCCTGCTCCGTCATCTCGCGCAGGGGCTGGGCAATGCTGGTTAAAGTGGGATGGCAAATGTCTGCCAGCATCGTATTGTCAAAGCCCACTACGGACAGATCCCGGGGAATGGACAGACCCGCGCTGCGCGCCTCCTTCAATACCCCGATAGCGAGCAGGTCGTTGCAGGCGAACACTGCTGTTGGCCGCTCCGCCTCTGTCTGGCCCAGCATTGCGGCGGCAGCTTTGCGGCCGTTCTCAAGCGTAGCCGAAGTATGCGTGATATTCGCCGGATTGTCGAAGGGGATACCCGCCGCCTTCAGCGCATCCAGGAAACCCTCAGCACGCAGCTTGCTCCCCGGCAAATTGTCGGATATAATGCCCAGTTTGCGATGCCCTAAGGACAGCAAATATTCTGTCGCCTGATAGCCGCCTTTGTAATCATCCACCGTAACAGAGTTGCTCTCCATCATGCGGATATCCGCCGAGAACAGCACTAGCGGCACATGATCAGCCAGCAGGCGGCGGATCATGTCAGGATTGCCAGTATGGGAAGCAATGATTAGACCGTCCACCCGCTTGCGCAAGAGCAGCGAGATATATCTGGCCGCCTTCTCGTCGTTCCGGTCCGTACTGCACACGATTAAGTCGCTCCCCTGTTCCTGTGCGTAATCTTCAATACTGCGTGCTGCCTCTGCAAAAAATGGATTGGCGATATCCGGAATCATCAGCCCAATCGTTCCTGTCCTTCGGCTCGTCAGCGCAGAGGCTACCAGACTCGGCTGATAATTCAGCTCCTCCATGACCCGGCCCACTTTCTCCCGCGTCTTGTCGCTAATCCGCCCGCTCTTGTTCAATACCTTGGACACCGTAGCGATCGAGACTCCCGCTTCCCGTGCCACATCATATATCGTAGGTTTCATCGTTAGTAAGCCCGCCTTTGCGTTCATGCAATCTTATACCTGTTATAAGTGGAACTTTAGACTTTCATATTAGGGTACTGGTCGTAACTGCGGCTCCTCCAGTTCCAAACTCCCCCTCCGCACTCCTACCTTTTATATAGATTATAGGGAACTCGCCAGACGGTGTCTATGAAGCCGTGCAGTTGTCCACAGATCGTCATCAGATTACGCAAAGAGGGGCCTCCGCCATTCCGGAAGCCCCTCTTGGATCTGCCTTGATTATTCCTGTTTGTCCGGGCGTTGCTGCTGCGCCCCGAATAGCCACTCATGCTCCGGGTCGTTATGGAAGACCCAAGTACGGACCGGACCTGCCATTACATTCAGATAATAAGAATCGTAGCCCGGCGGGGCGGATACCGGATGGTAGCCTTCCGGAACGAGCACAATGCAGCGATCCGTTACGGCCATCGTCTCATCAAGGCTTCTATCGTCACTGTATACCCGCTGCACCACAAAGCCGTGGGCGGGGTTTACCCGGTGATAATACGTTTCTTCCAGATAAGATTCTGCCGGCAGATTATCCTGGTCATGCTTATGCGGAGGATAGCTGGACCAGTTGCCCCCGCTCGTGCGCACTTCAACAACCAGCAGGCTCTCGGCTTCACTCTGCTCAGGAAGAATATTGACCACCCGCCGTGACATACTGCCGGAGCCGCGATCCTCGGATACTGCATCGGACGGGGTGATCAGCCGCGGAGGATATTTGCCCGTTGCCGGAGCAAGACAGACACCCAGCTCCAGTTCCGTTAGGGCAGTAACTTCATATTGCCCTCCTGCCGGAACGTACACCGCATACGGCGGCATATCCTCGAATACAGACATCCGCTCGCCGATATCAGCGAAAACTTCACCATCTACCTTTACGTCCGCTTTGCCCGACAGCAGCACCAGGCAGACTTCATTCCCTTCCGCGCTGCGGGTAAGCAGCTCCCCAGCCTGCAGCTGGTATACCTCAAAACCTACATATTTCCACCCTGCGCTCTCCTTGCTCACGGCCGCCACAAGTCCATCCTTGCCGGGCGCTCCAGCCTTAACGATTAAATCTGGCATCTTCACCGGTCTCCTCTGTCTTTAGAATGTGCATCCGTTTACAAGACTTACGCTGTCGGCGAACCATGTTGCAACTTAACCGGAAGCCCGGTGCGGTGCGATTCTTTTGCTGCTTCGGCAATGCGTTCCGCCTGCTGCCCGTCAATACCGCTGCAAATGATTGGCTCTTGCAAGCGAACCGCCTGGGCAAACGCGGCAACCTCATCCGTGAAGGCCTGGTTATACCGCTCCAGGAAGAAATGCAGCGGCTGATCACGTGTGACCGATGCTGCAGTGGATACCTCTACTGTCGTCGGGCGGCAATTGTCGGCAGTGGCTGAGCCGAGCGAGCCGAACACCTCGACCCGCTGATCATAGCCATAGACCGCCTTCCGGCTGTTATCAATCACGCAGATCGCGCCACTGGCGAAGGTCAGCGTAATTACAGCCGTGTCCACGTCTTCGCAGCGTCCGAACATCGGATCGACCAGATTGGCGCCCCGGGTGTACACTTCAACCACTTCCTCGCCCATCAGGTAGCGGGCCATATCAAAATCGTGGATCGTCATATCCATGAACATTCCGCCGGAAGAGCGGACATAAGCCTCGCCAGGAGGCTGCGGATCACGTGAAGTGATCTTCACAATATGCGGACTGCCCAGCTCTCCTGACTGGACCAGCTGCTTGAGCTTACGGAAGCTCGGGTCCATCCGGCGGTTGAAGCCGACCTGAAGCAGCACACCCGCTTCCTCTGCAATCTGCAGCGCCCGGCTGGTCTGCTGGGGCGACAGGCTGATCGGCTTCTCGCAGAAAATATGCTTCCCGGCGCGGGCGGCCCGCTCAATCCAGGTGGCATGGGTATCTGTTGGTGTACAGATGAACACCGCCTCGATCTCCGGATCATTCAGAATGTCTTCCGCCTCCACGAACACCGGGCCAAGGCCGCGGCTCTCCGCCCAGGCCAGCAAATCCTCGCTCACTACAGCCTCCGCAATTGACTTCAGTGTAAACGACGGCATCACGCGCAGATTATGCGCATGCAGGCGGCCGATTCTTCCGGCGCCGATAATGCCAACTACGATTGGTTTTACCATATTCGCTTATCCTCCTCAGAGGGTAAGCGCTTAACCTCTCCCGTGATCAGTATACTCCAAGTCCCCCGAAGCGACAAGCAAATCTTTCGCCAAGTTGTACCGCATTTAATTTACAGCTAATTAGGGACCCGCACAGACTTGTAGTATGGCAGCACTTTGCTTGTGCAGGCCTGTTCTTCATCAGAACTTTATGAACAATTGTTTGGCAAGGCACATGCTTCTGATCAGGCTAAGTGGAATTTCTCCACCTCTTTTGCCCTCCACCGCTAGGATTAGAAGGCTAATTGGAAAAACTCCACTTGATTGTACCGAATTCACCCCATAGAGGGCTTATGATTCGGAATAGATGGAGTTTTTCCAACTAATCATTATAAATTATGGATAATGGTCGATTTAGCTGGAGAAAATCCAACTAATCTTTGGAGCCTCCTGTGCCATGACATACCTTACCACGAAACTTTTCCCTCCTGTTTCATGACATACCTTGCCACGAGACTCCTCCCTTCTGTTCCAGCGAAATGTTGCAGCACACCGCCCGAAGCATCATACTCCTATCCTTATTCGGGTAGATTCAGGACCCATACTCCAGCGCAAACCTCAACAGTGCTGCAACGCTTCTCCGAGTGCAACCAGAGCCATCGCCTGACCGTAGGCCATGGGGGCAATAATGATTCCCTTATAATCTTCCTTAGCTGCACCAATCGGCGTGCCGCCCGATACGCCAAGCACTGTGCCCTCATCGTCAATCCGGTCCAGCACAGCCTGAATCGCGCCCAGAGCCGGTTCAGCATAGGCCTCCGGCAGCAGCCCCCTCCGTACACCATGCAGAATGCCAGCTGCGATGGCCGCTGATCCGGATGTTTCGGTGTAACTGCCCGGATCGTCCAGCAGGGTATGCCACAGTCCGTCTGCACTCTGACAGGCCAGCAAGGCCTCCGCCTGTGCCTGCAGAATCTGCTGAAGATACGTGAAGACTCCGCTATCCACATACGGGCGCATCAGCTCCAGATACTCCGGCAGTCCGAGCGTGAACCAGCCGTTGCCGCGGCACCAGAAGGCTTCACTGAAATTATGCCGGCCGCCAAAATGCCAGCCGTGGAAGAACAGTCCCGTCTTTTTATCATAGAGGTATTTGATATGCAGCAGCAGCTGGTGCAGCGATGCTTGCCGCCACTCGGCATTATCGTACTTCACCCCCATCTTCGCCGTAAACAGAATCGCCATAAACAACGTATCAATCCAGATTTCATTCTCATGGAGTGTAATTTCACTCTTGTCCGCTCCTGTTGTTACATGCTGATAGCCTTGCTCCAGTGTGCGGGGCAGGCCATTCATCAGCCAGTTTACCCATTCGAGACTCAGCTCCCCAGCCTCCGCCAGTTCCATCAGTGATAGCAGCGGTGCGGTCGTATTAATGTTCCGGCTGGGCAGTCCTTTCTCCAGCTGGCGGGCCATCCATGGCTTGGCATAAGCTGTATACCGGCCGTCCCCGAAATGCCGGTCAAGCTTTTGCAGACCGTACAGCCCCACACCCTGCGGCCAGTCCCATTCCTCCATTCCGAAATCACGGGCAAAATAACCCCGCCGTCCCGCATCCTCCCCCAGGTTCTGTAATTCAGCTTCGTTGTCCGGCCGGTCAAGCTTTAACAGCTTTTCCGTTACACGATTCAGCTTTCCGATTATCTCGTCCTTGTTCACCCGGCTATTCACTAACTGTTGCCCCTCTCCTGCCCCCGCCATGCCATACTCTCCTCTCATATTCACACCTGCCGCAGCTTGATTCTAAACGTCCTGATCTCGTAAGGTCGGATCTGGAAGGACAAGCCGTCCTCCCGCCATTTACCCTGCGGCTCCTCCATTAAATTGCACTCCTGCCAGGATGCGATGGAATAGGCGCTCTCTATACGCACCTGAGTCCGCGAACCGGCATATTCATGCAGGCGCAGCACAATATCGGCACCATCTTCCGAGCACTTGACGGCATCGACCAACACATGCCCGCCTCCGATGGAGAACAGCGGCTCACCTTCCAGCTGTCCCGGTACAGCATGCAGGGGATTATTCAGCTCCCAGGCCTCCTGGACCACTCCGCCTTCTACAAAATCACCAGTATGCGGATAAAGAGCATACGTAAAGGCGTGACGCCCCTGATCCTGCTCCGGGTCGGGATGAACGGCCGATTTCAGCAGGGTCAGCCGCAGTACACTATCTTTGATGTCATAACCGTATTTGCAGTCATTAAGCAGGGCTACGCCATACCCTTTCTCGCTGACATCGGCCCACTGGTGGCCTACCGTTTCGAACCGGGCGTAATCCCAGCTCGTGTTCCAGTGAGTCGGCCGTTTGACATTCCCGAACTGGATATCATAAGTCGCTTCCAGCGCATGGATATCAACCGGGAAAGTCGCCTTCACCAATTGATTATGCCCCTGCCAGTCGATGACGGTCCGGAAATCCATTCTGGACGTATCACGGTAGAAGATGATGTCTTGGGTAATCACCGAACGGTGATACGTCCAGGCCATGCGCAGCACCGCCCGCAGCGGACCGTTCTCGGTCACCCGGCACTCCGTAAGCTGCGAGATCTCCGTCATCTTCTCCTGATAGAAGATGTCGATATCCCAGGCTTCATAATCCAGCGGTTTGTCTTCGAACACTTGAAGCACATTGCCGCGCTGTCCCGGCACCAGAAGCTCACGGTCATTACGCCGGTCCCGGATCGAAGTGAAATGGCCCTGTTCATTCCAGACCACCTCAACCAGCGGTGTGGCCAGCCGGCGGCCGGCAATATCCGCGAGCGGTCCCCCTTCCGAAGCCCGGGCATCCACTGGCTCTGATGCAAGCACAGCTGTGCCAAGCGCAGGCACAGAAGGAACATATACCAGTCTTCCGCCGTCTGCCGTCGGCTGCTGCTCCAGCAGCTTCCCGGCACGGTCCCGAATAACGGCCGGGCCGTCCGCTTCGCCCGCCAGTTCAAGATAACGCGGGCGGTCCCAGGTCGAGCTGTTCAGCAGCGTGAAGTATTTCGCCCCCTCAGAACCGCCGCTACAGCTGCTGCCCTGAGGGCTGCTGTAACCGCCCTCTTCCCCGCCGCTGATGCCGTTAATTAAAGCCAGCGACCGCGCCTCCCCTTCCGCATACTCAAGGTCACTATCCTCGTAAACCTCTTTAATCGACGAGCCGGGGATAATATCATGGAACTGGTTGCGCAGCAGAATCTCCCATATGCCGCGCAGTTCCGCCGCAGGATAACTAGTTTCCAGATCGCCGTGTCTCACACCGTTCAGCGTGTGGAGCCACTCTGCATCCCGCAGCAGTAATTCCAAGCGCCGATTGTATTTTTTGTTGCGGGCCTGCGAAGTGTACGTCCCCCGGTGGCACTCCAAATATAATTCACCGTTCCATGTATGCACGTATGCTTCAGAATTCTCAATACGTTCATGCAGCCCTTCAAAATACTCCCCCGCGCTGCCCGTCTGAAGCTTAGGTATCCCCGGAAGCTTATCGAAACGCCGTCTTAGCTCCAGCATCCCCCGCGTAGGCCCCCCGCCCCCGTCACCCCAGCCATAAGCAAACAGCAGATGATCGTTGATCTCCTTATCCTGATACGAATTCCAGATTCCGCGCAGCAGCGCGGCTGTCATCCTGCCGTTATACGTATACGCATCCCCGTTCTTCTCCGAGGTTGTGATGAAATGCGTCAGAACCTCCGAGCCATCCATCCCCCGCCACCAGAAGGTGTCATGCGGCATCCGGTTGAACTGGTTCCAGCTGATTTTGGTCGTCATGAATGTGTCTATGCCCGACCTCCGCAGAATCTGCGGCAGCGCCCAGCTGTAGCCGAACACATCCGGCAGCCACAGGTATTTGCTCTCAATGCCGAACTGTTCACGAAGGTAGCGCTTGCCCGTCAGAATCTGGCGGACCAGCGACTCGCCGGACGGGATATTGCAATCCGCCTCCAGCCACATGGCCCCTTCCGCCTCCCAGCGGCCTTCCTTGATCTTCTCTGAGATCCGCCCGAACAGCTCGGGATAATCACGCTCCAGATAGTCGTACAATTGCGGCTGTGTCTGCAGGAACTGATATTCCGGGAATTCCTCCATCAGCCGGAGCACGGTCGAGAAGGAACGTGCCGTTTTCTCGCGGGTGTGCTTCAGCCGCCACAGCCAGGCAACATCAATATGGGTATGGCCCAAAGCCGTAATCGTCACATCAAAGGTTCGCGGCATGGCCTCAACCGCCTGGTTCAGGCTGGCATCTGCCCGGTACAGCGAGCGGATATGTGCCTCCGAGCCGGGCTCAGACCAGTCAATTTCATTGAATGCGTCGTTCAGCGCCTTTTTCAGCCACTGCTTCTCCGGCTGGTCGTTGCCCAGATAACGGAAGGTATCCAGTGCCGCCTGCGACATATAGAACAGATCATCAACCGTCTCATCCAGATAACCCAGCATCGCCTCGCTAATCACGTGCTCTTGAATTACGGGCGGCCCGCCGCCCTCCAGACCTGACCACAGCCGGAAGGCCAATTCCACACTCTGTCCGCCTAATTCATCGCCAAAAATAACTTCCCTATGGTTGTTATCCACACCCTGATAAGGCGCCCCGTTCACAAACAGCAGCGATTCGAACCCGGAGTTGTTGAAGCTCCCCGACTTCCCAAAATCAAATCTGCCTGCAATCTTGAAGCCAGCCTTCCTCTCTGGAAGCACCACCACAGCACGCAGCCAGACATAACGGTCACGCCCGCGCCAGTGTTCATGCAGCCTGATTGTGCCATCAAACACAACAGCCCCCGGATAAACACCATTGGCCCCGTCCTCATCCTCCGCAAGCGCAAGTTCTGTAAGCTCCATAACCTTGAGGTATCTGTACTTTCCGAGTTCGGCCTGGCGCCGGATCAGCTTTTCTTCGGTCAAAAACATCCCTCTCACCCCTTGTATCCGCTTTCACATCGCCACTATAGCAAACCTCCGTGTTCAAAAACTATCTATTAATTGCTGTAATAAACCGCATACATTGCATTTTTTGCTTTTCTGGACCTATAATACATGTAAATTATAAAATAAGGCGGCGAGGGTATATGCTTGAAAGCGACCTGTTATATGAGCAAGGGTATAGCGTACGCATCAACACTCCGGCTGACCCGCTTTTTTATTATTTTGACTATGACCAGCGGTCCCACAATATCAATATGGAGTTTCAGCATGATCACGATTTCTACGAAATTCATATTCTGCTCGACTCCAGGGCTACCCATATCATTGAAGGCAACGTGCATGCCCTGCGGCAATATGACATCGTTCTGCTTCGTCCGTACCGGCTGCACAAGACCCAGTATCCCGTCGGTCCGCCGCACAAACGGCTGATCATCAACTTTGCCGTACCCACAAATACACCCGGTTTCGAAACCGCTTACAAAAATATACTACTCCCTTTCGGAGAAGAAGTCCCGATCTACCGGTTAACGGGTGAGCCACGCAGAGCCGTATTCGCTCCTCTTAACACCATCTTCACCGTATCCCATAGCGCTTCACCGCTGAATCCGGTGCTGATTCACAGCCTGTTCCAGCAGTTTCTGTGCGCTTTAACCCAGCAGCGGGAGATGAACAGCTATGTACTGGAGGAAATCGGGAACGCAACCATGCAAAAAATATATTCCATCACTGCCTGCATTCACAGCCGTTACAGCAGCGAGCTGACCCTGGATTCGATCTCCAGAGAGTTCTATATCAGCCCTTATTATTTGTCGCACCAGTTCAAAGCGGTCACCGGCTTTACCTTGACTGAGTATATCCAGATGACCCGTGTCCGCAAGGCCCAGCAGCTGCTGATTCACACCCGGCACAAGATCTCCGCCATCGCCGAGCAGTGCGGCTTCAACAGCTTCTCGCAGTTCAACCGCATCTTCAATAAGCAGAGCGGTATGTCTCCGTCTGCCTTCCGCAAGCAGCAGGCCTCCTCCGGGGCAACCCCTCCCGCACTGTCTTACTGACAGAGTGAGCAATGAGGTGCTTCTGATATTGAAAAAAAAAGCTTCCGAGCTGCCCAAAGGGCAATTCAGAAGCTTTCTTTCTTGTTATGCGGTCGAGAGGACTCGAACCTCCACGGTATTGCTACCACACGGACCTGAACCGTGCGCGTCTGCCAATTCCGCCACGACCGCAAAGTAATGTTTATTGCAGTGCAGGAATTAATATATCATGAATTCCGGAACTACGCAAGCTATTTTTTATTTTCAGAATAAACTCTCCAATGAATCTCCCTCCGCCCTGCTATATATTAGGGGAGAGGTGAATGTATATGAGCAGGCCATATGTAACGGTAACCAGCCCCAATCTGCTTGATTCCATACTGAAAGAACTCCATAACCGGATACAGGATTTCACTGCCCTAGATGGGGTCTGCGGTATTACTCTGAACGGAGGATGTTCACGCGGGTATGCCGATGAATTATCCGAGATCGATCTGGTCTTGTATCTGGAGGCCGGTCAGTACGAGCTGTGGAATAACGGGTGCTCCCCTATTTCCCTGGGCATCACCAAGCGGGGCGAATATCTCTATGATATCAAGATTTCCAGCTTGGATGAAGAGCTGCAGAAGCCTTGGGACAGTGTAGCCTTGTGGGACTTGTCCTATGCCCGGATTCTGTATGACCCCTCCGGGCAAATCGCCAAGCTGATGCGCACAAAGCTGGCACAGCGGCCGGAGCGGCTGCAGGCGGAAGGCCCGATGTTCAACTGCTGGTGGCATTTCCGGCTGGCCGGGGATATCTGGCTCCACCGTGGAGATATCGTGCAGGGCCATGCCATGATGAATAAGGCTGCAACTCAGTTAGTTGAGGCTTTATTCAGCGCAAACCGCGAATATGTGCCTCATGCCAAATGGCTGATTCATCTGAGCCGTACCCTGCCCTGGACTCCAGCGGGGTGGGAAACAGGACTGATGCAGATCATGAGCACCGGCGATTGCTCCCGGGAGAGCCTGATTACAAGGCAAGCCGCCATTGAGCATTATTGGAGCGAAGTGGATGCCTATATCATCAGCCAGGAATGCCCGGTTACCCGTTAAACATCATGCATAAAACGTTTTACGATCTGCTGGAGCTCCTCCTGGCTCATGACACAGTTCCGCTGGAAACTTGGACCGGCAGAATGGGCTTATCCATGCTGTCGGCAGAACCGTTTATCCGCTTCACCTCGGTCAGCGGAGACCGGATTATCGTGGATAAGCACAAGTTCATGTCCATCCGTCCCGGCGAACTGTATTCTTGGCATTCAGCCATTGTGGAGCAGCTTAATGCCGAGCTGCAGCAGCGCTAAATCCAACTGACAGTTGGATTTCCTGCTCAGATCCCCTTCCTTCAATCGCTGTTCATTTTGCCGGATGGAATTATAATGAAATTACGACGTCGAATTCAAATTCGGGAGAAGAACAATATGATCAGCAGTGAAAAAGTAGGCAAGCGGATCGCCATGCTCCGCCGGGAAAAGAAATTGTCGCAGGAGCAGTTAGCGGAGCAGCTGCATGTCAGTGCCCAGGCGGTGTCCAAGTGGGAAACCGGCAAATCGCTGCCTGAAACGGCTACCCTGCCGCTGCTCTCCGGCATTCTGGGCCATTCGATCGACAGCATTCTGTTGCCGCAGGAGCTCACGGTTCTGTCAGCGGTGTACACCGACGGATACGAACAGCAGGATGTCACTCATTTTGTTAACCAATTCATTACCGGCAGTAAACTGACTCTGGCCATCAGCGATCAGATCTTCCCGCAGTCCATTCATAGCGACCGCTGCAAGCTGCTTATCGTCAAATACGAGACGCCCGCCGGTATCTACTCCACCTACGTGCTGAAGGATCAGCACCTGGCGATCGACGTACATTCGAAAGGCTATACTCTTGGCAAAAGCGAGCTGGAGATTGTTCATGCCGCTTACGGCAATGAACATGCCAGCCGGGATGTGCTGGGGAAGATGAAGCACTACGCTTATTTTCAGTGGCCGCATTTTACGATAGATCAGGAGCTTTTCCCTAGCGGAATGGGGCATGAGGGCAACGAGTATCTGCTGCTCGTCTACCTGAATGCAGACGGAATTCATGCGCTCAGCTGTATGGAGGGGGAACAGGTCCACTACAGCCCTGACCGGATGAGGCTTTTTGCGGGCGGGTCTTCCCGTCAGCATTACATCGCAGAGAACGCAGGACGCCTTGGTTTTGGAAAGGGAATGGATTGCTCGTGGGCAGGGGCGCTTTATACCTCACTGTCCGCTATGGGTGTAGATACCCGCTATGAGGAGGTTATGGGAGTTTCAGGAGCCTGCTGGCGGGTGGCTTTTGCCCCGGTATGGGACTACAGCTCAGCAGACGCCCTCGTCGCCTATGACTATGCCGCACCAGCCTTCAGCGCTTATGGGCTTAAGGCCAGCTGGGCGAACCGGCTTACACCTGAGGAACGCAGACGGGAGAAGCTGCAAATCATGGAGAGCCTCCATAAGCATCACCTGCCGGTTGCCCTAAATCTAAGAGTCGCCCCCGAGTGGGGAGTCATAACGGGATATCTCGATAACGGCAGCACCCTGCTGTGCCGCAGCTATTTTGATGACGAGACCTTTAGTGAGCTGCAGGAGGATCCGGAATTCCGGGAAGCTATGGAGGTCAGCAAAGGGTATTTGTACGTAGACCATTGGCCTTATAAGCTGCTCTATATCGAAAGGCATGGCCCGATCCGGTCGGCGCTGGACAGTCTGTATGCCTCCCTCCAGGTGAAGCTGGACTCTATGCAGGCTGGAGAGAATCATGGCTATCGGCTGGGATACAGCGCTTTGGCAGCCTGGACGGAGGGCCTTCTTGATCACGCCTGGTACCAGGCAGCTGATACGGATACGTTTACACGCCGCTACAGCGTGAATCACTTCTGCCTGATGGCTCTGAACGATGCGCGGAGAAGCGCTGCCGCCTACTTGCAAGCCTCGCTGCCGCTTTTACAGAACCCGGCCGCTTACGCGATCTTAGGCGAAATGACCACCGTATATGAACAGATATACACCCTGCTCGATCATTTCTTCAGCCATATGAAGGAACCGGCCGCCCTGCAGCAGGCCCAGGCTTCCCCGAAGCAGCTGTGGGACCAGAGCCAGCGGGAGCAGCAGGCGGAGCTTCTGCAGACCGTGGCCGCGCTCGAACGCCGGGGGGATGAGCTGGCCGGGCGGCTGCTGGAGTATAAAGAGAATAGTAGAGGTTGAACTTGAAACTTGTACCTTTCATATCAGATGACGGACGATTAATGATTGCATTTCCTGCAATAGAAAGGCTCCGTATTTCAAGGTAAATGACCTTCTGCTTATTTCGTGCAGCAGATTCCGGGACAAAAGGGATGTTCCAGGCAGCCATCTTACGGCTTATGGGACATCCCTTTCCTTTGTGCGGTATTTAGTTCATATCTAAACCCCTTAAAGCTTAACCCGCTGCTTCCTCCTGCCCAGCGCCAGGCTTCTTCACCGGACGCAGATTGGATCTCAATTACAATCCCTCTACCGCCCTGTTATATATCACTCCCTCGTGGGGGCAGCTGATGCATAGCTCATAATATAATCTACCAGGGACGGGGCCGGCAGCGGTCTGCTGATGAAGTAGCCTTGAAGCTCATCGCTGCCAAGATTGCACAGCAGGTCAAACTGTTCCTTCAGTTCCACGCCTTCGGAAACAACACGCAGTCCGAGGTTGTGGCTGAGTTCGATGATTGCGCGGACCAGTGTATCGTCGGAAGCCCCTGGCTGAATACCCGATACGAAGGAGCGGTCAATCTTGATAATATCTACCGGGAAGGTCCGCAGGTAGCTCAGCGACGAGAAGCCGGTGCCAAAATCATCGAGCGAAATGCTAAAGCCCATGCTGCGAAGATTTGCGAGAGAGGTGATGATGGATTCGTCCGACATCAGCATCGTCTCGGTAATTTCCAGCTCCAGGCTATCTGCTGTAAGCCCGTTGTCTGCCAGCGCCTCCTTCAATTGCTCCGGCAGACCGGGCTGCATAAGCTGCAGGCCCGAGATATTGACGGCTGCCTTCAGCCGAATGCCTTGGTCCCGGAAGCTGCGCAGGTCTGCACAGACCTTGCGGAGCACCCAGTTGCCGATACCGAGGATCGATCCGCCGGCTTCCGCCAGCGGAATGAACTCGGCGGGTGACACCGGGCCGAACGTTGGGTTTTTCCAGCGTAGCAACGCCTCAACCTTGACGATATCAAGCTTCGATGCCGAGAGTATCGGCTGATAATGCATTTCCAGCTCGCCGTTGTCGACGGCGGAGCGAAGCTGTCTCCCGATCACTTTTTTGCGGCTAAAGGCCTCTTCCAGCCTTTCCGAATAGCGGAATATATTGTTCCGTCCGTTCTCCTTGACCTGGAACATCGCCAAATCGGCTGCCTTGACGAGTAGTTCGGCGTCCTCACCATTCTGCGGATAGATGCTGACTCCGATGCTCGCCGTACTATGAAATAACTGGCCGTTCAGCGTATGCGGTTCAGCCAGCACCTGCTGGATTTTGGCGATCCGGGCCTGAATATCCTCTGTGCCGGAAAAACGGGAGAGAAGAATCGTGAACTCATCCCCGCCAAGCCGTGACACCAGATCATCCGGTCCGACAGCGCCGGCTAGCCGGTCGGCGATCTGCTTGAGGACCGCATCCCCAAAGTCATGCCCCCAGGTATCATTGACTGCTTTGAAGTGATCAAGGTCGATGAACAGCAGAACAATCTGCCGGCCCTGGAGTTCGGCCTTCTGAATAATCCGGTTTAGCGTCTCAAAAAAGAATGCGCGGTTCGGCAGCTGGGTTAACGGGTCGACCATAGCCTGCCGGTGCAGCTCCTCCTGTGCGCTTTCGAGCGAGGAAATCATGCGGTTGAACTCCACTTCTACCTCACTGAGTTCATCCCGTCTCCTGATATCGAGACGGATCGACAGATCACGGCTTTTGCCGATACTCCGGATGCCACGCACCAGCGCTGCCATCCGGGACAGAATGGTACGTTTCACGAACAGCAGGCTGAGCACGCATATACCCAGGGTAGAGATTACGAAGAACAGCGTGAAATTAGCCATCGCTTTTTCCCCGACTTCATAAATATGGCGCGGCTGCTCTATGGAAATCACGATTCCCGGATTGCCGAACAGATCGTAGATAACGGCATGGCCCTCCAGCCGGTTATCGGGTAAATAACTCACCCATATGTTCTGCCCCTGGCTCTCCTTCAGCAGGTCACCCGAGGCCTTCTCTACGGTTATACCGGACGGACTAAGGGCTCCGAGCCGGCTGATCTCTGTATCGTCCAGCTTCCGGCCGGCCACCGCCATCCCGGCGACGGGACCTGTCATATCATTATGGAGAACGGGCTGTAAGGTAATCAGCATGGGCCCGTCATGCAAGATGACCAATCCGGCAAAACGGTCCTCTGGCCTCGTAAGATGATCCAGCTGTTCCCGGATATCTCCAAAAAGACTGACGATTTCCGGCGTTACCGGTGCTATCGTCTTCCCGCTGTAATCATATAAGCCGCTATAGACGGGACTGCCGCTCCCGTTGATCAGTGCCATAAGATCAAACCGGTTGCTCTGAAAAGTCCCCTCATCATAATTGCTGAGAATATAGGGATTCTGCAGGTCCCCGGAGGTTCGGGAGGAGACATAATCATAGGTTTCATCCCATGCCGAATAATTGAGCATCGTCTCGTTCATACCCCGTAGCTCCGATTCGTAGGTCTGGATGATATCGGACATGCGCCCTTCCAGCGCTTCCTGGTCTAACTCCGTGAACCGGTCCAGAAAAATCTCCTGCGAAATCACATATGTAGAGGCGAGGGCGAGCAAAGAAATAGTTATAATAAACAGTACAATCTTGGTCCGCAGCTTCATGATAAATCTCCTAGGAAGTCGATTTCAAAAATAGTAAATCTGACGAGCAGCGTAATATCTCTCTTTACTAATATCGACGATTCCGCCCGGAATGTATAGACATTTAACGGAATAAACACACATGCCAGGCCAACCTCCTGAACTCCATGTGCATTGTCATAGAAACGGGCGGAAAATTTTGGGCCAACCTAAGAGAAATGGCGGCCCCGAAGAGGCCGCCTGATATACTAAAGCTTATGGATCATTTATGCCTTACGCCTTCAACTCCAGCACCAGCACATTGACTGAGTTCGCCGGCAGGTTAAGAATGACTGTATCCTTCGCGAGTGATATTCCGCGCTCCTGCGGGACAATTCTTTCATTGTTCTTCTGATTGACGTTAGGTACATGAACCAGCGGAGCTTCGCCGGTTAACGTAATCAGCTTCGCATCCGCTTCTATGTTCAGCTCCTGAAGCTTCAGCTCCGTCGCCTTCGCGACAGCATCCGGGTTAACCAGCTTCACGTACACATGCTCTGCATCCTTGGTGACCGAGTGGAACACTTCACTGTTGTAAGCCTCAAGCTTGTAATCGAGAACCTTGCTCGATGACTTGCCGTCTGTATATGAACAGATCAGATTGTTCCCGTTCACACCACCATAATTCACAGTAATCGTGTAATCTGTATTGTCTGCGAGCGATTCATAACTGGCCGCTCTCAGGTTGCCCGCCGCCGTACTGGAGGAGTAATCCCCGAGTGTATAAGCCTCTACACCATCCTTGAATACCTTGACGCCGGTAGCATTGCCGCCGTAGCCGATGGCGTATTCGAGGACATTTTTATGTTCTGCTGAAATATCCGTTAACCCCACACCTACGTAGAAACCGTCTTCGCCCGCTGCCTTCGAGGCAACAACCTCCACTGTATAGTCACTCCAGCTGTCGTTCAGGAGGTACAGACCGTTCCGGCCGCCGCTTTGCGCCTTCAGCACAAGACCTTCGCCGGCTTGCAGCGAGCTGCCTGCAGAACCCGGGATGACCTGCCAAGCCGGATTCAGTTCCCGGGTGAAGTCTTGCTCAAGCAGTATACTGCCGTCCTTGTTAGAGGTTACAGTCACACGTTTCACCAGCACCTCAGCAATGCCTGCGGCAATTTCAATCCCGCCGTGCGGGATCAGCGCTGTAGGCTTGCCGTTTTTATACGTGGAGAAAGAGGTTGCCAGTACTTTATTGCCCAGATATTTGGCGTAGAGCTGCTGCACATAATAGTTCGGCGTGAACCAGACGGTCTCATCATCAAACCAGATGCAGTCCGGTGTCCAGCGGTACGTTCCGTCCGTCAGCACTTTGTTGAACAGCGGCGCATAAGCGGCCAGCAGCACGACGTCAGCGTTATTCTCAAAGCCCGTCATGACCGCAGCCTCGGCGACTGCGCCGGCCAGCGTATTTTTATCCGTGGAAGCATATTCTCCGACAAATACCTTGGAGGTTTCCTTCCAGTCTAGACTGCCATCTGCCTGATAAGCTCTATAGTAGTAGTTATACCGGTCCGCGTTCTTGAGCAGGTACTCATTGGAACGGTAATAGTGCTCGTCTGCAATGGTATCCATGTAGTTCGGCTGATCCTTGTACCAGGTCACCGTTTCTTGGATAACCTTCTGCCCGTCGGCAAAAGCGACCTCCGCCGAACCGTTCAGATTACCGCTGAGGAATTTCCAGCCCTGCTGATAGGCATCGTCATCCGCCTGTGCACCGACTGTAGAGATAATGTGCAGCGTATAGCCCGGATAATTCCGTTCCATGTAAGCATCAATAGAGGTCTTGAATACTTCGAAGTTAGCGAAAAATTCCGTCCCCCAGTTCTCATTGCCGACGCCCAGGTAATGCAGGTCAAACGGAGCTTCATGGCCCATTTTCCGGCGCATGGCCGCCCACTCATTGTGCTCAAAGTCCATACTGATGGCGAAATCAATCAGATCGGTAAAGTTTTTGATATAGTAATCGCGGAGCTCCCCGCCTGCAGGGTGGGCATAGTCGGAACGGGCCTGGCACAGCACGCCGCAGGCCATTACCGGAAGCGGAGTAGCATTCAGGTCTTCAGCCAGCTGGAAATATTCCATATAGCCCAGACCCATGGTCATCATGTAGCCCCAGACGTTAAAATTCTCCTTACGCAGCTCAATGTCGCCGATGGAATCCTTCCAGTCGTAGACGTTCTCCCAGATGAAGGAACCCTCGGAAATACAGCCGCCCGGGAAGCGCAGGAACTTCGGATACATATCGACAAGCGCGTTCACCAGATCTTTTCTCAGCCTGTAGTTCGGGTTGCCCTGATAGTTGGAATGGGCGGACTGCGAACGGGGTTCTTCCCCTGCACCCCATACATCACGCGGCATGAGCGAGACCATATCGATGGAGATCTCACCGCCGAAGGTCAGCGCCAGCTGGCCCAGAACTGTAGAAGAGCCCGTTAATACGATCCCCGGCGCTACCCCGTATTTCTTCCAAGTGTTCCCGCCTTCTACTTCTACGGTAACTGAATCACTGATTGCAGCGCCGTCTGTATCTTGAAGCTGGAGTGTAATGATGCCCGCTGACTCCGCCTTTGCCCAGATCGTGAAATCATACTTCTCACCCGTCTTGACCGACATCGCGCAGTGCTGGTTGGAATCGGCAAATCCGCGGTTGCGGATCGTCGCGCCATCAGCCACCGTCACATAATAGGAATTGACGTCCTTGTCAGTAATCCCGAAGAATTCATTTAGTCCGCCGTGATGCTGCGGAGCCATCTTGTCTGTATCGCCGGACCACGCAAAGAGCGGCTCCCGGTTCCGTCCGGTGGAGCAGCCGCATTCGCCGGAGGCATGGGAGTAGGTATCGAAGGCAAAGGATTCGAATGAACGGTTCTGCACCAGCTCTGCATAGATTCCGCCATCCGCCGCATTATTAATATCCTCATAGAACAGGCCGTACATCACTTCGCTGACATCCAGCACTTCCTGATTGCCATGGATGGTCAGCGTGTAAGGCGGCAGATGCTGTGGAAGCACGGAGACGGCAAAGCTTTTCTCAATCGAAACTGCACCTCTGCTTAAACCAGCAGTAATGGTTACGGCCTGAGCCGCGTCTATCTGCTGAATCTGCCCCTGATTAGACAACACAGCAGGCTGGCTCGATGCCCAGGTTACGTTTACTTTTCCGCCCATCAGCGCTGACGGCAAAGTCAGGTCTTCCGTAACAATTGAGGTCGGGAACGACAAATACTTGTCTCTGGCCAGCTTCACGATCTCTTCATCCGTAAGGGATTCGCACATCACTTCAATAACCTCGTCCATCGACAGCCCGGCCTTATAAATCCGCAGATCGGAGAGCGATCCGGCAAAATCAGCATCGGCCTCATACTGTGAACGGCCAATAAAGTTCCGGCAATAATTACCTGCATCCGTAAACGACTCGAACCATCTGCGCAGCTGGGCGTAGTTGCCGCTGGAAGTCTGGCTGATCGAGCCGTCGGCTACCGCTTCCCCGTTCACATACACCACAGGACCTGCGCTGCTTAAGGTGCCGCCTTGAGTTCCGAGCACAGACAGGGCAATATGCATCCACTCGCCTCCGGCGAAGCCCCTGCCCGGATCAACAACCAGATCGCCTCCGGCTGACAGCGTCCCGCGCAGGTTGCGGGTCAGGAACAGATAAGGTCCTGCTTCCCCCTTGCCAAAGTCAAAAATACGCTCCCAGACATTCGCGCCTTTGCCGAAGAGGACCCACGCCGCTACAGTCACGCCCGTGTTGTCGCTTACATCCTTAAGCAGATCAGCAGGCAGCTGGACGTAGGAAGTACCGCTGGCCCCTCCCGCAAACGTTACAGCCATCCGGCCGTTTACCTCAGAGACTGCTGGTGCCGTTTGGCCGGAAGCCACTCCGTCCCGCCCTTGACCGGAGCTGTCTTTACCGGTATGTGCTGCATCCTCAAACTTGTAATGGGCAATGATCTGATCGCGGAAATTCGTCATTATGGTCTCTCCCTGTCATTTATTTAACATAAATATAAATCAATTCATAAATATAAATAATATACTGCTATACTACCCTATCCTGCGCTTATTTCTCAACTGTTAATTGTGAACAGACCGAATCCATTTTTTAGTCCGGATAGCACAAGCCGTCTGCAATTCCCTGTGTACTATAGAAGTAAATAGGAAGGCGAGGTGATCCTTGATGGGAAATTCAGCAAAAGTCCGTAAGCAGGCTAAACAGCTGAAAGGCCGCAAGGTCTGCATTACGCTGCAAAACGGCCAGACGTACGTAGGATGGATAACCGGATGTGAAAAGGAGGCTGTGATCCTCTCCGCCGTGCCGCGTACCCGTTCCAAATCGGGAAGAACACCCTCCCGCGCAGAGCGGGCGGAAGTGTCCGCGTTTATGCCGCTTCTGGGCCCGCTGTTTGGCGGCTTGGGCGGGGCTGGCGGAGCCGGGGGCGCCGGGGGAGCGGGCCTGGGCGGCATCATGGGCGGCGGGCTGCGCTTCTTCGGGATGATTCAGCGGGCAATGCCTGTTGTGAAGATGGGCTACGGCATGATCAAGCAGATCCGGCCGTTTATGGAAGGGCTTAAAGGACTCATGGGTAAATAACATCAAAAGGACTGTTCCGTCCGCCATGACACCGGCGGTTTGGAACAGTCCTTTTATTGGAGACTGTTATTATTATGCTAACCTACACTTGCTTGAATTCAATCCATTCAATCTGCATACCCGGCTTAATATGCTCGAACTTCATTTCATACAGGCCTGCTTCCAGCTCAGCCTTAACGAGCTTCAGCTGAATCCAATTGCCATCCGTCCCGTTTGTTTGAACGGTTGTCAGCACCTGGCCGTTAAGGGTCACGTTGCAGGCGCTCTGCGCCAGCTCCGTGTCCGGAGACATCACGCGGGCGAAGAGCCGGTACACACCGGCCTCTTCAACCTTCATGAGTGTCACTCCCTCAGGCGCCAGCTTAATCTGTCCTTGCCCGGACACTGATTGTGCCTGCTCGTCTGATAGTGCGGGATTAGCGGTGAAAGCTTCTACAGTCTCTTCAATCACCTGATCTCTGGAGAACACCGGTGCCTGCATAATAAACTCGCAGATATTGATGGCATTGCGCTGCAGCTCACCACGGGTAAGCGTACCGTCCGCCAGGGATTCGATTGTATTATCGCCATAGGCATTGGTCTCTGCACCATAGTTACTGACCACCATGTACAGGTCATTCTGGGCGCGGACCATCCAGTTCGTAAACTTGCGGTCTGGAGCCCCTCCATGAACAACATCGTTCATAACCGCCCACCAGTCGGTCATCACAATGCCTTTGAAGCCCCATTCCCCGCGCAGGATCGTGGTGTTGAGGTCATAGTTGGATGCCGCCCAGTGACCGTTCACCGGGTTGTACGAGGTCATGATCGAGTTCGCGCCGCCCTCTTTGACGGCGATTTCGAAGCCCTTCAGATAAATCTCGCGCAGCGCGCGTTCAGACACCACCGCATCAACCTTGCTGCGGTATTTTTCCTGGTTGTTGCAGGCAAAATGCTTCAGTGTAGCGTTGGAGCCTCCTGTATGGATCCCGCGGGTGCAGGCAGCAGCGAATACGCCGGAGATTAGCGGATCTTCTGAGAAATACTCAAAGTTCCGCCCGTTCAGCGGGCTGCGGCGGATGTTAAGACCCGGTCCCAGCAGGGTGTCGATGTTGTTTCTCAGCAGTTCCTGGCCTTCCATGACGTACAGCTCTTCGACCAGCTCCGCATTCCAGGTTGCTGCAAGCAGCGTACCGATCGCTACCTGGGTAGCCTTCTGCCCGCTGTCCATACGGATACCGGAGGGGCCATCCGACGTACAGGCCACCGGAATTCCGTAGCTGAACAGCTGATCGCTCACGCCGCCGAAGGCCGAGGCCGTACCCGGTGTAACGAGCGGACTGCTCATGCCTTCGCCTCTCACCAGCGCAGCCAGATCCTCATCACTTAGCTGGGCGATGAATGCCTCCATGCTGGCTTTGCCTTCCTGCACATCGCGCAGCTTATAGCCTTGATCGCCGGTCTGCGGCAAGGTCTGCGGCATATTAGTCTCAATGCGTTTCGCCATATCGACCTTCCGCTTCGGCGCTTCCACATAAGCCAGTTCATACGTGCCGTCTGCCTTGCGGGCTCCCGGCATCATTCTTGTAAAGCTCTGGGTCGGCGCCATTGCCTCCTGCAGCTGCTCCACCACTTCAAGCATCTCCAGAACATAGCCTTCTTGTCCTTCAACGGCAACGGCCTGTACCTTCTTCACGCTGGTTCCCGCATATAGACGGTAGGTTCCGGCTTCCAGCACATACGCGGACGGATGTCCCGTCACACCGGCGTCATCATAAGAAGCCATGGAATGGAGGTCGAAGCTGAGGGTAAGCCGCTCAGATTGGCCCGGCTGAAGCAGTCCGGTCTTGCCGAAGGCCGCCAGCGCTTTGACCGGTTGGCCCAGCTTGCCCTGCGGCGCTTCATAATAGACCTGTACAACTTCTTTTCCGGCATACTCACTGCCGGTATTGGTTACGGTTACGTCAACCGACGCATAAGTCTTACCGTCTTTGGCCGACAGCTTCGCTTCTTCCGGCTCCACGCTGAAGGTTGTGTACGACAGCCCGTAACCAAATTCATATTGAACCTTCTCCGGGCAGAACGTTTCAAAATAACGGTAGCCCACATAGATGTCTTCCTGATACAGGTTGGTGAACTCATTGCCGTAATTAACCGTCGACGGATAATCCCCGATGGAATAAGCAATTGTATCGGTCAGCTTGCCGCTTGGCGTAACGTCTCCGGCCAGCACGTCGGCAATCGCATTTCCGCCTTCCATACCGCCCTGCCAGGAATAAATAACACAAGGAATCGGGTTGGCATAGCTTTCATCGTTCAGCCAGCTCATATCGATAATGTTTGACACGTTCAGCACGACTATGGTTTGCTCGAAATGCGCCGTAACCTGCTTCAGCATCGCTTTTTCTTCATCGTTCAGCTGGTAACTGCCCGGCTCGTCGGCATTATCCTGGTCTTCTCCGGCTGTGCGTCCGATGACGATGATGGCCTTATCCGACCGGCTTCTGGCCTGCTGCACCAGCTCATCAGACAGCGGCATTTCCTTCTGGTGCCAAGGCTCTGCTGCCCAGCCGCCTCCGCCATTGTCAAACGGATTCTGCCCGATCCACTGCTCATAGACCGCCGCCAGCTCCTCATTGACCTTAATATTCTTTTTACTGCGGAGCCCGTCCAGCAGATTGGTCGTATAGGCGACATGCACACTTCCGCCGGATCCGGTACCGCTTCGGTAATAGTTCACTTGGGTTCTGCCAAAAACTGAAGCGGTTTCGTTCTTGCGAAGCGGCAGTACATTTCCTTCATTTTTCAACAGGACTGCGCCTTCTGCAGCGACTACTCTGCTAAACTCAGCAAAGCCTTCTAATGGAATTCCAATCTTATCTGTGCTCAATTTGCTTCCTCCCGTTTCTCATGTCGCTATCCATTGCAGGTTCTATAGAAAGGCGGTACAGCCCTCCCGAAAATTCTAATTTTCCCCGAACCTATGCATACCTCCTACTATAAAGAATCCCCTTACAAGAATCAAAGGTTTGCTAGGATTACTGCAAAGTTTCTTCATAAAACCGGCTAAGGCCCGCTCGGAGAGCGGGCCTGTAAATGGCATCCAGACTATACGCGCTTATTTGCGGCGGCTCTTCATCATCCGGTTGTACATAATCAGCGCAGCAATAATCATCCCGATCATCGCCACACTGCCTGCTGATTCCGGCGTCATCCCAAACATAAGGCATATCGTATTTACCAGGGTCCTCGTCACCAGTGCGACCAAAATCAGCATAATCGGCCGCATGATATTATATCCTCTCATTAATGCAACACTCCCAGTCTATTTTTGCACAGCTTAGGATGCTCATTCTATCTCTATTAACTGTTATTATAGCATAAGCAGGTATGCGGTTACATTTTTGCTGCACGGCTCTGCATGACGAAGATGAAATAGAACGTTTTAATGTATTCCCGCGGAGTCCGGCCTGCAAATTGAAAAGTTATGTTCCATATTCTCCGTTATTTTGTTCCTTCTGACGATTTTCCTGATCTGCTATTCTTGATTTGCAACGACAATATAAGGTTCGCACAGGGAGGTTGTCGCTTATGAAAAAGAAACGTTGGCTCACCGGATTCACATCGCTGGTTGTGCTCATGGGGCTGCTTGCGGGATGTTCCGGCAACGGCAGCAATTCATCCGCCTCAAATAATGAAAGCGCTGGCAGCAGCACCGGTTCCGGCAAATCAAAAGATACGGTTACACTCAAAATGTGGGGCGGCGTGCCGCCGGAGTCTGGTCCGCAGGAGGTTATTGATAATTGGAACAAGGAGCATCCTGAGATTCAGGTGGAATATGTCCGCTTCGTGAATGATGATGACGGGAACCTCAAGCTCGATACTGCAATGATTACGGGGCAGGATGTAGATTTATTCGTGAACTATACCATCTCCCACGCTGCTAAACGGGTAGAGTCCAATCTGGCGCTCGATCTGAGCCAATTCAGTGATTACAATATCGATGATAAAATGGGTGCGGATGCAGACAGCTGGAAAATTGACGGCAAGTACTACGGTGTCCCTACAACGAAAAGCTCGTACTTCATTGCACTCAACAAAGATGCGTTAGACGCCGCGAATCTGCCGGTCCCGAAGGATTGGACCTGGGATGAGCTGCGCGAATATGCGAAGAAGCTCCGAACCGGTTCGGGCTACGGATTCATTCAGAATATGGAGCCTTATGTCGATCCTATTGATTCCGTGCTGTCCCAGGAAGGCTACACCAAGGCGGACGGCAGCTCCAATCTGGATCATCCCCTCGTGAAAAAATGGCTGGAAACGCTGAATGCGATGATGGTGGACGATAAGACCACACCGCCGCTCGGCGAGCAACTAACTTCTAAAATGCCGGTTGAGCAGGTCTTTCTAAGCGGTGAGGTGCCTATGCTCAACATCGGGGCATGGCTGCTGAGAAGCTCCAACAACTTCACGGACTTCCCCCGTGATTTCAAAATCGCCTTCGCCCCTGTCCCCCGGCTTGCCGACAATGCCGACCATTATGTGACCCGCGGGGGTCTGGGTGACTATATCTCCATCAATGCCAAATCCAAACATCAGGAAGCCGCCTGGGAATTCCTGAAGTGGTATGCCGACGGAGGCATGGCGCCTATGGCCGCGGGCGGAAGACTGCCGGCATCCAAGGATGCCAACCAGGACGAAGCATTGAAAAGCCTCTTAGGTGAAAAAAGCGATACCTATGATCTTGATTCCCTGATGTACGTCATGTTCGACAATGCTACACCGACTTATGTACGCAGCCTGCCGCAGGAGGTTATGGATCTGCGCTCCCAGGAATATGAGAAATATTTCCTCGGCTCGCAGTCACTTGATCAGACCATTAATGCCATGGTAAGCCGGCATAATGACTTTTTGAAACAGAACAAATAAGAAGAGCGGGCTATGCCCGCTTTTTTTATTTGTCAACACGCACCGATAGAACATATCTCTGCTTTTTCTCCGTTTGGGAACCGTTTCTGCAACAAAACCATGCAATTTTAAATAACGGCTGTACGGATTTGTTAATATGGTATAATTTGAAGCAAAGCATACCCTTGAACCGTTTATCACACTACAGTGCATGGGGGGTCGTGTCCGGGTGTCCAGACTAATCCGTTTTCTGGTTCCTCAGAAGTTGAAATACCGTCTGTTTACTGCTTTTGTATGCTTGATTCTGCTGCCCTTTGGTGCCCTGAATCTGTATAATTTCCAGCGCATCGAAACCCTGGTCCAGAAAAAAATCAGCCAGCAGAGCCATTACCAGCTGGAGCAGATGTACCGCACACTCGAGGATCAGATCAGTATCGCTTTTAAAACCCTCATCTTTCTGCAGCAGGACGACACGGTAAAGTCGGTGCTGATTCATCCCGAACAGCGCAATGTGCTGGAGAACAAACGGCTGATGGAGAACATCTTCAAAAATTTGAACAACAGCTTCTTTCTCTATAATCCTTCGGTGTATTTTATGATTCTGGACCTAAATGAAAGCGTATACACCTCCTATCCGCCAAAGGACGCTCTCATTTATAAGGACCTGCGCAACAATCCCGGCTTTAACAGAAGCCTGATGAATACAAGCTCTTACCACTGGGTTTCGAGTGACGCTAATTATGTGTTACGGGATGTATCTACAAGCGCCTATCTGCTGTCCCTTTACGCTTATTTGGAGGACACGCAGAATCAGACCTACGGAATGGCCCGGATCAGCATCGACTATTCCTATTGGCTGCGTTCCATTCACAAGCAGTCTGATCTGCAGCAGCAGTACTTCGTGATCACCCGCTCCGGGGAAAATATCTCCCAGTCTGTCCCGGACAGCCTGCTCTCGGAGGAAGTCAAGGCCCAGATCACCGAACATCCCGGGCAGCAGTATTTTATCGACAAGGCTTCAAATTCCCTGATTGTCCCTGGACTGGTATATTGTCAACCGCATTCCCCTGTCTGTGCTGTTTGTTGAGATCGAAGGGCTGAAACAGCGGTACTTCCTTACCTTCTTCGCCCTGACGGGAATCTTTCTGATGATCACCCTGGTCATCTCTACGACTATTACCCGTCCCTTGTCCCATTTACAGAATAAAATGAAAGCGGCCGTGCAAAAAAACCTGAAAATCCGCCTGCCGGAGCATAAATTCAGCGGTGAAATTCTCGATTTGACCCGGAGCTTCAATACGATGCTTGATGATACCAACCTGCTGATTCAGAAGCTGAAGACGGAGGAACGCCAAAAGGAAGCTGTGCATTTTCAAATGCTGCTCGCCCAGACGAACCCCCATTTTCTGCTGAATACGCTGAATACGATCAAATGGATGGCGATCCGCGAGAATAATGAGGACATTACGAACATGACCCTCTCCCTCGGCAGGCTGCTGGAAGCCAGCTTGAATACTGACAAGGATCTGATTCATCTGAAGGATGAGCTCGAGCTGGTGCAGGCCTACGTTCATATTCAGCAGTTTCGCTACCGCCATAAATTCGACGTGACCTATGATTATGAGGAAGACATCCTGTATGCGCTTGTGCCCAAGCTGAGTCTCCAGCCTCTCGTGGAAAATGCCATTGTTCACGGGGTTACCGCACTGCCGGGTAACGGGCTCATCCAAATTTCATTACGGCGCGATGGGCCTAAACTGATTGTTGAGATTAAGGACAACGGAATCGGCATGGAGCAGGCCGGCAAGAACCGGGCACCGCGCAAGCGCCCCGGCATCGGATTAAGCAATATTAAAGAACGGCTCCGCCTGCTGTTCCGCGGGGAAGGGGCGCTTGATGTTCTCTCCTCCAGTGAAGGCGTAATGGTCCGGTTCACGATTCCGTTTCTGTTGTCGACACCATATGAAAGTGGGCATCCGGCTTAATATTATGTACACCCGGGAGGTTATCTGCATGTGGAAAGTACTGCTGGTCGAGGATGAGGTATTTGTGCGGGAATCGGTACGGGAGATCATCGCCTGGGAAGAGCTGGGCTTTACCGTCAGCGGAGAAGCAGGAAATGGTGCAGAAGCGCTGGGCATGATCCGGCAGGATACGCCTGACCTGGTCATCAGCGATATCATCATGCCGGAAATGGATGGTGTGGAGCTGCTCCGAAGAACCCGGGAAGAAGGCTACACCTCCCGTTTTGTGATGCTTACCTGTATGAGCGATTTCGAATATGTCAGACAGGCGATGGAGTACGGTGCCTCCAACTATATTTTGAAGCTGTCCATGAGTGTAAACTCGCTGCGCGAGACGCTGCAGAAGATCAGCAAGGAACTGCCGAAGGCAAGTCCGGCCGGCGGCAGGGATACCCGGAGCATGTCCGCTGAGCTGCCGCCCCCGCTTCCTGAAGAGGTCACCTCTCATCCGGAAATCCAGAAGATTCTGCAGTACCTGCATGCCAACTATGATCAGGATATTACCGTAAAGTCGATGTCCCAGTATGTCATGATGGCCGAGAATTATGTCAGTACGCTATTCAAAAAGAAAACCGGGCAGACCCTGATCCATTACCTGCACCAAATCCGCGTAAATCAGGCGATAGAGTATCTTCTTCATTCCGACATGCCCGTATACGAGATCGGAAACCGGGTCGGATTCGTCAACGATAATTACTTCATCAAAATATTCAAGCGCCTCACCTCGCAGACGCCAAGCCAGTTCAGACTGGCGAACAAAGGCAAGCAGCAGCCAATCAGTATGTATATAGAATGAACTTAAGGTTTTTAGATTAAAGGATCAGTCGCACCTACAGAGAATATTTGGACTTCCGGCCGCTGTTGTCTGCAGATTTCTTGATTTTAGCCGCTATTAGCGGTAGAAATCCGCAGACAAAGGCGGTCGCTACGCTCCTACAGTTCCAAAATTCCCCTCCGGCACTCCTTTCCTTATCTCAAGTTTTCAAATCTCCTTCCATAGGGATGTTCCAGGGGCCGTTGCGGTCCTAACGGGGCATCCCTTTTTGCATAGAACAAAACTACGAAGAAACGGCTTGTCTGCTTGGGAAAATGTATATTTCTGTAGCATGAAGTCGTTGGTTTTGTTCCTTATCCCTCCTCCGCCCGCTTGATATGCTTGAGGTGCAAACAAAAGACCAAAAGGAGTGGGGCTATGTGAAGGCATCTTGGATGAAACGGCAGCAGTATCTGGGCTATCTTTTTATCGGGCCAAATATGATTGGCGTGATTTTATTTTTTATAATACCAGCCGTCTATTCGTTCTACCTCATGTTCACGGATTACAAATTCATGAGTCCAAATACCAAATTTACCGGCATGGCCAACATTCAAAGAATGCTGGGCGATGACATCTTTTATACGGCAATCCAGAATACGCTGCTGTTTCTGCTCTCTGTGCCTGTCTCCATCGGGCTGGCGTTCATTGTGGCCGTGATTTTAAACCGCTCCGTGTATTTGAAAAAGCTGCTCCGCGCCTTATACTTCATGCCTTACATTACAAGCGGGGTCGCCGTAGCCTTCGTCTGGATGCTGCTGTTTCAGCCGAATAACGGGCCGATTAACGGCATATTGCGCTCCATCGGCATAACGAATCCTCCGGGCTGGTTATCCACGATGGATTCCTCAATGTATGCCATCGACATCATCTGGATCTGGTTTATGCTCGGCTATAACATGATCATCTATCTGGCTGCCCTGCAGGAAGTATCCACCGAACTATTGGAAGCCGCCAAGATTGACGGAGCCCGAACCTGGCAGACCGTCCGCAGTATCCTATGGCCGCTGGTCAGTCCAACGACGTTTCTGCTGCTGATTACCGGGCTGATTATGACGATTAAACAGTTCGGGATCATTCAGGCGATCACCCAGGGCGGACCGGGGAACAGCACGACCGTGTTATCCCTGTTCATTTACCAGAATGCCTTCCGCTATTACGAAATGGGCTATGCTTCCGCCATATCCTGGGCCCTGTTCCTGATTATAATGATTTTCACCGTCATTCAATGGCTGGGCCAGAAACGCTGGGTTCACTACTAAGGAGCTGAGAGCATTGAACAAAACCGTAATCAATAGAAGTATCGCCACGCTGATTATGCTGTTCTTCAGCATCGTGATGATCGTACCTTTTCTGTGGATGATCAGTACTTCCTTTAAAACCCCGGCGGAAGTATTCCAGTATCCGATCCGGTGGATTCCCGCTCATTTCAATTGGAGCCATCATGTGAAGGTCTGGACGGGGGACAACAGCTTTGTGCTGTATTACCTGAATTCACTGAAGGTTGCGGTGCTCAGCACCGTAGGCGCTATCTGCCTGTCCGCGTTAGCCGCCTATGGATTTTCCAGAATAGAGTTCAAAGGGCGGAACCCAATGTTCCTAGTGTATTTATCTATGATGATGGTTCCCCCTCAGGTGCTGTTTGTGCCCAAATTTATCATGTTCGAGTGGGCCGGGATTTACAACACTCACTGGGCGCTTATTCTGCCCGGGATGTTCACCATCTTCGGGGTATTTATGATGCGGCAGTTTTTCCTCTCCGTACCCCAGGAAATTTCTGAAGCGGCTTTCATCGACGGCGCCGGCCATTTCCGGATCTTCTCGCGGATTATCCTGCCGATGGCGAAGCCTTCGCTGGCTACCCTGGCGATCATCGACTTCTCGTGGCACTGGAATGACTATGAGAATGCGCTCGTCTTTCTGATCGACCATGATCTGTTCACCGTTCCGCTTGGCCTGCAGAATTTCATTCTTGAGAATAACGTGGACTACAACGGAATGATGGCGGCAGCGACCGCCGGTATTATCCCGATGATCCTCGTCTTCCTGATCGGCCAGAAATATATTATTGAAGGTGTGGCAAGCTCGGCAGTCAAAGGCTAATCAACCTGCATGAAGGGAGTACGAAACCGTTATGAAAATGGAGCATGTGCGCAGTGACGTTACCGTAGTGGGCGGAGGACTGGCAGGGGTATGTGCCGCCGTTGCCGCCGCCCGCCTCGGCAAGAAGGTGGCACTCATTCAGAACCGTCCCGTTCTGGGCGGCAATTCCAGCAGTGAGGTGCGGGTATGGGTATGCGGGGCAACCGCCCACGGCACGAACCGCTATGCCCGGGAGACTGGAATCATGGGCGAGCTGTTCGTGGAGAACCAGTACCGCAATCCGGACGGCAATCCTTATCTGTGGGATCTGGTGATTCTGGAAACTGTCCTCGCCGAACCCAATATTACACTCTACCTCAATACGGATGTGCATGAAGTAGAGGCCGGAGGCGAAGAAGACGCGCGGCAGATCCAAGCGGTTACCGGCTGGATGATGGGCTCGGAGCGGAGAATCCGCTTTGAGAGTCCCGTCTTCCTCGATTGTACAGGCGATGGCCTGATCGGATTTCTGGCCGGGGCCAAGTTCCGAATCGGCCGGGAGGCGCGGCATGAATATAATGAAGAATGGGCACCGGAGACAGCTGACGACATTACACTCGGCAGTACGCTGCTCTTCTATACCAAGGATGCCGGCTACCCTGTGAGATTCGTTCCTCCATCCTTTGCCAAGGATATTTCTCAGACGAACATCCCGATGAAGCGGATTATCCGCAGCGGCGATTCGGGCTGCCATTACTGGTGGATCGAATGGGGCGGGGAGCTGGATATCGTACACGACAATGAACGGATCCGTGATGAGCTCTGGGCTGTCATCTACGGAATCTGGGATTACATCAAGAATTCCGGCCAATTCGATGCAGAGAACATGACCCTTGAATGGGTCGGCTCCCAGCCTGGCAAGCGGGAATACCGCCGCTTCACCGGAGAATATACGCTGACCCAGAATGATATTATCAGCCAGAAGCTGTTTGAGGACCGGGTAGCCTTCGGCGGCTGGTCGATTGATCTGCATCCGCCGCAAGGAATGTATGCGGCAGCCAGCGGCTCGAAGCATATGCATGCCGACGGCAACTACCATATCCCTCTGCGCAGCCTGTATTCGGTCAATGTGTCCAATCTGCTGTTTGCAGGGCGCAACATTAGCGCGACCCATGTCGCGTTTGGGACTACGAGAGTCATGGCTACCTGCGCCATCATGGGCGAGGCAGCCGGAACAGCCGCAGCACTTTGTGTGGAGAAGGGCCTAACGCCCGCAGAGCTGTCGCGGGAGCATACTCCTACCCTGCAGCAAATGCTGCTGAAGCAGGATGCTTCGGTGCTCGGCCTGGTCAACTGTGATGATGACGACCTGGCCCGCCAGGCCAAGGTGTCCGCCTCCTCCTTCCTGTCCGGGATTTCCATCGGAACAGGCGAGGAAAGGTATCCCCTGGAGCATGATATTGCCATGCTGCTTCCCGCTGATCCGGGGATAAGCGGTACCATAGAATGGCTGCTGGATGCGGCACAGGATACGATGCTGAAGGTTGAACTCTGGAGCACCGGCCGCCCGGAAAATTACGTGCCCGCTATGCTGGAATATGAGACTGAAGTATCTGTAGGTACAGGGGACAAACAGTGGGTATCAGTCAGCCTAGACTGGATACCGGCGGAAGCCCAAAACGCCTTTGTCATTGTGCGCCGGAATCCTGCCATCCAGCTGTATCTTACCGGTCAGCCGCTGAGCGGACTGCTAGCCTTGGAGCGGGGGGCAGCTCCCGGGGTCTCCAAGGATTTGGAAGACCACGACAGCAGCCAGCCTGTGGTGGAATGGAGCACCAAACGCCTGGTCCGCAAGGTCTTTTGCCTGCGTACCTCCTTCCCTACAAGCGCCTACCGGCCGGAGCATGTAATAGACGGATACCGGCGGCCGTATGGCGGACCGCATCTCTGGCTCTCGGAATCTCTTGAACAGGATACTGAGCCCTGGCTTGCCCTGGAATGGACGGAGAAGCGGCAGATCCGGGAGATCCAGCTTATATTTAATGATGATGTGAATGAGGATCTGATCAATCTGCATCATCACCGGACGCCTTTCGAAGTGATTCCCGAACTGGTCCGCAGCTATCGTCTCGAAGGGCTGGATGATACGGGAACCTGGGTGACCGTGCTTAGTGAGCAGAACAACCGGAAGCGGAAACGGGTTCATCTGCTGGAATCCCCGCTTGAGACCCGGGCTGTCAGGGTAGTCGTTACAGCAACTAATGGTTCCCCTTATGCAGAGATTATTGAAGTCCGCGCCTATGCTTAATATCCCGTGATAGAGGATGCAAGTGCCTGTCAAAGCCTCTGAATGACTTTGACAGGAACATTTGTTCGATATATACTACTCCTAATGAGGAGTGTGTTTCCGTGGATATGATGGAGAAACTTGAAATTTTAACAGCTTCGGCCAAATATGATGTAGCCTGCACCTCAAGCGGGGCAAGCCGTTCGGGACAGCCCGGAAGCCTCGGCAATGCGGTCAGCATGGGCATCTGCCACAGCTTCGCAGCAGACGGACGCTGCATTTCCCTGCTCAAGGTACTGATGACTAACGGCTGCATCTATGACTGCGCCTACTGCGTGAACCGCAAATCCAATCCTACACGGCGGGCTGCGTTTACACCCGAGGAGATTGCCAACCTTACGATGCAGTTCTACCGCCGCAATTACATAGAGGGCCTGTTCCTCAGCTCCGGCATCATGCGGAGTCCCGATTATACCACCGAGCAGCTGATTGCCGCCCTTGAGCTGCTGCGCAACGTATACAATTTCAGAGGTTACATCCATGTAAAAGCCATTCCCGGCGCTGACGATGTGCTGCTGTCCCGGCTCGGCCTGCTTGCCGACCGCATGAGCGTCAACATTGAGCTGCCCTCCCAGGAAAGTCTCAACCGGCTTGCTCCGGACAAGAGCAAACAATCCATACTGAAGCCGATGGGCCTCATCAAAAATAAGATCACCGAGAACAGCTCGGATCTCGTCAAATACAAGCACACTCCCCGCTTCGCGCCTGCCGGGCAGAGCACCCAGATGATTATCGGCGCCACGCCGGATACCGATTATCAGATTCTGAACCTTACGGAAGGCCTGTACAAGAAGTACGGGCTGAAGCGTATTTTCTACTCTGCCTATACTCCCGTGGTCGAGGATTCGCTCCTGCCCGCACTCGATACGAAGCCGCCGCTGCTGCGGGAGCACCGGCTCTATCAGGCGGACTGGCTGCTGCGTTTCTACGGCTTTGAGGCTAAGGAGCTGCTGGATGAAGCCGCGCCCAACTTCAACCCGCTGCTGGACCCGAAATGCAGCTGGGCCATCAACCACCGGGAGCAGTTCCCGGTGGAGATTAACCGCGCTCCCTATGAGACGCTGCTGCGCGTGCCCGGCATCGGCGTAAGAAGCGCCCAGCGGATTCTCAAGGCGCGCCGGGCCGGAAGCCTGGATTTCTACGCACTGAAGAAGCTCGGCGTGGTGCTCAAACGTGCCCAGTTCTTCATTACCTGCAAAGGTAAACCACTGGAGGGGCTAAAGGTGGGCGAGCATACCCTGCTTCGTTCGCTCATGTCCGGGCAGGAGCTGGCCAAGTTTCAGCAGCCGGAGGTGGAGCAGCTCTCCTTCTTCGACGACAGCTATATGGCAGCCTTGCCGGAGGCAGGCAGAGCGGCCACCTTCGGGAAAGGGGTCTAGGCGTCATGTTCAAGACAACCGCCTTGGCCTATACTTATGACGGCAGCTTTGAGGGCCTGCTCTGCTGCGTGTTCGAGAGCTATGAGTGGAAGGAAACTCCGCTGGCCATCCACTCTCTAGAAGAGGGGCAAGGGCTGCTGCTGGAGTCCAAATGGATTGAAACTGACAGCGTCAAAGCCGACCGGGTGCTGCGCTCCATCCCGCTGAAGATCTCTCCCGAGGCGGAGGAACTGGTGCGGCTCGGCTTCTGGTCTAATGCCATGGATAAAGAAATGCTGCTGCTGAACTTCCTGTATCTCGGCTTTACCCATGGCCGCCGGGTCATGAACATGCTGGCCGACGATACGGTCAGCGCCCTGAACAAGGCAGTCCAGCAGCTCCGGCGGGAAGGGCATCATTATCTGGGCTTCGTGCGGTTCAGCGTATATGGTCCAGTCATGGCGGCAGTGATTGAACCCCGGGGGTATATCCTTCCCGTCATTGAGGATCATTTCTGCGACCGGTTCCAGAATGAGAGCTTCATGATCTACGACAAGACCCATGGGATGGCGCTCCTCCACCAGCCCGGCCGGCAGGCCATCATCCCTCTGCAGGAATGGATTCCGCCCGAGCCGGACGAAGCGGAAGCCGCCTACCGCCGACTCTGGCAAGGATTCTATAACGCCATCGGAATCAAGGAGCGCAAGAACGACCGGCTGCGGGCATCCCTCATGCCGAAGCGCTACTGGAAGCAGCTGCCGGAGATGAACGGCAACGCTCCCGCCCTGCCAGCGCTCCCTGCCAGGCAGGAGCAGACTGCACGGCGGCTGAAGAGCGGGCGCCCGCGGAAATTACAGTAAAAGGACACTCCAGTGGAGTGTCCTTGCGGCTGGAGGAGGCTGCTCCCTGCCCCCTCACCCTATTTTATAATCCGGTTCAGCTCCTCCGCCTTCTTCCTGCTGTCCGCTTTGGCATAAAAGTAGAAAGCTATCGTATGCAGCACCACTGTCAACAACAGCATACCGGGCCACCAGGGGAGAATGAACTCATACATTTCGGTTGAATATAGCCAGACAGCCGCAGTGCTGCCTGTGATGGAGAGAATCGACGAAATAAGAATGTTCCAGACCGGCCTGAACGTGAAATGATTCCACAGCGCATCGTACATTACCCCGAATACCGCAGCCGCTATAACTGCAATACCCGCGACCCGCCACAAATACTGCATGCTGATTAACTCATCGCCGTTAAAAACAGTTAACAGCAGCGTCACCCATAATGAAGTGACTGTAAATACCTGAAAGAACGAATGCTTTAATTGATTGATCATGAGAGCTTCCCCCTAAAGTTTTTGATGTAAAAGCGGCTGACCAAATAGCCTGAACCATCGGTTAATACTACTTGGATCCGTGCATTGTCTGTAGATGAAAACTCCTTAATGTAGCTGGTGTTAATGATCGTAGTATTATTGATTTTCACAAAATGCGGCGACTCCAGGCTGTCCTCGACCCCCTTCAACCGCTTGTTCAGCAGATATCTTTCACCGGTAATCACACGTACATTGCACATCCGGTCCTCGGATTCAATCACAGCAACGGAGCTGAGCAGAATCTGAACCTTGCGGTCGTTTTTAGGATGGATGACGACAAGCTTGTGTCCGGAGTGATGTATGGCCTCCCTAATCTGTCCCCAATGTTCTGTTTCCGCGGGATGGGTGATCACTTTTGCAATGCCTTGACCTATGCTCCCATCCGCTTCAAAAATAATTTCCACGTGTTGTCTCCCCCCTCATGACACATAATATAAGCAAAACCTTGCGGTTACCAGAATCTGTTCGTTTTCTTGCATGAATCAGCAACTTTCTTGCAATCCCCGATCATCACCCGCTGTTAGAGACATAAAAAAAACACCCTCCCGGGTGTTGGGTGTACCGCTGACTCTATTGTTTACATCTCTTCATACGTTGCCGGGTCCTGCCCCCACAGCCGGCCGTCTTCCCTGCTAAGTCCCGAGATTACCTTCATCTCCGATTCTGACAGCTCGAAATCAAAGATATCAAGGTTCTCCTTCTGATGCGCAAGCGAACTCGCTCTCGGGATAGGAATCGCGCCAAGCTGGATATGCCAGCGCAGTATGGCTTGTGTCGGTGATTTGCCATGAGCTGCAGCGATGCTGCCAATCTGTTCATTCTCCAGCATGCTGTGGCCGCGGCCCAGCGGACTCCAGGATTCCGTGACAATGCCGTGTTCGGCATCCTTCGCAAGCTGCAGCTCCTGATTAAATAATGGATGCAGCTCCACCTGGTTGATGCTCGGGGCGACCCCGGTCTCTTTTATAATACGTTCATTATGCTCCGGTAGGAAATTGCAGACGCCGATGGAACGGATATAGCCACGCTTTTTCGCCTCGATCATCGCCTGCCAGGCTTCAACATACTTATCAGTCTTAGGATTCGGCCAATGGATCAGATACAGATCGTAGTAATCCAGGCCGCCTCTATATAATGATTCCTCTATCGTCTCCAGTGCTTCCTTATAGGCATGATGACGGCCCGGCAGTTTCGAAGTAATCAGTAGCTCTTCCCTCGGCACCGCACTCTGGCGGACAGCTTGTCCGACCATGCCCTCATTCTCATAGTTGAACGCCGAATCAATCAGCCGGTACCCGGCATCAATGGCAGCAGTGAGCACCTTCACTCCCTCTGCCCCCTTAATAAAAGCTGTTCCAAAACCTATAACCGGCACCTTCAGGCCATCGTTCAAATTCTTCTCCGGAATCTTCTGGCTCATCTGTATTACCTCCTTAGCTAGGTTAATTCAACCATAGCACTTCCCGCCTGCTTAGGCAAAATACGATATACCCATGATAAATAAAAAAGCAAGACAAGGAAGCACGTTCCGAAGAACCAGCTGACCTGTCTTGCTTAACGAATTCCATCTAAAAATCCATCCAGAAAAATTGCGAAACCGCCAGAATGAGCCCGATACCATTCACGACGATAAAAAACCACTTTTTAGCCTTGCGGCTTATAGGCTCCAGTCCTGTAAACAAAGTCCAGACCAATATTCCGTTTAATACAACCATAATAATGAGTGCAAGCCACCAATTTGCTGCCATGCCGATTCCAGCCTTTCTCCTCTGAATCTCAACTCCAAAAGAAGCACATTTCACTTCATTATACGAGAAACTCGCTTATACTGTTTATAAAAGTTAAATAAGATAAGAAAACGGAAAACCATCAGATGATGCAGTTGGCTCTCAGCATAACATGTGATTAGGAGTGAGCGCGTTGTCCCAAAATCTGTACATAACCAATTATTGCGATAAAAGATGTTCCCCCGCAGACAGCCTTACCAAGCTTCCGGTTAGCGATGCTTATTCGCTGGCAAAAGAACTCTCACAATATACAGGCAGCTCATTCACCTCATTTAGCCGGTTTTGCGACAAAGACTTTGACGGTTACTACAAAAAAAGAATCCGCACAGAAGAGTGGCTCTACAGTTCATTTATAGCTTTAGGAGGGAACCCGCAAAGTGCACACCCGATTTATTTTGTGCTGGGGGAAAGCACCTATTTGCATCAGTGGTTCGACCATGGGCTGCAAACAAAGCTGCTGTTGAACGATATAGACCCGGCCGACATCAGCTTTACCTTTGGCGACAGTATGTCCATAATGGATTCCGCGGACCGGATGAACCCTTTTACTAAAGAATCATTATTTCAGTTCATCCATGAAACGACTAGCGATATCACATCCTTCCTAAAAGATTTAGATCACAAAAACCGATATATCGAGGCCCAGCTTTGGAATGATACATATGTGAAGCAAGCAGATAATAGTACAAAATAAAAAGGCAGGGCCGGAGGGCCTTGCCTTTGCTGTATAGCCGTCTGTTCACCTTATTCAATCATACTTTTCGTAGCCTGATACATATTTGCTGTGTACTCGTCCACTTGATCTCTAGACATGCGCAGGCGGTCCACCGAAGTCCCGTAACCGATCTCCTGTTTTCCCTCTTCCAACCCTTTGAAGATCCCATCTGCGAAGGCATCCAGAGGTTCCCCGTGGGTATGCAATCCTGCACCGCCCAGGTCGGTATTGACTGCCGGAGGAGCCACCTCAATGACTTCAACCGATGTCCCGGACAACTGGTGCCGCAGGCTCATCGTGAACGAATGCAGTGCCGCCTTGGTTGCGGAATAGATCGGAGCGATGGCAAACGGCGTAAAGGCCAGACCAGAGGTCACGTTAATAATGGCAGCCGCCTCTTTTTTCGCCAAAAACGGAGCAAACAGCAGGGAGAGGTGGAAAGGCGCGTCAAGATTAGTTGTAATCTCCTGATTGAAGTAGCTCCAATTGTCTCTGGCATCGGCTTTTAGCACATTGAACCTTTGCTGAGTCCCGGCATTGTTCACCAACACATTAACATCCGGGTAAAACCCGGTGACCCAGTCAAACAAGGCTATGCGTTCAGACTCCACATTTAAGTCAACCACTCGGGTAATCAGGCCGGGGAGTTGTTCCTTCGCCTTTTGAAGTACCTCTTCACGCCGTCCACAGACAATCACCTGATTCCCCGCCCGGATAAACCGCTCTGCAAAAGCCAGCCCGATTCCGGCACTTCCGCCAGTGATAAGTATAGTGTTTCCTGTCAGCTTCATGAGTGTTCCTCTTTTCTATCCTCTATTTGTCCTGTAAACGTTTGTTATACCGGTTAATTTTATAATCAATGCCTTGCAGGGCGTCTGTCATGGTCGCAATTTCATCCAGCACCGCCTGCTTGTGCTTCGTCATCATGTCCAGCCGGAGCCGGGTGGTGCTATCCCCTTCAATAACCCAGGCGATATATTGCCTGATATCGTGGATGGGCATATGTGTCTGCTTCAGACGAAGCACCGTTTCCAGCAGCGCCATCTGCATTTCCGAGAACAACCGCCGGCCGGCGGCATCACGCTCCATCAGCGGCAGCAAGCCTTGCTTCTCATAATACCTTAACGTGGATTCCGGAATCTTATAAGTGGCCGAAGCTTCACCAATCGAAACATACTTCATTTTGAAGGCCTCCAAATCTGATCTATCACTGTCGACACAAATAGCATACGACTTAAATCATGGTTTAAGTCAACAAGAAATTAATTTAGAAAATAGAGAAAAGCGACCCCTAAAGGTCGCTTTCTGCTTTTGACTAGCCGATGGCCTTTCAATTGCCACTAAATTCTCGCAGCCATACTATTTCAACTCAATGTAATACAGATTCGCAGTGCTATCCTTCGTAATGGTATGTGCACCCGCCGCAAGAGATACCGTGGCAATACGGTTGGTGATGGGATAGCTTGTTCCGTCCACTTTTATCTGGGTTCCTTCGGCGTTAAACACTAATGTCAGGGTAGAAGCTTTCGTTGCAGTGAACGCGATGCTGGTTGCGCTCTCGATTTTCAGACACTGAGTTAGAGTCAGACCATTATATACGACCGTCCCCTTGCTGGTGGAGAGATTTCCTTGAATATTGAAGAAGCTGCTTGTTGTCCCTGATGTGGTGAAGTTGTGGACATAAGCTCCAGTGGTTGGAGTTGCTGTCGGTGTCGGTGTCGCCGTTGCGGTTGGTGCAGGAGTTGCCGTTGGTGTAGGTGTTGCGGTTGGCACTGGAGTTTCCGTTGGCGTAGCCGTTGCTGTTGGTACAGGAGTCGCTGTAGGCGTAACTGTTGCCGTTGGTGTTGGAGTCGGGCTGGTTGGGCTGGAGTTGCCGCCTACCGATACAAGCCCGGTGGTGTAGCTTCTGATTGCGGACATCAGTGCTGTATTGAGGTCATAGGATGCGTCATCCACGGAATCATTGAATGTCCAGGTGAAGTCTCCGCTGTCCAGGCGGCCGGCTTTTGCCGTAACAATCTGCTCTACTGCGCTTACGCTGTCAACGGCAGATGCACTTACTCCCGTGTTAACTGTTGTATCGAAGTTGTTATAAGCGGTTCCGCCCGTTAATGCCTTGTATGAGCCCGGAACGGTTTCATTTCTCGCCGATGCCAGATACGCATCAAAAGAGGTTGCGTTAGCCGGTGCTGTTCCAGTATTGGAGTTGGCATAAATCAGACTGGCCGCATCCGCAACAAGATTGTTGTAGGCTTTGATCATCCCGCCATTTTCGCCTGAGAATGTACCTTCTTCTCCCAGAGCATCCGTGCCTTGCAGGGAAATCATCATCGGATATTTGGTATGTCTAAAATAGTTGGATTCAACAAAGGCGGAACCTCCGCTGGTAACACCAACGCCATATTTTGAGATGCCATCATAGAAGTTATTATAGATATGAACAGAAGCCACACGGATACGCGGATGACGGGAGTCCGAATGATCGAACCAGTTATGATGGAAGGTGGCGAAGAATTCCGCCGGCTCGGTCAGCCCGACCAGCGAAGATTTTCCCGAATCCCAGTAGTGATTGTAAGAGATCGTGATGTACGACGAACCGTTCTTAAGGTCTGTGGAACCGTCACCCTTGGCCTGGTCCGCATCCCCGCCTGCAGATCCGTAGAAAATATCATTATTATGCACCCATACATTCGCATTCCCCGTGTCCATCGACACGCCATCGTCCGGGAATAACATCAGGCCCAGGTTTCTCACTTCCACATTACCGACATATCTCAGAAGCAGCCCCCAGCCATAGGCGTAAGCATCGTCCCCGATCCCTTCAATCGTAATATTCATTTCCGAATAATTGCTTTTACCTTTGACCTGAAGATACCCGCTGCTGTTGAGCTGCCCGCTCAAATCTGAGGCCGTAACTTTGCCAATAATCCGGATGGCGAGCGGAGTGGTGTCGTAGCCTTTTTGTCTTAGAGTCAAAACCCCGCCCAAACCCACGCCGTTTTGTACAGCACCTGAGCTGCTGACTTTTACAGGAAGGGTTACGGTTTGTGCATTCTGGGAGGTGATATACAGGACCTGAGCGCCGCTTTTCAAGGTGCCATTCGCATTATATGCGCCTGAACCTGTGCCTAACGGAGAGTTTGCCGAAAAAGCAAATCCGGAACGGTCAAACGGCGCTACAGTTAAAGTATCGGATACAGCACTGGCCGTCCCTCCCCCTGTCAGAATTGCCTCGACCTTCATCACATAACTTCCGGCTACCAGCCCTACAGCATCAGCTCTCCAATAGGAAGCATATTTGCGGATCAATTCATTATTAATTTGCTGATACTGCGAGTCCGCTGCGTTTGCCGGTTTAACATATACATTGTATCCTGAGGCATTACTAACCGGTGACCATTCTACATATGCGGTTTCATTCCAGCCTCCGCTGCCGGTGATCGTAAGGCCCGCAGCATGTGCCACCGTATTCCCCCATCCGCCTGCTATTAAAGTTAGTGCCATTGAAAATAACAGCAGAATACCGGTTGCCTTTGCCGTCCACTTCTTCATTTCATTTCCTCCCGATTTTTAATAGATGCAGATACACTCTTGTAACCGTTTGCAAAAGGCTGTGAGCTTCCTCATGTCACCTCCCCATTTACCGCTACTCCGGGCATCCTGAGCATATCAGAGTTCAAAACGGTTCCTAAACAATCATTTACTCATATCGGAGCGCCTCATGCAGAATTCTGGGCTAATGATTATATGACAGGGGGATGGAACTCTCCGGTGCGTTTTACCGGGCTATACGGGCGGACTTGGGCGGGTGCCCACAGCAAAAAAAGACACCGGTTAAGGTGTCTTTTGCTTTACTTCATAGGGAGCAGCTTACACTTTTAAAACCCTGTCTCTTACAAGGGATTAAACTATTCACCCGAAACATACATCCAGCAATTTTGTTTCCGGTAACTGGAGGGGGAGAGCGCGGTATGCTTTTTAAATATTCTCCAAAAATGCGTAGTGTTGTGGAAGCCGGTCCTCTCCATAATCTCCGCGACCGGAAGCAAGGTGTCTCTCAATAAAGTGGCGGCTATCTGCACGCGGTACTTGATCAAATAATCGATGACAGACAAATTGGTGAGCTGGGAGAACTGATGATTTAAGGTGGTCCGGTTCACATGAAACATTCGGCTTAATTCATTCAACGTTATTTTATTCGAATAGTTTGTATGTAAATAAATCAAAATATCGTTTACCCTATCACAAGGTTCAGTATCTTCTGATTCTGACAGACTTTCCTCTTGATTAATCAGCTTTGAGAGGAGAATAAGCACTTCCAGCAAAAGCGAGCGGGAGCGGCAGGGCCAGTTGAGGTCACTTTGGGCTACAAGTGTCTGGTTCATCTGAACCAAGAGCTTAGAGATATGTTGAGCATTTGCAGTATCTATTGTTGAAATGCAGGGATATTCCAGGCTTCTCCTAATGAATGGTTGAAGCAGATAAAGGTCTTGCTCTTCAGTGTTGGAGAAATCACCATGAGGATTATGGACATTGTCGAAATTGAATTTGCTGTTCACAACTAATGGATCAAAATAAACGGACTTTACGGGTATACCTGAGGATACGTTCAGTTCCACATGTTCATGTTCATTGATACACAGGATCACTGGCGAAGTAAATGGCGTTTGCAAGCCTCCGCTGGATAAGATGCCTGCCCCCTTCTCAATCAGCACTAGACTCCATCTGCCATGGCCCCGAGTATCTTCTATACATGATTCATGTTCAGCAAAGGATAACGGAAGCCGATAGCCAGAATGCACTTCTCTACCGATTGTTACAAAATCCACAGCGTTCACCTCAGTTGTCCATTGTAAGTCGTTTACCAAATCCATTTTATAACACTTTTGGGTTAACGGGTAGACCTGCAGAATTTCAGAGTGTATTGCAAAACTTGTTTAAAAGCAAACAGCTATTGCAGATACACCATTCTCGCTGCACAGGAGATTAGGTATGATGCCTCTGTAGCATAAATCGTTTGAGGGGAGTCATATTATGAAATTTGAAAGAAGAAGTACGGGAGGGCTCGCTGTATTACTTTTGATTCTTATCTGTTGTGCTATGTTGGGGGGGTGTTCGAATACTGAAGCAACAGAGAGTACACCTAATACGGAAGCAGCCGCTGCAAAGGTATCCTCTCCTGCACCCGCAAGCAGTGAACCTGGCACGAAACCCGCCGTCACCAGCGCACCGTCTTCTAAACCAACACAGAATGGTCCCTTGACCATTAAATACGTGGGGAATTCATGCTTTTATTTAACCTTTCCTGATGGAACAACATTCTTGACTGACCCCTACCCGTCCAAATTAAAAGCATTTTTTGGTCCAGCTCCTGATATGGAGGTGGATGCCTACACAGTGTCCCATTACCATGATGATCACGTTCCGGATTTGAAGCAGCTAAAGGGAGATCCCCAAAGACTTGTCCCCGCCTTGATGAAAGAACCCATTAAAGTCGGCGAGGTAGAAGTAACCGGGTTTTCTTCCAAACATGTATCGAATTTAGGGGACAATGAGATATTCGTATTTCGCTTTGGTGATTTCAAGATCGTACACATGGGGGAGACGGATAAGATAGAATTGCCAGAGGCACTTGAGGCCGTGAAAGGTGCGGATGTTGTTTTGACCTATGCAGGAGAATACGGCCCGGAAACACTGAAAAACACAGCTATTTTTCAATCGTTATATGACATGGATGTAAAGGTCATCATTCCACAACATTTCAGTAACAATCCAGAAGCGGTATTCTATGGAGAGCCGACTATTGATCAGATTCTGAAAGAAGTGCCGTCAGGTGTCGAAACGGTCAAGCTCAATGAATTGGTTGTGACGAAGGATATGAAAAAACAGTTTGTAGAGCTTGCCCAAATGAATGCTAAATAATTGATGCGAACTGAAAAAGGATGACTTCTGATGTATTTGTCAGGGTTGTCTTTTTTTTAGGCTTCAACGAGTGTAATCACAGTCTTGACGTCAATCCAGTAATAATAATGCCCCATCTCAATAGATTATCGTATAATTGTTATAACAGTTGAACAGGTTGATAAGGAGGCAATACGATGGATAGGGGGATTGAAATGGAACAGAAGATTACCAAATTCGGAAATAGTCTGGGCATTACCATGACAGATGCTTTCAAACAAATCGGCCTGGAATTAGGCGATACGGTTCAAATCGAGGTCCATCCCCAAAGTGGAGAAATTGTTATCAAAAAATCCGCCAAGGTCACATTGCCCGCAGGAATCAGCGAGGATTTCATGGATTGTCTGTCCGAGGTTATCAACGAATATGATGAGACCTTAAAAGGACTCAAAGACAGATGAGTGAAGTCCGTTATTTGACCACGCAGGAAGTTATAGCGATCAATGTAGCAATGATACAGAGATACAGTCCTGGAGAGCAGATTGGTGTGAAGAATCCCGGCCTGCTGGAGTCCGCCGTTCTTCGCGCCGGGTCATCCGCATTTGGTGATGATGCTTATCCTACTATTTTTGGTAAAGCAGCTGCTCTCTTTGAATCCCTCGGTCAAAATCACCCGTTTCAAAACGGTAACAAACGTACAGCATTTACCGCACTTGTAATCTTTTTGCGTTATAATGGTTTGGGCTTCAAGATGGAGAGCAAGCTAGCTGAAGACTTTACTGTTGATATGGTGAATCATAAATATAGTTTTGATGAGCTCGCAGCAATGATTCAGCAGCATTGTGTGAAGCTGTTGTAGACAACTTATTAAGTGAAAGAAAAAAGACACCGATTAAAATGATACTTCAAAGCACATCAAAAAAGCGGTGAGGTTGTTCTCTCATCGCTTCTTTCTCATTACTATAACCATGCCTTCTCTGGCAGAGGGTAAAGTGTAAGCTTCACTCGCCCTTATAAGCCTTATGCAATGCTGCAAGATCGAATTTCTTCATCTGCAAAAAAGCCTTCGTAACACGTGCAATTTGCTCCGGTGTTCCCTTTTCCAGCATTTCGTCCATCTCGGCCGGCACAATCTGCCACGACACGCCAAACCGGTCTTTCAGCCAGCCGCATTGTTCAGCCTCGGGAACCGCAGACAGCTTCTCCCAGTAATGATCAATCTCCTCTTGCGAATCGCATTTCACCATAAAAGAGATCGCCTCGTTGAAACTAAATTTATGCTCATGCGCACTGTCCATGGCGGTGAACCACTGCTTCTCCAGCATGAAGTCAGAGAACATAATGGCTCCTTCCTGATCAGGCTCCATGCCCTTGGGATAGCGGGCAATCGTTCCCTGCCGCGAGTTGCCAAATACTGATAAATAGAGAGACATAGCCTCTTCCGCCTTACCGTACTGATCACCCACAAACAAAAAAGACGGGATGATAGGCGGACGCTCCTCACCCTCAGGATTTGTAAGCATCAGCTGCCAGGACACGCCATATTTATCCTGAATCCAGCCGTACCGCTCACTGAATGGATACTTATCAAGCGGCATTAGTGCCTGGCCGCCCTCAGATAACTTGTCCCAGACCTCATCTATTTTCACAGCTGCGTCCTTTTCGCGTGACGGATCAAAATTAACGAAGAAAGACACTGACGGATTTAATTTAAAATAGGGCCCTGCACTGATCGCCATAAACTTCTGTCCCCATATTTCAAATGAAACTTGGTCACAGTCACCTGACGGTGTGTCATGAATTGTCGTAACGCTGGTAACCTTGGATTCGGGGAAAACAGATGCGTAAAAGTTAGCTGCTTCTACCGCTTCTTTGTCATACCATATATGCGGCACGATTGTCTGATTATTGTTTGTCACAAGTCATTCCTCCTCAGCTGCCTGTCCAATTAGAACCGGCAGGGCGTATTGTGGGCGGAGCGGAAACCTGAATCAGAATACACACTATCCCTGCGGCTGTTCCTCCGCGACATTCACTTGAAAAGTAACGCCGAACTTGTCCTTAACAATCCCATACAAAGGGCTCCAATCCGTCTTCTGCAGCGGCATGACCACTTGACCACCGTCTTCCAGTGCGGCGAAAATCTCCCGTGCTATTGACTCTTCTGTAGGATGAATGGCAATCTGAACCGTATCACCGTCCGCCTGATGCGCCGTACCCGGAAAAGTATCGGAGAACATGAGATCTGCATTACCAACCTTCAAATGCGCATGCATCACAAGAGATTTCATCTCATCGGTCAGCGGATGATTCGGATCTTCCGGCACATCCCCAAACGTCATAATTCCGACCACGTTCCCGCGCAGCGCTTTTTCATAAAAATACACCGCTTCTCTTGTGTTTCCATTAAAGACAAGATACGGGTTCAAACGGATTGACATCATTCTTCATCCCCTTTGGAACAAATTGGACAACCAGCTTTATTATACACAAAATTTGAAGGAAATAAACGCTTTTTTGCGAACATATGCACCCCTAATTTTCAACCCGGCTCGTTTATCTCCTCAGAATCAGTAATTGTATATGGGTTCATCAATAGGATTTCGGTGCCTTGGGGCATCTGCTTCACAAGCCCATACTAAAAGCAGCCATGCCCACCGCGGCCATTCCTACCTGTTTCTCCTTAGGTTACTGCCATCTTCTAATTTCCTCCTTGTTTTTGCACGCAAAAAGCCGTGGAGAAACAGAAAAAACATACCTGTGGTATGTTCTATCTAAATCTCCACGGACTTTACATGCCTCAATATTCTACTGCCCGTTACCAGGCGCTCCTTCACGTGCCGAAAATATGACGGCTGTGAATAGTAATGTGTTTTGTATATCCTGGCACTATTAATACATGCAGAGAAAAACAGGTAGTTATCCAGAATCGTTTAATCTTGATAACGGAGCAGTTCTTTGATGAAATGACGTACGTGATTGTCTCCGTGTTTTAAAATATCTTGAAAAGAGATTGAGTCAAAAGGACACCAATCCTTAATCGTTAGCCAATCATGCCCGCTATCCAGTTTCTCTCCACTTTATCTCCTCCAGTTATAATCTCGGCTATGAATATTGGAAAAATAAAAATCCCTTACCAGACTATAAAATCGAATGCAGGGGGTATATTTGTAGGGAGATTAGCTGCGCTTCCCCGCCTCTCACAAATAACTCCATTCCCCGGCTGGAGGGGTCCGGATAGATTAGATCACTGAATACGACTTCGCCATCTCCGGCGAATACCTCAACCGAACACTGATCGACAAAAATACGCAAGCGCAGCCTACCGCCGGGAATCGTGTGTGGTATATCGTGTGTGCACGGAAAGGAATCATGAAAACTGATTTCGCCGGAGCGTGTACGATCGAGATAAAGCTGTTGCTCAACTATACGATATCCCACGATGGTTTCGTCGTTCCCGCCTTTTCGCAGTTTAAACCCAATCTCGGCGGCCGTTCCCACCTCAATGTCACAAACCAGCTCATAGACATCTTCCTGCAAAGACGCAAGCAGGTTATTCTCCGATCTGAGGAGGACATCCAGCTGCTCCCAAGGTTGTTTGCGAAGCCTTTCCAGATTTGACACAGGGGCCTGGATAAGCCGTATACCGTCTTTCCCATGCTTAAGACTAAGAAGGCGTGGGACTGTCATAGCGCTTCTCCATTCACCAGTCGGTGTGACCTTAGCGTAGAGCCAGTTACTCATCCAGCCGATAAAGTATTTCACAGCGGGATCCGGTGTGTCGGACCAGGTCACACCTGCATAATTGTCCCTTCCGTAATCCAACCACAATACTGTGTCAGAAGGATAATCATTCGTGAAAACACTGCCGTCGAAATGTCCGATAAAATACTGGGTCCTGGATCCCTCCGGATATCCGGGTTTGTCACCTATACTGACAATGAGCACCCATCTCGACTTACCGTCTGGACTCCCTTCAACAGGCAGCTCCATGAGATCCGGACACTCCCACACCCCGTCATGGGAACCGTCAGCCGCTCCAAATTCACTTGCAAAGGACCATTGCTTAAGATTTATTGAAGTGTACAGATGCACACGGTCGCCTGCGGCCAGCACCATCACCCACCGGTCGGTCTCGTCATGCCAAAAAACTTTTGGATCTCTGAAATCGGTCAGTTGTTCATTGCAAAGTACCGGATTTCCCTCATACATGTTCCATGTACGTCCCCGGTCCAGGCTGTACGCCAAGCTTTGCCTTTGCCGGGGTAGAGTTGACTCTGGATACTCGTCAGCATGGGTAAAGATGGCCACGAGTCCTGGCTCTCCTCCGAAAAAACCGCTGGAATCCTCCCAATCCACCACGGCGCTGCCGGAAAAAATCATTCCATTCTGATCCGGCGCAAGTGCGACCGGAAGATGCTGCCAGTGAACCAGGTCGATACTCACAGCATGCCCCCAGTGCATCGGTCCCCAGGTTGACCCTCCTGGATGATACTGATAGAACAAATGATATTCTCCCTCAAAATACACCATCCCGTTTGGGTCATTCATCCAATTGGCAGGTGGGGTAAAGTGAAATTGCGGCCGATAATGATCGTGATTCATTACGTCTGTCATGCTCTCGCCCCTCCATGGTATTGCCGTACGGCCGGAAACAAAGATAGAGAACTCCAACGAGCCGTTGATGTCCTCTATCTGCTAGGAAACTGCTAGATACACTTTAAATCGTGTAGATTTTCTGATTTCCATTATCATCCACATAGTCGATCATGGTATGGTTGCGAATCAAATCCACGTGTAGCATACACTTCCTGTTCTCTTTGACCCACTCGAGCCGAACCTCTTGTGGCGATGAATCCAGTACGCGGAACTCACCCTGAAAAGCTTCGTATTCGTTACGAAAACGTATCAGTTGGAGCAGCCTCTGTACGACTTCCTGTTGAAGGGACCCTTCGATTTCTTCCAGGCTGTAATTGTGCCGGTTAATCTCGCGGCCCTCCCCCGTCTGTTTGACCCGCTCTTCGTCGTTTTTGCCAGCCAGCAGCCCTACATAATACACTTGAGGAATACCGGGAGTAAAGAACTGGATGGCCCGTGCAGCCAGATAGGCGTCATCGTCCTCGTTAAGCACGGAGTAGTAGGAGCACCGTATCTGATGGACGTCAAAACCATCCTCGCTTTTATGTTCATCCGACAAAATCAGGCTGAGATTGGATCCCCGTTCTGTGCAGATGTCTACTAACTCTTTTGCCTTTTTCGTATCGATCAGTCCGTCGAGATCCGGTTTGACCGGAATTCCGTCATGGCAGTCCAGCATGGTGAACTGCTTTGCCGGCCGATTCTTCAAATAGTCGAGCAGACCTTCGCTGGACTTGTTAACAAGAGTGTCCAGAATACGATAGGGCAGGATAAAGTCATAAATCCAGAAGCCGTGTTCCGCCAGCTTGTTTTGAACACTATGGTGGGAGTGAACTTCTGGCAGAAGCTCAATGCCGAGCGAATCGGCTAGTCCCTTAATCCAGTCGAGGAACTCGTAAATGTCCGGCTCTACAAAGAAGCAACTCGTCCCAAGCTTTTTAATGACATAACCGACCGCGTCAAGCCGGACGATTTTTATATTGTTTTTTTTGAAATTAGTAAAGAAATCGGTTAGCAGCTGCTTGACCTGATCGGATTGAACATCCAGATCAATTTGTTCGGATGGGTCTGTCTTTCCGAAGGTTGTCCAGACCCGTTCAACCTCTCCAGTATCCTTAATGGTAAACGCCGAGTAAGGAAGCGGCCGGCGGAGGAACATTTTCTCAATGTCTGCTTGGACTGGCTCACCATTCTCCCAAAGCTTGTCAAGGGTGATAAATAAATCTGCGTATCGAGATTGGCGGCCCTTTTCCAGAAAATCCTGAAAGTACGCCGACTGCCTGGAAATATGATTCACCATAAGGTCCACGAGGACGTCAAATGTTCCGCCAATCTCTCTAATATCCTCCCAGCTCCCGAATTCCGGCTCGATTTCGAGGTAAGTAAGCGGGGCGAACCCTCTGTCTCCGGAGGAAGGAAACGGGGGAAGGATATGTACCCCGCCTTTAAAAATATCGGTAAAATGTCTGTTCAAAACGTGGTTCAGTGCCTTCAAATCACCGCCCATCGAATCGGGATACGTAATAAGTTGTACTTGATTTTTAACTGTCATTTTCTTGCCTCCTGAATATCGTACAATCGTCCGATTTCCTCAAGTGTCTGCAGGGGGGCAACGGCCCCGGTGAATCTCAATTTATAGGCACTGACGGCAAAACCGAGATGGAGTGACTGACGTATCGTATAGCCCCGAATGAGTGCCGTATAAAAGCCGGACCAGAATGCATCGCCGGCTCCGGTTGTGTCTTTCACTTCCGTGGCCAGTGTATCAAACCTAAGCGTTTCGCTGCCATTCGAGACGAGGGCGCCGTCCGCCCCCAGCGTCATAATGACCAACTTCGCCCCCAACTCCAGGAACTTTTCGATTTGGTTCTCGGGCGAATCCTTGCCGAACAGCCGCTCTGCATCATCCTCGGACGGCTTGATGATGTCTACTTGGCCGACAAACGATTTGACGATTGCAATGCCGTCCTCTCCCCTCTGCCAAATCAACGGATGGTAATTGGGGTCAAAACCGATCAAAACGCCGTTATCCCTGGCTTCGCCGATAACCCGCTCAATCGTGGAGCGGGCTGTCGGAATCGAGATGGGCCAGCATGAAAAATGTACGATCTTCGTGCATTGCAGCGCAGCTCTCAGTGACGGCGAGAAGGTAAGCTCTTGATCGGCCCCCCTATAGAAAATGGGAATCGGGGTGGATCTGCTCTTCGTGACGACGACCATGCTGGTGGACGCATCTGCTTGCTGCAAGAGATCGGTTTCAATCCCCGCCTTTTTCAACTGATTGATCAGAAATGTTCCGAAGCCGTCCCTGCCTACTGCCGCTGCGACTAAAGGACGAATGCCCAGCTGCTTTACATTCATTGCGATATTGGATGGAGAGCCGCCGAAAAACTTCTGATATGCGCCACTTTCGAAGGTGTCATCATACTCTTCCGAGATCATATCGACCAGCATTTCCCCTACCGTCAGGATGTCGCTCCCCCGCTCTTTGAACGCCAAGCGATTTTCGTAATAAAACACAGTATTCCTCCAATGCGCCCATCTCCGGTGCTGCTGTTATTTGGCTTCAGGCATAGCGCCTTATTTGATGGAGCCCTGCATGACTCCTTGAATGATATACCTCTGGGCAAATAAGTAAACCACCATAATAGGCAGAATGGTCAACACAAGACCAGCCATAAGAGGGCCGTAATCTACCGAATAGGTTCCGTAGAAACTAAACGTGGACAACGGTAGCGTCCGGTTTTCTGGACTTATCAGCACCAAGGATGGAAGCAGAAAGTCGTTCCAGATCCAAAGTACGTTAAGAATTGAAATTGTGGCCGTTGTGGGCATGAGCACTGGGAAGACAATTCGAAAGAATGTTTGTGTACGTGTACAGCCATCGATCATCGCAGCTTCCTCCAGTTCAGCCGGTACGCCTTTCACAAAACCATGATAGATGAAGACTGCAAGAGAGCAACCAAATCCAACATACATATAGATCAGCGACCAGACATTATCCAGCATGTCAAGCGAGCCGTATATTTTCACCAGCGGAATCATAATTGCTTGGAACGGTATGATCATAGAAGCGACCATAAGCAGGAATGTATATTGATTGAACTTCGTTTGGTTGCGGACAAAGTAATGCGCAGTCATCGCCGATACCAGTGAAATCAGCAGGACAGCCAACACGGTAATGATTAGGGAATTGGTAAATGAACTAAGGTACCCCATTTTTTCGAACGCCGTGGTATAGTTTTCCATACTGAATTTTTGCGCGAATGCCAATGGGTTTGATGTAATTTCTGTATTTTCTTTAAATGAGTTGATGAGCAAAAAGAGAAAAGGAAAGATGAAAAGAAATAGAAGAACAGTGAGCATTAGCCCTTTTAGCAAGGAAGAAGAAGCTCTTGTACCGACCATTATGCCTCCACCTCCAATTTCTTGCTGAAGTAAACTTGCAGCAGCGTAATAGCGGCAACAAGCAGAAACAGAACCAGCGCCTCGGCTTGACCGAGGCCATAATCACGGGAAAGGAATGCTTTTTCGTACACATGCATCGATACCATCTCCGTGCTTTTAAAGGGGCCGCCCTTCGTGAGGGACAGGTTGACATCATATACCATAAACCCGCGCTGAAGCGTAAGAAAGATGCATACGATAAAGGATGGCACCATGAGCGGCAGTATCATTCGGCTCATACGCGTCCAGCCGCTCGCACCATCGATGCTTGCTGCCTCGAGAATATCGTTCGGTACGCTCATGAGACCGGCGATGTAAATCACCATCATGTAGCCGGCATATTGCCATACTGTGACGATTACCAGACTCCAGAACGCTTTATCCGGGTCGGCAAGCCACGAAGTAGAGAGAATGGGGATCCCTGTCTTTTGGCCGACATACACTAACACATTGGAAAATATGAACTGCCAAATCAGGCCAAGGACGATCCCTCCGACCAGGTTCGGAATAAAGAAACCGGCGCGGAATACATTCTGTCCCTTTATGCCCCTCGAGAGGCTGTAGGCCAAGAGGAACGCGACTGCATTTACGAGAATAACGGTGAATGCGACATACTTGAGTGTCAGACCAAAGGTCTTCCAGAACACAATATCCTTAAAGACCGCTGAATAGTTCTGGAAGCCCACCAGTGAATGGGTCGTCGAGATGCCGTCCCAGTTTGTAAACGTTAAATAGATACCATACAGGAAAGGAACCATCATTACCGTTAGAAAAGCGAACAGGGTTGGACCCGTAAAAAGCAGCCGGGTGCGTATCCGGTTCCATTTCCCCTTTTCCTTAATCATTTAAACCCCTCGCCATCTTGATAGGTTAAGTAATCTGGTGTAACAGAAACAATGGATAAGGCCATTAAGACCTTACCCACTAAATAATAAGGCTGGTTGGACGTCTATCTTTACTTCACACTCTTCCAGTACTCTATAATTTCATTAGTCAACATAGCCCGATCGCCCGATTTGCTCAAATACTTTTGCATCGAGGCACCGACTTTTGCCCAATGGTCAGCCGGCAGCGTACTCATCGATTGTTCGGATTTGCCTTTCGCAATGTAGTCCTGGATCGATTGGCCAAGCGGATCGGCGGCTGGCAACGTAATGTTTTTAAAAGCTGGAATGATGCTGGCCTTGTTGACAAGGAAATCCTGTCCCTTCTGATCGTAAACCATCCAGTTCAGGAAGTTCTTGGCTGCCTCCTGCTGTGCCGGAGTGCTCTTTTCCTTGTCGATAATGATCCGTTTTGATACTGCCGACGAAATTTCCTGGTTCCCGTAATCTGCTGCATTGTTGCTGATCGGTACAGGAAGGAACCCGTAAGTGCCGTTTGCGGTATCAAAGCTCTTAATTTGCGGCCATGCCCAGTTGCCCTGGAACCAAATGCCCACTTCGCCTTTGCCAAGCATCTCTCCGCCGCGCTCATACACGCCGGAAAGCGGGGAGTTTTGGTCGATGTTGTATTTCATCATGACATCGAATGTATCCATCAGGCCGTTAAAAACGTTGTTCGTAGAAAGGTCGGCCGTACCAGCTTTCAGTCCGTCGATAAATTTATTCACTTCCGCCATGTCCTTGTTTTGTCCCGCATAGGCAAGCGGGAGAAAGTGGGCGCCGAGTGACCAGTCCATTGGAGAAATGATCAGCGCCTTTTTACCGGAGGCTTCAATCTGCTTGAACAGATTTTCCATGTCGTCTCTCGTCTTAATTGTAGAAGGATCAAAGTTTCCGCCTGTCGCTTTATCCAGTACCGCTTTGTTATAAATGAAGCCGTAACCTTCTATGGCGAGAGGGAAACCGTAGTTCTTACCATCAAATGTGGTGAGCACAGTCGCGTTCTCAACAGCATCGGCATTCCACTTTTCACCGCTCAGATCCAAGATGCGGTCCTTAAACTTCTCAACATCTCCGGTATCCATAATCAGCATGGTCGGCGGGTTTCCGGAAGCATATAAAGTTGAGGCTCGCTCGAAAGGGGATGTTCCTGCAGGTGCCGCCGTAACCTCGATTGTGATGTTCGGGTTATCATTATGGAATTCCTTGACAGCATCTTCGAGCTGTTGTTGAATTTCACCCTTCGAGTTCAAAAGCGTGATCTTCACTTCTTTTCCTTCCGACCCTTCACCCGGTGTGTTCGCATCCTTACTATTGCCGCATGCGGAAAGCACGAGCGAAAATGCTACCACGGAAAGCAAACCTTTAAACCATTTCTTCTTCATCCCACTTACTCCCCCATAAAAAGTTTTGAAATCGCTTGCATTCACTTGCAAATACGATTATATGTCAAACCTTTGACATATTGAATTTGCAAAAAAAATATTCGTTTCCGAGCGTCAATTGAAGCGGGGAATCCAGCCCAATCTGGCTTACCGCTTATTTCTGGCTGGAATTGACCGACAAGGTTCCGGACCGTACAACCATTAACTGAAACCGTCGAACCCGGTTTAAAGATACGAACCTCTTCCAGAATATCTTCGATGAAATGGTCCTCCAAGCGATTTCGCACTGGGTGGTAAGCGGAAGTGTGCTCATTACCGATTCAACTCATGTTAAAGCTAACGCGAATAAACACCATATACGAAAGAACAGATCCTGCAACATACCAAGATCTACCCTGACGAGCTGAATGCCGCCGTTGGTGAGACTGTGCACGCAGTCACGGAACCACCGAAAGGTGGTGACCTGGCATGCTTGGGAGGAAAGCTAGGGATTGGTACTGCGCAACAACCGGCTCAGCAAGTCCGGTATACTTTATTTGACGGACCTGATTAGCAGAATGCAAAAAAAGAAACCCAAGGTCATAAATGACCTGGGTTTCTCGACACTCTGAGAACCGGACTTGTTCGGTTCACGTCGTTGCGCGTTCAATTAACTCCACGGGCAAAATGTTTTCAAAGGCCACCAGCTCATCATCCATTTGCATGCGAAGGAGCTTGATGGCCATTTTGCCCAAGGCATCAATCGGCTGGCGTATGGTCGTCAGCTCGGGCCGAACCCATCGTGATGCTCCCACATCGTCATAGCCGACGATCCGGATATCCTCTGGAATTCTCTTCCCTGCTTTCAAGCTTTCTTTAATTGCATAGGCACCTAAAATGTCGCTGGTGGCAAAAATGCCGTCAATATCGGGGTGCTCTTGAAGCAATTGTCCCAGCAATTTCTCATACTTGTTCTCGTCAAAAACGTTTAATCCCGTCTCGACGACCAAACGTTCAACGCCATGCTTTATGGTCACGTCAAGAAAAGCATCCGTTCTCTGATTGGACAGCATCTGAAGCTCCAGGTTACCACAAATATGCGCGATCTTTCGGCATCCTTTTGCCACAAGAAGTTCTGCGGCCAGTTGGCCTCCCCGATAATTGTCAGAGCTTATGTAAGGAATATTGTTATGAATTTTCCTGTCGATGGTGACGATAGGCGAATTCAAGCTGCGATATTCCTCGACTTCCAGCGTGTGACTGCCCATGATTATGCCGTCTACCCGATTTCGTTTAAGCATATCGATGTAATCTCTCTCTTTATCTGGATCCATCTGAGAATTGCACAGAAGAACCTTGTATCCCTCGAGATACGCGTAATATTCGACCCGATCCGCAAGTTGACTGAAGAAGGGGTGGGATACATTAGGGATAATAAGACCAAATAAATTTGATTGTTTACGGAGCAGAGAGCGGGCGATTTCGTTCGGCTGGTAACCCAATTCCTCCATCGCGCCGGATACTTTTGTTCGGGTCATTTCACTGATATATCCTCGGTTGTTTAGAACTCTCGAGACGGTTGTGACCGATACACCTGCCTTGAGTGCCACATCATGAATAGTTGCCATTTTCCCACCACTTTTTGGTATCTTGTTTAATCCAACTATAACGAAAGATACATCATTTCACAAGTTAGTATAAAAAAACGCTTGCGAAGAGAACACTCCTGCAGTGAGGAAAGGTCGTTATTAGCTGAAATTCCGAATCACAAGCGAATGGCATCCTGGCACACAAAGAGGCGACCAGTTTTGAGCATTTTTTGATGATCATAAGGTATCTCTGATCTTTGATGCCCATATTCCAAATGATATGTGTGATTGATATTGTCGAAGAAGGGGCCGTAACGCCCCTCAGAACAGAAGAAACCGGGAACCCCTGAAAGATCACTTGGTTCGCTCAAGCGGTTGATGACGTTTTTGCATCCTTATAACGTTCCTGAGCCGGCATGCTTCGATACTCACGTAACCGAATCGCCTTCTCCTCGAAACCACGGTCTCGAAGCAGATGCTCAAAATGATTGGAGCCGGGAAGGACCGGCGTCTATTCCGGTTTGCAATGTCCCCATATTATTCAGGAGTCACTGCAATCCTCCAAGCACAAGCTGCAGACAGTAGATATGGGGGACGATCACATGGCATTTGCCTTATCCGCTCCATTGTCCGAAGAATATGCGAAGAAGCTGCAAGTATCCCAACAGTTAATAGAGCAGTATTTGTCAGTTGGAACAACCGTCGCTTGGGGTAGAATGCTGCCCAGCCTGACCGACATGCATGAGATCTATATGGAGACGTATGAACTGACACAGGAACGGTTCCGGTTCGGACACAGAGCGCTCATCGTGAAAGCATGGCTGCCCGTCACGACCGGAGAACTGTATCATTTGCCTGTGAACAAAGAGCGGCAGATCGCCCAGGCTCTTTCCAAGGGGAATGCGGAACGGTTCTGGAAGTCATACGCTCAGCCGTGGTCAAGCTGCGGGAAATGTCCTATTTTGAATGTAAAATCTAACTGATTACCTTGTTTATGGATATACGCCGGCTCATGCAGGAGCACTCCGGCCAGCCGCTGCCCAGTTCATGGGAGCTGACTTCCATCGAGAAACAGATCATTTAGCAGGAGACGACGGTAAATGTAGTGCCATGGATGGAAGCATTGGTAACCAGGACACTTGAAGACATTGTGACTGCCCGAACAATTAACCGATCCGAACTTGTCCGCAAAAATGCTGGCCGATCATTTGGAATTGTCCGTGAATTATTTCCGCAGTTTATATAAAGCGGAGACAAACTAGTCCATTACGAACAAAATCTAGGAGAAGCGCCTGAATTTCATCTGTCAGGAGTTAATTGCCCCCGATTCTCCTATTGAGCCCATCGTGCAAAATTTCGGATTTTCGTCGCTGAACACTTTTATTCCAGCTCCACAAAAGGTGTATGGAATGACACCGGCCCAATACCGGAGGAAACATCGGAATGGCAATACCATGGAGAAGGTGTAGAGCATCTGGTTTGCGGGAAGTCAAAGCAAGTTATATTACTTGGGCTGCCAGCTACCAAAAAGGGCCTTGGTTGCCGCTTCACAGTTCCATTCCTTTGTGTTACAGACCTGAGGTCTGGAGCAACTCGTTAAGATAACTATCGTGAGCTTGATTTTCTTAACTTATTTGGTATTGGGATATGCCTTATGGACTCAACCGGATGATATAGCAGCATCCACGGACCTGAAAAACGCATAATCCCCTTGATTTTTTGCCGGTAAACCGGTTTATAGCAATGAATAGGACACTTCGCACAAGCTGTCTTCTCTTCACCGAATTTGCAGCGGGAAAGTCTTTTTATAGCATAATCGTTTATGTTCTGACATTCTTCACAGAGCTCAGTTTGATGATGTTTTTTCTTACAATAAATACGAATCATTTTGGCCACAATATCTTTTTCTTTGCGAATCTGGGGACCATCGTTCAGCTGCTGATCTGCTTCTTTTCTCATATAATGAAACCTCCCTGCTTATAAATAATACATAAGGCTTGCTTATCTATTAATATATACTTTTGTGCGTATCATGCCGAGCAGTTGTCGAAGGAGAAAGCAGCAAGTCTGCAGACAGACACTAAATGAAAAAAGGACACCCCTAAAGGTGTCTTTTACATTACTCTATATGGAGCCGAGGGGATTCGAACCCCTGTCCGAAGATAACGGCACATAAGCTTCTACGAGTGTAGTCACAGTTTTGATGTCACCCGAGTATCGCCCCGTAACCGGCTATACGTTGGGTCAGCCTGATTATCTTCTTCCGTTGACCCCAGGCGGAGACCAAGCGGCGTATCCCACTACTAGTTAGCCCCTATCCCTGTCACATGGGCGATGCAGGGTAGAAGCACGCACACAGTTTCTTAGGCTGCGAAAGCGTAGTTTGTTTGTTGTTTGCCGTTTAATAGGCTTTAGCGTTGATAAATCTTCTATCACCAAACAGGCAACATATTAAAGCTTGATAGATTTGATTTCATCCTCACTTAGACCAGTTGCTTTAGCAACAGCCGCATAATCCATTCCCATAACCAACAAGTTCTGAGCAACTTCTATCTTCCCTTTTTTTATACCTGCCATTTCCGCACTACCCAGCATGGAGGCTTCATCATGAAGATATTTCTGTCTAGCTTCATACAGCCGTCTGGCCTCTGAATCCTGACTCAAATATTGCAAAGTATCCATGGCCTTCTGTAGTCCCGGTTCGTTCATCTTCAGCACCTCCCATTGCGATGTATCGGCACCTTTCAGGAACAGTAACCAATTGATTAATCCACCTTCAGACGGAACACTATATTCATCTATATAAGTTGAACTATTTTATCAGACATGAAAATAATGGGTAATTAATTTAGACCATAACCAAAAGAGGTGAGGTCTATGAAAACTCGGAAAACAGAAATTGAATCTCTAATTGAGGCTATGCGAAAGACTCAAAATAAACGATTGTACGAGCGATATCAAGCCGTTTGCCTTCATTTAGAAGGGCGAAAAACAAAAGATATTTGTGCTGTTGTCAAACGTAACCGACAAACGATCGAACGGTACATCCAGGCTTTCAAGCAACATGGAATCTAAGGGTTGGTCCCTGGTTATTCCACAGGAAGGCCCCATAAACTAGGGCCCGATCAAGAGAAGCAGTTGGCTCAAACCATTCAGCAAGCAACCTGTAGATGTTGGATTTGAAGCTCAATATAATTGGACGCTACGTCTGGTGGTTCATTATATTCAGCGGGAATTTGGTCAGAACTTTACGCAACGGGGAGCATCTAAAGTCCATCATTACTTAGGCTTTAGCTATACAAGCCTACGTACACGCTCGCTCGTGCAGATCTAGACAAACAGAGAGCGTTTAAAGAAGAGATTTTCCCCGCTTTAAAAAAAAGTCCTGAATAACGAAATTGATCACCTTTTGTTCGAAGATGAATCGATGATCCGGGATTACCAAGCTCTGCAATACAATTGGTTTCTCAAAGGGAAGCAACGAAAAATAAAAACACATGGACAACATCGAGGAGCCAAGTTGCTCGCTACGCTAAACTATGAAACGGGTCAAATTGTTTGTCATGAAGCCGAAAATTACGATATGTTGACCTTTGAATCTTTTCTAAAGCGTGTACTGCAGACTTATCCCGAAGGTAATATTGTGATGATTTTAGACAATGCTCGTATTCATCATGCGAATCACATTCAATCTTTCCTGAAGGAACATCCACGGCTAACTTTTGTCTTTTTACCGCCATATAGCCCCGAATTAAATATGGTCGAAGGTTTATGGAAATGGCTCTGAAGTGATGTTATTAACAACGTGTTTTTCGGGAAATTTTATTATATCCGTACTCACGTCCGTGAATTTATACAGAGACTAAACCGCTCTTCCCAGGAGGTTATTGATCGATTGTGTGTGCGGTTTTAATCTTTTGTTCAACTTATATAATCACAGCCTCCCCCCATTAAATAATAGAAATAATTGGGACATCTGCATTGATCCTTGGAAACTACTCATTGAGACTAATCGTTATTATGAGATTAAGCCAGAAGATGGCAAGTGAAAAGACTCTACAAAGAAAAGCTTAACTCTATAGTTGATGAAACAAAATCTTATAAAAATGGACATCTTTACAGTTCTGCCTTTTGTACTAAAGATCACATCGATGATATGCATAGAGAAATTGTAAAGAACCTGCAAAGCCAAATTACAACTTATCTAAGCGATCTTCATTTAAACCAAAGGATTGTTGAACAGCAGCTCATTCAATCCGAGAATGGTATAGCGTATAAAAGTTAACATTCATTTTAGAAAAATGGGGAAAAACCTCAAAGTCATGCACAAAGATGGTTAATAAAAACGAAAAAGATTATCGTACTTCTGTTTGTTTTTGGACTGTTGTTTGGTGGGAATGCTAATGCTGCAACCTCAAAAGAACAAAACCTATAGAAGTTTACATGGACGGTGAACGCACACCGTTTGTCTGAGGTTTGTTTCATTGCTGTATTCAACCGTGCAATCTCTTTGGTGCTCATTTTCATCTCCGCCTCGGATTCATGTACAATGTGTTACCCATTTTGGCGACCCTAAAGACTTTCTTAGATTATTAATTACGCTCGATATAGCATTTTGAGTAATCTTTTAACTACCATCGAATACGGATTGTACCATTAAATTAAATAGAAACTCTAATAAAGAACCACTCCATACTCAAGAAGAAATGGTATATTTAATGAAGAGACTAAAGAAATGATGACACCAATGGATTGGATGCGATCCCTTTGACAAAAGGACAAGAACTGTTTGAAGATGTAGGAAAATGGCAGAGAAAAATTATGAACGGCTATTGGATTGTGGTTTTGATTTCCTTAGTCGCAGAGATTGTTGCCCTTATTATTAAGATGAAACTCGAACCGGAGAATGTTCAATATTACTTGATTTATACGATGGTTATTCCTACCTGCGTGCAAGTCACTCTCGTCACGGCAAATGAACTGTTGGAAAGGTACTATAGAAAATCACGCCCCTACACGATTATCTTAACAGGTACCCTAATTGGTGCCGTTCTGATTTACAGCAATACGACGGTGATCGGCATACAGTATGTCATGATGATTCCGATGTTGATCGCAGCCTTTCAGTTTACAAAAAAGCATCTAACCTTCGCTTTTTTGATGGTAATCGCCGAGCTGGCGATTATGTATATTCTGTTTCCATTGATTTGGACCCATATGACGATATTTGAACGGTTTACCCTGTTCTATATTCTGAGCGGAGAGTATTTGATCCTGGTTCAACTGCTCCACAGAGGGAGTGACATGCTGGAAAGACTAATCAGGACTTCGCGTTCTGAACATGACTTGCTGATCAAAAACACCATCATGGAACGGTTAAGCAAAACCGACGCGTTGACAGATCTATACAACCATAGGACCTTTCATGAATATTTAGACCATTTGATTGATTATTGCGCGACAAACACAATACCACTCCAAATTGCAGTTATCGATATCGATAATTTCAAATCTATCAACGATACTTACGGACATACGGTCGGAGACATCATCTTGAAGAGAGTGGCCGACATTCTACAGCAGTCGCTTACTTCGGATGAAATTATCGCCCGATACGGTGGAGAAGAATTCGCCATCATTTTTCCCGCGAAAACCTTGGAGCAAGCCTTCGATATATGTGAACATGCTCGAGAATCTATCAGTCAGATCGATCACATGGAAATGGAAGGACGCCGCGTCACGGTCAGCATCGGATTGTCAGGATACGTTCATGGTATGAGCAAATCCCGTTTTTTCAGTGACGCGGATTCCTTGCTCTATCAAGCCAAAAAGGAGCCATTCCTGTAATGAATTAAATTGAGGTTTGAACAAAAAAAGCGCCTCCTGTATGCTGGGTCTCGAATGCAGTCACATTCATGCCCGAATTAAAAGGAGTACGCTCACTATGAAGTATAAACAATCGAAGAAACAGAATCAACGAATCATTCGAATTTCCGAAAATACCCTTGTGGTCGGCGCAGATATCGCCAAAGAAACCCATGTGGCCCGCGCTATCGATTTTCGCGGGATTGAACTGGGGAAGGATTGTGTGTTCTCCAATACCCGTACCGGGCTAGAGCAACTGGTTCAGTGGATGAAGGAGCTTCAGCGGGAGCATGCCAAGAGCGACGTCCTCTTCGGCATTGAGCCCACCGGACACTACTGGTTTACACTGGCGGAATATTTAGGGCGGCAGGGCATTCCTTTGGTCATTGTGAATCCCCATCACGTACACAAAAGTAAAGAACTTGAAGACAATTCACCCACCAAAAACGACTATAAAGATGCCAAAGTCATTGCTGATTTGGTGCGAAACGGGAAGTACAGCGAACCTAAACTGCCGACGAGCGTTTACGCCGACCTGCGGATTCTCATGAATCTTCGGGAGAAAATCATGGTGAACTTCGGACAGGTGCAAAGGCGGGTGCAGAACTGGCTGGATCGCTTTTTTCCGGAGTACACGCAGGTATTTAAAGACTGGGAAGGCAAGGCTTCACGCATTACGCTTGGCGAGTTTCCAACGCCAGGTGAAGTCGTAGAGATGGGCACAGAGGCCATTGTACAGCGGTGGAAGAAAGACGTGAAACGAGCCGTAGGAGCCAAACGAGCTCAGTACCTCATGGAAACGGCGAGAAGTTCCATCGGTCTAACCGAAGGACTTCCTGCAGCAAAAATAGAGATTAAAATGCTTCTGGAACAGTACGAAATGTTCGCAAGACAACTCGAAGAGATTCTGGCCGAGGTGGAGCGTCTACTTTCTCAAATCCCAGGAACGGAGGAGATGCTCACCGTGCCGGGCGTGGCCGTGGTCACCTTGGCGGGGTTCCTGGCGGAAGTCGGGGATCTGAGCGGTTACGAGCATGGACAGCAGATTATTCGGCTCGCCGGACTGAATCTCAAAGAGAACAGTTCAGGAAAGAAAAAAGGCAAATCCAGCATTACCAAACGTGGACGCGCAAGGCTAAGGGCCCTGCTGTTCCGGGCAGTGATGCCCATGGTAGCAAAGAACGCCGAGTTTAAGGCGCTGCACCAGTACTTCACCAAACGAAGTCAGAATCCACTGAAGAAAAAGCAATCCATTGTGGCGTTGTGTGGGAAACTCATACGTGTCCTGCATACGCTGGGCACCAAGCAAATTCCGTACGATGCAAACGACGTTTTAGGGCCGGTACGTCAGGCCCAGTTACAGATGGCAGCTTAAGAAAAACCGAAATCACGTTTCTCACCGGACTGAAATGACCAAAGACAATGGAAGCACGGAGCAGCCGTAGGTTTTTCACCATAAGGGCAAAGACCCTGTAAAGGAGCAAGAAACGGCGTCCACCTTTTGAGAGGCAGAACGAAGGAATGTAAGGGCAACGACCCCGCGTGACATGGGAGGGTAAGCCGTCAAAAGAAGGTGTGGATATCCAAAGTGCGATCAGTGGAAGTATCCATGGGCTGGGGACAAGGTTCCCCAATCTCTATTCCCGCCACCGGCTCCACCAGAAAATATTGTCATCCTTACATGACTTCTCCAGCCCTCATCAAGTCAATGGCTGAAAATCTAAGAACGAGTGAGTAAACGAGAGAAAATATTAATTTATAGTGGGAGGGAAAAAATAAAACTGTCTATCCGCATGACAAAAAACTTCCCGTTCACTTGGGATTTTAATGGCTATTGGGGTTAGCTACATCTGAATTAGCATATCAAATCATGTTAGATACCGAAGTTATGTTGCTAGTGCTACGCGGAGAGCCGCTTAGCGGACGACAGACCACCCTATCCGAAGGTCCGCTATTCAGGCGGACCTTCAATTCATTTTCCCGAAATAACTGCCGCAGTACTCACGTTGCGAATTTTACATTTTGTCTCACCCTAAATATTGTGATAATTCTGAAATTACTGGACCATTACACTCTAACATAACCAGTCTTACCGTTTATGAGAAGAGAACATTAGAGTTATTGAACACTGGTTCCAGATCCGCTCCTCGTCCGTAACTGCGACATTCCTACCTTATAGTATGGAAATTAGCTTTTTATCGGTTTTCAGCTCTCGTAGACACGTACGTATATGTAAAGGTGAGTGCGAATGTATCGACCAGTAAAAGATTTGTTATAATTCCTTAGAAAAGCGCCGTTACTACATGGATCCAGGTATCAACCTGTAAAAAAGGAATTAGAACAAGTGTTCGGTATCCAGGGAGAATCTCCTGAATACAGGGTCCGTATTTCGCTAAGTGTTACAGTATTCTAGCTTCAATACTCACAAGTAAGGAGCATTATACGCCGCCTATTACTCTTTCAATATAGCCTTCACGTTTAGCTGTTTATCATTTTTCCATCTTATAATACACTTACGTTTACATAAACGTAAGTGTATGTGAATGGTAAAGTTAATAACGGCATCACGGTTGTAAATTGTTATGACAGAGAAGTTCAGAACTTAAGTCTTGAACAAATCGTCCATTTCCCGGTATACCTTAATGAATTCTTTTATGATAATGTTGAACCTCTCAGCACAGTTTTTGGGAGTAAAGGAGTATTATTTGGATAATACCTACTATTTATCACAATCATCGCTCATATAGCTAATCACAACACCTCTCTCTATATACAAATAGTTCCAGATAAGTATAATGAGGTTTATACTTATGCTGAGGGGGTTCGATTGAATGAAGGCATCTTCCGAATTTATAAAGCAGTTGGAGTTATTGTTCGAGCAGTATGAGAAAGAGGTTTTGGAGAAGCAGCAAGACGGTATTCTTGAAGAAAAGACAGCTAAGACATACCTTCTCCACTCTAATAACTTTGTAAGATGGTGTCGAAATGATTTTGTGCCAGGGGCAAGGAAAGCCGGTATCCGTAAATAGAGGAGATGTTCAGATAAATATTGGGCAGTTCTTAGACTTACATCGCTTTGCCATCGAGCAACAGGTTGAAATTCTCGCAGAGTATTAACAACGACTTGCAAATGCGTTGACGAACGATATTGGTGGAAGTGGACTAACTCCATTACAATTTGTGGAACAGCAGAAAAGCGGAATTGACCAGATCTGTGGTTTAATTCTTTAATCAGCGGAGTAAGGTATCTCAACTATTCACCAAGGTTTAGCATGGGCAATGGAGGACCATTAAGCGTGAAATAATTTTACGAATTGCTGACCAAATGTTGACCGTGCAAAAGGAAGCTAACGCTTAGGTAAAGCGACCCCTTTCGTCCTCTTAAGGGGAGACGCAGGGAGAAAGCCCCCTGCAACCCTCACTCGCCGTGCGGCAACCCCAGCATAGTCTGCTGGGGGATTAATGAGAGTGATTCCGACCATCGGATTCATGGTTCATTTTTTTCCGGAGGGCTGGCCCAGCTATGGCCGGAATTGCAGCTCTATTTCATCGTAATATTCAATTACAAAGAAAACAGCCAGCCTCCCTAGTATCTTGACGGGAGAGTTGGCTGTTTTTGATCTTAAAATTGATTTCGATAGAGTAAAGCTCATGTGTTAGGAATAAAGTTTTAGGAACAGCCTATAGAGCGTCCTTGCTGCTTCTCCCCTAGTTACAGTAGACTGAGGATTCAATTGGCTATCCGACGATATTTGGGTCTGTAAAATATATTGTGTAAACTCTTTTAAGCACAGATTTCCCCGAGGAGGAAGTCGCGATTCTAACGCAAGTGTTGACCGACCCGATCGGGGAAAAAGACCGAAAGGACGTCGACGGTGGCCCGATAGAGCATTTTGAGCAAAGCTTCATCCGTGGAAAAGATGCTTTTTCCCTTCGTCACTTTTCGAAGCTGACGTTGGTAACTCTCGATCATATTGGTGGTGTAAATGAGTTTACGGATCTCGGGCGGGTACTTGAAAAAGGTAGCGAGCTCGTCCCAATGGGTCCGCCAAGAATGGATAATGAGGGGGTACTTCGCTCCCCAGACTTCCTCGAAACGGTCGAGTTCAAGCAAGGTGCCCCTCGGTACCTGCCTTGTAAATGGGCTTTAAGTCGGCAGTCACTTTCTTAATGTCCTTGTACGACACGTACCGTGTAGAACTGCGGATTTGGTGAATAATACATTTCTGGATTTCGGTTTGGGGGTAGCAGGCTGCAATCGCTTGAGAGAACCAAGTCAGGTTATCCACGCAGATAATAAGAATGTCCTGAACCCCGCGATTCTTCAGTTCATTCAGCACACTCAGCCAGAACTTGGAGGACTCATTCTCACCAATCCACATGCCCAGCACGTCTTTGTTTCCGTCCAGATCAATGCCAATGACCATGTAGGCAGCTTTGTTGATAATGGCCCCGTCCTGTTTGACCTTGAAGTGGATCGCATCCAAATAGACGACCGCATAGACGCCTTGCAGAGGGCGGTTCTGCCATTCTTTAATGAGAGGAACAATTGTATTCGTGACATTGGAAATGAGCGTAGGCGAGACCTCAATACCATACATCTGCCCTAGATGATCCTGGATTTCCCTTGTGCTGATCCCTTTGGCGTATAGGCCGATGATTTGCTCTTCGATGCCGGTTACATTGGATTGATGCTTCTTGACGACCAAGGGCTCAAATTCACCCTCGATGACCGTGAAGTGTTTCAGAAGATGATTGCCCTTGCCAAGCGCTCTAACCGACCTTTTGACGCTATCCTTGTCCATAAGTTTGACCGATTCTCCCGTAAGCGTGATGATCATGTGTTCTACAAAGCGCTGTTAGCCCAATTGGGTGTAAAAGTTATATCTGTAACGGAGCAAACAGAGGCAGATTCGCCGCAAGACAAGCTGCTAGAGGGAATGCTGGAGGTGATGTCCGAGTTCTTTAATGCCAACCTTGCTGTAGAGGTACGTAAGGGAATGTCGCAGAATGCCAAGCAAGGCTTCAACAATGGCGGTACGCCACCATATGGTTATCGGACAGAACATATAGCGATCAGTAATCAAAAAACTAAAGCAGTATGGGTACATGGTCCACGTGAAGAAGTGGATATAATCCGCTGGATATTCAACCAGTACGCTCATGAGAATATGGGATACAAGAAAATCTCTAGCATGCTGAATGAAAAGAGAGTCCCCACGCAAAAAGGTGGTCAATGGTCTGCAAGCACGATCCGTGCAATCATCTTCAACGAGTCTTATATTGGGCGGCGCTGCTGGAACAAGCAGGATTATCAGACCAGCGGTAAAAAGTGGCGTGACCGTTCAGAGTGGATCATTACGGAGAATGCACATCCAGCTATCATTACCGAGGAGCTTTTCAACTTATGTCAGGACAGAGCTAAAGCGAAGCAAAACGGAGGCGGCGTGACACACCATCCTTTCCAGCTCAAACCTTGTTCTCCCTTCTGGCTACGCAGCTTCTTCTTCTGCGAAAATGCGGTTCCAAAATGTTGGGGCACTCTACTTCAACCACACGCAAGTATGGAGGTCAATGTTACTATGTCTGTGGCGGGTATATGCGGAAAGGGAAACAGTTCTGTGAGTACACAAGCTGGCGTAAGGAAAACATTGAACGCATTATTACAAGCAAGCTACGTACAGCCGTCCTTCGGCTGACACTGGATAACCAGCTTGAGCAGGCAATCCTCAGCTACCATCAGGAGGCAAACAAGCAAATGCTGAGTGCCATATCAACACTGGAAACCGAAATCGAGTTCCTGAGAAAGAAGACAACGGATATGCAAGCAGACATCAATTCAGGGAGGGCCAAACCCTTCTATAAAGACTTGCTGGAGGAGATGAACAGCGAGCTTCAGGTCAAAGAAACCGAGCATACAGAGGCGCTGAGAGGCTATAAACCAATGGTTTTGGAGGTGGGAACACTTCAATTAATACAGCTTGAATTAATGAAACTAATTGAACTTCTGGACGATGAAATGCCTAGTGTAGAGCAGCTGAATATCATGGTTAGTAAGTACGTTCAAAAGCTCATTGTGCAGCGGGAGACTAAGACTGTGCATCTTACATTTCATATTGTGCATGATGGAAACACACTTTATGAGAAGTCTATAGCAGCAGATTGGGACGTTTCTTCCCGTCTGTAGCGACTGTTTGCGGGGCATCAACCACTGTGTTTTTGCCCCCTTATCTCTCGCATATTCATAGCGGTTTATGCAGCACAGAATAAACCTTATGAGAGAGACTCATGCTATTCATAGCCAGCACTGCTCAAAAACCCAGTAGTATCAAGGTATTGTAGTCGCAATGTACCCCTGATTATCTCCTGAAAACATGAAAAAAGAGTACCAATTAAGGTACTCTCTCATACTCCATATGGAGCCGAGGGGAGTCGAACCCCTGTCCGAAGATAACGGCACATAAGCTTCTACGAGTGTAGTCACAGTTTTGATGTCACCCGAGTATCGCCCCGTAACCGGCTATACGTTGGGTCAGCCTGATTATCTTCTTCCGCTCGACCCCAGGCGGAGACCAAGCGGCGTATCCCACTACTAGTTAGCCCCTATCCCTGTCACATGGGCGATGCAGGGTAGAAGCACGCACACAGTTTCTTAGGCTCACTCAGTACTTATTATATTAGCGATTTTCTTTTAGCTAGTCCAATCACTTCAGATATTGGTATCACTTCATTTGGTACGACTCCGTTCATTGTAGCTCCCTTTACAGCAACTGCAATGACTTCACTTGTTTCATTAACAATAGGCCCACCGCTGTTTCCGCCATAAATAGTAGGAGTTATTTCATAACGCCTATGGGTAACTGTTTTATCACTGCTATCAATATGCATCCTGATGCCCCTTACAAAACCATTGTCCACTCTTATTTCTTGACCTCTTCTGTAATCTGGATAACCGACTAATTCAATAAGTTGATCTGTTTGTATGGCTTCACTATAACTAAAACCTTCTTTATTATGATCTAGGCTTTTTGATCTTAGAATCACAATGTCTTTTTCGGTATCAAAACATTCGATTCGCATCATATGAACATTAAAGTCCTTAGAGTTGAATCCCCTCACATAATAGGGTATTGGGATCAGCATCTCAAGTTCAATTGCACTTACTAAGTCTTTTAAAACGTGAGCATTTGTAACCATTCCAATTCCTTTTAATAAAAATCCAGTCCCTTGATTATGGTAGATATGTTCGAATTCAGTACTTTCTTTAGAAACCAACGCTACAACAGGCTTTTCCTGCTCAATCACAAAAGTATAATCTTCATACATTTTCCGTTTGTTAATCTGTTTTTCTACAGACTTAATAACCTTCTGCTCCGGAGATACACTATTAAAACGATTAGCTAATTTCAAATAAACTGGGTCGCTCGTACCTTTCACATGACCTACATGATTAATCATACCTCGCAATACTGAGAACATTTCTGGTTGATTTACTTTCGCTCTCTGTCGAAATGGATATCTACGAATAAAAATTTCTCTAGCAGCATCAAGATCATTATTGTTCTTTTCAATACAATTCAGTATGGAACGAATTCTACGAATATATGTCCTGCTGACATTTAATTTCTCATTCACTACTATTCCAGTTACAGATTGATTACTTTGACGATCTTGTAACCTTATTTTTTGTTCATTCACATTAAACCCATTGTTTTCAATAATTCGTAATAACTTCTCACTTAATACTACATGACTATCCTCATTTAAAAACGCGATATTTCTAGGGAAATCCTTCTTATTTGTAGAGAATGTAATATCATCGGCATATCGTGTGTACTTAACCCCCTTACTTTCAACGGAGAGTTGTTTAAGTTCTTTATCCAAACTCTTAGCAATAATATTGGAAATAATCGGAGACGTCGCCGCCCCTTGAGGCAAAAAACCCTCTGGATGGCTGCATATATTCGCAAGAGTTGTGGCTACTACTCCACTTAACTTAAAGTAAGAAGCAAACATCTTCCTTACCCTAGCAAAAGATATACTTTCAAAAAAGTTCTCCAGGTCTATATTTAATACAAAAGATTTTTTTAAGTGTTCAGAAGCATTAGTGACAATACTTCGCTTTTCTATAAAACCATGTGCTCGGTTATGGGGATTGAACTGTAGAGAGAGGACATAGGCAAGCTTTTTTTGAAGAATTGCTAGGTTTGAGGAAGGAGAATGAATTGTGCGATAGCCACCACTTTTTTTACTTATGGGAAATGATGTATAGTTATTTGGCTTGTCCCTTATAAGAATTTTCCAAAGAAACTCGGTGGGAATTTCCAAAAGTAATGCTACGTCTTCAAAATCAATTAAGTTTTTAAATTTATTCTTTATTTCTTCATCTGAGCATTGTAACGTGGATTGCATTGAAGTACTGATGATAGGTCACCTCTATTAAAGAAGTAGACAAACAAGTGCATTTCTACCTTTCTAAATCACCGCGTAGATACCATGTGAGACAATTGGATCCAACAATGAGAATAGTGCAGAGAGATGTGTAGATACATTAAAATATAAGATAGCGATTATCACCATCAAAAGTTCAAATGCAACTTGTTTGCTTACAATATTATACTATATCTCATATCTCCTGTCTCGTTAATACCTAATTTATATTCAATATATTGGAACGTCATACACCAATATTCTTATACCATGAAGTTAAATATCAGAAAATTTGCCGGACGCTGTGTACAGGAGTTTTATTACAACTCATCAGCTATATTCGAATCAGGTTATTAAGCTGTTCTAAACACTAACTACATTTGCTTCTTAACCCATCTAGCTAAACGACCACTGTTGTTTTCAGCGGCATAAGCCTGTCCCTTTACAATAACTACCGCACACTCATTTGTTGTAAGTTTTAGCAGTCTATCATCTTCTAAATAAGCCAACCTTTTTTCTTTCAAACCCTCAATTACATCATTTATTGTTCTACCCTCGTCATTTAGCCATTTAGTAAAATCAGCTTCATTTATATCAAGTTCTCCCTTATTACAGAGCCAATTTATTATCATATACTCTTGATCGTCTAACGCGGCAGGCTCCCATTCAAAAAAATCTTGAGTAATATTCTCTAGCTTCTCTTTGCTCACAACATAATAAGAATATTCCCATCCAATTTTATCTTCTACAACAACCGCCCTTGCTGATATAAATTTTTTTATAACTTCTGTTTCCAGGTCTTCTCCAAATAAAACATTAGGAACCCCATATTTATATGAAATCCTTGTCCAAAAAAGCTCTAAAAATATTAATAGAGGATTTACACTTGAAGAAGCATATAATTGCCACATGCCATTATCTATTCCCCCAACATAAGGCATTGCATTCATTTTTAAGAGAGATGAACCGTTGGATACGATTAAGTTAGGGAAATTATGCGGCCCAAAGCCCATAGTAGCATTGGATAAATCTTCAGAAACATTTTCAAAAAGATAATTATAAAAAGCATCTCGCAATCCATATTCTGATGAATAACCCTCATAACCAAAAACAATTCTTAATGGTAGGCACTCTTCAACTATTAAAGTATGATATATCATCTGCTCAGTTAAATTTAACTTTTGTAATGCCTCCTTTGATTCGGGGATTTCATGTTGTGTAATTTGCATGTATGCATCACGTACAGCTTTATAGCTTACGTCAACAGGGCCACTTATTTCAAAAATACGCCGCATCTTTTGGTATGAATCGATTAATTCATTCTTATATAAATTCTTTTTGACTTCAAATATCACCAAAACTTGGGAATGGTGATACAAGAAATCTTTTGAATGAGGCAGTTCAACACCTTCTCCGTTCACAATCATACAATCCACTTGATTGCTCAATTCACCTTGATCGTTAGTTATCATTCCGGAAACAACACGTAAATTTAAACTATCAGGTAAAGTCTTTTCAAGTATGGATGTCGTTAATCCTTCATACATATTCCCTATCATGGGACCATGCTTAATAAATTCATATTTTTTTATAATTTCCTGCTCTTTCTGTAACAGATCATTTAAAAGCCCCGCGACATTTTTTATCAAAGCGAGTTCCCCTCTCCATGTATATAATCATGTAATAGATATTATACTTAGACGATGTTGGAGTGTACTACGGATAATGGCCATGTTATCAATAACTTTCCCTGACATTATTTTATTTACTTGCTGAATCTGGTTTTTAAATATATTTTTTCTTTCGGAACAGCCATGATGGCTATTCTGTAAGTCTGCTTCTATTAACTTGAGGGCTTCAGTCAGTTGAACAACCTGTATAATTCCGTAGTGCTGGTCATCAGAATAAGCCTTCTCAAGTTTCTTTATAAGAGGACCTAAAGTATCCCTTGCTAATGATGGAGAACTAGCCCAAATCAAAATATCTTTGAGCTCGTCTTCACACCACTCCCTAGCAGCCGCAACATAGTCTCGTCCTAATTCAATATCCGTACTGTCATCCATCCATCTATTCCACTTCACTTCCAATTGTCCTGTCCAATCCGATAATCTTACTGACTCTCTTTGTGAGGAGATTCCATAGCAATTGATAAAGTTGGCAGCTATAGAATGACTTTGAGAAATATTTTGTAATTCTCGCGGCCATCTTAGGTCGTGTGAGGCTACGATGACCTGTTTTTGATCATCAGCGTTAAAGATTAGTTGTGCAAAATTTCGTTGATGTTCTTGATCTAAAGATGTTAATGGTTCATCAATGACCATAAAATCTAACCAATCCCCGCTGGAATTTGTCGTTCCTACCTTTGCTAAAGAAAATACATAAGACCAAAGCAATGCACGTATCCTTGAAGCATTAAGAATCCCACCTGCTTCAACTAACATATCTTTGAATCCAACCCAGAAGGAAAGAGAGAAATTCCGCCCACTACTTGTTGGGATTATTTTCTTCAGGATTAAGTCTTCTCCTCCATACAGTTTTTTATATGTTTCATACAACTCAGTTTCTACTCTCTTTAGATCCTCAAGTAATAGTTCATTAGATATAGTAGTAAGCCTGGCCAAATCCACACAGGCAGTCTTAGTCCTTGTAGCTACATTGAGTTTAGTATCGACTTCTTTTTTTTGTTGAAATAAATCTAAGACTTTTTGAAGTTGGTCTACGCAAGTTTGAACTGGCTTAGCTGAAATCGCTATATTATTTGCCATTGTAAGCTTACCCAACATACTTGTCTTTACCATACTCTTATAACCTAATGCAAATTCCATATCATCAGTCAACTGCTTTAGATGTTGGGAAGCCCATGAAATCAACAAAATCTTTTTATTATACTCATCAAATTTCTTCTCAAATGCCTCAAATTGTTCTATGACGGCTGGATCATCAATCAATGCGAACTTAAGACTTGAGAATCCAGTCTGAGAATCCAATAATGGCTCCTCAAACACTAATAAATCATTGACTGACTTATAGCCTATATCCCTAACCGATTCTAACTTCCCTTTTAAAAATCGACCAATGTTACTCTCATAACTATTAGTAATAACTTCTTTAATTGTGCTGGCCTTAATGCGTTTAAAAGAATCAGGAAATGATCTGTCCAATTGGATATTTAAAGAATTTAAAATCTCACCGACGCTTTTCAAAGCTAATCCATCAGTTTGCTTTAGTTCGGCCAGTTCCGTTCTCAACGAATGATTGTGATCCAGTTTTTGCTCACACAATGGGCATAAATTAAAATCATCCTCTTTTATAAGTTGTGCCGCTACAATTTTCAATCTAAGATTCTCAGTTTGCTTTAGTTTCAAATACCAGTCGATAGATAGTTGTAAGTTTTGTTTGACGATATCTTGTGTATTACTCCAAGCTGATTCCGCCTCTTCTCCCCAATCTTCTATAGCCCTAAATAATGACTGAACTTCCCCCCACTTTGAGGGGACTGTTGTTTTTAAATTTTCATGGGCAACTAAAATTTCTTTGCCTAAATTAATTAATTGTTGATCTGGTAGTTCTTCTGAGATATTAAAGAGATCTGATAATTGATTGAGACGTAAAACCTCATTATCTTTTAGCCAATCAATTCTACTAACTGCCCTGTTAATTGGATTATCCTCAGTTACAGCAACTTGTTCATAAGCCTCCTTCATATCAAGTGGTAGATTCTCATTGAAGATTCTTGTTTCATCAGTTAACTGTTGTTTTAGATTTTGGGATTCTTGCTGTAATCTATTTATCTGTGTTGTGAGAGATCTCCCCATCCCATTATTACTTGTAAAAACGCCATACTTATTCAGTGCATTCAGTCCGCTTATTTGAAAAAAAAGATTTCCAATTTGTGTATCATTATTTAATTGAATATGATTAACTCTACCAGGCATTAAGAGAGCAAGTTCTATGCTTAAATAGTCCAGTGAATCCATACCTGTGACCGACTCTTTATTTGTACTGTATTCTCTTCTAACTACTACTGGGAGATCTTCTTCGCCATCAGTAAGTTCCAACTCTACCCAACAATATGGTTTTGCTGTGCCAATCGACTCCAATGCGGGTATTGAAACTTGTATGGGCCAATTATTTTTGACAGTCTTAGCAGTATTTGAATCATCTGTGATTTTTATATCTACTCTTTGAGGAACACTCGGCATTGTTCTATCCCATAGTAGATGCCCTGTCAAACACCAGACAATTGCATTCAAAACAGAGGTCTTTCCTGCTCCGTTTACCCCAGTTAATAAATAAGGCTGTGACTTGAAATCATATGTAAAAATAATGCTATTATAGTTTTGAAGACCTCTGAAATTATACGCAGATAATTTCTTTAGTCGTAACGTTCTATGTGGGGAATCTATGGCTTCACCTGAATGTTCAGGTAAATCTAAGACTTCTTGGGATTCAATTATTTTTTGCGAAAAATTAATTAGCTCTAAAGCTTTGTCTTGTCCAATTGGAGGTTCTATTATTTTCTCAGAGAGAGTTCTTATATGCTGCAGGAGTTTTCTTGAAAATTCATCTTCTATTCTGTGATTCTTACCATTAATAGCAACGTTTTTCCCATTGGCTAGATCGTCCAATAGTTTTCTTTCTCGTACAGACTCATTCAAAATAATCTCCCCCATTCAATTATCTTATTCTACTCGCCCTCTATGTTTGCTAATTTATGTCTGACTCACCAACTTAAACTGTGGTATAACAGCATCAAGAACCCCTGCCCACCACAACATCTCACCCTGTCCAAGCACAAGATTGATTTGCTAAAGGAATTCTTCCTATATATTCACGTTGACGAGCGGTAACCGTCTCAAAATAGGATTTACTAACACTTTCAGGGATCCCTTAGTTTGAACCCAGTTTACTCGCAACGATCTGATCAACAATTCGATTATTTTATGCTACAGCTTGCTCAGCATTAAGCAGGATTTCTTCCCAGTCAATATCAAGGCCTGAGATTCGAAGAATACCTTCATATACCGCTGCTCCCACTGCTCTCCATATACATTCTCGTAATAAGCAAAAATATGTTCCGCTTTGTTCACAAGTCGGCCAGATGGGCGGATTCTCGCCTTGAATGCTGATACGAAGCTCGGCCGACAATTGCAACAACTCCTTCAATATATTGGAATGAGATATACCAATATTCCCATACCATGAATTGACTGTCAAAGCATTTTGTCGGCCGCTTCATACAGGACTTTATTAGATTTCTGCAACTATGTTCTTCTCAAATAAAGTCTCATCCACATTTATAAACTGCACTGTCATATGAAGCTTTCCCATCTCCCTGTGCACCGTCACATTCGAAACAAACTTCTTCACCCACTCATTCATCAACTGCGGACTCGGTGTTTCCTCATCCAACAAAGCAATCATCGTCTTAATGTCTTGCTGAAGCGTCTGTAAGCTCTCCTGCGATACATTAAAGGCTTGATTGGCTAATTGGTGATCGGCATGCTCTCTTCGCTTCTCCGTCAATTCTGAAGACATTTCGGCAATCATCTCTGCGTAATACGCCTTACCGCTGCCAGATTGTACTTCCTGCTGCATCTGTTCAATCCGTTTCTCCAAGAAATTAATCTCGGCCTCCATGTTTGCTGCGGATACGATCTGGTGACGATTGGCTTCATCATGACACTTTCGAATCTCTTCCTCCAATTGATTGTCGAATGTAAGCCGCAGTAACGCACTACGAAGCTTGTTGACGACGATCTGTTCAATACGATCTTTCCTCCAGCTTACATAGGGGCAGAACTCTTTGCCCTTCCGCATGTAGCCACCGCAGACATAATATTTCTGGCCCCCGTACTTCTTTGTGGTTGATGTTGAGTTGCCAACCATTCTTGACCCACACTTATCACATGTAAAAATACCTCTGAGCCAAAATGGTGAAGCTGGCTTGATTTGATATGGATTATGAGTCACGCCGCCCCCATTATGCCTCTTCTCGGAACGCTGCTGACAGAGCTTAAATAATTCTTCATTAATAATGGCCGCATGTGCATTCTCCGTAATGATCCATTCAGAGCGATCCCGCCACTTCTTCCCTTTAGTTTGATAGTCCTGCTTGTTCCATATTCTACGGCCTAGGTACGATTCATTATGGATAATGGCTTGAATAGTACTGGCCGACCATTTCCCGCCTTTTTGCGTTGGAACATTACTCTCATTCAGGAGCGAGGCTATTCGCTTGTAGCCCATCTCTTCATAGGCATACTGATTGAATATAAAGCGGACTGTATCAATCTCTTCCCGTGGTCCAAGTACCCATACTGCTTTCGTCTTTTGGTTACCGAGTGCGATATGTTCAGTACGGTAAGCATATGGAGGCGTACCACCGTTGTTGTAACCTTGCTTCGCGTTCTGAGCCATGCCTTTACGGACTTCTACGGCCAGATTAGCATTGAAGAACTCCGAGATCACTTCTAGCATCCCCTCAAGCAGCATATCTTGCGGAGAATCAGCTTCTGTCTGTTCAACAATAGAGATTACCTTAACCCCGTATTGCTTCAGCAGAGCCTTGTAAAGCACATGATCGTCACGATTACGTGAAAATCGATCAAACTTATGGACTAGAATAGCCTCAAAAGAACGATTTGTACGTTTCGCCATTGCAATCATTCGCTGAAACTCTGGACGATCATCTGTCTTGGCTGACTTGCCTTTTTCAATGAATTCATTAACAATAGTCCACCCCTTGCCTTGGCAATATTGCTGCATAGCTTTGAGTTGGGCTGGGATTGATAGTTCCTTCTCTGCTTGACGTTCCGAAGATACTCGTGCATATACGACTACTTTCATTACATTCAATCTCCTTTGTGTGGATTATTTGGACACAAAAAAAGCAGGTACACCGTCAATGCGGCATACCTGCTTGGGGAAAGCTTTCGATTGGGTATTTCTCATTTGAACTTTGTTGGCCTACGAAGCTCCAAAACCGACTGAGCAGCATTCCAGAGCTTATCATCTATGATTGCGGGATGAGCTTCTTTTACAACGATCCATTCAACCTCAGCATTTCTGGTGCCTTCAACGATGCATTTCTTATTCCATATGCGATAACCGCGATAAGCTTGGTTGCTAAGAATGGAAAGAACAGTGGAGGGTGTCCATCGTCTCCCACCAGCACCCATACGATTGAGTTCACGCATAATGCGTTTTCCTCCCCAACCTTCAGCAGCCAACTCAAAAATAGTCCGAACAATTCCAACCTCTTCATTTGGTCCCAGGCAATAAGTGACTTTAACGCCTTCACGCTTCCGGCGATAGCCAAACGGAGCACGACCTCCGCAATGATATCCCTGTACTGCATTCTCTCTCATGCCTTTAAGCGTCTCATGTCTGAGATTGACGTTATAAAACTCGCTGATAACCTCCAGCATCCCTTCCAATAAAACACCATGCGGCGTATCTGGCTCTGTCGGCTCTGATGCGGAAGTTACGATAACGCCTTGTTTCTTCAACAACGCCTTGTAAATGACATGATCTGCACGACTTCGGCTAAAACGGTCAAACTTATGCACTAAGATCATCTGGAAGCCCTTATCGCTTTTCTGGGCAGCGGCAATCATCCTCTGGAACTCTGGACGGGCATCGGTTTTAGCCGATTTGGCTTCGTCAATGTATTCCTCTACAACAGTCCAACCTTTTTCCTCTGCATATTTGAATAATGCTTCTCTCTGTGCTGGAATGGACAGCTCTTTATTGGCCTGTTGCTCACTGGACACTCTCAGATAAGTAACTATATTCATGGTTAATTGGCCTCCTATGACGATGTGGTGTTACGCAGATACCTCCAGAACGCAAAAAAGAGCCAAGGGGTAATCCCTTGACTCAGCTTGTCTTTCTTACACTCTATCTTATTTCAATTTTTTAAAGACTGAATCTCCCTTCGCAGCACCTCGTAGTATCTATATAATCAGCATGAGCTATGCTGGTATTTTAATAGCTGAACTTGATTCATTAACGGGAAGGTATTGGAGCATAAAAACAAAATTCACAAAATAGACACTTCTAAAATGTTGTATATAATGTGGATCAACTCGTAATGGAGAACAAACAACATCTACACAATCACGATATGTTTCCTGTACGATTTCCTCTTGTATTCCTTGCTACGCAAGGGGTTAAAGCATCCAGAGGTTTTACCGAAACCATACTACCTTGAAAGTGAGTTGACCACCATGCTCCACACCTTGCTATTAACCACCCCCTTAATCAATACACTGTATGAAGATGTCGCTTCAGTTCTTAGATTACCTACTACTCCAGGTCGCCATTCTTATCCCTACTTCTCTCAAGCTGGATTCAGGGAGATCACACTGATATATGCTCGTTCTCCCAAAATGAAATACCGAGGCCTAGAGATCAGATTGAATCCACAAGTGCTGCTCTGTCCAGATAGGGTCATTCATTCTACCTCCGCTTCCGAAATCAGCAAGATACCGGACATGTTTGCTATTCAACTTCGTCATCTTCTTGGCCCTCTGAGCGATCATCTACCGCATTTTAACGATTGGACGTGTAAACGGATAGATTACTGCGTCGATATCCGTACAGAGCATGTCAGCGACTATATCCGCCTATTCCAACGTTCCAAAGTTCCGAACCGCTTTTTCCAAGCCAAGAACAAGCTAGACGGAAGTGCATATGCTAAGTCCGGTTCGGTTACTTTGAACTTCTACGATAAAGAAGATGAACTTCGCAAACGAATTTTAAAATCAGATACACGGATTAATGAACAGCATCTTGAGGAAGCCCATCATCTACTACGTATAGAAGTACAATGTGAGTCCCGGAAGACGAACTACCTTAAACAGCGATACAGCTTTTACAACAAAGGCGTGTACAACTTCTTGCATGCTCCTATAGCAGAAGAGTTACTCCTGGGCTATTACGATAAAAGCATTGGAGCGGGTGACTTCTACAGCCTTTATGAAGCTAGGAAGATTATTCGGCAAGCAAATATTCAAGAGAGGACCAAAGAAGCAGCAAGACAAACGCTGGAGCTAATTGCACAGGTAAGAAGCGTAGATGGTGCCAGGAAGCAGTTTATAGATGGAGTTGTTTTAGAGCAATCAGGATTCATTCAAGGCAGCAGCGTAACCTTCAGCCGATATGTGAAGTTACTTCGAGAGTTGGGAATTAATCCAATAACAATACCAAGGGGATGGAAGATTCATCACCTTCCCAATCTGCGGGAGAACATTGTTCAGATACTTCATGAGGAGCTTACCATTTAGAGAAAAGGAAGGCTGGCATGCTTCTATTAGCATCCAGCCTTTATACTACTTGTTATTCAAAAATGTAATATCCAAGCAACCCGGCGGATAGTTGGAGTATATACGTATAATACATTCGTTATCAATTGGCCGGACTCTCCCTAACGCCTGAATCATTTCACTTTCAATCATCCACATGTGTATTTTACGGAACTTTTCGTGGTCAGCTGTCCGAAAATAAAATCTGTATCCACTATTAGAAACCAATTGTCTAGAATATTCGGGTACGGATTCCAATTTATCATTTGGATAAAGGGCATTAACATAAAGAGCATAAGCAAATGAAGGAATGTTGGGTGTGCCAAATACAGCAACATTCTTTCCTTCATGCTCATTCACACTCGTTACACTCCCGTAGTGGAGCGTAGTATCAAACCCCTGAGTATTGAAGAATTCTTCGTATTCGCTAAACGTAACTATTAACGGCTGCTTTGGTTGATATCTTTGTTCAAGTGATCGCGATATGGGATTAAGCCTGTAATCACGAATAAATCGCACAAAGGCTGTTTTCTCCCATAGCTGTTCCCTTTCCTCCATATTCTCTATACTGGTTCTGGAGAATGAGTAATCATGTATCATGGATATGCGGGCTCTTAAACGTGGAAGATCAAACTCAAGAAACCTCACCTTATCTGCTCTGAAGAGTTGCTCATATATTTCTTGATCAGCCGTGGCTGACATTACAAACACTTTGCAAGCGAATGCCGGAAGCTCTCGTTTGCTTACAAAGTTGATAACAGGGATGGTAGCTCTGTTTTCACGTATCCATAGCGTATTCACATACTCCGAAGCAATAAATAAGTGGTCAACAGTCCTGCTGCTAATTGAACCAACCTGCGAATCATTTATTATCTTCAATACTTCTTTCTTTTCACTTTGAGGTTCAAAACGTTCCAGACTACCCAGCTGATTTTTAGATGCTCGAAGAATAGTATCTATTCTTTGAATAACTCGCTGCTTATACCGTGATTGCATATTACCTTCAATCAGACCTTTCAATCTAATAATTTCCTCTCGTTCTACCTGATGTTGCTTTAACATAGCAAATACAATATCTTCATCAACAATGACCACATCAGGTTCTATATGACCGAGACTGAACAACCTGTCGTGAGTCGTAAACACGATCTTTCCCTGAGTATAGTCTTGATCACGTAAGCTATCTGTTACTTGAAGATATCTTTCCAATTGTTGCCTCTCATCGTTAAGCTCTCCGTTGCTTGCCCCAATAATTTCGTTTAAGCGATCTTCCATGAGTCTTCGTGCACGTTTGTATTCCCCGTTGGCGTAATAGCTTTTAATCAATGCATCAAACTCATGCTCAATATTAGGCACCTGCGGTACGTTTATTAATTTGTCTTCAATTGATTCTGCATCAAGAAACTGTGATAACCGCCCAAACACATCATTTTTAGCAACATGGGTCGGAAAGGCGATTAACACTGTTTTATCTTCGGCAATAAAATCAGGTATATGTGCAAGATACAAGCTTGTCTTCCCAGCTCCAACAAAACTCTTATACACTGTGATACCAACATCATCGGAATTCAGATCAGTATTGAACTGTTCTTGCATTTGCTCACGAATTGCTGTGATGCTCTGATTACCAATTCGCCTGTTTCTAAGTGTTATAATTTTATTGGAGGGCTGACGCAGTAAGTCAGTGATATGACCAAACTTGATCTCATTGTTTTGTCTACACTCAACTACTAGGCCACAGAAAGACTTGCAAGCTAATTCGTTTTGGTCATAACCCATCCTTCTGTACCGACTCATTAATCTCCCCATGAGCGTTAATTGTATTGATTCGTAATCACCTGAAAGCTCCATTCTTTCCTTTAAGATCGTTTGAGCACCTTGGACATTGCAAAGTGACTTGGCTATCCCGTTTATTTCGTACATACTAAGGCGTCTGTTTCCAGAGCAGAGATCAGCCAGTAACTGACAAGCAGACGGATCGGCTATTAAGGAATTAATCTCCCTTTCGTCCCACGAAGGGTCAGTTGCATTGTTTACCGTCTTTTCAGGAAATATTCGTTCTCCATTAAGCTGCCTCACCATACCATGGCTATTAATAGCAAAATAGATTTTTACGAATTCATATCCGGTGTCTATTATATATATTAGCGGGTCGGACGAATTCGTGATTTCTTCCTGCGGGTTCATAGATCGTTTCGTAATCTCTATAAACGGGTGGGAATCGATCTCTTGTATGTTAATAGCTTTTAAGAATCCTCTTACTGCGACCGCCCCATTGTTATTCTTTGCCTCGTTATTGATATGAAAGCATGTAACTTCTAATAAATACGCAATATCCAATCTGTCTTCGGTGGCTGAAGATATAGCAATACCTGCTCTCAGATCGTTCAGGGCATCGTACTCAAGCTTCAATTCTTTTTTAAACTGCGACAAATTCTTCCCAGAATGCTCAAACAACTTCTTTAGACACCCTTGGACAGCATAGCTCATTCTGGCATCGTCTAATGGACTTGTTGTCATAAAGACCGCATATGTATTTGATTGCCCGTCGATTCGAGATTTAATAGCTGGAACAATGCCATACAAGTTGCTGATCTCTTCAAAGTGATCCTTGTTGTCTATTCTTACGAAGAAAGTATTCTCCATAATTCCGCTTGCTAAATTATTCTCCATCTAGCGATCCTCTTTTCAAACTGGACTACTTACCTCTATATCAAGTATCGCATAGAGAACATTATCCGGCAGTAGCATGTCTAACATTATTCTTCATGCTTCATTGCTGAGCTTGCAGTTACGTACAGCAAAAAACCGCAATCCATAGGACCGCGGCTCTTCACTCTTATTATGCTGGCTTAATCGTAGAGTACTCTTTGAGCAAGAATGCAGTAGTGTCTTTCTTCATCCTTACTAATTTCCGGTTTGTTACTGGAATAGAAGTAAAGGGCCTTCCGAATTTCCCGTAGTTCCTCCACAGTTAAGTCATCGGATAAGTTTTTAGTCCACATTTGATTTCCTCCTCTCCTATAAAGTATCTATGTAATCAGAAGCTGAATTTCCTCTGCTGATTTATTATTACGTCTTCAACACGTTCATGCACACAGTAAAAAAGCCCTCAACTCAAAAACTCAGTCAAGGGCTTATCTCAGATATCAGAACCAATACACAAAACCAAATCGGACAAGCGGTGCGGCAACAATAACTCCAGGCCCCAGGAAAGCTCCTGCAATAAGGCCAACTGTTGTGCCGCAAATCCAGTTTGTCCAGAATCCTGAAGCTTTCAAATGAGCACGCTTCTTATGCAGCATATACCCAATCCCTATCATTACCAGCTCAGCAAAGAAGTATAGACCGCCAAACGCCAGCATCGCAATACAGATGCCAATATATAGAACAGTGCCTATTACTACGTAACTCTTTAAGAATCCGTTCAAGTTCACCCTCCTTTTCTTGAACTGCTATCATTGCTTTCGACTCAGAACAATGAATATCATTCCGACCACGCCACCGATAATACCGCCTATACCATAACCAGTCATTTTATCGTTTTGCATCTCTTGACGGCCAATTTCAGTCGCGGCTTTGTACTTAGCAGATCCGGTGTTCTCAGCGATCTGAGACATAACAGAAATAGCTACTTGCTTCTGGTCGCTATTCCGTGTACCGATAAGTCCACCAATAAAAGCCCCTAGAACAACACTGACGATCATAATTACGATGTGCCTTCTACTCATAATAGTCATTCTCCTTAATGAGTCCTGTCATATTGAACTCTGTTCAAATCAAACCATCTATATCGGCTCTTGGATCTATCGCCAGATTCTTCGCGTCAGCACTATAATCTGCTAGTAGTTTGTCCGAAAACGGAACGCTCTCCTTTTGTTTATCTAACATTAGAAAGGTTTTTCCGTCCACGCTAACATAGACATTCGTAATGTGTGTTTTATCATGAGATGAAGAGGTTATCTCAAAAACATAATACTTCTGTTCGTTAATCACTTTTAATCTTCGAAGGTCTGTAATAATGGTTGCTTTGTTAAGCATCAGCATTTTTATTTTTGTCTCAAGCATTTCAAGAGCCTTGCCTCTGGATATATCTGTAAAGAAGGCCACTAATAACTCTGGAAGAGATACTCTTACTACTTCTGACTCTCCCGATTTCCCTTCGCTTGTTAAACTCCCATACGCAGATAATAAAAGAAGCAAGCCAGTAACAATCAAAATAACAGCAGCAACAAATGCCATGATCACTTCAGAGTGTACTTGATTTCCGTACATACCTTCAAAATAGGCTTCTTCCTTATATTGATCTGATTTTGTAACCATAATTGCTGCGACTCCCGCCCAAGCTCCAAGCAGTAGAGTGATCCAACCAACAACTTTTTTCATAATAATCCCTCCCAGTTTTTGTGCAATAATTCTAATAGTAGTTCTATATAAGTCTTGTAGTCAATTAATATAATTGCACTATTCCTCTACTGTTTGAGTAGAGGGGATGAATCATGAACTATATCGAATTAGGATTAAAGATTCGGACTGAACGCAACAGAATCGGATTGACTCAGGAGAAACTTTCGGAGCTTGTTGGCATTTCCGAGTCTTATCTTGGACACATTGAACGCGGCGACCGGAAGCTCTCTGTAGAAACACTGATCAGTTTGGCCTCTGTTCTTAATGTAACTATCGACTCCTTGCTCTATGAAGAGATTAGCGAAGAAAGTGACATCTACATCAACCAATTCAAATATCTTACTAACAAGCTTGCTCCCAAGCAAAAACAAATAGTGATTGATGTTGTAAAGACACTTACATCACATCTGGGTGCTGAAGAGTAGGTACTTAACGCTAAAGCCCTTTATACGGAGGGGTCGCCATGATAGGCTGATGCCTTGGTGATGCTGGTTCATAGCATCGCCTTATCGCCGTGTATCGTGGCGACAGAGGCTCCGTATCAAGGGCGGCTCGAACATAACAGTGAAGGAGTTACATCAGGCCACGCTCTTTCATTGAGCAGTAGTTTTCATTAGCGATAATTAGATGATCCAAAAGCTGCACTCCCATAATCTCTCCTGCGTTCACCAGACGTTCGGTAAGAGCGATATCCTCCTGTGATGGAGTTGGGTCTCCTGAGGGATGGTTGTGAATGGCTATGATTGCAGCAGAGCTTCTTTTAACAGCGGCTTTATAGACCTCGCGTGGATGGACAATAGCTGAATCCAGTGATCCGATAGCAATTGTCTCTTTACCAATCACTCTGTTCTTTGTATTCAGAAAGAGCAGTACAAAGTGCTCTCGTTGCAAGTGGGCGAGCTCCGGCATCATGAGGTCTGCTGCATCTTTAGGAGAGCGTATGGTGTATACCTCTTGAGTTGGTGCATTCAAGATACGTGCCAGTTGCAGGACAGATATGATCTGGCGGGCCTTAGACTTGCCAATCCCTTTAATGGTTAGCAGCTCATGTTCGTCCACATCCAATAGTTCAGGCAAAGTAGTATAGCGGTTGAACAACTGCTCCATCACGTATCCCTCTGACTTTTCGCAGAGCGTATTTGCCAGTAGGGCTTTCAGGTTGTTCATTTGATATGATTGCATGTCATTAACCTCCGTATTGTTAAAATGCCAATAGAAGAGACCGTGGTGGCCTCTCCTGCTTGTGAGCGAACTATATTTTTGTTAAGCTGTTCTTAGACGTATTACTTGGTGTGCTCCATTTGTGGGCCACCTTTTTTTGTTTGGTTTATCTTCATTTGATGCAGAACAACTTGAACGAGTAGTCGCATGTACTGACGGCTTTCAGGCGAATCAAGACAAAGTGGACTCTCTATCCGACCCGAGCCTGATGATGAGTGACGCATGGATGACTCCTTTCACACTTAAAATAGATCATACTTTGTTAAGCTTGTGTAGGTATCTCTGCAACTGCGAAGCGAAATACTTTTCAAAGTAACGCCGCATGTAGTACGCTGCATGTTCATCATCCAGTTTCCAGCACCTGATAAAGTACGTGTACAGAACAGTGCCAGCCATACGTATGTGGCCGTTCATGACTAGCTGCCGCATCAGCACGGTTATGTCTTCAGGTAATCCTCGCTTCTCGACCATTGTTATCACCTCCTTTCAAGCTGCTTTCCGTTTTGGAATGCAGTTCTCCCCATAAATGGGGAAAAGCTGTTGATCAGAAAATCAGAAGGGGTTTTCGCCATTTTTGGCGTAAAGTCTAAATACTTTCACCTTCTTACGTATTGCTCGTTCCCCAGATTTGAGGAATGTGCAAATTATCGTTTATGTTCTTATGTCTTCTGGTAATGCTCGTTACTTGTTCATTGATATCACCTCCTTTCAAGAGCGTTCTCTTCCTTGAGTTGTCCCAGGGCTCAACCCTTTTCACCAGAATCGGGGGAAAGTCATGAATCAAACTCAGGAGAGCTGTCCGCCAATTTTGGCGAGCAGCCTCGATGTTTCCCCTTCTGTAAACTCAACTGTAAAGTTGCAAGTTCTACCTTCCTCACTGTTTTACGCAAACAGAACACAAAAGGCCTGCATCACTAAGTGCATAGACACAAGTCGCAAATGGCACCCCCCGGGCAGTAATTCTTAATAGATCCTTCTTTATAATTATCCTAGAGGGGTCAGGAAATTTTTCTCATTTTCAATTTTGTAGTAAGCATTTTCAACAGGTAAACATAGAAAATACAGCACAAAAATAGCCGTTTCTCCAAAACGGAAAAACGACTGGTTTAAAGCAAAATATTATGTTTTTTTATTTGGAATCCTAAAATAGCAAGCATTAGCAGGTGTACGTCCACAATGAAATGAACACTCCTGTGTATTATGGAGTATTGAACAGTAATATACTCTTCAGCAGTTTAGGAAAAAAAACAAGTGCAGTAGGAGTAATCGAAGAACTGAGATACTTTAGAGCCTTTAGTGAGGTAGCTTTGAGAAGTTGTTTTAACGAAGCGAAGTAAGGATGATGAGGCATGGGGGGCAAAAACACACGCCGAAGGGGATCATATTTATCACTGGTTACGTGGCGGCCAATGCCTTCTGTCTCCGTATAGGCTCAGTGAAACTCACTGTATCCATTAACAGCAAGTCTCAGAAACCGCGTAGTGGCAAGCTTTTTAACCACCATGTATCGCCCAAAACATCCGCTGAAATGAGAAAAGACACCGATTAAGGTGTCTTCACTGATACTCCATATGGAGCCGAGGGGAGTCGAACCCCTGTCCGAAGATAACGGCACATAAGCTTCTACGAGTGTAGTCACAGTTTTGATGTCACCCGAGTATCGCCCCGTAACCGGCTATACGTTGGGTCAGCCTGATTATCTTCTTCCGTTGACCCCAGGCGGAGACCAAGCGGCGTATCCCACTACTAGTTAGCCCCTATCCCTGTCACATGGGCGATGCAGGGTAGAAGCACGCACACAGTTTCTTAGGCTGCGAAAGCGTAGTTTGTTTGTTGTTTGCCGTTTAATAGGCTTTAGCGTTGATAAAGCGGACGCGTCCCCACTACTCGCTACTCATGCTCGAACTACCCCCGTCGAATCCAAGAACGGCCCCTCATTAGAAAGGGCGCTTCGGATTAAGCGGACCAGCGAGCAAGAAATGATCCGGTCTACAGCTTTCTTGATCAAGAAGGCTGTTCTGAAGCAATAAGCTTTACTTACACAGTATAGCACATTTATCAACACTTTAACATGTGGGTTAAAGGAATTGCAGGAGCAATCTGGAACTTTGGGCTTCGGCTAACGCCGGCCCTGCTACCTGGCGATCTTCTGCTTATCGCGCAGTACACGCTGGATATCGCGCTGTGCATCGCGTTTGGCGGCCGAATCACGCTTGTCGTATTCTTTCTTCCCTTTACCGAGGCCGATCAGCAGCTTGGCGTAGCCGTTGCGCACATAGACCTTGAGCGGCACGATCGTAAAGCCCTCGCGTTTGGACTGCCCCAGCAGCTTATGGATCTGCTCCTTGTGCATCAGCAGCTTGCGGGTACGTGTCGGATCGGTAGGGTTGGCACGGTTCCCCTGTTCGAACGGGCTAATATGCATGTTGTGCACAAAAATCTCCCCGTTACGAATGGTGGCAAAAGCGTCCCCGATATTAGCGCGTCCGTTACGCAGCGATTTGATCTCTGTGCCGGTCAGCACCAATCCCGCTTCATAAGTATCCTCAATGTAATAATCATGGGAAGCTTTTTTGTTCTGGGCGAGCACTTTCCCGTCTGCTTTTTTACCCATGAAAGTCACTCCTTAAATTCTATTCTCCGAACATCAGATCTTTATTGTATCAAAAGGAATCCGCTGAACGCAAGGAAGTAAGCCCCTAACGTTTGCCAAGCATTTTGACATATGTATGTCAGTAAGCTCTAAAAAAGCGCTATTCCCCTTCCAGGGAATAGCGCCCATTTATCACCCTCAGCCTATTCCTGAGGCTTTTTCTTCTTTTTCTTCCGGCGGACCGCACTTTCGGCGTTGCTGCCGTTGTCGCTGCGCTTAGCAGAAACGTTATCCGACGTCTCCACATTGCCCGGCGTCACCGAAGCGCCGATGAAGGGGCCGCCTTTGTTCTTCTTGCGGCGGCCCTTGTTCTTGCCTTCCGAGCCGCTGCCGCGGCTCTCGAACCCGCGATCCTCCCGGCTGCTGAACCGGGTGTTCGCATCAACGCCGCGCAGCTCGCCGCTGCCGGCATCGCCGCCTGTCGGCGCGCCGTAGCCGCCCTTGCCGGAGCCGAAGCCGAAGCTGATGCCGCGTCCCCCGGCACCGCCTCCGGCCTCTCCGCCGCGGCCACGCCCACCGCCGCTGCGCTCACGCGGCGCACTGCTGCCGCCCGCTTCGCTGTTCAGGGCGGCAAAGGCCCGGCGCGCAGCCTCAGCCGGGCCGCCCCCGCGCTTGCCGCGCGCAGGCGCACCTGCGGGTGCGCCGCCACCGGTCGCCGCATCATTGCGCGGCGTTGTCTCCCAGGCGCCGGTCGCTACCGCGCCGCCTTTGCGTTTGCCGGCGTTCCCTGCGCCGCCGGCCTTGCCCTTGCCCGCGCCGCCTGCAGCGCCGGGCTTGCCTTTCCCGCCGCGGCCCTTGCCGCCGCTGCCGGCTTTACCGCCGGACGGCTTGCCGAAGCCGCCGGCCCCCGGACGGCCGCCTTTGCCGCCGCGGCCGCCATAGCTGCGGTGCTCGCCTGCCGCGCGCGGCTTCATGTCGACCAGCTCGAAGTCGATCGTGTGGTCGTCCATGTTAACCTTGGCAACGCGGATCTTCACCTCATCGCCGATGCGGAACACCTTGGAGGTGCGCTCGCCGATGAGCGCCATATGGGCCTCGTCGAAGTGGTAGTAATCATCGCTCAGCGCGCTGAGACGTATGAGACCTTCGACGGTGTTATCCAGCTCGATGAACATCCCGAAGCTGGTCACACTGCTGATCATGGCCTCGAATTCCTCGCCTACCTTATCCTGCATGAACTCGCACTTCTTCAGCTGCTCCGTATCGCGTTCCGCCTCAACCGCCACACGCTCGCGTTCTGAGGATTGCTGGGCGATATCCGGCATCCGTGTTGCCAAGTATTCCTGCCGCTTCTCAGTCAGGGCTCCGCCGTTCTCAAGCACCTCACGCATGACCCGGTGAATAACAAGGTCAGGATACCGGCGGATCGGTGAAGTGAAGTGGGAATAGTATTCGGCAGCGAGGCCGAAGTGGCCTGTACTCTCCGCATCGTATTTGGCCTGCTTCATCGACCGCAGCATCATCGTGCTGATAACCGTCTGCTCTTTCGTGCCCTGAATCTGCTCCAGCAGGTCCTGCAGCGCACGCGGATGAACCGAGTTGCCCCGGCCTTTGACATGATAGCCAAAGTTCGCGGCAAACGCCATGAAGTTCTGTAGCTTCTCCGGATCCGGATCTTCATGAATCCGGTACAGGAACGGAACCTTAAGCCAGTGGAAATGCTCAGCCACCGTCTCGTTGGCCGCCAGCATGAATTCCTCGATGATCTGTTCAGCCACGGAGCGCTCGCGTTTTACAATATCGATCGCCTTGCCGGTTTCATCGACGATAATCTTGCTCTCTTCAAAGTCAAAGTCTACCGCCCCGCGCCGCATCCGCGCATCGCGCAGCTTCATCGCCAGCTCTTTCATCAGACGGAAATCCTCAATCAGCGGGCTATAGCGCTCCAGCAGCTCTGGATCTTCATCCTCGACGATTTTGCGGACATTGGCATAGGTCATTCTTTCCTTGGTACGGATCACACTCGTAAAGACATCATGCTTCACGACCTTCATATGCTCATTGAATTCCATCTCACAAGACATCGTAAGCCGGTCCACCTGCGGATTAAGACTGCATATCCCGTTCGACAGACGGTGCGGCAGCATCGGAATTACCCGGTCCACCAAGTACACGCTGCATCCCCGGTCATAAGCTTCCTTATCAAGCTCCGAGCCTTCGCGCACATAATAGCCCACGTCGGCAATATGAACCCCCAGCTTATAGTGCCCGTTCTCCAGACGCTCGACATTGACTGCATCATCAAGGTCTTTGGCATCTGCGCCGTCGATAGTAACAATGTTAAGCCCGCGCAGATCACGGCGGCCCTGCTGAATAATCTCTTCTTCCGTAATGGAGTCCGGCGCTTGCTCTGCTTCTGCCATCACTTCAGCCGGAAAAGCTTCCGGCAGCTGATGCTTGCGGATGACCGACAAAATATCAACGCCCGGGTCATCCTTATGCCCCAGTATTTCAATAATCTCGCCTTCTGCCGCAGAGCGGCCTTCTGGGTAATTTACGATACGGACGACAACCTTTTCACCGTCTACCGCCCCTTTAAAGGACTGTTTCGGGATAAAAATATCGCGGTTAATCCGCTTATCATCAGGCAGCACAAATCCGTAGGTCTCCAGGCTTTGGAATACACCGACGGTCTGGAGTACGCCTCTTTTGACGATGCGCACTACTTCACCTTCCATGCGGCCGCCTGACGGACTCTTGGACGTGATTCGGATCAGGACGATATCTCCGTTCATAGCCCCTTTAAGATCGTTGGCATGAATGTATACATCGGGATGGTCGCGGTCATCTGGAATCAGAAAAGCAAAACCCTTCGCATGGGCCTGCAGTCGTCCACGCAGCAAATCCATCCGCTCCGGTACGCCATAGCGGCTGTTCCGGGTCAATACAATCCGGCCGTCCTGTTCGAGCTCGACCAGCAAGTCCTCAAACGCCTTAAACGAAGCGCTGTCCTCTAATGCAAAGTGGCTTACCAATTCATCGTAAGTTAGCGGCTTATAAGCGGTTTCCCGCATGTAATCAAGTAATATTTCCTGTGTTATCAAGTACGTCACCTCGGCCCTCCGCAGCATTCGTATGCCGCTGGCATATATGTATGTCTTGTCCTTTACTGCCCGAAATCATTCAAGTAAATTTTACCTATATATACTCATACCCTAGTATACACGAAATCAATCCCGACCATCCCTGTTATGATCATCAGAAGGTTAAAGCATTCATAAATTTTCATAACAAAAAAGCCCCCGCCCCATTCCATCCAGAACAGAGCGAAGGCTTAGTGTATGCAATTTAGTCAATGACGATGGCAACGATGATCGACATGATGAAGAATCCAGCCGCCAATGCGACTGTTACACGCTGAAGTACGAGTTCCATACCGCGTGCTTTAGTTTTACCAAAGAGATGCTCAGCACCGCCGGAGATGGCACCGGAAAGACCTGCGCTTTTCCCCTTTTGCAGAAGAACGACCGCAATCAGACCGACGGAAAAAATCAGGAGCAATACTTTCAAAAAGATATCCATTCACTTCCACCTCCTACGTCCAAGCATCACTATCTATGCTAATTTTAATTTCACGATTTCATAAACAGCATTTTTATTTTATCATAGCGCTCCAGCGAATACAACCTTCTTGCTACGAATCTATCTATAAATGGAAGAACCCTATATCCAGAAAAGCAAAAAAAGAGCCTGCCGAAAAGCGGCAGGCTCTTATGAAGCTAATATCAGAAGATATTATCTTTTGAGGTTGTAGAAGGATTTCAGGCCGTTGTATTGAGCCAATTCACCCAGTTCGTCTTCGATGCGAAGCAATTGGTTGTATTTAGCAACACGGTCTGTACGGGAAGGAGCACCAGTTTTGATCTGGCCAGCATTGGTAGCTACAGCGATATCAGCGATTGTGCTGTCTTCGGACTCACCGGAACGGTGGGAGATAACAGCAGTGTAGCCAGCGCGTTTAGCCATTTCGATAGCATCGAAAGTTTCAGTCAATGTACCAATTTGGTTAACCTTAACCAGGATGGAGTTACCGATACCTTTTTCGATACCTGTAGCAAGACGCTCAGTGTTTGTAACGAACAGGTCGTCACCAACCAATTGAACTTTGTCGCCCAATTTTTCAGTAAGCAATTTCCAGCCTTCCCAGTCGTCTTCGGACATACCGTCTTCGATGGTGATGATTGGGTACTTCTCAACCCATGAAGCCAGAAGGTCTACATACTCAGCGGAAGTGTAAGATTTACCTTCGCCAGCAAGTGTGTATTTACCGTCTTTGTAGAACTCGGTGGAAGCAACGTCCATACCCAGGAATACGTCAACGCCTGGTTTGTAACCAGCTTTTTCAATCGCTTCGATGATTGTAGTGATTGCTTCTTCGTTCGAACCAAGGTTTGGAGCGAAACCGCCTTCGTCACCTACAGCTGTGTTCAGGCCTTTGGACTGCAGTACGGATTTCAGGTTGTGGAAGATTTCAGCACCTGTACGAAGAGCTTCTTTGAAGCTTGGAGCGCCTACTGGCAGAACCATGAACTCTTGAACGTCGATGTTGTTGTCAGCATGCTCACCACCGTTGATGATGTTCATCATTGGTACTGGCAGTGCTTTAGCGTTGAATCCGCCCAGGTATACATACAAAGGAATATCCAAAGCTGCTGCAGCTGCACGAGCTACGGCCATGGATACAGCCAGGATTGCATTAGCGCCCAGCTTGCCTTTGTTAGGAGTTCCATCCAAAGTGATCATCAATTTGTCGATGCCCACTTGGTCAAGAGCGTCCATACCGATTACTTCTGGAGCGATGATTTCATTTACGTTCTCAACAGCTTTCAGAACGCCTTTGCCCATGTAACGGGATTTGTCGCCATCACGAAGCTCAACAGCTTCATGAGCGCCTGTGGAAGCGCCGGAAGGAACGATAGCGCGGCCTTTAGCGCCGGATTCCAGATAAACATCAACCTCTACAGTAGGGTTACCGCGGGAGTCAAGGACTTCGCGTGCATATACATCAGAAATAATAGTCATGTAAGTTAATCTCCTTTTAAATAGGGTTTTGGTATTCATTAGATTGCTTAGGGTCTTGCTTATTTACGGCTGGCAATCATGGATTGTCCGGTCATTTCCGCAGGCTGCGGGAGTCCCATCAGATCAAGGATTGTCGGTGCCACATCGGCAAGGATACCGGATTCGCGCAGAACAACATTCTCAGTCGTTACGATGAAAGGAACCGGGTTCGTGGTATGAGCCGTGAACGGACGACCGTTCTCGTCAAAGACCATATCCGCATTACCATGGTCGGCAATGATGATTGCCACGCCGCCTTTGGCAACAACTGCATCCACAACTTTACCCACACATTCATCTGTTACTTCAACGGCCTTGATGGTAGGCTCCAGCATGCCGGAGTGTCCAACCATATCAGGGTTCGCAAAGTTAAGGATAATCGCATCCTGTCTGTCCGCTTCGATTTCCGCAACGCAGGCCGCCGCCACTTCGTATGCGCTCATCTCAGGCTTCAGGTCATAGGTTGCTACTTTTGGCGAGTTGATCAGGATACGGGTTTCGCCGGGAAGCTCTTCATCGCGTCCGCCGCTGAAGAAGAAGGTTACGTGCGGGTACTTTTCAGTTTCCGCGATACGCAGCTGCTTCTTGTTGTTCTGTACAAGCACTTCACCCAGGGTATTATCCAGGTTCTTCGGCGAGTACGCCACATAGCCTTGCACCGTTTCGCTGAACGTAGTCAGACATACGAAGTGCAGACCCTGCGGGAACAAGGGACCACGGTCGAAACCGCGGAAATCGGAGTTGGTGAATACCTGCGACAGCTGAATCGCGCGGTCAGGACGGAAGTTCAGGAACACGACGGAGTCGCCGCTTTCCACTACCGCAACCGGCTTATCATTGCTGTCCACGATAACACTTGGCTCAACGAATTCATCATATACCGAATTCTGGTAGGATCCAGTGATCGCCTGCAGAGCATCGGTATATTTAGGGCCTTCGCCATATACCATAGCACGGTAAGCCTTCTCTACACGTTCCCAGCGCTTGTCGCGGTCCATCGCGAAGTAACGTCCGGATACTGTAGCGATTTTACCTACACCCACTTCTTCAATCTTCGCGATGAGATCCTGAACGAACTTCTGTCCGCTGTCAGGAGGTACGTCGCGTCCGTCCATGAAAGCATGGATATACACTTCGTGCATATCTTCTTTCTTGGCCAGATCAAGCATGGCGAACAGGTGATTAATATGACTGTGTACGCCTCCGTCGGAGACCAGTGCATACAGGTGAAGCTTTTTGCCGGTAGACTTAGCGCTTCTTACAGCAGCAACCAGCGTTTCGTTCTCGAAGAATTCCCCGTCACGGATCGACTTGTCGATACGGGTCAGATCCTGGTATACGATCCGGCCTGCGCCGATGTTAAGGTGACCCACTTCCGAGTTGCCCATTTGTCCTTCAGGCAGACCTACAGCTTCGCCGCAAGCGGTAAGCGTAGTGTTCGGATATTGTTTCAGGTAACGGTCATAGTTGGGCTTATTAGCCTGGGCAACCGCGTTGCCTTCAGCTGTATTCCGCAATCCGAAACCGTCCATGATGATTAGAGCTACAGGTCTTGGAGCTGACATCCTTATTTCGCCCCCTCAACGAGTGAAACGAAGGAAGCAGGCTGCAGGCTGGCACCGCCGACAAGAGCGCCGTCGATGTCGCTTTGACTCATGTACTCCGTTACGTTCTCAGGCTTCACACTACCGCCGTACTGGATACGAACAGCTTCAGCTGTTGCTTCATCGTACAGGCCTTTTACAAGGGTACGAATGTAAGCAATAACTTCGTTGGCATCTTGGGAAGTAGAGGATTTACCTGTTCCGATAGCCCAGATAGGCTCATAAGCAATAACCACTTGAGCTGCTTGTTCAGCACTCAAACCGGCAAATGCCGCTTCGGTTTGAACCTTGCAAACATCCTTAGTCTGGTCAGCTTCGCGCTCTTCGAGCTTTTCGCCGACACATACAATAGGAGTAATGCCGTGGCGGAAGGCCGCATGCATTTTTTTGTTCACAATTTCATCCGTTTCGCCGAAATAAGCACGACGCTCGGAGTGGCCGATGATCACGTAGTCTACGCCAAGATCCTTCAGCATTACGCCGCTGATCTCGCCAGTATAAGCTCCGTTATCTTCGAAGTGCAGGTTCTGTGCACCGATTTTGATACTTGATCCTTTAACCGCTGCAACCAGAGCAGGCAGGTTAGTAAAAGGAGCGCAAATAACAGTTTCAACGCCTTCTACTTCTGCTTGGCCTTTGATTTCAGCGATGAAACCTTCGGCTTCCGGAACAGTTTTGAACATTTTCCAGTTGCCCGCAATAATAGGTGTTCTGCTCATAATCTTGAATTGCCTCCTTCTTCGCGTCTTACTTGTCGTTCAGTGCCTCTACGCCAGGAAGTGCCTTACCTTCCATGAACTCCAGGGATGCACCGCCGCCTGTGGAGATGTGATCCATTTGGTCAGCCAGGTGGAATTTCTCAGCTGCAGCTGCGGAATCTCCGCCGCCGATCACAGTATAACCCTCAGTTGTTGCGCAAGCCTTCGCTACGGCAATTGTACCTTCAGCAAAGATGTCGATTTCGAACACGCCCATAGGACCGTTCCAGACAACCAGCTTGGAGTTTTTGATAATATCAGCATAGATTTCACGAGTCTTAGGACCGATGTCCAGACCTTCCCAGCCCTCAGGAATTTCAGTTACATCTACAATTTTGGTGTTGGCATCTGCGCCGAACTTGTCAGCAACTACAACGTCAACCGGAAGCACGAAGTTTTTGCCCAATTTTTCAGCTTTCTCAATGAATCCGAGAGCAGCATCAATTTTATCGTTGTCTACCAGCGAGTTGCCGATTTCATAACCTTGAGCTTTGGTGAATGTATAGGAAAGGCCGCCGCCGATCAGAACATTGTCAGCCAGGTTCAAGAGGTTGTCGATAACATCGATTTTGTCCTTAACCTTGGAACCGCCGATGATGGCAGTGAAAGGACGCTCAGGGTTGGACAGAGCTTTGCCCAGTACGGACAATTCTTTCTCCATCAGCAGACCGGATACAGCCGGCAGGAAGTGAGCGATTCCTTCAGTCGAAGCATGTGCACGGTGAGCCGCGCCGAATGCGTCGTTGACGAACAGGTCAGCCAGTTCTGCGAACTGCTTAGCCAGTTCAGGATCGTTCTTTTCTTCACCCGGATAGAAACGGACATTCTCAAGCACAAGCACATCGCCATTGTTCAGTTCAGCGATTTGTGCTTTCACTGCATCACCCACAGCTTCATCAGCTTTGGCTACCGGTTTGCCGAGCAGCTCGGACAAACGAACAGCAGCACCGGTAAGGCGCATGGAATCAACGAATTGACCCTTCGGACGGCCCATGTGGCTGGCCAGAATGACCTTTGCACCGTTCTCGATCAGGTATTTAATCGTTGGAAGTGTTTCGCGGATACGGGTATCATCAGTGATCTTACCGTCTTCCACTGGCACGTTGAAATCTACGCGTACGAATACGCGTTTGCCTGTTACTTCTACATCACGGACGCTTTTTTTGTTCATGATTAGTTTCCTCCACACCCAAAATTGGTTCATGCGAATCCCATTTAGAAAGAGCGGAAACAAGGAAGTTCTGTTTCCGCTCTATAAATGCTGCTTATATTAAATCAGTCTTACTGAGCAAGTTTTGCGAATTTTTCCAAAGTACGAACGAGTTGTGCAGTGTAGGACATTTCATTGTCGTACCAAGCAACGGTTTTAACCAGTTGTTTGTCGCCAACAGTCAGGACTTTAGTTTGTGTTGCATCGAACAGGGAACCGAAAGTCATACCCTTGATGTCGGAAGATACGATTTCATCTTCAGTGTAGCCGTAAGTTTCTGGATCGGAAGCTTCTTTCATAGCTGCGTTGATTTCTTCAACAGTAACATTCTTATCCAGAACAGTTACCAGCTCAGTCAGGGAACCAGTCGCTACAGGCACACGTTGTGCTGCACCGTCAAGTTTGCCTTTCAGTTCTGGGATAACCAGACCGATTGCTTTTGCAGCACCGGTAGTGTTAGGGATGATGTTCTCAGCAGCAGCGCGGGCACGTCTGAAGTCGCCTTTTGCGTGTGGAGCATCAAGAGTGTTCTGGTCACCTGTGTAAGCGTGGATAGTAGTCATCAGGCCTTCAACGATACCGAACTTGTCGTTCAGAACTTTTGCCATTGGAGCCAGGCAGTTAGTTGTGCAAGATGCGCCGGAGATAACTGTTTCAGAACCATCAAGGATGTCATCGTTTACGTTGTAAACAACAGTTTTCATGTCGCCTGTAGCTGGAGCAGAGATAACTACTTTTTTAGCTCCGCCTTTAAGGTGTTTTTCAGCAGCTTCTTTAGTTGTGAAGAAACCTGTGCATTCCAGAACGATGTCTACGCCAAGCTCTCCCCAAGGAAGTTCTTCAGGGTTGCGGTTAGCCAGAACCTTAACGTCTTTGCCGTTTACTTTGAAGAATCCGTCATGAACTTCAACTTCACCTTGGAATTTACCTTGAGTTGTATCATATTTAAGCAAATGAGCAAGCATCTTAGCGTCAGTCAGGTCGTTGATTGCTACCACTTCGATACCTTCTACATTTTGAATACGGCGGAATGCAAGGCGTCCAATACGTCCAAAACCGTTAATACCAACTTTTACACTCATTGAATAGTTCCTCCTAGATTTCGTTTTATTTATTCAAGACAAGCCGTGAAGCTCGTCAAGACAACAATGTTAAGTATAATGCAAAATAACTGCGGGCGCTCCCCATATCCTGGAAGCTATAGAACTTGCTGCAACTGTTTGTCGATGTCTTTGCCGATTTCGACGGCAGCAGCCTCATCTGTAACAAGAATGTCCTCTTGCCCGAATCGCAGCATTGCGTGGATTGCTTTGGCCTTGCGTTTGCCCCCTGCTATACCGACAACAACTTCCGTACGGATGATATCCTCTAATCGGAGCCCCATCGTAAGCATGGTATGGACAACCTGGCCAGCTTCGTTAAAATAATAGCCGAACGATTCGGCAACCGCGCCCTCTGCCTGGATCTCTGAGACTGTCGTCTCATCCAGCTTGCGGCGGCGGGTCATTTCAATGGCATCACCGATTCCATGAACAATAATACGCGATCTGCGGATGATTTGCACGATCTCCCCAATGTTCGAGTCATGCGCCAGAGACTGGTAAGCATCCTCACTGAGCAGATCCGGCACATGCAGCAGACGGTAATTCGCCCCGATCCGCTTAGCCATTGTTGAAGCAATCGTATTCGCCTGAATTTCCATGCTCTCTCCAAGTCCTCCGCGTGCAGGGACAACCCATGCATTCTTATAGGAAAGGGATAAGGGCAAGGTCAGCTGATCGGCCATCTCAGCTAATGTAGAGCCGCCTGTTACGGCAATGGTATCGTCGCTGCGCAGCACTCCGAGAAATGCCTTCGCACCTGCACGTCCCAGCTCACGCTTCGTGAACGGCGATGTCTCGCAATCTCCGGGCACAATAATTACTTTATTAAGACCATACGTTGAGCGAATCTTCTCTTCCAGATCATCCAGGCCAAACAGACTCTTGGCGATCGGCTCTAGCAGGTCAAGCGTTCTGCGACCGGCATCGCTAATACGCATGCCGACACTCTCGATCTCAATGAGCCCTTGCGATTTCAGAAGATCCGTCTCGGCACGCAGCACACGCTCGGTCATATCCAGCGAGGCAGCCAGCGTTCTGCGCCCAATAATATCGGACAGCATGATCTGATGTAGAATCGTGTAACGTCTCTTAAGGGTTTCCATGAGATCCGGCAGAAGCTGCTTTTGGATTTCCAATAAATTGCGCATGCTTTCACTCCTGCAACTTCGTCTTTCTCTATTCCCTTGTTCGTGGTCTCAAAATGTCCCGGGCTAACTTTTTAAGTCCCACTCATATTCTAACCAAATATTACGCGGAGTGCAAGTCATCCGAGAGTATAATTCTCAACCACTGTTCATCTTATACATCTAACAAGGCATGGAAAGACCCGAAAGCAGGGTTGAAGGCACAGAAATGCCCGGTCTAGGCCTGTTTCTGGTAGGGCTATACCTTGTCGCTGTATGCCGGCAAAGATATTTTCTGAACACTGACGCTGATCCATTGCATTTGTACAATAAATGTATTATAATAATTTTTGTTGCGCCCGTGGTCCAATGGATATGACGTAGGCCTCCGAAGCCTGAGATCCAAGTTCGATTCTTGGCGGGCGCGCCATTATTTACTTATTTGTACATAATTTAGCAGTCGTCATACTGTTAATTAACCAAAGAGCCACTTGATGGCTCTTTTTTTTGAAACTAAGTTTGACTTTCTTTGACTTTTTGTTTGAATTTGTTTATCATGTGGTTAATACGGTAACAGTAAAAATGAACACATTCGAATAGCCAATTCAAGGAGGTTTTCCACGTGAGTTATATCCCTATGGTAGTAGAACAGAGCAATCGCGGCGAGCGCGCTTATGACATCTATTCCCGCCTGCTGAAGGACCGCATCATTTTCCTTGGAACAGAGGTCAATGACGTGGTTGCCAATTCCATCATCGCACAAATGCTATTCCTGGCGGCTGAAGATCCGGATAAGGATATTCACCTGTATGTGAACAGCCCCGGCGGTTCCATCACGGCAGGCATGGCTATATTTGATACAATGCAGTACATTAAACCGGATGTTTCCACAATCTGCGTGGGCATGGCCGCTTCCATGGGAGCTTTCCTGCTGAACGCCGGTGCCAAGGGCAAACGTTTTGCGCTGCCAAACAGCGAAATTATGATTCACCAGCCGCTTGGCGGTGCCCAAGGCCAGGCTTCGGATATCGAAATCCGCGCCCGCCGCATCATCAAGCTGCGCGAGAAGCTGAACCGCATCCTGTCCGAGCGTACCGGCCAGCCGCTGGAGAAGATTGAGAAGGATACCGACCGCGACTACTTCATGAGTGCTGCCGATGCAGCTGAATATGGTATTGTCGATAAAGTCATCGAGAAGACATTGCCAACAGGCGTGTAACAGAAGCAACAGCAAAAAGGCTGCCGGGACCCTAAAGGGCCCCGGCAGCCTTTTTGTGCAGTTCTATCAATTAATTGATGCCTATACATTAAGCAAACCTACCCCAAACGGCCATACCCCAGGCCATCCAGTTTGTCTGCAATAACCCGGTACCCCTTCCCGTTCGGGTGAATATGATCAATAAACAGCAGGCCGCGTTCATTGCCGGCAAACTCATTATAGATGGAGGCAAACCCGAAGACCCGGCTGCTGTATCCAGCAGTATACCGGTTGAATTGCCGGACCCAGTCCGTAGCTTCATCAATTTGCGGATAAGGATTGTACAGTCCGACCATGCGGATGATATAGGGCCTTGGCATACCTGCCTTGAGCTGTGATAACGTACTCATAATGTCACTGATGTTCCGTTTGCAATTGCGCAGCGCCTTCTGGAGCAGCGGCGACAGATCACCTGGGCGGGTGCCTGCCGCCTTAGCGGCCTTGATCAGATCATTGCCGCCGATCGATATCGTAATCAGGTCCGCATCGCTGACCGCCAGCCGGAAGTTGTAATCCGCTTTAAGACGCTGCTCCAGCCCGTCTGTTGTCAGCCCATTTACGCCTAAATTGGTTAAGCGGATGGGCGTACGCAGGCGCGCCTCCGCCATTCTGCGGTAAACCGGAACAAATCCGTTACCGGGCAGCGCTCCAAACCCCGTCGTCAGGGAATCACCAATAGCGGTGTACTGATAGCTCATCATATTTCCCTCCCATCCACTAAGCTGCTTTCTTTGTTTAGCTTATGAATGGAGCCGGTACCGGGGAACGGCGGGATACCTATAACCCGCATTGGCGGAGCTTCTGATTACCGTTACTTCAGGGCTGCAAACGGGCTGCTTCCATCCGGCAGCATTTCCTTAAAGGTGAAGGTGAACTGGGGGAACCCGGCAGCATAAGCTGTATACTCGTATAACTGGAAGAATAAGACTACCTTGCCTTCCTTCAAGTAGAAATATTTTTCTGTATTCAGCCCGGCGAATCCGCCGAGATACCCTCCATCAGCTTTTAAAAGCTTGGTCAGCTTGGCGTTCAGCTCTTTTTTATAATTAGGGTTAGCACCGAACAGGTCACCCAGCAGGAGGCGTTTACCATCCTTCAGCGAGAAGGTGAAGGCGTTGCGGTAGGTCATTCCATGGGCCCCGCCGGTATAACCGTATTGCTGTGTGACAAGGCTGAGTACACCGTTCTGATTGTAGGTAACCACATAGCCGCCCTCAAATTCGTACGGCCGGTCATCCTCCGATTTGTTCGCGATTTGATTCTCGGCATCTGCCGCAAACTTTAGGATCGTCTGTTTAATTGTATCATTGATCGCTTTCTGGGCCTCGGCATTCTCCAGGCCGCTCACCTGCGGATAATCCAGCTTGATGGGCGCATCTTCCCGTTCCTTAATGAAGCTCTCCGTCTTAATGGTGATCGCATTCTGCACCTGCTTCATTACATTGAGCCGGCCCGAGGGTGCATTCCAATCCCCCTTGTAACCGAGATAATCGGTCAGCAGGTCGAAAGGAACATACAGGCGGTTATTGATATTTTTTCCTTCATAATCTCCAAGGAAATAATTATTCACTGAAATGGAAATGCCGTAATCCGAAACCATCAGTTTGGTCAGCGTGTTTCCTTTGCCAATCGAGTAAATCTTTTCTGCCTTATCATACGATACTGGCATGTTCAGGCTATCACGCAGGAAGCTGACAGGTACCCATACCTTTCCGCCGCTATAAATCCCGGTCTGCTGTGTAATGTTTCCGTTCCATTTCAGCACGACCTGCGTTTGCTCCGCCTTAGCTACCGGTTTGGCCACTGCTGCCTCACTGGTCCCGGCCGGCAATATGCCTCCGCCAAGCAGCATACCTGCTGCCATCAATCCTGCAGCCCATTTACGGGCTTGTTCCTTCGATATAATATTCATGAATGATTTCCCCTTCCGCTGGCACGATGATTGATTTTGTTGTAATTCCCTTTGACCCGGAAGCTTAACGGTCCCGGCCCGCTCATACCATTATAGTGAAAACAGAAGCCACTATTGTTACAATGACGCTTACAGTTTCTTAAGTTTTCTTAGCCATTTTAAAGGGTCTTGTTACAATTCTTTAAACAAAATGAGAGATTTCATATCTCACAGGGGGCCTGAGTAAGCTGAAAAAGAGGCCCTGCTGCGCCGTAAGCGGCAGAAGCAGAGCCTCCCATCTTCTGTTTCTTATTTCAGTTCGTAAACAACGTTAAGCTGTGTGGAAACCTTAACTTCACCAGGCTCTACCGAAGTCCCGCCGGCTGTATCCGCAGCTGCTTTACTCATGGCTGCATTCTCCATGTAAATGACCGGGTGGTTGCCGTCATCGTTCTGGATAACCGTAACAACCGAGCCGAGACTGCGCTTAGCTGCTTTAGCAATTGCGGCCGCTTTTGCATCGGCATTTGCCATCGCTTTTTCAATGACCTGAGCTTCAAATGCCGAAGGATCTTCTATCGCAAACTGCGCATTACCGATGTTGTTCGCACCCGCTGTGGAAGCAGCATCCAGCAGAGCGCCCACTTTGGCCAGATCACGGTAAGCTACCTGCAGGGTGTGCTGTGCGATATAACCTTTCACCTGCTGTCCGTCTTTTTCACTATAGGTGTAGTTAGGCTGTACGCTGAATTGTGTGCTCTGGATATCCTTGTCGGCAATGCCCCAGGTGGTCTTGAGCAAAGAGGTCAGCTTGGCGATTTTGGCTCCGTTAACCTTTTGCGCATCCTGTGCCGTTTCTGCAGACGAAGTCACACCAATCGACAGATATACGATATCCGGCTTGATGGCCAGTTCGCCCTTACCTGTTACGCTGACAATATTTCTTTGAATATCCTCAGCCGCGTAAGCCTTTTCAGGACCTTTAAACACTCCGCTAAGCCCCATCCCCCCTACAATCAAACTTCCTGCCAGCAGCACCGCTCCGAATGATTTGCCCCATTTCTTCATGCTTGTTATCCCCTTTCAATTCTTATTAATGTTTGGTACCCTCTAGACGGGCCTGTTTGGTAAAAGTTGCATCTGTTGCCGCACTTGCGGAACTTAATTTTTAAATTATTATTTCCTTAAAACTGTTGGTTGGCATACCCGTGCAAATAAAAAAAGCCCCGAAGGGCTTTTTGTCATACAGAATAAGAAATCTGGGTAGAAATCTTATTGGTTCTCCAGTTCTTCCTTACTAACAAGACTTGTCAAAGCGGTTACAGCTTGATCCGCATCGGCGCCATCCGCGCTAATATAAATCTCCGTGCCGGAACTGATCGCCAGGCTCATAATGCCCATGATGCTTTTGGCGTTAACCTTTTTATCGTCTTTTTCCACGAAAATCTCCGACGAAAACTTGTTGGCTTCTTGCACGAACAATGCTGCCGGCCGAGCGTGGAGCCCCGTCTTCAACCGTACAACTACCGGGTGCTTTGTCATGAAACGCTTACCCCCTATTTGAGATCTGCCCAAAAATTTCACATTAATTTTATAATATTATATCATTATAACCGCATCCACACTAGAAAAAAAATAATCAGCCTCCGCGGACTTTATCCGCCAGCTCATCAATTTTGCGTAAACGGTGGTTTACTCCCGATTTACTGACCGTTCCCTTGAGCATTTCGCCCACTTCCTTGAGGTTAATGTCCGGATGTGCCAGTCTGATTTCCGCAACCTCACGGAGCTTATCCGGCAGACTCTCCAGACCCACCTCGCGCTGCAGCAGCTTAATGTTCTCAATCTGCCGTACCGCAGCACTAATCGTTTTGTTCAGGTTAGCCGTTTCGCAGTTAACGATCCGGTTTACGGAATTGCGCATATCGCGCATAATCCGCACATCCTCAAACTTGAACAGCGCTTGATGCGCACCGATCAGGCTCAGGAACTCGATGATCTTCTCGCCTTCCTTAATGTATAGAATAAAGCCTTTCTTGCGCTCGATGCAACGGGCGTTCAGGTGAAATTCACCAGCCAGCTCCACCAGTGCTTTGCAGTGCTCTTCATACATGGAAGCGATTTCCAAATGGTAGGAGGAACCCTCGGGATTGTTCACCGATCCGCCGGCCATAAAGGCTCCACGGAGGTACGCCCGTTTGCAGCAGTTCTTTCCGACGATCTCCTCATCGATCCCGTCGGTAAAGATGAAGCCTTCGGAGACAATCCGCAGGTCCTTCAGGATTTCCTGCACGCGGTTTGGAATTCGGACAATATAGACGTTATTCTTCTTCAAACGCATTTTTTTACGCACGAGCAGCTCGATATGGACCTGGTAATATTTCTTAAGCAAAGAATATACCCGCCTTGCAATCGCGGCGTTCTCCGTCGAGATATCAAGAACCACCTTTTTGCTCGAAAGCTGCACAGAACCGTTCATCCGGATCAGCGCTGACATCTCTGCCTTCTCGCAGCATGGCTGGCTCTCCACCATCGTCAGCTCTTTTTTGGTAAGGGCCGCAAAAGACAAGGGGCTCACCTCTTTCATGTTCATTAAACCGTGAATCTATCTGGATATCCAGTCCTCTACCAGCTGGTAGATATGATGACTGAGCTTATCCGTATCATGCCTTAAATAGGTCTTAAATAATACCAGCTTATCCGCAATAACCTTGTATCCGTTGCCGTCGAGTGCATCCCGGTCAAGCAGCACGGGGCGTGCGCCCTTCTCAGCATATTTGACCTGGACCTGCTCCGGAATCTCCCCGTCGTTGACAATCACATAATCGAACAAATGCAGGCCGATATGGTCATACACGGCTTGAAGGTGGTCGCTTACGGTGTAATTGTCTGTCTCTCCGGGCTGGGTCATCACATTGCAGACAAAGATTTTAATCGCGTCAGACTCTACAACGGCTTCTGCCAGCTTCGGTACGAGCAGATTGGGCAGAATACTCGTATACAAGCTGCCTGGCCCGCAAAGAATGGCGTCCGCATTCCGGATCGCCTCCAGCGCCTCCGGCAGCGGTTCCACATCAGCCGGCTCCAAAAAGACACGTTTGATCCGGCCTCCGGCTTCCGGTATTTTGGACTCTCCGGTAATAATGGTACCATCAGACATTTCGGCGTGCAGCACCACGGCATCCCCCGCGGCGGGCAGTACCCGTCCGCGGACGGCGAATACCCGGCTAAGCTCACGGACAGCGGTGACAAAATCACCGGAGATGTCCGTAAGCGCCGCCAGAATCAGATTGCCGAGGCTATGCCCGGCCAGTCCTTCTCCGGTACTGAAGCGGTATTTCATAATCTGTTCCATCAGCGGCTCTACATCCGCCATGGCTGTCAGGACGTTGCGGATGTCACCCGGAGGCGGCATCTGCAGCTCGCTCCGCAGAATCCCGGAGCTGCCTCCGTCATCTGCCACAGTCACTATCGCTGTGATATCGAGCGGCTTTTCCTTCAATCCGCGAAGCATGACAGAGAGTCCCGTACCTCCGCCCATAACGACGATACGCGGACGTTTGTCTTGTTCTTCAGCCACAATTGACCCCTTCTCTCGTTAATGCCGATCACGCTCGGAATCCCGATGGCTGACCGCTACCGTCTCCGTTTCACTGACTCCCAGCATTTTGCCCAGGTACTCTGCAATCGCTACTGAGCGGTGTTTGCCGCCCGTGCAACCGATGCCGATAATAATCTGGGATTTGCCTTCCTTACGGTACTGGGGAACCAGGAAATGAAGCATATCCAGCAGCTTGGTCAGAAAAACTTGCGTTTCAGGCCATTTCATTACATATTCGTAAACATCGTTGTCCTGGCCAGTCTTGGGCCGCAGTTGATCCACATAATGCGGATTAGGCAAAAAGCGAACATCAAACACGAGGTCTGCATCAATCGGAATACCATACTTGAATCCGAACGAAGTAATGTTAACGGAGAGTGTACTTTTTCCAAGATGAGAAAATCTTGAAACGATCTTCTCCTTAAGCTGTACAGGCTTCATACTGCTTGTGTCCAGACAGAGAGTAGCCGAATTCTTCAGTTCCTCCAGCATTTGGCGCTCCAGGCGGATGCCGTCAAGCGGCATGCCCTTCGGAGCCAGCGGATGATGCCTCCGGCTCTCCTTGTAGCGCTGCACCAGCACGGAATCCGTGGCATCCAGGAACAGAATTTCGCAGCCGATCGTTGACTCGTTCTTGATGTAGGTCAGCGATTCTGATAAAGCCGTAAAAAACTCCCGCCCCCGCAAATCAATTACAAGCGCTACCTTGGCGATCTTCCCCTTCGACTGCTCAATCAGCTCGGCGAACTTCGGAATTAGCACCGGCGGCAGATTATCGACACAGAAGAACCCCAGGTCCTCCAGACTTTGTACAGCAATGGTTTTGCCTGCACCCGACATGCCCGTAATAATGATCAGGGTGGCACTAGCCGCTCCGGATTGCTCCAATTCGGTCATGAAAGCGTCCCCTCCCTAAGAATAGTATATGAATAATTCCAGTCTATTAAGAACGCAGCAGCAGACCTGCTGCACCAATAATCCCCGCATCATTTCCAAGCTCGGCCGGTACAATGGTCACGCCCTTTTGCAGCGGTTCAGGAGCCAGCTTGGCGAACACACGGCGAACCTCATCAAACAGAATGTCACCAGCTTTAGAAACCCCGCCGCCAACGATAAACACTTCCGGATTGAGCACCGCCGCTACTGCAGCCATCGATTTACCCAGGTAGAATGCTGCACGGTTAACGATGCGCAGAGCTACTTCGTCGCCGGCCTTGGCAGCATCAAATACTTCCTTCGCAGCAATCTTCTCCACCATGGAGAGCGAGGTGCGGTCTCCGCGGGCTACAGCATCATTAGCCATGCGGATAATGCCGGTAGCAGAGGATACGGTTTCCAGGCAGCCCATGTTGCCGCAGCCGCATTGAATGGCTTCCAGATCAGGCACAACGGAAATGTGGCCAAGCTCTCCGGCCAGACCGGCGAAGCCCTGGTATACCTTGCCGTTAATGATGATCCCGCCGCCGACACCGGTTCCCAGCGTATAGCAGACACAATTCTCGATGCCGCGTCCTGCGCCGCTCCAGGCCTCGCCCAGTGCAGCCACATTGGCGTCATTGTCTATTTTGACTGGCTTGTTAAGGCGTCCTTCCAGAATAGAACGGATCGGCACATCTCTAAATCCTATGTTAGGCGCAAGAATGATGATTCCTTCACGAATATTCGTAAATCCGGCCAGGCCTGCTCCTACACCGGCAAGCTGTTCCCAAGAGTACGGGGATTCTTCCACAATCTGGCGCACATACTTCTCGATATTATCGATAACGGCATCAACGCCATCTGCAGTCCCCGTAGGTCCCTCAAAAGTGTGAAGCAGGGTTCCCTCGGCATTGCAGATTCCAACTTTAATCGTGGTTCCACCTAAATCCACGCCAACGTAGATAAGTTCAGACATGTAACAAGCCACCTTTTTCTATGCTAAAATAGTTAATCCTACGTACCCACTATAATAGAAGCCTTCCCTGCGGTCAAGGAATGACGACACACCCGGGTGTATCCTTTGTCCCAAGCACAGAATAATCAAATCCGGACAGGTCTAAGAGAACACTTGCAAGGCCCTCCCCAGTCATATTAACGTTGTATGCGCTATCACCTGAATCTATGACCTGTTCATCCGGTCAGGCTCTTTAACCCCAAATGAATTCTTCCGCTCATAAAGTGCACAAAAAGGCGCGATCTGTCATGCACCGCACCTTTTGTACTTCTGTAAAGTTGTGGCCTTATTCCGACAATATCCGTTTCTGGCCTTCCAGCGCGCGGATTGGGGCGATATTCTGGGTAAATTCCAGTGTCCCCATGTAGCGGCCCGCTTCATCGCGGACAGCGAAATAACGGATATAAATAAACTTATCCTTGATAGCAATCCAGAAATCCTCTGCATCCTTGCGTCCTGCCTTGAAGTCCTCCAGCAGCTTCTCTACCACATGTACGCTTTGCGGAGGATGACAGTTCTGAACCGTACGGCCAATAACGGCCTTGGTCCGGGCGAAGATCCGTTCTTTACCATGTGAAAAATAACGGACAACGTCATTTTCGTCAATAAAGGTTAAATCCACCGGCAGATGGTTCAGCACAGTCTCCAGCTGATGGAGCGAGAGCAGGCCTGTTTCAAAGCGGATAAAGCCCTGCGGGCTTTCGCCTGCAGATTCTTCCTGCACAGCGGCTCCTTCCGGCTCAGCAGCACGCTCCGGGATCCACTCCTGCTCCGGTGAGGTCAGGCAGAAGCCGATCTCGTCACTTTCCCGGGCGATTTTGACCCATTCGTCTTCGGTCAGCTTATCGAGCGCCATGGGCAGCAGAATATTCTCTTCCTTAAAGATCATCTCGTTTACTTCCTTGATGATTTCAGCTAACTGGGCACCAATCTCTTCCTTATTACCGCTGTATGGGCTGAGTGCCGCTTTGGCTGCTTTGATCATGGCCCGGATGCCGTCATCGACTCCCCACATTACCTTAGTCGGACCGTAAATCCCGTACTTCTCCAGATAAGGGAACAGCAGATTCTCCTTGCGGCTGTAATGCTTGTCGAGATCCAGCAGCAGGCTGAGATCCTCCAGCAGCTTAAAGATGATCTCCTCGCTGTCATTCTTCAGAAACTTGCCGGCATGCAGCTCCAGACGGAAGTTCACCAGCCGCTCAATTTCGCGGTTCTCCAGCTTGAAGGTGTGCACCGGATGGCCTGGCTGCTCCTGCGGCTTCGTGGAACGGTGAATCTGTTCGATCGAGCCCTTGAAGATGGCCGTATGCACCGAACACAGCCGCTGCACCTCTGCTACCGGAATGCCCTCCTCTGTCATCAGCGAATGTTCCATTGCCGAAATTTCCGCCACCGTCACATCGCCCACTGCTTCCGCAAAACGCGCTTTGACTTCCTCTACACTTTTACCGGCGTGCAGCTCTTTAATGATCTCCTTCAGCATCGCCTGGCGGCGGGTCTGTTCCGGTACGTCCACTTCACGGTTATTGATCAGTTCACTCATTGGTATCTCTCCTTATCATTATGGTTTGCTCTATTCAAGAACCTCGAACCCATGGCGTTGAAAAGTCTGCCGCACGGTATCCGGGTCCATTCTCCGCAGCTTAATTCCCTTCGACAGGGTCATGAACCGGCCTGCTGTCTGCAGCATCCCCGGCTTCGCAATATCATGAAACCCCAGCTCCACCATAATGCCGGTAACCTCAGGATGCCGGCTTACCAGCTCGAATATGGATTCATCCATTCTCAGCACTTTGTTCATGTGTACCATTCCTTTTTTAGTGAGAATTCTTCTCAACAACAGCTTAGCATAGGCCATACAAGACAATAGTGATTGCAATCACTAAGTATAAAAAGAAGCTTCCCAGCCTCTGAACCACAACTCCGGACAAAAAAAGGCCGTCTCCCTCAGCCTTTTACAGCCTGGGAGACAGCCTAGTATTTCACCTGTTAGGTGAGCTGGTTCATTGATTCTTGAATGCCGTGGGAAATCCGCATGCTGCAGAAGTTCGGACCGCACATCGAACAGAAATGCGCCGTCTTGGCCCCTTCTGCGGGAAGAGTCGCATCGTGATACTCCAGTGCCCGCTCCGGATCGAGCGCCAGATGGAACTGGTCGCGCCAGCGGAATTCAAACCGTGCTTTGGACAGCGCATTGTCACGGTCCTGGGCACCCGGATGCCCTTTGGCCAGATCGGCTGCATGGGCAGCGATTTTGTAGGTAATCACACCTTCGCGCACATCATTTTTATCAGGGAGTCCCAGATGCTCTTTGGGGGTCACATAACAGAGCATCGCCGTTCCGAACCAGCCGATCATGGCAGCGCCAATTGCTGAGGTGATATGGTCATAGCCTGGAGCAATATCCGTGGTTAACGGGCCCAGTGTATAAAAAGGGGCTTCCCGGCAGATGTCCAGCTGTTTATCCATGTTTTCCTTGATTTTATGCATTGGCACATGCCCGGGACCCTCCACCATAACCTGAACATCATGCTTCCAGGCAATTTCCGTAAGCTCTCCCAGCGTTTCCAGCTCAGCAAACTGGGCTTCGTCATTGGCATCGGCAATCGATCCCGGCCGCAGTCCGTCGCCCAGCGAAATGGCGATATCGTAGGTCTTCATAATTTCACAAATGTCCTCGAAATGCGTATATAAGAAACTCTCCTGATGATGGGCAAGACACCAGGCGGCCATAATGGACCCGCCCCGGGAGACAATCCCGGTCATTCGTCCGGCCGTAAGCGGAATATAGCGCAGCAGCACTCCGGCATGAATGGTAAAGTAGTCCACACCCTGCTCCGCCTGTTCAATGAGGGTGTCGCGGTATATCTCCCAGGTCAGATTTTCAGCCTTACCGTTTACCTTTTCAAGTGCCTGGTAAATTGGAACGGTGCCGATCGGTACTGGAGAATTGCGGATAATCCATTCACGGGTGGCATGAATTTTTTTACCGGTGGAGAGATCCATTATGGTGTCTGCCCCCCAGCGGGTGGCCCATCTCATTTTCTCCACTTCCTCTTCGATAGAGGATGATACTGCTGAATTGCCGATATTGGCGTTAATCTTCACCAGGAAATTACGGCCGATGATCATCGGCTCACTTTCCGGGTGGTTGAGATTAGCAGGTATGATTGCACGCCCGGCAGCTACCTCGTCTCTCACAAATTCAGGACTCATGTTCTCGCGGATCGCAATATATTCCATCTCCGGGGTAATGATTCCCTTCCGTGCATAATGCAGCTGGGTTACATTGGTACCTGGACGCGCTCTTAAAGGCCGCCGCTGCAATCCCGGAAAGGTCTCTGTCACGCAGGCCGCGGCATTTCCTTTTCCCTCATCCTGCGGGGCTGCTCCCTCGTACTCCTCCGAATCGCCGCGTTCTGCAATCCAGGCTAACCGGTGAGGCGGCAGGCCTTTCCGTATATCCGTTTGTTCAAAGTCATCGGTATATAGCCCGCTCGTATCGTACACACGCACTGGCGCATTCATTTCTTCGCCGGCGCTTCCCCTTGTAGGGGTAAGACTAATCTCACGCATCGGGACTTGGATGTCCGGGCGTGAACCCTCTACATAAACTTTACGGCTCCCCGGAAATACCGAAAGATTTACGTTTTCCTGCTTCACTGTTCCTGCCATTGTTTCTCCTCCTCAGATTGGTGTGTTCACACGTGGTCTTTGAATAAGAATATGCAGCAAAAAAGCCGCTCCACCTGGAGCGGCTTTATCTGGGAACAGCCAAAGAAGGCTATACGAAATAAAAGTCCGGCTCCACTTTCCTACGCTGGTATGATCCAGATCAGGTTCAAGGGTCCGGAAATTCACTTTCTCCGTCTCAGCCAATTCAGGCTCCCCTAGTGGGCATCTTATTAAATTACATTAAATCTACTCTACCCGGATATACTCTGTCAACGGCTGGATGTAAAGGCGAGGGTTCATCCTCATTTATCCAGCGTTTCACTCCAATCATGCACCATGGTGCCTTCCAGGAACTTCTCGGCATCCATAGCTGCCATGCATCCGGTTCCGGCTGCAGAGATCGCCTGACGGTAACGGGTATCCTGCACGTCTCCGCAAGCAAAGACGCCCGGAATGTTCGTTTCGGTCGTGCCCGGGTTGACGACAATGTACCCGTTAGCATCCGTCGTAATCTGTCCGCCCAGGAATGCCGTGTTCGGTGTGTGCCCGATTGCCACGAACACACCATCCGCTTCCAGCAGTTCTTCCAGACCTGTCTCATTGTTGCGCACAGTCAGCCCTTTGACTCCCGTGTCGCTAACGGTCACTTCCAGCGGTGTACGGTTAAGCGCCCAGGCCACCTTGCTGTTCTCACGCGCCCGGTCCTGCATAATCTTCGAAGCGCGCAGCTCCTCGCGGCGGTGCACCAGGGTTACACTTGAGGCAAAGCGGGTCAGGAAGCTGGCTTCCTCCATCGCGGAGTCTCCGCCGCCGACAACAATAATTTTCTTGCCGCGGAAAAAGAAGCCGTCACAGGTAGCGCATGTGCTGACCCCGCGCCCCACATTCTCCTGCTCGCCGGGGATACCCAGATATCTTGCCGAAGCCCCGGTAGAGATAATAACCGACTCTGCCTCCAGTACACCAAGCCCATCCACGGTTACTTTGAAAGGCCGCTGCGAGAAATCCACAGAATCGACCCAGCCGTTCTTAAACTCTGCACCGAAACGTTCAGCCTGCTTGCGCATGTTGTCCATCAGGTCGGGTCCAAGAATGCCTTCAGGAAAGCCCGGAAAGTTCTCCACTTCTGTCGTCGTTGTTAGTTGTCCTCCCGGCTGCAAGCCTTCAATTACGAGCGGGTTAAGGTTGGCACGTGCCAAATAAATTGCGGCAGTCAGCCCTGCCGGGCCTGTTCCGATTACAATTGTTTTGTACATCACATTGGCCTCCTTACAAGTGGGTGATTATTTACTTTGAAGAAACGGCTGTGGGGGCTTCCATGAAGCAGCCTTATCCGCGTTTCCGGTGAACAATATAAGGATGCAGAATCGTGCATCATTTATTCCTGGTTGCTTATATTACTTACTTGAGGGCATCGGTTCATGCCCTTATATCTTCTCTGTGGAAGGGGACAAGTCTCCCGGCTCCGCAATCAGATTCAAGGTGCCGCACGCGCTGTCGATCCGCCGTGCATACCTGCTGACCATCGAGGCAGAGACATCATAGCGCTGGGCCACCTCACGGTAAGTCACCGGACGGCTGTGCAGCTTGGCTGTTAAGTATTCCAAAGCAGCACACCAGCCTTCTGTATGGCTGAAGCGGGGCACATCGGGATACAGACTGCCGATGAACTGCTTCCAGAGATTCTCCGCATCCTTTTTCTGAAGGGCATCGTATCTCCGGTCCATCACGGCCAGCGTATGATCCACAATCCGCTGCCAGTCCTCTTTCCACTCCGGCAGACCCTTATGAGACGGAGCCGGTGCGGCCACCGGCTCTTCCTTAAGAGCCACGTTCTCCTCCGGACCGCTGCCGATCAGCCGCTGCAGGCTAAGCAGCGCTGCCTCCTGCAGCTTATCCTCCTGAAGCGGCTCCTGCTCCAGCAGTTCCCGCAGCACTTCGGACATCTCCTCATCCTCAATCCAGCGGAGCGCCTCTGTGACCTGCAGCTTGGTACCGGAGTCACCGTAGCGAAGCGCCCAGAAGAACGACGCGCGCAGCAGCGGATTACTCCGGACTTCTGCTGTGAAGCTGCTGGTATTGTCTTTCCATTGTTTAAGCTGCTCCTGAAAAGGCAGCTGGTAGTTATAGCTGACCGGCGACATCGTCCGGTCTTCAGCCAGTGCCTGCTGCAGCTGTGACAGGAAGAATCCCGGCACCGCTGATTCCGGATCGAGCTTCGCGGCCTGCCTCCAGCAGCGCAGCGCCTCACCGTAGAGCCCGCTGTTGCTTGCGGCAGCGGCACAGTAATGATAGAGGCTGGCATCTCCGCCCACCTCTTCATCCTTCAGCAGACGGCGGAAGTGGCCGTAGGCTGTTTTGTGTCTGCCCAGGATGCCCATCGTTGTAGCCATTTTGAAGACATGCTCCTGATGAAAAGGCACCGTTGCTTCCAGCATCCGCAGCAGGGCGGCAAGCTCCTCCTGATCACCTGCATACTGCAGGAAAATCGCCATATTGCAAAGAGCGTGCAAATTGCCCGGGTCCTGCTTCAGCACCTCGCCCAGACACTCCTTGGCTTTGACGAACCGGCCCATGTAGAAATAGGCCAACGCCAGATTGTTGTGCGCTGCAAGAAAGTCCGGCGTGTTCTTCACGATCTCTTCCAGCAGCTTGACTGCCTGCGGAAACTTTCCTTCCTCCAGCAGGCTCCGGGCACGGTCATGCTCCACGACCCCTTCCCGGCTGCGGATGCGGATCAGCGGCGCAGGACGGTCAAGCTCATATTGCAGCAGCTCCATCAGTTCCTCAGACTCTGCCAGATACTCACCGGCTGCATCTTCTTGCAGATACGTGACCAGCGAGCGTTCTGCTTCTTCAAAGCTCTCCATATTGGCATAATTGTTAGCCATATAGAAGTGGCATTCCGTCATTGCGGGATCAATCTTTTCCAGCACATGGGTCAAAATATCATTGGACGCTTGATAATTGCCCATCTCAGATAATATACCCGCCATGTTGCAGTGATTCACCGGATTGTCCGGCTCATATTCGACGGCTTTGCGAAAATTCTTTAATGCCTTATCATATTGAAAGCGGTCCAGCGACCGTACGGCTCTTTCAAAGAAAAAATTGGCATCCAGAGTAACCGGAATTACATTGCAGGGCTCCGTGTCATCTGAAGTTCTCTCAATCATGGAAGCAAGGCACCTCCCTTTATAAGCTTCCTTATCCTCACAAAAATAGGAGAGCAGCGCCTAAGCGGCACCCCGAGCTCCCACCTTAAGCATTCTATCGTTTCCATTTCTGGCCGTAGCTGCCTTCACACAGTATACCACATGTGGCAGGGGGATTCTCAAGCTAAGGGAAGCTGCCCGGCAGGAAAAAAGATGAAGCGGTCAGCACGGCCGCTTCTCTGCCTCATTTCAGCAAAAAACACGGGAATTAAATCCCCGCGTCTCTGAATAATTTATCGATTGAACCGCCTTCAATAATAATCCGTGTGGCTTCAGCCAGCATCGGTGCTACCGATAGCACCTTGTACCGGGTGGAATGATCGTCCGGCAGTGCAATCGAATCCGTGACGACCACTTCATCGATATTCTCGTGGTCCATGCGGGCCAGTGCATCACCGGAGAATAGACCATGTGTTGCACAGACGATGCTGTTCTTGGCTCCACGTTCCTTCAGGCCTTCCACCACATTCACAATTGTCGTACCGGTGTCGATCAGATCCTCGATAATAACCGGTGTCCGTCCCTCGACATCGCCAATCACATGGGTGATGACCGATTCATTGTGCGCCGGACGCTTCTTGATCATAATGGCAAACGGCGAGTCCAGCCGGCTGGCGAGCTTCTCGGCCATGGAGGCGCGTCCCGCGTCAGGTGATACGACCACAGGATTGGAGATGCCCTTCATCTTCAGATAGCCGCTGATCAGATCGAGTGCGGTCAGATGATCCACCGGAATATTGAAGAAGCCCTGGATCGCCGCCGCATGAAGGTCAATTGTAATCACACGGGTAGCGCCTGCAGTGGTCAGCACATCGGCAACCATTTTGGCCGAGATCGGCTCGCGTGGTGCGGATTTGCGTTCCTGCCGGGCATAGCCGTAATAAGGGACAATAATATTCACCGTTCTGGCTGAGGCGCGTTTGGCCGCATCAATCATAACGAGCAGCTCAACGAACAGCTCATTAATAGGATGAGCGAGGGATTGCACCAAAAATACGTCGCAGTTCCGGATGCTCTCTTCATAATGCACATAAATCTCGCCGCTCTTGAAACGGGTCAGCTTAATTTGGCCGAGGGGTGCACCAAGACGCTCCGCAATGTCTGCGGCCAGCTTCGGATTCGACGAACCGGAAAAAATACGCAATTGATGATGATGCATAGTACCCTCCTGGGGATCATAATTTTAGCTCAAACGGAACGGATGTCCGGCGCCGGCTTTCAAACACCGCCAGCTCACGGAAGCCTGTGCGCCACAGCAGGTCGCGAGCTTCCTGCAGCCCGTCTCCCAGCTTAGCCGGGTCATGGGCATCGGAGCCTAGTGTAAGCGGTATAGCTAGAGTATGTGCCTGCTGCAGCACATGCTCCGCCGGAAACATTTCAGCGCATGGCTTGGACAGCCCGGAAGCATTAAGCTCCATGGCGATTCCGCTGGCGGCTATCGCTTCCAGGGCACTTCGCTCCAGCTCTCTCGCTTCAGCTTTGTCCTCCTGGGTCTGCGGACCGAACCCGAACCGTTTTATCACATCCATATGTCCTATAATATCATATAATCCCGATAACGCCGACTTCCTTACAGCATCATAATAACGGCGGTATACCTCCATTACATCCTTGCCTTCCCAGCCATGGGTCTGCCGGTGATCCGTGATATCCCATTCCCCGAGAAAATGCACCGAACCGATCAAATAATCCCACGGATAAGGCGACAAAAGGTCACGGATCTGCTCCTCATAGCCCTCAATATAATCCGCCTCCAGCCCAACCCGCAGCTCAATGACCCCGCGGTAGCGTTCTTTCAGTGTCAGGCATTCTTCCACATAGCGCGGCAACTCGGCGAGCGGCATAGCCATCTCCGGATAGTAATTCTCCGGATCGACATGAATCAGCGGCAGATGATCAGACAAGCCCAGCTGCTGAAGCCCAAGCTCGATACCGCGCTGCACATACTCCTCCAGCTTCCCAACGGCATGCCCGCAGCGCTCATGATGGGTATGATAATCGATATGCATGCTGTAACGACTCCCTTCTAGTCGCGGCGCGGCCGTTCGTGGCGGGCACTCAGCTCATCCATTATCTCATCCAGCGGGAGCTTGCGCTCCTGAAGCAGCACGAGCAGGTGATAGATTAGGTCACTGACCTCCAGGCGCAGCTCTGCATTGTCTTTATTTTTGGCGGCGATAATCGTTTCAGACGCTTCTTCGCCCACCTTCTTCAGAATCTTGTCTACACCTTTATCAAACAGATAGGTTGTATAGGCACCCTCCGGACGCTCGATTTCCCGCTCAGCAATGACCCGCTCCAGCTCGCCCAATACAGCGAATCGTCTTTCGTCAGCCAGTTCGGCTGCGGTCCTTGCTGGTTCCGCCTTTTGCGCCGCAACTGCCGGATGGCTAAGCGGAATCTCGCGGTAAAAGCAAGTATTCTCCCCTGTATGGCAGGCCGGGCCCTCCGGCAGCACCTTCACAAGCAGGGTATCACTATCGCAATCATAATGGATGGAAGTAATAGACTGGGTATTGCCGGAAGTTCCGCCTTTATGCCACAGCTCGCTGCGCGAACGGCTCCAGAACCAGGTCTGGCCGCTCTCCAGCGAGAGCCGCAGCGACTCCGGATTCATATAGGCAACCATCAGCACCTCCAGGCTGCGCGCATCCTGTACCACAGCAGGCAGCAGTCCCGATTCATTCCAGCGGATACCTTCAATAATGTCTTCTTGTTCTTGGCTCATCGGATCTCTACCCCTTTAGACTTCAAATCTGCCTTCAGATCATGAATGGCAATCTCTTTATAATGAAAAATCGTGGCCGCCAGTCCGGCATCGGCTTTGCCCTCGATAAATACATCGTAAAAATGGTCAATATTCCCGGCGCCGCCCGAAGCGATTACAGGAATGCTTACCAGATCACTTACAGCAGATGTCAGCTTTAAGTCGAAGCCGTCCTTAGTCCCGTCAGCATCCATACTGGTCAGCAGGATCTCTCCGGCACCCATGGTTTCGGCTTCTTTTGCCCATGCCAGCGCCCGGATTCCGGTAGGCTTGCGCCCTCCGTGCGTGTACACTTCCCATTCGCCCCACGCCTCATTATATTTGGCATCCATTGCCACCACAATACACTGGGAGCCAAAGCGGCGCGCGCCTTCCAGAATAAGCTGCGGATTATTCACTGCGGCTGTGTTGATGCCGATTTTATCCGCACCGGCGCGCAGAATCCGCTTCATATCATCCACGGTCGATATTCCGCCGCCAACGGTAAAGGGAATCGCGATCTCCCCCGCAGTCTGCCGCACCACCTCTACCATCGTAGCCCGCCCTTCCACCGAAGCGGAGATATCCAGAAACACCAGTTCATCGGCACCTTCGCGGTCATACAGCGCCGCCAGCTCCACCGGGTCCCCGGCATCACGCAGATTAACGAAATTCACGCCCTTGACTACCCGTCCGTCCTTCACATCAAGACAGGGAATGATGCGTTTGGCTAACATCTAGCAACACCTCCAGAGACTTTTCAATTTTAAAACCTTTTCATGAAAAAAAGCTTTTCGATCCCCCTAAATCCCCCTTAGCCAAGGGGGACCCCAAGGGCCCCGGCCCTCTGGACACCCGGAATTGGCGTGAGAGCAGAAATCGGCGCATGGACCGGTCTGATGGAGCAATGAGCGCTTTCGTTCCCTGCGGGAACACGCTTTACGGCGGCGCTCCTGAAGGAACCTTTTCCAAGATATACTTATTGAAACTGAAAACCCCTATTTCTGCCCCAGCGCCGACAGCGCTTCGGGAAGCTTTATATTGCCGGTATACAGCGCCTTGCCGACAATCGCTCCGCCAATACCGCTGCCGCTATGTACATTAAGCCGCAGCAGATCATCCAGGCTGGTAACACCGCCGGAGGCGATAACCGTCCGTCCGCTCGCAGCGGCCATCGAGAGAATACCCTCTATGTTCGGACCCTGCATCATGCCGTCGCGGGAGATATCTGTATAGATGAACGTCTCAGCACCCTTGGCCGCGAGCTCTTTCGCTAAATCTTCTGCCCGAACTTCAGAGGTATTCAGCCAGCCGTGCGTGGCCACATAGCCGCCCCTAGCATCAATGCCAATGGCCACTTTATCGCCGTATTTGGCCAGCACAGCCTCCGTAAAGGCATGGTCATTAATAGCCGCTGTCCCGATAATCACCCGGCTGACGCCAAGGCCCAGCAGCTTCTCCACATCAGCCAGCGTACGCAGTCCGCCACCGACCTGCACGGGAACACCCGCATTACGGGCGATGGCGCCGATGATGGCATCATTAACCGGATGTCCGGCCTTCGCTCCGTCCAAATCAACGAGATGGATGAACTGGCCGCCCTGCTCTTCCCACGATTTTGCCACCTGCACCGGGCTGTCGTTATATATGGTCTCCTGGGCGTAATCGCCCTGCTGCAGTCTTACACATTTTCCATCCCGGATATCAATCGCCGGATAAACGATAAATGAAGACATCTGATGTTCCCCGCTTTCCCTACAATATATTTATAGCGGGCTTACGCCCGCTCTCGCTTCAGCTCCAAAAAATTGCCCAGCAGTTTCATGCCCAATTCTCCGCTCTTCTCCGGATGAAACTGCATTCCGAAGACATTATCCCGTCCGACCACCGCCGTTACCGGATGCCCGTAATCTGTAACAGCGAGCAAATCGCTTGTTTGCCCCATCTGCACATGATAAGAGTGGACGAAATAAACATGTCCCTCTGTAAGATTGGTTAACAGCGGACTCTGCGGCTGCAGGAAGCTCAGCTTGTTCCAGCCCATATGCGGCACCTTGTAGCCATCCCGGGGGGCAAACCGCACGACAGAGCCGGGCAGAATGTCCAGTCCGGTGTGCTCGCCGTGCTCCTCACTGCTGCTGAACAGCAGCTGCATCCCGAGGCAGATACCCAGCAAGGGCTGGCCGCCGGCAGCGGCCTCCTTGACTATAACATCAAGACCGCTGCTGCACAGCTGATCCATTGCATCACCAAACGCGCCGACTCCGGGCAGAATGACACTGTCAGCTGCAAAAATCTCCTCCGGATTGCCCGTCACCAGGCTCTTATAACCGAGCCGCTCCACCGCTTTACTGACACTGTGCAGGTTACCCATGCCGTAATCGACGATTGCAACGGTCATGCTACAGCACTCCCTTCGTAGAAGGCACACCCTTTACACGCGGATCAATCAATGTCGCTTCATCCAGCGCCCGACCGAGCGCCTTGAATACCGCTTCAATCATATGATGGGTATTGGAGCCGTAGTGCACAATGACATGCAGCGTAATCCGCGCCTCCAGCGCGAACTTCCACAGAAACTCATGCACCAGCTCCGTGGAGAAGCTGCCCACCTGCTGTGACGAATACTCCGCCCGGTATTCAAAATGCGGCCGGTTACTGATATCGATAACCACCTGAGCCAACGCTTCATCCATCGGAATGAACACACTTGCGTAACGCTTAATGCCCTTTTTGTCACCCAGCGCTTCACGCAGCGCCTGCCCCAGACAGATTCCGATATCTTCTACGGTGTGGTGATCATCAATATCTATATCGCCCCGCGCCTGTACCGAAAGGTCGAATTGGCCGTGCTTTGCGAACAAATCCAGCATATGGTTCAGAAAGGGCACATCCGTCTCCAGCTCGGAAATGCCGCTTCCATCTACGCCGAGAGAGAGGGTAATATCCGTTTCATTGGTTTTGCGGCTAAGACCGGCTTTGCGCTCCGCCAGCTCGTTGTTGTTATTCTCCATCTTCTTCTGCTCCACCCTTCGCTTCGTTCTCCAGTCTGATTTGAATCGCTCGGGCATGGCCCTCAAGGCCCTCCCGTCTGGCCAGCTCCATAATTGTCTCCCCGTCGCGCAGGAGCGCTTCCTTACTGTAATAGATCAGGCTTGATTTCTTAATAAAATCATCCACATCGACCGGTGACGAGAAACGTGCCGTGCCGTTGGTCGGTATGATATGATTCGGTCCGGCAAAATAATCGCCGACCGGCTCCGAGCTGTAGGGGCCGAGGAAGATGGCTCCGGCATTCTCTATGCTGCCAAGCAGTCCCATCGGATCCTCCGCCACAATCTCCAGGTGCTCCGGCGCCAGCCGGTTGACTACGGCGATGCCCTCCTGCAGCGATTCCACGACGATAATCGCGCCATGGTTCTCGACGGACGCGCGTGCTACCGCCTCGCGCGGCAGTTCCCGCAGCTGCCGTTCTACTTCGGCAGCCACGGTATCCGCCAGGCTCTGCGATGGCGTCACCAGGATGGCCGAGGCCATGATATCATGCTCGGCCTGGGAGAGCAGGTCGGCCGCGATGTAGGCCGGCTCGGCGGTATCGTCGGCGAGGACGACGATCTCGCTCGGTCCGGCGATGCTGTCGATATCGACAGCGCCATAGACTTCGCGTTTGGCCAGGGCCACGTAGATGTTGCCCGGCCCGCAGATCTTATCGACCGGCGCGATGGATTCCGTGCCGAAGGCGAGTGCGGCAACCGCCTGAGCGCCGCCCACCCGGTAAATCTCGCTCACGCCTGCCTCCGCGGCGGCGACAAGGATGTAAGGATCGATGCCCACCTTCCCGCCGGTAGCCGGCGGGGTGACCATCACGATCTCCGGTACGCCGGCAATCTGCGCCGGGATAACGTTCATCAGCACGGAGGACGGATAGGCTGCCGTGCCGCCAGGAACATAGACGCCCACCCGCTTAAGCGGGCGGATGATCTGTCCGAGGATCGTGCCGTCCGGCTGCAGATCCATCCAGGAGCTGCGCTTCTGACGGGCATGAAATGCCCGGATATTGGCTGCGGCAGCGCGGATCGCAGTGACGAACGAATCCTCCACCCGGCTGTAGGCAGCCTGGAGTTCTTCTTCGGTCACCCGCAGTTCCGACGCTGTAAGCGTCGTACGGTCAAACCGCTCCGTATAACGTAGCAGCGCAGCGTCGCCTTCTGTTTTGATATCAGCTACGATTTGTTTTACCGTTTCATTCTGCTCCGGCGTTCCGTATTCCACTTCCCGCTGCAGCTTGAAATCCTTGCTCGATTGTACCTTCACCGCTGCTTCCCCCTTTTACAACCTCAGCTGCTTATGGCTGTCCCTATTTATCTCAACTGCAAACCCGGCTCGCCGATAACCGCCTGCAGACGGTCGCACAGCTGCTGGATTTCTGCATTCTTCATCCGATAGCTGACCCGGTTGGCCACCAGCCGGCTAGTGATCTCGAAGATGCTCTCCATCTCCACCAGACCGTTATCCTTCAAGGTCTGCCCGGTCTCCACCATGTCCACAATGCGGTCAGCCAGGCCGATCAGCGGTGCAAGCTCGATCGAGCCGTTCAGCTTCACGACCTCCACCTGCTGGCCCTGCTCGCGGAAATACCGTGAGGCGACATTCGGATATTTAGTAGCCACCCGCTGCTGAATGCCCGGCTGCCAGTTGGGCAGGCCGATAATAGACATCCGGCAGCGCGCGATGCCCAGATCAAGCAGCTCATACACATCGCGGTCCTCTTCCAGCAGCACATCCTTGCCGACAATCCCGATGTCCGCTACGCCGTACTCCACATAAGTAGGCACATCCACCGGCTTAGCCAGAATAAATTCCATGCCCGCTTCCGGCAGTGAAATCACCAGCTTTCGCGATTCCTCCCCATCCGCAGGAATCGGTAATCCCGCCTGGCGGAACAGATCTGCCGCTTTGTTGTAAATTCGGCCTTTCGGCATGGCTACCTTGAGTATTTGCGCCATTGTAGTTAACCTCCGTTTCATATCCGCCCTGCAGAGATGAACTCATCTTCTCCGCAGCTTCCATCTATTACACACTTTATTATCAATCATTCGTAGCCCATTCTCAGCCATGCTCGCTGACAAAAGACACGAATGTATAAATTTCTCCGTACTCTTCACCATCTGCCTCCACGGTCTCGGGGTCCAGCCGCTTCACGGTCTTAAGGTCTTCCGGCCCCGCCGCCAGTCTCGTTACGACAATCTGGCCTTCCGACCGCAGCCGTGCCGCTTCCTCCAGCCCTTCGGTGCGCCGCAGCGCATCGTATTGAATCAGGACCGGCAGCTCCTCCTCTTTCGGCATTCCGGACACTCCGTCCAGAATCCGGTTGGTCTTGAGAGAGAAGCCGGTTGAAGGCGTCGGCCGCCCGAATTGCTGCAGGAGATTGTCGTACCGGCCTCCGCTGCATACCGGAAAACCGAGTTCGGAGGCATAGCCCTCAAAAGTCATGCCGGTATAATAGGAAAAGTCTCCGACCATCGTCAGGTCAATCAGCACATGCTGGGATACCCCGTAGGATACCAGCACCTCCCATACCTTGCACAGATGCTCAATGGAGGTGCGGGCCAGCGGATGGCTGCTAAGCTCCAGAGCCTGTCCGCAGATTTCCTTGCCGCCGCGCAGGCGAAGCAGCCCGTACAGTTCACTCTTCTGTGCTTCCGGTAGCTCAAGCTGCCGCAGTGTATCACGGAAGGCAACATAATCCCGGCCCAGCAGATGGTTCTTCAATTCCTCCTGAACCTCCGGCAGACCGGGGACCGCTTCCTGGAACAATCCGTCGAGGAAGCCCACATGGCCCATGGCGATCTTGAAAGACTTCACCCCGGCAGCCTGCAGCGAGGAGATAGCCAGCGCTACGACCTCGGCATCGGCCTCGGGAGAGTCGTCGCCGACAAGCTCCACTCCGGTCTGGAAGAATTCTGCTTCCCGTCCCGCTTCCTCCTCAATCGCCCGGAAGACATTGGCATGGTAAGACAGGCGCAGCGGCAGCGGCTCATCCTTCAATAAAGAGGATACGACCCGGGCCACCGGAGCAGTCATTTCAGAACGCAGCACCAAGGCCTGACCCCGGTTGTTGAGCAGTTTATAAAGTTTTTGGTCGGATGTGGAGCTGGCCACACCAACCGTATCGTAATATTCCAGGGTAGGGGTAATCACCTGCTTATATCCCCAGCGGCTCATACAGTGCAGCACATCATTCTCAATCTTGCGCAGCTTCGTCACTGCGCGCGGGAGATAGTCGCGCACACCGGCCGGCTTTTCAAATCCCTTCGGCTTGGACATCTTCATTAGTCACCTCGTCAGATAGCATAAGAACAGACTATATTATAATTACACTTTATTATGGTAAAGTGGTAGTAAAGTAAAGCAGTGGCAATATCGTATCACGGACGGTCCTTTTACGTCAATAATCCCCCTACAACAGCATAGCATTTATTGCCATATAAGATGAACATTCTACATTGGTAATAAAGTTCCCTGCTCTACACCATTATGGTACACCAGACCTTCATTAAAATAAAATCGCTTACAAATTTACTCTTTACAAATGAACAAGAACCGAAGTAAGATACAAGGAAAGTTGTATACAAGTATACAACTAGCGCCATCCAAATTCTGATTGAGGAGTGTAGAAGCTATGAAATTAGGAATGATCGGACTTGGCAAGATGGGCTTCAACCTGGTTGTTAACCTGCTGGGCCATGGACATGAGGTAGTTGTAAGCGATATCAATCCGCAGAGGGGCGAACAATTAGCCGGGCTTGGTGCACAGCCTGCCTCTTCTATTGAAGAACTGGTTATGAAGCTGGAGCATCCCCGGATCATCTGGATTATGGTGCCCGCCGGCGCCGTTGTTGATAACGTAATCGATAAGCTCTCCGGTCTGCTGGAGGCGGGAGATATTATCATTGAAGGCGGCAACTCCCATTACAAAGACTCTGTGGAGCGTGCAGAGAAATTGAAGGAACGCGGCATTCACTTCTTCGATACCGGTACTTCCGGCGGAACCAGCGGGGCTGAGTATGGAGCCTGCTTCATGGTTGGCGGGAATCAGGAGGTCTTCACTGCCGTTGAGCCTTTATTCCGCGATCTGGCAGTGGATCGGGGGTATCTGTATGCCGGAGAATCCGGGAGCGGGCATTTCCTGAAGATGATTCATAACGGCATCGAATACGGCATGATGCAGTCCATCGCCGAAGGTTTCGAGCTGCTTGAGAAAAGCAGTTTTGACTTCAACTTTGAGGATGTTGCCCGCCTGTGGTCTAACGGCTCTGTGATCCGCGGCTGGCTCATGGAGCTTGCGCAAAATGCTTTTGCCAAAGACCCGCAGCTGGCTGGAATCCGCGGGGTGATGCAGAGCTCGGGGGAAGGCAAATGGACTGTACAGACTGCACTTGACCTGCAGGCCAGCACCCCGGTTATTGCCCTGTCCCTGCTGATGCGTTACCGGTCTCTTGAGGAGGACACTTTTCACGGCAAAGTTGTTGCCGCGCTCCGCAATGAGTTTGGGGGCCATGCCGTTGTGCAGGAGAGCTAAGCAGTACTGCGCATAGTCCCGGCCCCAGCGCATCATTTTAAAGCGATGACCCTGCGGGAATTGTATGCTAAAATCGTTAAAGTACCACAACTAGCGTACTATTCAATCCTGCATAGAGGAGTCGTTTATGATGCAATACCCCTCCGCCTGGCTGCAAGGTGCTTCTCTCGGAGAAGCGATCGCCTGTGAACTTCGGCTGCAAATTATAGATGAGAAAATCAAGCCCGGAGAAGTGCTCTCCGAGAACCGGATCGCAGCAGACTTCGGTACCAGCCGCTCCCCTGTCCGGGAAGCGCTTAAATCGTTATCCATTGAAGGGTTAATCCGTCTTGAACGGATGGGTGCTGTTGTTGTCGGCCTGAATCTGAAGGATGTTGAGGAACTGTATGATGTACGGTATCTTATCGAAAGCTTTGCCCAGCAGAGACTGGCTGAAGGGAATCACGAAGCGCTCATCCAACAGCTCGAACAAATCATCGACAAGATGAAGCTGGCCGTCAAACACAATGATTTTGTCGAGTTTGCGTACCAGGATTTTTCTTTCCACGAAGCTATTGTCACTGAAGCCAAACACACCCGGATACTGCATTTGTGGAAGAGTATTCGTCATATCGTCATGACCGTCATCCTAATTACCACCGAAAAAGGCTTCGACAACGGGGAAGAACGGATGAACTGGGTAGCTGATAAACACCGGACGGTAGTGGAAGCTCTGCGTTCCGGAAATGCGGAGACCATCCGTAAGGTCGTTCAGGCCTATTTTGCCGACTCGGGAGAAACGCTGATCCGCAGCCTGCCCTAAGCAGGCTGATGCTACAAGGGGGCTGGACGATGCTCTTTTTTCCGCCACAACTTGTCGACAAGTATACTGGATTTTCGTTTATGGAAAACACTTTAGCAGGTTATGTTATAGGCAATAACTATTTCCCAAGAATCCACCTATAATGGAGGCATCGTTTACTATGCAAAATTTGCTTGGACTCAGCCACAACGCAACGTTGCTCTTTTGGACATTGCTTGTCATTGTTTTTCTGGTTATGCTTATCGCCAGATACAAATGGAATCCTTTTGTCACGCTGCTTCTCTCTGCGCTGGTCCTGGGCCTGCTTGCAGGAATGGAATATCAGACACTGATTAAATCGGTCACGGGCGGTTTAGGCGGCACTCTTGGAACAATTGCCATTGTAATCGGTCTCGGGACGATGCTGGGAAAAATGATGGCCGAATCCGGCGGTGCTGAACGTATCGCTAACACGCTGGTGGATCGTTTCGGGGAGAAGAACGTTCACTGGGCGATGATGCTGGTAGGATTCGTTGTCGGGATTCCCGTATTTTTTGAAGTCGGCGTCATCCTGCTTATCCCTGTGGTGTTCATGGTTGCCCGCAAAACCAAGATGCCGCTCCTGCAGATCGGAATTCCGATTCTTGCCGGTCTGTCGACTGTCCACGGGCTCGTTCCGCCGCATCCGGCACCCATGATCGCCATTGGTGCCTACGATGCAAATTTGGGTAAAACGATTTTATATTCTATCCTTGTTGGTTTGCCTACAGCGATTATTGCAGGACCGCTGTTCGGTAAATTTATAGGAAAACGCATCCAGGTAACCCCTCCCACGGAGCTGGCTGAACAATTCGCGGCCAAAAGTGTCCGGGAACTGCCAGGCTTCGCCATCACGCTGCTGACGATCCTGCTGCCTGTTATTCTTATGCTGATGGGTTCAGTTGCGGATATTCTGGATCCGTCCGGCGTTCATGCCTTTACACCCTTCGCCAAATTTATTGGTCATGAGGTTATCGCCCTGCTCATCGCAGCGGTCTTTTCCTTCTTTTCGCTGGGGTTTGCCCGCGGCTTTAAGAAAGAGAATATCTCACGGTTTACCAGCGAGTGCCTAGCGCCGACAGCGTCCATCATCCTCATCATCGGAGGCGGCGGTGCCTTTAAGCAGGTGCTGATCGACAGTGGAGTCGGCGGTGCGATCGCTGCTGTTGCTACTCAATCCCATGTGAATATTATATTCTTTGCCTGGCTGGTAGCTGCACTGATCCGCGTGGCTACAGGTTCCGCTACAGTAGCCATGACAACGGCTGCAGGCATTGTTGCACCGGTACTGGCCGTAAGCACTGGCGTAAATATCGAGCTCGTAGTGCTGGCTACAGGCGCCGGTTCACTGGTACTTTCACACGTCAATGATGCCGGGTTCTGGATGATCAAGGAATTCTTCGGAATGTCGGTAGTGCAGACACTGAAGACCTGGACCGTAATGGAGACTATTCTATCCGTAGTAGGCCTGGCTTTCATTATGCTATTAAGTGTCTTTGTCTAATTACAACTGAAAGAAGGGCTGCATGTTGAGAACATCCTATATGATCGGCGTTGATATTGGAACTACAAGCACCAAGGCCGTTCTCTTCAAAGAGAATGGAAGCATCGTCACTCAGGCAAATGTAGGATATCCCCTGCATCAGCCTTCGCCTTCAGTCGCTGAGCAAGACCCGGAACAGATTCTGAACGCTGTTATCCATACGATAGCAACGGTGATGCATACAAGCGGCATCCAGCCGGCTGATCTGCTGTTTCTCTCGTTCAGTTCAGCCATGCACAGCGTAATTGCTGTTGATGCTGCAGGCAAGCCCCTCACCGCCTGTATCACATGGGCCGACAACCGGAGCAGTGCCTCAGCTGCCCGCCTCAAAAATGAGCTGGGCGGACATGAACTGTACCTGCGCACGGGAACACCGATTCATCCGATGTCACCTATCACCAAGCTGATGTGGCTGGGCGAGGAGCAGCCGGACCTGTTCCGGCAGACCTATAAATTTATTTCCATCAAGGAATACGTCTTCGCCCGGCTGTTTGGTGAATATATCATTGACCATTCGATCGCCTCTTCCACAGGCATGTTCAACTTGGAGAAGCTGGCCTGGGATGATGAAGCCCTGCGTATTGCCGGGATTACGGCAGAACACCTATCCAGGCCTGTCCCCACTACTGAGGTTGTCCAGGGGCTGCTGCCGGGCTTTGCAGAGCAGCTTGGACTGCTGGCCTCAACGCCCTTCGTTGTGGGAGCCAGCGACGGTGTGCTCTCCAATCTCGGCGTAGGCGCCATCCAGCCGGGTGTCGTGGCGGCCACCATCGGCACAAGCGGTGCAATCCGCACCGTGGTCGACCGCCCGCTGACCGACCCGAAGGGCCGGATCTTCTGCTACGCCCTGACCGAGAAGCACTGGGTCATCGGCGGACCGGTGAACAATGGGGGTATGCTGTTCCGCTGGGTGCGCGATGAATTCGCCGCCTCGGAGGTGGAGACCGCGAAGCGCCTCGGGATTGACCCCTATGAAGTCCTGACGCGTATTGCCGAACAGGTACCTCCGGGGAGCAACGGCCTGCTGTTCCATCCGTATCTGACCGGTGAGCGTGCTCCGCTGTGGAATCCGGATGCCCGCGGCTCCTTCTTTGGACTGAGCATGACCCACCGGAAGGAGCATATGATCCGCTCTGTGCTGGAGGGTGTTATCTTCAATATGTACACCGTGCTGCTGGCCATGGAAGAGCGGATCGGGCGTCCGGGCAAAATACTGGCCACCGGCGGTTTTGCCCGCTCGTCCCTGTGGCGGCAGATGATGGCAGATATTTTTGATCAGGAGGTTATCATCCCGGAGAGCATCGAGAGCTCCTGCCTCGGAGCAGTCGTGCTTGGTCTATACGCAACCGGACGGGCCAGCTCCTTCGATATCGTTTTTGAGATGATTGGCTCCACCCACCGGCATCAGCCGATTGAAGCACACGCCAAGGTCTATAAGCAGCTGCTGCCCATTTTCATCTCCGTTTTCCGCAGTCTGGAGAGCCAGTATGAAGCCATTGCAGAATTCCAGCGCGGGCAAGCCGGAGAATAGGCTGCAGGTCTATCCTGAACCCATATATAAAAAGCGCCGACGAACCCGCATTTGCAGGCTCTCGGCGCTTTTTATATTCAACTTATTACACCATCGCTTTGCTTTTTGGCTTCTGCGGGGCAGACCCGAACAGCACCCAGGCCGGCTTCACATAACGGAAGACCAGTGCCACGACCAGCCACGATCCCACTAGTGCAACCAGCCAGCCTCCGGCAATGGCTGCCGTATAGGCCAGCGAGCCGCCGTGAAACGGCAGCTTTCTGTATATGAACAGCAGGGCTGGATGCAGCAGATAAATGCCGAACGAGCAGGCGCCTATCGAGATCAGCATCCGCGTCAGCAGACTGCGTCCGGCTCCATACAGCAGAAAGGACAGCTGCAGGAGTACCACACAGGAGAGCAAGGCATGAAGATTGGAGAATCCCTCATACCAGAGGCTGTTAATGACCGTTTTCTTCGTATAATTGTTAAACCACAGCTCTACATGAATAATTCCTGCAGCCGCCCATAACAGCCATAGCAGGATCCAGACTCCACCTTTACCCGATCTCCAGCCCTCGCGGGACGGGATGAGCCACCTTTTGAGAGACCCATAATAGACAGCAATTGCCGCTCCCAGCAGGAAATAAGAGAAATAGGTGATCGCCAGGCTGCCTTTAGACAGCTGCCAGTACCCGTGGTTCGTCATATACTTGTTCAGCAGAACGAATCCCCACTGCAGTGCAAGCCCAATGACCGGCGCCCAGGCGGCAAGCCGGCGGACCTTTTGCAGGCACCACAGCAGGAGCGGGAACAGCAGATAGAACTGGATGATGATAATGATATAGTAAAGATGGGTATACGCCGTACCGGTCCAGAGATACTTCCACATCTTGGCCGTCATATCACCCAGCGGCATGTCCCAGGTATGGCCAAATGTCATTTTCAGTGCAAAGTACATGAACGAAAATACCACATAAGGCACAATAATATAGATCATCCTTCGGCTATAAAACTTGCCCAGCGTTTTCCCGCTCAACGGGCGGTCAATGTAGTTATAGAACAGTACAAACCCGCTTAAGAATACAAAAGACGGAACCGCAAACTGGCTGAATTTGTTAATGAACAGAAACGGATGAAACATGGATGTGTCCAGTGTCTCTGCCAGGGTGCGTGAAGTAGCATGAATGGCCAGTACCGCAAAAATAGCAATCGCCCGAAAAATATCCAGCTGTGGAATTCTTTCTTTATTTCCCATGAATGTTCCTCCTGTTAAGCTCCATATCCTAGAGTGCCAATAACTTTATTAATATTCCTGTATTAATCTGTATAACTTGAACCTATCAGAAAGCCTGCACCCGGCTGATTATTCATCCTCTAAATACAAGTATAACGTTTCTTTGGTTCCGGCGGCACTTAAAGCTTGCTTAATTTTTTTAGAGTACCTAAGCACACTCCAGCTCTATACCCCTTTACGCTAAAAGACCCCGCAGCTTCTGCGCCGATACACGCAACCTGAAACTGCAGGGTGTTACAATTGCTGGCTCATTCATCTGCTTGCAGCGCATCTTCCGGGGTAGCCGGACGTAATTCCCTAAGCGGATTTCCGCCAACGAACGAGCCGGCTGCCACATCCTTATGCACTACTGAGCCTGCGGCCACAACTGCCCAGTCTCCTATGGTTACACCGGGAAGAATTGTCGTATTGGCCCCGATCAACACATTTTCACCGATAATGACCTCACCGAGACGGTATTCTTTAATGAGGTATTCATGGGCGAGAATAGTTGTATTGTAGCCGATCACAGAATTTTCACCGACCGTTATCAATTCCGGAAAAAAAACATCGACCATCGCCATCAGCCCAAACGCCGTATGCTTGCCCACCTTCATGCCGAGCAGCCGGCGGTAAATCCAGTTCTTGAGTGACAGGATCGGACAATAGCGGGCAATCTGGATAAAAATAAAATTGCGCACGCCCTTCCAGGGACTTACCGTACGATAAATGTACCAGAGCGAGTTATGGCCCTCCACCGGATAACGGGTTACTTTTCTCACGATTCATTCGTCCCTTGCTCCACAATAGTCAATAAATCGGTCATGTCATGAATGATGAATTCGGGATCATATTTGCGCAGCGTTTCTTCCCCTTTAAGCGACCAGGAGACTGCCGCCACACGTACACCGGCTGCTTTGGCGGATTGAATATCAACCACGCTGTCTCCAACCATAAGGGTTTTGCGCGGATCAACATTCAAGTTGCGGATAGCGGTTAGCACAGGCTCCGCATGAGGCTTCGGATGAACAACATCGGTCACAGTGACAATGGTCTCCATATACTTCAGCAGATCAAACCTCTCCAGCGTCTTAAGCGTTGTTGGCCGAATCTTTGTAGTGACGATCCCCAGCTTAATCCCGCGCCGCGACAGCTCATCCATCGTTTCATTCACACGCGGAAAAGAATCAACCATTTCATCATGATGCGCATTATTATATGCACGGTAAGACCGCTCAAGGACGCTGACATCCTCTAGAATACCTGAGAACTCTCTCAGCTGCTGCTCGAGTGTTGTGCCCATATGAGGAATAATCTGCTCCCGGGTCAACGGAGGCAGATTATTCTCCTTCAAGGCATGCATGAACGAGCCTATGATCAGCTCGTTCGTATTTACAATTGTTCCATCCAAATCAAAAAGAACACATTCAATCATTTCAATAATTACTCCTTTGGTTCTCCATTCTCCGTCTTCTCCTCTTCAGGCTGTACCACCTGTGGAGTATTCTGCGGAGTATTAACAGCATGATCCGGCACAACCGAGTCGGCGGCAGCAGCTTTAGTGCTGACAATAGGATCGGAGTAATATGCACTGGACTGGCCAGTCACCCTGCGTACGACAATCAGAGCAATCGCTACAAGGATAATGAGCAGCGCCAGAAGCTGGGAAATCCGGATATTGCCATAGGCGGGATCAAGATAACCCTGCTCAAAGCCCATCCACTTCATCGGACTCCACAGACCGTTTATGAGTGATGCTACACCACTGCTACCGTTGAAGCCCAGACTGTCCGTACGCAACGCTTCAATGAAGAAACGACCGATGGAATACCAGATGAAATAAGACAGGAAGATTTCACCCGCACGCACAAATTTCTGGCGGCGCAGCACCATAAGCAGCAGAATGCCAAGCAGGCTCCAGAGTGACTCATACAGGAATGTCGGATGATGAAAGGCATCCCCTATGTACATTTGATTGACAATAAAGTCGGGCAAGTGCAGCTTGTCGCGCAGGAACGACTCCTCCACAACACCACCGTAGGCCTCCTGATTAATAAAGTTACCCCAGCGGCCGATCATTTGTCCTGCGAGCAGGCCAGGTGCACAAATATCCACGATACGCCAGAACGGGTATCCTTTATAACGGAAGTAGATAATCCCGCAAATAATCGCGCCAATTAATGCGCCATAAATGGCGATCCCGCCATTCCAAATTTTAAAGACATCAATAAAGTTATCCTTATATTCATCCCACTTAAAGGCTACAAAATAAATCCGGGCGCCAATGATAGCAGAGGGCACTCCAAGCAGCAGGAGATCCATAAAGAATTCCTGTGGAATATTAAATCGTTTACCTTCCTGTATAGCGAGAAATAATCCTGCAAGTGCCCCGACACCTAGGATAAGCCCATACCAGTGCACTGGCAGCGATCCAATGGAGAATACAATGGGATTAATCGCCAAAGAAAAAAACATAGTCTCACACTCCTAGTCCAGATCATCCATGTCTTCAGAGATGGTAGCTGTAAGTTTATTAGTAAACTGTAGAGCTGCGTTATAGCCCATTTGCTTCAGGCGGTAGTTCATTGCTGCAACTTCAATAATAACAGCAAGGTTTCGTCCCGGACGTACGGGAATCGTTACAAGAGGAACATCTGTATCGATAATCCGCGTAGTTTCTTCATCAAGACCGAGCCGGTCGTATTGTTTGTCCTGCTGCCATGCTTCGAGCCGTATGACAAGCGTAATACGCTTATGGTTACGGATAGCCCCAGCACCAAAGAGAGTCATTACATTAATAATCCCCACCCCGCGGATTTCCAGCAGATGGCGGATCAATTCCGGTGCTGTACCATGGAGCTGATTGTCGGAGGTTTGGCGAATCTCCACTGCATCATCGGCAATCAGGCGGTGTCCGCGCTTAACCAGCTCAAGGGCTGTTTCACTCTTACCAATCCCGCTGCTGCCTGTAATCAGCATCCCCACACCGTATACATCGCAGAGCACTCCATGAATCGTCGCGGTAGGAGCGAGTCTGCCTTCCAGGAAGCTGGTTAATCTACTGGAAAAAATGGTTGTAGCCATCGAGCTGCGCAGTACAGGGAGTCCCTTCTCGTTGCTGATATCAATCAGCTCCTGCGGCACATCCAAGGCTCTTGTAATCACAATACACGGCGTATTATCATTACAGATCCCGCGGATCCGGCTTTTACGCTCTTCTTCAGGAAGCATAGAAAAGAACGCCAACTCCGTCTTACCAAGCAGCTGCACACGTTCTTCGGGATAATATTCGAAATAACCGGCCATTTCCAGCCCGGGACGGTTCAGGTCATCCACTGTAATCGGTCTTTTTAGCCCTTCATGCCCGGAAACCACTTCTAATTGAAATTGCTGTACCAATTCAGATACTTTTACCTTCTTAGCCATGTATGCTCTTCCTTTCGTCACCTGCGGTTTAGTCCGCCTTCCCGCGTCTGGTAAGCAACTCTTCCCTATCCCATCCGTAGGTAATTCTCCTGCTATCTTAATGGATAACGTCTATGAATGCAATCTTAATACCTGTTAGTCCGTAGTACCGGGAAGATAGAAGCAAACAAAAAAGCCGCCCTTTCAGGCGGCTTCTCTAAACGGGAAAGCTGTATATCTTATCCCAGCAAAATGTTCAGTTCAGACTCTTTATCAAAGAGGTGAATTTTGTTCATGTCGATAGCGAGTTTTGGCTTGCTGCCTTCACGGGTAGTGGAACGTCCGTCTACACGGGCAATTACAGTTCCTGTGCCAACTCCGCTCAAGTAGAGGAGCATTTCGTGACCAAGGTTTTCTGTAACGTCTACCAGGGAAGTAAAGATTGTGTTCGGGGAAGCTTCCAGGAATACTGGCTCTTCATGGATATCTTCCGGACGAAGTCCCATGATAACTTCCTTACCGATGTAACCTTTGCTGCGCAGGATTGTTGCTTTGCCGCCTGGAACCTCAACATCAAGGTTTTCAGCGCGGAAGCGTACAGAACCGTTAACTTCACTCAGTGTACCATTGATAAAGTTCATTGTAGGGGACCCGATGAATCCGGCTACGAACAGGTTAGTAGGCTCATTGTACAGCTCTTCAGGAGAAGCAGCCTGTTGAATGATACCGTCGTACATAACTACGATACGGTCACCCATTGTCATAGCTTCTGTCTGGTCATGTGTTACATAGATACAAGTGGTTTCAAGACGTTTAACCAGTTTAGTGATTTCTGCGCGCATTTGACCACGAAGTTTAGCATCCAAGTTGGAAAGAGGCTCATCCATCAGGAAGACTTGCGGATCGCGGACGATCGCACGGCCCAGAGCGACACGTTGACGTTGACCACCGGACAGAGCCTTAGGTTTACGTTCCAGCAAGTGCTCGATATCGAGGATTTTCGCTGCTTCGCGCACTTTCTTGTCGATTTCTTCTTTCTTTACTTTACGCAGTTTCAAACCGAATGCCATGTTTTGGTACACGCTCATGTGCGGGTACAGGGCGTAGGATTGGAATACCATCGCGATATCGCGGTCTTTAGGAGCAACGTCATTGACTACACGATCGCCAATGTACATTTTACCTTCGGAGATTTCTTCCAGGCCTGCGATCATACGCAGTGTTGTGGATTTACCGCAACCGGAAGGTCCAACCAATACGAGGAATTCCTTATCTTTAATATCAAGATTGATATCCATTACTGTTGCTTTATCTGAACCCGGGTATTTTTTGAAAATATGCTCTAAACGTACGCCTGCCATTGTATTTCCCCCTCGAGTTTATTATTAGAATAAAAAATAAATCGCTTTCTTGTACATTTATCTTACCCCAGACGTGCCGTGCTGGCTATTTGTAACGTTCACAAAAAACCTATTTTCTTTTCGTCACTTTATACAATAACATTGCTAATTTCACAATCGCCGCATCGCCAAAGCTCCGCACATCGGCCCCGGTCTCCTGTTTAATTTTATCAAGCCGATACAGCAGTGTATTACGGTGGATGTAGAGTTTCTTCGCCGTCTCGCTCACATTACAGTCCATTTCGAAAAAAGTCTCCAGTGTAAGCAGCATTTCCTTATCCGCCAGTACAGAAGAATAGTCACCGATCTGTCCCAGCAGCTGTCTGCGCCGTTCATCTGGAATACTGTTTATCAAACGCTCCATATGCAGCTCCCATGGAAGGTGGATATACTCGCCTACCTGAAAAATCCGGCCGAGCACAATCGTCTCCCTTAGCAATGCGACCGAACCAGTCAAACCTTTTACCGGAATGATAGCCGGTGCCACAGCCAGATGAAATACACCGACCCACTCGCTGGCGATCAGTTCGTGCAGCCCCATACTGGTCTGAGCCAGGAGCTCATCTTCACTTTCTTCCTCATCTTCCTTATCATCCCCGCCGGTGAGCAGTTCTTTACGGGCTAAAATTAACCATTCTTTCTCCTGCAGGGGGATAAGTAAAATCTCATTCTCGAAATAATTGCGCAACAGCTTCATCAGCGACCGGTAGGTCAGCTGCGGATTATGCACATTCTCACTGACCAGCAAAAAAGGGACCATATCCCCGAATAGGCGGCCCTTAAGCGTCATATCATCAGGAATTTCAGCATCATTCTTCTCTTGCTCGAGCTGTGAGTTAAGCCAGCCGCTTAGCTGACGGGCTTCGACCTCGCCCTCTTCTTTTAGGCCGGTAGCCTTAAGAGCAATAGCATAATTGCGCGCCGCATAATTGACCAATTGCAGCTCAAGACCCGTAAGGCCTTCCATCTCCACCCATACCGCAGTGATCCGGCCTTCATTCTCATATAAAGGAACCCATAGATAACCATCGTGCGTAACAGGCTGTTCCTGCTCTTCCGTGCCAACGCCAAATAGGGAAGCTGAATGCTGCCGTCCGAGCTGTTTGATTCCGGCTCTCTTTCCGGTGAGCTGCTCCAATTTTTGACGCAATGCCTCACTATCCATCGTCACCATTCTCCACCACTTTTGCTCTTTTCGCCTATTTTATCATATTCTGCAGCATTGTGCGGCCAGGCCTATCTGAATGATAAGTGAAACTTGATCCTCTCCTGGAAAATCAGCGTTTCTTCGTACTCAAAGCCGCGGACCTGGATAATGGCAATACAATGGGGTTTATTTTTTTCAATTCTTTATGCATCCAGATCCCAGCTATCGCCCCTTCACCCATAGCCACCGTAGCTTGCTCCGCATGAACGGCAACGTCGCCGGCTACCCACAAATGCTCCACATTCGTCATTAAGGAACGTCTATTTACCTCAATATGTCTGTTTTTATGAAGCGTGACCCCCAGCTGGGCGGCAAGCTCGGAATGAACCGCATTTCTCCCGAAGGCAATAAACCCGCGCTCTGCCGGAAGGTGAGTGCCATCCTGTAAAGCCACTTCTATAATCATCCCGTCATTCTCTTGTACGATCTGGGTAGCAGCTTGTTCAATATAGGTAATTCCCTCTGCCTGGAGGCGTGTGAGATTGTCCTCAGACACTGGCTCATGCTCATGATTAATGTAGGTCAGGTCTCCCGTACGTTCCCGCAAAATAAAAGCCATATGGGCCCCAGCATCACCAGAACCCAGCAGCACCGTCTGACGGTCCTGTATCTCAAAGCCGTCACAGTCAGGGCAGACGTAGACAGATTTGCCAAGTGTCGGTACAAGTCCCGGCAGTTCTGGAAAGCGATCCATTACCCCTGTAGCCAGCAGTAAGGTTTTGCTTTCGTATTGTTGGCCTCGCTCTCCTGTTAAGAGAAAGAGCTGTCCATACTTATCCGCTTTAACGACCTTGTCTGAGATGAATTCCACACCGGCCAATTCAGCCTGCCGCCGGCCTCTTGTACGTATTTCCTCACCCGATACTCCATCCGGCCAACCCAGTATATTATGATAGGTCCGGCAAAGATTTGATCTGCCGCCTCCTGCATCAATTACCAGCACCCGGTGTGCGGAGTACCGTCCTAATTGAATCGCCGCCTGAAGTCCGGCAAATCCGCCGCCAACAATAATTGCATCATATATCATAGAAATCACTCATTTCTGCTCAGCATTATAAACTTATAATTAAACGAAGCAAGAAATTTTAAACTTGATGACTACAAAAGGGCTGATTTGAGCTCTGAAAACACAAAAAAGCCACCATCCGAAGATGATGACTTTTTGTTTGGAATGAGCCATGAAGGACTCGAACCTTCGACACCCTGATTAAAAGTCAGGTGCTCTACCAACTGAGCTAATGGCTCGTAAAACTGGTGGAGGCTGATGGATTCGAACCACCGAACACGTACGTGAGCAGATTTACAGTCTGATGCGTTTGGCCACTTCGCTAAGCCTCCATATGGTGGCGCGGGAGGGAATCGAACCCCCGACACAAGGATTTTCAGTCCTTTGCTCTACCGACTGAGCTACCGAGCCAAAAACAAGCCTTAAAACATAAAATGGCGGAACCGACGGGATTCGAACCCGCGATCTCCTGCGTGACAGGCAGGCATGTTAGGCCAACTACACCACGGTTCCGCATTTGTGAAAATAATGGTGCCGGCGAGAGGACTTGAACCCCCAACCTACTGATTACAAGTCAGTTGCTCTACCAATTGAGCTACACCGGCACAGTGTGAAAATATTCTTATAATGAAAATGGTGGAGGCTGAGGGGTTCGAACCCCCGACCCTCTGCTTGTAAGGCAGATGCTCTCCCAGCTGAGCTAAGCCTCCGGGAAATATGGTAGCGGCAGAGGGGATCGAACCCCCGACCTCACGGGTATGAACCGTACGCTCTAGCCAGCTGAGCTACGCCGCCACAATAATTAGGTTTTGGATTTAAAATGGCGGAGAGAGAGGGATTCGAACCCTCGCACCGCTTACGCAGTCTAACCCCTTAGCAGAGGGTCCCCTTATAGCCACTTGGGTATCTCTCCAAACGATATGGTGCCATGTAAATCCATTCAGGAACCTTAATTCCTGAAAACTGAATCCGAAACAAATCTGCGTTCTTCGAAATTTGGATAAGCCCTCGACCGATTAGTATTGGTCAGCTCCATGCATTACTGCACTTCCACCTCCAACCTATCTACCTCGTCGTCTTCAAGGGGTCTTACGTGTTGGGAAATCTCATCTTGAGGGGGGCTTCACGCTTAGATGCTTTCAGCGCTTATCCCGTCCGTACGTAGCTACCCAGCCATGCTTCTGGCGAAACAACTGGTGCACCAGCGGTACGTCCATCCCGGTCCTCTCGTACTAAGGACAGCTCCTCTCAAATTTCCTGCGCCCACGACAGATAGGGACCGAACTGTCTCACGACGTTCTGAACCCAGCTCGCGTACCGCTTTAATGGGCGAACAGCCCAACCCTTGGGACCTACTTCAGCCCCAGGATGCGATGAGCCGACATCGAGGTGCCAAACCTCCCCGTCGATGTGGACTCTTGGGGGAGATAAGCCTGTTATCCCCAGGGTAGCTTTTATCCGTTGAGCGATGGCCCTTCCATGCGGTACCACCGGATCACTAAGTCCGACTTTCGTCCCTGCTCGACTTGTAGGTCTCGCAGTCAAGCTCCCTTATGCCTTTGCACTCTTCGAATGATTTCCAACCATTCTGAGGGAACCTTTGAACGCCTCCGTTACTCTTTAGGAGGCGACCGCCCCAGTCAAACTGCCCGCCTGACACGGTCCCCGTACCCGCTTAGGGTACCAGGTTAGAACCTAGATACGATCAGGGTGGTATCCCAACGGCGCCTCCGCAGAAGCTTGCGCTCCTGCCTCTACGGCTCCCACCTATCCTGTACAGATCGTACCCAAATTCAATATCAAGCTGCAGTAAAGCTCCATGGGGTCTTTCCGTCTTGTCGCGGGTAACCTGCATCTTCACAGGTATTAAAATTTCACCGGATCTCTCGTTGAGACAGCGCCCAAGTCGTTACGCCATTCGTGCGGGTCAGAATTTACCTGACAAGGAATTTCGCTACCTTAGGACCGTTATAGTTACGGCCGCCGTTTACTGGGGCTTCGGTTCATAGCTTCGGGTTACCCCTAACCACTCCCCTTAACCTTCCAGCACCGGGCAGGCGTCAGCCCGTATACTTCGCCTTGCGGCTTCGCACAGACCTGTGTTTTTGCTAAACAGTCGCTTGGGCCTTTTCACTGCGGCCCCCTCGGGCTATTCACCCTACCGAGGCACCCCTTCTCCCGAAGTTACGGGGTCATTTTGCCGAGTTCCTTAACGAGAGTTCTTCCGCGCGCCTTAGAATTCTCTTCTCGCCTACCTGTGTCGGTTTGCGGTACGGGCACCTTCTCCTGACTAGAGGCTTTTCTTGGCAGTGTGAGATCATGACCTTCGCTACTATAATTTTCGCTCCCCATCACAGCCCAGCCTTACGATGTGCGGATTTGCCTACACACCAGCCTCACTGCTTAGACGGACATCCATCAGTCCGCGTCACTACCCTCCTGCGTCACCCCATCGCTCATAGCGGATTACGGTGGTACAGTAATTTCAAACTGTTGTCCTTCGACTACGCCTTTCGGCCTCGCCTTAGGTCCCGACTTACCCTGAGCGGACGAGCCTTCCTCAGGAAACCTTGGGCTTTCGGCGGATCAGATTCTCACTGATCTTTTCGTTACTCATACCGGCATTCTCACTTGTATGCTGTCCAGCGCTCCTTACGGTACACCTTCAACCCACATACAACGCTCCCCTACCCCAGATGCAAAGCATCTAGCCATAGCTTCGGTGGTGTGTTTAGCCCCGTTACATTTTCGGCGCAGAGTCACTCGACCAGTGAGCTATTACGCACTCTTTCAATGGTGGCTGCTTCTAAGCCAACATCCTGGTTGTCTGTGCAACTCCACATCCTTTCCCACTTAACACACACTTGGGGACCTTAGCTGATGGTCTGGGCTGTTTCCCTTTTGACAATGGATCTTAGCACTCACTGTCTGACTCCCGGCAAGAAGTAAATGGCATTCGGAGTTTGACTGAGCTTGGTAACCCTTGCGGGCCCCGCACCCAATCAGTGCTCTACCTCCACCACTCCATTCACCGAGGCTAGCCCTAAAGCTATTTCGGGGAGAACCAGCTATCTCCGAGTTCGATTGGAATTTCTCCGCTACCCCCACCTCATCCCCGTATTTTTCAACATACGTGGGTTCGGGCCTCCAGTGCGTGTTACCGCACCTTCACCCTGGACAGGGGTAGATCACACGGTTTCGGGTCTACGTCCACATACTTAGTCGCCCTATTCAGACTCGCTTTCGCTGCGGCTCCGGCTTCTCACCTTAACCTTGCATGTTAAACGTAACTCGCCGGTTCATTCTACAAAAGGCACGCCATCACCCCTAAAACGGGCTCTGACTTTTTGTAAGCACACGGTTTCAGGTTCTATTTCACTCCCCTTCCGGGGTGCTTTTCACCTTTCCCTCACGGTACTGTTTCACTATCGGTCGCCAGGTAGTATTTAGCCTTAGCAGATGGTCCTGCTGGATTCATACGGGGTTTCACGTGTCCCGCACTACTCGGGATCCGTCTCGGAGGGAACACAGTTTAGGTTACAGGGCTTTTACCTCTATCGCGGGCCTTTCCAGACCTCTTCACCTACCATACTCCTTTGTAACTCCATATGAGACGTCCCACAACCCCAAGGGGCAAGCCCCTTGGTTTAGGCTGTTCCGCGTTCGCTCGCCGCTACTAACGGAATCACTATTGTTTTCTCTTCCTCAGGGTACTTAGATGTTTCAGTTCCCCTGGTCTGCCTCTACACACCCTATGTATTCAGGTGTGAGTAACTGCGAATTACCACAGCTGGGTTTCCCCATTCGGACACCCCCGGATCAAAGCTTGCTTACAGCTCCCCGAGGCAGTTTCGTTGTTCGCCACGTCCTTCGTCGGCTCCTGGCGCCTAGGCATCCTCCGTGTGCTCTTATTAGCTTAACCGCAATTTTCTCCGGAGGAGAAATATTGAACATTGCTGTTCTTTACTTTCCTACCCGATCAATTGTTTCAACTAATAACTATTTCAACTTGCTTACACAAGTTTCAGCTAAAAGATGTTCTAAAACGCAAATTCGTTTCGGTATCCAGTTTTCAAGGATCAAGATAATGCAAGTAATGAAATTATTGGTGGAGCCAAGCGGGATCGAACCGCTGACCTCCTGCTTGCAAGGCAGGCGCTCTCCCAGCTGAGCTATGGCCCCATAAAAGGTATGAAGTTATAATTGTTATATGGTGGGCCTTGGTGGACTCGAACCACCGACCTCACCCTTATCAGAGGTGCGCTCTAACCAACTGAGCTAAAAGCCCATATAACATATACAACATTTGAACCAACCAATGAATGATTGTCCGCTTGGCAGCGTCCTACTCTCCCAGGACCCTTCGGTCCAAGTACCATCGGCGCTGGAGGACTTAACGGTCGTGTTCGGGATGGGTACGTGTGGAACCCCTCCGCTATCGCCACCAAACGCATACGAAAGAGACTTGCTCTTTCAAAACTGAACACGAGTGAGTGTTTGAAGCTATTTGGAAGTTATACTTCCGATTTGAATGTTCTCATTGCAGAGAACGATTCTCCATAGAAAGGAGGTGATCCAGCCGCACCTTCCGATACGGCTACCTTGTTACGACTTCACCCCAATCATCTACCCCACCTTCGGCGGCTGGCCCCCTTGCGGGTTACCCCACCGACTTCGGGTGTTGTAAACTCTCGTGGTGTGACGGGCGGTGTGTACAAGACCCGGGAACGTATTCACCGCGGCATGCTGATCCGCGATTACTAGCAATTCCGACTTCATGCAGGCGAGTTGCAGCCTGCAATCCGAACTGAGACCGGCTTTGCTGGGATTGGCTCCGCCTCGCGGCTTCGCTTCCCGTTGTACCGGCCATTGTAGTACGTGTGTAGCCCAGGTCATAAGGGGCATGATGATTTGACGTCATCCCCACCTTCCTCCGGTTTGTCACCGGCAGTCACTCTAGAGTGCCCAGCCTTACCTGCTGGCAACTAAAGTCAAGGGTTGCGCTCGTTGCGGGACTTAACCCAACATCTCACGACACGAGCTGACGACAACCATGCACCACCTGTCTCCTCTGTCCCGAAGGCCGCCTCTATCTCTAGAGGATTCAGAGGGATGTCAAGACCTGGTAAGGTTCTTCGCGTTGCTTCGAATTAAACCACATACTCCACTGCTTGTGCGGGTCCCCGTCAATTCCTTTGAGTTTCAGTCTTGCGACCGTACTCCCCAGGCGGAGTGCTTACTGTGTTAACTTCGGCACCAAGGGTATCGAAACCCCTAACACCTAGCACTCATCGTTTACGGCGTGGACTACCAGGGTATCTAATCCTGTTTGCTCCCCACGCTTTCGCGCCTCAGCGTCAGTTACAGCCCAGAAAGTCGCCTTCGCCACTGGTGTTCCTCCACATATCTACGCATTTCACCGCTACACGTGGAATTCCACTTTCCTCTTCTGTACTCAAGCCATCCAGTTTCCAGTGCGACCCCAGGTTGAGCCCAAGGTTTAAACACCAGACTTAAACAGCCGCCTGCGCGCGCTTTACGCCCAATAATTCCGGACAACGCTTGCCCCCTACGTATTACCGCGGCTGCTGGCACGTAGTTAGCCGGGGCTTTCTTCTCAGGTACCGTCACTCCGGTAGCAGTTACTCTACCGGACGTTCTTCCCTGGCAACAGAGCTTTACGATCCGAAAACCTTCATCACTCACGCGGCGTTGCTCCGTCAGGCTTTCGCCCATTGCGGAAGATTCCCTACTGCTGCCTCCCGTAGGAGTCTGGGCCGTGTCTCAGTCCCAGTGTGGCCGTTCACCCTCTCAGGTCGGCTACGCATCGTCGCCTTGGTGAGCCGTTACCTCACCAACTAGCTAATGCGCCGCAGGCCCATCCCTCAGTAGCAGATTGCTCCGCCTTTCATCCTTTCTTCATGAGAAAAAAGGAATTATCCGGTATTAGCTACCGTTTCCGGTAGTTATCCCAGTCTGAGGGGTAGGTTGCCTACGTGTTACTCACCCGTCCGCCGCTAAGCTTATCCCGAAGGATAAGCTCCGCTCGACTTGCATGTATTAGGCACGCCGCCAGCGTTCGTCCTGAGCCAGGATCAAACTCTCCAAATTGGTATTTAGAAAGAGCGATTGCTCATTTTGAAACATCTGACGAGAATTTGCATTCTCTAATTTTGGATCTCACCGAAGTGATCTCCCACTCACTCGTTGTTCAGTTTTCAAAGATCAATGTCTTTTTTCGTTGTCGTTGCTTGTCAGCAGCGACCTTTATAATATATCATAGCACCTTTGTTTAAGTCAAGCGTTTTTTTCAATTTCTTTTTTCGCTCGTCTTCCGAACAAGTTATCAATGAATAGCTTGTCCAAAGGGCCGAGACTTAATGTATCATAAATCTTCGAGCCCCGTCAACCATTAAAACAAAGTTATTTTTAAACCGAGCAGCATAATCACTCCCGGAAGCCCCAAAACCGTTACTGCGCCTATGGTTGCAGGGTTCAGCGGAATATAGATTTCGGTTAGCAGTCCGGAGAAATTGACTATATAAATGCCGAGTGCAGCAAGAATAAGATGAGTGCCAAATAAACTGAGCCAGGCCCAGCCCAACTTTTTTTGGAATACAATCAGGGTAAGCAGAATTGCCGATCCAATCAGAACACCTATTGCAATCGTTCTTAGCATACCGCTCCTCCTTCGCTTTTACTAAAACGGGCTTACATCTGACTGCGATTGATACCCAAACTCTTTGCATGCTTAAGATGAATCTGATATTTACGTTCAGCCGCTTCTAGAATATAAATGGCGTAATCAATCTGATCCTGTCCCAGAGCCTCATCGAACATCAGATACGCTCTTTCCCATTCCGCCTGCGCCTTACGCACGTCCAGGAACACATGCCGATCCTCATTTAACTTAGACTCTCTGAGCCTTTTTTCGCTGCCCCATTGCCATTTGCTACTCCACCATCCCATAATGATTCCCCCTTAAGAACCTCATTACTATGCGCTGCCTCTGCATCGCTACATATTCTCATTCATATCGGGGTAGGGACAAACTTAGAACTAAAATCAGCATCATCCTGTGGCGCAGGTTAGGGAAAAGGGAACGGGCAAAAAAAAGAAGCCCTACCGGGCCTCTTTTAGCATAGATGGTTATGGATATCTGTTTCAAGACAGCTCACAGCTCACGACGGCCTTCCAGCGCTTTGGAGAGAGTTACTTCATCCGCATACTCTAAATCGCCGCCTACGGGCAAGCCATGGGCTATTCTGGTGATCTTAATATCGAAGGGCCGGACAAGGCGTGAAATATACATAGCAGTAGCTTCACCCTCAATATTCGGGTTAGTCGCCATTATAAGCTCCTTCACCCTCTCGTCGCTCAAACGAGTCAACAGCTCCTTAAGACGGATATCCTCCGGACCTATACCCTCCATTGGCGAGATCGCACCCTGCAGGACATGATAATAACCGTCAAACTCCTTAGTGCGCTCTATGGCAACAAGATCCTTGGAATCCTGAACCACGCATATCACTGAGGTATCACGGGTTTTGTCCTGGCAGATCCGGCATGGATCAGTATCAGTAATGTTACAGCAGACAGAGCAATAATGAAGATTTCGTTTGACGCTGACCAGCGCCTTGGCAAAATCAATAACTTCGTCCTCTTTCATGTTGAGCACATGAAAAGCCAGCCGGGCTGCTGTCTTCGGCCCTATTCCGGGCAAACGCGTAAAAGCATCAATCAGCTTGGCTAGCGGTTCTGGATAATACAAAGTGATGATTCTCCTTTGGGCTAGAGTGTTGCCGGCCTAGAATAAGCCCGGGATCTTCATTCCGCCAGTGAATTTCCCCATATCATTGTTAGCCAACTCTTCTGCTTGTGTAAGCGCATCGTTCACTGCTGTGATCACGAGGTCCTGCAACATTTCAATATCTTCCGGGTCAACAGCCTCAGGCTTAATCTGAATGGACAGCAATTTCTTGTGGCCATTAACCTGCACTGTAACTACACCGCCGCCGGATGATCCTTCAATGGTCTTGCTGCCCAGCTCTTCCTGTGCCTTGAGCATTTGTTCCTGCATTTTTTTAACCTGTTTCATCATTTGATTCATATTATTCATAGTTACTCTCTCCTTTGAAATGCGCTGTATGCGCTAATAGACTAAAGCATTACTCTTTTATGACAACAAGGTCTTCTCCAAAGAGCTGGATAGCCTCGTCAATCCATGGTTCGGTCTTCGCCTCGGCTTCTTCATGCTCATGCTCCAGACGTAATTCCTCTGTGCCCGGTTGGGCTACAGACTTCTGGGCGGCCTCATTCCAGTCCCGCTGCATGATTGTCACCAGCCGGTAAGGCTTGCCAAGGCGTGCAGCAAACACATTCTCGATCACTTGCCTGTTGGCCGGTTTCTCGGTAGTATCGCGGTGAATTGTGTTCTTAAACGCTACAAGCACCGCATCCTCCATAACGGACACCGGCTCACCGTCAACAAACCATGCGTGTACTGTTACTTTCTCCTCTTTGACTCCCTGCAGCACCAGACTCCACTGCTTATAAACCGCCGCGAAATCAGGATTATCCTTGCCGGCGATGAATTTGCCAAGCTGCGGAGGCAGCTTGGAAGGAGAGGAGATACGCGGAGCCGAGCTTGCTGCAGATGCCCGCGGTGCAGGTGCTGCATCGCGTCCACCGCCCGAGACTCCTCCCGACTGTATGGCCTGTTCCAGCTTCTTCTCTAAAGCAGCAATCTGCCGCTTCAAAACCTCTAATTCTCCCGCATCCGCAGCCTGACCACCGGTTGACGGTTCAACCCGTATAGCACCGGCTACCGGTGCGGTCGCATGCAAGGATGGCCCGGCTTCCTGCTGCATGCTGCACAGCTTCATAAGTGCTACTTCAAACAATGTCTGCGGATGTGTCGCATATTTCATTTCTCCAAGATAGCGGTTTAAGGTTTCTACAATCTGAAACAGCCGCTCCCGTGAAAATGCAGCCGCCATGTCCCGGAATTCAGCCGGATTCAGTACCCGGTCTGTTAATTGATCAGCCCCCGGGACCATTTTGATCATCAGCAAATCCCTGAAGTAATAAAGCAGGTTCTCCAGGCATTTGTCCGCACTCTTGCCTTCCTGCATCAGCTGCTCTACCAGTTCCAGCAGCCGGCCCATATCACCTTCCAGAATGGCTGTTGCCAGGCGGGCAAACTGTTCGGAAGGGATCCCCCCAGTCATGCCCAGTACCTTCTGATAAGTTACATTACCGTCTGTAAAGGAGGAGATCTGGTCCAGTATACTCAGCGCATCACGCATCCCTCCGTCAGAGAGACGGGCGATATACTGCAGAGCATCTGCATCCGCAGTAATGCCCTCCTTCTGACAGATCTCAGCGAGCCGACCGCTCTGCTCCTCCAGAGATACACGGCGGAAGTCAAAGCGCTGACAGCGTGAAATAATCGTAGCCGGCAATTTATGAGGTTCTGTCGTCGCCAGTATAAACATGACATGCGGCGGCGGTTCCTCCAGCGTCTTAAGTAGAGCGTTGAACGCTTCTGTTGTCAGCATATGCACTTCATCAATAATATACACTTTACGGCGCACTTCGGTAGGTGCATATTTCACCTTATCCCGCAGGTCGCGTATTTCTTCCACCCCGCGGTTCGACGCCGCATCAATCTCCTGCACGTCCATAACGTTGCCCGCGGTAATCCTTAGGCAGGAAGGACATTCGTTGCATGGCTCCGGGCCAGGTCCCCGCTCGCAATTGACTGCTTTGGCCAAAACTTTGGCAGCACTCGTCTTGCCGGTCCCGCGCGGGCCGCTGAACAGGTAGGCATGCGAAACCCGCTGTTCACGAATTGCATTCTGCAGCGTCTGGATAATGTGCTGTTGCCCTACCATGTCCTGAAACGACTGCGGCCGCCAAGCACGGTACAGCGCGATATGTTCCACTATGCATTACCCTCTCTTAGGCTGCCGCTTTCCGGCATTTGTCGCTAATTTATTATACTATATTCCCCAGACTTTGACCAAAAACAAAAAGCATCTTCGCTTGTGGCAAAGATGCTATCATTAACCGAATATAAACCGTGCACCTGTTATTGATGGCTGCAATCCAAGCGGCAACCCTACGAGACTGCTCGGGCTAGGCCACCCTCCGGCACAAGAGTAAACTTGCTTATGGCTGCTTCCTTCCGGACCTGACCAGGTTCACAAGCACTCATTGCGGAGGACCCAACCGTCAACACAGCCCATAGGGACCAAGGCCTCACATCGACAGCACCTCTAACAGGAATTCAACCTCGCTACAGCGGATTGCGAGTTACAGGGCACCGCTACCTCCCCGTCTAGCACGGCGAAGATAAGTATAGCTCACACCCCATTAAAAATCAACCCGTCCACAAGAAACCGACTTAAATTTTGGTAATATATGGATCATCTAATAATTCTCATGATTGAAAACATGCCGGAGAGACGCGCATCCTGCTTATTCGGGTAAATAAAAACTCCCCGGATATACCATCCGGGGAGCAGTCCAATCCTTAAGCCGCAAACGCGGCAAGGGCGATTAGATACCGTATTTCTTCTTGAATTTATCGACGCGACCACCGGCATCAAGGAACTTCTGCTTGCCAGTGAAGAATGGATGGCAGTTCGAGCAAATTTCGACGCGCAGCTCTTGTTTAACAGAACCGGATTCGAAAGTGTTGCCACATGCGCAGGTTACCTTAGTGATATTATACTTTGGTTGAATGGCTTCTTGCATTTGAATTTCACCTCTCATGCCCTAGGACTCATGCGGACCCAGAGTTATTAAAACACACAACGACATTCTAGCACGAAATAATAGTCTCTGCAATAAATTTAAATCGGGTACCGATTAGAGCCGTACACGGCGCTCTTTGACCCGTGCTAAATCGGCAGGGGGGACATGTGTATACGAACCAATAACTACCTCCGGCAGTTCCTCGCGGAAGATATCAAGCATGGTCTTCATCCCCAGAATTTCTCCCCGGGCCGGTGGGATTAGTTCCAGATAGCTCTCCGGGTCAATATTAAGGTTACGCATCTGTATCAGCTTCAGATCCGTACGTCTGACAAATTCGACCATGGCTTCAATCTCCTCCTCCCGGTCTGTTACTCCAGGGAAGATCAGATAGTTAATCGAGGTATACACCCCCTGTGAAGCAGCATATTTCAGCGACTTCTCCACATTGGCGAGGGTATAGCCCCGGGGCTTGTAATAGGCATTATAATGATCATCCAGCGCACTGATTGTGCTGACCCGCATAAGATCAAGTCCAGCGTCTACAATCCCGCGGATATGATCACTCAGTCCGGCATTGGTGTTGATATTGATATAGCCCATGTCGGTAATTGAGCGCACTTCACGGATCGACTCAATAATCAGCTTAGCTTGGGTGGAAGGCTCGCCTTCGCAGCCCTGGCCGAAGCTGATTATCGACTGCGGTGTCTTCAGATGCTCCAGCATCACTTCTGTGATCTCGCTGACCGTAGGACGGAAGTTCATCCGTGTCTGGGGAGAGACAAATCCGCTGTCGTCAGGCTGTTCTGATATACACCCGAAGCACCCGGCATTACACGAATAAGAAACAGGAACGGCGCCCTCCCACCGTCCAAGAAACGTATTGGAGGACGTAAGGCATTCATAACCCAGCGCACAGTTAGAAAGGTGATCGTATAGTCTGTTTTCCGGATACTTAGCCGTTAAGGCACCTACCCCTACTTCTACATCCTCGCGGTCACAGTTGAGAGGATTCCACTGCTCCGGATCATCTGTAAGATCTGCAGCGACGTAGAATCCGCCATCCTTCCACACTACAGCGGAATAGCCAAAGAGCGGGAGCTTATACGACTTGTCTGTCTTGACATAGCCTGGCAGGCATAATCTAGTAAAGCCTTGCGGAAGCAGAGCCCCAACAGCCTGGGACCCTTCCGGCAGCGGCAGCATTTCACCTGTCTCGGGATTCATACCCACTGCCCGTGTGCTTGGTAGGCCAACTAGGGTAGCCCCTTCCGGCAGCGGGATTAATTCTTCTTCCAGCATCTCAACAATCATATCCCCGCTGCGGGCCAGGCCGTACAGCTCAGGATGATCATATACGTTACCTTGTTCATCGGCATATACCAAATACATGTTATTCTCCTCTTGTTATCTATTCTCAGGTTGTAGGGACAGTGGGTGTCTTGGGACGCGGGGTCCGGCGCGCGGATGAGCCGCTGTTGGAAGTCCCTCCACTGCTGGCAGTTCCGCTCGGTGATGAGGAATCCTTACTTCCGGCCACATCAAATGAGGCGAGGAACTCTGCGTTAGTCTTGCTGTCACGGAGCTTCTTAAGGAAACCTTCCACGAAATCATACGATTCGTTCATATTCTTGCGGATAGACCAAATCGTATCCAGCTCTTCCTTGCTCAGCAGCACTTCTTCGCGGCGTGTTCCCGAACGGCGGATATCGATAGCCGGGAAAATCCGGCGTTCCGCCAGCTTGCGGTCCAAATGAAGCTCCATATTGCCCGTACCTTTAAATTCTTCATAAATAATATCATCCATACGTGACCCGGTATCAATCAGCGCTGTAGCGAGTATTGTCAGGCTGCCGCCCTCTTCCACATTCCGTGCAGATCCAAAAAACCGCTTCGGTCGATGGAATGCTGCTGGATCAATCCCTCCGCTAAGCGTACGTCCGGATGGAGGAACTACAAGGTTATAAGCGCGTGCCAGCCGGGTAATGCTGTCCAGCAGAATGACAACGTCTTTCTTATGTTCAACCAGACGGAGTGCCCGCTGCAATACAAGCTCTGCAACTTTGATATGGTTCTCGGGAAGCTCATCAAAAGTTGATGCAACCACTTCGCCTTTTACCGAACGCTGCATATCCGTTACTTCCTCAGGACGTTCATCAATCAATAATACAAACAGTGCAATCTCGGGATTGTTAGTGGAGATACTGTTGGCAATTTCTTTTAGGAGGAGCGTTTTCCCTGCTTTGGGAGGTGCTACAATCAAACCGCGCTGCCCGAGGCCTACAGGAGCGAGCAAATCCATTATACGGGTAGACAAATGAGTAGGGGATGTTTCGAGCGGCAGCTTGTCTTGCGGATAAAGAGGCGTTAGTGCCGGGAAATGCAAGCGCTCCGCTGCGCTGGCAGGATTCTCGCCGTTGACGGCGTTGACTTGAAGCAAACCGAAGTAACGTTCATTTTCTTTGGGTGTGCGGCACTTTCCTGATACAAGGTCGCCGCTTCTAAGATCAAATTTACGAATTTGAGAAGCTGAAATATAAATGTCTTCCGCACTGGGCAAATAGTTAATCGGCCTTAGGAAACCGTAGCCTTCAGGCAAAATTTCGAGCACGCCTTCCATAAACATGAGCCCGCTCTGCTCCGCCTGCGCCCGCAGGATGGCGAAGATCAACTCCCGTTTCTTCAGCTGCCCGTAGTATGGAATCTGGTATTTCTTGGCCAGCTTATACAGATCGGTCAGCTTCATTTCTTCCAGATCGGAAATTTGAAGATCCATGTAATAACCACCTATTCAATTTTATATAAGTATAAGTCTATTAAAATGCTTATTAGGATAGGATTACCCAATTTGGAAGGAGATATGCAGTATCCCTGCAAATTCGCTCCTTCCAATAGCAGATAATCTGAATCCTATTCCTCTTCGCGCCAAATCTCAGCGCCCAGATCGCGCATGTTGGTTACTAAGTTATCATAGCCGCGGTCGATATACTCCACACCCGTGACTTCAGTAATTCCGTCTCCGACCGTCAGTCCGGCAATGACCAGCGCCGCACCGGCCCGCAGATCGGCAGCTTTAACCTTGGCAGCATTAAGCTGGCTGCCTTCGATGATTGCCGAGCGTCCTTCAACACGGATTTTCGCGCCCATCCGCACCAGTTCCGGCACATGTTTGAACCGGTTGCTGTACACAAAATCACTTAATACACTGACCCCTTCAGCCTGGGTCAGCATGCTGGTCATCGGGGATTGCAGATCGGTGGCAAAGCCCGGGTATACCAGAGCTTTTACATCGGCATGCTCGTATCTGGCTCTGCCGATGACCCGGATGCTCTCATCCAGTTCTTCAATTTCAACGCCCATTTCCAGCAGCTTGGCGGTCAAAGCCTCCAAGTGTTTGGGGATAACGTTATCTATCAATACATTGCCGCGCGTTGCTGCTGCAGCAATCATATATGTTCCTGCTTGAATCCGGTCAGGAATGATGGAATGGCGGCAGCCATGCATCTCTGTAACGCCTTCGATCCGGATCGTTTCTGTGCCGGCGCCTTTAATAACAGCGCCCATAGAGTTCAAAAGGGTAGCTACATCTATAATCTCAGGCTCTTTAGCCGCGTTTTCGATAATTGTAGAGCCTTTGGCCCGTGAAGCCGCCAGCATGATGTTAATAGTGGCCCCTACGCTGGATACGTCTAAATAAATCTTCGCACCGCGCAGTTCCTTGGCATACAGGTGAATAGAACCGTGATCATTGGTTACAGTTGCTCCCAGTGCTTCAAAGCCCTTGATATGCTGATCAATCGGACGGGGCTCAAAATTGCAGCCGCCGGGAAGGCCTATCGTCGCTTCTTTGAATCTCCCAAGAAGCGCTCCCATCATATAATAAGAAGCACGAAGTTTCTTGACTGGTCCGTTAGGCATAGGGATGGATACGATACGGGAGGGGTTAATTCTCATCTGGCTGCCTGACCATGAAACAGTCGCGCCAAGCTCTTCCAGAATTTCGGAGTAAACGGCTACATCACTAAGGGACGGCAAATTATCCAGAACAACTTCAGATTCAGCTAAAATAGCTGCAGGAATAAGCGCAATCGCGCTATTCTTAGCTCCGCTGATGGTCACAACGCCCTTTAGCGGACGTCCACCGCCAATCATTAATTTTTCCATAGATTTATCTGGTTCCCCCTACGTGTATTGCAGCTTGCCCTGGCAATACCTGCTGTGGCTTTTTTGGTTTTTAAGTGTTTTAAGAAGAAGAAACGGCTGCGCCGTCCTTGGAATAAGGACGGCACACGTTTCAAGAAGAATATATCCATATCAAACTATGCAGCCGGACAGCCTGAAATAACCTGTCCAGCTGCAGCAGCGTTAAATTTACGCTTTGTTGCTGGAACCGAACTCGCGGATTTTACCGATAACGGTTTGTTTGATGGCTTCGCGGCCTGGTGCGATGAATGTACGAGGATCATAAGCATCCGGTTTAGCAGCCAAAACTTCACGTACCACTTTAGCAAATGCGATTTGATTCTCAGTGTTTACGTTGATTTTGGAAGTTCCCAGGGAGATGGACTTCTGGATATCGTGCAACGGAATGCCTGTACCGCCGTGAAGCACGAGCGGAAGCTTAACTGCATCGCGGATTTCTTCCATTTCTTTGAATCCGAGGTTTGGCTCGCCCAGGTAAGGACCGTGTACGGAACCAAGCGCTGGAGCCAAAGTGTCGATGCCAGTTTCTTTAACGATGCTTACACATTCGTTAAGATCTGCATATTGGATGCCGCCGATAACGTCATCTTCTTGTCCGCCTACAGTACCAACTTCTGCTTCAACAGAAACGCCCTTTGCATGTGCATACTCAACAACTTTTTTAGTCATTTCAATGTTTTCAGCGATTGGGTGGTGGGAACCGTCGATCATTACGGATGTAAAGCCGGCATCAATAGCTTCTTTACATTTGTCAAAGCTGGAACCGTGGTCCAGGTGAATCGCTACAGGAACGGTGATTTTCATGTCGTGAACAAGGCCTTCAACCATCTTCACTACAGTATAAAATCCGCCCATGTGACGGGCTGCGCCTTCGGAAACACCAAGGATTACTGGTGACTTTTCTTCTTCTGCTGCACCAAGAATCGCCTGAGTCCACTCAAGGTTGTTGATGTTGAACTGGCCAACTGCATATTTTCCTTCAAGTGCTTTGTTTAACATGTCTGTCATAGATACTAATGGCATGGTTTCAATCCTCCTAAGAATGTTGGGTTGCTTATATTTAAACCGACATCACATACAGGCTTATTATAGCACATCCTGTGTAAAATACTAAATAGGATACACAAAAAAATGTCCCGGTGGGACGATATTTAGCCAGCCTATGCCGCGGGGCAAACTCAACCTTCTTATATTATCCATAACAGGACTTTGCCAAACCATAAATCTCAGGTTAGCCTAGGTGGTCCACTGGCTTGTCCTGAAGATGCATATTCACTGCTACCCGCATCTCATCAATGTCAAACGGCTTGGTAAAGTGCATAAGCGCCCCCAGTTTTGTCGCTTCCTTAATCATGTCCAGTTCTCCGTATGCCGTCATCATAATCACTTTAATAGCCGGATTAATCTCCTTCAAATGCTTAAGGATTTCCAGCCCATCCATTCCCGGAATTTTCATATCGAGCAGAACCAAGTCTGGGGATTCTTTCTGGACAATTTCGATTGCTGTTTTACCGTTAGCCGCTTGATAGGTGGTATACCCTTCGCTATTAAACACTTCCATGAGGAGAATTCGGATTCCGTTCTGATCATCGACAATTAAAACTTTCCCTTTTTTCATATCATACCCTCCCAGATTTAAGGCAGATTGTCTATACCGCGCCCTCTCACAGCTAACGGTTTACAATGATTTAATCTATACGAAACCTATTATTCGTGCTTTATAGTCAAAATCCTGCTAATTGGGTAAAATGGGTAAATTCATCCCAAATAATGGTGGGTAGCTTGTGCGGTTTTCTATGTGATTGCTGACAGCTGAATCTCCATATTTAAAAGAAAGCCCCCAGATGGAGGCTTTCTAAAGATCCTTACCGGACCTGTTTATTTTATTGGTTACAGCTGCTCGGAATGGGTCAGAGAAGCTTTGACAAATTCACGGAAGAGCGGCTGCGGGCGATTCGGACGGGAAGTAAATTCCGGATGGAATTGTACCGACAGGAACCACGGGTGTCCCGGAAGTTCCACGATTTCTACCAGACGCCCGTCCGGTGATGTTCCAGAAAACACAAGGCCTGCTTTTTCCATCTCATCCCGGTAAGCATTGTTGAATTCATACCGGTGACGGTGACGTTCATAGACCAGTTCATCGTCATAGCAGGACATTGCCAGGGAATCCGGCAAAAGCTTGCAAGGATACAGGCCAAGACGCATCGTGCCGCCCATATCTTCGATGTCCTTCTGCTCAGGCAGCAGATCAATTAGCGGATGCGGTGTAGCCGGATCGATCTCCGAGCTGTTCGCCCCAGCCAGTCCCAGCATGGAACGGCCGTACTCGATTACGGATACCTGCATACCCAGGCAAATACCGAAGAAAGGAATGGACTGCTCACGGGCATAACGGATTGCGGAGATTTTCCCTTCAATCCCCCGGTCCCCGAAGCCGCCGGGAACGAGAATCCCGCCGATTCCGCCTAGCAGTTCGTCCACATTCTCATCTGTAACCTGTTCCGCATCGACCCAGCGGATCTTCACTTCCGCGTTGGCTGCGAAACCTGCATGCGAGAGGGACTCTACTACGCTTAAGTAAGCATCATGCAAAGCTACATACTTGCCGACAATGGCGATTTCAACTGTGCGTTCCAGCTTCTGGATCCGCTCCAGCATGCTCTCCCATTCACGCATATCCGGTGCTGGTGTGGTCAGCTTCAGGTGATTGACTACAATCTCATCCAATCCTTCATCACGAAGGTTAAGAGGAACCTCATACAGCGTTGAAGCATCGCGGCATTCCACTACGGCATTCGCATCGATATCGCAGAACAACGCAAGCTTGGCCTTCATATCTTCGGTCAGAGGATACTCCGTACGGCATACGATCACATTAGGCTGAATCCCGATGCTGCGCAGCTCTTTCACGCTATGCTGTGTCGGCTTGGTCTTCACTTCCCCTGCAGCCTTGATATATGGAATCAGGGTTACGTGAATATACATTACATTTTCCCGGCCGATGTCACTCTTGATCTGACGGATGGCTTCCATGAACGGCAGGCTCTCAATATCGCCTACAGTACCGCCGATTTCAGTAATTACTACATCCGAACCTGTCTCGCGGCCCGCACGGAATACGCGTTCTTTGATCTCATTCGTGATATGCGGGATAACCTGAACCGTTCCGCCCAAGTATTCGCCGCGCCGTTCTTTGCTGATCACAGAGGAATAAATCTTCCCTGTCGTTACATTACTGTTCTTGGACAGATTAATGTCAATAAACCGCTCATAGTGTCCAAGGTCAAGGTCAGTCTCCGCACCATCGTCGGTCACAAATACTTCCCCATGCTGATAAGGACTCATGGTTCCAGGGTCTACGTTAATGTAAGGATCAAATTTCTGGATCGTCACCTTCAGACCTCTGTTTTTGAGCAGCCTGCCCAGCGAAGCGGCGGTAATGCCTTTGCCAAGGGAAGACACAACGCCACCCGTTACAAAAATATACTTTGTCACTGTAAAACCCTCCTAAATAAAGTCCAGAAATTCAGGCGACGCTTTTGTTTATCGTAACCCTTTTTTCCATCATCAAACCGGGGGAAACCAAAAGTTACTTCCGCCGCCCAAAATGAAAGGCGAGCTCTTCGCAATCACGGAAAAACCATCTAAAAAAACAAAAAAGTGACACCCGTAGAGCCGGGGCACTTTTTATTTTAGAAAACATATTAACTTTCATTATAAGCCCATGCAATAGTTTACTCTGACGATCCCACCCATGTCAAGGGAGGAATTACGCCCGGCTTATGATTCTAATAATCGTCGTCTTCGTCCTCGTCGGCATCATCAATATCACCGTCTTCGGAGTCTTCATCCGTGTCGTCTTCGTCAATGTCGTCGTCTTCATCAATGACAACATCTTCGTCCACTTCTTCTTCGCTGTCGTCGTCGGAATAGAGGTCATCGCGATCTTCGTCGATAGCGTCGAAATCCTCTTCCTCAGCAGCATAATTCTCTTCTTCTTCCGTGAAGTCGTCATCTTCCAGATCGTCGTCCTCATCGTTAATGATGCGCACGCGTTTGGTATTGCCGACAGGATCATCAGAGCGTTCCAGCGGATACCAGCGTTTCAGTCCCCACAGGTTGGTTCCGACACAGGCAAACCGTCCGTCGATGTTAATCTCGGTATATAACTGAGCGATAGTATCTTGGCTTTCTTGATCGGTCATACCGCGCAGCTTGGCCACTTCGACCATCAGATCACGATAATAATAAGGTGTATTGGCTGCTTTGAGCACCAGGAAAGCCAGGTCCACCATCGGCATTTCTTTAACTTTCTCAGGGTCCAGCTTTAAATTGAGTGGCGTACTCACTAAAGGACACTTCCTCTCACGCATTGTTCACATTACCGTTAATTTCTATTTCATAATATCCATTAACAAAACTAAGTAAAACCTATTTGAGGGCAAAATGCAAGTCAAATGCAGCAAGAGGCAGGAAGATTCCCGCGGTGCAACAGGTAAAGAGGGGACGGAGCCCCGGCAGAGTCAGCTTCCCCTTCCTCGGGCAGCATAGCCCCGTCCGGAGAGAATGAGCACGGTCATTTATTATGTAAAACATACGAATGATTATTTATATTAAAAAAGGCGGAGGAAATCCCTCCGCGCATGACTGTATCCACGCCAAGGATCGGCTCCTTACGGGATGTTGCAAAGAGAGCTAAAGTCTCTTCTGTTTATTTTATGTGAACCTCCGCCTTTTGACACGATGGGCAGCCCATTTCGCTAAAAAAGGGCAAGTTCCCATTCGGACGTCCGCCTCCTCTCATACTATATGGCAGCACGGCAGCAAGGAGGGGGACGGCGTAACCTATGGATTATTACGGATTTTGGCAGTTGCTGCTTGAGGAGATATCGGCTGCCTCCAAAAATACGGAGCGGCGTATTGTGACCTTCAATGATGATCGTCAGTATGCCGGAGCGCTGTCACAGTGGAAGTCGCTGAAGGCGAAGCTGCCGGGGCTTCGGCAGGTTCAGGTTTCTAATCTGATCAAAGCCATTTTTGTACCCGCCGCAGGGGCGGAAAGGCTGATGGACAAATTCGCCTCCTCTTTAAGGATAGAAGAAGACCTGCGGATAAAGGTTCACTCTGTCCCAGGGGAAAAAACTGGCACCGCCATGCTGCCATGGGGCGTGAAAGCGATTCATGCCCCGCAGGCCTGGTCCAAATCAACCGGCGTCCACGTGAAGATCGGTGTCATCGACACAGGCGCCGATTACCGGCATCCCGATTTAAAGCATTCCCTCGCTTCGGGTGTAAATCTGCTTCACCGCGGTATGCTGCCGCTCGATGATAACGGACACGGCACACATATTGCCGGTACGCTGGCGGCAGCCGGCGGTACACGCGGCATGATGGGCGTAGCTCCGCGGGCCCTGCTCTATCCGGTCAAGGCCTTTGACCACAGCGGCTCTGCCTATGTCTCCGATATTGTACTCGGCATCGACTGGTGCGTGCAGAACAAGATCGACATCATTAATATGAGCTTCGGTATGAAGACCCGGAGCAAAGCGCTGCATGATGTGGTGATCAAGGCCTACCGGGCCGGGATCGCCATCATCGCCTCCTCCGGCAACGACGGCAAACGCGGCGGAGATTATCCCGCCCGCTATCCCGAGACGATTGCCGTCGGGGCTCTGGACCGGAGGCACCGCGTAGCGGCCTTCAGTAACCGCGGGACGTATATCGATGTATACGGCCCCGGCGAAAGCGTGCCCTCCTGCTGGCTGCGGGAGGGCTACAAAGAAATGAGCGGCACCTCTATGGCGACCTCGCATGTCACCGGTGCCGCGGCACTGCTGCTCGCGCTGCGCCCGGCGCTGACCCCGCGCGAGCTGAAGCTGCTCTTGCGCCGCACGGCCATGCCGGTGCGGCTGCGCAAGGGCCAGCGCCGCGCGGCCCTCGGCGGCGGCGCAGCCGATGCCCTGCGCCTGCTGCGTGCAGGCGCGCGGGCCAAGCGGGCCGCCGCCGCTGCCGCGAAGGCGTAGGCCCGCCATTTGCCGCAGGGCGTGCTGCGCACCGCCCCGGCGGCAAAGGCTTCGGCCCGGCCGCAGGCGGGCCGGGCCGGCATGGCGGCGGGCGGCAGCGCCCGCTGCGCCGCACAAGTGCTGCCCGTGCAGCGGCAGCAAATCGAGTAGGAGGGGGCGGCTAACCCCCGTCCTCTCACACCACCGTACATGCGGGTCCGCATACGGCGGTTCCAAAAGGTTAACAAAGCTCCAAGTAACGTGAAAGCAAACTTTTCAGCCCTTTCCCTTCCCAGTAGGAAGTGGGAAGGGCATTATTTGTGTTCCGGGACATTTCCCATGCGCCTCGCCGTGAGTTTGCCATTGTGAAACAGGCCCACTCGGGCACCCCAAGCGCCCGGAGTTCGCGGATTCGTGTGCGCACTCGTTTCCATTGTTTCCACAGGCACATTCGCAGCCTCCTCCGAATCCATTGGTCCAGCGTTTGGAGGTGTTTCTTCGCCGACGCCAGATGGAAATAGCCAAGCCACCCCATCACATACCGGTTCACTTGGCGAATTCGCTCTTCCATGGAAATGGACCACGTTCGATTCGTTAGTTCACGGATTCTTTCCTTGAATCGCGAGATTGTTTTCGGAGCTAATCGAATCGTTGCCTGCTTCTGACTCAGGAAACTGAAACCTAAGAACTTTCGGTGCCACGGTCTTGCTACCGCACTTTTATCCCGGTTCACTTTCAGTTTCAGCTTTCCTTCTACAAATCGGCTAACCGATTCCATGACCCGTTCGCCCGCTCGTTTACTCGCCACAAAGATATTACAGTCGTCCGCATAGCGTACAAAACGCAGCCCGCGTCCGGCCAATTCCTTATCCAGATCGTCCAGTAGAATGTTTGCCAAAAGCGGACTGAGCGGACCGCCTTGGGGCGTTCCTTCCCGGCTACGTTCCAGCTTTCCGTTCACCATAACTCCGGCGTTCAGATACGCACGAATCAGGATCAGTACTCTTTTGTCTATCACTTTCCGCGCCACTCTTGCCATCAGCATGTCGTGGTTTATCCGGTCAAAGAATTTCTCCAGATCGAGGTCTATGACCCACCGGAGGCCACTTTGGATATATCTTTGCGCTTGTTTCACGGCGTCATGTGCACTTTTCCCCGGTCGAAAGCCATAGCTATACCAGGAGAACTCTGCGTCAAAGATCGGGTTCATGACTTGTAGAAGCGCCTGCTGGAGAAAACGGTCCATAACGGTTGGGATGCCTAGTAGCCTTACACCGCCTCCGGGTTTGGGGATTTCCACCCGTTTGACTGACGCAGGTCTGTAAGCCCCCGCTAGAAGTTCGGCTTTCACCGATTCCCAATGTGTTTTCAAATAAGCTTGTAGATTCGCTACCGTTACATTGTCCACACCGGGCGCTCCTCCGTTTTGTACCACTCGTTTATACGCGAGCCGAAGGTTGTCTCCTTCGAGCATTCGCTCCAGCAAGTTGCTCTCTGCTTCGCGAGAGGAAGGGGCGATTTGTGCCGACGAAGAACTCGGCGCTCCGGCATACCCTGGCGGCTTCACCGCTTCTCTTTGCCGTAAGCTCTCTTGCGAGATATTCTGCTGTCTTTGCACTTCATGCGAACGCATCGGTTTCCTCTCTCCTTTCGGTTCAGCCCTTCCGTAAACGCTGCAGCAGTTTACGTACTATGGCCTCTGCTGACTCCTGCCGGTTCAGCGCAGCCTCTCGGCTACGGTTACAAGTTTTTTTTTTTTTTCCTTGCCCCTCCGGCAGGCCTCCCCAGATAAGAACGTCATCTTTCCGCCCGCACCTGCCCAAGTTTACGGCTGCAGCCCTTGGCAGCTTTGGATTTTGTCATGTATGGGTGACTCATCCGGCTGCAACCGCCTCAAATTGGATTCGTGTACCTCAGGTCGTGCTTTTGCCTCCGGCTTCCTTCAGATTCCGCCTCACGGTGGACACCCTTGCCCTTGGCTAACGGTAGGCGCTTGCCAGCCCCCGCTCGGGACTTTCACCCTAGAGATGACGCCCATGCTGGGCGTACCACCAAAAAGCTCCGCCCCCCTGGCATGGGAGGCGGAGCTTTGGGTGTGTGGTTACATCCGGTCAGGCGCTGTAACGCCGACAAGACGCAGCACGTTAGCAATCGTCGTGCGCGCTGCACCCAGCAGGGCGAGACGGGCTACGGTCTGAGCGGCATCCTCGGTGATGACACGCTCTGCCTTGTAATAGCTGTGGAACAGCGCAGCCAGATCGTATACATAGCGGATCAGGCGATGCGGTGCATAGCTCTCTGCAGCAACGGTGATCTCGGCAGGCAATTCGCCGATTTTGCGCAGCAGGTCATATTCATGAACGGCTGTCAGCTTGGTAAAGTCAATCTCGGCTACATCCGGAAGCGTAATCCCTTGTTCCTCGGCCTGGCGGAAGATGCTGCAGATCCGGGCATGCGCATATTGAACGTAGAACACCGGATTCTCATTGGATGTGGAAATCGCCAGATCCATATCAAAGTCAAGATGGGAATCCATGCTGCGCATTGTGAAGAAGTAGCGGATGGCATCCAGGCCGACTTCTTCCATCAGGTCTTCCATCGTCACGGCTTTGCCGGTACGCTTGGACATTTTGACCTTCTCGCCGTTCTGGAACAGGCTGACCATCTGGGCAATCAGCACGACCAGCTTCTCGGAGTCATTGCCTAGTGCAGACATGGCCGCTTTCATCCGCGGGATGTAGCCATGGTGGTCGGCACCCCAGATATTGATCATTTTATCGTAGCCCCGGCTGTACTTATCACTGTGATAGGCAATATCCGGTGTAAGGTAGGTATAGGTTCCATCATTCTTGATCAGTACGCGGTCCTTGTCGTCGCCGTATTTGGTCGTCTGCAGCCAGGTTGCCCCGTCCAGCTCGTACACTTCTCCGCGGTCGCGCAGCTCATCCAGTGAGCGCAGCACCTGGCCGTTCTCATACAGCGAGGTCTCGCTAAACCAGATGTCGAAGTTAACGCGGAAGCGGCCAAGATCGCGTTTGATTTTGTCCAGTTCCTTCGTAAGACCGTAAGTGCGGAAGAAGGCGGCGCGGTCTCCCGGCGTCATCTCCAGCAGTGCATCGCCTTTCTCGGCCACAAGCTCCTTGGCAAATCCCTTAATGTCCTCGCCATGGTAGCCGTCCTCCGGCATTTCCGCCGGCTGGCCCAGCTCCTGCAGATAACGGGTCTCAATCGATTTGCACAGATTGTTCACCTGATTACCGGCATCATTAATGTAATACTCCCGGGTCACCTGATAGCCGGCAAAATCCAGCACATTACACAAGGCATCACCAACTGCTGCGCCGCGGGCATGTCCAAGGTGCAGGCTGCCGGTAGGATTGGCGCTGACAAATTCCACTTCAACCTTCTGCCCCTTACCGGCTTCGATGCGGCCATAATTGTCGCCCTGCTCGGCAACCAGCGCGATCACCGGATAAAGATAGCTCTTGGAGAGGGTAAAGTTGATAAAGCCGGGTCCGGCAATTTCCGCTTTTTCAATCATTGCTGCGGCCGGGTCCAGATGCTCAATAATCGCCTCGGCGATTTGACGCGGATTGCGCTTGGCAATTTTGGTCAGCTGCATGGCAGCATTGGTAGCCAGATCGCCATGGGCTTTGTCTTTGGGCACTTCCAGCACAATGGCCGGAAGCTCTTCCTTTGTTACCAGGCCGGCGGATAGAATAGCACCTGCAATGGCCTCTTTCACCCGTTCATTGGCTAGCTGAAGCGGATTTTGACTTTGTGTCATGATTGTGGTTCCTCCTGTATATACAAACTGATAGCGAACTGTCCCGATAGCTCCCCGTAAACGTACAAGTCATATTCCCACGAGACATTCAGCGAACGTCCCTCGCGCGTAATATCCAGCTTCCTCGTATCGGTGGAGAGATTAAACTGTGTGTACGGCGAGCGGTAGAATCCCGGCAGGCGGCGCCCAAGGACAAAAGACTGCTCGGACTCAATGCTCCCGTGCCGGATCAGCTTCAGCTCACTGCCTGAAATCTTTATAGTGGTGCGGACGGAAACCGTTTCTCCCCGAGGGCCCTGCTCTGCTTCCTCATAGCGGATATACAGCTGAGGCCCTCTGGCCATAACTTCCCCGGCTGCTTTCATCACATTCCTCTGTCCGTCCTGCAGGCTCTCCAGCGTAACGGAAGCACCGTATTTGTCGGACTGTATTTCAGACATCACATGTTCCTCGCTTACTCTTTCTATTCATGAATCAAAGGCATATTCGCTTACCCATTGTACACTATATCCAGTTCCGGAGAGCAATTCAATGGAGAATTCGCCTATTGTATTTTTTAAGTTCATTGTATATTGCAAATAATTATAGCGGCAACAGCCGTAATGTATCTCTCTGGCGCAGCTGATCAACCATGGAGTGCCAGGCTTCCGGCTTATCTCCCAGCACCGAATAATAGCGGGTCAGGAAGTCAGCAACCAATGAGGCCTCCACCGTCTCCAGCCCCTCCTGTCCCGGCATAAAGCACAGATCCAGCCCTGTCACCGCTTCACCGTCGCCTTGCCAGGATGGGTGCACATAAGGAAAATCAAGCCGTTCATAGCCGAGATGGGACAGTACTTCACGCCGGACAAACGGGTCCATGGGTTTGACGCCGCCAAAGGTGAAATCCGCTACCCGGTAGGGGTCGTATATTTCTGCAAACATGCCGAACAGCTCTTTACCCCCGTTATCCGCAGCAAGGCTCTTGAGGTCATTTAGACGGTTCCGGGCCAAAAAACGCCCGATTCCCAAGCCTTCGCGGCCAATGATGGTGAAGTCGGTCATCGCCACATTCCAGTCCGGGTAATAGCGGTATTCCGTGGTGCCGACAACCTCACCCTGATGAACGGCTGCAAATACGCGGATTCCCGGATCTGCCAGCGGCTCCTGCCACAGGCTGAATTCCAGCACTTCCTCCGGCGGGAATACTTCACTCAGCAGATTATGTACTTGTCTGAACAATGGATCGGAAATGTCGGTTATTCTTATATACTCCATCTTCAATGTCTCCTCCAGTACTGTCTTCTATTGAAAAGGATTGCGCCACTCCATCAGTGCAGCATAATTGCAGGATTCCTCGTCTTCCAGATATCCCTCCACTACACCAACCGGTGTCCGCCCGCAGCGCAGCAAAAAGGTGATTACCGGATCAGTCAGACTACCGGCAGTAACCTCTGCAAGATACGCCTCCGCAGAGATCCGGGACGCTTCTGTATGGTAGCCCGGCATCCGTCCTGCGCCAAGCAGCCGTTCCAGTCCCTGTTCTACCACCACATGATACAGCGACTGCACCAGCTCTTTACCGAGCCCAAGCTTGCGGTATTTGGGACGCACACACAGATCGGCAATATACAGCGTGTTTCCGTCCGGCTGGTGCGTAGTGATGTATCCATCCGCTGTAACCTCGGACCAGGTATGATGAACCTGCGGTGTATCGGGATCAAAATGAATCTTTAGACCCGTGACCGAGCCGGCCAGCTCCCCGTTCACTTCAACACATAACGCACCCTCCTGAAAAAGCTCCACATGATTCTGGAGCTGCTCCCGGTCCCACCATAACTCGGCAGGATAGGGGGGCGGAAAGGCTTCAGACTGAATCGTGATCAGCTCATCAAAATCCGCTGCCGTGTAATTGCGTACGACCGCCGGGACCGGCGTTTTGCCGTCAAAGGCATAAAAGGTCTTATAATACATCTCTTCCCCTGCCTCCCTTTACGTCCAGTCCGTATAAAGGTCTGTTCTCCGGTCGCGCCAGGTGGTCACGGACCCGCGTTCCCGCACACGGTAGAGCAGCTCCAGATCCAGATCGGCTGTAATGATCATATCATCATTAATTTCGCCTTCGGCCAGCAGCCCTTTTGGCGGGAAGGGAATATCATTCGGTGTAATTACTGCAGCCTGGCCGAAGTTGGCGCGCATCAGATCCACGGTAGGAAGTGATCCGACGGTTCCCGTCAGCACAACGTAGATCTGGTTCTCAATGGCACGGGCATGACTGGTATAGCGGACCCGGTGAAATCCGTGTCGGTCATCGGTGCAGGACGGGCAAAAAATTACATCAGCGCCCTTGGCTCTGGCCATGCGGACAATCTCCGGGAACTCAATATCGTAGCAGGTCAGCATGGCAATAGTGCCCTTCTCCGTCTGGAATACCTCAAGCCCTTCTCCGGCACCCATATTCCAGCCCTCTACCTCAACCGGTGTAATATGAAGCTTGGCCTGCTCGGCGATTCTTCCGTCAGGATAAAAGAGATGTGCTACATTATAGAGCTTATCATTCCGCCGCAGCACATGGGTCCCCCCAATAATATGGACGTTGTACTTCCGGGCATACCCCGAGAACATGTCTCGGTATTGTTCAGTAAACAGAGGCAAGTCCTCAATCCTTAGGGCATTGCCCTGTCCGTCTCCGATAGACATCAGTTGGGTCGTAAGAAACTCCGGAAACAGTATGAAGTCCGTGCCGTATTCTTCGGCTGTCTTGATATAGTGCTCGCACTGGGCGGCAAATTCCTCAAACGAGGAGATTGTATGCAAATGATATTGAACGGCGGATACGCGGAAAGCCATTCTCCAGTCCTCCTAAGGTTCGTCTGCAGGTTCTGCGTTTACACACGACAGTCCTGATAAAGTAACTAAAATTTTACCATACTGACGGCCAAAAGCACACTCAGCCGGGATTATAGCGACAAAGTTAGGGTTCTGTCATTTTACAGGAAAAAGCGGCCCCTAAAGGACAATGTCATTAAGATAAGCTCAAAGATAAGACTCGCAATAAAATGGAATCCAAAACGGCATGGGGAAAAGCCCTGTGTCGTTTGTTTTTTGTGCAAACAAGGAAAAAAGCGTACAACAAACAAAGCGCATAAAATATCCGCTTAAAAAATGTTCATATGAAATGAATTATGCTACTCTGTAGACGAAGCTAACGACTGATTTCCAGCGGATTTTGCGCGTATTCTGCTGTCCTGGGCGAAGGGATCGAATCGGCAAAATGTTTTTTCGAATCAGTGCTTCGACATCGGGCGGGGGTTCATCGTCCCGTGAGCGCAAGAAATGTCTACAAACATGAACGGCAACCGTGAAGTTGACTTGGTAAGGGTGGCGTTTATCCGTTTGGGAAATGACTACGTGCGAGGTAGTCATTTCAACGAAATTGTACAGGATCATTCTTGCGAATATCTCTTGGGCGATGGACTCTTGTTTCTTTGCGTGAAAACTCGTCAGTCCGACGGTATATTTTAAGGCCCTAAAAGAGGTTTCAATACCCCATCGCATGTTATAAATCGATTTGATCTCACCGGGTGGAAAATCAGCGGCAGAAAGATTCGTAATGACCGTTTCATAAACGCCGCTCGGCAGGATGAAACGAACTACCCGAAAGGAAATCGGGTAAAACAAGTTCTCCCGCAAATCCAAAAAATCAAAGGTAGATGTGGAAGGGACGAACTTGTATATTTCGGGAAGAGCCTTGACTTCTTTGGTTTGTTTTTTGGTAAGTGTCAGATGAATGTCAATATCAAACGCTCCACCAGAGGGCAGGCACAATCCGGATAGAATACCATTCGAACTCAAATCCTTAACCCGGACAACATAGTTCCACCCTTTGCGTTCCATATGCGCAAAATTGTTGTAACTTTCATACCCTCGATCGGCGATAACAATCGTTTTTCCTTGAATCGGGGAACGGTCAACCATAGCAGCCAGCGCCTTTCCCTCGTTACACAATCTTCGTGGCTGAACGATGGCATCTACGTAAAGTCTGTTGCATAAGTCATAGGCTGCGTTCAAATGCAGAAGGTTGTAGCCTTTCATATTCGGTTGACTTTGGAAATAGGTGTCCGTATCCGACCGGTCCGTTGCGATATGCAAATCCGAACCGTCAATGGCCAGTAATTGATACCCTCGGTAGCGCTTGATATCCGTATAGGACTCTGTAAATTTGTGAAACAAGAATTCTACAGCAGAGGGCAGGATTTTATTCCTCTGCTGGACAAAAGCAGAAGTGGTTGCGGTGGATACGTCGTAGCCCTGCGATTCCAAGAGTTCCTTATATAGGCTGTTTCCTCCCATAGAAATCAGGAGGTGCATAACCGTTTCAAAGGGCAGCTTTTTCTTTCGGGTAAAATCTTTTTCTGGGTTTTTGACAAAAGGTGCGGGTTCGGCTGACATTTCTCGGATGAGGGATGTCAGCGTTTCTTTTAGCGCATTTGCGTACTCATTCATTGGCGTAACCTCCTTGTTGTTTCAAGGGGCTTCGCCACACATTTTTATTTTTTTGTCAAGTCTTATTCTTCTTTTTGTGCAAAAAAAGAGCGGGCTATCTTTTCGATAACCTGCTCTTTTTCATAATTTTTGGCTCTATGCTTTAACTTAATGACATTGCCCTAAAGGAGCCGCCTTTCTTAGTCCGTGCCGATTAAGTTTAGTTAAGATCCTACTGTTCTGTTCCCTTGAAAGTAAACTTAACCTTCCAGGTCGCGCCGCCGTCTTTAGTAGCATACAGGGAGGAGCTGTTCTGGCCCCGGACAGCCATCCAGCCGTCCTTGCTGCCCGGGAAGGAAATCATCCCGTCAAAACCGGCAATAGGCGGAAGATTCGTCCACTGTTTGCCCCCCGTAAAGGTACGGCCGACGGCAACCTTTTCGCCTGCGGGAGAGTAACCGACCAGAAAGGCTGTGCTGTTGCCGACCAGCTGCATATTGCCAGGCTTGCCTGAAGCAGGACCTTTCTTAAGCAGTGCTGTGCCGCTGCCCGGTGCCGGTCCGCCGCCTGCCGTATCTTCAGCAATCACACGGTTCCACTTTCCCCCTTGATTGCTGCTTGCGTACAGGGAATAAGAGGTCTGGGACATCCCTGTTCCGCCATACAGAAGCGCGTACACCTGATCACCTTTGGCATATACTCTTCCGTACTCCGGGTAGGCATAGGCTGATTTCAGGGAAAGCTTCCATGATGCCCCGCCATCCGTGGTTTTCATGATCCGATAACCTTCTCCGGGCGCTACCACCACAGCCCAGCCGTTACTCCGGCTGCTGAACTCTGCCCCGCGTGTATTCGCCGGGGTCTTAATCTGGCTCCAGCTGAGTCCTCCGTCTTCTGTGTAATACGTAAAGGCACGCACGTAACCAAAGCCGTGCTTGTTGTCCGTAAATGCAATTCTTTCAAACCCCACTGCCGTTTCCGAGATTCTCTTCCAGGTTGAACCTCCGTCAGTTGTAGCGATGAGATAGGCATCGGTACCCTCCTTAACGGAAGCCAGAGCCCAGCCATGCACATTATCCGGGAAAGTGATTTGCCGGAAATTCCATTGGCCTTCATAAATTTTTTGGAAATGGCAGCCGCCATCTGAGGTACCGATCATAAAGCCGCTGCCTGCAGCCCGTCCTGTATCTCCGCTGAGAAATTGGATATCCGTAAAACTGAGCGGCGTTTCCTCTGCAGCCGAATGCTTGGCCTGCAGCTGCTGCAGCAAACCATGGTCCCCGCTGCCGCAGGCCGGTGCTGCTGCTGCCTGAGCCGGCACTGGTGTTCCCCAGACCGAGGCAACAAGAAGCCCGCATGAGAGAAGAGTTAGCACTCTTAAGCGTATATTTTGGGTCCAATTCATGATGACACCTCCTGTGGTATATATACCCTTTAAAACTGACACTACTCTGTTATACTCTCCGCCCGCTCCTCTATCTACCCGGAGAAGATCACAAAAAGAAAACAATTTGGTTACCGTTTTGCCAGGTCCGCTGATAGGCTTCCTTTTTGCATAAAGTATCGCAGCCTTGAATATCTGAGCCCTGCCTTCCCCATAATGAAAACTAACCAGCCAAATCTTTGCCAAGATACCCATGGCCGTTTCGTAATTTTGAAGGACAAGGAGCCTGAAGCCATGCCGCGTGATTCCGCTAAACCCAAAGTCAAGAGACACCGCCTCCGCCGGCTGGTCCGGCTGCTGGCCGCCATGGCCGTACTGTTCCTGCTGGCTGCCGGAGCACTACTAGGCTATCTATACAACAAACCGCTTCCGCCGATCGACGATGATATCCGCTCCAAGCTGCTCGATTCCCGGGGTAATGTACTGACCACGTTTACCACGGACGGACGCAGCCGGGACCCTGTTGCACTGAACCAGATCGCCCCGCAGCTTATCCAGGCTACCCTGGCCGTGGAGGACCGGAAATTTTATGATCATTCCGGTTTTGACCTGAAAGGAATGGCACGGGCTGTGCTTGCCAATGTGGAGGCGGGAAAACGCACGCAGGGAGCCAGCACCCTGACCCAGCAGCTCGCGCGCAATCTTTATCTTACCCATGAGAAGACGTGGACCCGCAAATCAAAGGAAGCCCTTTACACGATGCAGCTGGAGATGAAGTACAGCAAAAATGAAATTCTGAACATGTATTTAAATGAAATCTATTATGGTCATGGCGCATATGGAATTGAAGCGGCGGCCCGGATGTATTTCGGCAAAGCAGCTGCAGATCTTACTCTGGCAGAGAGTGCAATGCTTGCCGGAATTCCTAAAGGGCCCACCTATTATTCACCGTATACCCACCTGGAGAATGCCAAGAAACGGCAAGGCATCATCTTATCAGCCATGGTAGAGGTGGGTGACATCACAGCCGTACAAGCCCGGGCGGCAGCACAGGAGACCTTAAGCTTCAAACCGCAGGGCCAGAAGAATACCACCGTTCTCGCGCCTTATTTCCGTGATTATGTGCGCGGGCTTGTCCTGGATACACTCCATATCAGCAGTGATGAGCTGGAGCTTGGCGGACTGAATGTCTATACCACCCTTGATCCCGATATGCAGCAGGCTGCTGAGGAGGCCGTTGATAAAGAAATGGATGCCGCCAGTGAACTGGAGACAGCGCTGGTATCCATCGATCCCCGCACCGGCTATATCAAGGCAATGGTGGGCGGGAAAAACTATCGCACCAACCAGTTCAATCATGCTCTGGCGACGACCCGCCAGCCGGGGTCATCCTTTAAACCAATCATGTATTTAACTGCCCTCTCTTCAAAGACGATGACCGGCCTGTCGGTATTCAACAGCCAGCCGACGCTGTTCCATTATGACAATAACCGCAAAACCTACCAGCCCAAAAATTTCGGCGATAAATACCTTGGGGAGATCAATATGCGCCAGGCTATCGCCGCTTCCGACAATATCTACGCGGTAAATACGATTATGAAAATAGGCGCAGATAAAGTCGCAGAAATGGCCGCCCGGATGGGAATCGACAGCCCGCTGCAAAGCGTTCCTTCCCTGGCGCTCGGCACTTCTCCGGTAAGTCCGCTGGAGATGGCCTCTGCCTTCGCTGTGATCGGCGGCGGAGGCATCAGGCAACCGGCGACTGCCATCCTCAAAATTACCGATTCCAAAGGTAATCTGATCTATGAGGCTCCGCAGGATCAGGGAGAAAAGGTTGTGGAGCCGGCAGCAGCGTATGTCCTGACCCGGCTGATGGAAGGGGTCTTTGAGAGCGGCGGCACAGGCAACCGCGTAGCATCAATTATTAAGCGTCCTGTGGCCGGAAAGACAGGAACGACTGATACGGACGGCTGGATGGTCGGATTTACGCCCGAGCTGTCCACAGCGGTCTGGGTAGGATATGACAAGGGCCGCGATATCGCTACGTCCGATGGGCGGCGGGCCGCACCGATATTTGCTGAATTCACAGAAAAAGCGCTGGCCAACGTGCCTCCGAAGATTTTTCCCATTCCTGACGGGGTGGTCAGCGTGTATATCAATCCGCAATCCGGCAAGCTCGCCACAGCTGCTTGTCCTGAAAAAGAGCTGGAGACCTTCATCAGCGGCACAGAGCCCACGGAGTATTGTGACCAGCACGGCACCGGCGGGGAGACTGCTCCGGCTGAAGGCTCCCCAGGTACAGCTGACCCGGGCAAGGAAGAGCATTCTCTGTGGAATGACATCAAACGGTGGTGGATGAACTAGCCCCTGTTGCAGACTCAATAATTCTGGGTATACGATGGGGACATCACCGGCATGGCGTAATGCCTCAGAGCCCGCTTTGCCAGGAAAGGGGCATCCCAACTATGGACTGCAATGAACACGAGGACAGATCGAGCCGCGAAAGCATCCGCCCTCGGCGTCTGCTGTCACCCGATTTATACAGGCTACCGGCACTGCAGGCTGCACCTCTTCTCCTGGGCCAGCATTTGGTCCGGCGTACAGAGGACGGAGAGATCCGCTGCCGCATCGTAGAGACAGAAAGCTACGGAGGGATAGAAGACAAGGGCAGTCACGCCTTTGGCGGCCGCCGGACCGCACGCACTGAAGTGATGTTCAGCTCCGGCGGGACAATCTACATCTACCTGATATACGGCATGTACCATTGCCTCAATGTGGTTACTGCCGGGGAAGGCGACCCGCATGCCGTGCTGATCCGGGCGGTTGAGCCGCTAACACCTGGTGATGCGGCGCAGATGTCGGCCTACCGCGGCATTGCTTACAGGAATCCTTCCGGGCTCTCAGGAGGCCCGGGCAAGCTATGCCGTGCCCTCCGGATCGACAAAAGCCTTAACGGCCGCCGGCTGGATGTACCAGGCAGTCCCCTCTGGCTGGAACAGGGGGACCCGGTGGAGAGCCTGGATATTGTCCAGGCCCCGCGCATTAATATTCCTTACGCAGAAGAATACACACAGCTTCCCTGGCGCTTCTATCTCAGGAATAACCCTTACGTTTCAGTAAAGGATAAGCTGGAGCAGCCCTTCAACCTGAGGTAAACAAGATCAGGATGTATTCTATGGTTTCTGCACCGGTTTATTGGGTAAAAAGAAGAGAACCCTAATAGGCCTCCCGCCTTGGCATTCCAAAACGGGAGGCCTTTCCTGCGTTTCTTCAATGTTATAAATGAATGCGCTTTCCCCGTTCTCTAAACTTACAATAACTGCTATAATCGTATATATCCGCAAAAAAATATATTGATGTAAATGAGGGACATGAGATGAAGGATACAGGCATGATCCGGAGTTTGGACAGTCTTGGCAGAATTGTGGTTCCCGTAGAAATCCGCATGACACGAAATATCGACATTGGGGACCCTATCGAATTTTTTATCCTGAATGAGGAGATTATCGTTCTCCGGAAGTACACATCAACAGAATGCACCTTCTGCCGGAGCCTCGACCACGTGACCTACTACAAGGATCAGTTTATCTGCAACAATTGCCTCAAGGAGCTGGGAGATCCGGGCCGCCTCTCTGCGGAACCCGAACCGCTTGAAGACCCTGCTGAAGATGAATCTATCCGTAACAGCCGGAGAACGAAAACTGAAGAAATGAGCCAGCGTCTGGAGAAGGCTATGGCGGAGCACCCGTACGCCAACCAGAAGGAGCTCGCCGGAGTGCTTGGCATCAGCCAGGCCAGAGTAAGCCAGCTCAAGCGAAAGATCAGTACGACTGGCAAATAGCGTTCTGTTACAACATCCTTGATCCCTCATCCAATATAACAAAGGCTTGGACCTTCTAATCACGAAGGTCCAAGCCTTTTTCATGTTAATCTTGCAGAATATTACCTGCTGCTATTCAGCCAGTGCAGACTTCAACTCATCGGAAGAAGCTGCCCACCATTCCTCATTGTGGGAGATCAGCAGTGATTTCAGCGCTGCCTTGTCCGCTGCACCCAGTCCATCCAGAATAATCTTGCGCTTCAGGGCGGCATCCAGCTTATTCACATGATCGGCAAGGATCTTCCAGCCGCGGCGCGCCTCAGAGTCAATCCACATCTCGCAGGCGGTAATGCCTCCGTAGAGCTGGCCCTCCGGCGTACGGTCCACCGCTACCCACACCACCCAAACCTGCCTTCCAGCCGGAACATCCTCACGGTTCGTAGAGAATTTAATTCCCTTCTCCACTTTGCTCTTGGCATGCATGGCACCGATATCGATAACTGCTTCACCGCCGTCAATGATGACTGGCGATACGTTGTTCAGATCAATGGACCCGGCGCCGAAGCCTTTATGCTTGCTCTTCGCGTTCACAATATTCAAAGCAATCTGCTTCTTGCCCTCCGGTTGTACGTTATCCACATGTGCACATCCTTCCCTTTCACTAATAATTTAATTTTAGCTAATAATGCGGCGAATGCAAACATATACATCCCGTAGATGCTTGTCACGGGAGGAATCACAGTTATGAAGCCACTGTCATTAAGGTACATGATCATCTCTGCGACCCTGGCCGCCCTCGCCCTGCTGGGAGGCGCCATATGGGTTCTTTCAGGGCACAGCCCTGCCGCACTGTCCGCGGCTGCGCCAAAAGCGGCCAAGTCCCCCGCTGCCGCGCCTCAGTCCAAAGCTGCGCAGCCACATCTTCCCGAGAGTAAGCCGCTTCCCGTTTCTGAGGCCTTAAGCCAGCGTGTTGCCGAGTATCATATCGATGTACGGCTGATCCCGGATGCAGCCCTACTTGAGGCCTCCGAGACGGTAACCTGGACCCACCCTGGTTTAAAGCCCGTACAAGAGCTCTATTTTCACCTCTATCCCAATGCCTTTGCTTCAGAAAAAACTACGTTTATGAAGGAATCCGGAGGCGAGCTGCGCGGGGACACGATGCCAGCGGACGGATTCGGCAGCATGGCCATTACCGACCTGCGGACCACTGAAGGAGTCTCACTTATGCAGCGTCTGCAGTATGTGCAGCCCGATGACGGAAATGTACACGACAAGACGCTTGTAAAGGTACATCTTCCGCAGCCGGTGAACGGCGGAGAAAGCGTAACCCTCAAAATCCGGTTTGAGGTCAAGCTTCCGAAAATATTCGCCCGCATGGGAACTGCAGGAGACTTTGTAATGGCAGGGCAGTGGTTTCCCAAGCTTAGCGTCTACGAGCCTAAAGGGACTAGGGGAGTAAAGGCGGAAGGCTGGGATTTACACCAGTACCATGGCACTTCCGAATTTTACAGCGACTTCGGTATTTACAACGTTACCATTTCAGTCCCCGCAAACTACACCGTTGGGGCAACCGGCTTTCCGGTAAAGGCTGCCCAGATCAAGCAGGACCGGAAGATCTATCAATTTTATGCAGATGATGTTCACGACTTCGCCTGGGCCGCTTCCCCGGATTTCGTGGTTGCTGAGGAAGCCTTCTCCGCCCCGAACGTACCGGGTGTACGCATCAAGCTATATCTGGACCCGCTGCACAAGGATCTTAAGGAGCGTTATTTCCAGGCCGCCAAGGCCGCGTTGACCGCTTTTAGCAAGTGGTACGGGCCGTACCCTTATTCCACATTGTCGATTATCGTACCGCCCAAAGAGGGGAATGGTGCAGGCGGAATGGAGTATCCGACCCTGATTACCGCCTTCGGCGCAGCCGAAAGCTCCCCTGGCACCTCGCTGGAGCGCACTGTCATCCATGAGATTGGCCATCAATATTTTTACGGCATGGTGGCGAACAACGAGTTTGAAGAAGCCTGGCTGGATGAAAGCTTCACCTCCTATGCGGAGGACCGCCTGATGGAGCAGGAATACGGTGTCTCCTCCAATATTGGCCTGCAGGCCAGTCTTGTGTCCACCTCGCAGCCGCTTAATCTGGAAACCTGGAAATACACGACCGCCGACGGGTATACCCGTAATGTGTACATCCGCGGCAAGCTGGTACTTAAGGATATCGAACGGCAGACCGGAACCAAAACCATGGACGCTATAATGCTGGCGTATGCCCGCAAGTACAGGTTTCATCACCCTTCTACTGAGGATTTCCAAAAGATCGTAGAGAAAGTAACGAAAAAATCATGGCAGGCTTATTTCGACCAATATGTTTACAGCGGCGGGTCTCCTGATTTCTCTGTGGACCATATAAAGACCAGCATCGCCAAGAGTAGCGCAGAGGGAGAAAACGGCCGCTATAAAATCATGGTAAAGGTGAGTAACAAAGGCAGCCAGTATGGTGATGTACCCATCAAATTCACCTTTTCGGACGGATACACGGTAAGGAAAATTTGGAATGGCGGGCAGAAGGCGGCCAATTTTCAGCTAACCTACAAAGCGCCTCTTATGTCCGTAGAGATTGATCCTGACCACTCCATTCTGCTGGAGAGCAAGCACCTTAATAATTTCATGCTGGCGGAGCTTGCGCCGAAGACACTCTCCCGCTGGACGCTAGTATCAACCAAACTGCTTGAAACTCTGCTCGGAACTCTTGTCTGGTGAGGTGAAGGATTGTGAAAAGTGCGATATCCCGCGGCTGGCTCAGCATGAAGGAGCAATTTTATATTCTGATTCTGCTATTTATCTACCGGCTGCTCTGGGGCTATTTTTTGTACAGGTTCATCAGGTCAGCTATCATCCCGGTGCTTCTGCGTTATCCTGATATCCACGCCGGAGGCAGCGGTATCGGGAGGCTGCTGTATTATATCGAGGGGCAGTTCGCGCTCAGCAGCGATCCCGGTGTCCAGCGCTGGCTCTGGATGCTATTGGCATTATCCGCGCTGCGGCTGCTGCTCTCCCCGTTCATCCGTGCCGGGCTGCTGCATGAGCTGCATCAGGAGCGTAAAGGAGAACGAGGACTGTTCTTTTTCCCCGGTATGAAGCTTTACGGGCTACCGGTTCTGGTGTTCAGCCTGTCCGAATGGTTTCTCTCAGCGCTGCCGCTCTATTGGCTGTTGCCCAAAATGTACACGCTGCTGTTAAGCGGTATTTTTGACTATAAGCTGCTGCTGAGGCTGGTTCCGTACCTGCTTGCCTGGCTGCTCTATCTATACTGCATCCGCATAGTTCTGTTGTACATGCAGTTCGGCTACACCGCCGGAACCGGCATGTTCTCCGCAGTGCTGGCTTGTCTGAAGGTGCTGCTTCCCTCTACCGGCGCTTCCCTCCTCCTTGGTTCCGGCGGACTGGTTACCCTTTTGCTGGGTTTTGCAACTTCATTGCTGTGCCCCGGTATGTCAGCCCTGCTGTTCCGGCAATTCTCGCCGCTCCCCTCTACGCTGTTCAAAATGTGGGGAATTGCCGCACAATACCACCTCTGGAGCAGTAAAACATTCCCACAATAATTCAGCTGTTAAAACGGCATATTAAAAGAGTCACTATCCCTGACACAGGGGTGTGACTCTTTTGCCCGTTAATGGGGAGTTCAGCGGAGATTCGGGGGATTTGCAAAAACATAAAACCTCTGATACAATGATGCCTGTACCACTGGTAACAACTTTGTAATCTTTTGAAACTATTTTGACTAACTGTATGTACCTTAATCACTTTAACATTGTCGATACGCAGTCACTGTTCTGGTGCATAAATCGCCAAATTCCCAGCACCGGGAAGTGGGGGAACCATATTTTGGGTGAATTGATCTCGCTTTAGAGGGGTCATAGGGGAACCTTCTACCGAATCCTTAAGCTAACCTCGCAGGCCTTGGAAGGAGTACATCTTTTGACAAGTCACAATTTTTTCCGCACCAATCTTAAGAAGAAATGCACCGCAGCAGCGCTAGGTCTTGTGATGGTATTCACACTGGGGGCAGGAAGCGCATTTGCCGACTCCAAAATGGATACCGTGATTACAAAAACGCTGGGAACGTCGTATAAAACCGGGGGCACAAGCACTGCCGGCTTTGATTGTTCTGGATTCACCAAATACGTATTTAAGAGCGTCGGCCTTACCTTGCCGCGCACTTCTAAAGCACAATTCAGCGTAGGAACCGCCGTTTCCAAGAGTAATCTCCGTTCCGGTGACCTTGTATTCTTCAATACCTTGGGCAGTGGGGTATCCCATGTCGGCATTTATGTCGGAAACGGGAAGTTTGCACAATCATCCAGTTCCCGTGGTGTTACTATCACTTCGATGAGCAATTCTTACTGGGCCAACCGCTACGTTGGGGCCAAACGTGTAATGAGCACAACAGCTTACCAGGCTGTCGCTTACGATTGATCCTTCTCCTCAATTTCGCCTCTAACAACTAAATGTAACTTATACAGGCCCGGAAGCTGATTATTGCCGTAATCATTTCCGGGTCTTTCCTTTTTTATTTCCTTATTCTACCTTTTACACCGATTCGGGGTCCATGAAACACCTTTTTACTTAAAATTCCAACCTATTCAGAGAAATAGCTTACGCCGGGCGTAAATATGCGCCCTTTTTAGCAGATATGACTCTTAAAAAGTGCAAATAATATGCATTAATATGTTTTAAGTGATTGCCAACTGGCTCTGTCTTTGTTACAATTATCGCAGTGAACTTATAGTAACATTTTTGTAATTATTCAAATGGGTTTTACAAAAGTTTTGTCATATTGATTGATCAGCTAATCCTAATCAACAGTCATGCCGAGTTCCCTTCTTCATAAGGGAAACGGGGGAACCAATTTTTGGGTGAATTGACCTCCTATTCACAGAGGGGTCATAGGGGACCTTCAACCGAACCCTTAAGCTAACCTCGTAGGCATTTGGAAGGGGTATTTACTTTTGAAGAAGAAGTTAGCAGCCGCATTATTAAGTTTTTCTATCATTCTTACCATTGGAGCAGGAAGCGCTTTCGCCGATTCCAAAATGGATAAAGTCATCGACAAAGCCATCGGAACTAAATACGTATCCGGCGGTGTATCGACAAACGGCTTTGATTGCTCCGGATTTACCATGTACGTATTTGACAAGATCGGCATTAACCTGCCGCATCAATCCGGCTCCCAATACCAGATGGGCACTGCCATCTCCCGTGACAATCTGCGGGAAGGCGATCTTGTATTCTTTAATACAAGCGGCCGTGGCGTATCCCATGTAGGCATTTATGTCGGTGACGGCAAATTCGCACATGCTTCATCTTCTAAAGGTGTAACTATCAGCTCGCTGAGTGACAGTTACTACGTCAACCGCTACGTTGGCGCCAAACGCATCATGAGCACGGATGCTTATCAGACTGTAGCAACAGATTCACAAGATAATGATGATGTGCAATAAAGGGTTATGAGAGAGGCGCTTTTCCAGGATTTTTGCCGAAATCTTGGGGAAGGCCTTTTTTTTGTCTATAAAAATATTTACCCCTCCCCTCATCTGTAAAACACCTATTCCCCTCAATTTTCGCCATTTCATAAAATATTTTTTTGGGTTTGTCAAGTTTCTCCTGTTTTTGAAAAATAGCTGAGTTGACTGGGGCCTGTTTTGTATATAATTAAGTATATGGATAGAGTATTGTCCTCTTGAAAGGAGGCCTGTGCCATTATGATCAGTTCCCCTGTTACCTTTCATGTTGTTCCTATGGAACCCAGCCATGCCGAGAATATCTGTGAGTGGATTTATAAGCCGCCCTATAATATCTACGGATGGATGCCCTGGGAGCAAATGCAGGCGCTCGGTATTGAATTCGGAGATCCGGTTTTGCGCAGTCAACAGTATGTATCCGTAGTGAACGAGCAAGGAGACCTTTGCGGCTTCGCACAGCTGTTCCCGATGGAGGGTGTGGTCAGGCTCGGCATCGGCATGCGGCCGGACTTGTGCGGTCGCGGAATGGGCCATTTGTTCATGGAAGCCATTGTGCAGGCTGCCCTGAAGCGTTACCCGGAACGGGAAATCGATCTGGAGGTGTTGACCTGGAACCAGCGGGCTATTCGAACATACCAGAAATGCGGCTTCACCATCACCGACACGTATGAACGCCGCACTCCAAGTGGCGATAGGCCCTTTTATTGCATGGTCTATGATAAATAACACTAAATACAGGTAACTTTTAAATTATGCAACGAAAATCGTTCCTTTTTTTGACACAAACTCTATGACAACGCTTTACCATTCGGTATAATGAAGAAAGCAGCTTACATGGAGGGGACGGATGGAGATGCAGAAATGGATCATGAGCGGTTTGTTTTTCGCCGCCTGCGCCTTTGCGGTAGTGCTCTTGTTCACACTGCCAGGCAAAGCAGAGGTCGCAGAAGAAAGTAAGCCGACGATGCCGCAAGTCACACTGGATGCCGCAAGTGCAGAAGCAATCGTTACAGCCAATTGTATTTCTTGCCATGGCGATCAGCTTCAGGGTAATGTAGGACCGAGTCTGCAGCATGAGGGCAGCGAACACGATGCTGAAGGCATCTACAGTATCGTCTCCAAGGGACGTGGGCAAATGCCTTCCTTTAAGGATAAGCTGGCTCCTGAGGAAATCGCAAACGTCGCCCTATGGCTTGCAGAGAAGAAGTAACTGGCCCACTATACAAAATGCCCGTGTGAGGATAAACGGATTATCCGCAAGCACGGGCATTTTTATATGCAATATATTGAACAGTGTCCTAGCGGTTTTTCTCAAAGGCTTCATTAAATTCATGGGCCTGGCGGAAATCAAGCGCTCCGAGGCCGCTCTCTTCTTTTGCCGATAAGCGCAGGATCACAGTCTTGTAGTCAATGGTAATATGCGGATGATGATCGAAGGCCTCAGATATGGCGGCTACTTCATCCACAAAGGCAATGCCCTTCATATATTCGTTGAACATATATTTGCGCACCACAACCTCCTGCTCCAGCTTCCACCCCTCCAGCTTACTTATCTGCTCACGCAGTTCTTCCTCTGTAAATTGCAATTTGCTTCCTCCCTTACTAAATTAGCAGTAAAGTCCATACAGCCCAGTTCTTTACCTACTCTATGAAGCCTTAAACAAAACATCCCTCAGCTTCTAAAAGACCAAGGGATGCGCCAGGATGAAGGCTTTTTTTCGGTTTAATGTATTCTCAATTCCCGGCAAATAGCACTCGTTAGCCTCAATTTTACCACGTGCTGCAGCCGCCGGGCAAACTTGCTGCCTGCGCTGCATCCGTTCTAGACAAGAACTACCGAAGCCAAGTCTTCCTCACCAAGCAAAATGTTGATCCGGTGCGTCTCCTTATCGTAGATCACAACACCGCTGCCCACCTGAATCATAGGCTCATTGCCAAGCGCATAAAACAGATCCTCTGCCAGTGCTTCCCATACTTCCATCTTCGATTCCTGCGGCAGCTCCTGCCATTCGTCCGGCTCCATTTCAAAGAATAGATACCCGTCCGAAATACGCCCAACGGCTTCCGTCAGTTCATTTAAAATCTCGCTGTAATCTCTTCCGTGCTTAACACCCACATCTATCACTCCGTTTTCTCCACAGATGAATAATAACTTACCTTACCCATTATAGCCGAAAAAATGACTTCACAAAAAAGGGAATGCTGACGATAAATAAGAATATACGTGATTTTATTACACACAGGGTGTCCCGCCGCTGTTCACGGATGATATATGCGGCTATAAACGGATCACTTCTTAATTCTCATGGACGAGGTGCATAAATGGAAATTTCAACAATACTTGGTTTGGTCTTTGGTCTGATTGCAGTCCTTTATGGGATGGTGCTCAAGGGTGCTCCGCTTGCAAGCTTGAACACTCCCGCAGCTTATCTCATCATTTTTCTCGGTACAATCGCATCTATTTTCATGGCCTTTCCCATGTCGGAAATCAAAAGCATTCCCAAATTGTTCAAGCTGCTCTTCATTCAGCAGAAAATGGTGCAAAAGTCTGATCTGATCACTTTGTTTATGGAATGGGCATCCATTACCCGGCGTGAAGGACTGCTGGCGCTTGAATCCAAAGTAGACGAAATTGAAGACGATTTTCTGAGAAACGGGATGCGCATGATTATCGACGGCAACGATCAGGAATTTGTCCGTGATGTTTTGATGGAAGATATCCATGCTACAGAAGATAGACATAAAGCCGGAGCACTGATTTTCTCCCAGGCGGGTATGTACGCTCCAACACTTGGTGTACTCGGGGCCGTTATCGGCTTGATTGCCGCACTTGCGGATATGAGTGATATGGAAATTCTGGCCCACGCGATCGCCGGTGCATTTATAGCTACGCTGCTCGGTATATTCACCGGTTATGTATTGTGGCACCCGATGTCTAACAAGCTCAAACGAATCTCCAAAAAAGAAATACAAATCAGACTGATGATGGTGGAGGGGCTGCTGTCCATCCAATCAGGGGTTTCAACCATCGCTATTAACCAGAAACTGTCTGTCTTCCTGACTCCTTCGGAGCGTGCCAAGCTAAGCAGTAAGGAGGGCGGCTCGAGTGAGCAAAAAGACTAGACATGAAGAACACGAAGAGCATGCCGACGAATCCTGGCTATTGCCCTATTCTGACTTAATGACACTGCTGGTCGCCCTGTTCCTCGTTATGTACGCCATGAGTGCTACAGATGCCAAGAAATTTGAAGAAATGAGCCAGGCCTTCAGCAACGCGCTGAACGGCGGAACAGGCATTCTCGACCAGCGGTCAGCAACGCCTACCCAATCCCAGCTCGATCAGGGCAAGCATGATAAGATGGACAACGTTGTTGCCGAGAATACAGGAGAATCGGATATCTCAAAGCTTCGTAAACAGGAACAAGAAGACCTCGAGAAGCTGAAGAAGCAGTTCGATCAGTATATTGATAAAAACGGGCTTAGCGATCTGCTCAGCACGAAGCTGAACCAGTCACAGCTGATGATTACGATCAGCGACAACGCCCTGTTCGCGTCAGGACAGGCAGAGGTAAAAGATGAGTCGCGCCAGCTGGCCAAATCGATATCAAGCATGCTGCAGCAATTTCCCGATTATGATGTACTGGTGCAGGGACATACGGATAACATTCCGATTTCCAACAGCAGCTACTCGTCCAACTGGGATCTCAGCGTAGACCGTGCACTTCATTTCATGAAAATCCTGCTGCTGAACCCGAATTTGAATCCCGTCAAGTTCAGCCCGATCGGATACGGGGAATATCATCCGATTGCCCCCAATACTACTGCGGCCGGACGGGCCAAGAACCGCCGTGTAGAAGTCTCCATTCTTCGTAAATATCAGGAGGCAACGAATACTACAACCGTTGTTCCTCCCGGCAAATAAGTGCCAGTGTACAAATTAAAGAGCTGTTCTTCGGGTCTCCCCCGCCGGAACAGCTCTTTATTTGTGGCTATTGCCCCGTTTCCTGGCCGCTACTGTAGTTCATAATTCAGCATGGCTCCCAGCTCCTGCTTCTCCTGTGCCGATAATTCGCGCCATTCACCGGTTTGCAAGGCGCCCAGGCGAATGTTCATAACACGGATACGCTGCAGGCGTCTTACCTCATAGCCGAAGGCACTGCACATACGGCGGATCTGCCGGTTCTTGCCTTCGGTTAGAATAATGCGGAACACCCGCTCACTTATCCGTGTCACTTCACAGGGAAGCGTCTTGCCGCCAAGGATCTTGACTCCACTCGACATCCCTGTGATAAAGGATGGTGTAACCGGTCTGTCTACCGTTACAACATATTCCTTCTCATGTTTACCTTCAGCACGCAATATTTTATTGACGATATCGCCGTCATTCGTAAGCAGGATTAGGCCTTCAGAATCTTTATCGAGCCGGCCTATCGGGAAAATACGTTCATGATGTCCCACAAAATCAACGATATTGCCCTGAATATGGGCTTCTGTGGTGGAGGTGATGCCCACGGGTTTATTTAGAGCGATATAAACGACCTGGCTGCCCGTTTCAAGCGTTTTCCCATCGATCAGGACCTTATCACCCGTAGAGGCCTGGCTGCCCAGCACAGCACGCTCTCCGTTGATGGTCACCCTCCCGCTCTCAACCAGCTTGTCTGCTTCACGGCGTGAACAGTATCCTGTCTCACTGATGAATTTATTAATTCTCACTTCTGTCTTCACTCCGTTCTTTAATCAATCCTTGACTGGGGTCCCGGCTCACGTGCTGCAGGCAATATAATTGTAATTTCAGCCCCGCTGCCATATTCACTGCGAATTTCCATACTGCCTTTATGGGCCTGGATAATCCGCTGGCTGACCATCAGCCCAAGTCCTGTTCCTGTCTCCTTATTCGTAAAGAAAGGCTCACCCAGCTTCGGCAGCATATCCTCAGGGATTCCCTCGCCTTCGTCCGAGAGTACAATGATAACAGAATTCTCATCCATCTGCTGCTTAACGGTGATTGTGCCGCCTTCAGGCATAGCTTCAATTGCATTTTTAACGATATTTATAAATACCTGCTTCAATTGGTTCTCCTCACAATGCACCATGGCAGGCTGCTCAGAGAACTGTGACTCAAATTCGATACCGAAGAGATGGGCTTGGCTGCCCAGCAGGGAAATTACATCATTCAGAATGTACCGTACATCCTTCTCCTGGAAGTGGACAGCCTGCGGCTTGGCCAGAATCAGAAATTCACTCACAATCATATTAATCCGTTCCAGTTCTGAGAGCATCAGATCAATATGGAGCGGTATAAGAAGACCCTTCTCTTTCTGGAGCTGCAGGAATCCGCGGAGCGTCGTAAGCGGATTACGAATTTCATGGGCTACCCCAGCGGCAAGCTGGCCAACAGTAGTCAGTTTTTCAGAGCGTCTCAGCAGTTCTTCAATCCTGTTGCGTTCGGTCATATCCCTGGAGACATGAACAAACGATTGCGGACGTCCATCTTCATCACGAATGATCGAGGTGCTTACGCTGACCTCCACAATTGATCCGTCACGTTTGAGTCGGTACGTCTCTATCGGCGGCAGAACAGCACCATTCTTCAGCTCCTGCAGCCTCGCCTCTTCCTGCTTCTGCGCCGTAGCCGGCACCAGATAAGGCATCTTAATTTGTGCATCAGCCGCATTCCATCCATACAGCTCTTCAAAAGCCCTGTTGGTGCTAGTGATCCGGCCCTCCATGTCTACGGTGTGGATGGCATCCGAGGTGCCGTTAATGACCGACTCCAGATGTTCTTTAACCGCCCTGTTCTCTTCTAGCGTCTTGCCCAGCTGATTCGTGTGCTGAAGCAGGTGTGAGGTCATGGCATTGATCCGGCTGGCCAGCTGCCCCAGCTCGTCACGGCTGGCTACATTCAGCGGGGACTCAAACTTGCCAACAGCAACATCACTGACCTTTCGCAGGATATCCTGAATAGGACGGGTGACAACACCAGCCAGTGCATAGCTGCATACGAAAAAGATGACTAACAGCAGCACCGAGGTCGTAATATTATTAACCAGCTCCTTCTTGATTACCGAAGAGATTACCGAATAATCCATTACCACACATATGACATAGTCATCGATGCCGGGTTGGCTGATCGGGATAAAGCTTTTGAGCACTCTTTTGCCCAGCGCTTCTGTTTCCAGTGTAACTGGGGCATCCTTGCTCAGCGCCGCCATAATCGCTACCCTATCTTCTTCAACGTTACCATAAGTATAGGTTCCATACTGAATCGGACGGTTTTGCAGCTTATAATTGACGCTGTCGGAGCCATCAGGCTGCATGCTCTCCGAAGCAAAGCTTTTGGGGTTAATTCCTGTGATCTCTAAAAGTCCCGAATTAACCTCCTTAGAGCGCTTGATGAGCTCCTCGGGCTCCATAATTCTCACATAGTCACTCACTGCCGTACTGCGGATATAAGGATCGATGATATAGTTTCTCGACGGATCGCGGTAATATCCCCATTTCTCGATGTACTTGGGAGTGGAGGTAGAGAATTCAAAGGGCCCTGACCAGAAATCCTCAAGGGTCTGGCCCTGCCTAACCGATACTCTTTGACCTGCGAACAGCTCAAGCAAAGCTACATACCAATAATCCATGCCTCTGGTAGACAGCCCAAGCTCGGCAGGATCGGAGGATTTAGCCACTACAATGTCATCATCAGTTTTGACAAGAAGTGAAATATTAGACACACCAAGCTTTTTTGCCAGCCTCTTCAGCTGGTTGTTGTTCACATTCTTAATATCCGGATCAAGCTCCTCAGCGGCGAGTATGGCAGCCAGCCGAAGATTCTGGGCCATTTGTTGCTGTACATAATTGGAGCTGTAGTTGCTTTGCTCGACGGAGACCGCGATCTGCATAGCGGTCATCCTCATATTATTTTCGCTTTCACTGCGCAGGTTATTGCGGGCTGTATAAAGGTTCAGCGTTAAATTGAGCGCCAGGATTAACAATACCGAACCAAAAATAATAGCTGATAATTTAGTTTTTATGGACAAGCTGCTTTTTCACCTCTTATCCGCTGGTAAAAAAATCAAGCGGAGTGTTCATGAATATCATACCTTTTGCCTAACCATTTGAAAAGACATTTCAAATCTGGGTTTCCTCCATAAAACATTGAATTTTAAAGGCGGTTTCTCTACAATAGCAAGAAGAAAAGGTGAAAACCATCCACAGGCTATTCACATATAAACAATTTATTAAATGGCGCTGTGCACAATATTGTGCATAAGTCGGCGGTTATCCACAGAGTTATGCACAATTTGTTAAGATCGAATATTTGTTCGTTGTACAAAGAGGGTTATTAGGAGGGAAGATGAGCTTGAATATTCAAACCGGTGAACTGTCGGCAGAAGAGCTGGCGATTCATGAATTATGGATGAGAGAGGCCATTGCGGAAGCCCGAAAAGCTGAAAGCTTGGGCGAGGTGCCCATCGGCGCAGTGGTTGTACGTCACGGCGAGATTATCGGACGCGGCTACAATCTGCGGGAAACTACGCTGGACTCTACTGCGCATGCCGAAATGGTGGCTATCCGGGAAGCCAGTACAGCGCTGAATTCCTGGAGACTGCTTGACTGCCAGCTGTATGTAACGCTGGAGCCCTGCCCCATGTGCGCAGGGGCGATGGTTCAGTCCCGGCTGCCGCTAACTGTCTATGGCACCACAGATCCCAAAGCGGGCTGTGCCGGCACACTTATGAATCTGCTAGAAGAAACGAGATTCAACCACCGGACCGAGGTTATTCAAGGTGTTCTGCAGGAAGAATGCGCAGAGCTGCTTACTTCCTTTTTCCGCCGGTTGCGGCAAAGCCCGTCAAAGCTCTAGCCCATTTTGTACAAAAGGTAATACAAGTCATGTACACTGCTATTTGCGGATAATAGGAGGATCACCATGTCATTTAAGCTTTACGATAATGCTCAGGGCATCTACCTCGCCCTGCTGCAGAAGCAGGACGCAAATGATCTGCTCCAGCTGCGTCTGCGCAACAGAGAACATCACCAGCCGTTTGAACCGCAGCGTGAAGCTGATTATTATACACTTGAAAGCCAGGAGCTGCTGATCAGCCAGCGTATGAACGATGCAGACCAGGACAGGGCCTATATGTTCGGTATCTTCCTGCTGGACGGGCAGCTGGCCGGACAGATCACTATCTCCAATATCGTACGCGGTGTAGCCCAATATGGCGACCTCGGCTATTTTATCGATCATACCCTCCAGGGCAAGGGTTATACAACTGCTGCCGCCAGACTGATTCTGGACTATTCCTTCCGGGCCCTTGCGCTTCATAGGGTGCAGGCAGCTATCCTGCTTCATAATGCTGCCTCACGCCGGGTACTGGAGAAAAACGGCTTCCAGGCTGAAGGTATCGCCCGCCGCTACCTTAAGATCAACGGGGAATGGCAGGATCACCGGACCTATGCCATCCTGGCAGACGACTTCCTGGCGGAAAAAGTCCAACCCTAATACGCAAAAAACCTGCAAGAGTGCGAGCGATTCGCATTCCTGCAGGTTTTTCTCATTTTAAAAGATTAATAAGTGCTCATTCCGCCAAACTGCTGCTGAAGCTCTTCCATTGTAATGACATTCTCACCCTCAGGTATACCAATCGTGAAGGTTTGTTTCTCATTGATCTTACTGTATTGATTGCTTCCGGTTAGTGACAAGCTGACATTCTGGCCTTGCTCCGGATCCTTAACCACAATGTCCATCAGCAGATCCTGATACACCGGGAAATCATCCTTGTTGACTGCAGTGTTCAGCTGGAACTTGTTAACTGTAAGATAGTTGCCCAAGTCTGCCAAATTTTTATCGAATTCAGCCCGGGTCTCGCTGGATTGCAGCTCTTCCTTGGCTTTGGCCAGATCAGCCTCATCAATTTGCAGCATTTCTTTGTATTCTTCTTTACTCAGGATATCAATAATCTTAGGCAATGCATTATTTACAAGAATTGTAATTGCTTCTTTGACGTTATCATTAGTGACCTGGAACCGGACAACCTGGTTGGCTTCTACACCCTCAGGCAATGCGGCATCCTTAGGCTTCACGTCAGAAAAATAGGTCTTCTCATCATACTCACCCAGGAGCGTGCTCAGCACTTCATTGGTGAGATCCTGTGCTTTCTTAGTATCCAGCGAATCAGGGTTGAACTCTACACCTTCCTGTTCCGCCAACTCCTTCAGATCCATCTTCAGGAACTTGCCTACAATCGTCTCAGGAAGCGGTAAGAGCGGAATTGAAGGTATTTTGACATACAAAGTTTCCCCGGTCATCACCATCGGGATGTTGAAGGTCATGGCCATATCGCCCTTCAGATTCAGCACCAGCGTTAATTCAGTCTGCCTCGGATCGGCCTGATAAACTCCGTTCACGGAAATATCCGCATTCTTCAGCATATTTAGCACCATGCCCGTAGTTCCATCGGTTTCCCCTGCAGGTGCATCAATAGTCAGATTATTCACTGTGAGCTTGCTCTGCATTTCATAAGATGTCATTGTCATGGCTTTGGTTGCAGCCGACTTCAACGCCTCTTTAGGCGCCTGTTCTTTACTTGCACATCCGGGTAAAATCACTGCAGCTGTAAGCAACAATGCAGCAGCTGACAACCCCCATTTTTTAATCATTATTGTTCTCCTCTCCCATGTAAAGAAATTATTTCCCCTCCTAATGATAAACCATTTCGCAAATACGAGAAACATTACGTTTCATTCGCGCCTCTGGTTTCAATCTTATCCCTGCCGGTTGTGATGATCCACATGGTTAGCCTGCTTTACCTTTTTAGAACCGGATAACGGCTTAGGCCCGGAGGAGTGATGCTCCTCCCTAGGCTCATGGTTAGTCTCTACGCCGGGAACCGGCATACTTTTGGGTTTGCTCATCTCACTATTCCTCCTATGGATTGGTCAGATTCTGCAACGCCTGGGCGCACTCATGAATCTGTCTAGTATATTGCTGCGCAAGCTGCTGTACGGCATCAGTACGTTCGTCAGTATGGCGCCCTCCCTGCTCCACATCAATCAAATCTACGGCAACCTCCCGGCTGTCCACATAGGTACAACGGAAATCAAGGGAATAGGCCTGATGGCCGGCAGCGTTAAAATGAATCAACAGACTCTTCGGGTCTGCTGCATCCCCCTGCAGGCTAAAGCTGTCCCCATCGTCCATTAGAGCAGGCAAACGCTCCTGCCACGCCGAAACCAGACTATTCTGGTCCAATTGCATTTCTCGGTTCATTGTTATAATCACCCTCCTTCCCTAATACATTGCGGAGAAATGGGTTTTTTTATTCCTGCTTGCTGATCACTCACTCCACTGCCAGCCATATTCGGATATTTGTAGGGGCAGAAGAGCACAAAAAAAGCCGCCTTCCGGAGAAGATGGCTTCTATCTGCAATTCATTAGTTTATAAGGATATGGCGGAGAGGATGGGATTCGAACCCATGTGGGCTTGCACCCTAACGGTTTTCAAGACCGCCCCGTTATGACCGCTTCGGTACCTCTCCAATGCATCAAAATTTCACATGCATTAGGAATTGTATCACATTATCCTAATAATACGCAAGCATATTATTGAGAAATTTTCGGACTAATCGATTTCACATTACGCATGTATGGCTGGAGTGCTTCCGGAATCAGCACACTGCCGTCTTCCTGCTGGTAGTTCTCCAGAATAGCTGCCACGGTCCGTCCTACAGCTAATGCGGAACCATTTAAGGTATGAACGAATTCAGGCTTTGCCTTAGGCTCCTTACGGAAACGGATATTAGCCCGGCGCGCCTGGAAGTCCTCTGTATTGGAGCAGGAGGAGATTTCACGGTACATGCCGCTCTCAGGCAGCCAGACCTCCAAATCATACGTCTTAGCTGCTGTGAAGCCCATATCTCCGGTACACAAGCCCAGCACCCGGTACGGCAGCTCCAGAAGCTGCAGTACGCGTTCAGCGTCAGCTGTCATCTTCTCAAGCTCCTCATATGAGGTCTCAGGGGTAGTCAGCTTTACAAGCTCTACCTTATTGAATTGATGCTGACGGATAAGCCCGCGGGTGTCCCGGCCTGCTGAACCCGCTTCAGAACGGAAACAGGAGCTGTAAGCAACATGATATTTCGGCAGATCTGCAGCTGTCAGAATCTCCTCACGGTAGTAGTTCGTTACCGGTACTTCGGCTGTAGGAATCAGGTAATATTCGGTGTCCCGCAGCTTGAACAGATCCTCTTCAAACTTCGGCAGCTGACCTGTACCATACAAGCTGTCCTTATTTACGATATATGGCGGCAGCATTTCCTCGTAGTTATGCTCTCCGCTGTGAAGATCCATCATGAAGTTGATCAAGGCGCGCTCCAGACGGGCGCCAAGACCTTTATAGAACACAAATCTGGAACCTGTAACCTTGGCAGCGGCTTCAAAATCAAGGATATCCAGCTGCTGTGCCAGCTCCCAATGGGATTTGGGCGTAAATCCGAACTCTCTTGGCTGCGACCAGCGCCGCACTTCAACGTTCTCTTCCTCGGATTTGCCTACCGGCACCGATTCATGAGGAATGTTCGGAATGCTCATGGTCAGCTCATCGATTTGTGTTTCGAGTTCGCGGACTTCATCATCCAGCTCCTTGATCCGGTCGGATACCGTACGCATCTCAGCAATCAAGTCTTCTGCCGGCTCGCCATTCTTTTTCTTCTTAGCCACGTCGCCTGAAACGATGTTACGGCGGTTCTTAAGCCCTTCAGTCTCTTGCAGCAGTTCACGCCGGCGCAAGTCAAGCTGTGGAAAGCCTGCAATCAAATCAAGTGATTTCCCGCGTTTATTAAGCGCCTCTTCTACCTTGGCATAATCACTGCGCAATACTTTTACATCTAGCACAAAGTTTCCCTCCTGAAAACAGCCTAAACTCTTTCAAATTGCTGTTGCAGCATTGAAAGAGTCAGGATGTTCTTGTATGCAGTTCTATTGTTTAGCTTCTACACTAGCCTTCACCATATCGGCAAAATATTGATGCAGGCGGTAATCATCGGTCAGCTCCGGATGGAAAGAGGATACCAGCAGGTTGTCCTGGCGCGCCGTTACGATCTCATCATTATAGACCGTCAGGACATCGACATCCGGACCCACTTCGTTAATGAGCGGAGCACGGATAAAGACGGCACGGACCGGCTCATTTATCCCTTTTACATCCAGATCACACTCAAAGCTCTCCCGCTGGCGGCCAAAAGCGTTCCGGGCAACGGTAATATCCATCAGCTCAAGATGTGAAGGTTCGCCACCGGCAATTCTCTTCGCCAGCACAATCATTCCCGCACATGTACCGAAAATAGGCTTACCCTGGGCTGAGAAATCACGAATGGCTTCAATGAAGCCGTATTTGCGCATCAGCTTGCCGATCGTAGTACTTTCTCCGCCAGGGATGATCAGTCCTTCAACTTCCTCAAGCTGCTCTACGCGCTTAATGGGAAGGCCCTCGGCTCCGGTTTTCTCTATACTGACAATATGCTCTGTTACAGCGCCTTGAAGCGCCAACACTCCTATTTTCATCCGGGAAACCTTCTCTCTATTAACGGCCACGCTCCGACATGCGTTCTGACGGAGCCAGCGTTGCAATATCAATCCCCTTCATCGGGGTGCCGAGGTTCTTGGATACTTCAGCAATCAGTTTGTAGTCGGTGAAGTGTGTTGTTGCTTCAACGATCGCACGGGCAAACTTCTCCGGATTATCCGATTTGAAAATACCGGAACCTACGAATACACCATCCGCACCCAAATGCATCATCAAGGCTGCATCGGCAGGAGTAGCTACACCGCCTGCTGCAAAGTTAACAACCGGCAGTTTGCCAAGCTCGTGAACTTCAAGCAGAAGCTCGTAAGGAACTCCAAGAGTTTTGGCTTCATGATACAGCTCGTCCTTGGACAGGTTAGTCACCTTGCGGATTTGGCTGTTAATGAAACGCATGTGACGAACAGCTTCAACGATATTGCCTGTTCCTGGTTCGCCTTTGGTACGGATCATAGAAGCCCCTTCATTAATACGGCGAAGTGCCTCACCGAGGTCTTTTGCGCCACATACAAAAGGAACTGTAAATTCACGCTTGTCGATATGGAAAACTTCATCAGCAGGAGTCAGAACTTCACTCTCGTCCAGATAATCAACGCCCAGCGACTCCAGAACCTTAGCTTCTACATAATGGCCGATACGTGCTTTAGCCATTACTGGAATGCTAACTACCTTGATAACCTCTTCTACAATTGTAGGATCAGCCATCCGTGCTACACCGCCTGCTGCGCGGATGTCGGAAGGAACCCGTTCCAGAGCCATTACGGCTACTGCACCCGCAGCCTCAGCAATCTTTGCCTGTTCTGCATTCATGACGTCCATGATGACGCCGCCTTTTTGCATTTCTGCCATACCTCTTTTAACTCTCGATGTACCAGTTTCCATGTCCAAGCCTCCCGAATAATCTGACTGAATCTAAATAATAATTCTACCGCAGGGCGGTTATATATACAACCCATTTACTCGGATATCTGTCTGCCTATAGTCATTGCTGGCTCTAGAACAGATCTTTAATTCCTGTAAACAGATCACCAAAAAAATCGCCTATTGCCCGCATCAGCAGTTTGAACCATCCGGCTTTCTCTGCTTCCTCAGCTGTAATCAAATTGACTGTCTTCTGCTGGACCTGAGACATGCCTTCAACCTTATAAGTATACGTTACCTTACCGACTGCTGTAGCATTGGGGATTGGAGCCACCAAAGTTGATGGATCATTCACCGTAACGGCAGTTTCGATTTGTGGTGAAACCGTTCCTTTAGGGACCATGAAGGTTACACCTGCATCTGTAACCACAGATACACTTTTGTTTTTGCCTTTTTGTACAGGCACAGTTTCGTTGCCGGTGATTACTGACTTAGCGGCCACGACCTGCTTGATCTCAAAGTTATTGAAACCGAAATCAAGCACTTTCTTAGTTTCGGTAAACCGATGCGCTTCTGAATCTGCCCCCATAACTACACTGATCAGACGCATGCCGTCTCGCACGGCCGTACCAGTGAAGCAGTTGCCGGCATTGCTAGTATGTCCCGTCTTCAGTCCGTCAAGACCCGGGTAGGCGTATGCTTTAAAGTTGGCAATATCCTTATTAGCCTCAAGCATCCAGTTGTAGTTAACCATAGGTTTGGTATCCCGGTCACGGAATTTATAGGACTGTATGGTTGTGAATTCAGTAAAATCAGGATGATCAGTTACAATATACTTCGCAAGAATAGCCGCATCCATCGCAGACATAACCGTTTCGCGGTCTGTTTCCGGACGATACTTAGCCGGCATATCTGCCCGGTCAAGACCCGTTGAATTGATGAAATACGCTGTCTTCATCCCCATCTTCTGGGCAGTTTCGTTCATCAGTGTCACGAATTGCTGTTCAGAGCCGGAAACCAGTTCCGCCAAAGCAACCGTAGCATCGTTAGCTGAGCCAACTGCCATAGCTATGTACAGCTCTTTAACTGTATGTTCATCACCTTGTGCCAAAAAGATTCGGGAACCGATTTGCTGGGCGGCATTCTCCTGCACAATGACCTTCTGGTCCCAGGTAAGCTGTCCATTCTTCACGGCTTCGGCTACAAGATACTCTGTCATCATCTTCGTCATACTCGCCGGGGGCAGAGCTTGATCTGCATTATAAGACAACAGCACCTCACCGGTGGTAGGTTCAATTAATACTGCTGAGCTCACGTTAAGTCCTAGCGACTCTACAGATGGTATTTTGGCTACAGCTGCTTTGGCTGTTGCAGTGCCTGTGGCAGCAGTACCTGCTTCTGTGGTAGCCGGGGTCTTCACCGCATCGGCCAGTACTGAACTTGCAGGAGAAGCTAACATATTTAAAAGCAGACCTACTGTCGCTGTCTTGATCACAAATTGTTTACTGCTGAACTTCCGCTTGTGCTTCAAAATTACTACTCTCCTTTGGTTCATATCCATTGCTTGTTCTATTCTAACACAGGGGTACCTGCAAAAAAAGACAGACAGGACGAATTTCGCCCTGTCTGTCCGTAATTTAGCGAATTTGGCCGATTATAAGGAATAGTTAGGTGCTTCCTTAGTAATCTGTACGTCATGCGGATGACTCTCGCGTAGTCCGGCACCGGTAATCCGGATGAAGGAGGTATCGTTACGCAGCTCAGTCAATGTCTTGGTACCGCAGTACCCCATACCTGAGCGGAGTCCGCCGATCAGCTGATGAACTGTGTCGGACAGTGATCCTTTGAAAGCCACGCGTCCTTCAATCCCCTCAGGAACAAGCTTCTTATCATCATCCTGGAAGTAGCGGTCCTTACTGCCTTGCTTCATCGCACTCATGCTGCCCATGCCACGGTATACTTTGAATTTACGTCCTTGGTAAATTTCCGATTCCCCTGGACTTTCTTCGGTACCGGCGAACAAGCTTCCCATCATAACCGCCGAAGCGCCAGCTGCGATAGCCTTAGTAATCTCACCCGAGTACTTAATCCCGCCGTCAGCGATGATCGGCACGCCATACTCACGGGCAACCGTTGCACAATCGTAGATTGCTGTAATCTGCGGTACACCGATACCGGCAATAACACGGGTGGTACAGATCGAGCCTGGACCAATACCGACCTTAACTATCGAAGCACCTACTTCAATCAGCTCCCGTGTAGCCTCTCCAGTCGCTACATTGCCGGCAACAATGGTAAGGTCAGGATACTGGGCACGCAGATTGCGTACTGCTTCAATAATATTGATATGGTGTCCGTGTGCGGAATCAACTACGATCAGATCGACACCGGCCTCAACCAAAGCTTTTGCCCGTTCCTGTGAATCCTTGGAGATACCAATAGCTGCGCCTACTAGAAGACGTCCTTGGGCATCCTTAGCGCCGTTAGGGAACTGGATCGCTTTTTCGATATCTTTAATAGTAATAAGACCTTTAAGAATCTTATTATCGTCCACTAGCGGCAGCTTCTCGATCTTATGACGCTGTAGCACCACTTCAGCTTCCTGGAGTGTAGTTCCTACAGGAGCTGTTACCAGGTTGTCTCTGGTCATATATTCACTGATCGGAGCGCTATAGTCATGAATGAAGCGCATGTCACGGTTAGTAATAATGCCAACCAGTTTATTGTTATCGTCTACAATCGGAACGCCCGAAATCCGGTATTTGCCCATCAGCCGTTCGGCGTCGGACACCAGATGATCAGGTGTTAGGGAGAAAGGATTGGTGATAACGCCGCTTTCGGAACGTTTAACGCGGTCTACCTCTTCAGCCTGCTGCTCCACGGACATATTCTTATGAATAATGCCCACTCCGCCTTCACGGGCAATTGCAATTGCCATTGCGGCTTCAGTTACGGTATCCATCCCCGCGCTCATAAGCGGAATATTGAGCTTCACAGTTTTACTCAAAACTGTAGACAGATCCACTTCCTTCGGCAGTACCTCAGATTTACGCGGCACCAGCAGCACATCATCAAAAGTCAGTCCTTCTTTACCAAACTTATCTTCCCACACCTGGGTCATTCCTCCTCGAATGTCTTTATTCTAAACGTCCGCAAACTTTATAAATGAAGAAACTCCGGCTAAAGTCCATATCCGATAGACACAGACAATTACAGCGAAGTTAGGCACAATGAGATCTTCAATTAAGGTTTGAGATGCTTGTCCAAAAATATATTATTGCCATCTTAGCAAAGGCTTTTTGGCCTGTCAAGAATATTACATCATCAGAGGAGGTATTCAGAAAAAGGCCACAGAGTAAGCGAATTCTTGGACGAAAGTCCGTACGGGGTGGACATTAAGATCATTTCACAATCTCCATATTGACAACAAAAAAAGCCATTGTCGATGACTCAACAATGGCTTCATGTGCTTGGCGGCGTCCTACTCTCCCAGGACCCTTCGGTCCAAGTACCATCGGCGCTGGAAGGCTTAACGGTCGTGTTCGGGATGGGTACGCGTGGAACCCTTCCGCTATCGCCACCAAACGGCAGGCTTAATCGCCTGAAAACTGAATCCGAAACAAATCTGCGAATTAATATTGGATAAGCCCTCGACCGATTAGTATTGGTCAGCTCCATGCATTACTGCACTTCCACCTCCAACCTATCTACCTCGTCGTCTTCAAGGGGTCTTACTAGTTGGGAAATCTCATCTTGAGGGGGGCTTCACGCTTAGATGCTTTCAGCGCTTATCCCGTCCGTACGTAGCTACCCAGCCATGCTTCTGGCGAAACAACTGGTGCACCAGCGGTACGTCCATCCCGGTCCTCTCGTACTAAGGACAGCTCCTCTCAAATTTCCTGCGCCCACGACAGATAGGGACCGAACTGTCTCACGACGTTCTGAACCCAGCTCGCGTACCGCTTTAATGGGCGAACAGCCCAACCCTTGGGACCTACTTCAGCCCCAGGATGCGATGAGCCGACATCGAGGTGCCAAACCTCCCCGTCGATGTGGACTCTTGGGGGAGATAAGCCTGTTATCCCCAGGGTAGCTTTTATCCGTTGAGCGATGGCCCTTCCATGCGGTACCACCGGATCACTAAGTCCGACTTTCGTCCCTGCTCGACTTGTAGGTCTCGCAGTCAAGCTCCCTTATGCCTTTGCACTCTTCGAATGATTTCCAACCATTCTGAGGGAACCTTTGAACGCCTCCGTTACTCTTTAGGAGGCGACCGCCCCAGTCAAACTGCCCGCCTGACACGGTCCCCGTACCCGCTTAGGGTACCAGGTTAGAACCTAGATACGATCAGGGTGGTATCCCAACGGCGCCTCCGCAGAAGCTTGCGCTCCTGCCTCTACGGCTCCCACCTATCCTGTACAGATCGTACCCAAATTCAATATCAAGCTGCAGTAAAGCTCCATGGGGTCTTTCCGTCTTGTCGCGGGTAACCTGCATCTTCACAGGTATTAAAATTTCACCGGATCTCTCGTTGAGACAGCGCCCAAGTCGTTACGCCATTCGTGCGGGTCAGAATTTACCTGACAAGGAATTTCGCTACCTTAGGACCGTTATAGTTACGGCCGCCGTTTACTGGGGCTTCGGTTCATAGCTTCGGGTTACCCCTAACCACTCCCCTTAACCTTCCAGCACCGGGCAGGCGTCAGCCCGTATACTTCGCCTTGCGGCTTCGCACAGACCTGTGTTTTTGCTAAACAGTCGCTTGGGCCTTTTCACTGCGGCCCCCTCGGGCTATTCACCCTACCGAGGCACCCCTTCTCCCGAAGTTACGGGGTCATTTTGCCGAGTTCCTTAACGAGAGTTCTTCCGCGCGCCTTAGAATTCTCTTCTCGCCTACCTGTGTCGGTTTGCGGTACGGGCACCTTCTCCTGACTAGAGGCTTTTCTTGGCAGTGTGAGATCATGACCTTCGCTACTATAATTTTCGCTCCCCATCACAGCCCAGCCTTAATAGTGTGCGGATTTGCCTACACACCAGCCTCACTGCTTAGACGGACATCCATCAGTCCGCGTCACTACCCTCCTGCGTCACCCCATCGCTCATAGCGGATTACGGTGGTACAGTAATTTCAAACTGTTGTCCTTCGACTACGCCTTTCGGCCTCGCCTTAGGTCCCGACTTACCCTGAGCGGACGAGCCTTCCTCAGGAAACCTTGGGCTTTCGGCGGATCAGATTCTCACTGATCTTTTCGTTACTCATACCGGCATTCTCACTTGTATGCTGTCCAGCGCTCCTTACGGTACACCTTCAACCCACATACAACGCTCCCCTACCCCAGATGCAAAGCATCTAGCCATAGCTTCGGTGGTGTGTTTAGCCCCGTTACATTTTCGGCGCAGAGTCACTCGACCAGTGAGCTATTACGCACTCTTTCAATGGTGGCTGCTTCTAAGCCAACATCCTGGTTGTCTGTGCAACTCCACATCCTTTCCCACTTAACACACACTTGGGGACCTTAGCTGATGGTCTGGGCTGTTTCCCTTTTGACAATGGATCTTAGCACTCACTGTCTGACTCCCGGCAAGAAGTAAATGGCATTCGGAGTTTGACTGAGCTTGGTAACCCTTGCGGGCCCCGCACCCAATCAGTGCTCTACCTCCACCACTCCATTCACCGAGGCTAGCCCTAAAGCTATTTCGGGGAGAACCAGCTATCTCCGAGTTCGATTGGAATTTCTCCGCTACCCCCACCTCATCCCCGTATTTTTCAACATACGTGGGTTCGGGCCTCCAGTGCGTGTTACCGCACCTTCACCCTGGACAGGGGTAGATCACACGGTTTCGGGTCTACGTCCACATACTTAGTCGCCCTATTCAGACTCGCTTTCGCTGCGGCTCCGGCTTCTCACCTTAACCTTGCATGTTAAACGTAACTCGCCGGTTCATTCTACAAAAGGCACGCCATCACCCCTAAAACGGGCTCTGACTTTTTGTAAGCACACGGTTTCAGGTTCTATTTCACTCCCCTTCCGGGGTGCTTTTCACCTTTCCCTCACGGTACTGTTTCACTATCGGTCGCCAGGTAGTATTTAGCCTTAGCAGATGGTCCTGCTGGATTCATACGAGGTTTCACGTGCCCCGCACTACTCGGGATCCGTCTCGGAGGGAATACAGTTTAGGTTACAGGGCTTTTACCTCTATCGCGGGCCTTTCCAGACCTCTTCACCTACCATATTCCTTTGTAACTCCATGTGAGACGTCCCACAACCCCAAGGGGCAAGCCCCTTGGTTTAGGCTGTTCCGCGTTCGCTCGCCGCTACTGACGGAATCACTATTGTTTTCTCTTCCTCAGGGTACTTAGATGTTTCAGTTCCCCTGGTCTGCCTCTGCACACCCTATGTATTCAGGTGTGAGTAACTGCGAATTACCACAGCTGGGTTTCCCCATTCGGACACCCCCGGATCAAAGCTTGCTTACAGCTCCCCGAGGCAGTTTCGTTGTTCGCCACGTCCTTCGTCGGCTCCTGGCGCCTAGGCATCCTCCGTGTGCTCTTATTAGCTTAACCGCAATTTTCTCCGGAGGAGAAATATTGAACATTGCTGTTCTTTACTTTCCTACCCGATCAATTGTTTCAACTAATAACTATTTCAACTTGTTTACACAAGTTTCAGCTAAAAGATGTTCTAAAACGCAAATTCGTTTCGGTATCCAGTTTTCAAGGATCAAGGTACTGCTGAGAGCTTAAACTCTCAAAACTGACCAACGAGTGAGTAACTAACCGACCGGTTAGATTTAAAATTTGAATGTTCTCATTGCAGAGAACGATTCTCCATAGAAAGGAGGTGATCCAGCCGCACCTTCCGATACGGCTACCTTGTTACGACTTCACCCCAATCATCTACCCCACCTTCGGCGGCTGGCCCCCTTGCGGGTTACCCCACCGACTTCGGGTGTTGTAAACTCTCGTGGTGTGACGGGCGGTGTGTACAAGACCCGGGAACGTATTCACCGCGGCATGCTGATCCGCGATTACTAGCAATTCCGACTTCATGCAGGCGAGTTGCAGCCTGCAATCCGAACTGAGACCGGCTTTGCTGGGATTGGCTCCGCCTCGCGGCTTCGCTTCCCGTTGTACCGGCCATTGTAGTACGTGTGTAGCCCAGGTCATAAGGGGCATGATGATTTGACGTCATCCCCACCTTCCTCCGGTTTGTCACCGGCAGTCACTCTAGAGTGCCCAGCACTACCTGCTGGCAACTAAAGTCAAGGGTTGCGCTCGTTGCGGGACTTAACCCAACATCTCACGACACGAGCTGACGACAACCATGCACCACCTGTCTCCTCTGTCCCGAAGGCCGCCTCTATCTCTAGAGGATTCAGAGGGATGTCAAGACCTGGTAAGGTTCTTCGCGTTGCTTCGAATTAAACCACATACTCCACTGCTTGTGCGGGTCCCCGTCAATTCCTTTGAGTTTCAGTCTTGCGACCGTACTCCCCAGGCGGAGTGCTTACTGTGTTAACTTCGGCACCAAGGGTATCGAAACCCCTAACACCTAGCACTCATCGTTTACGGCGTGGACTACCAGGGTATCTAATCCTGTTTGCTCCCCACGCTTTCGCGCCTCAGCGTCAGTTACAGCCCAGAAAGTCGCCTTCGCCACTGGTGTTCCTCCACATATCTACGCATTTCACCGCTACACGTGGAATTCCACTTTCCTCTTCTGTACTCAAGCCATCCAGTTTCCAGTGCGACCCCAGGTTGAGCCCAAGGTTTAAACACCAGACTTAAATAGCCGCCTGCGCGCGCTTTACGCCCAATAATTCCGGACAACGCTTGCCCCCTACGTATTACCGCGGCTGCTGGCACGTAGTTAGCCGGGGCTTTCTTCTCAGGTACCGTCACTCCGGTAGCAGTTACTCTACCGGACGTTCTTCCCTGGCAACAGAGCTTTACGATCCGAAAACCTTCATCACTCACGCGGCGTTGCTCCGTCAGGCTTTCGCCCATTGCGGAAGATTCCCTACTGCTGCCTCCCGTAGGAGTCTGGGCCGTGTCTCAGTCCCAGTGTGGCCGTTCACCCTCTCAGGTCGGCTACGCATCGTCGCCTTGGTGAGCCGTTACCTCACCAACTAGCTAATGCGCCGCAGGCCCATCCCTCAGTAGCAGATTGCTCCGCCTTTCATCCTCTTCTCAGGAGAGAAAAGGAATTATCCGGTATTAGCTACCGTTTCCGGTAGTTATCCCAGTCTGAGGGGTAGGTTGCCTACGTGTTACTCACCCGTCCGCCGCTAAGCTTATCCCGAAGGATAAGCTCCGCTCGACTTGCATGTATTAGGCACGCCGCCAGCGTTCGTCCTGAGCCAGGATCAAACTCTCCAAATTGGTATTTAGAAAGAGCGATTGCTCATTTTGAAACATCTGACGAGAATTTGCATTCTCTAATTTTGGATCTCACCGAAGTGATCTCCAGATACTCACTCGTTGTTCAGTTTTCAAAGATCAAGCTCGTTGTCAGTGATGATTAGCTCGTCACCAGCAACTCTTATAATATATCACATCCTGCCGTTCAATGCAAGCTCTTTTTTTAATTTCTTTTTTCGAGCTCGGCGTTGATGTTTCTCGGCCAGAAATAGAATATATCATGGATAGTGTTTGATTGCAAGCATTATTTTAAAATAGTATGTTCATTCCACCATTCCACCATTGAACCAAGGAAACTGCCTGTGCAGCTTCCCTGGTTATTGTGGTTTTGGGATCAGGACTTTATTCAGTCTTTGTTACGCATATGCGGGAACAACAGAACATCACGGATAGAAGCCGCGTTGGTAAGCAGCATGATCAGACGGTCAACACCGATTCCGAGTCCGCCTGTAGGAGGCATACCGTATTCCAGCGCACGGATGAAGTCATCGTCCATCTCATGGGCCTCATCGTTACCCTGTTCTTTTTCGTGAATCTGAGCTTCGAACCGCTGACGCTGGTCAATCGGGTCATTCAGCTCACTGAATGCATTTGCGTGCTCACGGGCAACAATAAATAGCTCAAAACGGTCAGTAAACCGCGGATCCAACTCATTCTTTTTGGCCAGTGGCGAGATTTCAACCGGATGACCCATTACAAATGTAGGCTGAATCAGTGTTTCCTCAACAAATTGTTCGAAGAATGCATTGAGGATATGGCCGAAGGTCATGTGCTTCTCAACCGGCACACGGTGCTCCTTCGCCAGACGCTGGGCTTCCTCATCAGTCATATGAACGCCAAAGTCAACACCAGTTACTTCTTTAACGGCATCAACCATGGTTACACGGCGCCATCCCGGGGAGAGGTCGACTTCTTGTCCCTGATAGTTAATCTTCTGGCTGCCAAGAACCTCCTGTGCGATGTGGGCGATCATGTTCTCCGTCAGCTGCATAATGTCTTTGTAGTCAGCATAAGCTTCGTACAGCTCGATCATAGTGAATTCCGGATTGTGTCTTGTTGAAATCCCTTCATTACGATAGACGCGGCCGATTTCGTAGACTTTCTCCAGACCGCCGACAATCAGGCGCTTCAGGTGGAGCTCGATAGCAATACGCATGTACAGCTGCATATCCAGTGTATTGTGGTGGGTAATGAACGGACGCGCAGCAGCCCCGCCGGCAATTGCATGCAGAGTCGGAGTTTCAACTTCAAGATAGCCCAGCGAGTCCAGATAACGGCGCATCGACTGGATAATCCGTGAACGGGCAATAAACGTCTGCTGTACCTCTGGGTTGATAATCAAATCTACATAGCGCTGACGGTAGCGCAGCTCTACATCCTTCAGGCCGTGATATTTCTCAGGCAAAGGAAGCAAAGACTTGGACAATACCTCGAGGTTGCTCGCTTTAATCGACGTTTCACCTGTTTTGGTCTTGAACAACGTTCCGCGGACACCGATGATGTCGCCCAAATCAAGAACATTAAATGCTGCATATTGCTCTTCAGGAATGCTGTCCTGGCGCACATAAATCTGGATTTTACCGCTTAGGTCCTGGATGTGGGCGAAGCTGGCTTTTCCCATTACCCGTTTACCCATGATGCGGCCGGCAATGCTTACATCCAGAGCAAGCTCATCCAGTTCTTCTTTGGTTTGTCCGTCATACTTAGCCAGAAGGTCTCCGGCTCCTGCAGTACGCTCATACTTCTTGCCGAACGGGTCGATCCCCAGTGCACGCAGCTCGTCCAATTTCGCACGGCGGATCTGCAGCAGCTCGCTAAGCTCTTTTTCCGTGCTCTCCACGGTATTCAATTCCTCGGTCATGTTCGTTCATCCTCTCTAAAACCATCATGTCATATACATAAGAAGAAACGGCTCCCCGCGGGCATTGAGCGAGGGCAGTCCGTTTCAGTACAAAATATAAGCTATATATGTTCACCCATATTTTTCGCTTGTTATACTTTGAAAAAAGCTTCCCTAAGGAAGCTTTCGGGGTACAACTGTAAGTTACTTCATTCTAATATCGAGAATTTTATATTGAATGACGCCTGCAGGAACACTAACATCGACGATTGTGCCGACTTTTTTGCCGATAATGGCTCTACCTACCGGGCTTTCGTTAGAGATTTTATTATTTAACGGATCGGATTCAGCTGTGCCGACGATGGTATACTCCATCACGTCGCCATATTCCAAATCTTCAACGCTAACCGTAACCCCGATGCTTACCACATCAGTAACAATCTCGTCGCTGTTGATGATTCGGGCGTTGCGGAGCATTTTTTCCAGAGTAATAATACGGCCTTCGATAAAAGCCTGTTCGTTCTTCGCGTCTTCATACTCCGAGTTCTCGCTGATATCCCCGTAGCCGATTGCTACTTTAATCCGCTCGGCCACTTCGCGGCGTTTCACGGATTTGAGGGTCTCCAGTTCTTCTTCCAGACGCTTAAGTCCGTCCGGCGTAAGGATGACTTCTTTATCGCTCATCTCAACCGATTCTCCTGTCGTATACATTTATTGAAAACACCATACTATATGCGAATCCGGAGGGATAAGAACCCTCCCTGCTGCATTAACGCTTGCTGTAACGGCGATTTTATACTGTGAAATTATATTGGAACCGCTACTAAATGTCAATGACGCCCCATATAAAGTTCAGTGTTATCCGATAATGTAAGCAGAAGCATGGAAATCCCCGCTGCCGGAGCGGAAATTATACTGCCGAAAGAGAAGGGCTCAGGTCCTCCTTTTCCTCTTCACCTCTAAGCTGTACGACAAAATCATTCAAAATCCGCACCATTCCGTCGCGTCTTGTTTCTTCCATAATGACATCCTTCACACGGGCGGCAGCTTTCAGACCCTTCAAATACCAGGCCATATGCTTGCGCATTTCACGAACGGCCACCGCTTCCCCCTTAAGGGCCACCAACCGGTCCATGTGAAGAATCGCTACTTTGATTTTCTCTTCGACTTCAGGCTCAGGCATCAGTTCGCCAGTATTCAAATACTGCACCGTACGGTACAGCATCCACGGATTGCCCAGTGCGCCGCGGCCGATCATGACTCCGTCACAGCCGGTCTGATCAAGCATTGCCCGCGCATCCTCAGGTGTATTCACGTCCCCGTTACCGATAACAGGAATCGAAACAGCCTCTTTGGCCATTTTGATATACTTCCAGTCTGCATGTCCGGTGTACAGCTGCTCACGTGTACGGCCGTGCACACTGACCGCCTGACCTCCTGCCCGTTCTACAGCACGCGCATTCTCTTCTACAAAGATGTGCTCACTGTCCCAGCCGATGCGCATTTTTACGGTGACAGGCTTATCCACGGCTTCCACGACAGCCGACACCATCTCGTAAATTTTGTCAGGATTCAACAGCCAGCGGGCGCCGGCATCACATTTGGTCACTTTAGGGACAGGACAGCCCATATTAATGTCGATAATATCAGCATTGGTCTCTTTATCCACCACTCTTGCCGCTCCAACCAGCGATTCACGGTCGCCTCCAAAAATCTGCAGGCTCAGCGGTTTCTCCCGCTCATCCACAAACAGCATTTCGCGTGTACGCTTATTGCCGTGCAGGATTGCCTTGTCACTGACCATTTCTGCGCAGACCAGACCTGTGCCAAACTCTTTAGCGATCAGACGAAAAGCGGGATTGCATACGCCAGCCATAGGCGCCAAAACCACCTGGTTCTTCATTTCAATACCGCCAATTTTCAGCACGTTCTTTCACTTCCTTTACTCTTTGGTTTATATAAAAGCTCCGTCTCACGGGGAGGGATTAGCCAGCTCTTCGGCTGAAATACCGAGAACGTCCGCAATTTTATTTAAAATTTTATCTTCCAAACGGCGATTGCCCCTCTCCACTGCGCCGAGCACAGCGAGGGAAATTCCGACAGAATCCGCCAGCTCCTGCTGGGTATACCCCTTTAGCTTCCGGAATGCTCTGACCCGCCGTCCCATTCGTTTGATGTCCACAAGCGCATTCCTTCCTTTCCGTCCAAATCTTGAAGCGCTACAGCAATCATTCCGTAAAGTCCGAACGATGCATCATTCTGCGGAACAATATCACTTAGCGGAATTAGCACAAACGCCCGCTCCATCATCCGGGGATGCGGAAGCGTTAACTCGGGGGTGTCCAGACTCCGGCCTTCTACCCAGAGCAAATCCAAATCGACGGTTCTCGGTCCGTACCGGATATCCCGGACGCGGCCGAGCTGTGTCTCAATCGCCAGCATGACATGAAGCAAATCCTCCGGCGCAAGCGTAGTACGCAGGGCGGCAGCCATATTCAAAAACTGCGGCTGATCCAAATAGCCGACCGGCTCGGTCTCGTATATTCTGGAGCAGCGTACGACTTCAATTCCCTCATGCTGGTTCAGCCTGTTCAAAGCTTCCTTCAAGGTTCCCTCACGGTCACCCAAATTAGCCCCTAAAGCAATATAAGCCTCTGATGCCTCAGAGGTGGAATGTATGTTCATGGACCTAGTCTCACTTTCTCGTTCTGCGCAGTTCTACGGTCACTCCCTGAAAATGAATGTCGAACGGCGGATGCGGCTTGGTCACTTTGACCGTTACTGCATTGATAACAGTATAAGTGTCCAGTAACACGGATGCAATATGTTCCGCCAAAGCTTCGATCAGCTTAAAGGACTTTGTTTCGACAATATTTTTAACAGTTTCATGCACTTCGGCATAGTTCACGGTCTGCGTCAGATCATCATTCAGTCCTGCAGTCTGCAAATCAAGCTCCAGCTCCAGATCCACATAGAAGCGCTGGCCAAGCTTGCGTTCCTCTTCAAACACCCCGTGATATCCGTAATATTCCATGCGGTGCAGCGTCATTTTATCCATTACAGTACCTGCTTTCTTATTATAAAAATAGTCAGCCGCAGCAGGCCTAACCTACTTCCGCACTTGCGGGGAGGCGGCATACAGCATAGCGTCGCACATTTGAACGGTTCGTTTAATTAAGGATACATCATGCACCCGCACGATCTGACAGCCTTGGGCAATGCCGAACGCCACAGTCGCAGCGGTTCCCTCCACTACATCATCTGCCGGGAGGCCGAGTGCAGTCCGGATGAATTTTTTGCGGGAAGTGGCCAGCAGCACCGGATATCCCAGCTCAGTTAAGCTGTCCAGCGCCATCATCGCCTGCAGATTCTCGGTATAATCCTTGGCAAACCCGATACCCGGGTCAAGAATGATGTTCTCAGGCTTTACACCTGCAGCCAGTGCCAAATCAATACTCTCTTTTAGATCCGCAGACATATCTGCCGCCAGATCCTTATAATTACGGTCATGACGGTTATGCATCAGAATAAAGGGGCACCCGGCTTCTGCAGCTACAGCGCCCATATCACGGTCAGCTTTGCCGCCCCAGATATCATTAATAATGTGCGCCCCCGCCTGAACAGCCTGCCGGGCTACCTCGGCCTTGTACGTATCTATCGAAAGAACCAGATGGGGCGCTGCGCGGTGAATGCTCTTAATTACAGGAAGCACCCGCTCCAGCTCCTCCTCCATACTCACCGGCTGATGGCCGGGACGCGTGGATTCACCGCCTATATCAATAATATCGGCACCTTCAGCCGCCATCTGGAGTGCATGCTCTACCGCTCTATCCGGCTCATTCCACAAGCCCCCATCGGAAAAAGAGTCAGGGGTTACATTCAAGATGCCCATAATCAAGGTACGGTCGCCTAATACCAGTTCACTGTCCTTAAACCGGTAGTTCCGTCTATAAATAACAGGTTTCATTTCAACCCTTCAGTCCTTTCCCTGTACAACCTGATCAATTCAGCCGTGTTCTTGCCGCTTCGCCCGCCGCTAACCATCAATGACTCCGTACCGTGCCAAAGTGTCGTCACCGGAACAATCTCCTGCACCGAGTTCGTTAGAAATATTTCCTCGGCGGCGAGCAGCTGCTCCCAGCGGTAAAATCCCTCTTCTGTACGCAATCCTGCCCCAGGGGCCAGTTCCAGCACCATTTCCCGGGTAATGCCGGGCAGGATACCTGCAGCTATATCGGGAGTATGGAGTATCCCGTCTTTGATGTAAAAGAGATTGCTGACGATGCCCTCCGCAATAAACCCTTTATCCGTCAGCATCAGCCCTTCCGCACCGCCCGCGGCTGAGGCATATCCGGCAAGCTCACGTTTGGCCAGAATGTTATTCATATAATGCAGCGACTTCAGCCTAACCGGCCCTTCCGGGGTATTGCGCGGTATGTGAAGCAATTGCAGCGGCTTGCCTTCCGTGTAAAGGGACGCAGGCACCTTGGGCAGCTCTTTGACATAGAGCAATTGATTAGGCTGCGTATACGCTCCGGCCGGAAGCCCCAAAATATCCTCGCCTGCGGTAACTGTATAACGGATATAAGCCTCCTGCAGCCTATTCGCTGCCATTACTTGTCCGATCCATTTACGCAATGAGTCTTCATCTGCCTCAAACGGAATTCCCAGCTGTTTGCAGCCGTCCGCCAGCCTATCCAGATGGCGCCGCAGCAGAAAAGGGACGCCTCCATAAGTACGGAAGGTTTCAAACAGGCCCATGCCGTACAAAAAGCCGTGATCCAGAGCGGAAACCACGGCGTCTTTGGCCTCGACTATTCTTTGATTGAGTCCGATATAATTCATGCCGGTTCTCCGGCTCTCCGTTTCAGGAAGTTGCGGAGCATGGTGTGCCCATGATCGGTGATGATAGATTCCGGATGAAACTGGACACCTTCGATCGGATACTCTTTATGACGCAGTGCCATAATCTCACCTTCCGCCGTCTCTGCCGTAATCTCCAGGCAATCCGGCAGGCTCTCGCGTTCCACGATTAACGAATGGTATCTTGTAGCGGTAAAGGGCGATTCCAGTCCCTCAAAAACTGATGTGCCGTTATGGTAAATCGGCGATGTTTTGCCGTGCATTAAACGTTCGGCACGGATGACGTTTCCGCCAAAGGCCTGCCCGATGGCCTGATGCCCCAGACATACGCCGAAGATTGGAATAACGCCCTTGAAATGCTGCAGCAGCTCCAGACTGATACCCGCTTCATTCGGGGTGCAGGGTCCCGGTGAGATCAGAATATGATCCGGAGCCATCTTCTCAATCTCCTGAACCGTAATTTCGTCGTTGCGGTGCACCTTCACTTCTTCCCCCAGTTCGCCTAGATACTGCACCAGGTTGTACGTAAAGGAATCATAATTATCGATGACCAAGATCATAGTGTTGCTCCCCCTTTGGCGCCGCCGGTGATCCGTGATTCCTGCTGAAGCTCACTGCAGAGAACCGCCTTCACTACCGCTTTGGCTTTGTTATGGCATTCCCGGTATTCGCGGTACGGATCAGAATCGATCACGATACCTGCGCCTGTCTGAATATATCCTACTCCGTCCTTGACTGCCAGCGTCCGTATAATAATATTTAATTCCATATTGCCGTTATAGTCAATCCAGCCCATTGATCCGGTGTATGGGCCGCGGCGAACCGGTTCCAGCTCTTCGATGATTTCCATTGTGCGCACCTTAGGCGCGCCGGTGATGGTGCCGCCGGGAAACAAGGCGGCCATGACATCATAAGCATCGCGGCCGGGGGCGATGCGCCCTTCCACCTGCGAGACGAGATGCATGACATGCGAGTATCGCTCCACGGTCAGCAGCTCCGGCACGCTGACCGATCCATACGCAGCGACACGGCCGATGTCGTTGCGCTCGAGATCGACAAGCATAATATGCTCGGCGATCTCCTTCTCGCTCCCGCGCAGCTCCGCCTCCATGGCGGCATCCTCCGCGGGAGTGAACCCCCGGCGCCGGGTACCGGCAATGGGACGGGCGCTGACCTTGTCCCCGTGCAGCTTGACGAGCAGCTCCGGCGAAGCGCTGGAGAGCGTAAAGCCGGGCGAGCGGAGCAGCCCCATGTACGGGGACGGGTTGAGCCCCCGCAGCCATTCATAAACATCCTCCGGCGGGGCTTTCAGCTGCGCCTCCTGGCGCAGCGAGAGGTTGACCTGGAATACGTCGCCCTGGCGGATGTATTCCTGAACATCGAGCACGGCCTGCTGGAAGTGCTCTGGTGAAAAGGCCGAACTCATGCCAGGCCACTCTCCGGACAGGTTAATGCTCTCCTCAATCACAGTGACAATCCTGTCCATCTCCGCTGCCTGGTTCTGTGCTTCCGGTTCTGCAGCAGAACCGATCAGACGCCACTGTTCAAGCATCTTCTCCGCCCGCTGTACAGACTCGGAATAGAGAAGTCTGAGTTCAGGCAGATCAAATTTATTGCCGGCAGTCACCGGGACATGGACAGTACAATAAAGCATGTCCTCCTGGTGGTCGTAAATCCATAGCTCTTCAAAACGCATAAACAAATAATCAGGAAATCCGGGATCATCCTCGGCCAGTGAAGGCAGCCTCTCCAGGGAGCGGACTACGTCATAGCTAAGATAGCCCACACAGCCGCCATGAAATGGCGGTAATCCTGAAATCTCTGTGCGCGGGGAAGTGAATCCCTTCATCCATCCCTGCAGCACATCCAGCGGTTTGCCGTGCAAATCATCCCTTGCAGCAGTTTCCTGTGTGAAATCGGTTGCTGCCGCTTGTTCACCTTTGCCTTCTATTACGGAGACAGGGCTTAGCCCCAGGTAGGTATAGCGGCCGCCCTTCCCGCTCTCCAGTACCACTGAATATGGGGAGGCTTGCTCCCAGGCCTTCATCCAAGAAGCCGGCAAGCCGGAATTATTCTGTGGTGATTGTATAATCAAGGGAAGAAGGCTCCAGTTCTCATCTGCCCATTGCTCCCAGTCCTGCCACGCCGTTAAGATTTCCAAAGCTATCCTCCTTAAAGTTTTGTAAAGCTGATGCTTCTTTGACGTTTCTGCGCAACAAAACTCGCTTCGTAAGCATTCGCTTAAGTTTTGTGAAGCTACAGCTTCTTTGACGTTCTACGCAATAAAACTAGCTTCGTAAGCATTTACTTAGTTTGTGAAGCTTACATGGTTATCATCGTTTATTGCCTGTCAGTATACTGTACTTCAGGACGCTTTGAAAACCCCGAAGATTGGAATTATGTGAAATAATCCTTTTTCCGCATTCAAAACGCATCAACAGCTCTAAATATCGCCACATCATCTTTTCTAACAGCATGCACAAAAAAGAGCCTTCACTATCCCTGAATGAGCGGAGAGGAAGACTCTTATAAGAAACATCAAAAATTATACTTCGAAGTTATACAGCGGAGTGCTGAGGTAGCGTTCGCCGTTACTTGGAATGATGACAACGACTTTTTTGCCTGCACCCAGCTCTTTGGCTACTTTAAGCGCTGCAAATACAGCGGCACCGGAAGAAATACCGGACAACACGCCTTCTTCTTTGGCAACACGGCGAGCAGTTTCGAAGGCTTCATCGTTCTCCACATGAATGATCTCATCGTAGATGTTCTGGTTCAGGATGTCCGGAATGAAGTTAGCGCCAATCCCTTGAATTTTGTGAGGGCCTGGTTTGCCGCCGGCCAGGATAGGTGAAGCAGCTGGCTCTACCGCATAAATCTTCACATCTGGATATTGCTTCTTCAGTACTTCGCCAGCGCCGGAGATAGTTCCGCCAGTACCTACGCCTGCAACGAACGCATCCAATGGTCCACCGATCGATTCAATCGCTTCTACGATTTCAGGACCGGTAGTTTCCAGGTGAATCTTCAGGTTAGCTTTGTTCTTAAACTGCTCAGCAAGGAAATAATCCGGATTCTCGGCCAAAATCTGCTCAGCTTTCTTAACCGCACCGTTCATACCTTCCGATCCCGGAGTCAGTACGAGTTCGGCACCGTAAGCACGAAGCAGGTTACGGCGCTCAAGGCTCATCGTTTCAGGCATAACAATAACTGCCTTGTAGCCTTTGGCAGCTGCAACAAGGGCTAAGCCGATACCAGTGTTACCGCTGGTAGCTTCTACAATCGTTCCGCCCGGTTTCAGGAGACCATCCTTCTCAGCTTCTTCTACAATGCTGAGGGCAATACGGTCTTTAACGCTGGAACCCGGGTTTTGGTATTCCAGCTTCAAGTAAATATCTGCGGAACCTTCGGGAGTGATCCGATTCAAACGAACAAGCGGTGTGCCACCGATCAAATCTGTTACGCTGTTGACGACTTTAGCCATGAGCAAAAACCTCCTTGGAATGTTTATTAATCTATGAGTGCATAACTTGTGACATAAGTCTTCAGCATGTAATTCCGGGTGTTTGATGTATTGTGTCTTATCTCTCAAGGGGACGATTGAGTCTGCACCAGGATATTCAATACCGCAGCGTCAAGTTATACGCTGTAAGGCGGCCATTTTGTGTAATCCATAGTCAGTTATTCCCGACTAAAACGGTAGGTTTTACATTTAACCTCATATTATCAATCTTGCAGGCCGTTGTCAATATATATCGCTGTGTCATATTTAGTGCGCAGATCGCTTTCTACCTGCTGTAACGGGGCAGCCTGCTCCAGTGCCAGCTCCCGGCGAACCTGCTCCCGGATTTCCGCTTCATCCGGTTTAGGGGGATCAATTATTTTCTCGAGCCGGATTACGGCATAAGCTTCACCGGTCTGCAGCGGCCCGGCGATATCGCCCGCCTCAAGTCCTGCGGCGGTTTGCAGCAAATCCCCGGGCCAGAAAGGATCATCCTCCTCCACCATTCCGATGCTGCCTCCGTGCTCCCTGCTCTCGTTATCGATGGAGACCTCCCTGGCTACAGCAGCAAAATCCTCTCCCTGCTCCAGACGGTTCATCACCTGGTCTGCCTCATCGTAGGTCTCCACCTTGATCATCGAGAGCTGCATTTGCTTCTTGGGTGTGAAGCGTGCGGAATTCTCCGCTAAATAATCATCGATTGCCGATTCACTGATTATAACGTCCTTTGTGGCTACCGCCTGAAGCGTGAGCCGGTAAGCCGCCTCCTCACGCACCTCCTGACGGGAAAGTCCCAGCTCAGACCGCATTTGCGTGTAATACTGCTCCTCTGAGCCATAACCGGCCATACTGCGCTGAAGCTCCTGCTCGATGTCTGTGTCTGTCACGGTAATGCCAAGTGCCTTGGCTTCCTTATCGACTACAATGTGATTGAGTTTTCCCAGAAGCACCTCATCACCGTGCTTTTTTTTGAGTTCATCTATCCATTCCCGGTCCGTTACCGGCTGTCCGCCTGCGGTGGCGATATCAGCGGATTCACCCTCCGCAGCCTCACCCTTCAGAATGTACATGGCCCGCAAACTCCAAAAGAGCAGCCCTCCAAGGACTAAAGTGCCGACAGCAAGTATAACAACGGCATTGCGCAGCACGCGCTCCTGTCTAGTCATCATCGCATGCCCTACGATTTCGCTTGATCCAGGATAACCTGAAGTTCATCCTTATTAAATAAATAGGCCTCGTTGCAGAAATGACATACAACCTCCGCCTGATCGTCTTCTTCGATTAAACGCTCCAGCTCGTGCTGGCCCAGACTGATAAGTGTTTGTTCTACCCGCTCCCGCGAGCATTGGCAGACAAAATTAATATCCAGTTCATCCAGTACTATGGCATCCGGTAAAAGATAACGCAGCATTTCCTCAGGCTCAAGTCCCTGATCCAGCAGGGTAGTAACAGATGGCATAGCGCCTACAGCCTGTTCAATCTCAGTAATTTCAGCATCGGTAAGACCGGGAAGCAGCTGGATAATAAATCCTCCGGCGACACTCACAGAGTTGTCCGGTTCAACCAATACACCCAGTCCGACCGCCGCAGGTGTCTGCTCGGAAACGGCAAAGTAGTAGGTGAAATCATCGCCAAGCTCACCTGAAATAATAGGTACGCTTCCGCGATAAGGCTCCTTCATCCCCAAATCCTTGCTCACATCAATAAATCCTTCGGTGCCTACAGCACCGGCCACATCTAGTTTGCCAAGACTGTTGCTGGGCAGATGCACATGCGGATTGCTTACGTAGCCGCGCACTTCCCCAAGAGCATTCGATTCAGCCGTAATCTGTCCAATCGGGCCGTTTCCTTTGACCATAATCGCCAGCTTCTCTTCACCTTTGAGCATAGCGCCCATCATGGCTGCTGCGGTTACTGTACGGCCCAGTGCGGCTGTAGCCGTCGGGTACGTATCATGTCTGCGCCGCAATTCATCAACGAGTGCTGTCGTGCGGACAGCAAATGCCCGGACTCTTCCGTCCAGTGCAGTCCCCCGGATCAGCCGGTCTTTTTTTGTTTCCATTGGGTGCTTATCCCTCCACTCTCTTAGCCTCGTTCAGGCTTCTTTATCTTTATTGGTTACGGTCATAAATAATACGCAGGCCTTCCAGTGTCAGCATAGGGTTAACTTCATCTATACAGTCCGTCTCCCCGGCAATAAGCGTAGCAAGCCCGCCTGTTGCTATGACCTTCAGTACCGGCGCATTCATTTCCTGCTTGATTCTCCGTACGATTCCCTCAACCTGGCCGGCATAACCAAAAATAATCCCGGCCTGCATAGCATGCACCGTATTGCGCCCAATGACCTTCTTGGGTTTCTCCAGCTCGATTCTCGGCAGTTTGGATGCCCGCTGATACAGGGCCTCTGTGGAAATACCAAGCCCCGGTACAATAGCCCCGCCAAGATAATTGGCACCGGCATCAATACAGTCGAAGGTAGTTGCAGTCCCGAAGTCCACGACCACTAGCGGGCATTTGTATTGTTCGATAGCTGCAACAGCATTCACAATCCGGTCAGCCCCTACTTCACGGGGGTTTTCATAACGAAGATTAAGACCGGTCTTGATTCCGGGACCAACCAGCAGCGGATCTTTGCCGATATATTTTACACACATCTCAACGATTACTTGGACAAGTGGAGGGACAACTGAGGAGATAATTACGCCCTCCACATCTTTAAACGATATGTTCGACATATGGAACAAATTATGAATCAGCACGCCATATTCATCGGCCGTAGATTGACGCGCAGTGCTGAGCCGGAAATGGTGCAGCAGCTCACGCTTCCGGTAAACACCGAGCACAATATTGGTATTGCCGATATCGACCGCCAGTATCATGAGAGAGGCGCCTCCTTCTTGGCATTCAGATCCAGACTGATGTCCAGACTAGTGAAGGAATAGGTCAGCCGTCCAACAGAAATCACATCCACGCCTGATTCAGCAATGCTGCGAACAGTCTCCAGGGAAACATTCCCTGAAGCTTCGGTTTTGACATGCGGTGATTTGGTTTTAATTCTTCTTACGGCTTCTTTCATCAGCTCAGGCGCCATATTGTCCAGCATGATAATATCTGCTCCTGCAGCTAAAGCTTCCTCAACCTGCTCAAGGCTCTCGGTCTCCACTTCAATGGTCATGGTATGCGGAATATTCGCCCGGGCCCGGCCTACAGCCTGACGAATGCCTCCAGCCCCCTTGATATGATTATCCTTGATCATCACAGCATCGTACAAGCCGAACCGGTGGTTCGCCCCGCCGCCAACGCGGACAGCGTACTTCTCCAGCATCCGGTGTCCCGGTGTAGTCTTGCGGGTATCAACAAGTCGTGTAGGCAGACCATTCAGCGCTTCTACAAAAGCGGCTGTCCGTGAAGCAACACCGGACAATCGCTGCATCAGGTTAAGCGCAAGCCGCTCCCCGGTTAGAATTGCGTGTGTGCTTCCTTCCACCTCCGCAATTACCGTTCCCTTTGACACGGTCTGGCCTTCTTGCACCAATGCCGTAAATACAAGCGACGGATCCACAACTTCAAAAACCAGCTCTGCCACAGGCAAGCCGCAGATCACACCGGCTTCCTTCGCATGGATAATTCCCTTGGATTCGTGTCCTGCCGGAATCGTCGTCCGTGTTGTAATATCACCCGAACCGACATCCTCCTGCAGCCAGCCCTTGATTAATTGCACTAATTCTTCGTTGTATCCATTAAACATCATCACTTAATTCCTCCACTATTCCGAGATCGCGAATCTGGAGCAAATGTTTCTGCCACTTCGCATCATCCCTTAGCGGATAATCCTCACGGTAATGTGCTCCACGACTCTCCTGCCGCGCCAAAGCCGATTCTGTAATCAGCAGACAGCAGGTAAGCATGTTGGCAAACTCATATTCCTCACGTTTGGTCAAAGCAGATCCAAAAATCGGCAGCTGCCGTTTTAGTTCTTCCAGCCCTTTTTCCAGCATTTCCTCATTCCGCCGGAGTCCGGCATAACGCACCATTACCTTTTGCAGCTTAAGCCGCCGTTCTACAATAGCCTGGGTCGGTGATTCCACCCGCCCTTCATCACACTTTGCGGATACGATATCCCGTCCAAGCGGCGGAAGCTGGCGGATGCGTTCAATAATCCGCCGTCCAAATACAATGGCCTCGGATAAGGAGTTGCTGGCCAGGCGGTTTGCTCCCTGTACTCCGGTCGAAGAAACCTCGCCGCAGGCAAACAGCCGGGCGATATTGCTTTCTCCGTTCAGATCAGTCTTGATGCCCCCCATCATATAATGCGCAGCAGGAGCCACAGGAATCCAATCACTTGTAATATCGAGCCCGTAACTCATACATGTCTCATAAATTGTCGGGAACCGGTGTTTAACCATATCTGCAGGCTCATGTGTAATGTCGAGGTATACGAAAGTTGACTTGGTTAGCTCCATTTCACTGATAATCGCCCGGGCTACGATGTCACGGGGTGCCAATTCCAGCAGCTCATGATAACGCTCCATGAACCGTTCGCCATTAATATTCCGTAGGACAGCTCCCTCACCGCGTACAGCCTCGGAGATTAGAAACCGTGGTGCTCCGGGATAACTCAGTGCTGTCGGATGGAACTGGATAAACTCCATATCCCGCACATGGGCTCCAGCCCGGTAGGCTATTGCTACCCCATCCCCGGTCGCAACCTCGGGATTCGTAGTATAGCGGTACAGTTGCCCCGCTCCCCCTGAGCAGAGAATCGTGGCATCGGCTTGCAGGAACAGTCTTCCGCCGCCTGGACGCTGCACCAGCGCACCTACGCATTCTCCCCGGTCAGTAATAAGATCTATAACAAAATGGTCATCCCAGATTTCAATATTCTCATGCTGCTGGACTTGTTCCGCAAGTGCACGGACAATTTCATAGCCGGTAGCATCCCCATTCGCATGAAGGATACGGCGGTGGCTGTGTGCTGCTTCCTGAGTTAAAGCCAGTACACCGTTTTCCTTATCGAATATGGTGCCGAGCCGGATCAGTTCACGCACCCCCTCAGGACCTTCATGCACCAATACATCCACTGCTGCGGAAGAGTTAAGCCCCGCTCCTGCCATTAGGGTGTCCTGGCGGTGGTAGACTGGTGAATCATCTTCTGAGAATACTGCAGCAATTCCGCCCTGTGCATACCGGGTGTTGCTCTCCATCAGCGATTTCTTGGTAATCATAATAACCTTCCGGTCTTCACTGGCTTTAATTGCTGTGAACAATCCGGCAATCCCCGAGCCGATTACAAGGCAGTCTGTCTTTACTGTAGGAAGCTCGCGAAGATCGAAATCTACTAAATATTGTGGAATCATGACCGCTTTTCACCTGTTTCAACGAAAGAGTAGCGCATGCTACCGGACTTGTAGCATGCGCTCTAGGGAGGTTCTGGCTTTGTCGGCGACAGCGGGCGGTACGTAAATCTGCGGCTTCATCGTCTCCAGGCATTTTACCAGTTTCTTTAGATTATTAACTTTCATATTAGGGCAGACAAGGAATTTTGTCGCAAAGTGGAATTCCTTATCCGGACTGTCTTTGCGCAGCTGGTAGCCAGTGCCGTCCTCTGTTCCAACGATAAACTGCCGGCGGTCCGATTTCCGGCAATACTCAATGATCGAGGTGGTGCTGCCTACATAATCACCCATCGCAACTACTTCAGGGCGGCATTCCGGATGTACCACAAATTCTGCTTCCGGATACTTAGCTCTCATTTCAATAACATCTTTAACCGTGAGCATATCATGAGTGTTACAATAGCCTTCCCAGATAATCAGCTTCTTGCCGGTCTGTTCCTGAACATAATTGCCCAGGTTCTTGTCCGGCACCCAGATGATTTCCTCCGCGTCGAGCGATTCAATCACCTTGACGGCGTTGGCTGAGGTACAGCAAATATCCGTTTCCGCCTTAATCTCAGCCGACGAGTTAATATAGGTGACCACCTTGGCGTTCGGATGCTGGGCCTTGAGCTTGCGGAGCCCATCCACATTGACCATATCCGCCATAGGACAGCCGGCACGTTCATCCGGAATCAGTACGGTTTTGTTCGGGGCAAGAATCTTGGCGCTTTCGCCCATGAAATGCACACCGCAGAATACAATAACCTCCGCATCGGTCTCCGCTGCCTTTTGAGCCAGTAAAAAAGAATCCCCCCGGAAATCCGCTACCTCCTGAATTTCATCACGCTGATAATAATGAGCCAAAATAATTGCATTCCGTTCCTTCTTAAGCTGTTCGAGGCGCTCACGAAGTTCACGGTTCTGTTCCTGCTTGCGCTCAAGCGCCAGAGCTTCCACGGTCTGTTCTCCCCCTTAATTCTTATGGCTAATCAAAGCCGGACATTCATTATACCAGTTACCCGCTGCATTCAGATATGCAAAGCCACTCAGCTCTGCTATTTCAAGGACTATTTATTATTTAATATTTAATCACTAATGTACACAACGTTCCACCCCCTGTCAATGTGACCAGGCAAGCAGCAGCGCCCTGCATAGGCTGCACAAAGACATAGAACCCCGGGCATATCCATGCTTAAATTACAAAAAAACCGGAGAACCCCTGGGTTCTCCGGTTGAGCTGTATACTCTTTATTCGGTCATATGCAACTTAGACCAGGCTTCCGCCGCCGTCTTTATTGCCGCCGTTCGGATCATTTCCGTCCTCGGAATCCGTTTTGTTCGGGATATCCTTGGTCAGATCAGGCAGTGTAGCTGAATCATCATCGGTTTTGCCCTGAATGCGAACACGCACATCACCGATAGAATCAATGACTGGCTCCCCAGCTTCATGAGTCACCCCAGAAACTTCTTCCGGTTTGCCATCCTCAGTCAGGTACCCTTGCTCAATCAGTTCTTTGATCTGATCAAGTTCCAGCGTTTCCTTCTCAAGGAGTGTGTTAGCAATCAAGTGCATTTCCTTAGAATACTTAGTAAGCAGCTCACGGCAGCGCTCGTAGCAGCTGCGGATCATGCTCTGCATTTCCTGATCGATTTCATAGGCAATGGAATCACTGTAGTTCTGCTCGTGTCCGATATCGCGGCCAAGGAATACCTGGCCTTGGGAGGTGCCGAACTGCATAGGTCCCAGCTTATCACTCATACCGTATTGCATAATCATGCTGCGCACGATGCTTGTTGCCTGCTGAAAGTCACTGTAGGCCCCTGTACCAATCTCGCCGATGAACATTTCTTCGGCAACACGTCCGCCGAGGAGTCCGGTTACCCTATCAAGCAATTCCTTCTTGGTAACAAGCATGCTGTCTTCCTTCGGAAGCATGATAACATATCCGCCTGCGCGTCCGCGCGGGATAATCGTTACCTTGTGAACCATATCAGCATGTTCTAGGAAGTAGCCGGCAATGGTATGACCTGCTTCATGGTAAGCGACAATACGCTTCTCACGATCACTGATTACTCGGCTGCGCTTCTCGGTACCGACAATTACACGGTCGATGGCTTCATCCACTTCACGCATGCCGATATCTTTGCGGTTACGGCGGGCAGCGAGGAGTGCCGCTTCATTCAGCAAATTCTCCAGATCGGCACCGGTAAACCCGGTAGTACGCTTTGCAATAACATCAAGTCTTACGTCCTTCGTAAGCGGTTTATTGCGGGAGTGAACCTTCAGTACAGCTTCACGGCCTTTCACATCAGGGCGGTCAACCGTAATCTGACGGTCAAAACGTCCCGGACGAAGAAGCGCCGGATCAAGTATGTCTGCGCGGTTAGTAGCCGCGACGATGATAATTCCTTCGTTGCCTCCAAAGCCGTCCATCTCGACGAGCAATTGGTTGAGCGTCTGTTCGCGTTCATCATGTCCGCCGCCGAGTCCGGCGCCGCGTTGACGGCCCACTGCATCAATCTCATCAATAAAGATGATACATGGAGCATTCTTCTTGGCATTCTCGAATAGGTCACGTACACGGGAAGCACCGACACCGACGAACATTTCTACAAAGTCGGAGCCGGAAATACTGAAGAAAGGAACGCCTGCTTCACCGGCAACCGCGCGGGCCAGCAAGGTTTTACCAGTCCCTGGAGGACCGACCAGCAGTACCCCCTTAGGAATACGGGCACCTACTGCAGCGAACTTACGCGGATCCTTCAAGAACTCGACCACTTCGACCAGTTCCTGCTTCTCTTCATCAGCACCAGCAACATCCTCGAAGCTGATTTTCTTCTTCTCTTCATTGTACAGGCGGGCTTTGCTCTTGCCGAAGTTCATCACTTTACCGCCGCCGCCCTGTGCATTATTGAACAGGAAGAAGAACAGGATGAACATAATCACCAACGGAATAATGGAAGAAAGGAATGTCAGCCAGATGCTATCGCCTTCCATTTTCTTCTGGGTTAACTCTACGCCATTGGAATCGCTGGCGGATATGAGTTCATTGATGGCTGCATCAGTAGGAGGAACATATGTGGAGAAGTTTTTCGATTTAGCATCAGTCGGCAAATTTTTGTATTCACCGGTAACCAGAAATGCGTTACCTTCAAACTGAATCGTCATGCTCTTCACATTGTTAGTTTTGATCTCCTGCCGTAACTCATCGTATCTAGGGAAATCGGCGGATTCATTTCCATTGCTGACAAACTGGACAATGCCCACCACGACTAAAAATAAAATCAAATAAAAACCAGAATTCCGGATGAACCGATTCATCCCCTACCTCCTCTCACAACGCTCAAGTTATTGTACCATAGCCTGCCCGGAGTCCTCAAATAACATCAGGCCCGGGAATCTGATCCGTAGATCTAAGGCTGTCGATTGGTTCATTTGGAATAAATTTCAGGCTTCAGCACACCGACATAAGGGAGGTTCCGATATAGCTCGGCATAGTCCAGTCCGTAGCCGACCAGGAATGCATCAGGAATCACAAAACCGGTAAATTCGGCTTCAAGATTAACTGCACGGCCTGACGGTTTGTCGAACAGGGTGACTACTTTGACAGAAGCAGCGTTGCGGCCCTGCAGCATGTCAATCAAATAGCTGAGCGTAAGACCGCTGTCGATAATGTCCTCCACAATCAGAACATCGCGGCCTTCAACTGATGTGTCCAAATCCTTGATGATTTTGACAATACCGGATGATTTGGTCGTACCACCGTAGCTGGATACTGCCATAAAGTCCATTTCAACGGGTACTGTAATGACTTTAACCAAATCTGCCATAAAGATAAACGCGCCTTTTAGCACACAAATCACTAAAGGCGTGCGTCCTGCATATTCTTCGCTCAGCTGGGCGCCGAGCTCCCTGATTCTTTGTTGAATTTCCTCTTGGCTGATCAAGATTTCCTGAATATCGTTCTGCAACTTGCGAACCTCCTAAGTTATACTATGAAAGACTTACAGCGGCCATTACGTTTCTCTGCTTTTCTCCAGTTCTTCCAGAGTTAAGAGCAGAACCGAGGCCGTGTGCCGCCCTACTGCGGCATGCATCGAGCGTCTTACGCCCGGAATCCAGACGATATTGCCCGAACCATCACAAACGAGGGGAATTCTAGAACGTTCGGAAGAAGGTATTTTATCATCAATGTAAATATCTTTTACCTTTTTGCTTCCGTTTAATCCCATAACCCTTATGGTATCTCCAGGCAATCGGGAACGGACGGTCAGCGGCAGCACCAGCTCATCACTGTCAAACCAGGCTGACATCTTCCCGGAATCCTCCCCCTGTAAAGCAAAACTTTCCCTCTCCAGCACCGTCATTGTCATTGCTTTTCCGATTTCCCATAACTCAAGGCGGGAGTCGGGCAAAGACAGCCGATATGTATAGCTAACCTGCTGCTGCGGAGGCTTGGACGAGAACAAAATGGTATCGTATTGCCGCACACAAATCAGCCCCCCACCCAAATCCAGACTCCATACGGTGGGATGTTCCTGCAGCGTCCCCCGGCGTACTGCTTCGATCTTGGAAAAATCCAAGGTTTGTGAATCCGCCGACAGATAATTTAATATTAGTTTAATCAAACGCCGTTGTAAAGCGGAGGGCACGGCCGCAAATGAAGCTCTCTTAAAGGTGTATTTTCCATGCTCGAACAAAACTAGCTCTTCGAAGCATTTTAACGCATTCGCCTCCATAAATTCATCTTCCGCTCCGGCAATTTCGGACAGCTGCAGAAGCGACTGCTTTACTTTGGGGTTATACTTCTCCAGCATCGGCAGCACCTCCAGCCGAACCGCATTCCGCTTATATTTCATAAGCAGATTACTGGCATCCATGGCATAAGCAAACCCTTCACTCTGACACAGCCCGATAAGAGCTGTTTTGTTAATACGCAGAAAGGGGCGGATGAGTTCCACCTTTTTTTCGGTTCTTTTCCAGCGCATCCCGGCCAGTCCCGAAGGACCGCTGCCGCGCAGCAGCCGCATCAGCACCGTCTCCGCCTGATCATCGGCATGATGAGCCAGTGCGACGGCGCGCGCCCCGTGCCGCTTAGCTGTTTCAATCAGAAACTGATAACGTTTCTCCCGCGCTGCCCCCTCCGGTCCCAGACCGCTTTTCTTCACAATAGAGGGAATATCGAATTCAGCCAGCTCAAAGGGTATACCCAGCTCATCCGCCAGCGCGCGGACAAATTCAGCCTCCTCCTGCGACTCTGCTCTAAAGCCATGGTTCACATGGGCGCATATCAGATTTAGGTGTGTCCGGTTCACGGATATTTCATGCAAAATACGCAAAAGAGCCACAGAGTCCGGTCCTCCGGAAACTGCGACTACAATGGTGTCATGGGGTGCCCACAGCTCATGCTCGGCCGCGGACTCCATTACGTACTGCACGAGTTCATTCATTTGCTCCATCTGCGGCTTCCTTTCCTGCCTGTTAAATACAAGAGCTCTGAGCGGCATATTTGGCCCTGGATCGTATGTAATATGTATAATGTCAAAAACGGAGCACCCAGTAAATTGTAAAGGCCAGCACAAACAAAGAAAGTGCAAAGGCATTCTTCAGCCAGCGAGGAGTTGCCATGACTTCCTTAGCAGGTTTACGCTGATTATAGATATGATGCTTCCACGCTGCCGCTGCCGCCGCCGATCCGGTAAATCCACCCTTCAGCGCCAGACACAGCCAGGAGGAGAGCTTTTTGTCCGGCAGATTTTTGGCCAGTCTGGTCAGCTCATCCACGCTCCGGGTCTGCGGAAGCTGCTGGGCACAAGCCTTCAGCCCGTCCTCATCAAGCAGGCGAAGGCACAGCACGGCAAAGGAAAAGAGGTCGTAGCTCTCATCACCCGTTCGGCTCCCAGCGTTCCAGAACCCGCGGTCATGCCATTCGGTAAATTGCTTGACACTGCGTCCCATAGGGCTCGCACCGCCATAATCAATCAGCTCGGCTTCCCCGTAATCCGATACCATCACGTTCTCCGGCTTCAGGTCCCCAAACACAAAACCGCATTCGTGCAGCAGTTGCAGTTTCTCCAGCAGCTTCAGTCCGACCAGCCCCAGCCAGGAGGCACCGTTTTTGGCCAAAAAAAGATGCAGCGGCCGTCCCTCCACATAACGCATGACGTAAAACGGCTCATTGTTGCCGCCTTTAAAGTCATCCGATTCCAGCAGATAAGAGGAGAGCGGAGATTCACGGCGTGCCCGGTACTCACTGCGCTTACGGCAGGATTGAAGAGAAGTCAGCACATTAATTTCAGACTGCAGTTCAAGCGTGTCGTTTCCGACCTTGAGCGCATACTTCTCCCGTCTGCCTTCTCTTTGCACGAGATATACGGTTCCGTTCGCCCCTTTTCCCAGCAGCCGCTCGACAACATAGCGGTTCCCCCGCCATTTGCCTGAAATTACGGTGCCTACCGGATAGGGTGGATTAGACGACATACCCACCAATCATCCCTTCTCGTTCACCCTGGTCCTCGCTGACGTAGCGGTCACGGTGTTCATCCAGTTTATCATAACGGTAATGCTCAAGCACCTTGAAAATCGCCGGTCCTGTCGGTGTAGCTCCCCTCATCTTCAGCCTGCTGAACAGGGAGCGGACTTCGGATACATCGCTGCTCCAATCCATATCGAGCATGGCATCCTCGCTGCTGGAACGTCCGGGAAAATGGAACACGGCAAGCTCGCTGCGTCCTTCCCGCGCCTCCAGGCTAAGCGCCAAATCACGGATTGCCTCCTCAACTGCACCCAGCTTAGGCTTCATGCTTGCACTTGCATCTATGAGTAGTGCAATGCGAAGCGGTGTGGTCTCCGTAAGCTCATCTACCACAGTAACGACCTGCGAACGTTTAAGTGGAGGAAGCTCTTCCAGCGAGCCTTCACCGAGTATTTTTTTTACCTCTTTATTAACCGCCTGCTGAATCGTCTGAACCACGGTTTTCCGGGTCATCATCTGCATCGTCTGCGCCAGCTGCGGCGTACCGACGATCCGGCTGAGTCCGCCGCCGGCTTTGGCGATATCCGCAATCTCCCGGCTCCCGAGCTCCCCGATCGTCCCGTAATCTACTACGCCAACGACATTTACGGTGATTCCCTCCTGCCGGGCATGCGCCGCAGCCATCACCGGACTTTCCCCCACGTTCGAACATCCGTCAGTAATGAGCAAGATCTGTCTCATACCTGTTCACTCCCCTTTGCCTTGTTCTGTTTCTAGCATATCCAAGGTTGAGAGATTTCAAACGCCGCTTTGGCGGAAAATTCATATAAAAACTATTAGAGTGAACATAGGGGAACTGCGAGGAACTTTTGGGCTTCCGATCGCTGTTGTCCTCCGATTTCTTTAATTGAACCGTCCATCGCGGTTGAAATCGGAGAACAAAGGCGAACGCTAACGCTTCTACAGCTCCAAAATTCCTCTCCGTTCCGTCAGTTCACTTGTTTTGAACTCTATGAGTACGCCGCTGAACCAGCGGCTTTTGAAACAGGGCGGCGCAGGACTGGGCGAGTCTAGTGAATGAATCGCCTAAATTTGCTGAGGCTCGGATTATTCATCATTTTAATGATAGATTACCTCACCAAATCTTATTAGCTTACGGTGCGCGGACGCTCCATCCGGCCGATACCGGGCATATGCAGGCTGGACCACTCCGGATGGAAATGATCAAGGCGGGTGACAACAATGGTCATGTCATCATGTATCTCATTGCCCTGATAGCGGATTACCTTATCCAGCAGCTCGTCGGCCATATCCTGCGGATCATCGCCTTCAAGCTCCTGAATCAGCCGTTTCATCCATATCTCTTTATTAACGGCATATCCGGGCGCATCATAAATACCATCGGTCATCATAATAAGAATATCGCCCGGGCGCAGCTGCATGCTGATCAGGTCGACTTCAATATCTTTTATAATCCCGATGGGCAGATTGCTTGAAGTAATAGGAATGACCTCGCTGCCCCGGCGGATAAAGCTTGGTGCAGAAGCAATCTTCATAAAGGTCGTCTGCGCCGAATACTGGTCTATCAGCGCCATATCCACCGTCGCATAGAATTCATCCGGTGAACGCAGCAACAGAATAGAATTGACAGATTTCACGGCCAGCTTCTCATCCATTCCCGATTGCAGGAGCTTCTCCAGCATCGACAGCGCAGCGCTGCTCTCCATCCGTGCACGTTCGCCGTTGCCCATCCCGTCGCTTATCGATACAGCAAAGGTGCCATTGCCCAGCTCTACCGTGCTGAAGCTGTCGCCGGAGAGCAAATCTCCTCCCTTAGCCGCTCCGGCCACACCTGTGCTCACTTCATAAGCTTTCGCCGAGCCGAACGTGACCATGGACAATCCCTCACACGGATGGACTGCCGTTTCACTGACGACGGCAATGTTCTCCTCCAGAATGTCAGAGAGCAGCGGCGCGATCATTTTACGGCATTCATCAAATCCCCGTGTATAGGCATGGACTACCTCAATCTCTACCCGTCCGGGATCAAGACTTAGAATCTCAATGCTGTGAATGGACAGTCCCAGCTTCTCCAATGCTTCACGGATCTGGCTTTCCTGCCGGTACATAGCTTGTCCCTCACGTTTAATCTCTTTAGCCAGATCCTCCATAACCTGGGAGACGCCGGATAATTGCTCAGCAACAAATTGGCGGCTGTCGTATATTTGTCTTTTCCAGCGCATATCATGCTGGTAAAGATCATATTGGCCCTTCATGACCTCCAGCACCTCGGCCGTCTTGCCGCAAATCCGGTTCCACTCTGGAGGAAGCTGGGCGGCTGTTATATCCGGACACTCTTCTACCGTAGTCATCATATCTGTCATGTATCTATAGGTCTGATAGAACTTGGCATCCCAGCAGTGGGTCCGGCGGATGCAGCCGGCGCAGGCGCCTTCGGTTACGGTGCTCATGAAATTCTCCATTTCACGATCCGTCTTCCCCGCTTCCCCGGCCCGGGGAATTTGGCCGAAGCTGCTGGACAGCTGTTGGAATACTTGAGAAAACTGCGTAACCCGGTCTGCCGTAATATCTCTTACTCTACGGGCATATTCATGCTGCGACCGGCTGTGATCGGCAGTGCCCGGTACATATTTGGCAATGGCAGAAATAATGCCTTTAGGTGTGAGAAGAAACAACAGCACAGCCGCACTGGTCTCCCAGGTTGAGGCCATTACATCACCCGGACCGAGAAAATAAACGGACAGAATAGTTGATCCGAGCAGCATTCCCATGGATACCGCCCCTTTGCGCCCGGACTGCATCATACCGGCCAGCATGCCGGAGAAGGCCAGCAGGCTCATCTGGTAGATGGCCCCGATATCGGCGAGACTGAGAATTAGACCTGTCACTACCCCAACGGCAGCGCCGAGTGGAGCACCGCCGGCCAGCGCAAACAGCAAAATGAGGTAACGGGATAATATATGTTCGAGCGACAATCCGTCTACGGTCCAGCCTACAAGACCGGTCATTACGGAAGCGAGCAGAATGATCAGACATAGGATCTCATCACTGCGCAGCGCCCGGCTTTTCTGCTTAAACGTAAAGAGCGGAAGCGCCTGCAAGAACACTAGCGTCAGCACAAACCCGAGGAGTGCATCAATGACGGACATCATCAGCGGATACCAGGCGATGGACGGCCCAATCACCACCCGGAACAGGCCGACCATAAACGAGGATACGAATACCATCAGCGGTGCATAAGAGAGGTCTACGCGCTGAAAATTCTCAAGTCCTTTATAGATCAGGAAAAAAATAATCAGTTCAGATGCAACTACAATAGCACCAGGAAATGGAGTGAACAGACTGCCAAGAACGATAGCCGCGGCCACGGGCAGCATAGAGTCTCTCCGCATAAACACAATGACTGCAAAGTAAGCTGCAGCAAAGGGTGACAGTTCGTCCAAAATCATGGCCCGTCCCAACAGAAAGCCCATAAGACTCAGCAGCAGCATCCATTTCTTGACTGTGATAAGCTGGAAAAGCGGCTGCTTCAACCCCCAGTTCTTAAACCGCATACTCCAGGCTTCTTGCTTCTGCGCCTTGTCCTTGCTTCCTGCTTTGGCCCACTCCGGCAAATTCACCACATTGCTTTTATTCATTTCCTTTGCACCACCCGTTTGAGAATTTATGGTTCTCATTATAAGCGGGCGGTTCTATTAAAGTTTGTCAGAAACAGAGAGCAGCGCTCAAGAAATTTCCGACAAAAAAGCCTGCGCCGACATTTTATGGAAATTCAGGACTATCCCATACGGGTCAGCGGATTGATAGACTTTAAGATTGCGCTCCTCCCGAAGATCGGAAAGCGCTACCGCAGACATTCGTCAGCGATTGCCTTGGAGTTATGTGAGATTGGCAAGGATGCTGTCGGCAATTTGTGTACCAGCGACAAAAAAACCGCAAGGGGCGATTGCCCCTGCGGTTATTTATGATGTACAAGTATTGAATTATACGCGCTTAGCCCCACGGCCGCCGCGCTTTCCTTCTGTGTTCTTCTTGATCGAAGATATCCGTTCTTCGCTGTCTTTCAGGAAGCGTGACATTTTATCCTCGAATGAAGGTTTACCGGCTGCAGGCTTGAATGGACGCCCACCCCGTTCACGATTGTAACCACCGCCGCCGCCTCCACTGCCGCCACCGCCGCCGAAACGGTCTCCGCCGCTTGGACGTTCTGGTCTTGGAGCTCTAGGGGGACGTACTTCCGATGCCGGCTTATCTACAGCCTGCTTAATGGAAAGCCCGATCTTGCCGTCCTTGTCAACATTGATCACCTTGACGGTTACTACATCACCAATCTTTAAATGATCGTTAACATCCTTGACGTAGTTATCGGCGATTTCCGAAATGTGAACGAGACCTGTGACACCTCCTGACAGATCCACAAATGCTCCGAAATGCGTGATGCCTGTCACCTTGCCCTCTAACTTGGTGCCCACTTCAATTGCCATAGAATAAAATGATCCTCCCTTAAAAATATACAGACGAATATAAAGTCCATCCTGTCTGCGGTGATTTGATTATACAGTAAAGAGCAAAGCAAGGCAACACAGCGAAAGCCTTATTTGGCCTGCTTTATTGCCCTGATTGCTCCGTACGAATTGGCAGTTCTCCCGGGAGATACATATTGTACCATTTCCGCGCCAATTGGCCGATATACTCATCTTCATTTAGCCTCGACACTTCGTATTTCAGCTGATTGAGAGAGGCCGTAACATTCTCATTACTTGCCTGCTTCTTGGCAAGCACCTCTTTCTTGTCCGCAATTGAAGCGCTTTGGTCAAAGAAAATGTAGCCGGACCAGCCAAAAAACACAGCCATCACGAGGAGCCAGATGAATTTTCTTCTCTTTGCGCCTGCGGTCAAAGCTTCGCTTAGATTTCCCTTGTCTTCCGCAGATAATCTGCTCATACGTCGTACCCCCATTAAAGGTCAGCGTTTCCGCCATGCGTTTATCCATTCAATAGATCTCGTAATCCAGGCGGAATGATAGAGCCGGGACAAATACGGAGAGATCCACCTTACTGGAAGTACCCAAATTGGCTTCGTTAGACGCAAAAGCAGCTTCAGGATAAATAACAGGATACGGCCTAGCAGCAGCAGCGTCCCTATTAGAAGGCGCCATAGCCAGAGCAGCGGTACACCTATTAAGGTTTCCAATATTCTCCATAGTAGTCTGCATGTGTACTGTACCGACTGAATTAACATTACCACAAAACGCCGCACCGTAACACTGAAGATCAAAAAATAGATCCATACGCCTAAGAAGAGGCCTAAAAAGACATAAAACCTCAATTGCCCCTGATTTCCGGCATACAGCATTCGAAAGACAAGCAGGGCCGCCCATACCCAATAGAGCAGATCCAGCAGCGCATTCAGCCATTTGGGAAAGCTTAGCTTCAGCGACAGCACCCGGTAGCTGTCATAGGTCAATCCCATAGCTGTGCCGGCCAGCATCATATAGAGCAGGGTCATCCATTGAACCGCGGGGTTCATTTAAACAGCTTGCCGAGTATGCCCTTGTTTTTCCCCTGCGATCCGGGATCGAGATAAATCAGGGAATGGACATTGCCTTCCAGGGACAGAATACCGTTCTCGAGGCTTAGATTTTTGATATGTAAATGATTCCCGCGAATGGTGAGATGGCCAAGTTCTGTCCGAAGCAGAAACTCCTCGCTGTCGAAGCTCTCTACATTCTGCACGCCTGTAAGTTCCAATTGCTTGCGGCTGCGCATGTGCAGATCGTGCTGTTTGTTGACTTTGACTGGCTCGATCATAGCATGTACCCCTCCTTCTTGATTCTAATCTATGGTGATCAGAAGGGTTATAGAACACAGGGAAATACAATTTAAGACCATACCTCAAAGTCATTACGCAAAATGCACAGGATCAAGAAAAAGTATAAAAAGAGCGCAGACTTTACCTAATCGTAAAGCCCGCGCTCTTTATTCTGTTCAGCTATTAGCTCTTACCAGTCAAGACCGCTGCTCTTGGCAACAGGCTCTTCACGGAGCAGTGTGTACATACCGGCTGCTTCATCCTTGCGGGTGGTTTCAACCAGCTTCTCCACTTTGACCGTTACGAGCTTTTGACCAAATTGCACCGTAATCTCGTCACCGATTTTTACTGTGCTGCTTGGTTTGGATTCTTTCCCGTTAATCAGCACCCGGCCTTGTTCGGACACATCCTTGGCCACAGTGCGGCGCTTTATCAGCCGGGACACTTTCAAAAACTTGTCCAAACGCATTAGTTAACGGCTTCTTTGAGCTTGTTGCCAGCCTTGAAGGCCGGTACAGTCGATTCAGGGATTTCAATAGGTGTGCCCGATTGCGGGTTGCGGCCGGTACGGCCGGAACGTTTGCGGGTTTCAAAAGTACCGAAGCCAATCAGCTGCACTTTATCCCCTTTGGACAAAGCTTCTGTAATTTCGCTAAGTACGCCGTTCAGTACCGCTTCTACATCTTTTTTGGCCAATCCGCTTTTTTCGGAAATGTTGTTTACCAGATCTGTCTTGTTCATAATTTGAAGTTCCTCCTAGGATACGAAAAAATAAATGAAATGCGATCCATGCTGCCAGAATCTGGCGCAAATCGTCATTTCGTCTTTATGATATTCTTGATGCCGCTCTGAAATCCTGCCACAACGACCTTTTTTTTAAAAATATAGTAGTTTTCCAGGCTCAAAGCACTACTACATTATAAACCGCTCACTGCATTTGAAACCAGGGAATTAAGCCTCATTCACAGCATTGCCGCTTCTTGTCGCACCTATACGGCAATATTCAGGAAAATATACCATTCTCCGAAGCAGCCCGGACAGGCGGGTATTGAGAGTTTTACCCGGTTCAGCCGGGTTATTTCCGCTCCTCCGCCTTCGCTTCCTGCCATAATTGCTCCATAACCTCCAGGCTGCTCTCCTTCACACTTGAACCCCGGTTCAGCAATTGCTGCTCGATGTAAGCAAAACGCGACACAAACTTGCGGTTAGTGCGGGTCAGTGCCTCCTCCGGGTCCGCTCCGATGAAGCGGGCAATGTTGGTCGCTGCGAACAGCAGATCGCCAAGCTCCAGCATCTGTTCTTCAGCCGTTGCGCCGGTCTCAATCGCTTCCTGAAGCTCATCGACTTCCTCGCGGATTTTGGCCAGAACGTCGGTTGTATTATCCCAATCGAAGCCCACTTTGGATGCCTTCTTCTGCAGCTTGTAGGCTTTCATGAGTGCAGGCAGATCGCGGGGAACACCGCTAAGCGCCGACTCTGCTTCAGGCTTTATACCTTTCAGCCGCTTCTCTTCAGCTTTCATGCCTTCCCAGTTTTTCAGCGCTTCTTCGGCATCTGCAGCGTTTTGGCCGCCAAACACATGCGGATGACGGAAGATCAGCTTGTCATTCAATCCTTCAATCACATCATAGACACTGAAAGTGCCCAGCTCCTCTTCCATCTGGGAATGAAGCATGATCTGCAGCAGCAGATCCCCCAGCTCTTCCTTCATATGGTCCGGATCGTCCTCATCGATCGTTTCCAGCACCTCATAGGTTTCCTCGATCAGATTCTTACGCAGCGATTCATGCGTCTGCTCACGGTCCCAAGGACAGCCCTCCGGGCTTCTTAAGGTGTCCACAATTTCATGAAGGCGGGCAAAGGTGCGTTTACGCGCATCCTCCGAACGGTTCGCCGGGACATAGACCAGCGAGAGGTTGCCATACCCGTCCAGCCGGTCCAGCTCATACAGCGGCACCCGGAGAATACGCTCCTCCTGTTCTACTCCAAGCGCATGGCCCACGATCACTTCGTACTCCGGCGGGTATAGCTCCATCAGACACAGCTTCGTTTCCGATGCTGTAAAGCTGTCATAGACCTGGCCAATCAGGGTATGCAGCTCCGGCTGCAGCTGGGAGCTGCGGATCCCGGAGGCATCCAGCAGCTGAAAGCCTTCAATCGGATCGAAGCCGAGGCGTACAAATGCCTCATCCAGGAAGCTCTCCCCGCCGAGAATCTGCAGCTCAATGCCCGCTTCCGGGCAGCGCTGGCGCAGGAGGGATACCGCCGACTCTGCGACCATAGGATGGCCCGGAACAGCATAGACGATCTCAGTACCCTGCGGCGCGGACAGCGCTTCTCCGATTAATCTGGAAGTAATCGCTTCATATACCTCCGGAAAGGAGTCCAGCGATTCATATAACCCGTCAAAAGACTGTGAATGAATCTCCAGCTCCTTGAGCGCCGCCATCACCGGATGCTCAGCGGTCCGTACGTAAACGGTTGCTGCTGCCTTTAGTTTCTTGATTATCCCCAGCGTCAGCCGGTCCGGGTTGCCTGACCCCAGGCCAACCACTGTTAATGTTGCACTCATGCCGTTCCACTCCTTCTTGGGCAGCGTATATGCCTGTGCACCAGGCAGCCGCTTATCTTGCTCTATAAGTAATATCTAACAGCATACTCTGTCTGTCCGCTTCTTAGGGGAACAGGCGCAGCTTCTTCAGCTTATCCGCCAGCTTCGGGCCGAAGCCCGGCAGCTGGCGCAGCTCGCTCTCGCTGAGCAGCCGCAGGGCTACTGCGCCTGCGGCAAAGACGGCGCAGCCCGCCAGCACGCCGAGCAGGCTCTGCGCGAGGCTTGCGGTCCGCCCGCCGCCGAAGCCGGCGGCAGCCGCAGCAAAGCCGGCGCCGGAGCTCACAGCGGCGGCGGCTAAGGCTAGGCCCGCGAGCAGCAGCGCGGGCTTCACCAGGGCATCTGCGAAGCGGAGCCGCAGATAGCCCTGGCGGTGCAGCAGCAGCACGTTCAACGCTGCTGCGAACAGATGCGCAGCCACGCTGGCGATGGCTGCGCCGGTAATGCCCTGCTGCGGCACGAGCAGCAGGTTGAGGGCCGCCTTAAGCACAGCTGCGGCCAACAGGTGCAGCGCCGGCGCACGCACGGCGCCCAGGCCCTGCAGCAGCGCGGCCGAGATGATGCTGACCGTGCCGCCGGCGGCGGTGAAGGCCAGCCAGATCATCGTGCTGCTGCCGGCGGAATCGCCGTACAGAGCCGTGTTAATCGGCTCTGCCAGGACTGCCAGGCCGGCTGAAGCGGCCAGGCCCAGCAGCCAGAACCAGCGCAGCGACAGGCTGCAGCGGGTTCTTACAAGCCCCTCGTCCCCGCGGTACTTGGCCTCGGCCAGTGCCGGTATGAATACAACTGACAGTGAGGTCGCCAACATCGTCACGATCTGCACAAGCGGCAGACCGCGGTTGTAAATGCCGAACTGCGCCATTGAAGCCGCTTCACTGTAGGATGACGACAGCAGCCGGGGGACTGTAAACACATCGACCAGTCCGACCAGCGGCACGGCTAATGCCCCCAGCATTACCGGCAGCCCGTAGGTGAGCAACTGCCGGGCTTGGATGCCTTTGTGCCGCCGGCCCCCGGCCGCCGCGCTGAAGCCGGACTGTCTACCTGCTGCAGTCTCAGCAGCGGCGGCGGATAATTCGGATGCAGCTTCCGGCAGTAATGCGGAGACCTTATGGCGGTGGCGCCGCCAGAACAGCAGCATGACAAGGAGCCCTGCGGCTCCGCCTCCGGCTGAGCCGAGCAACGCGCCAGCCGCTATACTGGCTGCGTCCGCACCATTTCTTGTCAGATACAGCAGCAGTGCGATCATCACAATAACGCGGACTGACTGCTCTACAACCTGAGATACAGCCGTCGGCACCATATTATGCAATCCCTGAAAGTAGCCGCGCATGGCTGCCATCAGCGGTACAACTGCCAGCCCCCAGGCGCTGGTATGCAGCGCTGGTATAACATGCGAATTTCCGACCCACCTTGCAATGACCGGAGCACCGGCATAGGTAAGCACACCGATAACCAGGCCGCTGATGGCTGTAAGGATTGCCGACAGCCGGAGTACCCGGCGTCCTTCTGCCTCATCTCCTCCGGCGGAAGCCTCGGCTACAAATTTGGATATGGCGGGCGGCAGACCCACCATCGCGACCGTGACAAGCATCGTATACAGCGGATAAACCGTATTATAAATGCCGAAAACGGCATCCCCGCCTAAATTTTGCAGCGGGATCTTTTGCAGCGTACCAATAAGCTTGGAGACAATAGCTGCTGCACTGAGAATAAATGCTCCTTGCAGCAACTTGGAGCCTTGCGGGTTTAAGTTCATGGTTTACCTGCTTCTACAGCTATAACTGTCATAATGGGATGAATTCCTAATATTATAACGCATGCAGGCAGACGACAAAACCCCGCTCTCCCTTTGATGTACATCAAAAGGAAAGCGGGGCACCTGGCGCCAATCGGTTACTGCTCCATCTGCTTGCCCAGGAAGGCGGCAGCGGTCTCGGCCATTTTCACTTCCATCTGCGCCATTTTCACTGAATCATCTTTATTCAGCAGAACTACGCAGCCAATCGGATCGCCGCCGGAAATAATGGGGGCAGCTACATAGCTGGACAACATCTCCGCATGATCTTTTCCGATGTCGTAATTCCCGGCATTTGTTTCAAGCACCGTCTTACGGCTTTCCATAACCTTTTCGAGCAGCACTCCTACTTGTTTTTCCAGGTAATCTTTTTTGGAGCCGCCGGCAAGGGCGATGAAGCTGTCACGGTCAGTAATCATTGTGATATGTCCGGTGCCTTCAAAGAGGGATTCCGCATATTCCTTGGCGAAATCGCCGAGCTCCCCGATCGGGGAATATTTCTTCAGTATGACTTCACCGTCACGATCGACGAAGATTTCCAGCGGATCGCCTTCACGGATACGCAGAGTGCGTCTAATCTCTTTAGGGATAACAACTCGGCCGAGGTCATCAATACGGCGAACAATACCAGTAGCTTTCATTTCACATGTTGCCCCGCTTTCTTAAGAAGTATGGTCCAACTACTGTCCATTATGGGAAAGGATAATCCCAGTGATTTATCGTAATATCTGACCATAGTATTCATCTCTTCCCAGTTCCTTATACATGCTAAGGCCTGCATAAAATATAATATCCAAATCCTCGCGGCTACCGGATATTTGTTCCAAGGATGCGCCTGTTTCCACTAAATTATACCAACTGGAGATAACAAAAAAACCATCCCTCGCTTGGAAGCGTCAGGATGGCTTGTCTGTTCTTTATTTGGTTATTCAGCGGCTTCTGTGGCAGCCGGTGATGCACTTGGAGCTTCAGTAGCCTTAGTTCCGCTATTGGTTGATCCGGTTTCATCTGCAGCGGCAGAGCTCTTAGGCAGATCGATCTTGATATCAAGCGATTCGAGATCCTTGTCCAGGAAGGATTCAAGATTCTTGGAAGCCAGCGTGCTCTTGACGGTTTCCTTCTGCTCGTCGGTCAGCTTGTCGAAGGTGGTCTCTGTACGTGATTCCACTTTCATAATGTGATAACCATAGCTTGTCTTCACCGGATCACTGATGGTGTTCAGCGGCAGGGTTTGCGCGGCCTTCTTGAACTCTTCTACATAAGTACCCAGGGTAGCATCCTTATATTCGCCCCCCTTGTCCTTCGAAGCAGTGTCATCGGAGAACTCTTTGGCAACTGCGGCAAAATCGGCACCGCCGTCAAGCTTGGCCTTTACTTCTTTAGCCAGCTTCAGTGCATCTTCATCCGTCCGCTCTTTACCGGCGGCATCGGTCAGCCCGATCAGCACGTGGCGCAGTGTCGCCACCGTGAAATCGCCTTTGGTCGCTTCAAATTCAGCCTTTACCTGATCGTCGGTAATTTTGAGCAGCATGTCCTGATATACGGTAAGCACACGCACCATATACGTACGGATCTCAGCTTCGGTCAAATTCTGCTCCTTCAGCGAGCTTTCATAGGTGTCACCAAGCGCGGTCTTGAGCGAAGTCACCTGCACTTCTGCTTCTTTCTCCGCCTGGGTCTTTGCTTCATCCGTCGCTTTACCGGCCAGATATTCGAATGCAACCTCCTGCTTCAGAATCGACTCCTTAAAGGCGTCAATTTCCAGATACTGTGCCTGCTGCGGAGACAGGAACTTCATAACACGGGTATCCAGATCGAATTCCTTCTCGGTGATTGTTCCGTCTTTATAGGTTGCTACAGCCTTGCTGTTATCTTCAGCAGCGCTATTGTTGTTATTATTGCTGCTGCAGGCAGATAGCATAGAGAAGGAAACGGCCGCGGCTAATGACACCAGCAGCACTTTCCAGGATTTTGTTTTATTTAACGACATTGTGTAGTTCTCCCTTCGATTTTAACGACTGTTTCGCTGCCGCCAGAAACTGTTCCAGCAGATCAAGCAGCTCTTTGTCACTGAGATCCTTAGCTTTAATGCGGATGCCTGCTTTGGCATCTCTATCAAATTGTACACGTCTTTCGAAGCTATTTCCAACTTTCGCGAGTTTTGCCGTGTCAAACGCCGCCGTGCTGCCTTCATGGAAATTGAGTGCAACCTCGTCGCCGCGCCGAACCATAGATTCCATGCCGTAAAGTTTACCGTATACCTTAAGGCGTGCTACCGACAGCAGATTAATCACCGCCTCTGGTAATTCGCCGAACCGGTCAAGCAGCTCATCCTCCAGCTCGCCAGCATCCTCAAAGGTGGCTACCGCTGCAACTTTTTTATAAATTTCAATCTTCTGAATGCTGTCGTAAATATACTCGGACGGCAGATAGGCGTCAATCGACAAATCAATGATGGTGTTGCCCTGCTTGAGCGAAGTATCCTCTTCCCCAAGCACCGTAACCTTCCGCTTACGGATTTCTTCAGCCAGCATTTGCGAATACAGATCGAATCCGACAGAGGCAATGAATCCGTGCTGCTCTGCGCCAAGCAGATTTCCGGCACCGCGGATGGACAAGTCACGCATAGCTATTTTGAAGCCGGAACCCAGCTCCGTAAATTCCTTGATCGATTGCAGGCGTTTTTCCGCTACTTCTGTCAGTACTTTATCCCGCTGGTAGGTGAAGTAGGCATAGGCAATCCGGTTGGAACGGCCCACCCGTCCGCGCAGCTGATACAGCTGGGACAGCCCCATTTTATCGGCATCATGCACAATCAGTGTATTGACGTTAGGGATATCTACCCCGGTCTCAATAATGCTCGTACTGACAAGCACATCATATTCCCCGTCAAGGAAATCAAGTATCGTTTTCTCCAGCTCCGACTCTGACATCTGGCCATGGCCGATGCCCACCCGCGCTTCCGGAACAAGCATAGAAATCTGTGCAGCCATCTCCTGAATGCCCTGTACACGGTTGTACAGATAATAAACCTGACCGCCGCGGGCCAGCTCACGCTCCACCGCCTCACGCGTAAGCGTCTGGCTATGCTCTACCACATACGTTTGTACGGGAAAGCGGTTCTCTGGTGGAGTCTCAATGACTGACAAATCCCGCACCCCGAGCATGGACATATGCAGCGTACGCGGAATCGGTGTTGCTGTGAGGGTGAGAACATCCACATTCGTCTTCAGCTTTTTGAGCTTTTCTTTATGGGTTACACCGAATCTTTGCTCTTCATCCACAATCAGCAGGCCGAGATCCTTGAAGACCATATCCTGTGACAGCAGCCGGTGTGTCCCGATGACGACGTCCACGGTTCCCTGCCGCACGCCCTTGATCGTCTCATTCTGCTCCTTACGGCTGCGGAACCGGCTGAGCACCTGAATGTTCAGCGGATAATTGGCGAACCGTTCCCGGAACGTCTCGTAATGCTGCTGTGCCAAAATGGTGGTCGGTACAAGAACAGCCACCTGCTTGCCTTCAATCGCAGATTTGAATGCGGCACGTATCGCCACTTCAGTCTTGCCGTATCCTACGTCACCGCACAGCAGCCGGTCCATTGGACGGTTCTGCTCCATGTCCTTCTTGATTTCCTCAATCGCCCGGAGCTGGTCACGCGTCTCTTCATAAGGGAACATTTCCTCGAATTCGCGCTGTTCCTGGGTGTCCTTCTCGAATCCGTAGCCAAGCGCACTCTGCCTCTCCGCGTAGAGCTTAATCAAATCATCCGCGATATCCTGCACAGAGGAGCGTACCTTGCTCGTAACTCTCGTCCATTCGTTACCGCCCAGCTTATAGACCTTCGGCTCTTTGTCCTCCGAACCGACATATTTCTGGATCAGATCAATTTGTTCAATCGGCACAGACAGCTTGTCACCGCCGGCATACATAATATGCATATAATCACGGTGAATGCCGCTGACCTCGAGCGTACCGATCCCCATGTATTTGCCGATCCCGTGATTCTGATGAACGACATAATCACCGATTTTAAGCTCAGTGTAGCTCTTAATCCGCTCGGCATTGTCGATTCCTTTGGACACCTTGCGCGCTTTGCGCTGCTTCTGGGAGAACATTTCCCCTTCGGTAATTACCGCCAGATGGATGGAAGGCAGCTCGAAGCCGGACCCCAGGTTACCTTGCAGCAACGTAGGCTCCTCAATACCGTAGTCATCAAGCACCCGGCGGACCCGTTCCATCCTTTCCTCACTGCTCGCAAGCATCACTACCTGTACACCTGATTTATGCCAGCGCTCCATCTCGGATTTCAGTACATTCATCTGTCCATGGAAATCCTGCATGCCGCGGCTGATGAAGCCAAGGATGTTCTGGGGCTGGATATGGGGAACCTGACGCAAAAAGATCGACATAAACAGGCTCTGGAACGGCCGGCGGTACATAATTACATCATTGTCCACAGAGAGATGGAGGTCCGGCAGATTCTTGCCGTTCTGCAGCAGATGCAGGTTCCATTCAGACTCATCGCGTTCCAGCTGTTTCGCAGTCTCCAGCAGTCTTGCAGGCTCATCCAGCACCAGCAGCGTATCCTGCGCCATGTAATCATATAAATGAGTACGTTCAGGATATAAGAGACTAATATATTTATAGATTTCAGGAAAATAAGTGCCTTCCCGCAGCATCTCCAGCTCACGGCCCATTTCCTCACGCAGACGCAGCTTGGCCTGCCGGTCGGTCATCTTCTCCAGCTGGCGTTCCAGCATGTCCGCAGCCGCTGAAGCCGCCGACTCCAGACGGGACCGCTCGGCAATAATCTCTTTGGCAGGTGTAATCTTCACACCGCGAACCTTGTCAATGGAACGCTGATCTGCCGGGTCAAAGGTCCGGATGGAGTCCACCTCATCATCGAACAGCTCCACCCGGTAAGCCAAAGCAGAGGTCATCGGATAAAAGTCGATGATGCCGCCCCGTACGCTAAGCTCGCCGCGGTTCTCAACCCGCTCTACCCGTTCATATCCCATCCCGATCATGGATATCAGGAAATCCTCCAGAGAGAGGGTCCCATCCTGCGAAATGGTCAGCTGGGCTTCGGCCATCACATGCGGCGAGGGAAGCAGACGGCGGACGCCGGAGTAAGGAACCACGACAATACCACGGAAGCCTTGCGCGCATTTGGTCAGCACATCGATCCGCTGGGCAAGCGTCTCCGGACTGGATACCGCTGCTTCAGCGGCTACCAGCTCATTGGCAGGGTATAGCAGCACGCGATCAGGAGAAAGCGCTTCCTGCAAGTCCTCAGCCATCTTCTGGGCTGAGAACATATTATGGGTCACTACGAGCAGCGGGCGTGCAGTCTCTTCATGCAGCGCCGCCAGCATAATTTGTCTGGCCGAGCCGGACAATCCCGAAATGAGCTGCTCCTTCATGCCTGCAGCGACACCACGGGTGACAGATTGGAAATCAGGATCTTTGGAGAATGCTTCTATAAGACCGTGTAACAACTAAAGACACCTCTCTTACTGAACAGGCTGACGGTGATTATGAAATCACCGTCACCTATTATGATTGGAATCGAAAACAAGCCTCAGCGTAAAGCCAAGGCTTGCGGATGACGACAGAGACAGGCGCTTCCACCTTACTGAAGCGGACTGGACAGCAGGCTGAGCTCGGGATTGTTATCCAAGGCTTGCTTGCAATAATCGCAAGTTACCTTTACCGTGATTTCGCCGTCTGAATCATACGCTATGATATCTCTGCGTTCCGCAGGGGTTAAGGAGTGAAGGCCCAGCTGCATTTCTGTAGTACTGCTTCTGTCGATGCTTCCCAGAAATGTCCGGCAGTGCCTGCACACGTAGTGTATTGCCATCTATATGCCTCCTGAAGGTAGTATATACCCTTCAGTATGCCCCGGCCCGAGCGCGTTTAGCCTGGAATCGTGAGCCGGGGCCTTCCATCCATTAGCCGTTGAATTTGGCCATCGTCTGTTCAAATGTATGCTGGAGACTGAACTCCAGGGCATCGCATGTATCCAGAATCATCGTCTTCAGCTTATCTCCATCCTTCTTCGGAAAGGTAGACAGCACATAATCCACTATAGCAAAACCCGGCTCAGGACGGGAAATGCCCATCCGCACCCGGTTGAAGGTTTGGGTGCCTGTACGCTGGATGATTGATTTGATTCCGTTGTGGCCGCCGGCGCTGCCTTGATACCGCAGCCGGATCTTGCCAATTTCGGTATCCAGATCATCATACACCACAATCAGGTCCTCCAGCGTTACTTTATAATATTCCATATAGGCGCGTACTGCTTCTCCGGACAGGTTCATAAAAGTCATGGGCTTAATCAAAACGGTTTTGACCCCGCCGATGACCCCTTCACCAATTACGGATTTGCATTTGTTCTGGTTAAAGGTAATCCCATTCCGGGCTGCGAGCTCGTCGAGCGCCATAAATCCGACGTTATGCCTTGTTTTGGCATATTGCGTTCCCGGATTCCCGAGTCCAACAATCCATTTCATGATCGGCCGATCCTTTCCATCCGCTCTCTTAGCAGAAGAGTTACGTTTTTGGTACAATAAGTTTTATATACTCCAGAGACAGGTGATGAACGATGCCACATCAGGGCGATATCTTAACGCTTCAGCGCCATTTCCAGTATCACATTCAGTATGCTGTGCCTGTCGAAATCTACAAGGACGACATGTTCGTGGCTATCGGTGTAGTGACAGCCGTGGACGAGGGTTTTGTAGAATTGCAAGGCACTCTTTACAACCGCGGCCTGTTCACCTTTATCTCCCGTCCGGGGTACTAGGGGCCGGCATACGCCGACAAGGGTTACATCTTCCATGATCGGAGGTGTAACCCTTTTTTTGATATGAAAAGTGCCTCTGCGAAGCACCCGTATTCAAAGCGTGCTTGCCTGTCCTATTCGATCTCGAACAGTTTACTGATTGACAATTCCTCGTGAACGCGAATGATCGCCTCGCCCATCAGTGGAGCCACGGACAACACCTTTAGTTTGGAGGTTGGATTGGCGCTGCGGATCGGAATCGTATCCGTCACGATAATTTCTTTGATTGGAGAGTTCTCCAGACGTTCATGCGCAGGGCCGGACAATACAGGGTGGGTACAGCAAGCGTACACTTCCTTTACGCCGCCTTCCATCAGGGCATTTGCCCCCAGTACAATTGTACCGGCTGTGTCGATAATGTCATCGATCAGAATTGCCGTCTTGCCTTCGATGTTACCGATGATATTCATTACTTCGCTGACATTCGGCTCCGGGCGGCGCTTGTCGATAATCGCCAGCGGGGCGTTAAGGAAGTCGGCAAGCTTTCTTGCCCGCACTACACCGCCATGGTCCGGCGATACTACAACCGGGTTCTGTATCTGTTTGGAGCGGAAGTACTGGGCCAGAATCGGAACACCCAGCAGATGATCCACCGGAATATCAAAGAAGCCCTGAATCTGCATCGCATGAAGGTCCATAGTAATGACACGGTGCGCGCCTGCCTTCTCAATCAGGTTCGCTACCAGCTTGGCCGTAATCGGATCACGGGAGCGTGCCTTACGGTCCTGACGGGCATATCCGTAGTAAGGAATAACCACGTTGATGCTCTTGGCTGAGGCACGTTTGAGCGCATCTACCATAACCAGAAGCTCCATCAGGTTATCATTGACCGGGCCACAGGTGGATTGAACAATGTAGACATGACAGCCCCGGACACTTTCCGAAAGCTTGACCTGAATTTCTCCGTCACTAAAGCTCGTGGTGTGGGACTCACCCATCGGAATGCCGATATAATCGGCAATTTGACTGGCCAGCTTAGGATTAGAGTTGCAGGTAAAAATCTTTAATTTGGAATCGCAATAAGTCATAAAATATAAACCCTCCGTGACGGAATTTAACTTCCAAGCAGCGCCGGCGCTTAAAACTTCAGCTTCATCCGGCGCTTTGGCATTGGCCTTTACGATGGACTAAAGCTGGTCTTTCTTTGCTTTAGCGCGGGCACGGATCTTCTCCGCATATCCCGGCTTGTTCTCCTGTCTTACTCTGGCTACAGCCAAATCATTCTCCGAAACAGAACGTGTGATGGTTGACCCCGCTACAACAAAAGCACCCTTGCCGACCGTTACCGGGGCAATCAGATTGACATTGCTGCCGATAAAGGCGTCATCTTCTATCGTTGTCTTAGCTTTATTGAATCCGTCGTAATTGGCGGTAATGGCACCGCAGCCGACATTAACGTTCTTACCGACTGAAGCATCGCCGATATAGCTTAAATGCGATACCTTCGAGCCGTCACCAATCGTGGCATTCTTGACCTCGACGAAATCGCCGATTTTGACTTCTTCCCCAAGCACCGTGCCTGGACGCAAATAGGCGAATGGCCCAACGGATGTCCGTGCGCCGACGGTTGCCTGGCTCAGCACAGAATGCTTCACTGCAGCTCCGTCCATAATCGTGCAGTCCTCGATTTCACTGGAAGGCCCGATGACGCAATTCTCCCCGATGACGGTCTTGCCTTTAAGCAGCGTTGCCGGATAAAGAATCGTATCTGCTCCAATGACAACATCAGCCTCAATATAGGTGGAGGCAGGATCAATGATCGTTACCCCGTTAAGCATATGAGTCTTGTTGATCCGCTGGCGCATGTGCCCCTCTACCTCGGACAGGGCCAGCCGGTCGTTAACGCCAATAGACTCCGCAGCGTCATGAGCCTGATATCCTAGTACGATATCACCCTGTGCCCGGAGTATGCCGATACAATCGGTTAAATAGTATTCCTGCTGGTTGTTATTGTTCTTAACCTGCTCAAGTGCGGCAAACAGCTTGGCGTTATCAAAACAATAGGTACCTGTATTGATCTCGTTTACTGCAGCTTCTTCCGCATTGCAGTCCTTCTGTTCAACAATCTTCAGCACACCGCCGTCTTCACCGCGGATAATCCGTCCATAGCCTGCAGGCTGGTCCATCACAGCAGTCAATATCGTTGCTGCCGCCTGCTGTCCTTCATGCAGCGCCATCAGTCCTTCAAGCGTTTCGGCTGTAATAAGCGGTGTATCTCCGCAAATAACAATCGTTGTGCCCTCTTCAGCGCCGAGAAGATCCTTGGCCTGCTTCACAGCATGACCGGTTCCCAGCTGCGTTTCCTGCAGCACATATTCAGCATCCTGGCCTATATAAGCTTTAACTGTCTCTGCGCCGTGTCCGACTACTACAATCCTGCGATCACATCCGGTCGCTTTTACGGTATCAAGCACATGCCCTACCATCGGTTTACCGCAGACGGGGTGCAGTACTTTATATAATTTAGATTTCATGCGCTTGCCTTGACCTGCAGCAAGTACAACAGCCATTCTTTTCAAGAATGCCAACCTCCTACTTCTTGAGCTCACTACTGAATATATCTCATTCCGGGCAAAAAGAAAAGAGAACCATGCTGCCATGGTTCCCTTTTCTTCGAACCCCAATTGAAAACGGCTTGACCTTACGCCGCCCGCAAAGGGCAGGCGTTCATTAGAGACAGCGCTTTAACTTATGCTCCCTCTTCGATGACTTCTTCTTCTTCCGTAGCGGCGCGATCGTACTCGGCCAGAACCGCGGATTGAATCTTCTCGCGTGTTCCCGAAGAAATCGGGTGTGCGATGTCGCGGAATTCACCGTCCGGTGTACGCTTGCTGGGCATTGCAACGAACATCCCGTTATTACCATCGATGACGCGAATGTCATGAACAACAAACTCGTTATCGATTGTAATGGATGCGATTGCTTTCATTCTCCCCTCAGAGTTGACGCGGCGGAGTCTGACATCCGTAATTTGCATGTGTGTGTTCACCACCTTTTTCCATCAGAGACTTGGTGTATAATTCCACACAGCAAAGCGAATTCCTTCTTTTTGATTCCAAAAAATGACTGTTGAAGAAGATTATTTTTGCAGAACCATTGATTTCGACACACTTCGTGCTGTTTTCTAATAGTTCCTCATGTTTTCGACACTTTCCTCCCCAGTCTGGAGCTGGGTAAACAGTCTTGCCTAAGAGGAAAAATAGTTGCCGGGATGCGCTGAAATCCTCCGTACTTTGGAGTCCACCTCGGTTAATTTTACCAGCGACACGTAGTCATGCAGCAGGCGTTCTTCCGTCTCGACAGCGCCTGACTCCACAAGTACGCCAACGCCGGCCACTTCCGCATTGAACTCCCCGAGCAGATCCACCATGCCGCGCACGGTGCCGCCGGCCTTCATGAAGTCGTCCACGATCAGAACCCGTGACTTCTCCCGCAAAGCCCGTCTCGACAATGACATGGTGTGAATGCTCTTGTGGGATCCGGACACATAGTTAATGCTTACTGCCGAGCCTTCCGTTACCTGATGGTCACGGCGCACCAGCACTACAGGCAGCCCCAGCTGCGCAGCTGTTGCATACGCAAGCGGAATCCCTTTGGTCTCCACTGTCATCACTACATCGATCTCCACGCCGTAGAATGCCGTTGCAATGATTTTGCCGGCCTGTTCCATTACCGAAGGAAGTCCCAGCAGGTCTGACATATACAGATAGCCGCCAGGCAGAATCCGGTCGCTCTTTTCAAGTTCTCCGCACAAGTGATTCACGAATGCTAAGGCCATATCGGTGGGCATCCGCGGAATATAACGTACTCCGCCTGCCGCACCGGCCAGCGTCTGCAGCTCGCCCATACCTTCGCCCTCAAATACCTCTTTTATAATAGCCAAATCTTCACTGACGGATGATTTCGCTGCTCCGTACCGGTCAGCAAATGTAGACAGCGGCAGCAAATCATGCGGTTTCTCCAGTAAAAATTGGGTCATATCAACCAAACGTTGGCTTCTTTTAAGTTTTTTCACGGAATGCTCCTCGCCAAAACCGAATATTATTAAAAATAATATCACTTTTGTACGGAATTATACAAGAAGAAACGGCTTTGCCGTCCTTTCGGGGCCAGTAATTCCGTTTCTTCAGGGAATAATTGAATTATTAATAGCGTTTAGCTCAAAGAGCGTACAGCATAGACTTCCTTGCAGAACCCGCGCAGCCCGTTGTAAATTCTCGCAACCTTAGACTGCTTGGAGACCAGCCCGAATACAGTAGGTCCGCTGCCGGACATCAGCACCCCGTCCGCGCCGAGCTTCACCATGGCTTCCTTCAGCTGCTGGACCTCCGGATACAGCTTCAGGGTCACATCCTCCAGCACGTTGCCAAGGTTCGCACACACCGCCCCGAAATCGCCTGCTTCGATAGCTTCCTGCATGCGCTGCGCCGACGGATGCACGGCAATCTGATTGGCCCGTACACGTCCGTACACTTCAGCCGTCGAGACATTGATCGGCGGCTTCGCCAGGACGACCCAGCACTGCGGCGGATTCTCGATCGGCGTCAGCCGCTCTCCCCTGCCCGTAGCAAGGGCAGTCCCGCCTGTAACGCAGAACGGTACGTCCGAGCCCAGCTCGGCGCCCAGTTCCTGCAGCTCCTGCGCCGGGATATTCAGGCGCCAGAGCCGGTTCAGGCCGCGCAGCGTAGCCGCGGCATCACTGCTGCCGCCAGCCAGGCCGGCAGCGACCGGAATTCTTTTATCCAGGTGGATATGTACTCCGCTCTTCACATTATAGCGGTCTTTAATAAGCCTGGCTGCCTGAAAGGCCAAGTTCTTCTCATCCAGCGGAATATATCCCGCCTGGCTTGATATTATAATCGAATCCCGCTTCAGCTCCGATAACTCCAGACGGTCTGCGAGATCGACCATGGTCATAATCATTTCCACCTCATGAAAACCGTCAGCGCGCTTGTGAAGCACATCCAGCATCAAATTGATCTTGGCCGGCGCTTTTTCATACATTTTCAAGGCGTTCACCCACCTTCAGCTTTTCCCGTAAAAACAACTTAACATATTATATGAGAAACTTGTAACGAAGTCCATGATCAAAAGTTCTGTGAGATAAAGATGGATACTTTATGGCTTATAAATTCTTATTTCATAAGTAAAAAAGGGAGCCCCGCCTCAAGGACGGTCCCCCCTTTGCCACCCTCTTCTAGCCTGCGCTCTACAGCTGTGACTTCCTTGCAGCCTGCTCGGCAAGCTGAATGGCCCGCTTCACCATATTCCCGGCAGCCCGGATTCCACCCCAGCCGTCCCGTTCCACCGTTTCGTAGAAGCCAAGCTCCTTGGCCAGCTCCGTTTTCAGTTCTTCGGACATCATGCCTCGTCTTCTTCGGCTCATGTGCTGAAATTCCTCCCTTGCGGTAATAGATGATGAGCTTATTGCCCCTATAGTATGCTGCTGCAGGCTGCTGGCCATTCGGGACAATTCAAACCCCGCAAAGAAATTCAAAATAAAAAAGCAGCCTCCATCCGGAAGGCTGCCCTGTGATACTTAAGCTTTAATATACATAATCCGCATCTGCCCATCATCTTCACAAACTGTGATTTCCACAGATTCGGTAAGTATATCGGCATAGCTATAGGAGACACGCTTGAAGGTTTGCTGCTCCTGATCCAGTTTGACAATAAATACAGAAGGGTACGTTTCTTCCAGGACACCGGTACGTTCCACGGTTTTACGACGACCACCGTTAGCCCGTAACGTGATCTTATGACCGACGTGAGCTTCGAGACTGCGTTTAATTTCCAACAGCGCGTTATTAGCCATTGCCTGACGACCACCTCTTTCCTTGTCCATTATACAACTTTTCACAAACTTTGTCAAAGCAAATAAATAATTATAGATGATGCTAAAATAGTTGTCAACGGAATTTTTTTAGAAGAGTAGAGTCCCGGTGAATCACCCTTGTTATCGGCAACAGATGTGCCGGCAGGTAACGGCAGACTGCATGTCCGCTACGGGTATAACAAAGAGAGAAGGACAGCATTAAGCTTATCCTTCCCCTCTTGTCTTCCTGTCATTCCATAAATTATTACTACACAGCCGAAGGCGTAACCTTTAATGTGGACAGATTCTGCAGACGCGGCATGCCAATCCGGAAGCTGCCCCTGGTCTCGATTCCGCCCATTCCCTGATTGCCGCTGATGGTATGGTTTAGCACATCCCCCAGATTCACGGTATCGCGGATGGAGGTGAAAGATGCCTTGGCGGCGATATACACAGGGTCCAGTGCATGGATCAGAATCCTTCCCGGAGAACTGGCAAAGTTTGCACCCGTCCCCAGAAGGGCCTCGAAATGCGACTGGCAGGCCCCCGCTACAATCGTCAGAGCATCGAAATTCTTCTCATACTCCCGGGCCACCCGGATCGCTGCCACAAAATTCTGCGAATTTTTGTAGCTGTTCAGGCTGTATAAATCATAAGTATTTGACTGCTTCAGCACACCGTCATGGCCCGTAATCACTACAATATCTGGACGGACACGGGGAAGGAGCCGGTACAACGTCTCCGCCATTTTGGATTCATGGACATGATGACCTTCTGCCGGAATCCGGAGCTGTTCATATAAGCTCAGACTTTTGCTCAAATAAAGCGCGTCGCCGTCCAGGTGCAGGACCTTGCCGGGCACCTCGAAATAGGGCGCTTCCTTGGGAGCCTGCGGCCAGCCGCCTAATGCACTCTCCCCGCTGCGCTGGCTCTGCTCCTGCCGGTCCTTGCGCAGCCTTGTTAACGATTCTTTGGCTTTGATCTGTGCCTGTTGTCCCCGCTCCGTAATTCGGCTTGGAGGCACCTGAATCAAATCGTCCAGGGGAGAATCCGCGAGCAAGCGAAATTCTGTGCCTTTAATTACGGCTGCGTTCTGCACTATGTTTTCTACCCGGAAAGTCACATCTCCGCCATATGATTTTCGAACGACCAAGTCTCCTAAGTTCATTACAACACCACCTCTACCCCCATCGTATGGGCAAAGGTCACGGTTGGTTCATAAACAGGCGCATTTTCAAAATACATCAGGCTTTGCGGCAGATCAGCCTATGCAATTCCTGCAGCCAGCAGCACAGCGCTTAGCCGTGCATATTCGGCGATACTAAGCGTCTCCCCCCGGCGTGTTGGCTCTATTTCAGCCTCAGCCAGTAGCGCCTCCAGACGCTCCCTGCCTTCACCCGGGAAGAAGCGGGCTTTAAGGTTGTTGGCAATCGTCTTACGCCGCTGTGTGAACGAAGCCTGCACCACTTCAAAGAAATGCTTCTCATCGGCCACCTCAACCGGCGGACGCTCCCGCACCTTCAAGCGGATAACCGCCGACTCCACATTCGGCTGGGGAATAAACACTGTGCGCGGTACAATGCAGACCAGCTCAGGCTCGCTGTAATATTGCACGGCAATGCTTAAGCTGCCATATTCCTTGCCGCCCGGGGAAGCCGCCATACGCTCGGCAACCTCCTTCTGGATCATGACGACAATATTATCAAGCGGAAGCTTCTCCTCCAGCAGTTTCATGAGGATAGGCGTCGTCACATAATACGGCAAATTGGCCACAACACTAACTTTCTCCACGGAAGCGAAATCTTCAGCAAACAGCTCCTGCAGATTCACTTTCAGCACATCATCATTGCGCACCTTGACATGCGGATAAGCAGCCAGCACATCCCGCAGGATCGGGATCAGACGACGGTCAATTTCTACCGCAGTAACCGCCCCTGCCTCCATGGCGAGCCGCTCCGTTAACGCGCCAATACCCGGGCCGATCTCCAAAGCGCCTGACGAAGCGCTAAGCCCCGCGGCTTCAACAATTTTATCCAGAATATTCTGGTCGATCAGAAAGTTCTGACCCAAGCTTTTTTTGAACGAAAATCCGTAGCGCTGAATGATTTCCTTAGTCCGTGTTGGGGATGAGATGTTCTCATGTCCGCTCATGTAGTAATGCCTCCCTGATCAATTTGCGCGAGGGCTGCTTCGAATTCCTCCCGCGTAATACCAAACATCGCCAGCCGCTTGAAAAGCTGCTTGCCGTTACAGTAGCCAATGCCCAGCGCATTGCCGAGTGCCATTCTCCGTTCTGCCGCTGCCGGATGCACCAGCATTCCGGCTGCCATCAGATCATCAAGCCCGATTAGAGCCGGTGCCCCCTCAAAGGACGTATGCACATGCTCAAGTGCATGGCGGATCGCTTCTGGCGAAGCATTCTCTACACCGATATCGCCTCTTCGGGTAGCATCCTTCTCCGGTATAAAGGCATGCTTGCAGCCCGGTACCTTGGACGATACAATCTTGCGTATGCGTTCTCCAGCATGGTCAGGATCCGTAAGGATTATAACCCCTCTGCGCTCCATCGCCAGCGCAATTTTGGCAATGACCTTGCGGTCTACTGCGGATCCGCCCGTCTCTATCGTATCGGCCTCTACCGCCCGTTTAACGGCTACCGTATCACTTTTGCCTTCCACCACAATTAATTCCTTGATCATCGTTACGCTCCTTCCAGGTGCAACACAAAAAGAAGAGGATTCGCTCCTCTTCTTTTTGGCTAAAGAATGTATAAGTGATGAGCTAGACCGTTCGTAAAGTGCTACCCTCACTATATCGTATTAATCACTAATTTGCAAAATACAGCCGCCTTAATTCAGCTCCGGCTTCACAGGTCCGATCACATAGATCGTACGGGATTTCCGGCCGAAATTACGGGCGTTACTCAGTGAATCGTAGTATACATCGATCTTGTTGCCTTGGATGGCACCGCCTGTATCCTCTGCACGGCGAAACCCTAATCCCTCAATGTACACCCACCAGCCGATAGGTATTACATCTGGATCAACAGCAATAGTACGGCCTTCCGTTACGCGTGTTCCGGAAGCTGTTTTTGTTCCAATTCCCGGCTCTTCGGAAGAATAAGCGGTCATGGAGACATTTTTGATCATTCTCTTATACTCAAAATCTACGCCTGCCTTGTGCACGACGTTGCTTGCTGCAGTAGTTTTGGCTGAACTGGAGGTAGTTTTTTTGGTGGAAGTTGCTGCAGCTACAGTTGCTTTGGGAAGTGCCTTAGTTCCAACGGCAATAACCTTGTCTTTGGTAACCGTCTGAACTTCCTTGCCGACCATGCTCATGGATACCAGCTTACCGTCCTGATAAGTCTTTTCGATATGCTGGATGATCGCGCCTGGTTTGCCTGCCTGTGCCACTCTTACGTCTCCCTTGTACAGGGAAGGGTCTGCGGTTTTGATGACCCGGAAAGGCAAGCTTACGGTCCGTTCCACCATTTGTTTGGTGACACGTACAATCTTAACTTCCATACCGGGTGAAACTGCGGTTTCAAGCGAAGGGAAAATCTTGTCATTGCTCTCCAGGCTATAACCTAGTTTTTGGATGGCCTCACCGAGTTTATCCTCAGTGGTGTACAACGTTTTGGTTGTACCATCTGCAGTAAGCGTGAGCTTCTGCGCTCGGGTAATTACGACACGGTCGCCGTCTTGTATTTCATCACTAAGGCCAATGGATACTTCATCATGCGGCAGCAGCGAAATTTGTTCTTTTGCCAGCACGTCGCTGAGCAGCGCTTCACGCGTCTCCAGCGTCAGTACTTCACCGTCTATTACTAAATTTATAACTTTATTGCCTTGACCGTGTACGTACAGCAGAATAAGCAGCGCGATAACGATTGATACCACACCTGCAAGCGAAAGTACGCGAGGATTCACTTGCTTCCACCGTAATGCGAAAGACCTGCTGGATGATTGCGAATCATGGGATACCTCTGGTTGGAATACGCCCACTCTCTCCATCCTCCTTACATAGCCCCGTCGTCCAAGTAGTATATCTAAGAAGACTGAATGATTTCAGACGAAACTAAGTTTGAGATTGCAACAGGATACGCCCGCATTGCTTCAGCGTTTCCTGCTCATGGATCGCCTGCTCGGCATAGCAGCTCCAGATCACCTGTTATACAACAGTATGCTGGGGACATTCACATTATTCAAAACAAAAGAAGCCTAAAAAGAGTTCATAGAGGACTCTTTCGTGGCTTCTCCGGATGTCAGAATACGCGAGAATGTTTATGCACGAGGTTTCCTCTCTTACTGGCGCTTACGAGGTTAGCTGTCGGGTTCGGGCATAAGAGAGACGCCCTATCTCAGGTCACCCGCTCACGGCGGTTGCCCTCAAATTCACCCCGAGACCACATAAAGAAATCAAATAGTGTCTGCGGCATTTCGTGTTGTACTCTATGTACGTTCATGCGGCAGTGCAATATTGGTTCCCCCGTTCTCCATACGGAGACTCAGCGAGACGATCCATGAATCAGTGACTGTTACACTAACAACAGCTCACTGCACTGAAAAGATGATATCCTGTTTTGATGCATGTTGTAAAGGACGATTCAACAACGTTTACGCAGAAATATGGTTAAAATATTGTAATAATCAGCCATTTTGAGATTAAAAAAGTTTAATATATCGGCTATACTTCTTTTTTCACCGGTTTTCCTCCCGATTTCAGACAATCCCAAATCGTACCAGTGCGTTCGCATACGTAATTTCCGCCAATTCCTGTAAATCAATCCCTTTTATTTCCGCGGCTGCTTCTGCTACCAGCCTGACATAACCGCTCTCATTTCGCTTCCCTCTGAAGGGGTGCGGGGTCAAATAAGGCGAGTCCGTTTCAATCAGCAGACGGTCCAGCGGAGTCTTCTCAAGCACCTCTTTGGGAACCCTTGCATTCTTGAAAGTAATGGGTCCGCCGAAGGACAAATGGAAGCCAAGATCCAGGCACATTTTGGCGGTTTCCCAGCTGCCGGAGAAAGAGTGCATTACTCCGCCGACCTCGTTTGCTTTCTCTTCGCGCAGAATCCGAACCACATCCTCATGGGCATCCCGGTTATGAATACAGATCGGCATTCCCAGTTCCCGGGCTAGCCCGATTTGCTTGCGGAGTACTTCCTGCTGTACCTCTTTGGGGGAGGTATCCCAGTAATAGTCCAGTCCGATTTCGCCGATGGCGACTACTTTGGGATGGCTGCATAACGAAGCGATCCATTCCAGATCCCCGTCCTTCATGTCAATGGCATCTACAGGATGCCATCCGACGGCTGCATAAATATAATCATAGGTTTCCGCCAATTTCATGGTCGTCGGGATCGTTTCCCGGTTAAATCCGATATTGATCATTTTAGTCACTCCGGCTTCCAGCGCACGCGCGATTACCTGTTCACGGTCCTCGTCGAATTGCGGAGCATCCAAATGGGTATGGGTGTCAAATAATTGCATAACGCAGCTTCCTTTCTGTCATCATTTCTATGATGAATTCCAACTTTTTTTGTATTATTTTGCAAAAATCCCTGCTACGGAGGACGGTAGCTGTGAAAGTGCTTTCTGCAGCTTATCCTGCGGGAAATACAGATGATATCTGCCGCGGTGAATCCCGCTGATGGAGCGTACAATATCCGATACCTCCGAGATTTCCCTTAGCTTGTCGTGACGGTCGAGCAGCAGGATCTGCTTGCTGTCAAAAGCGTCCCCGGGACGGAATACATCATAGGGAAGATCCGTTGGAAAATCGATTTCCAGGTCATACTCGGCATTCAGTCCAGCTCCGGCAAAACTGCGGCGGATTTCGTCAATTGTCTCAGAATCAAGATTCTCCATCTCTACATATTTATACAGTTTACGATGAATAAAACGGCTGCACAAGTCGCTCAGCAGTTCATCCGCTTCCAATGTCCACTGCATAAAGGCCGTTTGAATCATTGCTTCATCCAGCAGCAGATATTGCTCTACAGTCACTTCACCCCTGAATAAATCACTTAATGGATCAATCATGAATCCAAAAGTATAGCCGTTCTTAAACAGCTCCTTCGCCCTGCGTAAAATCTGCCGCAAAATAATCTCCGAGCTGCGGGTCACCGGGTGAAAATACACCTGCCAGTACATTTGGTAACGGGACATCAAATAATCCTCAATCGCATGCATGCCCGACTCTTTAACTACCACCCTGCCGTCATAAGGCCGCAGCATTCTAAGAATCCGGTCAATATCGATTGTGCCGTAGTTGACACCGGTGTAGTATGCATCACGCAGCAGGTAATCCATCCGGTCCGCATCAAGCGGTCCTGACACCAGATTGACAACAATCTCATGCTCGTAGGTTTTGGAGATTACCGAGGCCACTTTTTCCGGAAAATTCTCTGATACATCCTTCAGTATCGCTGTAATTTCTGTATCCTCCAGAATGATCCGGCAGGTCCAGTCCTCATGATTCATCTCGAAGGCTTCTTCTATAGAATGGGAGAACGGTCCATGCCCCAAATCATGCAGCAACGCGGCACACAGGGTGAGCAGGCTTTCCTCCGGCATCCAATCCTTATACCCGCTCCGTTCAAACTGGGAAATAATCCGCCGTGTAATTTCATAGACTCCAAGCGAATGTGAGAACCGGCTGTGCTCCGCACCATGAAAAGTAAGATAAGAGGTGCCAAGCTGGCGGATCCGCCGTAAACGCTGAAATTCCCTGGTATTAATCAGCCGCCAAATAATGGTTTCCTGCACGTGGACATAATTGTGAACCGGATCTTTGAAAACCTTCTCCTCTGATAGCAGTTGCTTCATGAGATCAACTCCTTTGAATTCATTTCGTTCGAAACGGGCTGGAACATAGCGTATAATAATGAAATATGTCGTACTTTGTCGATTAATGACAATTAAACAATTTACAAATCGACAAATCTTTTTTGAGGACTGATACGGGAAATTGGCCTAATCGCAGGCCACACAAAAGTTTATTAAAAAAATTCCTTAAAATTGGCCCCAAAAAAGGTTGACTGTTTTGGGAATGGTTGGTATTATAAGTATCATAAAACGGTGAACAATGTCGAAAAATGACGTTTTGGAACTTTGAGAGGAGCAACGATTGTAATGATGAAATCAACTGGAATTGTAAGAAAAGTAGACGAGCTTGGACGGGTTGTTATTCCAATTGAATTGCGCCGTACGCTTGGCATTGGAGAAAAAGATGCGCTCGAAATTTACGTGGACGGTGAGCGGATCATGCTTAAGAAATACGAGCCTGCCTGCATCTTCTGCGGCAACGCCGAGAACGTAACCTATTTCAAAGGAAAAATTGTTTGTCATGAATGCATTTCTGCTATCCCTACCCCTGTGACAAATTAAAATAAATAGGGTATAATAAGAACTAATCAAATTGTTAATTCTAACCTTTTTATATCTCCTTGGCCTCCCGTTATGCGGGAGGTATTTTTTTTGCCAGCTTCGAGGTGGTAGGCGGAAGAATGGCCCTTTCCCGGGCACGCCCTCAGGGCCTTGCCTTTCACATTTGGGGAAATTGGCTAAATGCATTCTCTGCAGTTATTTCATACCATATCGTTAGAAATAATATTTTAGTTGTATTTCATACAATTATAACCAGTTAATTCCTCGTTACTATCCTTTTTCCATAAATATAAATGTATAAAGTACATCTAAAACTAATATAAGGAATAATTCACTCCAATTAAATGTAGGAAATACAATTATTCCTTATATTTATACCGATTATCAGTAGCTGTATTAACTTCTTATTCCCGCTCCAGCAATGCGTTATAAATATCCCGCTTGGCCAGTCCGCGGTCGGAGGCCGCTTTTTTCATAGCTTCCTTGCGGGCCAGCCCCGAATTTTCATAGTGCTCCACATGCTGCTCTATACTCAGCTCACGCCACCAGGAGGATTCAGCAATTTCTGCTTCTTCCTTGCTCTCCCCCTCAACTACTACAACATATTCACCAAGCGGCGGATGCTCCGACAGCCAGGCTATACACTCCTCAATGCTTCCACGCAGAAACTCCTCATATCTTTTGGTCAGCTCACGGGCCAGGACCACCCTGCGATTGCCGAATGCCTCCTGCAGGTGACCTAATGTCTTAGCTACCCTGTGCGGGGATTCATAGAACAACAGGGTTCCTTGTACGGCACGAAGACCGGATAATACCGCGCGGATATCTTTGCGTTCTCTCGGCAGAAAACCAATAAAGGTGAAGCTAGCAGTCGGCAGTCCGGACGCTATCAAAGCTGACAGTGCTGCGTTAGCCCCCGGGATCGGAATGACCGGAATTCCATGACTGACGGCGAGGGCAACCAGGTCTGCACCAGGGTCCGAAATGGCCGGAAGACCCGCATCGCTGACAAGGGCCAGATTTTTTCCTTCTATTATATAACGTATCAGCTCAGGGCCGCTGGCCGCCTTATTATGCTCATGATAACTGAACAGCATCGAAGGTGTTATTTCAAAATGGCTCAGCAGTTTGCGTGTCTGTCTCGTGTCCTCGGCTGCAATAATCTCGCATTCCTGCAAAGTCCGCACCGCGCGATAAGTCATGTCTTCCAGATTGCCGATCGGTGTAGCAACCAGGTACAGACACCCGCTTCCTTCCGGTTTATCTGTTTCATGGTTTCGTTGAAAGCTGCTTTGGCATGTTATCGTCATTGGTGGTTACCCTTCTTTGTTTCCATAGTAAATATCCATTATTTCTGAACAGTATTGATTGTCATCATTATATACGATGAGCGGAGGTTGTAAACGCACCTCCGGTTTCCCGTCACGTGCAGCTTCAATCAATACCATATTCGCCTCCAGATGTGCCCGCGGATGGACAAAACGGATCTGCTTCGGCTCCAGCCGGTACTGTCTCATTAGACTTATAATATCCACTAAACGCTGGGGTTTATGAACCATACTTACCTTGCCCCCGGTACGCACCAGCCGGACACAGGCCTGAATTACCTCTTCCAGAGTACAGCCAATCTCATGGCGGGCCATTGCCTGATGTGTATTCAGCTTAAGATCACTTCCGTTAAGCGGCATATAAGGCGGATTAACCGTGATCGCATCATATACGCCATACCCTGCGACCGTATGCAGCTCGCGCAAATCCCCCTCATGAATAGTTACCCGCTCTTCCAGTCCATTCATAGCAACACTGCGCCGGGCCATATCGGCCAGAAGGGGTTGGAGTTCAATCCCTTCTATAGAAGCTTTAGTCCGTGTAGTGAGCAGCATCGGGATTACTCCATTCCCGGTACACAAATCCAGCACTCTCCCCCGTGGCGGGATACTGGCGAAGCGGGCAAGCAATACGGCATCCATGGAGAAGCTAAATACCTCATCACTCTGAATAATCCGCAAATCATGAGTCAATAAGTCATCAATCCGCTCTGAGGGAAGCAGCGGCACAGGTATTTCATTATAAGAATTCGTCATTGTAATCTCCTAAACGTTTGTTAGAAATTCAAAAAAAACCGTAGGCGTAAATCTCCTACGGCTGGATATCCTTATTTATTAAGAAAAGAAAGACAGAACAGACAATCACCCTCTGTACGCAAATGCCCAAAATAGACATTACAGATGTGAAAGCCTTCGTGATACAGCCGGGCCAGGTTATCGTAACCTTCCCCGACAACCTCCTCTGTTCCTTCACTGGCAGCCAAAAGTGCTTCCGCCTCAGCCGTATCCACGGCAGGATCCAAAGGTGTGTCCCTTTTCAATATTTTGCGGAGTTGTTCATTTTCCAGACTGAGCCTTTGATTGGCCTCCATTAATTCCTTAACGGTCTGTTTCCAATCTCCGAGACTTGCGCGCATCGTTTCCATCTGCGCTTCCATCTCCTGCATGTGTGCAAATATATTTATCTTCTCCAAGTTTCCACCCCGAAAGTAACCTTATATGGTTTACTTGACGACAACATCATCCATTGGAAGTTCCTTAACTTTGCCCACTTCAAACAACTGCACATGGACCGTGCGGTTTCCGGCATTAATTCCTACCACCTTACCGTCGCCCAGTGAGGTTACGACGATTTTGCCTACCGCCGGCATTTCTTCTTTTGTACTTTCGTAATTATCATGCTCAAACTTCAGGCAGCACATCAGCCGTCCGCACAAACCGGAGATTTTGGTCGGATTGAGCGAAAGATTCTGATCCTTAGCCATTTTTATCGATACCGGCTCGAAATCCCCAAGCCAGGAGGAGCAGCACAGCACCCGCCCGCAAGGTCCAAGTCCACCCAGCATCTTGGCTTCATCGCGTACACCGATCTGACGCAGTTCGATACGGGTACGGAATATACTCGCCAGGTCCTTGACCAATTCGCGGAAATCGACGCGGCCCTCGGCGGTGAAATAAAATATGATCTTGTTGCGGTCAAACGTAAACTCTACATCCACTAGCTTCATTTTGAGGCCATGATCGCGGATTTTATTTAAACAGGTGGTGAAAGCGTCCTTTGCTGCACCTTTGTTCTCCTCCACCACACGTGCGTCGGTTTCTCCGGCGATCCGCATGACTTTCTTGAGAGGTAATACAACATCGGCTTCCTGCACCTCTTTTTTGCCAACGACAACTCTACCGTATTCTACCCCTCTTGCTGTCTCCACAATAACGCATTGATCACGTTCAATCGGGAAATCAAGTGGATCGAAATAATATATTTTACCCGCTTTTTTAAAGCGGACGCCTACTACGCTGTACAAAAATTAACCCCCTTGTTTGCCGGTAAAAGGAACCCTTAAGCAAATCCGCTCCCTGGTGATCGATGCTTGTCCTTCCTTATCCGTTAAACCCATACTTCCAGGCTGAAGCGTTGATCCGGAGGATGATATCACAACTAAGTCTTTAACTTTCCAATCGGATTAAAAACTGCTCCAGACACAATTGGGCGTTAGCATTAGAACGGAGCCTGCGACTACTCTCCGCTGCGAATTCCATATAAGCCACCCATTGCTCCGTACTCCGCTGACGGGCATGTCTGGAAATAAAGTCTAACTGATCTATGAAAACGATGCTTTCGTGTCTTCGGTACAGGAAGTAGAGCATATCTTTAAACCAAAGATGGAACATGCTGAAAAGAGTATCCAAATGTTCACCGAGCCCGGTCTTGAACAGCTTCTGTCCGGCTGTTGCCACTGCAGAGCTGCCTTTGCCCATAGACTCCTTTGCTAATTGTAACACTAGATTTCTCATTTCTGCAAACCAATTCTGTGCCAAAAGTTCCCTGCACCCATCGAGCCCTGAAGTCAGTGATACTGCACACCGTGCCAGGGGTACCGGAACCCCCTCCCCCGACAAAGCCTGAAGCATAATATCAGGATGCAGCGGGCTGAAAGGGATACGCTGGGTTCTCGACTGGATGGTTGGAAGCAGGGAACTGCTATTATCGGAGATCAGAATACCGACTGCCGGAGCAGGCGGCTCTTCCAAAAATTTAAGCAGACTGTTGGCGGCCTGCACCGTCATTTTGTCCGCTCCCTCTATAATGTAAACCTTCGGATTAACTCCTTCAGACCGGTAGGAAAAAACACGCTGCAGCTCACGGATCTGATCGATCTTAATACTTGCCCCGTCAGGCTTCAGTAAAGTCAGATCCGGATGGTTGCCATGCTCTACCTTGCGGCATTCCAAGCACTCCCCGCAGGCATCATCCTTAAGCTTTGTGCAAAATATCGCCTGGGCAAACATGAGTGCAGTTGACATCTGTCCGCTTCCGGCTGGGCCGGTGAACAAATACGCATGACTGACTGCATCCTTGCGCAGTGCATTCTGCAGCAGGCGTTTGGCATCCTCCTGGCTTAATATATCATGAAAAGGCATAAATTCCTCCAACTTCTTTTAGAAAGAAAGGTTAATCAGCATACCGCGGATTTCTCCAACCCGGCCCAGCAGATCAATCCGGCCCTGCTCGCTCTCCAGCAGCTCATCGGCCAAATTCAAGAGTGCCGCGTCAATCTCCTCCAGCAGCTTGTAACGTTTGCCTCGGCCACGGCGGTCCCAGCCCTTTGTCTCCTTGAGGATAACGCCGCGCCGCGCAGTCTCTTCCAGAAAACGTTTAATAAGATTTCTGTATATCGCAAGCTCACGGACGGTCATTGATTTGGCCAGCCGATCGCCCTGCTGCTGAATATCTTTAATCTGGCGGTTCAATTCATCAATGGTTTTCTGCTGTCCCTGCTGCTGAAAAACATCGCTAAACGTCTTCTGCTGGATAGGCCTGCGTTCCGCATCAGCGTTCGGGAGTTCACTTTTTAAGGGCCTGTAGCCCGGGTTAATCTTCAAAGTATCTACCGCCCTTATCGTTTACTCTAGTATGCTCAGTAATGCTCAAAACGATCGACAGGCAGTACAAATACTGTAGCTCCACCCACCTGGACCTCTACAGGAAGCGGCAAATAGGAATCCGTCGTACCACTCATCGGAGTAACCGGGGTAACCAGCTGCTCGCGCACCTTACAGCTATTGCGGATAACACTCAGCACGGGTTCAACCTGGCTATCATCTACACCAATCAGAAATGTTGTATTGCCTGCCCGCAGGAATCCGCCTGTACTGGCCAGTTTAGTGGCACGGAAATTGGCTTTGACGAGTTCACTGGACAACCGGTTACTGTCTTTGTCCTGGATAATAGCAATGATTAGCTTCATCTTCGCATTCCTCCTAAAAGTTTGGTTAGATAACTCACCTATAATGCTGCCCACTTAAGATATATTAGACAATATGCCTTAAAAACCCTTTAATATCCGCTCCTTCAGCGTATGCACGATGTCCTGCTCGACCATATGGATCGGACGGTTGGCATCAAGAACGACAATACGGCCAGGATCGGACTGAGTCACCAGCTGATAGCCTTCACGAACCTTCTGATGGAAGGCGAGACTCTCCAGATCAAGGCGGTTAACCTCGCGGTCCTGATTGGCAGCAATTCTAGAGAGGCCTACCTCCGGCTCTACATCCAGGTAAAACGTAAGATCCGGTGTGCGGCCGCCGGTTGCAAAGTCATTAATGCTCCGCACTTTTTCGATTCCAAGGCCCCGTGCAAAGCCCTGATAGACAAGGCTGCTGTCGACAAAACGGTCACAAAGCACCGTAAGGCCTTCTTTGAGTGCCGGCTCCACGACCTCCGCCAGATGCTGGCTCCTTGCCGCTGCATACAGCAGCGCTTCGGTCCGCGCATCCATTGCGGTATGGGCTGGATCAAGAATAATGGAGCGGATCTTCTCGGCGATTTCAATGCCCCCCGGTTCGCGGGTAATGATATAAGGCATGGAGTGATTCTGCAGATAAGCTGCTACCCTGCCCAGCACAGTTGTTTTTCCTGAGCCATCGCCTCCCTCCAAAGTAATGAAAAAACCTTCACGTCCCACTTATACTTCTCCGCCCTTCTTATTGTTGTAAACCACTATACGCCGTAAGGCGGGGTCTGTGCAGGCCTGAAACTTAGCCCCTCCCTGACGGAGCGCTGACAGCCTTCTGCATGCTGCTTCGCTTATGACTTCTCCCGGATACAAGAGCGGAATGCCAGGCGGATAAGGGATTACCATCTCTGCCGCTACTCTCCCTACACTGTATTCGAGGTGTATGCTTTCGGTTTCACTTGCTGTCACCGGCTTCAGGGAAAACGCCACCGGCTGTGAAATAAGTGCTTGAATAGAATTGTTCCACGTGGAAACTTCAGCGGATGGAGATTGATTTTCCTCTGCCCTATTGAAGGATGAGGGGCTGGAGAACGGTTCAGCCGCCTCCCTTAGATTAGAAAGGGCAGCAGCCGCCATTTCGGCGTCTATTTCCCGCAGCGCGGCCAGCAGCGTGAATGTATCCTCCGCCTTCGAGCCGAGGCTGAAGGCAAGCACTACGTGCCGGTCGTCGCTCATCTCCGGCACAATGCCCTTCTCTTCGAGCCTGCGCTGCAGCTCGAAGCCCCCCAGGACCCCGGCGGCGTCATAAATGACCGCCTTGAAGGGGTCCTGGGTAGTGTACGCCGCCGCTTCTGCCGGCAGCGTGTCCATTCCGGCGGCTGTGCCAGCGCCGCCGTGAGGCTGCAGCGGCTGAGCCGGCTGCAGCAGCCCGAAGCGCGGCAGCGAAGCTAAGCCGCGCTTCAGCACGTCCACGGCGGCGAGCCCCGCCGTGAAGGCGCCGGCGCCGCCCAGGTGCACCAGCCGCCGGGCCAGGTCGAGCGAAGCCATCACCGGGTAGGATGGGCTGGAGCTCTGCACCATGGCCAGCCGCTGCCGCAGCAAGGCGCGGTTAAGGCGCGGCCCCTGCACATGCAGCATGGCGCCCATCGTCAGCGCCGGCAGCATCTTGTGCGTGGACTGCACCACGCCGTCCGCGCCGCAGGCAAGCGCCCCGGCCGGCAGCGCCGGGTGCAGCCCGTAATGCGCCCCGTGCGCCTCGTCAACCAGCAGCGGAACGCCGCTGTCGTGACAGATGCACGCGAGGGGCGCCAGGTCTGTGCCCATGCCGTAGTAATTCGGCATGGTGACCAGCACGGCGGCGGCCTCCGGGTAGGCTGCAAGTGCAGCCTGCACCGCTTCAGCCGCCGGAGCGACCGCGAGGCCGCTGTCCGCATCCAGCTGCGGTTCGAGGAAGACTGCCCGCACGCCAGCCAGCATTAAGCCGTGAATCACCGACTTATGGACATTACGCTGCAGAATCAGAACCATCCCGGGTTCCGGGCAAACGGTTAAGATAAGTGCCAGATTGCCGGCGGTACTTCCGCCGACCAGCAAAAAGCTTTCCTCCGCCCCAAAACAATCCGCAGCCAGCTGCTGCGCCTCCCTAATGACCCCTTCCGGGTGGTGAAGATCATCCGTTCCGGTAATTTCCGTTACGTCGTACCTCATGATCTCATCCAAATATCCTGCCCCTTCAGCTCCGCTATAGGCCTCACCGTTCTTGTGGCCAGGCACGTGATAAGATATATTACCCTTAAGTCTATATTGTTCCAGCATCTCATATATCGGTGCCCTGCCAGGCTCTAAAATGTTCATGTTCTTATCCTTCCCTGGGGGTTACCTCTATTTTAACGCAAATATGCCTAAACGCCTATTATTCCGCTTAAAAGCATCATCCGCACAACAAAACGGCCCCTCCCGCCACAACACGGGGAAGCCGTTAAATGAATTGCTTATAATGCAGCCATTGCGACACAGATCCACCGCCCGCTCTCTTTACACTGTTGTTACAAATGCCTTCACTCGGATCAGGCGTTCTTTTGGAGTCCGATTTTCTTCATCCGGCCAATGAAAAAACGGTACTTGATGTCCTCAGCATCCGTACGCACCATTTCGCTCTCGCAATCTTCACAAATGAAATGCGAGACAATAACAATACCTTCTTCTTTCATCTGCCCGCAAATAATGCAGGACTGTCCGGTTTGCTGTTCCATATCCATCCCACCTTGACTCTTTTAAGAACAGTATGTTACACCTTCTATCATTTTAAACCTTTTCATAGTTTTTTCCTATCCGGGTTACTCAAAATATATATATTCTGTGATCGCCAGGCTGGTGATTCTCCCGCTGAAGTTTAATAAAACGCCGCAGACAGCCGATATTATTAACATGAGAACACACGAGGAGGTCTGAACTTTCTTTATGGAACCCAACACCAAAGGTGCAGCTACATTCTATCAATACAAGCTTATTAAAAAAATAAACCTGACTACTGCCAAGCTGCGGATCTACATTACGCTTCCTTTAATATTCGTAGTACTGGAGACCATATTCCTCTCCTGGTGGAGCCTGTTATATATGGTTGTTGCGGCTCCCGTTGTATTATGGGTCCAGTATGTCATCTCACGATCCGTCCTCCTTATCACCGGGCATCCCATCGCTAAACGGTGGAAGGTGTCTCTGCGTCTGCCTTGGCTCGGCTATATGCCGGATCAATATATCAGCTACGGCATCTTTCGTAAGGTGCAGCTGCATAATTTCTGGATCGGCCTATGCATTGCTGCGCTTTTTATTGTGTGGGCTCCTCCGGCGTTCACAACCTCCTTGGCAATCTGCCATCTCTGGCTGCTCTTGCCCCGGCTGTATACCCTGCTGAGACTGCGCCGCGATGATAAAGGCGGGATGCTGAAATTCAATCCTGCAGACGTTTCTTATTACGCTCAATAATTGCAGAACCGCATACATACGTTCATCACCTACAGACATCAGCAGTCCCTTATGCAGAATCGAGTAGGAGGGGGCGGCGAGCCCCCGTCCTCTCACACCACCGTACATGCGGGTCCGCATACGGCGGTTCCAAAAGGTTAACAAAGCTCCAAATAACGTGAAAGCAAACTTTTCAGCCCTTTCCCTTCCCAGTAGGAAGTGGGAAGGGCATTATTTGTGTTCCGGGACATTTCCCATGCGCCTCGCCGTGAGTTTGCCATCGTGAAACAGGCCCACTCAGGCACCCCAAGCGCCCGGAGTTCGCGGATCCGTGTGCGCACTCGTTTCCATTGTTTCCACAGGCACATTCGCAGCCTTCTCCGAATCCACTGGTCCAGCGTTTGGAGGTGTTTCTTCGCCGACGCCAGATGGAAATAGCCAAGCCATCCCATCACATACCGGTTCACTTGGCGAATTCGCTCTTCCATGGAAATAGACCACGTTCGATTCGTTAGTTCACGTATTCTTTCCTTGAATCGCGAGATTGTTTTTGGAGCTAATCGAATCGTCGCCTGTTTCTGGCTCAGGAAACTGAATCCTAAGAACTTTCGGTGCCACGGCCTTGCTACCGCACTTTTATCCCGGTTCACTTTCAGTTTCAGCTTTCCTTCTACAAATCGGCTAACCGATTCCATGACCCGTTCGCCCGCTCGTTTGCTCGCCACAAAGATATTACAGTCGTCTGCATAGCGTACAAAACGCAGCCCGCGTCCGGTCAATTCCTTATCCAGATCATCCAGTAGAATGTTTGCCAAAAGCGGACTGAGCGGACCGCCTTGGGGCGTTCCTTCCCGGCTACGTTCCAGCTTTCCGTTCACCATAACTCCGGCGTTCAGATATGCACGAATCAGGATCAGTACTCTTTTGTCTGTCACTTTCCGCGCCACTCTTGCCATCAGCATGTCGTGGTTTATCCGGTCAAAGAATTTCTCCAGATCGAGGTCTATGACCCACCGGAGGCCACTTTGGATATATCTTTGCGCTTGTTTCACGGCGTCATGTGCACTTTTCCCCGGTCGAAAGCCATAGCTATACCAGGAGAACTCTGCGTCAAAGATCGGGTTCATGACTTGTAGAAGCGCCTGCTGGAGAAAACGGTCCATAACGGTTGGGATGCCTAGTAGCCTTACACCGCCTCCGGGTTTGGGGATTTCCACCCGTTTGACTGACGCAGGTCTGTAAGCCCCCGCTAGAAGTTCGGCTTTCACCGATTCCCAATGTGTTTTCAAATAAGCTTGTAGATTCGCTACCGTTACATTGTCCACACCGGGCGCTCCTCCGTTTTGTACCACTCGTTTATACGCGAGCCGAAGGTTGTCTCCTTCGAGCATTCGCTCCAGCAAGTTGCTCTCTGCTTCGCGAGAGGAAGGGGCGATTTGTGCCGACGAAGAACTCGGCGCTCCGGCATACCCTGGCGGCTTCACCGCTTCTCTTTGCCGTAAGCTCTCTTGCGAGATATTCTGCTGTCTTTGCACTTCATGCGAACGCATCGGTTTCCTCTCTCCTTTCGGTTCAGCCCTTCCGTAAACGCTGCAGCAGTTTACGTACTATGGCCTCTGCTGACTCCTGCCGGTTCAGCGCAGCCTCTCGGCTACGGTTACAAGTTTTTTTTCCTTGCCCCTCCGGCAGGCCTCCCCAGATAAGAACGTCATCTTTCCGCCCGCACCTGCCCAAGTTTACGGCTGCAGCCCTTGGCAGCTCTGGATTTTGTCATGTATAGGTGACTCATCCGGCTGCAACCGCCTCAAATTGGATTCGTGTACCTCAGGTCGTGCTTTTGCCTCCGGCTTCCTTCAGATTCCGCCTCACGGTGGACACCCTTGCCCTTGGCTAACGGTAGGCGCTTGCCAGCCCCCGCTCGGGACTTTCACCCTAGAGATGACGCCCATGCTGGGCGTACTACAATAATAAACGCCGTCCACTTTGGACGGCGTTTATTTATTTACTCTTCAGCCCTTTTATGGAGGCTTTCTTTTCCTTCGGAATCATTACTGTGAAATAGCCGTCATGTACGGTTAAATGTACAATTAGTCCGTCCTTTTGAAAAACACGGGAGCTTCCCGCATCTTCATCCCCTTTTTGTTCCTCCCATCCCCAAGCTTTAATCGCTTTCAGGTAAGGCTCGGGTACACCCTCCTTTTCCTTAATTCCAGACAAGGAGTAACGAACATAGTCCATAGCAACATTTGTAGTAGCCCGGTCAGGAGAACTGGCTTCCTTGGGGACAGGAAAGCTTTTTTCATTAAGTGCTCCCTCAAAAGTATCCCAGTTGGGCTCTTTCGCTCCGCAACCAGTAAACATTACACTCACTATACAAACAATAAATAATATCCATAAGGGTCGGGTTAGCTTCATACCTTAAATCCTCCTTACCTCTACCATGCATCAAAAGACACAAGAAAATTCAAATTTAGAATTTATCAGTAGTTCATTCGTATTAAGGTGCTGCTTAATATTTGCACTTTTCTATTATACTTGGATATACCATGCCGTCGGTAACAAAAATGTCACTCAATTGAAAACGCTTTTATAATGAATTCATCTCTACAACCACTCTTTCTTTCCAGTTATATACAACAAAAAAAGCCATTGTCGATGATTCAACAATGGCTTCATGTGCTTGGCGGCGTCCTACTCTCCCAGGACCCTTCGGTCCAAGTACCATCGGCGCTGGAAGGCTTAACGGTCGTGTTCGGGATGGGTACGCGTGGAACCCTTCCGCTATCGCCACCAAACGGCAGGCTTAATCGCCTGAAAACTGAATCCGAAACGAATCTGCGTTCTTCGAAATGTTGGATAAGCCCTCGACCGATTAGTATTGGTCAGCTCCATGCATTACTGCACTTCCACCTCCAACCTATCTACCTCGTCGTCTTCAAGGGGTCTTACATACTGGGAAATCTCATCTTGAGGGGGGCTTCACGCTTAGATGCTTTCAGCGCTTATCCCGTCCGTACGTAGCTACCCAGCCATGCTTCTGGCGAAACAACTGGTGCACCAGCGGTACGTCCATCCCGGTCCTCTCGTACTAAGGACAGCTCCTCTCAAATTTCCTGCGCCCACGACAGATAGGGACCGAACTGTCTCACGACGTTCTGAACCCAGCTCGCGTACCGCTTTAATGGGCGAACAGCCCAACCCTTGGGACCTACTTCAGCCCCAGGATGCGATGAGCCGACATCGAGGTGCCAAACCTCCCCGTCGATGTGGACTCTTGGGGGAGATAAGCCTGTTATCCCCAGGGTAGCTTTTATCCGTTGAGCGATGGCCCTTCCATGCGGTACCACCGGATCACTAAGTCCGACTTTCGTCCCTGCTCGACTTGTAGGTCTCGCAGTCAAGCTCCCTTATGCCTTTGCACTCTTCGAATGATTTCCAACCATTCTGAGGGAACCTTTGAACGCCTCCGTTACTCTTTAGGAGGCGACCGCCCCAGTCAAACTGCCCGCCTGACACGGTCCCCGTACCCGCTTAGGGTACCAGGTTAGAACCTAGATACGATCAGGGTGGTATCCCAACGGCGCCTCCGCAGAAGCTTGCGCTCCTGCCTCTACGGCTCCCACCTATCCTGTACAGATCGTACCCAAATTCAATATCAAGCTGCAGTAAAGCTCCATGGGGTCTTTCCGTCTTGTCGCGGGTAACCTGCATCTTCACAGGTATTAAAATTTCACCGGATCTCTCGTTGAGACAGCGCCCAAGTCGTTACGCCATTCGTGCGGGTCAGAATTTACCTGACAAGGAATTTCGCTACCTTAGGACCGTTATAGTTACGGCCGCCGTTTACTGGGGCTTCGGTTCATAGCTTCGGGTTACCCCTAACCACTCCCCTTAACCTTCCAGCACCGGGCAGGCGTCAGCCCGTATACTTCGCCTTGCGGCTTCGCACAGACCTGTGTTTTTGCTAAACAGTCGCTTGGGCCTTTTCACTGCGGCCCCCTCGGGCTATTCACCCTACCGAGGCACCCCTTCTCCCGAAGTTACGGGGTCATTTTGCCGAGTTCCTTAACGAGAGTTCTTCCGCGCGCCTTAGAATTCTCTTCTCGCCTACCTGTGTCGGTTTGCGGTACGGGCACCTTCTCCTGGCTAGAGGCTTTTCTTGGCAGTGTGAGATCATGACCTTCGCTACTGTAATTTTCGCTCCCCATCACAGCCCAGCCTTAATAGTGTGCGGATTTGCCTACACACCAGCCTCACTGCTTAGACGGACATCCATCAGTCCGCGTCACTACCCTCCTGCGTCACCCCATCGCTCATAGCGGATTACGGTGGTACAGTAATTTCAAACTGTTGTCCTTCGACTACGCCTTTCGGCCTCGCCTTAGGTCCCGACTTACCCTGAGCGGACGAGCCTTCCTCAGGAAACCTTGGGCTTTCGGCGGATCAGATTCTCACTGATCTTTTCGTTACTCATACCGGCATTCTCACTTGTATGCTGTCCAGCGCTCCTTACGGTACACCTTCAACCCACATACAACGCTCCCCTACCCCAGATGCAAAGCATCTAGCCATAGCTTCGGTGGTGTGTTTAGCCCCGTTACATTTTCGGCGCAGAGTCACTCGACCAGTGAGCTATTACGCACTCTTTCAATGGTGGCTGCTTCTAAGCCAACATCCTGGTTGTCTGTGCAACTCCACATCCTTTCCCACTTAACACACACTTGGGGACCTTAGCTGATGGTCTGGGCTGTTTCCCTTTTGACAATGGATCTTAGCACTCACTGTCTGACTCCCGGCAAGAAGTAAATGGCATTCGGAGTTTGACTGAGCTTGGTAACCCTTGCGGGCCCCGCACCCAATCAGTGCTCTACCTCCACCACTCCATTCACCGAGGCTAGCCCTAAAGCTATTTCGGGGAGAACCAGCTATCTCCGAGTTCGATTGGAATTTCTCCGCTACCCCCACCTCATCCCCGTATTTTTCAACATACGTGGGTTCGGGCCTCCAGTGCGTGTTACCGCACCTTCACCCTGGACAGGGGTAGATCACACGGTTTCGGGTCTACGTCCACATACTTAGTCGCCCTATTCAGACTCGCTTTCGCTGCGGCTCCGGCTTCTCACCTTAACCTTGCATGTTAAACGTAACTCGCCGGTTCATTCTACAAAAGGCACGCCATCACCCCTAAAACGGGCTCTGACTTTTTGTAAGCACACGGTTTCAGGTTCTATTTCACTCCCCTTCCGGGGTGCTTTTCACCTTTCCCTCACGGTACTGTTTCACTATCGGTCGCCAGGTAGTATTTAGCCTTAGCAGATGGTCCTGCTGGATTCATACGGGGTTTCACGTGCCCCGCACTACTCGGGATCCGTCTCGGAGGGAACACAGTTTAGGTTACAGGGCTTTTACCTCTATCGCGGGCCTTTCCAGACCTCTTCACCTACCATATTCCTTTGTAACTCCATGTGAGACGTCCCACAACCCCAAGGGGCAAGCCCCTTGGTTTAGGCTGTTCCGCGTTCGCTCGCCGCTACTGACGGAATCACTATTGTTTTCTCTTCCTCAGGGTACTTAGATGTTTCAGTTCCCCTGGTCTGCCTCTACACACCCTATGTATTCAGGTGTGAGTAACTGCGAATTACCACAGCTGGGTTTCCCCATTCGGACACCCCCGGATCAAAGCTTGCTTACAGCTCCCCGAGGCAGTTTCGTTGTTCGCCACGTCCTTCGTCGGCTCCTGGCGCCTAGGCATCCTCCGTGTGCTCTTATTAGCTTAACCATGCGTTTTCCGTTAGGAAAATCGCCAGCATTGCTATAATTGAAACTTGTTTACACAAGTTCAGCTTAAAGAATGTTCTAAAACGCAAATTCGTTTCGGTATCCAGTTTTCAAGGATCAAGTAGAGAGCTTAAACTCTCAAAACTGACCAACGAGTGAGTAACAGGCCTAAACCTGAGTTTTGGAAGTTATACTTCCGATTTGAATGTTCTCATTGCAGAGAACGATTCTCCATAGAAAGGAGGTGATCCAGCCGCACCTTCCGATACGGCTACCTTGTTACGACTTCACCCCAATCATCTACCCCACCTTCGGCGGCTGGCCCCCTTGCGGGTTACCCCACCGACTTCGGGTGTTGTAAACTCTCGTGGTGTGACGGGCGGTGTGTACAAGACCCGGGAACGTATTCACCGCGGCATGCTGATCCGCGATTACTAGCAATTCCGACTTCATGCAGGCGAGTTGCAGCCTGCAATCCGAACTGAGACCGGCTTTGCTGGGATTGGCTCCACCTCGCGGCTTCGCTTCCCGTTGTACCGGCCATTGTAGTACGTGTGTAGCCCAGGTCATAAGGGGCATGATGATTTGACGTCATCCCCACCTTCCTCCGGTTTGTCACCGGCAGTCACTCTAGAGTGCCCAGCACTACCTGCTGGCAACTAAAGTCAAGGGTTGCGCTCGTTGCGGGACTTAACCCAACATCTCACGACACGAGCTGACGACAACCATGCACCACCTGTCTCCTCTGTCCCGAAGGCCGCCTCTATCTCTAGAGGATTCAGAGGGATGTCAAGACCTGGTAAGGTTCTTCGCGTTGCTTCGAATTAAACCACATACTCCACTGCTTGTGCGGGTCCCCGTCAATTCCTTTGAGTTTCAGTCTTGCGACCGTACTCCCCAGGCGGAGTGCTTACTGTGTTAACTTCGGCACCAAGGGTATCGAAACCCCTAACACCTAGCACTCATCGTTTACGGCGTGGACTACCAGGGTATCTAATCCTGTTTGCTCCCCACGCTTTCGCGCCTCAGCGTCAGTTACAGCCCAGAAAGTCGCCTTCGCCACTGGTGTTCCTCCACATATCTACGCATTTCACCGCTACACGTGGAATTCCACTTTCCTCTTCTGTACTCAAGCCATCCAGTTTCCAGTGCGACCCCAGGTTGAGCCCAAGGTTTAAACACCAGACTTAAATAGCCGCCTGCGCGCGCTTTACGCCCAATAATTCCGGACAACGCTTGCCCCCTACGTATTACCGCGGCTGCTGGCACGTAGTTAGCCGGGGCTTTCTTCTCAGGTACCGTCACTCCGGTAGCAGTTACTCTACCGGACGTTCTTCCCTGGCAACAGAGCTTTACGATCCGAAAACCTTCATCACTCACGCGGCGTTGCTCCGTCAGGCTTTCGCCCATTGCGGAAGATTCCCTACTGCTGCCTCCCGTAGGAGTCTGGGCCGTGTCTCAGTCCCAGTGTGGCCGTTCACCCTCTCAGGTCGGCTACGCATCGTCGCCTTGGTGAGCCGTTACCTCACCAACTAGCTAATGCGCCGCAGGCCCATCCCTCAGTAGCAGATTGCTCCGCCTTTCATCCTTTCTTCAGGAGAAGAAAGGAATTATCCGGTATTAGCTACCGTTTCCGGTAGTTATCCCAGTCTGAGGGGTAGGTTGCCTACGTGTTACTCACCCGTCCGCCGCTAAACTTATCCCGAAGGATAAGCTCCGCTCGACTTGCATGTATTAGGCACGCCGCCAGCGTTCGTCCTGAGCCAGGATCAAACTCTCCAAATTGGTATTTAGAAAGAGCGATTGCTCATTTTGAAACATCTGACGAGAATTTGCATTCTCTAATTTTGGATCTCACCGAAGTGATCTCCAGATACTCACTCGTTGTTCAGTTTTCAAAGATCAAGCTCGTTGTCAGTGACCACCATCTCGTCACCAGCAACTCTTATAATATATCACATCCAGCCGTTCAATGCAAGCTCTTTTTTTAATTTCTTTTTTCGAGCTCGGCGTTGATGTTTCGCGGCCAGAAATAGAATATATCATGTATAGCGTTTGATTGCAAGCATTATTTTAAATTTGTTTTCATATTAAAAGCTGTGTCTCCTCCCATCTTCAAAACAACAGAACCGGAAGGTAACACAGCTTTATACAATGCATGGAATGAAACTAGGCGATGATCTCCTGAATGTATAATTCGCGCTCAAGCATCAGATTTACAATTTTGCCTTCGACTTGAACCATTGGACGGGTAGGATTGCTGCGGTCAGTGAAAATAATTTCACCATGGCGTCCATCACTCAGCTTGATTCTGGTTCCATTGTATAAGTCGGTGGTTTTTTGAATAAAGGTCTGAACAATTACCGGATCAAGCTTACCGAAGCTTTCCGTCAGAATCTGCTCCAGCACCTTGTAAGGCGACTGTGCCTTCCTGTAGGCTTTCTCCAGCGTCATTGCGTGGAAGATATCGGCCACCGCAACAATCTTAGCGTAGAAATGAATCTGGGTACCCTCCAGGTGTAACGGATAACCCGAACCGTCTATTTTCTCATGATGCTGAAGTGCAGCGAGTCTGACTCCTTCATTAATGGCCGTAACATTACGGAGCAGCTGGTAACCATAGGTTGTATGTCTGCGGACCTCTTCTAACTCAGCACTGCTCAGCGGAGTCGGCTTCTGCAGCAATGAGACATCAACCTTAACATTTCCTATATCATGCAGCAAGCCGGCAAATGCAGCCTGCATCCAATCCTTCAGCGGATATCCGCACCATTGGGCTATTTTATAAGAGGTTAGAGCCGAAAGTACAGCATTATGATAATTGTAGTCCTGATCATTAATAACACGCGGAGTAAATTTTAAGACATGATAATCCTTGAGCTCGTTGATCAGTGCCTCTAACTGACTCCGCAGTTCATAAATAGGCAGCGGAGCTGCAGCAACAGAACGGTAGCTCTGCTTAACTAGGGCCAGCATTTTCTCATACTCATCATGAAGGGGAGAATTGCTCTTGGCAAGCAACGACTCATTGATGGTAGCACCTGTTTTAACCGAGACAGATTTCGTACCGGCTTTAGCCGGCTCAGAAGGCTTGTTCTCACCCGGGGCTCCCTCTATCTCCACCTGTTGAACCAGGAAAGCCTGCAAAATCTCAATATCCCGGGGTAATATGACCTTACCCTTAGAAAACAGCACGCTCCCCAAGGGGGTAACGACGTCTTTAATAATTTTCGAACCTGGTTTTACTTCTGCAACGGATATGTTTGGCATAAACTCAGCCCCTCTGTTTCTGTGAAACTTACGTCCAGGAATGCTGCTCTGCTGGAGAGACTGAACATTACCGGCCACCAATGCTACCTTGCGGCAACTAACCACCTAACTCTCTAATTATATTATGGATATCGGCAAGCGACTAGATAGTGTGCAGTTAATTCCTAAAATATATTGTTGTACATAAAAAAAGCATGAGCTCCTGGGATCAGAAACTCATGCTTCATTAGTTCATTCTACTCGTGACTATCCTCTTCACCTTCAACATCTGCTTCAGGCTCTGAATCAGTTACCGTTTCTACTTCGTCTACTATTGTACCTTGGATTTCTTCGCCATCCTCGTGCTCAGACAGATCTTCCTCTTCTTTGTCCGCTCTGCAAAGGGTAGCTACCGCATCATCCTCACGGATGTTGATCAGCTTAACGCCCTGCGCATAACGGCCCATTGTAGAAATACCATCCATGCTTGTACGGATTAATGTTCCGCTTGTCGTGATTATCATCAGGTCCTCATCATTCTTAACAACCTTCAGACCGACTACCGGGCCATTCTTATCCGTAAGATTAATCGTCTTAATCCCTTTACCGCCACGGGTCTGGGAACGGTAATCCCCGGCAGGTGTCCGTTTACCGTAACCCTTGGTCGTTACGATCAGCACTTCAAGCTCCTTGTCCACGCAATCCATACCGATGACATGGTCATTGTCATCAAGGGTGATTCCCTTAACGCCGGTTGCACTGCGGCCCATGGAACGTACATCGTTCTCGGAGAAGGTAATTGACATACCGCGTGCAGTACCAATAATCAGGTTCTGCTGACCGTCGGTCAGCTTCACTTCGATCAAGGAATCCTCTTCGCGGAGATTGATCGCAATCAGTCCGCCTTTGCGGATATTGTTGTAATCTTCCAGAGGCGTCTTCTTCACAATCCCCTCACGGGTCGCAAAGAACAGATACTTGTCACTGTCAGCTTCTTCAACCTGAATTACTGCACTGATCTTCTCACCCTGCTCGATCTGAATCAGGTTGATGATTGGTGTTCCCCGTGCAGTACGTCCAAGCTCTGGAATCTCATAAGCTTTAATCCGGTATACCTTACCCTTATCGGTAAAGAACATCAGATAATTATGAGAATTACTTACGAAGAGATGCTCCACGAAATCCTCATCCTTCGTGTCCATGCCAATGACGCCACGCCCGCCGCGCTTCTGGCTGCGGTAGGTGTTAACCGGAAGACGCTTAATGTAGCCGGTATGCGTAATGGTAATGACTACTTCTTCACGCGGAATCAGATCCTCATCGAGAATGCTCTCTTCCCCAACGGTGATTTCAGTACGGCGGTCATCGGAATATTTATCGCGAATTTCCTGAAGCTCATTACTGATAATCTCCAGTACAAGATGCTCGTTAGCCAAAATCTCACGGTACTCAGCAATCTTGGCCAGCAGCTCGTTATATTCATTCTCGATTTTCTCACGTTCCAGACCGGTCAGACGCTGCATCCGCATATCAAGGATCGCTTGTGCCTGCTCGATGCTAAGGCTGAAGGTCTCCATCAGGCCTTCACGGGCGATATCAGTTGTCCGTGAAGCTCTGATCAGGGCGATTACCTCATCCAGATGATCCAGCGCAATGCGCAGACCTTCCAGAATATGGGCCCGTGCCTCTGCCTTCTTCAGATCAAAGATCGTCCGGCGGCGGATAACTTCGATTTGGTGCTGCAAATAGTGATACAGCACATCACGAAGATTGAGAATCTTCGGTTCATTGCCCACGATTGCCAGCATATTGATGCCGAAGGTAGATTGCATTGCCGTATGCTTGTACAGGTTATTCAGTACAACACTAGGATTAACATCGCGTCTCATCTCGATCACTACACGCATACCGGTGCGGTCAGACTCATCACGCAGATCGGTAATACCCTCAATCCGCTTCTCGCGTACAAGCTCTGCAATCTTCTCAACCAGTCTAGCCTTGTTGACCTGATAAGGCAGTTCATGCACGATGATCCGGGCTTTACCATTGTTCTCTTCAATGGTCGCTTTGGCGCGCATCGTAACCGATCCGCGGCCTGTACGATAGGCCTGGCGAATACCCTCACGGCCTAAAATGTATCCAGCCGTAGGGAAATCCGGTCCTTGAATATATTCCATAAGTTCCATTGGTGTAATGTCCGGATTCTTAATCATTGCCTGTACGCCATCAATGACCTCTCCCAAATTATGCGGAGGAATATTGGTAGCCATACCTACTGCTATCCCTCCTACCCCGTTAACAAGCAGGTTGGGGTAACGGGCAGGCAGTACTACAGGCTCATGCTCTTCACCGTCATAGTTGGGTGCGAAATCAACCGTCTCTTTGTTGAGATCACGAAGCATTTCACCTGCGATTTTGGAGAGGCGTGCTTCTGTGTAACGCATCGCTGCAGCCATATCTCCATCGATCGAACCGAAGTTTCCGTGACCGTCCACGAGCATATACCGCATCGAGAAATCCTGGGCCATACGTACCATTGTCTCATAGACGGCAGAGTCTCCGTGAGGGTGGTACTTACCGATAACCTCACCGACGATTCTCGCTGACTTCTTGTGAGGTTTATCCGGAGACATTCCGAGTTCCGACATCGCAAACAAAATGCGCCGGTGAACAGGCTTAAGTCCGTCCCGCACATCCGGCAAAGCCCGGCTTACAATGATGCTCATCGCATAATCCATAAAGGATTCGCGCATTTCCTCACCAATGTCCCGATCTTTGATTTGCGGGTTATTTTGTTCAGCCATGAGTTGCTGGACCTCCTTCAGTTAAAAACCGCTACCCTTTATTATATTACTTTCACAAAAACAGCACAATTAAACACGGGTAGCCTTATATCTGCTATTATTCATTTCTTTCAGCACATGTAGGGGTATATGCCCTTTCCGCCAATGCCTTCAGTACATAGACTATACAGACAAGAGGAGTAGCTTTATGGCCCTATTTTCGCTCATAGAGGCATAACCTCATATCCTTATATTATAACATTATTTAGCTAGCTTGTCCTGACAATTAAGCATGCAAAATTCAATTAAGAATAGGCTAGGAGGAAGATAATGAGGATTCAACGGGTGTCCAGTAAATGGGCTAAAACAGCAGTCATCCTGCAAAACCGTCTGCTGGCGATCTTCATTCCGGAAACGCGAAAATATAAGATGGAGCATTTGTCTGAGCTGCTTGAAGTCTATGGCACGGTATATATTAAGCCTGACCGCGGTACCTATGGTACCGGGGTTATGCGGGCCGAACGGCGCACAGTACGCTTAAGCCCCAGCGGACAGCAACCGGATCTTGAGGATACAGCAGCAGACAGTAGTGTACCCGAGACACAGGAGCAGGTCATGTACATTTTACGATATGCCAAGGATGCGGAGGTATATAACTCGGTAGAAGAACTTCATGCTGCATTAATTTCCAAAATCAAGGGACGCCCATATCTGGTGCAGCAGGGAATCGATCTGCTGTGCCACCAGGGAAGGCCGTTTGATCTGCGCGTGCTCACGCAAAAAAATCCGTCTGGCGCCTGGGAGACCACAGGTATGCTCGGAAGAGTAGCTGCACCGCAAAAGGTGGTCACGAACTATCATAACGGAGGCAGCATAATCTCCGTGGAGGCATTGTTTAAAGAGCATATGAATCCAGGGGAAATGGCGAAAACGATTCAGCAGCTTAAATCGTTGGGAGTCAGAATTGGCGCACAGCTTGAAACGGCCTACCCCGGACTTAAAGAGATCGGGCTGGACGTGGCAATAGACCAGCATCATGACCTGTGGCTGCTTGAGGTTAATACACTCCCCGCGATCATGGTGTTCAAAATGTTTCCCGATAAATCCATTTACCGCAGAATTCACCGCTATGCTGTAGCCTATGGACGTTTAAAAAGAACCCGGCCGGCAACTCGCCCCCGCCGCAAACTTCTCTCCAAACTATAATAAAACCCCCGGCCTGCTATTCAATTACGAATAGAAGCCGGGGGTCTGTATCTGTAAGGGGGTATTATCAGATATCAAGGTTACGAACCGATTGCGCATGCTCCTGAATAAACTCACGGCGCGGTTCAACATTGTCACCCATCAGTGTATCGAAAATACCGTCAGCCAAAATAGCATCCTCAATCGTTACCTGCAGCATCATACGGCTCTCAGGGTCCATGGTAGTATCCCACAGCTGAGTGGCATTCATTTCTCCGAGACCTTTATAGCGCTGAACATTGACCTTAACATTCTCACCAAAGGAAGCGATAATTTCATCACGTTCCCTCTCGGTTTGAGCGTAGCGGATTACTTTGTTGCGCTCAATCTTGAACAGCGGCGGCTGTGCAATATAGATATATCCCGCTTCTATAATCTTCCGCATGTAGCGGTAGAAGAAGGTCAGCAGCAAGGTACGGATATGGGCACCATCGACGTCTGCATCGGTCATGATAACAATTTTGTGATAACGGGCTTTGGACAGGTCGAAATCATCGCTGATGCCTGTTCCGAGAGCGGTAATAATCGCCCGGATTTCGGCATTGGACAAAATACGGTCAAGCCGTGCTTTCTCGACATTCAGGATCTTCCCGCGCAGTGGCAGAATCGCCTGGAAATGGCGATCGCGCCCCTGCTTGGCGGATCCGCCGGCAGAGTCCCCTTCGACGATGTACAACTCGCTGATTGAAGCATCCTTGGACGAACAGTCAGCCAGCTTACCGGGAAGAGCGCTGACTTCAAGCGCACTCTTACGCCGGGTCAGCTCACGGGCTTTACGGGCCGCTTCACGGGCACGGGAAGCCTGCAGGGATTTCTCCAGCACACGCCGTGAAACCGCGGGGTTCTCTTCCAGAAACTCCTGGAGCTTCTCCCCGAACAGCGACTCTACAATTCCGCGTACTTCACTGTTGCCAAGCTTGGTCTTCGTTTGGCCTTCGAACTGCGGCTCAGGAATTTTAACGGAAATAATCGCCGTTAACCCTTCACGCACATCATCCCCGGTCAGGTTGCCGCTGCTATCCTTAATAACCCCGGTCTTGCGGGCATAGTCATTGATTATTCTTGTCAAGGCGCTCTTAAAGCCGGATTCATGCGTTCCGCCTTCATGCGTATTGATATTATTAGCAAAAGAGTAAATGTTCTCTGTATAAGAATCGTTGTACTGCAGAGCTACTTCTACTGCGATCATATCCCGTGAGCCTTCCACGTAGATAGGTTCCTCGTGCAGTGCTTCTTTTTTCTCGTTCAAATATTTCACATACTCAACGATACCGCCATCATATCTGAACGAGTTGGAAACTCCCGTCCGTTCATCCAGCAGCGAAAGCTCAATCCCCTTGTTAAGAAAAGCAAGCTCACGAATACGTGTAAGCAATGTAGAATATTCGAAAACAGTCGTTTCGGTAAAGATCTCCGGATCGGGGAGAAAAGTTGTAGTTGTGCCGGTTTCATCGGAATCACCGACGATTCTGATATCATACTGCGGGGCACCTCGTCTGTATTCCTGCTGATAGACATGGCCGTCACGCTTAACTTTTACAACTACCTTCTCGGACAAGGCATTCACGACTGAAATCCCTACGCCGTGCAGACCGCCGGATACCTTGTATCCTCCGCCGCCGAACTTACCGCCTGCATGCAGGACAGTCATTACAACTTCTAGCGTTGATTTCTTCAGCTTCACATTCTCGCCGACAGGAATCCCCCGCCCGTTATCAATAACGGTAATACTGTTATCTTCATGTATAATCACTTGAATCCGGTCGCAAAAACCTGCCAGCGCCTCATCGATACTATTATCGACAACCTCCCAGACCAAATGATGCAGACCTTTGGCACTAGTAGAGCCGATGTACATGCCGGGACGTTTCCGAACAGCTTCCAGCCCCTCAAGCACCTGAATCTGGCTCTCATCATATGTCGGTTGATTCATTGACATGCCTTCACCTACTTCTTTCAGATTATCTCTTGTAACCCAGATTAAACTATATCTCTAACAAGATTTTGGCTCTTTTTTTGAGAGTGGAGGAGGATATGGGGGAGTAGTATACCGTATTTTTGGTGACGACGATGGATTTTGCTTCCTCTTCACCGATTCGTTCCAATCTTTTGTCCTGGCCCGAATGAACGATGAACTGCTTCGACACCTTGGAGGATTTCTCAATCGATATATCAAATATAGCAATCAACTCTGAAGACCTAATAATCTTCTCCCCGCCTAAATGAATATACATGCTCTGCCTCCGCTCTTTAATTCTCCACTTTTCCATCATGAACATGAAACAGGCTTGCGTCCTTAAGCTTATCAGCATTTAAACTCTCCACACCGGTAGCGGTGATGAAGGTCTGCACCTTGCTCTGGAAAGTTTCGATAAGCTGGGTCTGACGGTAGGGATCAAGTTCGGACAAAACGTCATCAAGAAGCAGCACAGGATACTCTCCGATTTCCTCATGGATCAGTTCAATTTCCGCCAGCTTGAGCGATAAAGCTGTCGTACGCTGCTGTCCCTGGGAACCGTAGACCTGAGCTTCTCTTCCGTTGATAAAAAAGGACAGGTCATCCCTATGGGGACCCGTCAGCGTCATGCCGCGCCTGATTTCCTGTTCTCTCGTTTGTGATAACTTTAACATAAATTTGTCCAATAAGACAGCTTCATCTTCCTCTTCACGCTCTCCGAAGGAAGGAACATACAGCAGTTTAAGCTCTTCTCCGCCGTTCGTAATGCCCCGGTGAATGCTTTCTGCCCATATTTGCAGCTTCTTTATGAATTGTTTCCTTTTTTTGACGATTTTAACACCATGTTCTACAAGTTGGGCATCCCATATTTCTAAAAGCTCTCTGCCGGCAGCCTCCTTCCCCCATAGCTGCTTCAGCAAATTGCCTCGCTGGAGGAGGACTTTCTGATATTGCTGTAAGTGAAAAAGGTAGCTGGGCTGCACCTGCCCGATTTCCATATCGAGAAAACGGCGGCGGATACCCGGCGTACCTTTGACAATTTCCAAATCTTCCGGAGCAAACATAACTACATTGAGCGAGCCGACAAATTCACTCAGCCGGCGCTGCTCCAGTCCGTTAATCCTGGCTTTTTTGCCCTGGGCGGATAAGGTCAGCTCCAGCTTCAAATCCCCGTATTTGCGCTCTACTTCGGCAACAATTTGAGCAGATCCTCCAGGAGCATCAAACGAAATGAGCTCCTTGTCTTTGGATGTGCGGTGGCTTTTGGTCATCGCCAGGACAAACAGAGCCTCCATGAGGTTTGTTTTGCCCTGGGCGTTCTGGCCAAGAATCAGGTTTACATCGCCCAGGCTCTCCAGACGCAGCAACCCGTAGTTGCGATAATGCTGCAGACCGATATTTTTGACAAACACGAAGCTTAAGCCTCCCCGAAGTACTACTCTTTTATTCCGCCGCCTTCAACCTCAAAAACGCCGTTATCCTGTACCTCTATTCTATCACCCGGGTAGAGCTTTCTTCCACGCCGTTCTTCTTTTTCTCCGTTAATGAGCACATGGCCCTCCTGCAGCAAAGCCTTAGCCATCCCCCCTGTGGATACACAATCGGAGAGTTTCAGGAATTGGTCCAGCTTAATATATCCACTGTGGATAAGTATTTTTTTCATGTTTTTTTATCCTTTCCGCCACTTATCCACAGGTTCGTGAACAACGGCGTTAGTTAGTTGTGCGGTAAGGCAGAATCACATACAGGCTGCGGCTCTCATCTAGCGGCCGTAAGATGATCGGACTCATCATGCCCGTAAAAGCAATAACCAGCTGTTCGCTTTCGACAACCTTCAGCACATCCAGCATATATTTCGAGTTAAAGGAGATTTTCAGCGGTTCGCCTTTGAAATCAATGACTTCCAGTTCTTCCCGGACTTTACCCAGCTCTGATGAGCTGGAGGAAATCTCAACATCACCGTTATCCAAAGTCTGCATGCGTACAATATTTGTTTTTTCCTCACGGGACAGCAAATAAGCACGGTCGATGGATTCGCTTAATTTTTTTGTGTCGAGCGTTAGTTCTGTTTTGTAGTTGGTCGGAATAATTCTAGAAGTATCCGGATAAATACCGTCCAGGATGCGCGAATAGAACAGCACTTTATCGATTTTGAACAGAACCTGGTTATCGGCTACGACAATATCCACCAGCATATTCTGGTCCGGAATAATTTTACTCAGCTCGTTCAGCGTTTTGCCGGCAATTACGACATTCGCAAATTGTACACTTTCTGTGCCCTCCAGGTGCGCTGCTCTTGTAGCCAGGCGGTGGCGGTCAGTCGCTGTGAATTTGAATTCATTATCGCTCAAATTCCACAGGATCCCGGTGAGGATTGGTGTTGTTTCTTGGGTAGAGATGGAGAAAGCAGTTTGTTTGATCATATTCTTCAGCAGGTCGCCTGGCAGAGAGATCGTTTCATTCTCTTCAATGCTGGGCAGAACAGGAAATTCCTCAGGATCAAGGCCGACGATTTGAATCTCGGTGGATCCGGAGGAGATATAGGTTTGGAAGCCTTCCTTGACTTCCATGTGAATTTCTTTGGAGGGAAGCTTCTTGATAATCTCAACAAAGAATTTGGCAGGAAGCACTACGCTTCCAGGCTGTTCAACTTTTACGATCGTATGGCTGTCATTTTCAGCCGGAATGAAGGATTGAATCGAAATATCCGTGTCGCTTGCAGTCAATGTAACTCCCTGATGACTGACTTCAAACTTGATGCCGGTCAGAATCGGAATAGTCGTTCTGCTGGAGATAGCTTTGGATACATGCCCGATGGATTCGTTGAGTTCATTTTTAAGAATGCTTATTTTCATAATTTCACTCCTAGCTGAAAAGTTGGGAAATGGGCTTACGGTTATCCTCTTTGAAAACTGCTCTTAGAAGATGAATTATTATAGATCTTTAATAGTATTAGTAGTAGGGGCTCCGTTTATGTGGATAACTCCCGTAAACAGCATAAAATTAAGCCTACCCACATGTGTATAGATTGTGTATAGGCTCTTTGTTCCTCTTAGGAAGGATTTTTAATTTTCTCCGCAAGATTATTGACCACTTTGTACAACTCCTGATCGACCTTTAATGACTGTGTAATCTTCTCATGAGCATGAATTACAGTTGTATGATCGCGTCCTCCGAAGGCTTCACCAATCTTAGGCAGCGAATAATCCGTTAGTTCACGCGAGAGATACATCGCGATTTGCCGCGGAAAAGCGACGGCTTTGGTGCGTTTGCGAGCTTTGAAATCTTCCATGCGCAAATTGTAGTATTCTCCAACCTTTTGCTGAATATCACCGATGGTGATCATTTTTGGCCGGCTGGACGGGATAATATCCTTCAGTGCCTCGGCTGCCAGATGAGTGGTTACGTCCTGGTTGGTTAGTGAGGAGTAAGCTACAACCCGGATCAGCGCGCCTTCCAGCTCACGGATATTCGTATCAATCTGGTTAGCGATATACATCATGGCCTCATTGGGAATGTCAAGGTTCTCCGCTTTGGCCTTTTTGCGCAGAATGGCTATGCGTGTCTCCAGATCCGGCGGCTGAATATCGGTAATAAGTCCCCATTCAAACCGGGAGCGCAGCCGTTCTTCCAGTGTTGGAATTTCCTTTGGCGGACGGTCACTGGAGATGATGATTTGCTTGCGTTCTTCGTGCAGAGCATTAAACGTATGGAAAAATTCCTCCTGCGTAGACTCTTTGCCGGCCAGGAATTGAATATCGTCAATTAGCAGAATGTCAACATTGCGGTATTTGTTGCGGAAGCTTTCGCCGCGGTTGTCACGGATGGAATTGATGAACTCATTCGTAAATTTCTCGGACGAGATGTAAATAACCTTGTTGTTTGGGTTATGTTCCAGCACATAGTGCCCGATGGCATGCATTAAGTGGGTTTTTCCCAGTCCCACGCCGCCGTACAAGAAGAGGGGGTTATAAGCTTTGGCTGGCGCTTCGGCGACAGCCAGCGATGCTGCATGCGCAAAACGGTTGCCGGAACCGATTACGAACGTATCGAACGTATATTTCGGATTAAGCAGATGTGTCTGCGCTTCTTCACGCGATACTGCTGGCGAAGGTGCCATCTGTTGAATTACAGGCTCTGAGGGTTTGTTCTCCTCAATTACAAATTTGACGTCCACCTGTTGTCCGGTAACCTCATAAACTGTAGCTCCTACCAGTTTTGTGTAACGACTTTCCAGCCATTCTACGGCAAAAGTTGTAGGTGCCGAGATGATAAGGGCCTGAGAGCTAAACGATAATGCTTTCGTCGCTTTAAACCATGTATCAAAACTCGGTTTGCTTAGTTTAGTTTGAATAATCGATAAAATTTGCTGCCATAATTCGGAAGTATGGCTGTCCAC